>NZ_JADG01000007.1 GCF_000518265.1 Actinomadura oligospora ATCC 43269 | reverse complement strand
ACTCGGCACCGCGCACCGCGCTACTCGGCACCGCGCACCGCGCTACTCGGCACCGCGCACCGCGCTACTCGGCACCGCGCACCGCGCTACTCGGCGCAGGGGCACCGCGCTACTCGGCGCAGGGGCACCGCGCTACTCGGCGCAGGGGCACCGCGTTGCTCGGCGCCACGCCGATCACGGCCGCGCTGACCGCCACCCTGCCCGCCCCCCTTGCCCGCCGCCCTGCTCGCGACACCGCTCGCGGCGGTCACCACCACCGCCCACCGCCCCGCCAAGCCCGCGCCCGCACCAGGCCCGCGCCCGTATCGCCACAGCAGCATTCGGGGGCAGCATTCGGGCCGGATATCGCCACGTCCTCGCGATCGGGCGGTCGCCGCACGACGTGCCAAGCCTCATCCGCAGCACCCGGCCAGTCCTGCGTTCGCGTTGTTCGCCTGGTCTGACGGGTGCGGGGTGTCGGCTGCGAGGGCCCGGCCTGCTGGTTGGACGGTCGTTGTAGCTGTGCGGCTTGGCGCTTACGTCGCGGGTCCTGCCGGGCCGGGGAGAAATGATCTCTAGGTGGTTGGCCGGATCGGGCCATGGTCTTGACTGGGCAGGGTGGGGGTGGGGGCGGAAAAGTGTGGGGTTGGCATGGTGTGACGGACGAAACGTGCGCGCGAGGAGTAAAGAAGGCGGGGGCTGGATAGATCCATCATGACGGTCCATTGAGCGGGGGGTGAGGATGCGTGGAGCCGGTGAGGGGCTGCGCGCGGGCGTTTCGCCCCGGTTTCGGGGTTCGCTGTAATGGGCATTTCGGTCGTAACGGAATGACGGGGGTCATCCGAGACCGGGAATCCAGGGGGAGGTGAGGGCGTCGAGCGCAGTACTACTGCCTCACGCACCGTCCAGCGTCGCGGTCGCGCGCAGGCGCCTCGGCTCGGAGCTGGCGGCCTCGGGAGTCGACCCGTCGGTCGTCGACGACGCCAGCGTGATCGTGAGCGAGCTCATCAGCAACGCCCTGCGGCACGCGCGTCCGCTGCCCTCGGGACAGGTCCGGGTCTCCTGGATTCGGCGGGGTGATCTGATCGAGATCGCCGTGAGCGACGGGGGAGCCACCACGGAACCGCGGCGCGGGCCGGGGACGCTGTCCTCGCTCGGAGGTCGCGGGCTCGGGATCGTCGAGACGCTCGCCGAGGGGTGGGGCGTCCGGCACGAGGACGGGGCGACCACGGTGTGGGCCCGGCTCCACGCGCCGCGTTTCGGCGCCGAGCGCCGGGTGAACGCCGGGGTTCTGCCTGATCTCCTCGAGATCGCGGACCTCGCCGAGCCTCTCGGGGGACCGGACGCGGACGGCCCGGGAGCCGTCCGCCACGAAACCTCCGCAAGTCGGGCGTACCCCGGCTAGTCGGACGCCCGCTTCACCTTGTATGGTCCTCTTCAAGCTCGGGCGCTGTCGTGCCCCCGTCGACACCGCCCGAGCTATCCACGTCCGGCCCCCGGGTTCATCCCGGGGGCCGTTTTCATGTCCTGGGACGCGCGGACGTGCCGGGCGAAACGTTGACCGAAGCCCTGCGCACCCCTGTGTCCACGCGATGCACAAGGCGAGTTCGCGCAGGTCAGGCGGCTGCGCCTCGCGGACGATGATCAACGTCCCGTGCCGCGCGAGCGAAGCTCGGAGCCCCGTCCGCGTGCGCGGTGCCCAGCCCCCTGCCCCGCGTGGCAAATGCTCGTCTATCCCCGCGCGCCGGTACTCGCCGCCCTGCCCGCGTGTGCGGGTGCTCGCCGCCCTGCCCGCGTGTGCGGGTGCTCGACGCCCTACGCGACGTGCCTTGCGACGTGGGCGCTGCCCGGCGCGGCCGATGCCTGGCGCCCCGCCCCCACGTGCGTGGTGCTCGGAGCCCCGCCCGCGTGTGCCGGGGGGCGGGGCCCTGTGCTGCTTAGTCGGTGCTCGGTGTTCTGCCTCGCTGTGGCGGGTGCTCGGCGTTCTGGGTTGTCGGGCTGGGGGGCGGCGTTTTGTGGGGGGTGTTTGGGTCAGGGGGTGGGTGGGGGGTCTCGGAGGATGGGGCAGGACATGCAGCGGGGGCCGCCTCGGCCGGTGCCGAGTTCGCTGCCGGTGATGCGGATGACCTCGATGCCGGCGGCCTCGAGTTGGGCGTTGGTCTCGACGTTGCGTTCGTAGGCGACGCAGACGCGGGGGGCCACGGCGAGGGTGTTGTTGCCGTCGTCCCACTGCTCGCGTTCGGCGGTGACCGGGTCGAGGCCGGTGTCGATGACCTTGAGGCGGTCCAGGCCCATCGCCTCGGCGGCGGCGTCCAGGAAGAGGCGGGGGCCGGAGACGTTCAGGTCGCCGTTCGAGGCGGTGACCGTGAAGGCCTCCAGGGAGTAGGCGACCGGCGGGTACATGACCACGGTGTCGACGTCGACCATCGTGCAGACGGTGTCGAGGTGCATGGTCGCGCGTTCCTGGGCGATCGGGACAGCCAGGACGGTGTGGGCCAGGTCCGCGTCGAACAGCTGGCGGGCGAGGCGCTCGACGCCGGCCGGGGTCGTCCGCTCGCCGGTGCCGACGGCGACGACGCCCGGGCTGAGCAGCATGATGTCGCCGCCCTCGACGTGCTCCATGGACGGGTCGTAGATCGGGCGGATCCCGGCGAACCGGGGGTGGTGCCGGTAGATCAGGCTGGTCAGGGCGGACTCGTTGCGGCGGGCGGGCATCGCGAAGCTGGTCAGCGCGACGCGGTCGCCGACCCAGGCGCTGGAGTCGCGGGTGAACAGCAGGCCCGGCAGCGGGTCGACGATGAAGTCGAGCTCGTCCATGAGCCGGTAGACCAGGCCGTGCGCGGTCTTCAGCTCCTCGTGCGCGAGGCCCGCCACGAGGGTGTGCGCCAGGTCCTCGGGGTGGAGGTCGCGGAGGTGGCCCTCGACGACGCGGCGGAGCTGGTCGCCCCAGCGCTGGTCGTCGATCACCTGGGAGATCGCCTCGTCCCGCGCGGGCTCGAACTCAAGGGCGTCCTGGAGGAGTTCCGAGAGGTAGAGGACCTCGACCTCGCGGTCGCGGAGCGCCTGGGCGAACGCGTCGTGCTCCTCCTGCGCGCGTCCCACCCAGGGGATCGCGTCGAACAGCAGCTTCGCGCTGTTGCGCGGTGTGAGCCTCTTGAGCTCGGCCCCTGGACGGTGCAGAAGGACGGTGCGGAGCCGTCCGACCTCACTGGTGACCCGGTGTCTGTTCGTCGTCTGCGTCACCTTTCGCAGTCTATGCGCGCATGATCTGGACCCTCCGACCCGCCGTCGACGGAAACCGGGCATCGGGGGTGGAGCGGGAAAACCGGTCGAGATTCGGGGGACGGGTCCGTACGCTCAAAGGCATGTTCCTGGCGGCCGGCACCTCGCAGCTCGCGGACCTCGGTCCGCTGAGCTCGGTGTCGGCCGTCCTCCCCCTCGACGGCGGCGTCCGAGGCTGACCCCTCTCCGTGCCACCCGGAGAACCAGCGGAGAGGGGTGGTCACGGCACGCGCGCCTGAGATGCAGGGCGCGTGCGGGGTTCTCACCACTTCGCGTGAGAACGGAAATGATCATGGCCAAGGAGCTCTACGAGCGCGCCAAGCCGCACCTGAACATCGGGACGATGGGGCACGTCGACCACGGCAAGACCACGCTGACCGCGGCGATCACCAAGGTGCTGGCCGGGCGGGGGCTGGCGTCCGCCGTGCCGTTCGAGGGGATCGACCGAGCCCCGGAGGAGCGGGACCGCGGGATCACCATCAACATCGCGCACGTCCAGTACGAGACCGTGACCAGGCACTATGCCCATATCGACATGCCAGGTCACGCCGACTTCGTCAAGAACATGATCACGGGCGCGGCGCAGATCGACGGGGCCGTGCTGGTGGTCTCGGCGCTGGACGGGGCGATGCCGCAGACGCGTGAGCACATCGTGCTGGCGCGTCAGGTCGGCGTCCGGCACATCGTCGTCGCGTTGAACAAGGCGGACGCGGTCGAGGACGCGGAGCTGCTCGACCTGGTCGAGCTGGAGGTCCGCGACCTGCTGTCGGAGTACGGGTTCCCCGGCGAGGAGATCCCGATCGTCCGGGTCTCGGGGCTGCGGGCGCTGGAGGACGACCCGTACTGGACGGCCCGGATCGACGACCTGCTCGACGCGATCGACGCGTACGTGCCGGTGCCGGAGCGGGTCCTCGACAGGCCGTTCCTGATGCCGGTGGAGTCCGTGCTGACGATCACCGGGCGCGGGACGGTGGTGACCGGCGTGGTCGCGCAGGGCGCGCTGCGGGTCGGGGAGCAGGTCGAGGTCGTCGGGCTCGGCGACACCTTCGGAGCGGTCGCGACCGGCCTGGAGACGTTCGGCCGGACCATGGACCGGGCCGAGGCCGGGGACAACGCGGCGGTGCTGCTGCGCGGCGTCCGCCGGGACCAGATCCGGCGCGGCCAGGTGGTCGCGGCGCCCGGCTCGATCCGGCCGCACAGCCGGTTCCGGGCTCGGGTGCGGGTGCTGACGGCGGCCGAGGGCGGACGGCACGCGCCGTTCTTCCACGGCTACCGGCCACAGTTCCACTTCCGCACCACCGACGTGGTCGGCGGCGTCGACCTCGGCGGCGAGGGCGAGATGGCGCTGCCCGGCGACTCGGTCGAGATGACCGTCGAGCTGGGGCGTCCGGTGGCGATGGCCGAGGGGCTCGGCTTCGCGATCCGCGAGGGCGGCCGGACCGTCGGCGCGGGCACCGTCATCGGGCTGCTCGACTAGGGAACGGCGCGGGCTCGGCGTCCACGCTCGGGCGCGGGTCGTCGTTTGCGCCGGGGTGCCTGGGCGGGTGACCGGGCTGGGCCCGTCGTCCTTTGTGGACGGCGGGCCCGGTTCGTTCGTTCGGGGGCTATCGGCGGCTGGGGGCGGCGGTTTTTCCGTTGTTGGGCGCGAGTTCGTTCGGCAGGTCGCCGGACTCGTCTTCACCTACGCCCTTGCCGCCCTTGCCGGAACCCTTTCCACTGCCATTGCCATTACCTCCGTTGCCATTCCCGTTTCCGTTGCCGTTCCCGGACGGGGTGGGCTTTCCGGTCTTGGGCGGTTGGCCATGCGGATTACCCGTGTGGCCGTTGTCGTTTCCTTCGCCGTTCTTGTCCTTGCCGGACGGCTTTCCGGTGGACGGCGCGGACGACCCGGGCACGGTTGGGCCGTGCGTGCCGGACGGACTGGAGGGGTCGGACGGATCGGCGCCGGACGTCTGCTCCGTCCCGCCGTGGTTCCTGGACGTCTTCGGGTGCGGCGACGGGTGCGAGCGGGCAGGGGTCTGGCCGGGAAGGTTCCCCGTGCCCGCCGCCAAGGCGACCCCGCCGAGCGACGCCGCGACCAGCGACGCGATGACGACCTTCACCGTGAGCAGGCGTTTCAGGCCCCGGCGGCCGGAGCGGTGCCGTCCGGACGCGGCAGGCGGTTCATGTGTCGCGGCCGCCACCGGAGCGGTCGCCGAAGCGGAGGCCGGAGCGGCGAAGGAGGAGCGGAAGGCGGCGACGGCGGCGTCCTCGCCCGACAGCTCGTCCGGGCGTCCGGGTGCGGACGCGGCGGACAGCATGGCGGTCAGCGGGTCCGCAACGCCCGGCGGGAAGCCGGAGGAAAAGGCGTCGAGGAGGCGGTCGGCGGCCTCCGGAGTGAGCTCCTCATCGGGGTGCCGGTCGTTCATCGGCTCTCCTTGAACATGGAGGCATGAGCGTCCGGTCCGATGCGGAACACGACCTCCATGCGCGTGATTCTGTCGTACCCGGCCGTCCCCGGCACAGAACGCCCCGGGCCGTGCGGCACGCCTGTTCCGTTCATCGGCGCCCGGAATTCTGCGCACGGCCCGGAAAGGCCGCGCATTTGACGGCGCATGGCGTTCTCTCCGAGGCGCGCGGCGGAAATCGTGCCCGCACCGCCGCCGTCCGGGAACGCCTGAGGACCGTCCGGGGGCGCGGGCCGGGGGACACCGCGCGGATGGGCGCATGGTTCGACGGGCCGATGTGTCAGGTTCCTCAGCCTGAACACCCCCTTTCGGTGAGCGGTCGCGGTCCCCGTCCGTGCTGGTCGGGGGAGGTGTCAACTATCTCTTTCAGCGCCGCGCGGAGCCGCGGCGTCACCCGGGCGGGCGCGGGTCCGTCCGTCCGCGCGGGCAGGCGGACGGGCGGGCGGGATGGTCTCGCGGGAGCGCGTGAGCTGGGCGGCGAGCCGGCGAAGACCCCGGTAGGCCGCGGTGCGGACCGCGCCCGGCTTCTTGCCCAGCACCTTGGCGGCATCGGGAGCCGACAGCCCGAGGACGACCCGGAGCATCACCGCCTCGCCCTGGTCGGCCGGAAGCCCGGCGATCAGCGCGAGCGCCTGGTCGGTCGCGAGGCCGTCCATCGCCTGGACGGCGGTGTCGGCCTCGGCCGGCCTGGCGATCAGGTCGTCGATCGGCTGGTCCGCCACCGGACGCCGGGACCGGGCGCGCAGGTGGTCCAGGGCCCGGTGCCGGGCGACGGTGGCCGCCCAGCCTCGGAACCCGTCGATCCCGCCCTCGAAAGTGCGGACGTCGCGGGCGATCTGGAGCCACGCCTCGGACGCGACGTCCTCGGCGTCCTCGCCCACCATGCCCCGGACGTAGCGCAGCAGCCGGGGCTGCACGTCCCGGTAGAGCAGGCGGAACGCGGCCTCGTCGCCCGCCCGGGCCGCCTGCACGGCACGGTCGAGCGGGCCGTCATCGGTCTCCGCCGCTTCGTTCACGCCCGCCATTCTGCAATCAGTTGGGAGTGGGTGTGACACATGCGGAGCGATCGGCGCTGAACCCCTTGAGACCGCGAACGCCCCCGGCGCCGCCCCCGTCACGCCGGACGCGGTCCGCGCGGGGTCACCGGTTCCCCGGCCGGTGACCCCGCCACACAAAAATGACGACGGAGACCATGGACAGCGACACGATCTCCCTGGCCGACCCGGCCGAGCGCCCCCTCGCGCCCGCCGGGTCGTCCACAGCCGCCCCCGGCGGCGTTTCCGTGCCCGGTGGCGTTTCGTTCTCTGATGGGCGCACGCCCTCGCGCGGCGTCCCCGAGCCCGGCGACACACTGGTGCACTCGCCGCACCGCCCGTCGTCCCCCGAGGCCCTGAGCCCCGGCTCCGCTCCGAGCACCCCCGCCTGGACGACCCCGATCGGCCCCGGGCCCACAGCGACGCCTGAGGACCTCGAGTCCGCGCCCGTTTTCGTGGACCTGTCCGGACGCCGCCGCCGCATCGGCCGCCGCGCGGGGATCGCGTGCGGCGGGCTGCTCGCGGCGTTCCTGCTGGCCATGGGCATCGGCGTGGCGACCGGGGCGAGCGTCCCGGGGACGCCGTGGAACGCCGTCACGGGCACGCAGCACCACAAGAAGAGCAAGCCTCCCGTCCTGCAGCCCAAGAGCATCCCGCATGGCCAGAACCGGCCCGCTGTGACGGGGCCGGTGACCGTGCCGTCCGGGGCGAACGGGCGCCAGACCGACGGGCGGGGCCCCGCGCCGAGCGGATCCTCCGCGCCGTCCTCGACTCCGAAGCCCTCGTCCTCCGCCGCTCCGACCACGTCCGCGACGCCCTTGCCTACCCGGTCCCGTCCGGGCAGAGGTCAGGTGACGCCGCCGGGGCAGACCAAGCGGCCCAAGGCGACCGGCTGATCCGTGGATCCCTTCGAGCCCCCGCCGTCGTCCGCCGACGCGCCAGGTAGCACCGACGACAGGGCAGGTCGTCGGCGCGGTCCCACCGGCGCGCGCGGACGGCGGCGGGCCCATCCCGCCGATCCGGCGGGGCAGGGCCTCCCCGGGCGGCAGCCCGGATACGGCCCTCCTGGAGGCCCCGCCGGATCTGATCGTCCGGCCCGACACGGCCGCCCCGGCGCGCAGCCGGGATACGACCAGCACCCCTTCTTCGACCAGCAGCCGTCCCCGGAGCTCGGCGGAGCACCGGAGCTCGGCGGAGCACCGGAATTCGGCGGAGCACTGGAGTACGCCCCGCACCCGGGATACGCCCAGATGCCGGGTCGGACCCCACAGGCCCAGCCGTCCGGCCAGGGGGGCGGGTCCCGCAAGAAGAGAAGGCGGCGCGGGTCGGCGGCGGAGCGGGCGCGGGAGCCGCGCGGGCACTGGGTGCTCATGGCGCTCGGCAGCCTCGCGCTGATCACGCTGCTCCTGCTGGACGGGTTCGCGAACGGGGCGGTCGGCGAGTCGCCCAAGCACGAGCCGAAGGGCGAGCCCGCCCCCGCGCCGGCGGCGGTGACATCCGGCGGGCCGGTGGTGAACATGGCCGGCGGCACCCCGCACAGCCTGCGGACGCCGCCGAAGACGATCGCGCTGACCTTCGACGACGGCCCCGACCCGAAGTGGACGCCGCGCCTGCTGGACGTCCTGAAGCGGCACAACGCCAAGGCGACGTTCTTCTCGATCGGCGCGCACATCGCGCAGCAGCCCGCCCTGACCAAGCGGATGCTCGCCGAGGGCAACGAGATCGGCTCGCACACCTACACGCACGTCGACATGGCGACCGCGCCCGCCTGGCGCAACAAGCTCGAACTGGACCTGACGCAGCGCGCGCTGGCCGGGGCGGCCGGGAAGCACACCCGCCTGCTCCGCATGCCGTACTCGTCGGTCCCGGACGGCCTGACCAACCCGGAGTGGCTCGCCGCCGAACGGGCCGGGCGGGACGGCTACCTGCTCGTCCTCACCGACCGGGACACCGAGGACTGGCAGAAGCCCGGCGTCGACAAGATCGTCCAGTCGGCGCTGGCCGCCGAGAAGAACGGCCAGGGCGCGATCGTGATGCTGCACGACGCGGGCGGCGACCGCACCGAGACGATCGCCGCCGTCGAGCAGGTGATCGTCAAGCTGCAGGCGCGCGGGTACCAGTTCACCACCGTGACGCAGGCGATGGGCCTGCCCCCGGCGGAGGTTCCCGCCACGGCGTCGGAGAAGGCGATCGGCTGGACGCTCGTCACGGCGCAGCGCGCGGCGTCCTCGCTCACCGGCTGGATGCGGATCCTGTTCGTGATCGCCGGGGTGCTGGCGGCGCTGCGGCTGGCCGTCCTGCTGGTGTTCGCGCACGTGCACCGGCAGCGGGCGCGCCGGACCCAGCTGCCCGAGGTGCTGCGGCTGAGCAACGGGCCGCCCTCCGCACGGGAGGCCATCGGCGCGCCGTCCGGGCGGGCCGTCGCGCCGTCGGTGACGGTGATCGTCCCCGCCTACAACGAGGAGGCGGGGATCGCGGCGACCGTCCGGTCCCTGCTGGACACCGACTACCCCGGCCCGTTCGAGGTCATCGTGGTGGACGACGGGTCCAGCGACCGGACGTCCGAGATCGTCGAGGGGCTCGCGCTGCCCGGCGTCCAGCTGATACGCAAGCCCAACGGCGGCAAGCCGGACGCGCTCAACGTCGGCATCGCCGCCTCGCACGGCGAGTTCCTGGTGCTGGTCGACGGCGACACCGTGTTCCAGCGCGACACCATCCGGCACCTGGTCGCGCCGCTCGTCACCGACCCCTCGGTGGGCGCGGTCAGCGGCAACACCAAGGTCGCCAACCGCAAGGGCCTGCTCGGGAAGTGGCAGCACCTCGAGTACGTCATCGGGTTCAACCTGGACCGCCGGATGTTCGACCTCGCGCGGTGCATGCCGACCATCCCCGGCGCGATCGGCGCGTTCCGCCGCCGGACGCTGGTGTCGGTCGGCGGCGTCCCCACCGACACGCTCGCCGAGGACACCGACCTCACGATGGCGATCAACCGCGGCGGCTGGCGCGTCGTCTACTCCGAGCACGCGCTCGCCTGGACCGAGGCGCCGAACTCGCTGCGGCAGCTCTGGCGGCAGCGGTACCGCTGGTGCTACGGGACGCTCCAGGCGATGTGGAAGCACCGCGGGGCGCTGGTCGAGCGCGGGCCGTTCGGCCGCCGCTGCCTGCTCTACCTGACGGCCTTCCAGGTCGTCCTGCCGCTGTTCGCGCCCGCCGTGGACCTGTTCGCCGTGTTCGGGTTGGCCTTCATGGACCCGGTCGCGCCGATCACGATGTGGGCGCTGTTCGCGCTGGCCCAGGTCGCGGCGGGCGGCTACGCCCTCTGGCTGGACGGCGAGAAGCTGCGTCCGCTGTGGACGATGCCACTCCAGCAGATCGTCTACCGGCAGCTCCTGTACTTGGTCGTCGTGCAGTCCGTGGTCACGGCGTTGCTCGGGACGCGGCTGCGCTGGCACACCATCCGGCGGACGGGCACCTTCTCCGACTCCGGCCTCGGTCTCGGCGGCGGTCCCGATCCAGACCCCGGTCCCGGCCCCCGTGCCGGGATCGCGGCTCCCTGATGCCGGCCCGGCGGAGAGCGGGGCCATCGGCCGGCGCGCCCAGCGGCACGGCCGCGGGCGACAGGGAGGACGGGGGGACGCCGTTCGGAGCTGCGGCGTCCCCCCGTCACCGCCCCGGCGTCAGTGGCTCGGCGTCAGCGGCATCGTGACCCGGGCCCGTCACCGGCCCGAGTCTGAGGAGAAGGCTCTAGAACGTCCGCGTTAGGCGTAGGTTGTCCGAGATGGTCGGCTCGTTCTGCTGGCGAGGCCGATCTTGATGTGGTGGGATTCCCCCAGACCCCCGCTGACCCCCTGATGGAGTACGTGTGCGAGCCCCCCGCGCTCTGATTCCCCTGCTCGCCGTCTGCGGCGCCGGCGTCGTGGTCGCCCTGGCCGGCGCCGGCGCGGCGATCGAGAAGTCCCCCGCCCTCGGGTCGACCGACGCCGAACGTCCCCGGGCCGGCGCCGACGGTCCCGTCTCGGTCAACGCCGTGACCTGGGACGTCTGCGGCGACGCCGAGCCCGGCTGCCCGCTCGGCGGCGACCCGGACGGCCTCGTCCGCAGGTTCGACAAGCAGCTCGCCTCGGCGGCGGTGGCCGGAAAGGTCGTCCAGCCGGACGCGCTGCTGCTGCAGCGGGTGTGCTCGGCGCAGGTCAAGTCGATGAAGGCGCTCGGCCGCCTGAAGTCCTGGAGCTGGGCGTTCGCGCCGCAGGCCGCCGCCGACGACCGCACCGACCGCGCCTGCGTGAACGGCCAGGGCCGCCTCGGCCTCGCCATCGCCACCCGTGAGCCCCTCACCGACGTCCACCACTCCGGACTGCCGTCCCAGCCCGGACACGGCCGGATCGCGGTCTGCGGGACGGTCCGGGCGTGGGGCGCGCGGGTCTGCACCGCGCAGTTCAGCTCGTCCGCCCCCGGGGACGACCCGGACGGCACGTGGCGTCCCAAGCAGGCCCAGGCCCTGCTCGGCCTCGCCGACGCCGACCGCGTGATCATCGGCGGCGACTTCGCCGACAAGCCGCGCGCGAAGTCCCTGAACGCGTTCTACAGCATCTACTCCGAGTGCGGCGGACCGCGGCGCGCGGGCGACCCGACCCTCCAGGACGACTCCGGCAAGGCCACGGAGAAGACCGACTACATCTTCGCGACCCGGTCCGCCCAGCTCGGCTGCGGCGTCCCGGCGTCCCCGGTCCGCTCGTCCGACCACCGCCCCGTCACCGCCACCATCCGCTTCGTCTGACCCCCGCGCGCACGAGCCTCCGCACGGACGGAAACCCCGAAAGCAGCGCGCACGAGCCTTCAAGGAGGAGGCTCGTGCGCGCGGATGCCAGCTACTCCCAGGGGTCGAACAGAGAGTTGTTCTGAGGGGGCTCGTGCGCGCGCCGCGGACCACCTGCGGAGCCCGGACCTGCAGATGTCAGTGGACGGCGCGCTTTTGGCCCTCCCAGTAGGGGGCGCGGAGTTCGCGCTTGAGGATCTTCCCGGTGGGGTTGCGCGGGATGGCGTCGCGGAACTCGACCGTCGAGGGGCACTTGAAGTGCGCCAGCCGCGCCCGGCAGTAGTCGATCAGGTCGGCCGGACCGACGTCGCCGGACGCCACGACCAGCGCCTTCGGCGTCTCGCCCCAGCGGTCGTCGGGGACGCCGATCACCGCGCAGTCGCTCACCTTCGGGTGGCCCATCAGGACGTTCTCGACCTCGGCCGGGTAGATGTTCTCCCCGCCCGAGATGATCATGTCCTTCACCCGGTCGTGGATGAAGAGGTAGCCGTCCTCGTCCAGGTAGCCCGCGTCGCCGGTGCGGAAGAAGCCGTCCGGGAGCAGCGCAGCCTCCGTCGCGGCGGGAAGGTCCCAGTAGCCGATCATGTTCTGGGGCGTCCGGCAGAGGATCTCGCCGACCCGTCCCGCGGGCAGCTCCTCCAGCGTCGCCGGATCGGCGATGCGCAGGTCGCAGGCCGGATACGGGATGCCCGCGCTGCGCAGCCGGGAGGAATTCGGACCGTCCGGATCATGGTCGGCGACGGGCAGGTAGGTGATCGCGCCGGTGGTCTCCGTCAGCCCGTAGACCTGCATGAACGCGGTGCCGGGCAGCATCGCGATCGCGCCCCGCAGCACCTCGTCGCTGATCGGGGACGCGCCGTACAGCAGCAGCCGCAGGCTGGACATGTCGCACGCGCCAACGTCCGGCATCATCTGCATGAACTGCAGCAGGGCCGGGACGAGGAAGATGTGCGTGACCTTGTGCCGCTCGATCGCGCGCGCGATGAGGACGGGGTCCGGTTCGCGTCCGATCACTCCGGTCAGGCCGTCGAACAGGGTGCAGATCGTGAGGACGCTCCCGGCCACGTGGTACTGCGGCATCGCCACCATCAGGACGGTCGACTCGTCCAGACCCCAGAGTTCCTGGGTGATCGGTAGCGCGGTGGCGAAGTTGTCGTGCGTGAGCATCACGCCCTTGGGCAGCCCCGTCGTCCCGGACGAATAGAGCTGCACGAACACGTCCGAGGACTTCGCCTCGTGCGCGGGCGGTGCAGGCGCTCCCGCCCCGATCCATTCCTCGTAGTCGGGCCCGGTCACCACCGTCCGGCTCACGTGTTCGAGGCGATCCTTCAGCGCGTCCAGGACGGGGACGAAGTCGGGCCCCACGACCAGGACTCGTGCGCGCGCGTTGGTGACGATGAACGCCACCTCGTCCGGCGCGAGCCTGTAGTTGACCGGGACCAGGACGGCCCCGATCCGGGCCGCGCCGAACAGCAGCTCGGCGTATTCGAGGGAGTTCTTGTCGAGGATCGCGATCCGGTCGCCGGGCCCGACGCCCGCCGCCGCGAGCGCCGCCGCCGCCCGGTCGGCGCGTTCGTCGAACTCCCGGTAGGTGACCGCGCGGTCGCCCGCGTGGAAGGCGATCTTGTCCGGACGCCCGTGCGCCCGTTCGCGGAGAATCTCGGTCAACACCGGCATGGACCCGCCCCTCTCACCGACGACCCGCCCTCGCCGCCCGGCAGGCGGCGGTGAGGGCATCATCGGGCCATCGGCGTGTCCGGGACAAGCGGTTCCAGCGGTGCTTTTCCGCCCCCGAGCCGAAACGGGAGAGAAAACGGCTAACGCCGTCGCGAGCTCTTGGAGACCAGCGTGACCACGAGCGTGATGACGACAGCGAAGAAGCCGATGATGAAGAAGAACTTCAGCATCGACAGGACCCAGCCGAGCACGGTGAAGGCCAGCCACAGCGCGATGATGACACCAACGATTGTCAGGATTGTCCGTCCCATGCCGTCAAATCTAGGCGCGGAACGCACGAGTCGTCATCACTCTGGAGGACGACCCCGACCCCTACCCGTCCCCTAGGCGGACCCTGAGACCTCAGGAGGACGCCTCCGGGGCACCCCTGAGCGCGCACGAGGCGGGCCACCTGCTGCCGTGGCCCGCCTCGTTTCGTCTCGTCCGCGCGTCCTAGTCGTCCTTCTTCTCGGACGTCTCGGGAAGCGGCTGGTCGAGCTGCGTCATGGGCGACGCCTTCGGCGCGTCCTCGTCCGCCGGCTTGGCAGGGGCGCTGTCGAACATCGTCCGGCTGGCGTCCAGCATGGTCTTGGGAGCGTCCTTCTCGGACGGAGCTGGAGCGGGCGCGGGCGCGGGTGCGGCCTGTGGCGCGGCGGGCGCGGCGGGCGCGGCGGGCGGAGGCGGAACGGCACCCGGCGTGGGCTGCGCGTACGGCCCGGACGGGGCCTGCTGCGGAGGCGCGAACCCGGGAGCGGCGCCGAACGGCTGGCCGCCGGTCTGTCCGGGAGGCTGCGTGCTGAACGGCTGCCCGGCCGGAGGCGGCGGCTGCGGCGCACCCCACTGCGGCGCGCCAGGAGCACCGGGAGCGCCCATCATCGGAGCGCCGGGAGCGGGCGCCATCGCCGGACCACCAGGAGCGGGCATGCCCATGGCCGGACCGGCCGAAGGGCCACGCGACATCCCCAGCAGCGTGCCTACCCCGGCCGCCAGCAACGCCACCACCGGAGTGATCAGCTCCCTGACCGGCATGTCCTTGAACGCCGACGAGATGATGTCGCCGACGTGATCGCCCGCGTAGTAGAGCAGGGTGCCCAGGACGAACCCGATGCGCAGCGCCACGAAAGCGGCGATGGCCGCGAGCACCGGCACCACGAAATTGGACGACCGGACGGCCAGCAGCGGCAACCCGACGATCAACCCCGCCAGGACGAGCTGCATATAGAAGTAGCCATCAGAGAGCAGGAATCCTTGGTGCGCGCCCTCCACGATGACCTGCCGCGCCGAACGGACGGCCAGATAGGTCGTGATCGTGATCACGAGGGTGGCCACCGCGCCGCCCACCATGATCAACAGAATGGCGGGCAGCACACGGGATCCGGCGGGACGGCCCGGACGCGGCGACTGCGGCGGAAACGGAGAACCTGGGGGTACGGCGGGGGTCGGCTGGTGCATTTGACCATTAAAACCACCATCGCGCCTCGGTGCAGCCCCCCGAACCCGATTCCCGCGTCCGAAGACGGCCTGTCCGAAAACCCGAGAGCGACCCCTTCCCCGCCCCCCGAAGGCCCTTTCCAAGCCGAAGTTCTTACGGAGTGATGACGCGACGGGTGTGATTTCCCACGTCGCGCCTACCGTGGACCCGTGAGTTCACCCCCGCGCCCCACCCCCACCGGACGCCCCGCCCCCGCGCCTTCCGGCCGTCCGGCTGCCGCGCCCCCCGGACGCCCCGCCCCCGCCGCCGCGCCCATCGGGCGTCCGGTCGCCGGAGCGGGCGCTGCGGCGCCGGAGGTTCCCGGACGCGTGCTCGTGGTCGACGACGACCCCACGGTCGCCGAGGTCGTCGCCCGCTACCTGCTCCGCGACGGACACGACGTCGAGTGCGTGGCGGACGGCCTCCAGGCGCTCAGGCGCGCCCACGAGAACCCGCCCGACCTGGTCGTCCTCGACCTGATGCTCCCCGGCATGGACGGCCTGGAGGTGTGCCGCAGGCTCCGCGAGACCATGACGGTCCCCATCGTGATGCTCACGGCGCTCGGCGCCGAGGCCGACCGCCTCGTCGGCCTGTCGATGGGCGCGGACGACTACGTCACCAAGCCGTTCAGCCCGCGCGAGCTGGCCCTTCGCGTCCGGTCGGTGCTGCGGCGGGCGCGCGGCGCGGTGGTCCCGACCGCGCAGGGACGCCCGCTCCGGGACGGCGACCTGGAGCTCGACCCGCACGCGCACACGGCCACGCTCGCGGGCGCCCCGCTCACCCTCACCGCCCGCGAGTTCGACCTGCTCGCCTTCCTGCTGCGCCATCCGGGCCGCGCCTTCACCCGCGAGGAGCTTCTCGACCGCGTGTGGGGCTGGTCCTTCGGCGACTCCGCGACCGTGACCGTCCACGTCCGCCGCCTGCGCGAGAAGCTCGAGCCGGACCCGGCCGCCCCGCGCCGCCTGGTCACCGTCTGGGGCGTGGGCTACCGCTACGATCCGTCCCCCGAAGACCAACCCCCTCCGGACGCGGCGGGGCAGGACGACCCCGGGAGGGGCCCGGATGATCCCCCTCGCTGACCTCGTCTGGGTCGCCTGGTACTCCGCGCTGGCGGCCGTGGTGGTCGCCGCCGCCGGCCTGCTGACCCTGCACCTGCTGCGCGGACGGTCCGTGGCGACGCAGCTGACCGTCGTCGGCGTCGCGACCGTGCTGGCGACGGTGTCCGGCATCGTGGTGATCTCGCTGATGATGCTGCTCAACGAGCACGACCTGATCGTGATCCTGTGGGTGGTGCCGGCGGCCGGGATCGTGGCCCTCGCCGTGTCGGTGCTGCTCGGCAGGCGTCTCGTCGCGGCGAACCGGGTGCTCGTGGAGGCCGTCCGGGCCGACTCGTTCGAGCCGCCCGCCGTCCGGCTGCCCGCCGAGCTGGCCGAGCTGTCCCACGAGCTGGAGGCCGCGCGGGCGCGCCTCGCCGCGTCGCACGAGCGCGAGCAGGCCCTGGAGGCGAGCCGCCGCGAACTGGTCGCCTGGGTCAGCCACGACCTGCGCACCCCCCTCGCCGGGCTGCGCGCGATGGCCGAGGCCCTGGAGGACGAGGTCGTCTCCGATCCGGAGACCGTCCACCGCTACCACGGCCGCATGCGCGTCGAGGTGGAGCGGCTGGCCGAGCTGGTGGACGACCTGTTCGAGCTGTCCCGCATCCACGCGGGCGCGCTGCGCCTGTCCCGCGAGCGCGTCGGCCTGGCCGACCTGATCGCCGAGGCCGTCGCGGGCGCAGAGCCGCTGGCCAGCGCGAAGGGCGTCCGGCTGACCGGCGCGGTGTCCGCGGGCGGCCCCGTCCAGGTGGACGCGTCGGAACTCGGCCGCGCCCTGCGCAATCTGGTGGTGAACGCGATCCGGCACACCCCGGGCGACGGCACGATCGAGATCTCCGCCGAACTCGTCGAGGGGGAGGCCCGGGTCACGGTCGCCGACGCCTGCGGCGGCATCCCGGCCGAGGACCTCCCGCGCGTCTTCGACGTCGCCTTCCGCGGCGAGACCGCCCGGACGCCCGGCGGCGGCGGTGGCCTCGGCCTCGCGATCGCCCGGGGCATCGTCGAAGCCCACCGCGGCCGGATCGGCGTCACCAACGCGGGCCCCGGCTGCCGCTTCGAGGTGAGCCTCCCCGCCACCGCCTGACGCGTTGCGCCTTCTGGCCCCGAGTACCCGACGTCGTGCCGAGCGCGCGTCAGGGCGCGCCTACCGTTCGAGGGACTCCTCGATGGCGCGGAACGTCGGGCATGGCCAGCGCCACATGCAGGCCCGGCAGCGCTGGATCGGGTTGTTCGGGTCGCTGGTGATGCCGCCCGCGTCCTGCGGCCGGTGCAGATCGACCAGGCGCAGCGTGAGCTCGGTGAACATCATGACCTCGTCCCGCGCGCCCGACAGGAACGTCAGGTCCTCGCGCGACAACCGGGTACGGATCGGGACGAACCCGGACCGGTTCACGAGGCGGCCGAGGTACTGGGTGGCCGAGCGCCAGGAATTGGACTTCTCCGACCGCGTCCGGACGGATTCGAGGCGGTCGCGCAGCCGGAGCTCGCGGGGATCCACACCCTGCCGGGTCCTCATGGTGGCACACCCCCTCCGCACGGCCACGGCTCCTACGGTCCCCCATGAGGGCAGGTCGCGGGGGGTGAATGGCGCAGATCCAGGGTCCGGACACGGCCAAGAAGCGCCAGATCCGGAACCCGGCACGACGACCTTCCGGACATCCCGGGAGGTAACACCGCGCAACCGGGCCGGACACGCACCGTCGCGGCGCGCGGGACACGCCCACGCGACACGAGGACTTGGCCAACTCCCTGGCTCGGGGGCCGTTCGCCCGATAGTGTGCCCGTCGTGGAGCTCAATGTCTCGACCGCATCTCAGGGAGGTCACGCCGTCGTCACGGCGACCGGCGAGCTGGACCTGTACACCGCGCCCCGGTTGCAGGCCGCACTCGCGGGCCTGCTGCGCGATCAGGCGGACCGCATCACCGTCGATCTGAGCGGTGTGGAATTCTGCGACTCGACCGGCATGAACGTCCTGCTCTCCGCGATGAAGCGGCTCAAGGAGCAGGGCGGCGCGCTGGAACTGGCCGCACCGCGTCCCGCCGTCAAGCGCATCCTGCAGGTCACCGGGCTCGACACGGTGTTCACCGTGGTGGACGCCGTGCCCGCCCTCGACACTCTCTGACGGTCCCCACGACCTGACGGCCCGGCCGGACGGCGCACACCGCGCCGTCCGGCCTTCGCGCGCCCGAAACCGCCTTCTCCCGCCGAGGCGAAGGCGGCCCGGTGTGGACGGTCCGGTCGGGTTCCGGCGTGGCGGGCGCGGCGGTCGCTACGATCGGGCGCATGCAGGACGTAGCGGTGATCATTCCCGCGAAGGACGAGGCCGACCGGATCGGCGCCACGGTCGAGGCCGCGCTGGGACTGCCCGGCGCCGACCTGGTGGTGGTCGTGGACGACGGATCGTCCGACGGCACCGGGAAGGCCGCCGAACGGGCGGGCGCGCGGGTCGTCCGGCACAGCCGCAACCGGGGCAAGGGCGCGGCGATGGAGACCGGCGCGGAGGCCGTCCGGCTGCTGGACCACGGCCGCGACCAGCCTCGCCACCTGCTCTTCCTGGACGCCGACCTCGCGGGCACGGCCGCCGAGGCCGCGCCGCTGGTCGCGCCCGTCCGCGCGGGCGGGGCGGACATGACGATCGCGGTGTTCTCGTCCACGGTGAAGCTCGGGGGGCACGGTTTCGTCGTCCGGCTGTCGCGGGACGGCATCCACCGGGCGACCGGCTGGACGCCGACCCAGCCGCTGAACGGCCAGCGCTGCCTGACCCGCGCCGCGTTCGAGGCCGCCCGGCCGCTCGCCGCCGGGTTCGGCGTCGAGACCGCCCTCACCATCGACCTGCTGCGCAAGGGCTTCCGGGTGACCGAGGTCGAGGTGCCGCTCGCGCACCGCGCCACCGGCACCGACTGGCGCGCCCAGCTGCACCGCGCCCGGCAGTTCCGCGACGTCGCGCGAGCCCTCGCCGTCCGCGAGCCCGCCGTGGCGACCCGCCTGGACCGGCTGCGCGCCTTCCGCCGCCCGTGAAAGCGGCCGACCCCGCCGAGCACCGCCCCCCAGGCCACCGGACCACCCCACCCAACACCGCCCCCGCCCACAGCGCCGCCTTCGCCGCAGACGGCGGTGCGGCCTTTGCCGCGGTCGGCGGTGGGTCCGCTGGGTGTGGTGGTGCGGCTGGGGACGGGCCGGTGCCTGGGGGGGCCGCTCGGGACGGTGTGGTCGGTGGCGGGGCCGGTGCGGGGCCGGCGGGGCGCGGGCTCGGGGTGGCCGGGCTGGCCGGGATCGCGGTCTCGCTGGTGTGCTTCCTGCTCACGGCGTTGCTCGGGCCCTCGGTCTTCCAGCCTGAGCTGCCCGGCCCCAAGGGGCAGCCGCCGTTCTCGCTGACCGCGCATCCGTCGCCGTACCTGGTGATCGGGCTGGTCGCGTTCGGGACGGTCGTCGGCGCGGCGGGGCTGCTCGCGTGTTTCCTGGCCGTCCGGCGCGGGTGGCGGGTGCGCGCGTTTCCGCTGGTCGTGGTGGGGATGCTGGTCGCGGCGGCGTTCACGTTCATGCCGCCGGTCGGGTCGGCCGACCACCTGAACTACGCGTCCTACGGGCGGATGGGGGCCACCGGGCACGATCCGTACACGACGACCGCATCGGACGTCGCGGACGATCCGGTCATCGGCGCGCCCGAGGAGTGGCGGCACACGCCGTCGGTGTACGGGCCGGTCGCGACGGCCGGGCAGGTCGTCGCGTCCTGGGCCGGCGGGGACTCGGTGCGGCTGACGGTGTTCGTCCTGGGCCTGGAGAACCTGCTGGCGTTCGGGTTGACCGGGCTGATCCTCTACCGGACGGCCCGCGACCGCGCCGGACGGCTGCGTTCCGCGCTCATGTGGACGTGCAACCCGCTCCTCCTGTTCCACATGGTCGGAGGCGGGCACAACGACGTCCTCGCGACCGCGCCGATGCTCGCCGGGCTCGTCCTGTGCACGCGGACGGCCGGAGGACCGGCCCGCGCGTTCCTCGGCGGCGTCCTGATCGGGTTCGGGACGGCGATCAAGCTGCCCGCCGCGCTCGTCGGCGGCGGACCCGCCTGGACGCTGCTGCGGCGCGTCCGGGCGGACGGGTCCGCGCGGCGGAGCCTCGCGGCGCTGGTCGCCGGGTCCGTGGCGACGGTCGCGCTCGCCTACGTGCTCGCCGGTCCGCACTCGCTCGACCAGGTCGAACGCGCCAGCCGCATGATCTCGCTCGCGACGCCCTGGCACCTGGTCGCCGTCCTGCACGTGCCCCACCTGCGGACGATCGTCAAGATCGGCTGGGTCGTGGTCATGATCGTCCTGGTGTGGGCGCTCGCGCGCGTCCTGCCCAGGCCGGACGGCCCGGACGAACGCCAGGCGGAGGCGCGGGCCGTCGCGGCGGCGCTGGTGCTGGCCTGGCTGCTCGCCGCGCCCTACGAGCTGCCCTGGTACGACGCGTTCGGCTGGGCCGTCCTCGCCCTGCTGCCGTGGTCGCGGTTCGACCTGCTGCTGCTCGCGCACACCACGGCGCTGTCGCTCGCCTACCTGCCCGCGCGCGGTCCCGACCCCGCCCGGCTCCCGGACGACCTGCACTGGCTGATCAGCGTCGTCCGGTCCGGGGTCATCCCTGTGCTGCTGACGGCTTTGCTGGCGTGGGCGCTGTGGACGGGTCTGCGGGCTCGCCCGCGTCGGCGTCGTCCAGCTCCGTAGCCCGCGTGACCGCCGCGATGAACAGCGGCACGACCAGCGACATCGCCACCGTCAGGATGATCATTCCCGAGTCGTTCACCAGCGTGCCGATCACGCCGACGGTGAGCCCGCAGACCAGCGCCGGGCGCATCGTCTCCGCGCGCGCGTAGGTGCGGGTCAGCAGCGAGGCGCGCCGGTACCGGGACGGCCGGGCCAGGACGAAGTACAGGCACACGATCGCGGCGGCGAGCAGCAGCGTGACCGGCCAGAACGCCAGGCTCCCGACCATCGAGTCGAACTTGCGGGAGATGACCGTCCAGGCTCCGCCGCCGGTCAGGTCGTTCCAGAACCTGCCCATGTGCGTGGGGTGCGCGCTGCGCGAGTTCACATAGGACAGCAGGAGGACGGCCGCCGCGCCCGCCACGCCGAACAGGCCGAGTTTCACCGGCGACACGCGCCGTCCGGACACCATCAGGCCGAGCAGCGCGAACGTCGGGACCATCGCGAGGACGCCGCCGAAGTCGGCGCCCCACATCGGGCCGCCGTCCAGCGCGACCGCGGCGAGGCCGACGACCGCCACGACCAGCACGGCCGCCCAGCGCCGCCCCTGCCGCAGCGGGAAGGCCGCCAGCCACGCCGCCGACAGCACGGCCGCGGCGGCGAACAGGGCGAACGCCTGATTGCCGAAGCCGTAGAAGCGTCCGGCGACGACGGCGGTGTAGCCGAGGAGCGAGTTCATCTGCAGGCTGGAGCCCGCCATGACGTCCAGGCCGAGGGAGGCGGCCGTGACGCCCGCGACGATCAGGCCCGGCGTGGTCACCGACCGCCGCCACGGGCCGCCGAGCGCCAGGGCCGCCATCGCCACGCTGATCGCCAGGACCGTCGCGATCAGCACCGGGGTCGCGTGCGGGGCCTTCCACCAGGGGACGAGCCCGGCCAGGAAGGACGCGCCGGGCACCGCCGCGCCGGTGAGCGCGACCGCGCGCGTCCCGGCGAGGATCCGGCCCCGCGCGGAGGGGCCGCCCCAGCGCCGCCGCAGCGCCAGGCCCGCGATCACGTACAGGACGAGCTGGACGCCCATCACCGTGGACAGGAAGCCGCCCTGCGCGCTCCGGATCGCCTGCCCGGCTACCTCCGCGTCGTTCAGGACCTCGACCTTGCGGGCGGCGGAGTCGTCGGTCGCGCTGGTGCGGAAGGGGGAGCCGACCGCCTCGGCCGGCTCGTGCAGCGCCAGCGCCTTCATGGCCGTGGACGTGAGGTCGGTCAGCGTGACCAGGCCCTCGCGCCGCGTCGCGTCCGAGTACAGGTAGGACGACCCGGTGTAGCCCGGCCCGGTCGCGAGCGCGACCCGCAGGTGCGGCTTCGGCCCGTTGTCGGACATGCCCCCGAGCAGGACGGTCGTGCCCGCCGGGACGCTCGAGAGCACCTTGGCGACCCGCCGGTCGGCCGCCGCCGCGGCGCGCTCCCGGTCGGCCTGGCCGACCGGGACCTGCACGCCCTTCGCGTCCACCCCGGCGGTGAGGTAGACGCGGAACACGTCGTCGATCTGCACGGCGGTCAGGCCGCAGCGCGCCCAGTCGTCCGGGGTCGCGTTGTCGACGCCGCCGACGTAGTGGTCGACGCGTCCGGAGAAGTCGGCGAGGCCGTACACCGCGCCCGGCCCGACCGCCGTCGTGCACAGCCCGGCCCGGTGGGCGGTCTCGCCGAGCAGCCCGGACTTGGCGTGGTAGGACGAGTCGGCGTTGTCCTTGACGATCTTGGGCCAGCCGGGGGCCAGCGCGCCGCCCTGCGCGGGGGCGGGCGACCCGGACGGCACGGGGGAGCCCGGCAGCACCGGGTTGGACGGCAGGACGCAGTCGGCGTCCTTCAGGACCGACCGCTGCCCGGCCGACACCGTCAGCCAGCCGTCGGTGGGGCAGGTGTTGGGCTTGGTCGTGCGGACCGTCATGGCCGCCGCGCCGCCCTGCCCGGTGAGCCGCCAGAGGGCCGGGGTGTTCTTGGCGGTGATGTCCGTCCACATCAGGCCGTCCACGCCCACGAGCACCACGCGTCCGCCGGGAGCGGCCCGGCCGGCGTTCGAGGGCGTGTTCGAGGGCGCGCTCGAACCCGCGCCCGGCTCCGCTGCCTGCGCCGACCACGCGGGCATTCCGAGGAGGAGGCCCATCGCGGCGAGAACCAGCAGGACAGCGGCCACGGCCGGTCGCGGTGTGCGGAGTCTCGCCCCCGGTAGCCCCATGGCGTCCAGGGTAGTGGCACCTTTAGGACAGGATGTGAACATGCGAGGAGCCATGGGGACGGGTGACGTCGCGCCTGAGCGGCGTGAGTCCGCCCTGGACGGGGGTGCGGCGGTGGGGGCGACTGCCGTGAACGAGGCCGCCGCGGAGGACGACGGCCGCAGCGGGAAAGCGCGTGCCCGCACGGGCCGCGGCGCGGGCCGGGACGGTGCGTCTCGCACCACCGACGGCCGCCGTCCGCGAAGCGGTGTGGACTGGCTCATCCTGGCCGCCGGGATCCTGGTCGCCGTGGCGGCGATCACACCGATCGTCGTCCGCTGGCTCGGCAACCCGCCCGACCAGCGGCTCGTCGACCTCGAGGTGTACCGGGAGGGCGGACGGGCGGTCCTGCGGCAGGCCAAGCTGTACGACGTCCTCACCCAGCCGCCGCAGCTGCTCCCCTTCACCTACCCGCCGTTCCCGGCGCTGCTCGCCGTCCCGTTCACGCTGATGTCCTGGACGGCCGCCCAGTGGACCTGGACGATCCTGGAGTACGTCGCGCTCGCCGTGATCGTCCGGTACGCGTTCCGCGACCTGATCGCCCGGACGGGCCGCTGGGCCCCGCTGGCCTTCGGCGTCCTGTTCGGCGCGTGCGCGTGGCTGACCCCGGCGTACGACCAGATCCGGTTCGGGCAGGTCGGCTTCTTCCTCATGGCGCTCTGCCTCGCCGACACGATGGCCCGCACCGCCTACTGGCCGCGCGGCGTCCTGGTCGGCCTGGCCATCGCGATCAAGCTCGTCCCGGGCGTCTTCCTCATCTACTTCCTGATCACCGGACGCCGCCAGGCCGCGGTGAACTCGCTGCTCACGGCCGCCGCCGTGACCCTGTTCGCGTTCGCCTGGCTGCCCAGGGACTCGGCCGACTACTGGTTCGGCGCGCTGCTCCAGGGCGGCGACCGCACCGGCGCGGTGAACGGCACGACCAACCAGGCGCTGAACGGCTGGGTGGCCCGGATCACCCCGGACGGCCCCGTCCGGTCGCTGCTGTGGCTCGCGCTCCTCCTGCTCGTCGCCTACGCCGGGTTCCGGCTGGCCCGCCGGGCGACGGTCGCCGCCGACCGGCTCGCGCTGCCCGCCCTGCCGCCCGACCCGTCTCGGCGCTGGGGGACGGACCGGATGCTCGCCGCCGATCCGGTGTCCGGCGAGGCCGCCCGCAGCCTGCTGCTCGCCGGTGTCGCGATCACCGGCCTGCTCTCGGTGCTGCTGTCCCCGGTCGGCTGGATCCACCACCTCGTGTGGGTCATCGCCGTCATCGGCGCCCTGGCCGGAGACGGGCGGAACGTCCGGAGGTGCCTGCTCGCCGCGGCAGTCTGGCTGTTCTACCTCTTCCCCGTCCCCTGGTGGGGGACGCACCTGACCGGCAAGACCCACCCGCTGATCCTGCAGATCGCCGGGCAGATCATCCGCGACCTGTTCGGCTTCGGAGCGGTCGCCCTCATGGTCGTCCTGGGCGTCTGGCTGGTGAACCGGCTGGCCGTCCGCGGCGATCACGGGGATCCCTCTCGCCCCCGGGACGGTGTCGGTACGCTCACTCCGTGATGCTTGCCGCCGTTGCCATCGTCGGACTCGTCGCCGGTGTGGCCGGACTCTCGGTCGCCGTGGTGGCTCACAACCGGGCCAACCAGGTGGTCGAGGAGTGCGCCGAGGTGCTGCGCCGCCGCCTCCAGGCCGCCGGGCCCGCGAGCGGCGTCGACCGCCAGGCGCTGCGTGACCTGGCGATCGTGCACTACGACGCGCTCAAGGAGATGTCCGGCCACCGCTCCTTCTCGCTCGCCCTGATCAACGCGTCCGGGGACGGGGTCGTGATCAGCTCGATCATCGGCCGCACCGAGACCCGCACCTACGCCAAGCCCATCCGCGACGGCCACCCCTCCGAGCCCCTGTCGCCGGAGGAGAACCAGGCCCTGCGCGCCGCCCGGCTCGGCAAGGGACCCGTCGTGACCATGGACGACCCGCTCCCCGACTTCGGCGACTCCGGCCGAACCGCCCGCTCGCGTACCTGAGATCTCACCCGTCCACCACGTACACTCCTGACGTCCGGGACACTCGCAGTCGGGGGGACGCACCGTGCCTGAGCCGCGCAAATGGGCCTATCTGGGGCCGAAGGGCACCTTCACCGAGGCTGCGCTGCGCGCCCATCCCGGCGCGATCGGCGCCGAGCACGTCCCGTTCGCGACCGTCCCCGCCGCGCTCGACGCCCTGCGCACCGGCGAGGTCGACGGCGCGGTCGTCGCCCTGGAGAACTCCGTCGAGGGGTCGGTCCCGACCACGCTGGACGAGCTGGCCACCGGCGACCCCGTCCAGATCGTCGGCGAGATCCACCTGCCGGTCTCGTTCGCCCTGCTCGTCCGGCCCGGCACCGCCCTCGAGGACGTCAAGACCGTCGCGTCCCACCCGCACGCCCAGCCGCAGTGCCGCCGCTGGCTCGCCGCGAACGTCCCGGACGCCGAGTGGCGCGCCGCCACGTCCAACGCCGAGGCCGCCCAGCACGTCGCGGACGGCCACTACGACGCCGCCCTCGCGGGCTCCTTCGCCGCGGCCCGCTACGGCCTGGAGGTCCTCGCCGACGAGATCCACGACGTCGCCGACGCCGTCACCCGCTTCGTCGCCCTCCGCCGCCCGTGCTCCCCGCCGCCCCCCACCGGCATGGACCGCACCAGCGTCGTCGCCTTCATCGGCGAGGACCACCCCGGCGCCCTCGTGGAGATCATCACCGAGTTCTCCGTCCGCGGCATCAACCTGTCCCTCATCCAGTCCCGTCCGACCGGCCAGGGCCTCGGCTCCTACCTGTTCTGGATGGACTTCGAGGGCCACGTCTTCGAGTCCCGCGTCGGCGAGGCCCTCATGGCCCTGCGCCGCGTCTGCGCCGACGTCCGCTTCCTCGGCTCCTACGCCCGCGCCGACAAGGTCCGCCCCGACATCCGCCGCGGCACCCACGACCACGACTTCACCGAAGCCGCCGCCTGGCTCGCCACCATCCGCTGCGGCGCCACCGACCGCTGACCGCCGCCCAACAAAACCCGCCCCGAAGGTAAACCCGCACTAACCTCCACGCGTCCCCTCCATGCTCGCCCTGAACGATCATGGAGTACCCCCCTTGCGCCTCCACCTCGCCGCGATCACCGCCGCACTCGTCCTCGTCCCGGCCGCGGCCCCCGCCTGGGCGGACACCACCCCACCCGCAATCACCGCCACCCAGCCCGCCGCGGAAGCCGGGCCGGTCATCCTCTCGGTCACCATGGAACCGATCGGCACCCGGGCGCGCATCTTCGTGCACGCGGTGTCGGCCGTGGGCATCACAAAGGTCAGCGCCTCCCTGCGCCTGAAGGGCAGCGACGAAACGTACGCGCTCGACGGCGACGTCAAGCGCTTTTACGGCACCGAGCAGGACGGGAACTGGAACCCGACGCCCTTCGAACTGAAGGAGGGCCGCACCTACCTGGACCTGGAGCTCACCGACGCGACCGGAGCCCGCAAGACCGTCCGGGCGGCGACCTTCACCGACCTTCCCGCGAGCAGGTTCTCCGTTGAGGCGTCCGTGCTCGGTGGGAATCTCAACCCGTACCCGACCTCGAAGGCGTTCGGGCTGTCGGCCACCGTCCGGCATCTCCGGCCGGTCGGCCGCGTCACCGCGCAGCTTCACAAATGGCAGTCGGACGAGACGGTGGGGGACGAGATCCCGCTGTCGGTACGGTCCACCTCTCAGGGCGTGACGGTCTACGAGGCGAAAGACGTGTTCAAGCCCCCGGTCGGCGACTACGACATCGTGGTCACCGCCACGGACGACCAGGGAGACTCCGTCCAGGCCCGGACCGGGCGCGTCATCGAGGGCATCGCGTCGCGGATCGACGAGCTCAAGGCCACGCCGGACTGGTACGACGCCGACCACCGCGACGTGACGATCACCGGACGGCTGGTCTCCGCCGACGGCTCGCCTCTCGAGGGCACGACCGTCACGGTCTCCGGCACCGAGAACCAGACGACGACCGCCGCCGACGGTACCTTCACGCTGAAGCTGACCGCCCAGTCCGTGACCGTCCGGATCGTCAGCTCCAGGCGTGGCTTCCAGCTCGCGACGAAGGCGACCGTCGCCCTCGAACACCACAGCATCCCGTCGCGGCTCTCCCTCAAGTCCAGCGCCGGGGCCGCGAAGATCGGCGACAGCGTGACGCTGTCCGGAACCTTGGAGCGCCAGACGACGCCGGGCGCGTACGCCCCCCTCGCCGGCCGGACCGTCACCATCCTCTACTACGACCGCGACACCCGGGTGACCTCCTGGGACTACGCCACCGCGACCACCGACGCGAATGGCCGCTACTCGGTGAAGGTCACCGTTCCCGGCTCGGGCCAGTGGACGGCGCGCGCGAACCTCAGCGGGGGCGATTTCGCCACAGCGGAGGCCGATATCGACATCGATGCGTCCTACCGGACCTCGGTCGTCGACTTCCAGACCACCACCCCCCGCGTCGCCGCCCGCGGAAAGGCCACCCTGACCGGACGCGTCGTCCGGTCCCACGCGTCCCCCGCGCTCACCCCGGTCGGCGTCGGCGACGTCTCGGTGTTCTTCGCCGCGGACGGCAAGAACTGGACCTACCAGGGAAGCCTCCGTACCACTGCGGACGGCCGTTTCACCGCGACGAAGACCGCCGCCCGCGACGGCTACTGGCAGGTCCGCTACGACGGTGGGTACAGCTACCTCCCCGTCCCCCCGTGGGGCGTCCGGTACGCCTTCGACGAGCCGTCCACCAGCGGCCGGGTCTTCGTCGACACGGCGATCGCCACAAGGATCTCGTCGTTCAACGCGTCGCCGGAGCCGGTGAGGAAGGGGCGGACGCTCACGGTCAAGGGACGCGTCACCAAGCAGGTCGGCACGTGGAAGGCGGGGGCGGGGGCGACGCTGACGGTCTACTTCAAGCCGTCCGGGTCGTCCAAGTGGAAGGCGATGGGGACAGCGAAGGCCGACCGCAACGGCTGGTTCACCAAGAACTTCAAAGCGTCCGCCGACGGCACCTGGGCCGCCGCCTACGCAGGCAGCAGCACCTACCTCGGCGTCTGGAGCGCGGGCGACTACGTCGACGTCCGTTGAGTCGCCGCGTACGCGGGCAGCGGCACCTACCTGGGCGTTTGGAGCAAGTCCGACTTTGTCGATGTCTCGTCCTGGTGAGAAGGTGAGCGCGCGGAGGTAAACCCGCCTTGATCTTTGCGCGTCGTCTCCTTGCCTCCCTCACGTGACCACGGAGAACCTCCCTTGCGAAGAACCCTCGCGACCCTGATGTCGCTGCTCACCGTCCTGGCCCTGCTGCCGTTCGCCTCACCCGCGTCCGCCTCGTCCGCGCCGGTCGTCGCCGAAGCGTCGATCACGGTCAAGGACGGCAGGGCGACACCGCAGGTCCGGCTGCTGTCGACCACGGTGAACGCCACGGTCGAGTTCCGGCTCCGTCTCAAGGGCGCGACCGAACCGTACGCGACCGTCCCGGACGTCCCCTTCGGGTGGGGGGTCATCGGTCAGGGCGGTATCTGGGCCAAGCAGAGCCCGACGGACCTGCGGCCCGGGCGCACCTACCTGGACCTGACGGTCAGCGAGCCGTCGGGCGGTCGCCTCGACGTGTCCGAGGCCGCCTTCGTCGACTCCCCGACCGGCGTCTTCAGCGTCTCGAGCGGGGTCGGGCGCGGGACGGTAACCTCGTCGTTCGCCGTCACCCCGTTCGTGCTGCACTCCGGGACCGTCAGCAAGATCGTCGCGCGCCTCTACCGGGCCGGGACGACCGAGCAGGTCGGCGACGACGTCGTCCCGTCCCCGCACGGCACCGCCAAGTACCCGACCCACACCCGCACGGACTACACCGCCTCCTTCAACCCGCCCCCGGGCGACTACGAGGTCGCGGTCTCAGCCTGGGACGAGCAGGGCGACGTGCGGACCACGCGCAGCGGCATCGTCAGCCGGAAGCTGGCCCAGCGGTTCGAGGACCTGCGTTCCGACCCGTCCTGGACGGACGTGAACCACCCGGACGCGACGATCACCGGCCGGGTCGTGGACGCCGCCGGGCAGCCGCTGTCCGGCGTGACGGTCAGCAGCGGCACCCCGCGCACCACCACCGCCGCGGACGGCTCCTTCTCCCTGAAGGTCAAGGTCACCGAGAAGCAGGTGGGGATCTTCGCCTCGGGGCACGGCGAGTACGCCGAGACGACCGCGTGGCTCGACGTCGAGCGCCGTCCGGTCAACACGCGGGTGACCCTCACTCCGAGCACGGCGAAGGCCCACGCGGGCGACACGATCAAGCTGTCCGGCCAGCTGGACGTCGCCGGGGCCACCGCGTGGCAGCCCTTCGCGGGTCGCACCGTGTACCTCTCGTACCAGGACGCGGAGGCCCCCGGGAGAGAGCAGCCCGCCCCGGCGGTCACCACCGACGCGAACGGCCGCTTCAGCGCGGACGTCGAGTTCCACGGCAGCGGAAAGTGGACCGCGTGGTTCAACCGCGCCCTCGGCGACCCCGACTACTGGAGCACCCACGCCGACACGGACGTCAAGGCGGTCTTCGGGACGCAGATCACCTCCGTGGTCAGGCCCACGAGCCCGTCCGGTTACCGGGGCCCGATCACGATCACCGGGCAGGTCGTCCGCCCGCTCGCCCCGGCCAGCCGCAAGAACGTCAAGCAGGGGTACGTCAACCTCCAGTACTCGGCCGACGGCAAGCGCTGGGTCAACCAGACCGGAGCCAACACCGACGCGAACGGCCGTTTCAAGGTCTCCGCCCTCCTGTGGAACGACGGCTACTGGCGCGTCCGGTACGCGGGGGCTACCCCGTCGCAGGGATCTTGGGACGATCCGTCGGTCACCTCGTCCTTCTACGTGGACGTGAAGTACAAGACGGCGGTCTCGTCGTTCGACGCGTCCCCGGAGCCCGTGAAGAAGGGCCGCACCCTCACGGTCAAGGGCAAGATCACCAAGTTCACCGGGAGCTGGCAACCCGCCGCCGGGACGACGCTGACGGTCTACTTCAAGCCGTCCGGCTCGTCCAAGTGGAAGGCCATGGGAACCACCAAGGCCGACCGCAACGGCTGGTTCACCAAGAACCTCAAGGCCACCGCCGATGGCACCTGGGCCGCCGCCTACGTGGGCAGCAGCACCTACCTCGGTGTCTGGAGCGCGGGCGACTACGTCGACGTCCGTTGACCACCCCGAGAGTCGAAGGGGCCGTCTCCGTGGAGACGGCCCCTTCGTCGTTCTGGACGGTTGCTCGGTCCACAAATCTCGAACTTCAGGTAATCGTTCGACCGCGTTCGGTAACGTACCCCTCATGGTCAAGCCCCCACATGAGGCGCTGCATCAGATCTTTCGCCATGACCCCCGGCTGTTCGCCGAGTTCCTGGACAGGTCGGCGGGCCTCGCGTTCCCCAAGGTGCTCGCCGTCCACGAGCTCAACTCGAACCTGAACGAGATCAGGACGGTCGAGGCCGAGGCCGACACCGTCCTCATGGTCGAGACCGTGGACGGCCCGCACATCGTGGTCATCGAGGCCCAGGGGCGCGTCGACAAGGACAAGCTCAAGTCGTGGCCGTACTACGTGGCCTATCTGCGCAACAAGTACGACTGCGAGGTCACCCTCATCGTCGTCTGCCACGACCTCGCCACCGCGGACTGGGCGCGGCAGGAGATCGTCACAGGACTGGCGAACCGGCCGTCCCAGTGCACCTGGCCGATCGTCCTCGCGGCGGACAACGTCAGCCCGCTGACCTCGGCCGCCGAGTTCGTCCGCGACCCGATGTCCGCCGCGTTCCGCGTCCTGACCCACGCGTCCTCGAAGCCGACGGCGGGCATAATCGAAATCCTGGAGAAGGGGGTGGCCGCCCTCAAGCAGCAGGACGTGGAGACCGCCCGCTTCCTGGGCAACTTCCTTCACGCGGGGCTGGCCAAGAGCACCCTGCTCGAACCCTGGAGGCAGATTGTGAGCACGATCATCAAGGACAACAGACTCTTCGAGGAGATCCGCGCCGAAGGCCACGCCGAAGGCCACGCCGAGGGCCACGCCGAGGGCCAGGTCGAAGGGGAGCAGGAGATGCTGCTCACCGCGCTCGCGGCGAAGGGGTTCGAGCTGAGTGACGCCCATCGGGCGCGGATCACCTCCTGCACCGACACCGCGACGCTGAAGCGATGGCTGGTTCGGGCCCTCCAGGCCAGCTCGCTGGACGAAGTCTTCAGCGAAGGATGAACGCGCACGCAGCCGCCGGAGCCGGATCGTGAACAGGAGCGGCAACAACCTCCTCTTCGAGGAGATCCGCGCCGAGGGCCGTGCCGAAGGCCGGATCGTCGGTCGGATGGAGGTCCTGCTCGACCTTCTGGCGGCGAAGGGGTTCGAGCTGAGTGAGGCTGACCGGACGCGGGTCGTCTCCTGTAGCGACACCGCGACGCTTCAGCGGTGGTTGGTTCGGGCTGTTCGGGCGGGTTCGTTGGATGAGGTGTTCGGCGAGGGCTGACGGCCTTCACTGGGGTCTGGGGCCTCGGTCGGGGAAGGTGGCGGCGTTTTCGCGGGCGGCGGTTCCGGCGGCGGCTGAGGCCTGGCGGACGCCGCGGCGGGTCTTGCGGACGAGGCCTGCGGGGCGGGCCGGGAGGTGGCGGGCGGCGAGGTCGCGGCTGCGCCAGCGGCCGCGGGCGCGTTCGCGGTGTTCCGGGTGCAGGTAGTTGATCAGCCGGTCGATGTGCATGAGGATCTCGCCGTAGAGGGTGCGCTGGCGGATGCCGCTCTCGCGTTCGGCGAGCAGGTCGGCGAGGCGGTGGCGGTCCTCGCTGGCGGACGCGACGAGTTCGGCCAGGCGGCGTTCGAGGTCGCGGGGCGTGGCGTCGCGGGAGAAGTCGGCGACGGCGAGCTCGGTGTAGACGCGGACGCCCTCGGCCAGTTCGTCCAGGACGTCCGCCAGGCGGACCCGGACGGACGGGTCGGACAGGACGTGCTCGTCCTCCTCCTCGCTGCGGACGCTGTCCACGACGGCGCGGGTGAGGGTCTGCAGCGAGACGTCGAAGTGCTCGAGCATCTCGAGGCCGTCGCGGAGGGCGACGCCCGCGTCGATCAGGGTGAGGGCGCGCGGGTTCAGGCGGACGCTCTCCTCGGCCTGGCCGATGGCCTCGTCGGTCCGGGTCATCTCGCGGAGCATCTGCTTGGTGTCGGAGAGCCAGTGCTCGGCGTCCTCCACGCCGGGCTCTTCGCGCAGGTCGGTGGACATGCGGTCGACCGTTCCGGCGAGGCGGTGGCCGGCGTCGGCGAGCGCCTCGCGGCCCGCGCCGACGCGGACGGGCGGCCAGGCGAGTCCGGCGGCCAGGCCGACGGCGGCGCCGATCAGGGTCTCCAGGATGCGGTCCCAGGCGGCGCCCTCGTTGGCGGCGCCGAGGGAGAAGATCAGCATCGCGCTGATCGGGACCTCGAGGGCCTGGTCGCCGAGCCGCATCCCGTAGCCGATGGCGAGTCCGGCGAAGATCGCCAGGCCGAGGCTCCACCAGGAGAAGCCCAGCCCGTCGGCGAGGGCCACGGCCGTCAGGACGCCGAACGCCACGGCGAGGACGCGCTGCCAGACCGAGTGGAGCGTCCGGAGGGCCGAGACCTGGACGACGAGGAGCGCGGTCAGGGGCGCGAGCAGCGGCAGAGGCCCGCCGCGGGGTTGCAGCCAGCGCGCCAGCGCGTAGGCCATCACCGCGATGACCGTGAGCCGGACGCTGTCCAGCATCGCCACCCGCATGCGTGGGCTGACCAGGCTCCTCACGTTTTCCACTGAAGTAGATGGTTCGTCCCGGTTTGGCAGCCTGCGCGCAAAGACTTCGCCGTATTCGGCGGAACAGGCCGCCGGACGGTGACGGGGTCGCCGTCCTCGCCGCTCCGACCTACGGTGTGTCCGTGGACTTCGACACTTACGAACGGGACCTGTGGGACGGGCGCGCCGACGCCTACCAGAGCGGCTTCGCCAGGATGACCGCGTGGTCGGTCGGCCCTCTCCTGGACGCGGCGGCCGTTACGTCCGGCACGCGCGTCCTGGACGCCGGTACCGGGCCCGGCATCGTGTCCCGGGAGGCCGTGCGGCGCGGCGCGGACGTGATCGCGCTGGACGCCGACCCCGGCATGGCCGCCACCGCCCGCGCGAACGTGCCCGGCCTGGACGTCCGGGAGGCGATCCTGCCCGACCTCCCCCTGCCGGACGCGTCGTTCGACGCGGTCGTCGGCAACTTCGTGATCAACCACGTCAGCCGTCCGGAGGAGGCCGTCCGGCAGTTCGCGCGGGTGCTGCGTCCGGGCGGGAAACTGGCCCTGACCTGCTGGGAGATGCCGCCGTCCGGGGCGCTCGCGCTGGTCTCGGAGGCGCTGGAGGAGGCTGGCGTCCCCGTCCCGGACGACATCCCGACGCCGCCGTTCGCCGAGCTCGGGCAGACCGGGCCCTTCGGCGGCCTGCTCCGCGACGCGGGTTTCGCCGACGGGGAGGCGGCCCGGCTTCGCTGGCTGCACGAGGTCGACCCCGAGGACTGGTGGACGACCGGCGCGCTCGCCCGCATCGGCGTGAACGGCGTCATCGTGTCCCGCCAGGACCCGCCGACCGTCGACAAGATCAAGGTCGCCTACGACCGCCTGGCCGCGCGGTACGCGACGTCCGGCGGCCGGATCGCCCTCCCCGCCAACGCCCTCCTCGCGACCGGCACACGCTGAACCCGCCCGGCCCGGCGTCCGCGAGGGCACGCGTTGATCCCGCCGCGTCCGCGTGGGGCGGGCGCGTTGATCGCGCCGCGTCCGCGTGGGGCGGGCGCGTTGATCGTCGCAAGGGGCATATTGCCGCGCGGCGGACACGCCGGGCCCGGTAGCCTCGGGTCTGTGATTGACCTGCGAGCTCTTCGAGAGGATCCCGAGCGGCTGCGCGTGTCCCAGCGCGCCCGCGGCGAGGATGAGACCGTCGTCGACACCCTGCTCGACCTGGACGGGCGGCGCCGTTCGGCGCAGTCGTCGTTCGAGCGGCTGCGCGCGGAGCAGAAGAGTTTCGGCAAGTCGGTCTCCAAGGCGCAGGGCGAGGAGCGGCAGGCGCTGCTGACCCGCGCGAAGGAGCTGTCCCAGCAGGTCAAGGACGCCGAGGCCGAGGCCGAACGACTCGGCGGCGAGCTGAACGACGTGCTCCGCGTCGTCCCGAACCTGGTCGAGGAGGGCGCGCCCGCGGGTGGCGAGGACGACTTCGTCGTCCTCGAGCACGTCGGCGACGTGCCGGAGTTCGGCTTCGAGCCGAAGGACCACCTGACGCTCGGCGAGGCGCTCGGCGCGATCGACATGGAGCGCGGCGCGAAGGTGTCCGGCGCGCGCTTCTACTACCTCACCGGCGTCGGCGCGCGGCTCCAGTACGCGCTGCTGAACCTGGCGATGGAGCAGGCCGTCGAGAACGGCTTCGTCCCCATGTACCCGCCGGTGCTGGTGAAGCCGGAGGCCATGGAGGGCACCGGCTTCCTGGGCGCGCACGCCGCCGAGGTGTACCAGCTCCCCGAGGACGACCTGTACCTGGTCGGGACGTCCGAGGTGCCGCTGGCCGCCTACCACATGAACGAGATCATCGACGCGCTGCCGCGGCGGTACGCGGCCTGGTCGTCCTGCTTCCGCCGCGAGGCGGGCTCCTACGGCAAGGACACCCGCGGCATCATCCGGGTGCACCAGTTCGACAAGGTCGAGATGTTCTCCTACTGCGACCCGGCGGACGCGCACCAGGAGCACCTGCGCCTGCTGGACTGGGAGAAGCAGATGCTCGCCAAGGTCGAGATCCCCTACCGGGTGATCGACGTGGCGGCCGGCGACCTCGGCACCAGCGCGGCCCGCAAGTACGACTGCGAGGCGTGGGTTCCGACGCAGGGCCGCTACCGCGAGGTCACCTCGACCTCGAACTGCACCGAGTTCCAGGCCCGCCGCCTGTCGGTCCGGCACCGCGACCAGGACGGCAAGAGCGGCCCGGTCGCGACGCTGAACGGCACCCTCGCCACCACCCGCTGGATGGTCTCGATCCTCGAGAACCACCAGCAGGCCGACGGCTCCGTCCGCGTCCCGAAGGCCCTGCAGAAGTTCCTGGGCCTCGAGGTCCTGGAACCCGTCAAGCGCTAACAAACCACCAGAAGCCCGTCCCTCACCACAAGGGACGGGCTTCTGCGCGTTCCGGACGTGGCGGCGGGTGGCGGGGGTGGGGGGTGGGTCGCCTAAGCTCGGGGGACCGCGGGGTATTCGATCACGTCGCGGGACAGTTCCGTGGAAGGTGACATGGCCGTTCGTACGCCCCGGTTGATCGCGACCGATCTGGACGGCACGATCGTGCGGTCCGACGGGACGGTGTCGGCCCGGACGGTCAGGGCCCTCGGGCGGGTGGAACGCGCCGGGGCGACCCTGGTGATGGTGACGGGGCGTCCGCCGCGGTGGATGGCCGAGATCGCCGAGGCCGTGGGGCACCGGGGCGTCGCGATCTGCGCGAACGGGGCCGTCCGGTACGACCTGCACACCGAGACGGTGCTCAAGGCGACGGTGATCACGCCCGAGGTGATCGCGAAGGTCGTGGAGCGGCTGCGGGCCGCGGACTCCGAGCTGCGGTTCGCGGTCGAGTATCCGGACGGGTTCGTGTTCGAGGCGCGCTACAACCTGGGCCGCTGGGACTCCGACGCGATCGGGGGACGGCCCGTGGACGGCGAGGAGCTGATCGCGCGTCCCGGCATCAAGCTGCTGGCGTTCCATCCGTCCAGCGAGCCGGACGGCCTGGCTCGGCGGGCCGAGCTGGCGGTCGGCGACCTGGTCACCGTGACGCACTCGTCCGGGCGGGGGCTGCTGGAGATGAGCGCGCACGGCGTCACCAAGGCGACCGCGCTCGCGGAGCTGGCGGACGACCTCGGCCTGGACGCCCGGGAGATCGTCGCGTTCGGGGACATGCCGAACGACCTGCCCATGCTCACCTGGGCAGGCCGCTCGTACGGGGTCGCCAACGCGCACCCGGACGTCCTGCGCGCCGTCACCGACACCACCGGCAGCAACGACGAGGACGGCGTGGCGCGCGTCCTCGAACGCCTCTTCCCCGAAGCCTGATCGGAGAGGCCGGGGACTACAGGTAGGGGCCGGACTGGCGGTGGCTGTCGTGGTCGTCCTGCGGCTGGACGACGCCCGCGGGGAGGGCGCGGCGCATCTGCTCCAGCTGGGCGCGCGCGGCCATCTGCTGCGCGAACAGCGTGGTCTGGATGCCGTGGAACAGGCCCTCCAGCCAGCCGACCAGCTGCGCCTGCGCGATCCGCAGCTCGCCCTCGCTCGGCACCTTGTCCTCGACGAAGGGGAGCGACAGGCGCTCCAGCTCGGCGACGAGCTCGGGGGCCAGGCCGTCCTCGAGTTCCTTTATCGACGCCTGGTGGATCTCGCGCAGCCGGGCGCGGCTCGCCTCGTCCAGCGGGGCGGCCTTGACCTCGTCCAGGAGCTGGCGGATCATCCCGCCGATCCGCATGACCTTGGCGGGCTGCTCCACCATCTCGGCGACCGACTTCTCGTCCTTGTCGCCGTCGCCGGGGGCGCCCTCGATCGCGATCCCGTTCGGACCGACCACCAGGACCTGCGGCTCCTGCTCCGGCTGGTTCTGCGAAGGCTCCGTCATCTCACACACCTCATTTTTCCAGTGTCAGCAGGATCTTGCCGACGTGCGCGCCGTCCTCCAGCAGGCGGTGGGCGTGCGCGGCGTCGGCCATCGGGACGGTCCGGTCCACGATCGGACGGACCCTTCCCGATTCCAGCAGCGGCCACACGTGCTCGCGAACGCTCCGCACGATCTCGGCCTTCTCGTCCAACGGACGGGCGCGCAGCGAGGTTGCGTGGACGGCGGCCCGCTTGCGCAGGAGTTCGCCCAGATCGAGCTCGGCGCGGGCGCCGCCCTGGAGGCCGATGACCGCCAGCCGTCCGTTCACCGCGAGCGCGTTCACGTTGCGGGCCAGGTACTTCGCGCCCATGTTGTCGAGGATCACCTCGAACGGGCCGTGCTCGACGAAGTCGTCGTCGCGGTAGTTGATCGTCACATCCGCGCCGAGTTCGCGGCAGCGCGTGGCCTTCGCCTCGCTGCCGACGGTGCACGCGACCGGGGAGCCGAGGGCGTGCGCGAGCTGGATCGCCATCGTCCCGATCCCGCTACCGCCGCCGTGCACCAGGAACCGTTCGCCCGGACGCAGGTTCGCGAGCATGAACACGTTGGACCAGACGGTGCAGACCACTTCGGGCAGGCCCGCCGCCTCGATCAGGTCGACGCCCTCGGGGACGGGCAGGAGCTGGCCCGCGGGGACCGCGACCTTCTCGGCGTAGCCGCCGCCCGAGAGCAGCGCGCACACCTCGTCACCGACGTTCCAGCCGGTCACGCCCTCGCCGAGGGCCGCGATCCGGCCGGACACCTCGAGCCCCGGATACGGGGACGCGCCGGGCGGCGGGTCGTAGAAACCCTGCCGCTGGAGCACGTCCGCGCGGTTCACCGCGCTCGCCGCGACCTCGACGAGCACCTCGCCCGGGCCGGCCGTGGGCCCCGGCACCTCGTCCCACCGGAGGACGTCGGCGCCTCCTGGCTCACGAATCACGATGGCGTGCATGAAGTTCACGCTACCGGGCGGGGAACGGGCCGGAACGCGGCGCCCGCCCATCCGGAAAAGGCGTGCAACGGCCGTGATATGCGGTAAGAAGCGTCGGTATCCTGCTCATGGTCGTTGCCGTCGTCCATGTCGGTAAAAGATCGTTTAATGGCAGCGCCGAGGGGAGTGACGGTGGCACGGAACGATCATGACGGTCCCTCGCTGGAGGAGCGTCTCGCCTCCCTGGACGCGATGAGCGGCGAACCCGCCGACGGGGACCGTCCGCCCGCGTCCGCCCCCGAGACCGCCTCCTCGTCCGGCTCCGACGAGTCCGGTGAGGCGAAGGAGGCCGAGGGCGACGCCACGATCCTCGAGCCGCCCGCTCCCGGGCCCATCGGCGCTGCTCCCGGGCCCATCGGCGCTGCTCCCGGGCCGATCGGTCCCGCGCCGGGGCCGATCGGGGGTCCGCAGCCGTCCGGGCCGGACGACGCGAACCCCTGGCTGACGCCGCCCCCGGCCGGGGCCTATGGCGACCTGCCTTCGCCTCCGCCCTACGCGGCCACCCCGCCGCCGTTCGCAGGCGGCCCCCAGCCTTTCGAGTCCGGGCCCGTCCCGCCCGCGCCGTACCCCGGCGCGCCCGGCCCCAACGCCTCCGGTCCCGGCTTCCCTGGCGCGCCCGGCCCCGGCGTTCCCGGACCGGGCGGACAGGCCCCGCCGCCGTTCGGCGTCCCGGCCGTCCCGCCGCCGCCCTACCCTGCGGGCGACCCCGCCGGTGCGACCTGGGGCCCGCCCCCGATGGACGCGCCGTACCCGCCCGGCAACGCCGGACCCGTCCCGCCGCCTCCCGGCCCCGACCAGTTCGGCGAGCCCGGGGTCTATCCGGGCGCGCTCGGCGAGCAGCCGCCCTCCGGCGACCGCGCGACCAGCGCCGACGTCCAGCCCCCGTTCCCCGGCGGCCCCGGCTTCGTCCCGGACGGCCAGCCCGTCCCCCCGCCGGGCGCCCTCGCCCCCGGCACCGGCCCTGAAGGCTTCGCGCCCGGAGCTCCAGGTACACCCGGGCCGGAAGGTGGCTTCGGCCCCGGCCCAGAAGGCGGATTCGCGCCTGGCGTCCCCGGTCCTGACGGCGGCTACGTGCCCGGCGGCCCTGGCATTCCCGCCCCCGACGGCGGGTTCGCCCCTGGTGGTCCCGGCGCTGACGGCCCGTACGCGCCCGGCGTTCCCGGCCCGGAGGGCGGTTTCGCGCCCGTCCCGGACGGCGGGTACGCGCCTGGTGGTCTTGGTACGCCCGGCCCGGAGGGCGGCTTCGGCCCTGCCCCCGATGGCGGGTACGTGCCTGGTGGTCCTGGCATGCCCGGGCCGGAGGGCGGCTTCGGCCCCGGCCCCGGCCCCGACGGCGGCTTCGTGCCTGGTCCTGAGGGCGGATTCGTGCCTGGGCCGGACGGCGGGTTCGCGCCCGGCGCACCCGCACCCGACGGCGGGTTCGGTCCTGGTGGCGCGGGGTTCCCGCCTGGCATGGGCCCGCAGGGGATTCCGATTCCGCCCGCGGACGCGCAAGGTGCGCATCCCGGCATGGTCGTCCCGCCGCCCGGAGGGCAGGGGATGCCCGCCGGTCCCGGATACGCGCCGCAGCCCGGCCAGCCGGGGTATCCGCCGCAGCCCCAGCAGCCGCAGGCCCCCGAGAGCCTGAGCTCGGAGAACCTGCTGGGCGAGCGCAAGATCGCGCCGTCCGGCGGGTGGCGGCGCGCGGTGTACAAGGCGACCGCGGGCAGCGTCCACCCAGGTGAGTCGTCGGCCGAACTGCGCCGCAAGGACCTGGTCGCGCGCGCCCGGACGATGGTCGCGGGCGGGCACCACCGGGTCGCGGTGATGTCGCTGAAGGGCGGCGTCGGCAAGACGACCACCACGACCGGGCTCGGCTCCATGCTGTCGTCGCTGCGCGGCGACCGGGTCATCGCGGTGGACGCGAACCCGGACCGCGGAACGCTGAGCGACAAGGTCCGGCTGGAGACCGCCGCGACGGTCCGCGACCTGCTGAACAACCGTGACCGGGTGCACCGCTACGCCGACGTCCGCGCGTTCACCTCGCAGAACGAGGCGCGGCTGGAGATCCTCGCCTCCGACCGCGACCCGGCGGTCAGCGAGGCGTTCAGCGCCGAGGACTACTCGGCCGTCGCGGTCGTCCTGGAGCAGTACTACTCGGTCTGCATCACCGACTGCGGCACCGGCCTGCTGCACAGCGCGATGGCGGGCGTGCTCGCGCTCGCCGACCAGCTCGTCCTGGTGAGCTCGCCGTCGGTGGACGGCGCGCGTTCGGCGAGCGCCACCCTCGACTGGCTGGAGGCGCACGACCACGGCCACCTGGTCCGCAACGGCGTGGTGGTGCTGTCGATGGTCCGCAACCGCACCCGCAGCCAGGTCGACCTGGACAAGCTCCAGGCGCACTTCGAGTCGCGGTGCCGCGCGGTCGTCCGCATCCCGTACGACGACCACCTGGAGGAGGGCGCGGAGCTCGAGCTCGAGGCGCTCGCCCCCGCCACGCGCGAGGCGTACCTGCACCTCGCGGCCGTGGTCGGCGACGGCTTCGCCTGGCAGCGCCCCAACGCCACCTGACGTGCCGGGGCGGGCGCTAGGGTCGCTGGTCGTGGGGACTTCGGAGGACGGGATCTACGTGGGGCGGGCGCCCGTGGACGCGGCGGGCGACCGGGGCTGGCTGCTCGGGCACTTCAAGCCCGAGGGCGACATCCGGCACAGCGAGGCCGTCGAGATCAAGTGGGGCGTGCACCCGGCCGGTGAGCGGCGCGCGCAGTGGGCCACCGGGGACGAGCGGACGGCGTTGCTGGTGCTGGTCAGCGGCCGGTTCCGGCTGGAGTTCCCCGGGCGGGACGTGGTCCTCGCCGAGCAGGGCGACTACGTCGTCTGGGACAAGGTCGACCACTCCTGGGAGGCCGAGGAGGCGTCGACCGTGCTGACCGTCCGGTGGCCGTCGATCCCCGGCTTCGCCGTCCCGCGGAGCTAGGACTCCTCGGAGCGCGCCACCACGTCCTGGCTCATCAGGATGCGGATCTCGCGTCCGCGTGCGGTGAGCACCTGGGTGTACGGGCTGTGCACGTCCATGACGTAGCCGTCGAGGGTCGCGCCGTCCTTCAGGGTGAGGCGCTGTTCCGGCACCCAGACCGTGTCGGTGAGCCCGGCCAGCGCGAACAGCCCGAGCCACACCGTGACCCCGAGGTGCGCGGACGCCTTCTCCAGCCACGGACGCGCCGGGCCCTGACGCAGCAGGACGACCAGGAAGAGCGTGCTGATCGCCAGGACGACCAGCAGCGTCACCCAGTCCCGCAGGGTGATCACGGCGGCGACGAACACGCCGATCAGGACGGCCAGCATGACGAGGTGGTGCGGCTTCCAGTCCCGCTCGCGCAGCCGCCGGAAATGGTGCACGACCGCGACCGGCAGGACGAGCGCCAGGATGATCGCGGCGAGGCCGCCCGCGCCGAGGAACGTGCCGACGACGACGCCGATCACGTCGTCGAAGTTGACGGTGTCGGCGAGCGCGAACGCGACGTGCCAGTCGTAGTGGGCGACCGCGAGCAGCCGTAGCAGCAGGAACAGCAACCCGCCGAGCGCCAGCACGTTGGCCCCGGACCCGCCCTTGCCGGATCCGTCCTTACCGGACGTCCCCTCCCCGGAACCGCCCTCGCTCGCCTTCGGCACCGTTCGATGATTCCGGATGCGGCACAAGCGGCCCGCCAACGCGCGGCAAAGGGTCGTCCGGGGAAAAGAGAAGAACCCCCGGTTTTCTCGGGGGTTCTGCACGCGGAGGCTGTGGGATTCGAACCCACGGAACCGGGAGTGCCGGCTCGACGGTTTTCAAGACCGTTGCCCTCGTCCACTAGGCGAAGCCTCCTGGGCATTCCCAACCTTAGCGTGCGAGACGAGGGCGACGTCCGGGACGGACGAGGGCGGTTGGTAGCTTCGCAAGATGGGGGACATCAAGGAGTCGACCGCGGTGACCTTCCCGGAGGGCGAGGTCAGCGGCCGGTCGCGGGTGGTCGCGGCCGCGCACGTGGACGGCGGCTACGGCGTGATCGTGGCGGAGACGCCGTTCCATCCGCTCGACACCACCTGGCCCGACCAGCCCGGAGACACCGGCGTGCTGCGCTGGGACGAGCTGGAGCTGCGGGTCGCCGACTGCGTGACCGGCGCGGTGCCGATCGCGGGCGGAGCGCTGCTGACCGGGGAGGACATCCCGGTCCGGCGCGGCGACCCGGACTGGGCCTGGCTGGTCGTCCACGTCCTGGAGCGCCGCGTCCCGGAGGACGAGCTGGTCGAGCTGGACGTCGAGCCGGTGCGGCGGCGGGCGCTGTCGGCCGGGCACACCGCCTGCCACCTGATGGCGCTCGCGCTGAACGAGGCGCTCGCGGAGCGGTGGCGCAAGGACGCCCCGCGCACCGACGGCCTCGGCCGTCCCGACTTCGACCAGCTCGCGATCACCGCGTCCCGGATCGTCCCGGACGGCAGCGTCGACACCTACCGGATGGGGAGGTCGCTCCGGAAGAAGGGCTTCACCGCGGACGGCCTCCGCGACGATCTCGACGGAATCGCCGCGTCGGTGAACGCGCGGCTCGCGGGATGGATCGAGGCGGACGCGCCGGTCCGGATCGAGGTGCCGTCGCCGGAGCTCGCCGCGCGCCGCGTCTGGCGCTGTGACCTGCCGGAGGGGACCGCGTCCCTGCCCTGCGGCGGCACCCATCTGCGGCGCACCGGCGAGCTCGCGACCGCGAGCGTCCGGCTCGAACTCGCCGAATCCGGGGACGAACTGGTCGTCGAGACAAGAGTCGAAACGGCATGAAACGGCCAGAAGGCTTCCGTTACCCTTCACCGCATGTCTCAGCAGATGCCGAATGACCCGGCCGGAACGACGCACCAGTTCGAGAACTTCGTGGCGCAGGCTCAGCAGCAGCCCGAGTCGAAGGTGTCCGGCGGCAACGTCGGACTCATCGTCGGGATCGTCGCCGTGGTGGTCGTCGTCGCCGTCCTGGCGGTCGCGCTCGTCACGATGATGTAGCGCGACGCCCCGAGGAGAAAGGCCGAAGCGCCCGTCCGCCCGGCTCCCCGTTCGCCCGGCGGCGGCGCTGCCCCTCCCGGCGCCGGCGCTGCCGCTCCCGGCGGCCCGTCAGCGGCCGTTGCTGGAGAAGTGCTGGTAGTCGCGGGTGCCGACCCACGAACCGCCCCAGCCCCAGTCGATCGAGGCGAACGCCTTGACCGTCGAGTCCCCCGGGTGGATCAGCCCCGGGTCGCGTCGCGAACGGTCGCCGAACTTCACGCAGCGCGGGTGTTCGATGTGCCCGGACGCCGTGACGTACGGGTTCTCGCACGGATTGATGTCGACCGCGAGCCCGTAGGCGTGCTGCGACCAGCTGCCGGACCCGGTCGCGTTGCGGCAGTTGAACGCCGAGGTGTTGTCGTCCTCGATGGAGTCGAAGTCGCTGCCCTTGTAGGCGTCCACCGGCACCATCTTGTGGATCGGGTACCTGTTCTCGAACAGTTTGCGGAACACGCCCGCCAGCTTGTTCGCGGCGGCGGCGTTGACGACGAGCCTCCCGTCCGCGTGGGGGCGCTTGTCCATCCCCCAGTAGTTCATGACGATCATCCGGAGCCCGGACGGCGCGACCGGGCAGCCCGCGTGCCACGACTTCGGCAGGTCCCTCGTCCTCACCTTGTTGATCTGGGCGTGGAAGCGGTTGAGGTCCTGCGTCGGCGACGCCGTGGCGGTCGCGGTGCCGACGGTCCCGGTCGGCGTGCCCGTCGCGACGGGCGGCGTGGCGGGCGACGCGCTCGAAGGGCCCTTCGATTCCCCGTGTCCGCATCCGGTCGCGGCGGCCGACGTGAGCGCGACCGCGGCGGCGAACGTGACCGCCCGGCGGGTCGTCCCGGCAGGCACGGGGACGCGCGCGTACGAGCGGCGGGACGGTCCGGCGGCGTCGGTGCGGACGGCACGGATCCGGGAGCTGGGAGTCCGGTGCAACGGCATTCCAGCAGGATGACACGGTCGACGGCCTTCGCGTGGGACCTTGGATTCGCTACCGTGCGAAGAAGGGCGTGCCCTTACGGGCGGCCGACGGACGACCGGAATACAGGCCGGCGGACAACCGGAACCGGGTCGGTGGATGACCGGAACCATGTCGGGGGACGACCGGTCCGGGGCGGACACGCCGTGGACGCGGGTCCCCGCCCGGCCCGAGGGGGAGCGATGACCCAACCGCGGGACGATCAGGTCCCGAGCCTGGAGGACGAGATCTTCTCGGTGGCGTCCACGGTCGAGGCGCCGCCGTCCGACCAGCCGCGCCTGCGCTGGGAGCGCCCGCCGCGGCTGCCCGCCCGCGGCGACCTGTGGACCGGGACGGCGGGCGCGCTGACCTTCACGCTCGTCGACCTCGTGATGATGTACGGGCCGATGATGATGTCGAGGCGGCCGAGCACGCTGCCCCAGTTCTTCGCGCTGCTCGTGGTGGCGTTCGGGCTCGGCTCGCTGCTGGTCTGGAAGGTCGGGGGCCGGGGGCGGCCGTTCGGCTTCGGGATGATGATCTGCTGGGCGTTCCTCACCCTGGTCTCGGTCGGCTTCATGACCGGCCTCGACTTCTGACCCGTCCCGCCCGTTCCGCCCGGCGCGGCCGACCCGGCCGGGTTCGCAGGCGTGCGGCCGGCCTGGTCAGCCGTTGTCGATGCGCTTGAGGACGGCGGTGAAGGCGCGTCCGATCGCCTCGAGGTCGCCGGGGTCGATGACGTCCACGAAGTAGTCGCGGACGGTCTCGACGTGGTCGCGGGCGGCGCGGTCGAGCGCCTCGAAGCCCGCGTCGGTGAGGAAGGCGTACACGCCGCGCTTGTCGTTCGGGCAGTTGTCCCGGCGGACCAGGCCCTTGGACTCCAGCCGTGAGCACGTGTGGGACAGCCTGCTGCGGGACTGGCTGGCGTGCTCGGCCAGCTCGGCCATGCGCAGCCTGCGCTCGGGGGACTCGGAGAGGCGGACCAGGATCTCGTACTCCGAGACCGACAGGCCGTGCTTGGCCTTGAGGTCCCGGTCCATGATCTCGGTGAGGCGGACGCTGCCGTCCACGAAGGCCCGCCAGTCGCGTTGCTGGGCGGCGCCGAGCCAGCGCGGTTCAGTCATGCGGGGAGTATAGCTCCCAGGTTGAACCTTCAACTAACTTCCCCTACAGTGGAGCCCGCCGGAATAGTTGAACCTTCAACCTTGTTCCGGATGACACGAGCCCCGGGCGGACGGCCCCGGGCCACGGACCGAGAGGAGACGCCATGCCCGCCGTGCTGGCCGACCCGATGACCCTGCCCCGCCTCCCGCGCCTGGGCCGGGAGGGCACCGACTGGCGGCGCGTGGCCAAGGTCGTCACCGCCGAGAAGCACCTGGAGGGCGAGGGCTTCCAGGTCCGCCGCCCGTTCCCGTCCGTGAACCTGGCCATGGCCGACCCGTTCCTGCTCCTGGACCACATGGGCGCGGTCGAGTACGCGCCGGGCGAGGCCAAGGGCACCCCCTGGCATCCTCACCGGGGCTTCGAGACCGTCACCTACATCCTCGACGGCGCCTTCCAGCACCACGACACCACCGGCGGCGGCGGCCTGATCGCCGACGGCGGCACCCAGTGGATGACCGCGGGCGCGGGCATCCAGCACATCGAGCAGCCCCCGCCGGAGCTGGTCGCCAAGGGCGGCCTGTTCCACGGCGTCCAGCTCTGGGTGAACCTGCCGCGTTCGGAGAAGTGGACCAAGCCCCGCTACCAGGACATCCACCCGGGAGACGTCAGGCTGCTGTCGTCCGACGACGGCTCGTCCCTCGTGCGCGTGATCGCCGGGCAGGTCGGCGGGTTCGACGGACCGGGCGTCACCCACACCCCCATCACCTACCTGCACGCGACCATCGCGCCCGGCGCGACCCTCACGCTGCCGTGGCCGCGCGACTTCAACGCCATCGCCTACGTCCTGTCCGGACGGGGGACGGTCGGCGTCGAGGAGGTCGGCCTGGCCGAGGGCCAGCTCGCGGCGTTCGCCGGTTCGCACCACCAGGGCGAGACCGACGGGCTGATGCTGCACGCGGCCGAGTCGCAGCCGACTGCCGGCAAGAACGGCTGGGAGGTGCTGATCCTCGGCGGGATGCCGCTGCGCGAGCCGGTCGCCCGCTACGGGCCGTTCGTGATGAACACGCGCGACGAGATCGTCCAGGCGTTCGAGGACTTCCAGGCCGGACGGATGGGGACCATCCCGGCCGAGAAGCTCCCGCACCTGTCGGAGCGCGACGAGAACCTCTCGTGACCCGTCCCTTCTCCTTTTCAAATGCGTCGGCGCGTAGCGCCTGACGCCACGGACACGCCGTCCCGGGGTCGGCCCTGCGGCCAACGAGGGTCAGCCGCACCCGCCTCCGGGACGGCGCCACAACCTGAAGTAGGGGCTTGGGCGGACCGAAAAGGGACGGCGGACGAGCGGAAACGCGCTCGTTGTCGGGGCAATCCACGCGAAACGACCGCGCCTCAGCGAGGCGTGGTCGTTTCTTTGCGAGGCGGGATGACGGGTGCGGCGGGGATGCGCTACTGTGTTCGAACAGTTCGAACACAGGTTCGATCAACCTCGACCCGCTCCGTCCGGAGGTCCGCATGGTGGCGACGGTGGCCGCTCGCTCGCAGCCCGCTCAGGGGTGCGCGCGCGGTGGCGCGACACGCCGTACGCCTTTCTACGGAAATCTACGGCCGCAGCTATATCGACTCATAGAGTCCGAGACCGTGGATCCCGTGCGCAATCCCTACGCCCCGGGCGCGGGCCAGCGCCCGCCGGAACTGGCCGGGCGCGACCGCGAGCTGAAGCAGTTCGAGGTCGTGCTGGAGCGGGTGGCCCGCGGCCGGCCCGAGCGCAGCATGATCATCACGGGGCTGCGCGGCGTCGGCAAGACCGTCCTGCTCAACACCTTCCGGTCGATGGCCGTGCAGCGACTGTGGGGCACCGGCAAGATCGAGGCTCGACCCGACCAGTCGATCCGCCGTCCTGTCGCGTCCGCGCTGCACATGGCCGTCCGAGAGCTCGCGCCCCGGCACCGCGCGCCCGACCGCATCGAGGGCTTCCTCGGCGTGCTCAAGGCGTTCGCGCAGGCCGGGCCCGAAGAGGACGCCAAGGGGAAGGCGCGCGTGCACCGCTGGCAGCCGGGCATCGACGTGCCCGCCTCACGCGGCCGCGCCGACTCCGGCGACCTCGAGATCGACCTCACCGAGCTGCTCGCGGACGCGGCGTCCGTCGCGACCGACGTCGGCGCGGGCATCGCCCTGTTCGTCGACGAGATGCAGGACGTCCCGGCCGACGACGTGTCCGCGCTGTGCGCCGCCTGCCACGAGCTGTCGCAGAGCGGCGGCCCGCTGATCGTGGTCGGCGCGGGCCTGCCGCACCTGCCCGCCGTCCTGTCGGCGAGCAAGTCCTACTCCGAGCGGCTGTTCCGGTACACCCGCATCGACCGGCTCGACCGCGAGTCCGCCGACGTCGCGCTGCTCGCCCCGGCCGAGCGCGAGGACGTCACCTTCACCCAGGACGCCCTCGACGCCCTGTACTTCGCGGCCGACGGCTACCCCTACTTCGTGCAGGCGTACGCCAAGGTCGCCTGGGACGTCGCCCCGGGCACCCCGATCACCGTCGACGACGTCAAGGTCGCGGCCCCCGAGGCCGAGAGCGAGCTCGCGGTCGGCTTCTTCGGCAGCCGCTACGAGCGCGCGACCCCCGCCGAGCGCGACTACATGCGCGCCATGGCCGCGCTCGGCGACGACCCCGTCCCCACCGCCGCCGTCGCCGAGGAGCTGGGCCGCAAGCCGTCCAGCCTCTCGCCCGCCCGCGACGGCCTGATCAAGAAGGGACTGATCTACAGCGCCGAGCGCGGCCTGGTGGCCTTCACCGTCCCGCACTTCGGCGACTTCCTGCGCTCCCAGCCCGCCTGACCCTCCGGCCTCCCCCTCGGGTCGGCGACTCGTCAGCTCTCTCTACGACTCTCTAACGTCCCTGGCAGACACCGGTAGACGGCCACATCGACCTGTGCGGCTACCTGTCTCTACTTCTGTCTTGCGCTGACGCTAGAAAGCCTTAGAAAGCACTGACGAGCGAAATATCGGCCTGCCTAGCATGAGCACTAGAGAGCCGTAGATTCTCCGATGAGGTTTCTCATCGCTTTCTCTACGACCGTCTCGCGATGCCCCAAGAAAGCCCTAGAAACCGCTCGCGACCAGGGACGACACGCCCGAACTCGACATTGCGAACCCCTGTCAGGACGAACTCCGGGCGGGCGCGGCGCTTGGCAGCCAGGCCCACCGCACTCGGATAAGCCCGCCACCGCAGCCGGGTCACCAAGCCGGGGCACCCACGTCCGTGGCAGCTGCAGTCGAAGCCACCACAGCCGCCTTCGACACAGGCGAGCCGTTGGCGGTTGGGAGGGGGAGGAGGGCGTGGCGGACGGTGCGGGCGCGGGCGGCGGTGGAGACGGCGAAGACGATGTCCATGTCGGTCTCGTGAAGGCGGGCCCGGTAGACCACGAAGCGGTGGCAGCCCTCGCGCCAGATGTCCAGGGGGACGGCGCTGACCAGGGCGTTCTCGAAGGTGCGCCAGGCGCTGCTGGCGTGCAGCGTCGCGAGGGTCTCCGAGAGGGGGCTGTGCCGCCGTTCGCACGGGACGTCCCGTCGGGAACGGCGTCCGAAGGCGAGGGCACGCGCGAGGGCGCCGCGCCGACCGCGTCCGCACAGGACGGCCAGCTCGGGTGAGAGCGAAGCGAACAGCACCAGTTCCAGTGCGAGGACACCCGCGACACGGCCGGTGCCGAGGCGCGGCACCTCCACTCCCGCGCGGGACGCGCCGAGCGACGCGAGGGCCGCCGCCGTGAACAGCATCGCGCGCAGCACGCTGCGGCGTCCGACGCGCTTCACGCTCAGACCGCCGAAGCAGCCGCAGCCCGCCTCCGGCCGCCGGGCCCGCAGCTCCAGGACCGCCCAGGTCGCGCCCGCGAAGCCGATCGCCGCCACGACCCGGACCAAAACCTGCGACGACAGCAGCAGGGCCAGCCCGAGTACTCCCTCGACCAGGCCCAGGACGAGCCCGGCCCGCCGTCCGCGCAGCAGAAGCAGCACCTGCGCCTGCCCCTGCGCGATCGGGACGCCGTGCACCCGCGTCCCGCCGTGCGCGTGCGGGACGGCCGCGACCGGCTCCCGCACCGCCAGCTTCGCCAGGCACGCCGCGAGCAGGACTCCCGCCAGCAGCAGTACCTGGACGTTCTGCACCACCGTCACCATGGCCCGCCCTCCGCTCCCCACCGCACCTTCACGTTGAAGCATCCGGCGTCGAGGTCCCCTCCCAGCGCCGCGAACGCCACGGGCCCGAGCTCGACGATCCGGCCGCGCGGGGACGTCCCGCACTCCACGCACCGGTCACAGAACCGCGCCGCGACGCATCCGCACTCGGCCACGGTCATCGCCGCGCCGCGTCCCGAGCAGTCGTTGACCACGTCCAGGCCGCTGCCGACCGACAGCAGTGGCAGCGGGACGCAGCCGGGGGGCGCCTCCCCGCCCCCCCCGGCCGTCCCCTCCCCCTCGACCGCCGGATACGCGACGGCGTCCTCCGGCGGGCCTCCCCCCACTCCCCCCGGATTGGAGACGAAGCTCGTCCCGGATCCTGCTCCCCCGGGCCTCGGAGCAGAGGTCTCGCGGGTCAGTCCGTGGGCGAAGGGCCTGTCGTCCCTCGACTTCCCCGGCCCCGGGTCGGAGGGCGAGAAGGACGGATCGCCGCTCGTCGCCCCTGGCATGGGAACGAAGGCGGTGCCGCTTCCTCGACCGGGGATGGAGGACATGTCGTTCCGCACTCCGCCCGGCCTGGACGCGGAAGTCGCGTCGTTCCGCGCGACGCTCTGCTCGGACGCGGAGGTCGTCGTTCCTGGTCCTGGGGGGAAGGTCGTGCCGTCGCCCATACCGGTGGTCTGGGGGGCGCCGGGCCAGCCGGTCCAGGTCGCGGTGCCGCGCGTCGTCGCCGGGACGGGCGCGTCGGGCGCGGGGGAGGCGAGGTCGTCGGCGCGGTGTCCGGGCTGGGACGTGGCGGGCGCGACCGCGCGCGGTCCCGTGGGCGAGCGGACGCACAGCACGTCCACGAGGTAGCCCGGTTCGAGCCGTGGATGCCGCACCTGGACGAGTTGGTGCGCGCGTGGTTCGAGGGAGACCCGGGCCCGGCCCCGGTGGGGGCCCAGATCGACCTCCAGCGTGTCCGGGCCCGCGGACAGGATGGTTCCGGTCACCCGGCCGATGTCGAGCCAGACGCGGTCGGCGGCGAGGCCGGCCGCGTCCATCCTGACCAGCGCCTGCTGTCCCGGGTGCGGCGCGGCGGGGCCCCTGCGCCCGCCGTGCCACACCGTCGTCCTCGCCGTCATCGGCAGCCGGGCCTCTCCCGCCGCCGTGGCCAGCGCCAGGACGTGCGGACTCGCGTCGAGCACGGTCCCGGTCAGGACGCGCAGTGGAGCGGCGGGCGGGGTCGGCGGCGGCGGTCCGCCGCCCAGCACGGCCCGGCGGTACCTCCGCCGGGCGGACGGATCGCGCTGTGCGGGCATCGCTCTCCTCCGGCTGTCAGTCGGTGGAGTCAAGGTTCACGCCGCGTGGTCAGCCTGTCGACGGATTTGTCGTCATAAGTCGTCGGGCGGATTGGTTTTCCCTAACTCGGGCGAAACATCCTCCACCGGGTTGACCCGAATATGCCGTATCTGATGACCCGTAATGACGATCACCGTGTCATCGTCGAAGCGGGTCGGGATCTTCGGCGGCGGTCGCGGCGCGCGGCCGTCCGGGCCCGGGCGCCGTCCGGATCACGGGCACGGCCGTCCGGTCACCGGCCCCCGCCCGGCGGACCCCGCGGGGCGGCCCGGCGCGGCGGACCCCGCCCGCCGGCACCCCGCGGACCGGACTCGGTGGTGAAGTGACCAGCACGCGGCACGAGGAGTTCCGCGCGTACGTGGCGGAGCGCGGCCCGGTCATGCTGCGCGCGGCGATGCGGCTCACCGGCGACCGCGCCGAGGCCGAGGACCTGCTCCAGGCCGCCCTCGCCAAGACCTACCTCGCCTGGGACCGGATCCACGACCGCGCCGCCGTCGACGGCTACGTCCGGCGCGCCATGGTCAACACGCAGATCTCCTGGTGGCGGCGGCGCAAGTTCGAGGTCTACCCGACCGACGAACTCCCCGACCGTCCGGTGGACGACCACACCGGACGCAGCGAGATGCAGGACGCCCTCGGCCGCGCGCTCGGCCGCCTGCCCGCCCGGCAGCGCGCCGCCGTCGTCCTGCGCTACTACGAGGACATGCCCGAGACCGAGATCGCGGAGATCCTCGGCATCAGCGTCGGCACGGTGAAGAGCACGGTCTCGCGGGCCATGGCCAAGCTCCGCGAGGACGCGGGCCTGGAGGCCGACTTCCCGCAGCCGAACGTCCACGACGACACCGGCGACCAACCCCATCCGGACGACCCCGGCCGTTCCCGTCCACGTCACGGCGTGGACGACGACCGTCCGGCGACCGGCGAGGACGACTGACCCCGGCGGCGACGGCGCGCGGGACGCGGAGCGGGTAAGGAGCGTCTTCGAGTTGGCTCGGAGGTACTGACAAGCGGGTCGCCGACCGGCCAGAATCCGGTTCACCACCTGGAGCCGGACACTGGAGGCGCGCCGTGTGGAGCACGATGCAGGACGTCCCGCTGACCATCACCTCGATCATGCGGTTCGGAACCGGGGTGTTCGGGACGCGCGAGGTCGTGACCTGGACGGCGGACGGACCGCGGCGCCGGACGTACGCGGAGGTCGGCGAGCGCGCCGCGCGGCTCGCGAACGCGTTGCGCGGCCTCGGCGTGGACGGTGACCAGCGGGTCGGCACGTTCATGTGGAACAACGCCGAGCACCTGGAGGCCTACCTCGCGATCCCGTCGATGGGCGCGGTGCTGCACACGCTCAACATCCGGCTGTCGGCGGAGCAGCTCGCCTACATCGCGGGCCACGCCGAGGACCGGGTCGTCATCGTGGACGCGTCGCTCGTGCCGTTGCTGGCGTCCGTCCTGCCGGACATGAAGACCGTCCGGCACGTGGTCGTGGCCGGGGACGCCGACACCGCGCCGCTCGAGGGCGCGGGCAAGGAACTGCACTCCTACGAGGACCTGCTGGCCGCCGCGTCCCCCGAGTTCGAGTGGCCTGAGCTGGACGAACGTCAGGCCGCGGCCCTGTGCTACACGAGCGGGACGACCGGGAACCCGAAGGGCGTCGCGTACTCGCACCGGTCGTCGTACCTGCACTCGATGTCCGCCGCGACGGGCAACGCGTTCGGGCTCGACGCGTCCGACCGCGTGCTGCCGGTCGTCCCGATGTTCCACGCGAACGCGTGGGGCCTGCCGTACGCGGCGCTGCTCGCCGGGGCGTCGCTCATCATGCCGGACCGGTTCCTGCAGGCGGAGCCGCTGGTCGAGCTGATGGAGACGGAGCGTCCGACGGTCGCGGGAGCCGTCCCGACGATCTGGGCGGACGTCCTGCGGCAGATCCACGACTACGGTGGCGACCTGTCCTCGCTGCGGCTCGTGCCGTGCGGTGGGTCGGCGGTGCCGGAGTCGCTGCTGCGCGGCTTCGACGAGATCGGCGTCCGGATCGTCCAGGCGTGGGGCATGACGGAGACCTCGCCGGTCGCGACGCTCGCGCACCCGCCGCTCGGCGTGGACGGCGACGAGGCCGTCCGGTACCGGGTCACACAGGGACGTGTGCTGGCCGGGCTGGAGGTCCGGATCGTCGGGGACGGCGACCAGGTGATGCCGAACGACGGCGTCTCGGTGGGCGAGGTCGAGATCCGCGGGCCGTGGATCACCGGCGGGTACGTCAAGGACGAGGACGCGGGCAGATTCCACGACGGCTGGCTGCGCACCGGCGACGTCGGGACGCTCAGCCCGGACGGCTACCTCGTGCTGACCGACCGCGCCAAGGACGTCATCAAGTCCGGCGGCGAGTGGATCTCGTCGGTCGCGCTGGAGAACCGGCTGATGGCGCATCCGGACGTGATCGAGGCGGCGGTCGTCGGCGTCCCGGACGACCGCTGGCAGGAGCGTCCGCTCGCCTCGGTCGTCCTGCGCGAGGGCTCGGCGGCGACGGCCGACGACCTGCGCGGATTCCTCGGCGAGCACGTCCCGCACTGGCAGCTGCCGGAGCGCTGGACGTTCATCGGCGAGGTGCCGAAGACCAGCGTCGGGAAGTTCGACAAGAAGGTGCTCCGCCGCCGCTACGCGGCCGGAGACCTCACCATCGAACACCTCGGCTGAGCCCCGCCGTCAGTCCTCGTCCGCGACCTTGTTGAGTTCGGCCTGGTAGTAGAGGCCGCCGAAGCCGAGGAACACGAGCAGGAAGCCGACCCGCTGACTGAAGGTCGCCTGGTGGCCGGTGCGAGGCGACCGGTCCTGCGCCTCGGCGATCGCGGCCCCGAACTTGTAGAGGACGACGATCGGCCAGACGCTGAACCCGATCCAGCCGATCAGCACCGCAGCGAGCCCGTACACGCCGGTCATCAATCCCGGTGAGAAGACGAACAGCGGCCAGACACCGGCCGCGATCCCGCCGAACAGCACCGCGGCGAGCGCGTGCGCGCCGGTCACCGACCCCGCGCCGGGGTAGTTCCAGCGCAGTTCCTCGTGCGTCCGGTAGACCCAGAAGAAGCGGTAGAGCCCGAACGTGACGAGCGGCAGGAGCAGCCAGACGGCGAAGTTGTTGCGGCGTTTCACGGCGATCACGAAGGGTTCCTCTGGCCGGGAGTGAGAGGAAGTCTGACGTGAGGCCCGCGTTCCACGTTCCGCACGTCCGCACGCGGCCATGCCGGACGGCGGGCAGTGCGCCGGGCAGCGGGCAGTGCCCCGGACGACGGACGGGCCGTCGCGGCCGGGTGGTGTGCCCGGGGCCGCGGCGGCCCGTCCGTCTTTCGGGGCGGCGGCGCGCTTCGGGTGTGCGCCGGACGCCCGATCAGCGCTGGGTGGCGATCTTGTTCAGCTCGTTCTGGTAGTACAGCGGGCCGAAGCCGAAGATCAGCAGCAGGATGCCGACGCCGTTGCTGAAGCTCGGCTGGCGGCCGGCGCGGCGCTGCGCCTCGGTGAGGCCGGTGCCGAACTTGATCAGCACGATCAGCGGCCAGATGCCGAGCGTCATGAAGCCGAACAGCACCGAGCACAGGGCGGAACCGGCGCTGGACGCGCCGTTCTCGGGGTAGGAGCGGTTGAGCTCGTCGTGGATCTTGTAGATCCAGACGATCCCGTAGATACCCAGGGTGATGATCGGCAGGCCGAGCCAGACGGCGAAGATGTTGCGCTGCTTCACGGTGCTGATTCCTCCGGAGACATGTCGAAGACCTGCGATATCGCGTGTGGGAACGCGTGGCTGGCAGGCGTAACGTCAGGGCTGGCGCGAACCACGTGTGATTCGCGGAGTTTGACACCCTTCCGTAGATCGTCGCGTCACGCCGCTCTTTTTCCGAAATTGCATGAAACTGGCCGAAACTGACACCCGGTGGCCAACGCGCATGACGAGTTGACCATGGCGTCCGCCGGGGGCCGTCGGCAGTCGGTAAAGGGCCGCGCCCAGCGCCGGACGCGGACGGCGGCGGCACTAGGCTGGGCCGACGTGACGGTTTCGAGCGATCTTGACGGCGCGCCGCGCGCCGACCTGTCCTGCTGCCCGATGTGCGGAACCCTCGTGCGCGAGGCCGAACCCGCCGGGGACGATCTGCTGGCCCTGAAGCCCTGTGGCTGCGTGGTCGAACGCGCCCGCTGACCCGCACCCCGTTCCCCGAAGAGAGAAGCCCCCTGCGCGAATGGGCATCATGTGCGCAGGGGGCGTTCGCGTGCTCGGGACGGCGGCCGTCACGAGGACGGCCCGGCGGCCGGGGCGTCCCTCAAGGTCGGCGCTCGTGGCGAGCGACGTCCAGGTGGCTTCGGGACACGTCCTAGGAGCAGTCCCAGGCGACGTTGACCTGGCCGTCGTCCAGGCGCTGGACGGACACGCCGTCCGTGGTCGACGGGTCCTTGAAGTGGACGACCGTCTTGGCCTTGGTGCTGTCGACGCTCACCTCGTCAACGGACCAGCCGTTCTTGTCGTGGACGGCGATGCGCAGTTTCGCGGGCGCGAGCCGCTGGAGGCCGTTGTCGCAGATGAAGCCGATCGCCCCCATTCCGGTCGGGAAGGAGATCGGGGTGACGGCGTTCGCGCCGTTGTTCAGCTGGCCGTAGGGCATGTCGTCCTCTTCCTGCGGAGGGTTCGGCGGGGTCGGCGCCGGGGACGGGGACACCCCGACGCGCCACTGGCCGTAGTCGGAGTGGACGGCGCGGTCGTAGTCGACGCCGACACCGTTGATCTTGTGGTCGTTGGAGTACTGCTGAAGCTGCGCGCGCTTGTCCCAGCGTCCGCCGGACCAGGCGTAGGTCTGCCAGGCCCATGTGATCTTCCCGGCGTCGAACGCGCGCTTGACCGGGCCGTATCCGCCGTACAGGCCGACACGCGCGCGGCCGAGGACGGAGGCGGCGCCGTCCAGGTAGGCGTGGATCGCCGACTGCTGGCCGGAGGACGCGTCGAAGTCGACCGCGAAGTAGATCGGACGGTCGGCGGGCATGCCGCACGCGCGGGCCTGCCTGGCGGCGGCGGTCGCGTCGGCGACACCGGCGGCGCGTCCGGCGAGCGCGCGGGACGCGGTGCTCTCCCACACCACGACCAGCCACAGGCCGGCGTGCGAGAGCTGGTCGGCTTCGTCCCTGGTCAGGGTCTTGCCGGACGTGTCGTGCGAGAGGTACCGGCAGACGAACCTCGCCCCGGCGTTCTTGAGCGCGCCGGGACCGGGGCGTCCCCAGGCGTAGTCGACGCCGAAGATGCTCACCTCGGCTCCCTCCTGTTGGTCGGGGTGGGCCGATCAGAGGGCACTGTGCCATGTTCGCCGCCAGGGTTCAGCCCAAACGCCCGAGTAGCCGGGTTCGGGGGCGTAGGGAAACCCCTGCGCGGTGATTCTTCCCGGGTTCGAATGGTGCTGAAGGGGTACGTGGGTGTATCCAGAGTGGGCCCTATTGTCCGGACGTCCCGTGGCGTGCGGGGCCCCGTTCGCTGCGGGAGCGCACATGCCCAGGTGGTCTCCACCCGACGTCGCCACCCGACGCCTCGTCCGAAGGCTGAACGCCGGCGACGCCGACGCCTTGGCCATGCTCTACGACGCCTACGCTGAGCGACTGTTCGACTATGCCGCCGCGATGACCGGCGACGTCCGGGCCGCCGACGACATCGTCCACGACGCGCTCGTCGACGCCTGGCGACGCGCCCCGCGCATCCGCGACCACGCCAACCTGCGAATCTGGCTGTACGGCGCGGTCAGGCGCCGCTGCCTGCAACGCGGCGGCGGGTCTGAGCTCCGGTGGGAGCCGAACCGTCCGTTCCGCTACCCGGGTCCGCGGCGCAGCCGGCGTGCGGACGCGCGTCCGAGTGCCGTCCTGCCGCCCACCGCCGAGCTGCGGTCGCTGCTCGAGTCCGCCGTGAACCGGCTGGACGCGAACGAGCGCGAGCTGCTGCTGCTGACCGTCCGGCATGGTCTGCATCCCGCTGAGCTGGGGCTTCTCTGGGGCCTGTCCCGCCGCCGCGTCGCCGCGCTGACCGGCGAGGCGCGTGCCGACCTCGAGGTCTCACTTCGGAACTCGCTCGCTTTGGCGGCGGGTTCGTGCGCCCGGTGGTCCGCGGGCGCGCCCCCTCGGCGGACGGACTGGGCGAACGGCACGTCCACGGAGCGAACGGGCACGTCCTCGCGGCCTCGTGCCGATTCGGGGGTGTGTTCGTCGGCGTCGTCGTCCGCGCCCGCATCCGCATCAAGCGGGCAGCAGCCCAGAGCCGCGGGTCAGGACGTGGTTCGGGCGGGGGCGCGGGGTCGCGGACGAGCCCGGTCGGTGCTGCGGCTCGACGCGCCGGCCCGGTTCGGCGGACGTGGCGCGGGGAGCACGCGTCCGGATCCGCGGTCGGCGAGCGGACGGCGGGCCGCGGGCCCCACTCGGTCCAGGCCCGGCGACGCGTCCAGGCCGGGCGGACGGCGCACCGAGTCGGACGCGTGCTCGCAGGACATCATCGACAGCGCGCTGGACGAGCACATCCGCGCGTGCGCGGCGTGCCGCGCGCGTGGGCAGGTGCGCGCGGCGGGACTGCTGGTGCTCGCGCCCGCGTCCGCGCCGAGTGACGCGCTGCGGCGACGCGTCCTGCACACGGCGACGGACCCTGAGCTGGCCGGATACCGCGCCGACATCGCCGGACGCGGCGGCGCGCTGACGCCCGAGGGACTGCCGACGCAGCCGGACATCGCGTCCCCGTACGCGCGGCGCTGGATGTTCGCGACCGGCGGGATGGGCGGCGCGCTGCTCACGGCGCTCGCCGCGATCGTGTTCATGGGGTCGCAGCTGGGCGTCCCGACGTTCGACTGGCCACTGCGTCCGCTGCCGTCCGTCACGGCGACGAAGCCGAACCAGCACGCCGGACGGGACGGACGTCCGCAGGCGCGCGGGCCTGCCGGTGGTGGCGGCCCGCAACCGCCGGCGCCACAGTTCGGTAACCACTCGCACGCGCCCACCGACCCCGGAAAACACGGAAAACCGACGACGCCTCCCCCGCCTCCCACCACGCCGCCGGTGACGCCGCGTCCGGGCACGCTGAAAGTGCTGACGACGCGGCTCGAACTGTACGGGCGCAGCTCCGGGACGATCCGCCTCAAGGCCGAGGACGGCCCGGTCACCTGGACCGGCGAGTCGTCCAGCCGCCAGATCACGCTGCAGGACCGGACCGGCGGCCTGTCCTCCAACGGCTCGCGGGACGTCATGGTCACCCTGCACACCGGCCTGATCAGCCTGCCGGGACGCGCGACGCTCACCTTCACCGGCGCGCACGGCCCGCCGCAGCAGGTCACCGTCGTCTGGGGGGTCTCACTCCTCTGACGCGGCGGCGGACGCGCGCGTCAGGTGGTCGCTGAGGGTCTCGAGCTGCTCGCCGAGCGCCGCCTGGACGCGGGTCTCCATCGCGCGGGCGATGAACGGGTCCACGACCATCTTCACCAGCGGACGCATGCGGCGGACGACCTCGGCGACCTCCGCGAGCTCCTCGCCGCCGGGGACCGGGCCGTCCTCCAGGCGGCTGAAGACGTGCTCGTGCACGAGGTCGACGAAGCGTCCGGCGATGACGTCGCAGTCGTCCCGGATCTGCCGCGCGATGTCGAACACGGCGTCCAGCGGGATCCCGGCGGCGACCAGCTCGGCGCCGACGTGCAGCAGGCGCGGCGACGGCACGCGGAAGTGGTCGCCGTCCGGCTCGACGAACCCCAGCTGGACGGCCCGCTCCAGGTCGGCCGCGATCTGCGCCTGGTCGCGGTCCGGGCCGAACGTCTCGACCAGCTCGTCCAGCGTCGCGGTGCCGGGGAGCTCGTCCGACCACGGATCGGTGAGGACCTTCTCCAGGCCCAGCACGTCGCCGACGTCCCGGCCGGTCTCCCAGGCGGCGAGCAGGTCCTTGATGATGAGGGACGAGTATCCGCGCGCGAGCAGGTTGCCGATCAGGCGCAGCCGGGCGAGGTGGCTGTCGTCGTAGAAGCCGACGCGTCCCTCGAGCCGCGGCGGGGGAAGGAGCCCCCGGTCCTGGTACGCGCGGACGTTGCGGACGGTCGTCCCCGCCGCCCGCGCGAGCTCGTCGATCCGGTACCCGGCCATGCCTCCCCGTCTCCGCCGCTTGACCCGGATCGATCTTACGCGCCACCCTTGGGACATCGCCGGATGAGACATCTCGAGGTGATCCCGTGGTCGATCCGCAGGTCGCGCAGGAGATCGAGGAGACCCTCCTCGCCGACCGCCTGAAGTACACCCGGGCGCAGGTCGAGGAGCTCGCCGGGATGCCTCCGGAGAAGGCCCGCCGGATCTGGCAGACGCTCGGCTTCCCCGCCCCGTCCGACGACGAGGTCGCGTTCACCGAGGGCGACGTCCGCGCGCTGGTCGAGATCGACCGGCTCGTCGCGGACGGCCTGGTGGACGAGGAGGGCATGGTCCAGCTCGTCCGGGCCGTCGGCCAGACCATGGGCCGCCTCGCGAGCTGGGTCGTCGACGTCTGGCTGCCGAGCGCCGCCGCCCGCCTGCCCGAGGACGTCGAGCTGACCCCGGAGACGATGCAGGACATCCTCGGCCTCACCGAACAGCTGCGTCCCCGGTTCGAATGGCTGCTGCTCCAGGGCTGGCGCCGCCAGCTCGCCGCCGCGGGACTGCGCGTCACGGCCGCCGCCGCCGGCGACGCGTCCGGCTCCGGCGGCCTGGGCGTCGCCCGCCTCGCGGTCGGCTTCGCCGACATCGTCTCCTTCACCTCGCTCAGCCGCCGGATGGAGGGCCCGGCCCTCGCCGAGTTCGTCGAACGCTTCGAGGCCGTCACCGCCGAAACGGTCGCCGACCTGGGCGGGCGCATCGTCAAGACGCTCGGCGACGAGGCCTTCTTCGTCGCCCCCGACCCGCGCGCCGTCGCCGAGATCGGCCTCAGCCTCGCCGACCGGCACACCAGCGACCCCGACTTCCCTGTCGTCCGCGTGGGCCTGGCGTACGGCGAGGTCGTCCTCCGCCTGGGCGACGTCTTCGGCACCCCCGTCAACCTCGCCGCCCGCCTGACGGCCGCCGCCCACCGGGGCACCATCCTCATCGACGCCCCCCTGGCCGCCGAACTCGCGGACGCCGACTACGACATCAGCCCGCTCCGCGCCCGCCACCTCCAGGGCCTGGGCCGAGTCCGCCCGTACCGCCTCCGCCGCCCTTTGACCTGACCAAATCGTCAGAACAGGGCGTCCTCTTCGGGCTCGTAATCACCGGCATGGGGACTGAGTGAGGCACCCGATTCACCCTCGACTCCGGCGAGATGCCAGTCGGCCCGCCGAAGCGCGGCCAACGCCTTTTCCCGCGCCGTCTCCCGGTCGCGAAGCGCCTGCGACCAGACCACGAGCGAGGACCGCCATGCCTCGCGAAGCGCCTCCCGTTCTTCGGGGGACACGCCAAGGCGCTTCTCCCGGTAGACCGCGAAGGCCCTGTCCGTCACCGCACGACACTTCTGCACCTTCTCGGTGGCGCTCTCGAACGTCTCACCCGTCCGATGCACCCGCTCCTCGAGAACGCGATCGAGGTTCCTGATGATCTCCCTCACCGGCGGCGTCCCCCCGAAATGCGCCTCGACCCCGGCCATGTCATGACGCCCGGCGGACGGCGCCATCCCACTCCCGTCCACCTGCTCCAGAAGCAGCACCCTCTCGAGCGCCTCCTCAAGCCGGACGGTCGCCGCGATCCACTCCATCACGTTGAGATTCCACGCCGACCGCGCCTCTCTCGTCCACTTACTGAGAGGCCCCCGATCACGACAGACCTCATAAGCACGAGCCGCCCCCCGAACATCCGCCCGCGCCCGCTCAAAGTCCCGCTCCGCCTCCAGAAACAGAGACTCCGCGATGTACCGCTCTTTAGAGACCACCTCCCACATATAACCTTTCCCAGCCACCTAATACCGCCCACCGGAATCTTTGGCATAAATAACGAACCCTCCCCACCCAAACTCCCCACGCCCACCCCGAACCAACACACAGAAACCACAAGAACACCAAGCGCAAGCCCTCACACAACCCCAAGCCGCGAGCACCACACACAGGGCGCGAGGCACGGGACAAAGAGGACGGGGCACAGGCGCGGAGCGGAGACCTCGAGCGCGAAGGCAGGCACGGCGCGCAGGGCACGGGGCGTACAGCGCGGCGGCGCAGCGCGGCCTCGGAGGGCGACCGGGAGCGCGGGACCTGGGGCGCGGGCCTCGGGTGCGGAGCACGCAGGGCACGGGGCGCGGGTGCGGGGCCTTGAGCGCGGCGGACGGGCACGGCGCGGGCGCGAGGCTTTGGGTGCGGGGCTCGGGCACGGGGGCCGGGGCGCGGCGGCGGGCTGGGCTTGTGGGGACGGCTTGGGTGGGGGCTGGTGTGGTGGGGGTGGTTAGGGGGTTCGGGGGGTGGGGCGGGTGGGGGAGAGGGGGCGGGTGGGGGTGGTCGGGTCCATGTCGGAGCGGGTCCAGACGTCCATGACCATGAGGGTCTTGGTGCCGGTGACGTTGCCCGCGCGGCGGAGGGTGTCGATGACCTGCTGGAGGTGGCGCATGTCGCGGGCGCGGATGCTGACCAGGGCGTCGGGGTCGCCGGCGGTGGTGTAGATCGCCTGGACCTCGGGGGCGACGGTGGCGGTGCGGATGATCTCGCTGACCGGGGCGGTGCCGGCGTAGCGGAGCTCGGTGAACGCCTCGATGCCCCAGCCGAGCTTGGCGTAGTCGATCTGGGCCGTGAAGCCGGTGATGACGCCGAGGTCGCGCATCCGGTCGACGCGGCGCTTCACGGCGGCGACGGAGAGGCCGACCTTCTCGGCCATCTCGGAGAAGGTGCGGCGGGCGTCCTGGCGGAGCAGGCGCAACAGCGAGTGGTCGATGTCATCAAGATCGGTCATCACGGTCTCCTCGCGCAAAGTACACGGCCAAATGTCAGCCTCCAGTATAAATCTTTGCGTCTTGTGGGGCGTATGTCGGCAGTTACTTGCGTTTGGGCGTTTCCAGGTGCTGTGCTCCACGCCACAGGGCGTGAACGAGGAGGTTCGATGGGCGTCCGGCTTGACGACAGGTACACCGCGCGCGAGGGGCGAGTACTGATCTCGGGTGTCCAGGCCCTGGTGAGGCTGACCCTGGAACAGCGCTGGCTGGACGAGGCGCGCGGCATCGACACGCGCGCGTTCGTCTCCGGCTACCAGGGGTCGCCCCTCGGCGGCGTCGACCTGGAGATGGGCCGCGCCGCGAAGTTCCTGGACGAGGTCGGGGTGGTCTTCCAGGCGGGTCTCAACGAGGAGCTCGCCGCGACCGCCGTCGCCGGAACCCAGCTGCTCGGACAGGTGCCGGGCCGCCGTCACGAGGGCGTGACCGGGTACTGGTACGGCAAGAACCCCGGCCTCGACCGGGCCGCCGACGCCATCCGGCACGCGCAGCTCGCCGGGACCGCCGCCGTCGGGGGCGCGGTCGCGTGGATCGGGGACGACCCCGCCAGCAAGTCGTCCACCGTTCCGAGCTCGTGCGAGCCGATGGCGCAGTCGCTCTCGCTGCCGCTGCTCGCCCCGGGCACCGTCGCCGAGATCATCGAGTTCGGCCTGCACGCCGTCGCGCTGTCCCGCGCCAGCGGCCTCTGGGCCGGGCTGAAGATCGTCGCCGACATCGCCGACGCGTCCGCCGTGGTGGACCTCGAGGAGATCCGCCGCAACATCCCGATGCCCGTCCGCGAGGACCGCAAGGTGCCGACGCTGGTCGGCCCGGCCTCCCTGGACGCCGAGCACGACATGCTCACCCGGCGCCTGGACATCGCCCGCGCCTACGCCCGCGAGGCCGGTCTCAACCGCATCGCCTTCGGCGCGGACAACACCACCCTCGGCATCGTCGCCTCCGGCACCCAGTACGCCGTCGTCCAGCGCGCCCTGACCGACCTGGGCCTGGACGAGGCCGCCATGAACGACCTCGGCCTCCGCCTCATCCGCCTGGGCATGCCCTTCCCGCTCGACGACGCCGAGCTGACCCGCATGACCGCCGACCTGGACGAGGTCCTCGTCGTCGAGGACAAGGTCCCCTTCCTCGAGCAGCACCTGAAGGCCGTCCTCTACGACCACGCCGACGCGGCCCGCCGCGCCGCCGCGCGGGCGGACGGCGCCGCGGGCACGGACTCGGCGGTCGTCGCCGAGGTGCGCGTGCCCCAGGTGATCGGGCGTCGTGGGGTGGACGGCAAGGAGCTGCTGCCCTCCCGTGGGACGGTCGGGTCCGAGGACGTCGTGCGCGCGCTGGTCGCGCGGTTCGGCGAGGACCGGCTGCCCAAGGCGGCCGTCATGCTGCGGAAGCCGCGGAAGAAGGGCCGGCTGTCGCTGCCGGTCGTGGCGGCGCGCACGCCGTACTTCTGCTCGGGGTGCCCGCACAACGCGTCCACCAAGGCGTCGGACGACACGCTCGTCGGCGTCGGCATCGGCTGCCACGTGATGATCGCGCTGGACGGCGCCGGACGCGGCAACCAGCTCGGCCTCACCCAGATGGGCGGCGAGGGCACCCAGTGGATCGGCCTCGCGCCGTTCACCGAGGACAAGCACTTCGTGCAGAACCTCGGGGACGGAACGTTCCACCACTCCGGTTCGCTGGCGATCCGCGCCGCCGTCGCCGCCGGGGTCACGATGACCTACAAGCTGCTGTACAACGACGCCGTCGCCATGACCGGCGGGCAGACGGCCGAGGGCCGTCTGGACATCCCGACGCTCACCCGCTGGCTCGCGCTGGAGGGCGTCCGCCGCGTCGTGATCACGACGGACTCCCCGGCGGACTACCGGGGTGTGGCGCTCGACCCGATCGCGCACGTCCGACACCGCGACGACCTGCCCGAGGTGAACTCCGAGCTGGCCGCGCTGGACGGCGTGACCGTGCTGATCCACGACGACCGGTGCGCCGCCGAGGAGCGCCGCCTGCGCAAGCGCGGCAAGCTCCCGACGCCCGCCGAGAAGGTGCTGATCAACGAGCGCGTGTGCGAGGGCTGCGGGGACTGCGGCGAGCAGTCCACCTGCCTCTCGGTGCAGCCGGTGGAGACCGAGTTCGGTCGCAAGACCCGCATTCACCAGCCGTCATGTAACTCCGACTTCTCCTGCCTCAAGGGCGACTGCCCGTCCTTCCTCCTGGTCGAGCCGGGGACGCGGCGGCAGCGGTCGCTGCCCGCGCTCCCGGTCGCGCTGACCGAACCCGTCCGCCGCTTCGGCGACGCCGACGTTCTGCTGCGCATGCCCGGCATCGGCGGCACCGGCGTCGTCACCGTGTCGCAGATCCTCCAGATGGCGGCCCGGCTGGACGGCTCCTACGCCGCCGGCCTGGAGCAGACCGGACTGGCGCAGAAGGGCGGACCGGTCGTCAGCGACCTGCGGTTCTCCACCCGGCCGGTGCCCGGAGCGCTGCGCGCCACCCGGGGCACGGCCGACGTCCTGCTGGGCTTCGACCTGCTCGGCGCCGCCGCGGAGAGCAACCTCGCCACCGCCGAGCCGGGCCGGACGGTCGCGGTCGTCAACACCGCGCTCGTCCCGACGGCGGCGATGGTCACCGGCCGCGTCGCGCTGCCGGGCTCCCCGGACGAGGCGCTGACCCGCGTCGAGTCGGTCACCAGCCGCGCCGACAACCTGTACCTGGACGCGCAGGGCCTCGCCGAGATCCTGTTCGGCGACAACATGCCCGCCAACATGGTCCTGGTCGGCGCCGCCTACCAGCACGGCTGCCTCCCGGTCTCCGCCGACGCGATCGAGGACGCCATCCGCCTCAACGGCGCGGCCGTCGACAAGAACCTGGCCGCCTTCCGCTGGGGCCGCGCCGCCGCCCTGGACCTGAAGGCCGTCCTGGCGGCGGTCGAGCCCCCGGCCCGTCCGCTGATCTCGCTCACCCCGGTCGCGCGGACCATCGCCGAGCAGGCCGCCCCCGCGATGGGAGGGGCGGAGCTCGAGGAGGCCCTGAGCATCCGGGTCGCCGATCTGATCGAGTTCCAGAACGAGAACTACGCGCGCAGCTACGCCGAGGACGTCCGGAACGTCATCGCGCTCGCCGCCGAGCGCGTCGACGAGGACGCGGCCCTGCGCGTCGGTCTCGCCTACGCCACCTCCCTTCACAAGCTCATGGCCTACAAGGACGAGTACGAGGTCGCCCGACTGCACCTCGACCCGGTGGAGCGGGCCAAGCGCGAGGAGGAGTTCGGCCCGGACGCCAAGGTCTCGGTCATGCTGCACCCGCCGATCCTCCGCGCGCTCGGCATGAAGCGGAAGATCCGGCTGACCCGGACCGCGCCGGTCGCGTTCCGGGCCCTGCGCGCCGCGCGTGGCCTGCGCGGCACGACTCTGGACCTGTTCGGCTACGCCGAGGTCCGCCGGATCGAGCGCGAGCTCGTCCAGGAGTACCGGGGCCTGGTGCGCGACGCCCTGTCGCACCTCACCCCCGGCACCGTCGCCGCCGTGGTCGACCTCGCCCGGCTGCCCGAGACCGTCCGCGGCTACGAGGACATCAAGCTCGCCCGTGTCGCCGAGTACCGCGAGCGTGTCCACGCCACGCTCGCCGACCTCGCCGACGCGGCCCGGGCCGACCGCCCCCACCAGCCCGCCTGACCCGGCTGCCGGCCGACCGCCCTGGCCGGTGCGTCTGGGAGGCGCACCGTCCGGGGCGAACCGTCCGGCCGGGTCGGGCGTCCCGCCAGCCCGAAGCCCCCACCGGCCGCACGACCCTCGCCCGGTGGGACGCCCCGGACGCCCCAGACAACCGGAGCGCTCTGGACCATCCAGGCGCTCCAGACGGCCAGAGCGATCCAGGCCGCCGAGGTCGTTCGGGACGGCGGGCCCCGAACGGCCGGGGCCGCTCCGAACGGCTGGAGCGTCCCGAACGGAGGGGCCGCTCGGGACGGCCAGGGCGCTCCCGGACGACCGAGGTGCTCCAGACAGCCAGGGCACTCCGGACGACCGAGGCGCTCCCAGACAGCGGGGGCCACTCCGGACGACCGGGGTGCTCGGACGACCGGGGTGCTCGGACGGTCCGGGGTGCTCGGACGGTCCGGGGTGCTCCGGACGGTCGGGTGGGCCGAAGGGCTGGCTCGGCCCGTGACCTCCATCGTTGCGGGCCACCGGCTTGTGGGGAAGCCGCGCCCCGAACTGTGGATAACTTCGTGGCAAGGTGGGGTTCGCCTGTGGGTGCCTCTGGAGGAAGACAATGACCGTCGATCGTCTGCTGCCGAGCGATGAAGCGCGTGACCTCATCGCCCTGACGCGAGAGCTCGCTGACAAGGAGCTCCTGACGCGCGTGCACGAGCACGAGCGTGCCGAGACCTATCCCGAGGGTCTTTTCGCGATGCTCGGGGAAGCGGGCCTGCTCGGCCTGCCCTACCCGGAGGAGTACGGCGGGGGCGGGCAGCCTTACGAGGTGTACCTGCAGGTCATCGAGGAACTGTCGGCACGCTGGGCGGCCGTCGCGGTCGCGACCAGCGTCCACACGCTCGCGTGCTTCCCGCTGTTCACGTTCGGCACGGACGAGCAGAAGGAGCGCTGGCTTCCGGAGATGCTCGCCGGACGCGTGATCGGCGGTTACAGCCTCTCCGAGCCGCAGGCGGGATCGGACGCGGCGGCGCTGACCTGCAAGGCCGAGCGGACGGTCGGCGGCTACCGGATCACCGGCACCAAGGCGTGGATCACCCACGGCGGACGCGCCGACTTCTACTCGCTCTTCGCCCGCACGGGCGACTCGATCTCCTGCTTCCTCACGCCCGGCCAGACCGAGGGCCTCAGTTTCGGACGGCCCGAGGAGAAGATGGGGCTGCACGCCATCCCCACGACCACCGCGAACTGGGACGGCGCGCTGATCGAGGACGAGCGTCTCATCGGCGCCGAGGGCGAGGGCCTCCGGATCGCCTTCAGCGCCTTGGACTCCGGACGTCTCGGCATCGCCGCCTGCGCGGTCGGCCTCGCCCAGGCCGCGCTCGACCACGCGGTCGCCTACGCCAAGGAGCGCAGCACGTTCGGCCGCCGCATCATCGACCACCAGGGACTCGGTTTCCTGCTAGCCGACATGGCCGCCGCCGTGGTGTCCGCCCGCGCCACGTACCTGGACGCGGCCCGCCGCCGCGACCTGGGCCTGCCGTACTCGCGCGAGGCGTCCGTCGCCAAGCTCACCGCGACCGACGCCGCCATGAAGGTCACCACGGACGCCGTCCAGGTCCTCGGCGGCAACGGCTACACGCGCGACTTCCCCGTGGAGCGCTTCATGCGCGAGGCCAAGATCATGCAGATCTTCGAGGGCACCAACCAGATCCAGCGGCTCGTCATCGCCCGCTCCCTGGCTCGCTGACCCCCGCGCACGAGCCCGTCCTCCGCACGAAGTTCGAGTGCCGTGCCGTCCTCCCCAGGACGGCACGGTGTTAGCTCGTGTTAGCGAATCGACAACGGGACGGGTTAGGACGGGCGGCGGCGTTCGGCCCGGATCCGCAGGAGGTCGGCCGTGGCCTGGTCGGCGGGCAGGAACGCCTCCAGGTGGAGCTCGGCGAGCGTGACGTCGGTGGCGGTCGCGAACGAGGTCAGCGTGGTGATCAGGCGCAGTTCGCCGTCCGCCGACGCGAGCCGCATGGGGACGGAGAAGCCCAGGTGGTCGGGCCCGACGGGGGCCTCCGGAACGTACCCGGCGAGCTCGTCGACGAAGGCGTCCAGGCGTGGATCCGGGCTGCGCAGGGCCCTGGCGCGCAGGTTCTCGATGACGTGTCGTCCCCATTCGTCCAGGTTCGACACCCTCGGCCCCATCCCCTTCGGGTGGAGCATGAGGCGCAGCATGTTGACGGGCGGTTCGAGCAGCTCGGGTGAGGCGTCCTCGGTGAAGACCTCGACGGCGTCGTTGGCCGCCACGACCCGGCCGTACGGCGCGATGACCAGCGCCGGGTACGGCAGGTGGCCGTGCAGGATCTGCTCCAGCGCCGTCCGGACGGGCCGCAACGCCGCCTCGTCCAGCCCGGACTCGGTGAACACCGGGGCGTATCCGGCCGTCGTGAGCAGGCTGTTCCGCTCCCGCAGCGACAGACCGAGGGATTCGGCCAGCCGAATCACGATCGCGCGTCCCGGACGCGAACGGCCGCTCTCGATGAAACTCAAATGCCGTTGGGTCGTCCCCGCCCGCACGGCCAGTTCGAGCTGGCTGATCCGCCGGACCGCGCGCCAGTGCTTCAGCTCGGACCCGACGCTCTTCTGCGCATATGTGCTGCCCACCGCACCGTTCTACCGGCCGCCGCCGCTCTTGTGCGATTCCCTCGGGGGAATTGTCCGGCGCCACCCCCGCACGGACGATCGTCCCCGGACGAACCCCCTCTGAGAGAAGGCCGTTATGAAGAGCTACCACTTTGACCCTGACCACGGGCTCGCCGGACTAACACTGCACGAACAGGACGAGCCCGAACCGGGACGTGGGCAGGTCGTGGTGAGGGTCCGCGCGAACTCGATCGGCTATCGCGACCTCATGGTGCTGGGCAACAGGTACGTCCTGCCGATCCGCCCGGGCGTCGTGCCCGGCTGCGAAGGAGTCGGGGAGGTCGTGGCCGTCGGCGAGGACGTCCGCCGTGTCCGGATCGGCGATCGCGTGGCGGCCACCGTCTTTCCGCACTGGCTGGACGGCCCGTTCCGGCGCGAGAACGCCGCCCAGCTCGGCACCATGCTCGACGGGATGCTGACCGAGTACGCGCTGCTGGACGAGGACGGCGTCGTGCCCGTCCCGGACCACCTGTCCGACGAGGAGGCCGCCGCCTTCCCGCTCGCCGCGGTGACCGCCTGGAACGCCCTGGCCAGCGGTGGTCCGCTCCGCCCGGGTGCGACCGTTCTGACCCTCGGGTCGGGGGCGGTGTCGCTGTTCGTCCTGCAGTTCGCGAAGCTGGCCGGGGCCCGGGTGATCGTCACGACGTCGGGCGCCGCCAAGGCCGAGCGGCTCCGTGCCCTCGGCGCGGACGACGTGCTCAACTATCGCGAGAACCCCGACTGGGACGAGACCGTCCGCGCCCTGACCGGCGGCGAGGGCGTCGACCGCGTCGTCGACGCGTCCGGTCCCCTGGAGAAGTCGCTGAAGTCGGTCGCGATGAGCGGCGAGGTCGCGTTCGTCGGCTTCTCGCTGTCCGGCGACGCGGGGGCCAAGCCGGTCGATCCGTCCGTCCTGTTCATGGCGGGCGCGGCGCTGCACCGCGTCGCCACCGGCAGCCGGGCCCACTTCCTCGACATGAACCGCGCCGTCGAGACGCACCGGCTGCGCCCCGTCATCGACCGTGTCTTCCCTTTCGAGAAGCTCCACGACGCCTTCACGTACTGCGAGTCGGGCGAGGGCCTCGGCAAGATCATCATCTCCCACCCCTGAGGACGCCCGGCTCCTCGGAACCCCACATGGCGCGGGCTGACGTCCCCCGCGCCATGTGGGCCGGTCAGCCCGCACCGCCCAGGCCGAGGAGGACGACGCCCGCTGCGCCCCCGGCGGTCAGGATTCCGGCGACCGCGAGCAGCGCGTACTCGTGGCAGACGAACCGGAGCGCCTGGAGGCGGGTCGTGCCGATCCGACGGAGAAGTGCCAGCTCACGACGGCGCGCGGAGATCGCCGTGGCGGCCGTCGCGATGGTGCCGATCGCGCCGTAGACACCGGAGATACCGATCATCACGAGCAGCCCGGTCCGGGTCTGTTCGGCCTGCCGGTCACTGACGGCGGCCGTCCACTCGGACTTGGTGACGATCCTGGCATCAGGTCCGCCGAAAGCACCGGCGTTCACCGCCAGGGCCGCCCGCACCTCCGGGACGGCTGCCGACGAAGTTCGCAGATAGACGCGGGTGGGCTGAGCGTCAGGACCGGCGCGATGCGGCCCGAGGACGATGCGCGGGCCGCCGGGCGCGGCATCGAAGACGGCTGCGACCTGCAGCGATATCGGAGTTCCGTCGGCCAGCCACAGGCGCATCGTCTGCCCGACACGCTTGTGCCAGGAGCCGTCGAGCGCCACGGTCGCGTCGTTCAGGCCGTTCAGCGAACCCTGCCGGACGTGCAGGCCGAGCACCGCCGGGGAGTCGACGGCGAGTGCGGAGAACGGCACCGGCGTCGGCGCTTCCAGGTGGAACGGCGTCACCGCGGGTTCGTGGGCGAGCACGCTCGTGTCCGTGACGGCGGTCGCCGCGACGCCGGGCACGGCGCGGACCCGAGCGACCAGCGCGGCGGGCAACCCAACCCCGCCGGACGGGAGAACAACGAGGTCAGCGGGCGCGGCCTGGTCGTGCAGCCCACGATCCTTGATCGACTGGGCGATCCCCGTCGCGCCGAGGACGGCCAGCGCGAGTCCCAACGTGATCATCAGCGGGACGATCGTCCCGGCGGCCTGGCGTGACCCGGTGGCCACCCGCTCGCGGGCCAGCAGTCCGCCGGGCCCGGCGCCCCGTGTGAACGGCCAGGTCAGCATCCCCACCAGCGGCGGAAGCAGCGTGGGAGCCAGCATCGCCGCACCGCCGACGACCAGCAGCGCGAGCTCGACGTCGGTCTTCGCGTCGAGCGCCATGTCGGGCATCGCGACCGCCATCAGCAGCAGGAGTCCCGCGCCGCAACCGAACGCCGCCAGTCCAGCCAGACGTCGCGGCAGGCCCGAACCGCCGGGCTCGACGTCCACCTCGCGCAGCGCCTCGGCCGGACGGACGGTCGCGGCCCGCACCGAGGCCGCCACCACCGCCAGCACGGCGACCAGGACACCGGCCGCGAACGCGAGCGCCAGCGGCCCGGCCACTCCGGCGTCGCGCGGGACGGTGAACCAGGCGGGCGCCATGTCGTGCCCGGCCAGCCAACGCGCCAGCAGCGGCCCACCGGCGAGCCCGAGCACGCATCCGGCGACCGATCCGACCACTCCGACCAGCACCGCCTCGGTCACGACGGCCCGGACGACCTGCGCCGGGGTCGCACCGAGCGTGCGCAGCAACGCCAGCTCACGGCGTCGGCGCGCGACCGACAGGCCGAACGCGCTCGCCGTGACGTACAACGAAACCGACGCCGACAGCAGCGCCGCGACACCCAGGAAGGACGTCAAGGACGTCAGGTCCGCCCGATCGCGCAAAGCACCAGGATCGGCGAGCGCCCGATCACGTCCGGTCAAAACCCGGACACCCGGAATTCCGGCCGCACGCCGCGCCGCGGCCTGGTCAGCAACCACCAGCGCGTCCACAGACGGCGACAACCTCGCGGCTTCGGCATCGCTGAAGAAAACCGCATCCTCACCACCATCCGCCCGCTCAACGTCCGCCGCACGCTCACCACCCACCGCGTGCTCACCACCCACCGCGTGCTCACCGCCCGCCGCACGCTCGCGACCCGCCGCACGGTCACTACCTGCCACGTGCTCGCCACCCGCTGCGCGCTCACCGCCCGCTGCGTGTTCAGCGTCCGCCGCGTGCTTGCCGTCCGCCGCGTACTCGCCGCCCGCCGCGCGCTCACCGCCCGCTGCGTGTTCAACGTCCGCTGCGTGCTTGCCGTCCGCTACCTGCGGGGCGTCCGGCAGTTGTCCGGCGTGCGCTGCCTGCCCGCCGTTCGCCGCGGTCTGGCTCGGTCGTGCGATGCCGACGACGGTGTACGCGCCATCCTTTTCACCCGTGCGCACCATCACCCGCTGCCCGACCAGGCCCCGGCCCGTCAGGACGATCTCGTCAGCACGAACCGGCGGACGACCCGAAACCAAGGCATAAGGGGCGAAGGCAGCCGAGGACCAGCCATGCCCGACCTGGTCGGAGGGCCCTCCCGGCAACCGCACCGGGAAGCTCCGGTCCAGCGCCGCGCCCGGGAAGCGAGCGATGACCGATTCGGGAAGCGCAGGCTGCTCAGCGAGCGGCACGGCGCTCGGCGTCCCGTAGCGATCCCGCATCCGCAGATTCGGATCAGCCTGGACGACCGCAGGCGCGGCGGCGAACCGTCGCGGCAGCCGATGCGGATCCGAGGACGCCGCCCCCAGCACCAGCGCCATCGTCGCGACCACCGCCACTCCCAGCGCCAACGCCGCCAGCGGTCCCACGAGCGATCCCCAGCGCGCCCGCAGCCCCTCCAACACGACCCTCAACACGACGCCGCCTCCCCACCCGCGGCAGCGTCCAGGCCCGCCGCGACGGCGTCGGCGCGCCGAGTCACCTCTCCCTGCAGAGCCGCCTCGCCTCGCAGAGCCGCCTCGCCCCGCGGGGCGGGGTCGGCGGATTCGAGGGCGGTCAGGTGGGCGGCGACGGTGGAAGCGTCGGGATTGTCGAGCGTGCCCGACACACGCCCGTCGGCGAGGAAGACGACGCGGTCGGCGTGGGCGGCGGCGACGGGGTCGTGGGTGACCATGACGATCGTCTGGCCGCGGTCGTCGACCAGAGAACGCAGGATCGCGAGGACGTTCCGGGAGGAGGCGCTGTCGAGGGCGCCGGTCGGCTCGTCGGCGAACAGGACGCGCGGCGCGGCGACCAGGGCCCGGGCGATGGCGACGCGTTGCTGCTGGCCACCCGACAGTTCGGCGGGACGGTGCCGCGCCCGGTCCGCGAGGCCGACGGCGGAGAGCGCGGCGCGGACGGCGCGTCCGTCGGGACGGTGTCCCGCCAGCCGCAGCGGCATCCCGACGTTCTGCTCCGCGGTCAGCGCGGGCAGCAGGTTGTAGGACTGGAAGACGAACCCGATCGTCTCCCTGCGCAGCCTGGTCAGCACGGACTCACGCAGCCGCGACAAATCCTTACCTTCGAGCGATACCGCGCCTCCCGTCGGACGTTCCAACCCGGCGGCGCACTGCAGCAGCGTCGACTTGCCCGATCCGGACGCGCCCATCACGGCGGTGAACGACCCTTCCGCGAACCCCAACGTGACCTTGTCCAGGGCGGTGACGGTGCCGGATCCCGTCCCGTAGGTCTTGCTCACCGCGGTGAGCCGCACGATGTCCATGCCCTCAAGCCAAGCGCCGGAGGCCGGTCCGGGTCGATCAGCCGGGCCACCGTCCACGGGGTATGCCCAGCCTTACCCCGAGGGTCGTCCACGCCCTATCGGTCGTCCGAAAAATCGCTTCTATGCTGGCCCGATGGAGGTGATGACGGTCCTGCGGCGGCGCGGGTTCCTCGTGTCGGCGTGGCCGTGGCGGAGCCTGGCGTACCTGGTGACCAGCACGATCTCGGGCGCGCTCGTGCTGACCGTCGTCGCGGCGGTGCTGCTCGTCGGCGGGACGCTGGCGTCGGTGCTCGTCGGGCTGCCGATGCTCGCGGCGCTCGCCTTCGCGGGCGTTCCGGTCGCGGCGTTCGAGCGGTGGCGGCTCCGTCTGATGGACGCCGAGCCGGTCACCGATCCGCACCGCGCCCCGGACCGTCCGGGTGTCGGGGGCTGGCTCGCGGTGCGGGTTCGCGAGTCCGCGACCTGGCGTGAGCTGGGATTCACCATCCTGCTCGCCACAATATTGTGGCCACTCGACCTGACCATCGCCGCGGCCGGGGCCGCAGTGCCATGGGCGTTGCTCACCGCCTGGATACCCGTCCTTTCCGGCGGACGGCGCGGACTCTGGCCCGGCGTCGCGATCCACACCCCCGGACAGGCGATCGCGGCGCTGCCCGCCGGAATCGTCCTGCTGGCGGCCGGCGCCTACCTGGTCACCGTGGTCGCGGCCGGACGCGCCGCGCTCACCCGGCGGCTCCTCTCCCCGCGTCCGGACGAGGCGGCGCTCCTGCTCGCCGAGGTCACCGGATCCCGAGCGCGGCTGGTCAACGCGTTCGAGGCCGAGCGCCGCCGCATCGAACGCGACCTGCACGACGGCGCGCAGCAGCGGCTCGTCGCCGTCGCGACCAGCCTCGGCCTGGCGATGCTCGATCTTCCGCCCGGCCCCGCCGCCGATCACGTCGCGCACGCCCACCGGGAGGCGAGGAAGGCGCTCGTCGAGCTGCGCGAACTGATCCACGGCATCCACCCGCAGGTCCTGACGCAGCACGGACTGGGCGCGGCCGTCCAGGACGCCGCCGACCGTTCTCCCGTCCCGGTGGCCCTGACCTGGGACATCACCGGACGCATGCCCGCCGCCGTCGAGGCCACCGGATACTTCGTCGTCTGCGAGGCGCTGGCCAACGTCGCCCGGCACAGCGGCGCGGACCACGCCTGGATCACCGCCGCGCACACCGGCGACACCCTGCGGCTGGAGATCGGCGATGATGGCGCGGGCGGCGCCGACCCGTCCGGCGGCAGCGGACTGACCGGGCTGTCCGACCGGCTCGCCGTCGTCGGCGGGACCCTCGCGCTGGCCAGCCCGTCCGGCGGCCCGACCCTGCTCAGAGTGGAGATTCCGTGCCCGAAGCCCGTCCCCTCCGTGTCGTCCTCGCCGAGGACGGCGCCCTGATGCGCGACGGCCTGATCGCCGTGCTCACCCGGTTCGGGCACGAGGTCGTCCAGGCCGTCGCGGACGCGCCCTCCCTCGCCACCGCCGTCGAGACGCACGAGCCGGACATCGTGGTCACCGACGTCCGCATGCCGCCGACGCTGACCGACGACGGGCTGCGCGCCGCCATCGCCCTGCGCGAGCGCGACCCCCGCCTGCCCGTGCTCGTCCTCAGCCAGTACATCGAGGCCGCCTCCGCCGGTGAGCTGCTCGACTCCACCGACGCCCGCGCGGTCGGCTACCTGCTGAAAGACCGCGTCATCGACGTGACGGACTTCGCCGACGCCGTCCGCCAGGTCGCGGGCGGCGGCACGGTGATCGACCCCGAGGTGGTCCGCCACCTGCTGACCCGCCGCCGCGACCCCCTCGACCGCCTCACCCCGCGCGAGCGCGAGGTGCTGGCCCTCATCGCCCAGGGCCACTCCAACACGGCGATCGCCCAGGAACTCACCGTCTCGGCCGCCGCCGTCGGCAAGCACATCAACAACATCCTGGCCAAGCTCGACCTCCCACCGGACGCCGAGGTCCACCGCCGCGTCCTGGCGGTCCTGACCTTCCTCCGCTCCTGACGCCCACGTTCGGCGAGATCTCCGAGTCCAGCCCTGGTGTGTCGGCCTCGAACTCGCGGAGGAGGAAATCCTCACGCGGACCCCGGAAGTGGCGCGGTTTCCGCAGTCGCCGCGCGCTCTGACTCGCTTTACCGCACACAGGACGGTGCTGTCACGACAAGGCGCGCGCGTTCTTCGCTATCGCTTTTGGAAAACAACACGCCCGTCCTCCCGCCATCCTGGAATGATCATTCGCGGGACGTCGCGTGAGCCTGAGGCATCGTGCGGCATTCATCACGCTCAGTGATGTTCGCCACGGCGTGAGGTGGCTCGGCGGAGGCCGGAAGCCTCTCCCCTGCCGGACGTCCCGCGCCCCGGCGACCGGCCGGGAGGCGCGCTCGCGAACACCTCACTGACATGGGAAGAACCCTTTCCCCGTCGGCGATGTGGGCGTTGAGCAGGGGAAATTGGATCATGCTCCAGTCGGGGTCGAATACGGTCGGCCCGGCACAGGAGCTCGGTGCGGGTCACGAGCACGCTCCGAGCGACGACGGAAGGTCTAGGACAGTTGTGGTTTGTAGGGTCGTCCGCAATACGGGTTACGCCTTGAGTGATTACCGTGAGCGCTGCTAGCTTCAGCCGGTGGACGAGAGGCGTGCACGAGCGGAGGCGATCGAGGGCTTCGCGGAGATCCTGCGAGAACTCCGAAACTCGGTCGGCAACCCGTCATTCCGGGAGATGTCCGGACGATCAGGTGCAATCTCACACACGACACTGCACGAGGCCACCAAGGGGAACCGACTCCCGAGTTGGGGAACCACCGCCGAGTTCGTCAAGGCGTGCGGCGGCGACCCCGAGGCGTACCGCGAACGCTGGGAACAGGCGAACCTCACGGTCAAGGGCCCGAACGCCGCAGGCCAGCCAAGCGCCGCAGGTCAACCAAGCGGCATAGGCCAGCCGAGCACCGCAGGCCAGCCGAACGTCGCAGGTCAGCCGGACGTCGCGGGTGCCTCGAGCCAGGCGAGCGCCGCGACGGTCCGTCCGTCCGGTGAGGCCACGGCTTCCTCCGCAGGCGCCGCGGAGCGTCCATCCATCCACGTAGCCGTCGGATCGCAGCCGCACCAGGCGGTCAACGAGACCTCGGCGTCCATGACCGCACCGCCCTTGCCGCCCGGCGAGACCTCGGCGCAGCCGCCCGCGCCAGCGAACGCACCCGGCGAGGCCACGGCGTCCGTTCCTTCACTGCCGCAGCCATCGGGCCAGGCCACGGCTTCGGCGCCTGTGCCCGCGCAGCCGCCCGGCGTCCCCGCGACGGCCGTTGCCCCCTTGCACGATCCGCCGCCGCATCTGCCCGTCGGTCTCGGTGGCGACGTCCAGCGGGCCACGCCGTTGCCGCCCGCCACACGCGGCAACGGCAAGAGGAAGACCCGGGTGACCTACCTGGCCGCGGCCGCGATCGTGGCGGCCGGTGTGGGATCGGTCGCGTACGCGCTGAACGCCACCCACGGCGACTCCAAACCCCGCGAGCAGGCGACCAACCCGTCCGGCAGTCCGTCCGCGGCAGCCGCCGCAGCCGGTTGCCCGGTGAAACCGAGCCAGCCGGCGTGGGCCCCTCCGCTGCACAAGGGCGACGCGGCCGCGTTCGTCGACGACATCACACTGCGCGACTGCACGCAGGTCGGCACCAACCAGACCGTCGTCAAGATCTGGCGGATCCGGAACACCGGGGCACTGTACTGGCGTGGATATTCGCTGCGCCGACTCGGCCTCCCGCAGAAGCCGGACGACTGCCGGACCAAGAACCGCGTGCCCATCAACACCACGCGTCCCGGCGACAAGGTGGACATCCGGGTCGAGATCACCACGCCGAAGAAGCCGGGCTTCTGCATCGCGCGCTTCAAGATGCTGGACTCCGCCGGACGCGTCGCCTTCTCCGGAAACCGTCCGGTCAACTTCCAGCTCATCGTCCGCGACTCGTAACCCACACGACCGGCGACACGAACGGCCCCACGGTGCGGACGGTCGGCGGCACGGACGGTCCACAGACCAATGGCTCCCCGTCGTGGGAGCACGACGGGGAACCAGAGGTCACAGGCTTTACCGGCTAGGAGATGGCGATCCCGCGGTAGTAAGCCTTGAGAATGCGGGTGTAGCTCCAGCCCGCGTTGGCCTTGTCACGCGAGCCGTACTGCGACATCCACTCACCGTCGCGCCACGCGCCGCACGCGGTCGTGGTGGAGCAGTACTGCGCCATGAAGATCTTGCCGCTGCGGGTCATCCGGTGACCCCACGTCGCGTCCACCGCGGAGTTGGTGCGCGCCGTGGCCGAGCCCGGAACGTACACCTGGCTGTTGGTGTTGTCGTAGACGTCGAAGCACTGGCCGTTGATCTTGCGCGTCGAGTGCAGCGCCCACCACCAGGCGTAGCTCTTGACGGCCATGGCCCCGGCCTTGAGCGACTCGGCCTTCCAGCTCGGCATCCACTCCTTGGGCAGGACGTTCTTCACGTAGTACTTGAAGTTGACCCGCTCGACCTTGTGCTTGCCCGTGCGGTACACGAGGATCGTCGACGGTTCCTTGGTGTTGGTGCCGTCGGTCTTGCACCCGGTGGGCGCGGGCTTGTTGGACGGGCTGAACTGGTGCGAGGCGTTCTGGTTCTTCAGCCCGGAGTTCAGGTTGCCCTTCGCCCCGGCCTTGAAGTCCTGGTAACGGCCGCCGTAGTTGCTGTTGAAGTAGACCCGCACGGTCTTGCTGCTGCGGTTCCACACCGAGGCGGTGTGGTTCTTGACGCACACGCCCTTGCCGGCGCCGGCGCTCTTGAAGTCGTAGCAACCCGGCTGCTTCGCGCCGTAGTCCTTCACCGACGAGGTGAAGTCCGACAGCGAGCCCTTCTGGTTGCTGTTGAAGTACAGGCAGAACTCGCCGGTGTCACACTTGCCGTTGCGTCCGGCGGCGTCGGCGACACCGGTCGTGCCCGCCACCAGAGCCGCGCTACCGAGCGTCATCGCCGCGGTCACCGCAGTGGCCCGCGCGACCATCTTCCGTTTCGACACGATCATCTCTCCCTTCGGTCAGCGGTCCCGGTGATCAGCGGTAGTTGTAGCCCTGGGAGGCCCAGAAGGAGTACGGCGCCGGGTTGTCCAGGTGCGGGTCGCCGACGCTGATGGAGGCGTGCGTCTGGTAGCCGGGACGCATCTCGACGTGGGTGTGCGCGCCACCGGCCGAGGACACGCCGTGCCACGCCTCGGTTCCGAGGTACTGGCCCTTCGCGATGTTCTGGCCCACGCGCAGGGACGAGGACGGCGCGGAGTGCAGGTAGATGACCGTCTTCTTCGCCGAGGCGTTGTAGATGGCGATCGTGGACAGGTTGCTGCTGCTGGACCGGCCGTTGCGGCCCTGGTGGACGTAGGTGACCTTGCCCGAGACCAGGGCGTAGATCTTGGAGCCGACGCGGCGGGTGATGTCGGTGCCCTCGTGGCGGCCGGTGGTGCTGGTGTACTTGTCGAAGCCGCAGGAGATGTAGCCGCCGCCGGTCTTGTACAGCGCGTACGACAGGTTCACGCGCTTGGACGGCGAGAACTCGTGCGAGGCGTTCTGGTTCTTCAGGGAGGAGTTCAGGTTGCCCTTCGCCCCGGCCTTGAAGTCCTGGTAGCGGCCGCCGTAGTTGCTGTTGAAGTAGATCCGCACGGTCTTGCTGCTGCGGTTCCACACGGACGCGGTCGCGTTCTTGACGCACTTGCCCTTGCCGGCGCCGGCGCTCTTGAAGTCGTAGCAACCCGGCTGCTTCGCGCCGTAGTCCCTCACCGACCCGGTGAAGTCCGACAGCGAGCCCTTCTGGTTGCTGTTGTAATAGAGGCAGAACTCGCCGGTATCACACTTGCCGTTCCGGCCCGCCGCGTCAGCGGAAGAAGCAGTGGTGGCGATGACCGCACCACCGATGGCGGCTGCCGCAGTCGCCGTCGTGAGGATCTTGGTGGCCATTTTCATGTGCTGTTTCTCCTTGATTTCTGGCGGGGGCTGGGGTTTGAGGACGGGTCAGGGGAATCCTGCGATGTTCGCCGTGATCAGCGGACCCGCAGGTATTCCTCCCAGGTGCGGATGGTCACCTTCGGACCGTCGTCCTTGCCACGGTTGGCGAGACCGTTCTGGCCGAGGTAGTAGTCACCGATCTGGTGCTGGGCCTGCACGGACAGGTCGGTGTCGTTGATGGCCGTCGCGTGGATGTGCCACGGCCAGTCACCCTGGTTGGGGTTGCGGACCCAGGCGGCGAAGCCGACCTGGCGCATGGCCTTGGCCACCTTGGTGCGGGTGGCGGCGTTCATCCCCTTGACGTTGATGTCGACGACGCCGCCGCCGTCGTGCGTGCCGACGGACGTGGGGTCGCCGCCCGGGTTGTAGGAGCCCTGGTCCAGGACGAGCTTGCGGTGCAGCAGCTTCTGCGCCTGGAGCAGCATCTTCTGCGTGCGGGTGTTGACGTAGTACTTGGTCCCGAACTTCACCTTCGGGCCCGGCACGATGACGTGGTTGACGGTGAACCGCCCGGCGCCGAGCTTGGCGAGCGAGGACTTGCCCGGCAGCCCGTTGGCGCTGATCCCCTTGTAACCGAGGGACTTCTGGAACTTGGTGTAGGCGGCGGTCGTCGTGGTGCCGAAGTAGCCGTCCACCCACTTCTTGTCGAGCAGCTTCCTGTCCGCGAGCGCCTTCTCGACGAGAAGCACACTGGCCTTGGCACCAGGGGTCAGCTTGTTGTCAGGGCGGCGCGGGTCGATCTGCGCGGCCTTGACAAGGGCCTCCATGTTCACGCTCGGAAGCGCGGACGCATCGGACGACGGGGCCGCCTTGTGGCTGTTGTCCCCCTGCGCCGCCGAAACCGCGGTCACGCCGGCGATCGAGGTGAGCACGACGGCCGCCGTGGCGGCAGCGGCGTACTTAGGCAGCTTCATCGAAAATCTCCTGGTCTGCAGCGGGGGGCGTGCTCGAGGTGGGACCAACACTTCCGGGGACGATCACGTGTCCGCAATACGTCGGTGTTGTCAGCCTGTTCGACGCTTCCTCGTACACCCGCACGCGCCGCCTTACAGGCGGATTGATGCCCAAACGGGACGCTTACGCCTTGACCGGACAAACGGCACACTGATGCATCAACCGGACTGTCCGTGTTGTCCGTCCACCGCTCCTGCCAGGCAAGACACGTCACCACCGCCGCCGAACACATCGGCCGTGTTAACCGTCGGACGCGCCTCGGAGCCGCCCGCGCCGGACGTGTCCCGTGACCGCGACACCTGTCCCGCGTCCACCGATTCCCCTTGCGAACGGGCTCTTGTACGGGTTAAAGCGTCCACCTCCCGACCACGAATCTCGTGGTCCATCCACCACCAGGAGGCATACAGCCATGCCGCCACCCAGATCCGCCACGACATATGCGGCCAGCGTCCAGGGGGTCAGAAAGACCCCTGAGGCTGCCGCCATCGCGAATCGCCAATGCACACGGCAGCGAACACGTCATGACGACGCGCACTCCACTCAGAGATCGCCAGAGGATTCACCGAACAGCGCGGCATCCAACGCGAGGCAACATCCCAACAGATCCACACGAACGTCACCCAAATAAAGTTCCCGGCCGTCCACTATTTCGCGCCCTTGCCCCGCGTGAGCCAACGCTCCACACATCCGCGATAGTTCAGCATTATCGACCGACCAGTACAGGCAAAAGCACGGAAGACGTGATGAGTGAACAAGCAGGCGCGGTCCGAGTGATCAAGCCTTTGCCAGGCGCAGCGCCGCAGGCCAGTTCCTGTCACTTTGTCGCGTCCAGATCGAGGCTGCTGTCCGAGTCGGAGCCGACCGGACACCGAAGCCCGGCCGGTGGGCTGTTCCTGACGGCCTGATAGCACGCCGAACGCACGAACACCCCCGCCCGATGGTCGGACGGGGGTGTTCTCGCAGGTGGAGCCTAGGGGATTCGAACCCCTGACACCCGGCTTGCAAAGCCGGTGCTCTACCAACTGAGCTAAGGCCCCTCGGCGGGTCAAAGCTTACCGGGGGATGGGCATCGCACGCGCCCGGATATCGCTGCGGCGTGCGCGGCCATGGACGCGGTCGTGACCATGGACGCGGACGCGGTCGTGCGCCGCCTGGGCCCGGCGGGATCGGAACGGTGGTCCGTCCCGGTCACGCCGGGGCCATGCACGGCGGATACCGGTTCAGCTGTCGGTGGACGTGGCCTCGGTCCACAGGTCCAGCTCCGCCCGGTCCTGCTGCAGACGACGCCACACGACGAACCCGCCGAGAGCCACAACGGCCAGAACGAGAAGCTTCTTCACGGTGGGGACCCCTTCACCTCGACTATGAAGCCAACCCGAGGGACATGGGTGTCAGGAGACTCTTCCCCCAGGTTCTCCGCAGCCTAGCAACCCGGGCCGAGCGATCCGCACCCCCTGTGCCGTTATCGGACGTGCCGTCCAACGACGGTGCGGGGCCTGTGGCCGCCACGCCATCTCGATTTGAACGCCGATCGGCCGGATAATCCGGGGCATCGACGTCAGGAGAGTCCCGATGGGCGCAGAGGACGACTTCGGTCTCTGGGAGCAGGAGCTGGGGGGCGGGGCGACGGATCGTCCGGAACCATCGGGCCTGCGTGGACCGCTGGTGATCGCGGGAACCATGGCCGCCGGCTGCACCGTCCTGATCACCTTGGGCGAGAGGCCGCTGGGCATCGTCGGCCTCGTCCTCTCCTCGATGATCCTTCTCCTGTGGCGCGCCGGGCTGTGATGCCGGGCTCGGGCGCGGACGTGATCGCTATCAGCGAACCGTGTGCCTGCGCGAAGGCGACGGACGGAACGTCCGTAATCGGGTGAGGCGCCTGCCGCCCCTTGGGCTGGGCAGCGGAGGACCTTCATCCACAGCCCTGAAAGGGCGGTTTGCGCCGTTTCTTGCCTGATTGAGCCGGGGCTTTCCAGGCCGTCATCCACACGTGAATCCCCAGCTGGCCAAGGGTTCGCGCGTCGGGCGACACCTCTGGACAACGGTGGGGACGAGCTGTGGGCGACGCTCGCACGGATCCCCATCTTCCACAGCCTGTGGATAACTTCGGTGCACAACCTGTGGGGAGCGATGGACGTCCGCTATCCACTTCGTGTCCCCAGGCCGCCCACAAGTGGACATCCGCTTATCCACCTGGTGGATAACGTTCTGACCAGTGCTTGAGCGTCCTCGCGGACGAGGCGTCCCGTGCTCGTACACAGGCTGTGGGTGACGGGCCTCCACAGTGTGCCGCATCCGGTGGAAACCGTCTGCCCACGGGAAATCCCCAGCCGGGTCCCCAGATCATCTTCCTGTGAACCACACTGTGCGCCGCATCCACAGGCCCCACCACGCGACACGCTGGGGCGGCGCGTTGTCCGGCCGTCCCGCCGCCTAAAGTGAGGTGACCGCGCTTAGGCGACGCCACCCGGACCTTCGGGTTATCCACAATCTGTGGACGCGCTTTCCGTGGCCGCACACTGCGGGAACACTGGATCTCGGGAGCGGGGCGAACGTTCCGTCCCCAGTTTTCGATCAGTGGTCAGCGGCCGAGAATCCAGCGGCCGGACCATCCCAGGAAGCGGCGCGGGTACGTCTCGTCCCCGTCCAGCCCGCCGCCGTCCAGGACGTGGTCCAGCCCCGCGAGCACCCGGTCCAGCCCTGCCGTCGGCGCGGACGTGCGGGTGGCCACCGGTCCGAACAGGCGGTCGGTCTCGTCCCGGGCCCACGCGGCGAAAGCGCGCGCCTCGGCGTCACCGGCCATCGACAGGAAGAACATCGCCTGCCGCCACGCGTACGCCGCGTCCTTCACGGCGCGCAGTGGCAGGGCCGACCGGTGCGCGGTGACGAGCCGGTCGCACACCATGGCGAAGGCGCGGCGGGCCGACTCCGGCCAACCGGGCTCGGGCGTCACACCGGCTCTCGCCGCGAGCACGGCGAGATTGTGCGTGGTCAGGATCTGGGACTGCTCGATGACCCGTCCGTTCTCGACCACCCACGAGCCGTGCCCGGTTCCCGCGCGCGCCGAACACAACGCCGCGAACTCCCTCGCGGCGTCCGCTTCAGGATGGGAGGTGAAACCGACATGCGTCTTCCTGGCCTGCGCCGTCTGCTGGGTCGAGGCCCCGCCGACGGCCCGCAGCGCATGGAGGTGCGCCGCGTCGATGCCGTAATACCGGACGTAGAGCGACCCGTCGAGCAGCTCGGCGGCGATCTCAGCCGCCCGCACGAACTTCGTGGAGAACGCGCCCATGAAGATGTCCGCGGCGAGCTCCTCGACGAACGGCGCGTCCAGGCCTGCCTGCCGTGCCAGCGCCGCCAGCTCGGTGACCAGCCGATTCGGGATGATCGTCCCCGGGAACGCGCCGAGCGTGAGCCCGCCGAGCCGGGTCAGCGTCGTCCGCGCCGCCTCGCGGGCCGCGTCACCGCCGCTCCCCCGCCACGACGCGATCGCCCGCACCCACGGCAGCTCCTCGAACCGCACCTGGTGCTCCAGGTTCACCAGCAACAGCGAACGCCGACCCCGGAACGCCCGGTACCCCGCCGACACCAGCGCCGCCAGGGCCCGGTCGTCGTAGTCGAGCGCCACCGTGGACGCCACCAGCTGCGGAACGAGCCCCGCCAGCACCTCCGCCGAGGGCACGACGCGCCGCTCGACCAGAGTCCCGACCGGCGCGCTCAACGCCTGCCCGACCGTCCGCGCCACCACGTCCGGCATCACCGTCCCAACGGTCACCCCAGCGTCCGGCTGGTCTTGGGTACGGCTGTTCGTTTGAGACCGGACGTGCTCCTCTTGGGTCACCGGATGGATGAAGGCGCTGGTGTCGGGCAGGCCGTCGTCTTGGGGAAGGGCGGCCAGGCGGGCTGCCGCGATCGTCGCCAACGCGCGATGGGTCGGACGGGCGGCGTCGGCGGCCTGGCGCTCGCGGAGAGCCGAGTGCTCGGGGGAGCCGGGCCGCCCCCTCCGGGCGACCATCGAATCGACGGCATGCTGGAGCAGGCCCCGCTTCAGAGTCCGGCCGCCGACGAGGTCTTCCATGGCCGTGCGCAGGATCGCCGCGTTCTCCTTCGGGCGACGATGCTTGGAACACAGCCGGTGCTCGACCGCCAGTACGCGGTACTCGGCCAGCAGTTCGGCGGCCTGTTCCGTCCAGTCCTCGGGGAAGGCGACGGCGACACGACCGTCCACGACGGTGGTCAGCCAGTGAGCGAGGAGGCCGTCGGCGAAGGGGTTCCACACGCTCAGCGCTTCGTGCATCGCGTCGATCGCGGGAGGCGTCCGGCGAGCGAGAAGGGCGGCGCGCACCTCACCGGCCGAGCTCCTGAACACGTGTTCCGGGTTACGTCCCGGCCTGCCGGGACGGCGCGCCGGAACGAAACGGAGCCGGTCGGCGAACGGCGCGATCGTGTCCACGATGTCCAGCGCGGCGGAGCGGTCCCCCTCCCGCAACAGCCAGGCGACCGTGAGCAGCGCTGCCTCTTCCGGAACGGTGATCTCGTAGTCCGCGGCGTCCAGCATGGCCTTGAGCTCAGATTGGCCCTCGTCGGTCAGGTAGTACGCGAAGGCACCCGCTCGGTCGGGCGCGACGGCGAGTTCGTGGGGGAGCGGCGGACCGTCCGCCAGCGGCCTGCCGGTGGCGAAGCCGCCGCGAACGACCTCAAGGGTGACCCATGCCGGGAGCCCGGCCACCGGAGTGCGGCTTCCGATGCTGAGGGTCCCGTCGGCCTTCCCTTCGAGGACTCGCGTCCACGCCCGAACACGCTCCTCGGCACGACGCCGGGTGGCCGGGTCCTCGTGTCGCGCGGCCGTGGTGAACGCACGCGCGAGCTGTCCGAGCGGGTAACCGTCTCCGATGTTCATAGCCAGCGTGGCGGGCTCCGCCCCCGCGCCCTCCGGGTCCGAAGCCCGGTGCTCTCCTACCTGAGCTACACGCTGATCAGAACCGACCCTAGAAACCGAACGAACTCCCCGCAATCAGATTTGTCCGCAGCCCGCGGCCCAGGGCGCATGCCACAACCGCACCCGCCCGACTCCGCCGAAAGGGCCCCGGCGCGGGGTTGTGTCGGGGGAGGCGTTCGGCGGCGAACGGGTCGGCGAGGAAGGACGCGGCGGTGAGGTCGGCGCGTCCCCGTGGGGCTCCGGGGCTGACTGAGGCCTTGGGGATCAGCCGAGGGAGGTGATGGCTTCGAGCATCGCGCTGGTGGAGTGGGCTTCGGTCAGGCCGAACTCCCATGCCTGGGCGCCCATGGCTTCGGCGCCCAGGCGCTTGGCCTCAGTGTGGGGGTCGCCGGCCGTGTAGGCGAGGGCGACTGGTTCCAGGGACGCCAGTAGCTCCGAGTAGTCCGCCCACTTGGAGACCTCGGGCGGTCCGGAGATGACGAAGACACCCGCGACCGAGCGCAGCGCGGACAGGACCTCGGCACGTTCGGCGGCGGGGTTCACCGGACGGCCCGGGCCCTTCCACGCGCGGACGCGGTCGTCGTCCTCGACGCCGACCACCAGCGGGAAACCGCGTGCCGCGGCCTCTCGCAGGAAGCGGACATGCCCGATGTGCAGGACATCGAACACGCCCGTGGCGACGACGGGCCGTCCGTCCGGGCGCGGGCCCGCCCAGGTCGCCGTCAGCCGCTGACCGCCCACAGCCATCCGTCCTCCGCAGGTCGATTCCCCTGCCACACAGTGAACACGACACGGGGACCGGCCCGTCACGCACCCCGGCCCAGGACCGGCGACGCGACGCACGTCACACCGGCCGGGCCCTTGCCGTCCGAATAAAAATAATGCCTACTATTTTTACTCCCCGATCCCCCAGGAGGCGTGACGATCATGACGACGGCGCTGGTGCGGTGCGCGGACGGCGATCACACGGTGGAGCTGCGCGACCGGGAACGGGTGGCGGAACGCCTGATCAAGGCGTCGGCCAGGAAGTCCTACGACCCCGAGGCGGACATCGACTGGGACGCTCCGCTCGACCCGGACCTCTTCTACCTCCCGCCCGAGACGCTCTCCCTCTACGAGACGCCGCTGTGGGATCGGATGAGTCATGAGGAACGCGTCGAGCTGTCCCGGCACGAACTGATCAGCATGCTGTCGTTCGGCATCTGGTCGGAGATCATGCTGATGAAGGGCCTGCTCAGCCACGTCTACCGGGGCGACCCCACCTCGCGGCACATCGCGTACGCCCTCACCGAGACCGCCGACGAGTGCCGTCACTCCACCATGTTCGGACGCTTCATCGGCAAGACCGGCCTGCGCCCGTACCCGATGGCCTGGCCGGAGTTCCAGCTCGGCAAGCTCGCCGGACTCATCGACCCGCCGATGGCGATGTTCGCCGCCGTCCTGCTCGTCGAGGAGGTCACCGACGCCGTCCAGCGCGTGACCATGACGGACGAGCGCGTCCAGCCCCTCGTCAGGACGATCAGCCGCATCCATGTCGCCGAGGAGGCCCGGCACATCTCGTACGCGCGCGAGGAGCTCAAACACCAGGTGGCCTCGACACCGCGTCCGCTACGCCGCATCCAGGCGTCCGGCATCGCCGGCGTGGGCTTCCGGATGGCCCCTCGCCTCACGCGTCCCGCCGTCTACCGCGCCGTCAACCTCGATCCGCGCATCGCCTACCGCACAGCGAAAACCAGTCCCCACCGCCAGGCCACCCTCCGCTGGGCCTTCCGCCGCGCCACCGGTTTCCTCACCGACATCGGCATGATCGAAGGCCCGAGCGCCCGCATCTGGCACCACACCGGCATGCTCTCCACCCCCAAAACCCCGCCACCCGCCTCCCTCACCCGCCACTGACCAACCCCCACACCCACGCCCCCCGCCTTGGGCAAGCAACAGCCACGCGCGCGCAGGCTGCAGTGCACGAACGTAGGCGTGAACACGGGCGCGGGCGTGAGCGCGGACGCAAACGTGGACGTGAGCGCGGGCACGGACGCAGACGTGAACGCGGACGCGGGACGCGGGCGCGGACGCAGACGTGGACGTGGACGTGGACGCGGGACGCGGGACGCGGGACGCGGGCGTGGACGCGGACGCGGGACGCGGGCGTGAGCGCGGACGTGGACGCGGACGCGGGACGCGGGACGCGGGCGTGAGCGTGGACGCGGACGCGGGACGCGGGCGTGAGCGCGGACGCAGGCGCGGGCGCGGACGTGAGCGCCGGCGTGGACGTGGACGTGAGCGTGGGCGCGGAAGCGGAGCGTGGGTGCGGAGGCGTGGACGCGGGCGTGGGCGTGGGCATTGGCGTGGGCGCGGGCATTGGCGTGGGCGCGGGTGAACGCGTGAACGCGGACATGGACGTGGCGAACGCGTGGACGAGAGCGTTGGCGTGGGCGGGAGTGGTTGGGCTGGGTTCGGTGGCGGGGCCGGGTTCGGTCGGTGGGATCGGGTTCGGGTGGGCGGGGCGGGGCGGGGTGGTGCTTGCTGGATGGGGGGTGGGTGGGGGCGCTTAGGGTGAGGGCATGGGGAGAGTGGCCGGGTTGACGAGCGCGGAGGCGCGTGAGCGGCTGCTGGCCGCGGCTGCCGAGGTGTTCGTCGAGCGGGGCTACTCGGGGACGGCCACCAGCGAGATCGCCCGGCGGGCCGGGTTGTCCACGGGGGCCATCTACTCGCGGTACGCGTCGAAGGCGGAGTTGCTCGCGGACGCCATCAAGGCGCACATTCCCGGGGAGTTGGCGCGGCTGATCAGTGACGGGGTGGCGGGCGCGCCCGTGCAGGACGTCGTCCAGCATCTGGGTGAGGAGCTTCCGCATCGGCCTCGGCAGATCAGCGCGATGCTGGTCGAGGGGGCCGCCGCGGCTCGGCGGGATCCGCGGGTGGCGGAGATCTTCGCCGCTGAGCTGACCGCGCACCTCGAGGTCGTGGAGAGTCTGGTCACCGCGGCCCAGCAGGAGGGCGCGGTGGACGCGTCCCTTCCGTCCGGTGCGCTGGCCCGGTTCCTGCTGTCCGTCGCGCTCGGCACCCTCTTCACCAACATGATGGACCTCGCGCCTGTGGACGACGCGGACTGGGCAACCGTCATCAACCGCTTCATCACCGCCGCCTCCCCCAACGACTAGGCCGTGTTTCGAAGTCCCGGCCCACTTCCCTCGCCCAGAGGCTCGCTACGTGACCGTGCATGGGCGAACGCGACATCGCTTCGCGATCTGCCCGATTACGCTCGCCTCCGGCATCGCGGCACCGGGCAGGTCACGCGTTCGCGCACGTGGCCAGAGCCACTTCGAGACAGGCCCTCGGCGTCAGGTCGCCGGGTCTGACGGATCCGACGAGTCTTGCGGGTGGTCAGAAGTCGTTGCCCGCGTCACCTCTGTGGCGGCGGAACATGAGGCGACGCACCCGGTGTCTGTGGTGGTCGAGAGTCGCGTACGCCGGTCATGGGGTGGGGGCGCTGCGGGCGGTGAGCGGGGCGAGTCGTCCCGACCAGTCGTAGGTGCCGCGGCCATGGTCGTCCTTGGCGGGGTGGGGTCCCGGTGTCTGTGGTGGTCGAGAGCCGCGGACGCCAGCCGTGGGCTGGCGGCTGCAGGCCGTTCGCCGCGCGCGGTCGTCAGCGCTTTTCTGGGACTCGCGTCCTTGCACTGCCGTCCTCGGGACAGCGCCTCCGGGGCGTTCGGTCGGGCGGTCGTCCGCGGCTTCAGGGCTCGCGTTCTTGAGCTGGCCCTCCGGGCAGGCTGGTGACTGCAGGGCGTTCTCCGCGGGCGGTCGTCCGCGGCTTCAGGGCTCGCGTCTTGAGCTGGCCCTCCGGGCAGGCTGGTGACTGCAGGGCGTTCTCCGCGGCGGTCGTCCGCGGCTTCGGGGCTCGCGTCTTGAGCTGGCGTCCTTGGGGGGTGGGCACGCAGTGGCGGGGTGGTCAGGTGGATGGTCGGGGGTCTGCTTGGGCTCGTCCTCAGCAAAGGGCGCGGCACCATATGCCTCCCACGCCGTCCTTACCGAACTCGGGTTCTTTCCCGTCGGGGAGCTCGGGGAGTATGCGCGGCCCGGGAGCCGGCTGATGGGGCATCCCGTCCGCGCCGTGTCCGGGGTGGAGATGACCACCGGGTTCCTCGGTCACTGCCTTGCGCTCGATTGTGGTTCAGGGGGTTAGGCGGGTGGCCAGGGCTTGGCGGCCCATGGGGATGAGGCGGTCGGGTTCGGACGGGGTGTAGTAGGCGGTGAACGGGTGGCGGGCTCTGGTGAGTTCGGAGAGGACGAAGAGGGGCAGGAGGACGCGGGAGAGGTTGCGGCAGGAGGACGCGCGGCTTCGTTCGGCGGCGGCCGCCTGGAACTTGGGCTCGGCTTCCGTGACCAGGGACGCGATGTAGGACGGGTTGTCGGCCAGTCCGGGGTCGGCGAGGACGGCCTTGGACGCGGCCTGTTCGGGGCCGTTCTCACCTGAGGTGGGGGCGGCGCGCAGGATGCGGGCTTGGAGGGCGTGCATCGCGACGACGGGTGACCAGATGTTGTAGTCGCCGTTCGATGCGGGGATCGCGCTGGTGATCGAGTCGAGGATCTCGAGGGCCTCCGGCTCGCGGTTCAGGGCCCAGAGGTAGGTGGCGAGGTCGAATTCCTCGAACAGCTCCCGCATCCGGGTGTGGGACCAGCGTTTGACCAGTGATGTCTTGAGCCTGAGCAGGTGGGGGACGGGTTCGGCGACCGGATGCGCGGCGGCTGGTGGGCTGATCGGCATGTCGGAAATCCAAGCGCATTCGGGCGACTACGAGGGCCGTTGGGCCAGCCGTGGGGTTGGTCGCACGCAGGGCGCGGGGGGGGTGGTCGCACGCTGGGCGCGGGGGTTGGTCGCGCGGGTTGGGCTGGTCGCTGGGGCGGTGCGGTGGGCTTGTCAGGGGAGGTCAGCCGGCCTCCTCGGTGACGTCGGTCAGGGGCTGGCCGACGATCTGCTGGAGGGTGGCGACGTACTCGCGGAAGGCGGCGCGGCCCTGGTCGGTGAGTTTCAGCCAGGTGCGAGGGCGCTTGCCGACGTGTCCCTTCCGGATGTGGACGTAGCCCGCGGTCTCGAGGGCGGCGGCGTGCTTGGAGAGGACGGAATCGCTGATCTCGAGGTTGTCGCGGACGAAGGAGAACTCGGCCTCGGTCGCGGCGGCGAGCAGGGACACGATCTGGAGCCGCACGGGGGCGTGGATCACCGGGTCGAGGTTCACTGGGCGACCTTTCCCTGCGTGTCGGCCATGATCTGGCGCTCGGCCCACCGGATGGTCATCACACCGTAGAGCGAGACCACGACGCCGGAGATGATCTTCGGCCAGATCGCCGAGTCGGTGACGAGCCAGACCAGGGGCGGAGTGACGCCGAAGAGCACGAAGAACGAGAGGAGCCAGGCACTCGCCCAGGCGGCGGCGCGGGGCGTCCAGACCTGGCGCCTGCTCTTCACGCGCGCCCGGAGGGCGAGCACGGCGGTCATCACGGCCAGGCCGAGCGCCGCCCCGATCAGGAGGACGGATCTGGTGGCGCCGTGCAGGTCGAAGGCGATCGACACCACCGTGATCAGGGCGACCACGGCCGGCAGCCACCAGAGCGGGAGGCGTTGCCCGGCGAACGCCTTCTGCTGGGTGCGCTCGATCTCGGCCAGAGCCTCGGCGGCGTTCGGCATGCGGTCCATCGGGGGGGTCTCCTGTCCTTCTCGTGAAGTACTTTCCATGAAGGAAAGTACTTTCCTCTTTCCGATCCGTCAAGTACTTTCCGGGCTGTGGAAGACGGCCGGAGCGGAAGAGGGTTCGATCGACCGGGCGAACTGAGAAGTTCGTCCGATGCCGCGTGGTTCTGATCACCCACTTTCCGGCCAACCAAATACGCGGGACCCGGGTCTCACCAGACTGTGAGCGCGCTCACCAAGAGCGCCCCTGACCTGCGGAGACGAACCCATGCGCAAGATCCTGACGATCGCGACCGCCGCCGCCCTCGCCGTCGGCCTGTCGGCCTGCAACGTCAAGGTGACCGGTGACGACAAGGCGGACGGAGCTCCGTCGTCGACGGCACCGCTGGGTGGACCGTCCGGCGCGCCGAAGGGGACGGTCGCTCCCGGCAGCGGGCACCACACGACCGCGCCGTCCCATCAGGGAGGCGGGGGCGTCAACGCGGCCACGGGCAAGCTGTCCTACCTGGCGCCGGGCAAGTTCCTCGTGGGGAACACCGCCTTCTTCACCGCCACCGACACCGTCCTGATCGTCGCGGGCGGCAAGTGCCCGGACGACGCGGCCCGTCCGGACAACCGCTGCACCACCGACAACATGGACATGTGGGTCAAGTCCGCGCCGCGGTTCGCGAAGGTCAGCTTCAGCGGCCAGATCGCCACGGTCATCCGCGAAGTCGCGGGTTGACCGATATCGGAGGCGGCGACGTCGCCTGCCGTATCCGGGGCCGCTCCCCGTTCGCGGCTCCGCTCCCGGGCTACCGCCCCAGCGCCATCTGCGCCTTGCCCCAGTTCTCGTGCAGGCGCTTCAGATAGGACCCGGCCATCGCGCCCGGCTTCGTCCCCTCGGCGAACAGTCGCATGTTCCCCGCGCCCGCGTTGTAGCCGAGCGCCAGCAGGTCCGACTTGCTGAAGTCGGACGACCGGTCGGACGGTAGTTGCCGGGCGAGATCGTGTAGGAACCAGGCCGCGGCGCGGACGGCCAGTGCGGGATCGTCCGGCAGTTCCTCCCAGCGGCGACTCTCGAAGGGACGGCCGTCCTTGGTGTCGTTGAAGGCGGCCTTGTGCATGTTGGCGATGCCGAACGCGGCGTCCGGCTTGAACCGCTGCCAGGTCCGTTCCAGTTCCGGGTCGTGCGGCTTGTTGGACTCGTTGTAGAGGATCGCCATCAGCAGCGTCGGATCGACCTTCGCTTCGCGCGCGTACTGCCGCACCTGCGAGGCGAAATGGTCAGGGGACCGATCGCCCGGCTGCCGCTCGTCTGCGCGCGTGGCGGACGGCTTGGCGGCGGGCTTCTCCGCGGCGTCCGGCTTACCGGAGTCCCCGTTCTTCACTGTGAGCAGTGCAGCAACGACGGCCAACGGCAGAACCAGCCAGATCAGGTTGCCGCGCTTGTCCTTCACCCGCGCCCCCGGTCATTCACGAGCCCGATCACCACACTGCCACATCGGGGTGGTTTGTTGGCGGACGCCCCCGTCCGGATCGAAAACCAGATAGCGGTCGAAATCCTCCGCGAACCACCGGTCGTGGGTCACCGCCAAGACGGTGCCGTTGTACGCGGTAAGACCGTCCTGGAGCGCTTGTGCGCTGGCCAGGTCGAGGTTGTCGGTCGGCTCGTCCAGCAGGAGAAGCGTGCAGCCGGAGAGTTCGAGCAACAGGATCTGAAGGCGCGCCTGCTGTCCGCCGGACAGGGTCTGGAAGGACTGCCCGCGTGTGCGCGCGAGCTCGTACCTGGCGAGCGCGCGCATGGCGTCGTTCAGAGGCACTCCGAAGTCGGTGGTGATGATCTCGTCCGGGGTGCGGTCGCGCAGGTCGGGACGTGTGTGGGTCTGGACGAAGTGGCCGGGCACCACGCGCGCGCCGAGCCGCGCGACGCCTTGGTGAGCGACCGCGGTCGGGTCGGCGAGCAGGCGCAGGAACTGCGATTTACCCGATCCGTTCGCCCCGAGGACGGCGACGCGCTCGCCGTACCAGACCTCCAGGCCGAACGGTTCCGTCAGCCCGGTGAGTGCGAGATCCTCGCAGGTCACAGCACGTTTTCCGGTGCGTCCACCGCGCAGCCGAACGCGGATGTTCTGGACGCGGGGCGGCGGTTCGGGCGGCCCGGCCGCCTCGAAGCGCGCGAGCCGGGTGCGGGCGGCCTGGTAGGACGAGGCGACCGCGTCGCTGGCGGCCGCGCGCTGCCGGAGGGTGTGGACGAGGCGGCGCAGCCGGGCGTGCTCGTCGTCCCAGCGCCGACGGAGTTCGTCCATGCGGGCGACACGGTCGCGGCGCGCGCCCGCGTAGGTGCTGAAGCCGCCGCCGTGCACCCAGACCGTCCCTGACTCGACGGTGATGATGCGGTCGGCGGCCCCGGCCAGGAGGCGTCGGTCATGCGAGACGAGTAGGACGGTCTTTGTGGTCGCGCGTAGCTGTTCTTCCAGCCACTCCTTCCCCGGTATGTCGAGGTAGTTGTCGGGCTCGTCCAGGAGCAGAACCTCGTCGGGACCACGCAGCAGGGCTTCCAGCATGAGTCGCTTCTGCTCGCCACCCGAAAGCGTTCCCGCCCTCCGATCTCGAACGGTCGCGTAGGGCAGGCCCAACGCCAGCGTCGTGCAGGCATCCCAGGCCACTTCCAGGTCGTAGCCACCCGCGTCGGTGAACTCGCTGATGGCCTCGGCATAAGCGAGCTGACTGCCGGGGTCGTCGGACAGCACGGCTTCGGCCCGCGCCAATGCGGCAGAGGCGGCCTGGACCTCCGGTGGCGCGACCGAGAGCAGAAGCTCGCGGACGGTCTTGTCGTCCGGCGTGAACTGCCGCATCACGCCGAGGCCGCCTGTGCTCGCGACCGTCCCGTCGGACGGCGTCAGATCGCCCGCGATGAGCCTGAGCAGCGTCGTCTTGCCGCCGCCGTTCGGCCCGACCAGCGCGGCCTTCGCTCCGCGCCCGACGCGGAACGAGACGCCGTGCAGCAGCGGCCTTCCGTCGGGCAGCGCATAGGCCAGGTCACTCACGTCGATGTGCCCCACGACCGCACCTCTCGAACGTTGATCCAGTCACTAGAACATTGATCCGGTTCTCGTTCACCGTACTAGAGTGGACGGCCATGAGCACCAGGCGAGGACGCGCGGGCGACATCTGGCTGAAGCGGCCGGGCGGACGGCGTGAGGCGCCTCCCCTGTCCCGTGAACGGATCGTCGCCGGAGCGGTCGCGCTGCTGGACGAGGAGGGCGTGGGCCGGCTGACCATGCGGCGGCTCGCCGAGCGGCTCGGCACCGGCTCGACCACGCTGTACTGGCACGTCGACACCAAGGACGACGTGCTCGACCTGGCCCTCGACACGGTGTTCGCCGAGGCCGAGGTGCCGGACGTGTCCGGCGACTGGGCCGCGGACGTCACCGCGATGGTCACGCGGTGGCGGGCGGTGATGCTCCGGCACCCGTGGACCGCGACGCTGATGGGACGTCCGATGCTCGGCCCGAACGTCCTCGCGCGCACGGAGTTCCTGCACGCGACGCTGAGGCGCGCCGGGCTGACGGGTGCGCCGTTGACCGCGGCGGCCTACGGGCTGTCGCACTTCGTGGTCGGCGCCGCGATCAGCCAGGCGTCGTGGCGGGGGTCGGACGAGTCGTCCACCCGGGACGCCGCCGACCAGATCCTCGCGGCCGACCGCGACAGCTACCCGACGCTCGCGGAACACGGGCATCCCAGCGACAACGACTGGGACGCCGCGTTCCGACGCGGGCTTGACTACCTCATCAGGGGCATCCGGGGCAGCGTCGTCGACGACATTTAGTCCGTCCGCGTGCGGGGGTGGTGATGGGCGACATCGGTGGGGGAGCGATGGTGGTGGGCGTGACCATGTCGCGTGGCGGCAGGGGGATTTAGCGTCCGCGGCATCTGTCCCCCAACATCGGGAGGTTCCGATGCCGCTCAGATCGTTGACAGCACTGCTTGTGGCCGCAGGCGTGATCGTGGCTCCTGCGGGCGCGCGCGCCGAGTCCTGTCCGTCGGGCGTCAGGGTGCCTGGCGCGGAGTACCAAGAAGTCGCGTGCCTGCATGAGCTGACCACGGCGGGGACGGTGGCATCAGGGCATACCGTGCCCACGGACTGGGCGGGCCTGACGCCGAAGGATCTGCCGGTGCCGAGCGGCGTTCCCGGTGTGCAGGTCGACGGGTACTTCCCCGACACGTCCAGGACCAACGCCGATCACGGGTGGAATCACGACGCCCAGTTCGTCATCCGACTGCCCGACCGCTGGAACGGTGGGCTGGTCGTGTCCGGCACCCCGGGCGTGCGTGGGCAGTACGCCAATGACCGCGCCATAGGCGACTGGGTGCTCGCGCGCGGGTACGCCTTCGCTTCCACGGACAAGGGCAACACCGGAGCCGATTTCTACAAGGACGGCAGGCGACCGGGCGATGCCATGGCGGAGTGGAACTTCCGCCTAACGCAGCTGACGCGGGCCGCCAAGGAGGTCGTCCGGCAGAGGTATCGGGAGCGGGCGCGCAGGACGCTCGTTACCGGCATGTCCAACGGTGGGTATCTCGTGCGTTGGCAACTGGAGAACCATCCCGAGCTGTACGACGGGGGAGTCGACTGGGAGGGCACACTCTGGCGAACGGACGGGCCGAACCTGTTCACGTTCCTGCCGCCCGCCCTGCGCGGTTATCCACAGGACAAGGACGCTGTGGTGAAGGCAGGGTTCCCTGCCGAATCGGAGTTCCTGTGGCCGTTCTACAGCCAGTCCTACTGGGGGCTCACGCAACGCATCTACCGCGCCAAGTTCGATCCCGGCTACACGGGCGCGGATGAGGACTACGACTACCGGAGCCGTCCGGCGAGCGTGCACAGGGCCGTCGCCAAGGTCGCGTTGACCGGACGCATCGGAAAGCCGCTCATCACCGTCCACGGCACGCTGGACGGGCTGCTTCCGATCAGCCAGGACTCGGACGTGTACGCGCGGCTCGTGCGCGCGCAGGGGCGCGGCGCGATGTTCCGCTACTACCGGATCGAGGATGGGACGCACGTGGACTCGCTCTTCGACGCCTTCCCCGACCGGTTGCGTCCGCTCGTCCCGTGTCATCGGTCGGCGTTCACCGCCCTCGAACGCTGGATCGGACGCGGCGAGGCGCCGCCGCCCAGCCGGACCGTCCCGCGCCCGGACGTCCCCGCTCCGGACCTCGTCTCGTCCTGCCCCCTGGGCTGAACCACCACTTGGAACGGACAGAGTGTGTGGGTTGACACCATGGGCAGCGCGTGTGACCCACCTTACAGTTCGGGCCATGACGAACTCTTGGCCTGCGGGAACACCACCGCTGGACGGCCCGGCCGCGCCGGAGGGCCCGACCGCGGTTGACGGTTCGACCGCGCTGGGTGGGCCGACCGCGCTGGACGGCCGGACGGCGCTCGTGACCGGCGGCGGCAGCGGCATAGGCCGGGCGTGCGCGGTCGCGCTCGCCGCCGCCGGGGCCGACGTGCACGTGGTGGACCTGGACGGCGAGGCGGCCAAGGAGGTCGCGGAGCGGATCGGCGGGCGCGCGCACGTCGCCGACCTCGCCGACCCCGCCGCCGTCGACGCGCTGCCCGCCACGGCCGACGTCCTCGTCAACAGCGCGGGCCTGCAGCACGTCGCGCCCATCCCCGAGTTCCCGGCCGAACGGTTCGTCCGCATCCAGCAGGTGATGGTGACCGCGCCGTTCCTGCTGATGCGGCGGACGCTCCCCCACATGTACGCGCGAGGCTGGGGGCGGATCATCAACATCTCCAGCGTCCACGGCCTGCGCGCGAGCGCCTACAAGTCCGCCTACGTCGCGGCCAAGCACGGCCTTGAGGGCCTCAGCAAGGTCGCCGCGCTGGAGGGCGCGCCGCACGGGGTCACGAGCAACTGCGTCGACCCCGGATACGTCCGGACGCCGCTCGTGGAGGGCCAGATACGCGACCAGGCGGCCGTCCACGGCGTCCCACCGGACGAGGTCGTCGGCGACGTCCTGCTCGCGCGCACGCCCGTCAAGCGCCTCATCGAACCGGAGGAGGTCGCCGCCGCCGTGCTCTGGCTCTGCGGCCCTCATACGAGCTTCGTGACCGGCTCGTCCCTCTCCATGGACGGCGGCTGGACCGCCCAATAGCCACCGCCCAATAGCCGCCGCCCGACAGCCCCGCCCAACAGCCTCGCCCAACAGCCCGCGACAAGCCCCAGCCCGCCGGTCCCCCAGGCACCGCAAGTCCCCATCCTCAGCCCAGGACGGAGCCCCCCATGTCCCACCCCGATACAGCCATGCCCGAAAACGGGAGAGAGCGGTCGAAGGGCATCGCGCGGATCGTCAGCGCGAGCCTCATCGGCACCACGATCGAGTGGTACGACTTCTTCCTCTACGGAAGCGCCGCCGCGCTCGTCTTCAACAAGATCTTCTTCCCCAAGGCCGACCCGCTGACCGGGACGCTCATCGCGTTCCTCACCTACGCGATCGGGTTCGCGGCGCGGCCGCTCGGCGGCGTCGTGTTCGGGCATTTCGGCGACCGCGTCGGACGCAAGAAGCTGCTCGTCGTCAGCCTGGTGATGATGGGCGGCGCGACGTTCGCGATGGGCCTGCTCCCGACGTACGCGACGCTCGGGGTCGGGGCGCCGCTGCTGCTGACCGCGCTGCGGCTCGTCCAGGGGTTCGCGCTCGGCGGCGAGTGGGGCGGCGCGGTGCTGATCGTGTCCGAGCACGGCGGCGACAGGAAGCGCGGGTTCTGGGCGTCCTGGCCGCAGTCCGGAGCGCCCGGCGGCAACCTGCTCGCGACCGGCGTGCTGGCGCTGCTGGCGTCCGTCCAGTCGGACGAGACGTTCCGCGCGTGGGGCTGGCGCGTTCCGTTCCTGCTGTCCGGCGTGCTCGTGGTGATCGGCCTGTGGATCCGCGTGTCGGTCAGCGAGTCGCCGCTGTTCCTGGAGGCGAAGAAGCAGCAGCGCGCGCACGAGCGCGTCCCGGTCGTGGACGTGTTCCGGACGGGCTGGCGGCAGGTCCTCGTCGCGATCGGCGCCCGGTTCGGCGAGAACATCTCGTACTACATCCTCACCTCGTTCCTGCTCGTTTACGTGACCCAGCACCTGAAGCTGCCGAAGTCCACCGCGCTGGACGCCGTGCTGATCGGGTCGGCCGTCCACTTCCTCGTGATCCCCGGGTGGGGCGCGCTGTCGGACCGGGTCGGACGGCGTCCGGTGATGCTGCTCGGCGCGGGCGGGATGGCGTTGTGGACGCTCGTGTTCTTCACGCTGCTCGACACCAGGTCGTTCGCGACGATCACGCTCGCGGTGACGGTCGGGCTCGTCCTGCACGGCGCGATGTACGGGCCGCAGGCCGCGTACGTGTCCGAGCTGTTCGACACGCGCGTCCGGTACTCGGGCGCGTCGATGGGGTCGCAGTTGTCGTCGATCCTCGCCGGGGCGCTCGCGCCGATCATCGCGGTCGAGCTGCTGAAGGAGTACGACTCGTCCGTCCCGATCGCGATCTACATGGGCCTCGCCGCGGTCGTCACCGCGCTCACCGTGGCCGTCGCCCGCGAGACCCGCGGACGCGACCTCGCCCGCGCGGAGGCGGACGGTCCGAGCCCCACCACCGTCACGGCCCGCGCAACCTGACGGCGACCTGGTCGCCAGGACGCGGCACGCGCGACCTGACGCCACGTGGCGCGCGATCTGACGTCGGTCGCTTCACCTGACCGTCCACGGAGGCCGGGGTCGTCCGCGAGCGCGGGCGGCCCCGGCGTGAAGGCTGCGACGATGAACCGCATGGACCACCCCGCCCTGTCCGCGATGCGCGCGCTGCTCGGACTGCTCGCGGACGGCGCGCCCGCCGAGGACTTCGCGCGTCCGGCCGCGGAGGCGCGCGCCGCCGGTGTCGTCCCGGACGAGCAGGCGCTCGTGGACGAGGCGACCCGCACAGCGCTCGACATCCGCCGGACGCTCGAGAAGCACCGCCGGCGCGAACGGGAACTAGCGGCGCTCTTCGACAGTGCTGGGGACCTCGCGGCGCTCCGCGACCTGGACGCCGTGCTGCGCGCCATCGTGCATCGCGCGCGCACGTTGCTCGGCACCGACACCGCGTATCTGACGATCAACGACCCGACCGCCGGGGACACGTTCATGCGCGTGACGGACGGTTCGGTCTCCGCGAATTTCCAGCAGCTGCGCCTTGGCATGGGCGAAGGACTCGGCGGACTCGTCGCGCAGACCGCGCTCCCCTACGCGAGCCGCGACTACCGCACTGACACACGCTTCCACCACACGACCACGATCGACGACGCGGTCGGCGAGGAAGGGCTACGCGGGATCCTCGGCGTTCCGATGCGCGTCGGGACGCGCGTGATCGGTGTTCTGTACGCGGCCGACCGCCGCCCGCGCGAATTCGACCCGGACGCGGTGACGCTGTTGTCTTCCCTTGCCGACCACGCCGCCGTCGCGATCGACAACGCGCGGCTGCTGGAGGAAACGCGCGCCACGCTCACCGAGCTGAACGCGGCGACCGAGACCGCACGCGCGCGGAGCGCGGACATGCGCCGCGCCGCCGCGATCCATGACCGGCTGACCGAGCTCGTCCTGCGCGGCGGGGACGCGACGGACGTGGCACGCGAGATCGTCGCGTTGCTCGGCGGTGGGCTCGTCGTGCACGACGCGGACGGCGCGGAGGTCGCCCGCGTCGCGGCCGAGCCGTTCGTTCCCCCGGCGGAGGGTGTGGCCGCATCGGGCGCGAGCGGTCAGGCGGTCCCGGTGGACGGCACGTGGATCTACGCGGTGCTCGCGGGCGCGGAACCGCTAGGCACGATGGCGTTGCTTGGGCGTCCGGATCTGACCGACGGCGACCGCCGCCTTTTCGAGCGCGCCGGGCTCGTCACGGCGCTTCTGTTGCTGCTGCGGCGGTCGGTCGCGGAAGCGGAAGACCGTGTGCGCGGCGACCTCCTGGGAGACCTCCTGACTGGAGGTAATGCCGACAGTCTGACGCTGCGCGCACGCAAGCTCGGTGTGGTCTTCTCTCGTGCGCACGCGGTGTTCGTTCTGCACTGCGACGCGTCCCGGCGGGAGCGGTTGCTGGCCGAGGTTTCGCGTCGTGCGCGCGCGTTGGGAGGGCTCGCCGGAACGCACAACGGGAACGTCGTCCTACTCGCGCCGACCGACGCGCCCGGTGCACTTGCCCAGACGTTGTCAGGAGAGTTGGGCGAGGCGTTGGGAGGCGTTCCGGTGACGACCGGAGCGTCTGATCCGGTGACGGGTCCGGCGCGTCTTCCGGGTGCTTACGAGGAGGCGCTGCGGTGCGTCCGCGCGCTGCACACGCTCGGACGGAAGGGCGGCGGCGCGGACCCGTCCGCGCTCGGGTTCCTCGGCGTCCTGCTGGGCGACCGCGCGGACGTCCAGGGCTACGTGCGCGACGTCCTCGGGCCGGTCGTCGACTACGACCGGCGACGCGGGACGGAGCTGGTCCGGACGCTGGACGCGTACTACCGGAGCGGCGCGAACCTGACCGAGGCCAGGCGCGCCCTCCACGTCCACGTCAACACGGTCGTGCAGCGGCTCGACCGCGTCCGCCAGCTCCTCGGCGACGACTGGAACAGCCCGTCCCGCGCGCTGGAGCTTCAGCTAGCGCTCAGGCTTCACTGGCTGAGCAGGTAGAAGTTCGCGTAGTGGTCGGGCGAGAAGTAGACCTTGCCCGTGCTGCTGTGGACGATCCGGTACGCGTCGCGCGAGGCGTACTTGGCCCGCGAGTACACGTCGTACTCGTGGTAGGTCACCCCGCTCGGGAGCTGTCCCTCGCGGTTCTGGAACACGCCGCCGGTGTAGTTGTAGCGGCCGTCCGGCCACGCGTACCAGCCGCTGTTCGACGGCCAGCCCTTCGACGCCCAGATCGACGCCGCCTTGCTGCCGTCCGCGCACTTGGTCATCGTGCACGTCTGGTAGACCGACGCGTTCGCGGACGGGACGACGTTGACCGCGACACTGGTCACGGACGCGGCGGCGACGACGCTGACGACGGCGCGCCGGGTCCAGGACGCGCGGGCCGTCCGCCGTCGGTCCTGCTTCTTCGCATACTGCTTCACGGGGCCTCCTTGGCGAGGGACGAACATCGTCATGGTCGCCAATCGGGACGCGTCCGAAATATGGCAAGAGTGGCCAAAATCCCGTGCGCCGCGTCCCGGTCACCTCTCCGTCCCGTTCAGGACACCCTGTTGTCCCCGGTGGTGGGCGTAAAGCGCCGGTTTGGAGAGGTGTGGACGCGGAGAGGATCGTCAGAGTGACGATCTTGAATCTGGTGCCCCGCCCCGCCCGGATCTCACTCGCGGCCGACCACGCAACCGATCGCGCGGCCGACCGCGTGCCCTTCGACGGAACCGTCCGCACCCGACTGGACGCGTCGCTGCCGCCCGAGGGATACCGCCTCACGGTCGGCGCCGACGGAGCCGTCGAGATCGTCGGCGGCGACGAGGCGGGCGTGTTCTGGGGCCGCCAGACGCTCCGCCAGCTGCTCGGCCCGGACGCCTTCCGCCAGGCCGGTTTCGACGCGCCGCGCACGCTGCCCCAGGTCGAGATCGAGGACGCGCCGCGCTTCCGCTGGCGCGGCTTCATGCTGGACATAGCGCGCCACTTCACCCCCAAGAGCGGCATCCTGCGGTACGTCGACCTGATCGCCGCGCACAAGCTGAACGTCCTGCATCTGCACCTGACCGACGACCAGGGCTGGCGCATCGAGATCAAGCGGTACCCGAGGCTGACCGAGGTCGGGTCGTCCCGCCGCAGGACGCGCATCGGCCGACGTGGATCGGAGCTCTGGGACGAGCGGTCGCACGGCGGCTTCCTCACCCGGGACGACCTCCGCGAGATCGTCGCCTACGCGGCGGAACGGCACATCACGGTCGTCCCGGAGATCGACCTTCCCGGGCACATGCAGGCCGCGATCGCCGCGTATCCGGAGCTGGGCAACACCGACGTCGTCGACACCGCCGCGCTCGAAGTGAAGACCGACTGGGGCGTCAACCCGCACGTCCTCAACGCGAGCGAGGAGACCATGCGGTTCCTCGAGGGCGTCCTGGAGGAGGTCCTGGAGATCTTCCCGAGCCGGTTCGTCCACATCGGCGGCGACGAGTGCCCCAAGGACGAATGGAAGGCGTCGGCGTCCGCACAGGCCCGCATAAGGGAACTCGGCGTGGACGACGAGAACGGCCTCCAGTCGTGGATCATCCGCCACTTCGACCGCTGGCTCGCCGAACGCGGCCGTCGACTGGTCGGCTGGGACGAAATCCTCGAAGGCGGCCTCGCCGAGGGGGCGACCGTAATGAGTTGGCGTGGACGTGAAGGTGGCGTCGCCGCCGCTAGGGCGGGCCACGACGTCATCATGTGCCCGACGCAAGAGGTCTATCTCGACCACAGGCAGAGCGACGGCCCGGACGAGCCGGTCCCGTTCGGCAGGGTGCACACGCTTAGGAGCGTGTACGAATTCGAGCCCGTCTCACCGGAACTCGCCGGAACCGAGAGCGCGGACCACGTCCTGGGCGCGCAGGCGAACATGTGGACGGAACACACCGAAAGCCAGCAGCGCATCGACTACATGGTCTTCCCACGGCTCGCGGCATTCGCCGAGGCGGTCTGGTCGCCGTCCGAGGGGCGCGACTACGACGACTTCGATCGCCGCATGCGCGAGGAGCATTACGCCCGGCTGGACGCCATGGGCGTGGACTACAGGAGGCCGGGTGGGCCGCGGCCGTATCAACAACGACCCGGCGTCCCCGGCCTCCCTTAAGCAGGTACGGCTAGGCGCGCGCGGTCAGCCGCACGCGTCCGCACGGTCGGACGCATCGAGCTGCGCCCAACCGCATATGGCTGTGGTCAGCCGCGCCACGGACGGACGTCCACGATCGGCGCCGGGCCGGAGCGCTGCCCCGGCGACGGGATCGCATAGGTGTTCACGTACCGGTCGTTAGGCGTGCCCGCCGCCCACGTGTCGCTGGTGCCCGCGAAGACCGCCGCGAAGTAGCCGTCGCCGTAGGCGCGGACCTTCGCGCTGTAGTGGCCCTTGCGGTCCGTCTTCACCCACTTGACGTGGTACCAGGTCTTCTTGCCCTTGAAGCGGAAGATGATCCGGACGCTCTGCCCGCCGAACGCGCCGTAGCCGTTCTTGGACGTGTTCCAGCGGTACAGCGTCCCGGAGACGGTGATGTACTTGTTCTTCTTGATCGAGGTCGTCGAGGCGCTCAGCTTCGACATCTTGGTCGACCAGCGCCACAGCTTCCTGGTGGGCGACACCGACGGCGCGTAGGTCGCGTCGCCGAGGAAGCGCGAACGCCAGTAGCCCGAGTAGTAGACGCGCAGCGACGCCTTGTACCCGCTGCCCCAGGCCGAGAAGGTCTTCAGGTTCTTCCAGCCGGTCTTGCCGTTGGCGGAGTACTCCAGGATGACCTTGCGGTTGTAGACCTGCCCGCCGCCCGACGCCGACTTCAGGTTCGTCCAGGCGGTGACCTGGCCGTAGGCGTCCATGGTGGCGGAGAAGGCGAGGGTTCCGGCGTACCGGACGGTGGTGTGGCCGAGCGTGACCCGTCCGCCCTTGAAGAGGCCGGCCGGGGTGGTGTCGACGTAGAACGTCCCGGCGCAACGCGGCTTCACGGACGTGCTGAACTTGCCGTCCGCGCCGACCGTGAGCGTCAGCGGGGTCATCGGGGACGCGGTGCAGCCGCCGTCCGGGGTCTGGCTGATGACGGCGGTGCCGCCGGGGACGGCCGCGCCCTTGTAGGTGACGGCGCCGCTCAGCGTCAGCGCCCCGCCCTCGTCCAGCGTGGACTTGTCGGCGCTCATGACCGTGTCGGCCTGGCCGCGGGCGATCGAGACGGTCACGGACTCGGACAGGAGACCGAGCGACGGCACGCTCGCCACGACGGCGACCGAGTCGGAGGTGCCGTTCGGCGCCAGGGTCGCGGTGTAGTTGCCGTCGGCGTCGGTGGTGCCGCCGGTGACGTCGCCCTGGCCCGCCGTGGCGTTCAGCTCGACGGGCGTTCCGGCGGCGACGGGCGCGCCGTCGGCGCCGGTGACCTTGCCGGTGATGGTGGCGATCGGGTGCTCGGGGTCGACCGGGGCGGGGGCGGTGATGGTGACCGCGGCCGTCCCGTCGGCGAACGCCGGTACGGCGGCCAGGGTGCCGAGCAGCAGCGTGCTCGTCACCCCGACCGTGGCGATGCGAAGCAAGGGTGTTCCCTCCGCGTCAGGTGTGAGGAAGGTGGGTGTGAAGGATGCGGGGTTGAGCGTGGGGTGTGTGAGTGGGGTGGAACAGAGGTCGGTGAAAAGGCGACGCCCGAGGGGCCGCCCCGGTTGGCAGCGAGCGCAAAATCGTGATCTATCGGTCGTACCGCCCGTTCGACCTTGCCAGACATAAACGTCTGTTAGAGACTCGCGGACGGCCGGGGGCGCACCCGGCGGTCGATCCCCAGGGGGCGAGCACGGTGACCGAACAGCAGATCGGCGACCACGCGGCGCGCGCGGACCTCGGCGCCCACCGCGCCGCCTACCCGTCGATCGCGGACGCCCAGGCGCGGCACGCCAACCGCATGGGCGTCACCGCGATCGTCCTGCTCGTCCTGATCGTGCTGTGCTTCGCCACCGGCTACCCGCCGCTGGCGATCATCCTCGGCGTGCCGTTCCTCATCTTCGCGTTCGCCTACCTCCGCTTCTCCTCGATGGCCGGACGCAACGACGGCGCGCGGCTCGACCTCTTCGAGCGCGGCCTCACCTCGGCCTTCGGGGGAGCCGTCCGGACCGTCCGGTACGCCGACACGGACGTCCTGCAGAACATCGTCCGGTACACGCGCTACGGCCAGACGACGCGCATCACCTACGCCTACACGCTGACCGACACGTCCGGCGAGAAGGTGACGCTGAGCGGCGGCTTCGCGCAGCCGGAACAGTGGGGCCCGGCGATCCAGCAGGCCGTCACGGACGCTCAGCTCCCGAAGGCCGTCATGCGCCTGCGCGCGGGCGAACGGCTCGACTTCGGCCCGCTGTGGCTGACGCCGTCCGAGGTCGGCTCCGGCGCGAAGTCCGTCTCGTGGTCTGAGGTGGACGAGGTGAAGGTCAGCAACGGCATCGTCTCGCTGCGCGTCACCGGCAAGTGGCTGTCGCTGTCCACGACGTCCGTCAGCAGCATCCCGAACTTCTTCGTCTTCCTGGCGGTGGCCGACCACCTCCGCACCAACGCGCGCGCGTCCTGAGCCGTTAAGCCTTCGGACGACCCGAGTTGTCAGTGTTCGGGTGCTCGTTTGATGGAATGAACCGGTGCGACAACGGCCACCGGCGCAAGCCGCTCAGGACGACGGCGAGCTGGCGCGACGGCTCGGCACCGGCGACGCGGTGGTGATCGGACTCGGGTCGATGATCGGCGCCGGGGTGTTCGCCGCGTTCGGCCCGGCCGCGGGCGCCGCCGGGACGGGACTGCTCGTCGGGCTCGTCCTCGCGGCGGTGATCGCCTACTGCAACGCGGTCGCGTCCGCGCAGCTGGCGGCGGCGTATCCGACGTCCGGCGGGACGTACGTCTACGGACGCGAGCGCCTCGGCCACTGGTGGGGTTTCGCGGCCGGGTGGGGCTTCGTGGTCGGCAAGACCGCCTCGTGTGCGGCCATGGCGCTCACCTTCGCCTCGTACGCGGTTCCGGGGCCGTGGTGGGCGCAGCGGATCGTCGCCGTCGCGGGCGTGCTAGCCCTGGCCACACTCAACTATCGCGGCGTCACCAAAACTGTGGCGCTCACGCAAATCCTCGTCGGGACGAGCCTGACCGCGCTCGCCATCGTCGTGATCGGGATCGCGGCGGGCGGGAACGCCACCACCGCCCACCTGGACGGCTGGACGCGCGGCGGCGTCTACGGCGTCCTGCAGGCGGCAGGACTGCTGTTCTTCGCGTTCGCCGGGTACGCCCGGATCGCCACGCTGGGCGAGGAGGTCCGCGACCCGCGCCGGGTCATCCCCCGCGCGATCCCGAGCGCGCTGTTCATCGCCGTGATCGTGTACCTGGTCGTCGGATTCGCGGCGCTGCTGGGCGCGGGTCCGGACGCGCTCGCCACCGCGTCCGCGCCGCTGACGGCCGCGGTCGAGGCGGCAGGATCCCCGGCGCTCGCCCCCGTGGTCCGGATCGGCGGGGCGCTCGCGGCGCTCGGCGCGCTGCTCGCCCTGATCGCCGGGATCGGACGGACCGGACTCGCCATGGCACGCCATCGCGACCTGCCCGGCTGGCTCGCCGCCGTCCACCCCCGCCACAAGGTCCCGCACCACGCCGAGATCGCGCTCGCCGTCGTCGTCAGCGTCCTGGTCGCCACGGCGGACCTGCGCGGAGTGATCGGCTTCTCGTCCTTCGGGGTGCTCGTGTACTACGCCGTCGCGAACGCGTCGGCGCTGACGCAACCCGCCTCCGACCGCCGCTGGCCGCGCGGGCTCAACGTGCTCGGACTCGTCGGCTGCCTGGCGCTGGTCGTCACGCTGCCGTGGCAGTCGGTCCTCGCGGGGATCGCGATGTTCGCCCTCGGGCTCGCGGGCCGCTGGCTGATCCTGCGCCGCCGCGCCTGAGCGGTCACTCCACGCCGCAGGGGGATCAGTCGACGCCGCAGGGCGGGACGATGTCGCCCGCCAGGACGCCCGCGACGACGGCGCCGACCTCGGCCGCCGTCTCGTGGGACGGAGCGGGCGCGACGATCCGGGTTCCGTCGCCGATGAAGTACGTGCCCGGCGTCCGGGTGGTCAGGTTCCACGTCCACGGGCCGGGCCGGTAGGGGCCGAGGAAGCCGCCGGTCCCGGAACTCATGATCATCTGCGCGGCGGACTCGTCCGGACGGCCGAGCGTCACCAGCAGGGGAGCGGCGTCCTCGCGCGGCAGGCTCACGTAGCCCACCTCGGCGCGGCAGACGGCCATCACCGGCCCCTCGACCGGCGTCAGCTCGGCGTCCAGGTGGACCGACGCCTGCCAGACCACGGTGTCCAGCAGCTTGACCGGCTCGACGTCCTCGTCCACGTAGAGGCACTCGCGGGTGAACCGGTCGGCGCAGGCACGCAGGATCCGCGCGGGCAGCGGCCCGGACCACCGCGTGTAGGGGTCGTAGACGCCGTGCTCGAACAGCACTTCCTCCATGTCGTAGAGGACGTGCGCGGCGGCGCCGATCACCGAGTGCGTGTAGAGCGAGGTGCGATCCGCGCGAGCCACTTCGAGGATCTCGTCCCGGGCGGGACTCTGCGTCTCGTCGTACATTGGCGACTCCTCTGCCGGGCGTCCCAGCATCGCGGACGCGCGCGCGCACGAGGCGGGCCCCGGACCATACCGTCCCACCACAGGCAGGCAAATGTGGCCACCTGGCACGGATTACCCTGATCAGGCCATGGAACTGCGCCAGCTCAGATACTTCGTGACCGTCGCCGAAGAGCTACATTTCGGACGGGCGGCCGAGCGTCTGACGATCGTTCAGTCGGCGGTGAGCCAGCAGATCGGACGGCTGGAACGGGAGCTCGGCGTCGAGCTGTTCGACCGCTCGCCCGGCGCGCGCCGACGCCCCTCCTCGCCGCCTGCCGCTGCCGGGACGACGATCTCGGATCGCGATAGCGACACTCTCGTCCATCGGCGTCGTCCTCGCCGTCGGCGCGGCCCTTGCCGTCGCCCCCTTCGCGCGAGGAGGCAGAGACATCCCGTCGGCCTCGTGAGTGTGACGCGCGCAACATCTACGCTGGCAGGTAGAGGTGGCGGATAGGGAGGCAAGACCGTGGATCTCCTGACCTACGGGCGGGCTCAGGTCCGCCCCCGTCTGCCCCTGCCGCTCGCTCCCCCGGACGGCCTGGGCGAGACCGTTCTGCGCAGTGTGGGGGGATTCCGTGGGCCGACGTTCCGGCGTCCGCGCGCGTTCGCCCCCGCCTGGGCGCTGCTGACCGCCGCTGCCGCCGCCGTGGTCGTGGCGGCCCCGCTCGGCGCATGGCGAATCGCCATGCTGGCCGTCCTCGCGCCCGGATGCCTCTACCTGCTGCTCCGCTCGCTGACGGCGACGCTGGTCGAAGGACGCCAGGCCCGCTTCGAGGACCGGTGGCTCGCCGCCCAGACCGACGTCCTGCGCGACCGTCCGTTCGAGGTGCTCCGGTTCAGCGTCGAGGAGTCCCCCGGCGCTCGCCGCTTCTACGACCTCACCCGCCCGGACGACGTCCGCGCCCTCCTCGAGACCCAACGCACCGCACGGCAGGGCGGTTCGTCGTTGTTCAGGGGGGCGCCTGCCGGTGAGGCGGGATCCGCGTCGGTGACGCCGTCCTCGGCCTCGGAGAAGCTTCCGGCGACGGTCGAGATCGCGTACCGGACGGACGAGGGGACGACGGCGGTCGCGGCTGTGTACCGCGACCTGGCTGACCTGCGGATTCACCCGGGGACGGCGCGTCCGGCGATGGCATGGGCGCGGTTCCCGCAGGCGCGCTACCACCCCGCGCCCGGCCCGGCGGGACGTCCCGCCGAGACGGCCCAGTGGGTGCTCTCGGGCGACGTCGTCGTCGGGACTGCCGGACCGGCCTAGCCCGGCGGGCCCGGCGGCGCCACCGGGGCCACGGGGGCCACGGGGGCCGCCGCTGTCGCGGGTGTCGCGAGTTCTCGCAGGTAGTCGGCCAGCCGGATGTGCCGGAACTCGTAGTACCCGTTCACCTGCCGCAACACCCCACGCCTGCGCGCGTCGCGCAGGAAGGCCATCAGCCGCAGCGGTGCCTTCCCCTGGACCGCGAGGACGTACCGGGTCGTCCGGAAACGTCCCCACGAGCTCGCGCCCAGCGCCATCAGCCCGAGCCCGACCCCGCTGAGCAGCGCCCCGCTGACCCCGCCCAGCAGGATCAGGACGGGCTGGGGGAGGTGGACGAGCAGCCAGGTGTGGTCGAGCCGCGGACGGTGCCCGTCGCGGAACGCGCTGCCGAGGTACGCGCCGCTCAGCGAGCCCGCGACCGCGGCGGCGCAGGCCTCGTAGAGGACGGTTGCGCGGTCCGCCTCGAGCAGCGCGTCCGGTGTGACCGCGGTCAGCGGGTCGTTCGGACGGCTGACGTACCGCGCGGCGGCGAACGTCAGCCCACTCATCACGGCCCCGATCAGCAGGTACGTCGGCGGTTTGTAGAGCACCCATACAAGGACGGCCAGCACCGCCGCCCCCATCACCCCGTTCCCGGCGACGCGCAGCAGGTCCGTGCGGTTCAGCCGGGACGGGAGCACGATGCTCGGACGGGCCTTGCGCGGTTCGTCCAGCGGCACCGCCTCCACGAGGACCGCGCCGGTCACGCCCGCCGCGACACCGATCCCGAAGCCGAGCCAGAACCGTCCGTAGAGCGCGAAGAACGCGCCGATCACGAGCGCGCAGCCGAGGCTCGCGTTGACCAGCGAGACGGTCGCGAACACCGCGCGGGGGACCGCGCGGTACAGCTTCCACCAGGCGAAACGTCCGGTCCCGCGCTCGGCCTGCCCGGCCAGGAAGCGCAGGTAGCGCTCGGCCTTGTCAGGCGGGACCGCCAGCCGGTCGCCGCCCGCGGAGGTGTAGGCGCTGCGCAGGAACAGGGCGAACAGGTGCCGCTGGATCTCGTCCGCCGAGCCGTCCCGCAGCGTGTCCGGATCCAGGTCGGTGGAGTTCAGCAGGACGGACACGAACAGCGGCGTGTTCAGCGCCATCGCTAGCGGGCCGTCCGGATGCGCGTCCAGCTCGGCGACCAGCGGCGCGGTGCCGTCCCGCCAGGCGTCGCTGTTCTGCCCAGCCCGCAGCAGCTCACCGACGCGTCCGGCGGGGACCGGCAGCAGTTCCACGACCGTCGCCTCGCGCAGCGCGCGGACGACCTCGCGGTCCTCGAAGTCGGCCGTGCGGCAGGTGAGGACGAACGAGCGGTTCCGGCGCTCCTTCATCAGCGCCTTGAACGCCTTGGCCGGATCGTCCAGCTCGTCCAGGCCGTCGAAGACCGGCAGGATCCCCTCGGCCAGGCCGCCCGCCGCTGCCGCCGCCTCGGCGAACCGCGGCTCGTCCTCCCGCAGTTCGGCCGCCATCCACGCGTCGAGGGGGACGTCCGGATCCCACGACGCGAGCTGGAACAGCACCGGCACGGGCGCGCGCTCCCGGTCCGCCTGCTGCGCCCGGAGGCACCGGACGATCAGCAGCATGCACGCGGCCGTCTTCCCCGCTCCGGCCGGGCCCACGATGACCAGCCGCGCCGCCTGCCCGCCGGCCACATGCCGCGCGAACCCGTCCGCGAGATCGTCCATCTCCCCGCGCGGCCCGAGCGTCGCGGCCAGCCGGGCGCTGCCGTGCGACCACCGGCTGATCCGCCAGTCCACCGCGAACCGGAACTCGTCCGAGAGGCCGCGGCCGACCAGCTCCGCCTCCCACTTCCTCGCGACCGCCTCGGCGAACGCCGGCCGGTCCGGCGCGCGCGGCGGGTCCTTGGCGATGCTCTTGAGGTTGGTGAACAGGGGCGCGAGCGCCGCCCCCGCGACCCCGAGCGCGGCGATCGCCTCGCTCAGCCTCTTCAACGCCAGCGCGACCACCACCGCGACCAGCGCCGCGGTGAACAGCAGGAACGACGAGACCAGCAAGGCCCGGGTCAGTTTCACACCGCACCGCCTCCCGCGGCACGCGCGGGCGGGACGGCGTCGGGGCCGCGCGTCATCGTCGTGAGAAGGGGCGAAGCACGCGCCAGGCGCCGTCCGACGCGTCCGAGAACGGGCGCCCGGCGACTCGCCGCCGCCTTGAGCACCAGCAGGTGGATGAGCCCGTAGTAGCGCTGGGTCGCCGCCGGTCCGTAGCGCGCGGCGAGCCGCGGCCGCAACACGACGAACCGGCGGCAGATCGCGTCCAGCGACAGCCGATCGAGCGTGACGAGCGTGGTGACCCCGTTCCGGACGTCCTGGTCGTGATCCATGTAGTCGTCGATCGCCTGGTACGCCTCACCGAACGCCATGGCCAGCCAGCGTTCCTCGCGGTCGAGCCCGGGACGGACGAGCGCGCACAGCACGAGGTTCGCGTAGGCCCCCTTGGCGCAGGTCACCTTCACGAGCGTTTCGGGGGAGATGCCGGGATCCAGCTGCCTCCGCGACAGCCGCTGGTACCCGTGCAGCTCGTTCAGCGCGAGCACGGCGGCGGACCGCTCCAGCGTCCCGGGAATCCACCCCGCGATCCGGTCGCACAGCTCGGCGAGCAGAACCTCCTGCTCCGTCCAGGCCGCGAACCCCCGAACCCCGGGCACCCCACCAACAACCCGCCCACCCCGCTCCCGGCCCCAGCCCGGGCCCCGCTCCCCCTCCGGGTCCTGCCCACGGCCCCCCTCCCGACCCGGGCCCCGCTGGCCCAGGCCCCGTTCCCGGTCTCGGTCTCGATCCCGGTCTCGGTCCCGGTCCCGGTCTCGGCCCTGCTCCTGGGTGCCGAAGCCGCGCACGTCGTGAGCGCTGTAGGGCGCGAAGAGCGAGGAGAGCCGTTCGTCCAGCCGGGGAGTCGGGGTGGCGTCGATGATGTCGTCGTAGAGCCGGGTCGCCGCCCCGGCCAGGGAGGCCAGCCGCAGGTCGAGAGGAGATCCGGTCAGCCGCGCGTACCCGAGCATCATCAACCCGATCTTGATGCTCATGGCGTGCAGCGCGGTCTCCATCGCCGCGCGCTCGTCCGGCCCGCCGATCACCCGCCGCACAACGGGCGCGACCGCGTCCCGGTAGGCGGACGACAGTGCCGGGACGTCCCGAAGGACCTGCGCGCCCGCAGAGCCGAGGGCGGGTGCATGACGCGCCCAGCGGACGACAACGGCGAGATCATCGACCGCATGGCCCATGAGCGCCCCCGCGTGAAGTGGGTGCTTCGAGAGTGCCACGCCGCGCACCCTCGGTAAAGCGCAAGCAAAGGCCCGTTAGGACGGCCCGCGCCGCCCCACCGCGCCCCCAGCCCAGCCGCATGCACGGCCCACCCAGCCCCCTCCGGCCGGCGGGACGACCTCAGAGACCGAGAGCGGAGAGGCCGAAGTGCTCCTCGGGACGGCCTCAGAAGGCCCAGAGCAGACAGGCCACTCCTCGGAACGTGTCAGAGGCCGAGGGCGGAGAGGCCGGGGTGCTCTTCGGGGCGAGGTCCCTGCGGCCAGTGGAAGAGCCGCTCGGACTCGGCGATCGGGAGGTCGTTGATGCTGGCGTGGCGTTCGGTCATCAGGCCGTCGTCGTCGAACTCCCAGTTCTCGTTGCCGTAGGAGCGGAACCACTGCCCGGTCTCGTCGTGCCATTCGTAGGCGAAGCGGACGGCGATCCGGGCCTCGTTGAAGGCCCACAGCTCCTTGATGAGGCGGTACTCCAGCTCGCGGTCCCATTTGCGGGTGAGGAACCCGACGATCTCCTCGCGGCCGTTGACGAACTCGGAGCGGTTGCGCCACCGGCTCTCGGGCGAGTAGGCGAGCGCGATCCGCTCGGGCTCGCGGGTGTTCCAGGCGTTCTCGGCGGACCGCACCTTCTGCGCCGCGGTCTCCGCGGTGAACGGCGGCACGGGCATGCGTCGCTCGGTCATGAGTCTCCTTTCGTCCCGGTGAGAACGCTCGTTCTCACCGCTACCGGCTACAGTACGAGAACGATGGTTCTCGCACCAGAGGGAGCAGCGTGACGGACATCGACAAGCCCCCTACCCAGGCTCCGAACACCCATGAGCCCCCCGCTCGGGCCGTGGACGAGGCCCGGGACCGGGTTCTGGACGCGGCCGAGCGACTCTTCTACGGCCAGGGCGTCCAGGCCGTGGGCATGGACGCCGTCCGCACGGCCTCCGGAGTGACCCTGCGGCGGCTCTACCAGTTGTTCCCGTCCAAGTCGGCGCTGGTCGAGGCGTATCTGGCCCGCCGGGACGAACGATGGCGCGAAGCGCTCGCCCGGTATGTCACAGCCAATGAGGGAACCCCTCAGGACCGCGTGCTGGCCCTGTTCGACTGGCTGGCCCTGTGGTTCGCCGAAGCCGACTTCCGCGGCTGCGCGTTCGTCAACACGTTCGGTGAGCTGGGCGCCACGTCCCCCGAGGTGGCGGACGCCGCCCGCCATCACAAGGACGCCTTCCGCGCCTACATCGGAGAACTGACCGAAGCCGCCGGAGCCCCACCCACGACCGCCGTCCACATCGCGCTCCTCGCCGAAGGAGCCATCACCACAGCGGCCGTCTCGGCCTCCCCCGCCCCCGCCGAGGACGCCAAGCGGGCCGCGCGGATCCTGCTCACCGCGGCGACGTCGCCGTCACCATCACCTTCCACGGATCACCTCCCGTCCTGAACGCCGAACACCATCGACGCTACGCCGGGACACCCTCGGAGGCATCGTCGTCCACATCCTGTGGATAACTTTTGTGCACAACCCATGAGCTTGAGAAAGCCCGCTGTGTCACCACTGTCTCAACACGGTGATCCCCAGGTTTTCCACGTGGTGACCCGGTGGTCAATCACCGACGCCGTCCGAGATCACCGACGCGGTTCGAGATCGCGGACGGTCCGCGTCGGCCTCGCCAGCAGGCGCAGGGCGGCCTCGCTGGGGGAGCCGGGCTCGGCGGTCCAGCTGACGATCCGCTGGTCCGGATCGTCCGGGAGCTGGAGCGGCAGCTGCGCGAGCGTGAGCGGGCCGACCAGCGGGTGGTGGAAGTCCTTCACGCTCGGACCGCAGTCCCTCACCACATGGGACGACCAGACCGCCGCGAACCGGGGGCTCTTCACCGTCAGCTCGCCCACCAGGGACACGATGCGCGGATCGTCCGGATAGCGCCCGGCGGCCATCCGCAGGTGCGCGACGGCCTCCTCGGTCTTGCCGTCCCAGTCGACGAACAGCTCGCGCATGTGCGGGTCGAGGAACACCATCCGCGACATGTTCGGACGGTCCGCCGGACGCGCCGGAGCGTCGAAGTCCAGGTGCCCGCCGAAGATCGCGTGCCCGAGGCGGTTCCACGCGAGGATGTCGGTGAACCGCCCCATGACCATCATCGGCACGTCCGGCGCGGCCTCCAGGAGCTGCTTGACGACCGGGTCGAGCCGCTCGCGCGGGGTGCGCCGCCGCGCCGCCGGACGCGTGCCCGCCGTGTTCAGCGACCGCAGGTGGAGCCGCTCGGCCTCGTCCAGGCGCAGCGCGTCCGCGAGCGCCGACAGCACCCCGTCGGACGCGTTGCGGCTCTGCCCCTGCTCGAGCCGCGTGTAGTACTGGACGCTGACCCCCGCGAGCTGGGCGAGCTCCTCGCGCCGCAGCCCGGGGACGCGCCGCCGCGTCCCGTAGCTGATCAGGCCGACGTCCTCCGGGGACAGCCTGGCGCGCCGCGACTTCAGGAACGTGCCGAGATCGGTGTCCAACTCCATGCTGTCCAGTATGTCCGGAGTGAGGGGCGGAATCCTGTCCCTGCCAGTGGTACCAATCGGCGGGTTCTGGGTAGCCGGGACAGGGCGCGGCAGATTCGTCGGCGACCGGCGGGACCGTCCCCCCCGGCGAAGCACAGACGAAGGACCCGCCATGTCCGCCCTGACCGAACCCCCGGGCGCCGCGATCATCGCGGACGCCACGCCGACCACACCCGCGACCACGACGTCCGACCGGATGTCCGGGCGGCAGAGACTCGTGCTGACACTGCTGCTCGGCGCGCAGTTCATGCTGGCGGTCGACTTCTCCATCCTGAACGTCGCGCTGCCGGACATCGGCCGCGCGCTGGACCTGTCGCTCGGCGGCCTGCAGTGGATCGCCACCGCGTTCGCGCTGCCCGCCGCCGGCTTCACCCTGCTTTTCGGACGCGTCGCCGACCTTTTCGGCCGCCGTCGCATGTTCATGGCCGGACTGCTCCTGCTCACCGCCGGCTCCCTGGTCGGCGGCCTGTCGAACGGCCAGACCATGCTGCTGACCGGCCGGGTCCTGCAAGGACTCGCGACAGCCATCGCCACCCCGGCCGCGCTGTCACTGCTCACCACCTCTTTTCCGGAGGGACCGCTACGCCGCCGCGCGCTCGGCCTGAACGGCGCGCTCATGGCCGCCGGGTTCGCCGCCGGAGCCCTGTTCGGCGGCGTCCTCACCCAGGGGCTGAGCTGGCGCTGGACGTTCCTGGTGAACGCGCCGGTCGCGGCCGTCCTGCTGGTCGCCGCGCCCCTCCTGCTCGCCGCCGACCGCGGCCGTTCCCCGGTGCGCCTGGACGTCCCCGGCGCGGTCACGGTGACCGGCGGCCTGCTCAGCCTGGTCTACGGCGTGACCAGGGCGGGCCACGCAGGCTGGACCGATCCGGTCGCACTCGTCGCGATCGCCGCCGGAGTCCTACTGCTCGCCCTTTTCGGCCTGGTCGAAACCCGCGCCGCCGAGCCACTGGCGTCGGTGCGCGTCCTCACCAAGCGGACGGTCGGCTGGGGCAACCTCGGAGGCTTCACCGTCTTCGCGATGGAGACCGCGATGGTCTTCCTGCTGACCCTCTACCTGCAGAACGTCCTCGGCTACTCGGCGCTGGTCACCGGCCTGGTCTTCGGCGTCCCCGGGGTGACCGCCGCGATCGCGGGCGTCATCGGCCCGCGCCTGATCGGACGCATCGGCGCGCACGCGAGCCTCGTGCTCGGCCTCGCCGTCCAGGCGGCGTCCAACCTGGCGCTGCTCGCGCTCGGCACCGACCGCGGCACCGGCCTGACGCTCGTGCTGGTGACCAGCGCGATCGGTTTCTTCGGCCACGTCTACGGGATCGTCGCGTTCACGGTCACCGCCACGTCCGGCCTGCCGGACGACGAGCAGGGCCTCGCGACCGGACTCACCACGATGTCCCAGCAGATCGCGTTCACCCTCGGCATCCCGCTGATCAGCTCCGTCGCCGCGGCCCGCACGGGCTCCTCGACCGCCGCGTCCGACCTGCTGTCCGGCATGCGCCTGGCCATCGGCGTGGACGTCGCGCTGACCGTCCTGGTCGTCGTCCTGATCGCGTTCTTCCTGCTCCGCACCCCCCGCAAGCCCACCACCCGCTGACCGTCCGCACTCGCCGCTCGCTCGCCGCTCGCCAACCGCCCCGCGTGCGCCGTCCGCCGCGCGCCTTACGTGCGCCGTCCGTCCCGCGTGGGGCGTGCGTGGGGCGTGCGTGCGGCTACGGGTGCCTGAGTGTGGGTGCCGGTTCGGCGGACGGCGGGGCGGCGACGGACTCGAAGGCAGCCTGAGCGGCGCGGACGAACGCCGCGGTCGCCGGAGAGCGCGCGTCGCGCGGCCAGCCGACCGACAGAACCGCAGGCGGGACGTCCACGACCGGGATGTACGCGAGTTCGGCACGCGGGTAGGCGCGCGTCACCCACGCGGGCAGGAGGCAGACGACGCAGCCGAGCTCCACGAGCCGGAAGACCTGCGTCAGGTCGGACACTGGTGGACGGGGTTCGGCGACGAGCCCCCGCTCCTCCGCCCTGACCTGTCGTTCGGTGAACGCGGGAGGCGTCTCGCCGGGGACGGCGGGCGACCCGTCCGGCAGCAGCCGTCCGGACAGGTCGGCGAGCACCAGGCTCGTGCGCGCGGCCAGCGGATCGTCCGCCGCCAGAACCGCCAGCCGCGGCTCGGTGCGCAGCGGCTCGGCGTCCAGCCCACGCTCGTCGAACGGGCTGAGCAGCAGGGCGACGTCGGCGCGGCCGTCCCGCAACGCCTGGGACTGCTCATCGCGTCCGCCCCAGACCAGCTCCACCGGCAGCGCGGCGTCCTCCTGCTGGTACATGGCCAGGATCGCGGACAGCATGCCGCCATCGGCGTCGGCTTTCAGCGCGAGCCGCAACCGAGGCTTTGGCTGCCCCGCGTGGCGCGCTCGCCGTCCGGCTGCGCCTACCGATTCGAGGACGGCTCGGGCGTCCCGCAAGAGAGCCTCACCAGCAGGCGTCAGCAGGACGCTCCGCGTGGTGCGTTCTAGCAGTTTGACTCCCAGCTGACGTTCGAGCTCGCGGATGGCCCGGGACAGCGGCGGCTGCGCCATCCCCAGGCGCGCGGCAGCGCGGCCGAAGTGAAGCTCCTCCGCGACCGCGACGAAGTACCGGAGTTGCCGCACCTCCAGATCACTCATATCCGGAGGGTATCAATCGCGATCGAAGCGGTCCTTCAGGTTCCCCGAAGGTCCGGGTTGGCTGACCGGTGCATCCCCTTTTCCGGAGGTTCACCAATGATCGTCGTCACGGCTCCGACCGGCCAGATCGGCCGCCAGGTCCTCGACATCCTCATGGACGCGGACGCTCCCGTCCGCGTCATCGCCCGCGACCCGGCCCGGCTCCCCGCGCGCGTGCGCGAGAACGCCGAGGTCATTCAGGGTTCGCACAGCGACAAGGACGTCCTCGCCAAGGCGCTCACCAACGCGGACAGCGTGTTCTGGCTCCTCCCACCGGACCTCACCACGCCGAACGTCGAGGACTACTTCCGCGACTTCACCCGCCCCTTCTGTGAAGCCCTCACCGAGACCGGCGTCGCGCGCGTCGTCGCCGTCTCCACGCTCGGACGCGGCGTCGCCCAGAACGCGGGCCAGATCTCCGCGAGCCTCGCAATGGACGAGATGATCAAGGCGACCGGCGTCCGCTATCGCGCCCTCGACCTGCCGGGATTCATGGAGAACATGCTGCGGAACGTCCCGTCCCTCAAGGTCACGGGCGTCTTCGCCTCACCCGTCACGCCGGACCGCAAGCAACCCACCGTCGCCACCCGCGACATCGCCGCCGTCGCCGCGCGCCTCCTGCTCGACCCGACCTGGGAGGGCCAGGAGGGCGTCCCGGTGCTCGGCCCGGAGGACCTCTCCGCCGATGACATGGCCCGCGTCATGACGGAGGTCCTCGGCCGTCCGATCCGCTTCCAGCAGATCTCGTTCGAGGAGCAGAAGGCCACCATGACCGGGCACGGAAGGAGCGAGGCGGCGGCGCAGGGCCTGATCGACATGGTGAGGGCCATCGACCGGGACGGCATCTACCACGCCCGGCCGCGCACCCCCGAAGCCGGAAGCCCCACGTCCTTCCGTCAGTGGTGCGAGGACGTCCTGAAGCCCGCCTTCGAAAAGTCCGCCTTCGAAAAGTAGCCGGAAGCGAAACCGAGACGGGGTCGCGCTCGTTGATCAGGCGTGGCACTCGTCGCCTTCATGTCGGTCCCCGCGTTCGTGCTCGGGCTGATCACGTTCGCCGTCCTCGACCACCTCGGCTGGTGGGCGAATCGCCGCTTCCGCCTGCCCTGGCGGAAGGACGACACCGGACGTCCCATCTCGGCGGTCGCGGTCGGCGAACTCGGCGCGTTCTTCCACGGCACGCACCGCCACCAGCAGGATCAGAAGGCCTCGTCGCTCATGATGCGGGACGACGAGACCGACGGCGCTCCACCCCGGACACGCATCAACCTCGACACCGGGACCGCCGTCGTCCGGCTCCCACCGGAAAAGGGCTGACCGGAATCCCGGTCGGCCGAGAGCGTCCCGGTCAGCCGAGAGCGTCGAGCTTGCTCTCCAGAAGCGCGCGGTCCCGGTCGTTCGCGCACAGTTTCACCGCGTGCTCCAGGTCGACACGGGCCTCGTCGGCGCGTCCGAGGCGGGTGAGCAGCTCGCCCCGGACGCTCGGCAGCAGGTGCGAGTTCCCCAGCGTCCCGGCCCTGACCAGGTCGTCCACGATCGGGAGGGCGGCGGCCGGGCCGCGCGCCATCGAGACCGCGACGGCCCGGTTCAGCTCGACGACCGGGGACGGCGCGAGCCCGCCGAGCGCCTGGTAGATCTGGACGATCCGCTCCCAGTCCGTCTCCCCGACGGACGGCGCGACCGCGTGGCACTCGGCGATCGCCGCCTGCAGTCCGTACGCGCCGAAACCGCGCCCGAGCCGCTCGGCCACCGCGAGCGCGGCGCGTCCGCGACGGATCGCGCCCTGGTCCCAGCGGCCACGGTCCTGATGCTCGAGCAGCACCGGACCACCGTCCGGGCCGGTCCGGGCGGGGAACCGGGCGGCGGTCAGCTCGAGCAGGGCCAGCAGGCCGTGCACTTCCGGCTCGTCCGGAACCAGGCGGCTCAGCACCCGCGCGAGCCGCAGCGCCTCCGCGGCCAGGTCGAACCGGATCACCTCGTCGCCCGAGCTCGCCGACGACCCCTCGGTGAAGATCACGTAGATCACGCTCAGCACCGAGCCGAGCCGCGCGGCCCGCTCGTCCGCCGCGGGCTGCGCGAACGGCACCCCCGCCGCCGCGAGGGTCCTCTTCGCCCGGGTGATCCGCGCCTGGACGGTCGCGGTCGGCGCGAGCACCGCCCGCGCGATCTCGTCGCTGGTCAGACCGCCGACGACGCGCAGCGTCAGCGCCACCCGCGCCTCCCGCGACAGGACGGGATGGCACGCCACGAACATCAGCGCCAGGACGTCGTCGTCGATCTGGTCCGGATCCCACAGCACCGCGTCGGCGTCCCGGACGGGATCGGCGGGCGCGGCCCCCGACACGGCGCCTCCCTCACCCAGCTCGCGGGCCAGGGAGGCGTACCGGTCGTCCAGGGCGGAACGGCGGCGGAACGCGTCGATCGCGCGCCGCCGTCCGACCGTCAGCAACCACCCGGCCGGACTGCGCGGCACACCGTCGCGCGGCCAGGTGACCAGCGCCTCCGCCAGCGCCTCCTGGGCGAGGTCCTCGGCGAGCGCGAAATCCCCGGTGTAGCGGGCGAGCGCGCCGACGATCCGCGCGGACTCGATCCGCCAGACCGCCGCCACTGCCTCCCGCCCGCTCCCCGACGCCCCAGCGGCACGCTCGCCCCAGGCCGCCAGGGCGTCCCCCGCCATGGCGGCCGCGATGTGCCCCGAAGCGAGCCCGGCCGCCCAATCGCCAGCGGCATCACCGTCACGGCCGGACGGGGGACGCTCGTCGGAACCGGTCATCTCAGAGCTGTCCCGTGGACTCGCGCCACGCCCGCTCCTTGCGGACCCACTCGTTGTCCTGCGGGAACTCGTCGATCGTCGTGACGCGGCGGATCTCGGTCTTGAAGCCCGGACCGGTCAGCGGCGACCGCCTGGCCCACTCGACGGCCTCCTCCTTGGACGCCACGTTGAGGATGTAGAAGCCGCCGAACAGCTCCTTGGTCTCGCCGTACGGGCCGTCGGTCACGATCGGCGGCTCGGCCGAGTGGTCGACGACGACGCCCTCGTCGGCGTCCGCCAGTCCCTCGGCGGCGACCAGCACGCCCGCCCTGATCAGCTCCTCGTTGTACCGGCCGACGATCTCCAGCATCTTGCCGAAGTCGGCGTCCGCCATCGAGGCGTAGCCCTCGTCGGTGGCGCGCATGATCATCATGTACTTCACGGCTGTCTCCCTCGTCTGTCCGTTTCCCGGGCCTGCGTTCCGGCCCTTCACCCATAGGTCGAACGGGTGAACGGCCGGATCGACACGTCCGCGAAGTTTTCTCCAAGAACTTCCACCGACGCCCGCGAAGGCCCGAAACCGCAGGTCACCGCTCCTGGTAGGACTCCAGCCCGCGCAGGATCATCTCGAGACCGAACTCGAACCGGTCCTCGCCGTCCGTGCTCTCGATCGCCAGCATCGGCCCGAGGTGCTCGACCGTGGACGGGAACCGGTCCACCGGGAGGGACTGGAAGAACTCCCGCACCTGCCCGATGAACCGCTCCATGTACTCCCGCTCCGACAGGCCGGTCGCCCGCCGCCGGGTCATGTGCAGCGATCCCTCGTACGCGTCCGCGTTGATGTAGAGGTACAGGCGCTCGACGCCCCAGACCGCGGCGTGCGTCGGGATCCCCGCGCCCAGCAGGGCGGTCAGCAGCCACTCGTTGACGAGCAGCGCGTTCACCCCGGTCGGGATGTCTCCGAGCGCCACGCTCGCGATGTCGGCGTGGGCGGACATCACCTGGTGGATCCCGTACGAGACCTGCTTGACCTGCTCGCGCCAGCGCGCCGGATCCGGCTCGGGGAGCTCGATCTCCCCGCAGATCCGGTCGAACATGATGGCGAGCAGCTCCTCCTTGTTGGAGACGTGTGCGTAGAGCGAGGCCGGACCGGTGTCGAGCTCCTGCGCGACGCGGCGCATGCTGAGGCCGTCGAGGCCCTCGGCGTCCAGGATCCGGATCGCCGTCTCGACGATGAGGTCCTGGCTGAGCGGCTGCTTCGCCGGGCCGACCGGCGCGCCCTTGCGCTGCTTGCGCCACGCGGGCACCGGAAGGGACGCGGCCGGGGCGTCCCCGCCCGTGCTCGCCGCCGCCCGCGCCCGGGGCCTGCGTCCGGAGTCCTCCTGAGTCGCCATCCGCGCTCTCCCTCGTCCGGGACGATCACCGCCGACCGTCCACGAACATCGTACTAGACAGCGAATGGCGTACTTGACACGAACGTCGATCGGAGCATAGAACGGTGTTCGTCAGCCAACGAACGGCGTTCGCCCCAGCTCACGAGAGGCCGCCATGAGCACCACGACCACAGAGACCACAGGCGCGGAGCCCGTCGCCGCCGTCCCCGAGACGCTCTACCGCTGGCGCTGGGTCGCCCTGCTGGTGATCCTCGCGGGCGAGATCCTGGACATGCTGGACGCGCTGATCACCACGATCGCCGCCCCCACCATCCGCGCCGACCTCGGCGGCTCGGCGGGCACCCTGCAGTGGCTCTCCGCCGGATACACCCTCGCCCTCGGCGTCGGCCTGATCACCGGCGGACGGCTCGGCGACCTCTACGGACGCAAGCGGATGTTCCTCGTCGGCGCGGCGGGCTTCACGATCGGCTCGCTGCTGTGCGGCCTCGCGGTCTCCCCCGAAATGCTCGTCGGATCGCGGGTGCTCCAGGGCCTGTTCGGCGCGCTGATGCTGCCGCAGGGCCTCGGACTGATCAAGGAGATGTTCCCGCCCAAGGAGATGGGCGCCGCGTTCGGCCTGTTCGGACCGATCATGGGCCTGTCCTCGGTCGGCGGCCCGGTGCTCGCGGGCTGGCTCATCGACGCCGACCCGTTCGGGACGGGCTGGCGCATGATCTTCCTGATCAACCTGCCGCTCGGCCTCGCCGCCGTCGCCGCCGGACTGCGCTTCCTCCCCGAGGCCCGCGCCTCGCACGCCAGCCGCCTCGACCTGGTCGGCGCGCTGCTCGCCGCCCTCGGCGCCGGGCTGATCGTCTACCCGCTGGTGCAGGGCCGCGAGCAGGGCTGGCCCGCCTGGACGTTCGCGATGATGGCCGCCTCCGCCGCGGTGTTCGCCCTGTTCGTCTGGTACGAGCTGCGCGTGCGGCGCTCGGGCGGCGACCCGCTCGTCACGCCCAGCCTGTTCCGCAAGCGCGGCTTCAGCGGCGGCCTCATCGTCGGCCTGGTGTTCTTCTCCGGGATGACAGGATTCGCCCTGGTCTTCGCCCTCTACACCCAGCTCGGCCTCGGCTACTCGCCCCTCAAGGCGGGCCTCGCGCAGATCCCCTGGTCGCTCGGCATGATCGCCGGGTTCGGCGCCGCCCAGGCCGTCGCCCGCTTCGGCCGCCACGTCATCCACGCCGGAGCGATCGTCATGGCGGCCGGTGTGGCGGGCATCGTCCTCACCCTGCACCTCGCCGGGTTCGGCGTCAGCCCGTGGCAGCTCGCCCCCGCCCTGATCGTCACCGGACTCGGCATGGGCCTGCTCATGGCGCCCTTCTTCGACATCGTCCTCGCCGGTGTCGAGCCGCACGAGACCGGCGCCGCGGGCGGCACGCTCACCGCCGTCCAGCAGCTCGGCAGCGCTCTCGGCGCCGCCGTCCTCGGCACCGTCTTCTTCGACCGCCTGGGCGAGCACCTCACCGCGTCCGGCCCCGCCTTCCGGCACGCGATGGACGCCACCCTCTGGACCGTCGTCGCCCTGCTCGCGGCCAGCTTCGTCGCCGCGTTCCTCCTCCCCAAGCAGGCCCGCGCCGACCACTGACCACTGACCATCCGCACGTCAACGAGAACGGAGACCCGAAATGACCACCACGCACACCACCGCCACCGCGAGCGTCCTGACCGCGGACGAGCGGCTCACCCTGATGACCGCCGCCCACGGCGTAACCGGGCTGATGGCCTCGGCCGACCCCGGCGCCGTCTCCTCGACCAAGGCGGGCATCGCCGCCGGCAAGGCCCTCTCGTCCGCGACCGGCCTCGTCGGACACGTCCTCTCCGCCAAGCCGAAGGGCCTGCACCTCGGCGGCAGGAGCACCGCCGACCTCGCCGACCAGGTCCTTCCCGCGCTCACCCGCTCGATGGCCGTCCTCCGCGAGAAGGCCCCGGACGAGGTCGAGAACTTCCGCCTCACCATCCGGACCGCCGTCCAGGCGGCCCTGGAGTCCCGCCGCCGCGGCGGCGGCCCCGCCCGCACCGCGATGGCCCACAAGATCGAGGTCGCACTCGACGCCGCCTGACGTCCCACGTCCCGAAGGCCCTGCAGCCCCCTGGCCGCAGGGCCTTCGGCATCCCTGGACGAGCCCGGGTCCCATGACCCGGCCGTGCGGGTTTGTCGGATCGGGCCGCTAACGTGACATGCCGTCAGTACAGGACGAGTCACGTTGGGACACCGCATGGCGGACGGCGAGTCGACCAGGAAGCTCGCCCCGATCAAGGGGCGCGCCGACGACCGGCTGTCGGATCTGCGCCGCCTCATGGCGGAGGAACCGGCCGATCCGGACGTCGTGGAGAAGGCGCGGCAGCTCAAGGAGGCCGCGCTGCTCGACTTCGGCATCGGCCAGAGCACCATCGCGTCGTGGCTGTACTCCAAGTGCCACCGCCACATCCCGACCACCGCGGTCCCCACGGCGGCCGTGATCGCCACCGGCGACGGCACCTGCGCCCTGCTCTACAACCCGCACTTCTTCCTCGAACTCGACCACGAGGGCGTCAAGTTCGTCCTGTTCCACGAGGCGCGGCACCTCATGCACCGGCATCTGTACGTGGACGAGGTCCTGCGCGGCGATCCGAGGTTCACGCTGGCCGCCGAGGTCGCCATCAACCACGTCGCGCTGCTCCGCCTCCGACGCTCCGCCCTGCCCACCGTCCCAGGCAAGGACGGCGGCCCGCCCGAACCGGTCGGCGTCGACCCCCGCGAGGTCTACGAGCAGTACAGGGACGACCTGCGCGAGCAGGGCCTCACGCCCGTGTCCTACGACGACTTCTGCTACACCGACCTCACGGTGTACAGCGAGCTGCGCCGCATGAGGACGCTCGAACCGCCGAAGCTCGTCTTCTGCGTCCACGGCGACTCGGAACACGACGGGAACGGCGAGGACGGCGAGGACGGCGACGACGGCGACACCGGCAAGGCCCGGCCGACGATCCCGCTCGACGACGAGACCGTCGAGCAGGTCGGCGAGGCGGTGCTGCGCGAGGTCGTCCAGGCCGCGCTGCGCGGCGACCAGGCCGCCCGCCGCGAGGTCCTCGACCTGGCCGACCGCTCCACCGACGGCGGCGACCGGATCGAGCGGATGTGGGGCAGCCTCGGCCTGGACAAACTGCGCGGCACCACGCCGGTCACCCGCCGCGTCGACTGGTGGCAGCGCTGGCTGGTCGACGTCCTCGCCTCCAAGCTCCAGGAGAGCGAGCGCCTCATCTACCCGAAGAAGCACGGCGCGATCATGCTGGCCCTCGGCCACGATCCGATGCTGACCCGGCGCGGCCCGGAGCGGACGAAGGTCGTGCTGGTCGCGTTCGACACGTCCGGCTCGATGCCCGACGCGGTCGTCGAGTGGCTGACCACGCTCGTCGGGCAGACCGACGGGGTCGAGGCCCACTGGCTCAGCTTCGACGGGGTCGTGATGCCCTTCGTCGCAGGTGAGCGGGTGTTCGGCGGGGGCGGCACCAACTTCCAGAACGTCGTCGACTACGCCGAGGGCCGGCTGGAGGTCGGGGGGAAACCCCTCGACGTCGAGCCCGACGCGATCATCATGGTGACCGACGGCTACGCGCCGCCCGTCACCCCCAGGGAGCCCGACCGGTGGATCTGGCTGATCACCGACGGCGGCGACGACTGGCCCGAACGCCACCATCCCCCCATGGCCTGCCACCGGGTCACGTCCGGACGATGACGGAGGAGAACACACCCGTGCCCACCGCGCCGACGCAGAGCCGTCCCCCGCGAACCGACCGGACCGACCGGAGCGAGCGCGACGACCGGAACGACCGGGACGAGCGCCAGTGGCGTCCCACCGCCACCTTCCCGGACCCGCCGGAGAACGGCCCCACCGCCAAGCTCGAGAAGTTCATCGACGCGGTGATCGAGACCGGGCAGACCGGGCAGATCTTCGGCGAGCACGGCATCGGGAAGACCTCCACGTTCGTCTCCTACATCCCGGCGCGGTACCCCGGCACCGAACTGGTCGTCATCCCCGCGGCCAACCTCACGCCGGACGACCTGCTGGTCAACGCGCCGGTCCGCGACGAGCGCAGCGGAGAGCTCGCGCTGCGCCAGCTCGTCATGCGGCAACTGGTCCCGGGACGTCCGTTCGTCCTGCTCATCGACGACTCGCTGCAGGCGGGCAGCACCGTCCAGTCGCAGCTCATGCAGATCGCCTGCGACTGGAGCCTCGGCGAGTACGACCTGCGCGAACTGGGCTGCGTCGGGGTCTTCCTCACCGACAACGAGTCGACGGCCGAGACCAGCGCGCGCCGCTCCGACCTGGCGATCCTCGACCGGATGGTCACGCTCCGGCTCACCGCGAACGACACCGCCTGGCGGCGCGCGCTCGCCGAGCGCTACCCCGACTGGGACCTGCACGAGGTGTTCCGCCAGTGGGCCTCGCTCAGCCCGCACCTGCGTCACCTGTTCTCGCCGCGCACCCTGCAGCACGTCCTCGACTGCGCCCGCGCCGGGTTCCCGCTGGCCTGGGGGCTGCCGCTGCTGAACGGCAGCCGCCTCGCCCTGGTCGACCGGAAGAAGGGCGGCAAGCCCGGCCGCGACCACACCTCCGAGCTGCTCGACGGCATCGCGAAGGCGGTCGGGGCGGGCAACCCGGCGACCGTGTCCGACCCGGTCCGCCGCATCCTGCGCGCCGCGATGCAGAACCGCTGGGCCGTCCTGCTGCAGGGCCCGCCCGGGTGCGGCAAGACCGAGATCACCAAGCAGATCGCCCGGGAGGAGACGGGCCGTCCGCCGGTCTACTTCTCGTTGCCCGTCACCAACGTCGAGGACCTGTGCGTCCCCGTGCCGTCCCCGGAGGGCTCGCTCGACGCGATCCTCACCCGGTCGCTGCTCGACCCGGCCCCCAAGGTCCTGGTCTGGGACGAGTACAACCGCCCGAAGGACAAGGCGACGTTCGCCAAGCTGATGGAGGTCACGCAGGAGTGGACGCTCGCCGGGCGTCCCATCCCCAACCTGCGCGCCCAGGTCGCGCTGCAGAACCCGCCGTACCACCTGGGCCGCAAGATGCAGGTGAGCAGCAACAACGTCGCGCAGGCCACCCGCTTCACGATCAGCTACGAGGTGCATCCGGACGACATCCCGGCCAACGAGTGGCTGATCTCGACGTACGGCGAGACGGCCGAGACCGTCCTGGAGTGGTGGAAGAACGACATCGACGACGAGGGCCGCGACTGGGTCACCAAGCGCACCCTCGAGCGGCTGATCAAGCTGCACCGCGTGGACCTGCCGCTCCAGTCCGGCCTGATCTACCTCGGCGAGGGCGAGTTCGCGCCGGTGCCGCTGACCGCGCTGGAGGCCCGTCTCGCCGGGATGCGCAAGACCGGGCTCGCCGAGCTCGCGGGCGACCTGCCCGGCTGGGAGGCCCGGCTGTCCGCCGCGGCCGAGACCTCCGCCGAGGGCACCGACGACACCGACCTGGTGCACCAGGTGTTCTCCAACGCCGAGGTGTCCCAGCTGGAACGGAACCTCGACGCGGTGGCCCGCCTGCTCCGGTACCTTCCTCCGAAGCTGCGGGCCACCTACCTCGTCGGGCAGACGCCGGAACGGCAGCGGTTCTGGGTGTCGGCCCTCGGCCGGATGGCCGAGCTCGCCACCGCCGACCAGGGCTAGAGGACGGGCGTCACCTGCGGCTTCTCGTCCTTCTTGCCATCATCCTCGTCGTCTTCAGCCTCGTCGCCCTCGTCCTCGCCCTCGTCGTCCTCTTCCTCCTCGTCCCACTCGTCGTCCTCATCCCACTCCTCGTCCTCGTCCCAGTAGAGGTCGTCCTCCTCGAGGTCCTTGATCATCGGAATGTCGACCGAGGACTGCTCGTGCTCGACCGTCCAGGAGTTGCGGAAGAAGTCGAACCGCAGGTGGAAGTGGTCGGCGGTCTCGGCGAACAGGATCGGGGGGACGAGGAAGTCGAGCGTCCCGACGACGGTCTCGGTGGCGACGAAGTCCTTCCCCTCGATTCCGGGACCTTGGCAGGCCGCGAAGTTCACCGGCTCCATCGCCTTCTCACCGAGGACGTGGATGAGGTTGCCCTCGACGACGAACCGGTCGGGCGCGAGGACGACCTCCTCGCCGAGCAGCAGGATCGGCGCGGGCATGACCTTCGCCTTCGCCTTGCCCTGAGCCTGGACGTAGTGGGTCGTGCAGTCCTCCATGCGCGTCATCTCGTAGTTCGACACACCGCCCGTGTGGAACGAGCAGCAGGGCTCGCGCTGGTCGTCCGCCTCCTCCGGCTCGGGGAACAGCAGGGACTTGTCGAACGGCAGGACGGCCGACTCGCTGCGCCGCTCGGCCAGGAACCCCGGAACCCACCCGGCGTCCTCGGCCTCGATCGGCTCCGACTCGCACAGGTCGCGGAACGCGGTGTCGCCGACCTTGCAGTTGAAGTAGTCGAGCAGGGTGATCGCGGCGCACTCGGCGGCCGTGAGGTCGTCGCCCTTGGCGAACCAGAAGTCGTAGCCGTTCGCGACGAACTCCACGCCACGGAACCGCTTGTGCAGGAACGGCTCGCTGCCCGCGTCGCTCGGCGCGAGACCGTTCCAGTGCGCGGCGGCGACCTGGTTGTAGTAGGCGTCGGCGTGCCGAGCGAGCTCGGGGGCGAAGACGCTCTCGCCGGTCAGGTAGGTCGCCTTGCTGAACAGCGCGCCGATCTCCGGGTCGTCCGTGAGCCCGGCCTCGGCGAACACCAGCTCGGTGCGCAGGAAGATCTTGCGTCCGTCCCGGTAGGGCGCGCCCTCGTGCTCGTACCGCTGGTCGAAGATGACGCAGGTCAGCGCCGGAATCTCGGTGAGCGCACCGCCTCCGTCGAGATCGAGGACGGGCTGACCGGCTCCCGACCCGCCGCTGAGGTACAGCAGGACCGTGTACCGCGACACGTGCTTCCGCGAGAGGTCCCGGTACGGGGTGTCGCGGTGGCGGTGGAAGTTGGCGTCGCCGGGCTCGAAGCGATTGCACCGGAACACCGGGTTGACGTGCGAGAACCCGTCCATGGACGCCTCGGGCATCGCCTTGGCCACCGCGGGCGCGAGGGCCTCGGCGAGCAACGCCGAATGGAAGATGAACCGCTCCCCGCCCCGGGACCCGGAGTTCAGCGGCGGCACGTACAGCCCCAGCGAGTCGAGCCCCTCCAAGCAGGCGCGGGTGGCGTCCGGGAGGCGCATCGAGAACGAGAACGCGCCCTCGGCGAACTCCTTCGGACCGTCCAGCTCGAACTCCAGCGGGACGTCCATGAACAGCCGGTCGAGCGGAAGGATGTTCTCGAACGTCCGGAACGACAGCTCGTGCGGATCGACGAAGACCGCGGCGAGGTACTGCGCGTCCTCGATCGGGCGGGCGAAGAGCTCGCGCACCTCCTCGTCGAGCAGTTCGGCCTCGACGTACCGCACCGCCTTGAACCGGGACGTCGGGTACCAGGACACCGCGAGCCCGTCGATCGTCGCCGTGGCCTCGCCGACGGTCGCGTCGACCTCCGCCCGGTACCGGACGGCCTCCTCCTCAAGGGCGGTCCCCGCCGACAGGGCGAAGAACCGGTCACGCAACTCGATGCTCATGGGCACCTCCAGATGACGCGTAGCGCGGGTGGGAGCTGGGGGGCGTGCGCGAGCAGCTTCGCGCCGTCGGATCCGACGTCGGCGCGGTGCAGCAGCAGCCGCCGGAGCGAGCCGGCGAACGGCGCCTCGAGCAGCGTCCGCACCCCCTCCGCGCCGATCTGGTTGTAACGAAGGTCGAGCTCGGTGAGCCTCTCGAAGCGATGGAGTCCGGCGATGCCGTCCGCCGTGACGGAGTTCCGCTGAAGGTGCAGCCGACGGACGCCGTTGAACGCCGAGGACTCGCCGAGCGCCCTCAATCCCGAGTTCCCGATCTCGCAATACCGCAGGTCGAGCACCTCGAGCCGCCCGCCGGGAACGTCCCCCCGGACCAGGCTCGACACGGCGAGCGTCCGCGCGCCGAGCGCGCCGATGCGCAGGTACGACAGGTCGAGTTCGGCGAGACGCGCGGTGTTCAGCGTCGCCAGCCCGCCCGTCTCCACGAACGTGGCCGGAAGGGGCTCACCGTCCTCGTCGCGCCCCTCGTCCTCGTCCCAGTAGTCCTCCCGGCCCTCCGGCGACCGGATCCGCAGGGCCGTCACGAACGGCGACCGCAACACCTGCTCGATCGCCACAGGCGCGTCATCGGACCACTCGATCGAGACCCGCGCCGCGAACCCGAACCGCCGCTCGACCACGGTCGCCCCTTCGGGCAACCCCGCGTCCCAGCCGCTCCGGTGCCGCTTCTCCAGCGCCGCGAGCTCCTGATCCAATGGCCCCCGCCGCCGAGGACTGACCCGAGCCCGCCGCCGCTCGAGCAGGATCACCTCCCCGCGCGCGTCCCCCCGCTCCCGCAGCCACTCCCCGTACACATCCCACGAGGCCAGATCACCGGGATCCTCCCGCAGCCTCCGCTCAACCGCCTCAATTTCCACCCCCGGCACACTAGACACCCCCACCGACAAACTGCTGCAATCCCCAGAAATCAACCCAGAGAAAAATGCCCTCACAGTCGACTCCCACTGACCATGAATGGCACCAGCACCAACCCGAGACAAATATCCCCTGGTCAGAACACCCCTCTTCACGCACGGCCCGCAGCCACAGTCCTGCACCCGGCGCCCACGCCGCACGCTCCGGCCGCGCTGGCGGCGGGCCGCCCCGGCGGCGGGCCGCGCCAACCGGCGCGAGCGACGCCGTCGCCCTTGATCTCAAACGGCCAAATTCGGCAAGGCCCAGGTGAAGCACAGCTGGCGCCTGCGCTCTGGCCTGGCCCTGCGCTGGTTACGCCGAGGAAACACCTCCCTCGTTAGAACTTGTGGCTCGACAGCCGAGCATTCGGACCTGAAGAGGGAGACTTCGTGATTCGACGTCGAGCGACGTTCACCGGCGTAGCGGCACTGGCGTGCGCCGCGCTGGTCTTGAGCGCGGCCCCGCCCGGCACCGCCTCAACGGCTGCCGTCCCCGTCAAGGTCGGGGACGTGCAGAAGGCGATGGAAGACCTGGTGAAGTCGGGCCACGTGGTGGGCGCCATCGGCGAGGTGTACGTGGACGGCAAGCGGGTCGGGAAGGGATCGGCCGGGTCCCGCCTGCTCGACGGCAAGGGTGGCGCGATCCCGTCCACCGCCCGCTACCGGATCGGCTCTCAGACCAAGACCATGACCGCCGCCGTGGTGCTGCAACTGGTCAAGGAAGGCAAGCTGAGCCTGGACGACAAACTCAGCGAGATCCTGCCGGAGGTCGCGGAAAAGGACCTGGTGGAGCGGGCCGACGAGATCACGGTACGCAACCTGATCCAGCTGACCTCGGGCATCCCCGACTACATCGGCCCGGACACCTCCGACCCCACGCGTGACTACCGCCCGGCCGACCTGCTGGCGGCCTCGCGCAAGCACACCCGGCCCGGGGAGATCGGGACCTTCAACTACTCCAACACCAACTACATCCTCCTCGGCATGATCATCGAGAAACTGTCCGGACGGTCACTGGCGGCCGAACTCAACCGGAGGCTCTTCGCCCCGCTCGGCATGCGCCACACCTACCTGCCCACGAAGGCGACCGAGGGCATCAAGGGCCCGCACGGGCACGGCTACGCCCTGGACGAGACGGGTGCGGTACGCGATGTCGACAAGATCAACGCCACCACCATGCTCGGCGCCGGAGGCGTGATCTCCACCGCGCGCGAGATGAGCGTCTTCCAGCGCGCCTTCCGCCAGGGCAGGCTGCTACCGGCGTCCCTGACCAGAGTGATCACCGATCCGCCGCCCGGCCAGCCGTCACCGCCCGCGGGCGGCCCGTGCTCCGGCAACCCCGAGTTCGCCGCCGGGGGCGGAGGCAGCGCCCCTGGCTTCACCGCCGCGACCCTCACCTCATCCGACGGCCGCCTGCAGTTCGCCGTGTCCCTGACCCTGGCCATGGACAACGCTGAGCGCGGCACCGTGCCGTCCCGCATCACCAACACCCTCAGATCGCTGTTCTGCCCCGCGAAGTGATCACCCCAGCCGCGCATGGCCCACGCGATCAGATCATGATCACCATGTGCGGCTGGACGGTCGAGAGCCTGTGGCCGACTCTGGCACGGGGCGTCCGATCAAGCCGCACAACCTCGCGCGGGCCTTCGAGCGGGCTTCCGGTGCCTTCGAGCGGCCTTCGAGCGGATCACTGAGGACGCGAACCTTCAGCGCATCCGGCTTCACGATCTGCGGCACAGCCACAAGCCGTGGATGCTGGAGGACCACATTCCGGAGATCGCGCAGTTCGAGCGCCTCGGGCACACGATGGGCGGTACTCGCACGTGTCCGAGGACATGCGCCAGGCCATCCTGACCAGGCTCCAGCGGCGCTGGAGGGAGTCGCTGAGCGCGCGGGCGGCGATCAGTCCGGGTCGGCCGTCCCGCTGCTGGACCGGCTGCTGCGCGAGCACCAGGCGGCCGCGCGCCCGAAGGGCTCAGTGGTCGAAATCGCGAGGGCCGGGTGACATTGGGGAAATGATCTCCACTATTCCCCCACTCAATGCGAAACCCCGCCGATGATCCGACGGGTTTCGACTGGTGGGCGTACCAGGACTTGAACCTGGGGCCTCATCCTTATCAGGGATGCGCTCTAACCGACTGAGCTATACGCCCTCAGCTGCGTCGCCGTCTTGCGGCGACGCATGTGAGATTACCGCATGCCGGAGGGTGGACGGTAATCGGTATTCACTCGGCCTCCTTGAGGGTGACCTCGACGCCTCCGACCAGGTCGGCGGCCAGGTTGTAGATCACCGAGCCGACCGTGGAGAGGGCCGTGATCAGCATGACGTTCAGGGCTCCGACCAGGACGGTGTAGCCGAGGACGCGGGGGAAGGAGAACCAGCTGCCGGCGTCGACGCCGCCGCTGTCCTCGCCCTGCTTGGAGGTGAGGTCCTGGACGGTGTTGGCGATGGCGTCGAAGACGCCGAGGCCGGACAGGATCATCCACAGGACGACGACGGCGACCAGCAGGACGACGAAGCAGACCAGCGACATCACGAAGCTGAACTTCATCACCGACCAGGGCTCCAGCCTGGCGAGCCGGAGCTGGGCCTTGCGGGCCGTCTTGGCGGACGCCGCCGGACGCGTGGCCGGGCCGGACGGGCCTCCCACCGGGGACGGCGCGGGGCGGGCCGGCGGGGGCGTGGCCGGACGGTCCTTCAGGACGGTGCCGGCGAAGCCTCCGCCGCCCGGCGCCGGGGCGGCCGCGGCCGCCGCCGACGGGGACTCCGCGCGGGTGAAGCGCTTGTCGGTGCGGTCGGCCGAGACCGAGTCGGCGGGCTCGGCGGGCTCGTCCCAGGCGGGCTTGGACGGGCCGCCCGCCACCGGACGGCCGGGGGCCTTGGCGGCGGGCTTCGGCGAGGCGCTCTTGGCCGCGGCGGACGTCACGCTCTTCGACGAGGCCGAGGACGACCGGTCCTCGATCTTGGGCAGGTCGTGCTTGGTCTCGTCGACGGACGGGGTGATCTCCACCGTCGCCTCGTCGCGGCCGGGCTTGGACGTGGCGGGTACCGCCTTCCCGCGCTCCGACGACCTGCCGGACGCCGACCCGCTGTCCCCCACGGGCTTGTCCTTACCGGGCTCGCTGCTCACGTGACCTCCTGGCCTGGCGGCGCGAACGCGTCGGCTGGCGGGAGGGTCACTCGCCCTCGCCTCCCTCGGCCGTGTCGTCCTCGCCGGTGTCCTCCATGGACTCTACGTTCCTCGCGATCGCGACGACGCCGTCGCCGTTCGCGAGGTTCATCAGCCGGACCCCCATGGTCTGCCGACCGGACTGCTTGATCTCCGCCGCGGTCGTCCGGATGACACCTCCGGAGGCGGTCATCGCGAAGACCTCGTCGTCCGGGCCGACCATCAACGCCCCTACCAACCTGCCGCGAGATTCCACGATCTTAGCGGTGAGGACTCCCTTACCCCCACGTCCCTGACGGGGATATTGGTCGATCGGGGTGCGCTTCGCATAGCCACCTTCGGTCGCCACCAGGACATCCTGGGACGGATCGGACGCAACCAGCATGTTCAGCAGGTGGTGGTCCTCCTCGAACCGCATGCCGATCACGCCGGAGGTCGCCCGGCCCATCGGGCGCAGCGAGTCGTCGTCGGCCGAGAACCGGATCGACTGCGCGTTGGTGGACACCATCAGCAGGTCGTCGTCCGGGGACACCAGCCGGGCCGCGATCACCTCGTCGTCGTCGCCCAGGTTGATGGCGATGATGCCGCCCGTGCGCGGCGAGTCGAAGTCGCGCAGCGCGGTCTTCTTCACCTTGCCCTTGCTGGTGGCGAGCACCAGGTACGGGGCGACGTCGTAGTCGCGCAGGTCCATGACCTGGGCGATGTGCTCGTCCGGCTGGAAGGCGAGCAGGTTCGCGACGTGCTGGCCGCGCGAGTCGCGCCCGGCGTCCGGCAGCTCGTAGGCCTTCGCGCGGTACACCCGGCCCTTGTTGGTGAAGAACAGGATCCAGTGGTGCGTGGTGGTGACGAAGAACTGGTCGACGATGTCGTCCTGCTTGAGCTGCGCGCCGCGCACGCCCTTGCCGCCGCGCCGCTGCGCCCGGTAGTGGTCGGTGCGGGTGCGCTTGGCGTAGCCGCCGCGGGTGATCGTGACGACCACGTCCTCCTCGGCGATGAGGTCCTCGTAGGACACGTCGCCGTCGAAGGGGATGATCTCGGTGCGGCGCTCGTCGCCGTACTTCTCCACGATCGGCGCGAGCTCCTCGCCGACGATGCTGCGCTGCCGCTCGGGCGAGGCCAGGATCTCGTTGTAGTCGGAGATCTCGGCCATCAGCTTGTCGTACTCGTCGATGATGGCCTGGCGCTCCAGGGCGGCCAGCTTGCGCAGCTGCATGTCCAGGATGGCCTGGGCCTGGATCTCGTCGATCTCCAGCAGCGCGATGAGGCCCCGCTGCGCCTCCTGCGCGGACGGCGACCGGCGGATCAGCGCGATGACCTCTTCGATGCGGTCGAGCGCCTTCAGCAGCGCGCGCAGGATGTGGGCGCGCTCCTCGGCCTTGCGCAGCAGGTACCGGGTGCGGCGGACGATCACTTCGATCTGGTGCTCGACCCAGTGCCGGATGAACTGGTCGATGCGCAGCGTGCGCGGCACGCCGTCCACCAGCGCGAGCATGTTCGCGCCGAAGGTCTCCTGCAGCTGCGTGTGCTTGTACAGGTTGTTCAGGACGACCTTGGCGACCGCGTCCCGCTTGAGGACGATCACCAGGCGCTGGCCGGTGCGGCCGGACGTCTCGTCCCGCACGTCGGCGATGCCCTCGAGCTTGCCGTCCTTCACCAGCTCGGCGATCTTGAGGGCGAGGTTGTCCGGGTTGACCTGGTAGGGCAGCTCGGTGACGACCAGGCAGGCGCGGTTCTGGATCTCCTCGACCTCGACCACCGCGCGCATGGTGATCGAGCCGCGGCCGGTCCGGTACGCCTCCTCGATGCCCTTGCGGCCGACGATCAGGCCGGCGGTCGGGAAGTCCGGGCCCTTGACGCGCTCGATCAGGGCCTCGAGCAGCTCGTCGTCGGCGACGCCGTAGTTCTCCAGGTACCACTGGACGCCCTCGGCGACCTCGCGCAGGTTGTGCGGCGGGATGTTGGTCGCCATCCCGACCGCGATGCCCGCCGACCCGTTGACCAGCAGGTTCGGGTACCGGGACGGCATGACGGTCGGCTCGGCCGAACGACCGTCGTAGTTCGGCGTGAAGTCGACGGTCTCCTTGTCGATGTCGCGCAGCAGCTCCATCGCCAGCGGCGCCATGCGGCACTCGGTGTACCGCATGGCCGCGGCCGGGTCGTTGCCGCGCGAGCCGAAGTTGCCGTTGCCGTCGACCAGCGGGTAGCGCATCGCCCACGGCTGGGCCAGGCGGACGAGCGCGTCGTAGATCGCCGAGTCGCCGTGCGGGTGGTAGTTGCCCATGACGTCGCCGACGACGCGCGCGCACTTGAAGTACCCGCGGTCGGGACGGTAGCCGCCGTCGTACATCGCGTACAGGACGCGGCGGTGCACGGGCTTCAGGCCGTCGCGGACCTCGGGAAGCGCGCGAGCCACGATGACCGACATCGCGTAGTCGAGGTAGCTGGTCTGCATCCGCTGCTGGATGTCGACCGGCTCGATCCGCCCGCCGCCGCTCCCGCCGGTGCCCCCGCCATCGGTGGTCGTTTCAGTCACTTGCGTCAAACCTCTGCTCTAGTGGTTTCCGGCGGACTCAGATGTCCAGGAAGCGGACGTCCTTGGCGTTGCGCTGGATGAACTCGCGGCGCGGCTCGACCTCCTCGCCCATCAGGACGCTGAACAGCTCGTCCGCCTGCGCGGCGTCGTCCAGCTGGATCTGCATCAGGACGCGGCGGTCCGGGTCCATCGTGGTGTCCCAGAGCTCGTCGGCGTTCATCTCACCGAGGCCCTTGAACCGCTGGACCTGGTCGCGCGGGCGCGGGTCGCGCTTGCCGGCCGCGATGCCCTGCTCGATGACCTGGTCGCGCTCGGGGTCGGAGTAGGCGTAGTCGGCGTCGCTGCCGCGGGCGTCCCACTTGATCTTGTACAGCGGTGGCTTGGCCAGGTAGACGTGGCCGGCCTCGATCAGCGGTCGCATGAACCGGAACAGCAGGGTCAGCAGCAGCGTGTTGATGTGGTGGCCGTCCACGTCGGCGTCCGACATCAGGATGATCTTGTGGTAGCGCAGCTTGGTGATGTCGAACTCGTCGTGCACCCCGGTGCCGAGGGCGGTGATGATCGCCTGGACCTCGTTGTTCTTGAGGATCTTGTCGATCCGCGCCTTCTCGACGTTCAGGATCTTGCCGCGGATCGGCAGGATGGCCTGGTACATCGGGTTGCGGCCGCCCTTGGCCGAGCCGCCGGCGCTGTCGCCCTCGACGATGTAGACCTCGGACATCGCCGGGTCGGTGGACTGGCAGTCCGACAGCTTGCCGGGCAGCGAGGTCGACTCCAGCAGGCTCTTGCGCCGGGTCAGGTCGCGCGCCTGGCGGGCCGCGACGCGGGCGCGCGCCGCCTGCGTGGCCTTGTTGATGATCTCCTTGGCCTCGCCCGGGTTCTCCTCGAACCAGTCGCGCAGGTGCTCGTTGCACGCCTTCTGGACGAAGGACTTGGCCTCGGTGTTGCCGAGCTTGGTCTTGGTCTGGCCCTCGAACTGCGGGTCGGCGAGCTTGATCGAGATGATCGCGGTGAGACCCTCGCGGACGTCCTCACCGGTGAGGTTGTCGTCCTTGTCGCGGAGCAGGCCCTTGTCGCGCGCGTACCGGTTGACGATCGTGGTCAGCGCGGCGCGGAAGCCCTCCTCGTGGGTGCCGCCCTCGGCCGTGTTGATCGTGTTTGCGAAGGTGTGCACGGACTCGGCGTACGACGCGTTCCACTGCATCGCGATCTCCACCGACATGCCCTCGGTGTCGTCGCTGAAGTAGATGACCGAGTCGTGGACCTGTTCCTTCTTCGCGTTGATGTAGCGAACGAAGTCCTCGATGCCGCCCTCGTAGTAGAAGGTGACCTCGCGCGGAACGCCCTCTTCGTCGATGTGGTCGGGACGCTCGTCCCGCAGGCTGATCGACAGGCCCCGGTTCAGGAACGCCATCTCCTGCATGCGGCGCGACAGCGTCTCGAACGACCACTCGGTGGTCTCGAAGACGTCCGGGTCGGCCCAGAAGGTGATCGTGGTGCCGGTCTCGTCGGTCGGCTCGCCCTTCTCCAGCGGGCCGAGCGCGCCCTTCCAGTTGTAGGACTGCCGCCAGAAGTGGCCGTCGGTGCGGATCTCGGCGTCCAGGCGGGTGGACAGCGCGTTCACCACCGCGGAGCCGACGCCGTGCAGGCCGCCGGATACCGCGTAGGACTTGCCGTCGAACTTGCCGCCCGCGTGCAGCGTGGTCAGCACCAGCTCGACCGCCGGCTTCTTCTCCACCGGGTGTAGACCGACCGGGATGCCCCGGCCGTTGTCGGTGACGCGGACGCCGTTGTCGGCCAGCAGCGTGACCGTGATCGTGTCGGCGTATCCGGCCAGCGCCTCGTCGACCGAGTTGTCGACGATCTCGTAGACCAGGTGGTGCAGGCCGCGTTCCCCGGTCGACCCGATGTACATGCCAGGGCGCTTGCGCACCGCCTCAAGACCCTCAAGGACAGTGATCGAACTAGCGTCGTACGCCAAAGGAGATCCTCCTGCCGGGGACGCTCGCCGTCCCGCGATTGACGCGGTGTGCCCCGTAACACACGTAAGGGACGCCCACTACTCCTCGTCGGTGTCGGACAGAGCCTGGGCGACCCACGGCGGCGCAACATCCTGAACCTTCACCATCCTACCCGCTCAGAACCCGGAAAGAGGCACTGAAGGCCGCTGTGCGCGCGTGTGCCGCTCGAACGGGCCCGGAGATGCATCCCCCCATGGATCCAGGGGTGTTCTCCGCCCTACGGCACGCTCGCGCCGCGCCGCACCGGATCGCTCCGAACGCATGTTCCCATTCACCTCTGACACTCCCCTCCAGGCCTCTGACCTGCGCTCCCACACCCGTCCAGGACCGGAAAACGCCGTCCCACCAGCCTGCCGCTCCGAACCCGCCTTTCACACTCGGGCCCCAAACTGTGGATAACTCTCCGCCAACCCCTGTGTCGCCCAGAACACACGCGCACGAGCAACCCTGCGACGCCCCGTCCGACGGCCGCTCCGGGCACGCTTCTTGGACACGCGTGGGCGCGCACGCGTGTCCAAACGGGCAGACCTGTGCGTCGGGAGAGGACGGCCCGGCAGGGCTAGGGCGTGTCTCAAAGTCGGCGCCCGTGGCGAGCGGCGCGCAGTAAGGCAGGTGGCTTTGAGAACGCCCTAGCGGACGCGCCAGGCGCCGGTCCGGCGGGGGCCGGACGAGGGGCCGACGACCTTGACACGCTTGACGGTGCCGTGGCCGAGCTGTTCGTTCAGGCGGCGGACCAGCGTGGACGACAGCAGGCGGAGCTGGGTCGCCCAGGTGGTGGAGTCCGCGACGACGGTGAGCTCGCCCTCGTCGAACTTCTCGGGACGGGTGTGCTCGGCGAGTTCAGGGCCCACCAGGCCCGCCCAGTTGCCGAACACGCCGCCGACCGCGGCGCGCTGCTCCCAGCCCCGCGTCGCGAGCAGGTCGCGGATCGCGTTGCCGAACGGCTTGGGGTCGCCACCGCGCCCCGGCTCGCGAACGCGTCCGGTTCCGGGCGGGGCCTTCCGCTTGCGTCCCTGGCCCGGGAGGGTGCCGCGCTTCAACGCGTCCGCACGAGCCTGGGCCAGCGCCTCGCGCGCGAGCTCGATCCCCGACTTGGCCGGGGCTTCGGAAGCGGCGGAAGCCCCGGAATCCACCGATCCAGAGGGGTTATCCACATCCCGTGGATCCTTGTTCACCGTTCCTCCCCCTTCTGGAACCGGACGCGTCGCGCGGAGATCAACCCGCCGTCACTTCCTCGTCGTCCCCCGCCTCACCGGCTGCGGCGTCCGCACCCGTCCCCTTGGGCGAGGGCGAGCCGGCGATGACGGCGCCGTCCGCGACGTTGAAGGTGGTTCCGGTGAGTTCGGCCGGAACGTCCGCGGGTACGGCGGCGGTGATCAGGACCTGCTCGGCAGGCGCGACCATCTCGGCCAGGCGGCTGCGGCGGCCCGCGTCCAGCTCGGCGAAGACGTCGTCCAGGATGAGGACGGGGTCGTCCCCGTCCGCGCGCAGGAGCTCGAAGGCGGCGAGGCGCAGGGCGAGGGCGAACGACCACGACTCGCCATGGGACGCGTAGCCGCGCGCCGGAAGGTCCCCAAGGCGCAGGACGAGTTCGTCGCGGTGCGGGCCCACCAGGCTGACGCCGCGTTCCAGCTCCTGCTTGCGCGCCTCCGCCACACCGCCCAGCAGTTGCTCGGCGACTTGTGCACGGTCTGTGGACAACTCGACGCCCTCGCCCAGCGAGCTGCGGTACGTCAGATCGGCCGCGCCGCTGTGGGGGGCGAGTTCGGCATACGCGCGCGCGACGAGCGGACGCAGCGCCGCGACGAGTTCGACACGGGCGGCGAGAAGCTCCGCCCCCGTGCGCGCGAGATGCGTGTCCCAGACGTCCAGCGTGGCCAGAACCTCGGGGCCGGGGGAGCGGCGGTGCGCAGCCGCCGACTTCAGCAGGGCGTTGCGCTGCTTGAGAACGCGCTCGTAGTCGGAGCGGACACCCGCGAAACGCGGCGCGCGCGCCGTCAGCAGCTCGTCCATGTAGCGGCGTCGCTCACCCGGATCGCCCTTCACCAGCGCCAGGTCTTCGGGCGCGAACAGGACGGTCCGGAGCATCCCCAGGATCTCGCGCGGCCTGGGGACGGGGGAGCGGTTCAACCGGGCGCGGTTGGCCTTGCCCGGATTGACCTCCAGCTCGATCAGGGCCTTGCGGTCGTCCTTCACCACCCCCGCGCGCACGATGGCGCGCGGCGCGCCCTGCCGGACGAGCGGTGCGTCCGTGGCGGCGCGGTGGCTGCCGTGCGTCGCGACGTACCCGATCGCCTCGACCAGGTTCGTCTTGCCCTGCCCGTTCGGCCCCACGAACGCCGTGACGCCGCGCGTCAGCGGCACTTCGGCCGTCGCGTACGAGCGGAAGTCCTGGAGCGAGAGATGGGCGACATGCACGAGACACGAGGGTAGGCCCTCGCACCAGGCGTCCGGCACGCCTCCGGCCCAACACGTGTGTCCGCCGTCCCGCTCGCACAGGCTGTGGACAACTCCTCCGAACGGCCGAGCCCCGGCGTCCCCAGGGCGGGGATGCCGGGGCTCGGTCGGCCGGGGGCAGCAGTCAGAGCTTGGGCGGGACGACGTCCGCGCCGGGTGAGTCGGCGCCCTTGGCGGACTCGACGGCGTGGCCGCCGAACTGGTTGCGGAGGGCGGCGACGATCTTCATGGCGGGGGAGTCGTCCTGGCGGGAGGCGAACCGCGCGAACAGGGACGCGGTGATCGCCGGCAGCGGGACGGCGTGGTCGACGGCGGCCTGGACGGTCCAGCGGCCCTCGCCGGAGTCGTTGGCGTAACCGCGGATGTCGTCCATCTCCGGGTCCTCCGCGAGCGCGCGGTTCATCAGGTCCAGCAGCCAGGACCGGATGACCGTGCCCTCCTGCCAGGACCGGAAGGTGCCGGGGACGTCGGTGACGACGTCGGAGGCCTCGATCAGCTCGTAGCCCTCGCCGAACGCCTGCATCATCGCGTACTCGATGCCGTTGTGGACCATCTTCACGAAGTGGCCCGCGCCGATCCGGCCCGAGTGGACGAAGCCGAACTCGCCCTCCGGCTTCAGCGTCTCGAAGATCGGCATCATGCGCTTGACGTCCTCGTCGGACCCGCCGACCATCAGCGCGTAGCCGTTCTGGAGCCCCCACACCCCGCCGGACACGCCGCAGTCCACGAAACCGATGCCCTTTTCGGCGAGCTCGGCGCCGTGCTTCTGGTCGTCCACATAGTGCGAGTTGCCGCCGTCGACGACGATGTCGCCGGGCGACAGCACCTCCCCCAGCTTGTGGATGGTCTCGTGGGTCGGCCCGCCGGCCGGCACCATCACCCACACCGCGCGCGGCGCGGGCAGCCGCTCGATCAGCTCCTCGACCGACGCGACGTCGCTGACCTTCGGGTCACGGTCGTAGCCGACCACGGTGTGGCCGCCGCGGCGCAGACGTTCGGCCATGTTGCCGCCCATCTTGCCGAGACCGATGATTCCGAGCTCCATTGCTTCACTCCCCTGCCTGGCGCCGCCGCGCGCGTCACGCGGCGGCGGGATGGTCCCCTTGGTGGGCCCCAGGATGGCTCCTGGCGGCCCCAGATGGCCCCGGATCGTCCCGAGGTCCCCTGTTCTGCCCCCGGACGTGGCGCTTACCCAGAGAGTCGCACAGGCATGATCAGGTACCGGTAGTTGGGGTTCTCCCCGTCCTGCGGCGGCTTGCCCGTCAGGACGGCCGGCTTGGTCGGCGTCGTGAACGACAGCCGCGCGATGTCCGAACCGATCGCCGACAGGCCGTCCAGCAGGAAGCCGTGGTTGAAGGCGATGTCGATGTCCTCGCCCTCCAGCGTGGCCTCCAGGGCCTCCACGGCCTGCGCCTCGTCGCCGGTGCCGGCCTCGAGGACGACCTCGCCCTGGCGGAACGACAGCCGGACGGGCGTGTTCCGTTCGGCGACCAGCGACACGCGCTTGACCGCCTCGATGAACGGAGCGGTCGCGATCTCGGCCAGGCCCGCGTACTCGCTCGGCAGCAGCGAGCGGTACTTGACGAAGTCACCGTCCAGCAGCCGGGAGGTGGTGCGGCGGCCGCCGCCCTCGAACCCGATCATGCCCTCGCCCGCGCCACCCTCGGCGCCGCCCAGGGCGATCGAGACCTCGGCCCCGGCGGTCAGGGACTTGGCAGTGTCGGCGAGCGTCTTGGCGGGCACCAGGGCCACGGCGGAGAAGTCCGGGCGCTCCGGCTTCCAGTGCAGCTCCCGGACGGCCAGCCGGTACCGGTCGGTGGACGCGAGGGTCACGGTCTCGCCCTCGATCTCGACCCGGACGCCGGTCAGCATCGGGATCGTGTCGTCGCGTCCGGCCGCGATCGCCACCTGGGACACCGCGGCGGCGAACTCGTCCGAGCCGACCGAGCCGGCCGCGGGCGGCATCGCCGGGAGCGTCGGGTAGTCCTCCACAGGCATGGTGAGGAGTGTGAACTTCGCCGAGCCGCAGCGGAGCATCACCTTCGCGCCGTCGGTCGTCACCTCCACAGGGTGGGGAGGAAGACTGCGGCAGATCTCGGCGAGCAGACGGCCGGAGACGAGCGCGGTCCCCGGCTCCTCGGTGTCGATGTCGGTGGACACCTGGGCGGACACCTCGTAGTCGAACGCCGACAGCTTCAGCCGGTCGCTCGCCTCGATGTGCATCCCGGCGAGGACGGGCACCGGGGGGCGCACCGGGAGGGTGCGCGCCGTCCAGGCCACGGCGTCGGCCAGGGCGTCTCTGTCGATGCGGAACTTCAAGGGGACCCGCCTCCTGCAGGTTTCGGGCAACGGTGCGCTGGACAGATCTCGGTCCGGGCCGGGCTCGCGGGATTTCCCCAGGCCCTGAGTTGAGATGGATCTTTTCTTGAGTAGAGATAAGAGGAAGTACTAGTCATAGGGGCGGTGGATAGTGTGGACAACCCGCGTTTTCCCAGGTGAGACCCTGAATCTTCGTCCACCGGCCCTGTGCAGGGGACGTGGACGACGCGACGCCGCCTGGGGACGACGAAAAGATCCCCACACGTCGTCCTCATGTCATCCCCCGGTTGTCCACGAGTTGTCCGCAGGTTGTCCCCGCCCTCCCGGCGCCGACGCGGCGCGACGCCCCTCCGGCGGGTGGCACGGACGCTGTTTGCACAGGCCGTCCCCAGGTCATCCACGGACTCGTCCCCATGATGCCGGGCGGCCGTCCCCAGCCGGTCCACAATCCGTCCACGAGTCGTCCTCAGATTCAGCGGGGTTGTCCTCAGGTTTTCCCCCGGGTTATCCACCGTGTGGGGCGGAGTTTTCCCCAGCCTGTGAATGTCGATCTTGTGCGAGCACCCCCGCGAACGGCCGGTTCCGGCGCCTGCCGGGCCGGTTCAGCGCTTGCGCGCCTGGTGCTTGATCCGGCCGGTGAGCTCGGTGACCTGGTTGTAGATCGCCCGCCGTTCGGCCATCAAGCTGCGGATTTTCCGCTCGGCGTGCATGACCGTGGTGTGGTCGCGCCCGCCGAACTGCTGTCCGATCTTGGGCAGCGACAGGTCGGTCAGCTCCCGGCAGAGGTACATCGCGATCTGCCGGGCGGTGACGAGCATCCGGGAACGCGATGGTCCACAGAGGTCCTCGATCGTCGTCCCGAAGTACTCCACAGTCTGCGCCATGATCATCGGGGCGGTGATCTCCGGCCCGGTGTCGTTGGGGATGAGGTCCTTCAGCACGATTTCCGCCAGCTTCATGTCCACCGACTGGCGGTTGAGGCTGGCGAACGCGGTGACGCGGATCAGCGCCCCCTCCAGCTCGCGGATGTTCGTCGCGATCTGGGAGGCGATGAACTCCAGCACGTCCGGCGGCGCGGCCAGGCCCTCCTGGCGGGCCTTCTTCTGCAGGATCGCGATGCGCGTCTCCAGCTCCGGCGGCTGGACGTCGGTGGTCAGGCCCCACTCGAACCGGTTGCGCAGCCGGTCCTCGAGCGTGACGAGCTCCTTGGGCGGACGGTCCGACGAGATCACGATCTGCTTGGACGCGTTGTGCAGCGTGTTGAAGGTGTGGAAGAACTCCTCCTGCGTCTGCTCCTTGCCCTCGAGGAACTGGATGTCGTCCACGAGGAGGATGTCGACGTCCCGGTAGCGGCGGCGGAACCCGTCCGCCTTGCCGTCCCGGATGGAGTTGATGAAGTCGTTGGTGAACTCCTCGGAGCTCACGTAACGCACGCGCGCGCCGTTGAACAGGCTCTGGGCGTAGTGGCCGATGGCGTGCAGCAGGTGCGTCTTGCCCAGGCCGGAGTCGCCGTAGATGAACAGCGGGTTGTACGCCTTGGCGGGCTGTTCGGCCACGGCCACGGCCGCCGCGTGGGCGAACCGGTTGGACGAGCCGATGACGAACGTTTCGAACGTGTACTTCGGGTTCAGCCGTCCGGGCTCTGCCGCCTGCTGTCCGGACGCTCCGCCTCCCGCGGGCGCGGGGGCGGCATCGTCCTTGTAGGACGAGTCGTCGGAACGGAAGGGCTGCTCGTCGGCACCGCCTCCCCGGTAGGGAGGACGCTCGGAACCGCCCTGGAAGATGTCCGAGGGCGGGAACGGCGATCCAGCTCCTGCGCCGCCGTCCGGCCGTCCGCCCCGGGCTCCCTCGCCCCCCGCGCGTTCCGGACGTGCCGTACCGAGCGTGCGGTCGTTCAGGTGCGAGGGCGCGTGCGAGGCGCCCGCTGCCGCGGCGCCGCCCATTCCAGGCCGTCCGTTGGGACGCGGCCCACCGAAGCCGCCATGGTCGGACGCGGGGTAACCACCGTTCTGGTCGGCGGCTGGGCCCTGGCCACCCGGGTAGCCACCGCCGTTCGGCTCTGACACGCCGAAACGGTCCTGGTCTGAACCCGCGTACCGATCCTGGTCGGGCCCCTTGGAAAAACGATCCTGCTCGGACGCGGCGTATCGGTCCTGGTCGGCGCCAGCGGAGAAACGATCCTGGTCGGGCCCACCGGAGAAGCGGTCCTGGTCGGCGCCGGCGGGATATCCACCGCCCTGTGGATTACGGCCCTGCCCCTCGAACGGCGAACGTCCGCCGGCGGGGCCGTAGCCCGCGGGACGGCCTCCGTAGTCGCCGCCACGCGGGGACCAGCCGCGATCGTCGTCCTCGCGCTGAGCCGCCCAGCCGCGGTCGTCCTCGTCACGCTTGGGGGCGGCGGCCCAACCGCGGTCGCGGTCGTCGTCCTGGCCGGACGAGTAGTTGGACGGCCCGTACCCACGGTCGGCGTACGGCTGCTCCGGATAGGGACGTTCGCCATAGGAACGTCCCTCGTAACCCTGGTCGCCGTAGGACGGACGGTCTCGATCCCTGTCGCGGTCCCGCTCACGGTCTCCGCGGTAGGACGGCGCCTCGTCCCCCCTGTAGGGCTGTTCATCGCCTCTATAGGGCTGAGCGTCAGGCTGCCCTTGGCCGCCCTCGTGCGCGGGCGTAGGCGCGGGTGCGGGCGCTTCGGGCTGGACGGTCACCGCTACACGGATCTCCCGGCCGAGCTCTTCGGACAGGGCCTGGGTGATGAGGCCACGCAGCCGGTTCTCCAGGGCGCTCTTGGCGAACTCGTTGGGGGCGGCCAGAAGGGCGGTGTCTTCCACAAGGGCCAGCGGCCGGACGAGCGGGAGCCAGGCCCTGTGGTTGGGAGAAAGGTCACGGTCGGCGAGTGCCGCCACCGCGCGGGCCCAGGCGGATCCGAGGTTCTGTCCGTCCATGCGCATGGCCCCTCCCGAAAGCTCCGGCGTAGTCGTCGCGCGGAGTGCCCCTCAACCCGTCCACCCCACCGGTTCGGGCTGCCACAAAGGCCCGTCGACCATGCGGGAGACTTACTCTCTCACGAGTTGTCCACAGAGTTGTCCACACCATGTGCATGACCATGGGGACGCCTGTGTAAAAGTCCATGGCACGGCCTGAGGGACCGTGGATAACCGGGGAGTAGGTGGTCTCGGCGCACCCTGCGAGACCTGCAGGAACTGGGAGAACCGGTCGGCTGGACCGCACATACCGGGAAACTCGTTCCGTCACTGTAGGGCCTGACTCCGGATGGTCGCAACACGCCTCACGAACCCCGTCCGCACCGTGTTCGTCCCCACAAGATCCACAGTTACCCACAGCTTTCGCGCGGGCGCACGAGCGGAGTCAGGAGTCTTGACAACGGGCCATCGCGCGGGCGCACGAGCCCCTGTGGGAAACGTCTCCAGGCGCATGGACGCGGCCGTCGCGGGGACGCGCGGGGCCTTCCGCGCGTAAGCGGGCACGGTTGTCCCCAGGAGGTGGACGAGGAGCGCCCGTCCGCCGAAGATCGCCAGGTGCCGGGGGCGCTCCGTTTGACCGGATGGGCGAGTAGCCCGTAACGTGCTGAGGTCGAGTCGCATCGACGGAGATGACGCGTGCCCGCCGTCTCGCCCTTTCACGGAGAGCCGGGTGGGCCCCCGCTGCGGGGGACCGGACGCGGCCCGCGGTGCGAATCCTCGAGACTGATCACGCCGACCGCAGCACTGGAGCCTCAAGTGAGCAAGCGTACTTTCCAGCCGAACAACCGCCGTCGTCACAAGAAGCACGGCTTCCGGCTGCGCATGCGCACCCGCGCCGGGCGCGCCATCCTGTCTTCGCGGCGTGGCAAGGGCCGCGCCCGCATCGCGGTCTGACCGACCACTGACGCAATGCTGCCGTCCGGACACCGGATGCGGCGGCGGGACGACTTCACCTTGGCCGTCCGGCGCGGGCGACGCGCCGGACGGCCAACTGTCGTCGTGCACCTGCTCCGCAGGGACCCGTCCGCCGCGCCGTTCCCCGCCGAGGCGCGAGCCGGTTCGCGGCTCGCGAACGCCGTCGCGCCCCGCGACGGGGAGCGCCGGTCGTCCGGACAGGACGGCCACCCCACCGGGCCGGGCGAGCAGCCCGCGTCCGCGTCCGCGCCTCGCGACACTCGCGGGGCGACCTCTGGGGACGCCGTTCAGCAAGCGTCTGTTCGTTCAGCCGCAGAGGCGGTTTCCCGTTCGGCCACGGCGGCGGACTCTCGTTCAGCCACAGGCGAACCACAGCCTGTGGAAAACCGTTCCTCCGGCGCTAACGACACGTCCCGCCCGCTCGTTTCGATGGGTGTGGACAACGAGCCAGGGAACGGCACAGGACGCCAGAACCCCTTGGTACCGGGAGCAACCGGACGCGAGGAGCCCGCACTCGTCGGGTTCATCGTGGCACGGACGGTCGGGAACGCCGTCGTCCGGAACCAGGTGCGGCGCAGGCTGCGTCACCTCGTGCGTGCGCGCCTCGAGCGACTTCCGGAGGGTAGCCTGCTCGTAGTGCGCGCCAACCCCGCAGCGGGAACGGCGCGCGGTGACGAACTGGCCGCTGATCTGGACTCCGCCCTCGACCGGGTGTTGCGGCAGACCACCAAGGGACGGACATGACGAGCGGACCTGCGGGTGCGCGACCTGCGGAATCCCCGGTCGGAACCGGCCGTGCGGATTCCCCGGGCGAAACGGGCGAACCGGGTGCCGCACCGCGCCCCGGTCCGGTCGCCGCTGTCCTGATCCTCTTCGTTCGCGCCTACCGCCGCTTCCTGAGCCCCCTGCTCGGGCAGCAGTGTCGGTTCCAGCCCACCTGCAGCGCCTACGGGCTGAAGGCACTCCAGGAGCACGGCGCGCTGCGCGGCTCCTGGCTGACGGTGCGGCGGATCGCCCGCTGCCATCCGTTCAACCCCGGCGGTTACGACCCGGTTCCGCCGCGCCGCGACCGCGCCTCCGCCGCCGACGCGGATTCCGGCCGTCCGTCCGCGGGCAGCGCCACCGAGCGCGCCGCGTCCGGCACGGACGGGTCCGCCCGGAACGGCGGCGAGCCCGGCCAGAACGGCGACGCCGCGTCCACCGGTCCCGGCCATGCCGGTCCGGACGAGAGCGGCCCGCGCGACAAGGCCGCGGAACCCCCGAAGACCTCCGGCCGCGAGCAGAGCGGCCCCGCCCTAGCAGAGCCCAAGGAGCTGCCCGGTGCTTGACTGGTTGTACACGATCGTCTCCCAGCTCATCGTGTGGATTCACTCCGCACTGAGCCTGGTCTTCCCGAAGGACAGCGGGTGGGCCTGGGGCGGCTCGATCATCCTGCTGACCGTCCTGCTCCGGCTGCTGCTGGTTCCGCTGTTCGTCAAGCAGATCCACGCGTCCCGGAAGATGCAGGAGCTCAACCCGAAGGTCCAGGCGCTTCGCAAGAAGTACAAGAACGACAAGCAGCGCCTCAACCAGGAGGTCATGAAGCTCTACCAGGAGAACGGCGCCAACCCGCTGTCGGGTTGTCTGCCGCTCCTGGTGCAGATGCCGGTGTTCATCGGCCTCTTCCAGGTGCTCAAGCGCATCTCGGACGCCAAGCCGGGCCACGGCGTCTTCAAGATGTCGCCGGACCTGGTCCACAGCGCCCAGAACGCGCCGATCTTCGGGTCGCACATCTCCGACACGTTCCTCAACGCCTGGAGCCACAACCCCAAGAGCTGGAACGCGCTGGTCATCACCGGTGCGGCGGTCGTCATCTCCTCCGTCACCACGTTCTTCACCGTCCGCGCCAGCATGAAGCGCCAGACGCCGATGGCGGACGAGAACAACCCGATGATGCAGGCCCAGAAGATGATGGTCTTCCTGGCCCCCGCGTTCGGCCTGTTCGGCCTCGGGTTCCCGCTGGGCGTGCTCATGTACTGGGTGACGTCCAACTCCTGGACGCTCGCGCAGTCGCACTACATCTACAAGCGCTACCAGTCGCCCGAGGCGCTCGAGAAGGCCAAGGAGGAGGGCAAGACCCCCGCGGCCTCCGGCGCGAAGGCCAAGGCCGGCGCCGGCGCGAAGGCGAAGAAGGGCGAGGACGGGGCCGACGCGGAGACCGCCGACAACGGCGCCGCGCCCAAGGTCGTCCGCAACCAGCCGACGCGTAAGCCGCGCAGCAAGCGCAGCGGCTCCCAGAAGCGCTAGTTTTGACCCCGGTCCGTGCCGAAGAAGGAGATCCCGTTGAGCCAGACCGACACCACCGAGGTCGACGTCCAGGCGCTCGAGCAGGAAGGCGAGATCGCCGCCGACTACATCGAGGGCCTGCTGGACATCGGTGACTTCGACGGCGACATCGACATGGACGTCGAGGGCGAGCGCGCGGTCGTCGCGGTCGTCGGGGCGTCCCTGGACGAGCTGGTCGGCAAGCGTGGAGAGGTCCTGGAGGCGCTCCAGGAGCTGACCCGGCTCGCCGTGCACCGCCAGACCGGCAACCGCAGCCGGCTGATGCTCGACATCGGCGGCTACCGCGAGCGCCGCCGCGCCGAGCTGACCAAGCTGGGCCAGGAGATCTCGGCCGAGGTCAAGCAGGCCGGCGAGGCCAAGCCACTGGCCCCGATGACCCCGTTCGAGCGCAAGATCGTGCACGACGCCGTCGCCGCCGCCGGTCTGCGCAGCGAGTCCGAGGGCGAGGAGCCGGAGCGCTTCGTCGTCGTCCACCCTTCCTGAGCCGTAACGGCGAGCGCCGCCTGTCCGACCCGTTCTCACGGGCCGGGCAGGCGGTTCGTCGTTTCAGGGCGTGTGATTTCGGTTGATTCAGGCGCTCATGTCGGACGTTCGGTAGTCATTGCGTTCAGGCAGGGCCACACGTGCTCGGCTTCAGCCGGTGTTCGGTCGTTGGTGATCAGCGTCGGCGTGGCCCGCGCCGGACCGGCGCCGGAGGGTTCTCCGCGGCCGGATCCTGCGCGATGGCGGGGTCCTGCGCGATGGCCGGATCCTGTGCGACGGCGGGATCCTGCGCCAGTGCGGGATCCTGAGCCTCCGCCGGGTTCTGCGCGAACGACGCATCCCGGGCGGGGTGGTCATCGAGATCCTTGCCGGATACCGGACGTTCGATCACGCGTTCCACGACCTTCGGTTCGTCGGAGCGCTCCACGACGACCTTCTCCACGTGCGGACGTTCCGCCTCGACGTCGTACAGGGGATCCGCGCCCGGCACCTGCTCCGACCGGCGGCGCGGCCGGGTGTAGGCCAGTGTGAAGATCATGCTGATCAGGCCGACGAAGATGAGGATCCAGCCGACCAGGTGGATGTCGAGACCGCTGAGGTCGACCCGTATGGCGAAGGCCAGGATCATCCCCAGGGCGATGAAGGCGAGGCTGACACCGATTCCCATCTCTTGGTGCTCCCTCCCGTGAAGGGCGAGTGACAGCGCCGTCCTCCCTCTACCCGGCCCACGCCGAATATGCGTTCCGGTGCGTTCGGGCCGGTCGTCCGTACCGGTCGCGGACGGACGAAGACGGTCAGAACGAGGCCAAGGGGACGTCCGGAAGGCGCGTGAGCTGGCGTGGCGCCGTCCGCCCAGGTACGCCGCCGCGGGTTTTTGTGGAACGATTCGTCTGGTGGGCACTGCACGTGAGGTATTCGGGGACGCGCTGCCGATCGCGGAACGCTACGCGGAGTTCCTCGCAGACGCGGGCGTCGAACGCGGACTGATCGGTCCGCGCGAGGCCGACCGGCTGTGGGAACGGCATCTGATCAACTGCGCGGTGGTCGCCGAGGCCATCCCGGAGAACGCCAGGGTGGTGGACATCGGGACGGGGGCCGGGCTGCCGGGCCTCGTGCTGGCGATCGTCCGGCCCGATCTGTCGATCACGCTGCTGGAGCCGCTGCTCCGCCGGACGAACTTCCTGAACGAGGCGGTCGAGCTGCTCGGGCTCGAGAACGTCGAGGTCCGCCGCGGCCGTGCCGAGGAGGTCGTCAAGGAGTTCTCCATGGACGTGGCGACCGCCCGGGCCGTCGCGCCGCTGGAACGGCTGGTCCGGTGGGCGTTGCCGCTGCTGCGGCCGGGCGGGGAGCTGCTCGCGATGAAGGGCGAGCGCGCCGCGGCGGAGATCGAGGAGGCCGCTCCCGCGCTCGAGCGATTCGGTGTGCGGACCACTGAACTACTCCAAGTCGGACAAGGTAAGGTCGAGCCGCCGACAACGCTTGTCCGGGTGGTGGCCGAACGCGCGCCGCGTCCCGCCAAAGGGTCGAAAAAGAGGTCTTCATGAGCACGGGACCGGTATCGGGCCGCTCTGGCAGCCCCGACGAATCCGCTGACGAGCAGGCCGCGCACGGCGCGGGCCTTCCCGGACACGCCGATGCGACGGGCCGCCCCGCCGGTCCGTCCGGTCCCGGAGCAGAAGCAGACCAGTCCGGACGGCCCGCTGCGGCCCCCGGCGACGCGGGGGAGCGGCCCGAGGCGCCGCGCCCCGCGCAGGAGGCGGGCTCAGCCCCCTCCGGGCACGCGATGTGGGGAAACACGACGTCCGGAACCGCGGAGACCGTCGGCTACGTCCCGACGGGAGGCGGAGGCGCCACGCTGCCCGCCCCGCGCCAGGGACACACTCAGGGGGAGTCGGAACTCGTGCGCGAGGCGCTGAAGGACGCCAAGGTTTCACATGAAACCTCCGTGACCGCGCTCAAGGTGATGCCGGGCAGTGGCCGCCGGGATGCCGAATGGCCCCGGCCGAGCCGCTGCCGGATCATCTCGGTCGCCAACCAGAAGGGCGGCGTGGGCAAGACGACCACGTCGGTGAACCTCGCCGCGTCGCTGGCGCTGCACGGCGCCCGCGTCCTGGTGGTCGACCTGGACCCGCAGGGCAACGCCTCCACCGCCCTGGGCGTGGACCACCACGCGGACATCCCGTCCATCTACGACGTCCTGATCGAGGACACGCCGCTGGCCGACATCGTCGTCCCGGCGCCGGAGATCCCGAACCTGTACTGCGCCCCGGCCACGCTGAACCTGGCGGGCGCGGAGATCGAGCTGGTCTCCAAGGTGGCCCGCGAGTCCCGGCTGCGCCGGGCGCTGGACGCCTACGACACCGACGGCTTCGACTACGTGCTCATCGACTGCCCGCCGTCCCTCGGCCTGCTCACGGTGAACGCCCTGGTCGGCGGGGACGAGCTGCTGATCCCGATCCAGTGCGAGTACTACGCGCTGGAGGGCCTCGGGCAGCTCGTCCGGACGGTGGACCTGGTCAAGGCGCACCTCAACCCGCAGGTGAACATCTCCACGATCGTGCTGACGATGTACGACGCGCGGACGCGGCTCGCCGCGCAGGTCGCCGAGGACGTCCGCGCCCACTTCGGGGACGTCGTGCTGAACACCGTGATCCCGCGCAGCGTCCGGGTCTCCGAGGCCCCGAGCTACGGCCAGTCCGTGATCACCTATGACCCCGGCTCCAGCGGCGCGCTCGCCTACAGCGAGGCCGCCTCGGAGATGGCGCACCGCTGGGTGGAGGCCGCCCAGTGAGCAAGCCGCCGCGCGGGCTGGGCCGTGGGCTCGGCGCCCTGATCCCGACCGCTCCGCCGCCTCCGCCCGCCGCCGGGCCGTCCGCGTCCCCCTCCGCCGGACGCGACGTCCAGGCGGACGGCGCGTACCCGGAGGCACAGGCGGTCGCGGGCGCGCACTTCGCGGAGATCCCGCCGCGCGGGATCCGGCCGAACCCCCGCCAGCCCCGCGAGCACTTCGATGAGGAGGCGCTGCGGGAGCTGTCGGAGTCGATCTCCATCGTCGGGCTGCTCCAGCCGATCGTCGTCCGGCGCGTCCAGGACGACACCGAGCACGACTACGAGCTGATCATGGGCGAGCGCCGCTGGCGCGCCGCCCAGCTGGCCGGCCTGGACGCGATCCCCGCGATCGTCCGGGACACCGGCGACGACGCGATGCTCCGGGACGCCCTCCTGGAGAACCTGCACCGGCAGCAGCTCAACCCGCTGGAGGAGGCGGCCGCCTACCAGCAGCTCCTGGAGGACTTCGGCGCCACCCACGAGCAGCTCGCCGGACGCATCGGACGGTCCCGTCCGCACATCACCAACACGCTGCGCCTGCTGAACCTGCCGCCGAACGTGCAGCGCCGGGTGGCCGCGGGCGTGCTGTCGGCCGGCCACGCCCGCGCCCTGCTGTCGCTGGACAGCGCCGAGGCGCAGGACCGCCTGGCCCAGCGCATCGTCGCCGAAGGGCTCTCCGTCCGCGCCGTCGAGGAGATCATCGCCACCCGTGAGGCCGACGAGGAGCCGAAGGCGCCCCGCGTCCGTGGCAAGCGCCCCACCGCTCCCGCCCTCCAGCACCTGGCCGACCGGCTCTCCGACCGGTACGAGACCCGGGTCCGGGTCGACATGGGGAGCAAGAAGGGCAAGATCGTCGTCGAGTTCGCCACCCTGGAGGACCTCGACCGCATCATCAAGTCGATGGCCCCCGGTGACAAGGGCGTCGAAGACGACGACTGACCGGCCTTCCTCTCAACGCCCGCCCCGCTCCACCGAGGCGGGCGTTTCGCTTTCCCGGCCGTCCTCGCCCTCCCGCCTGCCCTCCGACTTCCTCCCGGCCCTAGCCCTTCCCGCCAGACCCTCGTCCGCCCCGCCAAACCCCCGTCCGCCCCGCCAGGCCCTCGTCCTCCTCCAGGCGCTAGAAGCGAGACCCTCGCCGGCAACCTCCAGGAGGTCGGCCGGTTGTCGCCGCTCCCGCCGTTTCACGTGAAACACGCCGCCGCTCTCCGAGGGGCCGTCCCGCCCGGTGGCGCGAGCTTCGCTGTCTTGGGTCAGTTTGCCGAGGTGCATCTGGAGGACGGCGGCGTCGAAGTAGGGGAGTGGCCGATGCCTTGTTTCACGTGAACGCCGCCGTTCCCGCCGGACGTGGCGAAGATGCCACCGGCGCCGCCACCGGCGTAGCCGCCCGCGCCCGAGGCTTCCGCGTTGGCGCTTCCCCCGACCCCGCCGACGGTGATCAACGCACGGCGCGCCAGTTGTGCCCACCGGAGTCGCGCCCCTCGTCCCTGAAGGTCGGCGCTGTACAGGGGGCGGTGTTTCACGTGAAACGGCGACGGAGGAGGGATTCGCAGAGCGGGCCGAGGGAGAGCCCCGCGGCGGTGACGGCTCGGGGGAGGAGGCTGGTCTCGGTCATTCCGGGGGCGACGTTGACTTCGAGGAAGTGGACGCCTCCCGCGGCGTCCACGATGAGGTCGGTGCGGGAGAGGTCGCGGAGTCCGAGGGCGCGGTGTGCGGTGAGGGCGGCGTGGGTGGCGGCCTCGGCGGCCCCGGGGGAGAGGCGCGCGGGCGTCACGAACTCCGTGTCGCCCGCGTCGTAGCGGGCGGTGTAGTCGTAGCGGCCGTTCGGGGTGACGATTTCGACGGCGGGGAGGGCGCGTGGACCGTCCGGGCCGTCGATGACGCTGACGGCGATCTCGGTGCCCTCCACGTAGCGTTCGACGAGGGCCGCGTCGCCGTAGGCGAAGCAGGAGACGAGCGCGGCGGTGAGGTCCTCGGCCTTGTGGACGGCGGACGCGCCGAGCGCGGAGCCGCCGCGGGTGGGCTTCACGAAGAGCGGCAGGCCCAGTCGAGTGACGATCAGGTCCTGGACGGCGGCGGCGCCGAGGTCGTGGAAGAGCTCCTTGGGGAGCGCGACGGAGGCGGGCGTGCGCACGCCGGCGCGGGCGACGACGGACTTCGCGGAGGGCTTGTCCCAGGCGATCCGGCAGGCGTCCGGGCGGGCGCCGATGTAGGGGATCCCCACGAGTTCGAGGATGTCGCGGATCGCGCCGTCCTCTCCCATGGCGCCGTGCAGGACGGGGAAGACGACGTCCGGCGGGTCCGTGGCGAGGAACTCCAGGAGGTTGGCGTCGGCGTCCCGGAGTTCGACGGGGATGTCCAGGGTTCGCAGGGCGTCGGTGACGCGGCGGCCCGAGCGCAGCGAGACCTCGCGCTCGTAGGAGAGTCCTCCGGCGAGTACGACGACGTGAGTGAATTCCACTGCGGTTCCTTCAGGGTGGATCAGGAGCGTGCTGGACGGCACCCATCATGGAGGCTGCCGCCGTTTCACGTGAAACGGGCCCGTGTGTCGGCGGGTTTATCCACAGAACGCGCTTCAGGTTCCATCGTGACGCCGCGTCCGGCGAGCATGGACGCATGAGGCGTTCGAGACGACAGCGAGAGCACCTGGCGGGCTGGCGAGCACGAGAAAGGCCGCGCCCTCCGCCTGATGAGCAGACGGAGGGCGCGGCCCGGGGATCGGAAGGGAGGGGGATCAGACGACTTCGGGGCCTGGGGTGTCCACGCCCCCTGAAACGTGGTGGCCGACGCCTCCGAAGGTGTCGCGGGTGCGCAGCTCGTTCTCGATGACACCGGCCAGGCGGCGGACGCCTTCGCGGATGCGGTCCGGCTCGGGGTAGCAGTACGAGATGCGCATGTCGCGGCGGCCGTTCCCGTCGGCGTAGAAGCCGGTGCCGGGAACGTAGGCGACGCGCTCGGCGATGGCGCGCGGAGCCATCGCCTTGGCGTCCAGTCCTTCGGGGAGGGTGAGCCAGACGAAGAAGCCACCGGCCGGACGCGTCCACGTACATCCCTCGGGCATCAGCGTGTCCAGGGCGTCCAGCATGGCGTCACGGCGCTCGCGGTAGAGCTGACGGAACTCCTTGATCTGCTCGCGCCACGGCTGCGTCGCCAGGTACTCCCGGACGGCCAGCTGGGAGAAGCTGGAGTGGCAGAGCACCGCCGACTCGGCCGCGAGGACGAGTTTGGCGCGCACCGCGTGCGGGGCGAGCGCCCAGCCCACCCGCAGGCCGGACGCGATCGTCTTGGAGAACGTGCCGAGGTAGATCACGCGCTCGGAGTCGTCGGCGCGCAGGGCCCGCATGGGCTCCCCGTCGAAGCCGAGAAGCCCGTAGGGGTTGTCCTCGATGATGAGGATGTCGTGCTCGGCCGCGAGCTCCAGGAGACGCGTGCGACGGTCGGCGGTCAGCGTCACGCCCGCCGGGTTCTGGAACGTGGGCACGGTGTAGAGGAACTTGACCGTGCGACCCTCCCGCCGCAGGCGCAGGAGGGTCTCCTCAAGCGCCTCGGGGACGAGCCCGCCCTCGTCCATGGCGACGTGGACGACGTCCGCCTGATACGACGCGAAGGTGCCCAGCGCGCCCACGTAGGACGGCCCCTCGGCGAGGATGACGTCGCCGGGGTTCACGAAGATCCGCGTGACGAGGTCGAGTGCCTGCTGCGCGCCCACCGTGACGATCACGTCGTCCGCGCACGCCTGGACGCCCTCCAGCGCCATCACGTCGCAGATCTGCTCCCGCAGGCGGGGATCCCCCTGCGCGGAGGCGTACTGGAGCGCCTCGGCCCCGTTGCGCGCGATCAGCTCCCCGACCATCCCGCCGAACTCGTCCAGGGGCAGCGCCGACACGTACGGCATCCCCCCGGCCAGCGAGACCACCTCGGGACGCGAGGCCACGGCGAACAGGGCCCGGATCTCCGAAGGCACCATGCCGGCGGCGCGGTCGGCATAACGATCGGTGTAGGCATCTGAACGCGAGTGCTCCACGAGGCACCTCCAGGGGATCGGATGTCCCAGCAAACTACGGCATCGATCCCGTGCCGGCCGGGAGAACCCCCCGCATCCCCACGACCGGATCACCCCACACCCCCCAACCGAACCATCCCCCCACCCACCCGCCCACGCCCGGCCGATCGCCGACCGCGCCGCTGACGACCGTGCTGCTGACGACCGTGCTGCTGACGACCGCGCCGCTGACGACCGCGCCGCTGACGACCGTGCTGCCCACGACCGCGCTGCCCACGACCGCGCCGCTGACGACCGCGCCGTCGAGCGTCGCGCTGCGGAGCGCCGCGCTGCCGCCAACCGCGCCGCCGCCAACCGCCGCCAACCGCGCCGCTGCCGACCGCCGTGCTGCCGACCGCCGTGCTGTCGACCATCGCGCCCTGGTCGACTGGTGGAGGTGCCAGGTCGTCGGCAGTGGCGTGCGGCTCGGTGGCCGGGAGTTGGTGAGTGGGGGGTTTGGGGGAGGTGGGGTCGCTACGATGCCGGGGCGGGCTCGGGGTGCTGTGGTGGCTTGTGGGCGGGGGTTCTGGTGTCGCGTCGTCTCGTCAACATCACGCTGGACAACCTGGACGATCTGCCGCGGCGGTGTCGCGGGTGCGTGTTCTGGGAACTGGATCCGGCGGGGTTCGAGCGGGCGGTGAAGGCGGGCGACCCGGGGCTGGAGAAGGAGGCGTGGGTCTCGGCCACGCTGCTGGAGTGGGGCTCCTGCGGGAAGATCGCCTATGTGGACGACGTGCCCGCGGGGTTCGTCCTGTTCGCGCCGCCGCTGTACGTGCCGCGGTCGATCTCGTTCCCGACGAGTCCGGTCAGCGCGGACGCCGTGTTGCTCATGACGGCCCACATCGTGCCGGACTTCGCGGGCGGCGGGCTCGGGCGGATGCTCGTCCAGGGCGTCGCGAAGGACCTCGTCCGGCGCGGCGTGAAGGCGGTCGAGGCGTTCGGCGACCTGAAGGGGGAGGACGGGGCCTGCATGGTGCCCGCCGACTACCTGCTCTCGGTCGGATTCAAGACCGTCCGGCCGCACCACCGGTATCCGCGGCTCAGGCTCGAGTTGAAGTCCGTCCTGTCGTGGCGTGAGGACGTCGAGGTGGCGCTGGAGCGGCTTCTCGGCTCCATGACCCCAGAGGGCATCCTTCGTCCGGTCTGAGGGCTTCTGAGAGACGCGGCCCGGACGGCGAGGGCCCCGCTTCCGGACGGTGGAAGCGGGGCCCTCGGGGCGCTGAGACGGTTCTCAGATGAAGTCGGCGAGCTCACGCAGCATGGCGGCCTTGGGCTTGGCGCCCATGATCTGCTTCACGACCTCGCCGCCCTTGTAGACGTTCATGGTCGGGATCTGCATGATGCCGTACTCGGCGGGGACCTTCGGGTTCTCGTCGATGTTCATCTTGACGATCTCGATCTTGTCGCCGTGCTCCGCGGAGATCTCCTCCAGGATCGGCGCGACCATGCGGCACGGGCCGCACCACTCGGCCCAGAAGTCGACCAGGACGGGCTTGTCGTTCTGGAGGACGGCGGTGCCGAAGTCCTTGTCGGTCACGGCTTTCATGGAGTCTCCCTTGGTTCTCGTACTACGGACGGCGCGGCGGCCCCCGCCACCGCACCGGACGGCGTTCGGGCGCCGGTCAGCCCTCGCCGGCGAGGACGACCGGGTCGGTCTGCGGGACGATCTCGGCCTCGCCCTGGTCCTGCAGCCAGTGCTCGGCGTCGATCGCCGCGGCGCAGCCCGTGCCGGCCGCGGTGATCGCCTGCCGGTAGGTGTGGTCGACGACGTCGCCGGAGGCGAACACGCCGGGCAGGTTGGTCCTGGTGGTCGGCGCCTCGACGACCAGGTAGCCCTCGTCGTCGGTGTCGAGCTGGCCGGAGAACAGGTCGCTGCGCGGGTCGTGGCCGATCGCGATGAACAGGCCGGTGACCGCGAGGTCCTCCTCGGTGCCGGTCTTGACGTTCCGCAGGCGGACGCCGCTCAGCTTCGTCTCGCCCTGCAGCTCGGCGACCTCGCTGTCCCAGACGAACCGGATCTTGTCGTTCTTGAACGCGCGGTCCTGCATGATCCGGCTGGCGCGCAGCTCGTCCCGGCGGTGCACGACGGTGACCGTCCGGGCGAACTTGGTCAGGAAGATGGCCTCCTCCATCGCGGTGTCGCCGCCGCCGACGACCGCGATGTCCTGGTCGCGGAAGAAGAAGCCGTCGCAGGTCGCGCACCAGGAGACGCCGCGTCCGGACAGCGCGTCCTCACGCGGCAGGCCCAGCTTGCGGTGCTGCGAACCGGTGGCGACGATCACCGCGTGCGCGCGGTAGACGTCGTCGCCGACCTTGACGATCTTCGGGTTGGACTTCAGGTCGACCTCGGTGACGTCGTCGGTGATCAGCTCGGCGCCGAACCGCTCGGCCTGCTTGCGCATGCCGTCCATCAGGTCCGGGCCCATGATCCCGTCCGGGAAGCCGGGGTAGTTCTCCACGTCGGTGGTGTTCATCAGCGCGCCGCCGGCGGTGACCGAGCCCTCGAAGAGCAGCGGCTTCAGGTCACCACGGGCCGCGTACGTGGCGGCCGTGTAGCCGGCGGGGCCGGACCCGATGATGATGACGTTGCGGACGTCGTCGCTCACTGTCACAGTGCCTTTCTCGGTGGCTTTCGGTACCGGAGGGGCGGGAACGCCGGGCCGTCTCAGAGATCCCCGGAGCCGTTCCGGACCGCCAGTCGCGTCAACCGATCCTAGAGCCCGGAGATTCCCGCCCGTCCCGGGACGGGGTTGGGCTGGACATAAGCTTGCCCACATGGCGCGGATTCTTCTCCTGCACTCCATGTACGGGCTCCGGCCCGCCGTCCACCAGGCCGCCGACCGGCTGCGCGAGCACGGTCACGAGGTGCACGTCCCCGACCTCTACGGCGGGCGTGTCGTGGACGACCCGGACGAGGCGATCGAGATCAAGGAGGAGATCGGCCGGGACGAGCTCCTCAAGCGGGCCATCGCCGCGGCGGCCCCGCTGTCGGCGGGCGGGATCGTCTACGCGGGCTTCTCCCTCGGCGGCGCGCTCGCGCAGAACCTCGCCCTCGGGGACAAGAACGCGCGGGGCCTGCTGCTGATGCACGGCACGTCCGACATGGCCGACGACGCGTCCGCCATGGACCTGCCCGTGCAGCTCCACGTGGCCGATCCCGACACCTACGAGCCGGTCGACTGGCAGAACGCGTGGTATCTGCGGATGCGGCGGGCGGGCGCGGACGTCGAGGTCTTCCGCTACCCCGGCGCGGGGCACCTGTTCACCGATCCCGATCTGCCGGACTACGACGAACAGTCCGCCGAGCGCGCCTGGGCGATCGCCGAGGACTTCCTCAAGACTCTCTGAACGAATCCTGAAGAGCGGCTCCAGGAAGCCGCTCCCGAGGGGTTCTCTGAGCGGCGTTCTCCAGAAACGGGTCCGAACGGGAGCGACGGCACGCTCCTTAGGATGCTTCCTGGCGAAGGCCCAAAGATGTCAGCGAGCGCGTCCCGTGAATGAAAAACGACGGCCGTCCGGGCGCCGGACGGCCGTCGTCTGATCTCGGGGCCAGGGTCAGCCGGACACCTGGGTGTGACTGATCAGTTGCCGGTCCTGCGGGGTGCAGGTCGGCCGGACGATCCACACGTCGTAGCGTCCCTGCGAAGGGCCGGGCAGCGCGATGATCGTCGCCGGTGCGCCGTCGTAGCGCGCCTGATCGACCAGCAGGGGCCGGACGGCCCGGGCGACGGCCGCCACGCACTGCTGGACGGACGTGGCCGTCGCGCCCTGCACGGTCATCTGCCGGGCGGGCTCGCCGACCGAGTGCGCGATCTGCGAGCCGAGCGACGCCGCGTGGTAGTCGGTGCCGGTCGTCACGATCGCGTAGCCGCCGGCCGCCGCCGAGGGCGCGCTGCCGCCGGGCCCGCCGGCCAACGCGTGGTCCGGCCCCGACGGGTCGGTCACCGGGGACGAGACGTTGGCGCTGCCGTCATGCGAACCGCCGCCGCGCACGAGGGTCGTTCCGACCGCCGTTCCGCCGCCGAGCACGACCACCGCCGCGGCAGCGGCGGACAGGACCCGCCAGTGCCGCTGTTTGCGCCGCTGTTCCAGGCTCACCACGGTGGCGGTGTGCAGCGACTCGGCGGCCAGGGCGGAGTCGATCCGCTCGGCCAGCTCGGCGGGCATGGACGGGAGGGGCGCCTCCGCCAGGATCCGGGACACGTCCGCAAGGTCGGCGGACAGGTCCCGGCACTCGGCGCAGGTGTCGAGGTGCGCGTTGGCGGAGGCGGCCAGGTCGTCTTCGAGCAGTCCCTCGGCGAGGTCGGCCAAGGTGTCGTAGTCGAGATGCGGGGATTTCATCAGGGTGCGCCACCTCCTTCCACACCTCCGACGTTCCGGGCGTCCTTTCGGTTCCGATGCTGGCGGAGGAGTGGCGCGAGCCTCGCGCGTCCACGGGCGCACCGCGACTTGATCGTCCCAGGTGGGACCTCCAGAACGGCCGCCGCGTCGTCGACCGAATAACCCATCATGTCCACCAGGACGAGCGCCGCGCGCTGCTCGTAAGGCAGCTGCGTCAGGGCCTGCCGGACGTCCAGGGAGACCCCGTGGGCGTCCGTGGGGTCGGGCATCTTGGGCGCGACGGCGTCGAAGGTCGCGTCGTCCCCCATGGGCGTGGCCGGACGCACCGAGCGGCGGCGGATCCGGTCCAGGCAGGCGTTGACGACGATGCGGTGCAGCCAGGTCGTGACGGCGGCGTCGCCGCGGAACCGGCCCGCGGCGCGGAACGCCGAAAGGCAGGCGTCCTGGAGCGCGTCGGAGGCCTCGTCGGGGTCGCCGAGGGTGCGCAGGGCGACGGCCCACATGCGGTCACGGTGCCGGTGCACGAGCTCGGCGAAGGCGTGCGGGTCCCCCTGGGCGTGCCGGGCCAGGAGCTCCTTGTCGGGGACCTCGCCCACCCGCGGCGTGCTCACCGATGCCATGACCGCACGCCTTCGCTGGTCACCGGACGTCCGGGAGCGGCCGCACCTGCTGAGGAAGACACCACAGATTCCTGGGGGGAGGGGACATTCTGCTCACAGGAACGATACCGAGAGACTCCGTCAGACGTCACAACCCGGAAACACGACGGCGCGATCGCCACCCCATCGTTACCGGTCCAGAGCCACCCGAACCGGACCACGGTGCCTCTCGAAGCCACCTGCCCCACCGCGACGCCCCGGCGGAGGACGGTCGAACCCGGGCCGATTCCGTCCTCCACTCCTGGGATGCGCGCAACCTGGACGCCGCTCGCGACGCGCTCTAGCTCGCGGAACCGAGGATCGTGACCTCGCTCAGCTTCGCCTTGAACTGGTCGGGGACGGGGGTGGTGAACCAGACGCACACGTACTGGCCGGCCAGCTGCTTGTCGGCCTTGATCGTGAACGTGCCCGACTGGGAGCTTCCCTTGCCCGCGACGTGCAGGGCGCCGAGATCCTTGGTGTCGCCGACACGGATCTCCATCGGCGCGCCCGAGACGCCCACCGTGTTCAGGCGGACGCTGTCGACCTTGACCTTGCGGCCCATGTCGAAGACGACGCCGATGCCCTTGAGCAGCCTGCCGAAGTCGGCCCCGTGGTAGGTGGCGCTCTGCCAGAAGCGGCTGTGGCTGCCGCCGCCGTTCGTCAGGAGGTCGAGGTACTTGTCGGACTGGCTGTCGCGGCTCGAGCCGTCCTGGATCGAGTAGGCGTTCACCGCCTTCAGCGTGGTCGCGGCGGGCGCGGACGGCGAGGACGACTGGCCGTTTCCGGGGCCCGTGCCGTGCTGGGCCTGGCCCTTGTCCGGGTCGCCGCCGGACAGCGCCCACGCGCTGAGCCCGACCACGACCGTCAGGGCGGCCGCGGCGATGCCGATCAGGCCGCGGTTGACGGGCTTGCGGGGGGCGCCGTGGCGGGTGGACCGTCCGATCGCGGTGGTCGGCTGGGCCGGGGCCGCGCCGGTCGGCGCGGACGACGCCCGGCGCGGCGGAGCGGCCGGACGCGAGGGTGCGGGCTGCGCGGGCTGGGCCGCGGCGGGCGGCTGCCGGTACGCGGTGGTCGCCTGAGGGCCGGCCGGGGCCGGACGGGGCGTCGGCGCGGTGCCGAGCCCGGCGAACAGCGGCAGCGGGGTGCGCGGCACGCGGCGCAGCGCGGCGGCGAACTCGGCCGGGGTGGTGAGCGACTCGGCGTCCGGGCCGCTCGCGGGCGCGGGCAGGCCGAGGCTGCGGCAGACGATGTCGTCCACGGCGGACGGCACGCCCGCCTGCACCAGGCGCGGGGCCACGAGGACCGGGGGCTCGTCGGGCGCGGTGGCGTTCGCCGCGGCCCCCCGGTCCGGGGTGGTCACGGTGAGGTCGTGCGAGCCCGAGCCCCGGGAACCGTTGGAGCCGGACGAACCGGACGTCGGTGCGGCCGGGAGGGACGAGCGGGACGGCTCGCCCGGCCAGTGCGCGGTCAGCGCCGCGTAGAGCATGGACCCGAGGCCCCGGGTGTCCACGCCGGCGGGCGAGTCGGAGTAGTGGTCGGCCAGGACGGCGTCGGTCGCGACGCCGAGGACCTTGACCGTGCCGCCGGTCGTCCAGACCAGGTCGCGGGGGGACAGGCACAGGTGCGCCAGCCCGGCCGCGTGCGCGGCGGCGAGCGCCTCGGCCGCCTCGTACAACAGCGTGGTGGCGCGGCCCGGCTCCAGCGGGGCCTTGGCGAGCATCTGCTCCAGCGTCTCGCCGACGACCCACTCGCTGACCACGTAGGCGCGCTCACCCGAGTCGTCGGCGTCGAAGACCTGGGTGAGACGGGGGTCGGTCAGCCGGGACGCGGCGCGCGCGGCGGTGACGACCTCGTGGACGCGCGGGAAGCCGGGCTCGAACGTGCGGACGGCGACGGCGCGCGCGAGGATCTCGTCGATGGCCTTCCACAGGGACGAGCCACCCGAGTCCTTGATGCGTTCTTCCAGCCGGTACCGACCCGCGAAGCGGGCGCCGGGCTCGATGACGGACGTGCTCACTGCAGTGTCCAGCGCAGGTGGTCAGATCCCATGTTCGTGGCGTGGCAGCTTACGCCTCCGACCCTCCTCTTTGCAGTACCCAGGGTGTCGCCCCGCAAGCCGTAGTCCCCAACATGGTAGTGGCTAGCCCGCTCGTCGGTCGCCTTATCCGCGCGGGTGCCGTGGAGTTTGCCATGCCTTCCCGCGGGCCGCGGACGATACCCGCGAAGCGGACGGTCATGCGCGACCCGGGGGATGCTACCCGTGTCGGGCCGCCCCCGGGACCCGTCCGAGAATGCCCTGATCGGGGCCTCGTAGCCGCCCGATGCCGCTACCACCAGGCCACCTGATCCGGGACGCGCATGCGCATGAGGCCCGTCTTCCGCCTCGCGTGATCTGTGTCTCGTACGCGCACGTCCTGCCCCCACGTGTATGGACCCGCACACCCTGTACCGCCCCGCGCGGGGCGGGGGTCAGCGGCGGCCGGGGAGGCGGGACGAGACCATCGAGAGCATGCCCTGGACCTCGCCCACGCGCATGAGGCGGGCGAAGAGGAGGTACAGGACGCCGCCGCCCGCGCTGCCCACGATCAGGGCGAGCATGCCGGGCAGCAGGCCGCGGCCGAGCGCGGCGGCGATCACCGCGTGCACGGCGTAGGCGAAGCCGATCAGCGGCCAGAGGGCGACCGCCAGCTTCAGGTGGGTGCCGATCACCCGGCGGCCGTCCAGCCCGCCGAGCTTGCGGCGCAGCACGATCCAGCAGACCAGGGTGCCGACGACGTTGGCGAGCGCGAACCCGCCCGCGATCCCGACGATGATCCACTTGGGCGGCAGCAGGTAGAAGGCCCCGACCGCGCAGAGGATGTTCGTGGTGACCGTGGCGAACGCGATGAACGCCGGGGTGCGGGTGTCGTTGTGCGCGTAGAACACGCGCAGCATCAGCTGGTAGGACGAGAACGGGACGAGCGCGACCGCGAACGCCTGCATGACGCGGCCGATGACCTCGGCGTCCGACACCGAGGTGGAGCCGTGCGCGAACAGCACCACGGAGATCTCCGGGCCGAGCACGGCCATCAGCGCCGCCGCCGGCAGGATGATCACCGAGGACAGCCGCAGCCCGGACGAGAAGTCGTCCCGGACCAGGTGGGACGCGCCCTCGGAGGCGTGCCGGGACATCCGCGGCAGCAGCGCGGTGATCACCGACACCGCGACGATCGCGTAGGGCAGCTGGAAGATCATGTACGCGGTGGAGTACGAGCCGTAGCCGTACACGTCGCCCACGCCCGCGTTGTGCGCCTTGGTGCCCGCGCTGTTGGACAGGGCCGTGATCACCGTGAACGCGGCCTGCGTCAGCATGACGTAGAGGAGCGTCCAGCCGGCGAGCTTGCCGACGCCGCTGATCTCGCCCTTCTGGAAGTTCAGCTTCGGCCGCCACCGGAACCCGACCCGGCGCAGCGACGGCCACAGCGCGATCGTCTGCAGCACGATGCCGCCGGTGGTGCCGACCGCGAGCAGGTAGAACTCGGTGTCGCTGATCGTGGACGCGCCGACCGACGCGCCGCTGGACACCCACAGGAAGGCCCCGCCGACCGCGATCATGACGACGTTGTTGAGCACCGGCGCCCACATCGGCGCGCCGAACGATCCGCGGGTGTTCAGGATCGCGCCCGCGAACGCGCCGATCCCGTAGAAGAAGATCTGGGGCAGGAAGAACAGCGCGAACAGGATCGCGATCTTCCGCTCATCCCCGTGGTAGGACGGCGCCGACAGGGTGATCAGCAGCGGCGCGGCGAGCATCGCCAGCACCGACAGCCCGCCGAGGCCGAGCACCGACAGGGTGAACACGCGCTGCTCGTACTGCTCGCCGTAGGCCTTGTCACGTTCCTTGGCGCGGACCAGCAGCGGCACGATGACGCTGGTCAGGATGCCGCCGAGCAGCAGGTCGTAGATCTGGTTCGGGAAGGTGTTGGCGGTGTTGTAGATGCCGAGGAGCGCGCCGTTGCCGAGCGCGGCGACGATCGCCGCCGTCCGCAGGAAGCCGGTCACGCGGGACGCGACCGTGCCGAGCGCCATCATGGCGCCCGACTTCAGCAGGCTCGACCCGCCTCCGCCGCCGTCGCCCCCGCCGGTCTCGGCGGGAGGGGCGGTCGGCGCCTCGGTTCCGGGCGGGATCGGCAGGTCGAGCGCGGTCTCAGCGGCCGTGCCCATCCCCATCGGCGGACGACCCGGTTCCGGTCCCGGCCCCGGGATCCGTCCCGTTCCCGGCGTTCCCGGCGCCTGGAACCGACCCGGGTTCGGAGTCCGCCCCATCCCCGGCGGCATGCCCGGCCCCGGTCCTTGACCCGGACCGTGTGCCGAACCAGCCTCCGGTCCCGGCCCACTCGTCGGCGTCCGGCGTCCCGGCGTCGGCATCTGCACCGTCGGCTGACGGTTCTGCCCCGGCTGGGGGCCAGCCGTCCCGTACGGTGGCGCGGGAGTCGTTCCCGGAGCGTGGTGCCGACCCGGCGCCGTTTCCTGACGCGTGACGTCCTGAGGCCGCCCCGGATACCCCTGCCCCTGCCCCGGACGGCCGGTGTTCGGCTGTCCCGTATTCGGCGGGGGCGGCGTCCTCTGCTGGTCCCACTGGGTATTCGGAGGGCTCTGCCGGTATCCCGGCGGAGGCGTCTGCCCGTGCGGAGGGTTCTGCGGCTGACCTGGAGGCCGGCCCGGAGCCCCGCCCTGTGGACGGCCCTGCGGGTATCCCGGCTGCTGCTGGGGCGTCTGCGGGTGCCCCGGCGCTCCCGGGGCCCGCGGGGGCTCCTGTTCCGGGTTCGGGTAGCCCGGAGTCTCCTGCGACCAGGGGTTCTGCTCCGGGGTAGTAGGGCCCCGGCGCTCCGGTCGCTGGTTCCGTTCCGGTCGGTCCGTCACCGGCTGCCTCCGCTTTCCGGCGGCGCCTCGCTCGCATGGCCCGCACTCCGACGCCCACGAAGAGTACGGCAAGTGCGCCGCCCGTGATGACGAGCGATGTCCGTCCATACCCGGTCGTCCGGACGGTGATGACGTGCGGTTCGCCGTACTCGCGGCCGTCGGCGGACGCCAACTGCACCAGGAGCCGGAACCGCCCGTTCCCGTTGGCGGTGACCGGCAGGTTCCGGGTGACCTTGTCGCCCGGTTTGAGGTCGATCGGGGAGCGCCCCTCCAGCTTGCCGATCTGGAGCTTGGCGGTGTTCTCCGACGCGACGTTCACGATCACCCGGACGGTCTGGTCCGGCAGGTCGTTGGCGACCGTGATGTGCACCATGCCGGAGTTGCCCGCCAGCCCGGTCTGCCCGCTGATCACCCGCACCCGGCCGGTGTCGTCGGCCAGCTCGGAGCTGACGCGGCGGCGCGCGGCGTACGCGGCGGACGGCTTGCCGCGCCACGACACCGACTCCAGCCGCAGCACCGCCCGCTGGTACACGGGGCTGGGCGAGTTCACCACGATCGAGGCGAAGGAGTTGGCCTCCTGCTGGATCCGGTGCACCTGGTCGAGGTAGCCGCGGCCGAGCTCGTACCCCTCGTACTCGTTCGGGTAGCCCTTCGGCTGGCGTTCCTCGGGCTGCGTATGGGCGATCTTGTCGAGCGAGGCGGTGCTCAGCCACGGCATGGTCGCGGTGTCGGCGAGCAGCTGTTTGGCCAGGTCGGCGGGCGGGTTCCAGTGCCGTCCGGGCGCGACGACGAGCGTCCGGCCCGCGGTCTGCGGCCGCTCGGCCGTGATCATCGCGGTCTCGGCCAGGAAGCGCTGCTCGGTCAGCACCTTCGCGCCGGGCGCCCGGGTGTTCTGGTCGAGGATGTCGGCGAGCTTGTCGTCGTAGGTGAGGACGGTGTGCGTCCGGTTGTCGATCTCCGTCGTCGTCACCGCGTTCGCCGTGTAGCCGCTGGCGGCCGGGGTGAACGCGTTGTCGCTGCTCATCAGGATCGGCCCGCTGCCCACCCGGCCGTGCCTGACCAGCTGCTTCAGCGTGCTGGGGCCCGCGACGCCGGCCGGCGGCCACGCCATCGCCGTGCTCGGCTGCGCGCCCAGCACGGACGGGGCGATCTGCGCGTTCTGGTAGGCGAGCGCGACCTGGTTGTTCTGCTTGTTGCGGACGAGCGCGACCACGTCCGGGTCGGCGTAGGGCAGCGCGAAGTACTGGTCGGACTTCATCGCCGACTTGAGCGACTTCAGCCAGCCCTCCGCGGCGGCGCTCTTCGGCGTCTTGACCGAGGTGTCCTCGCGCAGGCCCTGGACCTGGTAGGGCCCGCTCGCCATCTGGCGCGCGTCGTCCAGCAGGGCCGGGTCGACGGCCCAGGTCACCGGGGTCCTGGTGGAGGCGGCGGCGGAGACCAGGCCGGACAGGCGGCCGTCCTTGCCCATCTGGGTGTTCAGGTCGTCGTCGGTGAACCCGTCCGCGGCGGTGCGGTGCTGCCGGTCGATCAGCGGCCAGACCCAGCCGACCTTGACCGGCTTCACGTCTCCGGCCTTCGGGGCGAACGTCACGAACGTGATGACCCCGGCGACGACCTCCTGCGCGGCGTTCACGACCTCGACGCCGACCGGGTACACGCCGAAGCTCCGCATCCCGATGTCGGCGGTGTTCGCGCTGAGGGAGAAGGACTGGGAGCCGTTCGGCACGGCCGCCTTGGCGAGCGGGACGGACCTGGTCCCGACCCCTCTGAGCAGCGCGGACGGCTGCCCGGCGGCGTACCGCTCCAGCTGGGCGCGGGAGCTCAGCGGGGTGCCGTTGTAGCGCATCCGGACGGTCAGCCCGGTCTGCTGGTGCCCGGTGCGGTTCTCGACGGTGCCGGTGATCTGCACCTTGGAGCGCTTGCCGGACGCCTCGGCGGCCTTGGGGCTGACGGTCGCCAGCGCGAGCGACACCTTCCCCTGCCGCGCCTGGCCCGGCTCGGCCGCCGCGTCGGGCAGCGCGGGCTCGGCGGCCAGCGCGCTGGTCATGATCTTCGCGTCGGTCGCGGTCGTCCCGCCGGACGGCAGGGCGAACGCCCCCGGCGCGGTGCTCCCGAGAAGGCAGGGCACCAGTGCGGCCAGGGCCGCCACGCGTCCCGCCGCTCTCACGCCGCGCCAGCCCGGGGACCGCCTCGAAGCGGCCGGGCGTCCAGTCTCCGCACCACGGGCTCGATGGTATCCGCGCCCAGGCTCCCGTCCGACCGTCTGAGCCCCCCGCCCGCCCGACTCGTCGCCGAGATCGACATTCCGGCGACTCCTGATTCACAGGGGGCCATCCCCCGTTCCGGCGCGCCGGACACCGGCCCGGCCTGATCGGCATGGGCGGCCCGACCGGGTTGATCAGCGGCCGGACGTCCTCAGCTCGCGCGGGTCGGCGGGTTCGATGATCAGGGACGGGGCCTGGGGAGGCGGGAAGAGGCGGCAGGGTTTGGCGGAGGTGAGGAGGCGGAGGTCGGCGACGCGGATGCCGAGGGCGGTGGACGGTTCGCCGGTCGCGGTGTAGACGACGTCGTCGGGGGAGCGGGACTCGATGATCCGCCGGTCGATCAGGAGCGGCATCGCGTCCGGCAGGAGGAGGGGGGAGACCAGCCCGGCGGCGTATTCGGTGACGGCGTTGACGGTGTCGGCGCGGGCCGGACGGACCTGGCGGGCGCCCACCTCGCGCCGGACGGCCTCCTGGAGGGGCTGGCGGCCCGCGCACACCACGGCCCCGGCCAGGAAGCGGTCGCCGCGGAAGACGGCCTCGCAGGCGTAGACGCGGGTCACCAGACACCGCTCCGCCGGGAGTCCGAGCGCCTCGGGGAGCTCGTCGGCGGTCGCGATCCCGAAGGGCAGGCGCACGATCTCGTGCCGTGTCTCCCCGCCGAGCAACGCGCGGTGGATGGTGAGGGCGTCCTTCATCTCCGGCTCCGTCCCGCGGGGCCCACACCCCGCATCCGGTGGGTGATCCGTTTCCCCGTGAGCCACTCTGTGAGGGGCCTCCCCACATACCCGTGCGTCCGGTCCCGATGCGCGTCGCCGCGCCCCGGACGTCCCAAACCCCGTTCCGCCGCGGCTCTCCGGCGTCGCCCGGCCGCCTCGCGCGTCCGCGGGATCCACTCCGCTCGGCGCGTCCCTGGCCCGGCCGGGTCCGCCCGCACCGGATCCGCCACGGTCGGTGCGGCACCCGCGGTGGACCGCGCGCCCGGGGTTCCCCGCTACCGTTGTCACGGAGGATCACCGTCGGCCGCGCGGGCGCTCGCGGGGTGATCAGAACGTAACCCGGCTATCGCGCCATGTATAGAGGCGTCGAGGGGGTCGCGGCGGTGAATAGCGCTTTGTCAGCAGTCGACCGAGGACATACGCTCGATGGCCGTGCCTGATCCCAACGCGATCCCGAACGCCCCCGACGCCGGCAGGGCCGCGATCACCGAGCTGCTGTCCCGCGTCGCCCCGGTCGCCGAGGACCTGGCCGGACGGTTCGCCGCCGCCGGACACGAGCTCGCGCTCGTCGGCGGTCCCGTCCGCGACGCCCTGCTGCGCCGTCCGACCAAGGACGTCGACCTCACCACCGACGCCCCGCCCCAGCGCGTCCTGGAGCTGATCGACGGCTGGGCCGACGCGGTCTGGACGATCGGCATCGAGTTCGGCACGGTCGGCCTGCGCAAGGACGGCCACGAGCTGGAGATCACCACCTACCGGTCGGAGACCTACGACCCGAGGTCCCGCAAGCCCGAGGTGTCCTACGGGACGTCCCTGGTGGAGGACCTGCGCCGCCGCGACTTCGCCGTGAACGCGATGGCGGTCAAGCTGCCCGGGTACGAGTTCGTCGACCCGTTCGGTGGCCTGGAGGACCTCGGCCGCGGCCTGATCCGCACGCCCGGCCTGCCCGAGGACTCCTTCAGCGACGACCCGCTGCGGATGATGCGCGCCGCCCGGTTCGCGTCCCAGCTGGGCTTCACGGTCGCGCCGGACGTCGTCGCCGCGATGACCGGGATGTCGTCCCGGATCGAGATCGTGTCGGCCGAGCGCGTCCGGGACGAGCTGTCGAAGCTGCTGTGCGGCGCGCACCCGCGCGAGGGCCTGGCGCTGCTGGTCGACACCGGCCTCGCCGCGCACGTCCTGCCCGAGCTGCCGAAGCTGCGGCTGGAGATCGACGAGCACCACCGTCACAAGGACGTCTACGAGCACTCGCTGATCGTCCTGGAGCAGGCCATCGCGCAGGAGGAGGACGGCCCGGACCTCGTGCTCCGCCTGGCCGCCCTGCTGCACGACATCGGCAAGCCCAAGACCCGCCGGTTCGAGACGGGCGGGCGCGTCTCCTTCCACCACCACGAGATGGTCGGGTCGAAGATGGCGCGCAAACGGCTCACCGAGCTGCGCTACCCGAAGGACGTCATCGGCGATGTGTCCCGGCTGGTCGAGCTGCACCTGCGGTTCCACGGCTACGGGACGGGCGAGTGGACCGACTCGGCCGTCCGCCGGTACGTCCGGGACGCGGGGCCGCTGCTGTCCCGCCTGCACAAGCTGACCCGCGCCGACTGCACCACGCGCAACAAGCGCAAGGCCGAGCGGCTCCGCCGCACCTACGACGAGCTCGAGGTGCGGATCTCCCGGCTCGCCGAGGAGGAGGAGCTCGCCGCGATCCGGCCCGAGCTGGACGGCAACGAGATCCAGGAGATCCTCGGCATCCGTCCCGGCCCGATCGTCGGGAAGGCCTACAAGTTCCTGCTCGAGCTGCGCCTCGACCAGGGACCGGTCGGGAAGGACGCGGCCACCGAGGCGCTGCGCGCGTGGGGTGCCGAGCAGGGCGTCGTCCCGGCCGGGGCCCCGTCGGACTCCGGGAGCGAAGGATGATCGACCTCCAGCTCGGGCGGATGAGCCCCCAGGCGGCGGAGGACCTGACGGCCTTCGACCGCGAGCACATCTGGCACCCGTACGCGCCGATGCCCGCCGCGGTCCCGGCGGTCCCGGTGGTGTCGGCGGCCGGGACGCGGCTGACCCTCGCGGACGGCACGGAGCTGATCGACGGGATGTCGTCCTGGTGGGCGGCGATCCACGGCTACCGGCACCCGAAGCTGGACGCGGCGGTGACCGCGCAGCTGGGGAAGATGGCGCACGTGATGTTCGGCGGGCTGACGCATCCGCCGGCCGTCCGGCTGGCGCGCAAGCTGGTCGACCTCACGCCCGGGCCGCTGACCAAGGTGTTCTTCGCCGACTCCGGCTCGGTCGCGGTCGAGGTCGCGATCAAGATGGCGCTGCAGTACTGGCGGTCGCAGGGTCGGCCGGAACGGCACCGGCTGCTGACCGTCCGGGGCGGCTACCACGGCGACACGTTCGGCGACATGGCCGTCTGCGACCCGGTCAACGGCATGCACCACCAGTTCTCCGACGTCCTCGCGCGGCACGTGTTCGCGGACGTCCCGCCGCTCGGCTACGACACCGAACCGGACGCCGGCTACCTGGACGGCCTGCGCCGCCTCGCCGCCGAGCACGCGCACGAGATCGCCGGAGTGATCGTCGAGCCGATCGTCCAGGGCGCGGGCGGGATGCGGTTCTACGCGCCCGAGTACCTCCACGCGTTCCGCGAGGTCGCCGACGAGCTGGGCGTCCCGCTGATCCTGGACGAGATCGCCACCGGCTTCGGCCGCACCGGCGAGATGTGGGGCTGCGACCACGCCGAGGTCGTCCCGGACATCATGTGCGTCGGCAAGGCCCTGACCGGCGGTTACATGACGATGGCCGCGACGCTGTGCACCGACGAGGTGGCCCGGACGATCACCGGGGGCGAGGCGGGCGTGCTCATGCACGGCCCGACCTACATGGCGAACCCGCTGGCCGCGTCCGTGGCGTCCGCGTCGATCGATCTGCTGCTGTCCCGCGACTGGCGCTCCGAGATCGACACGATCGAGGCCGTCCTGACGGCGGGCCTGGAGCCCGCGCGCGAGCTGCCGGGCGTGGCCGACGTCCGCGTCCTGGGCGGCATCGCGGTGATCGAGATGGACGAGCCGGTGGACATGCCGACCGTCCAGGACACCGCGATGGCGCACGGCGTCTGGCTGCGTCCCTTCGGGAAGCTGATCTACGCGATGCCGCCGTACGTCTGCACCGAGGACGATCTGGAGCACATCGCGGACGCCATGTTCGCGGCGGCGGCCGAGCCCCGCCCCTGACCGGCACGTGTCGGACGGGCGCGCGCCTGAGCGGCGCGCGCCTGACCGGCGCGTGTTTGAGCGATACGTGCCTGACCGGCGTGGCCCTGAGGGGTGCCGCGCTGACTAAAGTGATCGGATGAGGGCTGGGGAGCTGCGGCGGATTCTGGGCGGACGGTACTTCCGCCGCCTGTACGCCGTGCGCCTGGTCTCCCAGCTCACCGACGGCGTCTTCCAGGTCGCGCTGGCCGGATACGTGTTCTTCTCGCCCGAGCGGCAGGCGTCGGCGGGCAAGGCGGCGGCGGCGTTCGCGATCACCCTGCTGCCGTACTCGGCGCTCGGCCCGTTCGCGGGCGTGTTCCTGGACCGCTGGCGACGCCGCCAGATCCTCGCGCGCGCACCGGTGCTGCGCTCGGCGGTCGTCCTGCTCGTCGCGGCCATGGTCGCGGTCGACGCGGACGGCCTGCCCTTCTTCGTCGGCGGCCTGGCCGTCCTCGGGGTGAACCGGTTCTTCCTGTCCGCGCTCTCGGCGGCGCTCCCGCACGTCGTGCGGCGCGAGCAGCTCGTCACGGCCAACGCGTTCGCCGTGACGTCCGGGACGATCATCGCGTTCGTCGGGGCGGGCCTCGGCTACCTGATGCGCGGCGTGTTCGGTGCGGGCCCGGACGGCACCGCGCTCATCCTCGTGGCCGCCGCCGCGATGTTCATGCTCGCCGGGGCGCTCGCCCTGCTGCTGCCGCGCGACCTGCTCGGACCGCACGCGGGCGAGCCGACCGGCGGCGGGACGGCCCGGGAGGTGCTGCACGGCCTGGTGGACGGCGCGCGGCACATCGCGCGGCTCCGTCCGGCGGCGCTGGCGCTCGGCGCGATCTCGTTCCACCGGTTCCTGTACGGCGTCGTGCTGATGCAGACGCTGCTGCTGTGCCGGGGCCACTTCACCGGCGACGCCGAGGAGGGGCTGCGCGTCGCCGCGATCATGCTCGGCGTGTCGGGCGTGGGCTACTTCGCCGCCGCCCTGGTCACCCCGGCGGTCGTGCGGCGGATCACCAAGCAGGCGTGGATCACGGTGCTGCTGGCGGGCGGCGGGGCGTGCGTGCTCGTGCTCGGACTGCCGTTCCAGGAGATCGCGTGGGCGGCGGCGTCGTTCGCGCTGGGCGTCACCTCGCAGGGCGTGAAGCTGTGCGTGGACACGATCCTCCAGGAGACCGTCGAGGACGCCTACCGGGGACGGGTCTTCGCGGTCTACGACATGCTCTTCAACGCCACGTTCGCCGCGTCGGCGGCGCTCGCGGCGAGCTGGCTGCCCACGAGCGGCGTCTCGGCCGGGACGGTCGTCGCGGTCGCCGCCGTGTACGTGCTGGGCGCGCTGGCCTACCGCGCCGCGTCCAACCGGGGGACCGTCATCGCAGACGTTCCTCGAAACGCCGCCTGAGCGGGCCGAAGTCGTCCTCGGGGAACAGGGCGGGCAGCGTGTCGAGCGTCCGCTCCAGCCGGGCCCGCACCCGGTCGAACTCCTCCGACGCGAGCGGCGCTGCGGTGAAGAGGAACTGCCAGTCGAAGGCGCCCCGGGTGAGCGTCAGCGCGTCCATGTACTCGCCGTACCCGATGTCCAGCTTCCAGTCGGCGTACCGGATCGTGGACCACCACAGCTCCGGTTCGGTCCCGCCGGGGCGCGGCCGTATCCCGGCGAGGCTGCCCGTGCCGGTGATCGGATGCTCGTCGATGATGCGCAGCTCCGAGGACGAGAAGAGCTCCCCGTCCAGCCAGGAGTCGATGCGCGACTCGTAGCCCTGCGGCTTCGCCGCCGCGAGGTGCGTCAGGAAGAACTCTCCATGGACGCCGGACTCCTCGGCGCTCCACTGGCGTCCCAGCGTGCGGAACCGGTGGAAGCGGTCGGCGAGGCCCGCCGGGGCGGTGGCGCCGGTGTTCCCGGCCAGCGTTGCCCACGCGGCCTCGGTGTCCGTGACCGCCGCGTCGATGCCGCCGTCGAACCGGTACGAGACTCTGATCGCCGGATGGTCGTCCAGCGCGGCGCACAAGGCGTTCCATCGGGCCTCGTAGGCGTTCGGGGCGACGGCCATGGCACCTCCGCTGGGATGATCAACCGGAGCGGAGGACAATACCTCACCAAAGACGTCGAAACCCCTATTCAGTACGGGATCGCGGCGGGACGGCCCCCCGGCCCGCTACAGCCTGAGCAACTCCTCGGCGGTGCCGCTGAGGACCCGGCTAGCGAGGAACAGGGGTAGGAGGTCACTGGGCGAGGCGGACGTGGGTGTAGTCGTATCCGGCGGACGTCGGGAGGAAGAGGGCGTCGCGGACGCGGGACGACATGAAGATCGTGTGTGAGCGGTCGAGCAGCGGGAGGATCGCGGCGTCCCCGGTCGCGGTGCGGTCGGCCTGCCGCCAGGCGTCGGCGGCCCTCGCCTCGGACGGCGCCGTGAGCGCCTGGTCGATCAGCGCGTCCACCCGCGGGTTCTCGTAGCCGCCGAAGTTCGTGGAGCCCGGGCCGAGCGAACGCCCGGACAGCAGGGGGAGCAGCACCGAGCGGCCGTTCGAGCCGTACCAGTCGGGCGTCCAGCCGGGCGCGGCGATGTCCCACGCGCCCGCCGCGCCGCGGGCGGGGTCGGAGAGCGTCCGGGCGTAGAAGCCGCCGCCGGTGTCCGGGAACAGGACGGCCCGGACGCCGCAGGCCGCGAGGTTCTGCCGCAGCGACTCGGCGATCAGCCGGTGGACGCTGTTCACGCGGTACGGGAACCGGAATGTCAGACCCCGCGGATAGCCTGCCGAGGCCAGCAGACGGCGGCAGGTGGCGGGGTCGCCGGAGTCGTCGGGCGTCGGGAACGGGTCGGCGGGCGCGTACCCGGTGGTGCCGGGCGGGATGACCGTGTGCAGCGGGCGGGCCACGGCCGGCCCGCCGACGATCTTGACCAGGGCGGAGCGGTCGACCGCGTAGGCGAGGGCGCGGCGCACGTTCCGGTCGGCCAGGGCGTGTCCGTTGTTCGGGCTGCGCAGGTTGAAGACCACATAGGGGCTGGTCGAGGGCGCTTCCCGGACGGCGAACCTTCGGTCGCGGCCGGACCGCAGCCGCGGCAGCGCCGAGGAGGGCACCGGCTGGTCCCAGGCGAGGTCGGCCGCGCCGGTCTCCAGCTGCTGCTGCACGGCCTCGGGCGAGTCCTGCCCCAGCGTGATCCGGATGCGGTCCACGTGCCGTTCGCGCAGCGGGTCGCTCCCGGCACGCCACGCCGGGTTGCGGGTGAGCAGGAACGAGGTGTTCGGACGGTACTCGGAGATTCGGTACGGGCCGTCCGAGATCGTGTGCCGCCTGAAGACCGGTCCGTCCGGCAGGTGGCCGTCGTACTCGCGCGGCGCGGCCGCGGTGTACTCGAGCGTGAGGAGGCTGAGGAAGTCGGAGGCGGGCCTGACCAGGCGGAACACCAGCGTCCGGTCGTCGGTGGCGCGCACGCCCTCGATGTCGTGGCCGTTCTGGTAGGCGGCGAACGCGGCGGCGGCACGCGCGTCCGCGTCGGACGAACCGGACGTGGCCGCGCTGACGCCGTGCGCCCCGAGACGCGCGTACCCCCGGCAGTAGGCGTCCATGCCGCGCAGCGTCGAGGTGAAGTAGCCCGTCCCGGCGGACGGCACGGCCGGATTGCAGAGCCGCTTGAACCCGCGCACGAAGTCCGGCGCGGTGACCGGGCGCGGCGGCGCGGTGTCCCACAGGACGCCGCCGCGCAGCCGGACGGTGTAGGTCAGGCCGTCCGCGCTGACGCCGCCGTTCGCGCGGGTCGGGAGCCGCTCCGCCACGTCCGGGCGCACGGGGACGGTCTCGGCGAACACGTTGGACGCGATCGTCCCGAACAGCGTGCGCGCGAACGTCCGGCCCAGCCCGCGCGCGCCCACGCTCTCCGCCGACGCCGGGTCCAGGTGCTCGACGTCGGACGACCCGACGACGCGCAGCGTCCCGCCGTCCCGGGGCACCCCGGCGTGGCGCGCGTCGGACCGCCCCGGCCAGCCCCCGCAGCCCGCCGCGACCCCCGCCATCACGGCGACCGCCACCACCGTGATCGTCCGCCCCGGCGTCCGGTCCGGGGAGAACCGGGCGGGGGGACGGCGGACGGGGCGCCACGCCGGTGCTGACATCGGAGCCTCCCGGAGATATCACGCGGGGTGTCAGGGTAGAGCCAGAGCGTGACAACGGGCGCTGTATGCCGATTTTCCCTATGAAACAAAGTGACCCCTGACGGGACGAACCCGTCAGGGGTCACTCGGGCGGCCGTTCAGCCGCCGGCGCTTGGCGCGGGCCGGTTCACACCGGCCGCCTCAAGGCTCGGGTCAGCGGTCGAGCTCACCCTTGATGAAGGCCTCGACGGCGTCGCGCGCGTCGTCGTCGGAGTACTGCTCCGGCGGGGACTTCATGAAGTAGGAGCTGGCCGACAGGATCGGGCCGCCGATGCCGCGGTCCTTGGCGATCTTGGCGGCGCGGACCGCGTCGATGATGACGCCGGCCGAGTTCGGGGAGTCCCAGACCTCGAGCTTGTACTCCAGGTTCAGCGGGGTGTCGCCGAAGGACTTGCCCTCGAGGCGGACGTAGGCCCACTTGCGGTCGTCGAGCCACGGCACGTGGTCGGACGGGCCGATGTGCACGTCGGCCTTGGCCATCTCGTGCGGGATCTGGGAGGTGACCGACTGGGTCTTGGAGATCTTCTTGGACTGCAGGCGCTTGCGCTCCAGCATGTTCATGAAGTCCATGTTGCCGCCGAAGTTGAGCTGGTAGGTGCGCAGCAGCTCAACGCCGCGGTCCTCGAACAGCTTGGCCATCACGCGGTGGGTGATGGTCGCGCCGACCTGGGACTTGATGTCGTCGCCGACGATCGGGACGCCCGCCTCGGTGAACTTGGCGGCCCACTCGGGGTCGGAGGCGATGAACACCGGCAGCGCGTTGACGAACGCGACCTTGGCGTCGATGGCGCACTGCGCGTAGAAGCGGTCCGCGTCCTCGGAGCCCACCGGCAGGTAGGACACGAGGACGTCGACCTTGGCGTCCTTCAGGGCCTGGACGACGTCGACCGGCGCGGCGTCCGACTCCTCGACCATGTCGCGGTAGTACTCGCCGAGACCGTCGTAGGTGTGGCCGCGCTGGACGATCACGCCCGACGGCGGGACGTCGGCGAACTTGATCGTGTTGTTCTCGCTGGCGTGGATCGCCTCGGACAGGTCCATGCCGACCTTCTTGGCGTCCACGTCGAACGCGGCGACGAACTCGACGTCACCGACGTGGTAGTCGCCGAACTGGACGTGCATGAGGCCGGGGACACGCGTCTCGGGGGCCGCGTCCTTGTAGAACTCGACACCCTGGACGAGCGAAGAGGCGCAGTTGCCCACACCCACGATGGCTACGCGCACCGAACCCATCCGGTAGCTCCTTCTCTGTAGCGGTTTGCGATCCTCGCTCGCCCCGGAGGACGAACGCCACCTCTGCGGGACATGAGGTGGTGTTCACCTGTCCCTCTCGAGGCCGTGCCGCGTGTCAGCGGCCGGTCTCCCGAGGCATGTTCTGAATCGATTGAATGCGTTCTGAAGTTCTGGCTTGTTCCTGCTCCGCCCGCTCGCGTCCGATCAGCTCGTTGAGCCAGCGGACCTCGCGCTCGACGGATTCGAGCCCATGGTTCTGCAGCTCGAGGGTGTACGAGTCGACCCGCTCGCGGGTCCGCGCCAGCGCGGCGCGCACGCTCTCGAGGCGCTCCTCCAGCCGGCTGCGCCGGCCTTCGAGGATCCGCAGCCGCACGTCGGCGCGGGTGTGCGAGAAGAAGGCGAAGTGAACGCCGAACCCCTCGTCCTCCCACGCCGCCGGACCGGCCTCGGTGAGCAGCTGCTCGAGCCGCTCCTTGCCTTCGGCGGTGAGCTTGTACACGATCTTCGAGCGCCGGCTCTGCAGTGCCAGGGGCACGGTCGGCTCCTGCGGCCGGTCCTCGACGATGAGCCCCTTGGCGAGGAGCTGCTTGAGGCACGGGTACAGCGAGCCGTACGAGAACGCGCGGAACATGCCGAGCAGGATGTTGAGCTGCTTGCGCAGCTCGTACCCGTGCATCGGGGACTCGTGGAGCAGCCCGAGCACGGCGAGCTCCAGCACGCCCGCGCCCTTCTTGCCCGCCATGAGTTGTCCCGTCCGTTCGTTCGCAGAGCCGATATCTCCATGTGATGTATCGAGTGAATGTATCGACTCGATACATCTGAAAGATACGTACCACCGCGCGTCCTGGCAAGTCCGCCCGATGCGATCACCGCCACACGCACCGGACGCCCTGCCCCTGACCTGCAATTTCCCGCGAGGTTAGGCCCGCTGCGGAGGCTCTGCCACCGCTCTGCCTCCGCACGGCGCACGCCCCGGCACCGCTCTGCGTCCATGGAGCAGACGTCCCGGCGCCGCTCTGCTTCCGCGCAGCGGACGCCCTCGGGCAGTGGAGTCGGACGATCCTCCGGGCAGCGGATGCCCTCGGGCAGCGGAGTCGGCGGTCCTCCGTGGAGCGGATGTTCTTGGGCGGCGGCGTGGGCGGTCCTCCGCGCCGCAGCCCCCTGCCGTGGCGGCGAAGCGGGCGATCTTCCCCGGGCGGGCCGGGCGGCTTACCCTGCTGGCATGCGGGCCGGACACGGCGCTCGGGACCGCCGCCCATGAGGCCGCGGCTGGTCGTCGACTACGGCCTGGCCAAGCGCGCGGCCCTCGCCGAGCTGCGCGCCGGACACCTCACCCGGGCGGACGCCTGCGACGCCCAGCCCTACCTGCTCCGCGCCGCCCGGTTCCACGGGGAGCCGACCGAGACGCCCTGCCCGGTCTGCCACGCCGTCCCGCTGACCCTCGTCCGGTACGTCTACGGGGACGAGCTCGGACGTCTCGACGGGCGGGTCACCGGCACCGCCGAGCTGGCCGAGATGGCGCGCCGGTACGGCGAGTTCCGGGTCTATGTGGTCGAGGTGTGCCAGGGTTGCTCGTGGAACCACCTTTCGCGTTCCTATGTCCTCGGTCACGGAGATCCGCCGCCCGATCGGTGAGCCCGCCCGTCCGCCGGGAACCCCCTGCCGGACCTGCCCGTTCACCGTTCCGGGCCCGCGTGCGAGCCGCCGCGAGCCGTCCCCAGGGCCCGCCGGCGTCCGGCACGTGCCTCTCCCGTTCACCGGGTGGCCCAGTACTCTTCCGACACCACATCTGTCGTTGTCCCCTGCCGAACGAGGTCACGTGAGCACTCCAGGCCAGCCCCGACCGGAACCCGGTCCGCTGCGGCCGGGCGGACGGCACGTCCCCGCGCCCGGCGGCAGCCCGGACACGTCCGCGAACCCCTCCCCGACCCCCGGCCGCGACGCCTTCGGCGCCTTCGGCGGCCCCGGTGACAGCCCTGCTCCGGGCGGCTCTCCGCCGTCCGCGGGCCCGGGCGAACCAGACATCCTTTCGGGGGGTTTCGGATCCCCGCCCGGTCCGGGAGGGACGTCCGCGACCGGCTCCGCCGCCGGTGGCGCGGGCGGCTTCGGCTCCGCCCCCCTCAGTGGCGGGACGGGTTCGAACGCCCCGTCCGGTTCGAACGCCCCGTCCGGCGCCACCCCTCCGCCGGGCTCGCCGTCCTTCGGCGGCCCCGGCGCCCCGGCCTCGCCGCCCCCGCACGGGCCGAACACCCCGGGCCCCGGCGCCCCGTCGTTCGGCGGCCAGGGCGCCCCGGGCGGGCCCGGCGCGACGGCGAGCTTCGACACCCCTGGCCTTCCCCCCAAGCCCGGCCCGAACGGGCCCATCGGCATGGGAACCCCGAACGGCCCGAGCACGCCTGGAGGCCCAGGTGCGCCTGGCGGCCCCGGCGGGGCGTCTGGCATGGGGATGCCGGGCAGCCCTGGTGTGCCCGGTGGTGGCATGGCCGGTCCGAACGGTCCCGGTGGGCCGAGGCCCGGTACCCCGGGTGGTCCGAACGGCCCGGGTGGGCCGAACAGCTTCGGGATGCCTGGGCCTGGCGGGTCTGGTCGGCCGGGCGGTTCTGGTCGGCCGGGCGGTGCTCCGAGAGGGCTGCCGGGTGAGGGTGCCATGCCCGGCGTGTTCACATTCGGGTACGGAGAGCCGGAAGGTCCGAGAGGTCCCGGAGGTCCGGGAGGGCCCGGTGGGCCTGGCGGTCCCGGTGGGCCTGGCGGTCCGGGCGGCGGCGGGCGGCGGCGGAAGCCGCCGGAGAGCGGCCGGCGGCATTGGTACGACCACCTGCGGTCCCGGACGACGGGCTGGCGGCGGTTCCTGCCGTCCTGGAAGCTGGTCATCGGGTCCGGGCTGCTGGTCTCGGCGGGCCTCGGGACGATGATCGGCATCGCGTACGCCCAGACGCCCGTCCCGGACGAGGGGAAGGCGGACGCGACGAAGACGGCCGCGATCTTCTACTACAACGACGGCAAGACCGAGGTCGGACGGATCGGCAAGAACCGCGTCACCGTCCCGATCAGCAAGGTGCCGGTGGACGTCCGCTACGCGGTCGTCGCCGCCGAGAACCGCTCCTTCTACTCCGACAGCGGCTTCTCGATCTCGGGCATCAGCCGGGCCGTGTGGACGAACCTGTCCGGCGGCGACACGCAGGGCGGCTCGACGATCACCCAGCAGCTCGCGAAGAACTACTACCTGAACGACAAGCGGACGATGAGCCGTAAGTTCCAGGAGCTGTTCATCTCGCTGAAGCTGGAGGACAAGCTCGGCAGCAAGGACAAGATCCTCGAGCTGTACCTGAACACGATCTACTTCGGCCGCAACTCCTACGGCATCGAGGCAGCGTCCAACACCTACTTCGGCAAGCACGTCAACGAGCTCAAGCCGGACCAGGGCGCGCTGCTCGCCGCGATCATCCAGCAGCCGGGCAAGTACGACCCGCGCAGCGGCAACAAGCAGTGGGTGGCCGAGACCAAGGCGCGCTACCTGTACGTCCTGGACGGCATGCGCAAGATGAACCACCTGACCGACCAGCAGTACGCGCAGTACAGCAAGCAGATGCCCGCGACGAAGGAGATCGGCGGTCCGTCCACGTTCGGCGGGCAGCGCGGCTACATCATCAAGCGCGCGCTGAAGGAGCTGGACCGGCAGGGCATCACCGAGCAGATGGTCATCGAGAAGGGCCTGCGGGTCACCACGACGTTCGACCAGCGCAAGATGACCGCCGCGAGGAGGGCCGTCGAGACGACGGTTCCGGGCGTCGATCCCAACAAGCTGCTGAAGAAGCACATCCGCCTCGGGCTGGCGTCCGTCAACACCGGCAACGGCGAGGTCGAGGCGATCTACGGTGGCCCGAGCTACCTGAAGGACTCCTACGACAACGTCTGGATGGGCAGCGCGCAGGCCGGATCGGCGATGAAGCCGTACGTACTGGCCGCCGCGCTGGAGAAGGGCTACGGCCTGAAGAGCCTGGTCGAGGGACGGTCCGGACGGGGCTTCGACGGCCAGGGCAACTCGGTCGCGGGCGGCGCGCCCAACGACGTGACGCAGGGCGGGCTGCCGAACTCCCACCAGGCCAAGGGCGGGATCACGCTCATCCAGGCGATGAAGGAGTCGACGAACACCGCGTTCGCCCAGCTGTCGCTGAAGACCGGCCCGTCCGAGATCGTCTCGATGGCCGAACAACTCGGCGTGAGTTCCGACATGGTCGGGAGTTACAAGGACAAGTACGGCATCGCGCTGGGCATCAACAACATCAGACCGATCGAGCAGGCGTCCGGGTATTCGGTGTTCGCCAACGGCGGCACCTGGTACCAGCCGCACGTGATCCGCAGGGTCGGCACGTCGGACGGCAAGGTCTACAAGAAGCTCGACTGGCAGGTGAAGCGGGCCGCGCTGTCCAAGCCGATCACGCAGGACGTCACCTACGCGCTGCAGCAGCCGGTGAAGCCGGGCGGCACCGCGCCCTCGGCGGCGCTCTCGGACCGTCCGGTGGCCGGTAAGACCGGTACGACCGACAAGAACATCGCGACGTGGTTCGTCGGGTACGTCCCGCAGATCTCGACGGCCGTGACCATGTACAACAACGACCGGAAGACGCTGGTCGTGCCCGGCATCGGCGAGGTCGTCGGCGGCAGCGTCCCGGCGAAGATCTGGCACGCCTACATGGCCGAGGCCACCAAGGGCATGGCGGCGCAGGACTTCCCGCCGCCCGCGTGGGTCGGCACCCCGCAGAAGTGGGTGGACGTCTACAAGGAGAAGAAGAAGGACAAGCGTCCGCCGTGGTGCGACAACAACCCGTGGGCGCAGTACGACCCGCAGTGCCGCGGTGACGGCAACGGGGGCGGTAACGGCGACGGCAATGGCAACGGCCAGCAGCCGTGCCAGTCGCCCTTCCCGGACGGCAACTGCAACCCGAACCAGCCGCCGTCCGACCCGCCGCCGAACTGGTGGTGCTCCATGCACTCCGGCGACCCGCGCTGCAAGGGTCACAAGAAGGGGCGGGGCAACAACGGCCCGGTCTGGCCGAACTCCGTGACGGACCGTCCGAGACTGCTCGTGACACCGCCCCGGACGAGACCGTGACCCTGGAACCGACCGGCTGACGCCGAGCCCGGCCCGACAACCCGTCGGGCCGGGCTCGCGTCTTGTCAGGGGGAGTGAGAAGCCCGTCATCGACTGTGGGTGCTCGGGTCGATGCTCAGCGTGATCTGGCTCATTCGGTGACAAAAGCGTAAATCCGCCCTTGAACTGGGATTTTTTGTGTCGTTCCCGCGTTGATCCGTCGTCCGGGAGCGTCAGGGCCGCCCCCAGCGCCCCGTGGTGCGCAGTACTCTCGGACAGCGCACAGCCGTACCCCCACCAATGAGGTCGTGTGAGTTACCGAAGCCAATACGGACCGGAATACGGAGAGGGCCCGCCCCAGGGGCAGGGCCCCAACCGCCCCGGCGGTAGCGCCATGCCCCCCGGCCGGGGTACACCGAACGGTGACCCCGGCGCCCCCGCGCGAGGTCGCAGACCTGCCCGCGTCGGAGGCCGGGGCGCGCCGTCCCGCCAGGGTGGAGGCAGGCAGGCCCCAGGCCGCCGCGCCGCACCCCCGAACGCGCCGCGCCGCGCCGCCCCCGGCGGTCCCGGCGTCGGTAGCCCCATGGGCCCCGGCGGCCCGGGAGGCCCCGGAGGCCGCGGCCCCGGCGGCGGTGGACCGGGTGGTCCCGGCGGTCCCGGCGGCCCGGGAGGCCCCGGTGGGCCCGGTGGGCCGAGCGGCCCCGGCGGCCCCGGTGGGCCCGGCGGGCCGAGCGGCCCCGGCGGGCCAGGTGGTCCTGGCGGTCCGGGAGGAGACGACTTCTGGGGCGCGGAGGAGAGCGAAGGCCGCCGCGGACGCCGCGGAGGCGGCGCCGGTGGCGGCGGCAAGAACGGCAAGCCGCGCAAGGAGGGCTGGCGACGCTACGTCCCGTCCTGGAAGATCGTCGCGGCCGTCACGGCGCTGTGCGTGCTCGCGTTCACGACGCTGATCGTGGTCGGCTACATGCTCACCGACGTGCCCAAGACCGCCCAGGACGGCGTGAACGCCCAGGGCACGACGATCACGTGGGCGAACGGCAGCACGCCGATCGTGCGGACCGGCACGCACCGGCAGAGCGTCCAGCTGAAGCAGGTGCCGCCGGTCGTCCAGAAGGCGGTGCTCGCCGCCGAGGACCGCAACTTCTACGGTGAGACCTGGGGCGTCTCGCCCAAGGGCCTCGGCCGCGCCGTCTACAAGACGGTGACCGGCGGCGACGTCCAGGGTGGTTCGACCATCACCCAGCAGCTCGCCCGTAACTACTACTCGGGCCTGAGCCGGGACAAGACGATGAGCCGGAAGGTGAAGGAGATCTTCATCTCCATCAAGCTCCGGCGCAAGGTCGACCCGAACCAGATCCTGGAGATGTACCTGAACACGGTCCCGTTCGGGCGCAACGCCTACGGGATCCAGGCCGCCTCGCGGGCCTACTTCGGTAAGGACGTCGGAAAGCTCGACTACAGCCAGGCCGCGATGCTCGCCGCGATGATCCAGCGGCCGAGTTTCTTCGCCACCCAGGGCACCACGATCAACCACAAGCTGCTGGTCGAGCGTTGGCACTACGTCCTGAACGGCATGGTCAAGATGGGCGTCATCACCGACAAGCAGAACCAGGACGCCCAGTTCCCCCATACCACCCGGCGCTGGAGCGACGTCAAGGGCAACTCGCAGGCCGTCTACATCCAGCAGCGGGTGGAAGCGGAGCTGAAGGGACTCGGCTTCGACGACACCTGGGACAAGGACGGCGGCAAGATCACCACGACCCTCGAACCCAAGTGGATGAAGTACGCCCAGGACGCGGTGAACGAGGCGGGCGTCAAGCAGTGGCCGAAGAGCGTCTACAACGGCCTGGTCTCCGTGGACCCGAGCAACGGTGAGATCAAGGCGTTCTACGGCGGCGACAAGCGGCACAACGGCGACTACGACACCGTCTTCAACCCCAGTGCCCAGGCCGGTTCGTCCTTCAAGCCCTACGTGCTGGCGACGGCGCTCAAGCAGGGCTTCAGCGTCAAGTCCACGATCGACGGCCGTTCGCCCCAGTGCTTCGACTCCCAGGGCGAGGACCTGAACGCCGGGGTCTCCCCGGAGTCGTGCCGCGTGAAGGGCGGCTACCGCGTCCAGAACGACGAGGGCGACCCGCCCATGGGCGTCATCGACCTGGTCAAGGCGACCGAGAAGTCGGTCAACACCGCCTACGTCAAGCTCGGCCTCAAGCTGGGGACGAACGAGGTCGCCAAGACCGCCATGGACTTCGGCGTCCCGCAGAAGTCGATCGACGGCATCAAGCAGGCCGGCGGCGGCATCCCGGGTGGTATCTCCCTCGGTATCGCCGACGTTCCCGCGGTCAACCAGGCGGCCGGCTACGCGGCCTTCGCCAACGGCGGCCTGAAGGTCACCCCGCACCTGATCAAGAAGATCCAGCGCTACAACCCGAACAGCAAGAAGTGGGTGAGCGTTCCGCTTCCGTGGGACAAGCAGAAGCCCCAGCGGATCATGAGCGCGGATCTCGCCGCCCAGGCCGACGTCGCGATGCAGGCGGTGGTGCGCAGCGGTACCGCGACGAAGGCGAAGCTCGCCGACGGACGCCAGGTCGCCGGTAAGACGGGTACCACCGAACAGAACGTCGCCGCCTGGTTCGTGGGCTACGTTCCGCAGCTGTCCACGGCCGTGACGATGTTCAACAAGGATCACAAGACGATCCAGAACATCCCCGGCTTCCAGGGCAACAGCGTCTACGGTGGCACGATCCCCGCGAAGATCTGGAAGTCCTTCATGGAGAAGGTCATCCAAGGGGAGAACCTCGCGGCGAAGCCGTTCCCGGCTCCGACCTACGAGGGCACCCAGCCCAAGCAGTGGGACCAGCCGACCGCCTCGCCGAAGCCGACCGATTCGCCGACCGAGGCCCCGAGCTGCCCGGCCGGCCAGACCCCGGGCCCGGGCAAGGGCCGGAAGGCGTGCAGGCCGACCACCCCGACCACTCCGACGACGCCGCCTCCGTCGACGCCCCCGTCCACGCCGCCCGGTGGCAAGCCGGCGTGCCAGTGGGAGAACCAGCCGCTCTGCGACCCGAACAAGCCGCCGCGCGGCGCGGGCAACCCGCAGCCGAAGTGGTGGTGCGACGCACACCCGGACAACCCGGACTGCACCAAGGGGCCGAACGACCCCGGTCCGAACGGGCTCCAGCCGCAGGCGCTTCCCCAGTACTCGGGGACGCCTCCTCGCGAGTTCGATTGAGCGGGACACCGCGCTGAAAGGCCGACGCGGGCCGCCGTCCAGAGATGGGCGGCGGCCCGCGCCCGTTTGCCGCCGCCCGAAGGCGACCCGCGCCGCAAGACGACGAGGCGCGCCCTCCCCAGCGGGAGCGGCGCGCCTCGTCCGTGCTCGCGGCGGCTATTGGAAGATCGGCCGCCAGGCCGTGCAGCGGCTGTAGGAGATCTGGGGGTAGGTGCCGCTCGTGTCGACGTTGCTCGCCAGGCAGGTGCGGACGCGGAACATGCCGGTGCACTTGGAACCGAAGCTCGACGTGTGGGTCTGGCCGGGCTTGGCGAACTCGACGCCGTAGTCGCACATCGGGCCGCCGTCGGAGTGCTGGTGCTCGAAGACGGCCCAGCCCTTGGACGCGGTCATGCGCAGGACGAGCGTCCCGACGAACTGGCCGCTCCTGGTGTCCCAGTTGCCGGAGGCGCTGATCCCGGCCGCGGCGGACGGCGCCGACCAGCCGCCGGTGGTCTTCGGGGGCTTCTTCCCGGGCGGGGACGCCGACTTGCCGGGACTGGACGACTTGCTCGGCGACCTGGTCGGGCTGCCGCTCTTCTCCGCCTTGGCGGGCGCGCTGGACGGCTTCGTGGACGCCTTCGACGTCGGCGGCGTGCTCGGGGTGGGCGTGCCGACGGCGGCGACGGGCGCGGAGGGCTTGTCGTCCGGCCAGAGGGCGTAGGCCGCCGTCCCGGCGACGAGCAGACCGGCCGCGACACCTGCGGCGACGCCGACCATCGGGCCGACGCGGCGCCTGGGCGGCGGGGGCGAGCCCGGAACCGTGTGCGGGGACGAGGGCGGGCCCGCCGCCCCCATGCCGTGGGCCGCCACGTGGCCGGGCGGCTGCGTCGCAGGCGAGTGCGCGGCGGCCGGATGACCCGAGGCGAGGCTTGGGGAGGCGCCGGAACCGGCGGGGACGCCCGGGAAGCCCGGAGAATCGGCGGGCACGCCGGGAAACCCCGGAGAGTCGCTGGGGACGCCCGGAAAGCCTGGCCCGTCCGCTGGGACACCGGGGAAACCGGGAGCGTCCGGCGCGGCACCGGGGAAAGCCGGGAGCGCGGGGACGCCGGGGAAGCCCTGCGCCGAGGCCGGGGACTGCCGTCCGGCGTCGGTCCGGGCGTTCTGGTCGCCGGACTGGAGGGGGCTCGCGGCGAGGTCGGCGCCCATGCCGAGCATCTGGGACGCGGTGGGCTGCGGCGGGACGGTCCCGGAGGCGCGTCCGGTGAGCAGGCGCAGCAGCAGCTGCTCGGCGGACGGACGACCCGACGGGTCCTTGGCGAGACAGTCGGTGACCAGCGGCAGCAGGCGCTCGGGGACGCCGTCCAGCGCGGGCTGCTCGTGCAGGATGCGGTGGGTCGTCATGGCGTCCGCGCCGAACGGAGGCCGTCCGGTGGCGACGAAGACCAGGGTGGCGGCCCAGGCGAACACGTCGACGGCGCTGGTCGGGGACGTGCTGCTGAGCTGCTCGGGGGCCATGTAGGCGGGGGTGCCGACGACGGCGGTGGTCTGCGCGGCCTCCGGCCCGGACGCGCGGGCGATGCCGAAGTCGATCACGCGCGGGCCGTCCGGGCCCATGATCACGTTGGCGGGCTTGAAGTCGCGGTGCACGATTCCGGCCTGGTGGATCGCGACGAGCGCGGTCGCGGTGGCGACGGCGATCCGGTCGAGGTCGGAGCCGGTCCGCGGGCCGCGCTCGACGACCAGGGCCTGCAGCGACGGCCCGGGAACGTACTCGCTGACCAGGAAGGGACGTCCCTGGTCGGTGCCGACCGTCAGGACACGCGCGGTGCAGAACTCCGCGACGGCCATCGCCGCGTCCGCCTCGCGGGCGAACCGGCGGGCCACGTCCTCCGAGACCGCGCCGGGCGCCTCGCCGCCGAGAAGCTTGATCGCGACGAGCCCGTGCTCGGCCGATTCGGCCAGATAGACGACGCCTTGCCCGCCCCGGCCCAGTCGGCGGCGGATATCGTACGAGCCCAGCGTCCTGGGATCCCACGGCCCCAGTGGTTCGCCGATCGCGACCGGATCCATGCGCCGGGCCCCCTCTGGTTTCGCGGACTATGGAGTGAGACGAACGAGTATGCCGACCGACCACCCGAAGATCAGGATTTGATGGCACTGTGAGGCTACCTACCGGCCGGCTCCGGCCGAGTGACCGCCGTGCGCTCGCCCTCTGGCTCGGGTCCTGGGTCGGCGTGATGTTCTTCGTCGCCGTCGTGCCCCGGGTGCTGCCGTCGATCTACGACGGCAAGCCGTACCTGGACCGCTGGGCCCAGTGGGACGCGGTGCGCTTCCTCAACATCGCGACCTACGGTTACGGGGGCGTTCCCGGCGAGAAGTTCGATCCCGGGTGGCCCGCATTCTTCCCTGGGTATCCGCTCGCTCTCAAGTTCGTCGGGCTTTTCACCGGCGGTGACTACAAACTCGCGGGCCTGGTGATCTCGTTCTTCGCGGGCGGTGTCGCGGCGCTCGCGCTCGGTCGCCTCGCCGAGGACGAGCTGAAGGCCCGGCCGGGCCGCAGGGGCCTGATCCGGGCGAGGCTGTCCGGCTGGACGTCCGGCCTCACCACCGACAGCGACCGCACCGACACCGGCCGCGGCGCCGAACACGCCGCGGGCGGAACTGTCCGTCGTGGAGTCCACGCGACGGACGTGGCGGTCTCGCGAAGAACCGTCCGCAGGCCCGCGCCGTCCGCGAACGGCCGCAGCATGGATGGCGATGCCGACGCCGAGCGCGAGCCCGGGGACACGGCCGGGACGGTCGGCGCGGGCGCGGTCGCGGCGATGCTGGCGAGCCCGGCGGCGGTGTTCCTGTTCGCGGGGTACTCGGAGTCGTTGTTCCTGGCGTTCGCGCTGCCCGCGTGGCTGATGGCCCGGCGCGGACGCTGGGCCTGGGCGGCGCTGCTCGGCATGCCAGCCTCGGCCGTCCGGATCACCGGGCTGTTCCTCGTCCTCGCGATGATCGCGGAGTACGTGGTCGGACGGCACGGACGCCGCGAGCAGGGCTGGCGTCCGCTCGCCTGGCTCGTCCTGCCGTTCACCCCGCTGGCCGCCTACACCGTCTACCAGTGGCACCGGACGGGCGACTGGATGGCGTGGCAGCACGCGCAGGAGGCGGGCTGGCACCGCCGGTTCACCATGCCGTGGGACGCATTCACCCTCACCTGGCGATCGGCGTTCGAGACCAACTACGAATTCACGCTCGCGTTCCGCATCGAGATCTTCGCGGCGGCGGTCGGCGTCCTGCTCTCGCTCTACCTGCTCTACCGGAGGCGCTGGCCGGAACTGGTCTATGTCGGGCTCCAGCTCGCGGCCCTGATGACCTCGTCCTACTACCTGTCGGTCGGGCGCGCGACGTTGTTGTGGTGGCCCCTGTGGCTGTGGTTCGGGATGCTCGCGCTGCGTCACCGTTGGCTGTTCGGAGCGGCCGTGGCGGTCGCCGTGCCGTTCGCCGTGCTCCAGCTGCTCACCTTTTCCTCCGGTGGCTGGGCGGGGTAAGCAAACCTTCATCCCACGCACAGGTTGTTTCACCGAGAGCCACTTGCGTGACGTCCGGAGAATCGGAAGGGTGACGGATCGTCCAATCCCCTACCGAGGAGGATGCATGCGACGTACCGCTCTGGCTCTGGGCACGATGGGACTCGTCGGCGCCCTGACCACTGGTACCGCCATGGCCGCGCCGTCCGACGCGCACGCGGCGAAGGCGCACGGCTGGAGCCTGTCGGTGAAGGGTGGCAAGGCCAACGGGGCGTACACGATCTCCAAGAAGGGCTTCAAGTCCAGCCTGTACCTGAAGAAGACCGCCAGGAACGGCAAGTACCTGGTCTTCGAGCACTGGCAGGCGACCAGGGGCGGCAAGTGGGGCCGCCCGGGCGTCAACTGGACGAAGTCGAACGCGCTGTACAAGGCGACGTTCAGCGCTCCCGAGACCGGCTATCTCGCCGCCCGGCTCTGCTGGGCCGACAAGGTCGTCGTCCACAACCACAGTGTGTCGTTCAAGAACCTGAAGTGCGGCGCGGTCCACAGGTGGAAGCTCGCCCGCTGACCCGGCTCCTGCCGGGGGACGCAGGCCACGCGTGAGACGGCGGGACGCGCCCCAGGGCCCGGGGCGCGTCCCGCCGTTCGCCTTCCAGCCCGTCGCGGGCATCTCGCCAGATTCCGGGCCTCCAAGGTCAAGATCTCGGAAGCGTCGTATGAATCCGCTGGTCGGAGGGGTACTCACCCGATCATGTGGATCACGCGCCTCATGGCCACCCCAGTCGGCCTGAGCCTCACCCTCACTGCCGTTGCCGCGCCCGCGGCGACCGCGGCAGCGCCGCACAGGGCCTCCGTCGAGGCGACGGCGTCCCTCAACTGGGCCGACCACTGAACCCGGCGGCGACATGCCGGAGCCACAGGCCACGATTTCGCAGGTCAGCGCGTCGGACGGGACGGATGCCTCAAGCCGTGTGCGACGATCACCGGGTGAAAAGGGAGGGTGACGCACCGATGACGGTCGGCCCAAGGCTTCGACGGACACCGTCGCCAGGGTTGCGACGAACACCGCGGACAGGGCTTCGACGGACCCTGCCGGCGATGCTCCTCGTGCCGCTGCTGGCGCTGACCGGCCTCACGGCCTGCGGCGGGACGTCCGGGGGCGACGCGAACGCGTCCGGACCGTCCGCGCGCGCGAGCGCCCGGCAGACGGCCGGAGCGCCGAAGACCGGCCGCACGTCCGCGCCCACCGGCGCGATGCGCCAGGTCCCGGCGTCGAGCCTGCCCGCCGAGGCGCGACGCACCCTCCAGCTGATCGCCGCGGGCGGCCCGTTCCCCTACCGCAAGGACGGGGCCGTCTTCGCGAACCGCGAGCACCGGCTGCCCCGCGAGCCGAACGGGTACTACAGGGAGTACACCGTCCCGACCCCGGGCGCGGGCGACCGCGGCGCCCGGCGCCTGATCGGCGGACGGGACGGCGAGCGCTACTACACGCAGGACCACTACCGCAGTTTCGTCCGGGTCACCGGGGGATGATCCGTCCGGCACACGGACGGACACGGATTTCTTGGAGTGTGACGTGGACGCGAACCAGGCCCTCGACGAGGTGCTGACCGGACGGCTCAAGCCGGGCGTCTACCAGTGGCGCGCGGCCCCCGGACGAGCCGCCTCGCACGACCTCGGCTGGATGGAGCGCGCGGCGGACCAGGGCTGGCGCCCCTTCCACATCGACGGCCGCCGCGCCCGCGACAAGGACGCCTTCCTGCGGGTGACCGCCGACTCCTTCGACTTCCCCGACTACTTCGGGAACAACTGGGACGCCCTGGAGGACTGCCTCACCGATCTCTCCTGGGCCCCGGCCGACAAGGGCTACGTCGTGCTCTACGAGTCCTGGGCCGAACTCGCCGAGGCCGACCAGGCGTCCTTCCGCACGGCCCTGGACGCCTTCGCCGACGCCGTCGCGTTCTGGCGCGACACCCCGACCCCGATGACCGTCATGCTGTCCAGCGTCGGCGTCGAGGTCGCGGGCGTCCCCCGCCTCACCTGACCCTCCGGTCAGTACGTGGAGGCCGAGCCGGACGAGCCGACGATCGCCGCCCAGAGGCCGATGTAGAAGATCCAGAAGATGACCCAGCCGAGGGTGACGATGTAGCCGAGCACCAGCCCGGCCGTCGCCATCCCGGAACCGCCCTCGCCGGTCCGCTTGATCTGGCCCTGCGCGATGTGCCCGAAGATGATCGCGAGCACGGACGTGAAACCGCAGAAGAAGATCCCGACCAGGCCCAGCACCATCGACGCGGTCGCCATGCCGTTGGTCGTCGGGGCGGCCGTCGGCCCGCCGTAGTAGTTGTGCTGGACGGGTGCGGGGACGGGAGCGGGCTGGGCGTACGGCTGGGGCTGCTGGGCGGCGTAGGGGTCCTGCCCGTAACCGCCGTACGGATCGTAGGGGGGCTGTGCCATTGACTTCCCGATCGGGTCGCGCGCCCGCCGTCGAACCTGCTCCGCGCGTGCGCTGGTGGTAAGGAACCCGGATTATGCCAGTGTGTCTGACATCGGGTCTGCGCGATATTAGATGGTTCGTACCCTGACGCGGTTCCCGCCGCGCCCCCGGAGTTCCCACTTCGCACGGCCGACACTGGCCAGCCGCCGGGGACGGTCAGGCGAGTCGCGGAGGAACGGTCAGGCGAGGTGGTCGCGGAGGAAGGCGATGTCGGCGGCCTGGCCGTCCGACGGGGTCTCGACGACGACCGGCGCGCCCGCGCCCCGCACCACGCCGAGGATCAGCTCCGGGTCGATCGTGCCCGCGCCCAGGTTGGCGTGCCGGTCGGCGCCGGAGTCGAACGCGTCCCGGCTGTCGTTGCAGTGCACCAGGTCGATCCGCCCGGTGATCGCCTTGATCCGGTCGACGGCGTCGACCAGGTCCTCGCCGCCGGCGTGCGCGTGGCAGGTGTCCAGGCAGAACCCGACCTTGGAGTCCAGGCCGGGGATGCCAGCCAGGACCTCCCAGAGCCGGGCGATCCGGTCGAACCGGCGGGCCATCGCGTTGCCGCCGCCCGCGGTGTTCTCGATCAGCACCGGCACCGGGACGTCGTCCAGCCGCTCGAACACCTTGCGCCAGTTCTCGAACCCGGTCTCCGGGTCGTCGTCCTTCAGCACGTGCCCGCCGTGCACGATCAGGCCCTTCGCGCCGACCGACGCGGCGCCCTCGAGGTGCTGCGCGAGCAGCTTGCGGCTCGGGATCCGGATCCGGTTGTTGGACGTGGCGACGTTGATGACGTACGGCGCGTGGATGTAGACGTCCACGCCGGAGCCCGCCAGGTCGGCCGCGCCCTCGGGGATGACCGGCTTCTTCCAGCCCTGCGGGTCGCCCAGGAAGAACTGGACGACGTCCGCGTTCCGGGCGCGGGCGCTGTCGAGCGGGTTGGTCTGGTCGACGTGGGCTCCGATGCGCATGGCCACGAGCCTATCCGCCCGTCCGCCCGACGCTCCCGGAAGCGACTCGGGTCGCCGCCCCGGAAGCGGCCCAGGACGCCGCTCAGGAGGCGAGCCCTCGCGACGACCTCGGGCGTGTACTCAGATGCCGAAGCCGCCGTGCCGCAGCGCGAAGCCGAAGCCGACGAACGAGGCGACCAGGCCGATGACGTTCAGCCAGCGCTCACCCGTCGTCTTCGACGTCATCTGGGAGTACAGCGCCAGGGGAAAGCCGATCACCCCGGCCAGCGCGCCGAAGAAGTGCGTGGCCGGGATCCAGCCGAGGATCAGGGCGATCAGCCCGACCACGAACGCGCCGCCGGCCAGTCCGTCCTGGAACCCGTGCCGTTCGGCTCCGCGTGTGCGCGCGCCGACGACGTTGCTCTTGCCGCTGCTCCCCGCTACCTCCGGTTGTGGCATCGGGACACCCCCTCGCTAGGTGCGATGTGTGATCTGCGGTGTTCTCGGGGTCGGTCGTTGTGTGCCGGCGGCGTGCCCGCCGGGCGCCGTGTGGGACGGCCGGACGCCCCGGGCGGGACGAGCCGCGCACGTCCCAGAGATTCCCGGCAGGGACGGGGATCAATCCGGAGCACGTGCGCGGAAAATGTCGCCGGCACCCGGTAACGTCGAACATGAATTCGACCGGACGTGTCCGGCCGGGGAGGGACTGATCATGAGGGAGAGCGAACTGGCGGTCATCGGCGACGCCGAGCTCGTCGAGGAACTGTCCATGCTGACGACCCAGACCGCCCGCATGCGGGCGCGGATGGTCGACATCATGACCGAGCTCGAACGCCGCCGCTGCGCCCGTCCGGCACAGCATGCCGGGTCCGTCCGGAACTGACGGCGGGTCCGCAGCCGAGACACGGGCGTACGGTGGTCGCCGCGACGGGCGCGTCCCGCGGGCGAGGCCGGGTCGGCGCGGCGGGGGTGGGAGTCCCGGAATGGCTCACACGCTGCCGAGTCTTGATAGCCTGTATCGGTCTCGCGGCCGGTCCGCCAGTGTGGACGGGCGCCGAAAGGCGCGGCCGCGACGGACGCAACAGCCCTCCTGTCACGGAGAGACCGTGACCGCATCAGTCCAGAGGAGGTAGGGACAAGCATGCGTCGCTACGAAGTCATGACCATTCTCGACCCCGCGATCGACGAGCGCACCGCCGGTGCCGCTCTCGACCCGTTCCTGAAGGTCGTCAAGGACGACGGCGGAAGCGTCGAGAAGGTCGATGTCTGGGGCCGCCGTCGGCTGTCCTACGACATCCAGAAGAAGTCCGAAGGCATCTACGCGGTGATCGACCTCACGGCTGAGCCCGCGACGGTCAAGGAGCTCGACCGCCAGCTCAACCTGAGCGAGACGATCCTGCGTACCAAGGTCATCCGCCCCGAGGTCCACTGAGCCGGAGCGGTCCAGTCCACCACCAGCCGGAGCGAGCCCCATGGCAGGCGACACCGTAATCACGATTGTCGGGAACCTCGTAGAGGACCCGAATCTGCGCTTCACCTCGAGCGGCCAGGCGGTCGCTTCCTTCCGCATCGCCTCGACCCCGCGGTTCTTCGACCGCCAGGCGAACGAGTGGAAGGACGGCGAGGCCCTCTTCCTCACCTGCAACGTCTGGCGGCAGGCGGCGGAGAACTGCGCCGAGAGCCTGCAGCGCGGCATGCGGGTGATCGTCCAGGGCCGGCTCAAGCAGCGCTCGTACGAGACGCGCGAGGGTGAGAAGCGCACCGTGTTCGAGGTCGAGGTCGACGAGGTCGGCCCGTCCCTGCGCAGCGCCACCGCCAAGGTCAACAAGACCCAGCGGCAGGGCGGCGGCGGCGGGGGCTTCGGCGGCGGTGGCGGCTTCGGCGGCCAGGGCGGCGGCCAGGGCCAGTCCGGCGGCGGTTTCGGCGGCGGCGGCCAGGGCGGCGGCCAGTCCGGCGCCCCGGACAACGACCCCTGGGCCACCGGCGGCGGCGGTGGGGGCGGCGGGTTCTCCGACGACCCCCCCTTCTAACCATTCACACCACGTCCATTCCCGCGTGAGCGGGGCTCTCCCCAAAGGAGCACCACGATGGCGAAGCCACCTCCGCGCAAGCCTAAGAAGAAGGTTTGCGTGTTCTGCCAGGAGAAGATCTCCTACGTCGACTACAAGGACACGGTCCTGCTGCGGAAGTTCATTTCCGACCGCGGCAAGATCCGCGCCCGTCGCGTGACCGGCAACTGCACCCAGCACCAGCGCGACGTCGCCACGGCGATCAAGAACGCCCGTGAGATGGCGCTGCTGCCCTACACCAGCACCGCGCGCTGAGTCAGGGGGAAGTGACATCATGAAGCTCATCCTGACCCAGCAGGTTTCCGGCCTCGGCGAGCCCGGAGACGTCATCGAGGTCCGTGACGGCTACGGCCGCAACTACCTCGTCCCGCGCGGCTTCGCGATCCAGTGGACCCGCGGCGCCGAGAAGCAGATCGAGTCGATCAAGAAGGCGCGTGCGAGCCGCGAGATCGCGACCGTCGAGCACGCCAAGGAGATCGCCGGCCGGCTCCAGGCGCTCAAGGTCAACCTGCGCACCCGCACCGGCAGCAACGGCCGCCTGTTCGGCGCCGTGACCGCCGCCGACATCGCCGCCGCGGTCCAGGCCGCCGACGGCCCCGAGCTGGACAAGCGCCGGATCGAGATCGGCAACCCGATCAAGACCGTCGGCACCCACCGGGTCAGCGTCCGGCTGCACCCGGAGGTCAGCGCCTCGATCGACGTCAACGTCCTCGAGGGCTGAGTCCGCCCCGGAATCTGACGACCGGATCCCCGTTTCGGGGGTCCGGTCGTTTCCGTTTCATGTGAAACGTCAGTGAACCGCCGGGTGCTTGGGGCCGGACCCGCGTGGGGGCTACTTTCCGTAACCACACTGTTGGTTCGAAAGGGTCGGCATGCAGGGTCTCACCTCGGAAGAGCCCGAACACCCGGATCGGCCGGATCGGTGCGATCCGCGGAGCTCGCCGACCCGGCCGGCGGTGGTGACCCGGCGTGGCCTGCTCGGCGGCGTCCTCGGCCTCTGGACGGTGGACGCGCTGTGCGGGCCGCAGAATATGGCCATGGCGGAGAACGTCCCGGGGCCCCGTCCCACGTCCGATGTCCACGGCGACCGCAGTGGAGGCGGTGGCGGCTCGCGGCAGCCCAGAGCGCCTCGCGCCGCTCCACGGGAGCCGATCCCGGACGGCTCGCCCCCCGAAGCCGATGTCATGCCCGGTCACGGAGGCGGCATGCCGTACCCGGACGTGTCCACGCGTCTGGAGTGGAAGGCCCGTCCACCGATCCACCCGGCCACGGTCCTCGACCGGAAGCCGGACCGGATCATCGTGCACCACACCTCGACGCCCAACTCGCCCGACATGTCCCTCGATCACGCCTTCCGGCTGTCCCGCGACATCCAGCGGTTCCACATGCAGGGACGCGGCTGGGCCGACAGCGGGCAGCAGCTCACCATCAGCCGGGGCGGCATCGTGATGGAGGGCCGGAACCGCAGCCTGGCGGCCATACGCGCAGGCAAGCACGTCGTCGGGGCGCAGGTGCTGGGCCACAACTCCCACACGATCGGGATCGAGAACGAGGGCACCTACATGACCGAGGACGTCCCCGACGCCCTCTGGGGCTCCCTCGTCGAGGTCTGCGCCTGGCTGTGCGTCCGTTACAGGCTCAAGCCCGCCAAGGCGATCATCGGCCACCGGGACCTGAACAACACCGACTGCCCGGGTGACCGCCTCTACGAGCGCCTGCCCGACCTGCGCACCGCCGTCGCCCTGCGCCTCGACCCGCAGGCCGTGCTTCCCTCGCCCATCCCGGACGCGTCGGACGGCCCCGAGGCGTTCACCTCGGACGACGTCAACGGCACCGTGCCGCCCTTCCGCCTCAAGTAAGAGGCCACCCTGGCAGGAGCCGGGTCCTGCCGTGGGCAGTCGGCGGCGGGTCAGGCGGTGGTGGGGCGGTCGGCGGCGAGTCGGCCGAGGGCGGCGGCCGTCTCGGAGAACGTCGCGTCGCCCAAGAGGGCGCGCAACTCGCCGTTGAACTGGTCGATCGCGGGTTGCGCGGCGCGCAGGGCGGCCTCTCCCGCCGCCGAGAGCCGCAGCACGACGGCCCGGTGCTCGTCCGGGTGCGGCTCGCGGACGACCAGATCCGCCGAGGTCAGCCGGGCGACGAGCGAGGTGACGGCGGACTCGCGCAGGCTCAGCGTCCGGGCGAGCTCCCGCTGCGTGAGGCCGGGCCGGTCCTGGACCGCGAACAGCGCGCCGAGCTGGGCCGTGGTGATCCCGGCGGCGTCCATGCAGCGCCGGTCGGCCGCGAGCCGCAGCCTGTGCGCGGCGCGCTGCAGCAGGAAGAAGAGGCGCTCCTCGGGTTCGGCCATGCGTCGATCTTGACAGAGCCGAGGCCGCCGGGCCATTGTCGCTTCACTAGTGAAGTGAGGACTGAGCGCATGGAACTCGACCTGGACCTCGCCCGTCAGGTGCTGGACGCGCAGCCGTTCAGCCGCCTGCTGGACGCGCGGATCACCGCCTTCGGCGACGGCGCGGCGACCCTCGAACTCGACATCCGCGACGAGCTGCGGCAGCAGAACGGCCTCGTGCACGGCGGCGTCCTCGCGTACGCGGCCGACAACACGCTGACCTTCGCCGCCGGGACGGTCGCGGGCCCGAACCTGATCACCGCGGGCTTCACCATCGACTACGTGAAGCCCGCCCTCGGCGCGACCCTCCGGGCCCACGCCGAGGTCGTCCGCGCCGGACGCACGCGCGTCATCTGCCGCTGCGACATCTCCGCGCTGGACGCCGATGGCGGCGAAACCCTGTGCGCGGTGGCTCAGGGAGCGATCGCCGTGGCGTCGGGCGGCTGATCCTCGGGCGCTGTCGGGGGCGCTGCCGTCCTGTGCCGCCGCTACTCGGAGCCGCGTGGCCGGTCGTAGAGGGAGCGGCGGCGGGCGATCTCGGGATCGAGGTCCCCGACCAGGGACCACAGACCAGCGATGCGGGCCGTGGCCTCCTCAGGGGTGAGCGCGCCGGAGGCGGCGTCCGCGAGATCGTCGATCGCGTCGGCCAGGCGGTCGATGCCCTCGCCCTCGGGTGAACACATGTTCGAATAGTAGCGACTGGGGTCGGCGGGGCGCGTGAGGCTGACGCTTTGTCCGCAAAGGTCGTCCACGACGCGGGATGGGGCGCTCCCGGGTCACGCGACGGGCGTGTCCTCCCGTGCGCGACGGACCGCCCCGGTCACGAGCCAGGCGTCGCCTCGTGCGCGCACGCCCAGCGTGAGCATCCTGGTCAGCATCCACAGGCCGATCGCGCTCCAGAGGCCGACCAGGCCCCACTCAGCCCAAGAGGTGGCCAGGGCCGCGGGCAGGAAGACGACCGTCGCCAGGAGGGTCGTCCACGCCAGGTACGCGCCGTCGCCCGCGCCGATGAGGATTCCGTCCAGGACGAAGACCACGCCCGCGACGGGCTGCAGCACGGCCACGAGGAGAAGCGATGTCAGCAGAAGGTGCCGGACGTCCTGATCCGACGTGAACAGCGCGGGCAGCCACGGACGGACCGCCACAATCGCCAAACCGAACACGATGCCACAACCCACGCCCCAGACGACCATCCGTCGCGTAACCGCGCGCACACGAGCCACGTCGGATGCGCCCAGATAGCGCCCGGTGATGGCCTGACCGGCGATGGCGAGCGCGTCCAGGGCGAACGCCAGCAGCGTCCACACCTGGAAACCGACCTGGTAAGCCGCGATCTCGGCGTCCCCCATGCGCGCGGCCACGGACGTTCCGACGATCAGGACGATGCGCAACGCGGCCGTCCGTACGAACAAGGAGGCCCCGGCCGATGCCGCCGTCCGCAGACCCGCCATGTCCGGACGCACGCTCGCGCCATGTCGGCGGGCCGCACGCACGACGACGACCACGTAGACCGCCGCGCTGCCCGTCTGCGCGATGACGGTTCCCCAGGCTGATCCGGCGATACCCCAGTCGAAACCGAGCACGAACACGGCGTTCAGAGCCAGATTCAGCGAAAAGCCGCCGAGCGAGACGAGCAGCGGGGTGCGCGTATCTTGAAGGCCCCGCAGCACACCCGTCCCAGCGAGCACCACCAACATGGACGGAACGCCGAACAGGCTTATCGCCAGGTACGTGCGCGCGTACGAGTCGACCTCACCGGACGCCCCGAACACGTCCACCAGCCACGGCGTCAGGGGCAGCCCCACAGCGACCACGCCCAGGCCGATGACGAGCGCGAGCCACATGCCGTCCACGCCTTGGCGGATCCCGGCGCGCACATCGCCCGCGCCCACCTGGCGCGCGACCCCCGCGGTCGTCCCGTACGCGAGGAAGACCGACAGGTAGACCAGCGTGTTCAGGAGCTGGCTGGCGACGCCCAGGCCGCCGAGCTGCGCGGTTCCGAGCGTCCCGACGATGGCCGAGTCGGACAGGAGGAACAGCGGTTCGGCGACCAGTGCCCCGAACGCGGGCACGGCCAGCCGCAGGATCTCGCGGTCCTGCCTGCGGGATGCGCTCATGGCCCTCGTCACGCCGATGGTGGGTAATCGACGTTTATGGTACTGCCCTTACTTGGGGTGACTTGCCCGACTTTCTTTCCCACACACCCGGTGGACAGTGTTCCCGCAGGTCAACGACCCGCTGTGGAGAAGTCGCCGAAGATTTCCCCAGGGTTGTCCACAGGTCGTGCACAACCTTCACGGCGTGTCTGCACAGGGACTCCACAAGCCCGTCCACAGATCCTTTTGGTCTCCGGCGCGGCGGCCCGGGAGAATGTCCGAGCCCTCGGATAGATGTGGGCTGGACGGACGGCGACGAGGCGGGCGGGGCCGCTGGCGCCCGAGGTGAGGGGGATGCCCGGGATGAGTGTTTCCGAACTCGAACCCGGCGACCGGGAGTTCGAGCGGACACCGCCGCACGACATCGCGGCCGAGCAGGGAGCGCTCGGCGGCATGCTCCTGTCCCAGGACGCGATCGCCGAGGTGATCGAGGTCCTGCGGACCGCCGACTTCTACCGCCCCGCGCACCAGATCATCTTCGACGCGGTGCTCGACCTCTACGGCCGAGGCGACCCCGCCGACGCCGTCACCATCGCGGGCGAGCTCACCAAGCGCGGCGAGATCGGCCGCGTCGGAGGCGCCCCCTACCTGCACACCCTCATCTCCTCGGTGCCCACCGCGGCCAACGCCGGCTACTACGCCAGAATCGTCCGCGAGCGCTCCGTCCTGCGCAAGCTCGTCGAGACCGGCACCCGCATCGTCCAGATGGGCTACAACGCCGACGGCGCCGACGCCGACGAGATCCTCGACCGCGCCCAGGCCGAGGTCTTCGCCATCGCCGAGAAGCGCTCCGGTGAGGACTACGTCCCGCTTTCCGAGATCATGCCCGGCGCCCTGGACGAGATCGAGGCGATCGGCAGCCGCGGCGGCCAGATGGTCGGCGTCCCCACCGGCTTCGCCGACCTCGACGCCCTGACCAACGGCCTCCACCCCGGCCAGATGATAGTCGTGGCCGCCCGACCTGCGATGGGCAAGGCGTTGGATTTGTCCACAATTGTCCCAACTCCAACGGGTTGGACGACTATGGGCGAAATCGAGGTTGGCGATTTCGTGATCGGCGCGGACGGCAAGCCCACCCGGGTCGTCGCCGCGACCGAGGTCATGCACGGCCGCCCCTGTTATGAGGTCGAGTTCTCCGACGGCGAGGTCATCGTCGCCGACGCGCAGCACCAGTGGCGAACGACCACGCGCGCCAGCCGCCGCCAGCAGAAGGAGGGGCAACGGCCCTCGTACTACTGGCCGGACGAGGCGATCAACCGGGTTCGCTGGGCCACGGCCGACGCCAACGGCGGTCCGCGTCGCCTCATCACGCATCGCGAGGCGATGGCCGAGGTCGGGGCGGAGTTCAAGCACGCCCTCTATTCGGTGACCAGGGAACTTGGGCATCAGGGAAGGGCGGACACCAGTCTTTCCAAGCGCCAGCCGCGGTATGAAGCCACGAGCCTTTACCGTGGACTGCTCGGGCATGCGGTGCGGATGAAGAACCAGACGACCAGAGCGGTGCATCGGCCCATCAAGACGACCGCGGAGATCGCTGCCACGGTTCGGTGTGGTGGCGACCATCGTCCCAACCATGCGGTCGCCCTCGCCGAGCCTTTCCAACTGGACGAAGCCGACCTGTCCGTCTCGCCGTATGTCCTCGGCGCCTGGTTGGGCGACGGGGACAGCTGGCACGGGGCGATCACCTGCTTCGACGAGGAGATCCTCGGCGAGATCGTCGCCGAGGGACAGCAGGTGACGCGCCACAAGGCACCGGGGCGATTCGGGTTGCCCAGGCTTGTAGGACGCCTCAGGAAACTCGGGGTTCTTCGGAACAAGCACATTCCGGCGGAGTATCTGCGGGCGTCGGAGGCGCAGCGGCGGGCGTTGCTGGCCGGGATGCTCGACACGGACGGGTATGTCTCCGAGATCGGTCAGGTGCAGTTGGCGTTCGTCAACAAGCGGCTGGCCGAGGACGCGCACGAGCTGATTCTCAGCCTCGGCTACCGGGCGACGATGACGACCAAGCCGGTGAAGGGGCGCTGCGAGGAGACGTCGACCTTCTACCGGATCAATTTCACGCCGCACGATCCGGTGTTCAGGCTGCCGCGGAAGCTGGCGCGGCAGCGTAAGCGGGTGGATCCGAAGGCGCGTGTTCGTTACATCGTGGATGTGCGGCCGGTGGCGAGTGTGCCGGTTCGGTGCATTCAGGTGGACAACGCCGATCACATGTACCTGGTCGGGCGGTCGTGCGTGCCGACGCACAACTCGACGCTGGCGCTCGACTTCGCGCGGGCGGCGTCCATCAGGCATGGGTTGACCTCGGCGTTCTTCAGCCTGGAGATGGGGCGTAACGAGATCACGATGCGTCTGCTGTCCGCGGAGGCGCGGGTGGCGCTGCACGCGATGCGTTCCGGCACCATGCAGGACGAGGACTGGACGCGGTTGGCGCGGCGGATGAGCGAGGTGGCCGAGGCGCCGCTGTTCATCGACGATTCGCCGAACATGTCGATGATGGAGATCCGTGCGAAGGCGCGGCGGCTGAAGCAGCAGCACGATCTTCGGCTGGTCGTCATCGACTATCTGCAGCTGATGACGTCGGGTAAGCGGGTGGAAAGCCGTCAGGTCGAGGTTTCGGAGTTCTCTCGTCAGCTGAAGCTTCTGGCCAAGGAACTGCAGGTCCCGGTGATCGCGCTTTCGCAGCTGAACCGTGGTCCCGAGCAGCGGACGGACAAGAAGCCGATGGTGTCCGACCTTCGTGAGTCCGGAAGCATCGAGCAGGACGCCGACATGGTCATTCTGCTGCACCGTGAGGACGCCTACGAGAAGGAGTCGCCGCGTGCGGGCGAGGCCGACCTGATCGTGGCGAAGCATCGTAATGGCCCCACGGCCACGGTTACCGTGGCTTTTCAGGGGCACTACAGCAGGTTCGTGGACATGGCTCAGTAGGGACCGGGGGCGCTCATGTGGGGTGCGATCGCGCTGTTGGAGGGCAAGGGCGCCGGGGTGATCCGGCATCCGGGCGGGACACTGCTGGCCCATCTACGGCGGGTGCATGGGCGGCTCGAGGAGTGGGGCGCGCGCGAGGAGTTGCGGGTCGCGGGTTTGTGTCACGCCTTTTACGGGACGGACGGTTTTGTTGTCTCGTTGGGTGATGTGGCGCGGCGGAACGAGCTTTCCGTGGTGATCGGGGCGGCTGCTGAGCGGCTGGTCTATGTGTACGCGTCTTGCGATCGGGGACGGTCGTATCCAGGGCTTGTCGCCGGTGGTGAGTTCGTTGATCGGTTCACGGGTGAGAGCGTCGAGCTGGCGGGCGGGGAGCGGCGGGATTTCGCCGAACTCACGGTCGCCAATGAGCTGGACGTCGTCGATGCCGGGTCGTTGAACGCGGACCAGACACGCGGTCTGTACGAGTTGTTCGGGCGGTGGCGGCCGTTGTTGAGCGCCGGTGCCGCCGAGGAGGTGGAGCGGCGACTCTCAGGTTCGCCGGGACGGGGAGACGGCTAGGCCGGGCGGGCTTGGCCGTGCTGGTGTTGTGGCGGGTCAAGGGGCGGGCAAGTTCTGGGCATCGGGCGATTCCACCCGGTCGGGGTGGGAAGGGGAGCCCCAGCGGGCCCGGACCGTCGCCGCCCGGGGCCGAGGTGCTCCTGTCGCGCGATCGGAAGGCCGTCATGTCGATTCTGGCTCGTCCGCACCAGATGCCGATGCGGATCATGACCGGGGCGTTCATCCTGAACTCCGGGCTGGGGAAGATCCGCAACACCGAGGAGATGGCGGACGGCATCCATGGCACCGCCGTGACCGCCTACCCGTTCCTGAAGGACTGGGAGCCGCAGAAGTTCACCCGGATGCTCGGCACCGCCGAGGTCGCGATCGGTGCGACGCTGCTGACGCCGTTCGTCCCGTCGCTCCTGGCGGGGGCGGCGTTGACCGGTTTCTCCGCCGGGTTGCTCGGGCTCTATCTGAAGCTTCCGGGGATGCGTGAGGAGGGCGGCCTGCGCCCGACCCAGCAGGGCATTCCCTTCGCCAAGGACTCCTGGCTGCTGGGCATCGGGCTCTCCCTGGTCATGGACGCGTGCAGCGGGAAGAAGCGCCGCGGCCACCACTGACCACCGGGTAGGGCGGCGGGGTGGGCGGATGTCCGCCACCGCCCCGCCGGTGCCTGTGCCCGGGCGGCTCACGCGGCCGCGGGGACCTTGTCCAGGAAGCCGTGGACCTGGACGATCCGGCCGTCCGCGTCGAGCACCGCGACGTCGAAGCCGACGACGGGGGCCTCGGTGCCCTCGGGGCCGAGTTCCCAGGTGAAGCGGACGATGTCGTGGTGCGCGTCGACCGGGCCGAGCAGGCGGAACACCAGACCGGGGAACTGGCCCTGCGCCCCGGCGATCAGCGCGTCGATCGCGTCCCGGCCCTCGACCGCGGCGAGCGGGTCGGTGTAGGCGGCGCCCTCGGCGAAGATCTCGTCGATCGCGGCGCGGCGCGCGGTGGCGTCGGTCTCGTTCCAGGTGGCGATGTAGCGCTCGATCTGCTGCTGCACGTTGTTCATGATCTTCCCTTCCCGTCGGGGCCGTCCCGACGTGTTCAACTCTGGCGTGGTGCGCGAGGAAGATCGATTACCTCCCGGGTCATGACGTCCGGTGTATCTCGTCCCAGGTAGGGTCGGCCGTCCGAGGAGGGGGTGCGGTTGAGCGCTGGGACGATGACGATGGCGGACGCGCGGGCCTGGGGGCGCGCGGCGGCGCGGCGGCGCCGGATGGGCGCGACGTGGCCGGGCGGCGGCGCGACGGCGTCGATCGGGCTGGGCGTGCTGGGCGCGCTGTTCTTCTCGTCGTCCTTCATTGCGAACCGGTTGATGGCGGTCGGCGGCGGCGCGTGGGAGTGGACGGCGTCGCTGCGTTTCCTCTACTCGTTGCCGATCTTCCTGGCGATCGTCGCGGTGCGCGGTGCTCGCGCGAAGGGCGCACTCGCCTCAGATACGGCTCCGGGTGTGGGGCTGGCGCCGGTCTTCGGGGCGCTGCGGGCCGCGCCGGGGCGCTGGATGCTGTGGAGCACGGTCTGTTTCGGCCTGTTCTACGCGCCGCTGTGCTTCGCGGCGACGACCTCGCCTGGGTGGATGGTCGCGGCGACGTGGCAGGTCACGATCGTGTGCGGGGTCGTCCTGGCGCCGCTGCTGTACGGACGGGGCGACGAGCGCGGCCGGGTGCCGATGCGTGGGCTGGCGCTGTCCGGACTGATCCTGGCCGGGGTGTTCCTGACCCAGCTCGGCGGCGGGCAGTCCGCGCTGACCTGGAAGGCGGCGCTGGGCGTCGGGGCCGTGCTGTTCGGCGCGGTCGCGTACCCGGTCGGCAACCGGCGCGCGATGGACCTTGCCGGGGACGGTCTGGACACCTTCCAGCGGCTCGCCGCGATGTCCCTGGCGAGCCTGCCGTTCTGGCTGGTCATCGCGGTGATCGGCGGGATCCGGGCGGGGCTGCCGACGGCCGGGCAGATCAGCGCGACGGCCGTCGTCGCGGTGTTCTCGGGCGTGATCGCGACCACGTTGTTCTTCGCGGCGACCCACCGCGAGCGCTCCCACCCGATGCGGCTCGCCGCCGTGGAGGCCACCCAGGCCGCCGAGGTGGTGTTCGTGGCGATGCTGGAGCCGGTCCTGCTGCGCTCGTCCGCGCCGGGCATGATCGGCTGGGTGGGAATCGGGGCGATCACGGTCGGGGTCATGCTCTATGCGCTTGCCGGGAAGCGTTGACCTGCGGCGACATGAGGTCCTCGCGGGGGCGGGCGAGGTGGCGGCGGTGATGTTGATGTCGGTTTTCCGCTAGTGAAAGGTCCGGTCCTCGGTGATGCTGGAGGCATGCATGAGGACACGGAACGGTGCGTGCGGGCCGTCCAGGCGAAGGACGCCCGGTTCGACGGGTGGTTCTTCACCGGGGTGGTGACGACGGGGATCTACTGCCGTCCGAGCTGCCCGGCCGTCCCGCCGAAGCCGCAGAACATGCGCTTCTACCCGAGTGCGGCGGCGGCGCAGCAGGCCGGCTTCCGGGCCTGCAAGCGGTGCCGCCCGGACACGAGCCCCGGTTCGCCGGAGTGGAACCATCGCGCGGACGTCGTCGGCCGCGCGATGCGCCTGGTCGCGGACGGCGTCGTCGACCGCGAGGGCGTGCCGGGACTGGCGACCCGGCTCGGCTACAGCACCCGGCAGATCGAGCGGCAGTTGCGCGCCGAGCTGGGCGCCGGGCCGCTCGCCCTCGCCCGGGCGCAGCGCGCGCAGACCGCGCGGCTGCTGATCGAGACGAGCGCCCTGCCGATGTCGGACGTGGCGTTCGCTTCCGGATTCGCTTCGATCAGGGCGTTCAACGACACGATTCGTGAGGTCTTCGCCCAGACGCCGACCGAATTGCGTGATCGGGTGGCTCGTGGCCATCCGGCCGCCGCGAACGGGACGTTGTCGCTGCGGCTGCCGTTCCGCCAGCCGTTCTATCCGGACAACCTGTTCGGGCACCTCGCCGCCACCGCCGTCCCGGGTGTGGAGGAGTGGCGGGACGGCGCGTACCGGCGGACGCTGCGCCTTCCGCACGGCCCCGGCGTCGTCGCGCTGAAGCCGACCCCGACGTACGTGGCCTGCACGCTCACCCTCACCGACCTGCGTGATCTCACGATCGCGATCAGCCGCTGCCGGTGGATGCTGGACCTGGACGCCGACCCGGAGGCCGTGGACGAGCTGCTGTCCGCCGACGAGGTGCTGGAGCCGCTCGTCCGGAAGGCTCCCGGACGGCGCGTGCCACGGACGGCCTGTGGTGCGGAGTTCGGGATCCGGGCCGTCCTGGGGCAGCAGGTGTCCACGGCCGCCGCGCGCACCCACGCGGCGCGCCTGGTGCGCGCGCACGGGGAGCCGGTGGAAGACCCGGGCGGCGGCCTCACCCACCTGTTCCCCATGCCCGAGGCGCTCGTGGGGCTGGATCCGGAGAACCTGGCGTTCCCCGAATCCCGCCGGACGACCCTGAAGGCCCTGGTCACGGCCCTCGCGTCGGGCGACCTGGACCTCAGCGTCGGAGCGGACTGGGACGAGGCCCGGGCGAAACTGGGGGAACTGCCCGGTATCGGGCCGTGGACGACCGAGACCATCGCGATGCGGTCGCTCGGCGACCCGGACGCGTTCATCGCCTCTGACCTGGGGATCCGGTACGCCGCGCGGGCCCTCGAGTTGCCCGTCACCCCGGCCGCGCTGACGAGGCGCGCGGCGGCGTGGCGGCCCTGGCGCTCGTACGCTGTTCAGCACCTGTGGGCGACGGGCGACCACGCCATCAACACGATTCCCGCATGACATCCCGCACGAAACGAGATCTGCTGTGAACACCCACGTCGTGATCGACAGCCCGGTCGGGCCGCTGACGCTGGTCGCGGACGGTCCGGAACTGGTCGGGCTCTACATGAACAAGCAGCGGCACCGTCCGGAGGAGGGCACCTTCGGCCTGCCCGGAGATCCCGGGGACGAGCCGTTCGCGTCCGTCGCGTCCCAGCTCACGGCCTACTTCGCCGGTGAGCGGCACGAGTTCGAGCTGCCGTTGAAGCTGAAGGGGACCGAGTTCCAGCGCCGTGTCTGGGACGCCCTGACCCGGATCCCGTACGGCGAGACCGTGACCTACGGCGAGCTGGCCACCGAGCTGGGCAACTCCGGCGCGTCCCGCGCGGTCGGCCTGGCCAACGGCCGCAACCCGATCGGGATCATCGTCCCGTGCCACCGGGTCGTCGGCTCGACGGGCAGCCTCACCGGCTACGGAGGCGGGATCGAGCGCAAGCGGTTCCTGCTCGACTTCGAGCGTTCGCACCAGTCCGCCGAGGAGTCCGCTGTTCTTTTCTGACCGTCAGGCCACGTACGTGTGACCGTCAGGCCCCCCAAGGGCGGGGTCTGGCGGTCGCCGCGTCTAGAAGGTCCGGCGACGGCGCATGAGCCAGGTGGCGAGGCCGAACAGCACGCCGCCCGCCATGAACCACGGCTCGTACAGGAACGTGACGAACCGCTCCTCCGCGCTGAGGGCCGCCGCATCGCGCGCGCCCGTGGAGAGCGCGACCCAGTCGGGGACGCTGGGCAGCGCGTGGAGGACGAGCAGCCCCGTCGTCCCCCAGAGGGCGGCGTTGAGCGTCCGCTGCGGCAGGCGTTCTCCCCAGGGGCGGATGAGCGCGAGCGCCATTCCGGCCGCGACGAGCGACGCGGGGATGGCGATCACGTCGATGACGAGGAGCGCGGGCGTCCCGTAGATGCTGCGTCCGTTGGGGAGCCCGAGCCGTCCGTCGGCGAGCCAGTACACGTGGACGGCGGAGAACAGCACACCCCAGAGCGCGGACGCGTGGACGGCGACCCGTCCGAGCGGGGATCGCGGCCCGGTCGTCGCGCGACGGCGTCCACGCTCGGTCAGGACGTCGGTGAGGGGCCGGACGACAGCGGGGCGGGCTGTGCTGATCTGCATGCTTCGATCCTGCTGGGACGGCCCTGGCCCGTGCTTCCCCCGCGTCGGCGATCCGGGTCCCCCGTGCGGGTGAGTTCCGGCGTGAGGGTTCGCGTGGCGTGAGGGTTCGCGTGGCGTGAGGTTCGCCCGGCGTGAGGTTCGCCCGGCGTGAGGGTTCGCCCGGCGTTCTGTCGGTGGCGGCCGCTAGGGTTCGGGGCGCTGCCGGATTTCGACCAGCGAGGGGGAGAACATGGAGTTCCGGGTTGACCGTGGGGCGCTCGCCGACGCCGTGGCCTGGGCCGCCCGCACGCTTCCCGCGCGTCCGGCGCAACCCGTCCTCGCGGGCCTGCGCCTGGTCGCGGACGCGGGCGGCGGCCTGGAGCTGGCCGGGTTCGACTACGAGGTGTCCGCGCAGGCCAGGGTGGACGCCGACGTCAGCACGCCCGGCCGCGCCCTGGTGCCCGGACGGCTGCTCGCCGAGATCGTCCGCAGCCTGCCCGCGCAGCCGGTCGAGTTCCTGACCAAGGACGCCGAGCTCGTGCTGCGCTGCGGCAGCGCCGAATTCGGCCTGCAGACCATGCCCGTCGAGGACTACCCCACCCTCCCCGAGCCGCCCGAACGCGCCGGGACGGTCGCGGGCGACGCGTTCGCCGCCGCGGTCGCGCAGGTCAGCCCTGCCGCCGGGCGCGACGACACGCTGCCCATGCTCACCGGCGTCCGGCTCGATCTCGACGGCGACACCATGTGGCTGGCCTGCACCGACCGGTACCGCATCGCCGCCCGTGAGCTGACCTGGTCCCCGGACGCGGCCGACTTCCGCGCGGGCGTCGTCGTGCCCGCGCGGACGCTTGCCGACACCGCCAAGGCCATCCGGCCGGGCGCGACCGTGTCGCTGGGCCTGTCCGGCAAGGACGACACGCTGATCGGGGTGTCCGGCGGCGACCGCAGCATGACGACCCGCCTGCTCGACGACCAGTACATCGACTACCGCAAGCGGATCACAGGCGACTGGACGTCGGTGGCCCGCGTCCGCGCCGCGACGTTCGCGGAGGCGATCAAGCGCGTCGCGCTGGTCACCGAACGGAACACCCCCGTCCGGCTGGCCTTCACCGGCACCGAGGTCAACATCCGCGCCGCCTCCGGCGACGCCGCCCGCGCGAACGAGTCGATGTCCGCCGAGCTCGACGGCGACGGCATCGACATCGCCTTCAGCCCCCAGTACCTGCTGGACGGCCTCGCCGGCATCCACTCCGAGTACGCCCGCCTCGAATGCGCCGGCCCGACCAAGGCCGCCCTGCTCACCGGCATCCCCGACCCCCAGAAGGACGGCGAGGAGCTCGATCTCGACGCCGACACCGGCTTCCGCTACCTCGCCATGCCCGTCCGCCTGACCTCTTGATCTCCGGCCCTGATCACGGCCGTCAGACGTCGTTGGGCTGGGCCGTGACGGCCGTGGGGTCGGACGCGTCGGAGGCGCCCTCGTCCGTGCGGGTGCCCGCCAGCCAGAGGGTGTGGTCGGGCGCGAACGCCGAGGCCATCCAGACGGTCGACCCGCGGCTGGGCAGGACGGTCCAGCGGCGTCCGTCGAAGCGGGCGGGGCCGCCGTCACCACCGGCGATCCAGACGTTGTCGGAGGCGCGCGCTGAGACGGTGTTCGCCGAGGTCAGAGGGGTCTTCACGCGAGACCAGCGACGCCCGTCCCAGTGCAGGACGCCTTGCCCGCCAACGGCCCAGACGTCGTCGGGCGAGACCGCCGAGACACCGGTCAGCGGCCCCTTCGCGGGGCTCGGGACGCGGGTCCAGGCACGCCCGTCGAAGTGGAGGACGAGGCCGGCGCGGTCGGCGGACCCGACGGCCCAGACGTCGTCCGGGGCGACGGCCGTGACCGCGACGAGCCGTCCACGCGGGATATCGGGAATGTCGGACGGCTCCCATGACGTGCCATCCCAGCGGAAGGCCCGCGGACCGTGCGGAGTGGCATGCCCCACCGCCCAGGCGCACCCGGACGGCCCCGCCGGCGCGACCGCGGTGAGGACGAGGCCGCGCAGCAGGTCAGGAGCGTCCCAGGACGTCCACGCCGAACCCGTCCAGTGCCGGATGAGGCCCACGTCGACCCGCTCCAGCCGGTCGTAGGCGCCCCCGACGGCGATCACCGTCCCGCCGTCCGGACGGGGTGTGGACGCGGGCGCGGGAACACAGGCGACGGACCGCAGGCGCGCCCCCACAAGGGCCGCGGACGCCAGGGACGACTCGGACGGATCCGGAATGACCGTCCAGGACGTGCCATCCCAGCGCGCGGCGAGTGGCTTCTGGCCGACCAAGCCCACGACCCAGACGGCCGACGGGCAGGCGGCGATGCCGGAGAGCAGGGACCCCGTGCCGGGAAACGGCGGCAGCCCGCCCGAGGACGCGGTGCCGGGGGAGAGCGACATCACCGCGCCGGTCAGTCCCGTGCGGGCCCGGGTCGCGTTCCGGTTCACCGTGTGCAGCCCCTCGTGAAGGTGAGAACGACATTCCCGTCGAAGGATCATCAACGGTCCGGGGGCGTCTTGACAAGCGTCCCCCACCTCGTCAACGCGTGAGCCGCTTTGGCCCGTTCCAGCTGATCCGGCCGGTTACAAGTCCTGTACCGCGAGGATGAAGCGCACTGTCTCGGAGGTGTCGTTTCCGTAGCCGTGCCCGCGGTCGCCGGGGAAGAGCGCGGCCGATCCCGCGGGAACGGGTTCGGCGTGGCCGTCCACGTGCAGCGTGAGCGTGCCGGACTCGACGTGCACGATCTCCTTCGTGCCCGGCTTGTGCGCCTCGCTCTCGCGCAGCTCGCCGGGCCGCAGCTCCCAGCGCCACAGCTCCATGGTCGGGCCCGGATCGGTGCCCGCGAGCAGTGTTCCGGTGCCGCCGGACTCGCCGTGCCACAGCACCGCCTGCCGCGCGGGCGAGAACAGCCGGATCGGCGGCTCGTCGGCCACCTGCACCAGCCGGACGAGCGGCACGCCGAGCGCGTCCGAGACCCGGATCAGCGTGCTCAGGTTGGGGTTGCCGCGCCCCTGCTCCAGGTTGACCAGCACGCCCTTGCTGACGCCCGCGCGCTCGGCGAGCTCGTCGAGGCTCCAGCCGTGACCGGTGCGCAGCGTCCGGACGGTCCGCGCGACGGCGCCGCCGACCGCCTGCTGTTCGCTCATCCGCGTCACCCTACCTTCGGTCGATATAATGGTATACATAGTTCGCTGAAATGACCGGAAGGGGTGCCCGCCATGCTGGACCAGATCGTTGTCGACGCCACGGTACGCGAGCTGCGTCCCGACTTCGCCGTGCTCCTCATGTCCGCGGAAGGCCTGGTCAACGGCCCTTCGGACGCCACGTCCGAGGGCTGGTTGAAGGCCGCCGCGTCCGCCGCCGACCCGTCCGACCCGCATGTCCAGGCGTGGCACGAGGCCTACACCGCGTTCGGCGCGAAACCCAAGCGCACCCGTCCGTCCGTGGACGCCCTGCTCCGGCGCGCCGACGCCCTCCCCGCAATCAACCGCGTCGTGGACGCCTACAACGCCGTCAGCGTCGAATACGCGCTTCCCATCGGCGGCGAGGACATCGACCACTACGAAGGCCCTGCCCGCCTCGTGCGCGCACGCGGGAACGAGCCGTTCGACGTCATCGTCAGCGGCGAACCGGCCGTCGAGTACCCGTCCGAGGGCGAAGTCATCTGGCGAGACGACAAGGGCGTGACCTGCCGCCGCTGGAACTGGCGGCAGTGCGTCCGCACCCGCATCACCGAGGACACCAAGAACGCCCTGTTCCTGTTCGAACGCCTCGAGCCGTACCCGATCGACCGCCTCCGCGCCGCCGGCGACGCCCTCGCCGACCGCCTCCGCGTGATCTCCCCGGACGTCCGGATCGCGACCAGGCTGCTCGACTGATGGTGACGCTCCTCGCGCTCGGGGCCGCCCTGTCCTACGGCGTCGCCGACTTCCTCGGCGGCCTGGTCACCCGCCACTCCAGCACGTTCAAGGCGCTGCTCTGGTGCGTCCCTGCCGGGCTCGCCGTCCTGTTCGTCTCCGCGCTGCTCACCGGCCGCGTCCCCACGACCGCCTCGCTGGCCTGGGGTTTCGCGGCCGGGATCGCGGGCGGCGCGGGCCTGATGACCTTCTACCGGGCGCTCGCCCGCGGCCCGATGTCGGCCGTCGCGCCCGTCTCCGCGCTCGCGTCGGCGCTGCTGCCGATCGGGGTCGGCGTCGCGCGCGGCGAACGCCTGGACCCGACCGTCCTCTCCGGCGTCCTGCTCTGCCTCGTCGCGATCGGCCTGGTCAGCATGGAGAAGTCGGACGGCCCGTCCGAGAGGTCCCGCAACCGGTTCGACAACGGGCCGCTCATGGCGGTCGTCTCCGGCGTCGGCTTCGGCCTGTTCTTCATCATGGTCAAGGCCGCCGGGACGGACGGCGGCCTCTGGCCCCTCGTCGCGGCCCGCGCCGGAAACCTCAGCATCGTCGCGATCGCCCTCGCCGTGGTCCTCGCGCGCGGGGGAGCCCCCGGGACGGGCGTCTCCGGACGCCGCCTGATCGGCCTCGCCGTCCTGTCCGGCACCCTCGACGCGTCCGCGAACGCCCTGTACTACCTCGCGGCCAACAGCGGCCTCCTCAGCCTCGCGGCCGTCCTGACCTCGCTCTATCCGGCGATCACCGTCCTGCTCGCCCGCATCGCCTTCAGCGAGCGCCTCCGCGCCGTCCAGCGCCTGGGCCTCGCCCTGGCCGCGACGGGTGTGACCCTGGTCACCGTCGGCTGATCTCCCCGAACGGCCGTCCGCTCATGATCGCCTGACCCTAGAGTGGACGGCCGTGCCCGAATCCTCCTCATACGTCAGCGCCACCGCGGCCGCCTACGACGCCGTCGCCACCGTGTACACCGAGTTCGTCCAGGGCGTCCTCGACGACCAGCCACTCGACCGCGCCGTCCTCGCGGCATTCGCCGAACTCGTCCGCGCGTCCGGCAACACCACCGCCGTCGAGGTCGGCTGCGGACCCGGCCACATGACCGCCCACCTGCGCGAACTCGGCCTGGACGCGTTCGGCCTCGACATCGCCCCCGCGATGATCGACATCGCCCGCGCCGCCTACCCGGGCCTCCGCTTCGACCTCGCCTCCATGGACGCCGTGGACGCCCCCGACGCCTCCCTCGGCGGCGTCATGTCCTGGTACTCGGCCATCCACACGCCCCCGGCCGAACTCCGCCCCTACCTGGACGAGTTCCACCGCGTCCTGGCCCCCGGCGGCCACCTCCTGCTCGGCTTCTACTCGGTCGACGGTCCGGACGTCGTCCCCTTCGACCACAAGGTCGTCACCGCCTATCGCTGGCCCCTCGACGCCCTCGCCGCGCTCGCGGCCGAGACCGGCTTCACCGAGGTCGCCCGCGCCCGCCGCGAACCGGCCCCCAACGAACGCCACCTCCAGGGCCGCCTCTTCCTCCGCCGCACTTGATCACCACGTTCCGGACGTGAAGGATGAATCGCCACGACCGGTGCGGCTCCGTCCCTCGACGACCTGACGGAGTCGTACCGGTCGCGGCCGTTCGTCCGGCAGGAAACCTTCCGGCTCGCCGCCGACGCGCCGGACGTGAGGAAGGGGCGGATCCATGTCCATGACGACCCAGGCCGCGCTCACGGTGCTCCCTGTGACGGCCGGCGCGTTGATCGGATTCGTGCCCACCTACCTGATGGAACGCCGCCGCGAGCGCGAAGCCCTCAGAAAAAGGTGGGACGAGCCGATGCACCAACTCTGCTCCGAAACCGTGGTGTGCGTCCGGAAGATCCTTTACGGACGCAACCAGGTCAAGTATTCGGACGCCGACAAGGACGTCGTGCTCAGCGAAATGGAGGACGACTACCAGCGGCTCCCCCTGCTCGTGGAGCAGATCAGACTCCTGGGGACCAGGGATCTGCAGGTGGCGGCACGTCTGATGCTGCGCCACGCCTACGCCGTCCGGCTCGAGGCCCGCGGAGAGCCCGACCCGAGGGCCGACGAGTACTCGAAGATCCCCTACGAACGCCTCGTCGACGCGGTCCAGCAATTCCGCGTCGAAGCGCGAAAGCAGCTCCGCGTGGAAACCCCCGAAGAGATCGCCCGGGAAGAGCCCTGACCGTCAGCCCACGCCGAGCCGCCGCGCGCCTCACCACCCCGGCCCCGAACAACGGAAAAGACCGCTGAGCTGCAGCTCAGCGGCCGTTTTCGCCAGCGGTGGCGGTGGGATTCGAACCCACGGAAGCTTGCACTTCACACGCTTTCGAGGTCTGCGTGTCCTCGTACGCGCATGATCGCGCTGGTACGGACTGCCAGTTCACGGCCCCTCTGCCAGTCAGGCGAAGTCTTCGGCGCACCCGCCCGAACGAGCCCGAACGCAGCGCAATTGAGACTAGAACTGAGACTGTGCGGCTTTCTGTCGTCCCAGGTGAACGGACTGTCGGGCCGGGCTTGCGCCCCATTTAGCGCAGGGGCCGCGCGTCAGTCCTCGGCCTCTGGAGCGGTGACGAAGGTGCCCTTGCCTCTCACGGTGTGGACGAGGCCGCGTTCGACCAGGAGGGCCACGGCGGAGCGGGCGGTTGGGCGTGAGACGTCGAACTCGTCGCAGATGGCGGCCTCTGACGGGATGCGGCGTCGGGGCGGGTAGGTGCCATCGGCGATCCGAGTAGCCAGGACCGTCGCGATCTGCTCGTAGAGCGGTTCGGGACCATCAAGATCGATGCTCACAACACGACCGTAGGCAGGCTAGGACGATGCTTATCGTCATGTGATGTGAGCTGACAACACCTGACAAGTGTTTTACGCTTGGCCCACATCCAGCGGAAAGACGGCCTCGGCCGTCCTCGCCGCACATGACCGATGGGGGTCTCGATGCAGGGCCGCATGTGGACGCCGCCGCCGATCTACTCATGGGACGTCACCACGGACGACGCTTCGGAGGGCGGCGTGACGGGTGACCGAGAGGAAGCGCTCGCGGCCGTTAAGGCGGCGTTGCAGCGTGCTCCGCGCGGCGCTGAGGGCGTGGTGGATCGGGTCGCGCTCTCCCCGCTCGGCTGGACCACGTACGTCCCGCTGAACCCCATCGCACGCGCTCGGCGTGACCGCGAATCCGGCGACGTGGTGTGGGCAGAGCTATGAACTGGGGCCCGCCTCGCTTCGCGGAGCCGCCGTCATGGCGCGCTCACCGTCCCCTCCCGACCGCTCCGGCCTGGCACGGGAGGGCCAGGCCGGAGCCATCAGCAAGTGAGGTACCGACTGTGACCGACACACCCACTACCGCAGATCCGCTCGCGGCCTTGGCCGCGCTCGCCGTCCGCCTGGCCGTCCACGGACTCCGGACCGAACTCGTCGAGGCCGGACTCCGCGTCTCCAATCCCAATGCGCCCGGCTGTTGCGACGACGTTCGGCACCCCAGCGACGTCATCACCTGCCGCCCGCACTCGGCAGGTTCCTCGCAGCGCTGGTTCTTCACCAGTTGGGGCGAGGCCCTCGCTCCTGCTCACCACCTGGACGACGCGCTTGCCCTCATTCGGGCCAACCTCACTCCGGCCGACGACCGTGAGCAGGAGGCGGTGACGTAGCGGCCCGGAGCCGACTCATGCGAGAGGGCCGGCCTCCCCCACTCGGGGAGACCGGCCCTCTTCAGTTGTTGTGGCTACTTCGAGGCGAGGCGGCGGTACAGGGCCGTACGGGACTCGGCCAAGATCTCGCGCTCGAACTCCTGCGGGTCGTGCTCCTCGGACCGGTAGCGCGCCATGAGGGCGTGTGCGTCCTCGTACCAGTCCAGCAGGGGCCGGACTTCGGCTTCGGCGATTCGGCCTCGGCGCTGTGCTTCTGAGATGAGCAGTTCAAGCTCTTGGTGCATGAGGTCAGGCTTGGGGCGCTGTGGGTTCACCCAGTCGTCCGAGAGCACTGGCCTCAGCGTCTTCGCGTGCTCGTTCCAGTGCAGCAGGATGGCGAGGTCTGCCGTGAAGTCCTCGGGCATCGTTGTGGGCCATAGGTGCCGCAGGGCCGCCCTTTGGCCGGACCACGGGCTAGAGCCGATGCGAGGCAGCATTTCCGGGAAGAGGTATCCGGCCACCGGGGCGAAGAACGCCTGTAGCCAAAGCTGCGGGTACAGCGGACGCCAGTACAGATCCGAGATGCATGCATCGGCGATTCCGTTGAGAAGCGGGTCGATGAGGGTGGCAGCAAGGGGCGGGTCGCCGAAGTACTGAATGTCGCCGTCGATCAGACACACGATGTCGCCGGTGGTGGCTTCCAGCCCGGCCGTCATCGCCGCGCCCTTGCCAACAGGAGCCTCTACCACTCGGGCGCCCGCGCGGGCAGCGAGCTCGGCCGTCGCGTCCGTGCATCCGCTCGCGCTCACGGTGACATCGCCGGATACGTTCAGGACCTTGAGCGCGCGCTGTGCGTCGCTCACGACCTCAACGATGGTGGCTTCCTCGTTGTGCGCGGGGATGACGATGCTGACGCTGGCGTCGGACCGCGCAAGAGTCCGCTCGGGTTTGAGGTCGAGACCCAGGGCCGGATCGATCGTGGGGCGCTTCACTAAAGGTCTCCCTTTTCCAGGTCGAACCGAGGATGGTCTTCGGGCCAGCGCGTCAGCGTCTCGGTGAAGACGAGTTCTGTTCTGTCGGCGGGGTACCAGGCGTCGGATACCTCGACCACTCTGTCGTTGATGTCGATCGACTGAGTGCGAGTCCGGAGCATCGGGATGCCTTCTTCCATCCCCCACCGCTGGCGGTCTCCCGCCGTGGGCTGCTCTGCGATGACTGACCGGACGAACTTTCCGAGCTCGATTCCGACTGTGTAGAGCTGATGCGTATGCCCTCCCGGCCACGGCTCTTTCGTCTCGTCCAAGAGGTCGGGATTTCCGTGGATCAGCTCCACGGGGATGTACGAGATGCTGAAGGACAAGCGATGTCCCGACTTCGGCTCGGTCATCTCATACGTCCGCTGGCAGAGGTCGCTCCCTTCCGGGATGCTGAACTCCTTGGCCAGCTCAGCACTCGCAGGAATGATCTCGTAGCGCGTCGTCGGGATGACCTCTTCGATGGGGACGCCGGAGATCATCTCGATTGCGCCGCGCTTGGCCCGCTCGGCACGAGGCCGCAACGCTAGGTCCTTCTGCTCCTGCGCGAAGCCCGTCCAGAGCTTGGCCCGGGTCGGCGGAGTTCGGACGGTGGACGGCTTGCCTCGCGAGCTCGTGATGAGCCCCTCGGCGCGAAGCACACCCAGGGCCTCGCGGACGACCCCGTCCGCACAGCTCCATGCCTGCTGTAGTGCGCCGATCGTGGGGAGCCGGTCCCCCGGTCGCAGCTCTCCCGACTGGATGCGTTCGCGCAGGTCGTTCGCGATCTGGTGATGGACCGGGAGCACGCCGGTCGCTGGCTCTGCCCTCATGCACGCCACCTTACAAGGTTCGCTAGTTCGGTACCGAACCCTTGCGTTGATCGACTCGGCGGGTTACGGTCATCGCAAGTTCGGTACCGAAGTACCTAACTAGCGAACAACCCCCCGGAGGCTCTGCATGTTCCCCCAGCAGACGAACAAGCTCCCGCAGTACCTGATCACCGGCGTCGTCGTGGTCTTCGTCTGGACCAACCCCGAGCAGGCGGCCGACATGGTCAACCACCTGTTCCACGTCATCCAGGTCATGGCGAACAAGCTCGGCAGCCATCACGCCGGTTGATCCACGGCTCTCGCCAATCCCCCCGACTCTCGACCTGCGAGGAACTCATGAACCTGCACCCGAGCAAGCTCTCCGCCACCGACCTCATCGCCGCCGGACTGGTCGGCGCGGAATGCGCCTACGACTCCGAGCTCCACACTGGCCCGCGCCTGGTCATCGAGACGACCGAGGAGAGGGCCGCCCGGGAGGACGTCGCCAAGGACGTGTGCCTCTCCTGCCCGGTCCGCTCCAAGTGCCTCGTCCGCGCCCTCGGCGTCGCGCCGCGCTCCGGCGTCTGGGCCGCCGTCTCCGCCAAGGACATCTCGCGCCGCTCGCTGAACACCGCCGCCTGACTCGCCGCCCGTCCAGCAAGGAGATTCCCGATGACCTTCCGTTCTCTCTCCGCTCCCAAGTCCGGCCCGGTCTACCTTTCCGTTGACCTCCCGATCGGGTCCGTCGAAGTGATCTCCGAGCCCGGCCGGACGGTCGCCGAGGTGACCGTTACCGCGACGGGGACGAGTCCGGCGCTCGCCGAGGCCGTCCAGGACGCCACGCTCGTGTGGGACTCCGAGCGCGACACGCTCTTCCTCCGCGTGCTCGACGCCGCGAGCGGCTCGCAGACCGTCATCCAGACGAACGGCTCCGTCCACGTCGGACGGGGCACGGTTGTGACCCAGATCGGCAGGGTCAACGGCACGCTCGACTTCGGCGGCGACGACATCACCATCAACGGGGTGAGCGTCGGCGGAACGACGGTCATCGGTGGAGACGCCGGAGACCTTCGGGTCACGGCGCGCGTGCCGGAGCTGTCCAGCGTCGTCGTCAAGACCCGCGCGGCCGACCTGGACGCGTCCGGCCTCTACGAGGGCATCAAGTTCGAATCGACCTCGGGCCATCTTCGCGCCGGACGCACTCGGCACCTCATCGCCGAGACCGTCTCGGGGAGTGTGCGCGCTGATGTCGCCGAGCACGCCAACGTGCGCAGCACCTCCGGGCGGGTCCGCGTCGGCCGGACGGCCGACATCCGGGCGAAGAGCGTGTCGGGTGACATCGACGTCCACGCATTCCACAGCGCCGGGACGACCGGCGTCGCCTCGCTCACCGCAACGTCCGGGGACGTCACCGTCACCGCGACCGGCCCCGGAACGGTCGAAGCGGAGTCCGTGTCCGGGGACGTCGAGGTCATCGCCGGTCCGGACTGTGACGTGGACGCGCTGCGTGTGGACGCCCGTAGCCGGGTCGGCCGTGTTCGCACCCCCGCCGTCTTCGCCGCCACGAGCCGCGCCTTTGGAGGCTTCTGATGACTGTCACGTCGATGTCCCCGCCGCCGTCTTTCGGCGACTCCGCCGAGGCGGACGGGCCGTCGCTTCGTCGGCTCACTCAGAACGAGTTCACGGCTGTTGCCACCGTGGCCGCTCTGGTCACTGTCCTCGGTCTCCTCGGGTTCGTGAACAGCTTCGCGGCTGTCGCCGAGGCTGCGCGTCCGTCCTTTGGACGGCTGTCCTGGTCGGTGCCGCTCGGGATTGACCTCGGGATCGCGATCTTCGCCGCGCTGGACATCGTCCTTGCTCGGCTGGACATGCGGGTTCGGTGGCTGCGGTTCATCCCGTGGACGCTGACGGCCGCGACCGTGTATCTCAACGTTGCGGAGCAGGGGACGCCGTTCGGGAAGGTCGCTCACGCTGTCCTGCCGTGCCTGTGGGTGCTGGCGGTGGAGATCGGGGCGCATGTCGTCCGGGTTCGGGCGGGGGTGGAGAACGGGACTCGGATGGACAGCATCCGGCCTTCTCGCTGGTTGCTGTCTCCGTTGCGGACGGCTGCGCTGTGGCGTCGGATGGTGCTGTGGGAGATCCGTTCCTACCGGGACGCCCTCGCCCGTGAGCGCGCCCGCCTTCTCGCCCTGACCGAGCTTCAGGACTCCTATGGAGCGATCAAGTGGCGGTGGAACGCTCCTCGCCGTGTCCGGACCCTGTACCGGCTCGGCGAACTCGTCCCGGCCGCCGTCCCGGACGAGACCCCCGCGATCGAGGCGGGACCGTCCGAGGACGAGAGCGCGGACGAAGAGCCTGAGCCGTCCGGGACGGACGAGACGCCCCGTCCGCCGAAGCCCACGCGGACGAGTCCGCGCCCGAAGCGCGGACGCTCTCGCCGTCCGTCCCGGACGGACGCGCCGGACGTGAGCGACTTGTTGCCGCTCGGTTGGCGCATCGTCGCCGACCTGGACGCCAAGGGCGAGGCGCTCACGCGGGACACCCTCGCCGCTCAGCTCCGCGACGCTGGACAGCCCGCCGGTAACGCCCGTGTCGGTGCCCTGCTGACCCGCCTCAAGACCGAGACCCCCGCTGAGCCGAGCACGCCCACCACGGAGGAGGCAGCCTGATGAGCTTCCCTGAGCCCATGGCCGAAGTTGTCCGCCTGCCGGTCCGTCACACGGACGACGAAGCCCCGGACGCTCCCGAGGCTGGCATCCCGAACCTCCCCGGAAGCGGTGAGCCGCCGTCCCGTCCGCGACGGTTCGACCGCGTGCTCGGCGACGACCAGGGCGACGCGAACCGCGCGGTCTTGGAGGGGCGCGTCCTGGTGGACGCGCCCGACTCCGGCCGCCGTCCCGATGTCCGGGCCCGGCGTGCCGAGGCCGAGCGCGCGGAGCGTCGTCCGATCGTCGCGCCGTGGGTCCGTGACCGTGATGAGGCGTCCGCGACCGTCCGGTGGGCGCTCGGCTACGCCGGACACGTCGCCGGGTACCACGCCGCTCGCGTCCCGTTGTACGGCTTCAGGCTCACGGTCCGTTCGCCCCGCGGCTTGTTCCGCGTGGTGCGCGGTACGTGGCGGTGGACGTTCGACGCCGAGGGCATGCCGCTCCGCACTCACGCCGTGGACCACAACGACATTGAGGCGTACCTCAAGCTGGTTCGCGAGCGGAACGACCGCGTCCGCTGGCGGCGCCTCATGGCCCTGACCGGAGCCGCCGGCGGAGGGCTCGGCATCGCCGCCGTGGCCGCCGCCGGAGGCGTCACGCAGGCCACCGTCTTGGCCGCGCTCGTTCTCGTCCTCGGCTGGATCGGGACGCCGGAGTACAAGCGCGTCCTGGACGTCGCCGTTGTCGAGCACAAGGCACCCAAGCTCACCTCGGAGGTAGTCATCCGGGCGCTCGGCGCCCTCGGTATCGGCGAGATCAACAAGGCCATGGCCAAGGGCGGCGGCGGGATCACCTTCCCCGCCCCGATCACCCGGGACGGTCCCGGCTGGCGCGCGGACGTGGACCTTCCGTACGGGGTGACGGTCTCAGACATCATGGAGCGCCGGGACCGCCTAGCCTCGGGCCTGCGCCGTCCGCTCGGGTGCGTGTGGCCAGAACCGGCGAACGAGCAGCACGCGGGACGCCTGGTCCTGTGGGTCGGCGACCAGGACATGAAGAGCATCAAGCCGCCCGCGTGGCCGCTCGCCAAGTCCGGCCGCACCGACCTGTTCAAGGCCGTCCCCTTCGGCACCGACCAGCGCGGACGCCCGGTCACGCTCACGCTCATGTACGCGAACGCCCTCATCGGCGCGATGCCGGGAGCAGGCAAGACCTTCGCTCTCAAGCCCCTGCTCCTGGCCGCTGGGCTGGACCCCACGGCACAGGTTCGCGTGTTCGAACTCAAGGGCACCGGAGACCTGGACTTCGCCGAGAAGTACGCCCACCACTACGCGTCCGGCGCGGACGACGAAACCAAGCGCGCTTGCCTCGCTTCCCTCAACGAGGTCTACGCCGAGCTTGAACGCCGCGCGAAGACCATCGCAAGCCTGCCCAAGGACGTCCGGCCAGAGAACAAGGTCACGCCCGAACTCGCCGCCAAGCGGTCTCTCCAGCTCTTCCCCCTGGTCCTCGCCATTGACGAATGCCAGGAGCTCTTCGCCGACGATGAAGTCGGGAAGGACGCCGGAGAGAAGGCCATCGCCATCATCAAGCGTGGCCGCGCGCTCGGCATCATCCTCCTGCTGGCCACGCAGCGCCCGGACAAGGAGTCCCTCCCGACCGGCGTCTCCGCCAACGTCGGGCTCCGGTACTGCCTGCGCGTCATGGGACAGACCGAGAACGACATGATCCTTGGCACGTCGATGTACAAGAACGGCGTCCGCGCGACCACGTTCACCAAGCAGGACAAGGGCATCGGCTACCTGGTGGGCGAAGCCGACGACCCGCAGATCTGCCGCTCGTACTACATCGACGGTCCGGCCGCCGATGCCATCGCCGCCCGCGCCTGCGCAGTCCGCAAGGCGATGGGCACCCTGACCGGCTACGCGGCCGGAGAGGACACCACCCCGGCCAACGACCAGGGCACCAACCTCTTGGAGGACGTCCTCGCCGTCCTGGCCCCCGGTGAGGACAAGCTCCACTCTCAAACCATCGTGGACCGCCTCGCCGAGCTTCGCCCGGTCACCTACGGCGCATGGGCCGACCTGGATGGCAAGGGCAAGGCGACCCAGTTGTCCAACTCCCTCAAGCCGCACGGCATCGCCACGCCCCAGGTCTGGGGACAGGACGAGACCGGCAAGGGCCGGAACCTCAAAGGCGTCCACCGCGAGCACGTCCTCAATGCCCTGGACAACACCCGCACCCGGAGCCGCTGACGCTCCGCGACCGCCTCTAGGTCTAGAGGCCGCCCTCTCTAGACCTAGACCCCCCTCTAGAGCCCTATCCGCGCTCTGACCAGCGATCTAGCGACTAGACCCCCACCAGCGCGAACCTCTCCAACCGGTCAGGAGGACTCCTTTGTATGCCCTCATCGCCGCCTCTAGCCACCACTCGTCCAGCCCCGGAATCTGGTTCCTGCTCCTCCCCGCGCTCACGGTCGGCTACCTGATCCACTGCGCGATCTACCCGTTCCGGCCGTGCCGTCGCTGCGACGCCGGACGGCTCCGCTCGGCCTCCGGCAAGGCGTGGCGCTACTGCCGCCACTGCCAGGGCACCGGCGGACAGCTCCGCATCGGACGCCGCGTCCTGACCGGCCTCAAGACCACGCGCGACCGCGCCAAGAAGTAGCCGTCCGGGTGCCGCCTTCGGGCGGCATCCGCACCGGCCGCCCGCACCCCGCCGCATCCTCCGGAGGCCACCGTGAACACCACGCCCTCACTCCGCCTGATCATCGACAGCGCGGACGCCTCACCCGACGGGGCCGACTTCATCCGGCCCCTGCCGCACAGCATCGAAGCCGAGCAACACGTCCTCGGCTCGGTCATGCTCTCGGCCGTCGCCCTCGGCGAAGCCCGCGCCCTGCTGGACGGCTCGGAGTTCTACCGCCCCGCCCACACCCAGATCTGGGAGGGCATCCTCAGCCTTGCCGACCGGGGCGCACCTTGCGCCCCGGTCGCCGTGGCCGCCGCCATCGGGCCGCACAACCTGGCCAAGGTCGGCGGAGCGCCCTACCTGCACACGCTTATCTCGCAGGTCCCGACGACCGTGAACGTGGCGCACTTCGTGCACATGGTTCGGGATCTGGCCTATGCCCGGAAGGTCGTCGCCACGGGCACGCGGCTCGCCCAACTCGGATATGCGTCGTCCGGCGACGACATCGCCGAGCTGCGCGCCGCCGTGGCGACCGAGGTCACCACCGTCACCGCACCCGACACGCGAGGGTGGCCGGCCCCGGCTCCGCTGTGGGGCGGAGCGTCCGACGACCTTCCCGCGTTCCCGGTCTGGTCCTTCCCCGGCTGGCTCGGTGACTACGTGTCCGCGCTTGCCGAGGCGACGCAGACTCCGGCCGATCTCGCCGGGTCGCTCGCCCTCGCGGTCCTGGCGGTCGCCGCAAGCGGGAAGGTGTGGGTGCGAGGAACGACTTGGACCGAGCCGACCAACCTGTACACGGTCGTCGTACTCCCTCCGGGCAACCGCAAGTCCGAGGTCTACAAGGCCATGACCGCACCGCTCAAGGCCGCCGAGTCCGACCTCATCCGCGCCTCCGCGCCGCTCATCGCCGAGGCCAAGCTTGCCCGGAAGGTCGCCGAGGCTGACGCTGAGAAGGCCGAACGCGCCGCCATGAGCGCCGGGGATGAGATCCTCCGCGCCGAACGTCTCGCCGAGGCCCAGGACGCCGCGCTCCGCTTGGACGAGACCGTCATCCCGGCCGAGCCGAGGCTCTTCACCGCGAACGCGACCGTCGAGAAGCTCACGTCGATGTTGGCCGAGCAGGGCGGGCGCTTCGCGATCCTCGCCCCCGAGGGCAAGATCTTCTCCATCCTCGCCGGACGCTACTCCGGAAGCCCTGATCTTGAGGTGTTCCTCTCCGGCCACGCCGGAGAGGAGATGCGCACCGACCGCATGGGCCGCGAAGGCGAGGACATCACCGCCGCGACCCTCACCCTCGGTGTCTGCATCCAGCCCGGCGTTCTGGCCCGCCTCGGCGAAACCCCCGAGTTCCGCGAGCAGGGCTTCCTGGCCCGCCTGCTCTGCTCGGTCCCCAAATCGCTTCTCGGATTCCGGCGTGCCGACCCCGACCCGGTCCCGGCCGCCGTCCTGGACACCTACGCGACCAACATCAAGGCCCTGGTCCTGTCCCTGGCTGACCTGAACGAGCCGCACACGCTCCGCTTCACCCCGGAGGCCGAGGCCGCCATCATCGCCCTGCTGCGCGATACCGAGGAGCGGTTCCGGCCCGGAGGCGACCTCGCCCACATGCCCGACTGGGGCGGCAAACTCGTCGGCGCCATCCTCCGGATTGCCGCCCTGCTCCACCTCGCCGAGCACCTCCGCACCGGCTGGGACCGCCCGATCACCCTCGCGACGTTCACCAACGCCCACCAGATCGGCGAGTACTTCACCCAACACGCCCAAGCCGCCTACGACACCATCGGCGCAGACCCCGCCGTCGCCGACGCCCGCGCCCTCCTCGAATGGATCCGGCGCACCGGCACCGAACGCTTCACCGCCCGCGACGTTGTCCAGGCGCTTCGGTCCCGCTTTGCCAAGGTTGCCGCCACCGAGCCCGGACTTCGCGTCCTGGAGTCCCACGGTTGGATTCGCCGCCTCCCGGCACCGCCGCCGCGCAAGGGTGCGGGCCGGACGCCGTCCGTCGCATTCGAGCCCCACCCCGACGCCTTCGGAGACACCCCCGAGGCGTCCCGTTGACCGCGCCCCGGACACCCCTCGCCGGGTCCTACAACGCCGCAACGGCACAACAAAATACACAGAAATCGATTGTTGTGAATTTTGTTGTGCCGTTGCGCCGTTGTAGACCCCCGCCGCGCTGACCGCCGACGTCCGCCACGGTGCCGCGCCGTAAGGCACCGGAACCCGCCGCCGCTCACCTCTGGAGGGTCCCAGTGACGACCATGACCACCGCTGACGCCGACCTTCTTCTCACGGTCGAGGAGGCCGCCCGCCGCCTCCGGATCGGCCGAACCCAGATGTACGCCCTCATCACCTCCGGCGAGGTCCCGAGCGTCACCATCGGACGCTTGCGCCGCATCCCGGCCGAGTGCCTCGCCGCCTACGTCTCCGGCCTCCTGGCCGCCGTCCAGTCTCGCTGATCAAGGAAGGTTCGCCATGGGCCGCAGCGCCAACGGAAGGTCCAGCATCTACCTCGGGAAGGACGGGTACTGGCACGGTCGTGTGACAGTCGGGGTCAAGGACAACGGCCAGGCCGACCGCCGTCACGTCATGGCCAAGACCAAGGCCAAGGTCACGAAGAAGGTCAAGGACCTGGAGGAGCTTCGCGACAAGGGGCGGGTGCCCAAGGCGGGGGAGCGCTGGACCGTCGAGAAGTGGCTCACGCACTGGATCGACACGATCGCCGTCCCGCCGAGGATCTCGGAGAACGCCCACTCCGGATACCGCGTGGACGTCGAGAAGCACCTCATCCCCGGCCTCGGCGCTCACCGCCTGGACAAGCTCGCGCCGGAGCACTGCGAGAAGCTGTACGCCAAGATGCAGGAGGGGCAGGGACTCTCCGCCGGGACTGCTCACCACGTCCACCGCACCATCCGGAACGCCCTCAACGTGGCCGTCAAGCGCGGGCACCTCAGCACGAACCCCGTGCTTCTCGCCACGGCCCCGAAGCTGGACGAGGAGGAGCCGGAGCCGTACGAGATCGGCGAGATCAAGAAGCTTCTCAAAGTCGCCGAGGAACAGCCGCGCAACGGTGCCCGCTGGGTGTTCGCGCTCGCCCTCGGGCTCCGTCAGGGCGAGGCCCTCGGCCTCAAATGGGAGGACGTGGACCTCAACACGGGCATGATCCGGATCAGGCGAGGCCGTCTCCGCCCCAAGTACGCCCATGGGTGCGAGAACGGCTCCTGCGGTCGGCTCAAGGCAGGCTACTGCCCCAAGCGTCAGGAACTCCGGGCGGAGACCGGCCGCACCAAATCGAAGGCTGGACGGCGCATGATCGGCCTGCCTGCTCCGCTCCTGGAACTCCTCAAGCGCCACAAGTCCAAGCAAGAGGCGGAGTGTGCCGAGGCACGCCAACTCTGGAAGGACAAGGGGTACGTCTTCGCGAGGCCGGACGGGGAACCGCTCAACCCCTTCACCGACTATCACGAGTGGAAAGACTTGCTCGTGAAAGCCGAACTCCGCGAGGCCCGGCTCCACGACGCCCGCCACACCGCTGCGACGGTCCTGCTCATCCTCGGTGTCCCGACGCCTACGGCGATGGCCATCATGGGATGGTCGAGCGCGTCCATGGCCAAGCGCTACCAGCACATGAGCGACGCCATCCGGAACGACGTCGCATCGCGCGTCGCGGGTCTGCTCTGGGAGCCTGCGGAGGACCGCGATGACTCAACCGACGATGGGTAGCAACGCAACTGCACTGGGTAATGGTTGGGGTGGATCGGATTCCCTTCCGACCTGGATCCCGAGGGGGCTCGGCCATGACAGTGACCACGACCGCGATCAGGGCCATGGCCTGGCGGGCGGCCAGCGCCGCCCTGTTCGCCGGTGTCGCCGTGCTGGCCGGGGCGGGAACCGCGCTCGCCGCCCCCGCCGACACCAGTCTCGCTCGGCAGCACATCACGGCGGCGATGTGTCTGGGCGGAGGCGGCATCGTGCAGCCCACAGGACCGGTCACGGGCCTGTGCGTCGGCGGTGTTTACAACGGCTACGTAGTCAGTCTTTCCCGCTAGCCGTCGGCGCGGAGGGCGCTGGCGCGACCGGGGGCGGGTGCGCCTCTCGGCGCGCAGGTCGGTGTGCCTGCGCGCCGAGATTGAGAACGGGGTTAGACGAAGCGCCACTTCTGCCGGGGTTCGCCGCCGCGGTCGGCCACCACTACCCGGTAGCGGCCGGGCTGCTCCTCCCGCAGCGTGACGGCCTTGGTGGGGTCGCCGGGGAAGAAGTAGCCGTCCTCGGCCCGCCACTGGGTCTGGCCCTGCTGTCCGTGCCCCTTCACCGTGACCTCGTCGTAGCGGCCGTGGATGTTCAGCTCGGCGGCCAGGGCGTAGGCGGTGCGGATGTCCTTGGCGCAGTTGACCAGGTGGTAGAACTCCAGGCCACGGGAGTTCTTGCGGTCGTCGAAGTACCAGCGCTCGTAGTTCTTGCCCGAGGGCTCGGTGGCCAGGCCCAGCACCTGCTTGCCGGTGTGGCTGTAGTGCACCGTCTCCTTAGCACCCTCCAGCCAGTCGGTCTCCTGCTGCGAACCAGTGACCCGGTCGCCGGGCAACGAAGCCAGATACAGGCCGGTGTCCTCGTTAACGATGCAGAACTCCCCGTCGGGGAACCCGTTGGACATCTGCTGCTCTCCTCACATGTGGGGGTGGTGCCTGGCCGCGCTCAGTTGCAGAAGCTGCGACCGGAACGGGACCCCACGCATTTTAACTATGAGTAGCAGATTGATTACGTTATGCCAGTGTCTGGAAAGAGTGCGAGAACTGTGGCGACGCGGACCTGGACCTTCACCAGTTCGACCGAGGCACACCATCTCTGGGGTTTGCCCACTGCCGTCGGCGCGCGGTGGTGCTCCGTGCTGCGCCGGAGCGCGGCGTCACTGAGGTCTGGGTGTCCATGCCGTCGCGGGCCCGGCCGGGCGAGCGGGAGCGCGGAAGGCAACTGAGACTGAAACTGAGACTAGGAAAACGCCGAGGGCGGCACCCGTAGGTGCCGCCCTCGGCGTTTGGCCAGGTCATAGGCCATCTAGATGGCGGTGGCGGTGGGATTCGAACCCACGGAAGCTTGCACTTCACACGCTTTCGAGGCGTGCGCCCTCGTCCACTAGGCGACGCCACCGCGGAAGAGCCTACCGGACTCTGCGGGATGCGAAGAACTCGATTAGGGGGGCGGCGCACTCCTCGGCCAGGACGCCGACGATCACCTCGGGACGGTGGTTGAGGCGGCGGTCGCGGACGACGTCCCACAGCGAGCCCACCGCACCGGCCTTCTCGTCGATCGCGCCGTACACGACGCGGTCGAGACGGGCCTGGACGGCCGCGCCCGCGCACATGGTGCACGGCTCCAAGGTCACCACCAGCGTGCAGCCCGAGAGCCGCCACGAGCCGAGCGCGGACGCGGCCTCCCGCATCGCGACGATCTCGGCGTGCCCGGTCGGATCGCAGGTCCGCTCACGGTCGTTGTGGCCCCGTCCGAGGACGTCCCCGTCCGGGCCGAGGACCACCGCCCCCACCGGCACGTCTCCGGCCCGCGCAGCGAGGCGCGCCTCGTCCAGCGCGAGGCGCATGCTCGGTTCGTACTCGCGCGCGGCCTCGTCCGTCGCCGGGATGCCGAACTCCACGTCCCCTCAACTCCTGTTCACGCCGTGCGCCGCACGGCACGGCGTTCGCGGGCGTCGTCAGTCACGGAGCCGGTCGAACTCCTCGCCGAAACCCACGCGCTCGGCGATCGTCAGCAGCGCGTCCCCGGGCAGGACGCGTTCGCCCAGCTCGGCGAGTTGCTCGGAGTTCACGCCGAGATCGGTGAGCAGGGACGCGTCGCCGGACGGATCGCCGTCCGGGGCCTCGCCAACGAGGGGCTGGAACAGGGCCGCGAGCCGGTCGTCGCGGACGGCCGACACGTACGCGCGCGGCTCGTCGTCGCCGTCCAGCCGGACGATCGCGAACCAGTCGTCCTCCTGCTCGGCCAGCAGCACGACGGCGTCCCCGTAGGACTCGACGGCGGCCTCGCGCAGCTGGTCGGCGATGTCGTCGACGCTCTCGGCCTCGGCGAGGGCGGCCTCGGTCCCCAGCCAGCCCTGGGGCGTCCTGGCGAACACGGCGGCGAAATGCGACACCTGTTCATTGTGGACCACGACCTTCGACCGGTCACACCCCCGGGCCGTCCGCAGCGGAACGGACCCGGACGGATCGGGCGGCGGGAGGCGTCAGGCGACGGCGTCGAGGGCGCGTTCGAAGGCGGCGGCGAAACCGAGGCGACCGGCGATGCTCAGCAGCATCTCGTCCGGGTACAGCTCGAGGTCGCCGGAGATCGCGCCGAGCTCCATCTCGTCCAGGCCCAGGTCGGAGAAGATCGACATGTCGCCGACGGGGAGGACCTGGTCCAGCTCCTCGTCCTCGGGGACGGGGATGTCGAGGTACTCCAGGACCTGCTGGGCGAGCGGCCAGTCCACCGAGGCCGTGACGTCGGACAGGAAGACCATGTCGTCGTCGCCGAGCAGCCGGATCGCCACGAAGAAGTCGTCGCCGACCGAGACCAGTCCGATGGTGCCGCCGAGACTCGGCTGCTGGCGGAGGGCGTGGATCAGCCCGTCCAGGTCCTCGGTCAACGCCACCGGGAGGATCTCGGCCTCCCAGCGCGCGTCCTCGCGGTACACCACGACGGCGAAATCCGCCGCGTCCACATCCGTCATGTCCACCCCACCGGCGCGCGTGTCCTGCGAGGGCTGGAGCACGGACGCGCCCCGGCCCCTCGCGAACCCCGCCGCCGTGCCGGGCGGGGTGCCACGGCGTCCGGCCGGACACCGCGCCGTCCGAATCTACTCGATCCGGCCCCGCCGGATGTCTCGGATGGCCACCCGGCCCCTACTCCGTGGAGGTTCGAGCGCCCGGCGGGGACGCCGGGACCCCGCCGAGCCTCGAATTCCACCGGTTTGATCAGGTGATACGGCGCAGCGCGCGGCAGGGGTCAGCCGAAGAAGCGGAACGTGCGGCGGCGGAGCGCGGCGTGGATCTGCTTGCGCCGCGCCCGATGAGGGGTGACCCGTTCGCGCAGCTCACGGGCCTCGGCGAGCTCCCGCAGGAACCGCGCGCGCCGACGCAGCCGCTCCTGCGACTCCTCCGGGGTGAGATGCAGCACCCCCGCCTCCTGGGCGCCCGCGGCCGTCGGCCGCGACGCGTCGTCCCCGTTCTCCCCGCCGTCCGGACGGGGGGACGAGGAGGCCGCGTCGAGGTCGTCCTCGTCCGCGTCATCGTCGGCCGCCGAAGCCGAGCGCGCCCCGTTTCGCCAGACGACGCGCTTGGTCTCCGAACGTCTCCTGCGCTCGGCGCCGAGTTCCAGATCCAGATGGGCGACTTTCCTGGCCATGACCCCAGGATCACCCATTCCGGACACTGCACCTGTGTGCCATGACTCACGCCGGGCCGCTGAGGCACCCCGGCCGCCGGGCTCGCCCCCGGGCCGGGGATCCGCCTCGCCGACCACAGAAACCCCCTCCGACCAGGAGTTCCCCCCATGGCTCCCGGCAAGGTCACCGACCTCGGCATCCGAACGCCCGCTCGCTCCTTCCTGAGACCTCCGAGCCATCTCGGTCTCAGCCCGCGGCGAATGCTGCACCGGCACGTTCGCCGCCCCCGCACTCCGAGCGTTCCGGCCAGCCCCCAGGCCCCGAGCGCCCCCAGCCCCCTGCTCAGAGGGCAGGCCCTCCCCAGCCCCCTCCTCGGACCGCCGCACACTCCCAGCCTTCCGCTCGGCTGGCCGCGTGCCCCCGATCTCCTGTCTGGCCGGTCCCGCGCTCCCGACCTCCTGCTCGGACGGTCGCGCGCTCCCGACCTCCTGCTCGGACGGTCGCGCGCTCCCGACCTCCGACTCGGATGGCCGCGCGCTTTTGGCCTCCTGCTCGGACGGCCGCGTACTCCCGACTTCCGACTCGGATGGCCGCGCGCTCCTGGCCTTCTGTTCGGATAGCCGCGTACTCCTGGCTTCCCGCTCCGGAGGTCGCGTGCTCTGGGCCTCCTGCTCCGGAGGCTGCGTGGGCCCGGTCGCCTGCTCGCGTGCCGGACGGTCCGACCCGGCGCGCGCCGGGCCTCGATGCGCTTCGACAGGTGTCCCCGGACTCTCCGCGACGGCCGGGTCGTCCACGTTCCAGGTGGCCGCTCCGACACGCACCCGCGGGCTCTCCTTCCCGCAGGGCGGGTCAGGGGCGGGCTCCCGGACGGGCCGGGAGCCGCCTCTCGGGCGGACTTCACGATCGCTGTCCATATCGCCATGGTGCCCAGCGGTTCGGCGTCCTATCCGCAGGCCGGGCGCGATCTGATCAGCCATCCGGGGTCGGCTACCGTGAACACATGCAGACCCTTGCCGTCGACCACCCGCTCGTCGCCCACAAGCTGACCACGCTGCGGGACGTGCGCACCGACTCGCCCACCTTCCGCCGTCTGGCGGACGAGCTGGTGACCCTTCTCGCCTACGAGGCGACCCGGGACGTGCGGGTGACCGACGTCACCGTCCAGACCCCGGTGGCCGAGGCCCACGGCGTCCAGCTCGCCAGCCCGAAGCCGCTGGTCGTGCCGATCCTGCGGGCCGGTCTCGGCATGCTCGACGGCATGACCCGCCTGCTGCCCACCGCCGAGGTCGGCTTCCTCGGCATGATCCGGGACGAGGGCTCGCTCCAGGCGCAGACCTACGCCACCCGGCTTCCGGACGACCTGTCCGGCCGCCAGTGCTACGTCCTCGACCCGATGCTGGCCACCGGCGGCACCCTCGCCGCCGCCATCAAGCTCCTGCTCGACCGCGGCGCCCGCGACGTCACCGCCCTGTGCCTGCTCGCCGCCCCGGAGGGCCTGAAGCACCTCGAGGAGGCCGTCGGCAGCATCGACGCCCCGATCCGCGTGGTCACCGCCGCGATCGACGACCACCTCAACGAGCACGGCTTCATCATCCCCGGCCTCGGCGACGCCGGCGACCGCCTCTACGGCGTCGTCTGACCCACCAGCCCAAGACAACGTCACACCCCTGAGCCCCGCGCCGTCCCCCACAGCCACACGAACCGAGGGGACGGCCGGCTCTCCCCTCAAGCGGCAACTCCCCAGACCCCAACGCCGCCCCATCCCGGATTCCGGCCCCGCGGGACGTCGTCTGCCACGTCCCCAACGTCGGCAAACACCGACCGGCCACCTCGCCGACCACACCCGCAGCCTGCGAAGGCCCCCGCAGCGGACGCCCAGTAGCGAAAGCCCACCAGCCGAGCCCACGCGCCAGGCACCAGGAACAGAAGCAGCGCCGGAGCCCTCACCAATCCCGCCCCAACGCCCACTCACCAGCGCCCACTCACCCACCCGGCCACTCCTTCCGGGCCACGCCTACGCAGCCACGCTCCCCGGCCACGCCTTTCGGCCACGGCCGCCCACTCGGCGGGGCCTGCGCACCCAAGTCCACTCCTCCTGGGCACGCCTGTCCGGCTGCGCGTGCGCGGCCCCTCCCCTTGGGCACGCCTGCGCGGCTACGCCTTGCCCGGCCACATCTCCCGGGCCGCGGATCCCCGGCCACGCCTCCCGGCCACGCCTCCCGGCCACGCCTCCCGGCCACGCCTCCCGGCCACGCCTCCCGGCCACGCTCCCTGGGCCCGTTCGCCTGCTCGGCTGCGCCCGCCCGGCAGGGTCTGCGCGCCCACGTCCGCCCGGCCACGCCTTTCGGGCCATGCCAGCGCCGCCACGCCTCTCGGGCCACGCCTGCGAGGCAGATGCCAGGAGCAGAAGCAGCGCCGCGACCTTCGCCAACCCGCCCATCCCACGATCGCTCGCCAACGCCCACCCCGACGCCCACCAGGTCGCTTCTCCCGAGCCGCGTCCGCCCGGGCCACGCCTGCCCGGCCACGGCCCCTGGCCACGTTCGCCCGGCTGCGCCTGTCCGGCCACGTTTCCCAGGCCGCTCCTCCCTGGCAGTTCGCCCGCTCAGCGGAGGCAGCCCGGCGGAGCCTGCGCACCCACGTCCGCCTGGCAACGCGTCTGCACGGCCGCGCTCGCCCGCCCGGCTGGTCTGTGTGGCCACGTCTGCGCGCCCAGGTTCGCCCGGCAACTCCTCCCGCGCCTGCCCGGCTGCGCCTGCCCGGCTGCGCCTGCCCGGCCATGCCTGCACGGCTGCGTCTGCCCGGGCCGTACGCCTCCGGGCACGTTCGCTCGCCTGGCCACGCCTTGCGGCTGCGCCTGCGCGGCTGCGCCTGCCTGGTCACGTCTCCTCGGGCGCGTTCACCCGTCCGCTACGCCCTATGCCCCGTCCGCCCGGTTGCTCCTCCTGGTCCACGCTCGCCTTGCCACGCACACGCGGTCACGCTTGACCGCCTACGGACGCTTGCTCGTTTTTGCGAGCCGGTCGGTTTGCTGAACTTGGACTTGGGGTGTTTGCGCCGCGCGCAAAGCCGCGGATGTTCGCCTTGCTAACGCCGCGAGTTGTGCGCAGGCCCAGGTGGTTCGGTTGTCGCGGCGGTGCGTAGGTCCGGGCGGTGCTTTGGGCCGCGTGGGTGGGGTGGCGTTGCCTTGGTCTTGGTAATCGGCTCTCAGGCTCGGTCGCGGGTGATGGCTCAGGGGATGGCTGTGAGCGTGGTTGGGGAGATGGGCCCGTGGCCAGCATCCGCTGCCGTCGTGGTTGAGCACGGTCGGTGGGCTGTGGTGGACGGGCGTTCGGTCTGTGGGGACTTCGGCGCGACTGCGGTTCGGTGGTCGTTGAGAGCGAGGCATTGCCTATGCCAATCCTTCCTGCGCCGCTCAAAACGTGTTCCGCTTCTCTGGTTCTGCTCTGGGAGGCGGGCATTCGCGCAGAGGCGCTGGGCTGGGCTTGAGGGGGAGGGGCGGTTGGCCACGGCTTTAGGCGGGGCGGCTGTGTCAGGCGGGGGGTGTTCGGTCGGGTCTCTCGGGGTGTTGGTGATCTTGTGTGGTTCGGGTTTTGGTCACCATGGGTAGTAATGGATTTACGGAACGTCGAGGGGCGTTCCTCTCCGCCGCTTCGGCACAACGGGGACGGTTCAGGATCGGGGCAGGGGGAGCGAGCTTGGGGGATGCGTCATGGCTCAGCGTCCGAACTCCGAACCGCCATTCGGCGAGATCGGCGAGCGTCTCGCCCGCGAGTTCTCAGGTGTGCACGACGGACGGACCGTGGAGCGGTGTGTGGCCGCGGCGCGGTTCGGGGCACTCGAGGTGACCGGCGCGGCGTCGCCGGATTTGGTGGAGCGCGTCGCGCGCAAGCACCTTCAGGTGCTCGCCGTCGTTGCCGCCGAGAAGAAGCGCCGTTCACCGCGCACCTCACTGGGCAACACCCCCTGACCCTTCCGTCTCCGTCGTCCCTCACCCCACAGAACGAACGGCCGCCCCGAAACGTTGGGGCCATGTTCTGGTGACACGGCGGCGGAGGCGTCGCGCGAATGCTTTGCCGGGCCTGGACGCTGTGCGAAACTGACCGAGGGTCTGTGGGACGTCCGCTCAGGGAGGCATGAGTGCCCGCCAAGAAGTACGTCGCCTGGGCAGCCGCCGCGGTCGCGGTGGTCTACCTCGTGCAGCAGCCCGACGGCGCGGCGCGCGCGGTCGCCCGCGTCGCCGACGGGCTGACCTCCGCCGCGGACTCCCTGGCCACCTTCCTCGACGCGCTCGGCTGAGGTCTCACATGCGCCTGGTCACGCCCGGTGACTCCGCTCCGGCTTCGGTCAACAAGTACCTGCTTCCGCACGAGACCCAGGTCATCACGGTCCGGCGCCATCCGGCCGTGCTGATGCTGCCGGTCGGGCTCGTCCTCGGCGGCCTGATCCTCGCCGGGGTGCTCAGCAACACCCTCGCCAGCGACGCCGGCACGGTGATCAGCTGGATCTGGTGGGGCTGGCTGATCCTGCTCGCCTGGTTCGTCTGGCGGGTGGCCGAGTGGTCGGTCGACTACTTCGTGATCACCAACCAGCGGATGCTGCTCACCACCGGCCTGATCACGCGCAAGGTCGCGATGATGCCGCTGGCGAAGGTCACCGACATGAGCTTCAAACGCACCGTCGCGGGCCGGATGCTCGGGTACGGCGAGTTCGTCCTGGAGTCGGCCGGTCAGGACCAGGCCCTCTCGGCCGTCCCGTACCTGCCCTACCCGGAGCAGCTGTACCTGGAGGTCTGCGAGATGATCTTCCCCAACAAGAACGCCTCCGACGACTGATCTCTCGAGTGTGATCTACATCACACGATGACCTGATCGGGTCGGGCCGCAGCCCTGGGTGGACGGGGCGACACGCGGTGTGGCGTGCGACTTCTCGACGGCGGGCACGACGATTCCCACGCGGGACGGCCGATCGGGGCGGGCCCGGCGAGGTCTCGCGGTCGTGGTACGGCTTCCGTGCGCGGCGTCCGTCGAGCATGATCTACTGGGTTGAACCGTTATCACCGCCAAAGCCGTATCTAGGGACGACTGGGACCGCTTCGTTACTCTCGACGTGCGATAACCGACGATGTGCAATTATGTCGGAACCCCAGCCGCCTGTTTACTTCCGCTAAGTGAGTGCTCATGCCGGGTCCAGGCAACGTCGGGGAGCGCGTCCGCAACCTGCGGCTGACCAGACGCTTGTCGCAGGCGCAGCTCGCCGGACACGACCTCTCCGACAGCTATATCTCGTTGATCGAGTCCGGCAAGCGGACTCCCACACCCACCGTCCTGCGGATGCTGGCCGAGCGACTCGGCTGCACGCCCGAGTACCTCGCCGAGGGCGTGGAGCCCGAGCAACGCGCCCACCTGGAGGTTCGCGAACGCCACGCGCATCTGGCCCTGCTGGCCGGTGACCCGCGAGGCGCCGCGTCCGTCTTCGAGGACGTCATCAAGCGCAGCGACGACCCGGACCTCACCGCGCGGGCGCGCGAGGGACAGGCCCACGCGCTCGAGCGCCTCGGCCGGGTCGACGACGCCATCGCCCTCTTCGAGGAACTGCGTGAGCAGGCCGAACGCGACCCCGGGCGCACCAGCTGGCTTCCGCCCGTGATCGCGCTGGCCCGCTGCTACCACGCGGTCGGCGACCTCGGCCAGGCCATCGCGCTGGGTGAACGCACCCTCGCGCGCCTGGACGAACTCGGTCTCGAGCGCGGGCACGAGCGGATCGAGGTGGGCCGCATGCTGCTGCTCGCCTATGTGGACCGCTCGGAGTTCGAACGGGCGCACGCGCTCGGACGGACGCTGCTCGCAGCCGAAGAGGCCGGACGCACCGGGGACGGCGCCACGCTGAGCGCCTGCTACCAGAGGGCCAGCGTCAACGCCCTCGACCAGAACGCGATCGGCGACTCGCTCTACTTCGCTGATCAGGCCCTCTCCGCGCGTGGGGAGGGCACTCGTCCTCGTGCGCTCGCGCGTTTGGACCTCGCTGCCGCGAAGGCCCTGTTGCGCGGTGTCCCGGCGTTCTCCTCCGAGACATCGGTCCGGGAGGACATGCCGTTGGGCGCGTCCCCTGCCGCAGCCGAAGAGGCTCTGCGCCTCCTCCAGGGTGCGGAGGACCTGGAAGGCGCCGAGGTCACGGAGCGCACCGTTGAAACGGCACGTGCGCTGGTGATCCTCGGGCAGCCCGCACAGGCGATCTCCGGTCTGGAGGAATTCCTCGAAACCGGCATGGCTCTGGCTGCGCCCCACGAGGACGGCCTCAGCACCCTTGGCCCGCCACCGGACACCGATTTCGCCGCACGGACGCACAAGGTGGCGCAGGCCCGCCTCGTCCTCGCGCGCGCACGAGTGGCGCAGCAGGACCCGAAGGCCGCGCTCGTGGTGCTTCGGGCCGCGTCCGTGCAGCTCGACGAGCTTCCGGCGAGCCGCGCGTCCGCACGTTTGTTCCACGAGCTGGGGGACCTCTTCCAGTTCGCGGGCGACACCTTCGCCGCCACCACGGCCTACCGCCGGGCGCTCGAAGCCGTGGGTCTCCGTGCGGCCCGTCCTCGCACCGCCCCCTGCGACATCGGAGTCTGATCCGCCGCGACATGTAGCGACCGCGCCCGCCCGCCTGGCTTTTGCGGGCGGGCGCGATCGTCTTCTGGTGTCCGGAATGCCACGTCCTGGCCGATGGCCACTCCAGGGCGATGGATGCCGGGACTGCGTGGCGGCGGGCGCAGGATTGTCGGAGGCGGGCGGTACGGTTCGGCCGTGATCGTGCTTTCGCGGGCGGACGTCGAGGAGTTGCTGGACATCGGGGCGCTGGTGGACGCCTTGGCGCCCGCGATGGCCGATCTTTCGGCGGGCAGGGCCGAGGTCCCCGCCCGCACGGCGGCGCCCGTGCCGGAGGCGGACGCGCTGCTGCTCGACATGCCCGGGTACGCGCCGTCCGCGAACATGCTGATCAGCAAGCTCGTGTCGGTGTTCCCGGGGAACGCGGGGCGCGGCCTGCCGGTTCGTCAGGCGGTCGTCGTCGCGTTCGACCCCCGAACGGGAGAACCCGCGGCGTTCATGGACGGGACGTACCTCACGGCGGCCCGGACGGGGGCGTGCGCGGCTCTTTCGGCGCGCCTGCTGGCCCGTGCGGACGCCTCGGTCGCCGCCGTCCTGGGGACGGGACCGCAGGCCCGAGCGCACGTGGAGGCGCTGCCGTTCGCCCGTCCGTTGCGGGAGATCCGGGTGGCGGGCCGCGATGTCGACCGGTCGCGGGCGTTTGCGGAAGAGATGTCGGGCGGCGGGGTTCCGGTGCGCGCCGTGGCGTCCCACAAGGAAGCCTGTGACGGCGCGGACATCGTGTGCGGAGCGACCTACGCGGTCGAGCCGGTGATCCGGCGCGAGTGGATCGCTCCCGGGACGCATGTCACGTCGGTCGGCTACAACCCGCGCGGGCGTGAGGTGGACGACGCGACCGTCGCCGGATCCGCGCTGTTCGTGGAGTCGCGTCGGGCGGCGCTGGAGGCCGTCCCACCGAACCTCGATCTCGCCGATCCGCTCGAGAAGGGCCTGATCAAGGCGGACCATGTCCGCGCTGAGCTGGGCGAAGTAATCGAAGGCACACGTCCGGGGCGGATGAGTCCGGACGAGATCACGCTTTACAAGTCTGTCGGCGTGATTCCGCAGGACATCGCGGCGGTTTCCCTCATCTTGGCCGCCGCACGCGCACGGGGTCATGGGGTGGTGACGTAGCCGACATCCCGGGATTCCGCGCGGGGTTGGCGGATCAGGGGGCGGACGTCCTAACATGGAGACATGGGATGATTGGCTCATTGGGAGTCATCCAGTACTGCTCGGGAGGGGGAACGTGACACTGCGAACAGCTCGCCGCTCGTCCCTGGTCGAGCAGGTGATCGAGCAGCTCAAGGGCGAGATCGTCGCGGGCACGTGGCCGGTCGGCGGCCGGATCCCGCCCGAGCCGGTGCTGTCGGAGAGCCTCGGCGTCGGACGGAACACCGTGCGCGAGGCCGTCCGGGCCCTGACCCACGCCGGGATCCTGGAGAGCCTCCAGGGGGACGGCACCTACGTGCGCGCGACCAGCGAGATGTCCGGCGCCATGCGGCGCCGGCTCGAGCGGGCCGAGCTCGTCGAGACCCTGGAGATCCGGCGCGGCCTCGAGGTGGAGGCGGCCCGGCTCGCCGCCGCCCGCCGGACCCCGGCCGATCTCGCGACGATCCAGGCGGCGCTCGCCCGGCGCGACGAGGCGTGGTCGGCCCGCGAGCACCCCGAGTTCGTCGAGGCCGACCTCACGTTCCATACAGCCGTCGTGGAGGCCACCCACAACGGCATGCTGATCGAGCTGTACCGCGACTTCAGCGCGGCCCTGCGGGCGAGCATCGGCGCCGCCGGAGCCGTCGTCGAACACGCCGACATCCCTCACGGACCCATCGCCGCCGCCATCGCAGCGGGTGACAGCGAAGCCGCGGCCTCCGCCGCGCGCCGATGTCTCGACCAGATCATGGACGAGGCGGACGACCACAACACCGACGACGAAGTCGAACGTTCCGTCCCCGACGTTCCCTGACCCCGGACCGGCCCCAGACCCCGGACCGGTCTCCGTCCTGAACACTCAGGCTGGCCGGCCGCTACGCAGGGTTCCTGAATCCGCCTGGACCGCACACCGGTCCGCCCGGCGTGACATGCGTCGCCTCAGGGCAACGCATGCGCCGTGACCAGGTGCGATCCGATGCGGCATGGGACTCGCGTCGTGCGGGTGCCAGCGGTCTCGCCGAGAGCCAGAGGCCCCGGGGCGTTGGCGATGGAGCCGCGCCGGGGAACGGCCTCCGGCCGGTGTGCCAGATCCATGCGACGCGCGGATCGGACTCACTACGGGCTCCGAATAGTGGGGTTCGTCGGTCCCTTGACCCTGCATCTGGGCTCGCCCGGTGCACGGACGCAGCTCGCAGCACGAATGGGGTGCTGGGCCGTCCAGCGGCCTTGTGTGGGTGGGGTTTCTGGCGATGCTCGCTGGCCGGGCGGCGCGCTGTGGCGTTCGGGGGCTGCGCCAGGTCCCGAGCATGTCCAGCGCGGATCGGGCTGGCTCATTCAGCGGGACGCCTGTCGCGCCGCGTATGGGCGCTGGGCTGGCCTGATGTGCGGACCGGGCTCCCACGGCATGTGGGCGCGGGGTGCTCGTGGGACGGGCCTGCGGCTCGTGTAGGCCCGCGCCAGGCAGGGCTCCGGGGCGAGTGCGTGCGATGCGTAACAGGGGTGCCGCTGATGTGGGGCCGCTTTGCTCTGCGTGGCGCGCGTGGGTTGGACGTCGAGCTTCGGGCAGGGGCGGCGTCTGGCCGTGGAACCAGGCTGACCAGACAGAACATTCACGACGATGGCGCCGCTGTGGCGGCGCCCGGAACCGAAGGATCATGAAGACCAAGGCATCGACCACTCCGCCGGCCGCTTCCCGGCTGACGACGATCTGGACCCTTGTCGGGCTCATCCTGCTGACCGTGAACCTGCGGGCGGCGATCACCGGTGTCGCGCCCGTGCTCAGTGACCTGAAGGAGTCGCTGCACCTGAGCGGCATCGAGGTCAGCGTGCTGACCACGCTGCCCGTGCTGTGCCTCGGGGTGTTCGCCTCGATGGCCCCGGTGCTCGCGCGGCGCGTCGGACCCGAGGTGGCGATCACGGTCGCGCTGGTCCTGATCACGAGTGGGATCGTGCTGCGGGTCGTTCCCGCGCAGATGGCGCTGTTCGGGGGGACGGTGCTCGCGGGCGCGGGCATCGCGATGGGCAATGTCCTGATGCCCGCGATGATCAAGAGCGCCTTCCCGCGCCGGGTGGGCTCGCTGACCGGCCTCATGATGATGCTGATGGCGAGCAGCGGTGCGATCGCCGCAGGGCTGGCCGTGCCGCTGGACAGCACGGGCGGGTGGCGCCTGGCTCTGGCCGTGTGGGCCGTCCCGTCGCTGGTCGGGGCCCTGGCCTGGGGGCCGCTGGCACTCCGGACGCGCCGCGATCGGCGTTCGGTCAATGCGGAGCCCGCCGCCGACCGTTCCGCTGGTGCTGAGGGCTCGCTGTTGCGGTCGCCGCTGGCCTGGGCCGTCGCCGGGTTCATGGGACTGGCGTCGCTGATGTTCTACGTCCTGATGTCGTGGCTCCCGCAGATCATGCAGGACCACGGGTTCGCGGCGGGCGAGGCCGGCGCGATGGTCTCGGTGATGATGCTGATCGGTATCCCGCTGGGCTTCGCGGCTCCGGTCGCGGCGGCCCGGATGCGCCGTCAGGGCGCGCTGGTGATCGTGGTCGCCGCGACGATGGTCCTGGGCATCGGCGGCCTGCTCGTCGCGCCGTCCGCCGGGTGGCTGTGGGTGGCCTTCCTCGGCCTCGGCACCGGCAGCGCGTTCCCGCTGGCGTTCACCCTGCTCAACCTGCGCTCGCCGAGCCCGATGGTCGCCGCGCGCCTGTCGGGGATGGCGCAGACCGCGGGCTATCTGCTCGCCGGGGTGGGCCCGTTGGCCGTCGGCCTGCTGCACGACCTGACCGGCGGCTGGACGATCTCCCTCGGCCTGCTGTTCGTCCTGATCGTGCCCGAGGTGATCCTCGGCCTGCTGGCCTCGCGGCCGCGGTTCGTGCGGCCCAGCGGGACGGTTGCCGAGGCTGAGTTCGCGCGCCTGGTCGAGTCCGGCGCCATGGAGTCCGTTCGCGAGCCCGCTCGAGCCCGCTGACGCGAAGCGCGAACGCGAAGCGCGAACGCGGAGGCGAACGCGAAGCCCGAACACGGAGGCGGACGCGAAGCCCGAACACGGAGGCGGACGCGAAGCGCGGGCGCGGAGGCGGAGCGCGAACGCGGAGGGCGGACGCGAAGCGCGGAGGCGGAGGGCTGAAGCGGAGGGCTTACGCGAAGCGCTGACGTCGGACGGGCGAGCGATGCGACCGAGAGGCTCTGATCCAGGGCCCAGTCCTGCCGCCGTTCAGGGCGCCGTCGTCGCCTTGCCTTGGGCTTCAGCCGGCGCGGCACGGGGGGCTTGGTCAGGGCGTGTCTCGCGCCTTGTGGGCAAGCGTGTGCTCGCCTTCGGCTGACCGGAGTCGGCCTGGCGTTGGGTGCGGTTGGGGGAGATGGGCGGGTGGAGGCGTGGACGGCCTCCGGGGAAGGCGCTTGCTGTGGATCAGCCGGGGTCGCCCAGGTCGACGACGTCCAGGTCCAGGATGCGGGCGTGCAGGACGAGGCGTTGCTGCAGGGCGGCGCGGAGGGCTCGGTGCAGGCCGTCCTCCAGGTAGAGCTCGCCCTTCCAGTGGACGACGTGGGGGAACAGGTCGCCGTAGAAGGTGGAGTCCTTGGCCAGGAGGGACTGCAGGTCGAGCTCGCGTTTGGTGCTGATGAGCTGGTCGAGCCGGACCTGGCGCGGAGGGATCTTGGCCCAGTCACGGGAGGACAGGCCGTGCTCCGGATAGGGCTTTCCGTCACCGACCGCCTTGAAGATCACGGTTTCGAGTCTACGGTCTCGGGGGCCGTGGGCAGCGTGGTCGCCGCCCGGGCCCGGCCGGTGTCGCCTAGGAGCGAGGGCGTGCGGGGAGCGGATGCTGGGAATCCGGGTATGGCGGACGTCTCGGGCGCCGGGTGTCGGCGATCGGCTTGGTGGTGCCTGGTCATGGGCGTCCTCGGGTGGTGGCGGGACGGCTCAGATGGAGCCGGAGAAGGTGTCGCATCGGCTGGGATCTCCTGTCTGGTAGCCGGTTGAGAACCACTTCTGGCGTTGGGCGGCGGTGCCGTGGGTGAAGCCCTCCGGGTCGACGCGGCCCTGCGCGCGCTTCTGGATGCGGTCGTCGCCGACGGCCCCGGCGGCGTCCAGGGCGTCGCTGATGTCGCTTCGGGTGAGGCGGGTCAGGAAGCCGGTGGACACGGCGTGGTTGGCCCAGGCGCCCGCGTAGCAGTCGGCCTGAAGCTCGAGGCGGACGGAGCCGCCGGTCGCGCCCTTCGCGTTCGCCTTCACCCTGGTCATCGTGCCGAGCAGGTTCTGGATGTGGTGGCCGTACTCGTGGCCGACCACGTACGCCTGCGCGAACGGGCCGCCCTTCGCGCCGAAGTCGTGCTGGAGGTCGTCGAAAAAGGACAGGTCGAGGTAGACGCGGTGGTCGGCGGGGCAGTAGAACGGGCCGACCCTCGAGGTGGCGTGGCCGCAACCGGTCTGGGTGGCGCCGCTGAAGAGCCGTGTCTTCGCGGGCGAGTAGCGGCGGCCCTGGTCGGTGAACTCCCGTGACCAGTACTTCTGGACGCTGTTGACGGTGCCGACGATGCGGCAGTCGGCGGACTGGTCGGCGTCCGCGCCCGTGCGGCACTTGGCGGCCAGGTTCGACCCGGAGCCGATCTGGCGCTGCCCGCCGGTCGGGTGGGAACCGGAGCCGCCGGTCAGGTCGAGACCGAACACCAGCGCGACGATCGTCACGACGACACCGACGGCCCCGCCGCCGATGATCATGCCGCCCGGCATGCCACCGCCGCCTCCGCCGCGCGCGTCCTCGACCTGGGAGGCGTCGAGCTCGGCGTCGTCTCTGAAGTCCATCCCGCCCCTTCTCTCCGGCGCCCTCGCGGCCGAGGGCGTCCTCACCAGGGTGGCACGGACGCCGGAGACCCCGCGTCGTCCGCTCCGAGTTGTGGATAACTTCGCGGTCAGGCCGGTTGAGCAGGGGTGATGCGGGTGTCGGTCAGTTTGCGGGGGGAGGCAGGCGGATGTCCTGCCCGCCGAGGCCGAGCCGCCTGAGGATCCCGCCCGCATGTTCCTGGAGCAGTCTTCGCGCGCGCGGGGCGTCCGCGTCGCGGAGCGCGGCGGCGATCAGGCCGTGCTCTTCGACGTCCTCGGCCGCGTTGTCCGGGTCGGCGACGGAGCCTGCCGTGAGCCGGAGCTGCTTGTTCCACAGGCGCGCGTACATGTCCTGGACGACGGAGTTCCCCGCCGCCGCCAGGAGCCGGTTGTGGAAGGACGCGCCCATGTCGACGAAATCGTCGTCCCGGACGGGACGGCTGGGGTCGGCGTCCGGGGCGAGCGCGTGCCCCAGTTCCTGGAGCCTGTCCGTGCCCATGGCGGCGACACGGTCGAGCGCGAACAGCTCCAGGAGCAGGCGGGCCTCCATCGTTTCCCGGCCTTCGGCCAAGGTCACAGGGACGACCAGCCAGCCGCGCTTCGGGTAGAGCCGGAGGAATCCCTCGGCTTCCAGCCGGTGCAGCGCTTCGCGTACCGGGGTCCTGGAGATGTCCAGCTGGTCGGCCAGCGCCCCCTCGGACAGCAGCGTGCCGCCGGGATGCGTGCCGTCCAGGAGGCGCCGCCTCACATGCGAGTACGCGCGTTCGGCGGCGGGGGTGCGCATGGTCATATCGTCATCGTCCCGCAGATCGCGCGCTGCTTTCAGCGTCTGGAGCGCACTGGGGACGCAGGACGCTCCGTCCGCCCCTCGGGCCTGCGCGTCCACCTGCGCCTGGCTCGTATACGTGGGGGCGTGGGCCCTGTGTGCCCGTCTGGTCCTGGCTCATGCCTGCGCGTCTGCTCGGTCCAAGCGCAGCGTGCTCTGCGGGGTGCCCGCGAACTTGCTCTGAGGGAGGTGGCGGCGAGAGTTGGTCGCCACGACGGTCAGGCAGGCGAGCACGACGGCCGTCACCAGAAGCAGAAGGACGGTGTAGGAGAGGGCAGAAGAGAGAAGTGCCAGCGTGGCGGGCAGGAGGAAGCCCGTGTAGGTGAGGGCGTAGAACACGCCAGTGAGCCCGGCCAGGTCCCGTCCGGTGGCGATGCGCTGGATTTCCAGAAGTCCGTTGACGAGTCCGATGCTGTAGCCCGCTCCTAGGACGACCGCCAAGGCCAGCCCTGCCCAGGGCGAACGGGGACCGGCGTTCAGCGCGGCCATGAGCGTGCCCAAGCCGACGAGGCCCAAGGCGACCATCGCGCCGCGCGCGGAGGAAACAGAGTCAAGCCGCTTGGCGATGGGCTGGACGGCCACGCCCGTCCCCAACGTGAGGACGGTCAGCGCCGTCGCGTAGACGAGCTGCCAGGTGCCCATCCGGTCGGCTTCCAGCTGAGGGGTGATGGCGTAGGCGATACCGGCCGCGCCGAAGATCCACGGGGCCGTGGGGAGCACGACCCTGACGAACCGCCGGTGCCCGGCGGCCGGAACGCGCAGATCCCGCCAGAGCGGTCCTTCGATTCGTCCAGGAGACAGTTGTGGCACCTTCGGCAACATCATCAGCACCGCGATGGAGAGTGCGATCGGCGGCAGGTAGGGGAGCACCATGGGCCACGGAGCCCACTGAGCCAGGACACCCGCGACACCCGCCCCCATCCCGAACCCGGCCGTGAGCGCCAGCGACGCCCGTCGTGCGCCCGCGGCGGGTGCCGCGTCCGGATCGAAGGGAGCCCCGGAGAGTTCCTTGACCCAGCTCGTGCCGACCGCCATCGCGACGCCGACCGCCACGCCCGTCAGCATCCTGCCCAGGAAGATCGGGCCGACGCCGAGGGGACCGGCGGCGAGCACCGCGCACGCGATCGCCGACAGGGCCGTCCCGAGGAGCATCAGCGGCCTGCGTCCGTAACGGTCCGAGGCCGGGCCGCCGACCAGCAGGCCTGGGACCAGGCCGAGGACGTACGCGCCGAGCATCGCGTCCACGGTGAGGGGCGAGTAGCCGCCCAGCTTCCGGTACATCACCAGCAGCGGCGTGAACTGGTTGCCCGCCCACCCGCAGCAGAACATCGCGGCGGCGACGGGCCGCCAGGCGGACGTGGCGGGACGCGGTTCGTCGGGTCCGGGCATCGCGGCGGGGATCTCTCGTTCGGGGGATACTTGCATCCTAAGAATATGCGACTTGTATACAAGATGGCCGTGTGGGAGGTGAAGAGCCATGTAGACGGTCTGTGACCTGTGTCTTCGAGCGCGCTCGCGGGTTCGGTCAGCGCCGGAGGTAGTCGTAGCGGGACGGCGCCCGATCGACGAACACCTGACCGTCCCTGACCTGCCATTCGGCCTGGCCGGTTCCGTCGCGCTCGTCGAAGACGAGGAGGAGCCCGCTCACCCGGTCGCCGTCCTCGTCGGTGGCCGGGAGCGCCGCGACCCTCCGGACCAGCGCGAGCACCTCGTCGGGCGAGCGGACGGCCCGGGCGAAGCACGCCGCGTCCAGCCAGCCGCCCTCAGGAAAGCTCCATCCTTCGCCGCCTTCGGCCTGGATGATCCGCTTCGCCTCGGCCTCCTGCCCCGAGAACTCCAGCCACCCACGGACGTACACCCACGCACCCATACGCCTGATGATGGCAGCGCCGATGCGGCGGTTTTGCGCGCCGCGAGGGCGGCGCCCAGGGGCACGAAGCGGTGCCTTGGTGTGCGAGGGCAGTGCCTGGAGCGCGCGGGCGGTCACCGGGGTTGCGAGGGTGGTGCCCGGAGGCGAGGGGGATCCGAGCAGCATTGTGTTGCAGTTCTCCGAGAGTCAGCGGTTCTTCACGGAGAGGAAGGGCGGGGTGTTCGCGGGGACCGGCCCGCCCACGCATGAGCGGGGCGGGCCGGGAGATGCCGACCGGGAAGGCGTTCCGCGCTACTCGGCTAGTGCGGGGGCGTCCTCGGACGGAGGTGTCAGAGGCCGGGGATCTGCCGGGCGGCGAAGGCGCGGCGGACGGTCTCGGCGGCCTGGTCGCCGTACATGGTGCGGGCCGTGGCGACCGTGGTCTTCGCGGCGGCGCTGAAGCTGGTGTCCGGCGCGAACGAGAACTGGGCGTTGACGATGATCCGGTCGGCGACGCGGGCGCCGAGGGCCTGGCGGATGTCCCACAGGGCGTTGGACCAGATCTCGCCGTCGGCGTGCACCTCGCCCACTTTGTCGCCGTACACCTTCCCGGTGTCGAGGCGGCGCAGGCAGTGCGGGGTGCCGGAGGTGTAGCCGGTGGAGTCCCAGTCGGCGACGCAGGGCTCGGGGGTCAGGCGCGGCCAGCCGTACCGGGCGTCCGCGGCCAGGCCCACCTCGACGCCCAGGTAGTCACCCCAGGCCTCGCCGATCGCGCCGGCCTCCTCCGACGTGCCGAACCCCGGCACCTGGGCCTCGTGCACGGCGTGCCCGTACTCGTGGACGACCACCTCGGCGTCCTCGGCGTCGTCCACGCCGCCCTTGCCGAAGCGGATCTCGTTCTTCTTGTCGGTGAAGAAGGAGTTGTCGGAGCCCCACTGGTTGATCCGGACGTTCTGGGGCTTGTCGTTGGCGCCCGGCAGCTCGGAGCCGAAGCCGAGGCCCTGCAGGTACTCCTGGGCCTCGTTGACCCAGAAGTAGGCCATGACCTGCTCGAACTGGTCGGCGTCGCGGGTGAACCGGAAGTCGCCGGTGGTCGAGAACGCGGGCGCGCCGGTCTCCGAACGGACGACGGCCCACCGGCCGGAGAGGTTGCCGCTGCCGTCCAGGTTCCGGAGGGCGACCGTGGTGTAGGCGGAGGCGGGGACGGCCGAGGCGGCGTCCTTGCCGTCCGTCAGCCCCTCGTTCCCCGAGGACTGGACGGGGTTGACCATGAAGATCTGGCCGGTGGCGCTGGTGGTGTTCGCGCCGGGCGCGGCGAGCGCGGGGGTGGCGGCGAGGCCGGACGCGGTGACGACCGCGCCGACGGCGGCCAGCGCGAGGCGTGGTGCGCGGATGGAACGGGACAAGGCTCCTCCAGGGGCGGACCGATGGACCGGCCGGGGGGCAGACCCGGTCTGTTCGGGGATCATGCCCCACCTCGGGAGCTCTTGGGTAGAGGGGTGCGCGTTCCGGCCAGTCTGACCGAAAGGTCCCGCGCTGCCCGGGCGTCAGTCCAGGGGACCGCCGTCGGCCAGGAGGCGTCGGCCGAGTTCGGTGGTGGTGTGCCGGACGCTCCGTCCGGCGCGGTGGGTGGTGATCAGACCCGCCGCGCGAAGGGCGGACGCGTGCTCGGACGCCGTGGACTTCCCGACTCCGAGACGTCCGGCGAGTTCGGTGGTGGTGGCGGTTCCCTGGACGGCGCGCAGCGCGCGGGCCCGTCCGCGGCCGACGAGGACGGTGAGGGCGTCGCGTCCGTGCGCGGGGCCGGGCGTCGGGGCGGTGGCGTGGTAGGCGATGACGGCCTGGCGGGAGGAGGTCACCGACCCCGTGATGGCGAGCGAATCCGGACCGGTGAACGGGCTCGGCATGAGGAGCAGTCCGTGGCCGGACAGGCTGATGGTCCTCTCCTCGGGACCGTGCGTCCGGCGGCATGCGTTGAACGTGAGCGTCAGCGTGGCGTCGTCGCGCCAGGTGAGCCGGGAGCTCAGGCCGGACAGCATGGACGCGGGCCCGGCGGTGGCCATCTGGGCTCCGCGCTGGGCGATGTCCGCGCGCAGCCGCTGCTCGATCCCCGGCCAGTCCTCGGCCAGGCAGGCGCGGAACAGCGAGCGGGCCCCGTCGACCAGCCCGGCCAGACGGCGACCCGATCCCTCACGCAGCTCGCGCACGCTGCGCGGTGCCCGGGGGAGGGCGTCGACGTACCGGAGGTCCTCCAGGATCCGCGCCTCGGTGAGGGAGCGCAGGGCCTCCAGCTCGGTGGCGAACGAAGGACCCGCCCCGTCCCGCGGCGCGGGGAGCACCGGCGTGAGGAAGTCGGGCACGTACCAGGGGTGCGCGTTGATCAGTTCCAGGAGCGGTGCGGCGGCGTGCGGGACGAGCCGTCGGCGGGCCCGTTGCCACGCCCGTGCCTCGCGTGAGGGCTGGTGTCCCCAGAAACCGATGACCAGGTTCTGCAAGGGGGACACCGCGATCCTGGTGTGGCCCAGGTCCTGAGTCTCCGCGACCAGGTTCAGCCGCAACGGGCACCCCTTTCCCCTGGTGGCCGTGTACGCCCACTGGCGCCGTCCACGGTAGCCGCGCCCCGGGACGGCCGACGGTTCGGGGCCGCGCCGAACTGTTGGCCCTGCGCTGGGCCGGAGTGTGAATCTGGCGGCTCCCCAGATCGACGCACCGTGCAGGAGAGTTGTGATGCAGGACCAGAAGGAGGCGGTCGGCGTCGATGTCGTCCTTGACGTTGGCGAGCGTCAACGGACGTCCGCCGACGCGAGTGGACGCAACGCCCGGGTGCTGGTGGCCTTCACCGCCGTGACGAACCTGACCGACGGCGTCACCAAGGTCGCGCTGCCGCTGCTCGCCAGCTCGCTGACGAGGTCTCCGGCGCTGGTCTCCGGGGTCCTGTTCACCATGACGCTGCCCTGGCTCCTGGTCTCGCTGCACATCGGCGTCCTGGTCGACCGCGCCGACCGGCGGCGGCTGCTGTGGACGGCGAACGCCCTCCGCGTCGCGGCGGTCGGCGTCCTCATGGCCGCCGTCGCGTCGGACGCGATCGGCCTGCCGCTGCTCTTCGCCTGCGCGGCGGTCCTCGGCGTGGCGGAGGTCATCGCGCTGACGTCGGCCTCCGCGCTCGTCCCCGACGCCGTCGCACCCGAGGGACGAGAGCGCGTCAACGCGGTGATGACCGGCGTGGAGACGGTGGCCAACGAGTTCGTCGGTCCCTTCGTCGGCGGCATGCTCGTGGCGGTCGGCGCGAGCCTGGCGCTCGGGGTGTCCGCCGGCGGCTACCTGGCGGCGACGGCGCTCCTGCCCCTGCTGGTCGGCCGGTTCAGGGTCGTCCGGGCCGACGGCGGACCGAAGGTCTCGGTCAACCGGCAGATCGGCGAGGGGGTGAGTTTTCTGTGGCGGCACCGGCTACTTCGAACGCTTTCCCTGTCGGTCACCGTCCTGGTGACCTGCTGGGCCGCGTGGTTCGCGCTGATGCCGCTGGTCGCGACGCGGGTGTGGGCGCTGAGCCCCACCGGTTACGGCGCGCTGGTCGGCGCCCTCGGCGTCGGTGGACTGGTCGGCACGCTCGTCGTGGGCTTGGTCAACCGCCTGCTCGGCCGCCGCTGGGCGATGTTCGCCAACATCTTCGCCGCGGCCTCGATGGTGACCGTCCCGGCCGTCACCGCGAACGTCTGGGCCACGGGCGCGGCGGCGTTCCTCGGCGGTCTCGGCAGCACGTTGTGGGTGGTCAACGCGCGGACCATCGGCCAGACCCTGGTGCCGCCGGACATGATGGGCCGTTTCAGCGCGGCGTCCCGGCTGTTCGGATGGGGGCCCCTGCCCCTGGGGTCGGCCGCGGCCGGCGCGCTCGCCCAGGCGGTGGGATACCGGGTGGCGTTCGGAGCCTTCGCCGTCGCCGCGTTGACCGTCGTCGTCCCGTTCCTCCGGAACCTCACTCCCGAAGCCCTGGCCGACGTCGAGGCCCGCATGCCGTCCCGCTGAACGCGCTCACCGCACGCCGGATCACCTCTGTCCGCGCAGGTGGACGGGGGTGGCGCGGCGGTTCGGACGATGCCCTGACCTGACGGTTACCGAGGGGACACCGAGGATGCGCCTACCGGTCGGCTGGGGTTCGTCCGCAGGGCGGAAGTTCAAGCTTGAGTAAAACGTGTGGCCGCTGTTAGCTTCACTCGGTGGACCGCATGCGTGAGCGAGCGGAGGCGATTGAGCACTTCGCGGCAGTTCTGCGGGAACTGCGCAACTCCGTGGGCAATCCCTCTTTCCGGGAGATGTCCGGCCGGTCAAGGGCGATCTCGCACGCGACACTTCACGAGGCCACGCGGGGCAACCGGCTCCCGAGCTGGGCCACCACCGTCGAGTTCGTCAAGGCGTGCGGCGGGGAGCCCGAAGCGTTCCGCGAACGCTGGGAGAAGGCGAACCTCACGGTCAGGTCCGTGACCACCGGGGGCCACCCCATCGTGGACATCCCGGCGGACGGCACCGCCGAGGACACAGCGAACGCCGCCGCAGGAAGCACCGGGCACGACGCTGCGAACAGCGCCACGCACGATGCTGCGAACGGCATCGAGAACGACGCTGCGAACGGCGACGGAAACAGCATTGGGCACGGCGTTGGTAACGGCGCTGCGGACGAGGCGTTCGGCGAAGCGCTCGGGTTCGGAAAGGGACGGCCGTCCGATGGGCCCGCGGGCGAGATCCAGGCGTCCGACCAGCTCAGCGGCGAGGTTCTGCTGGCGGACGGCGGCGGCGCGGTGCAGACCCGGCAGGTCGAGCCGATCGCCGGTGACGTCCTGCTCGCCGTCCCGGCGACGGAACGGCGAGGACGGTTCCGTCTGACTCGTCCGCTCACGGCCGTGTTCGCGGCGGGCGCCGTGGGGACGGTCGTCATCTGCGCGGTGGCCTTCACCCGCGGCTCCTTCGCGCCCGCCGGACACGACCTGAACCCGTCCGGCGCGACGGCGGAGGCCGCTCAGTCCTGCCCGGTGAAAGCGCCGCAGCCGTCGGACACCCCGCCCGCGCACGACGGCGACGAGTCCATCTTCGTCGCCGACGTCACGTTGTCCGACTGCACGCACGTCCCCGCGGGCAAGACCGTCACCAAGGTCTGGCGGCTCAAGAACATCGGGACCGTGCCATGGAAGGGGTACTCGCTGGTCCGGCTCGACCTGCCGCAACACCCCGACCAGTGCCAGACGGCCACCAACATCCCGATCAACGACACACGGCCCGGCGAGCTGGTCGACATCTCCACCGACGTCGTCACGCCGGGCAAAGCGGGCCTGTGCTACCTGCGGTTCAAGATGCTGGACGCGACGGGCACGGTCGCGTTCCCCGGAAAACGCCCGGTCAACCTTCAGATCATCGTCGACGAACCCTAGTCCTCCGCCGCGACGCGGGAGCCGCGGCGGAGAACCAGGGATGTCGGCTTTGACGGGATCAGGAGAGGGCGATCCCGCGGTAGTAGTACTTCAGGATGCCGCTGTAGCTCCAGCCCGCGTTGGCCTTGTCGCGCGAGCCGTTCTGCGACAACCACTCCCCGTCCCGCCATGCGCCGCACGCGGTCGGCTTGGAGCAGTACTGGGCCTGGAAGACGGCTCCGCTCCGGGTCATCCGGGTGCCCCACGTCGCGTCCACGGCGGCGCTGGTGGACCCCGTCGCGGACCCCGGACGGTACACCTGGCTCGACGTGGTGTCGTAGACGTCGAAGCACGCGCCCCAGGACGTCTTGCGCGTCGAGTGCATCGCCCAGTACCAGCCGTAGCTCTTGACGGCCATCGCCCCGGCCCTGAGCGACTCCCTCGGCCAGCTCGGCACCCACTCGTTGGGCAGGACGTTCTTGACGTACGTCCTGAAGTCCACCCGCTCCACGCGCCGTTGCGACACCCGGTACACGAGGATCGACGACGGGGCCTTGCTGTTCGTGCCGTCGGTCTTGCAGCCGGACGGCGGCGGAGTGGTGGAGCCCAGGAACTGGTGCGAGGCGTTCTGGTTCTTCAGCGTGGCGTCGAGATTGCCGCGGGCGCCCGGAGCGAAGTCCTGGGAGTGGCCGCCGTAGCGGCTGTTGAAGTAGACGCGGACGGTCTTGCCACTCCGGTTCCACACCGACGCGGCGTTGTTCTTGACGCACACGCCCTTGCCGGTTCCGGCGCTCTTGAAGTCGTAGCAGGACGGCTGCTTGGCCCCGTAGTCGGCGACCGACCCGGTGAAGTCCGAGAGCGAGCCGTTGTTGTTGCTGTTGAAGTAGTAACAGAACTCGCCGCTGTCACAGACTCCGTCGCGTCCCGCCGCCATGGCGGGCGAGGCGGTGGCGAGCACCGCTCCGCCGAGCGCCACCGCCGCGGTCGCCGCGGTGAGCCCCGGGACCATCCGTGCGGTCCTTCGCATCGACACACCCATCCTTCGCTCGAGTAGCCCGGGACGCGTCATCGGACGTTGTAGCCCTGGGAGATCCAGAACGAGGTCGGGTTCGGGTTGTCGAGGTGCCAGTCGCTGACGCTCTTCGCCGCGAGCGTCGTGCGGCCCGGCCGCATCTCGACGTGGGTGTGCGCGCCGCCGGACGACGAGATCCCGCGGTACGACTCGACGGCGATGACCTGGCCCCTGCTGATCGACTGGCCGATGCGCAGCGAGCCCGACGGGGCGGAGTGCAGGTAGATGATCGTCTTGCCCAGCGAGGAGTTGTAGACCGCGATCGTGGAGAGGCCGCCCGAGCCGGTGTGCCCCCAGACGACGTTGATGACCTGCCCGGAGACCAGGGCGTGCACGTTCGAGCCGATGCCGCGGGCGATGTCGATGCCCTCGTGGCGTCCGGGGGTGCTCGTGTAGCCGTCGAAGCCGCAGGTGATCCGTCCGCCGCCGGTCTGGTACAGCGCGTACGACATGTTCGTCTTCGACGACGGCGGGTTGGAGCCGAGGAACTGGTGCGAGGCGTTCTCGTTCTTCAGCGTGGAGTCCAGGTTGCCCCGCGCGCCCGAACCGAAGTCCTGGGAGTGGCCGCCATAGCGGCTGTTGAAGTAGACGCGGACGGTCTGGCCGCTGCGGTTCCACACCGAGGCCGCGTTGTTCTTGACGCACACGCCCTTGCCGTTGCCCGGGCCCTTGAAGTCGTAGCAGGACGGCTGCTTGGCGCCGTAGTCGGCGACCGACCCGGTGAAGTCCGAGACCGAACCGCCCTGGTTGCTGTTGAAGTAGAGGCAGAACTCGCCGGGGTCGCAGACCCCGTTGCGTCCCGCCGCCATGGCGGGCGAGGCGGTGGCGACGACGGCCCCGCCGAGCGCCGCGGCAGCGGTCGCAGCGGTGAGGACCTTCTTGAAGGTGCGCATGACTGATCTCCTTCTCTGCGGTGCGGGTGCGGTGCGGGCGGGGGGCGGGTCTCGGGTCACGGGGAGCTCGGGTGGTCAGCGAAGGCGCAGGTACTCCTCCCACGTGCGGATGGGCACCTTCGGCCCGTCGTCCGGGCCGTGGTTGGCGAGGCCGTTCTCGCCGAGGTAGTAGTCGCCGATCTGGTGCTGGGCCGGGCTGGACAGATCGGTGTCGCTGATCGCGGCCGCGTGGATGTGCCACGGCCAGTCGCCCTGGCTCGGGTTGCGGACCCAGGCGGCGAACCCGACCTGGCGCAGCGCCTTGGCCACCCTGGTGCGCGTGGCGGCGCTCATCCCCTTCACGTTCACGTCCACGACGCCCCCGCCGTCGTGGGTGCCCGCGGACGTCGGGTCGCCGCCGGGGTTGTAGGACCCCTGGTCAAGCACCAGGTTCCGGTGCAGCAGCCGCTTGGCCTCGGCGAGCATGGCCTGCGTCCGGGCGTCCACGACGAACCTTCCGGCCTGCACCCGCGCGCCCGGCGTGATGACGTGGGTGACCCGGAATCGTCCTTCGCCGAGCTTGGCGAGCGACGTCCTCCCCGGCAGGCCGTTGGCCCCGAGACCGCTGTAGCCGAGCGACTTCTGGTACTTGGTGTAGGCCGCGATCGTCGTGGTGCCGAAGTAGCCGTCCACCCACTTCGTGTCGAGCAGCTTCCTGTCCGCGAGTGCCTTCTCGACGAGAAGGACACTGGCCTTCGCGCCCGGCGTCAGCGTGTTGTCGGGCCGCCGCGGATCGATCTGCGCCGCCTTGACGACGGCCTCCATGTTCACGCTCGGAAGCGCCCTGGCCGGAGACGCCGACGCCTCCGTCGCGGAGGCGAGCAGCACGGCCGCCGCGAGCACGGCGACGCTTGAGGACAGCTTCATCGGTTCTCCCCGTTGCGGACGTGGGCGAGGCCCAAGACCGAGCCACCGCCACCGATGGCTCACAAGCCCGAAGCGTCACGGATTTCGCGAATGTCAACAACGGATCGGTGTCGTCAAACTGTCAGAGACGCCTCTGAACAGGGCGAATACAAACCTGCTGACCGAATGCTTGACGTTCCCTGGACATGATCAGCACGCCTGCCGCGCACGCCCGCGGTGCTCCGCGGACCGACCAGGCCCACGCGCTGCGGCCGCGGGCGCAGCGGCGGCGCCGGGTTGTGGACGGCTGCGGGGCGGGAACACGAGAGGGCCGTCCCTGATCGGGACGGCCCTCTCACTGAGCTCGCCGATTCGGCGGCCCTGGCATGCGGGGAGGGGGCTAGATGCTGCCCTTGCGCTCGATCACGAGGATGCGCGCCTCGGGCGCGGGGTGGGCGACGTGTTCGTCGCCCACGTCGGCGTAGCAGATACGGCCGGGGGTGAGGCGCTCGACCAGCTCCTGGCCGTCCTCGCGGTAGTGCATGTCAACGGCGCCGTCCAGGACGACGAAGACCTCCGGGCCATCGTTGAGGTGCCAGATGTAGGGCTGGTCGGTCCAGTGCAGCCTGACCGTGGCGTTGTCGATCTCGGCGATATCGAGCGCGCCCCACGCGCGGTCGGCGGTGAAGGCGCTGGAATCCATGAAGCGCATGCCGCGATCATGGCACCGGAGAGTACGAGCCGATTCAGCAGGGCCGAAACGGCTGACTCGGTGTACTCAAGGGACTGGACGAGGGCGCGACCGCCTCGGAGCGTTAGGTGGTGCTTGGCCACAGTCGCTCCGAGGGGCGGTTCGCGAACGCCGACATCCGACGCGTGCTGGGAGAGGTATGACCGACAGAGCGCTACTGCACCAGCGTTGCCCCACGCTTGAGCGAACCCTGCCCTTCCTCCGGCTCGGGGACGCCCCGACGCCGGTGCGAGAGCTCACCGGGACCACCCGGACCGACCTGTGGTGCAAGGACGAAGCGGGATACGGCTCCGGCGGCTGGGGTGGGAACAAGGTCCGCAAGCTGGAATGGCTCCTGCCCGAGCTGCGTCGGCGCAAGGCGCGCACCGTCCTGACCGTCGGCGCGACCGGGACGAACTGGGGCCTGGCGGCGGCGCTGTACGCGCGCGAACTCGGGATCGACACCGTCCTCGCGCTCATCGACCAGCCCGAGGACGACCATGTGCGCGAACAGCTGCGCAGGCTGCGGCTGTCCGGCGCGACCCTGCACTTCACCCACAGCAAACCGCTGACGATCGCCGCCGCGCCGTGGCTGTTCCTGCGGCACGCGCGAGGGCTGCGGCTTCCGTACTACCTGCCCGCCGGAGGTTCCGCGCCGATCGGTGTGCTCGGCTACGTCGAGGCGGGCCTGGAACTCGCGGAGCAGGTCGCGGCGGGTGATCTACCGGAGCCCCGGCACATCGTCGTGCCCGTGGGCTCGGGCGGGACCGCCGCAGGCCTGGCCCTGGGCTGCGCGCTGGCCGGGCTCCGTTCACGGGTGCTGGCGGTGGTGGTCAACGACACGCTGCCGCTGGCCGCGAGCGATCTGACCAGGCTCGCCGGCCGGACGGCGACCATCCTGCGCAAGCGCGGCGCGGCCCTCGACATTCCGCCGCTGAGACTCGCGTCGACCCGTGACCACCTGGGCCCCGGGTACGGCCACCCGACGTCCGAGGCGACCGCCGCCGCGGACGTCGCCGAGGCCACCGGCCTGCATCTCGACCCCGTCTACACCGCCAAGGCCTTCGCCGCGGCACTGAAAACCGACCTCGACGGCCCGGTGCTGTTCATGAACACCTACGGCCCAAGATGATGACCTCGGACCACCCCACAACCGGCCGCCGAGACGGCCGGACGGGATGATCAACGCAGAGGGTCCCGCGCCGGATTCCGACGCGGGCTTCTCTGCATGCGGAGCAGGTCCGAACTATCCGACCGGCAGGCAGATCGCCCATGCATGGATTGCGGCACCGGCCGTGTTGTCCAGCGGGCTGGTGACCTCCCAGCCTGTGTTGGTGCTGTTGGGATGCCCTTTCTCGCCGATTCCCCCGTAGGTGTTGGGGCCGTCGGATGTGTACCCGCCGCCGACCAGGGTGTAGCCGGTCGGACACTCGACCGTGGCCACAGCCACCCCGTTTGCGGGAACTGACAGCCCGTTCACCGTGATGCTGGGCCCCGACACGCCGTTCGCCCCGGGAGGACCCGCCGGACCGGTCAGACCCGTCAGGCATTGGGCCCCTGTCGGCCCTGTCAGGCCTTGGGGCCCTGCTGGACCTGCCATGCCTTGCAGCCCTTCAGGCCCTACCGGTCCTTCCGGGCCACATCCGTGGTGCCTGTGGCAGGAGCCCGGGCATCCGTGATGCCGAGGGCAGGAGCCTGGCTTCCATGGTGCCGATGGGGGCCCGAAGTCCCGCGAACGCGGCTGTTCTCCGCCGTTGCCCCACGGGCGACCATCGGCCGCCGTCACTGCCCCGGGCCTGGACGATCACCATCGCGTGCGAACGCCAAGCCCTGTCAACCCCTGGCTGACCAGCAACGACGCTCTGTTCCAGAGATCATCTCCCCAAGCGGAGCATGAGAAACCCGGCGCTCACCCGACCTGACGGCCGGACCGAAGGCATGCCCGCACTGGCCGGACGAGCCGAAACGGCCCGCCGGATGACCGGCGCACCGTCACAGAGGCTCGAGGCTTGTCCAGCTCCCCGGCCCTGATCGAGAAGGACCCAGAACCGATCGAGGGCGACCTCGCTTCGATCACCGACGGGGCATCTGCGTGGGCGGCGTCTACGACGGTCGGCTCGTCCACGACGACAGCTGACCACGGGCGCTCCCGGCTTCCGAGGTGCGTGGCGGGATGACGCGTGCCTGGCCATAGCGGAGGTCATGGGGGTGCGGTGGGCCCCGTCCCCGGCATTCGCGATCTACTCGGCTCACACCAGGCGAGGGCCGCTGCCTCCGGTCAAGGAGGCGCCTGGGGGCCTGTGGCCGCCTCTGACGGCCCATTTGAGACCCAAAGCAGTGAGGGCGGCACCCGGTGGGTGCCGCCCTCAACGTGCTTAGCCCTTTCGGGCTGGCGGAGGATACGAGATTTGAACTCGTGAGGGGTTGCCCCCAACACGCTTTCCAAGCGTGCGCCCTAGGCCACTAGGCGAATCCTCCGCGGGCAAGCTTACCGGGTCTCGGGGACTGCTCGGACATCAATTACGGCCGAGGGCGGGATCGGGCCGTAGACGTGGGGGAAGAGGCGGCCGTCGGCGGGTTCCAGGCGGACGTCCAGGCCGGTCGTCCTGATCGTCAGGAGGGCCAGGTCGGACGGGGGGACGTCGCTGTAGAAGGCCGCGAGGACGGCCCGGACCTGGTCGAGGTCGGAGGAGCAGTGGATGAAGCCCTCGTCGTCCAGCGTCCGGCCGCGGGTGGACATCGTGTACGGCGCGCCGGAGGAGCTGGCGGATTCCCAATGCAGGCGCTCGGCGATGTGCAGGACGGTTTCGGGTGGTGGGGAGGGGGTGTGGTCCGTCATGGTGGCGGAGCTTACGTCCCGGCGGTGTCCGGGAGGAGGCGCGAGCGGGACCGGGGATGCCATAGACTCTGGGCAGACCCCTCGCACGGCGTCACCCTGTGAACCTCCCCAGGGCCGGAAGGCAGCAAGGATAAGCAGGCTCTGGCGGGTGTGCGGGGGGTCCTTTTCGCTTCTGACGCTCTGCTGCTTCAGGGAGGGCGGCCCCCGATGAGCCTGGCTCTGTACCGCAAGTACCGTCCAGCGACGTTCGCCGAACTCAAGGGGCAGGAACACGTCGCCGAGCCGTTGCAGCAGGCGTTGCGCAACGGGCGCATCAATCACGCGTATCTCTTCAGCGGGCCCCGAGGGTGCGGCAAGACCTCGTCCGCGCGCATCCTGGCGCGATCGCTGAACTGTGAGCAGGGCCCCACGCCCGATCCCTGCGGGGTATGCGACTCGTGTGTCGCGCTCGGGCCCACGGGGACGGGCCACATCGACGTCATCGAGATCGACGCCGCGTCCCACGGTGGCGTCGATGACGCCCGTGACCTGCGAGAACGTGCTTTCTTCGCGCCGGTGGCCGCGCGCTTCAAGGTGTACATCATCGACGAGGCGCACATGGTCACCCGGGAGGGCTTCAACGCGCTCCTGAAGCTCGTCGAGGAGCCCCCGCCGCACCTGAAGTTCGTCTTCGCGACCACCGAGCCCGAGAAGGTCATCGGGACGATCCGGTCACGCACGCATCATTACCCGTTCCGGCTCATTCCGCCGGGGACGCTGCAGGAGCTCGTCGAGGAGATCCTGAAGAGCGAAGACGTCCCCTACGAGGCCTCCGCGCTGCCGCTCGCGGTGCGGGCCGGGGCCGGGTCCGCGCGGGACACGCTGTCGATCCTGGACCAGCTGCTCGCCGGGTCGGACGAGAAGGGCATCACGTACACACGCGCGGTGTCGCTGCTCGGGTACACGGACTCGGCGCTGCTGGACGAGGTGATCGGGGCGTTCGCGGCGCGGGACGGCGGGGCCGTCTTCGCGGCGATCGACCGGGTGGTCGAGAGCGGGCAGGATCCGCGGCGGTTCGCCGCCGACCTGCTGGAACGCGTCCGGGACCTGGTGATCCTGTCGAACGTGCCGGAGGCCGGGGGATCGGGGCTGCTGAACGTCCCGCCGGACGAGCTGGAGCATATGCGGCGGCAGGCGTCGTCGCTCGGCCAGGGGGAGCTCACGCGGGCCGCCGACCTGCTGCACACCGGGCTGACGGAGATGCGGGGGGCGACCTCGCCCCGGCTGCTGCTCGAGCTGATGGCGGCGCGGATCCTGCTTCCGGCGGCGTACGGGGACGAGGCGTCCCTGATGGCGCGCCTTGACCGGCTTGAGCGGGCCGCGGCCTCCGGGGGCTTGGCGCAGGGCGCGGGGATGACTTCGGGCGGGGTGGCGCAAGCTCACTCGTACCCGCAGGCTCACGCGCCTCAGCAGGCTCACGTGTCCCAGGGGCACGCGCCCCAACAAACTCACGCGCCTCAGGCTCATGCGCCCCAGCAACCCCCGCCCGCCCAGGGGGGCGACCCCACTTCCAGTGTCCAACGCCCCACGGGGGCGGTGGAAGGCGAGCGCGGTTCTGTGGATAACCGCGGAGCCGGTGGTGCGAACGCTGCGGATGCTGGCGCTGCGAACGCCGCTGCTGTGAGCGCTGGCGTTCCGAGCGCTGGTGCTGTGGGCGCTGGTGGTGCGAATGCCGCCGGTTCGGCGGCTGGTGTCCCGGGTGCTGGCGGTCCGGGTGCTGGTGGTCCTGGAGCCGGAGGCTCGGGGGCCGCGGGCGCTGGCGTTTCCGGGCCCGTGGGCTCCGGTGGCTCGGGTTCCGGTGCAGGAGGCTCTGGGGGTGCGAGCTCCTGGAGTGCTGGGGGCTCGGCTTCCGCTGGGGGCGCTTCCGGCGGATCTGCTTCCGGACGGCCCGCCTCGGGCGGGGGCGCGGGTGCCTCCGCTGACCAGGCCGGGCAGGACGGCGGCGACGTGTCGATGGTGCAGCAGCGCTGGCCGGAGATCGTCGAGGCGGTGAAGTTCAAGAGCCGCGTCGCCTGGGTCTCGATCACGAACGGGGTCCGGCCGGTCGGGCTGGTCGGGAACCAGCTCACCCTCTCCTTCGAGGCCGAGGGAGCGCTCAAGAACTTCACCGCGGGCAACCGTGACACCGTCCTGCGCGAGGTGCTCCGGGAGCGGCTGGGCGTCGACTGGCGTATCGAGGCCGTCCTCGGCGGCGCCGCTCCGGCCGGTCCCGGAGGCGGACGGTCCGGACCCGCCGGAGGCTTCGGCGGAGGAAACGGCGGAGGCGGCGGCGTCCCGGCGGCGGGATTCGCCGGCGCGTCCACCCCGGCCCCGCCGCCCGCTCAGGGCCCGCGACCGTCCGGACCTCCGCAGAGCCCGTCCGTCCCGTCGCCCGCTCAGCCCTCCCCGCCCGCTCAGGCGGCCTCCGGATCGTCCGGCCCGGGTCGGGCAGGACAGGGTGTCCCGGCCAGCAGGACGGGCGGCCCGGGCAGCGGCGGCGGCTCCAACGGGGCGTCCGCGTCCTCCTCGGACCCCGGCCCGCTCCCGCCGCCTCCGGACGAACCCCCACCGCCGTCCGAGCCCGGTCCGCCGGACGACATCGACGTGGTCGACCCGGAAGGCGACGCCGACTACGACGGCACGGAGGCCGAGGCCGGCGGCATGGCGCTGATCCAGCGCGAACTCGGCGGCACGATCATCCGCGAGATCGACAACACCTGATCGACAAGACCTGATCGGCGACGTCAGCGCTTCGCCGATTGTGCTTTGTTGTCCGTGCCTTCGCCGCCTCGGCCGCGGCGGCGAAGGCGGATCAGGCGAGGACGTGCCAGGTGGGGACGAGCGGGCGCGACGCGCGGCGCGACGGCCAACGCGGTCGCCCTCGGCGTTCCCTGTTGTGCTCTGGTGGTACGTCCCGAAGGTGCCGGGACGGTGAGGGCGGCGGACGCCCGGAGCGCGGGGGAGAAGTCCGTCCTGTCGGGCGTTCGGGACGGTGTGCTCCGTGGAACGATCGGACGCGGCGCCCGATCCGAGGCGCCGGGGCGGTGAATACCGCATCCGGTTTCAAACCCGTAGTCTCAGGTAGACAAACGTCCGGTGCCGGGCGGACGGGCCGGACACGGTCCGCGTCCGGTTGAGGGATGCGACGGAACGGAGCTCACCGTGGAACCCGGTGGATTCAACATCCAGGACCTGTTGCAGCAGGCACAGCGCATGCAGCAGCAGCTTCTGGACGCCCAGCAGGAACTCGCCGACGCCGAGGTCACCGGCACGGCGGGCGGCGGGCTGGTCACGGCCACGGTGAACGGCCAGGGCGAGGTCACCGGCCTCACCATCGACCCGAAGGCGATCGACACCGACGACCCGGTCGACACCGCGGAGACCGTCGCCGACCTGGTCCTCGCCGCGATCCGGGACGCCGGGCGCGCCGCCCAGGAGCTCCAGCAGGAGACGATGAGCCCGCTCACCGAGGGACTGCCCGGCGGCATCCCCGGCCTGGGAGACATGGGTGGCGAAGGCGGCTTCCCCGGCCTCCCGGGCTTCCCCGGCGCCGGTGGAATCGGCGGACCCCAGAAGCCGGGAACGTCCGACTAGACCGTTCGTCCCCTCCCCCCGAGCACGCACGAGCCCGGACCCGGACCCAGACGCCAGAAGAACGCCACCACCCTCCGCGTGGGCGGACAGCCCGCCCACCACCCCCCCCAGCCACCCTGACCAGGAAGGATGCGACCGTTGTACGAAGGGGTCGTCCAGAACCTCATCGACGAACTGGGCCGTCTGCCCGGCGTCGGCCCCAAGAGCGCGCAGCGGATCGCCTTCCACCTCCTGGCCGCGGACCCCGCCGACGTCGAGCGCCTCGGTCGGGCGCTCAAGGAGGTCAAGGACAAGGTCCGCTTCTGCAGGACGTGCGGCAACGTCGCCGAGGAGGAGGAGTGCCGCATCTGCCGTGACCCGCGTCGCGACCCGCAGGTGATCTGCGTGGTCGAGGAGTCCAAGGACGTGGTCGCGATCGAGAAGACCCGCGAGTTCCGCGGCCGGTACCACGTGCTCGGCGGGGCGATCAGCCCCATCGAGGGCGTCGGCCCCGAGGACCTGCGGATCCGCGAACTGATGCAGCGGCTCGCGGACGGGACGGTGACGGAGCTGATCCTGGCGACCGACCCCAACCTGGAGGGGGAGGCCACCGCAACCTACCTCGCGCGGCTCGTGAAGCCCATGGGCCTCACCGTCACCCGCCTCGCCAGCGGCCTTCCGGTGGGCGGCGACCTGGAGTACGCGGACGAGGTCACGTTGGGCCGCGCATTCGAAGGACGGAGGCTGCTCGATGTCTGACGCAAACAGCCCGCAGGACTGGAACACCCTGGCCGAGCGCGTGGCCTGCCACGTGGAGAACTACCTGAGCGGGCTGGAGGCCGTCGCGCGCGGCGAGGCCGGGTCCCACACCGTGCCGATGCTGCTGCTGGAGGTGTCCCAGGTCATCCTGGCGGGCGCCCAGCTCGGCGCGAGCGCGGACGTGATCCTGCCGGACAACTGGGAGCCCGAGGTCGGCGACGACCCGGACCTCGACCAGGTCCGCCAGGGCCTCGGCGAACGGCTCCACGACCTCGACGAGTACGTCGAGGTCTTCGACCCCTACAAGGACACCGAGCCCACCGCGTACCGCCTGTCGGACGACCTGGTCGACGTCGCCAGCGATCTCGTCCACGGCCTGCGCCACTACCAGCAGGGACGTCCGCTGGAGGCGCTCTGGTGGTGGCAGTACTCCTACTTCAACCACTGGGGCAACCACGCCGGAGCCGCCCTCCGCGCCCTGCACGCGGTCGTCGCGAACGCCCGCCTGGACGTGTCCGAAGAGGCCCCGGCGGCCGTCTGAACAACAGCGCTTCGGAACCTGCGGCGCTTCGGAACGGCGGTGCCTTTGAACTGCGCCGCTTCTGAACGGCGGTGCCGGGTCGGCGGACTGTTCAGGGCCCGCCGACCCGGGGGCGCCGGGCGCGGGTTACCAGGCGGCGTCGGTGTAGTCGGTCGCCGAGGACACCCAGGAGAACGCGCCGTCGTCGACGCGTCCGAGGCGTCCGTCGATGATCTGCAGGAAGTGCCGGCCGGTCGGGTCCGGCTTCACGAAGAACGAGTCGGTGGGCAGCCGGGCCGTCCAGCCGGTCGGCTGACCGGTGGCCGCGGAGAGCCGGACGAGCCGGTAGTCGGCGTCGTCCCCGGGGCCGTGTTTGGCGCCCTGAACCTGGGCGGTCAGCGTGCGGCCGTCCGGGTCGACGACGAAGACGTTGATCAGCGCGTCGTCCGGCATCGTGGCGCTCCGCAGGACGCGCGGGGTGAGCTGGTCCTGGCCCGTGTCGAGCAGGTACAGCGCGGGTCGGCCGTCCTCGCCCTCGGCGATGTAGCCGAGTGTCCGGTTGTCCGGCGCCCAGGTCGCGCTGGACGCGGGAAGGGCGCGGCCGACCTCCTCCATGTCGTGCTGGGCGCCGGTGCGGACGTCGATGACGACGATCCCGGACCGTCCGCCGTTCGCGCCGACGAGGGCGAGCTTGGAGCCGTCCCGGCTGGCCGCGAAGCGCTCCGGCTTCCCGAGGCCGGAGTCCATCCGAACGGGGTCGTCCGTCCTCACCTTCTCGGGACCCGACGGCGTGCCGTTCGCCCCGAGGGTGACGCGGTAGAAGGTGTAGGACGACTTCCCCGACGCCGACGCGGACGCGAGGAAGAACACGCGTCCGTCACCCGTCGCGGCGACGGCCTCGTAGCGCTCCCCGCCGATCCGCGCGATGGGACGTCCGGCGCCGTCCTCGACGAGGGCGCGGCCGTTGCGGATCGCGAGCACATGGTCGGGCGCGCCCGAGAGGATCCGCGAACCGGCGGCCGGACGAGGCGACATCCTCCCGGCCACCAGCGACGTGCCGACCAGGATGAGCCCGAGCACCCCGGCCACGACGATCGGCACGCCCCAGAGCCGCCGCCTCCTCCTCGGGGACGGGACGGTGAGCGGCGTGAGGGATCCTGGCCGGATGGTCTCGGCGGCGCCCTGGAAGGCGTCGCGGAGGCGGTCTTCAGTCCTGGTCATGCTTCTCCCCGAGACGCGTGGCGAGCGTGGCGAGCGCCCGCGCGGTGGTGGACCTGACGGTGCTGCCGCGAATCCCCATGACCTCGGCGATCTCGGATTCGCCCAGGTCCAGGTAGTAACGCAGCACCAGGACCTCGCGCTGACGGCGCGGGAGGCCCTGTAAGGCGAGGAACACCTCGCGGCGCTCCTCGCCGAGGATCGCGGCCGACTCGGCCGACCACACGGGAGGCTCGTGCACGCGTGCGAGGGAGAACGCGAGCTTTCGCCTCCGCAGGACGCTCCGGCACCGGTTCACCACCGAGGCCCGGATGTAGGGCAGCATCCGGTCCGGGTCGCGGAGCCGTCCGATCCGGCGGTGCGCCTCGACGAAGGCGTCCTGGACCACGTCCTCGGCCGTCGCCCGGTCACCGACGATCATCAGGGCCGTCCGCGCCAGCCCGAGCTGGTGTTCGCGGAACAGCCTCACCAGCTCGGCCACCGGCGCGTCGTCCGCGCGTTCACGCTCGTGCGTGCTTGATCGGGGAGGACGCATCGCTCCCACCATGTCGCTTTCCACGCCACTTACACGCCCGGCGCCCCGGATCCGCTGCTTCCGCGCCCAAGGAAAATCGCCGCGGGACGCGGGCTCGCCTCACAAAGCGGTGGGGCGCGTCGTCGTGAGGGGAGAACCGCGAAGCGAGGGAAGGACACGATCTTGGACGCCGTGAACGTCGCGATCATCTACTACAGCGCCACGGGCAACCTGCACGCCCTGGCCGAGGCCGCCGCCGAGGGCGCGGAGAAGGCGGGCGCGAACGTCCGGCTGCGCAAGATCGCCGAAACGGCCCCGCCGGAGGTGATCGACACGCGTCCGGAGTGGGCCGAGCACGTCCGGAACACGGCGGACGTCCCGGAGGCCGTTCTCGACGACCTGGCCTGGGCGGACGCCGTGCTGTTCGGCTCCCCGACCCGCTTCGGCAACCCGCACAGCGCGCTGCGGGCCTTCATGGAATCCGCCGGGCCGCTCTGGTTCCAGGGCAAGCTCGCGGACAAGGTCTACTCGGCGTTCACCGCGTCCAACACCGCGCACGGCGGGCAGGAGTCCACGCTCCTGGCGCTGGCGAACACCTTCTACCACTGGGGCGGCATCATCGTGCCGCCCGGCTACACCGACCCCGTCCAGTTCAAGACGGGCAACCCGTACGGGACGTCCCACGTGGCAGGCACCGGAGCGCCCAACGAGGACACCCTCCAAGCAGCCCGCCACCAGGCCGGACGCGTCGTCCAAACCACCGCCGCGCTCAAAGCCGGACGCGCCGCCTGACCTTCACGGACGGCCCGACCCGTGCGCCGCACCCGATCCGGCGCGCACAGGTCGGGCCGTCCACAGCTCGACCTGCCCGTGCAGGTTGAGCTGTGCGCGCAGGTCGAACGGTGTGCGCAGGGCGAGATGTGCACGTTGGGTGATCCGCGCGTGTGAGACGAGGTGCGCGGGCCTGGCATCCGCCGGGTGCCGGGGCGGGGGTTACCAGTCGCGTTCGGCGACTAGTTCTTCGTGGTCGGCGTCCTCGAAGCCGTAGGACTGGGCCACGAAGTAGAAGTCCGCCGCGATGGCCTCCCGGGCGACGGTCTCGATCTCGCTGTCGGCCTCGAAGAACTCGTCCTGGAGGTCGTTGAACAGCTTGGTCGCGGTGTTCGTCAGGACGTACAGGGCGGCGAGGTCGGCCGGAGGGTCGGCCTCGATGCGGGCGCACAGCCGCCGCAGGATCGCCTGCCCCCTCGCGACCAGGTGTTCCGGGTAGTAGCCGTCGCCGACCATCCCGTCCAGGAACGTGTGCCCGACCACCTGAGCATTGGTGATTCTCACGGGCGCGATACTGCCGGACGCCACCGACAGAACGGCGGAGCAGCCCGGCGACCGTGACATTTGTACTGCCGAGGACCGGAGGGATGTTCCTGCCGCCGGACGGGCCCGCCGCGACAGGATTCAGGTGTCGGCAGGACGCGGACACGGACCCTGGAGAAGGACATGAGCGAGACCCTCGGACAGAACGACATCAAGCCCCTTCCGATCTGGTTCTTCGCCTTCGAGGGGTCGATGGGGGCGGTCTACGACCTGCTCAAGGCGTGGGACGGCGCCTGGATGGTGCTCGCGGCGCTCGGTGCGGTCAACATGGTCGTCGGGCTGACCGTCCTGCGGCGGCGCAAGAGGCTCATCAAGGCGATGCTCAAGAACGGCCGGACGCGGAAGATCTTCTTCGCGCTGATCGGGCTCCGCCTCGGGGTGCACGTCGTGCTCGGCGCGGTCGGCGCGCAGGTCACGAGCGCGCCGTTGCACCTGGCGCTCGGTCTCACGATGGCGGCGGTCACCATGGCGCTGCTCTGGTTCGACCAGCGCGTCACCTTCCGGGCCCTCGGCCTCACCGGGACCACCCCCAGGATCGCGTCCGTCCAGGCAGCGGCCTGACGCCCCGACGAGTCCGGCGGACTCGACGGTGTGACGGCTTCGGGGGGTGTGACGGGTCTGACAGCGTGGGGCCTTGGCGGCTCGGCGAGTGGTGGTTCGTGAAGATCGACTCTGGGTGTGGCAGCCTCGGGGGCGGCAGCGGCGGGACGGTGCGGGAGGCGGGCACGTGAGGGGCGATGAGCGGTGGAACCACAACATCCACTACCACCCGCGCATCCTCGGGGCAGTGCCCGAGGGGGCGCGGACGGCGCTTGACGTGGGTTGTGGCGAGGGGATGCTGGCCCGCGCTCTCCACCGGACGATCCCGGAGGTCACGGGCATCGATCTTGACGAGTCCGGCATCGAGCGGGCCCGCGGGCAGTCGCCTGGCATCGACTACGTCGTCGGGGACTTTCTTGATCATCCCTTCGAGGCCGCGTCGTTCGACGTCGTCGCGTCCGTGGCGACCCTGCACCACGTGGACGCCGCCGCCGGGCTGGCCCGGATGCGGGAGCTGGTCCGTCCGGGAGGGGTGCTGGCCGTGGTCGGTCTCGCCCGGGAGGAGATGCCCCGGGACCTGCCGCTCGGCCTGGCCGCCGTGGTGGCCGGGTACGCGCACCGGGCGCGGAAGGGGTACTGGGAGCATCCGTCCCCGACCGTGTGGCCGCCGCCGGTCACCTACCGGGAGATGCGGGATCTGGCCGCCGCGACGCTGCCCGGATCCGAGTACCGGAGGCACCTCCTGTGGCGCTACAGCATCGTCTGGCGGCGGCCGTCCGAGTGACCGGTGTCTCGTATTGTGGACGCTTCGTCTCATGCTGACGGTTACCTGGTCGTAATGACACCCCCCGGCCTCGGTAGACTCTCGTCGGCAAGCCCCTGACCCCGAACCCGAGGAGCGCTGCCCGTGGCCCTTGTCGTGCAGAAGTACGGTGGCTCCTCCGTCGCCGATGCCGAGCGCATCAAGGCGGTGGCCCAGCGGATCGTGGCGACCCGGAAGGCGGGCAACGACGTCGTCGTCGTGGTGTCCGCGATGGGTGACACGACCGACGACCTGATCGACAAGGCGAAGCAGGTGTCCCCGCTGCCCCCCGGGCGCGAGCTGGACATGCTGCTCACCGCCGGCGAGCGCATCTCGATGGCGCTGCTCGCCATGGCGATCTCCAACCTGGGCCACGAGGCCCGCTCGTTCACCGGCTCCCAGGCCGGCGTGATCACCGACGGCTCGCACGGCAGGGCGAAGATCATCGACGTCACGCCGGGCCGGATCCAGACCGCCCTGGCCGAGGGCTCGATCTGCATCGTCGCCGGGTTCCAGGGCGTGTCCCAGGGCACCAAGGACATCACCACGCTCGGCCGCGGCGGCTCGGACACGACGGCCGTCGCGCTCGCCGCGGCGCTCGACGCCGACGTCTGCGAGATCTACACCGACGTGGACGGCGTGTTCACCGCCGACCCGCGGATCGTCCCGGCGGCGCAGCGCATCCCGCGCATCTCCTACGAGGAGATGCTGGAGATGGCCGCGTCCGGGGCCAAGATCCTGCACCTGCGCTGCGTGGAGTACGCGCGCCGTTACAACATGCCGATCCACGTCCGGTCCTCCTTCTCCACGAAGGTGGGGACCTGGGTCGTCGACAGCAGCGAGATCGAAGGGCACGAGATGGAGCAGGCGATCATCTCCGGCGTCGCGCACGACCGGAGCGAGGCCAAGATCACCGTGGTGGGGGTGCCGGACAAGGTCGGCGAGGCCGCCTCGATCTTCTCGGCGCTGTCCGAGGCCGAGATCAACATCGACATGATCGTGCAGAACGTGTCCGCGGCGTCCACCGGGCGCACCGACATCTCGTTCACGCTGCCGGTGACCGACGGGCAGGCCGCCCTGACCTCGCTGAACAAGCTGAAGGACCGGATCGGCTTCGAGTCGCTGCGGTTCGACGACCGGATCGGCAAGGTCTCGCTGATCGGCGCGGGCATGCGCTCGCACCCGGGCGTCACCGCCAAGTTCTTCGGCGCGATCGCCGACGCGGGCGTCAACATCGAGATGATCTCCACCTCGGAGATCCGGATCTCGGTCGTGGTCGCGCAGGACGACGTGGACACCGCCGTCGCCGAGGCGCACCGCGCGTTCGACCTCGACACCGAGCAGGTCGAGGCCGTCGTCTACGGTGGCACCGGCCGCTGACCAGGTGAAACGCGAAGGGCCGTCCGGCTGACCGGACGGCCCTTCGCGCTGTCAGCCGGTGGTGCGCGGACGGTCAGCGCGTCCGGCGAGTCTCTGTGTCATCGCAAGGAACGACGACACAGGGAGCACGTCATGAAGGTTCTGATCTCGGGTGCGAGCATCGCCGGTCCGTCCCTCGCCTTCTGGCTGGCCCGGTACGGGCACGAGGTGACCGTGGTGGAGCGGGCGCCCGGCATCCGCCCCGGCGGGCAGGCGGTCGACTTCCGCGGCCACGTCCACATGGACGTCCTGACGAGGATGGGGATCCTGGACGAGATCCGGGCGCACCAGACCGGGAACGGGCCGCTGCACCTGATCGACGGGCGTGGCGACGACCTGGTCACGCTGCCCGAGTCGTTCACCGGCGGGCAGGTCGAGATCCAGCGCGGCGACCTGGCCCGGATCCTGTACGACCGGACGAAGGATGCCGCCCGGTACGTGTTCGACGACTCGATCACGTCCCTCCAGGAGACCGCGGACGGCGTGTACGCGACCTTCGAGCGGAGCGCGCCCGAGTGGTTCGACCTGGTCGTCGGCGCGGACGGCCTGCACTCCAACGTCCGGCGGCTGACCTTCGGCGACGAGGCACAGTTCGTCCAGGACTCCGGGTACAACGTGGCGATCTTCAACGCGCCGAACCGGCTGCGGCTCGAGCGCGACGCCCTTCTCTACAGCGAGCCCGGACGCGGCCTGTCGGTCTACCCGCTGGACGGCGGGACGTCCGCGAACGTGATGTGCGTGTACGCCGCGGGTGAGGGCGCGAACGTCGACCGGCACGACCACGAGGGGCAGAAGCGGCTGGTCGCGGAGCGGTTCGCCGGGATGGGCTGGCGCGCGGACGAGGTCCTCGCCGACCTGCGGAGCGCGCCGTACTTCTACCACGACTCGGTCGGCATCGTCCGGATGAAGTCCTGGACGAAGGGCCGGATCGCGCTGCTCGGGGACGCCGGATACGGCGCGACCTGCGGCGGCATGGGCACCGGGCTCGCGGTCGTCTGCGCCTATGTTCTCGCGGGCGAGCTGGCCGCGGCGGGCGGCGACCACCGGGCCGCGTTCCCCGCCTACGAGGCGGCGATCCGGAAGCTCACCAAGGCGTGCCAGCAGGTCGCCGGGGGCGTCGGGCCGTTCTTCGCGCCGAAGACCGCGCGCAGCCTGCGCCGCCGCACCCGGATCTACAAGGTGCTCACCGCCGGTCCGCTGCTGCGGCTGCTGGACAAGCTGACCACGAAGGCCGCGACGTCCATCGAGCTCAGGGAGTACCCGGCGGCGGCCGGTGTCCCCGCCCACGCGTGAGTCGCGGTTGTCGGTCATGGACGGGAATCCGGCGGGGCCGGGGTGGGCACCGCCACGCCCCGGCCCCCAAATTCGCCCTTCGGGGAACGGTCAGGTTCCTCCGCTGGCCTTTAGGGTGATGGACGTGACCGAGACCAGAGCCGTCAGGTCCGAGACGCGGACACAGATCGTCCAGACCGCGCTCCGCCTCTTCCGGGAGCGCGGATACGAGGCGACGACCATGCGCGCCATCGCCAAGGAGGCGGGGGTCGCGGTCGGGAACGCCTACTACTACTTCGGCTCCAAGGAAGAGCTGCTCCAGGCGTACTACGACCAGCTGCAGGACGAGCACGAGGAGGCCTGCCGTGCCGTCCTCGCCCGCGAGCGCGACTTCGCCTCCCGGCTGCGCGGCGTTCTACGCGCCCGCGTGGACACGATGGTCCCGTACCACGAGTTCGCCGGGAAGTTCTTCAAGTTCGCCGCCGAGCCCGACAGCCCGCTCAACCCGTTCAGCTCCGAGTCCGGGTCCGCCCGGCACGCCGCCGTCGCGCTGTACCGCGAGGTGGTGGACGGCTCGAACCTGAAGATCGACGACGACTTCCGCGCCGAGCTGCCCGAGCTGCTGTGGCTGTACTCGATGGGCGTCGTCCTCTATTGGGTGCACGACTCCTCCGACGGCTGCCGCAAGACCTACCTGCTCGTGGACCGGACGGTCCCGCTGGTGAACAAGATGGTCTCGATGTCCCGGCTGCCCGGATTCAAGTCCGTGACCCGCGACCTGGTCGGGATTATCCGCGACGTCCGCGCCTGACGGGCCCCTGGCGTCGGGGAGGTCGGCGTCACGGCATGAGGATGTCCCAGTGGCTCGCCTCGCGGGCGAAGACGTCGCCGTCGCCGGAGCGGTAGAGCTCCGCGTTGTCCCCGCGCAGCCCGATGTGCCGGAAATGGCCTGGGATGAAGCGGTCCAGGCACGCGTTCGGCATCACGTCGATCTTGTGGCCGGTGCCGTGGCTGAGCCGTCCCCGCGCGTGGCCGCGCTCGGTGCCTCCGGAGACCGTGAGCGGGCAGCCGCTGAGCCGCCCGAAGGCGAACAGGTCGTCCAGGGAGCCGTGCAGCAGCCCCTGGAAGGACGTGCAGGACGGGTTCTCGCGGTCGCTGCAGTTCCCGCTGGACCGCCAGCGGATGTGGTGGGCGAACAGCATCGATTCGGCCGTCGACTGCGTGAGCCGGATCCCGCGCACGGCGCGCGCCATGCGGACCGTGAGGTCCGACAGGCGTTTGGGCAGGTCACCCAGGGCGAACGGGGCCGACGTCTGCCGCCCCTCCGGCCTTTGCGCCGAGTCGCGCGCTGACCCCCGCCTCCAGGACCGTGCCGAGTCGCGAGCCCGGCCGTGCTCCTGGGAACGGGTCCAGGCGCGGGCCCAGGTGCGGGCGGCGGCGTGGGGTTTTCGCGGGTTCGTCCTGCCGTCCGACGCCATCGCGCGGGGCGCCAAGGGCGGCTGCTGCGGCCATGACGACACGGGCGCGGCCACCGCCGCGATCGGCAGGGCGGCCGTGGCCAGCCCGCGGATGATCCGCTTTCTCACCAGGTCCTCCCGGCTTGCTGGTGACCGCCGGGGGGACGGCGCTTCGGGCGTCGTGCGGCATTCGGGCGGAACGATTCCCGGGCCGCCCGTCCGCCAAACAAGATCGTTGCGCGCGCACAGGTCGGCCCGCCCGGGCCGGGTGCCGGAGCATGGTGTCCGGTATGCCGAAAACGCCGGTTCCTGTGGGGTTTTCGGCGCGGGCCGGGCGGGCCGCGAGTGATGTGTTAGAGATTCTTCAGGGCGAAGCCGATCTCCGTTTCCATCTGCTTGATCCGCTCCTCGACGACCAGCGAGCCGTGCCCGGCGTCGTACCGGTACACCTCGTGCGGACGGTCGAGTTCGGCGAGCCTTCCGAGGTAGTTGTCGATCTGCCGGATCGGGCAGCGCGGGTCGTTCTCCCCGGCCAGGACGAGCACCGGCGCGCGCACCCGCTCGACGTAGGTGATCGGGGAGGACTCGCGGTACCTGTCCGGAACCTCGTCGGGCGAGCCGCCGAACAGCGACCGGTCGAACGACTGGAGCGCCTCCATCTCGTCCTCGTACGCGGCGACGTAGTCGGCGACCGGGACGGCCGCGACCGCCACCGACCAGTCGTCCGGCTGCGTCCCGATGCCGAGCAGGGTGAGGAAACCGCCCCACGACCCGCCGGTCAGGACGAGGCGCTCCGGGTCGGCGAGCCCGGACGCGACGGCCCAGTCGCGGACGGCCTTGACGTCCTCCAGCTCGGTGAGCCCGACGCGCCCCTCGATGGCGTCCCGCCAGGCCGAGCCGTAACCGGTGGAGCCCCGGTAGTTGACCCTGACGACCGCGAACCCGTGGTCGACCCACGCGGCGACGGTCGGGACGAACGAGTCGTCGTCCTGCGCGGTCGGCCCGCCATGGACGTCGAACACGGTCGGGAACGGGCCCTCGCCCTCCGCCGGACGGCTGACCAGCGCGTGGATCCGGCCACCGGGACCGTCCACCCACGCGTCCTCGACCGGCACCGACGGCGGCGCGGCCGGGCCCTCGGGCGTCAGCACGACCTCGCCCGACGTCGACCGGATCACCTGCGGCTCGGCCGCCGACGACCAGGCGAACTCGACCGTGCCGTCCGGACGGGCCGCGGCGGCGCCGATCGACCCGCGCGGCGTGTCGATCGGGGTCAGCCCCCGGGACGACAGGTCGTACCGGTACAGCTCGTCGCGGGCCTCGTGCGAGTGCGTGACCAGCAGGGCCGTCCCGTCCGGGAACCAGACGGCGTCGATCTCGCCGGGCAGGTCGAAGGTGATCTCGCGCTGCTCGCCGACGACGGGGTCCCAGATGAGGATCTCGTCGCGACCGCGGCGCTCGTGGTTGACCAGCAGCCGCGTGTCGCCCGGGACCGGCGCGAACCCGACCGTGTACACGCCCTTGCCGGGGCCGTCCCACAGCTCGCCGACGGTCGAGCCGTCCTCGGTGCGGACGACGCGGATCGCCATGTGGCGGCTGTCGCCGTGCTCGCTGTGCCCGATCGCGGTGAGCGACTCGTCCCGGGACAGGGCTCCGACGTGCGCGTCCTCGGCGTGCTCGTACAGTGCGCCGAGGACGCCGTCACGGTACCTGTGGACCGTGCTGCCGCGCTCTCCGGACCGTCCGACCAGCACCGTGCCGCGGCTGCCGAGCGCCAGCCCGGACGGGTACGACGCGTCCAGCCCGGGGACGGCGACCTCGGCGTCCCCCTCACCGTCGAACGGGCTGCGCTTCCACACGCCGAACTCGTCGCCGTCGGTGTCGTCGAACCACCACACCCACCGGCCGGACGGGTCGACGTCGCCCATCCACGTGCCGTTCGTCCGGTCGGTGACCTGACGCCGCTCACCGGTCTCCCGGTCCCAGACGTAGATCTCCCACGTACCGGTCGCGTTCGACCGGTACGTGCTCCGATGCGGCGCGTCACGCGCCCACCTGGGAAGACTCACCCGCGCGGCACGGAACCGCGCCTTCCAGCGCTCCTCGTCGACCATTCCCCCAGTATCGGGGATCAGACGTTCGGCGGGACCGATCCGTCCGACCGCTCCCACGGGATGTTCGGCACGGACTCGGTGGACATGCTCCTCATGCCCGGGTTCAGCCCGTGGTGCACGGCCCGCGCGACCCGCTCGATGGTCGAGACGCCGTACGCCATGGACGGGGTGTCACGCGTCAGCACGACGATCGTGTACGACTGGCCGCTGCCGGTGAACGCGCCGAGGCTGTGCACGCGCCAGTACTTGTTGTGGCGCGGAAGCCAGCCGTTCTTGACGTGCCAGGTGATCCCGGACGGGGTGCCCGCGGGCGTGCCCCAGCGCTGCGACGGGACGACCTGGTGCATCAGCCCGAGGCCGTAGTTGCGGGCCTTGTCGGTGAGCAGCTTGTTCGGTTCGGTGAACTTGCGCAGCAGGACGATCTCGTCCCGGGCGGTGATCTGGGTGAGACCCCAGTAGCCGCCGGACCCGAGCCTGGTGTGCGTCATGCCCGCCTGGCCGAGGAAACGCTGCATGCGGGTGCGGCCGACGTGGTTCCAGAGCTTGGTCGTGGCCGCGTTGTCCGACTTGGTGATCATGCTCTTGGCGAGCGACAGCTCGGACGAGGTCATCTTGCGCCTCTCGTCCAGGACCTTGCGCAGCAGCGCGCCGAGGACGGTCGCCTTGACGGTGCTCGCGGAGTCGTAGTGGGTGCCGGACCCGACGCCGCACCAGAGCTTCCGCTTGAGGTCGTAGACGGCGACGGACTCGGATCCGGACCGTCCGCGCAGGGCGGCGGCGATCGCGGAGCCGACCCGCTTGGCGGTCGTCGGCGAGACCGAGGAGGTGCAGATCGCGGCGGACGCCGAGACGTCGGCCGCGAGGGTCGAAGGGACGCCCCGCGCGGGAGCGGCCTGGGCGGCTCCGGCGGTGGACGTGATCGCTGCGGTGGTGAGGAGTGCGGCGGTGAGCGCACGCGGGACGCGTCGTGTCACGCCTGTCACGCTAGAGATGATCCGTCACTCCTTGAGCCGGTCCGGCGGTAAAGGTTTGATATCGGTGGAACAGGATGTTCGATGCGGGTTCGCAGTGATCGGTTCGGGTTCGCATCGAGCGAGGTGATGGGCGGGATACGACGGGCGGGATATGACGGGCCGGGTGTTCAGTCCGTGGGCGCGGCGAGCCCGCCCAGGACGCGGTCGATCTCGGCGCGGACCTGGCGGTCCATCGCGGCGGCGAACCCGGCCTCGACGGTGACCTGCGCGCCCGGACGCAGCCGGGCGAGGGTCTCGGCGAGGTCGCCCGGGTCCTTCCCGGCGGGGCCCGCGACGACGTACTGCGAGGTCAGCCGGACGAACAGGGCCGCCAGCTCGTCCAGCCTGCGGCGCAGTTCCATCCCGGCGGCGAGCACCTCCTCCAGCGGCACGCCCGCGCGGACGAACGCGACCGACGCCTCGAGATGGCGGCGGCTCCAGTGCGTGATCCGGTCGCCGTCCACCTCGAGCAGCCCCGCCTCGGCGACAGCGCGCAGCCGCTCGCGGGTGACCTGCCCGGGGAACAGCGCGGCGAGCTCGTCGTAGCTCATCGTCACCGGGATCTCGCGCGACCACGGATCGGTGACGGCCCGCTCGACGCCGAGGACGCTGTGGATGTCGCGGCCCTGCTCCCACGCCGACAGCAGCTCCCGGATGCCCTCCAGGGTGTGGCCGCGTTCCAGCAGGCCGCCGATCATGCGCAGCCGGGCGAGGTGCTCCTCGGAGTACAGGCCGATCCGCCCGGTGCGGCGCGGCGGAGGCAGGAGCTTGCGCTCCTGGTAGTAGCGGAGCGTCCGGACGGGCAGGCCCGCGGCGTCGGCGAGTTCGCCGATGCGGTACTCCCGGCCCTGGTCCCGGTCCTGGCGGGGTTCCGGGCCGTTCTCCGGGCCGCGGGCGCCCTCGGCCTTCGGATCCCGTTCAGCGCGCACCGGGTCAGCATAGTTCGCCCGGCCGCTCCGTGATCACGTGGTGTTGCGAAGGGTGCGCGGTGCGCGTGCTCTGCGACGTGTCCCCCGGTTCGCGGAGACCGTCCTGTCGTCGGAGGGGGCGTCGGCGGACGGGTCGGTGGACATCAGCTCGGAGAGGGTGCGGGGCGCGACCCTGCGTTCCGGACGGTCGGCGAAGGGGGAGCGGCGCATTCTGACTCCTCTCGGTCGTGGTCTTTCCCTGCTATCGACTGTGACGGCCATGCGGGCTCCGCCGCATCGGTGAAAACCCCCATTCGCCAGTGGAGCCGACCCTCATGTCCGTCAGGTGAGTCGACTATGGCCGCCATCCGGCACGCGAGCGAGAGTGTGCTGGACCGGGGAATCGGTCGTGCGGGATCGTCGTTCCCATGCAGCCGCCCGCGCCTCACGCCATGACCTCGACCGACTGGTACGCCGACCCGGCGGCGCGTTCCTGGACGTGCGCACCGCCCGCCCGCGAGGTCGCCGCCTTCCACGCCGCGCTGCCCGGATACGCGCCGACACCGCTGGTCGAGCTGCCCGCCCTGGCCGCCGAACTCGGCGTCGGACGGCTGCTGGTGAAGGACGAGTCGTCCCGGCTCGGGCTGCCCGCGTTCAAGATCCTCGGTGCGTCGTGGGGCGTGCACCGCGCGCTGACCGGCCACTACGGGCTTCCCGCGGACGCGACGCCGGACGCCGTCCGGGCGACGGTCGCCGAGCGCGGCCCGGTCCGGCTCGTCACCGCGACGGACGGCAACCACGGTCGTGCGGTCGCGCGCATGGCGCGGACGTACGGGGTGCCCGCGCGAGTGTTCGTCGCCGGGGGCGTGCACCCGTCGGCGTGCGCGGCGATCGAGGGCGAGGGCGCGGAGGTGACGGCGCTGGACGTCCCGTACGACGAGGCCGTGCGGCGCGCCGCCGCGTCCGGCGGGCTGCTCGTGCAGGACATGGGCCTGCCCGGCTACACCGACGTGCCGCGCTGGATCTGCGAGGGGTACACGACGCTGTTCACCGAGATCGACGAGCGGCTCGGCGGGCCGCCGGGGCTCGTCGCGGTCCCGGTGGGCGTCGGGTCGCTCGCGCAGGCGGCCGTGACGCACTACCGGAGCGGTCCGGGGGCGCGTCCGGCGCTGCTGTCGGTCGAGCCGGACGCCGCCGCGAGCCTGCTCGCCTCGCTCCGCGCGGGCCGCCGCACCAGCACCCCGCCCGGACGGACGATCATGGCGGGCCTCAACTGCACCACGCCGTCCGAGACCGCCTGGCCGCTCCTGCGCGCCGGGGTGGACGCCGCCGTCGCGGTCTCGGACGACGAGGCCGCGCGAGCCGTCCGCGACCTGGCGGACCTCGGCGTCGACGCGGGCCCCTGCGGCGCGGCGTCGCTCGCGGGGCTGCGCGCCGCGCTCCCGCGCCTGCCCGAACAGGGCACGGTCGTCCTCCTCAGCACCGAGGGAAGCGCGGCCAACCCCGCCCTGACCTAGGGCGTGTCTCAAAGCCACCTGCCCTACTGCGCGACGCCCGGGTCTCAGTCGCGGCGTCCGGCGAGGGGACGAAGGGTGGCGAGCAGGGCGTCCCGGTCGGGGGCGGCGGCGAAGAACGCGGTGTCGGCGGCTTCGACGGCGGCGATCGCGCCTTCGGCCAGGATGCGGCCCTGACCGGTGATGCGCAGGCGCTTGGCGCGGGTGTCGGCGGCGTCGGTCTCGCGGACGAGCAGGCCCTTGCCCTCCAGCCGCCGGACGACCTGGGAGGTCATCTTCACGTCGGTGTCGGCGTGCTGCGCGAGGGCGAGCTGGTTCGGGCTGACGCCCTCCCGGTCCAGCCACCACAGGCTCGCGAGCAGCACGAACTGGACGTGGGTGAGGTCGAACGGGGCCAGCGTCGCCGTGATCTGCCGCTGCCAGCGCAGCGTCGCGCGCCACAGCAGGTAGCCGGGGCTGTCGCCGGGGTCCATGTCGCCCTCCACATCGGCTCCGCGTAGATGGTCTCCGCAGATCCTAATGGTGGCGGGGCGGGGACGTCCGCCGGGCGGACGGTAGGGTGGCGTCGCGTCGATCGATCGTCCGCTGGAGCCGCGTTGTCCGAACCCGTGATCATCCACACCGACGGCGGGTGCAGCCCGAACCCGGGCGCGGGCGGCTGGGGCGTGGTGCTCCGCTACGGCCCGCACGTGAAGGAACTGCACGGCGGCGAGGCCGACACCACCAACAACCGGATGGAACTGACCGCGGCGATCGAGGCCCTCGAGCACCTGCGGCGTCCGTCCCTCGTGCACCTCCACACCGACAGCCAGTACGTCCGGCAGGGCATCACGCAGTGGATGAACTCCTGGAAGCGCAACGGCTGGCAGACCGCCGCGCGCAAGCCCGTCAAGAACGCCGACCTGTGGCGGCGGCTGGACGAGGCCGTCCGGCGGCACGAGGTCGAGTGGTTCTGGGTGAAGGGCCACGCGGGCGACCCGGGCAACGAGCGCGCCGACGAACTCGCGACCCTGGGCCGCACCGGCTCACGCGTCGGCTTGTAGGTGGAAGACGGCGGCACGGGTCGTGTCGCGTTCTTCGAGGTTGCCGGTGTTCGGGACGTCGTATTCGGCCTCGGCCTTGAGGTCGCGCGGCAGGTAGGCGCGTCGCGGGTCGCCGACCAGGACCTTCGCGCCGCGCGCGGCGCACGTCCGGAGGACGGCGAGCATGGGTGGGGCCATGTCGGGGTCGTAACAGACGTCTCCGGCGAGGACGACGTCCGCGTCGTCCGGCGGGGTGGTCGTCACGTCGGAACGGACGGCCTCCAGCGCGACGCCGTTCAGGCCGGCGTTCTCGCCGATGGCGGTCAGGGACAGCGGGTCCACGTCGTAGGCGGTGACGCGGCGCGCGCCCGCGAGGCAGGCGGCGATCGCGACGAGGCCGGAGCCGCTGGCGATGTCGGCGACGTGGCGTCCGGCCACGACGTCCGGACGGTCGAGGACGAACCGGGCGAGCGCCTGCCCGCCCGCCCAGGCGAAGGCCCAGAACGGCGGGTCCTCGGCGCGGGTGGCGGCCCAGGTCGTGAAGGGTTCTTCGGCGAGCCGCAGCCGCACCTCCGGAACCAGCGGGGGAGATGCCGTCCGGGTGAGTTCACGCACCACCGCTCGCTGATCCACCCGGCAACCGTAGTCAGTGGGCGGGGGCCGCGTCCCAGAACGTGGCGAGGACGGTGTTCAGGGCGTCCGGGGCGTCAACGTGCGGATAGTGCGCGGCGCCCGGAATCGACATGTGCCGCGCGCCGATGCGTTCGGCCGTGACGCGCGCGCACGCGAGGAGCGGCCCGCTGCCGCCCTTGCGATACAGGTCGGGCGCGTTCTCCCATGCCCCGGAGACGACGAGCTTGGGAAACGGCGCGACGCTCAGGGCGGCGACCGGGATCCCGGCCTCCCAGCACACGCGCTCGCTCAGCGCGCTCGCCGCCGCGCGGAGCCGGGTCCCGGTCGGTTCCATGGGAGGCAGGCCGACCGAGTCGGTCGCGGCGCGCAGCCACTGCTCCGGGGTCAGCTCGGGGAGGCTCGCGTACGCCTCGCGGTTGGCGCGCAGCGCGTCCGCGACCTGGGGATCGTCCGCGGCGGCCTGGTAGCAGCCCGGTTCGATCAGCGTCAGCGACCGGACGGCCTCGGGGCGGCGCGCCGCCGCGACCATCGCGCCGACCGCGCCGTAGGAGTGGCCGACCAGGTGCGCACCGTCCTCGAGGAGTTCGGCGATGTCGTCGGCGTCGGCGAGGTGGTCGCTGCGGAACGCGGGCCCGGCGTCCGGGCTTCCGCCGTGCCCGCGGCGGTCCATCAGGACGAGCCGGAACCGGTCCGCCAGCGGACGCTGCGCCGCGAACCCCGAGACCGGGTCGTCGCCCCAGCTCAGGGATCCGTGGACGAGGACCGCGCGCGGGCCGTCCGGCGGGCCCAGGACGGTCGCGTGCACCGCGCCCCGCAGCTCTCCGTTCGCGCGAAACATGAACTGACCTCCTTAAACACCGTTCAATACCCTTGAACTCTGTATAGGTCGCCAGGTCACGGCCGTCAACCCCCGGGGCCGGTAGCGTGGACGCGTGCCGTCCTTCGACTCGGTGTGGCTGCGGCCGGACCGTCCGCCGCGCGACCGGCGGCTCGACCGCGACCGGATCGTCGCCGTCGCCGTCGCGCTGCTCGACGCGGGCGGGCACCGCGAGCTGTCGATGCGCCGCGTCGCGGACGCGCTCGGCGTCACCGCCGGGTCGCTGTACTGGTACGTCCGCACCAAGGACGAGCTGCTCGAACTGGCCCTGGACCACGTCCTCGGCGAGGTCGCGGCCGACCCGGACGAGACCGGCTGGCGGCGCGCGGCCGCCGGGCTGGCGCGGAGCCATCGCGCGATGCTGCTCCGGCACCGGTGGGTGCTGTCCGAGCTGACCGTCCGGCCGAATCTGGGGCCCAACGCGTTCGCGCTGGCCGAGGCCGGGCTGCGGGCCATGTCGCGGGCGGGGTTCGCGGGCGACGAGCTGGACGCGGCGCTGGCCGTGGTGAACGACCACGTCGTGGGCGCGGTCGTCGCCGAGCTCGCCTGGCGGGACGCCCTCCAGGACGCGGGGACGGACTGGGCCGAGACGGTCGGCGACCACCTGCGTGAGGCGGTCAGCGGCCATCCGCTGCTCGCCGAGCGGATGGCCGCCTCGGGCGGTGTCGACGCCGAGCGGGAGAGCGAACGGCGCTTCGCGTTCGCCCTCGACGTCCTGCTGGACGGCCTCGCCGCTCGCCGCCCGCGGAACGACGACGTGAGTGAGAGCGGGGGACACCGTGTCGGCTGAACGGCTGGGAAGGGCGTTGCCCGGCAGCGTCCTGGTCACCGACGTTGACGTGCTGAAAGGGCTCGGGCGGGACGAGGCGGAGTGGGCCCCGGCCGGGACACCGGCCGCCGCGTTGCGCGCGACGGACGCCGACGAGGTCTCGCGGGCGGTCGCGGCATGCGCTGAGCTGGGCATACCGGTGGTGCCCCGGGGCGCGGGCACCGGGCTGTCGGGCGGGGCGAACGCCGTGGACGGGTGCCTGGTGCTCGACCTGTCGAAGATGGACGCGATCGTCGAGATCGACGTCGAGAACATGGTCGCGGTCGTCCAGCCGGGTGTGGTGAACGACGACCTGAAGGCGGCCGTCGCCGCGCACGGGCTCTGGTACCCGCCGGATCCGGCGAGCTCGCCGTGGTCGACCATCGGCGGGAACGTGTCGACCAACGCGGGCGGCCTGTGCTGCCTGAAGTACGGCGTGACCCGCAACTACGTGCTCGGGATGGAGGCCGTCGTCGGCGGTCCTGGCGGCGCGTACGGCGCCCGGCTCCCGCTCGGCCGCCGGACGACCAAGGGCGTCGCCGGATACGACTTGACCGGCCTGTTCGCCGGGGCGGAGGGCACGCTCGGCGTGATCACCGAGGTGACGCTGCGGCTGCGTCCGGCCCGGCGGGACGCGCCGCGCACGGTCGTGGGCGCGTTCGACGACCTGGTGACCGCCGGACGCGCCGTCGCGGCGGTCACCGCGCGGGGGCTCGTCCCGGCCGCGCTGGAGCTGCTCGACCGGTTCTGCCTGGAGGCGGTCGAGCAGTGGAAGCACCTGGGGATCGGGGCGTCCGCCGAGGCGCTGCTGCTGGCCAGCGTCGACACGCCCGGCGCGTCCGGGGACCAGGACGCGGCGTCGGTCGCGGCGGCCTTCCGGGACGCGGGCGCGGTGTGGGCCGAGCAGTCCACCGACCCGGTCGAGGCGGAGGCGCTGTTCCAGGCGCGCAAACTCGCCTACCCGGCGCTGGAGCGGCTCGGCCCGGTGCTGACCGAGGACGTGTGCGTGCCGCGTTCGCGCGTCCCGGAGATGCTCGCGCGCACGGGGGAGATCGGCCGCAGGCACGGCGTCCGGATCGCGACGATCGCGCACGCGGGCGACGGCAACCTGCATCCGCTGCTCATCACCCCGCCCGGTGACGACGCCGCGCGCGAGGCCGCGCAGGCAGCCTTCGAGGACCTGCTCACCGCCGCGATCGACCTCGGCGGCACGGTCACCGGCGAGCACGGCGTCGGCCTGCTGAAGCGGCGCGGGATGCAGCGTGAGCTGCCGCTCGGCGTCCGGGCCATGCAGAAGGCCGTCAAGGACGCGCTCGACCCGCTCGGCCTGTTCAACCCCGGCAAGGTCATCGGCGACGACCCCGACCTGTGACCACGCGGGTCAGCGTGGTGTGTCGCCGGGGGTGAGACCCCCCAGCAGGACGGCCAGGCGGTTCTCCAGGGTCTCGGTCAGCGGGAAGGCGGCGCCGCCCGCCAGCCAGCGGCCCAGCGTGCCGAGGTAGGAGTCGTAGAGCAGTTCGGCGGCCACCTCGGGCGGGACGCCGGGACGAAGCTCGCCCCTCGCCGCGGCGCGTTCGAAGGCGGTCTTGAAGGAGACGGGCACGGTCGCGCCGTCGGTGAAGACGGCGTGCAGGATGCCGCTGTCGTAGAAGTCCTTGGTGAGGGCGTAGTCGCCCTCGGCTCCGTTGAAGGACGCGAGGACGCGCAGCAGCGAGGCCACCAGCTCGAACAGCGGCGCGTCGGCGTCCGCGGCGAGGGCGAGTTCGGTCAGGCGGCGGTGGCGCAGCTCGACCCAGCCCCGGACGAAGTCCTCCTTGCGGGGGAAGTGGTTGAACGCGGTCTGGCGGCTGACGTCCGCGCGCGCGGCGATGTGGTCGTAGGTGGTCGCGGAGTAGCCCTGCGAGCCGAACAGCTCCAGCGCCGCCTTCAGCAGTCGTTCGCGTGTCTCGCGCCTGCGGCGTTCGCGCCGTCCCTCCGCATTCGTCACGGTCACCTCGGAAAGGGTACTTGCATCCAAAGTTGTACTGGAGTACACAATTGTACTCGAGTACATCTTCGCGAGGGGCGAATGATGGCCGTCGAACGGGGAGCGGACATGAGCGAGCTGCACGTCGAGGATCTGGTGCCCCTGCTCCTGCGGGCGGGGCAGGGGGAGCTGCCCGTGCGCGAACGCGAACTCGCGATCCTGCGGATCTCCTACCTCACCGAGACGTCCGGCGCATGGGAGCGGCACGTCCGGCTCGGGCTCGACGCCGGGCTCACCCTCGACGAGGTCGCCGCCGTGCGGTGCGGCCCGGAGCACCCCGACTGGTCCTGGTCGGAGGCCGTCCTGCTGCGCGCCGTGGACGAGCTTCACCACGACGCCGCCCTGTCCGAGCCGACCCGGGACCTGCTGACCGTCCACCTGGAGCGGCCCGAGGTGCTGGAACTGATCGCCCTGGTCAGCGTGTACGTGCTGGCCGGATACGTCCTCGGGACGTACGACGCCCGCCTGGACGACCGCCTCAACTGACGGTGGTTGTCGGCGGGGGCGCCGGGGCCGCGGAGGACGAAGGCGTACAGCTCCTCGAAGGCCCCGCCGAAGAACCGGCGGGGCCCTCTCGCTGTTCGGCCGGGGTCACCGGGCCTTGGGGAGTGCCTGGACCAGGGCCGCGACCAGGACGTCCAGGACGAGGAGGAAGACCAGCCCGGCGGTGAAGGCGTGCGGGACGCCGCCGTGGACGCCGTAGAAGACGACCCCGACGAGCGCGACGCCGATCGCGCCGCCCGCCTGCTGCGCGGTGCTCAGCACACCGGACGCGGCGCCCGCGTGCTCGGCGTCCACGCCGCTCAGCACCAGGGCGGGCAGCGGCGCCATGACCAGGCCCATCCCGGCGCCCGCGACCACCAGGCCGGGGATGATCCACCCGACCGCGCCGTCCTGCCCGAGGTCGGCCGAGGTGATCGCGAGGACCCCGTAGCCGACGGCCATGGCGAGCGCGCCGACCGCGACGGCCTGCCGTCCGAGCCGCTCGGCGACGGCGGCGGCCCGAGCCGAGGAGACGAAGTAGCCGAGACCGAGCGGGAGGAAGATCAGGCCGGACTCCAGCGGCGACAGCCCGCGTCCGAGCTGCAGGTAGAGGGCCAGGATCAGGAAGAACGCGCCCATGGTCATGGAGTGGATCATCGAGACTGCCGCCCCCACCGGGAACGAGCGGTGGCGGAACAGGGTCGGGGAGACCAGCGGGGTCGCGGCGCGGCGCTGGTGCAGGGCGAACGCGGCGAGCAGGACGACCGCGGCGCCGAGGCACTCCCAGGTCCACATCGGCCAGCCCTGCTCACGGCCCTGGACGAGCGGGATCACGATGGCGACGAGACCGAGCGAGGCGAGGACGGCGCCGGCCAGGTCGAGCCGGGCCGCGCCCTTCGCGCGGGACTCCGGGACGAGCCGCGGGACCAGCGCGAGCGCCGCCGCGCCGACCGGGACGTTGATCCAGAAGATCGCGCGCCAGCCCATGCCGAGCACGTCGGCCTTGATGAGCACACCGCCGATGAGCTGCCCGAACACCCCACCGAAGCCCATCGCGACCCCGTAGGCGTTGAACGCCTTCGCCCGCGCCGCCGGGGCGGTGTAGACGGTGTTGATGATGCCGAGCACCTGCGGCATGAGGATCGCCGCGCCGACGCCCTGCGCGACCCGCGCGGCGATCAGCATCCCGGCCGACGACGCCTCCGCGCAGGCGGCCGAGGCGAGGGTGAAGGCCGCGAGGCCGACGGCGAACATCCGGCGCCGTCCGTAGAGGTCGCCGAGGCGGCCCGCGGTGATCAGCCCGGCGGCGAGCGCGACGCCGAACCCGGCGACGACGAACTGGATCTGCGACGGGGTCGCGTGCAGGTCCCGCTGGGTCGCGGGGATCGCCACGTTGACGATGAAGAAGTCGAGGGTGGTGATGAAGACCCCGGTGAGCAGGACCAGCAGGGTCCCCCACCCGGGGACGGCGGCCACCCGGGCGGGGGCCGATTCCGGTGCCGAGACGGCGGTCATGTCGCGCTCCTGCGAGTTGCTGTTCCGCTGACGACCACGAGCCTGCCGCCGGACCCCGCGACGCGGCGATAACGCGGGACGTCATGGAACGTCCGCGTTTTCCGGACGAGTTCGCGACCGACCTCGGCCAACCGGGAATCACTGCCGGTCGTCCCGGGTTTCCAAGATCGACTCATGGGATGAACGAGACGAGGCACACATGTCGCAGCAGTGGGTGGCGGGCTTCCGTTCCGCCGTGATCAGCCCCCACGAGCAGTTCAGGTTCGTCGAGGCGCGCGGGTTCGCGGACCAGACCGTCCGGGAGCCGCTGCTGCTGGCGGGCGGCGGCGAGCGGATCCGGGTCCGGCTGACCAACCGGTTCGGGCGGGAACCGCTGCGGATCGGCGCGGCCCGCGTCGCGCTCCAGGCGAAGACCGACGCGATCGTCCCGGAGACCGACCGTGAGCTGCGGTTCGACGGCCGGGCCGAGGCCGTGATCCCGCCCGGCGGCGACATCGTGAGCGACGAGGTGCCGCTGGCCGTCGAGGCGGGCAACCTGCTGTCGCTGAGCCTCTACCTCCCGGACGACACCGGCCTCGCGACCCACGCGCACATGCCGATGGAGCGCGCGTACACCGCGTCCGGGAACCAGACCGCCGCCGTCGAGCTGGACGCGCCGGAGACCCTGGAGACGCGCGTCTTCGTAACCGGCGTGGACGTCCTCGCGCCGGAGGGGACGCCGGTCGCGGTCGCGTTCGGCGACTCCTGGTTCGAGGGGACGGGCACGACGGTCGGCGCCGACCGCCGCTCGGTGGATGTGCTGAACGAACGCCTCGACCGCGGCTGGGTCGTCAACCAGGGCATCTCGGGCAACCGCCTGCTCGCCGACGGGACCGGTGAGCACGCGCTGTCCCGGCTGGAACGCGACGCCCTGTCGGTGCCGGGCGTGACGCACGTCCTGCTCCACTTCGGCATCAACGACCTCGGCCTTCCCGGCCTGTACGGCCTGCCGATGCCCACGGCCGAGGACCTGATCGCCGCGTACACCGAGCTCGCCGTCCGCATCCACGCCGCCGGGCTGCGCGTCCTCGCCGGGACGATCGGGCCGTTCGGCGGCGCGATCTACGAGGGCGTCAGCTCGCCCGAGGGGCTGGAGATCCGCCGCGAGGTCAACGAGTGGATCCGCACGACGGACGTGTTCGACGCCGTCTTCGACTCGGCCCGCGCCGTCGAGGACCCGGACGCCCCCGGCTACATCCGCCCCGACCTGGACTCGGGCGACGGCATGCACCTCAACGACGACGGCGCCCACGCCATGGCCGGAGCCGTGAACCTCACCGACCTCTGGTGACCCAGGCCCACCCGGTCGGTCACCCGTCCGACCGGGTGGTGGGGGTTCAGCCGTAGCGCTCCTGGTCGGACGGCCGTGGCGGCTCCGGGCCGTCCCGGCCGACGCGGATCATCCGGCCGATCCGGACGATCCGGAACCGCCGTGGCTCACCGCAGATCGTGACGTTCCACTCCGGGCCGGGCTCCGCGTCGATCCGCGCCGCGGCGGACGTCCAGTCCGCGAGCTCCTCCTCGGACGGCGGGTCGCCCTGGAACTCGCGCAGCATCGGCAGCAGCTGCGAGAAGTGCCCGCTCAGCCGCTCCTTCGCGCTCGCCGGGCCGTGCCCGCCGGTCAGCGGCTGCCAGCCGCCCGCGGGCGTGACCTCGACGACCGAGAACGTCGGCGGCAGCATCACGATGCCCGGATGCGTCAGGCAGGCGTGCCGCGCCTCCGCCTCCACCTGCTCCGGCGCCGTCCCCGGGATCGGCCCGAACCCGGCCAGGTTGAGCCGCAGCTGCGCCTCCCAGAACCCGGCCGCCGCGCCCGGGTCGATCGGGTGCCCGCGCAGCAGCGACGGCTCGTCCGGCGGCTCGGCGTCGCTGGACCTCGGCGGCTCCATCCCGTCCGAGTTGATCAGGACGAACTTCTCGATCCGGATGACCCGGTAGCGGCGCTCGCCGATCTCCCACTCGTCCTTCGGCAGCTGCTCGCCGTCCTCCGGATCGAGCCGGTCGGCCGCCGCGAGCATCGCCCGGACGGTCGAGGCGTCCCGTTCCCGCCGCACCCCGCGCGCCACCGGCCCCTCCACGGCCCCGGCGGACTTGCGCAGCGTCGCGGCCAGGTCGACGCGCGCCGAGCACGGATCGCTCGCGCCGGTGCACAGCACCCGCCAGCCGTCGCCGTGCTGCTCGGCGCTGCCGAAGTCCGGCGACCCGCCGGGCAGCATCTTGGGGAAGGCGCGGATCCGTTCCCCGAGGTCCGCGTCCCGCATCGCCGCCATCGGCTCCAGCTCCGTGCTGACGTTGATGGTGTCGAAGCCGCGCATCAGCGGGAACGCCCCGACGTTCACCGCCGGCCGTCCCGTTCCCGAGTGTCCATGAACTCATCGTGACGCTCCCCGCACCCTTCGTGCCCGCGAATCCGGGAAACGGTCCGGATCCCCGGAAATCCGGTCAGTCCCCGGCGGGACGGCGGGAGAACCAGGCCGCGACGAGCGCCCCGGTGACGTTGTGCCACACCGAGAAGATCGCCGCCGGGAGCGCCGCGAGCGGGCTGAAGTGCGCGGTCGCCAGCGCCGCGGCGAGCCCGGAGTTCTGCATCCCGACCTCGAACGTCAGGGCGCGGCTGCCGCGCTCGCCGAGCCGTCCGGCGCGTCCGGCGAGGTAGCCGAGCAGCAGCGTGGACACGGTGCCGATCGACACCGCGAGCGCCACGTCGCCGCGCGCCAGGTACGCCACGACGTTGGACGCCGTCCCGCTCGGCGCGCAGCCGACCAGGATCAGCCCGGCCGCCAGCTGCGGCGACAGCCCGAGCGCGTTCGCGATCAGCCATCCCAGGCCCGGCATGATCACATAGTGCGCGACCAGCCCCAGCCCGACCGCCCACGGCCGCCGCACGACGCCCCGGAAGTCCTGTCCGGTCATGGTCAGGCCCATGCAGAACATCACGACGCCCAGCAGGTACGGCACCGCCTCCTTCCCGCCGCGCAGGGTGTCCGGCATGAGCAGCCCGAGCGCTCCGGCCAGCAGCACCAGGACTGGGAAGACGGTGACGGCGCGGCGCGCCCCATGGTCGGGCGCGGTGTCCCCCGGTGTGGACGTTTGTTCTGTCTGCACCCGTCTGAGGAAATCGGCTCCGCCCGGCGCGGCGCAAGATGATCTCGGCGACCTGACGTAATCCTGGGCCGTCTTCTCCGACTTCTCGGCGTTACGGCCCCGAGGAGAGAGGAGGTGGCGTGGACGAGCGCGAAGCCAGGTTCACCCGCCTCTACGAAACGCATTACCGCAGCGTGTTCGGCTACGTCGCGCTGCGCGTCGAGCGCCAGGCCGCGGAGGACGTCACCGGCGAGGTGTTCGCGGTCGCGTGGCGCAAGGTCGACGAGATCCCGGAGCGGGCGCTGCCGTGGCTGCTCGGCGTGGCGAAGAACCTCGCCCGCCGGTCGCACGGCGCGACCGACCACACCCGGCGCCTGGTCGACCGGCTGGCCGCCCTGACCGACACCGCGTCCGCGGACCGGGACGCCGCCGACGGCGTCATCGCCCGCGACCAGGCCCTTTCCGCGCTGGCCGCGCTCTCGGCCAAGGAGGCCGAGGCCGTCACGCTGACCGCGTGGCACGGCCTCGACCCCGCCGAGGCGGCCCGCGTCGCGGGCTGCTCCCGGGCCGCGTTCCTGGTCCGGCTGCACCGGGGACGCCGCCGCCTGGCCAGGACGCTCGACGCGTCCGCGGGCGACAGGGAAACGCCCGAACCGATCGTCCGCCCCCGAGTCAGTACGGAGAAGTCGTGAAGAGCGACCAGGTCAACGCAGTGATCAACGCACTGAAGCCGGCGGTGGACGAGCTCGCCGACGCGGCCTACGAGCGACGCCCGGCCCCCTCCGTCCTCCGCGCCCGCGAGGTGACGGCGTCGGTGCGGCGGCGCCGCCCCGTTCGCGGGATCGCCCTCGGCCTCGGCGCGGTGACGGCCGCCGCGGCCGTGGCCGTCGCCGCGACCCTCCCGAGCGGCGGGAGCGGCCACCACCAGGCGACCCCGTCCGCCGCGATCGACACCCGCGCCTTTCTGCTGGCCAGCGCCGACACCGCCGCCAAGCAGCCCACCACCCACGGGACCTGCTGGTACAAGCGCACCCGCATGTCCCAGGAAGTGGGCGGGCCCCTGCCGAGCAACGTGAAGCCTGGGGCCAGGCCGCTGCCGTTCCGGGCGAGCACCGCGGCCAGCCACGAGGACTGGATCTGCGGCCTCCCGGGCACGACCGATGTCCGCCTGCGCTCGCGCGGCCCGCTGGACGCCCGCGCCACCTTCCCCACCAAGAAGGACGAGGCGGCCTGGCGCGCGGCGGGCTCCCCGCCCCTGGACGTCAACGGCGGCACCACCACGACCAAGCCGTTCACCGTGACCTACGACAAGCCCTCGCACATCGCGAACCCGGTCATCGGCTCCTTCGAGATCCCGTGGAAGTCCGTCCCGAACCTGCCCGCGACGAAGGCCGATCTGAACTCCCACCTGCGCGGACTCTGGCAGCAGGACCGCAAGGGCGGCGCGCACGGCTACACCGCGCCCGCCGACTACTGCCAGTACGTCTTCGTCGCAGCGTGGGACCTGTTCATGGCCCCGACCTCGTCCGGGACCAGGTCGTCCCTGTACCGGATCCTGGCCGACTGCCCGTCCCTCCGCGCCACCGGACGCGTCACCGACTCCCAGGGACGTCGCGGCGTGGCCCTCACCTCCGAGGGCGTCCGCCTCGTCGTCGACCCGGCGACCGCGCGGCTCATGGAGTTCGACGAGACCGGCGGCGACCGGCTCACCTTCGAGAAGCAGGGCTGGGTCGACACCATCGGCGCCCTCCCCACCCGCTGAAAGGAAACCTCACATGCGCAGATCCGCGATCGCCATGCTCACGCTGGCGCTGACCGCCACGGCGGCGCCGGTGTCCGCCGCCACGGCCACCGCCCCGAAATGGCAGCGGTTCGACGTGCCCGCCGAAATCGGCACGAACATCCTCAGCGTCAGCGCGACCGGCCGCGACGACGCGTGGGCGGGCGGGCTCGTCCTCAAGGAGGACAGCGGCACCCCCATCCCGAAGCCGCCCGAACTGCGGCGGTCGAGCGTGAGAGACGACGAGGAGTGCGACTCGGCCGGGATGTTCAGCTCCCTCATGCTCCACTGGAACGGCAGGGCGTGGACGAAGGTCGCCATGCCCGAGGTCGGCCGCGTCAACCAGGTCAGCGCCTCGAGCGCGAACGACGTGTGGGCCTCCGCGGACTGCGGGCTCATGCACTGGGACGGCCACGCCTGGACCAAGGTCGCGTACGAGCCGATCCCCGGAGCCCAGCAGTCGGGGAGCGAAGCGGTCAAGGCCGTCACCGCCCGGGACGCCTGGATGACGGGCGGCACCTACGACTCGAGGACGGAGGTCGAGCGCGGCTTCGTCCAGCACTGGGACGGTAAGCGGTGGCGGAACGTCCCGCTGCCGGAGCTCGGCGACTCCTTCTCGCTGAAGGGCATCGACGCGCGTGGACCGGACGACGCCTGGGCCGTGGGCACGGACCTCACGGAGAACGACACCCGGCCCGAGAGCCTGATCCTCCTGCACTGGGACGGACGGGTCTGGAAGCGCGTCCCCGCACCGGCCACCGGCGACTGGGTGAACCGGGTCACGCGTGTGCGGATGGTGTCCGGAAACGACGTCTGGATCTCCGGCATGGTCAGACGCGGCATCCCCATCGAGGAGGTCCGGCGTCCGCTGCTCCTGCACTGGGACGGGCAGGCATGGACCACCGCGAAGGTGCCGGACGGGCGCGGAGAGCTGCAGGATGTCGCCGTGAGCGGCGACCGTGCCCTCGCCGCCGGTGACACGTTCACGCCGTCGATGGGGGACGACTACACGTCCTTCACCCTGCGCCGGACCTCCCCGGGCTGGGAGGAGACCACCTCCCCGGTCCCGGGGACGGCGACCGTGGAGGGCCTGTCCGCGATCCCCGGCGGCGGCATGTGGAGTGTCGGCGTGAGCGGTGACGACGACCACATGCGCCCGTTCATCGCACGCTGGAACTGACAGGGCAGGGGCCGGGACGGACGTGGGCCGCGTCCCGACCCCTCGCCTACCCGCCGCGCTTGGCGAAGTCCTCGTAGGCGGCCAGGACCTCGTCGGTCGGGCCGTCCATGCGCAGGACGCCGGACTCCAGCCACAGCGTCCGGTCGCAGGTCTCGCGGATGGTGCCGTTGTTGTGACTGACCAGGAACACCGTTCCGGCCTCCTGGCGGAGTTCCTCGATCCGCTCCTTGCTGCGCCGCTGGAAACCGCTGTCGCCCGTGGACAGCGCCTCGTCGATCAGCAGGACGTCGTGCGTCTTGGCGGCGGCGATCGAGAACCGCAGCCGGGCGGCCATGCCGGACGAGTAGGTCCGCATCGGCATGTGGATGAAGTCGCCGCGCTCGTTGATCCCGGAGAACTCGACGATGCCGGGGTAGCGCTCGCGCACCTGCTCCGGGGTCATGCCCATCGCGAGGCAGCCGAGCGCGACGTTGCGTTCGCCGGACAGGTCGTTCATCAGGGCCGCGTTGACGCCGAGCAGCGACGGCTGCCCTTCGGTGTAGACGCGTCCGCGCTCGGGCGGGAGGAGCCCGGCGATCGTCCGCAGCAGGGTGGACTTGCCGGATCCGTTGGTGCCGACCAGCCCGACCGCCTCGCCCCGGCGGGCGACCAGGCTGACGCCCTTGACGGCGTGCACCTCCCGCGTCCCGGGCAGGCTCCGGCGGGTGGCGAGGCGTCCGAGCGCGGACGTGGCGCTGCCGCGTCCCGTGCCCGAACCGTGCACCCGGTAGACGACGTGGACGTCCTCCACGATCACCGTGGGCGGGGGTTTCCGCTGGTCAGCCACGACCGTACGCCTCCTCGGCCTTCCAGAACCAGACGTAACCGCCGACGCCGACCACCAGGGCCCAGCCGAAGGCCAGCGCCCACACGTGCGGGGGCAGGCTCGACGTCGGCACCGAGCGCATCAGCGCGTAGCGCATCAGGGCGATGAAGACGTGCGCGGGATTGGCCTCCAGTAGCGCCCCGGCCCAGGCGGGCGCGTGCTTGGTGAGCATGGTCAGCTCGTAGAAGACGCCGGAGAAGTACAACCAGGTGCGCGTCACGAACGGCACCAGCTGCGCGGCGTCGGTGAACCGCGCCCCGACCCGCGCCATCGCCAGCGCCAGGCCCATGGTGAACAGCGTCTGCGCCAGCAGGACGACCGGGACGAGCAGCCAGCGCGCCGTGAGCGGCTCCCCGAACGCCAGGACGATCACCGCGAGCACCCCGGTCGAGAACAGCGTCTGCTGCAGCTGGTTGAGCGTCAGCGCGATCGGCAGGCACGCGCGCGGGAAGTGCAGCGCCCGGATCAGGCTCAGGTTCCCCTGGATCGAGCGCGTCCCGGCGAGGACGGCCGACTGCGTGAAGGTGTAGACGAACACGCCGGTGCACAGGTACGGGATGAAGTGCGTGACGCCGTGCCGGGTGCCCATGAGCACCCCGAACATCAGGTAGTAGACGCCCGCGTTCAGCAGCGGGGTCATCAGCTGCCAGAGCTGGCCGAGCCTGGCGTTGGCGTACATCGAGGTGAGCCGGGCGGTGGCGTAGGCCGTGACGAAGTGCCGCCTGGACCACACCTGCCGGGTGTAGTCGAGCAGCCCCGGCCTGGCCCCGCTGACGCCGAGCCCGTACAGAGCGGCCAGGTCGCCCGGCGGAAGATCGTCCTCGTCGATCCCGGGGCCGACCCCGGGATCGGCCGTGGACGACGGCGGTGACGTGCGGATTCCCGAATGGATCATGGTGCTCGCCTTCGGCACGATGGATAGAACGGTACCGTTTCGTCGCTTCGCTTTCACGGTAGGGCAGGCGATGGACAGAACGCAACCGTTTCGTCCACTCGGGATAGGGTCGGCGTCCATGACGACCCAGCCCCGACCGCGCCGGGCCCCGAGCGGGGCCGCCGTCCTGCGCGAGGACATCACCGACTCCCTCCGCGCCGCGGTCTTCGAGGAACTCGCCGTCTCCGGCTACGGCCGCCTGTCGGTCGAGGCGGTCGCGCGCCGCGCCGGGGTCGGCAAGACGGCCGTGTACCGGCGCTGGCCGTCCAAGCTGGAGCTCGTCATCGACGCCGTCTCCGCCGTGGCGTCGCTCCGCATCCCCGTCCCGGACACCGGCTCCCTGCTCGGGGACGTCCGGATCCTGCTGAAGATCCTCAGCCGCGCGCTCCGGCACCCGCTGGCCGCCCAGATCGTCCCGGACCTGCTCGCCGAGGCCGCCCGCAACCCCGAGATCGCCCAGACCCTCGAGAAGGCGCTCCGCGACACCCAGCGGGACATCACGTCCCAGGTCTTCGGCCGCGCCGTCGAACGCGGCGAGCTGCCCGCCGCCGAGCCCGCCGACGGCGCTGACGCGCCCGGCGCCGACCTCGCCCTCGACCTGCTGACGGGCCCGCTCTACTGGCGGATGACCGTCCTGCGCGCCGCCCCCACCCCCGCCTACCTGGACGAACTCGCCGCCACGGTGGTCGCGACCCTCACCGGCCGCGCCTGAGGTCACGTCCGAGAGGCACGCCTTGACGATCAATGCCCGGACGCGCCGGATCGCCGCCGACACGCCACCAATACCGGCCGTCCTCGAACAGGTGTTCTAGTATGAGGCCATGCACCTCGACCAATCCGTCACCGCGGTGACCAACGCGTCAGGGCGGCCCGTCCGCCTCACGCGCCCGGACGGCAGTCACTTCGGCGTCCGCCGCGTGATGGCCGAATGGCAGTCGCCCGGCGCCCCGCGCCTCCTCCGGCTCCAGGTCACCACGCCCACCGGAGCCCTGGCCATCGCCGAGGTCACCGCGTCCGCCCCGGACGCGTCGGACCCGTCCGGCGTCCAGCCCGCCTGGCGCCTGCGCCAACTCTGGACCTGACCCGCCCGGGGCCCGGGTTCCTCATGATCGGTAGCGGGTAGATCACGCTCCGTATCGATCATGCTGGTCCTGGGGGAGACATGGGTGGTCCACGCCGTGGCGGAGCGTTCCGCGGGCTGGGGAGGACGAGGGCGTTCACCGCGGCGGTGGTGTGCGGCGCGATGCTGGCGGCGTCGTTCGCGCCGATGCCCGCCGCGCAGGCGCGTTCCGAAGCCGCGGCGCGAGGGCGCGCCGCCGCCGTCCCGACGACGACGCCCGGTCTGCCCGGCGCGCCGCAGCCGTTCACGACGGTGTTCGGCGAGGACTTCCAGAACCGGCAGTCGACCCTGCCCGTCCGGCTGAACAACTACACCGGCATCTTCGGCATGACGTACACGGCCGACCAAGCCTGGTTGCAGAACTGCAACGGCTGGGTCGCCCGCTACCAGGATCCGGCCGGGGGCAACGCGTCCGTGCAGCCCCAGGTGAACGACTGCGCTCCCCAGGGTGGTCCGGGCGCGACGGGGGCCAACGCCTGGAACCACGTCCGGGAGCTGTCCCGGGCGCTCGGCGTCCTCAACGGGACGAGCCCGGCGGCGGCCAACCTCGCGGTCAGCGCCTACACCAACGGGCACATCAACAACGGCGACCCCGGGGCGAACAAGGTCGAGTTCCAGACGGGCCAGGAGATCCCGCTGCCCCAGAACGGCCGGTTCCTGACGTTCTCGGTGAACGCGGCCGAGACCAGCTGCGACACCAACCACAACCACGCCCTGCTCGACTTCTACCTGTACCACGGGACGAGGGAGACCCCCGTCACCAGCCAGTCCGTCAACCCGTGCACGCGGGGGACGCAGATCCAGCCCGGGTTCTGGGCGGGCACCTTCCCGGGCGACGCGCCGATCCTGTACACCGACCCGTCGGTGGGGATCATGATGCGCAACGCGCAGGGCAGCGGGAACGGCAACGACCACGCGTTCGACGACGTCCGGCTGCTGGACGTGTCGCCGCAGCTCGACAAGTCCTTCAGCCCCACCCAGGTCGAGGTCGGCCAGACCTCGACGATGCGGATCACCATCACCAACACCGACGACCTGCTCGCCAAGAACGGCTGGTCGTTCACCGACACGCTCCCGGCGGGACTGCGGCTGGCGTCACCGGCCAACGCGAGCACGACCTGCCCCGCGGGCACCCTCACCGCGCCCGACGGCGGCACGCAGGTCTCCATGGACGACGGCTCCCTGAACGCGGGCCAGCAGTCCTGCACGGTCACCGTCAGCGTCACCTCCGACACCGCGGGCACCTACACCAACGACGCCTCGAACATCACCGACTCGGTCGGCCTCAACCCGCCGGGCGAGTCGACGGTCACCTTCAACGAGGTGCCCTTCGCCTCGATCTACATGACGAAGGACGCGGACCGGTCGTTCTACTCGGCCGCGGACCAGACGATCCACTACACCTACACCGTCACCAACACCGGATCCGAGCCGCTGACCGACGTGCACGTCGTCGACAACCTGCCCGGCCTGTCGCCGGTCGTCTGCGACGAGACGGACCTGCTCCCGGGCGCCAGCACGGATTGTTATGCCACGTACGTCACGACACAGGCGGACGTGAACGCCGGATACCTTCCGAACACCGCGCTGGCGACCGGGACCCCACCGGACGGACCCGACGTCACCGACGACGCGAACCTGACGATCCCGGCCGCCGTCACCACCGGGCTCACCCTGGACAAGTCGGCGGACGAGTCGTCCTACTCGGCCGCGGGGCAGACGATCACCTACCGGTACCACGTCGTCAACGACGGCAACGTCACCCTGAACAACGTGACCGTCTCCGACGCCCGGATCGGGCAGTACGCGATCCCCTGCATCCCGTCCACGCTGAGTCCGGGTGAGGCGGCGGACTGCACCGCGACCTACACGACGACGCAGGCGGACGTGGACGCGGGTTCCATCACCAACGTGGCGGTCGCGCGCGGCACCCCGCCGGGCACGAGCGAGCCCACGGTGTCGGACCCGGACGACGTCACCGTCCCGGCGGCCCCGGGCCCGGCGATCAGCGTGGACAAGTCGGCCGACCGGTCGTCCTTCTCCGCGGCGGGCGAGACGATCACCTACACCTACGAGGTCACCAACACCGGGAACCTCACGCTGGAGGACGTGGGCGTCGCCGACGACCTGCCCGGCCTGTCCGAGGTGACCTGCGAGGCGACGACGCTCGACCCGGGCGAGAGCGCGACCTGCACCGCGACCTACACGACGACGGAGCAGGACGTGGCGGCCGGTGCCGTCCACAACGTGGCGACCTCGCACGGCACGCCGCCGGGCGCGACCGAGCCGGTCGAGTCGGAGCCGTCGGACGTCACCGTCCGTTCCAACGCCAAGGCCTCGATCAAGGTCCACAAGGTGGTCCACCCGAAGAACTTCACCCACGTGGGACAGGTTCTCCACTACACCTACCGGGTGACCAACACGGGCGACGTGACGCTCAACGCCGTCCGCATCGACGACAACCTGCGCGGCCTGTCGGCGATCCGCTGCCCGAAGCGGACGCTCGAGCCCGGCGAGTCGATGACCTGCACCGCGACGTACCGCGTCCGCGCGAGGGACCTGAGGGCGAGGGTCGTGCGGAACCGCGCGGTCGCGCAGGGGACGCCGCCGGGCTCGCACACTCCGGTGCGTTCAAGGTCGTCGTCCGCGGTCTCCTACGGACACGTCCCGGTGACCGGATAGCGAAAGGGCGCAGAGCGCTTCGCCTTTCGATGGCCGTTAGGGCCTGATGCCGTTCTCGGCATCAGGCCCCCGGCATGTTCAACACCACCAACCCACCGTCCTGGCCTGCGGAAACATGGCTTTCGCTTGGCTTTCCCAGGGCGGTTCCCTGCAATCTGTGACAGGTAGGCTACGCCGCGTATTGATCATGCTGGGCCTGGGGGAGAACATGGGCGGTCCACACCGTGGCGGAGCGTTCCGCCGACTGAGCAGGTCGAGAGCGTTCACCGCCTCGGCGCTCAGCTGCGCGCTGGTGACCACGGTGGTGATGCCCGCGGCGACCGGCCGGAGCCGCGCGGACGCGGCGGCCCGGAGGCCCGTCGTCCCGGCGACGGTCCCGGGCATGCCGGGCACGCCGCAACCGGCCACGACGGTGTTCGGCGAGGACTTCGAGAACCGGCAGTCGACCCTGCCCGTCCGGCTGGACGACTACACCGGCGCGTCCGGCATGACGTACACGGCCGACCAGGCGTGGCTGCAGAACTGCAACGGCTGGGTCGCCGCCTTCCAGGACCCCGGAGGCGCCGATCCGTCCGTCGCGCCCCAGGTGAACGACTGCGACCCCCAGGGCGGCCCCGGCACCCCGGCGAACCAGGCGTGGAACCACGTCCGGCAGCTGGCCCAGGCGCTCGGCGTCCTCAACGGGACGAGCCCCGCGAGCGCCAACCACGCCGTCAGCGCCTACACCAACGGCCACATCAACAACGGCAACCCCGGCGCGAACCACGTCGAGTTCCAGACGGACCAGGAGATCCCGCTGCCCCAGAACGGCCGGTTCCTGACGTTCTCGGTGAACGCCGCCGAGACCAGCTGCGATGTCAGCGCGAACCACGCCAGGCTCGACTTCTCCCTGTACCACGGAGCGGCGGAGACCCCCGTCACCAGCCAGTCGATCGTCCCGTGCGACAGGGGCTCGCAGGTCTCGTCCGGGTTCTGGGCGGGGACCTTCACCGGGGACGCGCCGACCCTGTTCACCGACGCGTCGGTGGGCGTCAGGATGCGCAACGCGCAGGGCAGCGGCAGCGGCAACGACCACGCGTTCGACGACATCAGGCTGATGGACGTCACGCCGCAGCTGGACAAGCACTTCGAGATCGACCACGCCCGGGTCGGCCAGCCCGTGCGCATGATCTTCACGATCACCAACACCAGCGACCTGCTCGCCAAGAACGGCTGGTCGTTCACCGACACGCTGCCGCCCGGCATGAGGGTGGCCTATCCGGCCAACTACGGCACGGACTGCCCGTCCGGGACCATCACGGCCAACGAGGGGAGCAACACGATCTCGGTGACCAACGGCTCCCTGAACGCGGGCCAGGCGGCCTGCCGGGTCGCCGTCGACGTCACGTCCGACTTTCCCGGCTCCTTCCTCAACAACGCCGACAACATGACCGAGCTCGTCGGCCTGAACCCGCCGGGCGACTCGTACGTTCACTTCACCCCCGCGCCCTACCAGTCGATCTCCCTGACGAAGTGGGCCTCCACGGACTACTTCAGCGCCGCGGGCGTGCCCGTCACGTACTACTACCAAGTCACCAACACCGGCGACGGGGACCTGTTCAACGTCGGCGTCTACGACGACCTGCCCGGCCTGGGCCCGATGAACTGCCCCACGTATGTGCTGCGCCCGGGAGAGTCGATGGTCTGCCAGGCCGACTACTTCACGACGCAACAGGACCTGGACCGGGGCTACGTCCGCAACGTGGCGTACGCCTACGGCATGGACCCCTTCGACGGCAGGTTCTACACGTCGCCCCAGGCGGAGTACGTCATCAAGGCGCTCATCAACGCCTCGCTCCGGATCCAGAAGGAGGCCAACCCGGGCACCTTCTCCTACGTGGGCCAGGCCATCGACTACCTGTACCGCGTCTACAACACCGGGACCACGACGCTGGACAACGTCCACGTCACGGACGACCTGCCCGGCATCTCGGCGGTGGACTGCGAGCGGACGACGCTGGCTCCGGGCGAGTACATGCAGTGCAAGGCGACGTACACCGTGACCCAGACCGATCTCGACGCCGGTTCCCTCCACAACAGGGCGGTCGCGCGGGGCACCGCGCCCAACATCCCCGATCCCGTCGAGTCGCCTCCGGCGGACCTCACCATCCCGTCCACGGCCGACCCGTCGATCACGGTGGACAAGTCGGCCGACCCGACGACCTTCTCCGGCGCGGGCGAGACGATCAGGTACACCTACCACGTCGTCAACACGGGCAACGTGACCCTGGACAACGTGGAGATCAACGACGACCTGCCGGGACTGTCGCAGGTCACCTGTGACACGACGACCCTGGCGCCCGGCCAGGACACCGACTGCAGGGCGACCTACACGACCACGCGGGACGACGTCGACAACGGCTCGATCCACAACTCGGCGACAGCCTCCGGCACCCCGCCGGGCGCCACCGAACCGGTCGAGTCGGAGCCGTCCGAGGCGACCGTCCACGCCATCCCGCCGTCCGAGACGGGGATCGCGGTGCGCAAGAGCGCCGACCCGACGACGTTCTCCAGGGCGGGCGAGGAGATCCATTACTCCTACCGGGTGACGAACACCGGTCAGGTGCCTCTCGACGACGTCGGAGTCACCGACCGGCTGGACGGCCTGTCGGACGTCAACTGCCCGCAGCGGGAGCTGGAACCTGGCGAGTCGATGACCTGCACGGCCACGTACACGACGACCCAGGACGACGTGAACCGCGGCTCGATCCGCAACGTCGCGACCGCGCACGGCACGCCGCCCGGCTACGACACGCCCATCACGTCGGAGCCGTCCGAGTCGACCGTGCACAGCACCGCCAAGCAGGGGATCGCCATCCACAAGAAGGTCCGTCCGAAGACCTTCTCCAGGGTCGGCCAGCTGCTGCACTACAGCTACCGGGTGACCAACACCGGGACCGTCGCCCTCGACGGCGTCCGTGTCAACGACAGGCTGCACGGCCTGTCCGCGATACGTTGCCCGAAGCGGACGCTCGCACCCGGCGAGTCGATGACCTGCACGGCGACCTACCGCGTCCGTCCCAAGGACCTGAGGTCCCTGGTCGTGCGGAACCGCGCCGTCGCCCAGGGGACCCCGCCGGGATCACGCGTCCCGGTGGCGTCCAGACCTGCCAAGGCGGTCGCGTACGGACATGTCCCGGTGACCGGATAACGGAGACCATGACGCACCCACTCAAGGCGCTTCTGGCCGGCACGGCGGCTGCGACGATCACCGCCGCCGTGCTGGCAGCCGCCCACCCAACTCCCGCGAACGCGTCCCCGCCGTCCAGCGGACGCGCACCACGCCCCATCGGCACCCAGGTGGCCACGCTCACCATCGACGCGTCCCGGTACGCCCGTCCGGGAAAGCGCGAGGGAGGCAAGGTCCCGGCCCGCTGGTTCGGCCGTCCGTCCGCGCTCCCGGTGATCGCGTCCCGTCCGGGCTGGGTCCGAGTCCGCCTGGCGCAACGGCCGAACGGCTCGACCACCTGGCTCCGCAGCGAGGACGTGAAGCTGAGCCGCACGCCCTACCGCATCGTCATCGACCTCTCCACCAAGCACCTGAAGCTCTACAAGGGAGACCGAGGCGTCATGTCGGCTCCGGCGGGCATCGGAGCCCGGGACGACCCGACCCCCACCGGCAGTTTCTTCGTGGCCTTCCGCCAGGGCCCGCCCCGTCCCAACCTGGGCTACGGCCCGTTCATCCTCGTCACGTCCGCCCACTCCGGCCGCATCGCCAACTGGGAACGCTCAGGCGACGCCGTCATCGGCATCCACGGCCCCCTTGGCCGCGACCGGGCCATCGGAACCCGAGGCGCCCGCATCTCCCACGGCTGCATCCGCCTCCACAACAGATCCCTGACCCGCCTCCGCGCCGTCCCCCCAGGCACCCCGATAGACGTCACCCACTGACCCGCCTGGGCACGGCCTCCACGGGCGTGCCCAGGGGTCACTGGCGGCTGAGGTAGGTGAGGACGGCGAGGACGCGGCGGTGACCGCTGTCGGCGGGGGAGAGGCCGAGCTTGGCGAAGATGTTGCCGATGTGCTTGTGGACGGCGTTCTCGCTGATGACGAGCCGGGACGCGATCGTGGCGTTGTCGGTCCCCTCGGCCATCAGGGCGAGCACCTCGCGCTCGCGCGGTGTGAGGGCGGCGATCGGGTCGTGGGCGTTGCGGGTGAGGAGCTGCGCGATCACCTCGGGGTCCATGACCGTGCCCCCGGCGGCGACCCGCCGCAGGGCGTCGACGAACTCGCTCACGCGGCTCACCCGGTCCTTGAGGAGGTAGCCGACCCCGCCGCGTCCGTCGGAGATCAGCTCGCCGGCGTACTGCTGCTCGACGTACTGGGAGAGGACGAGCACCGGCAGGCCGGGGTTGTCGCGGCGGGCCTGGAGCGCGGCGTGGATGCCCTCGTCGCGGAAGGACGGCGGCAGCCGGACGTCGACGATCGTGATGTCCGGACGGTGCTCGGCGACGGCGGCGAGGAAGCCGGGACCGTCCTCGGCGATGGCGGCGACCTCGAAGCCCCTGGACGCCAGCAGCAGTTCCAGGCCGCTCGAGAGCAGGACGTTGTCCTCGGCGATCACGACCCGCACGGCAGGCTCACGGTGATCGTGGTCGGGCCGCCGACCGGGCTGTCGATCGCGAACGCGCCGTCGAGCGCCAGGACGCGCCGCCGGATCCCGGCGATGCCGGTGCCGAGCGTCTCGTCCGCGCCGCCGATCCCATCGTCGGTGACCTCGACCGACAGCCGGTCGCCGTCACGCGAGACCCGGACGGCCGTCCGGACGGCCTGGCTGTGCTTGGTGGCGTTGGTGATCGTCTCGGCGACGGTGAAGTAGGCGACCGCCTCGACCGCCGCGGGGACCGTCCCGACGTCGCCGATGTCGAGTGTGGTGTCGATCGCCGACCGGGTCCCGAGGGCGATCAGCGCCCCGGCGAGGCCGCGGTCGGCGAGGATCGGCGGATAGATCGTCCGGATCACCTCCCGGAGTTCCACCATGGCCTCCTCGGTGCCCTCGTGCGCCTCGCGCAGGAGCCTCTCCATCATCTGGGGATCGTCCAGCGACTCACGCGCCGCGCCCAGCCGCATCGCGATCGCCACCAGCCGGGCCTGGGTGCCGTCGTGCAGGTCGCGTTCGATCCTGCGAAGCTCCGCGCCGTGCGCGTTCATGGCGCCGGCCCGCGTCTCGGTCAGCGTGTCCACACGCTCCGCCAGTTGCTCCGCGGCCGAGGGCGACAGCAACACGACACCGATCCGGGCGTGCAGCCGCGCCAGCAGCGGAACCAGCCGGTAGGTCAGTGCCGCGAGGACGACGAACTGCGCGACCCCCAAGGTCAACGCCGTCCCCCACCCGGACACGGGAACACCCGCGCCGAAGCCGCCCGCACGGGTCCCGTCAGGCAACGCCCACCACAAAGGCACTGTGACGGCCGTCGCCACCGCGTTCCCGGCACACAACACCGCGACCAGCCCGAACGCCAGACTCGTCACAATCCATGTGCCCAGCCACCCGAGCACGCGCCACCCACCAGCACGGACGGGACCGGTCTCCGAAGTTCTCAACAACCGTTCACCGCGCCGCCGATGCCAGCCCGCCCAGCCGCGAGTCACGGCCGGGACGACGAGAACGGGCAGCGCGGGCAGGGCGACAGCGGCGGTGAGCAGGCTCCCCAACAGGTAACCCAGCCCCCGCCACATCGCCGAAAGCCGACCGGCCCCATGGTGGTTCATTCGTCCTAGTTTGAGCCATCGCGCCCGACCTCGGCACTACAGCCCACTACCCCTTCCTCTCACTGGTGAGCTGTATCGTCCGCGGCCCCCTGCCAGACCTAGCGTCGTTGCCCATGACGACCTCACCACGACGCCCCCGCCGAACCCTCCTGGCCGTGGCCGCCCTCGCGGCCGGAACCCTCGCCACCGGATGCGCGTCCGGCGCGAACGCCGTCGGCGCGAGCGCCAGGAACGACCAGACCCCGCTCCAGCGCGACGCCGACGCGATCACCGCCCTCGGCGTCCCCGGCGTCCAGGCCCGCGTGCTCACCGCCGACGGCCGGAACCTGACCGCCACCAGCGGCGTCGCCGACCTGAACACCCGGCAGCCGGTCTCCCCGGACGGCTACTTCCGCATCGCCAGCGTCACCAAGGCGTTCACGGCCACCGTGATCCTCCAACTGGTCGGCGAAGGCAAGCTCCACCTGAGCGACCCGGTCGACCGCTGGCTGCCCGGCGTGGTGTCCGGGAACGGCAACGACGGCAAGGCGATCAAGATCCGCCACCTGCTCCAGCACACCAGCGGCATCCACGACGACTACCCCGACTACACCTCGGCCAAGGACTTCGAGGAGCACCGGAACGACACCCACACCGCCGCCGAACTCGTCGCCAAGGCCATGACCCACCACCCGGACCTCAAGCGCCCCGGCAAGGGCTGGATGTACTCCAACACCGGCTACGCCCTGCTCGGCATGATCATCGAGCGCGTCACCGGACACCCCTGGCACGAGGAGGTGCGCACCCGGATCGTCCAGCCGCTCGGCCTCCAGCACACCTTCTGGCCGGGCAGTTCGCCCAAGCTGCCCGAGCCCCACGCCAAGAGCTACCAGCAGTTCAAGCCCGACGAACCCCTCGTGGACGTCACCGAGCAGGTCAGCCTGGCCAACAACGGAGAGGCCGGACTCGTCTCCACGACCGCCGACCTCGACCGCTTCTTCCAGGCCCTCCTCGGCGGACGCCTCGTCCCCCAGGCGCAGATGGCCCAGATGAAGCACACCGTCCGCATCGCCAAGCAGTTCGAACCGCTCATGCCCCGCGCCCGTGACGGACTCGGGATCTTCTCCCACCCGCTCCCGTGCGGCGGCACCTACTGGGGCCACGAGGGCGGCGACTCCGGCTGGATCACCGCCACCGGCGTCACCCCCGACGGCCGCCGCAGCGTCACCGTCTCCCTGACCGGCGTCCAGGCCAAGTCCGAAGAATCCGTCCTCAAAATCTCCCAAGCCGAAAACAAACTAGTAGAAAACGCCCTCTGCCAGCCCACCGCCTAGAAGATGTATCGAAGGGGCGGAATGAGACAGCAAATCCCAAGACCACCAGAAACCCCGCCCCCTAATACTTGAACCCTCGGCGGACTCCGAGACGGCCTGGTCCCAAACGCAGGAGCGTGACGGCAGTGAGCATCCGCCCAGCGCGCCCCGCCACTCCAGGCGACAGCTTGATCAGCCGGACGCTGGCAGCCCACCCGGGCGACGTACAGGCCGTCACCGACCGAGCCCAGAGGACGTCTTGCCCGGCCAGCTGGCTGCCCTACCTCCGCCACGACCGACCACGCCGGGACGGCAGAACATCCCCAGAGTCCGGATACCTAGATGCCGTGGCGGAGGCGACGCCCACGAATCCGTCGGCCCAGGTCGCCCGAATACGCGACACCCGGGCACCAGCACGACGACCAAGCACACCCGAGCGAAGAAACCGCTCCTCGACGACGGCCGCACCCACCCGCATAACAGCCAGCCTCAGCACGTACACACAAAGCGAATGGTCGGACTGGCACCCGCACACGCGAATTCGCCAAACTCGGCCAGTTCCCTGCAGGGTCATCCGCACCGGCGACAGCCATCACATCGTCATCGGTTGCCGGCCACGTGATCGCTGCTCCGCACGAGGCGGCTCCACCTCGGGGCAGTCCCTCGCGCTCTTCCTGAACGCTAAGGGATCGGCAGCAGCCTGAAGAGAGGCTCATGCCGGCGGCAGGGGTGTCCACGCCTCGACGGCACGGACGACGCCGGGGATGACGTCCAGCTCCGGGGTCGAATCACTGACAAACGATCAAGAGGCCGGGTCTCCGTGAGGAGAACCGGCCTCTGACCTGCTACAACCTGTCGGGGTGGCGGGATTTGAACCCACGACCTCTTCGTCCCGAACGAAGCGCGCTGCCAAGCTGCGCTACACCCCGGTTGGTGGCTGCCCGGGAGTCGTACGTTCTCCCGGCGCCTGAACCAACTCTAGCGGATGCCGGGGAGTGCTGTGGACGGGTTATCGGGGGGAAGTGGGCCCCTCCGCCGGGTTCGGGCGGGGGACGAGGGTCAGGAGGGTGGCCTCCGGGGGGCAGCAGAAGCGGATCGGGGCGGTCGGGGAGGTGCCGAGGCCGGCGGAGACGTGGAGCCAGGCGCCGGAGTAGGGGTGCAGGCCCTTCACACGGGGGCGGTCGATGCCGCAGTTGGTGGCGAGGGCGCCGTAGAAGGGGACGCAGACCTGGCCGCCGTGGGTGTGCCCGGCGAGCATGAGGTCGTAGCCGTCGGCGACGAAGCGGTCCAGGTTGCGGGGCTCGGGGGAGTGCAGGACGCCGAGGTGGACGTCGGCCTGGGGGTCCACCGGGCCCGCGATCTTGTCGTAGCGGTCGCGGTCGATGTGCGAGTCGTCGATGCCGCCGAACTCGACGTCCAGGTCGCCGACCTTGAGACGGCCGATGCGGTTGTTCAGGTCGAGCCAGCCCGCGGCTCGGAGCGAGGACGCCAGCTCGCGGTACGGGAGGTCGGGCTCGCGGCGGCGCTTGGCGTAGTCGGACTTGCTGGTGCGCCAGACGTACCGGAGCGGGTTCTTGAACGTCGGCGAGTACAGGTCGTTCGAGCCGAAGACGAACACGCCGGGACGGTCCAGGAGGGGGCCGAGGGCGTCCAGGAAGGGGCCGACGGCGTCGCGGCGGCCGAGGGAGTCGCCGGTGTTGACGACGAGGTCCGGCTCCAGGGCGTCCAGGGCGCGGACCCATTCGATCAGGCGGCGGCGGCCGGGGGTGAGGTGCGCGTCCGACACGTGCAGGATCCGGACGGACGGACGGCCCTGCGGCAGGACGGGGACCTCGACCCGGCGCAGCCGGAACCAGTTCCGCTCCACCAGTGAGGCGTACCCGAACGTCGCGGCGCCCGCGCCCGTCAGGGCCAGGGGCACGCTGTAGAGCTTTCGCACGGTTCTCCCTCCGGCGGATGGTCGCCCCCAATGGTTCCAGAGTCCCGGGCCACGCGGTAATCCTGGTGAGGCCACCGGGGCGCAGCGGGCATCATGTGACCATGAGTGCCCTGAAGGAGAAGCTGGAGGCCGACCTCTCGGTCGCCATGAAGGCCCGCGACGAGGTGCGCACCCGCACCCTGCGGATGGCGCTGACGGCGGTCAAGAACGAGGAGGTCGCCGGAAAGCAGGCCCGCGAGCTGTCCGACGACGACGTGGTCCGGGTGCTGACCCGGGAGGCGAAGAAGCGGCGCGAGGCCGCGCAGGCGTTCGCGGACGCCGGCCGGACCGAGCAGGCGCAGGCCGAGCGCGACGAGAACGAGGTGCTGGACGGCTACCTGCCCGCGCAGCTCGCCGACGTCGAGCTGACCGCGCTGGTCGCCGACGCGATCGCCGAGACCGGAGCCGAGGGCCCGCGCGCCATGGGCCAGGTCATGAAGGTCGTGAACCCCAAGGTCGCCGGACGCGCCGAGGGCGGTCGCGTCGCCGCCGAGGTGAAGCGCCAGCTGGCCTCGTCCTGATCCACGGGTCGTGGACGGCCCGGGAAACGCGGAGGCCCTGGGAAACGCGGAGGCCCCGGCGGCGGATCGCTGCCGGGGCCTCGTCGCGTTCGCGGCCGTGGATCAGAAGGGCCAGGGCCACCCGCCGCCCTGGTTGGGCGGCTGCTGTCCCTGACCGGGCTTCCGGTTCTTCGCGGAGCCGTTGCTCAGGTAGATGATCACGACGGTGTTGGTGTCGGCGTCGGTGCCCGCGCCCGGCGAGGTGGACGCGACCGTGCCCTTGGGCTGGTCGGAGTTCACCGGCTTCGGCGAGACCTTCACCTGGAACCCGGCGGACCTGAGCGCTGCCTGCGCCGCGCCGAGCGCCTGGCCCTTCAGGTCCGGGATCTTGGTGGTGTCGCCGAAGTTCTTGGTGGGCGAGGTGAAGCCGGGGGCGGGTTTGCCCGCGAGGGCGCCGCGCATGGACCGCGCCCAGATCGGGGCGGGGATGTCGGCGCCGTAGACGCCGTAGACCGGGTGCGACCAGGGCCCGCGGAAGTCCCAGTAGGCGACCGCGGCGGCCAGGTTCGGGGTGTGGCCGGCGAACACGGCGCAGGTGAAGTTCTCGCAGGTGCCTGTCTTGCCGGCGGCCGGACGGCCGATGCCGCCGATGTTGGACGCGGTGCCCTTGGTGAGGACGCCGGTGAGGATCGAGTTGACCTCGTCCGCGACGCTGGAGTCGACGGCCTGGTGGCAGTCCTGCGCGGGGAGCTTCAGCGACTTGCCCTGCGGGTCGACGATCTGGGTGATGGCGACCGGCGAGCAGTACCTGCCGCGCGCCGCGAAGCCCGCGTAGGCGGCGGCGAGGTGCACCATGTCGATGTCGTTGGTGCCGAGCACCTGGGACGGGTTGGGGTCGAGCGGCGCCCCGGTGGCCTTGCGCAGGCCGAACTTCTCGGCCATCTTCACCGCGTTGCAGACGCCGACGCGCTTCTCCAGCTCGGCGTAGAAGGTGTTCACCGAGTGCCAGGTGCCGCTCTTGAGGTTGAAGTTGCCAGCCTCGGAGTCGCCGGCGTTGCTGACCGAGGGCCAGGGGCCGCCGCCGCTGAGCTTGCCGATCTTGCACATCGGAAAGTTCACCGAGGTGGTCTGCGGCGAGTTGATCGTGGTGCTGACCGGGATGCCCTGGTCGAGCGCCTCGGCGAGGGTGAAGACCTTGAAGGTCGAACCGGCGGAGACGCCCGCGCCGCCGCCGTGCGCGGTGTCGGCGGCCAGGTTCAGGCTGGTGCGGCCCTTGGAGTCGCCGAACCGCTTGCTCTGCCCCACCGCCAGGAGCTTGCCCGTGCCGGGCTGGACCATCGCCTCGGCCGCGACCCGGTTGCCGCCCGGCGCGACGGTGCTCCGCAGCGCGGTGTCGAGGGAGCGCTGGGCGTCCATGTCGAGCGTCGTGCGGACGGTGTAGCCGCCGCGGTTGAGCTTGTTGACGAACTCGACCTGCTGCTTGCCGGGGAGCGACCAGTACTTGCCGTCCGAGAGCACGTTGAGGATCTCGTACTTCACGTACTCGCAGAAGAACGGGGCCTTGCTGGTCTCGCAGCCGCCGGTCGGGTCGGTGCGCTTCAGCTTGATGGGCTTGGCGACGGCGGCGTCGGCCTGCGCCTTGGTGATGTGCTTGAGCTGCTCCATGCGGCGCAGGACGGTGTCGCGGCGCGACTTGGCGGCCTGCGGGAACCGGATCGGGTCGTAGGCGTTCGGGTTCTGCGTGATGCCCGCGAGCAGCGCCGCCTGCTCCAGGGTGAGCTGGGAGGCGGGCTTGGTGAAGTAGCGCATGGACGCGGCCTGGATGCCGTACGCGCCCGCGCCGAAGTAGGCGATGTTGAGGTAGCCCTCGAGGATCTTGTCCTTGGACATCTTGCGCTCGATGTCGAGGGCGTAGCGCAGCTCGCGCAGCTTGCGGCCGGCCGTCGGGGCGGTCGCCTCCTGGTACTCCTTCTGGTTGCGCGCGCGGTCGACCAGGATGTTCTTGACGTACTGCTGCGTGAGGGTGGACCCGCCCTGCGTGCCCTCGGACTCGACGTTCGACGCCAGGGCGCGGATGGTGCCCTTCAGGTCGAGGGCGCCGTGCTGGTAGAAGCGGTAGTCCTCGATGTCGACCATCGCGGTGCGCATGATGGGCGTGACCTGGTCGAGCCGGACCGACTCGCGGTACCGGTCGAAGAAGGTCGCGATCTGGGTGCCGGCCGCGTCGTAGACGACCGTCTTCTCCGACGGCGGGGTCGAGTCGAGCTTGCTGTCCATGCTCTCGAAGTTCTCCGCCGCGTCCCGCGCCGTCATGCCGGTCGATCCGACCCCCGGCAGGACGATCAGCGCGACCAGGACGCCCGCGGCGACGCTCGCCGCGAGCAACCGGATCAGCGTGAGGACGACGTTCCCCCGACCACCGTTCGCATCATGCACCCGACTAGAGTACGCGGGACGACCAGTGCATTCGGGACGGGTTACCCCGCCACGCCGCGATTTAGCCCGAACATGGTCCTCCCCACCGGTACGTTCCCGTAGGCGTGTCCCAAGCGTGGGACAACCGGCGGCATGCCTCGCGCGTCAAGTACAGGTAACTAGTCCGTTCCGGCGGTATGGCCCCGGTGGGCTATATCGAGAATGGGCCCATCGGGGACTGTTGAATCGTCCCTCGCTTCCGTAAGTTCTTCCCCACGGCTTTCGTTTGGCGGCCCGACGTCCGCGCCCGTCTGGCCATAGAGCGCAAATCGACACAGACCCTAGGGGAGTGGGGCCAAGATGTGGATCACGGATTGGACCGCCCGCGCCGCCTGTCGTAACGCGGATCCGGACGCCCTGTTCGTGCAGGGTGCGGCGCAGAATCGGGCCAAGCTCATCTGCCGTGGCTGCCCGGTGCGGACCGAGTGCCTCGCCGACGCCCTCGACAACCGGATCGAGTTCGGTGTGTGGGGCGGGATGACCGAGCGGGAGCGGCGCGCGTTGCTCCGGCGGCGACCGGACGTGCACTCGTGGCGCGAACTGCTGGAGACCGCCAAGGAGGAGTACGAGCGGTCGGTCGACGGCGACGAGAGCGAACTCGTCGCCAGCTAGGCCCGTCCCGCCGCGTCCGGCGAGGGAGCCTTCGCGCGGAGCGCGTTCCTGGGAGGGCGGTCGGCTGCCGCCGACCGGACACGCGAACTCCGCGCACAAGCACCATGCGAACCCATCGGACGCGCACACCGCGGACGCGGACGTGAACATCACGGCCGCGCACACCGCGGACGTGAGCATCGCGGACGCGTGAGCGTCGGGCATCGACCCGGGCGCGAACGCGACCGCACCGGACGCGAGCACGGACGACATGACGCACGGCCGCGGACCCGAATCGTCCCCGAGACGGGTCCGCGGCCGTTGTCGTCCCTGGTCAGGCCGCGATTTCGGATGCGCCCGAAACTGAAAGGACGCCTTACCGCAACGCGCTATGACCGTATCCGGTCACGGTCTTGTGGTTTGTGCGTCGGTTGCTACGGAGACTGCCGATCCGACGCGCGTCACGACGGTAGGACGGCGAATGCCCGGCGGGGGCCATTCACCCCCCGGGCATTCGCCGTTAATCCGGATGTATGCCGACGATTGCGGCGCGTCCCGAATTTCTCGGAAGAACTCCGCAAATCCCCAGGTCAGGCCGCCGGAGATCCGGCCGATCCCGCCGCGCCCGTGGTTCCGCTCGTCCCGCCGGACGCGCCGTCCGTCTCGTCCCCACCGCCCGCGTTCGCCGCGCCGTCCGCGTCAGACGTGTCGTCCGCGTTCGGCGCGCCGTTGGCGTCGGACGTGCCGTTCGTGTCAGACGCGCTGTTCGCGTTGGACGTGCTGTTCGCATCGTTCGAGACGTCTGCGCGTGTCGTGTCGTTCGCGTCGGAGCCCTGCGTGGTGGCCTCCGTGCGGCGTTCGCCCGCCATGTCGGCGCCCACGCGGCGGAGTCCGTCGAGGTCGTGGACGTCCTCGGCCTGCGCGGGGACGGCGACGACCGGGACGGTCGGATGCGCGGACGAGAAGTGCTCGCGCAGCCGGGCCTCGCGCGCGGCGAGCTGGACGCGGTCGGTGTGCAGGCGCAGCAGGGCGGCGGTGAGCGGGTGCTCGCCGCGCTCCTCGAGCGTCTCGGCGGCGGCCTGGGAGCGCGCGGCGGACAGCAGGGCGTCGGCCTCGTGCACGCGGTTGACGACCAGTCCGGCGAGCGGCATCCGCTCCTCGGCGAGGCGTTCCACGAAGTAGGACGCCTCGCGCAGCGCGTCCGGCTCGGGGGCGGCGACGACGAGGAACGCGGTGCCCGGCGTCTGGAGCAGCCGGAAGGTCTTCTCGGCGCGCTCGCGGAACCCGCCGAACATCGTGTCGAACGCGGCGACGAAGGTCTGCACGTCGCGCAGCAGCTGGACGCCGAGCACCTTGTTGATGACGCCGGTGAACATGCCGAACCCGGCGCTGATCACCTTGACCCCGAACCGGCCGCCGGTCTTGGCCGGGGCGGCGAGGATCTTCATGAACCGGCCGTCCAGGAAGCGGCCCATCCGCTCGGGCGCGTCCAGGAAGTCCAGCGCGTTCCGGGACGGCGGGGTGTCGACGATGATGAGGTCCCAGGCGCCGGAGCGGTGCAGCTGGCCGAGCTTCTCCATCGCCATGTACTCCTGCGTCCCGGACAGGGACGAGGAGAGCGACTGGTAGAAGGGGTTGGCGAGGATCTGGCGGGCCCGGTCCGGGTCGGCGTGCGCCTCGACGATCTCGTCGAAGGTGCGCTTCATGTCGAGCATCATCGCGTGCAGCTCGCCGTCGCCGCCGACCTCGATCCGGCGCGGGCTGTTGTCCAGTTCGGACAGGCCCATCGACTGGGCGAGCCTGCGGGCCGGGTCGACGGTGAGGACGACGACGTCGCGACCGCGCCGGGCGGCGCGCACGCCGAGCGCGGCGGCCGTGGTGGTCTTGCCGACGCCGCCGGAGCCGCAGCAGACGATGATCTTGGTGCGCGGATCGTCCAGCAGCTCGTCGACGTCCAGCGCGGGCGGGGTCTTGCCGGTCGGGCTCATCAGACAGTCTCCGTCGAACCAGTGGTCGTGCGGCGCGTCCGGACGCCGCCCTCCTCCTCACGTGCCCGCGCGTCCGCCGCATGGCGCGGCGCGTCCGCCGTGACGCTCGCCTCGTGCGCGTGTGAGGGACGCACGAGGCGGACGTGTCCGGCGCCGGGGCGCGGGGTCATGCGGCGCCTTGGGCGCGGAGGGACTCGGCCAGGTCGTAGAGACCGGCGAGGTCCATGCCGTCCGGGAGCAGGGGGAGGGTGTAGCGGGGGAGGTCGAGGCCTTCCAGGCGCTCCTTCTCGCGGGCCTGGAGGGCGGTGCGGCGGGCGTGCTCGGCGGCCTCGGCGGTGAGGACGGCGGCGATCTGCTCGGCGTCGTGCTCCAGCCCGGCGGCCTTCACCCCGCGGACGATCTCCTCGGCGTCCAGCCCGTCCGCGGCGGCCTCGGCGAGGGCCTCCGGCGGCAGGACGGGCTTGTGCTCCATGTTCACGATCACGCCGCCGACCGGGAGCCCGGCCTCGCGCAGGTCGTGGATGCCGTCCATGGTCTCCTGGACGGGCATCTCCTCCAGCAGCGTGACGAAGTGGACGGCCGTCTCGGGGCTGCGCACCACCTTCATCACGGTGTCGGCGTGGTTGCGGACCGGGCCGACCTTGGCGAGCCCGGACACCTCCTCGTTGACGTTGAGGAACTTGGTGATGCGGCCGGTCGGCGGGGCGTCCATGACGACGGCGTCGTAGATGAACGAGCCGTCCTTGTTCCGCCGCCGGACGGACTCGGAGGTCTTCCCGGTGAGGATGACGTCGCGCAGCCCGGGGGCGATCGTGGTGACGAAGTCGACGATGCCGAGCTTGGTCATCGCCTTCCCGGCCCGCTTGAGGTTGTAGAACATCTCGAGGTACTCGATGAGCGCCTCCTCGGTGTCCACGGCGAGCGCGTGGACGTCGCCGCCTTCCGGGGCGACCGCGACCCTCCGTTCCTCGTAGGGCAGCGGCGGGACGTCGAAGAGCTGGGCGATCCCCTGCCGCCCCTCGACCTCAACCAGCAGTACCCTGCGGCCTCCCGCCGCCAGGGCCAGGGCGAGGGCCGCGGCCACGGTGGTCTTGCCCGTGCCGCCCTTCCCCGTGACCACGTGGAGGCGTACGCCGTCCCAGTCGGTGTCTCTCGCGCTCACCCGATCGACCATATCGTTCGCTCGGCAAGGACTTCAGAGCCCGGCTCCCGGTACATAAGTGATCCCTGACACGATGCCCTCCCGACGTGCGGACCGTTGTCTCGGACGTGCCCACGCGGTTAGCTGGGAAACGCGAACCGGACGCAGGTCCGCCGTGTCCGATCACCGCGACCGGGCAGGGCGCGACGCCGGGCGGCCGGTGCGCGCGGGTCCGGGCGTCGGACCCGGGGCAGTTCGGCTGAAAGGTGGCCCGCCATGGAGGTGGTCCTCTTCCTCGTCATAGTCATCGGGGTGCTCGGACTGATCGGACTGGGCTCGTCGGCCCGGGTCGTCCAGCAGTTCGAGCACGGCATCGTCTTCCGGTTCGGCCAGGTGCAGCGCGGCGGCCAGCTCCGCCCGGGCGCGGTGCGCAGGCCCGGCCTGACCTTCATCGTGCCGTTCGTCGAGCGGATGCAGAAGGTCAACCAGCAGACGGTGACCATGGGCGTGCCCGCACAGGAGGGCATCACCCAGGACAACGTGAGCGTGCGGGTGGACGCGGTCGTCTACTTCCGGGTGGTGGACCCGGTGAAGGCGATCGTGAACGTGCAGAACTACGGCTACGCGGTGTCCACCGTCGCGCAGACCTCGCTGCGGTCGATCATCGGCCAGTCCGACATGCAGGAGCTGCTGGGCGAGCGCGAGAAGATCAACGCGCGGCTGCGCGGGATCATCGACAACATCACCCAGGACCCGTGGGGCATCCTGATCGAGCGCGTCGAGATCAAGGACGTGTCGCTGCCGGAGGGCATGAAGCGGTCGATGGCCCGGCAGGCCGAGGCCGAGCGTGAGCGGCGCGCCCGGATCATCACCGCGGACGGCGAGTTCCAGGCGTCCAAGCGGCTGGCCGCGGCGGCCGAGATCATGTCGCAGGACCCGGCGGCCCTGCAGCTGCGTCTGCTGCAGACCGTCGTCGAGGTGTCGGCGGAGAAGAACAGCACGCTGGTCATGCCGCTGCCGGTCGAGATCCTGCGGTTCTTCGAGCGCGCGGCGGGCGGGTCGCTGTCGGCTCAGAGCAGCGGCGAGAGCAGCCCGAAGCAGGACCTGAGCGAGCGCCTGGCCAAGGCTGAGCAGGACCTCGCCAAGGCCACCGAGAAGGGCTCGGAGATGGAGGCGGTCGAGGACGTCCCGCCCGTCCTGGGCCTGGACGAACCGCAGCGCCGGGAACTGGACGAATCGAAGCCGCGAGATGAGCGCGGTGAGGACACTCCGGAACTGACGCGCCGGGAGTACCCGCGCCCCATCGAGGACACCAACGGCGGTCAGTCGGAACCCCGTCCTCCGCAGTAGGCCGTGTGGCGTCCCCGGCTTTCCAGTGCCCCGGGGACGCCGCACTCCCGCGCGCCCGCGCGTTAGGCGGGCTGGTGTTCGGGGGTTGGGCTGGGTTCTGTGGCGTCCAGGGTAAGGCGGCGGACGCCCGGGGCCGCCAGCGTGCCCAGGCAGGATGTGGCGACCAGGACGGCCGCTACCAGGAGCGGAGCGCGTGGCCCCCAGATCGAGGCGGCCCAGGGGCCGAGCGCATAGCCGAGGGGCGCGGCGGCCAGGGACAGTAGCCAGTCGTAGGACGTGACCCGTGCGAGGGTTTCGGTGGGGATAACGGCCTGGACGGTCGTTTCCCAGGTCGGATTGAGGAATCCGAGGCCCGCCAAGGCCAGCGCGTAGCAGGGCACGAAGACCATGGCCGGTGCGTAGAACGCCAGCACGGTCAGCGGGATCGCGTAGGCGGCAAGTCCCGCGTTGGCAACGGCCACCGGACGGCGCGGTCGGAAACGTCCCGCTATCAGGGACCCGATGACGAGCCCGACCGCACCGGCTTCCGTGGTGACGATCCAGACGGTCTCGCCGCCAAGACGCTGGACGGCGATCACCGGCGCGAGCGTGAGCATCACGCCCTGCGCGCCGTTCCACATTCCGTGCGCGACGAGGCTCGTCCAATACCAGTCGCGGGCGCGGACCTCCGTCCATCCCTGCTTCAGGTCGGCGCGTAGAGAAATCGCCGGTTCTTCGGTCGCAGGGCCCCTCCGCTGGACGCGCGCGCATGAGATCAGGGCGGCGCTCGCCCCGAAGGACGCGGCGTCGAGCAGGAACGTCCAGCCGGGGCCGATCGTGAGCACGAACGTGCCCGCGATGGCCGGGCCCAGCAGCTTCGTCGCGCCCGCGACGGTTCCCAGGAGCGCGTTCGCGCGGGGCAGGGCGTGCGCCGGGACGGTCCCCACGATCATCGGCGACAGAGCCGGGAGGGCCAGGCCGGACGCGGCGCCGCCGACCGCCTGCGCGACCGCGAGCTGCCACAGGGACGGATGCCCGCCGAGCAGCAGGAACGCCGTGCAGAGCTGGGCCGCGCAGGCGAGCGCGTCCGTGGTGATCGCGATCGGGCGGGCGCCCCGGCGGTCGGCCAGGACGCCGCCGAGGGGGAGCGCCACGAGCTTGGGGAGCATCGCCGCGGCCAGCACGATCGCGAGCGAGGAGCCCGAGCCGGTCACCCGCAGGACGGCCAGCGCCAGCGCGGCCGGGACGACGGCGTCCCCGGCCAGGGAGAGCGTCCGGGCGCCGAACAGCAGCCGGAAGTCCCGGCCGCGGAGGGGGTGTGTCATGGCGACCGAGATTAGTTCGGCAGGGAATTATTCGTCAACGAATTAACTCGGAGGGCGGCCTGTACCCTCTCCGCATGCCGACGCGCGACCAGGTGGACGATCATGTGGACCGGTGGATGCCGATCGTCCCCGACCTCGATCCCGACGTGGAGGGCGCGATCACCCGCGTCCACAAGATCTCCGCGCACCTGCGGAAGGTCAAGGAGCGGGCGCTGGCGGACGGCGACCTGCACGTGCACGAGTACGACACGCTCCAGGCCCTGGGCGGCCGGGACGGCCGGGCCGCCCCGTCGCAGCTCGCGGCCGACCTCGGGATCGCGCCCAACTCGGTCACCGGACGCCTCGACGGCCTGTCCGCGCGCGGCTTCGTCCTGCGCACCCCCTCGGAGCTCGACCGCCGCCGCGTGATCGTCGAGCTCACCGAGGAGGGCCGCGCCGCCTGGCTCGGCGCGATGGGCGCCCAGGGCGTCGAGGAGCACCGCATCCTCGAAGCCCTGGACCCGGACGAGCGCCGCCTGCTGTCCGACCTCCTCCGCCGCGTCATGATCCGCGCCGACGAGCGCTGACCCGCAGCGGTCCGCGCTCAGGGCTGGAGGACGAGGCGGCCTCGAAGGCCGCCCTCGGCGAGGCGGATGTGGGCCTTCGCGGCGTCCTCCAGGGGGAGGACGCCGGCGACGCGGGTCGTGAGGCGGCCCGCGTCCGCGAGGGCGACGAGGTGTTCGAGCTGCGCGGCGTCCGCGTGGAACCAGACGTTCCGGACGCGGGTTCCGCGGAGGTTCACCGGCACCGCGTCGCCGCCGTTGACCGCGACGAACGCGCCGCGGTTGCGCAGGGCGTCCAGGGCGCGGACGCCGAGGCAGGCCGCGTCGAGGACGCCGTCCACCCCGCCGGGGACCAGGTCCCGGACGGCCCGTCCGAGCGGCTGGTCGCGTCCGACGACGTGCGTGGCGCCCGCCTCGCGCAGCGCCGCCTCGTCCGCCGGGGACGCCGCGGCGACCACGCGGAGGCCGCGCAGCGCGGCCAGCTGCACCGCGAACCCTCCGACGGCTCCAGCGGCCCCTGTGACCAGCACAGAGGCCCCCGGACGAAGATCCAGTAGATCCAGGCCCTGGAACGCGGTCAGGCCGTTCAGCGGCAACGTGGCCGCGTGTGCGGCGTCCAGGGTCCGGGGCGCGTGGACAACGGCGTCCGCGTCCAGGACGATCGCCTCGGCGTGCGCGCCGGTCGGCATGAGCAGCCGGTCACGCAGGCCGACGACCCTGTCGCCGGCGGCCAGCCGGTCGACGCCCGGGCCGACGGCGTCGATCTCGCCCGCCGCGTCCAGGCCGAGGCCGAGGGGCAGGTCGGGGGCGATGGCGGCGAGGTGGCCCTCGCGGGCTGCCAGGTCCACGGGGTTGACCGTGGCCGCCTCGATCCGGATCCGCACCTGCCCCGGACCCGGGACGGGCTCGGGGACGTCCGCCACCCGCAGGGTCTCCGGGCCGCCGTACTCCGTCACACTGATCGCGCGCATGCCAAAGACTCCCTGGTCAGATGTGTTTTTCGGGAAAATCCCGTGTGCAGACGAGCATGCGCGGAAGACGCGGCGGCCGGAAGGGGTTACCTCGGAGTGCGTACCCGACCCGGGGGTGAGCGCGCCGGAAGCCGGAGGTGGGAGGACCATGGCCACGATGACCGCCGAGCAACGCCGTGCGGAGGCGAAGGCGGAGTTCGACGCGTACATGGAGACGTGCCCGACGAGCCGTCTCATGGCCGTCCTCGGGAACAAGTGGACGACGACGCTGCTGAACCGGCTCGCCGACCACGGCACCATGCGGCACGCCGAGCTCGCCCGGTCCGTCCCCGGGATCAGCGCGAAGATGCTCACCCAGTCGCTCCGCGCGCTGGAGCGGGACGGCCTGGTCACGCGGCACGTCACCGCCGCGGTCCCGGTCCAGGTGGACTACACGCTGACCGTCCTCGGGGAGACCCTGATCCCGATCGTGGCGACCGTCCGGGCCTGGGCGGACCGGCACATGCCCGACGTGGAGGCCGCGCGCGGCCGCTACGACGGCGCCCGGGCAGGGGAGGCGGTTCCGTCTCCGCGCGATCGCTAGGCTGAGCGCCATGAAGAAGTGGGAGTACGCGACCGTTCCTCTGCTGGTCCACGCGACCAAGCAGATCCTCGACAACTGGGGCCAGGACGGGTGGGAGCTCGTCACCGTGCTGCCCGGCCCGAACCCGGAGAACCTGGTGGCCTACTTCAAGCGCGAAGTGGAGCCGTAAAGGTGAGCACTCCTGAGGAGCGGATCGTCGAGCTCGGGCTCGAGCTGCCCGAGGTGGCCCGTCCGCTGGCCGCCTACGTCCCGACCGCCCGCACCGGATCGCTGGTCTACACGGCCGGCCAGCTGCCCGTGGTCAAGGGCGAGCTTCCGGTGACCGGCAAGGTCGGCGCCGAGGTCACCCCCGAGCAGGCCGCCGAGCAGGCCCGGATCTGCGCGCTGAACGCGATCGCGGCGCTGAAGGCCGAGGTCGGCGACCTGTCGCGGATCGTGCGGATCGTCAAGGTCGTCGGGTTCGTCGCGTCCACCCCGGACTTCACCGGCCAGCCGCTGGTGCTCAACGGGGCGAGCGACCTGCTCGGCGAGGTGTTCGGCGAGGCGGGCGTCCACGCGCGCAGCGCGGTCGGCGTCGCGGTCCTGCCGAAGGACGCGCCGGTCGAGGTCGAAGTGATCGCCGAGGTCTCCTGACCCAGGCGCGAAGCTCCCGGACGGCCGTTCCCGACCGCGCCGACGTGGCAGGTCCTTGATCGTCGGGTCTTCGGCCGCACCCCCGGCACCCTTGACGGAACGTGATTCGGTATGCCCGAATGGGGCGTCATGAACGGGTTGAGGTTGCCGGCGGAGTTCCGGAAGCAGATCGAGGGCATCGCGGCCGGGACGATCGAGCCGGTCCGGCCGCGGCACGCCGCCACGGTGGTCGTGCTCCGCGACCACGCCGAACACGGGCTGCAGGCGTTCATGCTGCGCCGCGTGGGCTCGATGGCGTTCGCGCCCGGCGCGTACGTGTTCCCCGGCGGCTCGGTCGACCCGCGTGACGGCGAGGCGAGCCCGGCCTGGACCGGGCCGTCCCCGGCCGACTGGGGTCGGGCCTTCAAGGCGGACGAGCCGCTCGCCCGCGAGCTGGTCTGCGCGGCCGTCCGGGAGACCTTCGAGGAGACCTGCGTGCTGCTCGCCGGGCCGACCGGCGAGTCCGTCGTGGACGACACGCGTGGCGACGAGTGGGAGCGGGGCCGCAAGGCGCTGCTCGACCGCTCCCTCTCGTTCGCCGAGTTCCTGGACGAGCGCGGCCTCGTCCTGCGCTCCGACCTGCTGCGTCCCTGGGCGCACTGGATCACCCCCGCGATCGAGCCGAAGCGCTACGACACGCGGTTCTTCGTCGCGGCCATGCCCGAGGGGCAGCGCGCCCGCGACGTCAGCACAGAGGCCGACAGGACCGCGTGGGTGCGTCCTGCAGAGGCCGCCTCGCGCGGGCGCGCGGGCGAATGGCCGATGCTGCCCCCGACCATCGCCACGCTGGACGACCTGTCCCATTTCGACACGGTCGCGGACGTTCTCGCCGCGCCGCGCGAGATCACCGTCCTGGAGCCCGAGGGGCAGATCATCGACGGCGAGCCCTACCTCGTCCTCCCCGAGGACGCGGCGCGCTACGACGCGTAGACCGGCATGGCGGGGATGGGGGCCCGGCTGACCTGGTCACTCGGGCTCCGCCTGGCCGGGACGTCCCTGCCGCGACGGCCGGCCCGCCTCGGACTCGGCCCCGGATGGTCGGGCAGGATGGGGCAGATGAGGGATATCGACGGGACTGGTACGGATCGGGCGAGATGTGTGCTCGCTCCGAATCCGTCCCCGATGACGCTGGACGGCACCAACACCTGGATCCTCGGCGAACCCGGCGCCGAGGAGGTCGTGGTCGTCGATCCCGGCCCCGAGGACGGCGTGCACCTGCGCCGCGTCCTGGCCGAGGCGGAGGCGGACGGACGGCGCGTCGGGCTCGTCCTGCTCACCCACGGCCACCCCGACCACTCGGCGGGCGCGGCCACGTTCGCCGGGATGGCCGGACGCGACGTCAAGGTGCGGGCGCTCGACCCCCGGCACCGGCTCGGCGGCGAGGGCCTGGTCGAGGGGGACGTGGTGACGACCGGAGGGCTCGAGCTGCGGATCATGGAGACGCCCGGCCACTCCGACGACTCGCTGACGTTCTGGCTGCCCGCCGACCGCGCGATCCTGACCGGGGACACCGTGCTCGGCTACGGATCGACCGTCCTTGAGGGAAGGCTCGGCGACTACCTGGCGTCCCTGGACCGGCTGCGCCGCTTCGCCGACGACAACGACGCCGTCGCCGTCCTGCCGGGCCACGGCCCGAAGCTGGACGACCCGCTCGGCGCGATCGGCCACTACATCCGGCACCGCCGCGAGCGGCTGGCGCAGGTGGAGGCCGCCGTCCGGGGCGGAGCCCGGACCGCCCGCGAGGTCGTCGAGGTCGTGTACGCCGACGTGGACCGCAACCTGTGGCCCGCGGCCGAATGGTCGGTCCAGAGCCAGCTCGACTACCTGGCCGAGCAGAAAAACCCCTGAAACCTGCGAACGCGCGCGCATGAGCGGGGCTCGTGCGCGCGCGTTCGCGGCCGTTCGTCGCCTGGAGAGGCGGTGTGCTACTTGGAGCGCTTGCGGAGGCGCTCGATGTCGAGGATGACGACGGCGCGCGCCTCGATGCGCAGCCAGTTGCGCTGGGCGAAGTCGGCGAGGGCCTTGTTGACCGTCTCGCGGGACGCCCCGACGAGCTGCGCCAGCTCCTCCTGGGTGAGGTCGTGGTGGACGTGCAGCCCGGCCTCCGACGGCTGGCCGAAGCGCTCGGCCAGGTCGAGCAGCGCCTTGGCGACGCGTCCCGGGACATCGGTGAAGACCAGGTCGGCCATCACGTCGTTGGTCTTGCGGAGCCGCTGGGCGAGCGCGCGGAGCAGCTGCACCGCGACCTCCGGGTGGCCGGTCAGCCACGGCCGCAGGTCGTCGTGGCCGAGCCCGGCGAGGCGGCACTCGGTGACGGCGACCGCGCTGGCCGTGCGGGGCCGCGGGTCGAACAGCGACAGTTCGCCGAACATCTCGGACGGACCGAGCACGCTCAGCAGGTTCTCCCGGCCGTCCGGCGCCGTCCGGGTGAGCTTGATCTTGCCCTCGAGCACGACGTACAGCCGGTCGCCGGTCTCACCCTCGTTGAACAGCGTCTGACCGCGGGCCAGCCGCACCTCGGTCACGTTGGCGCGCAGCGCCTTGGCACCCTGCTCGTCCAGGGCCTCGAACAGCGGAGCCCTGCTCAGAACGTCCACGTCGCGGTCGGTCACGCTTCTCCTCCTCGAACACCCACATGCCTAGTGTGACGTACGTCCCACCGCGTACGTGAAGGCAGGGTCCACGGCGCGCCGAAACCGGACGGTCCGGGCCCTCCACCCCGCCTTCACGGCGGTGCCTCCGGCTGATCGTCCCCGCAGCGGCGTCCGGTTCCTGAACGTCATCTGCGCATCCAGTGTACGGATCCGCGGGTGAATGCGGTCACAAACGTACCGTTTCTCCTCTTCGGACGTGGTTACCCGCCAGTCACATACTGTTCCCGAAGGGGCCTCCAGGGCGTTACATCGCCGTCGCCCAGGGGGAATCGGGCGTTCCAGCGCGTTCCTCGTGCGCGTGCGGGTTGCGGACGATCCCGTGACGTGCGCCACGCCCACCTGGGCGTCTGTGGACGAGAAAGCCGCTACAGGCACGGCCTTTGGCATCTGGTTCTAGGCTGAACGCCATGGCGACGAACACGGAGAGCGGGCCGCGTCCTCGTGCGCGCAAGTGGCAGGAGGAGACGCGCCTGGGGCTCGTCCGGCGCGCGCGGCGGATCAACCGGGAATTGGCCGATCTTTACCCGAACGCGCACTGCGAGCTGAACTTCACGTCGTCCTACGAACTGCTCATCGCCACCGTCCTGTCCGCGCAGACCACGGACAAAAGGGTCAACGAGACGACGCCGGCGCTGTTCGCCAAGTACCCCACGCCCGAGGACCTCGCCGCCGCGAACCCCGAGGCCCTCGAGGTGATCCTGAAGCCGCTCGGATTCTTCCGGTCCAAGACCAAGTCGATCATGGGCCTGTCGAAGGCGCTGGTCGAACGGTTCGACGGCGAGGTCCCCGGCCGGATGAAGGACCTGGTCACGCTGCCCGGCGTTGGCCGCAAGACCGCGAACGTCGTGCTCGGCAACGCCTTCGGCGTCCCGGGGATCACCGTGGACACCCACTTCGGCCGCCTCGCCCGCCGGTTCGGCTGGACGACGTCCGACGACCCGGTCAAGGTCGAGCAGGACGTCGCGGACCTCATCCCCCGCAAGGAGTGGACGATCCTGTCGCACCGGATGATCTGGCACGGCCGCCGGATCTGCCACTCGCAGCGTCCGGCGTGCGGCGCGTGCGCGATCGCGCACCTGTGCCCGTCCTATGGCGAGGGGCCGACCGACGCGAAAACGGCCGCGAAGCTCGTCCGCGACCGTTCCTTCGCCTGAGGGGGCCGTTCTGGCCGTCCGCCTAGGGGTTGCGACGAAATTCGGCGTTCCCAGGCGGGGGGCTCAGGGCGTCCTAGACGGCTGGTTCAGGGCGTCCAGTGCGGGTCGCGGCCCAGGTAGCGCATGAGGGAGGCCACCTCGTCGCCGGACGTCGCGGGCAGCGCGGTCGCGTAGGCGCCGAAGGCCCGCAGCGGCTCGACGATCTGCTGCGCCACGGGCAGGAGGTCGCGCGCGAGGGTGGTCGGCAGGGGCGTGGGCGCTCCGGCGGACTTCGCGAGGTCCCAGGCGTGGACGGCGGCGTCCAGGGCGCACGCGCCCACGCCGAGCCCGGCGGGCATGTCGTTCGGCGGGACCGGGACGCGCACCTTCTCGTAGCTGGTGGCGACGCCCGCCCACGCCTCGGCGGCGAGCTTGAGGGCCGGTTCGAGCAGGTCACCGGGCGTGCCGTCGAGCGTCCCGGACGGCGAGAACGGGTCGAACGACGGCCCGGGGCCGCCGGTGAGGAAGGCCGCGAACCCGATCTGGTCGCCCGCCGCGTGCTGGAGCACCTGCGCGGCGGTCCAGTCCGAGCAGGGCGTCGGGGCGTCCCAGTCGGTGACCGCGGCCACCGCGGCGCGCAGCGCGTCGTGGGACTGCGCCAGGATCGGCCAGTTGGTCATGTCATCTCCTGCCGGGTCGGATCCCGGCCGAAGACGATCAAGCCGGTCATCGGGGTTTCTATCGCGAATCGGAGCCGTTTGGCAGTGCTTCCGGGCATCGACTTCCGAGGTGGGACGCGGGTGCGCGGATCGGGTGCGCGGCGCGGGGCGGCCGTGCCAGGGTGAAGCGCGGCCGATCCGGGGAGTCCGTATCGGATTTCTCCGGATCCGCCCTGGCCGCCGGCGGCCGTCACCGGTTTCGAACGGGTACGGCCACCGGGTTCCGGACGGTCGAATTTCGGACGGCGGGAAGCAACGGGCCCGCCGCCGGGTTGGGAGAGATGTGATCGACGCCGCTTCCCCCACGTATCCCGCCTGGCTGGAGCGCTTCGTCCACGAGGCGCCGCGGATGCCGGTGCCCGACCGCGCGCCCTCCCTGGGGCAGGGCGGACGGCGCGCGGCGGTGCTGATCCTTTTCGGCGACGGCCCGCACGGTCCCGACGTGCTGCTCACCGAGCGCGCGGCGACGCTGACCAAGCACGCCGGGCAGCCCGCGTTCCCCGGCGGACGCATCGACCCGGAGGACGACGGCCCGGTCGCCGCGGCGCTGCGCGAGGCGCAGGAGGAGGCCGGGGTCGTCCCGGCGGGCGTGGACGTGCTGGTCACGCTGCCCGAGCTGTACCTGTCCCACAGTGAGCACCTGGTCACGCCGGTGGCCGGCTGGTGGCGCGAGCCGTCCGAGGTCGCGCCCGGGCATCCCGGCGAGGTCGCGACCGTCGCGCGCGTCCCGATCGCCGAACTGACCGACCCGGCGAACAGGCTGACCGTCCGGCACCCGTCCGGGCTGCGGCTCGGTCCGGCGTTCCGCGTCGGCGGCATGCTGGTGTGGGGGTTCACGGCCGGGCTGCTCACGGCCGTCATCACCGCGGGCGGCTGGGAGCGTCCGTGGGACACCGGTCACGTGGAGGACCTCCCGCCCGACGTCCTCTCCCTCTCGTTCCGGAGCTGACCGAAGCGCGCATGCGCCCCGCACACCGGGCGTTACGGGCTTCCGTGACTGCTCGTGCGCGCGCGTGCATCGCCCCGGATGACTAGACGCGTACGGTGAAACTGGTACAGCGAGGGGACGTGCGCAGCCCCGTTGTCGCTATACGGTGAAGCGGTGCTGGGCGACCACCTTCTGGATCTGATCCTGTTCGTGCTGATACTGCTGTTCGCGGTGTCCGGCTACCGGCAGGGCTTCATCGTGAGCCTGCTGAGCTTCGTCGGCTTCGTCGGCGGCGGTGTCGTGGGCGTGCTGATCGCCCCGCCGATCGCCGAGGCCACGGTGAGCGGCGCCGCGCAGCAGGCGCTGCTGGCCATCGTCATCGCCTTCCTCGCGGCCACCCTCGGGCAGCTGCTCGCGTCGTCGCTGGGCGCGGTGCTGCGCAACCGGGTGACGCACAACAACGCGCGCACGGCGGACGCGGTGGGCGGCGGCGTCGTCTCGGTCCTCTCCCTGCTCATCGTCGCCTGGTTCTTCGGGTCGCTGGTCGCCAACTCGGAGTTCAAGTCGGTGCGGACGCAGGTCAAGGGGTCGTCCATCATCAGCGGCGTCAACGACGTGATGCCGCAGCAGGCGCAGACCTGGTTCTCCTCCTTCCGCGGGTTCGTGGCCAGCAGCGAGTTCCCGCAGGTGTTCAACGGCCTCGGCGGCGAGTCGGTGGCGAAGGTCCCGCCGCCGAACGACGCGATCCTCAACACCGGCGCGCTGCGCGCGGCCAAGCAGTCCATCGTGAAGATCACCAGCACCGCGCCCGACTGCCAGCGCCGCATCGAGGGCACCGGCTTCGTGTTCGCGCCCGAGCGCGTCATGACGAACGCGCATGTGGTCGCGGGCGCGCGAGGCTCGTCCCAGATCGACTCGCTGGACGGCAAGCGCCACGGCGGCAAGGTCGTCCTGTACGACCCGCAGCGCGACGTGGCCGTCCTGTACGTGCCGGGGCTGAAGTCGACGCCGCTGAAGTTCGCCGGGCCCGCGCGCGTACGAGACGACGCCATCATCGCCGGGTACCCGAAAAGCCGTCCGTTCACGGCCCTCGCCGCCCGGATCCGGGCCCGGCAGATCTCCCGGGCACCGGACATCTACCACTCGCCGCAGGTCACGCGCGAGATCTACGCCATCCGCGGCGACGTGGAGCAGGGCAACTCCGGCGGTCCGCTGCTCACCAGCAACGGCCAGGTCTTCGGCGTCATCTTCGCCGCCGCCCTCGATTCGCCGCAGACCGGCTACGCCCTGACCGCCAACGAGGTCTCGCCGGACGCGCGCGCGGCACAGGGCGCGACCATCTCCGTCTCGACCGAAGGCTGCGCCGACTAGCGCCGACCACCCCCGAGCATGGTGCCTAGCGGAGGCGTAGCTTGACGGCGGTTTCGAGCGGGAGTTCCTCTGCGAGGGCACGGACGGTGGACGTCAGCCTCGGGACGTCGATGCCGTGTGTGTCGTCCGCATCTCTCGCGTACTCGTCGAGTCGGTCGGCGGCGCGTGAGAGAAGAGCCTGAGCGCCGCGTGGGTTGCCTCTGCGTAGGTGCGTGATGCCGACGGCCACCTGCGCGAGGGCACGCCACAGCTCGCGTTCGTTTTCCGGGGACGACTTCCAGACCGCTTCGAGCACCTCGTGCGCGTGGAAGGGACGGTCCGCGTCCAGGAGCCGCTGGGCCTCTGCCAACGCTTCGTCCGGTGGCAGGTCGAAATCGTCCGGCGTGGTGGGGATACCCGCCGAGCCATGGGGGAGCGGACGTCCGTATGCGTCGCGGGGACGCGCGTTACGCGCCCGCCCCCGCGCGTCCCGATCCCGCTGGTCGTTGGGCTCGGACATGGTCAGCGTTCGGGTTCGGGGTCGTTGAGCCAGCCGATGAGTTCGGCATCGAACGCGCGCGGACGTTCCTCATGCGGGAAGTGACCGGCACCGTCGATGAGCTTCCAGCGGTAGGGCGCGGTGACGTACCGTCCGGAACCCTGGGCGCTGGCAGGGAGAGTGCAACGGTCGAGCGCCCCGTGCAGCTGAAGCGTCGGGACCTGGATGGGCGCGCGCATGCGGCGCGCATAGCGGATCCCGTCCGGGCGCGGCTGCGACCGGACGAGCCAACGGTGGTACTCCAACGCGCAGTGGGCGACGCCGGGGATGCGTATCGCGTCGCGCACGAGGCGCTCGGTGCGTTCGTCCGGCCAGCCTGGGCCGGACCAGTCGTGTAGGAGCCGTCCAACAAGCGCAGCGTCGTTCTGGACGAGACGACGCTCCGGCCATACGGGAACCTGGAAACCGAGCGTGTGCCGGGTCGCCCAGAGCTGACGGCTCGGATTCCCGCGAAGCGACTGGCGCAGCCGAAGCGGATGCGGCGCGCCGACCGTCACCAGCCTCTGGACGACCTTGGGATGGTAGGCCGCCATCGTCCACGCGAGCAGCCCGCCCCAGTCGTGGCCGACGACGATCGCGTTGGCCTCTCCGAGCGCGCGCACGAGGCCCGCCGCGTCCGCGGCGAGGGTGACCAGGTCGTAGCCGCGCGGCGGCTTGTCGCTGGCGCCGTAGCCGCGCAGGTCGACGGCCGCCGCGCGGAACCCGGCGGCGGGGAGCGACACGAGCTGGTTGTGCCAGGTCCACCAGAACTCGGGGAACCCGTGCAGCAGGAGCACGAGCGGCCCCTCACCCGCCTCCGCCACATGGAAGCGGGTGCCGCCCGCGCTCACCGAGCGGTGCGTCCAGGGTCCGTCGATCTCGACCAGCGAGGCGTCCGGTGCGGCCATGGTGCGTGTCCGCTCAGTCCGCCAGGGCCGGGGTGTCCGGGGCGTCCTCGACGGCGTCGTCGCCGCCGCGGTGGCGGAGCATCTCGAAGTCGGCGCGCAGCTGCGCGCGCGTCCGCTGCGCCCCGCGGATCTTGCGGATGCGCAGGTAGCCGATGCCGACCAGGGCGGCGGCGACCAGCAGGTAGACGCCCGCGACGATGAGGAACGCGGCCCAGTGCCAGACGCCGAGGGCGACCAGGCCGTAGGCCGCGGCGATCGACAGCAGGATCACGATGAGCCCGGCGCACAGACCGGCGATCGCGAACATGCCGCTGCCCAGCGCGGCCTTCTTGGCGTCGTCCTTCAGCTCCAGCTTGGCCAGGTCCAGTTCGGCCCGGATCAGGCTGGACACGTTGCTGGACGCCATCGCGACGAGCTCGCCGAGGGACTTGTCCTCCATGCGTTCGCCCGGCAGTGCCTCAGACATAGCGCTCTCTCCTTCCAGGACCCCGGTCACCAGGGCCGAACCCAGCCTGGCAGCTCGTCCGCCGCCCCGGCCAATCGGCCCGTCCGCACGGCCCGTCCGCACGGGCCGTCCGCACGGGCCTTCCGCACGGGGGCCTGTCCTGTCCGACACGCCAGGACATCAGCCCGCCCTCACCGAACGGGCACGCTGCCGCACCCGATGCCTGAAGACCGCGGACGCGGCCACCGACGCGACGAGGCTCGCGATCAGGACCGCTGTCGTCACTCTCTCGAATTGTGCCGGGTCGGGGTAGGCCAAACCGCCGATCAACAGCGAAACGGTGAAGCCCACTCCGGCCAGCGCCGCCACTCCCGCGAGCTCCCGCCAGTGCAGTCCCTCGCCGAGCGAGGCCAGTCCGAGCCGGACGGCCGTCCACGCGCCGCCGAGGACGCCGACGAACTTGCCCACGACCAGCCCGGCGATCACGCCGATCGCCACCCGGTCCTGGAACACCGCGCCGAGGGCCGCCCCGCTGAGCGCCACGCCCGCGCTGAGGAAGGCGAACAGCGGCACGCACAGCCCGGCCGAGACCGGGCGCAGGACGTGGGCGGCCCGCTCGGCGTTCGTGGGCCGCTCGTCCGGCGTCTCCCTGGTGGAGGTCAGCATCCCGAGCGCGACGGCCTCGACGGTCGCGTGGATGCCGCTGCGCTGCACGAAGTACCACCCGAGGAGGGCCAGCGGGACGTACACCCACGGCGTCCGGACGCCCCTGGCCTGCAGCACCCCGTACACCGCGACGAGCGCGACGCCCGCCAGGAGCGGCGTCACCGCGAGGCCCGAGGTGTAGAAGATCGCGATGATCAGGATGGCGATCAGGTCGTCCACGATGGCGAGCGTCAGCAGGAACGCGCGCAGCGGGCCGGGGCAGTCGGAGAACGTCACCGCGAGGACGGCCAGCGCGAACGCGATGTCGGTCGCGGTCGGGACGGCCCAGCCGCGCATGCCGTCCCCGGTCCCGGCGGTGATCGCGAGGAAGATCAGCGCGGGCGCGGCGACGCCCGTGGCGGCGGCGATCACGGGCAGGGCGGCGTCCCGCGGGTCGCGCAGCGCGCCGTGCGTGAGCTCCTCGCGCAGCTCGAGCCCGGCGATGAAGAAGAACACCGCGAGAAGCCCGCTGGACGCCCAGTGCGACAGGTCCATGTGGTGCAGGCCGAGCCAGTCCGGGCTCAGCTCGTAGTCCCGGATGCGCGTGTACGCCGCCGACCAGGGCGTGTTGGCCCAGATCAGCGCGGCGACGGTCGCCAGGAGCATGATGACGCCGCCCACGGTCTCCGTCCGCAGGGCCTCGGTCACGTTCTTGGCGTACCGGACGGTGGGCCGGGCATGTCGGCTGTCTCGTGCGCGCGTCAAAGGAATCCCCCGAGTGGCAGGCGAACGTCGTCCGGGGACGGAGCCGGCTCGTGCGCGCACGAAACCGGATGCCCCCCCTCACCGACCAGACTTCCCGGCACACCTTTTTCGAGCCTACCGGGATGATCGTCGCCTAAATCCCTTGTGCCCGCCTCTGACCGTGCGAAACGGGCGCCGATGGTGTCGTCGGCACCCGTTTCGCATGCGCGCGCGAGGTGTTCGCTACCGGCGCTTCACGCGTTCTGTACGCGCGTGAGCGACCTGTGCACGTGTGGGGGACCTTGTGCGCGTGTGAGGGACCGCGTTCAGTCCTCGGACTTGGCGCTGGGGAGCTTCTCGGCGATGAGGTTCATCACCGTGCTGTCGGCGAGCGTGGTGACGTCCCCGACGCTCCGGTTCTCCGCGACGTCCCGCAGCAGGCGGCGCATGATCTTGCCGGACCGGGTCTTGGGCAGCTCCGGGACGATCATGATCTGGCGCGGCTTGGCGATCGGGCCGAGCGCCTTGGCGACGTGGTCGCGCAGCTCCTTGGCGAAGTCCCCGCCCTCGACGTCCTCACCGGCGGAGCCGCGCGGGATGACGAAGGCGACGATCGCCTGCCCGGTGACCGGGTCGGTCGCGCCCACGACGGCGGCCTCGGCGACCTTCGGGTGCGACACCAGCGCCGACTCGACCTCCGTGGTGGAGATGTTGTGGCCGGACACCAGCATCACGTCGTCCACCCGGCCGAGCAGCCAGATGTCGCCGTCCTCGTCCTTCTTCGCGCCGTCCCCGGCGAAGTACAGGCCGTCGAAGCGCGACCAGTACGTCTTGACGTACCGCTCGTCGTCGCCCCAGATCGTCCGCAGCATGGACGGCCACGGCTCCTGCAGCGTCAGGAACCCGCCGCCGCCGTTCGGCACCGGCCGCGCCTGGTCGTCCACGACGTCCGCGGCGATGCCCGGCAGCGGGCGCATCGCCGCGCCCGGCTTGCCCGCCGTCACACCCGGCAGCGGGCTGATCATGATCGCGCCGGTCTCGGTCTGCCACCAGGTGTCCACGACCGGGCAGCGGTTCGCGCCGATGTGCTCGCGGTACCAGACGTAGGCCTCGGGGTTGATCGGCTCGCCGACCGACCCGATGACGCGCAGCGAGGACAGGTCGTACTGCGCGGGGATGTCGTCGCCCCACTTCATGAACGTCCGGATCGCGGTGGGCGCGGTGTAGAAGATCGAGACCTTGTACTTCTGGATGATCTCCCACCAGCGTCCCCGGTGCGGCGTGTCCGGGGTGCCCTCGTACATGACCGACGTCGCGCCGTTGGCGAGCGGCCCGTACACGATGTAGGAGTGCCCGGTCACCCAGCCGATGTCGGCCGAGCACCAGTACACGTCGGTCTCCGGCTTCAGGTCGAAGACCGCGTGGTGCGTGTAGGCGACCTGCGTCAGGTAACCGCCGGTCGTGTGCAGGATGCCCTTGGGCTTACCCGTCGTCCCGGACGTGTAGAGGATGTACAGCGGGTGCTCGGAGTCGTGCGGCTCGGCCGTGTGCTTGTCGTCCTGCCGGTCCACGATGTCGTGCCACCAGACGTCGCGGTCGTGCTCGTCCACGGGCTCGCCGGTACGGCGGACGACCAGAACCTTCTCCACGGACGGGGTGCTCTGCACGGCCTCGTCCACGGTCGGCTTGAGGGCGGACGCCCTGCCGCGCCGGTATCCGCCGTCCGCCGTGATGACGACCTTGGCCTCGGCGTCGTCGATGCGGGTGCGCAGGGCGTCCGCGCTGAACCCGCCGAAGACGACCGAGTGCGTCGCGCCGATGCGCGCGCACGCGAGCATCGAGATCGGCAGCTCGGGAATCATCGGCATGTAGATGGCGACGCGGTCGCCCTTGCTGACGCCAAGCTCAAGGAGGGCGTTCGCCGCCTTCGCGACCTCCTTCTGGAGGTCGGCGTAGGTGAGCGTGCGGGTGTCGCCCGGCTCGCCTTCCCAGTGGTAGGCGACCCGGTCGCCGTGCCCGTTCTCCACATGCCGGTCAACGCAGTTGTAGGCGATGTTCAGCTCGCCGCCCACGAACCACTTGGCGAACGGGGGGTTGCTCCAGTCGAGCACCTCGTCCCAGCGCTTCGTCCAGGTGAGCCGGTCGGCCTGCTCGGCCCAGAAGCCCAGACGGTCGGCGGCGGCCCGCTCGTAGGCCTCGTCGGTGACGTTGGCGGACTCCGCGAGCTCGGCCGGCGGGGGGAAGCGCCTCGTCTCCTGCAGGAGGTTCGACAGTGTCTCTTGGCTCTCGCTCACGCGTACTCCTCGCTGTTCAAAGAGGGGGGCGCACCTTCCACGGCCCACTCCATCAGCGATCGTCCGGTTCGGACAAGGGCTTGCCGGTTTTGTGGGCGCAAGGGGCGAAAGGGGCTCCCCGGCTTCGGGTTGGATGCTATGTGATGCCAGCCACACGTGGCCTTCCCAGGTTCGGCCTCCGGGAATCCGCGCATGATCCGATGTCTGGTGTGGGCGGGACAGTTCCGCTCTGACCTGCGACGATGCTGCTCGCGCGGGGCCCGGATTACTCGAAACAAACTTTCCGATTTCGGTCTTCGGGGGCGTGTGGGGCACGTGGTGGCGACGGTGCCCGGAGCATGGGCGGAGGGCGGCGGACGGGGCCGCCGTGGTGACCGCATAAGGTCGGGCGCGTGACCGATGTCGATGCCTTTGCCAACGTCGCCGACCTGCCCGGAGTGGAGGAGGCCGTAGCCGACGCCCGCAAGGCGGTGGACCGTCTGCTGGGCCACCGCATCCTGAGGCGGCGCAGCGCGGAGGTCTCCACCGAGTCCGCCCTGCGCGGGGCTCGCGCGTCCGCGGAGCTGGAAGGCGCGTCCGTCACGCTGGAAGAGCTGCGTTCCGCTGCGGAGGGGCATGCGGCGCCCATCGTGCAGGGCTCGCTGCGGGTCACAGCCGAGCTCGGCTCGCTGGCCGAGACGTGGCGCAAGGCGCCGCGACAGGTGCTCGCGCGCCTGCACGTCCTGGCCGCCGCCGATCTGCTGGACGAAGCGGACCTCGGACGCCCGCGTTCCGGGTCCGGCGGCCCTGGCGAGGTCTCCGATCCGCTGGGTCTGGGTCCGGCGCCGTCCCCTGCCGAGGTGGCCTCGCGGCTGGACGCGCTGTGCGACCTTCTCGTCCGTCCCAGCAAGGCCCCGGCCCTGGTCATCGCCGCTCTGGTGCACGGGGAGCTGCTGACGCTCCGCCCGTTCGGCGTCGCGGACGGCGTGATCGCGCGCGCGGCGCAGCGGCTCACGTTCGTCGCGCGCGGGCTCGACCCGAAGTCCCTGACCGCGCCGGAAGTCGGCCACCTCGAACTCGTGGCCGAGTACCCGGACGCCCTGCGCGCCTACGCGTCCGGCACGTCCGAGGGCATGGTCCGCTGGATCCGGCACTGCGCCGACGCCACGGTCGCCGCCGCGCGCGACTCCCAGGCCATCTGCGAGGCGTACCTCCGCGGCTGACCGCGGGCGGGCCTGACCGTCCCGCTTGACGTGCCCGCGCACGTGGGTGTGGTGCGCTTGTGCACGTGGGTTGTGGCGTGCCCGCGCACGTAGGCGGGGTGTATGTGGTGTGGTGCGCTCGTGCGCGTGCGAGGGATGACCCGTGCGTGGTGGGCGTGGTGAAACAAATGAACGGCACCCCGCACTTGGCGGGGCGCCACCCTAGTCACGTCACACCGGGTTACCAAGCGTGCAACTGATATTCGTCTGAGCGGGTCAAGCCCGACTCGACGCGCCTCCCGCGGCTGGTCGCGCGTGGGTACCCGGCTGCCGTGCGCGGACACCTGGTCCGTAGAACCTGTCTACGCCTCATTTGTCCAGCTGACAAGCCCTCAATCGGTAAAGGAAACGTTCCGGCGGCACCCCTCGTTCGGGGAACGGAGGAGTGGCCGGAGGGGCCGGTTGTGACGGCTCGGGCCCTTCGGCGGACATGGAACGCGCCATTCTCCGACCCTTCACGATCGCCGATTCGATCACTCAGTGTGATCGCTTCTCTTTTCGTCCGCTCGTGCCCGCGCGTGCCCATGCGGGCGGACTCGTGCGGGACTGTCCGGCTCTGTGCCCGGCCCGGCGGGGGCGGGGTGAAGGCCCCATGCGCGCGGGAGTACGGTCTTCCCAACCAGGCTAGAAAAATTCGTCCTCGTTGAGGGACTTTCCCGCTCGACGGAACTCTCGACGATCGGGCAGCATATGTTGTAACTGCCTAGACTGTAGATGGCGCGATTGCTACTCCCGTAGATCAAACTGGTGTACCACTTAGTGCGATCTGCCCGAGACTTTTCTGGGATAACGGGCCGGCTCTACCCCCCCCGGAGCCGGACCGTTCGGCGACCCCCGCTCTCCCCCCCGGCGGGGGTCGCCCTACGTGAACGGCCCGGGTGGCGGTTACCGCCCCCCGGAACCCCACCCGGGCCTTCACAAAACTCCTCGGCACACGATTGACCTGTGGTTTCTCCTGGCTGAACGGAAGTTATCCACAGTTCGGGAGTGCGCTTCCGAGGAACGTGGCGCGCGGCGCATCGTGGAACTCCACCGATGCGAGAGGAGAGCGCGATGACCGCCGCGCTGATCGTCACCGAAGACCCGGCCACCGCCGACGACCTGCTGAGACTCGCCGCCGCGGCCGACGCGCCCGCCGAGGTCGCGGGCTCCGTGGGCGACGCCCGGGCGGGCTGGTACCAGGCCCCGCTCGTGCTCGTCGGCGCCGACGTCGCGGACGGCCTGGCCGCCGCCGGGCCGCACCGCCGTTCGGGCGTCGTGCTGGTCGCCCGTCCCGGGGAGGGGGCCGACGTGTACCGGCTCGCCCTCGGCGTCGGGGCCGGTGACGTCGCCGTGTTGCCGGACGACGAGCCCTGGCTGACCGACGCGATGGCCGCCGCGGCCGAGCCCGCCGACGCCCGCGGCGTCATCGTCTGCGTCACCGGCTCGCGGGGCGGTGCGGGCGCGAGCGTCCTGGCCGCGGCCTTGGCCCACTGCTCCGCGCGGGACGGCCTGCGCACCCTCCTCGTGGACGGCGACCCGCTCGGCGGCGGCGCCGACCTCCTCGTCGGCCTCGAGGGTCACGAGGGCGCCCGCTGGCCCGATCTCGCCGGGCGCCAGGGACGGATCAGCGTCGCCACCCTTCGCGACTCACTGCCGAGCTCGGGCGACCTGTCCGTCCTGTCGTGGGGCAAGTCCGAGCCCGTGGCGGTGACCCCGGACGTCGTGCGCTCCCTGCTCGACTCGGCGTCCCGCGGCTTCGACCTGACCGTCGTCGACGTGCCCCGCTACCTGGGCGACATCGGCCGTCCCGCGCTGCGCGCCGCGCACACCTGCTACCTGGTCGTTCCTGCGGAGGTTCGGGCCACGGTGGCCGCCGATGTCCTTGCCGGCTTCCTGCGTCGCGAGACCGCCGACGTCCGCCTCATCGTCGGTGGCCGTCCGTCCGGTGGCCTTCGGCCAGACGCGGTGGCCCGGCACCTCGACCTGCCCACCGTCGGCACCCTCGACCGCGACCGCCGGGTCCCGCCCGCCCTCGAGCAGGGCGGCGTGTCCCGAATAGCCCGACGGGGTCCGCTGCGCGACCTCTGCGACCACCTGCTCGATGCGCAGTCCCTGGCCCCCGCCACCACCTCGAAGGCCGCCTGAGGCCGGCCCGCCGGAGGAGAGCACGATGAACACCAGGTTCTCTGAAGCCGTACGCGGCAGACTCGCCGAAGGCGGCGTCGAACCGACCGCCGGACGGGTGGCGGCGGCCCTGCGCGCGGAAGAGCGCCTGCTCGGCGACCGCGAGGTGCTGGCCCTCGCCGACGAGTTACGCGCCGAGTTCGTCGGCGCGGGCCCGCTGGAGCCGCTGCTGCGCCTTCCCGAGGTCACCGATGTGCTGGTCAACGGCCCTGACCAGGTGTGGGTCGACGCCGGTTCCGGGCTGGTCCGAACGGCCACCCGCTTCGCCGACGAGGCCACGCTGCGCCGCCTCGCCCAGCGCCTCACGGCCGCCGCGGGACGTCGGCTGGACGACGCGTCCCCGTACGCCGACGCCCGCCTGCCCGGTGGGGTGAGGCTCCACGCCGTCCTGCCGCCGGTCGCCCCGAACGGCACGTGCCTGTCCCTTCGCCTCCCCCGGCGTCGCGCCTTCACCCTGGACGAGCTGGTCGCGACCGAGACCGTCCCGCCCGCGGGAGCGGCGCTCCTGGCAGCCCTGGTCACAGCCCGCGTCGCGTTCTTGATCAGCGGAGGCACGGGCACGGGCAAGACGACGCTGCTGAGCTGCCTGCTCGGTCTTGCCGGCCCGGCCGAGCGCCTGCTGCTGGTCGAAGACTCGGCCGAGCTGAGGCCCGATCATCCGCATGTCGTCCGGCTGGAGGCACGACCGCCGAACGTGGAGGGCGCGGGCGGCGTGACGCTGCACCAGCTCGTCCGGCAGGCCCTGCGCATGCGTCCCGACCGCCTGGTCGTGGGCGAGGTCCGGGGCGCCGAGGTCGTCGACCTCCTGGGCGCTCTGAACACCGGCCACGAAGGCGGCTGCGGCACCCTGCACGCGAACGCCGCGACGGACGTCCCCGCCCGCCTCGAAGCCCTCGCCTGCGCTGCCGGCCTGAGCCGCGAGGCCGTCCACAGCCAGCTGGCCGCCGCCCTCGACGTGGTCGTCCACCTGGTCAGAATCCCGGGCACCGGCAAACGCCAGGTGGCCGAGGTCTGCCTTCTGCACCGTGCGCCCGACGGCTTCGTCACCGCCGTCCCCGCCGTGACCTTCACCCCGTCCGGCGTGCTGGAGCCCGCCGAAGCGGCCCCTGCCCTGTCCCGCCTCCTGCACCCGCACTGGCCGCTGCCATGGTGATCGCCGCCATGATCTGCGCCGCGATGGCCGCGTGGCTGCTCTACGGCCCGTCCCAGGCGGCCGTCCGCCTGCAACGAGCTCTGCCGTCGCCCGTGATGTCCACGCCGATCTCAACCCTGCTCAACCGGGCCGCCGCCACGCGCACGCGCCTCCTCGACAAACGCCGGGCCCCGGCCCGATGGCGAGCCTCCGTGATCGAACTCTGTGAGGGGATGGCCGCCGAACTCACCGCAGGCAGGACCCCCGGGGAGGCATTCTCCACCACAGCCGCCGTCCTGAGTCCTCCCATGGCCAGGGCCTTACGAGCCCCACCCCACCACGACCCCATCAAGCACCTGGAGCGTCTCGCCGCCACCCGTCCAGGCGCAGAGTCCCTGAGACTCCTGGCCGCGACCTGGCGCCTGGGCGCCGAACGAGGCGGCACCCTGGCCACCGTCCTGGACGGCCTGGCCGCCGCCCTCCGCGACGAGGAAACCCAACGCCAGGAGATAGCCGTCCACCTGGCAGCCCCCAGAGCCACAGCCCGCCTGCTGGCCGTCCTCCCCGTCCTGGGCCTGGCCATGGCCGCAGCCCTGGGCACCAACCCCCTCCCCTTCCTCCTGACCACCCCACCCGGCCTGGGCTGCCTGACCACCGCCCTGGCCTTGGACACCGCCGGCCTCTGGTGGACCCATCACTTGGCCACCAAAGCCGCCACCCATCCCTGACCACCGACCACATCCAAACCAGAGCCCCATGCACAGCCCACCGCCCCCACCCACCCCGCACCACCCCACCAACCACCACCCACCCGGACGCCCACACCCTCAGCTCCAGCACCTCACCCACGAATCGACAACCCAACGGGCCCCGCCGGAACTCACCACATCGCACGCCAGGGCCCTCGTGCCAGGCCAAACCCGACACGCCACCGTCGCCCACAACCCATCGCCGCCACCGCACGAGAAGCCCGGCAATCTCGTGATCACCAGGCGCTGTGCGCCCGAACGACGGCGCGCACCTCAGAGATCTCCCCAACCGAGACTCGCGGGGCAGGCGGCGGCGACCGTGTCACCAGTTCCGCCGCGCGCAAAATGCCGTCCCCACATCCACCCACCACCCCGCCCGCCGTTCCGCCGGACTCGCTCAGCTCACCAACGCACACGCCTCGCGACACCCACGCAGAGACCGTATGAGGAGACCCCACGCCAGAAGGAGCCCACACATCCCGACGACAGCGCACAACAAGCTGCCGCGCCAAGGACAAGCCGAACCGGCGCCGACGGTCCCAGGCCGACGGTCCCGATCCCACGAGGTGCGGCTCATGCGGTCGGTCCCACGAGGTCGGTCCCACAAGGCGGGGCCCACGAGGCGAGGCTCATCAGGCCGGGCTCATCAGGCCGGGCTCACAAGGTGCGGCCGACGAGCCCTGACCCACGAGGTCCGACTCAGGAGGTGAAGGCACGGGCCCTGTCCCGTTCGACTCACTCGACGGGGCGGGAGCAAGGCCAAGCGGTCACTGCACGACGGAGGGGAGCTCCCGCCGCCGCAACCATGATCGCCTCTGCGGTGGCCTCTGGGTCCTGGGCCTGAGCCGGTGCCACGGCGGCAGGACTTCGTGACTTCGAGGTGCGTGATGGGCGTTGCCGTTGAGGCAACGACCTGAGCGACCGCCGTGGGCGGCGTCTGTCTCGCCTGGCTGCGTGTTCGCCTCTTCGGATCAACCACCAGACGTTCAGGAGTGCACATGCTGTGGATGGCCGTTCTCTGCTTCGGCGTCTGCGCGTTCTTAGCTGCGAAACCATCGCGGTCGGCCGCTCGTCGGCTTGCCGCTCTTCGCTCGTCCAACAGGGCCCGAGAGCAGGTGGAGCAGAGCCACGCGCTCGGACGGAAGTGGGCGTGGGGCGGGCTGTGGCGGCGAAGACCTGGTCGAAGCGCAGGTCCTGCGCCGGAGGTGTCCCGCGGAGTTGTTCAGTTCAGGGGTTCGGGTGTCGACGACCTTGATCGCTGGTCTAGTCGATTGCTGCCCCGCGGATCGGCTTCCCAAGGCGGATACCGCGCTGCTGGTGTTGGTCCTGTTCTTCAGCGACCGGGCGGAGGTCGGGGCAACCGAGCGTCGCCTGTGGGGACGAAGACGCAGGAGGTAGATCGAGGTGGGAAGACTCGCGGTCTCCTCAGACTGAACACCGGTGCTGGCATCGCGTGGAGCGGCCCATCGTCCACCGCTGGAGGCTCCGCCTCGACGAGGACGGAGCGGGAGTGGCTGCTTCGGGGCGCGGCTGCGCTGGTTCCGGCGGCGGTCGCGGTCTGGGTGGTCGGTGGTTTGGGCGGATGGGTCGTCGGAGTCGTCGTGGCGGTGGTCCTCACCAGGTGGTCGGTGAACCTGGGGAAGGGCGACGATCGGGAACGGCGGAGCCGGATCGTCCACGAGCTTCCGGTGACCGTCGACCTGCTGGCCGCCTGTCTCAGGGGTGGGATGCCGTGGGACGAGTCGGTCGAGGCCGTCGCGTCCACCATTGGCGGCCCGCTGGGTGAGGAGATCGGCGCCGTCTCGGTCCAGATCCGCCTGGGGGCCGACCCGGTACGAGCCTGGCTTGACCTGGGCGAACGGCAACCGGCGCTGGCGCCGTTGGCACGCACCGCGGTGCGCGGATCGCGCAGCGGGACGGCACTGGCACTCTCGCTGGGACGCCTTGCTCAGGAGCAGCGGAGGACGGCCAGGACGGCAGCTGCCGCGCGGGCCCGTTCGGCGGGTATTCGTGCGCTGATGCCGTTGGGCTTGTGCTTTCTTCCGGCCTTCGTGTTGCTGGGGATCGTTCCGGCCATTGTTGGAATCGCTTCGTCGATGTCGCTCCCTTGGTGAGAACTTACGTGCAATTCTCACGCGAGCCGGAGGCCGCTTCCTCCTCCGTGATTTCGCCGGAGTACGGGAGCACTCTTAGCGCGGCTAGAGATGTCGCGGCGTATGTCTCAGGCGGACTCCGGCGCGGGGCGTGCGGCACTCGCTGAGGAGACGCAACGCGTCCGGTGGCGCGCGTGTTGATTTCCCCTTGACCAGGGAGTTTGTGCCCTGTGTCTACCAAGGTGAGCGGAGTTATCCACAGTTCGGCGGTCGGCTTGGGGCGCGAGCCCTCGTGGAGCAGGCTGGTTACAGGGCGTGAGAAGCCCGAACGAGAGGAGAGCAAGATGACGAGCATTGCTCGGATGATCAGGCGTCGGTGCCGTGTCGCTGGCGACGCGGGCATGTCCACGGCCGAGTACGCGGTCGGCACGATCGCCGCCACCGCGTTCGCAGGCATCCTGTACAAGATCGTTACTAGTTCTGAAGTGCAGAAAGCCCTGTTAGGGATCATCCAGAGAGCACTGCAGATGGCCGGATGAACATGTGTCGGCGGCGCGATCGCGGCATGGCGACTGCGGAGATCGCGGTCGCACTGCCCGCGCTGGTCCTCGTCACAGTCCTCGCGCTGTGGGCGGTAGCGGTCGCGTCCACACACATGTCGTGTGTGGACGCTGCCCGCGCCGGAGCCCGTGCCGCTGCACGAGGGGAGTCCCTGGACGCCGTCCGCGCCCTTGTGACTCGGTCGGCTCCCAAGGGGGCGACGGTTGCTGTGCGACGTGATGTCGACCGCGTCCAGGTGACGGTGTCGACGGCCGTCCGTCCACCGGCTCTGTCCGGCCTGCCGGCCCTCAACGTCCAGGCCCATGCCGAAGCCGAGACCGAGCCGGGAGCCCAGCCCGCCCCAGAGGGCCAGGCCGTGTTTCGAAGTCCCGGCCCACTTCCCTCGCCCAGAGGCTCTCTACGTGACCGTGCCTGGGCGAACGCGGCATCGCTTCGCGATCTGCCCGGTCACGCTCGCCTCCGGCATCGCCGCACCGGGCAGGTCACGCGTTCGCGCACGTGGCCAGAGCCACTTCGAGACACGCCCTAGCCCCTCAAGGCTCCCCCGCGACAACCGGCCGGAGCTGAGCCACCACACGAGGCCCCCGAGGCCCAGCCCCTGGTCGGCGGCAGTGCAACGCGCGCGCGTGTGGGTGTGGTGCAACGCGCGCGCGTGTGGGTGTGGTGTGGCGACGCGCGTGTGGGTGTGGTGTGGCGACGCGCGTGTGGGTGTGGTGTGGCGACGTGAGGATTTGTGGCGCGGCGTGGAGTGTGGCGGTGCGGGTGTGGGCCTGGGGACCGGTGCGGTGAGGGGGTGTTACGTGGCGCGGAGGCGTGGTGGTGGACGGAGGCGTGGTGCTGCAGGGCGGCAGCGCCAGCGCGGTGGTGCGGCGAATGGGGTTGAGGTGATGTGGGCGGAGCTGTGGTGTGGCGCGGGGATGTGGGCGTTACGGCGCAGGGCGTGGAGGGGGTGGTGTGGCGCTGTGCGGGGGCGGGGTTGAGATGCGGCGTGGTGCGGAGGGGCGTGGAGCGTACGAGGGGGCGTGGAGCGCGTGCGAGGTGGCGTGGTGGGGCGGGGCGTTGGGTGTGTGGGGTGGCGCGGTGTGGGGGTGGGTGTGGTGAGGAGAGGGTGTGGGCGTGAGGCGGGGTGTGGGGTGGGGAGGTTTTGTGGGTGGAGGGGGAGTGGGGCGGATCGAGGGGCGGGGACGGTGTGGGTGTTGGCGTTTTTGGGGGTGATCTGGGTTGTGGGGGTGGCGGCGATGGTGGTGGGGGGTGTGCGGGTTGCTCGGCATCGGGTGGAGGCCGCGGCGGATTTGGGGGCGTTGGCAGGGGCCGGGCGCGTGAGTGAGGGGGAAGGGGTGGCGTGTCGCGTGGCGCGGGAGGTGGCGGCGGATTCTGGAGGACGGGTCGCGTCGTGTGTGGTGCGTGGGAGGATCGTCGAGGTCTCGGCGGACGTCGTGGTGCGGTTGCCGTTCGGGATGCGTGAGGTTCGGGTCGTGGCGCGGGCCAGGGCTGGTCCTGCGGAGCGCGACGGCGTACCCTGACCGGTCTCGACTCTTGAACCGGATGTCAATAGGGAGCCCGGAAGGGCGACAGGGGCCGGTGACGGTCAAAGTCGCGTGGCTTTGTCACTCTTCCGTGACTTTCGCTACCAAGTAGTACGTTACGCTGCCGTAAGCCCAGAGTTATCGCGTGAAACGGTGGCTGCTACGGCCCCTCGCCCCTCCCCGAGGCCGGACACCCCCAGACGGGCTCGGCTGCGCGGACGGTGCGGGTCCGGTCGGGTGCTTTGGAGGTATGAGGCTGTGACGAGGATTCGCAGGATCGGCGTGATCGCCCTCGCGACGCCCCTTGCGATGGCCTTCCCCGTGTTCGGCGTGATGCCCGCGGTGGCGTCCAACGGGATCTCCGCGCCGCAGAACGGCAGCGTCATCACCAGCGGCTCCCAGGTGACCGTCCGGGCGACGTACGACTTCGCGTTCCAGATGCAGCTGCGGGCCAAGACCCCGGGATCGGGCGACACCTTCCTGACGTCCGGCGGAGTCCTGGAGCACTCGCTCTCCGCGCCGCTCTCGCTCGACCGCAACGGCCGCTACACCGTCTACATCAAGGGCAGCCAGACCGGGCACGTCTACGCGACCAGCACTTTCACGGTCAGGATCGCGCCGTCCGCGCCGACCGGCGTGTCCGCGTCCGTCTCCGGCGGCCGGATCAAGGTCAACTGGAACCTCGGCCAAGAGGACGACCTGACGGGCTACTCCGTATCGTCGTCCGGCGGGGGCTCGAAGAGCGGCAGCGTCGGAAGCCTGTGCTCCGGCTCCAGCTGCTCGGCGTCGATTCCGGTCGGCTCGGCGAGTGGATCGGTGTCGGTGCGGGTCCAGGCGCGTCGGTCGACCGGGTTGGGTGGATCGGTCACGTCCCCGACCTCGTCGGCGATCGTGTCCGTCGGTGGTGGCTCCGGGAACGGACCGAACACGAGTGTCCCGCCCGGGACGACGGTGCCTCCCTCGGGGGGCAACGGAACCAACCGGAACACGCCGCTCACTCCGTTCAACAACCAGTCGCCGGTCACGCTGCCGTCCGTCCAGCCGACGGACGCGACTCCGGGGTTCGCCTACCCGACGCCGCAGGTCGCGTCCAGCCAATCGCCGAAGGCGGAGAACGCCGCCGCGTCCACTCAGCTCCAGTGGGGCCGCAGCATCGGCATCGCGCTCGTGCTGCTCGTCGTCGCCGCCCACCTCGGCACCTGGACGCGCCGCCTGCGCACCGCCCAGGCAGGGGTGAGCGAGAAGGGCATGGCCGCCCGCCTGGCCCGCAGCGGCTCGGCGCGTAGTCGCGTCCGCAACGCCAAGCAGCACATCGCGCAGGCGGAAGCGAAGGCGAAGACCACCGTCCTCACGCCCGCGGCGTCCGGCATGTCCGCTGCGTCTTCGGGTGACGCCACGGTGAGCCCTGGTGCCGCTGACGCGAATGTGGGTGTGGCGCAGCCTGGAAGCACCGCTGCCTTCACCGCGCCGACGGGCGCGGGTGCCGAGGCCTCCGATGATGGGTCGAACGCCTCGACCGGGACTCAGAGTGTCGTCCAGGGTGCTGCGGCGAAGCCCGGTCCGCGCCGATCGTCCCGACGTCCTGCCCGGCTCGGCAAGCGTCCGGGCGGCGTCGACGTCCGCATCGCGGACAAGCGCGGAGGCGTCGCCGCCGACCCCACGTCTGGTGACTCTGCTTCCAAGCTCCTCGATGACTCGTCCGCAGGCCTGCCCGCCAGCGCCGCCGCCGAGACCTCGGGCGCTGCGGCCTCCAGCGCTCCGAGCGATCCGATCGGTGGCCGATTCAGCGACGCGGCGTCTACGCGTGTTCCGGCCGAGGGCGCTGCGCCTGCGGGCGCCGGGGACGCGGGCACGCGTCCGTTGAAGCAGCGGGACATCTTCAGCGTGGAGTCCGCTGTCGAGGGCGTGTCCGAGGCGTCCGACTCGTCCACGAAGGATGCCGTGGCCCCGGAGAGCAAGCCCAAGGAACGCCGCGCCGGACGAGGCCGCCGCCGCAAGTAGCCCATCCGCGGAGCCCTCAGCGAAGGCCCGTGGACGTTCCAGCGCGTCGTTCAGCCGCGGGTGGCTGGGCCTGAACGGGACGTGATCGCTCGGGCTCCTCTGCGTGTTTGGACAGCCACGGCTGGGTGGAGTGCGTGCGCCGCCGCGATCTGCTCGGACCGGTTGCCCTGCGCCTCCCGGGTTGGGCGCCGTCCAAGGAGCGCCGGTCTGGATGTGGCCGCCGACGCGGTGAGTGGTTCGTCGTGGATGCGCTGCGAGGGCCCCGGGGATGTTGAGGCAGGTGCCCCAGCCGAGGGTGTGGGGCCTGGATGGGGGCGTGATAGCTCCGCCATCTGGTGACCTGGTCACCATGCCGCCCACGCCGCCTGCGGCTGCGAGGCCCACCCCATCCTGCCGTCTGAACCGCCGCGCCGTCCGCGCCGTCTGCACCGCCGCGCCGTCTGCACCGTCTGCACCGCCGCGCCGTCTGCACCGTTGTGCCGTCTGCACTGTCTGCACCGTTGTGCCGCCCGCACCGTTGTGCCGTCCGCGCCGTCCGCGCCGTTGTGCCGTCTGCACCGTCGTGCTGTCCGCGTGGCCGAGCCGTCTCCAGCGCTGCGCTTCTCCAGCACTGCGTGCCTGCAGGGCTGCGTGCCTGCAGGGCTGCGTGCTTGCACCACTGCGGTGCCACCACGCCGCCGTGCCACCACGCCGCCGTGCCACCACGCAGCCGTGCCACCACGCAGCCGTGCCGCTGTGCGGGCCGCGTTGCTGCGCCGTGCACATCGCCGTGCCGTCTGTGTCTCAAGCCGTCGTGCCGTCTGAACTACGGCGCCGCTGAGCAACCGCGCCGTTGTGTGGTCTGTGCCACTTGGGTGGCATGCCGTCTGCGCTGCTGCGGCGCCTGTCCCGTCCGCGCGCGGGGGCGGCGCGGCACCTTCTCCTATGTGGGCCAGACCATCGATGTCCCGTCCGCGCGCGGGGCGGCGCAGTCACATCAGCCTCGCCCCATGTGTGGGGCCCGTCCGCGCGCGGGGGCGGCGCATGACCGACTGGAACGGCGTCGACGTGCGTCCCGCGTCCCGTCCGCGCGGGGGCGCGACTCCCAGCGGGATCGGGCGGGGGGCGCCTCACGTCCCGTCCGCGCGGGGCGGCGCGAGTTGCTCGCGGACGCGGAGGTCAGCTCGTTCTATGTCGGCACCCGCGCGGGGGCTGTGCCCGCTGTGCTGGGTGGTGGGGTGGGTGCTTTGCAGGAGGGGTTGGTGCGGCTGGTGAGGTTGGGGGGAGATGCGTTGGTTGTGATTGCTGCGCTGGTTGGCGCGCGTCACGGTTCTCGTGGGCGTGGGACTTGGGCGGGATTGGCGCGAGCGTTACTGGGGGGTTGCGGCGCTCGGGTGTTGCTTTCCACGGTGGGGCGGGGGGTTAGGGGTGGGGGAGGAGGTGGGCTAGGAGGGTTAGGGCGCCTTGTTTGTCCAAGGGGTCGTTGCCGTTGCCGCACTTGGGGGACTGGATGCAGGAGGGGCAGCCGGTTTCGCATTCGCAGGAGGCGATGGCGTCGCGGGTGGCGGTGAGCCAGGAGAGGGCGTCGCGGTAGCCGCGTTCGGCGAAGCCCGCGCCGCCCTCGTGGCCGTCGTAGACGAAGACGGTGAGGAGGCCGGTGTCGGGGTGGACGGCGGTGGAGACGCCGCCGATGTCCCAGCGGTCGCAGGTGGCGAACAGGGGGAGGAGGCCGATGGAGGCGTGTTCGGCGGCGTGGGCGGCGCCCGCGAGGTCCAGGTCGCCGAGGGTGTCCACCTGGTCGGCGGAGAGGGTCCACCAGACGGCGCGGGTGCGCAGGGTGCGCGGCGGGAGGTCGAGGGGTTTCTCGCCGAGCATCTCGCCGGTCTGGAGGCGGCGCATCTGGTAGGCGACGACCTGGTGGGTGACCTCGACGGCGCCGTAGTGCAGGCGGGCCTCGCCCCACGGCGTGGAGCGGAGCTCCTCGACGATCCGGATGTCGGTGACGTCGCGCGCGGTGGTCGAGTAGTCGGGGTCGGCGGCCTCGACGAGGGCGACCGAGTCGTCCAGGTCGAGGGTCTGGACGACGAAGGACTCGCCCTGGTGGAGGTAGACGGCGCCGTCGTGCACGGTGGTGTGGGCGGACGACTCGTCCACGGTGCCGAGGAGGCGGCCGGTGGCGAGTTCGACGACCTGGACGGGGGCGCCGCCCGCGCCGCGGATGTCGGCGAGGTCGGCCGGGTTGTCGCGGCGCGTCCAGAACCATCCGGCGGGACGGCGGCGGAGCATGCCGCGCCGGACGAGGTCGGGCAGCAGGTCCCCGGCCGTCGGGCCGAACAGGTCGAGGTCGGCGTCGTTCAGGGGGAGTTCCGCGGCGGCGGCGCACAGGTGGGGGCCGAGGACGTAGGGGTTGTCCGGGTCCAGGACGGTGGCCTCGACGGGGGTGCCGAAGATCGCCTCGGGGTGGTGGACGAGGTAGGTGTCGAGCGGGTCGTCGCGGGCGACGAGGACGGCCAGGGCGGACTGTCCGGATCGTCCGGCGCGTCCGGCCTGCTGCCAGAGCGAGGCGCGGGTGCCGGGCCAGCCGCAGACCAGGACGGCGTCCAGGCCCGAAACGTCCACGCCGAGTTCGAGGGCGTTCGTGCTGGCGAGGCCCACGAGTTCGCGGGTGCGCAGCGACTTCTCGAGCGCGCGGCGCTCCTCGGGCAGGTATCCGGCGCGGTAGGCGGCGACCCGGCCGGTCAGCTCGGGCGCGGCCTCCTCGAGCGCGCGCCTGGCGCCGAGCGCGACGGACTCCGCTCCCCGCCGGGACCGGACGAACGCCAGCGTCTGGACGTTCTCGACGACGAGGTCGGCGAGCAGGTCGGCGGCCTCGGCGGTGGCGGTGCGGCGGACGGGCGCGCCCTGCTCGCCGCGCAGGTCGGTCAGCGGCGGTTCCCACAGCGCGAAGGTCGCGGGGCCGCGCGGGGACGTGTCGTCGTCCACGGCGATCACGTCCAGGCCGGTGAGGCGGGACGCGGCGGTCGCGGGCTCGGAGGTCGTCGCGGACGCCAGGACGAACGTGGGGGACGCCCCGTACCGGGCGCACACGCGGCGCAGGCGGCGGATGATCTGCGCGACGTGCGAGCCGAACACGCCCCGGTAACCGTGCGCCTCGTCGATGATCACGTAGCGGAGGCGGCGCAGGAACCCCGACCAGCGGGAGTGGCCGGGCAGGATCGAGCGGTGCAGCATGTCCGGATTCGTCAGCACGTAGTTGGCGTGCTGCCGGACCCATCCGCGCTCGTCGCGTGGCGTGTCGCCGTCGTAGGTGGCCGCACGGACCCGCGGCAGCCGGAGCGCCCGGACGGCTCGGAGCTGGTCCGCCGCGAGTGCCTTCGTCGGGGACAGGTAGATCACGGTCCCCTCGCCCACGGTCCGTCCGAGCGCGCCTGTGGGCCTTCGGCCCGGGGCGGCGGCCTGCGCGGGTTCGGTGACCTGCGCGGGGGCGGCCTCGCGGGGGGTGGGGATGGTGGGGGCGGTGTGGACGGCGGCCAGGGCCGGGAGGAGGTAGGCGAGCGACTTGCCCGAGGCGGTGCCGGTGGCGATGATCACAGAGCGCCCGGCGTGGGCGAGTTCGGCGGCCTCGGCCTGGTGGCGCCAGGGGGCCTCGATGCCGGCGGCGGCGAGACGGTCGAGCAGCTCCGGCGGGGTCCAGGACGGCCAGGGGGCGCGGCGGCCCTGACGTGCGGGGACGTTCTGGACATGCGTGATCCGCCCACGGCGGGTGGGATCGGCGAGGAGGCGGTCCAGGGGCTCGGGAGATCTTTGGCCGGGCATGAGGTTTTCAGTGTGCCAGCCGGGGGACAACGTTGAGAACGCCCCGCCGCCGGAGGCTGGCCTCCCCATGCCATCACCGGCAGATCACCAGGTCAGACGCGATGGCCCGAAGTTTCGTCCCAGTAGGCGATAACCTGCCTGTAGGGCGGCGGAGCGTGGTTGAATCTCGACGGAGTTCCGTCGTCCCGAAACCGGACTGTCCGGGGGGATCGGGGCGTGCGGAGTGCAAGTTTGCTGCACGGCGCTGGAGGACCTGTGGACCTGAAGGTGAACGACTACACCACCGATGACGGCCTCACCGTCATCACCGTGGAAGGCGAGATCGACGTCTACACGGCCCCCAAGCTTCGCGAGAAGCTGATCGACCTGGTGAACAAGGGCAAGTTCCACCTGCTGGTGGACATGGAGAAGGTGGAGTTCCTCGACTCGACCGGTCTCGGCGTCCTGGTCGGCGGGTTGAAGCGGGTGCGCGCGCACGACGGCTCGCTGGAGCTGGTCTGCACCCAGGAGCGCATCCTCAAGATCTTCCGCATCACCGGGCTGACCAAGGTCTTCGGGATCCACAAGACGATCGCCGAGGCCGAGGAGAAGCGCAAGGGCGCCAAGTAGGCGGCCTGACAGAGAGATGGCGACCGTCGAACTCTCTTTCAGCGCGCTCCCCGTCCACGTCCGGACGGCCCGTCTGATCGTGACCGCCGTGGCCCGACGCAGCGGCGTCGACGAGGCGATCATGGACGAGGTCCGGCTGGCGGTCGGGGAGGCGTGCTCGCGCGCGGTGGAGGCACACCGCGCGCACTGTCCCGACGAACCGGTGCGGCTCGAGCTGAGCGACACGGCACACCGGTTCCAGGTGATCGTCAGCGACTCGGTCCCGGCGGACGAGGCGGAGGGCGGACCTCCCTCGGCGCCGCGGCCGGACGACCTCCCGGCCCTGGCCCTGGCCGGGGACGCCGATCTGGGTCTCGCCGTCATCGCCGGGCTGGCCGATGACGTGGAGATCTCGAACACCCCCAAGGGCGTCCAGATCCGGATGAGCTGGCCGGCCGACCGGCCCGCGCCTCCGGCGACCTGACCGGCGACCCCCCGAGCCGGTCGCGCGACGTCATGCGACAAGGCCCCGCCCTCACCCGAGGGACGGGGCCTTTCGTCGCGCCGAGCCGTCGTGCGCCGGTCGGCATGTGCCGGTCGTTATGCGCCGGTCGTCGTGCGGCCCGGTCGGCTTGTGCCGGTCGTCGTGCGTGAGTCGTCGTGTGCGGGGCTTCGGGCGGGCGTCGCCTCAGGGGCTGGTCAGGGCCTCCGTCGGGGGGAGGCGGGCGGCCCGGAGCGCGGGATAGAGGCCCGCGACGGCGCCGATGAGGAGGGTGGCGGCCAGTCCGCCCGCCATGGCCCAGGGTGGGACGACCGTGGGCCAGCCCTGCGCGACCGCGAAGCCGAAGGTGACGAGCGCGCCGAGTGCCACGCCGCCGAGCCCGCCGAGGGCCGCCAGCAGCTGCGACTCGGTGAGGAACTGGAGCCGGATCTGGCCCCGGGTGGCCCCGAGGGCGCGGCGCAGGCCGATCTCGGCGCGGCGTTCCAGGACGGAGATGACCATCGTGTTCGCGACCCCGACGCCGCCGACCAGCAGCGCGACGCCGCCGAGTCCGAGCAGCAGCGCGGTGAAGGTCTGGTTCGCGGCGTGCTCGGCGGCCAGCGCGTCCGACGGCCGGGACACCTCGATCTCGTTCGGCGACTCCGGGTTGGCGGTCGCGGCGAGCAGGTCCCGGACGCGTTCGACGGACTTCTTGGCGGTCCGCGTGTAGACCGTGGTGGCGTGCCCGTCGAAGCCGAGCCGGGAGACCGCGGCGTCCCAGCCGACCAGCGCGGACGAGTCCAGTTCGGGCGCGAGCGCGTTCGGGGCGAGGACGCCGACGACGGTGAACCAGCGTCCGCCGAGCCACACCTGGCCGCCCGCGCCGGCGACGCCGAGCCGGTCGGCGGCGGCGGAGCCGAGGACGACGGCCGGGTAGCGGCCGGTCGCGGCGTTCAACCAGGATCCGGAGCGCAGGGTGAGACCGATCGTGCCCGGGAGCCGCAGGTCGGCCGCCATGACGGAGATCCCTCCGGTCTCGTTGGGGTCCATGTGGTCGTTGCGGTAGACGTGCGTGTCGCTGAGCTTGCCGGTGGCGGCGGCGGACTCCACGTCGGGCATCCGCGCGATCATGCCCGGCGCGGTGAACGGGAGCTGCGCGTTGCTGCCGAAGAAGTCGCGGCCGGGGGTGACCGTCAGCAGGTTGGTGCCGAGGCGGTCGAGGGTGGCCTGGAGCTGCGCCCGGCTGGACGTGGAGATCCCGACGACGCCGATCATGGCGGCGATGCCGATGGCGATGCCCAGTGCGGAGAGGACGACGCGAAGGGGGCGCGACCGCAGTCCGGCCGCTCCGACGCGCAGGACGTCCCGTGCGCCGAGGCGTCCGGCCCGGTCCACGCGCCGGCCGCGCTTCGATCGCCGTTCGCGTTCGGACCGTTGCTCGCGGTTGGGCGGCTGCTCGTGTTCGGGCCGTTGGTCGCGGTTCGGCCGCTGCTCGCGTTTTGGTTGTTTCGCTCTTCGCTCCAGGCGGCGCAGGCCGCGGCCCGAGGGGGCGTCGGCGGCGGTCATGCGGGGGACTCCGCGGTGTCGGAGACGACGCGCCCGTCCCGCATGGTGACGTTGCGGGGGATCTGGGCGGCGATGTCGCGGTCGTGGGTGATGAGGACGACGGTGGTGCCGCCTCCGGAGAGCTCGCGCAGCAGGTTCAGGACGACCGTGCCGGACGCGGTGTCGAGGGCGCCGGTCGGCTCGTCCGCGAGTAGCAGCCCAGGGTCGCCGACGACGGCGCGGGCGATCGCGACGCGTTGCTTCTCGCCCCCGGACAGCTGGTGCGGACGGTGCCCGAGCCGGTGTCCGAGGCCGACGCGTTCCAGCGCCTCGCGCGCGCGTGCGCGTCGGCGGGAGATCGGGACGCCCGCGTACAGCAGGCCGTCCGCGACGTTGTCCACGGCGGAGACGCCCGCTGCCAGGTGGAACTGCTGGAACACGAACCCGATGCGGCGCGCGCGCAGCGTCGACAGCCGCCGGTCCGAGAGGCGGGACACGTCCTGGCCCTCGAACAGGACCGTCCCGGTCGAGGGACCGTCGAGCGTGCCGAGCAGGTTCAGCATCGTGGACTTGCCCGACCCGGACGGTCCGACCACGGCGACGAACTCGCCCGGCGAGATCGTCAGTGACACGGCGTCCAGGGCGGTCACGTCGCCGGGATAGGACTTGGTGACCTCGCGCAACTCGACCACCGCGAAGTCCGGCCCCTCGGAGGCGGGGGCCGGGCCGTCCGGCGAGTGGGTCGCGTCCGTGTCCGAGATGACCTTCTCGGGACGCGTCGCGGTGGACGGGAGGGTCTCGTCGTGGAGGTTCACGTGGGCACCACGACCTTCGTGCCCTCGGTGACGCCGGAGCCGGTGACCTCGACCTTGCCCTGGGCGAACACGCCGGTGTCCACCTTGACGGTCCGGACGGGGGCGGACGCGCCGGGCACGACCTGGACGCCGTAGCCGCCGCCCGGCAGCGCGACGAGCGCGCCGACCGGGACGGCCAGCACGGACGCGTGCTTCGACGCGGTGAGGTAGACGTCCACGGGGGCCTTGTCGTAGGAGCCGAGGGCGCGCTGCCGGCCGATCTCGACGGTGACCTTGACCGTGGTCGGATCGTCGGCCTTGGCCTGGGTGGCGACCTTGCCGACCGAGCTGATCGTCCCCTTGGTGGAGCCGCCGTCGGGCAGGTCGATGGTGACGCCCGCGCCGGCCTTGGCGAGCTTCTGGTACTTGACGTCCAGGTTGACGGTGACGACGCGCGTGGTGCCGGTGTAGGTGAGCAGCTGACCGCTCGCGCGGTCGCCGGCCTGCGCGCGGCGCTCGGCGACGCGGATCTCGTCCCGCGCGACGACGACGGATCCGGGCGCGACCTGGCCGGTCTCCTCCATGCCCAGGTCCTCCTGCCACTCCTTGACGGCGGTGGCGGTGGCCGAGGAGTACTCCTTGTCCACGTCGAAGCCGCTGTAGCCGAGCGCGGCGAGGTTGCGTTCGAACTGGAGGACGTCCGTGCCCGAGACGCCGTCCTTGAGAGTGCGGTAGAGCGGCATCCGGCCGTACAGCAGCGGCACCGGACGGTTGTCCACCCGGTAGGCGGGCTCGCCGCGTCCGATCTTCGTGCCCGCGGACGGCAGCCAGGTGATCGTCCCGCTGGACGATCCCCCACCCCCCTTGCCCGAGCCGCCCGAGCCGCCGGAGGCGGCCGACAGCGCGGTCGTGTCGCCGTAGCCGAGGGTGCCGTCGACCTTCTGCGTCTCGGTCAGCGTCGTCCGCTCGACGGCGGCGGTCGCGGGCACCTTCGGCCCGCCGGACGACCCGGACCCGCCCCCGCCGCCGAGCCCGGCCGTGGCGAGGCCGGCGCCGCCGACGGCCGCCACGGCCAGGACGCCCAGCGCGATCGCGCGGGATCGTCTCACTTGGGTCCTCCGGGCTGGAGCTGCTTGCAGGCGTCCTGCGCGGCCTTGAGCTTCGGATCGTCGGCGATGTCCTGCTTGGCCCCGCCGGGCGGCGCGGTCCTCTTGATCTTCATTCCACCGTCCGCGCCGGGGTCCTGCATGTCGATGCCGTGCTCGCGCATGCACTTGGCGAACTTGCGCATCTTGTCCTGGTCCTGCGGGCTGGCCTGGCGTGGCTTGCCGCCGTTCGGCATGAGGCTCTGGCACGCCTTCTGCGCGGCCTGCATCGCCTGCTCGTCGTTCGCGCCCGGCTTGGCCGTCTGCATGACGGTGATCCGCCCGCTGCCGTCCGGGTCCTTCATGTCGACGCCGTGTTCGCGCATGCACTTAGCGAAGTTGCGCATCTGGGTGGCCTCGTCGGCCTTCTTCGCCGACTCGGTGGCGAGCTTGTCCTTCGAGCCGCCGTTCCCGCAGGCCGTGAGGCCGAAGGCCAGAACGGGCACCAGCAGCAGGCCGGCGAGCCGTGGGGTTCGCATCGTGGTCTCCTTGTCCGCGCCGGGTGGTTCCCGGCGATCGAGGAGAAGTTCAGCGGGAGGCCGGTAACCCGGCCGTAACCCCATCGCGTTATGCGGACATTACGCGTGATCCAACAGGCTCGTCCGAGGACGCGGCGGTGCCGCTGACGGGGAGGGTGGGACTGTGCGGGTGCTGGTGGCCGAGGACGAGCGGATGCTCGCCGACTCGATCGCGGAGGGATTGCGCGCCGAGGCGATCGCGGTGGACGTGGTGTACGACGGGGACGCCGCGCTGGAGCGGCTCGGCGTGAACGACTACGACGTGCTGCTGCTCGACCGGGACCTGCCGGTCGTGCACGGCGACGAGGTGTGCCGGGCGGTCGCGGGGTCGGACGCGCACGTGCGGGTGCTGATGCTGACCGCGGCGTCGTCGGTGCCCGCACGGGTCGAGGGGCTGAGCCTCGGCGCGGACGACTATCTGCCGAAACCGTTCGCGTTCGAGGAACTGCTCGCGCGCGTGTACGCGTTGGGCCGGCGCGCCCGGCCCGCCGACCCGCCGACGTTCGAGCGCGCGGGGATCCGTCTCGACCCGTCCCACCACGAGGTGTTCCGGGACGGCCGGTACGTCCACCTGGCGCGCAAGGAGTTCGCGGTGCTCGCCGAGCTGCTGCGCGCGAACGGCACGGTCGTGTCCGCCGAGCGCCTGCTGGAGAAGGTGTGGGACGAGCACACCGACCCGTTCACCAACACCGTCCGGGTGACCCTGATGAAGTTGCGGCGCAAGCTCGGGGAGCCGGCCGTCATCGAGACCATCCCGGGAGTGGGGTACCGGATCCCATGAAGCCGACCATCCGCATGAGGGCGACGATCCGGGCGCGGCTGGCCCTGCTGTACGGGGGCATGTTCGTCGCGGCGGGGATCGTCCTGCTCACGCTGACCTACGTGCTCGTCCAGAACAGCCTCCAGGGGCCGCGCGGGCAGCTGGTGAACCAGGTCGTCATGTCCTCGCAGGCGCTGGACGGCACGCCGATGCCGGGCGGGACGCCGGACCCGCTGCGGCTCCTGCAGGCCCCGACGGGCCGGACGCCTGATCCGCTGGCGCTCATGCAGTCCCCGGTGGTGACCGCCAAGACGCGGAACCAGCCGAAGGGGCCGGTCAGGGTCGGCGGAGGACCGCTGACCGCGATCGGCACGGTCGGCCCCAAGGATGGCACCAGCGTGAAGGCGGCCTACCTGATCCAGCGGCAGCGGGTCGGCGGCGCGGCGGACGACTTCCAGAAGGCGACGCTCGACTCGGTGCTGACGCAGGGGGCGATCGCGCTCGGCCTGGTGGCGCTGGCGGCGCTCGGGCTCGGCTGGCTGATGGCCGACCGGGCGCTGCGGCCCGTCCAGCGGATCACCGAGACGGCGCGGCGGGTCGCGCGCAGCCACGACCTGACCGAGCGGATCGGCTACGACGGGCCGCGCGACGAGGTGCGCGAGCTGGCCGACACCTTCGACACGATGCTCGGACGGCTGTCCAGGTCGTTCGACGGGCAGCGCCGGTTCGTGGCGAACGCCTCGCACGAGCTGCGCACCCCGCTCGCGATCAACCGGACCCTCGTGGACGTCGCGGTGCGGCGGCGCGGCGCGTCCGAGGACGTCCGGCGGCTGGGCGAGTCGCTGCTGGTGGTGAACGAGCGGCACGAGCGGCTGATCGACGGGCTGCTCACCCTCGCGGGCGGCGAGAACGAGGTGACCGAGCGGATTCCGCTGGACCTCGCCGACGTCGCCCGGCACGTGGTGGACCTCGCGGCGGCGGAGAACGGCGAGGCGGCCGACCGGGACGTCACGGTGCGGGGCGAGTTCGCCCCGGCGCCGACGGCCGGTGATCCGGTGCTGCTCGAACGGCTCGTCCAGAACCTGGTGGAGAACGCCGTCCGGCACAACCACCGCGGCGGGACGTGCCGGGTGATGACCGGCGTGCACGACGGCTGGACGGAGCTGACGGTGACCAACACCGGGCCGGTCGTCCCGGCCTACGAGACCGAGACGATCTTCGAGCCGTTCCGGCGGCTGGGCGCGGAGCGGGTGCGGTCGGACCGGGGCAGCGGCCTCGGGCTGTCGATCGTCCGCGCGGTGGCGGGCGCGCACGGCGGGACGGCGGTCGCGTCGCCGAATCCGGGCGGTGGCCTTCGCGTCACGGTGCGCCTGCCGAATTCGGGACAGAAGTGATCCGGGGTGTCACTGGTGCGTGTGGGAGGAACGGTTATGAGATCGTTCTCTCGTCGATCTTCGCGCCGTTCGGATAACGGCCGGAGTCCATTTACCAATTACGGATGTCTATAACTGGGAAGCGTGGGGTCCGCGGGGATGGCGTGACGCGATTATGGCTATGAGGTAAGAGAAAGCTTACCCTGTCTGACCAGCCCGGACGGACGGACCGGGGCGGACGCGAGCAAAACCCGGGCCCTCGGGTATTGCCATTCCAGTCCGCCTCCGGGAGGTCCCGGACGGTCTTCTCAAACCCGTCGCCACCTGCGTACACTCCCGGCACCCGCGTAGCCGTGCGCAGTGACTGATTCGGCGTTGCCGCCGAGGGGTGCAGGGGGCCCGTCCCTCCTCGGAGACATTGAACCGGCCGCTCGCGGGGTACGCGGTAAAGATCGTCCGTTTGGACGATCCGGATCGCCACGCCCCTGTCGAGGAGGACGGATGTCTGGGCTTTCCCTGTCAAGCCCGGCCGTTGCGAAAGCCGCGGACGTCAGTCTCGGCGGCGGTGACCTCACTTTGGTGGTCGTCGTCGCCGTGGTCGCGCTGCTGGCACTGGCCGTCGCCGCAGGACTGGTACGGGAGGTCCTGGCCGCGGGCCAGGGCACCGAGAAGATGCAGTCCATCGCGCGGGCCGTCCAGGTCGGCGCGCTCGCCTACCTGAAACGCCAGTTCCGCACGGTCGCCATCTTCGTTGTCGTCATCCCGTTCCTGCTGCTCCTGCTGCCCGCCGACAGCACGGGCGAGCGGATCGGCCGGTCGGTCTTCTTCGTCGTCGGGGCGCTGTTCTCGGCGGTCACCGGGTTCACCGGCATGTGGCTGGCGGTGCGCGGCAACGTGCGCGTCGCCGCCGCCGCCCGGGACGCCGAGGGCGGCGAGCGCAAGGCCATGCGCATCGCCTTCCGCACCGGCGGCGTCGCGGGCATGTTCACCGTCGGGCTCGGCCTGTTCGGCGCCGCCGTGGTCGTCCTCGCCTACAAGGGCGAGGCGCCGAAGGTGCTCGAGGGCTTCGGCTTCGGCGCCGCGCTGCTCGCCATGTTCATGCGGGTCGGCGGCGGCATCTTCACCAAGGCCGCCGACGTCGGCGCCGACCTGGTCGGCAAGGTCGAGCAGGGCATCCCCGAGGACGACCCGCGCAACGCCGCGACGATCGCCGACAACGTGGGCGACAACGTCGGCGACTGCGCCGGGATGGCCGCCGACCTGTTCGAGTCGTACGCGGTCATGCTGGTCGCCGCGCTCATCCTCGGCACCAACGCGTTCGGCAACGAGGGCCTGGTCTTCCCGCTGATCGTCCCGATGATCGGCGTGATCACCGCGGTGGTCGGGATCTTCGCGGTCGCGCCGCGCGCGTCCGACCGGTCCGGGATGTCGGCGATCAACCGCGGGTTCTTCATCTCCGCGATCTTCTCGGCCGTGCTGGTCGCGATCGCGGCCTTCGCCTACCTGCCGTCCTCGTTCGCCGACCTGCACGGCGTCACCGACCCCAAGATCCAGGGCCTGGACGCCGACCCGCGCTGGGTCGCGCTCGGAGCCGTCCTGATCGGGATCCTGCTGGCCAGCGCGATCCAGCTGCTCACCGGCTACTTCACCGAGACCAACCGCAAGCCGGTCAAGGAGGTGACCGGAAGTGCCCGCACCGGCCCCGCGACCGTGATCCTCTCCGGGATCTCGCTCGGCCTGGAGTCGGCCGTCTACACCGCCCTGGTGATCGCCGGCGCCGTCTACGGCGCGTTCCTGCTCGGCTTCGGCAACACCACGGTCGCGCTGTTCGCCGTGGCGATGGCCGGAACGGGCCTGCTCACCACGGTCGGCGTGATCGTGTCCATGGACACCTTCGGCCCGGTCTCCGACAACGCGCAGGGCATCGCCGAGATGTCCGGCGACGTCCAGGGCGAGGCCGCCGCGGTGCTGGAGCGGCTGGACGCGGTCGGCAACACCACCAAGGCGATCACCAAGGGCATCGCGATCGCGACCGCCGTCCTCGCCGCGACCGCGCTGTTCGGCTCGTTCCGGACGACCGTGGTGAACGCGCTCGGGCACGCCTCGCCCTCGGCGAAGGACGCGCTCGGCGACTTCAAGGTGTTCTCGCTGTCGATCGACAACCCGAACGTGCTGATCGGCCTGGTGATCGGCGCGGCCGTGGTGTTCCTGTTCGCGGGCCTGGCGATCATGGCGGTCGGCCGGGCGGCCGGACGCGTCGTGGTCGAGGTCCGCAACCAGTTCCGGACCCGTCCGGGGATCATGGACGGCACCGAGGAGCCCGACTACGACCGGGTCGTGTCGATCTGCACCCAGGACGCGCAGCGCGAGCTCGCCACTCCCGGGCTGCTGGCGATCATGACCCCGATCGCGGTCGGGTTCGCGCTCGGCTACGCCCCGCTCGGCGCCTACCTGGGCGGCGCGATCGCGGCCGGGGTGCTGATGGCGGTGTTCCTCTCCAACTCCGGCGGCGCGTGGGACAACGCCAAGAAGCTGGTCGAGGAGGGCAAGCTCGGCGGCAAGGGCTCCGAGGCGCACGCCGCGACCGTGATCGGCGACACCGTCGGCGACCCGTTCAAGGACACCGCGGGCCCCGCGATCAACCCGCTGATCAAGGTGATGAACCTGGTCGCGCTGCTGGTCGCCGACGCCGTGGTCCGCTACGCCGGGAACACCTGGCTGCGCGTCGTCGTCGCGCTCGTCGCGATCGCCGTGGTCGTGGCGGCGATCGTCATCTCCAAGCGCCGCGCCGACCCGATCGGCGAGATGGCCGAGGCCGAGGCCGAGGAGCCCGTCGAGACCGCCGTGTCCAAGCCGCTTCCGCCGCCGGGCGGGGCGCCCTCGGCCGAGACGGTCACCGCGGGCGGGGAGGCCACCGTGGCCGAGGCCAACGGCACGACCCGCACCGCCGACCCCACCACGAAGGAGTGACCCACTGAGCCCCACTCGCGCCCGCCCGTCGCGAGGACGGCTCCCCTGGAGCCCGCCTCGCTGAGGCTCGCATCGCGCCCCCGTCCGGCCCGTCCGGACGGGGGCGCGTCATGTCCCGCCGACTGGGCGGGCTGGTCGTGTTCGGCCGCCGGGTGGGCGGTTCTGCCGTCGGACCGGGGGTGTGGCATGGCCCTGGATCCGGGGCACGGGGGTCCGGCCGTACGCTTGTACGACACCACATCGAAACGCGGGAGGCGCGGCCTTGAGCGGCGAGAAGTCCACCCTGTCCGGCCCGAAGGGGTTCACCCTCGTCCTCGTCGGGATGCTGGCGATCATCGGCGTGCTCTTCCTGCTCGCCTACCTGGTCGCGCCGTAGGACCCCGGGGATGCCCACGCTGATCGTGCTCCGGCACGCCAAGACCGAGGACGGCTTCGGGAAGGCCGACGCCGACCGGGAGCTCACCGGGCGGGGACGGCGCGACGCGTCCGCCGCCGGAGACTGGCTCCGCGCCCACGGCCGCGCGCCCGGCCTGGTGCTCTGCTCGCCCGCCGTCCGCACCCGGCAGACCCTCGGCGAACTGAAGATCGACGCCGGCGTCCGGTACGAGCCGCTGATCTACGCCAACGACGCCGACGAGCTGCTCGGGCTCGTCCGGGAGACCGGCGACGAGGTGGGCACGCTGCTGCTCGTCGGCCACAACCCCTCGGTGCACCGGCTCGTCCACGACCTGGCCCCGGACGAGGCGCCGATGGGCTTCCCCACCTGCTCGCTCGCCGTCATCGGCCTGCCGGACGCCTGGAGCGCCGTCCGCCCCGGCACCGGCGACCTGATCGTCTACCGCGACCCGAAGAGCTGACCTCCGGCCACCGCGCCCCGAAGAGCTGGTTTCGGCTACAGCGTCCCGAAGGCTGATCTTCGGCTACCGGGACTCCTGGAGCCGGTCGTCCGGCTCGGGCTCGGCCTCGGGACCGGGGGCCGGGGACGGCCTGGGCTCGTCCGGCAGGACGGCCTTCCGCGCGCTGTCGACCAGCGCGTCGGTGTCGCGGCGCAGGGACCGCAGCGCGTAGCGGGTGCCGGAGACCTCCAGCAGGGTGTGCCGGAGCGGCGTGAACGTGTCCGGCCCGACGCCGCCCTTGACCTCCTCGCGGCGGCGCCTGGCGATCGTGGCCAGGTGGTCGTCGAGATCGGAGAACTCCTCGTCCAGCCGCTCCTCGGTGGACGGCCCCTCGGCCGCGGCGGGATCGGGCGGCGGGTCGGCCATCAACGCGGCCGACTCCTCCAGCAGGTCGGCGATCCGGTCCAGGATCTCCGGGACGGGCCCGACGTCGACCTCCTGCTCGCGGGTCATCCGGCCGACCGCGATGAGGTGGTCGCGGATCCTGTGCGCGGCGGCGATCGCGCCGCGCAGCTCGCGGATCCGCCGCTCGTCGGGGACCCGCTCGCGGCCGAGCATGGTGCGCGTCTCGGAGACCTCCTCGGCGCTCTCCTCGGCGGTGACGATCTTCTCGTGCGGCAGCTGCTCGCGCTCCCCGACGACCACCTCGGCGGTCGCCCGGACCAGGTCGGCGTGCATGCGGAGCAGCTCGCGCAGCTGGCGCGGAAGCCGCTCGAGGTGCCCCGTCGGCCAGAGCAGCCGGACGGCCAGCACGGTCAGGACCCCGCCGAACAGGGTGAGCCCGATTCGCTCCGCGGCGGCCACCCAGTTGGACGGCGTGGAGAAGTCCAGCAGCATCAGGCCCAGCGGCGTGCCGAACAGGAACCAGTAGGTGATCGCGATGTCCCGCACCGTGAACGCGACCAGGGCCAGCGGGAACACGAAGTACGCGACGGTGAGCGGGTCCGGGGCGAAGCCGAGCAGCACCGCCGCGATCACCGCTCCGAACGCGGTGCCGATCACGCGCTCGATGACCCGGTCGATCGTCTCGCCGTAGGTGCCGCGCAGGCTGAGCATCGCGGTGATCACCATCCACTGCCCGTGGTTCAGCTTCATCACGGCCGAGATCGACATGGCCACGAACGCGGTGACGGAGATCCGCGCGACCTGCCGGAACGTCGGCGACCGGGTGCGGACGGCCCGGCTGATCCGGTCCCACAGCGACACCGGGTCCGGCGTCGGGAGCTGCGGCGGCCCGAACCCGAGCCGCAGCCCGGCCTTGACCAGCCGCCGCGCGGAGTCCACGGCGCCCGCGATCCGGTCGATGGACCGCAGGATCTGGTCGGTCAGCGCGACCGCGACCATGTCCTCCTCCCCGGTCTTGCCCGCCCGGCGGATCCGGTCGCTCTGCCGGGCCAGCCGCCGGATCGCGGCCGAGTCCAGGTCGCCGAGCGGCGCGCCCAGCGGGGACTCCCCGGCGGTGCGGACCGCGCCCGACAGCAGCCGCAGGCGGGCGGCCAACGCGGAGATCGCGACGTGCGCGTCCAGCTCCCACTCGCGGTTGCGGTCCGGCGGGCGGCCCCGCTCGGCCTCGACGAGGGCGCGCAGCGCGACGGTCTCGTGCAGGATGCGGGACAGCGCGTCCAGCAGGCGTTCCGGACGTGTCGGCTCGTCCTGGCCGCGGCCCGTCCGGTACATGGCGTAGGTTCCGCGCGCCTCGGTCAGGGCCTCGGCGGCGGAGCGGCGCTGCTCCTCCCAGTCGACGGTGTGGACGACGGCGGCGAGGTCCGGATTGGTGATCTGGACGGCGTCCAGGGCGGCGGCGTCGGGGGTGCCGATCTCCTGGGCGACCGCGTCGAGCGCCCCGGCGACCTCGTCCGCCGCGTCCGAGAGGGCGTCCCGCAGCGGACGCAGCCGCCGCGCGGGCCAGGGCGCCAGCACGATCACGCAGAACAGCACGCCGCCGAGCAGTTCCAGGAACCCGATGTACACGACGTCGTCGGGGTGCGGCCGGACGGCCGCCAGCAGCACCGCCAGGCCCGCCGTCGAGCCGATCCAGGGCACCGCCGACCCGAGCGCCACCACCGGCGGGACGACCACGACCGACAGCCAGACGTGCCCGCTGAGCAGCCCGCCGAGGGCCGAGCCGACCGCCACCAGCATGACCGCGCTGCCGAGGTTGCGGGCCTGCGCGCCGTACGGCCCCTCGGGCGCGCGCTGCGCCACCAGGAACGCGCCCAGGGCGATCATCGCGCCCGTCGCGGCGCGGTGGGTCATCACCCCGGCGATCAGCGGCGCGGTCACCGCGAGGGCGGCCGAGAGCCCGTAGAAGGGCGTCGCCTCGCTCCCGAACGAGCCGATCGAGGCGTACGCCTGCCGGACGCGCTTCAGCATCGCGGCACCGCTCCCCCCAACCCGCGACGGACCAGGGAAGGTATACCCCGTCTCACCTGGATGATCACCAGTTGGCGATGTCCGCCCGATGACCTTCCGTCCCGGAAGGGGGGACGGGAGTAAAGGGCGCGGTGGACCCCGGCCGTTTCGCGGCGTCCAGGGAGACCCGCGGAAGGCGCTCCCGCTCGTCCGTGGAGCCCCGGTGGCCCGTGCCAGCGGTCACCGCCGCTGGCCGTCACCGCTGCGGGTCGACTCCGCTGGCCGTCCCGGGGACGGCCGGTCGCGTCAGCCGACGGAGGGGTCGGCGGCGTCGGCCGCCTCGACGTCCTCGCGGCTGATGCCCAGCAGGAACAGGATCGTGTCCAGGTACGGGACGTTCACGGCGGTGTCGGCGGCCTGCCGGACGACCGGCTTGGCGTTGTAGGCGATGCCGAGGCCCGCGGCCTGCAGCATGTCCAGGTCGTTCGCGCCGTCGCCGATCGCGACCGTCTGGCTGATCGGGATCCCGGCCTCCCGGGCGAACCGCTCCAGGGCGGCGGCCTTGCCCGCCCGGTCGATCACCGGCCCGACGACGCGTCCGGTGAGGCGGCCGTCCTGGACCTCCAGGGTGTTGGCGGCCGAGTAGTCGATCCCGAGGTCCTCCACGAGGGCGTCGGTGACCTGCGTGAACCCGCCGGAGACGATCGCGAACTTGTAGTCCAGCCGCTTCAGCGTGCGGACCATCGTGCGCGCCCCGGCGGCCAGTTCGATCTTCTTCCGGACGATCTCCAGCGCGCCCGCGTCCAGCCCGGCCAGCAGCGCGACCCGCTCCCGCAGCGACCCCTCGAAGTCCAGCTCGCCGCGCATCGCGGCCCCGGTGACCTTGGCGACCTCGTCCAGGCAGCCCGCCTGCTCGGCGAGCAGCTCGATGACCTCGCCCAGGATGAGGGTGGAGTCCACGTCCATGACGATCAGCCGCTTGGCCCGGCGCTGCAGCCCGCCCGGCTGGACGGCCACGTCGACCTGCCGTTCGGCGGCCTCCTGGGCGAGCGCGGCGCGCAGGGTGGTCTTGTCGGCGCCCGAGACGTCCATCTCGATGCAGGTCACGGGGTATCCGGCGAGCCGCTCGATGCGGTCGATGTTGGCGCCGTTCGCGGCGATCCGCCCGGCGATCCCGGCCATCGCGGCGGGCAGGAGCGGGGCGCCGAGCACGGTCACGTGCAGCCGCCCGCGGCGCCGTGGCACCGCCCGGTCGCGCCCGGTGGACAGCTCGACCTCCATGTCGAGGTCCGTCGCGACGCGTTCGGCGGCCGTCCAGACCCGTCCGATGTCGGCCCCGTCGGCGTAGGAGACCAGGACGCCGAGGACGAGCCGGCCGCGGATCACGACCTGCTCCACGTCGGCGACCGTGACGGGGAAGCCCGCAAGGGTGGCGAAGAGCCGCGACGTGACCCCGGGGCGGTCGCGGCCGGTGAGCGTGATGAGGAGCGTGCGCTGTGCTGTGCCGTCCATGCTGTTCACCACGGTACCGGCCGTGCCACGCGCCCGTCTGTGACGTCCACCATGCGGACGCCGAGCGTTCAGCCCGTCCTGCCCGGGGTTCACGGGCTAGTCGGGCAGGACGAGGTTGAGGTCCCCGAATTCGTGCCAAAGGTAGCGCTCGTCGAGGGCGGCGGCATAGAGGGCCGACAGGAGGGGGCGTCCGGCTATCGCGGTCAACATCATCAGATGGGACGATTTCGGCTCGTGCAGGCCGGTGAGCAGGCCGTTCACGGCCTGGACGCCGCGCTCGGGGGTGACGACATGGTCGGTCCAGCCGGTGAGGGGGCCGCCCGCCGCGACGGTCTCCAGAGCGCGGACGACCGTGGTGCCGACGGCGATCACCCGTCCGCCGTGATCACGGATGTGGCGGACCAGGTCCCAGGTCGGCTCCGGGACGCGGTAGCGCTCGGCGTACGGCGGCTCGTGCGCCTCGGGGGACGCGACGCCGGTGTGCAGGGCGAGCGGCGCGACCAGGACGCCGCGCGCGACGAGCCCGGTGACCAGTTCGGGCGTGAACGGGCGGGCCGCGCTCGGCATCTCCGCGCCGCCGTCGGCCCGGTCGAGCGCGAAGGCGGTCTGGTAGGCGGCGGTCGGCCAGTCCCGCCGGACGTAGCCGTACCTGATCGGGACGCCGTTCCGCCGCAGGTAGGGGACGACGGGGGTGCTGAGCCGGGCGTGCCACAGCCGGTCGCTGTGCCGCCGGACGAGCCGCAGCGTGACGCCGTCCGGCATCGGGATCCACTCGCCGGGGCTGCCGCCGTGGTAGGGGGTGCTCCCCTTGCCGGAGCGCCGCCGCAGCTCGACGAGCCAGTCGCGGCCGTCGGAGCCGGGGCCGTCCACGTCGGGGACGGGGGTGGAGAAGTGCACGGCGAGCCGGTCCAGCCGGACGGCGGCGGGCAGCGTCGCGGACGTGTTGACCACCAGCAGGTCCCCGGGTCGCAGCAGGCCGGGCAGCTCGCGGAACGCGTGGTGGGTCACCGCGCCGGTCGCGGCCCGTCCCACCAGCAGCCGGACGCCGTCGCGGGTCTGTCCACGCGCCTCGGGCGGCTCGTGGGCCTCCAGGTCGGCTGGAAGGGCGAAATCCAGGGTTTCGGACATGACGAACTCCAGGGTCGGCCCCCGAGGGCGGAGGCCGGGAGAAGGAAGGAGACGTTCTCTGCCGCGCCCGCCCGGGACGCGGCAGTCCACTCGGAGCCGTCCGCCGGACGGCGGGCGGAAAGGCCGTCACAAGCCGCGGCGGACGGTGGCCGCGACGCGTCCGGTCAGGTCGTCGGGCGTGGCGTGACGCGGAGGGCGGCGATGACGCCGACGGCGGCGAGCGAGGTCAGCAGGACGCTCGAGACGCCGAGGCCGGTGCCGAGGCGGTCGGTGCCGATGGCGGCGACCAGGGCGCTCGCCGCCCCGACGAACAGCGAGGAGCCGAGATTGTCGGCGATCTGGAGCGCGGCCGAGTTGACGCCCTGCTCCTCCTCGGGCGAGTTGTTCAGGATCAGGACGCTGAGGCTGCTGATCGCGAAGCCCATGCCCGCGCCGCCGAGGGTCCAGGCGGGCGCGGCGGCCCATCCGCTGATCTGGACGGCCACGGCGGCGCCCGCGATCCCGGCCGTGACCAGCACCGCGCCCAGCCGGACGAAGAACTGCCGGGACCGTTTGGACCGGCCCTGGATCTGCGACGCCCCCGACCAGCCGAGCGCGCCGAGCGTCATCACGACGCCCGCCTCGGCGGGGCTGAACTTGTGCAGGCTGGTCAGCGCGAGCGGGATGAACACCTCCATCCCGGCGAACGTGCCGGACAGCAGGCCGCGCACCAGCACCACGCTCGGCAGCCCGCGCCGGAACCGCAGCGTCCCGGCGGGGAGCATTTTCGGCAGGCCGAAACCCAGCCCGGCCAGCCCGGCCGCCACGCCGAGCACCATGATGATCCCGGGGTGCTGGAAGCCGAACAGCAGCACGCCCGCGCCGCCCGCGACGGCGACCGCCGCGACGTAGCGGGCGGTCGTGGTGCGCTGGGCCGCCTGCTCGCTCGGAAGGATGTTCCGCAGCGCCGGGACCAGCATCGCCGCGGCCGGAATGACCAGCGGGATCAGCCCCAGGAACACCCAGCGCCATCCGGCGTGCTGGGCGACCAGCCCGCCGACCGCCGGGCCGATCAGCCCCGGCAGGACCCACGCGGCCGACAGCGCCGCGAACACGCGCGGGCGCAGCTCCTCGGGGTAGACGCGGGCGATCAGGACGTACATCGAGACCATCGCGATCCCGGTGCCGAGCCCCTGGAAGGTGCGCGCCCCGATGAAGATCCACATGGTGGGCGCGGCCCCGGCCGCCGCGAGTCCCACGACGAACAGCGCCAGCCCGGTCATCAGCGGACGACTCGGCCCGGAACGGTCCACCCAGCCGCCGGACAGCACGGTGGTCAGCAGGCTCGCGATCAGCGTCGCGCTGAACCCCCAGCCGTACAGCGAGAGGCCGTCCAGGTCGCGCGCCGTGACCGGCATGACCGTCCCGACGGCCATCGCCTCGAACGCCAGCAGCGTCACAACGAGCACGATGCCGAGCGTCGGCACCAGCATCCTGCCGCTCCAGACGCCGCCCGTCCGCTCCTCGGCGACGCCCTCCGGCGACGGGTCGACGACCGCGTCGGTGGGGGCGTCTTCGGTACGGGTGGCGGTCTCGGCGAGGGCGTCGTCCGACGGTTCGGTGGGGGGATCGGGTTCCAGCACAGTCGTCATTGTGCGCTGCCTTCCGAAATGGTCGGGTTCGCGAGGTCGGCGACGCGGTGACGTCCGCTCGGGCGGCGCTCCTCGATCAGGGTGCGCAGGGCGGCGGCGGCGTGCTCGGGCGGCGGCGCGGCGTCCGCGTCCTCGCCGGAGGCGCGCAGCATGTCGGTGCGCATGTCGCCCGGCTCGACCCACCAGACCGCGAGGCCCGGCTCCTCGGCCGCCAGAACGTGCGAGAGCTGCTCGAGGGCGGCCTTCGTGGAGCCGTAGCCGCCCCACGTCTCGTAGGGCTTCACCGCCGCGTCCGAGCTGATGTTGAGGATCGCCCCGCCCCGCTCGCGCAGCCCCGGCAGGAACGCCTGGATGAGCGCCAGCGGCGCGGTGACGTTGGTGCGGAACGCGGCCTCGAGGTCGTCCAGGGGCTGGTCGGCGAGGCGCGGCAGCGGCGTCGTGCCGAGCGTGCCCGCGTTGTTCACCAGCAGGTCGATCCCGCCCGCCTCGGTGACGGCCCGGACCAGATCGTCCCGGTGCGCCGGGTCGGTCACGTCCCCGGGGACGGTCACGACGCCCGGCCCGAGCCCGGCGGCGGCTTCGGCGAGGGCCTCCGCCGACCGTGCGTTGACGATGACCGTCCAGCCATCGCGGACGAGTTCGGCGGCGAGCGCACGGCCCAGCCCCTTGGACGCTCCGGTGATCAGTGCGGTCTTCGTCATGCCGACGACGCTATTTCGCGCGCCCGCGCGGCACATCGGCCACGCGGGCGCCCGAGCCTCAGCCCTTGGTCCTAGGGCCCCGGGTCAGTGGTTCGGCCGGTAGACCGCCACGGCCGCCTCCGAGGCACGGGAACCGGTCAGGGAGCCTCCGACCAGGATTGTCCCGCTGCCGCGCAGCGGAGCCGTGTCGCCCCAAGGCTCGAAGCCGCGTCCGGCCAGCTTCTGCGGGACGACGTCCACATGCCATTTACCGGTGCTCTTGCGATAGAACATGATCGCGCGCTCGCGGTAGGCGGGTGGGGTGTTCTCGCTGACCAGCATCGTGATGAACGCGAGCTCGCCCCGGTCGGTGAGGAACGGACGGGACCTCGGCCCGAGGTCGGTCGCGCCGGGGATCCGCTCCCGGCGCCAGCCGCGCCGGTCCCGGACGAAGGCGTAGGTCTGGTTGGTGATGCCGTCGCCGGTCACCCAGACGCGGTCGCGGCCGGCGGTGATGCCGGAGAAGTTCACTTCACCGGAGGGAAGGGGAAGACGCTCGCGCCTCCAGGAGCGTCCGTCGAAGTGCAGGATGACTTCGTGGCCGTCGTCAGAGGTCTCGAAGGCCGCCGCCCAGATGTCCCGTGACGATCGGACGGCCACGCCAGTGACCATGGTCTTGGTGACCGTCCGCTTCCAGGTCTTGCCGTTGTAGCGCCACATGATGGCCGTCGGATCGCCCTTGCCCATCAGCATGCCGAAGATCCGGACGTCGCGTGCGCCCGGAGCGGCGATGGCCGTCACCGTCGTTCCCGGGAACGACTTCATGGTCGTCCAGGAGCGTCCGTTCCAGCGCAGGACGCGCGCCGGGACACGCTTGACACCGGCTGCGGCGGCGGAGCGCAGGGCTGGACGTTCGGCGAGGAGCCGGTTCACGGAGGCCGCGGGCGGGGCCGGAAGCTCCCCCATCGTCGCGGCCCAGACGTTCCGGTCGGACGAGGCAGCCGCTTCGATGACAGGACTGTCGACCGTCCGGGGCAGGGCGGAGGCGCGCCACCTGCCGCCGGACAGGTGGAAGGCGCGAGCCTTGGAACCCTGGTCGTTCGTGGTGAACGTCCAGGCGGTCCGCTTGGACGTGGCGACGGTCGTGGTCGCGGTCGTCCCGGCGGACGTGTGGAGGGAGACGCGCCACGTGCCCTTTGCGGCAGCGGAGGGTACAGACGCGTGCGCGGGGGAAGGGACGACCGTCAGGACGGTCGCAGAGGCGGCGGTGAACACGGTCACCGACCGGAGGGAAAGCCTCAAGGAAACCCCGATCTCGAAGATCATGAAAATCGGCGAATACTACCGAAAGACGGTCATAGCGCTGAAGGGGGAGGGGCGTGGACGCGAGGCTCGTCCGGGCGGATGACGGGCGGACGGCGGAGTCCGGCCCACGGGCTGATTCGCCGTATGGCGTCCACCGAGTACGGTCTTCACAGGCGGGCGCACGGGCGCTCACCGACGACGGTGAAGGGCCGGACGGGACCGGTATGGGCGCATCCGAGGTGGGCTGCGGAAACGCGCGCGCGGGCGCGAACGCGAGCGCTCGCGCGCCCGCAGACGCGGACGCGGATGCCCGCGTGCCCACGGAAGCCGGTGCCCGCGTGCCCGCAGGCGCGGATGCTCGTGAGGCCAGGGAAGCTAATGCCCGTGTGGCCTCGGACACGCGCGTGCCTGCGGACACGGATGCGTGCGTAGCTGCGGAAGCCGGTGCCCGCGTGGCGGCGGAAGCTCGCGTGCCCGGGGAAGCCGGTGCCCGCGTGGCGGCGGAAGTTCGCGTGTCCGGGGAAGCCGGTGCCCGTGTGGCCTCGGACACGTGCGTAGCTGCGGAAGCCGGTGCCCGTCTGGCCGCGGATGCTCGCGTGCCTGCGGAAGTCGGTGCTCGCGTGGCCTCGGACGCTCGTGTCCCTGCCGAAGCCGGTGTTCGCGTGACCGCGGGCACGTATCCGGGCGAGCCCGGCTCGCGGACGGGCGAGGAAGCCACGCTGCACGCGGTCAGCTCCGCCGTCCTCGCGGTCACCCGGCACCTGTCGGTCCGCGAGGTGCTCCAGGTGATCGTCCGCGCCGCCGCCCGCCTGCTGGACGCCCGCTACGCCGCCCTCGGCGTCCCGGACGACCAGGGCTCGTTCGCCGAGTTCGTCGTCGAGGGCGTCAGTTCCGCCCAGTGGGACCGGATCGGCCCCATGCCCCGCCAGCACGGCATGCTCGCCGCGATGCTCCGCGACAACGAGCCCAAGCGGCTCGCCGACATCCGCCGCGCCCCCGAGTTCGAGGGCTGGCCCGCCGCGCACCCCGTCCTGAAGGACTTCCTCGGCGTCCCGATCCGGGACGGCGACCAGGTGCTCGGCATCATCTTCCTCGCCAACCGCCGCCAGCCCTCGTCCCGTCCTCCCACGGTCTGCGCCTACGCGAGCGGAACCTGCACCAGCAGCACCTGCACCAGCGGCCCCGCCCCAAGCGGGCTCGCCACGAGCGCCCCCGCCCCAAGCGCCCCCGCTACGAGCGGCCCTGCCACGAGCGGGCTCGCTACAAGCGGCCCTGCCACGGGCGGGCCTGCGACGAGCGGTCCTGCGACGAGCGGTCCTGCGACGAGCGGTCCTGCGACGAGCGGCCCCGCTACGAGCGGGCCTGCTACGGGCGGCCCCGCCCCAAGCGGGCCTGCTGCGGGCGGCGCTGCCACGGGCGACAGCGGTGCTCCCAGCAGTGACGGCACTCCCAGTGGCGGCGGGGCTTCCGGTGGTGGGGGCGCTGTGGGCGGCGACGGGGCTTCGGGTGAGGGTGGTGCTCCGGACTGTACGGAGGCGGGGCCCGGGTTCTGCGCGCGGGACGAGGAGTTGCTGACGCTGTTCGCCGCGCACGCCGCGATCGCGATCACCAACGCGCGGCTCTACGAGGCGAACCGTGAGCTGACCGTCGTCGCCGAGCGCACCCGGCTCGCACGTGAGCTGCACGACGCCGTGGCCCAGAAGCTGTTCTCCCTGAGGCTCACCGCACGCGCGGCGTCCGCGCTGGCCGAGCGGGATCCGGCGCGGGCCGTCCAGGAGCTCGACCAGGTCGAAAAACTCGCCGCGGACGCGCTCGCCGAGCTGCGCGCGGTGATCTTCGAGCTGCGTCCGGCCGACCTCGCCGACGGGCTCGCCGCGTCCCTGCGCAAGCACGCGGAGGTCCTCGACCGCGCCTTCGACGCGCGCGTGGTGTGCGACGCGGACGGCGCGGTCGGCCTCCCCGAAGAAGCCGAGCTCGGCCTGTTCCGGATCGCGCAGGAGGCCCTCCACAACGCGCTGCGACACGCCGGGGCGAGCACCGTGCGCGTCCGGCTCGCCTCCGCCGCGGACGCCGTCACGCTGGAGATCGCCGACGACGGTAGGGGGTTCACGCCGTCCGACACTCCCGCGAAGTCCGACACGCCCGCGAACCGCGCGGGCGTCGGCGTGCGGAACGGCGCGGGAAACGGCTCCGGAAAAGGCGACACGCCCGGGAGCGGAGGCCCGAACGGCCTCGGACTCGACTCGATGCGGGACCGTGCGCACTCGATCGGGGGCACACTGTCGATCGACACCGCGCCCGGCCGGGGCACGGTGGTCCGTGTGGAGGTGGCCCTGTGAGCGGCCCTGTGACCGACACCGGCGGAGGCGCGGCGCGCACCTCCGCCGCGATCCGGGTGCTGATCGCCGACGACCATCCGGTCGTCCGGCAGGGGCTGCGCACCTACCTCGGTATCCAGGACGACATCGAGGTGGTGGGCGAGGCCGCGGACGGCGTCGAGGCGGTGTCCATGGCCGAGCGGCTGGAGCCCGATATCGTGCTCATGGACCTGAAGATGCCGGGCGCGGGCGGCCTGGCCGCGCTCACCGAACTGCGTGCTCGCGGGGTCGCGGCGAGGGTGCTGGTGCTCACCAGCGTCACCGAGCGGGGCCACGTGCTGCCGGCAGTACAGGCGGGTGCGGCTGGGTATCTGTACAAGGACGTCGATCCGCGGGCGCTCGTCCAGGCGATCCGCGCGGTCCACGACGGACACGTGCTGTTCGCGCCGGACGCGGCCGAGGCGGTGCTCGGCGCCGACGCGGCCGGCGACGGACGGCATGACGACCGCGGCCTGGCCGCGCTGACCGACAGGGAGCGTGAGGTGCTCGTGCAGATCGCGCGGGGCAGGTCCAACCGGGAGATCGCGCGCGCCCTCGTGGTCTCCGAGAAGACGGTCAAGACGCACGTCAGTAATCTGCTCATGAAACTGGGAGTGCAGGATCGGACGCAGGCGGCGCTCCATGCCGTCCGGCACGGACTCGTCGCGGACTGATAGAACAACTTCCACTGACAGGATCGTCATCGAAATCGGTATGAACGTAGCAATCAGGTACGCAGCAGGCAGCGACATCGGATGCAGCCGGGAGAACAACGAGGACTCCGGCTACGCCGGGGCCCGGCTCATCGCGGTGGCGGACGGTATGGGCGGCTACGCCGGCGGCGAGGTGGCGTCCTCGACCGTCATCGGATCGCTGCGCTCACTGGACGCCGAAGCCCCCGTCGAGGACCTCGTCGGGGTGCTCGGCCGCGCCGTCGCCGAGGCCAACGAGAAGCTCCGCATCGTCCGCGAAGAACGCCCCGACCTGTCCAGGATGGGCACCACGCTCACCGCCATGCTGTGGGACGGCACCCGCGTCGCCCTCGCCCACATCGGCGACTCGCGCGGCTACCTCCTGCGTGACAACGAGCTGTTCCAGATCACGCAGGACCACACCATGGACGAGCTGCTCAAGGCCGAGGCCGAGCAGTCCGGCCAGACCCCGGACCCGGCCGAGACGTCGAGGCTCTCGCACGTCCTCTACCGCGTGCTGGACGGACGCGAGGACCGCGAGCCCGACCTGCGCCTGCGCGAGGCCCGCCTCGGCGACCGCTACCTGCTGTGCTCGGACGGCCTGTCCAACGTCGTGGACCCGCAGACCGCCTACGAGGTCCTCGCCGCGGAACCCGACCCGGCCCGCGCGGTCCACCGGCTCATCGGCCTGGCCCGCGACGGCGGCGGCCCCGACAACATCACCGCCGTCATCGCCGACGTCGTCGAGGCCGACCACCTCGCCGCCGTCCCGCAGGCCGCCCCCCTGACGGTGGGCGCCGCGGCCAACTCCTGACGCCGCGCGCCCACCGACCCCCCAGGCCGCACCACCACACCACCGCGCCGCGCCGCCCGCTCCCACGGGCGTCCTCCCACACCCCGGCCCGCGGTCTCCACACCCCCACGCGCCGCACGCGCGCTCGCACCCCGAGCAACGCGCCCCTTCGCGCAGACCGATCCAGCACCCCGTGCCCTTCCGCGCGCCTCCACGCCCACGCGCACGCCAACACACACCCTCCGCACCACCCCCACGCCACAGCCCGCGCCCTGACGCACTTTCCGGGTGTCGCCTTCGTGTCGCGGTCGTTGCTCTGACGCGTCCTCCGGCATCGCCTTCGCGCCACAGCTCGCGCCACAGCTCGCGCCACAGCTCGCGCCACAGCTCGCGCCACGGCCCGTGCCACGGCCCGTGCCACGGCCCGTGCTCTGAGGTGTCGTCCGTGCCGCCCGTCACGCCACGGCCCGTGCTCTGACGCGCTTTACGGTGCCGCCTTCGCGTTGCGGTCGTTGCTCTACGCGCCCTCCAACGTCGCCCTCGCGCCACGGCCCGTGCGTTGATGTGTCGTCCGTGCCGTTCATCACGCCACGGCCCGTGCGCTGATGCGCCTTTCGCTGCCGTCCTCGTGCTGCGCCGTGTGCTCGGGCGTGAGCATTCCGGTGTTGTCTTCGTGTTGTGGTGGGCGTTCTTTTTCCGCGTTGCTTGAGGCGAATCTTCGGTCGGGGGCGCTGGGGGTTCATGGGGTGGACATCTCGGGGCGGCGTGGGTGTTCCGTGTGCTTCACGGGGGCTCTACCGGCGGTTTCAGGGGCTTGGAGGGCAGGTGCTGCGTATGCGCACGTTCTGTTACGCTGTCCGACCGGTTGCGGGCTGACCTGCTAAGTCCTATCCCGTTAATCGCGCACCCCGTTGGGGTGGAATGTCCTACCCTGCTGCCAGGGTGAGACCGGTCATGCGCCAGGTAACGGTCGCATCGCGGATACCTGTGCCGACTTGACCCAGCGCGGGGTGGACCCGATATATGGGTCAACTGGACAAAGTGTCATCGAGGCGGAGGAATCGGTGGGGGGAACGACCGGCCCGACGGTCGCCGGCGGGCCGCGGGGCGCGCTCGGCGGCATCGTCGACCGGAGCCTCGTCGCCGCGCGGCGCGGCCCCCTGGGCGTCGCCCTGCGGGTCGCCGCCATGGCCACGGCCGCGGTCGCCGCGGCCTGGGTGCACCGCGTCCACGACCCCGGCGTGATCTGTCCCCTCCGGACGGTCACCGGGATCCCCTGTCCCCTGTGCGGGGGCACGACCGTGTTCCTCGAGTTCGGCGCGGGCCGTCCCGGCCAGGCCGTGCTCGCGAACCCGGTGGCGCTCACCGGAGCCGTGGCGATCGCCCTGGCTCCGCTCGGGCTGGGGGCCCGGTGGTGGGGGCTGGCCCCGAAGACCCGTAGCCGGGTCCTCGCGGCCGCACTCGTCATCTCGGAGCTCTGGCAACTCGTCAGGCTCGGCGTCCTGCGGGTCTGAGCAGGCGTCCGTCGTCGGCCAGATCCGTGGAGTCCCTCCAGGTCCGGCGGACGTCACAAAACCACAGGGTCAATCAATCAAGGAGCGAGTGTGGGCAACCCCTACGACCCGTACGGCCAGCAGCAGCCGGGGTACGGCCAGCAGCAGCCCGGCTACGGTCAGCAGCCCCCGGCGCAGCCGGGCTACGGCCAGCAGCAGCCTGGATATGGACAGCAGCCCCCGGCGCAGCAGCCGGGTTATGGCCAGCAGCCCGGTTACGGTCAGCAGCCTGGCTACGGTCAGCAGCCTGGCTACGGCCAGCAGCAGCCCGGATATGGCCAGCAGCCCCCGGCGCAGGCGGGTTACGGCCAGCAGCCCGGCTACTACGGCGGCGCGCCCGCCGGAGGCGGCCAGCTCGCCGAGTGGGGCTCCCGCGTCGGCGGCTACTTCATCGACGGCCTGATCGTCGGCATCCCGGCCGGGGTGCTGTACTTCCTCGGCTCCCTCATCGCGACGGGCGGCAGCGGCGGCGCGGCCCTGTTCGGCGTCCTGCTGATGCTCGTCGGCGCGGCGGCCGCCTTCGGCCTCGGCCTCTGGCTGCTCTACCAGGAGGGCACCACCGGCCAGACCATCGGCAAGCGCCAGATGGGCATCAAGCTGGTGAGCGCCGACACCGGTCAGCCGATCGGCTTCGGCATGGCCTTCCTGCGGAAGATCTGCCACGCCGCCGACAGCTTCGCCTGCTACGTGGGCTGGCTGTGGCCGCTGTGGGACGAGCGCAAGCAGACGTTCGCCGACAAGATCGTCAACACGATCGTGGTCCGCGCCTGACGGGGACCACCTCCGCGACGGGGCGTCCTCCCACAGGGAGACGCCCCGTTTTTGCGTTCCCGGGCCAGGCCCCCGCAGGTCAGGGGACGGGGTCGAAGACGCTGTCGCAGGCGGACACGACGGCGCGCCGGACGGCCCGGTCGAGCAGCCGCAGGGCCTCGTCGCGACGGCGCATCTGCGGGGCGTCCAGGCCGCGCGCGTCCATCCGGCGCGCCAGCCGGACGACCGTCGCGAGGTGGACGGCACGGGCCGCGGTCCGCTGCGCGCGCGGCGGATACCCGGGCGCGAGCGGCGGCTCGTCCGCCCCGGCCGAGCGCAGGTTCATCAGCTCGTCGGCGATCTCCGGCGGGACGGGCGCGACGTCGTTCACCGTGACCAGCGCCTCGGTGGCCTCGCGCATCGCCATCGTCAGATCCCGCTCGGCCTCGGGCAGGGACGGCACGTCGGGCCGTCCGCCCGCCGCCACCGACACCTCCCACCGGACGCCCGCGTAGGACGAGCCGCGAAGATCCACGCGCGGGACGAACCCGACGGCGTGGTCGGCGAGGACGGCCACGACGGCGCACTCCGCGTCGATCGCCGCGCGGTTGAACGCGGCGGGGCCGGTCAGTCCTAGCGGATCGCCCGGCACGGGCAGCGCCAGTCGCAGGGCGGCCATCCCCTCCACCCGCAACTCGCCGAGCGCCCGCCGCAACGGAACGTCCCCCGCCGCCCCGGGCAGCGCGAGATCCGGGCCGGACGACGGGTTCCGGTCGTCCGGGGAGGCGACGACGATCTGCGGCCCGGCGGCCTGCTCGACCGCGTCCACGGCCTCGTCCAGGCCCACGTGTCCGGCCAGCCAGGCGTTGCCCCACGCGCACAGCGCGGTCGCCGCGTCGCGCGTCGAGCCCGTTCGGTCAGCCCCTGCGTCCATGCCGACCACCATAAGCGCTGCGAATCGCATAGGTTCTCTCTTGCGAATCGGATCACCTGAGAAGTCGGATTGGGGACAAAGGCGCGCGATGGCCGGCGAGGTACTGCGACTCCGGGGAGTCGGCGTCAAGCGCGAGGGAGCCTCCCTTCTGCGCGACGTCACATGGACGGTGGACGAGGGCGACCGATGGGTCGTCGTGGGGCCGAACGGGGCGGGCAAGACGACGCTGCTCCAGATCGCCGCCGCGATGCTCCATCCGAGTGAGGGGTCGGTGGAGATCCTCGAGGAGGAGCTCGGCCGCACCGACGTGTTCGAGCTGCGGCCCCGGATCGGGATCGCGAGCTCGGCGGTCGCGCAGAAGGTGCCGGCGGGGGAGACCGTCCTCGACGTCGTCCTGACCGGCTCGTACGCGATCCTGGGCCGGTGGCGGGAGGAGTACGAGTCCACCGACCTGGCGCGCGCGATCGGGCTGCTGGACGCGCTCGGCTGCTCCGAGCTGGTCAAGCGGCGGTTCGTGACGCTGTCGGAGGGCGAGCGCAAGCGGGTGCAGATCGCCCGCGCGTTGATGCCGGACCCCGAGCTCCTCCTGCTGGACGAGCCCGCCGCGGGCCTCGACCTCGGCGGACGCGAGGACCTCGTGCGCCGGCTCGGCGTCCTGGCGAACGACCCGACCGCCCCGACGACCGTGATGGTCACCCATCACGTCGAGGAGGTCCCGGACGGCTTCACGCACGCGCTGCTGCTGCGCAAGGGCGAGATCGTGGCGGCGGGCAAGGTGGACGAGGTGTTCACGCCCGCGCACCTGACCGACTGCTTCGGCATCCCCCTCACCGTGGACCGGCAGAACGGCCGCTGGTACGCGAGAGCCGCCTACTGACGGCCTCCCGCGGGGCCCTCCCCGGCGGCCCTCCCGTGGGGCCGCTCCCCGGCGGCCTCCCGTGGGGCCGCTCCCGGACGGGAACGGCGTTCGTCTCAGCATGTGGGCGGACGACCCCGACCAATCCGGTGAACTCGCCCTTCCCTACCATCGGGTGATTGCAGGACGCTCGGCATACGGGACGTGACGATCGTGAACTGGTTCGACGCGGGCGCGGTGTTCGCCGCGGGGATCGCCGCGGGAGGGATCAACACCGTGGTGGGCTCCGGCTCGCTCATCACGTTCCCGACCATGGTCGCCCTCGGCTTTCCGCCCGTGACCGCGAACGTCTCGAACAACATCGGCCTGGTCCCGGGGTCGGTGACCGGCGCGTACGGCTACCGGGACAAGCTCACGGGCCAGCGGGGACGGCTGCTGCGGCTCGGCAGCGCGTCCGTGCTGGGCGCGGCGCTGGGTTCGCTGCTGCTGCTGGAGCTGCCCGCGTCGGCGTTCGACGTGATCGTCCCGGCGCTGATCGTCCTCGCGCTGGTGCTGGTGATCGTCCAGCCGAGGCTGGCGGCGTACCTGAAGGACCGTCCGAAGCGGCGGGAGCACGGCGGGCCGGGGCTGTGGTCCGGGGTGTTCGGGGCGGGCGTGTACGGCGGGTACTTCGGGGCGGCGCAGGGCATCGTCCTGATCGGGCTGCTCGGGACGGGCCTGAACGAGGACCTGCAGCGCGTCAACGCCGCCAAGAACGTGCTGTCCGCGCTGGTCAACGGCACGGCGGCGGTCGTGTTCATCGGGTCGTGGGCGACCGGCCGGACCGACATCGACTGGCTGGCCGTCCTGCTCATCGCGGCCGGATCGACCCTCGGCGGGCTGCTCGGCGCGAAGGTCGGGCAGCGCATCCCGTCGAACGTCCTGCGCGCCGTGATCGTGGTCGTCGGGCTCGTCGCGCTCTACAGATTCCTGTTCTGACCTGCGTTTTTGACGGTTGCGGGCCCCTTGATCTGGGTATGAGTCGAATATACGTTCGACAGTGCGAGGGGTGCTCATGAAGGGCGACAGGGTCGAGATCGTCATCGACGCGGGCGGCGAGGGCGTCCGCACCTACGAGGTCATCGCCACCCGCGCCGGCCGCCGCGTGGAGGTCGACACGCGGCGCGGCGTCGTCGAGGTCAGCGAGGTCACCCGCACCGGGACCCCCGTCCGCACCGCCCGTTTCATGGCCAGCCGCGTCCTCGCTCTGGTCGAGTACCCGATCTCGGACGAGGGGCCCGACACGTCCGAGACGTCCGGGGGCTGACGCTGGGGTCGAGGCTCGGCGGGGTTGATCTCCGGGGCCGGTTGATCGTGGCTTCGGGCTTCGGGCTTCGGGCTTCGGACTCGGGGTTCGGGTTCGGGGTTCGGGGTTCGGCGAGGGTGAATCCTCGGGCGGGGGCGGGGTGGGTTGATCCTCGGGTGGGGGTCAGCGGGGGCGGACCGAGCGGTAGCCGGGGTGGACGCCGGGCGTCAGGTCCCGGTCGGCGGCGATGCGCTGGAGAAGGCCCGTGAGCTGCCGGTGCTCCTCGGGTGACAGCGCGGAGGCCAGGTCCGCCTCGTGCGCCATCGCGATGGAGCGCAGCTCGTTCAGGAGGGACTCGCCCGCCTCGGTGAGGTAGAGCGCGTGCAGGCGGCGGTCGTCGGGGTTGCGGCGGCGTTCGACCAGCCCGCGCTCCTCCATCGTGTCCACGAACGGGACGAACCGGCTCGGCGGCATCCCGAGCCGGTCGGCGAGTTCGCGCTGGCTGCACCCGGGGCTCGCCTTCAGCATCCGCAGCAACCCCGCCTGCGGCGGAGTCAGGTCCAGCGTCCCGATCCGCTCCGCGAACAACGCCGCCGCATGCGACCCCAGCTGCGCCAGCAGGAACGCCACGCCCACCGGCGGCCCTTGCGCGGGCTGTGCGGCGGTCGTCTGTGCGGACGCCTCGGCGGCCGAGGACGTCCCCGTGGACGCGGCGTCGCGCGGGCCCTCCCCGTGCGCGGACGCGGGTGGGGTGGCCTGCGCGGGGCGGGGCTGGTCCGTGGTCATGCCCTGGATCGTACCCGGTTGACAATCGTTCCAATCTGTAATCATTATCAGAGTGGAACGATTTGAGGAGCTGACATGACCACCGCGTCCCCACCGACCGCCCCGGCCGCCTCGCGCCGCCGTGCCCCGCACGGACCCCCGCTGCTCGTCCCCGTCCTCGTCTACGTGGCGCTGACCATCGCCTACGTCGCGGTCAACGCGTCCACGCCGCAGCCGACGGCCTCCGCGGCGGACGTCCTGCGGCACGACCTGGACCACTCCGCGCAGATCAAGGTCGGCGCGTTCCTGCTGATCGCCTCGGCGACGCCGCTGACGGTGACCGCCGCCTTCCTCTACCGGCGGCTGCGCGCCCTCGCCGTCAACGCGCCGGGCAGCGCGATCGCCCTGGCCGGAGGCGTCCTCGCCGCGTCCTCGCTGGCCCTCTCGGGCATGGCCGCCTGGACCGGCGCGCGCCTCACCTCCGACGCGAGCCCCGCGCTCGCCCGCGTCCTCGCCGACCTCTCCTTCGCCGCCGGTGGGCCGGGCTTCTCCCTCACGTCCGCCCTGCTCATCGCGGGTGTCGCCGTGCCGGGCACGGTCGCCCGCCTCCTGCCGCGCCCGCTGGCCGTCCTCGGCCTGGTGATCGCCGTCGTCGGCGTCCTGTCCTCGCTGACCTTCGCCGTTTACGGCTTCGTCTACCTGGTCCCGATCGTCCGCTTCGGCGGCACCCTCTGGCTCATCGCGACGGCCATCCTGCTTCCCCGCACTCGTCCGCGCGCCAAGGAGTGACCGTCCGGCCGGCGCGGTCATGTTTTCCGGGTCCTCGTCCGCGCGCGATCGTCGCTGGACGGCGGAGGCCGCTTCTCGTGTGGCGGCTTGTGTCGCGTGGAATCCGCTCGACGCCCTCGCGACGCTCTCGGGACGCCCTCGCGACGCTCTCGGGACGCCTCGCGACGCTCTCGGGACGCCTCGCGACGCTCTCGGGATGCCTCGCGACGCTCTCGGGATGCCTCGCGACGCCCTCGCGACGCCCTTGGGACGGTCTTGGGACGGCCATCGGGGCCGCTGCCAGGGCGTCGCGGCCGGGTCAGGAAAGGGGACGGACCTGGACGATGCCGTCCTCGTTCACGCGGGTCTCGAAGGCGGGCTGACGGCTGGTCGCGGGGCCATGGACGACCGAGCCGTCCGCGACGCGGAAGGTGCTGCCGTGCCAGGGGCAGACGACGCAGGTCTCGCCGTCGTCGTCATTGGTGATCCGGCCCTGGTGGAGGGGCCCGGCGAGGTGGCTGCAGCGGTCGGTGAGGACGTGGATGTCGTCCTCCTCGCGCAGCACGAACAGGCTGATGTAGCCGAGGGTGCGGCGGACCGGCCAGCCGTCCGGGAGGTCGGTGGCGGGGCACAGGTCGTGCCAGCCGAGCGTGACCAGGTGGGAGACCTGGTCGGCGTGGTTGGCGCCTGCGGCCTGCCGGAAGGCGAGGTGTCCGCCGAGGTAGCCGCCCGCGAACAGCGCGCCGAGGCCCGCGAGGCCCAGTGTGCGGCCCGCGCCGTCCCGGCCGCGCAGGCGGGCGACCAGGGACGCGCCGTACAGGGCGCTCGCGGCGGCGGTGCCCATCGCGTGGACGAGCCCGACCCGCTGCTGCTCGCGGTGCAGGGCCGACCAGTCGGCTATGCCCGTCAGCGCGGTCGGCACGGCCCCGGCGAGACCGACCGCGACCAGCGCGGACGACGCCCGCCGCGTGCCCGGGACCAGGTCGAGGACGGCCGAGGACACCCAGCAGCCCATCGGCAGGTCGGTGAGCGGCGGATGCGCCGGATGCCCGACCGGGACGCCGTGGAGCGCGTCCTTGACCGGGCCCTCGGGGAGCGCCCGCTTGACGCCGGTGGAGATCGTCCGGATGGCGCGATCGAGGAATCCCGCCTGTTCCAGGTTCTCGGCCATGTCCACCGGATGCGGCCTGACCTGCGGCCGGGGGCCGCGCCGGAAGATGCTGCTCGTCCGTCGGTTCAAGGTCGTCCCCTCCTCGGGTGCGTGCCTCGCGTTCGGCTCCGGCGGGCCTGGCCCGGCCTGGCCCGGCTTGACCTCGGTCCCGGTTCCGGCTCCGGGGTCTCCGGTTCCGGACCCGGTGGATTCCCTTTTCCGGCGGCCGAAACCGTCCGTCCTCTGGCGTTCCCGTCCGTCTCCGGCGGACCGTCACCGCCGGTGACGCCAGCGACGCTGGTCGCCGTCCCGCCCGGCGACCACCCGAGGCGGCCGGCCCGGACGACCGGTTCGGACGACCGGCCCGTGCCCTTTGCCCTTGCCCTCCGTCAGGCGGATCGTCCACGCCGAGGGGATTCCTACCTGTGGGTAAGCGTCCCTAAACCCGGTATCGACCACCCACTACCAGTGCAAAACCAATCAATCACCGCAGGTTGGACGCTGAGTGGCCGTCCCGGCACGGCTCGGCGGGACTCCGCTGAACGGAGCCGGGCGGGGGCTGGGGCGCGGCGGTCGGCCCCGGCAAAAGATCTTGGTGAACGGCCCCAACGTTCTGCCGGGCCCGGACGTTTTACAGGGGTGAGGGCAGCGGGGTGAGGGTGACGGGGACGCCGTTGAACGCGGCGTTCCCAGAGAGGGGGTCGATGAGCCGATCATCGGTGATGGCGTTGACGTTGACTCCGGGCCGGGCTGCGGCGACCCGGGCGCGGGTGCCGGGGAGGTCGTGGCCCCAGCCGTGGGGGAGGCTGACGACACCGGGCATGACGGTGTCGGTGGGTGAGGCGACGGCCTCGACGGCGCCGGTGCGGGACGTCACACGGACGCGCGCGCCCTCGCCGATCCCGAGTCGCTCGGCGTCGGCCGGGTTCAGGTGCAGGGTGCAGGTGTTGGAGCCGCCGAGCAGCTCCGGGACGTTGTGCAGCCAGCTGTTGTTCGAGCGCAGCTGCCTGCGCCCGATCAGGACGAGGTCGGGGCGTGGGGCGTCCAGGGCGGCGGCGAGCCGGTCGGTGTCCGCGGCGAACGCGGGCGGGCACAGCTCGATTCGCCTTGACGCGGTGCACAGCACCTCGTGCAGGCGCGGCTTGAGGGGGCCGAGGTCGAGGCCGTGCGGGTGCTCGTCGCGGAGCCGGGCGAGGGTGAGCCCGTTCGGGTTCGCGCCGAAGCCCTCGCCGTAGGGGCCGAGTCGCAGCATCATGTCCAGCCGCTGCTCGGTGGTGGACGACCCGTCCGCCAGCACCTTGCGCAACTCGCCGGGATCCCGCCCATGAACCGGCGACCCTGCCGCCGCCACCGCCCGCCCGAGCGTAGACATGATCACCAACTCATCCAGCCCCCCAAGCCCCGCCCCCACCCCGCCCGGAGACCCGCTGCCCTCGGCCGGGGAGACCCCGGCTTCCGCACGGGACGCGTCAGCCACGGCCGGGGAGCCGCTGTCCCCGGCCAAGGAGGCATCAGTCCCCGCGCGGGCCGCTTCGGCCACAGCCGGGGAGCCGCTCACTACGGCCAAAGATGCCTCGGCCACGGCAGGGGAGCCGTCGACCGTGGCCAAGGAGGCCTCGGCCACGGCAGGGGAGTCGTCGACCGTGCTTGTGAAGGCGCCGCCCCCGGCGGGGGCGGCGTCGGCCTTCGAGACGGGGGCGTTGGCGTCGGCTTGGGCGGACGTGGCGTTGGCCTCGGCTGGGGAGGCGTCGGCCCCGGCGGGGGCTGGGGAGGTGTTGGGGTGGGTGAGGTTGGGGTTGGCGGCGAGGGTTGCGAGCCGGGCGAGGATCTCCGTTTCCGCCGGACGGCCGTCCGGGAGCGGGACGGCGGGTGGCGAGTAGCGGGCGTAGTCGCGCACGGTGAACGCCAGCAGCGCCAGGTCGTAGTGCGGGGTCTGCGCGGGGCGCGGCGGCGGCAGCACGACGTGCGCGTGCCGGGTCGTCTCGTTCAGGTACGGGTCGACACTGACCACCAGGTCGAGAGAGGGAAGGAGGCGATCGAGACGGGCACCGTCGGGAGCGGACAGCACAGGGTTGCCGCCCACCGTGATCAGGGCGCGGACCTGGCCCTCGCCAGGGGTCTCGATCTCGTCCGCGAGCGTCGCGACCGGAAGCTCGCCCATGGCCTCGGGCAGCTCGCGCACCCGGCTGCGCCAGCGGCCCGTGGTGAACGGCCGCCGCCGCCGGTAGACCGGCACGTGCGCGGGTCGGGGGAACATCGCGCCGCCAGGGTGGTCGAGGTTGCCCGTGAGGATGTTCAGCACGTCCACGAGCCAGCTCGCGAGCGTCCCGAACTCCTGCGTACACGTCCCGATGCGTCCGTACACGGCGGCGCGTTCGGCGGCGGCCAGTTCGCGGGCCGTCCGCCGGATCACCTCAGCCGGGACGCCCGTGACCGGCGCGACCCGCTCCGGCGAGAACCCGACGACCAGCGCGCGCAGCTCGTCCAGCCCGTTCAGCGGCAGCCCCTGGGGCACCGCCGTCAACTCCTCGGCGAACAGCGTGTGGACGAGCGCCATCAGCAGATGCGCGTCCGTCCCGGGCCGGACGAACAGGTGCTCATCGGCGAGCGCGGCCGTTCGGGTGCGGCGCGGGTCCACGACGACGACGCGTCCGCCGCGCGCGCGGATCGCCTTCAGCCGTCCGCCGAAGTCGGGCGCCGAGCACAGCGACCCGTTCGACTCCAGCGGGTTCGCGCCGAGCATCAGCAGATGATCGGTCCGGTCAAGGTCCGGCACCGGGATCGCGAGCGGGTCCCCGAACAGATGTCCGCAGCTCACGTGCTTCGGCATCTGGTCGGCGGTGCTGGCCGTGTACACGTTCCGCGTGCCCAGCGCCTTGATCAGCGCCGACCCGTACAACGGCCCGGCCACCGAGTGCGCGGCCGGGTTCCCGACGTAGATCGCGACCGCGTCCCGCCCGTATCGCGCGATCACCTCCGCCAGCCCGTCCCGGACGGCCGAGAACGCCTTGTCCCACCCGACCGGCACCCCGCGCACCAGCGGCTCGTCCAGCCGGTCCGGATCCCCGTCGAGCCGCCCGAGCGTCGCCCCCTTGGGACACAGGAACCCCGCGCTCAGCGGATCCTCCCGATCCCCCCGCACGGACGTGATCGCCCCCGCCCCGTCCACCGTGAGCTCCAGCCCGCAGAGCGCCTCACAAAGCGGACAGGTCCGATACACCGTGCGGCTGCCCATGCCCGAACTCCTTGTCGCCAACCCCGCCCCCATGATGCTCCGCCCCCACCCCCCACGCCACCAACTCACCCCCCCCCCCCCCCCCCCCCCCCCCCCCCCCCCCCCCCCCGCGCCTGGCTCTTATCGTCCGTGTCCGCCCCGCGCCTGGCCCTTCCGTCCGCGCCCGTCCTGCGCCCGGCCCCTCCGTCGGCCTCCCGCCCCCGCCCGTCCTTCACACGTCAGCACCGCGCCTGACACCCCACCCCTCCAAGCCCGTACCTAGCGCCCGTGGAACACTCGCCCGCCGCCCGCACGTTACGTTCCACCTCTGATCCGTCTCGCTCGCCCGTCGTCCGTCCAGCGCGTCCGTCCAGTCCGTGCGTCGCCCGCGCTTGCCGCGTCCCGGCCCCCGCGTCACGGCCTGCGTTTGCCGCGCAAGCGTCCCCTGCGCGTGCCGCCCCGCACGCCGTCCCCACGCCCGCTCCGCACTGCTGGTGGCGCTGCCCAGTGTTCCCACCAGGGCCCCTGCCTCATGTCCCACGTCCGCCCCGCCCCGAGTCGCTCGGGCCGCTGCTCAGTGCTCTCGCCAGGGCCTTTGCCTGGCATTCGACGTCTGCGTTGCACTGGTGCCCTGCCCTGCCCTGCCCTTTGCACCGCGCCTGACGCGTCTATCCAGCGCCCGCGCATTGCCCGCGTTCGTGCCGCGCGTTCGTGCACACGGCCCGCCCCGCCTCGCCTCGCCCCGTCCTGCGCCTGCTGGGTCGTGTCCTGCTCACGCTCCGCGCCTGTGCTGCGCCTGCGCGCCTGCCCGTCTGCGTGGCGTCTGGTGCCCTGCCTTTCGTGCCGCGTCTTGCGTTCGCGCCCCGGGCCTTGCCCTGGCCGTGCGTTCAGTGTCAGCGCGCTGCGCATTCCGTCCTTTGGCGTCCGTCCTGTGCGTCCATTTGGGGCGCTCGTTGGGTTCCGCTGCCCTGGCATTTACCTCGTGTCTCGGGTCTGTGCCGCTTTCTCGGGTCTGGCGTTCGTGTTGTGTGGGCGTCCCGCATCTCCTGCGTGCGCCCTTGTCGCGGCCTGTGCTGCGTGCCCATCGCGGTCCTGTGCTGGGGGTCGGTGGGTTGGGTTGGGAGGGGGGTGGAGTTAACGTGAAAGGGAGGACATCGACCGCCTCTGGGAGATGACGCGGATGGAGGCGTGGGTCGCCTGGTTGCTGGCCGCGGCGTTGCTTGGTGTGGCTGAGCTGTTGACGTTGACGCTGGCGCTCGGGCTTCTCGCGGTGGGGGCGTTCGCGGCCGGGCTGACGGCCGCGGCGGGGCTTCCGGTCGTGCTTCAGGCGGCGGTGTTCGCTGTGGTCGCGGTCGGTGGGATCGGGGTGGTGCGGCCTCTCGCGCGGCGGCACGTCCGGCAGCCGCCGAAGATGCGGTCCGGGACGGCAGCCCTGGTCGGACGTGAGGCCGTGACGCTGACGGAGGTCAGCCGGACGGGCGGGCGCGTGCGCATCGGCGGCGAGGAGTGGACGGCTCGTCCCTACGACCCCGACCTGGTCATCCCCGCCGGGGCGACCGTCGACGTGATCGCCATCGAGGGCGCGACGGCGCTGCTGTATCCGGTGGGACCGGCCCGGATCCCGGAGGGGGAGCCATGACAGATGTCGCCATCGCGCTGCTGGTGGTGCTGCTCGCGGGGATCGCGGTGCTGGTCATCGCGACCGTGCGGACGGTCTGGATCATCCCGCAGGCGCGAGCCCGGAACGTGGAGCGGCTCGGCCGGTACCACCGGACGCTGGAACCGGGCATCACCTTCGTCGTGCCGTTCGTGGACCGCGTGAAGGCTCTGATCGACCTGCGCGAGCAGGTCGTGTCGTTCAAGGCGCAGCCGGTGATCACCGAGGACAACGTGGTGGTCCACATCGACACCGTGCTGTTCTTCCAGGTCACCGACCCGCGCGCGGCGGACTACGAGATCGTCGACTACATCAAGGCGATCGAGCAGCTCACCGCGACCACGCTGCGCAACGTGATCGGCACACTGGACCTGGAGGCCACACTGACCTCCCGGGACAGGATCAACACCGCGCTGCGCGGCGTGCTGGACGACGCGTCCGGCAAATGGGGCATCCGCGTCACGCGCGTGGAGATCAAGGCCATCGAGCCGCCGCCGTCCATCAAGGACGCGATGGAGAAGCAGATGCGGGCGGAGCGCGAGAAGCGCGCGGCGATCCTGACCGCGGAGGGCGCCCGGCAGTCCAAGATCCTCACGGCGCAGGGTGAGAAGCAGGCGGCGATCCTGCGCGCCGAGGGCGGCAAGCAGTCGGCGATCCTGGAGGCCGAGGGCCAGGCCACCGCCATCCAGAAGGTGTTCACGGCCGTCCACCGCGCCGATCCCGACCCGAAGCTGCTCGCGTACCAGTACCTGCAGACGCTCCCGAAGCTGGCCGAAGGACCGAACAGTACGTTCTGGGTCATTCCGGGTGAGCTGACGTCCGCGCTGGAGGCCATCACGCAGGCCTTCGGCGGGGATGCCGGGTCCGCCGCCCGTCGTCGCCTGGCCGACGCGGCCTCCAGTGAGGACGATCGTCCCGCGGTCGAGGCGTCCGAGGACGAACCCGACCGCGAGCTCGAGGCGTCGGGAGACGGCGGACGGTCCCGGCCCCGAGCCCTGGCCTCGTCCGAGTCCTCCGCCAAGGAGGAGGGTCGTTCGGGACCGGCTGCGCGTCACTGACGTCAAGGCCGTGCATGTTCGGGACCGGGTGGGGCGGGTGTCAGGTGCCGAGGCCCTTGGCTACTCGGTCGCCGAGGTCCTTGTGGACGTTGCGCCAGTACTCGGCGACGCGTTTCTTCATGTCGGCGGTGACCTCCGGGGTGGAGGCGTGGCCGACGATGTTGGAGACGAGGTGGTCGCGGTCGGTGTCGGACAGGACCCTCTCCCAGAGGGCGCGCGGCTGGGAGAAGTCGTCGTCGTCGCGGTGCAGTTCGTAGGCGTGCCGGATGATCTCGCCCGCGACCTCGTAGGACTCGCCCGACCAGGTGTCCGGGCCGGCGGCGACCGGGCCGCCGACCGAGTTCGGCGCGTAGACCGGGTCGGTGGGGTTCTGGAAGGTCATCGGGCCGTCGAAGTTGTAGCTGTCGACCCGGCTCTTCGGACGGTTGACCGGGAGCTGCAGGTAGTTCGGGCCGATGCGGTACCGGTGGGTGTCGGGGTAGGAGAACAGGCGTCCCTGGAGCATCTTGTCCGGGGACGGGCCGATGCCCGGCACGAAGGCGGACGGCTCGAACGAGGCCTGTTCGATCTCGGCGAAGTAGTTGTCGGGGTTCCGGTTGAGCGTCCAGCGGCCGATGGTGATCTCCGGGTAGTCCTCGTGCGGCCAGACCTTGGTGAGGTCGAACGGGTTGAACCGGTAGTCGGCGGCGTCCTCGAACTTCATGATCTGCACGTTCACCGTCCAGGACGGGTGGTCGCCGCGGTTGATCGCGTCGTGCAGGTCGCGGATGTGGGAGTCGGGGTCGGTGGACTGGAGCTCGGCGGCCTCGGCGTCGGTGAGGTTCCTGATGCCCTGGTCGGTCTTGAAGTGGTACTTCACCCAGAACTTCTCGCCGGACGCGTTGTACCAGAGGAAGGTGTGCGAGCCGAAGCCGTGCATGTTCCGCCAGGACGCGGGGGTGCCGCGGTCGGTCATCAGGAAGGTGACCTGGTGCGCGGACTCCGGTGACAGCGTCCAGAAGTCCCACTGCATGTTGTGGTCGTGCAGGTGGTTGTCCGCGCGGCGCTTCTGGGTGTGGATGAAGTCGCTGAACTTCTGCGGGTCGCGGACGAAGAAGATCGGCGTGTTGTTGCCGACCAGGTCGTAGTTGCCGTCCTCGGTGTAGAACTTCATCGCGAAGCCGCGCGGGTCGCGCGCCGAGTCGGCCGAGCCCATCTCGCCCGCGACCGTGGAGAACCGGACGAACGACTCGGTGCGCGCGCCCTTCTGGAACAGCCTGGCCTTGGTGAACTGGCTGACGTCCTCGGTGATCTCCAGGACGCCGTAGGCGCCGCCGCCCTTGGCGTGGACGACCCGTTCCGGCACCCGTTCGCGGTTGAAGTGGGCCATCTTCTGGACGAGGTACTGGTCCTGGAACAGCAGCGGGCCGTTGGGGCCGACGGACTGCGAGTGCTCGAGGCTCGGCGCCGGGTTGCCGCCGTCGGTGGTCGCGATGCGTTTGTCGGACATGGGCGCGTTCCTCCTTGCTCGTCGCTGAATCGGATCCGCGCGGGTGTGCCCCGCGGTCGGCTGCTGCGATGTCTGGAATGCCGGGTTTCAGGCCGCTAGCGTGATCGATTCAATGAAGCGAGTCATCCGGGTTTCCGGGCTGTTTCCCCAGGTGGTATGCCCGCGAGGCGTGGCGGGTACTGGTCGCCACCCCTGATGTTTCTTGTGAAACCAGGTAAAGGGAGGGCCGTGTCGGCCGCCGCTCATCTGGCGAAAACCACTGAATTGTCCGTCTCGTCTGCCATTCTTGGGCGAGCCGATCATGGAGGTGGGGGCACCCATGCGGGACGGACGGGGCTTCGCCCTGGTGGCCGTGGGATGCGCGGTGGCGCTCGCCGCCTCGGCCTGCGGGAGCGACGGCAAGGGCTCCAAGAACGACGCGAAGGATAAGACGTACTCGCGTCCCGGCAGCGCTCCGACCAGCGGCGGGGTCACGCGACAGGGTCAGGGACGCCAGCCGATCACGATCGCGTTCGGCGGCGACACCCACTTCGAGGGCGCCCTGCGCGGACGGCTCGCCTCGCCCCGGACCGCGCTCGGCCCGATCGCCGCCACGCTGCGGTCCGCCGACTTCACCATGCTCAACCTGGAGACGGCGATCACCACCGGCGGGACGCCCGCGCCGAACAAGGAGTACCACTTCCGCTCCCCGCCGTCGGCGTTCGCCGCCCTCCGGGGGGCCGGGGTGGACGTCGTGTCCATGGCCAACAACCACGGCATGGACTACATGGAGTCCGGCCTCCGCGACTCGCTCCGCGCGATCAGGAAGAGCGGCTTCCCCGTCGTCGGGATCGGCAAGGACGAGGACGAGGCGTTCCGTCCGCGCCGCTTCGTGGTGAAGGGCAACAGGCTCGCGGTCGTCGGCGCGACGCAGGTCCTCGACGACCACCTCATGCGGGCGTGGACGGCGACGCCGAGCAAGGGCGGCCTCGCGTCCGCGAAGAACGTGCCGCGGCTCGTCCAGGCGGTGAAGGAGGCCGCGAAGGGGTCCGACTACGTGATCGTCCACCTGCACTGGGGGGAGGAGATGCGGAACTGCCCGCTGCCCCGGCAGCAGGCGCTCGCGAAGACCCTCATCGCGGCGGGCGCGGACATCGTGGTCGGCGGGCACGCGCACGTCCCGCTGGGCGGCGGCTTCATGGAGGGCAGGTACGTCCACTACGGGATGGGCAACTTCGTGTTCAACGGCGTGGCCGGGAAGACCGACACGACCGGGCAGACCAAGCTGTCGGGCGTCCTGCAGCTGCGCCTGGACGGCGGCAAGGTCACCAAGGCCGCCTGGAAACCCGCGCGTCTCTCCGGCGGACTCCCCATCCCGATGAAGGGGGCGGCGGGGGCCGCCGAGCTCAAGCGCTGGAACGGCCTGCGCGCCTGCACCGGCCTCACCGCCCAACCCTGACCGCCGCCCGACCTCCGATCCTCGAAGACTGAACCGGCACGTTTCGGCCGCTGTTGGACTCTCCCATGGTGGGAGAGGAGACAGTGGGGGACGTGAGCGAAGATCTCCTTCCGATCGGGCGGTTCGCGCGGCTGTGCCGGTTGAGCGTGAAGCGGCTGCGGCACTACGACGACCTCGGGCTGCTGGCCCCCGCGCGCGTCGACCCCGCGTCCGGATACCGGTACTACCGGCCTGACCAGGCGCGGGACGCCCTCGCGATCGGGCTGCTGCGGACGCTGGACGTCCCACTGCCGATGATCGCGCGGACGCTGGCGGAGGACGACCCGACCGGTCCGCTGACCGAGGTCCGGGACCGGCAGGCCGCCGAGCTGGCGCGCCGCCGCCGTGCCCTGGACGTGCTGGAACGCCTCCTCACCGAGGGGCTGCCCGCGCCGCCCGTCACGGTCGTGGACGAGCCCGCCCGCACGGTCGCGATCGCCCGCGACACCGCGTCGCTGGACGAGATCGGCCCGGCGATGGGGCGCTGCGTCGCGCGACTGCTGGACGTCCCGTCCACCGAGCCCATGATCGGGCTCTTCCCGCTGGACCCGACCGAGGAGTTCCCCGTCGCGCTCGCCGCCGTCCTCCCGGACGCGCCGGACGCGGCGGACGGGCCGGACGGGCCGGACGTGCCGCCTGGGACGCGGCGCGAGGTCCTGCCGGGCGGGCCGTTCGCGACGGCCGTGCACGTGGGGCCGTTCGACCAGGTGGGGCTGGTGGTGCACGGGCTGCTGGCCTGGTGCGCCGACCACGGCCACACCCCCGGCGGGACGACCCGGGAGACCTACCTCGCAGACCCCGAACGCACCCCGCCGGAAGACCTGGTGACGCGGGTGCAGATTCCCCTGGAGGACGAACGATGACCAACACTCGGAGCACGACGCCCGACACCCGGAAGGGCGCGTCCGACCGCTGGTACGCGGCGACGGACGAGCCGGAGCTCGTCGAGTTGGACGCCGTCCGGGGCCTGTCCGTCAGCGGGCTCGGCGATCCCGAGGGGCCCGAGTACGCCGCCGCGATCGAGGCCGTGTACGCGGTCGCCGGGGCGATGGGCACGCCCGGCGCGCCGCTGGAGGCGCGCTGGTGGGTGGAGGACGAGCGTCCGCCGCTGGAGGTCCCGCGCGCCGAGTGGCGCTGGCACCTGTTCCTCAAGGCGAGCGGAGAGATCACCGCCGAGCAGGTGGAACGTGGCCGGGACGCCGTCCGGCCCAAGGTCGCGGCGGCGGCGCGCGTGCAGCTGGCCGAGTTCGCGGAGGGGCTGTCGGTGCAGGTGCTGCACCACGGCGGCTACGCGGACGAGCCCGCCACGCTGGCCCGCATGGACGCCTTCATGGCCGAGCGGAACCTCGTCCCGCGCGGGCTGCACCACGAGATCTACCTCAGTCTCGGCGAACTGACCATCCTGCGCCAACCGGTCGCGAGGGTCGAACTCGGAGGCGACCGGGCGTAGGTTCGCAGGAGGCAGGCGAGAAGGGCGCACCCTCCGACGGAGAAGGTGATTCGCGGTGCGGGATCACAGGGTGAGGTCGGGCGACGTCGAACTGGCCGTGCGCGAACGCGGTGAGGGCCACCGGCCCACCGTCGTGCTCGTGCACGGGTACCCCGACACCGGCGCGGTGTGGGACGAGGTCGCCGGGGCACTGGCGGAACGGTTCAGGGTCCTCACGTACGACGTGCGCGGGGCCGGGGCGTCCACCGCGCCCGAGGATCCGGACGATTACCACGTCCAGGCGCTGCTGGGCGACCTCGCCGCCGTCCTCGACGCGGTGGGCGGCGACGCGCCCGTCCACCTCGTCGGGCACGACTGGGGATCGGTCCAGTGCTGGCCCGCCGTGACCGACGGCCCGGACGGCGAGCCCTTCCGCGGCCGGATCGCGTCCTTCACCTCCATCTCCGGCCCCGACTGGCGGCACGTCGCCGAGTGGGCCCGTCGCGAGACCCTCGGCTCCCGTCGCGAGACCCTCGGCTCCCGCGACGGGACGACCGCGCCGCCGGTCGCGGGCGGGCAGGCCTGGGCGGTGCGCGAGGGAGCCGAGCGGGTCCGGGCGCGCGCCCGGCGGACGGCGCGGGTGCTCGGCCAGGCCCGCCGCAGCGTGTACATGCCGGTCTTCGCGGCTCCCAAGGCGGGCGAGGCGCTCGCGCGGGTCGTGACGGCGACGTTCGCGCGCGGGCTGAAACGCGTCGAGGGCGCCGAGCCGAGGCCCGGGCACCCGGCGCCGACGCTCGCCCGCGACGCGCGCAACGGACTCGGGCTGTACCGCGCCAACCTGCGGAAACTGCCCGCCGGGGGCGCGACGGCCCAGGTTCCGGTGCAGGTGGTCGTCCCCACCCGCGACCGGTACGCGCTCCCGGACGCGCTGCTCTCCGCGCGCGGGCACGCCGACCCGCTGTACGTCCGGCGTGTCCCGGCCGGGCACTGGGTCGCCCGCACCCATCCGGACCGGCTCGCGCACTGGATCACCGAGTTCATCGACCACCTCGCGGGCGGCCCGGACACGCCCGACCTCGTCCGCGCGCGTGCCGCCGGACGTCCCGGCGGCGAGTACACCGGACGGCTCGTCGTGGTGACCGGCGCGGGCAACGGCATCGGCCGCGCGACCGCCCGCGCGTTCGCCGACGAGGGCGCGACGGTCGTGGTCGCCGACATCGACGAGGCCGCCGCCAAGCGCGTCGCCGAGGAGATCACCGCCGCCGCGGACGGCGTCGCGCACCCGTACGGGGTGGACGTCGCGGACGCCGAGGCCATGGAACGCTTCGCCGAGCAGGTCACGGCGAACCTCGGCGTTCCGGACGTCGTCGTGAACAACGCGGGCATCGGGGTGGCAGGGCCGCTGCTGGAGACCGGCGAGGCCGACTGGGCGCGGATCCGGGCCGTCAACCTGGACGGCGTGTACCGGGGCTGCCGCCTGTTCGGCACGCGGATGGTCGCGCGCGGCGAGGGCGGGCACATCGTCAACGTCGCGTCCATGGCCGCGTTCGCGCCGGGCGCGCAGGTCGCCGCGTACTCGGCGACCAAGGCGGCCGTGCTCCAGTTCAGCGAGTGCCTGCGCCTGGAGCTCGCGGACGAGGGGATCGGCGTCTCCGCGATCTGCCCGGGCGTGATCGACACCGGCATCGTTCACCGCACTCGGTACATCGGGATATCGGGCGCTGAGGCGGACGCGATGCGCGCGGGCCTGGCGAAGGCGTTCGCGCGCCGGGGCTACCCGCCCGAACGCGTCGCCCAGGCGATCCTCCGGGCCGTCCGGAACGACCGTCCGCTGGTTCCGGTGGCCCCCGAGGCGCACCTCGCCCTCGCCCTGGACCGGTACGCGCCGCCGCTCAACCGGGCCGTGGGCCGCATGATCCGCCGCGCGGGCGAACGGTACCGGAGCGGCATCGCGGCCGACTGACCCTCAGGTCACGCGTCCGGGAAGCGCCGCTTCTTGGCCTCGTCCAGCACCACCAGGAGGACGGCGGCGGTCACCAGGGCCGCCGCCGCCACGATCCACCACGCCGGCGAGGGCATCCGGGACGGCAGCGACAGCAGCGGCGTCCAGCCGAAGTACTTGGCGGGGAACGGCAGCAGCCCCTCGTAGAAACCGGCGAAGAACACGATCGACTGCAACCCGTCATACGCCTTCGGATCGTTCATTTCCCCAGCGTCCAGGCAGGGGCGCTCGGCCACCAGCGACCAAGGTCGACGCCCGGCGCACCAAGGGCGTTCTCCGGACATCCCCTCGTGCCGCGCCCGGATCCCGCACGCCTCCGCAGGAACAGGAGAGTTGTCCGGTTCGTTATCAGTGCGGGCGGTGACACCACCGCCGTCCTGGAACGGCGCCCAGCGGGGGCGGGCGCCGACCGGACCGCCCGCGGTCACGCCGCGAACCCGGCCGGAGGAGGGAAGAACCGCGCCGAATGCCCTCTGACCAGCGCGTTCGGCCACACGCAGACAAGAGGGGCGTAGATGACCACCACCGGGGACGGCCAGAAGCGCCACCAACCGAACGGCCCAGCCGACCACGCCCGCACCGACACCGGAGCCTGGACCACCCCACCCGCCCCGAACAACCCCACCACCGCAGGCGGTCCCGCTCAGGCGGACGGTTCTGGGGGTGGGGCCTCGGGGGTGGGCGACGTGTCGGAGAACAGGGCGTTCTGGGGTGAGGACGGCGAGGGTGGGCGTGACTCTGGGCGTCGTTCGGGTGGGTATCGGACGCGGCGGTTGCGGCGGCGTCGGCGGATTCGGCGGCTGGTGCCGGTCGGGGTGCTGGCCGTGATGGGGCTCCCGATCGCCGGGTACGGGCTGTATTCGCAGGTCGAAGGCAACATCCGGCATGTCAGCGCCGAGGACCTCGGGCCCCGTCCGGCCAAGCGGACGAAGGCGGAGAACGTCCTGGTCGTCGGCTCGGACAGCAGGCAGGGAGCGAACGCCGAGTACGGCAGGGACGAAGGCGCCCGCACCGACACCATGATCCTCTTCCACGTCCCCGCGGACGGGAAGAACGTGCGGGGGATCAGCCTGCCGCGCGACTCGATGGTGCAGATCCCCGCCTGCCGGAAGGGCGGCAGCGGCGGCGCGACCGTCCCGGCCCGCACCGGCATGATCAACTCTGCGTTCAACGAGGCCGGGCTGGCCTGCGCGTGGAAGACCGTCGAGTCGGCCACCGGGGTCCGCGTCGACCACGCGCTGCAGATCGACTTCACCGGGTTCAAGTCCATGGTGGACGCGCTGGGCGGGGTCGAGGTGAACGTCCCGGCGAAGATCGACGACGCCAAGGCCGGGCTGCACCTGGCCGCCGGACGGCAGAAGCTGAACGGCGAGCAGGCCCTCGGGTACGCGCGCGTCCGGTACAGCGTCGGCGACGGCTCCGACCTGGGCCGGATCCAGCGGCAGCAGCAGCTCATGACCGCGATGGCGGACAAGGCGCGCGGCCAGCTCACCAACCCGGCCCGCCTCTACTCCTTCCTGCGCGCCGCGTCCAAGTCGGTCGTCACGGACAAGGGGCTCGGCCTGAAGCAGATGTTCGACCTGTCGTCGAGCGTCGGAGACACCGGGAAGATTCGGTTCGGGACGGTTCCGGTCGGTCCGTACCCGGGCGACCCGAACCGCCTCCAGTGGACGCAGCCCGGGGCCGACCGGCTCTTCCAGTCCCTCCGCTGACGGCATCAGGCGCGCCGGAAGCGGAGGCAGGCGACGGCGGAGGCGACGCCCGCCCCGGCCATCAGGTACCACCCCAGGCGGTAGTCCGCGATCTCCGGACGGCCGCCCAGCACGAACGTCAGCACCGCCACACCCAGCGCGGACGCGATCTGCCGCGTGGTCATCAGCACCGCAGAGCCGAGGGAGATCCGGTCGCCGGGCAGCGCGGTGGACGCCCCGAACAGCGGCGGCTGGAGCAGCGCCGTGCTCGCGCCGAACAGCACCGCGCCGGGCAGGTAGCCGAGCGCGTAGCCCCGCCCGATGCCGACCGCCCACCACGCCGCGCCGACCGCGAGGGTGAGTCCGCCGAGGACGGCCGACGCGCGTCCGCCGATGCGCCCGACGACGCGTCCGGACAGCGGGGACAGCACCACGCACGCCAGCGGGACGGGCGCCAGCGCGAGTGCCGCCGTGACCGCCGACCAGTGCCTGACCTGCGTGAAGTACAGCGTCGTCGCGAGGAGTCCGGCCGCGAACGCCAGGTAGTAGAGCCCGACCCCGGCGACGGCGACCGCGAACGTCCGGTTCCGGAACAGCGCCGGGTCGATGATCGGGTCCCGCGCCCGCATCAGCCGCACGGCCAGCAGCGGCGCCAGCACCGTGAGCAGCGCCCCGGAGACGATCGTCGGCACGGACGGGAAGCCCCACTCGGGCCCCTGCGTGAGCAGCGCGGTCAGCGTCCCGGCCGTCGCGAGCAGCAGCGCCGCCCCCTGAAGATCAAGCCCCCGCCGCGTCCCCCGCCCCACCTCACCGGCCCGCGCGCCCGCGTCACCGGCCCGCGCGCCCGCGTCACCAGCCTGCACGCCCGCCTCATCGACCCGCGCGCCCGCCTCATCGACCAGCGCACCCGCCTCACCGGCCCGCGCGCCCGCCTCACTGGCCGGTGCGCCTGCCTTGTCGACCAGCCTGTTCGTTCTGTGGTCCGCCTCGGTGGGGGGCTTGGCCGGTCCTTGGTCGGCGGCGGGCGTGTCGCGGGGGAGGAGGCGGCGTCCGGCGATCACCGCGGCGATCGTGATCGGGAGGTTGATGAGGAAGATCCAGCGCCATCCGGCGAGGAGCAGGAGCCCGCCGAGGACCGGTCCGCACCCGGCCCCGGACGCCGCGACGGCCGTCCAGATCCCCATGACCGTCGGGTGCTCGCGGCTCGGGAACGCGGGCAGCGCCAGCCCGAGCGACGTCGGGATCAGCAGCGCCCCGGCCACCGCCTGGACGACCCGGGCCGCCACGAGGATCCCGAGCGTCGGGGCCACCGCGCACGCGACCGACGCGACCCCGAACAGGGCCATGCCGAGCAGGAAGACGCGCCGCCGTCCGGCGTCGTCCACGATCCGGCCCGCGGGGACCAGCAGCGCGGCCAGCACGATCGTGTAGGCGTTCAGCACCCACGACACGTCCGCCAGCGAGGCTCCGCCGAAGCCCTCCCGCAGCGCGGGGAAGGCGATGTTGACGGCGAACAGGTCGAGGATCGCCAGGAACTGCGCGGCCGAGGCCACCCCGAGGACCCACCACCTCCGGCCGTCCGCGGACGGGACCGCGGGAGAGGCGGGCGGCGCCGCCAAAGAAAGGATCTTGGTGTTCATGAAGGACAGCCTCGGCGTGACCACCCACCCCGGACGAGTGGCAGAAATGACGCGATGCGCTAGATTCCTGCCATGTCCCTTCTCGCGGTCGTCGTCATGGACGAGGCGCCGGTCTTCGAGGTCACCATCCCATGCCAGCTGTTCGGCACGCCCCCGCCCGGGCACACCGGACCCTGGTACGACCTGCGCATATGCGCCGAAGGCGGACCCCGCCACGTGCCCATGCGCGGCTCGTCGGGACACCACGACCTGCCCGGCCTGTTCGGCGTGCACGCCGCGCACGGCCTGGACGGGCTCCGCGACGCCGACACGATCGTCGTCCCGGCGACCGCCGACGTGAACCGTGATCCGTCCGGGCCGCTGCTCGACGCCGTACGCGAGGCGCACGCGCGCGGGGCCCGGATCGTGTCCCTCTGCTCCGGCGCGTTCGTCCTCGCCGCCGCCGGTCTCCTGGACGGCCGCGCCTCCGCCGTCCACTGGAAGCACGCCGAGAACCTCGCCCGCCGCTTCCCGCGCGTCCTGGTCGACCCGGCCGTCCTGTACCACGACCACGGCGACCTGCTCACCGGCGCGGGCAACACCGCCGGGATCGACCTCTGCCTGCACCTGATCAGGCACGACTTCGGCGCGGAGGCGGCGACCGCCGTCGCGCGGCAGATGGTCGTCCCGCCGCACCGGTCCGGCGGGCAGGCGCAGTACGTCGAGTCGCCGATGCCCCGCGCGGGGAGCGGCGACGGGCTCGGGCCCGTCCTGGACTGGGGCGTCGAGCACCTGCACGAGCCGCTGACGATCGCGGGCCTCGCGTCCCGCGCGGGGCTGACCGTCCGCACCCTGCACCGGCGCTTCCAGTCCGAGCTGGGCATGACGCCGCTCCGCTGGCTGCTGACCCAGCGCGTCCTACGTGCCCGCGAGCTGCTCGAACGCACCGACCTCCCGGTCGACGCCGTCGCCGCCCGCTGCGGCCTGGGCAGCGCGCCCAACCTGCGCACCCACTTCTCCCGCGAGATGGGCGTCTCCCCAAGCGAATACCGCCGCACCCACCAAACCCGCACCCCCATCCCCGCCTGACCCCCGCCAGGCGCCGACCGCACTGACCGGTGACCGCGCCGACCGCTGACCGCGCCGACCGCTGACCGCGCCGACCGGTGACCGCGCCGACCGGTGACCGCGCTAGCTGGTGACTGCGACAACGGGTGACTGCGCCGACTGGTGACCGTGTCGAGTGGTGACTGCGCCGGTCTGCTGGCATGACGAACGGTGACGCGGCGACCCGGCGGCGGTGGTCAGAGGGTGATGATGACCTTTCCGGGGACGCCGTTCTTCTTGGCGTGGAAGGCGGCGCGGGTCTCGGCGAGCGGGAAGGTCGCGCCCACGCGCGGACGGATCCGGCCGTCGGCGGCGCGCGCGACGATCTCGGCGAGCTGGTCGCGGTTCGGCTCGACGATGAAGACCACGCCGCGCGTCCCCTCGGGAAGCTCGGGCGGCGGAGCCGTGATCGACACCAGGACGCCGCCCGGACGGACGACCGAGGCCGACCGCGCGAGCACGTCGCCGCCGATCGTGTCGAACACGACGTCCACCGGCCCGGCGTCCTCGAAACGGGCGGTCTCCAGGTCGACGAACTCGTCCACGCCCAGCTCACGGGCCAGATCGGCGTCGCGGGCGCGTCCGGTGCCGATCACGCGCGCCCCGGCCTCGCGGGCGAGCTGCACGATGAGGGAGCCGGTTCCGCCGCCCGCGCCGTGCACCAGCACGGACTGCCCGGACGTCAGCCCGGCGTGCGTGAACAGGCCCTGCCACGCGGTCAGCGCCGAGATCGGGAGCGCGGCGGCTTCGGTGAAGGACACCTCGTCCGGAAGCCGGGTCAGGTTGCGCGCCTCGACCGCGATGAACTCGGCCGCGCCGCCGTCGCGGTGCCAGTCGGCGAGGCCGACCACCCGGTCGCCCACCTCGAAGCCCGTCGTCCCGTACCGGACGGCCGCGACGACGCCCGCGACCTCGTGCCCGGGGACGCTCGGCGCGCGGTCGCGTCCGGCGCGGTCGGACCAGGTGCCGGGCCAGGACAGCTCGTCCGGGACGATCCCCACGGCGCGGACCTCGACCAGCACGTCGCCCGTGGCGGGACGCGGCACGGGGACGGTCTCGACGGTGATGCCGTCCGCCGGACTCTCGGGAGTGTGCGCGAGCGCGGCCCGCATCGTCTGCTCAGTCGTCATGACGCCTCCTTGGTCACGGGTGCCTGCCGGGACAACCCGGCCCCGCCCCCGATGATTCCGCGTCCCGGCACCGGACGTCCGGGGACAGGCGGCTGCCGTCCGCGCCGGGGTGTGATCTCGACTTCGTCATGTCCGCGGACGGCGCGGAGGGGCGACAATGGGGGGTGTGACCGACATCCGAACCCCGCTCCGCCGCCGTCCCGCCCAGCGCCGCAGCGCCGAACGCGTGCAGCGGATGCTGGACGCCTGCGCGGAGATCCTGGACGAGGACGGCTACGACGGCCTCACCACGACCCGCATCGCGCAGCGCGCCGAGGTCGCGATCGGGTCGGTCTACCAGTTCTTCCCCGACAAGCGCGCCGTCGCGCAGGCGCTCGCGCTGCGCAACCTGGAGCAGTTCGAGCAGCGGGTGTCCGAGCGTCTCGGCGGCGGCGGCTTCGACGACTGGTCCGACACGGTCGGCGCCATCATCGAGATCTTCGTGGACATGCACCGCTCCGTGCCCGGGTTCCGGGTGCTGCGGTTCGGCGACGTCGCCGACGTCCGGCTGCTGGACGAGGGCGCGGAGAACAACTCGGTCGTCGCCGACCGGCTCCGCGAGCTGATCGTCGACACCTTCGGCATCGCCGAGACCCCCGGCCTGGCGCGCGCCCTCGCGATCGCCGTCGAGGCCGCCGACGCCGTCCTCAAGCTCGCCTTCCGCCGCGACCCGTCCGGCGATCCCGACATCCTCGCCGAAGCCGAACGCCTCATCCACGGCTACCTGGCCGCCCACATCACCACCACCTGACCCCCACCCCCACACCCTCCGACCTGCGCCTCCGCGCACCCCCCGACCGGCCACCCGCGGACACGCCCGCGACCTGCGCCTTCGCGCGCACGCCTTTTGCGCGCGGGTCCCGCGACCTGCGCCTCCACCCGCACACCCTCGACCTGCACCTCCGCGGCGCACGCCCCCGACCGGCCGCCCGCGGGCACGCCCGCGACCTGCGCCTCCGCGCGCACGCCTTTTGCGCGCGGGTCCCGCGACCTGCGCCTCTATGCGCACGGACCTCGACCGACACCCGTGCGTTCGTCTCCCGGCTGACCGTTCTCCAACGAGGCTCCGCCCTTCGCCCTGATGACTGGGCGGGGTACTCAGGGGGAGGCGTTCGGGTCTGGGGACGTGGGTTTCTCGGGTGGTGCGGACGGGGCCGGGGGGCGTCCGGCGCGTTCGCCTCCCGCGTCGCGTTCGCCGATTCCGTCATGGTCGTCGGTTCCGCGCGGGCCGTCCGCGCCGGTGACGCCGGCGGTCGGGGGGAGGTGCCGGAAGCCGTGGCGCAGGACGCCGTTCGCGAAGGCGTCCAGTGTGACGGCGGTCGCGTCGATCTTCTTCGTGGACGGGCCCGCCCCCACGGCCAGGGAACCGGGCCAGGCGTGGCCCGCGCCGCTGACCGTGTAGAGGTCCACCCGCGCGTCGCGGCGACAGGCCGTCCAGGTGCGGCGCCGGACGCCGGACGCGGGCTCCGCCGAGACCGTCTTCCCGCAGCTGAACGCGCGCCCCCAGGCCGCCGCCGAGGCCGACACGGACGGCAGGTCGAACGACCCGTCCGCCGGGACCATCCACGACGGGACCAGCGACCGCCGGCCGCCGAACGGCTCGCCGCCCCCGTACGGGACGACCGGGTCGGACGTGCCGTGGAACGCGACGATCGTGGTGGGCGTGGGCCGCGCGCAGGGCCGGGTCAGGTTCAGCCCGGAGACGGCGGCGACCCCGGCGAGCCGTCCGCCGAGGCCGCAGACCAGCGCGGTCGCGAGGCCCGCGCCGTTGGAGAAGCCCGCCGCGAACTCGCGCCGCCGGTCCAGGCAGAGGCCCTTCTCCAGGTGGTCGAGCAGCGCGCTCACGTAGCCGATGTCGGCGTGGCCGTCCGGCATGCCGGGAAGCCTCCAGCCGGCCCGGCCGGGCGCGCCGTCGGGTTCGACGACGACGAACCCGCGCGCGGGACCCGCGTCGCCGAGCCGTCCGTAGACCGCCTGCTCGAACCCGGACGAGCCCAGCCCGTGCAGGTCGAGGATCAGCGGCATGGGGCCGCTGTCCTGCGGGTCCTTCCGCCGCCTGTCCGGGACCTTCACGAGGAAGTCGCGCCCCTGGAACCGGTGCCGCCCGGTGGTGATCGTCCCGCCGGCGCAGCCGATGCTGGCCCAGCGCGGCACGGCCGGGGCGGGCCCGACCGGCGTCGCCTTGATCGTCCCCGGGTCGCCGCTGTGGCAGGCCGCGACCAGCGCCCCGGCGAGGAGCAGCGCGCCGACCCGCGACCCCGCGCGGCGGACGGGCGGGCGGCGGCCGGGTGCGGTCGCCGCTCGGTGGGGCCCCCACGCGGGGGCCCGGTGGTCACGGGGGCTCAGAGCCATCCCCGCGCCCGGGCGGTGCGGACGGCCTCGACGCGGTCACGCGCCCCCACCTTGTCGATCGCGGACGAGAGGCGGTCGCGGGCCGTGTCCTCCGGCAGGCGCAGCCGCGCGGCGATGTCGGCGACGGACGAGCCGTCCGCGCCCGCCGCGAGGACGTCCCGCTCGTGCGGGGAGAGGGGGCCGGCGTCCGGGTCCAGCGCGCTGGCGGCGAGGTTCGGGTCGATCACGCGCTCGCCCGCGACCACGCGGCGGATCGCGTCGGCGAGCTCCCGCCCCGGACCGTCCTTCACCAGGAAGGCCGAGGCGCCGGCCTCCATGGCGCGGCACAGGTATCCGGGACGGCCGAATGTGGTCAGGATCATCACCCGGCAGGACGGGACGGCGGCCCGGATCTCCGCCGCGGCGGCCGGGCCGTCCTTGCCGGGCAGCTCGATGTCCAGCAACGCGACGTCGGGCCGCTCGCGCTGGGCGAGCAGCACCGCCTCGACGCCGCCCGAGGCCTCGGCGACCACCTCCAGGTCGTCCTCGAGACCGAGCAGCGTGGCCAGGGCGCCGCGCACCATGCGCTGGTCCTCCGCCAGCATGACCCGGATCACGACGCAGACCCTACTGCCGGCCGGGAGTCCCCGCCGTCGCCCGTCGAACCGGTCCCGTTCGCGGGCGGACGCCCCGGACCGCAGCCGGACGACGACTCCGGGGCGCCGGACGACGAGGTGAGCGGCAGCCGCGCGGTCACCGCGAAGCCGCCCGACGGACGCGGCCGGGCGGTCACGGTTCCGCCCGCCGCGTCGATGCGCTCGGCGAGCCCGGTGAGGCCGTTGCCCGGGACGAAGGCGGCCTCGGACGCCGTCCCGTCGTCGGTGACCGACAGCACGGCGGACCCCGGATCGCGGCGTCCGCCCGGCTCCCGGCCGACGACGATCTCGCAGCGCTTCGCGCGGGAGTGCCGGACGACGTTGGTGACCGCCTCGCGGACGGCCCAGCCGAACAGGCCGTCCGCCTCGTCCGGGAGCGGGGTGCCGGAGGTGCGGACGACCGGCTCGATCCCGGCGGCGGTGAGCACGGCCCGCGCGCCGTCCAGCTCCCCGGACAGGTCGCGCCGCCGGTAGCCGGAGATCGTGGCGCGGACGTCGCGCAGCGCCTCCCGCGCGACCGACTCGATGTCGTTGACCTCGGCGATCGCGCGGTCGACGTCGCGGGCGGCCATCCGCCGCGCCAGCTCGCTCTTCAGGACGATCAGGGAGAGGCTGTGCCCGAGCAGGTCGTGCAGGTCGCGGGCGATGCGCAGCCGCTCGTTGGCGGCGGCGAGCCGGGTCGCCTCGGCGCGCGCCTCGCGGAGCTGCGCGACGAGCGTCCGGGCGTGCCGGAAGGCGAACATGAACAGGCCGAGCGACAGCGTCGTCATCGTGATCGTCAGCAGCCCGTCCCGGCCGACGTCGAGCCACCAGCACTGGACGACGGCGACCAGGGCCGCCGCGGCCACGCCGTACGGGACGGTCCGCAGCGGCAGCGACATCGCCACGAGGATCGACAGGTAGATCGGCATCCCGACCCAGGCGGAGCCGAACGCGAACGGCAGCCCGGCGCACAGCGCCGCGAACAGGGCGACCAGCGCGTGGGTGAGGCGGCGCGGCGGCTCCATCCAGCTCGTCATGGTCAGCGGCGTGGCCATGTACACCGTGACGTACAGGACCAGCGCGAGCGCCGCCAGCACCAGCCGCAGGCCGGCGTACCCGCTGACGACCTTGACCACCGGAACCAGGTAGATCAGCCCGAACGAGGCCCAGAACGCGCGGCGCACCCGGGATCTCCCCGGGTCGTCGCCCGCGATCGTCTCCTTGAACAGCCCGCTCATGGCCCGCTTCCGTCGCTCGGTCAGGTCCCTCGAGTCCAGTATTTCCTGTCGCGTCCCTTTCCGTTTGTCATGCCCATGTGGCCGACGGCGGACCAGGGGCGTCGGATCCGTCCGCCCGGGGCGCGAGGCCCCCAGAATGGACAGCGAGAACGAGCAGCTCAGTGTTACCGTCCGCGTCGCCTCCGGCCCGCCGCGGCTTTCGCCGTGGCCGCCGGAGCGGGTTCCGGACGGAGGGAAATGGGTCTGTTCGCCGGGTGCTTTACATGTTACGAAGTGATGTAAAGCGGTGGGCGGCACCACCCCGCGCCGACCCGCGGTCGCCGAGGTCCGCGGGAGGCCCCTCCCGGGAGGTTGGCATGACCTCGTACGACTTCTACGTCTCGCCCGTCCCGAAGGAGACCTGGGACGTCCCGATGTCCGGCGACGCCCGGTTCACCTGGGAGTACGACGACGGCCGCGACCGGCTGCTGAACCTGTACCAGAAGGGCAAGGACAAGCAGTGGGACGCGCAGAAGCGCATCGACTGGGACATCGAGGTCGATCCCGACAACGTCGCCGGCCTGCCCGAGCAGTTCAACCCGCTCGTCGGCTCCGACATCTGGGACAGGATGTCGCAGGCCGAGCGGGACGAGTTCGGACGCCACCAGGGCGCGTGGCTGTTCAGCCAGTTCCTGCACGGTGAGCAGGGCGCGCTGAACGTGTCGGCGCGGATCGTCCAGTCGGTCCCCGACCTGGACTCCAAGTTCTACGCCGCCACGCAGACCATGGACGAGGCGCGGCACGTGGAGCTGTACTCGCGGTTCCTGCGCGAGAAGATCGGCATGTACTACCCCATCAACCAGGACCTGGCGAAGCTGCTCGCCGAGTCGCTGGAGGACTCCCGCTGGGACCTGCCCTACCTCGGCATGCAGGTGCTGATCGAGGGCCTCGCGCTCGCCGCGTTCGGGTTGTACCGGGACATGTCGACCAACCCGCTGGTCAAGCAGCTGCTCGCGTACGTCATGCAGGACGAGGCGCGGCACGTCGCGTTCGGACGGCTCGCGCTCCGCGACTTCTACGCCGAGCTCACCGAGAAGGAGCGCGCCGAGCGCGAGGAGTTCGTGGTCGAGGGCTGCTACCTGATGCGCGACCGGTTCAAGGGCCGGGAGGTCTTCGAAACGCTCGGCATGCCGGTCGACAAGTGCATGGAGTACGTCAACAACTCCGACATGTACACGCTCTACCAGTCGCTCCTGTTCTCCCGGATCGTCCCGTGCGTGAAGGACGTCGGACTCTGGGGTGAGAAGGTGCAGGCGGCCTATCTCGACATGGGCGTCCTCGACAACGCCAAGGCCGACCTCGAGGCGCTCATGAAGCAGGACGAGGACATCGCCGAGGCCGTCGACCGCGAACGCTACGAGAGCGAGCTCGCCGCCCGCCGCACCGAGGTGGACGAGGCGATCTCCCTCGGCGAGGGTGCGTAGGACGGCTCCCCGGCGGAAGGGAAGACCACCGCCGGGGTAAGGACGGTTAAAAGCGGGGACGCCGTTTCGGCGTCCCCGTTCCGCTTTCTCGGCCATGGAAACGCAAAAACATTTTGGCGAAGCGTGCTGAAATGCCGAAGATGTCACTTCATAACGGACGCGCCTGAAGCGGTCCAGTCCTTTCACTCGATCATTCCCGCGCCACTCGACTTCCTTCGGGAAAGAGCTGTGCTCGGCCATCGGCTGTACTAACGTCCCCGACCGGAAAGCCGGTGCACGTCACCGGACGGCTCACAGGGGACCGATGCGCCCCGGCCGTGCAGGATCAATCCGACAACCGGGGGAAACATGAACCGTTCCGCGCGGAGCCTGATCAGGGCCGCCGCATTCACGCCGCTCTGCGTCGCCGTGGCCACCCTGTCCGGGCCGGCGTTCGCCGACGGCGGCCGCACACTCGCGACGCCCGTGCCCATCCCGGGCGCGCCCGGCGGCGGCCAGCACGGCGCGCCCGTGCCGCACGCCCCGATGCCCGGCGTGAACATGCCCGGCGTCGACATGTCCGGGTCGGGCGCGCACATGCCGCGTCCCGGCATGGCGCCCGGCGCGAACCTGCCCGGCGGCCAGCTCGGCATGCCCGGCCGTCCGCTCGGCCCGGCGAACGGCGTCGCCCCGCGCGGCCCGCTCGCGACGCCGGTCCACTCGATCCACGCGGGCCCCTCGGGCCTGACGGACCCGCGCCATCCGGTCCCGACGCCCGGCCGCGTCCAGCGTCCGGGCCACGCCGGGCACGTCGTCCCGCACGTCCCCGGGCACAGGGGCCACGTCCTTCCGCACGTTCCGGGGCACCAGGGGCACGCGGTTCCGAACGGCCAGGCCGGGCACGCGGGCCACGCGGTGCCGCACCAGCCGAGGGGCCGCGCCGCCGCCGAGCGCGTCATCGCGGACCCGGAGCCCGATGAGGCCACAGGGGGCCCGTTCGACGCGATCCCGCTGGTGGGCCCGCTCCTGGGCAAGCTCAATTCGAAGAACCAGGGGCAGGCCCCGCGGCCCGGCAGGCCCGGCCAGCAGGGTCAGCAGGGCCTGGGTGGACGCCCCGGTCAGCTGGGCAGGCCCGGCGGGCAGCAGGGCATGCCGTTCGGCCCGGGCGGCCCGGGTGACCGCCTGGCCGGTCCGCGGGACGGCTCCGACGAGACGACGGACGACGTCCTGGAGCCCGGCGAGGGCATGATGCCGCCGTCGTCCCAGCAGCAGCCCTGGGGCGAGCGGGTGTCCGCCGGTGACCGGAGCCCGAACCCGAACCCGAGGCAGGGCGAGGAGTCGGACTCCGAGGGCCCGGACGTGAAGAAGGAGACCCCGCTCGGCGGGAACCTCCTGAGCGGGCTGACCGGCATACTGAACGGCCTCAAGGGTGGCGGGGAGTCCGGGATGCGCCGCGCCACGTCGAACGAGCGCGGCACCTCGAACGAGCGCGTCGCGTCGCCCGAGCGGGGCGCGCAGGCGCCCTCGGAGCTCCCGCCGGTCCCCGTCCTCGGGGACGTGCTGAAGAGCCTGAACGGCGGAGCGTCGCCGGCCAACCTGGGCGGCCTGCCCGGCCTGAAGGGCTCGCACTAGGCGGTCCCTTGATCCATCCCACGACGGGACGTCCGCGCCACGCCGGCGCGGGCGTCCCGTTCGCCTGTCCGGGGTAATTACACCGTTGTTATTCCGCCGAGATAGGCGGCCGAAATCTTGACGCAGCGCACTAGATCCACTTCGTAGCGACAAAAACGGGGTGACAAACCCCACAAAGCCAATCCTTTTGCTTGCTTCAAGCGGATCACAACGTACGGTCAAGAACTTGTGTGCGGCCCCACGCGTGAGAGCTCTGGTTCGTCCAACTGAAGATGGCCGGGAGCCGCACTGCCGGACGTCCGGTCCGCCGAACGGCGGACCCGTGGAATCACCGGTGCCGAAAGCGGGCCGCGAGGCGGAGAACCCCTCGCGCGAGCACATCCCGCACGGAGCATGCGACCAGCGACGAAGCCGTCGTCGGCGTGCGCCCGGAACACGGCGCGGCGGACGTCCGGGGTCCTGTCCCCGATCAAAGGACTCCTTCGTGGGTAAGCACCGTCCCCGATTCCGGCTGCGCACCATCCTGGTCGCGTCCGGCCTCGCAGTCGCCGTTCTCGCCGCGGGCGCCGCGGCGCTCCTGACGGGAGGCGGCTCCGGCGGCTCCGCCGACGCGGCGCAGGCGCGCCAGGCCGCCGTCCCGCCGCCGACGACCCCGTCCCAGACCCCGCTCGCAGACAAGCCCCGCGCCAAGCCGAGCAAGGCCAGCCGCGGCGCGAAGCGGGACCCCGAGCCGCAGCCGGTGGAGATCACCCAGGCGCCCAAGGCCAAGCCGAAGCCCAAGAAGCCGAAGTACACCGTCCTGTCGTCCGGCGCCTGCCAGGCGTCCTCGTACGGCGAGGGGCAGTCGACGGCGAGCGGCGAGCCGTTCGACCCGAGCGAGCTGACCGCCGCGCACAAGACGCTCCCGTTCGGCAGCAGGGTCCGCGTGACCAACAAGAACAACGGCGAGTCGGTCGTCGTCCGCATCAACGACCGCGGCCCGTTCGTGTCCGGCCGCTGCCTGGACCTGTCGACCGCCGCGATGAAGCAGGTGGACGGCATGAGCGCGGGCGTCATCCCGGTCCGCTACGAAGTCCTCTCCCGCGGCTGAGCCGGTCAGCCGGTCAGCAGGTCAGCCGGCCGTCGTCATGCGCGCCTCGGCGAAGGCGTTGGCGAGGACGCCGGTCAGCGCCGCCCCCGCGGCGCCGTCCGGATCGACGTCCGGGTCGTAGATCGCCACGTTCATCCCGATCGCGCGCGGGCTCTCCAGCAGGACGGCCAGGAGCCCGGTGAGCGCGTCCAGGGACAGGCCGTCCGGGTTCGGCGAGTCCACGGCCGGCATCACGCTCCGGTCGAGCACGTCCGCGTCCAGATGGATCCAGAAGCCGTCGGACGCGGGGTCCTCCAGGACGTCCAGCGCGGCCCTGGCCGTGGCCTCGGCGCCGCGCGCCCGGATGTCCGCGCTGGAGTGCTTCGGGATCGCCGAGGTCTCGAAGAGCTCGGACGCGACGTCCACGTGGTCCTCCGGCTCCCACTGGTAGCCGAGCGCGACGGCCCGCTCCTCGGCGACGTAGGGGCGCAGGCCGTCCAGGTCGGCGAGTCCGGCGGGGCCGTGGCCGGTGGCGAGGCGGAGCGCGTAGCCCGCGACGTTGCGGGTCCCGTGCGCCTTCGCGCGGTCGCGCGGGGGCGCGTAGTCGGCGTGTCCGTCGAGGTAGGCGAGCCCGTGGTCGCCGCGTCGCCGCAGCGCCAGCAGCGGGCCGAGCAGGATGCCGCAGTCCCCGCCGAGGACGAGCGGGAAGCGGCCGTCGTCGAGCAGCTCTCCGACGCGTCCGGCCAGCAGCCTCGTGTACGCCGTGTGCGCCGGGCCGTTCCTGTACCCCGTGACCGGGTCCGGGACGGACGCGTACGGCGGCGGTTCGACGCGTCCGGCCTCCTCGGCGTCGAGCAGGTCGGCCAGGCCGTGGGCGCGCAGCGCCTCGGGCAGGTGGCGCGCGCCCGGCACATGCCCGTCCCGCAGTGGCCGCAGCCCCAGGTTGGACGGTGCGTCCAGCAACCACACCCGACGGCTCATCACGCGCCTCCCGTCACCACCTAAACCGTTTAGCTGGTGTCGAAGATCAGCATAGCCTCCACGGGACGAACCGGTCGAGACGCGGAACGGGCGGGGACGTCGCCGGTCAGGCGGGGGCGCTGCCGGTCAGGTGAAGGGAGACGGGCAGGGCGGACGCGGAGGCCGGCTCGGCGAGCCGCTCGCGGAACCAGTCGGTGAGCACGCCGTCCACGCGGACGGCCTCGGTGATCGGCGCGCGCGCCTCCGTGCCGGGCGCGGCGGCGAGCGCGTGCCCCATCCGGAAGGTCGCGGCCTCCACGGCCGGGGCGCCGCACCGGGCCAGGAGGTCGCGCAGCGCGGTCACCTCGGCGGGCGGGACGATCCGGTCGCGCGCGCCGCCGATCAGCAGCAGCGCGGCGTCCGACTCGGCGATCCGTCCGGCGTGGGCGGAGAGGTCGAGGCGTTCGGCCAGCTCGTCGGCGGCGGGGCTCCAGGTGCGTTCCCGCCCGGCGCGTTTCTCCACCGCCCGCGCCAACCGCGTGGGCGACACGACCGGCGCGACGAGCGCGGCCGTGCTGACCTGCACGTTCTGGTGTGCGAGGGCGAGCAGCACGACCGCCGCGCCCGCCGAGAACCCGGCCAGCGCCACCGGACCCGCCGGGACGCCCAGGTCGCGATGCAGATCGTCCAGGACGGCGGGCAGCCGGGTCGCGGCCTCCTCGACGGACGTGCCGAACGCCGTGAGGCCCGCGTCCGTGAGGAACCCCTGCGAGTCGAGCCCGGTCGGCAGGACGGCGGCCGGGTCGTCCTGATGCGGCAGGTCCAGGAACACGCGCCAGGTCGGGACCCCGGTCATCGGCAGCGCCGTGGCCATCGACGCGGCGGTGCGCGGCGCGTCGAACCCGGGCCAGCACAGGATCAGCCGCGTCGGCCCGGTCGCGCGCGCGTCCACGGCCGTCGGCGGAAGCGCGACATACGCGAGGCCCGCGGCCGTCCCTCGGACGGGCCACATCATCTCCGCCTCGGCAGCGTCCCCAAGGCTCGACCACTCGGCCCCGGCCGGGGATCGTACGAGCTCACCGGTCGCGCCCCGGGGCTGTGTGGACTCACCGGTATCCGCGGACGGCCGATGGGTGGCCGGAGGGTGGGTGGGCCCAGGGGAGGGCTTGTGAGGATCGGGGCGGGCGGGGTGGGCGGTCATCGTCCTGCTCAGCTCCTCGCGGTCGCGGCGGTCGCCTGCGCGGACACCGCCGTTTCCCGGGGCCCGAAGTCCGAGGGCGTGGCGTCCGCGGACGGACGGGAGGCGGCGCCCCTCCCGCGAGTCCGGAGTTCCCGAAGGTCATGTTTCCAGCGGACGGCGAATAATGCCCCCCAATCCGCACACTCTGTTCCCGAGGGACAGCAAACTGTCACCTCGCATCACCGTCCTGAGGCCCGGTGGCGAGATTGAGACGGCGCTCACCCCGGACGGGCGGGGACGGGCAGGAGGGACGGCGAGGGAACAAGATAGGTCGCGTTTGCGTCGTAGTTGGAGACGGGCGGTGTCGGATCGCCCGCGTCAAGGACCTGGGAGGACGCGTGAAGGGGAAGCGAGGAGCAGCGGCGGCGGGCCAGGCGTGGCAGGTCTACAGCGAGACGCTCGAGGACGGCGCGCCCCGCCTCGGCGAGCGCGTCCGCGCGGTTCCGAGGATGCTCAAGTCGGTCATGCGCGGTGACTACAAGGGCATGTCGGTCGGATCGATCGGCCTGCTCGTGCTCGGGCTCGTCTACATCATCTCCCCGATCGACGCGATCCCGGAGGTGCTGCCCATCGTGGGCGTCGTGGACGACACGGGCGTCGCGCTCTGGATGGCGACCGTCCTGATCCGCGCGGCGGGCGACTTCGTCGCCTGGGAGCGCGGGGGCCGCCCCCACGTGGTCGTCGGCGACATCGTCGACTGACCCGGCGACAACGACCCACACCGCAAGGGCGACTTACTGGATTGCTGGCAAGGCCGACGGTTCGCGCCGTCGGCCTTTCGCCTGTCTGCGGGGGTCAGGGGCGAGGGGTGGTGAGGTCGGCGGCGAATCCGGCGGCGACGGCGTGCATGACCGGGACCACCTCGAGGACGGCCTCGTGGGTCATTCGCGCGGACGGCCCGGACACCGAGAACGCCGTGAGCGTCGGCGTGCCCGGCAGGGGGACGGCCACGCAGCGGACGCCGATCTCCTGTTCCTCGTCGTCCACGGCGTAGCCGCGCTGGCGCACGCGCGCGAGCTCGTCCACCAGGGCGTTCGGGTCGGTGAAGGTGTTCGGGGTGCGCGCGGGCATGCCGGTGCGGGAGAGGATCTCCCGCACGCGCTGCTCGGGCAGCTGCGCGAGCAGCGCCTTCCCGACGCCCGTGCAGTGCGGCAGGACACGCCGTCCGACCTCGGTGAACATCCGCATCGAGTGGCGGGACGGCACCTGCGCGACGTACACCGCCGCGTCGCCCTCCAGGACGGCCATGTTCGCGGTCTCGCCGACCTCGTCCACCAGGCGGGCGAGTGCGGGGCGCGCCCAGGAGCCGAGCAGCCGTCCCGCGCCGTCGCCGAGCCGGATCAGCCGGGGGCCGAGCGCGTACCGCTTGTTCGCCTCCTGGCGGACGTAGCCGTGGTTCACCAGCGTCCGCATCAGCCGGTAGATCGTCGGCATCGGCAGCCCGGACACTTCGGTCAGTTCCGACAGCGCCATCTCGCCGCCCGCGTCCGCGAGGTGTTCCAGCAGCTCGAAGGCGCGCTCCAGGGACCGTACGGCCTCCGCCACCGCCATCTCCTCTCCACAGTGATCCGGCCCATCTTACGGAGAGCCGATTTCACTGTGCGAAAGACGATCGTGTGGTTACGGTCCGTGCCCGAGCGGTTATAACAGCGGGTGCCCCCCGGCGAGACCTGACCGAAACGGCGCAGCGGAGAGGACCCGGCGATGGGGCACGAGTCGATGCGACGCCGTGGACCGAAGAGTCGGCATCACGGCGTGGATCGCGGCGTGGATCCCGGGGTGAGGGGACGCCGCGCGCGGAGAGGGCGACGCCTCGGCCTGGCGGTGCTCGGAGGCGCGCTGGTTGTTCCTTCGACCGTCGCCGTTTCCTCGGCCTCGGCCGTGGACGGGCCGCCCGATCCGGCGGAGATGACCACCTCGTCCCCCATGGGGCCGGAGGGGGGTGCCGAGCCTGCGCAGGGCCCGGCGGACGCGACTTCGGCTTTGGATCCGTCCTTGTCGCCGGAGGAGGAGAATCCGCAGCTGACGGACGTCCGGCTGGTGGCCACGGCGGAGCCGAAGGGGGAGCGCCGTCGCGGCACGGAACGCATTTTCCTGTATCTCGTGGCGGTTCGGCCGGTGGGTGGGGTGGCGCGTGACGCGTCGCTCGCGCTGGCCGTGCAACGCCCGCTGAGCTGGGCCGAACACTCCTCCGCCTGCGCCCTCGACCAGGACCGGACCGAGCTGGACTGCGCCCTCGGCGATCTCAGCGAGCGCCGCGTGGTCCCGATCGCCATCAGCGTCCCCGGTGGCCTGGACGTCCAGGGCGAACGTCGTACCGCCATGCCGCGCGTGATGATCGTGGCGGGCGCGGGCAACGCGTCCACGCCCACCGTCCTGTCCCTGACCCCGCGCCTGGACGGCTCGAATTCCGGCCCGACCGTAACCAGCGAACGCGAGGAGCCGCCGCTCTCAGCGAACCTGGACGCCTCCACACCGAGCCAGGGCCTCACCCAGACACCGTCCAGCGGCGCGACCCCGAATCCCACCCCCGCCACGCCCGACCGAACAGGCCAGAAACACCACCCCACGATCCCGCAGAACCCCACGCCCGCCGCCCCGCCGCGCACTGTCGTCCGCCCGCAGGCTGTGGTTCCGCACGGCAGCGGTGGCCAAGCCAACCCTTCACACGCCGCCAAGCCGCACGAGGCTGATGCACCCGCGACGGGGCCACGCGGTTCGGGAACACACCCGGCCAAGTCGCACAGCGTTGGGGCGCAGGGGACCTCACCACGCGGTTCGGGGGCGCACGCCGCCAAGTCGCATGCCGCCGGGGCACCCGGGACGGGGCCACGCGGTTCGGGAACACACCCCGCCGAGTCGCAAAGTGTTGGGGCGCAGGGGATGGGCCCGCGCGCCGGGACGCCGCATGAGGCTGGTGCACCCGGGACGGGGCCACGCGGTTCGGGTTCGCACGCCGCCAAGTCGCGCAACGCCGGGACGCAGGGGACGGGGCCGCGTGGTTCGGGCCCGCGCTTCGGGACGTCGCACGCGGCGGATCCAGGCGGCGGGGCGCGGGGGACTGGGCCGCGGATCGTGGGTCCGCCTGTTGGGGGTGGGGTGCGGGTTCAGCCGGGGCCGGAGGTGCGCGTGCCGCCCGCGCCTGCGCCTGGGCCGGGGGTGCCTGCTGCGCCTCCGCCGAGGGTGCGGGTGCCGTCTGGGCCGGGGATGCAGGCGCCCATGCCGCATGAGAGCGTGACGCCGCTGGTTCCGCAGGCTCCGCCGGCGCTGCGGGGGACCGGGCCGTCCAGGCTTCCGGCGTCGGCGCCGCCGTCTCAGCAGGGGCCGGTGGACATGCCGACGGCCGGGGCCGGTGGCGTGCCGGGGCCCGGCGCGCTGCTGCCGACGCTCGCCCCCGGACCGCCCGGGCAGAACGACGTGCTTCCCGGGTCGGCCGGGGAGTCGCAGATGACACTCGTCTCGCCCATCAGCGACATCAAGGACGCCCGGGACTGGGCGGTCGTGCTCGGGATCGTGCTGGTCTCCGAGGTGGTGCTGCTGTGGGGCGTGGCGTGCGTGTCGCTCATGCGGCGGCGGTTCGCGCTGAGCCGTCCGGGAGCCCCCGGGGCCGGGGGCGGGGACGCGGACGGCCCGTCCCGGCGGAGCGTGTGGGCGCGGCTTCGCCGGTCCTGAACTGGGAAGACGGCCTCACGGCGCGGGGACGGCACGGTCGCGGGCGAAGGCGGCATCGTGCGCATTTCGCCCAAGGACGGTTGTCACCGGAGTGACAAAGCCGGTCGGCGGTAATGTGCGTCGGGGCTAATGCCCGCCGGGGCTACTATCCGGTAGCTTCACGCTGCACGATCTTTGCCGCCACCGAAACGCACCCGCCGGGACACCGGCGAACCGCCGGGCGGCGCGCACGTCCGCCGACGGCGTCCCGGCCCCGCGGCCGCCGTCCGGCCCATCCCCCGGGAGTTGGATCCATGGCACTGGGCTCGCTGCTTCCCGAACTCGCGCCCGGCGGCTCCGGCCGGGTCCCGCTGGTGCAGCGGGTGGCGCGCTGGGCGAGGGAGAAGCCGGACGCCCCGTCCTGGACGTTCGTGGAGTACTCGGCCGACCCGTCCGGGACCAGGACCACGCTGACCTGGGCGGAGACCGACCGGCGCGCCCGCGCGATGGCGACCCGGCTGCGTCGGGCCGCCGAGCCCGGGGACCGGGCCGCGCTGCTGCTGCCGCAGACGCTCGACTACATGATGACGATGCTCGGCGCGATGTACGCGCACGTCGTCGCCGTCCCGCTGTTCTCGCCCGACCTTCCCGGATACGCGGACCGCCTGATCGGCGCGTACACCGACGCCGAGCCGGCCGTGATCGTCACCTCGCGCGGCGCGCTGCCGCACGTGGAGCGGTTCCTCGCGGGCCACGACGTGCCGCGGCCGAAGGAGATCGTGATCGCCGAGGACGTCGACGCGTCCCTCGCGGACGCCTGGGCCGACGAGCCGATCGACTTCGACGACCTGGCGTACCTGCAGTACACCTCCGGCTCGACGCGCCGTCCGGCCGGGGTGGAGATCACGCACGGGAACGTCACCGCGAACGCCAGCCAGCTGTGGGCGGGCTGGGCGCCCGAGCGGCCGGACCCGGAGCTGGTCAGCTGGCTGCCGCTGTTCCACGACATGGGCCTGATCGCGACGATGGCGCTGCCGCTGGTGAACGGCGACCACGCGATCTACACCGAGCCGATGGCGTTCATCATGAACCCGATGCGGTGGATGCGGCTGATCGCCGAGCGTCCGAACAAGAACGTCTACACGGCCGCGCCGAACTTCGCCTACGAGTACGTCGTCGCGCACGCGACCCCGCAGAAGCTGGACGGCCTGGACCTGTCCGGCCTCGTGACCTGCCTGAACGGGGCCGAGCCGATCCGTCCGGCGACGCTCGCGGCGTTCGCCGACAAGCTCGCGCCCGCCGGACTGCGGGCGGGCGCGCAGGCCCCCGGCTACGGCCTGGCCGAGGCGACCGTGTTCGTGTCCGCCGCGGCCGAGGACGCCCCGCCGAAGGTGATCACCGTCGACCGGGAGGCGCTCACCCGGGGACGGGCCGTCCAGGTGGCCGAGGACGCGGCGAACGCCAACCCGCTGGTCTCCTGCGGACGTCCCGTCGGGCAGATCGTCGCGATCGTCGACCCCGAGACCCGCCGCGAGCAGCCGGACGGCGACGTCGGCGAGATCTGGGTGCACGGCCCGAACACCGCGCCCGGCTACTGGCGCAACTCCGAGCGCAGCCAGGACACCTTCGGCGGACGCCTCGCCGAGCCCGGCGACCTGCCCGAGGGGCCCTGGATGCGCTCCGGCGACTATGGCATTGCACACGAAGGTGAGCTTTATGTCACCGGCCGTATCAAGGACCTCATCATCGTGGACGGCCGCAACCACTACCCGCAGGACGTCGAGCTGACGGCCGAGGAGGCGCACCCGGCGGTCCGCGCCGACCACGTCGCCGCGTTCGCGGTGCCGGGCGGCGAGACCGAGCTGCTGGTGGTCGTCGCCGAGCGGAACCGGCGGGTGCCGCTCGCCCGGCTCGACCTCGCCGAGGTCGAGAACGCGGTGCGCGGCGCGGTCAACCTCGAGCACGAGATGAGCGTCCACGAGTTCCTGCTCATCGAGCCGGGTGGCGTGTCGCGCACCTCGTCCGGCAAGATCGCCCGAGCCGCCACCCGGCAGCGCTACCTCGCCGGGGAGCTCGCCACCACCGAGGCGAGGCTCGCCACGAGGGCGGCGGCGCGCGGGTAGCGGCCCGCCGACAGCGTCCCCGGCGCCGGGGACCCACGAACGACTTTCGGGAGGATCATGCTCGGGGGGCTGGGCCGTCTCATCCAACGGCAGCGCTGGACCAGCCTCGTCCTGATCCTGCTGATCTCCTTCTTCGCGGCGGCCTGGGGTTCGGGCGTGCTGGCGAAGTTCAAGCAGGGCGGGTTCGAGGATCCCAAGGCGTCCTCGACCCTGGTCGCCAGGCTCGGCCAGAGCTATTTCGGCAGCACCAACCCCGACATCCTGGTCGTCTACAAGAGCGACACGATGACGGTGGACGACCCGCGCTACGAGGCGGCGGTGATCGGCACCGTGGCGCGGCTGCCCAAGCAGAACGTCAGCCAGATCATCTCCTACTGGTCGTTCGCGAAGAAGTCGGACGCCGACAACCTCGCCTCGCACGACCGCCACCGGACGATCGTCACGATCAAGGTCGCGGGCACCGACGACGCGACCCGCGTGAAGAACTACACCGAGGTCAAGGACCGGCTGAACGCGCCCGGCCTGGAGACCCGGCTCGGCGGCGCGTTCCCGCTCGGCACCGAGTTCGGCGAGCGGGTCGTCGCGGACATCGTGCACGCCGAGGCGATCACCGCGATCCCGCTGTTCTGCCTGCTCGTGCTGCTGTTCGGCGCGGTCACCGCGTCCGTGCTGCCGCTCGTGGTCGCGCTGTTCTCCATCATCGGCGGGCTCGCGATCCTGCACCTGGTGACGTTCGTCGCCGACGTCACCTCGATGGCGCTGGAAGTCGTCACGATGATGGGCGTCGGCCTCGCGATCGACTACTCGCTGTTCGTCATCAGCCGGTTCCGCGAGGAGTTGGAGAAGGGCCAGAAGACCGCCGGGCTGCCCCCCGGGAAACCCTGGAAACAGGGCGCGACGCGGGCGGAGCGTAAGGCGGCGAAGCAGGCGTACCGCGCGCTGTCGCGGGACGGGCGGCGGACCGTCCGCAAGGAGTACAAGAACGCGCTCAAGCCGGTCGTGCGCGGCGCGCTCGGCCGGACGCTCGCCACCGCCGGACGGACGATCATGGTGTCCGGTGTGACCGTCTCCGCCGCGCTCGGCGGGCTCCTGCTGTTCCCGCAGATGTTCCTGCGGACGATCGGCCTCGCCGGGATCGCGACCGTGATGGTCGCGGTGTTCGGCGCGACCGTCCTGCTGCCGACGATGCTCGCGCTGCTCGGCCCGAAGGTCGAGTTCGGCCGGATGCCGTGGCGGCGGCCGAAGCCGGACCGCGATCCCGACCGGGGGTTCTGGTACCGGCTCGGGGCCGTCGTCATGAAGCACCCGGCGCCGTTCTTCCTCGCCGTCGTGGTGATCCTCGGCGTGATGTTCGTGCCGTTCGCGAAGGTCCAGTTCGGCCCGGTGGACGCGCGCGTGCTGCCCAAGGACAGCCCGTCCCGCGCGGTGTACGAGACCGTCCAGAGCCAGTTCCCGAACCAGACGGCCGAGCCGATCGACGTCGTCCTGTCCGGCGACCTCGTCCCGCGGCACTGGGCCCCGTCCAGGAAGGGTGACAACATCCCGCCCTTCCTGGAGGACTTCCGGAAGCGGCTGACCACGCTGCCCGGCGTGACGGGCGCCAAGTTCACCGGCTACGCGGGCGACTACCCGGGCGTGCGGATCTCGGTCACGCACCGGTACGGGCCGATGGACGAGCGGGCCCAGAGGATCGTCAAGGAGATCCGGGGTCTGTCGGTCTCCAAGGACGGCGTCCCGATGCACATCTACACGGGCGGCACCACCGCGTCGCAGATGGACCTGATGTCCAGCCTGATGCGCACCCTGCCCAAGATGGCGCTGTTCGTGGGCGTCTCGACGTTCCTGCTGCTGTTCATGTTCTTCGGCTCGGTGGTACTGCCGCTGAAGGCGATCGTCATGAACGTGCTGTCCATCGGGGCGTCGTTCGGCGCGATCGTCTGGGGCTTCCAGGAGGGGCGTCTCGCCGGGCTGCTGAACTTCACCCCGACGGGCAGTGTCGAGGCGACGTCGATGATCCTGATCCTCGCCGTCGTCTTCGGGCTGTCGATGGACTACGAGGTCTTCCTGCTCTCCCGGATCCGGGAGGAGTGGGACCGTAGCCACGACAACCGGCTCGCCGTCGCGCGCGGCATGCAGAAGACCGGCTCGATCATCACCAGCGCCGCGCTGCTGTTCCTGATCGTGATCGCCGGGTTCGCCACGGCCGGGATCACCGTGGTCAAGCTGATCGGCGTCGGCATGTTCGTCGCCGTCACCGTGGACGCGGTGCTCGTCCGGTCGCTGCTCGTCCCGGCGACGATGCGGTTCATGGGACGGGCGAACTGGTGGCTTCCGGGCTTCCTCGCGGGCCTGCACTCCGCTCTCGACCTGCGCGAACGGGACGAGGAGACGCCGGGGACGCCGTCCCGTCCGGCCGCCGCGATCGCGGTCGACTGGAAGAGCACACCCACCGCGCCGAGTGGTGGCGTGGTGGCGGGTGCCGGGGAGGTGCCTCCGGCTCCGCGTCCGGGCACGTCGCAGCCGGTGCCGGACACGTCAGAACAAGGGCCCTGGCGGCCGTGGGCGGGCGGACGGCCGGAAGCGGGAACCGCCCTTCCGGGCGACGCCAAGCGTGAGATAGTTCCCAACCACGATGGTTCGGGTTGGCGCTGGAACACCGTCAAGGAGAACGATGACTCGTAGGCCGCGTCGCGACGTCTCCCGCACGATGACGACGGTGGCCGCGGCCACCGCCGTCGCCGCCGGTGCGCTCCCCCTCCTCGGGACGGCCGGGACCGCCGAGGCGGCGTCCTTCAGGAAGGCCGACGACGGCGCGTCCATCGCCTCGTACAAGTGGCTGAACAAGGCGAGGACCGCGTTCGACTTCACTGTGAACTCGCCCGCGCTCGGCGCGAAGCGGAACGTCCGCGTGCTGCTGCCGAAGGGCTGGAAGTCCTCGTCCGCGAAGGCGTGGCCGGTCGTGTACGCCTACCACGGCGGCAACGACGGCTACGTGTCCTGGACGCGCAGCACCGACATCCAGAGCGTGGCGTCCAAGTGGGGCGTCATGGTGGTGATGCCGGAGGGCGCGAACGGTTCCTACACGAACTGGTTCAACTACGGGAAGGGCGGCAACCCGCGCTGGGAGGACTTCCACCTGCGGGAGGTCCGCCAGCTCGTCGAGCGGAACTACCACGCGGGCGCGTCGCGCGCGGTCATGGGCATCTCGTCCGGCGCGCAGGGCGCGTGCACCTACGCCGGACGGTCGCCCGGCACGTTCCGGTACGCGGCGTGCTTCAGCGGCATCCTCTCGATGAGCCTGCCCGGCATCCCGGCGCTGCTGATGTACACCAACACCAAGCCCGGCACCGACCCGAACGCGATCTGGGGCGTCCCGCGCATCCACCAGGCGAACTGGGACGCGCACGATCCGGTGAAGCTGCTGTCCAAGGTGCGCGGGACGCGGTTCTACGTGTCGGCGGGCAACGGCACGCCCGGCCCGTTCGACAAGCCGGGCACCGCGCCGTGGGACATCGGCTACCTCAGCGAGAAGGCCATCAACCCGACCGTCCAGGACTTCGTGAACCAGGCGCGGAAGCTGCACATTCCGATCACGGCGCACATGTACGGTCCCGGACGCCACTCCTGGCCGTACTGGAAGCGCGAGATGCACACCGCGTGGCCGCAGATGATGCAGGCCATCGGCGCCAAGCCCGTCCGCTGACCTGGAACGGGCCCGTCCGCGGGGCCTTCGCGCCGACCTCGGGGGAGCGTGCCTTCGCGTCCAGCAAGTAGGGTGGGCGGCGACGGCTCGTGAGCGGAGGAGCGCGCGGACGCCATGTTGGGGCTCCCGGAAATGCCACTGCCCGGCACCCGTTCCGCGCTGGAGCCCGGCCGGGCCATCAAGCCCGGACGGCACGGGCTCCCGCCGGAGACGGTGGCCGCCATCCAGCGTGACCGCCTGATCGACGCGTTCGTCCAGGTCGTCGCCGAGCGCGGGTACGCGGGCGCGACGATCGGCCGGATCACCGACGCCGCCGGCGTCACCAAGAAGACGTTCTACACGCACTTCACCGAGCTGGACGACTGCTTCCTCGCCGCCTACGAGCGCGGCACGGAGATCGTCCTGGAGCGCATGGCCGCGGCGTTCGGCGCCGAGCGCGCCTGGCCGGAGGGCATCCGCGCCGCGCTCCGGACCGTCCTGTCCATGCTGGCGGACGCGCCCCCGTTCGCGCGCATGGCGATGGTCGAGGTGAACGCGGCGGGTCCGCGCGTCCGGCGGGCGCGGATCGAGTGCATGGAACGCTTCCGCGCGTTCTTCGCCGGTCCCGGCGAGGTCGCCGTGCCGACCGTGGTGGCGGACGCCGTCGTCGGCGGCGTCTACAGCGCCATCTACGTGCAGATCGAGAACGGCGAGACGACGGACCTGCTGGACCTGCTGCCCCAGCTCACCTACTTCGCGTTGATGCCCCTGATCGGACGCCGCGCCGCGTCCCGCTACCTGGAGGCCGCTCCGGAGGTCGCGAAGTAGCCGAGCGCGAACCCCGCGAGCGCGGGGGCGAGCTCGGGGAGTTCACGCGTCCGGCCCGCCGCGACGCGTGCGTAGACCGTCCCGTAGAGGCCGCCGATGATCGCGTCCCGGACGACGTCCGGCGGCACGACGGGGCCGGGACCGCGGAGCAGGACGCGCAGGCCGCCGAGGAAGCGCACCCGCTCGCGGCGGACGCGCGGACCGGCCGAGCTGACGTCCAGCACGCACGCGTGCGCGTGCTCCGGGGACGCGGCGATCATCGCGAGCACGGTGTCGAGCGCGGCGGAGAACCCGGCGCGCCAGTCGGATCCGGCCGCCCGGAACGCCGCGTCCGCGCGCGCCCGCAACAGCTCGGTGCAGTGCCGGTACAGCGCGACGAAGCAGTCGTCGAGATCGGTGAACCGGGCGTGGAAGGCCGCCTCGCTCAGCCCGGCGGCGGCGGCCACGTCGCGCGGCCTGGTCCGGGGGTAGCCGCGCTCGGCGACGGTGCGCGCGAAGGCGCCGAGCAGCAGCTCGTGCTCGTGATCGGGGGTGGTCGATGTTCTCATCGAGGGCTCCGCTTCGGACCGCCGCTCCCCGGCGTCCGGATCCGGACGCCTTCCTGACTCAGGTTGACATGAAACACCACTTGGTTTCTAGTGGCACTCAGAACTCCCGCATCCGGCCGGTGCATCCACCCCACCCGTCCCGAGAGAGGACGCAGCGCATGCCATCCCGGATCATCAGCACGGTCATGACCGCCGTAGCCGCCACCACGGGCCTCGTCGCCCTCGCCGCCGTCCCGGCCTCCGCCGCCGGCACCGGCATGAGCCCGACCGGCACCCTCATCACCTTCAACAGCAGCGACGTCACCTTCAAGGGGACGCTGTCGGGGATCCCGTTCTCGGTGTCCTGCACGGCGTCGAGCTTCAGCTTCACCACCCCGTCCCCGATCGGCTACGGCGCGGTCAACACGACCGACCCGGTCTTCGGCGGGACGTGCAAGGACACCTTCGGCGGCACCGCCACGGTGCACACCAACCACACGAACGGCCCGTGGACCTGGCTCGCGATCCAGGCCGGCCCCGCGGGCACGGCCACCATGCCCAAGGCCGGCGCGACGTTCAGCACGGCGACCCTGCCCGGATGCACGGTCACCGCGGCCCCCACCGGACCGGTGGGGCTCAACGGGGCCTACAACAACTTGACGCACACGTGGACGCTCAACAACGCCCCCGTGCCGTTCTCCGCCGTCGGCTGCGGATCGGTGAGCCCGACCGGCACCGTGTCGGGCCACTTCGTCTCCACCCCGGTGATGACGATCTCCTGACCGTCACACGAACGAGCCGCCCGGCGACACCGGGCGGCTCGTTCTGCCTTCCGGCATTTCTCGGGGAGCCCGAGGTCCACCGGCTGCGTGGACACCTACGCGGGCCGGGCGACTGTCACGGCCGCGGGAACCCGGACCTGGACGGCCGTTCCCGGATCACCGGGCACGATGCGGATCGGCGTTCCGGCGGCCGGACTGAAGCTCACCTCCACGGCTCTGCCGGGTTGCGCGATCAGCCTCGGCCCGGGGCAGGTCGCCATCCGCGTCGTAGGAGGCATGGTCCTCAACGTGTCTCTCCCGGCCGGCCTCGTTGGGTGCGGCGGTGTGTCGACGCTGCCGTCCACCTTCTCCGGCACCTTCAGCGTCACCCCTCAGATCCTGATCGGGTGACCGCTCCTCGGCCGCCGGTGAACGGACGTCCGCCGCGTCTGTGTTCGGGTGGGGCGGACGTGGTGGGGCGGGGGCGGTTGACACGGGAGTGCGGAATGGCCGGTTGAGGTCGCTGTGCGGTGAATGTCTTGACCTGAGACACCCCCAGGTTTCTATTGGGGCCACTCGGATCTTGACAAAAGGAGGCGATGGCATGCGCCGTCGACGCAATCGCGCCGCGGCCGTGGCGCTCACGGCCGTCCTCGGCACGGCCCCCATGGCCCTGCCGTCCCCCGCCCACGCGGCGGACGCCAAGGAGTACGGGCTGCCGATCCCGGACGTGACGCCGACCGGCATCGCGGCGGCGAGCGGCGGCGGCGCCTGGTTCACCGAGGCGCAGGGCGGCATCGGCCGGGTCGACGCGAAGGGCAAGATCACCGAATACCGGATCCCGAACAACTCGGCCAAGGGGACCGGCTTCCCGGACGCGATCGCCACCGCCTCCGACGGCGCGGTGTGGTTCACCGACGGCTCCCAGTTGGTGTCGCGGGTGGGACGGGTCGACCCGGCGACCGGCGCGGTGTCGACCTTCGAGATGCCCGCGGACTCGCTCCCGAACGCCAGGATCACCGGGATCGCGGCGGGCGCGAACGGCGCGATGTGGCTCGCGACCACCGACAACGGGTCGATCGTCAAGATCACGGCCTCCGGCTCGGCGGGCGTCCTCACGACCTTCGCCACCGGCCTCAACCCGTACTCGGTCACCGTCGGCCCCGACCAGGCCGTGTGGTTCACCTCGCAGGACGGCCAGGTCGGACGGCTCGACCCGGCGACCGGCGCGGTCACCACCTACGCCCCGCCCGGCGCGATGGGCGGAGCCCCCTCGATCGGCGAGATCACCTCGGGCGGCGGCAAGATCTGGTTCACCGAGCCGGGCAACGGCAAGATCGGCTCGATCGACCCGGCGTCCGGGGAGATCAGCGAGTTCGCCGTGCCGACCACCGACGCGCGCCCGACCGGCCTGACGGTGCGTCCGGACGGTTCGGTCTGGTTCACCGAGTCGTCCTCGTCCAACATCGGCATGCTCGACCCGTCCACCGGCCAGATCAACGAGTACCCGCTTCCGGCCACCCTCTCGGGCCCGTTCCGGGTGACGAGCGGCGCGGACGGCAAGCTCTGGTACACCGCGCCCGGCCGCGGCCGCGTGGGTAACGTCGACCCGGCCGACCCGCCGTCCGGCTTCCCGCACTCGGCGACGCCCGGCTACGGTCCCGGCTTCCCGACCATGATCTCGGCGACCCAGAACCGCTGCCCGAGCAACAGCCTCTGCATCTCCCAGGTCACCACGGGCGGCAACACCAAGATCGGGTCGTTCGCGCTGGACCTGCCCCCGTCGGCGATCCGGATCACCGGGTACATCGGCGACCCCGACTCGTCCGGCCTGCCCGTCCTGAAGCCCCCGGTGACCGGCAAGCAGTTCGAGGGGAAGCCCGTGGACGTGCCGGGCGGCATCGTCGGGCAGTTGCCGCTGATCGGCCCGATCCTCGGCAAGACCCCGGCGGCGATGTGGGCGGTCAACAAGCTGACCGTCACCCAGAGCCTCGCCGGCCCGGTCCACCTCCTGCAGGTCCCCGGCGGGTTCGGCGCGGAGACCAGCATCAACATCAAACTCAACAACAGCCTGCTCGGCGACAACTGCGTGATCGGCCCGGTGCCCGCCAGCCTCGCCCCGACCTTCACCGGCGGCAGCTTCGCCAACGACCCGCAGCTCGGCTGGGCGGGCGGCCAGATGGACATCAAGGCGCCGATCGCCATCCCCAAGGCGCACGGCTGCGGCCCGTTCGGCATCCTGGACGGCGTCATCAACCAGATGATGGGCCTGCCCTCGCCGGCGGCGAACAACAGCATGAACCTCACCGGCATCCTCACCTTCGGCATCGGCAGCAACGCCTCCAACGTGCCGGACTCGCTGAAGGCCAACTCCAACCCCACGGTCGCCAAGCTCCGCGCCGCGCTCCAGGCCCAGAACGCCAAGAAGCACACGGCCAAGCCCGCCGCCCACATCGCCAAGAAGCACACCTACAAACTCAAGGCCCGCCACTGACCCCGCCTGCCGCCTAGCCTGAGCAAGGGACCAGCCTGATGTCCGCAGGCTGGTCCCTCCCTAGGAGACGGCCATCAGCGACAACGGCTCGACCGGCGGCTTGTCCAGCGCGACCTCGATCCAGACCTTGTGGCCGAGCGCCGGGCTGCCCTCAACACCCATCCGCTGGACCAGCTGCGACACCATGTACAGGCCGCGTCCGCTGGTGGCGAGCAGGTCCACCGGCTCCAGGACGGTCGGGACGCCGTGTCCGCCGTTGTCGACCACGGCGATGTACGCGGGGTCGTCGTACACCAGCTCCAGCCCGAACCATCCGCCGTCCTCGCCGCTGCGGGTGTGCCGGATCGTGTTCGCGGCCAGCTCGGCGACCGCGAACTCCACCACGTCCACGCATCCCGTCCCGGCGAACATCCCAGCGGCGAACTCGCGCGCCGCCGCAGCCTCCTCCGGACGCCCGGCGAACGTGCGCCGCCACCGCATCTCGTCCGGCCCCCACAACCACTCACCAGCCGACCTTCGCGGCAACTCCCGGACGCTCGCCATCACGCGTCCGCGATGTGCTCGGCGTGCTTGCCCTTGAGCCACACGAGGACCGACTTGAGGTCGTCGGACTCGGCGATCCACTCACCACCGTCGCCGTAGAACCACGTCCGTCCTCCGTCCCCCGCCCGCCTTCCGTGGAAGACGCGAGCTGGAGCGTGGCGTCCACGGTCGAGCCGGACGTAGAAGTTCCGTCCGCCGTCACCGGTGCTGACCTCGACGGGCAGCAGGTGGGCGCGTGCCGCACCGTGCAGGACGACCAGGCGCGGATCCGGCTCGCCGTGAAGCCCCTCTGGGGGCGCACTGGATAGCGGATCGTTCGGTCGATCGAGACTGGCCATGCGAAATCTCCGTCCTCGAAAACGCGGAAACCACCCTCGGAGTCTGTGACGGTGTGCCTACGCTCGGCTACGAAGCACAACAAGGACCGCAGCAAGCGACGCCCGCTGATTCCCAAGCCGGGCCGTCCTTGCTAACCCTCGGAGGTCACGACGTGCCACGCCGAAGCCCCCCGATCCACGCCTACGACCTGCCCAGCTTCTTCGCGGCGCAGCTCCGGAAACGCCGTGACAAAGCGGGGCTGTCCATGGACGCCCTCGGTGAGGAGATGGGTTACACGGGCACCTGGATCTGGCAGGTGGAGAACTGCGCCGAGAAGCCGTCCCGCAAGTTCGGCACGGACTGTGACACCTACTGGCAGACGGACGAATGGTTCGAGGACCTGGCCAAAGCCATCGAACGCCCCGGCGAACCCACGCCGACCCCAGTCCCGGGGTTCGAGGAGTTCCAGGCGCGCGAGCTTCAAGCTTGCTCAATTCGCAGGTGGGAGGCCGATCTGATCGCGGGCCTTCTCCAGACCGAGGACTATGCGCGCGCGGTCTGCACGTCAGCGCAGCGCACCGCAGCGCAGACGGACGCGATGGTGCGACGACGCATGGAACGCCAGGCGGCCGTCCTCGACCGTGACAATCCGCCGCGCCTGTGGGTCATCCAGGACGAGCACGCACTTCGCTCGGCGGTCGCGCCACCCGACGTGATGCGCGCTCAGTGGCAGCACCTCATCGAGGTCGCCAACCGCCCTCGGGTACATCTTCAGGTCGTCCCGGACGGCATCGGCTACCACGAAGGAAAGGAAGGCTCGTTCACCGTCCTGAACTTCGAGCACGGCATACACGATGTCGCCTATATGGAAGCGGGCGGCCACGGCCAGTTGCTCGAGGAGGTGGAAACGGTAGCCTCCTATGCGGAACGGTTGGAGTTGATCAGAAACGTCGCGCTGACGACGTCGGCGACGATCGAGCTGGTCACGGCCCTTTGGGAGAGCAGCCAGTGAACACCGATCCCACTCGCGCCACCTGGCGTAAGAGCAGCTACAGCGGCGGCAGCGGCGGAGAATGCGTGGAGGTCGCTGACCTCACGGCCGTCGTCGGAATCCGGGATTCCAAGGATTCCGGCGGCCCGCGCCTGACGTTGGGGACTGCGCAGTTCGGTGCGTTGGTCCAGGTGCTGAAGTCCGGTCGGCCCTCGCGATAAGGGCTGGTCGGACAACGTTTCGTGAGCCTCGGTCGTCCTTGTGGGACGGGCGGCCGGGGCTTCCGTGTGAGCGGGATGCCGCGTGCACATCGCTTTCTGGTGGACGACATGTTCGTTCCGCATGGACACCAATGCCGCTCGTTCCTTGACCGTGCAGCAGTATGCGGCGGACGCTCTCCGCTGAGAGGCAGTGAGCATCATCGAGCATCCACCCGGCTGGAGACGCGATATGGCTCTACGGTTGATCGGCGGAGACGACAAGAGCGAAGGCGGCGGCTCTCCCGCCGTGTGGGTGGACACCGACACTCACGAGATCCTTGTGCAGGGGCTGACCGGGGACGAACCGACCAGGGCCGAAGCGCGGGCGACGGGGAAGCTGACGCCGGATCACGAGTCGATCGTCCGGTTCCCTGATCGGCTGTACCGGTTGCTGGCGGAGGCGCATGGTGTCATCGCAGAACTTCGAGGAGACCTTCGCGGCGATGCTCCGCGAAGCGGACCGTGAGGCCCTGCATCTGGAGTTGAGAGACTTCTACGGCCCTCCGTCCAGGACGTTCGCGGACTGGAAGGCCGGGGTCGACTACGACCCTGCGGACAGGTTCGCGTCCTGGGTGTCGCTCGTCCGGGAGGCCGTGGCGCGTGGTGTCGCGGTTCGCCGCGCCCGTATCGTCGGGACTCCTGTCAGTGAGTACACGCGGTACCTCCACTGGACGACGAGCATGAACATCGGAGCCGGTGAGCAGGTCCGATGGTTGGCCCGGCGTGACGCGGCCGATCTGTGTCTGACCGGCGCGGACTTCTGGCTGATCGACAGGTCCGTCGTCTACTGGAATCACTTCTCAGGGGACGGCGTCCTTGGCGAGGTCGAACGAGATGCCCGGGAGGCGTCGGCCGAGCTGGCGCGTTCAGCTTTCGAGGCGGCCTGGGCGAGGGGTGTTGATCATTCCGAGTTCAAGCCCTGACGGTGGCCCACTCTCCGACACCGGCGGTTCGGGAGGCGCGGCGCGCCATCGCGGTGCGCCTGCGGGACATTCGCCGTGATGCGAACCTGAGCGGGACGGCGTTGGCGCGGGCCGCGAACTGGGATCGGACCAAGGTCTACAAGATCGAAGCGACCACGACCGCGCCGTCCGAGCTGGACATCCGCACCTGGTGCGCCGTGTGCGGCGCGGAGGATCAGATCCCTGATCTGATCGGGATGGCCCGCGCCGTCGAGACGATGTACGTCGAGTGGCGACGGGCCGCCCGGTCCGGGTTGAAGGCGGTACAGCGAGGAGCCATTCCTCTCTACGAGAAGACCACGAGCTTTCACATCTACGAGCCGGGGGTGGTTCCTGGCCTGTTCCAGACCAGGGACTATGCGACGGCTCGCATGGGGCGGTTCAACGAGTTCCACGGGTTCCCCGGTGACCTCGCGGACGCGGTCGAGGCCCGCATGGAGAGGCAACGCGTCGTCCGGTCAGGGAAGCGGAGGTTCGCCGTCGTCCTGGAGGAATCGGCGTTGTGGTCCCGGATCGGTTCGCGCGAGATGCTGCGGGAGCAGCTTGATCACTTGCGCCTCGTTGCCACGTGGCCGCAGGTCTCGCTGGGAATCATCCCCCGGGACCGGGAACGCCGCATCTGGTCGGTGCCCGACTTCTGGATCTTCGACGGGCGGCGCGTGATCACCGAGACGCCCACCGCCGAACTGAACATCACCGCGCCCGGGGAGGTCGAGGTCTATCGACGCGTCTTCGCCGAACTCTCCACCATGGCCCTCGTCGGGGCGGGCGCTGAGCGGCTGATCTCGGAGACGTACGCGCAGCTCTGAACCCGGTCGAGCATCATCGAGCATCTTTGTGGAGCCTCCTTGAGGCGGCGACCTAGCGTCCTTGGCGTGAGCCACCACAGTCCGAGGTGACGCTCTGGGAGGAACCATGGGTGAAATGTGGGGCGGCGTGTCCTGGCGCAAGTCCAGCCACAGTCCCGACTGGGACGACTGTGTGGAGATGGCCGCCACGGCGGGCGTGGTCGGGGTCCGTGACTCCAAGGACCCCGGCGGCCCGGTCCTGGCGTTCTCGCGGCGCGAGACGGCCGAACTGCTGAACCGCGTTCGTGCCGAGACGGACACGTCCGGGGGTGTGGCATGACCAACCTGTGGCGCTGCCACTCCTGGCGGGGACCGGCGGATTCGGTCCCGGGTGACATCGAACCGGTGGAGGACTGGAACAGCCCTGAGGGAGCGGTGGAGTTCCTGCGCCGACACCTGTCGGCGCAGGGCCACTACTCCAAGGACGCGCTCGTCAACGCCCTGACCGAGCTTCGCCTGGGCAGACCGGTGAGGCTGTGGCGTGACCTCGGCAACGGGGACGCCCTTCATCTGGAAGTGGTGCCGGATACCGCCTGACCACTCGTCACTGGGCCCCGTCGTGTCCGCGCGACGGGGCCCGGTTGTCCTCGTGGGGGCGGCTGGGGCTCTGTGTGCGCGGAGCCTTTTTGGGGGCTTGGCGGCGGGGTGGGGCCGGTAGGTTCGCGGGTTGTGGGTGGGATTGCGGGGAGTGTGGCGTCGGCGGTTGGGTTGTTCGCTGGGACGAACGTCGACGACATCATCGTTTTGACGGTGTTGTTCTTGTCGGCGCGGGCGAGCGGGAGTCCTCGGGTCTGGGAGATCTGGGGTGGGCAGTATGCGGGGTTCGTCCTGCTGGTGTTGGGTTCGGTGGTTGCCGCGTTGGGGTTGGCGGTCGTGCCGGACGCTTGGGTGGGGCTGCTTGGCGTCGTGCCCCTGGGGTTGGGCGTTAAGGGGCTGGTGGCGGCCGTTCGGGCCCGTGGGGACGGGTCGCCTGTCGTGGCGTCCGGGCTGGTGGCGGTTGCGGGGGTGACCGTTGCTAATGGGGCCGACAACGTTTCCGTTTACACGCCGGTTTTTCGGGCGGTGGGGACGGCGTCCACGGTCGTGATGGTCTGCGTGTTCCTTGTCGGCGTGGCCGTGTGGTGCCTGGCCGGGTCGCTTCTCGGGGCGCACAAGAAGGTGATCGAGGTCGTCGGACGGCATGGGCACTGGCTGGTGCCGACGGTGTTCGTCGTCATCGGCGGGCTGATCGTGGCCGAGTCGGGAGTGCTCGGACGGATCGTCTGAGGGGTCAGCCCGCTGGCTCGGGCTCGGCGGGTGGGGTGTCGGTGATGCCCAGGCGGAGGTGTTCCACGTGGTAGAGGGCCTGGTCCAGGAGGGTGGCCACGTGGTCGTCGTACAGGGCGTACATGATGTGGCGGCCCTGGCGGGTGCCGGTAACCAGGCCGAGGTTGCGCAGTAGGCGGAGCTGGTGGGAGCAGGCGGACTGCTCCATGCCGACCTCGGCGGCCAGCTCGGTCGCGGGGAGCGGGCCCTCGCGGAGGCGGGCCAGGATCAGCAGGCGGGACGGGGTGGCCAGCGCCTGAAGGGTGCCCGCCACGTGCGCGGCGCTCGCCGGGGTGAGCGGGGTGCGCGGCACCTCCTCCGGGCTTTCGGCTCCGTGACCCATGGCGCCATCCTATGCGCGGGACAACACATGAATTCATGTTCAAGTGTTCATGGTAAGGTGACCGGAGTTCCGCTTGTGCAAGGAGTTTTCGCCGATGTCCTCCACGCTCACCCGTACGGCGCCGCCCGGCGTCGCCCGTGAGGCCGCTCCCCGGCGGCGCACGCGGATTCTGGCGTTGCCCGAGGCGCGGTGGGCCGGGCTGGCGCTGGTGCTGTTCGCGGCGGCCCTGCCGCTGTACCTGGTCGGAGCGCCTGCCTGGGTCTGGGGGCCGCTGTTCGCGGGGGTCTATGTCACCGGCGGGTGGGAGCCCGGGTGGGAGGGCCTCAAGGCGCTTCGTGAGCGGAGCCTGGACGTCGATCTGCTGATGGTCGTCGCGGCCCTCGGGGCGGCGGCGATTGGGCAGGTGCTGGACGGGGCGCTGCTGATCGTCATTTTTGCCACGTCCGGGGCATTGGAGGCCGTGGCCACGGCGCGGACCGCCGACTCGGTGCGGGGGTTGCTGGATCTGGCGCCCGCCACGGCGACCCGGCTCGGCGACGACGGCGGCGAGGAGGTCGTGGCCACCGAGCGGCTGCGGGTCGGGGACGTCCTGCTGGTGCGGCCCGGCGAGCGCTTCGGCGCGGACGGGCGGGTGACCGAGGGCGCCAGCGACGTCGACCAGGCCACGATCACCGGGGAGCCGCTGCCGGTCGCGAAGGCCACTGGGGACGAGGTGTTCGCCGGGACGCTCAACGGCACGGGCGCGCTGCGCGTCGTGGTCGAGCGCGATCCGTCCGACTCGGTGATCGCGCGGATCGTCGCGATGGTCGAGGAGGCGTCCGAGACCAAGGCCCCGACGCAGCTGTTCGTGGAGAGGATCGAGCAGCGGTACAGCCTGGGGATGGTCGCCGCGACGCTCGCCCTGTTCGTGGTGCCGCCGGCCTTCGGGGACGACCTGCGGTCCGCGCTGCTGCGCGCGATGACGTTCATGATCGTCGCGTCGCCGTGCGCGGTGGTGCTGGCGACGATGCCGCCGCTGCTGTCGGCGATCGCGAACGCCGGACGGCATGGTGTCCTGGTGAAGTCGGCCGTGGTGATGGAGCGGCTCGGGCAGGTCGACCGGGTCGCGCTGGACAAGACCGGCACGCTGACCGAGGGCGTTCCGCACGTGACCGATGTGCGGCCGTTGGCGGGGCTGAGCGAGGACGAGCTGCTGGCGCTGGCGGCGGCGGCCGAGTATTCGAGCGAGCACCCGATCGCGCGGGCGGTCGTCGGCGCGGCAAGGGCCCGTGACCTGGTACTTCCGCCGGTTTCCGACTTCGTCTCGACGCCGGGCGTCGGTGTCGCGGCCGTGGTGGACGGACGTCCCGTGGCGGTCGGGAGCCCCGCGCGGCTCGCGGACGCCGATCAGGTCGGGAGCCCCGCGCGGCTCGCGCACGCCGATCACGTCGCCGAGCTGGAGGAAAAGGGACGGACGGCCGTGGTCGTCGAGGTGGACGGCGTGCCCGCAGGGGTGCTCGGCATCGCCGATCGGCTGCGTCCCGAGGCGTCCGGGGCGGTCGCGGCGCTGGGCGAGCTGACCGGTGCCGCGCCGGTTCTGCTCACCGGGGACAACCCGCGCGCCGCCGCCCATCTGGCGCGCGAGGCGGGCATCACCGACGTGCGAGCCGGGCTGCTGCCGCAGGACAAGGCGGACGCGGTCACCGACCTCCAGAGTGCCGGGCACAAGGTGCTGCTGGTCGGCGACGGCGTCAACGACGCTCCGGCCCTGGCCACCGCGCACACCGGCATCGCCATGGGACGTGCCGGGTCCGACCTCGCCCTGGACACCGCCGACGCCGTCATCGTCCGCGACGAGCTCGACACCGTCCCGGCCGTCGTGGCGCTGTCGCGGCGGGCCCGGAGGCTGGTCGTCCAGAACCTGGTCATCGCGACCGTCTTCATCACCGGCCTGGTCATCTGGGACCTGGCCGGGAACCTGCCGCTGCCCCTCGGCGTCGCCGGGCACGAGGGCTCGACCGTGATCGTCGGGCTCAACGGCCTGCGCCTGCTCACCGGGGCAGCGTGGCGTCGCGCGATGCGGCTACAGGCGGTCTAGGAGTTCGACGGCCCGGTCGACGCCGTTCTCGGCGCGGAGGCGTGCGCCCAGGTCGGCGGCGCGGGCGCGGATCGCCTCGCCGGACGTCGCCGTGCGGATCGCGGCGGCCAGTTTCGGGGCGGTCAGAGTGCGGAAGGGAACGGCGGCGGGCCCCGCGCCCAGGGCGGTCACGCGGTCGGCCCAGTAAGGCTGGTCGCCGAAGAACGGGGTGATCACGGACGGGACGCCGGCGCGCAGCCCGGCGGCCGTCGTGCCCGCTCCGCCGTGGTGGACGACCGCCGCCATCCGGGGGAAGAGCCACGTGTGCGGGACGTCCCGGACGGCCAGGACGTCGTCGTCCGAGGTCGCCGGGTCACCTTGGACGACGCCGCGCACGCCCGCCAGCCGGAGAGCCGTCCGGACGGTCAGGTCGGTCAGCGTCGCGTCCTTCGGGACCATGCTGCCGAAGCCGACGTAGACGGGCGGCGGGCCGCCCGCGAGGAAGGACGCCAGCTCGTCCGGCGGGGTGAAGGACGGCTCGTCCAGCGTCCAGTAGCCCGTGAGGTGGACGTGTCCCGGCCAGTCGGCGGGACGCCGCACCACGTGTTCGCTGAAGCAGGCCAGGACGAGCGGCTCGTCGCGGGGCGCGCCACGGAGGGGGAGCGGCGGGAGGCCGAGGGACTCGCGCCGCCACGGGTTGAGGAACGGGCGGGAGAGCTGCCAGGCGATCTGGTCGACGGCGGCGAAGCTCGCGCGATTGCCGGGGCCGCCGAGCGAGCGCGGGACGAACGGGTGCGGGAACGCGCGGGTCGGATGGCTCGGCTGGAAGTGGATCAGGGCCCACGGGACGTCCAGGTGCTCGCCGATGTGGCGGGGGAGCAGGCCGAGCGTGGGGCCGAGGAGGAGGTCCGCGTCCTTGGATCCGGCGAGGCACTCGTCCAGGAGACGGCGCGCGGCGGGGCCGAGGATGCGCCGGAATCCGGTCAGGAAGCGGACGGGGTTCCGGCCGCCCGCGAGGAGTTCCTGGCCCGCGTCCGAGGTGAGGATCTCGGCCGGGTCGACCGTCAGGGGCGCGAGGTCGAGCCCGGCGGACTGCGCGAGGGGCGCGTAGCGGGCGCTGGCCACGAGGCGGACGCGGTCGCCGCGCGCGGCCAGGGCGCGGCCGAGCGCGACGCACGGCTGGACGTCCCCGCGCGACCCGGCCGCGAAGATCACGACGGTCCGGCTCATCGGCACCCCTCCGGTCTACCAGGCGTCGTCGCGCAGGATGCGGTGCGGCCCGGTCGCTTCGCTGTCCTCGGGATCGTACGGGCGGTACCAGCCCTCGGGGGGAGGGGGGAAGCCGCGGCGGACGTTCTCGTCCAGGTAGGAGGCCAGTCCGTAGCGTCCGCGCCGGTCACCGTGGGGGACACCGATCTCGTAGCCGTTGTAGGACGGCGAGCGGCGCGTCTCCGGGACCGCCCTGCGCCGCCGTTCGCGCCGGCCGCCACCGGACGCGACCAGCACGTCCTCCTGGACGGGCGCGGACGCGCGCGAGGGTGAGGCGGACGCCGTCTCCTTCAGCTCGTGTTTGCGCGGCAGCGTCGTCGCGCTGATCAGGCCGCCGACCGCGACGAGCGCCGCGCCCAGCAGCAGCCCGGACGAGATGCCGTGGCGGAAGCGCTCCATCGCCGCCGCCGACGCCTGCCCGGGGAGGTCGTGCACGAGGACGCCGACGACCGCGATGCCGAACGCGCCGGACGCCTCGCGGATCACGTTGAGGATGCCGCTGGCGACGCCGGTCCGGGTGTCCGGGATGGCCTTGAGGACGTACATCGCGAGCGGCATGACCAGCGCGGATCCGGCCCCGACGGTCAGGACGCCCGGCAGCAGGTCGGTGTAGCCGTCACCCCGGCGGATGAGCGAGAACCAGGACATCCCGAGCGCCATCAGGCCCATGCCGGTGCCGATCGCGATGCGCGGTCCGACGCGTCCGGCGAGCCAGAACGCGACCGGGGTCAGCGCCATGATCACGAACGCGGCGGGCAGCAGGACCAGCGACGACCGGACGGCGGAGAAGCCGAGGTAGTCCTGCATGAAGGTGGCCGAGTAGAACAGCACGGCCGTGAAGCCCATGCCCTGCAGCATCTGGGACAGCAGCCCGCCGACGAACACCCGGTTCCGGAAGAAGCCGAGGTGGATCATCGGGTCGGGGGCCCACCGCTCGACCGTGACGAAGCAGGTGAGGGCGATGAGCGCGAGCGCGAACACGCCCAGTACGGGACGGGCCGTCCAGCCGTCCCGCTGGACGGCCTCCAGCCCGTAGACCAGCGCGAACAGCATCGTCGCGGAGATCAGCACGCCCGGCATGTCCACCCGGGCGTCGGCGTTCTCGGCCTTGGACGTCAGCACCACCGCGCCGAGCGCGATCACCAGCACGCCCGGGACGATGTTGACGAGGAAGATCCAGCTCCATGACCAGTAGGTGACGATGGACGCGCCGATCGGACCGCCGAGGGCGGTCGCCGCGCCGCCCGCCGCGACCCAGACGATCGTGCCGAGGGACCGCTGCTTGTCGGTGCGCCCGACCGTGACCATGACGAGCGTCGCGGGGAGCGCGAGCGCGGCGCCCGCGCCCTGGAGCACGCGCGCGAGGATGAGGATCCCCGCGTCGGGGGCGAACCCGCAGGCCGCGGACGCCACGGTGAAGATCGTCATGCCGGTGGTGAAGCCGACGCGGCAGCCGTAGATGTCGGTGATCCGGCCCCCGGCGACCATCAGGCACGAGAACATCAGCATGTAGCCGGTGGTGACCCACTCCCCGGCGGAACCGGACATCCCGAGGTCCCGGCGGATCGTCGGGATCGCCTGGATGACCACCGTGTTGTCCATGGTGGTCATGAAGGCGCTGACGGCGACGACCAGCAGTGCCCACCGGTATCGTCCTCGGGTCACGTCCCTCGCCGCTTCCCCCTGTTGAGCGTGAGTGGTGATGCCGCCCAACTATCCCATCAGGCCACATCCCTTGCCAGTGGGGGTCTTGTCATCGGCGTGACAAGTGGCCCATGAGAAAAGTGGCCTGTGTGCGCATCGTGAGACGGTCAAAGTAGGACATCGTGGACCTCCTTCCGTGCCGCACGAACGATCCCGCGTTATTGGGGGAACCCCGCAGATGCACTCCCGTGAGGGGATCGGTGAGGACGCGATCCGCCGGTACCTGGTCGAGCAGATCGCGCGCCGGTCCCGCGTCGAGCCCTCCGAGGTGGATCCGGACCGTCCGCTGGAGGAGTTCGGGCTCGCCTCCCGCGACGCGGTCGCGGTCGCGGGGGAACTGGAGCAACTTCTCGGCCGCGCGCTGCCCGCGACGCTCGTCTGGGAGCACCCCACGATCAACCGGCTGTCCGCCGCGCTCGCCGGACGCGACGAGACGCCCGCTCCCGCCCCGGTCGCGGAGGTCCGCGCGGACGAGCCGATCGCGGTGGTCGGCGTCGGGCTGCGGATGCCGGGCGGCGACCGGGACCTGACCGGCGCGGACGACTTCTGGCGGTTCCTCCTCGGGCGCGGGGACGCCGTCCGCGAGGTCCCGGACGGCCGCTGGGACGCGTTCGACGACGGATCGCCCGAGGTCGGCGACCTGCTCGCGCGGACGACCCGGCTCGGCGGCTTCCTCTCCGACATCGCCGGGTTCGACGCGGAGTTCTTCGGGATCTCGCCGCGCGAGGCCGCCGTCATGGACCCGCAGCAGCGGCTCGTCCTGGAGGTCGCCTGGGAGGCGTTCGAGCACGCGGGCCTCGCGCCCGCCGCGCTGCGCGGCACCCGGACGGGCGTGTTCGTCGGCGTCTCCGCGCCCGAGTACGCGGCGTTCACGGCGTCCGACCTGGCCGCGCTGGAGCCGTTCACGGCGACCGGCGCGGCGCTCAGCGTGATCGCCGGACGCCTGTCGTACCTGCTGGACCTGCGCGGGCCGTCCATGATCGTGGACACGGCGTGCTCGTCCTCGCTGGTCAGCGCGCACCTGGCCGTCCAGGCGCTGCGCAGCGGCGAGGCGGACGTGGCGCTCGCGTCCGGCGTGAACGTGCTGCTGTCGCCGACCGTGACGATGACGTTCGACCTCGCGGGCGGGACGGCGTCCGACGGGCACTGCAAGGCGTTCGACGCGAGCGCGGACGGCATGGTCCGGGCGGAGGGCTGCGGCGCGGTCGTCCTGAAGCGGCTCTCCGACGCCGAGCGGGACGGCGACCGGGTGCTCGCGGTCATCCGCGGCTCGGGCGTGAACTCCGACGGACGCTCGAACGGCCTGGTCGCGCCGAACTCCGAGGCGCAGAAGGCGCTGCTCCGGGACGTGTACGCCGCCGCCGGGATCGACACGCGCGAGGTCGACTACGTCGAGGCGCACGGCACGGGGACCTTCCTCGGCGACCCGATCGAGGCGAAGGCGCTCGGCGAGGTGCTGGGCGCGGGACGCGACGCGGACGCGCCGCTGCTGCTCGGCTCGGTCAAGTCCAACCTCGGGCACATGGAGGCGGCGGCGGGCGCCGCGGGGCTGGTCAAGGCCGTCCTCGCGCTGCACCACGGCGTGATCCCGCCGTCCAACCACTACAAGGAGCCGAACCCGCACATCCCGTTCGACGACCTGCGGCTCGCGGTCGTGGGCGAGGAGACGCCGTGGCCGAGGCGCGGCCACGCGCGCCGGGCGGGTGTCTCGGGGTTCGGGTTCGGCGGGACGAACGCGCACGTCGTCCTGGAGGAGGCCCCGGCCGCCGAGGTCGTGCGCGAGGACGTTCCGGTTCGCCTATATCCGCTTTCCGACACGTCCGAGGACCGGATCCGCGCGTACGCGTCCGAGCTCCTCACGTGGCTGGACGGACGCGAGGTCCCCGACGCCGACCTCGCGCGGACGCTGCGTCGGCGCGACGGCCGTGGCCGAGTTCGCGCCGTCGTCGCCGCACGCGACCGCGCCGGGCTGGTCGACGGCCTGAAAGCGCTGGTCGAAGGGCGTCCGCATCCCGGGTTGGTCAGCGGGACGGCGGTCGGCGTTCCGGGACGTCCGGTCTGGGTGTTCTCCGGGTACGGCGCGCAGCGGACGGGCATGGCGCAGCGGCTCCTGGAGGAGGAGCCCGCGTTCGCCGAGGCCATCGACGACCTGGACGCGCTGTTCGCCGACGAGGGCGGCCCCGAGCTGTGGGCCGTCCTGGAGGAGGGCGAGCCCATCGAGGGCGGCCCGGCCGTCACGATGCCGCTGCTGTTCGCGATCCAGATCGGGCTCGCGCGCATGTGGACGGCGTACGGCGTCACGCCCGGCGCGGTCGTCGGGCACTCGATGGGCGAGGTCGCCGCGGCCGTCGTCGCCGGGAAGCTGTCCCTCGCGGACGGCGTCAAGGTCATCTGCCGCCGCTCGCGGCTGCTGGACCGGCTGGTCGGCGGCGGTGCGATGGCGGTGCTCGGCGCTTCCGCCGCCGAGGTCGCCCGCCTCGCGGACGGCTTGGACGAGGTGTACGCGGCCGTCCACTCCTCGCCGACGCAGACGGTCGTCACCGGCGACGCCGAGCAGGTCGCGACGGTCGTCGCGCGCGCCGAGGCCGAGGGCCGCCTCGCACGGATGATCAAGGCCGAGGGCGCGGGCCACTCACCGCAGGTCGACCCGCTCCTGCCCGACCTGCGCGAGGCCCTCGCCGAGGTCGGCGCGAAGCCCGGGACCCCGTTCGCCGACGACGTCCGCCTCTACACGACCGCGCTGGACGACCCGCGCGCCGACGTCCCGATGGACGCCGGGTACTGGGCGCAGAACCTTCGCAATCCGGTCCGTCTCACCGACGCGATCGCGGCTGCCGCCGACGACGGATTCCGGACGTTCATCGAGGTCAACGCGCACCCGATCCTCGCGCACCCCGTCGGCGAGACCCTCGACGGAGTCGGCGCGTTCGTCACCCACACGCTGAAGCGCGCGCCCAAGGGCCAGGAGACCGACGACACCCTGACCTTCCACGCGCAGCTCGCCGGGCTCGCCGCGCGCGGGCACCGGATCGCCGCGCCCGCCGACGGCACGGTCACCGACGTGCCGTCCGCGCCCTGGCGGCACGAGCGGCACTGGATCGACACGTCCCGGACGCGCCGCCGTGGCGCGGGCCGCGACGAGCATCCGCTGCTCGGCGCGCACGTCGAACTCCCCGGCGAGGACCGGCACGCCTGGCGCGCCGACGTCGGCACCGCCGCCCAGCCGTGGATCACTCCGACGCGCGGCCTGGACGTCCTGCCGCCCGCCGCGTTCGCGGAGATGGCGCTCGCCGCGGGCGCCGAGGCGCTCGGCGTCGAGTCCGTGCGTGTCAACAGCCTGTGGATAGAGAAGCCGCTCGCGCTGGACGCGTCCACGACGGTCACGACCACCTTCAGCGAGGACGACCAGCGCGTCGAGATCCACGCGCTGACTCCGGCGGGCACCTGGACCCGCCTGGCCGGCGCCGACGTCGGCGAGGACCACCGGGCGCCCGCGTCCCCGCCGGGCGGCCCGGCGACCGAGATCGCGGCGGCCGAACGCGGCAGCCGCCACTACCGCCTGCACCCCGAGGTCTTCGAACGCGCTCTCGGCGTCCTCTACGCCGAGGCCGACGGTGACGCGCTGGTCGAGACGATCGGCAGCCTGCGCGTCTACGGGCCGACGCACCGCGGCGGACACGTCCGCGCCACGTTCGACGGCACCCACGGTGACCTGCGGATTCTCGGTCCGGACGGTCAGGTGCTCGTCGAGGCCACAGGCATCACCCTGCGCCGCGCCGAGCGCGCCGACCTACCCGTGCCGCTCTCCGCCAAGCTCGCCGAGGTCGTCTGGGACGCGTCCGAAACCCCCGAAGCGACCCTGCCCGAAGCGACGTGGCTCCTGCTCGCCGACGACACCGACCCCTTCGCCACCTCCGTCACAGACGAACTACACCGCCGCGGCCACACCGTCACCCGCAGCCCGATCGGTTCGACGCCGTCCGCTGACGTGCAGGGTGTTGTGTTGGTGGCGGGTGAACTGGCGGACGAGGAGCTCGCGCTGGCCGTCGCGCGGACGTCCGTCGCGATGCCGGACGGCGCGCGCCTGTTCGTCGCGACGCGCGACGCACTGCCCGTCCTGCCGGGTGAGTCCGGAAATCTCCGGCAGGCGCACGTCCGCGCGATCACGCGCGTGCTCGCGTTCGAGCGGACCGTCCAGCGCGCCACCCTCGTGGACGCCGCACGCCCCGAAGACCTGGTCGCCGAACTCCTCGCCGACACCCCGTCCCGCGAAACCGCCTACCGAAACGGCACCCGCCACACCGCCCGCCTCGCCCAGGCCGTCCTGCCGGAGATCGACAGGCGGCGGCGGGTTGTGCGGCGTGGGGGTGCGTACATCGTCACGGGCGGCTACGGCGGGATCGGGCTGGCCACGGCTCGGTTGCTGGCTGAGCGGGGGGCCGCGCGGATCGTGTTGTCGGGACGGTCTGGGCCGTCCGCTGACGCTGAGAAGGCGATCGCGCGGATGCGTGAGGACGGCGTGGACGTCGGGGTCGTCCTCGGGGACATCGCCGAGCCGGGTGTCGCCGGACGGCTGGTCGAGGCCGCGCGCGAAGGCGGGGCGACGCTGCGCGGCGTCGTGCACGGCGCGGGCGCGATCGACGACCGGATGATCGCCGACCTCGGCCCGGACGACCTGCGTCGCGTGTGGGCGGCGAAGGTGGAGGGCGCGCGGGCGCTGTCCGAGGCGACCTGGGACGCGGGCCTCGACTGGCTCGTCCTGCACTCGTCGGCCGCCGCGCTGCTCGGGTCGCCCGGCCAGGGCGCGTACGCCGCCGCGAACGCCGCGCTGGACGCGCTCGCCGCGCACCGCCGCGCGCACGGACGCGCCGCCACGACGATCAACTGGGGCACCTGGTCGCGGGTTGGCGGGGCCGCCGACCTCAAGGTCGCGGTCATCGAGCCGATCACGCCGGAGGAGGGCGCGGAGGCCCTGGAGGCGCTGCTCGCCGCCGACGTGACCGCCGCCGGTGTGCTGCGGTTCGACCCGTCCGCCGCCGTGGGCCTGTTCCCCGAGATCACGAACATGCCGTTCTTCGCCGCGCTCACCGAGGCCGCGCGGACCGAGCAGCCGGACTCGGGCGACTGGCCCGGCATCGAGGCCGTCCGGGCGCTCGACCCGGCCGAGGCCCGCGCGCGCATCGCCGCGCAGGTCAGGTGGCGGATCGCATCGGTGCTGGGCTTCGCGCCCGACCGGCTCGACCCGTCCGTCCCGCTCACCGACCTCGGGCTGGACTCGCTGGTCGCCGTCCGGATCAAGAGCGGCGTCGAGCACGACCTCGGACTGACCGTCCCCGCGTCGGTGCTGCTCAAGGGCGCGTCGGTGGACGTGTTCGAGGAGTGGGCCGCCGAGGAGCTCGGCCTCGCGCACGCTCAGGCGCCGCCCGCCGTGACCGCCGTGTCGAACGCCGAGTCCGGGTACGTGATGGCGCGCGACGCCGCCGAGCGCCTGGCCGTCCGGTTCTTCGAGGACGTCCTCGGCCTCGACCGCGTCTCGGTCGTCGCCGACTTCTACGCCGACCTCGGCGGCACGGACGAGAAGGCCGACGAGGTCGTCGCCCTCCTGCTGAGGGAACTGGGTGGCGAGGCCACGCGGGGCGAGCTGTTCGCGACGCCGACCGCCGAGCACGTCGCGGAGTACATCCGGGCCGCGGACGAGGAGGCCGCGCGGCAGATCGTCCGGCCGCTGAAGCCGTCCGGGGACCGGCGTCCGATCTTCATCGCGCACCCCGCGGGCGGCACGACCGCCTGCTACCGGCAGCTCGTCGACCTGCTCGGCGACGACCAGCCGGTGTACGGGCTCGAACGGTTCGACGACGCGCCCCCGGTCGGGGAGCGCGCCGCCCGCTACGTGCGGCACCTGGTGGAGGCCCAGCCGGAAGGCGCGTTCCGGCTGGCCGGATGGTCGTTCGGCGGCGTCCTCGCCTACGAGACCGCGCGGCAGCTGCGCGAGGCCGGACGGGACGTCGAGTTCGTCGCGCTGTTCGACGCGGGCCTGCCGCTCCCGGTCGAGGACGAGTCCGACACCCTCGCCCGCCGCTTCGTCGCGTTCACCGACTACGTGAACGAGACCTACGGCCTGGAGGTCGCGCTCACCTTCGACGAACTGTCCGGGCTGTCCGAGGAGCAGCAGTTCGCGCTGGTCATGGAGCGCGCGGCGCCGCTCGCGGAGATGATCCCCCCGGCCGCGCTGCACCACCAGCTCACCTCGCACCAGGACACCCGGTCCCTGGAGGCGTACGAGCCCCGGCCCTACGACGGCCGTGTCATCCTCTACTACGCGCCCGAGGAGACCCCCTGGGCCGTGAAGGACGCCCGGTACGTCCTGGACGGGACGAACGGGTTCGGCCCGCTCTGCCCGGCCCTGGAGAAGGTCGTGATCCCCGGGGTGCACCACCTGAACCTGCTCGACCCGCCCGGCGTGGAGATCCTCGCAGCCCACCTGGACGGCCAACTCGCCGCCACAGCCGCTTCCGGAGCCGACGCAGACGGCGCGACGTCCGACCCCACGGCCGCACCGGAAGGCGCGGCGAGCGGCCCGGCGGCCCTGTCCCCGGCTCACTGACCCCCCGCGGAGGAATCCCCCCATGTCCGAACTGCTCGAAGCCGTCCGGTCCGGCGCGTCCGGCCGGGAGCTGGCCGAGATCGACCTGCCCGCGCGCTACCGGGCCGCGTTCACCCGCAAGGACGAGGTGGGCATCTTCGAAGGGCAGAGGGACAAGGACGTCCGGCGGTCGATGCACGTCGGCGAGGTCGAGATGCCGGAGATCGCGCCGGACGAGTGCGTCGTCGCGGTGATGTCGGCGGCGATCAACTTCAACACCGTCTGGTCGGCGATCTTCGAGCCGGTGCCGACGTTCGCGTTCCTGGAGAAGTTCGGGCGGCAGGGCTGGTACGGCGCGCGGCACGACCTGCCGTACCACGTGCTCGGCTCGGACGGCGCGGGCGTCGTGGTCCGCACGGGCGCGGGCGTGAAGCACTGGAAGGTCGGCGACCGGGTGGTCATCTCCCCGTCCTACGTGGACGAGGAGGACCACGGCTCCTACGACGACGGCATGATGTCCGAGACCCAGCTGGCCTGGGGGTTCGAGACCAACTTCGGCTCGCTCGGCGACTTCTGCGTCGTCAAGGCGAACCAGCTCATCACGAAGCCCGCCCACCTGACCTGGGAGGAGGCGGGCTCGAACACGCTGTGCGCCGCGACCGCGTACCGCATGCTCGTCGGGACGCACGGCGCCCGGATGAAGCAGGGCGACGTCGTCCTGGTGTGGGGCGCGACGGGCGGGCTCGGCTCGTTCGCCACGCAGCTCGTCCTGAACGGCGGCGGGATCCCGGTCGCGGTCGTGTCGTCCCAGGAGAAGGCCGAGATCGTCCGCGCGCAGGGCTGCGAGCACGTCATCGACCGCACCGATCTCGACCTCGGCGAGGGCGGGCTGCGGAACCCGAAGGCGGGCCGGATCCTCGGCGAGGCCATCCGCGGGCTGGTCGGCGAGGACCCGGGCATCGTCTTCGAGTACCTCGGCCGCGAGACGTTCGGCGCGTCGGTCTACGTCGCCAAGCGCGGCGGGAAGATCGTCACGTGCGGCTCGTCCACGGGGTACAGGCACGAGTACGACAACCGGTTCCTGTGGATGCGGCTGAAGAGCATCATCGGCTCGCACGGCTTCAACTACCACGAGGCCGTGCAGGTCAACCGGCTGTTCGGGCTCGGCATGATCCACCCGACCCTGTCCCGGACCTACGCCCTTTCCGACGCGGGCGAGGCCACCCGGGCCGTCCAGACCAACCAGCACATCGGCAAGGTCGCCGTCCTGTGCGGCGCGACCGCCGAGGGCCAGGGCGTCGACGACCCGGCCCTGCGCGAGCGCATCGGCGAGGAGAGGTTCCACCTCTTCCGCCGCTGATCGCCGATTCTTCCGCCGCCCGCGGGGCCCCGGTCGATCACTTGACGCCTTCGTCCTGCTACGTTCGGTGACGAAAGATCGTCGCCCGGACGGAGACAGGGCATGGCGCTACAAGACCTGACCGCGGAGGCCCGGCTCACCGCCCTGGCCGACCGCGCCGAGATCGTCACGCTCCTGGACCGCTACGCGCGCGCCCTGGACGACCGCGGCTTCGACCTCCCGGCCCTCGCCGCCCTGTTCACCCCGGACGCGACGGTCGGCCGCCCCGCGGACAGGGACGAGCACACCGGACTGACCGACATCTCCCAGTTCCTGACGGAGACGATGGCCACGTTCGGGACAACCCAGCACATCTACGCGAACCACCTCATCAGCGTCGACGGTGACAAGGCGTCCTTCCGCCTGAACTCCAACGGGACGTTCGTCCTGCTCGACACCGAGCAGGTCTACGTGGCCGGTTCGGTCATCACCGGAACCGCCGTCCGCACGCCCTACGGCTGGCGCCTGAAGTCCCTGACCCTCACCCCGGCCTGGGACACCCTCGCCATGTCCCCGTCCGAAGAGCCCGACGTCGAGGAGGAGGGCGAGGGCGAGGACGACGACGGCTGAACCGGGCCGGGCGCGATCCTCCCCTCCGGGGATGTCGAGAAGGCGGCGGCGGCTCCGACCAACGGGGGAAGGGCCCGCCAGGGTCTGGTGACGGAACCGGCGAGTTCCGCGAACCGTTGGAGGCGACATGACCGCGACCGCACTTGAAACGCCCGAAGTGGACCTCGTGTACGACGTGCAGGGTCCGCTTCCGACGGCGGACGGACGCCCGCCGTTGTTCGTGATCGGTCAGCCGATGACCGACGAGGGTTTCCGCGCGTTCGCCTCGCACTTCGGCGACCGCACCGTGGTCACCCACGACCCGCGCAGCCCGGGCCGAAGCGCCCGCAGGGACGGCCGCACCGCCGCCGACCCCGAGACCCTGGCGTGGGACGTTCACACGATCATCGAGGCGCTGGGGGCGGGGCCGGTCGAGATGTTCGCGGGCAGCGGTGGCGCCGTGGCGGCGCTCGCCCTGGTCAGGTCCTTCCCGGACGATGTGACGACCCTGGTGGTGCACGAGCCGCCGCTGATCTCCGTCCTGCCGGACGCGGACGCCGCCGGACGCGCCCGGGCCGCCGTCAAGGAGGCTTTCGAGGGCGGGGGCTTCATCGCCGGACTGGCCGCCTTCACCGCCATGGCGTCCTGGCAGGGCGAGTTCGATGACGCCTACTTCGCCCAGCCCGCCGCCGACCCGGCCGCGTTCGGCATGCCGTCCGGGGACGACGGCGTCCGCGATGGCCTTCTGTCGGACGCGGCCTGGCCGGTCACCGGCTACGCGCCCGACTTCCAGGCCCTGATCGCCGCTCCCACCCGCATGGTGATCGGCGTGGGAGAGGAGGCCGGCGACGCCCTCACCGGGCGCTCCGCGCGGGCGACGGCCGCTCTGCTCGGCCAGGAGGTCATGGTCTTCCCCCGCTACCGCGGTGGCTTCGCCGGGCCGGGGACCGGCGACTCCGGGGAGCCGGAGGAGTTCGCCGCCAAGCTCCGCGAGGTCCTGAACTGACCCCTGAACCAGCCGGACCCGAGAAATCGTCCTGAGGGATGTCGAGACGGCGGCGGCGGCTCCGACTAACGGTCGAAGGGCCGCCAGAGCCCGGCGCCGGAACCGACGAGTTCCCGAATTCGCAGGAGTCGAAATGAGCATGACCATGAGCACCCTTGAAACGCCCGAAGCGGACCTCGTTTACGACGTCCAGGGTCCGCTTCCGACGGCGGACGGACGCCCGCCGTTGTTCATGATCGGTCAGCCCATGACCGCCGACGGTTTCCGCGCGCTCGCCTCGCACTTCGGCGACCGCACCGTGGTCACCTACGACCCGCGCGGCCTGGGGCGCAGCGTCCGCAAGGACGGCAGCACCGTCAACGACCCCGAGATCCAGGCCCGCGACGTCCACGCGATCATCGAGGCGCTCGGCGCGGGCCCGGTCGAGATGTTCGCCAGCAGCGGCGGCGCGGTGACCGCGCTCGCCCTGGTCGCCGCCCACCCGGGCGACGTGACGACCCTGGTGGCGCACGAGCCGCCGCTCACCACCGTCGTCCCGGACGCCGATGCCGCCGAACGCGCCCGGATCGCCGTCCGGGAGGCCTACGAGGCCAAGGGCTTCTTCGCCGGGATGGCCGCGTTCATCGCGATGACCTCCTGGCAGGGCGAGTTCACCGACGCCTACTTCGCCCAGCCCGCCGCCGACCCCGCCGCGTTCGGCATGCCGTCCGGGGACGACGGCACCCGCAGCGATCCGCTGCTGTCCGACGCGTCCCGGCCGATCACCGGCTACGAGCCCGACGTCCAGGCGCTGACCGGCGCCTCCACCCGCGTCGTGATCGCCGTGGGCGAGGAGACCGGGGACGCCCTCACCGGCCGCACCGCCCGCGCGACGGCCGCCCTGCTCGGCCAGGAGGCCACCGTCTTCCCCAGCCACCACGGCGGCTTCGCCGGACCCGAGACCGGCTACCCCGGAAAGCCCGAGGAGTTCGCCGCCAAGCTCCGCGAAGTCCTGGCCTGACGCCACCCCCACCACCGGGTACCGGGTTCCACCCCCTGGAAACCGGTACCCGCACACGGCGTCACCCCCGCGCCCACGCCACCCCGCCGCCGCTCGCACCTGACCGCCCTCGGAGACGCGGGGTGGACGGTCCGGGGGTGTTGTTGGGGGTTGACCTCGAGGTTGGTTGAGGTTGCAGGGTGGGGGGATCGAGCGAAGGAGTTGGGTATGCGGGTTGCGCGGGTGACGCGGTTCGGTGGGCCGGACGTGCTGGTCACGGGGGAGGCTCCGGATCCTGTTGTCGGGCCTGGCCAGGTGGTGGTGGACGTCGCGGTCGCGGGGATCACGTATGTCGAGACGCAGATCAGGCGAGGGGTGGATCGCTGGCACGCGCGGCCGTCGCTGCCCTACGTGCCGGGTGGCCTGGTCGCCGGGCGGGTGAGCGAGGTCGGGGACGGGGTGGACCCGTCGTGGGTCGGACGCCGTGTCCTCGCGTCCACCGGCCAGACCGGCGGGTTCGCCGAGCGCGCGTTGGCGCAGGTGGACGCGCTGTCTCCCGTCCCGGACGATCTGGACCTGGCGGACGCCGTCGCGTTGAGCAGCGACGGCCGCACCGCGCTCGGCCTGGTCGAGACGGCCGGGCTCCGGCCCGATGACGTGGTGCTGGTGGAGGCGGCGGCCGGAGGCGTCGGGACGTTGCTGGTGCAGTTGGCGCTCGCGGCGGGAGCGCGCGTGATCGGCGCCGCGCGAGGCGAGCGCAAGCTGGAGCTGATCCGCGAACTGGGCGCGGAGGCCGTCGACTACTCCGAACCCGGCTGGACGAAGCAGGTGCTCGAAGCGACCGGCGGCGTCGGCCCGACCCTGGTCTTCGACGGCGTCGGCGGCGGGATCGGACGAGCGTCCTTCGAGGTCACGGCGCGCGGAGGGCGGTTCTCCATCCACGGCGGGGCGAGCGGGGACGCCACGTCCGTCGACCCGGCCGAAGCGGACGCGCGCGGCGTGACGGTGATCGGCCTCGACCAGCTCCGCGGCTTCGGCGCCGACCTGGACCGGTGGGCGCGCGAAATGACGGAGAAGGCCGCCGCCGGGACGGTTCGTCCGGTGATCGGGCAGACCTTCCCGCTCGACCGCGCGGCCGACGCCCACGCCGCCATCGAGAACCGGACGGCGCTCGGCAAGACCCTGCTGCTCCTCTGATCCTCTGATCCGCCCCGAGGCGCTCGGAAGGCAAAATTCCGTCCGGTCATCGTTAATCGTCTGGTCGTGGTGCTCGTCCCTCTGTTGCGTGCATGTCATGATCGCCGCAACCCCCCGAATGATCGACTGAATCGAATGGGGGATGGATGCGCATGAATGGTCATTTGCGCCGTTCAGGAAGTGTAATCGGAGCGGCGCTGATGTGTCTCTCCTTGTGCGTTTCGCCGGCGTCGGCGGGAATCGGCCGGGACAGGATCCCGGCCGTTCCCCGCGCGGATCTCCCGGCCACGGCGGACGACGGCGTGAGCGCTCGCGCGGACCTGCCGCCCTCGGCGGAGTTCAGCATCGTCACACCGGGACCGGGCACCGAGCTCTCGGGCTTCGTCGCTCCCGAGTCGGTCGACCCGCTGCACGGCTACCCGTCCCTCGGGTACGACCCGTCCGCCCTCCGCCGCAGGGACATCGCGCGCGCGGGCATCATGCGGGGCGCCAGGACGGACGGCACCCTGGTGCGCGCCTACTGCTTCGACCTCGACCACCCGGCCCGAGGCCGGATGGCGTACCGGTTCGGCTCGTGGGGCGAGGCGCCCGCGCGCAACCTCGGCTACATCACGCGCGTGATCCACGAGTACTACCCGAACACGTCCCAGCCCGCCGGGCTCAGCGAGAGCGAGAAGGCCGCGGCCGTCCAGGCGGCGATCTGGTTCTTCTCCAACAGGTACGTCCTCGCCGACACCGACCCGCTGTTCCCCGCGACGTCCGGCATCGTCGGCCAGACGCTCAGGAAGGGGCCGCTGCAGGAGCCGGAGCGGCCGTCGCTGACGATCAGCGGCCCGGACGACGTCCGCGCCGGGGCCGTGTCGGGCCCGTTCACCGTCGGCGGCACCGCGGAGAGGGCGGCCATCACCGCCACCGGCGGCGAGATGTTCGAGGACGCCGCGGCCACGCGCCCGATCGCGAGCGGGACCGAGCTGGCGAACGGCGCGTCCTTCTACGTCAGGTCCGCCGAGCCCGGTGAGCTGAGGCTGTCGGCGAAGGGGAGCATCGTCCACCCGGTCGGCCAGGCCGCGGTGTACGTGCGGGAGACGTCGAGGCGCATGGGCTTCCCGAAGCGGGGGCAGAAGATCATCCTCGCCGAGGAGGTCCCGGTGATCGTGATCATCGAGAAGGTGATCGTGGTCGGTGAGGTTCCGCCGCCGCCGGTGCACAGGCCGTCGATCACGGTGGAGAAGTGGGTGCGTCCGGGCACCTACAGCCACGTCGGGCAGCGGCTGCACTTCAAGCTCAAGGTGACCAACAACGGTGACGTCGCGCTGAACAACGTGCGCGTCGCCGATCACATGCGCGGCCTCTCGCACGTGCGGTGCGAGCGGACGACGCTGGCGGCGGGGCAGTCGATGTACTGCACCGCGACGTACCGCGTCCACAGGAAGGACCTGCGGCACCAGTTCGTGAGGAACTGCGCCGTCGCGCATGCGCGGACTCTGGAGTCGGGGATGTTCGTGACGTCGCAGCGCGCGTGCGCGCAGGCGTTCGGACACGTTCCCGTGACCGGCTAGGCCCGACGTCCGGGGAGGGTGCCCGGGTTCATCGCCACAGATGAACCCGGGCACCCTCTTTTCTTTTTGCCGTTCGCGGCGGCTCGGCACTCATTTCGGTGAATGGCTAGGTGTATCCCGCTTTGGCGGATTCGGCGCGCAAAGATCTGCGCAGCGGGCCTTAATGATCGTGCCCGCGTGATCGTGACCCGGGAGCGCGCGAGGAATAACGGTCGCACCGAAGAAGATGATCCACAGATCGATGGGGGCGATGGGTGTGCGCGGATTCTCGCGCCGTTCGGGGTGCGCCCGCACACCTATCACCGTCCGGGCCAGACGCTGCCTGTCGGAGGTGCGGTGCCCACGGACGTCTCTGTGGCCGGGGCAGTCGATGATCTGCACGGCGACGTACCGCGTCACCAGGGAGGACCTGTGGAAACGGTCCGTGAAGAACTGTGCCGTCGCTTACGGGCGGACCCTGAATACGGGCGACACGCGACGTCCCGACGCGCGTGCGCGCGGGCCTACGGACACGTCCCCGTGACCGGCTAGGCACGACGTCCACCGAGGGTGCCCGGGTTCATCGGCTCAGATGACCCGGGCGCCCTTCCTTCCGCGCCCACTTAGAGGATCTTCGAAGCAAGGGACGTCCCTCCGAAGTCTTCGCCGGCTCTTCGGTCTCGCGGACGATGCGCGCCCGCTCGCCGAGGTGCTGGGCTGATGCCGGGCCGGACCGTGCTCGTAGGCTGGCCCCTCTGGCGCAGAAGGGAACACAGATGTCCGCTGAGCTTCATCGTCGGGCCGTCGTCGCCGACACCCACAACGACCTGCTGATGGCCGTGGTCGCCCGCCCGCGCGCGCGGTGGGCGCAGTTCTTCCGGGAGCGCTGGCTGCCGCAGCTGCGCGACGGAGGCGTGGACCTGCAGGTTCTCCCGGTCTTCATCGACGATCAGTTCCGTCCCGAGGGGTCGCTGCGCGAGACCCTCCGGATGGTCGAGGCCGCGCACGTGCTCGCCGAGGGCAACGCCGACGAGGTGAGCCTGTGCCGGGACGGGGACGAGATCGACCAGGCCCTCGCGGACGGGAAGGTCGCCCTGGTGCTGGCCCTGGAGAGCGCCCCCGGCGTCGACGCGAACGTCGAGCTGTTCTCCACCCTGCACCGGCTGGGCCTGCGGGTGGCCTCGATCGCGCACTGGGGCCGCACCCCGCTCGCCGACGGCAGCGGCGAGGACGCCACCGGCAGCAGCCTGACGGCCGCCGGGGTCGAGGCCGTGGCCGAGCTGGAGCGGCTGGGCGTGATCTTCGACGTCTCCCACCTGGGGGCGTCCGGCGTCGGCCACGTCCTGGAGCTCGCCACCCGTCCGGTCATGGCCACGCACTCCTCGGCCCGCGCCCTGCGCGACCACCACCGCAACCTCACCGACGACCAGCTCCGGGGCGTCGCCGCGACCGGCGGCGTGGTGTGCGTCAACTTCGTCGCGGGCTTCCTCAGCGACGACCCCGGCGGCTACACGGTCGACCGCATCGTCGACCACATCGAGCACGTGGCGTCCGTCGCGGGCATCGACCACGTCGGCCTCGGCCCCGACTTCATCCGCGAGGTGAACCACGAACTCACCCCGCCCTGCTGCGAGGGCCTGAGCCCCCTGGCCGGTTTCGACGTCAACGCCGTCGTCCCCGGCCTGGACGGCCCGCGCGGCCTGCCCCTGGTCACCGAGGCCCTCGTCCGCCGCGGCCACTCCGAGCCCGACATCCTGAAGATCCTCGGCGAGAACGTCCACCGCCTCTTCCAGAAGGAACTCGGCCGTCCGGCCTGATCGGACGGGCCTTCCGGGCGTCACCGCCACAGGGCGGCGTTCTCCTCGGCGTAGGACTTCAGGGTGCGGGCCGGACGGCCGGTGACCCGTTCGACCGTGTCGGTCACGACGGTGTTGCCGCCGTCGCGGATCAGCTGGAACAGGCCCTGCTGCCAGGTGATCAGCCCTTCGTCCAGTCCGGCCTGCCGCATGCCGTCGCCGAACTGGTCGGGTGTCAGGGGGATGTAGCGCAGGTCCCGTCCGGCGGCCTCGCCCACGGTCTGCACGACCTGCTGGAGGGTGAGGGCCTCGGGGCCGGTGACGGTGTGGATCGTTCCGGCGTGCCCGTCCTCGGTGAGCGCGGTGGCGGCGACCTCCGCGATGTCGCGTGTGTCCACGAAGCCCACCCCGGCGTCGTCGGCGGGGAGTGCGAGCACGCCGTCCTCGCGGAGGGAGGTCGCGAAGGCCTCGCCGAAGTTCTGCTGGAACCAGTTCGGACGCAGGATGGTCCACTCCTTGCCCGAGGCGCGGACGTCCTCCTCCCAGGTGGTCATCGGGATCGTGCCGGGCAGCCGGTCGACGCCCAGGACCGACAGCAGGACGACCCTGCGCAGGCCGGGCGCGGCGTCCACCAGGTCGCGGACGAGACGGGGCTCGTCCGGCCTGGTGTACGGGCCGACCACGTACAGGGCGTCCACGCCGTCGAGCGCCGGAGCCCAGGTGGAGCGGTCGGCCCAGTCGAAGCGCACGGGCTCGACACCGGGGACGGCCCGCCCGGGAGCGCGGCTCGCCGCACGGGCCGGGACACCGCGCGCCACCAGCGCGTCCACCACGGCACTGCCGGTCTTGCCCGTCGCTCCCAGCACCAGAACGGCGCGGACGGGCCGGACCCGCGCGGCCCGCACCGACGTACGCGCTCCCTGGGGCCTGCGCTTCTCGGCGGTCGTCGGCGCAACCTTCCACGTCGTCCTCCACGGCGCCTGCTGGCTGCTGACCGAGGGGGCGGACCCGCTCGAACTGGGCCCGGGCGACGTGGTGTTCCTGCGCGAGGGCGGCGCGCACGCCCTCGCCGACACTCCGGAAACGCCGCTGACCGACTTCCGTCCCGAACGCGCGGACCCCGACTCGCCGATCGGGCACGTCCGCGTCGAGGGCCCCGGGGCGCACGCGGTCCTGCTCTGCGGCGCGTACCAGCTCGACCGGACCCGTCCGCATCCGCTGATGAAGGACCTGCCCGAGCTCCTGCACCTGCCCGCGAGAGGCGGCGCGGAACTCGGTCACCTCGTGGGCCTGCTCGCCGCGGAACTCGACCGCGACCGTCCGGGCCGCGACGGCATCGTCCCGTCCCTGGTCGACGCGATGCTGCTCTACGTCCTGCGCACCTGGGCGGCGGACGGGCGCGCCGACGCCCCCGGATGGGCCCGCGCGCTCGCCGACAGCGCGGTCGGCCAGGCCCTCCGCGACATCCACGCCCGTCCGTCCGTCCCGTGGACGGTGGAGCAACTCGCCGCGCGCGCCGGACTGTCCCGCTCGGTCTTCGCCCAACGATTCACCGCCCTCGTCGGCGAACCGCCGGTCTCCTACCTGACCTGGTGGCGCATGACCAGCGCGGGCCGCATGCTCCGCGAATCGGACGCCCCCCTCAGAACCGTCGCCGAACAGGTCGGCTACACCTCCGAGTTCGCCTTCGCCAAAGCCTTCAAACGCGCCTACGGCAAACCCCCCGGCACCTACCGCCGAACCCCCACCACCACCCCAACCCGTCCCACGACGAACGCCGGGAGCCCATCGCTCTCTTCAGCGATTGATCCCGGCGCGGCATCGTCCGCGAGTTCAGCCCGACCGCGCGGCAACGCGATCGGGCTGGACGTAGGTCAACCCCGCGTCCGCCGAACGACCTCCATCAGACGCCGCAGTTCGCCGCGCTGAAGGCTGAGGTGCCCGCCCTCGGGGTTCTTGCTGTCGCGGACGCCGACGGACCCGCCGAGGTGGGCCAGTTCGACGCAGCTTCCTCCGGCACCGCTCTCGCTGTGGCTGCTCTTGCGCCAGACGGTCATGGGTTCTCCGGGCACGGAGGGACGCCTACTGCGAGCCTCGGATGGCTGAGGTCAGCTGGTGGAGGTCGGCGCGGGTGAGGTTGAGGTGTCCTGCGCGTGGGGCTTTGCTGTCGCGGACGCCCACGGACGTGCCGAGGTCAGCCAGTTCGATGCAGGCGCCGCCTTGGCCGGCGTCGTCGCTGCGAGTGCTCTTTCGCCAGATGGTCACCGTGCCTCCAGACACCCGTCGCTGTTACCGCCTTGAGCCTCGAACGGTTTGGGTCAGCTGGTGGAGGTCGGTTCGGGTGAGAGTGAGGTGTCCTGCGCGTGGGGCTTTGCTGTCGCGGACGCCCACGGACGTGCCGAGATTGGCGAGTTCGACGCAGGTTCCGCCAGCGCCGCTCTCGCTGTGGCTGCTCTTTCTCCAGAGGGTCACGTGTCCTCCCGCCGCTCGATGAGCCACTCGCGGGACTGGTCCTGGCTCCAGGCCCGCGTCGCGAGTCGATCAAAGCGTAGCCGAGCGCGGTTTGCCGATTCTTGACCGTCGATGATCCGGCCCACGTCCAGCACGGTCCCCGCGAACGCGACGGTCCGGTGGTCGGGGAGCTCGAACCACCAGAAGGAGCCGTCCGCTCCAAGGGGCGTGTTCGAGGGGAGGATGCGCACAGAGACGTTCCGCCAGGTGGACACGGTCAGGAGGTGGTCGATCTGCTTGCGCATCGTCGAGTTGTCGCACATCGGGCGCACTGCCACCTCGTCCAGGAGTAGCCAGATCTGAGGGTCGCCCCTGAGGATCGCGGCCTGGTGGTTCATGCGTCGCGCAACGGCCGCCTCGACGTCCGTGATGGTTCCGTCGGCGTAGCCCGCCTCCAGGAAGGCCCAGGCGTATCCCTCGACCTGAAAGGGGAAGGGCACGAGATTGTTCGCGAAGATCTTGTGCTCGATCGCGCTCGTCTGGAACGTGTTGAGGCGCTCGCTCCAGTTCGGGTTCTCGCCCGAGACCGCGAAGTAATGCAGGGTTTCGAAGAGTTGTCCGGTGTGCCATGCGGCGTCGAGGGCCTTGCACTGCTTCTCGTCCAGCTGCTTGTCGCCGGTCTCGTACTTGGAAACTTGGCTGATCGAGCAGTCGAGGATCTTGGCCACGTCGTGCTGGCGCAGGTTCATCCAGATGCGCATATGGCGAAGGTGATTGGCCATCAAGGCCCAGAGGGAGAGCCGGGCGTCGGGCGGTGGCTTGACCATGGTGCGCTCCGAGGGGTCCAGATCGGCGCATTTTCTGATCCGAGCAACAACAGTGACAACGGTAGTCGGATGACATCAGGGTGTGATGCAGAGCACTGGAATTCGCGCCATGAGGACGGGTCCGATGATTCCGAAAGCTCCTGTGGAGGACGATCGGGAAAGGTTGGTCGTGTGTCGGTTCGAGGCGGATTTGTCCGCTGCCGGAAAGGCGCGGCGGCGGGTGGGGGAGGTTTTGCGCGGGTGGGGGCACGGTGAGCTTGAGGACGACGCCGCGCTGTGCGTGTCCGAACTGGTCACCAACGCTCTGAACTGCGGCGCGACCGACATTCGCGTTCTTGTTGAGTGGCACACCGATGTGATGGTCGAGGTCGCGGTCTGGGACGACGGGCCTGGGTGTCCCGAGCTTCAGGATCCCGATGAGAGCTGTGAGACCGGGCGCGGGCTCGGGATCGTCCAGGCCCTTTCGGTTTCGTGGGGCAAGCACGGCTCTCCGGACGGCGGCAAGACCGTGTGGGCGCGGTTCGTCTCATCGGACGCCGGCGCGTGATCGCCGCGTTCGATGTCGTCCGCGCTTCGCTTCTGGTCGGGGGCGTCCTGACCGGGGCGTGTGCGGGCGCGGCGCTCGCCTGTCTGCTCTTCCACATGCTCCGGCCGCGTCCGCCGGGACGGCACAGGCCGCGTCCCTGACCGTTTTGACCTGGAGCGCGCTCCAGCTTCTAGCGTTCTGGGGCATGACGTGGGAACAGCAGCACAAGCTCGGTTCGGGGTTCGGCGCGTACAGCACGGCGCGGGACGTCCTCGCCGGGATCGACCTCACTGGAAAATCCGCGCTCGTCACCGGCGGGTACTCCGGGCTCGGGCGGGCGGGCGTCCAGGCGCTCGTGGAGGCGGGGGCGCGGGTCATCGTCCCAGCTCGGAGGGCTGATGTGGCGCGGGAGGCGCTGTGGGAACTGCCGCGGGTGGACGTCCACGAACTCGACCTGGCGGACCTGGAGAGCGTGCGCGGATTTTCCGATCACCTCCTCGAGGACGGCCGGACGCTCGACATCGTCATCACCAACGCCGGGATCATGGCGTGTCCGGAGACGCGGGTCGGGCCGGGCTGGGAGGCGCACTTCGCGACCAACCACCTCGGACACTTCGCGCTGGTCAACCGGCTGCGTCCGGCCTTCACCGACACGACGCGGGTGGTCCCGGTCGCGTCGTCCGGACACTTCCTGTCGGGCATCAGGTGGGACGACCCGCACTTCAACAACGGCTACGACCGATGGCTGGCCTACGCGCAGTCGAAGACCGCGAACGCGCTGTTCGCCGTCCATCTGAACGACGTGGTCGGGGTGCGGGCGTTCGCCGTCCACCCGGGCAGCATCCTCACGCCGTTGCAGCGGCACGTCCCGCGCGAGGAGCAGATCGCGCAGGGATGGATGAGCGAGGACGGCACCCCGGCGGAGGGCTTCAAGACTCCGGAGCAGGGTGCGGCGACCGCGATCTGGGCCGCGACCTCACCACTCCTGGACGGCCTCGGCGGGCTCTACGCGCAGGACTGCGACATCGCCGAGCCCGCGACCAGCGACGACATGCTGGTCGGCGGGGTCAAGCCGTGGGCCGTCGACGCCGATGACGCGGCGCGGCTCTGGGAGGTCTCCGCCGAGCTGACCGGTCTGGGGAGGTAGGCCGCAAGGAGATCGGTCAGGGGAGGTAGGCGGCGAGCAGGTCGTCCACGTACGCGTCGGTGTCCGCGGGGGCGACGCCGACGCGGGCGAGGACGGCCGTCCCCAGGTACGTCGCGTAGACGGCGGTCGCGCGGTGCCCGGCCTGCCCGTCCGCCATCCCCAGCTCGCGGAACGACGCCTCGAGGATCTCCAGCCGCCGCCGCGTGACCCGGCCCGCGACCGCCAGGACGGACGTGTTCGCCTCCCCGGTCAACCGCAGCGCGAGATCGGCGTTGCCGGTGGAGAGGGCCAGGCGGAACAGGGTGCGCATCCGTTCCGCCGGGTCCGGAATGGCCGCGAGGTGGGTCGCGACCCGCTCGGTCTGCTCGCGTTCCCACAGCTCCAGCGCCGCGTCCAGCAGTGCCGACCGGTTGTCGAACAGCCAGTAGAAGCTCGACTTCGACGCCTTGAGCCGCGCCGCGACCGGCTCCACCGCGACCGCGGCGGCCCCGCCCTCGGCCAGCGCCGCGAGCGCCGCGGCGGCCCAGTCGTCCCGGCTGAGGCGGGCGGTCCGTGGCATGTCTCACGCTCCCGTGTTCTGTACGGTGCCGTACAGTCTAGGTTCTGTACGCAACCGTCCAGAACGTTGGGGGACCGCGACCATGGACTGGATCCTGGACCGCCTGCTGCCCGATCCCGATTTCCGCACCCGCTACACCCGCCGGATCGACGGCCCGCCCGAGGCCGCAGGCGCCGACGGCTTCACCGCCTTCTCCGACCCCGGCTGGGCCAAGGCCGCCATGGGCCTCCAGGTCATCCCGTCCAACGGCCGCACCATCCTCGCCGCCGACACCCGCGTCACCGCGACCGACCGCCGAAGCCGCCGCGTCTTCTCCTTCTACTGGTCCCTCATCCGCCTCGGCGGCGCGGGCCTGATCCGCCTCGAGCTCCTCACCGCCCCCGCCCGCCTCGCCGAACGCCGCGCCTGAGGCCCGTCGCGAGCGATGAACCGATCGACGAACACCCGGTCCCGTGTGGGGACCGCCTTTCTCGCCCTGGCGCTGCTGGCCGGTACCGCCTCGGCCTGCGGGACGGCCCGCTACTCGTCCGGCAAGGCGAGCCCGACCGCGTCGAGTCCACGGTGGCCGGACGAGTTCCGCACCGTCCCCGTCCCCTGGAAACTCTTCCCCGCGAACGTGCGGAAGACCTTTCGCAACAGGTCCGACGAATGCCGCTTCAACCCGGGTGAGGGCTACGAGATGTGGAGCTGCCGGTTCAGCGCCGCGGACCGGGGACCCCTTGAGCGGGACGTGCTCTCGGTCGACGTGACGAAGTACGAGCCGCGCCTCGGGGAGAGCGCGACCGACCACGCGGCCGACGTCTTCGAGTCGCTTCACCACGCGTTCGCCGATTTTCCGGTGACCGCCCCGTCCCCGCTCGGCGACCAGGCGATCGACATGCCCGCCGGGGACCCGAAGGGCAAACCGCACGCCATCGACTTCCGCGTGCGCAACCTCATCGTGGAACTCCAGGTCACCGTCCACAGGCGGAACCTCGACCAGTGGGAACTGGCCGCCGAACGCCGCGACCGCACCTGGCGCTACGCGACCGACCTGTCCCACGGCCTCGCCGCACTCCACCCCTGACCGTCCGGTGCGCGACCTTCGCGGGGGCGAGGTCGCGCACCGGGAGGAATACGCTCACGGGACCCGGGCTTGCTACTGCTCGGGGACGAAGTCGCTGGTGAACCGGCCGAGCACCGCGGTCGGGCCAGGGCGACCGATCACAGAGGAGAACGCATGATCCGGCTGTCAGACGGGCCCATGACCTGGGTGGCGACCGGGGACAGCATCACCCAGGCCGTCGAGCACACCCACGGCGCCCGCGGCTGGGTCGAGCACCTTCACGAGCGGATCCGGTGGCAGCTGGAGCGGCTCACCGACGTCGTCGTCAACACCGGTGTCTCCGGGTGGAGCGCGGCCGACGTGCTCGCGGCCCACGACCGCCTCATCGGCCGGTTCGAACCCGACGTCCTGTCGGTGTCGCTCGGCACCAACGACTGCCTCGCCGGAGAGGACGGCCTGCCCGAGTTCCGCGACGCGATGCACCGGATCATCGCCGGTGCGAGCCCGCACACGCAGATCGTCCTGCACACGCCCGTGCTCGTCGGCGTCTCGGGCCGGGACCGGCGCGCGGCGCTTCCCGCGTACTGCCAGGCCGTGCGCGAGATCTCGATGGAAACCGGCGCGCTGCTCGTCGACCACGAGGCCCACTGGCTGGCGCACCACGGCACCGACGACCCGATCCCCTGGCTCGACGACCCCGCCCACCCCAACGCCACCGGCCACCTTCACATGGCCAACCACACCCTGCAAACCCTGGGCCTCGGCAACCTCAACCCCCTATAGACCTCGGCGGTGCGGGAAACCTTGGGTTGGTGAGCCTGACGTCCGCACACCAGGGGCGTCCGTGCTCCAAGGCTTCGGCGGGCGCGTGCTCGAGCACAGGGATCGAGCCGGGAGGCCGCTTGCAGTGTTTGTCCCTGACCGTCCGGCTCGCGACCTTTTGCGGCGTGGGGTCGCGACTTTGGTCGGGGCCGGGCGGCGGGTGGCCGATGCCTTCGGGGCGGTCCTGGCGTGAGGCTTGGCTTGTGTGGGTGGGCCTTGCGGGAGGGGTGCGGGATGGCGGTCGGGCGGCGGGTGGTGGTCGCGGGGGTGGCGGCGGTGGCCGTGGTCGGGGGCGCGGCGGTTGGGCGGCCTAAGGAGACGCGGGCGCGGGGGATTGCGTGGGTGCGGGGCGAGGAGGACGCGCGGCGGGGTGGTCGGGCGGGGCTCGCGCAGCGGGGGGTCAATTACGACACCGTGCGGGAGGTGTGGAAGGCCGCGTTCGTGCGGCGGGAGATTCGGGCGATACGGCGTGACCTGCACTGCAACGCGGTGATCCTGCTGGGGGACGATCTGCGGCGGCTGGAGTTCGCGGCGCGGTGCGCGGCGGACGAGGGGTTGTTCGTGTGGTTCGAGCCGCGGCAGTTCGACAAGGACGCGGCGCGGACGCTGGCGTTCGTCCGGTCGGTGGCGCGGATGGCGGAGCGGCTGCGGCGACGGCATCCGGGTGTGGGGATGTCGATGGGCTGTGAGCTCACCATCTTCATGGACGGTCTCGTCCCTGGGAAAACGTGGGAGGAGCGGGGTGCGAACCTCGGGACTCCGGCGGGCAAGGGGTACAACGAGCGGCTGAACGCCTTTCTCGTGCGCGCGCACGATGCGGTGCGGCCGTTGTTCGGTGGGCAGCTCACGTACACGTCGGGCGTGTGGGAATCGGTGGAGTGGCGCAAGTTCGACGTCGTCGGCGTCGATCTCTACCGGGACGCGTCGAACGAGGCGTCCTATAGGAGAGATGTAAGGGCGCTGCACAGGTTCGGGAAGCCGGTCGTCATTACGGAATTCGGGTGCTGCACGTATCGGGGCGCGGAGAAGCGGGGTGGCGACGGCTTCTCCATCGTGGATTGGACGCAGGATCCGCCCGTGGTTCCGGACGGCTATGTGCGGGACGAGCGCGTTCAGTCGCGGTATCTCGGTGAGCTGCTCGATGTCTTCGAGGACGAAGGCGTGCACGGCGCGTTCGTCTACAACTTCATCAACCCCGACACGCCCTACTCGCCCGACCCGCGGCACGATCTGGACATGGCCGGGTTCTCGCTGGTCAGGGTTGGTGCGGACTACGCGAGGACCGGGAGGTTCGAGGCCAAGGACGCCTTCCGCGTCGTCGCGCGGCGGTTCAGCCCTCGATCCTGAGCAGGACGGCGAGGCGGTCGAGGAGGGCGAGCGTCTCGGGGACGTCCGTGGTGGCGTCGGCGAGGGCGGGTTCGAGCGGCGCGTCGCGGATCTCCCTCGCGCGGGGCGAGACGTCCGCGCTCGGGTGCAGGAGGGTGCGGCGCCGGTCGGACGGGTCGGGCTCGGCGCGGACGGTGCCCGCGTCGCGCAGCCGGGCGACGCAGTTGGAGACCTGGCTCTGGACGAGGCCGGTCCGTTTGGAGATCTCGGTGACCGTCGTGCCCGGATGGTCGCGGACGTCGTCGGCCACGATCAGGACGGTGCTGGTGCTCGTCGGGTGCTCGCCGACGCCCTCGGCCGGGATCGCGGCCTCGGCGATCTTCTGGAGGCGGCGGCCCAGCAGGTACAGCTCCGTGACGTTCACGCCCCAAGATTACATCAGGGTGAGATGTATCTATCTTGATGCATCTCAAAAGATGCATTACGGTCGTCGGCATGACGAAGTGGCGCGGCAACCCCTGGGCCGTCCTGGCGACGCTGTCCCTCGGGTTCTTCATGACCCTGCTCGACATGACGATCGTGAACATCGCGATCCCGGACGTGATGCGCTCGCTGCACACCGGCCTCGACCAGGTCGTCTGGACGGTCGGCGGGTACACGCTCGTGCTCGCCGTCCTGCTGGTGACGGCGGCGCGGCTCGGCGACCTGCGCGGTCAGCGCACGCTGTTCGCGGCGGGCGTCGTCGTGTTCACCCTCGCGAGCGCGGCGTGCGGGCTCGCCCCGGACGCCGGGACGCTGATCGCCGCGCGGGTCGTCCAGGGGATCGGGGCGGCGATGCTCACCCCGCAGACCATGGCGCTGATCATCGCGACCTTCCCGGCGGACCGGCGCGGGACGGCGCTCGGCGTCTGGGGCGCGGTCGCGGGCGTCGCGACGCTGACCGGGCCGACGCTCGGCGGGATGCTGGTCAGCGCGGCGGGCTGGCGCTGGGTGTTCCTCGTGAACGTCCCGGTCGGCGTGCTCGTGCTGGTGATGACCGCGCTGTTCGTCCCGGACGTGCGGACCGGACGCGCGCACCGCCTCGACCTGCCCGGCGTCCTGCTCTCCTCGGCCGCCCTGACCTGCCTCACCTTCGGGCTCATGGAAGGCGACCGGTACGGGTGGGATCTGTGGATCTGGGGGCTCATGGCCGTGGGCGCGCTGCTCGGTGTCCTCTTCCTCCGCCACCAGGCCGGACGCCAGGACCACGAGCCGCTGATCCCTTTCGAGCTCTTTCAGAACCGCGGGTTCGCGCTGATGACGGGCCTGATGGGCGTGATCGGCGCGGCGCTGATCGGGGCCGTCCTGCCGCTCGGGCTCTTCCTCCAGGAGCAGCTCGGCCTCAGCGCCGTCCACGCCGGGCTCGCGCTCGCGCCGTCCCCGCTCGTGTCGCTCCTCGTGTCGCCGCTCGCTGGACGGATGAGCGACCGGGTCGGTGGACGCCGCGTCCTGCTCGCCGGGCTGCTCGCCTTCGCCACCGGGCTGGCCCTCGTGGCCCTGCTGGTCGGCGGCGACGCGCACGCCTGGACGTTCACCGCGCCGCTGATGCTGATGGGCCTCGGCACCGGATGCATGATCGCGCCTCTTTCCGCGGAGGCGATGCGCGGCGTCCCGCCGCGGCTAGCGGGGTCGGCCTCGGGGGTCAGCAACTCCGTCCGGCAACTCGGCTCGGTGCTCGGCACCGCCGCGACCACCGCGCTCATGGCCGTCGGAGGGCCGCTCACCGGCGTCCACCTCGCGCTCGCGCTGCCGATCGTCCTGCTCGCGCTCGCGGCAGGGGCGCTCGCCCTCACCCGCCCCCGCCCAACCACCGCGTCCGCGACCGCGTGAGTCCGTCCGTGCCGTCGGTCGCTCGCCCCGCCCGCCCCCCCCGCGCCGCCCGCGCTGCCCGCGCTCGCGCCGTTCGCGCCGCCCGCGTTCGCGCCGTTCGTGCCATCGGTCGTTCGTGCCGCCCGCGCTCGCGTCGCTCGGGTGAGTCTGTTGGGTTGTCGGCCTATTCGCGTACTTTGCTCGCCATGGAACTGCTGGTGTCCTCCTACGCCGATCCGGTCGCGCGCAAGCTGATCGACGAGCTGCAGCAGGAGTACGTCGTGCGCTACGGCGGCCCGGACGAGACGCCGGTCGACCCGGCCGAGTTCGCCGCGCCCCTCGGGCACTTCGTCCTCGGACGCGTCGACGGCGACCCCGTCGCATGCGGCGGGTGGCGCGCGCACGACGCGTCCGAGCCGGGCTTCCTGGACGGGGACGCCGAGGTCAAACGCATGTACGTCGTGCCGCGCGCCCGCAACCGGGGCCTCGCGCGGGCGCTGCTCGCCGGGCTCGAGGAGGCCGCGCGGACGGCGGGACGCCGGCGCATGGTCCTGGAGACCGGGATCGCGCAGCCGGAGGCGATGGCGCTGTACGCCTCGTCCGGATACGCGGAGATCGAGAAGTTCGGCTTCTACCGCTGCTCCGAGTCGAGCCGCTGCTTCGGCAAGCTCCTCTGAAGGACGCGCCGAGGCGTGGCGTCGGGCGTCCGGCGGGAGCCCGCGCCACGCCGCGCTGCGGCGGCTTGGGCTAGGCCGAGATGTGGCGTCCGGCGACTCGTAGGTGGCGTTGGGGGCGGGCGACCCAGGCCCAGCCGGTCTCCTCGCTCTCCTTGTTGGTCAGGTCGATCTCGAAGAACTCGGTCGGCGGGATCAGCGTCCGGTGCGCGAGGACGAAGCCGCGGTACAGGAACCCGCTCATCACGAATCCCAGGTCGGTGCCGTGCCCGGCGACCAGGTCGCGGAAGGCCGGGGCGTCCAGCATCCGCGCGAGCCGGACGAACCCGTCGCCGTCCAGGCCCTCGCCGTCCCGCAGGACCAGGCCGACCGCGGCGGCGGCGCGCAGCCGGAGCCGCCCGTCCTCCGTCCGCGCCTCGTTGCGCGCGCGAAGCTGACGGTCCAGGTGCTGGACGAGCTCACCGGCGAGCAGACCGCAGTCGGCGTCCGGCGGGGCGGCCAGCACCAGACCGTCGCCGGTGTCGCGCGACGGACAGCAGTCCAGCGGCAGCCCGATCGCGGCGAACGCCGACCGCGCGACGCCGTGGAGGTCGTCCCGCAGGACGCGCCGGACGGCGTCGGAGCGGCGGCCGTAACCGACCACGTCCAGCCCGAAGACCGGGCGCAGCACCGGATGGCCGGGAAGTTCGGCGGGAAGGGGCGATCCGTTCTGTTCCATCGTCATCCTCTTGGCGGGACCGGCGTGAATGCGCCGCCGGAAACGCGCCTCCCGGAAGACCCACTCCGGGAGTAGTCGTCAGCATGGAACGCGACGCCCCGGGACTCGGCCGGAACGAACGCCGTCGGCACGGACGCGAACGAAGTCGAACGGGTTCGCGGCGGAGCCGGGCCATTCGGAGGGGGATGGCGGCGGGCGTGCCAGGCGCTCTGCCGCCACAGCACTGCGCGCCGGCCCGCCCGCCGCCGGGGCCGCCCGGTCAGGAGCGCCCTCGGGAGGAGCGGTTTCGTGTCACCTGACACATCTCCGCCCCACGGTGATTATCGCGCATGGCCGCAAAACGACTGTCCGGTTTACGGTGGTTTATGGCTCATGATCAAATACCGGGCGGGATTTACTCTCCCGAGCGTCCCGAAGCGGAAGAGGATCCATCTACCCGGGTGTGGATTTCTCCCCCTTAGGCATCTCGTTAGAAATGCCGACATGATGCTGATCTCTGAGCCATGATTTCGTGACATCGGGGCGCTCTGACGGCCGCCACCGTCCGACGCCTCCTCGAACGTCCGGTCAGGCACGACCAGCAGGAGGAGCTCACATGCGTGCGAAGGGGGACCACGGCGGCATACCCGAGCCCGCCCGCGCCGAAGGGCGCCACGCCGACGGCGACGACCCGCCCGCCACCCGCCCGCCCGGCGACACCCCGTCCGGCGACACCCCGTCCGGCGACACCTTGGCTGCCGACGGCCCGTCCGCTGGCACCTCGGCTGAGAACGGCCCATCCGCCGATCGTCCGGCCAGTGACCTTCCGTCCACCACAGCTGCGGATCGTTCGGCCGCTGCACGCCCCGCCGGTGACAGGCCGTCGGGGGATCGGCTGACGGCTGGGGTTCGCCTGGTGGCCGAGCGTCTGGCCACCGCGCTCCAGCGCTGGGCGCGCCGGAGCCCGTCCGATCGCGAGGAAACGTCCGGCCCCAAGGGCCCGTCCGAACGCCCGGACCCGTCCGTCGCCCGGACTCCCGACGAGTTCGCCGAACAGCTCCGCCGCCTCAAGCGCTACCGCGGCGCGTCCTACCGCGAGATGGCCAGGCTGAGCGGCGGATCGCCCGTCGTCTCCACGCTCTCCCAGGCCGACAAGGGCGGGAAGCTTCCCAGCGAACGCGTCCTCCGCGCCTACCTCCACGGCTGCCGCCTCGACGAGGACGCCATGATCCCCTGGCTCGAAGCACGGGGCCGCCTCGCCATGGACGACGACTGACCCGGCCCGATGCCCGATGTCCGCTGCCTGATCAGGGTTCGCGGTGTTCGCTGAGCGCCGGGTGGGCCTCCGTGGGCGGGGTGGCGAGGTCGGCCCGGAAGCGCCGGTTCAGCCGGGTGCGGAGACGGCCCCGGAGGGTGCGGGACTCGGGGGGATCGATGCCCTGGTGTTCGTCGCGGCCGACCGGGACGGCCGGAGCCGGGCGGGGTGCGGTGATGGGGGCGAGGCGTTCGGGTGGGAGATGTTCCTCCACCTCGACGTACTCGCCGGAGGGGAGAAGGCGGATGATGCCGGTCTCCAGGCCGTGGGAGACCAGGGCGCGGTCGCGTTGCTGGAGGCCCAGGCAGACGCGGTACGCGATGACGTGGGCGAGGACCGGCCCGAGGATGACGGTGACGCGGAAGAACCAGGTCGTCCAGAAGAGCGGGATGTCGAAGGTCTTCGCGATGACGTCGTTGCCGCCCGCCGCCCACAGGACGCCGTAGAAGACGACCCCGGCGAAGCCGATGCCGGTACGCGGCGGGACGTCGCGGGGACGGTCCAGCAGGTGGTGGATCTCGTGGTCGCCGGTGACCCACCGTTCCAGGAACGGGTAGACGGCGAGGCCGGTGAACAGGACGCCCGGGACGACCAGCGCCGGGACCAGGACGTTCAGCGGGAGCGTGTGGCCCCACGCGGTGATCTCCCACGCGGGCATCATCCGCAGCGAACCCTCCAGCCAGCCCATGTACCAGTCGGGCTGCGAGCCGGCGCTGATCGCGCCCGGGTCGTACGGGCCGAACAGCCAGATCGGGTTGATCTGGAAGAACGTCGCCATCAGCGCGCAGACGCCGAAGACCCACAGGAAGAACGCCGTGGTCTTGGCGACGAAGACCGGGAAGAACGGGTAGCCGTACTGGACCCTGTTGGTCGCGCCCTTGCCCGGGTACTGGGTGTGCGTCTGCCGCCAGGTCAGCACGATCGCGTGCAGCGGGATCAGCGCCAGGAGCAGGCCCGGGATCAGCAGGACGTGGATGACGTACAGCCGCGGGACGATGTCGGTGCCGGGGAACTCGCCGCCGAACAGGAACATCAGCGCGTAGCTGCCGACCACCGGGACCGACAGGATCACGCCCTCCAGGATCCGGAGGCCGGTGCCGGAGAGCAGGTCGTCCGGGAGCGAGTAGCCGAACAGGCCGTTGACCATGACCAGCATGAACAGCACGATCCCGATGAGCCAGTTCAGCTCGCGCGGCTTGCGGAACGCGCCGGTGAAGAAGTTGCGCAGCAGGTGGACGACGATCGCGCCGAGGAAGATCAGCGTCGCCCAGTGGTGGATCTGCCGGACGAGCAGCCCGCCGCGCACCTCGAAGCTGATCCGCAGCGTGGACTCGTACGCCTCGCTCATCCGGACGCCCCGCAGCGGCACGTACGAGCCGTCGTAGTTCACCTCCCGCATGGACGGGACGAAGAACAGCGTCAGGAACACACCGGTCAGGAGGATGACGAGGAAGGAATAGAGGGCTATCTCGCCCAGAAGGAAACTCCAGTGGTCCGGAAAGGCCTTGCGCATCGCGACGCGCAGGAACGGCGTCCCGCCGAAGCGGTCGTCGAGCGCCCGCCCCGCCCCGCGAAGCCGCTCCGGAGCCGCGCCGCGCGTCCGTTCGGGGGCGTGGTCGCGGGGCTCTCGCGATGACTGCGGAGCGTTACCATGTGGTCTCGCCGAGGAGGCTCCGTCCGGCCGTCGGGGGGACGAATCGGTCACGGCTGCCTCCAGAACCGGCGGCCTGCCGGACCGGGGGCGTCAGCGGCCGCCTCTCGGGTTCACCTGGCCCCTTCACTGTCGCACCCACGCGCGGGCCGTTCCAGTGAGGGATTTCGTCCAACCTCGTCAAGGCGGACGGCCGAATCTGGTCGGGTCTCGCCATGGACTGCCAGGGGACCCTTGGTTCTGATCATGATTTTCCCCACACTAGACTCAAAAGTAACCAATTGCCCCGCGTGTAGCGGTAGGGCACACGGAGAGTCACCAGACCGGGGGGAACGGCGTGGCGCAGGACACGGCGGGCGGCGCCGGAACGGCCGGGTACGGACGTCCGTGGACCGACCTGCCCAGGGAACTCGCCGACCACATGCGTCCCAATCTGGACGAGGTCGCCGACGACATGATCGCCGAGATCCAGACCCGGGTCCGCGAGTACGACCGGCCCGGCGACGGCCCCTACTCGGGCACGCTCCGGCTCGCCGTCGAGCGCGTCCTGCACCACTTCGTCGAGCGGGTCGCCGACCCCGCGCACGAGCCGGGCGAGGTCTCCGACTTCTTCCGCGCGATCGGACGCGGCGAGGCGGGCGAGGGACGCAGCCTGGACGCCATGCAGTCGGCGATGCGGGTCGGCGGCATGATCGCCTGGCGGCGGATCGCCGACGGGGCCGCCGCGCTGAACGTCGACCCGCGCACGCTCGGCGCGGTCGGCGAGGCGCTGATGCTCGTCCAGGACGAGCTGGCCGCGGCCGCCGCCGAGGGATACGCGCAGGCCAAGGCCGCCGTCGCGGGCGAGATGCAGCGCCGCCGCCAGCGCCTGCTCGACCTGCTGTTCGCCGACCCGCCCGCCGCGCCGGAGGCGATCGCCGACCTCGCCGCCGCCGCGCACTGGCCGATGCCGCGCACGGTCGCGGCGGTCGCGCTCGGCCGTCCGCCCGCCGGGTCCAACCACCCCGCGTTCCCGCCGGACGTGCTGTCGGACCTGACCCGCCGCACGCCCAGCCTGATCGTCCCGGACCCGGACGGCCCGGGCCGCGCCCGCCTGATCGACCGCGCGCTCGCCGGGACGCTCGCCGTCGTCGGCCCGACCGTCCCGGTCGTCGAGGCCGCCCGCTCGGTGCGGTGGGCGCGCAAGACCCTCGCCCTCGTGGACCGCGGCGTCATCCAGACCGATGGCGGCGTGGTGCGCAGCGTCGAGCACATGTCCACGCTGATCCTCTTCCAGGACGAGGACCTCATCTCGTCCCTGTCCGCGCTCCGCCTCGCGCCGCTCGCGCACCTGCGCGTCAGCCAGCAGGACCGCCTCGCCGAGACGCTCCTCGCGTGGCTCCAGTCTGGCCGCAACGCCAACGAGGTCGCGATGCGGCTGCACGTCCACCCGCAGACCGTCCGCTACCGGCTGCGCCAGCTCGAGGAACTCTTCGGCGACCAGCTCCTCGACCCCGACCAGCGCTTCGACCTGGAGATCGTCCTGCGCGCCCGCGCCCTCCTCGCGGGCGGCGCGGGCGAGCACCTCCTGGACGCCCACGAGGCCGTCGGCGAGACCGGCGAGATCGTCAGCCTCCGCCGCTGACCGGCGAGGTCGTGAGCCTTCGCAGCTGACCGGCGGGATCGTCAGCTTCCGCCGCCGACCGGCGGGATTGTCAGCTTTCGCCGCTGACCGGCGAGGTCGTCAGCTTCCGCCGCTGACGCGCGGGTCCGGGGCGCGGGCGGGGAGGGTCACGCGGATGCGGCAGCCCTCGGGGGTGTCGACCACACCGATGCGCCCGCCGTGCATGTCGACGACCCAGCGCGCGATGGCGAGGCCGAGACCGGTGCCGCCGTCCGGGGTGGCCGCGCCGGACGCGCCGCGTGAGAACCGCTCGAAGACCCGCTCGCGCTGCCCCATCGGAATGCCGGGACCCTCGTCCGAGACCTCCAGGACGAGCGCGCCCGTCCCCACACTCGTCCTCGCGCCCGTCCCCGTGCCCGTCCTCGCGCCCGTCCCCATGCCCGTCCTCGCGCCCGTCCCCGCGTCCGTTCCGTCCTCCGTCCCTCCGGCCTGCCGCGCCGTGATCGTGACCACCCCGCCGGACGGCCCGTGCCGGACGGCGTTGTCCAGCAGGTTCGCGAGCACCTGGTGGAGCCGGTCGCGGTCGGCGACGCAGCTCAGTCCGGGCGCGATGTCGGCCTTGACCGGGGTGTCGGGGAACGCGGAGGTCACCTCGTCCACGAACCCGGCGACGTCGAGTTCGCACAGGTCGAGCGGGACGGCCCCGGCGTCCACCTTGGACAGGTCGAGCAGCTGCCCGACGAGCCGTCCGAGCCGTTCGGTCTGCTCCAGCGCCGATTCGAGCACCTCGGGGCTCGCCGGGGTGACGCCGTCCGCGACGTTCTCCAGGACGGCGTGCAGCGCGCTGATCGGTGTGCGCAGCTCGTGCGACACGTTCGCGACGAACTCCTGCCGCTGCCGGTCGACGGCGGCGAGGTCGGCGGCCATCCGGTTGAACGCGCGGGCGAGCTCGCCCACCTCGTCCCGCGACGTGGACCGGACCCGGCGCGAGTAGTCGCCGCGCGCCATCCCCCGCGCCGCGGCGGTCATCTCGCGCAGCGGCGCGGTCATGCCGTGCGCGATGAGCTGGGTGATGACCAGCGCGATGAGCAGCCCGACCGGGCCCGACTGGCGCGCCCGGAACCCCAGCGGGTACCCCCACAGGACGATCGCGATCGTGATGCAGGCCGTCACCACGACCAGCACGCCCAGCTTGACCTTGATCGACCGCAGCGGGTCCAGCGGCCGGGGCAGCCGCTCCCACGCGCGCTCCGCCGACTCCTGCTTGCGCCGCATCCGCTCCCACACGCTCACCGCGCGCTCCTCCCGGCCGGTCTCACGGCTGGGCCTCCAGGCTGTAGCCGACGCCGTGGACGGTGCGGATCAGGTCGGGGCCGAGCTTCCGCCGCAACGCCTTGACGTGGCCGTCGACGACGCGGGTGCCGGACGCGTCGGCCCAGTCCCAGACGTCCTCGAGCAGGACGGCGCGGGTGAGGACGGCCCCGGGGCTGCGGGCGAGGCAGGCGAGCAGGTCGAACTCGGTCGGGGTGAGGTGCACCTCCGCGCCGTCCCGGCGGACGCGGCGCGAGCGTTCGTCGATCTCCAGAGGCCCGAGCCGGGTGACGGGCTCGGGCGCGGACGACGTGAGCGTCGCGGCGCGTTCGACGCGGCGGAGCAGGGCGCGGATGCGCGCGACCAGCTCGCGCATGCTGAACGGCTTGGTGAGGTAGTCGTCCGCGCCGACGCCGAGCCCGACGAGCTTGTCGGTCTCGTCGTCGCGCGCGGTGAGCATCAGCACGGGGACGGGACGGCCCGCCTGGACGCGGCGGCAGACCTCCAGCCCGTCGAAGCCGGGGAGCATGACGTCCAGCACGATGAGATCGGGCGCGGTCTCGCGCGCCCGCGCGACGGCGGACGGTCCGTCCCCGGCCGTCTCCACCGCGAAGCCCTCGGCGGACAGCCGGTCGGCGACCGCCTTGGCGATGGTTGGTTCGTCCTCGACGACCAGGATGCGCATGCCCCGACCCTAGGAGCGCGGTGCGCGCGCCCCCGGGGCGGGTTGTGCCGATCCTGTGCCGATCCCGTGCCCCCCCCCGCCGCTCGGGGGGCCTGTGCCGATCCGGACCCCGCGTCCTCGGGGGGCCTGCGTCGACCACAGGACCCGCGTCGTCGAGTGGCCCGCGTGGACCGCGGGTCCCGCGTCGGCGAGGGGCGCGTCGACCACGAGTCCCGCGTCGTTGAGGGCCCCGCGTCGACACACAGGTCCCGCGTCCTCGGAGGACGCGTCGACCGTACGGGTCCCGCGTCGTCGGGGGACCCGTGTCGGTCAGGTGGGCGGTGCCGCGGTCACGGGCCGATCGGCCAGGTGTGCACGGGTTCGTTGGTGTTCATGTGGCCGACGTACGAGCGGACCATCTCGCGCAGGGCGTCGGGACGGCGCGGCCCGACGCGGTCCTCGATGGCCTCGACGGTCGCGATCTGCCAGTCCGCTCCGGTGCGTCCGGCGAGGCAGCGGCCCTCGATGATGCCGAGGAGCCGGTCCCGGCGGGACGGTTCGACGCCCCAGCGGTCCAGGCCCTCGTGGGCGAGCGGGAGCAGGCGGCGCAGCACCAGCTCGGCCGCGGGGACCTCGCCGAGGCCGGGCCAGTACAGGCGCGCGTCGATGCCGTCCCGGGCCGCGCGGAGCAGGTTCTCGCGCGCGGTCGCGAACGACATCCGGGACCAGACCGGGCGTTCCTCCTCGGCGAGGACGCGCAGCAGTCCGTAGTAGAACGCGCCGTTGGCGACGGTGTCGGCGACGGTCGGGCCGGCGGGCAGCACGCGGTTCTCCACGCGCAGGTGGGGACGGCCGTCCACGACGGCGTAGATCGGCCGGTTCCAGCGGTAGATGGTGCCGTTGTGCAGGGCGAGTTCGGGCAGCTCGGGGATGCCGCCGCCGTCGAGCACGGCCTCGGGGTCCTCCTCCTCGCAGATCGGGAGCAGCGCGGGGAAGAACCGGGTGTTCTCCTCGAACAGGTCGAAGACCGAGGTGATCCAGCGTTCGCCGAACCACACCCGCGGCCGGACGCCCTGCGCCTTCAGCTCGTCCGGGCGGGTGTCGGTGGACTGCTCGAACAGGGGGATCCGGGTCTCCCGCCAGAGCCGGTGGCCGAACAGGAACGGCGCGTTCGCCGCGAGCGCGACCTGCGGCCCGGCGATGGCCTGCGCGGCGTTCCAGTGCGCGCCGAACCGGTCGGGGCTGACCTGGATGTGGAACTGGACGCTGGTGCAGGCGGCCTCCGCGGTGATGGTGCCGGTGTGCATGCGCAGCGGCTCCGGGCCGTCGATGGCGATCCGGATCTCCTCGCCGCGCGCCGCGAAGATCTCGTCGTTGAGCAGCTTGTACCGGTTGTTGGCCGACAGCGTCTCCTCGCCGATGTCGGCGCGGCGCAACGTCGGCAGGATGCCGATCGTCACCAGCTCCGCGCCGACCTCGCCCGCGCACGCGTCGGCATGGCTCAGATGGTCGCGGACCTCCTGCTCCAGCTCGTGGGTGTTGTCCCCCCCGAGCTCCCGTGGCGGGATGTTGATCTCCAGGTTGAACTGGCCGAGCTCGGTGTCCCACGCCGGATCGGCGATGGCCTTGAGCACGTCGGCGTTGCGCATCAGCGGATCGCCGGCGGCGTCGATCAGGTTGAGCTCGATCTCCAGTCCGATGTGCGGACGCTCGAAGTCGAACTGCGACTCGCCCAGCATGCGGGCGAGCACGTCGAGGTCGCGCCGCACCTTCTCCCGGTACCTGCGCCGGTCCATACCGCTGATGGTCGCGGCGGAAACGTCTCGTCCCATGTCCTCGCCTTCTGCCGCGGATATGGTCTTCTGAGGCGAAATGTCCAGATCCGGCCGGGCAAAACCCGGACCCGGGTTACGGGCGCGCCGATAATCACGCTCCGCACGGTCACCGCGCGCCGACGTGCTGTGTTGAGGATGGGGCGCGCGACACCCGCGCGCTTCGCCGGGACGCCGGCGACGCCTGCGCGGCGGGACGGCGGGGGACGGGGACGGGACGGCGGGGTACGGCATGGCGCGTCGTGCGCCATGCCACGCTGTGGGAAAGGTGAGGGGGAACACCATGCGGTTGCGGCCTCGGTCGATCAGGACGCGGGACACCCTGGTCGCCGCGGTGCTGGCGGCCGTGGTCTTCGGCGCCGTCGCGATCGGGGCGGACTTCGGGATCCGGGGCACGACGCGCGCCGCGCTCGTCCAGGACACCGCGCAGTCCGCCCGCCGGACGAGCGCCGCGATCCGCGACGGCTCGCTCGCCTCGCCCATCCCGGACGACACCGGCGGACGCGTCCTGATCCAGGTCGTCGGTCCCGGCGGCAACGTGCTCGACGCCACACCGGCCGCCTCGCGGTACGCCCGGCTCTCCGGCTACCGGCCGCCGCGCGACGAACGCGTCCGCGACTTCATGCAGTGCGACGGCCACGGCCCCGCCCGGCACTGCCAGGTCGTCGAGGCGATCCGCGTCACCACCGCGCCGGACTCGGTCGTCGTGTACGCCACGACGCCGATGCCGCCGCTGCTGGTGAACGGCGCGCTGGAGGCGCTCTTCGCCGTCGCCGTCCTCGCCCTGTCGGCGCTGGTGGCCTGGGTGACCTGGCGGGTCGTCGGCCGGACGCTGCGTCCGGTCGCGCAGATCCGGGCGCAGCTCGCCGAGATCAGCGGCAGCGACCTGTCCCGTCGGGTGCCGCAGCCGCCCGGCGAGGACGAGATCGCCGAGCTCGCCGCGACCGCCAACCGGACCCTGGACCGGCTGGAGAGCGCCGTGGACCGGCAGCGCCAGTTCGCCTCGGACGCCTCGCACGAGCTGCGCACGCCCATCGCGGGCCTGCGCGCCAACCTCGAGGACGCCGCGATGCACCCCGAGGACACCGACCTCAAGGCCGTGGTCGAGTCGGCGCTGCGCGACACCGACCGGCTTGAGCACATCGTCACCGACCTGCTGCTCCTCGCGCGGATCGGCACGGGCGACGCGGCCCGCGAGGCCGTCGACCTGGGCGACCTGGCCCGCCGCGAGATCGCCCGCCGCGAGGGCGTCCCCCGTCCCGCGGGCGCGCCCCGACTGGTCGCCGACCTCGCCCCGGACGTGCGGGTCCGCGGCGTCCGCATGCAGTTCGTCCGGCTGCTCGGCAACCTGCTGGACAACGCCGAGCGCTACGCGGACGGCTCGGTCGCCGTCGCGGTCAGCTCGTCCGGCGGGTTCGCGGTGCTGACCGTCCAGGACGACGGCGCCGGGATCCCGGAGGCCGACCGCGAGCGCGTCTTCGAACGCTTCACCCGCCTGGACAGCGCCCGCAGCCGCCATGCGGGCGGAACCGGCCTGGGCCTCGCGATCGCCCGCGAGATCGCCCGGTCCCACGGCGGCACCCTGGCCATCGAGGACTCCGTCCGAGGCGCCCGCCTCGTCCTCAACCTCCCCCTGACCCCCGAGAACACCTGAAGGCCCGAAGGCGAACCTTCGGGCCTTTCAGAGGACCAGCACAAGCGCAACCCGAGCTGCCGAACGACGAGCGCAACCCGCGGCGAGTGCGTTACCAACCGCGCGGGACGAGGCCGAAGGCGAGTCCCGTGCGGTTGATCGCGAAGCGATGCCGCACTCGCACGAGCTTCCGGGCCGCGCCCGAGCCGCTAGGCGAGGGCGTGGAGCCGGAGGCTCAAGACTGCACAGCCTGGATCTCCAGGGTGATGTCGACCTTGTCGCCGAGGAGGGCCTTGTCGCCGCCGAGCGGGACGTTGAACTCGATGCCCCAGTCCTTGCGGTTGATCGTGGTGGTGGCGGAGAACCCGGCGCGGGTGCCGCCCCACGGGTCCTGGCCGATGCCGTGGAAGTCGACGTCCAGGGTGACCGACTTGGCGATGCCCTTGATCGTCAGGGTGCCGTCGACCTTGTAGTCGCCGCCCTCGGCGCGGACGCCGGTGGTCGCGAAGGTCATGGTCGGGTGGTTCTCGACGTCCAGCACGTCGGCGGTGCGGACGTGGGCGTCGCGGTCGGCGTTGCGGGTGTCGATCGAGGCGAGCTTGATCTCGGCCGTGGCGGTCGAGGCGGCGACGTCGTCGGCGATCGTGACGGCGCCGGAGAAGTCGGTGAACGAGCCGCGGACCTTGGTCATCAGGTGCCGGATCGCGAAGGTGACCTCGGAGTGCGCCGGGTCGATGTTCCAGGTGCCGGCGGTCAGGCCCAGCTCGGTGGCGGCGAGGGTCATGGCGTTCTCCTACGGGGTATTCTTGAAACTTCAACGAACTGACTCTCCGGAGATTAGTTGAGACTTCAAGCAGTGTCAAGTCCGGCGGCGCCCGATCACCGGACCGCCGGTCCCTGATCTCCGTGTCCGGTCTCGTGGACGGTCGTACCCGGCCTCCGTCACGGCTGTTTCCGACCTCCGTAACGACCTCGCCTGATCTCGGAAACCGGCATACATACCGGACTACCTGTATGTTTCTTCGATAGGCTGCGGCCATGCCGTCACCCGCCCGCACCCGCCGCACGCAGGAGGAACGCACCGCCGCCACCCGCGCGGCGCTGCTCGACGCCACCGTCGCCTGCCTGGTCGAGCACGGCTACCACGGCACCACCACGACCCGCGTCGTCCAGCGCGCCGGGGTCTCGCGCGGGGCGCAGGTGCACCACTTCCCGACCAAGAACGATCTCGTCCTGGCGGCCGTCGAGCACCTGGCCCGCAAGCGCGCCGACCGCTTCCTCGCCGAGGACCTCGAACGCCTCCGCGCCTCGTCCGACCCCCTCGGCGACGCCCTGGACCTGCTCTGGCGCGCCTGCCAGGGCCCGCTCTTCGAGGCGTCCATGGAACTGTGGGTCGCCGCCCGCACCGATTCCGACCTGCGCGAACACGTCGCCGAGTTCGAACGGCTGATCACCGCGGGCATCCTCGACATCAGCCGCGCCGTCTTCGGCGACCAGGTGGACGACCCGGACGTCCAGGGCAACCTCTACGTCGCCCTCGAGACCCTCCGCGGCCTCTGCCTCCTGAACTTCGTCCACCCGACGACCCCGGAGCGCCAGGAGGCCCGCTGGCTCCGCTCCAAGTCACGCCTCCGCCGCATGGTCGCCCTGGACCACTGAGCGCCCGCCGCCCGCCCCCGTACCGCTGAACCCCCCGCCGCCCCGGCCCCTGGACGGCTGAGCGCCCGCCGCCCAGGACCGTTGAACGCCCGCCGCCGCCCTGGACCGCTGAGCACAAGCCGACGGGGCCGGGGCGCGGGGCGTGGCGCTATCTTCACTCCATGCGCGGTGATCACGGAGAGGTGCTGGCGGGCCGCTACCGGATCCTCGGGCTGATCGGCCGTGGCGGCATGGGGACGGTCTGGCGCGCCCACGACGCCGAGCTCGACCGCGAGGTGGCCGTCAAGGAGCTGCGCCTGCCCGAGGGCGTCGATGACGAGGGCCGCCGCGAGTGGTACGCCCGCACGGCCCGGGAGGCGCGCGCCGCCGCCCGCCTGCACCATCCCGGCATCGTCACCGTGCACGACCGCGTGCTCGACCCGGACGGGCGGCCGTGGATCATCATGGAGCTCGTCCGCGGCCGGTCCCTCGCCGACCTGGTGCGCGCCGAGGGGCCGCTTCCGGCACGCCGGGTGGCCGCGATCGGCGGGCAGATGCTGGACGCGCTGTCCGCCGCGCACGCGCACGGCATCGTGCACCGGGACGTCAAACCGGCGAACGTCCTGCTGTCCGGCGACCGTGCCGTCCTCACCGACTTCGGGATCGCCGCGCTGGCCGGTGACGTCGACGTCACGCGGACCGGGGCGATGCTCGGCACGCCCGGCTACATGGCACCGGAGCAGATCCGCGGCGAACCGGCGACGCCCGCCTCCGACCTGTGGTCGCTCGGCGCGACGCTGTACGCCGTGGTGGAGGGCAGGCCGCCGTTCGGCGGGGCCACGCCCGGCGCGATCTACGTGTCGGTGGTCACGGAGGAGCCGCCCGCGCCGGTGCTGGCCGGGCCGCTGACGTCCGTCATCGCCGGGCTGCTCGCCAAGGACCCCTCCACGCGCAGCGCCCCGGCGTCCGTGGCCGCCGCCCTGAGCGTCATCGCCGACGGCGGCGAGCCCGCGTCCTCACCAGCATCCGGCCCGTCCTCGCGAGCGCCTGACCAGCCCGCGCCAGCATCCGGCCCGTCCGCGCCAGCGCCCGGCCCGTCCTCATCAGCGCTCGGCTCGTCCTCGCGAGCGCCTGGCCCGCCTGCGCCAGCGCCCGGCCAGCCCGCGCCGGAGTTCCCGACCGTCCGCCCCACCACCCCTTACAGCCCCACCCCGGACGCCTTCGCGTCGCCGGGCGAGCCGTCCGGACGACTCCGCCGCCGTGCGCCGCTCCTGCGTGGGGCCGCCGCCGCGGGCGCGGTGGCGCTCGTGGCGGGCGGCATCACCGTCGCGCTGACCCTGCGCGGCTCCGGCGACACGCCGGCACCTGGGCGACAGCCGACCAAGGCGGCGACGACGGCCACGGCGAAGGACCTGATCCTCGCCTCGCAGGGCGTCCTCGACCTGACCTACCTTCCGGACAGCCGTGAGCTGATCTCGGTGAGCATCAGCGCGCCGAGCCGCCTGTGGGACGTCACCACCGGCCGCGTCCTCGCCAACCTGGACGACATCGTGCACGGTTCGGGCGAGTTCGCCGCAGCCTCCCCCGACGGACGCACCGTCGCCATGGACAAGGACGGCTCAGTCAGCCTCTGGGACGCGCGCACCCAGCGAGTCACCCGCACGTTCCCCCTCCCCGGCGGCGACAAGTCGGGCATCCCGTCCACGGCCTCGTTCAGCCCCGAAGGCGACACCCTCGCCATCGGGACGTATTCCAGCGACAAGGGCCCGCACAAGATCGTGCTGTGGAACGTCGCCCAGAACTACGTCGAGGGGACGTTCGACAACGGCGGCACGACCGGCGTCTCGCACGTCGTCTACAGCCCGGACGGCACCCAGCTCGCCACGGCCGACCTCACCCGCGTCAGGCTGTGGGACCTGACCGCCGGAAGCAGCGGACGCCTTCTCGGCACCGTCGGCGACGAGGACGGCGTGGTAGCGGACATCAAGTTCAGCCCGGACGGAACCCAGCTGGCCGTCAACACCACCAGCTCGGGCATCCGCCTGTGGAACGTCAAGACCCGGACGCTGACCAGCGCCGTCAACGGCGGCGGCGAGGACGACTCCAACCAGATGGCGTTCAGCCCCGACGGCACGCTCCTGGCCGGACGCGACGCCGGAGACCACAACGTCGTCGACCTGTGGGACACCAAGACCGGCAACCTCGTCCGCAGGCTGAAGGGCCACACCAAGGAGGTGCGCGCGGTGGCGTACGCCCCGGACGGCTCGTCCGTGGCGGCGGCCAGCACCGACGGAACCGTCCGCGTCTGGCGCGTGTGACGCCCGTCGCCCGGTTCGCTATGTTCACCCCATGCGCGGCGAATCCGGAGAGGTGCTGGCGGGCCGCTACCGGATCCTCGGGCTGATCGGCCGCGGCGGCATGGGCAGCGTGTGGCGCGCCTACGACACCGAGCTCGACCGCGAGGTGGCCGTCAAGGAACTGCGGCTGTCGGACTCCGTCGACGACGCCGAACGGCGGCACTGGTACGCCCGCGCCGAGCGTGAGGCGCGGGCCGCCGCCCGGCTGCGCCACCCCGGCATCGTGGCGCTCCACGACCGCGTGACCGGCGACGACGGCCGTCCGTGGCTGGTGATGGAGCTGGTCGCGGGACGGTCGCTGGACGCCGTGATCCGCGACGACGGTCCGCTGCCGCCCGCGCGGGTCGCCGCGATCGGCGCGCAGATGCTCGACGCGCTGTCCGCCGCGCACGCTCAGGGCATCGTGCACCGGGACGTCAAACCGGCGAACGTGCTGCTCGACGGCGACCGCGCGATCCTCACCGACTTCGGCATCGCCGCGCTGGACGGCGACGCCACGCTGACGAAGTCCGGCGTCCTGCTGGGCACGCCCGCGTACATGGCCCCGGAACAGGTCCGCGGCCATTCGGCCACCGCCGCCTCGGACCTGTGGTCCCTGGGCGCGACCCTGTACGCCGCCGTGGAGGGCCGTCCCCCGTTCGAGGGCCCCACGCACGGCGCCATCTTCGTCGCCATAGCCACCGAACCCCCACCCCACCCCGCAAACGCCGGACCACTCACCGAGGCGATCACCTCCCTCCTCCACAAGGCACCGGAAGCCCGTCCCACCGCCGAATCCGTCCGCCCCCTCTTCGCACCACCCCCACCACCCGCGCCGAGCACGCCTGCGTCGTCCGCGCCGAGCGCGCCCCCACCGCCCGCGCCGAGCACGCCTACGTCGTCCGTACCGAGCGCGCCTGCGTCGTCCGCGCCCTCACCCTCCGCGCCGAGCGCGCTCGCGCCGAGCGTGTCCGTGTCCCCCGCCGGGACGAACTCAGACGCCGTCCACCTGAACACTCCGCGCGCGTCAGCAGCGCCGACCTCGCCCGCTTCCCCGCCTCCGGGCCCTCACCGCGAGACGCTGATCGACCCTCGTGAGCCCCGGGATCGGCGCGGACGGATCGTGGGCATCGCGGCCGGGGCCGCGCTGGTTCTGGCGGTGGGCGGCGCGTTCGCTGTCCACGGACTCACTTCGGGCGGATCGCCGTCGCACGCGTCGTCGTCCCCGACCCCCACGGCCCTGCCGTCCGACGGCGTCCTCAACACCGACTCCGACGCCGTCTGGGGCGTGGCGTTCAGCCCGGACGGGAAGACCCTGGCCAGCGCCGACGGCGACGACGCCCTCCGCCTCTGGGACACCCGCACCGGGGCGCAGACCGCGACCCTCAAGCCGAAGAGCGGCAACCCCGACAAGTCCCGTCACGTGGTGGTGTTCAGCCCCGACGGCAGGACGCTGGCCACCGAGAACTCCGACAGACACGAGATCGAGCTCTGGGACCTCGCCACCCGCAGCGTCACCGCCACCTTCCCCGATCCGGACGGCGCGTCCGCCACGTCTGCCGTGTTCAGCCCGGACGGCAGCACCCTCGCCGTCGGCGTCTTCACGTTCGGCAACGGCGCGGCGATCGTCTCCCACGTGCGCGTCTGGGACGTCACGACCCGCCGGCTCCTCTTCAGCACCCCCGACGCGGGCGATTTCGTGGAACCGGCCTTCAGCCCCGACGGCCGGACGCTCGCGTACGGCGGACGCTCCGGCATCCGCCTCTGGGACGTCGCCCGGCGGCAACCGACCGGCAGCATCGGAACCCACGGCAGTATCAAGAGCCTCGCCTTCAGTCCCGACGGCAACGCCATCGCCACGACCAGCGCCAAGAACCGCGCCAGCATCTGGGACCTGCCCGCCGGCAGACTCCACCGGGACCTCCCCGGGGGCGTCGCCGGCAAGGTCGCCTACAGCAGCGACGGCCGCTACCTGGCCACCTCCGCCGAGCAAGGCGACTCGACGGTCCAGCTCTGGGACCCGAGCACAGGCAAGGCCGTCCGCACCTTCGGCACCGGCACCGGCGTCTCCGTCGCGATCAGCCCTGACACCAAACTGCTCGCCGGCGGCAACACCCGAGGCGAAATCCACCTCTGGCGCCTCTGATCAGGGGCGCGCCGCGAAGACGTGGGCGACGGCCCCGCCACTGAAGGCGGTGGTGCTGATCGGCGTGATGTCGAGGCGCGCGGGGAAGATCCGCTCGCCCGAGCCCAGGACAACGGGGTGGACGATAAGGCGGTACTCGTCGATCAGGCCGGTCGCGACCAGTGACCGAGCGAATCGTGCCCCGCCGTGCGCGAGCAGGTACCCATCCGGGCCGTCCTTCTTGAGCCGCGTGATGGCCTCGGCCAGGTCTCCGGCGACGATCGTCGTCTCGTCCCAGTCGGCGGACGTGAGCGAGCCGGAGAACACGACCTTGGGGATCTCGTTCATCGGCTTGGCGAACGGCCCGGAGTCACCAGGCCAGTAAGAGGCCATCACCGCATAGGTGGCAGCGCCCATAAGGTGCGCCCCCGCGTTGCTCACGGTCTCGACACTCCACCTCAGAGCGTCATCCGAGCCTCCCGCAGCAATCCAGTCGCCACTCCCGTCAGCCGGTGCGACAAACCCGTCGAGCGAGACCGACATCTTGAGAACCAGAGAAGCCATAAGCCGCTTCCTTCCAGACAGGTGACCCGAGCCGCTCAGGCTCGTGGCAGATCAGACCACCACCCCCGCGAAATCTCATCGCCCTGTGACGCGGCTCAGATGTAGGTGTCACCGAACTCGCCCATGCCCTCGCGGAACTCCGGCGAACGCACCCGATCTGCGACGTCCAGAAGATCCTGAACGCCGGACACCTCGATCCAGATCCGCCGCCCGCTCACACGTCCCCCGAGGCCGAGCAGAGCGACCCACAGTGACACGCCCATGTACCCCTCCACGCGCTGAGGCCGGACGTCGAGGACCCAGCCCGCCGTCACGGGAGATTCGGCCATCGCCTCACGCGCACGCCAAACGTGGGCTTCCCCGTCCTCACGGCTGTCGGATTCGAGCATCCACCCCAAATCCGGCCCCGAGCCGCCCCGCCGGAGCCAGGTCCTCCGCCTGCGCGGCCACCTCATACCGGAACCCCGCCCAGAGTGTTCGCGTCACGCATCGGCCTCGTCCTTCCCGTCCTCGGGCGCCGGACCCATGCGCCGGATCGCTTCGGCCACGATCTCCAGGTACTCGGTGTGCGCGAGCGCGGTGATGATCCGAATGCGCGCGGGAAAGTATCCGAACGCCGCCAGCCGAGCCGTGAATGCCGCCTTGACTTCCTCCCACGCCGCATCCAGCGCGAGCAGGACCGGAAGCGTCTCCGCGTCCTCCAGGGCGTCCGCCGCGTCAGCAGCAGCGAGCACGGAAATGACCTCTCGCATACGTTGCGATGACCGTCCGTCCGCCCAAGCGACGTCCCACACCCGAGACCACGCCCCGACGACCACGGGCACCAGAACGGCAGGCTCCGCGAAGCGCGTGGTCCGGTTCTTGTACGAGCCCCGAACACTCACCGCACACCGCCGGTGTTCAGCGTCCACGCGATGAGCCGGAGCACAGCGTTCACGTCGGCCACGGGCCCGAGCGACTCACCTTCGGTGTTCCGCGTCGTCCACACGTAGCACCACTCACCGTGCTGGTAGTCGACACGGACCTTGATGGGCGAGACGCCGACGACGGACAGAGCCACGGCGTCCCGCTCACGAACCGCGCTCATCCCAAGGCGCGGGGCTGCGTGCTCCAGGATGTCGAGCGCCTGAGCACGTGGGTGGCGCGGACGCGGCACGGAAGGGCTTGAGGTTTGGGGCTGGGCGGTACGCGCGGCTCGGGCCGCGTGCCGTCCTTCGCGCCGCCATGCGAGGCGCATACGGGACCTCCGATACGGATTGTGTGATCCGAGTTACAGAGTGCATTGGCGTGGGATAGCGTCGCCAGCGTTCCCGGAACCCCGGTCACAGAAGGGGATCGCGAAATGCCGCCCTCGAAGAGGTCTCTTCACCAGCGCAATCAAGCGACAGACCGGCGGAACGCGACAAAACGCGAACTGGAACCGTTGCGGTCCCTGTGGGACCTCATCGCGGTGGAGCTGGACCGGCAGATCTACATGCAGAGCACGAATCAGAGCCGCGTCGCCGAGTTGCTCGACTGTGACCGCTCGCTGGTGACGCGCATTCTGAGCGGTTCTCGCAGGCTGTCCCCGGAGCACGCCGCCAAGTTGGACGAGGCGTGGAATCTGCGCGGACTCCTGCACCACCTGGTCGCACATGCCCTTGGGCAGCCGGAGGACGAGTGGCTGTCCTCGCTGGCCGCATACGAAGCCTCCGCCACGCGCCAGCGGACCTGGGACACGGGCTTCATTCCTGGGGTGTGCCAGACCCCGGACTACGCCCGAGCGGTCCTTGACAACGCCTACCAGGCTGGGCTGATCGTCGACGTGGACGAAGCGCTGACGCGTCGCATGAAGCGGCAGGCGGCTGTGTGGGAGCGACCAGACCCGCCGCTCGTCTCCATCGTCCTGTCATGGACGGTGCTCGCATCCCCGACCAAGGATCTCCGAACCATGCGCGCGCAGCTCGCGCATCTTCTTGAGTTGTCGGAGCGACCGGGCGTCAGCGTCCGAGTCGTGGGACGGCACCATGCCCTGCACCTCGGGCATGACGGAGCCTTCAAGATCCTCACAGTCGGCTCGGATGTGGCATTCGCGGAGGCTCCCGGAATGCTGGGGACCATGGTCCTTGATCCCGCTCGCGTAGAGCGGTACGCGCGTAGGCTCGAACGAATCCACGATCTGGCTTGGCCGGTGGACACCAGCCGCGAAGCGATCTTGAAAGCGATGGAGGACTACGCATGAGCGAATGGCGTAAGGCGAGCCGCTCCGGCTCTGAGGGCGGCGACTGCGTGGAACTTGCCCGCCTGCATCCCGAGGTCGTGGGCGTCCGTGACAGCAAGGACCCCGAGGGCCCCCAGCTCGGCATTACCCCCGCTGCGGCGCGTGGCCTTGCGGAGGCGCTTCGAGCAGGGGAGTGATGACCGCGTACGCGTGATCATTTGGCGTAAGAGCAGTCACTCGGCCCCGTCTGGCGGGGAGTGCGTGGAAGTCGCACGCCTCTCCTTTGGCGCCGTGGGCCTCCGCGACAGCAAGAACCCGACCGGCCCCGCGTTTGCGCTCCCGGAGTCGGCGGCGCGAGACCTGCTGGCCCGAATCAAGGCAGGCGAACACGACCTGGCCTGACCCCCGACGAACGAGCCCCCGGAGATCTCCGGGGGCTCTTTCTGCGTCAGGCGGAGACTTGCTGGGAAGCATGCTCACATCGAGGTGTGTTGCGACATGTCCACCGACAGGATGAAGAAGGCCATCGGAGCGCGCCTGCGGGCGACGCGCGAAGCCCCGCCGTGCTGGTCGCGGGCCGAGTTGGCCCGCCAACTGCGGGCCGCCGCCCACCCGGCCGACCGGCAAGGCATGCCCCGCGTCGCCTCGCTCGCCGACATGATCAAGCAGTGGGAGCGTGGAGACCACGCGCCCGGTCCTCGCTACCGGCCGTTGTACACGCGTGCGACGGGCCGGACGGAGGACGAACTGTTCGGCGGCTCCCGGCAGGACGACCTGGTCCTGCCAGCCGATCTCGCTCTGGACGACGACACCGAAGCGCTCGAACTCGCGCGGCGCATCGCTGCCAGCGACGTGGGGGACGAGACGCTGAGCGGGCTTGAGGCCGCGGTGGACGAACTCGCCATCGCCTACCCCCAGACCCCGCCCGGGGCGCTCCTGGCGCGCACTCGCCGTCATCTGGTCTACGTGACCAGCCTCATGGACGCCCGGGTGACGCTCGCCGAGCGGCGGCGACTCCTCGTCATCGGAGGGTGGCTGTCGCTGCTCGCCGCGACCTGCGACATCGACCTCAACCAAGATCACGCGGCAGCGGCCCGGCTCAGAACGGCCGGACAACTCGCCCGCCACACGGAACACGACGAGATCACGGCGTGGTGCCTAGAGACCAGGGCATGGCAGGCGCTCACGGACGGCGAGCTGGCCGTGGCGGTCGAACTGTCCCAGGGTGCGCAGGAGATCGGGCCGACCGGGAGCTCGGCGTACATCCAGGCCACCGCGCAGGAAGGTCGGGCGTGGGCGCGTCTCGGCGACGGCCGCCGAACACGAGACGCGTTGAGTCGTGTCGAGCGCCTCGTCGCGCCGCTTCCCATGCCTGATCGTCCCGAGCACCACTACCGGTACGACCCGGCCAAGAGCGAGGCGTACATCGCGACCACGCTGCCCTGGTTGGGGGACCCTGCGGCGGAACGCCACGCCCGTCAGGTTCTCGGACGCCTCGAAGGCGCAGACGGCGCGCCCGCTCGTCCCCGCAGGGCCGTTTCGGCGCGCCTCGACCTGGCGCTGGCCCTGCTGACGACCGACCAGCCGGACGAGGCCGTGCACATCGCGCTGGAGGCGGTCACGAGCGGACGGCTCGTCCCGTCCAACCACTGGCGAGCCGCCGAAGTGCTCAGCGCTCTCCATGGATGCGACACCCCCGAAGCCGCCGAACTCAACGAGGCGTTCCGAGAGCTGTGCGGCGTCCGCTAGACGCGCCTTCGGGTGCCTGCTCTTCAGGCGTGGTTCTGTCGTATGACCAGCGTTCGAGATCCCGAGTGAGGAGCCTGGATGGTCGCCGAGGTGTCGCTGCCTGCCGGATACCGCGCGGACGTGGAGGTGTTGTGGGAGTACCACCAAATGGGCCACGTCGTTCGTCCGTGTGATGTCGGGATCGGGCTCGGGAGTCATGATCTCGGGGTGGCGACGTTCGCGGCCGAGTTGTACCGGCGGGGGATGTTTCCGTGGGTTGTGTTCACTGGGGCCAATGCTCCGACGACCGTTGGGCGCTTCCCACGTGGAGAGGCCGTCCACTATCGCGAACATGCCCTCGAGCTCGGGGTTCCTGACGAGGCGATCCTTGTGGAGCCACGCGCAACCAACACTGGCCAGAACATCGAGTACACCCGCAGCTTGCTCGCGGCTCGGGACATCCAGGTCGGGTCCGCCGTTCTGATCTCGCGGCCCTACCAGCAGCGTCGCGCGTACTCGACGGCCAGGAAGCTGTGGCCGGAGTTGGAGATCATCTGCGCGTCCCGCCCGCTCCCTCTCGACGAGTACATCGAGAGCATCGGGGACGTGGATCGCGTCATCAACATGCTGGTGGGGGACACGCAGAGGGTCATGGAGTATCCGAAGCTGGGGTTCGCCATTGCTCAGGACGTGCCGGACGACGTCGAAGCCGCGTTTCGGCGGCTTGTTGGGGCCGGGTTCACCAGCAGGCTCATCTGATGGTCCGGGCCGTTGGGGCGGCCCGGACCGGTGAGGGTTAGTTCGGTTGCTTGTAGAGGGTGACTACTGCGGCGCCGCCTAGGCCGATGTTGTGTTGGAGGGCGGCCTTCGCGTTTTCTACCTGGCGGGCTTCGGCTTTGCCTCGGAGTTGCCAGGTGAGTTCGGCGCACTGGGCGAGGCCGGTGGCGCCGAGGGGGTGGCCCTTGGAGATGAGGCCGCCGGACGGGTTGACGACCCAGCGTCCGCCGTAGGTGTTGTCGCCGTTGTCGACGAGCTTGCCGCCCTCGCCCTCGGCGGCGAGGCCGAGGGCCTCGTAGGTGATGAGCTCGTTGGTGCTGAAGCAGTCGTGCAACTCGATGACCTGGATGTCCGCGGCCGACAGACCCGCCTCGTCGTAGGCGCGGCGGGCCGCGAGCTCGGACATCTCCGCGCCGATGATCGTGATGGCGGACTTGGAGTCGAACGTGGCGCGGGTGTCGGTGACCATGGACTGGCCGACGATCTCGACGGCGCGGTCCCAGAGGTCGTGCTCGTCCACGAAGCGCTCGGACGCGATGACCGCCGCGCCGGAGCCGTCCGAGGTCGGGGAGCACTGGAGCTTGGTCAGCGGGTCGTAGACCATGCGGGCGGCCTTGATGTCGTCCAGCGAGTACTCGTCCTGGAACTGGGCGTACGGGTTGTTCACCGAGTGCTTGTGGTTCTTCCAGCCGATGCGGGCGAACTGGTCGGCGGTGGTGCCGTACTTCTGCATGTGCTCGCGTCCGGCCGCGCCGAACATGTACGGCGCGATGGGCTCGCCACCCCATTCGAACAGGGGGAACAGCTCCTTGAGGTGGTTGAGCATGGGTTGCTCGCGGTCCTCGAAGGTGGAGCCTAGGGAGCCCTTCTGCATCTTCTCGAAACCGAGCGCGAGGGCGCAGTCGACGACGCCGGACCTCACGGCCTGGCGCGCGAGGAACAGCGCGGTCGAGCCGGTTGAGCAGTTGTTGTTCACGTTCACGACCGGGATGCCGGTGATGCCCAGTTCGTAGACGGCGCGCTGGCCGGACGTGGATTCGCCGTACACGTAGCCGACGTACGCCTGCTCGATCAGGTCGTAGGAGATCCCGGCGTCCTCGAGGGCCTTGGTCCCGGACTCGCGCGCCATGTCGGGGTAGTCCCATTCGCGGCTGCCCGGCTTCTCGAACTTGGTCATGCCGACGCCCACGACGAAGGTCCTGTCGGTCACGGTGCCCGCCTCTCCTCAGGATGGCTCGGACGCTAGGGCCTGTCTAAGAAACAGTCAAGCTTGTATGTTTCTACCCGGACCGGTTCGCCGCACCACCACCCGGAGGACGGACGGATGTCTCGCAGCTTCAACCTCGCCGACCTGTTCGAGATCGTCGCGGCGGCGGTGCCGGACAAGACCGCGATCGTGTCCGGCGACCGCAGACTCACGTACCGGGAACTGGACGAACGCGCGAACCGGGTCGCCCACCACCTGGCCGCGAACGGCGTGGGCCCCGGCGACACCGTCTCGCTGCTCTCCTACAACCGGGCCGAGTGGCTGGAGGCGCAGATCGGCGCGTTCAAGCTGCGCGCCGTCCCGGTGAACGTGAACTACCGGTACACCGCGGGCGAGCTGGCGTACGTGGTCGGCGACTCGAACTCCGTCGCGCTGGTCGGCGAGCGGGCGCTGATCGCCCGCCTTGGCGACGCGCGCGGGAAGCTGTCCGACCTGCGGCACGTGATGGTCATCGAGGACGGCTCGGACGACCCCGTCCCGGACGCCGTCGGGTACGAGGACGCGCTCGCCGACGCCTCACCCGCGAACGACTTCGGCGAGCGCTCGCCCGACGACCTCTACCTGCTCTACACGGGCGGGACGACCGGCATGCCCAAGGGCGTGATGTGGCGGCACGAGGACATCTTCATGGCCGCCATGGGAGGCGGGAACGCCATGGGCGACCCCATCCCCACACCCGAGACGCTCGCCACGAAGGTGCTGGACGGCGGCCTGAACACGCTGGTCTGCGCGCCGCTGATGCACGGCGCGGGCATGTGGGTCGCGTGGGCCGGGCTGACCGCCGGGTCCACGGTCGTCCTCTGGACGGGCCGCAGCTTCGACGCGGCGAAGGTGCTGGCCCTCGCCGACGAGGAGCGGATCGTCACGCTGAACGCGGTCGGGGACGTCATGGTCCGGCCGCTGATCGGCGAGCTGGAGGCCCACCCCGGACGGCACGACCTGTCGGCGCTGCTCGTCCTCGCGACCGGCGGCGCGGTGACCTCGCCGGACGTCAAGGCGCGGCTCCAGGAGCTCGTCCCGTCCCTGCTGCTGATCCTGGACGCGTTCGGCGGCTCGGAGACCGGCGCGGCGGGACAGGCGGTCGACCAGTCCGCCGACGGGCACCCGCGGTTCGTGCCGCGCGCGGACGACACCGCCGTCCTGGACCACCTGCTGCGGCCCGTCCCGCCGGGCTCGGGGGAGATCGGCCAGCTCGCGCGGCGCGGTCACATCCCGCTCGGCTACTGGAACGACCCGGCGAAGACGGCCAGGACGTTCGTCACCGACGACGACGGCGTGCGCTGGGCGCTCCAGGGCGACATGGCCCGGATCGACGCCGACGGCGCGGTCGTCCTGCTCGGACGCGGCTCCCTGGTGATCAACACCGGCGGCGAGAAGGTGTTCGTGGAGGAGGTCGAGGCGGCGCTGAAGACGCACCCGGCCGTGTACGACGCGCTGGTCGTCGGCGTCCCGGACGAGCGGCTCGGATCCCGTGTCGCCGCCGTCGTCTCGCTCGTGCCCGGCGCGTCCGCGACGCCGGACGAGCTCGTCGCGCACACCCGCGAGACCCTCGCCGGATTCAAGACGCCCCGCGACCTCAGGATCGTGGACGAGGTGCGCCGCTCACCCGCGGGCAAGGCCGACTACCGCTGGGCCAAGGGTCTCTACCAGTGAGGAATCCCCCTATGACCGAGATGAACAAGGACAACCTGGGCGTCTGGAGCGCGCCGTTCGACTTCGCCGTCGAACGCGACCGGACGATCGCCTACGCCGCCGCGACCAACGACCCGAACGCCCGGTACGTCTCGGGCGAGCTGGCGCCGCCGGTGTTCGCGATCGTCCCGGTGTTCGAGGGCATGATCGACCCGCTGTTCAAGGTCGTCCCGGACAGCCTGATCCCGTTCGTCGTGCACGGCGAACAGGACATGGTGTTCCACCGCCCGATCGAGCCGGGCATGAGGCTGGTGTCGCGGGCGAAGGTCACCGGGTACTCGTCCAAGGGTTCCGGGACGACGGTGTCGCTGAAGCTGGAGACCAGCACGGACGGCGGCGACCTGGTCAACGAGCAGTGGATGGTGTCGTTCTTCCGAGGTTTCCAGGCCGGGGAGACGGTCGGCGAGCAGGCCCCCGCGCACCGCTTCCCCGAGGAGCTGCGCGCCGCCGGGCCGTTCGCCGAGGTCACCCAGCACGTGGACGACGACCAGACGTTCCGCTACTCGAAGGCGTCCGGCGACCTGATGCCGATCCACCTGGACGAGGAGTTCGCGAAGAGCGCGGGCCTGCCCGGGATCATCGCGCACGGCCTGTGCACGATGGCGTTCACGTCCCGCGCGGTGATCGAGTCGGCGGCGGGCGGCGACCCGGCCCGGCTGAAGCGCCTCGCCGTCCGCTTCTCCAAGGTCGTCCTCCCTGGTCAGGACGTCACGACCCGCATCTACGACCGCGGCGACGGCACGTTCGCGTTCGAGACGACGTCCAGCTCCCGCGACATCGTGATCAAGGACGGCCTGGCCGAGATCGCCTGATCGTCCCGCCCGGGGGCGGTCTGTCGGACCGTCCCCCTACGATCACCGCGTGGCGAAGATCGTTGACTATGGCGCGTTCGCGGACCGCCTGAAGGCCGCGCCGTCCCGCTGGGACGTCCTGCGCGAGTTCCACGAGGAGTGGGGCTACGCCGTGAGGCCCGGCTCCCCTCGCTGGGACCGCTGGTCCCCGGACGAGCACGAGGCGTACGTCCGCGCACTGCACGGAAAATCCGAGGACGACGAGTTCGAGGGCGTCGACCTCGCCGTGCCCATCCCCGCCGCGCTGGACGAGTGGTGGGAACTCCCCTTCAACTCGTTCACCCACGACGCCCGCTACTACGAGACGAACCCGGTCTACCCGCCGACCGTGCGTCCCGACCCGTCCGGCTACGGCGTCGCGGGCCCCCTCCAGAACGACTCGGACCTGGTCACCCCGGACGCCGACCACCGCGTCGTGGTGTTCATGGCCGAGAACCAGTACTGCAACGAGTGGGGCTACCTCGCCGCCGAGGCGCACGAGCCCGACCCGCGCGTCCTGGTCAGCGTGGCCGACGACGAGTGGGCGCTCCAGGCCCGGTCGGTCTCGGAGTTCTTCCTCCAGCTGGCGGTCCAGCGGCTGCCCCGCCTGCTCGGCTGGTCGGTGGAGATCGACGACGAAGACGTCGTGGACGGCGACCTGGACGACCTGCTCGCGAGGATTCAGGAGCGGATGCCCGAGCTGGGCTTCGAGCCCTGGGCCGAACTCCAGCAGGACGCGATCGTCTACGGCGGCCCCGACGTCCTGGTCTTCGTCGCCGACGGCGACCTCGGCGGCGTCTCCATCGCGGGCCGCACCCCGCAGGCCGTCCTCGACCAGGCCGGACGCCTCGGCCTCACCCTCAACGAGGAGTACCTCACCGCCCCCGGCGACTACTAGACCGCCCGATCATCCGAGAGGAACGGTTAGCCGGGCCGCCCCTCTACGCTTCCCGCGTGGCGAAGATCGTTGACTATGGGACGTTCGCGGAGCGGCTGAAGGCGGCGCCGGACCGCTGGGACGTGCTGCGCGAGTTCCACGAGGAGTGGGGCTACGAGGTCGAGCCGGGTTCGTCCCGCCGGGACCGATGGTCCGGCGACGAGTACGAGAAGTACCTGCTGGCGCTGGACGGAAAGGCCGACGGGTACAGGGGCGTCGACCTCGCCCTGCCCGTCCCGGCGGCGCTGGACGAGTGGTGGGAGCTGCCGTGCAACTCCTTCACCCACGACTCCCGCCTCTACTGGACGACCGCCCTGTACCCGCCGGCCGTCCGGCCCGAGCAGGCCGGTTGGGAGGTCGTGGCCCCGATCCCGGACGACTCGGATCTGGTCGCCCCGGACGACGACCACCGCGTCGTCGTGTTCATGGTCGACGACGACTGCTGCACCTTCTGGGGTTACCCGGCCGCCGACGCGCACGAGCCCGACCCGCGCGTGCTGGTCAGCGTCAGGAAGGACGAGGGCGAGTTGGCCCTCCAGGCCCGGTCGGTCTCGGAGTTCTTCCTCCAACTCGCCGTCCAGCGGCTGCCGCCCGCGCTCGGCTGGACGGTGCCGATCTCCCAGGAGGACTTCACCAGCTCGGACGAAATGGCCGAACTGGTCGCCAGGATCGAGGCCGGACTGCCGACACTCGGCTTCGAGCCGTGGCGCGAACTCGGTCAGGACGGGACCGTCTACGGCGGCCCGGACGTGCTCGCCCACCTCGCCACGGACCCCCGCCACGGGATCCTCCTTTCGGGCCGCACGTCCCAAGCCCTGCTCGACCTGTCCGCCCGCCTCGGCCTCGAACGCACCGAGGACGGGCTCAGGGTCTCGGAGGAGTACTAGGTCTCAACGGCCTGGAAGGAGCGTCAGACCGCGACGCTCCGGGAGGAGTACCAGGCCGTGACGCTCCGGGAGGTGTGCCGGGCCGTGACGCCCGGCGAACGTCCGGACAAGGATTTGAGCCGTGCGGGACGCTGCTCCGCACGGCTCAAGAACGGGGGCCCAGGACGCGATCACCACGGGGCCGTGATCGCGCGGCGACGGTCACGGCGCGGTGGTCACGCACTCCTGGGACGGGGCCGGGGCGGGCGCGGCCGGGCGGCGGTGCTCCAGGGCGACGCGCAGCTGGGCGCGGCCCCGGTGGATGCGGCTGCGGACGGTGCCGAGCTTGACCCCGAGCGAGGCCGCGATCTCCTCGTAGGTGAGGCCCTCGATGTCGCACAGCACCACGGCCGCCCGGTACTCGGGGGCGAGCGAGTCGAGCGCGGCCTGGATGTCGGCGTCCAGGTGCCGCTCGTCGTAGGCCTGCGCGGGAGAGATCTCGCGGCCCTCGAGACGCTCGTCGGCGTCCTCGGCGAGGGCGTCGAAGCGGATGCGCTGCTTGCGGCGCGCCCGGTCGAGGAAGAGGTTGGTGGTGATGCGGTGGAGCCAGCCCTCGAACGTGCCGGGCGTGTAGGACGACAGGGACCGGAACACCCGGACGAACACGTCCTGGGTGAGGTCCTCGGCGTCGTGCCTGTTCCCGGTCAGGCGGTACGCCAGCCGGAACACCCTCGTGGAGTGCTGGTCGACGATCTCCTCCCATGTCGGAGGCGTCCACGCCACTGCGCCTGCGCTCACCGGTACCCCCGTCTGATACGTAATCGTTACGGCACAGCATGCCCGGCCCCGGATAAGAGCGGTGTAAGAACGCGGAGCCCCTTGCGGACGGGGCTTTGCGATCTCCGGCCGGGCGCCGCCGCCGCGGCCCGCGAACACCCTTCCCACCTGGGCGTTTGCCCTTCCGGCCAGAGGTGGTCCGTCCGCTCGGTCAGAGTTCCCTTTGTGACCCATCTCATTGGACGGGGCGTCCACAGGTATTGAGCGGGCGCCGGGTCGCGGGCAATCATCGGGGCACCCGGTACACCCCCACCCCGAGGACGTGTGGCCATGGCGCGGAGCTACAACCTGGCGGATCTCCTGGAAATCCTGGCCGAGGCGGGCCCGGACAGACCGGCGCTCGTGGCCGGTGACCAGCGCAGGACGTACGCGGAACTGAACGAACGCGCCAGCCGGGTGGGTCACCACCTCGACGCGGCCGGGGTCCGGCCGGGCGAGCACGTCGCGATCCTCGCCTACAACCGGGCCGAGTGGATCGAGACGATGCTCGGCGTCTTCAAGATCCGCGCGGTGCCGATCCCGGTGAACTACCGCTACGTGGCCGCCGAGCTGCGCCACGTGCTGTCCGACTCCGACTCGGTCGCGCTGGTCGGCGAGCGGTCCCTGCTGGCGAAGGTGCAGGACATCCGCGCCGACCTGCCGAAGCTGCGGCACGTGGTCGTCCTGGAGGACGGCTCGGACGCCGAGATCCCCGGCGCGGTCGAGTTCGAGAAGGCCCTCGGCGAGGTCTCGGGCGACGACGACTTCCCCGAGCGGTCGAGCGACGACCGGTACGTCATGTACACGGGCGGGACGACCGGCTACCCCAAGGGCGTCGAGTGGCGGTCCGAGGACATCTTCTTCGGCGCGCTCGGCGGCGGGAACGTCCTCGGCGACCCCGTGACCAGCCCGGAGGCGCTCGCCGCGAACGCCGAGCAGCCCGCGATGGCGGTGCTCGACTGCGCGCCCGTCATGCACGGCGCGGGCCAGTGGGTGGCGTTCATGGGCCTGTTCAGCGGGGCCAAGGTCGTCCTCTACACCGACCACGGGTTCGACCCGGCGAAGGCGCTGCGGCTGCTCGCCGAGGAGGGCGCGAACGTCCTGATGATCGTCGGGGACGTGATGGCGCGTCCGGTCGCCAGGGAGCTGGCGTCCGGCGACCACGACATGTCGTCGCTGTTCGCGATCGCGTCCGGCGGCGCGCCGCTCACCGAGGGCGCCAAGGACGAGCTGAAGGTCCACCTGCCGAACGTGGTGTTCCTCGACAACTACGGCGCGTCCGAGACCGGCGCGTGCGGGCCGTCCGTCGGCGGCAAGGAGGGCACGGCCCGGTTCATGATGAAGCCGGGGATCACCGTCCTGGACGACGACCTCGAGCCCGTCCGGCCCGGTGAGATCGGCAAGCTCGCGCGGTCCGGGAACATCCCGCTCGGCTACTACAACGACCCGAAGAAGACCGCGTCGACGTTCTTCACCGACGCGGACGGCGTGCGCTGGTCGGTGCCCGGCGACTTCGCCCAGCTGGAGGAGGACGGCACGATCGTCCTGCTCGGACGCGGCTCGCTGATGATCAACACGGGCGGCGAGAAGGTGTACCCCGAGGAGGTCGAGGTCGCCCTCAAGGACCACCCGGACGTCTACGACGTCGTCGTGGTCGGCCTGCCCGACGAGCGGTTCGGGCAGCGCGTCGCCGCCGTGGTCGCGCCGCGCCCGGGGACGTCCCCGACGCTGGAGGACCTGGTCGAGCACTGCCGCGAGCGGCTCGCCGGGTACAAGCTGCCGCGCGAGCTGAAGGTCGTGGACGAGGTCCGGCGGACGGCCGTCGGCAAGTCCGACTACAAGTGGGCGAAGTCGGTCTTCGCCGACGCCGCGTCGTAGCAGGAGTCGAACGCCGCGAGGACGGCGGGCCACGAGCACCGGACGGGTGAGGTGGCGCGGTTGTGCGCCGCGATCCGGCCCCGCAGGACGGGGTCGGACGCGAGCCGCGCCAGCGCCGCCGCCAGTTCGCGCGGCGTCCCGCCGAGCAGTCCCTCGCGCCCGGACGTGACGAAGTCGGCGACGCCGCCGCCCGCGCGTCCCACCACCGGCACGCCCGCGAGCCGCGCCTCCAGCGCCGCGAGCCCGAACGACTCGCGGGACGCCGGGGCGAGGAACACGTCCGCGCCCGCCAGGACCGTCCGGACCTCGGACCGGTCGAGCCGTCCGGTGAGCCGCACCCAGCCGCTCATCCCGTGCCGCCGCAGGTACCGCTCCATGCGCGGACGCGCCGGGCCGTCCCCGACGACCGTCGCGCGCAGCGGCGCCGTCGCCGACGCCTCGCGCAGCACGCGCAGCAGGTTCACCGGCTCCTTGCGCGGGGCGAGCCGTCCGACCGCGACGACGTGCGGGATCCCGTCCTCGGCGTCCGGTTCCGGGGGAGCCTCGGCGTTCCACTGGGAGAGGTCGATGCCGTTCGACACCACGTGGACCGACAGCCGTCCGTCCACGACCGCGCGGATCGGACGCGCCGCCGCCTCGCTCACCGTCGTCATCACCAGCCCGCTGCCGTGCCTGCGCGCCCAGACCGGGACGAGCGTCCGGTAGACGGCCCGGCTGACCGGCCCCCACATGCTGTGGACGGTCAGCACCACGGGAAGCCCCGTCATCCCCAGGCTGTGGACGGCGCGCCACGCGAACGGCGAGACCGCCCCAGCGTGCACGTGGACGACGTCCGGTTTGAGGCTCTCCAGCAGCGGCGCGAGCGACCGTCCGACCGGCAGCTCCCAGGGCAGCGGCGCGACCAGCCGCACCACCCGGAACGGGAGCTCGTCCGATCCGACGCCCGGTCCGCCGTCCGTCCCGTCCGGCTCGGGCGTGGCGGTGGCGACGGTGACGTCGTGGCCCGCCGCGCTCTGCGCCCGGGCCAGCTCGTCGACCTGCACCTCGATGCCCCCGAGCCGGGGCGGGAAACAGTCGCTGACATGGAGTATCCGCACCCCATGACGGTGCGTGCGGGGCCCGCGCGGCACCCGCGCCGACACGCCCCACCGCGTGGGGGATGGGCGAGCCTTGACCCGGAGCGGGGCCCCTCTTCACACGTCCCGGGAATCTAATAGCGCGTGCGACGAACCTGTGTCTTCTTCCATGCCCATCCGGACGACGAGGCGCTGCTGACGGCGGGCACGATGGCCCGCCTGGCGGCCGAGGGACACCGTGTCGTCCTCGTCGTCGCCACGGCCGGGGAACGCGGCCTCACGGACGGTCCCGCGCGCACGGCCATGCGGGACTCCGAGCGCCGGGCGCGGCTGGGTTCCGTCCGGACGGCGGAGTTGCACGCTTCGGCGCGTGCGCTGGGATGCCACCGGGTCGTTCTGCTTGGTTATGAGGATTCGGGGTTGGACGGGGACGCACCCGGTGGCTTCGCACGCGCGCATGTGGACGTCGCCGCGGGCGAACTCGCCGAGTTACTTCGCCAAGAGGCCGCCGACCTGCTGGTTGTGTATGACCCGGCGGGTGGGTACGGACACCCCGACCACGTCCAGGTGCACCGGGTGGGGACGGAGGCGGCGAGAATGGCCGGGACGCCCGTCGTCCTTGAGGCGACCGTCGACCGCGATCTGCTGCTGCGCGTCCTGCGTGGGCTGGCGCGGCTGCGGCTGCTGCCGCGCTCGGTGGACGTCGCGTCCTTCGAGCGCGCCTACGCGTCCGCCGCCGAGATCACGCACCGCGTCCCGGTGCGCCGGTTCACCTCCGCGAAGCGCTTCTCGATGGCGGCGCACGCGACCCAGACCACCGGCGGCGACACCGTCCGGACGCTCGCCGCCCTGCTGTGGCTGCCCCGGCCGCTGTTCCGCCGCGCGTTCGGCACCGAGTGGTACGTCCGCCGCGACCTGCCGCCGGGCCCCGTCCTCCGGCATCCGCTGGACGCCTGGCCCGAGCCTGCGCCCGACCCCGACAACGACTCCGGCCCGGCGGACTCCGCGCTTGCGGCGGAGCGTTGAGCCGCCCCGCGCGCGCCCTCCTGTCCCTGCTGTCGCTCGCGGGCGCGATCGGACTCCTGGCCGCGCTCCCGTACCTGGTCGGCGTGGACTGGACGGAGATCGGCCGTGAGCTGGGACGGCTCTCCCTCTGGGAACTCGCCGCGCTCACCCTGCTGTGGCTCGCCGGGCTCTGGGCCTACACGTTCGTGTTCACCGCGTCCCTGCCGGGTCTCGCGCACTGGCAGGCGCTCCTGATGAACGCGGTCGGCAGCGCGGTCAGCAACCTCCTGCCGTTCGGCGGCGCGGCCGGGCTCGCGGTCACCTTCGCGATGGCCCGGGGCTGGGGTCACCGCAACGCCTCGATCACGGTGTCCGCGCTGGTCACCGGCGTGTGGAACGTGCTGGCCCGGCTGCTGCTGCCCGCGGTCGGGATCGTCGCGCTGCTCGTCGCGGGCGAGCTGCCCGACCGCCGGACGGCCGCCATGGCGGTCCTCGCCGCGGCCGTCATCCTCGGCATCCTCGCGATCCTCGTCCTCGCGCTGGGGTCGCCGAGGACCGCGCGCGCCGTGGACGTGCGGCTCCGCGCGCTCGCCCGCCGCCTTCCCGGACGCGCCGGACGCTGGCTGCTCAAGGGCGACGGCGCGCTGTTGTCCGTCCGGGACAAGACCGTGGACGTGCTGCGCACCGGCTGGCGCGGCCTGACCTACGGCATGCTCGCCTACCTGCTGCTCCAGGCCGCGCTGCTGTACGCGTGTCTGGTCGCGGTCGGCGCGCACGTGCAGGTCGCCGAGGCGGTCGCGGTGTTCGCAATCAACCGGATGCTCACCACGGCCGTCGTCACGCCGAGCGGTGCCGGGATCAGCGAGACCGGCACGGCCGCCTTGCTGGTGTCGTTCGGCGTGCCCGCCGGGCCCGCCGCCGCAGCGACGATCCTGTACTCCTTCTACACCTTCGCGGTGGAGATCCCGGCGGGCGGCATCGGCTGGCTGACCTGGCTGTTCGTCCGCCGGACGCCGTCCGGCACGCCACTTGAGACATATCGCGTACTGGCTCGCAAATGACTCATCGTGAGAGAATCGTTACTCGATGTGGAACATGGCGAGAGGGCTTACGACCGATAACCACCTCATGGGGGGAGAAGGGTTGATACCGCTCGCACGCCGGTATCGCCTGCTCTCGGAGGCGGGACGCGGCGGCATGGGAACGGTCTGGCGCGCGCACGACGAGCTGCTGGACCGGGACGTCGCCGTCAAGGAGGTCCGCCTGCCGGAGCGGCTCACCACCGGCGAGCGCAGGCTCGCGTGCCGGCGGATGGTCGAGGAGGCGCGGGCCACCGCCGCGCTCCGGCACCCGGGCGTCGTCCAGATCTTCGACATCGTCATGGAGGACGGCCGTCCCTGGATCATCATGGAGTTCATCCGGGCGCGGTCGATGCACCAGGTCCTCGCGCAGGACGGCCCGCTCCCGGCGGCGCGCGCCGCCGAGGTCGGCCTGGCGCTGCTGTCGGTGCTGCGCGCCGCGCACGCCGAGGGCATCCTGCACCGCGACGTCAAGCCGTCCAACGTGCTGCTCTGCGAGGACGGGCGGGTTCTGCTCAGCGACTTCGGGCTGGCCGTCCACACCGACGCCGGGGTGCGCGGACGCGGGGACGACACGCTCGTCGCCGGGATCGAGGGGTCGCCCGCCTACCTGTCGCCCGAGCGGGTCCGGGGGCGTCCGAGCGTCGTCGCGTCCGACCTGTGGTCGCTCGGCGCGACCCTGTACGCGGCGGTCGAGGGCCGCTCGCCGTTCCTGCGCAGCCACGCCCTCGCGTCGATGGTCGCGGTGCTGCTCGGGGAGTACGAGCCGCCGCGCTCCGCGTGGGCGCTCGGCCCCGTGGTCGCGGGCCTGCTCCGCGAGGACCCGGCCGAACGCCTGAGCGCCGAGGCCGTCGAACGCCTCCTCCACGAAGCCCTGCGCGCGTCCGCCCCCGGCACGTCCGAGACACCCGAGATGACCGAGGCGCCTGGGGTGACCGACGAGTCCCGCGCGGCCGACGAGGTCGTGACGTCCGGCGCGGCGAGCATGTCCGGCGAGGTCGCGCCGCCCGGCGAGGGGGACGTGACGGCGGAGAGCGGCCTGGACGAACCGGGCGCGAAGATCGACGCCGACGGGACGGTCCGGATCGCGAACCGGCGCGCGACCGGGCGGATGCCCGCGTCGAAGCGGCCGAGGTTCGGGGCGCTGCTCGGCCTCGGGGCCGCGCTGGCCGGGGTCGCGGCGCTGGGCGCGTGGTCGGCCCGCTGGACCTCGGTGAGCAAGAGCGCGTCGTCGGTGGTGCAGCCCTTCCCGGGCGTGTCGGACGAGACGACCGTCTTCCACGCGGACGGCGCGTTCAGCGTGGAGGTCCCGTCGGACTGGCGCAGCCACCACATCGCCAACGGCGTGGCCTGGGCCGATCCGTCGGACGGCGAGGGCATGACCATCGTCCGTGCCCCCGGGGCCGCGCTGGCCGGCCTGCGCGCGGACGAGCGGCGCGCGACCGCGAACGGCGTCTACCCCGGATACCACCGCCTGAGGCTGGAGTCCGCGCCGGACCTGGCGCCGGGCGCGGCGGAGTGGGAGTTCACCTGGGACCGGGAGGGCGGATCGCACGCCCTGCGCAGCCGGGTCGCCGGGTACGAGTTCTTCTTCTACGCCCACGCCTCGCGCTGGACGCCCGGAGCGCGCCTCTACGACCGGATCCTGCGGTCGTTCGACCCGGAACCCTCCACCGGGGAGTGAACGCGGGTCAGCGGGCCGTGCTCGGAAGGCGGGCCGTGATCGGAGGGCGGGCCGTGATCAGAGGGCCTGCTGCATGCGGAGCAGGAACTCGGCGTTGGAGGTCGTCCCCTTCATCCGCTCCAGGAGCAGCTCGATCGCCTGCTGCTTGTCCATGCCGGACATCGCGCGGCGGAGCTTCCAGTTCAGCTCCAGCTCCTCGGGGGACATGAGCAGGTCCTCGCGGCGGGTGCTGGACGCCTCGACGTCGACGGCCGGGAAGACGCGGCGGTCGGCCAGGCTCCGGTCGAGCTTGAGCTCCATGTTGCCGGTGCCCTTGAACTCCTCGAAGAACACCTCGTCCATGCGCGAGCCGGTCTCGACCAGCGCGGTGGCGAGGATCGTGAGCGACCCGCCGTTCTCGATGTTGCGGGCCGCGCCGAAGAACTTCTTCGGCGGGTACAGCGCGTGCGTCGCGACGCCGCCGGCGAGGATCCGGCTGCTGGACGGGGCCGCCAGGTTGTAGACCCGGCCGAGCCGGGTGATCGAGTCGAGCAGCATGACCACGTCGTGGCCCTGCTCGACCAGGCGCTTGGCCCGCTCGACGGCGAGCTCGGCGAGGGCGATGTGCTCCTCGGCGGGCCGGTCGAAGGTGGAGTGCACGACCTCGCCGCCGACCGTCCGCTGGAAGTCGGTGACCTCCTCGGGCCGCTCGTCGATCAGGACGATCATGAGGTGGCACTCGGGGTTGTTGGCCCCGATCGCGTTCGCCAGCGCCTTGAGGATCATCGTCTTGCCGACCTTGGGCGGCGAGACGATCAGGCCGCGTTGGCCCTTGCCGATCGGCGACACCAGGTCGATGACCCGGGTCGACATGGCGCCGGTGTCCAGGCGCAGTCGTTCGTCGGGGAACAGGGGGGTCAGGGTGTTGAACTTCGGCCGGTCCGCGGCGGCCTCGGGAGCGAGCCCGTTGACCGACTCGACGGAGGCGAGCGCCGCGTACTTCTCCCGGCTGGACCGGGGCGGACGGGCCGTGCCGACGACGATGTCGCCGGGGCGCAGGTGCGCGTCCCGGACCTGCGCCTGGGTGAGGTGCACGTCGTCCGGGCCGGGCAGGTAGCCGGAGGTCCGGACGAACGCCCGGTTGTCCAGGATGGACAGGATGCCGTGGAACGGCACGACGGGGAGGGCCTGCGCGGCCTCCGCGCCGCCGGACGCGGCCTGCTGGGCGGCGTCCTCGGCGTCCTCGGCGGCGTCGGGGGTGTGGACGGTGGTGCGGGCCGCGGTGGTGCGGGCCCGGGAGCGGCGACGCCGGTCGGCCTGTGCGGGCACGCTGGCGTGTTCTGCCGTGGTGGTAGTGGTCATGCGGGTCCCTTCAGACGGCCGCCCCTCGGGCGGCGCGTGATCGAGAGGAACGAGTGAGGGAAGATGCTCGGCCTGCCCTGGCAGGCGGAAAAGGTCGGCTCCCTGGAAGGCTGCGGGCGGCGGGTGGCCGCGCGGGCTGTCACCGGGCGCTCAGAGGCCCGGGCGGGGAACGTACGCGCCCCCCGGCCCCGATCACGCTGGACGCGGATCCGAGGCGCCTTCTGACCGGAGACGCTGATTTGACAGTACAGCACATTCCGCGTCCTGTGCATTCCCGGCCTACCGGCGCCGGGGTGGCTTGCTGGACGACCGCGTCTTGCTGGGCGCGCTGCGGGAGGGCGCGGGCGTGTACGCGGGCGGCGTGTACTTCGGCGGTGTGGACCCGGGCCGGGGACGCCGGTTGACCGGCGGCGACGACCCGTACCGGGAGCCCGGCGGGGCCGACCGCCCGTAGCGCGGCCCGGCGGGCCAGGACAGGTAGCGGCGTCCGCCCGTCCGCCGGGGCGTGCCGGATCCGCACTGCTCGTCGGTGAAGCCGACGCCGCGGACGGTCGCGCGGGTGTCGGCGTCGACCTCGGCGGGCCGGGTGAGGTCGACGGTCGCGCCGTCCGCCGGGAGGGAACTCGGGAGCGTGAGCGTCAGTGCCGAGCCGGTCATCGCGGCCGTCGCGCCCGGCACCGGGACCTGGCGGCGGTTTCCGCTGGTCACCGTCCACTTTCCGTCGGACTGCACAGCCTGCACGCGCGTGGTGTTCGCGCCCTGCCGGTACAGCGTCTCGAAGGCCGTGCCGCTCGCCGGGGACGACCCGCTCACCGACATCACGACGGACGCGCCGCTCGGCGTCCGCTTCCAGGACACACTCGTCATGTCGGCGTAGCCGGGCCGCGTGGGGGCGCGGCGTCCGGCGCGCGGCCTGACGACCGTCCGGACGTCGCCGGTCGGGTCGGAGCAGTTCACCCCGTCCTGGAACGTGCCCGTGGCGAACATGCCCGCGGGGTGGTCGTCACGGGGCCTGGAATCGCCGCCGCAGGCGGTGAGGGCGGCGGCGCAGACGGCGGCGCCCGCGCCGATCATGATCCCGCGGTGTGCTCGGACGTGCCCGTCCCTCATCTGGCGGCCTCCTTCGAAGGGAATGGGGGTTCGATGTCAGCGGGCCGCATGAGGTTCCCACGCGCCACCGACAGCCCGCCGTCCGGGGCGGCGTCGGGGCGGGGCGGCGGCTTCCGTACGATGGCGTCGCGGACGGGCGGAAGGGGTGCGCATGGGCGTTGAGGGACGGCTGACGAGCGCCGTCGCGGACGGCGTGGGCACGATCACGATCGACCGTCCCGCCAAGCGGAACGCGATGTCGGCGGACATGTGGCGCGAGCTGCCCCTGCTGCTGGACGGCCTGGCCGCCGACCCGTCCGTCCGGGCGGTCGTGCTGACCGGGGCGGGCGGCGACTTCTGCGCGGGCGCGGACATCTCGGAGCTCACCGACATCAACCGCCCGGACAAGGGCCACCTGTCGGTGCGGGCGGAGGAGGCGCTGGCGGCGTTCCCGAAGCCGACCGTGGCCGCGATCGAGGGCTTCTGCGTGGGCGGCGGATGCCAGCTCGCGGCGGCCTGCGACCTGCGGTTCGCCGCCGGGGACGCCCGGTTCGGGATCACCCCGGCCAAGCTCGGCATCGTCTACCCGGTCTCGGCGACCACGCGCCTGGTCCGGCTCGTCGGGGCGTCCGCGGCCAAGTACCTGCTCTACTCGGCCGACCTCGTGGACGCCGCGCACGCGCTGCGGATCGGGCTGCTGGACGAGGTCGTCCCGCCCGGCACGGTCCACGAGCGCGTCGCCGCCTTCACCGCCACGCTCACCACGCGCTCGCTGCTCACCCAGTGCGCGACCAAGGAGATCGTGGACGCGCTCGCCGCCGACCGCCCGGTCGACGACCTCGTCCAGTCGTGGCTCGACGAGGTGGCGAACGGCGCCGACGTCACCGAGGGCGTCGCCGCCTTCCTGGAACGCCGCCCACCCCACTTCACCTGGACGACCTGACCCGCCCTCCTTCAAGGGCGGCAGCGTCCGCCGCGTCCAGAAGGTGGTCGCGGCGGTCGCTTGCAGAGAGTGGTTGCGGTGGTCGCGTTCAAAGGCGGTCGCGGCGCAGAGGGCGGTCGCGTCCAGAAGGCGGTCGCGGTCGGCGCGTTCAGAGGGCGGTCGTAGCGGTCGCTTCAGAGGGCGGTTGTGGCGGTGGCGTCGCAGAGGCGGCCGGGTGGGAGGCGGCGCAGGCGCTGGGTCCACGCGGACGGGTCGGCGAGTGGATCGGTGCCGGCGACGCGCAGTTCGGCCAGTGGCAGCACGCCGCAGAGCAGGGCGTCCGCCGTCCGGACGAGCACCAGCGGCCCGACCTGCGCGCCGCCCGGCGACACGTCCCGGAGGGCCGCGAGCAGCCGCCGGGCCGCCGCGACGTCCCCGCCGTCCGCCGCCCGCTCCGGGTCGAGCGTCGAACCCGGGCCGGTCCCAGACGAGAGGGCCGCGCGCAGGACGCGGAGCAGGTCGATGAAGTCGCGTTCGAGCGCGCGCGGGCTGCGTCCGGACAGGTAGTGCCGGACGATCCCGTCGCGCTCGTCGGTCAGCTCGACGCGCATCCCGAACCGTGTGACGAACCGCTCGTACGCGGGCGCGAGGGCGGCGGAGTCGCCGGAGAGCGCGCCCGCGACGGTGTCCACCGGGTCCGCGCCGAGCGAGGCGGCGACGGCCTGGTCGAGCCGGGCGACCAGGTGGCGGCGCAGCGCGGCGACCTCGGGCGCGAGCGACTCGTCCACCCGGCGGGCCAGGGCGCGGACGGCGTCGTCCAGGTCGGCGGCCGTGCCGGTCGTGCGCAGCTGTTCGAGGGCGAGCGAGTCCAGGCGTTCGCCGTGGTCGGCGCGCAGCCGCGCGACCTCGTCCCCGGCGCGCCCGAGCGCGGCGACCCGGGCGCGGAGCTCGGCGATCTCGGGCTCGGCCGCGGTCCTGCGGCGCTCGAACGCCAGGTACAGCTCGCGCCCGGCGATGGCCAGGCAGAGCAGGGACAGGACCACCGTGATCGTCATGACGCGCTCCCACGGGCCGTGTTGCGGAGGACGGTAATCGACCGTCCGCGTCCTGAACACCCCGGACGCCGCGGGCCCTCGGGGGACGCGGGAGGCGGTTGTGGCGTGGGACGGCCCCTGGCAGGGTGTTCGGCATGAAGCCACATGGCGTGCGCCGCCGTCCTCGTTTCCGTACGAGCGTCACGCTGGCCGGGGGAGCCGTGGCTGTGGCCGTGGCCCTCGCCGGATGCGGTCACACCAAGGCGGGCAGCACGACGTCCGGGACGTCGAAGGTGACGAGTTCGCCGGAGGCTTCGCCCGGCGGAACGGGGACGCCGGGCGCGAAGGGCGGCCCCGGAACCGTCCCGCCCCACGTGAAGCCCGGGGCGCGGGGCGGAAGCGCCGCGCGGTGCACGTCCGCGCAGCTCGAGGCGGGCTGGCGGCGGCAGCCGGGAGGCAAGGGCGGAGAGGTCCTCGCGACGGTGATCCTCACCAACAGGTCGGCGAAGCCGTGCACGCTGGCCGCCGGGTGGGCGACCTTCGGCAAGGGCGCGTCCGGCCGCTTCGAGGAGCTGCGGACCACCCGCGCCGGGAAGCCCGACACGGGGACGATCACGCTGAAGCCGGGCACCTCGGCGTTCGAGGGCGTGCGGTACGAGGCGTCGAAGGGCTGCCCGTCCGTCGGCGGCTTCGGCGTCCGGGCGGGCGACGGCTGGAGCGGCGTGCGCGTGCCCGGTCAGCGCGGCCCGATCACGCTCTGCCCGGACTCCTTCACCGCCGGGACGATCCAGCTGGCCATGACCCCGGTGGACTTCCGCAAGTAGCCGCCCGCCCCGACGGCCGCCCGCGGGTCAGCTGTTGAGGTAGGCGAGGACGGCCAGGACGCGGCGGTTGTCGTCGTCGGAGACGGCGAGGTCGAGCTTGGCGAAGATGTTGGCGGTGTGCTTGGTGACGGCGCGCTCGGTGACGACGAGCTGCTGGGCGATCGCCGCGTTCGAGCGGCCCTGCGCCATCAGCTCCATCACCTCGCGCTCGCGCGGGGTGAGCCGGGCGAGCGGCGAGTCGTCCCGGCCGCGCGCGACGAGCCGGGCGACGACCTCCGGGTCCATCGCGGTGCCGCCCCCGGCGACGCGGCGGACGGCGTCGACGAACTGCCCGGCGTCGAACACCCGGTCCTTGAGGAGGTAGCCGATGCCGCCCGAGCCGTCCGCGAGGAGCTCGCGGGCGTAGAGCTGCTCGACGTACTGCGACAGCACCAGGACGGGCAGCCCCGGCACCTGGCGGCGGGCCTCCAGCGCGGCCTGCAGGCCCTCGTCGGTGAAGGTCGGCGGCAGGCGCACGTCGACCACCGCCACGTCCGGACGGTGGTCGAGGAGGGCCTTGAGCAGGGACGGCCCGTTGTCCACGGCCGCCGCGATCTCGAAGTCGTGGGCCTGGAGGAGGCTGACCAGCCCCTCGCGCAGCAGGGCCAGGTCCTCGGCGAGCACGACGCGCAACGGTGTCTCCGTCAGGAAGAGAGGAGCTCGCAGGGCAGCTCCAGGGTGACGATGGTCGGGCCGCCCGGGGGAGAGCTGAGGGCGAGCACCCCGTCGAATGTACCGATCCGCCGCTCGATTCCGCGAAGTCCGGTGCCTCCGTCGAGGGACGCGCCGCCCTGCCCGTCGTCGGTGACCGAGATCCGCAGCATTCCGGCCTCGTGCCGGACGTCCACCCAGACGCGCCGGGCGCCGGAGTGCTTGGCGACGTTGGTGAGGATCTCCGAGACCGCGAAGTAGGCGGCGGACTCGACCGGCGCGTCGGGACGTCCGGGCAGGTCGACGGCCACCTCGACGGGCAGCGGGTGGTCCAGCGCGAGCGCCTTGACCGCGTCGCCGACGCCCCGGTCGGCGAGCACCGGCGGGTGGATGCCGCGGACGAGGTCGCGCAGCTCGCGCAGGGCCTTGGCGGACGACTCGCGGGTCTCGGCGAGCAGGATCCGGGCGCGCTCGGGGTCCCGGTCCAGCAGGTGCTCGATCGCGCCGAGGCTCATGCCCATCGCGACCAGCCGGGCCTGCGCGCCGTCATGCAGGTCGCGCTCGATGCGGCGCAGCTCGCGGGCCGAGGCGTCGACGGCGTCCGCGCGGGTCTCGGAGAGGTGCTGGACGCGCAGCGCCAGCCGGGACTTCTCGGTCGGGCCGAGCAGCGACTGCGTCCAGCGGCCGTAGGCGTCCATCAGGCGCGGGCCGAAGTACAGCCCGGTCAGCGCGTACGCGGTGCCGAGCCCGGCGATCAGCCCGGCGTTGACGGGGTGGTCGGAGAAGCTGCCCTGGAGCGGGACGAAGGTGTACCACTCGTTCCCGCCGTGCTCCTTGATGATCCGGCCGACGAACGCCGCCAGGACCCAGCCGTAGACGCCGTACAGGAACAGCAGGAAGGACAGGGACGCGGTGAACGCCGCGACGATCGGGTCGAGCAGCAGGAACGCCATGTCACGCCAGGTCGCCGGGTCCTGGATGATCGCGCTGAACCGCTGCATCGGGCTGCCCTCGGGGACGGGCAGGTAGGGCCGGTCGACCCTGCGGCCCGTCCAGCCGGACACCAGGCCGCGGTGGGTGTCCAGCAGGCTGCGCAGCATCATCACCGCGGGCGGCACCAGGAAGATGCCGATCCCGGCTCCGACCAGCGAGAACGCGACCATCACCGCGACGGAGGCGAACAGCAGCGGGAACGACAGCAGCCACAGCCGCAGGCCGCGCCAGGGCACGGCCGTGTACCTGCCGATGCCACTCTTCAGAACAACGTCGCCGCTCACCGGATCCTCCATCGCCTCGTGCCTTCCGCTCTCTATTCTCCGGCGGTCGACCGCAGGGCACAGTGTGCTGGAATCCCCAACCGGGGGGTGTAGCTGACTACACCACAGGTGGGTTGTTAGCCGCATTCCCCGGCAAAGTGCCAGCTCATAGCGTTTGTGGTGTCACCCCCCACCTAAGCGCAGGGACCACCATGAAGAGGAACGTCGCGGAGCGGCTGGGCCACTGGAGCGCCCACCACCGCACCATCGCCATCGTCGGATGGCTCGCTTTCGTCGTGCTGGCCTCGGTGCTGGGCGGGATGTCCGGCACCGAGAAGCTGAAGAACTACGAGCAGGGCGTCGGGTCGTCGGCCCGCGCCGAGAAGATCCTCGCCGACGCCCGGGTCGAGGACCGGGACACCGAGATGGTGTTGCTGCACTCCGACGACAGTGGCGCGCTGACCAAGGCCGTCGCGGACGTCCGGGCCCGGGTGCAGGCGTCCGGGCAGATCACCGGGCTGAAGCCGACCCTCACCGGCAAGGACCCGCGTGACCGCCTGGTCGTGTTCGAGGTCGCGGGCGACCCGAAGAAGTCCGACGAGCACATCCAGCCGATCCTCGACGCGACGGAGGCCGCGAAGCGCGCCAACCCGGACGTGCAGATCGGGGAGTTCGGCGGTGCGAGCGCCGGGAAGTGGTTCGGCAACGCGATCGGCAAGGACTTCCAGCGCGCCGAGATCACCGCGCTGCCGCTCGCGCTCGGCATCCTGCTGGTCGCGTTCGGGGCCCTGCTCGCCGCGTTGCTGCCGGTCGTGCTGGCGTTCACCGCGTTCCTCGCCTCGCTCGGCCTGGTGGCCGCGATCAGCCACGTCGTGCACGTGGACGACTCGACCAACTCGGTGATGCTGCTCATGGGCCTCGCCGTCGGCGTCGACTACTGCCTCTTCTACCTGCAGCGCGAGCGGCAGGAGCGGTCGCTCGGCCGGGACCGCGAGACCGCGCTGCGGATCGCCGCCGCCACGTCCGGACGGTCCGTGCTGGTGTCCGGCCTGACCGTCATGGTGGCGATGGCCGGGATGTTCATCACCGGGATGGGCATCTTCGAGGGCTTCGCGCTCGGCACGATCCTGGTCGTCTGCGCCGCGATGCTCGGCTCGGTGACCGTCCTGCCCGCGCTGCTGTCCCTGCTCGGCGACAAGATCGAGTTCGGCCGCGTCCCCTTCCTCAACCGGTCCCGGCGGCGCGGCAGGCGCGGCGAGCGCGGCCACCGCGGCCAGAGTGCCGCCGGTGGCGGTCGGGTCGTCGGCGCGATGCTGCGTCCCGTCCTCGCCAAGCCCGGCATCGCCGCCGTCCTCGCGACCGCCGTCCTGCTCGTCCTGGCCGCGCCCGCGCTCGGGCTGAAGACGCAGAAGCTCGACCTGAACCAGCAGATGCCGCAGGACGAGCCGATCGTGCAGACCTACACGGCCATCAACAAGGCGTTCCCCGGCAGCCCCGGTCCGGCGGTCGTGGTCGTCAAGGCCGACGACGTCAACGCCGCGCCGGTGAAGGCGGCGATCGCGTCCCTGAGGAAGGAGGCGCTCGCGACCGGTGAGATGAACAACCCGATCACCGTCCGGACGCACGGCGCGAACGTCGCGCAGATCGAGGTCCCGCTCGCCGGGGACGGAACCGACAAGACCTCCCAGCACGCTCTGAAGACGCTGCGCGAGCAGGTCGTCCCGCAGACGGTCGGAAAGGTCGGCCAGGCCGAGATCAGCGGGCGCCTGGCGTTCTCCGACGACTTCAACGGACGGCTCAACGGCAGCATCCTGCCGGTGTTCCTGTTCGTCATGGGCGTGACGTTCCTGCTGATGCTGGTGTTCTTCCGCTCGCCGGTGATCGCCGCGACCGCGATCGTGCTGAACCTGCTGTCGGTCGGCGCGGCCTACGGCGTCATGGTGGCGGTCTTCCAGCACGGCTGGGGCGCCTCGCTGGTCGCCACGCAGCCGGTCGGCGCGCTGGAGTCCTGGATCCCGCTGTTCGTCTTCGTCGTCCTGTTCGGCCTGTCGATGGACTACCACGTGTTCGTGGTCTCCCGGGTCCGCGAGGCGCACGACCAGGGCCTGCCCACCACCCGCGCGGTCTCGGACGGCGTCCGCGCCACCGCGGGCGTCGTGACCAGCGCCGCCATCATCATGATCGCCACGTTCGGGATCTTCGGGACGCTGTCCATGCAGGACTTCAAGCAGCTCGGCGTGGGCCTGTCGGTCGCCGTCCTGATCGACGCGACGATCGTCCGCGTGATCCTGCTGCCCGCCGTCATGGCGCTGCTCGGCCGCGCCAACTGGTGGGTGCCGCGCTGGCTCGGCTGGCTCCCGCAGGTCTCGCACGGCGAGCCGGAGACCCCGGCGCGGCCCGCGCCCCCGGTCCTGACCCGCTGACCCTTCGGAAGTGCGAAGCCCCCGCGCCACGGTTCCGTGGCGCGGGGGCTTCGTTTCTCCGCGTCAGAGTGTGACGAGGTTCAGAGTGTGACGAAGTTCAGGCCGCGCTTCTTCAGCTTGGGGATGACGGCGCGGAGCGCGGCGACCGTCTGCGAGCGGTCGCCGCCGCCGTCGTGGCAGAGCAGGACGTTGCCCGCCTTGGCCGACAGCATCGTCCTGCGGATGTGGCCGACGCCCGGACGCGACCAGTCGGTCGGGTCGACGGCCCAGTCGACCGGCAGCATGCCGTGCTCGGCGATGAGCTCCAGGCTCGCCTTGGACCACGCGCCGCCGGGCGCGCGGAACAGGGTGGGGACGACGCCCGTGACGTCCGCGACGCGGTGGAACGGCTCGATGACCTCCTTGCGGAGGCGCTTGCCGTGGACGTGGTCGAACGGGATCGGGTGCGTCTGGGTGTGGTTGCAGATCTGGTGCCCGGCCTCGACGACCCGGCGGGTCAGCTTCGGGAACTCCACGATCTGCTCGCCGATCTGGAAGAACGTCGCGTGCACCTTGAACTCGGCGAGCACGTCGAGGACCTGCGGCGTCCACGTCGGGTGCGGGCCGTCGTCGATGGTCAGCGCGATCGAGTTCGGCGGCGCGGGCGGGCTGACGTCCTTGAAGAGGTCCCGGATGGGGGCCTTGACGAGGGTCAGGCGCTGCTGCGACCAGGACGCCGGACGCGGCGTGGGCACCGGTTTCGGCTTCGGGGTCGGCGTAGGCTTCAGCTGCTGTGCCGGATGCCCGGCGTTCGCCGACTGCTGTGCGCGCGCGGCGTGCGCCTGACCGTGCAGCGCGTCGTCGGCCCCTAGTACGGCGAGCCCGGCGACGCCCAGCAGTGTGAGCGCGGTTCGCCTGGTCGGTCCGCTCGTCCCCGTATCCGCCACATGTCCACGTTAGCGGGGTCTCTGGACCGCGAGGTGCCGGAATAAGGTCACAATACGTTGAAATGAAATCCCAAGCCGCTCCATGACCGGAACGCCCTCAGTCGGGCCCTTGCTCGCGCTGGTCCTCGGCGCGCTCACCGTCGTCGCCGTCGCGCTCGTCCGGATGGGCGGGCTCGGCCTCTCTCGCGACGTCGCGACCGCCGCGATCCGCGCGGTCGTTCAGCTCTCGGCCGTGTCGCTCCTCATCGCGGGTGTGCTGCGCAGCGGGGCGCTGACCGGGTGTTTCATCGCCGCGATGGTGACCGTCGCGGCCTTCACGGCGGCACGCCGCGTTCGCGGACGCGGCGTGAGCACGCTTCGGGAGGCGGCGCGGTCGGCGGGGTGGACGGCGTTCGCCATCGTGTCCGGTGTCGTCCCCGCGCTGGTGACGCTGCTGGCGACCGGGCTCGTTCCGGCGCGTCCGATCGCCGTGCTGCCGATCGCGGGAATCCTGGTCGGCGGCGCGATGACGGCGACCGCGCTCACCGGACGCCGCGCCCTGGACGACCTGTGGCAGCGGCGCGGCGAGTACGAGGGCGGCCTCGCGCTCGGGCTGCTCCGGCGGGACGCGGCGCTGGAGGTGTGCCGTCCGGCGGCGGCGCTGGCGCTCGTCCCGGCGATCGACCAGACCCGGACGGTCGGCCTGGTGACGCTGCCGGGCGCGTTCGTCGGCGTCCTGCTGGGCGGCGCGGACCCGGTCCAGGCGGGCGCCGCCCAGCTGCTCGTGCTCATCGCGCTGCTGGCCGTCGAGTCCGCGTCCGCCCTGCTCACCCTGGAGCTGGTCGCCCGCGGACACTTCGGCGAGGGGCGCATGCCCGGTTAGGCCGGGGAGGGCGCGACGGTGAAGGGCGCGTGCTCAGAGCACGACGGCGAGGGCGTCGATCTCGACGAGCATGTCGGGCAGCGGGAGCTCGACGAAGACGGTCGTGCGGCAGGGCAGCGGGACGTCGGCCGAGTACTTCGCGACGAACTCGGCGTACGCCTCGTTCATCGCGGCGAAGTGGTCGCGGGTGGTGAGGTAGACGCGGAACATCATGACGTCCCCGACGGACGCGCCGCCCGCCTCCAGGATCGCGCGGATGTTCTCCAGGGTGCGGGTGGTCTGCGCCTTCACGTCCCCCACGTGCACGAACTCCCCGGTCCGCGGGTCCTGCGAGCCCTGCCCGGAGACCTGGAGCATCGGCCCCTTGCGGACGCCCTGCGAGAACACCGGCATGGGCGTGGGAGCGCCGTCGGTGCGGACCTCGATCTTGGCGGTCATACGTTCTGGGTTCCCTTCGTTTCGGAGCGATTCGCTACTTCGGGGCGGGTTTCCGGACGGTGGCCGAAGTCGGCGGAGATGGCCCGGGTCGCCTCGAGCAGGTCCGGCAGCAGGTCGGTGACGCGCTCGGGCGCGACGGGCGCGAGGTCGGGGACCGAGATGGACGCCGCCGCGACGACGCGTCCGGACGCGTCCCGGACCGGGGCCGCGACGCAGTGGATGAACGTCTCGTGCTCGGCGTCGTCCACGGCGTGGCCGCGCGCGGCGACCCGGTCGAGTTCGGCGAGCAGCGCGTCCGGGCCGGTCAGGGTGTTGGGCGTGAACGGGGTGTACTCGATGGCGGCGGCGACCGCGCGGCGGCGCGTTTCGGGCAGGTCGGCGAGCAGGACCTTCGCGATCGCGGTGGCGTGCAGCGGCATCGGCAGGCCGACCCGCGAGTACATCCGGACGGCGTGCCGCGAGTCGTACTTGTCCAGGTAGACGACCTCGCCGCCCTCGTACACGCCGAGGTGGACGGTCTGCCCGGTGCGGTCGTTCAGCCGCGCCAGGTGCGGGGCCGCGACGCGCCGGACGCCGCGCTGGTCGAGCGCCGCCGCCGACAGCTCGAACAGCCTGGAGCCGAGGTGGAAGCGGTGGTCGTCGTCGCGGTGCACGAACCGGTCGTCCTCCAGGACGCGCAGCAGCCGCAGCACGGTCGTCTTGTGGACGCCGAGTTCGGCCGCGAGGTCGTCCAGGGAGCGCGGGCCGTCCGCGAGGCCGCGCAGCAGCGCGAGGCCGCGGGCGAGGCTCTGACTCATGGGGTCCCCCGAGTGATGGTGGTGGCCGCCCACTCCGCCGGGGTCGCGGTGAGCAGCGCGGCGATCCGGTCGGGCGGGGGCGGCGGTCCGTGGTCGCCGGGCACGACCAGCGCGCCCGCGGCGGCCAGGTGGCCGAGCCGCAGCCGTCCGCGCGGATCGAGCCCGCGCAGCGTACCGGCCAGGAACCCGGCCGCGAAGGCGTCCCCGGCCCCGACCGGCTCCACCACCTCCACCCGCAACGCCCGTTCCGTGACCGGCGCTTCGCGGGTGATGGCGGTGGCCTGGTGACGGCCGTCCTTGAGGACGATCGTGTCCGGGCCGGGGAGGAGGACGCGGAGCTTCGCGGGGTCGGCGGTGCCGAGGACGGCCTCGGCCTCGTCCGCGCCGAGCAGGACGATGTCGGCCGCGTTCAGGAGCGGACGCAGCGTCGCGGCGGGGTCGGTGTGCGGCGGCCAGAGCGCGGGCCGGAAATTCAGGTCGAAGCTGGTCAGACGGCCCGGGACGCGTCGTCGCAGCAGTGCGGCGACGAGCGCGTGCGCGCCGCCCGAGAGCGCGGGCGTGATGCCCGACAGATGGACGAGCGGCGCGTCGCGCAACACCGGGACGTCCAGGAGCCCAGGCGAGAGCGCGGACCCTGCCGAGCCTTCGCGGTAGTAGTGCAGGACGCTGCCGGACGGCCCGGTCTCCTTGACGTACAGGCCGGTCGGACGGCGCGGGTCGATCTCGACGGCGGACGTGTCCACACCGGACGCGGTCAGTTCGGCGAGGACGCGACGTCCGAAACCGTCGTCTCCGACGCGTCCGACCCAGGCGGACGGGACGCCGAGCGCCGCCAGCCCGCGCGCCACGTTCGCCTCCGCGCCGCCGATCGCGTGCCGGAAGGTCTCGACGTGTTCCAGCGGTCCGGGACGGTCCGGCAGGAGCGCGGCCATGGTCTCGCCCACACACGCCACCGGCGACTGCCGCTTCATGTTTCCGCTGCTCCCGGATGTCGACGGTTCGGCGATCAGCGTTGACCCGCTCGTGATCGCGATGCTACAACCGGCAGAACGCATAGTGCAATGCACGTTGCAAGTAGCGCAACAGTAAAGGTGGGAGCGGAGATGATCGACGGCGACGCGGTGGCGGCCCTGCGAGACGAACGGCTCGACTGGCGGTTCCAGGCCGTCCCGGCGATCGCGCACGGACGGACCGTGGCCGAGTACCTGGCGACCGGGCCCGTCCTCGGCGACCTCGGTACGCCGCTGCTGACGCTCGACGCCGCCGCGCTCGGCCACAACCTCGCGCTGATGGCCGGATACGCCGACAAGGCGGGCGTCGAACTGGCCCCGCACGGCAAGACGACGATGGCTCCGCAGCTCTGGAAGGCGCAGCTCGACGCCGGGGCCTGGGGCATCACGCTCGCGAACCTCCCGCAACTGCGTGTCGCGCGCGCGTTCGGCGTGAAGCGGTTGCTGCTGGCGAACGCGCTCATCGACCCGGCCGGGCTCGCCTGGATCGCCGCCGAACTCGACCGCGACCCGGAGTTCGAGTTCCTGTCGTGGGCCGACTCGGTGCGGACGGTCGAGCTGATGGACGCCGCGCTGCGCGACGCCGGAGCGTCCCGTCCGGTGGACGTCTGCGTCGAGCTCGGCGGACCCGGCGGACGAACCGGCGCGCGCACGCTCGGCGAGGCGGAGGCCGTCGCCGCGGCGATCCGGTCCGCGCCGACACTGCGGCTCGTGGGCGTCGGCGGGTACGAGGGCGTGCTCGCGCACGACGCGTCCGACACCGCGCTGTCCGCCGTGGACGACTACCTGCGCCGCTTCGCCGAACTCTTCGGACGCCTGCCCTTCGAGGTGGACGCGCCGATCGCGACGGCGGGCGGCAGCGCCTACTTCGACCAGGTCGTGGACGTGCTGGGCGGCCTGCCGTCCGCGCGCGTGATCCTCCGCTCCGGCGCGTACCTGATCCACGACGACGTCTTCTACCGGGGCATCTCGCCGTTCGCGCGCGCCGAGAGCGCCGAGGGCGCCGAGAGCGAGCGGGTCGGGGGCGAGCGGTTCCGCTCGGCGATGCACGGCTGGGGACGCGTCGTCTCCCGGCCCGAACGCCACCTCGCGCTCGTCGACGCGGGCAAGCGCGACGTGCCGTTCGACGAGGGCATGCCGGTGCCCCAGCTCGTCCGGGGACGCGGTGCCGCCCCCGTCGCGAACGCGCACGTCAGCGCCCTCGCCGACCAGCACGCGTTCCTCCGCGACGCGGACGTCGAGGTCGGCGACGTCGTCCGGCTCGGGCTGTCGCACCCGTGCACGGCGATGGACAAATGGCAGCTCATCCCGGTCATCTCGTCCGCCGACGACGAGGACCCGGCCGTGGTCGACTTCGTCCGGACCTGGTTCTGACGTGTCCTCCCTGCTCTTCCGGGACGCGACGGTCGTCGACGGCACCGGAGCCGCGGCGTACCGCGCGAACGTCCGCGTGGCCGAAGGGCGCATCGCCGAAATCACCACGAAGCCGTCGTCCGCGTCGCACGTCGTCGACGCGGACGGGCTCGTCCTCGCGCCCGGCTTCATCGACATGCACGCCCACTCCGACCTCGCGCTGCTCGCCGCGCCGGGCCACCTCGCGAAGGTGGCCCAGGGAGTGACCTGCGAGGTCATCGGCCAGGACGGCCTGTCCTACGCGCCGGTCTCGGACGCGACGCTGGCGTCCGTCCGGCAGACCATCGCGGGCTGGAACGGCGACCCGGACGGCTTCGACTGGGACTGGCGCACGGTCGGCGAGTACCTCGACCGGCTGGACGACGGCATCGCCGTGAACGCCGCCTACCTCGTCCCGCAGGGCAGCGTCCGGATGCTCGCCATGGGCTGGGACGCGCGCGAGCCGACCCGCGCCGAACTCGACCGGCAGCGCGACCTCGTCGCGACCGGGATGCGCGAGGGCGCGGTCGGCATGTCCAGCGGCCTGACCTACGTGCCCGGGATGTACGCCTCCGACGCCGAACTCGTCGCGTTGTGCCAGGTCGTCGCGGGCCTCGGTGGTTACTACTCGCCGCACCACCGCTCGTACGGCGCGGGCGCGCTGGACGCGTACGCCGCAATGGTCGAGGTGTCGCGGCGCTCCGGCTGCCCGCTGCACCTCGCCCACGCCACGATGAACTTCGCCGTGAACGAGGGCCGCGCGGGGGAACTGCTCGCCCTGCTGGACCAGGCCCTCGCGGACGGCTGCGACATCACCCTCGACACCTATCCCTACCTGCCCGGATCCACCACGCTCGCCGCCCTGCTCCCCAGCCGCGCGGCCGAGGGCGGGCCCGCCGCCGCCCTCGCCCGCCTGGCCGACCCCGCGTCCGCGTCCGCGATCCGGCGGGTCATGGAAGTGGACGGATCGGACGGCTGTCACGGCGTCCCCGTCGAGTGGGACACCGTCGAGATCTCCGGATCACGCGTCCCCGGCACGGTCGGACGCACCGTCGCCGCCCTCGCCGCGTCCTCCGGACGGCCGCCGTTCGAGGTGTTCCGCGAACTCCTGGCCGCCGACGACCTCGGCACGACGATCCTGCAGCACGTCGGGCACGAGGAGAACGTCCGCGCGATCATGCGGCACCCCGCGCACACCGGCGGCAGCGACGGCCTCCTCCCGCTGACCCCCGGCGCGAAACCGCACCCCCGCGCGTACGGCACGTTCCCCCGGTACCTCGCCCGCTACGTCCGTGACCTGGGCGTCCTCACCCTGGAGGAGTGCGTCGCGCACCTGACCGGACGTCCCGCGCGACGGCTCCGGCTGCGCGGGCGTGGCCTCGTCCGTGCCGGGTACCACGCCGACCTCGTCCTGTTCGATCCCGCCACCGTGCGGGACACCGCCACCTTCGAGGCACCCCGGACCGTCCCCGAAGGCATCACGCACGTGCTGGTCAACGGCGTCCCCGTCCTCGCGGGCGGCCGCCCGACCGGCGCACTCCCCGGCCACGCCCTGCGACGCGGACGGGACACCACGCCCACCCCCTGAGAGGCACACCCCCCATGGTCCACTGGCTCCGTCACGAGACGGGCGGCCTGCTCCTGCTGTGCGCGCTGGCCATCGCCCTGCTGCTCGTGCTCATCATCAAGGTCAGACTCGAACCGTTCATCTCCCTGCTGGTGTCCGGCCTCGCCCTCGCGCTCGCCGCCGGACTCCCCGTCTCCCAGATCGTCGGGACGCCGCTCAGCTCCAAGACCTCCCTCCTGGAGACCGGCTTCGGCGGCATCCTCGGTCACATCGCCCCGATCATCGGCCTGGGGACGATCCTCGGCGCGATCCTGGAGGCGTCCGGCGGAGCCGACGTCCTCACCCGGAAACTCCTGAGCGTCTTCGGCGAGAAACGCGCCCCGCTCGTCATGGGCCTGGTCGGCCTCATCTTCGGCGTGCCGGTCTTCTTCGACATCGGCATCTTCGTGCTGGCGCCGCTCGTCTACATCACCGCCCGGCGCGGCGCGCGTTCGCTCGTCCTGTACGCGATGCCGATGCTGGCGGGCCTGTCGATGACGCACGCGTTCCTGCCGCCGCACCCGGGCCCGGTCGCCGCGTCCGGACTGCTGGGCGTGTCCCTCGGCTGGCTGATCATCATGGGCCTGACCTGCGGAATCCCCGCGTTCCTCGTCGCGGGCGTCGCTTGGGGGACGTGGATCGGCAAGCGCGTCATGGCGACCGTCCCCGAGGACTACACGGTCGGCGAGGAGGCCCGGGAGGAGGACCGCGAGGACGGTGAGGAGGACGGGCGGCGGCCCGAGCCGTCGCTGGCCCTGGTCGCCCTGATCATCATCGTCCCGCTCGTCCTGATCCTGCTCGCGACCTTCGGCGACGTCTGGTGGAAGGGCAGCGGGATCCTCCCCCTGCTCACCTTCCTCGGCACCCCCGCCGTGGCCCTGACCATCGCCGTCCTCCTGGCCAGCCACCTGCTGGGCGTCCGGCGCGGCATCCCGGCCAAGGAGCTCTCCGACCTGGCCACCCGCTCCCTCCGCCCGGTCGGCATGATCCTCCTGGTGGTCGGCGGCGGCGCGTTCTTCGGCGCGGTCATCTCGGCCACCGGCGTGGGCAAGGCCCTGGCGTCCACGATGTCGGACGCCGGGCTCCCCATCATCGTCCTCGCCTACCTGATCAGCTGCGGGCTGCGCCTGGCCCAGGGCTCCGCGACGGTCGCCATCGTCACCACCGGCGGCATCGTCGGCCCCCTCCTGCACGGCGAGCACCACTCCCAGGCCCACCTGGCCCTGATCGCCGTCGCCATCTCCGCGGGCTCGATCATCGCCTCGCACGTCAACGACGGCGGCTTCTGGATCGTGTCGCGCTACTTCAACCTCTCCGTCCGCGACACCCTCAGGACCTGGACCGTCCTCGAAACCATCCTGTCCGTCGTCGGCTTCGCCATGGCCGCCACCCTCAGCACCTTCATCTGACCCCCACCCCCGACGACGCGGCGAGCCCCCGCTCCGCCGCGTCGTCGCACGTCAGGGACGCTACCGGGTCAGGTGCGCGGTGTCTGGGCGCCGGACGGTGAGCAGATGGCGTGGTCGATGAGCCGTTGCCTGGGCTCGCCCGTCGCGGACGACTGGCTGTCTGTGGACTCCGAGGTGATGACGCTGGTGCGGCCGTCGGCGGTGACGGCGTTACCAGTGATGAATCCGGGTGTCCCGCCCGTATGGGACCACACGGTGCCGCAGCTCAGACGCATGCTCGCCATCTCCTTCTCGACGTCGTGGGGATGGTCGTACAACCCGCTGGTGTGTTGCAGGAGATTCCTGATGGTGATCTTGTTGCCCTCGTTTCCGTTGCCCTGCACCAGGCCCGGCAGCCACCGCTCGACGGAGTCCTTCAGGGAAAGGCGCCCCTCCGCCTCCAGCTGCAGGACCACCGCCGCCGCGAAGGTCTTGGTGTTGCTGCCGATCCGGAAGTAGCCGTTGAGCGGGACCTTGGCGTCCCGTCCGAGAACCGCGGTCCCGCTTCGCGCGGCATACTCCTTCCGCGGTGTCACCACCCGCGCCTGGACGCCATTCGGGTCTCCCCCACCACGGCTCCGAAAAGGGCACCCGTGTGGTCGAAAAACGGGTCCATCTTATTCGTCGGCGTGCGCGCTACGTCGGGAACTCGCCTTTGGCGGCGGACGGGTCGATGATGCCGAACGCCTCGCCCTGTGGGGCGGTGACGACCGCCATCCGGCCGACGGGTGAATCCGTCGGTGGCATGAGGGTCGTCCCGCCGAGCTCGTTCACCCGCGCGGCTCCGGTGTCGACGTCGTCGAACTGGAACCAGGTCAGCCAGTGGCTGGGCATCGGGTCGCCGGGCATCAGGGTGTCGTCGTTCATGCCGCCCACGGACTCGCCGCCCCCGGGCGGGGTGAACGTCGCGTACCTCATGGTCGTCCCGTCGCCGACGTCGGTGTAGGTGAAGCCGAAGACGTCGGCGTAGAACTTCTTGGCGGCCTCGAGCTGCCGGGTGTGCAGCTCGTTCCAGCAGTAGGAGCCGTGCTCGTTGTACACCCCGGCGCCCTTGTGCGCGCGGGCCTGCCAGATGCCGAACACCCCGCCGGTGACGTCCGCGGCGACGGTCATCCGCCCGACGTCGAGCACGTCGAACGGGGGCATCACCACCTGCCCCTCGGCCGCGGTCACCTTCCTGGCGATCGCGTCGACGTCATCGGCGGCGAAGTAGGTCGTCCACACCGAGAGCATCCCCGGCTGCGGCTTCGGCCCGATCCCCGCGGCGGCCTGGCCGTCCTTCATCCCCATGAGGTACCCGCCGGACGCCTCTTCGCCGCCCGTGATCTCCCAGCCGAACAGCGCGGCGTAGAACCCGCTGGCCGCGACCGGGTCGTCCACCTGGCAGTCCACCCAGCACGGGGTCCCCTGCGGCCAGGGATCGTTGCGTACAGGCATCGCTTTCTCCGTTCTGTGCATCCGGTCACCCGGCCATCGGCCGCCCCTCGGGCGACGACCACATCACATGAAGTGATCGTATCGTTACCAAAAGTGAACTTGCGAGATGCACCCCCCCGAACCGGAGAACGGGCCCCTGCGGGTGGACCCACGACAGGGGTGGTCGGGGTGGCTCCTTCACCCGGCACGTGATCGCCGCGGACGATCACGTGGACCGGATCCGGCGGTTCCACACGGCGGAGCAGGCCGCAGGTGTCCGCTCTTGGCCTGAGCCTTGGTCGTCGACAAGCTCCCGCGAGCTGCCGAGGCGCGGTACCAAGGGTTGAGAAGCCTTCGCGGGGAGGAGCGGGACATGGTGGCGATGGAGCTCGCGGTCGCCCTGACCGCGATCGGTGTCAAGGCGGTCGTCACGGACTGGATCCGGGGCGGGGCCTGGAGCAGGGCGGACTGGGCGCTGGTCGCCACCCAGGTGGTGGACGCCGTCGTCGCGGCCCCGGCCCGGTCCGACCTCGCGCTCCAGCGGGTGGAGCGCGGGGTCCAGCGGGTGGAGCGGCGGCTGGACGTCCTCGGACGGAAGATCGACGCGCTGCCGGCGCGCGACCAGGCACGGCGGTTCGACGTGCACATGGCGGCGGGACGCCGGTACATGCGGGACCTGCCCGATGAGTGGCGCGACGACCCGGACCGGTACCGGCTCGTCGAGCACGCGCAGCACGAGTTCGTGCGGGCCTTCGCGATCGCGGAGACCCTGGGGGATCCGTCGTTGCAGGCGCTGGCGGAGGTCGCGATCGCGGGCAGCTGGCTCTGGGTGCCGTCCCTTCAGGACGTGCAGAAGGCCGTCGGGGCCGCCAGGTCGGTCCTGGAGCAGGAGCTGCTCTTCGGCGCCACGCGGCCCCTGGACGACTACGCGAACGTCATCAGGCTCTGCAAGGTCTACGGGGAGCGTCCGAAGAACACGCGCGTCCCCGGGCCGCCGACGCCCGGCGCACGGCTGGCCGTGCAGGCGAAGTACAACAGATGGGTCGGGTGCGGCGACCTCGAAGTCCTCGTCGCCCGTCCGAAGCCGGTCGACGCTCGAAGGCCGATCTCGGGGGCGCGGGCCCCCGACGGAGGATGGATGCTGGTGCCCGCTTCCCCCACCGGCGCGACACCAACGCCTTCCGTGAACGTCACGGTTCGCAACCGGCGCGCCGAATGGGTCTCGGTGTCCATGACGGCGGCGGCCGTCCTCGTCCAGCTCCCCCTGCGGAACGAGCTGCCGGACACGAACAGGATCCCGCCGGGAGGCACGGCCGCCCTCACCTTGGACGCACCGGTTCAGCCGCCCCCGGCCACGGGCCCGACGCCCACGATCGGATTCGTCCTCCCCCAGTCCTGAAGCCTCGCCCCCCACCGCCCGAACCGGGCGGCGGCGTGGTCACCGTCGTCAGGGGAGGAGGCCCTGGCGGCGGGCGGTGGAGACGGCTTCGGTCCGGGTGTGGCTGTCGAGTTTGCGCATGGCGGAGCGGAGGTAGCTCTTCACGGTCTCGGGGAGGAGGCCGAGGCGTCCGGCGGCCTCGGCGTTGGTGCAGCCGAGGGCGACCTGGGCGAGGACGTCGAGTTCGCGGGGGGAGAGTTTCGGGCTCTGCGGACGGCGGGGCGGGGGCCCGCCCGCGGCGGCGAGGCGGCGGGACGCGTCGCGGAGGCGGTCGCGGACCTCGTGGTCCGCGACCCGCTCGGCGAGTTCCAGCAGTTCGGCGTGGACGGCCCGGACCTCCTCCCAGCCCGGGTGGGAGGACAGGACGGCGGTGCGGGCCTCCTGCTCGTTCATGCACGTCAGCATGCCCCGAACGGCGGCGAACGCCAACCGGGGAAGGTCAGGGGAGGCCCAGGATGTCCACCGCCTCGGCGCGCATCTGGACCTTGCGGACCTTCCCGGTCACCGTCATCGGGAAGTCGTCCACGACGTGGACGTACCGGGGGATCTTGTAGTGGGCGAGGCGGCCCGCGCAGTACTCGCGCAGGGATTCGGGGGTGAGGACCGGGGCCTCGGGGCGCAGCCGCACCCAGGCCATCAGCTCCTCGCCGTACTTCTCGTCCGGGACGCCGATGACCTGCGCCTCGAGGATGTCGGGGTGGGTGAAGAGGAACTCCTCCACCTCGCGCGGGTAGATGTTCTCGCCGCCCCGGATGACCATGTCCTTGATCCGGCCGGTGATGGTGACGTAGCCGTCGTCGTCCATCGCGGCGAGGTCGCCGGTGCGCATCCAGCGGGCGGCGTCGATCACCTGGGCGGTCTGCTCGAGCTGGTCCCAGTAGCCGAGCATGACCGAGTAGCCGCGGGTGCACAGCTCGCCGTGGACGCCGCGCGGCACCGCCGCGCCGGTCTCCGGGTCGACGACCTTGACCTCCAGGTGCGGGTGGACGGTCCCGACCGTCCCGACGCGGCGTTCGAGGGAGTCGCTCACGCGGGTCTGCGTGGACACCGGGGAGGTCTCGGTCATGCCGTAGCAGATCGTCACCTCGCCCATCCCCATCCGGTCGATGACCTGCTTCATCACCTCGACCGGGCAGGGCGAGCCCGCCATGATCCCGGTGCGCAGCGAGGACAGGTCGTGCGCGGCGAAGGACGGGTCGTTCAGCTCGGCGATGAACATCGTCGGGACGCCGTACAGGGACGTGCAGCGCTCGGCGGAGACGGCCGCGAGGGTCTTCGCGGGGTCGAAGGCGGGCGCGGGGATGACGATGCACGCGCCGTGCGAGGTCGCCGCGAGGTTGCCCATCACCATGCCGAAGCAGTGGTAGAAGGGCACCGGCACGCAGATCCGGTCCTCCTCGTCGTAGCCGCAGATCTCGCCGACGAAGAAGCCGTTGTTCAGGATGTTGTGGTGCGAGAGGGTCGCGCCCTTGGGGAAGCCGGTCGTCCCGCTCGTGTACTGGATGTTGATCGGGTCGTCCGCGGAGAGGGTGACCTCGGGAAGCTCGCCGTCCCGCCCGGACTCGAGGAGGGCGGCCCAGGAGTCGCGGCCGAGGAGCAGGACGTCCCGCAGGTCGGGGCAGTTCGGACGGGCCTGCTCGATCATCCCCGCGTAGTCGGACGTCTTGAACGACGGGGCCGCGACCAGCGTGCGGATCCCGGCCTGCTTCAGGACGAACTCCAGCTCGTGCGTCCGGTAGGCGGGGTTGATGTTCACCAGGATCGCGCCGAGCCTCGCCGTCGCGTACTGGACGAACACCCACTCGGCGACGTTCGGCGCCCAGATCCCGACCCGGTCGCCCATGCGGACGCCGAGCGCGGCCAGGCCGCGCGCGACGACGTCCACCTCGTCGTCGAGCTGCGCGTACGTCCAACGGCGGCCGGTCTCGCACTCGACGAGCGCCTCCCGGTCGGGGAAGGACGCGACGGTCCGCTCGAGGTTCGCGCCGATCGTGTCGCCGAGCAGCGGCAGCGCGGACGTTCCGGACGCGTAGGAGAGGGCCATGGTCACTTGCCGTTCTCGCGGAACTCGCCCGCCGGGCGGGCCTCGGGCTCGGGGTGCTTGCCGAGCTCGGCCGTCCGCAGCTCGACGCGGCGGATCTTGCCGGAGATCGTCTTCGGCAGCTCCGCGGTGAACTCCAGCAGCCGCACCCGCTTGTACGGGGACAGCCGCGCCGCGCAGTGCTCGAAGATCGACTGCGCGGTCGCGTCCGTCGGCTCGAAACCGGCGGCGAGCGTCACGTACGCCTTCGGGACGGCCAGGCGCACCGGGTCCGGGGACGGCACGACCGCCGCCTCGGCGACCGCGTCGTGCTCGATCAGCACGCTCTCCAGCTCGAACGGGGAGATCTTGTAGTCGGACGCCTTGAACACGTCGTCGGCGCGTCCGACGTAGGTGATGTAACCGTCCTCGTCGCGGGCGCCGATGTCGCCGGTGTGGTAGACGCCGTCGCGCATCGCCTCGGCGGTGCGCTCCTCGTCGCCGTGGTACCCGGCGGTCAGGCCGAGCGGACGTTCGGCCAGGTCGAGGCAGATCTCGCCCTCGTCGCCGCGCTCCCCGGTGACCGGGTCGACCAGCACGACCTCGTAACCGGGCACGGGACGTCCCATCGAGCCCGGCTTCACCGGCTGGCCGGGCGTGTTCGCGATCTGGACGGTGGTCTCGGTCTGCCCGAAGCCGTCCCGGATCGTGATGCCCCAGGCGTCCCGGACCCGGTCGATGACCTCGGGGTTCAGGGGCTCGCCCGCCGCGACGACCTCGCGCGGCGGGTTCCGGAGCGCGCCGAGGTCGGACTGGATCAGCATCCGCCACACGGTCGGCGGCGCGCAGAACGAGGTGACGCCGCACCGGTCGATCGCGTCGAGCAGCCTGCCCGCGTCGAAGCGCGTGTAGTTGAAGATGAAGACGGTCGCCTCGGCGTTCCACGGCGCGAAGATGTTGCTCCACGCGTGCTTGGCCCATCCGGGCGAGGAGATGTTCAGGTGGACGTCGCCGGGCTGGAGGCCGATCCAGTACATCGTGGACAGGTGGCCGACCGGGTAGGACGCGTGCGTGTGCTCGACGAGCTTCGGCTTCGCGGTCGTCCCGGACGTGAAGTACAGCAGCAGCGTGTCGTCGGCGCAGGTCGTCCCGTACGGGGTGAAGTGCGGGTCGGCGTCGTAGGCGTCGGTGTAGCGCAGCCAGCCGTCGACGGGCTCGCCGACCGCGATCCGCGTGTACGCGCCGGGCACGTCCGCGAACTTCGCGGCGCTCGCGGACGAGGCGACGACGTGCTTGGCGTGCCCGCGCTCGATGCGGTCGTGCAGGTCGTCCGGGCCGAGGAGCGGCGTGCAGGGGATCATCACCGCGCCGAGCTTCATCGTCGCGAGGACGGTCTCCCACAGCTCGACCTGGTTGCCGAGCATGACGACGACGCGGTCGCCGCGCCGCACGCCCGCGCCCCGCAGCCAGTTCGCGACGCGCGCGGACCGCTCGGCCATCTCCGCGAAGGAGTACCTGGCCTCCGAGCCGTCCTCCTCCACGATCCACAGCGCGGTGCGGTCGTTCTCGTCCGCGATGTGGTCGAACCAGTCCAGCGCCCAGTTGAAGCCGGTCAGCACCGGCCAGCGGAACTTCTCCCGCGCCGCCTGGTAGTCCTCGCGATGGGCCAGCAAGAAATCACGCGCCGCCCGGAACTCGACCGCCTGCATCGAAGGATCCCCTCCTCGTCTCACCAGGATCGTTTCCAGTCTGTGTGACGCGCGCCACCCCCGAACGGGGGTAGTCGTGCGCTGGACGGATCCTTCGCCGCCGGGAAAGGCCGAGGTGAGGGCGGCGGACGGGGTCAGAGGCGGGCGGGGTCAGAGGCGGGTGGTGACGAGGTCGGCGAAGGCGCGGAGGGCGGGGGTGGGGTCGCCGCGGCGCCGGACCAGGCCGAGGACGGAGTCGGGGAGGCCGTCGACCGGGACGTAGGCGATGTCGGAGCGGGCGAACGACCGGCCGGTCGGGACGCAGAACATCAGGCCGCCGCGTCCGGCGGCGATGGTGATCAGGGCCTCCTGGAAGCTGGACACCGACGGGCCGCGCGGGATGGGACGGCCGTCCGGGGTGGACGTCGGCGACATGAGCTCGCGCCAGTACGCGGGAGCGGGGCCGGTGACGTCCAGGAGGGGGACGTTCGCGAGGTCCTCGGCGTGCAGGCGGCCCCGGCGCGCGGCCGGGTGGCGGGTGGAGAGCGCGACGGCCTGCTGCTCCTTGGCGAAGGACGGTCCGACGACCAGGTCCGGCTCGGTGACCGGGAGCAGGGTGACGATCGTCTCGACCTCGCCGCGGCGGAGCGCGCCGAACGGGTCGGTCATCGGGACCTCGGCGAAGGTGACCGTGAGCTCGGGGTTGCGGGCCTCCAGGATCCCGGCGGCCTCGACGACGCCCTCGCGGGCCGTCCCGGTGAGGAAGCCGACGCGGAGCTCGCCGGTGATGCCGCGGGCGGCGGCGCGGGCGTTGTCCATGGCCGCGTGCAGGGCCTGGTAGGCGGGACGCAGCTCGGACAGGAGGCGCTCGCCGAGCGGGGTCGGCCGGACGCTGCGGCTCGTCCGGTCGAACAGGCGTCCGCCGACCTGCCGTTCCATCGACCGGACGAGCTGGCTGACCCGGCCCTGCGAGAGTCCGAGCCGGTCGCCGGTCCGGCCGAAGTGCAGTTCCTCGCCGAGCACGAGCACGCACTCCAGTTCACGAAGCTCCACCCCGCCCCCTTCTGGCCGATCAGTCGAGTTAATCCAAGGATGCGCGGATCGTCGTTGTTCCGGCCGCCGTCCGGCCGGAGCCTGGAACCATGATCGCCAAAGCTCCGCTGGTGGTGGCGACGGGCACGTTCACGATCGTCACCACCGAGATGCTCCCGGTCGGCCTGCTGTCCCCGATGGCCGATGACCTGCGGGTTCCCGAGGGGACGGCCGGGCTCGCGGTGACGCTGCCCGGCATGGTCGCCGCCGTCGCCGCGCTCGCCGTCGCCATCGGCGCGGGACGGCTCGACCGGCGCGTCTTGCTGTGCTCGCTGGCCGGGCTGGTCGCGGCGGCGAACGCGGTCTCGGCGGTCGCGCCGTCGCTGGGCGTGCTGCTCGGCGCGCGGGTCCTGGTGGGCGTCGCGATCGGCGGGTTCTGGGCGGTCGCGGCGGGGATCGCGCCCCGGCTCGTCGAGGAGAGCCGGGTCGGGACGGCCACGGCGGTGATCTTCGGCGGGGTCGCGGTCGCGTCGGTCGTGGGCGTCCCGGCGGGCGCGCTGGTCGCGCAGGTCGCGGGGTGGCGGGCCTCGTTCGGGGTGATGGCCGTGCTGCCCCTCGTGGTCCTCGTCCTGATGGCGGTGTCGCTGCCGCCGCTGCCCGCGACGACGCCCTTCCGGCTCTCCGACCTGCCGGGCGTGCTGCGGCTGCCCACGGTCCGGCTGGGGCTGGCTCTGACGATCCTGATGGTCGTCGGCCACTTCGCCGCCTACACCTACGTCCGGCCGGTGCTGGAGGAGGTGGGCGGGGTGCGGTCGGCGCTGATCGGGCCGATGCTGCTCGCCTACGGGCTGGCCGGGATCGCGGGCAACTTCCTCGCCGGGCGGACGGCCGTCCGGAACCCGCGTCTGACGCTGCTCGCCCAGGCGGTCGCGATCGCGCTGGTCACGGCCGTCCTGGCGGCGACGTCCCTTCCGGCGGTGCTGCCGCTGCTGGTCTGGGGCGTCGCGTACGGCGGTGTCTCGGTCTCGCTGCAGACGCTGCTGTTCTCCGAGCGGGACGTGCCGCCGGAGGCCGCCTCGTCGCTGATGTCGTCCTCCTTCAACGGGTCGATCGCGCTCGGCGCGCTGGTCGGAGGGCGGATCACGGACGGTCCGGGCCTCACCCCGCTCCTCTGCACGGCCGCCGTCCTCACCGCGCTGGCCGCGCTCCTCGCCCTCGCGTCGTCCGCTGCCTCCCGGCGCTCACGCCCGTCCGCCGACCCACTGCCCGCCGAGACCGCCACGCGCTGAGGCTGGCCACGCGTTCAGGACGCCACGCGCTGAGACCGCTGCCCGGCGAGACCGCCACGCGCTGAGGCTGACCACGCGCCGAGGCCGCCACGCGTTCAGGACGCCGTGCGCTGGGGCCGCTGTCCGCAGGTCAGGTGCGGAGGCGGTCGGCGCGGCGGGTGAGGTGGCGGTGTTCGGGGGCGCTGGACGTGCGGCGGGCGGCGGCGCGGTAGGTCTCGGCGGCCTCGGCCGTCCGGCCCTGGAGTTCGAGCAGGTGGGCGCGGGCGGCGAGCAGGCGGTGGTGGTCCTTGAGGCGTTTGTCCCGCTCGAGGGCGTCCAGGAGGGCGAGGGCCTCGTCCGGGCCCTGGATCTCCGCGACCGCGACGGCCCGGTTCAGGGACACCATCGGGTTGTCCGGATCGGCGAGCGCGAGCAGGTCGTAGAGGGCGAGGATCTGCGCCCAGTCGGTCGCGTCCGGGGATTCGGCCTCGTCGTGGACGGCGGCGATCGCGGCCTGGAGCTGGTACGGGCCGACGTCGCCGCGCGGGAGGGTGCGGCTGACCAGGTCGACGCCCTCGGCGATGAGATCCCCGTCCCAGAGCGCGCGGTCCTGCTCGTCCAGCGGGACGAGTTCCCCGGACGGGCTCGTGCGCGCGCGACGGCGGGCGTCGGTGAGCAGCATCAGCGCGAGCAGACCGGCCGTCTCGGTGTCGTCCGGGACGAGCCCGTGGAGCATCCGGGCCAGCCGGATCGCCTCCGACGACAGTCCGGGCGCGGTGAGGTCCGGGCCGCCGGACGAGGTGTACCCCTCGCTGAAGATCAGGTACAGGACGTGCCGGACCTCGGCCAGCCGCGCGGCGCGCTCGGCGTCCGGCGGCATCCCGGACGCCTTCAGCGATTGCTTCGCCCGGCTGATCCGCTGCGCCATCGTCGCCTCGGGCACCAGGAACGCGGCGGCGATCTGCGCCGTCGTGAGGCCGCCGACCGCGCGCAGCGTCAGCGCGACGCGGCTCGGCTGCGACAGCGACGGGTGGCAGCACATGAACAGCAGGAGCAGCGAGTCGTCCCGGTCGAGCACGGGGTCCGGCGCGGGCTCAGGCTCGGCGGCGGCCCGGGCGTCCTCGCGGCGGCGGCGCGCCTCGTCGCTGCGGATCTCGTCCACCAGGCGGCGGGACGCGACGGTCAGCAGCCACCCGCCCGGATTGTCCGGGACGCCCTCCTCCGGCCATTTCAGCGCGGCCGACAGCAGCGCCTCCTGGACGGCGTCCTCGCACGCGTCGAACATCCCGTGTTTGCGCACGAGCGCGCCGAGGACCCGCGGCGCGCACTCGCGCAGCAGGTCCTCGACGTCGCGTCCGCTCATGGGACCTCGGGAGCCTCGTGCGGGACGGGCCAGAGCTCGATCGGCTCCCGGTCGGCCAGCGGCATCTCGGCGACGATCTCCTGGGCCCGCTCGGCGCTCTCGACGTCCAGCAGGTAGAGGCTGCCGATGTACTCCTTGGTCTCCAGGTACGGCCCGTCGGTCACGACGGGCGCGCCGTTCTCGCGGCGGACGAGGCGCGCGCTCGTCTCGTCCCCGAGCCCGTACGCGCCGACCAGCTCACCGGTCGCCTTGTACTTGGCGTTGAACGCGTTCTGCCTGTCGACCACGTCGGCGAACACCTCGGGCGGGATCGCGTCCCACTTCTCCTGGTTGCCGTAGATCAGCGCGAGGTACTTCACGGCGGATGCCCCTCCTCGTTCGGGACATCCATTCTCCCTGGTCGCGGGTCAGGCGGAGAACCCGCCGTCCACGCTGATCGTGGTGCCGGTCACGTACGCGCCGCCCGGACCGGCCAGGTGGACGACCGTCGCGGCGATCTCGTCCGGCGCGGCGTACCGGTTCAGCGCCGTGAACCCCGCGAAGGTCGGGGCGTTCTCGCCGTCCGCCGGGTTCAGGTCGGTGTCGGTCGGGCCGGGGTGGACGACGTTGACGGTGATCCCGCGCGGGCCGAGGTCGCGCGCGAGGCCCTTGGTCATGCCGGTCAGCGCCGTCTTGCTCATCGCGTAGAGCGAGAAGCCGGGGAACGGCGTGTGCTCGGCCACGTTGCTGCCGACGCTGACGATCCGCCCGCCGTCCGCCATGTGCCGGACGGCGGCCTGCGCCGCGACGAACGGCGCCCGGATGTTCAGCGCGATCGTCTGCTCCAGCTGGTCCGCGCCGATCTGGTCGACGGGCGCGACGATGAACGCCGCGGCGTTGTTGACCAGGATGTCGAACCGCCCGAACGTCTCGGCGGTCTCGTCCACGGCCGCGACGACGGCGGCGGCGTCCGCGCCGTCGGCCCTGATCGCCAGGGCCCGGCGGCCGGTCTGCTTGATCTTCTCGACGACCTTCCCGGCCGCCTCGTCGTTGCTCTGGTAGGTGAACGCCACGTCGGCCCCGGCCTCCGCGAGACGCACGGCGACCGCCGCGCCGATGCCCCGGCTTCCGCCCGTGACCAGCGCGACCTTGTTCTCGATCTCGTTGCTCATGTGTTCGAGTCTGTGCCGCGCGGGGCCCCCTCGCTGGCGGAAAACCGACGCCTCATCGACCGTTCAACGACAGAGACCGAGACAGGCCGAGCGGGACGCGTCGCCGGGGCGGACGCGTCCCGCACGCCGCCTCAGGACGGGATGTACGGCGGCGCGACGCCCCAGCCCCAGTGCGGCACGGGGGCTTCGAGGGGCGGGGTCGCGTCCGGCTGCGAGTTGGTGAGCGCGATCCGGGTGCCCCACTCGATGTAGCCCGCGAACGCGGCGCGGAACTCGGGGTCGTCCGGCAGGCCGACCTCGTCGGCGGCGTCCATCAGCAGGCTCACCCAGCGGCGGCGCTGCGGCTCGGTGATCGCCTTGCCGAGGTGCTGGCGGACCATGTGGTGGTATCCGCCGCGCTCCTCGCTGTACCGCTCCGGGCCGCCGAACACCTCGGCGAGCCACATCGCCACGTACCTCGGGTGGTCCTTGTCCATGTGCGCGAACAGCGGGCCGATCAGGTCGTCCTTGAGCACGTGCCCGTAGAAGACCTCGGTGAGCCGCTGGAACGCCTCCTCGCCGCCCGCCCACGCGAACAGCGTCGGGACGGCGTCGGACTCGTGTCCGCCTTGTTCCTCGTTCATGATGATCACTCTGGCAGCGCCAGGGGATGTAATCAAGTAATCATTTCGGGAGGATGGCCGGATCCGGCCACCCTCCCGGGACGATCCGTCAGCTCGTGCGGGAGCGGCGCGTCCAGGCGACGACGCCGCCGATCGCCGCGAGGACGACCGCGCCGAGCCCGATCCACAACCAGCCCGCGCTTCCGCCGCCGTCCGACGACGAGGAGGACTCCGACGGAGCCGCGGACACAGGCGCGGACGCCGCCGAGGACGCCGACGCCGACGGGGAGGTGGACGGCGAGCCCTTCACGGTGAACGTGAACTCGCCCGTCACCGGATGGCCGTCGTCGGAGACGGCGCGCCAGCCGACCGTGTAGACGCCGTCGGACAGCGGTCCCTTGACGTCCTCGGTGACGACGTTGTCCACGGCGCGCGCGGAACCCGCCTCGTGCCGTCCGCCGGACGCGTCCGTGAGGATGATCTTCGGGTGCCCGACCGGCTCCGAGTACGTGAGGGTGATCTTCGACGGGGACGCGACCGTCGCGCCCGACGCCGGATCGGACTTCTTCAGCGCGGTGTGCGCGGACGCGGACGGGACGAACCCGGCGAGCGAGACGCCCGCCAGCGCCGCCACGACACCGATCCGCCGCGCGCGCACCAGAGGCGCGTGAACCTTGGAAGACATAGGGGAACTCCGTTCAGGCAGGAGAACCGGACGGGCTGAAACCACGTCCGGTAGCGATCCGGAAACCGCGCGCGGGTGACCCGGCGCGCGGCGACGACCGGCCCGTCCGGAAGGCGGATCAGGCGGTCGTGAAGCCGAGAGAACGGAGAACCGGCGGCCCGCGCCGCACGACCTGATGTCGCAGAGCGCGCCTAAGTGCCGCAGCAGGCGCAAAGCCCGAAACGACCACACCGCGCACCGGAGGCGGCGCGACGACCTCGGACGCGGCGGCCAGCAGCGCCAGCAACACCCGGACGGGCCGGTCCGCGAACGAGGCGATCCGGCGGGCCAGCGTCCACGCGGCGCGTTCGCCGCGCCACAGCCACCAGCCCGACACGAGACCCGCCACGACATGCGCGAACGTCATCGCCGCGCCCGGCCCGTGCGACGCGACGACCACCGCCATGTGGTGGCCGTCGTGCATGGACGAGATCCCACCCACAGTCCCGCCCACACTCCCGCCCACGGGGTGCGAAACGGGCGCGCAGGACCCGCACGCGCTCGCGTACAGCGTGTGCAGGGCGAACTGCCCGCCGACGAGCCCGCCCGCGATCGTCGGCAGCGACCGCTCGTGGCCGGTCAGCGCGTAGGTGACCGCGAGCACCCCGGCGAAACCGGTCAGCGCCGCCCAGGCCGGGACGGCCGTCGAGGCCGCCAGGGCATGGCCGAGCGTCGCCAGCGCGACGCACACGGTGGAGAACACCAGGGCGCGCGCGAGGCGGAGGTTCGGCCGGTGGATCGAGGTCGCGGACGGGCCCGGCGAGGCCGCGGACCGGCGGGGCAGGGCGGCGGTCATGTCGCCCCCAATGGTGCCATCCCCGCGCCGCGCCGCCCACCTGGCCCCCCGGATAGGTGTTCGAACACGCCCAACATGTTGGGGTTGCAAAGTGCGTCGCCTCAAGATGTAGGGTCAAGTCCCGTGCTGGTTCGCCCGCACCGCCGCTCCGCGCCGCCACGCGTCGAGCGGTGGTGCGGGCGTCGCAAGAGGGAACCCGGTGGAAATCCGGGACTGCCCCGCAGCGGTGAGCGGGAACGACCGCCGTCATGAGCACTGGATCCGCCGAGCGCGGACCGGGAAGCGACGGTCAGTAGGCCAGGCGACGCGAGAGGCGTCGGCCGTGCCCGCGAGTCCGAAGACCTGCCCGCACGACGGATCGTCCGAGAGCCTCGCGGGAGGCCGGAGGACGAGCGCGCGAGCCTGCCCGGACGTCACGGGGCGCCGCCCGCGGACCCGGCCCGAGCCGGGGCCCGGCGGCCGACGACCGGGGCCGGTGACGCGCGCTCGCCCCGGCCGCCCCCGCGAGGGTGATGCGAGGGGAAGAGGGCACATGACGCAGCAGCTGGACGCGCCGGTGGAGACCGCGCGGGGTGTGCTTGAGGCCGAGGTCGGACGGGCCTGCGCGGGCCTCGCGGACGCCGAACCGGGACGGGTCCTCGCGGCGGTCCGCGGCACGGACGCGGCCACGGACGTCGCCGGGCTGCGGGAACAGGCGATCGGCGAGGCCGCCGCGCTGGTCGCGGTCGAGCCCGCGTACTCCAGGGTCGCCGCGCGCCTGCTGAACGCGCACATCGCCGAGGAGGCCGCGTCCCAGGGCGTCCGCACGTTCGCCGAGTCGGCCGCCGCCGCGCACCGCGAGGGCCTGATGGCCGACGCGCCCGCCGCGTTCGTCGCCGCCAACGCGGACGCGCTGAACGCGCTGGTGGACGAGTCCGCCGACGACCGGTTCGAGTACTTCGGCCTGCGCACCGTCTACGACCGCTACCTGTGGCGGCACCCGAGGACCCGGCGCGTCCTGGAACGGCCGCAGTTCTTCCTGATGCGCGTCGCGGTCGGGCTCGCCGAGACGGTCGACGACGTCCGGGAGCTGTACGGGCTGCTGTCGACGCTGTCGTACCTGCCGTCCTCGCCGACGCTGTTCAACAGCGCCGCCCGCCGGTCGCAGCTGTCGTCCTGCTTCCTGCTGGACGCGCCGCGCGACGAGCTGGAGTCGATCTACGAGCGGTACGCGCAGGTCGCGCGGCTCAGCAAGTACGCGGGCGGCATCGGCGTCTCGTGGACGCGGGTCCGGTCGCGCGGCTCGCTCATCCAGGGCACCAACGGCCTGTCGAACGGGATCGTCCCGTGGCTGCGGACGCTCGACTCGTCGGTCGCGGCGGTCAACCAGGGCGGACGCCGCAAGGGCGCGGCCTGCGTGTACCTGGAGCCGTGGCACGCCGACGTCGAGGAGTTCCTGGAGCTGCGCGACAACACCGGCGAGGACGCCCGCCGCACGCACAACCTGAACCTCGCCAACTGGATCCCGGACGAGTTCATGCGCCGCGTCGAGCGCGACGAGGACTGGTCGCTGTTCGACCCCAAGGTCACCCCCGAGCTGACCGACCTCTACGGCGACGACTTCGACCGCGCCTACCGCGCCGCCGAGGCCGCGGGGAAGGCCGTCCGGACGATCTCCGCGCGCCGCCTCTACGGCCGCATGATGCGGACCCTCGCCGAGACCGGCAACGGCTGGATGACCTTCAAGGACATCTCCAACCGCGCCTGCAACCAGACGGCGGAGAAGGGCAACGTCGTCCACCTGTCCAACCTGTGCACCGAGATCCTCGAGGTGACCAGCGACGGCGAGACCGCCGTCTGCAACCTCGGCTCGATCAACCTCGGCGCGCACGTCCTCCCCGGCGGGACGGTCGACTGGGAGCGCCTCCGCGCGACCGTCCGCACCGCCGTCCGCTTCCTGGACCGGACGATCGACCGCGGCTTCTACCCGACCGGCGAGGCCGAGAAGGCGAACAAGAAGTGGCGTCCCATGGGCCTCGGCGTCATGGGCCTCGCGGACGTGTTCTTCAAGCTCCGCCTCCCCTTCGACTCGGACGAGGCCAGGACGCTCTCCACCCGCATCGCCGAGGAGATCTCCCTCGCCGCGTACGGCGCGTCCGCCGACCTGGCCGAGGCGCACGGCCCGCACCCGGCCTACGACCAGACCCGCACCGCGCGCGGCCAGCTGCACATCGACCACTTCCCGGACGCCGCGATCACCCGTCCGGACGCCTGGGACGCCCTCCGCGCCCGCGTCGCCCGCACCGGCCTGCGCAACTCGCTGCTCATCGCCGTCGCCCCGACCGCGACCATCGCGTCCATCGCGGGCTGCTACGAGTGCATCGAGCCGCAGGTGTCCAACCTGTTCAAGCGCGAGACGCTGTCCGGCGAGTTCCTGCAGATCAACCAGTACCTCGTCCGGGACCTGAAGGCCGAGGGCCTGTGGCTGCCCGAGGTCCGCGAGGCGATCAAGCGCGCGAACGGCAGCGTCCAGGGCCTCGCCGACCTCCCGGACGACGTCCGCGTCCTCTACCGGACGGCCTGGGAGCTGCCGCAGAAGGCGCTGATCGACCTCGCCGCCGCCCGGACGCCGTTCATCGACCAGTCCCAGTCGCTGAACCTGTTCATGGAGACCCCGACCATCGGGAAGCTCTCCTCGATGTACGCCTACGCCTGGCGCAGCGGCGTCAAGACCACCTACTACCTGCGCAGCCGTCCCGCGACGCGCATCGCGCAGACCACCGTCTCGGCGACCGAAGCGGTCATCTGCTCGCTCGAGAACCCCGAGACCTGCGAAGCCTGCCAGTAAGCGGCGTGGAAGAACCGGAGACCAAGGAAATGCTGCTCGACCCCGGCATGGACCTCACCCTGCGGCCCATGCGCTATCCCGACTTCTACGAGCGCTACCGCGCCGCCATCCGCAACACCTGGACGGTCGAGGAGGTGGACCTCGCGTCCGACCTCGCCGACCTGGCCCGCCTCACGCCCGAGGAACTGCACCTGGTCAACCGCCTGGTCGCGTTCTTCGCGACGGGCGACTCGATCGTCGCCAACAACCTCGTGCTCAACCTCTACAAGCACGTGAACGCGCCGGAGGCCCGCCTCTACCTGTCCCGGCAGCTGTTCGAGGAGGCCGTCCACGTCCAGTTCTACCTGACCCTGCTGGACACCTACCTGCCCGACCACGACGAGCGCGTCAAGGCGTTCGCCGCGATCGAGCACATCCCGTCCATCCGGGCCAAGGCCGAGTTCTGCTTCCGCTGGATCGACTCGATCGGCAAGCTGGACGAGCTCACCACCCGCGACGACCGCCGCGCGTTCCTGCTCAACCTCATCTGCTTCGCCGCCTGCATCGAGGGCCTGTTCTTCTACGGCGCGTTCGCCTACGTCTACTGGCTGCGCTCCCGCGGCCTGCTGAACGGCCTCGCGTCCGGGACGAACTGGGTCTTCCGCGACGAGTCCATGCACATGGAGTTCGCGTTCTCCGTCGTGGACACCGTCCGCGCCGAGGAGCCGGACCTCTTCGACGCCGACCTCACCGCCTCGGTCACCCGCATGATCGAGGAGGCCGTCGAGGCCGAACTCGCCTTCGCCCGCGACCTCTGCGGCGACGGCATGCCCGGCATGAGCGCCGACGACATGCGCCGCTACCTGGAGTACGTCGCCGACCAGCGCCTCACCCGCCTCGGCCTCCCCGCCCGCTACGGCACGGCCAACCCCTTCGCGTTCATGGAGCTCCAGGACGTCCAGGAGCTCTCCAACTTCTTCGAACGCCGGGTTTCCGCCTACCAGATCGGGGTCGAGGGCTCCGTCGCCTTCGACGAGTCCTTCTAGCCCCACCCGGGCGGGCCCTGACGGGTCCCTCGCCGTCTCCTTCCCGGGCCCGGAACGGCGGTCCGAGTATGCGGAGAGGGACGCCGTGCGGTATCCCATACGGGATGGAAACTGCCGTGACGACGTCTGCCGCGCTCGTGCGGCTCGACTGCACCGTCCGCTGCTATGCCTGGGGCTCGCGGACGGTGCTGGCCGAGCTGCTCGGACGCGTGCCCGGGGACGAGCCCCAGGCCGAGCTGTGGGTCGGGGCGCATCCGGACGCCCCGGCGCGGCTGCGCGGGGACGGGCGGACGCTGCCCCAGTACATCGCGGGGGACGTCCACGCGGCGCTGGGGCCGGACGCGGGGGAGCGGCTGCCGTTCCTCCTCAAGGTGCTCGCGGTCGAGCACCCGCTGTCGCTTCAGGTGCATCCGGACGAGCGGCAGGCGCGGGAGGGGTTCGCGCGGGAGAACGCCGCCGGGCTCGCCCCGGACGCCCCTGATCGCAATTACCGGGACGACTCGGCCAAGCCCGAGATGGTGTGCGCCCTGACGACGTTCGACGCGCTGTGCGGGCTCCGGGAGCCGCGGGAGGCCGCCGGGCTGGTCGGGGCGCTGGGCGTCCCGGAGCTGGACGAGGTCGTCGCGGCCCTCGCGGCGGGGGACGCCAAGCGGGCCGTCGAGATGCTGCTCACCTGGCCGTCCGGGCTGAGGGGCGCGCTGGTCGAGGACGTCCGGAAGGCGTGCGCGGGGCTCGACGGCGAGCCCTACCGGGTGGTCGAGCTGCTCGCGGAGCTGCACCCGGACGACACCGGGCCGGTCACCTCGCTGCTGATGAACCTCGTCCGGCTGGAGCCGGGCGAGGCGCTGAACGTGCCGCCGCGCACGCTGCACGCCTACCTGCGCGGGACGGCCGTGGAGATCCTCGCCAGCTCGGACAACGTGCTCCGAGGCGGCCTGACGCCCAAGCACGTGGACGTCGCCGAGGTGCTGGCCGTCGCCGATTTCGGGGCGTTCGACCCGGTTCCGCGGAAGGCCGTGCCCGCGCCGAACGGCGAGGGCGTGTTCCCGTCCCCGGCGGCGGCGTTCCGGCTCACGCGGTGCGTGCCGGGGGCGGAGAAGATCGTCCTGGACCGGCCGGGCCCGAGCGCGCTCCTGTGCCTGGACGGTCAGGTCACCGTCACCCGGGACGGCCGCGCCGAGGAGCTGCGGCGCGGTGAGGCGCTGTTCGTCCCCTTCCGGGGCGGGCCGGTCGCGCTGACCGGCGAGGGAGAGGTGTTCCGCGCCACACTCGCCTGACCTGGGAGGCGAGTGGTCCGCTCACTAGGCTCGGCGGGCATGAGCAGCGATTACCCCTATTGGGAGACCGTCCCCACCCGGTGGAACGACAACGACGTGTACGGGCACGTCAACAACGTCGTCCACTACATGCTCATGGACACCGTGATCAACCAGTGGATGATCAGGACGGCCGGGTTCGACCCCCTGGGCGGCGACGCGATCGCGATGTGCGTCGAGTCGCACTGCGTGTACAAGGCCGAGGTGTCCTTCCCCGACACGATCCGGATGGGGCTGCGGGTCGGCAAGCTCGGCCGGTCCAGCGTCCGCTGGGAGATCGGGATGTTCCGGTCGGACGGGACGCTGGTCGCCGAGGGCCACTTCGTCCACGTGTTCGTCGGCCGGGAGAACCGCCGCCCGCAGGAGATCGCGGGTTCGATCCGGTCGGAGATGGAGAAGCTGACGGTCGCGTGAACGCGTCCCGGGGACGCCGTCCGGCAGGTGATCACTTTCTGATTCTTCGAGTTTTCCCTGACCCTCCGCCAGGTAGGTCCGGATCATGACTCAGTACCGCGTGGTGTACGGACCGGCGGAGCAGCCGGTCACCGAGACGGTCGAGGCCGACGAGATCGTGGAGGAGGGCGGCATCGTCACGTTCTTCAAGGACGACGACGCCGTCCTGCGCGTCCAGAAGGCGCACATCCACAACCTGCCGGACCTCCCGATCGAGACCTGACGACCGGGAGGCCCGAGGGAGGCCCGACGGCGTTCTCAGCCCTTCGCCGTCTCGGTTTTGTTGAGGTGGGAGCGGCGGCGTCCGTAGGCGAAGTACACGACGCATCCGAGGACGAACCAGACCGCGAACCGCACCCACGTCTGCCACGCCAGGAAGGTGATCAGCCAGATCGAGAAGCAGATCCCGACCAGCGGCACGAACGGCATCAGCGGCGTCCGGAACTGCCGAGGCAGGTCGGGACGCTTGTAGCGGAGCACGATCACCGCCGCGCAGACCACGATGAACGCCAGCAGGATGCCGATGTTGGTGAGCTCGGCGGCCTCCGCGATCGGGAAGAACCCGGCGATCAGCGCCGATCCGGCGCCGAGGATCCAGGTGATCCGCGTCGGGACGTGCCGGGTCGGGTGGGTGCGCGCGAACCAGCCGGGGAGCAGGCCGTCCCGGCTCATCGCGAACCAGACCCGGGTCGCGCCCATCATGAAGGTGAACAGCACGGTCAGGATGCCGACGATCGCGCCGACCGCGATGACGAGCCCGAGCCCGTTCATCCCGACGCTCTTGAACGCCGAGGAGAACGCGGCGGTCGGGTTGATCTCGGTGTAGGGGACCATCCCGGTCAGCACCAGGCAGGCCAGGACGTACAGCACCATCGAGATCGCCAGCGAGATGAGGATCGCCATCGGCATGTGCTTCCGCGAGTCCTTCGACTCCTCCGCCGCGGTGCTCATGGCGTCGTAGCCGAACACGGCGAAGAAGACGGTCGCGGCCCCGGTGAACGCCCCGCCCCATCCGAACGGGAAGAACGGCGAGTAGTTGCCCGCGTGGATCTTGAAGACCCCCACCACGATGACCAGCAGGACGATGGCGACCTTCAGGTAGACCAGCGCCGACTCGAAGCGCGCCGCGCTCTTCATGCCGAGGTTCAGCACGTAGGCGATGAGCAGGCAGAGCAGCGCCGCGAACAGGTTGATCTTGTAACTGTGCTCGGGGACGCCGTGCGGTTCGGTGCCGGGCGCGCCCGCCATCCAGTTCGGCAGGTGGACGTGCAGGAAGCCGAGCAGGTCGTTGAAGTAGCCGGATATCCCGATCGCGACGACCGCGACGATCGCGGTGTACTCGAGCAGCAGGTCCCAGCCGATGGCCCAGCCGGTGAACTCGCCGAGCACCGCGTACCCGTAGGTGTAGGCCGATCCGGCGCGCGGGATCAGCCCGGCGAACTCGGCGTAGGAGAACGCGGCGGCGGCGCTCGCGACGCCCGCCACCAGGAACGAGATCAGGACGGCCGGTCCGGCGGTCTCGTGCGCGACCGCCCCGGCGAGGGAGAAGATCCCGGCCCCGATGATGCCGCCGATGCCGATGGCCGTGAGCTGCCAGAGGCCGAGCGTCCGGGTGAGCGCGGTCTCCGCGCCGCCCTCCTCGATCTGGTCGATGGGTTTGCGTCGCGTCAGGTCGCCGAACAGTGTCATGCCGTGCCTTCCTCCGCGGTGTCCCCCGACTGGAAAGGTCACCGAGATCGTCACATATCGCTATCCGCAGCGGAAGATCCCCAATAACGGGCGGTTAACCCCACCTCACCCGTTCTGATCGTCCGACGGGCCGACGCGGCCCCCGGCTTTTCACTCGCCGGGCAGGTAGAGCAGCGCGTGGACGGCCCGTTGCTGCACGCCAGCGTCCCATTGGGCCGCCGCCGAAGCCACGAGCCCGTCCAGTTCGGCGAGGCGGTCCGCCCGTCCCGTCCGGCGCTCGGCGTCCCACGCGCCGACCCACCGGGCGTGCGCCGCCTGCAGATCGATCAGCCGGACGGCCGTCGTCTCGCAGAACGTCCGGACGCCGTGCCGCCGCATCACGCCCCACGCGGACGCGGGGGACGAGACGAGCGGGCCCGCCCAGCGTTCGGCCAGGTCCGTGAGGTCGAGGCGGCCCACCCGCTCGTCCAGTTCGCTCCAGAGGCGGGAGCGGTCGCCGTGCTCCAGCAGCCTGGTCAGCAGCGTCTCCGCCCGCTCCAGGTTGGCGGCCTTGGCCTGGAACACCCCGGCCACGCCGCGCCGCGTCCGCGCCGCCCCCGACCGGGCGGCGTGGACGGCCTCACCGAGCTGGACGGCGTACATGCCCTCCAGCGACAGGCGCCGGGAGAGGCGGTCCCAGGCCTCGACGGGCCCCCGCTCCGCATAAGATCGGAGAATTGCATTTCCCTGGAACCCCATTCAGAACACCACCCGATTGCCCTGGGGAACATGGCCGCCCCCATTCTGGGATGGCGACTCCGGTGACTCCACACAGCCTTTGGCCAAAATATCCACACAAGGCTGGATCTCCTGAAGGGCCTGGCCGACACTGACGTTGTGTCAGAATGTCGGGCAAATGACCTGCTGCGCGCCGCGCGAACGGCCCTCGGCTACTCACAGCATGAGTTCGCCGAGCGACTCGGCGCGTTCATGCGTGAGAATCTCAAGGTCAACGTCGCTCCCAGTGGTAATCTCGTCGGCCTCTGGGAAAGGGGTGAAGTCCGTCCGAGCCGGAAATATCGGCAGGGCCTGAGCGCGTTCACCGGCCTGTCCGAATCGGATCTGGGATTTCCGGAGCTACCCTTTAGTGGCCCGTTGGCATCGTCGGACATCACGGCGTCCCCCGTGGGGGAGGATTCCCGCGATGAGGATGAGGCGGGTGAGAAGGTGCTCCGGCGAGAACTGCTGATGCTGGGCGGCGTGACGCTGGCCGGAGGGCTCGTCGGCTCGTCCGCCGACCCCGTGACCGGCCCGATCGAGGCGGTGCTGGTCTCCGCCCCCGAGCAGGTCGCGTCGCCGGGCGTCCCGTCCCTGCGGCGGGCGCTCGACCAGGCGTGGCGGGCGTACACCGACTGCCGCTACGCCGAGGCGGCGCGGGGTCTTCCCCGGCTGATCAGCGCGGCCTCGGCGGGACGCGACGACACCGCCGGCCAGGAGCGCGCCCGGTACTCGGCGCTGCTCGCGCAGGCGTACATCCTGTCGTGCGAGCTCGCGGTGAAGCGGAACGAGAACACCCTGGCCTGGGTGTCCGGAGACCGGGCGCTCCAGGCCGCGCGGGCGAGCGGCGTCCCGTCCGTCGTGGCCGCCTCGTCCCTCGCCGTCGGCATGTCCATGCGCCGGGTCGGACGCTGCGACTCGGCGGTCCGGCTGCTCACCGGCACCGCGAGCGACCTGGTGCAGCACACCCGGCCCTCGCCCGAGACGCTCGCCGACTACGGGTCGCTGCTGTGCGCGGCGTCCTACGCGGCGGCGCAGGGCGGACGCGACGGCGTCGCCCTCGACCTGCTGGACGAGGCGGAGCGGGCGGCCGTCCGTCTCGGCGGGACGTCCGCGCGGACCGCCGGGCACCGCTCGTTCACCCAGACCAACGTGCACGTGTACCGGATCAGCGTGTGCACCGCGCTCGGCGACACCGCCGCCGCCCTGGACGCCGCCGACCGGGTCCGTCCGCACCGCCTCGGGTCGGCCGAGCGGAGGCAGCGGTTCGTGATCGACAAGGCGCGGGCGCTCGTCCGGCACGGGCGGACCGCGGACGCGTTCGTCCTGCTGGGGGCGGCTGAGGCGACCGCTCCGGAGGAGTACCGGAGGCCGTCCGTCCGGGCGCTGGTGGGCAACATCATCCAGGCGCCGGGCCCGAAACCGCCGGGCCTGTACGAGATGGCCGCCCGCATCGGCGCACCCCGCTAGGACGAGACGGCGACGCTAGGACGAGACGGCGACCGGCTGGGCGAACGTGAGCGGATCGTCCAGGTGGTCGACGATGAAGGCGGCCAGGTCGGCGCGGGACGTCCGGTTCCCGACGCGCTCGGTCGCGCCGATCGAGACGCGCGGCGTCCCCGAGCCCGGACGGTCGTTCAGGCCGGTCGGGCGGACGGCCGTCCACACCAGCCCGGACGCGGCGAGCTGCGACTCCATCCGCTCCATGTCCTCGTACGCGTGCCGCATGAGGCGGGACAGGGCGCGGGCGGCGAGGCGGGTGCCGGGCCCGGCGTCCGCCGGGACGGCCAGCCCGGCGGACGAGATCACCACAAGCCGGGCACCCTTGGGGAGGGCCGTGATGATCGCGGCGGTGCCCGCCGAGTAGAGGTCGGTGGGCCCGCGCCCGGTCGTTCCGAGCGCGGAGATGACGGTGTCGTGGCCGGTCAGGGCCTCGCGGAGGGCGTCGGGGTCGGTGACGTCCGCCGCCCGGACGGTCAGCCGCGCATGCTCGATGCCGAGCGCTTCGGGACGGCGTGCGACAGCGGTGACGGAGTGCCCGGCGGCGAGCGCGCGCTCCACGACGAGGCGTCCGGTGCGTCCGGTGGCGGCGACGACGGCAACGGAAGGCATGGGGGGATCCTCGGTTCCTGTCTGTCAGGCCAGGTCAGGCGGCGTGGGCGGCGGCGGGCGCGGCAGGGGCGGGGGCGGCGGGCCTGCTGGCGGGCTGGAACTTGAAGGAGATGGCCTCCATCAGCGGCTTGCGCTTGGTGTTCTGGAACGCCGCGATCCGCCACGCGCCGTCCGCCTCGCGCACGAACGTGTAGGTCTGGATCTTGTCGAGCCTGGAGGGCGCGTCGCCCTTGTGGGTCGCGCCGCGCGTGATGACCAGGGCGCTGTCGGGGCTGGTCAGGCGGATGCTCTGGGTCTCGGACGCGAGCTTGGTGCCCTTCACGAAGGTGTCGAACAGGACCTGGTGGGCTCCGCCGATCTCCTCGGCGCCCTGGTAGAGGGTGCCGACGTAGGTGATGTAGGTGGCGTCGTAGGTGAACTCGGCGCCGTAGGCGGTGCCGTCGCCCGCGTTCCAGGCGGCGGTGAGGCGGTCGAGGACGGAGACGATGGCAGCGATGTCGGCGGCGGTGGTGGTGTTCATTCCAGGCTCCTCTGCTCTGCTGCAGTAACTTCTCTTGCGAAGTCTCTGCGTTGAGGAAGACATTAGGTCGGGCGGCGGCACGTGTCAACCCTCGTCCGCGCGGGGGATGTGGATCACCCGCGCGGGGGAGGGCCCTCGCGTCCGCGATCTCTAGCGTCGGAGGCATGGCTGCACCGGATCGGCAACGACGCTGGCCCGCGTTCGCGCTGGCCGCCGTGTTCCTGGCGTACGCCGTTGGCAAGGCGGCTTTCGCCATGCAGGCCCGCCTCGGCTTCCCCGGCGGACCACCCGTGTCGGACGCCGAGACCCGCGACTACTTCCTGAATCCCGCCCTGGCCCAGTGGTTCGCGACCGCCACCGGCGTCCTCGCCGCCGTCCTGACCCTCGCCACGGTCACGGCGACCGGACGACGCGTCCCGCGCCCGCTCATGCTGCTCGTCCTCGCCGGAATGGCGGTGGCCGTCCTCGGCGGTGGCGGGATCATGGCGCTGGACGCGTTCATCGGCCTCGGCGTCGGCTGGAACGCGTACTACGGCGTCCTCGGAATCGCGATGGTCGCCCTGTTCGCGGAAACGACCCGCTCGTACCTCAAGGTGACCCGTGCCGTCTGACCGCACCCGCTTCGGCGCCTACGGCGCAGCGGCCTGCGCCGTCGCCTACGGCTCTATGAAGCTCGCCCAGGCCCTCGGCGCGAACGCGCTCGCCGACAAGGACCCGCTACGTCCCGACCTGCGAGAACGCCTCCTCGCCCGCGACCCGATGTTCGTCGCGAGCCACTGGATCCTCGCCACGGCGGCGGTCATCGGCGTCCTGACGGCCCTGGCCACCGTCCGCCCATGGAACGTCCCCCGCCGCCCGCTCATCGTCCTCACGTGGACGATCGGCCTCTTCATGATCGTCCGGGCCATCGGCGTCCTCGGCTTCGGCTTCGTCGGCGACACCCTCGTCCTCACCGGCGTCACCCCACCCGACCCCGAGTACGCGGACCTCTCACGCCACCTGGCCCGCTGGGACCTGGCCCTCTGGTCCCCGTTCTTCCTCACCTGGGGAACCTGCTGGACCCTGGCCGCCCGCCACACCACCAGAACAAGACGAGCCCCTGGCCGCACCCCGCAACCAGAGGCCCATCAACCCTGACCAGAAACCCAGTCAGCTCCTCAACTCCCGAACGGCCACCACCAGCGAACGCCACTCCCGCCCGTTCAGTGCCAGCCGAGCCCCGGGGGCCTTCGAATCGCGCACCCCAACTCGCGCCCCTAGGGCGTGTCCGTTGGATCTTGGGGTTTGGCTGAGGTTGATCTGGGTGTCGGGGTGTGATGGCGGGTGTGATTCGTCGTCATGAGTTGACTGATGCCGCGTGGGTGCGGATTGAGCCGCTTCTGCCTGGTCATCCTCGCCAGGGTGGCCGGTGGGTCGATCATCGGACGGTGTTGAACGGGATCTTGTGGAAGTTGGCGACCGGGGCGCCGTGGCGGGACCTGCCCGAGCGGTATGGCAACTGGAAGACGGTGTATGAGCGGTATCGGCGGTGGGCTGCTGACGGGACCTTCGACTCCCTGCTGGAGCATGTTCAGGTTCATGACGACTCGGTCGGCCGGATCGA
>NZ_KI912411.1:326071-710544 GCF_000518265.1 Actinomadura oligospora ATCC 43269 | reverse complement strand
ATCCGGCCGACCGAGTCGTCATGAACCTGAACATGCTCCAGCAGGGAGTCGAAGGTCCCGTCAGCAGCCCACCGCCGATACCGCTCATACACCGTCTTCCAGTTGCCATACCGCTCGGGCAGGTCCCGCCACGGCGCCCCGGTCGCCAACTTCCACAAGATCCCGTTCAACACCGTCCGATGATCGACCCACCGGCCACCCTGGCGAGGATGACCAGGCAGAAGCGGCTCAATCCGCACCCACGCGGCATCAGTCAACTCATGACGACGAATCACACCCGCCATCACACCCCGACACCCAGATCAACCTCAGCCAAACCCCAAGATCCAACGGACACGCCCTAGGCCGAGGACGGTGATGAGGAGTTCTACCTACGCTGGGACCGCTCGGCCGGCCGGGCCAGCACAAGCTTGCCGCGCTGTCCTCACGCGGGGCCTTGGTCACCGCCGACCGGGCCGGGCACAACACGCACCTGGACGAACGGACCTGATCGCCAACGCCGTCCATGACCTGATGGCAGTGATCACCTTCCGGCAGCATCATCCGTCCACGACGAGGCGGACATCACAAGGCCGGGACGTCGAGACCGACGAGCTCATGGTCTCGATGATCACGCAATTGTGGCGGCTCGGCCTCGACACGCCGTGGTGCTGCCCGGACGGCGGCGAGGCCACCTCGCCGCCGCGACCGCCGCGCGACCCGCTGAACGCGAGCGGCTCGCGGCCTTCAACAAGCACCGGGTGTGGTTCACCGTGCGGGAGGCCGACGGGCCACGGCTCGTCGAGGCGGTCCGCACGGTGGACCCGCAGATCGGGTGGCGGCAGTATCGGTTGCGGACCCCCGGCTGGGTGTCGTTCTCGGCCCCTCGTCAGGGGTTGAGGGTGATGGTTCGGGTGAGGGTGCTTCCGGCCCAGGAGGCGGTGACGGTCACCGAGATGGGAGAGGTGAGCGGTCCGGTCGTCGTGCCGGTGAAGTTCACGTACTCGTAGCCCTTCAAGATGGTCACGGTGGCGGGGAGCAGAAGGTGGGGGTCGCTGCTGGTCAGCGTGACGACCGAGTCCTCGCTCACGTCCGCGACCGGCCGTATCTCACCGGTGAAACCCTGGCCCGCGGTCACCTGGTCGGGGACGGTGAAGGACGACAACCCGTTGGGGCCGACTCGGAACAGCTGTCGGATGCTGTCTCCGTCGAGCGAGGCGGTCACCCATACCCGCTTTCCCGTCGTGAGCGTGCCCACCGTCAGGACGAAGGGGGCGGAGGTCTTTCCGGCGGGGACGACGACCCGGTCCGGCACCGTCACGTTCGGGTCGTCACTGGTCAGGGTGACGACCGAGTCGTGGTCCACGGGATCGGTGAGCGACACGGTTTCGGTGACCGACGTCCCGTTGGGCAGCTGCTCGCGGGTGCCTGAGAGCGCGTCGAGGTTGCCGGGGCCCCGCACCTGGAGGATGTTCTGGCTGGTCATGCTCGGAATCGAGGCAGTGATCACGAACTGGCGCCGCCCGGCCTGCGCGGCCGCGATCGCCTGGAAGGTCCCCGAGGTGGCCCCGGCGGGGATGGTCAGGGACGTGGTGCTGAGTGTGACCTCGCGGTCATTGCTCCCCACCGAGACGACGGTGCCGCCCGTGGGCGCCGCCCGGGAGAGGACGACGGTGCCGGTCAGCGGGTGGCCTGGCCGCACGTAGTTGCGGTTGGTGGTCAGGGTGAAGCCCATTCGGGGCTGCAACGTCAAGCTGACCGGGCCCAGCTTCCGCCCGTCGGAGGTGGACGCGGAAATGCCCGCGACAACGTCGGAGGCCTTCACGTTCCTGGCCGTGACGCCGAGCGGTCTCACCACGCTTGTGGCGATGGTGAAGTCGGCTGACGTCCGGTGCGCCGCAATCGTGATCTGGGGCGGCACTTGGGCCATGGCGGGATTGCTGCTGACCAGGTGGACCGGCAGCCCGGTGCTGGGGGCGGGGCCGGTCAGCGTGACGGTCCCGGTGGCGTTGTTGCCGCCTTCCACCGGGTTGGGGGCGATGGTGAGGGTCGACAGCCGCCCCGGCACCGGGGGCTTCACGGCGGGCAGGACCCGCAGTGTGGTCCGCGCGCGCAGGTGGCCCGAACCGACCTGGAGCCAGCGGGACTCCGCCTTGCGAACCCGGGGGGTGGTGACTTTGAAGGTGGCCCAGTGGGCGTGGCGGGGCATCCGGATCGAGTGCGGCGTACCCAACCCGGCCGCCGACACCTTCAGCGACAAGCCATGGCCGCCGACCGCGCACTTCAGGTGAACCTTCGCAGTGGCTTTCGCCCCACCGACGACCGGATTCGGCGAGACCACGACGCCCACCGCCTGGCGGCAGGCTGAGGCGTCGGCACTTCCCGCCGGAACCACCACCGCTGAAGCCGCCCCCACCAGGGATGCGGTGAGCACCAACAACACCCGTCGCACGTTTCCTCCAAGATCAGTCAGCGAGGCATTTCACCACAAGCCGCGCGCTGCCGTCACTGACTCGGAACCGCCGAACGCTTCCGGACGAGCGTCATTCCAGGATGATGAGTGACCGGAATCGGCGGATGGCGCGAGACGACCTCCTCTGCGGCGACCCCGCCGTCCGCGCCCCATCCCACGCGGCCTCCTGCAGGCGTTGACGGGCGGTGCCCACCAATACGACACGAGCACGCTCAGCTGTTTGGGACGCCACGATCACTAGCTGACCTGCACCTGGACGTCCGGTACGCCAGGACGTTGCGGCTGTCCGCCAACCTGACCCGGTGCGGAAGGGACGCCGACTCACCGCGCGGAACGCTTCTCGCGCCCGGCGCCAAGGCACTTGCCAAGCGCACGGTGAAGATCTACTTCCAGGCGCGTGGATCGAAGAAGTGGGTCGGCATGGCCACCGTCCGCACCGACGCCCACGGCGCTTTTACCAGGGCCTTCACCGCCAAGCAGGACGCACCTGGCACGCGGTCTTCGCCGGCGACACCCTCGACCTGCCCGTCCAGGCCGCCGACTACGTGGACGTCCGCTGACCGAAACGCAAGGTCTCAGACGCCCGTCCATTCACCACTGTGCTCATGAGCGTGGCCTCTCTCCTCGACAGAGGGGAAGGGCTGCCGGGTGGCTCCTTGGCTGGCTCATCCGGCGTTAGGTGGTGGGGTTAGGTGGGCGTAGACGATGAGGTTGGCTTGGTAGGAGTGGTGGGTGGGGTTGTAGGGGCCGGTGCAGGTGATCAGGCGGAGGCCGGCGTAGTGGACGGTGCCGTAGACGCGGGTGGCTGGGAAGTTCGATTTGGGGGCTTTTTCGGTGGCGTCGACGGTGAATACGGCTGTTCGGCCGTCGGAGCGGCTGACCTTTACAATTGCGCCCGGTTTCACTTTGTGCAGCTTGTAGAAGGCGGCTGGGCCGCTTCGGTCGTCGTAGTGGCCGAGTAGGACCGCCGCACCGCGTGTTCCTGGTGCGGGGCCGCCTCGGTACCAGCCGACGCGTTCGGCGGATTGCAGGGGAGGCACCTGGACGGTTCCGTCGCGGTTCTGGCCGACTGGCATTACGGAGGCGTGGACGCCTGCGTCCGGGATCTCGATGCGTTCGGGTGTTGCGGCGGGCAGGGCCGTGCCGTTCGGGATGTTCCAGAGGGCGCGGGGGCCGCCGAGGTCGCGGTAGTGGGCGGTGTCGGGGTGGGAGCGGACGCCGTGGCCGAGCGCCACTGCGCCGAGCGCGGCGAGGGCCCCGGCGAGCAGGTAGGCGCGGCCGGTCATGGCGTCAGGCGCGTCTGCGTGTGGTGCGGGTTCGTAGTAGGGAGATCGCGCCGACTGCGGTCGCGCCGATGAGCAGCATGAAGCCGAAGCCGGTCCATGGGACGTCCGGCTCCTGTGTTCCTCCGCCGCCGGTCATCGCTCCGCCGTGCGGCCGGTGGCCCTCGTCCCGATCGGGGTGCCTCGCGCGGATCTGGAACGCGCCGTTCTGCGAGTGGTTGGACGTGAGGCACTTGGCGATGATCGAGTAGCGGCCGGCCCGGTCCTTGGTAGGCGTGGCCGAGACGCTGAACCAGCCGTCGTTCACGACGCCCCGGCCGCGTGCCGAGCCGGTGATGTTGACGTGGCGGTCGGTGGGCTGGCAGCCGCCGGACACGGTGATCGACTGGCCCGGCCGGACGACGCTCGGCGACACGTCCAGGCCGTCGGCCCGGGCGGTCCCGCCGGACAGCGTCACGCCGCCGCCGAGCGCGGCACAGGCGAGCATGACGGTGTGGCGGGCGGTCACAATGCGCACGGTTCCCCCTGAACATGCGGTGACATGGAGTGATTCTCCGCTCACGTCCCGGTCTTCCCGGCACGCGCGTGTCACAAGGGGGGACCAACCGTTTCTTTGCCGAGTGCCCCGACCGGCATGACCGGCCGGGGCACTTCCATGACCGCTGGACCAGCCCTGGCTACTGGATCAGCCGCCAGGAGGCGGGGGAGACGTCCGGGGCCTGGCCGGAGCCCGGACGGAGCGCCCGGAACAGCTCACCCTGGTAGGTGACCAGCGCGCCCTGCCCGTAGGAGTCGCCGGACTTCCACCCCGGCACGTCCACCGGGGAGATCCGGCTCGTCCGGCCGTCCACCACGCGCGTGCGGGTGAGCGCGGACGCGCCGACCCGGACGGGCCCCGAGTACCCCGTCCACCGGACGCCGTCGGTGGAGTACTCGATCGCCAGGCCCGGATCGCGGACGTTGGCGCTGAGCGTCCCGCCGTCGATCTTCCCACCGGGCAGCGGGATCCGGTAGTTCACCCCGGCGCCCGGGAGCCCGACCGGACGGTACGACGACAGCAGCGGGAAGGTGACCTGCCCGAGCGTGTTGGTGAAGACGTTCCACGCGGCGGGCATCCGCGCGGACGTCGGGGTGTCCCGGTTCCACGCCCGCTCGGCCGCGCCGAGCAGCTTCGGGAACGCCTGGTACTCGCGCAGCTGCGGGGTCATGCCGTTCTCGCCGAACATCTGCGCCTCGAGGCCGAGGATGTTCTTGCGGCCCTCGGGGGTCAGCCTGGTCCAGGAGGGGTTCGGCGTGAGCGGGTTGCCCCAGCGGTCCTCGGTCGCGTTCGCGTACACGTCGAACGGCTGGTAGGTGAAGGTCGACTTCTCGTCCACGTACTCGGCCCAGTAGTAGCCGGGTTCGTCCGGGTCCTTGTTGTAGGCGAGGTCCATGTACAGGTTCGTGGCGTGCGCCAGGATCACCGGCGTGCCCTGGTTCGCGAACCGGTAGGCCCAGTCCTCGCGTCCCCAGCCCCACACGTTCTGCCACGGCAGCGGCGTGAAGCCCTTGAGGCGGAAGGACGTGGTCGGGTCGGTGATGTCCTCCCAGCCGGACGTCTCCGGAGCGGCGGTCCGCGCGATGTCGTTCCACTTGCCGAAGAACAGGTTCTTCAGCGCGTTCCCGTCCTTGCCCGCGGTCTCGGGGTTGTTCTTGCACGCGGGTGAGCCGGACCACCAGGCGTCGGGCGCGCCGGGCGGCTCGTCCCCGCCGAGGCTGATGCGGCCGAGCGGCGCGCCCGCCCCCGCGTAGATCTTCTTGACCTCGCCGACGACCTTGCTGAGGAACCGGTAGGTGCCGGACACGCACGGGTTCGCCATGTTGTCGGTGTAGCCCTGCACGCTGACGTGGTGGGACGTGTCGCCCGGATCGAGCATCCGGTACGTCGCGTCGCCGGAGTCCTTGTAGCGGCGCTCCATCGCCTGGACGGCCGCCCGCGCGTGCGCGGGGAAGTCGAACTCGGGGATCACCTCGATGTGCCGGGCCTTGGCGTACCGCAGGATCGTCTGGAACTCGGCGACCGAGTAGTAGCCGCTGCCCTTGCCGACGAAGTTCAGCACGTCCGGCTCGAACCCCTGGTAGGCCGGGGGACGGCCGAGGTTCGCCTGCGTCTGGTTCCGGGCCTTGCCCTCGATCCCGTCGCCGCCGCCGAGGTCGTTCACCGAGCCCATGCCCTCGTGCAGCGCGTTGGTCTCGTCCGGGTCGAACGCGCGGCGCGCGCCGAAGCCGGTCAGCTCCGGCAGGCCCGGGATCTGGATCCGCCAGCCCTCGTCGTCGGTGAGGCGCAGGTGCAGCTTGTTCAGCTTCGTGAACGACATCAGGTCCAGGAACTTCTGGACGGTCTGGCCGCTCTCGAAGTGGCGGGCCACGTCGATGGCCATGCCGCGGTAGGGGAACAGGGGCGCGTCCGCGATCGCCGCGCGCGGCACCTGGACCGCGCCGCCCGCGTGCCCGGCCGCCGCGTCCTGGTAGGCCTTCGCCGGGACGATCTGCCGCAGCGTCTGGATCCCGTGCAGGACCCCGGGCGCGTCCGTCCCGACGATCTCCACCCCGGACGCGCCGGAGGTGAGCGTGTAGCCCTCCGCGTCCGGCTTGCCGTCGTGGTCGACGTCCAGCGTGGGATCGGTGCGCAGGGTGATCGGCGCGCCCTTCGCCGGGGTGACGTCGCCGAGCGCCGACCGCAGGTACCCGGCCTCGCCGCGCAGGTTCCCCGGCGCGCGGACGTCCGAGCCGCCGCCGAGGGAGACCGTCCCGCCGGACGCCGTCGCCGACAGCGGCTGCGGCAGGATGCGCTGCTTCAGCGTCAGCGACACCTTGGTCTCGGTGTTGTCGGCGTACCGGCGTGCGGCGTCCTGCACCGGACGGTTGTCGCCGCTGAACGCCTTGGTCTGCTTCGGGTCGGTCGGGTCGAGCAGGGCCTTGGCGGGCATCCAGTGCGGCGCGCCGCCGTCGTAGGAGATGCTCCACCCGGCCGGGGCGTCGGTCTTCAGGAGCGACCACAGCTCCATGTTGACGTCGATCTGGCGGCGCTCACCGGGCTTGACCGGCGTGAACGCCGCGGTCGGCTTCAGGACGTAGAAGTCGCCGCTCTGCGCTTTGTCGGCGCGCGCGACGGTGATTCCCTGGTCGGCGAGCTGCTTGCGGCCGATGTCGCCGGGCGTCCCCGACAGCACGGCCGCGGGCTGCCGGACGGAGGTGAAGTACATGGCCCACCCGGACGACCCGAGCCCGCAGCGGCGGTCACGGTCGTCCAGCGTGAGCCGGGCACGGAAGTAGACGGCGTCGGTGACCGTGTGGTCGACCGGCTGGAACGTCATCTGGAGCGCACGCGGATCCGGATGGCAGGCGGCGGACGCGGGCGCGGGCGCGAGCACCGCCGCCCCGGCGGCCGTCAACGCGGCGACCGGGACGAGCACCGCCGTCCGGGGCGGTCTTCTCAGGGCTGGCTGCGACATGAACAGGAAAGTAACCTGTCTATTTGTCGGGCCCCGGCGATCTCCCCGCGCCCTGATCCGGCCAGCCCGGAACCCGCAGGCCGGGCCCGCCGTCCGCAACCGGACAGCCCCCTGAGGTTGACCTCGCCCCACCGGCCCCGGCGGACGGCCGTCCAGGGGTCAGCGAAGGGCGAAGTCCCAGCCGCGGCCGTCGGCGTACTCGCGGAGCAGCCGCCGGGCCGTGGTCGTGACGTGCACCTCGTCCGGGCCGTCGAAGACGCGTCCCGCGCGGGCGTGCCGGTACATCTCGTCCAGCGGGGTGTCGGGGGTGAGGCCCTGCGCGCCGTGCACCTGGATCGCCCGGTCGAGGACCGCGTTCAGCATCCGCGCCGCGACCACCTTGACCGCGCCGATCTCGACCCGCGCCTGGTCGCCCTGGTCGACGCGCTGCGCGGCGTGCAGGGTCAGCAGCCGCGCCGCCTGGATCTCGGCGTAGGAGTCGAACACGTGCTGCTGCATCAGCTGCTTCCCGGCGAGGGGGCCGCCGAACGCCGTCCGCGAGTTCAGCCGCTCGCACATCAGGTCGAACGCGCGCTGCGCCTGCCCGAGGAAGCGCATGCAGTGGAAGATCCGTCCCGGCCCGAGCCTTTCCTGGGCGATGACGAACCCGTGCCCCCGCTCGCCCAGCAGGTTCTCGCGCGGCACCCGGACGTCGTCGTACAGCACCTCGCAGTGCCCGCCGGAGAGGCCGAGGACGGGGGTGTCGCGGACGATCGTGTACCCCGGCGTGTCCGTCGGGACGAGGATCATGCTGAACGCGCGGTGCGGCGGCGCGTCCGGCTCGGTGCGGCACATGACGGTCGTGTAGGCGGCGCGGTCGGCGAACGTGGTGAACCACTTGCGGCCCCGGATCACCCACGCGCCGTCCTCCAGCGTCGCCGACGTGGTGATCTGGGTCGGGTCCGAGCCCGATACGCCCGGCTCGGTCATCGCGAAGCTCGGGAAGATCTCGGCCTGCACCAGCGGCTTCAGGAACCGCTCCCGCTGGGCCGCGCTGGCGTGCCGGTGCAGCATCAGCGAGTCCTGGAGCGTGAACGTGCCGAGCGCGACCTGGCCGTACTCGCTGCGTCCCTGCACCTCGTTGACGTACACGTAGTCGAGGAACGGCAGCCCGCCCCCGCCGAGCTCCCGGGGATGCCCGAGCGCCCACAGCCCCTCGGCCTTGGCCTCGCGCTGGAGCCGGGCCAGCGTCCCCCGGGCCTCGTCGCCGCCGCGCCGCAGCACCGGCTCGGCGGGCTCGACCCGTTCGGTCATGAAGGCGTGCACGGCGTCGCGGACGGGACGCACCGACGCGGGAACCTCGAAGCTCATCCGACCACCTCCTAGAATCGCATTCTGTCCCAGAAGGAGGAGACGCGCGATGCCCCTGCCGCACGATGTCCCCGGGCCCGGCGAGCTGGTCGCGGCCGTCCGCGAGTTCCTGGAGCGGGACGTCCTCGGCGGGCTGGACGGCCGCACCCGGTTCCACGCCCTCGTCGCGATCAACATCCTCGGCGTCGTCGAACGCGAACTGGAACTCGGCCCCGAGCACGCCGAACGCCACCGCGCCCGCCTGCGCGACCTGGGGTTCCCCGACGACGCCGCGCTCGCCGCCGCCATCCGCGACGGCGACCTCGACGACCGCCACGCCGAGGTCAGGGACGCGCTGACCGCCATGGTCCGCGACAAGCTGGCCGTCGCCAATCCGCGCTACGCGGGCGACTAGCCCCGGGAGGGGCCGCCTGCGGGCAAGGAAACGGCCCGGCCCCCGGGAGCGAGGGTCGGGCCGGGTTCCTGCGGTCACGTGATCACGCGGTCGCGCGGTCACCGATCGCGTGGTCGGCGATCGCGCGGTCACGTGACGGACCGGGGCGTGAGGGTCACGTGCTGGAGGCGATCTCCAGGTCGCGGACCTTCGGGTCGCCCTCGTCGGCGGTGTAGTCGTCCGGCGTGGTGACGTCCTCGCCGTCCTTCAGGCCCGAGAGCTTCAGGACCAGCGAGACCGCGACCGCCACGACCAGGTTCACCAGCAGCGCCAGGATGCCGACGTACACCGTCATCTTGGTGTCCAGGCCGAGGTCGCTCAGCTTGTAGGCCGAGCCGCCGAAGTGCTCCTTGCCCTTGGCCACGTTCGGGATCTCGTACAGCATCCACAGGCCGGCCGCCATGCCGGCGAGCCAGCCCGCGATCAGCCCGCCCCGGTGGAACCAGTTGGTCACCAGGCCGAGGCCGACCGACGGGAGCGTCTGCAGGATGATGACGCCGCCGATCAGCTGCAGGTCGATGGAGAACTCGGGGTCCAGCGCCAGGATGCAGACGACCGCGCCGACCTTGACGACCAGCGAGACCAGCTTGGAGACGACCGCCTCCTCCTTGTCGGTCGCGTCCTTGCGCCAGAACTCCTTGTAGATGTTGCGGGTGAACAGGTTCGCCGCCGCGATCGACATGATCGCCGCCGGGACCAGCGCGCCGATCCCGACCGCCGCGAACGCCACGCCCGCGAACCAGTCCGGGAACATCTTGTCGAACAGCACCGGGACGACCGTGTTGGTGTCCGGCTTGCCACCGCTCGTCAGGGGCTTCACGCCTCCTGCGATCGCCATGTAGCCGAGCAGCGCGATCAGCCCGAGCACGAAGCTGTAGGCGGGCAGCGCCGCCATGTTCCGCTTGATCACGTCCCGGTTCTTGCTGGCCAGGACGCCGGTGATGCTGTGCGGGTAGAGGAACAGGGCCAGCGCCGAGCCGAGCGCGAGCATCGCGTAGTTCAGCTGGTTCGTGCCGTCCAGCAGGATGCCGTCGCTCGGCGCGGGCGACTTGGCGAACTTGGCCTGCGCCGTGTCGAAGATGTTCCCCCAGCCGCCGACCTTGGACGGGATGTAGAGGACCGCCGCGATGATCACGATGTAGATCAGCGCGTCCTTGACGAAGGCGATCAGCGCCGGGGCGCGCAGCCCCGACTGGTAGGTGTAGGCCGCCAGGATCGCGAACGCGATCAGGATCGGCCAGTGCCCGTTCACGCCCATCGCCTTCAGCACCGACTCGATGCCGACCAGCTGCAGCGCGATGTAGGGCATCGTCGCGACGATGCCGGTGACCGCGATGACGGCCGCGAGCGTGGGGGAGCCGAACCGGGCCCGGACGAAGTCGGCCGGGGTCACGAACCCGTGCCGGTGCGACACCGACCAGAGCCGGATCAGGACCAGGAACACCAGCGGGTACACCACGATCGTGTAGGGCACGGCGTAGAAGCCCGCCGCGCCCGCGCCGAACACCAGCGCCGGGACGGCCACGAAGGTGTAGGCGGTGTAGAGGTCGCCGCCGATGAGGAACCAGGTGATCCAGCTGCCGAACGAGCGGCCGCCGAGGCCCCACTCGTCCAGGCTGTCCATGGTCTCCGGCCGCCGCCACCGCGCCGCCACGAAGCCCATGCCGCTGACCAGCACGAACAGGACGGCGAAGACGATGAACTCTGTCATGTGGTCCTTCACCGGTCATCCCCCTTCCGGCGCTTGGTGACCTGGTAGACGATCGCCGTGCAGAGCACGCCGAGCGGGATGAAGGCGAACTGCATCCAGTAGAACGCCGGGAACCCGCCGATCCGGGGTCCGTCGTTGTTGAACAGCAGGGTCAGCAGGGGGACGACGATCGGGACGACCAGCAGCCAGTTGACCGGGTGGTGGTCCGAGCGGCGCCGGGTGGGCGCGGGCGCGGCCACCGACGGCTGCTCGGGGGGTGGGTCCTGCGGGGACAAGGGGTCCTCCTCGCGCACGTGACGCATGACGGCCGATCGGGACTGTCCAGAATGTGAGACAGCTCCTGACCTGGGGTGGGTGGCGGGAAGCCTAGTGCTTGTCCGATTACGGTCAGGTCTCGGACGCGCCACGACTCCGTGGAGCGGTCCAGCATGTGAAACGCCAGCTCAGAGCGGATCTCCGGGCGGGGAAGATCATCCGCCCGTGATGTCGTCGGCGATGTCGCGGGTGCCGTAGCCGTCCGGGGCGGGCACCTCGACGATCGGGTCGTCCCGGTCGTCGAACTCGACGCGCAGCGCCCGCGCCATGGTCGCGTGCATCTCGTACAGGCAGGTCACGTAGGTCAGCTCGAGGATCTGCTCGTCCGGGAGGTGCTTCTTCAGGGTCGCGAACACCTCGTCGTGGACGCGTCCGCCGTTGAGGACGAGCGCGTCCGCGTAGGCCAGGACGGCCCGCTCCAGCTCGTCGAACTGCTCGGACACCTCCCAGTAGGCGACCGCGCGGACCTTCTCGTCCGGCACGCCGAGCGCCCGCATCTGCTTGCAGTGCTGCGAGAACACGAACTGGCTCCCGCGCGCCCACCCGGCCCGCGTCTGCCCGAGCTCGCGCAGGAGCGGGTCCAGCCGGACGCCCCGGTAGACCTGGAAGCCCTTGACGCAGTGCTTGAAGATCGCCTGGTCGAGGGCGAACGTCGTCCACCAGTCCCCGGGCGACCCGGTCGCCGTCCCCCGGCCCTCGGTGGGGTCGGCGTCCTCGCCGAAGAGCCGGTCGTAGAAGAAGAGGGCCAGCGCGTCGCCCCTTTCCTGGAGCTCGGCGCGGGGGACCTGGCGGAGTCGGGGCATCGGGCTGCTCCTTCGGCGCGGGGACGGGGGAGAGGGCGGTGAGGTCAGGCGGTGCGGTCGGCGGCGGTCTTCGGCTCGTGCCGGACGTCCTCGGGACGGTCCAGCTCGCGCAGCCAGCAGGCGAACTCGACCAGGACGCCGTCCGGGTCCCTGAAGTAGATCGAGCGGACGAAGACGCCCTCGTGGACGTCCCTGGCGACGCCGAACTCGCTGTCGTCGTGGTTGAGCAGGACGCCGACGTCGACGCCCTTGGCGACCAGCCGGTCCCGGTACTCCTCGATCCGCTCCGGAGGGACGTCGAAGGCGATGTGGTTCATCGAGCCGACCGCCGACAGCAGCTCGCCCCGGTCGGGCAGGTCCTTGGGCGCGGACACGCCGGGCACCGGCTCGGGGGCGTCGGGGAACCAGAAGAACGCCAGCGCGTTCCCGCCGCCGCAGTCGAAGAAGAAGTGCTGGCCCCAGCCGAGCGGCAGCTCGATCGTCTTGATCAGCGGCATCCCGAGAACGCCCTGGTAGAAGTCCACGGTCCGCTTCATGTCGCGGCACACCAGCGCCAGGTGGTTCACCCCGCGCAGCTCGAACTCGGTGTTGGTGCGGCCGGTCCCGGTGGGGGTCATGGCGTCCTCCCCGCAGTCTCGGTAAGTGATCCCTTTCGTCCATCCTGTCAGGAACGGCGGCCGGGCAGAACCCCGTTCGGTGCCCGATCCGCCGGGGCCCGGCGGTCTGCCGGAGAGGTGACCGGCGTGTTCCGGGGCGTGGCGTGGCGGTCGCGGCGCGCGAGCGGGTACGCTCTGCGCATGCGAACCGACACCCACCGCCAGTGGTGGCGGCGCCGCTGAGGCGGCGCCGGTTATTCGCACGTTCGACGACCAGGCGATCGCCCCTCACCGGCGGTCGCCTTTCGCGTGTCCACCGGTGGCGGGGCCTTGATCAGACGAGGGGCCACCGCGGTGGAGACCGTCCAGCAGAAGCCGCTGACCAGCGAGTTCGAGACCGCCGGGGGAGTGCGGGTGCGGCGTGTGGCCGCCCCGGTCGACCCCGAGCGCAAGTCCGACGTGCTCAACGCGCTCGTCGCCGCCGTGGGGGAGCGGCGCGGCGGCGTGCTCAGCTCCGGCATGGAGTATCCGGGCCGCTACAGCCGCTGGCACATGGCCTACGTCGACCCGTGCCTGGAGATCGTCGCGCGCGGCCGGACGGTCACCGCCCGGGCGCTGAACGACCGCGGCAGGGTGTTGCTGCCCGCCGTCGCGTCCGCCGTGGCCGGGACGGGTGAGACCCGCGTCCGCACCGGCGGCCTGGTCGAGGTGTTCGTCCCGCCGACCGGCGAGTTCTTCACCGAGGAGCAGCGCAGCCGCCAGCCGACCGTGTTCACCGCCCTGCGCGCGGTCGTCGACCTGTTCCGCTGCGACGACCCGCACCTCGGCCTGTACGGGGCGTTCGGCTACGACCTGTCGCTCCAGTTCGAGCCGCTGCGCACCCGCCTGGAGCGGCCGGACGACCAGCGCGACCTGGTCCTGCACCTGGCCGACGAGATGGTCGTCGTGGACCGCAAGCGCGAGACGTCCCACCGCCTGTCGTACGAGTTCACCGTGGACGGCGCGTCCACCGACGGGCTCCCCCGCGTGACCGGGGCGACGCCCGTGCGGGACGCCGTCGAGCTGCCGCCGCAGCCCGTCCCCGGCGTGTACGCGCAGATGGTGCGGGACGCCAAGGACAAGTTCGTCCGGGGCGACCTGTTCGAGGTCACGCCCGGCCACGCCATGCACGGCCGCTGCACGGACCCGGCGGCGTTCTTCGAGCGGCTCCGCGAGACCAACCCCGCGCCGTACGAGTTCATGTTCAACCTCGGGGACGGCGAGTTCCTGGTCGGCGCGTCCCCGGAGATGTTCGTCCGGGTGGGCGGCGACCGGGTCGAGACCTGCCCGATCGCCGGGACGATCCGGCGCGGCGAGGACGCCCTGGAGGACGCCGAGCAGATCCGCACGATCCTGGCGTCCGCCAAGGACGAGTCGGAGCTGACGATGTGCACCGACGTGGACCGCAACGACAAGTCGCGGATCTGCGTGCCGGGCAGCGTCAGGGTGCTCGGGCGGCGGCAGATCGAGCTGTACTCGCGGCTGATCCACACCGTGGACCACATCGAGGGGCGGCTGCGGCCCGGCTTCGACGCGCTGGACGCGTTCCTCACCCACATGTGGGCGGTGACGGTGACGGGCGCTCCGAAGACGTGGGCGATGCAGTTCATCGAGGACCACGAGGACGCGCCGCGCCGCTGGTACGGCGGCGCGGTCGGGTTCGTCGGCTTCGACGGGTCGATGAACACCGGCCTCACGCTGCGCACCGCGCAGATCCGGGACGGCGTCGCGACCGTCCGGGCGGGCGCGACCCTGCTGTACGACTCGGACCCGGACGAGGAGGAGCGCGAGACGCACCTGAAGGCGAGCGCGCTGCTGCGCGCGCTGGCCGCCTCCGAGGGGGCGGGCGCCCAGGTGGGCTCCGCCCGCGCGGACGAGCCGGAGGGGGCGGGCGAGGGCATGAAGGTGCTGCTCGTCGACCATGAGGACTCGTTCGTCAACACCCTCGCCGACTACTTCCGGCAGCAGGGCGCGGACGTGGTGACGCTGCGGCACGGCTTCCCCGTGGAGCTGCTGGACGAGCACGAGCCCGACCTGGTGGTGCTGTCGCCCGGTCCGGGCCGTCCGGCGGACTTCGCGACCTCGGCGCTGCTGGACGAGATCGACGCGCGCCGCCTGCCCGTGTTCGGCGTGTGCCTCGGCCTGCAGGCGATGGTCGAGCACGCGGGCGGCGAGCTGGCGCTGCTGCCCGAGCCCGCGCACGGCAAGCCGGGCGGCGTGGAGGTGACCGGCGGGAAGCTGTTCGACGGGCTGCCCGGCACGTTCACCGCCGCCCGCTACCACTCCCTGCACGCCACGCCGGACCGGGTGAAGGGCGGCTTCCAGGTGACGGCGCTGCTCGGGGACGTGGTCATGGCCGTCGAGGACGCCGAGCGGCGGCGCTGGGCCGTCCAGTTCCACCCCGAGTCGATCCTGACCGCGCAGGGCCGGGCCGGGCACCGGATCGTGGCGAACGCTTTGCGGTTGGCCCGGAATTCCTGACGAAGGCTGTCAGTCTTTCCTGCCAGCGTGGGACCCATGACGACGACGAACACCCTGGCAGGAAAGACCGCCCTGGTCGCGGGCGGGACGCGCGGCGCGGGCCGCGGCATCGCGACCGAGCTCGGCGCGCTGGGCGCGACCGTCTACGTGACGGGCCGGACGACCCGCTCCGGACGGTCCGAGATGGGCCGTCCGGAGACGATCGAGGAGACCGCCGAGCGCGTCACCGCGGCGGGCGGCGAGGGCATCCCCGTCAAGGTCGACCACCTCGACCCCGCTCGGGTCGAGGCCCTGGTGAAGCGGATCGACGCCGAGCGGGGACGGCTGGACGTCCTGGTCAACGACGTGTGGGGCGGCGACCACCTCTACGAGTTCGGCAAGCGGATGTGGGAGCAGAACCTGGACGACGGGCTGCGCCTGCTGCGGCTCGCCGTCGACACCCACATGATCACCAGCCACTTCGCGCTGCCGCTGCTCACCCGGAACCCCGGCGGCCTGGTCGTCGAGATCACCGACGGCACGGCCGACTTCAACGCCGTCTACCGGGCGGAGTGCGGGCCGTTCTACGACCTGGCCAAGTGGTCGGTCCTCCGGCTCGCCACCGCGCAGGCGCACGAGATCGGCCCGCTGGGCGGGACGGCCGTGGCGATCACGCCCGGCTTCCTGCGCTCCGAGGCGATGCTGGAGAACTTCGGCGTCACCGAGGACACCTGGCGGGACGCGGCCGAGAAGGTCCCCGCCTTCGCCGTCTCCGAGACGCCCGCCCTCGTCGGACGGGCCGTCGCCTCCGTCGCCGCCGACCCGGACAAGGAGCGCTGGAACGGGCGGTCGCTGGACAGCGGCTTCCTGGCCCGGGAGTACGGCTTCACCGACGTGGACGGCAGCCAGCCGAACGTGTGGCCGTACATCCTGCGGATGAGGGACGGCGGAACCCCGGGGAACCCCGAGGACTACCGGTAGAGGGCCGCCGCGCGCTCGGCGGCCTCGGCCATCCGGGCGCGCAGCTCCGCCGGTTCGAGCACCTCGACGTCGGGGCCGAGGCCCAGGAGCTGGGTGAACGCCACGTCCACCGACTCGACCGGCAGGACGGCCGTGACCCAGCCGTCCGCGTCGGGCTTCTCGCCCGCCTCGTGTGCCCGCGCGACGGCCTCCGCCTCGAGATGGAACCTCAGCGACCGCAGCCCGCCCGGGCTCAGCCGGACGGTCACCTCGGCGCGCAGCATCCCGTGCAGGAACGCGGCCGTGTTCTCCCGCCAGAACCCGGCCAGGTCGAACGCCTCGTCCCGGGCGAAGTGCCCGCCCAGCGGCCGGACGCCGGTGATCCGGTCGACCCGGTAGGTCCGGTGGCCGTCCCCGATCCGCGCGACCAGGTACCAGCCGCCGTTCTTCAGGACCAGCCCGTACGGCTCGACCGTCCGGACGACCTCGTCCTCGCGGCGGTACCGGATCTCGACGCGCTCGTCCGTCCAGACCGCGCGGGCCAGGGCGCGCAGCGGCGCGGGCGGCCTCCCGTCGCCGAACCAGCCCGGCGCGTCCAGGTGGAAACGCTGGCCCGCGCGGAGCGGCGCGTCCTGGAGGACCGGCGGGAGCGCCGCCCGGACCTTCAGCTCGGCCGTGGCGACCGCGTCCGCCAGGCCCATGTCCCCGGCCGGGCCGCGCAGGCCCGCGAGGAACAGCGCCTCCGCCTCCTCGCGGGTCAGCCCGGTCAGGCGCGTGCGGTACCCGCCGACGAGCCGGTACCCGCCGCCCGGCCCCCGGTCGGCGTACACCGGCACCCCGGCGGCCGACAGCGCCTCGACGTCCCGGTACACCGTCCGCTCGGACACCTCCAGCTCGGCCGCCAGATCCGCGGCGGTCATCTCGCCGCGCGACTGGAGCAGCAGGACCAGGGAGATGAGTCGGGAGGCGCGCACATCCACCATTCTGACAAGTTCGTGGCAGATAGCGGCGCAGAGCATGGTCCCGGCGACCGCGGCGCTGTTACGTTCGCCCGCATGCTGACCGAGAAATCCCCCGTCCACGCGTTCATCGACGCGCTGCCGAAGGTGGAGCTGCACGTCCACCTCGTCGGCTCGGCGTCGGTGCCGACCGTCCTGGAGCTGGCCAACCGGCACCCCGACGGCGGCGTCCCGACGAGCGAGGCCGAGCTGGACGCCTTCTACACCTTCCGCAACTTCGCCGACTTCGCCCGCGTCTACCTCGCGGTCTCCGACCTCGTCCGGACCCCCGAGGACGTCGCGACGCTCGTCCTCGGCGCGGCCCGCGACCTGTCCGCGCAGAACGTCCGCTACTTCGAGCTGACCGTCACCCCCTACAGCCACCAGCGGGTCGGCATGCCGATGCCCGCGGTCACCGAGGCCCTGGACGACGCCGCCCGCCGCGCCCGCGACGAGCACGGCGTCCGGCTCGCCTACATCTTCGACATCCCCGCCGAGTTCGGCGGCGACGCCGCCCGGGGCACCGTCGAGCACGCCGTCCGGCACGCGCCCGAGGCCCTCGTCGGGTTCGGCATCGGCGGCATGGAGGAGGTCCGCCCCGCGCACCGCGACGCCTTCCGCGACGCCTTCTCCGCCGCCCGCGCCGCCGGGCTGCGCAGCCTCCCGCACGGCGGCGAGATGACCGGCCCCGAGACGATCTGGGAGTGCCTCGACCACTACGGCGCCGAGCGCATCGGGCACGGCATCAACTGCCTGGCCGACCCGCGCCTGGTCGACGTCCTGCGCGAGCGGCAGATCCCCCTGGAGGTCTGCCCGACCTCCAACGTCCGCACCGGGCAGGTCCCCGACCTCGCGTCCCACCCGCTGCCGCGGCTGATCGAGGAGGGCCTGTTCGTCACCCTCAACAGCGACGACCCGCCCATGTTCGACACCACCCTCACCGGCGAGTACCGCGTCGCCGCCGACGTGTTCGGCCTCGGCCCGGCCGAGCTCGCCGGACTCGCCCGCAACGGCGTCACGGCGTCCTGCCTGGACGCCGCCGACCAGAAGGCGATCCTGGACGAGATCGACGCCGTCACGCCCTCCTAGCGAGGCGTTGGGGCGGCGGCTAGCCCCAGGCCATCCGCCGCCACGGGCTGGCCGGATCGGTGGTCAGGATGCGGTGCCCCTCCAGGGACCGCAGGTACCAGTCGCCGAACTCGCCGTCGTCGAACCGCAGCATCCGGCCGAGGATGTACCCGGCCGAGAACTCCTCCCAGGAGTCGTAGGTGCGGTAGGCGCGGTACCCGGCGGTCAGCGAGCAGTCCTGGGCGGTCTCGACGTCGCAGAACCCGGCGCCGAGGCCCCACCGGGCCATGTTCACCGCGCGGCCGAAGTCGTACCCGTACACGCTGGTCACCCGGCCGTGCGGACGCAGCAGGCCGTCCGCGCGGAACCGCTCCTCGTACCGCTGGACCTGCCCGGCCACCTCGTCCAGCGCCTCGATCGTCTCGCGGGAGATGTCCCGCTCCCCGCACCAGCGGTGGATCTCCCGCGACCACGCCTCGGCGGACGGCTGCCGGCAGTCCAGGACGACCTGGATCGCCGGGTCGCTGTTCTCGGCGTCCAGCAGCTTGTCGGTCTGCTCCCGCCAGCTCTCCGGATCGGTCACGTTCCAGTCCCGGGCCAGCAGCGTGCGGTTCTCCTCCGGACCGTCCGGGTCGGCGAGGCTGTTCCACGGAGTGCCGTTCCCGACGGCCAGGTGCGCGCCGACCGCCAGGGCGTGCGCGAGCTTCCCCCACGCGGGGGCCTCCGGATCGGTGATCAGCACGTCGTGGTCCCGGTCCGGACGGCGCTCCGCCTCGGCCAGCATCCCCGCCACCCGCCGGTGCGCGTCCCCGCCCGGGACCAGGCGGCCCAGCAGCTCGCGCAGCGGACCCGAGGCGTCCCGGCCCGCGTCCCGCAGGATCAGCCGCGCCGCGTGCACGCCCGCCCGCTCCGCGCGCGGCCCGTCGCCGAGCGCCTGGAACGCCGCCATCGCGGCCCACGCCCGCCGTGCCGCCTCGCCCGTGACGCCCGCCTCGGCCAGCACCTCGGCGGCCGTCGCGGCCAGCTCCGCCGCGGCCGGGCCCGGGGGCAGCGCCGCCGCCGCCCGCTCGGCCGCCGCGAGCACCTCCAGCGCCCGCTCCGTCCGGCCCTGGGACGCCAGCGCGTGCGCCTGCCTGGCCCGCGCGAGCACCGCCATCGGCAGCTCGCGCCGCTCCTCCAGCACCGCCGCCGCCTCCGCGTAGGCGGAGGCGGCCTCGTCGGTGCGACCCGTCCGGTCGTACCGCCGCGCCCGCTCCAGCAACGCCCGTGGGTCGATCATGGCGGTCAGCGTATCGGCAGCGGCTCCACCTCGACGCGGGTGTCGTGGAACACCGGCCCGGCGCCGAGATCGGTCGTCCGCTCGGCCACGACGGCGTTGGCGTTCGCGCCGCCCGACAGCTTCGGCCAGTGGCCCTTGGTCGTCGCCGCGACACCCGGCCTGACCTCGTCGGTCACCGCCACGACCGCCTCGAACGCGCCGCGCTCGTTGCGCACCCGCACCCGGTCGCCGTCGCCGAGACCCCGCGCGGACGCCTCGTCCGGGTGCAGCCGCACCACCGGACCGCCCTCCGCGCGCCGCCGCAGCTCCGCGTTCTCCCCGAACATGCTGTTGAGGAAGAAGTGCGACGCCGCCGAGATCAGGATCAGCGGGAACCGCCCGGCGAGCTCCTCGTCCGCGCCCTCCGCGGACGGCACGTACCCCGCGAGCGGGTCGTGCCCGAGCGCCGCCGCCCGCTCCGACCGGAACTCCAGCCGCCCGGACTCCGTCGGGAACCCGTCCGCGTACGGGACGAACGGATCGGGCACCGCCAGCCGCGCGAAGCCCTCCTTCTTGAGCCGGTCCAGCGTGATGCCCTCGAGGTAGGGATGCCCGCCCGACAGCGCCTGCTCGGCCAGCTCCTCGTCCGACGCGAACAGCGCCGGCTCGGTCAGCCCCATCCGCCGCGCGATCAGGCGGAACGTCTCCATCGTCGGCAGGCATTCGCCCGGGGGCGCGACCGCCGGCTCGTTCCACGTCAGGTACAGATGCCCGTAACCGTCGTGCAGATCGGCGTGCTCATGCTGCATCGTCGCGGGCAGGACGATGTCGGCGTACGCCGCCGTGTCCGTCGGGAACTGCTCCAGGACCACCGTGAACAGGTCGTCCCGCATCAGGCCCTGACGCACCCGGTTCTGGTCCGGGGCGCTCGCGGCCGGGTTCGCGGCGATCACGAACAGCGCCTTCACCGGCGGATCGTCCAGGTCGAGCAGCCCCTCGGCCAGCCGCGACATCGACAGCCGCCGCACCGGCCCGGGACGCAGGTCGTCCCGGTGCAGCGCGGCCCCGTTCAGCGGCGAATGCCCGGACGTCGAGTACGTCAGGCCGCCCCCGCGCAGCCTCCAGTCGCCCGTGACGCCCGGAAGGCACGCCAGCGTCCGCAGCGCCGTCCCGCCGCCGCCGTGCCGCTGCAGGCCCTGCGTCGCCCGGATCGCCGTCGGACGCGTCCGGGCGATCCGCTCGCCCAGCGCCACGATCCGCGCGGCCGGGATCCCCGTGATCGTCGCCGCGACCCCCGGCGGGAACTCCGCGATCCGCTCCCGGAACTCCTCCCAGCCCAGCGTGTGCTCCCGCAGGAACTCCTCGTCCTGCGCCCCGAGGCCCACGATCACGTTCATCAGCGCCATCGCCAGCGCCGCGTCCGTGCCCGGGACCGGCGCCAGGTGCTCGTCCGCCTGCTTCGCCGTCCGCGTCGCCACCGGGTCGATCGCCACCACGTGCGCGCCCTCGCGCCGCGCCGCCTGGACGAACTTCCACATGTGGTGACCGCTGGTCAGCGTGTTGGTCCCCCACAGGATGATCAGCCTCGCGTGCGCCAGGTCCTCCGGGTCGATCCCGCCCGCCGACCCCATGACCAGCTCTTGGCCCGCGTTGCCCGCCGCCGAGCACATGTCGGCCCGGTGCGCGGACGCGCCCAGCGTGTTGAAGAACCGCCGTCCGGCCTGCCCCTCGAGGCCCTGGACCCACCCGAGCGTCCCCATGCCCCAGTACGGCCAGACCGACTCCCCGCCGTGCCGCTCGACGATCTCCCCGAGCCGCGTGGCGATCTCGTCCAGCGCCTCGTCCCAGGAGATCCGCTCGAACCGGCCCTCGCCCTTGGCCCCGACCCGCCGCAGCGGGTGCAGCACCCGGTCGTCCTGCCCGGCCCGCTCCAGCCACCGGTTCACCTTCGTGCACAGCGCGCCGCGCGTGTACGGGTGCTCCGGGTTGCCCCGCAGCCCGACCGCCTCGCCGTCCCGGACGGTCACGACCCACGAGCACCCGTCCGGGCAGTCCAGCGGGCAGGCGCCCAGCACCTTCAGCTCGGACATCCGCCACCGCCCTTCCTGACCACGATCTTCCCCACCAGTCTGGGGCATTGCGGACAGGACCGTCACCCTGAGACGGAGGTTACGCCGTTCCGGGCGCACGCCGGACCGGGCCGCCGGAGCCCCCGGCCGGAGTTTCCGGGGCCGTTGCTGATCGGGTCTGGGCAAGGGGTGGGCGATGGGGGAGGGTGCTGGCATGCCGGAGATCAGGATTCAGAGTGACCTGCCCGCCTACCTGGCCGTGCCGGAGGGGGAGGGGCCGTGGCCCGCGGTGGTCATCTTGTTCGAGTCGTTCGGGGACAACGTGGACATGCGGGCGCAGGCCGACCGGTTCGCGGCGCGCGGGTACCTGGCGGTGCTGCCGGACCTGTACGGGGGACGGAACTGGGTCCGCTGCATCCGGAAGGCGTTCCGGGACCTGCTGGCCCGCCGGGGGCCGACGTTCGCGCGCATCGAGGCGGCGCGGCGGTGGGCGGCCGAGCGGGACGACTGCACCGGACGGGTCGGGGTCGTCGGGTTCTGCATGGGAGGCGGGTTCGCCCTGGTGGCGGCGGCGAAGCTGGACTTCCAGGCGGCGGTCGTGAACTACGGGATCGTCCCGCGGCACGCCGAGCGGGTCCTGGCGGGCGCGTGCCCGGTCGTCGCGTCCTACGGGGGAGCGGACCGGACGCTTCCCGGGGCGGCGGCGAAGCTGGAGCGGGCGCTGACCGTGCTGGACGTCCGGCATGACGTGAGGGAGTACCCGGGGGCGGGGCACAGCTTCCTGACCGAGTCGGACGAGCTGGCGCCCGCGCCGCTGCTCGCGGTGGGCAAGGTCGTCTTCGGGCTCGGGAAGGGCAAGGACCAGGCGCCGGAGGCATGGGAGCGGATCCTCGGGTTCCTGGACGGAGAGCTCGAAAACGGATCTACAACGTAAAGGCGTGAGGCCGCGGCGGAGCGGATCAGCCTCCCGAGAGGGCGGGCAGGACGTTCAGGACGGCGTCGTCCTCCAGGCGTGTGGCGAGCATCGCCAGGTCACGGATGTTGTCGGCGCCGACGAACACGTTCACGTGCGGGCGCAGGGCCCCGGTCTCGTCGCGGACGCGGCGTCCGACGGCGGGCAGGGCCGCGTCGAGGGCGGCCAGGGCGTCGCCGACCGTGGCGTCCGCCGGGAGGTCGAGCGGGACGGCGGCGGGCGCGCCCACGAGGTCGCGCAGCGCGCCCGGAATCCGGACGGTGACGTTCACCGGGTCACCGCCCGCACGCACAGGACGTCCGGGAGGTGCCGGGCGACCTCGGCCCAGGTCTCGCCGTCGTCGCGGGACGCGTAGACCCAGCCGTCGCGGGTGCCGAAGTAGATCCCGGCCGGGTCGAGGGTGTCGGCGCACATGGCGTCGCGCAGCACCGAGGCGTAGCAGGGCCCTTCGGGCAGGCCCTTGTCGAGCGCCCGCCAGGTCGCGCCCGCGTCGTCCGAGCGGTGCACCTGGTACCGGTGCCCGGCCGGGGTGCGGTCGACGTCGGCGTTCAGCGGCAGCACGTAGAGGGTGTCGGGGCGGTGCGGGTGGACGACCAGGGGGAACCCGAAGTCGGCGGGCAACCCGGCGTCGATCCGCGTCCAGGAGCCGCCCGCGTCGTCGCTGCGGTACACGCCGCCGTGGTGCTGGAGGAACATCCGCTCCGGACGGCTCGGATGCAGGTCGACCTTGTGCACGCACTGGCCGAACTCGGGCGGCGGGTCGGGCAGGAACGCCGCGGTGATGCCGTGGTTGCGGGCCGTCCAGGTCGCCCCGCCGTCGGTGCTGCGGTAGACGCCGGCGGCGGAGATCGCGATGGTCACGGTGTCCGGGTCGGTGGGGTCGGGCAGGACGGTGTGCAGGCACAGCCCGCCCGCGCCCGGCTTCCAGGACGGCCGGTGCGGGTGGTTCCACAGCCCTTCGACCAGGTCGAACGTCATGCCGCCGTCCTCGGAGCGGAACAGCGCGGCGGGCTCGGCGCCCGCGTACACCACGTCCGGCTCGGTGGGGGAGAAGCGGAGCTGCCAGACGTCGCGCAGCGCGGTGCCGGTGTGCTCGGGGAACGCGATCGGGGCGGTGTCGGCCTCGCGGGCGGGCTCGGTCCAGGTGCGCCCGAGGTCGTCGGAGACGGCGATGGACACGCCCCAGAACGGGTTGTTGAGGGCGGCGAGCAGGCGTCCCGTGCGCGGGTCGGAGGCGACGGCGGTGACCGGCGAGGGGGTGAACAGCAGCGGGTCGGCGTCCCAGCCGCCGTCGCTCGCGCGCGGCCGCGCGACGACCATGCCCTTGCGGGTGCCGATGACGAGTGCGTGGTCGGTCACATGCCCCTCCCGGATCTGGTGCCTCTCCGGGGATGTTCGCACGCGGAGCGTCACGGCGGCCCCAAAAGAGCCGAACAGGTGTGCGAAGAATCGGGGCGGTGGCGTGGAACGCGCATTACCCCTCAGGTCATCGTCTTCGTGACACCGGGGTCGATAGCGTTCGGATCATGATGACGAACACGGCATATTCCGCGTCCCCCGTCGCGACCTCCTCCCTTGGTGACGTCCGGCCGATCGGCGAGCAACTGCGTGCGTGGAGGCAACGGCGACGGCTCAGCCAGCTGGAACTGGCGTCCGAGGCGGACGTGTCGACCCGGCACCTGAGCTTCGTCGAGACCGGGCGCTCGGCGCCGAGCCGCGAGATGGTGCTGCGGCTCGCGGAGCACCTGGACGTGCCGCTCCGCGACCGGAACCTGCTGCTCGTCTCGGCCGGGTACGCGCCGATGTACGCCGAGACGCCGATGGAGGAGCCCCGGATGGACGCGGTGCGCGGCGCGCTGCGGCAGGTCCTGGAAGGGCACCAGCCGTACCCGGCGGTGGTCGTGGACCGGTTCTGGAACCTGGTGGACGCCAACGAGGCGGCGTCGATCTTCATGGACCAGGCCCCGCCGCACCTGCTGGAGCCGCCGTTGAACGTCCTGCGCCTGAGCATGCACCCGGACGGCATCGCCAAGAGCATCATCAACCTCGGCGAATGGCGCGCGCACATGGTGGACCGGGTGCGGCGGCACGTCGCGCTCACCGCCGACCCCGCGCTGGAGCGGCTCTACAAGGAGCTGCGCGACTTCCCCGGCGCGGACCCGCTGGAGGAGGCGGCGGTGCCGTCCACGGGGCACGACGTGTTCGTCCCGCTGAGGATCCGGGTGGACGGCGCGGAGCTGTCGTTCTTCAGCACCATCGCGACGTTCGGCACGCCGGTGGACATCACGGTCGCCGAGCTGGCGATCGAGTCGTTCTACCCGGCGGACGTGACGACCTCGGAGTTCCTGCGGGCGCGCGCAGGCTGGTGACCGTCGCCGTCCGCTGCCGGGAGGTGACGGGCGCGGCGCAGGGCCTCCTCCTGCTGCACGGCCTCGCACAGGTCGTGGTGGATGCGCTCGGGCGGGACGCCGAGGTCCTGGAGCCTGGCGGTGACGGCCCGGACCATGCCGGTCGGCCCCGCGATGTAGACCTCGTGCCCGGGCCAGTCGCCGAGCCGTCCGAGGGCCTCGGCGACGGCCGCGCCGTGCGGCCTCCCGTCGTCCCGGACACCGCCGCACCCGGAGGGGGCGCCGCTTTCGAGGAGCGGGCTGCGCTCCGGGGGCGGGCCGTGCTCCGCGAGCGAGCCGTGGTCCGGAAGCGGGCCATGCACCGGAAGTGGCCCGTGTTCCGAAGGCGGGCTGTGCTTCGGGAGCGGGCCGGGCTCCGGGGCGTCCGACAGGACGGGGATGACGTGCAGCCACGGGGAGGACGCCTCGAGCCGCCGTAGTTCGGGCAGGTCGTAGAGGTCGCGTTCGGTGCGGGCGGCGAGGAGGAGGTGCGTCTCGCGGCGCCGTCCCCCGGCCACGGCCTGCTCGATGATCGCCCGGAGGGGCGCGAGTCCGGTGCCTCCCGCGACCAGCAGCAGGTCGCGGGAGGGATCGGCGGGCGGCGTCATGCCGCCGAGCGCGGGCCCGAGGAGCAGGGTGTCGCCCGCGCCGGTGTGCCGGACGAGCGTGCCGCTGACCCAGCCGCCCGGGACGGCCCGGACATGGAGCCGGAGCAGTCCGTCCGGGCGGGGCGCGTTCGCGACCGAGTACGGCCGCCAGATCCGCGGCCAGCGCGCGGTCTGGACGGTGACGTGCTGGCCCGCCGCGAAGCGCAGCGGCTCGCCCGGACGCAGGGTCAGGACGGCGATGTCGTGGGTGCGGCGTTCGTGCTCGACGACCTCGGCGACCCACCAGGGCGGCGCCTGCGCGGCGTCCCGCTCGGCCGCCGCGATCATGATCTCGGCCGCCGCGTCGAACGCCGCGGCCCAGGCCGCCTCGGCCTCGGGACTCCACGCGCGGCCGGAGAACCGGCGCAGCGTGGCGAGCAGGGCCGAGCGGAGCGCCGGGAAGTGCTCCGGCCGGACGCCGAACCGGCGGTGGCCGCGGCCGAGCCGGCTCAGGTAGGAGGTCATGGAGCCTGGGCTGTCGAGGCTCCACACGAGTGTGGTGAGCGCGTGGAACAGGCGGTCGTGCTGGAGGTCCATGGCGGGCGGGAAAAGGGTCCGCAGCCGTGGGTTCTCCGCGAACAGCCGTCCGTAGAAATAGGCGACGGCGTGCACGCCGTACGGTTCGATTTCGCCGAAACTCTCTTTGACGATTCGGGGTTCCAAGGACATTTACCGGGCTCGCCCCCCAGGTAATTGTTCGTCGGCGTCGACGCTCCCCGGCGCTTCCGGCGCCCTCGGCGTTGTCCGACTGTCCGAGATTCTCGCACCACTGGTGGCGGGTACTCAACCCTTACGTGTCAACTGCCGTGGAATACCTCGAAGAGTAGCCGCGTTCTTAATTGCGGATGATCGTGAATTCGTCTTTTCGGAGATGAATACTGATCGGTATTGGCGGCCCGTCGGGCCTGCCGTTCCGCACGGGGTTCGGGGACGTGGAGATGAGCGCGGTCCAGGGGTGCGCGATTCTCTACCCCGGTATGAGGTTCCCTGATTGGCGGAGCGTCACGTCTCCGCGTCGCCGCGCCGATCCTCCTCGATGATCGGCGCTCCGCGCGGCGGCCCCGCGCGCACCGGACCGTTCTATGGCCGTTGGCCTGCGAATATTCAGCCTTTGCGGCAAGCTTGCCCGGAACAGGGGGCGGCCGGGGGTGGACGGCCGACGACGGGCATGCAGCATCATGGCCCCCCGAAAGCGGAAGATCGCCGCACTCCGGGAGGGTCGCGACGGCCCGGAGGCAGGGAGGGAAACCGCGCATGGCGGATACGACAGGACAGTCGGGCGACACGGGGCATTCGGACACGAGGGGGCGCGACGGCGGGGACGACGCGTCCGGCGGACGGAGAACCGGCGACCACGAACCGGAACAGAGCCGGGGACCAGAGCAGGGTTCCGTACCGAGGCAGGGATCGGGATCGGGGCCGGGAACAGGAACGGGGCAGGGGCCCGGGCACGGTCCGGGGGAGCGGGGGGCCGAGCCGCCGCTGATCGGGATCACGACCTACCAGGAACCGGCCCGCTGGGGGGTCTGGGTGCGCGAGGCGGCGGTGCTTCCCGTGCCCTACATCCGGTCCGTCGAGCGGGCGGGCGGCGTGCCCGTCCTCCTGCCGCCGACCGGCACCCTGCGGGGCGTCCGCGCCGTGGTGGAGGGCCTGGACGGGATCGTCCTCGCGGGCGGCTCCGACGTCGACCCCGAGCTGTACGGGGCGGAGCGGCATCCCGAGACCGGCGCGCCGCAGCCGCAGCGCGACCGGTACGAGCTGGCGCTCCTCCGCGCCGCGATAGCCGCCGACCTGCCCTTCCTCGGGATCTGCCGTGGCCTCCAGCTGCTCAACGTCGCGCGCGGCGGCGGCCTCGTCCAGCACCTTCCGGACGTGGTCGGCCACCGTCGGCACGCGCCCGACGTCGGGGTGGTCGGGCGGCACCGGGTCCGGATCAGCCCGACGAGCCTGACCGGGAAGATCCTCGGCGACGTCGCGGACGTCCCGACCTACCACCACCAGGCGGCCGACCGGCTCGGCAAGGGCCTCGCCGCCGTCGCCTGGGCGGACGACCAGGTGGTGGAGGCCGTCGAACTGCAGGGACACCGGTTCGGCCTGGCCGTCCAGTGGCACCCGGAGGAGGGCGAGGACCGGCGCCTGTTCGAGGCCCTCGTCGCAGAGGCGTCCGCCCACTGACCGCCCCACGCGAGCCGCGCAGCGCGACACCAGCACGACGGCACGGACGGCCACTGACCGCGCCCACGCGAGCGGGGCGGGAGGCATCGGAGGGCCGGGTCGTGACCGCCCGCCAGCACCGCGCCGCGCGAGCGGGTGGGGGACGATCCGAGCACGTCCGGAACGGTTGGGTTTCGGCTGTTCGGGGAAGGCGTGAGGACGTGTCGTCGTCGTTCCGGGAGGGGGCCGGGTGCCGCACGATCCGCCGGCGGATCCGTCCGTGGCGCGCCTGCTCGCCGGGTTCCGCGAGGACGACGGCCGGGTGTGGACGATCGAGGAGCTGCGCGAGCTGACCGACCTGCGGTTCCCGGTCGAGCGCCGCGCGTTGCCGCACGTCGACGACCTGGACGTTCCGGGCCCGGCCGGGCCGGTGCCGGTCCGGCTGTACCGGCCGGTCCCGCGCGTCGCCGGGCCGGTGCCCGCGCTCGTGTACCTGCACGGCGGCGGCTGGGTGCTCGGCGGGATCGAGAGCGTGGACGCGGTGTGCCGCGACCTGGCGGCCGAGGCGGGCTGCGCCGTGCTGAACGTCGGGTACCGGCTCGCGCCCGAGCATCCGTTCCCGGCCGCTGTCGAGGACGCGTGGGCGGTCGTCGAGGCGCTCGCGCACCGTCCGGAAACGTTCGGGGTGCGCACGCGCGCGATCGCCGTCGCCGGGGACAGCGCCGGAGGCAACCTCGCCGCCGTCGTCGCACTACTCGCCCGCGACCGGGGCGTAGGGCTCGCCCACCAGCTGCTGGTGTATCCGGTGACCGACATGCGCGCGGACACCGCGAGCTGGGCCGCCTACGGCGAGGGCTACGGCCTGGACGCGTCGACGCTGCGTCGCTTCTCCGCGTTGTACCGGGCGGGCGCCGATCCCGCCGACCCACGCCTGGCGCCGCTGCGCGCGCCCGACCTGTCCGGTCTCGCCCCGGCGACCGTGATCATCGCTGACCACGACATCCTGCGGGACGAGGGCGAGGCGTACGCGCGGCGGCTGGCGGCGGCGGGCGTCCCGGTCGCGGCGCACCGCTACCCGGGGACGATCCACTCCTTCTTCCTGCTCCCCGAGATGTTCGAAGCGGGTGTGGAAGCCCGCGCGTTCGCTGTGCGACGATTGCGCGCGGCGTTCACATCAGCGCCTCCTGACACACGACCGAACACGAACATCCAACCGAGCGCGATCGGACGGTCGGGTGCGAACGGACCGTCGGCGGACGAACGTCCGGCTGGCAACGGGCAGAGCGTGAGCGAACGGTCGGACGTGAACGATCCGTTGGGTGCTTGTGGGCGGACGGGCACGGGTGAGCCGACGAGCACGGGTGAGCGGCCGGACGCAGGCGGTCGGCCAGGGAGACGCGGGGAGGACAGCGCGGCATGACGACCACCAACGCGACCGGGGACGCGCGCTACGACCGGTACGAGCGCCTCAAACTCGACTGGGGCGCGCCGCGCGTCCTGCGGGTGACGCTCAGCGCGCCCGGCAGGCTCAACGCCGTCGACACCACCGGGCACCGCGAGCTGGCGGAGATCTGGCGGGACGCCGACGCCGACCCGGAGGTGCGCGCCGTGCTGGTGCGCGGGGAGGGCACCGCGTTCTCCGCGGGCGGCGACCTGTCCATGATCGAGGACATGATGGACGACCACGCCGCCCGCGTCCGCATCATGCGCGAGGCCCGCGACATCGTCATGAACGTCGTGAACTGCGGGAAGCCGGTGGTCAGCGCCGTCCAGGGCCCGGCCGTGGGCGCGGGCCTGGCGGTCGCGCTGCTCGCCGACGTCTCGGTCGCCGGACGCACCGCGAAGATCATCGATGGGCACACCCGTCTCGGCGTCGCGGCCGGGGACCACGCCGCGATCATCTGGCCGCTGCTGTGCGGGATGGCGAAGGCCAAGTACCACCTGCTCCTCAACGAGGCCCTCTCCGGCGAGGAGGCGGAACGCATCGGCCTGGTCAGCCTCTGCGTCGACGACCACGAGGTGCACTCCCGCGCCATGGCGATCGCGACCCGTCTCGCCGAGGGACCGGCGGAGGCCATCTCGTCCACCAAGCACGCGTTGAACAGCTGGCTGCGGCTGGCCCAGCCGAGCTTCGACGCGTCCCTGGCCCTGGAGTTCCTCGGCTTCGCCGGTCCCGACGTCCGCGAGGGCGTCGCCGCCCTCCGCGAGAAACGCCCCCCGAAGTTCGCCTGACCCACCCCAACGCCTCCCCGCCCGGCGGCCCGGCCCCGTTCGGGGGCGGGACGGGGGGTCAGGAGAAGCGTCTGGTCAGGGCGGACAGGCCGGTGGCGTAGATGCCGACGGTGAGGGTCTTGGCCATGGCCTCCTCGTCGTCGGCGTTCGCCGAGAAGTCCGCGGACCACTCCACGAACGCCTCGCCGGTCATGGTCACGGGGACGACGCGGAGGGCGGCGCGGCAGCGGCGCACCGGCAGCGGGCACTCGAGGATCTCGTAACGGTAGGTGCGGGACTCGTCGTCCAGGGACGTCAGCCGCTCGCGGAACACCGTGTCGCCCGGTCCGATGATGCGCCGGACGCAGCCGACCCGGTCGGACGGCCCGCCGTCCTCGATGACGCCGGTGTCGACGCCCGGCAACCACTCGGCGAGGTTGCCGAAGTCGCGCAGGTAGGCCCACACCCGGTCGGCGGACGCGGGCAGGACCGCACTGGCGTAGGCGGGCGGCAGCGCGGACGGCACGGCGGACGGCATGGTCATGACGGCTCCTCGGCGGCGCGGCGCGCGGGTCACGCGGGGACGGACCCGGCGGGGTGGGGCGGACGATCCCGCCCCATGCTCCACCGGGCCTGTGATCCAGGCAACACTCCGGGCGCGCTTCGGACGTGGCCCGGGTGTGACGGCGGGCTCGCCAGCGGGTACCGACAGGGACAGGTCGTCGACCGGGAGGACGTCATGCTGCTCGCGGATCTGGCCCACCGGGGCGCGACGCTGTGGCCGTCGCGCACCGCCTTCACCTGGGACGGGCATCGGCGCACCTATCGTGAGCTGGACGAACGCGCCGGAGCCTGGCGGCGGCTGCTGGCCGCCGGGGGAGTGCGGGAGGGCGACCGGATCGCCCTGCTGACCGTGAACGTCCCCGACGCGCTGGAGGCGGCGTTCGGCGCGTCCCTGCTCGGCGCGGTGATCGTCCCGCTGAACGTGCGCCTGAGCGCGGACGAGATCCGCTTCCAGGTCGAGGACGCGGGCGCGCGGCACGCGGTCGTCCACCCGGCGCTGGAACCGCTCGCCCGGTCCAGCGGCCTGTCCGACCTGACGTCCTGGCGGCTCGGTCCCGAGACCGACGACGCGCTCCGCGACGCGCCCGAGACCGGCCTGCCGCGTCCGGACGCGGAGGCGCCGGTGATGCAGCTGTACACCTCGGGGACGACCGGACGCCCGAAAGGGTGCCTGCTGTCGAACCGGGCGTGGGTCGTGGCGTCCGCGAACGTCGTGCAGGCGCTCGGGCTCACCGGGGACGACCGGCTGCTCGGCGCGCTGCCGCTGTTCCACGTCGCCGGGTACGGCACGGCGCTGGCGACGCTCGCGTCCGGCGGGACGGTCGTGGTGCCGCCCGGAGCCACGCCCGAAGCGGTCTGGCCGGCCGTCGCGTCCCACGGCGTCACCGTCGCGATCTTCCCCACCGGCACCGGGCGGGCGCTGCGGCACGAGGCCGCCGCCCCCGGGACGCTGCGCCTGGTGTTCGGCATCGCGGCCACCGAACGCCCGCGCACCCTGACCGCGCTGCGCGACCTCGGCGTCGACTACCGCGGCATCTACGGCTCGACCGAGGCGGGCAACTTCGTGTCGGTGTCCACGCTCGCCGACGAACTGGAACGTCCCGGCACCGTCGGACGTCCGCTCCCGCCCTTCGACGTCGCCGTGGACGCCGGGCCCGGCGAGCCGGGTGAGCTGCTCGTGCGCGGCGCGACGCTGATGAGCGGCTACGCCGGGCGGCCCGACGCGACCGCCGAGGCGCTGCGCGACGGCTGGCTGCACACCGGCGACCTGCTGCGGCTCGACGCCGACGGCTACCTGTACTTCGTGGACCGCGCGAAGGACATGGTCAAGTCCGGCGGCGAGAACGTCTACTGCGCCGAGGTCGAACGCGTCCTGCTCGACCATCCCGCCGTGCTGGACGCCGCGGTCGTCGGTGTCCCGGACCGGCGCTGGGGCGAGGCCGTGAAGGCGCTGGTCGTCGCGCGCGGCGACGTCGCGCCCGCCGACCTGGACGCGCACTGCCGGGGCCGCCTCGGCCGGTTCAAGCGGCCCCGCTGGTACGAGCTGGTCGAGGCGATCCCGCGCAACCACTCCGGGAAGATCCTCAAGCGTGAGCTGCGGACCGCCCACGACCCCGCCAAGGCCGTCCGGCTTCCGGAGCAGTCCTCCCGGGATCCGGGGCAGGACGGGTGAAGCGGTCCGGCGGTCGCGGCGACGGAGGTAGCGTGCCGCCATGAGACGCCGAACCCTCCTGGTCACCGCCGCCGCGCTCGCGGCCGGGGGCGCGGACGTCCTCGCGGCGGCCTGCGGCGGATCGGGCAGGCCGACCGAGCTGAAGCTCGCGACCGGCGAGAAGGGCGGCCCGTACCAGGCGCTCGGGGACCGCTTCGCCGACGAGCTGCGACGCGGCGGCTTCAAGGTGTGGGTGGTGCCGACCAACGCCAGCGTCCAGAACCTGTCGATGCTCGCGGACGGGACCGCCGACCTCGCGTTCGCGCTCGCCGACAGCGCCGACCAGACCGTCCGGGTGAGGCACCGTCCCGCCGCCGCGCTCGCCCGCATGTACATGAACTTCGTCCACCTGGTGGTGCGCCGGGACACCCCGATCGAGAGGATCGCCGACCTCGCCGGACGGTCGGTCTCGCTCGGCGCGGACGGCTCCGGGACCGCCGTCACGGCCGAGCGCGTGCTGTCGGTCGCGCGCCTCGCCCGTCCGGCGCGCATCTTCCGGTACGGCCTGGACCGCTCGATCGAGGCGCTGAAGGCGGACGAGATCGCCGCCGCGTTCTGGTCCGGCGGCGTGCTGACGCCCGCGCTGACGACCCTGTCCCAGCAGGTGCCGATCCGGCTCGTCCCGCTGGACGACCAGCTCGTCATGAGGCTGCGCCGGACCTACGGGCCGATCTACGACTCCGCGGCCGTCCCCGCGAACGCCTACGGCTTCCCCCAGCCGGTCCTGACGGTCAGCACGGCCAGCTACCTGATGTGCCGGGTGAGCCTCCCGGACGAGGTCGCCTTCCAGGTCACCAAGCGCCTCTTCACCAGCCGCGACCGCCTGCGCGCCCCCGAGGCCCCCGGCGGACGCCTCGACCGCCGCTTCGCGATCGGCACCGGCGCGGTGCCCCTGCACAGCGGCGCGGCCCGCTACTACGAGTCGGTGTTCGGCTGAGCGTCCCGCAGGTGGACCTCGACCGACAGGCCGTGCGGACGGTTCGCGCGCAGGTGGAGGCGTCCGCCGCACGCCTCGGCGAGCGCGGCGGCGATGGGCAGGCCGAGGCCGCTGCCGGGCAGGTCGGCGTGCGCCGGGGCCCGCCAGTGCCGGTCGAGGGCCTGGGCGCGCTCCTGCCGGCTCAGCCCCGGCCCGTCGTCGGCGATCCGCAGCAGCCGGGCGTGCGCGTCGAGCGTGACCGTGACCGTCCCTCCCGCCGGGACGAACTTGTGCGCGTTGTCCAGCGCGATGTCGGCGATGCGCGGCACCGCGTCCGGGACGGCCCGGACGAGCAGCCGGTCCGGCAGCCGCACCGAGAACGCGATCCCCAGCGCGTCGAACACCTCCCGCCAGGACTCCAGCTTCGGGCCGAGCTCGGCGACGACGTCGAGGTCGCGGGCGATCGGCGCGCCCGCCCGCGCCTGCGCGCCCGCCTCGGTCTGCGCGAGTTCCAGCAGGTCGGTCACGGTCTTGGCGAGCCGGTTCAGCTCGGCGCCGGTCTCCTCGAACTCCCGCTCGCCCGCCGGGTCCAGGTACGGGCGCAGGTTCTCCAGCCGGAACATCAGCGCGGCGAGCGGGTTGCGCAGCTCGTGCGAGGCGTTCGAGGCGAACTCGCGCTGCCGACGCATCGCCGCGCCGACCGCCTCGACCATGGCGTTGAACCGCTGCTCCAGCCGCCGCAGCTCCGGCGGCCCGACGTTCGCGGTGGTGCGCGTCCCGAGCTCGCCCTCGGCGATCCGGCGGGTCGCCTCGTCCAGCTCGGTCACCGGACGCAGGATCCAGCGCGCCAGCCCCCGCGCGACCAACACCGAGAACGCCAGGACGGCCAGCCCGACGACCAGCAGCGCCCCCCACACCCGCGTGATGTCGTGGCGGGCGTTCGAGGTCGGCGCGAGCAGCAGCACCACGCCCGAGATCTGCGCGTCCCGCCCGGACGGTTCGGCGATCAGCACCCGCCGCGGCCCGAACGGGGTGAGCGACGGCAGCGTGTCGGTGGTCCGTCCGGACAGCGCCCGGACGGTCGCCTCGGCGTCCGGCCCGGCCCCCGTGCCCGCCTGGGCGAGCAGGGTCCCCTCGCGGTCCTGGATCCACACCGCCGCGCCGTACAGCGAGGCGTAACGGCTGATCTCCGGCTGCAGCGACTCGCGGTCGCCGGTCCGCGCCGCCAGGTCGGCGAGCTCGGCGAACCGGGTCGCGTCGGCGCGCCGGTCCAGCAGCAGGCGGCCCGTCCGGTGCGAGGCGTACGCGCCGCCCAGCGGCACCGCCAGACCCGCGATGACCAGGACGACCAGGGTGGTGAGGACGGCGACGAGCCGGTTCCTCACGGCGGGCCGTCCCCGAGCCGGTAGCCGGTCCCGACCAGCGTCACGATCAGCCAGCCGCGTTCGGTCTTGCCCCGGATGTTCCGCACGTGCACGTTCAGCGCCCGCGAGGCCGACAGCGACGTGTCGCCCCACAGCGCGAGGAGGATCTCGTCGCGCGCGCACACCTCGCCCGGACGGCTCGCCAGCACCGCCAGCACGTCGAACTCGCGGCGGGTCACCGGGACGTCCCGTCCCGCGACCGTGACGCGCCGCGCCGGCACGTCGATCACCACGTCCCCGGCCGCGACCCGCTGCACCTTCGCGGGACGCGCGGTGCGCCGCACCACCGCCTGCATCCGCGCCAGCAGTTCCTCCGGGCGGACGGGCTTGACGAGGTAGTCGTCCGCACCGCGGTGCAGGCCCCGCAGCACGTCGCCCGCACGCGCCGTCACCACGATCAGCGGGACGTCCGAGCTGCGCCGCACCTGCTCCAGCGCCTTCAGCCCGTCGGCGTCGGGCAGGCCGAGGTCGAGCAGGACGAAGTCGGCCTCGGCCGCCAGCCGGACGCCCTCGGCGGCGGTCCGGGTGTGCGTCACCTCGTAGCCGCCGCGCCGCAGGTGGGTGACCAGGGCGGCGGCGAGGCGGAGGTCGTCCTCGACCAGCAGAACCCGCATGGCGGTCAGGCTAGAGGCCCGCGGGCGGCCCGCGCAGCGTCCCGGCCGCCACGGTCCCCTCCGGAGGCGTCCACGGCGACCGGTCCGGACGCGACCGGGGTGACCGGTGCGGGGGCGTCCACGGCGGCCGGTTCAGGCGCGCGGACGATGCGCACGTCGGCCCGTCCGGTCGGCTCCTCCGGGCTCAGGTCGGTGAGCGGCGGCGGCAGGGGCGGATCCGGCGCGAAGCGCGGCGACGACGGAGGCGGAAACGGTGGGGCCGGTGGGAACTCCGGGAGCTCGTCGTTGGGCTCCATATGCGATCACCTCGGTAGGCGAGGCCCCCGCCCGTCCGGGCGGGGGCGGGAGGCACGCGGGCCCGGCCGGACGGGGCGGGCCGCGCGCCTCCGGCTACACGCGCGCGGGAGCGGCCTCGGTGGCCAGCTCCCGGCGGGACATCGCCGTGTCCCGCGTCTCGCGCATGCGGACGTAGACGACCAGCGACATCGCCGCGCACGCGGCGACGTACCAGAAGTAGCCGGACTCGACACCGCCCTTCTTGAACCAGAGCGCCACGTACTCGGCGGTCCCGCCGAACAGCGCGTTGGAGATCGCGTACGGCAGTGCGACGCCGAGCGCCCGCACGTGCGTCGGGAACAGCTCGGCCTTCACCACCGCGTTGATGGACGTGTAGCCGGTCACGACGACCAGCCCGGTCAGCATCAGCCCGAACGCGGGCCAGAAGCCGGACGCGTGGCCGAGCGCGGTCATCAGCGGGACCGTCGCGACCGTCCCGCCGACGCCGAACGCGATGAGCAGCGGGCGCCGCCCGATCCGGTCGGACAGCGCCCCGGCGAGGGGCTGGAGCAGCGCGAACACCAGCAGCGCCCAGAAGCTCACCAGCGAGGCGGTGCTCTTCGGCAGGCCCGCCGTGTTCGACAGGTACTTGGTCAGGTAGGTCGTGTAGGTGTAGTACGCGAGCGTCCCGCCCGCGGTCAGCGCGATCACCAGGAACGCCTCGCGCCGGTGGCGTAGCAGCTCGCGGACGGTGCCGCGCTCGTGCCGGATCGCCGGGCTGCCCTTCGCCTCCTCCGCGTACACCGGGGTCTCCAGCAGCCTGCGCCGCAGGTAGAAGATGACGGCGGCGCTCAGCGCCCCGACGACGAACGGGATGCGCCAGCCATAGGACTTCAGCGCCTCCTCGCTCATCGTCCGCTGCAGGACGATCTGCAGCCCGAGCCCGAGCAGCTGCCCGGCCGTCATCGAGACGTACTGGAAACTGGAGGCGAAACCGCGCCGTCCCGGCGGGGTGGCCTCGGTGAGGTAGGTCGAGCTCGCCGCGTACTCGCCGCCGACCGACAGCCCCTGCATGAGCCGCGCGATCAGCAGGACCACGGCGCCGAAGTACCCGACCGAGTCGTAGGTCGGGGCGACCGCGATGAGCAGGGCGCTGCCGGACATCAGCGTGACGGTCAGGGTGAGCGCCGCCTTGCGCCCGCGCCGGTCGGCGTAGCGGCCGAGCAGCCAGCCGCCGACCGGCCGCATGAAGAACCCGACCGCGAAGATGCCCGCGGTGTTCAGCAGCTGCGCCGTGGGGTTGCCCTTGGGGAAGAACGCGGAAGCGAAGTACGTGGCGAAGCTGGCGTAGACGAACCAGTCGTACCACTCGACGAGGTTGCCGACCGAGCCGCCGAGGACGGCCCGCCAGGGTGTGCGGGCCTGGGTGGGAGTGGACACCGTGACCTCCTGCTTCTCGCGGCGCCGGGGGTTGGCGCCGTTGCAGGGAGCGTCTCCGGCCCCGCTCGACCCGGTCCAGGTCTGGACGGCCAGACCTAATTCGCCGTTAACACGCCGGAAAGATCGTCCATCGCCCGGCGGGGACGAAAGGCCGCGCGCTCTGGACGGATATGACGGGAAACGGACCCCGGCGGATCGGGAGGAGCGGGGGAGGCCGGGCCCGCGCTACCGGGCGCGCGCCGCCACGGACGTCGCGCGACGGCCGGACGTGGGGTGTCAGGCGTGGAGGTTCTTCACGACCGTGAGCAGGACGGCCGAGTCCTCCTCGGCGTCCAGGGAGTGCGTCGCGTCCGGGATGATGAGCAGGTCGCCGGGGGCGCCGTCCCAGCTGTCCTTCCCGGCGACGAGGCGGACCCGTCCGGACAGGACGTGCAGGGTCGCGTCGCCCGGGTTCTCGTGGTCGGCGAGCCGGGCCCCCGCGCGCAGCGCGATGAGCGTCTGCCGCAGCTGGCGCTCGTGGCCGCCGTGGACGGTCTCGGCGGACCGTCCGCTGGACGCCTCGCGAGCCCGGCCGAGGTGCTCGCGGGCCAGTGCGGTGAGCGATCGCTTGTTCATCATTCCCCTGATGACGGTGACGGGCCTGCCTCTCCTCACCTGTTCCCCGGGCTGTTCACGCCGGAACAGAGGCCGTGCCACGCTCCGGTCATCCCCAGGGAAAAGCTGCGGACGAATGGCGATATTACCCCCCGCATTCGCTCTCAACCCGGTCCGCTTCGGTCGTCACGGCATATTCTGGGATGAGCCGAATTCCGGACTGGGGAGGATTGGTCATGGAATCGCATCTTCTCGCGATCGGTTCCCACCTCGGCGGGAACATCGGCATCTGGCTGGGCCCCGCGGTGGGCGCCCTCGCCGTGGTGGCCATGCTGGTCATCACCGGCCGCGGCCTGATCGGGACCCTCGCCGCCGGCCGCCGCCGCACCGTCCGCCGGGTGGACGAGTCGCACACCGACTCCCTCGAGCACGGCGGCTTCTACAGCTACGAGCCCGGGATGTACTCCCACTCCGACGTGGAGGACCGGCCGCCGCTCGCGAAGGAGGACGTCCTCCAGCCGCAGTGACCGTCCGCGCCGCCCTCGCGGCTGACCCACCGGAGCGTGCCGGTCGGTTCGGGCACCCGAAATCGGACTTGGAGCGTGCCCGGATATCGTGTTGCTTGAGCGGGAGGTTTGATGGAACGGCGGCAGGACGCGGGTGCGGGCGTGGCCTCACGCTGGCTTCTGCTGCTCCTCCTCGCGTTCGGCGTCACCGCGATGCACACCATCGGCCACTCCGTCCAGGACGGCGGATCCTCGCCGTCCACGGCGTCCGCCAGCATGCGGCAGACGGCGCAGCACGCCGCCATGCCCGCCGGTCACGCCATGCCCGGCGGTGAACTCACGCTCGCCGCCGCGTACGCGACCGCCGGTTCGGCGTCGGCTTCGCTGATGACCGGGTGCTGCGGCGGTGTCACCCACGACCCGTTCGCGATGTGCGTGGCGATCCTGATCGCCGCGGTCGCGCTGGTGGCGCCCACCCTGCTGAGGTGGGTCAGGACGGTCCTGGCCGCGCTGACGGCCGCCCGTCCCGCCCCGGGCGCGCGTTGGGGTGTCCGGGGGCCGCCCAGCCTGGGGTCGCCGCTCTCTCGAACGGTGGTCCTGCGGATCTAGAGGCCGCTCTCCGATGCCGGAGCGCGGCGAGGTCGCCGTGTCTCCGGCCGATCCCAGTCGGCCATGACCCGTTCGACCATCGTGAGGTTCGTGAACCATGACTTCTCTCGACCGACGTTCCGCGCTGCGCCTGGGAGCCCTCGGCGCCGGAGGCGCGCTGCTCGCCGCGTGCGGCGGCGCTGAGGGCTCCGAGGGCCGGGCGTCCGGCTTCGTCCTGCCGGACGGCCCGCAGGTCAGGGCCGCCGAGCAGGCCCGCCGCAAGGGGACGGTGCGTGACGTCCGCCTGGTGCCGTCCGAGGGGCCGGTCGACCTCGGCGGCCCGACCGTCCGCACCTGGACCTATGACGGACGCCTCCCCGGAGCCGAGATCCGCGTGAAGGTGGGCGAGGTCGTCCGCGCCCGCGTCACCAACAGGCTTCCCGCAGAGACCAGCGTCCACTGGCACGGCCTGGCGCTGCGCAACGACGCCGACGGCGTCCCCGGCGTCACCCAGGCCCCGATCGAGCCGGGCGCCGACTACGAGTACCGGTTCGCCGTCGCCCACCCCGGGACGTACTGGTTCCACCCGCACCTGGGCCTGCAACTCGACCGCGGCCTGTACGCGCCGTTCATCGTCGAGGACCCGAACGAACCCCTCCGCTACGACGCCGAGTGGACGGTCGTCCTGGACGACTGGCTCGACGGCGTCACCGGCACACCGGACGACGTCCTCGCCGAACTCCGCAAGGGCATGGGCGGCATGCACGGCGGCCACGGCGGCGGAGGCAGCGGCGACGGTGGCGGCATGGACATGCCCGGCATGGACATGGGCGGCCAGAGGTCGGTCCCGTCCCCGAAGACGGGCGGGCACATACTGATGGGCGCCACCAGCGACCTGCTCGGCGGCGACGCGGGCGACGTCCGCTACCCGCACTTCCTCATCAACGGACGCGTCGCCACCGCGCCCACCACGTTCCGCGCGAAGCCGGGCGACCGCGTCCGCATCCGGTTCATCAACGCCGGAGGCGACACCGCCTTCCGGGTCGCGCTCGGCGGGCACCGCATGACCGTCACGCACACCGACGGCTTCCCGGTCCGTCCCACCCCGACGGACGCGCTGCTGATCGGCATGGGGGAGCGGTACGACGTCCTCGTCACCGCCGGGGACGGGGCGTTCCCGCTCACCGCGCTGGCCGAGGGCAAGAAAGCCACGGCGCTGGCGGTGCTGCGCACCAGCGCGGGCGCGTCGGTGCCGTCCGCCGGTGTCCGTCCCGCCGAACTCCAGCGGAAGATCGTCCGCTACGCGGACCTGCGTCCGGCCGACCAGGTCCGCCTGCCGGACCGCAGGCCCGACCGGACGATCCGCCTGGAGCTCACCGGCGGCATGATGAAGTACGACTGGGCGATCAACGGCCGCCCCTACCGCGCGGACGACCTGTACGGGGTGCGGTCCGGCGAGCGGGTGCGGCTGTCGTTCGTGAACCGCACGACCATGTGGCACCCGATGCACCTGCACGGCCACACCTTCGCCCTCACCGGGACGGGCCTGCGCAAGGACACCGCGATCGTCCGGCCCGGCACGACGGTGGAGGCGGACTTCGACGCCGACAACCCGGGCCGGTGGATGCTGCACTGCCACAACATCTACCACTCCGAGTCCGGCATGATGACGCTCGTCGGCTACCGGCGGTAACGCCCCGATCCGCGCACGCCTCCTCACTACTATGGCGTGATAGTAGCGAGGAGGTGGCCGGGAGCCGGGCGCCCCGGTACCGGGGCGCCGGGACGCCGCGGGACTTCCCGCCCGCCGTCGCCGGAGTAGCCGCCGTCGTCTCGGCCTGGCGTCCCCGCGCCTGACGAGACCGGTACCGGACCGGCCGCCTCCTCAGACGAGGACGGGCAGGGTCTGGTGGCCGTTGGAGATGAACGAGGGGAGGGGCCGCAGCTCGGCCGGGTCGACGGCCAGCCTCAGGTCCGGGAAGCGGGCGAACAGGGCGGGCAGGGCGACCGCCGCCTCGAGCCGGGCCAGCGGCGCGCCGAGGCAGTGGTGGACGCCGTGGCCGAACGCCAGGTGCTCCTTGTCGGCGCGGGTGACGTCGAGGACGCCGGCGTCGTCGCCGTGCAGGCCCGGGTCGCGTCCGGCCGCGCCGAGGCAGCTGATGATCGCCTCGCCCTTGCGGAGCACGACGCCGCCGTCCACCTCGATGTCCTCGACGGCGAACCGCAGCGGCAGGTTGACGATCGGAGGCTCGGCGCGCAGGGTCTCCTCGATCACGTCGTCCCAGCTCGCGCGGCCCTCTCTCACCAGGGCGAGCTGGTCCGGACGCGTCAGCATCGCGTGGACGGCGTTGTCGAGCAGGTTCACCGTCGTCTCGTGCCCCGCGCTCAGGAACAGCCCGAGCGTGTCGACGAGCTCGTCCTCCGACAGCTGCGAGCCGCCGTCGCGGGCGGCGATGAGGGCGGACGACAGGTCGTCGGCCGGGCGGGCCCGCTTCTCCGCGACGACCTCGCCGAGGATCTCCTGCAGGCGCGGGAGCGCGGCGGCGGCCTCCTCGGGGGTGGCGGTCGTGCGGAAGAAGACGTCGACGCACCGGCGGATCTCCTCGCGCGTCTCCGGCTCCGCGATCCCGAACAGCTCGCAGATCACCTGGATCGGCAGCGGGTAGGCGAACCGGTCGCGCAGGTCCACCGGCCCGTCCGCCCCCGCGTCCGCGACCTCGTCCAGCAGGCGGGCGACGATCGCCTCGATCCGCGGACGCAGCGCCGCCGTCCGCCGGACGGTGAACGCGCTCGACACCAGCCGCCGCAGCCGCCGGTGGTCCGGGCCGTACGCGGTGAACATGTTGCGCACCGTGACCCAGGCGATCAGCGGCCACTCGGGCCGGATCTCCCCGTTCGTCAGGAGCGGCCAGTGCCGGTAGGCGTCCTTCGAGACGCGGGCGTCGGTCAGCAGCCGCCGCAGCAGCTCGGGGTCGCTGACCGCCCACGCCGGGACGCCGTCCGGCAGGAGGACCCGCGCCGCCGGACCGCGCGTGCGGATCCGCGCGGCGTCGCCCAGCACGTCGGCGCCGGTGGGATCGAGGACGAACGGACCCTGCTCTTCGGGAGTGCGCATCGGACGCTCCAGAGATCGGCCGGAGGACGGCGGCGGACCGCCGTCACAGCGCCGCGGCCCGTCCCCACTCTCCGTCCGTGACCGGCCGTGCGCAAGGGGGAGCGTAGGCTTCGGCCGACCGCCCGGCGACTCCCCACGGGAAGACGACGATGGACACCGACGAAGCAGGACGGACGCTCGCCGACCCGGCCGCCCACGCCGACGAGTCCCGATTTCACAGCGCCGCCCGGATCCTCCGCCGCGACGACCCGGTGCGCTGGGTGGAACCCGACGGGTACGCGCCGTTCTGGGCGGTCACCAGGCACGCCGACGTCCTGGAGGTCGAACGCCGCGACACCGTCTTCCGGAACGCGCCGCGCCTGGTGCTCGGGACCGCCGAGTACGACGCGATGCGCGCCGGAGGCGGCGGCGCCCGCACGATCGCGCACATGGACGGCCCGGAGCACCGCGCCGTCCGGGCGATCGGCGCCAGCTGGTTCAAGCCCAGGGCCATGCGCGCCCTGGAAGCGCGCGTCCGCGAACTCGCCCGCCGCCATGTCGACCGGATGGCGGACCTCGACGGCGAGTGCGACGTCGTCGAGCACGTCGCCGTCCGGTTCCCGCTGCAGGTCATCCTCTCGCTGCTGGGCCTGCCCGAGTCCGAGTACGACCGGATGCTCGCGCTCACCCGCGAGCTCTTCGGCGCGGACGACGCCGAGCGCAGCCGCGGCACCGGCGCGGAACAGCGCCGCGCGGTCCGGCGGGACCTGTTCGCGTTCTTCGCCGACCTCACCCGGGCCCGGCGCGAGCACCCGACGGACGACCTCGCCTCGGCCATCGCCAACGCCCGCGTGGACGGCGAGCCCCTGAGCGACCTGGAGACCGCGTCCTACTACGTGATCATCGCGACGGCCGGGCACGACACCACGTCCGCCACCGTCGCGGGCGGGCTGCTCGCGCTCATCCAGCACCCTGACCAGCTCGAACGTCTCCGGGCCGACCCGGGCCTCATGCCGTCCGCGGTGGAGGAGATGGTCCGCTGGGTCTCGCCGGTCAGGAGCTTCATGCGCACCGCCGCCGAGGACGTCGAACTCCGCGGCAGGACCGTCCGCGCGGGACAGGCCGTCCTGCTCTCCTACCCGAGCGCCAACCGCGACGAGGAGGTCTTCACCGACCCGTTCCTCTTCGACGTCGGACGCGACCCCAACCGGCACCTGGGGTTCGGGTCCGGCGTCCACTACTGCCTCGGGGCCGCCCTCGCCCGCATCGAGATCCGGGCGTTCTTCGAGGAACTGCTGCCCCGGATCCGGGACATCGGCCTCGCCGGGGAGCCGGTCGGCGTCGCCACCACGTTCGTCGGCGGCCTGAAGCGCCTTCCGATCCGCTGCGTCCTCACCTGACACCCGCAGACTTTGAGGATGTTTTGTCCTCATGCAGGCGTGAACACCCGCGACGGCGGCATAGCGTCGGAGTGATCGCTTCCTGGGAGGACGGACGTGCCGGTTGATCACGAGGGACACCGGGCCGGGCCGGTGGTGCGCGAACTGCGCGAGCTGGCCGAGTTCGACGCCGTGGTGCGCCTGGTCGAGGAGATCTGGGGCGTCGACGCCGACGGCGACCCGGTCTCGGCGGAGATGATGCGGGCCCTGTCGCACGCGGGCAACTACGTCGCAGGCGCCTATCAGGACGGACGGCTCGTCGGCGCGTCCGTCGCGTTCTTCGCCACGCCCATCGGCACGTCCCTGCACTCGCACCTCACCGGCGTGTCCGGCGCGGGACGCGGCGTCGGCCTGGCCCTCAAGCTGCACCAGCGCGACTGGGCCCGTGCCCGCGGCCTGTCCCGCATCACCTGGACCTTCGACCCGCTCGTCCGTCGCAACGCCTACTTCAACCTGGTCAAACTCGGCGCGCGGCCGGTCGAGTACCTGCCGTCCTTCTACGGCGCGATGGGCGACGCGATCAACAGCGGCGACGAGAGCGACCGCGTCCTGGCCGCCTGGGACATCAACGAGACCGAAACCCGGCTGGGCGATCCGGGCCGTCCCGCCGAGTACGCCCTCCGCGACCGCGACGGCCGCCCCGAGACCATGGACACGGGCGCCCGCAGAGTCCTGATCGAGTTGCCCGCCGACATCGAGACGCTGCGCCGCACCGACCCGGACGCCGCGCGCGCCTGGCGGATGGCCGTCCGCGAGGTGCTGGGCGGCCTGCTCGCGGACGGCGCCCGCGTCACCGGCTTCCACGACCGCACGGCCTACGTCGTCGACCGCGCCGAGACCCTCCGTCCAGCCGCAGAGCCGTCGTCCGCCGTGGAGGCGGGCCGTCCGTGAGGAGCCGCCGATGAAGATCAACGGGATCGAGCTGCGCCGGATCGCGATGCCGCTGGTCGCGCCGTTCCGCACGTCCTTCGGCACCGAGACCGCCCGCGACGTCCTGCTCGTCCGCGTCGTCACGGGCGAGGCCGAGGGCTGGGGCGAGTGCGTCGCGATGGACCTGCCGCTCTACAGCTCCGAGTACGCCGACGGCGCCGCCGACGTGCTGCGCCGCTTCCTGATCCCCGCCCTTCCCCAGGATGACGTGGACGCCTACGCGGTCGAGCGGGCGCTGGAGCCGTTCAAGGGGCACCGGATGGCGAAGGCCGCGCTCCAGACCGCCGTCCTGGACGCGCAGCTCCGCGAGTCCGGCCAGCCCCTGGCCCGCTACCTGGGCGCGTCCCGCGGCCGGGTGCCGTGCGGGGTGTCGGTCGGGATCATGGACTCGATCCCCGAGCTGCTCGACGCCGTCGCGGGCTACCTCGCCGAGGGCTACGTCCGGATCAAGCTGAAGATCGAGCCGGGCCGGGACGTCGCGCCGGTGCGGGCCGTCCGCGAGCGGTTCGGCGACGACCTGCTGCTCCAGGTGGACGCCAACGCCGCCTACACCCTCGCCGACGCCCCGCACCTGGCGAAGCTCGACGCGTTCGACCTGCTGCTGATCGAGCAGCCGCTCGCCGACGACGACATGGTGCAGCACGCCGAGCTCGCCCGCCGCCTGCGCACCCCCGTCTGCCTGGACGAGTCGATCGAGTCCGCCGCGCACGCCGCCGCCGCGATCACCCTCGGGGCCGCGTCCATCGTCAACATCAAGCCCGGACGCGTCGGCGGCTACCTGGAGGCCAAGCGCATCCACGACCTGTGCCGCGCGCACGGCGTCGCGGTCTGGTGCGGCGGGATGCTGGAGACCGGCATCGGCCGCGCCGCCAACGTCGCGCTCGCCGCCCTGCCCGGGTTCACGCTGCCCGGCGACACCTCCGCGTCCCGCCGCTACTTCGCCGAGGACGTCACCGAGCCGTTCGTCCTGGACGACGGGCACCTGACCGTACCCACCGGGCCCGGTATCGGCACCGAACCCGACCAGGATCGGCTACGGGCCTTCACCACGGCGTCGGAGTGGATCAGTATCTGAGGCATGCCGCACATTCATCTGGACAATGACCTGCCCGGGATCGTCGGACTGTTCCAGTACCGCCCCGAGACCGCGCGCCCGATGAGCGAACTCGCGGAGGTGCTGCTGCGAGGGCCGGGAACCCTCGAACGCGGCGAACGCGAACTGATCGGCGCCTACGTGTCCGGGCTCAACGAGTGCACGTTCTGCGCGTCCTCCCACTCGGCCTTCGCCGCCGCCCAGCTGGACGGCGGCGCCGACGTCGTCGAGCGGACGCGCCGCGACCCGGCCACCGCGCCGGTGTCCGACAAGCTCAAGGCGCTGCTCGCGATCGCCGGGTCGGTGTGGCGCGGCGGAAGCCACGTCGAGCCCAAGCAGATCGATGCGGCGCGCGAACACGGCGCCACCGACCTCGAGATCCATGACACCGTGCTCATCGCCGCCGCGTTCTGCATGTTCAACCGGTACGTGGACGGCCTGGGCGCCCTCACCCCCACCGATCCGGCCGCCTACGCCGCGATGGCCGAGCCGATCGTCAACCTCGGCTACATGCACCTCTTCGCGCAGCCGGACCAGGAGGGCTGAGCGACCGGCCCGAGGCTCAGGCCCCGAGGACCTCCGACGCCAGGGCGGTGCCCTGGACCCGCGCCGCGACCTTGGCGAACGCGGTCTCCCGGGAGGTGGACGTGTCGTCGGCGAACGGGGAGAACCCGCAGTCGTCGCACGTCCCCAGCCGGTCCACCGGCAGGTGGCGGGCCGCTGCGAGGATCCGGTCGCGCACCTGCTCGGGGGTCTCGACCACGGGGTCGATCGGATCGGTCACCCCGACGAAGACGCGCGCGTCGGGGGGCAGATGGTCGGCGATGACGCTCAGCGCCCGGTCCGGGTCGGCCTCGCTGGCCATCTGCACGGAGAAGTTCCCGGCCCTGAGCCGGAACAGCCTGGGCAGCAGCCCGGCGTAGTCGACGTCAAGGCTGTGCGTGGAGTCCTGGTCGCCGCCCGGGCAGGTGTGCACGCCGATCCGGGCGCGTTCCCCGGAGTCGAAGCGCTCCAGGACGCGGTTGTTGAGCGCGACGAAGTCGTCCAGCACGCCCCCGCTGGGATCGAGCTTGAGGGACAGGCGCCCCTCGGTGAAGTCGAGCTGGACGACGTGCGCGCCCGCGTCGAGGCACCCGCGGATGTCGGCCTCGGCCTCGTCGACCAGGTCGTCCAGGAACTGCTCACGGGGGTAGCCGGGGATGCCGTCGGCCGGGTAGAGCAGGCTGAGCGCGGACGGGGCGATGACGGCCTGCTTGACGGGCCGGGTCGCATGGCGCTTCGCGGCCCGCAGGTAGTCGACCGCGTGCTGCTGGTACCGGAACGGACCGGCCGTCAGCCGCGGCAGCTGCCGGGTGTGCCCGTCCGCGAACGGGATGACGACGCCGTCGGGGGCCAGGGCCGCGAGCCCGGCGATCGGGTAGGTCGCGAAGCTCGGTTTGGCCTGCTCACCGTCGGTGACCACCGGCGAGCCGGCCTGCTCCAGGCGCGAGATGGTGTCGGCGACGGCCTTCTCCTGTGCGGCGGTGGCGTCGCCGCCCGAGGCCATCGCGGCGAGGAGTTCGGGGGGACGGGGAATGCTGCCGATCGGTTCGGTAGGTATGCCCATGGCGCGACCCTAAGTGACGCTCCATGACGGGTCAATCACTTGTCGTGAAGCAGGAAGTCAAGGGTCTCGCGCTGGCCGGACCCGGTCGGCCGGGCCGCCCGAGCGGCCGGCCGACCGGGGGAGCGGTCGGTCAGGGGACCAGCTCGGCGTAGTGCTTCTGGAGGGCCTTGCGGTCCTCCTCGGTCCACTCCGGGATCTCCTCGCCGCGCAGCCGCAGCCCGATCATGTCGAGCAGGTGGTGCCAGCCCGCGCCGTTGCGCGCCAGGACCATGACCGGGTCGATGTCCTGCCCCTGGGCGGCGGCCCTGACCTCGCCGAGGTCCATGGTGTGGGTGAGGGTGATCGTCGAGCCGCCGCCGGCCTCGTCCACCTTCCAGATGACCACCGCGCTCGGGTTCATCTCGTTGAAGTAGGTGTGCTCCAGCCGGTGCGGCGGCTCCACCTTGACGACCCGGTCCTCGACCCGCTGGGCGCCCATGTGGACCATCACGATCTTCCCGTCGGGGCGCAGGTCGTACTTCTCGACCTCCACGCCCATCCACTGGGCGATCTCGGACGGCGTGGTGATGACGCGCCAGACCTCCGCGACCGGATGGTCCAGGCGCCGTTCGTAGGTGAACAGGGCCCGGTCGCCGTCGCGCTGGATGGTGCCGTCGTCGGTCATGTGCTGCTGCTCCTTGGCGTCGATCCTTGGCGTCGAGATGGAAGCGCGTCCGGCCCGCGCGACCGGAGGTCGCGGTGGTGCGGCGGGCCGGGCGCCGGTCTCCGGCGGCGGGCCGGGGCGGCGCGGAACGGCCGGCGCCGGGCGTCGGCCCGCGAGCGGGCCGGGCCCGATTCGCGCGTGCGCGAGCACCGCGAAAGCACTCACTCTCTGTAATCTTCCATGCACGGCAAGGGCTGTCAAGGTCGCGCGCCGACGCCCCGGAACGTCTTGCGCACTCCCTCAGAGCCAGAGTTACTATCTGTTTTTCAAGTGATTCGCTGAGGCGGTGTGCAGAGGACGGCGGGTCGGCGCCCACCGGGCGTGGGTGATCCGGCCGGTCCGGAAAGGGGTCGTATGGCTCTGGAGAAACACCCCATGGTTGAGGTGGTTGACCCAGCTGAGCTGGGAGATCTGGGTGGTGTGGCGGAGGGGCGTGAGGTGCGGGTCCATCTTGCCGGAGAGTTGGGAGGACGTCGCCCCGCGGTGCCGGTGCGGCGTCGTCCGGGTTCGGGCGGTCCGCGTGAGGGTTGACCGGTCACTATAAAAAGTTATAGTGACGTCATCAGGGTCTTCGGGCTCGCGCGACCGAGGCCCCGCACGACGATCTCATCAGACGCTGGAGGTGTCTGGCTTGAGTTCTCTCCGTGAGACGTACGAGTCCCTCAATCTCGAGCCCAAGCCGATCCGGCCGCACATTCTCGCGGCGGCCACGGTCGTGTTCGGGGACGACTACTACGCGGGCCGCCGGGAGACCATCAACCTCTCGGGGTTCGTGCAGCTGAACAAGTGGCCCATGCCGGGCTTCGAACACCGGGTCGACGAGAAGGGCCACGCCGAGCTCGAGCTCGAGCTCATCAGCGCGCCCGAGGTCGGCATCAAGGGCTACAGCTACGAGCTGGACGACCGTATCCAGGTCCTGTCCAACCCGTTCCTGCCCAACACCGGCCACGTGCGGCAGATCGTGCCGGGCAAGAACTTCCCGGCCGAGTTCTACATCCGCCGCTTCGGCATCCTCGAGACCAGCACACTGCGGCTGGCGCACCGCAACGTCATCGACATCTACGGCGTGGTCGACGGCATCCCGCCGTACAAGAAGCCGCTCACCGGCCCCTACCTGGGCTCCCCGCGCGGCGACGGCCCGTTCGACGTCGTGCAGGCGCCGAACGTGGTGCGCGGCACCACCCTCCCCGAGGCGTGGTACCCGGCCAACGACGACAACGAGCCGGTCGGCATCACCCCGACGGTGTTCTTCGCCGAGAGCGCCGGACCGTGCATGTCCATGCTGGTCGACCCGTCCCTGATCATGCAGGTCTCCATGGAGGGCTCGGTCCAGATCGAGGTGGACGGCCGGACCGAGACCGTCGACCTCGCGGGCGACTACCGCAAGGCCGCGGGCACCGAGATCCTGCTGTTCGGCCCCGAGAAGCACGACGGCCAGGGCGTGCTCGCGCAGATGGCGCGGGTCGCGATGTCCGGGCAGAGCAACCTGCTCGGTGGCCGGGTCATGCTGCGGGCGAGCTGGCCGCGGCCGTCCGGCGGCACCCTCGGTGAGGGCACCGAGGACAGCCTCAGCCGCCTCCGCTTCCCGTCCGACCTGCACATCGACGGCGAGTTCGAGCTGGTCGCGCCGGAGGCGACCCTGTACGCGGCGAACGCCGTGCACGTCACGGGCAAGCTGTCCGACCTCGAGGCGACCGGTACCGAGCTGTCCCTGGTGGGCGCCGACTCGGCGCTCCTCTCGGCGGACGGCGTCGTCAAGGCCCGGCTCACCGGCCTCAAGCTCGTCATGCGCGACGCGCACGTCGGCGAGACGGCCGCGGTCAACATCTGAGCCGCCCCGGCCGCCGCTTGACGCGGCGGCCGGAATCGGAGTTACTTGAAATTCCGATAGCGTTCGGAAGGTGCGTCCCTCCCGGGTCCACGAAACCCCGGGAGGGACGCGCGTCCGCCCGCCCGAGCAGACGCGAACCGACGCGAACCGAGACACGAGCCCGCAAACGACCGCCGATCCTGATCCGTTCCGCCCGGGACCCGCCGTTCCGGGCCGCGCCTCCGGGAGGACGTCCGTGGACCAGCGCCTCGTGCTCATGCACCAGGCCATGCTCGCCGACCGGCCCAGGCTGGACGCCTACGACAAGGCGCTGGCGGCGTCCGTGCGGGGCGGCGTGGTCGCCGACGTCGGCGCGGGCACGCTCGCGCTCTCGCTGCTGGCGCTGCGCAACGGCGCCTCGCGCGTCTACGCGGTCGAGGCCGACCCCGCGACGGCCGAGCTCGCCGGGGAGATCGCCGAACGCAACGGGCTGCGGGGGCGGCTGACGGTCGTGCGCGGCGACGCGCGGACCGTGGAGCTGCCCGAGCGGGCCGACGTGGTCGTGTCGGAGATGATGGGCAACCTCGGCCCCGAGGAGCAGATGATGGACGTCCTCGGGGCGTTCAACGCGGCCAACCTCGCGCCGGGCGGACGGACCGTCCCGCACCGGCTGGCGACGCGGCTGGCGGCCGTCCAGTTCGACGGCGAGGGCTGGGGCCTGTGGAACGGCGACTTCTACGGCTACACGCTGGACGCCGTCCAGGACGCCGCCGAGCCTGCCGCGCAGCTGCACTTCTTCCAGCGCCCCCCGACGCTGCTGAGCCGCCCCGCGACGGTGGCCGACCAGCGCCCCGGCGGCGCGTCCCGGCTGGACGCCGGGCGCTCGCTGACCATCACCAGGCCCGGACGGCTGCACGCGGTCGTCGGGTACTTCACCGCGACCCTCGCGAAGGGGATCACGCTGTCCAACCTGCCGTCCTATCCCGGCTGCAACTGGGCGGTGTGGGTGTGGCCGCTGCGGCACACGCCGGTCGAGGCGGGGGACATGCTCCGGATCCGCCTCGTGCCGCCGCCGGACGTCCGGGACGTCGGCCGGTGGCGCATGGAGTGCGGCCTGAGGAAGGGGAGATGACGATGCCGTTCGCGGCGGGCACGGTCCGGGACATCCCGGTCCGCGCGTTCAAGCTGTGCGGCCTGACCTGGACCGGGCAGGACCTGTGGTTCTCCGAGGCCGTCTCGAACCAGATCATGGCCCTCGACCCGGCGTCCGGCGAGGTGCGGCACCGGGTGCCGTGCGCCGACGTCCGCACCGACCTGACGACCCTGGACGGCGACCTCGTGCAGGTCGCCGGGCCGGACCGGGATCTGCGGGTCCTCGACCGGCACGGCGGCGAGGTGCTCGGCGAGCGGCCGAACCCGCGTCCGGGGAACGTGCTGTGCGGGCTGGAGGCGACCCGGCACGGGCTGTGGCTCGGCTACGAGGACCTGCGGCAGATCGACCTGCGAGACCCGGCCGACCTGCGGCTGCTGGCGTCCTACCCGGTCCGCCGCCCGGTCGCGGGCATCACCATGTCGGACGGCTTCGTCGCCTACTCCGACTACCGGGGTGCGACGATCAACCTGCTGGACCTGGCGCGCGGCGTGGAGGTGGCCTCGGTGTCGGTCGCGGGCAACCCGACGGGCATCGCCTGGGACGGCACCCGCATCTGGTACTGCGACTACACCACGCTCCAGCTGCGGGCCATCGAGATCCCGGGGATCGCCGGTGACTGACCGGCCCGGTGGGCGGACGGCGAGTCCCGGCGGGCCCGCGGCGGAGGCGTTGCTGCTCACCGGACGGGCGGTGCGCGTCGCCGCGACGACGGCGCTGGTCGCGGCGGTCGCGCTGCCCGCCGCGCTCGCGCTCGCCCTGGTGCGCGGACGCGACGCGGGGCTCCGCCACCTCTACCGGAGGCTGACGGTGCTGCTCATGCTGCTCGGCCCCGCGTTCGTGAAGGCGGGCCAGGTCCTCGGGACGCGCCGGGACGTCCTGCCCGGCGCGCTCTGCGACGAGCTCTCCCTGCTGCAGGACGCGACGACCCCGATGACGCCCGCGCAGTCGCGCCGCGGGCTGGACGCCGCGTACGGCGCGTCCGGCCCGGCGCCCTTCGGCGGCCTGCCCGGACGTCCCGTCGCCAGCGGCAGCGTGGCCTGCGTGTACGCCGGGACGCTGCCGTCCGGGGAGCGGGTCGCGGTGAAGCTGCGCCGCGTCGGCGTGGAGCGGGCGATGCGGCGCGACCTGGCGCTGCTGCGCGGCGGCGCGCGGATCGCGGCCCGGACGCGTCCGCTGCGGGGCGTGCCGGTGACCGAGGTCGTGGACGGCATGTGCGCCGCGGTGCTCGGCCAGCTCGACTTCGGCCGCGAGGCCGAGAGCCTGGCCCGGCTGCGGGACGCGCTGGCGACCGTCCCGCGCGTGTGGGTGCCGAAGGTCCACGCGGACGCGTCGAGCCCGCGCTGCATCGTCATGGAGTTCATCCCCGGCCTGGAGCTGGACACCGCCGCGTCCTGCCCGCCCGCGCTGCGCCGCGCGTTCGCCGGGTCGGCCCTGACCGCCGTCTACCACATGCTCTTCGTCACCGGTTTCGTCCATTGCGACATGCATCCCGGGAACCTGTACTTCACCAGGTCCGGGCAGGTCGTCGTGCTGGACGCGGGGTTCAGCGTGCAGCTGTCGGACCGGCTGCGCCGCCTGTTCGCCGAGTTCTTCCTGAACATGGCGACCGGGCGGGGCCGCCGCTGCGCCGAGATCGTGCTGGAGAGCGCGGCGGGCGTCCGCCCGGACGCCGACCTGGAGTCGTTCACCGTCCGGATGGCCGACCTGGTGGAGCGCAGCCACGGGCTGCCCGCGCGGGAGTTCAGCCTGATCGCGTTCGCCGCCGAGATGTTCGACCTGCAGCGCCGGCACGGCGTCCACGCGGCGTCCGAGCTGATCTTCCCGCTGCTGTCGCTGCTGGTCATCGAGGGGACGATCCGCGACCTGGACCCCGGGATCGACTTCCAGGAGGTCGCCAGGCCGGTCCTGAACCGCGGGCTGTTCGGCGCCCGCGCCTGAGCACGGCGAGTGGACGGGAGAGGACTGTCATGACAGCGGATCCGTGTGCCGGGACGTTCCGTGCGTTCCTCGGTCGCGCCCGGGACGCCCGGGTGCTGGAACTCGGCGGCACGAGCCTGGAGAGGTGGGCCGCGCACGGCCGCGCGTCCGCCTACCGGACCCTTCCCGAGGACGACCTGGACGGCTGGTCGGGCCACGCCGACGGGACGTTCGACCTGGTCGCCTCGTGGATGGCCGTGCAGCGGACGCGGAACCTCGCGCGGCTGCTGGGGACCGTCCACCACCACCTCCGGCCCGCCGGACGGCTCGTCCTGGCCGTCCCGCATCCGCTCGCGACCGCCGCGGCGGGGGACGGGCCTCCCGCGTACTTCCGCGAGGGCGAGCGGAAGGCGGGCGGCGAACTCGTCCGGCACCGGACGATGGCGAGCTACCTGAACGAGCTGAGCCTGTGCGGGTTCCAGCTCGTCGAGCTCTCCGAGGGCGGCTCCGGCGGCCTGCCGACCGGCCTGGTGTTGCGGTGCCGAAGAGCGGGCGTGTCGGTTTAGATCTGTATAGCCTCCTCCCGTCGGACCGTCCGGACGAGGGGAACCGCGATGAGCGACGGCGTGAAGAGCGACGGAGTGAAGAGCGACGGCATGACGCCGAGGAGGTTGTGGCCCGAGGGGGCGGGCCCGGAGTACGTCGCGGCGCGCGACGCGCTCCTCAAGGAGGAACGGGAGCTGCTCGCGCACGCCGAACGCGTCGCGGCGGCCCGCCGCGCGCTGCCGCCGGGCCCGGTGCTGCCGCGCTACGCCTTCGCCGAGGGACCGCGTGACCTGTCGGCCGACGGCCCGGTCACGTTCACCGCGATCGGCGAGCTGTTCGACGGGCACGGCACGCTCGTCGTCTACCACCTGATGTACGCGCCGGACGCCGAGGAGGCGTGCCCGATGTGCTCCCTGTGGGTGGACGGCTTCCACGGCGTGTCCCACCACCTCGCCCGGCACACCGGCTTCGCCGTCGTGGCGAAGGCGCCGCTGCCGAAGCTGCGCGCCTGGGGACGGCGCCGCGGCTGGGACGGCCTGCGGCTGCTGTCCAGCCACGACTCGGCGTTCAACCGTGACATGGGCGCCGAGAGCGCGGACGGCGCGCAGCACCCCGGCATCTCGGTCTACGACAAGGACGGGGACGGGCGCGTCCGGCACCGCTACACGATGCAGGCGTCGGTCTCGGACGATCTGCCCGAGCGCGGCATCGACCCGCTCTCGCCGGTCTGGCAGGTGCTCGACCTGCTCCCGGGCGGGCGCGGCGCCTGGTACGCCGCCAACGACTACGCGGGCGCGCGGCGGGGGTGACCACCCCGCCCCGCCGCGCGCCCGCCCCCTCCCGCCCCAGGGCGGTCAGTGGAGGCGAAGGCCGGATCGCCCGAGTGGTCAGGTGGCGGGGTCGAGCCAGATGTTGGTGATGTCGAAGAACTGGATCTGCGGCACGTGCACGGGGTTGCGGACGCGGCTGCCGTGGTAGCGCGAGGTCATCGCGGCGAACGACAGGATCGGCACGACGGGCAGGTCCGCCATGATCCGCGCGTCCACCGCGTGCCACAGCTCCTCGGCGGCGGCCGGGTCGGGCTCCTCCAGGGCGCGCTCGATCAGCTCGTCCACCTCGGGGTTGCTGTAGCCGCCGTAGTTGGTGGTGCCCGGGACGTCGTTGGTCTGGAACAGCGGCTGGACGATGACCCGGCCGTTGTTGCCGAACCAGTCGGGCGTGAAGCCGGGCTCGGCGATGTCCCACGCTCCGGCGCGTCCGGCCGCGGGGTTCGACAGCGCCGACCCGTAGTACTCGGCCTGGCTGAAGTAGCGGTAGTCGAGCGTGATGCCGATCCGCTCCAGGCTCGCCTCCACGCAGGCCATGACCTTCTGGTGGATGCCGATCCTCCGGACGGCGGCGATGAGCGTGAGGCCGTCCCCGTACCCGGCCTCGACGAGCAGCGCGCGGGCCTTCTCCAGGTCGCCGCGTGAGCCGGGGGTGGGGTAGGGGTCGAAGTCGTCCCGGTGGCCGATGCTGCCGACCGGGATGATCGAGCCGAGCGGGCGGTTGGGCGCGTCGAGCGCGTCGAGGATCTCGCCGATCGCGACCTTGTCGAGGGCGTAGGCGATCGCCTCGCGGACGCGGCGGTCGCTCGTCGCGCGGCCCGCGTTCGGGCTGCGCAGGTTGAACACGATGTAGGGGTTGAGCGCGAAGCCGGGGTAGCTGCGCGCGGGGGCGTCCTGGCCGGGCTTCGGACGGTCCCAGGACACGGCCGTGTAGGACCAGGCGAGGTCGACCTCGCCGGCGTCCATCCGCCGCTCCATCTCCGGCACCGGCGAGGTGTCGACCTCGATCTCGATCCGCTCGACGTACTGGTTGCGGATCGGGTCGGTCTCCTTGCGCCAGACCGGGTTGCGCTCCATGACGATCCGCTCGCCGTGCTCGGCGTACTGGACGAGCCGGTACGGCGCGCACGACAGGGTGCTCCGCCGGAACTCCATGCTGTCGGGCAGGTGGGCGTCGTACTCGGCGGGCGCGGGCGCGGTGAACCCGGTCGCGAGGATGTTGAGCATGTCGTTGGCCGGACGCCGGAGCCGGAACTCCACGGTGTGGTCGTCCAGGGCGCGCAGCCCCGCGATGTCGTGGGTGTCCTGGAACTCGGCGAGCGCCTTGGGTGTCGGGTCGACCTCCTCGAACGCCGCGCGGTAGGCGTCGCAGTACTCGCGCATGCCCTCGATCGTGGTGGTGAAGTACGGCAGCGCCCCCGCTCCGCTCACCGGGTTGGGCAGCCGCTTGAACGCCCGGACGACGTCGTGCGCGGTGACCTCGCGGGGCGGCGCCGAGTCCCACAGCACGCCCTCGCGGAGCCGGATCGTGTAGGTCCGCAGATCGGCGCTGATCCCGCCGTTCTCCACGGTCGGCACCTCGGCGGCCAGGTCCGGCTCGGGGATGAACGACCGGTCGGGCGCGGACAGGTCGTCCTGGGCCGGATAGGCGAACAGGTGCCGGGTGAGGGCGCGCAGGATCTGGGCCGAGGTGGCGTAGTAGGCGCTCGCGGTGTCGATGTGGTCCACGCCGCCCGGGCCGCGCAGCCGCAGCGTGCCGCCGTACCGGGGGTCTCCGGGTCGTGCCGGGGTTCCGGCAGCGCGCTCCCGCGTGGACTCTGACGCGGTGTTGGTCATCACTGTCCGCCTTCCCTGGATTGCTATAGGATTATCAAGTGATGTGTGAGGAATGGCAAGGAGACGGCCGGGGCTCGCGCCACGGGGGCGGGTGACCGTGCCCGTGCGGCTTCCCGGTGGCCTGCGGCGGATCGCGCAGCACCACATCGATCGCTGGTCGGGCGGCGTCGTCGGCCCTGACGGCGTTCCGGACGTCGCCGAGCTGGGCCGCCTGCGCGTGACGGTGGACGAGGGGTTCTGCCGCGAGGTGGCCGTCCTGTACGAGCGCGCGGTCCGATTTGAGTGCGATCCGGGACTGCTCGAACGCTATGAGATAGTGAAGTTTCATAACCGGATGCTGTACGACGAGGTCACGGCCGCCGGTGTCGCCGTCCGCCCGTGGACGCGGGACGGCCAGCCCTACCGCGACTCCCGCGACCTGCGCGGGCGGGTCGTCCGCACCGGAGCCCTGGAGGTCTTCCTCACCGCCCGCGGCCACGGCCCCTTAGGCGTCGGTGGTGGCGTGGGTGGTGGTGGCGGAGGGCATCCGCTGCGCGGGCCGTCCGGCGTCCGCGTGGACGGGACGGACCTCCAGCACAACGACCTGTTCCGGGTCGTCCACGACCTGTTCGGCCACGTGATGTTCGGGCACTCGTTCGGCCCCGCGGGGGAGCTGCTCGCGGCGCGCTGCCAGATGCAGCTGTACCCGCGGGCCGCCTGGCCGGTCGTGTTCGCCGAGCAGGTCGGGCAGGTCTGCTGGTTCTACCACGGCCCGCACCGGGCGCTCCCGCCGGGCCGCCGCCCCTATCCGGAGCAGAAGGTCCTCGCCTTCCCGGACCGATTCCTGGACGCGTTCGCCGGCCTGTTCCGGCATGCGGAGGAGGAACCCCCATCATGACCGACCTGGCAGCCGACTTCCCGATCCTCGCGGCCACCTTCGACGGCAGACCCCTGGTCTACCTGGACAACGCGGCGACCACGCAGAAGCCGCGCGCGGTCCTGGACGCGCTCACCGACTTCTACACGAGCGCCAACGCCAACATCGGCCGCGGCCACTACGCGCTCGCCCGGATCGCGACCGACCGCTACGAGGAGGCCCGCGCCGTCGTGCAGCGCGCGCTCGGCGCGGCCGACCCCGCCGAGATCGTCTTCACCCGGGGCACCACCGACTCGGTGAACCTGGTCGCCGAGACCTTCGGCCGGGGCCGTGTCGGCAGGGGCGACGACGTGGTGGTCTGCGGGATGGAGCACAACTCCAACCTGCTGCCGTGGCGGCGGCTGTGCGAGGGCGCGGGGGCGCGGCTGACGGTCGTGCCGGTCAACGCCCGGGGCCGGGTGGACGTCGCGGACTTCGCCGCCGCGCTCGGCCCCCGCACCCGGATGGCCGCCGTCGCGCACGTCTCCAACGTGCTCGGCACGGTCAACCCCGTCCGGGAGATGGTCGCCGCCGCGCACCGCGCCGGGGTCCCGGTGCTGGTGGACGGCGCGCAGGCCGTCCCGCACCGGCAGGTGGACGTCCGGGACCTGGACGCCGACTTCTACTGCTTCTCCGGGCACAAGGTGTACGGGCCGCAGGGCGTCGGCGTGCTGTACGGGAGGCGCGAGCTGCTCGCCGACCTGCCGCCGTACCAGGTCGGCGGCGGCACGGTGAAGGGCGTGAGCGCGGACGAGCCGGTCCGGTACGTCCCGGTTCCGGCGCGGCTGGAGGCGGGAACGCCGAACGTCGCGGGCGCGGTCGGCCTGGCCGCCGCCCTGCGGTACGTCGACAAGCTCGGCTGGGACGAGGTCCGCGGGCGGGACGAGCTGCTCGTCCGGCACGCCGTCGGCACGCTGGGCACGGTGCCGGGCGTCCGTGTGGTCGGCGCGCCCGGGGAGACGCCGAGCGGCATCGTCTCGATCGTCGTGGACGGCGTCCACCCCTACGACGTCGGCGGGCATCTGGACCGGCACGGCGTCGCGGTGCGCAGCGGCGTGCACTGCGCGAGCACGTTCCTGGACGAGCTCGGCCTGCTCGGCACCGTCCGGCTGTCGTTCGCGGTGTACAACACGGTCGCCGAGGTCGACCGGGTGGCCGAACTGCTGCGGACGGTCCGTCCCGGCGCCTGGACGGCCGAGCACCCGACGGCGAGGTTCCTGTGACCCCGCCCGACGAGGTGAGCACTGGCAACGGGCGGTCGCGGTGGTCGGACACGATGCGGTTCGACACGAGGCTGGTCCGGCTGGGCCAGGAGCCCGAGCCCGGCACCGGGGACGTCGTCCCGCCGATCCATGTCGCGGCGACCTACGAGCGGCGCGTCCAGGATCCGCCGCGCTACTTCTACGGACGCGGTGAGAACCCGACCCGCGAGGGCCTGGAGCGGTGCCTGGCCGGGCTGGAGGAGGTCCGGTTCGCGACCGCGTTCGCGTCCGGGCAGGCCGCGGGGATGGCGGCGCTGTCGGCGCTGCCTCGCGGGGCGCGCGTGGTGGCGTCCGACGACGTGTACGGCGGCACCCGCGCGCTGTTCGGCCTGCTGGAGCGGCAGGGCGTCCGGGTGGAGCACGCCGACCTCTCCGATCCGGCCGTCGTCGCGGCGGTGTTCGCCGAGCCCGCCGCGATGGCGTGGGTGGAGACGCCGACGAACCCGATGCTGCGCATCGCCGACCTCGCGGACGTCGCCGAGCGCGCGCACGAGGCGGGCGCGCTGGTGCTGGTGGACAACACGTTCGCCGGTCCCGCGCTCCAGCAGCCGCTCCGGCACGGCGCCGACGTCACGCTCTACAGCACGACCAAGTCGATCGCGGGACACTCCGACGCGCTGGGCGGCGCGCTGGTCCACGACGACGAGCGCCTGCACCGGGAGCTCACCGCCTACCGCGCGGCGGCGGGCGCGGTGCCGAGCCCGTTCGACTGCTTCCTCGTCCACCGCGGGCTGCGGACGCTGTCGCTGCGCACCGAACGGCAGGTCGCGAACGCCGCCCGGATCGTCGCGCTGCTGCGCGAGTCCCCGTACGTCGGGGCCGTCCACTACCCGGGCCTGCCCGGCCATCCCGGACGCCGCGTGGCGGCCCGGCAGATGGCGGCGCCCGGCGCGGTGCTCAGCTTCGAGTACCTGGACGACGCCGAGAAGCTGATGGACCGGGTCCGGCTGTTCACGTGCGCGGTCAGCCTCGGCGGCGTGCTGTCGCTGATGGAGGTGCCCGCCCTGATGACGCACGCGGGCGTCGCCCCGGACGTCCGCCGCGCGCTCGGGATCACGAGCCGCCTGGTCCGGGTGTCGGCGGGCATCGAGGACCCCGCCGACCTGGCGGCCGACCTGACGGCCGCGCTTCCGCCCGACGCCGACCCCGACCCTGACCGCGACCATGAGGAGGGCGAGTGATGACCACCTGGCTGGACGGCGCGACGGCCACCGAACTGCGGCGCGGCGGACTGCCGCTGAGCGCGCCGTGGTGGACGACGCGGGCGCTCACCACCGAACCGCGCCGCGAGGCGCTGCGCGCGGTGCACGACGGGTACCTCTCCGCCGGGGCCGACGTGATCACGGCCGCGACGTTCCGCTGCAACCTGCGGGCGCTGCGCCGGATCGGGCTGGACGAGGCCGGGCTCGCGTGGATGGTGCACGCCGCCGTCGGCGTCGCCCGCGCGGCGCGCGGCACCGGGACCGCGCTGGTCGCGGCGTCCATGGCCCCGGTCGAGGACTGCTACCGGCCCGACCTCGTCCCGCCGGACGAGGAGCTCGCCGCCGAGCACCGCTGGCTCGCCACCGAGCTGATGAGGGTCGGGGTCGACCTCGTCCTGATCGAGACGATGAACACGGCGCGGGAGGCCCGGATCGCCCTGGAGCAGGTGCAGGGGGCCGGTGGACGGGCCTGGGTGTCGTTCGTGTGCGAGCAGGACGGCCGGCTGCTGTCGGGGGAGCGCCTCGCGGACGCGGCGTCCGCCGTGGCCCGCGACGGCGCCGAGGCGGTCCTGGTGAACTGCACGGCCCCGGCGGACGCCGAGAAGGCCCTCGCCGAGCTGCGCGCAGCGTGCCCCGGAAAGATCGGCTGCTACCCGAACAACGAGGTCAGGGACGCCGCGCACCGCTGGACCCACGTGGACGAGCCGATGCCGTCCGCGCTCACCCCGGACGTGTATGCCGACCTGCTCGCCGGATGGCACGACGCCTACGCCCCCGACATCCTCGGCGGCTGCTGCGGCACGACCGCCGAGCACCTCGCGGCGGCCCGCGCCCGTCTGGACGTCGCGCCCGACGCCAGGATCAGCGGCGCGTCCGGCGCTGGAACGGAGGGCTGAGGTGGGGACGTCACTCGACCGGCGGGCCGTCAAGGACGCGCAGCGCGCCACCTGGGACGCGCTGAGCGCGGGCTGGGCCGAGGCGCAGGAGGTGTTCGAGCGCGGCGCGGGCCTGGTGACCGGGCGGCTGCTCGACCTCGGCGACGTGCGTCCGGGGCAGACCGTCCTGGACGTCGGGACCGGCCTCGGCGAACCCGCGCTGACCGCCGCCCGCCGCGTCGGCCGGACGGGACGCGTCGTCGCGACCGACATCTCCCCGGAGATGCTGCGGATCGCGCGGCGGCGCGCCGGCGGGCTCGGCGACGTCGCCGCGAACATCGAGTTCGTCGAGGCGGACGTCGAGGCCCAGGGGCTCTCGCCGGGCGCGTTCGACGTGGTGCTGAGCCGCTGGGGCCTGATGTTCGCCGTCGACCACGTCGCGGCGTTCGCTGGGCTGCGCCGCCTGCTGCGGCCCGGCGGGGTGCTCGCCGCCGCGGTCTGGGGGCCCGCGGAGGACGCCCCGGTGATGGCGCTGGGCTTCGCCTCGTTGAGCGCCTCGCTGGACCTGCCCCCCGCGCCGCCGGACGCGCCGGGCCCGTTCAGCATGACCGACCCCGACGTCCTGACCTGTGAACTGGAGGCGGCGGGCTTCTCCGGGGTGTCCGTCCTGGAGACGCGGGTGCCGTTCGCGTTCGACTCGGTCGGCGCGTTCGTGGCGTTCACGCGTGCCGTGACCCCGCCGTTCCTGCTCGACCGGATCCGCGAGCGTCACGGCTCCCCGGACGCGCGTGAGGCGTGGCGGGCCGTCGAGGCCGCCGCCGCCCGCTTCCGTACCGGGAGCGGCGGCCTCTACATCCCGTCCAAGGCCCTGTGCGTCCAGGCGTCCAACCCCGGAGACGGCGGGTGAGTTCGGGGGGCGGCGTGCCGCCGCCGGACGCGGTGACCGGCGTCGTGCTCGCGGGCGGGCGCGGCACCCGGCTGCGTCCGCTGACCGACCGCACCAGCAAGCAGCTCCTGCCCGTCGGGGGCCGTCCGCTGGTCGCCCGGGTCATCGGCCAGCTCGTCCGGGCGGGCGTCGAGGACGTGCTGCTGCTCATCGACGACCGGCACGCCGGGGACTTCCTGCGCGAGCTGCGCGACGGCCGCGAGCTCGGCCTGCGCAGCCTCGGCTACGTGTGGCAGCCGCCGTCCGGGGCCGGGATGGCCGCGGCGATCGCGCGGGCCGAGCCGCACCTGCGCACCGACCGGTTCCTGGTCGCCTGCGGGGACGTGCTGATCGACGCGCCGCTCGGGCCGTCCGTGCGCGCGTTCGCCGCCCAGCCGGACGGCGCCCTGGTCGTGGCGGCCCGCACCGCCGACACGGCCGGGTACACCCCGCTGCGCATCGAGGACGGACGGATCACCGCGCTCGGCGACAAGGACCCGGACCGGCACGCCCCCGGCTGGACGGACCTCGGCTGCTACCTCTACCACCGCGACGCGTTCGACCACGTCCGGGCGCTGCGGCCGTCACCGCGCGGCGAGCTCGAGATCTGGGACCTCAACCGCCGCTACGCCGACGCGGGAACGCTGCGCTACATGGAAGTGCAGGGCTGGTGGTCCGACGTCGGGACGAGCCCGGAGGTCTACCGGCGGGCGGACGAGCGGTTCACCATGCGGCAGACCTCGTGAGTCCCGAAGTGGAACCGTCTCACCGTCCGCGGTCGCGCTCTTGTCTTCCGGTCACGAGAAACTATATCTTTTTAAAGTAGCCGTGCCGCCAGGGGCAGAGGAGATCCCGTGCACGTGTTCGCCGCGCCGAACCGGCGCCGCCTGTCAGTCCCGGCCGCCGCGTCGCTGCTGGCCGCCGCCCTCGTCCTCGTGGCGTGCGGCTCGGATCCACCGGGCACGCGCGTCGTCCGATCGTCGGTCAAGGGCACCGACGGCAAGACCTACTGGGTGGAGAACCACATCGTCCGCGACCGGAGCGGGCCGCGCCGGCGCGAATGGGTGCTCGCCTGGGCGGGTGCCGAGGGCCTGCGCGGCAAGGCGGCCGGAACGGGCGCCGGGCACACCCACGGGCCGTCCGCCTCCGCGAGCGGCAAGGTCCCGCCCGACTTCCTGGCCGTCATCGACGCCACCAAGGGCTCGCCGACCTACGGCAAGGTCGTGAACACCGCCACCCTCGGCCCGCTCACCCAGAGCGAGCCCCACCACATGCAGTACACCTGGCGCAAGGGCCAGCATGTCTACGCCGGGGCGATGTTCGCCGACACCGACTACGTGTTCGACGTGAGCAGGCTCCCCGAGGTGAGGCTCACCGGGATCGCGCTCGGCAGGGACACGCCCTGCGGTTCGGTGCCCGACGCGTTCTGGACGACCAGGGACGGCAACGCCTACGGCTCCTACCTGGGCGGACCCGACGTCGCCGGGCCCTGCCGGTACACCAACGGCGAGGTCCGGGTCGGCAACGGCTTCGGCGGGACGCCCGGAGAGGTGATCCGGCTCGACACCAGGGGCCGGGTCATCAGCGAGACCCCGGCGGCGACGCGGGAGAGCGAGCACCCGGACCGGTGCCACAGCGTCCCGCAGATTCCCGTGGCGTCCTGCGCCAACCCGCACGGCATCCAGGTGCGCGAGGACCTGGACCGCCTCGTCCTGAGCGACTTCGCCGAGGCCCGCAACTACCTCGACCCCGACACCAAGCTCACCGACCCGACCCTGCTGCGCAACTCGCTGCGGATCTTCGACATCGCGAACCGGGACCGTCCGAGGCTGCTGTCGGTGTCGTACCTGCCGACCGGCCCCCGCAAGGACATGCTGCCCGCGTTCGACGAGGACCGCATGGTCATGGAGAACGCCCTGACCAGCCTGCCGTCCCACCGGGGCCTGTTCGCCTCCACCATGGCGGGCGGCGTCATCTACTTCACCCCGGACGTGATGTCGCCGCACCCGGCCTGGCAGGAGGTCTTCGACAGCTCCGCCGCCTACAGGCGGCTCGGCCTGGACCCGCCGCTGACCGGCTCCAACGCGGGAAGCAGCTGGCTGGCCATCACCCCGGACGACAAGTACCTGTTCCAGACCGTCATGGGCTCCGACCCCCGGTGGCCGCTCGCCAAGAACAGCGGCATGCTGTTCGTGCTGGACGTCCAGAAGCTCCTGAGGTCCGGCCCGCACCCGGAGTGCCGGATCGACACCCAGGCCGAGATCGGCGCGGGCGGAGCCGACCCGGACTGTCCCGCCCTCGTCGGCGTCGAGCAGATCAAGGGCGGCATCGGCGGCCCGCAGGGCCGGGTCGGCATCGGCCCGCACTGGGGTTCGATGGACCACTTCCAGATCGGGAAGGACGGCTACTACCACGAGTCCACGCAGGTCCACCGGGTCGTCACCGCCGACTACTTCCTCTCCAAGGCCGGGATCGACGGCGACCACAAGATCTGCATGACCGACTTCGACGCGCGCACCGGGCTGGCCCTCGACACCTCGTTCAAGGACGAGAGGACCGGGCAGCCGTGCGTCGCGTTCGACCGCGACGCCTGGCCGCACGGCACGGTCGGGCACGCCCGCCCGCACGGCGTGCTGTTCGTCGTCTCCGACTCCGACATCCGGTGACCCGGCCCGCGCCATGACCACGACGGGGACCGCTCCCGGGGCCGCGGACGGCCTGCTCGACGAGGCGGTCCGCGCGCAGCAGCGCGCCGCCTGGGCCCTCGCCGCCCCCGGCTGGGCCGAGTACCGGCGCGACCTCGCCGCGCCCGCCCGCCGGGTGGACGAGCGGATGTTCCGGCTCGCGCGGCTCGGCCCGGGCGACCGGGTGCTCGACCTCGCCTGCGGCGCGGGCGGGCCCGCGCTCGCCGCCGCCGAACGCGTCGGGCGCGGCGGCCGGGTGCTCGGCCTGGACCTCGCCCCGCCGATGGTGGCCGCGGCCCGGTCGCTCGCGCGCGAACGCGGCGCCGTCCAGGCCGAGTTCCGCACGGTCGCCGCCGAGAACGAGCTCGGCGTGCCGCCCGGATCGTTCGACGCCGCCGTCTGCCGGGCCGGGCTCCCGTACATGCCGGACCGGGCGGGCGCGCTGCGGGCCGTCCGCGCGGCGCTGCGTCCCGGCGGCCGGTTCAGCGCCCTGCTGGCGGACGAGCCGGGCGTCGTCTCCCCGTTCCGGGTGCGGCACGGCGTCGTCACCCGGCGCGGCCCGGCGGCCGGGACGGGCCGTCGCCGCGCCCGGCACGGGGGCCTTGGCGAGTGGACGGCCCTGCTGGAGTCGGCCGGGTTCACCGGCGTCCGCGCCGAGGCGCGCCGCGCGCCGGTGTTCGAGGCCGAGCACGCCGCCGCCGCGTGGGTGCTGATCGTCCGGACGTCCGGCGCGCTGCTGTCCTGGTACTCCGGCCTGGACGAGCGCTCGCGCGACGCGGTCCACCGCGAGGCCGTGCGGACGCTCGCCGCCTGGTTCCCCGACGGCCCGGTGCGCCCGTCCGGCGAGGTCGTGCTGCTCTGCGGAACCAACCCCGGGTGACGCCTCCGGTCCGGACCGTCAGTGGACGCGTCGCGCGACCAGGTGCCAGAACCGGGCCGTGCGCAGGTACGGCTCGCGGTCGCACAGCGCCAGCTCGAGACGCTCCAGGCGCTCGGCGAACGCCGGTTCGTGCTTCAGGCCGTCGTCCGCGACGAGATCGGTGACGCACCGGATCCCGAACCGGTGCGTCACCACGCAGCCCGCCGCGCCGAGAACCCGCGCGGCGTCCTCCGGCTCCACCCGGCGCATGTCCTGCCCGAACGTCTCCGAGCGCAGGGTGGGCGCGTCCAGCACCTCCAGCGCCGCGTCCGGGTCGGCGAGCCGGACGGCGCGGGACAGCACGTCCATCGCCGGGTTGGGGGAGAGCAGCGACACCACCCCGTTCGGCCGCGCCGCCCCGGCCACCGCCGACACCGAGCGCGCGAGGTCGGCCCGGTAGTGCAGCACGTTGTGGCACAGGACCAGGTCGAAGGCGGTGCCGAGGGACGCCGCGTCGTCCAGGTCGCCGAGGACGACGCGCACCTGGCCCGCGAGCCCGGCGTCCGCCGCGGCCCGTTCCGCCCGGTCGAGGAGCGCGGCGGAACGGTCGAGGACGGTCACGTGGTGCCCGAGGCTCGCGAGGGGCAGGGCGTCGCCGCCGTCCGCGCCGCCGACGTCCAGCACGCGGAGCGGGCGGCCGGTCGCCACGTCGGCCGAGCGGACGAGGGTGTGCGCGACCAGGCGGTACCGGAGCCGGTTCCAGGGGGCCCCGCGCCACCGGTCCCAGGCGTCCGTGCGCTCGTCGAACGCGGCCGGGTCGTGGGCTGCGTCCATGCCGTCCACTCCTTCCCTCCGGGCCGAATCACTTCTAATATAGATAGCGTGCCGAGTGACGTCCCGAGAGACGGGAAGACCGGGATGGCGGCGGTGCCGGGCACGGTCCTCCGGCTCGGGTCGCCGCCCTGGATGGCCCGCTGGCTGGAGTCCGAGCCGCAGCCGCTGCCCGGCATGTGGTTCGCGGACGAGACGCCGCAGATCGAGGTCGAGGTCCCCGCCTTCCGGATCGACCGGTGTCCCGTGACCGTCGCCGAGTTCGCGGCGTTCGCGGACGCCACCGGATATGTCAGCGACGCCGAGCGCGCCGGGTACGGGATGGTGTACGGCGAGCGGTTCTGGGAGGAACGCGCGGGCGCCTGCTGGCGGACGCCCGGAGGCCCCGGAACCGACGTGGACGGCCGCGCCGACCATCCGGTCGTCCACATGTCCTGGAGCGACGCGTCCGCCTACGCCCGCTGGGCGGGCAAGCGGCTGCCCACCGAGGCCGAGTGGGAACTGGCGGCACGCGGCGTCCGGTACCGGATCTGGCCCTGGGGCGACCAGTGGCTGCCCGGCGCGGCCAACACCGCCGAACTCCACGCCGGACGCCTGGACGCCCTGGACGCGTGGCTCGACTGGTGGCGCGACACCTGCCGGACGCACGGCCCGCTGCCCCGGACGACGCCGGTCGGCACGTTCTCACCCGCCGGTGACGGCGTGCACGGATGCTCCGACATGGCGGGCAACGTCTACGAGTGGACCGCCAGCCCGTCGCGCCTGTACGCCGACGACGCGCCGTGCGACCCGGCCCTGCGCCGCGTCATGGGCCACTACCGGGTGATCCGGGGCGGCTCGTGGATGAACTTCCGCTACCAGGTCCGATGCAGCGAGCGCATGCACGGCGACCCGGGCGGATGGTCCAACTTCGCGCTCGGGTTCCGCTGCGCCGCGCCCGCGCCCGCGCGTCACGAGTCCGGAGGATGAGATGGCCAAGATCCTGCTGCCCGCCGGATGGACCCACGGGACGCAGACCGAGTTCGACGTCCCGGACGGCCCGCTCACCGAGGTGCTGAAGGGGTTCGCCCTCGCCCATCCGGCGCACCGCCGCCGCCTGCTCGGCGACGACGGCGAGCCGCTCGCCTACTTCAACGTCTACGTGGACGACGACCCCGTCGCCCGCGCCGACCGCGCCGCGGCCGAGATCGGCGCCGACAGCGTCGTCGTGATCGTCCCGCCGCTCGCGGGCGGCTGACAACTCAGACGTGCAGTGACCAGGGATCGGTCACGACGTCCGACACCGTCACCCGGACGAGCGGCCCCAGCCGCGCGGCGACCGCGTCGAGCCGGGGACGGCGGGTCGCCCACGTCCCCGCGCACACCACGGCCGGGCCCGCGCCCACCACGCTCGCGGGCAGCTCGTCGGTGACGAGCACGTCCGCGTCCGCCGTGAGGCGCAGGAGATCTCCCGCAGCCGCGGCTTCGGCCACCACCGCGACCCGCTGCACCGGACGGTCCGGATCACCGGCCACCCGGACGCCGCCCGGCCGTCCCCCCAGCCGCCTAGCGACCTGAGCAGCGAAACGGGACAGGGGCACCGGGCTCGCCAGGTCGCCCACCCGCCCGAGCCCGTCCCGCCCGGGACGTGCCGCGAGTTCGCACAGGTAGAACGCAGGTTCCTCGTACGGATGCGCGCGGAGCAGCGCCGCCGCGACCTCGGCGCGCCGCGCGCGGGGCAGCACCATCTCGACGCGGGTCTCGGCCACGGACTCGACCTCGCCGACCGCGCCGATCACCGGCCGCGCCCCGTCCAGCGGGACGAACGACCCGACGCCCTCGGCCGTCCAGACGCACCGGGCGTAGTCACCGATCGCGCCCGCGCCAGCTTCCGCGAGCGCGTCGATCACCCGCTCCACGTCCGGCTTCGGGACGAACGCGACGACCGTGTCGAGCGCCTCGTCCCTCGGGGTCAGCGGGGCCGCGTCCACCACCCCGAGCCGCCCGGCGACCGCCTCCGAGCACTCGTCCCGATCGGTGGACGGGACGACGCACAGCGCGGTGCCCGCCGCCCCCAGCCGGTAGCCGAGCTCCGCCGTGACCGTGCCGCCGAGCGTGACCAGCATGTCGGCGTCCAGCCGCCCGGCCTCGGCGCCCGTCGCGGGGACGGCGTCCACCGCGAGCAGGACGTGCCGGACGGGAGCGTCGCCTTCCCCGCAGACCAGCCCGACGCCTGGAGAATCCGCCTCCAGCAGCGCGGTGACGTCCGCGACGCGCGTCACGGACGCCCGGTCAGGCCGCCGGGGCCGTCGAAGATCGCCAGGGTGCTGAGCGTGCCGCGCGCCCGCTCCAGCATCGTCCGCGTTCCGGCCGCGGACCGGCTCGTCGTGACGAGCCGCCGGGCGTCCGGCGTGTAGGCGTCGCTGAGCAGCACGAGCGTCCTCGGCGTCGGCGAACGGCGCGCGACCTGGACGGCCAGGTCCAGGTCGCCATAGGTCATCTCCACGAGCACGCACGTTATCCCGGCCCGCACGTACAGCTCCAGCTCGTCCCGGAGCTGTCGCCGCGTCTGGCCGTGCCGGTGCGGCAGTCCCGACAGGTAGGCGATCCGGGCGGGGGCCGCGGGCGCGCCCGCCTCGCCCGCCGCGACCAGCGCGATCGGGACGCCGGGCCGCACGTCGAGCCGCCGCCGGTCCAGGCAGACACCGTCCAGGATGTCGTAGGTGTCCGGGTTGCCCTCGACCAGCAGCGCCACGTCCCGCGCGCCCTCGTCCTGGAGCTCGTTCAGGGCCGTGCTGACCTGCCTGATCGTCGCGTCGTAGTCGGCGCTGTCGTACGGGACGGACCGGTGCCGGGGCCCCGGCGGCGGCGACGGCGTCCCGAGCAGGCGCGGCAGCGTGTGCAGGTACGTCCAGTCGGTGGCGACCACCGCCTCGGCCCGTCCGACCAGCGCGCGCAGCTCGGCCGGGGACGAGAACGGACGCGGCCCGACGCCGACGGCCGTGAGCCGCTGCGGCGGCCCGTCCGGACGGGTGTGCGCGCACGACAGCCGCCGCCGCAGCAACCACGCCCGATCCCGGACGAACCGGGCGGGCAGCAGGAAATGCGCCTCGCTCGGCTCCGGACTGTGGATCCAGGTGCTGCCCGCGACGCCCGCCAGGGCGAGCGCCGTACCGGCCAGCTCGCCGATCAGTGCGACGGGCCGTCCCATCCGGAGGGCCGCGGCGGCGACGTCACGCGCGCGCGGGAACGCCTCCACGCCGAGCGCCAGGAAACCCGCCGAGACGGGCGACACCGCGTACCGATGCCCGTTGATCTCGACGGAGACCCGGTCCCGGACGAGCGCGGCCCCGTGGAACAACGCCGCGTGCACCGCGTCCGCAGCCGTTTCCGGCCTGCCGGGAACGCGGGCCGCGTCCGTGCCGGCGAGATCGGGGACGTGCCCGGCGAGTCCCGCCGGTACCGCGTCTAGGCTCATGTCCGCTCCCGCCGCTTCCGCGCTCGTCACCTTGCAGGTTCGTCACCGGGCCGCCGACCGCCCCGGACGCACGGCACCGGGGACGCCGCCCCGCTCATCCCGCGCGACCGAGGGGGTCGGCGAGGTCGGTGAGCCGCGCCACCGTGTCGGCGGGGGACGGCAGGGCGGCCATCTCCGCCCTCACCTCCCGCACCGCGGCGAGCAGCCGGGCGTCCGTGAGGGCGCGCTCGACGAGCGGCGCGTCCAGGTCGTCCACGTCGGCGGTCAGGCCGACGCCGCGGTCCCGCACGGACGCGGCCTGGATGTAGTTCGGCGCGCCCGACGGGATCACCACCTGCGCGACCCCGGCGTCCAGCGCGGCCAGCGTCGAGCCCGCGCCACCGTGGTGGACGAGCGCGTCGCAGGTGTCGAGCAACGCGCGGAGCGGCACCCACTCCCGGACGGCCCGCACGTTCGGCGGCGGATCGCCGAGCCTGCGCCGGACCTCGGCGTCGGCATCGGCGCCCGCGCCGAGCAGCAGCACGAACTCGGCGTCCGACTCCTCGGCGACCTTCAGCACCCGGCCCAGCAGCCGGTCGGCGTTCGGGGCCATCACCCCGGTGCCGACCGTGACCGCGACGCGCCGCCCGCCCGGCCGCCGCGCGAGTTCCGTGGGCAGCCTGCCACCGCCGTTGTACGGGACGTACCGCATCGACCAGGTGCCGGGCCGCCGCTCGGCCATGCTCGGCGGCGCGACGTCGATCCAGCCGCGCCGGTCGGGCAGCCCGCCGATGCCGTGGGCGGCGAACACCCCGGGCAGCAGGTCCGGCAGTCGCTCGTAGAAGTCGTCCGTGCGCAGCAGGCTCGTCGCGTGCTCCACCGACGGCACGCCCACGGCCGCCGCCGCGAGCGGCCCCCCGCCCTGAAGCTGCGAGTGGACGACCAGGTCGGGCCGCCACAGCCGCGCGGCGGCGATCATGTCGTCGGCGTACGCGCGGGTCGCCTCGACCAGCAGCGGACGGCCGTCGGCGACCTTCGTCGCGCACTTGCGGACCAGGTCGGGCCGGGTCGCGTTGAGGTTCGCGACCGACGGCCGCCGGCCCTCCGGATCGAAGTCGATGACGTCCAGGCCCGCCCCGGCCACCGACAGCGCCGGGCCGGTCGTGCCGACGACCACCTCGTGCCCCGCGGCGCGCAGCGCCCAGGCGAGCGGGACCATCGGGTACAGGTGGCTCTCCAGCGGCGTGGAGAGGAACAGCGTTCGCATCCGTCGTCCTCCTCGGCCCCTACCGGCGCAGCGTGACCGGCAGGTCGGTGTACCCCCGCAGATTGTGGCCGCGGCGCCGCTCGGCGGGCCCGGCCGGTTCCACCGCCGAGAAGTGGGTGACCAGGCACGTCAGCAGCTCGCCGACGATGAGCCGCCCGAGGTGCGCGCCCATGCAGAAGTGGATGCCGCCGCCGAACGACAGCGAGGGCCCCTCGTCGCGCGTCACGTCCACCCGGTCCGGATCGGTGAAGCGGGCCGGGTCGCGGTTCGCCGCGCCCTGGATCCCGATGAGGATCTGCCCGGGCACGAGGTCGAGCCCGGCGGCCCGGGTGGGGCGCAGCACCGTGCGCGGGTTCAGGTTCAGCGGCGGGTCGAGCCGTGCCATCTCCTCGACGGCGCGCGGCGCGAGGCCCGGTTCGCGGCGGAGCACGGCGAGCTGGTCCGGATGCTCCAGCAGGATGCCCAGGCTGTTGCTCATCAGGTTGACCGCGGTGTCGGTGCCGGCGTTCATCAGGTTCGCCGACGCCGCGACGACCTCGATCTCCTCCAGCTCGCCCTCGGCGGCGGCCCGCGCGAGCCGTGACAGCACGTCGTCGCGCGGCTCGCGGGACCGCTCGCGCAGCAGCTCCGCGAAGTAGTCGGCCATGCGGATCTCGGCGGACGCGGCGGCGGGCAGGTCCTCGACGGCGGTGAGCGGGTCGAACACCCGCATCGACTCCGGCGACAGGCGGGCCAGCTCGCCCCGGTCCGGCTCCGGGACGCCGAGCATCTCGCCGATGACCGCCGCGCCGAGCGGCGAGCTCACCCGCCGGACGAAGTTGCCGCCCGGCTCGTCTGCGAGCCGGTCGAGCAGCCGGTGCGCGTGGTCGTGCACCACCGGGCGCAGCCGCTCCACATGGAACGGCGTGAACGCGTTCGCGACCGGACGCCGCATGCGGGTGTGCAGCGGCGGGTTGGCGAACACCATGGTCCGCTTCCACCTCGCCATCACCGGCTCGAGCAGGTCGGCGGGCAGGTCGGTGAGGTGCTGCACGGACTCCTCGCCGCGGCCGAGGTCGCGGTGCCGGAGCACGGCGTCCACGTCGGCGAAGCGGGACAGCACCGTCATGCCGTTGCCCGTGGTGAACACGGGGGCGTGCTCGTGCAGCCAGCGGTAGTGCTCGGCCGGGTCGCTGCCGGGCGGGTTCTCGAGGAGGGTGAAGAAGACCTGCTCGGCCCGCCCGTTGAGGGTGGCCGGTTCGTCCACGGTGCTCACCAGCGGCACTCCCGTCGTCGCCAGATCGAGGGATCACGACATCCGCAGACTATCCAACAGCTTCAAAAATAACTAGTCTTGGCGACCTGAAGCCCAGCACAAGCGCATTACTTCCCTTGTTCGCTACATTATTTTATAGCGATCCTGCGTACCTGAGGAGCGGCCATGACCACGGCGGACCAGCGCACCGCGGCACAGACCGAGCGGGACCGGCAGCGGGAGGAGTGGGCGCTCTGCTCGGCGGCCTGGCGGCGGCACCGGGGCGCCTTCACCGGTCCCGGCCGCGCCATCACCGAGGGCATGCTGCGGCTCGCCGCGCCGCGTCCCGGTGAACGCGCCCTCGACCTCGCCTCCGGCGTCGGCAACCCCGCGCTCGCCCTCGCCGCGCGCGTCGCCCCCGGCGGGCACGTCCTCGGCCTCGACCTCAGCCCCGAGATGGTCGCCGAGGCGACCGCCGTCGCGGCTGAGGAGGGCGTCACCAACGTCGAGTTCCGGACCGTTCCGGACGAGGGCGCGCTCGGCGTCCCGGACGGCGGCCACGACCTGGCGACCTGCCGCGCCGGGCTCCAGTACATGCCGGACCGTCCCGCCGCCGTCCGCGCCGTCCACGCCGCGCTCCGTCCCGGCGGACGGTTCGTCGTGATGACGCTCGGCGCGGCCGAACGCTGCGTGCCGTTCCGGCTGACCAACGGCATCGTCTCCCGCCACGTCCCGCTGCCCGCCGTGGATCCGGAGGCGGGCCCCGGCCCGGTGTCGCTGTCGTCGCTGGACGAGCTGACCGGCCTGCTCGCGGACGCCGGGTTCACCCGCATCCGCACCGAGGTGTTCGAGGCGCCCATCTTCGAGGCCCCCGACGCGGCCTCCGCGTGGGACCTGTTCACCGAGACGGCCGGGCCGTTCCTCAAGCTCTTCGCGGCGCTGCCGCCCGAGACGCGGAAGGCCATGGACGAGGACGCCGTCCGGGTGTTCACCGAGGCGTTCCCGGAGGGCCCGGTCCGTCCGACCGGCGAGATCCTCCTCGCCTGCGGGACCAAGCCCGCCTGACCCACGCCCGCCTCGCCGCCCGCGCCACCGGCGCAGGGGGAGTCGCCGGCCCCGCCCCTGGATCAGGAAGGGGCGGGGCCGGCGACGATCAGGGTTTGCGGCCGACGCCGCCGTAGGCCATGACCCGCGCCTTCGGCGAGCCCGCCTCGTCCCCGGCGTCCGGACGCCACTCGGGCAGGAACACCACGCCCGGATCGAGGACGTCGAGGCCGTCCAGGAACGCCGCCACCTCGGCCCGCGAGCGCATGAACGCCTCGCTCTGCCGCTTCTTCGACAGGTCCGTCATCGACCGGACGTGCTCGGGCAGCGCGTCCTCGGTGCCGTGCGACAGCACCAGGGCGCTGCCCGGCGCCATCGGCGAGGTGTACCGGTCGACCAGCCCCCGCGGACGGCCCGAGTCGGGCACGTAGTGCAGGACGCCGAGCATCAGCACGGCGACCGGCTCGTCCCAGTCGATGAGCCGCCGCACCTCGGGGTCGGCGAGCAGGCCGTCCGGGTCGCGCAGGTCGCCGAGCACCATGGACGCCGCGTCCCGCCCGGCGAGGATCTCCCGTCCGTACGACACCGCCGTCGGATCGTGGTCGGCGTACACCACCCGGCCGTCCGCGCGGACCTCGGCGACGACCTCGTGCACGTTCCCGACCGTCGGGATGCCCGAGCCGATGTCGAGGTACTGGCGGATCCCGGCGCGGGCGCAGTCCCGCACCGCGCGCCGCAGGAACGCCCGGTTCAGCCGGGCGACCTCCGGGGCCTCCGGGACGCGCAGCATCATCTGCCGGGCGAACTCGCGGTCGACCGGCAGGTTGTGGTCGCCGCCCAGGTAGAAGTCGTAGACCCGGGCGACGCTCGCCCGCTCCGGCTCCCGGGCCGCCTCGGCGACCCCGGGCCCGGCCTCCGGCGGCGTCACCGCGCGGACCCGTCGAAGAACGCGTCGGCGCTGTGCTGGTCGGCGCACAGGTGCGTGCCGTTGACGATCTTCCCGTCGGCGAACCGCCACAGCACGGCGTACTCCATCTCGAAGTCGCTGCCCGGCGCGGCGCAGTAGGTGCGCTGGGCCTCGACGACGAAGTCGTCGTTGACGCCGGTCACGTGGGTGTCGGACCGCATCTGGAACTCCGAGATGCGGTCGAACAGCGCGATGACGTCGGGCAGGCCCCGGGTGACGCCGCTGACCTGGCTGTGCCCGGGGAAGTTCCAGCTGACGTCCTCGGCCATGACCTCGCGGAGCGCGTCCATGTCACGCTTCACGTAGGCGTCGAAGAAGCGGTGGATGATCTGCTCGTTGGCGTGCGGCATGGCGCTCCTCCTGGTGTGGTGGGTTCCGGCTCAGCGCTCGCGGTTGTAGAGGTAGACGGTCAGCGGCCCGAAGATCGCGATCAGGACGGCGTCGGCCACGAACGCCGTGGTGATGTGCCACGCGGTGGGGTCCCCGGCCATCAGCCCCCGGACGGCCGTGACCGTGCGCGTCACCGGGTTGACGTTGATGACGGCCTGCAGCCACCCGGGCATGCTGTGCGTGGAGACGAAGATGTTGCTGGCGAACAGCAGCGGGAAGACCCCGATCCCGCTCAGCGTCATGATGGTCTGCGGCTTGTCGACGACCAGGCCGAGCGCCGTCCAGACCCAGGCCAGGCTGAAGGCGAACACCTGGACCATCGCCAGCGCCGCCACGACGCCGAGGAGCCCGCCGTGCGGCCGGAAGCCGAGCAGCAGCCCGAGCAGCACCGCGACCACCGACGCCATGAGGTAGCGGACGACGTCGCTGAGCAGCTCGCCGACCAGCATGGCGGGCCGCCATATCGGCATGGACCGGAACCGGTCGTCGATGCCGCTCGACACCGCGACGTTCAGCGCGACCCCGGTGTTCATGCTGATCATCACGACGGTCAGCACCACCACGCCGGGCAGCAGGAACTGCAGGTACAGGTCGGTCGAACCGGCGATCGCCCCGCCGAACAGGAAGGTGAACACCAGGGTCACCATGACCGGGAACAGCACGGCGTCGAACACCTGCTGCGGGTCGCGCCGGATCTTGAACAGCGCCCGCTGGCAGAAGATCAGGCACATCGCGAACGCGCCGGGGCGCGGCGGACGCTCCTCGCCGGTGCGCAGCGCGGAGCGCACGGCCGCGTCGAGTCCGTCGCCGTCGAGGGCGAGCACGGAGCCCCCGCCGCCGGTGCCGGGTCCGCTCATGATCCGTCCCGTCCGCCCTGGGGGTCCGCCGCGCGGCCCTTCCTCCCGGCCTTGCCGCGGGTCTCGGCGTGGTGGCCGGTGAGGGCGAGGAACACCTCGTCCAGGCTCGGCCGCTCGAAGGTGAAGTCCGCGAGCGCGACGCCCTCGCGGGTGAGTTCGGCGAGCGCCCGCGTGGCGCGCTCGACGCCCTTGCCGTCGCCCCCGTCGGTCACGCGCATCGACAGCGCGGCCGGATCGCCGTTGTGCGGCCCGCCCTCGCGCCCGCCGTTGTTTGTGCCATCGTGCCCGGCGTCGGACGGCCCAGCGGCGGTTCGTCCGCCCGGTGGCCCGGGGGGTTGCACGCCGGGGGAGTGGCCGCGGCGGGACGTGTCGGCGGTGATCTCGCCGTCCGGGCCGAGCTCGCGTTCCAGCACGCGGACGGCGATCCCGCGCTGCGCCGGGTCGCGCAGCCGGACGCGCAGCGCGTTCGACCCGACGGACGCCTTGAGCTCGTCGGACGTCCCGTCGGCGATGATCCGGCCGCGGTCGATGACCGCGATGCGGTCGGCGAGCTGGTCGGCCTCCTCCAGGTACTGGGTGGTGAGGACGACCGTGGTGCCGGTGTCGACGATCGCGCGGACGACGGCCCAGACCCGGCTGCGGCTGACCGGGTCGAGGCCGGTGGTCGGCTCGTCCAGGAACAGCACGTCCGGCCGGACGACCAGGCTCGCGGCGACGTCGAGGCGGCGGCGCAGCCCGCCGGAGAAGTTCTTGACCAGCACGTCCGCCTGTTCCTCCAGGCCGAACGCGGAGAGCAGCTCGGTGGCGCGGGCGCGGGCCTGCGGGGGCTTGTAGCCGAGCAGCCGGGCGAGCACGAAGAGGTTGTCGGAGCCGCTGAGGTCCTCGTCGACGGAGGCGAACTGGCCGGTGAGGCTCACCTTCGAGCGGACGGCCGCCGCCTCGCGCACCACGTCGTGGCCGCACACCCGCGCGGTGCCCGAGTCGGGGTGCAGCAGTGTGGCGAGGACGCGGATCGTGGTCGTCTTGCCCGCGCCGTTCGGGCCGAGGAAGCCCTGGACGGTGCCGGGCCGGACGGCGAGGTCGACGCCGTCCACCGCCCGGGTCTCGCCGAAGGTCTTGACGAGGCCCGACGTCTCGATGGCCAGGTCGGATGCGGGGGCCAAGACGTCCTCCAGGCGGCGGGGTCGGCGGAAGGCGCGGCGCGCGGGTGCGGTCGGCCGGTGTGACGGACCGGTCCGGAGGGCCGGGACCGGCGGGGCAGGTACTGACTATCCCAAACCATAGTGGCCCCGGTCACTCTCCAGCATGGTGACACCCGGCTATGTTCCAGTGAACCGCAAGATTGACTTGAATTTGTAGTAGCGTTACTGTCGCTCTGCGTTCACGGACCTCCCGGCTACTCCAGGAAGGGGCGCGCAGGATGCGCGTACTGTTCGCCGCCACCCCGCCGATCAGCAAGGTGTTCGCCCTCGCGCCGCTGGCCTGGGCGTTCCGCGCGGCGGGCCATGAGACGCTGCTGACCTACTCCGAGCAGACCGCCCTGGCCGCCGAGACGGGCCTGCAGGTCGTGGACGCCGCGCCCGGCACGTCCGGCAACGCGATCCTGGCCGAGCTGTTCACCGCGCGGCCGGAGCTGATCGAGCGCTGGACGGAGCCGCTCGGCGACGACCCGGCCAAGCTCGCCCCCGGTGTCGCCGCGCTGAACCGCCCGTTCCTCGCGACCGCGGTCGAGCTCGCCGACGACTGGCGGCCCGACCTGGTGGTGTTCGAGCAGTCCGCGCCGTACGGGCTGGTCGCCGCCGCGCGCGCCCGCGTGCCCGCCGTCCAGCGCAACCTCGGGACGATCCGCACCGCCGGGACGCACGACGCGGTGCTCGGCCTCCTCGCAGACGACCTGGCGGGGCTCGGCGTCACCGAGGTGCCGTCCCGTCCCGCGATGACGATCGAGTTCGTCCCGCCAGGCATGCTGCCCTTCCCGGCGCCCGAGGGCGAGTTCATGCGGTACGTCCCGTACAGCGGCGGTGCGGGGATGGCGCGGCTGCCCGCGCCCGGCGACCGTCCGCGCGTGGTGGTCACGCTCGGCAGCGTCCGGCCCGACATGCACGGGCTCGGCCCGCTGGAGGCGACCGTCACGGCGGCGGCCGAGGTGGACGCCGAGTTCCTGCTGGCGCTCGGCGACGCCGATCCGGCCCCGCTCGGCCCGCTGCCGTCCAACGTCCGCCCCATCGGCTGGACGCCCATGGACCTGCTGCTCCCGACCTGCGCCGGGGTCGTGCACCACGGCGGCGGCGGGACGGCCCTGGCGGCGATCTGCGCGGGCGTCCCGCAGCTGGTCGCGCTCGATCCGCGCTACCTGGGCCACAAGACGCTCGCGCCCGCCGTCGAGCGGGGCGGCGTCGGCCTGGTCGCGCTCCAGGACGCGGTCACCCCGGCCCTCCTGCGTACACTGCTCGCGGACGAGGCGATCCGGAAGGCGACCGAGCAGGTGCGCGCCGAGATGGAGACACTGCCGTCACCGGCGGCCATGGTTCCGCGTCTGCTGGACCTGGTGGCCCCGGCCTGACGAGTCCGGGAGGACTTGTGGACGACCCCGCCGCGCACCGGCGACCGCTGCGGATCGGGATGCTCGGTTGCGCCGACATTGCCGCACGCCAGGTTCTGCCCGCGCTCGCGCGCGTACCGGACGCGACGCTGACGGCGGTCGCGAGCCGCACCCACGCGCGCGCGCACGAGTTCGCCGACCGGTTCGGCGGTGCGCCCGTCCACGGGTACGCGCGGCTGTTCGACCGCGACGACGTGGACGCCGTGTACATCCCGCTGCCCGCCGCCATGCACGCCGAATGGACGGAACGGGCTCTGCGCGCGGGCAAGCATGTGCTGGTCGAGAAGCCCCTGACCACCGGACACGAGCAGACGGCCCGGCTGGCGGCGCTCGCCCGGTCGCTCGGGCTGCGGCTGATGGAGAACCGCATGTTCACCCATCACCCGCAGCACACCAGGGTCCGCGAGTTGATCGCCAACGGCGCGATCGGGAAGCTGCGGTCGCTGAACGCCGCGCTGGCCTTCCCGCCGCGTCCGCCGGACGACATCCGCTACGACCCGGTGCTCGGCGGCGGCGCCCTGCTGGACGTCGGCTACTACCCGGTCCAGGCCGCGATGATGCTGCTGCCGGGGACGCTGACGGTCGCCGGGGCGGTGCTCCACCACGACGAGGGCGCGGGCGTGGACACCGGCGGGGACGTCCTGCTGCGTGGCGAGGGCGATGTCGCGGCGCACCTGACGTTCGGCTTCCGGCACTCCTACCGGTCGCGGTACGAGGTGTGGGGGAGCCGAGGGCGGATCATCCTGGAGCGAGCGTTCACCCCGCCCGCGACCTGGCAGCCCGTCCTCCACCTCGAGCAGCAGGACCGTGAGGAGCGGCTGACCCTGCGTCCCGCCAACCACTACCAGGCGGCTCTGGAAGGGTTCGTGGGGGCCGTACTCGAGGACGGTCCGGAACGCGCGGCGCTGGAGACCGCGCTGGACGACGCGGTGCGGTGCGCGTCCCTGCTCGACGCCGTCCGCGCCGCCGCGAGCATGCCTGCCCCGGCAGGGCGGGACGTCACGCCGGGTTGTTGAGCGGGCCCGCGACCTCGGTGATCGTGCCGCCGGGCAGCCACGCGCCGCCGTCGCCGTGGTCGTGGCCGACCGGCCCGGGCACCTGGACGGTCGTCGCGGCGTACAGCCGGATCGCCGTCGCGGGCTGGACGCGCAGCGCCGACAGCCACGCCGTGTAGCCCGTCCCGGTCGGCGGCTGACCCGGGTAGCGGCGTTGGAGGGCCGCCTCGTACCGACGCGGCATCGGGTCCTCCGGCGTGAAGCGCAGCGGGACGAGCTGCCCCGCCGGGACGGTCAGCAGCGGAGACGCGAGCAGCCAGGGCGCGAGGTAGCTGCCCTGGGACGGCGTTCGTCCGCGTGCGATGTCCATGAGCCGGGCGTACGCGGTCGCCCAACCGGAGACGAGGAAGGTGGGACGGTCGGCGCGCGGCTCCCGGGCCACGGTGACGTGTTCCGCGCGCGCCGCTTCCCGGACGACCTGTGCCGCGGCCCGCGAGCGGGCCGAGCCGTCCGCGACGACCGTGATCGCCGGGACGCGCCGGGTGGCCACGAAGGCGACGACCGCGCGCAGGTCGGCGGCGTCCTCGGGGCGCAGCGCCGCCGCCGGGCAGGCGCCGAAGCGTCCGGCGTGCCCGGAGGCGAGCGCGGCGACGGCGGCGCTGGCGCACTCGGGCGCGTCGCCGAGGGCGGACGCCGACGCCGGAGCGCCGTGACCTGGATCGATGGGGAGGGAGACCGTCCGGGTTCCCGTCCGCACCCACAGACGGCCGCGTCCGGGTGGCAGCGGGACGTTCGCCCAGCGGCCGTCCGATCCGGCGACGGGCTCGGTCGCGATCAGGTGGTCGTGGTCGACGCCGACCGCCGTGGTCCGCGCGTCCACTCCGACGATGTTCCAGCCGGGACGGTGCGGGACGACCACGACCGGCCCGCCGTCGCGCACCACGACGCGCGCCAGCGGAACGCCGGGTTCGGCCGGGACGCCGACGTCCGGCAGCACGACGATTCCGGTGAGGATCGTGCCGACGAGGGGGAAGCCGAGCAGCGCCGCCCAGCGCGTCCGCGCGAGCGACAACGCGGCCAGCAGGGTGAGCGCGATCAGCAGGACCGCGAGCGCGGGCGGCCGGACGCCCAGCAGCGCGCACGGCACCGCCACGGACGCCGCGACCGCGACGGACCGTCCGACGGCCCGGTTCGGCGGGCCGGTGAACGGGCGCGCGCACGCGGCGGCGGCGACGATCGCGGAGCCCGTGAACGCCAGGCCGGGCAGGAGCCCCGCCGCCCATCCCGTGAGCTGCACCGGACCGCCTCCTCACACGATGTGGACGTCGGGGACGTACCGGATCCACCGTCCGCCCGCCGCGCCGAAGGCGCGCTCCTTGGCCGTGATCTCCTCGGCGTGGTTCCAGGCGAACAGCAGCGCGAAGTCGGGATACGGGTCGGCGAACGCGGCGGGCGGACGCACCGGGATGTGCGTTCCGGGCGTGACGAGCCCCTGCTTCGCCGGAGTGGAGTCGCACACGAAGGGCAGCAGGTCAGGGCCGATGCCGCAGTAGTTCGTCACCGTCGCGCTCTTGGCGGTCGCGCCGTATCCGACGACGCTGCGGCCGTCGTCGCGCAGTTTGCGCAGCAGGGCGACGAGCTCGTCCCGGACGCGCTCGACCCGCGCGGCGAACCCGTCCAGGGCCGGGACGGCCCTCTCCTCGCGGCGCAGGGCCGCCGTGACGGCGCCGCTCACCGGATGCCGTCCGGGGCGCGCCACGGTGAAGCGGAGCTGCCCGCCGTGCACGTCCAGGGGCTCGACGTCGACCAGCTCGAACCCGGACCGGCGCGCCGCCTCCCGCACGGACGTGGCGGTGAAGAAGTACACGTGCTCGTCGATGACCTGGTCGAACGCCGTCCGGGCGAGGACGTCGGCGAGGTAGGGGTCCTCGAAGACCATCCGTCCGCCCGGGGTGAGGAGGAGGTCGGCCCCGGCGAAGACCGATGCGAGGTCGGGCACGTGGCTGACCGTGTTGGCCGAGAAGATCAGGTCGGCGGGCCCCTCGGCGCCGCGGATCTCGGCGGCGGACGCCTTGTCGAAGAACGCCGTCAGCACCCGCGCGCCGCGTCCGGCCGCCTCCCCGGTGGCCCGTCCGGACGGGTCGACCCCCAGGTGCCGTACGCCCGCGCGCGCGAGCGTCGGCAGGACGCCGCCGTCGTTGCAGCCGACCTCCACGACGAACGGATCGGGCCGGCCCCGGACGGCGTCCATCAGCCGCCGGGCGGTGCGGGCGAAGTGCTCGCTCATCCGGGCCGACTGGGACGTCCGGTACGGGTACTCGCGGTGGAACATCGCCTCGGCGGGGACGGGCTCGGTCAGCTGTGCCATCCCGCAGTCCCCGCACACGCCCACGGCCAGCCGGAAGAAGAACTCCCCGTCCAGCTCACCGGGCGGCAGGAACGCGTCGGACCTGGGCTGCCGCCCGAGGTCGAGGAACTCGCGGACCGGACCGGAGCAGACGCGGCATCTCGTCATCGACGGGTCCCTCGGCGGAGAGGTGGTGGGGTCATGCGAAGGCCAGGGAATAGAGGCAGGCGAGCAAGGTGCGCGCCTGCATGTTGACGTAGTGGCTGTGCGGCAGGAGCGCCGCGAACTGGCGCAGCGTCAGCCAGCGGAAATCCGGGTGCTCCGCCCCGTCGCCGGGGGCGGCCTCGACGATCAGGTAGCGGGCGCGTGCGTGGAAAAGCCGCCCGCCCTCCTCCGACAGCGTGGCCGCATAGCGGACGCGTTCCGGCGCGGCGGCGAGCACGTCGTCAAGGAAGGGCGGTCTGTCCGGGCGGTGGAGGTCCTGGGCGGTGCACTGCACGGTGGGCGCGAGTTCGAGCACGTCACCGCACCCCGGTTCGGCGAGCGCCTGAGCGAGGACGTGCAGGACGCCGTCGACCGGCCTCACCAGGAACGCCGCGACGGACGTCCCGAGCGGCCGGATCACCGGCTGCGACCAGCCGTCCACCTCGCGTCCGGCCGTCCCGACCGTCACACCGACGACCTCGAAGGGCCCGTCGCCCTCGGGGGTGACCGTGACGCCGTCGTGCCGCCACCCGGCCATCCCGGACAGCGGGACGCGGCGGACCCGGACGCCCGCACGCGTCCGCCGCTCGGTGATCCAGTGCAGGACCTCGGTGTCCGAGTGCAGGCTCTCCGACGCTTCGAGCGACCTGGTCAGCGCGTCCTGGAACCCGTCGGCGGGCGCTTGCACCGCCGCCAGCCCCGACCCGGAGACCGGCAGGGAGCCCAGCACGGACCGCAGGTCCATGTTCACCAGGTCGTCGCGGTGCAGAAGCCGGTGCAGCCGATGCAGCGTCAACCAGCGGAAGCCGGGCAGGAGCTCGACGTCCTCGGTGGTCTCGACGACCATGTTCCGGTTCCGTTTGCGCAGGAACCACGCGCCGTGCTCCGACTGCCGGACGTCCACGAGCAGCCGCCCCCGGGACGGCGTCCGGAACTGCTCCAGGTACGGCACGGGCCTGCCCCGGTGCACACGCGTGTAGTTGCTGCGCGTCGCCTGCACGGTCGGCGCGATCTGCACGCCACCGACGTTGCCGGGCTCCGCCTTCGTCTGGACGAGGCAGTGCGGCACCCCGTCGAACTCGCGGACGAGCAGCCCGAGGATCCCGATCTCCGGCTGGTCGATGATCGGCTGCTCCCAGCTCGGCTGCTCCCAGCGCGGCACCACCGCGTCACGATGCTCGACCTCCAGGCCGTGGACGGTGAAGAACGCCCCGCTCTCGTGCGTGAGGTCGCCGGTGACCGGATCGACGTTCCAGCCCGGAAGCTCGGACAGGGGCGACCGCCGGACGGTCATCCGGTTGCCGTCGCATGCCTCCGCGAGCCACGCCTCCACCGCGTCCGGGCTGGTCAGGCCGTCGGGACACAGCGCCGAACGCGCGAGACGCACGTGGAGCGGCCCGGCCTCGGGGGCGCGGCACGTCCGGCCGGTGCCGCCACCGAGGACGGGAGGCGGCCGACGCGGGGACGGGGTCATGCGGCTCCCCGGCGCGCGGCGGCCAGATCGGACGTCAGGGCGGAGGGGTGCAGGGGTTCGTTCAGCAGGCGTCTGTAGCGATCGGCTGCCGACTCGTCCCGGCCCGCGTGCATCCACGCGCGCACGAGCGCGGAACCCGCGATGTAGGTGACGGTGTAGGCGCGCCACAGCGGATCGGTCAGGAACCGCACCATGTGCCGCGCCCGCGTTTCGTCCACGAGCATCCACTGTTCGAGGTAGGCGACGGCCGCCTCGGGATCGACGTGCCGGTCGTGCAGCATGATGGCCGCGTCCTGCCGCGCGGACAGCAACTGCGCGGTGAGCGGCAGCAGGCGTTCGGCGAGTTCGCCGTCCAGGTGGAGGCCCTCGGCGGCCAGTACTTCAGCGGTCCACGGGCCCCAGCCTTCGCCCAGGGCCGCGTCCAGCGCCGCTTCGCCCATCCCTTCGGCGATGAGGCACTGCGGGGTGTTGACCAGGGCGATGGCCTGCTCGTCCTGCCCCTGCGCGCGCACCAGCCCGGCCTCCTTCGCGCAGCGCTCGGTGTGATGCCCCGGATAGACCTCGTGCGTCGCCAGGTGGGGGAGCGCCGACATGCCGTGACCCGCGTCGGCGTTGATCGTCACCAGCGACCGGTAGCCGCCCTGGTAGTGGTTGAAGGCGTTCCACGGACGGTCGCGGACGACCTCGTACTCCACCGTCTCCCCGGACGGAAGCCCGAACCGCTCCGCCGTCAGCCCGCGCAACGCGTCCGACAGGGCCCGGACGGCGCGTCCGAGCGACTCCGGGGCGAGCCGGTCACGCTCCCGGAAAGCGGCCAGCTTCGCGCGCGGCCCGCCGGACCCCGGCAGCAGCTCGTCGATCCTGTCGTGGACCTCCGCGTACCGGTCGGCCGGGACCGGCTCGATGTCGACATCGAAGTACGCCCGCACCTCGGCGAGGAACCCGAGCGGACGGCCGTCCAGCCGCCGCGCGACGCACTCCAGTGCCCTGAGCTGCGCCTCCAGGAAGGCGCGGCGCGGCTCGGGCAGCCCGGCGTCCGGAAGCGCGCGCTGAAGCAGGACGGCGTCCGCGGCGAGCTCGGCCGGAACCGGGACGGGCTCGGACGCGACGCGTGCGGCCAGGCTGGGATCGCCGAACCAGCAGTCGACGAACCCGTCCACCAGCCTGCCGAGCCGCAGCCCGAGCGCGAGGTAGCCGTCCACCACCAGGTTCCCGGGCGAGGAGGCCGGGCCGGACGCCCCGGAACCGGCCGACGTCACCGCCGTTCCATCTCGTCGGTCAGCTTGATCATCGCGTCGACCGTGCGGTCGAGCTCGTCGCGGTCGTTGTACAGGTGCGGCGCGAGCCGGATCGCGAACCGCTCGGAACCGTCGTCGCGGACGGGGAAGAACGTGAAGCGCAGGTTGATCCCGTGCTCGCTCTCCATCCGCTCCTCGAACTCCATGAACCGCTGCGGGTCGACCGCGTGCGCGGGGTCGCGGAACGGCTGGAACGCGACCATCCCCGAGTGCAGCCGCCGGTCGTGCAGCGGGCTGAAGAACGACTCCTCGCCCCAGTGCGCCGCGATCCGCTCCTTGAGGTGGTCGCACAGCCCGTGGACGTATCGCTGGATCTCCCCGCGCCCGATGTGCTCCCAGATCTCCGCCGCCGTCTGGAGCGCCGGGCCCCGCGACAGGTCCGCGGACCCGGTCTTCTGCAGGAACGTGCCGATGTCGTAGGTCGGCTCGCGGCCGGTGGCGCGCGGCGGCAGCCCGCCCTCGATCGGGTACCAGAGGGAGATCACCGGCCAGAAGCCCGGCAGCGGCAGCGGGTTGTGCTCGGGCAGCACCTTGTTGCGCGCGTACAGGACGCCGGTGCCCATCGGCCCGCACTGGTACTTCGCGCCGGACCCGCTGACGAAGTCGACTCCCAGCTCGCGCAGGCTCATGTCGAACTGGCCGGGCAGGTGCGCGCCGTCCACGACCGTGGTCAGGCCGTGCTCGTGCGCGAGCTCGGCGAGCGCCCGGGTCGGCATCGTCGTGCCGACGGTGAAGGTGACCGCCGCCCACTCCAGGACCCTGGTGCGCGGGGTGATCGCGGCGGCGAACATCTCCACGATCTCCTCGGCGGTCTGGTCAGGGCCGAGCCTCGGGGTGAGCTTGGTGACCTTGATGCCGCGCCGGTTGCGCAGCAGGTTCAGCGGCGCCTGCATCGTGTAGCACTCGTGCGTGGTCGTGACGACCTCGTCGCCCTCGGCCAGGTCGAGGCCGTTCAGGATGCGGGCGTTGCCGTCCGTCGCGCCCTGCACGACGGCGATCTCGTCCGGGTCGCAGCCGTAGCAGCGGGCCAGCGTCGCGCGCGGCTCGGTGAGCGTCGTCGGCGGGTACGGGTCGCGCGGGTAGCGGGCGTACTCGGTGTCGGCGGCGCGCAGGATGTCCAGCACCGGGTACGGGGTGGAGCCGAGCGTCCCGACGTTCAGGTGGACGAGGTCGGGGGTGAGCGGGAACAGCCGTCTCAGTCTCGCGTGCGTGGCCGGATCGTCCAGCGGGCCGGACGGGACCCGGTCCGCCCACTCCCGGGGGCCGCTCGGGGCCGGTGCGGACGCCCCCGTCTCGCCCTCGGTGCGGCGGCGCGCCATCGCCACGATCGCCGACTCGGTTCCCTTGTCCTCCACGAGAAGCCTCCCTCGGGACACGGTCACGACTGCTTCCGCACTCTACAATTTCACTTTAAAATTATCTAGTGGTTCGGATGGCGACGTCCGCGATCCGGAGGGGCGGGACGGACGTCCGGGAGAGCCCGTCGTCCCACTCCCGGGCCAGTGCGGGCACGCTCCGCCCGATCTCGGTGACCCGCTCCAGCATCCGGACGATCCGCTCGCTGAATCTGAAGTCGTCGACCGCCCCGACGACCTCGCCGTGCTCGACCAGGTACACGCCGTCCCGGGTGGAGCCGGTCAGCGCGAGCGTCCGCGGATCGGTCGGGCGGAGGTACCAGAGGCTGTTCACCAGCACCCCGCGCCGCGTGTTCGCCACCATCTCGCCGAGGCTCGCGCCGCGCGCCACGCCGTTGGCCGGGCTGTTGGCCGGGCCGTCCAGGACGAGGTTGCCGATCCGGGGCGTCGGTGGCAGCCCGCACGCCGCGGCCGTGTGCCGCGTCTGGACGAGCGCGGTGAGCACACCGTCGTCCAGCCAGCGCGTGGGATGCAGCGGAAACCCGTTGTCGAACACCGACATGTCGCCGCCAGGGGTGCGCACCAGCGCGAAAGGCGCACACTCCAGGCCGGGCAGCGCCGGGTCGCTGCGCAGCGTGAGGCCGGGCGCGGTGAGGCGCTCACCGAGCCTGGGCGTGCCGTCCGGGGTGGCGAAGGGCGACGCGCCCTCCAGCGCGTCGCGCGCGTCCATGGCCTGGTAGACGTGCAGCAGCAGGTCGGCCACGCAGGACGGCGACAGGAGCACCTCGTAGTCGCCCTCCGGGAGCTCGACGCGCCGTCTCGCCCACCGGATCCGCTGGGCGAGGTCTTCGCGCAGGCACGCGAGGGCCGCCCCCGAGTCGAACCGGCCGGTGCTCGGCAACGGCACTCCGCTCCAGGCGGAGGCCAGCTCGTCCTTCGCGTCGCGTGCGGTGAGGTCGATCAGCCCCTCGCGCTGCCGGTGCCGCAGCCTGACCCCTGCCGACGTGGCCAGATACGTGGTCCGGACGACCTGCTCGGCATAGCCGAAGAGCTGGTTCCCCTCCTCGCGCGCCCGCGCGAAGGCGGCCTTCAAGCCGCCGCCGAAAGCGGTCAGCCACTCCGCGCCGTCCTGCTCCGGCAGGCCGCCCGCCGCCTCCGACCCGGCCTCGTGCCCGGTGTCGTGCCCGGCCTCGGCCGGGGTGATCAACGGCATCGTGTCAGGGGACGTCGGCGACTCCAGGGCCGCGCGTTCGGCGTCCGCGACCAGGCGCGCGACGTCCTCGGCCGGATCGCCGTGGCGGCTCGTCGCCGCCGTCGCCGTGCCCCGGCGGCCCGCCACGAACGCCACGACCGTGACCCGCCGGTCGCGGACCAGGCCCGCCGTGGTCACCCCGTTCGCCGCCCAGCGCGACTGCGCGGCGTCCTCCGCGTCCACGACCACGACGCAGCCGTCGGCGCGGCTCGCCTCCAGCGCCCGTTCCGCGACGTCCCAGGCGGAGTCTCCGGCCCTGCCGCCGGTGTCCCTGTCGGTGTCCTCGGTGCTGGTCATGCTCCGGCCTCCCGCGCCGCGTTGACGACCTCGATCCCGGCGAACACGGCGGGCGGCGCGCCGTGGCTCGCCGCCGACGCCTGGACGGGCTGCCCCTTGCCGCACAGGTCGGCCCCGAACACGCGGTAGTCGTCCCGCCCGCCCAGCGCCCGCAGCGACCGCCAGAACTCGGTGGTCTCGCCCTGGTAGGCCGCGTCCCGGACCTGACCGGCGAGCCGTCCGTTGCGGATCAGGTGGCAGCGCTGGGCGGTGAACCGGAAGTTCCGCCGCTGCCCGTCGATCGTCCAGCCGTCCGAGCCGACCACCAGCAGCCCACGGGACACGCCCGCTATGAGCTCCGCCGTGGACGGCCCGTTCGGCGCGGGACGCAGCGACACGTTGGGCATCCGCGCCAGCGGCGCGCGCAGGCCCGACTCGGCGTACGCGCAGCCGGTCGAGCGGTCCGCGCCGAGGACGCGCGCGGTCGCCCGGTCGGTCTGGAAGCCGGTCAGGACGCCCTCGGTGACCAGGTCCCACGAGGTGGCGGCCACGCCCTCGTGGTCGAAACCCGTGGTGGCCAGCGCGTGCGGGGTGGTGCGGTCGGCGACCACGTTCATCAGCTCCGAGCCGTACCGCAGCCGCCCGAGCCGGTCGGGCGTCGCGAACGTCGTCCCGGCGTAGCCCGCCTCGTGGCCGAGCGCGCGGTCGAGCTCGGTCGCGTGGCCGACCGTCTCGTGGATCGTCAGCCACAGGTTGGACGGGTCGACCACCAGGTCGTACCGGTCCGGCTCGACCGGCGGCGCGGACAGCTTCCCGGCCAGGTGGGAGGGCATTCCGGCGACCTCGGTGGCCCAGTCCCAGCCCTCGCCCGCCAGGTACTCCAGGCCGCGCGCGGTCGGTGGGCCGAGCGTCCGCAGGGTCGCGACCGCGCCCGTGCGCTCGTCCACGCCCACGGCGAGCAGCTGCGGATGGACCCGCAGCCGGTGCTGGAGCGTCACCGTGCCCGCGAGGTCGGCGTAGAACGTGGTCTCGCCCGCGACCTTGAGCTTGGCGTGGACGTGCGCGACGTGCGGCACCGCCAGCAGCGCGCGGCTCCAGGCGGCCAGCGGCTCGGTCCACTCGCCGCGCGGGACGGCGAACGGGTCGACGCGGTGGCCGGACGTCCACTCCGCGTCCGGGTACACCGGCTCGCCGACCGGCTCGACCCGTTCGCCACCGGCGGCCCGGCAGGCCCGGGCCACCGCCACGGCGCGCTCGGCCGCCAGCGCCGCGGTCTCCCGGGACGGCCCGGCCACGCCCGCGAACCCCCGGAAACCCTTCCACACGACCGACACCCCGACGGCCGTGTGCACCTCGTCGGAGACGCCCGCCGGACGCCCGTCCCGCAACAGCGCCAGCCCGGAGCGGCGCCGCTCGACCCGCACGGACGCGTGCCGCGCGCCGAGCGCCGCCGCGCGGTCGAGCGCCGCCGCCGCGACCGCTGCGGGAGGGGCGCCGGTGAAATCCGGGTCCAGGGTCATGACCACCTCCGGTACGCACGCCGGGTCACTATATTTACATGAAGCTCAGAGGAACTCCGAGGTTGACGATCCTGACTTCCGGACGTTATCCAGGGAGGTGACGCGAACCCCCGCTCCCGCCTTCCCATCGGCGCGGAGGGCCTCCCGCCGCGGCCCGGCCGAAGTCGGCCGGGCCGGGGCCGTTCCCGTGTCCACGCTTCCGAACGGGATATAGTTGTGAAGTGGAACGTGGAGGTTCGGTCATGAAGCAGCAACGTCGCAACTACGGTCAGTACTGCGGGCTCGCCGGGGCCCTCGACGTCGTCGGCGAGCGCTGGACCCTGCTGATCGTCCGCGAGCTGCTCACCGGGCCGTGCCGCTACAACGAACTCCAGGCGAACCTGCCCGGCATCGGCACCAACCTGCTCGCCGAGCGGCTGCGCTTCCTGGTCGACATCGGCCTCGTCCGGCAGCGCGCCAGGGACGGCTCCAAGGTGAGGATGTACGAGCTCACCGCGCAGGGCGAGGCGCTGCGCGAACCGGTGCTCGCGCTCGCCCGCTGGGGCCTCGGCCTGCTCGGCGCGCCCGGCGCCGAGGACGTCGTCCGCCCGCGCTGGGGCGCGCTCGCGGTCGAGGCGATGATCGACCCGTCCGCCGCCGGGCCCGACGAGCGTTACGAGTTCCGCATCGACGACGAGGTCTTCCACGTCGAGGTCGCGGGCGGCGAGGTCAGCGTCCGGCACGGCAAGTCCGCGCTCGACCCCGCGCTGGTCGTCACGACCGACGCGCGCACCTTCGTCGAGATCGGCTCCGGTCGGCTGACCCCGCTGGAGGCCACCCTCACCCACCGCCTGGTGATGGACGGCGACGCCGACGCCACCCTGCGCTGCTCCCGGCTGCTCGGCCTGGTCGGCTGACGCCGCCCGGTCCCGCGCCCCGACGGACGCGCGAAGCGCACGCGTCGGGCGTCACGCCGGGCGTCGCGCGGGAGTCCCGCACGTCCCGTTCGCCTCTCCTCGCGGGCAGTGCGTTCTGGCTTGACTACATGTAAGTGAAGTGATCCCCTGGACGGGCACGAACGATATCCCCTCGTGCGCCGTTCGGGCGGATCCCGGCCCCGCCGGCGAGGCCGTCCGGACGCGCGGCGACCCCGGTGCCCGTTCCGGGCTCCACACCGAGAACGGATGAGGTGCGCGATGCCGGAAGTGCCGGAGCGGCCGTTCCTCACCGCAGGGACGCTCACCTCGTTCGCGTTCGGGGTCGAGTCCGCGCTGGGCCGCCGTCCGCTGCGCTACCTGGTCGCCCGCAGGTTCGCCGGGGAAACCGCGCTGACCTGCCTGCTCGTCCTCGAACCGGACCAGCTCGCCGGAACGTACGTGACCATCCGCGAGGACCGCGCCAACGCCGACTGCCAGGTGTGGACCTACGTGCCGACCATGCGCAGGGCCGTGCGGATCGTCGAACGGCACGTCTTCGGCTGCCTCCCGCTCACCCGCGTCGGCTACCTCGACCTGATGGCGTGGCGGCACCCGGCGCTCGGCGACGTCCCGGAGGACCGGGAGGCCGACGTGTCGTGGAGCGGCTGGCCCGGCGCGCGGGCCCGCTGCTACCTCGGCCCGGCCTCCATGCCGGGGCTGACGGTGACCGAGGCGGTCGACCCCGCCAGCGGGACGGTCGTCGCCCGCTCGGTCGACCGCCGCGGTGTGCCCGAGCGGCGCTGGCAGGTCCTGGAGCCCGGCCCGCCCGAACTGCCCGCGCGGATCGGGGTCGGCGGGCCGGACGCCCGCGCGTCGGCCACGGAGTTCCGCCGCCTGGGGGACCCGGTGGAGATCCCCGAGGGGGTGTTCGACGAGGAGCCGCGCGCGTTGTGGGACGCGGTCGGCCGCGGCATCCCCACCCTGGCCCCGGCGCGCTGACGGAGGCCGTGCCATGACTTCCTGGAACGGCATGTCCGACGGCACGCGCGAGGGCGGCGGTGGGTGGAGGCGGTTTCCGGTGCGGCGGTGCGTGCGGGTCGTCCTGCTCTGCGTTCCGGCGGTTCCGAGGATCGCGGTCGCGGCGTTGGCGCCGGACGGGCGGCGGCCGGCGCGGGTCGCCGGTGAGATCGCGGGCCTGCTGGAACGGCTCGGGGGCGCGTTCGTCAAGGCCGGGCAGCTGCTCGCCACGAGGGTCGACCTGGTCGGGGAGCCCTTCGCGACGGCCCTCGGCAGGCTGCACGACGACGTCCGGTTCGACGCCGCGCCGCCGCTCCCCGAACGCTTCCGGGACTGGACGGCCCGTCCCGTCGCGGGCGGTTCGGTCGCCGTCGTGTACCGGGCCTGGCCTCCCGACGGGCCGGACGGCGCGCCGGTGGCGCTGAAGGTGAAGCGGCCGGGCGTGGCGTCGGAGATCGCGGACGACCTGGCCCTGCTGGGCCGCGTCGCCCGGGTGGCGGCGCGGCTGCCGGGGCTGCGGCGCGTCCCGCTGACGGAGATCCTGGACGAGCTCGGCGGCCTGCTGCTCGCGCAGCTCGACTTCCGCGCCGAGGCCGAGAACCTCGCGCGGCTGCGGGACGCGCTGGCGGACGAGCCGGGCGTCCTCGTCCCCGCGCCGCTGCCGGAGTGGTCCGACGACGAGGTGATCGCGATGGAGTACGTCCCGGGGCTGGATCGGCGGACGCCCGCGAACCTGCCGCCGGAGGCGCGCAGGGCGCGGGCGACGACGCTGGTCCGCGCGGTCTACCGGCTGCTGTTCGTCGACGGGCTGGTGCACGTCGACCTGCACCACGGCAACGTCTACTTCCTCCCGGACGGCACGGTCGTGCTGCTGGACGCGGGCCTCGTGCGGCGGTTCAGCGCCCGGGCCCGGCACGGGTTCGCCGAGTTCTTCGGCGGCATGGTCCGCGGGGACGGCGGCGCGTGCGCGGACGCGCTGCTGGCCACCGTCCGCGGCGGCGCCCCGGGCGTCCCCGGCGTCGGCTTCGACGGTGTTCGCGGCGCGGGCGGCGCACGGGACGTCGCGGTGTTCCGGCGCGAGGTGGCCGACCTGGTCGCCCGGAACTCGGGCGCGACCGCGGGGGAGTTCCGGCTGTCGGCGTTCTGCCTGCGGCTGTTCGACCTGCAGCGCCGGCACCGGCTGTACGCCGAGCCGGAGTTCGCCTTCCCGATGCTGTCGCTGCTGGCCGTCGAGGGAACGGTGAGGCGCGACCACCCGGGCATGGACTTCCAGCTGGAGGCGGCTCCCTACGCCCTGGAGGGACTACTCGGCCGACCGTGAGGCGGAAAATCCGCAGAACGATGGGGACAACCGGAAACGAGGTTACGGGGGGACGGCCGGTCTTTTCCGTCCGGTCCTATCGAATATCGCTCCGAATACTTCCCGTAAAGCGGGTGTGCGGGAGATAGATATTCAGTGACCTGCGGTGACGCTTGCATTATGGCCGCATCTGGACAGTGGAAGATGCCCCTCCTTGACGCTTCACTTTAGGTTTTGTTAGTCCTGTGTGTGTTCTGCAGAGGAGGTTGACTTGGCCACGTCCGTCCCTGCCCAGCGGACCCCATTCCTTTTTCGCCCATTGGTCCTTGACGACCGATCTATCCGGCTCGACAAGACAGGTCATGCGTCCGGAGACCCGGACGTCCGGGAACGGCTCGACACGGTGGTCGCGGCGTTCGCCGCCGGGTACAACACCGGCCTCGCGACCGGCCGCGGGCCGCTCGGGCCGGTCGGCGTCCCGCCCGCGCTGGACGGGTTCGCGCACGAGGGCGCGGCGATGAGCCGCACCCTGCTGGACGTGCTGACCGGCACCCGGGGCCGCCGTGTGGCGGGGCTGCTCGAGGGGCCGGGCCGCCGCCACTTCCACCTCGTGCACGTCGGCGTGGGCTGGGCGTACGCCCGGCTGCGGCTGCCGCCCTGGTTCGGCGTGCCCGGCGCGCGCGGCCTGCCGCGCTGGCTCGTGTGGGACGGCTGGGGCTTCCACCAGGCCTACTTCCGCCCCGGGCCGGTGCTGCATGAGCACCGGACGGAACGCGCCGCGCGCGGTCCGGCCGCGTCCGTCCGCGACCAGGGTGTGGGCCGCGCGCTGTGGTTCCACGCCTGCGCCGACCCGGACGTCGTCGGACGCGTCGTCGCCGGGTTCCCGCCGCACCGCCGCAGCGACCTGTGGGCGGGGATCGGCCTGGCCGCCGCCTACACCGGCGCGCGGCCCCCGGACGTCCTGGGCTCGCTGTCGCGGATAGCGGGCGGCCACCGGGCCGACCTGGCGCAGGGCGCGGCGTTCGCCGCCAAGGCGCGCGTGCTGTCGGGCGAGGTCCCCGGCGACGTCCGCGCGGCGGTGGAGACGCTGTGCTCGGCGTCCCCGGTCACCGCCGCGAAGTGGACGGACGCCGCGCACGACGAGGCCGCCCACCACGGCGACACCCTCGCCGAGTACCAGTACTGGCGGGCCCTGGTCCGCCGCGAGTGGCGACGGCACGACGGCGGGGTGGAGCGGTGAACGGCGTCCCGAAGGGCGGGATCCTGAACGGCCGGTTCCCGCGATCCCGGCTGGTGCAGGTGTGTTCGGTCCTGCTGCTGGTCGCGGGCTGGTTCGTCGCGAGCCTGCCCGAGACCTCCGACGCGGACGCGGTGCGCCTGGCCCGGCGGTTCGCGTTCGAGCGCGTCCCGCTGAACGGCGCCGCCGCCGCCCGGGACGTCCGGCAGGTCGCGCCCGCCTACCGGCACATCGACCACTGGATCTCCTCGGTCGGCGCGGCCGTCGCGCTCGCCGACGTCGAGGGCGCGGGCCGTCCGGCCGACGCGTGCGTCGTGGACCCGCGCGACGACTCGGTGACGCTCGCGCCCGTCCCCGGCTCCGGCGGGCGGATGCCCACCACGAGGCTCACGCCGTCCGGGCTGCCGTTCGACGCGACGATGGCGCCGATGGGCTGCACGCCCGGCGACTACAACGAGGACGGCCTGACCGACGTCCTCGTCTACTACTGGGGACGCTCGCCCGTGCTGTTCATGCGGACGCCCCACGCGCTCGGCAGGCCCGGCGCGTTCGTCCCGCAGGAACTCGTGACGCCCCGCCAGACCTGGAACACCAACGCCGTGTCGGTGGCCGACGTGGACGGCGACGGCCACGCCGACCTCGTCATCGCCAACTACTTCCCGGACGGCGCGCGCGTCCTCGACCCGCACGCGAGCCACGGACGGCTCGTGATGCAGCGGTCGATGTCGGCTGCCTACAACGGCGGGCGCAAGCACATCCTGCTGTGGAGGTCGGGCCAGGGCGGCGCGCGGCCGTCCGCGACCTACACCGAACCGCCGAGCCCGCTGCCCGACCGGACGTCCAAGGGGTGGACGCTCGCGACCGGCGTCCAGGACATCGACGGCGACGGCCTCCCGGACCTCTACCTCGCCAACGACTTCGGCCCGGACCGGCTGCTGCGCAACGTGTCCACGCGGGGACGGCCGAGGTTCGAGGAGGTCAAGGGTGTCCGGCACTTCACCACGCCGAAGTCGAAGGTCATCGGCCGGGACTCGTTCAAGGGCATGGGCGTCGCGTTCGGCGACCTGGACGGCGACGCCGTCCCGGACATCTTCGTCAGCAACATCACCCAGGAGTACGGCCTGCTGGAGAGCAACTTCGCGTGGCTGAGCCAGGGCCGGAAGATCTTCCAGGGCGGGACCGTCCGGTACGACGACCACAGCGAGTCGCTCGGGCTGGCCCGCTCCGGCTGGGCCTGGGACGTCAAGATGGGCGACTTCGCCGGGGACGGCCGCACCGAGATCGTCCAGGCGACCGGGTTCGTCAAGGGGAGGGTGAACCGCTGGCCGCAGCTCCAGGAGCTGGCGATGACCAACGACGACCTGCTGAACCGCCCGGGCGCGTGGCCCGACTTCAGGCCCGGCCGCGACGACGTCTCCGGCCACGACCACGACCCGTTCTTCGCGCGGCTGCCCGGCGGCCGGTTCCTGGACATCTCCGGACGCCTCGGCGTCGACGACCGCAGCGTCTCGCGCGGCATCGCGCTCGCCGACGTCCAGCACGACGGGCGGCTCGACTACGCGGTCGCCAACCAGTGGCGGCGGTCGTTCTTCTACCGGAACGTCCGGACGAGCCGGTCGCCGTACCTCGGGCTGCGTCTCGTCCGCCCGGCGGGCGGCTGCACCGTCCCGGCCAAGGCCCCTGTGGGGAGGGCGAGCGGGCCGGTGACACCCGCGATCGGGGCGTCCGCGCGTCTGCTCGGGGGCACCGGCGGCGTCCGGACGGGCCAGGTCTACCCGGCCAACGGGCACGCGGGCGTGTCCGCTCCCGAGCTGCTGTTCGGCCTGGACGGCGGTGCCGCGAACGTCCCGGTGCGGCTCTCCTGGCGGGACGCCTGCGGCACGCTCCACACCGGTGAGGCCCGGCTCGCGCCGGGCTGGCACACCGTTCTGCTGACCTCTGACGGATCGATCCGGGAGGCGGGATCGTGAGTTCCACGACCAGCTCCACCACGACCGGCGCGACGACCGCCGCGGCCGGGGCCGCCCGGCCCGCCAAGGACCCCCGGGTCGTCGCGCTGCGCCGGTTCGCGATCTCGATCTCGGCCTTCACCCTCCTCGGGCACACCGTCCTCGGCTTCGAGCAGGCGTACGCGACGCCGGTCGTCGCGCTCGCCACGGCGTACCTGCTGGAGATCGGCCTGGAGACCCTGGACGCGTGGGCCACCGGACGGCCGCGCAAGTACGCGGGCGGGCCCCGCGCGCTGGCGGAGTTCCTGCTGCCCGCGCACATCACCGCGCTCGCCTGCGCGATGCTGCTGTTCGCCGACAGCAGGCTCGGCCCGGTCGTGTTCGCGGTGACCATCGGGATCACCTCGAAGTACCTGGTCCGGGTGCGGGTGAACGGCCGGGTCCGGCACGTGCTGAACCCGTCGAACCTGGGCATCGCGGTCGTGCTGCTGATGTTCCCGTGGGTCGGCATCGCCCCGCCCTACCAGTTCACCGAGTGGATCGGCGGGCCGCTCGACTGGGTCGTCCCGGCGCTCATCCTGGCGTCCGGGACGGTGCTGAACGCGATGCTCACCCGGAAGATGCCGCTGATCGCGGGCTGGGTGGGCGGGTTCCTGCTCCAGGCCGTCCTGCGCGCGTCCCTGACCGACACCGCGGTGCTCAGCGCGCTGCTGCCGGTGACCGGCGTCGCGTTCGTGCTGTTCACCAACTACATGATCACGGACCCGGGGACGACCCCGGTGAGGCCGCGGAACCAGGTGTGGTTCGGGCTCGCCACGGCCGCCGCGTACGGCGTCCTGGTCAGCTTCCACGTGGTGTTCGGGCTGTTCTTCGCGCTGGTCGCGGTGTGCGTGCTGCGCGCGATCGGCCTCGCGTTCCTGTCGTTCCGCGACCGGCGGCGGGTGGACGCGGCGGATCCGGCCGCCGTCCCGGTCGTCCCGGCTCAGCGCGACGCCGATGCCGATGCGGCGGGTGCGGCTGCCGCGCCCCGTTCGGCAGGTGCGGCCGGTTCGGCTGGTTCGGCCGGTGAGGGGCGGTGAGCGGGGTGCCCGGGACGTCCGGGCCCGCGATCGCCGTCGTCGGTGTCGGCTGCCGGTATCCGGACGCCACGTCCCCCGCGCAGCTGTGGGAGAACGTCCTGACGGGACGCCGGGCGTTCCGTCCGCTCCCTCCCGGACGGCTGAACCTCGCCGACTACGCGGGGGACGGCCCCGACTCGACGAACGTCCGGTCGGCGGCCGTCCTCACCGACTGGACGTTCGACCGGGCCCGGCACCGGGTGTCCGGGGCGAGCCACCGCGTCACCGATCCGGTGCACTGGCTCGCGTTGCAGGTCGCCGCCGAGACCCTCGAGGACGCCGGGTTCCCGGACGCGCGCGGCCTGTCCCGCGACCGGGTCGGCGTGGTGCTCGGCAACTCCCTGACCGGCGAGTTCAGCCGGGCCGGGCTGCTGCGGCTGCGCTGGCCGTACGTCGCCCGCGTCGTCCGGGACGCGCTGGCGGACGGCGGCCTCGGCGATGCCGAGGCCGCCGCGCTGATGGCCCGGCTGGAACGCGGGTTCAAGGCCCCCTTCCCCGAACCGACCGGCGAGAGCCTGGTCGGCGGGCTCGCCAACGCCGTCGCGGGCCGCGTCTGCAACCACTTCGACCTGCGCGGCGGCGGGTACACCGTGGACGGCGCGTGCGCGTCGTCGCTGCTGGCGGTGACGACGGCGTGCGCGGCGCTCGCGTCCGGCGACCTGGACCTGGTGCTGGCGGGCGGCGTGGACGCCAGCCTCGACCCCTTCGAGCTGGTCGGCTTCGCGCGCCTGGGCGCGCTGGGCGGGGACGAGATGCGGATCTACGACGCGCGGCCCACCGGGTTCCTGCCCGGCGAGGGCTGCGGCATGGTCGCGCTGATGCGGGCCGGGGACGCGGCCGAGGCGGGCCGGGTCCCCCTCGCCGTGATCCGCGGGTGGGGCGTGTCGTCCGACGGGAGCGGGGGACTGACCAGGCCCGCCCGCGACGGGCACGTTCTCGCGATGCGCCGCGCGTACGGGCGAGCCGGGTTCGGGCCGGACACCGTCGCGCTGTTCGAGGGGCACGGCACCGGGACCGACGTCGGCGACCGGACGGAGCTGGAGGCGCTGATCGCCGTCCAGGACGGGCGCCGCCTTCCGCCCGCCGCGCTCGGCTCGGTCAAGGCCAACATCGGGCACACCAAGGCCGCGGCCGGTGCGGCCGGGCTGCTCAAGGCCGTCCTGGCACTGCACCACCAGACCGTCCCGCCGACCGTCGGCTGCGAGACCGAGCACGACCTGCTGCGCACGCCGGACGCGCCGCTGCGGACCGTCCGCGAGGCGGCCCCGTGGCCGGACGCGCCGCTGCGGGCCGGGGTGAGCGCGATGGGGTTCGGCGGGATCAACACCCACGTCGTCCTGGAGGCGGCCGAGGCACGGAGGCCGACGTGTCCGCGCAGCCTTCCCCGGGGCGCGCTGGACGCCGAGGTGTTCGTGGTGGGCGCGGCGTCCTCCGAAGCGCTGGCGGGGAAGCTGGAGCGGCTGGCCGAGCGCGCCGACGTCTGCGCGCTTGCTGAACACCTCGACATGGCCGCAGCCCTGGCCGATGTCGCCTGCGACGGCGATGAGGCGAACGCGGCCGTGCGGGCAGCGGTCGTCGCGCGAACGCCCGCCGAGTTCGCCGAACGGGCCCGGCAGGTCGCGGCACGGCTGGCGGAGGGCGTGGCGTTCGGGCTGGTCAGCGGGCCGGGGCACTGGCTGGGCAGCGGACCGCCCGGGCGCGTCGGGTTGCTGTTCCCCGGGCAGAGCGCGCCGGTTCGCGGCAGCCACGGGGCGCTCGGCGCGCTGCTGCCCGGCCTCGAACCCGTTCCGGCGCCGGCCGTGGATGCGCCGGACGGGCGTGACACGGCCGTCGCGCAGCCCGCCGTCCTGCGGTCCTCACTGGCCGGGCTGCGGCTGCTGGACGCGCTCGGCGTCGTGGCGTCCGGCGCGTCCGGGCACAGCCTCGGCGAGATCACCGCGCTGTGCTGGGCGGGCGCCCTCACCGCGCGGCAGGCCGTCGACCTGGCCGCCGAACGCGGCCGGATCATGGCCGCCACCGGTGACAGGGACACCGGGATGGCCGCGCTGGCGGCTCCGGCCGGCACGGTCGCGGAGCTCGTCGCGGGCACCGGCGTCGCGGTCGCCGCCGACAACGGGCCCGTCCAGGTGGTGGCCGGTCGGCTGGCCGAGCTCGAAGCGGTCGTGGAGCGCGCCAGGCTCGCCGGGGTCGGCGCCCGGGTGCTGCGCGTCAGCCACGCCTTCCATACGCCCGCCGTCGCCGCGGCCGTCCCGGGGGTGAGGCGGGTGCTGGAGCGCACGGAGTTCGACCGCCCGCGCCGGACGGTGCTGTCGACGGTCACCGGCCGTACCCTCGAACCAGCCGATGACCTGCGTGAACTCCTGGTCCGGCAGGTCACGGCCCCGGTGCGGTTCGCCGCGGCGCTGGAGGCCCTCGCCGCCGCCTGCGACCTGCTGGTGGAGTGCGGGCCGGGCCACTCGCTGACCGCGCTGGCCGAGCAGATCACCGGCGTCCCGGTCGTGGCGCTGGACGCGGGCTCGGTCTCCGGCGAACCGGTGGCGCGGACGGTCGCCGCGCTGTTCGCCGCCGGAGCCGCCCACGACGTCCGGCCGCTGTTCGCGGAGCGCGTCCACCGGCCGTTCGACCTCGACCGGCCTCCGGCCTTCCTGACGAACCCGTGCGAGAGCGCCCCCGCCGTCCCGGTCCCGAGGACGGAGGCCGGGGGCGACCGTCCGGTGGAGCCCCCGGCCGCTCCGGCGCCGGACGGCGGCGACCCGCTCGCGGTCGTCCGCGCGCTGGTCGCCGAGGCGCTGGAGCTGCCCGCCGGGATGATCGGGGACGGCGACGGCCTGCTCGCCGACCTGCACCTGAACTCGCTGCGCGTCACCCAGCTCGCCGCCGAGGCCGCCGTCCGCTGCGGCCGGACGGCCCCCTCCGCGCCGCCGCGACTCGCGTCCGCGACCGTGGCCGCGCTCGCCGAGACCATCGCCGCGCTCCCCGCCTCGGACGGCGCCCGCGACACGGTCGAAGGCGTCGACCGCTGGTTCCGCGTGTTCGCGCTGGAGCGCCGTCCGGCGCGTCCGGCGGGGGACGGGGGAGCGCGGGCGTGGCGGCTGAGCGGTCACGGGCCGCTCCGGAAGGCCGTCGCGCCGCTCCTCCAGGACGACCCGGACGCCCCTCCCGCCCTCGCGGTGTTCCTCTCCGAGGACCCGGCCGACCAGGTCGTCGCGGATCTCCTCGAGGCGGCGGCCGAGGCCGTCCGCGGCGATGTCCCGCTGACCGTGGTCGACCACGGCGACACCGCGTCGGGCTTCCTCGGCGGCCTCGCGCTCGAACACCCGGGCCTCGCGCTCCGCCGGATCGCGGTCGAGGACGCCCCCGCGTCGGCGGTCGCGGGCGCGCTGTCCGGCACGTGGGACGGGTTCGCCGAGTTGCTGGTCGACGCGTCCGGGGCCCGCTTCACACCCGCGCACAGGCCGCTCGCGCTGCCCCCGGACGGCCCGCCGCTCGCGCCCGGCGACGTCCTGCTGGTCACCGGCGGAGGGCGCGGCATCGGCCTGGAGACGGCGTCCCACCTGGCGGGACGCTGGCGTGTCCGGCTCGCGCTGCTCGGGCGCTCCGACCCCGGAGACGATCCCGGTCTCGCCGCGAACCTGGCGCGGCTGGACGCCGAGGGCGCGACGTTCGACTACGCGCCCGCCGACCTCCGCGACGCACGCTCGGCGCGGGCCGCGCTGGACCGGCTCACCGCCCGGCTCGGCCCGGTGCGGGGCGTCGTGCACGGGACCGCCGTCAACCGCCCCGCCCGCTTCACCGACCTCACCGAGCGCGACTTCGCCGACCACGACGCGCCCAAGCGGCTCGGCCTGCGCGCTCTCCTGGACGTCCTGGACCCCGCCGGGCTGCGCCTGCTGGTCACCTACGGCTCGGTCATCGGACGCTTCGGACTCCCCGGCGAGGCGCACTACGCCCTCGCCAACGGCAGGCAGCGCGAACTGGCCCGCGTCCTGGCGCGCGAGCTCCCCGGCTGCCGGGTGCGGAACATCGACTGGACGGCCTGGTCCGGCGCGGGCATGGGGGAGCGGCTGGCGGTGCTGTCCACGCTGACCCGCACGGGCGTCGACCCGATCCCCGTCGAGGAGGGCGTCCGGCTGCTCGCGCGCGTCGCCGAGTCGTCCGCCGGACCCGCGTCCGTCGTCGCCAGCGGACGGCTCCCCGCGCTGGAGGCCCGCGCGGAGCGGGCCCTGACGCACACGCCCGGCGTCGAGACCGTCACCGAGACCCGGCTGAGCGTGGCGGACCTGCCCTGGCTGCCCGATCACCGGATCGACGGGCTGCTCGTCCTCCCGGCCGTGGCCGCGCTCGAGCTGATGACCCGGGCCGCCCGCGAGCTCACCGGCGCACCCCTCGCGGGCGTTACCGGCGGCGCGTTCACGCGACCGCTCATCATCCCGGACAAGGGCGAACGCGTCGTCCGGGTGTGCGCGCTCACCGGCGAGGGCGGCGGCGGCGTCCGCGTCGCGCTGCGCAGCGACGAGACGGGCTTCGCCCTCGACCACTTCACCGGCACGGTCACGGCCGCGTCCGCGCCGCCCGCCGTACCCGCCTCCGAGGGCGCCGTCCCGGCTCACGACGGCCGGGCGCTCTACGGACCGCTGTTCTTCCACGGCCCGGCGTTCCAACGGCTCCGGCGCTTCGAGCGGCTGGAGGCACGCGGCTGCCGGGCGGTGCTCGACCCCGGCACCGCCTCCTCGGATGGGGTTCTCGGGGATCTGTTCCGCAACGACGCGTCCATCCACGTCCTCCAGGCGTGCGTGCCGCACCGGCGCCTGCTCCCCGTCGGCTGTGACCGCTTCGCCGTGCACGCCCCGCAAGCCGCCGCGAAGGCGGGCGGCCCGCTGACCCTGACGGCCAGGGAACGCTCACATCACGGGGCGGACCACACCTACGACGTCCAGCTCACCGACGCCTCCGGCGCTCCGGTGCTGAGCTGGGCAGGGCTGCGACTGCGGGACGTCGGGCCGCTGCTGGACGGCCAGGACCTGCCGTCCGTCCTCGTCGGCCCGTACGTCCAGCGCCACCTGGACGACCTGCTGCCCCGCGCCGCCGCGCGTCCCGGCGAGGACGGGCTCGCCGTCGCCGAGGGCGCCGCGCTGGCCGTCGCCCCGGACGACGACCCGGACCCCTGGCCCGGCGAGGCGGAACGGCTCGCCCGGCTCGTCGGCGAGCCGCCCGCGCGGTCGCTCGAACGCCTCCGGACGGTCGCCGCGTGCCTGCGCGCCGCGGGCGGCGACCCGTCCGAACGTCCGGTGGCGGGCGGCGTGTACGAGAACGGCTGGGTGACGCTCAGCACCGGCACCCACGAGATCGCCTCGGCCGTCGTCACCGTCACCGGCCGGGACACGCCGCTGGTGCTCGCCGCGGCGGCCAGGAAGGGGACGGGCCCGTGACGCGACGCTTCTACGAGTACAGCCACCGCGTGACGTTCTCCGACACCAACGTCGTCGGCAACGTCTACTTCGCGTCCTACCTCGCCTGGCAGGGCGCCTGCCGCGAGCTGTTCCTCGCCGACCACGCACCCGGCGTCGTCAAACGGCTGGACGACGACCTCGCCCTCGTCACGGTGTCGTGCGCCTGCGACTACCTGGCCGAGCTGAGCGCGTTCGACCGCGTCTCGGTGCGCATGACGCTTTCCGCGCTGGAGGACAACCGCGTCACGATGGGCTTCGACTACTACCGCACCGGCGGCGGCCCGGCGCTGCTCGCGGCGCGGGGCACGCAGACCATCGCCTGCATGACCCGCACCCCGTCGGGCCTCACCCCCGCCGCGATCCCCGACGACCTCCTCCTGGCCCTCCGCCCCTACGCCTGACCGGGGCCCGCCCCTACGCCTGACCGGCGTCCGTCCCTGCGCCCGACCGGCGTCCGAAGCTAGGCCCGGCGGGCGTCGGTGAGGCGGCTGCGGAAGGTGCGGCGGTAGGCGTCGGGCGGGACGCCGACGGTCCGGTTGAAATGCCGCCGGAGCGTCGCCGCGGTGCCCATGCCGGTCGCCGCCGCGATGGCGTCCACGCTCTCGTCCGTCGTCTCCAGGAGCTCCTGGGCCCGGCGGATGCGCTGGGTCAGGAGCCACTGGAGCGGGGTCGTGCCCGCCGTCGCGCGGAAGTGCCGTCCCAGGTGGCGGGAGCTGATGTTCGCCCGCCGCGCCAGGTCCTCGACCGTGAGCGGCTGGTCGAGCCGCTCGGAGACCCAGGCGAGCAGCTCGCTCAGCGGATGGTCGCCGCGCTCGGGCACCGGGGACGCGACGAACTGGGCCTGCCCGCCCGCACGGTGCGGGGGCACGACGAGCCTGCGCGCCGCCGCGTTCGCGACGGCCGAGCCGTGGTCGCGCCGGACGAGGTGCAGGCACAGGTCCAGGGCGGCGGCCTTCCCCGCCGAGGTGAGGACGCTGCCGTTGTCGACGTACAGGACGTCCGGGTCGACCTCGACGTCCGGGAAGCGGGCGGCCAGCTCGTCGGTGTGCGCCCAGTGCGTCGTGGCGCGGCGTCCGTCCAGCAGCCCGGCGGCGGCCAGCACGAACGCGCCCGTGCACAGCGACGCCACCCGGGCGCCCGCCTCGTGCGCCGCGCGGACGGCGGCGACCAGGTCCGGCGGGGGAGCGGCGTCCACCTCCGCCCACCCCGGGACGATCACGGTGTCGGCCAGCGGGAGCCGGTCGAGGCCGTCGTCGGGTTCGAGGAGGAAGCGTCCGTCGGCCCGCACCGGGCCCGCGCCGCAGATGACGGGCTCGTACCAGGACCCGGCGGCGGCCGGTGGAGGGGAGCCGAACAGCTCGTACGCCAGGGCCAGCTCGAAATGCAGGATTCCGTCCGCGACGGCCACCGCGACCGTGTGCACACCTGTGGTCATGTCCGAAAGTGTACGCATCTTGTCGTTTCGGACACTCGCGCGACGTCCCGTCCGGCCGCGACGATGATCCCGTGAACGATCTTCTTGAGAACACCCCGACGGTCGCGGTCTACGGCGCGTACGGGCACACCGGCCGGTTCGTCGTCGCCGAGCTTCTGGCGCGCGGGTTCGTGCCCGTCCTGGTCGGCCGCGACGCCGCGAAGCTGAACGACTTCGCCGCGACCCACCCGGGACTCGACGCCCGGCCCGCCCCGGCCGACGACCCGGCGGCGCTCGACCGCGCGCTGACCGGCGCCGACGCCGTGATCAACGCCGCCGGTCCGTTCGCCGACACGGCCGCGCCCGTGATCGAGGCCGCCCTGCGCGCCGGGATCCCCTACGTGGACGTGGCGGCCGAGATCGAGGCCAACCGCGACACCTTCGACCACTTCGCCGCCCGCGCCCGCGAGGCCGGGACCGTGGTCCTGCCCGCCATGGCGTTCTTCGGCGGGCTCGGCGACCTGCTCGCCACCGCCGCCATGGACGACTGGACCGAGGCCGACGAGGTCCACGTCGCCTACGGCCTCGACAGCTGGCACCCGACGTCCGGGACCCGCGCCGCGGGCGCGGTCTCCCACAGCCGCCGGAACGGACGACGCGTCCGTTTCACCGCAGGCGCCCTGCGGTACCACGACGACGAACTGCCGACCCGGACGTGGACCTTCCCCGAGCCGACCGGCGACCGGAACGTCCTCGGCGAGTTCACGATGGCCGATGTCGTGACCATCCCGAGCCACCTGCGCGTCCCCGAGGTGCGCTCGTACATGACCGTCGAGGCGGCGAAGGACCTGTCGTCCCCTGACACGCCCGCCCCCGTCGCAGCCGACGAGGACGGACGGTCCGCGCAGTCGTTCGTCGTGGACGTCGTCGTGGTCTCGGGCTCCACCGAACGCCGCGCCACGGCGTCCGGCCGCGACATCTACGCCGTCAGCGCGCCCCTGGCCGTCGAGGCCGTCCACCGGATCCTCACCGGCCGCACCAGGACGACCGGCGTCGCCTCGGCGGGCGAGCTCTTCGACGCCCGCGACTTCCTGGAGGCCCTGTCACCGCACATCACCGTCCACCACCACGCCGCGTCCTCGGGGGCCCGGGCGTAGCGGGCGACGCCGAGCGACATCGAACGGGGGCGGGGGCGTCACCAGCGGACGGGGAGCCTCGCGGGGCCGGTCACGATGCCGCCGGTGCGCCACGGGATCTCGTCCGCGGGGACGGCCAGCTCCAGCTTCGGGAACCGCTCGGCCAGCGTGCCGAGCGCCACCTCGAGCTCCTGCCGCGCCAGGTTCGCGCCGAGGCAGAAGTGCGGGCCGTGCCCGAACGTCACCAGGGGCACGCCGTCGGACGGACGGTCCGGCGCGAACGTGTCCGGGGCGGGGTAGACGGCCGCGTCGCGGTTGGCCTCGGCGAGCATCGGCAGGACGGTCTCCCCGGCGCGGACGGTCCCGGACGCGAGCTCGACGTCCTCGGTCGCCAGCCGCGGCATCGCGACGGTCGCGGGCGTGTCGTGCCGGAGCACCTCCTCCAGCAGCCCGGGACCGGCCTCGGCGGGCCAGCGGCCCTCGGTCACCAGCGTGAACACCGCCGACGCGACCATGTGCGCGGTCGTCTCGTGCCCGGCCGTGATGATGTTGATCACCATGCTGACCAGCTCAGGCCCGGACAGCCCCCGGCCGTCGCCGTCCTCGCCCTCATCCCGGGCGGCGATCAGCACGTCGATGAGGGCGTCGCCCGGCTCCTCCCGGCGGGCCTCGACGAACGCCTCCACGTAGCCGCGGAACTCCCGCCCGTTCGCCGAGCGGCTCGCCGCGCCGGCTGTGCCGGTCGACAGCGCCACGTCCGCCCACCGCCGGAACCGCTCGCGGTCGCCGTGCGGGACGCCCAGCAACTCGCAGATCACCTGGACCGGGAGCGGGAACGCGAACGCCGTGAGCAGGTCGCACGGCGGCTCCCGCCCGGCCATCGCGTCGGCCAGCCCGGCCGCGATCGCCTCGACGCGCGGACGCCACGCGGCCGTCCGGCGCGGCGTGAACGCGCCGGACACGATCCGCCGGATCCGGGTGTGCCGCGGCGGGTCCATGTTCAGCAGCGAGTGCCGGTCGTCGCTGACGTCGCCGCCCCGGGCCAGGCGCGGCCCGCCGCGGCGCAGCTCGCGGCTGAACCGCGGGTCCGACAGCACCCGCCGGACGTCGGCGTGCGCCGACACCGCCCGCATGACGTCCCCGCTCGGCACCCTGATCTCCGGCGGGCCGCCGCCCGCGCCCCCGGAGCCCTCCGCGGGCTCGGGGCCCGTCGCGGGTTCGGAGTCCATCGCAGGTACGGCGTTCCTTGCGGGTTCGGAGTTCACGTCGCCTCCCTCGTCCGGCTCCTCCATGCTCCCGGACGGCCCGCCGCACGTCGAGCACGACCGGTCCCGCAGGGGACGTTCTCACCGTGACCGGATCCGGGCATGCCCGCGCCAGCGACACCGCGGGGCTACCGGGAACCGTCCTCCGGCTCGGGGACGCCGAGGTAGCGGACGACCATCCGGGCGACGAACCCGGCGATCCGGTCGGGCGGGCCCTCCGACAGGATCAGGTGACTCATGGTCAGCCGGACGGCGGCGTCGGTGACCTCGGCGAACGCCTCCCGGTCCAGGTGCGGCCAGCGGGCGAGGGCGTGCTCGACGATGCGGGCGGACGCGGTGAACAGCACCGGCTCGGCCTGCGTGGTCAGCAGCGGCAGCAGCTCGTCGCCGCCCGCGCCGGTCAGCACCACCTTCTTCAGAGGGTCGTCCGCAGAGGTGAGCAACGTGTAGCGGACCGCCGCCCCGACCGCCGCGTACAGGTCGTCGTGCTCGGCCAGCACCCGGTCGATGCCGTCCAGGTAGCGCTCGTTGTCGCGCAGGACCACGGCCTGCGCGAGTCCCCACTTGTCGCCGAACTCGTTGTAGACGGTCTGGCGGCTCACCCCGGCGGCCTCGGCCACGTCCCGCATGCGCAGTCCCTTGTAGCCGTTCTGGACGAGCAGCTCGGCGGCGGCGTCGAGGAGCGCCTCGCGGACCGGGCTCGAACGGTCGGGAGCGGCGGGTTCGGACGGGGTCATCGACGACTCCGGGCTCGAGGGCGGCGTGCGGGCGGGAGCGGCGGCCCGGGCCCGGGCGGACGGGAGACGGAGGACTGCGGACGGTGACGTACGCATGGCCTCACGGAAACCCGTTCGCTGTCAAGGACCGGCCCTCCCTATGATCACCCGCGTGACGAGCGACGAATACCTGGACGTCAACCGCGAGCTGTGGGACGAGCGCGTCCCGATCCACGTCCGCAGCGACTTCTACGACGTGGCGGGGTTCCGCGCGGGCGAGGACGCGCTGCGCGACTTCGAGACCGCGGAGGTCGGGGACGTTTCCCGCCGGACCCTCGCGCACCTGCAGTGCCACTTCGGGCTCGACACGCTGTCGTGGGCCCGGCGCGGCGCGACGGTCACCGGGCTCGACTTCTCCGAGCCCGCCATCGAGGCCGCCCGGGGCATCGCGGCCGAGACCGGCCTCGACGCCCGGTTCGTCGTCTCCGACGTCTACGCCGCGCGCCAGGCGCTCGGCGCGACCTACGACATCGTCTACACCGGGCTCGGCGCGCTGTGCTGGCTGCCCGACCTCCGCCGGTGGGCCGAGACGGTCGCCGCGCTGCTGAACCCGGGCGGGTTCCTCTACCTCTCCGAGTTCCACCCGTTCGCGGACACCCTGGACGATGAGACCGGCACGACCGTCACGTACGACTACTTCGACCGCGCGCCCCAGGAGTGGAACGAGTCCGGCACCTACACCGACCGCGACGCGAAGACCAGCAAAAACCGGTCGATCTCGTTCCAGCACGGCATCGGCGACGTGGTCAGCGCCGTCATCGCCGCCGGGCTGCGCCTGGAGTTCCTGCACGAGCACGACCACACCCTCTTCGCCCGGCACGCGAACCTGGAGAAGAACGGCCAGAGGTACCGGCTGCCCGAGGGAAGTCCGCGCGTCCCGATGATGTACTCCCTGCGCGCCACCCGCCCCTGACCCGCCCCCGACCGGCCCGCACCGCTGCTGGGACGGCCCCACGTGCTTGCTTCCGATCGGCCCGCGCCGACGCCAGGACAGGCTCGCGCTCACGTCCGGGCCGCCCACGCCACCGCCGGACGGCCTCGCGCGCTCGCTTCAGGTCAGCCCGCGCAGGCCGTCCGGACGAAGCGGTCGCAGCGGACCTCGGCCGGTGGTCCGCACGCGACGACGCGTCCCCGCGACAGGACGTGGACGGTGTCGCACACGCCGAGGACCCGCTCCAGGTCGCGTTCCACCAGGACGACGGCGAGGCCCTCGGCGGCGAGGTCGCGGAGCAGCACCTCCAGCGAGCGGGCCGCCGCCTCGCCGAGTCCGGTGGACGGCTCGTCCAGCACCAGCGCGCGCGGACGGGCCGCGAGGGCGCCCGCCAGTTCGGCGAGCCGCGCGACCTCGGGTGGGACGGCGCCCGCCCGGTGCGCGGCGAACTCGGCGATGCCGAGCCGGTCGAGCAGCGCGTCGGCGGTCTCGCCCGTGCGCGCCAGCGCGTCCCGGCGCCGCCGCCGGGCGTCGAGACGGTCGCGTCCGGCGATCTCGCGGCGGGCGACCTCGGCCTCGGCGGCGGCCTGGACGGCGTCGCGCAGGGTCCGCCGGGCCGACCGGCCGCGGGGCGGGGGCGGCCGGTGGAAGGTGCGGGCGACGCCGCGCCGGGCGACCTCGCCTGGGGAGCGGCCGAGCAGGTCCGCCCCGTCCAGCCGGACGCTGCCGAACGCCGGGCGGCGCAGCCCGCAGATCACGTCGCAGAGCGTCGTCTTGCCCGCGCCGTCCGGGCCGAGCAGCCCGGTCACCGCGCCGGGCGGTGCGGTCAGCCCCGCGCCGTCCACGGCCGTGAGCCCGCCGAACCGCACCGTCACGCCCGCCGCCCTCAGCCCCTCGCCTGGGGCCGCCGGGACCGGGGCCCGCCGCTCACTCATCCGCATCGCCATGTGAACTCCGTCACGTGATCCAGATCACGACGAGCCTACGATAACGGCGCGGCCGACCCCGGAGCGACCCCTCCGGACGGGACGTCCACGAGATCGCGCAGCGGACGGTCCCGGCCGCCCGCGTCGTCTACGTCGACAACGACCCGATCGTCCTCGCGCCCGGGAAGCCCTGTCCCGCAGGCCGTGGCGGCGATGCTCGAGGAGGTCGCGGGCCGTCCGGGCCGGTAATGTTGATGGTTTCGCCATCGACCCTTCTCCGACCGGAGGTCTGTTCGCATGCCCGGAGGAACACCCCAGCCAGCAGGAGCGTCGCCCGACGTCCTGACCGCCGAACGCGCCCATCTCGCGGCGGCCCGCGAGGCCCTGCGGCGGATGCGCGAACACGCCGCGAGCCTGTCGGCCGACATGGCCGCCGACTGGGTGTCGCGGCAGTATCTGGAGTCGCTGCTCGACCAGCGGGTCGCCGCGCTGGCCGACCATCCCGACACGCCCCTGTTCTTCGGCCGCATGGACCGCGACGCCGAGCAGGCCCGCGACAGCCCGGACGACGAGTCGGCGTCCCGCGGCGAGTCCGGCGGTCCCTTGGAGTCCGGTGAGGAGGCCGGGCTGCCGCTGATGTACGTCGGGCGGCGGCACGTCCACGACGACGGCGGCGAGCGGCGCCCCCTGGTGCTGGACTGGCGGGCCCCGGTCTGCCGCGCGTTCTACCAGGCGGGCCCGGCCGACACGATGGGCTGGGCGCTGCGCCGCCGGTTCGGGTTCCACGGCGGCGAGCTGACCGCGTTCGAGGACGAGCCGCTCGACGCGCCCGTCCACACCTCCGCGCTGCTCACCGCCGAGATCGAGCGTCCGCGCACCGGCCCGATGCGCGACATCGTCGCCACCATCCAGCCCGAGCAGGACGTGATCGTCCGTGCCGACCTCGGCCGGACGGTGTGCGTCCAGGGCGCGCCCGGCACCGGCAAGACCGCCGTCGGCCTGCACCGCGCCGCCTACCTGCTGTTCACCCACCGGGAGCGGCTGGCCCGGTCCGGGGTGCTGATCGTCGGGCCGAACCGCGCGTTCCTCGCCTACATCTCGTCGGTCCTGCCCGCGCTCGGCGAGGTCCGGGTCGACCAGGCCACCGTGGACGACCTGCTCGGTGCGCCCACCGGGACCGAGCCCGCCGAGGCGTCCGCCGTCAAGGGCGACGCCCGGATGGCCGAGGTGCTGCGCAAGGCCCTGTGGCGGCACATCCGCAAGCCCGAGGAGGGCCTGGTCCACACGAGCGGGGTCGCCAAGTTCCGGGTCCCCGACCACGAGGTGCGGGAGATCGCCGCCGGCCTGCGCGGGACGACCCGCTACGCCGCCGGACGCGACATGTTCGCGCAGCGGCTCGCGCACCGGGTCCTCGTCCTGATGGAGCGGCGCGGCGGGGCGCCCGACGACCGCGTCCAGGACCAGGTCGTCCGGTCGCGTCCGATGAAGCGGCTGCTCGACGCGGTCTGGCCCAAGGTCACGCCCGAGATCGTCCTGCACGGCCTGCTGTCCGACGCCGACGCCCTCCGTGCCGCCGCGCGCGGGATCCTCACCGACGACGAGCAGGCGACGATCCTGTGGGCCAGGCCGCCGCGCTCGCACCGGTCCGCGAAGTGGACCGCCGCCGACCGCGCCCTCCTGGACGAGCTGGGCGACCTCATCGAGCGCACCCGCTCCCTCGGCCACCTGGTCGTGGACGAGGCGCAGGACCTGTCCGCCATGCAGCTGCGCGCCCTCGGCCGCCGCTGCGCCGCCGGGTCCGCGACCGTCCTCGGCGACATCGCGCAGGGCACGACCCCCTGGTCCGCGCGCTCCTGGGACGAGGTGCTCGGCCACCTCGGGCAGGAGGGCGAGGTCACCGAGCTCGCCGTCGGGTTCCGCGTCCCCGGGACCGTCCTCGACTTCGCCGCCGCGCTGCTCCCGCACATCGCGTCCGGCCTCGCCGCGCCGCGTTCGCTGCGTCCGGGGGCGGGAGCGCTGACCGTCCGGCCGAGCGCCGCCCCGGAGAGGGACGCGGCCGACACGGCCCGCGGCCTGCTGGAGCTGGAGGGGACGGTCGGGCTGATCGTCCCGGACGCCGGCGTCATCGCGCACTCCGCCGCCCTCGTCGCCGCCGGGATCGCGCACGGCGTCCTCGACACCGAGTCCACCGGCGAGGACGAGCGGCTCCAGGTCGTCCCGGCCACGCTCGCCAAGGGCCTGGAGTTCGACCACGTCGTGGTCGCCGAGCCCGCCGCGATCGCCGCCGCCGAGGAGCGCGGCCTCGCCCGGCTGTACGTCGTGCTGACCCGCGCGGTGACCTCCCTGACCGTCCTGCACGCCGAACCGCTCCCCGGGCCCCTGTCGGCGGCGCCGGTTCGTTGACGGGTGCGCGGACGGCTCCCTAGGGTGACGCGTACCGACCGGTTGGTATGTCCCCTGCGGAGGTCCGTCCGTGAGCACTGCACCGCCCGGCGCGGAGGAACTGGAACGGCGCGTCGCCGCGTTCCTCGCCGCGCACGACCCGGCCGAGACCGAACCGCTCGCGTTCCTGCGCGCGCGGTTCGACGCCGGGCTCGCCTGGGTCCACTTCCCGGAGGGACACGGCGGGCTCGGCGCGCCGGTCGCGCTCCAGCAGGCCGTGGACGCGGCGTTCGAGCGGGCGGGCGCGCCGTCCAACCGTCCCGAGGCCAACGCCATCGGGCTCGGGATGGCCGCGCCGACCCTCCTGGCATTCGGCACCGAGGAGCAGAGGCGCCGCTTCCTGCGCCCGCTCTGGACGGGCGAGGAGATCTGGTGCCAGCTGTTCTCCGAGCCCGGCGCGGGCTCGGACCTCGCCGCGCTCGGCACCCGCGCCGTCCGGGACGGCGACTCCTGGACGGTCGACGGCCAGAAGGTCTGGACGTCCATGGCGCACGAGGCGCGCTGGGCCATCCTGGTCACCCGCACCGACCCGGACGTCCCCAAGCACCGGGGCATGACGTACTTCGTGTGCGACATGCGCGCGCCGGGCGTCGAGGTCCGGCCGCTGCGGCAGATCACCGGCGAGGCCGAGTTCAACGAGGTCTTCCTCACCGGCGTCGTCATCCCCGACGAGCACCGCCTCGGCGAGGTCGGGGAGGGCTGGCGGGTCTCGACGACCACGCTGATGAACGAGCGCGTCGCGATCGGCGGACGCGCCGCCCCGCGCGAGGGCGGCATGATCGGCGTCGTCACCGGCCTCTGGCGCGACCGTCCGGAGCTGCGCACCCCGGCCGCGCACGACGAGCTGATGAGGCTGTGGGTGGAGACCGAGGCGGCCCGGCTCACCGGCGAGCGGCTCCGCCAGCAGCTCGCGGCCGGAGGCCCCGGCCCGGAGGGCTCGGCCGCCAAGCTCGCCTTCGCCCGCCTCAACCAGGAGATCTCCGGCCTGGAGCTGGAACTGCTCGGCTCGGAGGGCCTGCGCTACGACGACTGGACGATGCGCCGCCCGACCGAGGTGGACTTCACCCGCCGCTCGCCCGGCTACCGCTACCTGCGCGCCAAGGGGAACTCCATCGAGGGCGGCACGTCGGAGATCCTGCGCAACATCATCGCCGAGCGCGTGCTGGGCCTGCCCGGCGAGATCCGGGTGGACAAGGACGTCCCGTGGAAGGACCTGCCGAAGTGAGCGACCTGCTGTACGGCGAGATCGAGGACGACCTGCGCTCGGGCCTGCGCGGCATGCTCGACGAGCGCTGCGCCTGGCCGGACGTCCTCGCGGGCACCGAGAAGGACGAGCCGTCCGACGCGTCCCTGTGGCGCGTGCTGACCGACTTCGGCGTCCTCGCCCTGCCCGCGCCCGAGGAGCGGGGCGGCGGCGGGGCGACGTGGCGGGAGACCGCCGTCGTCATGGAGGAACTGGGGCGTGCGGTCGCGCCCGTCCCGTTCCTGACCGGCTCTGTGATCGCGACGGCCGCGCTGCTCGCGGCCGGTGACGAGCTGCTGCCCGCGCTCGCCTCGGGGGAGCGGACGGCCGTCCTCGCCCTCCCCTTCGGGACCGCCCCGGACGGGCCGCTGCCCTCCGTCAACGCGATCGACGGCCGCCTGACCGGCGAGATCCGCGACGTCGCCGACGCCCTGACCGCCGACGTCCTGCTCGTCCCCGCGCCGGACGCCCTCTACGCCGTGGACGCGGCCGACGTCACCCGCGCCCCGGTCACCTCGCTGGACATGACCCGGCGGCTCGGCGACCTCACCCTCACCGGCGCCCCCGGACGCGTCGTCGCGAAGGGTGAGGAGGCCGTCCGGGCCGCGCTCACGGCGGGCGCGGCGATGCTGGCGTCCGAGCAGCTCGGCCTGGCCGAGCGCTGCCTGGAGACCACGACGACCTACCTCAGGACGCGCTACCAGTTCGGCCGTCCGGTGGGCTCGTACCAGGGGCTCAAGCACCGCCTCGCCGACCTCTGGACGTCCATCACTCAGGCCCGCGCGGTCGCCCGCCACGCGGCGTCCTGCCTCGCGACCGGCGACGCCGACCTGCCGGTCGCCGCCGCGCTCGCGCAGGCGCACTGCTCCCAGGTGGCCGTCCGCGCCGCCGAGGAGTGCGTCCAGATGCACGGCGGCATCGGCTTCACCTGGGAACACCCCGCGCACCTCTACCTCAAGCGCGCCAAGGCCGACGCCATCGCCCTCGGCACCCCCGGCCACCACCGCGCCACCCTGGCCCGCCTCGTGGACCTCCCGCCCGCCTGATCCCCGGCCCGCGCACGAGCCGGGGCGCGGGTCAGACGGCGGCGAAGGCGTCCAGCTCGGCGCGGGTCGGCGGATCCGCGCCGGGCCGCGTGCAGGTCAGGGACGCTGCGAGGACGGCCCGCTCGAGGACGTCCACGGGCACGGAGGACAGGGCGTCCCGGCGGTCCGGCCCGAGCAGGTCGGCGTCGTCCAGCCCGGCCAGGAACGCGGCCGTGAACGCGTCGCCCGCGCCGACGGTGTCGACGACCGGCACCGGGGGAGCGGGCCGGTGCACCTCCTGGTCGCCCACCAGCGTCGCGCCGCCCGCCCCGTGCGTCACCACGACCAGCGCGGCGCCGAGCGCGCGCCAGCCGTGGGCCACGTCCAGCGGATCCACGCCCGGATGGAGCCAGGCGATGTCCTCCTCGCTGGCCTTCACCACGTCGCTCAGCGCGACCTGCCGCACCACGCGGTCGACCTCGCGCCCCAGGTCGTCCATCAGCGCCGGACGGATGTTCGGGTCGAACGACACCGTCGCGACCGGACGCGCCGCCTCCATCACGGCCTCGACGCGCGCGGGCCCGTCGCCGAGCGCGGCGGCGAGCGAGCCGGTGTGGAGGGCGACCGTGCCGTCCGGCAGCGGCTCCTCGGCGGGCTCCCAGGACAGCGCGAAGTCGTAGGACGCGCGGCCCGCGTCGTCCAGCGTCACCACGGCCATGCCGGTGAACGGCGACGGCTGGACGACGACCGACACGCCCGCGTCCTCCACGTGCCGGACGACCAGCCGCCCGAACGCGTCCGCGCCGAGGCCGGTGACCAGCGAGGACGAGACGCCGAGCCGTCCGAGCCCGACCGCGACGTTGGCGGGGCTCCCGCCCGGGACGGCCCGGAAGAGGCGCTCGTCCCCGGCCGGGGCCAGGTCCACGAGCGCCTCGCCGAGAACGGTGACGCGGTTCAACAGGTCGCCTTGTAGAGGATCTTCTGGATGTCGGGCCGGGTCAGGTCGTCCTTGGTGACGACCGTCGCGTCCGTGGGGATGGACGGCGTGACCGCCTGCTTCCGCACCGCCGCCACGGCCTGCTGGACGCCCTTCGCGCCGATCTCGCCCGGCAGCTGCGCGACGAGGGCCTGCACCACCCCGTCCTGGAGCTGCTTCACCTGCGCCGGGCCCGCGTCGAACCCCACCATCTTCACCTTCCCCAGCCTGCCCGCCTGCTGCAGCGCCGACCCGGCCCCGGTCGCCGAGTTCAGGTTCGTGGCGAACACCCCGGCGAGGTCGGGGTTCCGGGCCAGCGCCGCGTTCACGATCCTGCTCGCCTCGGACACGTCGTTGTGCGAGTACTGCACGCCCACGTACGTCACGTTCGGATGGCTCGCCTTGATCTCCTGCTCGAATCCCTTGATCCGCGCGTCCACCGTACTCACTCCCGGATCGGTGGAGATCACCAGCACCTTGCCCTTGTCGCCGACCTGCTTCGCCAGCGCCGTCGCGGCGGTCGCCCCGCCCTTCAGGTTGTCGGTGCTGATCCGCGACACGCCGATGGACGGGTCGTCCACGACCGTGTCGACCAGGACGGTCTTGACGCCCGCCGCCTTGGCCTGCCTCAGCGGCGCGATGAGCGCCTTGGTGTCGGTCGGCGCGATGAGCATCGCGTCCGGACGGCTCGCCACCACCGAGTTCACGATGGGGGTCTGGAGCGTCGGGTCGAACTTCTGCGGGCCCTGCACCTTCAGGTCCACGCCCATCGCCGCGGCCTGCCGCTTCGCGCCGCACGCCATCGTCTCGTAGAACTCCTCGCCCGCCATGCCCTGCACGAGCGTGAGCCTCACCCTGCCGCCGGACCCGGACCCGGAGCCCGAGTCGGAGCACGCCGTGGCCGCCGCCGCGACCAGCGCCGCCGCCGTCAGCACGCCGATGAACCTGCGCATGGTTCGCCTTTCTGTCGGGGGGGGGGGAGAGAGGTCAGTGGTCGCCCGAACGGCGGCGCCACTGGTCCAGGTAGACGGCGACGATGAGCACCGCGCCGACGACGACCTGCTGCCAGAACGGCTTGACCCCGAGGATCTGGAAGCCGTTCTGCAGCACGGCCGGGATGAACACGCCGATGACCGTGCCGAGGACGGTGCCGGCCCCGCCGAACAGGCTCGTCCCGCCGATCACCACGGCCGCGATCGCCTGGAGGTTGTCGGTCGAGTGCGCCGACACCCCGGTGATCCCGTACTTGGCCAGTGACAGGTACCCGGCGAGTCCCGCCAGCAGCCCGGCCAGCCCGTACACCTTCACCAGCTGCCGCTCGACCCGCACGCCCGCGCGCCGCGCCGCCTCGGTGTCGGACCCGATCGCGTAGGTGTGCCGCCCGAACCGGCACTGCGCGAGCAGCACGGCGAGCGCGACGGTCACCGCCGCGGAGATCCACACGATGTCCGGGACGCCGAGGTCCTTGTCGAGCCCGAGGCCGAGGTTCAGCCGGCCGGACGCCCGCAGGTCCACCCCGCCGGTGATGAGCAGCGCGCCGCCGAGCGACATGCCGAGCGTCCCGAGGGTGACGATCAGCGCCGGGATCCGCCCGTACGCCACGACGGACCCGTTCAGCAGGCCCCACGCGAGGCCGGTCGCGACCGCCACCAGCGGCCCCAGCCACAGCGCCGTCCCGGACTCCGCGCCGACCGCGCTCATGGCCTTCGCCGCGGTCACGCCGGAGAACACCAGCACCCCGCCCACCGACAGGTCGATCCCGGACGTGACGATCACGAACGTCATGCCGACCGCGAGCAGCAGCAGGATCGCCGCGTCGCTCACCAGGTTCAGCAGGTTGAAGCTCGTCGCGAAGCTGTGCGGGCGCAGCACCCCGAACACCACGAGCATCACGGCCAGGACCAGCGCGATCCACACCACCTGGCTGCCCGCGACCCGCTCGAGCACCGCCCGGCCTCGCACGCGCCCTTCGCGCGCGGTCACCGGCCCGCCGACCTCCACACTCATCCGTCCTCCCCGGGCCGGGCGCCCGACGTGGCGCCGGTCATGGCGGCCACCAGCTCCTCCATGGAGACCCGCGCGGTGTCGAAGCGCGCCACGCGCGTGCCCAGCCGGAGCACCTCGATCCGGTCCGACACCGCCGTGACGTCCTGCATGTTGTGGCTGATCAGGACGACCGCGACCCCGGTGTCCCGGACGCGCCGGATCAGGTCCAGCACGCGCCCGGTCTGGACGACGCCGAGCGCGGCGGTCGGCTCGTCCATGAACACCACGCGCCGCGCCCAGGTCACCGCCCGCGCCACCGCGACGCCCTGCCGCTGCCCGCCCGACAGCGCCGAGACCGGGACCGTGTCGGACCTCAGCCGGACGCCGAGCCGCTCGCATTCGGCGCGGGCGCGCTCGCGCATCGCGCGATGGTCCAGGAAGCCGAGCTTCCCGAGCGGCCCGCCGCGCAGCACCTCCCGGCCGAGGAAGAAGTTGGCGGCCGGGGTGAGCTGCGGGCACAGCGCGAGGTCCTGGTGGACGGTCTCGATCCCGGCCGCGCGGGCCCGCTCCACCCGGTCGAACGCGACGGGCGCGCCGTCCATCCGGATCGTCCCGGCGTCCGGCCGCTCCACCCCGGAGAGGATCTTGGTGAGGGTGGACTTGCCCGCGCCGTTGTCGCCGATGAGCGCGACGACCTCGCCCGCGTGGACGGCGAAGTCCGCGCCGCGCAGCGCCTCCACGTGCCCGTAGCTCTTCACGACGCCGACGGCCTCCAGCAGCGGCGCGTCCGATCCGGCGCCGCTCATCCGGCCTCCTCTGGGGAGGGCGGCAGGCAGCGCAGGACGTCCAGCCCGCGCCCGTGCAGGCTCGTCGGGCCCGCGCTGTACGGCACCAGGACGGTCTGCCCGCTCCGCACCCGCTGGCTCCCGCCGTCGAACCGCAGCTCGCCCTCACCCCGCAGGACGACCAGCACCGCGAAACTCGGCGAGAACACGGTCTCGTCCCCAGCGAGTTCGGCACGGAAGAACGGATCGGCAGCCTCCGGCAGGACGCGTCGCGCGCCCCCGCCGGTGACGGGCGTCTGGTCGCGCGTGCGCACGAGCGTGGCCACGCGATCGGGAGTCCAGGCCCTGCGGTCGACGCACCGCAACGCGACGTCCCATCCGAGCCTCAGATGCCCGGACTCGTCGCCGTCCGGCGCGAACCCCTTCCACTCCAGCATGACGCTGAAGTCGGTCGGCTCCTGGAGCTCGACGACGAACACGCCCGCGTCGATCGAGTGCGGAAGCCCTGCCGGGATCAGCACCGCGTCGCCCGCCCGCACCCGCACCAGGTTGGTGGCGGACAGCATCGCGCCGACGTCCTGCTCGGCCGACCAGACCCGCAGCCGCTCCTCGGGGATCTCGTCGCGGAACCCCAGCCGCACCCACCCGCCGCCGGGATCGGCGGTCTCCAGCACCAGCCACGCCTCGGTCTTGCCGAACGCGCTGCCGAGGTGCGCCCGCGCGAACGCCCGGCTCGGATGGCAGTGCACCGGGAGCCGCTGCCCGGCGTCGAGCAGCTTGACCAGCAGCGCCGTCGAGGTCCCCCAGCGGCGCAGGTGCCCGGGGCCGAGCCAGGCGAGCGGGTCGGCGGCGACCGCGTCGGGCAGCCTGCGGCCGTCCGGGAGCACCGTGACCCCGGCGGACGCGTCGTCGATCCGGCCGGTCGCCGAGCCGACCCAGTCCTCGGGACGCCGGTCGTCGGGAGGCCGCAGGCCCCGGAACCGGGCGATCGACGAACCGCCCCGGTAGAAGTGGCGCGGCTGGTTGGCGGGCAGGGGGAGGGGTCGCACGCGTCGGTCCGCCTCTCGCTCGGGGCCGTCGCCGACACCCTCGGTCCGAATGACATCGTTGTCAACACCCCGGCCGGACACCACGGCCTTCCCTGGCCCTCGCGGTCCCCTGAAACCCCCGCTCGCACGGCCTCTCCGGAACCGGACGATCCGCCGCCGCGCCCGTCCCGCCCGAGCCCGCCGGGGATAACGTTGGACCGTGACGAACGAGGACAAGCCCCGCCGCCCGACGATCTCCGACGTGGCCGCCGCCGCCGGGGTGAGCGTCAAGACGGTGTCCCGGGTCATCAACAACGCCCCCTCGGTGCGTCCCGAGGTCACCGAGCGGGTGCTCGCGGCGATCGGCGAGCTCGGCTTCCGCCGCAACCACATCGCCAGTTCGCTGAGGTCGGGCCAGGCCACCGCCACGATCGGCCTCATCATCGAGGACCTGGCCAACCCGTTCTACTCCGCGCTCGCCGCCGCTGTCGGACGGTACGCGCGCGAACGCGGCACCCACCTCATCACCGCCAGCTCCGAGGAGAGCCCCGAGCTCGAACGGCGGCTCTTCCTCGAACTGTGCCAGCGCCGGGTGGACGGCCTGATCATCGTCCCGGCCGGCGGCGACCACTCCTACATGCGTCCCGAGCTGGAGATGAACACCCAGGTGGTGTTCCTGGACCGGCCGCCCGCGGGCATCCTGGCCGACAGCGTCCTCATCGACAACGCGGGCGGCACCCGCGCCGGGGTCGAGGCGCTGCTCGGCCGCGGCCACCGCCGGATCGGCGTGATCAGCGACTCCACCACGATCTACACCGCCCGCGAACGCCTCGCCGGGGTCCGCGCAGCCCTCGCCGGGGCGGGCGTCCCCTACGACGACGCCCTGGTCAGGACGGACGTCGCGCACCCGGACCAGGCCGCCGCAGCCGCCACCGCGATGATGCGCGGCGGCGATCCGCCGACCGCGTTCTTCTGCGGCAACAACCGGATCACCGTCGGCGTGCTGGCCGCCCTCGGCCGCCTGGACGGCGACCACGACGCGCGCGGTGACACTCGTGGTGACACGGACGTGGACCTGCTCGGCTTCGACGACTTCGAACTCGCCGACCTCATGCCCCGCCCCCTCACCGTCATCGCCTACGACGTGGGCGAACTCGGCCGCACCGCCGCCGCGCGGCTCTTCGACCGGATCGGCGGTGACCGCTCCTGGCCCGCCGAGACCGTCCTCCCCACCCGGCTCGTCCGCCGCGGCCCCCGCCGCCCCGCTTCCTGACCGGCCCGAACGGTCAAGATCAGGACAACGTTGTCATCGGTATTGGCCGAGGCCGGTGTGTGTTTTCGGCCTGGTTGAGGTCCTTGATGCTTGATTGGGCCCTTGACGCGCCCGAGGTCGGGCCGCACGATCTAGGGCGTCCTGACAACGTTGTCTCGAGGGAGCGCGTATGCAAGGATCCCGCCTCGGAAGGCGCCTCGCCGTCCCGTCCGCCCTGCTCCTGATCCCTCTGCTTCCGGTCGCGGTCGCGCAGACCGTCCAGGCCGCGTCCGATCCGGTCTCCTACGTCAACACGTTCGTCGGCACCCAGGACGGCGGCCCCGACTTCGGCCACGGCGGCGGCGCGGGGGAGAACTTCCCCGGCGCGGTCACCCCGTTCGGCATGATGCAGTGGAGCCCCGACACCGTGCGCAACGCGGGCGGCGGCTACAAGTACGAGGACGACCGCCTGCGCGGTTTCTCCATGACCCACATCTCCGGCCCGGGCTGCACCGGCGCGCAGGACTTCCCCGTCATCCCCCTGTCCGGGACGGTCGGACGCTCACCCGCCACCCACGGCGACGACTACGTCCGGACGTTCAAGCACGACAACGAGCAGGCCGACCCGGGCTACTACTCCGTGACCGACGACGCGGGCGTGAAGACCGAGCTGACCGCGTCCACCCGTGGCGGTGTCGGCAGGTTCACCTTCCCGACCGGCAAGCCCGGCACGCTCCTGCTGAACGTCACCGGTTCCATCCACGGTGTGGACGACGCCGAGGCCACCGTCAACGGCAACACCGTCGAGGGCTGGGCCAAGACCGGCGGCTTCTGCGGCGCGGGCACCCGCTACTACGTGTACTTCCACGCCACCTTCGACCAGCCGGTGAAGGCGTTCGGCACCTGGAAGGACGACTCGGTCGAGCCGGGTGACGCCGTCGCCCGGGGCACGTCGCCCGACCGCGTCCCGCAGTCGCCCAAACCGAACGGACGCCTGAACAACACGCCGACCGGCAAGCCCGTCCAGAACCAGCGCGCCTTCACCGGCGGCGTCAACGTCAAGGGCCCGGGCTCTGGCGTCTACCTGCAGTTCGATCCCGGCAAGCCCGTCCAGATGCGGGCCGGGCTGTCGTACGTGAGCGTCGCCGGAGCGCGCGCCAACCTCAAGGCCGAGATCGGCGGACGCGGCTTCGACCAGGTCCGCTCGTCCGCGTCCGACGCGTGGCGGAGCAGGCTCGGCCAGGTGAGGGTCACCGGCGGGTCCGACGACCGCCTGCGCACGTTCTACACCGCGCTCTACCACGCGCTGCTCCAGCCGTACGTGTTCGACGACGCGGACGGCACCTACACCGGCTTCGACTACCGCACGCACAAGGTGCGACCCGGCCACCATCAGTACGCGACGTTCTCGGGCTGGGACATCTACCGCAGCGAGGCCCAGCTCATCTCGTTCCTCGCCCCGGACGTCGGCTCCGACATCGCCCAGTCGATGTACGACGACGCGCACCAGATCGGGAACGTGTGGGACCGCTGGTCGCACCAGAACACCGTCACCGGCGTCATGGTCGGCGACCCCTACCACTCGATCGTCTCGTCCGCGTACGCCTTCGGCGCGCGCGACTTCGACGCCAGGGGCGCGCTCGCCGCCATGGTGGACGGCGCGAACCGGGTCGGCGCGAAGTCCGGCTACACCGAGCGTCCGGGCAACGCCCAGTACCTCCAGCGCGGCTTCGTGCCGGGCGACACGTCCACGACGCTGGAGTACGGCCTCGCGGACTTCGGAATCGCGCAGCTCGCCAAGCGGCTCGGTGACACGAGCACCGCCGACACGTTCATGAGCCGCGCGCAGAACTGGCAGAACGTCTTCAACCCGTCGAACGGCTGGATCCAGCCGCGCCTGTCGGACGGCTCCTTCCTCAGCCCGTTCGACCCGGGCGACTCCAGCCAGTACGTCGAGGGCAACGGCGCCCAGTACAGCTGGATGGCCTACCAGAACGTCGGCGGCCTGTTCGACCTCATCGGCGGACGGGACGCCGCGGCCAAACGGCTCGACGGGTTCTTCACCAAGCTCAACGCCGGTCCGCACGAGCCGTACGCCTACCTCGGCAACGAACCGTCCATCCAGACGCCCTGGCTTTACGCGTGGAGCGGCACGCCCTACAAGACCCAGGACGTCGTGAACCGCGCGCGCAACGAGCTGTACAAGCCGACGCCGGGCGGCCTCGTCGGCAACGACGACCTCGGCACGATGTCCGCCTGGTACGTGTGGGCGTCCATCGGCATGTTCCCGGTGACCCCCGGACGCGCCGACCTCGTCGTGAACGGACCCGCCTTCGACAGGGTCGAGATCAGCCGCTCGTCCGGGCAGCGCTTCACGATCAACGCGCCGGGCGCGTCCACGGCCCCCTACATCCAGTCCCTCAAGGTGAACGGCCAGGACTCGTCCAGGCTGTGGGTGCCCGAGTCGTTCGCCACCGGCGGCGGACGGCTCGACCTCACCATGGGCGCGCAGCCGAACACGACACTCGGCACGGCCGACGGCGACCAGCCGCCGTCCTTCAACGAGGGCGCGCACGCGTTCATCTCGGCCGCCGACCCGGGCATCGTCGCGGTCGAGCCGGGCGGCACCGCGACCACCACCCTGAAGGTGCAGGCGCTCGCCAAGGGCGGGACCGTGTCCTGGACGGCCAGGCCCCCGGCGGGCGTCACCGTCAGCCCGTCCTCCGGGACGCTCACCGTGCCCGACCACGGCCAGGCCGAACAGCCGGTCACGCTGTCGGTCGCCGCCGACGCCCAGGTCGACGTCCACTCCGTGCCGTTCGACATCTCCGGCGCGGGCGAGGCGGCGGTGTCGGTCAACGTCGCGCACAAGGGCACGATCGAGTGGTACCAGAACAACCCGGGAATCTCGTCCGACGGGACGTCCGGCGCGGCCGACTTCGACGGCGGCGGCTGGTCCTACTCCTCGCAGGCGCTGGCGTCCGCCGGGGCCAAGCCCGGATCGCCGCTGACCTGGAACGGCTTCACCTTCACCTGGCCGTCCCGGCGGCCCGGCCAGTTCGACAACGTCCAGGCGCAGGGGCAGACCGTCGACCTGCCGCAGCCTCCGCAGGGCACGCGACTGGCGTTCCTCGGCGCGGGCGGCAACGGCGACAGCCCGTCCAGCGTCACGATCACCTACACCGACGGCACGACGCAGAAGTCCGACCTGGCGTTCTCCGACTGGGCGCTCGGCGCGGACGCCTACCCGCCCCGGTACGGCAACCAGACCGTCCTCAAGACCCCCTACCGGAACTCGGCCGACGGCGGCACGCAGAAGATCAACGTCTACGTGTTCGCCGCGACGCCGATCGACCTCGCGGCGGGCAAGCAGGTCAAGAGCTTCACGCTGAACGCCCCGGCGAGCGGCGGCTCACTGCACGTCTTCGCCTGGTCCTTCTCCTGACCCGGACGTCAGAGAGCGGCCCCCGGAACCGCTGCCGGTTCCGGGGGCCGCTCTCTGACGTCGAAGCGCGGGGTCAGACCGTCCGGCGGCGACGGCGGGCCAGGCGGCGGAACAGCGGCGGGTCCGACGCCGTGGCCTCCGGATGGTCCGGGACGGTGAGCGAGTCGATCAGCGAGTCGAACGACGGCGGCCGGACGCACACCAGCGTCGCCCGCGTCCGCCGGGCGCAGTGCAGCCGCACCGACGGCCGGACGATCCGGGACAGCAGGCTCCGGTCGCCGTGCCCGACCACGAGGATGTCGTCGTCGCGGGCCAGCCGGACCAGCGTCGCGCCCGGCTCGCCGACCAGCGCCAGCTCGGTCAGCTCCACCCCGGGCGGGGTGCCGCCCGCGACCTCGGCGAGCGTCCGGGAGATCAACTCGGCCCCGGCGGCGCGCAGCGCCTCGGTGATGCCGCAGCCGATCTGCCCCGCGGCCGACACGTGCGGCGGCAGCGGGGCGGCGTGCACCACCAGCAAGGGCAGGCCCCGGAGCCGGGCCTCGCCGATGGCCCATGACAGGGCGCAGCGCGCCCCGGGCGAGTCGTCCACGCCCACGACGACGCGCGGTCCGCCCTCCGGTCTCACGATCACGGTCCCCTCCTGCGGGAGCCTGCCACCGTCCCTGCGGCATGTGTGCCATCCAGGGTGCAGCCTTACCCGCTCGGGTGGAAGTGTTTACACGCGTTGAACCGCGGGTTTCTCGCCGGAGACGTCCACCTGACCCGCGCGGCCCGCCGGATGGCCTCCGAGCGGGCCGCGTTCCGACGTCTTCCGGCGCCCCTCAGACCCGGTCGGCTCGGACCCGGTCGCTCGGACCGGGACGGCTCAGACCCGGTCGGCGGCGATCAGCAGGTACTGGAACGACCCGTCCTTGTAGGACGACAGGAACGCCTCCTCGATCCCCGTCGCCACCGACGACCTCGCGCGCAGCTCCCAGTAGGGGATGGTCGCGGCGGTCAGGTCGAGGACGCGGGCGGGGATCAGCCGGTTCGCGGCCAGCGCGGCGAAGTAGGTCCGTCGCGAGTGGACGCCGCACTCGTAGTGCGCGTTGATCGTCGAGACCGCCTTGGACGGGATCTGCCCGTACACGTCGTTGTAGCAGCCGGTGATCGTGACGTAGCGTCCGCCGCGCGCCAGCAGCCTGGCGTGCGCCCCGAACAGGTCGTGAAGGTCGACGTACATGGTGGACTCGTTGTTCCAGATGGAGTGGAACTCCCCGGCGGGCAGGCCGGTGTCGAGCATGTTCGCCAGGTGGAACGTGACCCGGTCGGCGACGCCGCGCTGCGCGGCCTGCTCGTTGGCGAAGTTCACCTGCTTGGCGGAGATGGACACCCCGTCCACCCGGCAGCCGAACCGCTGGTTGGCGAGGAAACTGCTGCCGCCCCGCCCGCACCCTGCGTCCAGGACGCGGTGCGCGGGGCCGAGCCCGCCGCCCGCGAAGCCCAGGTTGTCCAGCAGCAGCTGCGCCTGCGCGGACTCCAGCCGGTGCAGGTCGGCGATCACCGCCTCGTCGCCCGCCTCGGCGACGCCGGGGGTCGGTTCGCCGATGCCGTAGTGGTGGTGGAAGAACCCGTCCACCTCGCCGAGCCGGATGTTCACCGGGTCGGCCTCGGCGTTCCAGTAGGCGGCGACGTCACCCTGGTAGGAGGTCAGAGCGGGCTGGGACATGGATGATCTCCTCGTTGGTTCTCGGAAAAGGGGGGAAGGAGAGGCTGGAGGCGGCGGCCCCGGTGCCGGGGCCGCCGGGTGGGACGGCTCGGACGGCTCGGGCGGCCGGCTCAGGGGGACGTGGCGTACCTGGTGCCGACCAGCCCGGAGTGCCACTCGTGGTTGCCCGCGACCCAGTTCGACAGTCCCGCCAGGTAGCGGGCCAGGACGGGGTCGGTCGGGGCGAGCAGCGCCGACAGCGACTCGAAGTCGTCCATCAGCTCGTTGTGGATGTCGATGGTCTTCTGGAACGCCTCGTCGATGTCACAGCCCTCCTCGTCGGCGATGACGGTGGGCAGGCTGTGGTGGACGCGCTCCTGCGCCATCTCCTTGCGCAGCGAGAACAGGTCGTTGACGATCGTGCTGGCGTTCGAGGCGAGCCCGGTCGCGCGCTGCACGTCCGGGCGGGCGAACATCCCCGCGGGCAGCTCGTAGCCGCCGACGGCGTCGGTGATGGTCAGGCAGGGCCGGAAGTTGTTGAACTGCCGGTGCGCCAGGTACTCCCAGACGGCGGGCGTCCGGCCGGTCTGGATGCAGGCGGCCTCGGCGCAGTACCCCAGGTAGAGGTTGCAGATGTCATGCCGGTACCGGTGCGCCTGCGCGGGCGTGGCGATCCGCTCGAAGTAGTTCATGGCCGACCGCATGCAGCGCAGCGCCGGGTGCGAGGCGATCCCGGCCAGCCACTTCGGGACCTGCTCCTTGGCCGTGTGCAGCGGGTCGATCGCCGTCTGCGCGACCAGCAGCCGGGCGCCGAGCCCGTCGGGCGTGCCGCCGAGGTCGGGCTCGCAGAAGTAGTCGTCCACGGCGTTCTCGCCGATGTAGAGCATCCCGGCGGCGACCAGGTGCTCGAAGGACGCCGAGTCCGGATGGCACATCACGACCGAGCGCCCGGGGTCGAAGGCGAGGAACATCGCGCGCAGCTCGTCGTCGGGGTAGAGCTCGACCTCCTTCTCGGCCCACTCCATGAGCCGCTCGTTGACCCGGTCGGCCAGGCCCCGGTCGTCGCGGAGCGGCGGGTGGAACTTGAGACCCTTGATGCGCCGGGACTCGACGTCCTCGCCGTCCTCGGACGGAGAGGACGGTTCCGGCGCGACGCGGACGTCGGCGTGGAGCTCGGGCTGGAGGTCGGACCGGAGTTCGGGCTGGGGCTCGGCAGGGGCGGCGACCTCGACGGGCGACGCCTCAGGGGTCTCCGGGACCTGGACGGGAGGGGTCTCCAGGACCTCGACGGGTTCCGGCGTCGGCGGCGGGGCCGGTGGCGCCGGGGGCTCGGGGACGTCGAGGACCGGCGTGATCGGGCCGATCCGGCAGCCGGAGGTGCCGAGCCCGCTGGGCCCGCTGGGCAGGCCGCCGATCCGTTCCGGCAGGACCATGGGGGCTGACGGGGCCACCGGCGCCGACAGGTCCACGGGCTCCGGCAGGTCCGCTGGAGGCGCCAGGTCCGCCGGGTCAGCCAGGACCGTCAGGTCTGCCAGGGCCGCTAGGTTCGCCGGGTCCGGCAGGGCCGCCGGGGCCGTCAGGTGGGTCGGGGGTGCCGCCGGGGTCGTTTCGGAACGGGTGTCCACCACTGACCTGCCTTCCGCCGGAACGACCGGACGTGACCGCCACGCCGCGATTACACAACGTAGTGACGTGGATTCCCGACGTGAATAACCCTTGGGTGAGGTCCATCGGTCCTGCGGGTCACATGGGTGTGGAAGGGGGCGGGTAGCCTCGTGCGCCGGGGACGACACAGGGGGACGGGGTGCGATGACGCACGTGCTCCTCGTCGAGGACGACGAGGTGATCCGCAGGACGGTCGGGCTGACGCTGGAGCGCTACGGCTACACCGTCGAGACCGCGCCGGACGGGCTCGCCGGGCTGGAGGCGTTCCGCGCGGGCGGCGACCGGGGGCCGCGCCACGACGTCCTGGTGCTGGACGTCATGCTGCCGGGCCTGGACGGGATCGGGCTGTGCCGCCGGATCCGGGAGACCAGCCTGGTCCCGATCGTGATGATGTCGGCGCGCGGCGACGGGCTCGACGTGGTGTCCGGGCTGGAGGCGGGCGCGGACGACTACGTGGTCAAGCCGGTCGACACGGCCGTCCTCGTGGCGCGGATCAGGTCGGTGCTGCGGCGCAGCTCGGACTGGGCCGCCGCCACCGTGCCGGGGGAGTCCGCGACCGTGCTGACCTTCGGCGATGTCGCCGTCGACACCGCGGGCATGGAGGTGCGCCGCGGCGGCCGTCCGGTGCCGCTGACCCCGACCGAGCTGCGGCTGCTGCTGGAGTTCGCCGCGCAGCCCGGCGTCGTCCTCGGCCGCCGGACGCTGCTCGGCAGCGTGTGGGACCACGCCTGGGACGGCGACAGCCGGGTCGTGGACCTGGCCGTCCAGCGGCTCCGGGCCAAGATCGGCGCCGACCGGATCGAGACGGTCCGCGGCTTCGGCTACAAGCTGCGGCGCTGACATGGGGACGGGGAGGACCGGCGGGTGGGGCCCGGTGGCGCGGTGGTTCGCGTTCCGGTCCCTGCCGTGGAAGCTCGGCTCGCTCGTCGCGGCGGCGGCGCTGGCGGTCGCGGTGGCCGACGGGCTGCTCGTCCACCGGCTGAGCCATGACCGGATGCTCGGCGAGGGGCGCGCCCGCGCGATGTCGAGCCTGACGCAGGAGATCAGCACGCACGAGCGGACCGGCGCGGAGATGCGGGACGTGATCATCGACCCGGCGGAGATGCCGCCCGAGGTCGCCGCCATCGGACGCTCCGGGCAGGAGGGCGTCTGGTACGACGAGCGTGTCCGGAACGGCCCGCGGATGTGGGCGGTCCGTCCCCTGGACGGCGGCGGGGTCGTGGCCGCGTGGGTGGACATGAGCGCCGAGCGGCGCAGTCTCCGGGCGCTCGACCGCAACCTCGTCGGGGCGGGCGCGCTCGCGCTCGCGGTCGTCGTCCCGGCCGGGATCCTGGTCGCGCTGCGGCTGCGGCGGCGGGTCCGGGGCGCGGCGGCCACGGCCCGGCGCATCGCGGACGGCGACCTGGACGCGCGCATCGGCGCGACCGGCCGCGTCCACGACGAGATCACCGAGATGGCGGCGGCCGTGGACACGATGGCCGCCGCCCTTCAGGAGCGGCTGCGCGCCGAGCGGTCCTTCACCGCGGACGTCGCGCACGAGCTGCGCACGCCCCTGATGGGGCTGGTGACATCCGCTGAGCTGCTGCCCGAGGGGGAGGCGACCGGGTTCGTGCGGGACAGGGTCGGCGTCCTGCGCGCGCTGGTGGAGAACCTGCTGGAGATCTCCCGCCTGGACGCGGGTGTCGAGCGGGCCGACCTCGCGCCGGTGCCGGTGGGCGAGATCGTGGCCGAGTCGGTGCGGCGCACGGGCCTGGTCGCGCGGGTCGAGGTGGACGGCGCGCCGGTCGCCGAGACCGATCCGCGGCGGCTCGACCGGATCGTGGCGAATCTGGTGATCAACGCGCACCGGCACGGCAGCCCGCCGGTGGAGGTGCGGGTGGCGGCGGACGGCGGGGACGTCGTGGTCACCGTCCGTGACCATGGGTCCGGCTTTCCGGACGAACTGCTCGCCGAGCTGCGGGCGGACGGCCCGCGCCGGTTCCGCACCGGGACGCCCGAGCGCGGCCGGGGGCACGGCCTCGGCCTGACCATCGCCGCCGGACAGGCGGCCGTGATCGGCGCACGCCTGCGTTTCGCGAACACCCCCGACGGCGGAGCACTCGTGACCCTCCGCCTCCCCGCCTCCGACTCTCCGACGATCGACGCCGCCGGGTGAGCCGCCCTGCCGGGCGGCGCGCCCCGCCAGGTGGCGCGCGCTGAGGGTGGAGCGCTGCCAGGCGGCACGCGCCGCCGGGTGGCGCGGGGCCGGGTTGCACGCGCCGCCGGGCGGGGCGCTGCCGGGTGGAGCGCGCTGCCGGATGGCGTGAGGCCGGGCGGGGCGCGGCCGGGTGGCGCGGGGCTGAGTGGCGCGTTGGCGGTGATACACGGCTGATACGTGGTCAAGCGCTGGTTGCTACATGGCTTCGACGGCGCTGATATGCGCTGGTCGGAGGGTGGTCGGTGTGCGCGAGAGGCGCACGTCGATCACTTGGAGGCATGTCGTGACCACTCCTTCGTCTGCCCGGCGCGGCGGGCGCTCCAGGGCGCTTGCCCTGATGGTTCTGGTCGGTGCGTTGCTCGTCGGGCTGCTGGCCGCGGGGCTCGCGTTCGGCCTTGGGCTGGGGCCGGTTCCGGGTGCGGGCGACGCGGAGGCCGGGAACCGGCTGGAATCGGCGTTGCCGAAGACCGGGCAGGCGGCGGTCGAGATCGAGGGGATGGGCGGGCCGGTCGCCGGGGGCGAGCGGAAGCGGGTGCCGATCGCCAGCGTCACGAAGGTGATGACGGCCTACGTCGTCCTGAGCGGCCATCCGCTGCGGGCGGGCGAGGACGGCCCGTCCATCGAGATCGACCGGACGGCGTCGAACGAATCGGGCAACCGGGACGAGTCGACGGTCTACCTGGGGGAGGGGCAGCGGTTCAGCCAGCGGCGGATGCTGCAGCTCATGCTGCTCCCCTCGGCGAACAACGTCGCGCGGCTGCTGGCCCGCTGGGACGCGGGGTCCGAGGACGCCTTCGTCCGGAAGATGAACGCGACCGCCGCGCGGCTCGGCATGCGCGACACCGTCTACACCGGCGCCAGCGGCTACGAGGCGAGCACGGTCAGCACGGCCGTCGACCAGCTCGCGCTGGCGAGGGCGGCGATGCGCGAACCCGCGCTGGCCGCGGTCGTCGCCGCGAAGGAGGCGACCGTGCCGGGCGTCGGGGTCGTCCGGAACACCAACCGGCTCCTCGACGAGCCGGACGTGGTCGGCCTGAAGACCGGGTCCAGCACTCCGGCGGGCGGCGCGCTGATGTGGGCGGCGCGCGTGCCGTCCGGGGACCGCGCGCGGCTGGTCCTCGGGGTCGTCCTGCGGCAGGGCGGCTCGGAGGCGGGCCTCGACCGGAAGCTGGGGGCCGCCTTCGACGGCAGCCGCCGGTTGCTCGCGGCCGCCCGCCGCCTGCTCGCCGCGCAGAATGCCGCGCAGAGTGCTGGGGACGGGCTCTGAGCTGGGGGTTCGTGGGAGGTGAGGGGGCTGGTGCGTGGCTTCGGCTGAAAATGTCGGTGGCGGCGCCTACGGTCGGAGCGTCGATCCGACACCCACCGCCTCGGTCAGTGAGGGTGACCCCGAATGGCGAACAACACCGCCACGCAGGAGCGGGAGTTCGAGGAGCTCGTCGATCCGTACCGTCGCGAGCTGCTCGCGCACTGCTACCGGATGCTGGGCTCGGTCCACGACGCGGAGGACCTGGTCCAGGAGACCTACCTGCGGGCCTGGCGGTCCTACGGGCGCTTCGAGGGGCGGTCCTCGCTGCGCACCTGGCTGTACAAGATCGCGACGAACGCCTGCCTGACGGCCATCGAGCAGCGCGGCATGAGGCCCATGCCGACCGGGCTCGGCGGGCCGACCGACGAGCCGGAGCGCCCGGTCGTCGCCACCCCGGAGGTGCCGTGGCTGGAGCCCGCGCCGGACGGGCTGCTCGGCGCCGACCCGGCCGACCCGGCGTCGATCGTCGCGGCCCGGGAGAGCACCCGGCTCGCGTTCGTCGCGGCGCTGCAGCACCTGCCCGCGCGGCAGCGGGTCACGCTGATCCTGCGGGACGTCCTGAAGTGGAGGGCGGCCGAGGTCGCCGACCTGTTCGGCACCAGCACCGCCGCCGTGAACAGCGCCCTCCAGCGGGCCCGCGCGCAGCTGGCGGAGGTCGGCCCGCAGCGTGACCGGCTCGTCGAGCCGACCGACCCGGAGCAGCGCGACCTGCTGGAGCGCTACGCCAAGGCGTTCGAGGAGTCCGACATCGACGGCCTCGTCGAGCTGTTCAAGCAGGACGCGGTGTGGGAGATGCCGCCCTACCCCGAGTGGTTCGTCGGGCCCGAGCGGATCGCGCGGCTCATCAGGTCGAAGTGCGGCCCGGAGCCCGCGACGTTCCGGCTGCTGCCGACCGGCGCGAACGGGCAGCCCGCCTACGCGGTCTACAAGCGCGGCGGCGACGGGGCGTACCGCCCTTTTCAGATCCAGGTCTTCGACATCGCGCGCGGTGGCATCCAGCACGCCTCGGTGTTCTTCGACACCCGGTTGTTCGCGTTCTTCGGCCTGCCTGAGACCGCCTGATCCCTGACGGGACGGGGCCTGGAGCCCCGCGGGCCCACTTTTCCGCCCAGCGGGCTTTCCGCTGGGCGGAAAAGTGGGCTTTGTCCGTTCGCGTGCCGCTGGGAGGGTGTGTGCCGACGGGCACTCCCGGCGGTCCCGCGCCTCCGCGCGCACCGCCGGACGTCCCGGAGCGGTTCGGGCGGGTCGGGCGATCGGGAGGCGGAACGGCAGTGGGTTCGGACAAGGTCGTGGCCTCGGCGGCGGAGGCGGTCGCCGACGTCGGCGACGGCGCCTCGCTCGCGGTGGGCGGGTTCGGGCTCTGCGGGGTCCCCGCGGTGCTCATCGACGCGCTGTACGAGCGCGGCTCGGAGCGCCTGCGCGTGGTGTCCAACAACTGCGGGCTGGACGGCCGGGGCCTCGGGCGGCTCCTCGGGGCCGGCCGGATCGCCCGCGCGATGGGCTCCTACGTGGGCGAGAACAAGGAGTTCGCGCGGCAGTACCTCGGCGGGGAGATCGAGGTCGAGCTGGTGCCGCAGGGCACGCTCGCCGAGCGGCTGCGCGCGGGCGGCGCGGGCATCCCCGCCTTCTACACCCCCGCGGGCGTCGGGACGCTGGTCGCCGAGGGCGGGCTGCCCTGGCGGTACGCGCCGGACGGTTCGGTCGCGGTCGCGTCCCCCGCCAAGGAGGTGCGCGAGTTCGGCGGCCGGCCGTACGTGCTCGAGGAGTCCGTCACCACCGACTTCGCGCTGGTCCGGGCGGCCCGGGGCGACCGGCACGGCAACCTCGTGTTCGACAAGGCCGCCCGCAACTTCAACCCGCTGGCCGCGATGGCCGGCCGGGTCACGATCGCCGAGGTCGAGGAGCTGGTCGAGCCCGGCGCGATCGACCCCGACCACGTCCACCTGCCCGGCGTGTTCGTCCAGCGGGTCGTCGCGCTGACACGGGAGCAGGCCGCCGACAAGCCGATCGAGAAGCGGACCGTCCGGACCGCCCGGACTGCGAGTGAGGTGCGGGACTGATGCCCTGGAGCCGAGACGAGATCGCGGCGCGCGCCGCGGCCGAGCTGCCGGACGGCGCGTACGTCAACCTGGGCATCGGCCTGCCCACGCTCATCCCGAACCACGTCCCGGCCGGACGTGACGTGGTGCTGCACGCCGAGAACGGCGTCCTCGGCGTCGGCCCGTACCCGGCCGAGGACGAGGTGGACCCGGACCTGATCAACGCGGGCAAGGAGACGGTGACCGTGCTCCCGGGCGCGGCCTACTTCGACTCGTCCCTGTCGTTCGGGATGATCCGCGGCGGGCACATCGACGTCGCCGTGCTGGGCGCGATGCAGGTGTCGGCGCGCGGCGACCTCGCCAACTGGTCGGTCCCCGGAAAGATGATCAAGGGCATGGGCGGCGCGATGGACCTGGTGCACGGCGCGCGCCGGGTGATCGCGGTGATGACGCACACCGACCGGTCCGGCGCGTCCAAGGTCGTGGAGACCTGCACGCTGCCGCTGACCGGCGCGGCGTGCGTCGACCGGATCATCACCGACCTCGCCGTCCTGGACGTCACCCCCGGCGGCCTCGTGCTCGTCGAGACCGCCCCCGGAGTCACCGAGGCCGAGGTCCGCGAGCGGACCGCCGCACCCGTCCGCGTGGAGGAGAGAGCATGACCCACCCCCCGTACCTGTCCCCGGACTACAAGAGCACGGTGCTGCGCGCGCCCGGGCAGGACCTCGTGATGCCCCGGCTGGGGCCGGACAGCATCGAGCTGGCGTCCCCGGTGTTCGGGCACCAGGAGCTCGGCCGCCTGGACGACGACCTGACCAGGCAGCACTCCGGCGAGCCGCTCGGCGAGCGGATCATCGTGACCGGACGGCTGCTGGACGCGTCGGGCCGTCCGGTGCGCGGCGCGCTGGTCGAGCTGTGGCAGGCCAACGCCGCCGGGCGGTACGCCCACCTCGGCGACCAGCACCCGGCCCCGCTCGACCCGAACTTCACCGGCGCGGGACGCTGCCTGACGGGCGACGACGGCCGCTACCGGTTCGTCACGATCAAGCCCGGCGCGTACCCGTGGCGCAACCACACGAACGCCTGGCGTCCGGCGCACATCCACTTCTCGGTGTTCGGGACGGCGTTCACGCAGCGCCTGGTCACGCAGATGTACTTCCCGGGCGACCCGCTGTTCGCCTACGACCCGATCCTGCGGTCGATCCCCGAGCAGAAGGACCGCGACCGGCTGGTGTCCCGCCTCGACCTGGACACCACCACGCCCGAGTGGGCCCTCGGCTACCAGTGGGACATCGTTCTCGGCGACACCCCGATGGAGGCGTGATGACCGACATCCTCGAGCCGACGCCTTCGCAGACGGTCGGGCCGTTCTTCGGCTACGCGCTGCCCTACGCGGAGGGCCCCGAGGTCGTCCCGGGCTGGCACCCGGACGCGATCACCGTCCGGGGCCGGGTGCTGGACGGCGCGGGCGACCCCGTCCCGGACGCCCTGATCGAGATCTGGCAGGCCGACGCCGAGGGCCGGACCCCGTCCGGGCTCGGCGGGCTACGCCGCGAGTCGCACGACTTCTCCGGTTTCGGCCGCTGCGGCACCGATCCGGCGGGCCGGTACTGGTTCCGGACGGTGAAGCCGGGCGCGAACGGCCAGGACGCCCCGCACATCGCGGTTCTGGTGTTCGCGCGCGGGCTGCTGAAGCCCGTCCGGACGCGGCTGTACTTCCCGCAGGACGCCGACGCGCACGCGAACGACCCGCTGCTGGCGGCCGTCCCGGCCGGACGCCGTCCGACCCTGGTGGCCGAGGCGGAGGACGCCCGGACGTATCGTTTCGACATCCAGCTGCAGGGCGAGCGGGAGACGGTCTTCCTTGACATCTGACCAGCCGTCCGGGGCCGCCGGGGAGGGGCCGGTGGACGCCGGCCTGCTGTCCCCGGTCCGCGCCGGGACGGCCGCCGAGGCGCTGACCGGCGACGCCGCGTGGCTGCGCGCCCTGCTGGACGCCGAGGCGGCGCTGGCCCGCGCGCAGGCGCGGCTCGGCCTCGTCCCGGCGGACGCCGCGGACGCGATCACCCAGGCCGCCCGCGCCGCGCGGCCCGACCCCGCCGGGCTCGCCCGAAGGGCCCGCGGCGCGGGCAACCCCGTCGTCCCGCTGGTCGCCGACCTGCGCGCGCTCGCCGGAGACGCCGGACGGCACGTCCACCACGGCGCGACCAGCCAGGACGTCATGGACACCGCCGCCATGCTGGTCGCCGCGCGCACCCGCCGGGAGATCGCCGGGACGCTCGACCGCGTCCTGGCGCTGCTCGCGGGCCTCGCCGAACGGCATCGGGACACCCCGATGCCGGGGCGAACGCTGTCCCGGCAGGCGCTGCCGACGACGTTCGGGCTCAAGACGGCGCAGTGGCTGCTCGGCTGCCTGGACGCGCGCGACCGGCTGGCGGCGGTCGCGCTGCCCGTCCAGCTCGGTGGCGCGGTAGGCACGCTCGCCGCCTACGGCGCGGACGGTCCCGCGCTCGCCGACGCGTTCGCCGACGAGCTCGGACTCGACCGGGCCGTCCTGCCCTGGCACACCCGGCGCACCCCGATCGCCGAGCTCGGCACCGCGTTGTCGCTGGTCACAGGGGCACTCGGCAAGATCGCGACGGACGTGACGCTGCTCGCGCAGAGCGAGGTGGACGAGCTCGCCGAGCCGGCCGCGCCCGGCCGGGGCGGCTCCTCGGCCATGCCGCACAAGCGGAACCCGGCGCTCGCGACGCTCGTCCGGTCGGCGGCGCTCCAGGTCCCGGCGCAGGTCCAGGTGCTGCTGACCGCGCAGGCCGCCGGGCACGAGCGTCCGGCGGGGGAGTGGCACGCCGAATGGCAGCCGCTTCGCGAGTGCCTGCGGCTGACCGGCGGCGCCGCCGCGACCACCGCCGAGCTCCTGGACGGACTCGAGGTGCGTCCCGACCGCATGCGCGCGCACCTGGACGACCTCGTCGCGCTGCTCCCCGGGCACGACCCGTCCGCCGACGTCCGCGCGGCGGGCGTCCTGACCGACCGCGCCCTCATCGAGTACAGGAAGACCCGCACGTGAAACTCGTCCACCGCCTCGACGGCCCGGAGGACGCCCCTCTGGTCGTCCTCGGGCCCTCGCTCGGCACGACGTCCGCGCTCTGGGAACCGCAGCTCCCCGCGCTCGTCCGGCACTGGCGCGTGCTGCGCTACGAGCTGCCCGGCCACGGCGGCGCGCCCGTCCCGGACGGCCCGTTCGGCATAGACGACCTCGCGGACGCCGTGATCGACCTGCTGGACCGCGCGGACGCGGCGCGCGCGGCGGTCGCCGGGGTCTCGCTCGGCGGGGCCGTCGCGATGACGGCAGCCCTGCGCGCGCCGGAACGCGTCGCGAGCCTCGCCCTGCTCTGCACGTCGCCGAGGTTCGGCGAGCCCGGACCGTGGCGCGACCGTGCCGCGCTCGTGCGGCGTGAGGGGGTCGAGAGCGTCGCCGCGTCCGCGCCGTCCCGCTGGTTCACGCCGGACTTCGCGCCCGAGGGCGCCGAACCGTACGTCGCGATGAACCGGACGGCCGCGCCCGACGGCTACGCCGCCTGCTGTGAGGCGCTCGCCGGTTTCGACCTCACCGGCCGCCTCGACCGGATCACCGCGCCGACGCTGGTCGTCGCGGGCGCGCAGGACGTGGCGACCCCGCCTCGCGGGCACGCCGACGTCCTCGCCGCACACATCCCGGACTCGGTGCTGACGATCGCCGACCACGCCGGGCACCTCGCCAACGTCGAACAGCCCGGGGCCGTCACCGACGCGCTCCTGCACCACCTCACCCGAACCTGGAAGGGGACCGCCGAGTGACCGGCGACGACAGCCAGCGGCACGCCGACGGGATGACGGTCCGCCGGGAGGTCCTGGGGGACGCGCACGTCGACCGCGCGGTCGCCCGCACGACCGACTTCACCGCCGACTTCCAGGACCTCATCACCCGCTACGCGTGGGGTGAGATCTGGTCCCGTCCCGGCCTCGACCGCAGGACCCGCAGCTGCGTGACCCTCACGGCGATGGTGGCGGGCGGGCATCACGACGAGCTCGCCATGCACATCCGCGCGGCGCTGCGCAACGGCCTCACCCGCGACGAGATCAAGGAGGTCCTGCTGCAGACCGCGATCTACCTCGGCGTGCCCGCCGCGAACTCGGCGTTCGCCGTCGCGCAGCGGGTCCTGGCCGAGATCGACGAGCGGGGGTAGCGGGCGTGGACGCGCGGCGTCCGCCGACGGCGGCGGGCAAGGTCATGGCGATCCTGGACGCGTTCGCGCCCGGGGACGTCCGGCTCACGCTGAGCGAGATCTGCCGGCGCGCCGGGCTGCCGCCGTCCACCGGGCACCGCCTGGTCGGCGAGCTGACGGCGGGCGGGTTCCTGGAGCGGACGCCGGACGACGGCACCTACCGCATCGGCACCCGGCTGTGGCGGATCGGCAGCCGGGCCCCGGCCGTCAGCGGCCTGCGCGAGCTGGCGCTGCCGCACATGGAGGACCTGTACGAGGCGACGCACGACAACGTCCAGCTCGCCGTGCTGCGCGACGGGCGGGCGCTGTTCGTGGAGCGGCTGCGCGGGCGCCGCTCGGTGCCGGTGGTGACGGTGGTCGGCTCCGACCTGCCGCTGCACGCCACCGGCGCGGGCAAGGTGCTGCTGGCGTACGCGCCCGCCGCCGTGCGGGAGGCCGTCCTCGCCGCGCCGCTGACCCGGCACACCCCCACCACCCTCACCGACTCCGGCGAGCTGCGCCGCGACCTCGCCGCCACGCGCCGCCGGGGCTACGCCGTGACACGGGACGAGATGACCGCCGGCGCGTCCTCGGTCGGCGTGCCCGTCCGGGACAGGGACGGCGAGGTCGTCGCCGCGTTGTCGCTGGTCGCGCGCACGCGCGGCTCCGACCCGCGGCGGCTCCTGCCACCCCTCGCCACGGCGGCGCGCGCCCTGTCCCGCGACCTGGCCGTCCACTGGGACGCGGGCGCCGCCGCCCTCCGGCAGGACGCCGTCTTCACGCCGGACCCCCTTGACTCCGCCTCCGAACCGGACGCGGAGTAGAACGAGCCCACCGACCGAACCCCGGGACCCGCTCCCGTGGCAGAGGGCCGTCCGCCGCCCCCCGGGCGGGACGGCCGGACCTAGGAGGATCCATGCGCACGCAGGTCGCGATCGTCGGCGGAGGACCGGCGGGTCTGCTGCTGTCCCACCTGCTGCACCGGCAGGGCGTCGCGTCGGTGGTGCTGGAGAGCCGCGACCGCGCCTACGTGGAGCGGCGGCAGCGCGCCGGAATGCTGGAGCAGGGCACCACCGACGTGCTGCGCGACAGCGGCGCGGGCGAGCGGCTGGACCGGGAGGGCCTGGTCCACCACGGCATCGAGCTGCGGTTCGGCGGCGCGGGGCACCGGGTCCCGATCACCGACCTCACCGGCCGGACGGTCACCGTCTACGCCCAGACCGAGATCGTGAAGGACCTGGCCGCGCTGCGCGTCGCGGACGGCGGCGACGTCCGGTACGAGGCCGAGGTGCTCGGGGTCGACCCGTCCACCGGGACGGTCACCTTCCGGCAGGACGGCGTGACCCGCGAACTGGAGGCCGACTACATCGCGGGCTGCGACGGCTTCCACGGCGTCAGCCGCGCGGCCGTCCCGGACGTCCGGACGTTCGCGCGCGACTACCCCTTCGCCTGGCTCGGCGTCCTCGCCGACGTCGCGCCGTCCACCGACGAGCTGATCTACGCCCAGCACGAGCGCGGCTTCGCGCTGCACAGCCTGCGCTCGCCGTCGGTCAGCCGCCTCTACCTGCAGGTCGCGCCGGACGAGGACCTCGCCGCATGGTCCGACCAGAGGATCTGGGACGAGCTGGCCACCCGGTTCGGCGCGCCCGGCGGCTGGGAGCTGCGGACCGGCCCGATCACCGACCGGTCGGTCACGCCGATGCGCAGCTTCGTCGCCGAGCCGATGCGGCACGACCGGCTGTTCCTCGCCGGGGACGCCGCGCACATCGTCCCGCCGACCGGGGCCAAGGGCCTCAACCTCGCGGTGTCGGACGTGACGATCCTCGCCCGCGCGCTGACCGAGCGGTACGCCTCCGGCTCGAGCGCCCTGCTGGACGCGTACTCGGCGACGTGCCTGGGCCGGGTGTGGCGGGCCGAGCACTTCTCGTACTGGATGACGACGCTGCTGCACGCCGATCCGGAAGCGGACGCGTTCGCCCGGCGGCTGCAGCGGGCCCACCTGGAGTACGTGGCGGGATCGGCGTCCGCCTTGGCCTCGCTTGCAGAAAACTATGCAGGCCTTCCCTTGAAGTGACCGGTCACCGCCATAATGACCTGATCTTCACACTATGGGGGTAGGGCAGGATGGACGGGGACGGCACGGCGCTCGGGAGCCGCTACACACTGGCCGGCATGATCGGCCAGGGCGGCATGGGCGTGGTGTGGCGGGCGGTGGACCGGGTGACCGGCGAGGAACGCGCGGTCAAGGTGCTGCGGCCGGAGCTGGCCGCCGACCCGGCCGCGGTGACCCGGTTCGTCCGGGAGCGCACGGCGTTGCTGCGGGTCCGGCACCCGAGCGTGGTGGCCGTCCACGACCTGGTCGTGGAGGGCGACCGGCTCGCCCTGGTCATGGACCTTGTGACCGGTGAGGACCTCGGCGAGTACCGGGGGCGGCGCGGGGGCGCGCTGGCGCCCGCCGAGGCCGCCTGGCTGGTCGGGCAGGTCTGCGCGGCCCTCGTCGCGGTGCACGAGGCGGGCCTGGTCCACCGCGACCTCAAGCCCGCGAACGTGCTCCTCGACCACACCGCGCCGGAGGCGCCGGTGCGGCTCGCCGACTTCGGCGTCGCCCGGATCGCGTCCGGCGACGACCTCACCGCCACCGGCAACATCGTCGGGACGCCCCGCTACATGGCGCCCGAGGTGCTGGAGGGGGCCGAGCCCGGACCGCCCGCCGACGTCTACGCCGCGGGCGTCACCCTGTACGAGCTGCTCGCCGGACGCCAGCCGTTCGGCGGCGGCAGCATCTCGGCGGTCCTCCACGAGCACCTGCACGTCCCACCGCCCCCGCTGCCCGGCCTGCCCGCCGAGCTGTGGACGCTTCTCGAGCAGAGCCTCGAGAAGCAGCCCATGGCCCGCATCGGCGCCTACGACCTGGGCCGCCGCCTGATGGACTACGCCCGCGCGAACCACCAGGGCCGGTTCGCGATCACCGTTCCGGCCGGTTCGCGGACGCCGTCCGCGCCGGGCCGACCGTCCGGAACGCTGAGCGCGTCGCTTCCGAACGGCGCGTCGCTTCCGAACGGCGCCTCTCTGCCCAACGGGGCTTCGCTGTCGCAGGGCGTCACCCTGCCGCCCGGGTCGTCCTTGCCTCAGGGAGCCTCCCTGCCTCAGGGCGTGTTCATGCCGCAGGGCGCGTCCGCGATGAACCAGGGCGGGCTTCCCGGCTCCGCAGGCTCCCTGGACGGCACGCTCGCCGGGCCTCCGAAGAGCGGAGGCCCCCGGCGCGGCGCGCTGATCGGCGTGGGCGCGGCCGTCGTTGCGGCGGTCACCGCCACGGGCGTCACGCTCGCCCTCACCAGCGGGGACGGCGACCCCAAGAAGGAGCAGGTCGCCGCGGCGGGCCAGGCGCCCACCGGGAGCCTCGTGTCCGGGAAGCCGAACGGCTCGGCGACGCCCTCGGGCAAGGGGAAGAAGCGCTCGCCCGGGGCGACGCCGTCGGCGTCCGGCTCGGGTTCCGCGTCGCCGGGCGACTCGCCGGGCGCGTCCCCCTCCTCGGGCGCGCCGAAGCAGGGCTCCGGCTCCGGGGCGGGCGGCGGGAACGCCCGGCAGCCCACCGGCTGGATGTGCGGTCCGCGCGTCATGGCCGACCGGAGGAGCCACTACCTGACGGCGTGCATCCGCTACGACGGCCACCAGGTGTGGCTGCGCGGGATCCTGGACCCGGTGGCGTCCCGTGATGATCCCAAGCTGATCGCGAGCAACCACATGCAGATCATGCTGGTGCTCAAGCGGGCCGCCGACCAGACCAACGCCGGGAACTGGACCTCCCCGCCCTGTACCACGCTGGTCTGCACGTTCGACGTCTCCACCGTCCCCCCGAAGGGCGACTACCGGACCCTGCCGAAGTTCTCGTACCAGAACATCTACCAGGGGGACGGGCGGGAGAGCCCCACCCTCACCTACTGACGGCCCTCACCACCGGCCCGAGCGACCGCCCGGCCCCCGACCTCCCCGGTCGGAGGGCCGGGCGGTCGGCTTTTCGGCGTGCGGTGTGGCGTGCGGTGTGCTGCACGTCACGCAAGAAGACAGCCTCTGTAATTTTGCAGAGCCTGCAAAGAAGTCCTAGAGTCGATGGCATGACGGTGGAGATGGGCCTGCGCGAGCGCAAGAAGGCCGCGACCCGCGACGCGCTGAGCCGCGCCGCGACGCGGCTGGCGCTCGAGCACGGCGTGGAGGGCGTCACCGTCGACGCGATCGCCGCCTCGGCGGGCGTGTCGGCGCGCACCTTCCACAACTACTTCCCCGGCAAGGAGGAGGCGATCGTCGCCCCGCTGACCGACCGGGCGCGGGCGCTGCTCGCCGGTCTCGCCGGCCGTCCCGCGGACGAGCCCGTCTGGGACTCGGTCCGCGCCGTCCTGCACGAGGTGGTCGCGCCGCCCGAGCTGTTCGAGGAGACGGTCGCGCTGATGCGGATCGTCAAGGCCGACCCCTCGCTCGTCGCGTCCCAGCTCTGCGGCCTCGGCCAGATGCAGGCGGAGGCGGCGGCCGTGATCGCCGCCCGCACCGGCACCGACCCGGCGTGCGACCTGTACCCCCACCTGGTCGCCGGGGTCATGGGGATGACGATGCGGGTCGTCGTCAACCTCTGGGTGGACGGCGGCGGCACCGCCGACCTGCCCGAGCTGATCGACTCGGCCCTGGCCCAGTTCCGCGCGGGCCTGCCCGCGCCGAACCCTTCGGCGCCCCACCGGCCCACCCCGGACCAGCCCCGTCCGGACCGGGCCGTCCCGGACCAGCCGACCGCGGGTCGGCCCTCGACCGGCCTCCCCACGGCCGATCCGGACGACCCGGATCGCATGGCCGTCGGAGCGGCGGCCTCGGCCGATCCGTCCGGATGACACGCCTCCGGCCGGGGCTCGCCGCCCTGCCCCGTCCGGACACCCCCCTTCGGCGGACCCACCCCTGAGAGCCTGACGACCAGCCGTCGTCGGGTCATCGACCGTGCATCGTCCGTGAGTCCTGACCGCCCCCGGCGCGTCCGGCATCGAATGGGATCTCCTCTCTTGGCAACCTTCCTCTACCGGCTCGGCCGGTTCTCCTACCGACGGCGTGGCCTCGTCGCCCTGCTCTGGGTCGGGCTGCTCGTCCTGTTCGGCGTGGGCGCGGCCGTGCTCAAGGGCCCGACGTCCACCGACTTCTCCATCCCGGGCACCGAGGCCCAGCGGGCCATCGACCTGCTCCAGGACAAGATGCCCCAGGCGTCGGCGGACGGCGCGACCGCGCGCGTGGTGATCCGCGCGCCCGCCGGTCACACCCTCGCCGAGCCCACCGCCAAGGCCGCCGTCGAGGACGTCGTCGGCAAGTTGCGGACGGACCCGCAGGTCGGCCAGGTCGTCGACCCCTACCAGGCGAAGGCGCTCTCCCAGGACCAGCGCACCGCGCTCACCCAGGTGACCTACAAGGTCACCCCGGTGGACGTGAAGGACTCCTCGCGCGACGCCCTGGACCACGCCGCCGACGCCGGACGCGCCGCCGGGCTGACCGTCGAGATGGGCGGCAGCGCCACCGAGGCGATGCCCAAGCAGGGGGCGTCGGAGCTGATCGGCCTCGCCGTCGCCGCCGTCGTCCTGCTCATCACGCTGGGCTCGCTGGTGGCGGCCGGGCTGCCGCTGCTGAACGCGATCCTCGGCGTGGCGATCGCGATGGCCGGGATCACCGCCGCGACGGGCCTGATCGAGATGAGCTCGATGACCTCGACGCTCGCGCTGATGCTCGGCCTGGCCGTCGCCATCGACTACGCCCTGTTCATCACCTCCCGCTACCGGCACGAGCTCGCCGAGGGCAGATCCGGCGCGGAGGCCGCCGGACGCGCCGTGGGTACCGCAGGGTCGGCCGTGGTGTTCGCGGGCCTGACCGTCGTGATCGCGCTGGTCGGCCTCGGCGTCGTCGGCATCCCGATCCTCACCGAGATGGGCGTCGCCGCCGGGTTCGCGGTGATCGTCGCGGTGCTGATCGCGCTCAGCCTGCTGCCCGCGATGCTCGGCTTCGCCGGACGCCGCGTCGTCGGCGGCCGGATCCCCGGCCTGCGCGGCGGCCCGAAGCCCGGGAAGGCCGCGGCGGGGGAGCGCTGGGCGCGGTTCGTCGTCCGCCGCCCGCTGGCGGTGCTGCTGCTGTCGGTGGTCGGGCTCGGCGTGCTCGCTCTCCCGGCGCTGGACCTGCGGCTCGGCATGCCGGGAGAGGAGGCGTCGCCGACGTCCAGCAGCCAGCACAAGGCGTACCAGATGGTCTCCGAGGGCTTCGGCCCCGGCTTCAACGGCCCGCTGATGGTCGTGGTGCACGGATCCGGGGACGTCACCAAGGCCGCCGGTGAGCTGTCCGGCCGGCTGAAGGGCATGCCGGACGTCGCGACGGTCACCCCGCCGGTGCCCAACCAGGCGCGCGACACCGCGCTGCTCACCGTGGTGCCGAAGAGCGGTCCCAGCACCAGGGCGACCGAGAATCTGGTCTCGGACATCCGGGACATGAGCGACGGGCTGCGCGCGTCGACCGGCGCCGAGGCGATGGTCACCGGCCAGACCGCGATCGGGATCGACATCTCGGCGAAGATGTCCGGCGCGCTCGCGCCCTACCTCGCGCTGGTCGTCGGGCTCGCGATCATCCTGCTCATGCTGGTGTTCCGGTCGATCCTGGTGCCGCTGAAGGCGACCCTGGGCTTCCTGCTCACCGTCGCGGCCACCTTCGGCGTGGTGGTCGCGGTGTTCCAGAAGGGCTGGGGCGCGTCGCTGATCGGCGTGGACACCACCGGGCCGATCATGAGCCTGATGCCGATCTTCATGATCGGCGTGGTGTTCGGGCTCGCCATGGACTACCAGGTGTTCCTGGTCACCCGGATGCGCGAGGACCACGTGCACGGCGCGGAGCCCAGGGACGCGGTCGTCGCCGGGTTCCGGCACGGCGCGCGGGTGGTCGCCGCCGCCGCGGTGATCATGATGGCGGTGTTCGCCGGGTTCATCAGCGACGACCAGTCGATGATCAAGCTGATGGGCTTCGCCCTCGCGGCCGGGGTGTTCTTCGACGCCTTCGTCGTCCGGATGACCGTGGTGCCCGCCGTGATGGCGCTGTTCGGCAAGGCCGCCTGGTGGCTGCCGCGCTGGCTGGACCGGCTCCTGCCCGACGTGGACGTGGAGGGCGAGAAGCTGCGCCACGTCCTCGGCGACGGCGCGGGTTCCGGTGACGGCGCGGGTTCCGGTGACGGCGCCGGTTCCGGGTACGACGCCGACGGCGGCCATGGCGGGGACGGAGACGCGCCCTCCGCCGGGGCGCGCCGGTCCGTCACGTCCGGCAGATGACCCAGGGCCGCCGCCTCGTGATCCGAGGCGGCGGCCCTTCTTCTCCCTCCCTTCCGCCCACCCCCCAAGGAACCGGACATGAACCTCCTCCCGCAGCCGGTCTGGCCGCGCGTACCCTCACCGCGCCGCGAGTCCGGGACGGGCGCGGAGCCGTCGCCCGCCACCTCCACGGACGTCTCTCCGGACGCCTCGGCCCCACCCGACGCCTCCGGCGCCCCACAGGCCCCGCAGAACCCGGAGACCCCGGGGAAGCGGGAGCGCCCGGCCCGCGTGTCCCGGCCCCACGCCCTCCGCGAACTGCTGCTGATCGCGGTGCTCTTCGGCGTCTACAAGGCGGGCCGCCTGGCGGCCACCGGACGGGTCTCCGAGGCGTTCCGCAACGCCCGCGACGTCTGGGACATCGAGCGCTGGCTGCACCTCCCGAACGAACTGGACGTCCAGCAGGGCCTGCTGCACAGCCAGACCCTGATCGAGGTGGCGAACTCCTACTACGCCTACGTGCACTTCCCTGCGACGGCCGCGTTCCTGCTGTTCATGTACCTGCGGCGTCCCGCCTACTACCGGTGGGTGCGCTGGGTCGTCGTCGGGCTGACCGGCGCGGGGCTCGTCCTGCACCTGACCGTCCCGCTCGCGCCGCCGCGCATGCTCACCTTCACCGGCCTGATCGACACCGCCGCCGAGTACGGGCCGTCGGTCTACGGCGCGCCGCAGAACGACACGGTCGCCAACCAGTACGCGGCGATGCCGTCCCTGCACATCGGCTGGGCGATCATCGTGGCGGTCGGGCTGATCGTCGCCTGCCGGACGCGCTGGCGCTGGCTGTGGCTGGCGCACCCCGTCCTCACCGTCCTGGTGGTCGTGAGCACCGCGAACCACTACTGGCTGGACGGGATCGTCGTCTCCGTCCTCCTGGCGATCACCATGCTGGCGCTGCTCCCGTTCTACCGGGCGGCGCGGTCCGCGCAGGTGGCGGGGGTGCGGGCCGACCCCGGGAACGCGCGGGTACGCTGACCGGGGGCCCGGTGGGACGGGCCTTCGGGGCGATCGTGTCGGGGGACGAGTGCGAGCCAGAGCTGTGATCCAGGCCGTTCCGACGGGACTGTCGTGGTACCTGACGTTGTCGGGCGTCGTGTCGGTCCTGTCCTGGCTGTCGGCGGGCCTCATCGAGGACCTGGACGCCATCTGGCTGCTGCGCTGGATCGGCTACTTCGCCTGGGTGCCCAGTATGACCTGGGGCCTGCTGCTGATGCTGCTGGCGACCGGGGTGCGGCGGCGCAAGAAGTCCGCCTGGCGGCTGACGCTGGCCCTGCTCGGCCTGTTCTTCCTGCTCTACCTCGCGATCGCGGTGGTCTTCACCATCGCGCCCGACCCGGACGTCCCGCTCGGCGTCGGCGACTACGTCGCGCCGGTCTGCTACGCGTTCGCGCTGGTCGGGGTGTGGGCCGCGCGGCACGAGTTCACCGCCCTGCCGGACCGCGCCAACCTCCGCCTGGCCTGGCGGGTCGGCGGCGCGATGGTGCTGGTCAGCGGGGTCATCGGCACGCTGCTGGTGGCCCTGACCGACCGGAACCCGGCGGGCGGGTTCTCGACCCAGCCGCTCTACGCCGCGCTGCAGACCGTCCTCGGGGCCCGGGTCACCGGCCACACCCTGGACGTGGACGTCCCCGGCTGGGTGGACCTGATCCTCGGCGTCCTCGGCAGCGGCCTGCTCGTCGCGACCGTGTGGGCGCTGTTCCGGCCCTCACGCGGCGACGCGGTGCTCAGCCCGGGGGAGGAGCTGCGCGCCCGCGAGCTGCTGCTGCGCTACGGCGACGAGGACTCGCTCGGCTACTTCGCGCTGCGCCGCGACAAGGACTTCATCACCGCCCCGAACGGCAGGGCCGGGATCGCCTACCGAGCGCAGGGCTCGGTCTGCCTGGCCAGCGGCGACCCGCTCGGCGCCCCCGAGGCGTGGGGGCAGGCCATCGAGGCGTGGCTCGCCGAGTGCCGCCGCCACTCCTGGACGCCCGGCGCGGTCAGCGTCGGCGAGCGCGCCGCCGTCGAGTACCGCCGGCACGGGCTCGGCGTCCTGGAGCTCGGCGACGAGGCGATCATCGACGTGGCCGAGTTCAACCTCGAGGGCCGGGAGATGCGGCAGGTCCGGCAGGCCGTCCGGCGGGTGGAGCGGGCCGGGTACACCGTGCGGATCCGGCGGCACGCGCAGATCCCCGCGGCCGAGATGGCCGGCATCGTGCAGCGGGCCGACCAGTGGCGCGAGGGTGAGACCGAGCGCGGCTTCTCGATGGCGCTCGGCCGCCTCGGCGACCCCGCCGACGGCCACTGCGTGATGGTCGAGGCGTTCGACGCCGAGGGACGGCTGCGCGGGCTGCTGTCGTTCGTCCCGTGGGGCCGGACGGGCCTGTCGCTGGACCTGATGCGCCGCGACCGGGCCGCCGAGAACGGCCTGAACGAGTTCATGGTCGTCCGGCTGATCGAGAAGGCCGGGTCGGTCGGGGCCGGACGGATCTCGCTGAACTTCGCGATGCTGCGCTCGGTGTTCGAGCGCGGCTCGCAGATCGGCGCGGGGCCGCTGGTCCGCGCCGCCTACCGGGCGCTGTCGTTCGCGTCCCGGTTCTGGCAGTTGGAGTCGCTGTACCTGTCCAACGCCAAGTACCACCCCGAGTGGGTGCCGCGGTACGTCTGCTTCAGCTCCGGCGCGGGCGGCCTCATCCACCTCGGCCTGGGCTACGCCCGCGCCGAGGGTTTCCTGCCGAGCCTGTCCCGCCGCCGCCTGGACCGGGCCGCGAACGCCGCGCCGAGCCCCGAGCTGGTCGCCGAGATCGAGCGGCTGGAGGAGGCCGCCGAGAAGGACCGCGCCCCGCGCCGCCGCCTGTCGGAGCAGGAGCGCGTCCGGCACGACAAGCTGGAGCGGATCGAGGCCGCGGGCATCGAGCCCTACCCGCTCGGGTTCGACCGCACCGGCCTCGCCGCCGATCTGCGCGCGCGGTTCGGCGCTCCGGCCCCCGACACCCGCACCGGGGAGACGGCCGCGATCGCCGGGCGGGTCATGCTCGAACGCGACCACGGCGGGCTGGTGTTCGCGAAGCTGCGCGACGAGTCGGGCGACGTCCAGGTCATGCTGGCCGCCGACGTCCTCGGCCGCGACGCGCTGCGCCGCTGGAAGACGCTGGTCGACCTCGGCGACCAGGTCGGCGTGACCGGCGAGGTCATGACGACCCGGACGGGCGAGCTGTCGGTCCTGGCGTCCGGCTGGAAGCTGACCGCCAAGTGCCTGCACCCGCTGCCGGACAAACGCGCCGGGCTCGCCGACCCCGAGGCGCGGGTCCGGCACAAGGCCGTCGACCTCATCGTCAACGACGCGTCGCGGAGGATGCTGCGGATGCGCGGCGACGCGGTCTGCGCCGTCCGGGACGTCCTGCGGGCGCGCGGCTACCTGGAGGTCGAGACGCCGATCCTGCAGCCGATCCACGGCGGCGCGACGGCCCGTCCGTTCACGACCCGGATCAACGCCTACAACATGCGGCTCTACCTGCGGATCGCGCCGGAGCTGTACCTGAAGCGGCTGCTGGTCGGCGGGCTCGGCAAGGTCTTCGAGATGGGCCGCGACTTCCGCAACGAGGGCGTGGACGCCACCCACAACCCCGAGTTCACGATGCTCGAGGCGTACGAGCCGTACGGCGACTACGACACGATGGCCGAGCTGACCCGCGAGCTGGTGCTGGCGGGCACCCGCGCCGCGCTCGGCACCACCGTGGTCGTCCGGGACGGCGTGGAGCACGACCTCGCCGAGCCCTGGAACCAGATCACCGTGTACGGCTCGGTGTCGCGGGCGCTGGGCGAGGAGGTCACCACCGACACCCCGCGGCCGGACGTCGTCCGGCACGCGGCGCGCGCGGGCGTCGAGGTCGACCCCGGATGGGGCCAGGGACGCGTCGTGCAGGAGCTGTACGAGGCGCTGGTCGAGGACCACCTCGCCGCCCCGACGTTCGTCCGCGACTTCCCGGCCGAGACCTCCCCGCTCACCCGCCCGCACCGCAAGGATCCGCGGCTCGCCGAGAAGTGGGACCTCATCGTCTTCGGCATGGAGCTCGGCACCGCCTACTCCGAGCTGATCGACCCGGTCCTGCAGCGCAAGCGGCTCACCGAGCAGTCGCTGCTCGCGGCGGGCGGCGACCCCGAGGCCATGGAGCTGGACGAGGACTTCCTGCGCGCCCTGGAGTACGGCATGCCCCCGGCGGGCGGCATGGGCATGGGCGTCGACCGGCTGCTCATCGCGCTCACCGGACGGTCGATCCGGGAGACGATCGCGTTCCCGCTGGTCAGGCCGAGCCGCTGAGAGAGGACCGGCGATCTTCCCGTTCGCTATGACGATTTCGGAGGAAGACGGGGAAAATAGGGATGGATTCCCTACGGGAGTGAGGACGGTCCGCGACGTGAGCGACATCCCCCGGCGTGCGGTCACCCGCACCGCCAAGCTGGCGAGCCTGCCCCTCGGCTTCGCCGGCCGCACCGCGCTCGGCCTGGGCAAGCGGACGCTGGGCAAACCCGCCGAGGCGGTCGCGCTGGAGGTTCAGCGGCGCACCGCCGAGCAGCTGTTCTCGGTGCTCGGCGAGCTCAAGGGCGGCGCGATGAAGGTCGGCCAGCTGCTGTCGATCTTCGAGGCGGGCCTGCCGGACGAGCTGGCCGCGCCGTTCCGCGCGAGCCTCACCCGGCTGCAGGAGGCGGCCCCGCCGATGCCCGCCGCGACCACGCACAAGGTCCTGGCGCAGGGGCTGGGCGCCGACTGGCGCGACCGGTTCGCCTCGTTCGACGACAGGCCCGCGGCGGCGGCGTCGATCGGGCAGGTCCACAAGGCGGTCTGGGAGGACGGCCGGACGGTCGCGGTCAAGGTGCAGTACCCGGGCGCGGGCGCGGCGCTGATGAGCGACTTCAACCAGATCTCCCGGCTCAGCCGCCTGATCAACCCGCTGTTCCCCGGCATCGAGGCCAAGCCGGTGATCGCCGACCTGCGGCGCCGCCTGGAGAAGGAACTCGACTACGTGGACGAGGCCGCCGCGCAGACGGCCTTCCACGACGCCTACGACGGCGACCCCGACTTCGTCGTCCCCGCCGTCGTCGCGCAGTCCGGGAACGTCCTGGTCACCGAGTGGCTGGACGGCACGCCGCTGTCGAAGGTCATCGCGTCCGGGACCAAGGAGGAGCGCGACCGGGCCGGGGTGCTGCTGTTCCGGTTCCTGCTGTCCGGGCCGTCCCGGTGCGGGCTGATCCACATCGACCCGCACCCGGGCAACTTCCGGCTGCTCCCGGACGGCCGTCTCGGCGTCATGGACTTCGGCGGCGCCGCGCACGTCTCGGACGAGCTGCTCTGGTCGCTCGGCCGGATGGTGGCGATCGGCACCGGCGGCGACCCGGAGGAGATGGTCGAGAACGCCGTCGCCGAGGGCTTCCTCGCCCAGGACGCCGACGTCGACCCGGAGCAGTTCGCCGACCTGGTCGTCCCGCACGCCACGCCGTTCGCCCAGGAGACCTTCCAGTACACCCGGGAGTGGCTGCGCCGGGAGACCGGCCGGAGCCTCACGATGGCGACCGACATGCGGCCGGGCGGCATCGCGCGGCAGCTCCGGCTGCCGCCGCAGTACCTCGCGGTGTGGCGGGCGATGGCGGGCTGCGGCGGAGTGCTGTGCCAGCTGGAGGCCGAGGGCCGGTTCCGGGACGAGGCGATCCGCTGGCTGCCCGGCTTCGCGGACGACGACCCCGATCCGGGCGAGCTGGAGGCCGAGGCCGCGTCCTGACCCCGGCCGCCGGGAGGCCGGGGGTTGGGGAGGCCGAGGTTCTGAGGACGGAGGGTGGGGTCAGGAGGAGAGGGCCCGCTCCTCCTCCTGCTCGACCTGCTGGTTCCAGACGCGCTTGCCGGCCTGCCAGCCGTCCTCGTCGCGGCCGACGCGCCAGTAGCCGGAGATCGACATCAGATCCATCGGGAGCGTCCGCTCGACCCGCAGGTAGCGCCGCAGCTCCTTGACGAACCCGGCCTCGCCGTGCACGAACGCCTGGACGCGGCCGTCCGGGAGGTCCAGCTCGCGGACGGCCTCGACCAGGGCCGCGCCGACCGGGCGGTCGCCGCGGTGCAGCCAGACGATCTTCGCGTCGGCCGGGGTGGACAGCTCCTGCTCCTCGGAGGTGTCCGGGACCTCGACGAAGGCGAAGGCGCGCACGCCGGACGGGACGCGCTCCAGCGCCGCCGCGATCGCGGGCAGGGAGCTCTCGTCTCCGGCGAACAGGTGCCAGTCGGCGTCGGCGGCCGGCGCGTACTTGCCACCGGGGCCCATGAAGGAGATCTCGTCGCCCGGCGCGGCCGCGTCCGCCCACGGTCCGGCGAGGCCCTCCTCGCCGTGGATCACGAAGTCGATGGCCAGCTCGCGGGTCTCGGCGTCCCAGGAGCGGACCGTGTAGGTGCGCGTGGTCGGCCACTGGTCGCGGGGGAACTCGGCCCGGATCCGCTCCAGATCGAACGGCTCGGGGTAGGCCACGCCGGGCCGTCCGAACATCAGTTTCACGTAGTGGTCGGTGTACTCGCCCGCCTCGAACTCCGCCAGCCCGTCCCCGCCGAGGACGACCCGGACCATGTGCGGGGTGAGCCGCTCGGTGCGCAGCACGACGCCGCGATGCGTCTTCCGGCCGCCCCTGCGCTCGCGCTCCGCCGTCCTTGGTTCGGTTGCCATGCGCCCTCCGCTGTTCTCGTGTCTTCTTAGGTAAGCCTAATCCACCCCTTGTCGACAGCATCCCGTTCTGTCTGATATTTTACAAGTGAAATACTTGTAAAGATGTGAGGGGGAACGTGGCGGAAGGGGCCGGAACGAGGCCGAGGCAGGGGCCGCCGGTGCGCCCGCTGCCGGTGAGCGGCGTGCTGAGGCTCGGCCGGCGCTCGGACACCTGGCACCGGGCGGCGACGAGCGCGGTCGTCGCGTCGGCGATCCCGAACCTGACGCTGCTCGCGCTCGGCCGCCTCGACCTCGCGCTCTACACCTCGGCGGGCTCGCTCGTCGCGCTCTACGCGCACGACCGCCCCTACGCCGCCCGCGCCCGCACGCTCGCCCGGGTCGCGCTGGTCATGCTGGTGAGCCTCGCGGTCGCGCTCTGCACCGCCGCGCTGACCGAGGACGTGGCGGTCCGCGTCGCGGTCGCCGCCCTGCTCGCCGCAGGGCACAAGCTGGCGGGCGACGCCGCCCGGTTCGGCCCGCCCGGCAACGTGATCTTCACCTTCGTCGCCTCGAGCTGCGCGTTCGTCCCGCAGAGGCTCGCGGACGTGCCCGTCCACGTCCTGCTGGGCCTCGCCGGGGCGGTGATCTCCTGGCTGGTGTGCATGGCCCCCGCCCTCGTCCGCGAGGACGGGCCACGCTCCCTCCCGGCGGCCCTGAGGGTGTGGACGGGGGACCGCGAGCCCGGGACGCGGGCCGTCCTGGCCGAGCTGCGCTGGGGCTCGCCGCTGCTGCCCGTCGCCACCCGCGTCGGCGTGAGCGCGGCGGCCGCGGGCTGGCTGACGATGCTGCTCGGCGTCGGACGTCCCTACTGGGCGGTCGTCACCGCCGCCGCGATCTTCCAGGCGAACCTGGTGCTGACCTGGCGGCGCGCCCTCCAGCGGGTGCTCGGGAACCTGCTCGGCCTCGCGCTGTTCACCGCGCTGCTGCCGATGATCGGGATCGGCCCGCTCGCGCTGGTCCTCGTCGCGCTCGCCACGCAGTTCGCCGCGGAGGCGACGATGTCCCGCAACTACTGGCTGGGCTCGGTGTTCGTGACGCCGATGGCCCTGACGATGGTGGAGTTCGCCGGGTACCGGCCCGCGGGCGAGCTGGTCGGCGACCGGTGGCTCGACACGTGCGTGGGCGCGGCGGTCGGGTTGCTCGGCTGCGTCCTGATCACCAACCGGCGCGCGTCCGCGCGCGTCGACGGCGCGCTGGACCGGCTGGGTGCCGCCGTCGCCGAGACGCACGCCCTGACCGGCGTGGCGCCCGGGACGGCTGCGGCGCTCCGCGACCGTGTCACCGCAGCCCTCGCCGACCTGCGCGACGCCGTGGCCGTCGCCGAGGGCGAGTGGTGGCAGCGCGCCCTCCCCGCCGAGCGCGTCGAGCGGGCCGAACGCGCCGGGCGCCGGGCCCTGGCCACCCTCGCCGCCACCACCCGCGCCGACCGAGAGGCCGCCTGATGACCGCTGAGCACGCAGAGCGCCAAGAGCACGCAGGGGACACGGCCGGACGTCCGCCCACGCGGGACGCGGTGACCGAGGTGCTGCGGCAGTGGCGGGAGTTGCGGCCCGACCTGGACACCACGCCGATGGCCGTGATCGGGCGGGTGACCCGGTGCGCGGCGCTGCTCCAGCACGCCACCGACACCCCGCTCGGCCGGGCCGGGCTGGCCCGTCCCGAATACGACACGCTCACCGCGCTGTACCGGCTCGGCCCGGACGTGACCCCGGGACGTCTCGCGCGCGAGACGTTCGCGTCCGGCGCGGCGGTCACCAAGCGGTTGCGCGCGCTGACCGAACGCGGCCTGGTCGAGCGCCGCGCCGACGACCGCGACCGGCGCGTCCAGCACGTGTCCCTGACCGAGGACGGCCGGGCGCTGCTGGACCGGCTGCTGTCCGAGCAGGTCGCCTATGAGGCGTCCTTGCTGGACGGCCTCGGCGCGGAGCGGAACGCCGAGCTGGCGTCCGCGCTGGCGGAGCTGCTGGCGCTCCTGGAGGGCAGCCTGGGCCGTCACGTGGGGTGAACCTCGGCCGTCACGTGGGGTGAACCCGCCGGGCCGGGAAGGATCCTTTTCAAGGCGCAGCGGTCCGGTTACGTTCGGGGAGACGTGAGCGTCGCGCACATCCCGGGGATCGAGGAGGCCGCCGTGACCGAGTCCGCGTTCTCAGCCGGAGCCGTGGCCGCCGCCGTCGCGGCCGGCTCGCTCGAGGTGGTCGACCTGACCGCGCCCCTGACCGAGCGGACGCCGATCCTCCAGCTGCCCGAGCCGTTCGCGAACACCGTCCCCTTCTCGCTGCGCGAGATCAGCCGCTACGACGAGCGCGGACCGGCCTGGTACTGGAACGACATCGTCACCGGCGAGCACGTCGGGACGCACTTCGACGCGCCCGTCCACTGGGCGACCGGACGCGGCGGCGAGGACGTCTCGCAGGTCGCGCCGAGCCGCCTGGTCGCGCCCGCCGTCGTGCTCGACGCGTCCGGGCACGCCGCCGACGACCCGGGCTTCCTGCTGGAGAGCGACCACGTCCGGGAGTGGGAGAAGCGGCACGGGCCGCTGCCGGACGGCGGCTGGCTCCTCTACCGGACGGGCTGGGACGCGCGCTCCGACGACGCGGGCGCGTTCCTCAACGGCGGCGTCTGGCCGGGCATCTCCACCGGATGCGCCCGCTGGCTCGCCGAGGAGACCCCGATCCTCGGCATCGGCGTCGAGACCGTCGGCACGGACGCGGGCGCGGCGCACGGCTTCGACCCGCCGTTCCCCTGCCACTCGCACTTCCTCGGGGCGGGCAAGTACGGCCTCACCCAGCTCCGGAACCTGGACCGCCTCCCGGCGCGCGGCGCGGTGCTCGTCGCCGCGCCGCTGCCCATCGTCGGCGGCTCCGGAAGCCCCTGCCGGGTCCTCGCGCTGGTCGACCGGTGAACGTCGCCCGGGCGGTCGGGCGGGCGCTGGCCCGGCTCGGCCCGCAGACGGTGTTCGGGGTCGTCGGCAGCGGCAACTCCGAGGTGACGAACGCGCTGGTCGAGGGCGGCGTCCGGTTCGTCGCGGCCCGGCACGAGGGCGGCGCGGCGACGATGGCGGACGCCTACGCGCGGGCCGGCGGCGGGCTCGGCGTGCTCAGCGTCCACCAGGGGCCGGGCCTCACCAACGCGCTCACCGGCATCGCCGAGGCCGCCAAGAGCCGCACGCCCCTGCTGGTGCTGACCGGCGAGGTCGCCGCGTCGGCGGTGCGGTCCAACTTCCGGATCGACCAGGGGGCGCTGGCGCGGGCGGTCGGGGCCGTCCCGGAGCGGATCCACTCGCCGGAGACGGCGCTGTCGGACCTGGCCCGCGCCTGCCGGACGGCCGTCGCCGCCCGCCGGACCGTGGTGCTCGGCCTGCCGCTGGACGTCCAGGCCGCGCCCTACGACGGGCCGGACGAGTGCGTCCCGCAGGCCCCGCACGCGACGGGGACGGCCTGGCAGCCCGCCGTCCCGCCGCTCGCGGTGCCGCCGCCCGCCGCGCTCGCCCGGCTGGCCGACGCGCTCGCCTCGGCCGAGCGCCCGGTGTTCCTCGCCGGACGCGGCGCCCGGCTGTCCGGCGCGGGCGTCCCGCTCCGCACGCTCGCCGGACGCTGCGGCGCGCTGCTGGCCACCTCGGCGGTCGCGCGCGGCCTGTTCCGGGGCGACGCCTTCGACCTGGACGTCAGCGGCGGGTTCGCCACCCCGGTCGCCGCGGAGCTGATCCGCCGCGCGGACCTGCTGGTCGGCTGGGGCTGCGCGCTCAACGACTGGACGCTGCGGCACGGCGACCTGGTGGGGGAGGGCGCCCGGCTCGTCCAGGTCGACGTGGAGGCCGAGGCGCTCGGCGCGCACCGCCCGGTGGACCTCAGCCTCATCGGCGACGCCGCCGAGACCGCGCTCGCCGCGGACGCCGAGCTCGCCCGGCGCGGCCACCGGATCCGCGGCTACCGCACCCGCGCGGTCGCCGGACGCGTCGCCGCCGAGGGCCGCTGGCGCGACCTGCCGTTCAAGGACCGCTCGGACGGCGTCCGGATCGACCCGCGCACCCTCAGCGTCGCCCTGGACGACCTGCTGCCCGCCGAGCGCACCGTCGCCGTCGACTCGGGCAACTTCATGGGGTACCCCACGATGTACCTCGACGTCCCCGACGTGGACGGCCTGGTCTTCACGCAGGGGTTCCAGGCGATCGGCCTCGGCCTCGCGACGGCGGTCGGCGCGGCGCTCGCCCGGCCGGACCGGCTGACGGTCGCGGCGCTCGGCGACGGCGGCGCGATGATGTCGGCGGTCGAGCTGGACACCGCCGCCCGGCTCGGCCTCGGCCTGCTCGTCGTGGTCTACGACGACGAGGCGTACGGCGCGGAGGTGCACCACTTCGGCCCGCACGGGCACCCCCTGGACACGGTCACGTTCCCGCCCGCCGACCTCGCGGGGGTCGCCCGCGCCTACGGCTGCGAGGCGCTGGCCGTCCGGCGGGTGGAGGACCTCGAACCGGTGCGGGACTGGCTGTCCGGGCCCCGCGACCGTCCGATGGTGGTCCAGGCGAAGGTCACCTCCGACCACCCGTCCTGGTGGCTGGCGGAGGCCTTCCGCCCCCGCTGACGCCCGCCTCCCGAACGCCGCGCCGGTCGCGCCCAGCCGCCGCTGACGCGCTTTCTGAGAGCCGATCAGTCTCCGTGGAGCCCCTGATTCGCGCGGACCTGTGTCCGCGCCGCACCGGCCGCCACAACGCCCCACACGGCCACCGCAGGCCACAGCAGCACCTTCCCGGGGGGACGTCAGGGACGGGGCACGTCCTCGGCCGTCCCGCACGTGATCGCCGCGACGGCCCTCATGCCCGGCGGAACACGGTCGGCCAACGCCGCCCATATACCCGATCCGGCTCGGGGGATAGGGCTTGACCGTTTTCGCCCGCCGAACTTACCTTCGCGGCAGTTGTGTCTCACGTCACACCGCCCCTGAGGAGGAGACCATGGCGGAACGACTGAGAACGTCCTTCCGGCTGACCGGGCTGGGCCGAGAGATGGCCGCCGAGTTCGCCGGAACCCTGATCCTCATCCTGTTCGGCGTCGGCGTGGTGGCCCAGGTCGTCGCGGGAGGGATCGGGAACCACGACAGCATCGCCTGGGCCTGGGGCCTCGGCGTCACCCTCGGCGTGTACGCGTCCGCGACCATCAGCGGCGGACACCTCAACCCGGCCGTCACCCTCGCCCTCGCGGTGTTCAAGGGCTTCTCCTGGCGCAAGGTCGTCCCGTACGCGGCCGCCCAGGTCGCCGGGGCGTTCGTGGCCGCGCTGATCGTCCGGTGGAACTACACCGAGGTGCTGGCCAAGGCCGATCCCGGCCACACCGTCAAGACCCAGGGCGTGTTCTCCACGCTGCCCGGCAATGGAACGCTCCCGGTGAGCACCTGGGGCGCGCTCCGCGACCAGATCATCGGCACCGCGATCCTGCTGTTCCTCGTCCTCGCCCTCACCGACCTGAAGAACCAGCCGCCGCTCGCCAACCTCGCGCCCGTCATCATCGGCCTGCTCGTCGTCGCGATCGGCATGGCCTGGGGCACCGACGCCGGGTACGCCATCAACCCCGCCCGCGACTTCGGCCCGCGCCTGGCCGAGTACATCACCGGCTACGGAGGAGCGTGGCGCGACCAGAACCACGACCTGTACTTCTGGGTGCCGATCGTCGGCCCGCTGATCGGCGGGGTCGTCGGCGCGGGCCTCTACCTGGTATTGATCGGGAACCACCTCCCCGGGCCCGACGAGGCCGAGGGCCCCGGCGAGCACCCGGAACCGCAGTACGACGTGCCGAGCAAGGCCTGACCGCCGTCCGCCCCCACCCCGACCAGCGAGGAGAGCAGTGCCGATGGCCGACTTCGTCGGAGCCCTGGACCAGGGCACCACGAGCACCCGCTTCATGATCTTCGACCATGGCGGCAACGAGATAGCCCGCCACCAGCTCGAGCACGAGCAGATCCTGCCCCGGGCGGGCTGGGTCGAGCACGACCCGACCGAGATCTGGGAGCGCACCCGCGCCGTCATCCAGTCCACCCTCAACCGGGCGAACCTGTCCCACACCGACCTCGCCGCGCTCGGCATCACCAACCAGCGCGAGACGACCGTGGTGTGGAACCGGCGGACGGGCCGTCCCTACTACAACGCGATCGTCTGGCAGGACACCCGCACCGACCGCATCGCCTCCGCCCTGGAGCGCGACGGGCGCGGCGAGACGATCCGGCACCGCGCCGGGCTGCCGCCCGCCACCTACTTCTCCGGCGGCAAGATCCAGTGGATCCTGGAGAACGTCGACGGCGTCCGCGAGGCCGCCGAGAACGGCGAGGCCGTCTTCGGCAACATCGACACCTGGCTGCTGTGGAACCTCACCGGCGGCACCGACGGCGGCGTGCACGTCACCGACCCCACCAACGCCAGCCGCACGATGCTGATGGACCTGGAGACCCTCGACTGGGACGACCAGCTCCTGTCGTTCTTCGGCGTCCCGCGCGCGATGCTCCCCGAGATCCGGCCGTCGTCGGCGCCCGACCCCTACGGCACGACCCGCCCGGACGGCCCGCTCGGCGGCGCGGTGCCGCTGACCGGCGACCTCGGCGACCAGCAGGCCGCCACCGTCGGGCAGGTCTGCTTCTCCCCGGGCGAGGCCAAGAACACCTACGGCACCGGCAACTTCCTCCTCCTCAACACCGGCCAGGAACTCGTCCGCTCCAAGGCGGGCATGCTCACCACCGTCTGCTACAAGCTCGGCGACGCCGCGCCGGTGTACGCGCTGGAGGGCTCGATCGCGGTCACCGGATCGGCCGTCCAGTGGCTGCGCGACCAGCTCGGCATCATCTCCGGCGCGGCGCAGAGCGAGGCGCTCGCCGCGCAGGTCGAGGACAACGGCGGCGTCTACTTCGTCCCCGCGTTCTCCGGCCTGTTCGCCCCGTACTGGCGCAGCGACGCGCGTGGCGCGATCGTCGGGCTGTCCCGTTTCAACACCAACGCCCACCTGGCCCGCGCGACCCTGGAGGCGATCTGCTACCAGTCCCGCGACGTCGTGGAGGCGATGCGGGAGGACTCGGGGGTCTCGCTGGACGTGCTGAAGGTGGACGGCGGCGTCACCGCGAACGAGCTGTGCATGCAGATGCAGGCCGACATCCTCGGCGTCCCGGTGTCGCGTCCGGTGGTCGCCGAGACCACCGCGCTCGGCGCCGCGTACGCGGCGGGCCTGGCGGTCGGCTTCTGGAACTCGACCGACGAGCTGCGGCAGAACTGGAACGAGGACAAGCGCTGGTCCCCCCGCTGGGACGAGGCGCAGCGCGAGTCCGGCTACGCGGGCTGGCGCAAGGCCGTCGAACGCACCTACGGCTGGGTCGACGTCGAGTGACGTCCTAGCCCGTCCTGCCGGAACAACCGCCTTGTGAACGTGGAACCGCCCGCACCGTGACATCCGGTGCGGGCGGTTCCGCGTCCCGCCATGGCCACTCCGGACGGCCACACCCCGACGGCTACACCTCGACGGCGACGGGGCGGCGCTCCGCCTCGCCGTCCGGGGCGGGGGCCTTCCGGCGCAGGTTCATCAGCAGCGCGCCGAACGCGGCGACCGCCGCCAGCGCGGCCAGCGACCAGCCGGTCGCGTACTCGGCGTGCCGGGTGGAGCCGCTGTCCTCGTACCCGACGAGGAACAGCGTGCCGATCGTCGCGACGCCGAGCACCTGCCCGGCCTGCATGACGGTCAGCAGCAGCCCGCTGGCGTCGGCGGCGTCCTCGGGAGGGACGTCCGCCAGCGCGATCGTCATCACGATCGGCATCACGCCGAGCCCGAACCCGATCACCGCGGTCAGCGCGAGGTAGGCCGCGCCCCCGGACGCGAGCGGCCCGACCCACAGGTAGCCGAAGGCCGCGATCGTGAACCCGATCGGGACCACCCGACGGTGCCAGCCCACGGGCATGCGCTGCCAGTAGAGGCTGACGACGGCGAAGGCCAGCACGCACGGCACGAACGCCAGGCCGGACCGCAGCGGCGTCATCTTCAGGTCGCCCTGGAGGTGCAGGGTGGTGGTGAACAGGAACGAGCCCCACGATCCGGGTCCGAACAGCAGCGTGAACGCGCAGACCACGACGCCCGGCGCCCGCAGCACCCGCCCGGAGATCAGCGGACGTCCGCCGCGCGCCGCGAACCGCCGCTCGACCAGCGCGAACACGACGAACAGCACGGCGCTGGCCGCCAGCGCCGCCCAGCCCCACGCGGGCCAGCCCAGCTCGTGCCCCAGGATCAGCGGCACGACGAGCAGGACCAGCGCCGGGGTGAGGACGGCGAGCCCCACCGGGTCCAGGCCGCCGCGCCGGTCCTCGTCCGCCTTGGGCAGCAGCCGCGGCCCGGCCGCGAACAGCACCGCCCCGATCGGCACGTTCACCAGGAACACCAGGCGCCAGCCCGACCCGAACAGGTCGGCGCTGACCAGCAGTCCGCCGAGCACCTGCCCGACGACCACACCGCCCGCGATCACCATCGCGTACATGCTGAGCGCCCGGGCCCGCGCGGGACCCTGGAACCCGCGCTGGATCATGCTCATCACCTGCGGCGTCATCAGCGCCGCCCCGATGCCCTGCAGGAACCGCACGACGATGAGGAACCCGGTCGTGGGCGCGAGCCCGCAGGCCAGGGAGGCGATCGTGAAGACCGCGAGCCCGCCGAGGAACACCCTGCGGTGCCCGAGCAGGTCGCCGAGCCGGGCCCCGGTGATCAGGAGCGCCGCGTAGGCGATGATGTATCCGGCGACCACCAGCTGCAGGCTGGCGCCGCTGGCGTGCAGGTCCGCGCGCAGCGTGGGCAGCGCGACGTTGACGATGTTGACGTCGAGAATGGCCATGAACTGCCCGAGCAGCAGCAACGCCAGCATCGGGCCGGTAGACCGTGCGGAGGACGCCCGCACGCCCTTCATGCGTTCGGTCGGAAATGTCATGCATGTAGCTTCCGTCCGATGCGATACGGGTGCCGAGAGCCCCGTGATACTGGTACTGACACCACCTGGCTCGCACGCCATGCGTCCGACGGCGTGTCCGGCAGGCAGGTGTGGCCGTCCGGCTTGCAAGTCCGCAATTTCCCGGTGATGTGGCGTTCTTGCCGGTATGAACGCGATCGGACAATCAGGTGGTGGTCGATCCTGGTATTGACAGCACCTGGATCCTGGTGCCGGTGTCGGCGAGACTGGGGGAGTGACGGCGACGGTGATGGAACGGCGGACGAACGGGGGACGGCGGCGGCGGGACGAGCTGGCGGCGTTCCTGCGGAGCCGGCGCGCGCGGATCGCGCCCGAGGACGTCGGCCTGCCGCCCGCGCCCCGGCGCCGGACGCCCGGCCTGCGGCGCGAGGAGGTCGCGCAGCTCGCCGGGGTCGGCGTCACCTGGTACACCTGGCTGGAGCAGGGCCGTCCGATCAACGTCAGCACGCAGGTGCTGGACGCGGTGTCGCGGACGCTGCGGCTCGACACCGTCGAGCGCGAGCACCTGTACCGGCTGTCGGAGGTGCCCGTCCCGCCGGAGCCGGACATCGTGTCGGCGCTCAGTGAGGACGTCCGGGCGATCATGGACCGGCTCGGGCCGATGCCCGCCGTCGTGTCGAACCCGCGCAACGACGCGCTCGCCTGGAACGAGGCGTACGCGGCGCTGGTGCCGTGGGTGACCGGCGCGCCGGAGGGCGAGCGGAACTCGATGTGGCAGTTCTTCACGCGGCCCTCGTGCTGCAACCCCTGCTCCAACCTGGAGGAGCAGATCGAGGAGACCGTCGCGATGTTCCGGTACCGGTACGTCCGGAACCGGGACGACCCGCAGTTCCAGCGCCTGGTCGAGCGGCTCGTGGAGGCCAGCCCGCGGTTCGCCGAGCTGTGGCGCAACCAGGACGTCGCGGTCCCGCAGCCCTGCCAGAAGGACTTCTTCTACCCGAAGGCGGGACGGATCGCGACGCGCACCACCTCGTTCGACCTGAGCGCCCGGCCCGGCACGCGCATGGTCGTCTACACGTTCGTGGACGAGGAGAGCCAGGCGAACTTCCGGCGCCTGCTCGCCGACCCGTCGCTGACCGAGTTCGACCACACGCACTGAGTCGGGACGCGGGACGCGGGATCGCGGGGCGGGGCCGGGGTTGCGGCGGCGGGGACCGTCCGTCATCATCATCGTCATGATCGACAGGAAGGGCGGACTCCGCCCGGGCCGTTGAGCCCCACGGCAGCCGAACGGCTGCTGGCAGACGTTGAACCCCTGGCCCACCCGCGCCGCATGCGCGCGCTGGCCCTGCACGCCCGGCGGCTCGCCGGGACCCCCGAACTGGACGCGTTGCTCGCCGAGCTGTCCGGTCCCGTTCCGTACCGACGGCGCGTCGCGCTGCACATGGCGATGGCCGCCCGCGACCTCGGGCACGTGGCCGACGTCCTGGCCGGACCCGACATGGACCTGCGGAAGGCCGCGCTCCGGGCCGTCCGCACCCTGCCCGTCCCGGACGACGCCGTGGCGCGAGCCCTGGACGACGCCCCCACCGACCTGCGGCGATCCGTCTACCGGACGCTGCTGTACGCCCGCCGGACGGCGCTCGCGGACCGGCTCCTGCCGGACGTCCGGGCCCGGCACGGCGACCGCGACGCGGCGATGCTGCTGCCCGCCTGCTCCACCGGGACCGTCACCCGGCTCCTCCCGGAGCTCGCGCACGCCGTCACGATGTGGCGGGCGCTGGCCGCACGCCGTCCGGACGCGTTCCTCGACCATGTCGAGCGAGAGCTGGACACGGGGAACCGCTGGCGGGTCCTGCGCCGGCAGAACGCCGGGTTCGTCCCGGCGGCGCGGGCGCGTTCGCACAGAGCGGTGGACCTGCTCGTCCGCACCGGCCCGTCGTATCGCTCCGGCGCCCTGTCGGTGAAGGTGGTGAACGCGTTCCACGGCGCGGATCCCGCAGGGTTCGCGTCGTGGGTGGAACGGCCGGAGGCGGAGGCGCTCTCGGCGGCGATCTCCCCGCGGCTCTGCCCGGACGAGGTGGTGGCCCGGCGCCTGATGGGGTGGTCGCACGGCGGCGCCGCGCTGCTCGCGGACCTCCCGCCGCACCGCCGCGACGCGGTGTTCCGGCTGGCGGCGGAGAAGCAGGGCGGATCAGTGGGGACGTGGGCGGTCATGCCGCTGCTGCCCTGGCTGTCCCCGGAGACGGCCGCCCGCGAGGCGCGCCGCCTCCTGGAGTGGCACGCGTCGGTCTGGCACTCGTCCCGGACACGCCTGGACGATCCGGACATCCCGCTGCGCCTCACGTCGTACCTGCCGCACGACGAGGCGGTGGACGCGCTGGTCGAGGCGTCCACCGGCGGCGATCCCCGGCGGCGCGGCCTCGCCCGGACCCTGCTGCTCGCGAACGCGGCCCGAACCGGCGACCCGGTGGTCGTGGCCGAGCACCTGGCGACGATCGTCCGGCGCGTCCGGAACGAACCGGATCCGGTGCGCGCCGAGCTGTTCGCCGCCGTGACCGCGCTCAGCCCGCGTGTCCTGTCCGACGCGTGCGCGGAGCCGCTGCGCCTGCTGACCAAGGCCGTCGTCGAAGCCCGCGACACTTCCACGGACACGATGCGGGCCGTCCGCCGCCTGGCCGTCCGCGTCCTGCGGCACAGGACCGATCCGGCGCTCACCGCCTGGGCGACCGGCGCGCTCGCCGACCTGCTCGGACGCTTCGGAGCCGACGCCCTGCGTCCCGCCCCTGCCCCGGAGCAGCCGCGCTGGAGGAGACGGAGGTGGGGCAGGCGGGTTCCCCGTCCCGACGACCACCGACTCGACCGCGCGGTGCCTCCGGGTGGCGAGGCGGCCCTCCTGGAGGCGTTCGCGCCGCATCTCCAAGCGGCTCGCGAACGAGGCGACCACGAGGTGTTCGTCGCGGTCGCGGCGTCCTTCCGGCGCCGTCCGACCGGCCTGGACGACGACCTGCGCAGGGCCGTGCTGCACGCTCCCGAGAACATCGGTGCGGTGGCGGCGCGCTTCCTCCTCGCCCGGGATCCCGAGCGGGCCGCGGGGCTTCTCGCCGAGGACCCGGCGACGATCGCGCTGCCCGGCGTCTGGCGCGTGGTCACGGACCGCCGCACGGACCTGCTCACCTTCGACCGCGACCCGCACAACCGCTTCCGCCCCTGGATTCCGGACCTCAGGAACACCCGTCCCGGACGCTGGACCCCGGAGCAGGTGCGCGCCGCCAGGAACTCCCTGGACCGGGCGGCCTGCGACGAGGCGTTCGACGTCGCCGACCGGCTGCGGGCGGTCGCCTCGCTGGGACGCCTGCCCGGCCACTTCCCGGTGCTGCGCATGTGGGTGCGGGAGTCGGAGGGCGCGATGGCGGAGACGGCGCTCGACGCCGCCGCCAACCACCCCGACGCCCTGCCCCTGCTGTTCGAGATGGCGCGCGGCCCCGCGTCCGCCGTGGCCGTCGCGGGCCTGGCGCGGTGCGCCGGACGCGTCCGGCCCTCGGTCCTCGGGCCCGCGCTCACCGCCGCGCTGACCTCACCGGACGTGAAGGTGACCGTGCGCAAGCAGGCGGCCCGGCTGCTCGAACGGCATCGTCCGCCGGGCGCCCTGGACGCCCTGCTCGCCACCTGGCGCGCCCCCGACCTGCATCGCGACGTCCGGGTCGCCGTGGCCGTCGCGCTGCGGCACTTCCCGGACGGCCCTCACGCACTCGAAGCCCTGGCCGAAGCCCCGCGCGCGCACGCGTCCGAGGAGATGCTGCGGACGCTGTTCCAGGCCGCGCCCTCCGAGTACGCGCCGGACGCCCGCCCGGCCATGGCGACGCTGATCAGGGCGTGCCTGAACGCGGCCGACCTGCCCGGCGTCCGGTTCCGGGGCCGCAAGGCGTTCGCCGCCTGGGCGCGCTGGTACCCCGGCGGCCACGCGGCGACGCTGGCCGCCGCGGCCGACCCGGACGACCCGTCCGGCGACACCGAGGCGATGGTGCTCGCGGCGCTCGTCGAGGTCGGGGCCGTCCGGGACGAGGCGCTGGACGTCCTCGCCCGGCTGGCCCCGGAGGGGCTCATGCGCCACCGGGTGCGGCACCTCGTCTCCGGCCTGCGGAACCTGCTGGTCCGCTCCGCGGGCGAGGACGGGACCGAGCCGCTGCTGCGCCGCGCCGTGGACACCCTCGCGCGGCACCCGCTCCAGCTCGGCACGGCCGCGAGCCTCCACATCGCGTTGATCAACGCGGACCGGGAGACCGAGACCGACCTGACAGGCGAACTGACCGCGCTCGCCGACCTGCTGCGCGACCGGCCCGTCCAGGCGGACCGGGCCTACGGCGAACTGATCCTCGGCGGCCACTACAGCGGGGGAGCGGTCTCGCGGGACGTCCTGCCCGCCGTCGACGCCCTCATCGAGCGTGGCCACACGGCGGCGCACCTGCTCGCGCTGCGGCTGGTGCGGCGCGGGGGCGTCGACGCCGGGTGGCCGGACGAGTGGCAGGACGCCCTCGCCCGGCTCTGCGACTCCCCGCACGGCGACGTCGCCGAACCCGCCTGGAACATGGTCACCGAGGAGGGGTGACAGAGGCGGGGAGCGGGATCAGCGCGCGCTGGAGGCCGACCAGATGTTGATGCCGGCCTCCACCGCGTCCCGGTCGATCGCAGCGAGCTCCTCGGCGCTGAACGTGAGGTTCTCCTGGCTGGCCAGGCTGTTCTCCAGCTGCGCGACGCTGCTCGCGCCGATCAGCGCGGACGTGACGCGCCGGTCGCGCAGCGTCCAGGCCAGGGCCATCTGCGCCAGGGACTGGCCGCGCGACCGGGCGATCTCGTTCAGCGCGCGGATGTGCCGCAGGGACTCGGGGGTCAGCAGGTCCGGCGACAGCGACTTGCCCTGGCTGGCCCGCGACCCCTGCGGGACGCCGTCCAGGTACTTGTCGGTCAGCATGCCCTGCGCGAGCGGCGAGAACGCGATGCAGCCGACGCCCTTGTCGTCCAGGACGTCGAGCAGGCCGCCCTCGATCCACCGGTTCAGCATCGAGTAGGACGGCTGGTGGATGAGCAGCGGCGTGCCCATCTCGCGCAGGATCTCGGCGGCCTCGGCCGTCCGCTCGGGGGAGTAGGACGAGATGCCCGCGTACAGGGCCTTCCCGGAGCGGACGGCGTGGTCGAGCGCCCCCATCGTCTCCTCCAGCGGCGTCTCGGGGTCGAAACGGTGGCTGTAGAAGATGTCGACGTGGTCCAGGCCCATCCGGGACAGCGACTGGTCGAGGCTGGAGAGCAGGTACTTGCGCGAGCCCCACTCGCCGTACGGGCCGGGCCACATGTCGTACCCGGCCTTGGTGGAGATGATCAGCTCGTCCCGGTGGGGGACGAAGTCCTCGCGGAACAGGCGGCCGAAGTTCCGCTCGGCCGAGCCGTAGGGCGGGCCGTAGTTGTTGGCCAGGTCGAAGTGCGTGACGCCGAGGTCGAAGGCGCGCCGCAGGATCGCGCGCTGGACGTCCACCGGACGGTCGTCGCCGAAGTTGTGCCACAGCCCGAGCGAGATCGCGGGCAGCTTGAGGCCGCTGCGCCCGCTCCGTCGGTAGTCCATCCGGTCATAGCGCTTGTCATCGGCGGCGTAGCTCATGGCCGCCAGTCTGCCATGCCCGGGATCATGGTGTTTGGCCAGGTCGCCGGGGGAACAGGGAGCGAGGACGGCCCACGATCCCGGCCCGCCGGGCGGCCCGACGCGCCGGGTCGCTCGACAGGGCCGCCGCGGCGGGGTGAAAATACTGAACGTTCGGTCGGTAACGCGGGGGACGGCGCCGTGGCGCGCCCCGGTGCGGACGAGGAGGTCCCGTGAGCGTGCTGCGCAGCTATCTGTCCGGTTCCTGGCAGGAGGGAGGCGGCGAGGGCGCGCCCCTGCGGGACGCCGTGACCGGCGAGGAGGTCGCCCGGATCTCCACCGCGGGCCTGGACCGGGCCGCCGCCCTGGAGTACGGCCGCCGCGTCGGCGGGCCCGCCCTGCGCGAGCTGACCTTCCACCAGCGCGCCGCGCTGCTCAAGGCCCTGGCGTCCCACCTGCGCGAACACCGCGAGGAGCTGTACGCGCTGTCGGCCCGGACGGGCGCGACGCTCGGCGACTCCAAGTTCGACGTGGACGGCGGCTTCGGCACGCTGTTCGCCTTCTCCAGCAAGGGCCGCCGGGAGATGCCCAACGACACCGTCTACGTGGACGGGGCCGTCGAGCCGCTCGGCAAGGGCGGGACGTTCGTCGCGCAGCACATCTGCACGCCGCTGCACGGCGTCGCCGTCCAGATCAACGCGTTCAACTTCCCCGTGTGGGGGCCGCTGGAGAAGCTCGCGCCCGCGTTCCTCGCCGGCATGCCCAGCCTGGTCAAGCCCGCCGAGCAGACCGCCTACCTGACCGCGCGGCTGGTCGAGCTGATCGTGGAGAGCGGCATCCTGCCCGAGGGCTCGGTCCAGCTGCTCACCGGCGAGGCGGGCGACCTGCTCGACCACCTCACCGAGCAGGACGTCGTCGCGTTCACCGGATCCGCCGACACCGCCGCCCGGCTGCGCGTGCACCCGGCGGTCGTCCGGCACGCGGTCCGGTTCAACGCCGAGGCCGACTCTCTGAACGTCTCGATCCTCGGCCCGGACGCCACGCCCGGCACGCCCGAGTTCGACCTGTACGTGAAGCAGCTGGTCAGCGAGATGACCGTGAAGGCGGGCCAGAAGTGCACGGCGATCCGCCGCGCGCTGGTCCCCGCCGACCGGATGGAGGACGTCGCGGAGGCCGTCCGCGCGCGGCTGGCGAAGGTCACCGTCGGGAACCCGGCGAACCCCGACGTCCGGATGGGCGCGCTCGCCACGCTGGAGCAGCGCGAGGAGGTCCGCCGCTCGCTCAAGGGCCTGCTGGACGCCGGGACGATCCTGTTCGGCGACCCCGCCCACGTGGACGTCGTCGACGCCGACGCCGAGCGCGGCGCGTTCCTGTCCCCGATCCTGCTGCGCGCCGACGACCCGGCCCGCGCCGAGCCGCACGAGATCGAGGCGTTCGGCCCGGTCTCCACGCTCATCCCCTACGAGGGCGCCGAGCAGGCCGTCGAGCTGGCCGCGCGCGGCCGGGGCAGCCTCGCCGGGTCGGTCGTGTCGGCCGACGCGGACTTCGTCCGGACGGTCGTCCTCGGCGCCGCGCCCTGGCACGGCCGCCTGCTCGTGCTGAACGGCGCGGACGCCAAGGAGTCGACCGGGCACGGCTCGCCGCTGCCGATGCTCGTCCACGGCGGCCCCGGGCGCGCCGGAGGCGGCGAGGAGATGGGCGGCGTCCGAGGCGTCGTCCACCACATGCAGCGCACCGCCGTCCAGGCCGACCCGGCGATGCTCACCGCGATCACCGGCCGCTGGGTGCCGGGCGCCGAGCGGACGGTCACGACCGACCACCCCTTCCGCAAGCACCTGGAGGACCTGCGCGTCGGCGACACCGTCATCGCAGGCCCGCGCCGGGTCACCCTCGAGGACGTCGAGCACTTCGCCGAGTTCACCGGCGACACCTTCTACGCCCACATGGACGAGGAGGCCGCCGCCGCCAACCCGTTCTTCGACGGGCGCGTCGCGCACGGCTACCTCGTCCTGTCGTTCGCGGCCGGGCTGTTCGTCGACCCCGACCCCGGGCCCGTCCTGGCGAACTACGGGCTGGAGAACCTGCGGTTCCTCACCCCGGTCTACCCCGGCGACGAGATGACCGCGACGCTCACCGCCAAGCAGCTGATCCCGCGCGAGGGCGCCGAGCACGGCGAGGTCCGCTGGGACGTGGACGTCACCAACCAGAAGGGGGAGTCGGTCGCCAAGTACGATCTGCTCACCCTGGTCGCCAAGCGCGCCTGACCGAACGGGCCGCGCCCCCGGCGGGGGCGCGGCCGTCAGCCGGTGAGCGACTGGGTGCCGAGGACGGTGAGGAGCGCGAGCTTCTCGGCGTCCTCGGTGCCCGGCTCGGCCGTGTAGACGATGACGCGCAGGTCGGTCCCGGTGACCGTGAACATGTCGCAGTCGAGCGTGACCACCCCGACCACCGGATGGTCGATCACCTTGGACTGGAGCTCGTGCCGCTGGACGACCCCGGAGTCCCACAGCTCGGCGAACCGCGCGCTACCGGCCCGCAGGTCGGCGATCAGCTCCCGCAGCGCCAGGTCGGCCGGGTAGCGGGCCGCCGCGTTCCGCAGGTCGCTGACCAGGGCGGTGTGGAACGCCAGGAGTGACTCCGGCGTGTGCCGGGCCCACCCGCCGGGGCCGAGGAAGTGCCGCCACACCACGTTGCGCTCGATCCCGTGCCATCCGGACGGGTCGCCCATCAGCGCCGAGTACGGCGCGTTCGCCAGCAGGATCGTCCAGGCGGCGTCGTGGACCGCGACGGGCGTGCCCGCCATCCGGTCCAGCAGCCGGTGGACGCCCGGGGTGAGGAAGCGTGGCACGGTGTCGGGGCCGGGCGGGACGAGCCCGGCGAGCCGGAACAGGTGCGCCCGCTCCTCGGCCGACAGCCGCAGCGCCCGCGCGAGGGCCTCCACGACCTGCCCGGACGGGTGGGACGCGCGGCCCTGCTCGAGCCGGGTCACGTAGTCCGCCGAGATCCCGGCGAGCATCGCCAGCTCCTCGCGGCGCAGCCCGCTCGCGCGCCGCCGCCCGCCCGCCGGGAGCCCGGCCGCGTCCGGCTGGACCCGGTCGCGCCAGATCCGCATCGTCCGGCCGAAGTCCGTGGTCGTCATGATCCCAGTGTGCCCGCACTCGGGACCGCCTTCCTGGTACTGGCATTCCCAGGAAAACGGGTCGACTGGTGGGACCCGGCGTCCGGGGGAAGCCTGGAGGCATGACGACGACACTGATCACCGGAGCGAACAAGGGCCTGGGCCACGAGACCGCGCGGCGGCTCGTCGAGGCAGGACACACCGTCTACGTGGGCGCGCGGGACCCGGAGCGGGGCCGCCGGGCCGCCGCGGAGCTGGGCGCGCGGTTCGTCCAGCTGGACGTGACCGACGACGCGTCCGTGGAGGCCGCCGCCAAGGCGGTCGAGGCGGACGGCGGGCTGGACGTGCTGGTCAACAACGCGGGCATCGAGTGGCGGGAGCCGGACGGGAGCGTCCCCGGCCCCGGGGAGCTGACCGCCGACGCCCTCCGGACGGTCTTCGACACCAACGTGTTCGGCGTGGTGCGCGTGACGCACGCGTTCCTGCCGCTGCTGAGGCGGTCGGACGCGCCCGTCATCGTGAACGTCAGCAGCGGCCTCGCGTCGCTGGCGAAGACCACCACCCCGGGGACGCCGCACGCTGGCTACCCCGGCGTGGCCTACCCGACGTCCAAGACGGCGGTCAACATGATCACCGTGAAGTACGCCGCCGCCTTCCCGGAGATGCGGATCAACGCGGTCGAGCCCGGCTACACCGCGACCGACCTGAACCAGCACGCGGGGCACCAGACCGTCGAGGAGGGAGCGGAGATCATCGTCCGGATGGCGCAGATCGGCCCGGACGGCCCGACCGGCACCTACACAGACGCGAAGGGCCCCCTGCCCTGGTGACCGGCCGCACGGCCGTGTGAGCCACGGTCGTGAGCCACGGCTCGAAGGCCGTGTTGTGAGGGCCGCTCGGACGCTCGGGAGGGCGTCCGGGCGGCCCCGCCCTATACTCGTTCGGTAAAGCGAACGCCGGTAGGGCACTGTCCGCCCCGCCGGACGACGAAGGGAACGCGGGTGAGCGAATCAGTGCGCGACATGCTGGCGGAGAACCTCCGCCGGGCGCGCGCCGAACGCGGGTTGTCGCTGTCGGAGCTGTCCCGCCGCTCCAAGATCGGCAAGGCGACGTTGTCGCAGCTGGAGGCGGGCGCGGGCAATCCGACGATCGAGACCGTGTTCAGTCTGTCGCGGGCCCTTGAGGTGCCGATCTCCGACCTGCTGGACAGTGACCGGCCGAGCGGGCTCACCGTGGTCCGGGCCGCGCAGGTGGAGGTGCTGTCCGGCGCGGGCGTCGACCTGCGCCCGCTGCGCGGCATCGAGTCCGGCGACGCCATCGTCGAGGTGTACGACCAGCAGGTCAGGGCCGACTCCCGGCAGGACTCGCTCGGCCACGTCGGCATCGAGCACACCATCGTCCAGGCGGGGCGGCTGGGCGTTCGGGTCGACGGACGGGAGGTCGAGCTCGGCCCCGGCGACTACGTCGGCTTCGACGGCCTCCTCCCGCACAGCTACACCGCCCTCTCCGGGCCCGTTCGTTCGGTGCTCCTCCTCCAGTACCGTTCTGACCAGCGGCTTCACTCCGCGAAGGCCGGGCCGCCGTGTCTGGTGGAAACTCCGTGAACTCGGTCGCGCGGGACCGTTGACAGGGCGTGAACGCGCGTCATAACCTCCGAAGCGTTCGGTTTAACGAACGAGCTGGAGGGGAACGCATGCGCGTTGTGGTCGTGGGCGCCGGAATCGTCGGCGCCGCCTGCGCGCGGGAGCTGGCACGGTCCGGGTTCGCGGTGACCGTCCTCGACCGGGGCGGCCCCGCGGCGGCGACCACCGCGCACGGCGAGGGCAACATCCTGGTCTCCGACAAGGGGCCGGGCCCGGAGCTCGAGCTGGCGAAGCTGTCCCGGCGGCTGTGGCCCGAGATCCTGGACGGCCTGCCGAACCGCGGGGGCGTCGAGTGGGACGCCAAGGGCGGCATCGTCGTCGCGACGACCGAGGACGGCGCCCGCGAGCTGGCGCGGTTCGCCGAGGGCCAGCGCGCGGTCGGCGTCATCGCCGAGCCGATGGACGAGCGGACCCTCGCCGCCGCCGAACCGCACCTCACCCGCGACGTCGCCGCCGCCGTCCACTACCCGGACGACGCGCAGGTCCAGCCGTCCGGCGCGGCGACCGCGCTCCTGGCGGACGCCCTGCGGCACGGCGCCGAACTCCGCACCGGCTGCGAGCTGCTCGGCGCGCGCGTCGAGGGAGGCCGCCTCACCGGCGTCCGCACCTCCGGCGGCGTCCTGCCCGCCGACCTCGTCGTGAACGCCGCCGGGCCCTGGTCGGGGGAGACCGCGTCCCGGCTCGGCGCGCCGGTCGACGTCCGGCCGCGGCGCGGCGAGGTGCTGGTCACCACGCCGCTTCCGCCGACCGTTTTCCACAAGGTCTACGACGCCGACTACGTCGGCGCGGTCGGCAGCGGCGCGCAGGACCTGCAGACCTCCGCCGTCGTCGAGTCCACCCGCGCCGGGACCGTCCTGCTCGGCTCGGCCCGCCGCCGCGTCGGGTTCGACGACCGGATCCGCCCGCACGTCCTCGCCGAGATCGCCCGCAAGGCGCTGCGACTGTACCCGGGCCTCGCGGGCGCGCAGGTGATGCGCGCGTACGGCGGGTTCCGGCCCTACGTCCCCGACCACCTGCCGGTCATCGGACCCGACCCGCGCCTGCCCGGCCTCTGGCACGCCACCGGGCACGAGGGCGCGGGCATCGGCCTCTCGGTGGGCACCGCGCTCCTGCTGCGCGAGCTGGCCACCGGGTCCGCGCCGTCCCTCGACCCGGAGCCGTTCCGGGCCGACCGGCCCGCCGTCCTCGGCGCCGACGCTTCGGAAGGAGCAGCGTGAGCCCCCGCATCGTCCCCGCGAGCACGGACGCCGTCCGCCGCCGCGCGACCCCGCTGACGATCACCGTGGACGGCGTCCCGGTGACCGGCGCGGCGGGCCAGAGCGTCGCGGGCGTGCTGCTCGCGGACGGACGCCGCGCCTGGCGGTCCGGGCCGTCCGGCGCCCCGCGCGGCGTGTTCTGCGGCATCGGCGTCTGTTTCGACTGCCTGGTCACCGTCAACGGCGAACGCGACGTGCGTGCGTGCCGCCGTCGCGTGTGCGACGGCGACGTCGTCACCACCCAGTCACGTGAGGCGGGGGAGGAGCGTTGAGCAGGCACGTCGTCATCGTCGGCGCGGGCCCGGCCGGGCTCGCCGCCGCTGCCGCCGCGCTGCGCGCCGGAGCCCGCGTCACCCTGCTGGACGCGTCGGACCGTCCCGGCGGCCAGTACCACCGCATGCTCCCGGCCGAGTACGAGGCCGAGAACAACGGTCGCCTGCACCACGGCTGGGACGACTTCGACCGGCTTCGCGAGCACGTCCTGACCCACCCGCGCGCCGAGTGGTGGCCCGACTCGTCGGTCTGGTCCCTCGAACGCGCCGACGACGGCACGAGCACGCCGCGCGTCCACGTGCTGCGCGGCCCCGCCGACGGGACGGGACGCGAGCGGCACGTCCTCATGCCCGACGCCCTCGTCCTCGCGACGGGCGCGCACGACCGCGTCCTGCCGTTCCCGGGCTGGCAGCTGCCCGGCGTGTTCACCGCCGGAGCCGCCCAGGCCCTCGCGAAGGGGGAGCGGGTCGTCGTCGGCGACCAGGTCGTCGTCGCCGGATCCGGGCCGTTCCTGCTGCCGGTCGCCGCGTCCCTGCTCGAAGCCGGATCGGACGTCCGCGAGGTGCTGGAGGCCAACCCCGCCGCGACCGTGCTGCGCGGCTGGTCCACGCGGCCGTGGGAGCTCGCGTCGCAGACCGGAAAGGCCGCTGAGCTTGCCGAATACACCGGACTGCTCGCACGGCACCGGGTCCCTTACCGCCTCGGGCGCACCGTCGTCGAGGCGCGCGGCGACGGCCGGGTCGAGGAGGTCGTCACCGCCCGCCTCACCGCCGACTGGACGCCCGTCCCCGGCACCGAGCGCACCGTCGCCGTGGACGCGGTGTGCGTGACGCACGCCTTCAGCCCCCAGCTCGAACTGCCCGTCGCCGCCGGATGCGAGCTGCGCGACGGCTTCGTCCACGTGGACGAGGCGCAGCGCACGACGGCCCCCGGCGTGTACGCGGCCGGTGAGATCACCGGGATCGCGGGCGCGCCCGCCTCCCGCGCCGAGGGACTGCTCGCGGGCTGGACGGCCGCGGGCGGCGACCCGTCCGACCGGGCCGTCCGTTCCGTCGTGCGCCGCCGCGACCAGGGCCGCGCGTTCGCCGCGCGGCTCGCCGCCGCCCACCCCGTCGGGACCGGCTGGCCGGACTGGCTGCGTCCCGACACCCTGATCTGCCGCTGCGAGGAGACCGACTACCGGACCCTCCGCGCCGCGGCCGAGGACCCGGCCACCGGCGCCCCGCGCGCCGTGAGGCTCGGCACCCGTGCCGGGCTCGGCCCCTGCCAGGCCAGGATCTGCGGCCCTGCGGTCGCCGACCTGTGCGGACGGTCGCCCGACCGCGCCGTGCCCGGCCTGGCGTCCGCGAGCCACCATCGCCGTCCGGTCGCCCAGCCGATCCGGCTCGGCGAGCTGGCCGCGCCCCCCGCAGGGCCCCCTGAGAAAGAAGGAGAACAGCACCCGTGAGCGGTGAGAAGAAGTACGAGAGCCTCGGCGGCGTCATCGTCGCTACCGCCCTGCCGTACAAGGACGACCCGGCCGCGCCCGCCGGGCTCTCGGTGGACTACGACCGGTTCGCCGAGCACTGCCGCTGGCTGGTCGACAACGGCTGCCGCGGCGTCGGCCCGAACGGCTCGCTCGGCGAGTACTCGTCGCTGACCGACGAGGAGCGCCGCCGCGCGGCCAAGACCGCGATCGAGGCCGTCGGCAAGGACGGCGTGGTCGTCGTCGGCGTCCACGGCCCCGGCGCGCACCAGGCCAGGCACTGGGCCGAGCTCGCCGCCGAGGACGGCGCGGACGGCGTCCTCTGCCTGCCGCCGACCATGTACCGCGCCAACCGCGGCGAGGTCATCGCGCACTACGAGGCGGTCGCGTCCGCCGGGCTGCCGGTGATGGCCTACAACAACCCGATCGACACCAAGGTCGACCTCACCCCGGACCTGCTCGCCGAGATCGCGCAGATCGACGGGATCGTGGCGGTCAAGGAGTTCTCCGGCGACGTCCGCCGCATCCTGGAGATCAAGGAGAAGGCCCCCGGCCTGGAGGTCGTCGCGGGCGCCGACGACGTCACCCTCGAGGCGCTGCTGATGGGCGCGACCGGCTGGTTCGCGGGCTTCCCGAACGTGTTCCCGGCCGAGTCCGCCGAGCTGTTCGAGCTCGCCACCGCGGGCAAGCTGGAGGAGGCCCGGGCGCTGTACGAGCCGCTGGTCGCCGCGTTCCGCTGGGACTCGCGCACCGAGTTCGTCCAGGCCATCAAGCTCGGCATGGAGATGGTCGGCCGGTACGGCGGCCCGTGCCGTCCGCCGCGCGGCCCGCTCACCCCCGAGCACCGCGCCGGGGTCGTCGCCGACATGGAACGCGCCATCGCCGCCCTCGAGCAGCGCAAGGCCGCCTGATGCGCGCGGCCCGCGCGATCTCCGCGGTCGACTCCCACACCGAGGGGATGCCGACCCGCGTCGTCACCGGAGGCGTCGCGCCGATCCCCGGCGCGACCACGGCCGAGCGCCGCCGCCACGCGATGGAGCACCTGGACGGGCTGCGCGGCTTCCTGATGAACGAGCCGCGCGGGCACGCCGCGATGAGCGGCGCGCTGCTGCAGCCGCCGCTGCGCGACGACGCCGACTGGGGCGTGGTCTACGTCGAGGCGAGCGGGTTCCTGCCCATGTGCGGGCACGGGACGATCGGCGTCGCGACCGTGCTGGTCGAGACCGGCATGGTCGAGGTCACCGAGCCGGAGACCGTCGTCCGGCTGGACGTCCCGGCCGGGCTGGTCGAGGCGCGCGTGGCCGTGAAGGACGGCCGCGCCGAGAAGGTCACCCTGCGCAACGTCCCGTCCTTCGCGCTCGAACTGGACGCGAAGGTCGACGTGCCCGGCTACGGGACGGTCCGCTACGACATGGCGTACGGGGGCAACTTCTACGCCATCCTCGACCTGGAGTCGGTCGGCCTGCCGTTCGAGCGCTCGCGCAAGGACGACATCATCAAGGCCGGCCTCGCCCTCATGGACGCCATCAACGAGCGGAACCGTCCCGTCCACCCCGAGGACGAGCTGATCGGCGGCTGCAAGCACGTCCAGTTCCTCGCGCCCGGCTCGAACGCCGAGCGCAGCCGGAACGCGATGGCGATCCACCCCGGATGGTTCGACCGGTCGCCGTGCGGCACCGGGACCAGCGCGCGCATGGCCCAGCTCCACGCGCGCGGCGAACTGGCCCTGGACAACGACTTCGTCAACGAGTCCTTCATCGGCACCCACTTCACCGGACGCGTGACCGGCACGACCGAGGTCGGCGGGCTGCCCGCCGTCCTGCCCGAGTTCTCCGGGCGGGCCTGGATCACCGGGACCGCCACCTACACGCTCGACCCGAGCGACCCCTTCCCCGAGGGCTTCGTCCTCTGACGAGCCCCTCTCCGGGGTTCCGGACCCGACGGGTTCCCGAACCCTCCCGGAGGTCCTGAACCGCCGGACGGCGCGCGTCGCCGCCGTCCGGCGGGCCTCCCACCCCGTGAACACCCCCTCGACCTCCCCGGAGGTGCCCCGCATGTCTCGACTCATGCCCGAAACAGGGCTCGACCCGCGGCCGAAGCCCATGTCGCGGGCCGGTATGTTCCGGCTGAAGCCGGTCGACACGTCCGAAGAGGAGCAGGCCGGCGGCCTGCGCCGCACCATGGGCCTGTGGCAGCTGGTCGCGCTCAGCCTCGGCGGCCTGGTCGGCGCCGGGGTCTTCTCGCTCGCGGGCGTCGTCGCGCACGAGGACGCCGGGCCCGGCGTGATGATCTCGTTCCTCATCGCGATCGTCGCCAGCGCCGCCGCCGCGCTCTGCTACGCCGAGTTCGCCGGGATGATCCCGAAGGCCGGCTCGGCCTACACCTACTCCTACGCGGCGCTCGGCGAGCTGGTCGGCTGGGCGATCGGCTGGGACCTGCTGCTGGAGTACACCGCGATCGTCGCGGTCGTCGCCATCGCGATCTCCGGCTACCTCTCCTACCTGTTCGGGCAGATGGGCCTGGACCTGCCGGACTGGATGCTCGGCGCGCCCGGCACCGGATCCGGGCACAAGGTCGACCTGTTCGCCGCGCTGCTGTGCCTGCTGCTGGCGTTCGTCCTGTCGCGCGGCACCAAGGAGTCGGCCCGCTTCGAGACGATCCTGGTCGTGGTGAAGCTCGGCATCGTCGCGCTGGTCATCGTCGTCGGCGCGTTCCACATCTCGGGCGGCAACTACACGCCGTTCCTGCCGTTCGGCATCGGCGGCGCGGTCTCCGGCGCGGCCACCACGTTCTTCGCCGTGTACGGTTACGACGCGATGAGCGCCGCCGCCGAGGAGAGCGCCGAGGCCAAGAAGGTGCTGCCGCGCGCGATCGTGATCTCGCTGGTCATCGCCGCCGTCATCTACATCGCGGTCTGCCTGGTGCTGCTCGGCATGGTGAAGTACACCGAGATCGACACCAAGAGCCCGTTCTCCAGCGCGCTCGCCTCGGTCGGGTTCGCCTGGCTCGGCACCGTCGTCGCGGTCGGCGCGGTCGTCGGCATCACCACGTCCGCGCTGGCGAACATGCTGGCGGTCACCCGCGTCTGGTTCTCGATGAGCCGGGACGGCCTGCTGCCCGCCTGGTTCGCCCGCAACCACGCCACCCGCGCCGTCCCGACCCGGGTGATCTGGCTGGTCGGCGCCGGGTCGGCGGTCATCGCCGGGGTGCTGCCGATCCGCGAGGCCGCCGACCTCACCAACATCGGCATCCTGATGGCGTTCATCGTCGTGTCGGTGGCGATCGTGGTGCTGCGCCGGACGCGCCCGGACCTGCCGCGCTCGTTCCGGACGCCGCTGGTGCCGCTCGTCCCGCTGATCGGCATCGCCTTCGCGATCTGGCTGATCGCCAACCTCGACTGGGTCACCTGGGTCCGGTTCGCCGTGTGGATGCTCATCGGCCTGGTCGTGTACGCCTTCTACGGGTACCGGCACTCGGCGGAGAACCGCTCCGCCGGGGACGCCGTCCCGGACTCCAACCCCGAAGGGAGAAACCCGTGAGCGACACCGCTGTCGACTCCGTGGTCGACACCGTGGTCACGGCGGCGGCCGAGGCCGCGCCGGAGTGGGCCGCCGCGCCCCGCAGCCGGTCCTCGGCCCTGGTCGCGGTCGCGAACGCGCTCGAGGCGCACCGCGCCGAGCTCGTGGAGCTCGCCGACGCCGAGGCGCACCTCGGCCCGGCGCGGCTGAACGGCGAGCTGACCCGCACCACCTTCCAGCTGAAGCTGTTCGCCGAGCAGGTGGACGACGGCCGCTACCTGGACGTCCGGATCGACCGCCCCGACCCGCAGTGGCCCAGCGGCCCCCGCCCGGACCTGCGCCGCTACCGGGCCGCGCTCGGCCCGGTCCTGGTGTTCGCGGCGAGCAACTTCCCGTTCGCGTTCAGCGTCGCGGGCGGCGACACCGCCTCGGCGTGGGCGGCGGGCTGCCCCGTCGTGGTGAAGGCGCACCCCGGGCACCCCCGGCTGTCCCGGCGCACCGCCGAGATCATCACGGCGGCGCTGCACGACGCGGGCGCCCCGGACGGCGCGTTCGCGCTGATCGAGGGCGAGGACGCGGGCGTCGCGGCGCTCCGGCACCCGAAGATCACCGCCGCCGCGTTCACCGGGTCGCAGCGCGGCGGGCTCGCGCTCGCCCGCATCGCCGCCGAGCGTCCGGTGCCGGTCCCGTTCTACGGCGAGCTCGGCAGCGTCAACCCCGTCGTCGTCACGCCCGCCGCCGCCAAGGCGCGCACGGACGAGATCGCGGACGGCTACACCGGGTCGGTCACCCAGGGCGCGGGCCAGTTCTGCACCAACCCCGGCCTGGTGTTCCTCCCCGCGGACGGCGACCTGCTCGACACCATCGCCCGCCGGATGGGCGGCGCGTCCGCCGCGCCGATGCTGAACGACCGGATCGCGGGCGGCTTCGAGGGCGCCTCGCGCGCCCTGGCGGGCCGTCCGGGCGCGCGGACCCTGGTGTGGCCGGACGACCCGACCGCGCCGCGCCTGCTCGCCATGGACCTGGCGGCCTTCACCGCCGACCTCGACGCCGCGTCCGAGGAGTGCTTCGGGCCGCTCGGGCTGGCCGTGCTCTACGAGCGGATCGAGGACGTCGCGGACGCGCTCGCCGCGCTTCCCGGCCAGCTCACCGCCTCCCTGCACGCCGAGGGCGAGGAGGCCGCGGAACTCGGCGTTCTCGCCGGGGCCCTCGCCGACCGGGCCGGACGCCTGCTGTGGAACCAGTGGCCGACCGGGGTGTCGGTCACGTCCGCGATGCAGCACGGCGGCCCGTTCCCGGCGACGGTCGGCCCGGCGACGACCTCGGTCGGGACGGCGGCGATCGAGCGTTTCCTGCGCCCGGTCGCCTACCAGAACTGCCCGCAGGACCTGCTGCCCCCGCCGCTGCGCGACGACAACCCCTGGAACGTCCCGCAGAGCATCTCCTGACCCCGTCGCGACGGCGGCCGTCCCGGACCTCCCGGGACGGCCGCCGTCGCACGTCTCCGGGGGCCCGGCGGTTCGGCGGTGGCCGCAGTCGGCCGCGCCGAAGCGCCGGTACCGGCCCGTGACCTCCCCGTGCGCACCATGGGGCCGAGGTGCTGCCGGGAGGCGTGATGGACGTGAGCACCGGTCCGCTCGACCCCCTGGGCGCGGGGGATCCGGGCACGGTCGGCCCCTACCCCCTGCTCGCCCGCCTCGGCGCGGGCTCGATGGGCCGGGTGTACCTCGGCCGGTCGGCGGCGGGACGGCTGGTCGCGGTGAAGACCGTGCACGCCGGGCTCGCGGACGACGCCGACTTCCGGGAGCGGTTCGCGCGCGAGGTCGGCGCGGTCCGCCGGGTGAGCGGCGTCTACACCGCGCCGGTGATCGCCGCCGACGCGGACGCGCCGGTCCCGTGGCTCGCCACCGCCTACGTCCCCGCGCCGTCGCTGGAGCGGCTCGTCCGGACGGCCGGGCCGCTGCCGGTGGACGCCGTGCGCTGGCTCGCCGCCGGGTGCGCCGAGGCGCTGGAGTCGATCCACGCCGCGGGCCTGGTCCACCGCGACCTGAAGCCGTCCAACGTGCTGGTGGCCACCGACGGCCCGCGCGTCATCGACTTCGGGCTCGCCCGCGCCGCCGAGGGCGCCGGGATGACGCTCAGCCGCGCCACCGTCGGCACGCCCGCGTTCATGGCCCCCGAGCAGGCGCGCGGCACCCGCGAGGTCACCGCCGCCAGCGACGTGTACTCGCTCGGCGCGACGCTGCTGTTCGCCGCGACCGGCCACGGCCCCTACCCCGGGCGGACCGTCCTGGAGCTGGTGGCGCAGCTGATCGGCGAGGACCCGGACGTGTCCGGGCTGCCGCCCGGGCTCGCCGAACTCGTCGGCGGCTGCCTGGCCCGCGCGCCGCGCGCCCGCCCCACCCCCGCCGAGATCATCGCGATGGTCGCGCCCGACCTGCGCTCCGACATCGGCCCCGACCCGGCGCGCGGCTACCTGCCCGAGGCCGCGCTCGCCGTCGTGGACGCGCATCGCGCGGGTCCGACGGTCAGGCTGACGCCGCTGTCCCGCTTCGCGGACGGTCGCGGTGACGCGGAACCCGCCCCGGCCGCCGCCGAACCGGTGTCGCGTGACGTCGCGTTCGCCTCGGACACGCCGCGCACGGAGGAGAACCGCAGGCGGGCGGGCAGGCTCGCGACACCGCTCACCGCCGCCGCCCTCGCGGCCGTCCTGATCGGCGTCGGCGCGCTGTTCGGCCGGTACCTCACCCCCGGCGGCGACCGTCCGAAGCCCCCGCCGCCGAACCGCGCGCCGGTGCTCGCGCAGCAGGGCGAGGGCGACCCGCCCCCGCCGGTGGGCGGCGAGAGGGACCGTCCGGGGACGACTCCGAGGCTCGTGGTGAACCAGCCGCACGGGGACGGCTCGACCACGTTCGTCGTGCACGGCTCGGGCTGGCGTCCGGGTGAGGCGGTGCGGCTCACCCTGGACGGCACGCGCCGCGCGCCGCGCGCCTGCGTCGCCGACCGGCGCGGCACCTTCAACTACGCCGTCAACCAGGACCACGAGTTCGTCACCGGCGCGCTGCCGCCCGGCGCGCACCGCGTCACCGCGGTCGCCGTGCACCGTGGCGGGACGGCCGCGACGGCCTGGTTCACCGTCCTCCGATGATTCCCGCCAATGACACGGCCCGACCGGCGCGGGCCGGACGCCGCGGGCTGGACGGCGCAGGTCAGCCCTGGGGGACGAGCGCGCTCGGAGCCTGCTCCGCCTCTGCCGCGGCGGCCGGACGGTAGCGGAACACGTGCCGGTACGACTGCGGGGACATCCCGGCCACCCGGACGAAGTGGTAGCGCAGGTTGGCCGCGTTGCCGAACCCGGTCTCGCGGGCGACCTCCTCGACCGGCAGGTCCGTCGTCTCGAGCAGCTCCTGCGCGAGCCGGACGCGCTGCTGGAGCAGCCACTGCAGCGGTGAGACGCCGAGCGCGTCGCGGAACCGGCGCATGAGGGTGCGCTCGCTCATGTGCGCGACCCGGGCGAGCTGCGCGACGGTCAGCGGCCGGTCCAGGCGCTCGGCGGCCCAGTGCAGCGCGGGCGCGAGGTCGCCGTCCCGGTCGCCGCCCACGGCCGGACGCGTGATCTGCGGCTGGACGCCCTCCCGGTGCGGCGGGACGACCATCCGCCGCGCCACCTCGGCCGCGACGGCCGCGCCGTGGTCCTGCCGCAGCAGGTGCAGGCACACGTCGATCGCCGCGCCCGAGCCCGCCGTGGTGATCACGTCGCCGTGGTCGATGTAGAGCGGCCCGGAGTCGAGCTCGACGGCCGGGAAGCGGTGCGCGAAGTCACCGGCGTTCATCCAGTGCGTCGTGGCGCGGCGTCCGTCCAGCAGGCCCGCGGCGGCCAGGATGTAGGTGCCCGTGCAGAGCGCGACGATCCGGCGTCCGCGCCGGTGCGCCTCCCGGACGGCCGCGACCAGGTCGGGCGGCGGGGCGAGCTGCGCCCGCCGGGACAGCGCCGCGACCACGACCGTGTCCGCCTCCGCCAGATCGTCCAGGTGGTGCCCGGCGTACAGGCTGAGCCCGCCGGTGGACGGCAGCGGACCCGGCTCGGCGGCGTAGGTCCGCAGCTCGTACCAGGGGTCGACCAGGTCGCTGCGGTCGACCCCGAAGACCTCGCAGGGGATGGCCAGCTCGAACACCGGCGTCCCCGCCGTCACGGCCAGCCCGACGATGTGTTCCGACATGGCGGGAATTCTACGCAGGACGGCGCTTCTGTTCCTGGTGGCCACGGGCCCTCCGCCCGACCCTGGGGTCTTGTGGAAGACACCGAACTGAACGCCTCCCCTCCGGGCGTGGACGCGGAAACCGGCACGGGCGCGAGCACGGGCGCGGGCGGGGAGTCCGGCGGGCGGCTCACCCTCGGCCAGGGGACCGCGATGTACGTGGGGGCGGTCCTCGGGACGGGCGTGATCGCGTTGCCCGCGCTCGCCGCCCGCGCGGCGGGGCCCGCGTCGCTGCTCGCCTGGGCGCTGCTGGTGGTGATGTCGGTGCCGCTGGCCGGGACGTTCGCCGCGCTCGGCGCGCGCCACCCCGACGCGGGCGGCGTCTCCACCTACGCGCGACTGGCGTTCGGTCCGCGCGCCGCGACCGTGGTCGGCTGGTGCTTCTACTTCGCCGTCCCGCCGGGCGCCGCCGCCGCGGCCCTCTTCGGCGGCTCGTACGTCGCCGAGGCCGCGGGCGGCGGCCGGACGACCGTCCTCATCACCGCCTCGCTGCTCATGGCCGTCGTGACCGGCGCGAACGCGGTCGGCCTCCAGGCGTCCGGACGGCTGCAGTTCGCGCTCGCCGGGCTGCTGGTCACGCTGCTGCTCGTCTCGGTCGCGCTCTCCCTGCCGCACGCCCGAACCGGCAACCTCACGCCGTTCGCGCCGCACGGCTGGACGGCGATCGGACCGGCGGCGGCGCTGCTGGTGTGGAGCTTCGCGGGCTGGGAGGCCATCACGCACCTGGCCGCCGAGTTCCGCCGTCCGGAGCGCGACCTGCCACGCGCGACGGGCGCGGCGGTGGCCGTCGTCGGCGTGCTCTACCTGCTGCTCGCGTTCGCGATCATCACCGTGCTCGGCCCGCGCGCGGCGGACTCGGCCGCCCCGCTCGGCGACCTGATGGCGCGCGGCCTCGGCGGCGGGGCCCGCTGGCTCGCCGCGGGCGCCGCGCTGCTGCTCACCCTCGGGGCGATGAACGCCTACTACGCCGGGGCCGCCAAGCTCGGGTCGGCGCTCGGCCGGGACGGCGGGCTGCCCGCGTGGCTCGGCCGGGGCAGCGTCGCCGGGGAGGTCCCGCGGCGCAGCCTCGCCGCGAACTCGGCGCTGTCGTTCGGCGCGCTGGCGGTCGTCGGGGCGACCGGCCTCGGGCCGCGTCCGCTCGTCCTGCTCACGACCGGCTCGTTCGTCGCCGTGTACGCGATCGGGGTCGCCGCGGCCCTGCGCCTGCTGCCCCGGCGGAGCCTCGGCTGGTACGCGGCGGCCGTCGCGCTCGCCGCCGTCGCCGCCCTGCTGCTGATGTCCGGCCGCTACCTGCTCTGGCCGCTGGTGGTGACCGGCGCGGCCCTGCTCTACCTGCGCCGCCGCCGTCGTCCCGGTTCGCGCCGGGAACCGGGAACACACGGGACCGGCAGCGGCTTTACTCGGGTGACGCACCGGTTCCCTATGATCGCAGGGAGAGTTCGGGGCGTCCGGACGGGGGCACGGCCGGCGCCGCCGGGCAGGCTGAGGAGATGAGGGGTTATGGCTGATATCACCGAGACATCCGAATGGGCGGCGCTGTCGGAGCACCAGGGGGAGCTCGCGACCCGCACCCTGCGGCAGCTCTTCGCGGACGACCCGGCGCGCGCCGAGCGGATGACGGTGACGGCGGGGGACCTGTACCTGGACTTCTCCAAGCACCGCGCCACCGACGAGACCATCCGCCGGCTGGTCGCGCTGGCGGAGAGGTCGGGCCTGCGCGACCGGATCGACGCGATGTTCTCCGGCGCGCACATCAACGTGAGCGAGGACCGGGCCGTCCTGCACACCGCGCTGCGGCTCCCGGCGAACGCCGAGCTGACCGTGGACGGCCAGGACGTCGTCGCCGAGGTGCACGCCGTCCTGGAGCGGATGGGCGAGTTCTCCGACCGCGTCCGGTCCGGGGAGTGGACGGGTTTCACCGGCAGGCGGATCACGACCGTGGTGAACATCGGCATCGGCGGCTCCGACCTCGGCCCGGCCATGGCGTACGAGGCCCTGCGCGACTACGCCGACGCCGGGATCGACGCGCGGTTCGTGTCGAACGTCGACCCGGCCGACATCACCGGCACGCTCGCGGGGCTCGACCCGGAGACGACCCTGTTCGTCGTCGCGTCCAAGACGTTCGGCACATTGGAGACGCTGACCAACGCGCGCGTCGCGCGGAGCTGGCTGGTCGAGCGGCTCGGTGACGAGAAGGCGGTGTCGAAGCACTTCGTCGCCGTGTCCACCAACGCCGAGCGGGTCGCCGAGTTCGGCATCGACACCGACAACATGTTCGGCTTCTGGGACTGGGTCGGCGGACGCTACTCCATGGACTCGGCCATCGGCCTGTCCCTGATGGTCGTGGTCGGCCCGGCCCGGTTCCGGGAGATGCTCGACGGCTTCCACGCGGTCGACGAGCACTTCCGCACCGCGCCGTTCGAGAAGAACATGCCGGTGCTCATGGCGCTGCTCGGCATCTGGTACACCGACTTCTTCGGCGCGCAGACCCGCGCCGTCCTGCCGTACAGCCAGCGGCTCGCCCGTTTCCCGGCCTACCTCCAGCAACTCACGATGGAGTCGAACGGCAAGTCGGTGCGGGCGGACGGCGCGCCCGTCGTCGCCCAGACCGGTGAGATCTTCTGGGGCGAGCCGGGCACCAACGGCCAGCACGCCTTCTACCAGCTGCTCCACCAGGGCACCCGGCTCGTCCCGGCCGACTTCATCGGCTTCGCCGAGCCGTTCCAGGACGCGCGCGCCGGCGACGACGCCCCCGGCATGCACGACCTGCTGGTCGCGAACCTGCTCGCGCAGACCTCCGCGCTGGCGTTCGGCAAGACCGCCGAGGAGATCGCCGCCGAGGGCACGCCCGCGGACGTCGTCCCGCACAAGGTCATGCCGGGCAACCGGCCGACCAACACCCTCCTCGTGCCGAAGCTGACGCCGTCCACGCTGGGCCAGCTCATCGCCCTGTACGAGCACATCGTGTTCGTCGAGGGGACGGTCTGGGGCATCGACTCGTTCGACCAGTGGGGCGTCGAGCTGGGCAAGGTCATGGCCAACCAGCTCACCCCGGCGCTCACCGCCGAGCGGCCGTCCGGCGACACCCCGGACGCCTCGACCGCCGCGCTCGTCCGCCGCTACCGCGAACTGCGAGGCCGCGCCGTCTGAGCCGCACCGCCTGAGCAGCGCTGGGAACACTTCGGGCCGTCCCCCTCCGAGGGGGGACGGCCCGTTCGTTGTTCCGGCGGTGGCGGAGCGTCAGACGGCCGCGTCGTCCCAGACCTGGGCCGACAGCAGCACGCGCAGCTCCGCGAGGGAGATGAAGCCGTCATGGTCGGTGTCGGCTCTCTCGAACCTGTCCTGGGTCGCGGCCTTGTTCCACGACAGCCCGATGCTGTCGAGGACCAGGCCGAACTCCATCAGGTCGAGCCTCCCGTCACCGCCGAGGTCGGCCCGCGTGAACACGGTGACCAGTTCGTCCTCGGCCGGCTTGGTCGTCATCTCACTCCTCGTGATCGGTCGAACGGAATCCCGCATCATGTCACAGCGGGACACGGTTCTCCTCGGGATAACGCATTTCTCGATCAAGACGTTCCCGGACGTTCACGCTCCGTCCGGACGCGCGCCGGTGGGGGCGTCTCAAAGTCCGTCCGCAGGAGCGTCCACGCGCGCCTCCGGGTACGCGCCGCCGCGGAACTCCTGCGGGCTGACGCCGCGTTCCCGCTTGAACGCCGAACTGAGCGCGAACGCGCTGCCGTAGCCGACCTTCCGCGCGATCGCCTCCAGCGTCTGGTCGCCGCCGCGCAGCAGGTCGGCGGCGTGCGCGAGGCGCAGCCCGGTCAGGTACGACATCGGCGGCTCGCCGACCAGGTCGCCGAACCGCTTGGCGAGCGCCGCCCGGGACGCCCCGACCTCGGCGGCGAGGTCCGCGACCGTCCACGGCCGCGCGGGCTCGTCGTGCAGCAGCCGCAGCGCCGGACCGACCACCGGGTCGCCGTGCGCCGCGAACCAGCCGGGCGTCCGCGCGCCCGGACGGGAGAACCAGGACCGCAGCACCGCGATGAGGATCAGGTCGAGCAGCCGGTCGAGCACGACGGGCTGGCCCGGCGCGTCCCGGACGATCTCGTCGCCGAGCAGCGCGGCGAGCGGCGACTCCCAGGACGGCAGGACGGCCAGCCCCGGCAGCGCGGCCAGCAGCCTGCGCTCGACCGCGCCCTGCGCCAGGTAGGTCCCGACGAGCAGCGTCGTCGGGCCGTCCGGCCGGTTCCCCCACATCCGGACGCCGAACGTCATCGAGTCGGCCGGGGGAGCGCCGAACAGCGCCGTGCACCGTTCCTCGTCATGGATGATCCACTGCGGCGGGGAGCCGGGCGCGTCCGACACGACGTAGGGGTCCGGGCCGCGCATGACCGCCACGTCGCCAGGGACGCAGCGCACCGGCTCGCCGTCCTCCGGCGTCACCCACGCCTCGCCCGACCGCACGATCATCAGGCACAGCGGCGCGCCGTCCTCGACCCTCACCGACCAGGGCGGCTCCATCACCATGCGCAACAGGAACGCGCCCCGCGCCCGGGGACCGTCGAGAAGATCGGCCAGGGTGTCCATGCCGGCACCCTAGACGCTTGCTTATGCGGCCGGGAGCCTCAACGATGTTCGGTGATCATCCTCACCGGTTGACTAGAGGACATGACGAACACCACGCACCACGCACTGACCCTGGTCCTGAACGGCACCGGCAAGACCGGCCGGCGCGTCGCCGAGCGGCTCACCGGACGCGGCGTCCCCGTCCGCGTCGGCTCCCGCTCCGCCGAGGTCCCCTTCGACTGGACCGACGAGACCACCTGGACCGCCGCCCTCGACGGCGTCCGCGCGGTCTACCTCGCCTACGCCCCCGACCTGGCCGTCCCCGGCGCGCCCGAGGCCGTCGGCGCCTTCTGCGAGGCCGCGGCGGGCGCGGGCGTCCGGCGGATCGTGCTGCTCTCCGGGCGCGGCGAGAAGGAGGCCGAGGAGTGCGAGGACATCGTCCGCGCCTCCGGCGTCGACTGGACGGTCGTCCGCGCGGCCTGGTTCTTCCAGAACTTCGACGAGACCGAGTTCTCCGAGTACATCCGCGCCGGCCACCTGGCGCTGCCCGTCGGCGAGGTGCCCGAGCCGTTCGTCGACGCCGACGACATCGCCGACGTCGCCGTCGCCGCCCTCACCGAGGACGGGCACACCGGCGAGGTCTACGAGCTCACCGGCCCGCGCGCGCTGACCTTCGCCGAGGCGATGGGCGAGATCTCCGAGCTGACCGGCCGCGAGGTCGGCTTCAGCACCCTCACCCCGGAGGACTTCGCCGCCGAGCTCACCGGCGCGGGCGTCCCGGACGAGGTGGCCGGCCTCATGAACTACCTGTTCACCACGCTCTTCGACGGCCGCAACGCGAGCCCGGCGGACGGCGTCCGGCGCGCCCTCGGCCGCGAGCCGCGCGACTTCCGCGACTTCGTCCGCGAGGCCGCCGCCACCGGCGCCTGGGCCGCCTGACGCCCCGACCGACCGCCTGACCGCACGACCGAACACCCCACGCACACCCCACACCGAAAGAACCCGAAAGGACCTCCCACCATGCGCTTCCAGTTCGCCACCGCGTCCGCGGCCCTCTCGATCCTGATGACCGCCGCGATGGCGGGGACGTTCTTCGGGTTCTCGGTCGGGGTCATGCCCGGACTGAACGCGACCAAGGCGTCGTCGGCGATCGCCGCGATGAACGCCATCAACCAGAAGATCCAGAACCCCGCGTTCCTGGCCTCGTTCATGCTCGCCCCGGTCGTGGCGATCGCTGCCGGGGTGCTGCTCTGGACGATGGGCGAGAAGCCCGCCGCCTGGCTGTTCTTCGCCGCCGCCGCGGTCTACTTCGTGGGCGCTTTCGTCCCGACGGCCGCCATCAACGTCCCGATGAACAACGACCTCGCGAACGTGAAGGTCCCGAGCGACCTGACCGAGGCCGCCAAGGTGTGGAGCGACTACTCCGGCCGCTGGACGACCTGGAACACCATCCGCGCCGTCTTCTGCGGCATCAGCCTCCTCCTGATGGGCGCCGGCGCCTACGTCTGGGGCAAGACCAACTGACGAGCCCGCTCCGGGCACCGGGACCCCACCTGATCGCGCCCTCCGAGACCCCCAGGGATCTCGGAGGGCGCGAGGCCGTTCCGGCCTTGAGGGACCGCCGGGGAGGGCGGCTCAGGCCCGCGCTGATCGGGGACTGATCGGCGGCTGATCGGAGGCGGCGAGAGTGGGTGACGTCCGTGAGAACCGAGAGGAACGGGGACGTCATGAAGATCGAGGGATTCGCGTACCGGCGCGTCCAGGTGGACGGCGAGGTGGCGCTGAACGCGGCCGTCGGCGGGTCCGGGAGCCCGGTCGTGCTGCTGCACGGCTTCCCGCAGACCCACCTGATGTGGCGGCACGTGGCCGCCGACCTGGCCGCCGACCACACCGTCATCTGCCCTGACCTGCGCGGATACGGCGACAGTGACAAGCCCGCCGATCCGGACGGCACGGCCTACTCCAAGCGGACGATGGCCGCCGACATCGTCGCGCTCGCCCGCGAGCTGGGCCATGAGCGGTTCGCGCTGGCAGGGCACGACCGGGGCGCGCACGTCGCGATGCGCGCCGGGCTCGACCACCCGGACGCCGTCACGCACCTGGCGTCCCTGGACATCCTGCCGACGCTGGACTCGTGGGACGTCCTGCGCGGCGTCGGCGGGGCGGTCGGCTTCCACCTGTACCTGATGGCGCAGCCGCCCGGCCTGCCCGAGCGGATGATCTCCGCCAGCGCGGACGCGTTCTTCGGCCACTTCCTGGACCTCTGGGCGAACGACCCGGAGGCCATCCCCGCCGACGTCCGCGCCGTGTACCTGAAGGCGAGCCGGGAGGCCGTGCCGTCCATCGTGGCCGACTACCGGGCCACGGCGGGCGTGGACGTCGAGCACGACCGGGCCGACCGCGACGCGGGACGGCGGCTGGCCATGCCCGTGACCGTCCTGCAGCAGGACTGGGGCACGGCGCTCGGCTTCGACGCCGCCGCGTTGTGGCGCGCGTGGGCGGACGACCTGGAGCACCGGACCGTCACCTGCGGGCACTTCATGGCCGAGGAAGCGCCCGCCGAGGTGGCCGGGGCCCTGCGCGCCCTGCTGGCGAGGTGATCGGCGGCCGTCGATAGCGTGGTGGACGTGGGGGAGGTGACGTTCGGCGTCCTCGGACCGCTGGCGGTCACGGACGCCCACGGACGGCCGGTCGAGGTCCGGGGCGCGCGGCCCCGGGCCGTCCTGGCGCGGCTTCTGGTCGCGCACGGACGGGTGGTGTCCGTGTCCGGGCTGGTCGGGGACCTGTGGGACGACCCTCCCGCCAAGGCGCTCGGCGCGGTGCAGACCTTCGTCGGGACGCTCCGCCGGGCGCTCGAACCGGACCGTCCGCCCCGGACGCCGTCACGGCTGCTGGTGACCGTCCCGCCCGGGTACGCGCTGCGCGCCGCGCCCGGCGCCGTGGACGCCGGACGGTTCCGGGAGGCGGTCGCCGCGTCCGCGGGGCTCCCCGCCGCCGAGGCCCACGCCCGCCTGGACGAGGCGCTCGGCTGGTGGCGCGGCCCGGCCTACGCCGAGTTCGCCGACCAGGACTGGGCCCGCGCCGAGATCGCGCAGCTGACCGGGCTGCGGCTGCTGGCCGTCGAACGCCGCGCCCGCGCCGCCCTCGACCTCGGACGCGCCGCCGAGACCGTCCCGGACCTGGAGGCCCACACCGAGGCGCATCCGCTGCGCGAGGACGGCTGGGCGCTGCTGGCGCTCGCGCTGTACCGGTCGGGACGGCAGGGCCACGCGCTCGCCGCGCTGCGGCGGGCCCGCGCCGTCCTGCGGGACGAACTGGGCCTCGACCCCGGCGATGACCTGCGACGACTCGAAGTCGACATCCTCGCGCAGTCCCCGAACCTCCTCCCGCCGGAGACCGCCCGGGCCGAGGTTCCCGCCGACATGCCGACCGAGGCGTTCGTCGGCCGGTCGGACGAGCTGGCCGCGCTGGAGGAGACGGCCGAGGCCGGGCGTCCGCGCCTGGCGCTCGTGTCGGGCGGTCCGGGCACCGGCAAGACCGCGCTGACGCGCGTCCTGGCCGAGCGGCTCGCGGCCCGCGGCTGGACGACCGCGCGCGGCGCGGCGCCCGAGGTTCCGGGGGCTCCCGGTGGGTGGCCGTGGCAGCAGATCGTCCAGGACCTGGTCGCCGCGGGCCACGAGCCCCCGCCGGAGGTCCCCGAGGATGAGGAGGCCGACCCGCTCAGGGCGCGCTTCCTGCGGCACCGGGCGATCGCCGGCCACCTCGCCCGGCTGGCGGCCGAGCGTCCGCTGCTGCTGGTCTTCGACGACCTCCACTGGACCGACGAGGAGACCCTCGCCCTGCTGACCGTCCTCGCGACCAGCGACTTCGGCCCCGCCCGGATCCTCGTCGCCGGGACGTTCCGGGCGGGCGAGATCCCCGGCGCGCTGGCCGAGACGCTGGCCCGGGTCGCGCGCGCCGAACCCGCCCGGATCTACCTCGGCGGGCTCGGCGCCGCCGACACCGACCGGCTCGTCCGGGCCGTCGCCCGCGGCCCGATCCCGGACGAGGCGGTCGCCTCGATACGGACGCGCAGCGGCGGGAACCCGTTCTTCGTCCGCGAGCTGGTCCGCCTGTGGGAGGCGGACGGGACGCTGGACGAGGTGCCCGCCGGGGTCCGCGACGTCCTGCGGCACCGGTTCGACGGCCTGCCGGAGGGCACGCGCGCCGTCCTGGCCAGGGCGTCCGTCCTGGGTGACGCGATCGACCTGGACATCCTCATCGCGCTCGCCGGCGACGAGGAGCAGGTCCTGGACGCGGTCGAGCGGGGGCTGCGCGCGGGCTTCCTCGCCGAACCGGGACGCGGACGCCTCGCGTTCGCGCACCCCCTCATCCGCGAGACCCTCTCCTCCGGCCTGCCCGACGCGCGGCGCGTCCGCTGGCACGCGCGCGTCGCCGAGCTGATCGAGCGCGACCGTCCGGACGACGTGGAGGCCATCGCGCACCACCTGCTGCGCGGCCCGGGCGGACCGTCCGCCGCGCGTCGCGCCCGTGCCGCCGCCGAACGCGCCGAGCGACGCGTCGAACCGCGCGGCGCGCTGCGCTGGTGGCGCGCCGCCCTCGACCACGCGGACGGCATGGAACCCCGCGAACGGCTGGAGATCCGCATGGGACTCTGCCGCGCGCTGGCGCTCACCGGCGACCTCGCCGAGGCCCGGCGGCAGCGGGCGATCGCCCTCGAAGCCGCCGAGGACCTCGCCGACCCGCTGCTCGCGGCCCGCGTGCTCGGCGCGTTCGACCTGCCCGCGAACTGGACGGCCAACGACGACCCCGAACTCGCCGAACGGACGGCCGCGACCGCCGAGCGCCTGCTCGGGGCACTCCCGCCGGACGAGCATCCGGCCGAACGCGCACGCCTCCTCGCGACCATCGGCATGGAACTGCGCGCCGACCCCGGCGGACCCGGCGACACGGCCGCCCGCGAGGCCGAGCGCCTCGCCCGCTCCGTCGACGACCCGCCGCTCCTGGCGTTCGCGCTCAACGCCCGCTACCTGCAGACCTTCCACCGTGCGGGCCTGGCCGCCGACCGCGCGGACATCGCCGACGAACTGCTCGTCCTCGCGCGCGCACACGGCCTCGTGCCCTACGAGGTCCTCGCACACCTCATCCTCGTCCAGTCGCGTTCGGCACTGGCCGACTTCGACGCGGCGGACCGGCACGCGGACGCAGTGAACGCGCTCGCGGAGCGCTACGACCTCCCGCTCGCGGGCGTCTTCATCGACTGGTACGCGGCGCTTCGCCTGGCCGAAGCCGGGTCGCCGGACGCCGAGAACGCCTACCGGCGCGCCGCCGTCCGCCTCCACGGCACCGGCATGCGCGGCGTCGAGCACGGCCTCCTGCCGCTCGCCCTCCTCGGCCTGCGCCTCACCGTGAACGCGCCTGGGCTGGCCGACCTCGCCGACATGGACTGGGGCCCTTACGAACCCTGGGCCAAGCCGTTGTTCCTCCTCCTGAGCGGACGCCGCGACGAGGCCCGTCGAGCGGCCCGAGCCATCCCGCCCTCGCCCCGGGACCTGCTCTTCGAGGCGCGCTCCTGCCTGCACGCCGAGATCGCCCTCCGCCTGGACGACCGGGCCGCCATGCGCCGCCTGCGCGCCGACCTCGAGCCCGCCGCAGGGGAACTCGCCGGGGCCGCGAGCGGCATGCTGACCTTCGGGCCCGTCCGGGCCTACCTTGATCGTCTGACCGGGTCATCCGACCGCGGCACGCGCGCACAGAGCGGGGACGACACGTGAACCACACTCCGCAGACCTCCGGCGGCCTGATCATCGGGAGCTCCGGACCCGTCCCCGGCGTCGCCCTGCACCGTGCCCGGTACGACCCGTCCGGCGCGATGATCGTCGAGCGGTCGCTGCCGCTGGTCGAGCCGTCCTACGTCGCGCTCGACGCGCGCCACGGCATGCTGCACACCGTCCTGGAGGAGGACATCGGACGCGTCGCGTCGGTGCCGCTCGACGACGCCCTCGCCTTGGGCGAGCCGGTCGCGGAGGCGTCGAGCGGGGGAGCGCTGCCGTGCCACGTCGCCGTCCACCCGGACGCGCCGTACGTGTTCGTCGCGAACTACGGCGACGGCGTCCTGTCGGTCTTCCCGACGAGCCCGTCCGGGCGGATCGCCGCCACGGGGCCGTCGCAGGCGATCGCCCACCCGCCCGGATCGCACGCGCACATGGCCGCGATCTCCCCGGACGGGCGGTTCGTCCTCTGCACCGACCTCGGCGCGGACCGCGTCCACGTCTACGCCTTCGACCCCGTCGAGGGCCGCCTCGACCCGCACGGCACGGCGCGCGTCCCGGACGGCCGGGGCCCGCGCCACCTGGTCTTCCACCCGTCCGGACGGCACGCCTACCTCATCAACGAGCTGTCCTGCACGCTCATCGTCTGCGCCTGGGACGCCGCGTCCGGACGCCTCGAACCGGGCGCGGAACTCCCGGCCCGCCGGGACGCCGCGAACCCCACCGCCAACTCCTCGGCCGCCGTCCGCGTCTCCCCGGACGGCGCTCACGTCTACAGCACCGACCGGGGCGACGACACGATCGCCGTCCACGCCACGGTCGCGGGCGGCGCGGCGCTCGAACCCGTCGAGGTCGTCTCCTGCGGCGGCGTCTGGCCCCGCGACATCGCCCTCACGCCGGACGGCCGCCTGCTCTTCTGCGCCAACCAGCGCTCCGGCACCGTGACCGTCTTCCGCCGCGACCCGGACACCGGACGCCTCACGCCCGCCGCCGAGCCGCTCGCCGTCCCCGCGCCCTCGTCCGTCCTGCCCTTCTGAACGGTCAGGCGCGCGCCGCGTCCGACGGGACGCGCCCGCCGGTCGGCAGCGGCCCCTCGTTCAGCCGGTTGCTGAACCGGCCGAGCAGCTTGGTCTGGGCCGTCTCCGGGACGCGCCTCCCGAGGATCGGCGGGATCCGGATGTTCGCCGGGTTGCGCTTGGCCATCTGGGAGACCAGGTTGACCCTCGGGTAGCGGGCCAGCTCGTACGCGCGCAGCCGGTCCGGGACGCTCCTGCTCTCGTCGGCGAGCTCGCGCCCGAGCACCCAGGCGTCCTCGAAGGTCTGGTTGGCGCCCTGGCCGAGGGTGGGCGGCATGGTGTGCGCGGAGTCGCCGAGCAGCGTGACGCGGCCCTCGCCCCAGACGCGCCGGACCTTGTTCCAGCGGTGGCCGAAGAAGTCCAGGTCGTCCTCGGTCGCGGAGGCGAGCACCTCGGGCACGGGGTAGGCCCAGTGCCCGAAGCGGCGGCGCAGCATGTCGAGCGGGGCGTCCGGACGCGGGTCAGTGGGCTTCCAGCGCACGTCGAACCACCACTGGAGCAGCCCCGGACCGGCCGGGATCAGCCCGCACGCGCCCTCCTTCCCGGTGATCATGTAGTGCAGCGTCGTGTCGGTGATGTCGATGTCGATCGGGCTGAGCCCCTGCCAGGTGCCGAACGACGCGGGCCTGACCGTGTCGTCGCCCCACAGCTGCCGCCGGACGACCGAGTGGATGCCGTCCGCGCCGACGACCAGGTCGCCGACGGCGGTCGTGCCGTCGTCGAACCTCGCGGTGGCCGAGTCGGCGTCGTGCGTCACGCCGACGCAACCGGTGCCGTAGCGGATCAGGTCGTCCGGCAGGCCGTCGGAGAGCAGGTCGACGATCCGCCGCCGGGAGATCGAACGGGTCGGGAAGCCGAAGGTCTCCGCCGTGTGCGCGAGGTCCATGCTGGTGCGGAGCCTGCCGGACGCGGTCCGCGCGTCGATCCGGTCGATGCGCCCGCCGACGCCCTCCAGGTCGATGCCGAGGTCGGACAGCACCGCCGCGCCGTTGCCGAAGATGGTGAGCGCCGCGCCGCCCGTCCGGCGTTCGGGGGCCTTCTCGAACACGCGCACGGTGTGCCCGTCCGCCAGGAGCCGCCGGGCCACGGCCAGTCCGCCGACCCCGGCGCCGATCACGATGACGTGCATGGTTGTCTCCCCTTCGATGTATCTCCGATCCGAAGATACATCGCATGGGAGTAGACTGGGAAAGTGCCCCATGGTCAGAGCGGTCCGGCGGACCTGTACCGAGAGTTCGTGATCGCGTTCATGCTGCACAACCAGTCGGTCGCCGACCGGCTCGGCCTGCAGACGGTGGACGTGGCCGCGCTGATCCTCATGGAGATGCGGGGCCCGCTCCCGGTCGGGGCGATCTCCGCCGAGCTCGACCTGCCGTCGGCGTCGGCTACCCGCCTGGTCGACCGGCTGGAGCGCGGCGGCTACGTCCGCCGGACGCGCAGCCCGCACGACCGGCGCGCCGTGATCGTCGAGCCGGTCGAGGAGGGCATGGCGGCGTACCACACCGCCGCGGCCACCTCGGAGCGCCACCTGGGGAAGGTCGCCGGGCACTTCGGCCCGGAGCAGGCCGCGATCATGCTGGAGATGTTCACCCACGTCGCCGCCGCGTACCGCGACGCGACCCAGGAACTCCGCGGGAAACCGACCTGACGGTCAGCGCGGAAAAGCGACCTGACGGTCAGCGGGGAAGGTGACCCGACGGTCAGTGCGGGAAAGGGCGACCTGACGGTCACCCGGGGGCTACGCCGAGGGGAGGGCGACCTCTTCGACGGCGCTGGTGCCCGATCCGGGGCGCGACTCCCACTCCCAGGTCTCCTCGAGCCGGAGCCGTCCGTCCGGCAGCGCCAGCAGCGCCGAGACGCAGTGCCCCGTGGAGGTCTCGCCCGCCGTGTTGAGCTGCGCGTACCGGAACTCGATCCTGTCCCCGTCCCGGACGCCGACCAGGAAGCCGCGGCGGATCGTCCCGCCCGCGTACTCGGCCCAGATCTCGCCGTCGCGCTCGTGGTACGCGAACTCGGTCGTCGTCCCGACCTCTCCGCCCACCGTGTCGGCCACGGCGCGGAACCGGCGTCCGTCCAGCGACGGCATGCTGCTCATGGCAGCACCCTATAGGGGCCGAATGCCGGACTTTGCCGTTCGTTCATCGTCCTCTCATGAACCACGAAGCGGGCTCTCATCTGCGGTTCCTTCCCTGTGGTCCGAAAACCGACCGCACGATCAGGAGGCAACCATGCGCAAGAGGCTCGCCATCGGCGTCGTCACGGGAGCGCTCGCGGCCGGAGCCGTCGCGGGGATGGCCGCAGGGCTCCCCGCGCTGGCCGACGGCTCCGCGAACGACGGGAAGTCCGGCACGTCCGGGCAGCACCAGGCGGACGGCCGCGACCACGGTTCCGGGCACGGCCCGGGAGGGGGACACTTCGCCGCGCTGCACGGGGAGGTCACCGTGAAGGACGAGAACGGCGCGTACGTCCTGCGGGACGTGCAGAGCGGCAAGGTGACGGCCGTGTCCGCGACCTCGCTGACCGTCCGGAGCGACGACGGCACCGGCTGGACGTGGACGCTGAACTCCGGCACCCGGGTCGGCCACGGGGAGAAGATCGACTCGATCAGGAACGGCGACACCGTCCGCGTGGAGGGCGCCCGCAGCGGCGACACCCGCACGGCCGCCTTCGTGGTGGAGCCCCCGTCCGGCGAGGACGGCGACCACGGGCACGCCGGTCGCCACCCGGGCGGCGACCACGACGGTCACGGCGACCGCGGCGGCCAGGGCGGCGGCGAGGACGGCGGGCAGGACGGCGGGCAGTCCGAGTGATCGCGGCCTGAGACGGCGGGGGCGGCGCGCCCGTCCCCGCCCTCCGGGCCGGTCAGGGCCGCCGGACCGCGGTGATCTCGATGTCCAGTTCGACCTTCGCGCTGACGAACGGCCTGGTCATGGCGTTCTTCACGCCCCAGTCGGTGGCGTCCAGCGTGGTCCGGCCGACGGCGGTCACCGCGCCCTCGGCGTCGGCGGCGGTCACCCGGAAGTCCATGGTGATCGGCCTGGTCGTGCCGCGGATGGTCAGGTCGCCGGTGATCCGGAAGGCCGAGTCGTCCAGGATCCGCACCTCCGTGGAGGCGAAGGTGAGGTCCGGGTGCCGGTCGGCCTTGAGGAACATCCGCCGCACCTGGCCGTCGCGCTGCCCGTTCCCGGTGTCCAGGCTCCCGGAGCGGATCGTGAGGCGGACGTGGGAGCCCGCCGGGTCGCCCGGGGTCAGGCGCGCGCTGCCCTCGAACTCGCCGAAGCGCCCGCGCACCCTGCCGCCGACGGTGTGCCGGGCGACGAAGCCGAGGCGCGAGCGCCCGGCGTCCGGGACGTAGTCGCCGGCGAGCTCGCTGAGCCTGTTCAGAGTGGTCATGATGTCGTGTTTCCCTGTCTTTCGGGTGAAGTGGCCGTTCGGTGGTACGACGACGTGGCGGCGCGGAATGTGAGGCGGGACGGCCGACCTCACATTCCGGACGGCCGTCTCGTCGTACCGATGACGGACGAGACCGACCGAAGGGGACGGCGACACCATGGACGGCAGAAGCGGGCCGGACGCCGGACGAGAGCCGGGGCCGGGCGCCGACGGCGGCGACGACGGCCTGAACGCGGTCATGAGCGAGCGCCGCCACCTGGTGAGCCTGGCGTACCGGCTGCTCGGCTCCCTGGCGGACGCCGAGGACGTCGTCCAGGAGACCTACACGCGCTGGTACGCCATGCCGCGCGAGCGGCAGGACGCGATCGAGAACCCCGCGGCCTGGCTGACCAAGGTCGCGGGCCGCGTCTGCCTGGACGTGCTCGGCTCCGCGCGCGTCCGGCGCGAGAGCTACGTCGGCGCGTGGCTCCCCGAGCCGGTGCCGGGACGGATCGACGCGCGGCCCGGCGACGGCGCCGCCGACCCGGCCGACCGCGTCACCCTGGACGAGTCGATCACCATGGCGTTCCTGGTCGTCCTGGAGGCGATGACCCCCGCCGAGCGCGTCGCGTTCGTCCTGCACGACGTGTTCCGGTACCCGTTCGCGGAGGTCGCCGAGGTCGTCGGCCGGACCCCGGCGGCGTGCCGTCAGCTCGCGGTCTCGGCCCGCCGCCGCCTGGACGCGGAGCGGACGCCCGCGACCCCGCCGCCGCGCAGCGCCCCGATCGTCCGGGACCTCCGGCGGGCGTGGGAGGCGGGGGACATCGGCGCGCTCATCGCCGTCCTCGCCGACGACGCGGTCGCGGTCGGCGACGGCGGCGGAGTCGTCTCGGCCCTGCTGGAGCCGGTCGAGGGAGCCGAGCCGATCGCCCGCTACCTCCTCGACGTCCTCGCGATGGCGCCGGACATGGAACTGCGCGAGCAGACGGTCAACGCCCTGCCCGGCCTGGTGGCGCTGCGTGAGGGAGCCATCGTCGCGGTCTTCACCTTCGGCTTCGAGGACGGTCGCATCGCGCGCATCTGGGCCGTCCGGAACCCGGAGAAACTTCGCCCCTGGACGGCGGACTGACCGCCCGCCCCGCCCGCATGCGCTTTCGCCCCCGCGACCGCGCGAGCGGGGACGGTCAGAGGCGGCCGGGGTTCGCGGTGCCGGTGCCGCGCAGGAGGGTGTCGACGACCAGCGTCGCCAGGGTGCCGGTGTCGTCGTCCTCCGTGCGGTGCAGGGTCGCCTGGTGGATGAGGCCGTAGTACGCGCGGCGCGCCCACGTGATGTCGACGTCCTCACGGAGGACGCCCGCGTCCCGCGCCCGTCGCAGCAGCCGCTCGCACGTCTCGCCGATCTCGGCGTTCATGCGCGCCACCTCGGGGACGGGCGACGACGCCTGGCTCGTCGCGAACGCCCAGTCGAGCTTCACCGCGAGGACGTTCGCGGTCGTCTGGTAGAGCGCGACCAGCGGCGGCGCGGTGTCGGGACGCCCGGCCTCGACCGCGTCGGCCAGCCGCTGGACGGCCCATACCCCGAGGGCCTCGATGAGCGCCTCGCGGGTGGCGAAGCGCCGGTGCACGGTCGTCCGGGCCACCCCGGCGGCCTCGGCGATCTGCTCCATCGTGGCCGCCGGGTCGCGGGCCAGGGTCCGCTCGGCCGCCTCGAGGATCGCCCTCACCGTCCGCTCGGCGTCCGCGCGGAGCGGACGCCGAGCGGACACCCCGTCCTTCGGTCCGCTGTTCGCCGAGGCCGCCTGCCCCTGAGCTGCCATGTCCAAAGTATACGGGCGAGTCCCCCTTCATCGGCTACTTGCAACATCAATGTTGCAAGTTGTACGTTCAGTGCATCGCACTTGATGCGACTAACGGTTGATCTCGAAGGGTGAGTCAGATGGAGTACACGCGTCTCGGACGCAGCGGCCTGTCGGTGTCCCGGCTGGTCCTCGGCACCATGAACTTCGGCATGAAGGCGTCCGAGGAGGACAGCCACAAGATCATGGACGCCGCCCGCGGGCACGGCGTCAACTTCTTCGACACCGCGAACGTGTACGGCCGGGTCCACGGCGACGGGGTCACCGAGGAGATCATCGGACGCTGGTTCGCCCAGGGTGGCGGACGGCGTGACGACACCGTCCTCGCCACGAAGGTGTACATGCGGGTGGGGGACGGGCCGAACGACGGCGGGCTGTCGGCCCTGCACATCCGGCGGGAGGTCGAGAAGTCCCTGAAGCGGCTGGGGACCGACCACATCGACCTGTACCAGATGCACCACATCGACCGGAGCACCCCGTGGGAGGAGATCTGGGAGGCGTTCGGCGTCCTGCGCCAGCAGGGGAAGGTGCTGTACTTCGGGTCGTCCAACTTCGCGGGCTGGAACATCGCGCAGGCGCAGGAGGCCGCCCGGACGCGGCACTTCCTCGGCCTGGTCAGCGAGCAGTCGATCTACAACCTGATGTCGCGCTGGGCGGAGCTGGAGGTGCTGCCCGCGGCCAGGCACTACGGCGTGGGCGTGATCCCGTGGTCGCCGCTGCACGGCGGGATGCTCAGCGGCGTCGTGCGCAAGAACCGCGAGGGCGTCGCCGAGCGCAGCGGCACGGGCCAGTGGGCCGAGACGTTCGAGCAGCACCGGGCCGCCCTGGAGGAGTACGAGAAGCTGGCCGCCGACCTCGGTGAGGACCCGGCGCACGTCGGCCTGGCCTGGCTGCTCGCGCAGGACGGCGTGACCGGCCCGATCATCGGCCCCCGGACGCTCGAGCAGCTGGAGGGCTCGCTGCGCGCCCTTGAGATCACGCTCGACGACGGCACCCTGGCGAAGCTCGACGAGCTCTTCCCGCCGCCCGGCCTGAACGGCCCCAAGCCCGCCCCCGAGGCCTACGCCTGGTAGGCCGCGCACGACACTGCCGGTGGGCCCGCGGCGCTCGCGGCCCCCGCGGTGACGTCCAGCGTCCGGCCTTCCGGGGCGGACGCCCGGTTGGTAGCGTCCGGGAACGGGACTCCCGAGACTGGTGGAGGACGTCGCATGACCGCACCCGCCGAGCAGGAAGTCAGGCTCACGTCGCTGTCGCCGGGCGCGGGATGCGCCTGCAAGCTCCCCCTCGCCAAGCTGGAGGGGCTGTTCGCCGCGCTCGGGCCGGGGCTGGAACCCGCGTCCGGCGACCTGCTGGTCGGCGCGGCGGAGGGGGACGACGCGGCCGTCCTGCGGCTGGACGACGAGCGCGCGCTCATCCTCACCACGGACTTCTTCACACCGATCGTGGACGACCCGTACGACTGGGGGCGGATCGCCGCCACCAACGCGCTGTCCGACGTGTACGCGATGGGCGGCCGTCCGCTGATGGCGGTGAACCTCGCCGCGTGGCCCGGGGACGACCTGCCCGTCGAGACGCTCGGCGAGGTGATGCGCGGCGGCGCGGACGCGGCGTCGGCGGGTGGCTGCCTCGTCGTCGGGGGCCACACCATCAGCGATCCGGTGCCCAAGTACGGCATGGCGGTCGTCGGCATGGCGCGTCCCGACAGGCTGTTCGCGATCGACAGGGCGGCGGCGGGGTGTCATCTCGTCCTGACGAAGGCGATCGGGACGGGCGTCGTGTCGACCGCGGTGAAGCGCGGCGCGGCCGATCCGGAGACGGTCGCCGCCGCGGTCGCGTCCATGACCACGCTCAACGCCGGGGCGTCCGAGGCGGCGCTCGCCGCCGGGGTGCGCGCCGCCACCGACGTCACCGGGTTCGGGTTGCTCGGCCACCTGCACCGGATGACGCGCGCCGCCGGAATCGCCGCCGAGATCCGCGCCGAGAGCGTCCCGCTGCTGCCGGGCGCCTTGGATCTGGCCGCCGCCGGGTTCGTCCCGGGCGGGACGAAGGCCAACACGACGTATCTGTCCGGCTTCGTCGCCATCGCCGACGGGCTCCCGCCGGAGCTCGCCGTCCTGCTGCACGACGCGCAGACCTCCGGCGGGCTCCTCCTCGTCGTCCCGGACGACCCCGACGCCCTCATCGCCGACCTGCGCGGACGCGGCCTGCCCGCCGCGCTCGTCGGACGCACCACCGAAGGCGAACCGGGTCACGTCACCGTCCGCTAGGCGCTCGTCTCAAAGTCGGCGCGCGCAGTTGGGCAGGTGGCTTTGAGACACGCCCTGGGCGCTCGCGAGTCGACTTGCGCCCGCGCGGGGCGGAGCGGGATGGTCGGCGGGGGAGCGCCGAGAGGAGAGACGATGTCGCAGGGGGAGCGGGGCCATCCGCTGTTCGCCCGGTACTACGCGCGGATGATCCCGATGCTGGACCGGGACCTCGCCCCGACCCGGGCCGAACTGCTCAGGGGCGTCCGCGGCGACGTCATCGAGGTCGGCGCGGGAACCGGGTCCACCTTCCCGCACTATCCGCCCGAGGTCGGCCGGATCCTGGCGGTGGAGCCGGAGGGCCGCCTTCGGGAGGTCGCCGAGGACGCCGCCGGACGTTCCCCGATCCCGATCGAGGTCGTGCCGGGCACCGCCGCGCGGCTCCCCGCCGTGGACGCGTCGTTCGACGTGGCGGTGACGTCGCTGGTGCTGTGCAGCGTCCCCGACCAGGCCGCGGCGCTGGCCGAACTGGCCCGCGTCCTGCGTCCGGGCGGTGAGCTGAGGTTCTTCGAGCACGTCCGCGCCGGGACCCCGGGACGGCAACGCGTGCAGGACGTCCTCGACGCCACCCTGTGGCCCCGGATGGTCGGCGGCTGCCGGACGGGCCGCGACACCGTCGCCGCCGTCCGGAGGGCGGGCTTCGACCTCGAACGCCTCGACCGGCTGGGACGCGCCGACACCGGCATGCCGTTCCCGGCGTCCCCGCAGGTCCTCGGCATCGCGCGCCGCCCGTCCCGGCCCTGAGCCGAAGGCCGGCCTTAGGACAGCCCGTCCCGGGGGCCTCGGACGACGCCGGGCGGGTGGACGAAGGTGGTGCCTGTGCCACCGCGAAGAGTGGCACTGGTGGCGCTGTGCGGCCCCCGGGCCGCCGGTTGACTTCCGGGCATGGATGACGTGGTTCAACTTCGTTCGGTGCGCCGGGTGTTCGGGTCCGGCCCTGGAGCGGTCACGGCCCTCGACGGCGTGACGGCGGCCTTCGCGGCGGGCTCGTTCACCGCGGTCATGGGACCGTCCGGCTCGGGCAAGTCGACCCTGCTGCAGTGCGCGGCGGGCCTGGACCGGCCGACCTCCGGCACCGTCGTCGTCGCGGGCGCGGAACTGGACCGGCTGGGCGAGACCGCGCTGACCCGGCTGCGCCGCGACCGGATCGGCTTCGTGTTCCAGGCGTTCAACCTGGTCCCGTCGCTCACCGCCGAGCAGAACGTCGGCCTGCCGCTGCGGCTGGCGGGACGGCGGCCGAAGGCGGCGGAGGTCCGGGCCGTGCTGGCGGACGTGGGGCTGGCAGGCCGGGCCGGGCACCGGCCGGGCGAGCTGTCCGGCGGCCAGCAGCAGCGCGTGGCGATCGCCCGCGCGCTGGTCACCCGCCCCGCCGTGCTGTTCGCCGACGAGCCGACCGGGGCGCTCGACACCGCCACGTCCCACACCGTCCTGGACCTTCTGCGCGGCCTGGCCGACGAGCGGCGGCAGACGATCATCATGGTCACGCACGACCCGGTCGCCGCGTCCCGGGCCGACCGCGTGGTGTTCCTCGCCGACGGACGGCTCGCCGGAGAACTCGTCGGCGCCGAGCCCGAGCGGGTGGCCGCGCACGTCACCCGGCTGGAGGCGCGCGCATGCTGAGCATCGCCCTGTCCACGCTGCGGACGCGCCGCCTCTCCCTGGCCGGGACGTTCGTCGCGCTCGCCCTGGGCGTGGCGATGACCGCCGCCGTGGGCCTGGCGCTCGCCGCGACGCTCGACCCGGCGCAGCGGCCCAGGCCGCAGCGGTTCGCGGAGGCCGACGCGGTCGTCCGGCCCGTCCGGACGTTGACCGTGACGGCGGAGGGCAGGACGCAGCACCAGACGCTTGAGGCATCGAAGGGGCTGCCCCCTGAACTCGTGGCGAGAGTGAGCGCGGCCGTTCCGGTCGTCCAGGACCGCGTCTTCCCCGCGCACGTGGTCGGCGACGGGCCGACCAGCGTCGGGCACCCCTGGTCCGTGGCGCGGTTCGGCGGGTACCGGCTCGTGGCGGGGACCGGTCCGCGCACGTCCGGAGAGATCGTGCTCGCCGGTGAGGGCGCGCGGCCAGGCGATCGCGTCGGCGTCATGACCGGCTCCGCCGTCCGGACGTACACGGTCTCCGGGGTCACGGCGCCGGTCGGGTTCGAGCACGCGGTGTTCTTCGCCGACCGCGAGGCGGCGAGGCTGTCCCCACGCGTGGACGGCCTGGCGGTCACGGGTCCGGCGGACGCCGCGCGGCGCGCCGCCGCGACGTCCGCCGAGGTGCTCACCGGCGCGTCCCGGCACGACGCCGACCCCGACCCGGACCGCGAGCGCCGCGCGCTGAACGACACCGACGTGCTGCTCGGCATCGCCGCGGGCATCGCCGGGTTCGTCGCGGTGTTCGTCGTCGCGTCCACGTTCGCGCTGGCCGTGACGCGGAGGCGGCGCGAGCTGGCGCTGCTCCGGGTCATCGGGGCGACACCGCGGCAGGTCCGGCGGCTGCTGACGGCGGAGTCGCTGCTCGTCGGCCTGCTCGCCTCGGCAGCGGGCTGCGCCCTGGCGCCGGTGGCCGCGCGGCTCCTCGGGCGCTGGCTCGTGCGGTGCGGGCTCGCGCCGTCGTGGTTCGACGTCCCGGTGACGGCCTGGCCGCTCGTGATCGCGTTCCTGACCGGCCTCACGGTGTCGCTGCTCGGCGTGACGGCGGCCTCGCGGCGGGCGGGACGGATACGTCCGGCGGAGGCGTTGCGGGAAGCGAGCGTCGAGGGACGCGCGATGACGCCCGCCCGGTGGCTGCTCGGGCTGGCCGCGTTGGGCTCCGGCGTCGCGACCATGGCCACGACCGCCGTGAACGACCCGGCCTCGGCCGCCAACCGGAAGGGCCACACCCCGGCGATCATGCTGTTGATCATCGGCGCGGCGCTGCTCGCGCCCGTCGTCGTGCCCCGGCTGACACGGCTGCTCACCTGGCCCCTGACCCGATCCGCCGGCGCCACCGGGCTGCTGGTGCGGGAGAACACCCTCGCATCGGCCCGCCGGACGGCGTCGGTCGCCGCGCCCGTCCTGATCACGGTCGGGCTCTCCGGTGCCCTGCTCGGCACGGGCTCCTCGGTGGACGCGACCAAGGCCGCCGAGGCCCGGCAGCACGTCCGCGCGGACCTCGTCGTCAGGCCCAGCGGAGGCGGCGGGGTCAGTGACGCGGTGCTGAACCGGGTGCGTTCCGTCCCGGGAGTCGAGGCGGTGCCCATCGGGCGGACGCCGGTGTACGCGATCGGCGACGGCGGAGGGCTCCGGCGGTTCGACGCGCAGGTCGTCCGGGCGGGCGATCTCGGCAGGACCGAACGGCTGGAGGTGAGCAGCGGCACGATCACGAACCTCGGCGACGACGCGCTGGTCGTGGACAGGGAATGGGGTCGGAGGCCCGGCGACCGGGTGGACCTGTGGCTCGCCGACGGCACGCGGACGTCCGTGCGCGTGGCGGCGGCCCTGAAGAGCGGGCTGGACGACGGGACGACCTACCTGACGTCCGCGCACGGCGGCCCGTCCCCGATCGGACGCGTCGACGTGATCGTCCAGTCGGACGCGGATCGCTCCGCGGTGGCCCGCGAGCTTCGCGCCGTGACTCGAGGGCTCGGCGTCGAGACCGTCCCCGCGTGGGCAGCCGACGACGGGACGTCCGGCAAGGGCCGGAGCAGCAGGCTCGGCATCCTGGTGACGCTGGGCATCGCCCTCGCCTACTGCGGGATCGCGGTGGCGAACACCCTGGCCATGGCGGCGGCCGACCGGTCGCGTGACCAGGCCGTCCTGCGGCTGTCCGGCGCGACGCCGCTCCAGGTGGCGCTGGTGGCGGCCGGTGAGGCCGTTGTGGTGGTGTGCGTGGGCGTGGTGTCGGCCCTGGCGGTCTCGGCGGTCAGCCTCGCCGGAACGTGGGTGGCGCTGAGGCGCGTGACCGGCGCGGCCTCACTCGTCGTGCCCTGGCAGCCGCTCGCCGCCGCCACGGGAGTCTGCGCGCTCATCGCGCTGCTGGCCACGCTCGTGCCGGTCATCGGGCCGTCGCGCTCCCGCGTCACCGGGGCCGGGTTGCGCGACTGAGCCTTCACGGGCGCGGTGACCTCCGGCGGACGGTCCGCAGCCGCGAGGTCACCCGCTCGGACGCCGCCGAGACGACCACCGACCGCGCCCGGACGTCCGCCACGGCGACCCAGAACCGGTCCCCGAACACCCGGACGTCCGCGGGCAGGTCCACGCGGCGGCCGGTGAACGTCACCCGCACCGGCGCGCCGCCCGGTGGGAGCTGGCCCCACGCGACCGCCCACCCCCGTCCCCGCACCGCGCCGCGCAGCAGCGACGGGGCGAACCCGTCCGCCACGGTCACGTCGTACAGGCCTCCGTGGACGTAGACCTCCAGCGCGGCGCGGCCCCGCGTCCCCCGGGCCAGGCGCACCCGGCACCGGTCGGAGCCGAGCGCGTCGAGCCCGTCCGCCGTTGACCGCGTTGACCGCGTGGATTCCAACTCCATGACCGACATCCCCGAACCTCGCCTTCAGCAGCTTGTGCTTCCAGCATCGGGGTGCGCGACGCGGCTGTCGGTAGCTCCTGTTTCCGTCCGGCGGTAGTGCTGGCGCTACCCTTCCGGACGGCAGGCGCGCACCACAGGGACGAACGCCGGGAGCAACGCGAGCGACAGCGCGGAGACGCCGAGCGCCGCCGGGTCGGCCCGCGAACCGAGGGCACCGCCGAGCAGCGCGCCCGCCTCGGTCGCCGCACCGGCGACGAGGACCCAGACGCCGAGCCGGAGCCGTCCCGGACGCGGCGGAACGACGAACCGCGCGCCGAGGTCGGCCGCGACCAGGCTCGCGCGGGCCGCGCCGACGGCCAGGGCCGTCCACCAGGCGGCGAGCGCGACACCGCGCAGCAGCAGCGGCGGATGGTGCGCGCCGCCGAGCCGCACGACGGCGACGACGGCCCCGGCCAGCGCCACCGGAAGCGTGAACCGGAGGACGGCGGCGCGGACCAGCGCGCGCACGAGCGCCACGCTCGGCCTCGGCAGCGGGGCGATCAGGACGAGCCCGGCGAGCATGACCGCGATCCCCGCCGACAGCGCCGTCGAGTGGCCCGCGCCGCGTGCCAGCGAGTCGTCGGTCTCGACGCCGACGTGGGCGACGAACCAGCACAGCGCGGTGAGGGAGATGGCGAGCGTGGTCGTGCGCAGCCGCCGTTCCGCCCGCGAGTCGGCGGGCCAGAGCCCGGGGTGGAGCCACATGTCCGCGATGCCGAGCAGGGTGTCCGGCCAGGACCGCCACCCGGCGGCGGCGATCTCGGCCTCCAGGTCCGGCCCCCACTGCTCGCGGAACGCCTCCGGGTACAGGCGCGCCAGGACGCGCGCGGCGGTCATGCCGGGGACACCCCGAGGCTGCGCAGGCCGACGGCGGCGACATGGGCCATCGCCCGCAGCTCCTCCTCGAGGGCGCGCCGCCCCCCGGCGGTGAGCCGGACGGGCCGCTGGCGGCCCTCGCCCTCCAGGTGCTCGACGAAGCCCTTGGCCTCGAGCCGGGTCAGCGCCCCGTACAGGCTGCCCGGCCCGAGCCGGTTCCCGGTGAGCCGCTCGATCGCGCTGTTGATGGCGTAGCCGTGCATCGGGCCGTCCGCCAGCACGCACAGCACGAGCGTCTGCGAGTCGTTGACCTGCACGGATTCCCCTCCGACGGCTGTTACTACGCGCCAAGTATCACCCACCGGCCGCCCGTCCCGCCAGTCCGGCGGATCCCGCGCGGAGTTACTACACAACGCGTACTACGAGGCGCGTACTATGGCGCCATGGAATCCTCCGGTGAGAGGGCGCGGCCGACCGCGCCCGTGAGCGTGGCCGTGATCGGGCTGAGCCTGGTGGCGGCGGGCCTGTTCGAGGCGTTGTCGGTGGTCGCGACCCAGGACAAGACGGTCAGGGCGGTGAGCCCCTGGCAGGACGATCCGTACGACGCGGTCGTGTCGTTCTGCGTGTTCGCGGTGCCGATGCTCGCGGCGGTCGTCCTGCTGCGGCTGCCCGTCTGGCGCGCGCCGGGCGGGCCCGACCGCGCGCAGCAGACGGCCCGTGCGGCCGGGGCGATGCTCACGCTCGTCGCGTTGACCCTCGTCGCCGAATGGGCCGCCGTCATCGGCCGCGTCGGCCATGCGGACTGGAACGGCCGGACGTCGTTCCTCATCGGCGGCCTCGTGGCGAACTCGCTGGTCACCGGGCTTGCACTGGCGCTGCTGTGGCGGGGGCGCGCGCCGCGCGGCTCGTCCGGCCGGTGGCGGCACGACTGGCTCGGCGACGTCCTCCTCCTGGGGGACCGCGTGCGGGCGCCGCGCTGGGCCGTTCGTCCGGAGGTCGCCGACCGGGTGCGGCGGCACGCTCTGACGGTGTTCGTGGCGGCGAGCGCGCTGGCCGCCGCCGGGATCACGGCCTCACAGGCGATCGGCGAGGCGTGGACGAGCCCGCTGCTCGTCCTCTGGATGTTCGCCGTGGAGCTGGTCGGCTTCCTGGCGTTCTGCCTGCTGACCAACGCGGTCGCCGGGTTCCTCGCCCGTCCGGCCCGGTCGCGCGGGCGGTGCGTGTCCGAGTCGTCGCTGGTCGTCGGGGCCGTCGCGACCCACCTCGCCGTCGCGTTCCGGAACGCGCTGTGGCCCGGCGCCCGACCGCTGACGTCCGTGCCGACCCTGTTCGCCTTCACCTTCGGCGTGGGGCTGGCCGCCGGGATCGCCGCCGTCCTGGTCCAGTCGGCCCGGAGGGGCGGGTCAGGTTCCGCGCGGGCCGGTCTCCGGGGGAGCGGGGCGCAGGACTGACAGCAGCGTCGTCTGGAGGACGCCGGCGGCCCGGTCCCGGTCGAGGGCGCCCGCGGCGACGTCGTCCGCGGCGGCGTGGAGCAGCGCGTAGACGGTCGTGACGAGCCAGCCCGTGGTCAGGTCGGTCCGGAACGCGCCGGTGGAGCGTCCGCGCTCGACCAGCGCGCGGACGGCCTCCATCGGCTGGTCGTGGTGCTCGCGGACCTCCTCGGCGGGCAGCGCGCGGCGCGCCGCCTCGTGCAGGCGCCCGTACCGGCTGAGCGCGGGCCAGCTCTCGCGGACCAGCCGCGCGAACGCCTCCTCCGGCGGCCCGTCGCCGCCGGGGTCGGCGGCCCCGGTCACCGCCGCCATGCTCTCCTCGATGGCCCGCGCGAGGACGGCCCGGACGAGGTCCTCGCGCGACGGGAAGTGCGCGTACACGGTGACGCGCCCGACGCCCGCGGCCTTGGCGATCTCGCCGACGCTCGCGTCCGGCGCGCGGGTGAGCAGGTCGGCCGCGGCGTCCAGGATCGCGGCGATGTTGCGTTCGGCGTCCGCGCGGCGGCGCGTGGTTCCCGCACTCGGCATGCGCCCAGCCTACCCGTAAGTCGAACAACACTGTTGGAGTTCGTCCTCGGGACGGGGTACGTTAAGTCGAACAGCGCTGTTCGGCTTATGTTCGTCCCGTCCTGAGGAGAAGTCCGTGGCTCACCCCCACGCCACCCCCGACCCGCACGCCCATTCCGATCCGCACCTGCCGCACGGCGCGCACACGGAGCACGCTGCCCACGCGGCCCACGCGGCCCATGGCGATGAGCACGGTGGCCACCCGGCGCACGGTCACGCGCCCGACCCGCGCCGCTGGCGGGCGCTGGCGCTGCTGAGCATCGCCCAGTTCATGCTCATCCTGGACGTCACGGTCATCAACGTCGCGCTGCCCGACATCGGCGCCGACCTGCACCTCGGCCGCACCGCCCTGACCTGGGCCGTGACCGCCTACACGCTGTTCTTCGGCGGCCTGATGGCGCTCGGCGGACGGGTCGCCGACGCGTTCGGCGCCCGCCGCGTCCTGCTGACCGGGCTCGCGCTGTTCACCGCCGCCTCGCTCGCCACCGGCCTCGCCGGGAACTCCGCCCTGCTCATCGGCGGACGCGTCGTCCAGGGCATCGGCGCGGCGCTGCTGTCCCCGGCGGCGCTGTCCACCGTCACCACCGCCTTCCACGGGCCCGAGCGGAACAGGGCCCTCGGCGTCTGGGCGTCCCTCGGCGGGATCGGCTTCGCCGCGGGCGTCCTGTTCGGCGGCGCGCTGACCGCCGGGCCCGGCTGGCGCTGGGTGTTCTTCGTGAACGTCCCGGTCGGGCTGGTCCTGCTCGCCGTCCTGCCCGCCACGCTCGGCGCCGCGCGCTCCGCCGCCACGCGCGACCTCGACCTGCTCGGCGCGGCGACCGTCACGGCCGCCACCGGCTCGTTCATCTACGGCATGGTCCACGCGGGCGACGCCGGATGGTCCACCGCCGGGACGCTGCTGCCGCTCGCCGCCGCCGTCCTGCTCTACGCGGTCTTCGCCCTGGTCGAACGGCACGTCCGGAACCCGCTGATGAACGTCCGCATGCTCGGCCGCCGCCCGGTCGCCGTCGGGGGATTCCTGATGCTGATCGCGTCCGGCCTGCTGATCTCGATGTTCTTCCTGGGCTCGCTCTACCTGCAGCACCTGCGGGGGATCGGCGCGCTGAGGACCGGCCTGCTGTTCCTGCCCGCCGCGTTCGCCACCGGCGTCGGCGCCCACCTCGCCGGACGCCTCGTCGGGACGGTCGGACGCCGTCCGGTCGCGGTCACCGGGCTCGGCCTGGTGGCGATCGGCACCGGCCTCCTGACCCTCCTCCCGTCGTCCGGGAGCGTCACCCTGCACTTCCTGCCCGGCATCACGATCGCCGCCGCGGGCGTGGGCCCGGTGTTCGTCACCGCCACCACCTCGGCCCTCGCGCACATCACGCACTCCGAGGCCGGGCTGGTCTCCGGCGTCATCAACACCTTCCACGAACTGGGCGCGGCGATCGGCGTGGCGCTCGCCTCCACGATCGCCGCCTCCGGCATCGGCGCGGCGCCGTCCGTCGGCGGCTTCACCCGCGCGTACACCGTGTTCGCGATCACCGCGGGCGTGGCCGCCGTCCTGGCCCTGTGGCTCGTCCCTCCGGGGAAGCCCGAGATGACCGGCGGCCCGCACGTCCACTGAAGCCGGTCCGGTCCCCGGCCACGCTCCGGCCGGGGACCGGGCCGCGGCCCGTCAGGCGCGGCCCGCCACCGACGCGATCTTCGCGGGGTTCATCTGCCAGAGGACCTGGTGGACGCCGTCCTCGGAGACACCGAGGGCGAGGACGGCGAACGGCTCGCCGTTCCGAACAGCAGCGCCGCGGGCTGCCCGTTCACACTGGTCACGCGCACGTCCACGCCCGTCCAGAAGTGATGGGCGAACGCCCGGACGTACCGCGCGACGCGTCCGGCGCCCACCACCGGGAACCGGGACGCCCGGACGGCCCCGCCGCCGTCGGAGTGGCTGACCGCGTCCTCGGCGAGGATCTTCTCCAGCCCGGAGAGGTCCCCGGCGCGGGCGGCGGCCACGAACTCGTTGTCGCCGCTCGGACGGCTCATCTCTCTCCTCCACAGATGGTTCGGACGAGGGCCTCCGGGCCGGGGGGCGCCGGACGGGACTCGGGCGGCACCGGGCGGGGCGCGGGCCGCCGGACGACGTGCACCAGCCGGACGGCGATCTGCCCGGCGGCGAACAGCCGGCCGAGCCGCTCGCCCTGCCGGTCGGCGAGCGCCATCGCCGGGTCGGCCCGGTGCTGGGACGCGACGACCGCGGCGACCCGGTCGGCCCGGCGTTTCCAGGAGGGCGGCGCGTCCGGCCGGTCGATCTCCTGCACCGGGGCGAACCCCGTCGCGGCGAGCAGCCCGCCGAGCTCGCGCCGGGTCGGGAAGACGTTGCCCTCCGGCGCGGGCAGGACGAGGCGGCCCCGCGCCACGACGACCAGCAGGCCGAGCGACCCGCCCGGACGCAGGACGCGGTGGACCTCGCGGAGCAGGGCCGCCTTGTCCCGGACGACGTCCAGCACGCCCAGGCACCAGGCGGCGTCGACCGACCCGTCCCGGAGCGGGACGCGGGTGCCGTCCGCCGCGATGACCGGCAGGCCGAACAGCCGCGCGGCGGCCCGTCCGGCGGCGGGCATCGGCTCCAGCAGGATCGGCCGGACGCCGAACCGCTCGGCGGCCCAGGCGGCCGGGCCGCCGACGCCCGCCCCGACGTCCAGCAGCCGCGTCCCGGGGGACAGCTCGCACGCCTCGGCCAGCCATGCCAGCGCGGCCGGGTTCGCGCTGCCCCGGCACGCGGCCGGGATCGCGTAGGCCGGACCGAGCTGCTCCACGGCGTCGGCCGTCCATCCGGCCACGTCGTCGAACTCCGCCGTCAGCGCGGACACAGTCGCAGGCCCGGACGCAGACGCGGACATGGACGCAGACGTGGACAAGTGGACCTCCCCGATCCGGTGCGACCCACGCGCCGCGGGATCTCGTCCGGACGGACGTCCCGTCGGTGGGTGGCGGTCACGGCGTTCAGGCGCCGCGCGGACCCCTCAGGTGCGCGCGCTGGGCTAGTTCGGCCTCGTCCACCAGCACGACCATGGGCTTCTCGGGGTCGCAGAACATCGTCACCAGGAAGCGGACCGGAACGTCGTCGCGGGCGTTGCCGTCCTGGTAGTGGATGACGTCTCCGCCGGGCTCCCAGAAAGCCTCACCGGCCCTGACGACCCGCTCGCCCTGTCCTTCGAGCTCGAACCGCATCTCGCCTTCCAGTACATACCCGAACGCGGGCCCGGGATGCCGGTGCGGCGGGCGCCCGCGTCACCGGGCGGGTACTCGATGGTCACGGTCATCGCGTGCGCGCCCGCCGGGACCGGCGGCGGGGCGACGTCCTGGACCACGGTGAGCGCGGTCATCCATGCGGGCTGGGCGGTTTCATGGGACATGGGGGAACCTCCTTGATCGGGTGCGGGACGGGTCACTTGGCCGGGTTGTCCGGCAGCCACCCTGCGTAGGTGATCTCGCCGAGGGTCGCGCCGTCGAGGGGGACCAGGTCCCGGTCGCGCATCTCGGCGCCGAAGTAGCGCGCCTTCGGGTCGGTGACGACCTCGCGCGGGTCGCCCCAGGCGGCGAGGGCCTTCCGGAAGAACTCGTCCATCCGGTACTGCTCGGGCCCGGCGATCTCGACGCCCTTGTTGAGCGGCGCGCCGACCGCGGTCCGGCCGACGGCCTGCGCGACCTCGTCGCCCGCGATCGGCTGGAACCGCACCGGCGGGATCCGGACCGAGCCGTCGACGGTCGCCTCGTCGGCGATCCGGTGCGCGAACTCGAAGAACTGCGTCGCGTGGACGACCGAGAACGGGATGCCGGAGTCCTCGATCAGCTTCTCCTGGGCGAGCTTGGCCCGGAAGTAACCGACGTCGGGCCGCCGCCCGGTGCCGACCACCGACAGCGCGACGTGGTGGCCGACGCCCGCGCCCCTCTCGGCGGCGAGCAGGTTGCGGGTGGAGGTCTCGAAGAACTCCAGCACCGCCGCGTCCTCGAAGGACGGCGAGTTGGACACGTCGATCACCACCGACGCGCCGGCCAGCGCGTCGGCCAGGCCCTCGCCGGTGAGCGTGTTCACGCCGGTGTTCGGCGAGGCCGCGACCGCCTGGTGGCCGTGCTCGCCGAGCCTGGCCACGAGCTTGCCGCCGATGAGGCCGGTGCCCCCGATGACCACGATCTTCATGACTGCCCCTTTCGGTTCCGGGCGGTCTCCGCCGCCCGGTCGTCAGCTATGACCGGACGGCCCCGGGCCCTGTGACAACTCCGCCGGAAGATCTTCGAGATCCGGACGGGATCCGGGAGATCCGCGTCCGGCCGTCACAGACGGGCCCCCTGCCCGGTCTTTGTCAGCAGGACGGACGTATGACCGACGGGAGAGACCGTGCCGCCGACAGAGAGCGCGCCGCCGACAGGGCCCCTGACATCGCCGGAACGCCAGATCCCGACAGAGCCCCGGACACGGGCGGAGCCGGTGGACCGGATCCGGGTCCGGATGGCCGCGCGGGCCGTCGACGAACCGCACCGCGCGTCCAGCCAGCTCGAACTGCTGTTCGATCTCACGTTCGTGATGGCGGTCGCGGCGGTCACCGCGCAGCTCGCGGGCCACGTCGCGGACGGACGCGCCGGGGCGGGAATCGTCCCGTTCCTGCAGGTCTTCTTGCCCTGTGGTGGGCCTGGATGAACTTCACCTGGTTCGCGTCGTCGTACGACACCGACGACGCCGCCTACCGGGCGCTGACCATGGTGCAGATGGCCGGTGTTCTGGTGCTCGCGGCGGGCGTCCCGGCGGCGGCCGGGCACTCCGACTACCGCGCCGTCGCGATCGGGTACCTCGTCATGCGCCTGGCCCTGGTCGCGCAGTGGATCCGGGCCGGCGTCGAGGATCCGGACGGTCGGCGAACGGCGTTCCGCTACGCGTCCGGAATCACGTCCGCGCAGGCGGGCTGGATCCTCTGGCTCGTCCTGGGCCGGACGGACGTCCTGCCGTCATGGGCGCGGCTGCCCTGCTTCGCCGCCCTGGTCGTCCTGGAGCTGGCGGTGCCCGCCTGGGCGGAGCGGGCGGCGCCGACCGCCTGGCATCCGCACCACATCGCCGAGCGGTACGGCCTGTTCGCGATCATCCTGTTCGGCGAGAGAGCGTGCTCGCGGCGTCCGACGGGGTCGGGGGGCGCGCTCGACGGGGGAGCGGTGGGCCGTCCGCTGATCATGGTCGCCGCGGCCGGGCTCGTCCTGCTGCTCTGGACGGTCCACACGCCGCTCCTGGACGAGCCGGTGCTGCGCCCGCCGGTGGCGCTGACCGGCGCCGCCGCGATCCTGCTCCTGCCGCTGGCGGCCCCGCGCACCGGGGTGGTCACGGTCGTCACGGCGATCGCGGGCGTCTGCGTCCTGGTGACCGTCGCGGCGATCGTCCCGGGGAAGGTGGTCAGGACGGCGTGAAGTCGTGGGCGACGAGCGCCGCCCGCAGCTGCGGAAGATCCCCCGGACAGGTCGGATCCAGGCCGGTCAGGACGGCGACGCGCCGCAGCCGGTAGTCCACGGTGTTCGGGTGGACGTGCAACAGCGGCGCGGCCCGCCGCCTGCTGAACTGGCTGGCCACGTACGCGCGCAGCGTCTCGAGCAGGACCGGATGGCCGTCCAGGACGGCGAGCAGCCCGGCCAGGTGCGTGCGGGCGGGCCCGGGACGCGACAGCTGGTAGTCGAGCAGCACGTCGGTGATCCGGTACGCGCCCGGCGCCCGCCCGGTGATCCGGACGATCTCCAGGATGTCCGCCGACTGCCGCGCGGCGTCGGCGACGGACGCGGCGGCCGTGGCGGCGACCCCGGCGTGGACGGCCGTCCCCGCGCGGTCGGAGATGCGGGCGACGAGCCTGGTCAGCCGCTCCCAGCCGTCGGCGAGCGCCGTCTCCGGGTCGTCCACGGGCAGCAGCGCCGTCCCGCCGTGCGCGTTGAGCGCGTGCAGCGCCCGGTCCCGGCCGTGGTGGTCGATCTCCGCCTGGATGCGCCGGAGCTTGCGGCGCGCGGCGACGCTGCTGCTCACGCCGGAGTCGGTCTCGTCCGGGTGGGCGCCGAGGGCCAGGGTGAGCACGGCGTACGCGGGGGCCGGGCGCACGCCCGCGCGGCGGGCCGCCTCGCGCGGGTCCTGGCCGTCCAGCAGCGCGGACAGCACCTCGTGCCGGGCCGCCTGGTCCTGGCCGTGCAGGGCCTGGTGCTCCTCGACGTAGGCGTCCGCGACGGCCGCCGACACCAGCTGCAGGACGTCCAACAGGATCCGCTGAACCTCGACGATGGCGTCCAGGTCGGCGGGTCCGGCGCGGGCGACCAGTGCGTCCAGGCCCATCCGCCAGCCGAGGTGGTACGCCGACAGGACCGCGCCCAGCGGCACGCCCTCCTCGGCCCGGCGGGCCGCCGACCGCGTCATCTCCACCAGGTCGGCGGAGGCGGGAAGCCGCCCGGTCCGCAGCGTCCGCACGAACACCCGCAGGTTGCCCTCGACGACCCGGGTGATGTCCCCGGCGAGCTCCTCGCGCGGCAGCGCCGAGTAGGTCGGGAACCGGTCGGCGAACGTCGCCACCATCCGGCGCGCCAGCGCGGGCACCTGAGCGCCGAGCAGCGAGTCCGCCGGAACCCCGCCGAGCCTTGGCGCGGCGCTCCTTCCGCCCGACGGCGCGGCGCTCCTTCCGCCCGACGGCGCGGCGCCTTCCCCGCCGGATGACGCCGGGGTCCGTCCGCCGGGTGACGCGGGGTTACCGGCCGGTTTGGTCTCCGTCACAGGATCTCCCGCCCATCTCTGGATATTTCCCTGATGGTCATCGGGTCCGGCGGGCTGAGTATTGCATCGCCCCCCAAGGAGGACCCCGTGCCACTCAGAGCCCGTCCCCTGCTCCGCCGGACCTTCGTCACCCTCGTCCCCGCCGCGCTCGCGGCGCTCGCGCTCGCGCCCGCCGCCCGCGCGGCCGCGCCCGAGTACGTCGCGCTCGGCGACTCGATGGCGTCCGGGCCGCTGATCCCCGACATCACCGGCCCCCTGGCCTGCGCGCGCTCGACGCACAACTACGCGCACGAGCTCGCGTCCACGCTGGGCGTCGCCGGACTGACCGACGTGACGTGCAGCGGCGCCGCGTCCAAGCACATGACCGAGCCGCAGAACCTCAGCGTGCTCGGGCAGCCCGCGGGCACCGCCCCGCCGCAGTTCGACGCGCTGACCGCCGACACCAGGCTCGTCACGCTGACGATCGGCGGCAACGACGCCGGCCTCGTCGGCGTCGCGCAGGACTGCGTCAACCTGCTCCCGACCGGGACGCCCTGCAAGACCAAGTACACGCAGGGCGGCGTCGACCAGGTCGCCGCGCGCATCGACGCGTTCGAACCGAAGCTCTCGGCCGTCCTGGACGGCATCCGCCAGCGGTCGCCGCAGGCCCGCGTCGTGGTCACCGGTTACGGCCTGTACATCAAGCCCGGCGGCTGCTGGCCCGTCGTGCCCGTCCTGCCCGTGGACGCCGACTGGCTCCAGGGCGGCGTCAACCGGATGAACGGCGTGATCGCGCGGCAGACCGCCGCGCACGGCGTGACCTACGTCGACCTGGTCACGCCGAGCGCGGGCCACGACGCCTGCCAGTCGGCGTCCGCCAAGTGGCTGGAGGGGTTCGTGCCGACGTCGGCGGCGGCGCCGCTGCATCCGAACAGGCAGGGCGAGGCGAACTACGCCCGCATCATCGCCGGTCGGATCCAGGCGGCCCGATGAGGATCGGGGCCGCGCTGGTCGCGCTGCTCACGGCGGCGGCCCCGGCCGTGGTGGTCCCCGCCACCGCGGCCGAGGCGGGGACCTCGGTGGCGGCGGCGCACGTGTGCGACCCGGCCGACACCGCCGCGTGCATGCTGCCGTTCCCGAACAACTGGTTCACCGTGCCCGACCGCGCCACCGCGACCGGACGCCGCGTGAACCTGTCGCCGCTCGCGACCCCGCGCGCCGGGGGAGTGCTCCCCGCCGACCCGAGGGAATGGAACCGCAACGACGGTTTCTCCCCGGGCTCGGCGCTGCTCACCCGCGTGCCGGGTCTGGACCCGGCCCGGACCGGCGCGGCCCCGATCACCGACATGGCCCGTTCGCTCGCCCCGGACGCGCCGATCGTCCTCATGGACGCCGCGACCGGCGAACGCCGGCCGTACTTCGCCGAACTGGACGCCAACGCGCCCGAGTCCCGGCGGCTGCTCCTGGTCCGTCCCGCCCGCAACCTCCGCGAGGGCCACCGCTACCTGGTGCTCCTGCGCGACCTCAAGGACGCGGACGGGAAGACGATCCAGGCGACGCCCGCCGTCCGGCGCATGCTGGCGGGCCACCCGATCGGCGGCACCGAGAAGGAGCGCGGCGCCGCCCTCCGCCAGACCGCGCGGGAGCTGAACGGCCACCACGTCTCCACCGCGGGGCTCTACCTGGCCTGGGACTTCACCGTCGCGTCCACGCGGAACCTCACCGAACGGGCCGTCCACATGCGGGACGACGCGTTCCGCGGGCTCGGCAAGCGCGCGCCCACGTTCACGGTCGGCAAGGTCACCGACTTCACCACCGACCAGGACCCGTACCTGGCCCGGCGCGTCGAGGGCACCGTCGACGTCCCCAGCTACCTCGACCTGCCCGGCGGCCCGCCCGGCTCCTCGATGCACTACGGACGCGACGGCCTGCCCGCGCAGATCCCCGGCAACGTGCAGAAGGCGAACTTCCGCTGCAACATCCCGCGCAGCGCGCTGACCAAGCCGGCCCAGCCGGTTCTGTACGGGCACGGGCTCATGGGCAGCGCGTCCGAGATCGACAGCGAGAAGCTGCGGCGCGCGGCGCAGCAGCACGACATCATGCTGTGCGCCACCGACTGGATCGGGATGTCCCAGGGCGACATCGCGAACGTCGCGAGCGTGCTGCTGAACGTCACGCGGTTCAACACCGTCCCGGACCGGCAGCAGCAGAGCTACCTGGACTTCCTGTTCCTCGGACGCGAGCTCGTCCACCCGCAGGGCTTCACGGCGAACGCCGCGTTCCGCTCGCCGGACGGCGGCCGTCCGCTCATCGGCGGCGGGCTGGCGTACGCGGGCGCGAGCCAGGGCGGCATCCAGGGGGCGGCGCTCACCGCCCTCGCCACCGACTGGCGGCGGTCCGCGCTGATCGTCCCGGGCATCAACTACAGCACGATGCTGAACCGCAGCGTCGACTTCTCCGAGTACGAGACGCTGCTCAACATCAGCTACCCGGACAAGCTCGAACAGCAGCTCGTCCTGAACCTCATCCAGATGCTCTGGGACCGCGGCGAGGGCGACGGCTACGCCGCGCACGTCACCCGCGACCCGCTGCCCGGCACCCCGCGGCACCAGGTGCTCGTCCACGAGGCGTTCGGCGACCACCAGGTCGCCAACATCGCCACCGAGGTCATGGCGCGCACGCTCGGGGACGTCCCGGTGCGGCAGCCCGCGCTCGCCCCCGGACGCAAGCCCGACGTCACCCCGTTCTGGAACCTGCCCGCCCTCACCCGCTTCCCGGCCACCGGGTCCGGCCTGGTGATCTGGGACAGCGGCACCCCCGCGCCGCCGGTCACCAACACCCCCAACACCGCCGGGAGCGACCCGCACGGCGACACGCGCGGCTCGGCCGAGGCCATGGCGCAGCTCGCCGCGTTCCTGCGCACCGGCCAGATCATCGACACCTGCGCCGGAAACCCCTGCACCATCCATCCGCAAGGCTGAGAGCCCCTCGAGGAGCAGCTCCCATGCGCACGACCCCGCTGAAGACGCCCGTGCCCACGACACGCGTGCTGAAGTCGCCGCTCGCGGCGACGACCGTGCTGAAGTCGCCGCTCGCGGCGACGACCGTGCTGAGGTCGACGCTCGCCGCGACGACCGTGCTCACCCTCCTGGCCCCCGTGACGCCCGCGCTCGCGTCCCCCGCCCGGACGGCGCTGACGACCGGCTCGGTCTTCACCTCCGCCACCGTCACGCAGGCCGCGGACGGCTCGTACACGGTCGGGTGGCAGGCCCCGGACGCCGGGAACGTCACGGTCACGGCGGTCACCGACGCGTCCGGCGGCGGGACGGCGCGCGCGGTCGGCTCGGGCGGGCCGTCCGGCTCGCTCACCGCGACCGGACTGCCGTCCGCCGCGCGCTGGTACTTCCGGCTCGTCCCGGCGAACGGCGCCCCGCTCGTCGTCGCGGACCGCTCCCTGCGCCTGCCGCACGCCCGCAACCTCCGGGACGTCGGCGGCTACCGGACGGCCGACGGCCACTGGGTGCGCATGGGCGTCTTCTACCGCTCCAACAAACTGAGCGACCTCGACCAGAACGACCTGGCCACGCTCGCCGCCGACAAGGTCAGACTGGTCGTGGACCTGCGCAACATCCAGGAACGCCTCCAGGACCCGGACAAGCTGCCCTCCGGCGCGTCCTACAAGGTCGCGGACCTGATCGACATCACCAAGGGCCTCCCGAGCGGCCCGGACCTCACCCTCGCGCTGCTCCTCGCCCTGCCGAAGCTGCTGTCGTCCTCCAAGGACGCCGAGCAGAACCTCGGCTACCGGCTGATGGTGAACGCCCCCAGCGCCCGGTCCGCCTACCACGACCTGCTCACCGCGCTCGCCTCCCAGCCCGACTCCGCGCTCTTCCACTGCACCGCGGGCAAGGACCGCACCGGCTGGGGCGCGGCCGTCCTGCTGACGATCCTGGGCGTCGACCGCACCACCGTCTACAACGACTACCTGGCGAGCAACACCTACTACGGCTCCGACAGCGTCCGCGCGAACTGGCTGGACGCCGCGTTCGCCGAGGTCGACCGCACGTTCGGATCGTTCGACAACTACGTCCGCCAGGGCCTCGGCCTCTCGGACGCCACCATCACCGCCCTCAAGTCGCGCCTGCTCGCGTCCTGACGCGGAGCCTCCGATGAAACGACGCTTCCCGAGCCTTGTGACCGCCGCGACCTTGGCGGCCACCTTCGCCGTCACACCCGCCTCCGCGTCCGCCGCCGCCTGGCAGCAGGTCTCCAGCGACACCTACTACCTGACGGACGCCCTCCAGCGCTCCCAGGGCGTCACGACCGACGGCGGCGCCTGGTACTTCTCCTGGCAGTACGGCCTGAGCAAGGTCTCCCTGGACGGACGCACCCTCGCGTCCAACACCACGGCCATCCCCCTGCCGCTGGCGCTCCAGGGCGACAACCACATCGGCGGCATCGACTTCTACGACGGCAAGCTGTACGTCCCCATCGAAGACGGCAGCAAGTACCAGCACCCCTACATCGCCGTGTACGACGCCGCCACGCTCTCCTACACGGGCACCGCGTTCTCCCTGCCCCAGGACGTCCAGCGCGACGGCGTCCCCTGGACGGCCGTCGGCGACGGCTACCTCCTGTCGTCCGAGTACGACGCCACGGCGATCAACGCCTACAGCCTCGCGGACGGCCACCTGGTCAAGCGCATCACGCTCAGCCAGCCCATCCCGCACGTCCAAGGGGCGAAGGTCTACGAGGGCCGCCTGTACGCCTCGTCCGACGGCGGGACCAAGGCCGTCTACGAGGTCGCCCTTGACACCGGCGCGGTCACCCAGGTGCTGACGCCGAACCTGCCGTCCGGCACGGAGGTCGAGGCCCTGACCTTCCTCCCGCGCCCGGACGGCTCGCTGATGCACGTCCTGGACGTCGCCCCGAACCGCCTCTCGGTCAACTTCCGCCACTACCGTCCCTGATCCGCCCCGGGACGGCGAAGCCCGGGCGCTCGTGGAACGAACACGAGCACCCGGGCTTCGCGGAGTGATCAGGCGAGGGGTCAGCCGGGTCGGTCGGCCGGAGGGTCAGGGCCTCGGCAGCTGGCAGGACGCCTGCGTCAGGTCGATGTCGTTGGTGGCCGTGAGGCACTGCGCGAGCAGGTAGGTCTCCTGCCCGTAGCCGATGCCCGGGTGGATGGTCGTGGTGCCGTTCTGGTCGACCTCGCACGGGTTGTCGAGCGTGCAGGTCTCACCGTTCTCGTTGCTGGTGTTGTTGACCCCGACGACCTTGCCGGACGCGTTGTCGATCACCGGGGACCCCGACGTCCCGCCGATGGTGTTGCACGGCGCGGTGTAGCGGATCGAGTCCTTCCAGGTCCAGCTCGCCTCGCGCAGCCGGTACGCGAACGCGTCGATGTTGCAGTTGTAGGTGGTGCGCCAGTACCCCGACACCACGCTGATCGCCGACCCGGCCGTCGGGTGGGTCGTCGACAGGTTCAGCGCGTTCACGCCGTACTGGGACCTGAGCTGCGCGTACGTGGAGCGCAGCTTGTACAGCGTCACGTCGGTGTCGGTCATCGTGCTGTACTCGATCTGGGACGCCCGCAGCGTGCCGAGCGTGCCCGTCCCGCTGCTGTTCAGCAGGCTGAACGACCGCGACGAGGTGCGGTTCGTCACGACCACGCCCGGTCCCGGCATGCCGAGTTCGCTGCAGTGGCCGTTGGTGAGGACGAGCGCCGGGTCGTTGTCGGTGGACAGAGGACCGCGCACCACCGAACCGGAGCAGTTGCTCAGCGCGACGATCGCGTGGTAATCGGTCGCGGCCAGCGGCGCGGTCGGGGCGGGACGCGCGGGCAGGGGAGCGGTCGGCGCGGGGTCGGCGTTGGCGGCGACGGCGGGACCGGCGAGGAGCGCGCCGGTGGTGAGGGCGGCGACGGCCGCCCCGATGAGACGTCGGGTCATGTCGATCGGGTCCTCTCGGGCGGGGACGGTCTCCGCCGCGGTCCGCGGCGGGTGTGTCAGGACTCGGGACCAAGCGATGTCAGCGCGATGCTAGATCAGCTGCACGAAGCCGGAAAGATCCGAAATGTGCCAGTAAAGAACCCGGCATTACGACAGATACCGCCAGTGGCGTCCATGCGGGACGCGCCGTGACACGCGCCGCGCGCCGTGACACGCGCTCCCGCCGGTTGTCAGAGGCTCCCTCTACGATTCCGCACGTGACCACCTACGATGATCTCGACGGTTTCGGGGGCCTGGACGTGTCGGCCCTGTCCCTGACGCGGCAGCGCATCCTCGCCACGATCCGTGACTGGGTGGTCGGGCACGGGTACGCGCCGAGCACCCGCGAGATCGCGGACGCCGTCGGGCTGCGCTCGACGTCCTCGGTCTCCCGCCACCTGCGGGCCCTGGAGGACCTGGGCTTCCTGACCCGGTCGGCCTCGGTGTCCCGTCCGATCGACGTGCGGACGTTCCTCCGCGAGCCCGGCGTCCACACCCCCGCCGACACCGCGGTGACCGTTCCCGTCGTCGGACACATCGCCGCCGGAACGCCGATCTCCGCCGAGGAGCACCTCGAGGGCACCCTCGCCCTGCCCCGCGAGTTCGCCGGGCGCGGCACCGTCTTCGCGCTGCGCGTTCACGGCGACTCGATGGTCGACGCCGCGATCTGCGACGGCGACATGGTCGTCGTCCGGCAGCAGCCCGAGGCCCACTCCGGCCAGATCGTCGCGGCGATGCTCGGCGACGAGGCCACCGTCAAGGTCTTCCGCCGCCGCGACGGCCACGTCCTCCTGGAGCCCCGCAACCCCGCCTACGACGTCATCGACGGCGACGACGCCGCCATCCTGGGCGTCGTGGTCTCGGTCCTGCGCAGCGTCTGACCGGGGCGCGACGCGACGCCACACTGATCGGCACGTCGATGCTGGCGGCAGACCATCGGATGGGGTTTCCTTTACCTCATGCCCCTCAGTGCACGCGGACGGCTGACCGCCGAGTGAGCGATCGCCACGACCTCATCGTCACGACCGCGGTACGGGGCGACCTCGCCCGCGCGCGTGCGCTCGCCCGGACGATCGACTCCGCGCGCTACCGGGACATCGCCCACGCCGACATCGCGAGGATCGCCGACGCCGGGGGCTCGCTCGACCACGCCGACGCCGCCCTGTCCCACATCGCCGACCCCCACGTGCGCTCCCTCGTCCAGAACGAACTGCTCGGCAACGCGGTGAACCGGCACGACTTCGAGCGCGCGGAGCGCATCGCCCGCGCGGCCCCCGAACCCCACGTCCGGACGGGCCTGCTCCTCACGGTCATCCGCGGCCTGGTGGCCGCGGACCGGGCCGACCGTGCCCTGGAGCTGGCGCACGAGGTCCGCGAGGCCGTCCACGACCAGCACGATCCCCTCGACCGGGACTGGGCGAGCCTGGACGCCGTCGTCGCGGCCGTCGCCGCCGGAGACCTGCCCGGGGCCCGGCGGACGACGGCCTCCATCGGCAACCCCGTCGTCCGCGTCGGAGCCCTGGCCGAGATCGCCAAGGCCGCGGTGGACGACCCGCCCCTCGCCGCCCGCCTCCTGAAGCAGGCCACCGCCCTCGCCCGCTCCCTCCCGAACGCCGCCGACCGGGCCTCCGCGCTCCTGAGCGTCCTTCGCGCCCACCCCGCGCCGCCCCTGCCCGACGTGGCCCGCCCCCCGAAGGCCCTGACCGGCTCCTAGCCCGCCCCGAACCGCGGGTTTCTCCCGACGCTCACGCGCCCATCCCGCGTCCGGCCCGACGTCCGTCGCACCGGCCGCGGCTCCTTGCTGCCCGGAGGAGCGTCCTCATGCCGTCCCACGCGGCCCTGGCATGCCCGGCGGCGGAGATCCCCTGAGCAGGCAAAACTCTCGCGCCTCCAAGAATCTTGAAGTTCAAATCAGAGAAATCAAGATCTATACGTTGCGGAGTTAAAAAACTCAAGATACAAATGAGTGGCGGGCGTACCGCCCAAGGCAGGGCGGTCGTGCCCGTCAGCGTCAGATGCGTTCAAGGAGAGAACCGGACATGGACGAACAGCACCGGCAGGTCCTGCACCTGCTGGCCGACGACAAGGTCACCGTGGACGAGGCCGAGCGGCTGATCGACGCCCTCGAACCGGAACGGCCCGAATCCGCGGCCGGGGCCGCGACCCCTCCGAACGCCCGCCTCAGGTACCTGCGCGTGGTCGTGCAGGCGGAGGGCGACGCGGGCGAGGACGGGCCGACCCGGATCAACATCCGGATCCCGCTCCAGCTGCTGCGGGCCGGGGTCCGCCTCGCGAGCCTCGTCCCCCCGCCGGCGCTCGCCAGGGCCAACGCGGCGCTGAGCCGGTCGGGCGTGCCGATCGACCTCACCGACCTCAGGCCGCAGGACATCGAGGCGCTCGTCGACCACCTCGACGAGGTCAGCATCGACCTCGACGACCCCGGCGCCAAGGTGCAGGTGTTCTGCGAATGACCGCGACCAGGGAGAAGGAGGATCCTCCGATGACGGCAGGGCGGGCCCCGGCCATCCGCGTCCAGGGTCTGGAGAAGGCGTACAAGAAACTGAAGGTGCTGCGCGGCGTGGACTTCGACGTCGCCCGCGGCAGCATCTTCGCCCTGCTCGGCTCGAACGGCGCGGGCAAGACCACGGTCGTGAACATCCTGGCCACGCTGCTCAGGGCCGACGCCGGGACGGCGAGCGTCAACGGCTTCGACGTCGCCGCCGAGGGCGCGGACGTCCGCGGGTCCATCAGCCTCACCGGGCAGTTCGCGGCCGTGGACGAGATCCTCACGGGACGGGAGAACCTCGTCCTGGTCGCCCGGCTGCGCCGTCTCAAGGACCCGGGCCGGATCGCGGACGACCTGCTCGCCCGCTTCTCGCTCACCGACGCGGCGGCGCGGCGGGTGGCGACGTACTCGGGCGGCATGCGCCGCCGCCTCGACATCGCGATGAGCCTCGTCGGGAACCCGCCGGTCATCTTCCTCGACGAACCGACGACCGGGCTCGACCCGCAGGCGCGCATCGAGGTCTGGGACGCCGTCCGGGAACTCGCCGGGCGCGGCACCACGGTCCTGCTCACCACGCAGTACCTGGACGAGGCCGAGCACCTCGCCGACCGGATCGCGATCCTGCACCAGGGCCGGATCATCGTGAACGGCACCCTCGCCGAGCTGAGGGAACTGCTCCCGCCCGCCGAGGTCGAGTACGTCGAGAAGCAGCCGACCCTCGAGGACGTCTTCTTCGCCATCGTCGGCGACACCGGCGACAAGGACACCCCCGGCAAGGACGCCCACGACCCACGCGGCGCCGCCGCCACGCCCCCTCAGGACAGGTGATGACCCCCCGATTCCTCGGCGACACCGCCGCCCTCCTCGGCCGGTCCCTGCGTCACATCCTGCGCAGCCCGGACACCATCATCACCACCTCGGTCATGCCGATCGCCTTCATGCTGCTGTTCGTCTACGTCTTCGGCGGCGCGATCGAGCAGGGGACGGGCAGGTACGTGGACTACCTGCTGCCCGGCATCCTGATCATCACGATCGCGTCGGGCGTCTCCTACACCGCGTTCCGGCTCTTCCTGGACATGAAGGGCGGCATCTTCGAGCGGTTCCAGTCCCTGCCGATCGCGCGGTCGTCGGTCCTGTGGGCCCACGTGCTGACCTCGCTGGTCGCCAACGTGATCTCGCTCGTGGTCGTCGTGCTCGTCGCGCTCCTCATGGGCTTCCGCTCGGGGGCGGGGGTGCTCGCCTGGCTGGCGGTCGCGGGCCTGGTGATCCTGCTCACCCTCACGCTGACCTGGCTCGCCGTCATCCCCGGTCTGACCGCGAAGTCCGCGGACGGCGCGAGCGGGTTCTCCTACCCGCTCATCTTCCTGCCGTTCGTCAGCTCGGCGTTCGTGCCCACGCGCACCATGCCCGGCCCGGTGCGGGCCTTCGCCGAGCACCAGCCGGTGACGTCCATCGTCGACACCGTCCGCGAGCTGTTCGCCCAGAAGCCGGTCGGCGACGACATCTGGACGGCCCTCGCCTGGTGCGTGGGCGTCCTCGTCGTCGCCTACGGCCTCGCCACGGTCACCTACCGCCGCAAGATCGCCTGACCCGCCTCCTCACGGAACCCCCACCCGGCGTCCAGTGCGAACTGGACGCCGGGTGGGCGTTTCGCGTGTCGAGGGGGTCAGCGCAGGGTGGCGGTGAAGCTGCGCGGGGTCCCGTGGTTCCCGGCGGCGTCGATGGCGCGGTACTCGATCGTGTGGCGCCCGGCGGCGAGCTTGCCGTAGACGAGGCCGTCGACGTTCGTCCCCGTCTTGGTGAACAGGAACGGACGCGCCGAGTCGGTCGGCCAGCCGTAGTAGTTGTACCAACCGTCGCCGTCCACGCGGAACTCCGCGACCACGTATCCGGGCTGGTCGTCGGCCGGAGTGAGCTTCAGCGTCAGCTCGTCGCCCGCGGGCGGCTGCTGCGCCTGGGAGGTCACGGTCGGCGGCGTGGCGTCGACCGTCCACGACTTCGTCTCGGAGCCGACGGTCGCGGTGACGTGATGGGTCCCCGGACGAAGCGGCGGCAGGCGCAGGTCACGATCGGCCTGGACGGGACGTCCGTCCAGCCGCCATGCGACGCGCGGCGCGGACGTCGCCGGGTGCGTGGTCTCGGCGGCGATGACGCCGCGCGCGCCCACGGGACGGTCCGTCGGCGTCGTCGTGGTGAAGCCGGGGGACGTGGCGTCCGGCGGCGTCCGCACGGACGTGTCGACCGTCCAGGAACGCGTCCTGGCGAAGGACGCGCGGATCGCGGGGTCGCGGATGAAGCCGGTCGGGTCGTCCACCGTGACGCTCACGCGGTGCGCGCCGGGCCGCAGGCGCAGGCTCCGCAGGTCCAGGTCGTGACCGGCGCGCACGGGACGGCCGTCGACGGTCCAGGCGACCCGCAGCGCGTGGTCGACGGGATGCAGGGTCTCCACCCAGAGCACCCGGTCCGCGCCCACGGTGCCCTCGGGCGTGGAGCCCTGGATCAGGTCGACCTTCCGCGAGATCGCCTGCGTCATCCGCTCGCGGCCGACCTGGTCGTAGTAGTAGCCGAGCCTCTTCATGATCGAGTGCTCGCTCGGCCGCCAGACGCCCGTGCTGCAGTACAGGCCGCCCTCGTGACGCCCGATCGTCCCGCCCGCCTCACTGGGTTCGCCGAGCCAGCGCCACCACTTGCGGTGCTCCTGCCGCATCTGCGCCTCGGTCAGCAGTGTGTGGTGGATGGAGTCGGGCTCCCCGCCGCTGTACGGCCCGCCCGGGACGCCCCGGTAGTAGTAGTCGTACTCGTCGTCCAGCCCGCCGACCGAGTGGCCGAGCTCGTGCGGGGAGATCAGCGCGGACATCGCGTTGCCGCCCGACGCGGTCGCGTACGTGCCGCCCGCGCCGCCGTAGGTCGTGCTGTTGGCCAGCGCGAGGATCTGCCGGTTCGCCTCCGGGACCTCCTTGACCAGGCCCGCGTAGGTGTTCGCCGCGTCGTCGTTCATGACGAGCAGCCGCTGGATGCCGTCCGCCCGGCAGCCGCTCCAGAACGACATGCCGAGCGGTGTGTCCTTCTTGGCGTCGTTCACGCCCGGGTCGCAGCTGACGCCCGACACCTTCGACGGGATCTCCACCCGGTACACGTTGATGTAGCTGCGGTACGACTTGTACGGCTCGATGCTCCACAGCACGTTCAGGTGCTTGTCGACGTTCTGCCGGAACGCCGGCATGTCGGCCTCGGTGTAGCCGTCGCCGAGCACCACCAGGTTGAACCGTTTGGCGGGATCGCCGGTGACCTGGACGGGGACGACCGTGGCGGCGGGCTCGTCGGCGCGCGCCGGGACCGCGGCCACGACCAGGGACAGGGGGGTGATGGCCGCCGTGACGACGGCGGCCGCGCGTGTGAGCATGGCAGACCTCCTGAGTCGATCATGGTGGAGGCGACCACCCCCGGACCATCCCAGAACGGGATGATTCTGGGGATTCGTGGATCATGCGACCACTACCGGTCAAACGCGCGTGCCGAGGAGCGCGCGCCGCCGCGCGCGACGTCCGCGAACCCGCAGGTGGCCGACAGGGCGGACGGTCCGAGACCGTGACCCGTCCCCGGCCGACCTGGTCATCGGCGGTGACGGCTGACACGCTCGGCGGGACAGCTCGGCAGCGGCGACCGGGAGGCGGCATGCGGGCATCGGCGGTGACGGACGAGGTCCTGGCCGGGTGGGTGGCCGACGGATGCGAACGGGCCGTCCAGCTGGTCGCCGACCTCGACGACGAGCGGATGGTCGGTCCGCTGCTCCCGACCGTGAACCCGCTGCTCTGGGAGATCGGGCACCTGGCCTGGTTCCAGGAGAGGTTCGTTTTGCGCGATGCCTGCGGCGAGGACCCGATCCTGCCGTTCGCCGACGCCCTCTACGACTCCGGCGCGATCCCGCACGACACCCGGTGGCGGCTGGCCCTGCCGTCCCGCGCGGAGACCGTCGCGTACATGCGCGCGGTGGCCGAACGCGTCGCCGAGCGCGTCCTCCGCCCGGACGCGACGGACGTGCTGCGGCACTTCGCGCGGTACACCGTCCACCACTACGACACGCACACCGAGGCGTTCACGTACACGCGGCAGGGTCTCGCCTACCCGGCGCCGGAGCTGCCGGGCCTGACCGACGCACCGGCCCCGAAGGGCGGGGGAGCGCTGACCGGCGACGTCCGGCTGGACGGCGGACGGTTCGTCCTCGGCGCCCTCATGTCCGACCCGTTCGTCTACGACAACGAGAAGTGGGCGCACGAGATCCGGGTCGAACCGTTCACGATCGCCAGGGCGCCCGTCACGCAGGCGGAGTTCGCCGCGTTCGTCGAGGCGGGCGGCTACACCGACACCCGCTTGTGGGGCGACCAGGGCGCGTGGCTGGCGGCCACGGGCGCGACGCGCCCGCTCTACTGGCGTCCCACAGCGGACGGCGGCTGGCAGCGACGGCACTTCGACCGCTGGCTCGACCTCGAACCCGACGTCCCGGTGACCCATGTGTGCTGGTGGGAGGCCGACGCCTACTGCCGGTGGGCGGGACGCAGGCTGCCGACCGAGGCCGAGTGGGAGTTCGCCGCGACCGGCGGCGGGCACGCGGACTACCCGTGGGGCGAGGACGCGCCGACCGCCGAGCGGGCCGCGACCGACTGGCGCGGCGTCGGCCCGGCGGACGTCGGGACCTGCGCGGACGGCGACGGCCCGTCCGGCTGCCGCCACGTGATCGGGAACGTGTGGGAGTGGACGGCGAGCGACTTCACCGCCTACCCGAACTTCGAGCGCGACGCGTACGCCGAGAACTCCGAGCAGTTCTTCGGACGGCGCAAGGTGCTGCGCGGCGGCTCCTGGGCGACCCGCGGACGGTTCGTCCGCACCACGATGCGCAACTACTTCCCCCAGGACCGCCGCGACATCCTCGGCGGCCTCCGTACCTGCGCGGTCTCCCCGTGATCCTCATCGTCACCCCGGCCGCGCCCGGCAGCGCGCATGGCTGCACGCATGGCAACGGGGTGACCGCGCGCCGCTGGGCGGGGATCCTCGAAGACCTCGGCCACGAGACGGAGATCGCCGACGGCCACCGCCCAGGCGACCACACCGCGCTGCTCGCGCTGCACGCCCGCAAGAGCGCCGACGCCGTGCGCGCGTTCCACGCCGAGCATCCCCGCGCGCCGATCGTGATCGCGCTGACCGGCACGGACCTCTACCCGGACCTGGACGCCACCGGCGTGGACCGTTCCCTGCTGGAGCTGGCGGACCGGCTGATCGTCCTGCAGCCGCACGGGCTCGTCCAGGTCGGGCCGTCGCTCGCGGAGCGGACGCGCGTGATCGTGCAGTCGGTGCCCGCCATCCCGCCGCGTCCGCCCCTGGACGACCGGTTCGAGGTGGTGTTCCTCGCGCACGTCCGTCCGGTGAAGGATCCGCTGCGCCTGGCGGAGGCGACGAGGCTGCTGCCCGCCGACTCCCGCATCCGGGTGACGCACGTCGGTGAGGGCCGGGACGAGGCCCTAGGCGAAGCCCTGGCGGCGGAAACCGGCCGCAACCCCCGCTACGACTGGATCGGCCCGGTGGAACGCGACCGCGCGCTGAACGTCCTCGCGCGCAGCCGCGTCCTGGTGCTCACCTCACTTCACGAAGGCGGCGCGAACGTCATCTCCGAGGCGCTGGCCGCGCGCGTTCCGGTCGTCGCGTCCCGGATCCCCGGCTCGGTCGGCCTCCTGGGAGAGGACTACCCCGGCTACCACCCGCCCGGCGACGCGGCGGCGCTGGCCGAGACCCTGCACCGAGCCGAGCGCGACCCCGTCTTCCACGACACCCTGGTGCGGCACGTCAGCGCGCTCGCGCCGATGGTCGACCCCGCGAACGAGCGGCGGGCGTTCGCCGAACTCATGGCCGAGGTCACCGGTCACTGTCCGCCGTCCGAGGCCAGCGGCAGGTAGACGCGCCCGCCGGACGCCTGGAACTCGGCGGCCTTCTCCCGCATCCCGGCGGCCAGGGCCTGCGAGTCGTCCAGCTCGTGCTCCTGCGCGTACCGCCGGACGTCCTGCGTGATCTTCATCGAGCAGAAGTGCGGCCCGCACATCGAACAGAAGTGCGCGGTCTTGGCGGGCGCCGCAGGGAGCGTCTCGTCGTGGAAGGACCGCGCCGTCTCCGGATCCAGGGAGAGGTCGAACTGGTCGTCCCAGCGGAACTCGAAGCGCGCGTCGGACAGCGCGTCGTCCCACGCCTGGGCGCCCGGATGCCCCTTGGCCAGGTCGGCGGCGTGCGCGGCGATCTTGTAGGCGATGACGCCCGCCTTCACGTCGTCGCGGTCGGGCAGTCCCAGGTGCTCCTTCGGTGTGACGTAGCAGAGCATCGCCGTCCCGTACCAGCCGATCATCGCCGCGCCGATCGCGGAGGTGATGTGGTCGTATCCGGGGGCGATGTCGGTGGTGAGCGGGCCGAGCGTGTAGAACGGCGCCCCGTCGCACCACTCCTGCTGGAGCTCGACGTTCTCCTTGATCTTGTGCATCGGGACGTGCCCCGGGCCCTCGTTCATGACCTGGTTGTCGTACTCGGCGGCGATCCGCGTCAGCTCGCCCTGCGTCCGCAGCTCGGCGAACTGGGCCTCGTCGTTGGCGTCGGCGATCGAGCCCGGACGCAGGCCGTCCCCGAGCGACCAGGTGATGTCGTAGGCCGCGAAGATCTCGCACAGCTCGCGGAAGTGGGTGTAGAGGAAGTTCTCCTCGTGGTGCGCCAGGCACCAGGCCGCCATGATCGAGCCGCCGCGCGACACGATGCCGGTCTTGCGGCGGGCCGTCAGCGGCACGTACGGCAGCAGCACCCCCGCGTGGACGGTCATGTAGTCCACGCCCTGCTCGGCCTGCTCGATCACGGTGTCCCGGAACACCTCGTAGGTGAGGTCGGCCGGGTTCCCGCCGACCTTCTCCACCGCCTGGTACAGCGGGACGGTCCCGACCGGGACGGGCGAGTTCCGCAGGATCCACTCGCGCGTGGTGTGGATGTCGCGCCCGGTGGACAGGTCCATGATCGTGTCGGCGCCCCAGCGGGTCGCCCACGTCATCTTCTCCACCTCGTCCTCGATGGACGACGCGACCGCCGAGTTCCCGATGTTGGCGTTCACCTTCACCAGGAAGTTCCGCCCGATCACCATCGGCTCGGACTCCGGATGGTTGACGTTGGCGGGCAGCACGGCCCGTCCCGCCGCCAGCTCGGCCCGGACGAACTCCGGCTCGACGCCCTCGCGCAGCGCCGCGAACTCCATCTCCGGTGTGATCTCGCCGCGCCGCGCGTAGGCGCGCTGGGTGACGGCGCCCCCGGTGGCCGAACGCGGCGGGCGCGACGGGAACGCCCCCGCGTCCCGCAGCGGATCCCCGGACCGCCGCCCGTCGTCCTCCGGCCGGACGGCCCGTCCGGCGTACTCGGCGGTGTCGCCCCGGCCGGCGATCCACCCGGCGCGCAGCGCGGGCAGCCCGCGCCGGACGTCGGCGGTGAAGCCGGGGTCGGTGTACGGGCCGGAGGTGTCGTACAGCACCACCCGGTCACCGTTGGTCAGCGGCACCTCCCGCATCGGCACCCGCAGGTCCGGAAGGGACCCCTGCAGGTAGGTCTTGTGGGCGCGCGTGACCATGGACTTGTTGTCGCTCATGACGACCCGATCTCTCCCTACGCCGGCATTACCCGGTCAGGTTCCAGCGGTCGGCGGCCGTCTCAGCCGCGATCTCAGCCCGGTTCGCCGGGCACCCGCGATCTGTCTCGGGCCGACCGTAACCCGGCCCACCCCGGTTGCCGCAACCCCGCCCGACGGTGTACGGACGGCGAGACCTCCGTCACCTTCCGGCTCCCCGACCCGGCCCGCAGGGATGATCTCCGTCACTCCTGACACTCCTGCGGCCCGGCCTCGGAATGATCTTCGTCACTCGTGGAGGGTCTCCCGGGGCGTCCGGCCGAACCGTTCCCGGTACGCCCCCGCGAACCGGCCGAGATGCGCGAACCCCCAGCTCCGCGCGATGGCCGCGACCGTGTCCCCGGACGTCGGATCCGCCGCCCGCAGCGCCAGGTGCGCCCCGTCCAGCCGCGCCTCCCGCAGGTACGCGGTCGGCGTGGTCCCGAGCACGCGCCGGAACCCGTCCTGCAGCGCGCGGGGGCTCGTCCGGGCGGCCTCGGCGATGTCGGTCAGGCCGATGTCCCGGTGCGCGTGCTCGTCCACGAACGCGCGGGCCCGGCGCACCGCCGCCGGGAGCGTCCCGTCCGCGCCGGAATGCTCCCCGACCAGCACCGGGAACGTCGTCAGGTACACCGCCGTGAGCAGCCGGACGGCCTCCGACCGCAGCAGCGGGCCCGCCGCCCCGGACGACTCGTCCAGCAGCTCGTGCGACACGAACCGGACGGCACCGCGCCACCGCCGCACCCGCTCCCCGGACAGCGGCCCGGCGAGCACCGGCGTCACCGGCGCCCCGAGGACCTCCTGCGCCGCCCGCGCCAGCGCGGGCCGGGTGATGCCGACCACGCCGAACTCCGCCGCGGGCCAGCGGGCGTGCGCCGGACCGCCCGGCGGCAGCGCCACGAACCCGCCCCGGACGGCCCGCGCCTCGTTCCGGCCCGCCTCCACCGCGTACGCGCCGTCCAGCACGCACACCACGACGAGGAAGTCGCGCGGGTCGGTGACCAGGCGGGTGCCGAGCGTGTGGGTGATCCGGCCGAGCGAGATCCGGCCCTCGACGGCCGTCGCCGCCCGGAACCGGAACGCGGCCCGGTCCCCGCTGAACCGGGGCCGGTGGCCGACGTAGTTCCGGCGCAGAAAGCCGTGGGCCTCGTCGATGTCGCCGGTCACGAGCTCGCTGCGCGTGACCGGACCGCCGTTCCTGCGCGCGTCCATGCGGGGCCTCCGCTCACCTCCGGGCCGTCACCGTACGCCCTGTCCGCCCAGCGCACCCACTGTCCGGACGGCGAAGGCATCGGTTGCCCCGGTCCGGCGCGTCCGCTTCGCTGGACGGCGGGGCGGGGCAGGGACGGCCGGCGGCGGGGGGAGCCGGAAACGGGCCGCCGGCCGGACCCGTCCCGCCCCGCCGTCCCCCGCCTCTGTTCCCTCCCCGGTCACCCGGCCTCCGGCTGCCGGACGCCCCCGGGGTCTTTCGCATCCTTACCGATAGGGTCAGGATCATTGGGGACAGGGAGGCGAGCACGGCGGTGGATGCTGAGACCGGGACGGGACCGGTGACCGGCCGGATCTGGACGGTGCCCAACCTTCTGAGCTTCGCGCGCCTGCTCGGCGTGCCCCTGTTCCTGTGGCTGGTGCTGTCGGGCCAGGACTGGTGGGCGCTCGGCGTGCTGGTGTTCGCGGGCCTGTCCGACTGGCTCGACGGCAAACTCGCCCGCGCCCTGAACCAGACGAGCAAGCTCGGCACGGTCCTCGACCCGGCCGCCGACCGTCTGTACATCCTCGCCACGCTCGTCGGGCTGACCGTCCGCGACGTGATCCCGGTGTGGCTCGTGGTGATCCTGCTGGCCCGCGAGGTCGCCATCACCCCGATCGTCCCGATCATGCGGCGGCTCGGGTACGCCGGGACGCTCCCGGTCCACTTCGTCGGCAAGGCGGGCACGATGTGCCTGCTCTACGCCTTCCCGCTGCTGCTGGTCGGCGACCACCACGGCTGGTGGGCCACCACCGCACGCGTCGGCGGCTGGGCCTTCGCGATCTGGGGCGTCGGCCTCTACTGGTGGGCCGCCGTCCTGTACTGGGCGCAGACCGTCCAGCTCGCCCGCGCCACCCCGCCCGACCAGGACGACGGGCCCGACGCGTCCGGCGCGTCCGACCACGACGGCCCTGCGGCGGCGCCTCCCCTCCCCACCCCGGACCGCGACGCGTCCGGCGACCAGAAGGGAGCGCAGACCCCCCGTTGACATCCACCCCCGGATGCCGTCGGTTCTACCCCTGAGGAGAATTGATGAAGGCCGTCGTCATGGCGGGCGGCGAGGGGACGCGGCTGCGTCCGATGACCGCCAACCAGCCCAAGCCCCTGCTCCCGCTGGTCAACCGGCCGATCATGGAGCACGTGCTGCGCCTGCTGAAACGGCACGGGTTCGACGAGACCGTGGTGACGGTGCAGTTCCTCGCCGCGCTGATCCGCAACTACTTCGGGGACGGCGAGGAGCTCGGCATGAGCCTGAGCTACGCCACCGAGGAGGTGCCGCTCGGCACCGCGGGCAGCGTGAAGAACGCCGAGGAGGCGCTGCGCGACGACCGGTTCCTGGTGATCTCCGGGGACGCCCTCACCGACATCGACCTCACCGACATGGTGCGGTTCCACGAGGAGAACGGGGCGCTGGTCACGATCGGCCTCAAGCGGGTCCCGAACCCCCTGGAGTTCGGGATCATCATCGTGGACGAGCGGGGCCGCGTCCAGCGCTTCCTGGAGAAGCCGACCTGGGGCCAGGTGTTCTCCGACACCGTCAACACCGGCATCTACGTCATGGAGCCGGAGGTGCTCGACCACGTCGCGGCGGGCGAGCCGGTCGACTGGTCCGGGGACGTGTTCCCCCGGCTGCTCGCCGAGGGCGCCCCGCTCTTCGGGTACGTCGCCGACTGCTACTGGGAGGACGTCGGCACCCACGAGAGCTACCTCAAGGCGCAGGCCGACATGCTGTCCGGCCTGGTCGATCTGCCCGTCGACGGGTTCGAGGTGTCGCCCGGCGTGTTCGTCGCCGAGGGCGCGGAGGTGGACGCCGAGGCCGTCCTGAAGGGCCCGCTGTACATCGGCGACTACGCCAAGGTCGAGGCCGGGGTCGAGCTGCGCGAGTTCACCGTCCTCGGCAGCAACGTCGTGGTGAAGGAGGGCGCGTTCCTGCACCGGGCCGTCGTCCACGACAACGTGTTCGTCGGGCCGTCGGCGAACCTGCGCGGCTGCGTGATCGGCAAGAACACCGACATCATGGCGGGCGGCCGGGTCGAGGAGGGCGCGGTCGTCGGGGACGAGTGCGTCATCGAGGCCGAGGCGTACCTGTCCAGCGGGGTGAAGGTCTACCCGTTCAAGACCGTCGAGGCCGGCGCGGTCGTCAACACCAGCGTGATCTGGGAGTCGCGGGGGCAGCGCAACCTGTTCGGACCGCGCGGCGTGTCCGGGCTGATCAACGTCGAGATCACGCCGGAGCTGGCCGTCCGGCTGGCCAGCGCGTACGCGACCACGCTGAAGAAGGGCGCCACGGTCGTCACCGGCCGGGACGCCTCGCGCGCGGCCCGCACCCTGAAGCGCGCGGTGATCAGCGCCCTCACCGCGTCCGCGATCGACGTCCAGGACCTCGAGGCGTGCGCGCTGCCGCTGGCGCGGTTCGAGACCGCCCGCGAGGACTGCCGCGGCGGCATCTACATCCGCACCACGGCCGGTGACCCGCAGGGCGTCGACATCCTGTTCCTGGACGAGGACGGCGCGGACCTCTCCCAGGCCGCGCAGCGCAAGCTGGACCGGGTGTACGGCCGCCAGGAGTTCCGGCGGGCCTTCCCCGGCGAGATCGCCGAGCTGAGCTACCCCGCGCGTGTCGTGGAGACCTACACCCGCGACCTGCTGCGCCTGGTCGACGGGACCGGCGTCCGCGCGGCCGGGCTGAAGCTCGTCCTGGACTGCGCGGGCGGCACCGCGTCGCTGGTGCTGCCGACGCTGCTCGGCAAGGTCGGCGTGGACGTGCTGACCCGCAACGCCAAGCTGGACGAGGTGAACCCGACCGAGACGGTCGCCGAGCGGATGCGCGACCTGCAGCGGCTCGGCGAGCTCGTGTCGTCGTCGCGGGCCGCGTTCGGCGTCCGGTTCGACCCGGTCGGCGAGCGGATCTCGCTGGTGGACGAGAACGGCGAGCTGATCAGCGACGACCGGGCCCTGCTGGTGATGCTGGACCTGGTCGCGGCCGAGCGCCGCGGCGGCCACGTCGCGCTGCCGGTCACCACCACCCGGGTGGCCGAGCAGGTCTGCCGGTACCACGGCGTCCGGGTGCAGTGGGTGTCCACCTCGCAGGACGTCCTGACCCGCGCCGCCGCCGACCCCGACGTGATCTTCGCCGCGGACGGCCGGGGCGGGTTCCTGATGCCGGAGTTCTCCTCGACCGTGGACGGGATCGCGGCGTTCGTCCGGCTCGTCGGGCTGGTCGCGCGGACCCGGATGACGCTGTCGCAGATCGACCGCCGCATCCCGGAGGCGCACCTGCTGCGCCGGTCGGTGCCGACGCCGTGGGCGGCCAAGGGCAGCGTCATGCGGACGGTCGTGGAGGCCGCGGACGGCCGCACGATCGACACCACCGACGGCGTCCGCGTCGTGGAGGACGACGGCCGCTGGGTCCTGGTGCTGCCCGACCCGTCCGAGGCCGTCACGCACCTGTGGGCCGAGGGCCCGGACGCCGACGCCGCCCAGGAGCTCCTGGAGGAGTGGGCCACGGTCGTCGAACGCGCCGGAACCTGACACGCCAAGAAGCCCCCGGCCTCCGGCCCGCGCAGGCGAGATAGTCCGGGCCCGCCGCCCGTGCTCAGGCGGTGAGATCGGCCGGGCACGCCGTCCTGTGCTCAGGTGGTGTCGGCTGAGGTGGGCTCGGGGCCGCGGCGGGCGAGGTCGGCCAGGACGTCCAGGGCGCGCGCGAGGTCGTCGTGCGGGGGAGAGGCAAGCCCCAGCCGGACGGCGGCGGGTGTCGCGTCGGGCGCGGTGGCGAACACCGCGCCGGGCGTGACCGTGATGCCGAGCCGTGCCGCCGCGCCCGCGAACGCTTCGGCGCGCCACGGGCCCGGCAGCTCCCACCAGCAGAAGAACGCGCGCGGCGCGGCCGAGACGGCGAAGCCTTCGAGGCGGTCGAGGGCGATGGCCCGGCGGGACGCCGCGTCCTGGCGTTTGGCCTCGGCGAGGGCGGCGACGGTGCCGTCCGCCAGCCAGCCCGTGGCGGCCTCCAGGGCGTATCCGGTGGGCAGCCACGCCCCCGTGCGCAGTGCGTTCGCGACACGCCCGTACAGACCGGGAGGGACCACCAGAAATCCGACCGTGAGGCCGGGGGAGACCCGCTTGGACAGGCTGTCCACGACGATGGTCCGGCCCGGCATGAGCTCCGCCATCGGCGGCTCGTCGGCGAGGAACGACCAGATCCGGTCCTCGACCAGGGGAACGTCGAGCGACGACAGCGTCCCGGCGAGCGCGGCCCTCCGCTCCTCCGGGACGGTCAGCCCGGTCGGGTTGTGCAGGGTCGGCTGCAGGTAGACGGCGCTGAGCGGAGCCCGCCGGTGCGCCTCGGCGAGCGCGTCCGGGCGAAGGCCGTCCTCGTCGGCCGCGAGGGGGACGGCCACCACGCCGATCCGCGCTAGCAGCCCCTTGACCACGGGATACGTGAGCGGCTCGACGCCGAGCCGTCCGCCCGGCGGGACCAGCGCCGCGACCGCCCCGGCGATCGCCTGGCGGCCGTTCGCGGCGAACAGCACCCCCTCGGGATCACTGACCCCCAGCAGTGCCGCGGCCTCCCGGCGGGCCGCCGCCGTCCCGGACGGCCCGACCGGGCGCAGCGCGGCGGCCAGCACGCCCGGACGGCGCAGCCGCGCCAGCCCCGCCGCCAGCCGCTCCTCCTGGCCGTCCGCCTCCGGATAGGTCAGCTCCAGGTCCACCGGCGCCCCGGACGGCTCGAGCAGCGCGGGAGCGCCACCCGCCGGAGGACCGGACCGGACGAACGTGCCCCGCCCGACCTCCCCGACGACCAGCCCGCGCAGCGCCAGCTCCCGGTACACGCGGGCCGCCGTGGACGCGGCGACGCGGTGCTCGCGGGCGAACCGGCGCTGCGGCGGCAGGCGGTCGCCGGGACGCAGCCGCCCGGCCGCGATGTCCGCCGCGACCGCGTCCGCCACCCGCCGGAAGTCGTCCAACCCGCCCCCCACATTGCACCGAGTACAAACCGCAGTATTGCACCGAGATCACGACGTTTCCTAAGGTCGACGCGACCGTCCTTCACATCCTGAAATGAGGTGCGATGGTCTCCCTGACCGCCGTCGCGGGCATCGCCGTCGTGGCGTTCGGCATGGTGCTGCTGCCCGGCCCGAACATGATGTACCTGGTGTCCCGGACGATCACCCAGGGCCGCCGCGCCGGGTACGTCTCGCTGGGCGGCGTCGCCGCCGGGTTCGCCGTCTACGCCGCCGCCGCGACCGCCGGGCTCACCGCGGTGTTCGCCGTCGTCCCGGCCCTCTACACGGTGATCAGGCTCGCCGGGGTCGGCTACCTGCTGTGGCTCGCCTGGCAGGCCGTCCGGCCGGGCGGGACGACCCCGTTCACCCCGCGCGAGCTGCCCGCCGACCCGCCGCGCCGGCTGTTGGCGATGGGCCTGGTCACCAACCTGCTCAACCCGAAGATCGCGATCCTGTACGTGTCGCTGCTGCCGCAGTTCACCGACCCCTCGCGCGGGCACGTCTGGCTGCAGAGCCTGCTCCTCGCGCTCGTCCAGATCGCCGTCGCGCTCACCGTGAACGGGATCTGGGTGCTGTGCGCGAGCGCGGTGTCCTCCTTCCTGACCCGCCGCCCCGCCTGGCAGCGCCTCCAGCGGTACGTGATGGGCTCGGTGCTCGCGAGCATGGCCGTCATGCTCGGCCTGGAACGTTCCCGGGCGGCCGTCGCCGCTCCCTGACCAGCCCGCCGGACCGGCCTCGCCTGGCCGATGTGGCGGACGCCGATTTGGCGGTCCTTGCCATGATGGGGCCGTGAGCGAGCGGGACGAGCGGGACTCGGGCGGCACACCGGGACGGTGGCGACGCCCCGACGCGTCCATGTCCCTGCTCGCCGACCTCTTCGAGGGCAGGGTCGCCGACCCCGGCTACGCCGAGGCCGCCGCCCGCCGCCGGGCCGCCGGGACCGCCCCGGGGGCGGGCCGTCCGCGCGTCCTGGCCGCGCTCGCGCTCCTGCTCGTCGGCCTGCTGCTCGCCGTCGCGGGCGCGCAGGTCCGGCGCGGCGAGCCCGTCGCGGCCCGGCAGCGCGCCCGGATCGTGGAGGAGATCCACAGCCGCACCGGCGAGACCGACGACCTGGCCCGCCGCCTGGACACCCTGCGCGGCGAGACCGCGCGGCTGCGCGCCGCCGCGCTCGCCCAGAGCGCCGCCGGCCGCCGCGCCGACCGCGATCTCGCCGCCGCCGAGGCCGCCGCCGCGGCCCGTCCCGCCGCCGGACCGGCCCTGGTCGTCACCCTGGACGACGCCCCCCGCGCCCCTGACGCCGAGGACGCCGACGACGACGGCCGGGTCTATGATCAGGATCTTCAGATCCTGGTCAACGGGCTCTGGGCGGCCGGAGCCGGCGCCGTCGCGATCAACGGGCTGAGGCTGACCCCCACCACCGCGATCCGCACGGCGGGCGAGGCCGTCCTGGTGGACTACCGCCCGCTGACCGGCCCGTACGAGGTCACCGCGCTCGGCCCCGCCGACCGGCTGCGCGCCGCGTTCACCGGCTCGGCCGCCGACCAGCGCCTCGCGGCCCTGCGGGACCGCTACGGCCTCCGCTACGGGCTGCGGACCGAGGGCACGGCCAGGCTGGCCGCCGCCGCGCCGTCCGCGCCGCGCTACGCCCGTCCGGCGGGTGAGAGGGAGTGAAGGGTGAGGGTGGTGCGGTGATCGCGCTGATCGGGCTGGTCGCGGGGGTGGTGCTCGGGCTGGTCTTCCAGCCGACCGTGCCGCTGTGGCTGCAGCCCTACCTGCCGATCGCCATCGTCGCGGCGCTGGACGCGATGTTCGGCGGCGTCCGCGCCCGCCTCGAGGGCGTGTTCGACGAGAAGACCTTCGTCGTCTCCTTCGTCGGCAACGCCATCCTCGCCTCCCTGATCGTCTTCCTCGGCGACCAGCTCGGCGTCGGCTCCCAGCTGTCCACCGGCGTGGTCGTCGTCCTCGGCGTCCGGATCTTCTCCAACGCCGCCGCCATCCGCCGGAAGCTCTTCGGCGCATGAGCGGCGCCGCCGAGCCCCCCGAGCGCGAACCCCGCCCCCCGGCGGAGCCCGGGAAGGCCGAACCCGAGCCCCCGGAGGCGCCGGAGAACGCCGAACCCGGCTCCCCGGAAGGGCCGGAGAGGGGCGAGGCCGGGCCTCAGCCCGCCGGAGAGGCCGAGAGGGCCGAGGTTGTGCCCGAAACGTCCCGAAAGCCCCTGTCGCAGCTCAGTGACATGCTGCGGCCCCGGCTGACCCGCGGGCAGCTCGCGGGCGGCCTGCTCAGCCTGGTGCTCGGATTCGCCATCGTGACCCAGGTCCAGGCGAACCACCGCGACACCAAGTTCGCCACCGCCCGGCAGGACGAACTGGTCGGAATCCTGTCAGACCTCACGCAGCGGTCCGAACGGCTGCACGGCGACCTGCGCGACCTGGAGAACACCAAGGCGGGCCTGGAACGCGACGCGCGCGGCCAGACCGCCCTGGAGGAGGCCCGCCGCCGCGCCGACGACTACGGGCTGCTCGCCGGGACCGTCCCGGCCCAGGGCCCCGGCGTGGAGATCACCGTGACCGACCCACGCCGCGCCGTCCGGGCCGCCAACCTGCTGGACGCGCTGGAGGAACTGCGCGACGCCGGGGCCGAGGTCGTCCAGATCGGGGACGTCCGCGCCGGTGTCGACACCTACTTCGTGGACCGTCCCGAGGGCGTCCTCGCCGACGACCGGTTCCTGCCCCCGCCGTACCGGATCCTCGCCATCGGCGACCCACACACCATGGCCACCGCCCTCGGCATCCCGGGCGGCGTCGTGCGCACGCTGCGCGGTCTCGGCGCCGAAGTGGCGGTCACCCCGCGTGCGCGAATGACCGTCAGCGCGGTACGGTCTGGGTAGGGGATCACGGGGGATCGGACCGCGAGCGCGGGCCATGTAGTCCTGCGCGCGCGTCCCGCGGGGGCGGATCGGGTCAAGCGCCGGTCACCGAGAGGTGGCGGGCGGGTGTCTGAGGCCCGTCCGCGCGGCGGCGTAGACCTGCGATCATTGTCGAAGGTAGCGTGGGGGCGGCCGGCTGACCGTTCCGGTTGACCCCTCGGGCCTCACCCGCGTAAGTTGCGGCGACCGTCGCGATGGCGAGTGTCGTGCCGGGAGCACGAGCACCCGGGTCGGGACGTCGACCCGGCGTGGGTTGGACGAAGGATGCGCGTGGCGCGGGCGGCAGCCGGACGGGGGCCGTGGACGCCGCGCCGGAGGTAGGAGGCCGAGCCGATCGATGCCGAGCGTCTACTGCACGCAGTGCGGTCACGCCAACCCGGATGATGCCCGCTTCTGCTCGAACTGTGGCACTCCGCTGACTCGCAGTGGCCAGCAGCCTCCGCCTCCCCGGGAGTCCCCGGGCGAGTCGACCTCGACGATCTCCATCTCCGGGATCGAGGCGTTCGCCGAGGCCGGCGAACCGGGGCCGCCCGCCGCGTCCCAGGTCTCGGTCGACGCGCTGCCGCCCGGCACCGCGCTGCTGGTGGTCGAGCGCGGCCCGAACGCCGGCAGCCGCTTCCTGCTCGACAAGGACCGCACGTCCGCCGGCCGCCACCCGGAGAGCGACATCTTCCTCGACGACATCACCGTGTCCCGCCAGCACGCCGAGTTCGCCCGGCAGGGCGGCGGCTTCTCGGTGCGTGACGTGGGCAGCCTGAACGGCACCTACGTCAACCGGCAGCGGATCGACCAGGCCGGCCTGTCCGGCGGCGACGAGGTGCAGATCGGCAAGTTCCGGCTGGTGTTCCTGACCAACCCGCAGCACGGCTGAGCGGTCCGGCGCGGGCCGCCGCCCGCGCCGGGACGCCGGGGGAGCCGGCGCCCCGCCCCGGGGAGGGGCGGCGCGCGGCGCGGGAGGGACGGCACCAGGCCGGACGCGGCGACGAATGGGAGAGTGATGAGCGCGCAGGCCGCCCGGGCCCTGATGACGATCGGGGACGTCCTCGGGCTGCTCCGGGGCGATTTCCCGGACGTCACGATCTCCAAGATCCGCTTCCTGGAGGCGGAGGGGCTGGTCGAACCGCAGCGCAGCCCGTCGGGCTACCGCAAGTTCGGTGAGGCCGACGTGGCGCGGCTCCGGTTCGTGCTGACCGCCCAGCGAGACCACTACCTCCCCCTGCGGGTGATCAGGCAGCACCTGCAGGCGCTCGACCGGGGCGAGACCCCGCCGGCGCTCGGCTCCCGCCGTCCGGCGGCCCCCGAACCACGCGCGGCGGTCGAGGCCCTGGCCGCCGAGGGCCGCGCCGCGGCCGTACGAGGCGTTGAAGGGTACGGCGTCGAGGGGTACGACGCCACCGACGGACGCGGTGTGGACGCCCCGGCGGTTGTCCGGGGCGGGGCCGACGCGACGCGCCGTCCACGCACCCTGGTCGCGGCCGACGCGGGGGCCGAGCCCGCCGCCGAGGTCCGCCTCACCCGCCGCCAGCTGATCGACGGCGCGTCGATCACCGAGGCGCTGCTGGCCCAGCTCGAGGAGTACGGGCTCATCCGGCGGTCCGGCGCCCACTACGACGGTGACGCGCTGGCCGTGGCCCGCGTCGTGGCGGCGCTCGGCGCGTTCGGGTTCGAGGTCCGTAACCTGCGGGCGGTGAAGGCCGCCGCCGACCGCCAGGTCGGGCTGATCGAGCAGCTCGTCTCGCCCCAGCTGCGCAGACGCAGCCCCGGCGCCCACGAGGAGGCGGCCCGGACGGCCCGGGAGGTCGCCGAGCTGTCGGTCCGGCTGCACGCCGCCCTGGTGTCGGCGGGACTGCGGGAGAGCCTCGGCCCGTGAGCCCCCGCGAGCGCCGCCGAACCGCCGCCCGGAAGGGGCGCCGGGTCCTGGTCGGCGTGATTTGCCCGCCCGTCGCCCGGACACCCGGAGCCGGGCCGGGTGTACGTTGGCTACAGGGGTCGGCGGGCAGCCGGTCCGGACGAGACCAGATCGAGGCCGCGAGGACCAGCAGGGAGCCGCAGTGAAGCAGATGGAGGTCGTCGGCGTCCGGGTCGAGATGCCCTCCAATCAGCCGATCGTCCTGTTGAAGGAGACGGAGGGCGACCGCTACCTGCCCATCTGGATCGGGGCGGTCGAAGCGACCGCGATCGCCTTCGCCCAGCAGGGAGTGCTGCCGGCGCGGCCGCTCACCCACGACCTTTTCCGGGACGTCCTGGACGCGCTGAGCGTGCAGCTGAGGACGGTGAACATCACCGCGCTGCGCGACGGGATCTTCTTCGCCGACCTGGTCTTCTCCAACGGGGTCGAGGTCAGCGCCCGCCCGTCGGACTCGATCGCCCTGGCGCTCCGCACCGGCGCGACGATCTTCGCCGCCGAGGACATCCTCGAGGAGGCGGGCGTCGCGATCCCCGACGAGCAGGAGGACGAGGTGGAGAAGTTCCGCGAGTTCCTCGACACCATCACCCCCGAGGACTTCGGCCGCGCAGGCTGACCCCACGTCCCGGCCCTGCGGCCGGGGAGCTCGCGCCCCCATGGGCGGAGCGTACGCGGCGCTGGGCGACAGCGAGCGTGCGGACCGGTGGTTCGCGTCTGCGCCGTCGTGCCTGCGACTCGCGTCTGAATGTGGGTGGCGCGCACACTCCGCGAGGATGTCGGATCCGGGCCGATGTGCACGGTCCGTGAGGACGTCGGACCGGGCGGTGCGCACGCTCCGTGAGCGTTCTCGGAGTGGGCGCGGACGGCCCGCCCGTGGCAGAGGTTACGGACGGTGACGTAGGTGTGACGGTCGCGTCAGGCGGGATGTCGTGACGCGGGTCCGGCTCGTGCGTCCGGTTCGCCTGCATCGCGGGGTTCCGTCCAGTAGGCTCGATGTTCGCGCCCGGGTCGGCGGTCCGGCACGCCCCGGCGGCACGAAAGCGCCGGTCACCAGGGGTGACCTGCAAGGTCATGCCGCCGCCCGAGTGTTCTTGCGCCGGACCCCGCTTCCCGTTTCCGCACCGGGCGGACGTGGGTAGGAGTTCGGTGAGTGCGGAGGTGCGCGGTTTGCCCACGTGAAGCCGGTTCATCCGGGTAGGCGACGCGCCGACGACGAACGTTGACCACACCCTGACCGGCACCTACCGTGCTGGTGGAACACCCGTGGTGTCATTCGTCAAACCCCCTTGACGGAACACCGCGGGCTGATAGAAGCCGGAGGTCCGCGTGGCGGTGAGCAGCGGCGAGGGCAAGGCGACCCCCGACAGGCGCATGGCGTCCCAGCGCGCCGGAGAGCAGGGTCTGCTCTTCGACACCAGGGTCTCGGCGCCGCCGGAGGACGTCGGCTACCGGGGCCCCACGGCGTGCGCCGCCGCCGGGATCACCTACCGTCAGCTCGACTACTGGGCGCGCACCGGCCTGGTCACCCCCGGTGTCCGGGCCGCGCAGGGATCGGGCAGCCAGCGGCTGTACGGGTTCCGCGACATCCTGGTGCTGAAGGTGGTCAAACGGCTGCTGGACACCGGGGTCTCCCTCCAGCAGATCCGGACCGCGGTGAACCATCTACGCGACCGCGGAGTCGAGGACCTCGCGCAGATCACGCTGATGAGCGACGGCGTGAGCGTCTACGAGTGCACGTCCGCCGACGAGGTCGTCGACCTGCTCCAGGGCGGTCAGGGCGTGTTCGGCATCGCGCTCGGCCGGGTCTGGCAGGAGGTCGAGGGCAGTCTCGCCGACCTTCCCGCCGAGCGCGCCGACGTCGGCGACGACGAAGACTCCCACCCGCACGACGAGCTCGCCCACCGCCGCCGCGCCCGCCGCACCGGCTGATCCTCCCGATCCGACCCCGGCACGACCCTCTCGACCTGTTCTTCCTCTCGCCCCGGTCCTCCCGGCTCGATCCCCGGCACGATCTCCGGGAACCCCGCCTCGTCAGATGGCCTCCTTGCGCTGGAGGTAGGCGAACGCGGCCCAGCCGGGGGCGACCGGCAGCCAGAACGTCAGCAGGCGGAACAGCAGCACGGCCGAGGTGGCGATCTCGGCGGGCAGCCCGGAGATCGTCAGCGCCAGCGTGAGGGCGCCCTCGACCGCGCCCAGGCCGCCGGGCGTCGGCGCGGCCGACCCCAGCGCGTTGCCGGTCAGGAACACCACGACCACGGCGGTCCAGGGCAGCTCGCCGCCGAACGCGCGGATCGAGGCGTCCAGGCAGACCACGAAGCCCGCGGTGAGCAGCAGCGTGCCGCCGAGGCTCGTGGCGAGCTTGCGGGGCGACTGCAGGACGTCCACCATCCGCGGCAGCACCCCGGAGAACATCGACCGGAGCCGCGCGGTCACGAACCGCCGGACGCGCGGGATGGCGAGCGCCACCGCCACCGGGATCGCGAGCATCAGCAGCACGATCATGATCGTGCGGGACGGCGCGAGATCGCGGGTCGCGGTCTGCGTGGACCCGGTGATGAAGCCGAACACCACCAGCAGGAGGATGTGGATCACCATGCCCAGGAGCTGGGAGGCCCCGACGCTGGCGACCGCGGGCCCGGACCGGATCCCGGACTTCTGCAGGTAGCGGGTGTTGAGCGCGACGCCCGTGACGGCGACGGGCGCGACGAGCTTGACGAACGACGCGGCCACCTGGACCAGGATCGTCCGCCACAGGGGCAGCCGCTCCGGCACGAACCCGATGAGCATGAACGCCGCCGCGAGGTAGGTGACGGCCGCCGCGGCGGCGCCGAGCGCGACCCACCACCAGTTCGCCCGGTCGCCGATCGTGTCCAGCTGCACGCTGGTCAGCTGCGGGATGACGATGTAGGCGGCGAAGGTGAGGGCGACGATGCTCACGATCGTCCGCGACCGGAAACGCTCCAGCCGGACGGGTTCGGTCTCGGCCTCGGGCTCCAGCTTGAGGATCTGCTCGCGGATCCGCGTCAGCAGCCGCCGGTCGTGCCGGACCGCGGTGCGGGTCGCCCGGGTCAGCGCGACCCGCTGCAGCAGCGGGACGGCGGCGGCGAGCGCGCCCTCGCCCAGCACGGGCGCGGCCGTCGCGACCGCGCGTTCGGCGCCGACGCGCAGCGCCAGGGTGGTGAGCAGCTGGGCCCGGTCCAGGCGCAGCGCGAGATCGCCCGCCGCGACCTCGCCGACGCCGAGGTCGACCAGGTGGACGAGGCCCTCGCCGGAGGCCGCCTCACCCTGGGCGGAGCCGTCCGGAGCGGGGGCGTCGGCCTCCTCGTCGGAGGAGTCGGGACGATCCGGGCCGCTCACGAGGATGGCGTGGCCCTCAAGGCGGCGGTGGGCCAGGCGCGCGGCCTGCAGGCGGGCGAACTGGTGCCAGACGTCGGTGAGGAGGGCGTCGTCGATCTCCTCGTCGTCCAGTTCGTCCAGCCGCCGTCCCGGGACGTGCTCGTAGGCGAGCAGCGCGGCCTCGGTGCCGACCTCGCAGGTGCCGACGAGGCGCGGGGTGCGGACGTCCGCCGCGGACGCCGCGTAGGCCATCAGGGACTCCTGCTCCAGCGCGCGGCGCAGGGACCGCAGCGGACGGCGGTTCGTGCCGGCGCGCAACCGCACCAGCCGCCACAGCCGGTACACCAGCCCGGCCGTCTGCTGGTCGCGGTCCAGGACGTTCACCAGGAGCTGCCAGCGGCCCCGGGGGAGCGGGCGGCCGACGCAGTCGTGGGGGACGCCGTCCGGGCCGGGGGCGAGCGCGACGGTGTACCGGCGCGGCTCGTCGGCGGCAGTGGCGACCTGCCGCGCCGCGATCGGGCGCAGGCCGAGCCGCTCCAGTGCGAGGGCGACCGTCGCGCCGGACGGGCGCGGGTTCGGCGTGCCGACCGCGTACAGCGTTCCGTGGCCGATCGCCTCGCCGAGGAAGTAGGTGGCGGCGAGCGCCGAGACCGAGGCGTAGGACGCGGTGAGCCCGGTGAGCGCGGCCAGGCCGATCATGGTCCAGGCGGCGATCTGCCAGCGGGTGCGGCCGGCCATCCCGACGGCGGCGACGAACGCGATCACCGGGGCGATGTCGGTGTGCACGACGGCGGTGCCGGTGCTGCCCCAGATCAGCGCGTCCAGCAGGCCGTTCGGCGCGGCCGGGACGACCCAGTCGTTCATCGCCACGGTCAGCAGGAAGGTGATCATCGCGGCGAGCACCGCGATCGCCACCCGGATGCCGTCCCGGTGGAACAGGCGTTCGACCGCGAACGCGACCGGGACGGCGAGCACCCCGAAGCTGGACGCCAGCGTGGCCAGCGACAGCAGCCAGCGGGGGGCGTGGGCGGTGCCCTCGACGATGTCGGTCTGAAGGCCGTGCGTGGTCTGCTGGGCGATCGTCACGAGCAGCATGACGGCGCCGAGACCGGCCAGCGCGGTGGCGAACCGGATCGCGTCGCCGGAACGGCGGATGCGCATCGGCGAGGGCGGTTCCTCGACCGCTACCCCGGGCCGCGCCCCGGCCGTCCCCCCGGCCGTTGCCTTGGCCGGGTCCGCCGCGTTCTCGCGCGGGTCCGTCCCGTTTCCGGGGACGCCCGGATTCGGCTCGGCCCGGTCCGAATCATGTTCGGTCCGCGCCGCGCCGTCCTGGGTCCGCGTCACGCCACACCGCCGTTCCGTTGTCGTCCCGCCCCCGCGGTTGTGGGTCCTCCTGACCGTGAGCTGCGAATATCGTACTTTCTCCGGCGGACGTCGCGGGGGAGGCTCCTGCCCGCCACGCCGACCCCGCCGAGCGGCGAAGAAGGGAACGCCCGGCGGGTCGCCGAGGTTCCGGACACTACGCGGAGGGGGTCCGCCGCGTTCGATCGTGCCCCGCGTTGGATAGAGTTTTTCCCACAGGAAACGCCGCTGACCCTGTGCGGGAGAGATTCCACGCCGCCAGCGTGGGACGCCGAAGGGGCAAACCTCCCCGGAACCTCTCAGGCAAAAGGACCGCGCAGACGAGGCACCTCTGGAAAGCAGGCGCGCGTGCGCCCGAAACGGGCGCGGGTCGTCTCACCGAAGGGGAAATTCCGCGCGTGCGCGGGGGAAGCTCTCAGGTGCCACGACAGAGGGGGAGACCGTCACCGGCCGGCCGGGCCGGGGACGCCCTGAGCGACCGCTTTCGCAGCCCAGGAGGCTCTCCCCATGACCGCGCAGTTCTTCGCACCCGTGGCCTCGCCACAGACCCCGCGGACGGCCTTCGCCGACCGGCACATCGGCCCGTCCGGCGACGAGCGCTCCCGGATGCTGGCGGCCATCGGCTACTCCGGCGCCGAGGCCCTGATCGACGCGGCGGTCCCGGAGGCCATCCGCACGCGCCGCCCGCTGGCCCTGCCGCCCGCGCTGTCCGAGCCTGCCGCGCTGGACCGGCTGCGCGAGCTCGCCGAGAAGAACGCCGTGCTCACGTCCATGATCGGATTGGGCTACCACGGCACCCACACGCCGGGCGTGATCCTTCGGAACGTGCTGGAGAACCCGGGCTGGTACACCGCCTACACGCCGTACCAGCCGGAGATCTCCCAGGGGCGCCTGGAGGCGCTGCTGAACTTCCAGACCGTGATCGGCGACCTGACCGGCCTGCCGGTGGCGAACGCGTCCATGCTGGACGAGGGGACCGCCGCCGCCGAGGCGATGGCCCTCGCCCACCGCGTCGGCAAGCGCAAGGAGCCCGGCGCGTTCCTCGTGGACGCCGACGCGCTGCCGCAGACGATCGAGGTGATCCGCACCCGGGCCGTCCCGCTCGGCATCGAGGTCGTCACCGCCGACCTGTCCGGCGGGCTGCCGGAGGGCGACTTCTTCGGCGTCCTGGTGCAGTACCCGGGCGCGTCCGGGGTCGTCCGCGACCTGACGCCGCTGGTGGACGCGGCGCACGCGCGGGACATGCAGGCCGTGGTCGCCGCCGACCTGCTCGCGCTGACGCTGCTGCGGCCGCCCGGGGAGAGCGGCGCGGACATCGTGGTCGGCTCGGCGCAGCGGTTCGGCGTCCCGTTCGGCTTCGGCGGCCCGCACGCCGGGTACATGGCCGTCCGCGAGGGCATCCAGCGGCAGCTGCCCGGACGCCTCGTCGGGGTCTCGGTCGACATCGACGGCAGGCCCGCCTACCGGCTCGCGCTCCAGACCCGCGAGCAGCACATCCGGCGTGAGAAGGCCACCAGCAACATCTGCACCGCGCAGGTGCTCCTCGCGGTGATGGCCAGCATGTACGCCGTCTACCACGGCCCGGAGGGCCTGGCGGCGATCGCGCAGCACGCGCACGGGCACGCGGTCCGGCTGGCCGCGGGGCTGCGTGAGGGCGGCGTCGAGGTCGTCCACGAGCACTTCTTCGACACCGTCTTCGCCCGCGTCCCCGGCCGCGCCGCCGAGGTCGTCGCGACCGCCCGCGCGCTGGGCGTGAACCTGCGCCTCGCGGACGCCGACCACGTCGGGATCGCCTGCGACGAGACCACCACCGGCGAGCACGTCGCGGCCGTGTGGCGGGCGTTCGGCGTGGAGGGCGTCGCGGAGACCCCGGCCGGGGACGCGCTCGACTCCCTGCGCCGGGAGAGCCCGTACCTGACCCACCCGGTGTTCCACGCGCACCGCTCCGAGACCGCGATGCTGCGCTACCTGCGCCGCCTCCAGGACAAGGACATCGCGCTCGACCGGTCCATGATCCCGCTCGGCTCCTGCACGATGAAGCTGAACGCGACGACCGAGATGGAGCCGATCACCTGGCCGGAGTTCGCGAACATCCACCCGTTCGCGCCGGTCGACCAGGCCGCCGGATACGTCGAGCTGATCGGTGAGCTGGAGGGCTGGCTCGCCGAGATCACCGGCTACGCCAGGGTCTCGGTGCAGCCGAACGCCGGGTCGCAGGGCGAGCTCGCCGGGCTGCTGGCGATCCGCGGCTACCACGCCTCGCGCGGCGAGGAGCACCGCAACGTGTGCCTGATCCCGTCGTCCGCGCACGGCACCAACGCCGCGTCCGCGGTGATGGCCGGGATGAAGGTCGTGGTCGTCAAGTGCGACGACGGCGGCAACATCGACGTGGACGACCTGCACGCCAAGATCGCCAAGCACGGCGACGCGCTGGCCGCGATCATGGTGACCTACCCGTCCACGCACGGCGTGTTCGAGGAGTCCATCACCGAGGTCTGCAAGTCGGTGCACGACGCGGGCGGCCAGGTCTACGTGGACGGCGCGAACCTGAACGCGCTGGTCGGCCTCGCCCGTCCGGGCGAGTTCGGCTCGGACGTGTCGCACCTGAACCTGCACAAGACCTTCTGCATCCCGCACGGCGGCGGCGGCCCGGGCGTGGGCCCGGTCGGCGTCCGCGAGCACCTGGCGCCGTTCCTGCCGTCCCACCCGCTGCGCGCCGAGGCCGGCCCGCAGGACACCGGCGTCGGGCCGATCTCGGCGGCGCCGTGGGGCTCGGCGGGCATCCTGCCGATCTCGTGGACCTACATCGCCATGATGGGCGCGGACGGCCTGCGCGCGGCCACCGAGGGCGCGATCATCGCCGCGAACTACCTGGCGGCGAAGCTGTCCCCGTACTTCCCGATCCTCTACACCGGCCGGGACGGCCTGGTCGCGCACGAGTGCATCGCCGACCTCCGCAAGATCACCAAGGAGACCGGGATCACCGCCGAGGACGTCGCCAAGCGGCTGATCGACTATGGCTTCCACGCCCCGACGCTGGCGTTCCCGGTCGCCGGGACGCTGATGATCGAGCCGACCGAGAGCGAGGACCTCGCCGAGCTCGACCGGTTCGTGGACGCCATGGTGGAGATCAGCCGGGAGATCCGGGCCGTTGCCGACGGGACCCTCGACCGCGAGGACAACCCGCTGCGCAACGCCCCGCACACCGCCGACTGCCTGGTGACCGAGGACTGGAAGCACGCCTACACGCGCGAGGCCGCGGCGTACCCGCTGCCGTCCCTGCGCGAGGGCAAGTACTGGCCGCCGGTCCGCCGCATCGACCAGGCGTACGGCGACCGCAACCTGGTCTGCTCCTGCCCGCCGCCGGAGGCGTTCGAGGACTGAGCTGCCCGTGGCTGAGGGCCCGTTCCGGGGACGTCCCGGGCGGGCCCTTCCCCGTTCCAGCTAATGATCTACAACGTAAAGGTCGTGGCCGGTGGCGGCCCGCGACATGATCAGGTCCGGGTGTGTCGGGGCGGGACGCGGAGGCGACCGGATCGCTAGGCTCGGCAGCGCCGAACCCCGACCCCCAGAGGGCAGTAGACGATCATGAGTGACACGCCCGGACCGGCCGCCGAGGCCGCGTCAGCCGAGTCAGCCGACCGAGCGGCCGGCGGGACGGCGGGAGCCGCGGCCCACCAGGCGGCGGAGATGTGCGAACGGGCGCGGCGGCTCGCCGAGGACGGCGACTCCGACCGCGCGGCGGCGCTGTTCGGGGAGGTGCTCGCGCTCGGCGACACCCCGCATCGGGCCCGGGCCGCGCTGGGCCTCGCGGTCGTCCTGGACGACTCGGGCGACATCGCGGGCGCGCGTGAGGCCGACCGCGCCGCGATCGCCACCGGCGACCCCGAGTACGGCGCGCGCGCCGCCTACCACCTGGCGCTCACCCACGAGCGTGCGGGGGAGCACGACGAGGCCGAGCCCGCCTGGCGGGTCGTGGTCGACTTCGCCAACGCCGCCTACCTGCCGCCCGCGCACCTGGCCCTGGCCCGCCTCGCCGACGACGCGGGAGACTTCGAGCGCGCCCGGGGGCACTGGGAGGACGCGGTCGCGACCGGTGACGGCGAGTACGGACCACTCGCCGCGCACGACCTCGCGCAGCGGCTGCTGGAACGCGGCGAGCCGGCCCGCGCGCAGCGGGTGCTGACCGCGGGGCTGAAGCTCATCGACCGGACGTCCGCGCCGCACGCGCACTCCAGGCTCGCCGTCGCGCTGGGCATCGCCTGCCTCGACCAGGCGATCGGCGCGTTCGGCGCGGCGCTGGGCCCGGCGGGCGAGCCCGCCGACCCGGAGGTCGGGCCGCTGGCGACCGAACTGCTGGCCCGTACGCTGCCGCTGCGCGGCCGGGACGGCGAGGCCCGCGAGGCGTGGCGGCGCGGCCTGACCGACCCGGGGGTCGCCCCGCAGGTCCGCGCCCGGCTCCGGCGCGAGTTCGGCGCGGACGACGGCGACGACCCGGCCGCGCTGTGGTGGGAGCCGCTGCTCGAGCAGGCCGTCGCCGAGGGCGCGCTCCCCGCCCTGGCGGGCGAGGCGTTCGGCGCGCTGGACCACATGTACGCGCTCCTGGCCGTCCGGTACGCGGCCGAGGCCGCTGACCGCCGTCCCGGCGAGTCGCATGAGGTGATCGGCGGCGCCGTCAGGGTGCCGTCCGACTACGCCTGGGGTCCGCTCCTTCACGAGAGCTTCGCCGAGCGCCTCCGCCTCGCCATGGGCCCCACCGCCGCCCTCCCGCCCGGCTGGCCCGACGCCTGACGCCTCCCGACACCTCGGTCCCGGCCGACCTTCCGCCTGGCGCCCGACCTCTCGCCCGGCTGGACGGCCGCACTTGTCGGGCGGGGTCAGTCGGCGATGCCGGTCTGGGCGACCACGTTGGTGATGCGCACGCGGACGAGGTACTCGCCGGGGACGGCGTTGCGCCTGCCGTACTCCTCGGCGCGGTCCTCGCCCATGTAGCGGCCGCCGATCGCGGTCGCCCAGCGCAGCATCTCGTCCAGGTCGGTGCCGAGCTCGGCCGTTCCTTCGATCACGACGAACGCGTAGGGCGGCGTCTGGTCGTCGACGGCGATCGAGACGCGGGGGTCGCGCTTCAGCGCCTTGGCCTTGAGGCCTGTCCCGTGGGTCGTGAACAGCAGGTCGTCGCCGTCCAGGAGGAACCAGATGGGGGTGACGTGGGGGGCTCCGCTCTTGCGGATCACGCCGATCTTGCCCGTGCGCGTCCCCTCGAGGGCGAACGCCCGCCATTCGTCCGTCGTCATCAGCTTCATGATCCACATTGTCGTGGACGGAGGCCGGGGCGAGGACCGTGTGCCGGGGCCGCTACGGTGAGCGACATGGAGATCGTGACGGCGCACGGGGCCGCCGAGGTGACGGTGGACGAGCCGCGTGCGGCGGACGGGGCGCCTGAGGGGGCGGCGTTCCTGCTGGTGCTGACGCACGGCTCGAACGGCGGCGTGGACGCGGTGGACCTGCTGGCCGTCCGGGAGGTCGCGCTGGGGCTCGGCGGGGCGGTCGCGCGTGTGCTGCAGCCGTTCCGGAAGGCCGGACGGCGGGCTCCCGGCTCGGCGGCGCGGCAGGACGAGGCGTGGCTGGAGATCGTCAAGCTCCTGCGCGACCGGTTCGGGGACGTCCCGCTCGTGCAGGGCGGGCGGAGCAACGGCGCGCGGGTGGCGTGCCGGACGGCCGGTGAGGCGGGCGCGGTGGGCGTGGTGGCGCTGGCGTTCCCGCTGCATCCGCCGGGGAAGCCCGAGAAGTCGCGCGCGGACGAGCTGCGCGGCGCGGGCGTGGAGGTGGTCGTCGTGAACGGCGACCGTGACCCGTTCGGCGTTCCGGACGCCGCCGACGCCGCCGAGGTGGTCGTCCTGGCGGGAGAGCGGCACGACCTGAACAAGAACCCCGCCGCGGTGGGGGAGGCGGTCGAGCCCTGGCTGGGCCGCTGGGCGCGTCCGGCCGGCTGACCGGCCCCGCGAGGACGGGGCTCGAGCGGTCCCGGACATGTCTGAGCCCCGGCGGCTTGGCCGGGGCCCTTGCTTCTTCTCTCCTGGTGTCTCCGGGGATCACCCGGAGAGCCCGTTGGGTGGTTGACGCCCCCGAGGAAGATCACCCGTTCGGACTAGTCCCCCGTACGAGACTGGTCAGGCGACCGCTCCGACGCCGAGGTCGGTCGGGCGGTGCGGGGCGACGACCTCCCCGTCGGGCAGCAGTTCACCGGTGTCCTCGAAGATCACGATGCCGTTGCACAGCAGGCTCCACCCTTGTTCGGGGTGGGTGGCCACGGTTCGCGCGGCGTCGCGGTCCGGTCCGTCAGAGGCGGGACAGTGCGGTTGGTGTGGGCACATCGGCGTGCCTCCGGTCTCAGGTGCTCGATGGGTGGTGCTCTTCTGTCTGACGCATCCGAGTGTGGATCGGTTCGGCCCTGTGCGGCCATAGCCCGAAGGGACGATTGTCCGGTGGTACCCGGGTACCACCGGACTGTGATCGGCCTCACCCTCAGGTGCAGGTGATCAGACTGCCCGCGAATCCGTCTCGGCAAGAGCACGAGTTGCCGTCCGATGCGTAAAGTTCCTCCCGATTCGTCCGGACAGGTGTCCGGGACCGGCCGCCTGTCCGGGTCGGGATGCGATCGTTTCGCCCCGGCGCGCGGGGGCCGGAGTCCTACGATTGCCCCTGGACGAGGCCCGACCCAGGGGGAGGTGAGGCCCGGATGCGCGTGGCGCTGTTCGTCGCCTGCGTCGACGACGCGATGTTCCCCGGGACCGGCCGCGCGGTGACGTCCCTGCTGGAGCGGCTCGGCCACGAGGTGGTGTTCCCGGCGGGGCAGACCTGCTGCGGGCAGCTGCACTGGACGACCGGCTACCGGCGCGAGGCGGCGGGCCTCGCGCGGCGGTTCACCGGCGTGTTCGCCGATGCGGGGACGATCGTGACGCCGTCGGCGTCGTGCGCGGCGGCGGTCCGGTCGTCCTACCGGAGCATGGCGCGGGCCGCCGACGACCCGGACCTGGAGCGCGCCGCCGCCGGGCTCGAGGTGTACGAGCTGACCGAGTTCCTGGTGGACGTCCTGGGCGTGACCGACGTCGGCGCGCGGTTCCCGCACCGGGTGGCCTACCAGCCGACGTGCCACGCGTCGCGCGCGCTGGGCGTGGGCGACCGTCCGCTGCGGCTGCTGCGCGCGGTGAAGGGGCTGGACCTGGTCGAGCTGCCCGCGGCGGGGGAGTGCTGCGGGTTCGGCGGCGCGTTCGCGGTCAAGAACGCGGACGTGTCGGTCGCGATGGTCGCCGACAAGGTCCGGCACGTCCGGGACACGGGCGCGGACGTGCTGTGCGCGCTGGACAACGCGTGCCTCGCGCACATCGGCGGCGCGCTGTCCCGGCTGCGGGCGGGTGTCCGGGTGGCGCACCTCGCGGAGATCCTGGCGTCCACGGGGGAGGGCGCGTGAGCCTGCGCGAGGGGGAGGCCGGGGCGCACGTCCCCGATCCGTCCGAACGGGACCCGGACGCGTCCGGCGGCTCCGGCGGCTCCGGTGCTCCCGCCGACTCCGGTGGGTCCGCCGTTCCGGGTGGGTCCGGCGGTTCAGGTGGGCCCGGCGGTCCAGGCGGGGTTGTCGGTCCGGGGTCGTCTGCCGGGTCGGGTGGGTTCGGGGTCGGGACGTTGCTGAGGCTCGTGAGCGGGCAGCAGGGGAGCGCCGCCCGGGGACGCGGGCCGGACGGGAAGCCCGCCCTGCCGAGGTTCGCGGAGGCGGCGCGGGAGGCGCTGGCGGACGCCGGGGCGCGGCACGACCTGGCCGAGTCCGCCGGGCTGGCGCGGGACCGGCTGGCCGCGGCCACCGGCGAGCCGTCCGACTGGGAGGAGCTACGAGCGGCGGGGGCGGCGATCCGCGACCGGGCCCTGCTCGACCTCGGCGCCCATCTGGAGGCGTTCGAACGGGCCGTCACGGACGCGGGCGGCACGGTGCACTGGGCGAGGACCGCTTCCGACGCGCGCCGGATCGTCGCCTCGCTCGTCCGGGAGGGCGGCGAGGTCGCGGTCGCGGACGGTCCCGTGCTGAGGGAGGTCCGGCTCGCGGACGCGCTCGCCGAGCAGGGGATCAGCGCGTGCGACGCCGGGGGGCCGGAGGGGCGCGACCGGGTGCGGGCCGCGCGTGTCGCCGTCACGGGGGCCGATTTCCTGGTCGCCGACAGCGGGACCGTCGTGCTGCTGGAGGCGGACGGCGCGGCCCGCGCGTGCCTGACGCTGGCGGAGAAACTGGTCTGCGTCGCGGGGATGGACCGGGCCGTCCCCGACTGGACGGATCTGGAGGTCCTGCTCCAGCTCCTCCCGCGCGCGGCGGGGGGACAGCGGCTCAGCCCGCAGGTGTCGGCCTGGACGGGCGTCGTGCCGGGGGACGGCCCGAGCGAGGTGCACGTGGTGCTGGTCGACAACGGCCGCACCCGGATCCTCGGCGACGATGTCGGACGGGAGGCGCTGCGCTGCATCGGCTGCGGCGCCTGTTCGGCCGTGTGCCCGGTGTACGAGCGGGTGGGGGATCATCCCTACGATCCGCGCGGAACGGGCCCGTCCGGCCCGATCGGCGCGGTCTGGACGCCGCTGGCGCGCGGTGTCGATCGCGCGCAGACGGCGTCGCTGCCGTTCGCGTCCACGCTGTGCGGGGCGTGCGCGGAGGTCTGCCCGGTGAAGATCGACATACCGGGGCTGCTGGTGCATCTGCGCGGTGAGGTCGTGGACGCGCGCCGGAACCGGCCCGTCCCGACCCCGGAGCTCGCGGTGATGCGCGGTCTCGCCTGGACGATGGCCGACGCGCGCCGGTTCGAGGCGGCCGTCGGCCGCGGCTCGCGGTGGGCGCGGCTGGTGGCGCGGGGCGGGCGGATCCGGCGGCTGCCCGGCCTGCTCGGCCGCTGGACCGAGGCGCGCGACCTGGCCGCCCCGCCCGCCGAGAGCTTCCGGGTCTGGTGGCGGCGTCGCGAGGCGGCCCGGCGGAGGCTCAGGTGACCGCCCGGGACGAGGTGTCGCGGCTGGTCCGGGAGGCGCTCGGGCCGCCGCGGCGGACGCCCGTCCCGGTGCCGCGCGGGTACCTGACGCGGCTGACCGGCCCGGAGGCCGCGACGCGGGCGGACGTGGTGGCGCTGTTCACCGAGCGGGTCGCGGCGCTCGGGGTGGCCGTCCGGCACGTCGGCGGGGACGAACTGGCGACGGCGGTCGCGGCCGTCCTGTGGGGGTGGGAGGCCAAGCGGATCGTCGTGCCGTCCGATCTGCCGTTCGGGTGGCTGGCCGAGCTGGACGGCGTGCGCGCGCTGGCCGACTCGCCGGTCCTGGACGTGTCGACCCTGGCGGGAGCGGACGGCACGGTCACCGGCTGCGCGGTCGCGGTCGCCCAGACCGGGACGGTCGTGCTGGACGGCGGCCGGGCGCAGGGACGCCGGGCGCTGGCGCTCGTCCCGGACCGGCATCTGTGCGTCGTGCACGCCGACCAGATCGTGGGCGTCGTCCCGGAGGCGGTGCGGCGGCTCGACCCGGCGCTGCCGCAGACGTGGATCAGCGGCCCGCCGTCCGCGCCGTCCTCGGGCGGGCCGCCGCCGCACGGGCCGCGCACGCTGGAGATGCTCGTCGTCGACGACTGACAGGGGGCCGGGCCGGTCAGCCCGGGTTGACCCCGGTGAGGACGAGCGCGAGCCCGGCGCCGAAGCGGTCGTCCCAGTCCACGGGAGGTTCGCCGGGTTCGGCGCGGACGTCGCCGCGGGTGTCGCGGACCTCGAGCGCGACGTGCCCGATGACGAAGCCGAGCAGGCTGTGGGCGGCGACGGCGGCGGCCTGCTCGGGGACGCCGCCGAGCCGCAGGTGCTCGCGCAGCGAGCCGATCGTGGCCGCGAGCGCGGCCGGGTTGCGGTGGGTGACCAGCAGTGGCAGCACGCCCGCGTGGTCGAGCAGCCGGGCGCGGTAGGCGCGTGCCCAGACCATGAGGCCCTCCCGCCAGCCTCCGTCGCTCGAGGCGGCGGGCATCGCGCCGACGTGCGCGACCAGGTGGTCGAGCAGCTGCTCCTTGCCTCGGGGGAGGTGGTGGTAGATCGCCATGGCCTCGACCTCCAGCGCGTCGCCGAGGCGGCGCATGGTGAGCCGGGCCAGGCCCTGGCCGTCCACGATGTGCAGCGCGGACTCGATGATCCGGTCGGTGGTGAGCGGCGGGCGGTTCTGCGCGTTGATGCTCGGCTGCCGGACCATGACGGTGCCTCCTGCTCCGCGGGGACGGGCGATGACGGGGATCACCTTACTGCGTAAAGGCACTGAACCCGGTGTCCGGGGTCACAACCGGCGTGTCCCGAGCGTACGCTGACCCCTGTCGGTCATGAAGATCGACGCCAGAGAACGAGCTTGGGCACGAGCACGAGGTTCGAGGAGCACCACATGCCGCTGGGTCGCCGGATCAGCAAGGACGTCGCCGCGCGGATGGAGGACGACCGGCGGCTGGCCGGTTCCTACCGGGACCGCCTCGCGGACGCCACGGCCGCCGAGACCGCGCTGCGGACCGCGCAGGCCGAGGACCGTCCGGCGGACGAGCTGAAGGCGCTGGACGCGGCGTTCGACCAGGCGCTGACCGTCGCGCTGGAGGCCGCCCTCGCCGCCGAGCGGGTCGAGATGGGCCCCAAGGTGTACGTCCCGGAGGGCCAGGACGGCGCCGCCCACCGCGCCGCCGAGATCGCCGAGCGCAAGGCCCGCGCCCGCTGGACGGTCCGTCCGTGGACCGACGAGATCGACCGGCTGCGCACCGCCCGCGAGACCCACCGGCTCAGCTACCGCGCGGGCCGGGGCGTCGCCGCGGTCTGAGGCCGTCGCTCCCACGTGGGCGTTCCGGGCCGGGCGGCGCGCCCGGCCCGGACGGTCGTCGCGGGGTGTGCCCTGGTGAGCGCCGGGACGTGTCGAGGTGAGCATTTGACGCGTCCTAAGCCGACAACACAGCGAAGCGGAGTGGCACCGGAGGGCGAACTTTGAAATCCTCCCCTCTCGGGGAGCGCGCCGGGGCTCGGCTCCGGGACGGGTGGACGGGGCTGAGGCGGAACGGGCGGCCACCGGAGCCACGGGGGGCTTTCGCGAACGCGGGGGGAATGCAGGGTGGAGCGCACGCCGCCGGACCGGGAACGGGTCCTGGAGTGCTATCAGGACGGGGTGCGGGCGATCCGCGACCTGGCGGCGAGGGTGCCCGACTGGACTGCTCCGACCCCCTGCGCCGAGTGGCAGGTGATGGACCTGGCCGGGCACCTGCGGTGCGTCGCCGAGAGCTACCTGGAGTACCTGCAGGACGCGCCGGACAGCCGCCTGGCGAAGCTGTTCGCCCAGGACGCGGCGTCCGCGGTGCTGATCCGGCAGCAGGCCCGGCAGAACGCGGCCGAGCTGGCGGTGCTGCCGCCGGAGCCGGGCGAGGGGCGGATCACCGCGTTCACGGTGTCGGCGGGCGCCTACGCCGATCTGATGCCGGACATGTGGGACCGCACGCACCTGGTCTACCGGGGCACCAAGTACACCGTCGGTGACCACGCGGGCGCGGCGTGCGTGGAATGGCACCTGCACGCGTGGGACCTGGCGCGCGCGAGCGGCGTGGACTACCGCCCGGAGGATCCGGAGCTGCTGGTGTCGGCGTGGCACTGGGGCGTGCCGCATCTGCCGCTGGCGGCCGTCCGGGAGGCGGAGCGCGGGGACGCGTGGGAGGCGGTGCTCCGCGCGTCGGGGCGGAGTCCGGGCTGGCCGGACCAGGAGCCGGCGGCGTGCCCGCAGCCGCGTCGCCGGACGCGTCAGCCGCGACGGTCCCCGGATGGCGCGCCGTCCTCGGAGTCGTCGCGGGCGGCCTCGTCCCGCTGACCGGCGTCACGCGCGCCGGCCGCTGTGCCGTCAGAGCGTGGCGGGTCGGGGCGTGAGGAGGCGGAGGGCGTCGGGGTTCGGGGCGTCCGGCGGGGTGTGGAAGGTCGTCAGGCACTGGTCGGCGTCGTCGGCGAGGCGGAACGACTCGAAGGCCAGGAGCAGCTCGCCCGCCGCGGGATGGCGCAGCCGCCGGGTGCCGTGACCCCTCTCCTTGACGTCGTGCCGGGCCCACAGGGCGCGGAACTCCGCGCTCTCGGCCGACAGCTCCCCGACCAGTTCGGACAGGCGGGGATGGTCGGGGAAGCAGCCCGCGTCGAGCCTCAGCGCGCCGACCGTGTCGGCGGCGAGGGAGTTCCAGCCGGTGAACAGGCCCCGGTGGTCGTCGCTGAGGAAGACCAGCCGGGCGAGGTTCCGGTGGCCGGGTTCGAGCCGCTCCCAGTCGCCGAACAGGGCCGTCGCCATCGGGTTCCAGGCGAGCAGGTCGAGGAAGGGGCCGGTGACGTAGGCGGGGACGGAGTCCATCGCGGTGAGCAGTTGCCGCAGCGGTTCGCGCACCTGGTGGCTGGACGGCGGGCCATCGGGGTTCCGGCGGTTCCGGGCGAGGCGGCGCAGATGGGCGTGCTCGTTCTCGGTGAGGCGCAGGGCGCGGGCGAGCGCGTCCAGGACCTCGGCGGACACGTTGGGGCCGTGGCCCTGTTCCAGGCGGGTGAGGTAGGCGACCGAGACGCCCGCGAGCTGGGCGAGCTCCTCGCGGCGCAGGCCGGGGACGCGCCGGTGCCGTCCGGTGTCGGGGAGGCCGACGTCCTGGGGTGTCAGGCGTGCGCGGCGGCTGCGGAGGAAGGCGCCGAGCTCGCCGCCGGAGCGGTTCTCCATGCCGTTCATTATCGAGGCCGGACGGTGTGCGGCGGGCGGCGGCGCGTTCCTGCCACTGCCAGGCGTAGGCACGGCGGAGGGCTGGGTGGTCGGCGTACGGCCGGGCAGGGTGGAGGGCGTCCGATCCGATCGAGTTGGAGTCACGCACTGATGAACACCGCCACCACCGAATTCGTCGCCCGGCTGGGCGGGCGTCCCGCGACGGCGGCCGAGCTGGCGCCGCTGGCCTTCGCCGGGTACGCGCACTTCACCGCGATGCAGGTGCGCGGTGGCCGGGTCCGCGGCCTCGACCTGCACGTCGACCGGCTTCGGACGGCGTCGCGCGAGCTGTTCGGGCGGGCCGTCCCGGACGAGCGGATCCGGGAGCTGCTGCGCGCGGCGGTCGAGGCCGGGCCGGACGACCTGTCGCTGACGGCGACGGTGTTCTCGGCGTCCAGTGAGTTCACGGCAGGGGGCGGGGAGCCGGAGGTGCTGGTCCGGACCGGTCCGCCCGCGGACGGGCCGCGGGGGCCGCTGTCGCTGGCGGTGGTCGAGCACGAGCGGGACCTGCCCGCGGTCAAGCACGTCGGCGAGGTCGGGAAGACCTACCACCTGCGCAGGGCCGTCGCGGCGGGGTTCGACGACGCCGCGTTCGTGGACCGCCGGGGCCGCCTGTCCGAGGGGACGATCTGGAACCTGGCGTTCTGGGACGGCGAGTCGGTGATCTGGCCCGACGCGCCGATGCTGGTCGGGACGATGATGGGCGTGGTGCGCCGCCGTCTCGAGGCGCTCGGCGTGCCCCAGGCCGTCCGGGAGGTGACGCCGGACGACGTGGCCGGGCTGTCGGGGGCGGTGGTCATGAACTCCTGGACGCCGGGCGTCGCGGTGAACCGCCTGGGTTCGGCGGTCCTGCCGGACGCCCGGGAGTTCGTCGGGCTGCTGCACGACGCCTTCCGCGCGGAGCCGCCCGTCGAGTTCTGAGGGCGCGTGACGTCCCGGCTCACCGGGGGGCGGGGCGGGGTGTGCGTGGGTCGTAGCGGTGGGGCTACACGGAGGGCGCCGTCGCGTAACGTGCCGCTCCTAGCTTCGCGGTGTCGCATCGAGACACCGTGAGGAGACGCCATGACGGCGCTGATCGACCAGGTCCCGGCCGTCCGACGCCGGGGCGGGCGGATCGACGACTGGGATCCCGACGACCCGGCGTTCTGGGCGTCCACCGGACGGCGGGTGGCGGCCCGGAACCTGGTGGTGTCGATCGTCACCGAGCACCTCGGGTTCTGCGTGTGGCTGCTGTGGAGCATCGCGGTGCTGAACCTGGGCGCGGCCGGGTTCACGCTGTCGGTGGGGCAGACGCTGTGGCTGACGACGGTGCCGAACCTGGTCGGCGCCGCGGTGAGGGTGCCGTACACGTTCGCGCCGGCCCGGTTCGGCGGACGGAACTGGACGGTGGTCAGCGCGTTGCTGCTGCTCGTCCCGTGCGGGCTGTTCGTGTACGCCGTGCACCACCCGGGGATGCCGTTCTGGGCGCTGCTGCTGGTGGCGGCGACGACGGGGCTCGGCGGCGGGACGTTCGCCTCGTCCATGGCGAACATCACGCACTTCTACCCGGCGGCTCGGCAGGGCCTTCCGCTCGGGCTGAACGCGGCGGGCGGCAACCTCGGGACGGCCGTGACGCAGCTGGCGATGCCGCCGCTGATCGTGGCGGCGGGGCTGGCGGCGGTCGGCTGGGTCTGGATGCCGCTGGTCCTGCTGGCGGTGGTGGCCGCGTACCTGCTGATGAACAACCTCTCGGGGGCGACGTCGTCGTACACGCCGCGCGAGATGGCCGCGTCCGCGCGGGACCCGCAGACCGTGGTGATGTCGGTGCTGTACGTGGGGACGTTCGGGTCGTTCATCGGTTTCAGCTTCACGTTCGGGGTGCTGGTCAGGAGCCGGTTCCCGGACGTGGACGGGGCGCACGTGGTCTGGCTCGGCGCGTTCGCGGGGTCGCTGGCGCGTCCGCTCGGCGGGTGGCTGGCCGACCGGTTCGGCGGCGCGCGCGTCACGGTCGTGACGTTCCTGCTGATGGGGGCGGGGATCGGGGCGGTGGCGCAGGCGGTGCGGGCCGGGTCCTGGGGGCTGTTCCTGGCTGCGTTCCTGTTCGTGTTCGTCGCGACGGGGCTCGGGAACGGGTCGACGTACAAGATGATCCCGGCGATCTTCCGGGCGCGGGAGCGGGCGTCGGAGACGTCCGACGGGACGATCGGCGGGACGTTCGATCGGGCGTCCGGTGGGGTGGACGGGGCGGCGCGGGCCCGGCGGACGGCCGCCGCCGCGATCGGGATCGTCTCGGCGGTCGGGGCGGCGGGCGGAGTGCTCGTCCAGCAGGCGTTCCGGATCTCGATCGAGCGGACGGGCGGGATCACTCCCGCGCTGCTGGGGCTGGCGGCCTTCTACGTGGCCTGTACCGTCCTGACCTGGGTGGTCTATCTGCGTCCGGGTGCGGCGCGGCTCCGGGGTCGTGCCGCGGACGGTGTCTGACCGGGAACGTCACGGTGACCACCAGTCCGCCGTCCGGGCGGGGGCGGGCCAGGACGGCGGCGTCGTGCGCGTCGGCGATGGCCCGGACGATCGACAGGCCGAGGCCGAGTCCCTCGGCGCGGCCGGTGTGCTCGGCGTCGAGCCGCTCGAAGGGCTCGAAGAGCCGCTCCACGGCGGGTTCCGGGATCGTCCGGCCGGTGTTGGCGACGGTCAGCACCGCGGCCCCGTCCCGCCGGCCCGTGGTGACCTCCACCCGCCCGCCGGGGATGTTGTGCCGCACCGCGTTGTCGACCAGGTTGGTGATCATCCGTTCGGCGAGCCGCGCGTCGCCGGACACCTCGGCCGGTGCGAGGTCGGTCCGGACGGTCACGCCGAGGCGCCGCGCGTCGTCCGACCGGTTCAGCGCCGTGTCCCGGGTGAGCCCGGCCAGGTCGAACGGCTCGCGGCGGCCGATCCCGGCCTGTCCGCGGGCCAGGGTGAGCAGCGCCAGGACGAGCTGCTCCTGCTGCGCCCCGGCCGCCAGCACCCGCTCGTGCGCGGCGCGCAGTGACTCCGCCGTGGCGTCCGGGTCGGCGAGCGCGACCTGCGCGAGGGTCCGCTGCCGCGTCATGGGGGTGCGCAGCTCGTGCGAGACGTGCGCGATGAACCGGCGCTGCGCCAGGAAGGCCCCCTCCAGCCGGGCGAGCAGCTCGTCGAAGGTGTCGCCGAGTTCCCTGAGCTCGTCCTGGGGGCCGTCCAGCGCGAGCCGCTCGTGGAGGTTGCCGGCCGAGATGGTGCGGGCCGCCGCGGTGATCCGCCGGAGCCTGCGCAGCATGTGACCGGCCACCACCCAGCCGGCCCCGAGCGAGATCACCGTCGTGATGCCGAGCGCGGTGCCGGACTGCACGAGCAGCGAGCGCAGTTCCCGGGCGCGCTGCGCGCGGGCGGCCTGCTCGGTGCGCCGGGCGATGTCGGCGGCCTGGGCGGGGCCGGTCGTGTCGCTCACACTGCCGCCGCCCTGGCCCGAGCTGGAGTGCAGCGAGCCGTCCGGGCCGGGGCCCGAGCCGGTGCCGGTGCCGGAGTCGGAGCCGGACGAGCCGCGCGCCAGCGCGTTGGTGTCGCCGTTCGGGCCACGGAGGGTGTAGACGCCGGGCGTGGACTGGCTGGCCAGCAGGTAGGTGATGCCGACCAGCGTCGTCCCGCAGACCAGGAACAGCGCCCCGTACAGCAGGGTGAGCCGGAGGCGGACCGTGCGGCGGGACAGGCCGCTCCGGAGGAGGCCGGGGGGCCGGGGGAACCGTGGGGGGCGCATCGGGCGGCCCCTCAGATCCGGTAGCCGGACTTGGCCACCGTGTCGATGACCGGGGGCTCGCCGAGTTTGGCGCGCAGCCGGCTGACGGTGACCTTCACGGCCTTGGTGAACGGGTCGGCGCTCTCGTCCCAGACCCGTTCCAGCAGTTCCTCGGCCGACACCGCGCGTCCCTCCGCGGCGAGCAGGACCTCCAGGACCCCGAACTCCTTCGGCGCGAGGTCCAGGTCCCGTCCGCCCCGCCTGGCGTCGCGCCGTGCGGTGTCCACGACGATGTCGCGATGCCGCAGCACCGGCGGCGCCACCGGGTGCGCCCGGCGGGCGAGCGCGCCGATCCGGGCCACCAGCACCGGGAAGTCGAACGGCTTGGGCAGGTAGTCGTCGGCGCCGATGCCGAGACCGTCCACCAGGTCCTCGGACGTGGTGGCGGCGGTCAGCATCAGCACCCGGCCGCGGCTCCCGGCCAGGATCAGCCGCGCGCACACCTCGTCGCCGTGCAGGCCGGGCAGGTCCCGGTCGAGCACCACCACGTCGTAGTCGTTGACCAGCGCCCGCTCCAGGCCGGACGGGCCGTCGAGCGCCACGTCCACGGCCATGGTCGCGCGGCGCAGCCCGACGGCGACCGCCTGCGCCAGCTCCTCGTCGTCCTCGATCACCAGGACCCGCACGTGCGCTCCTCCCGACGGAACCACCCCGATGTGCCACCGCCCCGTCCGCGCCGTCCGGGTGCGCGGGACCGCGCGGTCGGGCACGGCTCCATCATGGCGTCGCCCCGGTTTCGGGAAGGTCTCAGAGCTGGATTCCCCGACTGAGGCGACGTCCGCCGGCGCGGTTTGGACGATTCGCGGAGCGGGCCGGGTGTTCGGGAAAAGCATTCGGACGCCTGCGCTCGGGACCGTCGCCGGGTGATACCTCTCCGAAACCACCGGCTCAGTAGAACTCCATGTCAGGTGTGCGTCGACAGAAGGAGGAGACCATGCGAGCACGCATTGGGCGCGGTGGGCCCGCGACCGTTGTGCTGGCCACCGGCCTCGCGTTGTTCGCGCTCGTGGCGAGCGGTTGCGGGTCATCCGGGGACGACGGGAGGAAGGGCGTGGCCGCGGTGGAGACCACCGGTGCGCCGCGAGGCGGCGACGGCAGCGGGAACGGGGGCGGGAAGGGCGGCGCGCCGCCGAGTGACCAGCAGATCTACGACGGGCTGCTCAGGTACGCCAAGTGCATGCGCTCGCACGGGATCAGCAGGTTCCCCGACCCGGTGCTCGGCAAGGGTTTGCAGGTCAACGGCAACGACGTGCAGTCCGACACGGCGACCTACAAGTCCGCCGACGGCGCCTGCAAGTCGCTGATGCCCAGCGGCGGCGCGGGCGACGACGGCCCGGAGAACCGTGCGGCGGCGCTGAAGCACTCGCAGTGCATGCGGGAGCACGGGGTGACCAGGTTCCCCGATCCGAATCCCAACGGCGGCATGAACCTCGACGGCGACAAGATCGGAATGACGCCTGACAATCCCGTCTTCCAGGCCGCGGAGAAGGCGTGCCGCCGGTTCCTCAGTGACGGCGAAGGACGGTCGGGTGGCTGACCGCCTCGGGTTTTCCCGGACCGTCTCGACGACGAATGTCGCACCGGCCGCTCTGGAGAGCGAACCGGAGACCCGGTCGCTCCGCACCGCCTTGGCGGCCCGGAGGCGGCGCAAGCGGATCGTGGTGACCGTCACGGTGGTCCTGATCGTCGCGAGCGGCGCCGGCTACTACACGGTCACGGCCGGACACGGCGGCGAGCACCAGCCCCCGGCATCCGTCACCACCGGCATGGCGACCGTGACCCGGGGGACCCTGACCGCCCGCACCTCGGTGAGCGGGACCCTCACCTACGCGGGCGGCTACCAGGCCGTCAACCAGGCGTCCGGCGTCATCACCGGTCTGCCGAGGCTCGGCCGGGTCGTCCGGCAGGGCCAGGTGCTCTACAGGGTCGACGGCAGGCCCGTCGTCTTCTTCAAGGGCGGGAGGACCCCCATGTACCGCGACCTGAGACCGGGCGTGACCGGACCGGACGTCCAGGAGCTCAACGCCGCCCTCGCCGCCTCCGGATACGACGCCGACGGCTCCATCCCCACGGGGTCGGACACCTACACGGCGGCGACCGCCGCCGCCGTCAGGAACCTTCAGGACGCCCTCGACGTCAGGCGGACGGGCAGGCTCGCCAAGGGCGAGGTGGTGTTCGTCGGCGCCGCCAAGATCAGGATCACCGGCCTGGCGGTCAAGCTGGGCGGCCGGGCCCCGGAGGGCGGCGTCGTCCTCACGGGTAGCTCCACCCGGCGGCAGGTGAACGTCGACGTCGACGCGTCCCTGCAGGGCAGGCTGAAGGAGGGCCAGAAGGTCGTGATCACGCTGCCGGACGGCTCGAGCGTCGGGGGCTCGGTCGCGTCGGTCGGCACCGTCGTCAAGAAGGCCCCGGGCGGCCGGTCCACCGTTCCGGTCACGGTCACGCCCGGCGGTTCCAGGGCCACCGGCGCCCTCGACCAGGCCCCCGTCGGGGTGTCGATCACCACCGAGAGCGTCGAGGGCGCGCTGATGGTCCCGGTCAACGCGCTGCTGGCGCTGCTCGGCGGCGGCTACGGCGTCGAGGTGGTGGACGCCGGCGGCTCGCACCACCTCATGCCGGTGACGCTCGGACTGTTCGACGACACCGCCGGGACGGTGCAGATCACCGGCAAGGGCATCGTGCCCGGTCAGCAGGTCGTGGTGCCGATCTCATGACCGCCGACGACATGACCGCTGATGACATGACCGCAGGTGACCTGACCGCCGGGCCGGTGCTGGAACTGGAGTCGGTGAGCAGGATCTATCCCGGCGAGCCGCCGGTGCCCGCGCTGCTCGGGGTGAGTTTCACCGTCCGCCGGGGCGAGCTCGTCGCGATCGTCGGGCCGTCCGGTTCGGGGAAGTCGACTCTGCTGAACGTCATCGGGACGCTCGACCGTCCCACCAGCGGGATCGTCCGGGTCGCCGGGACCGAGGCCGGGCGGATGGGCGACAGGGAGCTGTCCCGGCTGCGGGCGGGCACGATCGGGTTCGTGTTCCAGCAGTTCTTCCTCGCCGACCACACCACGGCGCTGGAGAACGTCGCGGACGGCCTGCTCTACGCGGGCGTGCCGCGGTCGCTGCGCCGCCGGGCCGCCGCCGACGCCCTCGACCGGGTCGGCCTGGCGCACCGCGCCGGGCACATCCCGTCCAGGCTGTCGGGCGGCGAGCGGCAGCGCGTGGCGATCGCCCGCGCCCTGGTCGGACGTCCGTCCATCGTGCTGGCCGACGAGCCCACCGGAAACCTCGACAGCCGCAACGGCGACGCCGTCCTCGCGCTGATCCAGGACCTCAACGCCGAGGGCGCCACCATCGTCGTCATCACCCACGACCGGGACCTGGCCGCCCGGCTGCCCCGCCGGATCGAGATGCTGGACGGCCGCGTCGTCGCCGACGTCCGGCAGGACGCACAGGTACAACCGTCACCGAAACCGACGCCGGAACCGGTATCGCCGACCTGTCCGGGCGCGTCCGCCGCGCCGGGCGCCATGGAAGGGCACGCCCCGTGACCACCGACGCCCACCCCATCGGACGGCTTCAGCCCGCCGACCTGCTGCGGATCTCCAGCGTCGGCCTGCGCACCCGGCGGCTGCGCGCCGCGCTGTCGGCGCTCGGCATCGCGATCGGCGTCGCGTCCATCGTGGCGGTGCTCGGGCTGTCCGCCTCGTCCCAGGCGGGGCTGCTCGCCGAGATCGACCGGCTCGGCACCAACATGCTGACCGTCAGTACCGGCAAGGACCTGTCGGGCGCCGCCGCCGAGCTGCCGCTGACCGCGCCCGGGATGATCTCCCGGATCGGGCCGGTGGAGCAGGTGCAGAGCACCGGCGCGGTCGAGGCGAAGGTGTACCGCAGCCCCCTCATCCCGGACGTCAACACCAACGCGCTCACCGTCCAGGCGACCAGCCTGCGGCTGCCGGAGATCGTCCGCACCGGCGTCCTGAAGGGAGCCTTCCTCAACGCGGCCACCGCCAACGAGCCGGCCGCCGTGCTCGGCCACCTCGCCGCGCGGCGGCTCGGCATGGACCGGGTGTGGCTCGGCCAGCGGATCTGGCTCGGGCAGAGGTGGTTCTCGGTCGTCGGGATCCTCGGGCCCGCGCCGCTCGCGCCGGAGATCGACGGCTCGGTCCTGGTCGGCTACCCGGCGGCGATGCGGTTCCTGGGCTTCGACGGGCACCCGTCCACGATCTACGTGCGCTCGGCCACGGGCCAGGTCGGGAACGTCCACGCGGTGCTGGCGGCGACCGCCAATCCCGAGAACCCCTCCCAGGTCACGGTGAGCAACCCCTCGGACGCGCTGGTGGTGCGCGCCGCCGCGCGGTCCGCGCTGAACGGCCTGTTCCTCGGGCTCGGCGCGGTGGCGTTGCTGGTCGGCGGGGTCGGGGTCGCCAACACGATGATCATTTCGGTGCTGGAACGCCGTTCGGAGATCGGGCTGCGGCGCGCGCTCGGGGCCACCCGCGGCCACATCCGCGTCCAGTTCCTGGCCGAGGCGATCCTGCTCGCCGGGCTGGGCGGCGCGGCCGGGGTCGCCGCGGGGGCGCTCGCCACCATGGCGTACGCCGCCACCAGGCACTGGGCGGTGGTCATCCCGCCCGAGGCGTGGGCGGGCGGCGTCGGGGCGGCGGTGGCGATCGGCGTCGTCGCCGGGCTCGTCCCGGCGCTCCGCGCCGCCCGGATGCCTCCGACCGAGGCCCTGCGGGCCGTCTGACCGCCGGGTGCGACCCGCCCACCGGCGCCTGACCTGCGCGTTCGCGGAGCCCCGGCGCATCAGCCGCCGCCGATCTGGGTAGATCTCCGGTCGGCGGCGGGGGACATGGGGGAGACGAACGACATGGCCAAGTGCGAGGTCTGCGGCAACGACTACGCCATGAGCTTCGAGGTGCACGCGCAGGGGGCGGTCCACGTCTTCGACTCGTTCGAGTGCGCGATCACCCGGATGGCGCCGATCTGCGAGCACTGCGAGTGCAGGGTCGTCGGCCACGGCGTGGCCGTGGGCCGGGACATGTACTGCTCGGCGCACTGCGCCCGCGCGGCGCAACCCGAACGCGGCGCCCAGGCCCGCGACAACGTCCCCGTGGGCGTCTAGCCCTGCTGAGGCACGGCGGGCGCGCCCGGGATCACGGCCCGACGCGCCCATCTTCGCCTGCCCGGCGCAGAAGGTGAACCGGGTCCTCGGCTGGGACGTCCCACAACACGGAAGCACGCTGCCTTCACGCGACCAGGGCAAGGGAGCGGCGGGTGCGCAGGTCCGGTGCCGTGGGGCTGGCCGTGGCCGTCGTCGTGGCGGCGGGCGGGATCAGGCGACTTCGGCGTGGTCCGGTTTCGGTCGCGCCGCCCGTTCCTCCCCCTGCTCCGGCGGAGGAGAAAGCGGGGGCGCGGAGCTCCGTCGTCCGGCGTGTGACGGCCTGGGGGATCGCCGGGGGCATGCTCGCGGCCGTCCTGGGCGCGGGATATGAGGCCTGGACGACCGGCGGCACGGCCCGCTGGGCCTGGATCGGCGGCGCGTCGGTCGGTGCGGCGGCGCTTCTGCTGTGGTGGTTGCTGGTCCCGGCCACCCGGTGGTTGTCGGGCGAACGGCACGCGCTGACCTCGGCGGAGCGGGACACCCTGACCGTGCCGCAGCGGCTGGAGGCGGTCGGCAACGCCAGGTCGGCGTTGATGCAGTCCGTCACCGGCCTCGTCGTCATCGTGGGCGTGGTGTTCACCGCCGCCGGGCTGATCTACACCTCCAAGACACTGGACGTCTCCCGCCAGGGCCAGGACACCGACCGCTACGCCAAGGCGGTCGAGGAGCTCGGCTCGGAGAAGGTCGAGGTCAGGTTGGGTGGCATCTACGCCCTTCAGCGCCTCGCCGAGGACTCCGACCGGGACCGCACGACGATCGTCCGGGTCCTGGCCGCCTACGCCCGCACCCACGCCCAGGATCCTCCCTCGGGGACGGACAGGACCCGTCCGGCCATCGACACCGACGCCGCCCTCACCGTGGGCGGCCGGCTCGCCCAGGAGGGCACGGGCTCCTTCGACCTGACGTCCATCGACCTTCACCACAGGGCCCTGAAATTCCACACGCTCGCGTTCGCCGACCTGTCCGGGGCGAACCTGACCGATGCCGACCTGTCCGGAGCCGACCTGTCAGGCGTGATCCTCTACAACGCCAACCTGACCCGCACGGCCCTGACCGGGGCGCATCTGAGCGGCGCCTACCTGGGCAGTGCGAACCTGACCGGGGCCTCCCTGTTCGAAGCGGACCTGAGCCAGGCCTTCCTCCCCGGCGCGAAACTGATCAACGCGTTCCTGACCCGGGCGAACCTGACGGGGACGGAGCTTCGCGATGCCGAACTGACCGGCGCCGACCTGACCGGAGCGGACCTGCGCGGGTCCGACCTGACCGTGGGGGAGGCCCGTAAGCGCGGCGCCCGGGTGGACGGCTGAGCCCGTCCCCGGGCGGGAAGGGGCCGCGCCGGAAGCCGTCCGCCCCTGCGGCGGACGGCTGGTGGACCGGCCGACGTCGCGGTCGGGGCCGGGGTTCTACTGAGGGGCCGGGGTCTGGTCGGGGAGGCCGGGGTCGTGGCCGTCCTCGAGGTAGACGGCGCGGTGTTCGGCCATGCCGCGGAGGGCGGGGCCCATGCGGCGGGCGATGTGGGCGGGGGCGAGCTCGGCCACCTTCTCCGGGGCGACCAGGGTGTGGTCGGAGAGCTCGTCCGGCGGGAGCGTGATCGCGGCGATCTCGGCGTCGGAGATCCGACCGGCGAAGACGAAGATGTTGACGGCGTCCACGCCGTCGCGGGGCGGGCCCCAGTCGACGCAGACCAGGCCGGTGAGGCGGGGCGTGAGGCCCAGCTCCTCGCGGCACTCGCGTTCGCAGGCCGCCAGCGGCGACTCGCCTTCCTCGATGACTCCGCCGGGCAGGAACCAGCCCTCCTTGTAGGTGGGTTTCACCAGGACGATCCGGCCGAGGTCGTCGACCAGGAGCGCGGCGGCGGCGCCGCGGGTGCGGGGGAGCGAGGCGATGTAGGCGAGATCGGGCATGGTCCGAGCGTAGACGGGCGGGCACCGCCGGTGCCGGGGCGGTCGCGGGGCGGCACCGGCGGACGGCCCGCGCCGCCGTCGATCCGTTCGGCGCGCCGCGGGGCCGCTGCCGAAAGCTCCCTGACCGCGATCGACAACGCTTGACATGGGCCCGTCAGGGGGAGCGGCGGGTCTTCTGACCTTGGCGGGAGCGGCGTGGTGAGGCGGTTTTAACTCCCGGGTCACGGAGGGGAAGCGCCCTCGAAACGGCACGTCCGCAGGCTTTCCGGCATGACCGGAACCGCGACGCACTGCCCGTACTGCGCGCTGCAGTGCGGCATGACGCTCACTCCCGGGGACGGCCCGCCGGTGGTGGCGCCGCGCGAGGACGTGCCCGCGAACCGGGGCGGTCTGTGCCAGAAGGGCTGGACGTCCGCCGAGCTGCTCGGCGTCCCGGACCGGCTGACGACGCCCCTGGCGCGTCCGCGCCGGGACGCGCCGCTCGAGCCGTGCACCTGGGACGAGGCCCTGGACCGCGTCGCCGCCGAGGCCGTCCGGCTTCGCGCGGCGCACGGTCCGCACGCGGTCGCGGTGTTCGGCGGGGGCGGGCTGACCAACGAGAAGGCGTACCAGCTCGGGAAGTTCGCGCGGATCGCGCTCGGCACCTCGCAGATCGACTACAACGGCCGGTTCTGTATGTCGTCGGCGGCCGCGGCGTCCCTGCGGGCCTTCGGGATGGACCGCGGTCTGCCGGGGCCGATCACCGACCTGGGGCGCTCGGACGCGGTGCTGCTGGTCGGCGGGAACCCGGCCGAGACGATGCCGCCGTTCATGCGGCACCTGTCCGACATGCGCGGACGCGGCGGCGCGCTGATCGTCGTGGACCCGCGCCGGACCGCGACGGCGCGGTCGGCCGACCTGTATCTGCGTCCGCTGCCGGGCACCGATCTCGCCCTCGCGAACGGGCTGCTGCACGTCGCGATCGCGGAGGGACTGGTGGACGAGGCGTACGTCGCGTCCCGGACGGCGGGGTTCGAGGCCGTCCGGACGGTGGTGAACGCGTACTGGCCGGGCCGGGTGGAGCGGATCACCGGCGTGCCCGTCCCGCAGCTGCGGGAGGCCGTCCGGCTGCTGGCGGGCGGCGACCGCGCGCACATCCTGACCGGACGCGGCGGAGAGCAGCACGCCAACGGCACCGACACGGTGTCGGCGTTCGTGAACCTGGCGCTCGCGCTCGGCCTGCCCGGCCGGGACGGCTCCGGATACGGCTGCCTGACCGGGCAGGGGAACGGGCAGGGCGGACGCGAGCACGGGCAGAAGGCCGACCAGCTCCCCGGCTACCGGCGCATCGACGATCCGGACGCGCGTGCGCACGTCGCCGCGGTGTGGGGCGTGGAACCGGACGTCCTGCCCGGCCCGGGACGCTCGGCCTACGAGCTGCTGTCGGCGCTCGGCACGCCGGACGGCCCGAAGGCGCTGCTGGTGTTCGGGTCGAACCCGGTTGTGTCCGCGCCGCGTTCGGCCGCCGTCGCCGAACGCCTCGGCGCCCTGGACCTGCTGGTCGTCGCAGACTTCGTCCCGTCGGAGACAGCGCGGCGCGCCGACGTGGTCCTGCCGACGACGCAGTGGGCCGAGGAGTCCGGCACGATGACGAACCTGGAAGGACGCGTCCTGCGGCGGCGGAGGGCGGTCGCGCCGCCGGACGGCGTTCGGAGCGACCTGGAGATCATCGCGTCCCTCGCCGGACGCCTCGCCGCGCCCGGCCGGTGGAGCATCGAGCCCGACGAGGTGTTCGAGGAGCTGCGCGCGGCGAGCGCGGGCGGCACCGCTGACTATTCCGGCATCACCTACGAGCGGATCGACCGCGAGGGCGGCGTGTTCTGGCCCTGCCCGAGCGAGGACCACCCCGGCACACCGCGTCCTTACGCGGAGCGGTTCCCGACACCGGACGGCCGGGCCCGGTTCGTCCCGGTGGAGCACCGAGGCCCGGACGAGGACGTGGACGACGCCCATCCGGTGTACCTGACGACAGGGCGCGTCCTGGCGCAGTACCAGAGCGGCGCGCAGACCCGGCGGGTGGCCGCGTTGGCGGAGGCCGCGCCGGGGCCGTTCGTCGAGCTGCATCCGGACCTGGCCGGACGGCTCGGCATCGAGGACGGCACGGACGTGCGGGTCAGCAGCCGCCGCGGGACGGCGACCGTCCGGGCGCGGCTCACCGGCGACATCCGGGACGACACGGTGTTCGTCCCGTTCCACTGGGCGGGGGAGGGGAGCGTGAACCTGCTCACCAACCCCGCCCTCGACCCGGTGTCGCGGATGCCGGAGTTCAAGGTGTGCGCCGTCCGGCTGGAACCGGCCGGACCGGCGGGAGAGGACGCGTCGTGAAGGACGGGATCGTCGTCGTCGGGAACGGCATGGCCGGATCGAGGCTCGTGACCGGCATCCGGGCGAGGGACCGGGACGTGCCGGTCACGGTGTTCGGCGCGGAGGCCGAACAGCCCTACAACCGGGTGCTGCTGTCGAACGTGCTGGCCGGTACCGCGAATCCCGCGAGCATCGGCCTGGTGGATCCCGCCTGGTACGAGGCCCACGATGTGGACGCGCGCCTCGGCGTCGAGGCCGTCGCGATCGACCGCGATCGCCGCGTCGTGCGGGCCTCCGACGGCAGCGAGACCCGGTATGGGACGCTCGTCCTCGCCACGGGCAGCACCGCGTTCGTCCCGCCCGTGCCCGGCATCCGCGACGGCGTGGACGGTGGTCTGCCGGACGGCGCGGTCGCGTTCCGCACGCTGGACGACTGCCGCGCGATCGTCGCCGCCGCCGAGGGCGCGCGGACGGCGGTCGTGGTCGGCGGCGGGCTGCTCGGGATCGAGGCGGCGCGCGGGCTGGTGGGACGGGGGTTGTCGGTCACGGTCGTCCACATGGCCGGGCACCTGATGGAACGGCAGCTCGACGCGGGCGCGGGCCGCGTGCTGGCGCGGACGCTGCGCCGCCTCGGCGTCCACTCCCGGCTGGACGTCAGAGTGACCGCGCTCAACGTGACGGACGGCCGGGTGCACGGCGTCGCGCTGGCGGACGGCTCGCTCGACGCGGACGTGGTCGTCCTCGCGTGCGGCGTCCGTCCCGATGTGGCGCTGGCGCGCGCGGCGGGACTGGCCGTCGAGCAGGGCGTGGTGGTGGACGCGACGCTCACCTCGGTCACCGACGCCAACGTCCGGGCGCTGGGCGAGTGCTCCCAGCACGACGGCACCGTGTACGGGCTGGTCGCGCCCGCGTGGGAGCAGGCGGAGGTGCTCGCCGACCTGCTGACCGGCGCGGACCCGTCCGCCCGGTTCACCGGCGCGCGGCAGGTCACCCGCCTGAAGGCGACCGGCGTGGACCTGGTCGCGATGGGCGAGACGCACCACGGCGACGACGATCCGGACGTGGAGGTCGTCCGGTTCACCGACGCGGGCCGCGGCACCTACAAGAAGGTGACGATCCGGGACGACCGGGTCGTCGGCGCGATCCTGCTCGGCGAGACCGGCACCGCCGGAACCCTCACGACGCTGTTCGACCGGGCCGCGCCACTGCCGAGCGACCGGCTCGGCCTCCTGTTCTCCGGCCTCGCCAGCGTCGCCGAGGCCGGCTCCCCCGTGCGCATGCCGGACGCGGCGACGGTGTGCCAGTGCAACAACGTGTCCAAGGGACGAATCTGCGCGTCCTGGCAGGACGGCGCCCGCACCGTCGAGGAGGTCGTCGCCCGCACGCGCGCCAGCACCGGCTGCGGCGGCTGCCGCGACGCGATCGAGGGAATCGTCGCCTGGCTCGCCGACCAGGAAACCGTCCCTACCGCGTGACCGACCAGGACGGCGTCCCGACCGACATGACCGTGCGGGACGCCGTCCGTGCCGCGTGGAACCCCGCGCTGGCGCGGTCGACGCTGGGCAGGGTGGTCACGGCGTGGACCTCGTCCGCCGTCGCCGTCGTCGCGGGCACGGCGCTGTTCGGTGTGGGCGTCGCCGGGGACCGGGGTTCGCGGGGTGAGGCCCTTTTAACACGGCGGTGACAAAGGGGACGCAGCCGCGAAACGGCCCCTGCCGAAGATCAGGCCATGAACGGTGACGGAGAGGGCCGAGAGGGTCCGCTGCGCGTGGTGGTCGTCGGGCACGGTCCGGCGGGGCATCGGCTGGTGGAGGCGTTGCGGGCGCGTGACACCGCCGGGGCCTGCCGGGTGACCGTCCTGGGGGAGGAGCCTCGGGCCGCCTACGACCGGGTGGCGCTGACCTCCCATCTGACCGAGGACGCCGACCTGGCCCTCCCGCCGCACGACGACGCCGTCGAAGTGGTGGTCGGGGACGCGGTGACGGCGATCGACAGGGGAGCGCGGACGGTCACGACCGCGTCCGGCCGGGTCGTGGAGTATGACGCGTTGGTGCTGGCCACCGGGTCGTCGCCGTTCGTGCCTCCGGTGTCCGGCCATGATCTGCCGGGCGTTTTCGTCTACCGGACGATCGACGACCTGGACGCGCTCCGCACCCACTGCACGAACCTTACTTTGTCAAGGGCGGAGGCCGGTGGCGTCGTCGTCGGCGGCGGACTCCTCGGCCTCGAAGCCGCCCGAGCCGTCCAGGACCTCGGCGTCGACACACACGTGGTCGAGATCGCGCCGTGGCTGATGCCGCGTCAGCTGGACGAGGGCGGCGGCGCGATGCTGCGCCGGCACATCGAGGCGCTGGGGATGGCCGTCCACGCGGGCACGCCGATGGAGCGCCTGGACGCGGGGGAGGACGGCGCGGTCGCGTCGGTCGTCCTCGCGGACGGGTCGACGGTCGACGCGGGTGTCGTGGTGTTCTCCGCCGGCGTCCGGCCGCGTGACGAGCTCGCGCGCTCCTGCGGGCTGGCCGTTGGGGAGCGGGGCGGGATCGTGGTGGACGGCGCGTGCCGGACGTCCGATCCGGCGGTGTTCGCGATCGGGGAGTGCGCGGTCGTGGACGGCCAGGTGTACGGCCTGGTCGCGCCGTGTTTCAGCATGGCCGAGGTGGTCGCGGACCGGTTGCTCGCCGAGGCGTCCGGCGCGGAGTGCCCGGCCCGGTTCGAGGGCGCGGACCTGTCGACGAAGCTGAAGCTGATGGGCGTGGACGTCGCGAGCTTCGGCGACCCGTTCCGCGCCGACGGCCTGGACGTCACCTACACCGATCCGGTCGCGGGCGTGTACAAGCGGCTGGTCGTCAGCGACGACGCGCGGACGCTGCTCGGCGGCGTCCTGGTGGGGGACGCCTCGGGCTACCCGGCGCTGCGCGCGCGGATCGGGACGGAGCTGCCGGGTTCTCCCGAGCAGCTGCTGTTCGGCGGGACGGAGGCGGCGGGCGGGGACCTTCCGGGCGCGACGGTGATCTGCTCGTGCAACAACGTGTCGGCCGAGGCGATCCGGACCGGGATCCGCGAGGGTTCGCTCACCGAGATGGGCGAGGTCAAGGCGTGCACGCGTGCCGGGACGACGTGCGGGAGCTGCGTGCCGCTGGTGAAGCGGATCCTGGACGCGGAGCTGACGGCGGCGGGCGTCGAGGTCAGCCGGGCGTTGTGCGAGCACTTCGCGTACGGGCGGGCGGAGTTGTTCGACATCGTCCGGGTCACGGGGATCACGACGTTCACGCGGCTGATCGCCGAGCACGGCCGCGGGCGGGGCTGCGACATCTGCAAGCCGGTCGCGGCGTCCATCCTGGCGTCGCTGGGGAACGGGCACATCCTGGACGGCGAGCAGGCGGCGCTGCAGGACACCAACGACCACCACCTGGCGAACCTGCAGAAGAACGGGACGTATTCGGTGGTGCCGCGGATCCCGGGCGGGGAGATCACGCCGGAGCGGCTGATCGTGATCGGCGAGGTCGCGCGGGACCACGGCCTCTACACCAAGATCACCGGCGGGCAGCGGATCGACCTGTTCGGGGCGCGGGTGGAGCAGCTGCCGCGGATCTGGAAGCGCCTGGTGGACGCGGGGTTCGAGTCGGGCCACGCGTACGGGAAGGCGCTGCGGACGGTGAAGTCGTGCGTGGGGTCGACGTGGTGCCGGTACGGGGTGCAGGACTCGGTCGGGATGGCGATCGCGCTGGAACTGCGCTATCGCGGGCTGCGCGCGCCCCACAAGATCAAGGCGGCGGTGTCGGGGTGCGCGCGGGAGTGCGCGGAGGCGCGGAGCAAGGACTTCGGGGTGATCGCGACGGAGCGGGGCTGGAACCTGTACGTCGGCGGGAACGGCGGCATGAGCCCGCGGCACGCGGACCTGTTCGCCACGGATCTGTCGGACGAGGAGCTCGTCCGGTGCGTCGACCGGTTCCTGATGTTCTACATCCGGACGGCCGACCGGCTGCAGCGGACGGCGGGCTGGCTGGAGGGCCTGTCCGGTGGGCTGGAGTACCTGCGCGAGGTGATCGTGGAGGACCGGTTGGGGATCTGCGCCGAGCTGGACGCCGCGATGGAACGGCATGTCGGGTCCTATGCGGACGAGTGGGCGGACACGTTGCGCGATCCGGAGCGGATGCGGCGGTTCGTGTCGTTCGTGAACGCCCCCGATGTGCCGGATCCGAGCATCGCGTTCGAGACCGAGCGGGATCAGATCAGGCCGGTCGTGGTGGCCGGTCCGGAGCTGGAGGTGGTCGTCCGATGACCGGAGCGCGGCACGGAGTGGACGGTGCGGGGCGAGCTGGCGGAATGCGGGCCGGGGGAGTGCGGGGCGGCGTCCTGCCGGGGCCGTCCGGGTGGCACGCGGTGTGCCGGGTCACCGAGCTGCTGCCGGAGCGGGGCGCGGCGGCGCTGGTCGCGGGGGTGCAGGTCGCGGTGTTCCGGACGTTCGACGGTGGGCTGCACGCGGTGGGGAACCTGGATCCGTTCAGCGGGGCGCAGGTGATCTCGCGGGGGATCCTGGGGTGCCGTGACGGGGCGCCGGTGGTGGCGTCGCCGATGTTCAAGCAGGTGTTCGACCTGCGGACGGGTGAGTGCCTGTCGGAGCCGGGCCCGGCGCTCCCGGTGTTCGGGGCGCGGGTGCGCGACGGCCGCGTCGAGGTGTCCCTGACCGCGGCGGCCTGGTCGGGGGCCGGTGCGGCGGCGGATGCGGGGGTGGTGCTCGGTGGACGGTGAGTCCGCGCCGCTGGCGGGGTTCGCGGTGGGGGTGACGGCGGCGCGGCGGCACGAGGAGCTGGCGGTGTTGCTGCAGCGGCGGGGCGCGCGGGTGGTGCACGCTCCGGCGATCCGGCTGGTGCCGCTGGCGGACGACGCGGAGTTGCTGGCGGCGACGCGGGAGTGCCTGGCCGCGCCGCTGGACTACGCGGTGGTGACGACCGGGATCGGGTTCCGGGCGTGGTTGGAGGCGGCGGACGGGTGGGGGATGCGGGAGCCGCTGGTGTCCCGGCTGGGTGGCGCGGACGTGGTGGCGCGGGGCCCGAAGGCGCTGGGCGCGATGCGTTCGGAGGGCCTGACGGAGCGGTGGTCGCCGGAGTCGGAGTCGTGCGCGGAGGTCCTGGCGTACCTGCTGGGGAAGGACCTGGCGGGTGCCCGGATCGCGGTGCAGCTGTACGGGGAGCGGCTGGAGGATCTCACCGAGCCGTTGCGGGCGGCGGGCGCGGAGGTGATCGAGGTCCCGGTGTACCGGTGGGCGCGGGCGGAGGACGCGACGCCGTTGCGGCGGCTGGTGGGTCAGGCGGTGGCGGGGACGGTGGACGCGATCACGTTCACCAGCGCGCCGGCGGTGGCGGCGACGCTGGCGGTCGCGGCGGCGGACGGCCTGGAGGAGCCGCTGCTGGAGGCGTTGCGGGAGGGGGTGGTCGCGGCGTGCGTGGGTCCGGTGACGGCGGGGCCGCTGACCGGGCGCGGGGTGCCGACGGTGCAGCCGGAGCGGGCGCGGATCGGGGCGCTGGTGCGGGCGCTGGCGGCGGATCTGCCGCGCCGGCGGGCCCGGCGGCTGCGCGTGCCGGGCGGTCTGCTGGAGTTGAGGGGGCACGCGGTGGTGCTGGACGGTCAGCTGCGTCCGATCGCGCCGGCGCCGATGGCGGTGCTGCGGGCGCTGGCGCTGCGTCCGGGGCATGTGGTGTCGCGGGCGGAGTTGTGCGGTGTGCTGCCGGGCCGTCCGCTGGTGGGCGGGCCGGTGTGGGGGCGTGGGGCGCGTCGGCAGGCCGATGAGCACGCGGTGGAGATGGCGGTGGCGCGGTTGCGGCGGGGGCTGGGCCGGTCGGGGATCGTGGAGACGGTGGTGAAGCGGGGGTACCGGCTGGCGTGCGATCCGCGCGCGCCGGGCGCGGGCTTCGCCTGACCCCCGGCCCCTGCCCCTGACCTCTGAGGTGTGGGCGTGACACTTGCCTGATCTTTGGGCTCGTCTGGTCCGCCCGGTTCCGGATTCGTCCGGTTTCCGGGCGGAAAGTCATTTGCGGCGATGTGCAACAGTGGAGGAGAGTGCCGAGGCGCGGCGCGTGGGGTTCGGCGGCGGTGCCGGGCCGCCGGCGCGGCCGGCCTGTGAGGAGGCTCTATGCCGGAGGACGGGACGCCCGCCGTGGAGGTGGCCGGGCTGGTCCGGCGGTTCGGCGCGGTCGAGGCGGTGCGGGGGATCGGGTTCGCGGTCCGGCCGGGGGAGATCTTCGGGTTCCTGGGGCCGAACGGCGCGGGCAAGTCCACCACGATCAACATGCTCTGCACACTGCTGCGCCCGACGGAGGGGTCGGCGCGGGTCGCCGGGTTCGACGTGGTGCGGGAGCGCGACGAGGTGCGCCGCAACATCGGCCTGGTGTTCCAGGACCCGACGCTCGACGGTTACCTGAGCGGTGAGCAGAACCTGCGGTTCCACGCCGAGCTGTACGGGGTGCCCCGCTCGGTGCTGCCGGACCGGATGCGGCAGGTGCTGGAGATGGTCGGGCTGTGGGACAAGCGCGGTGACCGGGTGCAGACGTACTCGGGCGGGATGAAGCGGCGGCTGGAGATCGCGCGGGGCCTGCTGCACTCGCCGCGGGTGCTGTTCCTGGACGAGCCGACGGTGGGCCTGGACCCGCAGACGCGGGCGTCGATCTGGGAGTACATCCGGGACCTGCGGGCGGCCGAGCAGATCACGATCTTCATGACGACGCACTACATGGACGAGGCGGAGTACTGCGACCGGATCGCGATCATGGATTCCGGGACGATCGTGGCGCTGGACACGCCGGAGGCGCTGAAGGCGGGCGTCGGCAAGGACCGGGTGCAGATCACCACCGACGACGACGAGGCGGCGATCGCGGCGCTGGCGGAGCGGTTCGGGCTGGCGGCGACGATGGCCGAGGGGGCGGTGACGTTCGCGGTGGCGTCGGGTGAGGCGTTCGTGCCGCGGCTGTTCGCGGAGCTGGGGATGCCGATCCGGTCGGTGAGCGTGTCGCGGCCGTCGCTGGACGATGTGTTCATGTCGTTCACCGGGACGACCATCCGGGACGCCGAGGGCTCGTCCAAGGACTGGATGCGCATGGCGATGCGTGGCGGGCGGTCACGGTGAGGCGCACCGACTCCGTGGAGAACACGGACACCCCGGACGGCGCGGAAACGTCGGACGACGCGGAAGCATCGGACGACGCGGGCACGGTGAGGGAGGCGGATCCGGTGACGACGACCGAGCGGGACCAGGCGCGGGGCGCGCGGGCGGGCGCGGCGCCCGTGGTGCGGGTCGCGGTGCCCGAGCGCAGCTTCGTTCACGACCTGCGCGCGGTGAAGATCGTCCTGCACCGGGAGCTGATCCGGTACGGGCGGGACCGGATGCGGATGGTGTCCGGGCTGGTGCAGCCGGTGCTGTGGCTGCTGGTGATGGGCACCGGGCTGTCGAGCCTGATGACGGCGGGCCGCGGCGCGGGCCCGGCCGGGACGCATGTGGACCTGAAGACGTTCATCTTCCCGGGCGTCTGCGCGATGACGGTGATGTTCACCGCGATGTTCTCGGCCGGGTCGATCGTGTGGGACCGGGAGTTCGGGTTCCTGCGGGAGATGCTGGTCGCGCCGGTGAGCCGGTCGTCGATCGTGGTCGGGAAGTGCATCGGCGGCGCGATGGTCGCGACGCTGCAGGGCGCGGTGATCCTGGCGCTGGCCGGGCTGGCGGGCGTCCCCTACGATCCGGTGCTGCTGCTGGAGCTGCTCGGGCTGATGTTCCTGGGGGCGTTCGCGCTGACCGGGTTCGGCGTGATGATGGCCGCGCGGATCAAGAGCATGCAGTCGTTCTTCGCGCTGATGCAGATGGCCCTGATGCCGATGATGTTCCTGTCCGGGGCGCTGTACCCGCTGTCGGGCCTTCCGGCGTGGCTGACCGTGCTGACCCGGTTCAACCCGCTGACCTACGCGGTGGACCCGCTGCGTCAGGCGATCTTCTCGCGCCTGGCGCTGACGCCCGAGCTGCGCCGGACGTTCGACCCGGGCGTGACCTGGTGGGGCTGGCGGGTGCCGGTCGGACTGGAGATCGTCCTGGTGCTCCTGATCGGACTGGTCCTGATGGGCGTCGCGATCATCGAGTTCCGCCGCTCCGAGTAGGCGCTCCGTCCAGCGGGTGGCGCCGCCCGAGGACGTGAACAGGCCCCTGCGGTCCAAGCGGATCGCGGGGGCCTGTTCACGAGGGCGGCGGACGGCCGTCCGGGCGGGTGCTCAGACGGCGAAGTCCAGGAGCGGCTGGGCGTTGCTGGGGTGCCGCAGCTTGGACAGCGACTCCTTCTCCAGCTGCCGGATCCGCTCGCGGGTCAGGCCGAGGGCCTTGCCGATCTCGTCGAGGGTGCGGGGCGTCCCGTCGTACAGCCCGAACCGCATCGCCATGATCTTGGCCTCGCGCGGGTTCAGGATGTCCAGGGTGCGGCGCAGCTGGTCGGCCATGAGCTGGCGGTCGACCAGTTCGGACGCCTCGGGGCTGTCGGTGTCCTCGATGAGGTCGCCGATGCGGGTCTCGCCGTCCTCGCCGATGGTGGAGTCGAGGCTGATCGGCTGGCGGCTGGTGCGCAGCAGCTCGCGGACCTGCTCGGGGCTCTTGTCGAGCTCGAGGGCCAGCTCCTCCGGGGTGGGTTCGCGGCCGAGCCGCTGGTGCATGTCGCGCTCGACGCGGCTGAGCTTGCTCAGCATCTCCAGGACGTGGACGGGCAGCCGGATGGTGCGGGCCGAGTCGGCGAAGCCGCGCTGGATGGCCTGCCGGATCCACCACATGGCGTAGGTGGAGAACTTGTAGCCCTTGGAGTAGTCGAACTTCTCCACGGCGCGGATGAGGCCGAGGTTGCCCTCCTGGACGACGTCCAGCAGGGACAGGCCGCGGTCGGAGTACTTCTTGGCGACCGACACGACCAGGCGCAGGTTCGCCTCGAGCATGTGGGACTTGGCGCGGCGGCCGTCGCCGGCGACCCACTCCAGCTCGATGCGGTACTTGTCGGGCAGGTCCTCGTCCTCGAGCAGGTGCTCGGCGTACAGGCCGGCCTCGATGCGCTTGGCGAGGTCGACCTCCTGCTCGGCGGTGAGCAGCTGGCGGCGTCCGATCGCCTTGAGGTAGGTGTGGACCGAGTCGCCCATGGTGGTGGACTGGTCGTCCAGGTCGGCGGCGCTGGGCTCGGCGGCCTCGACCTCGGTCAGCTCGAAGGCGCCGTCGGCGGCGTCGTCCTCGTCCTCGTTGTCACCGGGGGCGTCGGCTTCGGGCTCGGGGGCGGCCTTCACCGCGGTCTTGGCCGCGGTGGCGCGCTTCTTGGCCGGGGCCTTCTTCGCGGCGGCGGGCTTGGCCGCGGTCTTCCGCGTGGCGCGGGGAGCGGGCTTGGCGGGAGCCTCGTCGCCCTCGGCGTCGCTGGCGGGGTCGGTGATCTCGGTGGGATCGGTGGGGTTCATGGTGTCGGATGCCTTGGCGGTGCGGGTGGTCCGGGTGGACTTCCCGGCGTTGCCGGCCGTGGTCGGCGTCTTGGCCGTCCGGGCGGCCTTCGCGGTCCGCTTGGCGGCGGTCTCGTCCTCGCTGGCCAGGCTGATCCCGGCCTCGGACAGCTCACGCAGGATCGACCGGCCCTGGCCGGGGCTGATTCCGGCGGCCTCGAACGCCCGGCGCACCTCGTCGAGTGAGAGGCGCCCCTGGGCACGGCCGCGCTCGAGGAGATCGTCGAGCGCGGGACTCGGCGTCTCGGTGAGCGGGGTCTCGGCGACGGTTCGCGGCATGAGGACAGCCCCCTCCTTCCGTGGTGTGGCGGCGCGGAGGCTTGCTCCCTGGTGCTCGCCCTCTGGTGACGCGCGCATTAGACGGAACGTCGCGAGAGGGGGCCATTGTTCCCGGCGGTGCGGTGCCCGGCGTGTCGCGGGGCCCGAGGGGATTGCGCCGCACCTCGGGAAACGTCGCAGGTAAAAGCCCTACCACAGAACCTTACTACGTAAAGACCGGCGGCGGGAAGAGCTCGTCCAACGTCTGATACGTCACTTCCACGACGTCGGGGGAGGGTCCCCCGCCGAGTCCTGCGGCAGGGGGATGCCGTAGCGGCCGATGACGCGCCTGCGCAGGTCCGGGTCGTCCCGGGGGACGGGTTCGAGGAACACCTCGTTGATCTTCTCGTGGGCGTGGCGGAGCTCGTGGGACATGCGGACGCAGGCGCGTTCGACGTCGGCGGCGCCCAGGTCGTCGCGGAAGTCCAGGCGGGCGCAGACCAGGATCTGGTCGGCGCCGAAGGTGAGGGTGACGATGTCGACGACCCACTCGACCTCGGGGGCGGCGGCGAGGCGGTCGCGGACGTCCTGGACGACGCGGGGGTCGGCCTGGTTGCCGACGAGCAGGTTGAGGTTGATGCGGCCGAGGATCAGCGCGATGGCGGTGAGCAGGACGCCGATGAGGATGGAGCCGAGGCCGTCCCAGAGGGCGCTGCCGGTGAGCTGGTGCAGGCCGATCCCGGCGAACGCGATGAGCAGGCCGGCGAGGGCGGCCGAGTCCTCCAGCAGGACGCTGACGGAGGTGGGGTCGTCGGTGCCGCGGATGTGGTCGATCACGGGGCGCCGTTCGGCGCGGGCGTCGGCGCGGACCTGGCCGAACGCCTGCCGCCAGGAGATCGACTCGAGGACGAGGGAGACGCCGAGGACGATGTAGCCGGCGAGCGGGTCGGCCTCCTGGGGGTGGCCGACGAGGGTCTCGTAGCCCTGGTGGAAGGCGAACAGGCCGCCCATGCCGAAGATCGCGACGGCGACGAGGAGGGTCCAGATGTAGCGCTCCTTGCCGTAGCCGAGGGGGTGGGCGCGGTCGGCGGGGCGTTCGGAGCGGCGGAGGCCGACGATGAGGAGGACCTCGTTGAAGGTGTCGGCGACCGAGTGGGCGGCTTCGGCGGCCATGGAGGCCGAGCCGGTCATGACCGCGGCGATGATCTTGGCGACGGCGATGCCGAGGTTGGCGGCGAGGGCGAGGGCGACGGTGAGGGTGCTCTCACCGGCCTTGTCCGAGGCGCCCTTGTCTGAGGCGCTCCTGCTCGGGGTGCCCGTGGGTGCGGGGTGCTCGTCCGGGCTGCCGGGGGCCGTCGCGTCCGTGGCGTCGGCGCGGTCGCCCTTGCCGGTGGGGTCGTGGTCCGCGTTCGGGGTCATGGGTTCCTCCTCGCGCGTCCGGGCGGGCGGTCACGGACGGCATCGAGGTGTTTACCCGGCGGTGGTGGCGGCAAGCGTGGGGCGAGTGAGGGGTGGCGTCAGCGGGCGGGGGCGGCTGACGGGGGTCAGTGGCCGGGGGCGCGGAGGGCGGCGCGGTCGGGTTTTCCGGAGGGGAGGAGGGGGAGGGCGGTGCGGAGGTCGAGTTCGCGGGGGGCGGCGTGGGCGGGCATGGTCTCGCGGACCCAGGCGCGGAGGTCGTCGAGGGTGGGGGCGGGGCCGTCGGGGACGATGACGGCGGTGACGCGTTCGCCCCATTCGGGGTCGGGGCGTCCGACGACGACGGCGTCGGCGACGCGGGGGTGGTGGGTGAGGCGGGCGGCGACGTCTCCGGCGACGACCTTTTCGCCGCCGGTGTTGATGATGTCGTCGATGCGGCCGCGGATGCGGAGGCGTCCGTCGTCGAGGGCGCCGAGGTCCTGGGTGAGGTACCAGTGGCCGTCGCGGGTCTGGGCGGTGAGGGCGGGGTTGAGGCGGTAGCCGGTGAACAGGACGGGTCCGGCGATGCGGACGCGTCCGTCGGGGGCGAGGTCGAGGGTGACGCCGTCGAGGGGGAGTCCGTCGTAGGCGCAGCCGCCGCAGGTTTCGCTCATGCCGTAGGTGGTGTGGACGGTGGCGCCGTCGGCGCGGGCCTTTTCGAGGAGGTCGTGGGGTGCGGCGGCGCCGCCGAGGAGGATGGCGCGGTAGCGGGTGAGGTCGGCTCCGGTGTCCATGAGGCGGCGGAGCTGGGTGGGGACGAGGGAGATGAGGGTGGCGTCGGTGGTGGTGATGTGGGCGGGGTCGAAGCGGGGGTGGATGTGGGGGGTGGTGCCGGCGAGGAGGGCGCGGACGAGGACCTGGATGCCGGCGATGTGGCTGGTGGGGAGGCAGCAGAGCCAGCGGTCGGTGGTGGTGGCGCCGATGCGGGTGGCGGTGGCGGTGGCGGAGGCGTGGAGGGCGTGGGTGGGGAGTTCGACGAATTTGGGGGTGCCGGTGGAGCCGGAGGTGGCGATGAGGACGGCGGTGCCGGGGGCGACGGGGGTGGGTGGGGGTGCGCCGTTGCCGGGGTGGTGCGGGGTGGTGCCGTCGGGGGTTTCGACGGTGTGGGGGGCGAGGGCGTCGAGGGTGGCGCGGAGTGTGGGGGCAGGGGTGGCCGGGTCGAGGGGGCAGATCGCGGGGCCGGTGCCGTCGAGGGCGGCTTCGAGGGCCTGGAGGAGGCGGGGGCCGGGCGGGAGGACGAGGGCGTGCAGGCGGCGATCTTCCATGGCGGGCCTAGTTTAGGCGACCCTGTTGAACGCGTTCACATCGGCGGGGCGGTTGAATGGGGGGCGTCCGGCGGCCGTGGGGAGTGCGGCCGGGGTGGCGGGGCCGGGGTGTTCCGGTCGCGCCGGGTGATCGTCATCGGATCTGAGTGAAGAGGGGCCCATGGTTTCGGAGCTGTTCGACGCGTCGGCGTGGAAGGAAGTGGAGGGGTTCGGGTTCACCGACATCACCTACCACCGGGCGGTGGATCAGGGGACGGTGCGGATCGCGTTCGATCGTCCGGAGGTGCGGAACGCGTTCCGTCCGCACACGGTGGACGAGCTGTACCGGGCTCTTGATCATGCGCGGATGTCGTCGGACGTGGGGTGTGTGCTGCTGACGGGGAACGGGCCGTCGCCGAAGGACGGCGGGTGGGCGTTCTGCTCGGGTGGTGATCAGCGGATCCGCGGTAAGGACGGTTACAAGTACGCGGAGGGGGAGACGTCGGCGACGATCGATCCGGCGCGAGCGGGGCGGTTGCACATCCTGGAGGTGCAGCGGCTGATCCGGTTCATGGGGAAGGTCGTGATCTGTGTGGTGCCGGGGTGGGCGGCCGGGGGTGGGCACAGTCTGCACGTGGTGGCGGATCTGACGCTCGCGAGCCGGGAGCACGCGCGGTTCAAGCAGACCGACGCGGACGTGGCGAGTTTCGACGGCGGGTACGGGTCGGCGTATCTGGCGCGGCAGGTGGGGCAGAAGTTCGCGCGGGAGATCTTCTTCCTGGGGGACACCTACTCGGCGGAGGACGCGCACCGGATGGGGATGGTGAACGCGGTCGTTCCGCACGCGGATCTGGAGCGGGTGGCGCTGGAGTGGGGCGCGAAGATCAACGGGAAGTCGCCGACGGCGCAGCGGATGCTGAAGTTCGCGTTCAACGCGGTCGACGACGGGATGGTGGGTCAGCAGGTGTTCGCGGGTGAGGCGACGCGGCTGGCGTACGGGACCGATGAGGCGGCCGAGGGGCGGGATGCGTTCCTGGAGAAGCGTGACCCTGATTGGTCGCGTTTCCCGTGGTACTACTAATTGTTCTGTTCTGTGTGACGGGCCGGGGCGTGGTCCGGATGATGGTCCGGAGCCCCGGACGATGGTCTGGGCGCCGGTCCGGCACAGGGTCGTGGTCGGTCTTGCTCGACGGCAGGGGGTCAGCGGGTGCGGGTCTTCTCCATCCCGATGCGCACGCGGTTCCGCGGTGTGACGCGGCGGGAGGGTGTGCTGCTGCGGGGGCCGGCGGGGTGGGGGGAGTTCTCCCCGTTCGCCGAGTACGGCCCTGAGGAGGCGGCCCGCTGGCTCGCCGCGGCGCGGGAGGCGGCGTTCGAGGGGTGGCCGGCGCCGGTGCGCGACCGGGTGCCGGTGAACGTGACGGTTCCGGCGGTGGGTCCGGAGCGGGCGTTCGAGATGGTGCGGGCGTCGGGGTGCCGGACGGCGAAGGTGAAGGTCGCCGAGCGGGGGCAGGGCGACGCGGACGACATGGCGCGGGTGGAGGCCGTCCGGGACGCGCTGGGTCCGGAGGGCCGGGTCCGGGTGGATGTGAACGGCGGCTGGGACGTGGAGCACGCGGTGCGGATGGTGCGTGCGCTGGACCGGTTCGATCTGGAGTACGTGGAGCAGCCGTGCGTGTCGCTGGAGGAGCTGGCGGCGGTGCGGTTGCGGGTGGATGTCCCGGTCGCGGCGGACGAGTCGATCCGCCGGGCGGAGGATCCGTTGAGGGTGAGGGCGGCGGGCGCCGCGGACGTGGCGGTGCTGAAGGTGCAGCCGCTCGGCGGGGTGCGTGCGGCGTTGCGGGTCGCGGAGGCGACGGGGTTGCCGGTGGTGGTGTCGTCGGCCGTGGAGACGTCGGTGGGGCTGGCGGCGGGGGTGGCGTTGGCCGCGGCGTTGCCGGAGTTGCCGTTCGCGTGTGGGCTGGGGACGTTGTCGTTGCTGACCGGTGATGTGGTGGACGATCCGCTCGCGCCGGTGGGCGGGGAGATCGCGGTGCGTCGTCCGGACGTGGATCCGTTGGCGTTGGCGGCGGTGGAGGCCGGTGCGGACGTGTCGGCGGCCTGGCGGGAGCGTCTGGGTGACGCGGAGAAGGTTCTGGTGGCGGCCGGGGACGGCGCGTCCGGTTATCTGAGTTCGCTTCCCGCCCCCGGTGGGGACAGGGGAGACGCGGCGCGGGAAGGGAACGTGCGATGAATCCGGCCACCGCGCTGGCGACGGTGCTGGTCGACGAGCTGCTGCGGTGCGGGATGACCGACGCGGTGCTGGCTCCGGGGTCGCGGTCGGCTCCGTTGGCGTTGGCGTTGCACGCCGCGGAGGTGGAGGGCCGGGTCCGGCTGCATGTGCGGATCGACGAGCGGTCGGCGTCGTTCCTGGGGCTGGGGCTGGCGAAGCGGTCGGGTCGTCCGGTGGCGTTGGTGTGCACGTCCGGGACGGCGGCGGCGAACTTCCATCCGGCGGTGATCGAGGCGCACGAGTCGGGGGTGCCGCTGGTGGTGCTGACGGCGGATCGTCCGCCGGAGCTGCGTGACACCGGCGCGAACCAGACGATCGACCAGGTGAAGTTGTACGGGACGGCCGCGCGGTGGTCGACCGATGTGGGTGTTCCGGAGAACCGTCCGGGGATGGTGGCGTACTGGCGGTCGCTGGTGTCGCGGGCGTGGGGTTTGGCGTTGGCGCCGATTCCGGGGCCGGTGCATCTGAACGTGGCGTTCCGGGAGCCGTTGATTCCCGATGGGGACGAGTCGTGGTGTGAGCCGCTGGACGGTGACGCGACGGGGGCGTGGACGAAGGTTCGGGCGGCGACGCCGGGTTCGGTGTTGCATGTGCCGCCGACGCGGCGGGGTGTGCTGGTCGTCGGGGACGGCGCGACGAACGTGAAGCGGTACGTGGCGGCGGCGTCGATGGCGGGCTGGCCGGTGCTGTCGGAGCCGAACGGGAACGCGCGGTACGGCGATCACGCGTTGACGTCGCATCATTTCCTGCTGGGGGTGCCGGAGTTCGTGGAGCGGCATCGTCCGGAGGTGGTGGTGACGCTGGGGAAGCCGGGGTTGTCGCGTCCCTTGCTGGCGTTGCTGCGGCGGGCGGAGGAGCACATCGTGCTGTCGCCGGACCTGTCGCGGTGGCCGGATCCGGTGCGGTCGGCGACGCAGGTGGCGCAGGACGTGGAGATCCCGGTGGTGTCGGGGGACGACGCGTGGCTGAAGTCGTGGCGGACGGCGGATCTGGTCGCGGCGGCGGCGGTGGACCGGGTGCTGGACGAGGCGCCGGGGGTGACCGAGCCGCGGCTGGCGCGGGATCTGGCGGCGGCGTTGCCGGGTGGGTCGATGCTGTTCAGTGCCGCGTCGATGCCGATCCGGGACCTGGACCAGGTGATGCGGCCGCGGCGCGGGATCCGGGTGATGGCGAGTCGGGGCGCGTCGGGGATCGACGGGCTGGTGTCGACGGCGATGGGCGCGGCGTTGGCGCATTCGGGCCGGTCGTACGCGCTGCTGGGTGACCTGGCGTTCCTGCACGACCAGAACGGTCTGGTGCTGGGGCCGCGGGAGCGGCGTCCGGATCTGGCGATCGTGGTGGTGAACAACCGGGGCGGCGGGATCTTCTCGTTGCTGCCGCAGGCGGCGTTGCGGGATCCGTTCGAGCGGGTCTTCGGGACGCCGCAGGATGTGGATCTGGAGGGTCTGGTGCGGGCGCACGGCGTGCCGTACCGGCGGCTGGAGGCGGCGGCGGATCTGCCGAAGGTGATCGCGGGTGAGGGGTTGCGGGTGGTGGAGGCCCGGACCGACCGTGAGGTGAACGCCGTCCTGCACGGGGAGATGCGGCAGGCCGCGCACGCCGCGGTCCGCGACCTGTTCGTCTGACCCGCCGCTTGCCCCCCGGCGCTGCGAAGCCGGGGCCGGGGGCGGGCTCGGGCGGTCAGTAGAAGGCCATGTCGATGCCGGTGTCGTCGGCCCAGTCCCAGAACGACTCGTGCCCGCCGACGTCGTCGCCGTCCTTGAACGCCCAGGACGCGACGGTCGGGTGCCCGGCGTCGTCCAGGACGTCGAGGTCGAACAGGAATGCCTGGAAGTCGGTCCAGGCGGCCTGGAAGACGAACCGGTCGGGGGGAAGCCCGTTGAGGCGGCGGGTGGCCTCGTCCAGGCGGCCGTCGAAGAAGTCGAGGACGTTCTGGTCGAAGGTCGGGTGGAGGCGGCCGAGCCCTGCGTGGACCGACCAGAAGTCGAGGACCGGCCGCGGGACGGGACCGGCCAGGACCGGCAGGACGGTGGCGGGGTCGATCGTCCGTGGCGCGGCGCCGAGGACGATGTGCGGGTGTGAGTCGTGGCCCGGGTCGGCGAGCTGGTCGAGCGTGATCGGTTCACCGTAGGCGTCCGGGTCGTCGTACTCGGGTTGCCAGGCGAGGTAGGCCAGGGCGGCGCGGCCGTCCGGGTCGGTGAGCAGGGCCAGTGCCAGGGTGCGGTCCCGGAGGGCGGCGACGAGGTTCGGCGCGCGGTCGGCGACCGGGGCCCAGAGGTGTTCCAGCGCGGCCGGCCATCCGGCGTCGGGCTGGATGTTCCACGGGTTGGCGGCGAACGGCAGGTCTCCGACGCCGTCCCGGAAGAACAGGCCGCGGACGGTGTAGGGGGCATGCTCGGAGTACCGGATGGCCTCCTGGATCGCCTCCGGGGAGCGGGTGGCGAGCAGCGCGGCCCGCATCTCCCAGCGTTCGTTGAAGTCGTCGCTGTCGCGGAACCTGGCGAGCAGGGCGTCGACGTCGCCGACCGGACCGGGCGCGGTGGACGGGCCAGCTCCGGCGGGCGGTTCGTCGCGGCGTTCGAACGTCACGTGCGGGAGGCGTTCGGCGAGGCCCGCGAACTCGGCGGCCTCGCATCGGTTGAGGTTGACGAAGTGCAGGGCGGGCATCGTGGCGGTCGCGGCGAGGTCCCGGATCGGGCAGCCGGCCAGGCCCAGCACCTGGAGCAGGGGCATGTCGGCCAGCGGGGTGATGTCGGTGACCTGCGTGTCGTAGGCGAACAGGCGGGTCAGCGGCAGCGCGGCCAGCGGAGTGAGGTCGGCGAGCGGGCCGCCGGTGACGCCCAGGTCGTGCAGGTGGGTGAGGCCCGCCAGGGGCGACACGTCCACCACCCGGGTGTTGCCGAGCCGCAGGGTGCGGAGTCCGCGGAGGCGCGCGAGCGGGGCGATGTCGGTGATCGGCGCCGTGATGGTCAGGTCGGTGAGGTCGTCCGCGCCGCTGATCGCGTCGACGAGTGCCGTGACGTCGAGCGGTGTCCGCGACTCGACCGACAGCCAGCGCAGCCGGCGCAGGCCGGACAGCGGGCCGAGGTCGGTGGTGGCGCGCGCCTCCAGGCACAGGCCGTCGACGGCGTCGAGCGCGTCCTGCGGGATCGGGCCGCCGGTGATGCCGGTGATCGAGCGGAGGGCGAGTTCGACGCGGCGGTCCGCGGCGTCGCCGAGGTCGGTCCGGGGTGCTTGGGCGTACCCGTACCGGGACGGGTCGCCGGACACCCGCGCGGCGGCCTCGGGGACGATCGTGGGCGGCGCGCCGGTGAGGTCGTTGCCGTACACCTCGAGGGTGGTGAGGCCGGTGAGTGCGCTGATCGAGGCGGGAAGGCGGGTGAGGCGGTTGCCGCCCAGGTTGAGTTCGGTGAGGGCGGTGAGCCTGCCGAGGGATTCCGGTAGCGCCGTCAGCCGGTTGCCGCCGAGTCCGAGCTTGGTCAGCGCTGGGAGGTCGCCGAGGCGTTCGGGGAGGCGGGTGAGTCGGTTGCCGGACAGTTGGAGGTCGGTGAGCCGGGTGAGGTCGCCGATGCCGTCGGGCAGTTCGGTGAGCGCGTTGCCGGACGCCGGAAGGACGGTCAGGGAGGTGAGACCGCCGATGGTGCCCGGCAGCGTGGACAGGTGGTTGTCGGTCAGGTGCAGGGTTCTGAGGTTTCGGAGCCGGCCGATCGTGTCCGGGAGCCGGGTGAGGGCGTTGCGGTCGAGCATGAGGTGGGTCAGGTCGGTGAGGTCGCCGATGCCGTCCGGAAGCGCGGTGAGGCGGTTGTTCCCCAGGCCGAGGTGCTCCAGCCGGTGCAGGCGGCCGATCGCGTCCGGGATTGCGGTGAGGTGGTTCTCCTCGAGTGACAGGTGGGTGAGCGCGGTCAGGCGGCCGATGGTGTCCGGTAGTTCGGTGAGGCCGTTCACGGTGAGGCCGAGGCTGTCCAGGGCGGTGAGGTCGCCGATCCATGCGGGCAGCGTGGTGACCCCGCAGTAGCTCAGGTGCAGGCTGGTCAGCGTGGTGAGGCCGGACAGCCATGCGGGCAGGGCGCCGAGGGTGTTGAAGCTCAGGTGGAGCCGTTCCAGGCGGGTCAGGTTCGCCAGCGTGTCCGGAAGCCCGGTCAGCTGGTTGCTGTCGGCGTCGAGCCGGACCAGCCGGGTGAGGCGGCCCAGGAACGTGGGCAGCGCCGTGAACCGGTTGTTTCCGAGAGTGAGTTCGGTCAGGCCGGTCAGGTCCGCGACCGAGGACGGCAGCGCGTCCAGGACGCGGTTGTCGTCGAGGGCGAGCCGGGTGAGGCCGGTCAGCCCGCCGATCGCGTCCGGGAGCGCGGGCAGCCGGTTGGACGACAGGTCGAGGTCGGTGACGCCGGCCATGGCGTCGAGGTCGTCCGGTAGTTCGGTCAGGTGGTTGTGGGACAGGTCGACCGTGGTCAGGCCGGTGCGGCCGAGCAACGACGGGGGAAGCGCTGCGAGGCCGAGCCCCCGGAGGCTCACCGACGTCCGCCCGCTCCGTACCGCCTCGGCGATGCGTGCCGTGGCCTGTTCCTGCGCCGTCTCGTCGATGGTCATGCTGGCCCCTGAGTGTCGGATGTCGTCCGGTCCCGGCGATGCGCGACTCGACGATCTTGATCGAACGCGGGGCAATTATGGCCGATTGGGCGCGTCCGCCTGGGGCCGTTGTGGAACCTCGGGGAAACCGGTTCTGCCGGGGCCGCGGCCGGATCGGGCGAACACGGCGAGGCCGCTCCGGGCCGGGCTCGGCGGGGCGGGGGTGGTCAGTCGAGGAGGCGGGAGCGGAGGGCGCGGGTGTCCTCGGAGGTCCAGCCGTGGCGGCTCAGCCAGGTCGCGGTGCCGCCGAACTCGTCGTCGACGCGGGCGAGGAACCGCTCCATGATCACCCCGTGGGGGTGGTGGCTGTCGGCGGGCCGTGAGTCGATGTCGGCGGCGTAGGTGTCGCTGGACCGCAGGCGGGCCAGGATCGCCTCGATCCGCTCGCCCGTCTGGGCGTAGTCGGCGACGATCGCCTCGCGGGTGACCCCGGCGATCTCGAGCGCGAGGGCGCAGACGACGCCGGTGCGGTCCTTGCCGGCGGCGCAGTGCACGAGCGCGGACCCGTCGGTGCGGGCCATGACGCGCAGGGCCGCGACGATCGAGTCGGCGCGGTCGCGCAGGTAGCCGCGGTAGAAGGTCACCGGCCGGTTGGCGTCCTCGCCGTTCTGCTCGCGGGTCTGCCACGGCAGGACCTTGTCCATGTCGATCTCGGCGGAGACCGCCACGGTGGCGCGGTCGTCCATGACGCGGTCGGGCAGGGTGAGGTCGGGCGTGGTGTGGCCGTTCTCGGCGAACAGCGACAGGTGGTGCAGGGTGACCGAGGGGATGCGGGTGAGCGGGCCGGGGCCCTCGAGCCGGACCTCGGCGTGGCTGCGCAGGTCGATGATGTTCTTCAGGTCGTAGTCGTCCAGCAGGACGCGGACGTCGGTGACGGTGAGTTCCTGCAGGTTGTCGGCGCGCAGGACGCGTCCTCTGCGGGTGGCGCGCCCGTCGGCGGTGGGCAGGCCGCCCAGGTCCCGGGCGTTGACCGCCCCTTCCAGCCGGATCCACCGAGTGCGCTCGCTCATGACTTGTCACCTTATAGGGCTGCATTGGCGAGTTCTTGGGGTGGGGTTGGCACGACCGTGCTCCCGGGGCCCAGCACCACCCCGACCGGGGAGACAGCCCTCCTGTGCGGGACGGGCCCGGTCGGCAGGGTGGAGATCACGGGGCCTGGTCGGTCCGTGGGGTGACGGACGCGCGCCGGATATGCGACCCGCGGGGGACCCCGCGGTTGGCTCTCCAGGGTGGAGACCGTCCGACCTGCGAGTTCGTAGCGTCCCTGGTAATGGATCTCCGTGGTGAGGAGTACGTCGTGACGATGACCGAACCGGCCCTGGGCGCGCGCCCCGAGGACCTCGGCCGGGTGGCCCCGGGCCCCGGCCGGGCCCGGGGCCAGGCCCCCGGCGGGGAGCCAGGCGCCGGACGGGCCGGACGGGTCGCCAGCGACTTCGGGCCGCTCGCACGGCGCGTGCGGGAGGCGGGCCTGCTGGAACGGCGCCGCGGCTACTACACGCGGGCGGTGACGCTGAACGTGGCCGCGACGGCCGCGCTGTGGGCCGCGGTCGCGTGGTGGGGGACGTCCTGGTGGGCGGTGCTGCTCGCCGTCCCGCTCGCGCTGACCTCCACCCGGCGGGCGTTCCTCGGCCACGACGCCGGGCACCGGCAGATCGCCGCGTCGCCCCGCGCCAACCGGATGCTGGGGCTCCTGCTGGGCAACCTCGGCCTGGGGCTCGGGTACGGCTGGTGGAACGACAAGCACAACCGGCACCACGCCAACCCCAACCACGTCGGGAAGGACCCCGACGTCGGCGAGGGCGTCCTGGCGTGGACGCGGGACCAGGCGGCGCGGCGGCGCGGCCCGGGCGCGTGGGTGATCGCGCACCAGGCGTGGCTGTTCTTCCCGCTGCTGCTCCTGGAGGGCCTGAACCTGCAGGTCAACAGCGTCCTGTACCTGCGGGGGAAGGCGCGCGGCCAGCAGCTGGTCGAGGGGCTGCTGCTCGCCGCGCACCTGGCCGCCTACCTCGGGCTGGCGTTCACGCTGCTGTCGCCGGGGAAGGCGCTGCTGTTCCTGGCCGTCCACCAGGGCCTGTTCGGCCTGCACCTGGGATCGGCGTTCGCGCACAACCACAAGGGCATGGCGATGCCCGGGCCCGAGGACCGCTGGGACCACCTGCGGCGGCAGGTCCTCACCTCCCGCAACGTCCGCGGCGGGCCCGTCGCCGACTACCTGCTCGGCGGCCTGAACTACCAGATCGAGCACCACCTGTTCCCCAGCGTCGCCCGCCCGCACCTGCGGCGCGTCCAGCCGCTGGTCCGCGAGCACTGCGCCCGCGTCGGCCTGCCCTACACCGAGACCGGCGCCTACGCCTCCTACCGGGAGGCCCTCGCCCACATGAACGACGTCGGCGCGCCCCTCCGCACCTGACCCCCGCCCACCCGGGCGGGGCCGGGTCGGGCTCCCGGCCACGGCCGTATCCTTGCGGGGACATGCCTGAAGGACACACCATCCACCGCCTGGCCGCCGAACACCAGCGCGTGTTCGGCGGCCGCGCCGTCACCGCCGCCAGCCCCCAGGGACGGTTCGCCGACGGCGCGCGCCTCATCGACGGCCGCACCCTCGACACCGCCGACGCCCACGGCAAGCACCTGCTGCTCGGCTTCACCGGCGACCTGACCGTCCACGTCCACCTCGGGATCTACGGCAAGTTCACCTTCGGGGACGGGCCCGCGCCCGCGCCCTGGGGAGCCGTCCGGCTCCGCCTCACCGGCGACGACGGCTACGCCGACCTGCGCGGTCCCAACGCCTGCGAGATCCTCGAACCCGGCGCCGTGGACCGGCTCCGCGACCGCCTCGGCCCCGACCCGCTGCGCCCCGACGCCGACCCCGGCCGCGCCTGGCGCCGCGTCCACGCCAGCCGCATCCCCATCGGGCAACTGCTCATGGACCAGGCCGTCATCGCCGGACCCGGCAACATCTACCGCGCCGAAGTGCTGTTCCGGCAGGGCGTCCACCCCCGCCTGCCCGGCCGCGACCTGCCCCGCGCCCACTGGGACGCGATCTGGGCCGACCTGCGGCTCCTCATGGCCGACGGCGTCCGCGACGGGCACATCGACACCGTCCGCCCCGAACACACCCCCGAGGCCATGGGCCGCCCGCCCCGCGTCGACGACCACGGCGGCGAGGTGTACGTGTACCGGCGCGCCGGGCAGCCGTGCCTGCTGTGCGGCACCGAGGTCCGCACCGAGGTCATGGCCGGACGGAACCTGTTCTGGTGCGACACCTGCCAGCCCCCGGGAGTGCCCCGCGCCGAACCCCCGGCCTAACCCGCCGGATGCGCGGGCTCGGACCGGTCCCCGCCCGGCGACCGCCCGGACAGGGCCCCGGAACCGGCCCCGGAACCGGCATCGCCGTCCGAAGCGGCGCCGGACCCGGACTCGGGTTCGGGGACGTGGGGCTCCCCGAACCGGGCCAGGACGAGCGTCGCCGCGACCGCCACCACGAACCCCGTCGCCGCCACCGGCCCCAGCCCCGGCCGCGTGTGATCACCCAGCAGGACGACCCCGACCGCGGCCGGCACGACGGTCTCGGCGACCACCATCGCCGCCGTCGTGCTGGTCACCGACCCCCGCTGCAACGCCGTCGCGTAGAACAGCAGCGCCGCCACACCCGCCGCCGCCAGCGCGTACGCGGCGGGATCGGTGAGCAGGTCCACCGGGTTCAGGCTCGTCAGGACCCGCGCCGCCAACGCCACCACACCGAACCCCAGGCCCGCGACCAGCCCGAGCGTCACCGACCGCGCCGTCCCGGTCAGCCGTCCCGCCATCGCACCGGCCACCAGCAGCACCAGCGCGCACCCCAGCAGCGTCCAGTGGAACGCCGGTCCGATGTGCGAGGGCCCCTCTCGCCCGGCCGACGATCCGAGCAGCGCCAGCCCGGCGCAGACCGCCAGCACCGCCGCCCACTCGGCCCCCCGCAGCCGCACCTTCAGCACCGGGCCCGCGACCACGGCCGTGACCGCGAGCGCCGCCGCGATGATCGCCTGCACCACGAACAGCGGCAGCGACCGCAGCGCCGCCAGCTCCAACCCGAAACCCAGCAGGTCCAGGCCGATGCCCGTCATGAACGGCACGTTGGCCGCCAGCCGCACCAGCAGCCGCGGATCCACGCCTTCGCTGGGCGTCGTGGTCCGCGCCGCCACGGCCTCCAACACGGTGGCGACGCCGAAACAGCAGGCAGCGGCGAGCGCGCCCAGCAGACTCCAGACCATCCGCCCACCCTACGCGCCGCCCTCGTCACCCCCTCCCGAACGACCACCCGCGAGCCGTCCCGGACGCACAGACCGACCCCGCACGACGCCACCGCCCCGAACGGCACGAACCGAGCGCTGCGACGAGCCGAACCTCAGCGCGGATCAAACCCGAACGGATCAAGCCCCGAGCGAGTCAGGCCTTGGGACGGGTGGGGCCTTGGGGCGGGGCAAACCTGGGACGGGGCAAGCCTGGGACGGGTCAGCCTTCGAGGGCGTACTGCATCGCGCGGAACTTGTTCCGCGCCTCCGCCAGCTCCGCCGCCGGATCGGAGTCCGCGACGATCCCGCAGCCCGCGAACAGCCGCGCCCGCGTCCCCGACAGCTCCGCGCACCGCAGCGCGATGCCCCACTCGCCGTCGCCGCGCGCGTCGACCCAGCCGACCGGGCCCGCGTACCGGCCGCGGTCCATGCCCTCCAGCTCACGGATCAGGTCCAGCGCCCGGTCGGTCGGCGTGCCCGCCACCGCGGGCGTCGGGTGCAGCGCCGCCAGCACGTCCAGGACCGTCCGGTGCGCCGCGAGCCGCCCGTGCACCGGCGACGCCAGGTGCGTCACGTTCGGCAGCCGCAGCAGCTCCGGCTCCGCAGGGACGTCCAGGTCGGTGCACAGCGGCGCGAGCGCGTCGCGCACCATGTCGACCGCGTAGGAGTGCTCCTCGCGGTCCTTGGGGGAGCGGAACAGCCCGGCGGCGCGGGCGTCGTCGTCGGCGGGGCCGGTGCCGCGCGCGGTCGTCCCGGCCAGCACCAGCGAGTCGACCTGGTCACCGGCCCGGCGGATCAGCAGTTCGGGCGTCGCGCCGACCAGGCCCGCGACGGCGAAGGTGTAACAGGTGGGGTAGCGGTCCGCGAGGCGGCGCAGGAGGACCCGCGCGTCGATCGGACGGTCCGCGTGGGCGATCAGGTCCCGCGCGAGGACGACCTTCCCGAGATGCCCGGACCGGATCCGGGACGTGGCGGTCTCGACCGCCTGCGCCCAGGCCGGGGCGCTGCGCGCGCCGTCGCTCCAGGTGAGCCGCCCCGGCGCGACCGGCGCGAACGCGCCCGTCGCCGTGACGCCGTCGCGCTCGACGCCGAGGACGGCGTCCAACACCTCGTCGAAGGAGTCGTCGGCGGGGTCGCCGATCGTGGTGACCCACGCGTGGCCGTCGCGGCGGCCCAGCACGTACCGGGGGACGATCAGGACCGAGTCCGCCGACTTGGGGTCGAAACCGAAGCTGCCGAACGCGACCGGGCCGGTGCCGGGCAGGCGCAGCGGGTCCTCGACCTCGGCGGACCCGAACATCTCCTGCAGCCAGGTGTCGGCCGCCGCGAAACGGTCGTGCCCGCCGGGCAGCTCCAGGCGGGCGGTCTCACCCCAGCCGACCAGGCCGTCGCCGTGCCGGACCCAGGCCAGCGCGGTGGGGTGGGGAAGCCGCGACAGCAGGTCGCCGGGGTCGGCGACCGGAACGGTGCGGACGACGAGGCGGCCGGGTGCGTGCACGGCGAGCTTCACGAACGCCACTCTACGGGAGTTTTGAACCCGTTCAAACCGGCGGGGCGCAAGCACGCCGAGGCCTTCGCCACAGCACCGCCCACGCCCCGCCGGACTCACGCGAACCCGGAAAGCCCCAGGGGCCTGGCCCCTGCGGGCCCGGCCGAGGGACCGGGCCCCTGTGACCCGGCCCCCAGGGGTCCAGGTCCCAGGGGCACGGTCACAGGGGCACGGTCACAGGAACACGGCCGGAGGAACACGGCCGGAGGACCAGCCTTCTTCCCGGTGTCAGCCGCGGCGGCCGGCGAAACGCCACGCGACCGGCAGCAGACCCGCCGCCAGCAGCACCTTCAGTGCGTCCCCGGCCAGGAACGGCGTGACACCCAGGTGCAGCGCCTTGTCCAGGCTCACGTGCAGCGACGCCATCAGGTACGGGACGCCCACCAGGTAGATCAGGACGGTGCCGAACGTCATCGTCGCGACCGTCCGCAGCGGCGTGCGGTCCCCGCCGCGCTCGGCCAGGCGGCCCACGACCGCGGCGGCCAGCACGAACCCGAGCACGTACCCGAGCGTCGGCATCGACGCGCCGGAGGTGCCCTCGGCGAACCACGGGACCCCGGCGACGCCCGCCGCCAGGTACAGCAGCATGCCGAGCGCCGCGCGGGTGCGGCCGAGCGCGGCCCCCGCCAGCAGGACGGCGAAGGTCTGCCCGGACACCGGCACGGGCGTGCCGGGCAGCGGGATCGAGATCTGCGCGGCGACCCCGACCAGCGCGGCGGCACCGGCCACCAGCGCGGCGTCGCGGGCGAACGCGCCCGGCAGCAGGTCGGACAGGACGGCGACGGGACGCCGGGACGCCGGGGCGGCGTGAGCGGTGGACACAGCAACCTCCACAAAACGTGCGTGTTGGGTCGAAACTTAGCGAACGACCCGCTGTGGGGGGATCACGCGGGGTACAGAATCACCCCGCCCCGATTTGTCGCCGTCCCCCATCGGCCACGACACCACGCCCCCCGGCGCCTGATCATCAGGCCCTGGAACGGCGGAAGCCCCGCCGAGGGAGCCCCGCCGGGGAAGCCCTCCGAGGGGGCGGCCAAGGGGAGGCCCGGGAGTGTCAGGCGTGGCGGGCCAGGTACACCACGTCGGGTTCGCCGCGCGGCACCGGCACCGGCAGCACCTCCACCCGCTCGAACCGGCCCCGCAGCAATTCCTCGAACGCCGGTGCCGCGCCCGCGCTCCACACGGCCAGCACGCCCCGCCCGGTGAGCCGCGCCTCCAGCAGGTCCAGGCCGTCCGGGCCGTACAGGCGGGCGTTGCCGGGGGTGACCGTCCAGTCCGGGCCGTTGTCGACGTCCAGGCACAGCACGTCGTACCGGGACGGGTCGCCCGTCAGATGATCCACCAGGTCGGCGGTGACGATCCGCACCCGCGGATCGTCCAGCGCGCCGCCGGAGAACGGCCGCAGCGGCGCGTCCCGCTCCGAATGCCAGCCGACCACCGCGGGCTCCCGCTCCACGACCGTCACCGCGCCGACCCGCGGCAGCCGCACCGCCTCGGCCAGGCTGAACCCCACGCCCAGGCCGCCCACCAGCACGCTCACCGGCCCCGAACCACCGTCCGGAACACCGTCCGGAACACCGTTCGAACCGGCGTCCGGGCCACGCTCCGGGACGGCGTCCACGGCAGCCGACACCAGCAGCCGCTCCGACTCGCCGTTGCGGGTGTCCATGAGGAACACCCCGTTGCTGATGATCTCGTGATGCTCCCCGGCGCGGCGCAGCACCAGCTCGCCCCCGACCCCCGCCGCCCGCTCCAGCACGTCTGCCTCTGCCTCGACCCCGGTGCTCATGCGCACGACCCTAGCCGCACCCCCCACCTCGTCCCCGAAACCCCACGATCCCGCCGGACCGGACGGGAAGACCCCTTCACCCCGGCGTGTTGACATGTAAGCATGTAATCATCGGGAGGTGCGATGTTCCCCGACCCACACGACCCCCACGCAGACGACCCCCACACCGACGCCGACCGACATGATGATCAGGACGGTGATCGGGACGGCGGCGCGCTGGACGCCTACTCGCGCGTCGTCTCCGACGTCGCCCGCGAGCTGACCCCCAGCGTCGCCGGGCTGCGCGTCCGGTACCGGGGCCGGGAGGGCTCCGGGTCGGCCGTGCTGTTCACCGGCGACGGGTTCCTGCTCACCAACGCCCACGTCGTCGGAGGCGCCACCGGCGGGCAGGTCGCGTTCGCCGACGGCACCACCACCGCCTTCACCGTCGTCGGCACCGACCCCCTGTCGGACCTGGCCGTCGTCCGCGCCGACGGACCCGCCCCCGTGCCCGTGCCAGCCCGCCTCGGCGACAGCGGCACCCTGGTCGTCGGGCAGCTCGTCGTCGCCGTCGGCAACCCCCTCGGCCTGGCCGGATCGGTCACCGCCGGGGTGGTGTCCGCGCTCGGACGGTCCCTGCCGACCCGCAGCGGCAGCGCCGTCCGGATCGTCGAGGACGTCATCCAGACCGACGCCGCCCTCAACCCCGGCAACTCCGGCGGAGCCCTCGCCGACTGGCGCGGACACGTCGTCGGCGTCAACACCGCCGTCGCCGGGATCGGCGTCGGACTCGCCGTCCCCGTCAACGCCACCACCCGCCGCATCATCGGCGCGCTCATGCGCGACGGCCGCGTCCGCCGCGCCTACCTGGGCGTCGTCGCCGCGCCCGTGCCCGTCCCGGCCCAACTGCGCGAACGCCTCGGACAGGCGGACGCGCTGCGGGTCGCCGAGGTCGTCCCCGGCAGCCCCGCCGACCAGGCCGGACTGCGGCGCGGCGACCTGGTCCTGGCCGCCGCCGGGGCACCGGTGTCGCACGCCCAGTCCCTGCAGCGGCTGATGTTCGCCGAGGCGATCGGACGGCCCCTCCCGATCACCGTCCTGCGCAACGGCGCGATGGTCGACGTCATCGCCCAGCCCGTCGAACTCACCGCCGAGAACGCCTGACCGGCCCCACCCGGCGACCGCCCCGAACCACGCTGAACCAACCGAAACGGCGGCTCCGATCACCGAACGGCGGCGAACGGCGCGTGCCGGAGACTCGTCCACGCGGACACGCGTGTTCCGGCGGAACCATGGCAACGAGTGCGTAACAATGGCTCGGCTATGGCATCGCGATCGCGGAAACCCCAGGCAGCCCGTCCCACCTCTCCCGCCACCCGCGCCCACACCGGCCCGCGCCCCGCGCCCCGGCCGGGCGGCGGACGCGGAAGCGGCGGCGAGGCCGGCGACGCAAACGCAGGCGCGGGCGAGACGGCGGGCAACGGCAGCGGCCGGACGCGCGGCAGCGGCCAAGCCCGCCAGACCAACCGGACCCGCCGGACCCGCCGGACGCGTCGGACGCGTCGGACGGTGACGTCGGTCACCGGCGCCGCCCTCGCCCTCGCCACCGCGACCGGATGCATGTCCGCGTTCGGCGGCACCCGCAAGGACACCGCCGACGCCGTCCGCGCCGAATGCGCCGCGATCGCCGCGCCCGGCGACTCCCGCTCCCGGCAGCTGCGCGCCATGTGGATCGCGACCGTCGGCGGCACCGACTGGCCCACCGACCCCTCCAAGCCCGCCGCCGAGCAGCGCAAACGGTTCACCCGCCTGCTCGACACCGCCCGCGCCATGAACCTCAACGCCGCCGTCGTGCAGATCCGCCCCGACGCCGACGCGTTCTACAGGTCCCCGTACGAGCCGTGGTCGGCCGTCCTCACCGGCACCCCCGGCAAGGACCCCGGCTACGACGTCCTCGCCTTCATGATCAAGGAGGCGCACGCGCGGAACCTGGAGTTCCACGCCTGGTTCAACCCCTACCGCGTCGCGCAGGACAAGGACCGGTCCAAGCTCGCCCCGAACAGCCCGGCCCGCAAGCACCCCGACTGGGTCCGCGCCTACGGCGACCAGCTCTGGTACGACCCGGGCCTGCCGCAGGTCCGCGACCTGGCCACCAACGCCGTCATGGACGTGGTGAACAAGTACGACATCGACGCAGTCCACTTCGACGACTACTTCTACCCCTACCCCGAGTCCGGCGACTTCCCCGACGCCGCCACCTACCGGGCGAGCGGCCACGGCATGGCCAAGGCCGACTGGCGGCGCCGCAACGTCGACACCCTCGTCCAGACGCTCTCGGGGAAGATCCATCAGGCCAAGCCGTGGGTGCGGTTCGGGATCAGCCCGTTCGGCGTCTGGCGCAACAAGACCACCGACCCCGCGGGCTCGGCCACCAAGGCCCTGCAGTCCTACGACGACATCTACGCCGACACCCGCGGCTGGATCCGCAAACGCTGGATCGACTACGTCACCCCCCAGCTGTACTGGCCGATCGGCGACCGCGCCGCCGACTACCGCACCCTGGTCGGCTGGTGGAGCCGCCAGGTCGCCGGCAGCGGCGTCCAGCTCAGCATCGGCCAGGCCGGCTACCGCGTCGGGGAGGACGCCACCTGGCGCAAGACCGGCGAACTGTCCCGCCACCTCACCCTGAACGCCCGCCACCCCGAGGTCCGCGGCGACATCTTCTTCTCCGCCAGCGACATCGCCCGCAACCAGCGCGGCTTCGCCGCCCGCGTCCGCGCCGACCACTACAAACGTCCAGCGATCCCGCCCGCCGCGCCGCCCAAGGCACAGAAGGCGGCCGTGCCCGCGCCCGTCCACGACGTCCGCGCCGCCACCGCCGACCGTGGACGCGGCGTGCAGATCTCCTGGGCCCCCGCCGGCACCGGCGACGGCGCCGGACGGACCGTCGCGTACGCGATCTACCGGCGCGACGGCCGCGGCGCGGGCTGCGCCGCCGTCGACCCCGCCGCGCTGATCGGGACCGTCCGCGACCCCGGCACCCCCGCCGGCGCGCGGCTCACCCTCACCGACACCTCCGCGCGGCCCGGACGCGACTACACCTACACCGTCACCGCGCTGGACCGCGTCCACCGTGAGAGCCCGCCCGCCCGTGCCGCAACGGTGACCGTGAACCGGGGATAAACCAGCGTCCGACGGGGGACAAACACAGCACCCTGAACGCCCCCGGAGGTATGAGCATGGCGCTGTCGACGGAGGAGCAGCGGATCCTCGCCGAGATCGAGACCCGCCTGGCCGAGGACGACCCGCGGCTGGCCCGCCGCCTCATCGCGCACGGCGGGTCCTCCCGCCGCCGCGTCCGGCTGGTGGCCGCCGTGGTGATCGCCGCGCTCGGCGTGATCACCGCGCTCGTCGCGGCGATCCTCACCGCCTTCTCCTGACACCCCCGACCCGGGGGAGCGCCCGCAGCCCAGCCCGCGCCCCCGGCCCCACCCCCGCGCGACCCACCACCCCACCCCGAACCCCGCCGCCGTCCACCCCCGCAGAACGCGAAGAACGCCGTGGCTCCGACGAGATCTCGTCGGAGCCACGGCGTTCCCGTGACGTCTATGTCGGTGTGGTGGTCGCCTCACGGCGAAAGGCACAACGCGGCTCCAGCCGAACGGTATTCCGCGAAGGCGATATTTAGAGCCCGGGGGACACAAGCCACACCGACGTTCACCACTCTAACGGCAACGGGCCAGTGCCTCCGACGTCCGCCCCGCGTGTCCCCGATCACCTCACCCCGGAGTGAGGGTTCCGTGCGTCCGTGCACCGGCGTGCCGCCCGCCGCGTCCACCCCAGTGAAAGGACTCCCAGGGCACGGCGAACGTCCACCCCGCACGGTCGGCCGCGCCACCACCACGACACCACCGGTCACGCCGCACCCCGAGAACGGCGCGACCCCCGCCATGCCGCGGCGACCTCCCGCCGCGGCCACACACCGGCCACCGGCCGCCATCGCCCCGGCCCGCCCGGGGAACAGGTCGGACAACAGCGCACGACCGGCGCGCCACGGCGACGCCGGCCGCGTCCACCAGCACGAAGGAGTCGGGGCAGTGGGCACCAGATGGCTCGGAATCGACGACGACCTCACCGGGGACCTCGACACCGACGGGGACCCGCCACGGCCGGCCCCCCGGCCCACACCCCCCGCCACCCCCGCACCGGACGCCACCGACACGGTGCCCACCACCGCCACCACAGCCACGCCGGACACGAACGCGACCACAGCAGGCACGGCGGACACCGCGGACACCGCGGACGGCGCCGCGGCGGGAGCGCCACCCGCGCCCGCCTCGGACGCGGCGTGGACGCTGGCCGCCGACCCCCGCACCGTCGCGCGCGCCCGCACCCTCACCACCGGGCGGCTGCGCGACTGGGCCCGGCTCGGCCGCATCGCCGCCGACCCCGCCGCGATCGACGACGTCGTCCTCATCGTGGACGAGCTCATCACCAACGCCGTCGTCCACGGCCGTGGCGCCGTCCGGCTCCGCCTCACCCTCGACGGTGCGCCGACCGCGCCCGTCCTGCTCGGCGAGATCAGCGACGACGATCCCGCGCGGCCCGCCCTGCCCCGCGCGGCGTCCGCGCCGCGCGGGCTCGACTGGTCCGAGGACGGCCGGGGGCTGCTGCTGGTCACCGCCCTCGCCACCGACTACGGCACCCGGCCCCGGCCTCCCGGCAAGACCGTCTGGTTCACCTGCGACCTCAGCCCCCGCGCCCGTACCTGAACGCCCCCCGCTCAGCGCCCGGCCGCCGAACGGGCCCCGACCCGGCTCATTGACCCCGCCCGGGCCGGTCAGGGGTGCAGCGGGCAGCGGTCCACCACCCACGTCTCGTCCTCGGCGTCCAGGCCGCCGCGCGGCGGGGGAGGCTCGCCGGTCAGCCGGTCCAGGTGCCACTCCACGTGCGCGAGCGGCCCGCGCCACCCCGCCAGCAGGTCCGCGACCGGACGCGCCGGACCCGGACGCCCGAACCGGCGCGGCTCGGGCACCTCCCGCCCCCACACGGCGTCGTCGCTGTCGGCGACCCAGCGCGCCAGGTCGTCCAGGACCTGCGTCAGGTCCCGCGCGAGTTCGCCCAGCGACCGCAGCGCCATCGCGTCCTGCACCATCGACTCCCACGCGTCGAACGAGGTGACCCGCGCGAACCCCTCCGGATAGTCCGGCGGACGGCCGCCCGTCACCGGCGGCGTGCCCGTCGCCGCCGACCGCACCGCCGCGACCTGCCAGCGCGTCCACTCCGCCAGATGCCCCAGCACCCCGCGCAGCGCCACCACGCCACCGGACCCCTCGCCTCGGGCGCGCCCCGCACGGCCCCCGCCCTCGGAGTCGCGCGCGGACGCGACCGCCTCCCGCAACCGCATCCGCGTGAACTCCACCCGGTCCAGCGTCCAGGCGCGGGCGTGCGCGGCGCCCGCCGCGTCCCGCCCGAGCGGGCCGCGCGTGACCGGCTCGGCCGGTGGCCGCGGAACGGGAACGCGCAGCGCCGCCAGCAACGTGTCCAGGTCCCGCACGCCCACGCCCCGGCCGGACAGGTACGCCGCGCCGATCCGTTCCAGGCGGAACATCCGCGGACCCTCCCGCAACCGGCACCACCCCACCAGGTAGTCGGCGTCGGGGGCCGTCACCAGGCCGTGCGCCTCCACGTCCCGCACCGTGCGCGCCCCCTGCCGGTCGGTGTACACCAGCCGCGCCACCCGCCGGGTCCGGACGGCCTCGGCGAGCGTGTCCCGCACCGGCCCCACCAGCGACGCCGCCTCGCCCAGCGGCTGCCGCGCCGGTTCGGGGTCGAGCACGTAGCCGCGGCCGCGTTCCCGCCGCGCCCGCAGCCCGCCGCCCGTCAGCAGCTCCATGTCCCGCCGGACGGTCCGCGCGCTGACGCCGAGCCGCCGCGCCAGGTCGCCGGCCTCCACCGCGTCCGGTGACGCCTGCCGCAACTCCGCCACCAGCAGCAGCAGCCGGTCGACGCGATCGGTGTCGGCCGTCCGGTCCGGCGCGTGGCGGGGAAGGTCCTCGCGAACTCCTCGGTCGTCTCCCACGACCCCATCGTGACCGCCGGAAGCGACACTATGCCGCCCGGTGACACCCATGTCCCGCCGCGGCCACCCAACGCGTCACCGCCGTCCCTGCGGCAACCCTCGCCGCCCGTCCGGCGGGAGGCGGGTCCGCGCGTCGATGACGGGACGCCGCCCGGGCCTGGGGAAGGTTCGCGCGGGCGGTCAGGGGTGGGGTGTTGCGCGGCGCGAGTCGATGCCGAGGGCCGCGCAGGCGCCGTCGACGGCCGCGCGCCGGAGGTCGTCCTCGGGGGTGTCGGCGAACTGGATCGTGCAGTCCTGGATGCCGCCGAAGGCGATCACCGCGCGGGCGGCCTGCTCCAGGGTGGGTTCCGGCCCCTGCAGCAGCCGGGTCAGCCGCTGCCGCCACTCCAGCACCATGTCGATCAGGCCCAGGTCGGTGAGGGTGGTCAGCTCGCTGAGCATGATGACGATGACGTCGCGGTTGCGGTAGTGGAAGTCGAAGTAGCCCTCCAGCAGCGCGCGGGGGGCGACCCGTTCCAGCGCCTCCTGCCCGGTCAGGAACGCCTCCTCCTCGTCCAGGACCGGTTGCACGATGCTGCGGACCAGCTCCTCGCGTGAGGAGAAGTGGTAGTAGAGCGCCGGTTTGGTGATGCCGAGCCGGTCGGCGATCTCCTGCAGGCTGGTCCGCTGAACGCCCCGCTGCGCGAACAGCTCGCGGGCGACCTTCTGGATCCGCTGCTTGGTGTCAGAGGGACGAGGCATGCCGCCACCCTAGCTTGACTTAACGATAGGTAAGTGACGTAATGCACTTACCTATCGTTAAGTAAGGAAGGTGGCTCCATGCGGATCCTCATCTCCGGGGCCAGCATCGCCGGACCGGTGCTGGCGTACTGGCTCACCAGGCACGGCTTCACCGTCACCGTCGTCGAGCGCGCGCCGTCCCTGCGCAACGCCGGCGGCCACGCCGTCGACCTGTTCCGCCCCGCCATGGACATCTCGGAGAAAATGGGGGTGCTCCCGCGCATCGAGGAGCGGGCCACCGGCACCGACCGGATGACCATCCGCCGGGAGGGCTCCCAGCGTCCCGTCCGGGTGGACCTGTCCAGGATCTTCGGCACCGCCGCCGAACGCCACGCCGAGGTCATGCGCGACGACCTCAGCCGCATCTACCACGACGCCACCCGCGACGACGTCGAGTACGTCTTCGACGACTCCATCACCGCCATCTCGCCCGACGGCGAGGTGTGCTTCGAGAACGGCGCGCCGCGCCGCTTCGACCTCGTCGTCGGCGCGGACGGACTGCACTCCAACGTGCGCCGCCTGGTCTTCGGCGAGGAGTCCCGCTTCAGCTCCTTCGTCGGCGCCTACCTCGGCGTGCTCACCCTGCCCGAGGCCGCCGCCCCCGACGGCGAACTCCTCATGCACGTCGGCGTCGGCCGCACCGCCGGCGTCTACGGCGCGCGGCACCTGGACGAGGCCCGGGCGCTGCTGCTGTTCCGGAGCGACCGCGAACTCGACTACCACCACCGCGACGTCCCCCGCCAGAAGGAACTGCTGCGCGACGCGTTCACCGGCCTGCACCCCGACGTGGACGGCTGGCTCGACGAACTCGACCGCACCCCGGCGTTCCACTTCGACTCGATCACCCAGCTCCGCATGGACACCTGGTCGCGGGGCAGGGTGACGCTCGTCGGCGACGCGGGCTACTGCCCCGGCGCCGTCGTCGGCGGCAGCACCACCCTGGCCATCGTCGGCGCGTACGTCCTCGCCGGTGAACTCGCCCGCGCGGACGGCGACCACGAACGCGCCTTCCCCGCCTGCGAACGCGTGATGGCCGAGCACGTCCGCGGAGGCCGCGCGCTCGCGCTGAGCGCCGCCAAGACCCTGATCCCCACCTCGAACCTCGGCGCCTGGGGACTGGCCCAGGGCGCCCGCCTGGTCTCGGCCCTGCCCGCGGGCCCCGGCCGCGCCTTCATCCGCCTCACCACCAAGACCGCGCGCCTCTACGACTCCATGACGATCGAGGACTACTCCCCGGCGAACGCGCTCACCCGATGACGGCGCCGAGCGGACCGTCCGGGAGGCGGCGCGCCGCCCTCCAGTGAGGCGGACAAGAGCGTGCCGTCAGGCGGCGCGGGGGGCGGTTGGGGCCTCGGCGGATGCGGCCGTCGCCGTCGGGCTGTGCTGGCGCGGGTGGGTCAGGCACGCGCCGACCAGCAGGACGAGCGCCAGGCCGGAGAGCAGCGTGCGGAACAGGTGCAGGACGTTCCACGTGTGCTCGAAGGTCTGCCGGGCGCGGTGGAAGTCCGCCGCGTCGCGCGTGACGGCGGCGGCCAGGCGTCCGTTGAGCGGCACGTTCCCGGCGACGGAGATGGCGAACGCGGCCACGCAGCACACCGCCGCCGCGCCGACCAGCCAGGTCGCCCAGGTCGGATGCCGCGGGGAGGAGAACGCGAACGCGACCAGCGGCAACAGCAGCGAACCGCCGAACACCAGGAAGAACGGAACGCTCGGCACCGCCTCGTTCAACCTCCGCATCGCCGTCACGTACGCCTGGTCGTCCAGGTGGGCGAGACCCCGCGTGATCGCGACGGCATAGCAGAAGCAGAACCCGGCGAACAGGCCGACCGAGACCGTCGCGAGGTACAGGGGGAGCCGGGTCATCCGGTCACGCCGCCTCGGTCGACGGGGCGGTCGCGGGACGTGCGCCGCGGCGGCGCGCCACGGTGACGGCGGCGGCCGATCCGGCGAGCAGGACGACGCCGCCCGCGAGCAGGCCCGCGCCGATCCAGGGGAGCGAGGGCTCGGTCGCGGCGGTCTCCACCCGCCCGGCGACGTTCGGCGACCCGTCGGCGTTCATCGCGACCAGGACGCGGTCACCGCGCTGACCCGCCGCGTCGAACCGCAGCGTCAGCGGCCCGGCTCCGGTGGCGCGCGCGGTCCAGACCGAGGCGGCGACCGGCGGCGCGGCGGACGGCCTGCCCGGGTGCTGGGTGAAGGTCACGCCGTCGCCGGTGTTCTTGTGGCCGGTGGTGTAACCGGCGCCGGACAGGTAGGCGCGCAGGTCGGCCGGACGGACCAGGCCGACGAACGCCGGTCCGCCGCCGGACCCGGGGACGACGCGGATCCGCACGTCCTTCGCGCCGCCGAACAGGAACGGCTTGGCCTTGCTCCAGTCGTAGGGGTCGCTGACCACCGCCGCGTGGCCGCTGCGGTAGTCGGCGTCCCCGAGGCCGACGTAGCCGTCGTCGCCGTTGGCCTTGGCGAGGGCGAGCCCGCCCGCCGCGAGCGAGGCCAGCGAGACGACGCCGAGAACGGCCGCCGCGGTGACGGGCAGGGCGCGGCCGCGCCGCTTCGTCCCGTCGGCGCCGTGCTGGTGGGAACCGGTCATGACTGCTGCTCTCCCGTCCCCGGCCCCCGTGGCCGGGTGTGAGGTAAACTCCGAAACAGACTTGGTACTTGGAATTTGAAACTTGAGACATCGTATTTTAAACGAGGGAGGGTGAGCAAGTGAGCCAGGACGCCTCGGCCCCCAGCGGCCTGACCCGGCGCCGCCGCCGGCTCTCCGACGAGGAGACCGAACAGCGCATGCTGGAGGCCGCGCTCGCGATGGTCCACCAGGCCGGGCTGACCGTGAGCCTGGACCACATCAGCTTCGAGGACGTCATCCGCGACGCCGGTGTCGCCCGCAGCGCCGTCTACCGCCGCTGGCCCTACAAGGACCTGTTCTTCAGCGACCTGCTGCGCGAACTCGCCCGCGGTACCGGCCCGGCGTCCGGCGCGGGCGACATCGCCGCGGCCGACTCGGTCCGGCGCGTCCTGCTCGACCACCTCGGCTGGGTCCGCACGCCCGGCCACCGCCGCGCCCTCGCCGCCGAGGTCCTCCGCCAGGGCGCGCTGCGCGAGTTCGAGACCTTCCTCGGATCACCGGAGTGGCGCACCTACCTCGCCCTGCACGCCACCTTCCTCAGCCTCCCGGACGGCGACCTGCGCACCGAGGTCCAGGACGCCCTCACCGCCTCCGAACACGCCCTCACCCAGCGCGTCGCCGGCACCTACCGGCACGTCGCCGGCCTCATCGGGCTCCGCCTGCGTCCCGGCCTGGACGCCGACTTCGACACCGTCGCCAGCCTGGCCAGCGCCACCATCCGCGGCCTGGTCGTCATGGCTCCGGCCAACCCGTCCATCGTCACCCGCCGCTTCCAGGCCAACCCCTTCGGCGCCCCCGAACCCGCCGAATGGTCCCAACCCGCCCTCGGCATCGCCGGCATCGTCATGACCTTCCTCGACGTCGACCCCGCCGTCGACTGGACGGACGAACGCGTCGAGGAACTCCGCCGCACCCTCACCGCGGCCGACCAGACCGGCTTCTGAACCGCGCCCCCGCCGCTCGCGTCAGTCCTGGCGCGGCGCGGCGGGGACGCGGGAGTCGTAGAGGCGCCCACAGGACGCCTCCGACAACTCCGCCGCGGCGACCGCGCGGCGTTTGGTGGGCGACGACATCTAGGCGTCACGGGACATGCGCCAGGCGCCGAGGCTCAGGAAGACGGCCAGGTACGTCGCCAGTTCCACGAAGGCCATCGTGACCGTCGGGGACCGCAGCGCGCCGGTTCCCGACTCCGGATGGATTCGGGACAGGCTCTGATAGGCGCTGACCAGGAGCCAGCGGTCGGGGACGTAGGACCATCGCTCGACCGCGTGGCTGGCGCCGTAGGTGAGCCAGACGACGGCGAACATGACCGAGATCGCGCCCGCCGTGTGCCGGAGCAGCGCGCCCAGGCCGTAGCCGACCAGGCCCACCACGGCGAGGTAGAGGCCGGTGCACGCCACCGACCGCAGAACGCCCGGGTCCGCCAACCCGACGTCGAGGCCCTCCGCCGACAGCATCCACTGGCCACCGAGGAACGCGACGACCGCGAGCGCCAGGCCGGTAATAAGCATGACAGCGCCCACCACCACGGCCTTGGCCGCGAAGACCCGTCCGCGCCCGGGAACGGCGGAGAACGTCGTCCGGATCGTCCCCGTCTCGTACTCCACGGACACGGCGAGGACCCCGAGCACACCGAAGGCGAGCCCACCGACCTGCACTCCGGCGAAGGACTCCGCCAGCGGATCGAACGAAGCCCTGTCGTCGGCGGCCAGGGTGTGCCACGTCTCGCTGACCGACAGGGTGTCGAACAGGCCGAAGGCCAGCACCACCAGCACCGCGCACAGCAGAGTCAGCCAGGTGGACCGGACCGAGCCCAGCTTGATCCACTCGCAGACCAGCATCCCCCGCGTGACGCGGAACCCGCCACGACGGGTGGACGCCGAGGCGGACGTCCGGTCCGGGCTCGGTGTGATGACGGGTTCAGACATCGCGCACCACCCGCAGGGCGCCGAGCGCGAGGAACACGACCAGGTAGAGCGCGAGGCTGGTGTAGGCCAGTTCCAGCGACGGTATCCGCAGCGCGGGTCTCCCGGTGGCCGGGCGCGTCCTCGTGATCGCGTCCGCGATGTTGAACAGGAGCACCCGCGAGGGCAGGTACGACACCTGGTCGAAGATCCTTCCGAGTGGGTAGGCGAGCCAGAGCATCGCCACCAGGGCCGCGATCGCGCCCGCGCTGTGCCGCAGGAGCGCGCCGAGCCCGAACCCGATCATCGTGACCACGAACAGGTGCAGACCGGTGGACAGGACGACCCGCAGCACCGAGGGGTCTCCCAGGTGGACCTCGAGATGCCGGGACGCCAGCACGGCCTGCCCCAGGAAGAACGTCCCGAACACCAGCGACATCCCGAGGACGAGCGAGACCACCCCGACCACCAGCGCCTTGGCCGCGTAGACCTGCCCCCGCCGGGGCACCGCCGCGAACGTCGCGCGGATCATGCCCGTCCGGTACTCGGTGCTGATCGCCATCACCCCGAGGACGCCGAACGCCAGCTCACCGAAGACCAGCCCGACGAACGAGTCGCCCAGCGGATCGAACCGCGCCCTGTCCTGGGCGGACATCGTGGCCCATTCGTTCGCGTCCGACGAGGTGGCCAGCGCGCCGAGCACGACGGCGAGCACGGACGCCAACAGCACCGACAGGTACGTGGACCGGACCGAGCGCAACTTCATCCACTCCGAGCGGAGCACGCCGCGCCCCGGCAGGAACGTACGTAGCGCCGTTCGCCGGGGTGGGAAGGAGTGTGCGGTCATCGGGTGCCTCGCGTTCCGGGGGTGGTCGCGCGGTACTGCACGGCGGTGTCGGTGAGCCTCAGGTAGGCCTCCTCCAGCGACGCCTGCCGCCTGGCCAGCTCGTGGATCTCGACGCCTCCCGCGGCGGCCACCCGGCTGACGGCCTGGACGGTCAGACCGGTGACCACGAGCCCGCCGTCCGGCTCGGCGACGACCCGAGCGCCCTCGGCGGTGAGCAGATCAGCGAGCCGCCGGGACTGCGGCGTGCGGACCAGGACGCCGTCAGAACTCGAACGCAGGAGATCCGCCATGCCGGCGTCGGCGATCAGCGCCCCTCGGCCGATGACGATCAGGTGGTCGGCGGTGAGCGCCATCTCGCTCATCAGATGACTGGACACAAGGACCGTGCGGCCCTCGGCCGCCAGCGACCTCATCAGGTCGCGGGCCCACACGACGCCCTCGGGGTCGAGCCCGTTGACCGGCTCGTCGAACATCAGGATCGGCGGATCGCCGAGCAGCGCCGCGGCGATCCCGAGCCGCTGCCGCATCCCGAGCGAGAACCCGCCGACCCGCTTGCGGGCCACACCGGACAGGCCCGTCATCTCCAGGACCTCGCCGACGCGCGAGCGCGGCAGGTCGTTGGTGACCGCCAGGCACTCCAGATGGCTCCGGGCGCTCCGCCCGCCGTGCACGGCACCGGCGTCCAGCAAGGACCCCACGACACGCAGCGGCCTGTCGATCGTGCGGTAGGCCACGCCGTTCACCAGGGCCCGTCCCGACGTGGGGGTGTCCAACCCGAGGATCGCCCGCATCGTCGTGGATTTGCCCGCGCCGTTGGGGCCCAGGAACCCGGTGACGCCGCCGGGCCGGACCGTGAAGGACAGACGGTCGACGGCCGTGACAGGGCCATAGCGTTTGGTGAGCTCGTGAACTTCGATCATCGGGTCTCCTTGACCGGGGATATGTCCTCCATCGCGGTTCCACGGTGCCGGTCCGGGGGGCTGCGAATCGTCCCCCCGCGGGCCCTTTCCCAGCTCTGCACGGGGGCGTAGGACGGGCGCGATCAGGACGGCGTGTATGCCTGCGGGGATACGCCCACAGGGCGATGCGATGCCCGGGAAAGCGCCCCTACGCTCGGGTCATGCGTTCCGAGCCCCGCCCGCCGCTGTTCAGGTGGGTGCGCGCCGGGCACTGGCAGGCGCTGGACTACCTCGCCGCCGCGGCGTGCGCCCTGATGATGCCGATGTCGTTGTGGAATCACCTGCGGACGCCAGGCACCGCCCTGCTGGTGCTCACCGCGACCGCACTGGTCGCTGGGGCGGTGGCGCTGCGGCGCCGGTACCCGGAGGCCGCGACCACCGCGATGGCCGTCGCGTTCCTGCTCATGCTTCCGGTCGACGGCGGCGCGGGCGTGGGGCCACCGGTCATGGCGACGCCCTACGTCCTCTACTCGGTGGCCTCCCTCCGCCGACCCCGCACCGCGTTCGTCGCGCTCGCCGTGGCGCTGACGCCGGTACTGGCGATCGCGGCCTCGCCCAGCCGAGGCATGATCGTGTTCGCCTTCCTCTTCGTCACCGTGTGGACGGTCGGCCTCGCGGTCGGACAGCACCGCTCCCACACCGAGAACCTGCTCCGGCAACAGGCCGCCCGGCAGGCCGAACAGGCCCGGGCCGAACTGCACAGGGCCCAGCGCCAGGTCACCGAGGAACGCCTGCGGATCGCCCGCGAACTGCACGACGTGGTCGCGCACAGCATGAGCGTCATCACCGTCCAGGCCGGGTTCGGTCACCTCGTGATCGACGACGACCCGGCCGGGGCCCGCACCGCGCTCGGCGTCATCGAGACCACCGGACGGGACGCCCTCCGCGAGATGCGCCGCCTGCTCGGACTACTCCGCGAAGAGGACCCGGACCCCGCGACACAAGGGCCCACCCGCGCCCCCGCACCGGGGCTGGCGGATCTGGAGCGGCTCGTGACGCAGACGGCCCGGGCGGGCGTCCAGGTCGAGGTCGCCATCACCGGGCAGCCCCGCGACCTGGACGCCGGGATCGACCTGTCCGCCTACCGGATCATCCAGGAGGCCCTGACCAACGTGGTGAAACACTCCGGGACCACCACCGCCCGCGCCGCCATCGACTACCGGACCGACGAACTCACCATCGAGGTGACCGACCAAGGCAGCGGCTGCGCCACACCCCCGGTCCACGGACACGGCCTGCACGGCATGCGGGAACGGGTCAACCTCTACGGCGGCTCGTTCCGCGCGGCCCCACTGCCGGGCCGAGGCTTCCAGGTCGCCGCCCGGCTTCCTCTCGCCGAGGACCCCGCATGATCCGTGTGGTGGTCGCCGACGACCAGACCCTGGTGCGGGCCGGGCTGCGGGGCATCGTCGACTCAGCCGACGACCTCACCGTGGTCGGCGAGGCCGCGACCGGACTCGAGGCGGTCCGGCAGGCTCAGCTGGAACGACCCGACGTCATGCTCATGGACGTGCGCATGCCCGACATGGACGGCATCGAGGCCACCTGCCTCATCACCTCGTCCACCACCGTGCGCGTCCTGATGCTGACCACCTTCGACCTGGACGAATACGTGTACGGAGCACTGCGCGGCGGCGCCAGCGGCTTCCTGCTCAAAGACACCCCGCCACTGGACCTGCTCGCCGCCATCCGGGTGATCGCGGCCGGTGAGGCACTGCTGGCCCCCAGCATCACCCGGAGACTGATCGAGGAATTCGCGGCCAGACCCGAACCCGGCCCCGGCCCCACGCCCCCCGCCGCGCTCGAAGCCGTCACCGACCGCGAACGCGAAGTGCTCACCCTGGTGGCCCAGGGACTGACCAACACCGAGATCGCCCAACGCCTGCACATCGGCCCCGGCACGGCCAAAACCCACGTCCGCCGACTGCTCGCCAAACTCAACGCCCGCGACCGCGTACAGCTCGTCATCATCGCCTACCAGACAGGCCTGGTCGCCCTCAGCTGACGCGGGATGCCTCGATGGGACGACGCGGTCGGGCCCGTCCACCGGAGTGAGGACGGGCCCGACCGGAGATGTTCCGCGTTCTCCCAGGCCGCGGGCGGCGCGGGAGGACGGTGTCAGGGGTTGGTGAGGCTGTCGGCGACGCCCTCGAAATCGGACGCCGAGAGCGTCAACGCACCCGAGCCGCTGATCGCCTGCGTCGCCGCCGCGCCCGCCAGATGGTTGGTCGCCGCACGGTCCAGGTACGCCTCCACCAGACGCGCACCCGTCACCCGGCCACGACCACGCAGCGCCGCGAGATCACGCCGCACCACCGGCCAGGCGCCCTCGCCCACCCGCAACCGGCGCTCCTCCGCCAGCAGACGCAGCAGCGCCTCCCGCTCACGCGGCCCCGACAGATCCGGCAGCCGCACCGCCCGCAGATCCGTCACCAGCTCCGGCGCGGCAGCCGACAACTCGCCCACCCGCGCCGGAGCGCACGTCCCGACCAGCGCCGTCTCGCTCACGCCCTCGAGCCGGGCGCGCGCCAGCGCCGCCGAGAACCCCGCGCCGCGCGGCTCGTCCAGGACCAGCCTGTCCAGGCCGTCCAGCAGCAGGACGTGACCCGCGTGACCCGCCAGCAACTCGGCCAGCCCCTCCGGGCCGTTCGCCGCGACCTCCTCCACACGCACCGTGCGGACCTCGCCGCTGCCCGCCTCGACCTCCGCCAGCGCCCGCGCCGCCATCCGCGCCAGCCGCCGCTGCCCGCTCGACGGCTCACCGATCAGCAACAACCCCGGCGCCGACGCGCTCGACACCTCCTGACCACGCAGCCGGCGCGCCCACTTCCCGCGCCGCCGCACCTCCGTCACCACACGCTCGATGTCGTCCGCCCCGCACAGGAACCGGATCCCGTACGCCTCGGCGACCTGCGGACCCTGCGGCGGAGCCTGCGGAACCGGGGGAGGCGGCTCCGACACCGGCGCCGGAGGCGGCGGCAGCACCGGCTGCGCCCCGGCGTCCGCCGTCGTCATGTCCACCACCCAAGGCCCCGGCGCGCCCACCGGCGGCGAGGCGGGCGGCGGAGCGTCCGCCGTGGTCGCATCGGCCGCCCATGCGCCACCGGACGGCCCCGGACCCGAGCCGGACACCCCGCCCGAAGACGACGGCACGCGGCCCGCGCGCGACGCGTCCGCGGTGGTCGCGTCCGCGGTCGTGGCACCCGACGGACGCGCCACACCCGACGCGGCGGCACGCCCGCCACCCGGATCCAACTGCGTCGCCTCCGGATCGGCGGACCATCCCGGAACCCCACCTCCCGGCGGCGGCCCCGGAGGAGGCCCCGGCGGCGGAGCCACCGGCCCGGCGGGCGACACCCGATACGTCGGATCCGCCGTCGTCACACCCTGCTGGAACCCGCCACCGGACGCTCCACCCGGAGCGTTCCCGACACCGCCACCAGCAGGCGGAAGCGGCGCACTCGGCGAAGCCCAACCCCCCGCCTGCGGATCAGCGCCCGGCACACCGGAACCACCGCCCGCACCGACGCCACCGGAACTCAAAGCCGTCGGAGGCGCACTTCCCGGAAAGCCGTTCGGGTTGCTCGCCGGTGACCCACCGAACGGCGCCGGACCGGCGACCGGGGCGACAGGCGGAGCGACGGGCGGACCAGGCGGCGGACCGACGGGCGAGGCGACGGGCGGACCAGGTGGCGCGGGCGGCGGAGGAATCCGGGGAGGCGGGTAGGTCGAGCCGGAGGACGCCGCGCCCGGGGCACCGCTCGGATCACTCGCCGGTGCACCACCCGCAGCGGACGACGACGTGTCGCTCGAGACGGGCGGGAGCGGGGGAGCGCCGACAGCGTCCGGCCCGGCGCCGGGAGGCGCGGATCCCGGAGGAGCGGACGGCGCGGGCCCACCGGCGACCGGCCCCGCCGGGGGATCGGGCGTGCCGTCGGGCGACTGCGACGGTTCGCGCTGCGCCGCCAGGTGCGCGCGCGCCGCCTTGATGATGTCCCACGCGCTCAGCTCGTCGGTGGACGGCGGGGAGTGCAGGGCCGGGGACATCAGCTCCGCCGCGACCGCCTGCGGCAGCGCGAACCCGGTCGCGGGCGGAGTGACCTGCGCCAGGCGGCACCAGGTCAGGCCCAGGCTGTAGGTCGTGACCAGCAGCGACGACAGCGCCTCGGAATCGCCGCGCAGGACGTCCGGCAGGCGGCCCTCGCGCGGCCACAGCGCCCGCAGCGGATGCCCCGGATCGGTCAGCAGCGCCTGCAGCGTCCGCATGCTGTCGGGATCGAGCCACCGGTGGAGCGCGGGCAGCACGTTCGGCGCGGCCTGCAGGTCGGCGGCCAGGACCGCGACACCCGCGCGGCGCACCGCGTCGTGACGGCGGCCCGGCGCGGACGTCCCGGCGGTCATGCCATGTGGGCCCGCGCCCTGCGTCGCGCCCGGGACGCCGGGCAGGCCGCCCGCGCCGGGCAGCTCGTCGCCCGCAAGACCCGCCACGATCTGCTGCAGGTCGTACAGCGCCAGCCGCAGATGCTCACCGGGCGCGGCGTCCCGCATCATCGGGATCGCGTGCTCGGCCGGGCAGCGACGCCGCCACTCCGCCAGCACCGCCTGCTGCCCGTACCGCGCGGTCGCCAGGTCCTGCGGGACCAGCCGCAGCGACGCCGCCGTGACCGCCGCGAGCGCGTCCGCGCCCGGACGGAACCGCTCGTCGCCCGCCAGGCCCGCCGCGACCTCGTACATCACCCGCACGACGTGCGCCGCGCCCGCGCCGTCCCCCATCACCAGCCGGGACGCGTAGTACCCCGCCAGCGTCGAGAAGTCCGGCGGCATCATCCAGTGCAGCCGGTCGGCGGGCGTGGTCAGGAACGGCACGAACGACTCGATCAGCGGATGCTCGGTCAGCGCGACCGGCGCGCCCGCGCACCACAGCAGCGCGCCCCACGCCGCCGCGACCGTGGACGGGGTGCCCGGCTGGAACATCGGATCGTGCTGCTGGAACTGCGCCGGGTCCACGGCGAGGGCCGTCGTCAGCGCCTGCGAGATCCGCGCGACCACCGCGGTGTCGGGGACGGGCCCGAGGAACCCCGCCGACACCATCCGCCCGGCCGACAGGTCCGGGCCGGTCGGGAACAGCTGCGGCGGGACGGGCGGGTTGCCCGCTCCGCGCGGCGCGGGCATCGCCGCGTTCCGCGACGCCCGGTCGGACGGCGGCGGGCACGGATGCCAGCTGCCGTCCAGGCCGCACCGGTACCAGCGCCCCCACGCCCCGTAGAGCCACCACTCGCCCGCGCCCCACAGCATCCGCGCGACGATCTGCTCGGCGCGCTGCTGCGGCGGCGCCGACGCCCACCACGGCGAGGCCACCAGCTCCCGGACGTTCTTCTCCACGGCGGTGAACAGATCGTCCCGATCGCCCGCCTGCGCGCCTCCGCCGTGTCCGCCCGATCCGGTCCCCGATGCCTGCACATTCACCCCGCGAATAGTAGCCCTCCGACGACCTAACGGGAGGAACATCACGATCGACATGTAAGGAGCGTTATGCCACGATGCTCATGAAACCGAGGGTGGGAGGACACCGAATTGGCGAACCTCGAAACCGGCGCGGGACGCACCCGCGCCGGCGGGCTGGCACTGATCATCCTTTCGTCGGTCTGTTTCGGTGGATCGGGACCGTTCGGCAAAGCCCTCATCGAGGCGGGGCTCAGCCCCCTCCAGGCCGTGTGGGTGAGGATCGCCGGCGCCGCGCTCGTCCTCACCGTCCTCGCCGCGGCCGTCCGCGGACGCGGCGCGTGGACGACCGTCCGCGCCCACCTCGCCCCGCTCCTCGCCTACGGCGTCGCGGCCATCGCCGGATGCCAGGGCCTGTACTTCCTCGCCGCCTCACGCCTCCCCGTCGGCGTCGCGATCCTGCTGGAGTTCTGCGGGCCCGTGCTCGTCCTGCTCTGGATGCGGATGGTCCGCCGCGTGCCCGTCCGCCGCACCGCCGGGCAGGGCGTCGCCGTCGCGATGGTCGGCCTCGTCCTGGTCGTGCAGGTCTGGGACGGGCTGCGGCTCGACGCCCTCGGCCTCGCCGCCGGCCTCGGCGCCGCCGCCTGCCAGGCCGCCTACTTCCTCCTGCTCGACCGCATGGGCGACGGCGTCGACCCCCTGGTCACCAACGCCGCCGGCGGCATCGTCGCCGCCGTCCTGCTCACCGTCCCCGCCCTGCCCTGGACGCTGCCCTGGCACGTCCTCACCGGCCCCGTCCCCATCGCCGGGCACACGGCCCCCGGCTGGACCCTCGCCGCCTGGATCATCGGCGTCAGCACCGTCCTCGCCTACATCACCGGCAACGCCGCCGTCCACCGCCTCTCCGCCCAGGTCGCCGGAGCCCTCTCCTACACCGAGGCCGTCGCCGCCACCCTCATCGCCTGGATCGTCCTCGACGAACACCTCACCCCCGTCCAGCTCCTCGGCGGTGCCATCGTCCTCACCGGCGCCTACCTCGCCCAACGCTCCGTCACCACCACCCCCGCCACCTCCGAGCCCGTCCACACCGGCGCCGTCCACACCGAGGGCGTCCATGGCGAGCCGGTCACCCCACCGGCGACACCGGCCCACGCCGCCGTCTCCGATTCGACCGCCTGACCCGACCGCCGACCGCCGACCATCCGAGCTGCGAGCGGCGAGCCGCGAACGGATGCCGGTCGTCGCCGCGCGGGTCAGGGGGGTCGGGCGGTCAGGCGTTCTCCCGGAGGAAGCGGCGCGTGCCGAGCGTCACCGACACCGCCACCAACGCCACGGTCACGGCCGCGCCCTCCAGGACCGACGGCGAGGAGAAGTCGCCCCGGAACGCCGCGCGCGCCGCGTCGACCACATAACGGAAGGGCGTGAAGCGCGACACCGTGTCGAGCCAGCCGGGCGCCATGCTCATCGGCAGGATGATCCCCGACAGCAGCATCAACGGCAGCGTCACCGTCGACAGCAGCGGCGCGAAGGCGTCCTCGACCCGGGTCACCATCGCCAGCACGTAGGACAGCGACGCGATGCTGAGCGCCAGCAGCGCCACGAACACCAGACCCACCGCGATGCCCCACAGCGGCGCCCGCAACCCCAGGACCACGCTCGCCGCCAGCAGCATCACCGCCTGGACGACCAGCAGCAGCGTGTCCCGCAGCACCCGGCCCAGCAGCAGCGCCAGCCGCGACACCGGCGTGACCCGCAGGCGCTCCACCACACCCGAGCGCAGATCCGCGATCAGACCGAACCCCACGAAACCCGCGCCGAACAACGCCAGCTGCACCAGGATGCCCGGCACGAACGCCCGCCACGTGTTGCCGCCACCCGCGCCCTGCACCCCGCCGACCCTGCTCAGCAGCGGACCGAACAACACCAGGTACAGCAGCGGCTGCGTCAGCCCGAACACCACACCGACCTTGTTCCGCAGCATCTGCCGCGCGTACCGCAGGAAGATCAGCCACGTGTCGCGCGCCGTCCGGACCAGCCCGGACCGCTCGACCGCCGAAGCCCCGACATCGCCAGGCCCAGACGCCGAGCCGCCCCCGCTCTCGCCCCCACCCCCGTCTCCGGGCCCGCCTCCTGGACGGCCCAAGGGACCGCCTTCGGAGCCTTCGTCGTCGGGGCCGGTGAACACACCGGCCGTCGTCGTCGCCATCACTCACCCTCTCCTTGAAAAACGCCAGGTCAGGCCGCGTCCCGCAGGGAACGGCCGGTCACGGTCAGGAACACGTCGTCCAGCGTCGGCCGCGCCATCCGCAACGCGGCCAGCTCCACGCCCGCCTCGTCCAGAGCGCGGATCAGGCTCATCAGCGACCGCTCGCCGTCGTCGACGGTCAGCCGCAGCGAACCGTCCAGCACCGCCGCCTCACGCACCGCGGGATGGTCGGCCAGCGCCGAGCGCGCCCGGGCGGCGACCTGGTCCAGCGGCGCGCCGGACGCGGCCAGCTCCACCGTCACCACGTCCCCGGAGACCCGCCGCTTCAGCTCGGCGGGGGAGCCCTCGGCGACGATCCGGCCCCGGTCGATGATCAGGATGCGGTCGCACAGCGCGTCGGCCTCGTCGAGGTAGTGCGTCGTCAGGAACACCGTCGTGCCGTCCTGGTCGCGCAGCCGCCGGATGTGCTCCCACAGGTTGCCGCGGCTCTGCGGATCCAGGCCCGTGGTCGGCTCGTCCAGGAACACCAGCGGCGGACGGTGCACCAGCCCGAGCGCGATGTCCAGCCGCCTGCGCTGCCCGCCCGACATCGCCGACGACGGGCGCGCCAGCAGCCCGTCGCCATCCAGATCGAGCCGCCGCGCGAGCTCGCCGATCCGCGCCGACGCGTCCGCCACCCCATACAGCTGCGCCTGCAACTCCAGTTCCTCGGCCGCCGGGACGGACGGGTCGGTGCCGCCGCCCTGCGCCACATAGCCGATGCGCCGCCGCACCCCCGCCGGATCGGACCGCAGGTCACGTCCCGCGACCGTCGCCGACCCCGCGGTCGGCGCCAGCAGCGTGGTCAGCATGCGCAGCGTGGTGGTCTTGCCCGCGCCGTTCGGCCCGAGGAACCCCACGATCTCCCCGGACGCCACCGACAGGTCCACCCCGCGCACCGCCTCCACGGTGCCGCGTCGACCGGTGAAGGTGCGGGCCAGCCCGCGCGCCTCGATCACGAAAACCTCCGACAAAGCCGAGCCCGACGCCGCGGTCCGTCACCACGACATCGATAGAGTAACCCCAATTTTGGGGTCGCACCAACTTTGTGCTGACACCAGAGCGCCTAGAATCTCCCCATGGGTGACCAGACCACGCCGGACGGCCCGCAGCGCACCGCAGAACCCCAGCTCGGCCTGCGTGAACGCAAGAAGCGCGAGACGCGGCGGCGGATCTCCGACATCGCCACCGGGCTGTTCATGATGCGCGGCTTCGACAACGTCACCATCGCCGACGTCGCCCGCAAGGCCGACGTGTCGGTGAACACGGTCTTCAACTACTTCCACACCAAGGAGGACCTGTTCTTCGACCGGCAGGGCGAGATCGTCACCCGGGTCGCCCGGGCGTTCGACGACCGCCTCCCCGGCGAGTCCGTCGTCGCGTTCCACCGCCGCCTGTTCTTCGAGGGCCTCGACCAGGGCTCGTACCAGACCGGCTTCCACGAGGGCGCCGAGGTGTGGGTCCGCACCGTCCGCGACAGCACCGCGCTGATGGCCCGCCAGCGCGAGATCGGCCAGGCCGCCCAGGACATGCTTGCGCGCGTCCTCGCCGACGAGACCGGCGCCGACCCCGACGACGTCACCCCCCGCATCGTCGCTGCGATGATCATGAACGCGCAGTGGAGCCTGGTGAACGAGATCACCGAGCGCAAACTCGCCGGCGAGACCCTCGAGGAGATGCGCGACGGCGTCCACGCCGCCGCCGCCCGCACCTTCGACCTGCTCGAACACGGCATCGGCGACTACGCCGTCAAACCACGGAACACCGCGCTCCCCGCCGATGACCGGACCGGCGACCGCGCCACCGAGGCCGTCGACGAACCCCGCCGCACGTTCGGCGACCGCGTCAGCCAGGTCGCGGCCGACCGCCCCTCCGGCTCGTCCGATTCCTGACCGGACCCACCCGCCGTCCACGCCGTGCCTCCGCAAGGGCTGCGCGAAACGAGGGCAAAACCTCGTCCCACCTGCGCGGCAACACCACGGACGGCGCACAGGCCGCCGTTAACGTCCTGCCATGGCGCAGACCCCCGCCTCCGGCGCGGACGACGACGACCCCGCCGAAGGCGCCGAACCGGCCAAGGGCGCCCACGACCACCCCGACCAGACCGAATCCCAGGCTGAGCCCCGGCCCGCCCCGGCCCAGGCCGCCCAAGAGCACGACGCCTCCGACGCCGCCGACGCCTCAGGCGCTCCGCCCCGCGACTCTCGGCGGATGCCGCCGTGGCTGCCGCGCGCGTTCGTCCTCGCCGCCGCGACCGTGGTCGCCTTCCGCGGCGGCCTGTGGCTGCTGGCGCGGCTCCGCGGCCTGATCCTCCTCCTCGCGATCTCGCTGTTCCTGGCGTTCGCCATCGAACCGGGCGTGAACTGGCTCGCCTCCCGTGGCTGGCGGCGCGGCCTGGCCACCGGACTGATGTTCCTGCTCATCGCCGTCCTCGGCCTCGGCTTCGCCGTCGCGCTCGGCTCGGTGCTGATCAAGCAGACCACCACCCTGGTCGACACCGCCCCGAGGTACGCCGACCAGATCATCGACTGGGTCAACCGGTCGTTCGGCGCGCGCATCTCCAAGCACACCCTCGTCAGCAAGATCCCCGCGGTGAGCGGCGAGCTGTCCAAACACCTGTCGGGGCTGGCCGGGAACGTCTGGGGGATCGGGGTGACCACGCTCGGCGTCGTGTTCCAGGGCCTCGGCGTGCTGCTGTTCACCTTCTACCTGTCCGCGCAGGGACCGAGGTTCCGCCGGACCGTCTGCTCCGTGCTGCCCCCGCAACGCCAGCGGCAGGTGCTGCGCGCCTGGACGATCGCCGTCGACAAGACCGGCGGCTACATCTACTCCCGCGCCCTGCTCGCCGCGATCTCCTCGGTGTTCCACTACGCGGCGCTGACCCTGCTGGACGTCCCCTACGCGCTGACGCTCGCGATCTGGGTCGGCGTGGTGTCCCAGTTCATCCCCACCGTCGGGACCTACCTCGCCGGAGCAGCGCCCGTCCTGATCGCCCTGACCAAATCGCCCGTGACCGCGCTGTGGGTCCTGCTGTTCGTCATCGCCTACCAGCAGTTCGAGAACTACGTCCTGCAGCCGCGCATCACCGCCCGCACCCTGAACATGCACCCCGCCGTCGCGTTCGGCGTCGTCATCGCCGGGGCGGCGATCCTCGGCCCCGTCGGCGCCGTCCTCAGCCTGCCGTTCGTCGCCAGCGTCCAGGCCTTCGTGAACGCCTACGTCCGCCGCTACGACGTCGAGGAACACCCCCTCACCACCGCACCCTCCGTCAAACACGAAGACAAACCCGACTGACCGCCGCCCCCGCCGCCCCCGCCGCGCCCGCCGCGCCCGCCGCGCCCAACGGACACCCGCCACCGGACGGCCCCTCACCGCTCACCGGTTCCACGCGTCCCGCTCGTCGAGTTCTGCCATGGACGCGCCGCCCCCGCCCGGCTAGCGTGCGGACGACACGCAAGATCGTTCTCGGGGGCGGAAGGGGAACGTCCATGCGCAGAACGCCCACGCGTCGAAGCTCGCGAACCCGCACGTCAGCGAGCCGGTCCCAAGCCCGGCAGCAGCCCCGGCCCCAGGCCCGGCCCCGGATCCGGCGCGCCGCGCCGATCACGGCCGCGCTGACCGCCGCCCTGCTCGCCGCGACACCGCTCGCGGCGGTCACCACCACCGCCCACGCCGCGACCCCCGCGCGCACGAGCACCACCCAGGGACGCGACCCGCACCTGATGAAACTGATCGACTCCATGACGCTGCGGCAGAAGGTCGCCCAGCTGTTCGTCGTGCAGGTCTACGGCATGTCCGCCGACACCACCAACCCCGCGGACGTCGCCTCCAACCGCGCCCTGTACGGGGTGGACAACGCCGCCCAGCTCATCGCCCGCGACCAGCCCGGCGGCATCATCTACTACGGCAACAACGTCACGAGCCCCCAGCAGCTCGCCGGGTTCTCCAACGGCATCCAGCGCGCCGCGCGCGCCGCCGGGCACGCGATCCCCTCGACGATCGCGATCGACCAGGAGGGCGGCATCGTCGCCCGCGTCGGCGCGCCCGCCACCCAGCAGCCCGGCGCGATGGCCCTGGCCGCCGGACGCCGCGCCGCCGACGCCCGCGCGCTCGCCCGCATCACCGGCGCCGAACTGCGCGCCATCGGCGTCGACACCGACTACGCGCCCGACTCCGACGTCAACGTCAACCCCGCCAACCCGGTGATCGGCGTCCGGTCGTTCGGTTCCGACCCCGCCCTGGTGTCCCGGATGGTCACCGCGCAGCTCGGCGGCTACCGCTCGGCGAACGTCACCGCCACCGCCAAGCACTTCCCCGGCCACGGCGACGCCGACACCGACAGCCACGTCGCCGTCCCGATCATCCGGCACACCCGCGCCCAGTGGGAGAGCATCGACCTGCCGCCGTTCAGGGCCGCGATCGCCGCCGGCGCCGACTCGATCATGACCGGGCACCTGGTCGTGCCCGCCCTGGACCCCTCCGGCGACCCCGCCACCCTGTCCCGCCCGATCGTCACCGGCATCCTGCGCGACCAGCTGCACTACCGGGGCCTGGTGATCACCGACGCGCTCGACATGCAGGGCGTCCGGGACAAGTACGGCGACGATCGCGTCCCCGTCCTGGCCCTCAAGGCCGGAGTGGACGTCCTGCTCAAGCCGCCCGCCGGGCGGTTCGCCACCCAGCTCGACGCCGTCGTGAACGCCGTGCGGAACGGCGAGCTCAGCGAGGACCGCATCGACCAGTCGGTCTACCGCGTCCTGGACCTCAAACAGCGCCGCGGCCTGTTCACCGACCCCTACGTCGACGAGTCCCGCGTCGGCCAGGTCGTCGGATCGCCCGACCACCTGGCCGCCGCGCGCCGCGCCACCGGCCGCACCACCACCCTGGTCAAGAACGACCCGCAGCCCGGCGGCGCCACCCTTCCGCTCGCGCCCGGGCCGCGCAGCGTCCACGTGACCGGCTGGGGGACGACCACCACCGCGACCCTCGCCACCGAGATCGGCAAGTACGGCGCGACCGCCGACGCCCACGACACCGGCCTCAGCCCCACCCCCGCGGCCATCGCCTCGGCCGCCGCCGCGGCCCGCGCCCACGACCTCACCGTCGTGGTCACCAACCGCGCCTGGGACACCAAGACCGACACCGGCCACAACGGCCCCGGCCAGTCCGACCTGGTCAAGGCGCTGATCGCCACCGGGAAGCCCGTCGTCGTCGTGGCCGTCCGCGACGCCTACGACATCAACGCGTTCCCCACCGCACCCGCCTACCTGGCCACCTTCTCCTACACGGCCGACGCCCTGCACGCCGCCGCCGCGACCCTGTTCGGCGCGAACCGGCCCCAGGGACGCCTGCCCGTCTCCATCCCCGTCGCCGGGAACCCCGACCAGACCCTGTACCCCTTCGGACACGGCCTGGACTACCCCCGCAAGTGACCGGGGACGAGTGACCCCGGACACCCCGAGGGGCCCGGCGCGGACGTCGCGCGCCGGGCCCCGCCCCGTCCCCGCGGTGATGAGAATCATGTGCGGGGCCTGTGCCGAAACCGCGCCGGTTCGGCCTGTCAGGCCCTCTCACCTGCTCCGATGAGGCAGGATCGGAGCATGCAGGTGCTCCGATCGGGGGGCGGGCACCTTCCGGGCCGCGCGATGCGGAACCTGGCGCTGCCGCTCCTGGCGACGCTCGTCGCCGTCGCCACCACACTCGACGTGATGGCGGGCGGCCTGCTCCGCCATGCCGACACCCGGCTGTTCGAGGACGGTCCGCCCGACCCCACCGGAGCCGAGTACTGGTTCTGGCGCACCCTCGTCAACGGCGGCCAGTACTGGCTCGTCGGGACGCTCGTCGCCGTCGCCGCCCTGCTCGCCGCCTGGCGCCGCCGCAACCTCTGGACGGCCGTCCGCGCCGGGATCTGGCTGCTCGGCACCGAGGCCGTCGTCCGCGCCGCGCAGATCGCCTTCGCCCGCACCCCGCCCCGCGTCGGCGCCGACCACCTGTTCGCCGACGGATACCTGTCCTACCCGTCCGGGCACGCCGCCAACTCCGCCGCCTGCCTCACCGTCGCCGCCGCCCTCATGCACGCCTCCCGCCGCTGGTGGATCGCCGTGCACGCCCTGATCGCCGCCGTTGCCGTCGCCGTGGTCACCCTCGGCTACCACTGGCCCACCGACGCCCTCGCCGGATGGGGGCTCGGCATCGCCCTCGGCTCGATCGGACGCGCCTTCATCGCCCCCGGCTCCCCGCCCTCCGTCCCCGCCCCACGCGAACACCCCGCCCGCCAGCCGCAACCAGGCCCGGCGGACGGCCTGGAGGAACGGTCGGCGGACGGCGCGATCCAGTGACCCGGCCACGCCGCCGCGTCCTCCAACCCGTCAGCTAGTCCGTCAGCTTGGCGAGGTCGGGGGCGTAGACGCTCATCCAGTGCGGATGCAGCCGGTAGTAGACGACCTCCTCGTTCCAGTCGAAGGCGTCGTCGCCGTAGAAGTCCTTGAAGTAGGCGAGCAGGTACGGCCAGTCCGCGGCGGGCTCGCCGCCCGCCGGATTGAGGATCTCCACCGTGCCGTGCGTGAACACGCCCAGGTCCTCATCGCGCATGTGCGCGACGCTGGCGGCCGGGCGGGCGGCCAGATGGCGGGCCTTGGCGGCCCCGCGGGCCGTGCCGAAGTGCCACTTGCCGTGCAGGAAATGCCCGTCCGCCCCGCTGATCCGCGGCTCGCCCTTGGCCGTCACGGTCGACAGCGCCAGGGTCCGCATCCCGGTGAGGACACCGGTGAGCTGCTCGGCGGTCAGCGTGCGCTCGGCGGTGATGATCGAGCGGAGATGCGAGGTGGAACGGGAGAGCGAGGCGTCCAGGAGGGCCTGCAACTCCTCGAGCTCTTCTCGGGTTTCGCGCATGTGGGTACTCGTCCGTTCGTTGGGCTCGATCCGCGTCCTCCCATCGGCGCGGACCGGCGAAACCCATGCTCGCCCCAAAGACTGACATCCCCTGTCAGGTGGATCATGACGTGCGCGGACACCGGCGGACGGCGGCGACCCCCGCCGGACCCAACTCAGGGGCGCCTGGCGCCGGTCTGCTCGTCCCACTCGCGGCGCAGCATCGCGTAGACCAGCTCGCTCGCCCACTCGCCCTTGACGAACTCGTTCTCCAGCAGCAGCGCCTCACGCCGCATCCCCAGCCGTTCGAGCACCCGCGCGGACGCGTCGTTGCGCGCGTCCAGCCGCCCGACCACCCGGTGCAGGCCCGCCTCCTCGAACGCCAGCCGCAGCACCGCCCGCGCCGCCTCGGTCGCGAACCCCTTGCCGTAGTAGGCCGGGTTGAAGATGTAGCCGATCTCGCCGCTGCGGTCCCGGCGGCTGCTCCACTGCAGGTTGATCTCGCCGATCACCTCGCCGCGCTCCCGCCACACCACGGCCAGCACCAGCCAGTCGCCCTCCCGCTCCCAGCCGGTCGCCGCCTTCTTGTCCCGCAGGAACGACCGTGACTCCTCCAGCGACCGGGGCTCCCAGTACAGGAACCGGGCCACCTCCGGAAGTGACTGGTAGGCGTACAGCGCGGCGAGGTCCTCATCGCCGAACGGCCGCAGATCCAGACGTTCGGTCCGGATCGGGTACACGGGCTTCAACATTCAACGATCCTACGGTCGCCATACCAGCGGCGCGACAGGGATTTCCCGATCATGCTCCCTACCGCGCGCCCGCCGCCGCCCCACCCCACCCGTTCCCCGCGAACTCCCCCCGGGGAAGCCCTCACCGGACGGCCGCCACCCCGCGTTCCCGGGGGCGGGATCCCGGGCGTGGCGTCAGTCCGTGGCGATCCAGTCCACGCTCAGTCCGTCCAGTCCACGCTCAGTCCGTGGCGATCCAGTCCACGCGGTGCGCCTCGGTCGGGTCTGGCGTTTCCCACCGCCGGACGAGCCGGTCGATCACCGCGTCCGGGACCGGCGCGGAACGGGCCCGGTTGCGGGCGCGCAGCATCCCCGGAGCGGCCTCCAGTGCCGCGACCTCCACCCGCCCCCGGTAGTCCGCGACCAGCCCGATCGCCTGCCCGCGCAGCTGCCGCGACACGTTCGTGGCGTTCCATACGAACGACTCGCCCGCCCGCAGGAGCACCCGCGCCCGCTCCTGCGCGGCCGCCGCCACCGGACGCTGGTCATCGGCCGGCGAGACACCCATCTCCGCGCGCAGCGCGTCCAGGCTCACCACCGGCAGCCCCGGACGGTTCGCCGCGATCCAGTGGTCCTTCCCGACACCCGGCAGCCCCGACAGGACCGTCACCGTGCCGCGCGTGTCGTCGAAGGCCGCCCAGTCCGGATCCCGGTCCGGACGGCGGAAGAACCAGAACCGCGCGTGGTCGGACGGGAACACGCGCGGAGCGTCCAGGCAGCGCTGCTCGGCGCAGTACTCCCGGTACAGGGCGATGTTCTCCAGCACCTCGGCGGTGTCGCCGCAGATCCGGCCGAGGATGTCGGCGGTCGCCAGCAGCACCAGGTCGTCGTTGCGCGCCAGCAGGCTCACCCGGAACGCGATCTGCCGCAGGTTCGGGCGCTCCAGCGCCCAGAACGGCACCTGGTGGTGCCGCACCAGCGCCGCCACATGCTCCCGCCACGCGACCGGAGCGCCCAGCTCCCACAGGATGCGCCGCACCAACAGGTCGCCCCGCCGCGAATGCCCGTGCGCGGTGATCGAGCCGTCGTCCTCGTGCCGCGTGCAGTCGGGCTTGGCGACGTCGTGCATGAGGACGGCCGCGAACAGCCGCCGCCGCTCGTCCTCCGGACGCGCCCGCCACTCCGGCGACGCCGCGAGCGCCTCGCACGCCATCCGCGTGTGCGTCGCGACGTCGCCCTCGGCGTGATGGACGGCGTCCTGCGGCACCCCCGCCAGCCTCCGCACCCACACGAACGCCTCGACGATCTCGTCCCACGGCACCGTCCAGGTCGGCGGCGCCGGACACAGCTCAGCCCACACCCGCATACAGCACCTCCGGATCGGCCAGGCCGTTGGCGACGATCGGACGGTCCTGCCAGTGCGTCCCCGCGTCCAGGATCGCGGTGAGGAAACTCGCCCGCACCCACTTGTAGCGGCCGACCGTCCGCCCGTCCTCCTCCACCTTCAGGTAGAGGCCCTCCATCTCGTCGGCCGCGTCGGTCTCCGCGGCGACCCGCTCCGGATCCGCGCCGGTCGCCGCCGCCGCGTCCCGCAGAGCCTCACGCCAGCGCGGCGTCCGGCAGGTGGACGGCCCGACCAGCGCCGTCAGCTCCTTCAGATCCGACACCGGACCCGTCCGCAGCACCGGCACCGACACGACCGGCGCGCCGTCCAGCAGCTCACGCCGTGCGGCGGTGGACAGGAACGTCCCGTCCCGCTGGTCGAGGACGTCGAACTCGCAGAAGTAGTGGGGGAGCGCGTCGTAGAAGACGGTGTGCTTGGCGTACAGCCACTCGCCGTACATCACGTACCGGTCCCGCAGCCGCGGCCACAACGCGTGCTGGACGGACGCCGCCCACGCCTTCAACGGCGCGAACTGCCGCTCGCGCGGCCCGCCCGTCAGGTAGTGCCCGCGGCTCTGCAATTGCAGCTCACCGGACGGGGAGAAGCTGATCCCGGCGTTCGCGCCGTCCAGCTTCTCCTCCACCACCAGGTACCGGCCCGCCACCTCGCCGAACGGCGCCGCCGACAGGTCATGGTCGCCCGGTTGCAGCCGGGACCCCTGAAGGTGCCGGGTCCGCGGGTACTTGCGCAACATGTCCCTCGTTGTACCGGCGCGTTCGCGCCCAGGCCAACCCGTTTTCACTCCGGGCGCTTCCGTCAGAGGCGGATGAGGGCCGTGCCCGCGAGCGCCGCCAGCCACAGCGCCGCGCTCACCCACGCCAGGACGTGCAGCCCGCTCGCGAACGCCGCCCCGTGCAGCGGCGACCCCGCGACCGAACCGAACACCGCCGCGCCGAGCGCCGTCCCGACCTGACGCGCGGTGTTGTTGAACCCGCCCGCCAACCCCGCCAGCCCGGACGGCGCGGTCCGCATCGCCGCCGACACCGCCGCCGCGACGATCAGACCGTCCCCGATCCCGATCGTCACCAGCGTCGGGACGAGCACCGCGTACGAGGCGTGCGGCCCGGCCAGCAGCAGCGCCGGAGCGCCCACCAGCGCGATCACGATGCCCGCCCGGACCGGAAGCCGCGGGCCGAACCGTGCGTTCAGCGCGCCGCTCAACGGCGCCAGGAGCACCAGCGGAACCGCTATCGGCAGCAGCATCACCCCGGCGGTGAGCGCCGACCTGCCCTGCACCTGCTGAAGCTGCAACGTCACCACGAACAGCGTCCCGTTGGTGACCAGGTTCATCACCAGCGACGCCCCGTTCGCGCCGAGGAACGCCGGAGCCCGCACCAGCCCGGACGGGAACAGCGGATGCGCCGCCCGCCGCTCCACCAGGACCAGCGCCACCGCCCCGACGACCGCCGCGCCCGCCGCCGTCCACGCCCCGGCGCGGTCGCCGTGCCCGAGCTGGATCACCGCCCATACCAGCGCGCCGAGCGTCACGGGCGCGAGCACCAGCCCCGCCACGTCCAGCCGCCTCCGGCCCATCACGGAGGGCGCATCCGGCTCCACCAGAAGCAGGACGCCCACGACCCCCGCCACGACGATCGGCACGTTCAGCAGGAAGATCCACCGCCAGCCGGGGCCGTCCACCAGGACACCTCCGAGCAGCGGACCCGCCGGGAGCGCCGTCGACGACACCGCCGCCCACGCCCCGAGCGCCCGCGCCTGCTCCGCCGGATCCGGGAACATCCGGGTCACCGCCGCAAGGCTGCCCGGCAGCAGCATTGCCGCGCCCGCGCCCTGCACCGCCCGCGCGGCGATCAGCGTGCCCGGCCCGGACGCCAGCCCGCACGCCAGCGACGCCGCGCCGAACAGCACCAGACCCGCCACCAGCATCCGCCGGTGCCCGAACCGGTCGCCGAGCGCGCCCCCGCCGAGCAGCAGGCCCGCGATCGCCACCGCGTACCCGTCCACCACGCCCTGCATCCCGGCCAGGCCGGTATCGAGCGCCCGGCCGATCCCGGGCAAGGTGACGTTGACGATCGTGACGTCCAGCAACACCAGGAACATCCCGGCGCACACCACGGTCAGCGCCGCCCGCCGCCGCGCGGCTCCGGCGACGACCCTCGCCTCAGGGCGGATATCAGTGGGGGAGCTCATGCGCCCAGGGTCACCCGCGGACGTTTCGCCGAACCTCGAAACGTCCCGTCCGGCCCGGGGGCAAGGCCCCCCACCCGCACTTACATCCCGTGACTCCAGATCCCGCACCCCAAACCGAGCAACGCATCTGAGCGTGCGGTCAGGGCGCGGGCGCGTCCGGGCTCGCACACGTGCGCACGCCCGGACGGAACGGATCAGCGGAGTTCGACCATCAGCTTCTCGGGCGCGCGGGTGAGGAGGCCGCCGTACCGGGGACGGAAACCGTCGGCCCAGCGCATGCGCGGGAACGCCTCCAGCAGCGCCCGGATCCCGACCTCCGCCTCGGCGCGCGCCAGCTGCGAGCCGAGACAGAAGTGCCGTCCCGCGCCGAACGCCAGGTGCCCGGCCGCCGCGGTGAACTGCCGGTCCGGGTCGTGCGCCAGCCGGGACGGAACGAAGCGGTCCGGGTCGGGGAACCGCTCGGGGTCACGGCCCGCCGCGCCCACCAGGCACGCCACCGTCGCGCCGCCGGGCACCCGCCCGGACGGCAGGTCCACCGCCTCCTCGGTCTGCCGCAGCACCACCTGCACCGGCGGGTCCCGGCGCAGCGTCTCCACCCACGCCGACGCCAGCCCGTCCGGGTCGGCCCGCATCGCGGCCAGGTGCTCGGGACGGTCCAGCAGGTTCGCCAGCAGCGACCGCATCCCCTTGTCGGTGCTCTCGCCGCCCGCGCCCAGCAGCATCCCGCAGAAGCCGAGCACCATGTCGTCCGGCAGCGGATCGCCCTCCACCTCCGCCGTGCACAGCACCGACAGCAGGTCCCGGCCGGGCGCGATCCTGCGCCGCGCCACGTACGGGGCGAGGTAGGCGTACAGCTCGTCGCGGGCCGACATGCCGCGCTCCAACGTCGCCGGGTCCTGCCGGTAGTTGCTCAGGTAGGAGAAGCCCGCCTGGTACCAGTCCTGGAACAGCGGCGCGTCGGCGACCGGCAGCCCGAGCGCCGTCACCACCACGGTGATCGGCAGGCGATGGCAGAACCCGTCCACCAGGTCCACGGCGCGCTCACCGCGGCGCGCGCGGGCGACCAGGTCGCTCACCAGGTCGTTGGTCGTGCGCTCGACCGCCGCGCGCAGCCACGTCAGCGCCCGCCCCCGGAACGCCGGGGTCAGGAACGACCGGTGCGCCGCGTGCTCGCGGCCCTCCATCTGCAGCACCGTCCGGCCGAACATCGGCGCGAGCTGCCAGGCGTAGTTCCGCGAGGTGAACCGGGGATCGGACAGCCCGATCCGCACATCGGCGTACCGGCTGACCAGCCACGCGTCGAGCGGCTCGTCCCGGACGACCGGGAACTCCTCCCGCAGCCGCCGGTACAGCGGGTACGGGTCGCGCTCGAACTCCGGCCACAGCAGGCTGGGCGGCGTCCTCGACGGATCGACCATCTCCGAGCCGCACGACTCGCCCCCGCGCGCCGACCCCGCCCGCGTTCCCGCCGAGCCGCCCGGACCCGACGCCGCGGCGGACGCGGCGGCGACGGACGCGGCGGTGCGCGGCCGGTATCGTGGCACCGACCGGTGCCAGTCCAGCGACGCCCGCATCGCGCGGCGCAGCCGGTCGGCCAGGCGTCCCGAGTCGCGCGCGCCGCGAGGCAGCCCGCGCCGGAGGATCTGGAAGTCGGCGGCCCGGTCCGCGATCAGCGTACGGGCCTGGTCCACCGCCTCCTGGAGCGTTCCAGCGTTCTTCTCGCTCAGCAGCAGCAACACCAGGTTGGCGCGTTCCCCGAACGCCAGGTCCTTCTCCACCGAGAACAGGTCGTTCGTCCAGGAGATGACGTCGGCCGCGGCGGCCCGCAGCCCCGCCGTCACCCTGTCGTCCGGCGGCGCGATCCCGTCCACCGCCTCGAACAGGTCGAAGAACACGTCCGCGCCGAACAGGTCCCGGCGCAGCACGACATACCCCGGCAGCCGCATCGACCGCCCCGTCGTGCGGCGCTCCACCATCGCGCACTGCGCCGTCAGGTGCCGCGACAGGTGCCCGGCGAACCTGCCCTGCCATGCCGGGCCCGCGAGCACCGACGTCCTCGGCCACAGGTCCTCGGCCAGTGCCACCAGCATCGGGTCGGCCGCCCCGCCGCGCCCCGCGTCGCCGGTCAGCACCGACAACGCCGACTCGGAGAAGTCCGCCAGCACGCCGTCGCCCGCCCACGGGCCGTCGTCGACCCGGTCGTCCAGCAGGAGCACCCACAGGAACCAGGCCAGCAGCACCTCGGCCCGCTCGGGCTCGGCCCGCCCCGTCAGCGCGATCCCGAGGTCCAGCAGCCGGGACGACTCCAGCCGCGTCCGCCCGCGCGGACCGACCAGGCCCCGCTCCTCCGCCCACCCGCACACCCCGGCCCGCAACCGGTCCGCGTCGCCGCGTCGCACCGGGCCGGGAAAGGGCAGGGAGATCTCCGGGATCCGGAACCCGGTGACCGTGCCCGCCGCCTTGCCCGCCACGGTGTCCGTCGCCGTCTCCACCGTCATCCGCGCCCCCGTCCACTCGCCGTTGAGGTCGTGCCCCGCGCCGCGGCCCCGGCTCCGGCGGGCCCGCGCGTCGCGGTGCGCCCTGCCGGGCCGTGCTGCGGCGCGGAGTCCCGGTGGCATCGGCACACCGGGCCCGCACGCATCGTGGTCCGATCCTGCCGATCCGCAACCCTCGGGACATGCGGTTTGACTGGGATTTGCCGTCCCGATTCCGGCTCCGTCACCAACCCCGCCGCCCGCCCTCCGGACCGCCCCTGACGGCCTTTGAGAGGTCTTCGGACCGGCGTCGCGGACGCGGGCGACGGTGCGCCCCTCTTTGGGACGGTCTGGCGCCGACCCGGTGGTGTACGGAGGGCCTCCAGGCAGCGACTCGGCGGTCTCCGCCCGCCGATGGGGTAGAGTCGCTGGCGCGAAGGGGAGTAGCCCTGCGAACCGGTCGTCGACACACTGGAGCCACTGGCTCCCGGTGACCGGGTCCGCCTCAGGCGGACGGGCGAGACCTTCGATCCCTTTTTGTCGATGACCAGACGCGTCGTCGGCCGGGATCGAGGTCTCCGTGGACGCCCCCGAGCGGCCCCCCGGCCTCGGTCCCGGTGACGCGGGAGGAGCGGGTACCGGACGTGTGGCATTTCGTCCTTCTGATCGCCTGTGCCGTGGCGATCTATCTGTCGTGTGAGTGGTTCGTCAACGCCGTCGAGTGGCTGGGCCACCGGCTGAACGTCGGCAAGATGGCGGTCGGCACCGTCCTGGCCGCCTTCGGCACCGCGCTCCCCGAGTCGGTGGTGACCCTCGTCGCCGTCACCACCGGGGACGGCGAGGCCGGTAAGGACATCGGCGTCGGCGCGGCCATGGGCGGGCCCCTGGCCCTCGCCACCGTCGCCTACGCCGTCACCGGCGTCGCGCTGCTGTGGACGCGCCGCTCCCGTGACCGCGCACGGCTCGCCGCGGCGGTCCCGGGTGGGTCCGCCACCGGCGCGGACGGCCGGGGCGAGGCGAGAGGCCCCGGGGCCGCCGCCTCGGAGGTCCTCACCGACCCCGCCGAGGCCGCACGGCTGGCCAAGGACCAGCGCTGGTTCCTCGCGGTGTTCGTGTTCAAGGTGGGCCTCGGCCTGGTCGCCTTCGCCTTCAAGCCCTGGCTCGGCGTGGTGTTCTTCGCCGTCTACGCGGTCTACTTCTGGCGCGAGATGAGCGGCGGCGACGAGGACGGCGGCGCCGGGGCGGAGATCGACCTCGAGCCGCTGAAGCTGCAGCCGCGCCGGGAGGTCCCGGCGGGCTGGGCGGTCGCCGTCCAGACCCTCGCGACCCTCACCGTGATCTTCTTCGCGTCCCAGCTGTTCGTCCACCAGCTCGACGCGATCGGCCCGATGATCGGGCTGCCCGCCGCCGTCACCGCGCTGCTGCTGTCCCCGGTCGCCACCGAGCTTCCCGAGATCATGAACGCGGTGATCTGGGTCCGGCAGGGCAAGACCAGCCTCGCCCTGGCCAACATCTCCGGCGCGATGATGATCCAGGCGACCGTCCCGTCCGGGCTCGGCCTGCTGTTCACCCCCTGGAAGTTCGACCACGCCCTGATCTGGTCGGGCGCGATGACCATGGTCGCGATCGCCTACCTGCTCGCGACCCTGCGCGCCCACAAGCTGACCCCCGTCCGCCTCGCCTGGACCGGTGCCTTCTACCTGGTGTTCGCCGCCGGGCTGGTCGTCATCCTCTGATCCCGATGATGCCGCTGACGTCGACGTGACGTCCGCTGACGGCGCGTCCTTCCTCACCTGAACGCCTTCGCCGCGACTGTTTCGTCGCGGCGGAGGCGTTCAGGTGAGGGCGGCTGCGTCAGCGCATGACGCCACATGACGCCGATGCTGAGCGAGATGACGCCAATCGTGCTTGACGTGACGTCATTGTGGCGTCATAGTTGAGGCATGGACGTTTTCGAGACTCCCGAACCGATCTCCGTCGAGATCGAGATCTACGCGGGCCAGATCACGGTCAACGCGAGCGACCGCGCCGACACCGTCGTGGACGTGCGACCCACCGAGCCGTCGGAGGAGGCGAGCGTCGACGCCGCCGAGCGGACGATCGTCGAGTTCTCCGGCGGACGGCTGCTGGTCAAGGGCCCCAGGCCCAAGGGCCTGGCGCAGCTGCGCAGCTGGCGCGGCTTCACCGACGTGACCGTCGACCTCCCGATGGGCTCCCGCGTCCAGGCCAGGGGCTCGGCGAACGTCATCTCCACCGGCCCGCTGGGCGAGACCGTCGTGGACAGCTCCAACGGCGACCTGCGCCTGGAGTGGACCGGCCCGCTGGACGCCAGGACCTCCAACGGCGAGATCTTCGTGGACCGGGTCGGCGGCCCCTCCGAGCTGACCACCTCCAACGGGGCGATCAAGGTCGGCTTCGCCGACGGCCCCCTCACGCTGAAGTCGTCCAACGGCCACATCGGCGTCGGCGAGGCGGCGGACGACGTCCAGCTGCGGACCGGCACCGGCGACGTCACCGTCGGTCGGGCGCACGCCGGGGTCGCCGCCAGGACCGCCTACGGACGGATCCGGGTGGACGAGGTGTCGCGCGGCACCGTCAACCTCGAATCCGGCTACGGCAAGGTCGGCGTCGGCATCACCGAGGGCTCCGCCGCCTGGCTGGACGTCCACTCCAAGCACGGCGTCGTCCGCAACGCGCTCACCCCCGCCGAAGGCCCCGAGACGACCGAGACCACCGTCGTCGAGGTGCACGTGCAGACCGGCTACGGCGACATCGACATCCGCCGCGCCTGACCCGGCCGCCCCTGAGGCACCGGCCCGAACCCCCCGAGACATCCGGCGAGGAGACTCCCCATGAGCGACGCGATCACAGCAGAAGGCCTGGTCAAACGGTACGGCGAAGTGAAGGCCCTGGACGGCCTGAGCTTCTCGGTCCCGCAAGGGACGGTGCTGGCCGTCCTCGGACCGAACGGCGCGGGAAAGACCACGACGGTGCGGGTGCTGACCACGCTGCTGCGCCCCGACGAGGGCCGCGCGGTCGTCGCGGGCTACGACGTCGTCGACGACGCCATGCGTCTGCGCGCGCACATCGGACTGTCCGGCCAGTACGCGGCCGTGGACGAGCACCTCACGGGCGCCGAGAACCTGGAGATGGTCGGACGCCTGTACCACCTGGGCGCCAAACGCAGCAAGGCGCGCGCCCGCGAACTGCTCGAACGCTTCGACCTGGTCGAGGCGGGAGACCGTCCGGTGAAGGGCTACTCCGGCGGCATGCGGCGGCGCATCGACCTCGCCGGGGCGCTGGTCGCCGACCCGCCGGTGCTGTTCATGGACGAGCCCACCACGGGCCTGGACCCCCGCGCCCGCAACGCGCTCTGGAACACCATCGCCGAACTCGTCGCGGGCGGCACGACGCTGCTGCTCACCACCCAGTACATGGACGAGGCCGAACGCCTGGCCGACGACGTCCTGGTCGTCGACCACGGCCGCGCCATCGCCCGCGGCACCACCGACGCGCTGAAGGACCAGGTCGGAGGCAACCGCGTCGAGGTGTCGGTCACCGAACCCGGCGAACTCGACACCGCGCGGGAGGCGCTGGCCTGGTTCGCCGTCGGAGCGATGCAGACCGACCCCGAATCGCTCCGGCTCACGGTGCCGGTCACCGACGGGGCCGAGGCGCTCCGCCAGATCCTCGGCAGGCTCGCCGACACCGGAGTGCGGGTGCGGGACGCCGGCCTGCGCCGTCCCACCCTCGACGACGTCTACCTCACCCTCACCGGACGCCAGGCGTCCGGCGCCGACACGAAGGCCGAGGAGGCCGCCCGATGACCTCGCTCACCATGCCGATCGTCGACGGCTGGACGATCGCCAGGCGCAACACCCTGAAGATCCGCCGGTCCCCGGACCTGCTCGGCGCCGCGATCATGTTCCCGATCGTGTTCGTGCTGATGTTCGCCTACGTCTTCGGCAGCGTCATCGACATCCCGGGGATGTCGTACAAGGAGTTCCTGATCCCCGGCATCTTCGTCCAGGCCGTGATCATCGGGGCGCAGACCACCGGGTACACGCTGACGCTGGACCTGCAGAAGGGCATCTACGACCGGTTCCGCTCCCTGCCGATGGCGCCGTCGGCGGTGCTGATCGGGCAGACCGTCAGCGACCTGCTGATGAACCTGTCCAGCCTGGTCGTGATGGCGGCGATGGGCCTGGTCGTCGGGTGGCGCGTCCACTCCTCGCCCGGCGAGGCCGTTCTCGGGTTCGGGTTGCTGCTGCTGTTCGCCTACGCCTTCTCCTGGGTCACCGCGACCGTCGCGCTCGCCCTGCGCACCCCCGAGAGCTTCAACAACGTCGCCACCATGGTCTCGTTCCCGCTGATGTTCATCTCCAACGCCTACCTCGACAGCTCCAAGCTGCCGACGCCGCTGCGCGTCATCGCCGAGTGGAACCCGATCTCCACCTTCACCCAGGCCGCCCGCGAGCTGTTCGGCAACACCAGCTCCGCGCTGAGGACCTCCGACGCCTGGCCCATGCAGCACGCCATCCCGGCCTCGCTGCTCTGGATCGTCGTCCTCCTGGTCGTGTTCGTCCCGCTGGCGACGCGCCTCTACAAGAAGACGGTCAGCGCCTGACGCGCCGACCGGCGCACCTGGCGCCCTGCCCCGCCCGGGGAGGGCGCCTTCGGCGCGTGAGGGAACGGCCGTCCCCGGGGACGGTCAGAGCCAGCCGCGGTCGTCGGCGACGCGCAGCGCCTCCATCCGGTTCTGGGTGCCGGTCTTCGCGATCGCCGCCGACAGGTAGTTGCGGACCGTCCCCTCCGACAGGAACAGCCTGCCCGCGATCCCGGCGACGCTCGCGCCCGAACGCGACGCGTTCAGCACGTCCCGCTCCCGCGCGGTCAGCGGGGACGCGCCCGCCGCCAGCGTCGCGGCGGCCAGCGCCGGGTCGACCACGCGCTCGCCCCGCACCACCCGGCGGATCGCGTCCGCGAGCGCCTCGGCCGGGGCGTCCTTCACCACGAACCCGACCGCGCCCGCCTCCATCGCCCGGCGCAGGTATCCGGCCCGCCCGAACGTGGTGAGGATGACGACCCGGCAGTCCGGGACGCGTCCGGCCAGCACCGCCGCCGCGGCCAGGCCGTCCAGGCCGGGCATCTCGACGTCCAGGAGCGCCACGTCCGGACGGGCCCGCTCGGCCGCCGCGACGACCTCGTCCCCGCGCCCGACCTGCGCGACGACCTCGAAGTCGTCCTCCAGATCCAGCAGCGCCGCGAGCGCCGTGCGGATCAGCTCCTGGTCGTCGGCGAGCAGCAACCGGATCGTCATGACGACGTGCCCGGGGAGGGAGGCGTGCCGATCGTGACGCGCAGCCGCCAGCCCCGCGGGCCCACCGGCCCCTGCTCCACCTCACCGCCCGCCGCCGCGACCCGCTCACGCAGCCCGGTCAGGCCGTTGCCGGGAGCCGCCGCGCCGCCCACACCGTCGTCCACGATCTCCACCTCCGCCGCCGACAGGGTGACCGTACAGCGGGTCGCGCGCGCGTGCCGCACCACGTTGGTGATCCCCTCCCGGACGACCCAGCCGAACAGCTCCCGGTGCGCGGGGTCCACGACGTCCACGGCGGACGGCAGGTCGGCGGTGACGCCCGCCGCGCGCAGCAGCTCCCGGGCGCGCGCCAGCTCACCGGGCAGCGTCACCTCGCGGTAGCCCGACACCGCGGCGCGGACCTCGCCGAGCGCGTGCCGGGACAGCCGCTCCACCTCGGTGATCTCCGCGACGGCGCGTTCCGCGCCGCCCTCGGCCAGCCGCCGCGCCAGGTTGCTCTTCACCGTGATCGCGGTGAGCGAGTGCCCGAGCAGGTCGTGCAGGTCGCGGGCGATGCGGTTCCGCTCGGCCTCCGACGCCAGCCGGGCGACCTCGGCGCGTGCCTCCAGCAGCGCCAGGTTCGCGCCCGCGAGTTCGGCGTACCCGCGAACGACCAGCGCGGTGAACACCAGCATCACCGCCTCGAGCCAGCCCGGACCGGTGTGCCAGGGGCGCACCGCCCACGGCACCAGCAGCGTCATCGCGACCGCCGCGCCCAGGACGAGCGGGAAGCGGCGGGGCGCCGTCAGCGCCACGAACGACACGATGACGGCGAGGAGGTAGAAGGCCAGGGTGCGGGCGAACGGAAGCTCGGCGGCGAACACCACGAACATCCCCGCCAACAGGAACCACAAACGGCGGCGGAAACGCCGGGCGAAAGCCACGGCGGCCATCGCGTAAAGGCCGCAGAAAGCGAGTGCGAGGGTGTATCCGGTGAACGCCGCGGCGCCTTCGGAGAACTGCGTCACCCCGACCATGCAGACGAACGGATAAACGAACATTCCGGCGGCGAGCGTCGCCCGCCGCCAGCCGATGGCCCAGCGAAGCGGGTCGCCGCCCGGCGACCCGCCCTCCGCCTGCGCGTTCACGGCCTCTCCCATGGCCCGCACGCTAACACCACCACCGTCGTACCCCGCTGTTCCCGCCGGTCATCGGCTGAAGGCGGCCCGCAGGCCCCGGCCGCTGGAGATCACGACCACGCCCAGCAGGAGCAGCCCGCAGACGGCCTGCTCGATCCGCATCCAGGCCGGGAACATGCCCGGCAGGGAGACGATCACGACGATCGCGACCAGCATGACCGCCGACAGGATCCGCAGCCGCCGGAACGCGCCCCGCGAGCCGCGCGAGGCCCGCAGCGTCAGCGCGAACAGGATCAGCGAGCTGACCGCGACGATGCTGAGGCGGACCCAGACCGGCTGCGTCACCGAGGAGGAGTTCCGGTAGGCGACCAGCCCGGCGAAAGTGAGGACGCTGATGCCGGCGTAGACGCCGACCAGGGCCTTGATGCGGCGGAATGCCGTCACGTGGTTCGGATTGCCGGCCATTTCGTTCGGGGTTCCCGTTGCCTTGTTCGTCATGGCTTCATGGTGCTTCCGGAGCACCTGGCCGGCCCAGTGAGTTCGTTCCTCACCCACCCATGACATTTGTCATGGGCCATCGCTGGAGTGGGCTACCGCGTTCGGTCGTCGCGGCGCTGGTGACGCTTTCGGGCGAGGTCGTGTGCGAGCCGCAGCAGGTCGTGGACCGCCGCGTCGGTGTTCGGGCCCGGATTCACCACGGCCAGCCATCCGAGAGAGCCGTAAACGGGATGCGCGATCAGGGTGTCGGGCGTCCCGGGATCGGCGTCGCCCGCGACGGGCTCGCGCGGCGCGTGCCCGGTTCGGCGGACGAACTCGTCCCGGCCCGCGGCGATGTTCACGCGGAAGGCGTCCGGGCGGTTCAGGCGGGACGTCTCGTCCCCCGGGTAGTCCTTCGTCACGATCGTCGCGAAGGGCTGGACCGTCGTCGGGACGGTGCCGTCGGGGGAGTAGTAGAAGAACGCGTCGCCCCACGCGAGCTCCGGGGTGCCGTCCCCGGGCCCCGGCCGCAGCGTCAGGACGCCGTCGAGGCCGTCCACGAAGGCGATGATCTCATCCATGGTCATGCCTTCAAGCGTTACATTGAAGTGCTTGTGGAGGCTTGACGCGGAAACCGGGGGCTCAGGGCTTGCCAGGTCTCAACTCAGGGGAACTTCGGACGAGCGCCGTCGCGGAACGCGCGGGCTACTCGGTGCAGCAGATCAGGAACCTGGAGCGGGACGGCGTCCTGCCGCCCGCGACGCGTACCGCCTCCGGCTACCGCCGCTACGGAGAGGTCCACGTGCGGTCGGCGCTGGCGTATCGCGCGCTCGCCGCCGCGGTGGGGCCGGTCGACGCGAAGGTGATCGTCCGGGCCGTCCACGACGCCTCGCCTTCCCGCATGCTCGCGCTGCTGGACGCGGCGCACGCCCGCCTCGACGCCGAACGCGCTTCCCTGCGCGAGGCCCGGGACGCCGTCCGGGCGATCTCCGGCGAGCCGATCGCCGACGTCCGGGCCTCGGACGCGATGACCGTCTCCGAACTCGCCGCCGCCCTGGGCGTCCGGCCCTCGACGCTCCGGCACTGGGACGCCGAGGGCCTCGTCGTCCCGGACCGTGTCGCCGGGGCCCGCCGGTACAGCCCGTCCCAGGTCAGGGACGCGCGGATCGTCCACCAACTCCGCGCGGCCGGATACCGCATCGACCCGCTCCGCGACCTCATGCCCGCCCTACGCGGCGGTCGCCGCCTGCAGGACGTCGAGGCCGCCCTGCAGGCCCGCGACGCCGACGTCACCTCCCGCTCAAGAGCCCTTCTCGACGCAGCCGCCGCCCTCAGTTCCGTCCTGGCGATCGTCCAGGGCGACTAGGAGCCGGGGTGGGTTTCCTGAGGGCACGACGATGCGGGAGCCGCGCCTGGAAGCCGGTTATTTCGACAGCGTCGAGTATTACGGGGCCGCTTCCGGCTGAGGTGGGGGCGTGTTCTGGCGGGCGGTCAGTTGTTCTTGGAGGGTCTGGGCGCGGACTTCGGCGGTGACGGCGCGTTCACGGAGGCGGTCGGCGTCCGCGCGGGCGGTGTCGCGTTCGGCGGTGAGGGCCTGCATCCGGGCCTGCAATTGGAGCAGCTCCTGCCGGACCTCGTCGGCAGCCTGCTGCTGGCTGGTGAGCTGGCCGCGCAGTTGGTCGGCGGCCTGTTCCGCACGGCCGGCGGCCTGCTCGGCACGGTCGGCGCGGGCGGACTCGGCGGCGGTCGCGCGTTCGGCCGCCGCGACCAGCTGACTGGACTGTTGCTCGGTCGCAGCGATTCGTTGGACGGCCTCGCGGTCGGTTCTCTCCGCGTTGTCGGTGGCGGCGCGGGTCTCGGCCCGCGCCTCCGCCAGCTCAGCCCGGCAGGCAGTGAGTTCTTCCTGGAGGACGTGGCGGGCCGTGCGCTCCTCGGTCAGGTGCGCCGTGGCCTGGTCGAGCCGTTCGGCGAGGGACGCCTCGGCCTGCTTGGCCAGCTGCGCCGCGCGTTCGGCCGCGTCCCGCGCCTGCTGGTGCGCCGCGACAGTCTCGGCCGCTTGCCGCTGCGTTTGGACGGCCTGCTCCCGGACGGCTCGGGCCTCGTCCTCGGCGGCTCGTCGCGCCTCCTCGGCACGCGTGGCCTGGGCCACCGACTGGACGGCGCGCTCCTCGGCGTCCGCGACCTGGTCCTCGGCGGCGGCGACCCGCTGCCCGGCCTCGGCGACCTCCTCGCGCGCGGCGAGGACCTCCTGCCGGGCATTCCGCTCGATGCCGCCCAACGCTTCCAGAACACCGCTCAGGCTGGCGGCCAGCTCGGTCATCACCGGGGCCGACTCCTCGGCGACCGCGACGACCAAGGCCAGCGGGTCGGCGATGGCCGAGGCCAGGCGGGTGTCCCGCTCGGCGGCGGCCTGTTCCTTGCACGTGGCGGGCGGGGGACAGTACAGGCGTCGCCGCCCGCCCTTCCCCTTGCCGTCGCTACGGCGGGCGGGCGCGGGCAACTCTCGTCGGCACACCTTGCAGCGCCCGTGCGGGGCCTCTCCGTCCTCTGCCACCGGCTCGACCAGCCGGTCCACCACGTCGCCCCGCGCCTCTGCCATGGCGGAACCCTAACAGCGGGCGTTCCGCCGACCACGAAAGCGTTGTCGCGGCGGTCGTGACGGCGGCGGGTCGCTCCGGCTGGGACACTTGGTACTCCTCGTGGTTGTCGAGAGGTCCGATCGCGCCCATCGGACCCGGGCCTTCTACGGGGCGTCCAACGCGAACACGCCTACTGGTGACAACGGGGAGTTGTGGATGGAGCTCGACCTCGGTGCCGTCCGGGCCTTTCTCGCCGTCGTCGACGTCGGGCATTTCACCGGGGCCGCCGACGACCTGGCGATGACCCAGCAGGCGGTGTCCAAGCGGATCGCCCGGCTGGAGGCGGACCTGGGCGTCTCGTTGCTGAGCCGCTCCCGCGGCGGCGCCAGGCCGACCGAGGACGGCGCGGCGTTCCTCCCGCAGGCCCGGGCGCTGATCGGGCTCGCCGACCAGGCGACCGCGATGTTCCGCGTCCGCCGCCGCGCCCTGCGCGTCGACGTGCTGGCCCGTGCCGCGGCGCCGGTCGACATCGTCCGCGACTTCTACGAGGCGGGTGACGTGGACGTCGACATGGTCGTGTCCCGCAGCACCGTCCCGCGCTGGACGGCGTTGTCCGACGGGTCGATCGACGCGGCGTTCGGACGCGTCACCGGCCCGCTCCCGCCCGGCATCGAGCGGGTCCCGGCCTGCCTGGAACCGATCCCCGTCCTGGTCGGCCGCCGCCACCCGCTGGCGCGGCGCGGGCGCGTCCCCCTGAAGGAGCTGTCGGGCCTGACGGCCTGGATGCCCGGGAACGCGCGCGACAGCGAGTGGGCCGAGTACTACGACTTCCTCAGCGCGGAGTTCGGCGTCCGGATCGACACGTCCGGGCCGGTGTTCGGCGCCGCCCACATCATGGAGCGGATCGGCGACTCGGCGGAGCTCATCACGTTCGCCAGCAAGACCCAGCTCACCGGCCACCCGGACATCGTCCACGTGCCGGTCACCGATCCCACGCCGGTCTATCCCTGGTCGCTCATGTGGCACAGGACCAACCGCCACCCGGCGCTGCCGCGGCTCATCGCCCACGTGCGGGAACACCAGCGCGCCTTCGCCGCCGACGACGTGTGGATGCCCGCCCCCGACCGCCTGTTCTTCCCGGGTCTCTAACCGGTCCCCCCCGAGACGGTGGGCGGGAGGGCCTCCGCCCGATCCCACCGTCCCGGTGTCCGCCTCAGGTGGCGGCGCGCTTGGCGGTGACGTTGCCGGCCAGCGTGTTGAGGACGCCGGGGAGTTCCGCCACGGCCTCGGCGGGCAGGCCGCTCACGGTCTCCTCCGCGAGCGCGCACCAGAGTTCCCTGAGCCGGTCGGCGAGCGCCCGGCCGCTGCCCGTGAGCTCGACGACGCTGGCGCGCTTGTCGTCCGGGGACGGGGTGCGGCGGACGTGCCCGGCGGCCTCCAGCTTGCGGGTCATGAGCGTGACGCTGGGCGGCTCGACGCCGAGCGCGTCGCTGAGCTTGGCCTGGATCATCGGGCCCGTCCGGGCGAGTTCGAGCAGGAGCACCTCCTGGCCGGGGTGCAGGCCGAGCGGGGTGAGCAGGGCCGCGGTCCTGGCCCGGTGGCGCAGGCTCAGCCGCCGGATGGCCTGGTTGACGGTGTCGGCCTGGTCGAAGTCCATGAGCGCCTCTCCTTGACAACATAGTTACGCGGCTAATTATTATGCGCCTAACGTTATGCGCCTAACTAATCCTACGTGACCTCGAGGAGCCCCCATGAGCATCAAGATCGCCGTCGTCTACTACAGCGCGACCGGAGCCGTGCACACCCTCGCCGAGGCCCTGGCCGAGGGCGCCCGCGCCGCCGGGGCCGAGGTGCGGCTGCGGCGGGTCGCCGAACTGGCCTCCGACGGCGCCATCGACCAGAACCCGCTGTGGCGGCGGCACGTCGACGCCACAAGCGGCGTCGAGGTGGCCACGGTGGACGACCTGGCCTGGGCGGACGCCATGGCGTTCGGGACGCCGACCCGCTTCGGCACCCCCGCCGCCCAGCTCAAGCAGTTCATCGACCAGGCGGGCGGCCTGTGGCACGAGGGCGGACTGGCCGACAAGCCGGTGACGGCCTTCACCTCCGCCTACAACCGGCACGGCGGCAGCGAGGCCACGCTCCTGTCGCTGGCCAACGTCTTCTACCACTGGGGCGCGCTGATCGTCCCGCCCGGATTCACCGACCCGGCCGTGTACGCCGCGGGCGGCAACCCCTACGGCGCGTCCGCGGTGACCGGACCGTCCGGGGACGACCTCCAGCCCGCGGTGCTCGACGCGGCCCGGTACCAGGGAGGGCGGCTGGCCCGGACGGCCCTCCGGCTGAAGGCGGGCACCGACCTGACCGGCGGTGACGCGAGCCACGACGCGTCCGCCCTCGCGACCAAGACCGGGCCCGAGGCCGAGGCCGGGCGCGAGGCCGACAAGGCTCCGCAGGTCGCGTGACCTGCGGAGTCACCTCGCATCCCCCGTCCGCCCCCAGAACTCTCCTTACGATCAGGAGGCGTCCCATGGCGTCCCATGTGTCCACATCGACCGTTCAACGCACGCCCCCGAAGGCGCGCACCAGGCCGGCCTGGCTGGTCCTGGCGCTGGCGTGCGCCGCCCAGTTCATGGTGATCCTCGACTCGGCCATCGTGAACGTCGCGCTGCCCTCGGTCGACCGGGACCTGCGCTTCACCGGCGCCGGGCTGGCCTGGGTGGTGAACGGCTACCTGCTCGCCTTCGCCGGATTCATGCTGCTGGGCGGACGCGCCGCCGACCTGTTCGGCCCGCGCCGGACGCTGGCCGCCGGGCTCACCCTGTTCTCCGGCGCGAGCCTGGCCGGGGGCCTGGCGACCACCGCCGAGACCCTCGTGGCGGCCCGCGTCGCGCAGGGCGTGGGCGCGGCCATGATGGCCCCGGCCACGCTGGTCGTCATCAACACCTACTTCACCGGGGAGCGCGCGCGGGCCAGGGCGTTCGGCGCGTGGTCCGCCGCGGGCGGGGTTGGCGGCCTGTCCGGCGCGCTCGCGGGCGGCGCCCTCACCACCGGCCTGTCGTGGCGCTGGGTCTTCCTGATCAACGTGCCGATCGGCGCCGTCCTGATCGCGCTGACCCTGACCGCGCTCACCGCCACCCGGACCGACCGGACGCAGTCCCTCGACATCGTCGGCGCGGTCACCGCGACCGCCGGGCTCGCCGCGCTGATCTACGGAGTCATGCGGACCGCCGACCACGCCTGGACGTCCGCGCAGGCCGCCGGGCCGATCGCGGGCGGCGTGCTGCTCCTCGCCGTGTTCGCCCTGGTCGAGGCGCGGTTCGCGCGCCAGCCGATCATGCCGCTGCGGTTGCTGCGCCTGCGCGGGGTGGCCGTGGGCGGCGGCGCGCTCCTGCTGTTCGGCGGGATCGGCATCGCGATGTGGTACTTCACCTCGCTCTTCCTCCAGGACGTCCTCGGCTACAGCGCCCTGAAGTCCGGACTCGGGCAGACGCCCGCGGCGGCGGTGTTCATGCTGACCGCGCGCTGGGCCGCGCCCCTGCTGCCGCGCCTCGGCGTCCGCGCCCTGCTCGCGGCGGGCAGCCTCGCCTTCCTGGCCGGGTTCGGCTGGCTCTCCCAGGCCCACGCGGGCACGGGATACGCCGTCGGCGTCCTCGGGCCGACGCTGCTCATCGCGGTCGGCATCGGCCTGACCTTCCCGACCCTCATGGCCGCGACGACCGCCGGTGTCCCCGGCGGCGACGCGGGAGTCGTCGGCGGGCTCGCCGCCACGTCCAACCAGGTCGGCGGCGCGATCGGCCTGGCGGTGCTCGCGACGGTGGCGGGCGCCGGTGTCGAGGGGAAGGCCACCCCGGCCGTCCTCGCCGCCGGGTACGACCGGGTGTTCCTCATCGCCGCCGGGCTCGGCGTGGCCATCGCGGTGGTCGGGATGCTGCTGCCGGGGCGCCGCCGCGCCGAGGCACCCGAACACGACGGACACTGAATCACGAACGCCTGATGTGGAGAGCTGGACCACCCGCCGTCGTCCTGTGCCAGGTCACAGGGCGGCGGCGAGTTCGTCCAGGGTCTTGGTGAGGACGTCCACGCCCTTCAGGTACTCGTCGATCGTGATGTGCTCGTCGTCCCCGTGGTCCAGGGAACCGTCGCCGGGGCCGTACGCGGCCATCGGCATGGTCCAGTGCGGCGCCACGGTGTTCATGTCGGACGTGCCGGTCTTGAGCGTGGGCCTGGGTTCACCGCCGCACTGCCGGATGGCCGCCGACACCGCCCGCACGACCGGGTCGGACCGTCCGCTCCGCACCGCCGGGACGTGCCGGACGACTGTGACCTCGCCGCCGTTCGCGCACGCGTGGAGCCGCTCGGCGAAGGACCCGGCGTCGAACCCGACCGGGATCCGGCAGTCGATGTCGAGCCACGCCTCGACGGGATCGCCGTGCATCCCGCGCAGGGTGGCGGCGGGCAGGCCGAACGCGCCGTGGTCGCGCTCGGGGCCGAGGGCGTCGAGCAGGTCGTGCCAGAACGCCACGGCGGCCTCGGTCGCCTTGGCGGTCGGATTGGTCGAGTGCGTCGCGGGACGCGTCACCCGGTAGCCGACGTCGATCTTGCCCTTGTAACCCAGCACCACGCGGGACCAGCCGCTCGGCTCGCCGACCAGCAGCGCGTCCGGCGCCGGGAGGGTCCGCGCCAGATGCTCGCCGCCGCGCGACAACCGCTCCTCCTCGACCGCCCCGACGACGCGGATCGTCCCGGGGAAGGACGGCCGGGACGCGGCGGCGCAGATCATCGCGGCGAGCGGGCCCTTGGCGTCCACGGCGCCCCGGCCGGTCAGCCGGTCGTCCTCGCGGCGGGCCGGGAGCGGACGGTCCACGGTGTCGAGGTGGCTCAGGAACATCACCACCGGCCCGTTCCCCGCGCCGGTCTCGCCGATCACGTTCCCGGCCTCGTCGCGGCGCGCGGCGAGGCCGAGGTCGTTCATGGCCTTCTCCAGGAACCGCGCGAGCCTGTCCTCCCCGCCGGACGGCGAAGGGATGGCGAGCATGTCGTGCAGCAGGTCGACCGGGGTGCTCAAGAGATCTCCAAGGTGGTGCCGGCGCCGCCCAGGGCGGCGGTGACCGGGTGGGGGATCCGTCCGTCGGAGACCGACACCCGGGGGACGCCGGCCAGCAGCGCCTCGCGGGCGGCGATCAGCTTGCGGTGCATGCCGCCGCTCGCCGCGTGGGGCACCGGGCCCTCGTGGGGGAGCGCGCAGCGGCCGAGCAGGCTCCCGGCGTCGGACGCGTCGCGCAGCACCCCCGGAGCCGAGGTCAGCAGGACGAGCCGCTCGGCGCCGAGCGCGGCCGCGATCGCCGCCGCGGCACGGTCGGCGTCCACGTTCACCGGCGCTCCGTCCTCGCCGGTCGCGGGCGGGGACACCACCGGGACGAACCCGGCGTCGAGCAGGACGCGCAGCACCCGCGGCCGGACCTCGGTGACGCGCCCGCTGTGATCGTCCCGGACGACGACGGTCCGGCCGTCGCGCACGGCCCGCTGCGCGGCCTTCCGGCGGGCTTGCAGCAGCCCGTCGTCCAGGCCGGTCAGACCCACGGCCGGGATGCCGTGCCCTGCGAGGGAACGCAGCAGCCGCGGTTTGGCCCGTCCGGTGAGGGCGAGCGTCACGACGTCCAGCATGGCCGGATCGGTGTGCCGGCTGGTCACGCCGCTGGGCGACACGAGCGTGCGCGACGCCACGCCCAGCTCGCCGGACAGCCGCGCGATCTCCGGCGCGCCGCCGTGCACCAGGACGACCTCGCCGACGTGGTCCGCGAGGTCGGCGCAGACCGCCTCGGCGGGCACCGCGCCGCCGCACTTGACCACGGTGACGCCCATCAGACCGGATGCAGGCCGGGGAACCCCAGGCCCAGGGTCTCGGGCCGGCCCGTGCGGATGTTGAGGCACTGCACCGCCGCGCCCGCACCGCCCTTGACCAGGTTGTCCAGCGCGGCGATCGCGGTGATCCGCTCACCGTCCACGGCGAACCCGACGTCGCAGTAGTTGGTGCCGGACAGCAGCTTGGGGTCGGGGAGCCGGTGGGCGCCCTTGCGGTGCGCGACGATCCGGACGAACGGCTCGTCGCCGTAGTGCTCGCGGTAGACGCGGCGGATCGTCCGTTCGTCGGCCGTCCCGGTGGCGTGGCAGACGACCTGCACGCCGCGGACGGCCTCGACGCCGGTGGCGGTCATCCGCGCGTTCAGCCCGGTCAGCCGCGACACCTCCGCCTCGTGCCTGTGCCGCACGGGAGCGAACACCCGCATCGCGCCGCTGCGCTCGGCGTGCAGGTTGCCGTCCCCGGCCATGGCGCCCGAGCCGGACGACCCGGTCCGCGCGTCGATCTGCACGTCCTGGCCGACCAGCCCGGCCAGCGGACGCAACGCGAGGATCGCCGCGGTCGCCATGCACCCGGGCACGCTGATCAGGTCGGCCTTGGCCAGCTCGTCCCGGAACATCTCCGGGACGCCGGGGACGAACTCGCCCAGCAGGCCGGGCGCGGTGTGCGGCACGCCGTAGTACCGCTCGTAGACGGCGGTGTCGGGCAGACGGAAGTCGCCGGACAGGTCGATGACCGTCCCGGCCCGGGGCCGGACCCCGGGGAGGAGGGTCATGGTGGTCCGGTGCGGCGTCGCGAGGAACAGCACGTCGCAGCCGGTCAGGTCGTCGGCCGCGCTGAACACCAGGTCGGTCTGCGCGCGCAGGTTGGGGTGGACGGAGTCGACGCGCCGCCCCGGGAACCGGGTGGAGACCGCCTGGACGATCTCCACCTCGGGATGCCCGACGAGCAGCCGCAGCAGCTCGCCGCCCAGGTATCCGGCGGCGCCCATGACGGAGGCCCGGATCACCGCGCCTCCTCAAGGGCGTCCTCGTTCTCAAGGGCCTCTTCGTTGCGCTCGGCCGCCGCGACGGCGTACGCGACGATCGCGTCCGCCACGTCCACGGCGTCGCCGTGCGCGGCCTGGAACCCCTGGAACTCCACGGCGTGGTTGACCTCCAGCACCAGCGGACCGTCCTGGCCCTCGACCAGGTCGACGCCCAGGACGCCGCCGCCGACCGCGCGCGCCGCCGCGAGCGCCGGGGCGACCAGGTCGGGGACGAGCGGGCACGGCTCGGAGCGCGCGCCCCGCGCCGCGTTGGTGCGCCAGCCGTCGGAGTAGCGGTAGGTCGCCCCGACCACCTGGTCCCCGGCCACGATGACCCGGATGTCGCGGCCCGGCTTGTCGACGAATTCCTGCAGGTAGACGATGTGCTGCAGCGGGGACGGCAGGGCCGCGCGGTGCTCCAGCAGGGCCTCGGCGGAGTCGCGGTCGCGGGCCGCCGCGACGAGCCGTCCCCAGGAGCCCGCCAGCGGTTTGAGCACCACGGGGAACCCCATCCGCTCGGCGGCGTCGGCGCCCTCGTCCGGGCTGAGCGCGACCGCCGTGCGCGGCGACGGGACCCCGGCACGTTCCAACGCCAGCGACGTGCGCAGCTTGTCGCCGCACACGGCGATCACGTCCGACCGGTTGACCGTCGCGACGCCCCGCGCCTCCAGAAGCATGGACGCGTACAGCGCGCGGCTGTGGGAGATCTCCCTGTTCAGGGCCGCCGCGCAGGACGGCCCGGTCGTCCCGCCGCCGAGCTCGACACTGAAGCGGCGGGTGTCGAGGTGCGTGTACGGCACCCCGCGGCGCTCCAGGGCGGCGAAGATCCGCTTCTCCTCGTACCGCACCCGGGAGGCCAGGACGGCCAGCGGCCTCACTCTCCCCAGTCCTCCTCGATCTCGGGCGCGAGGGCGAGCGCGACCGGGTCGAGGCCGACCACCTCCAGCTCGCTGGAGCAGTCCGCGCACTGCGCGATCTCGCTCAGCCGCACCGGCTCGGCGAGTTCGACGGGGCCTTCACATTCGGGACAGGTCTGACTCATCGGTGTTTCCTCCGGGGATTCCGGTGATCAGGTTGATGGCCGCGGTGACGACCGCGTCCCCCGTGATGCCGTACCGCTCGAGCAGGTCGTCCTGACCGCCCGCTCGACCTGCGAAGACGTCCGGCATGCCGACCCGGGCGACCCGGGCGGGCGCGTGCTCGGCCAGCGTCTCGGCGACCGCGCCGCCGAGGCCGCCGGACCGCCAGTGCTCCTCGACCGTGACCGCCCCTGCCGTCCCCGCGACCGCCGCCACGACCGCGTCCACGTCGAGCGGACGCAGCGTGTGCAGGTTCAGGACGGTCGCCCGGACGCCGCGCGCCTCGAGCCGGTCCGCGGCGCGCAGCGCGGCCAGCACCGGATGCGGCCCGCACGCGATGATCGCCACGTCCCCGGGCGGCGGGACGACGTCCGGAGACGCCCCGGCCCCGGCGGGCCGCAGCCACTGGGCCCGGCCGATCTCGAACGCTCCGCCGCCCACGTCCGGGGTGGCCTTGCGGCCGAGCCGCACGTAGACGGGGCCGGGCAGCGCCGCGCTCTGCCGGATCGCCGCCTCGGCCTGGCCCGCGTCCGCGGGGACGACCACGGTGAGGCCGGGCAGCGTCCGCATGACGGCCAGGTCCTCCAGCGCGTGGTGCGTCGGGCCGAGATGGCCCGCGGCCAGCCCGCCGTGCGTGGCCACGATCCGGACGGGAAGCGCGTTGTAGGCGATGTCGATCTTGATGGCCTCCAGCGCGCGGGTCGCGGCGAAGGTGGCCATGGTGGTGACGAACGGGATCTTCCCGCTCGCGGCCAGTCCCGCGGCCGTCCCCATCAGGCTCTGCTCGGCGATGCCGAGGTTGAGGTAACGGCCGGGGACGGCGGCGAAGGCGTCCGGGGCGAACAGCCCGGTGTCGCTGTCGAGGCAGTACAGCCGCTCGTCGGCGAGCATCAGCTCGGGCAGAAGGGCGCTGTACGCCTCCCGCGCCGACCGCGCTGGTGTTGGCTTCACCTGCGGTTTTGCGGGGCCTGCGTGTTCCGGTCTCGAGTGGAGGCTCTGTTCGGTCATGCCGTCGCCCTCCTGTGCCGGGCGCGGAGCACGGCCAGAGCACGCTCGGCCTGACGGGTGCCCAGCGTCGCGTAGTGGGACTGGGGACGGCCCTCGACCGACGGCAGCCCGCGTCCCTTGACGGTGTGCGCGATGACCACCGTCGGACGGCCCTCATCGGCCGGCCCGCCCGGCTCGAGTGCGGCGCGCAGCGCGTCGAAGTCGTGGCCGTCGGCCTCCCGGACCGTCCAGCCGAAGGCGCGCCACCGGTCCGCGAGCGGTTCGAGGCCGACCGTGTCCTCGGTGGGTCCGGTGAGCTGGAGACGGTTGCGGTCGATGACGGCCGTCAGGTTGCCCAGCCCGAGGGACACCGAGGTCATCGCCGCCTCCCACACCGACCCCTCCTGCAGCTCACCGTCGCCCATGACGGCGAAGCAGCGCCGGTCCGGGTCGGCGAGGGCGAAGCCGTTGGCGAGCGCGAGGCCGTGACCGAGGGAACCCGTGGGCATCTCCACCCCGGGCACCGCGCGGATGGGATGCCCCATCAGCCGGCTGCCCGGCCGCGCGTACTCCGCGAGCTCCCCGACGGGGAAGAACCCGCGTTCGGCGAGGACGGCGTAGAGGCAGATGGCGCCGTGCCCCTTGCTGAGGACGAGCACGTCGCGGTCCGGCGCGGCGGGACGCTCCGGATCGATCCGCAGCACGTCGAAATAGAGAAGGGTGAGGATCTCCACCAGCGACATCGACCCGCCGAGGTGGCCGCCCTCCGGACCGGCGCACATGCCGACGATGTGCTCCCGCACCCGGTGGGCCGTCGCCGCCAGCTCCACCGCCGCCGGGCCGCCAACCGCCGGGCCTGTCGTCGCCGGGTCGCTCATGGGCGGCCCGGGAGCGTCGCGAGCACGAAGTGGCCGGGCAGGTGCACGGCGAGTCCCTCCCGGATCTCGGCGACCAGTTCGTTCCCGTCCAGCCGGATCGTGGACGAGCGGCGGTCCAGCAAGGTCGCCGCGGCGGTGAAGTCGCCGACCAGGGCCGTCCCCGGCGGCACCATGCGGGTGCGGCTGACCTTGACGCCCTGCGTGGAGAGCCGCTCGAGGAAGGCGCCGTCGTCCACCAGGGGCCACCAGTCGTCGGGATGCATGACGATCCCGTCGGCCGAGCCGCCGTACCACTCGCACAGCGCGGCGGTGGCCAGCAGCGTCGCGGCGGCCGTCCGGTCCGTGGGCTTGGGCTCCCGGTGGCGGATGCCCGGCGTGCGCAGCAGCCCGCGGATGTCGCCGGAACCGTTGAGCAGCACGTCGTTCTCGGCGGTCCCGAGCCGGACGAGCAGCCGGTAGTCGACGAACGCGGCCAGCGCGGCCGGGTCGGCGAGCACCTCGGGCGGGACCGGCACCGCGGCCCGGACGGTCTGCGTCCGGACGGTCCGCGACCCGACCTCGAACTCCCACTCGGGGGCGGCGTCGTCCGGCGCGACGTTCTCGGCGCGCTCGGTGAACACGGTGGTCTCGTCGGCGTCCACGACCGCCTTGCGGAGCAGGTGCCGGACGGTCAGCCGGGGCCGCCGCTTGGCGGGCGGGAACAGATCGCTGATGGACGCGCGCAGGTCGACGGCCGCCTTCGGCCCGTACCGGGCGTGGGCGAGCGCGAACTCCTCACCCGGGCTGCGGCGGGTCAGCTCGGGATCGTCCAGCATCATGCGCACTTCGGACAAGGTTCACATCCCCAGGGAGCGGCCGCCGTCGACGACCTGGACGGTTCCGGTGACGAAGCTCGCGCGGGCGCTCAACAGGAACGTTCCGGCCGCCGCGACCTCCTCGGGACGGGCCACCCGGCCGAGCGGGATGCCCTCCCGCTCGGCGATCCGGGCGGTCTCCACGTCCACGTCGACACCGGCTTCAAGGCTGCCGAGCAGGGCGTCCGTCGCGGTGAAGCCGGGCGCCAGGACGTTGACGGTGACGTCCCCCGGGCCCAGTTCGTGCACGAGGGTCTTGGCGTAGGCGGCCAGTCCCGAACGCGCGATCGCCGACAGCGCGTACTTGGGGATGATGTCGCGGATCGTCTCGCTGGTGACCATCAGCACCCGCCCCCACCCGGCACGCCGCATGTGGGGGAGCGCGGCCTGGACGAACCCGATGTGGGAGATCATCGCGAGGTCGATCGCGTCGCGGTAGCCGTCCGGGCCGAACGCGCCGGTCGGCCCGGCGGGCGGGCCGCCCGCGTTGCTGACCACGATGTGCAGCGCGCCGTGCTCGGCGGCGGTGTCGTCGGCCCAGGCGCGCGCGGCGTCGGTGTCGCGCAGGTCGAGCACGCGGGTGCCGACCTCGACGCCGAGGTCGGCGGAGATCTCGTCGCGGGCCTTGGCGAGCCGTCCGGCGTCGCGGCCCCCGATCGCCACCGTGGCGCCCTCGCGGACCAGGTCGCGGGCGATCGCCAGGCCGATGCCCGACGAGCCGCCCGACACCAGGGCCACCTTCCCCTTCAGTCCCAGATCCATCTCACACCTTCGTCTCGTAGCCGTACCGGCGCAGGAGCGGAAGCGCCAGGAGCGTGGTCGCGGCCCGCTGTGGACGGGGCAGGTCGGTGTGCCATCGGCGGTCCTCGCGGATGAGGGTCCGCCCGCGGCCGAACCGGTTCGGGTTGCCGGTGACGGTGTGGTTGCCGCCGAGTTCGACCGTCCCGTCGGCGGCGACGGGGTTGGGACCGGAGTACCCCATGAGCTTGAGGATGTCGGCGACGGCGCCGGCCGGGCTGCGCACCAGGTCCTCGTACCGCAGGTGCAGCGCGTCCGCGCGGTGCGTCCGGCCGACGGCCTCGGCCGCCAGGTTGAAGCCGGTCCAGTGCAGCGTGCTGTTCAGCGCGGAGCGGCGTCCGGTGTACTCCTTGGGCTGCATCCAGGACCAGGCGACGGCGCGCGGGTCGCGGATCAGGTGGACGTAGGACGCCTCGATCCCCGGCAGCCCGGACAGCAGCGCGGCGTCGGAGGCGTACTTGGAGCTGTCGACGACCGTGTGGGCGCCGCAGACCTCGGCGATCGCCTCGTAGGTCGCGGCGAGCGTGGCGGGCCACCCGTCACGCGGCGTGCGCCCGGGCGGCGTGTGTCCGGGCGGCGGGGCGTTGCGGAGCGTCCGCCAGGTGTGCCGCGTGCGGTGGGCCTCCTGCCACGCGACGACGTCGGCGGCGTGCTGGTCGAGCGTCCTGCCGTCCGGCCGGACGGCCTCCAGGACCCGGGACCAGACCGGGCACTCGCGGTGGTTCAGGCCGCACCCGCACCGGGCGTTGCTGCCGCTGCCGAGGACGCCGTTGAGCCAGAGAAAACGCAGCTCACCGACGTGGACCACTCCGGGGACCTCGGCGAGGACGTTGCCCAGCACCGTGCTTCCGCTACGGCACCAACCGGTGATGTAGAGCACCTTCATCGGCAACCACGACCCCTTGGGAGGACCGGCGCGAATTGGTCAGTCAGCATGAAAACATGATCTTCTGAATAAAGGAACCATCCGGCTCGACCGGTTACCGATGTTTCGGCGGCGGACGTCAGAACCGCGCGGACGGAGCCCACGACGGCACGCCGGAGCGGCCCCGCTTGCCGCGGAGGCCGTCCGGCTTCATGGTGTGAGCGGCCGGTTCCGCCCCGGCGTCAGGCTCCCCAGGCGGGGACGCGGGTGATCTCCAGGGCGGCGCAGCTCCAGGCGAACCCGGCGCCGATCCCGACCAGAAGCACCCGTTCGCCCGGCTCGAGCAGGCCGGACTCGACGAGGTGGGTCAGCCCGGTGAGCTGGTCGGCCGCGCCGACGTGGCCGGTGCGGCGGCCCCAGTCCCAGGTGGTGCGCGCGACGTCCAGGCCGAGGGGTTCGGCGTACCGGGTCCGCAGCACGCGCAGGCCGACGCTCGGGAAGACGACGCGGCCGACGTCGCCGAGCTTCAGCCCGGCCTCGTCCAGGGTCCGGTCCACGGCCTCGGTCAGGCCCCGGTCGATCCGCTCGTTCACGCCGCCGACCAGCCGCCGCGCGCCGTCCGCGAGGGACGCCGCGAACGCCGCGCGCCGGGACCGCACGTCGACCGTGCGGCCGGGCATCGTCGCGAATGGTTCGTCGCCCCGGTACATGCCTTCGAGTGTGGTGTCCACGACCGTGGAAACCGACAGTAGCCGGGCGAATCCCTCCCGTCCGACGACCGCCGCGGCGGCGCCGTCGCCGTAGACCAGGCCGGACACGTCCGCGCGCCACCGGTCGAAACCGGGGCCGCCGAAGCGGTCGGCGCTCGTGACCAGGGCCCAGCGGCGGGACGCGTCGGCGGCCAGGTACGAGGCGGCGAGCTCGATCGCGCCGATCGCCCCGGCGCACATCTGCTGGACGTCGAACGCGGGCGCGTGCCGTCCGTCGTCGCCGAGCACCTCGTGGTGGACGTACGACGCGGCGGGCCAGTAGTCGACGCCCTGGAACCACGTCGACGCGTGCAGCAGGAGCGCGACCTCGGACGGCGGCGCCCCCGCCCGCCGCAGCGCCCGCCGCGCCGCCGCGACGGCCATCTCGGGGGGAGCCTCGTCGGTGGCGACGGTGATGGAGGCGTACTCGTCGGCGGCCAGGTCATCGGGGTCGTAGCGGCCGTCCGCGACCGCCTCCGTCACGCTGGTGGGCGGGGGGAGATGATGGGAAAGACCAGTGAGGAACAGGCCGTCGCAGCGCATGCGCACCTCCGGGGACGGTGACGGCGGACGGTGATCACACTAGGGTGATCACCGTCGGGGGAGAACCGTTTCCGGCGTCGGCAGGAGGCCGCGTGGGCGACAAGGAGCATTCGATCCCGCTTCCCGGTACCGAATGGACGGTCTGGGAGGACGTGATCCTCCGGACCACCGGGTTCCCGGCGGACGGGCTCACCCTCTTCGCCGCGCCCGGCTGCGCGGCCGTCGCGGACGCCTTCCTGGGAGGCCGCGCGAGCGAGGACGAGTTCACCCGGGCCCTGGACGCGGCCCTCGCGGACGCGGGACGCGCCGCCCTGAAGGTGGCCACCGACCCTCTCTTCCGTGAGGCCCTGACCTGGCAGAACCTCGGCGCGGCCCGCCACCTGGCGCGGCTGGCCGAGCCCGAGCCGTCCCCCGGGGGCGGGATGACCGGCAAGGAGCTCCGCCGCGCCCGGCACAGGCGGCGCGCGAGGGAGAGCGCGGTCGTCCGCTACTGGCAGCGCTACTGCGGCAAGAACGACACCATCGGCTTCTTCGGCCCGGTCACCTGGGGCACGCTCGACCCGGACGCGGACGCGGCGGTCACCGCCCGCCCGGGCCCGGGACTCGTGCGGTCCCGGCAGGTCTCCTACGAGTTCTGGGTGCTGGAGGCGTACGTCACCTCCCTGCTCACCGACCCCGACGTGGCGCCCTGGCTGCCCGCCGGAATCCACCCGCACCTGGCCGTCCGGGACGGCCACCTCCTCCAGCCAGGCAAGGACCCCGTGCCCCTGGACGATGTCGAAGCGGCCGTGCTGGCACGGTGCGACGGCGTCCGGGCCGCGGCCGAGATCGCCCCCGACCTGCGCCAGGCCGCGGTGCTCGACCGGCTGGTGGAGGGCGGGATCGTCTGGCAGGGCGTGAACATGCCCTACAACTCGCGGGCCGAGCGCGTCCTGCGCGAGACGCTCGAAGCGATCCCCGAGCCGCGCGCCCGGGAGCTGGCGCTGGCCGGGCTCGACCGTCTCGACCGGGCCCGCGACGCCGTCGCCGAGGCCGCCGGAGACGCGGACGCGCTGGCCGACGCCCTCGACAACCTGGACGCCGAGTTCACGGACGTGACCGGGGCCGAGCCGCGACGCCGGGACGGGCAGATGTACGCGGGACGGCGCGTGTGCTTCGAGGACACCGTCCGCGACCTGGACATCTCCTTCGGCAGGCCGGTCCTGGAGGCGCTGTCGGGACCGTTCGGCCGGGTGCTGCTGCCCGCCGCGCGCTGGGTCTCGGCGGCGTTGGCGGAGGCCTACGACGAAGCCTTCCGCAAGCTCTACGAACGGCTCCGGGAACCGGGCGCGGACGGCGTGCCGATGCCCCTGTTCTGGGACGCCGTCCAGCCCCTGCTGAGCGGCCCGGAGCGTCCGGCGGACGCGGTCGCCGCCGAGTTCGCCCGCCGCTGGAACGACCTGGCCGGGATCGACGCCGCGACGTCCGGCGAGAGCCGCCTGAGCCTCGACAGCGCCGACCTCGCGGGCCGGGCGGCCCGGCTGTTCGCGGCCGACCGTCCGGGCTGGGCGGCGGCCCGGATCCACAGCCCCGACCTGCACATCGGCGCGTCCAGCGTCGCCGCGCTGGCGGCGGGGGAGTTCACCCTGGTGCTCGGCGAGATGCACACCGCAGGGCCCACGCTCGACAGCGCCGTCTTCACCGACCGGCACCCCGACCCCGACAAGCTGCGCGAGGCCGCCGCGGCCGACATCGGCCCGCAGTTCCGCCCGCTGTACCCGACCTGGTGGCCGCAGTACACCGCGCGCATCGCGCCGGTGCTCGGCGCCACCGACCACCAGCTCGCGTTCACGGCCGCGCCCGGCGCCGACCCCGGACGCGTCCTGCCGCTCGTCACGCTCACCGTCACCGACCGCGACGGGACGCTGGAGGCCGTCGGCCCGGACGGGCCGCGCCGCCCGCTCCGCGAGGTGTTCTCGCTGCTGTTCGGCTGGCTGGGCGCCGAGGCGTTCAAACGCATCGGCACCGGCGCGCACCACCCGCGCGTCACGCTGGACCGCCTGGTCGTCGTCCGCGAGACCTGGCGGACGACCGTCGGCGAGACGGGCATCGCCCCGAAGAAGGGCGCCGTCCCCGAGTACCTCGCCGCCCGCCGCCTGCGCGCCTCGCTCGGGCTGCCGGAGCGCGTGTTCGCCAAGGTCGGCACGGAGATCAAACCCACCTACGTCGACTTCACCGGACCCCGGTCCGTGTCGGCGTTCGCCTCGATGGTCCGCTCGGCGCGCGACGCGTCCGGCGACGGGGTCCCCGTGACGTTCACCGAGCTGCTGCCCGGCCCCGAGGAGGCATGGCTGGAGGACGCGCGGGGCCGCCGCTACTCCTCCGAACTGCGCATACAGATCCGCGACCCGGAACGCCCCGGGCCGCCCGCCTGACCTCTCGCCGACCGCGAGCCTGGACAAACCGATCAAGATCATGGATCTTCACTCCTGGCGGACCCGAACGACCGGCTCGAGCACACCCATTCCTCGGCGAGGACAGAACGGGAGAGCAGACATGGCCGAGATCGCCGCGACGACCTCCGAGCGTTACCGCGACCAGGGCTGGTGGCGGGACGAGACCTTCCTCGACGACCTGCGGCGCTCCGGGCGCGAGACGCCGCGCAAGACCGCGCTGATCGCCCGCCGGCAGTCCGACGGCCGGACGACCCGTCTGGACTACCTGGAACTCGCCGCGGCCGTCGACCGGTGCGCGGGCGCCCTGGTCGAGCTCGGGCTGCGGCCCGGCGACGTCTTCGCGGCCCAGCTCACCGACCGCTGGGAACTGGCCGCCCTCACGCTCGCCTGCATCCGCTCCGGCGTCGTGTACTGCCCGCTGATGAAGACCTACCGCCGCCGCGAGCTCGACGTCATGCTGCGCGTTACCGAGGCCCGGGTGCTCGTCACCATGGCCGAGGACAACGGCGACAGGCTGGGCGAGCTGGGCGCGGAGTTCGCCGCGGAACTGCCGTCCCTGCAACGCGTGTTCGTCGCCGACGGCCCCGGCCCGGACGGCACCGAGCAGTTCGAGTCGTTCTTCTTCGGGACCGCCTGGGAGGAGCGGCACGGCCACCTGCTCGACGAACGCGAACTCGGCCCCGACGACCCGTTCCTCATCCTGTTCACCTCGGGCACGACGAGCGAGCCCAAGGGCGTCCTGCACAGCCAGAACACCCTGTACGCGTCCATGCGCGGCACCGCGGACGTCTTCGGGTTCGACGACACGATCGTCATGTACACGACCGCGCTGTACACCCACTACACCGGCCTCGTGCAGGGCATGCTGCTTCCGCTGATGCTGGGCGGGACCATGGCCTTCCAGGACGCCAAGGACCCCGGCGCCGCCCTCGACCACATGGCCGAGCACGGCGTCACCTACTTCTACTGCGCGCCCTTCTACCTGCTGAGCCTGATCGAGGAGCAGCGGGCCCGGCCGCGCGCCATCCCGGAACTCGCCGTCCTGATCACCGGGTCGGCGCCGATCCCGCCGTACTTCATCGGCGACACGAGGGACGTCTTCCGACTCCAGCTGCACTCGCTCTGGGGCATGACCGAGAACGGCCCGGTGACCGTCACCCGCCCGGACGACCCCGAGGACTGGGCCGCGCACAGCGACGGCAGCGCCATCTCGGACATGGAACTGCGGATCGACGCCCTCTCGGACCGCACCGACGGCGAGGGCGTCCTGTGGGTGCGGGGCCCGACCCAGTGCCTCGGCTACTACCGCCGGGAGCACCTGTACGACGCCGAACTCGACGCGGACGGCTGGTTCAACACCGGGGACCTGGCCCGTCCCGACGGGCGCGGCGGCATCCGCATCACCGGACGCGCCAAGGACATGATCCTGCGCAACGCCAACATCGCGCCGGTCACCGACCTCGAGGCGATCATCGGACGGCACCCCGGGGTGGCCGACGTCGCGGTCATCGGCGTCCGCGACGAACACGAGGACGAGACGATCACCGCCGTGGTCCTCCCGGCCCCGCCGGGACCGCCGGTCACCCTGGAGGAGCTGCAACGGTCGCTGGACGAGGCCGGAATGACCAAGGCGTACTGGCCGCAGCGCCTCGAGGTGGTCGACGACCTGCCGAGGACCGCGACCGGCAAGATCCGGAAGGCGGAACTGCGGGAGCGGTACGCGGCGGTGCCGCCACCCCGGACGCCCTGACCCGGGTCAGGCGACGACGCGCACCCCGGTGAGCCAGCGGTTGAGTTCCAGGAGGTAGGAGAGGCCGATCGCGGAGGTCCGGGCGGTGATCGGGCCGGGCAGGGTGTCCAGCTCGGAGGTGACCGCCGTCCGGACCTTCTCCCGGTCCATGAGGGCGAAGAGCGGCGCGTCCGGCTCGTCCAGCAGGCCGAGGACGAGGTCCTGCATCGCCGCCACGTACCCGGGGTCCTGGCTGGCCGGGTAGGCGCTCTTCGGCCTGTTGACGATCTCCTCCGGCAGGAGGTCGGCGGTGGCCCGGCGGAGCAGCGCCTTCTCGATCCCGCCGTGCGCCTTCAGCTCCGCCGGGACGTTGAACAGGTACTCGGCGAGCCGGTGGTCGGCGAACGGGACCCGCACCTCGAGGCCGACGGCCATGCTCATCCGGTCCTTCCGGTCGAGCAGCGCGCCCAGCCACCGCGTCAGGCCGAGGTGGAACACCTCCCGCTGCCTGCGCCGGACGGGATCCTCGCCGTCCAGGCGCGGGACCTCGTCCAGTGCCTGCCGGTAGCGTTCGGCCTCGTACTCCTCCGGCCGGATCGCGCGCCGGATCTCGTCCCGGAGCAGGTGCTGCGGCTGCCGCCTGGCGTACATCCAGGGGAACGAGGTGTGCCGGACGAACCGCTCGTCGATCTGCCAGGCGTAGCCCCCGAACATCTCGTCGGCGGACTCGCCCGACAGCGCCACCGTGCACTGCTCCCGGACGGACCGGAACAGGTGGTACATCGAGGTGTCGAGATCTCCCCAGCCGGGCAGGTCCCGCGCCCGCAGCCCGAGCTCGACGCCCTGGACCAGGTCGCCGGTGCCGACCTCGGTGACGTGGTGCTTGAGGCCGAGCCGCTCGGCGACCAGTTTCGCGTACGGCTCGTCCGGGCTCGGCCGCCAGGCGTCGCTGCCGGGGCTCGCGGGCGCGGGGACGCTCACCGAGTGGCTGGTCAGACCGCCCCCGACCCTCCGGGCCGCCATGGCCGTGATCGCGCTCGAGTCGATCCCGCCGGACAGCAGCGTCCCGACCGGGACGTCGGCGACCAGCTGGCGGTCGACGATGTCGGTGAGCAGCGCGCGGACGTCGTCCGTCGTGGCACGGAAGTCCTTGGTGTGCGGCCGGGCCTCGAGCTGCCAGTAGCGGCGCTCCTGGTGGCCGGACGCGTCGGCGACGACGAGGTGGCCGGGCCTGACCTCCCGCATCCCCCGGTAGACCGCGTGCCCCGGCGTCTTGGCCCTGGGGACGACCATCAGCTCGGCGATCCCTTCCAGATCCACCTCTGCGGCCATCTCGGGATGCGCCAGCAGCGCCTTGGGCTCCGACCCGAACACGATCCCGTCGCCCAGCGCGGCGTAGTAGAGCGGCTTGATGCCCAGCCGGTCCCGCACCAGCAGGAGCCGCCGCAGCCGGTCGTCCCAGAGGGCGAACGCGAACATCCCGTTCAGCCGGTGGACGAAGTCCGGACCCCACTCCAGATACGCGACGAGCAGCACCTCGGTGTCGGACCGGGTGTCGAACGTCCAGCCGGCCGACCGCAGCTCGGCGCGCAGCTCCTGGAAGTTGTAGATCTCGCCGCTGAAGGTGATGACGGCCTGCTCGCCGCGCCGTCCGGTCCGCAGCATCGGCTGCCGCCCGCCCTCGATGTCGATCACCGAGAGCCGCCGGTGCCCGAACGCGGCGTGCGCGGAGAGCCAGACGCCCTCGGCGTCCGGGCCGCGCGGGGCCTGCGTCCGTGTCATGTCCGAGATGACGGGACGCTGCTCCCGCAGGTCCCGCGTCCAGTCGACCCATCCGGTGATGCCGCACATGAGCAGTCCTCTGGTCGTCGTCCGTTGGGAGAGGGGGAAGGCGTGGAGGTCACGCGGAGAGGAGGTGGCTCTGCGTGAACGCGAAGAGGCGGGGGAGCCCCGCGTTGACGAAGTCCCAGTCGTGGCCGCCGGGACGCTCCCGGTACTCGTGGGGGACGGAGGCGGCGGCCAGCGCGTCCCGCGTCCGCCGGTTCATGGAGATCATCCGGGGGTAGTCGTCCAGGCCGATGTCGAGGTACACCTCGAGCGGATGCTCCGGCCCGCGGTTCCGGATGAGGCGGTAGGGGTCGTACCTGCGCCGGACGTCGCTGCCGACCGGGCCCCACACGCGCTCGTGGTCCCTGGTGGTCGGTATCGCCAGGTTCCGGTCGCCGCGGAAGCCGTCGTACGGGTCGCCCTCCCGCAGCGGGGCCTCGAACGCGCCGCCGTTGCTGCACACGACCGAGAACCGGTCGCCGTGCAGCAGCGCCTGGTAGAGGGCGGCGGCCCCGCCCATCGAGAAGCCGCCGACGGCCCGTCCGTCCCGGGTGGGGACGGTGTTGAAGCCCGCGTCGATGTGGTCGACGACCTCGCCGACCAGGTAGTCCTCGTAGCGCCGTCCCCTCGCGTCGTTGATGAACCAGGCGCGTCCCGACTCGGGAAGGACCAGGACGAGCCGGTGGGAGTCGACCACGGTCGCGAGGTCGGCGCACCGGAGCCAGGTGTTCCGGTTCCCGCCGAAACCGTGCAGCAGGTACAGCACCGGGAACGGGCCGCCGACCGCGGAGTAGCTCGGCGGCAGCAGGACGGTCACCGTCTTCTCCCGGCCGATCGACGCGCTCCACCAGGTCTCCGTCAGAACCTTCATCGCCCGGCCCGCCTACGACCGCGCCAGGGCGAGCCGGTCGATCTTGCCGGTCCCGGTCCTCGGGAGCCCGGCGACGACGTGGAACCGCTCGGGGACCATGTAGCGCGGCAGTTCGGCCAGGCAGTGCCTCCGCACCCGCCCGACGTCGAGTTCGACCTCGACCCCCTCGTGCTGGGCCTCCGGCACCAGATACGCCTCGATCGCGCGGTCGTCGGGTCCGTCGCCGACCACGACGCAGGCGACCTCCCGGACGTCGTCCGCGGCCGACAGGACCGCCTCGACCTCGCCGATCTCGACGCGGTGACCGCGGATCTTCACCATGTCGTCCTCACGTCCGAGGAACACATGGTTCAGGTCGTCGTCGATCCGGACCAGGTCGCCGGTGCGGTACGCCCTCAGGGGCTCCGCGCCGTCCTGCGGGATGAGCACGGTCTTGGACCGCGTGAGGTCGTCGTCCCGCCAGTAGCCGAGCATCACCGAGTCTCCCGCGACGCACAGCTCCCCGGACCACCCCGGCTCCCGGCCGAGTGGACGGCCGTCCTGGTCGATCACGAACGCCTCGGCGTACGGGCAGGGACGGCCGATCGGCACCGGCCGCGTCAGGTGCGGCTCGACGTCCGACGCCCGGACGGGATGGAACAGGCACACGTTCGTCTCGGTCGGCCCGTACAGGTTGTAGAAGTCGGCCTCGGGCACGAGCGCGTGCATCTGCCGCAGGTGCGTGAGCGGAAACGGCTCGCCCGCGAACAGGACGACCCGCAGCGACGATCCCGCGAGCAGCTCGCTGTTCCTGGCCGCGAGCATCCGGGTCAGCGCGCCCGGGACGGAGTACCAGACGCTGATGCGCTGCTCGGCGATGAACTTGTTGAGCGCGCCGCCGAGCCCGACCTGGCTCTCCGGCACGAGCACCACGCAGCCGCCCGCGCTGCACGTCGCGAACAGGTCCAGGACGGACAGGTCGAAGTGGAACGGCGCGTGGCTGGAGATCCGGTCGGCGGGTCCCAGGCCGAACTCGTCGACCGTCCACTCCACGAACGCGACGGCGTTGCCGTGGGAGAGCACCACACCCTTGGGCGTGCCCCTCGTCCCCGAGGTGTGCAGGATGTAGGCCGGGCTCTGGGGATCGACGTCCGGCATGGGCGGGTCGTCCGTGGCGGCCAGCGCCTGTTCCCAGCCGAGGACGGATTCGTCCGGTGGCCGCCGGGAGCCGACGGACACGATCGGGCAGGAGAACTGCTCCCGCAGCCAGTCGACGCGGTCGTCCTGAGCGATCACGCAGGCCACGTCGCAGTGCCCGATGATGTGGCCCGCCCGCTTGAAGGGCGCGCTCGGGTCGATCGGCACGTAGGCCGCGCCGGTCTTCAGGACGCCGTGGATGGCGATGACCGACTCGACCGACTTCTGCAGCCACAGGGCGACCCTGTCGCCAGGGGCCACGTCGTTCTGGATCAGGGTGGCGGCGAGGGCCGAGCTGCGCGCGTCCAGTTCGCCGTAGGTCAGCGTCCGGCCCTGGAACTCGACGGCGGGCGCCTCCGGCCGCGTCCTGGCCCAGTGGCGGAGGTAGTCGTTGAGACCGCTCACCTCGCGTCCCCGCTTCCGTCGCTGCTCTGGGCGCCTGTGGGCGCATCGGTGTCCGGCCAGGTGATGCCGAGTTTTCCGGCGATCACCACGCGCTGCATGTCCGAGGTGCCGGACGAGATGGTCATGCCGACCGCGTCCCGGAGGTGGCGTTCGGTGCGTCCGCCGGACGAGTAGCCGAGGGCGCCGTAGATCTGCGTCAGGCTCGTGAAGATCTCCACCGCGGCCTCGCTCACGTACAGCTTGCCCGCCTCGGGGAAGATGGTCGGTTTCGGCCCGTCGAGTTCCGCCGCGGCCCGGTAGAGGAGCATCCGGGACAGCTCCCACCGGAGCCGCATGTCCACGATCCGGTTCGAGACCGACTGGAAATGCCCGATGTGCTTGCCGAACTGGCGACGGCGGCGGCAGTGCCGGACGCACTCGTCGAGCTCGCGTTCCAGCACGCCGAGCCACGGCGCGGGCAGAAGGGACCGTTCCCAGGCCATCGTCCGCGCGAAGACGGCCCCGCCCTGCCGCTCGGCTCCGAGGCGCCGGGACGCGGGGATCCGGCAGCCGTCCAGCTCGACCTCTCCCCAGCGGGCGGTGCGCAGCCCCATCTTCTCGGCCTGCCCCCTCACCGAGACGCCGGGGTCGCCGCGCTCCACCAGGAACGCGGTGACCCCGGTGAAGCCCAGGTTCCGGCCGACGGTCGCGTAGACGACGAAGACGTCGGCGACCGGCGCGTTCGTGACGTAGAGCTTGCGCCCGGTCAGGCGGTAGAAGCCGCCGTCGCGCTCGGCGGTGGTGGTGAGGGAGAGCGCGTCCGATCCGCTGCCGGGCTCGGTCATCGCGTTGGCCCCGATGAGCCGTCCGGCGGCGAGCTCCGGCAGGTACCGGCGCCGCTGGTCCTCGTCCCCGTACTTCCAGATCGGGACCTCGGCGGCCAGGATGTGCGCGCCCATCGCCATCGTCAGGCCGTTGTCGCGGCAGCCGTGCCCGAAACCCTCCATCGCGCGGACATAGGCGACGGGGTCGCGTCCGGAGCCGCCGTACTCGGGCGGCAGTATCAGGCCGAGCAATCCGTGTTCGGCGCAGATCTTCCAATCCTCATGGCTGAACACGCCGTCCCTGTCGCGTTCGGCGACGTCCTTGCTCAACGCCTCTTCGCCGAGCCTGCGAAAATCCCGGTACAGCGCGTCCTGATCGTCATCCCATTCGAATCGCATGGCTCTCCGTTCGGCCGACACATTGGTCCGGCTAGGACGGTCGAGAAGTCGGGGGACCTAGGGTCGGGATCGGAGAACGATTACCTGCCGGACGGCACGGGTAACCGTTCCATCACTGTGTGGAATCACAATGCTCCACCCCTCGCCTCACGGGAGCCGGCGGGGAAAACCGGGCTCGGCCGGATCGGCCGCTGCCCATTGTCCATGAGACAAGCGATCTTGGAAAGGGTGAACTTCGGCGGCGGATCGGATTCCACATGATCTCTTGCATGGCGCAGATGCCTGTCGTACGGTACCGACCGTCAGCCAACCGCAGTGGTGAACGTCGCAGCCCGTGGACAGCTCCCGGCCGGTCCGCCTGGCATGACCAGGGGACCCGGGCGGGACGAGGTCGGCGGCCCGAGCCGTCGACACGCGAAGTCCCGTCGCCGGAGGGCGGCCGGCTTCCCGGACATCTGTTTCCGTCAATCCTCCCGTTCCGCAAGGAAATTCCCCGAGACGACGCCTGCAGAAGAGGGACAAGCTGTGGATCGTGCCAACAATCAGGATCTGGCTGCAGAGATCAAGGACGTCATGATCGGTGTGCTCGAATTGGGCGTCGATCGCGACCGGCTCGACGAGACGACCTCGCTCTACTCGCCGATGGTGGGACTGGACTCACTGAGCCTGCTGCACATCCTCGTCCAGGTCGAGAAGCGTTTCGACATCGAGATCGACGACGAGGACGTGATGGCCGCCGAGTTGTCGGATGTGGGAAGTCTCGTGGCAATGATCCGCCGGGTCGTCGACGCGAAGGGCGCGGACGAATAACATGCACCAGCCTTTCGACCTGGAGGCGGACCAGGTTCCCACGCATTGGTACAACGTCCTCGCGGATCTGCCGTTCGAGCTGCCCGCGCCGCGCTCGGCGCCACGGGTGAACGGCGAACGGAAGACGCTGAATCCGCAGTTGCCGCTCTCCATGTACCGGCCGAGCATCGGCCGTGACCGTTTCATCGAGATCCCCGAGCCCGTTCGGGCGGAGTACCGGCGCTGGCGTCCGACGCCGCTCTATCGCGCGACCAGGCTGGAAAAGGAACTCGACACCCCCGCGCACATCTATTTCAAGTACGAGGGCACGAGCCCGTCCGGCAGCCACAAGATCAACACCGCGCTGGCGCAGGCCTACTACTACGCCCGGTCCGGGGCTCGGGAGATGGTGACCGGCACGGGCGCGGGCCAGTGGGGCACCGCGCTCTCGATGGCGTGCCACCCCTACGGCATGGCGTGCACCGTGTTCATGGTGCGCTCCAGCTACCGGCAGAAGCCGTACCGGGGCACGTTGATGCGGCTGAACGGCGCCCGGGTCATCGAGAGTCCCAGCACCGAGACCGAGGTGGGCCGGGCCGCGCTGCACGCCGACCCCGACTCGCCGGGCAGCCTCGGCATCGCGAACGCCGAGGCCATCGAGTACGCCGCCGCCCGCGAGGGGGCGCGGTTCTCGATCGGAAGCGGTGAGAACCACGTCCTGCTGCACCAGACCGTCATCGGCGAGGAGGCGCTCCTGCAGATGCGGCTGGCCGGGGAGTTCCCCGACGTGGTGATCGGCGCGATGGGCGCGGGCAGCAACTTCGCCGGGATCACCTTCCCGTTCTACCGCGCCGCGCGGGAGGAGAACGCCGCGACCCGGTTCCTGGCCGTCGAGCCGGACGCCTGCCCCAAGATGACCAGGGGCAGGTACCTCATGGACCACACCGACTACTCGGGCGTGACGCCCATGGTCAAGATGTACACGCTGGGGCACACGTTCACGGCTTACCACATCCACGCCGGAGGACTTCGCTACCACGGTGCCGCGCCGATCGTCAGCGCCATGTACGACAAGGGCCTGATGGAGGCGACGTCCTACGGCCAGTCCCGCGTCTTCGAATGCGGTGCTGCGTTCGCGCGGGCCGAAGGGCTCGTCCCCGCCCCCGAATCGGCCCACGCCGTGACCGCCGCGATGGACGAGGCGCTGAAGGCCCGCGAAGAACGCGCCGAGCGGGTCATCCTGTTCAGCCTCAGCGGCCACGGCCTCCTGGACCTGTCGGCCTATGAAAGCCACCTGGCCGGGAACACCGTGGACGTCGTCCCCACCGACGAGCAGATCCAGGCGTCCCTTCGGCCTCTCATCGATTCGCCCTGACGAGGGGTGGCTGCCCGGAATCAGCGAAGTGAGGCGGGCGTGCGGCCCAGAAAGTCCCGGGCCGTGCGGGTGAGGTGAGCCTGGTCGGCGAAACCCGCGTCGGCCGCTGCGGTGGCCACCGATGCGCGGGGCAGCTCGGTGACCGCCGCGCGGAGGCGGGCCCACCGCCGCAGCCGGACGAGCGGGATTCCGACGGAGTCGCGGACGAGGGCCCGAAGCCTCGGCGCCGACAGGCCGACCGTCGCGGCGACGTCCGAGAGGGGAGTGCCAGGGGCCGCGCGCAGGGCGCACGCCACCCGAGGGTCCAGGTCAGGGCAAGGGCCCATGAGCGCGGCGACTGCGGCCAGAGACGGATCGCCCAGAAGTCCCTCCGCGGTGCTCGCGTCTAGGGGCGTCGGCACGAGCGCGTCGGGGAGCAGCCACGCGTCGATGAACAGGGCGGTGAACCCCGAGTCGGTCGAGCAGGCGTGGGCGAACTGCGGTGGCACGATCACGCCGGGCGCGCTGATCGGCCGCTCGCCGGGCGGACGAACCGTGACCCGGCCGCCCCACGGCAGGACGACCTTCCACGCTGGATGCCGGTGCTCGGCGACGGTGAACGGACGGGCCTCGCTGAACACGGTGACCCCGGTCGCAGCGACCAGGCGGCGATCGTTTCGTTCAAGCCCGGCGGGGACGTCCGGGGCGAAGGTCGGTGCATGCGAGATCTCACCGCCTACGCTCTGGCCGCCTTCATGATGGTCGTCGGAGTCATGCATTTCGTCGTTCCCGGATACTTCCGCTCTCTGGTTCCGTCCTGGCTCAGGGGCGCCGGGGCCATCGTCGCACTGAGCGGCGTGGCGGAGATCGCGGTGGGCGGGTTGGTGCTGGCCTGGAGGCAGGCGGGCGGCTGGGCCGCCGCCCTGCTGATCACCGCGTACCTGGCGTCCCACTTCGACGCCCTCCGGCACGCCCGCCGTGACCGTCCCGCCCTGCTCGAACGGCCTGTCGGGGCCGTTGCCCGCCTGCTGGTCAACGCCCTGTACATCGCTTGGGCGATCGCGGTGGCCACCGCCTGATCATTCCGGCTGGTCGTTGGCCTCGCGGTTCTTGCGGCGGGCCCGGTAGGCGGCGACCGTAGTTCGGCTCGCGCAGGTGTTGGAGCAGAACCGGCGGCTGCGATTGCGGGAGTCGTCCACATAGAAGCGTTCGCAGCCGTCCGCCTGGCAGCGCCCGACGGTGACGTGGGGATCGCCGCAGATCACATGGGCGAGCGCGGCGGCGCAACTGCGTCCCAGCCAGGACGTGGGGTCCTCCCCGTCGCGCGCGAAGTGCAGGTGCGGCCCGCCCGCGCCGTCGTGCGTGCTCACGGTCATCGCGGGCGGGAACCTCTCCAGGAGGAGGTTGACGGGCGCGATCGCCCCCGCGTCCGCCACGGTTGCGACGGCGTCGCGAAGCAGCGGAAGGAGTCGCGCGAGCTCGTCGGCGTCCGGATCGGCGACGTGGTGCTGACGGAAGAACTCCCGCCGCAGCTCACTGGGGTCATCGCCGTTGACCAGTTCGACGGTCAGCCTGGCCATGTTGCCGATGTAGGCGACGTATTGCACTTGACCACCTACCTTCCTGTCTCCATAGTAGGCCGCATGGGCATGAACACCAGCTACATTGCCAGCTCCGCCGCCACCTCCGCGCGCCCGACGCCGCTCCCGGACCTGGACCTGGGGGACGACCTGCGCCTTCGCGCCCTGGACGCCGCCGACGCCGCCCTGCTGGTCGAGGCCACGAGCGGAGAACCGGGCCGATCCCTGTGGGGCCCCCACCTAGGTCCCTACTCGCCCGGCGACGCGCAAGCCGCACTGGCCGACTGGGACCCCGCCAAGGGAGGCCAGTTCGGCCTCGGCATCGTCCGCCATGGACGGCTTCTCGGCGCGGTCGGGCTGATCCCGGACGGTCCGGGGAGCATCGAGCTGGCGTACTGGCTCCGCCCTGAGGAGCGAGGCAGGGGCATCGCCTCCCGCGCCGCGCTCGCCGCGACCGAGTGGGCCCACGACGCCCTCGCCGCCCCCCGGATCTGGCTGGAGATCGAGCCCGGCAACGAGCCCTCGCAACGCCTCGCCCAACGCGTCGGCTTCCAGTTCGAACAGCACATCCCCCGCCACTGCCGAACCTGGACCCACCCGGACGCCGACCACGACACCTGGCACGACTGCCTCATCTGGACCCACGACTCCACCCGTCCAGCGACGACTTGATCAGGCTCGGCCGTCTTCAGGTGAGGAGCTCGTCGAGTCCGTCCGGGGCTTGCGGGAGGCGAGGAGGGGGCCGAGCACCTGGGTGCCGGGGCCGATGCGGCCTCCGGGGCCGGGCAGTTGGGTGGTGTTGTCGGCGGTGAGTTCGTGGCCGCAGTGGCCGCACGCGGTGACGGCCTCGGTGTCGTGCCCGCACTCCAGATGGCGGATGCGCACGGGCGGGCCCGACTCCCCGTACCAGCGGTCGCCCCAGCGCATCAGCGCGAGCAGGACGGGATACAGGTCCTTGCCCTTCTCGGTCGCCAGGTAGTGCTCGCGGGGCGGGTGCTCCTGGTAGCGCTCGCGGGTCAGGACGCCCTCCTCGACGAGGCGGGCGAGCCGGGCGGCCAGGACCTTGCGCGAGATGCCCAGGTCACGCGCCAGGTCGTCGAAGCGGTTCACGCCCACCAGGACGTCCCGCATGATGAGCGCCGTCCACGCGTCCGCGAACAGGTCGGTGGCGCGCGCGATCGAGCACGCGACGTCGGCGAGCGGGGTCCTGGTCACACCCCGAGTGTAGGTGAGTTCCCTGAGGGGACTATGGTCGGGTTCCCTAAGGAAACTCACGAGGAGGAGCCTCATGGGACCGTCCATCGAACTCGACTCGCGTACGGCCGGCGCCATCGACGGCCGCCACATCCGGGCCCTCACCTTCCAGGACGTCCGGCTCGAGTACGTGCGCTCGGTCCTGCGCCGGCTCGGAATCGATCCCGCGGGACGGTCCGCCCTGGTCGTCGGCAGCGGACGCGGACTCCTCGCCCGCGGACTGGCCGGACTCGGGCTGGACGTCGTCGCCCTGGACCCGTCCGCCGAGGCGACCGCGATGGCCCGGGAGGCGGGCGGCGGTCCGATCGAGTTCGTGACCGCGCCCGCCGAGGACCCCGGACGCGCCGACGCGTCCTTCGACCTCGTCTTCTACGCCGACACCTTCGAGATCACCGGCGATCTCGACCGGGTCGTCGCGCACGCGGCCCGGCTGCTCCGGCCGGACGGCGTCCTCTTCTACGACACCGTGAACCGGACACCCGTCTCCAGGCTGATCTACCTCGGGGCCTTCCAGGCGCTGCCGCTCACCCGGATCATGCCCTCCGGCCGCTACACCGCCGCCCGTCTACGCACACCCGCCGAGATCGCCGCGGCCCTCGCCGCCCACGGCCTGCGAAACGAGGACGTCTGCTCTTTCAAGCCCAAGAACGTCCTCAACCTCGTCCGCGCCACCCTCGCACGCCGCGCAGGCAAGATCGACGACGAGGCGATCCCACACCTGACCGACTTCGTCCTCGACCCCAACGGCCCCCCGCTAGTCACCTACCTAGGCCACGCCCGCCCACAATCCTGACACGAAAGGCGCCCTCAGGCTGCCCGGGCTACTTGGGTGCGGAGGGCTTGGATGAGGGTGGTGATTTGGGGGTGGTCGTGGCGGCGGGGGATTGCGGCGACGCCGATGTGGCGGGTTGGGGTCGGGGGTGCGATCGGGACGGTGTGCAGGCCCGGCACCGGGGGAGTCAGGGCGATCGTGGGGATGAGGGAGATCCCCATGCCCGCGGCGACGAGTGAGCGGGCGAAGAAGTAGTCGGTGGTGGTGCCGCGGATGTCGGGGGAGAAGCCGGCGCGCTCGGCGTAGCGGCGGAGGTACGCCTCGGTCTTGAGGCAGCCGAGCACCCAGGGCTCGGCGGCCAGTTCGGTGAGGTGGAGTTCGTCGCGTCCGGCGAGGGGGTGCCCGTCCGGCAGGACGACGTGGAGTGGGTCGTCCATGAGCGGCGTCCAGTGCAGGCTGTGGGCCTGTCCTTGCTGTCCGGGCAGCGGGCCGTCGAAGGAGTAGGCGAGCGCGATGTCCACCGCGCCCTGGCGGACGAGCGGCAGGCTTCCCTCGGGCTCGTGCTCCCTGACGTGGACGACGGTGTCCGGGTGGACGGTCATGAGCCGTTCGAGGGCCCCGGGGAGCAGTAGCCGCCCGCCGCTGGTGAAGGTGGCGATGGTGAGCTGGCTGCGTCCGGTGCTGAGCCGGTCGACCTGCCGTTTCGCGTGTTCGAGCTCGGCGACGACCGACTCGGCGGCGCTGAACATGATCTGGCCGGCCGGGGTGAGGGTGACGCCACGCGTGCTGCGGGTGACGACCTGGGCGCCGAGGCTGCGCTCCAGCGCGGCGACGTGCTGGGAGACGGCCGAGGGGGTGAGGCGGAGGGCGGTGGCGGCCTGGTTGAAGCTGCCGTGTTCCGCCACCGCCCTCAGGACGCGGAGCCGCTGCACGTCGATCAACAGTTTTCCTTAATGCGCGTCCAGTAGGTCGGTACTTCTGCTGATGATCCTAGGTCTCCAGGATGGAGGCATGCCAAAAGCGATCTGTGTCATCGGCGGAAGCCGGTACGCCGGAAGAGTGCTGGTGGAGCGCCTGCGGGCGGACGGTCACCGGGTCACCGTGATCAACCGCGGCTCCGTGCCGCCGCCCGCCGGAGTCGAGCACCTCGTCGTCGACCGCAACGACGAGGCCGCCCTCGTCGCGGCGCTCAGGAGCCGCACGTTCGACGTGGTCGTCGACCAGGTCTGCTACACGCCCGTCCAGGCGGCCATCGCCGTGCGCGCTTTCGGGGGCCGCGCTCGGCGCTACGTCATGACCTCCACGATCGAGGTCTACGACCCGGCGACCGCGGCGCTCCCGGCCGTGCTGGCGCACACTCCGGTGCCGGAGGAGAACGTGGACCCGGCCACCTGGCTGGTGTCGACGGATCTGCCCTGGCAGGACGAGGCGTACCTCGAAACGCACTACGCCGAGGGCAAGCGCCAGGCCGAGGCCGTCCTCACGCAGGCCGCCCGGTTCGAGTTCGCCTCCGTCCGTAGCGCCCACGTGCTCGGCGGCGGCGCGCAGGACTTCACGGGTCGCCTCGCGCACTACGTCGAGCGCATCGTCCAGGGCCAGGAGATCGCCGTCCACGCCGGGGCACTGCCGACGGTCTTCGTCCACTACGAGGAGCTGGCTGACCTGCTGCTGTGGGCGGCGACGGCCACCGACTTCACCGGCCCGGTCAACGCCTGCTCCGACGGCCCGCTCGACGTGCGCGCCCTGAGCGCCGCGATCGCCGAGCAGGCCGGGCGGCAGCCCGTGTTCCGAACCGTCGCCCCGGACGAGACCGCCTCACCGTTCTCCTTCGACCGTCACTACGCCATGAGCAACGCACGCGCCAAGGCGCAGGGCTTCTGCTTCGCCCACACCACCGACTGGCTGCCCGCCGCCGTCGCCGAAGCCCTCACCGCCGCCGCGGCCCCCTCCAACTGAGAAACCGGGTCACCATGCAGTACCGCCGCATCGGAAACACCAACGTCAGCGCCATCGGCCTGGGAGCCATGCCGCTGTCCATCGAGAACCGCCCGGACGAACAGCGCGCCATCGCCACCATCCACGGCGCCCTCGACGCCGGGGTCACGCTCATCGACACCGCCGACAGCTACCACTGGCACGCCGGTGAGGAGGGGCACAACGAGCTCCTCATCGCCCGCGCCCTGGCCGGCTACGGCGGCGACACCTCCGATGTCCTGGTCGCGACCAAGGGAGGACGCGGCCGTCCCGGCGACGGCGGCTGGACCGTCACCGGAACCCCGGAACACCTCAAGCGCGCCGCCGAGGCGTCCGCCAAGCGCCTGGGCGTCGAGGCCATCGGCCTGTACCAGCTGCACAAGCCGGACCCGGACGTCCCCTGGGCCGACTCCGTCGGCGCGCTGCGCGACCTGCTCGACGCCGGGACGATCCGCGCCGCCGGTCTCTCCAACGTGACCACCGCCCAGATCAGCGAGGCGCACGAGATCCTCGGGGAGGGTCTCGTCTCGGTGCAGAACCGGTACTCGCCGGCCGTCCGCGACAGCGAGCCCGAACTGCGGCTGAGCACCGAGCTGGGCCTGGCCTTCCTGCCCTGGAGCCCGCTCGGCGGCATCTCCCGCAGCTCCCTGGACGGCCCGTCCGACTCGTCCTCGCGCGGCACCGCCTTCCACCGCATCGCCGCCGAGCACGGCGTCAGCCCCCAGCAACTCGCGCTGGCCTGGCTGCTCACCCGCTCCCCGGCCGTGATCCCCGTGCCGGGAGCCAGCCGTCCGACCTCCATCCAGGACTCCGCCCAGGCCGTCCAGATCAAGCTGACCCAGGAAGAACTGACCCAACTCGATCCGGCACTGCCGAGCTGAGACAGGGCCAGGCAAGGTCAGGACGAGTAGGCCTGGAGTTCTTTGAGGGCCCAGCCGTTCCAGGGGAGTGGGGTGCCGGTCCAGGCGGAGGCCCAGCTGTGCACCTCCAGACGCAGGTAGCGGGCTTTGACCGGGGTGAAGGCGTAGGTGCGGCGCTGGCCGCAGGTCTTGACACCGTGCGCGGAGCAGCCGGTGGTGCCGCCTGCGGCGGGGTCGCGGGCCACGGTGGTCCAGTCGGTGCCGTTGGTGGAGGTCTTGATGTCGTAGGCCGTGGGGTGGTTCTGCCAGTCGGGGTCGACGACGACGCGGCCGACGGAGGCGGCGCGGCCCAGGTCGACCTGGAGGCTCCAGGGGGCTCCGCCGGTGGATTGCGCCATGGTCTGGGGGTAGCCGTCGACGGCGTTGGCGGTGGGTTTGCCCCACTGGGCCGCCGGGGTTCCGTTGATCATTGTGGCGGGGCGGTCGAGGGCGAGGTTGAGCGGCGGCGGGGTGGTGGTGGCGCCCCAGCGCTGAGGGGCCTGGTTCATGGTGAAGTCGAGGTTCCCTCCGTGCGCCAGGTCGGTGTGGGCGAGGAACGGCCTGCCGACGGGTCGGCCGTTCACCTTCAGGCCCTGGATGTAGGGACGGGTGGCGGTGCCGGGGGCGTTGATGACCAGGGGCCGGGCGGAGCCGGGCAGGTCGAGGGTGACCTTGTCGAACAGGGGGCTGCTCACCGCGTACCGGCCGGAGGCGGGGTTCACCGGGTAGAAGCCGAGTGCGGAGAAGACGTACCAGGCCGACATCTGGCCGCAGTCGTCGTTGCCGGGCAGGCCGTCCGGGGCGGTGTGGAAACCCGTGGCGGCGATCTTCCGGACCAGGTGCTGGGTCTTCCACGGCTGGCCCGCGTAGTCGTACAGGTAGGGGATGTGGTGGCTCGGCTCGTTGGTCGGGTCGTTGTGTCCGCCGCCGAAGTGGTCGTCGAGCCAGGCGGCGAAGGCGGCGTTCCCGCCCTTGAGCCTGATCAGGCCGGGGATGTCGTGCAGGACGTCGGCGGTGTAGGCCCACTGGTCGCCCTCGACCCAGCCGTCGGGCGCCCACGACCCGTCCCGGTTGCGGGCCTGCATGAACCCGGTCGCACGGTTGTACAGCTTGCGGTAGTTCTTGCTGCGGTTCAGGAAGTAGGCGGCGTCGGAGGTCTTGCCGGCCGCCTTGGCGACCTGGGCGACCGCGTAGTCCTCGTAGGCGTAGTCCAGGGTCCGCGATCCCGCCGCGTAGCTGTGGTCGGCCGCGACCCATCCGTTCTTCTTGTAGGCGGTCAGTCCCGCGCGGGCCTGGACGGGCGCGAACGGTTCCCGGTCGAAGTAGGGCAGCAGGGTGTCGTAGTCCGGTGGCGTCATCGCGTCCTTGCGGACGGCCTGGTAGGCCAGGTTCAGGTCGAAGCCGCGGAACCCCTTGGCGATGTCCTCGGCGATCACCGAGTCGGCGTTGGTGCCCACCATGATGTTGGTCTCGGTGAGGTTCTTCCAGACCGGTAGCCAGCCGCCCTCCCGGTAGTCCTGCAGCATCGAGGTGACCATGCCGTTGACGCGTTCGGGAGCGAGCAGGATCAGCAGGGCGTTCTCGGCCCGGAAGGTGTCCCACAGGGAGTACCCGGTGTAGCTGATGCCGCGGTGGACCTTGTCGTCGTAGGCGCTGTAGTAGCGTCCGCCCTCCGACATCTCCGACGGGTACTGCAGTGCGTGGTACAGCGCGGTGTAGAGGGTGGTCAGCTGGGGGCGGGTGCCGCCCTGGACGCGGATCCGGTCGAGTTTGGCGGCCCAGGCGGCCCTGACCTGCGCCACGGTCTGGTCGAAGGAGCGCCCGTCCGGGATCTCGGCGTCCAGGTTCGCCCGCGCCTGGGCGACGGAGATGAACGAGGTCGCGATCCGCACCGTGACGGTCACCGCGCCCGCCGGGAACCGCACGTAGCCCGCCACGTCCGGGCCCGTCCGGTCGGACTGCCCGTCGTGCCGGACCGCGCCGTTCGCCGTGCCGTGACCGGCGAACGAGGTGTCGAAGCGGGCCACAAAGTAGCCCTTGAAGTGCGGCGCCTTGAACGGCCCCAGCCCGCTGTCCTGCCGGTCGGGGTTGTAGCCGGTGATCTCACGCCGCGCCGGGTCGATGTGCACGTTCCCGGTGACGCCGCTCCGGGTCGCCTGGACCACGAAGTTGGCCGCCGCCCCCTTCGGGTAGGTCAGGCGCAGGAACCCGACCCGGGAGGTGGCGGTGAGCCGGGCCCGCAGCGTCTGCCCCGGCGACGGATGCATATCGACTGCGTACTGTTCCGGCGAGGCCGTCTCGTCCCGGTGGCTGTAGGGCAGGCCGCGGTCCCGCTCGGCGGTCTTCACCTCTCCTACCCCGGGCATTCCGGCCACGTACCCCGAGTCGCCCATCCAGATCGCCGGCTGATGCGTCCCGATGAACCCCGTGATCTTCGGGTCGCCCAGACGGTACGGCAGCACGCTCACCTTGTTCTGGCGGGTCATCGGCGACCATCGCGTCATCCCGAACGGCGGAGCCGTGCTCGGGATCATCCCGCCGTACTCGGTGTCGCTCGCGCCCGTCGTCCCGATGAACGGATCGACCCGGTCCACGTTCCCGCCGCCCGCCGCCCGTGTCGACATTGCCCGCGCCGATACCGCCAGCGCCGATGCCGGGCCCGGCGTACCGGCCAGCGGGACTACCACGGTCAGCAACATCACCGGGGCCAGCAGCGCCCGCCGCGTCACACGGGGCCTGCGAGGCGCGCGTCGAGTCACGGCAGATCCTGCACGGACGAGCATGGTGCCTCCGAGGGGGGTGAGGCGGCCATGACAACGTTGTCGCAGCCGGAGGGACCGCCATTATCACCGGGTCGACCCCGAATCGTGAAGATCCTTCACGTAATTCGCGGGCACCTCGACCGTGCAGCCCGAGTCCCGCTCGACCACGGCACCGACCGGTCGAACCGAACCGTCCGCCCTGCCAGGCGTATCGGAGCGCCGCTGGTGAGCCCGTCTACTGCCAGGTCGCGGTGTCGGGGTCGATGTCGTGGGCGCGGGCGCTGGCGTCGATGATCTGGCGGAACCATGTGGCGAGGCCCGCGCGGACGCCGTTGTAGTGGGCGGCGAATCCCGGGTCGGCCTCGTACATGCGGCCGAGGCAGACCTGCATCTGCCGGGTGAGCGGGAAGTACGAAGCGAAGACTTCGCGGTGTCGTTCGACGAGCCGGTTCGCCGCCGGGCTGCCGGGTGTGACGCCGGTGTCCATCGCATCGGCGAGGGCTCGGTCGAGGTCGGCGACGGCGTCGGCGACGGCCTGCCATTCCTCCGGTCCGCGGGTGGCGGAGCGTTCGGCGTACTGCTGCCATTGAGTGGTGGTTCCGTAGCGGTGGCGGGCCTGGGCGGGCCAGTCCGGGTTCCACTGGGGGCCGAGGATCGCGGCCTGCTGCTCGATCGTCAGCAGCAGGCCGCGCTCGTGGGCGTCGATCATGCGGTCCAGTCCGTCGCTGAGCTTCTGGAGCCGGACGATTCGTTCGGCGACCTGGGCGCGCTGCGTCCGCAACGCGCCGGGGACGTCCGCGGACGAGTCGTCCAGGACCGTCCGAATCCTGTCCAGGCCGAGCCCGAGCTCGCGGTAGACGACGATGCGGTGGAGCCGTTCCAGATCATCAGCGGTGTAGAGCCGGTATCCGGCGGCCGTGCGCATCGACGGCCGGGCCAGGCCGATCTCGTCCCAGTGGTGCAGCGCGCGGACCGTCACGCCCAGACGCGTCGAGACCTGGCCGACGGTCAGGCCGTCGGCATCGGTGGCATCAGGCATGCTCCCCATTGTCGCCGCCGCCCGGGGCGGTGATCCCGATGGCCTCCAGGTTCCGCGCCTCCTCGCTCGCGGGATCGAGGAGCTTGGCCGCGGTGGCGATGATCCGTGCGTTCTCGGGCGTGATCACCTCCACGTCGCGGGTGTTCCAGGGAGTGTCCCGGGGACCGTCGACCGAGCCCGGACGCAGCGCGCGACAGGCCTCGGCAAGCGGTTCGACCTGGCTGAGCACGCAGGCGAAACTGAAGCTCATCGCCGGTGCCCGCTCCGGGACGCTCTCCGCCGAGACGAGCAGGACGTCCTGGAAGGCCCACCGACGCAGATGCACCAGCGTGCCGGGGATGCCGAACAACTCGAAGAACCCGAGCCCGCGCGTCCAGAAGTCCACCGACTCCGCCAGATCGCTCGTGGGGATCGTCACGAAGGCGGGCATCCCGTAGATGCCACGGAACGGTTCCGGCGGAACCGCGTCCGGGCCGGGAGAAGGCACAGGGCTGATCTCGAAGGCGTTGTAGTAGTCACTCATGGAGCCCACCTTCGAGCCTCACGCAACGTGAGGGTCAAACCAGGGGAGCGGGCCTCACGCCTGTGGCTCCGCTGTGGCCGGAAGGGGAGGCTGGTCCGTCAGTGCCCGATCAGCCGCTGCAAGTCGGCGACGGCCTGGACACCGGAGACCGGCGGACGGCCGTCGATCACCAGGCTGGGGACGCCGGTGACACCGGCCTCGGCCGCGCGGCGTCGATCGGCGCGGATTTGTTCGGCGTGGTCGTCCCCGGCGAGGACGGCGCGCACCTCGTCGCCGTCCAGTCCGGCCTCGCCGCCGAGCCGACGTAGGACCTGCTCATCGGCCACGTTGAGACCCTCGGTGTGGTACGCGTGCAGCAGCAGTTCCATCATCTGGTCGGCCCTGCCGCGCACGGCGGCCAGCTTGACCAGCCGGTGCGCGTCGAAGGTGTTCACCGGACGGGCGAGTTGCAGGTTCAACTCCAGCCCCTCGGCCATGCCCAGCGACCGGATCCGGGCGATGCGCGGGCGCCTGCTCGCCGGACGCGGAGAACGCCGGAGGCGCAGGACGTGTGGCGCCGCGTCCGCCTCGACGTCCTGCATGTGCGGCCTGGAGAGCAGCCCGGCAGCGCTGACGAGGTTGCGGCGGAAAACCGTTTGAGGCTTTCCTCCGCCTTCCCGTAGGTTGCCTGCGACCCGATCGCAGTGAAGACAGAGGACAGACCGCGTGACCCCGCCTGCTCTTTAGACCTGACACCTTCTTCCGCTCACCTGTAGCCGACGTCGCCGTCGGTTCCGCCGGGCTGCCCTCGCGCGCCCGGTCACACAGCGTTTGAGGTCGCGCGCAATCGGCCTCGTGTCAGGTCTAGAGAGATCATGTCTTCACAACCTCATATCGTGCTGCCCTGGGTCATCCGCCGGACCAGGCCGCCCCTGCTGTCGCTGCGGTGCGTGGACTGCCGGTCGGAGTCGGCCACCACCGGCGAGGGCAGGTTCCGCGTCAACGCCAACGGCAAGCTGCTGGACGTGTGGCTGCTGGTCCGCTGCGTGTCCTGCGACCGGACGAGCAAGATCACCGTGCACGACCGGGCGCCGGTCAGGTCCCTCGACCCGGCCGAGCTCCGCGGCTACCGCGTCAACGACGCCGGTCTGGTGGCGTCCACGCTGCTGGATCCGCTGCTCGCCCGGCGTAACCGCTTCACCCTGGACTGGACGGGGGCGTGGCGGCTGGACACTCCGTCGGAGTGGCTGGACGACCCGTGGCCGGTCCAGGTCGAGGTCACCTTCGCGGATCCGGTGCCGGTGCGTCCGGAACGGCTCATCGCGCAGGGGCTCGGCCTCAGCAGGAGCGAGGTGCTGCGCCGGATCAAGTCCGAAACCTCCCTGCGCCGTCCGACGAGCACCGGATTCACCTTCACCGTGATGCCCGGGGACTAGCGGGAACCCAACCGCGGCGGGCCACCCGGCCCGCCGCGGCTTCACCTCTCGACCCCGCGCGAGGCTTCACCGCTCGGCAGAGCTCACGCGGGGTGTTCGGCGCAGAGGCAGCCGACGCCCTTCTCGATCCATTCGCGTCCCTCCCATTCGGGGTGCCGTTCGACCAGCAGCGCCCGGACCTCGGCCAGGACGTCGCCCTCGTCCATCGCCGAGTCGCGCCGCCGCCAGGTCTCGTCGCGGAGCTCGCGCAGGTAGTCGCGGACGTCCGCGAGCAGTTGCGGGCCGTCGACGTCGCCGTGACCGGGGACGACCACCCGGTGCCCGTTGTCCGCCAGCCGCTCCATCACCGCGAGCCAGCCGATCCCGGAGACGTCGGTGTCGTGCGGCGGGAACCAGGGGAAGATCGCGAACTGCCCCGCCTCGGCGAGGTCGCCGGTGAACAGCACACCGGCGTCGGGCACCTCGATCACCTGGTCGCCCTTGGTGTGTCCCCGGCCGGTGGGCCGCAGCCGGACGGTCCGGCCGCCGAGGTCCAGGGTGTACCCGTCGTCGTGGACCACGTCAGGGACGGGCACGCGGACGTCGCCGTCGAGGCGGTCGGCGACCGGCGAACCGAAGCCGCGGAACATCTCCAGGTAGCCCGGCCCCTTCGTCTTCAGGTCGTCCGCCTGGGCGCGGTTGGCGATGTAGGTCGCGTGGCCGTCGAACACGTGCGCCCCGAAGGCGTGCTCAGGGTGGAAGTGCGTCGTGGTCAGGTACAGCCGCCGTCCCCGGGCCACCGTGGACGCCAGGGAGAGGACCTGCTCGGCGTTGGCGGTGCCCATGCCCGTGTCGACCACGAGGACGGCGTGCGTGCCGCCGATGATGCCGATGTTCGGGACGAGCTGGACCCCGCGGTTCGGAATCACCAGCAGGTCCGGGGCGATCTCCTGGACGCCGTCGACGTGCACGGCGGGGTCGGGAAGCAGCGGTGCGTTCATGCTTCGATTCCACCGTCCCGGAACCTCGCCCGTCCAAGACCGATGCGAAAACACCCGATACTTCGCGGGTATCGTCGCAGCATGGAGCTGCGAACGTTGCGCTACTTCGTCGCGGTCGCCGAGGAACTCCACTTCGGACGGGCCGCCGCCCGGCTGCACATGAGCCAGCCCCCGCTGAGCCGGGCGATCAAGCAGCTGGAGGCCGGTCTCGGCGCGACCCTGCTGAACCGATCCTCCACGGGTGTCTCCCTCACTCCCGCCGGTGCGGTGCTGCTGGACGAGGCGCGCGAGCTGCTCGTCCAGGCCGACCGGATCCGCGCGCGCGTGGCGGCGGAGGCCGGTCCCGCGACCATCACGATCGGCCTCCTCGGCGACGGCACCGACCTGGATGCCGTCCGGCTGGCCAACGCCTTCCGCGCGCGGCACCCGGGCATCGAGGTCCGCATCCGCGAGGCCGACCTGACCGATCCGACCTGCGGGCTGCGCGCCGGGCTGGTCGACGTCGCCCTCACCCGCGCGCCGTTCGACGAGACGGGACTGACCGTCCACGAGCTGCGGGCCGACCCGGTCGGCGCGGTGCTCCGCGACGACGACCCCCTCTCCCAGCGCACGCACCTGGTGCTGGCCGACCTGTCCGGCCGACGCTGGTTCCAGTTCCCGGACGGCACCGACCCGGCCTGGTGGACGTACTGGAACGGCCAGGAACCTCGCGAAGGGCCGGTGGTGCGGGCCGTCCAGGAATGCCGTCACGCCGTGCTCTGGAACGGCACGGTGGGCCTGACCCCGCTCGGCCACGACATGCCCAAGGGGCTGACCGCGGTACCGCTGACCGACATGCCGCCGAGCCGCGTCGTGACGGCGTGGAACAAGGACGACCCGAACCCGCTGATCCCCTCGTTCGTCCGCATCGCAGCGGCCACGTACCGCCCGAGCCGACAGCGCCCCGGTGACCAGACGGCTCAGCGTCCCGCCACCGGGTCCGAACGGGCTTGATCTGACGACGCGCCGGCCGCGTCCCGCCACCAGCGACGCGACACCACCGCGGCCACCCCGGCTCCGGCGGTGTTGGAGGACGTCGTGTCTGCCACCGGTCTCAGCCGGACATCCTCCGCGTGGTCACCTCGATCTACACCGGGACCGTGCGGGCCTACGACGTCGTCACCATGCTCCAGCGCGACGGCCACCTTCGCCCTTCCCGGACTCGCGCCCGGCGCCATCCGCGACCTACGCGACACCGGCGCCTCCGAAGACGACGACGAGGTCTGAGAAGCTGTGTCCTATCCGCTGATCTGAGCTGTTGATCTCTGGCGCGGGTTGGTCGCGGCGCGTGAGAATCGGTGTGTGGGCCGTGGAGACGTCCGGGTTTGGGGGTACGTCAGCCTTGCCAGTAGTGGTAGAGCTGGTGGTCGTCGCCGACGGCGAAAACGTCGAGGCGGCGCGGACCCCATGTCGTGGCGGCTGCCCGTCCGTTGACCCAGACGCCGCCGAGGTCCTCGGAGTCGAACGGGTTGTTCTCCTGCCAGTGGTGTCGCAGGCCGGCGCCGGAGGGGACGAACGCGTCGAGCCGGGGGTAGCCCCAGGTGACGGCAGCCGGTGGGGCGGCGCCGAGAGCGTAGTACTCAAGCGCCTCGAAGCGGAATCCCTCGCCCGGGTTCTGCCAGAGGTGCCCGATCCGGGGGGCGAGGTCGGGGTCTTCGAGTTGGGTGAACACGTCGAGGCGGCCGCGCCGGCCTGAGGCTGCGTCGATCCACTGCGCATGGCGACGGGCCAGCAGTTCGTGGGACGGCGCTCCGTCTGGTCGCCGCCAGTGGTGGACGAGCCCGTAGTCGTTGTCGGCGACGAACGCGTCCCACCAGTCGGGGCCCCATGAGGTCGCGGCGATCCGGCGATTGCCGGTCCACGGGTAGCCCGGGTTGTAGGGGCCGCCGCCGACGGGTTCGAGTTCGAACGGTCGGACGGTCAGGGAACCGGCGACGACGAGTTGCGTCGAGTAGCGCCACAGCTGGAAGTCGTCGCCGATGATGAAGACGTGCAGTCCCGACCCGTGAGCGACCGCTCTGGACACGGGGTTGCGCCAGCGCCCCCCGAGTGACTCGGACTGAAAGGGCTCACCGGGTAGCTGCCAGAAGTGGTGCAGTGCCGCGTCGGGACCGACGACGAACACGTCCAGACGGCCGCGCCAGCGGACCGCCGACACGTCCTGGCGGAGCCACCCACCGCCCAGCGACTCCAAACCGAAGGGCTGTCCGCCGCCCACCCGTGGCCACCAGTAGTGGTACAGCTGCCAGTTGGTGCCCAGCAGGAACACGTCGAGGCGCTGTGGGCCCGACACCGCCGCCGGCGTCATCCGATGATCCCACTGTCCACCCCAGGGCTCCGAGCTGAACGTCGCCACGCCATGACCTCCACGGACCGCCGCTGGGACCAACCAATCGTATTCGACCGAGGCGACAAGCCAATGAGCCGATGCAGTCAACACGAGGGCCGTCCGCGAGGTGGGTGGGGCCACCTGTGTTTTAGTTCAAGGTTTGTGGAGTGTCACTTTGAGTGAGACGTCTGCTTGATCGCGGTTTCGTAAGAGCCTTCGTTCGCGTTCTGTAATCGTCACACCGTGACGCCTGCGTGTGACGCTCACTCGCGCCCGACACGTGAGCAGCAGCGTCGAGATCCGATCGGACAAGCATCACGGTGACGGATCTCCGAACGAATCGAAGCTCCACGACCGCCGTGGCCCGGTGCCCCCGAAACTGTTCCTGAACAGGGCGCACGTAGGCGTTGAGAAACAGGCACTGACCAGCACGGCGGAACGCAAGGTGGCACCGTGGAGCCATGGAGGAGACCCCGGACCCACCCGCGACCTACGAGACCCTGATGAGCCAGACCCAACGGATCTACCGGCAGGCTGGAGCGGTACGACGGAATCACCCGGCAGTAGCTCCAGGAGGAGCGGAGGACCGTCGAAGCCGCGATCTACGTCGTACTGGACACCACCACCGAGGCCGAGAACGGCCATCTGGTGGGACAGGCCGCCCTGGACGCCGCCCAGCAGATGCGGGCGCGGTGGATCCCGCACGCGAACCCGTGATGTGACAGGGAATGGCCCATTCCCTGTCACATCGGAGTGGCGAGATGCTCCACGAGCTTCCCGATGTCGATTTCCGAAGTCCTCTGCACGGATATCTGAAGTCGTGTGCACACCGGTTGGCGGCCTGCCGCCGATCGAGCATGGGGGCCGTTGATGAACACGACTACGGGAATCGACAGTGTCCAGGAAAGTTTGTCGTTTTGGGTCGCCTGGGGCCCGTGTCGTGCCTGGTCAGGGGCGAAGCATCTTGTTCAGGCGTGTGCGAACAGCCCTCGAACTGCCACGCATTGCATTGATGCGGTTCATGGAGATCGGTGTGTAGCGGCACCCGGGGAAGTGCGTGACGCTGCCATGGCAGCCGGGGCAGGGGGTGAGGTCTGGACGGCCCACGGTTCCCCCTCCTGAGTTGCCGATTGGGCCGGCGCTGCCGGGCTCGATCCGGCGAGCTTCCCGTCGAATCCGTCGAATCCTTCTACGGTCGCGAAGACGGGTTATCCAGCGGCTGATGGGGTTCATGGCTCCTCGGTTCGTGCCCTGGGGAGAACTCGTGTGCGGCGTATCGCTGTCGTCGTTGTCCCGGCTGCGGCAAGAAGGCTGAGCCCGGCGGCAACCCAGCGCAGAGAGGCTTGGCCGGCTCCAGCGGGAGGAGCCGCGAGCACCGCGAGAGTGAGCGACAAGGCGATCACGCCGGCGTTGTAGGCGAATCGTGCGCGTGTGGCGTACCGGCGCCACTGCTCGTGGTGCTGCTCGTGCTCGGCTTTCAACCACGCTTGCCGCGTGCGGTCATCGGAGGCTTCCGGCCACCAAGTCCCTATGTCGGCGGGCGAGTAGAAGAACGCTCGGGCGGTGAAGCCGTACTGGATTGACATGACCAGAAATGCCGCGGTGGCAGCGCAGAACAGGATGCACAGTCCTGGCCACCGAAACGACCCTGCGCTCTGGGCTACGACGGCGATGGTCGCGAGAGCGAAACCTGCCAGCGGGGGCGCTGCAATCGAAGCCATCGCATCCAGTGCCGCAGCAGATCCCAACGGTGAAGGCTTCGGCCAGAGCGCCTGGTCCTGCTCTTCGATCTCGCTCACCCCTCTTCTCCCCGGGCGTCCGGCTCGACTGACTCGCCCACGGCCCGCTCGCGGTCTCCGGGGCGGGGACCCTGCGGACAGCCGTTGGCGGTACAAGGCAGTAACTGGCGATGATCGGCCTGCGGGGGGATCGGAACGGTCAGTAGCGACAGGCCGACCGACCCACAAGTGAGGACCTGGGGGGGCGCCCTTTGGATGGCCCCGTCACCTCAGAAGCATCACCAACAGTCATCGCGTGGCGACCCATGGTTAATGCTTGGGGGGTGACCTCGAAAGGAGCACCCATGATGAAACCCTTCCGGGCCCTCGCGGCGACTGTCCTGGTGGCCGCCGCCCTCAGCCCTGGCACCGGCGCGGCCAACGCCACCACCGCCAGAGGTGCCCTGGTGCTGTGGAGCCAGCCCAACCAGACCGGCACCTCCAAGAACGTGCCGGAGCCTGAGCTGGAAGGCTGCGCCCCGCTGGACAGCCCGTTCCAGACCCGGTCGGCCGCCAACCGCAACACTGAATACAGCGCCTCGCTGTTCACCTCCAATGACTGCACCGGCACGCCCGAGGCGACCATCGACCCGGGGCAGAAGCAGAACTTCCAGGGCTCTCACCGGGTGTCCGCGATCTTGTTCGAAGCGCCCTGACCCGCCGTCCCCGCCTGCCAGGCACCAGGAGGTGACCCGGAGGAGGCGGCGGACGCCGTGCCCCTCTGCGACCACCGGCGAGCCGCGCCCGTCGGTGGCGCGTCGGTCTTGCCCTGGGTTTCGGCACTGGTTCGGGACACCAACGACGAGGGCCGAAATGGCGGGCTGTCACTCTCGGCGCGGTGACCTGGGGCGATGTGATGCCCCAGCCGGGACAGTCCCTCTACTCTGCCGCGCTACCGGCGGGCACCGCCAACGGCTGTCCGGCCGTTCCTCATCCCCGGTCTTGGCCCGCGGACTTCGGCTGCCCCGAGAGCAGGACGCCGTCCACAGCGTTCCTGAATCTCATCGACAATCCCACAACACCGGCGGCGCGAACGTTGCTCGAACGGGTGGACATCCGTTCCTGCTTCTCGCGGCCACACTCACTCGGGGATTGATGCGGGGTGCGCTGGTCAGCGGCCGGGCGTCCTGTGCTGTTGAGCGGCTGTGATGCGGGTGGCGTGCACCCGGTGGGCCTTGTGTTCGGTCGGCCCGGCGCCCTCGGCGGCGGGGGCTGCGCTCTGGTGCAGCGCGGCGTGGTGGAGTTCGGGCGGCACGGTGAGGCGGATGGAGTAGCCCTTGCCGCGGCGGATGATCCGCCCCCGGATGAGCACCTTGCGGATGGTGTCGTCGCCGACGGCCCGCAGGTGGTCGGCGAGCAGGCCGGGCAGGTCGAGCGTCACGGGCGTGTCCGCGGCGGGGCCGGACGGCTCCTCGGGAACGGGCGGCGCGTCGAGCTGGTCGGGGAGTTGGCGGGCGTG
>NZ_KI912411.1:0-325471 GCF_000518265.1 Actinomadura oligospora ATCC 43269 | reverse complement strand
GGCAGGTCGAGCGTCACGGGCGTGTCCGCGGCGGGGCCGGACGGCTCCTCGGGAACGGGCGGCGCGTCGAGCTGGTCGGGGAGTTGGCGGGCGTGAGCGGCGTCGGCTCTGCGCGTCGCCCCGGGGATGTACGCCGGATATGCCCCTGGGCCGATGGCCTGGGAAGAGGTGACATCCGCCGGCCGACGCGGTGGATCGTGGTCCGTTCCTAGATTCGTGGTCATGACGAATGCACCGGTGATCGATCTTCGCGACACGACGAAGAACGACGACGGCCCGCCCGTCCGTCCCCACCGGTGGCGCGACGGGCCGCGTTGGCCGGCGTTCGTACTGATCGGCGCCGGGCTGGCACTGGTCCCGTGGTTGTTCGTGCTCGCGTTCGACCTTCCGGCCACGGCGGTCGCCACGCATTGGTCGACGGCGTGGGCGGGGTTCGACGGCTTGGAGGCGCTCGGTCTGATCACCACAGGCGTGCTCCTCGCCCGCCGTGGCCCTCGCGGCTGCCTGGCGGCGGCCGCGACCGCGCCGCTGCCGGTCGTGGACGCCTGGTTCGACGTCGTCACGGCCACGCCGGGCGGCGACCGGGCCACGGCCGTTGCGATGGCGGTCTTCCTCGAGCTGCCCCTGGCGATCACCTGCGCCGTCCTGGCCGTCAGGACGTTCCCGCGCCGGGATCCCGCGCCGAGCCTTCCCCACGGCGCCTGAACACCATCACCACTCACTGGAGGAACAATGACCGTACTGACCGCTCGCCGTACCCGCTGGGGACTGGCCGCCGCCGGCGGCGCCGCGGCGGCCGCGTGGTGGTTCGGCGACCGGGCGCCCTACCCGTATGCCCAGCGGGGCCTGCTCGACGTTCCCCTGCCGTACCTGACGTGCGCCGGTCTCGACCAGGTGCTCCGCCCCCGCCCCGGCGAACGGATCCTCGAGATCGGCCCCGGCACCGGCCTGCAGTCACTGCACGTGGCGCCGCAGCTCGGCCCGGAGGGGCGGCTCGACGTCGTCGACATCCAGCCGGAGATGCTCGACCACCTGACCCGCCGCGCCGAGGAGCGCGGCCTCACGAACATCACCGCGACCGAGTCCGACGCCCGGACGCTGCCGTTCGCGGAGCAGACCTTCGACGGCGTCTACCTCGTCACCGCGCTCGGCGAGATCCCCGAGCCGGAACGGGTCCTCCAGGAGGCCGCGCGGGTCCTCGCACCGACGGGACGGCTGGTGGTGGGGGAGTTCTTCGACCGGCACTGGATCCCGTTCGGCCGGCTCCACCGCCTCGCCGACGCGGCCGGTCTCCACCTGGACACACGACGCGGCCCGACCCTGGCCTACCTGGCCCGCTTCCAGCCCTGCCGCAGCTCGCACCCGGTCCCCGTCCCCGCCTGACGCATCCTCGGCGGGAGGCTTCAGGTGATCTCTGGCGGCCGCCGCCGGCGGCGGCCTCGTGCAGCAGGCGGGTGAATCCCGCCCGGTCCAGGGAGATCCGGCGGCTGGAGGTCGCCGGGTCCTCACAGACGGGGGCGCCGGAGGCCGCCAGCCCTGCCGAACGCAAGGCCTACCAGGCGTACGCCACCCGCATCACCACCGCCGAACAGCAGTCCTCCATCTGGTCTGGTGGGACCCCAACACAAGATCTGCCCCTGAGCGCACAGGGGCATGGCTGCCCGAGGAACCGCTCGAGCCCAGCCGTTGGGTGTGCCACGCGTTCGTCGGCCACCGCCTCAGTTCGGCCGATCCGGTGCTGACGCAGGCTCGGGGGCGGACGGCAGGCGTGCGTCGCGCATGATCTGCTCCACCGTTGCGTGCAGGGACTGGTCGGGGCCGATCACTGTCTCGTGGGGGCAGGGCAGGAGGTCCCGTGCGCGGTACCAACGAGCCATCTCCCGTTCCCCGAAATGGTGAGCGTTGGGCTTGGTCGTGTGGCGCCGCAACGTCTCCTCGAACGGGATGTCCAGGTAGTACAGGTGGCTGGGGCCTGGGTGGTCGGTGACCAGCGCCTCGAGCATCGCGCCATAACGGCCGCTGTAGAGAATCCCCTCGAGCAGCACGTGATATCCGTGCCCCAGGCTCCAGCGGACGATGGTGTCGATCAGGTCGATGTTCGCCGCACCCGGAACATCACGCTCCCGCAGGATCTCCCGGCGGACGACGTCCTGTGCGACAACGGCAAGGTCCCGGTGCCCGTGGCGACGCCGAACCTCAGCCGCGACGCTGGACTTGCCCGAACCGGAGTTGCCGCGCAGCACGATCAACGCCTGCGCCCCTTGCCCGCGCCCCCGAACTGCGACCATCAGCCCATTTGAAGGCCCGACACGCGCCCACCGCCACCGGTTCACAGAACACGACCCCCTGGTGACGGGCCGAGGATCACTGAGCGGGACGGCAGGTTCGGACGGGCGGCTATAGCGTGGTTGTTGTGAGGGTCCTCGTCGTCGGTGGGAGCGGGTTCCTCGGCAGTGAGGTCGCCCGGCAGGCGCTGGACGCGGGGCATGAGGTGGCCGCGACTTATAAGACGCGTCCGACCGACGGGGTCGGCGCGGAGTGGCACGCCCTGGACGTTCGGGACCGCCGACAGGTCGCCGACCTGGTGGCTGCAGGCGAGCCGGACCTGGTGGTCAACGCCGCCTTTCGGCAGGACGACTGGGCGAGCACCGCCGACGGTGCTGCGCACGTTGCCGTCGCCGCGGCTTCGGTGGGTGCTCGGTTGGTTCACGTCTCCAGTGACGCCGTGTTCTCGGGGCGTGCGGTCCGTTATGACGAGACGTCGGTGCCGGACCCGACCACGTCCTATGGCGCTGCCAAGGCCGCGGCTGAGACCGCGATCAAAGCCATCAGCCCGGCTGCGGTGATCGCCCGCACTTCGCTGATCATCGGTGACGGCGGGTCTGTGCACGAACGCCGAGTCCATGCTCTGGTCGCGGGACGGGACGACGGTGTGCTGTTCACTGATGACGTGCGCTGCCCTGTCCACGTCGGTGACCTGGCTGCGGCGCTGCTTGAGCTCGCGTCGGCTGGTCAGGGTGGTGTCTGCCATGTCGCCGGTGCCGACGCGGTGAGCCGTCATGAGCTGGGAGTTCTGATCGCTCGCCGGGACGGCCTCGACGTGGGTGCGGTGCCGTCCGGGCGGCGGGGCGATGTCGGGTTGCGCGGGCCGGTCGATATTCGGCTTGACTGCACTGTCACTCAACGGCGGCTGCGCACCAGGCTTCGTGGGGCGCGGCAGTTCCTCAGGGGTTGAAGCCGGAAGAGGATCGGCTGCTTCTTCGCGTGGGCTCACTGGTGGTTTATGACCTCGGAGAGAGCGGCGATCAGGGTTGTGGCTCCGGCGGCTTGGAGGCGGGCGGCGGGGGTCAGGGCGGTGAAGCCGAGGACGTCCATGCCTGCGGCGCGGGCGGCGAGGACGCCGTTGGGGCTGTCCTCGACGACCAGGCAATCGTGGGCGTGGACGCCGAGTGATGCCGCGGCGTGCAGGAAGAGGTCGGGGGCGGGTTTGCCCACGCCGCCCACGTCCTCGGCGCTGAAAACGATCTCGGGACGGAGGTGGTCGCGCAGGCCCGTCCGGTCGAGGGTGAGGTCGATCCAGGCGCGGTCGGACGACGAGGCCAGGCAGTAGGGGATGCCGCGTCGGCGCAGTTCGGTGAGGAGGTCGGCGGCTCCGGGCGTGGCGGTGAGGTCCTGGCGGAAGGCGGCGAAGACGCGTTCGTGCCAGCGTGCGATGAAGTCGTCGGGGAGGTGGCCGCCGTACCGGTCGGCGACCACCTCGTGGACGTTGCGTCCGGCGGTGCCGAGGAAGTGGTGGACGGACTCCTCGAGCGTCATCGGGAAGCCCAGCTCGGTCAGGTAGCCGGACAGGATCCGGTGCGAGATGCGCTCGCTGTCGACGAGCACCCCGTCGTTGTCGAAGATGACCAGTTTGTGGGACATGCGTGAACTCCAAAAGCGCCGGACGGTCAGCCGAGGACGGATCGGTAGTGGGTGGTGAGGCGTCCGGTGTCGTCCAGGATGTGGAACGCGAGCGCCGGTGGCTGGTCGAGATAGACGTAGTCCTCGGGGCGTGGGCGCTGTTCCCACGGCAGGCGGAGCGTGGAGACCACTCCCGGGGCGACCAGCAGCGGACGTCCGGCGAACGTGGTGGCCGCGGCGGTGTGGGCGTGTCCGGACAGGAAGGCCACCAGGTTGGGATGGTGGTCGGCGAGGGCCTCGAGCCGTTCGGTGTGGAACTGGCGGATGCCGTCGATGAAGGGGTCGTGCAGCAGGGCGGGCGGGTGGTGGAATCCGACGAGGATGGGTGTCGTCTCCGGGGCTTCCGCCAGGACGTGAGCGAGCCAGTCCAGGGTTTCGTCCTCCAGCAAGCCCTCGTCCGCGCCCGGTATCGAGGAGTCGCAGAGCGCGATGACGGCACCGCCGACATTGCGTACCTCGTTGATCGGGGCCTTCGAGGTCGGCTGGCGCAGCAGGAATTCCCGGAAGGCGGGACGGTCGTCGTGGTTGCCGGGGCAGACCATGACGGGGTGTCGTGAGGCGAGCAGCTCGCGGGCGAGTTCGTACTCCTCCGGACGGCCGTGGTCGGCGATGTCCCCGGTGACCAGGACGGCGTCCAGGTCGTGGGGAAGGCCCTCGAGGTAGGTCATGACGGCCCGGGTGCGCTCGGTGCTGCGCTCACCGGTGTCAAGGTGGACGTCGCTGACATGGGCGATCACGATCAACGCGGGTGGTCCCTTCGTGCGGCGGGAGATCCGGATCCCGACACTAGAAGGCGACTGGACCAGAAATAAGATCCAGTCTCATGACACGTTCTTGGTCCAGTTCGGGCCTCGACCTGCATCTCGACCTTCAGGTCACCGGCAGGCGGCGGGCGGGCCTGGAGTCCGCCCTGCGCGCGGCGATCCAGGACGGACGTCTGCCCGCCGGGACGCTCCTGCCGTCCACGCGGGGGCTGGCGCAGGACCTCGGCCTCTCCCGGGGCACCGTCACGGCCGCCTACGACCAGCTGGCCGAGGAGGGGATCCTGGCCACGCGACCGGGGGCGGGCACCACCGTGGTGGGATTGACGTCGCGTGCGCCGGAGGGTGAGCCGTCACCGCCGAGCGGGCCGCCGCGTCCCCGTCACGATCTGCGGCCCGGACGTCCCGACCTCACCGCGTTTCCCACCAACGCCTGGCTCGCGGCGACGCGGCGGGTGCTGAACGGCTCCCGTCCTGAGGTCTTCGCGGCCGGTGACCCCCAAGGACGGATCGAGCTGCGCCGCGCGCTCGCCGACTACCTCGGTCGCACGCGCGGCGTCGTCGCCTCACCCGACCGGATCGTGATCACGTCCGGCTACTACCAGGGTGTGCGCCTGCTCAGCGGCGTGCTGGCCGCTGGGGGAGCGACGTCCGCCGCGGTCGAGGACCCCGGCCACAACGTCTTCCGCCAGGCCGTCCAGCGTGGCGGGATCTCCACCACGCCGCTGCCGGTCGACGGGCAGGGCGCCCGCGTGGACCTGATGCCGACGGACGCCGGGGCCGTGTTCCTCACGCCCTCGCACCAGTACCCGACCGGTGTGCCGCTCCACCCCGTCCGCCGCCAGGAGGTGTGCGCGTGGGCACGGTCCACGGGTGGTGTGATCGTCGAGGACGACTACGACGGCGAGTTCCGCTACGAGCGCCAACCCGTCGGGGCTTTGCAGGGGATCGCGCCCGACCACGTCGTCTACTGCGGGACGGCTTCCAAGACGCTGAGCCCGGCGCTGCGCCTGGCATGGATGGTGCTCCCTCCCCGCCTCGTGCCCGACGTCGTGCGAGCCAAGCAGGACGCCGACCTGTACACCGAAACCCTCAGCCAGCTGGTCCTCGCGGACCTCATCGCCGGGCACGTCCATGACCGCCATGTTCGAGCGGCCCGCCTGCGCTACCGCCGTCGCCGCGCCCTCCTGCTCGACCGTGTCGCCGCCGTTCCCGGCCTGGCCGTCCACGGAGTGCCTGCCGGACTGCACAGCCTGCTCACCCTTCCGGACGACGGCCCGTCCGAAGCCGAGGCAATGGACCGCTGCGCGGCGCACGGCGTCGCGATCCGCGGCCTTTCCGAACTCCACCACGACCCCGTTGGCCGTCCCGGGGGACTCCTGGTCGGCTTCGCCGCCCCCTCAGAACGCGCCTACCCGGCAGCCCTGGACGCCCTGTTCACAGCCCTCGCCTGAAGCGCGCGGAGCCGTTCGGCTCGTTCGACGCACCGGACGGTCGACGCCCTTCTCCTTCGATCGCGCACCGGGCGGAGATCGTCCTCAACGCTTCCAGGAGCTCGGGCGGGCCGTCCACGGTGAAGTCGGCGTCGAGCATGAGGATGTGCAGGGCGAGCTGGTGAGGGGTGTCGGCGCCCGCGTGGACGACGCACGTGTCGTCGTCCACCGGGTCCACCCGCACCGCGCTGGGCACCGTGACCGAGTCGGCCGGGGCATGGACGATCACCTCCGCGCGGTACCGGAAGAGCGCCGTGTCCACGCCTCGCGGGACCAGGTCGGGCGGTGGCGACTCGCGGGGAGTGAAACGGGGGCCGTGCGGGATCCGCAGTGTCATCCGGTCGGCGCGGAACGTCCGCCAGTCCTGTTGGCGCACGTCCCAGGCGACCAGGTACCAGCGTCGGTTCATGTGGACGAGCCGGTACGGCTCGACGTCCCGGACCTGGTCGTCACCGGCGTGCGTGCGGTAGTCGAAGCGCAGCCGGTGACGGTCCCGGCAGGCGGCGCTGATGGTCGTGAGGGTCTCGGCGTCGACGGGGGCGCCGGCCGCGGTGATCGGCGTGGTGTGACTGTGCAGCGCGTTGACCCGGCTGCGCAGCCGCGACGGGAGCACCTGCTCCAGCTTGGCCAGCGCCCGCACCGACGTCTCCTCGATGCCGGTGACCGCGCCACCGGCGGCGGTGCGCAGGCCCACGGCCACCGCGACCGCTTCCTCGTCATCGAGCAGCAGGGGAGGCAACGTCCCTCCTGCCCCCAGGCGGTAGCCACCGATCGCGCCCATCGTGGCCTGGATCGGGTAGCCGAGGCCGCGCAGCTCGTCGATGTCGTACCGGATCGTGCGCGGGCTGACCTCCAGGCGTTGGGCCAACTCCGAACCCGACCATTCGGAACGGGTCTGCAACAGGGAGAGCAGCATCAGAAGCCGGGAAGCCGTCATCTAGGCAACGATATTGCCTACATGGGATGGAGGGTGATCCCCATAGAACCCTTCATCATCAACATTCCCCAGGCCGACCTCGACGACCTCCGCGAGCGGCTGGGCAGGACGCGCCTCCCCAGCGAGGTCCCCGGCGCGGGTTGGGAGCGGGGCGTCCCCGTCTCCCACCTCTCCGAGCTCATCGAGTACTGGACGACGACCTACGACTGGCGAGTCCACGAGGCCGAACTCAACGCCCACCCGCAGTTCATCACCGAGATCGACGGCCAGCGGATCCACTTCCTGCACGTCCGCTCGGACGACCCGGACGCGCTGCCGCTGATCCTCACCCACGGCTGGCCCAGCTCCGTCGTGGAGTTCCTGGACGTGATCGAGCCGCTGTCCCGGGACTTCCACCTGGTCATCCCGTCCCTTCCGGGATTCGGATTCTCCGGGCCGCAGCCGGACGGAGGCTGGACGCTCGACCGCATCGCCCGCGCCTGGGCCGAGCTCATGGCGCGCCTGGGCTACGACAGGTACGGCGCGCACGGCGGCGACTGGGGATCGGGCGTCGCCCGGGAACTCGGACGCGTCGACCCCGACCACCTGGTCGGAATCCACATCAACTACCTGCTGACCTTCCCCACCGGCCCCGTCGACGACCTCGACGAGTCCGACCGCGCCCGGCTCGAGGGCCTCGAGCGCTTCACCGGCGACCTCGGCGGATCCATGGCCGTCCAGTCCACCCGTCCGCAGACCCTCGCCTACGGCCTGGCCGACTCACCCGCCGGACAGCTCGCCTGGATCGCCGAGAAGTTCAAGGAGTGGACCGACGGGGAGATCGACCGCGACCGGCTGCTCACCAACGTGACGATCTACTGGCTGACGAACACCGCCTCCTCGTCCGCCCAGCTCTACTGGGAGTTCGCCCACGCCTGGAGCAGGCCGGAGCGCTCACCGGTGCCCACCGGCGTGGCCGTCTTCCCGCACGACGTGGCGCTGCCCGTCCGCAAGCTCGCCGAGCAGACCGACACGATCGTCCACTGGACGGAGTTCGACCACGGCGGCCACTTCGCCGCCCTGGAGCAGCCGAAACTCCTCGCCGAAGACATCCGCGCCTTCTACCGCTCCCTCTGACCGCCTGCTGCTCCAGGGGCCCCGGTGCGGGTTCGCGCCGGGGCCCCTTCGGCTACCGCGGTGGGGTCAGGTCTCCTTGGTGTCGATCCAGGGGTCGATGCCCGGCGTCAGCCTTCCCGCGCCACAGCGGGCTCGCCTGGGATCGGTGTATCCCGTCCATTGGCTGTAGTAGTAGTGGCCGTCGGTGCAGGAGACACCGGTACGCCACTTGCCGCCGTTGGTCGCCGTGCACACTCCCATGCCGCTGCTCGAACTCTCCCTCCACGCATGGCATCCGGTCGGATTGCCGAGAACGGCCGCCTGGGCGGGCGCGGCGGCGATGAGCGGAGCGGCGGCGGCCACCGCCACGAAGGCGAGCGTGCCGAATCGGGCCGACTTGCGCATGTGTCCCACTTTCATCCTGCGAAGGTGTCGGTCCAGACGTGGCTGATGGTCGTCCCGGAAGGGCAGTCCTTGCTGGCCGGGGTCGAGGTGTACTTTCGCGGCGTGTAGTAGTTCTGGCCGTTGCATTGGATACCCAGCCGCCAGGAGCCGCCGTCGGACATGTCGGAGCAGGCCCCGCGTCCGCGGACGGACGAGGTGATGCGTGACCAGCAGCCGTCCGGGGTGGCGAGGGCGGCGGGCGCCACGGCCGTGAAGAGACCGGCCGTGGTGGTGATCGCCAGGCCGAACCCGGTGAGCCGGGAGACGTGCCTTACCTTCATTCATGCTCCTTCGCGTCGTGCGCGGCCGTGTGATTTCGATGCGCGGGTGTTCGCGTGTTCCGACCGTTCCTCCTTCATCATTCGAGGAGGGAGACGAAGCCGTGCTCGCCGCGCTCGTGGACAGCCTGTCCGTGCCCTCAGGAGCGGGCCAGAGCCGCTGGTGGTCGGCTTTGGTCGGTCTTGGTCGACCCGGGATGACCTGCGACTATGGCCTTCCCAACAGTGCGGCCGCAGCCGTGATGCCTGGTGACTACATGCCCGTGCGCGGATCGGCCTCGATGGTGAACGCCTGCGCGATCCCGCCGGGATCACAGGTGGACAGGAAAACGGGAAGCCCGGGACGCGCGGGCGCCTCTATGCAGAGTTCGGTATGCGCGATTCTGAGCTGATAGGCGTCCGGACCGGCCTTGGAACGCACAAGCCAAAAGCGGTCGGCCGTGTTCGCGCCTTTCCGTCCGCAGAAGTCGTCGTCCACCTCGCCGCGTACCTCGACCCGGCGGACCCCCATGCACCCCGGACCGAGTTCGGGGTGGCGCGTGGTGATGACGTAGCTGCCGTCCGGCTGGAGTTGGAGCGACCGTGCGGGGAAGGCGTAGGCGCAGGACATCGGGAAGATCCGGCCGTCAACGTCCCGGCGAGCCGACAGGCAGCGGCCCGTCTGGGCCGATCGGATGCGGCTCTTCACCAAGGCCGCCGGACGTGCCGGAGTCGGCGCGGACTGGGCCTGCGGCGACGGCGAAACGTGGTCTGCCGGTGCGCTTCCCCGCGTGAGCGCTGTGCCGACCAGCAGGAACATCAGCACACCGACGAGCCTTGACACCCGCGCGACCCGATCGCGTCGTGCGTTGCCGCTCACCGGCGGACGCGACGGTCCGGCGATCACCGGAGGCGCGCTCGTGATCGTTGCCGGGGCCGGAATCCGTGCAGGGTTCGTGGGCGCGGCGGGCGGCGTTGGCGCGGATGGGGTCGCCTGCGCCTGTTCCATGGCCAGTTGTCGGCGAACGCTCACCCACGCGGACACGGTCTCCGCCGAGCAACCGCAGGCACGAACGAAAGCGGCGACGAGCTCTTCTCTGGGCAGGGTGTCCCGTCGAAGCGCGGTCACCAGCGTGCTGTGCGGCAGCGGGACGCCATGGGCGGCGGATCGCCGTTCCACCTGCCGGAAGGTCAAGCCCGACCAGGCCCTCAACTGCCGCATGGCGGCGACGAACTCGCGCGCGTCCTTCGCCCGCCGGGGATCCGGGCGGTCCGGGGAAGGCGGCTGATCCTGCATGTGACAACCCCCAACGCCGGCTCATCGCCGCCAACGAAGAGCCTGACGAATCGTCAAGATCCACCGAGAAGACCATACGCATCCGCCCGGGTGGCGAACAGCCCAACGCGACGGCCCCCAACGAAGCCGCCGCAAGTGGAGGCGAGGGGGGTGACGTCTCAGGGGCGGGGTCGGGCCCGCTCGCGGGTTGCAAGTTAGGTAAGGCTTCCCTAATCTACGGGCACCCCGTAGCCCACCTGGGAAGGAACCCCCTTCATGACCACCGTCAACCGGTACGCCGACCTCGCCCGGCCTCATGTCCTCGCGCTCTTCCGGCTCGTCGTCGGCTTCCTCTTCGCCTGCCACGGCGCCTCGTCGCTCTTCGGCGTCTTCGGCGGCGCGATGGGGACCGGAGCCACCGTCGACACCGGCGTCTGGCCCGGCTGGTACGCGGCCGTGATCCAGCTCGTGTGCGGTGTCCTGGTCGTCGGCGGCCTGTTCACCCGTCCGGCCGCGCTGCTCGCGTCCGGTTCGATGGCCTACGCCTACTTCGTCGAGCACCAGTCCGACGCGCTGCTGCCGCTGCAGAACCACGGCGAGCTGGCCGCCATGTTCAGCTGGGCCTTCCTGCTCCTGGTCTTCACCGGCCCCGGCGCCTTCGCCCTCGACCGTCTGCTGAACGCCCGCAGCAAGGCCGAGCCGACCCCCGCCGCCGCGTCCTGACGCGCCGTCCCGTCCGGCGTGCCTGACGCGACCCGACATATCCCCTGAACAACCTGCCAGGAGCAGCCGTGACGCCCGACGATCCGCCCCTCACCCGGGGCCTGTTCCTGGTCGACATCGACGGCACGGTCGCCCTCCGCCGTCCGGGACCCGACGAGCGCGCCCCCCACGACTGGCACCGCGTCGGCGAAGACCTACCCAATCAACCGGTCATCACCGTCGTCCAGGCCCTCGCCGCCTCCGGACACCGCATCACGTGAGCTGTACAAACGCCACATCCGCCCGATCGGCCCGGTCACGGCGGTTCTAGACGACCGCTCCACGGTCGTCGCGATGTGGCGCAGCCTCGGCCTCACCGTCCTCCAGGTCGCCGAGGGCAACTTCTAACCCCTGCCCCCGAGAACCTGCGCAACCAAACGCTCCACCGGAAGGCGCTGACAACGACGCAGTGGCGAGCGCTTCGCGCCTGCCGGGACCCGCCAGGGTTGCTCAGTCCCACTCGAGCGTCCCCTTGTCGGTCGGGTAGGGGCGGAGTCCGTCGATCGGACCTTGGTTCTCCAGTGCCCCGGCGATGTCGGCGAGCATGGAGGCGACGCTGGCCCATCGCGGTTTCCCGTCGGTGAAGACCCTGTCGAACTCCCGCACACATCCGTGCTCGCTGCCTGACCGCAGATCGACGATCAGATCGAGGCCTCCGCTGCTGGCGGCGATGGGCAAGAAGCCCCGCAGCCACATCCCCGCGTGAGTACCGGCGGGCTGGGCCTGCGCCCACGTGAAGTCCTCCTCGGTGAGCCAGCCGTTCTCGATGCCCTGGTCATGCCAGACCTGCCACCAGATCCGGCGACTGTGCAGAGCGTGCTCGATGCCGCAGGGACCGAAGGAAGGAAGCAGGCGGCACTCGCGGCCCCAGGCATCAGGATTGCTTCCGTTCGCCCGCCGCCACCAAGCCACCAGATCGGCTGGCAGATCGACACCGACCGCTGCCCGTGCCGCGGCAATGTCGTCGTCGCTGGCAGGTGCGGCGATCTGGTCCAGGGTGGCTGGTGCGTGCTCGGCCAACCAGGCGAGGATCCGGTCCCAGGATCGATCAACAGTCGGCTCCACCACCCCATGATCGCAGCGCCGGCCCTGCCGCCGAGCGCTTTGCCACTTTTGCGATCTGGAAAGGGTGTGTAGTTCCGGCAGGGTGAGCTCGTTGAGCTGGACTGAGTCTGGTCGCTGGTGTGCTCAGCGGGGGAGCCAGTCGAGGGCCGCTGGCGCGGAATTGAGGATGGAGATGTGTCCATCGCCCGCGGACAGCCACAGTTGTGCTGTGCGGCAGTGGCGTGCGAGCCACTGCCCATGGGAGCTGGGGACGATCCGGTCCTGTCCGCCGTGCAGGACGAGGAGAGCTGCGGTGATGTCGGCGGGGTCGCACCCCCATGGGGCGACGTAGGCGAGATCGTCGTCGATAAGCCCGTCGAGACCGCTTGCGACTGCGGGGCCCAAGACCTCGTCGAACCACGACCATTCACCCGCGAGCGCGGCGTGATCGGCCTGAGTGAACATGCCCGGGTCGAACCGGGCGCTCGCCTCGTGGCTCTCCTTCGCCGCACGACCTGCGGCAGCGGCACGCAACGACTCCGCACCGCAGGCCGCCATGCCGCTGAACCAGTCCAGCCGCTCGGCGTCACGCGGGGCGAGCGCGGCGATGCTGATCACGCCGAGGACACGGTCGCCCAGCAGCGCACCGCAGGCCAGGGCGTGGCAGCCGCCGCCGGAATGCCCCACGACCGCGAACCGGCCGATGCCCAGTGAGTCGGCGATGGCCGAGACATGGGCGGCCGCTGACCCCACGTCCCGGCCCGGGGTCGGGCTGGAACCGCCGTAGCCGGGCCGGTCATAGGACACCCAGCGGATGGCCCGCCTGGCACCGGCAGGGAACAGGGGCCGGGGAGGGGCTCCGATGTTCGGCGTGCCGTGGTGCCAGAAGACCGTCAGGTGACCGGAGTCAGCGACCGTCCCGGTGTCATAGACGTGCAGGGTGCGGTCGCTGTCCACCTTCAGGTCAAACTCGGTGACCTCCATGGGCGCACCGTACCGACCACGACCGACGGATTCAGGGGACCGAGCAATCGAGGATTCGGCCGTCAATTGTTCCTATGACAAGGCGACCAGGCGACGATGCGGCAAGTGACAGTGCGATTGTCGTGACGGCTCCGATCTGGAGGCGGTCGCTCCAGCGCACGGCGCCCGTGGCCGCGTTGAGGGCCACGATCGTTCCGGACGTGAACGCGGCGTAGACGGTGCCATCGGCGACGTCGAGGGACGTCACGTTGTGGTCGGCGGTGAAGACCCACGCGGCGGTCCCGTCGGGGAGTGCGCGACGCGCGACGAAAGCGTTGCCCGGCAGCAGGCCGCGGCCGTTGTGGACGGCTCCGCCATGCACGATCGCCTCGCCGACGGCGTCGTGGACGTAGGCGGCGGGGCCGCCGAACAGGTGGCCGTTGCGGGCTGTGTCCCATTCGAGCGGGAACAGCTCGGTGACCGTGTGGGTCAGCGGATCGATCCGGCTGACCCGCTTCTGCTTGACGTCCCTGTCCCCTCGGCCTTGGAGGAAGATCGGCCTTGGAGGAAGAACAGCTCCGGGCTGCGCCGGACCTCGAACGGATGGTTGAACAGGTCGAACCGGCCCAGCCGTACGCGTCCGGCCTCCTCGCCATCGGGTGAGATCAGCGACGTCTCCTGGACGGACGAGGTGTGGTCGACGTCGCGCATGGCCAGCCAGCCGTCCGTCCGGGCGGCGAGCGTCATCGAGAAGCCTGGCGCGAGCACGGCCGTGGTGGTTTTGTGTGCGTCCATCGGTTCTGGCTCAAATTCCGTGAAGCGGTCACGGAATTTGAGCCAGAACCGTTTCTCGCGGACACACTCAGCCGTGGTGTCTCCGTCGGCGAGGGAGATGTGAGCAGCCGATCCCGTGCTGCGTCGCCTGGTGGGTGGGCGATTACCAGGCGTCTGGTTCGGGGAATGCCTGGGTCAGGTCACCGGCTTGGAGGGCCTGCTCGGGGATGTAGAACATCAGTGACCCGCCGTTGGGGAACTCCCATGGGCCGTTGTTGCTGGTGAGTGTGAGCAGGTGGCGGTCGCCGTTCTCGGGGCGTGCCTTCAGGGGGGAGGTCTCTGTCATCGGCCAGCCGAACACCTGGTCGTCGGTCCTCAGGCGGCCTGGATCATGCAGCCAGGCGTCCGCGAAGCGTTCCTACACGAAGCTTCGTGGGTCGTCCTCGAACTCTTCCCGCACCTCGTCGTCGGGTTCGAAGCGCTTCCACACGTCCGGCGCGTACTCGAGGTAGGGGCCGGGGAGAGTGGTCCCGTACTCGGCGTGGAGGTGAACGATCTCGAATTCGGCCAGGGGCTCTGGGGGTGTGGCCGCAAGGGCCTGGTCCGAAGCGGCGGGAATGACCGCGCAGGTTCGGGGGTCGTTGAGGTCGAAGTCGTGGCGCAGGTCCAAGTGGAAGAAGTTGAGCAGGCCGGTCTGCAAGGGTGATTGGTCTGCTGCCCAGGGTGCCAGCTCGTCCATGTCCAGGACCGCGAACAGGCTGAGCGGAAGGCCGTCCGCCTCGGGCCAGGCCGTGCCGGGGTTCAGGAGCGCGGGTCCGCCGAGTCGGCACCGGCCTGTTGCGGGGCGTTGGGGCGAGGCCGGTGTCAGTCCGATGCCGAATCGGGTCACGTCGGCGAGCTGGTTCCCGAGGCGGTCTCCCAGGCTCTCCACACACAACGCCCGGTTGGCGGCCAGGGCACTTTCACGATCCATGCGCGGCATTCCAGCACAGGGCACCGACAACGACCTGGGGAACCAACGAACGCCATGAGCGCGTCCTCACGGGAGCTCCCCCGGTCGATGCTGCCCGATGGGCGGGCGGGCGTCCGTGAGCACTGCCCTGGGAACGTTGGTGCCGCCGGTGGCCGGTGGATCGGTTAAGGGGTGAAGTGGTGGCGGATCTTTTCGGATTCGGGGGCGCCTCGGTTGGTGTAGAGGGTGAGGGCCAGTTGCCAGTGGGCTTGGGCCTCCTGGGGATGGTTCAGTTGGTGGTAGGCGTCGCCTAGGCCGTGGTGGGCTCGGGCCTGTTCGTGGCGGTCGTTGATCTCGGTGGCGATGGCGAGCGCGTCGTGGTGGTGGGCGAGGGCGTCGGCGGGGGAGCCGGTCGCCGTCGCGGTTTCGCCCAGGCCGTTGAGGGCGGAGATCTGCGCGCCGCGCTCGCCGATGGTCTCGGACATGGTCAGCGCCCGCTGGTAGTGGTGGAGGGCTTCGGCGTGGTGCCCGAGTCGTTCGCAGGCGCGTCCGAGGAGGCCCAGGGCGTTGCTCCGGGTGATCTGGTCGCCGGTTTCGTCGGTGATGGCCAGCGCCCGTTCGAGGTGGCGGGCGGCTTCGGCGTGACGTCCCGCGTCGCCGTGCACCCCTCCCAGGGCGCACTCCGTGTACCCGAGGACGATCCGGTCGTCGAGACGTTCGGCGATGTCGGACGCCCGCCCGAGGTAGGTGAGGGCCTCGTCGTGGCGGCCGTGCCTCCACAGCGCGTAGCCGATTCCGGTCAGAGCGCGGCTCTGGCCGATGCGGTCACCGATGTGGCGGGCGATGTCCAGGGCCAGTTCGAGGTGCTCGACGGCCTTCTCGTAACAGGCCATGAAGAAGTAGACCCGGCCGAGGTCGTACAGCGCGTGCCCCGCGCTGACCGGGTCGTTGTGGCGCCAGGCCGCGGCCCAGGCCGCGGTGTGCAGGGCGAGGGCCTCGGTGTGGCCGGCACGGGAGTTGAGGTAGCGGGCCAGGTCGGCGGACAGGTCGCGGACGTGGCCGGGCCGGCCGTGGGCGGCGGCGTGGGCGGCGACGGCCAGCAGATTGGACCTCTCGGTGTCGAGCCAGGCCAGCGCGTGGTCCGGCCCGGTGAACGAGGAGTCCGGATCGGCCGAGTCGTGCCGGCGTTCGGCCGGGGAGAGCAGGGCCGTCGCCACCGCCGTCATATCGCGGTAATGGTCGAAGAGGCGGGTCAACGCCGCGCCGCGCTCGGCGGTGTCGTCCTGGGTGCCAGCCAGGTGCGCCGCGTACGCGCGGAGCAGGTCGTGGAACCGGTAGCGGCCCTGCCGCACCTGCTGGAGCAGGTTGACGTCGAGGAGGTCCTCGAGCAGGGCCTCCGTCACGGTGAGCGGCCAGCCGGTCAGGGCGGCCGCCGCGTGCGCGTCGATGTCGGGTCCCGGGTGCAGGCCCAGCAGCCGGAACAGGCGTTGCTGGGGTGGGGTGAGGCACTGGTAGGAGAGCGCGAACACCGCGGTCACCTCGCGGTCCTCGGCGCGCAGTTCCGTCAGGCGCCGCCGGGTGTCCCGCAGCCGTTCGACCAGATGCGCCACCGTCCAGGTGGAACGGTTGCGCAGCCGCGAGCCCGCGATCCGGATCGCCAGCGGCAGGTGGCCGCACAGGGCGAGGAGCTCGGTCACCGCGTCCGGCTCCCGGGCGGGACGGGCGTCGTCGACGATCTGCTCCAGGAGGGTCGTCGCGTCGGCGTGCGGCAGGACGTCCAGCGACAGGTGCTGGGCACCGTCCACGCCGCCGAGCCGCCGCCGGCTGGTGATCAGCGTCAGGCAGTCGGGCGCTCCCGGCAGCAGCGGGCGGACCTGGGCGCTGTCGGCGGCGTTGTCCAGGACGACGAGCGTGCGGGTGGCGGTGAGCGTCGCCCGCCAGAGCGCCGCCCGGTCGGTCTCGTCCGGCGGTATCTGCTCGCCGCGCACGCCCGCCGCGCGCAACAGCTTCTCCAGCGCGTCGGAAGGGCTGAGGGGCGCCTTCGCCTGGTGGTGCGCGCGCAGGTCGATGAGCATCTGGCCGTCGGGATAGCGCTCGGCCAGGTGGTGGGCCAGGTGGACGGCCAGCGCGGTCTTCCCGACCCCGCCCATGCCGTCGATCGCGGAGATCACCATCGCGGTCGCGCCGCTCGCCCTGGCGGCCTCCAGATGGGCCAGGGCGCGGTCGAGCTCCCGCCGCCTGCCGGTGAAGTCGGACAGGTCGCCGGGCAGGTCGCAGCGCGCCGCCGACGAGTACGCGACGTCCGGGGGACCGGGTGAGGACGTCGAACCAGCGGAGGAGGTCGGACCGGCGGAGGGGGTGAGGGCGGGGTCGCCGGTGAGGATCTGGTGATGCAGTCGCCGCAGCTCAGGCCCGGGATCGGCGCCCAGCTCCTCGGCCAGGACGTGACGCACCCGCTCGTAGGCGGCCAGCGCGTCTGCCTGCCGTCCGGAGCGCTGAAGGGCGAGCATGAGCAGGGCCCACAGCGACTCCCGCAACGGGTGGTCGACGACGAGCCCGCTCAGCTCGCCCACCACGTCCGCGAGGTCCCCGTCCGCCAGCATGGCACGAAGGCGGTCCTCGACGACGCCCAGCCTGACCTCGGCCAGCCGGGCCGCCTCCGCGTCGCCGTCGCCGTGCAGGACGACGTTCTCCAGAGGACGGCCACGCCACATGCCGAGCGCCGCGGACAGCCGCCGGGCGGCGGTCCCGGGCTGCCCCTCGCGCAGGGCGCGCCTGCCGTCGCGGACGAGCGCGTCGAAGGCGAGCAGGTCCAGGTCGCCCGGTTGCACCTCGATCAGATAGCCGCCCGGCCGGGTCACCAGCCGGGCGGCGCCGTCGCCGGAGCCCCGGAGCAGGCGGCGCAGCGCGGACACGTGCGTCCGCAGGTTGGCCTCGGCCGACGTCGGCGGCGCCGGGCCCCAGATCAGCTCGACCAGCCGGTCCACGGCCACGACCTGGTTCGCCGACAGCAGCAGCGCCGCGAGCAGCGCGCGTTGCGCGCCCGACCGGACGGGCACGGCCGTGCCCGCCGAACAGATCTCCAGCGGACCCAGCACCCGGAACTCCATGGCCACCTCCAAGGGTGAACACGGATCCATCTTGTTCCCCGTTCGACCGGATCGGCTCGTTGGCCGGGCGTGGCCAGGGCATGTTCCGTCCGTATGCGCCCCTTATGCGAACCCTGTATCTCCGCCCCCCAACCTGAGATCACGGCTGATCTCGCGGCAGCGGCAAGAAGCCGCGCACCGGTCCTGGACCGGTGGCCGCGTGACCGGCGCCGCGTCCACGGGGGACGCGGTTCCAGACAGGCTCGAAGGAGCCACGGGAGGTATCACGTGTTGACCCAGACGACGGGGACGGCGTCCGCCAAGGCGGTGGAGGCCGGGTCGGAAGGCGGCCTGGTCCTGAAGGACGAGCAGGGCACCCTGTACTTCGTCCGCGACAGCTTCCTCGAGGCCCTTCGGGTGAAGGGCGAGGGGCTGGAGCGGCTCGGCGGGCTTCTTGGCGCCAAGGGCGTCGAGGCCACCGCGGGCGGCCAGGGCTTCCAGATCGTCGACCACGTCCAGCGCGACGAGATCGACGTGATCGCGCCGCAGAACCCGGAGGAGATGCTGGGCCAGGACCCGACCATCATCTCCACCATCATGTGCCCCTGGTTCTGCTGACCTGACCGGGGGAGTGGGAGCGGGGCCGTCCGCGCGCCAAGGAAGATCGCGCGGGCGGCCCCGCTCTCCGACCGAGGATCGACGATCGAGGGGGAAGGGGACCGCAAGTGACGGGGACGTACACCGGCGACCGGATCGTTCACGACGCCGACAGCCACCTGATGGAGACCAGGGACTGGCTGATCCGGTACGCCGACGCCGACATCCGTGACAGGTTGAGGCCGCTCGACCTGCATGGCCTGGAGGACCTGGCCGAGCAGGCCACCGCCGCGGAGACCTCGCCGGAGGACACCTCGGCGCCGTCCGGCGAGGCGGTGATGGCGGAGAAGAACTGGCGCGCGCAGGGCGCCTTCCGGGCGGCGGACCGGAGCAGGGCCCTCGACATCCTGGGGTTCCGCTCCCAGCTGGTGTTCTCCACCTACAGCCACGTCGCGCTGATCGACATCCCCGGCATAGCGGGCGGCATCGACTTCGACCCGGACGTCCTGTACGGGGCGGTCCGGGCGCACAACCGCGGCATGGTGGACTTCTGCCGCGACCCGCGGCTCCTCCCGGTGGGCTGGGTCGCGATCGACGACCCGGAGCGTGCCGTCGAGGCGTGCGCGGAGGCGCTGGCGATGGGCTGCGCCGCCATCGAGATCCCGACCTATCCGGTGGGTCCGCTCAGCCTGACGCACCCGGCCCTGCATCCCGTCTACCGGATGCTGGAGGAGGCTGGACGTCCCCTGGTGTTCCACGTCGGGGGCGGCGGCCCGCTCGTCCACCGCGTGTACGCCAACAACGGCCTCGCCGACCAGGACAGATCGGTAGGACACGACACGACGCTCGCGGAGCTGACCCTCGTCGGCATGCCAGCCCCGGTGCAGATGGCCGTCGCCGCACTGATCTTCGACGGGGTCTTCGAACGGTTCCCCGGACTGCGGTGCGGGATCATCGAACAGGGCGCGACCTGGGCGCCGGGCTTCCTGCGGTGGCTCGACCTCGCCCCGTCCTTCGCGCCGCGCAGCCACGGCGAACGGCTGTCGATGGCCCCCAGCGAGTACTTCCGGCGGCAGGTGAAGCTGACCACCTTCCCCTTCGAGGACGTGGGCCGCCTGATCGGGGAACTGGGCCCGGACGCGCTGATGTTCGGCAGCGACTACCCGCACGACGAGGGCGGCCAGGACCCGCTGGGCCGGATGCAGGCGTCCCTCACGACCCGGACCGAGGACGAACGCGACCGCTTCCACCGCCGCAACTTCGAGGTCCTGATGGGGATCGCGTCCGCGTCGTCCTCGCCCTCCGCCCGTGCGGGGGACGATCCGGCGGTCTCCCGCACGGGGGAGACGACGGCGGTCCTGCGGAAGAAGGCACTGTTCCGCCTGCTCGCCAGGGACCTCGCCGAGCGCGACGGCCTCACCGTCGAACGCCACGAGATCACCGAGGAACTGCACGGGTTCGTCCGGCAGACGGGCCTGGCCTCCCTGGAGGAGACGCTGTCCTGGATGCGGCACGAGGGCGTCACCGACGACATGCTGCGGCGGTTCCTCGAGGACGCCCGCCTGGTCGGAAGGCTCGCCGAGCTCCACGCCGACCGGCTCGGCGAGGAGACCACGGCACAACTGCGGATCTCGACCGCCCGCATCTGGAAGGGCGACGGGACCCATGCAGACCATTGACCCCCACGTCGCGCTCACCGTCGGCTACGACGACAGGACGCGCTTCGGCAGCCCCGTCACGACGCGTCCGAGCGACTCGGTCCGCGAGGTGTTCCAGCCGGTGATCGACCACGCGCGGCGGCACGGCCTGGACGCGGCCGTCGAAGCGGGCCCGAGGCTGCTGCGCGAAGTCGTCGAGGGCCGGGACTTCGCCGCCGTCGCCCGCCGCGCCGGGCGGGAGTGGCGTTTGAACGAGGACGTCCTGTACCCCGATCCCCGGCGTGCGCGCCCGCGCCTGCTGACGTTCCAGCACCGCGAGAGCGGCAGGCGGCTCCGGACGACGGTGGATCCGCAGGCCTGGCCGGAAGTCCACGCGCTGATCGCCGCGCTGGCCGCTCGGGAGGGCGACCGCGCGGGCTTCACGCCGAGCGGCCGGGCACGTGAACTGCTCGACGCCCTGGCGGGGGCGGGCATGCTCGGCCGCCAAAGCGGGCGGCTTGACCAGGAGGGGGGACGGCCCGGCCTCGCGGCCATCAAGACCGCGCGAGCCCTCGGGACCACCCGCGCTCTGGACGCGGCCCACGCGCTGGGAACCGTCCACGCCCAAACGTCCGCCGACGCCCTGGAGACCGCCCGCGCGCTGGAACGGGCACAGGTGAGCTTCGTCGGACACAACACGGTCGTGGTCCGGTCGGGCGGCACGCGGCTGGTCATCGACCCGTTCCAGTTCTCGTGGAGCCCGGCGTATCCCGCGGCCTACCAGCCGCTGGGGCTGCGGGACTTCGGCCGCCTCGACGCCGTCCTGATCACCCACTCCCATCCGGACCACTTTGACGCGGCCTCCCTGCTGCGGCTGCCGCCCGACACCAGGATGATCGTCCCGGACTCCGGGCCGGAGACACTGCTGTGCGCCGACATGGCCGCGCGCCTGCGCGAGCTCGGGTTCACGAATGTGACGACGCTGTCCTGGTGGTCCTCGGTCGTGGTCGGCGACGCGCGCGTCCACGCGCTGCCGTTCTACGGGGAGCAGCCGACCGACGAGACGACGCTGCATCCGGAGGTCCGCAACGGCGGCAACACCTATGTCGTCGAGGCAGCCGACTTCAGCGCCGCGTTCGTGTCCGACAGCGGGAGGGACGCCCTGGGGGACGTCCGGTCCGTCGCGTCGAGGTGGCACGCCGAGCACGGCCCGGTCGACCTGGTGTTCAGCGGGTACCGGGGCTGGATCACCTATCCCGTCCAGCTCCTGTTCTCCTCGGTGGGCAGCTACCTGGCGTTCGTCCCGCCGGACCTGTGGGGGGCCCGCTGCCGCCTGATGAACGGGCCCGACGAGGCGATCGACCTCGCCGAGCGCTGGGGAGCCCGCTACCTGTTCCCCTACGGGGACGGCGGCGCTCCCTGGTACTGGTCGGCCGGGCTCGGGCCGCGTCTCGACGGGACGGGGATCGAGGACGTGGACTTCGACCCGTTCCCCGAACGCGTCGTCGATGCTGCCGCGCGCCGGATCCGGCTGCCCTCGGGGACCGCCGGGCGGTCACCGGTCCGGGTCGTCGTCCTGCGCCCCGGTGACTCGCTGACCGGGCTTCCCGCCTCCTTCGACCTGGTCCGCGCGCCCGGCCACACCTGGCCCTACGGCTGACCGGACGCGAGGTGGAACCGTGAACCCCAAGCCGCCGGAGCCGCCGGTTCTGGGAGCCGCCGCGATCGAGGTGTTCCCGGACGCGGTGCTGCGCTGCGCCGCTCTTCCGGCGCAGACTCTCGCCCCCTTCCACGCCCCCGCGCTCGCTGGTGCGGCGCGCCAGGTGATGAGCGCACGGGACGAGATCATCGCCCGCCGCCCGCACATCGACGCCCTCCTGCACGCGGCGGTCCCCGAGGCCCCCGACCGCCGCGTCCGGCGTCTGCTGCTCGCCGTCAAGCGCCAGATCCATCGGGACGCCGAGCCGCTCGACCATCTCGACGAACTGCTCCGGCGTCCGGCCGTCGACCCCGCGCTGGCGGAGGCGCTCGCGGGCGAGCAGCAGGTTCGGCTGTGGCTGGGGGACCTGCTCGCCTCGTTCGTGAAGGAGCACGCCGCGGTTCTGCGGCGAGAACGCCTCGCCCTGCGCCGGGCGGCGGGGGGCGCGCACTTCCGCAAGGCGCTGCTGCTGGCCAGCCCCGAGCTCTCGGCGAGCTGGGAGGCGGAGCTGCGACGGTGCGCCGAGGCGGGCGAGGGAACCCCGGCTGTCCGGAGCCGACGATCGGCAGCCCGGACCGAACGCATGGAACGCGGGGTGTTCGCCTACCTGGTCCGCGCGGCGACCCGTCCCACGCCACACGGGCTGTGGGCCGGGGTCGTCCCGGTCGGCATGGACGAGACCGGCCGCGCCGCCGCCGAACGGGAAGCGAGAATCACGCTTCGCGCCGCGGAGCCCCGCCACGCCGTCACCCCGGATCTGACGATCTTCCAGGTGATCCTGGACGCGATCGTGCGGAGGCCCAGGTATCGCTGGGAGGCCCCCGTCCGGCTGGCCGTGACCGTCCGCGAGTTCCCGGACGGCTGGCATGTGTGGCGCCCGACGGTCTCCGAGCGGGGATGGCTGCCCCTGCGATCGGATCCGTGGACCGATCTGCTTCTTCGCGCCTACGGCGACGGCCATGCGAAGGATCTCCACTCCGTGATCTCCGACCTGGCTGCCGCCCGGCCGCACGACGAGGTGGCCGCACTGCTCGGCGAGGCCGCGAACCGCCTGGTGGCGCAGAACATGCTCTGCCCCGACCTGCGGCTGGCATCGACGGACGCCGATCCGTGGACGGCCCTGACCGAAGTCGGCGACAAGCTCCCGGACGGCGACCGCGAGGACTGGTCGGCGACCGTGGCACGTCTGCGCACAGCCTGTCGCGATCTGGCCGAACACCTGACGGTGATGGGGATGGACGAGCTTCGTGAGCGCCTGACGGAGATCAGGGAGGACATCCGGGCGTTCGCCGGACGCGCGGGCGTCACGGTCGGCCCGTCACGATGGCCGGTGCGTGTCGACCATCGTCCGGGGCTCGCGGCGACGTGGACTCCCGGGTTCCTGGAAACGGTCCGGCGCGCCACCGCGGAGACACTGGCCCACTACGAGAACGACCAGGGCCCGGAACTGCTGCGCCGGTCGACCATGCGCCTCCTGCTCGGCGTATCGGCCGGTTCGCCGGAGACGCCCCTCGAACTGCTCGTCGGTAACGCCGGAATCCCTTACCGGACGACGCACGGGATGGCGCCGCCGAAGGGTTCGGAAGCCGCTCGCATCACGGAAGAACTGCGCTCGCATCGCCATCGGGCGGCTCTCCGCTGGCGCGATCGGCTGCGCGCGTCTGTCGCGTCGCGTTCGCCCTACCGCATACCGGAGACGGAGCTGCGCTCCGAACCGACAGCGGGGCCGGGTGGGGCGGTCGTGCTGGCCGTCTGCGAACCTGACGGGCTTCGCGTCGAGTGGGGGAGACCGCATCCGCTGGCGGTGTCCGCCCGGTTCGAGCCGTTGCTCGGCGAGCCGGCACGCATCTCCCCGCTCGCCGTCGCGGTCCGGGACTGGTACGCGTCCTGGCCAAGCGGGACGGCGCAGGCGATCGAGATCGCCGGAGCCGACACACCCAACCCCAACGCCGCCGCCCGCCCCGCCGTCACCGCACATCGCCTCGCCTCAACGACCCACACGGCCGAGACCGACCGGACGGTGGTCCAGGTCGACGGACGACGCCTGCTCCCCTTCCTCAGGGACCCGTCGCGCGGCGAGGCGCTCGTCCCGGTCTACAACTCGTCCGCAGCTGTCGGCGGACGGGATCCGCGCGGCTTCGTCCTGCACCGCCTTGCCCTTGGCCACGGCTGGGAGTTCCTCTGCCGCCGCCTGCTGCCGCCGCCAGCCCCGGGCGGCCACCTTCCACGGATCGAACTCCCGTCCTCGGCCGTCCTGTCACCCGCCCGCTGGGCCCTGGACGAAGGGAGGCTTGCGGAGATGCTCGCCCGGGACGAGGCGAACCGCTATCTGTCCTGGCGCGCGTTCGCCGACGGCCTCGGTCTTCCGGAAACGGTATGGGCCACCGTCGAGGACGACCCGGAGGCCCCACCGCTCTTCCTGCTCACCCAGAGCCCGCTCGCGGTGGCGGCGCTGCTGCGCAGGCTGGAGGAACGGCCGCGCCCGGTGGAGTTCTTCGAGGTCCACGGGACACCACAGAACTGGGTCGAGTGCGCCGAAACCGGTGACCGCTTCTCCTGCGAACTCGCGGTGGCCTGGCACGACAGGACCTACTGGAAGAAGGTGCACGAGTCATGAGCCGCCTCACCGACGTCCTCGAGCCGTTGGACGAGAACCCGGACGAGGGCGACCGGTGGCTGGAGGTGCGCCTGCTCATCGGAACCGACCCCGCCACCGGAGGGCCGCGAGTGCCGTGGAAGCGACTCGGAGAGGCGATCACGCGGTGGCGTGCCGAACAGCGGTTCGAGCTGTGCTTCTTCGTCCGCAAATACCCCGGGCTGCGACTACGCTTCCACGGCCCCGACCTGGAGACGCGGCTGGCCCCAGAACTCCTCCCCTGGATCGGTGACGAAACCGAGCGCGGCGAACTCGTGGGACATCGGCTCGCCGTGTACGAACCCGAGTTCCACCGCTTCGGCGGCCCCGCCGGGATGGCCGTCGCCCACCGACACTGGAACCGCGACACCCTGCTCGCCCTGGCCTACGAAGCCACGCGCCCCACGGCTCCGGCGAGCGTCGGCGCGTCCGGCCTGTGGGCGGCGATGGTCAACCACCTGCTGCGACTCTGCCTCGAGGACGCCGCCGAGGCGTGGGACGTCTGGAAACGACTCGACACCCTGGTCGCGGCAGTCGACAGCGCGGCCGACAGTCCGCCGGAAGGCATCACCCCCGGGCTCGCGCAGGAGCTCTACCGACTCTCGCCCGACCTGCTCGCGCGCCTCGTCCCTGCCGAGATCCGTCTCCTGCGCGAAGCGGTCCTCAGCAATCAGCAGACCGCGCACGAACTCCGCGCACTGGATTTCGACGGCGCGCTGACGGTCGGAAAACGCTCCTGGCTGACGGCGAACGCCACGTTCCAGTGCAACCGGTGGGGACTGGGACTGCGGCCAGCGGACCTGAGAAGCGTCACCAAGGCGATGACATCCCTGCTCCAACCGGACCTCCAAGGCGTCCACAGCCCCGAGACCTGCGGGTTCACCCGCTGATTCTGCGAGCGCGAACCGGCTCCAGATGCGAGCCTGAGGCGGGAGCGATGACCGACCAGGTCAACGGGCTCATCAAGAAGACGCTGACCTCACCTCACCCTGAACGCACAGGCCGTCAGCTCAGGAGCCGTTCCACCACGGCTCGACGCCCTCCAGGGCGATGAACTCGAAGAAGTCCATGTTGGCGATCTCCAGGTTGCCCGCCAGTGACCCGACCATCCGGCAGGGGAGGACGGCGGGCTGCCCCGGAGTGTCGTACAGGTCGACGACGGTCAGCGGACGGCCCGGCTCGCTGAAGGTCCGGGCATCGGCGAGCGCGACCAGCGTGGTGTGCTCCTGAGGCGGGACCAGCGCGGGCACCTGGCCAGGCTGGAGGTCTTCGTAGACCCGGTCGTCGACGGTCAACGCCGTCAGGGGGAAGTGGTCCGGATCGATCTCGTCCATGTCCAGGTCGGCGCCGACCCAGCCGTCCTCGTTGGTTCCGCCCAGCTCGGCGAGCAGGGCGCGCCAGCCCTCCTCGTCGTCGAAGCAGGTACGCACCAGCAGGGAGACGTCGCTGGCGGGCAGGGGCGGGAGCGTCCGTCGCGGGGGCAGCGTGGTCGGTGCGAGGAACGCGGCCCGACCGTTGTCGCCCTGGTACATCCCGCAGACGTCCATGTCGCGCACCAGGTCGGTGAAGGTGAGCGCGCCGTCCGTCAGGCCGGTCAGGATCTCGCCGAGCCGCGCTGACGGGACCCGGACGCCGCGACCGGGGATCTCCACCAGATCCACCAGCAACGGCCCGTCCCCGCCGAACACCACCGGGATGTCGGCCAAGACGACGACCAGAGGTTCCGGGCCGCCGTCCGGGAGGAGCGCCGGGAAGTTCCCGCCGTTCAGGCTGTTCCACTCACGACCTTCGATCAGTCGGAGCCGCACCCCACCATCGGCGACGATGAGCACGTCCCCTTCACGTTCGCCGCCGATCTCGTTAAGCAGTCCGCCCCACCCCGTCACGCCATCTCGATAACAGGTACCCACCAACAGCACCTCGCCGGGCGCGGGCTGGGGAAGCACGGGAAGGGACACGGTTCTCCTCCGGAGGGCTGGGGTCGCCCGTTCATGGTGGTGTCCCGGTCGGACATTTCCAGTCCAGCGGTACCAGCGCACCGTCTGTGGAGGCGAGCCAGACGGGAGCGACGACCATCGGAGCCAGGCCCGACACCGGCACCGTGACGACATGAGGATTGTCCGGACGCACCGAGCCGATCGTCAGATGGATCACCTCGCCCTGGGCGACCAGCAGGATCGCCTCCTCGAGGGTCGCGGACCGGTGCCGGGGCACCCGGCGCAGCGGGACACCGGCGGGGGTGGCGGGCGGTATCCACAGGTCGGCCAGGTCCGGCGGCATGCTGCTCGGGTACAGGACGTCGTGGTCGGCCAGCTCCTCGACATCGATGGACACGTGCCGTCCCAGCGGGTGTCCCGTCGCCAGCAGGGCCGCCCGGCCCTCACGATGCCAGGCCCGGCCGACACGGAAGCCCCTGGCCTCCATCGGCGCGGGATCCTCGGGCAGCCAGCCGATGAACACGTCCACGGGCCACTCGTCCGCCCATCGGAACGGTTCGGTGTTGGGGTGTGCGGAGCGCACCACGGCGCAGTCCGGGTGGGCCCGCTCGAACGCCTGGATCTCCTTCTCGACCACGGCGGCGGGCAGGCTGGTCGCGACGCCGACGCGCAGCACCTTGGTGCCCGCGCCGCTGCGCGCGTCGGCGAGGGCGCGTTCCATGCGTTCGTACGCGGGCGCGAGTTCGGTGCGCAGCCGCTCGCCCAGCGGCGTCAGCCGCACCCTACGGGTCGTCCGCTCGAACAGCGGAGCGCCGATCCGGCGTTCCAACGCGCGCACCGCCTGGCTCACCCGAGGGGTGGACAGGCGCAGCCGCTTGGCCGCGCGGCCGAAGTGCAGCTCCCGGGCGACCTCCAGGAACGCCTCGATCTCGCGCATCTCCATGCGCCCATTGTGTCGCGCGACCAAACGATCATGGCGGAATCGGTGATTGATCCCCGTTCCGCGCCCGACCAGCCTGGAAGGACTATGGGACTCGAAGAACACCTCCCCGGCGACTTCCTGCTCACGACCGTCGAGACGATGGCCGGGCTGGCGCGCAAGTCGTCGATGTGGCCGATGACGTTCGGACTGGCCTGCTGCAGCATGGAGCTGATGGCGGTCGGCGACCCGCGCCACGACTTCGCCCGGTTCGGCATGGAACGCGCCTCCGCGACGCCCCGCCAGGCCGACCTGATGATCGTGGCCGGACGGGTCAGCCAGAAGATGGCGCCCGTCCTGCGGCGGCTCTACGACCAGATGGCCGCGCCCAAGTGGGTCATCGCGATGGGCGTGTGCGCCTCGTCCGGCGGCATGTTCAACAACTACGCGATCGTGCAGGGCGTCGACCACATCGTCCCGGTCGACATCTACCTGCCCGGCTGCCCGCCCCGCCCGGAGATGCTGCTCGACGCCATCGTCAAGATCCACGACAAGGTCCAGAACACCAGGCTGGGCGCCCACCGCGAGGCCGAGATCGCCGCGGAGGAACGAGCCCGCCTCACACGGCTACCGCTGATCAACGTCCGATCCGGCCCTGAGTGAGCACACCGGTCCGCGGGAACCGGGGCCGCCGACCTCAGTTGTTCCAGGTCAGGAAGCGGTAGTGCAAGCCGGTGGACGACTCCTGCCAGGGCCCGACGGAGTCCGCTGAGCGACCTATGTTCGGCGCGTAGGTGTCGCCTTCGAACGGCTCGCGGATCTCGGTGACCTCGATCCGGTCGGCCAGCGGCAGCGCCGCCTCGTACACGGCCGCGCCACCCATCACCCACACGTCCCCGGTCGCTGCGGCCAGCGCCTGCGACAGGTCGGGGAAGGTCTCCGCGCCGTCCTGCCGCGTGCGCGAAAGCACCAGGTTGCGCCGCCCCGGCAGCGGCCGGAACCGCGGCGGCAGCGACTCCCACGTGCGGCGCCCCATCAGGACGGTCGCACCCGCGGTCAGGGTACGGAAGTGCTTCATGTCCTCCGGCAGGTGCCACGGCAACGTGCCGTCACGGCCGATGACACCGTTGGACGACTGCGCCCAGACGAGCCCGATCACACCGCCACCCCGATCACACCGCCACCTTCGATCACACCGCCACCGGCGCCTTGATCCCGGGGTGCGGGTCGTAGCCGCTCAGCGTGAAGTGATCGTAGGTGTAGTCGAACAGGCTGTCGGCCGGCTTCAGGCTGAGGGTCGGGAACGGCCGCGCCTCGCGGGCGAGCTGCGTGCGGACCTGCTCTTGGTGGTTGTCGTAGATGTGGCAGTCGCCCCCGGTCCAGATGAAGTCGCCGACGTCGAGGCCGACCTGCTCGGCGATCATGTGCGTCAGCAGGGCGTAGCTGGCGATGTTGAACGGCACGCCGAGGAACAGGTCCGCGCTGCGCTGGTACAGCTGGCAGGACAGCTTTCCGTCGGCGACGTGGAACTGGAAGAACGCGTGGCACGGCGGCAGCGCCATCCGCGGGATGTCGGCGACGTTCCACGCCGACACGATGATCCGCCGGGAGTCGGGATTCTCACGCAGCGTGCGCAGGACCTCGCTGATCTGGTCCACGTGCCCGCCGTCCGGGGTCGGCCACGACCGCCACTGCACGCCGTAGACCGGACCGAGGTCGCCGTCCGGCGCGGCCCACTCGTCCCAGATCGTGACGCCGTTCTCCTGCAGCCACCGGACGTTCGAGTCGCCCCGCAGGAACCACAGCAGCTCGTACGCGATCGACCGGAAGTGGACCTTCTTCGTCGTGATCAGCGGGAAGCCGTCGGACAGCCGGTAGCGCAACTGGTGGCCGAAGACCGAACGCGTCCCCGTCCCCGTGCGGTCCTCCTTGCGGGCACCCGTGGTGAGCACATGGCTGAGCAGGTCTTCGTACTGCGTGTCCGGCATACCGCAAGTCTATTCAGGAGAACCGCGCCGCCCGACGTCCGCCCGCGACTCGGGACCCGCGGGAGTCCCGTGATCACCGAGGGCCTGCTGGCGATGATCAAGGGGGCTGATGCCATAGGCGGCGCGGAACGTCCGGCTGAAGGCGGCGGCGCTGGTGAAACCCCAGCGCGCGGCGATCGCCTGGACGGGCCGGTCCCGAAGCTCGGGGGAGGACAGGTCGGCCCGGCAGCGCTCGAGCCTGCGCCGCCGGATGGACGCCGCGACCCCCTCGGGCTCGCCCTCGAACAGCGTGTACAGCGTCCGCAACGAGATGTGATGCCGCTCGGCGATCAGGCGGGGAGACAGGTCGGGGTCGCCCAGGTTCTGGTCGATGAACGTGTTGACCCGGCGGTGCAGCCCGTGCGCGCGGACCTCGGCGGGCACCTCCCGGTGACCCCCGAGATGCTGGGCGAGGCTCGCGGCCGTCAGCTCCACCGCCATGTGCCCCAGCGAGGCCATGCTGCCCGGACGGGCGCCGGGAGCGTTCGCGGCGAGCGAGAGCAGGAAGTCGGTCAGGACGGCGGGCAGGCCGCTTCCGGCGGGGACCCGCCGGGCGAGGAACCGGTCGACCTGCTGGGACGGCAACGGCATCAGGGACTTGGGAATCTGCAGGACCCCGACCTCGACGTCACGGCCGTCAAGCCCCGAACCGGACTCGTAGGGGCGGGAGGTGTCCCAGATCGCCATGTCCCCCGGCCGAAGGCCCGCCTCGGCACCGTTCTGCGCGAACCACGCGCTGCCCCTGAGGACCACACCCAGCTGGTACTGCTCCGGATCCCCGGCGCGGATCAACCTCATCGTCCGGCGCGAGCGAAGCGGAGAGTAGGCGAACCTGGACACCTGGACGGACCCCAGATCCAGCTGGGCCCCCTCGGCGTGGAATCTGCCGGAGTCCAGCGGACTGAACTCCGACGGCATCAACGCGCGGGAGACCTGTTCGGTGAACCACTCGACCCCGTTCGCCGCCGAGTCGGTTGCGGAGTCCCCGCCGCACCGCCCCTTCGACGCCTCATCTGCCCCGAATCGCACGCGGTGCACGCTACAAGACCGCACCGACAGCGGCGCCCGGTCGCCCCCGGCAACGGTGCACGCGGTGCACAGCGAAGCCGCACGCCCCGCACACATCGCAGAACCCGCTGGCCATAGGGTCGCCCCTTGACCATCAGTGCGCCTCCACGCGCACGTGACAGAAGGGGTATCCAGGTTCACAGATGAACATCAAGCTGACCGCGCTCGCCGCGGCCGGGCTGGCGACGGCCGCCGTCGCGGCCGCGGTGCCCGTCTTCGCCTCGCACTCCGGCACCAAGGCCGAGGCGAGCGCCGCGAGCTCCGACGCCAAGGTCGACGCCAGCGCCGTGCGCTCGGTGCTCAAGCCCGGCCAGACCCTCAAGGCCGGGCAGTACCTGCGTTCGCCCGACGGCCGGTACAAGCTGGCCATGCAGTCCGACGGCAACCTGGTCGTCTACAGGGGCTCCAAGTCCATCTGGAGCTCCCACACCTGGGTCAAGGGCTCGGCCGCGACCATGCGCACCAACGGTGACCTGGCCGTCGCCAAGGGGACCCGCACCTACTGGAGGAGCCACACCGACGGCGACAAGGGCGCCTACCTCTCCCTGCAGAACGACGGGAACGCGGTCGTCTACAAGGGGCGCACCGCGCTCTGGTCGAGCTACCAGTGGATCTCGACCCTGTCGAACGGCGTGACGCTCTACCCGTACCAGAAGGTCGTCTCCCAGAACCGCGCCTACCAGCTCCGTCAGGAGCCGAACGGCGACCTGGCGCTGTACCGCTACGGCAAGCTCCAGTGGCACACCCGCACGTCGGGGCACCCGGGCGCGTACACGGTGATGCAGACCGACGGCAACCTGGTCGTGTACAGCAAGGCCAAGAAGGCGCTCTGGTCCACCCACACCTGGCGCAAGGGCACCTGGCTCGCCGTCCAGAACGACGGGAACGTCGTGGTCTACACCGGCCACATGCAGGCCCTCTGGGACCGCTACCACGGCAAGCGCTGACCCGACTGATCTGATCCACCCACGCGTCCCCTGACGCACGACCGGGTGCCCAAGGCAGAGCCGAGGGCACCCGGTCTTTCCTCAGGTGACCAGGGGGATGTGGGTCGAGCCGGTCTGGGCGAGTTTCTGGATGGTGTGGAGGTCGGCTCGGCCGGGGCGGGTCGAGTCGGTGAAATGGAAGACCGCGCGGCGGCGGACCACCTCGGTGCGGAGGTCGGCCGGGTTCACGAGCTCGACACGCTGGGCTTCCGGGGCCCAGGCGAAGCGGACGCACTCGACGTGGGTACGGTCGCCGACCGTCTGCCTGCGCAGGAGGGCGTACGCCGCGTCGGTCGCCGGGATCACCGGAGCCTCGACGGTGGCGATGTCGAGCTGCACCACGGCCGGTTTCACCGGGCCCGAGTCGACGTGCACGACGAGCCGCAGGCGCTCACCGGGGGTGAACGGGCCGTTCGCCTTCTGGATCGCGGCCAGCGAGAGCTCGTAGAGCCTCCCCGGGACGACGGTTCGCGGGCCGCTCGCGGCGTCGGGGTCGACCAGGTCGCGTGGGGTCTGGTCCAGGTCGATCTTCTGGAGCGTCAGCGTGACCTGCGGGGTGCCCGGGGGCGGTTCGTCCCAGTCGACGCGCAGGGCCAGCGTGCCGTCGGGGTTGCACTCCCGCCGCTCGGCGGAGAGCGTGATGGCGCGCTGCGGGCTCGTGGTGCCGCCCGGTTGCTGGGGGAACTGCACCGAGACACCGGCGTGGGCGGACGGTGAGGCGAGCCGCCGGTTGTATTCGGGGTCCTCGAAGTGGACGTGGCGCGGGACGAGGGGCAGGTAGGGCGCGTTCGGGTCGGCCACGCGGAGCGGGAAGCGCAGCTCGTGGCCGTAGCCGTCGTGGTACGGCTCCGCGCCGGGCTGGTGGGGGGCGAACTGCGCCTTGGCGCGCGCGAGGATCGCCGCGCCGGGCGGCAGGGTGGCGATCAGCTGGCGGGCCCGGGCGGCGCGGGTGGCCGGGTCGCCTGCGAGCCCGAACTGGCGGATCGCGAGTTTCGCCGTGTCGACGGTGTCGACGTCCGGCCCCGGCAGGGACACGCCGGCCGCGCCGAGCTGGGCACGCAGGGCCGGGGTCAGCGCCAGCGTCGGGGTGGTGATGTCCTCGAGTGGCGTGACCTGTCCGGCGGCCACGAGGTCCAGGGCGAGGAGCCAGTCGAGGATCCCGGACTCCGGCGTTTGCGGCTTCTGCCCGCCGGCCAGCGGGATGCTGCCGTCGATCCGGTAGACGAAGGTGAGGATCCCGTCCCAGGCCACGTCCAGCGTGTGGCGCTCGATCGCGGCCAGCTGCATCCGCAGGCGCTGGGCCGTCTGCCGGTAGGTCGGATTGTTCGGCGGGTCCTCGAAGGCGGCGCGGAAGGCCTCGTCGGCGGGGGACGGGGTGACCAGAGCCTGCCTGTCGGGGTCGAAGTGGCTGGCCCAGGTGCGCAGCGCGACTCCCTGCCGTCCGTCGGCGTTGGCGGGCAGCGGCACCGGACGCGGGACACGGTGCTGCACCGGCAGCCCGCCGGAGAGCATGGCCAGGCCGCGCGGGCGGGGGTGCCCGCCGGTCAGGGCGACGCCGCTCTGACGCAGCAGCTGGTTGCGCAGCGTCACGAACACGCCGGGACGCGCGCCGCTCACCAGATAGCGCAAACTACCGGGCAGGACGGGCTGCCAGCGGTTCAGGGCCGGTCCCCCGGGAGTCCCCGGCGGGTTGCCCGGCTGGGGGAGGGGAGGCTGGTCGAACAGCGGCCCGGTCAGCGCGGGCAGCGGCGGGTCGGGCGGCGCGGGGAGCAGACTGCTGACGGCGGGCGCGCGGAACCGGCGCGGCAGGCCGCCGGTCGGCCGGTCCGTGTGGAGCGCCGACCGGAACTGCACCCTCTGCTGGACGGTCTGCCACCAGAGCGTCTGGCCCGCCGTTCCAGGGGTGGCCACGCCGATGACGCCCTGCTCACCCTTGGTGTAGTGCACGCTGACGCGCAGCGCGCTGAGACCCCAGGGCCACGCGGGCAGGTCACCGCGCACCGGGCGCTGGGTGAGGTACAGCGGTTGGACCCCGACCGTCTGCGGCGGCGCGAGTTCGAAGTCGCGGGGGCTCGCGGGGAGCGCCGCGACGTTGCACTGGCCCTCGCGGTAACGCAGGCCGGCGAGGGCCGGACGGATGCGGAACAGCCGCCTGGCGAGCGGCGAGGTGGTCGTCACCCGGACCAGGGCGAAGGCGTAGCTGGTGGTCAGGGCGGCCTCGCCCAGGTTGTCCGGGCGTGTGTTGTCGCTGATGATCCGGTAGCGCAGGACCGCGATCGGCGATTCGGGCGCCAGGAGGCGCTGGGACTGCGCGGCCCAGCCCTGGGCCTGGGCGCGCAGGTGGCTCTCGTCGGCAAGGTCGGGGTTGTCGGGCTGGACGCTCCACATGCGGCTCGCGACGGGTTGCAGCCGTGCGGTGCCGGGCGCGAGGCAGAGCAGCTCGGCCAGCAGCAGCCGGGTTTGCAGCGGCGACGGGCCGCTCGCCGGCAGGGGCGGGGCCGGACGCCACTGGAGTCCCAGGTACGGGCTGACCACGAGGTTCAGCGGACGTGGGTTGTCGGTCCCGTCGAGCGAGAGCGGCGCGGGGATGAGGGTGGCCGCAGGGTATCGGCGAGGGCCTTGGCCGCCCGTGGGAGGCGGGCCGAGCAGCCCGCTGCTCGCGATGAGCGCGGCGGCCAGGGTCCAGCCGTAGGGCGGGGTGTTGGTGGGCGCCATGGTGCTCACGGACTGGGTCAGGAGCAGCGTGTCCTCACGCCAGACGGGGTCGGCGTACGGCGAGGGTTCGGCCAGCGCAGGCAGCCCGTCCGGGCGGGGCGGGTAGAAGGGACGGCGCGGGTCGAACGCCTGGCGCAGGGCGACCGGGCGGCTGAGCCGCGCCGGGGTCTCGGGAAGGGCCGCGAGGACGCTCTGCAGCAGGTCGCCCTGCGGCTCGGCGGACGGATTCTGCGCGCGGAACCAGCTCTCCTCCAACGCGAGCGGGTCGAGCCGCGCGAAGCTCCGGCCGACCGCGGTGTCCAGGCTGGCGAAGGTGACGGGCAGCGGGGTGCTGTCGGCCCAGCCGCAGAAGGCGAGCGCCAAAGCAGGCAGGGCCGTGGTGGGAGCCGTAGCGCGCAGGCGGGCGATGAGCAGCAGAGGGTCGACCTGCAGCGGGCTGGACTGCTGCCCGGCGGGTGGCTGGGCCAGGTCCCGGGAGGTGTCCTGCAGGCGGCCGAGGAACGGCATGGTCAGCAACAGCCAGCGCGGGTCGGCGGGGTCGCTGGGCGCGTAGTCCGCCGGACTGCTGAGCAGGGCGCCCTGGCTGCCGGTCGGGAGGAACTGCAGGGTGGTGGCCGTGCTCTCCGGGGCGGGCGTGAGCCCGATCAGATGGTGTCCGCTCGCCTCGATGAGCAGCGTGTCCCGGGGCAGCGAGTCGAGCGCCGCGCCCGAGCCGCCCAGCAGCGTCGACAGGCCCGCGCCCAGGTAGCCGCCGCTCACGCTGCCGAGCGGGCTGATGCCCGTGACGGGGTCGGTGGTCTCCAGGGCGGCCATGGCGCGCAGGAACTGCGCGGCGCGCTGGGGCGTGAGCAGGCGCACCTCCTGGACGGCCGTCCAGCGGGTCTCGCGGCCGAGGGTTCCGCCGCTCCCGTCGGCCGCCGGGGTCACCTCGACGAGCTGGTGTTCGACCAGGGCCAGGGTCTGCCAGCTCCGTCCCTGGGCGAAGGTGAACAGCAGCGGGCCGTCGGCGCCGGTCAGGGTGGAGGCGGGCAGTTCGTGCTGGTTCAGCAGGACTCTGATCGTGTGGCGCAGGTGGGTCAGCGGCGGGGCTCCGGCGGCGCGGGCCGCGGGCAGGGTGATGCGCGCGTTGGCCGCGTCGTAGGCGAGCTGCTGCGGCCAGGAGACCAGGTCGGTCGCGGTCAGCATCCCGTTGAGCAGAAAGCGCTCCTGCCAGTCCGCGCCGTCCAGGCGTGAGGTGTATCCGACCACGAGGTCGCCGGCCGAGGAGCCGTACAGCTGCGCCGCGTCGGCGGTCCGGTTCGGGACGGGGTCGTGCAGCGAGCGTCCCCAGTGGGCGACGAGCAGGGCCTCCACGAAGGCGCCGGTCAGGGGCAGCTTCGGCAGGTCGTCCGGCCGGGCGGTGGCGCGGAAGGTGACCGTGGCGAAGCCGGGGGCGGCGCGTTCGCCCAGGCCGGGCGTGTGGGCGTCGGCGAGGCGCATGCCCGGCAGGAACTGGAGGCCGTCCGGCTGCGGGGCGCTGTAGCCGTTCCAGCCGAACTGCAGCGTGGTGTCCCCGGCCAGGGCCGCGGGCGAGCCGTCGGGCAGGGTGACGGCGAGGGTGAGGTCGTCGAAGAGGCTCGCGGAGTCGAGCGTGAAACGCTCCGTCCCCGTCGCCATCAGGTCGAAGGTCAGCGCGGCGGCGAGGGCCTGCCCCCGGGGCGTGGCGGGCGCCGTCGCCGGACCCGAGGCGAAGCGCGCGGCCACCTCCTCGGCGGCGAGGGCACGGCTGTAGAGGGCGACCATGCGGTAGCTGCCGAGCCAGGCGTGGCCGCCCGTGAACTCGTCGCCGAGGGCCAGTTCGAACCGGTCGTTCCAGGCGCCCAGGCTTCCGCCCACGGTGTGCTCGGCCTTGAGCTGCCCGTTGATGTAGATCCGGGTCTTGCCGTCGGCGGAGCGGGTGAAGGCCAGGTGGGTCAGGGCGCCGCCGAGCGAACCGAGCGAACCCGCCGGTGTGGCCAGGTCGGGGCTGCCGGTGTCGTCGGTGGCATCGGTGTGCAGCCACGCGTCCACGCTGGAGGAGTCGAGCAGCCCCTTGCGCTGCTGGAGGGTCACGTTCCGGTGCGCGTCGTCGGACGAGACGGTGAGGATGTCGAACTGCCCGTTCGTCAGCAGGCCGGTGACGGGCTTCACCCACGCCTCGACGCTGATCTCGCCGCTCGCCTTCACCGCGGCGGTCAGCTTCGCGGCGGGAGCGCCCGAGCGGAGGAGCGTCGGCTTGGTGAGGGTCAGGCCGCCGGCGCTCCAGCTCATGCCCAGGGTCGAGGCCGCGGTCAGGTGCAACGGATCACCGACGCCGGACGAGTCGTGGACGATGGCGCCGCTGCCCTCGTCGAACCGGTAGAGGGCCTGCAGACCCGTCGGCGGCCTGCCGACCCGCACGGCGAGAGTGAGCTTCAGGGTGTGCTTCCCGCCGGTCATGTCGAGGCCGAGGGCGACCTTCTGCGGCACGATCGGATCCTGGCCGGACGCGCCGGGCAGGGTGAACGGCGGCGTTACGGGATTGGGGAAGGCGATCGGCGGCAGCCCGACCGCCCACTCCACCTGGAACAGGTGGAAGTACAGCCGGACCTGGTCGACGGTCAGGCCCGTGCCACCGGAGGCCAGGGCGATGGCGCCGACCCGCAGGCGCGGCGCGTCACCGGCCTCGCCTGCGGAGACGGCCAGCGGCCACTCCAGGACGGTTCCCTCGATGGCGATGGCGCTGAGGGTCAGCGCGGTGCCGCCGCCGGAGAAGGTCAGCCGCACACAGTTGCTCAGATCGGTCTGCTCGCCGTCGGAGCCGGCCACCGGAAGCTGCAACCGCCCGATCACCTCGACCGTGGCGACGCCGTCACCGGCGAACAGCACGCGGTCGAGCACCAGGGGGAAGAAGCGCAGGCCGAACAGGTCGAGGCCGGGCGGGGGCGCGTCCGGATCGTCGTCGAGCGGGCGCAGCCGCCACTCGTACCCGGTGCGGTGCTCGTAGTCGCTGCTGCGCGCCTCGGGGTCGTTGGCGTCGAGGTCCAGCTCGACGGCCTTGGGTGAGCGGGCGGACGCCTTGGTGAAGGCGGACCCCTGGGCGGGCAGGTCGCGGAACCACAGCTGCCAGGCCGCTGCGGCGTGGCCGAGGGTGAGCGGCACACGGGTGGTGGTCAGCTGCACGTCGCCCGCCGTGGGATGGCTCAGCGGCGTGCGGATCAGGTTGGTCGCCGTCGCGCTCGCGCCGCGCACCAGGCCGCGCTGGTCGGCGAAACCGGTGTCGCCCGCGCGGCGGGCGGCCATGCTTCCGGCCGTCAGCCGGTACTGGGCCGCGTCCGGCGGCGTGCCCGCGGGCAGGCGGCGCAGGCCGCTTCCCTCGTCGGTGAAGTCGCCGTCGATGCCGAGCAGGGCCGCCTCACGCGTCAGCGTCAGGGGGGCGCTGTGGGCGGGGTCGGCGTTGTCCAGGCGGAGCTCGCCGGGATAGCCGTCCAGGGCGAGCGTGGCGCGGACGGGCCAGGCGCGGATCGAGGCCAGGAAGCGCAGCACGGTCTGGCCGTCCTGCCGGGCGAAGGCGGCCACGCCGTCGGCGGCGGCGAGGCCGGCGCGCTCGGTGAGCCGCCGCCAGTGGGCGGCGTAGTCGGAGCGCGTGAGCGGACGCGGCGGTTCGGGCCGCGCCGTGTCGGGCAGCGGCGAGCTCTCACGCGGGTCCTTGGGGATCCGGGGAAGCTGGGCCAGCGCCTGGACCTCGTCGGTGTAGGGCAGGTCGTGGCGGTACTGGACGGCCAGGCCGAGCGCCGGATCACTCTGCGGCGGGTCGCCGTCGGCGCGCGGGTCGAGCACCAGGCCGGGCAGCGAGAGCGCCACCAAGGGCAGGTCGTACAGTTTGTCCGCGTCCGTGCCGATCCATTCGCGGGCGGGCGAGAGGCCGCCCCCGTAGCGCGGCCAGCCCGTGGCGCCGTCCGCCACGAAGCGCCAGCCGTTCGGCAGGTCCAGGCCGTCCTGGCGGGTCACCGGCAGCTCGAACGGGACGAGCTGACGGCCCGCGATCGGCACGTTGGGCGGGCTGACGCTCTGCGTGAGCGCGAGGGCCTGCACCATCGGCAGCGTCGGGTGACGACGCCAGACCAGCGGCAGGGCCGCACCAAGGGTGTCCGGCGCCAGCACGCCTGCGCTCACCAGGGCGCGGAGCAGCACCGGATCGACGCCGTACTGGAAGGCCCAGACGCCGAGCCCGGCCGAAGGGGCGGGCGTGCTCCGCCACGCGAAGCCGATCGCGTCGAAGGCGAGCCGCACGAGGGGCGCGAACAGCTCGCGTCCGGTGACGGTGTGCAGGGGGACGGTCGCCAGGCCGCCGATCCAGTCGTCGAGGTCGGGCAGGGCGTCGGCCGCGGTCGGCGCTTCGGTGCTCAACCAGAACAGGCCGTTGAGCGTCACCTCGGGCGCGTCCAGTGTCAGGTCGGCCGACTGGAGCCGGTACTCCGCGCCGACCGGGCCGAGCACCCAGACGCCGGTCATGTGCCGGGCCGCGGCGAGGGTGAGGCTCCAGGGCTGCTCGCCGGGCGCCTGCCCGAGCCCGGACGGATCGTCGTTGCCGTAGCTGACGGCGCCGCGCAGCAGGTTGTCGGGCGCCGGGACGGGCGTCGCCTGGGCCACGCCCGCGTCGAGGTAGACCTGCTCGGACAGGTTGGGCAGCGGGAGCTGGGCCCAGCCGTCGTCCAACGGCGTGAACCCCCACAGCACCGGTGGGGTGACGGGCCGGGCGGTTCCTGTCGCGGGCCGGGTCCAGGACGGCTCGGGCGCCTGCAACGTGGCGCGCAGGCGGCGGGCGGCCTCGTTCGGGTCGAAGGCGAGTGTGGTGGCGGCGAGGGTGACGTGCTCGTTCCAGCCGGACGCGTCGCGGGCGGCCTGGTAGCCGAGCGTGCCGGGGGAGCCGGTGGGCGGGTCCCCGGCCGTCAGCTGCACCCGCAGTTTCGTGCCGTCGGTGCTCACCCGGGCGCTGGACGGCGTGATCCGGGCGAGCGTGTCGGGCTGGACGGCGGGGTCGTAGGGCTGCCGGTCGCTCAGGAGCAGGCTGAACTCCTCGCCCGCGAAGCTGATCGGGCGCGTGCCGGGCTGCTCCTGCCAGGGCGTGATCTCCCAGAACAGGCGCGGGACGGCGAGCGGGTCGGCGAGCTCCAGGGTGGCCCACTGCGGCGCGGGCACCGGCTGGACCGTGCCGTTCAGCGGGTTGTTCGGGTTGAGGTAGCGGTTGAGGCGTCGCCAGGAGGCGATGAGTGCCGCCCGCTCGCCGTCGGTCAGCCGCTCGGTCTCGATCGTCATCCGGAAGCCGCGCACCTTGGTCCCCGGCGTCGGCTCGGGGTCGGGGACGACCCGGGCGAGCTGGAACACGGCGGTGACCGGCGCGCCGTCCCAGAGCAGTCGGACCTGGCCGAAGGCCGAGAGGCCGCCGGAGTGGACGGCCAGGGAGCCGAGCAGGTGGGCTGGGCCGGTGCGCTGCCCGATCGGCGCCGTCCCGAGGCCCAGCGCGGTGTACAGCCGCTGGGCGGCGTTGGCCTGGGCCGTCATCGCGTCGAGGATGATCTCGCCGCCGAGGCAGGTGAAGACCGGCAGGTTGCCGACGATGTTCTTGGGCCAGCCGTCGGCCGGGGCCTGCAGGAGCAGCAGACTGGCGGTGCCGGCGTTGATCGCGGTGCGGATCGCCTGGGGTGACAGGTGGCCGTCGGGTTTGGTGCCGCTGCGCGTCCACGTGTACTGCGGCGTGGCGGCGTTGGTCGGGCTGATCGTGACGCTGGTGACGTAGACCAGCGCCAGCAGGGAGCCCGGCAGCAGCACGGTGTTGTCGCCGACCGCCTGGCGTGGCGTGGTGTCCACGTACAGGGTGCGGAAGGCGAGGTTGGTGGCCGGATCGGCCAGCCGGATCACCTCGGCCTCGGCCGTCCAGAAGGGGCCCGCGATCTTCAACTTCGGCAGGTCGGGAAGTTTCGGCATCTGCTCCTCCTAGTCCGCTCGTGGCCCCGTGGGGCCGCCGTCCAGGGCCGTCACAGGTCCGTGGGATCGATCGGTCGCGGTTCGCTCGGCGTGGCGCTGCCACGGCGGGCGCGGATCACCAGGGAACGGCCGCGCATTCCGCTGCCCTGGCTCGTGTGGTGCAGTCGCCTGAGGGCGAGCTGGTCGGGTTTTCCGGGGTAGGACGCCAGCAGCGCGGCCGGATCGTCGGCGCGCATCATGCCGTGGTGGCGCATCAGCACGGCGCCGAGCAGCAGCTTTTCGGCGAGGACGCCGCTGAGCCCGGCCTGGACGGGACGCACCGCAACGGTGAACGGCACCGTGACCGAAGGCGGCGGTGGGACGGTCGCGCTCGCGTCGTGCACCGCGGCGATCAGTTTCTCCACGGCGTCGGCGAACTCGGGGAACCGGGCCCAGCGCCGCAGGGCGGCGATGTCGTCGCCGCTCATCGCGCCGGTCCAGGTGATGCCGGTGTACTGCGTGCCCGGTTCGTTGCGCGTGAACGCCACCTTGTTCTGGAGTTCGCCGGGGATCTGCTCCGGCCCGGCGGGGATCTCCACGCGGGTAACGGTGTCCGGGCCCGCGCCCGTGGCCTGGGTGATGATCTGCGCGATGGCCCCGGTGAAGGCGCTGTCGCCGGGGAGCCGCCGCAGATCTCCGGCGGACGCGTCCGAGGGGCCCTGCCAGACCAGGGTCAGGGTCGGCGCGGGCAGGAAGTCGATCAGGGCCTGGAGCCGGTCGGGCAGGTTCGCCGCAGGGGCGCTCACCGGCTCGGTGGCGTACCAGCCTTCGAAGAGCGCCCGGATCTTCGCCGCGTCCGGTTCGTGCATCAGCCGGACCAGGGCGTCGCGGTCCGCCTTGGTCATCACCCCGGCGAACAGCAGACGCCCGTGTTCATCGATGGCCACCCGGTTGCGCGTGTCGAGCGGCAGGCCGGTCGTGTCGTAGCCGCTGCCCAGCTGCTCCTCGCTCACCTGGACCAGATCGACCGCCAGCGGGAAGTCCCCGAGGACGCCCGCCGGAGGCGCCAGCGTGGTCCGCGCCACCAGGAAGCGCTTGCCGAGCTGGCGGTGGGTGAACTTCTTGGCGACCGGGTCGTAGAAGCATTCGGCCTGCACCTCGATGTTGCCGCTGAACAGCTCGACGATCTGGTAGACGACCTCGGGGTCGGGCAGGGCGCCGAGCTTGCGCGCCGTCGCGGTGCCGGTCGTGGGATCGGGGGTTTCGGCGGGCCAGCGCTGCTGGGCCTCGTCGGGCAGGCTGTCCCAGAACCGGCGCAGCGGGATGGTGACGGTCCGCACGCGGGTGTCGGCCTGGAACCCGGCGTCCCCGCGAACCAGGGGCGGGAACGGCGGCAGGCGGTGCAACACGATGTCGGTCCCGCTCACGGTGGCGTCCGGCAAGGGCGAGCGGTAGGTCAGGTCGCGCTGGGTGACGCTGTTGATCGGCGACACGGTGCCGTCGGTCTGGGCGACCACCAGCAGGCGGTGCTCGTAGTAGAACGGCAGGGCCCGCCACTGCAGGGCGAGGACGCCCTGGGAGAAGTCGCCGACGCGCTCGGGCAGGTCGAGGCCGCGCAGCTCGTCCTGATCGGCCGTCCCGTCCAGGACGAGATGGTCCGGAACGCCCGGCAGGGCGTCCGGGATGTCCGGGTAGTCGTCCTCGACCAGGCGGACGGGCACCTCGCGCTGATGCTCCTGGGCGAAGCCGCGAACCCAGGCGTACCAGTCCGCGTACCCGAAGCGGCGCAGCAGCGTGAAGGCGAGCCCCCGGAACGCCAGCTGGCGGACGAGGGTCTGGTTGCGTTCGGCCAGGGTCTGCTCGTGGTGCTGGGCGACGATCACCTCCCAGATCGCGCCGGGCGCGGGCGGACGGGCCGGGGTGGCCGCCTCGTCCAGCCGCCGCGAGCCGAGGACGATCGGGGCGTCCACGGCCTGCGTCCGGTCGATCACCACGTCGAGCCCGCCCGCAGCCGGGTCCACCTTCACGACCGGGGTGTCGACCTCGGTGGCAGCGCGGCCGGGGAACAGCGTGGGGGAGCGGCGCAGGCTCTGCCAGAGCAGGTCGTAACGGCCGTAGGGCTGGAAGTAGTAGCGCAGCGTGTGCGCCCAGCGGTCCTCGATCAGCTGCGTGTAGGTCAGGCGCCCGTCGGCGTCCGGCGTCGCCAGCGCGGGCGATCCCGCGCGCGGGTAGGCCGTGGCCGTCCACGGACCGGCGCCCGTCTTCCCCAGCCCGTCCGCGCCCACCTCCACCGCGCCGCCGGCGTCGAAGAAACGCGCCGTCCAGGCGAGGACGTCGGGCAGCGCCTTGGCGATCCCGGCCTCGTCGACGGGGAGGTCGACCCTGCCGGTGTCGGGCACCTTGGGGTCGTTGCTGTTCAGCGTCTCCAGGTAGTACTTCAGCCGCATCCACTGGACGTGCTCGGGCACGCTGTCGTCCGCCGTGGAGAACAGCTTGGCCAGCGCGTCCGTCGCGACGGTGAAGTGGTGGGTGCGCTCGTCGGCCGGGCCGAAGTCCTCGGTCCGCACCGTCCCGGCCAGGCCCTCCACGGCCTGCAGGTCGGCCGGAGCGAGGGACGGGCGCAACAGCGCGAGCTGGTCGGCGCTGAGCATGGTGTGGGCGCTGAGCAGCTTGCGGCCCGCGTCGTAGTCCAGCAGCGGCGCGATCGCCGGGTCGAACGGCGTGGGATCGGCGGTCAGCCTGGCCTGCGGGCGGACCTCGATCGTCGCGGGGAGCGACGCGCCGCGCAGGAGCAGCGCCGCCTCACCGTTCAGCGGCAGCCGGACCGTCCGGGTGATCGGAGCGGGCTGCGGCTCGAGCTCCACCTGACCGGCCCCACCGCCCGGCCGGTCGACCAGGCTGCAGGGCGCGGCGAGAGTGAAACGCACCTCGACATCGGCGTTCGACCGTCCGGTGATGGTGACGGCGCGGTAGCGCAGCCGCTGCCGCACGGTCGGCCGCAAGCTGATCTGCACCAGAGCCAGCAGATCGTCGCCCCCGGCCGGACGCTCGCCCAGCTGAATGCTGCGCCCCGGCTGGAACAACAACTCGACATGCAGGTGACGGCGAACGGCAGCGAAGGCAGCCGCGTCCGGATCGAGGGGAAGCTCGCTGCTCTCCAGCCGTGCGAAGAGCCCCTGAAGCAGCTCCAGCAGCTTCGGCCCGCGCACCGCGCCCGTGTCGGGGTCGTGGAGGCTGAAGGTCACCGCCAGACCGAGACGCTGGAGCGCACCCCAGCCGTACCGGTCCGCGCCCGGCGGGCAACTGGCCAGGAAATCGGCCAGGCCATTGGGCAACGTCGGCGGGCTGAGCTGGAGCGCGGCGGCGTACCCGCCCGTCAACTGGCCCTGCGAGTCGGTGCCGCTGCCGGGCCGCAGCGCGCGCAGCCGCTCCACCAGGCGCCCGAGCAGCGGATGCACCGGCGCCTCGCGCTTACCACCGGGCTGGGTGACGCCCTGCCACTCCGGCCACTCCAGATAGGAGTCCTGCCAGGAATACCAGGGACCGCGCCCGTCCTGGACGCCCTGCGCGGACGGATCGGGCGCACGGCGACGCTGGACGGCGCCCGGATACCACGCCTCCCACTGGCTGGTGTTCAAGGTGTCCCCGGGCACGAGCGGCAGGTCGTCCGCCGGGAGCATCTGCACCTCTTGCAGCAGCCGCAGCTCCTCGGCGAGCCGGGCGCCGCTGGCGAAGGTGTCGGTGGTGGCCGCGTCGATGTTCAGCTCGAACAGCCGGTAACCGGCGTTCAGCTCCAGCGGGTAGGCGGCGGCACCACTCGGCCCCTGGTTCCAACGGAACCGGATCGCCCGGATGCCCAGCGGATGCGCGCGGAACCCGACGACCTTGCCGATGTCGCCGGTGAACACGAACGGAGGCGGGCCACCGGTCCCCGTGCCGGAGAGCGGCATCGGCGCGTGCGCCAGGCCCGGCTCGGCCCGCTCGTCCTCGGGCAGGACCACGTCGAAGCCGGTCGGGCGCGGCAGCCACTCCAACTCGGCCGGGCGGCGTTCCTCACGCGGGTTGAGCGAGTGCTCGATGCTGTCGGTCGGCGCGGGGGAGGTGGGCGGCGTGGTCACCGCCTCGGCGGCGAGCATCAGCTGCACCGGCGCCAGCGCCGACGGCACGTCGCGGTCGGAGACCGTCTGGAAGAACACGCGCCACGCCTCGGGACGCCAGGCGCCGTCCGGCAGCACGCCAGCCTTGCGCAGCGTGTCGACCGGGATCACCGCCGCGCGAGCGCCGGGCGGCCCGAAAACGTGCTCGAGGTCGATCTCGACGTCGGTGGGCAGCGGCCGGGCGTTCGACGTCGGCAGACCCTCGGTGCGTCCACGCTGGGTCGTACTGTCCAGCCCGTAGGAGCCGATCGGCACGGTGCTCTCACGACGGAAGATCAGCCGGTAGTGGCGGATCGGCACCGGAGGACCGTCCTGGCGGGTCGGCTCGCTCCATTCGACGTACACCTGACGTGGTGGCATCACCTGCGGCGTCGCCGCCCCACCCGCCGGATCGAGGTCCGACGGCGCGATGCTGTAACTCACCGTCAGATCGCCGTCCACCGGCACCGCGGGAGGCGTGTTCGGGTAACGCGTCGCGATCAGCGTCAGCGGACGCCCGGCATTACCGGCGAAGTCGACCGGGGTGATCGTGTAGACGTAGCTACGGCCCTCACGCGGCAGGGCGGCACGGTCGCCCGCCGTGTCCGGGAAGTGGTCGACCACCTGGAACCGCGGCTGCAGCAGCGACAGCGTGTCGATCGGCGTGGCGGGGCCCGCCCCGGCGATATCAGTCTTGTGGCGGTGCAACACCTTCACCGGCTTCACCGTGGTGGTGTGCTCGGCCTCGTCACCGTCGAGGGCGCGCCTGCGCACGTGGTAGTGCGCCAGGTGATGGTCGGGGTCGTTCTGGGCCCGGCTCACTCCGGGCAACGCCTCACGCCGCCAGCTCAGCTCCCAGGCCAACGCGATCGTGCTCGCGTCGCTGTACTGGCGCACCTGCTGGAACTCGGGCGGGAACAGGCTGAACTGGGCCTGGGCGACGTTGAACGTCCGCACGTCCTGCTTGCTGGTGCCGGGGTCGGTCGCGTCGGGCCGCTCACGCTGGCTGATCGACGGCTGGCCGTCCAGGCCCGTCGCGACCTGGTCGAGCCAGGCCGGACGGCGACCGTCGGCGGTCTTCACCGCGAACACCAGCCCCATCTGGAAGGCCAGCGACCCGGCGACCAGCTTGTCCCGCTTGGCCTGGTCGCCCTCGGCATGGAAGGCGCGCAGGTCCGAGACGATGTCGTGGATGATCACACCGCGCAGCTGGTGAGCCTGCTGGTTGCCCTGGACGACGCTGACCGAACCGGGATCGTCACCGTCGTGGGCGGCGCCGTCGCCCGCGTAGATGCTCGTCTCCGGTTTGAACGCCTCATCGAGCAGCTGCTCGTACAACTCCTGCGGGTCGCGCTTGAGGAAGGGCGACCCACCGAACTGTTTGTACGCTCCCCGCACCGCCGCCTCGAACGAGCTGTCGGACGGGTTCTGCACGCGCGGGTCGCTCACCGGCGGACGGTAGTTGGGCAGTGCGCCGGGATCGCCGACCGGATGGGCGACCGCGCCGTCCCCCGCGCCGGTGTAGGTCTGCTTGAAGGCGTTGCCGAGGTGCTGCGCGAGGCTGATCCCGTCCTGCAGCGGCGTCGGGGTGCCCGGGTCCCCGGTCGTCGGGTTCACCACGCGGCGCTCGGCGGAGCCGTCGGCGTAGAGCCGCGCCGCCCAGTTCACCCCCCACGTGATCGGGTTGCCGCCGGTGACCGCGCCGGTCACATCCACGAACTGCGGGGTCGGCAGAGGCTCGAAGTGCCGCAACGTGTAGCTCTCACCCGCCGCAGGCTGCGGCACACGCAGGGAGAAGTCCTTCCCGACCACGGTGCCGTCGGCCGGAGGCGGGGGCAGGAATCCCAGCTCGGGCTCGGCCACCGGGAAACCGTCCTCGTCGAGGATGAGGTGGCCCTGCGCGTCCCGGTGCAGCCGCTCGCCCTGCGGCAGCAGCACGAAGTAGATCTGGTGGTCGGCGTCCCAACTCGGCGCGTCACGCAGCACGAAGACGACGTAGCCGGGCACGCGGAACACATCGGCCTCGACCGGGGCCGCCGTCTCCTCGCGGAGCACGGCTGCGAGAGCACGCGGCGGCAGGGCGGGGCGCCGCGCCGCCTGCATCCGTATGAACTCCGGCGCGGCGTCCATCGCACCCGCCGTGCCCGGCACCGGATCGACCTCGGTGGCCTCCAGCCCGAGCGACAGGAACTGCTTGGTCCGGTCGAGAGCCGCCTGGACGTTGTCCTCCTCGAACGCCACCTTGACCGTCGCCTGCAGACTGTGACCACAGCACGAGACACCGACGGTGCCGACCCCGCGCACGCCGGGCACGCTCAGGCCCTTGACACCGATCTCCAGGCCCGCGCTGTAGGCGATCTCCAGGCTGAAGCTGAACGAGAGCCGGATCGTGGTGAAGACCAGCGGGATCTTGATCCAGAACTCGATCGCGAAGCCGACCTGCACCTCCAGCCCGATCGCCCCGTACACCGCCGAGTTGCCCGTCGGATCACGGAAGTCGATGACGCCGATGTACCGCGCCCCGAACGCCACCCGCGCGGTGGCGCTGATCCGCATGCCCACCAGCCCGAGATCCACACCGGCGCTCAGCTCGATCTTGCCCCGGGCCAGGAAGCTCGTCCCGAGCACCATCTCCGTGGTCGAGACACGGAAGATGAACCCGCCCTCGACCTCCAGGCCCAACGGACCGAGCTCGATGTGCCAGCGCAGCATGTTGGGCCAGCCCAGCTCGTAATGGAACAGGCCCGGCTCGATCAGCAACGTCGCCGAGAAACGGCTGTTGGCGATCGCGTCGCGGACGAAGTCGGGCAGCGGCGGGTGGTTGCCCGGCTTGCCGCCCTCAGGCTTGGCCACATGCGCCAGGAACCGCTTCTGACGCGGCGACAGCAGCACGAACCCGCTCAGGATCGGGTTCTCGCGCGCACCTTCCTTGTTGTCGACGTAGTCGGCGTAGTTGGTGTTGAACCAGCCCCGCACCGCCATGAAGAACGTCAGGTCACTGCGGAACGCGATGATCGCGTCCACAAGGAACACACAAGCGAGGTCGGCCTCCGCAAACGCCTCGTATCGCAGCGGCGAGGCCGACGCCGAGGTCTGCGAGATCATCGCCCGCAGGACGATCGTCCAGCGCGGATCCTGCCCGGCGTCCTCCAGATCCACCGCCCAACGGTCCCGCTTCGACAGATCCCCCTGCGTGCGCGACAGCCCCTCCAGGGTCTTCAGCAGCTTCTTCACATCGTTCTCGGCATCGGCCGCCTTGATGGAGGCGATCGTGAAGCGGTAGCCGAACCCCATCCCGATCTCACGCAGATAAATCTGGATGACCGGGATCATGAAACTGACCTGGCGGATCTCCAGATACAGGAACCAGGCCCGCAACCAGGGCGAACCCGCGCCACGACGCACCCGCAGGAATCCGAAGCTGGCCGCGATGGTCGGCAGCCCCTGGATCTGGACGACGCCCTCGCCGATCAACCCGGTCTGGTCGGGCTCGTCCACGAAGTCGACCACGCCGTTGAGCCGGAACGCGGCGCCGATCGCCAGGTTCACCGGCAGGCGCGTGAAGTGGACGCGCGGCACGAACTCGCCCGGCGCGGGCAGGCCGATGAACAGCTCGTGGTAGTCGGGCCGCGAGTCCGGCGTGTCACCGGGTCCCTGGGCGAACTTCAGCTGGCCCGTCACCTGCATGGCCCCGTCGCCGCCGAAGAACTCGCACTGCGGCACGAAACCGATCGCCCGCAGCTCCATCTCGAAGCAGCCGAGGAAGTGGAAGGACTTCGGCTTGGGCAGCTCGATCAGGAACTTCACGTGCTTGCCGATCACCCGGGCATCACCGGTCAACGGACACTGGACGAGGTCGATGCGGGTCTTGCCGAGCAGGCCCAGCGGCCCATCGGCGTCATCGCCAGGAGCCAGGACGAACTGCGCGGAACCGGTGACGGTGAAGTACAGGTGGAAAGCACCGTCGTCGACGAACCGCAGACCCAGGGCGTCCACCGAGAACTGGAACCGCGTCCCCTTACAGTCGAGCAACTTCGCACCACGCAGGTTCGCGGCACCCTGCACCAGAGTCAGATTGCCGCCGTCACGCTGCGCGAACTGCAACGCGATGTCAGCCGTGGCGTCACCCACCAGGTCGGGCGGCAGCGGACCCGACCCGGCCAAGGTGAAGTCGGCGATGCGGTTCTCACGGATCACAAAACCGCTGTCGGTGAACCGGAACCGCGTGCGCAGCCCGTTCAACCGAGCAGGCCGGTCGGTGACCGTCGCGGCGAGGTTGACACCCTTGGGCGTGAGCGCGAAATCCCGCACACTGAAAGTGATCGGCTCCTCGCTCGCCCGCGTGAAGTCCAGCTCCAGCACCGCCCCCTCAGGCTGCTGCACCTGATAGTGGTAGTCCTTCGTGGCGATGGTGAAGTAGTGGAAGGTCTTGTCGCCCAGGTCCTTGCCCTTGAACCGCCAGCGCATCCCGAACAGATCCGGGAACTCGCGTTCGGCCTCTTTGGAACGCAGCTGGATCCCCTGGTCATGGTCGACCTTCAGGGCGAACGTGCTGAGATTGAACGTCAGGCGGCACAACAGGTCGAAACTGATACTGAGGACCCGGACCCGAACCCCGATATCGAAACTCACCTCGCCCTGCGGCAACGTGATCGGCAGCCCCGTGAGCGGCGTGTTCGTGTACAGCTGCAGGAACTGGGAGTCGCCGCCCTGACCCTGCTTCAGGAACGGCAGGGTGAACGCCCCGCCACCCGCGTCGATGTTGACGCTCAGCTGGGCACTCCACCCCGCCCCGAGGTCGGCCGGGTCGAAGACCACGGGCTTGCAGAGGCTGACGGGATCGTTGAGGTCCAGCGGGGGGATCGGCGTGGTGAGCTGGCGGAAGAAGCCGGGCAGCTTCGGCGCGCCGAGCGTGACGTCGAGCAGCATCAGGCTGCGCGGCCCGCCCGTCGGCTTGAGCGTGACGGCGAAGAGCGGCTTGTCCGGCGGCTGGGGCGGCTCGTCGTTGTGCAGCTCACGATCACCATCGCGCCCCCACGCGAAGGTACTGCCCGCCGTCACCGGATCGTCCCCCGTCAAAGTGACGACGAACGCGGCCCGGCCGAGCCCCGCCCCCTGACGCATCAACAGCAGCGAGAAGCGGCTGGACGCCGGGACGTTCACGCTGAGGCCGGGGAGCGCGAACGCGGCGCCGGGGGCGGCCGCCTGCCAGTCGAGGCGCGCCTCTTCGAGGCCGTCGGCGCCGATGATCAGGCGCAGAGTGACGTCCTGCTCGCCCGCCGGGCTGCGGTCGCCGAGGTTGGGGACGAACTGGCCGAGCAGCTTGCCGAGAGCGCCTTCCTTCCACTGCAGCACCAGGCACGCCTTGCCGCCCGCCTGGTGGAAGCCGACCATGGCGCTGTCGATCACCACTCCGGTGCCGGCGATCTGCACCGGGTAGGGGAGCGCGGCGGTGAACGGCGTGTCGGACTGGATGCCGTCCTTGCTGGCCGTCCCGCTGACCTTCGGCACCGCGAACTCGACGAACGGGCGCCCGGGGTCGGGCTCGTAGCGGGCGTCACCGCCGCCGGTCACCTTGCGCATGGGGCGCAGCAGCGTCGGGCCGAAACGCAGCGCCACGGGCGCGTCGGTCACACGCAGCACGGTCTGCGGGACGAAGTCGATCTCGAGGCCGAGGCCCTCGGAGTCGGCGGAACCGCCGGCGTCGCGCTTCAGCACCACGCTCACCGCGTCGAACCCGGGCAGCGCCAGGACGAGGTCCTGCTCCAGGAGAAGGCGGGTCAGCAGGTTGACCTTGTCGGGCTCGACCGTCGACTGCGGCGGCTCGATCCAGATGTGGGAGAGGACGGCGGGGTCGGACGGCTTGGGCAGGAAGGGCGGCCACTTGTCGCCGAGGTAGTCCTTGAGGGTGATGAACATCGTCATGACGTGCACGCTCCCCACGCGTCGCGCGAGTCGACGTCCGCGAACATGTCGTACCTCTCCTGCTCCTTCTCGGTGAGCGTCTTCTCCACGGTGGGCAGGGCCACGGGTTTGATGCTGGAGGGCAGGGTGACCCCGCTGCCGGAGGTTCCCCAGGAGGAGTTCCAGACGTTGAGCGCCTTGTCGATATTGACGATCTTCGGCTGGTCGGCGAAGGGGAGCTCGAACGAGTCGCTCCAGAGCTCCACCCGGTACACCTGCACCAGCGAGTCTTCCTCGTCGAGGACGGCCACCGAGTGCTCGATGTCGGTGTAGAGGCTGCGCCGGAAGGCGTTGGCCGACCCGATGATCGCCCAGTGGTCGTCCACGATGGTGGACTTCGTGTGGACGATCACGTTGCGGGAGAACATCGCCACCTGGGCGCGCTGCGCGGTGGTCAGCCCCTTCAGCAGGCCCTGGGTCAACGCGACCAGGCCGTACGGCGGAAAGACCGGATCGTTCGGGTCGGCGACCCCGACGACCAGGATCACCTTGAGGTCAGGCTTGGCCTGGACGGCGTCCCGCAGCCTGCGCATCAGTTCGATCGACCAGAACCCTTGGTCCTCGATGTAGATGTAGCGGTCGGCGGCCTTGATCGCCTTGAACCAGGCGGTGCGGACCTCGAACACGCCGGCCGGCGCGAACGAGATCTTGTCGTTCTCGGGCAGCCGGTTGCTGCTCTTGTAGTTGAACTGGGGCAGGGTGCGCAGAGACTGGACGTGGTGCCTGCCCGCCGGCGTGGTCGGCAGAGTGCGCGCGGCCAGGGCGGGGGAGGCGGGCGTGTGGCTGTCGAGATTGGTGAAGCCGAAGCGGAAGGGCCGCACCTTCCGGCCCCTGACCTCGTTCCACATGTCGCGGAAGAAGTCGTGCATCGCCTGCACCGCCGGGCCCTCGACCTTCGCCTGCACGTCGTGCCACTGCCGGGCGGGGTGCGGCTGGGAGCCGTGGCGGTCGCCCACGAAGTCGAGCCCGCCCGTATAGCCGATGCCGCCACTGCCGCTGCCGAGGATCACCAGCTTGGTATGGGCGGAGCCCGCGGAGTGGGTCAGGATGTTCACCCAGGCCTTCTCAGCGAGCTTGGGTTCGGTGCGCAGGTCCAGGATGGCGGCCAGGGTGGCGAGGTTGACGTTGCGGATATTGGCCAGCCCGTGTTCCACCGCCTTGCTCTGGACGAAGTTGTCGGCCATGACGGCGAACGAGGCCCAGCCCAGGATCCGGACGTCGACTCCGGCCCTCGCCTTGTCCTTGAGCAGTTTGTTCAGCCCGGCCAGGGCCGGGGCCGGGGGCGGGGCCGCGGGACCGTCGAGCGAGAAGGGTTGCTCCAGCTCGACCGTCGGCAGGTAGGTGCCGGACGAGCCGGGCGCGGGGAGGATCTTGCCGCCCATCAGGTGGAGGTCCCAGCCGGCGATGTAGATGAACTGGTTGGCGTTCTCGGTCGGCGATCCCACGCCCAGGGTCGCGAGCTGCGCCTTGAGGTCGTTGAAGTAGGTGGTTCCGTCGATCAGCGGAGTGACCTTGCAGCCCCCGAAGGTGGCAGGCAGCGGCTCCGAAGGAGGAACGGTGTCCTCCGGCTGAACGAAGTACTTCTTCATCAGAGCATCGATATCAGCCACCAGACGGCTCCCCGAAGCTAAATATGCGACTCCCCGACACAAATCAGCATTCCGGCTGCCGAAGACGGTGACCGGGCATCGGTCATGAACGCCAGTCAAGCTCAGGAATGATGAAGGTGAGGCCAGCGATGAGCCAACTTTCACACAAGTGCCCTACCCCCACAACGCCCCGTCCGAATCCGGCCGCCGACCAGCCCAACCACCCCGCCACCGACCCCTGCCCCTCCAGTCACCCACCCCTGCCCGCCCACAGCGCGACCATCCCACCAAACCACCACAATTCGCCCCCTAATAATCAAGACAAAACATTACATAAAGGACTTCGAGTCATGCATCGAAGATGGGCGAGCGTGAGTGGATGGCAGGGCATTGATCCGTCTCCTGAGGAGGGGCCCGGTCCTGCTACACGGTGAACCTGATTGTTGACTCTGTGTTTCGTGTGGTGGAGTATGGAGCGCAGAGCGCACTACTTCACCTCTGAACATTATCGGCGTCCAGTCTCACGAGGAAGGAAGGCCCAGATGAGCGGATTCAGCCTGATTGGGGAACTTCTTCATGAGCGAGTTCGGTACTCCGAACGATGACCACACGCTTCAGAGCGCTTGCGACCCCCGCGAGCGGTTCCTAGGCCTGTCGAGCAGAACGGCAAGCTCCTCGAGCAGGAGCTTCCGAACGAACAGCTCGCCAGCACCAGCGAGGACGACTCGGCGCGCAACGCGAGATGCCGTTCGTTCGCCAACGTGACCGGCGTCCGCCGAACTCCCTCCACGGGAAGATCTCCCGGCTGACCTGCTCAGCCTCGTAGTGGCGGCACATGCCGAGCTCCCCGCCAACGTCGGCGTTTCGCTATCACTCCCACTTTCCGCGGAGCGTTCCGCATGCCTCGACGCGCTCCTGGTGAGCGCCGCAGTGAGGGCTGTGCGAGTTGAACGCGAGCGTGTGGGCCGTAGCCGCTCACACGAGCTCTGGCTCCGGCGGGACAAGAAATGAAGTCTCAGAACTCTCGCTCTCTGGCCGAGCGCGCCGGGGAGCGCGGACCCGATTGCGCGATCTCGTGTGGAGGGCAGCATTGCCAGAACAACGAACCTCCGAGCAGACACCGAAGAGAAGACGTGGCGCCGACCAGAACCGCCGCAGGCCACAGTCGCCACCCCGAGACAAGAAGATCACCATCAAGCTGTCCCAGCAGGAGTACGCAGACGTCCGGGAGGCCGCGCACCGCCCGCACTGGGCCGTCAGAGCATTCGTCGCGCACACGGTGATGTCAGAGGCAAAGGGAATCCGCCAGCCAGGTCACGCCGAACTCCGCGTGCTCCTGGAGGAGCTGATGCACGTCGGCGGGCAAGTCCGGCAGCTGAGCGTGAACCTCAACCAGGCCATCACGGAGCTGGGTTCGGGGGAACTGACGCAGCAGCTCGCCGCACACGCCCATGCCTGCGCTCAGGTGGTCGACAAGGTCGATCGGGTGGCCGACGAGATCTGCAGGCACCTGCCGTGACCAGGCGACCTGGACAGCAGGCGTGATCGGCCGGGTGGTACAGGGCAACCGGGTGGACAGGCTATTGCGCTACCTGTTCGGCCCCGGCAACAACGGCGAGCACCAAGACGCCCACGTTGTCACCGGATTCCGCGATCCCGCAGAGCTCGAACCTCCGTGGCGGCAGGACGGAACGCGAGACGTTCGCCGACTCGGTGCACTGCTCACACACCCTGTGAAGCTGCTGGGGGACCGGAACTACGACAAACCCGTCTGGCACCTGTCCCTGCGTGCCGCGCCCGAGGACCCGGTCCTGACCGATGCGCAATGGGCGCGGATCGCTGACCAGATGATGGACCGTCTCGGACTCGCGCCGGAGGGCGACCCCAACGGCGTCCGCTGGATCGCCGTCCGGCACGCCGACGACCACATCCACGTGGCCGCCACGCTGGCCCGCACCGACGGCATTCGTCCGAACATCTGGCAGAACGGATACCTGATCCGGGACGCCTGTCGCGCGGCGGAAGACGAACTCGGACTACGGCGGACCGCCCCGGCGGACTGGACCGCCGTCCGCCGCCCCACCCGCGGCGAAATGCAGAAGACTCGGCATCTCGGCTTGGCAGGAGGATCCCGCTCCACTCTCCGCCGCCACGTCCAGGACGCAGCCGCCACCGCACGGACGGAGGCCGAGTTCTTCGAGCGGCTGCGCGAGGCCGGGGTACTGGTCCGCCACCGCTACAGCCAAGACCACCCAGACCAGGCGACCCGGCTACGCGGTCGCGCTGCCGAGCTATCGGAAGGCCACAGGACCAGTGGTCTGGTACGGCGGCGGCAAACTCGCCGCCGACCTGACCTTGCCCAAACTCCGATCGCGCTGGTCCACGGTCGTTCCACCGGTATCCGGACGAGGCCTGGACGGACGAACCGTCCGCGCTTGCCTCCGGACCACCGTTCGTCAAGCCGCGGACAGGGCCCGGACCACCGCAGACTTCCTCGCCCACCTGGACGCCGCAGGGGTCATCGTCCAGACCAGGCACCGCGTCCAAGACCCCGGTGTGATCACCGGGTATACCGTCACCCTCCCAGACCACCATGACGCCCAAGGCCGCCCCGCCTGGTACTCCGGAGGCGAACTCGCAGAGGGCCTGTCCTGGACGAACCTGCGCCGGGCCTGGGACCGACCCCCATCCCCGACACCAGCCATCGAACTCTCGGCCGAAGAACGCCGTGCGATCTACCGCGACGTCGCCCGCGCAGCCGAGTTCGCCACCGCCGAGATCCGCCGCCACACCGTCACCAATCCCCACGCGGCACGCGACGCCTGCTGGGCGACCGCCGACCTCCTCCGCTCCGCGGCCGAGGCGACCGGCAACCACCACCTGGGCCAGGCGGCGGACGCCTACGACCTCGCCGCCCGCGCACCCTACGGCCGCATCCCACACCCCACGCCCAGCGGGAACCGACTCCGGAGCGCGGCCCGCATCCTGGCCGTGGTCCGAACCAGCGGTAGCCCTGGTCTTCAGATCCTCGCAGCACTCGCAGCCGTGCTGCTGACCCTCATCGACACCATCGGCGACCTGCACCATCTCCACCGTCACCAAGCACAAAGTGACGCTGCAAAGGCCGCATGTACGCACCTCTCCAAGCCCGCGCACGACCGCACACCCTGGTTCGTTCACGACGAACCGCGACAGCCAAGCCCCGTGACCGTCGCGATGGCGGACGTTCCACACGCCTGGGCCCCGCCGCCCCTGAGTATTCCTCGACCTCCGACGGCTGGCGTGCCCGGCACTGACCGTTCCCGACGCAGTAGGGGAGCGAGGTGAATCACCTCGAGTCCGGAGTGATCTCCGGTGAATCCGGTCGTGACCGACGACCTGCACAGACCTGGACGCTCACATCCGTTCGGGGAGGCGTCGCTAGCAACCACACCAGTGTTTCGCAGTGGCTGCCCCTGCTCGAAGTTCCGCACTCACGCGCTGCCGAGTCAATCGGCATAACCAACCAATTCGCCCTGAAGCTGGACGCCCGCCATGTGCGTCTGGTTTCGGGACTTGGTCGGGTCACTCCTCGCCAGGTGACTCCGTCAGGAGTCCGCAGGAGCCGAAACCATGGTGAGCCCGCGATATCGGTCTGCTCGTCCTCTCCTGCCGAACCCCTCACCGGCACTCGCTGAAGGCCAGCGGATGGCGAGGGACCTGGTGGTTCAACAGCCGCGTGCCCTGAGGACAGGAGGTCTGGCTTCCTTCATAAACCTCGGCAGAGGCTCAACCGGCGGTTCATCCGGACCGATCACAGGTGTGAGCAGAAACGGCAGGGGGCCATAGGTGTTGGCCTGACCTGGAAAGCGTTGTTGATCTTGTGGATATGGGTGGTCTCTGAGATTCTGTGCTGCCTTCGCGCGTTTCGGGCCGGGGGGCGTCACTGTGCGCGGAACACCGAGGAGACCTTATGCGCATGCGCCGCTTCGGCGTTGTTCTCACTGTCAGTTTGGTCGGCGTGGGTTCGCTGGCGTCCGGTACCGCTCTGGCCTCGCCGGTACGGGCGGGTGTTGCGACGCAGATCGTGGAGACGGCGGCGAGTGCCGACCATCTCGACTACGACCACCGGCAGGTCACGGTGTCCGGCAGGTTGATGCAGCGGCAGGCGGACGGGACGTTGGTGCCGTTGCCGGGGCACACGGTCCGGGTGTTCGCCGATGGTCGCTCGCAGGACAAGACGAGCACCGACGCCGACGGTCGATTCACCGTCACCATGACCAATCCTGGCTACCGCGTGCTAACCGCCTGTAGCGACCTCGACGCCACCTACGCCAAGGGCTGTGCCGACTACCGGTTCACGATCACGCAGCGCCCGACCCGGCTCAGCCTGAACCCGCTGCCCGCGAGCTCCAAGATGGGCGGCTGGGTGACGGTGTCCGGGCGCGCCGAGGTTCTGACGTCCGGCGGATGGCGGCCGTTCGTTGGCATTGTCGGTGTGCAGGCGCTGAACTCGCCCGTCAACAACATCGCCGGTATGCGAGTCGGGGCCGATGCCGGGTTCTCCGGCAAGATCCAGATCCGCGACAGCGCGAGCTGGGTGGCGACGCTGTACTCCGAAGCGTACGAGTACGACCAGCTGACCTCAACGGCTCCGACGCCGATCCGGGCCGTCCACCCGACGTCGATCTGGCTATATGCGCCCGAGAGCCGCCCCGTCCCGGGACGGCCGTCCACCTTCCAGGTGGTCACCAGCATTCGTCGCTTCCCGGACGCGAACTACGACTCTGTCGTGACGTGGCCACTGCCCGACGAGCCGTTCAAGCTGTACTTCCGTCCCGACTCCGGCGACCCGGCCCGACTGATCGCGTCCGGCAGGACCGGCGGCGACGGCACGGCGTCGGTCAAACACACCTCGAAGGCGGGTGAGCGCGGGACATGGTTCGCGCGGATCGACCCGAGCAGCGACCAGACGGGCGGCGTGTCCTACAACGTGCACCTGGACGTCCGATATGTCACGATGTTGCGGCTGTCCGCCAAACCCGATCCCGTGCGGAAGGGACACAAACTCACCGCGCGTGGGACGCTGCTCGCGCCCGGCGGGAAGGCCCTCGGCAAGCGCACGGTGAAGATCTACTTCCAGGCGCGCGGATCGAAGAAGTGGGTCGGCATGGCCACGGTCCGCACCGATGCCCACGGTGCTTTCACCAGGGCCTTCACCGCCAAGCAGGACGGCACCTGGCATGCGGTCTTCGCAGGCGACATCCTCGACCTGCCCGTCCAGGCCGCCGACTACGTGGACGTCCGCTGACCGAAACGCAGGGAGCCTGGACGCCTTCGTCGTTTCGCTGCCATCGCGGACTCCCGTCAGACGTGGGCGTGAGGGAAGTCACCGGCCCGCCCTCGCCGAGATCCCGGCAGCATCGACGGAGGTGGTCGCGACCTGGCATGCCGATGGGACTAGAGGGTGTCTGAGAAGATTCAGGTCGGGCATGCCGGTGGTGCCGCGTCCTGAGTGTGGAGGGCGTGACGTTGGTCCGTCACCGGTATCCAACTGACCTGTCCGATGGCGAGTGGGCGCTGGTCGCCCCACTGATCCCGCCTCCGAAGCCGCGTGGTCGCCCGCTGATGCATTCGCGGCGCGAGATCGTGAATGCGCTGGCCTACTGGGTGTGGTCGGGATGTGCTTGGCGGATGCTTCCGTGTGACCTGCCGCCGTGGCAGACGGTCTATCACTACTGGCGGGCCTGGCGGATCGCTGGCCTGTGGGAGCGGTTGCTGGTTCACCTGCGGGAACACGAACGCAGGTATCGGGGGCGGGAGGCGACGCCCAGCGCGGGCATCCTGGACAGCCAGAGCGTACAGGCCACCGACCGGGGCGGCCTGCACGGGTACGACGGCGCGAAGAAGGTGCCAGGAATCAAGCGGCACGTGCTGACCGACACCTTCGGGACCGTGCTGGGCGTCTGCGTCAGCCCCGCGAATGTCAGCGACCGGGACGGTGCGTTGGTGCTGCTGGCACGCACCCGCCCCGACCTGCCTCGACTTGCGCGCGTGTGGGCCGACCAGGGCTACCGCGGCCAGGCGTTCCACGACTGGACCCGTGACAAGCTCGACGTCGACATCCAGATCGTGGTGCGTCGTGACGGCAGCGGACGCGGCACTTGGACCAAGGCCGGAACACCGCCACCGCCGGTCCCGGCGGTCGCGCTGGTGCAGCGCCGGTGGGTGATCGAGCGGACCTTCGCCTGGCTGGGCAAGTACCGCCGACTCTCCAAGGACTACGAATACCTGGCCGCCACCTCGGAAAACGTCATCTACCTCGCGATGAGCATGATCCTGCTGCACCGGCTCACCGGTGCCCCAGCCTGAACCTTCTCAGACACCCTCTAGAGCCTTTGGTCTGAGTGTCTAGAAGGAGCCTGACGCCTACCACCAGTTGAGGGGCGTCCCTTCCTTATCGAAGACATTGCCGAAGGACCAGCCGCTTCCCGTGGTCTCCGACCACCGGTTCGTGATCGCCTCAATGCGAGGAAAGCCGATCCGCGCTGGAACCGTGACGACCACGAACCGAAGGTGGGGCGGGGCTTCGACCAGTCCGCCTTCCACCGCCCACGCTTCTCGCAACGTTTCGACCTGATCAACGTCGAACGCATCGTGCTCGCTGAAGGACTGGACGGCCAGGTTCCCGCCCCGCTCAATGACACTGACCCGTCCAGCATGATCAATTTCAACCAGGTCTCCAGCGGCGCAGCCGTCGACCAGGGCGGGGGTCGCCTCCAAGCGATAGCGGCCACCTGCGACCTGCGCCGCGGGAACCTGTTCATGGACCGGCTGCCCAGCCGTCCCGATCCCGGCCAGAAGATTCAGGTGCTGATGGCATCGGCTATCAGAAGTCACGAGCGACATCTTCGCAGCAGCCCGCCCGCCCGCTCGCGCTGACGGCTGCGGGCGCAGGCGGGGTGGAGCCATGCTGCACCATGGGCATGGGATGGCGTCTGGGCTGCTCAGGGTGACGCCTGCACCGTCTGAGGAGTCCGTCTACTCTTCCCTCGCTGGGTGCCTGAGAACGAGGTGTCGTGGCACCAGCTCGCGTCATGCGCTCCGTGACCGATCAGGTGATGATCGGGTTTGCCGGACGTGCCAGGTAGTGGCCGATGCGCAGTCGCATCGAGCGATCCATCCTGCGCTCCGCCGCCGTCTCAGCGGGTATCCATACGACTTCGCGTGACTCGTCGCTGGGACGGGGCACGCCACCGGTCGGGTGGGCGGTGAGCAGGATGGAGAACTCCTGTCGGACTTCGTCGTTGCTGGTGTAGTGGATGAGGTGTTTGGGGTCGGAGTAGAGGCCGATGAGGCCGGTGATCTCGCAGTCGATCCCGGTCTCTTCCTTGGTCTCGCGGACGCCTGCTTGGGCGATGGACTCGCCGAGGTCGATGGCTCCGCCTGGAAGGGCCCAGTTGTCGTTGTCGGTGCGGCGGATCATAAGGATTTCGCTCTTGCCGTTGGTGACGACGACGTTCACGGACGGGACGAGGCTGTTGGCCTTCGGGGCGTTCGGGTCGTCGTGGTAGTCGATCCTGCGTCCCATGCTCACGCCTCCGGTGTCGGGGGTTGCGCCGTCCCAGACGCGTTCGACGTCCTGAACGCGTCCAGTCAGGTTATGACTTCGCTCCGTCATGATGGTGTGCTCTCCGAGTGACGGCGGGCAGCGCAGTCAGCCGTGGCGGGACGGCCGACTGGGCGTCCGAGTCCATGCGGATCGCCACCGCTGCCTTAGGTTTCGATCCTCAACGGGTGGCGGCGTCGGCCTGGTCTGATCAGGCTTCGTCGGCCTGTTCGGCCTCGGCGGTCAGGTCGGCGCGGGCTTCGCGGAGGTCGTCCAGGGCGATTTCGGCTTCGATGCCGAGGTGGTGGCGGCAGGTCCAGGCTTCCAGCGGGATACCGCCCAGCGAACGTTGCCGCCATCGGTAGGCGCGCCGTCCGCCGGGGGTGAGCATCAGTTCGGCGTCTTTGCGGTAGTCCTCGAAGTCGGTGAGGTCCGGATGGGTGGCGTGGTCGCACCTCGGGGTGTCCTCGCAGCGTCGCGCGGCGGCTTCGAGGGCGGTGATGATCTCGTCCAGGACCTCGACGGATTCGACCCGCTCGGAGGCGGCATAGGGGAGCAGTGCGCAGTTGGTGACCACCAGGCCCGGCAGTCCGGGCGCGTTCTGGAGTGCGGCCTCCAGCAGCTCACGGGTCTCGCCGACGAGGGTCTCGTACGGGTCGCCGTAGGGGTGGTCATAGATCACGTCGGAGAGGTGCTCCAAGCCCCGCCCGGTATTCGCGGGGGCCTGAACAGGGACGTCGTCGAAGGTGCCGGGGGACACCGCCTCGGCCGCCACCCGCGCAAACCCGGCGACGTTGAGCGGACACCTCCACCGGTCGGGATCGTCCAGTGGCGGTCCGGTGCCCACGATCCGCAGCACCATCTCCTCCGGCCGGAGCTTCCAGGCGAGAGCCTTGGCGTCGAAGTCCGTCAGATACGGGTGGTCGATGTGGTCGCAGGGCGCGCCGTCCAGTCGCTCGGACGCAGCGGTCAGGGCCGCCACGACAGGCTCCGCATCAGGCAGTGCCGTGCCCCCCAGACAGGCCGTCATTGCCAGGACGCCCAGCGGCCACGCCAGGGCGTACGGGCCATGCGGATCGGCGTCCAGGTGGTTGGTCGCTCCCTGCATGAGGTCCCGGTATCGCTGCGAGAGGGCGCCGGATGCCTGGGCCCATTCGGTGGCGAGGGCATGCCAGGCGTCGGGTGAATTCGGAACGGCCGACGGATCGATTTCGGGCATACCGATTCAGACGAAACGGCGATCACGCAGGTTCCGGTCCCGGTCTTGGACCGCCGCAGGTCGTTCGGCGGTCGCCGTTGAGGTCTGCGGACGTTCGCCTCCTTGAGAAACCGTCCGCAGGGCCTACCTGGGCGAAGACGGATCCGCTGCTACCAGGGGACGACGTCCATCCGCATGCGGCTGCTGTCGGGACGGAAGTAGGACACCATCGTCCCGGTCGAGGTGCTCAGTTCGGGGTGTCCGGTGAACGCGTAGCACCAGTTGCTGGTGTAGGTGGCGCACTCACCGAGCCGACCGGAGGATCCCGCCCTCCATGGGCCCGCCGGGGATGAAGCCGTCCACTTCTGGTACGCGCCGTTGAAGTCGGTCTGGCCGAGCATGATCAGTCCGTGGCCCGGATAGGACTTGACGTCCACCTGGGTGAGCGCCGCCTGGCCGGGCAGGACGGTCACGGCCTGGGCGGGTGTACTGGTCCAGCCGGTGACGCCGCCCGTGGGCGAGGCCGAGGCCGCCCACTGGTAGGACGGGCCGCTGTTCCACCCGGTCACCGGGGTGCGGACGACGGTGGTGCTTCCGCCGCCCGAGCAGTTGAACGGGCTGCAGGTGGCGTACATGTAGAGGTAGCCGTCCGAGGAGAAGATCGGTGAGCTGAGGTTCTCCTGCCACGGTCTCTCGGTGCCGTCGGGTGTCTGGCCGAGGATGGTCGTCGGAGCGACGAAGGTGTTGGCGGCGGGGTCGTAGAAGGTCGCGCCGAACCCCTCGTTGATCATGGCGCTCTTGGTCACGCAGAACGTGCCGTAGGTGAGGAAGACGAGCTTGCTGGCGTTGTAGGAGATCCCGTTGTAGCGCAGCGGCATGTCGGGCCCCGGCGTCGCGCCCGACACCCAGGACGCCGAGTAGCTGTCGGTGCCGCAGGCCGCCCCGCCTGGGAGTTTCAGGTCGGTCCGGTTCGGGAGGAACACCTTCGGTGCGTCGCTGTTGGGAAGGGTCGGTGCCGCAGGCGGTGTGGGCAGCTCGCTGAGCCCGGCCGGAACCTTGCCAGGCGTGTTGGTGCTGACGGCGGCCGTACTTCCGGGGATGAAGCACCAGTCGCAGACGGAGCCGTTGACCGCGATCGGCGTGTCGCCGAACACCCACAGACTCTTGCCCGGCTGCCCGGGAATCGGCGAGCTCTGCCCAGCGTCACGTCCCAGAACCGCGCCCGTCGCGGTCTCGTAATTGGACAACACCGACCCCGGAGGATCACTGTCGGCTATGGCGACGCCGGGCACGGCGACCAGCGATGCCGCAGCGACCGCGGCAACGACGCCGAGCACACGGGACCGGTCGCTCAGACGGGTTCGAAGGACCACTGTCAGATCTCCCTCGGGAGTCGCGCACCGGCCACAGCGGCCGGCGCTCGGATCACGCCAAGGCCCATGATCACCTGACGGCTCGAAGAGAGCACAGCAGGGCTGACAAACCTCGGACACGGTCTGGTGGGGCGGCAGGCGCTTTCCACCGCCGCGGAGGGCATGCGCCCCCTCAACCTCAACAGCGAGGAACCGCGCCGACCGAGGTCTGACACAGACTTGACCCGGGCGCACCGGCGGGGTGATCTTGACGGTGCGGGGGCGGCGCGTCGGGGACGGGGGCGGGCGGATGAGCGACGGGGGCCGCGTGCGGATCCTCATCCTTGGGCCGATCGAGGTGTGGCGAGGCGGGGACCGGCTGCAGCTCGGCGGGGCCAAGCAGCGGACGCTTCTGGCCGGGCTCGCGCTGCACGCGGGGAGGCATGTCGCGGCCGACCAGATCATCGACTGGCTGTGGGGCGAGGAGCCCCCGACGACCGCCGGGCAGCAACTCCACAAACAGGTCTCGCAGCTGCGTTCGCTGCTGGGCACGGGCTCGATCGAGCGGCATGCGCGTGGCTACACGTTGCATGTCGAACCGGACAGACTGGATCTGGCCGGAATGGAAGCTGCGGCGAGGGCAGGCCGTGCCCATCTGGCCGAAGGACGAGTGCGAGAGGCCGCCGAGCGGTTCCGTGCGGCGTTACGGACGTGGCGAGGACGGTCGATCGCCGACGCCGCTCCCGGGTTGAGCGGAGCCGAGAACTTCCTGGAGGAGCGGCGGCTCACCGTCGCCCTCGAATGGGCCGATGCCGAGCTGAGGCTCGGCGGAAGCGCCGAGTTGGTGGCCGGGCTCAGGATCCTGGTGGCCGAGCACCCCTGTCAGGAGCGGCTCTGGGCTCAGCTGATCCTCGCCCTCTACCGTGCCGGGCGGGGCGCGGACGCGTTGGCCGCATATGAGGAGTGCCGTGGAGTTCTCGCGGACCGCCTGGGCCTGGATCCCGGCGTTGAGCTGCGCACACTCCACCACGCCATGCTGACAGGAGACCCGAGTCTCAACGTGGGCGCGCCCGAGCCAGAGTCGCCGCAGGCGGCGGCGGTGCCGCGACCGGTGAATCTTCCGGCGGCGATCGGTGACTTCACCGGCCGGGAAACGCAAAGAGACTGGATTCGCGCGCGCCTGGCCCGCGGCGCGGTGGAGCGTCCGGCGGTACCGGTGCTGGTGATCTGCGGCCAGGGCGGAGTCGGGAAGACCGCTCTGGCCCTGCAGGTCGCCCACGACGTCGAACCGGACTATCCCGACGGACGCCTGTACGTCAACCTGCGCGGCCACGATGCCCGTCCCGCCGACCCCATCGACGTCCTGCACCGGTTCCTGCACGCCGTCGGAGTCGACGACAGCGCGATGCCCCACGACCCCGACGAAGCCGGAGAGCTGTTCCGCTCCCGAACCGCCGGCCGGCGCATGCTGTTCGTCCTCGACAACGCCGCCGGCGAAGCGCAGGTCCGGCCACTGCTGCCTGGTTCACCGTCCTGCTCGGTCCTGGTCACCAGCCGCTCCCGACTGTCCGGGCTCAGTGGCGCGCAGACGCTCAACCTGGAGGTGTTCTCACCGCAGCAGGCCGTCGGACTCCTCGAGGCCGTGGTCGGAGCCGAACGCGTCGCCGCCGAGCTCGACAGCGCCCACGACATCGCCCGGCTCTGCGGCCACCTGCCACTGGCCGTGCGCATCGCCGCCGCACGGCTGGCCAGCCGACCCCACTGGCCACTGGCCCGCCTGGTCGAACGCCTCAGGGACCAGCGGCGCCGCCTGAACGAACTCGCCTTCGGCGACATGGAGGTCCGCGCGAGCGTCGCCCTCGGCTACCAGGGCCTGAGCGAACCCCAACGCCGCGCGTTCCGGATGCTCGGCCTCATCCAGGTCCCCGACTTCGCCGCCTGGACGCTCGCTCCTCTTCTCGGCGTTCCCGTTGCCGAAGCCGAGGATCTCATCGACGCCCTCATCGACGCCCGACTCCTCGAAGTCGCCAGAAGCGGCCCCGGCGGACGACTTCGCCTCCGCTTCCACGACCTGGTCCTCCTGTACGCCAGGGAATGCCTCGCCGAAGAACCCCAGCAAGCCAGGTACGCCGCACTCGTCCGCATCAGCGACGCCTGGCTCCAGCTCGTCCGCACCGCCCAGGCCCACACCGGAGCCCACCGAGGTTGGAGCCCCACACCTGACATGGCCACGGCATACCCGGGGCTGACGGAACGGGAGACGGAGGAGATCATCTCCGACCCCCTGCCCTGGTATGACGAAGAACGCCTGGCCCTCAACACAGCCGTCTCCCAAGCCTGCGAAGCAGGGCTGACCACAACGGCCTGGGGCATCTGCCACCACCTCGTCGAGTTCTTCGAACTCCGCGGCCAGTACGACGACTGGGAACACACCCACAGGACGGCCCTGACGCTCTGCCAGCAAGCGGCCGACAGGATGGGCGAAGCCACCACACGCCTCGGCCTGGCCCGATGCCTCCTGCCCCAGAACTTCGACAACGCGCTCAGAGAAGTCGAGCTCGCCCTGAAGACCTTCCAGGAACTCGGACATCACGCCGCAGAAGCAGAGGCCCTCACCACGCGGGCCACCCTGTTGCGGCTTGCCGGACGGCACCAGGAGGCGACGAAAACCCTGAACCGCGCACGGGACGTCGCCGGACGCGCCGGCAACAACCTCGCCGCCGTCCGGGCCGAGCGCGAGTTCGCCCTCAACGAGCATGAACAGGGCCGCCACGCCGAGTCCGTCGCGGCGATGAGACGAAGCCTGGACCGCGCCACGCGGCACGGAATGTCCCACGAACGGGCCACCACCCTCCAGCGCTTGGCGATCATCAAGCGAGAACACGGCGATCACGCCGCGGCCTTCGACCTGGCAGGGCAGGCGCTGGCGCTGTACCGGGATCGCGGGGACGTCCGGTCCGAGGCGTTCACGCTGCTCACGCGCGGGATGTCGGCACTGTCACTGGACAAGCCCGGGGCGGCGTCGCTCATCCGCTCAGGGCTGGATCTGCTGTCCCGGCTCAACATGAACGTCGGGGGCGTCCAGACGCGCTACGTCATGGGCCGCCTGGACCTGGCCGAGGGGCGAGTGGCGCAGGCGATCGACCACCTGGACAGTGCCAGGAATCCGGGCCGGTCGTCCACCTCCCCGTTTTTCCTCGCGCAGGTCCATGCGTGGCTGGCGGTGGCGTACCGGAGGTGCGGCCGGGACCTGGAAGCCCACGCCGCCTACCTCACGGCCCGCGCCCTCTGCCGCCAGATCGGGAACCTGACAGCCGTCGACGGCCTCGACCAGCTGATGACGGACCTGGAACCGGCACCCGAACGGACAGGGAGCGAAAGCGTCTCCCACTAGGTTCCGAGACCTTCGCCAGCAGGTCGAGAAACGAACGCCTCCTCGCGCGGGGCAGTACGCGTGCCAGCTCCCGTAACTGATGCGCCGATGGTGGCACTCACCGTTTTGAGCGTGTGACGTCACCCCGACCAGTGCCAGGCCACCGCCTCCGCGACGCTTGTGCCTTTGTGCATCGACGGTAATCGGAGGGGAGTGGGGCGGAAGGTTTTCGGAAGCCCGTCCCCGGAGCCTTGGCACATCACCCGTCGGCCGGCTGGTCGGCGCCCCCTTCCTCGACCTCGACCGGATCCCCTCGGGCCTGCCCGCACCGCCGGGCACGGCCCGGACCTTCGAAGGGAGAAACCTTGCACCGCTCGATACCCCGCGTCTCCACCGGACTGGCCGCGCTCGCTCTCGCCGTGTCCCCGCTGGTCGCGGCGGCCACACCGGCCTCCGCGTCCGAGATCGGCTCCTGCTCCGACGCCTACCAGGTCGGCAGCACCAAGGTGGTGTCCGACGAGAACGGGCAGCCGGCCATGTCCATCAAGCAGTACTGGTCGCCGAGCTGCCGCCAGAACTTCGCCTACGCCTACGTCTGGCAGTCCTTCCGCTCCAGCCACCCGGGCACCTGGACGGTCGACGTGGGTGAGATCTGGGTCCAGTCGCCCGGCGTGGAGGTCGACGGCGGCCACCGGATCACCTACGACACCCGGCAGGCGGACTTCTGGTCGCCCGGCTTCGCCGGCGCCGGCCGGTGCACCTACGCCGACGCCGCCCTCTTCTTCGGCTCCTACAGCAGCAGCGGCCAGACCGACCAGCGGTGCGGCTGAACCATCACCACGGAAAGGAACCCATGATGAGGAAGCTCACCCGCGCGATGTTCGGCGTCGCGCTGGCAGCCCCGATGACCCTCGGCATCAGCACGGCGGCGCACGCTGAACAGGCGCCCGGCTGCTCCAGCACCGTCCAGATCGGCTCGACCGCCTACATCACCATCAGCGGCGAGACCTTCGCGTCGGTCAAGCAGTTCAAGGGCTGCGGCAAGAACTACGCCTACGCGTACGTGTGGCAGAGCTACCGCAACGCGCACAGCAACTGGGACATCTGCATCTCCATCGCGACCGTCCAGAGCAATGGCAGCCGCCTCCTGGAAGACCTCCGCTGCCCCGGCCAGGTCGTCGAAGCGTGGTCAGGGGGTGCGGCGACGCTCGACCAGTGCACCGTCGCGGTCGGCTGGTACCCGGATGTGGCCAACAAGGCCACCGACGTCCGCTGCTGACCCCTTTCGAGTGAGGCTGCCCTGACGTGCCAATGCGGCAGGGCCGCCTCTGAATGTGACCGGAGAACGATGAAGCTCAAGGCCGTCCCGCTGCTCCTGACCCTCGCCGTCGGAATGCTCCTACCTGCCGTGAACAACGAGAGCGCCTTGGCCGCCGTCCCTGCCGGCCCCGCCATTGCGAGCGACGGCTGCAGCGGCACTCTGGTGGAGACCGAGCCGATCGACACCGTCCAGACATCCACGACCGTTGGCTACCTGAACCTGTACTGGAACAGCTCCACAGGCCAGAACTGCGCGACGGCCACCTCAGCCTCAGTCGACTGGGGCGTCGTCAAGCCAATGGGCGTGACCATCTACCAGTGTGCGGGCAGCACCCCCTGCAGCCCCCCGTACAACCTCCAAGTCTCCGACCCCGCCGGCGGCGGCCTGGCCAACTACGCCTACTACGCCGGCCCGGTCTCCGTCCCCGGCGCAGGCCACTGCGTATGGGCGAGCGCAGGAATCACCTGGAACGGCGAACGCGCCTCCGCAGTAACCCGCTGGCACTGCTAACCCGAACGCCCCCACCACCCTGCGACCGTTGACGTTCTTCGGGCTGGCCTGGATCCAGGCTGCGCTGGATCCAGGCTGCGCTGGATCCAGGCCAGCCCCCGTCATGCCAGGGTCTGGCAGAGAACCTCGACCGTCGCGTGTGCGGGATAGATGATCTGGTTCCCGCCCGCCTTCATGACGACGTTGAACTTGCCCTGGATGATGTACTCACCGGCCGGATAGCCGATGTTGCCCTGCTTGACGCCGGTGCTGAAGCCGCCGTCGATACGTGCGCGCCGCGTCCCGTCCTTGAGGTGGTGGAACCACCCGTAGCCCGAGACCTCCCGGACGACCGAGTGGCCGTTGCCGGTGAAGCGGATGACCAGCGGGCCCCGGAACTCCTCGAGCTTGACCGTGCCGTCCGGGTAGGTCTGGAGCGTGCGGACCTCCTCCTCGTCCTGGACGATGTCGCCGCGCACGGTGAACGCGCACACGCCCGTGTCGGTGAACGGCTGGCTCCGGTACGGCCGCCAGCCCCCGTGATCGGCGGCCAGGGCCGATTGCGCGGCCGAGACCGGCGATCTGCCGGCCCAGCTCGCGGTGCTCTACACGGCTGTCGGCGTCATGATCGCCACCCATGCACGACGTACCCGGCCCCGCTCACCAAGGAGTGAGGCCGTACGCGGCGGATCTCGGTGGGCCGCCGTTCTCAGCGAGCCCGCAGGAGACGCGGGCCGATGGCCGCCAAGGCGGCGAGGACGCTCCTGCCTGGAAAAGCCGAGGATTGGTCAGTGGTCGGGACGTGTGGGGCGTGCCGGCCACTGGTGCGGGGTCACTTCTCGGTGCTTCGGCGGATCTCGCGGGCGGCGTCCTTGGCCTTCTCGCCCACCTGCTTCGCACCGCCGGCGGCCCGGTCCTTGCGCCCCTCGGCCTCCAGGTAGGGATCGTCGGCGGCCCGGCCGGCCGCCTCCTTGCCACGCCCCTTGCTCTGCTGTGCCTTGTTCTTGAGCTTGTCGAGGAAACCCATGATTCCTCCCTCCGATTGGCCGTACGCGTCTGAACCTGCCCGCCGGGCATCGAACCATGCGAGCGGGCGAGTGCGTTCGGTCACGTGAGGGCACAGGGATCCCCTGGTCAAAGGGGTTGTGTGCCCCGGCCGGGATTCTCTCCGTTCCCACGGACGCCTCGTCTGAGTCGGCGGTGAGAGTCCTTCGGAGGGTGGGGGTCATGTCCTCCGAAGGACCTCGGGCGGCGGCGCTGTCGACATGGTGCTCGGTGAGGACGTGGGTGTCGCGGGCGGGCCGGCCGTCGGGGTGGAGCTGTCGATGCTTAGCTGGACAGGGATCGCGCGGCGTTCAGGATGATTCTGGTCACGGCGGCCGGGTGGGAGACCATGACGGCGTGCGAGGAACGCACGGTTTCGACGTGCGCGTTGGCGCGAGCGGCCATGTACTTCTGCCCAGCGGGTGGGATGGCCTTGTCGTCGAGGGTGATCAGAGCCCAGGACGGGATGGTCTTCCAGGCCGGGTCGCCCGAGGGTTCGGTCTGCGCGGTGACCGAGAGCGGGCGCTGGGTGGCCGCCATCCCGGCCGCGGTCCCGGCGGGGACGTCGGCGGCGAAGACGGCGCGGAAGTCGGCCGGGTCGATGTAGACGTCGGCGTCCTGGCCGCCGGCCGCGTAGGGGTTGGGGGCCGCACCCGGGCGCAGCTCGCCGCCCGGCGCGGTCAGCACAGCGCTCACCGGCTCGCCGAGGGCGTACGGACGACCCGGAACGGCGTCCTTGCGGTGCATAGGGCGGCGGACGACGGGAAGTGTCGGCGGCGGAGTTCGAGGCGTTGGAACCCACCGGCCCGCACCGGCTCCGCGCGCCGCGCCCGGGCCACCCGCCTCGTCTGCCAGCGATCATGAACCGCCAGGTCGGACTCGCCCGCGAAGCGGAAGCGCACACCACGCCGGTCGGCGTCCTGGCCGGAGAACTATGGGCGGCGGACACCCTGGTCAGCGCGGCGGACGTCGTCGCGCCCCTCCCGTTCGTCGGCCGTCACAAGGAGCTGCGCGTCCTGGCGGACCTGCTTTCCGGCGTCCGTGAGGGCCACAGCGGCACCCTGGTGCTGGTCGGCGAGCCCGGGATCGGCAAGACCAGCCTCCTCGACCAGGCCGCCTCCGGTTACCCGGACGTCCGCGCCGTCCGCATCGCCGGAGTCGAATCGGAGACGCGCCTCGCCTTCGCGGCGCTGCACCGCCTGCTGCGTCCCTGGCTGCCCGGCATCGACGCCCTCCCGCCCCGCAACGCGACGCGTTGCGCACGGCGTTCGGCCGCATTGCCGGGGCCCCGGCCGACCGCTACCTGGCGGGCATGGCCGCCCTCACCCTTCTCGCCGGAGCCGCCGAACCTCAGCCGCTCCTCTGCGTGGTCGACGACGCGCAATGGCTCGACCGGGAGTCCGCCGAAGTCCTGGCCTTCGTCGCCCGCCGCCGGCGACCCCGCCGCCGCGGGCCGGATGCTCGACAGGGCGGAGCACGGCCTCCAGCATCCCGTGCTCCGAGCCCTCGCCCGCCAGGCCAGGGCGACGGCCGAGATCTACTCCGGCCGGTTCGCCGCCGCCCCCGCGATCCTCCTGGAGGCGGCCGAGTCGATCGCCGGACTGGACGCACGCCTGGCACGCAGGATGATGTTCGAGGCGCTCCAGGCCGTCCTGCTCACCGACGGCCACGCCGTCACGCTCACCCAACAGGACCTCGCTCGCGAAGTGCTGGCGTCACCCGCGACGCAACCCCCGGCGCCGACCTATACCGACCTGCTCCTGAACGGCTACGCCACGCGCATCGCCGTCGGCCACCGGTCCGCCGTGCCGCTGATGCGCAGCGCGCTGACCGCCCTGGGCACAGACCCGAACCTCACCGAGGAAGGACTGCCTCTCGCCATCGTCAGCATGTCCGCGGCCGACGACGTATGGGACGACGAGGGCGGACGCCGGGCGTGGAAGCGGCTCGAAGCCTACGACCGGGCCCACGGGGCGCTGGGCGCGCCCGGAGCACGCTCATGGTCGGTGCCACCTGGGAACTCCGGGCGGGCCGGTTCCAGGCGGCCGAAGCGCTCCACGACGAACTGGCCGAACTCTCCGACGTCGTCGGACAGCCGCACCCCGGACCGACCCAGCGGATCGAGCTCCTGGCCTGGAGCGGCGCAGAGACCGAGGTACGGGCGATGGCGACAGAGGACGACGACCTCACCATGACCTCCCTGGCCGTCCTGGAGATCAGCGTCGGGAACTACAGCGAAGCGCTGGCCTGTGCCCTGCCCTCGTTCGAGAGCGACAAGCCCGGCCTCGCCGCCCGGACCCTGCACGAGATCGTCGAGGCGGGCGTGCGCAGCGGCGACAACACCGCCGCGAAGGCCGCGCTGACCCGGTTGGAAGAGCGCGCCACGTCCGGCGGGACCCCGTGGGGCCTCGGCCTCCTCGCCCGCTGCCGGGCGCTGATGTCCGACGACGAGCAGGCCGAGGAGCACTACCGCGCATCGGTGGACCTGCTCGGCCGCACCCGTATCGCGACCGAACTCGCCCGGACCCACCTGCTGTTCGGCGAGTGGCTGCGCCGCCGCCGACGCCGCGCCGACGCCCGCGCCGAACTACGGATCGCCTACGAGATGTTCACGACCATGGGCGCCGCGGCCTTCGCCGAACGGGCCAAGACCGAACTCCTGGCAACGGGCGAGCGCCCCCGCAGACGCAACGAGCAGACCACGCACGACCTGACCCCGCAGGAGAAACAGGTCGCCGGCCTGGCCGCCGCCGGAGCGACCAACGACGAGATCGCGGCCCGCCTGTTCCTCAGCACCTCCACGGTCGAGTACCACCTCACGAAGGTCTTCCGAAAACTCGCCATCACCTCGCGCCGCAAACTCGCCTCTGTCCTCCACGACGACACCTGACCGCAACGGACGGCCACCGCCGCCCACCCGCGAACCACGCGACGCGAGGCGTGGAAGCGGTATCGCAGCTGGTCGGCCGGGCCGTGCGGGCGTTGGGCCGGCCACCGGGACCGTCCAACACGGCGCCGTCCTGATGAGCCACGGCCTCCCGCCCCTGGTGCCCTTCGACTGGACGAGCGACCTCGTCCACCTCACGAGAGCGCCTCGGTGAACGTCACCCTTGGCCTGGTCTTTCACAACGCCCGCTGACCATCAGGAGCGAACGCCGTCCTGGAGCCGTGCCCGTCCTCCCGGCTGCGCGAGCAGGTCACTGGAGCCGTTCAGCGCCGGGCCCGGCGCCCGGGTGAGCGGCGTCGCGTCGCGCGGCGAGGTGTTGGCCGGGGCGACGAAAGGGGAGGGTGAGGGTGGTCGGGGTGGACGAGTTCACCGGGGGTGCGGCTGGTTTACGGTAAGGCGGATGATGAGGGTTGACGAGGTCGGGGGGCGGCTGCGGGAGCGGTTGCCGGGGTTGGCGGAGGAGCACGGGGTGCCGGGGGTGGCCGTGGCCATCAGCGCCGGCGGAGAGCTGGTCGAGGAGGCCGCCGGGGTTCTGAGCGCCGCGACCGGCGTGGAGGCGACCGTCGACTCGGTGTTCCAGATCGGGTCGATCACGAAGGTGTTGACCGCGACCCTCGTGATGCGGCTGGCCGGGGAGGGCGCCATCGACCCCGATGCCCGGGTGGGCGCGTACCTGCCCGGGTTCCGGGCGGGATTTCCCGAGGTCACCGTCCGGCAGTTGATGTCCCACACGGCGGGGTTCGAGGGGGACGTCTTCACCGACACCGGCAAGGGCGACGACTGCCTCGCCCTGTACGTGGACCTGCTGGCGGACGTTCCGCAGCTCTTCGAGCCCGGCGAGATGTTCTCCTACAACAACGCGGGCTACTGCGTCCTGGGACGGATCGTCGAGGTCGTACGGGGCAGGCCGTTCGACGCGTGCATGAGGGATGACCTGTTCACGCCGCTCGGCATGACGCACGCGGCGAACGACCCGTACGAGGCCATCCTGCATCGGGCGGCGGTCGGGCATCTCGGGGGGAGGCCGAGCCCGGTGTGGGCGATGGCGCGGTCGAACGCCCCCGCGGGGTCGATGCTCGCCATGACGGCGCGGGACCTGGTGGCCTTCGCCAGGGCGCACCTCGCCGACCCGGACCTGCGCGCCATGCGGGAGCCGCAGGTCATGCTGCCGGACATCGGGTGGGGGACGGCGTGGGGCCTGGGTTGGGAGCTCTACGACCTGCCGGGCGGGCTGGTCTTCGGGCACGACGGGAACACGATCGGGCAGTCGGCGATCCTGCGCGTGGATCCCACCCGCGACGTGGTCCTGGCGATCCTCACCAACGGCGGGAATCCCAAGCCGCTGATGAAGGAGATCAGCGGGTGGGTGCTGGAGCCACCGGAGGAGCCGGTCCCCGATCCGGCGGCCCGCGTGAACGTGACGCGCCACGTCGGCACCTACGTGTCGGACACGAGCGAGACCACGGTCAGCCAGGACGACGCCGGGCGGGTGTGGCTCGACCGGGTTCCGCTGGGGATCGCGGCGGAGGTCGGAGACGAGCCGCTCCGGACGGAGCTCGTCGCATGGCGGGGTGACGCGCTGCTGCCGGTCGCGCCCGGACACGGGCCGGTCGCCTTCCTGGGGGACGACGGGGAGGGACGGGCCCTCTACCTGCACACAGGCCGGGCGGACGTCCGCGCGGGCGTTCGTGCGGGCGGACGAATCCAGGGCTGAACATTCGCCGGACCGGACGAACACCGGTCGTGGTAGGGCCCCCACTATCGTCGAATGGATTCGCAGAAGAATCTGATCGTCCGCGGCCTGTCCGTGGAGATCAGGCGTGGTGACAGGCTTGTTCGCCCTGTCGCGGACGTCACCCTCGAGCTGGGGCGCGGGGAGACCCTCGGGATCGTGGGGGAGACCGGGTCCGGCAAGTCCATGACCGGCCTGGCGATCATGGGGATGCTGCCGGCGGGCGGGCGGGTGACCGGCGGTTCGATCGAGCTCGGCGGCCGGGACCTGCTCGCGATGGACCCCCGTCGGTACCGGGGCGGCGAGGTCGCGATGATCTTCCAGGACTCGCTGACCTCGCTGAATCCGACCAAGAAGATCGTCGAACAGGTGGCGGAGCCCGTCCGGCTGCACCGGGGGGAGTCCCGGCGGGCCGCGCGGGAACGGGCCCGGGAGATGCTGGCCCGGGTCGGCGTCCAGCGGGACGGCTACCCGCACCAGCTCTCCGGCGGGCAGCGCCAGCGGGTGATGATCGCGATGGCGCTGGTCTGCGAACCCGAGGTCGTCATCGCCGACGAGCCCACCACGGCCCTCGACGTCACGATCCAGGCCGAGATCCTGGACCTGCTCGACGAGCTGCGGGCGCAGCGCGGCATGTCGATGATCCTCATCACGCACGACATGGGCGTGATCGCGCAGCGGGCGGACCGGGTCGGCGTGATGTACGGCGGTCGGCTGGCCGAGTCCGCGCCCACGGCGGAGATCTTCGGCCGGACGCGGCACCGGTACACGCGCGCCCTGCTGGCGTCGATCCCGACGCTCGCGCAGGACAAGGACGAGGAGCTGTTCAGCATCCCGGGCGCCCCGCCCGACCTGGCGCGTCCCGAGCCGGGCTGCCCGTTCGCGCCGCGCTGCGACGCGGCCACCGACAGGTGCCGCGAGGAGCTGCCGCCGTTCACCGGGACGTACGCCTGCTGGCATCCGGTCGACGGGCCCGTCACGTCCGCGGGCCGCAAGCGGCTCCCGCCGAGCGAGACAAGCGAGGCGGGCGAGACAAGCGGGACGAGCGGCACAGGGGAGGCGCTGCTGCGCGTCGTCGACCTGGTCCGCGAGCATCCGACCGGACGCCGGACCGTCAAGGCGGTCTCCGGCATCAGCTTCGAGGTGGCGGCGGGGGAGACGTTCGGGCTGGTCGGCGAGTCGGGCTGCGGCAAGTCGAGCCTGGGCCGCCTGCTCGTCGGCCTCGACCGGCCGGACGGCGGCGAGGTCGTCTTCGCCGGTGAGAGGGTCACCCGCCCGCGCCGGGCCGTCCAGATGATGTTCCAGGACGCGAGCGCCGCCCTCGACCCGAGGATGCGGATCGGGCGGATCCTCCGCGAACCCCTGGCGATCCACGGCATCGGCGACCGGCGAGAGCGCGTGGGCAGGCTCCTGGACGACGTCGGCCTGCCCGAGAGCGTCCTCGACCGGTACCCGTACGAGCTGTCCGGCGGGCAGCGCCAGCGCGTCGGCCTGGCCCGCGCGCTCGCCCTGGACCCGAAGGTGCTGGTCGCCGACGAACCGGTCAGCGCCCTGGACGTCTCCATCCGCTCCCAGGTCCTCAACCTGATGCGCCGGGTCCAGGCCGAACGCGGACTCGGCGGCGTCGTCATCTCGCACGATCTCGCGGTCGTGCGGTACCTCGCCGACCGGGTCGGTGTCATGTACCTCGGCAAGCTCGTCGAGACCGGCACGACCGACGAGGTGTTCGGGGCCGCGGCGCACCCCTACACGGCGGGCCTGCTGGCCGCCGTCCCGGAAGGGGAGCGGACGGGAACGCCCGTGCGCGGCGAACCGCCCAGCCCCGTCGACCCGCCCAGCGGCTGCCGCTTCCGCACCCGGTGCGCCCTGGCCACCGAGGAGTGCGCCACGACCGAGCCCCCGATGACGCCGGTCACCGGCACTCACCGGGTGGCCTGCCACTATCCGTTGCGAGAGGGCCGGAATGGCTAAGTATGTTCTCCACCGCCTGGTGGTCTCGGCTCTCGTCATGCTCGGGATCTCCGCGGTCGTCTACTTCATGCTGCACCTGGTCTCGGACAGCCCGGGCCGGATCGTGCTCGGCCAGAGGGTGTCGCCCGAGGCGGTGGCGGCCTTCGACCACCAGCACGGATTCGACCGGCCGGTGGTCGTGCAGTACCTCGACTACCTGGGGCGGCTGCTCCACGGGGACCTCGGACGGTCCTACAAGCTGAACGAGAACGTCTCCACCCTGATCGCGCAGAACGCCGGGCGGAGCGCGATGCTGTCGCTGGCCGGGCTCGTCCTGGCACTGGCCGTCGCGGTCCCGCTCGGCATCCTCCAGGCCGTCCGGCGCAACGGCCCGCTCGACCGGGCGGCCACGGCCGTCTCGTACATGCTGTACGCGACGCCGTCGTTCCTGCTCGGGCTCGTCCTGATCGCGGTGTTCAGCCAGCAGGCGGGCCTCTTCCCGGCCGAGGCGTCCCAGTCGCACTCGCCCTGGGCGGTCTTCACCGATCCGCGGGCCATGACCCTGCCCGTGATCACGCTGGCCGCGGGGAGCGTCGCCGTCTTCGCGCAGCACCAGCGCTCCTCGGCGCTGGACCAGCTCGGCCAGGACTACATCCGGGTCGCGCGGGCCAAGGGCCTGCGCGAACGGCAGATCCTGACCCGCCACCTCCTCCGGAACGCCTGCATGCCGCTGATCACCCTGGTCGGGACGCTCGTCCCGACGCTGCTCGCCGGGAACGTCATCGTCGAGTCGCTCTTCAACTACCCGGGCCTCGGCCTGCTGTTCCTGAACAGCCTGCAACGCGAGGACTATCCGCTGCTCCTCGCCTACACCCTGATGGGCGGCCTCCTGACCGTCGTCGGCAACTTCCTCGCCGACGTCATGGTCGCCGCCGCCGATCGCCGAATCGAGGTGGGGAGATGAGGCGGCATCCGCTCGCGCTCGCCGGTGGCCTGCTCCTGCTGCTCGTCGTGGGGTTCTGCGTCCTCGGCCCGCTGCTCCATCCGACGAACCAGAACGACGTCGACCTCGTCAACGCGGCCCTGCCGCCGGGCGGGGAGCATCCGCTCGGCACCGACACCAACGGCTTCGACGTGCTCGGACGGCTGATGAACGGCGGCCGGGTGTCGCTGCAGATCAGCCTGCTGGCCGCCCTCGTCGCGACCACGATCGGCACCCTCTACGGCGCGGTCGCCGGGCTCGCCGGGGGAGTGGTCGACGGGTTCATGATGCGGCTGGTCGACGTGATGCTGTCGATCCCGTTCCTGTTCTTCGTGCTGATCCTCTCCGCCCGGTTCCACGCGGACGCGCTGTCGCTGAGCCTGGTCATCGGTGGGTTCTCCTGGCTGCTGTCGGCCCGGCTGGTCCGCGGGGAGGTGCTGACGCTCCGGGTCCGGGAGTTCGTCCTCGCGGCCAGGGTCATGGGCGCCTCGCGGTGGCGGGTCATCCTCACCCACCTGGTCCCCAACGCGCTCGGCGTGATCATCGTGACCGTCACCTTCCAGGTGGCCGACGCGATCATCGTCGTCTCCGCGCTCGGCTTCCTGGGCTTCGGCCTGACCTATCCCACCGCGGACTGGGGCAGCCAGCTCGCCAGCGGCGTCACCTACATCTCCGCCGACTACTGGTGGCTGGTCTATCCGGTCGGCGCCTGCATCATCCTCACGGTCCTCGCCCTCAACCTGCTCGCCGACGCCCTTCGGGACGCGATCGGGCGCCCCACCTCAGCAAGGAGTTAGCAGCATGCGCGGACGCCCCTCGATCGTGCTCGCCACCGTCCTCACCACCCTGCTCGCCGCGTCGGCGTGCGGTTCCGGCGGCGGGACGGCCAAGGACATCGCCACGGTGCCCCCGAAGCAGACCGGCACCCCGAAGGACGGCGGAACGGCCGTCGTGGCGCTGACCCCCGGGCTCAGCCCGAACTTCATCTACCCCTACCCGCCCGCCTCGGCGAACGGCACCGTGATCGCCCGCGGCCAGCTGTGGCGGTCGCTGTACCGGCCGAGCGGCGACGGGAGCCAGATCGTCGACCCCGCGCTGAGCCTGGCCGAACAGCCGGTCTACAGCGCGGACCGCAGGACCGTGACGATCAGGATGAAGGACTACAAGTGGTCCACGGGCAGGCCCGTCACGGCCGGCGACGTCGTCTTCTCCCTGGACCTGCTCAAGGCCGCGCTGGCCGAGAGCCCGGCCAACTGGAGCTTCTACACCCCCGGCCAGTTCCCGGACGGCGTCACCGCGGCCGCGACCGGGCCGGACACGCTGACGCTCACCCTGAAGACCGCGTACAACCCGTCCTACCTGCTGTCCATGCTGGCGACGCTGTACGTCATGCCGTCCCAGGAGTGGAACATCGCCAAGGACGGCGGCCCGCACCTGGACTACACCCAGCCGAAGAACGCCAAGGCGATCTACACCTATCTCACCAAGCAGTCGAGCCGTCAGCAGACGTTCGCCACCAACCCCCTCTGGCAGGTCGTGAACGGGCCGTACAGGCTGAAGAGCTTCGACCCGACGACCGGCTCGTTCTCCCTGGCCGCGAACAGGTCCTACAGCGGGCCTGGGGCGAAGCGCCTCGACCAGGTGGACTTCAAGGCGTTCACGTCCGCCGCCGCCGTGCTCAACCAGCTCAAGGCGGGCAACCTCACCGTCGGGACGCTGGACTCCACGTTCATCTCGCAGGCCGGCGCGCTCAAGGCCAAGGGCTACACCGTCTACAGCAGCCCGGCGCCGGCCCGGTTCGACGCGCTCACCATCAACTTCAAGCACACCGTCGGCGGCTTCGACAAGGTCATCGCGCAGCCGTACGTCCGGCAGGCGCTCCAGCGGCTGATCGACGAGAAGGGCTACATCACCAGCCGCGGCATCTACAACGGCGCCGGGGCGGAGAACCACACCACGGTGGGGGCCGACTCGCCGTACCCGCCGTCCTTCGGTGGCAAGGCGCCCTATCCCCACGACCCGGCGGCGGCGACCAAGCTGCTCACCGACCACGGCTGGAAGGTCGTGCCCGACGGGACGACCACCTGCGAGCGGCCTTCGCTCTGCGGCCCCGGTATCAAGCAGGGGCAGACGATCGGTTTCACGATCGCCTCGGCGAACACGCCCGGCTATGTCGGCGCCCGCGACATCGCGTTCGTCTCGGCGGCCAAGAAGCTGGGGGTCGAGGTGAAGATCGTGACCAAGTCCCTCAACTACATGTACGAGAACTACGGCAACTCCTTCGCTCCCGCCAAGGCCAACGAATGGGCGATGCAGGACAACGGGCCGCTCTACCTCGCGGTCGGCTACCCGAGCAGCAACACGGTGTTCAACACCGAAGGCAGCTTCAACCTCGGCTCCTACGCCAACCCCGAGGCCGACAAGCTGATCAACGCCTCGACGTTCGGAGCGGACCCCAAGGCCCTGTCGGCCGAGGCCACCGCGCTCGCCGAGGACCTGCCCGTGCTGTTCTTCCCGACCCCGAACACCCTGGTCGTCTGGAAGAGCTCGCTGTCCGGCCCCAGCTCCTCGTTCAAGGCCCTGCTGAGCTACCTGTACACGCCGGAGCAATGGTACTTCCACGACTGATCACCGAGCTGCCCGGCGACGTCCGGGTGGTGGCGCTCGGGGAGAGCGCCCACAACATCACCGAGTTCTACGAGCTCAAGGACCGGATTCTCCGGCACCTGGCCGAGGAGCACGGGTTCACGGCGTTCGTCATGGAGTCCGGGTTCGCCGAGGGGCTGGGCGTCGACGCCTGGCTCCGAGGCGGCCCGGCGGGCGCGGCGGGCGCGGCGGACGCGGCGGATGTGGCGGACGTCGCCCGCGACGGCATCACCTACCGCTTCGGAGAGTGCGCGCCGATGCGGCGGCAACTGCGATGGATGCGGACCGCCGGAGTCGGCTTCTACGGGATGGACCTGCCGGGTTCGTCCACCTCGCCGGGGCCGGCCGTCCGGGTGATCGCCGAGCGGACGCCCGGCTGGGACCTGCGGGACCTGGCCCGGCGGAGCGACCTGGGCGGCCGGACGGAGGCGGCGGTGCGGTTCGCCGTCCTGCCCGCCGCCGAACGGGACGAGCTGCTGACGGACCTGCGTGAGCTGACCCTCCGCGCCGAGGGCTCGCGGGACGGCGTGGTGGTGCGTGCCGCGGCCTCGCTGGCGGCGTTCCTCGACGAACAGGAGCCGGGCCGCGAAGGGGAGCCGTATCCGCGGGACGTCTTCATGGCCGACACCGTGCGCTGGGTTCTCGAACGCGAGGAACGCGTCGTGGTCAGCGCGCACAACGGGCACGTCCAGCGGACGCCTCTGGACGGGCGTCCGATGATGGGCGCCCTGCTGGACGCGGCGCTCGGCCCCGCGATGGCCGTCGTCGGGATGACCTATGCCTCCGGGCCGGTGATCCGCTTCGTGGAGCGCTCGGCGCGGCCGTTCGACTGCGACGTCCTCCTCGAGGCGCGGGCGCCGGGCGATCCCGCCGAGCCGGCCGGGGGCTTCGACGCGCTCGTCCGTCTCGACCACGCCACCCTCATCCCCGGAGCGTTCGAACGGCTCCGCGCCGAGTTCGAGGAGTACCGATGAAGTACCCGCCCACCCGGACCGTCGAGGCCGTCACGGACATCGCCGGGATCGCGGTGCCGGACCCCTACCGCTGGCTGGAGGAGGAGACGCCCGAGGTCCGGGACTGGCAGCGGGAGCAGGCGGACCTGGCCGCCTCCGTGGTCTTCGACGGGGTGGACCGGGACGCCGTCCGGGAGTTGGTGCTGGCCTTCGGCACCGGAGCCCGGCCGGATCCGCCCAGGTACGCGGCCGGTCAGTGGTTCCGAGCCTCCGGGACGGATCTGGTCGTCTCCGGCACCCCGTACGGGGACGGACGGCGGATCGCGTCACTGGGCGAGGACGTGCCGTCCTGGCTGGCGCCCTCGCCGGACGGCAGCGTCCTGGCCGCCGGAATCTGCGACGACGGCAGCGAGCACAACACGATCCGGCTCATCGAGACGGCCACGGGCCGGGAGCTCGACGGCGCCCCGGCCCAGGTCCTGCACAGCGCGTGGGCCGGAGGCGTCTCGTGGCTGCCCGACGGGAGCGGGTTCTACTTCTTCGCGCTCACCGGGCCGCCGGAGGAGTTCCGGCAGGCGGTCTTCCTGCACCGGCTGGGCGGCGGCACCACGCTGGAACCCGTCCCGGTGGGGGGCTCCCGCGAGTACACGCTGATCCAGACGGGTGACCGGTGGGAGGTCGCCGCCCATCGGGTGGGCGCTCCGTTCCCGATCGCGGTCCGGCCCGTCGGCGGGACGTGGCGCCCGTTCGTCACCGACTGCCCGGGAATGATCGCCGGCCACATCGTGGGCGACCGGTACGTCGCGGTCACCGACGTGGACGCCCCGCGCGGCCGGGTGGTGGCGATCTCGCTGGACGACCCGTCCGACTGGACCGAGCTCGTCCCCGAGGGCGACACGGTCCTGCGCTCCCTGACACCGGTCGGCGAGCACCTGTACCTCAGCGAGCTCGACGCGACCTTCGCGCGCGTCCGCGTCCTCGACGGGGCCGGCGCGGTCGTCGGCGAGGTGCCGCTGCCGGGACGGGGCGCGCTGTCCTCCCCGTTCTTCCCGCTGACCGCCCTGGCCGTGGGGAACCCCGCTCCGTCCTACGTCTTCGCCTTCTCCACCCCGACCAGCTCGTGGGCCGTCCACGCGCACCGCCTCGGCGCCCCGCTCGAGACCCTCGTTCCTCCCGCGGTCACCCTGGACGCCACGGTCGGGGTGGGCGAGGCGATCGCCTCCGACGGCGTCCCGATCCCGTATCACCTGATCAGCCGCGGCGCCGACTCGTCCGGGTCGCCGAACCCGCCCGTGCTCGTCTCCGCCTACGGCGCGGCCGGCGTGCCATTGCTGCCCGCCTACCAGGCCGACCTGGCGGCCTTCGTCGCCGCGGGCGGCGCCGTCGTCCAGGCGTACCTGAGGGGCGGTGGGGAGTTCGGGCGGGACTGGTGGACGGCCGCGCACAGGGAGCGCAAGCATGTGCGGGACGCCGACCTCGTCGCGGTCGCCGAGCACCTCATCGACACGGGACGGGCGACCGCGGGCGGGCTCGCGCTCACCGGAGGGTCGGACGGCGGGCTGATGTGCGGCGTCGCCGCGACGACGCGTCCCGACCTGTGGCGGGCGGTGCTGCCGCGCGCGCCGTTGCTCGACCTGATCGGCGGAACGCGCGACCCCTATCTGGAGTTCGTCCTCCGCAAGGCGTGGGGCGACCCCGACGATCCCGCCGACGTCCGGCGCTTCCTGGGGCTGTCGCCGTACGAGCTGATCCGGGACGGCGAGTTCCCCGCGATGTACATCCAGGCGGGCGCGAACGATCCGCGGTGCCGCCCCTGGCACGCGCGCAAGTTCGCCGCGCGCCTCCAGGCCGCCCAGCGGGGCGACGCGCCGATCCTGGTGCACGTCTTCGAGGACGCCGGGCACGGCGCGGCGACCGGCCACGACGTGGCGGTCGAGCAGGACACCGCGTGGCTGGCGTTCCTGATCAGGAGTTGCGGCCTGCGGATCTGACGGACATCAGGCGCAGCTGGATCATCGTGCTCAGCCGGGCGTCCGGGTCGCCGAGGTCGATCCCGCCGACCTTGGCCGCCCGGCGCAGCCGGTAGCGGAACGTGTTGGGATGCACGAACATCGCCGTGGACGCCAGCGCGACGTCCCCGAACGCGTCCAGCCACGCCCGCAGGGTCTCCATGAGGTTCGCCTGGTGCTCCCGGTCGTAGGCGGCGATCCGGGCGACGGGCCCGCTGGGCAGGTCGGCCTGCGGGATCAGGTCGGACAGCTCCAGCAGCAGCGCCTCGATGTGGACCTCGTCCAGAAGCGCCACCTGCTGGTCCAGCACCCCCGCCCGCAGGACGCGCAGGGCCTGCTCGGCGCTGGAGCGGGAACGGGTGAGCGCCGAGCCGTCCCCGGCGAGGCGGCCCACCCCGATCAGGGGACGCAGGCGGGAGCCGACCCGGGCCAGGAACTCGTGGGCGATCAGGGTCGCGCGTGCCTCGGCGCCCTCGCCGGCCAGGGGCAGGACCCCGAACGCGACGTCGCCGATCAGGCCGCTCACCGAACGCGGGTGCGCCGCGGTGAGGTGCATCGCGAAGGCGTCCGCGAGCCGCTTGCGCTCCGCGCCGATCTGGGCGGGGGTCTCCGCCGCGGCGGACGCCACGGTGAGCGCCATGACGATCGCGGGCTCGTCCCGGAGACCGAGTCGGCGGGCGGACTCGCGGCTCTCCGGCCCTCCGCCCAGGGCGGCGCTCAGCAGTTCCGCGCGCAGGCGGCGCTCCCTGTCGGCGTCGGCGCGCTGCCAGACCAGGTGCATGGCGACGAGCTTGGACGCCTCGTAGAGCAGCCCGCTCCGCTCCTCGTCGAGCGGTTCGGGGACGACGACCCAGATCGTGCCGAGGATCTCGTCGCCCGCCCGCACCGCGATCGCCGCGCGCGGCAGCTCGCCGGACTCGGGCAGCGGCGCCACGAAGACCGGGCGGTCGCTGCGGTAGATCGCCTGGAAGACGCCGCGTTCCTCCAGGATCCGCGTGTAGTGGACGGGCACCTGGCGGCTGAGGATCGTCTGGACACGGGACGGGTCCGCCTCGTCCTGGCGGCTGGAGAACGCCAGCAGCCGGGAGTTGCGGTCCTCGACGGTGACGGGCGCGTCGAGCAGGGCCGCGATCGCGTTCGCGACGGCGAACAGGTCACCGGAGCGGGCCTGGCCGGCGGCGCCGTACGGATCGCCCTCGGCGGTCAGCGACCGCAGCATCCCGGCCAGGTGGCTCCATGGGGCGCCGCGCGCGAACGCCAGGACGGTCACCCCCGACTTCTCGGCCGCCTCGAGGAGGTCGGCGTCGGGGGCGACCGGCGCGCGGACGACCAGGCCGAGGGCCCCGCGCTCGCCCAGCCGGGTGACGAACCGCGCCAGGTTCTCGTGCAGGCCGACGCCCAGGACCAGGGCGTCGGCCGGCAACTCGGGCTCGTCGAGCGGGTCGTGGATGACGACGCCGCCGATCTCCTTCTGCGACAGGTCTCCGCAGACCAGCTCCAGGAGGGTCGAGCCGAACTCCTCCAGGACGCGGACGAGGCTGGTCACGGGGTGGGGTGCGCGCCCGAAGCCGCTGCGACTCCGGTGCGTGGTCGTGCGTTCACCATGACGAGATCATGCCATAAGTATTGTCTTATATGTCCGAAACAACCCTGTCAGGGCCGAATCCATGCCGTTTCGGTGGTCACGGCGTCCAGGATCCCGCGATCGGGAGCGACGCCGAGGCCCGGCCCGGTCGGCACCCTGAGGTGGCCGTCCTCGAGCCGGAACGGCTCGGTGATGTCGGTCGTGTAGTACCGGTCGGACGCCGAGGTGTCGCCGGGGAACCGGAACCCGGGCAGCGCGGCGAGCGCGACGTTCGCCGCCCTGCCGACACCGGTCTCCAGCATGCCGCCGCACCAGACGGGGACGTCGCGGGCCGCGCAGGCGTCATGGATGCGCCGGGCCTCCAGATATCCGCCGACCCGGCCGGGCTTGATGTTCACGATCGCGCAGGCTCCCAGCGTGATCGCGGTGGCCGCCGCGCGGGCGTCGACGATCGACTCGTCCAGGCAGATCGGGGTCCTGAGGCGTTTCGCCAGCTCCGCGTGGCCGAGCAGATCGTCCTCGGCCAGCGGTTGCTCCAGCATGGTCAGACCGAAGCCGTCGAGCCGCGCCAGATGCTCGGCCTGGCCGATGACGTAGGCGGCGTTCGCGTCCACCTGGAGGGGGATGTCGCCGAAGCGCTCGCGGACGGCCCGGACCGGCTCGACGTCCCAGCCCGGCTCGATCTTGAGCTTGATCCGCCGGTAGCCCGCCTCCAGATGACCCGCGACGACGTCCAGGAGCTGGGGGATCGTGTCGGTGATGCCCACCGAGACCCCGCACGGGACCTCCGTCCTGGTCGCGCCGAGGGCCCGGCTCAGCGGCTCGCCGCGTCCCCGCAGCTCGGCGTCCAGGACTGCGGTCTCCAGGGCGGCCTTGGCCATGCGATGGCCCTTGAACGCCGCCAGCGCGGGGCCCACCTCGTCCGCGCCGCCCACCTCCAGGGCCGCCGGGACCAGGTAACGCGCCAGCACGTCGACGGCGGCGTGGGTGTACTCGGAGGAGTACAGCGGCGCGGGGCCCGCGCCGCACTCCCCCCACCCCTCGGCCTCGTCGGTCACGACGCGCACCAGCACCGCCTCACGGACGGTCTCGGTGCCGAAGCTCGTGCGGAACGGCGCGACGAGCGGCATCCGGACCGTGCGGAGCTCCACCCCTGCGATCTTCATGTTCTCTCCACGAGGTATCCGGCGGCGCGGTCGAACCCGATGACCGTGCCGCCGTCGTCCATGAGGCCGCCGAGGACGTCCCGGACGGCCATGCGCCACGCCGAGGCCAGCGCGGGTTCGCGCTCGCGCAGCGCCTCGATGTCGTCCGGGACGGCGACCGTGACGACCTTCGCCGACGTCCGGCCGACCCGCGGCTCCTGGTCAGGGCCCTTGCCGAGCAGCGCCTCCCCGGAGACCGTCGCCGTCCGCGGGCCGGCCGCGCAGGCGGCCTCGACGTCCGGGGACGACAGGCGCCAGCGGACGAACAGCCGGTCGGTGGGGTCGGCCCGGTTGACGTCGTCGTCCATCGGACCGTAGAAGTCCGGCAGGTACTCGGTCGCCTCGGCGCCCAGCTTGACCAGGTTGAAGTGCGCGTTGCGGCGGATCAGCGGGTCGAAGGTCCACCAGATCTCGCGGGCGCCGTGCTCCAGGGCCCAGGCCCGCTGGTGGACCTTCAGGGCGAAGCCGATGTTCCGCCCCTGCGCCTTCGCCAGCACACCGGCGATGTGGCTGTGCAGGGCCTCGCGGGCGGGCGGGGCGAAGAACCCGAAACAGGCGCCGACCAGCTCGCCGTCCTCCCAGGCCCCGCTCACGTAGCCGCCCGCCTTCGCCAGCGCGCGCAGGAAATCGGCCGTCACCGGCGAGCCGGTCGCCCCGGTCCGCCAGATCCGTTCGTACAGGCGGCGAACGGCTTCCAGGTCGCCGACCTCCTCGAGGAGGCGGATGTCCACTTCAGTCACGCCAGGGATGGTTCCAGACGGCCGCATCGGCGATCTGGTCCGGACGAACAGAACGAAAGTCCCGATTTCGTTCGAGGAGACAAGCCAGCAGACCGGTCAGCAGCCCGGTGCGCCCGGGAAGCTCGGCGACGACGACATGCTCGTCGGCGGCATGGGCGCCGCCGCCCACCGCGCCCAGGCCGTCCAGCGTGGGGACGCCGACGCCCGCGGTCAGGTTGCCGTCGGAGGCTCCGCCGACCGCCGCCGAGGCGAGCGGCCGGCCCGCGATCCGGCAGGCCAGCGCGAACAGATCCCGTGAGGACCCGGCCTCGAGCGGCGGACGGTTCGGGCCGCCCGCCACCTCGACCACCGCGCCGTCGAGCCGGGGGCGCAGCGCCAGCATCGCCGAGTGGACGCGCCGCTGCTCGGCCTCCGTCCAGGCCCGGACGTCCACCTCGAAGACGGCCTCCGCCGGGACGGTGTTGACCGTGGTGCCCGCGGTCAGCGTCGTCGGCGTCACGGTCGTCCCCCCATCTCCCAGCGCCGCCACGGCGACGAGCTGATGAGCCGCCTCCAACGCGGCGTTCACCCCCTTCTCGGGGTCGAGCCCGGCGTGGGACGCCCGCCCGGTCACGCGCACCTGGTAGCGGGACACGCCCTTGCGCTCGGTCTTCAACGCCCCACCGGGCCCGGCCGCCTCCAGCACGAGCACCGCCTCGCACCGGCGCGCCTCCTCCTCGATCAGCGTCCGCGAGGTGGGGGAGCCGGGCTCCTCGTCGCCGGTGACCAGCAGCGTCACGCCCGACCTGACGTCCAGTGCCGCGATCGCGTGGAACGCCATCGCCAGCCCCGCCTTCATGTCGAAGCAGCCCGGCCCGCGCATCACACCGTCCCGGACCTCGAACGGATGTCGTTCGAGGGACCCGATCGGCCACACCGTGTCATGGTGGCCGAGAACCAGCACCCGGGACCGTTCGCCGAACCGCCACCGCAGATGCGTGCGCCCCTCGACGACGATCCGCTCCGGCTCGGCCCCCAGCCGCCCGGCCCCGACCTCCGCGACCACCTCGGCGCTCCGGGCGACCGCCTCCAGGTCCCCGGACGGGGACTCGCACGACACGAGCCGCTCGATATCGCTGATCATCGCTGTGTTCATGCCGCCAGGGTCCCGAACGCGCGGACGTGCCGACCTGTCGTCCCCGACGACATCCACACCGCCCGTTGGGCCGCCCCGACGAAGACCCCGCTCACCCAACGCGCCGAACAACCGAGCCGCCTCACCGTCGATGCCGACGCCGCGTTCGCCGAGTACGTCGTCCTGCTTCGACGCCAACGGCAGCGTCTACGAGCCTCTGCGCCCCGAATTGCGTCGGCGTGACCAGCCCCGCGTGGCCGGGATGGTTGCACGGATAGTTGGGGGCGGTGTGTTGGCCTGTGGACGATTCTTCTGGTTTGTCTGAAGAGGTGGGTTGCGGTTAGTGGCGGGGAGGCTTGGATTCGGAGGCGCGGAGAAGTGTTTGCGGGGGGAGGTGAACGCGGAGCTTGGCGTGGGGGCGGACGGGGGCCGTTGGGGTGGTGTGTGAACCGGCTGAGTGGCTTGTGGTGGGGGCTGAGCCACTAACGAATGGCTGAAAAACGATCAAGAGGCCGGTTCTCCGTGGCGGAGAACCGGCCTCTGACCTGCTACTTCCCGTCGGGACGGCGGGATTTGAACCCACGACCCCTTGACCCCCAGCGGTCGAACGGGCGTCTGACTGATGCTCACCAGTCCGAATCCCGCAGGTCCTGTCTTCCGGATTCTGCTGATCGCCCCATTCGGGAGTGCCGTGAAATGGTCGATTCTTTGCCGGCTCGGCAGAACTCGAACCTGCGGCACACTGCTTGGGAAACGGCAGCCCTTCCAGCTGATTCCGGGCCCGCCTCGCCGAATGATCGTCGGCGCAGGTGCTCGCGGCCGGATCCACCGGGGAGCCCGGAACCTGGCCGGGGAGCTCAACCTCGTCGACGAGGGCCTCTCGGCGCCGACGCACTGGTCGGACGTCGATTCGTTCCTGCCGGTGCTGGATGCCGCGGACCGCGGTGACCCGGACGCCGTCGGGCAGCTCGACGAGTTCGCCGCGCGGGCCGCCCGGCAGATCGCCTACCTGGCGCTGACCATCGACCCGGAGCTCATCGTGCTCGGCGGGCCGTTGGCGGACCGCGCGGCCCTGACGGACAGGATCGCGGCGGGGCTGCAGAGACTGCTGGCCCGCGCCCGCCCCGGTGCGTCTGGCCATCACCCAGTTCCCGACGATCGGCGCGGCCCTGGGCGCGCTGCAACTGGCCCTGTCCCACTCCTTCGGGGAACTCCTGGGAGACCCGGCCTTCCCGGCACGGATCGATGTCCGATCGGTGCTCCCGGACCAGCCGGAACCGCTCCGGACCCGACCGAGCGCGCTGATCTGACTCCGACCGGCGCGTTGCCTTCCCCCCACCCCAGCATGTACCGAGAGGACGCTCCACCATGCGCTCAATTCGCAGAACCGCTCTGATCGGTGCCGCGACGCTCGCCGAGGTCACGCTCACCGCCTGCTCCAGCTCCGGGTCCGACGCCGGCTCCGGGTCGCATACGACGATCACGTACATGCTCCCCAGCTCCTGGGCGAACGTCCCCGGTTTCGTCGACACCGTCCATGCCTGGGAGCACCAGACCGGCAACACCGTGGCCCTCACCCCGGTCCCGGACGGCAACTACGACTCGCTGGTCCAGGCCCGCCTCGCCGCCAAGAGCGGCGTCGACGTCTTCGCCGGCCAGGACACCGTGAAGAACAAGTCCGCCGTCATGCTCCCGGCATCCGGGCCGTGGGTGGACCGGCTCAACCCCGCCGTGCGCAAGGCGATCACCTCCGCCGACGGCACCATCTGGGGCACGCCGAGCGCGGACGGCCTGGCCGCCGCCGGCGTCATCTACAACAAGGACGTCTTCGCCAAGGCCGGCATAACCGCCACCCCCACCGGCCTCGCCGAGCTCCAGTCGGACCTGCAGACGGTCAAGGACAGCGGCGTCACCCCCCCTGTAACTGTCCGGCGAGGACGGCTGGACGCTGCTGCAGCACCGTAGCGCCGTCAACAACAGCCTGATCGGCGCCGACCCGCAGCTGGTCGCCAAGCTCGACGGCAACAAGGTCAAGTGGGCCGACATCCCCGGCTTCAATGTCCAGAACCAGGCCCTGGCCGACTGGGTCGGCAAGGGCCTGACCAACTCCGACGCGCTGACCGCCACCTACGAGTCCGGCACCGCCGCCCTCGGCGCGGGCAAGGCCGGCGCGATCATCAACGGCAGCTGGGCCCTCGCCGCCATCACCAAGACCACCCCGTCCGCGAACCTCGGCTTCTTCCTGCTGCCCGGCGCCAACGGGCCCGGCACCCTGGGGCTGAAGAGGCCCAACCTGCTGAAGGTCGCCAAGTTCTCCCGGCACGCCGCGGCCGCGCAGGACTTCCTCAACTTCATGATCGCCCAGCCGCAGGCCCAGAAGTTCCTCGACGCCAACCCCGGCGTGCCGGCGTTCACCGACGTCAAGCCCACCAACCCGACCGGTGCCACCGCCGACCTGCAGAAGCTCGTCGACAAGGGCGGGTCCGTGCTGCCGCTGGACGACGCCTCGCAGATCCCGCAGCCCCAGGACGACATCATCGCCGCCTACCAGGAGCTGATCGGCAAGCGGGCCGACGCGGCCAAGTTCGCCGGCATGGTCCAGTCGGCCTGGCAGAGCGCCGGCGCCAAGGCGGGCGAGCCCGGCTTCTGACGCCATCCGGCGTCCGGCCGGAAACCCGCGACCGTCCGCGCCCCCGGCCGACGGCAGGAAGACGAACGAATCCGCACCCGCCGATTGGCCTTCCTGCCGTCGGCCTTCTCCGGCCGTTCGCCGTCTCCGACTCACCGTTCCGATTCGACCTCGTCCACCGCGGCGACCGCTGACCGACCACCGAAGGAGCCCGCGACCATGTATCCGCCACCGCGTCGCCCCGGTCGAGTCACCCGCCAGCGCATGGAGCTGCTCCCCGCGCACGCGGGGATGGTCCCGAACCGCCGCTGGCCGTGCTCATGCGCCGTCGCCCATGGCGCGGTCGATCTCCCGCTGGAACAGGGCTGCGAACGACCGGACGTTCGGCGAGGCGGCGAAGGTGTGGTGGCCGCCGGGCACCTCGTGGAAGCGGACGGGGCGCTCGGCGAACGCGTCCCATTCGTGGATACGCGCGTGCCAGGCGTCCGCGCGCTCGGCCGGGCTCATGTGGGAGAAGGCCGGAAGTGGCGGGGGCTGCTCCACGTGGAAGACGCTCACGGACCGGACGGCGCCCTCGGGCTCGTACTCGGCCCGGACCTTCTTCAGGTGTTCGACCAGCGTCATCCACCTGGTGAAGGAGTCCAGGTCCAGGTCCAGTTCGGCGATTCGCCGGGGCGGCGCGAGATCCAGGATGGCCTTCAGCTGGTCCCGCCAAGGCAGGTCGCGCACGGCGTCCGGGAGCGTCCGTGTCCGCTCCGCGTCGAGTAGCCCGAGGAAGTGGGACAGCACCGTTACCGACACCGTGAAGTCCAGCCCGACGACGATCGGCGCGAGCCGGGGCGGGATGTCGAAGACACCGAGGAAGGCCACCTCCTCGCCGCGGGCCTCCAGCCTCCTGGCGACCGCGAAGGCGATCAGTGCGCCGGACGAGTACCCGGCCAGCGCGTACGGCCCGTGCGGCTGCCGCTCCTGGATGCCCCGCGTGTAGACGTCGATCATTTCGTCGTGGTTGGAGAACGCCGCCTCGCCCTCGGCGAGGCCGCGTGTGCGGATCGCGTGGAAGGGACGGTCGCCGGCGAACTGCTTGGCCAGGTCGAGCAGCACCAGGACGTCGCCCGCGCCCGGGTGGACGCAGAACAGCGGGGTCTTCGTCCCGCCCGGTTGCAGCGGGACGATCGGGTCGTAGCGGGCGTCGGACTTCGCGCCGCCCGTGGCCAGGCCGTCGAGATGGGCGGCCAGCGCGCGCACGGTCGGCGCGGTGAGCAGGTCGACCGTGTCCAGTCCGGCGGCGTCGAGCCTCCGGGTGACGTTGCCGCGCAGTCGCAGCAGGTCCAGGGACGTCCCGCCGAGGTCGAAGAAGTTCGCGGTCACACTGACCGCCTCCGCCGGGATGTCGAAGACCTCGCCGTAGATCGCGGCCAGCGCCCGTTCGGTGTCGGTCCGCGGCGGCTCGTGGTCGCCCCGGTGCCGCCGGGCCAGCTCGGCGGCCCGTCGGACGGCCGCGTCGAACTCGCCCTGTTCGAGCCCGGTTCGTAGTGTGGACCGCGAGATCTTCCCGAGGCTGTTCTTGACGAACGCCTCACGCGGCAGCGGAAGCACCAGCGCGGGCCGGAACCCCCAGCGCAGGACGACGGTCCGGCGGATCTCCGTGCTGACCCGGCGCAGCGCGTCGTCGTCGCCGGGTTCGGTGCGAGGGTGGAAGGCGACGGCGAGCTGCTCGGTGTCGCTCCCCTCAGGCCGGATGGCGAACGCCGCCACAAAGGACGACGCCACGTCGTCGAGCCGCTCCAGCGCCATCTCGATGTCGTGGCTGAAGTAGTTGACGCCGTTGACGATGATGGTGTCCTTGCTGCGTCCGACCAGGGTGAGCCGGCCGTCATCGAGGCGTCCGACGTCACCCGTGCGGAACCAGCCGTCGGCGGTGAACGCCGCCCGGGTCGCGGTGTCGTTCTCGAAGTAGCCCGTGGTGACCATCGGGCCGCGCAGTTGCAGTTCGCCTTCCCGGCCCGCCGGGAGGACGTTGTCCAGCTCGTCGGTGATCCGGACTTCCAGCGCGTCCACCGGGTGCCCGAGACTCGCGAAGTCCTGGCCGGCGTCCACACCGGGGAACTCGCGTGAGTAGACGCTGCCCGCGCAGGTCTCGGTCATTCCGAACGCGGGCCACAGTGCGTCCGGCCGCAGGCCGAACGGCGCGAACGCCTGCAGGAAGGTCGTCCCCGTCGCGTGCGGGACGGCCTCGCCTCCGCTGATGATGTGCCGCAGCCTCGAGAGGTCGATCGTCTCGTCCGCCCGGATCCGGGGACGCGCCGCGTTGAGCAGTCCCAGCAGGAAATTCGGGGTGAACGTCATCGTCACGCCGTGCAGGGAGATCAGGCGCGTGAACTCCAGCGGCTCGTCCAGGACGACCGACGATGGCACGTGCACCTGGGACGACCCGGTCGACACCGGCAGGAGATGGCATTCCAGCAGCGCGGCGACGTGGTCGAAACCCACCCAGTTCAGCGCCACGTCCGAGGACGTCAGCCGGTGGTGCCCGTTCTTCGCCGCCATCGACGCGACGAGGTTCCCGTGCGTCAGCTTCACGGCCTTGGACCGTCCCGTCGAACCCGACGTCAGCATCAGCAGGGCCAGGTCTCCGGGGCCCGGCTCGTGCACGGTCGCTGCGGGCTCGTTTCGCATCAGCTCCTCGACGGTGGTCACGGACATGCCGGTGGACATGGCCTCGACCTGCGCGGCCAGGGCCTCGGTGGTGACGAGCGGCGGCTCGCCGAGCAGCCGGTGGACGTCCCGGAGGCGCGCCGTCGCCTGCTCACGGTCGCCCGCGACCGGCGGCAGCGGGCACGGGACGAACCCGCCCAGCACGCTCCCCCAGAAGACCGGCAAGAACGCCTCCGCCTCCTCGACGAGGAGCAGCACCCTGTCGCGCGGCCGGAGGCCGAGGGCGCGCAGCCCGGTCAGCACATGGAGGGCCTCGTCCAGCAGTTCCGGATAGCCGCTCACCCGGTACTCGGAACCGCCTTCGGCCGAGTGGTAGCGCAGTTCCGCGTGCGGGCTCGTCCGCGCGGCGCGCCGCAGCAGCTGCCCGACGTTCTGCGGCAGGTCGTCGTGGCTCACGATGCACACTCCTCGACCGGGTAACGGGCGGTGAAAAGGCTGACGCGATGTCGGACCGTGGCCGGACGGCCGTACCGCTCGGCCAGTGCCGCGACGCTGGACTCGGTCACGTCCCAGTGGCGCGACCGCAGGAGCTCCACGGTGTCGGGCCGTTCCTCGCCGCTCGTGACGGTCCCGAGGTCCACTCCGAACGTGGCGTACAGGCCGCTCAGCCCGGGGTCGAAGTCCCGCATGTCCCGGGCCAGCGCCCACACGGCCATCGAGCTGCCGGGGGCCGAGAGGTCCAGCACGCGGTCGAGCAGGCTCACCTCCGCCGCGGCGGGCAGGTACGGGAGCAGCCCCTCCAGCAGCCACGCGCTGGGCCGGGACGGATCGAACCCGGCGTCCAGAAGCGCGGCGGCCCAGTCGTCCCGCAGGTCGACGCCCACGGTGCGCCGCTCGTGGGGCGTCCGCGCCCCCGACTCGCTGAGCACCTTCTCCTTGAAGGCGAGGACTCGCGCCTGCTCGATCTCGAAGACGATGCAGCCCTCCGGCAGGCCGAGCCGGAACGCGCGCGTGTCCAGCCCCGCCGCCAGGATGACCAGCTGCGACGTGGCGGCGCCGCGCACGAAGTCGTCGAGGAACCGCGTCCGCAGGGCGATCCCGTTGGCGGCGCCCCTGAACACCGCCCTGTCCTCCTCCCGTTCGATCTGCTCCACGCTCACCGGGAGGGGTTCCGAAGTGGTCGCTGCCCGGACGAACCGCTCGGCGAACCGGTCCCGGAAAAGCGGATCGTCGCCCGCGGTCTCGACGGCCCTCAGAGCTGCGACGGACAGTGCCGTCAGGCCAATTCCGGTCGTGATGTCATACGTGTTGTCCATGATGATTTCCCTTGACGTTCGGACTCGCCAATGTAAGGACGTGAACGCTCTTGGCCCGGCCATTATCGACAGGTCGGACAGAGAGGCGGAGATCGGGTCAGTGAAGCAGTCCAGTATTCTGGTTTGTGTTGTCATTCAGTGCGCAGAAGGGCGGCTCCCGGCGAATCGAGAAGTGCTCCTCGATTCTCGAAGCACTATTGACGACATATATGGCCAATGCCGGACGGAAGACGGCTCGGGTCACGTCTTGAGTCCGGGTGAACAGTCCCCTCCGGGCGTGGCCTGACCGGCCAGATAGGACAGCTGACGGGTCTCGCCGGTGGGCGCGTGCCAGACGTACTGCGCGTCCGGTGTGACGGTGATGCCGAAGAGGTGCCACGGCGGCCGGCCCAGGCGCTCCCACCAGTGGAGGATCTCCTCGATCTCGTCCCACAGCAGCAGCGGGCCGCTCTGCGCGACCGCGTATGTGGACGCCCCGGGCATGTGGTCCACCCGCGCCCACGACCCGGTGTCGCTGTCGGCGAACCACGCGGTGAACGCGCCGCTGCCGTCGTCCGCCTCCGCGACGACGGTGGCCATCGTGTGCAGGGTCAGCTCCACCAGATACCAGCCGGTCAGGGTCTCCGGCATCGGCAGCGGGGAGGTCGTGGTCCGGCGGCGCACAGGCCGCGGCCGGTCACCGCCGAGCCTGTGGGTGTCGGTCGCGGTGAGCCGGATCCGGCGGTCCCGCAGCGGCATGAACGAGCCGCGCAGCGGCAGGAACCGGCCGGACGCGGTGTCGCCGTCGGCCACTTCCAGCAGGGCCAGGCCGCTGTTCACCAGCGCCCCGTGCAGCGGCAGCAGGATCCGGCCGCCGGGCCTGGTCTGCGCGATCCACGCCCGCGCCGGACGGCGGCAGGACGCGGTGACGAGGACCAGGTCGTACGGGCCGCCCTGCCGGTGGCCGTGCCACCCGTCCCGGACGACCAGCGTGGGATGGTGACCGAGCCGGGTGAGTGACTGGCGGGAGCGCCGGGCGAGGTCCTCGTCCACCTCGACCGCGACGACCTGGTCCGCGCCGAGCTCCCGGCACAGCAGGCCGGTGGTGTAGCCCGGACCGCAGCCGACGTGCAGGACGCGCATGCCGTCGCGTGGATCGAGATGGTGGAGCATCGCCGCCACCAGGCCGGGCGCGGTGGCCGAGCCGGTCGGGGTGCCCCGGGCGAGGTCGCCGTGGCGCCCGGCGGGCCGCCGGGCGCCGTCCAGCTGGGTGACCAGGGAGGTGTCGGACGAGTGCACCGCGGCGATCCACTCGGCCCGTCCCGCGGGGTCGGTCGCGTCCAGCAGCCGGAACTCGCCGCGCCGGTCGTCGCCGTCCGCCGACCAGACCTTCGGGGGGATGAAGACGTGCCGCGGGACGTCGCGGACCGCCTGCGCCCACCGGCTCCCGCCGTCGCTCCGCGCCAGCCGGCCCGCGAGGCTCTCGCGCGCCGGGCAGACGCCGGGGTCGTCAAAAACATCGGGCGTCATGGGATGTCCTCTCGTCGCTGGGGTGACGGTTCGTTGTGTCGACACGAGGGACATGTTCGCGAAACGCGAAGTATGCAAGCCTTATAAAGCTCCATGAGTTTGGTGGATGGCTAAGCGGACAGGAGTCGGGTCACGGCCGCGAGAGGCACGTCAACCCATTCGGGACGGTTTCCTATTTCATATGCCACCTCGTACAGTGCCTTTTCGAGCAGGTGCGCGCGGAGGAGTTCGGGGGTGTCGCGCGGATCGCGCCCGGCGCGCTCTCGATAGCCCTCGCAGAATGCTTGTCGAACGCTCCATCCCCATCCGAGTGCCAGATGTTCCCGATCTGATTCGGGAGAGACTCCGGCGACGCGGAGAGAATGCCGTACGGCATAGTCGAACGAGCGCAGCATTCCGGCCACATCGCGTAGCGGCGAGGCAGGGCGCACCCGTTCGGAAACGGGTCTCGCCGGTTCTCCCTCGAAATCTGTGAGAAGCCAGCCGGACGGCGTTTTCAGCACCTGCCCGAGGTGAAGGTCGCCATGGACGCGTTGCAGCGCGGCGGAGCCGCGGCCCGAGCCCAGTTGCCGGAACAGCGCGCGTGCGGGTTCGGCGACGGAGGCCAGAGACGGCATGGCGGCCAGAGCCTCGTCCAGGGTGGCCGTCATGGACGCGACGAGCTCAGGTCCAGGCCCGGCCCCGTCGCCGGACGCGGGCCCGTCCGTGCCGAGCCCGGCCGCCAGGTCGGCGTGGACTGCGGCGACGGCCCGGCCGAGGAGCCGGGCCTCGGCCGGGAACGCCGCGGCGGCGGGCTCGCCCCCGGTGAGCAGGGTGTCGAGGTCGTCGAGCGCGAGCGTCCAGCCGTCCGTGGCCGCCGCCGCGTACTCCTGCATGATCGCGAAGGTGAGCGGCGGTTCCTCGTCCCGGCCCTCGACCGCCCCCAGCAGCCGCGGAACGTGCCGGCTGCCCGCCCGGTCCAGGACGCGCTGGAGTTCCAGGTCCGGGTTGACGCCGGGGCTGAGCCGGCGGAACACCTTCAGGACGTGCCGCTCGCCGATCACCACGGAGGTGTTGCTCTGTTCCGCGCCCAGCGGACGGCTCGACGACGCGGCGGCGGCCAGGTCGTTCGGGCACGACCGCTCCCGGACGAAGGTGATCCCGTTCCGGCGCCTGCCCGCCGCGATCCGCCGCGTCAGCACGCCGACGAGTTCCGGGTCGCCGAGCGCGTCGTACCAGGACAGCCCGTCAGCGGCGGTGATCAGCGCGTCGCCTGGAAGGGCGCGGGACGGTTCGCCGCGGACGCCGAGCGGCACGCAGTACCGCTGAGGCGCGCCGCCGTCGCCGAACCGGGCGGACACGACCAGCAGCCAGCCGTGCGGCCCGTCCTCCCGGTCCGGATCGGTGAAGGCCAGCGCCCGCTCGATCTCGGCGCCGCTCCTGGGCCGTCCCTTGCCGGCGAACCAGCGCTGCCGCCGGAGCCAGCCGTCGAGCGCGCCGTCGAGGCGTTCGCGATCGGGGCCGTCCAGCCGCGCCGGGAGCGGTACCCGCGGCTTCCGGGTCATGCGAACTCCGTCGCCGGGCGGATGGTGAACCAGTAGAAGCCGTGTCCCGGCAGCGTGAAGTGGTACGGCCGGTCGGTCACCGCCGAGAAGGGCACGCCGCCGGTCAGCTCGACCGGGACGGATCCGGGCGGCGCGGGCAGGTCCAGCTCGACCGCCTGCGGGAACCGCGACAGGTTGTTCAGGCAGATCACCAGGTCCTCCGCGCCGGGCCTGGCCGCATGGCGGCGCGCGAAGGCGAGGACGCTCGGGTTGTCGGACGTGATCTCCTCGAAGGTGCCCTGCCCGAACGCGGCGTGCCGCCGTCTGACCTGGAGCATCCGCCGCGTCCAGTGGAGGAGTGAGCCGGGGTTGTCGCGCTGCGCCTCGACGTTCACCGCCTGGTGCCCGTAGATCGCGTCCTGGATGGCGGGCAGGTAGAGCCGCGCGGGGTCGCACTTCGAGAATCCGGCGTTGCGGTCGGGTGTCCACTGCATGGGTGTGCGGACGGCGTCGCGGTCGCCGAGCCAGATGTTGTCGCCCATGCCGATCTCGTCGCCGTAGTACAGGACGGGTGAGCCGGGCAGCGACAGCAGGAGGGCCGTGAACAGTTCCAGCTGGTTCCGGTCGTTGTCCAGTAGGGGTGCCAGCCGCCGGCGGATCCCGATGTTGGCCTTCATGCGCGGGTCCTTGGCGTACTCCGCGTACATGTAGTCGCGTTCCTCGTCGGTGACCATTTCCAGGGTCAGCTCGTCGTGGTTGCGCAGGAAGATGCCCCACTGGCAGTTTTCGGGGATCTTGGGGGTCTGCGCCATGATCTCGGAGATGGGGTAGCGCTGCTCCCGGCGCACCGCCATGAAGATGCGCGGCATCACCGGGAAGTGGAACGCCATGTGGCACTCGTCCCCGCCCACGCCCGGGTCGCCGAAGTAGTCCACCACGTCGTCCGGCCACTGGTTCGCCTCGGCCAGCAGCACGCGCCCCGGATACTCGTCATCGACCGTCTTGCGGACGAGCTTCAGGAAGTCGTGCGTCTCGAGGAGGTTCTCGCAGTTGGTGCCTTCGCGGGCGTACAGGTAGGGGACGGCGTCGAGGCGGAAGCCGTCGATGCCCAGGTCGAGCCAGAAGCGCAGGACTTCCAGCATGGCGTCCCGGACGGCGGGGTTGTCGTAGTTGAGGTCGGGCTGGTGGGAGAAGAATCGGTGCCAGTAGTACTGCCCGCGCACCGGGTCGTGGGTCCAGTTGGACGTTTCGGTGTCGACGAAGATGATGCGCGCCTCGGCGTACTTGTCGTCGGTGTCGGACCACATGTAGAAGTCACCGAACGGGCCGTCGGGGTCCGACCGCGACGCCCGGAACCAGGGGTGCTGGTCGCTGGTGTGGTTCATCACCAGGTCGGTGATCACCCTGATCCCGCGCGCGTGCGCCGCGTCCACGAACGCGATGAGGTCCTCGATCTGCCCGTAGTCCGGCAGGACGGCCCGGTAGTCGGCGATGTCGTAGCCGCCGTCGCGCTGGGGGGAGGGGTAGAACGGCAGCAGCCAGACGCAGTCGATACCGAGCCACTGCAGGTAGTCCAGGCGGCGGGTGAGACCGGCGAGGTCGCCCTGCCCGTCGCCGTTGGCGTCGTCGAACGCGCGGATCAGCACCTCGTAGAAGACCGCCCGCTTGAACCAGCCGGGCTCGACCGGCATCGCGCGCGCGACGGTGAAGTCCGCGGACCGGGGCTCGGTGATCACGCCGTTGGCGTACAGGCGGCTCACGACCGCTCCACCGCGAAGATCCGGACGACGCCGTTCCACGGCTCGAACTTCACCGGATTCGCCACGCCCAGTTCGACCCGCTCGCCGGTCAGCTCCTCGCGGACGACGCCGCCCGCCGGGGCGAGTCCGAGGTCGGCCGGGTCGAGCCAGACCGTTCCCTCCTCGGCGGCGAACGGGTCGAGGGTGACCACGCACAGCACGGCGTCGCCGGTCACCGGGTCGGTCTTGGAGAAGGCGGTCAGCGCGTCGTTGTCCACCTTGTGGACGCGCACCGAGCGAAGCTGCTGCAGCGCCGGGTGGTCCCGGCGGATCTCGTTGAGGCGGGTCAGCAGCGGTTCCAGGGAGCGTCCCGCCGCCCGTGCGCGGGCGTGGTCGCGCGGCCGCAGCTGGTACTTCTCCGAGTCGAGGTACTCCTCGCCGTCGTCCTCCAGCGGCTTGTCCTCGTACAGCTCGAAGCCGGAGTAGACGCCCCACGTCGGGGACATGGTCGCGGCGAGCGCCGCGCGGATGGCGAACATGTTGGGACCGCCGATCTGAAGACTGCGGTGCAGGATGTCAGGGGTGTTGACGAAGAAGTTGGGGCGCAGGAAGTGCGTCGACCCGGCGAGTTCGGTGAGGTAGTCCTCCAGCTCGCCCTTCTCCGTGCGCCAGGTGAAGTAGGTGTAGGACTGGCTGAAGCCGAGCTTGGCCAGGCCCTCGAGCACCACCGGGCGGGTGAACGCCTCAGCGAGGAACAGCACGTCCGGATGGTGGCGCCGCACCTGCTCGATCAGCCACTGCCAGAACACGGGCGGCTTGGTGTGGGGGTTGTCCACCCGGAACACGCGCACGCCGTGCCCGATCCAGAACAGGACGATCCGCAGGAGCTCCTCGCTCAGGCCCTCGGGGTCACGGTCGAAGCTCAGCGGATGGATGTCCTGGTAGCGCTTGGGCGGGTTCTCGGCGTAGGCGATGGTGCCGTCCGGCCGGGTGACGAACCACTCGGGGTGCTCGCGGACCCACGGGTGGTCGGGGGCGCACTGGAAGGCCAGGTCGAGTGCCACTTCCATGCCGAGTTCGCGGGCGCGGCCGACGAAGCGGGCGAAGTCGTGGAACGTGCCGAGGTCGGGGTGGAGCGCGTCGTGGCCGCCGAGCGCCGAGCCCACCGCCCACGGGGAGCCGACGTCGCCGGGCTCGGCGACCAGCGCGTTGTTGCGCCCCTTGCGGTGGGTCTCGCCGATGGGGTGGACGGGCGGCAGGTACACCACGTCGAAGCCCATCGCGGCGATGCGCGGCAGGTCCTCGGCCGCCGTCGCGAACGTGCCGTGCACGGGGCGTCCCGAGGCGTCCACGCCGCCCGTCGAGCGGGGGAACATCTCGTACCAGGACCCGAACAGTGCGCGGCTCCGGTCCGCCCAGACGCGATGGCGGCGGCTCCGCGTGAGCAGGTCGCGGAGCGGCGCGTCCGCCAGGATCCGCCGGACGTCGTCGCCGAGCGCGGGCGCGAGCCGTTCGGTCAGCAGCAGGCCCTCGGCCCGGAGCGTGGCGGCGGCCGCGACCAGGACGCGGCGCCGCTCCGGGTTCGGCCGCCGCGCCGCGCGGTCCAGCAGCCGCGCGCCGGTCTCCAGGTCGTTGCGCAGCTCGTCCGCGCCCTGGCCGTCGGCGACCTTCGCGGTCACCGCCGCGCGCCAGTCCGCCCACGGGTCGCTCCACGCCTCGATCCGGAAGGTCCACGCTCCCGGCCGGTCGGCGGTGACCTCGGCGTGCCACCGGTCCTCGTCCTCCGGGTCGCGGGTCATCGGGACGGTCGTGCGCGAGGCCGGGGCGGGGCCCGTCCACACCACCGCGGCGCCGACCGCGCCGTGCCCCTCCCGCCACACCGTCGCCGCCACCGGCAGTGGCTCGCCGGTGACCGCCTTCGCCGGATGGCGCCCGCCGTCCACGACCGGGAAAATCCGGTCGATACAGAGTCGTCCGTTCACCGCGTCTACTCCTTCCCGAGTGTTAGCGCCTTCCTTTCCGGATAATGACGGGGGCGTTGGTCGCGGCGCGAGCCCGGGATTTCGATTGAGTTAACTTGGGCCAGTGGCGGCAATTTCCACCGGTCCGGCGCAGGTGGATGTGGACGATCTCTGGGGTGGCGGGCGGGACGCGCACGGGGGCGACGCGTCCCGCCCGCCGGCTGTGCCGGGCGGCACTCCCGAGGGTGGGGGGACCCTCGTTCCGGCGAGGTTCCGCCGGGTTACGCAAGCCATTCTGTATCACGTTCGCCGGCCGTAGGAGATTCCGCAGTGCCTAGCTTCGGCCAGGCTGGTACTGGCCGTACCCCACTGCAGGTATTTCTCCAGTAAGGATGCCTGTGCGATTCTTCCTGCGGAGTGTATTCCGGCCCGGCGGAATGGTGAGGAGCGGTCGATGCAATCGCGGATGGGACGCGGTGGACTGGTCATGGTGACCCACCGGCTGCCGGTGGGGGACACGGCGGACGCGTCCGGGGCGCCCGCCTGGCACGACGGCCCGGCGAGCCTGGGCGGCGCACTGGCCCGGACGATGCGCGAGCACGGCGGCGTCTGGGTCGGCTGGGACGGCGGCGGGGTTGCGGGACGAGTCAGCGGGTCGCCGACCGGCGACGAGGTCCGGACGCGGGCGGTGGCGCTGCCCGACACCGACGAGACGGCGCTCGCGTTGGACTTCGCCGACGGAGTCCTGCGGCCGCTGTACTACGACCTGGCGACGCAGCCGACGTTCGGGGAGCGGTCGTGGACGGCCCACGTCCGGCTCAACGAGCGCTACGCCCGCGCCGCCGCCGCTGCCGCCGCCGAGGGGGCGGTCGTGTGGGTGCAGGACTACGAGCTCCAGCTCGTCCCCGCGATTCTGCGGCGGCTACGCCCCGACCTGAGGATCGGATTCTTCCTGCACGCGCCGTTCCCGCCGGCCGAGCTGTTCGTGCGGCTGCCGTGGCGCGAGCAGATCCTGCGCGGCCTGCTCGGCGCGGACCTGGTCGGGTTCCAGCGGCCCCGAGCCGTCACCGAGTTCAACCGGCTCTGCCGCAGGCTGCTGGGCGTGCGCGTCTACGCCGACCAGATCCCCTACAACGGGCGGGTGGTGTCGGTCGGCGCGTTCGCCGGGGCGGTGGACGCCGCGGGGCTGGCCGCGCTGGCCGCCCGTCCCGAGGTCCGCCGCCAGGCCGCGCGACTGCGTGCCCGGCTGCGCCAGCCACGCCGCCTGCTGCTCGGCGTTGACGGCCTGGACGAGATCTGGGGTGTCGGACGGCGGCTGGTCGCGTTCGGCGGCCTGGGAGAGGACCAGGACGACGCCGTCCTCGTCCAGATCACCGAGCCGCGCCGTGACCGCGCCGAGCGCCATCGCCGGGCCCGCGCCGAGATCGAGCGCCTCGTCGGGCGGGTCAACGGCGAGAGCGCCCGGCTCACCAGCCCGTCGGTCCACTACCTGCACCGCGCCGTGGACCGCGACCAGCTCGCCGCCCTCTACCTCGCCGCGGACGTCATGACCGTCACCCCCATGCACGACGTGGCGGGCCTGCTGGCCAAGGAGTACGTCGCCGCCCGCGCGGACCTCGGTGGGGCCGTCGTGCTCAGCGAGTTCGCCGGGGTCGCCGACGACCTGGACGGCGCGTTCGTGGTCAACCCGCACGACACCGCCCGGCTGCGGCGCACGCTGGCCGAGGCCATGGCCGCCCCGCAGCACGAGCTGCGCGACCGCATGCGCCGCATGCGCGCCGCCGTGACCCGCCACGACTCCACCCACTGGGCCGCGTCCTTCCTGCGCGCGCTCACCGTGGGCCGTGCCCCCGGGGCCCGCGAGACCGCGTCCTGACCCGGTGCGAGAGAAGGCAGGGGCCGGTGGCCGCCCGGCGGCCACCGGCCCCTGCCTTCTCCTCGGGAACGTCTCACTGGCTGACGGGAGTCACCACCAGGTGCGGCAGGTTGATGTGCGCGGGCCTGCTGACCACGAACGCGATGACCTCGGCGACCTCGTCCGGGGTGAGGGGCTTGTGGTCGACGAACAGCTGGGCGATCGCCTCCTTGGAGTCCGCGCGGGGCGTGTGGTCGCCGATCTCGGTGGCCACCAGCCCCGGCTGGAGGTCGCTCACCCGGATCCCCTGCGGGCCGAGCTCGTTGCGCAGCGACTCGGAGACGGCGTTGACCGCCGCCTTGGAAGCGCTGTAGACCGCGTACTCCGGCGGGAACATCCGGGTCCCGGCGATCGAGGAGATGTTCACCAGGTCGACCTGGCGGCCCGCCGACGCCGCCTCCAGCAGGTGCCCGATGAACACACCGGTGGTCTGGAGCAGGCCCAGGACGTTGGTGTCGAGCATCGACCGCCATTCGGCGAGCCGTCGCTCCTCCAACGGCCCCGGGTACATCGTCCCGGCGTTGTTGACCAGCAGGTCGGGCGTGCCGACCTGCTCGACGATGTCGCGGGCCGCCTGCTCCAGGGACTCGACCGACGTCACGTCGGCCTGGACGGCGAGGGCCGTCGTGCCGCCGGCGCGCAGCTCCCGCGCGGTGTCCTCGATCGAGCCCGAGCGGCGGGCCAGCAGGACCACCGCCGCGCCGGACTCGGCGAGCCGCCGTGCGGTGGCCGCGCCGATGCCGCTGGACGCGCCGGTCACGACCGCGACACGGCCTTCGAAGGGAACGCTCGGCGCGGACGGGGCCGGGCGCAGTTCGGGTTGAGCGGACATGGGTGCCCTTCCTGGGAGTCGCCGGGGGTCAGCGCGCCTCGGGTCCGATGACCCAGTGCCGCGTCAGGGCGAGCGAGTGCACGTAGCGCTCGTTCACGAAGTTCTTGCGGTCGGCCTCGACGGCCGCGTACTCGGGGGAGCGCAGGGCCGCCCGCAGTGCGGCGGCGTCCTCGAACCACAGGTGGTAGGCGGCGTCGAACGGGGGCTCGCTGATCGCGTACCACGAGTCGCGAGTGAAGGACTGCTCGGCGCCGAGCAGGCCGGGGACCCGGCGGACGACCGGCGCGTGGGTCTCGCGGCTGTGCCGCCGGAACGCCTCGGTCGACATCCCCTCCCTGCGCTTGACCAGCACGAGCGCCTTGACGGACGGCCGGTCGGCGCCCGCCGCGTCGCCCTGCAGCACGGTGTCGGTGTCGGTGTCCAGGACGACCGTCCGCCAGAACGCGGCCCACCTGGGCTCGTCCGGACGCGCGCCCTCCAGGAACTCGGGGGTCTGGAGCGAGGCGAGCTGCTCCTCCTCGTCGGCGAGCCAGATCTCGGCGACGCCGCCCCACAGCGGCTCGGCCTCGCCGGGCTCGGCGATCCGGGTGTCCACGGCGTACCGGCGGATCTGCGGGATCTTGCTGGCGTACCGGACCGCGTGCTCCTCCAGCCAGTAGCGCTGGAACTCGGCCTCGGACATGCCCGGCTTGGGCGCGGCGAAAATCAGTTGGTGGATCATGACCGAACCTCTCAGACCTTGTAGCGGGACTTGACGTCGTCGGCGAAGCCCAGGTAGTCGCGCAGCGGCCAGACCTCCTCGAACTCCAGGTACTCGCGCATCGGCAGCCGGCCGAGCGCGGTGCGGTCCAGCTCCTCGGCGTCGGGCGAGTCGATGATCGCGATCACTCGCTTCTGGGCGGCGACCTTCCAGATCCCGACGCAGAAGCCGGAGTCCACGGTCTCCTGGGCGTGCTCGGCCTCCTCCTGCTCGATCTCCCAGAGCTCGTCGAGCGTGATGCGGCCCTCGTGGTTCCACTTCATCTGGACGTAGAAGAGCATGGCGAAGCGACCTCCGAACGTGACGATGTGCAAGCGATGTGCGTGCGTGCGATGTGCGCGGGCGATGTGCGCGGCGGGCGGTGCGCTGAGCGGCTGCCGCCCGCAGCGGGACGGCGGGCACCCGGCGGGCGGGGTCGGATGCCCGCCCGGTGGTCAGGCGGTGAGCCGGGAGACCAGTGGGTGGTCGGCGCCGAAGGTGTCCACGGCCACGTCACGCGGCGTCTTGCCGTCGTGGCCGACCAGGTCCAGGCGCGCGCCCGCCTTGACCAGCACGTCGGCGCACTCCTCGTAGCCGTGCCACAGGGCGTCGTGCAGCGGGGTGTAGCCGTTGGTCGGGCCCTGGTAGTCCAGGTCCACGCCCGGCCAGTTCGCGATCAACCTGGTCAGCTCGACGTGCCCGTTGTAGACGGCCTTGTGCAGCGGGACCGCGCCGAAGGTCGGCTCGGTGGCGTTGACGTCCGCGCCCGCCTCCAGCAGCAGCCTGGCCGCCTCGGTGTGCCCGTCCCGGGACGCGACCAGCAGCGGCGTGTGCGCGTCGTTGAAGCCGTTGACGACGGGGAAGCGCTCGTCCACCCGGGCCCCCGACTGCAACAGCGCGCGGACGGCCTCGGCGTCGCCGGCGGTGACGGCGGTCATGAGCCGCTGCGACTCGGCCTTGCGCGCGTCGTCCTGCTCGCGCTGCCTGATGTGCCGCTCCGCCTGGAGCAGCAGGTCTTTGCCGTGCGTGTTGACGTTCAGCTCGTACTCGAAGTGCTCCTTGAGGGAGAACCCGTAGTGCGTCGACAAGCCCAGCCCCGCGCCCTGGTCGAGCAGGTACTTGGCGATGTCGGGATACTTGTACCAGAGCGCATCCATCAGGGGCGTGTGACCGGTCGTCGGGGCGACCGCATCCACGAACGCCCCCGCCTCCACCAGCGCCCGCACGACCGCGAGGCTGCCGCCTTGGCACGCCTTGTGCAGCGCGGTCGTCCCGGCGCGGCTGTCGGCGGCGTACACGTCGGCGCCCGCGTCGAGGAGCTGGCGGACGAGCGCGGCGTCCGCCCGGCCCGCCGCGATCATCAGCGGGGTCAGGCCGCTGCCCGGGTCGCGGCGGTCCGCATGAGCGCCGTCGCGCAGCAGCTCGCCGACCTGCGCCACGTCACCGGCCCACACCGCCGCGACGAGCCGCTCGCCGAGGTCGGCGTTGAACGCGGCGACCTCGGTGTTGGGGTCGAAGTAGACCTTCCAGTGGGTGATCTTGCCCTCGGGGCCGACGACGAGGCGGTGCGAGTCCTCGATCTCGAACTCTCGCAACGTGCGCGTCTGCCGGGCGCGGGTGTAGATGAGGGCGAAGGCGGTGTCGCCCTCGGCCCGCAGGTCCCGCAACTCGTAGTCCAGGACCTCGGTGGTCTCGCCGCGCACGGCGAACGCCCGCCGCACCGCCTCGATCCCGACGTGGCGGCCGAGGTAGGGGATGACCGCGTTCCACTCGTCCACCGGAAGCTCGAAGTCGATGTCGTCGGCCAGCAGCGCCAGCGCGTCGTCGAGGTCGCCCCGCTCGAGGCTCGTGAAGTACCGCTCGACGACCTGGCGGGTGTTCATGGTGCTCATCGGTTCCTCCTGACAGGGTCAGCCGGCCAGACGCCGGTCGATCGGCGCGAGCCGGTGGTGCCGGTTGAAGAAGTCGTCCGCCGCGGCCTGGTCGGAGGCGAAATCGCGCACCTCGGCGATGCGGCCGTCGCGGATCTGGTAGACGAGCACCCAGACCTGGTCGAGGTCGTCGCCGTCCTCGCGGTTGCTCCAGCCCCGGTGCAGGTCCACCACGTAGTTCTCGTCCGCGCCCAGGTAGAGCACCTCGGCCTTGAAAGCGGACCGGGCGAGCTCACCGAAGAAGGCCATCAGCTCGTCGAGGCCGTGGTGGGTTCCGGCCAGCGGATGCCGCCCCGGAATGTGCCAGGAGATGTCCGGCGCGAGGGTCTCCCGCATCGCGTCGAGGTCGTAGCGGCCGTAGGCCTCGTAGAAGCGGCGGACGAGGGCGAGGTTCTCGTCGGGCGTCGTCGTGCGGGTGGAGTCACGGATCGTGTCGCGGGTGGCGTCAGGGGCGCGGGTCGTGTCGGGTGCGGTCATGCTTCCTCCTGCGGTCGCGGGGCGCCGGTGATGACGTTCGGGTTTCCCGCCGTCCACGCGGCGGTGAGCGTGAAGGACGTGATCCGCCACCCTCCGGCGGAAGCGGCGAGCTCCATCCGGTACCGGCCGCCGCACGCCCACAGCGGTCCGCCCAGGTGGTCGGCGCGTCGGACGACGATGACGACGTTCGCGGTGGCCACGGCGGCGCCGTCGCCGACCTCCGACAGGACGCCGGTGATCAGGTGCTGGCTCGCGTCGGTGCCCGACAGCACGGCCCGCCACCGCTCCACCAGCGCGGTCCCGGCCTCGGTGACCGGCTCGCCGCCCCACAGGGAGGTGTTGTCCTCGGTCACGGTGTCGGCGAACAGGGCGGTCAGCCTGTCCCAGTCGCGGCCGTCCACCAGCCAGCCGAGCCGCAGCACGGCCTGCTCGACCTCGTGCGCGTCCAGCAGGTCCCGCAGCGTGCGCGGACGCCCGGACCCGGCCTCGGCGTCCGCGGCGGGCCCCGTCGTGCCGTCGGCACCGGCCGTCGCGTCCGTGGCGGACCGCGTGTCGCCGTCCACGCCGGTCGTCGCGTTCGGGGCGGTCACTCGTGGCCCTCGGTCAGCGCCGCCCACGTGTCGAGCTTGCGGAGCATGGCGTCGCGGGGGAGCGGGTCGGTGTAGAACATGGCGCGGTCGGGCTTCAGCTCGGCCGCCTCCTCGATCTCGTCGCGCCGCTGCTCCGGCAGGAAGACGCTCAGGGAGGGGCGCTCCCTCCCCGCCTCGGCGGCCATGTCGCACAGCCGCGCGTAGGTCGTGGCGACCTCGGAGACCGGCCACAGGTTCGGTGCGAACCAGCCGTCGCCGTAGTCGACGATCCGGCGCAGCACCGCGTCGGCCCACCCGCCGATCAGGATCGGCGGGTGCGGCCGCTGAGCGGGCTTCGGCCAGGCGTACAGCGGCGGGAAGTCGACGTACTTGCCGTGGTACTCGGCGACCTCCTGCGTCCAGATCGCCTTCATCGCCTCGACGCGCTCGCGCATGACGCCGAACCGGCGCTTCGGGTCCACTCCGTGCGAGGCGGCCTCCGGGGCGTTCCAGCCCGCTCCGATGCCCATCACGAACCGGCCGCCCGACAGGACGTCCAGGGTGGCGACCTGCTTGGCGGTGAGGATCGGGTCGCGCATCGGCACCAGCAGCACACCCGTGCCGAGCACCAGCCGCTCGGTCGCCGCCGCGGCGGCGGTCAGCGTGACGATCGGGTCGAGCATCGAGTAGAAGTAGTTCGGGATCGTCTCGCTCTCCGGGCCCGGGTACTCCAAGCTGTCCACCGGCACATGCGTGTGGTCGGCGATGAAGAGGGACTCGAAGCCACGTTCCTCGACGGCACGGGCGAGCTCCACCGGGTCGATCGCCCGTTCGCCGGACCTCGCGGTCTCTGTCGAGATGAATGTTTCGACGCCGAATTTCATTTCGCTCGGACTCCTTCGGTCGGTTCCAGAATCACGGACGGCTGTGGCCCGGCGCCTTTTGTCGGCTGCCCGTCGCCCGCTTTGGCGCCAGCTATTTCAGCGTGGCGGCCCGGCGGTGGGGAGGCCAGCGGAAGGTGCCGTTCCGATGCGACTCTGGCAACTTCGGAAGATGTTCGGAAGGGTTGAAAAGAGGATGGTATCGGCGTTGCTGGTTTCGCGATTACTACCACTAAGGGGGCACTGGCTGGCTCACTTCGCCGCGTGAATGATGACGGTCGAAGGATTCCGTTTGCGCAGCAGAGAGGTCGGCTACTCGTAATGAGTGCACCTACCGAGACCGTCGGCGCCACCGGTGCGGACCGGGCTCGCTTCTCCCGACGCCAGTTCTGGTCACTGGTGGTCATCTCGTCCGCGATCGGGCTGGACCAGAGCAGCCTGGCGGTGGTCAACGCGGCGCTGCCCGACATCGGCAAGGACCTGGCCATCTCCGCGACGACCCTGCAGTGGATGGTGACCGGTTACGCGGTCACCTTCGGCGGGTTCCTGCTGCTCGGCGGGCGGCTCGCCGACGTGTTCAGCAGGCGCGCGATCTTCGCGCTCGGCATCGCCGTGTTCACCGTCGGCGCGCTGGCCTCGGCGGTCGCGCCCAACGCGGGCTCGCTGATCGTCGCACGCGCCTTCCAGGGCGTCGGCGCGGCGTTCTCGGTGCCGTCCGCGCTGGCCCTGCTCACCCAGGTCTTCCCCGAGGGGCCGCTGCGGAACAAGGCCATCGGGGTCTACACCTCGGTCGGCGCGGGAAGCTTCTCCGCCGGACTGATCTCCGGCGGAGTCCTGACCGGGCTGTCCGGCTGGCGCTCGGTGTTCGTGTTCAACGCGGTCGTCGGCGCGCTGGTGTTCGTCGGCGCGCGCACCGTCCTGCCCGCGGGCGTCCGCCACGACCGTCCGCTCGACGTGCCCGGCGCGGTGCTGGTCACGGCCGGGCTGCTGCTGGTGGTGTTCGGCGTGAACCGCAGCGCCGACGCGGGCTGGTCGGACGCCGGGACGATCGGCGGGCTGGCCGCCGGAGCGGTCCTCGTCGCCGCGTTCGTGCTGTGGGAGCGGCGCACCGCCGAGCCGCTGCTGCCGATGGAGCTGTTCCGTTCGCGGTCGGTGCGGGCGTCCACGGTCGCGGCCGTCGTGTTCTTCGGCGTCGTGATCGCGCTGCTGTTCTTCTCCCCGCTCTACATGCAGGGCATCCTCGGCTTCTCGCCGCTGGAGTCGGGGCTCGGCCTGGTGCCGATGAGCATCACCGTCATCATCACCGCCAACCTCGCCGGGAAGCTGCTCAGCCGCGGCGTCAGCGCGCGCGTGCTGATGGCGGCCGGCACCGTCACCATCGGCGTGGGCCTGCTGGTCTTCATGCTGTCCCGGCCGGACGGCGACTACCTGCTGGACTACCTCCCCGGTGTCGCGATCATGGGCACCGGCCAGGGCTTCTGCTACGCCGCCCTGACCGTCGCCTCGCTCAGCGGCGTCCCCGAACGCATCCACGGCGTGGCGAGCGCGTTCAACAACACCGCCCAGCAGTTCGGCGCGAGCATCGGCACCGTCGCCCTGGTCGCCGTCGCCACCGCGTCCACCACGGGCACCGGGGACGCGCAGGTTCTGAAGGGCTACCACTCCGCGTACCTGACGGCCGCCCTGGCGGCGTTCGTCGGCGCGGCGGTCATCATGCTCGTCGCGGGTTCGGCGAAGCGCTCGGCCGCCCGTGAGCCGGACGGTGTTCCGGCCGCCGTCGGCGACGGTGCCTGACCGGCGCACACTCTCCGAGACTCACGCCTCTCAGCGCGGAGCATCCCGCGACCACGTGCCGACACGGGCGTGCGGGCGGTCCACCACGGGCCGCCCGCCCGCCCGCGTCGGCTTGCCGGGCCTGGTGCTGTGACGGCCTGCCGGGGATCGGTGTCGTGTCGCCGTGCCAGGTGGGCGTGGGGGCTGGCAGCGGCGGGGCTGGTACTGGCGAGACCAGCCAGGGTCCTGTGCCGGACGGGCTCGTCGGCCACACTGGAAGCCATGAACGTCAACCGAGAACTCGCGGACTTCCTCCGTTCCCGCCGGGACCGGCTCCAGCCCGAGGACTTCGGGCTGCCGCCCGGACAGCGGCGTTCGCCGGGCCTGCGCAGGGCCGAGGTCGCGCAGCTCGCCGGAATCAGCGTCGACTACTACATCCGCCTGGAGCAGGGCAAGAGCGGACGGCCGTCGGCGACCGTCCTGGACTCGCTCGCGCGGGCGCTTCGGCTCAGCGTGGACGAACGCGACCACCTGTTCCGGCTGGCGGGCTCCGACCAGGGCCTGCCGCGCCGGGCCGCCACGACCGAACGGGTCCGGCCGTCCGTGCACCGGATCCTGGAGACGCTGGGCACGACCCCCGCCTACGTCATCGGCCGCCGGATGGACGTGCTGGCCTGGAACCCGATGGCGGCCGCTCTGATCATGGACTTCGGCGCGGTTCCCCCTGGGCAGCGGAACATGCTGTGGCACGCGTTCTGCGACCCCGCCGCCCGCCAGCTCTACGTCGACTGGGGACGTGTCGCCCGGCAGGGCATCGCGCACCTGCGCATGGCCGCGGCCCGCAACCCCGACTGCCCGATGATCGCCGGGCTGGTCGGCGAGCTGTCGGTGAAGAGCGAGGAGTTCCGCACCTGGTGGGCCCGGCACGACGTGCAGGACCGGCGCAGCGGGCGCAAGGAGTTCGCGCACCCGGTCGTCGGCAGGCTCAGCCTCGACTACGACGCCCTCCAGCTGCCGGACGGACCCGACCAGCACCTCATCACCTACACCGCGCCCGCCGACAGTCCGTCACGTGGCGCGCTGGACCTGCTCGCGGTGGTCGGGGCCACGCGGATGGGCGCCGCGGCCGGCGTCCTCACCGCCGACGAGCCCCAGACGGACGGGGACAACGTAGGCTCCTGACGGAGGCTCCGCAGGGTTCCGGCGAGTCGCGACGGAAGCGCCGCGAGGGCAGCCCCGAGGGCACTCCCGGTGATCGGAGAAGGTCACGGATGGGGCCGCGAGGAGGGCCGCTCGTCCGTTTGGGTGGTACTTGGACTGCCAGCTACCCGACTGCTAGCCGCAGGCGGGCCCTGGCTACCTCCGCGCCCGGTCCGCACCATCGAGGAGGGATCTTCGGAAGGCCGGGCGCTACGAGGGGAGCCTGTCTGTGGACGTGGGAGAGCCGGGACCCGCCGTGCGGGACGACCTGGGCGGCAAGGTGGCGATCGTCACCGGCGGCGCGCGCAGCATCGGCGCGGCGATCGCGACCGAGCTGGTCGCGCGCGGGGCCCGCGTGCTGGTCCTGGACGTCGAGGAGGGGGCCGGGAAGGAACTGGCCGGAAGGCTGGGCAGGCGGGCCGCGTTCGTGCCCGCCGACGTCGCCGACCCGGCCGGGCGCGCCACCGCCGTGCGCGCCTCGGTGGACACCTTCGGCGGAGTGGACCTGCTCGTCAACAACGCCGTCGAGCCCGCGGACGGCGGGGCCTCGGCGGACACGGCGACCTGGCTGCGCTCGTACGAGGTGAACGTGGTCGCCGCCGTGATGATGACGCAGGAGTGCCGTGCGCTGATGAGGCGGCGCGGCGGCGGTGTCGTGGTCAACGTCGCGAGCGTCAGCGGCCACCGCGCACAGGCCGGGCGGTGGGTCTACAACGCCTCCAAGGCGGCCCTGCTCCAGGTCACCCGGTCGGCGGCGCGCGACCTCGCCGAGGACGGCATCCGAGTGGTGAGCGTGTCGCCCGCGTGGACGTGGTCCCGGATCATCGGGGCGATGGCGGGCGGGGACCGCCGGGCCGCCGACCGGATGGCGGGCTCCTACCAGGCGCTCGGCCGGGTCGGTGACGCCGAGGAGGTCGCCCGCGCGGTCGCGTTCCTGTGCTCGTCCGACGCGTCCTTCATCACCGGCAGTGACCTGGCCGTGGACGGCGGCTACCTGGCCCTCGGCCCCGAGGGGTGACGCGGGTGTGGAGGGCGGCGGGCACGGCGCGAAGGCTGGCCGTCGCGGTGGGCGCCGTGCTGCTGGGGCTCACCGGGTGCACGGAGGCGGGGCGCGGCGGCGACGACCGCGCCGAGCTGCCCGGACCGCGCACGACCACCAGGGACGCGGGCGGCGGGGCGCAGGTCGTCCGGACGGTCGGGACGGGTCTGGACGCGCCGTGGGACATGGCCTTCCTGCCGGACGGCTCGGCGCTGCTCACCGAGCGCCCCGGACGGCTGCGCCGCATCACCCCGGGCGGCGCGCTGGAACGCGAGCCGGTGGCCGAGATCAAGGTGGCGCAGACCTTCCCGCCCGCACAGGAGGGGTACGCGCTCACCGCGGGCCTGCTGGGGCTGGCGCTCGATCCGTCGTTCGCGTCCAACGGCTTCGTCTACCTGTACCGGACGACGCGGCGGGACAACGAGGTCGTGCGGTACCGGTACAGCGACCGGAGACTGTCGGACGAGACCGTGGTCCTGACGGGCATCCCACCCGCCGGTGACCATGTCGGCGGCCGGATCCGGTTCGGCCCGGACGGGTGGCTGTACGTGACGACCGGATATGTCATGGATCAGTCCACGCCGCAGAATCCGCGTTCACTGGGTGGGAAGGTGCTCAGGCTGAGTCCCGCTGCGGCGAGAGGTACAGGTGGTAGGCCAGAGATCTACGCGTCGGGGTTCCGCAACCCGCAGGGTCTCGACTGGGAGCCCGGGACCGGCCGGCTGCTGGTCACCGACCACGGCGTGCTCAGCGACGACGAGGTCGACCTCGTCCGGCGCGGCGCGAACTACGGATGGCCGAACGTGTCGGGACGCCGGCGCGCGCCCGGGTTCACCCCGCCGCTGGTGCTCTGGCCGCGCAGTGTCGCCCCGTCCGGTATCACCTATGTGCGACATCCCGGTTCGGCCTGGACGGGGAGTTTCCTCGTGGCCGCGCTCAAGGGCGAGAGCCTGCGCCGCATCACCCTCAGCGGTGACCGCGCGGCGAGTGAGGAAGTGTTGCTCCGGGAGCGTTTCGGTCGCGTCCGCGCGGTGACCGAAGGGCCGGACGGCCTTCTCTACCTTCTTATCAGCAATCGGAACCTGGGCTCTCCGCGAAGCGGCGACGACAGCGTCGTCGCTATCAAGCCACCACCGCGAAGCTGACCGCGATGAACGGACCGGGGAGTGACGGAGGTCACTCCCCGGTCCTTTTCGTTGCACAAATGCGTGACGTTCCCTGAGCGTGGAGTCACCGGGCTTCGGCAGTTAACTTCACATAGTTGTCGGCTCGCCAACCCAAAGTCTTGAGGTTCCGCATCTCGCTCATTTTCACTGAGGGAGTCAAAGGAGTAATCCGGCGGCGGTGGAGTGGAGTCAAAACGACTCATCACAGCGGCGGGATTCTCCATCAAGTGCCACAGCAATGGAGGAACCGTGGCGAAGAGAATACTGGTGGTGCTGTCCGAGTTCGGCTACTGGGGCGAGGAGCTGGTCGGCCCGGTCGAGGCGTTCGACGCCCGCGGCTACCGCGTCACCTTCGCGACCCCGACCGGTAAGCGGCCCCCGGCGCTGCCGCCGAGCCTGGACCCCGAGTACGTGGACCCGCCGCTCGGCCGTTCCGTCACCACCCCCGACATGGCCCGCCGTGCCGCCGCGCTGGACTCCTCGCCGCGGCTGGACGCCCCGCTGAGCCTCGAACAGCTGATCCCCGAGCGCCCGTACTTCAGCTCGATCAACCACCTGCGCGGGCTGGAGGACTACCACCGCCGCCTTGACGCGGCCGTGAAGGACCTGGTCGCCAGCTTCGACGCGCTGGTCATCGTCGGCGGAAGCGGCCCGATCGTGGACCTGGCCAACAACGAGCGACTGCACGAGCTGGTGCTGCGTTTCGTCGGCGCGGACAAGCCGATCCTGGCCGAGTGCTATGGCGTGGCGGTGCTGGCGTTCGCCCGCGACTGGGAGAGCCGCCGGAGCCTGATCGAGGGCAAGCACGTGACCGGCCACCCCAAGGAGTACGACTACAAGGACGGCACCGGATTCGTCGGCGTCGAGTTCAACATGGGCCCGCCGCCGTACCCGCTCGAGTACATCCTGCGCGACGCCGTGGGCCCGGAGGGCGCGTTCCACGGGAACGTCGGCAAGGAGACCTCCGTCATCGTGGACTTTCCGTTCGTGACCGCGCGCTCCACCCCTGACTCCGAGCTCTCCGGTGCGAAGCTCGTCGAGGTCCTGGAGCAGGGGCTCACGCGTTACGGCTGGTAGTTCCACGCCTGTCAACTTCGCTCGCCGAGTGGGGAACGCAATGCGAGAAAGACCGGGAAAAGAAGCCGTATACGAGCAGTTCGCGGCCGACGGAATCGAGTATATTTTCGGCAATCCGGGGACTACGGAACAAGGTTTCCTGGACGCCGGGGCCGATGCCGCGACAGATTATGTCCTGACCCTGCACGAGGGCGTCGCGGTCGGCATGGCCGACGGCTATGCCCGGGCCGCCCAGCGGCCCGGAGTCGTCCAGCTGCACGCCGGGGTGGGCCTCGGGAACGCGATCGGCCTGCTGTACCAGGCCAAGCGGGGCGGCTCACCGCTGGTGGCCCTGGTGGGGGAGGCCGGCGTCCGGTACGACGCGATGGACGCCCAGATGGCGGCCGACCTGGTCGCGATGGCCGAGCCCGTCACCAAGTACGCCACCAGGGTGCTGGACCCGGGGTCGGTGCTGCGGGTGCTGCGCCGCGCGATCAAGATCGCGATGACCCCGCCGTGCGGTCCGGTGGTCGTCGCGCTGCCCGGCGACGTGCTCGACCAGCCCACCGCCGAGCCGGCCGTGCCGAGCACGCTGCCCGCGACCCGGGTCGTCCCGGAACCGTCGCTGGTGGCCACCGCCGTCCAGGAGTTGCTGGCCGGCGAGCGCAGGCTGATCCTGATGGGCGACGGCGTCGCGGCCAGCGGCGCGCAGCGCGAGCTCACCGAGGTCGCCGAGCGCCTCGACGCGCCGGTGTGGGGCGTGAACTCCTCCGAGGTCAACTTCGACACCACGCATCGCCTCTACGGCGGGCAGCTCGGGCACATGTTCGGCCGCGACAGCGCGCGGGTCGTCGGCGACGCCGACTCGGTGCTCATCGTCGGAACCTACGTGTTCCCCGAGGTGTTCCCGCACCTGGCGAGCCCGTTCAAGGCGGACGCCCGGATCGTCCACATCGACCTGGACGCCTACGAGATCGCCAAGAACTTCCCCGTCTCGGTGGGGCTGGTGGCCGATCCGAAGCTGAGCCTGGGCGCGCTGACCCGCGAACTGGAGCGGCAGCGACCCGCCGGATGGCCGGGGCCCACCCGGCATCCGGCGGGCGCCGAGCCGGTCGCGGCCCCGGCCGTCGGGGACGGCGAGAGCGGCGTGCTGGAGGCGTTCGCCGCGCGGCTGGCCGAACGCGCGCCGGACGACCTGATCGTGTTCGACGAGGCGCTCACCGCGTCCGGCCCGCTGCTGCGGGGGCTGCCGCCACGCGAGCCCGGCACGTTCTTCCAGACCCGCGGCGGCTCGCTGGGCGTGGGCATCCCCGGCGCGCTCGGCGTCAAGCTCGCCCGACCGGACGCGACGGTCGTCGGCCTCACCGGCGACGGCGGGAGCATGTACACCATCCAGGCGCTCTGGACGGCCGCCCGGCACGGCATCGACGCCAAGTTCGTGATCTGCAACAACGGCCGGTACCGGCTGCTCGACGACAACATCGAGCAGTACTGGGCGGAACTGGGCGTGCCCAGCCACGAGCCGCCCGCGGCGTTCGACCTGACCCGCCCCGCGATCGCCTTCGCCGGACTCGCCGAGGCGATGGGCGTGCGCGCGCTGACGGTCGAGAAGCCGAGACAGGTGGACGCCGCCGTCGAGGAGCTGTTCACGGCCTCGGGACCGCTCCTGGTCGACCTGCGCATCCCCTGACCATCCCGACCCGACGACTGAGGAGGTTGTCCGGCATGACCGAGCTTTCCCTCGCCGACGAGCCGTTCGTCGACACGCTCGCCGCTTCCGGTGGGGCGCTCGCCACGACCGGGGCGTCCGGTACGGTGCTCGCCACCAGCCGAGCGCTCGCCACGACCGACCGGACGCCCGCCCTTCGCGGGGCCGGGTCCGGTGAGCGGCTCGCCGTCGGTGACGGGCCGTCCGCCGACCCGGCGGGCGGGCTGACGACCGGGGCGGTCCGGCGGCTGGTGCGCGGCTGGTACACCGCGCTCGACCGGCACGCCCCGGCGGAGTCGCTGCTGGACCTGCTCGCCGACGCGGGCCTGGTGGTGACCTTCCCCTGGGGGACGCTGCGTGGCCGGGACGCGTTCCGCGACTGGTACGACCGCTCCACCCGGGCCTTCTTCGACGAGGTCCGCGAGGTCAGGAGCCTCACGGTGCGCCCCCTCTCGCCGATCCACGCGGCGGTCGAGGTGCACCTGAACTGGCAGGCGTCGGAGTGGGGTCCGCCCGCCGCGCACAGCCGGTGGCTCGGCTTCGACGTCGTGGAGGAGTGGACCGTCGTCCTGCACGACGGTGCGCCGAAGATCCGGATCTGCGCGGTGCGCGAGATGCGACCGATGGCGGGCTCCGGACCGCTGGCGGTCACCGCCGCCTGACCAGCAGTGACCCGGGCGGGGCCGGGAGAGGCGGCCCCGCCCGGACACCGACGGAGGAGGAGAAGTGCCCGCGACACTTGAGGGCAAGAGGATCGCCGTCCTGATGGAGAGCGACTACGTCGAGGACGAGGTCTCCTACTACCAACGCAGGTTCGCCGAGGAGGGTGCGCGGGTCGATCTCGTGACCCGGCTCTGGGGCAACGAGTCGCTGACCTTCACCGGCCACGAGCACCGCGCGCCGCTCACCGTGAGCGGCGACCTGGAGCGGCTGGACTACGGCGCGCTGGCGCGGCTCTCGGCGCTGGTCGTGCCCTCGGGCATGGTGGCCGACCGGCTGCGGTACAGCGAGAACCTCGCGGTGGGCGCGCCCGCGGTCGAGCTGATGCGCCGCGCGTTCCGGCTGCCCAACCTGGTGAAGGCGTTCTCCTGCCACGGGCTGCTGCTGGTGTCGGCGGCCCCGGAGCTGGTGCGCGACCGTGCGGTCACGTGCCACAACAACCTGGTCGGCGACGTGCGGAACATGGGCGCGTGCTACCGCGATGAGGACGTGGTGGTGGACGGCGACCTGGTCACGGGCCGCTCGGTGGACCAGTGCCACCTGCTCGCTCGCAAAGTCATCGAGCTGCTGTCGGACGGCGCGCGGGTCGAGTCCTCGGTCGGGGAGCCGGCGGGCGTGGCGAGCGGGGGCGGACGTGCCGAGTGAGCTGAGCGCGACCCACTCCGACCTCGTCGCGGGGTACGTGGTCGAGCGGACCGGGAACCGGCTGCTGCTGCGCACCCAGGACGGCCGCCACGTGACCGTTCGGCTGACCGAGGTCACCTACGCGCAGGTGGCCCGCAACCTGGGCGAGCCGTACGCCGACGCCACCGGGCGGTTGGACGAGTTCCTGCTGCCCGGCCGGTTCGTGTTCGCCTACGGGCCGGTTCGGACAGGCGCGGACGGCGTGGACTTCCAGGGCACGCAGCTCACGTTCGTCCAGGACAAGGCGGGCGAGTACGTCTTCGACCGCGCCGGCTGGTGGGTGGACCAGCTGCGCGAGCTCGGCGGTTTCTACCGGCGGGCCCAGTTCGGTGCGGCGGAGATCGACTTCCGTGAGTACCGCACCGAGCTGCGCCTCGGCGGGGCGAAGACGCAGCGGCACGTCCAGGAGACCGACACGCTCTCCCGGCTGGTCTACGGCATGGCGACCGCGTACATGCTCACGGGCGAGGAGGACTTCCTGGACGTCGCGACGCGAGGCACCGACTACCTGCGCGCGCACATGCGGTTCGTGGACGCCGACGCGGACGTCACGTACTGGTACCACGGCATCGACGTCGAAGGGGACCGGGAGCGCAAGCTGTTCGCCTCGGAGTTCGACGACGACTACCGCTCGATCCCGGCCTACGAGCAGATCTACGCGCTGGCCGGGTCGGTGCAGACCTACCGCCTCACCGGCGACCCGGCCGTCCGGCGCGACATCGAGGGAACGATCCGGCTGTTCGACCGGTACTTCGCCGACCCGGCGCTCGGCGGCTACTACTCGCACATCGACCCGGTGACGTTCAGTCCGCACCACGACGCGCTGGGCCACAACAGGTCGCGCAAGAACTGGAACTCGATCGGCGACCACGCGCCCGCGTACCTGTTCAACCTGTACCTGGCCACCGGCCAGGAGCGTTACCTGAAGATGCTGGAGCACACGTTCGACCTGATCGCGACCCGCTTCCCCGACCCGGAGACCCCGTTCGTCCAGGAGCGGTTCCACGCGGACTGGACGCCGGACCGCGACTGGGGCTGGCAGCGCGACCGGGCGGTCGTCGGCCACAACATGAAGATCGTCTGGAATCTGACCCGGATGGGCGCGTTGCTGCCCAAGCCCGAGTACGCGGAGCTCGCCGAACGGCTGGCCCGGACGATCCCCGAGGCCGGGCGGGACGGCCAGCGCGGCGGCTGGTTCGACATGGTCGAGCGCGCGCCGGACCAGGGGAGTCACGGGTTCGTCTGGAACGACCGTAAGGCGTGGTGGCAGCAGGAGCAGGCGATCCTCGCGTACCTGATCCTCGCGGCGCACCGGGGCGGGGAGGAGCACGCGCGGACGGCCCGGGAGGCGCAGGCGTTCTACAACGCCTTCTTCCTGGACCACGACGAGGGGGCCGTCTACTTCAACGTGCTCGCGGAGGGCGTGCCGTACCTACTGGGCACCGAGCGGCTGAAGGGCAGCCACTCGATGAGCATGTACCACACGTCCGAGCTCTGCTACCTGGCGACCGTCTACGGCGACCTGCTCGCCCGCGGCGAGCCGCTGGACCTGTGGTTCCGGCCGCAGGCGGGCGCGGACTTCCCGGACGGCCTCTTGCGGGTCGCCCCGGACGTCCTGCCTCGCGGCCGGGTCCACGTCGAGCGGGTGCTGGTGGACGACGAGCCGTACACCGACTTCGACGCGGACGCCCTGGAGGTCAGGCTGCCGGACAGTGCCGAGCAGCACACGGTCCGGGTCCGGCTCGGCACCGGGGGGCGACGGCCGTGACCACCCACACGGGCTACCGGGTGCGTCCGGGGCGTCCCCTTCCGCTGGGCGCGACCAAGGTGCCGGAGGGCGTCAACTTCGCCGTGCACACGACCGGCGCGCGGGGCGTCCGCCTGGTCCTCATGGACCCGGCGGACGGCCGGACGCTGGCCGACCTGCCCTTCCCCGACGAGTACCGGGTGGGCGACGTGCACAGCATGGTCGTGGTCGGGCTCGACCCCCGCGTCCACTACGGATTCCTTCCCGAGGGCGCGAACGGCCCGGTGCTCGATCCGTACGCCAGGGCGCTGGCGGGTGGCGAGGTCTGGGGCGAACGGCCCCGCTACCGCAGCGCGCTACTGGACGGGGACTTCGACTGGGACGACGACCGGAGCCCCCGGATCCCGGCGCGCGACCTGGTCGTCTACGAGCTGCACGTCCGTGGGTTCACCCGGCACGGGTCGGCGGGTGTGGCGCGTCCGGGCACCTTCGCGGGAGTGGGGGAAAAGATTCCCTACCTGACGGAGCTGGGCGTCAACTGCGTCGAGCTGCTGCCGGTGTTCGAGTTCGACGAGACCGACAACGTGCACGTCTCGCCGGACACGGGCCGTCCACTGGTGAACCTGTGGGGCTACAACACGCTCGGTTTCTTCGCGCCGAAGGCGGCGTACGCGTCCGACCCGAGGGGGGACGGCCCGGCGCGGGAGTTCAGGGAGCTGGTCCGCGACCTGCACCGCGCGGGGATCGAGGTCGTCCTCGACGTGGTGTTCAACCACACGGGCGAGGGCAACGAGCGCGGCCCGGTCCTGTCGTTCAAGGGCCTGGCCGAGCCGGTCTACTACATGCTCGGCGCGGACGGGGCGCACCTGAACCTGACGGCCACCGGCAACACGGTGAACGCGAACCACCCGGCGGTCCGCGGGTTCGTTCTGGACTGCCTTCGATACTGGGTCACCGAGTTCCACGTGGACGGCTTCCGCTTCGACATGGCCCCGATCCTCGCGCGCGGGAGCGACGGGCGCGTGCTGGACGACCCGCCGCTGCTGGAGGCCATCGCCCACGACCCGGTGCTCGCGGACGTCCGGCTCATCGCCGAGCCGTGGGACGCGACCGGTCTCGACCTGACCGGACGCTTCCCCCGGCACGGCGGGCGCTGGACGGAGTGGAACGGACGGTTCCGCGACCACGTCCGCCGGTTCCTCACCGGCCGCGCGGACGCCGCCGACGTGGCCCCCCGGCTGCTCGGCTCCCCCGACCTCTACGCCGGGGACGGCCCGGCGGTCCCGGTCAACTTCGTGACGTGTCACGACGGGTTCACGCTCGCCGACTGGGCCTCCTACGACGACAGGCACAACACCGCCAACGGAGAGGACGGCCGCGACGGGATTCCCGACAACGACAGCTGGAACTGCGGTCACGAAGGCCCCACCGACGACCCACGGGTCACCGACCTCCGGGATCGGCAGACCCGGTCCGCCATGCTCATGCTGCTGTTGGGAACCGGGACACCCATGTTCCCGGCGGGTGACGAGTTCGGCCGGACCCAGCACGGCAACAACAACGCCTATCCGCAGGACAACGAGATCGGCTGGGTCGACTGGACCCTCGCCGAGAAGAACGAGGACTTCCTCGACTTCGTCCGCCGGTGCCTCGCCTTCCGCAAGGCCCACCCGGCCGTGACCGACCCCGCCGGTTCGCGCGACCTGTCGCGGGACGCCGGTGTCGTGGAGGTGGTCCGGCACGGCACGGCCCCGGACGGACGGTCCGGAGACACCGTGTACCTGGCGGTCAACGCCACGCCCGACGCACGCCCGATCCGGCCGCCGGACCCGCCCGCGGGCACCCAGTGGCACGTGTTCGCCGCCACCGGCGAGGGGCCGGAGCCCTGCGCCCGTCCGGCCGGGCGGGAGCCGCCGCTCGTCCGACCCCCCACGTTGGCGGGACGCTCCGCCCTCGTGCTGGTGGCCAAGCCCACGACCGAACCCGACCGGGAGACCCGCCCATGACTTTCACGGCCTACCTCAGCCGCACCGACGTCACCGCGACGGTCCACCTCACCGGTGAGCTCGACACCGCCGCCGTCCCTCAGTTCCGCCGTCTGCTGGAGCAGGCGGCGGCGGTGCGCCCGCGCCGCCTGGTGCTGCGCCTGGACGAGCTCACGGCCATCAGCCCCGCCGGGCTGCGCTGCCTGGCGTTCGCGCCACAGCTCACCGGCCGGGGCACCGAGCTCATCCTCGCCGGGGTGCGACCCGAATTGGTCGAGCCGCTCACCGACGCCGGGCACGCGCACGCGGTCGTCGCCGCACAAGTGGCCGCATGATCAGGAAACGTCAGCCATTTTGCCAAGTCTTTAAAAAAATTGCCGGATCACGCCATCACAATCCGGTGATTCCCGGTGACTCGCAGCTCAAGTACTGTCTCAAGATCAGGCTCGTACCGACTGTGGGAAGGCTGTTCGCGGTCGGACCTGGCTCCCAGGGGCGTGCATGCTAAACGAAGCATCAGGCGATCCACTGACCATTCCGTACGATTCGCTGTCCACCTTCGTGCAGGAGATCTTCGGTCCGCTTCCCCGAGTGGACCAACGACGCTGGGCTGAGGCATATGTGCGCGGCCTGGTGCTCCTCACCGGAAAGAAGTCCCTGCGGCGCATCGCCGAGGAGATCCTGTCGTTGCCCGCCACCCAGTCGCTCCAGCAGTTCCTGAACCAGAGCCCATGGGACTGGGATCCGGTGCGGATGCTGCTGGCGCACTATGTCACCCGGCAGCGTCCGTCGCGGGTGCTGGTCATGAACCGCGTGTTCATCCCCAAGCGGGGCGGGCACTCGGTCGGAGTGGGACGCCGGTACGTCCCGCAGGAGGAGCGGGTCATCAACTGCCAGGTCGGGCTGGGCGCGTTCCTGCTCGGCGACGACCTGAGCGTCCCGGTGAACTGGCGGATCGTGCTGTCCGGGCAGCGCCTGGCCGAACCGGAGCGGTCGGTGCCCGTCCCGGCGGACGCCGTGCTCCCGGACGAGGGCGCGTACATGATCGACATGCTGGAGCAGATGACCGCCGACTGGGGGCTGGTGCTGCCCCCGGTCGTCGCGGACCTGCGCGGCGCCACCCTGGCCGAGGCGCGGTCGGCCGAGCGGCTGATCGACGACCTGGAGCGCCGCGACCTCGGGTTCATGGTGGAGACCGACGGCATGGCGGAGGTCTGCCGGCCCGGCACGGGACAGGGGAACGTGCCAACGAGGGCGGCCGACCGGTTGCTGAACGGCACGGTCCAGCGCCATGACGTGCTGCTCTCGGCGACGCGCCGGCTCCAGCTCCGCTCGACCGTGGTGCACAACGGCCCGCGGGCGCGGCGGCTGATCGGCATGTGGTCGCCCGCCCGCAAGCGGGTCACCCGGTTCTGGGTCACGAACCTGCTCGACATGCGTGTCGAGGAGGCGATCTCGCTGGGCCGACTGCGCGAGCGCGTCCGGGCGGACGTCCGGGACCTGGAGGGCAACTTCGGGCTCCGCGACTTCGAGGGGCGCTCGTACCGGGGCTGGCACCACCACATGACGCTGGTCTCGGCCGCGTTCGTGTTCCATCACCTGGGCTGGCAGGACTCGCTCTGGCCCGACCCGGGGGAGCGCGAGCTCGACCTGCCCCTTCAGCGCACGCACGAGTGACGGACGGCCGGGTCCGCTGCGACCTCACAGCGCGGCGGACCCGGCCGTCCCGGGCTCTGGGCCCGGCCCGTCTCCCCGCGACAGCGCCCGGGAACGCCGACGCGAGTGGCGCGCTATTGCTTGTCGAGCGTGCGGAAATAGCGTGAGCGCCCCACCCACCGGCGAGGAGTTCCAGCGTGCCCATCGGGATCGTCCGCCCGGCACGACCACCTCGGACCTCGCGACCGCCGCCGCCCTGACCTGGCACAAGGAGACACCATGGAACTGGACGGACGGGTCGCCGTCGTCACCGGAGGCACCCGCGGGCTGGGCCTCACGATCGCCCGGGAGTTCCTCCGCGAGGGGGCCTCGGTGGTCTGCGCGGCCCGCACCGGGGGCGAGTTCAAGACGCTGCTGGACGACCACCCGGGCCACGTCCGCTACCAGCGGGCGGACGTCACCGACCCCGACTCGGTGGAGGCCCTCATGACGTCGGCCGTCGACGCGTTCGGCGCGCTCGACGTCGTCGTCGCCAATGCCGGGGTGAACCGGGACGGCAGGGCCGAACGGCTCGCCGTGCCGGACTGGCGAGTGATGATCGACACCAATCTGACCGGCGTGTTCCTGTGCACCCGGGCCGCGGTCCCTCACCTGCGCGAACGCGGCGGCGCGATCGTCAACCTGTCCTCGATCATGGCGTCCAGGCCGACCGTCGGAGCCGCCGGGTACTCGGCCAGCAAGGCGGCGGTCGAGGCCTTCACCCGCGTCACCGCCATCGAGCTGGGCCGCTACTCCATCCGCGTCAACGCGCTGGCCCCAGGCTTCCTTGACGAGGGCATGGGCCGGGCGGTCAGCCGCAACGACAAAGTCTGGGAGGCCTACCGCAGGCGGTTCGCGCTCGGCCGCGTCGGGGAGGCGCGGGAGGCGGCGCGCGCGGCGGTGTTCCTCGCCTCGGACGAGGCGTCCTACGTCAACGGGAGCGTGCTCGAGGTGAGCGGCGGGCTGCTCTGGTCCTGACCCCGCCGACGGAGCCCGGGCGAGACAGTGGCATGCCAGCGCCTTTCAAGGGCGGCGTGCGAAGGTCGGTCCCACGGCTGGATCGCCCATGGACCGGAGGCAGTCATGCTCGAACAGACACGGGATATGACGACCACGTTGACGCTCGCGGCCGGGAAGGTCGCGGTTCTGGCGAGCGAGCACGCGGTCGAGGCCGATGCCCGGCGGGCCCTGTCGCCCGAGGTTGTTCAGGCGCTGGTCAACGCCGGTTTCGCCCGGCATTCGGTTCCGGTGGCGCAGGGCGGCGCGGAGGCGTCGTTCTCAGAGCTGCTCGCGGCACTCGTCGAGGTCGGGAAGGGCTGCGCCTCGGCGTCGTGGTGCGGTCTCACGCTGGCCTCGTCCGGACGCATCGCCTCGTTCCTGCCCGCCGAGGGACGCGAGGAGATCTGGGACCTCGGCGCGGACACGCCGCTGGCGTCCGCGCTGCCCCCGGCGGGGAGGGCCGTCCGGGTGCCCGGCGGCTGGGAGCTGTCGGGGCGCTGGGCGTTCGTCAGCGGGATCGACTTCGCGGAGTGGGCCCTGGTCTGCGTCCTGACGAAGCGCGAGGACGAGGTGGAGCCCCTGTTCTGCGCCCTGCGCAGGGACGAGTACCGGATCGATGACACCTGGTTCACCCTGGGCATGCGCGGCACCGGAAGCCGCACGGTCGTCGTGGACGGTGTGTTCGTCCCCGACCGCCGGACCTGCGCTCAGCGGGACGTGGTCGCGGGACGGAACGGGGAGGCCGCCCCGGCCGGGAGGGGTGTCCCGGTCCGGGGTGCGATGCCGCCGCTGTTCGTCGCCCCCGCGCTCGGCGCGGCGCTGGCGGCGCTCACCGTGTGGGCGGGCGAGCTGCGCGCCAAGAAGCGTGACGGGCTGCCCGTCCCGCGCCACCCCGGCCTGCGCGAGGTGCTCGCGCGGTCGTCGGCCGAGCTGGACGCCGCCCGCCTGGTGGTCGAGCGGGCGAGCGCCGTCGCCGACGCCGGGCAGGTGAGCGAGGACGACGTGGTGCGGGCCGCGCGGGACGCCACGCTCGCCGCCGACCTCGTCCGCGCGGCCGTCAACCGGTTGGTCCGGCAGGGCGGGACGTCCGTGCAGACCGACGGGCATCCGCTGCAACGGGCGTGGCGCGACGTGAACGGCGCGCTCTCCCACGCGATGCTGCGCCCCGAGTTCTCCGCCGCGCCCTTCACCGAGCGGGCCTACTGGCCCGTCGGCTGAACGACGCCCGCCGGGCGGAACAGGTCCGCCCGCCCGAGCGCGGCGGCGCCCATGCGGAGCCGCGCGAAGCCGACGACCTGTCCTGCCATGATCCGCAACTGTGTCCGGTAGTGCTCGACGGGCACGCCCGCCTCCTCGAAGCACGGTTGGGACGAGTTGACCACCACGCCCAGCGGTGTCGGCCAGCCGCGCAGCGCGTGCGCCGTCCCCCGCATCTGGGCGAGCGTGGCGGCCGGGCCCTGCCAGCCCGCTCCGGTGGCGATGCAGCCGACCGCCCGTCCGTCCAGGTAGGGGCGGGCGTCGTCACGCAGGTCCTCCGCGTGGTCCAGGGCGTTCTTCAGCAGCCCGGACATGCCGCCGTGGTAGGCGGGAGAGGCGACCAGCACGCCCTCGGCCGCGCGCAGCGCCTCCACGAAGCGGCGGGCCCGGGCCGTCCGTGCGGACGACCCGGGGCGGTAGGCGGGCAGGTGCAGCTCCGCCGCCGTCAGCAACAGCGGCTCCGCGCCGAGGTCGGCCGCGGCCGACAGCGCGAACCGCAGCGTCCGCTCACTGGTGGACCCGGCGCGGATGGTCCCGCCGATACCGACGACCAGCGGTCGGGAGTGGCTCGACATCACACCCGCTTCGCGGCGGACCCGTCCAGCGCCGCCCCGTTCACCAGGTCCAGTAGCTCGCGGGGGGTGCGCAGGTCGGCGAGAACCTCGTCGTCCACGCCGACGCCGACGGTGCGCTCGATCAGCGCCGAGGTCTCCATCAGGGCCAGCGAGTCGTAGCCGAGGTCCTCGAAGGCGACGTCCAGGCTCTCCTCCGGGGCGAGCCCGGAGCCGGTGTCGCCCGCGGCCTCCACCAGCATCCGGAACAGGTCGGCGGCGGTCAGCTCGGTCATCGGTGTCTCCTCTGTTCGTCGGTCGGTCGGTTCGTCGGTCAGTTCGTCGGTCGGGGGCCGCGCAGGACGAGCGCGGAGTTGAAGCCGCCGTGCCCGCGGGCCAGCACCAGGGCCGTCCCGATCCGGGTCTCGCGGGGCGCGCCGGTGACGAGGTCGATGCCGTACCCGTCCGGGACGTCGGCGGTGTGCGGGGTCGGCGGGATCACCGAGTCCCGCATCGCGAGCAGCGCCGTGACCGCGTCCACCGGGCCGCCACCCGCGCCGAGCCGTCCGAAGCCCGCCTTCGGCGCGGTCACCGGCACCCGGCGCGGTCCGAACACGGCGGCGAGCGCGTCGGCCTCGACCCTGTCCGGGCCGGGCAGGCCCGCCGCGTCCGCGAAGACCACGTCCACAGTGGTCACACCCGCGTCCGCGAGCGCCAGCTTGATCGCCCGCCGCAGCGCGGGCGGACGGTCTGATCCTGGTGGCGGGTCGAAGGTGGCGGCGTGCCCCGCGATCTCGCCGAGCGGCGGGACGTCCCGGTCCCGCGCCGATCCGGCGTCCTCCATCACCAGCACCGCGCCGCCCTCGCCCGGCAGGTGCCCGCCCGCGTCCCGGTCGAACGGCCGGTACGCGAGCCGGGGGTCGCTCTCGCGGCTGACCCGGCCGTGCGAGTTCTGCGCGATGAAGCCCCACGGGTCGAACGCGGAGTCGAAGCCACCGCCGACGATCAGCCGCGCGCCCCGCCGGATGCTGCGGCGGCCCTGGCCGAGCGCGTCCAGACCGCCCGCCTGCTCGGCGACCAGCACGCCGCACGGCCCGCGCATTCCGTGCCGGATCGAGATCTGGCCGGTGTTCGCCGCGTAGAACCAGGCGAACGACTCGTACACGCTGACCAGCTTCGGGCCCTGGCTCCAGAGCTTGCGGAACTCGCGGTGGGTGAACTCCGAGCCGCCCTGCCCGTTGGACAACACGACGCCGAGGTCCAGGTCGGACAGGCCGGAGCCGTCCAGGCGGGCCTGGTCGAGCGCGGCCGCGGCGGTCGCGAGCGCCAGCCGCGTCACGCGGTCGGTCTGCGCCAGCAGCCGGTCCGGCAGATGCCGTTCCGGCTCGAAGCCGCGGACCTGCCCGGCCAGCCGCACCGAGCACGCCGAGGCGTCGAACCCGGACACCGAGCCGACGCTCGTGCGGCCGTTCAGCACCGCCTGCCAGTGCCGCTCGACGTCCAGGCCGCTCGGGGTGATCGCGCCCATGCCCACCACGACGGGATGGGGGCGCGTGTACGAGGCGGCGGCGCCCCGCGCGACCGTCGGCGCGCTCACCGCGCCGCCAGGTCGGTTCGCCGCAGGACCATCGCGCTCTGGAACCCGCCGAACCCGCTCCCGACCGTCAGCACCGCGTCGAGGTACAGGTCCCGGGCCTCGAGCGGGACGTAGTCGAGGTCGCATTCCGGGTCGGGCACGTGCAGGTTCGCGGTCGGCGGGACGACCCCGTGCGTCAGCGCCAGCGCCGACGCGGCGATCTCGATCGACCCGATCGCGCCGAGCGAGTGCCCGACCATCGACTTGATGGAGCTCACCGGCACCCGGTACGCGTGCCTGCCGAGGCTGCGCTTGAACGCGGCGGTCTCGTGCCGGTCGTTCTGCTTGGTGCCGGACCCGTGGGCGTTGACGTAGCCGACGTCCGCGCCGTCCAGCCGGGCCTCGTCGAGCGCGGCGTCGATGGCCTCGGCCATCTCGGCGCCGTCCTTGCGCAACCCGGTCATGTGGTAGGCGTTGCAGCGGGTCGCGTAGCCGGAGATCTCCGCGTAGACCTGCGCGCCCCGGCGGCGCGCGTGCTCGTACTCCTCCAGCACGAACATCGCCGCGCCCTCGGCCAGCACGAACCCGTTGCGGCTCGCGTCGAACGGGCGGGACGCCCGCTCCGGCTCGTCGTTGCGGGGTGTCGTCGCCTTGATCGCGTCGAAGCACGCCACCACGATCGGGGTGACCGGGGTGTCGGACCCGCCCGCGATCATCGTGGTGACCGCGCCCTCGCGGACCAGCTCCACCGCGTACCCCACCGAGTCGATGCCCGAGGTGCAGCCGGTCGAGACCATCGTGACCGGGCCCTCCGCGCCGACCTCCCAGGCGACCTCGCGGGCCATCGCGGCGGGGACCAGGTAGTCGAACATGTGCGGGGACAGGTGGTCCTCGCTCATCACCCAGTGCCGTCCGCTGTCGGACAGCACCAGGTACTCCTGCTCCAGGCTGGTTGCCGCGCCGACCGCGCTGCCGACGCTGACCCCGACCCGTCCGGGGTCGAGCAGGTCGAGGTCGAGGCCGCTGTCGGCGACCGCCTCGCGCGCGCACACCACGGCGAACTGCGCCGCGCGGTCCAGCCGCCGCCGGTGCCGGGGCGAGATCCCCTCGAACGCCGGGACGAAGTCGCACTCGCCCGCCACCTGTGACCGGTGGTTCGCGGGGTCGAACAGTGAGATGCGGCGGGTCGCCGTGCGGCCCGCCGTCAGCATTTCCCAGAAGGCCTTCGTCCCCGGGCCGCCCGGGGCCCGGACTCCTATTCCCGTTATGACGACTCGCCGGCTCATGGGCAACCTTTCCCGTCGGGAACACGATAACGCCCAGAATGGTCCGGAAATGTCGCCAACGGCTAGCGCGCCGGTGGAGCCCCAAAACAAGCCGCGCGCTAGGGACCGTCGAGTTCCGAAGAATGGTCTCCTGCCCTCCGTCGCGTGGCGGCGATAACGAAACCGGTCCGGACGCGTCGCGATGACGCGTCCGGACCGGTTCGTCTTTCGGGACCGTTCCCGGCCCGTGTTCCGGCCGTGTTCCGGTTCGTGTTTCAGGCGCGCAGCCAGCTGAGCACGCGGTTCCGGACGAGGCCGTCGATGGTCGTCGTGGCGTGCAGCGTCAGCCGGTCGCCGTCCAGCTCGGCCCGGCGGGTCTGCTCGGTGCCCGGCCAGTCGGGCCGTTCGGCGACCTCGATCCGGTGCGACACCCGGTCGCCCGACGCCGTCCAGCGGCCCGCGTAACCCATGTACCGGGGCCCGGGACCGGGCGTGGAGCGCATCATGCTCACCGCGACGTGCCCGTCGGAGGTGTAGATCAGCAGCCCCTCCGGGGCCGGGCCGAGCGGGTCGTCGACAACCCGCCCGGCCTCGTCCACGTCGTGGAACGCGGCGAGCCGCCACGTCCCGACGAGCTCCCCGGCCGTCACGGCTCCCCGGTGATGGCGACCACGCGCGTCCAGCCCGCGCCCGCGCCGCCGACCGGCACCGGGAAGCACGCGACCGTGAACCCGGTCGGCGCGGGCAGGTCGCCCAGGTTCGCGAGCTTCTCCAGTTGCAGGTACTCGCGGGTCCGGCCGTAGAGGTGCGCGGGCCACAGATGCCGGTTGTCGCCCGTCCGCCGGTAGTCCTCGATCATCGAGCGCATCGGCCGGTCCAGTCCCCACGCGTCGATGCCGATCACCCGGACGCCCCGCTCGACCAGGTACGCCGTGCCCTCGCCGCTCAGCCCGGCGTACGAGGTGAGGTAGTCGGCCGATCCCCAGAGCGCGTCGGCTCCGGTCCACAGGAGCACGATGTCGCCCGCGGTGAGCTCGTGGCCGATCGCGGCGAACGCGTCCTCCAGATGCGCGACGGTGATGGCCTCGCCCGCCGGGACGTGGCGCACGTCCAGCCGCACCCCGGGCCCGTAGCACCACTCCAGCGGGACCTGGTCGATGCTCTTGGCGGGGGTGCCGCCGCTGAGCGGGCCGTAGTGCAGCGGCGCGTCCATGTGCGTGCCGGTGTGGGTGGTGAGCGTCACCGTCTCGTTGGAGATCGCCATCTCGTCGGGGAAGTCCGCCGGGGACAGGCCGAGCACGGTCGCGCCCGTCCGGTGGTCGAGCAGGTCGACCTTCACGGGCGTCGCCTCGCTGGGGGAGTCCCGGAGCGTGACACTCAGGTCCACGAGCCGCGTCACGCGACGCGCTCCCGCGCGGCGGCGATGCGCTCCGACTCGTCCTTCACCGCGCCGAGGTCGGCCACGCTGTTCCGCTCCACCGCGGCCTTGATCATCTCGTCGGCCTGCTCGTAGGTGTACCGGCCCGCGACCTTGCCGTCCTCCGGGTCGCGCGGCTTGAAGTCGTGGGTCAGCACGAGTTGGGTGCGCTCCGTCCCGAGCGCCAGCGCCCGCCACTCGCCGCCCATGTAACCCATCAGCGGCGCGTTCTCCAGCTGCCGGTAGGCGATGACCCGCCGCTCGGCGTCGATGTCCCGCCGCGACACCCAGGACTGGATGGACCCGCTCACGTCCACCACCAGCCGCGCGATCTGGTGCGACGGGGACTCCTCGAAGATCTTCACCTCCTGCGTCGGAGGGAAGATGCGCGCGTACCCCTCGACGTCGACGAGGACCTTCCAGACGATGTCCGCGGCAGCCTCGATCGTGACGGTGTGCTCGGTGTGGTGCATGACGGATCCCTTCCTGGACGGCGCGGTGAGCAGGTTCTCGTGGTTGGCGTAGGCGGCCTCGTAATCGATCCTCGAGCGCCAGCGGGAGATGTGCTCGTGGACGTGCGGCAGCTCGGAGAACGCACGCAGCGTCTCCAGGTCCGGGACGGCGAACTGGGCGACGGTGTGCCCGGTCATGCCCCTGGCGTGCGCGTCCACCGGCAGCGTGAAATGGTCGCCGTGACCGAAGTCAAGCACCAGCCCGGAGTCCAGTGCCACCTTTCCCAGTTCGGCGAAGAACTGCTCCCGTTCGGGCGCGGTCACCGAGTCGGCGAAGCGATAAATCAGCGTGTGGATAATCAACGGGATACTTCCGTTCAGGTTGCCCGCCCAGTGTGCGTAAGGCTATGGAGGCGATCTCGAAGACCGCTGAACTCTCGCTGACGGACGGGGCGCGGAACGGGGCCGTGCGGAACCATGTGCCGAAGCGGGGGCGGGTCTCCGTGGGAATTTGGTAATCTGCGGATGTGGAAATCCGGATACTCGGTTCGCTGTCCGTCACCGAGGGTGACGTTGAACTGATTCCCAGTGCGCCCAAACTGCGGCAGATTCTCGCACTTCTGCTGTTCAACGAATCCCATGTCGTCCCGACGGGATCGCTGCTGACCGAACTGTGGGACGAGTCACCGCCGCGCAGCGCGATGACCACGCTCCAGACCCACGTGCTGCGGTTCCGGGTGATGCTCGCCGAGCGGCTCGGCCTGACTCCCGCGGCGGTCGCCGGGGACATCCTGCAGACCCGGCGCGGCGGCTACCGGCTGACGCTCGGCGCGACGAGCTTCGACCTGCGCGAGTACCGCGAGCTGGAAGCGCTCGGGGCCGAGGCGCTGCGGGCCGGCGACCGGGTGGCGGCGAGCCACCGGTTCGCCGAGGCACTCGACCAGTGGCGCGGGCCCGCCCTGCTGGACGTCGCGCAGGGCCGGCTGCTGCGCGCGGCGGTCGCGCGGCTCGACGAGTCCCGGCTGAACGTCCTGAGGCTGCTGCTCGACGCGCAGCTGAGCGAGGGACGGCACCGCGAGGTGCTGAGCGTGCTGGCGCGGCTGGTCGTCCACCACCCGTTCGACCAGGGGCTGCACGGGCAGTTCATGGTGGCGCTGCACCGCTCCGGCTATCGGGCGCGAGCCCTGGAGGTCTTCGCCCGGCTGCGGGAGGACATGTTCCGCGAGCTCGGCGGCGGGCCGTCGGCGGAGCTGGTGCGGCTGCGGCACATGATCCGGGTCTCGGACGCCAGCATCCTCGAGGGACGGATGGTTCCGGCGGCCGGGGCGTAGCGCCCCCGGCCACCGGGCGGCCCGCGCGGGATCAGAAGGAACTGGCCACCGCGGGCACCTCGGGCATGCCGGACGAGCGCGGCAGGGACACCACGGTCACCTCGTCCAGGCCGGGGTCGGAGGCGAGCACCGACTGCTGGAGCGCCTGGAGCCGATGCGACGGCTCCAGCCCGAGCTCGTTCACCATGTTCTGCCTGAGCTGCTGGAACGCTTCCAGCGCCCGCCCCCGGTACCCGGACCGGTAGAGCGCGATCATGAACTGCGCGTGGAGGTCCTCGCGGAACGGGTAGTGCGTGACGAGTGTCGCGAGTTCGCCCAGCATCTCCCGGTGCATGCCGAGCCTCAGTTCGAGCTCGATGCGCTGGTCCAGCATCGTGAGCCTGGATTGTTCCAGTCCGGCGACGGCCGCGCGTATCAGCGGGCCCGGGACGACGTCCGTCAGCGCCGGGCCACGCCACAGCCGCAGCGCCCGCCCGAAGCTCTCGGCCGCCGTCCGCAGGTCCGCGTCGTCGATGGCGCGGCTGCCCGCCTTGCTGAGCCGGTGGTAAGCGGACAGATCGAACACCGCGCTCTCGCGGACGAACAGGTAGCCGTTCTGCGTGGTGCGCAGGATGTCGTTGGCGACCTCGGCCGCCGACAGTCCCATGGCCTCGGCCAGCTGCTTGCGCAGCCGGAACACGTAGGTCTGGAGCGTGGCGGGCGCGGTCTTCGGCGGATCGTCGTCCCAGAGCTCCTGCATCAGCGCCGAGATGGGCACGACGCGGGAGTGGTTCAGCAGGAGGAGCGCGAGCACCTTGCGCGGTTTCCGCGCGGTCGGCGTCATGTCGACGGAGATGTTGTCGATGGACAGGGGGCCGAGCACTCTGATGTTCACTTGCACCCTCCGTGTGGGAGCGTCAAGAAAGGGAGACGACCGCTGACGAGGTGTGCGGCGACCAAGCGTCCGAGAGTTGCCTAGGTACAGCAGTAACGGACCTGCGGCCTTTTCCCGTCAAGATTGTCGCCTTGCACTGTTGGTACTACTCCCGGGACTGCCTGCCAGCGGGCCTCCCGCGCCTTCGGACCTGCTACCGCCGTTCGACCGAACTTTGAGACCGGGGTGCCAGCGTTCTCGTTGTTCGCTGAACTCCCGAATCCTGGACTCTCAGAGGAAGCGCGGCATGACCCAGACGCAGGTTTCCCAAGTCGACCCCCAGGACGAGCTCCGTGCGATCTATGTGGCGCATTACCGTTTCCAGTACCTGAGTGCCGCCTTCGAGTTCGGGCTGTTCTCCGTTCTCGCCGAGGCCCCCGGGCTGACACGGGCCGAGATCGCCGGACGGCTCGGCCTGGAGGAGCAGCCCGCCCGCATCCTGCTGCTGGGCCTCACCGCGTTCGGGCTGGTCCGCAAGGACGGTGACCGGTACTCCAACAGCGCGATCACCGAGCCCCTGGCGTCCAACACCGACCAGGTCCCGGCCGCGTTCATCCCGTACCACCAGCACATCACCTACCGTTCGATGGGCTGGTTCCACGAGTCGCTGAAGAAGAACACCAACGTCGGACTCCACCGGGAGTTCGGGGACGACGCGACGACCCTCTACGCGCGACTGGCCACCGACCCGGGGCTGGAGCGCGCGTTCCACAACGCGATGGGCGGGTTCAGCCAGAAGGTGTCGGATGAGCTCGCCGCGACTCTCGACCTCTCCTCGTACGCGCACGTCCTGGACGTGGGCGGCGGCACGGCCGTCAACGCGACCAAACTCGCGCGCCGCTGGCCGCACCTGCGGGTCACCATCCTCGACCTGCCCACCGTCGCCGAGGAGGCCAACGCACGGTCGGCGAGCGCCGGTCTCGGTGACCGGGTGCGCGCGATCGGCCTGGACGCGTTCGGGGACGAGTTCCCCGAGGGCGACTACGACTGCGTGCTGTTCGCGCACTTCCTGGAGATCTGGTCGGTCGACCGGATCCGCGCGGTGGTCGGGAAGGCGGCGCGGGCGGCGGGGCCGAACGCCGGGATGTTCGTCGTCACCCCGTTCCAGGACGACGCGGAGACCGGACCTCAGCACGCCGCCGAGCTGTCGGCGTACTTCCACGCCGTCGCGTCGGGCGAGGGCATGGTCTACACGCCGAAGGAGTACGAGAGCTGGATGTCGGAGGCCGGGTTCCGCCCGGCGGGCCGCGCCTATGTGAACAACCTCGTGGACCACATCGTGATCTCCGGGGTGAAGAGCGGAGACGCGGGCCGGACGGCGTCATGACGGCCGAGAGCATCGAACCGGCCCCGTTCATCCTGGACCGGACCGGCGCCGACATCCATGGCGAGGCGGCGCTGCTGCGGGCGCGCGGGCCGGTGACGCGGGTGGTGCTGCCGGGTGGCGTGGCCGCGTGGTCGGTCACCGGGCACGACCTCGTCCAGCGGCTGCTGACCGACCCGCGGATCTCCAAGGACCCGCGCCGCCACTGGACGGCCTTCGCGAACGGCGAGCTCGACCCGGACTGGCCGCTGCTGGACTGGGCCGCCGAGAACATGACCACCTCGCACGGCACGGACCACACGCGGCTGCGCAGCCTGATCGCCAAGGCGTTCACCCCACGCCGCGTGGAGGCGATGCGCCCGCGCGTCGAGCGCGTCACCGGCGCGCTGCTGGACGAGCTGGCGAAGGCCGGTCCGGGCGAGGTCGTGGACCTCAAGGCGGGGTTCGGGACGCCGCTTCCGGGCCGGGTGATCTGCGAGCTGTTCGGCGTCCCCGAGCGGGACCGCGGCGCCGTCCTGCGCGGTGGCGAGGCGAACACCGACACCAGGATCGACGGCGCACAGGCGCGGCGGAACGTCGAGCTGTGGCAGCGGGCGATCGGCGACCTCGTCGCGGCACGGACGCGAGAGCCCGGCGAGGACCTGACCAGCGCCCTGATCCGGGCGCGCGAGGAGGACGGCTCGCGGCTGAGCCACGCCGAACTGCTCGGCACGCTCAACCTGATCCTCAGCGCGGGGTCGGGAACGGTCACCAACCTGCTCTGCAACGCGATCGTCGCGCTGCTCACCCATCCCGGGCAGCTCGATCTCGTCCGCGAGGGAGACTGCTCCTGGCAGGACGCGATCGAGGAGGCGCTCCGGTTCGAATCGCCGATCGCGCAGCTGCCGTTCCGCTTCGCGACCGAGGACATCGAGCTTCCCGGCGTGACGATCCCGCGCGGCGAGCCCATCCTGATCGCCTACGCCGCCGTCGGGCGCGATCCCGACGTGCACGGCGACACCGCCGACGTCTTCGACATCACCCGCGCCGACAAGACGCACCTCTCCTTCGGGCACGGCGCGCACTTCTGCATGGGGGCCTCCCTCGCGCGCGTGGAGGCCGGCATCGCCCTGCCCGCGCTGTTCGCGCGCTTCCCCGACCTGAGCCTCGCCGTCCCGGCCGGACGGCTCGAACCGCGCGGGTCGTTCATCATGAACGCCCACGCCGCCCTGCCCGTCCGCCTGACGAAACCGACCTCATGACCGCCCCATGACGACCATCGGAGCGCCGAACGTGGAACTCACCGGGAAGACAGCGCTGGTGACCGGCGCCTCGCGCGGCATCGGCCGGGCCATCGCCCGCCGCCTCGCCGCGGATGGCGCGCTCGTCGCCGTCCACTACGGAACCAACGCCGACGCGGCCGGGGAGACGGTCGCCGCGATCGAGAAGGACGGCGGGCGCGCGTTCGCCCTCCGCGCCGAGTTCGGCGTGGCCGGCGACGTCGAGACCCTCGCCACCGGCCTGGCGGCCGGGCTTGCCGAGCACGCGGCGGAGACCGGCCTCGACATCCTGGTCAACAACGCGGCGACGGTCAGCTTCGCCACGCTCGACCAGCTGACGCCGGAGGAGTTCGACCGGCTGGTCGCGGTCAACACCAGGGTGCCGCTGTTCCTGGTCAAGCGGTTGCTGCCGGAACTGCGCGACGGCGGGCGGATCATCAGCCTGTCCACGCTGGCGGCCCGCACGGCGGTGCCGGCCGTCGGCTACGTCATGAGCAAGGGCGCGCTCGACATCATGGGACGCAGCCTTGCCGCCGCGCTGGGCGACCGGGGGATCACGGTGAACACGGTCGCGCCCGGCGTCACCGACACCGACGTGTTCGCCGGGCTGCGTGATGACCCGGCCGTCCAGGCGAACCTGCGCGCGGCGACCGCGCTGCGCCGGATCGGCCGTCCCGAGGACATCGCCGACGTGGTCGCCTTCCTCGCCTCGCCCCGCGCCCGCTGGATCACCGGCCAGGTGATCGACGCGACCGGCGGCCTGGCACTGCATCCCCGAACGCTGCACTGAAGATTGGTCAGGCTGCTTGACTTTATTAGTCCGGCAACCTTATAAAGATGCCTGACTAGATTTCACAGTGAAGGGGAGAGGCATGAAGGCGATGCGCTACCACTCCTACGGAGACAGCGACGTCCTGGTCCACGAGGAGGCGGACCGCCCGGTCGCGGGCGTCGGCCAGGTGGTCGTGCGGGTCGCGGGTACCGCGTTCAACCCGGTGGACGTCCCGATCCGCGCGGGCGTGATCCGAGAGGTGTTCCCGGTGGCGTTCCCCCACATCCCGAACTACGACGTATCCGGCGTCGTCACCGAGGTCGGGGAGGGTGTGAGCGGCTGGCGGACCGGCGACACCGTCGTGGCGTTCCTGCCGATGACCGCGCCGGGCGCGGCGGCCGAGTACGTCGCCGTCCCGGCGGACACGCTGGCCGTCGCGCCGCGTATCGGCGAGCTGGCCGACGCGGCGGCGCTGCCGTCGGTCGCGGTCACCGCCTGGCAGGCGCTGTTCGAGCACGCCGGAATCAAGGAGGGCCAGACCATCCTGATCAACGGCGCGGGCGGCGCGGTCGGCGGATACGCGGTGCAGCTCGCCAAGCGGGCCGGGGCCGTCGTGGTAGCGACCGCCAGCGCGCGCAGCGCGGACCGCGTCCACTCCTACGGCGCGGACCGGATCGTGGACTACACCAAGGTCCCCGTCCCGGAGGAGCTGGCTGGGCAGCGCTTCGACGTGGTGCTGCACCTGGTGCGCACCGAGCCGGAGGAGACCGCCCTGTTCGCCGGTCTCGTCGCGGACGGCGGGGCGTTCGTCAGCACGACCGTGCCCGGCCCGGAGGAGATCGGGCGCGGAGTGCGCGCGGCGCAGATGTTCGCGCGCAGTGACGCCGAGCAGCTCGCCGAGCTGGTCCGGCGGGTGGACGCCGGGGAACTGGAGATCGCGGTGGCCGAGCGGCGGCCGGTGACCGACCTCGCCGCCGTGCACGATGCCGCCTTCGCCGGGGATCTGCCCGGTCGGATCGTCCTGGTCCCCTGACGGGGAGAAACCTCGAACGCAAGGAGCGCCCTCATGCCCTCGACGCTGCGATCGGCCGCGGTGGCCTCGACGCTGGACCGGCTTCTGGCCGCCGAAGAACGGCAGGACGTCGCGGCCGCCTTCGCGGCGGCGGGCGTGGACGTGACCGCCGACTATCCCGTCGAGTTGAGCCCGGCGGAGCTGGCCGAACGCGCCAAGGACATCATCATGGCGGTCTCACCGGAGGCGGGACAGCTGCTCCACCTGTTCGCGCGGTCGATCGGCGCGCGCACCGTGGTGGAGTTCGGCGCGTCCTTCGGCATCTCGGCGCTCTATCTGGCGTCGGCGGTGCGGGACAACGGCGGCGGACGGGTGATCACGACCGAGTTCCAGGCGGACAAGGCCCGGCGTGCCCGCGAGAACTTCGCCGCCGCCGGGCTGGACGACATCATCGAACTGCGCGAGGGCGACGCGCTGGAGACGCTGCGGACGCTGCCGGACACGGTGGACCTGCTCCACCTGGACGGCTGGCCGACGCTCCGCCTGCCGGTGCTGGACCTCGTTCGGCCCAGGCTCCGGCCGGGCGCGATCGTGGTCGTGGACGACATCGACCTCGACGTCGGCCTGAACATCCGCGAGGAGTTCCTCGCGCACGTCGACGATCCCGCGAACGGGTTCCTCAGCATGCGAATCCCGGTCCACCAGGGCGTGCAGCTCTGCCTCAACCTCGGCTGACCCCCGCGAGGCACTGCCGTCCCCGGGTGTCCTCACCCCGGGGACGGCAGTTTCACGCCTACCGAACCGTCCTACCGAACCGTCCTACTCAACGGTTTCCGCTGCCGCGAGCGCGATGTCGATGGTGTTCCCGGCGAGGCGTTCGGCGCGGTCACGCGATATCGCGCCCTCGACATAGGTGAAGTTCCACGACATCTGGTCATGGCAGCTGATGGCCACCGACGCGAAATAGCCGACCACCGATATGCCGCCGCAAAAGGTCGCGCCGGACAGCCGCCAACCGCCGATCTCGGCGGGGAAGTCGAAGCGTCCGAGATTGGAGAAGTAGAAGTTGAACGGGCCGTGCTCCTCCATGTACCGGACGAACGGCTCGCTCTCCGCGACGGTGGCCGGACCCAGCTCCTCCAGGATCCCGGCGGCGGCGAAGTGCTCGCCGAGGTCGCGGCGTTCGGCGAGGTCGCGGGCGATGTCGCGGGCCATCGTCCACGGGTCGTCCGGGCGGTAACGGACGGCCGAGGGCAGCGCCGACGCGTACGCGCCGACCTCGTCCTCGGGCACCGGCGGGTCGAGTTCGTCACGGATGCTGATCGGCGAGCCGACCGCGAAGTGCGTCGCGGGCGATCCCGCGGCGTCGCGCGCGACCGCGGAGACCAGGGCGGCGGCCAGCAGACCGTGCATCGACACACCGTTCCGCTTGCAGGCCAGGGCGAGACCCTCCAGCGCGTCCCCGGGGATCGACCGGTGCAGCAGCCGCGTCCGTCGCCGGTCGAACGGGACGAACCGCTCGGCTTCGAGCCGTCCCATCTCGGCCCCGGCCGGGCCGGAGGTCTCCTCGGCGGCGGCCTTGTTCGGCAGCGTGCCCGGCAGCCTGCGGAAACGCGCCGGGAAGGCGGCCTCGACCGGCGGAGTGACGGACCCGCGGTCGCCGTGCGGTGCGGACGCGGACCGTTCCGGCCGGTCGGCGGCGAGCCGCACCCACTCGCGCAGCAGGACGACCGCGGTCGTCGCGTCCGCGATGTAGTGCGGGATGGCGAAGATCAGGTCGTTGACCCCGTCCGGCTGGCGGATCACGACGGCGCGGGAGAGGGGGCCCCGCCGCCAGTCGATCGGGGTCGGGAGCTCCTGCTCGTCCGCCTCGCGTGCCCAGCGCTCCTCGTCGGCGCGGTACAGGACGACCTCGCGCAGTGGGATCGCCCTGCCGGTCGGCACGAAGTGCGGATCCCCGCCGGCCGGGTTCGTCCTGACGGCCACGCGGAGCAGCGGGTGCCGCGCCTGAAGCGCCCCGAGGGCTCTCGTCAACGTCTCGGACGAGGGGTCCCCCTCGAGGCGGACGCGGGCGCAGACGGTGAGCGGGGCGAGTTGGTCGGCGATCCAGTACCAGCGTTCCGAGGGGCTCAACGCGCGGGTGTCGTCCATGCGGGCCGTCCTAGAAGAAGGCGTCAAGAATTGATGAGAATGATGGTTGACCGCGACTCTAGCGCGACGGGGAAAAATGGGCCCGAAGAAATAGCGGTGACGTAAATCACGAGCCGTGGGAGGGGGTGTGCCAGCCAGAATCCAGCGATTTTCAAGATGGGCGTGGAGAAATCTCGGATATGGCAGAACCGATGGCCGCCCAGGTCCCCAGCGTCCCCGAAGTCCCCGTCGTGCGGCTCGACCCGTCGGGCGCCGACCATCACGGCGAGGCGGCGCGGATGCGCGCGCTCGGACCGGTCGTCCGGGCCGTCCTGCCCGGTGGCGTCCGGATGTGGGCCGTCACCGAACACGCGCTGCTCGCCGAGCTGGTCACCGACCCGCGCGTCAGCCGGGACTGGCACCACTGGGAGGCGCTGCGGCGCGGCGAGATCCCCGCGGACTGGCCGCTGCTGAACGTGATCCGAATCGACAGCGTGATGTCCCGCGAGGGCGCGGCGCACCAGCGGCTGCGTCGCCCGCTGACCCGCACGTTGACCCGCAGGCGGGTCGAGGCGCTGCGGCCCCGGATCGAGGAGATCGTGGCCGCGCTGCTGGACGAGCTGCCCCGGCACGCCCGCCCCGATGGCGTGGTCGAGCTGCGCGAGCACTTCGCCTACCCCTTCCCGATGCGGGTGATCTGCGAGCTGATCGGCGTCCCCGAGCCGTGGTGGCCCCGGTTCCGGCGGCTCATCGACGGCGTCGTCCGCGCGAACACGACCGCCGAGGAGACCGGCGCGTTGCAGCGTGAGCGGCACGAGCTGTGGAGCCGGCTGATCGAGATGCGCCGCGCGGCGCCGACCGGCGACCTGACCAGCGCGTTGCTCGCCGTCGGGGCCGAGGACGGTGACCCGCTCACCGACCGGGAGCTCGAGGACACCCTGTGGATGCTCATCGGCGCGGGTCACGAGACCACGCTCGGGCTGATGCTCAACGCGACGCGCGCCCTGCTCACCCATCCGGAGCGGCTCTCGCTCGTCCGCGCGGGCGGCGCGGACGCCTGGAGCGGGGTGGTCGAGGAGACCTTGCGCTGGGACGCTCCGGTGGGCAACTTCCCGGCCCGGTACCCGCTGGAGGACATCACGATCGCCGGGATCACCATCCCCAAGGGCGACGCCATCCTCGCGCCCTTCAGCGGAGTCGGCCGGGACCCGAGGCGGTACGGCCCGGACGCCGGACGGTTCGACCCCGCCCGCCCCGCGGAGAAGCACCTCGCGTTCGGCGGCGGACCGCACGTCTGCCTCGGCGCGCACCTGGCCCGCATGGAAGTGATGGCCGCGCTGCCCGCGCTGTTCGGGCGGTACCCCGGCCTGCGGCTCGCGGTGGATGCCGCCGAGCTGCCACCCGTCCCGTCCTTCGTGTTCAATTCCACGACCAGCCTGCCCGTCCACCTCGGCGGGCCGGGGGCGGGCCCGTGACCAGGCCCGCCCCGCCGCCGCTTATTCGGCCGGGCGGATGTTGTGGTTGTGCCGGAAGGTGTTCTGCGGGTCGTAGATGCTCTTCAGCCTGGTCAGCCGTCGGAGGGTCGTCGCCTCGTAGGCGGTGTCCACCACCGTGCCCGCGTTCTCGCCGTTCATGAAGTTGAGCGCGCGCCCGCCGGTCGTCCACGGCGCGATGGCCTTGAGCAGCCGGTCGTGCGCGGGCCGGATCTCGTCGATGTCGGCGCGCTCCAGCCGGGACGAGATGTTGAACAGGTAGCTCGCGTCGCGGTGCCCGACCGCGTTGCCGACAGGGGGCGGCGCGGCGATCCTGCCGCCCAGGTGCCGCAGTTCGACGATGTGGGGGACCGGCGCGTGCGGACCCGCGTGGTCGAGGATCGCGCGAACCGCGCCCGCGTCGAGCGGGCCCATCATGGCCGTGTCGCCCTCGAAGGCGCCCGGCACGGGCGGGTCGTTGTAGATGGTCCCGGCCTGCGTGTACGGCAGCTCGTTGAGCGTGTCGATGATCGGGTCGAGCGCGCGCAGCGGCGCGACCAAGGGCTCGCCGCCGCTCAGGTCGTCGGCGGTGTAGGCGAACCGGACGTGCACGATGTGCCGGCCTCGCAGCGGCTCGGGCAGCGCCGGGACGTCTGGGAACGAGATCAGCGCGATCGACGAGCTCATCTCGTCGGGCACGGTGGTCGTCCACTGGATCCAGGTCTCGAAGACGCCGATGGCGTTCGCGCCGTCGAAGAACATCCCGCCCCCGTAGAGTGCGGTGACAGGCAGCAGGCCGATCTCCATGCCGGTCACGATGCCGAAGTTGTCCCGTCCGCCACGCAGCGCCCAGAACAGGTCCGGATCGGAGTTGGCGGTGACGTTCCGGAGCCGTCCGTCCGCGGTCACCACGTCGAGGCCGCGCACGTGGTCGGCGGCGTAGCCGTACCGCCGCGACAGCAGGCCGAGCCCGCCGCCGAGCGTGTAGGCGACCGCGCCGAGGGAGGGCAGCGACCCGGACAGCGGGGCCAGCCCGGCGGGCGCGGCCTCGTGCACGACCCGGCTCCACGGCGTTCCCGCCGCGACCCACGCCTCGCCGGTCTCGGGGTTCACCCGGACGCCGCTCATCCGCGTGGTGTTGACCAGCACCCCGCCCTCGGCGGCGATGCCCGACAGCGCGTGCCCGGTGCCCTGCACGGCCACCGGCAGCCCGTGGTCCGTCGCGAACTCCACGGCGGTGCGCACGTCGGCCGCGCCGACCGCGCCCACGATCAGGTCCGGACGGTGCGACCGGACGATCTGGTACCCGGCGCGCTCCGCGTCGTACTGCTCGCCACCGGGGGTGACCACGGGCCCCGACACCCGTCCGGCCAGGGCCTCGACCTCGGAGGGGGCGAGGGCGGTGCTGCGTTGCGGGTCGAAACGGTTCATGTTCGTTCCCTACGCTAGGTGCGCAGGACTCATCGCCTCGAACGGCCCTGCGCGACGGATTCGACTGACCAGGGCGCGCACGCGCGACGTTTCCGACGACGTCGCGCCGGTGCGGAGATCGCCCCTGGCCTCGGAGTGGGTGCCCGGTACCCGCGGATTGGTAAGCTAACCGTACTATCAGTCGGGACCATATTGTCAAGTAGCCTGACGAAATGACGTGAGCGGAAGGAGCGCCCGCGATGGCCGCTCGGGACGGGGACGTCGCGCCCAAGGTGCCGATCCCGGCCCTGCTCGCGCACGCCAAGGACCTCTCGGTCGAGGAGCTCCACCGTCGCCTCGCGGAAGAGGGCTTCGAGGGCATTCGCTACCGGCACGGCTCGGTCTTCCGCCACATCGACCCCGAGGGCTCGCGCCTCACCGTGCTCGCCGAACGCTCCGGCCTCACCAAGCAGGCGCTCGGCGAACTGGTCAGCGAGCTCGAACAGGGTGGGCACGTCGAGCGCATCATCGATCCCGCCGACCGTCGTGCCAAGATCATTCGCCTCACCGACCGGGGCCGCGAGAGCCAGATCGCCGCCGCCCGCATCCTCATGGACATCGAACGCTCCTGGGCCGCCGAGCTGGGCCAGAACCGGGTGGATGCCCTTCGCACCACCCTCGAGGAAGTCATCCGCCTGCAACTTCCTGGCCGTGCTTAGCCTTCTTCGGCTCCTACGAATGCTCACGAGCGCCCGGATCCGCATGGCCTCCCCATGCCTCGCCCGTGCAAGCCGTCCCTGCAGAAGCAACAAGGCCTGAGGAATTGAGCGGCCTGCCCGCGGCGCCGCTACTCCTCCGGCTCTGACGGGGTAAGCGGCAACCCATGCACGGATTGCAGATGAGGACGAGGGAGAGCGACATGCGAATGAGGGGGGGATCGGACGTGTCCGTTGTGCCGGACTCGCATGAACTACTCGAACCATATGGATCCGCTGCGGAGGCGGACCGGTTCCGTTGGAGCGGCGTGCGAACCGGCGGAGTGCCTTGTGGAGGGAGCTGAGCCACTCATGGCCAACAACGATCAAGAGGCCGGTTCTCCGTGGTGGAGAACCGGCCTCTGACCTGCTACTTTCCGGTCGGGACGGCGGGATTTGAACCCACGACCCCTTGACCCCCAGTGAATTATGAAGGTTCAAACGTGTGCCTGCAGATCTTGGTGATTCGTGAGAAGATGCAGGTCAGAGGCCTAAAGTGAATACCGCGAGATCATTCGGGATCCGCCGTCGTCCGTCTGAGTTCACTAACGAACGACTAACGAACGATCACTCGGGGGAGTGGAGTTGGGGTACACGTTCAAGCGGCTGGACCGCCACGGCAAGCCGCGTTACACCGCCTGCTACGAAGACCTCAAGGGGAAGATCGCGTCCGCGGGCACATACTCGTCCAAAAAGGACGCCGACAAGGCATGGCAGCGTGCCGAAGGCGAGGTCGGCAGGGGACGTGACGTCAACCTCAAGCGGGGACGCCAGACCTTCAAGAAGTACGTCGAGGAGACCTGGCTCCCCAACCACGAGGTCGAGCCGACCACCATGCAGAGCTACCACTACTCGATCTACAAGCACGTCATGCCGGAGTTCGGCGGGATGCGGATGATGGACATCCTCCCCGAGCACGTCCGTGCGTGGATCAGGCGGATGAAGAAGAACGGGGTCACTCCCGCGACCATCCGCTACAACAAAGTCGTCCTCAGTGCGATCTTCACAACCGCGCTCAACGACCAGGTCGCCTACATTCATCCGTGCAAAGGGATCCGTTCCCCCACCGTCCCGGAGAAGCCCCTAGAGATCATCACTCCCGAGCAGTTCGACGACCTCTACCACCGGCTGCCCGACGCCGACTCCAAGCTCCTGGTCGAGACCGCCATCGAGACCGGACTGCGCTGGGGCGAACTCACCGAGTTGCGGGTCCGCGACCTCAAGACCCGTTCGCGCATCCTGACCGTGAGCCGAGCCGTCGTCGAGTTGAATCCCAAGTTCCACCCCGAAGGGAAGCGCTTCCTGGTGAAGGACTACCCCAAGGACAAGGAATGGCGCCGCTTCAAGCTCAGCGAGCAGATAGTCGACAAGCTGGAAGACCACGTGAAGTCCGAGAAACTCGGTCGCGACGATCTCCTGTTCGTCTACAGGCCCGACACCATGACCGAGCGCAAGCTCAAACCCGCTCTCCGCCCCGACAAGCTCGGCTGGACGAACGAGAACGCCAAGGGCCATCGCTACCGCCACGGCACACTCAGCGCCTACAACGCCGCCAGGTGCCGCTGTGACCACTGCAAACTGGCCTTCGCCCTCTATCGCGCCCGCCGCCGTTCTGCTGGCAAGGACAACCCGAGGCAGCCTCGTCGCAGGGAGACCGACGGCCACATCCCCGCCAACTGGTTCCGCAACCACGTCTGGAAACCCGCCCTCAACACCGCCGCCCTCGACATCAAGGTCCGTATCCACGACCTACGCCACGCCCACGCGTCCTGGCTCCTGGCCGGCGGCGCTGACCTTCAGGTCGTCAAGGAACGACTCGGCCACGGCTCGATCTCCACCACCGAGCGCTACCTTCACACCCTCGACGACGCCGACGACACCGCCCTCGCCGCCTTCGACAAAATCCGCAGCCGCCGCCGAACCACCCCTTGAAGCATCCTCGCGGCTACCAACCTTCCGGACGGGAACGGCTTCCTCGCCGAGTCGACTGAAGGCCGTCCGCATCGTTCGGCCAGGGTGCTCCGAGTGGACCACCCAAAGCGGGCCACGATGCACATCCATCCGCCACTATTGACGAAGCGCGCCTGAAAGCGTGGTCGGTCATCCAACGGACCGGAGGATCAGCGACATCTCCCGGACAAAGCCCCACATTGTTGACCATTGGTGCACTGCCTGGCGATGCGAGACGGTTCTCGATGCACCTGCTGCTGGGGCCAACCCGCTGGTCCACCGCATACTGCGTCCGCTCTGGCGGCGACGGGCTCTTCACTGGAGGTTCCGCAGCAAGCATGTCCGATTTGCCCGTCTCCCATGAAGTGCTCGAAACTGCTGCTGCGGCCGCGCAAACGTGCAGGTCAGTAAGTCTGCTCCCCGCGCACGCGGGGATGGTCCCAGGCGTTGTCCAAGTACCTGGAGAGTCAGGCCCTGCTCCCCGCGCACGCGGGGATGGTCCCAGGCGTTGTCCAAGTACCTGGAGAGTCAGGCCCTGCTCCCCGCGCACGCGGGGATGGTCCCTCGGAACTCGACGTCGCAGTGCTCGCACTTCACTGCTCCCCGCGCACGCGGGGATGGTCCCGTCGCGCGGAACTTGTCGCCGCGGACGGTGATCTGCTCCCCGCGCACGCGGGGATGGTCCCTTCAGGGGCGAGCCGATGCCCGCCTTCGACGACTGCTCCCCGCGCACGCGGGGATGGTCCCACGGGGCCGGAGGTCGGCGGCGCCGTAGTCGACTGCTCCCCGCGCACGCGGGGATGGTCCCCATGGCTGCGCCATGGTCGAGCACTACACCGGCCTGCTCCCCGCGCACGCGGGGATGGTCCCCCGCAGGTCTCGCGGAAGGGCGGCGGGTTCGACTGCTCCCCGCGCACGCGGGGATGGTCCCCAGGTACTCCAGGAATACGGCCTGCCGGACATCTGCTCCCCGCGCACGCGGGGATGGTCCCTGCCGCCCGTCACCGTCGACCGGGGCCAGCACCTGCTCCCCGCGCACGCGGGGATGGTCCCACGGGGCCGGAGGACGGCGGCGTGCCGGACATCTGCTCCCCGCGCACGCGGGGATGGTCCCTGCCGCCCGTCACCGTCGACCGGGGCCAGCACCTGCTCCCCGCGCACGCGGGGATGGTCCCGTCTCCCACATGCCTTCCGCGCTGACGGCGGTCTGCTCCCCGCGCGCGGGTGTGGCTCCAGCAGGTCGGGGTGAGTGCGTGCAGGTCAGTCCTGCTCGGGTGCAGGCGCGGACGGACCGCCTTTGGTCACAGGCAAGGCGTTGCTGGTCTGCGCTCCACGTGCGTTGCGTTCAGATTTTTGGAGTGTTGCCTGCCCGCGGGCGATGCTCTCCGCTCTGACCGTTGGGCGCTTGTCAGGTCGGTGCTTTCTGCACACGTGGAGGCGGGGCCTCTTGTGGCCTGAGGGTTGCGGGTGCTGGTTCGGGTTTTCGAGCATGTAGGGGAGATGATGCGGCGTCGGTGGTTCGAGCTCCTGCTGCAGGTCGTGTTGGTGCTCGTCGCCAGCTTGTTCGCGATCGCTACCAACTTCGCGACGAATGGCGACCAAGTGTCCGGGGCGCTGCGCTGGCTCCAGCGGGCGTCGGTGCCCGCGATCTTGGTGCTGGTCGTTGTGTTGGTTGTGGGGCATGTCGTCGCCTTCCGGCTGAGCGCACCTCCTCCTCCGCCGTCCCGTGTCTGGGATCGTTCGCGCACGCCGTACCCCGGGCTGGACGCCTTCACTGAGGACGAGGCGGCGGTGTTCTTCGGCCGCGAGGTGCAAGTGCTCGAGCTGGTGCGGCGGTTGCATGATTCGCCTCAGCGTCCTGCCGAGCGGTTCGTCCCCCTGGTCGGCGCGTCCGGCAGCGGGAAGTCGTCGTTGGCGCAGGGGGGTGATTCCACGGCTTCGGGAGCGGCGCTGGGTGGTGTTGCCGGTCGCGACGCCCGGCCCCAACCCGGTGGGGCCTTGGCAGCGGCGCTGGCCGAGGCGGACGCGCGGACGGACGCCTCCACATTGCAGCGCCGAATCCGTCGTTCGGCGGACGGGCTGGCCCTCGTCCTGGCTGAGCTTCGACGTCTCGGTCCGCGCAATCGGCGCATCCTCCTGGTGATCGATCAGTTCGAGGAGCTGATCACTCTCGCCGGAGAACGGGACCGGGCGCTCTTCCTGGAGGCGATCGCGGAGGCGCTTCGGCGTGATCGGCGCCTGTGGGTGCTGGCGACCGTCCGGATCGAATTCCTCCGCGACCTGCTGGACACCGCACAGGTCGAACTGTTTCAGAACCCGGTGGCGATCGGGTCGCTCACCCGGAGACAGTTGGCGCAGATCGTCGAGCGTCCGGCCGAGCTGGCGGACTTGAGATTCGCGCCGGGGCTGGTCGGGGCGATCGTCGACGACGCGGAGACCGCTGATGCGCTCCCTCTGCTCGCCTACCTACTCCAAGAGTTGTACTTCGCAGCCGGCCCCGGAGGGACGGTCACCGAGGACGCCTACCGTGTTCAAGGAGGCGTTGCTGGTGCGTTGGCCCGCCAGGCAGATCTCGTCATGGCCGAACTCTCAGGACAGGACGGAAGCGAGAACGTCCTCGCAGTACTGCTGAAGTTCGTCACCGTGGACGGGCAGGGCGCCACTCGCCGACGCGTTCCGCTCCACGAACTAGCCTCCGCCGAAAGGATCGTGGTGGATGCGTTCGTCGACGCCCGTCTACTGGTTACTGACGTCGGTAACGGGCGCTCCCTCGCCCAAGTCGCGCACGAGGCGCTGTTTCGCCAGTGGCCGCCGCTGCGCCAAGAGGTGGAGGCTCGGATCGAGCAGCTGCGACAGCGGGCCGAGTTGGAGCGATGGGCGGTCGACTGGGAGCGCGCAGGATGCAGCCGCGATTACCTGCTGACTGGAGAACGCCTGGTCCAGGCCGAGACCTGGTACGAGGCCCTGCAGCAGGCGGGGCAGGCGCCCACGGGAGCCGAAGCGCTCATCCGGGCGTCCAAACGGCGTGACCTGGCCTTCCTGCGCAGGGTGTCGGAAGGCATCGGTGAACACGTGATCGCCAACGCCGAGCGGTATCCCGAGCTGTCGATCCTGCTGTCGTTGGCGGCTTTGTCGGAGTGTCCGCCGACTCCCGCCGCCGTCCGCGCGTTGCTGTCCGCCCTGGCCTTCAGCCATGTGAGCCATGTGATGAGGGGCCATAGCGACGTCGTCCGTGGTCTTGCCTGGTCCCCGGACGGACGGAGGATCGCCACCGCCTCCCGGGACGGAACCGCACGAATCTGGGACGCCGCCACTGGTGCGTGCGTCACCGTCCTGCGGGGCCATGGCGGGATGGTCGAGATGGTGGCCTGGGCGCCCGATTCCATGCGGATCGCCACCGCATCTCGCGATAACACCGTCCGGATTTGGAACGCCGAGGCCGGGGAAACGCTGGCTGTCCTGCGTGAGGCCACCGACGTCGTGTGGACGGTCGCATGGTCCCCGGACGGACGACGCATCGCAGCCGGATCACGCGACCTGGCCGTCCGCATCTGGGACGCCGAAACACATGCCCTCACCGGCCAACTCACCGGGCACACCGACAACATCCTCGGTATCGCCTTCGCCCCGGACAACCTTCGTCTGGCCACCGGCTCCCACGATCGGACGGTCCGGTCTGGAACCTCCAGACCGGAGACGCCATGACCCTCGAAGGCCACGAGGACCTGGTCGAAGGACGTCGGACGGAAAGCTGCTCGCATCCGCATCGGGCGACCAGAGCGCCCGCGTCTGGGACAGTGAGAGCGGCCGTCAGTTGATGCTGATACGCGGCCACACCGACCGTGTCTGGAACGTCGCCTGGTCTCCCGACGGAACGCGACTGGCCACCTGCGGAGCCGACCGAACCGCCCGCATCTGGAATCCCGGCAACGCCGAGGAAATCTCCGTGCTTCGCGGCCACACCAGCGATGTGTGCGCCATGAACTGGTCTCCCGACGGTACCCGGATCGCCACCGCCTCCTCCGATGGCACCGCACGAGTCTGGGACGTAACCCACGCGGAGGTGAACGCCTCCAATTCGCTGGTCACCAAGCCCCCATCCGCACCCTGGCCTACCGCGCGCCGTCGGAGCGGCACGGGACGAGATCGCCGGGACTGCTGGTCACCGGATCGGACGACCGGACCCTTCGCGTCTGGGACGCCGAGACCGCCGACCCCATGGACACCATCACCGGCCATGACGACACCGTCCTTGGCGTCACCTTGAGCCCGCATGGCCTGGTCACAACGTCGAGCGATCGCACCGTCCGCCTCTGGACAGGTCTCGTCCACGGGGAACCCCGTGCCGTCATCCCATACACGAGCGGTATCCCCGAGGCCGTCGCGGGCGTGGACCTTCGCTTCGCCACAGCCGGCAGAGACCGCATGATCCGCATCTGGAACGTCACCGACGGCTCGCCTGTCGCCGTCCTCCATGGCCACCAAGGCTGGGTGGTCTCTCTGGCCACCGCACCCAGCGGCCACTGGCTGGCCTCCACCTCCGACGATCGGACGGTCCGCATCTGGGACATGCTCGCCATGCAGGAGTTCACGACCCTGCGAGGTCACGCCAACTGGGTGGACTCGGTCGCTTGGTCGCCGGACGAACGATTCGTGGTCAGCGGATCAGCCGACCGCACTGCACGGATCTGGGAAGTCGCGTCAGGACGCCAGATTGCTGTGCTGACCGGCCACGAGGGCCGAGTCCATGCGGTGGCCTGGGCCCCGGACGGCACACGAATCGCCACCGCCTCCTACGACCGCACCGTTCGCGTCTGGGACGCCCGAAAGCACACTGAGAACGGAGTCGTCGGCGTGCACCGCGACAAGGTCACCAGTGTGGCGTGGACGGCCGACAGCAGTGGCCTGATCACCGGTTCCTACGACGGGACCGCCCGCCTCTGGGCCGCCGACCCCGACCTGAACGCGCTCCAAGCCGCCGCCCGCCGCAGGGTCTTTCGAACCCTCACCGACGAAGAACGCCGCGCCCACCTGCTCCCGGTCACCGATCAGTAGACCGCCGCGACCGTCCTGACATCACGGTCCACCAAATAATCGGCCGGATCCAGCCCCATGACCGCACGCTTCGGCGACGCCCAGTACCGGCGGTTGGCCTCCTCAAACGATTCCGGCCCCGGATACGCGATCACCCACACGAACTGCGAACGCTCGTGATCCAGCCAGGCCCCGCCGATCTCGAAACCCAATTCCAACCTCAACGGCACGATCTCGTCCCGCCACCGCCGAGCCCGCTCGTCCAGCAGCCCATCCCGAATCGTGTACGTCCGCAACTGCGTCGTCCGCGCCACCTCGTCCCCCGCCCTACCTCAGCCTCCACGCGCCGTGCGATGCGCCACGCCCCACACCTGATTGAGCACCGGGCGATCACGCTTCCTTGATGCGGGGAGGCGACCCACCAACCGCCAGCGAGCCATACGTAGGAATTCTCCCGCATGCGCCGGAAGCCCCGTCCCGCCGTCCGCCGCGTTCCAATTCAGGGATCTTCCACCACCCTGCGTGGTAGTACCCGCCCTGGGCTCCGGCCACGAGACCAGCCTCGGAGCATTCCCGCGTGCGCGGGGAGCAGGTCGCCGCAGCCTCGGACCGGTTCATCGGGCCGGGACCATCCCCGCGTGCGCGGGGAGCAGGAGTAGGTGATCAGCGCGTCGCACCACGGGAAGGGACCATCCCCGCGTGCGCGGGGAGCAGACGGGGCTCACGTGGACGTGCATTTCACCTCCGGGACCATCCCCGTGTGCGCGGGGAGCAGTAGCTCGGGTTCTCCCGCACGTGTCCGGCCTTGGGACCATCCCCGCGTGCGCGGGGAGCAGATCGAGTCGGTCGTCACGACGACCACCCCGTTGGGACCATCCTCGCGTGCGCGGGGAGCAGTTCCCCCCGGCATCACCCACCACACCAAGAGGGGACTATCCCCGCGTGCGCGGGGAGCAGAGGACCGCGCCCACGGGATGCAGCGGCCCCCGAGGACCATCCCCGCGTGCGCGGGGAGCAGTAGCCCGAGAACGGGCCGATCAGCGGAGCGCCGGGACCATCCCCGCGTGCGCGGGGAGCAGGCCGCCGGACGCAAAGCGCTGATCAGCGCCCTGGGACCATCCCCGCGTGCGCGGGGAGCAGATCCAGCAGGTCTACACCGCGCTCGTCCCCGTGGGACCATCCCTGCGTGCGCGGGGAGCAGCCGGACGAGCCGGGCCGGGCGGATGGAGGAGACGTGGACCATCCCCGCGTGCGCGGGGAGCAGTTCCACCACGCTCAATCCGAACCGCTCTTCCAGGGACCATCCCCGCGTGCGCGGGGAGCAGACTCCGCGACCTGCAGGTCTACCGGGCCGTGGGGCCGTTTTCGAGTACTTCCTGCGGGTTGGACAAATCGGACGTATGTGATTTGTGAAGGTTTGAGGGGCCGGCAAGGTGCTGGACTTTCACGAGGGCTCCGGTGTGGGGGTTGGGTGGCTGGGGCCCACGGGACGTGGTCGCTTGGCTTGAAACCTACATCCCCCGCGTTAAGTGCAGGCATGGGACGTCTCCGAAGGCTTGGCGAGTGCAACATGCATGTCGGTGGGACCTCGGGTGTACGGGATGGCTTGCTCGTCGTATCACTCGATCGAGGCGCGTACTGCGAGTGGACGCGGTGTTCGGTGTCCGGACGTGGTGATCGCTGTGCATGTGGAGTGGGCTCACCAGGGGGCAAGATGATCGTTTGGGGGTTGACGCTTGCGAGTTGGCTGAATTGAGGGACGACACCGACCATCTGTTGTTAAATGCCGTCATGATCAGTGATGAGGGGGAAGATCTTCGGCTGGATGAGGGGCTGTCTATCGCGGCGCGCTCTGCTTGGGCCAAATATGATCACGGCTCGGACGGGTATCTGCCTTTGTGGCGTCACATGGCGGACAGTGACCCTTTTTCGTCTGCCTGGGCGGGGTGTTGATCACAGCGTGATCGCGATCGGGTCATTCGGCCAGTGACGCGAAGAAACCCCTGGTAGACGGGTTGATCACCACAATCTCCACCGTCCGAACCAGGGGCTCCGCATGCTGTTCTACCGTGCTGCCGTCGTTTTGTCGCGTTCAACGCTGAACTACCTGGCCGGGCTGATCAGGCGGCACCGCAAGACGATCGGCTCGTCCTGGCGACTGCTCAACCCGGGACGGCAGGCGCTCCTGGTGCTGGTCCATCTACGCAAAAGCGAGACGTTCGCCGAGCTCAGCGGCGGGTTCGGAGTGTCGATCAGCACGGCCTGGCGGTACGTGGAGGAAGCTGTGGGACTGCTGTCGGCGCGGTCGCCCAAGCTCACCCGGGCGTTGCGGAAAGCAGAGAAGGACGGCCTGCATCTGCTGGTCCTGGACGGCACCCTGATCGCCTGCGACCGGGTCCGCGCCGACCGGCCGTACTACTCGGCCAAGCACCGCTGCCACGGGATGAACATCCAGGTCATCGCCGGCCCCGACGGCACGATCCTGTGGACCTCCGGCGCCCTGCCCGGCCGCACCCACGACCTGACCGCCGCAAGAGTCTGGGGCGTCCTGCGCGCACTGGAACGCGCCGGGATCGTCACCCTGGCGGACAAGGGTTACCAAGGTGCCCACACCTCGGTCGTTCTCACTCCGTACAAGGGCCGGAACAAACCAGAGTCCCAGAAGCAGGCGAACCGGTCGCACGCCAAGCTGCGCGGTCCCGGCGAACGCGCGAACGCGCAGCTCAAGAGCTGGCGCATCCTCCGCAAACTCCGCTGCAGCCCCAGCAAGGCCGGCCACCTCGTCAAAGCCATCGCCGTCCTACAGAACTACGAGACCAACCGAGGATGAAAAAGACTCAGTGAACCTTTTTCAGTGAGCTTGGGTTTCGCGGGCGTGTAGGACGTGGATGGCTTTGGCGAGGCGGCCGGCGCGGTGTGGGCAGCAGCGGAGCTTGGCCAGGATGGCCCAGTGTTTGAGCTGGGCATTCGCGCGTTCGCCGGGTGCGCGCAGGCGGGCGTGGGCTCGGTTGGCGGACTTCTGCGACGCGGGCTTGCCCTTGCCTCGATACGGGACGAGTAATGGTTCGTCCGCGCCTTGGTAGGCCTTGTCGGCCAAGACCAGGAACCCTGCGGCCTTCAACGCGCGTGGGATGCCCCAGATGCGGGCGGCGGTCAGGTCGTGGACCGAGCCGGGCAGCGCTCCCGACACCCACACGATCGTTCCGTCGGGTGCGGCCACAACCTGCAGGTTCATGCCGTGTCTCCGATGCTTGCCGGAGTAGAACGGGCGGTCGGCGGCGACGCGGTCGATCGGGATGAGCGTGCCGTCCAGCACCAGGTACAGCAGGCGGTCACGGGTGGCATTACGCAACGCCTTGGTGAGTTTGGGTGAGCGGGCGGCCAGCAGTTGGATGGTCTCGTTGACGTAGCGCCACGCTGTGGAGGTGGACACTCCGAACCCTGCGCCCAGGTCGGCGAACGTCTCACCTTTGCGCAGGTAGACCAGCACCATCAACGCCTGCGCGCCCGGCGTGAGTGCTCGTCCTCTACTGCCGATGCTCGCGCGATGCCGGCGGACCACTCCGGTCGTGTAGTTCAGGGTCTGACGCGACAACGGCAGCGAAGCACGGTAGAACAGCATGTGAAGCCTCTGGTGGGGGCGGAGGGTTGTGAGAGATCACCCGTCCTACTAGGGGCTTTCCACGTTCCAGAGGCTGCCGCGCCGCCCGCGATCATCCTGTGATCACACACCCCACAAACCCCACTGAAAAACGTTCACTGGCTGCAACGAGTCGCCATACCGGATTTCTCAGCGCCATCCGACAGCGAAGATCAGATGGCGCGGCAGGAAATCCACGATCACCCAGGTGGCGACCCCTCCTATGATCGCGTAGAGCAATGCGCCGATGGCTGTGTTCGGGCTCGGCCATCCACCCACGAGCTTCTTGAGTCTCATGTGCCCTCCGTGTCTCTAGGTGCCGGGCGCAACGGCGACTTCATGACCTCACATGCCGGCGGCCGAGCACAAGGATTGGGCAGATTCGTTATACCTCACATCACATCGGCGCTTGTCTCCTTACAAATTGGAGGCTACGGTCTTCCAGGACTGGCCGCACGGACATTGATCATTAACTAGCTTGGACCTCGCCTCGCAGACGCGGAGATCACCCCTTGTAGGGAGCTAGCGAGGAAACTTGCCCCGCCCTTGCGGGGATTATCGGCTGACCGAAACCAAGCTGTGCTCTCGCGCGCCTTCCGCTATCAAGGAACGCCGGAGTTTTGTCGGTGTGGGGCGGTACAACATTGGCAGTCGCATGAGGGGGTTTCATGGAGCTGTCGGCTGCTGCACGGGCTGCCTGGGGGAAGACCGGTGAGGCCAGCCGTAAGCGTTCGATCCCGGCAGAGGCTTGGCACCCCCTCGTCTCGCATCTCATCGACACCGGCAACGTGGCTCGGTGGTTGTGGCGCGAGTTCCTGCCCACGCCGTTCAAGGCTCAGCTGTCTGACGCTATGCCCGGCGGTGCAGCCGATGCTGAACGGCTGATGTGCTGGCTCGCCGCCCTCCATGACCTTGGCAAGGCGTCCGACTTCCAGTCCAAGAGCTCGTTGCATGCCCGGCTGGGGCGTCGGGCAGGGCTTCCGTTCTCTGAGCGGACACAGACGCCGCATTCGTTGGTGTCGGCGTCCGCTCTGTGGCAGCTGCTCAACGCGATGAGCTGGGATGATCCGGACTGGCCTGCGCTGGTTCTGGGCGGTCATCATGGCGCTTTCCCTGGCCTGCTCTGGCAAAGTGTGGCTCGGCGGGCGTTGACGTTCGAGCATCCGGGGTGGGGACCGATCCGGGGCGAGCTGTTCGAAGCTGTCACCGATCATTTCGGCGTGAAACCTGAGACGTGGAGGCAGGTTCGTCCTGCTGTCCCGCTTCAGCTGTGTATCACCGGCGCGGTCATTCTCGCTGACTGGCTGGCGAGCAACGAGGAGCTCTACTCCTACCAAGAACCGTTCTCTCGCGATTACCCGCAGGAGTCCGCGGCGACGACCACGCGAATCCGGGACCTGATCGGCTTCCGGGACGTTTGGCGACCGGACCAGGCCCTGGCTCCAGCAACAGCGCCGGTGTTCTTCGCAGCGCGTTGGCCTGCGATCGCTACTCCTCGAGACGTTCAAGTCAAAGCGTTGAGGGAGGCGCAGCAGGCCACCGGCGCAGGTCTGATGATCATTGAGGCGCCGATGGGAGAAGGCAAGACAGAGGCAGCTCTGGCGGCTGCCGAGGTGCTGGCCGTGCGTGCGGGGTCGCAGGGCGTTTTCGTCGGGTTGCCGACTCAGGCGACAAGCAATCAGATGTTCACCCGCGTGGGGGAGTGGCTGGGGACGCAGGGGGCCCAGACGACTGTCACCCTCGCTCATGGCAAGGCCCGGCGGCAGCAGGAGTATCGCCAGTTGTTCTTGCCGCGAGGGGTCGGGATCGACGAGTGCGACGGTGGGATCGTCGCGTCGCAGTGGCTGTCGGGTGGGAAGAAGCGTCTGCTGACTCCGGTGGTCGTGGGGACCGTCGATCAGGTGCTGCTTGCGGGAGTCGCTGCGCGTCATGTCGCACTGCGCGTGCTTGGGCTGGTCGGGAAGGTGATGGTGGTCGACGAGGTCCACGCCTACGACGCCTACATGTCGGTCATTTTGCGGCGTGTGCTGTCGTGGCTGGGTGCGCTCAATGTCCCGGTCGTACTGTTGTCGGCGACGCTGCCACGAGGCGTTCGTCAGGAGTTGTTGGACGCCTACGCCGGTGACGAGGTCACGGCCGCCGATGGTAGGACCTCGTATCCGCAGATCAGTTGGGTTGGTCGTGGTTCGTCTCAGGTTCGGTCGGTTCCGGCGAGAGCCGAGTCCGGCTCTCCCGTTCGGCTGGGATTTGTCAACGAACCGGGTGCTTCACCCGACGACGTGGTCAACACCGTCTGCGGGCTACTCACCGACGGTGGCTGCGCGCTGGTCATCCGCAACACAGTCGGCCGGGCTCAGCGGACGTGGCGCGCTTTCGTCGACAAGTTGGGGTCCGACAACGTCAGCCTGGCTCACTCTCGGTTCACGACAGCGGACCGGCGAGACCGTGACCGGAAGCTGATCTCGGACTTTGGGCCGAAACGCAAACGCCGGCCGAGCCCGCATGTCGTTGTGGCGACACAGGTAGCCGAGCAGTCACTCGATGTCGACTTCGACGTCGGTGTCAGTGACCTGGCGCCCGTCGATCTTCTCCTGCAGCGTCTTGGGCGCGTCCACCGCCACGAAAGGAAAGACCGACGGAGGGGGCTGAGTGAGCCGCGCCTTCTGGTCGCGGGGCATTCGGTGGTGCCGGACGGTCCTCCACGGTTGCCGTTCGGGAGCGTGATGGTTTACGGCGAGCACCTGCTCTGGCGGACCGCGGCTGCGTTGTTGGGGCGCGACCAGATCAACCTTCCCCAGGACATTCCGGCCCTGATCGAGCAGGTGTATGGAGCCGAGCCGATCGGGCCTGATACGTGGCAGTGGGATCTGCGTCGTGCAGCCGACGATCAGCAGGACGCTCTGGACGCTATGAGGCTCGCGGCCCGTCAGGTCATTCTTCCCCCGCCCGATTGTGGGTCTCTGGCTGACATCGGCAACATCGGTGAGGCACGCGACGAAGACTCTCCCGAAGTCCAGGCCACTGTGCGGCTCGGGCCCCCCACCGTTGAGGTCATCCTGTTGCGGGCCACGACCGCTGATGGCGCTCCCGAGTTCGGGCTTCCGGTCTCGGCTGGTGACAAGACCGAGATCCCTTTGCAGCGCCGGCCGTCTGAGGGTGCTGTGGACACGATCCTTGATCAGGCGATCCGGCTTCCGCAGCAGCTCACCAACTCTGCTCTCGAGCAGAGCTTCCGTGTGCGGGCGTGGAGCGGTAATCCGTGGCTGTCACGGGTCCGCGTGTTGCTGTTGCCTCCTGAGGGCCCACTGCGCATGGGCGATCGGTTGGTTACCTACGACTCCACCATCGGTCTGGAGGATGCTCGTGCTTGAGCAGATTTCCGGTACGCCTGAGGGGCAGTCCCACACCCTCACGTTCAACCTCGTGGACGATCCCTGGTTGCCTTGCCTGCATGTCGATGGCACCGTCACGACATTGTCGCTCAGGGAGCTTCTTCACCAGGCCCACCAGATCCAGGATCTGGTTCTCGACGTCCCCACCCAGTACCCGCCGATCGTCCGGTTGGTGTTGGCGGTGCTTCACCGGGCGGTGGGAAGCGGCGGGCAGCCCGGGCCTCGAACCATCGATGAATGGCTCGCGATTTGGGGGCAGGGTCGGCTGCCGGGAGACCAGATCCATCGATACCTCGACCAGGTCCGGCATCGCTTCGATCTGTTTCATCCTGAGGCGCCGTTTGCGCAGGTGGCTGGGTTGCGTAGCCCCAGCGGCGAGACGAAGACGATCGCGTTGGTCATTCCGTATCTGGCATCGGGTAACAACACGCCGTTGTTCTCCACCGTCCGGGATCAGGCACCACCCTCGCTAACGCCCCCCGAGGCCGCACGCTGGCTCTTGCACGCACACGCTTGGGATACAGCGGCCATCAAGACGGCCGCTGCCGGGGACCCCAAAGCCAAGGCAGGTAAGACCACCGGGAACCCCACCGGCCCGCTCGGCCAGCTCGGCGTGCTGATTCCGACTGGCCAGACCCTCTGGCACACCTTGATGTACAACCTGCTCGTTCTCAACAACCGGTGCAGCGGCTCAGGCGACGTTCCGTCCTGGGAGCGACCTCCTGTCGATGCGACGTGGCGAGAGCGTACCCCGGCTGGACTCCTTGACCTGTACACCTGGCTTGGGCGGCGTATCCGGTTGCTGGTTGAGCACACCCCTGACGGTCCGCGGGTCCGCCGGATCGTCTTGTGTGCGGGCGACCGGCTCCGCACAGCTGACCTTGACGGCATGGAGCCCCATACTGCGTGGCGACAGAGCAAAGCGCAGACGGCCAAGCTCGGTCGAACTGTCTTCATGCCGGTCACTCATCGTCCGGGTCGGCAGCTGTGGCGGGGGCTGGGCACGATCCTGGCGCACGAGAAGGCCACCGCACCCCCCGATTTCAAGTTCAAACCGGCGGACGCTCTGGTTCAGCTTCGAGTTTTCGCTGACGGGCCTCTGGAAGAGCACCTCAAGGGGCATCCGCTGCTTCTCCGGGCCATCGGTATGACCTATGGAACCCAGAGCGCGGTCATCAACGAAACCTACTTCGATGACCTTCCCCTGCCCGTCGCCGTCCTGCGATCGGACAGTTGGGAAACGGTGGCGTTGGACGGTGTCCGCGACGCCGAGGCAACCGCCCGCCATCTGGGGCACCTGGCGACCAACCTTGCCAAGGCTGCTGGATGCCGCGATGACCGGGTGTTGGACGGTCGTCGAGACAACACTCAGATGAGCTTGTATGCGACGCTCGATCCGGAGTTCCGGCGCTGGATCGCGACGCTGGGGGAGGGCGAGGCTCACCAGGAGCCGCGGGCCCTTCAGAGGGCGGCGCGTGACCGGTGGCGGTCCAAGGTGCGGGCCGAAGCTTTCCGCATCGCCGATGAGCTGCTCCTCCGGGTGCCTGCGACGGCAGTTCGGGGCCGTCTGGTCCGCATAGATCGAGACCGCACCGAATGGCTTTCCGCCGCGTTGGCCGAGTTCTGGTTCCGCAGGGCTCTGAACAAGGATCTCCCCCGCCCCGACCAGGAGGCATAACGATGGTGTCCCCTTCACCAGCCCGCTCCAAGGCTGAACCTGCTCGATGGCAATCTGAACTGGCGAATGTCCTGGACGGGTTCGTCATTCGCCGGGCTGGAGAGCCGGATTACGATCGGGCCGGGCTGGCTTCCTGCCGCCGTGGACTCAGCAAGAAACCCATGACCGAACCCGCGATGTACCAGTACATCGCGCCGGTGAGTCTGTCGGTTCCGCGTCACTGGGGCGCCCAGGCTCAGGCACGTGTCGAGGCGGCCACCCACTACACCCTGGCCATGTATGGCTTCCATCAGCAGTCGCAGGACCGCAGGATGCATCAAACCTTCTCCCAGCACCATGGGCCGAGCGTGGGGGCTGCTGCTAGCCGTCTTCATCAGGCGTTGAAGAGCAACACCCCCGAAGGCGTCGACCGGCGTTTCCTGGCCGCCATGACCGCCGACAGTGTCGAGGAGGTCGTCGGGCACCTGCGGGTTCTGGTTCCCCAGTTGCGTCAGCACGCCATTCCCCTGGACTACATCGTGCTGGCCGACGACCTGTTCAACTGGCCCGATTCACAGCGCCGGGCGCGGGCCCGACGCCGCTGGGGCCTGGACTACCGCTGGGTCCCCAGCGACGAAGCCGACAAGCCCGATTCCACCCAATCTCACGCCTAGGGGGCACGTCCGATGGTTTTTCTCGACGTTCACGTTCTGCAGTCGGTGCCGCCGTCCAACCTGAACCGCGACGAGTCCGGCAGTCCGAAGACCGCGGTCTACGGGGGAGTGCTGCGCGCCCGAGTGTCGTCCCAAGCGTGGAAGCGTGCCGTGCGGGATGCGTTCCTCATCAACCCTGACCTGGCCAAGGACGGCGGCCTGCGCACCCGGCAGCTTCCCCGCGTCATCGGCGATGCCGTCACCGTCCGCCGGCCCGCGCTGGGCGCGGTATCGGATGCGGTCGGGGCTGCCGCGACGGTCTCGCTGTTCAAGAAGGTCAAGCTCGCCAAGAACAAGCCGACCACCGAGTACCTTCTGTTCCTCGGTCATGACCAGGTCGAGCAGGTCGCGGATGCGTTGGTGGCCGCTGACCTCGAGGGGGTCGCCGACGATCTGGACTTGTTGCGCGAGCGCATCACTGGGCTCAAGCTGCACGAACTTGGCATCAAGGGACATGCTGGCGCGGTCGCGCTGTTCGGGCGGATGGTCGCAGACGCGCCCGAACTGAACGTCGACGCCGCCTGCCAGGTTGCTCACGCGTTGTCGACCCACCAGGTCGTTGCCGATCAGTTCGACTACTTCACTGCCGTCGACGACGAGTCGCGCCGGCAGGACGAAACGGGCGCGGGGATGATCGGCACCATCGAGTTCAACTCGGCGACCTTGTACCGATTCGCCACCGTATCCTTGGAGGATCTGGTCGCCAACTTGGACGGTGAGCTCGACAGGGCGCTGGATCTTACCGTGGCGTTCGCCCGCACCTTCGCCACCGCCATGCCCACGGGGAAGCAGAACACCTTCGCCGCCCACACCCGACCAGATCTGATCATGCTCAGCGTCCGGACCGACCAGCCGGTCAATCTCGTCGGCGCGTTCGAGGAGCCCGTGAAGGCTGTCGAAGGCGGCATCGTCCCCGCGTCCGTCGTCCAACTGATCAACTACCACGGCCAGCAGGACGAGATGTACGGCACCAAGCCAGCCTTTAGCGCTCTGACCTACCCCGCCTGGCTCGGGGAGCGGGTTCACGATGAGAAGCGGATCGAGCTCGCGTCCGCTCAGCCGCTCCAGTCGGCCCTTGAGGCTGCCCGCGGCGCGTTGGCGGAGCGGATCACCACGTGAGCGTCCTGCTCCTGCGGCTCGCCGGCCCGCTGCAAGCCTGGGGCATGACCAGCCGCCACAACGTTCGAGGTACCCGAACCAGCCCCACCAAGTCGGGGGTGGTGGGGATGCTCGCGTCTGCTCTGGGCCGCCCTCGCGGAGCTGATCTGTCCGATCTTGCTTCACTCGACTTTGGTGTCCGCATCGACCAGCCAGGGGTGCTGGTCGTTGACTATCACGTGGTCACCGCCGCATCCCGTAGCGCCGACCCGGCTCTGCAGCGCCTGCCGACCGCAGCTGGGGCCAGCCTCCCGCCGAAGGATTCAACCAAGGTCACTCGTCGCCACTACCTGGCGGACGCAGTCTTCGTGGCCGCGTTCGGGGGACCGGACATCGAACGACTCGCTGAGGCGCTGCGTATGCCGCGGCATCCCCTCTACCTGGGGCGGCGATCATGTCCGCCATCAAGGCCCGTGCTGATGGACGTCACTGGCCATACGTCAGTCACGACCGCCCTGGAACAGGCAGAGTGGCAGGCAGGTCATGCCGAACGACGACGCCATCGCGATCAGGACCATGTTCGCCTGGAAGTCATCCTCGACGACATCGAGGGGGACGATGTCCTGACTGACCTCCCGGTCCTTTCTCTCCCATCCCAGCGTCGTTTCGGCAGCCGTCGCACCAGGCATACCCGAGTGAGTCTCCCCGTCCGGCCCAAGCCCTCCGCTCAACCCCCTCACGACCCCATGGACCTGCTGGGATGAGATACCGATGTACCTGACACGTGCTTTCCTCAACCCGCGCCGGGCCGGTGCGATCCACCTCCTGGGCAGCCCGCAGCGCATGCATGCGGCAGTCATGGCAGCTTTCCCGCCCGTTCTGGCCTCCGACGACCGAGTCTTGTGGCGCGTCGACAATGAGTCGAATCACCAGACCTCCCTGTACGTCGTTTCGGCTCACCGTCCAGATCTCACCCACCTGATCGAACAGGCAGGGTGGCCTCACTCCGACGTCCCGTCGTGGGCGACGAAGTCTTACGATCCGCTCTTGCAGCGCCTCAAAGCCGGACAACAGTACTCCTTCCGCCTCACGGCCAACCCGACCCATGCCGTCTTCCGCAGAGGCCAGCGCGGCGACCGCCGTCCCCACGTCACGGTGGAGCAGCAAACAACCTGGCTGCTCGAAAAGTCTTCAAAGGCGGGGTTCACGATCCTGCCCTCCCCAACCCCGCATCCCCTGCCTTCCGAACAGGCATACAACCTTCGCCTCGTCGACCGGCACCGCATCAAGTTCTCCCGGGGAGCAGGCTCAAAGCAGGTCACCCTTCACCGAGTGACGTTCCAGGGGCTCCTTGAGGTATCCGACGAAGCTGCCCTCCGTGCAACGCTCACCCAAGGCATCGGCCGCGCCCGCGCCTACGGCTGCGGACTCCTGACCCTTGCCCCACCAGCACTGGACCCATCACCGGAGGTCAAGCGGTAGCTGGCCGGGGACGTACAAGCTGGCCACGCTGACTTGGGACGACCGCGGTGTGCTCGATCCTGCTCGGTAAACCGGCGATAGGATGCGCGCCGAACGCAAGCAGATCGGCCGGCTGCGCAAGCTGCTGATCATGACCGCGCCCGCAGGGATGGTCCCACCCTCTTCGCCTACCTCACGGACGAGACGGGGTGCTCCCCGCGCCCGCGGGGATGGTCCCGAGATAGTGCCCAGCAGGGCCAGGCCGCGCTGGTGCTCCCCGCGCACGCAGGGATGGTCCCACCGACCACTGCTGGGGTGTGCGGGGAGGACGGTCTGCTCCCCGCGCACGCGGGGATGGTCCCCGCTCTCCGACCTGGCCATCGAGCTGTCGCGACTGCTCCCGCGCACGCGGGGATGGTCTAGTTTCTAGGGGCTTCGCTGGTCCGGGAACCGTGCGCGGCGGAGTTCGGGGAGCGGCCTGGCTTGGGTGGGACAATGGGCTCACCATGCCGACGGAGGGCCTGCCGTGTTCATCACCCCGTTGCCAGTCGATATCTTCCTTAGGCACGTGCTGTCGGCTTCCGAAGATTGTGGCTATGCGGGCGTGGTGCTCTTGCTTGCCCGGACTGCCGATGCGCGGTCTCAGCAGGAGGAGGTCACCCGCGATTGGGCGAGCGTCCATGACGTCACGGGCCCGATGCTTGCGGTGGTGTGTCCGGTTCCCTACCCGCAGGACGGACCGAGACCTGTCCGCGGAGGCGGTGTTCCTCATCCGGAGGGGTCAATCGCCGTGGGTGTCGAGGGTTTGACGCTGAACTGTCCTCAGGTGGGAACTTGGTCGTCGTTCCCGACTCGGTATTGGTGGTCACTGGAAGGCGAGCGCGGATTCCGCGGCCTTGGTGAGAGGGCAGCCCGTATCTCGCTGTCTGCGGAGGAGCATCACGCCGCCTGGACCCAGGCAACCACCAGAACCGCTTCGTATTTTGGCATCGAAGAGTCGCTGCTGCCCAGTGTCTTGGTGCTCAGCATGTGGGAGCGCCGTGGGGTGCTACTCGCGGTCGACGAGCGTGTATCGGTCTACAGCCTGTTCAAGAAGCTGGTTGAGAACATGGGGCCTGCTCCGCGCAGGCTCGAGGAACTCGCACGTGAGCAGGCTGAGGTGGATGACCACTTGCCGCAGTTGGCCCAGGCCCTGTGGGATTGGGAGGTCGCGCGTCGCCGGGTGCCTCTAGAGTGGCCCAGGCAAGTCGATGCACTCGATCGTCACCTTGGTGAGGTCGAGTACCTTGATGCGAGTCTTGTTGGGGATTGCCGCCGCAGGCTCAGCGAGATCAGAGACACCGGAGGCTCCGACAGAGAACTCGCCGAGAACCTGCTCCGGGTGATCGATCTGCTGCCTCCCGGTCCCGAGGCCATCAAGATGAACATTCGCAGCGGCTTGCCCAAGCGTATCCGCCGAGTCGTCGTTAAGCTCGAGCGCGGGCATCCTGGAATCGAGTTCTTGAATGTCAGCAAGCCTCCCGGGCTTGACCGAGTAGCTGAGGAAGTCTCCAAGTTGAGAACCCGACAGCATCAGTTGCCTGATGAAATCGCAGCCATCAAGCGGTCGGTCAATTTGTCAGCGGCAGCGATCAGTGTAGGTCAAGAGCTCTTGGGTCCGGTAGAGGAGTCTCCGCTTCGGGAACCGCGGACACTGCCGCTATGGACTTTCACCCACCTGCAACGGCGGGGTAGTTATTCACAACCCGTGCGGCGAGTCCTTACTTAAGATCCCTCGAGCGAAGGCTTGGCGTGGCGCTATCGGAAGACAATTCAGGGCAGGCGTTCGCAGAACTGGTCGACGATCAACTCGGCGAGGAACGCAAGCTCAAGGAATCTCTGGCGCAACGCGGTCTCGCAGTGGTGACCAGCAGCGGAGTACTGGTGGCACTGTCGCTGGGTGCAACATCCCTGGCGAGCCGGGCTCCGAATAGCCGCTTGCCAGGGCTGGCGGTAGCGTTCGTCATCGCAGCGCTCGCCTGCTTTATCGCCGCCGCGTTCACAGCGCTCGCCGTAAATGCCCCCCGCCGCCACGGTGTCGTGGATGTCCAATGGCTTCGCGAAGCCTGGGAACGTCGCGACCGAAACGCGCATGTGAGTGCTTATGAGGCAAGGCTTGATCTCCTTACGAGTCTTCGAGCGGGTAACCGGATCGCTGGCCGGCTGCTCCTCGGTGCACTCCTCGGCGAACTCGCCGCAGTCATTCTGCTAACTGTCGCTGCTGCCCTCATCCTGATCCGCTCTGGTGATTGGAATTGACCGGAGCGGAAGGGATATCGTTCTATCCAGCTGTTCGGTCGGCGGGGATAGCGGCGGGTTGTTGTTGGGGGGACCTTAATTCCGGTCCGGTAGACGCCGGACGAGGCCCCGTTTTGGTCTGGGCTTGTGAGTGGCGGTGGAGGGTCACTCCGAGCGCGTACAAGTCGGCCCGATGGCCGACCGGCCTGCCGTGCCCCTGTTCAGGAGGCATGTAGCCGGGTGTGCCCATGGGGATGCCGTGGCTGGTCAGGCCGAGGGCGACGTCGGGGAGGTTGGCGATTCCGAAGTCGCAGATCTTGATGGTGCCGTCGGTGAGGAACATCAGGTTGGCGGGTTTGATGGCGCGGTGCACGATGCCTGCGCGGTGTGCCGCCGCGAGTCCGGCGCACGTTTGGATGCCTCAGTCCAGAACCCTGTCGAACGGCAGGCCCGCAGGGGACTGGTTCAGTAGCAGGCCCAGGTTGTGGCGTTCAGGAATTCCAGGATCAGGAAACGGACGAGTCGAACCCGGCCGTGGCGATCGGTGTAGAGGTGTTCGCCGAAGTCGTAGACCGCGGAGGTCAGAGACCACCTCTTCTGCCAGGGGTTTCTTCACGTCCACAGCCAGCCACGCCGCCAGCGATCATGCTGTGATCAGCAGCCTCGAAGAGGCTGCTGGAAAAGGTTCCATGTAGGGCCATCGAAAGTACGGCTTCGTGGTCGTTTGGCGTCTCTTCCAAGTCGTCCAGTCCACCGTCGATTGAACAGGCATCAGATAGGGTCTGACATTTCTTGTAGGAAGAATCGCCTGGCGCGTGTGCTCGCCAGGCTGGTGCCTGTGGTGGCACCAGGTTTCAGGGAATGTGCGTCCTCAGGAAAGCTAGTTCGGACTGCAGCGCTGTCTGGACGGCCTCGGGCGATCGCAGGGTGTGGCCTTCTTTGGGGAAGGTGATGAGTTCTCCGAGTTGGCCCAGGTTTTGGGTGAGTGTTCTGGATTGGTTCACCGGGGTGATGGGGTCATTTTCGCCGTGCAGAATCAGGACGGGGCGTGTGATCTGTTCTGGTTGGGTGAGGAGGGAGCGCTCTTGGTAGAGGTGCACTGTCTCGGGCCAGGGGCCGATGAGGCCGTCGGTGTGGTGGGCGTGGAATTTGGGGGCTACGTTGCGCCAGGTGGTGGGGTCTACGACTGGGCAGCGGGCGATGGCGGCGGCGAAGACGTTGGTGAGGGCGAGGGCGCGGATCGCGGTGTAGCCGCCGGCGCTTGCGCCCCAGATCGCGAGTCTCTGGGGATCGGCTAGGCCGCTTTCGGAGAGGTGGAGGGCGGCGTCGGCGCAGTCGTGGGCGTCGGTGATGCCCCAGTTCCCTTTGAGCGCTTGCCGGTAGGGGCGTCCGTAGCCGGTGCTGCCGCGGTAGTCGATTTCGGCGACGGCGTAGCCGCGGCTGGTGAGGAACTGGGTGTGCCAGTCGAGGCGTAGCGGGACGTTCGCGGTGGGGCCGGGGTGGGCTTTGACGATGAGTGGCGGTGTGCGGTGGCCGTTGCGCGGTGGGTGGTAGAGGCCGTGTGCCGTTCCGCCGTCGCGGGTGGGGAAGGCGAAGGGGTGGGGGAGTACCACGTCGGTTGCTTCGGAGGGTGGCGTGTTGATGCGTTGGAGGGCTGAGTCGTTCGTGTCTAGGAGGGCGACTTCGGGTGCGCGGGTTGGGCTCGAGCCGATGAAGGCGATCTGCGTGCCGGACGCCGACAGGTAGGGCTTGATTGAGGTGTAGGGCTGGTCCAGCGGGGTGGGTTTGCCGTCGGTGAGGACTTCCAGAGTGTGTTGGCTGCCCTGTTGGATGGCGGCGACGATGCGTCCGTCGGTGAGGAAGGCGTAGGTCGAGTAGCCGAGTTCCCATTGGGCGATGCCGAACTCGCGCTCGTCCTGGAGGAGGGCTTGCACGTGCCCTTGCTGCCAGGTGTAGAGGTTCCACCAGCCGGAACGGTCGGAGACGAAGTGGAGCACTCCGGCGGGACTCCACTCGGGCTGGAACACCGATTCCTCTGGGCCGCCTGCGACGAGGAGCGGCGTTCCCAGATGCTTGTCGCGGATTTCGGCGACCCAGAGTTGGGTGCCGTCCCAGGGCATGAGGGGTGCGTTCCAGCTGGTCCAGGCGAGCCAGCGGCCGTCTGGGCTCGGCCGGGGCGCGGAGTAGAAGTCGGCTCCGTACGCCATTGAACGCACTGAGCCGTCACGGTCGATCAGGACCAGGTCGTTGCTGACGTGGTTACCGTCGTGGCGTTCGCGGACGGCCCACAGCCCGTGCCCGTCGACGCTTGGGCGCATGTCGGCGTAGCGGTGATCGCCGGAGGGCGGTGTGATTGGGATCGGCGTGGTGTTGTTCGACGCCCAGTAGATGCGCTGGTCGTCGGCGGACGAGAACCAGACGCCCTGGCGGGTGGCCCAGTACGCGCCGCCTCCGTACTCGTGGACCCGCGATGCGACGCTGTGACCTCCCGTGGGGACGTCCAGGGGGCCGTCTTCAGGTGTCCAGCGCACCAGGACGTCTCGTCCGTCCGGCCGTCCTTCAATCCAGAAGATCGCATCGTCGACGGCCTGAACCGCGTCGTAGGCCACGGTCGACCGGGCGACCAGCTCCGCCGGGACATCGCTCATTGCACGGCTCGCAGCCGTGCACGCACCAGCTCGTCCAACTCGTGAGCCCGGCTCTGCTCACCCAGGCTCCCCAAGACGTCGCGGAACCGGCGCACCCGCCGGATTCCCGAGACTGACCCGCGCATCGCGAACACCTCCAACGCGTCGGTGGCCGCCGCCACCGCTACATCGATCTTGCCCGTTCGAAGGTGTGCTTCGGCCAAGCCGACCTTGAGCTGGGCGCCACGCCGCTCGCAGGAGTGGGGAAGTGCGGAGATCCCCTCGGAGAAGGCGGCTGCGACCGAGCCAGGGTCGTCCATCCGCAGGAAGGCCGTTCCGGAATAGCCCGCCAACGCAGCGCGGTCGAAGTCATACATCCACTCTTCACGGTGTGCGGCGGCATCAAGGAGGTCTTGGGCGTCGGCGAGGAGCCGTCGAGCGTCCGTGCGGCGAGCTGGCACCAAGGCGAAGGCCGCGGCATTCACCGCGCTTAACCAGGCTCGTGTTTGGCGGCTGATGCTCTTGGGGGCCGTGGCCAGCGCGGTTTCGGCATGCCGATGCGCCTCGGGAAGCAGCCCCATGCCCTCACAGGCCAACGCACGATAGGCGCTGATGTAGGAGCCGAGCGCGGTGTCCTGTGACTCGGCGATCAGGCTCTCGGCCCGCTGGTAGTAGAGGTTCGATTTGTAGTCGTCGCCGAGGTCGTACCAGATCCACGCGGCGAATCCGGCGGCCTTGCTGGCGGCTGCAGCGATTCGACGGCGGAGCGACTGCGGCTGGCAGCCTTTCAGCAGGGAGAGCAGCAGCCCCAGCTGGGTTTCGACCGGGACGAGCAGTTGAGTGGAAGACAACTGGTGGTACAGGACCCGCTGCCGATCGGTGATCAGCTCCAGATCAGCGACGATCTCCGGTGACACGGTCGCGGACGCTCCGCCGACGGCTGCCAACCGCGCCCAGTCCAGGTCGAGTGGTGTGGAGCCAGCCGCGCTCCTTGCTCTTTGATGGCGCGCTGTTTCACGCTCGTGCCGGTCTGCGGCCTTCTCACGGACCACAGCCGGGAATCGTGCGATGAGTTGGCCCGCTGCGTTCAGCGCTTGGTCACACCGAGCCACCAGCGGCTCCGCAGGGGCGACTTCGCCGCGTTCCACTGCGCTGAGGTGCTGACTGGAGTAGTCGACGAGCCGACCGAGCTCGACCAGGGTCAATCCCTGCTCCACCCGCAGTCTTCGCAAATCGGCGGCCAACTGGAGACGCACGGAGGCGGACGCGTTCACCTGTTTGGCAGGACGCCCCGCCTTCCGTCTCCCAGAGCCGTCTGAGGTGCGGGACATCGGCTCACTCTCTCCGGTTTTCTCGTCGTTGCGAGCAAATCGAACCCGGGCGTGTGCTGTCACTACAACCCCACAGGGGACCGCAACCTCCAGATAAGGAGATGCGATGACCGAGACACGTCATGGCGCACCCGCTCCCACGTGGGTGCCGGGTGTGGACGTGAGTCGTCCGCACCTGATCGGGTGCGATGGCATCGGGATGTCGGCGCTGGCGGCGCTGTACATCGGGGCCGGGCGCACGTTCACCGGCTGGGACCGCAAGCGCAGAGCCTTCAGCCGCGTGCTTTGTAGTGATTCGACATCCGCCCGATTCTTATTTTTGCAGGTCAGAGGTCCATAGAGTGTGCCGGAAGGTTCCATGATCACCCACATTCCGTGCCCACCATGTGCCCACCAACCTCCGCTGCGCCCCCTTGCCGATAGCGGGAAGAGTCTTACGTTGCGTAGCCAACTCCCTGGAGAACTCCAGGTTGGTGAGGCTGCCATGAGGCGGGGGCGCTTCCACACCTCCCCGACCTGTTCAAACCACCCCCACGGTCGTGGGACCACTACCACTGGTGGAGCTTGCGAACCTGGTAGGCCGGACCACCCCCACGTGCGTGGGGACCACATGGCTGCGCTCCCTGACGGGTTGCGTCCTGCGGGGCCACCCCCACGTGCGTGGGGACCACACTTCCGACCTGCTGCTTCACAAGCGCAGATGGAAAAGCTGTCGGTGTTTAGGGTGCGGCGCTGGGAGCTCCAAGCCTGTCGGCGCATGGGTCATGCTCCTACTCGGTGGCTCCGATCCGGTTTGGCCTCAGTCTGACGGAGTGCTCAGTGCATGTCAGGTGCCCAGCCGGGTGGGTGGGCTCGTTCGCGGCACCCAGAGCTCTGAAGCTTGAGTACCGGCGGAGACTATCCCGGCGACTGAAGAGCGCTGAAGGCGTCCTGCGGTGGCTGGGGGCTGAAGGCGTGGGTGATGGTCGTCGGCCAGTGGGCGAGGTGGGGACGGCGGTTGGGGCCGTGGGGCCAGTGGCCGCGGAGTAGGGCGATGAGGTCGAGGCCTGTCCAGTAGTCGATGGTCTGGTGGATCACGTCGGTGTTTTCGCCGGGGGCGGTGATCCAAATGGTGGTCGGTGCGGTGTGGCCTGAGCGGATGTGGTCGGCCTTGGCTTCGAGATGTTCGATCGAGTCCTCAAGGGTGTCGAACACCGACAGCCGGCCGGCGACCGCGTCATCGGTGATTGCGAGTTGGTTGCCGCGGAGTATGAGGTTCAGGTCGTGACGAGTGGTGACGACATCGGGGAGGCGTTCGTCCTCCATGAGGGCTTCGACGAAGGCTGTGCGGAGCCAGTCGTTGGCGAAGGGGCCTTCGATCCCGCTGTGGAGCGGTCGGGTGATGCTGTGGAGGAGTCGCTGCCTGCGCGGTGGTCTGTGGTCACCCCTCGTAGGAGGGATGCGGCTGGGGTGCGCCGCTGCTGAGTCGAGGGGCGAGTGGCCGGAAGGGGTTGAAGCGCAAGCGAGGCCGGTCTTGGTGCTCGCCTGAGGCTGATTACTCACGGTGTCTCCTGGTCGTTGCTGGGTGCTTGCCTAGATGGAAGCCGACCGGCTGGGCCAGGGGCCACGCTCAAAGTCACCAAGACAGGAAGTGGTCTTGCGAAGTCGTCGTAGCGTCGTGTTGCGAGCGGCTGAAGTGCTTATTGGCCAAGGCTTTCGGCGGTGCCTCACCTGCGCCGAGCCGGGGTGATGAGTTCTTGTCTGTGGCAAGAAACGCTCACCTGCGTCACCGTCCTGTTACGCTACGTGACTTCACTGCGGCTGAGCGTCAGAGGAGTGATGTGGCGGACGGGCCAGAGGTGGCAGCGCGTCTCCTGGAGGGCATCGTCCCGGACGAGCTGTACCGCGCTTACCGAGTGCTACTGGAGGGACAGGGATGTCCCCCGGAAGAAGAGTCTGAGACTCTGGGGGACGCGGAGATCGTCACTGCGTTGCTCGATCGGGGGATGGCCTACCGGGGACCTGAACGGGGGGAAGTTCCGCCGCTGTTTCCGGCGCCGCCACACCTGGCGCTTCAGGCTGTGCTGGTCGAGCTGAACCAGCGGCTGAGCAGCGAGCACGAACGCCTTCTGGACGGTCATCGCCGCCTGATCGAATACACGCCCGCCCCAAAGGCGAGCGGCCAGGGGGCATCACGCGGGCTGATCGAGATCGTCACCGAGCCGGAAGAGATCGTACGGCTGTCCGGGGCTCTGGTGAACGCGGCAAGGAGCGACTGGCTGACGCTGGAGAGCTACCTGACCGAATGTCCACTTCAGGACACCGTGCTCATTGAGCCCCCGCCCGCCCTGCGGAAGGGCGTGCGGAGTCGCACCATCTACGAGAGCCGCTGGGCCGACCATCCCATCGTCGCCGAGAACATTGTCGGTGCCGTCGAACTCGGTGAGGAAGCCCGGATGCTGCCCGGCATCGGGATGAAGATGAAACTCGCCGACCAGAGTGTGGCGCTGCTCCCACTCGGGCCCACCGGGATGACGGGTGCGGTGCTTGTCCGCTCACCCGTCATCGTCACGGCGCTGCGTCAGTACTTCGAGATGCTCTGGGAGCGGGCGACGCCGATCGGAGCGGTCCAGTCCGACAACCCGCTCAGCGAAGACCTGCGTGCGGTGCTGGAACTGCTGGCCCAGGGGGCCGATGACGACGCCATTGCCCGCCGTCTGAAGATCAGCACCACCACGGTTCGGCGGCGATTCACCCTCCTCCGCGAGGAGCTGGGAGTCGCCTCACGCTTCGCTGCCGGCGTCGCCGCTGTCCGCCGCGGCTGGATCAAGTAGCCCGCTCAAGCGGCCGTGCCCATTCCCACGTCAGGAGCGCCATGCCCTCGTTCCAGTACCAGGACTTCGTCCCCCATCAGCGGTTCCAGCGTGCTCTGGCCTTCTCACCGGCAGGCGATCACATCGCGTTCTCAAGTAACGCGGGTGGCACGTCCGCGTTGTGGATGGTTTCGGTGAACGGTGGGCCCGCGCGCAAGCTCGCGCAGATGCCTGGGCGGATTGTCCGCCAGGCCGCCTGGACGCCGGATGGGGCCGCCGTGGTGTTCACCGCGGATTTCGAGGGGGACGAGCAGTACGGCATCTTCCTGGTCGGTCTCGATGACGCCGAGCCGACTCCGATCGCGTCAAGTGTGAAGTGCCAGCGCCATCTCGCGCACCGTCCCTTCGACTCGGACGGCCGCCGTCTGCTGTACGCGGCCAACGATCGTGAGGCGACCGTTCAAGATCTGCTGATCCGGGACCTGGTCACCGGTGTTGTGCAGCGGTTCGAGCCGGAGGAGGGTGTGGCGTTCATGCCCGTGGCGTTCTCTCCGGACGCCCGCTGGCTGCTGGTGTTCGGCTTCCGCTCCAACACCGAGGTCAGTTCGTACCTGCTCGACCTCACCCGTTCGGACGCCGAGCCGCAGTGCGTGACCGAGGCGTACGGAACAGGGTTCTTCCTGCCGCAGTGCTGGGCGCCGGACTCGTCCGGCTTCTACCTGCTGACCGATCTGTGGGGATTCACCGCGGCGGCCTTCTACCGGTTGGACGACCGCACCCTGACTCCTGTCGCGCAGCACGAATGGGACGTGGAGGAGCTCGACGCTGGCGCCGAGGCGCTCGCCTGGACTGTCAACGAGGCTGGTCGGTCGGTCCTGCACGTCCGGCGCGGCCAGGGGGCGGTCGGGGTTCCGGAGGTGCCCGGCGGGGTGATCTCGACCCTGAGCCTGTCGCCGGGCGGCCGGAAGGCGGCGATGCTGCTGGACTCGCCGACGCGTCCGGAGGAGATCCTGCTGGTCGACCTCAACGAGAGCTCTTCGCGCCGGCTCACCGACGGCAGGCCGCCGGCGCTTCGCTCGGTCGCGGCTGTCGAACCCGAGTCGATCAACTTCCCGACCTCTGGCGGACGGGAGGTGCACGCCTTCGTCTACAGGCCGACGACGCCGGGTCCGCACCCGGTGCTGTTGTCGATCCACGGTGGTCCGGAAGGGCAGGAGCGTCCGCGCTACGCGGCGCTCTACCAGCATCTGCTTCATCATGGGATCGCGGTGTTCGCGCCCAACATCGCCGGATCGGCCGGTTACGGGATTGCTCACCAGAAGCTCATCTACCGCGATTGGGGCGGTATCGACCTGGAAGATCTCGACCACGCGGTCCGGTACCTGCGCACCCGACCTGAGCTCGACATCGACCGGGTCGCGGTCTTCGGTGGCTCCTACGGTGGGTTCGCCGCGCTGTCCTGCCTGGCCCGGTTGCCGCACCGCTGGGCGGCGGGTGTCTCGATCTGTGGTCCGTCCAACCTGGTCACCCTCGCCTCCGAGGCGCCGCCCACCTGGCGGAAGGTGGTCGATACCCTTCTGGGCAACCCGGAGAAGGATGCCGAGCGCCTGCTCGCGAACTCCCCGATCACGTACGCGGACGCCATCGACGCCCCGCTGATGGTCCTGCAGGGCGCCCGCGATCCGCGGGTCCCGCGTGCCGAGTCCGACAGTCTCGTCAAGAGCCTCCGCGACCGCGGTGTCCACGTTCGCTACGAGGTTTTCCCGGACGAGGGGCACGGCTTCACCACACAGGCCAACGAGCTGCGCGCCTACTCCGAAACCGCCGTGTTCCTGATCGAGCACCTCTGCGGGGTCGGCCGGTGACCGACTTCCGCCTGCTCACCAACCGGGCGGTCACCCCACTGCTGGTGGCACGACTTCTCTCCTCGGCAGGGGTGGGATTCGGCCAGGTGGCCCTCGTCTGGGGGTTGAAGACCAACGGGTACAGCGCCGACGCGATCTCCCTGGTGGCGGCATGCAAGGCCATACCGGCACTGCTGATCCTGGCCGGCGGCGTCCTGGGAGACCGTTTCAAACGCCACCACGTCCTGGCCGGAGCCGACCTCACCGCGAGCCTCACCTGGCTGGCCATCGGCGCCTGCCTGCTCAACAGTCACACCCCGACGGCTCTCTTGTGCGTCCTCGCGCTGTTGTCAGGAACGGCCTATTTCATCTTCCTGCCCACCGTCCGAGGCATCGTTGCCGATCTCCTTCCCGGCGAACAGCGCCATGCTGGAAACGCGCTCGTGTGGCAGGCCGAGGCGACCGGCGCACTGATCGGTCTTGCTGCGGGGGGAGTGGCGGTGAGCTCGTTCGGCGCGTCGTCTGCCTCCGTTCTCAAGGCCGCGATGTGCCTCGTCAGCGCCGCACTGCTCCTCCGCCTCGACATCCCACGCCGCAGGACGAAGACGCCGGGACTGATCTCCGAGCTTGCGGCCGGCTGGAGACACTTCGCCGGCCATCCCTGGATGTGGGCGATCGCGCTGCAGTTCACCACCGCCGTCATGGCCACTGCGACGCTCACCGAGATCATCGGACCGCTGTTCATGACCGACCACGGTCGCACCGCCACGACCTGGGGAATCGTCGGCGCGTGCGAAGCCTTCGGCGCTCTCGCCGGGGCGGTTCTGGCCGTTTGGTGGAAGCCGCGCCAATCGATCCTCCTCACGGTCGTCCTGCTGACCTTTGCGGGAGCGCCGGTCCTGGCCGTCGGCGTCGCGGCGTCCTCGGAGGCCATCGCGGTGACAATGCTCGTGTCCGGTGTCGCCAAAGCGGTCTGCCTGGTGCTGTGGCTTACCCAGCTCCAGAAGACCCTGCCCCTCGAGACGCTCGCCCGCGTGAACGCCTGGAGCATCCTCCCCGCCTACGCCCTCGCGCCCATCGCGCTCCTGCTGGTCGGCCCACTCACTCAAGCCAACGGCCCCGAATATGCCGCCCTCCTGGTCACCGCAATCGTCCTGATCTCGACCGCCGCCGCATTGCTCGTTCTCTTGCTGGGAGTGCGCGTGAAGAGCCGCAAAGAGGAGGAACGGGACGAGGCGCTCACGGCCTCGTAGATCCTCAAGGACGAGGTTGTCGACTACTCGATGAGTGCGAGCGTTGACCCTGTGTCACAAGTAGAGGAGTATGGAGCGCAGAGCACGTCACTGCATCCAATGACGTGCTATCCGTAATCAGTCTCAGAGGAAGGAATGGCTCAGATGATCGGATTCAGCCTGATTGTGGAGCTCCTTCGTGACCGAGCCTGGTATTCCGAACGATGACCACACTCTTGAGCTTGCCTGCGAACTCCGCGAGCGGGTTCGAGATCTGAACTATGCGGCGTCAGGCCCACCTGGACTGACGGCACCGCAGACCGTCTACGCCGTCCTGGGCAGCCTGAACGAGGCCGCCTACGGACTGGACCAACTGCTTGAGCAGATGGGCGAGTTCCTGGAGCAACAGCTCTCGGCCGGACGGCTGGCCAGTACCAGCGAGGACGGGCCGGACCTGGCGGTGAGTCGCGCACAGGACGAGATGCGTCAGGCGGCCGAGTACGCCCAGGAACTCAGCAACGTGCTGGAGGGCGCGCAGCGCGAAATCGCTGTCCTGTTCGTCCCCGAGACCGGCACCCCACCAAGTCCCCTCTCCCCGAGAATCCCGCTGGTCGGCCAGTCCAACCCGGCAGCGGTGGCGAGTGCCGACCTCCCGGCCGACGCTGACGGTCCACCATCACCAGCACACTCGCTTCCGCCGACTCGTCCGACCATCCCCCGGCGGGCTCCCCGCCGAGGGCCGTAGCGGGTGGAACCTGCGTTGAGCATCGGCGTCCGCGCTGGAGCGTTGCTGTCCCCACGAGCCTTGCTCCGCGCGGAGCAAGAAATGGAAAACATTACGTCTTCGCGAGTTGGACCGAGCGCGGTCCAACAAGGAGGGCCAGATCGGGCGCGATCTGGCTGGAGGTGTGAGTGGCTGAAGGACCCTGTCCGCCGGGCCGGAAGAAGCGGGACGCGACAGGACGGAACACCCGGGCACATCAGAGCCCTCGTCGTTCCAAGGCGGTTCTCGCCTACCTGTCCGACGAGGAACACGCGCTGTTGGACACCGCAGCGAAACGCGAGCACCTGGCCTTGGGCGCGTACGTGGCCCAGGCTGCTCTCGCCCAGGCCGCCGACGTTCCCCGAGCGGATCACTCTCTCCTGCGTGAGCTGCTGAAGGAGCTGATGCAGGCCCGCAGTCAGGTTCGCAGGCTCGGCGTGAACCTCAACCAGTCCGTGGCGGCTCTGCATTCGGGGGAGCTGACCAACCAGCTCGGCGCTTATGCCCAGGCATGCGCGCGGACGGTGGACAAGCTCGATCGAACCGCCGACGAGGTCTGCCAGCGGCTCCCGTGACGGCGCGACGAGAGCCTCAAGTGTGATCGGGAAGGTCCGGCGGGGAACCCGGGTGGAAGGGCTCCTGCGCTACCTGTTCGGTCCCGGAACGGACGGCGAGCACCGGGACGCGCATGTCGTCGCAGGGTTCGACGCTCCAGGAGAACTCGAACCATCGTGGCACCCCAATGGCGGTCGGGACCTTCGCCAACTGGACGCGCTGCTTACCCAGCCGGTGAAGCAACTGGGGGAGCGAAGCTACCGCAAGCCCGTCTGGCACCTCTCGCTCCGGGCAGCGCCGGAAGACCCGATCCTGACCGATGCGCAGTGGGCCCGGATCACGGACCAGATCATGGACCGGGTCGGTCTCGCGCCGGACGGCGATCCGGACGCCGTCCGCTGGATCGCCGTCCGGCACGCCGACGACCACATCCACGTAGTCGCCACCCTGGCCCGCACCGACGGCATCCGGCCAGACGTCTGGAACGACGGACACCTGGTCCGCGAAGCCTGCCGCGCCGCGGAGGACGAGTACGGCCTGCGGCGGACCGCCCCGGCCGACCGGACCGCCGCCCGGCGCGCCACCCGAGCCGAGCACGAGAAAGCACGCCGCAGCGGCAGGACAGAAGACCCTCGAACCACGCTGCGTCGTCACGTCCAAGAAGCGGCAGCAGCCGCACGGACGGAAAGCGAGTTCTACGAACTCCTGCACGAGGCCGGAGTGCTGGTCCGCCACCGGTACAGCCAGCGGAATCCGAACCAGGTAACCGGATACGCGGTCGCGCTCCCGGCCTACCGGACCGCCTCCGGACCAGCGGTCTGGTACGGCGGCGGCAAACTCGCCGCCGACCTGACCCTGCCCAAGCTCCGAACCCGCTGGTCCGCCAACAGCCCGCCAGTGTCCGGACGGGGCCTGGACGAACGGACCGTCCGCGCCTACCTCCGGACCACCGTCCGCCAAGCCGCGGACAGCTCCCGGACCGCCGCCGACTTCCTCGCCCACCTGGACGCCGCAGGAATCATCGTCAAAACCAGACGCAGCATCCAAGACCCCAATTCGATCACCGGGTACGCCGTCACCCTCCCAGACCACCACGACGCCCAAGGCCAGCCCGCCTGGTACTCAGGAGGCAAGCTCGCCGCCGCCCTATCCTGGACGAACCTGTGCCGAGCCTGGAGCGGCATCCCATCCCCAACTCCGGGTGTCGAACTATCAGCCGACGAACGCCGCGCGATCTACAACGACGCCGCCCGAGCAGCCGCGTTCGCCACCGCCGAGATCCGCCGCCACACCGTGACCAACCCCCACGCGGCACGCGACGCCTGCTGGGCAACCGCCGACCTCCTCCACTCCGCAGCCCAGGCCACCGGCAACCACCACCTGGCACGGGCAGCGGACGCCTACGACCGCGCAGCCCGCGCACCACATGGACGCATCCCACACCCCACACCCAGCGGAAACCGACTCCGCAGCGCCGCACGCATCATGGCCATTGCCCGAACCAGCGGCAGCCCAGGCATCCAAATCCTCACCGTGCTCGCGGCAGCCATGCTGACCCTCATCGACACCATCGCCGACCTGCACCATCTCCACCGCCGCGAAGCCCAAAGTGATGGTGCAAAGGCCGCACGCAGAAGCCTCTCTGAGGTCATCCACGATGGCACGCCCTGGTTCACAGCAGACCAGTCTCGACAGCAGAGCCCCGTAGCCGTCGCGATGGCAGACGTTCCGCACCCCTGGGCCCCGCCGGTTCTCGGCGTTCCTCAGCCTTCGCCAGGAGGTGTACCCGGTACAAGGCATTCCCAGCTCAGCAGGCGAGTGAGGTAAGCAGCGCAGCGATTCGAGTTTGGACTTGACGCCTTCACCACTTCCAGCCGCGCCCGCATCCGCCAGTAGCGGCCAGACGACTCGTCCCGCTGTCGGAGTGCTCTCATCGAGCGGACTCCCTTCCCCGGCCGATCCTGGAGGGGCGGCCAGGCAACCCCCGCGCCCGGCTCATCCGGCGCGCGCGGCCCGGACGAACCCTCGATACGGGGAGTCGAGCACGACGATAGACCAGGGCACCGACAAACTCCCGCCCGCGACGGATCAGGCGTCCTAGTGTGTCTCTGTCCCCCTGCTAAGACGCAGCGAATGACCGGTGCCCACGCCTGCGGTGCCCTCGTCGACGGCACCACGCGGACGCTATGTCACCTGAGCCTGGGGAACGGTCACCAAACCCTTGGCATCGGGGACGGCCTGGGCGAGGGCAGCCCACCCCCGGTAGGCATTGGAGGAGGCCTCCTGCCATCCGGCAGGATCCCAGCCCTGGTGCTGGAAGTACCGCTGCGACATCGAGGCATACACGACGACCGGGACCAAGAGCATCTGCGCCACATCGACCGCGTTGTGCTGGACCTGGCGCAGAGCCACCCCGGGGATCTCCGGATCCTGCGGAGTCGAGGGGGCGCCTAGGAGCTGTAGGAGCGCGTAGGCGACGCCGTGGGCCTTCCCGGACAGCAACTGGTAGACCAGCCTTCCCATGCCCGTCTCGCCCGCCGCCGCGGCCATGCAGTCGTCGGCGAGTTTCATGGCGCTGGGCCGCTCCTCTCCCAGACGCGCCGCCTTGTACTTCTTGCTCACCCGGAAGGAGAAGTGCTCCCCGCCCGTGTCGAGAATCTTCTTCTCCTGGTTGTCCTGGTGCGTCGCGGCCTGGCCTTGTCCGTGGAGGAGAAGCCGGGATTCATTGAGGCTGTGGAGCCGCTCGTTCATGTGCCGCCGGACGCGCTCCAGCACCTCGATGTCCGGTTCCATCAGGTACCAAGCCCGAGCTGCGCTCTCCAGCAAGCCGCGCGCGACGGTGTAGGTCGAGAAGATCCCGCCCGCAGGCATGCGCAGCACCGCTGCGAGACCGGAGGCGTGGTCGTTCGCCGAGTTGGCCAGCAGGCCAGCGGACAGGTTGGCGTCCTGTAGGGGGTTGCTACTCCATTCGCCTTCCAGGCGGCCGCCACCGGTGTTCTCCCAGGCTGCAGGTGACGAGGGCCGCTGGGTGTTGCCGTTGACGGAAGAGGCGAAGTTCAGCGCGTCGGCCATGGCGTCGAGCGTGTCGGCCATGAAGTGGAAGGCGCTGGCCTGTGGAGCTGGCATAGCGGAAGGGTATGGACCACTCGCACGAATCGACTAGGGGTTTTCGGGTGGAGTGGTAGGCCTGGGTTCTGAGGGAGCTCTTGGAGGGGTCATGTGCGGGCGAGGCCTGTTCTACCGGCTCGCCGAAAACCTCGGCGTCGGCCTTCCTCGCGCCGATCTTGTCGCCCAGCCAGCCTTCAGCGGACGCCTGCAACCGACTGCCCATCAGCAGTCGTGGAGGATCGCGTCTACGGCAGGGGAACCTTGCCGCTTACCCGGATCGCCTACGCGGCCTCCTCGCTGGCCCTCCACTCCAGGTCCCGGGTGCCAGCGAGAACGGGGCCCTGTCCGGAAAACGCGAGGCCCCTCAGATTGACGCCAACCCGGACAGCAGACACCCGCACCGCCTCAGCTGGGTGTCACTCGATCGCAACGGGCATCTGCCCCACGGGGCCGTCGCCGAGCATCGCGGGCAGCCCCCAACAGCCCTGTCTGCAGCCCGTGCCCGACGCTAGCGTGAGATGGGCGGCAACTGATCAGTACCAGCCGAGTACAGAGCACTACAGACATCGGTGCAGACGGCTTCGGAAACCCGACCCTTACCAGGGGATGTGGTCCCATTTCACCCCAAGGGCGCCCGCGGTCTTCAGCATCTGCTCGTAGATCGTGTAGCCCTGGTCGATGTCCGCGCACTCCTTCACGTGCCTGTCACCGCTATCTATGTCGGTCCAGCTCACCCTGTAGGAGACCGGCTCTCCGTCGATCTCCCAGTTGCCCCTCAGGTGGTTCCAGCGTTTTCCACCCTGATCGACTTCGGGGACTTTCCGTTCCTCCGGGTCGTTCGGACCCTCGGCGCGTTTCGCGATCTCAGCAACCGTGATGGCGAGAATCGCGAGCCCTCCGCCAATGATGATCTTCTTGTGCTTCTTCAAGATGTTCTTCGCGTTCTCGACGACGGAGGTTTTCTCCTCGTCCTCTGGGCTGGACTGGTTGGACATGGAGGCATTCAAGCGCACAGAGCTCCCGAGCTACCCCCGTTCCTCGGAAATCACCCGACACTCGACTCACGGATGCGAAACGCGGGAGAGCAGGCGTGTCAGAGTCAGTAGTGAAGAGGGCTGTGGGTATCAGTGCAGAGGACTACGGGAATCGACGCCTGGAAATCGGATACCGCCGGACACGCATCGTTCCGGAAGTCGTCCCATAAGAACCGTTCCAGAAGTCCCGTACGGAGACGAGTCTCGTGCGCTCGGGCATGGGAGCCGGCAACGATCATCCTGAGGGCGGCATGGATCTCGGCTACGCCCGCGTCTCCACCACCAAGCAGTTCCTCGAACGCCAACTCGACGCCCTGGCCGCCGCCGGGATCGGTGACGAACGGATCTACGTCGACAAGACCGGCGCGACCGTCGACCGCGACGGACTGAATGCCCTGCTGGCCTACGCCCGGCCCGGCGACACCATCGTCGTCCACACCCTGGACCGGCTCGGCCGTAACCGGCGAGAGCTCCTCAACCCCGTCCACGACTGGCCGAGCGCGGCATCGGCGTCCGGTCGCTGGCCGACCCGCTCCCGATCAACACCACCGACGAGGGCATGGGACGCATCGCGTTCCTCCTGCCGGCGCTGTTCGACGAGATGGAACGCACCTTCACCCCCGAACTCGCCGCCCACGTCCGCACCGTTGCCGAAGCCTCCGGCCGCCAGACCGGCCGCCCCATCGCCCACGCGGGCGACAAGGTCGAATACGCCCGGCTCCTTAAAGCCCAGGGCGACTCCCTCTGCGTCATCGCAACCAAGACCAGCATCCCCAGGACCTCCCTGGACCGCTACCTCAGCGACTGACAACCGCAGGCGGTCGCGGAATCGAGGGTTTCTGAGAATGTCGGCCAGGGTGGAGATGGCCTCGAGGGCAGCAGAATGAGCGTCATGATGTCACCTATTTCGATATGGTTGCCGTCATGACAACCAATCAGTCGCCTCTCCATCTTGGTGGAGTGACCGAGGTCGCGGGCGAGCTCGGAGTGACTAGGCAGCAGGTGTCCAAGCTCCGCCAGCAACCCGGGTTCCCGGCCCCTATCGCCGAGCTGAGCGCCGGTGCCATCTGGGACCTGGGCACCATCCGCCGGTGGCGCGACAGTGGCCTGCGCCGCGGAGCCGGACGTCCCGAAGCGGCCCCGGGCCCCCGGTCGGTAGGCCGACGGTTCGAGCTGGGCCACAAGCTTGGTGAAGGCGGATTCGCCAGCGTCTATCAGGCGCGGGATCTGACCACGACCGGTGACCAGTCCAACATCGCCGTCAAGGTCCTTCGGGAAGCGGATCCGGACATCGTCGCGCGCTTTGCACGCGAGCTCCGGCTCATGTCCGAACTCGACCATGTGAACGTGATGCCGGTCGTCGCCAGCGGCAGTGATCCCGACGTGGGCATGTGGTACGCCATGCCCCTCGCGCTGGGAAGTCTCGCCGACGAGGTCGGCGCCATCACCGAGCCGGAGGAGATCGCCGAGGTGATGCGGGCGGTCTGCAGGGGTCTGGCCCACATTCACAGCCAGGGAATCTTCCATCGCGACCTGAAGCCCGAGAACGTGCTGCGGTCCCGGGGGGGAGCATGGGCTATCGCCGACTTTGGGCTCGCCCGCGTCGTGGACGAGAGCAGCGTGCTCACCGAGACCTACGACGTCATGGGCAGCCACTACTACATGGCGCCCGAGCAGATGAGGGATTCCAAGCACATCGATGCCCGCGCCGACGTCTACTCCGCGGGCAAGATCATGCAGGCGCTCGTCATCAACGGCCTGCCCGTTGACGACCAGGTACCGGCGGGCCCGCTCCGCGGAGTGATCCAACGCGCGATCTCGCCCGACCGGGAGCGTCGCTATGGCAGCGCGACCCAACTGCTCGACGCGATCGAAGCCGGCTTTCGACCGGTCCCTAACGGCTACTGGGAAACGGCCCAGGAACGCGCCCTGCGGCTGTCGCCCCGACTGCAGGCCGGCTGCATCGCCGACCCCGCGGCCTTCGCAGAACTGGAGCAGTGGGCGAACGAGATCGACCTGAGTGACGAGGACGACATGGGCGAGTTCGCGTGGGCGTTCAGCTCGCTGCCCGTCGAGTCGGTGGAGCGTTGGTGGGCGAACAACCCGACGAGCTTCACCCAGGTCTTCCGGGCGTTCGTTCGGCGGCTCGGCGGCAGCTTCGGCTTCAGTGAATGCGACCGCCTGGCGAACTTCGCCGATCGCGCGGTTCAGGTGAGCCAGGACCTGACGATCCTGAAAGAAGCCGTGTGTGGACTGGCTGAACTCGGAACGCACCACAACCGGTGGCACGTCCGCGACGTGGCCGTCGCGATGCTCCAGCGCATCCGCGATACTGACCAGGCCCTCGCCGCCCTCGAAGGGCTCAGGGAGGCAGAACCCGGAACCGCCGAATGGACCCTCGGTGACTCGACCGTGCGCACCCTGCACCCAGTCCTTCGGGCGGGACTGGCCGATCTCTTCCCTGAGAAAGGCAGCCTCTAAAACCAGGGTGTCAGCTCTACCCCTACACGGGGCATGTCTCTAGGCTCTGGTCTACCTGGGGAGGCGGGCTCCACTCCATCACCACGCAAGCGTGTTGAGTGATCATCCACTATGCCGAGCACGATGCCTACCAGCCGGTCGGCTGACGGTGTGAAGGCCCACGAGGAGAACCTCACGTTGGCCCACGGTTCCCCGCCTCTCCCCGAGCCACGGAAGGACGGCGACAACACGGAGCCCATCAGCGACGTTGATCGCTGAGCGGTTCCCGGTGACACCGCCACGTCCACTGACCGGCCTTCCCCAGCATTCGACGCCAGGCAGCGCCACGCAGGGGTTACTGCTCGCACCCAACACCGCGAAGGGCGCGCGGCGGACGCCCGGGCGCCAGGACGAGGCTGGGGGTGAGCACCGAGAGCGGGCCGGGCCTTGGTCGAGGGCAGGCATCTGGAACCGCCGAACTCCACCACGTAGCCGTGCACCACGATCCGGCTTCGCCGCGGCGCGCCAAGGGCAACTTGTCCGCGGTGTGCACGTGGTCGTAGGACGCGGGTGGTGGGCCTTGTCGCAGCTGCACTCGGTGCTCACGCGGTCCTTCGGGATTCAGTTCGAGACTGGCCTGGTCCGGCTTCGCGGTGCCCGTCGGCGCTGGCGTGGATGGCGAAGAGCATGGTGCGGGAGGCCCTCGGCGGTCGGCCCCTCTGTCATCGCCACATCCAGGCGACGCCGAGCGCGAGGGCGCCCAGGATCACCAGAAGCAGCGCTAGGCGGATAGTGCGAGCGGTGGAGTCCATCGCGTCGGTCAGCAGGTGCTGCAGCGCCAGCACCAGCGCGATGGCCGCCGTCTGCGGTGGGGGCGAGCCGCGGCGCCGGGTGGCCGTCCGGCGGCGGACGGGGGTGCGCCGCCGGACGGCCGGGGCCGGGCCCGGTTCGTCCAGGGCGACGTCGTTCCCAGGGGATCTCACAGGGCCTCGCAATCGTTGAAGGCGCCGCGCAGGTAGTCGTACACCGCCGCCGCCGGGACACGGAACGAGCGGCCCACGCGGATCGAGGGGAGTTCTCCGGCGTGGGCCAGCCGGTAGACGGTCATCTTGGAGACGCGCATGACTGCCGCGACCTCGGCGACGGTGAGGAACTGGACCTCCGAGAGCGGCCGGCCACCGTTCCGCCGCAGGTTGTCGCCCTGTGGCCGCGCGGCCGGGCGCGGGGGAGGGGCGGGCTGCAGCTCCGCGTCGTCCAGGTCCGCGTCGTGCTCGCGGATCCGCTCGTACAGCTGCCGCTTGACCTGGGCCATGTCGCGTTCGGTTTCGACTTGTTCCACCATCTGGGCCCAGGCGGTGAACAGGGCGTCCTCCGGACCCGCGGCCGTCGTGTCGTTCTGCGGGGTGTCCTCAGCGGTCATCGCAGCCCCCTTCCATCCATTCGGTCAGGTACCAGCTCTTGAGCCGGTCGCGGCGTGCCGCAGGTTCGAGCGCACCGTCCCCGGGGTCATCTGCAGCGCTTCGCTGATCTCGGCCTGGGTGTGGCCGACCAGGTGGAGCGCGAACACCTGGTGCTGCTGCCCGGTCAGGGCGGCCAGCGCGGCCCGGACCATCTCGGCCCCCAGCATCTGCTGGTGCGGGCCCTGGCCGGAGGCGGCGGCAATCTCGACCTCGGCCCGCGGTTCTTCGCGTCCCGGTCGCTTCAGCCGGTTCAGCACGATGGCGGACAGGTAGGCCGCCTTGTGCCGCACCGCGTGGCGGCGAGCGTGCAGTTTCTCGAACGCGTCGGCGACGATGTCGTCGGCGGCCGCCCCGTAGACCCCTTCGGCCTGACACAGGCCTACCAGCCGCTTCCAGTGCTTTTTGATCAGCTGCCCATACAGCGCCTCGAGTTCTTGGTCCCCGCCGTCGGGCTGGGGGACGGCCTCAACGTTCATCGGCCACCCCCTGCGACGTGCGGTGTCCCGCCGCTTGACCCGTCACCACCACACTCCTCTCGCCCGGGCCTTCGGCCGGACACCCGATCACCACAAATCCCGAACCGAGCACAGCCCACCCGTTGGCCACCTCTCTGCCGGACGTCCGTGGTCCGCCGCCCCTTCACCCGGGGGCGACGGCACGGCTTAGAGTCCGTCCGGGCCAAAATGTGCAAGAGGTGAGGATGGCCGGATCCTGCCAACTTGTTGGTTGGGGGATCCGTGCAGGTCACCGGGCTCGCGCCGCAGCGTGAGCGTCAGGGCCGTCCGTTGCTCGCTCTCGCGGACGGCGCCCAGAGCGACGAGACTGGCCCGCCGTCCCGGGCTGCGCCTACTGCGGGGGCGGCGGTCGCCGACCAAGTGACCTGAGGCGAGGATGGCTCGGACAGCGCCACTGCCCGGGCCCTTCGCTTGTCGGCTGCGTATGGCACACGGGGCTTGAGCAGCAACCGAACGGCCAGTCACGTAAAGGAGCCCGGCGGACTCGTCGTGCCGGACCGCGAAGGCTCAGATACGGCTGGCCTTCGTGACGGTCAAGCCCCCGCTTGGCGGCGCGCGAGCCGCCTTTGGCGGTATGCCTGGCGCTGGGCGGGCTGCACGTACAATGCGGTAAGGGCCTCCTCGACCAGCTCAGCGACGTCGGCGACCTCGTCGGCGGCATAGATGAGTCCGTCGTGGATGCTGTCGTTACCCAGAAGCCGGGCCTCGTGCATGTCGTCCACGACGTCCCGGCCCAGCCCCAGTCCGGCGAGGCCGTTGATCCGCTGGTAGAGGTTGCCTCCGCTGGCCCCTAGGTCTTTGCACATCTCCTCGACGGTGCCGCGATACATCACGGCGGCGGCCCGCAGCGCCCCGTGGGTTTCGCAAAGCGCGGCTTCGTGGAAGAGGCTCCGTACCTTCTCCGGGACGCTGTCGTCGAGCTGACGCGGGGCAGGTGCCGGGTACAGCAGCACCACCTTTGCCGGGGGCCGCGCTACCTCGTCGCTCGCGTCGTACTGGAACAGGTAGAGGGTGCCACCGTCGCAGTACGTGCAGTACATCGTCTTCTCGAAGACCGCGGCATCGTGGGAGAGGTTCGCGCCCGGGCCTCTGAGTTTGGGGAACACCTGCCGGGTTGTCTCTTCATACATCGAAACGTGGAGCTTGCAGTGTCCGCAGTAGGCGGCCATCTCCGGGTCGAACAGCTCAATCCCCGGCCCGGTCTGGTGTGTCATGCCCATACCGGTATCGCCTCGAAGTGCTGGCCGCCACCCGTTTCACACGGTATTCCGGGCCGGGGTTCAGGTGCCTCTGCTGCGGGAGAACTGGAGCGCCGGGTCGTCTACGAGGCTCTTCCTGCGCCGGTCGTAGCTCATGGTCGTCGCGAGGTTGCAGTGTCCGGCCGCTGACCCCGGCCCCCAGCCACCCGCATCGGAACGACCAGTCACGGCAGGACGAGCCCGCCGGGCTCCTTAACGTGACTGGCCGTTCGGTTGCTGCTCTCAAGCCCCCACCGCTCTGAAGGGAAGCCTTCTGGCGGGCCATGGTCTGGTCTCGAGTGCGGATCTGACGGCGAGCGCGACCGCCAGGCCAGCGAGGTCGGCGCGGGCCAGGCGGCGCCGCGGTGAGGCTTCATGACGCCTGGCGTCGGCCTCGGCATGGGCTTCATCATGCACATGCCCAAGACGTTGCCGCCGCCGGACCCCCTGCTGCGAGCCCCGCGTCGTTCTGTGGATGCCCCTGCCGACGAACATGATGACGGCGCGGGTGAGGCGGAGGTCCGAGCCGCCCCACCTCCCGACTCCTCGGGGATGGGTGGGTAATTGACGTTTGGCTGGCACCCCTTACTGGCGTGCTTGTCGTGCACCACTCCTGAGCCGATGAGCATGGGCAGGGCCGAGCCCGGGGCGAGATGACGAGGGCCTCCCGCGACGCCGCCTCGGATCGGACATCGGCCTGGTCGGGAGGCGTGCGGCGCCCTCGGCGGTGGCCGACGGGACGGCCCCGTCCCCTACGGAGCGAAGCGGGTTCGGGTGCGCGGCTGCGTCCGTCCGGGTCCGCTCACGTCCGCTCACGTCCGCCCGGATCCGCCCTGCATCCGCGCGGTCTGCCGGGGTTTGGGGACCCCGCTGGTCTATCGTCGTGCTCGCAGTCGAATCCGTCCTGACGCTAGCGCCGGACGGGCCGGCTGCAGGGACACCCGGCCGCCCCCCACGAAAGAGCCGGGAAGGGAGGACGCTCGATGAGAGCGTTCGGCCAACGGGACGAGTCGTCTGAGCGCCGCTACTGGCGGTTCCGGACGCGGCTGGAACTTGCGAAGGCCGCCGTCTGGGCCGCGATCGAGTGGCTGAAGTACGGCTCGTGGGGCCCCTGGCTGTAGCCGACGGGTCCAAGGGCCCCCACCCCGGTGAGTTGGAGCTCCAGCCGGGTGGGGGCCCTTTTCGCGTTCCGCTGCCGTGCCCGGCCTCCACGTTGGCCGGGTCCGGCGGGCACGCCGCCGTGGAAGGAGGGGAAACCCAACACCTAGACCGACAGCGTCCAGGCGGCCGGGCAGCGTCCTCCCACCCCGCGAGCCTACGGCAGACGCCAAATTTATTGGGCCATATGTATTTGGCCTCCGGCCTTATTAATTAGGCTTCGCTGTAGCGATATATCGAAGATATATCGCCGATACTTTGAAGCGACTGGTTGATAACGGGCCTTGTGTGCGATGCGTTGTTCTAGGTCGCGCAAGGGGCTGTCGGCTCGTGCGTGCAGTTCGGCAGCGGCTCGGCCAGAGTCTCCAGGTGCATCCATGAGGCATCGCACCCGCTGAACTGGCCCGTGGTCTAGGCGACCTGCGGACCAAGCCGTCGGCTTCAGCGTGTCGTCGGGCTGCGGGGGCGTGCTCGGGGGTGACCGCGCCGCGGCTCGCCACCTGTTCCACTTCCTTGGAACTGGAACGGCCTGCCACGCCCCCCCTCCCGAACCGCGGAACCGGACACCGCCGGACACGAATCGTTCCGGAAAGCGTTCCACAATGAACGTTCCAGAAAGGCCGTACGGGGATGATTTTCGGTACGATTCGAGGATGGGAACCGGAAACGATCACTCTCAGGGCGGCATGGAACTCGGCTACGCCCGCGTCTCCACCACCAAGCAGTCCCTCGAACGCCAACTCGACGCCCTGACCGCCGCCGGGATCGGCGACGAACGGATCTACGTCGACAAGAAGACCGGGACCACCGTCGACCGCGACGGACTGAACCGGCTGCTGACCTACGCCCGGCCCGGCGACACGATCGTGGTGCACACTCTTGACCGGATCGGCCGCAACCTGCGTGAGGTCCTCAACCTCGTCCATGACCTGGCCGAGCGCGGGATCGGGGTCCGGTCACTTGCCGACCCGCTGCCCATCAACACCGCCGACGAGGGCATGGCCCGGATTGCGTTCCTCCTGCTGGCGTTGTTCGCCGAGATGGAGCGCACCTTCACCGCCGAACGCGCCGCTCACGCCCGCGCCGTCGCCGAAGCCTCCGGTCGCCACATCGGCCGCCCCGTCGCCCACCCCGACGACAAGATCGAGTACGCACGGCTCCTGAAGGCCCAGGGTGACTCCCTCGGCGTCATCGCGACCAAGACCGGCATCCCCAAGACCTCGCTGCACCGCTACCTGACGGCCAGCGATCAACCGCAAAGCGAGTAGACGACTTCCCGACACACGCGCTGCGGCTGCTCACTCCCAAGGATCTTCGACTTCCCCATCAGCATCCAGACCGAACCAGTGGAGCCGACCGGAACTTTCGGCGTCACCGTGCCGATGACGCAAGGCCGCCAGGGACCACAGCGCGTTGGGGTTCCCAGCATCGATGGCTTGCCGGTACAGCTGTTCGGCGCTCGCAGGGTCCCCGGCCTGCTCGCGCAGGTCCGCCAGGGACCACAGCGCGTTGGGGTTCCCAGCATCGATGGCTTGCCGGTACAGCTGTTCGGCGCTCGCAGGGTCCCCGGCCTGCTCGCGCAGGATTGCCAGGTGCATCAGCACCCCAGGGTGTCCGGCCCCGGCGGCGTGCTGGGCAAGTTGTTCGGCGCCGGCCCGGTCACCGGCCCTCTCGCGCAGGTCCGCCAGGTACATCAGATCGCCGGTGTTCCTGGCGTCAGCGGCGTGCTGGGCAAGTTGTTCGGCGCTCGCAGGGTCCCCGGCCCGCTCGCGCAGGTGTGCCAGGTACATCAGCGCGCCGCGATGTCCGGCGTCGACGGCGTGCTGGGCAAGTTGTTCGGCGCTCGCAGGGTCCCCGGCCCGCTCGCGCAGGTGTGCCAGGTACATCAGCGCGCCGCGATGTCCGGCGTCGACGGCGTGCTGGGCAAGTTGTTCGGCGCTCGCAGGGTCCCCGGCCCGCTCGCGCAGGTGTGCCAGGTACGTCAGCGCGGCGGGATGTCCGGCGTCGACGGCGTGCTGGCACAGCTGTTCGGCTTTCGCGCGGTCCCCGGCCCGCTCACGTCGGCGCGCCAAGTGCATCAGCACCCCGGGGTGTCCGGCCCTGGCGGCGTGGTGGGCAAGTTGTTCGGCGCCCGCGCGGTCCCCGGCCTGCTCGCGCATGTCCGCCAGATACAACAGCACCTCTGGGCTCCCTGCGTCGGCAGCCTGCCAGGCAAGCCGTTCGGCGCCTGCTGGATTTCCGGCCCGCTCATGCAGGGCCGCCCGGTACCTCAGCACCTCTGGGTTCCCGGCGTCGGTGACCTGCCGGGCAAGCCGTTCGGCGCCCGCACGGTCACCGGCCCCCTCGCGCTGGCTCGCCAGGACGATCAGCTCATGGGGGTTCCCTGCGTCGGCGGCCTGCCGGGCAAGCCGTTCGGCGCCCGCATGGTCACCGACCTTATAGCACCGCTTCGCCAGGTAGCTCAACGCGTGAGGGTCTCCGGTATCGGCGGCGTGTCGGTACAGGTGATCGGCATGGCGGAGGCGCCACCGGTCCTCGGCGGCCTTGCCAAGGGCAGCCTGGTCTTCGGGGGTCCGGGCGTGGTGGGCGGCAGCGTTCCAGAAGGTGGCCGGTGGGCAGAGGAAGATGCGTTCTGTGCGGCCGTGTTGTTCCAGGTAGTCGGCCAGGCGGTACTGCGGGGTGGGTGGGGGTGTTTGGCCGGGGCGGGGTCGGTGTTCGATCAGGGGGCCGGGGAGTCGCCGGTGGGTGGCGGTGAGTTCGTCCAGGGCGGCGATGAACCAGTCGGGGTCACTGGCGACCTGGTCCCAGATGTGGTCGTCGAGATATCCGGGGGCCGCCTCTTGCAGCAGTGGTTCGGGCAGGTAGGGGCCGTGGCCCAGCCGGCGGGCGTCCATCGCGGCCCACAGCACCGCTCGGACCGCCGGACCGCCCTGCTGGTAGCGGCGCAGCAATTCCGGCGCCCCAGCCAACTCCTGATTTATCTGCCCACCCCGCGCGCGCTTGGCGGCGGTGGCCAGCCGGGGATCGGCGGCAACAGCCGCGGCCAGCTTGGTGAGCTGGCCGGGCGTGAAGCAGGCCGGGGCGGTGACCTCCTCGCCCCGGTCGAGCAGGGCGCGGGCAGCCCGGTGCGGGTCCGGGGCCGACGCCTCTTGGGGTGTGGTGGTCAGTAACCGCCGAAACTCCGGCCACATTGAGCCCAGCACCAGCACCGGTCCCCGGGAGTCGTCGGCCAGCAGCGCCTGCAACTCGGCCGCGACCAGCTCACCGACCTGCTGGGGCTGCAGATAGAACTGGGCCTCGTTCAACCAGATCACCGACCGCGCCGCCACCCGCCTGGTCCGCAGCGCCTCCACCACCGCCAGTAGCCGCTCCGGGGTCAGTGGATGCCAGACCCGCCAGTCCGGCAGCTCGGCCCGGATCGCTTCCCAGCACGCCCGCGTCTTGCCGGTTGAGGAGTCCCCGATCACCATCACCAGCCGACTGCCCTCCCTGGCCGCCGTCACTGCCTCCCTCAGCCGGTCGTCGAACCCCGCCCGGTCCAGGTACGGCGGCAACACCGGCATCGGCGCCGCCCCGGACGCCATGCCCGTGGCGGCGAAAGCCTGGTGAACCCCCAACGCCAGCGCATCCCGCTCATCCAACTCACCGATCACCCGACCCAGCGGCCCTTCCGAGGGGCGGTCCGGATCAGGCGAAACCTCCGCTCTCTTCGACCGCGCGCCCTCGACCAGGCGTGCCCGTGCCGCCAGCCAAGGCACCGGGTCCTGACCGCACGTCTCCACGAAGCTCTCCAGCGTTCCCGCCCGAGGGACCGCGGTGCGACCGGTGATGAGCGCGTGGACGGTCGCCGGACTCAAATCGGCGGCCGCGGCCAGGTGGTGCACGCCGTGCGGATACCGGGCGGACAGCACAGCCAACTGTTCGGCCAGGTCCTGGCTGGTCCTGATCCGGGCCGGGTCGATCGCAGCCATCCACACCACCCAACTGTTCGGAAACGTTCGGTTCCACACCTATACCCACAACCCTGACCAGGCCATCCCGCCAGGATCGATCGATATCGCTGAACCATCTCGAACCCGAACACCCCTCGGCGCGATCGTGCTGTCACCGACCCCTCCACCAGGAAGGACACCACGGTGGCGAACAGCACCGCCCGCGACCACCACCCACCCCAGCCCTCGGGGAACGGCCCAGGCGTCTTCGTCCCGCAACACGTGATTGCCACGACGATCTGCCTCCTGCTGGGCCTGACGACCGCAGTACTGGTGTCGCTCTTCCCGACGATGTGGCTACCGGTCGGCGCCGGCATCGAGATCACCGGACTTAGCCTCGCCCTTTACGCCTTCTGGCACGAACGCCGCCATGCCTGAACAGTCTTTCCGGATCTTGCCGAGACGGTTGACCTTGGCGCGGTCCAGCCAGGTGATGGCCTTCCACCTGGACGGCTTCTCCGCCGTGGAGACCGCCACCGCCCTCGGCGGTGGGCGGCGGTGAGTTCGTCCAGGGCGGCGACCGCTGGCCCGGTCAGCCCCGTCAACGGCACCGACACCAAGAACGGCCCGGCCTCCGCAGTGGGCCTCGCTGAGGTCACATCTCGGCGCTAAGCGCTAGGGCCTGTTCGTAGTTCGGATCAGTTGTTGGTGGTCACGATCGAGTGACTTGCTCTGGCTGGTGGTGGGGGTGGGCGGTATCACCGGTGTATGACGCGCGGTGATGTGACTGATACCGAGTGGGAACTGATCGAGCCGCACCTGCCGTTGGGAGTGTCCGGTCCCATCCCTGACCTGCGTAATCAGTTCAATGCGGTGATGTGGAGGTTCCGGACCGGCAGTCCGTGGCGGGACGTGCCCGTCGAGTACGGCAGTTGGTCGACCGTCTATGACCGGTTCCGGGCCTGGGCGGGTCAGGGGGTCTTCGAGGACTTGATGAACGCGATGATCGGGGAGGCGGCGGCCCGTGGCGACGTCGATCTGGGCCTGGTCAGCGTGGATTCGACCGTTGCGCGTGCGCATCACCACGCCGCTGGGATGGTGGTCGCGCCGGGCAGGTTGGAGGAGTTGGAGCGGGCCGTGACCGAGGAAAAGGGGCTGCGCGAAAGAGGCAAAACGCATCGGTGAGGGGCCAGAGCGACGACGGGCCCACCCCCGAGCAGGACGATCCGGAGCGGCAGCGGCGGCGTCTGGTGCGGCGGCGGCGCATGGCCCGGCTGAAGGCCGCCGACCTGGGCCGGTCTCGGGGTGGCCTGACCAGCAAGATTCACCTGGCCGCCGACAGCCCCCGCTTCACCACGGTCATGGACAAGATCAAGGTTTGCGGGCCGGTCGGTCGTCCTCGAACCCGGCCTGGTGCCGCCGTGGGAGACAAGGCTTACTCCTCTCGAGCCAACCGCGTCTACCTGCGTAGACGCCGCATCGCAGCGGTGATCCCCGAGAAAGCCGACCAAGCGGCCAACGCAGGAGGAAGGGACGATCCAGCGGCCGCCCGGTCAGCCATGACACCGAGCTCTACAAGCAACGCAACACCGTCGAGCGCTGTATCAATCGGATCAAAGAATGGAGGGGCCTGGCCACCCGCTACGACAAGACGCCCGACAGCTACATGGCCGGACTCCACCTGCGCGGATCCATCATCTGGCTACGCAGCCTGCCCACATGATCCGAACAACGAACAGGCCCTAACACCCGGCCAGATCTTCCCTCCTGCCCCGTGACGGTGCCGCCCGGGAGCGCAGTGCTCCCGGGCGGTGTTGTTGGTGTCGTGCTCGGACTTCTTGGGGCCGCTTGGGCTATCCCCAGGGGTTGATCGGGCCGGAGATGGTGTCCGGGGGTTCGGCGGTGGTGTTGTAGGTGCCGTTGATGATGGCCAGCATGTTCTTGGTGCCGTGGTCGTTGAGGGCCTTGTTCGGGTCGTCGTCGGCCCAGTAGCCGGTGTGCTCGTCCTGGCCGCAGTCGAGTTGGGTGGCGTGGAAGCGGTCGGCATCCGGGAAGGGGCCGACGAGACGGCTTCCGGCGAGCCTGTCGAGGCCGCCGGTGCAGGCCCAGGCCTTGTTGTTGATGTGGAGGCTTTCGGCGGTGGTGGCGGTGCCGGTGCCTTCGGAGCCGAGGAAGATCACGTCGTCCACGGGGGAGGAGGGGCGTGTGAGAAGGGCGTCGGTGGTGAGGGCGTCTCCGGCGATGGCGGTGCCGTAGCTGTGGGCGATCAGGGTCAGATGCGCGGGTTGCCGGCGGATCTTCTGCAGGCCGGTGAGGAAGTCGGCCAGCGGCCCGGCGGCTGCCTTGGCGTCGCGACCGTCGCTGTCGTACCAGGGGTCCTGGGGGGCGTCGTGACCGAGCCAGATGATCGAGGCGGTGTCGTTCCCCGTGGCGGCGGAGGCGGCGGCGAACATGTCGGCGTGGGCGATGTCGGTCTTGAAACCGGCTCCCAGGCGGGCGGTCATGCCGGGGACGCTGACGACGATGTTCTTCGCGGTTTCGGGGTTGCCGATGGCCACGATCGCGCGGCCGAGCCGCTGAGTCCGGCCGTCGATGCCCAGCAGGTAGGCGCGGGGCTGTTTGTCGAGGCGGTCGTTGACCACCTGCAGGCCGTTGCAGAGGATCCGGGCGGTGTCTTTGTCTCCTTCGTGCCACAGCCCTTCGTTCGGGGCAGGGCACGGGCCGTTGACGCTGTTGATGCCGTCGGTGCTGGCGTCGATCAGGTTCTGTTTCTGTCCGGTGAGGTCGCGGGTCAGGACGGCCCGGGCGCACCTGTCGCGGTCGGCGATGGACAAGGTGTTGTAACCGGCCAGGTCCGACGGGCACGGCGAATCGGTCGGAGTGAGGCGCCTGCCGGTGTCGGCGTGGGCAGGTAGGGCGAGGGTTCCACCGGCGAGCGTCGTGGTGATCGCCAGGGCGATCAGCAGGATCGTCCGCCGCAGGGCGGTGGTCGGGTGTCGCATTTGTGAGCCTTTCGTGACTGGCCGGGCCTGACAGGGAAGAACGAGGAACCTCGTTCGAACCGCCCGGTGCCATCTGTGTAAGGCCGCAGTTATCCATTCACGAGTTTGTGTGGATAATCGGGGTTGCTGGTTGTCCACACCAGTGGCACGGGAATTGTCCACGAGCCTGTGACCAGGGCAGACGCCAGGGTGCAGCGAAGGAGGCACGGGTGGGGCGGCCGCTGAAGAGAATCAACCCGGATGACGGGCCCGTGGCCCGCTTCGCGCTCGAGCTGCGGGCGCTTCGCCAGCAGGCGGGGAACCTGCCCTACGGGCGAATGTCACGTAAGTGCGGGGTGTCCAGAAGCGCGTTGTCGAAAGCGGCCGGGGGTGAGCAGATCCCGTCCGAGCAGATTCTGGACGCGTTCGTGGGTGTGTGCGGCGGCGACCTCAACTTCTGGCGTGTCCGCCGACTCCAGGCGCTGCGCGAGGTCGAGGCCGCGGCGAAGCCGGGAACCGCGCTGGTCCCCATCGCCCCTCAAGAGCCGACTGGTGACCCCGACATCCCCGGAGAGCCCCTCGGCCAGGGCGACGGCGACGCGGAGCTGGTGCCAGCCGCCAGACGGCCCTCCGACCTGGCCTCGCCGCCGCCCGGTCGAGTACGCCGCTGGCGTTCGGCCGCGGTCGACAGGGGCACCGACGCGAGCATCCGCGTCGAGGTCATCGATGCCGAGGTCCTCGAGGACGCCCGGATGCGGCGGGTCCTGGTGGCTGCCGGGCGGCGATACCCGCACTACCTCGCCGGCGCCGCGGTGCTGGTGGCCACCGCAGCCGTCACCGCCATGCTCGTACGCCCGACCCACGGCACCACCACGGTGAGATCCGAGGCGACCCCGCCGGTATCGGCACCGACACCGCCCAGCAGCGGAGGAACGCTCACCCCGAGCCCGTCGACGCCCTCGACCACCGGCACCGGATCACCCAGCCCCGGCCAGGTGACGCCGTCGGGCACCGGCGGCGCAAGTCCGTCCCCCAACGCCCAGGTCCCACCGGGCCACACCCCACCTTCTGGCGCGCCCGGCCCCGGGCCCGGCGGCGACGGGAATGGCGGCGACGGGGGCAGCGGTGACCAGCCGGTCCGCCGGACGGGCACCGTGGTGATGGTCCCCGGCAGCAGCCACGAGATCGACCTGGACTCCCTCGCCCCCACCTGGACGACCTCGGCGGCGCGGTCGCGGGTCAACGACCTGGAGTTCCGCATCGCCGACCGCCGCCTGACCGCGGTCGACCCCGCCGTCGTCGCGAACCTCCCCGCAGGCAGCACAGGCACCTGGCACCAATGCGCCACCCAGCAGGTCTACACCGAGAACGGCAGACCCGAAACCGGCGCCCTCATGTGCGTCATCACCAGCGAACGCCGCTACGCCCTGCTCCATGTCACCTCCGTCCACCACACCGACGGCCAACCCGACCGAATCGCCCTCGACATCAAGGTTTGGGAGCCCCGCAACGCGTCGTAGGGGCAAGGCGGGCCCCTCGAAGGCTGTGACACATAATCCACCCGATTCGCCGCCGGACGGGCCGGACCGGGCCGAGGCGGTGAGCTGGACGGGCTCGGGTCGAGCATGGCACGCCGGACGGGTGTGTGACACCTAATGCGGATTAGGTGTCACAGTGGCGGCCAGGGCGACCGTCATGCCTGGAGGCAAAGAACCTTGCCCGGCTGCGCCGCGCGGCTTGTTGTGAGACGTTGCCGGGGAGCCCCGTCCCCCGAAGGATGCTGGAGTTGCCATGTCTCTGTTCAAGTCCCGTGAAGAGCGCCAGGCCGCCCGGCGCGTCCGGCAAGAGCAGCGCGAAGCCCAGCAGGCTGCCGAGCAGCTCCTCGAACGTGAGCGTCTCGAACGCTTCATGGAGCACGAGCAGCTTTTGACCACGGCCGCCGGGATCGCCAGCCTGGACCTGGTGTGCCATCGCGACACATGGCTCTGGATCTACAGGTGGTGCATCATCTGGGAGAAGACCAAGGCCAAGGCCCAAGACAGCATCCGTTCCGCTGCGCCAGACGACCCGAACGTGCTGACCGTGGCTCTGTCTGGTCCCGTCCTCGTGAACATCATGAGCAGGCTGTACTGGCACCAGAAGAGCGAGGACCAGGAGCGGCGAATTTTCGGCACGCGCTTCTACGCGGCGTTCGTGGCTGTGGTCAGCCAGGTTGACCCGGCGGCTGCCCCCGGAACCGCTGTGCCTCCAGTCGTCATCGACGCCAAAGCCGTCCCAGCCGCGACAGACGAGCCTCACGCCTCGTGAGGCTGGTCCAATCTCCCGGTGGCTGAGCTGCGGTGAGAGACCGCCGCAAAGCCCGAACCTCGAACCGCCCGTCGACCACGTGTCGGCGGGCGGTTCGCTGTTCTGGGGCAACGCAGAGATCGGCGACGGTGGGCGGGCGGGGTCACGGTTCCTCGTGCGCCCGGGTCGCGATGATTGCCGTGGTGGGCAGGTCCTGGGTGAACACGCCGTCGGGTTGAAGCTCGGTCAGGGCTTCTCGTAGGTCGTGTTCGTAGGCGTCCTGGTGGGGGCCGAGCAGGGCGGGGCTGGTGTAGGCCTGGGAGAGCTGGAGCCCGACCATCTCGTCCAGGGTGCGAGTGACGGTCTGGGTCCAGGTGACCGTTTCAACGTGGTTGAAGGGGGAGGTGGCCAGGAGTTCCTCGTGGCGGCGGCCGGTGGTCGGGTAGAGGCCGTTGCCGGCGCGGCGGTCGGGGCCGAGGTAGCGGATGCGGACTTCGTCGATGACCGGCCGCCAGCGGGAAGGGATGAACACGTCGGGGTAGGCGTGTGGGGAGATCAGGGCCACGCCGCCGCCGGGTGCGGTGAGGGCGTCCAGGTCGGTGAGGGTTTGGCGGCGGTCCATCCAGTGGAAGGCCTTGCCGATGGTGGTCAGGTGCAGCGCGGGCAGGCCGAGGCCGGGCAGGTCGGCGTCCCGGCCGCGAACCCAGGTGATGTTGGTCGTTCGGGTCGCCTCCGTCGCGGCGCGGCCTTCGGTGAGCATGTCGGCGTCGGGGTCGACGGCGTAGACGTGGGCGACGAGCCGCGAGAGCGGCAGCGCGATGATCCCGGGCCCGCTCCCCAGATCGAGGGTGGTCTGCGTTCCGTCGAGGCCGAACCGGGCGGTGAGGTAGTCGTACAGGTCGGCGGGGTAGCGGGGCCGGTAGCGGGCGTAGTAGGCGGCGGTCCCGGCGAACGCGTCGTTGGGCAGGCTGGCAGGGGAGTGGTGGGGAGAGGCCATGACGTCCTCCTGTCCGAGGGGAGCGGGACGGTTAGGGCTGGGTGAGGGTGGCCAGGTAGGAGCGGGCCGCGGTCCAGGGCGTGAGTTCGACACCGAAGCCCTCCTGGGGGCCGCCGGTGGCGTGGACGAGTTTGCCGTGCAGGTAGACGGCGTCGCCGTCGCGGAACGCGCCGGTGTAGGCGCCCAGGTAGGACCGCATGTGGGTGATGCGAGGGGCGAAGGTTTCCGGGTCGTCGACGGTGGAGCCGATGACGGTGTCCACAGTGATCCCGTACAGGGCGGGCGTGGCCAGGCCGTGGGCGTGGTCGGTGACGGTGGCCAGCAGCTCGATCTCGCCGATCTCCTTGACGATCACGTCGGTGAAGGTCTTGTCGCCGTCGACCCGCAAGGGCTCGCAGTTGATGTGCGCGCCGGACGGGGTGAGGCCCTGGAGCTTGCGGGCCTCCTGGCGCATCAGGGCCGTGAAGGACGACCCGGCCATGTACTTGGCGCGGCGCAGGTATAGCCGGTGCAGGTCGTCGCCCTCGTAGGGGTGGATCAGGGCGCGGTCGGTGAACAGGTCGCGGGCGGCGGCGTACCCGTCCGGCCCATAGCAGACCAGGTCGATGTCGGAGCGGCCGTTGAAACAGCCGACGAGGAACGACCCGGTGACCCCGATCAGGTCGGCGGCTCCCGCGGTGTCGGCGGCGTCGATGATGGCCAGCAGGTCCCGGCCGGTCGCCGAATCCCGCACCAGGGCCGGATCGGCGAGGATCGCCGCCAGGGCCTGGCGGCAGGAGTAGTGGTGGACGACGTCGTCGCGCGGTACTCCGGTGATCACGCAGCCGACCGCGTCGGAGTAGACATAGCACTCGGGCCGGTCGGCGAGGATCCCGACCGCCTTGGACACCACGCTGTTGCAGCGGTAGGTGACGCCGAACAGGTGCCGGTCGCCGTGCGGGTCGGGGTGGTACTTGACGTACCCGAGGTAGTGGCTGCCGGGGTGGGAGTCCCCGATCACCTTGTAGATGATTCCCGCGCTGTCCAAGAGGTAGTCCCGGTCACGGATCGTTGGGGGCCGTGCTCTCGGACCGTCCGGCGAAGTGCTGGCGGAACTCGGCGAAGGAGGGGAAGGCGGCGGTGTCGACCGTCCCTGCGTGTTCATACTGCTCCAGACACTCGGTGAACAGGTGCCGGCGGTACAGCCACTTGCCCGCCTTGCCGTCGAGGGTGCTGTCGGGCGAGGCCTCGGCGGGGCGGGTGAGGGCGAGGAAGAACATGCTCTTGACGACCAGGAACTCCCCGAGGAAGCCGCTGGGCCGCTGGTCCAGCAGCGGGACGACCGCGTCGTCGACGGCCGTCAGGTAAGCGGCGCGTTGCACGGCCGTGGGGGAGTAGCGGCCCGTGCCACCGCGGAACACGATGATCTCCAGGGCCGGGACGACGTCATATCCGACCGGCGCCAGACCGTGGTGCTGCCAGTCGATCACCCCGGTGGGAAAGACGTTCGGCAGGCCGTAGTCCAGGCTGGAGGCGCACAGCGGCAGGCTCTCCAGCCTCCGCAGGGCGGACGTGATTACCGCGCGACGGTGCGGGGTGTCCAGGTCGGGGTTCTCCGCCCACACGTTCGCGGCGTATCCAGCCTTCTCTCCGAACTCGGCCAGCAACTTGGCGGAGGTGGCGACCGGGTGGGTGGCTTGGGCGCGCAGCAGCTCGGCCGACACCTTCGCGGCCGTCGCGGCGACCTCGGCGTCAAGCGCACCGCCGGCGGCCGCCAGGCGGTCGGCCATCTCGTGCAGCGACGAGCCAGGCAGCGCCTCCTCGACGAAGAAGGCCGTCCCGTCCTCGTTCTGTCCTTCGTCCAGCACTCGCGGGACGGGGTAGCCCAGGGCTTCGATGCGGCGCAGGAATGCTGCTTCGGCTAGGACGTCCGGCCCGGTCCGCTTGTAGCGGCGGCCGTCGCAGGACCGCCACACCGCACCGTCGCCTCCGGTCCGGTGCTGCACCATCTCCCACGTCTCGCCGGTCATGGCGTCTCCCTTTCGGCTGGTTCACCTGCGGCTTCGCGGCCGGGTCGTGACCGGAAGCGTAGGACGCGTGGCGCCGTCATCCGGGACGGTTTCGGGAAGGACGTGCGGGAGCAGCGCGGCGTCGGTCAGCCAGCGGGTGTCACCGGCCCTGAGCGCAGCCCGCACCCGCTCGACCGCGGCGGCGTCGGGCCGGTCCGGACGGGCCAGCAGGGCGCGACGCAAAAACCGAACCAGAGCGGGCAACTGGTCGCCCCGCACGCCGGAACGGGCGTGCAAGCTGTACAGCGGCAGGAACCACCCCCACAGCAACTCCCGCAGCTGCTCACCGCGCCCGACCTCCCCGTGCCGACGATGCGGCTCGTGGTGGTCGTACGGGATGAAGCCGTGCAGGCCGTAGCGCAGCCGCAGCCCGGGGGCGGCGCGGAACGGAGCGCCGTAGGCGGCGACATGAGCGATCGGGACGGCGGTCGCCGTCATCACCGCCGTCCCGGCGCCGATCTTCCGGGCGGCGGCCAGGACGGTGACGTGCACGCCGGCGCGGGGGTCCAGCACCAGGCCCGGCAGCCCGACGTCCTCCAGGCCGACGCCGTGAGCGCGGGTCCGCGACAGGATCAGCGGGTCGGGCACATGAGCGGCGACACCGATCAAATGGGCCGGTGGCCGGCAGGCCGTGGCGTGGAAGTCGTCCCGTCCGAGCGCGCGACCGGGACGGCGTGCGGTCAGAAGGGGCCGGGTGCAGGAGCGCAGAGTGGTGCTGCCGCAGGCGCGGCAGGTGCCGGCGGTCCCGGCCAGGTGACCGCAACTCACGCAGGTGGGGACCGCGAGCGGCTCGATCGCCAAGGTCCCCGCCGTCAGCCCGTGCTCGACTAGCTCCAGCGTCAGACGGACCACGTCCGGGTCGGTGTCGGTGAGCACTCCTGCTCCGGGCAGCCCGCCGTCGTACTTGTCGACGACCGCCGCGAGCTCGGCACCGGCACGGTCGGCAACTCCCCGGCGCGCCAGATCTCCGGCGAGGGTGACGGTGTTCCACAGATGCGGCACGGGCCCCACGTCAAGGAGCGCGTTGGCGGCCGCGGCAATCCGCATCCCCGTCGCCTTCCCCACGTCATCGGCCAGCGTGAAGTCGCCGTTCTGCACAGGACCGTTGAAGTAGGCGACCGTCTCGCGCGCCGTGGCCCCGTCCAGTGGGCGGGGCCGAAGTTGCGTCTTCATCGGTTCCTCCTCCCGAGCTCGCCTACTCAGGAAAGCCTTGGGCCAGGGCGGCTTCCAGAGCTGTGCGTATTGCGTCGTATTACGCCTATGGCGCCTTATTGCGGCGCCCGCCGCCGGAGGGGACTCTGTGGAGACCCGGTAGGCGCGCGATGTGGCGGAGGAGGTGGCCGGTGTATGGGACGACCTCGGAAGACGCCGATCAGCAACCCGAGTCTCGCCCGTGTCATCGACGAGACCCGCAAGACCTACGGAGCGATCGCGTCAGCGGTGAACAAGGTCGGAGCGGAAAACGGTGTCGCCCTGTCGTGTACGGGCGCGGCGCTTGGGCAATGGCTTAATGGGGCCGTTCCTGTGCCGGTGACGAGGGCCGCCGTGGTGGAGGCGCTCGCGCGGCTGGCGGACCGGCCGGACCTGTCCGCCACCGACCTGGGCTGGCCGGAGCCCGCCGTGCCCCCTGCAAACCCCTGGCGTGGAGATCCGGTCGCCATGGCCATCACCCTGGGGACTCACGACATGATGAACCGGCGCACCACCCTCACAACAGGCCTGTGGAGCATCGCCGCCGCAGCCGTACCCAAACTGCCCGGACACCTCATTACGACCCCCGTGCTGCGGCCCGGCGGGCGCCGGGCCGGCGCCAGCGACGTCGCCCGCATCCACTCGGCCTGCCAGATGTTCGGCGCCCTGGACGACCTGCACGGCGGCGGCCACGGCCGCGCCGCTGCCGCCGCCTACTACGTCACCGAGGTCGCGCCGCTCCTGCACGGCACCCCCGGTGGGCCGGTACGGCCCCGGCTCTTCAGCGCCGCGGCGGAGGTTCTGTACCTGCTCGGCTGGATGGCGGCAGACGACGGATGCGCTGGCCTGTCACAGCGGTACTACATCGGGGCCGTACGGCTGGCCGACGAGGCCGGCGACCACGAGATGCGCTCGGCCGCGTTCCGGTCACTGGCCGCCCAGGCCGTCGAACTCGGACACGCGGGCGCCGCACTGGCCCTCGCCTCCGCAGCCCAGGACAGCCTCCGGCCCGGCAGCACCGCCCGACGCCGCGCCTGGACCAACGGCATGGCCGGTGAGGCACAGGCCGCGACCGGCTTCAACCGGGCACGGGCCCGCCACCTGCTCCAGGCAGCCGAAAAGGACCTCAACCGCGCAGACTCCCTCGGTGACTCCCACAGCGTGGGCGGCTACCACCAGGAGAGCTACGAGCACCAGCAGGGCCTGGCGCTGACCCAGTGGGGCGACCACGTGGGAGCCGAGAAGCACTTCGCCGCCTCCGTCGCCACCCGCCGACCAACCGAGCGCAGGACCAGGGCCCTCATCGGCGTACGGCTCGCCGCCGCCCAACTCCACCAGCGCCACCCCGACGAAGCAGCCGCCACCATCATGAGCCTGCGCGACGACCTCACGGCCGTCCGCTCAGCACGCGTCGCGCACCAGGTCGCCCGGATCCGCACATCATGGGTGGCCTACCGATCCGAGGAACGGGTCCAGGAGGCCGAACACGCCCTCACTAACATCTACGGACGGACAGGTCGGCGGGCACGGCCCCCGAGGTAGCAAGCTCCTTCACCAGACTCAGCCAGATCCCCGGTGCACAGGAAGGCCAGGACCCCGCGTGGCCGTCACCGACGACGAAGCCCACTTCGCCTACCTAGCTGAGGGCAACGCCCGGCAGGCCCGCAAACGCGTTGCCGCCGATGTCCTGGTCCGCGACGAAGCGGGCCGGATCCTGCTGGTCAACCCCACCTACAAGGAGCATTGGGACCTTCCCGGTGGGATGGCGGAAAGTAACGAGCCGCCGCGTTCCGCCGTGCGCCGTGAGATCGCCGAAGAACTCGGCATCGACCTCGAACCCGGCGCCCTTCTCGTATTGGACTGGGTGGGTCCCCACGGCCCGTGGGACGACGAACTCGTCTTCATCTTCGACGGCGGGATCCTCATCGGCGCCGAACTCGCCGCCCTGCGCGTCGTTGATGGCGAAATCAGCGAGTTTGCGATGCTGGCACCACAAGAGGCTCACCGGCGCCTCCGCCCTGACATGGCCCAACGACTCCAACGGGCGCTCCGGGCTCTCCGCACCCACACGGTCGACTACAGCGAACACCCCGCCCGGCCCGCGACCGGGCACACGCCGGAGACACCGTGACGGGCGGCAGCTGGCTCTACCTCGCCGTCCTCGTCGTGGCCGCCTTTGCCGCCGCAGCAGCGATAGGCGGCGTCCCCACGACGTGGTTCGTACTGTGGCGCTCAGGAAAGAGTTGACAACTCCGCTGGAATGGCGGCGATACAGCGCAGCTCGCGTTCCCCTATTTCCTCAGTCTGAGGATGAGGGCATCGTCTTTGTCAGCCCCGGGGTAGGACTGGACGTCGGCGACCTTGTTCCAGCCCCAGCGTTCGTACATCCTGCGGGCGGGAGCGTCGGTGTTGGCGAGCAGGGTGGCGTAGGGCTCTGGGCGGTCTTCCAGCAAGGTGTTGATGAGGCGGTGGGCGAGGCCCCGGCCGCGGTGAGGGCTGGCGACTACGAGCTCGATGACGGCGAACTTGGGCGCCTGGACAACCTCGGCCGGTGGCATGGAGCCGGAAGCGTCGCGCCACCACCGACCTGCTTCGAAGGGCAGTCCGAAGCTGAAGCCTGCGAGATCGCCGTCGGGGCTGCGGGCGGCAATGAGAGAGAAGCCATCGCGTTTGGCTTGGCTGGTGGTGCGTTCTGTGAATCCTTCGAGGCTGAACATCGGGTGCGGCTTGTAGGGCGGATCGGCGTAGGCGGGGACGTAGACGGTGGCGATCTCGTCCAGCATGGCGAGGGTGGCGGAGCCGTCGTGCTTGGTGAAGGTGTAGTCGGCGCCGTTAGGCATGGGGGGGCTCTCCGATCAGGCTGAGCGCGATGCGCCGGGTCTGGAAGGCGTCATCGCCGGGGACGGTGCGCAGCGTCCCTGCGAAGTCGCGGACCTTGTCGGTGATGCGGGCGCTGGTCATCTGGGTCAGCAGCGGCAGATTCTCGTGGAAGACATCGATCGCGTGCTTGCCGTTGCCCGACCGCGCGAGAGCCTCGGCGTGAGTGAGGCGGTAGTAGGCGCGGTTGCGTGGGGGCATCGAGGCGGTGGTGTCCTCCAACAGATCGGCGGCTTCCGCATGGCGGCCAAGGAAGGTCTGGCCGATCGCTTCGAGACCGTGCATCTCCTCCTCACCGAAGAAGCGGAACCATTCGCTGGGGTCGGTCTGGCCGGTAGACATGCCCAGGAGATCCCAGGCTTCGCCTTTGAACCGTTCGTACGCGTGTGCGTCTCGGAGGCGCGCGTGGCCGAGCGAGAGACGCATGGACAACAGCGCCCGCAGTTGAGGGTCGGCTCGTGAGCCTGCGTCGATGGCTCCTTGGGCGGCTGCGACGGCCTTGGCAGGGTGGTTCAGGGACCGGCTCACCATGGCAAGGATGTTGAGTACCTGGAGCCGCAGCCCGACGTCGCTCGCGCAGTGTGCCGCGTACAGGCCGTCCTTGAGGAGGTTCTCCGCACGGTCGAGGTCGCCGCGCTCGTAGGCGAACCATGCGGCAGCAGTGGTGACCTGGCCGACCACTGAGTACACGAAGGGCTCATCGGATGGCTTGAGGGTGACTTGCCTGAGCTGTGCGAGCAGGCTCGACAATCGAGCTTCGGCCAGTTCAACAAGGGCGGCCCCGCCGTGCTTGGCGTCCAGGGCGTACAGGTCGGCAACGGCATCGGCGGGACGGTCGAGACCGGTCACGATGTCGACGTCAGCCCCCGAGGTACTCGCTGACCGGCCGATCAACGGGATTGTGAGGCCAGCGAGTACCAGCTTGGTGGAGAATTCGCGGCGGTTCACGTGGTTTGCCGTACCCGTTCCTTGAGATCCCTGATCGCCGCGGTCCTCGGAGAGGTGGCTGAGTCCTTTCGGAGTGAGGCCAGCGAGGGTTCGAGGGGCTCCGAGCCCATCCACGATCTTGAGCGCGGTCTCGATCGTCTGCCCACCGCTGCGCCCCGCCATGAGCCTCGATATCGAGCCTTGGGACATTCCGGTCTGCGAGGCGATGGCGCTCTGTGTTGCCTTGGTGTGGTTGTGGACGGCGACCAGGAGGGTTGACCAGTCCCATCGGGCCAAGGCTCTGCTGATGGGATCAGAGAACCAGAACTCCACTGGGAGCTGAATTTCGGGCGGTTTGGGGGCAAGGCGTGCGGCGGTGATGCAGGGGCCACAGATCTCTCCCTGGGTGTAGCGGCTCAGCGGTGTTCCACAGCGAGTGCACGTTCTCTTCGTCGTGCTCATGTTGTGGCCTTCCCGGTCGGCGGCACCCCAGCTATTCATCGCTGCATCACCGACGGCTGTTTCCGATGCAGTGCTGATGTGGTTGCGCAGCGTGATCAAGTGAAGTCTTGGGGCACCCGCGAAGCCGCGACCCGGAGGACACAGTGAGGTTCCGACACGAGCCCCGTCACCGAGTGTCCTTCGACCGTGCCCAAGCGGCGCCGATGGAAACGCCGGGAGAAGCATCATGCTTCAGCGCCGAAGCCGCCATGACGAGTTTGGACATGTTGCGGATGGCGCTGCACCGCCTGGATCCGACGTTGTACGCCCGCCTGGACCGCCTCAGCGGAGGCTGTCCACGCCTGCTCGTCGGTGACGGTCTTCAACGATGGGTCACCGTGAGACCGCCTCTTGAGGACCAGGCCGCAGCCGTCTTCCAGTGGGAACGGTCGGGCGCACAGATCGCGCCGGTGGTGATGCCGGAAAGAGCGGCTGCCGCGATCAGAGCGGAGCTGACCCGCACGAAGGAAGGCCCATGCCGATGAACGAAACCCAGGTCGACTCGTCCGCGCTCGCACCTGGTCAGGCCGTGGATCAGGCGTTCGAGGTCGCCCGGGCCGCCTACGAAGAGGCCATGCGTGACCACGGTCTCCTGAACAGCACGATTGCGTTGATCAGCGGCTACGCCGCCGACAACATCGCGGCGCTGCGCATGGAAGACGCCTCCTAGCTCCGCCCAGGGGACCGCTGGCGACTCGTGGTTCATTCCGCAAGCTGCCGTGGCCCGGACGCTGAGCTCGCGCGTTCGGGTCACGGCCACCACTCAGCGTCCCCAAGCGGACATCCGCGCAACGTTCGACGTGGTCCGCGACACCCAAGGTCCCTCTGGACACCGACGCCGCCCACCTCCTCCTTTGCACTGCGGGCCGGAGGAGCTGGGCCTTCGACGGCGAACGCGGACTGCTTCGTATTCGCTTCAGGGCCTTCACTCGAACCAAGAGATGCAACCAGAGGCAGAGGAGAAAGAATGGATACAACAACGTGGAGATACAGCACCGCGGCCGAGTGGCTGCACGACTCAGGCCCTATGCGGTGGCGGCGCACCTACCGCGGTGAACTGCAAGAGGTGTCGAAAGTGCGTCGGCTTGCCCGGATGATGTTCGCTGGGGACGAATGCGCCGACGTGGTCGAGTTTGCTGTCGCGGAGTTGGCGGCCAATACCCTCCGGCATACACGCTCAGGCGAGGAGGGCGGCTGGTTCGGCGTTGAGCTGGCCTACGGGGATCCCGTCTATGTCGGGGTGACCGACCTGGGCGGTGGCGGCATTCCCGCGGTTCGGCAGGTTGACGAAAGGCAGGAGAGCGGACGCGGCCTGTACATGGTTTCGCAGCTGGCGCTCGCGATGGGCATCCACGGGAGTCCTGCCCTCGGACATACCGTGTGGGTGGACCTCAATCGCCGCCAGACCCTGGAGACCTTGGGCGAACTCAGCATTCCGCTGGCGTCCTAGGGAGGGACCAGCCTGTCCATATCAGGCTGGTCCCCGGAGGCCAGGATAGAGGAACAGACCGGAGAACCCCTCCCATTACGCCGATTCGGGCGTAATGGGAGGGGTCTTCTTGCGTAGATTGCGGTGTGGGTTGCTCAGTATCCCCGCCAGGGCGGCGGCGACCGGACATGGGAGGAAGGGGGCAGCCGGAACTCGCTTCGTCTGGGCATTTTGAAGGCGAGAACCAGGGCCAGTGGCCAGCCCAGGACGGTTGCGCAGCAGAGGATGTTGAACAGGAGTACGAAGGAGATCGCTTCGGCGCGTCTGATCACGGCGATCCAGGTGGGGAGGAGCGGGAGCGTCACGACGCCGACGATGATGAGGAAGGCGAGTGAGAGGCCGGCGTTTCCGGTGGGGAGCTGCATGGTCATGGTCTCCGTCCTGATCAGAGGTTGCGTCGGCGGTTGCGGTCTGGGGTCGGGCCCGGCTTCCGGCGGGACGGGGCATGCTCGGCCGGTCGGGCTGTGGACACGGCGAGGGCTTCGTCGATGGTGAAGGGGAAGCCTCTGTCCGCGAGTTCGCCTTCAGGGGTGGCGATTCCGCTGCCGGTGCGGCGGGGTGGTTCGAGCGGGACGGCCCTGGTGATGGCCTCCTCAGGGAGGTTGGTCGCGACCTCGAGCATGGTGCGCAGTTCGATGGGATTCGGGTCGTGCCCCTTCTCCCGGGCTTGGGTGCGGAGGTCGGCGGCGATCTGCTGAGCGCGTGCGTCCTGTTGAGCGGTGTTCAGATCAGCACGGGTGGGGCCGTGAGGATTGGCGGCCCAGGTGGCTCCTGTCCCTTGGGCGAGGGCCGGGCGTATGGGCGCGGGTTGGCCGGAGCGAGTGTTGGGGGCCTTGGCGAAGTAGGGAGCTGCTCCCAACATTGCGTCCGGCCGGCTCTCGCCTTCGCGGCGTAGCTCGTCGTAGCGCTGCATGGCGTACGGGTGGAGGACGCGGAGGCGGGCTTCGCATTTGTCAGCGGCCGACCGTGCTGACTTCGAGCTGTCGATGTGAGGGAGCGCCGCGGCCCAGGCCTGCCCGACGTCATAGAGATTGGACTGGCTCAGCCACTCTCGATCGTGGGCGGGCGTCCATCGTGTCCGTGCTTCCTCGCGCGCGGCGCGAAGGGCTGCACGTTCCCTTTCGGCAGCGGCTTCGTCCTGCGCGCGGCGAGCCTCTTCTAACCGGCGGATGATGGCGTTGCATACCTGTACGCCCATCACTGCGGCCATGGCGAACTGGCTGAGGCGCTGGCCGCCGAGGGTGAGGCCCTCAGTGAACGGATCGGGATGGTTCTCACTCACGGCTGGTCTCCTGTCGTTTGGGCGGGTTAGCGGGTGTGCCGTCTCGGCCCGGGATAGGGGTCTGAAGTGGCGGAGCGGCGCCTGTGCCTGGGGGTGGGTGCGGCTGGGACATCTGGGCTGATCACGTCGGCGACCAAAGCAGTGACGGTGTCGATGGGAACGCCGGTTGATGTGGCGACGCGGGGGACCTGGCGGGTGATCTGCTCTTGGGGCATCTGGGCGATGAGGGTGGCGGCGGCGCGGGCGGCCGTCACCTGCTGCTCGGCGTGGTCGAGCGTTCCGCCGAACCGCTCGATCTGCGCGTCGATGACCAGGTCAGCCAGTGGAGTCACCGACCGTAATGCTTCGCGTACCCTCATGGACCCTTGGTAACGCAGGATGTCGGCAGGGTCCTGGTCTTTGGGGAGAACTACCGCGTCGATTGGCCCCTTGACCTGCTGGAGTGTCTTCCAGGCGCGTAGCATCGCGCGCTGTCCGGCCGTGTCTCCGTCCAGCGCGAGCACCAGGCCGACGGTGTCGAGGTCGGCGAGATCGCGCAGGCTCGCGAGGTGTTCGGCGGTGAAAGCAGTGCCGCAGGGCGCAACCGGGACGAGGCCGTCCGGGGCAGCTGCGGTGACGGCCATGACGTCCAGCGGGCCTTCGACCAGCAGCGGGCGTGCTCCAGCGTTCAGCTGCTCCCGGCCTTCGTGGAGGCCGAAGAGGAGCCGGCCCTTGTTGAACAGGCTGCTGGTGGGAGTGTTGATGTACTTGGGACCGCGGCCGGCGTCGGGGCGGCGGCCGACGAAACCCATCACCGTGCCATCTGGTGTGCGGAGCGGGAAGACGAGCCGATCAGCGAACAGTGGTCGCCGGCGGTTGCCGATGTCACGGGTGAGCCCGGCATCGTGGAGGGCGGAGTCGGTGAACCCGAGTGCCGCGAGGTGTTCCACCATGCCCTCAGCGGGCGCGTATCCGATCGCCCATGCGTCCAGGTCGACTGCAGTGATGCCGCGTTCGGACAGGTAGCCCGGGACCCAGCTGTTGGACAGGCGGGTGCGGAAGTATTCATGTGCGCTGGCGAGGGCATCGACCAAGTCTTCGTGTTTGGATGCGGCTGCCGCTTTGGGTGTTGTGGCTCGCGTTGCAGGACGGTCCGCGTGCGCCGGGAACGCGGACTCCAAGCGACGGGAGATCTGCTGGGCAGTGCGGACGATCTGCGTGGCCGTACTGCTGACCGCAGCCAGAGAAGGCGAGCGAGGGTCGGTCCCGGCCCATGAGTCGACGGGCGGAAACGGTATCTCGCCGGTGTCGGCTCCGAGCTGGGACAGAGTGAGGTGGGCGATCGAGTCGGCGCGGACGCGACGGACACCGCGGCAGAGCGCTTGAAGATCAGGGTCGGGTTGCTCGCCGCGTTGGAGGACGTGGCTGAGCTGGTGGGCCAGGACGGACAGGGCCAGCTCGTCGCCGAGTTCACCCGGGAGGACGATTCGGCGGTCGGGACGTCCTAGATAGGGCCAGCTTCCTCGGTCGACGTAGATGCCCAGGTCGGCGGTCACCCGCAGGAGTCGTTCGAGGGCGTCGGAGGCAGGAGTGGGCTGAGTGGGCGGGGCGCTGTCCAGCGTTGGGCCGTCGGTCTGGGTGATGTCGAAGACGGAGTAGGGGATGTTCCGGCGGGAGACCAGGCGGATGCCGCGCTCACCTTTGCGGACCTGGCGCCCACGGCTCTGCCAGTCGTTGTAGGTGCGGATTTCTGTTGCTGTGGCGCGTTGTGCGCCGATCAGCAAGGTGTTGCTGAACCCGAATCGTCCGTGCCTGGCAGCCAGGTCTAGCCAGGCCGTCCAGGCGAGTCGTCCGTCCAGGAGCTGCTGGGTTTGGTGAGCGGCGATGCCTCGCAGGACGGCGAGCTGGCTCCGTCGCTCGGCGTGGGCCTGGTCGATGCTGGCACTGGACTCGGTGCCGCCGTCCTGCGTGGGCGGGGTGAAGTCGGCTGAGGTCATCGCTGCTGGTGGTCCAGCATCCAGATGAGCAGGCGGGCGATGGACTGGACATCGCTGGTCGGGCCGAGGAGACGTCCGTGGGCGGTGACGAAGGCGAAGGTCCCGTCACTGCCTCCGCACATCACCGTCTCGTGCCATCCGTTCTTGTGGACGCGTAGCCGCCAGATGCGGCTGCGGGGCCGGGTGAGGCGTGTCCGGACGCCGAGGGTTGTCAGCACAGTGCGCAGTCGGTGCAGAGCGACTTCGCGGGCCCTCTGGTCGGGGTCGAGCTGGACGCGGCTCCTGGGGCCGGGGACGGTCTGGTGGGTGGCGGGCAACGAGGCGGATGCGGTCATGGACGTCCTCCCAGTGCTTGATCGTTAATGTGATTCGATCTCATTAACTAAAGTTGTTGGATCTTCGACAATGCACGTTCGGTAAATCGATGTCAACCATGAGCGACGACCTGAATGAGCTGTCGTCTTCGCGTTACGGCTCTGTCCTGGTGGCCGTGGGACCAGCGCTGGCGAGCTGGCGGAGCTCGGCGAGGCGCTCGTTGGAGATGCTGAAGCCCAGCTTCCGTAGCTGCTGCCCGAGCTCGGTGCGACTCAGCACGCGTCCCTCGGCGAGGCCATCGCGCAGGACGTGCCGTGCCGCGAGAAGCAGTTCAGGATTGAGCCAGTCCGGGGTCGGCGGTTCGAGCTCTGGTGAAGCCTGGGCTGGAACGGCCGCCTCGGGCGGCTCGTGGTTGACGGCGAGCAGGCGGAGGTTCAGGCGTTCGGGAAGTGGGGCGCGCCAACGCCACGCGAGCCGCCCATATCGCTGTTGGAGCCGTCCGACCTCGATGAGGCGGCGGTGCTCCAAGTCGAGTGCCTCCCGGTAGGAGGTGATGTGCCACAGGGCCATCTGCCTCCACAACAGCACTGTGGACAGCGGTGCCAGGAGCCACCGCAAGGTGGGGATGGGCTCGGGGCGCGTGCCAGTGGCGAGCCCGACCCGACGCCGGATGAGATGGCGGATGCCCTCGATGGCGGTGATGAACAGGGTGGGCATCGCGGCGTGCATGAGGCTTCCGGCGGGGTCGCCGCGCGCCGCCGCGACGTTGACCGCGACCGTGGCGGCGATGTATCCCCAGGCGACCCAGCGGAGCATGGGCCAGGGCATGCCCAGGTACTCCATCAGCAGGTCCCAGGCGAGCAGCACCAGGATTCCCACGTCCATACCGACCGGGACGATCCAGGCGTGTCCGCCGAACCACGGTTCGGCCATCATGCGGACCGTGGTGAACGACCCGATCGCGCCGAGGAACGCCAAGGCGACGATCAGCGGGGCGAGTATTCCGGCGACGATCCGGACGGCTCGAACCTGCTCAGCGGCCGGTAACTCGGCCGGAACGGGGCGTTCGGCGGGATGTGCGATCGAGGTCGCAGCGGTCGGGGCGTCAGACATGCCCCTCCTCTCAGAGGCGTGGTGACGGCCGCCGGGGATCGGCGGGCTGGTGGATTGGAGTCGGAGGAGGCGGGCCCATGTGGAAGGCCCCGTCGGCGAGTAACGGCAATGGGCAGTCGGCGCTGGCCAGGGAGGAAGGGGAAGGCAAAGCCGCACTGCGCAGCGCGAGGGTCATTTGCGGGTCGAGAGCAGGGGCGATCTCGCCGAAGAAGCCGGAGAGGCGAGCGACGGCTTCGCGCCCGTCGGCGTAGTTGGCGGGGTAGTTGTGGCGGAGCTTGGCGATCTCCACCGGACTGCCGTGGTTCCTCGGGCCGACGTAGGCGCGTTCCGGCTTGATGTTGTGGATGCTCAGGGCGCGGGCCAGGTCGTTGATGGCGTGGCGGTGTTGGGCGGCGATCTGGTTGCAGGCGCCGAGGGTCGTGATGACGGTGAGGCCGATCCTGGCGACATCGGACAGAGCCGGTGCGAGCAGCGCGGGATCGGTGGCCGTGGGCGGCGTGCGGTGGCCCGGTTTCCAGGTCGGATCGGTGCGGCTGAGCCGTCCGAGGCGGAGGACCAGGTCGCTCGCATCCCTGGCTGGGCCGATCTCGGGGTCGCGGAGCCCGGCGGTCAGCTCGTTCCAGGTTCGGGCGATGCTCCGCCATCGCCTGCTCATGAGGCTCATCGTCTTGATCACGGGCCACAGCTGATCGGCGGCTTGGGAGCCTTCGAGGGTCTCCAGGCGGAGGCGGAGCAGGCAGACCAGGCGGTGGTCGAGCTCGTGGGTGATGGTGGCGGCACGGGCGAGGTACCGCCAGGTGGTCACCGAGCTCTCGGCCTGGGTGGCGTCCAGTCGGCGGACGCTGGTGTCGATACCGGCCAGGAGTTGATCGCGATCCTCATGCGTCTCGGGACGGATCCGGTCAGGGATCTTGGGCAGGGAAACGGCTTGGAGGCCCGTTTCGTGGTTGTGGGCGGCCATACCGGTCAGCGCTGCCGCCCGCAGCAGGAACTGGCCCGCCGGGCGTGGGGTGGGACCGGTTCTGAGAGCCAGCTGCCCGGCGGTGGCGGCGTGGTCGCTGATCAGGCGGAACAGTTGGCCTGCGGTGTCGGGCGCGGAGATGACGGACGCGACGGATGTCGGCTGCCGACTGCTCTCTGGGGACGGCAGGTGGGTGAACAGCAGGTCGAGGCCGCAGCCGAGTGCCGCCGCGGACGCTCGCAGGTTCTGCGCCAGGGACGTGTCCTGCTCCGCGTCGGATGTGGGCCTGTCCAGGTAGGCCGTCGCGTGGCGCAGGGACGCACCGGCCTGGCGGGCGATATCTCGGGTGCTCGCCCCGTCGTCGCTGGGGAGGCCGAAGCCATGGGCGATGCGGTCGGTGTAGCGCGTCAGGACCTGGGCCAGCCGCCCCAGCTCGGTGATCGAGCCGGGGCGGCTGGCCTGGACGGCGATGTCCGGACGGCGCAGGGCCTCGTGGACCTCGGACCGATGGCGGTCGGCGACCGCCGCCAACTGCCCGAACGTCGCCACGCCCGACTGGCCGCTACTCGAACTGCTCACGCAGCCGTCCCACGTACCGGGCCGCATCCAGGCAGGCCAGTACGTCACTGGCATCTGAGCTGGTCTCGGCCAAGCCGATCAGGGTCGCGCACGCGCGGGCGGCGGTTGTGGCGATCTGGTCCAAGGCGGCCGTGAGGTCGTCCGCGGTCATGTCGGCCACCGCAGCGGCCATTGTCTGCGCGCGAGAGATGGCTGTGGACGGCAGGGACGGGGCGACTCGTAGGGCGCCGAGGGCGTCACTGGCCTCGCCCTCGGCGAATCCAAGGCGGATGTAGCCGTCCGGTGTCTGGTCGATGGCCCTGGTGATGAGCGCTTTGGCGCGGGAGAGCTCGGCGTAGACCGCTTCGAGGACGGATGCCGGTTCGGGCTTGGTCGCGGTGAAATTCATGTTGATCCCTTCGGGTGGGTGGTGTTGTCGTGTGATGCGAGACGCGCGGGGTGCTCTTGGAGCGGGACGGCGGCGCGCAGCTGCCGCACCCGTTCGTTGATCTGCGGTTGGAGGTTGGTGAGGAGCTCGTGCGAGGTGCTGCCACTCCAGGCGGTCAGCGCCTTCAGCACGCGGTCGTAGGTCTGCGTCCAGGCGGCCTCAGCGGAGCCGAGATGCAGGTGCGCCCATGCGTCGATCAACTCGGCCTCGGCCTGGTCCACAGTGACGGCGGCCCGGAACATCCCCTTGACCGGCGGGAACGACCCCACGGGTTCCAGGGAGACGGCGTGCTCATGGTGGACGTACGGAAGCCCTGGGACTCTGACCAGGTACGACGGGTCTTCTTTGTGGGCGTCGTCGATGCCGCTGATGATGCCGCGCCGGTGGGGACTGTGGCGTAGCTGGACGGCGTCTCCGATCGCGTACCGGCGGGCGGCTGCGATCTCGTCAGCGTAGGTTTCGTGTCCTGCGACAGCGGCTTCCGTGAAGTCTACGCCGTTCGCGGACGCGAAGTGCTCCAGGTCACAGAGCAGCGCCGACGTCAGCGTCTGCACGTAGGTGCGCTCGCCGGGCACCGCGGACGGCCCGTCGCCGAACATGCGGCGTTCGTAGGTGCGGAGCGCCTCGGTCACGGCGCCGATGCGCTGGACTGCCGGGTCGTCGCCGGATCCGGCAGTGATGGAAGCGGGGACGGTGTTCATGCGACCTTCTTCAACGCGGCGTGGGCACGTCCGGCATGGTGGACGGCGGACAGGCAGGCGACCCGATCAGCAGGAACGGTGGCCCTGTTGGCTGCCTTGAGGAGGGTCTGGCTCACCAGGAGCACCAGCGACGAGACCTGGGCTGCAAGTTCGGGCGGAGGAGAGCCGCCGGGGTCACTCCAGGTCGGCGCGTCGGAAAGGGCCCACCAAGCGTCGATGGCGGCTTCGAACGCCTCGTTGCAGTCTGTCCGGAGGTGCTCGGGGGCGGTTTCGGCGAGGAGAGCGGTGGCACGCTCGACGGTCTCCAGGCCGTAGAACGCGGCAGTGAGCAGCGCGGGCAAGGTGTCGGCCCTGTGGATCTGGCTGGTGACGAAGCTGATGTGGTCGTCCATTGGACTCCGTTCGGGTTGCGTGAAGGGCTAGCGAGGGCCGTGGGCGAGGGAGCGGTGCAGCTCGGTTGTCAGGGCCTGGGCCCGCACCATCGCCTTGAGCACGTACAGGGCATCCGCGGTGTCCGCGGCCTGTTGGGCGGTGACCAGGAGTGCCTCGGTCAGGGCCTCGGCCAGGTCGATGAGTCGGCTGGTCACGGTGGCCAGATCGTGAATGGCCAGCGCGACGGTCGGCGGCGGAGTGGTCAGCGGCCAGGCGATGGACGGCGCCCCGGCGAGGTCGGCGCGGGCTTGGGCCGCGTGCTGGTGGATGGCGGCCCAGCGGGGCGGCGGGTCGGGCGCGTCCAGGAACCCGAGCTCTTGGACGGCGTTTTCGAGCAACTCCAATGCGGAATAGGCGGCGGCGAGACGACCATGCAGCGGCTGCCGGACGGCGAGTGCATCGATGGCGCGGGCGATCAGCGGCAAGGACAACAGGGACTCCTGGTCAGCGGTGCGGGCCGGAACGGGACTGCCGAGTCGGCGGCTGCCCGGGGGCGGGCATCGGCTTGGGAGGTGCCGTGAGGTCGGGGTTCGGGTCGCCGCGGTCGGCGGCGGCGAGCTGGGCCGGGTTCTGCCACGCGGAGGCGGCACCGGGCTTGATGAGCACGCGGTACGCGGACTCGACCTTGGGAGCGAGCAGGGTGTCGAGCCGGTCGCTGGACAGCTGCGTCCAGTCGACGAGTGCGTTGAAGAGGGCGTTCAGGTTCCCGACGTCGTCTGGGTGCGGGTGCTGGCCACGTCCTTCTGCTTGCAGCATCTGAACGCAGGACCCGATGACCGCCTGTTCTGCATCGAGTGGGGAACGGACGTCCCCCTCGGTGGTCTCCACGGGACCGAACTGTGGGGCGGAGCGCAGCTCGGTCTCGAGGTAGGAGCGTGCGCGAACGTCTCCGGGACTGCGGACCTGATACACCGGCTGTCCGTCTTTGGCGTCGGAGATACCGGTGACCACTCCGCGTCCGGGCAGGGCCGATCGCTGGGCCTGCTCTGCGGCTTTGCCGACCAGCTCGACGCAGGCGCCGGGGGTGAAGCGGCCTTCTTCGGCGCGTTCATCGGCGAACGTCAGCCGGGCGGACTCCAGGGCATGGTCGAAGTCCACGCCCTGGAGTGAGCAGTAGTGCATCAGGTCGGTGAGAAGGTCACTGACCTCCCCCTCTCCGGGGAGCTGGCGGAGAGGCAGGGCGTCGGAGGTCTCCCCGTACGACTCCAGGAGTTCCTGGGCGTTCTTGGCGGCGGAGAGATTGTCGTTGTTTTCGGGCATGAGGAAGCTCCTGTCAGGGTCTGGGTTCGTGCTCCGGCGGGACGGAGTCCAGCCGGAGACGGCTTGAGTGACGTGAAGGTCAGGGGCGGGGATTGCGCGCCGATGGCAGAGGAGGGGCGTAGCCGAGCCTCGCCGGAAGGGGCTTCCCCCGTCGGGACGGTCGAGTGGGCAGGGAGATCGCTTGCCGCGACTTGGGCGGCGCTGTGGGGCGGTGAGGAGAGGGCCAACGCAGCTGCGGCTCGAACGATCCGCTCCCTCAGTGCTTCCGAGACGCGTTGGGCGGGGACACCAGCCCACTGGCCCAGCGCGATCGCGATCACGGTTCGATCAGCCAGATCGCGAGGGGCGGGGTCACGCCCCTTCTGCAACGTGCGTGCCCAGGTGTCGACGAGCCTCTGTTCTGCTTCTGAAGGCCGAACCACGGCACCCTTCCCCAGGCTGACGCCGGGGAACGCCTTGGTGCTGCGCAGGCACGCGCGCGGGAGCCGCATCGGCGTTGGCACACCGGGGAACGTGACGGAGTACTCGACAGACCCGTTGTCCGCGTGGTGGATGGCCGAGACGAAACCGCGGGTGGGCGGCAGCGCCGCAGTTCGAGGGATGGTCTCGACGGCGTCGTCCACCCGCAGGTACCCAGCGGGCGGGCGGTCGAGCTCAGGTGCGTTGGTAGGAGCGTTCAGGCTGGCCAGCGCGGCGACGTGCTCGGAGTCGATGGTGATGTGGTGGTGTTCGGCGTAGGCGGCAAGATCCTGCAACAGAGAGTTCACCGTCATACGGGTGAGGGCCCGGCTGTCGCGAAACGAACGTCCCTCGGGGAGCACCGCCAAGGTGCGGTCATAGGCGTCCAGGGCGGCTTCGGCGCGCGTGAGAGGGCCGTCCTTCATGCGCTCGCCTGGCCGTCGGGCCGTGGTGCCGGTTCGCCCCACCAGCGCAGCGGGGCAGGCTCGGTGCGGGCCTGATGCGGTTCGAGGTGTTCGTCCTCGGTGCACTGGTAGAAGGGGCCGCGGGCTCCGAGCAGGATGGGCAGCTGGGGGTCGAGGTGGTCGCGGTACCAGAGACCGATGCCGGTCGCTCCCTGAAGGCGGCAAGCCTCCCAGGACTGCCACAAAGCGGTCAGCCGGGAGATCGCCTCAGCGTGGCGCCACCACTGGGCGCACCACCGGAACTCACCGCCGAGCGTGCGGCGGTACATCGGAACGAAGTACTCGGTGACCCACGTGGCCACCGACGGGTGGAACGGCTTGGCGACGCGGTCTACGGCGCGCGCGGGATCGGTGTGCTTGGCGACGGCTCCCGTCGCCGGGTGTTCGGATTCGGACACAGCAGGTACTCCAGGGTCGCAGCGTTCATGGGACGTGCTCCTTTCGTGGGTTCGGGCAGAGAACGTGCAGGTGTAGAGGAAGTTCAGTCGTCAGAGGTGAGGTCGGTCCTCCTCCGGTGGTGATCGCGGGCGGCGTTGGTGATGGAGGTGTCGGCGTTTTTGATCGCGGCGTTGATGTCGGTTGCGTGCGGGCCGCGGTACCAGGGGCGTAGCTGGATGAGGGCGGGGCGGGTGCCGGTGGCGAGCAGGAGTGCGGTTCCGGCGGGTAGGGCGCGGATGTCGGCGGCCTCGAGGATTTCCTGTCGGCGCAGGGAGATCTGCTCGGAGGCTCGGCCCTCGTTGTAGGTGATGGAGCGGATGGGGACGTCGTGTTGGCCGATGAGGGTGGCCAGGTCGCGGGTGAGCCTGGGGGAGTCGATGCCGGCGCCGATGAGTTTGCGGGTGGCGGCGCCCCAGAGCGCGGCCATGCCGGGTTCGCCCCAGACGGTGACGCCTTGTTCGTAGGACTGGAGGATGGTGACGGGGACGATTCCGCGTGATCCGAGGTGGGAGTAGAGCTGGGGGAGGTCGGCGATGCGGCAGATGTTGGCCGCTTCGTCCAGGACGACGACCATGGGTGGGTCGAGTCGTCCGCCGGATTGTTCGGCGCGGCGTTCGGCGGCGCGCATGGCGGTGTCGGTGAGCGCGGCGATCAGCGGGGCCGCGGCGCTGAGCGATTTGGAGAGTAGGTAGAGGGTGTCGTGGGAGGCGGCGAAGGCGTCCGGGGCGAACACGGGGAGTTCGTGCTGTGGGGTGACCCAGGCGAGGATCTCCTGGTCGCGGAGGCATTTCGCGGCGGTGCGGGCGGTCTGGTAGATCCCGTCGCGGGTCTCGACGGCGCCGTTCTGTGTGCCCTTCAACGAGGACGCCATCAGGTGGAATCCAGCCTGTTGAAGCAGCTCGATCGGGGTGGGGACGGCGGGCTCGTCCAACCACTGCGCGATGTGGTGCATTGTGCGGTCGGAGGTGGCGGCTGCCAGGAGCAGCGCGCACAGCAGGTCTTGCGCGGCCGGTCCCCAGAGGTCCTTCTTTTGGCCGTCGTCGACGGTGAGGACGAAATGCCCGGCCAGCCGGTGGGCGTCCTCGACGGTGGCCAGGTCCGCGAGCGGGTTCCACCACCATTCCTGGGGCTGGTAGGTGATGCGTTGAGGGTCCCATAGCCAGGTCTTCCCGCCGGTCTTGGCCGCGCGGACGGTCGCGATCGCCGACCACAGATCAGCCTTGTTACTGGTGGCGATCACGGCGCCAGGCGCCGACAGGACATGCGGGATCGACTGGGTGGTCGTCTTGCCCGAGCGTGGAGCCATGAACGCGACCACGGTGTCCTCCCAGGAGCTGAACAACGTGGCCCCTGTCTCCCCACTGGGCTTGAGGACATCACCCATCACGAGACCGATGTCATCGCGTGGCAGGTCGGCAGGCGGACGGCCAGTCAACGAACGCCGCAGCGCGACGGCGCGCGAGGCGGTCGCGTCTGGCGCGAGGCCTCTCACGTCCGCCCGCTCAACGAGCGCGGCGACCGGATCTCCGGGGAGGGTGAGGCGTGCGGCGATGCGCTGCCACACGACCCACACCACAGCGCCGATCGCGGCGACGAGCACGGCGAGGAGCGCCAGGACCAGGATCGTGGACGTCCCGGACCACATCCGGGACGTTTGGCCTCGGGCGAGCGCGAGTGCGAAGTCAACACCGAACGGCATCACCTGCCCGCTGGTCAGCGCGGCGGCGAGGCGGGCGGCGGCCCACAGCGACCACAGGCATCCGATCGGGAGCCAGCACGCGATCAGTACCATCCAGCCGCCCGCCGCGTGCGAGGCCCAGATCGAGGCGCGTGGTCCAAGGGCCCGGGTCATGCCGTCTTTCCAAGCTGTCCCCGCAGGGGAAGGATGGCGCGATGAGCTTTCGCGCGCCCTCTACCGCGCAGGAATTGGATCTTGTTCGCCGGTACGTGACAACCGAGCGCAAGCGCCGCTACCTGGATCTGTTGCACGGGAACCTGATGGATGAAAAACGCGGCCGGGGCAGTACGAAGAGGTTGACTCAAGACGCACGGGAGATCAGCGATGAGGACCTTCACTTGCTGCTGGATTTGGATTGGCGCCCCCGACTGACCGCTGCATGGCTGATCGCCTTGGACCGCCGCGTCCAGTTCCGTGATCGGTTGGGTGAGCTGCTGCTCTCCAGCGAGCTGACGTACGCGGGGCAGGGATACTGTTTGGCGCTCGCGCGTTTCGGCCAGGAGGCCGACGCCCTTGTTCTGACGCGATACCTGGAGACTTATCTGCCGCATCCCGAGTTCGCTTACGACCAGGGTTGGGCGATGGGCGCACTCCTGGTTTTGGACGCTGACCTGGGCGCCGACCGCGCTCAGCGCTTCCTTGGCTCGGAGGGGCTGTGGGCGCGCTCGGCCTTCGCCGAGGACGAGCCGAGCGAATGGCAGCGTTGGTTGACTGAGCTGCTGGTCTTCACCGATCGGCTGATGGCGACGGGGCGAATGACGGATGGCGGGTCATGTCGCGCCTCCGCGGATGGCTTGGTCGGTGTCGTAGAGGTCGATCTCGGGGCCGACCAAGGAGAGTTCGACGGGGATGCCGAGGCGTTCGCCGGTTTTGATGAGGTACTTGCCGCGTCCCGGGTGGCGGGCGCTGGTCTGCCAGGAGTCGGGGGCCGACCAGGCGGCGACGAGGTGCTGTTCGGGTCCGGTGAGCGGGGTGATCTGGTGGATGCGGCCCAGTTCACGGGGTGGGAGTCCGGCCAGGACGGTGATGGCGGCTCGTTCGACGAACCCGCGGGCTTTGGCGCGGTCTTCCTCGCTGGGTAGGGCGTCCAGGTCGGAGAGGGAGTGGGTGATCATGATGGAGGCCATGCCTTTGGTGCGGTTCAGGCGGGTCAGGGCGTCGGCGTGCTCGACCAGGCCGGGCGCTCCGCGCAGGGCGCGCCAGAGTTCGTCCATCACGCCCAGGTGGGTGCGGCGAGGTGCTCCGGTGAGGTCGGCGAGCGCGGCGGAGGCGTCGACCATGCCGAACGCGTACGCCCAGGTGCACAGCATCGCGGCGGTGAGGAGCTTGTCCCCAGCGGCCCGGACGCGGGAGATGTCGACACTGATCGCGGGCGCGTCCAGATCGAGGGGACGGGTGGTGGGAGCGTCGAAGACCCCGGCGAGCGAGCCGGTCAGCAGCAGTTCGAGGGTGAACGCCAGCTCACGGGTGTGCTGGCGGTAGGCGGCGGGCGAGTCGGTGCGGGTGACGGCGCGCAGCTCGGCCGGTCCTTCCTCGAGGATGCGCAGGACGTCTGGGATGGTCGGTTCGCCGTCGAGACGGTCGTCGAGCAGGTCTAGGGCCCGGCCGAGGACGACCTCCTCGGCGTTGGTGATCCGGGATTCGCGGACCAGCGTCGCCAGTGCGAGCAGCAGCGACAGTCGACGTGAACGGATCTCCCACCGCAGGGTGTCCGAACCGGGTCCCGTGACGGCAGCCAACGGCCCGGCGTCCAGGGGGTTGATGCGGTCGAGGCCGCGCCCGATTCGGATGACCTGGCCGCCGAGGTGGTCGACGAGCATCGTGTAGTCGGGTTTGGTGTCGCCGAGGACGATCGGGGTGGTGCCGGTCGCGACCGCTCCGGTCAGTAGCCGTTTCACCAGGGTGGACTTGCCGGTGCCGGGCTGGCCGAGGACGAACATTCCCGGGTTGGTGACCAGTCCGGCGCGCAGCCAGGCCAGCGGATCGCAGCACACGACCTCGCCCCACAGCTGGTGCCGTCCGATCGGAGTTCCGACGGTCGGTGTGCCGGATCCGGCGGTGAAGGGGAACAGGCCGCAGACCTGGCTGGTGGTCGCCTGGAATTCCGGTGCGGCTTCGATGTGCGCGGCGCGTCCGGCTCCTGGGTGCTTCCAGCCCCATGAGGGAGCCAATGGCTCGGCCATCGCGGCGGCCTCGGCAGGTGCTTTGCTGGGCACGGGTGGCTCCTTCCTAGCGGGGGAAGCGGTGGGTGAGGTCGGGCGGGCAGATTCCGCACGGCAGGGTGGTGGCGAACGCGGCGGCTTGGCTTCCCCAGAGGCGACGCAGCCGGATCTTGGCCGTGTCGGCAGCGGACTCCACATGTGCGACCGCCCGGGGAAGCAGTTCGGGATCGGTGACGGTGACCGCCGCGTACATCGACACCAGGCAGACACCCGCTCCGGCGGCTTCTTCCGCTGCGGCCTGGTGGGCGCGGGCGGCGTCGACGCTGTCGCGGGCGGTCTCGTCCCGTCCGGTCCGGCGGCGGAACTGCGCACGGAACGACGCGGCGTTGACCTCCTGCTGGACGACCCGATTCGCGGCGGCTGCCGGAAGAGCCCGGTACTGGAGCGTGATGCGCTTGGGGAACGGGCCCGGCGCGACCAGACTCGCGAGGACGTCGGAGCGGACGTGCTGGCGGGGCGGCTCGTGCCATCCCCAGCAGACCGAGACGCCCCCGTCGTGCTCGTAGCGGTCGGTGTGCTCGTGAGCGGCGAGCGGCCCGGCATCGCCCCAGCTCAACACCTCCGGGATGCTGTAGGACAGGAGCCGGTTGACCTCGCCGCGGCATGCCGGGTCGAACGCGATCCGCACCGTCCCGGCGATCTCCGCCGCCGAAGCCCGCCCCAACACCGACACCCCGCAGCCACCGAGCCGCGACGCCAGCCGGTCCAGCAGGCGGCCGAGCTCGGCGACGGCCTCGGTGAGTGAACGCGGCTTGGTCGGCGACGCCTGCGGATCGAAACTGATCGACACACGGGTGTCCACGTCGGCGGCAGCGGCCGGAGCGGTCCGTACCAGCTCGTCCAGGATCGCCCGCGCGGATGCCGGAGCGTCCGGATCCACCGAACGTGCCGCCGCGTCGGCGAGGGTCGAGCCGGGCTCAGGGGCGGTGTCGACGGTGACGCTGACCCATCGGATCTGCGGCAGATGCCCGAGCGATGCCAGCCAGCCGCCCCAGGAGGCGACCCAGGTGTCGCTGTCGGCTCGGTCCGCCAGCCAGGTGGAGGAGGGAACGACGCGCAGCGTCGCGGTGAGGAGGCCGGTGCGGCGGTCCCAGACGATGCCGTAGTGGCCGCCGCGGCCGTCCTCGGCGCTGAGCAACGTCAAGGGAGCCAGAACACCTGGGAGCTGGCACGCGCGTGGATGCTCCACCACGATCCCCGCCAGGTAACGCGTCCGTCCCCGCAGAACCGCCCACCACCAGCGCACACGCGCCTGGACGAGTCGCCCGACAGGGATCCCATCGATTCGGATCAGGCAGAGCCCGGCCACGAGCAACACAGGCCCCGCGACGTATGGCAGGACGGCCGGACAGCTCGAGGCGAGGACGACCAGGACCATCGCGGCTGCAAGCGCGGCGAAGGTCGCGGTGGTGTCGAGGCCGAGCAGGCCGACTCCATGGCGGCGCCGCCAGCCGCCGTAGGTACGGATCTCAGGCCCCACTCGCGCCACCTCCCGCGTCCCCCGCACCGGACGGATCGCTCGACGCGCCGCCACCACCGCTTCCTGTGGGGTTGCCGAGCCAGCGGATCATTTCCGGTCCCCGCTGCCGCTCCCGATCCGCCATACGAACGGTGGCTGGACCGACTGGCTCACTGCCCGAGGCCATCGAACCCGCCGCCGCGTCCGAGGTCTGGCTTGCACTACCGGTCGGCGCCGCCGCGTCAGATGCTCCGGACTGCTCAGGCGAGGAGGACGCGGAAGTGTGGCTCTGGGCACCATCACTGCCACTGCCTCCGGGGACGCCGGGGACGCCACTTCCGGACTGGTTCGAGGTGTGCTGATCGCCGAGCTGCTCGGACAGGCGGCTGGCGTGTTCACTCGCCGTGCCGCCTCCTGGGCCCGGACCGGCCATTCCGGGTGCCCAGCCGTATCCACGCAGGGCGCCGATCGCGGTCATTCCGCCCATGACGCTGTTCATGATTCCGCCGCCGGATCCGGAGGAGACGTTGCCGGTCGTCCAGGTGAAGAACTGCAGCAGCACGGGGAAGGCGATCAGGCTGAGCAGCATCATCGCGAAGCCCGCGATCTTGGTCTGCAGGTTCTCGCCGTTGCCGACGAAGGTGAACGCGGTCGCGTACACCGCCGCGGCGGCCGGCTTGTAGAAGATCAGGGCGAGCATCCACCCGGCGACCTTCTTGAACCACCCCTTGGTCGCGTTGGTCATCATCCCGGCCGCCGCCAGCGGCAACATCCCCGCCAGCAGCATGATCGCCGCGCCACGCAGAACCAGCAGCAGCGCCTGGATGATCCCGATGAACAGCGCGAGGAGCCCGAGGATCACCACCAGCACGGCCGGGACACCCTGACCAGACAGCATCAGGTTCGTCATCTTGTTCGCGAACCCGCCGGCGGCCGAGGCGTCCAGCGCCCACGACACCCACTGGTCACCCCACTCCAGAAGCCGGTTGGGCAGCACCACCCCCAGCACGCTCACCACCGCCAGGACGGCCAGGCCGGTTCCGGCGTCGATGAGAGGCGTTGCGCGGCGCAGCAGGGTCAGCTTCGCGGCCACCACCAGGAGCGCCCCGACAGCGACGGCGATTGTGAGCGGCTGCATCAGCTCGTGCATCCGTGCGACCGCGGGCTCGGTCTCCAGGTTCGGTGACGGGGACTGCACCCACCAGGACGAGGTCTGCGAGACGAACCACTTCACCGCGGACGTGATCGCCTTGGCGAGACTGTCCAACGCGTTGCTACCGGCCTCGGCGGCGATGTCGGGGAGCGGTATGCCGAAGGCGTGTCCGTCGTGGTGGTCGACGGTCTGAACGCATTGCGGATCCAGGACGGTGCTGCACGGCGGCGCGAGCGGCACGGCATTGAGCAGCATCATCGGCCACCCTCCCCGGCGGTCGGGAAGCGCGTGTACCCGTCCAGGGAACCGACTGGTGCCGCCGACCCCAGCCAGGTCCCGCCAGGCGGGGCGACCACGCGCCAGTCACCGTCCTGCCACTGCAACTGGATACGCGTCGCGGCCCGGACGACCTGGTCACTGTCCCCGGGACCGGCCGACACCACGTCCACACTCGCGGTCTCCGGCGTGTAGCCCTGCCAGCGGAACGCCTCCAAGGTCGCGTAGGCGTGCGGGGTGCCCGGTGCGAGCGGCGCGGTGTTGATGGAGGCGAGCATTCCGGCCCGGTCAGGGCCGACGAACTGCGTGTTCACGGTCGAGGTGGCCGTCGCCAACCCCCAGCGCGGATCAGAACGCACCGACACATGAATCGCAGCCAGCAGCGCACCCAGCGGACTGCGCGCGAAGCCGGCAGCCCGGTCATCCGCGACGGCGTTCGGGCCATCGGACGCCGAGTACGGCAGCCGGAACCCGTGAAAGTCCCGCCACACCAGCCCGGAGGTCGGGGTGACCGGCGAGGACTGGAGCTGGTCGCCGGCGACGCGCGGTACTCGAAGGAGGTGGTCCTCAGGACCGTCCGGCAGCAGCGTGAACGCACCTAGGGCGAGCACCGCACCCGTGGCGGCTCCGATCAGAACGTGACGGCGGTTCATTTGAAGAACACCCCCACGATCGCGGAGGCGGTCGCGGCCAGACTGAGCCCGCCCAGCACCCAGGGGATGCCGGTCGCGCCGTCAGCGGCGAACGTCGACCGGTTCTTACGGCCGATCGCCATCTGTCCAGCGCAGATGAACAATCCGGCGACACCACAGATCAGCACCGCCCACTTCCCCCAGCCGAGGAGGGTGTTCACCTTCTCGTCCAAGCCAGGCGGGGGACTCGGCGCCGGGTCAGGAACCTGAAGGCCGCCGCCAGGGGACGGAGCGGCCTGGGGGCCGGTCAGCAATATCAGCCCCAGCAGGTGAGGGGGGAGGAACATCAGCGCTCCCTCGCGGCCGGAACGACGCTGCCCGCTGGCTGGGCGGCCAGGGCGAGGATCCGATCCAGTGCCCGGCGCACCTTCGACGAGACGGCGATCCGTCTCGGGTCGGTGGCCAGGCGTAGTGCGGGCATGAACGGCACGCGCACCACTCCAGCGACTTGCGGTGCCAGCAGCGCGAACCGCGACGCTGCGTCCTGCGGCTCACCGAAACCGTCGTCGACGATGGCCAGCACCCGCACCTGGTGGCCGACGCGCCCCAGGTAGTGGCGGGCGGTCACGGCTCGGCGTGATCCGGGCACGGTGTTCCGCGTGACCAGCACCATCGGCGTGTCGTCCACCTCAGGGATGTGTTCGGTGGTGCCGAGGTCGAGTGCCCCGCCGAGCAGGACGGCCAGCGTTGTGGTGCCCGCTCCGCCATGCGCTCCGATCAGACGCAGATCGCCTGGGCTGAACGCGGTGGGGGAGGGCGGGAGCGGGGTGGTCAGGTTGAGCTCGATTCTTCCGAGTTGCATCCGGATACCTCCGGTCAGTTGCTCAGAGTTGCGATGCGAGCACCGTACGTGGCAACATTATGGAGCGCAAGTATCGCCAAGCATGTTCATCAAACTTCAACGCATCGAAGAACGTGCCTCCGCAGCACCACGTCCACGAGAATGAAGGGCGAGACCGTGACCCCGACCCCAGGAGCCGACATGGCCGACCGACCCGGCACAGGCGCCGACGCGAGCGCAGCCACCGGCCGCGATCCGGACGTCCTCACCACCGCCGAACTGGCCGCCAAGCTGGGCCTGTCCGCCCAGACCGTCCGCCGCATGGCGCACGCAGGACAGATCCCCGCGCTCAAGACCGGCAAAGACTTCCGCTACTCCTGGGAAGCGGTCCGCGAGGTGCTGCGGCAGCCCCACCACGAACCGGGGACCGCCGATGACCCAGACCCGAACCAGCCCACCGAACCCGCCAGACGCGCCGGCTACCGAGCCCAACGCCGCGCCCACACCGAAGCCACCACCACCGACTAACCCGCACCCCGCCCCGGCGGCCCCGATGCTGAAAATCGCCGCCGCAGCCGGAGCCACGCTGCCCGCACTGCTGCTCCTACTCGTCCCCAGCGCATCGTCCAGCAGCCCGACTCCGGACGTCGCAGGCGCACCCACCGCCCAAGCCCGCCGCGACATTTCACCGGACTACCTGCGCTGGTACATGGACGCAGCCCACACCTGCCCCGGCCTGTCCTGGGCGATCCTGGCCGCCATCGGCAAAACCGAATCCGACCACGGCCGCTCCACCGAACCCGGCGTCCGCTCCGGCGAGAACCACGCCGGAGCCGGCGGCCCCATGCAGTTCCTCGCCGCCACCTTCACCAGCTACGCCACCGACGGCGACAACGACGGACGCACCGACCGCTATAACCCCGCCGACGCCATCCACACCGCCGCCCACTACCTCTGCGCCAACCACGCAGGCCAAGGCGGGACCCACCTTCGCGCGGCCCTCTACGCCTACAACCACAGCAGCGCCTACGTCACCGGCGTCCTCGCGCTCGCCGCCACCTACGCCGCACCCACCGCCACCATCCGAGGCCAGACCGCCGTCCGCGCCGCCCTCCACTGGCTCGGCACCCCCTACTCCTGGGGCGGCGGCAACACCTCAGGCCCCACCCGCGGCATCGCCCAAGGCGCCAACACCATCGGCTTCGACTGCTCCGCCCTCACCCAATACGCCTGGGCCCAAGCCGGAATCCACCTCGACCGCATCGCCGCCGACCAATACCGCGACGGCCCCCACATCCCACGCAACCAAATCGCCCCAGGCGACCTGCTCTTCTTCGCCCACGACACCACCAACCCCGCCACCATCCACCACGTCGCCCTCTACCTCGGCAACGGCCGCATGATCCACGCCCCCCAAACCGGCGACGTCGTCCGCACCACCACCTTCACCGGCAACCCCTACCGCGAACACCAATACATCGGCGCCACCCGCCCAAGCCCACAAACCCGAACCTGACCGGAGGCCATATGCCCTCAATCCATCCGCGCCCCGAGCCCGCTCCCCGTCGTCGTCACACCCGTCTATGCAGCGTCCCCGACACGCAACCCGCGCTGCGCCGCGCCCATACCGCCCCTCGACGCCCGGCCAAGAGACCGCCCTGCGGACGCCTGCGCGCCTTCAGCTTCGGAGGCGGCTGGCAATCCACCGCTGCGCTCGTCCTGGCTGGCCGCGGCGAACTCGACTTCGACACCTTCTTGTTCGCCAACGTCGGCGACGACAGCGAGAACCCCACCACCTTGACCTATCTCCGCCGCCACGCCATCCCCTACGCCCAAGCCCACAACCTCACGATCCGCGAACTGCGGCGCGTCCGCCGCGACGGCAGCACCGAAACCCTCTACGGCCGCCTCACCCGCGAAGGCTCCCGCTCCATCCCCATCCCCGTCCGAATGAGCAACGGCGCCCCCGGCACCCGCTCCTGCTCAGTTATCTGCACCATCCACTCATGGCTGATCATGGCTTCTCATGTCTTGATCAAGGAGTGCCTGGTGGACCTGCGACGCCAAGTGATGGAAGGCCGCGTGCCGATCCCCCGGTCTGGTGCGGTTGTGGAGACGACACGAGCGCATCCCCCGTACGCGGTGCTGGACGCGTCGTCGGTCGAGATCGACGCGGTGACCGAGTATCTGGAGGACCTTGTGCTGGGCGACTGCAGCCCGCTGACCTGTCGAAGCTACGCGTTCGGGCTGTTGCGATGGTTCCGGGTGCTGTGGCTGCTGGAGGTGAGCTGGGAACGCGCGACCGAGGCGGACGTCGCCGTGATGGTCGGCTGGCTGCGCACGGCCCCCAACCCGCAGCGCCGCCGAACGGCCGGAGCGCCGGGTCCGGGGGCGGTGAACCTGGTTACCGGCAAACCGACCCTGCAGTGCGGTTACTCCAAGCGGACGATCAACCATGCGTTGTCGGTGGTCAGCAGCTTTTACGAGTACCACGGGCATCACTGTCGAGGGCCGGTGGTCAATCCGGTGCCTTCCTCGGCCCAGCGCCGTCGGGCCTTGGCGCACCTGAGCCCGCTGGAACCCAAGCCGGTGGTGGCCCGCGCGCGGCTGCGGCAGAAGGTCCCCGACCGGCCGCCGCGGGCGATCCCGGACCAGCGCTGGGACGAGTTGTTCGCGGCGATGGGCTGCGAACGCGACCGCGCGCTGCTGGAGTTCGCGGTCTCCAGCGGCGTGCGGGCGGCCGAGCTGCTGGGTGTGGCTCCGGAGGATGTCGACTGGGCGGGCCGGCGCATCTACGTGATCTCCAAGGGGACGCAGCTGCGGGAGGCGGTGCCGGCGTCCCCGCAGGCGTTTGTCCGCTTGGCCTCCTACCTGGACGAGGTCGGGAGGCCACGGTCGGGGGAGTCGGTTTGGCGGACGCGTCGAGGTCCGGACCGGCCGTTGAGTTATTGGGCGCTACGCCGGGTGTTGCAGCGCGCCAATGAGCTGCTGGGGGCGAACTGGACCTGGCACGACCTGCGTCACACGGCCGCGACCCGGATGGCCAACAGCCCGCAGCTCACGCTGCCGGAGGTGCAGGCGATCCTGCGACACGCCAGCATCCAGACCACCGGCCGCTATGTGACGGTGCGGGTGGAGGAGCTGTTCGACAGGCTTAACGAGCACTACTCCCGGCCGCGTCCGCAGCCCCGCTACGCGGCCGGGTATGCGGCTGAGGACATCGCGGCGGTGTTCGGTGGCTGAGGTGACGGGACGGCGCACCACCGGAGTCAGCAGGCGGCACGGCCCGTTCATCGAAGAGCTGGGGTTTCCCAGCCGGTTCTACTCCGAGGAGACGGAGACAGAGCCCGCTACGACCGTTAGCCCGCCACGCCCTCATGGAGACCTGAGCCGGGCTTCGGTCGATCAGTTGGCCAGTCTGGCCCACGACACATGGGAGGGACAGGGCGCGACCTGCTCCCAACGCGCCCGTGCTGTTCGGGCGATCCTGCGTCACCTGCTGGAGTTTCCTGGCGACGTCTGGCAGGAACGCTGGGACGCCAGCCCTCTGGGGCGCGGCGAGGTCAACGGCAGTGACGTGGGAACTCTTGCCTCGACCGGCATCGCGGCCTCCACCGGCGTCCGGACAATGTTTTGCCTCCGTGTCGTCCAGCCTTCCAACCTGGCGTTTCGTTCCAACGCCTTCCAGAACTACCCCGAGTTCTTTATCCAGGCGCAAGCTGATCCGCTGCTGGAGAAGTTCGTCGAGTTCGCGGTCGAGTTCGACGCTCCGTGGCAATTCCGTCGTGACGCGATCAAGGATCTATGTGACCTGCTGACCATCCAGGGCGTGGCACTGGGCGACGTCACGCATGGTGCGCTGCTGCACCACGCGCACGAGACGCGTCGGGTCCGCGCTGGCATGCTCGGGCCCGGCCAGGCCGCCAACCGATTCGTGGGGCGCTCCACCTGGGACATCATGCAGAAGATGGGCCTGTTCCCCGACGGAACACCGCCCACCATGCGGATCGCGCTCACTCGCGGTCCACGCTCCATCGAGCAGCTCGTCGACCGCTACGCCATCGGCAACCGGGCCGTCCGGCAACTGCTGATCGACTACTTCACGCGCCGCGCTGCCGACCTGGACTACGCCTCACTCAAGACGCTCGTCCTGACCCTGGCTCACCACTTCTGGGAGAAGATCGAAAGGATCAATCCGGGCCAGGCCGACCTGCGGATCTCCCCGCAAACCTACAGGTCCTGGCGGCAGACGATCATCACCAAGGACGACGGCACGGTCCGCACCCAACAGGACAGCATCGTGATCGCGGTCCGGAGCTTCTACTACGACCTGCACACCTGGGCCGCCGACGAACCCGAACTCTGGGGAGCTTGGGTTGCGCCCTGTCCCGTCCCGCCGACGGAGCTGCGCGGGCTAGGCAAACGGCGGCGGCGGATCAACGAACGCTCGGCTGACCGCACCCGCCAGCGGCAGCCGCTGCTGCCCCTGCTGGTCGAGTACGTCGAGACCCGCTACGACCACACCCGCCTGCTGCTGGACCGCGCCCGCCAGGCCGACGAGGGCGAGGCCTTCGTCCTTGACCGCATTCCCTACCAGCGGGTGGTCACCGACACCGACCGCAAGAGGAACCCCAACGATCCGCCGCCACCCCGCGTCCTCAACCAGAACACCGGCGAGATCCTCAACGTCGAGGTCGAGGAAGAGACCGCGTTCTGGAGCTGGGCTTGCGTGGAGACCCTGCGCCATTCCGGCATCCGGATCGAGGAACTTAGCGAGCTGACCCACCTCAGTATCCGGCAATACCAACGCCCCAACGGTGAGGTCATCGCACTTCTGGTCATCGCCCCATCCAAGACCGACCGCGAGCGCGTCATCCCGATGAGCACCGAGCTGTTCCACGTCATCGCCGCCGTGGTCCGTCGACACACCCAGGGCGGTCGGAGCATCCCCCGGATCAGCCGCTACGACCCGCACGACAAGGTCTGGAGCGCCGAACTGCCCTTCCTGTTCCAGCGCCAGACCGGCACCACCTCCAACGTGTTCACCTCCGGAACCGTGATCACGATGCTGGAACGCTGCGGCCAAGCTCTGGCCGAACGCCATCCGGCGTTCAAGACGGTGAGGTTCACTCCGCACGACTTCCGCAGGATCTTCGCCACCGAACTCGTCAACAGCGGGCTGCCCATCCACATCGGCGCCGCCCTGCTCGGCCACCTCAACATCCAAACCACCCGCGGCTACGTCGCGATCTTCGACGAGGACGTCATCGCCCACTACACCAACTTTCTCGCCGCCCGCCGCGCCATCCGGCCAACCGACGAATACCGTTCGGCCGGCACCGAAGAGTGGCAGGAGTTCGAGGAGCACTTCGACAAACGCAAGGTCGAACTCGGCTCCTGCGGCCGCCCCTACGGAACTCCCTGCCAGCACGAACACGCCTGCATCCGCTGCCCAGTCCTGCACGTGAACCCCAAGATGCTGGCCCGGCTCACCGAGATCGAAGCCGACCTTCTTGACCGGCGGGCACGAGCCGAGGCCGAAGCCTGGCTCGGTGAGATCGAAGGCATCGACCTCACCCTGACGTTCCTGCGCGCCAAGAGAGAGGACGCCCAACGACGAGCCGATCGGCCAACCGTCAGCCTCGGCATCCCCTCGGTGCCCGAGACGGGGAAGACCGCGACATGACCGCCCGAGTTGCCCAGCCGGACGTAGTGCAGATAAGCACCGCCGACTTCAAGATCCGCGTCATCGGCCGCTGGCTCAAGGCACACGGAGCCACCGCAACCAACCCTGCGACCATCGGCATCGGAATCAGCGTCGACGAGATCTATCGGGCGAACGCTCGACGCTCCGAACCGTACGAACACATCGTCTACCCGCTACTCGACCTCGGCATCCGCCGTGCCGACTGTCCCCGCATCATCCGCTCGGCCGGACTGCCCCTCCCGCCCAAGAGCGCCTGCTGGTTCTGCCCCTTCCACAGGCTCACCGCCTGGCAAGACATGCGCCGAGACAACCCGGACCTGTTCACCCGAGCCTGCGACCTGGAAACGCTCATCAACTCCCGCCGCACGGCCCTGGGCAAGGATCCCGTCTATCTCACTCGCCACAACGCACCGCTCGCCACCGTCGTCCCCACCGCCGACCTCCTGCCTTTCGAGGAGGACGGCGATGGCTCCTGCGACACCGGCTGGTGCTTCACCTGAACCGCCGATCAAGGAGGACCTGATGGACGCCTTCAACCGCTCAGACCTCGACCGCCTCCCGACTGTCGTGGACATCCCCACAGCAGCCAGAGCACTCGGCATCTCTCGCTCCTACGCGTACATCCTTGCCAAGGAGGACCGCTTCCCATGCCGGGTGATCAGAGTGGGCACCGGCTACCGAGTCCCGACGGCCGCGATCATGACCGCGTTGGGCGAGCAGCCACGATGCACCTCACATAACGGCGACGCACCGTAAAAGCGCCGTGCTTGGCGGGACAGGATCCTCCACCGGATCCGTCCCGCCAAGCACACGCTCCTCTAACCCCATTCGATCACTGACACGCGGACGGCGGACAACCGTGCGACAGCCCGCCGTCGAGGCACAGCAAACGGTAGCCGTGCATGTGGTGAGCAGGTGCGCCTGAAGGTTGCGCCTCAGCAGGATGGTTGTGTGTCCGCCAAGCGGTGACACCGAGCTTGATGCGACTATCGGGGGCGTGCCCCAACGAGTGAAGTTCTCCGTTCTCGTTTCACAGCTGACGAAGCACCCAGATCATTACTCGAGGTCGAGTGGCCCGACGGAACGGAGTGGAGGACCCTGGCTCGGTCGGGCATTGTCGTGGTGATCAGCGCCTGGCCTACTTCATGCTATGTCCCGGCAACTCGCGATCACGTCGCAGCCACCACCTCTCTTTCCGGGGGCTGGGTACATTCGCTGGCATGCAGCGTTTGAGCGCGCTCAAGCTCGTAGCGGAGACTGCAATTACCTTCCGCAGATCCGCCACAGGTTGGGCCTGGTCGAATTCCGTCCCGCCATCCACTGGCGACGGTGTAGAGGTGTGTCCGATTTGTCGGACTCGCATGAAGTGCTCGAAACTGGCGCTGTGGCCGCGCAAACGTGCAGGTCAGTGAGTCTGCTCCCCGCGCACGCGGGATGGTCCCGGCCACTTGATCTTCCGCTTGGTGGTCTTGCGCTGCTCCCCGCGCACGCGGGGATGGTCCCCGCCACGGATCTGCTCCCTGTGCTCCTCATCCCTGCTCCCCGCGCACGCGGGGATGGTCCCCGCCATCCGGCGGCGGACTGGCCGAGGTGAACCTGCTCCCCGCGCACGCGGGGATGGTCCCTACGAGGCGGGCTACGCCGGCACCTTGGACTACTGCTCCCCGCGCAGGCGGGGATGGTCCCTCCGCGTCGTCGCTCGCGGGACCGCCGTCGGCGCGACCGTCCCGTGCGGATTGGGTGGAGGCGGCGCGTTGTCCTGTGGGTGATTCGTCGGATTTATCCGAGGGGCGGGTCGCGGCGAGCGGCGGGGAGGTGCGGATGCGGAGGCGCGGAGAAGTGTTTGCGGGGGGTGGGGGATGTGAACGCGGAGCTTGGCGTGGGGGTGGACGGGGTCCGTTGGGGTGGTGTGTGAACCGGCTGGGTGGCCTGTGGTGGGGGTTGAGCCACTAACGAATGGCTAACAAACGATCAAGAGGCCGGTTCTCCGTGGTGGAGAACCGGCCTCTGACCTGCTACTTTCCGGTCGGGACGGCGGGATTTGAACCCACGACCCCTTGACCCCCAGTCAAGTGCGCTGCCAAACTGCGCTACGTCCCGGTGTTTTGCCCCCTCGTTGAGCGGGCGTGATTACTCTAGCGCAGTTCCAGGGCTAGTGCGTACCGGGAAAGCGGGTGGCGGGTCGGTGCTGGGTGCGGTGGGGCGCCGGGTGGGCGCCGTCGTCGGGTTGGGCTTGGCGCTCGGCGGGTGTGCGGACGGAAGGGCGCCGGTCGTGGTGGAGAGCAGCAGCGCGGTCAGGAGCGCGTCGCCCGAGGGGCGGTCGCCGGTGGCGCGGGCTTCGGTTCGGGTGCCTGATGGGGTGCGGGCTTCTTACGCGGTCTTCGAGCATGGGCGGTTGGTGCTGCAGCATCATCCGCATCGGGTGTTCCGGTCGGCGTCGGTGATCAAGTTGCTGATCGCGCTGGACCAGCTGGAGAAGGGGGACGATCCGCTGCTGGGGCCGATGCTGCGGTCGAGTGACGACGGGGCGGCGTCGGAGTTGTGGCGGCGGAACGGGCGCGGGGCGATCGTGACGCGGATGGCGCGGAAGATCGGGTTGACGGAGACGGCGCCGCCGCCGGCGGAGAAGCCGGGCTTCTGGGGGTACTCGGCGCTGAGCGCGGCGGACGTCGTGAAGATCTACCGGTATCTGCAGGGGCGGGCGCCGGAGCGGGCGCGGGAGAAGGTGCTCGGGGAGCTTCGGCGGGCGACGCGGTGCGGGACCGATCATTTCGACCAGTACTTCGGGATTCCGCGTGCGTTGAAGCGGCCGTGGGCGGTGAAGCAGGGGTGGTCCGGGTTCGGGGACGCGCCGGGACGGCCGTGTTCGCATGGGGCGGTGCCCGCGTTGGGGCCTGATCTCGGGGTCGGGCGGCCGGTGCTGCATACGACGGGGATCGTGGGGGACAAGATCGTGGTGGTGCTCACGTTGCAGCCCGCCGGAACGTCCTTCTCGACCGCGTATCGGCAGGTCACAGGCCTTACGCGGGAGGTGTTCCGGGCTGCCGGGGGATGATCGGACTTTACTGATTTAAGGGATGGGCATCCGTTTACATGGTGTTCGTGACTGTACGGTCGTGAATGTCGTGAGGGGTACCGGGTGACGGAGACGGATGCGATGCCGATGGGCGCCGAGTTGGCCGGCGTAGGGGACGGGGCGCAGGAGCGCGCGGTCCTCGCTGAGGCTCGTGTCGTGCTCGCGGACCGGCTGGGATGCCCGTCCGGGGAGGCGCTGCAGCATCTGATCTGGCTGGCGCGGGATCTTGATCTCGAGCTGGACGAGGCGGCCGCGCTGGTCGTCGACGGGGGACGGGCCGTCGCGGAGAACCCGGACGCGCCGCTCGGCGGGGTCGGGCGCGGGGCGGTCGTCGCCGAGGCGCCGCCGGAGGCCGAGCCGGTCGCGGAGGAGTTGCTGCGGCGGGTCGCGGCGGCCGACACGGCGCAGGACGCGGTGATCCTCGCGGCGCTGAAGGACGATCCGGGCGCGCGGGCCGTGCTGGACGCGTCGTTGACGTCCTCGGCGCATCTGGTGCCCGTGCGTGACGCCGACGGGCGCGTGGTCGACTTCCTGTACGCCGGGGTGAACGCCTCGGTTGATGATCTTTTCGAGCGGGCCCCGGACGAGCTGGTCGGGCGGCGCCTGCTGCGCATCGAGCCCGGGGCGGCGCTGTCGGGGCTGTTCGCGGCGTATGTGCGGGTTCTGGAGTCCGGTGAGCCGTTCGCGCGGGGGCCGTTCCTCTACTCGTCCGCGCGGGACGGGGTGACGCGGGCGTCGCGGATGACCGTGCGGTGCGTGCCCGTCCAGACCGGGGTGGTCGTCTCGTGGCGGTACCTGCGCGGTGAGGACCGGATGCGCTGGCGGCTGGAGCGCGCCGAGCGCCTGGTCGCGATCGGTTTCGGTGAGTGGGACCTGGCGACCGGGCGGATCACCGGGTCGCCGCAGATGGCGGCGAACTACGGGCTGGACGCGACGGCCGGGTCGATGGTCCCGGACGAGCTAGGCGCGGTGATCCACGCCGAGGACCGGGAGTTGATCTCCGAGGGGCTGCGGACGCTGTTCGCGCGCCGGGAGCCGGTCGAGGTGGAGCACCGGGTCGTCCTGCCGAGCGGGCGGCAGCGGCACCTGTGGGTGTTCGCCGAGCCGGTGCTGGACGCGTCGGGCCGTCCGGTGACGATCAACCTGGTGTCGCAGGACATCACGCGGCGGCGGGGCGTCGAGCGGGCGCTGGCGCGGACGCGCCGGGAGATACTGCGGCAGCAGGCGCTGACCGCGCAGGAGCGCCGGGTCACGGCGACGCTGCGCCGGGCGATCCTGCCCGATCCGGAGAGCGGTGGCGTCCGCAGGTTGCCCGGCGTGCGGATCGCGGTGCGGTCGCTGGCGGCCGAGAGCGAGGCGCGGATCGGCGGCGACTGGTTCGCGACGCGTTCGCTGGCGGACGGCCGGGCGCTGATGGCGGTCGGTGACGCGGCGGGGCACGGGCTTCCGGCGGCGGCCGCGATGGCGCGCATGCGGAACGGCCTGCTCGGCATGGCCTACACGGGACGGTCTCCCGGACGGCTCGTCGGCTGGCTGAACGACCTGGTCTGCGATCTGGAGCCCGCGGCGACCGGGACGGCCGTCGTGGCGCATTTCGAGCCGCAGTCGCACTATCTGGAGTGGGCGAGCGCGGGGCATCCGCCGCCGGTGCTGTTGCGGGACGGCAAGGCCGGTCCGCTGTCGGTCGAGGCCGATCCGCTGCTGGGTGCGGCGCCGGAGTACGACTACGGGACGCATTCGACGTTGCTGAAGCCGGGTGATCTGGTGTTGTTCTACACCGACGGCCTGGTGGAGCGGCGTGACGCCGATCTGGAGGATGGCATCGCGCGGCTGTGCGAGATCCTCTGTGAGTGTGAGGACGCCGAGCCCGACGCCGTCCTGGACCGGGTGCTGGAGCGCATCGGTCACGACCGTTCGGCCGACGACACCACGCTGTTCGCCTTCCGCGTCGCCTGAGGCGGGCGAGGGACGCCCTTCGAAAGGGGACGTCCGCGGCCATTCTTTCTAACAACCGTTTGGTAGAGTCCGGGGCGTGAACCGGAACGAGACCCCCGAGGACCGGGCCTTCCGCGCCGAGGTCCGCGACTGGCTCGAGACGCACCTGTCCGGGGACTTCGCGCACGCGCGCGGCCTCGGCGGACCGGGCCGCGAGCACGAGGCGCACGAGGAGCGGCTCGCCTGGGAGCGGCACATGGCGCGCGCCGGATGGACGTGCGTGGGCTGGCCGAAGGAGTTCGGCGGACGCGGCGCGAGCCTGGAACAGCAGGTCGTCTTCAACGAGGAGTACGCGCTCGCGGGCGCCCCCGCCCGCGTGAACCACATCGGCGAGAACCTGCTGGGGCCGACCGTCATCGCCTTCGGCACCGACGAGCAGCGCGCCCGTTTCCTGCCGCCGATCGTCGCCGTGGACGAGTTGTGGTGCCAGGGGTACTCCGAGCCGAACGCCGGTTCCGACCTCGCGAACGTGCAGACGCGGGCCGTCCTGGAGGACGGCGGGTGGCGGATCGACGGGCAGAAGGTGTGGACGTCGCTGGCCCTGGAGGCCGACTGGTGCTTCGTGGTGTGCCGCACCGAGCCCGGCTCGTCGCGGCACCAGGGGTTGTCGTACCTGCTGGTCCCGATGCGGCAGGACGGCGTGGACATCCGTCCGATCGTCCAGCCGACGGGGACGTCGGAGTTCAACGAGGTGTTCTTCGACGGCGCGCGCACGGATGCGGCGAACATCGTCGGCGCGCCCGGCGACGGCTGGCGGATCGCGATGGCGACGCTCGGGTTCGAGCGCGGCGTCGCGACGCTCGGCCAGCAGGTCGGGTTCCGGCGTGAGCTGGAGGGCGTGATCGACCTGGCCCGCCGCACCGGCGCGATCGACGATCCGCTGCTGCGCGACCGGCTCACCCGGTCCTGGATGGGGTTGGAGGTCATGCGGCTGAACGCCGTGCGGACGATGGCGGGCGTGGCGTCGGGCGCGCCGGGGCCCGAGTCGTCCATTTCCAAGCTGGTGTGGGGGACCTGGCACCGCGAGCTGGGCGAACTGGCGATGGACGTCCTCGGCGCAGCAGGTCTCGTCGCGGACGGGGAGCCGTACGACCTGAACGACTGGCAGCGGCTGTTCCTGTTCTCCCGCTCCGACACGATCTACGCCGGGTCGAACGAGATCCAGCGCAACATCATCTCCGAGCGGGTGCTCGGACTGCCGAGGGAGGCGCGTCCATGACCGTCCCGACCTACGTGCCAGGGCATGGGCTGCTCACGGACAAGTCGGTCGTCATCACCGCCGCCGCCGGGGCCGGGATCGGCGGCGCGGCGGCCCGCCGCTGCCTGGAGGAGGGCGCGCGGGTGTTCGTCTCGGACGCGCACGAACGCCGCCTCGGCAAGAGCCTGGAAGAGCTGACCGAGGAGTTCGGCGAGGACCGCGTCGCCGCGCGTCCCTGCGACGTCACCGACGAGACGCAGGTCCAGGCGCTCTACGCCGCGGCCGCCGAGCGTTTCGGACGTGTCGACGTCGCCATCAACAACGCCGGTCTCGGCGGCACCGCGAACCTGGTCGACATGGAGGACGACCAGTGGACGCGCGTCCTCGACATCACCCTCAACGGCACGATGCGGTGCACGCGCGCCGCGCTGCGGCACATGCGCGACCAGGGCGCGGGCGTGATCGTCAACAACGCGTCGGTGATCGGGTGGCGGGCGCAGAAGGGCCAGTCGCACTACGCGGCGGCGAAGGCGGGCGTGATGGCGCTGACGCGGTGCGCGGCGCTGGAGGCGGCCGAGTTCGGCGTCCGGATCAACGCGGTCTCGCCGTCCCTGGCGATGCATCCGCACCTGGTCAAGGTCACCTCGCAGGACCTGCTGGACGAGCTGACCTCGCGTGAGGCGTACGGCCGCTACGCCGAACCGTGGGAGGTGGCGAACGTTATGGTCTTCCTGGCCAGCGACTATGCGTCCTACATGACGGGCGAGGTCGTCTCCGTCTCCTCTCAGCATCCTTAGGAAACCGAAACACGATGAGTCCACGACGGCGCGACGCCGAGGGAACCGCCGCGGCGCGCGCGGAACGCCGGGCCGAGCTGCTCGCCACCGCGGCCGAGGTGTTCGCCTCGAAGGGGTACTCGGCGACGACGATCCGGCAGGTCGCCGACGCGGCCGGGATCCTCGGCGGCAGCCTGTACTACCACTTCGACTCCAAGGAGTCGATGGCCGACGAGATCCTCTCGACGTTCCTGGACGACATGTGGGCCGCCTACGACCGCGTCCTGGACGCGGGGCTCGGCGCGCGCGAGACCCTCGAGGCCCTGGTCGTCGAGTCGTTCCGGTCGATCGACCGGCACCGTCCGGCCGTCGTGGTCTACCAGAACGAGTCCAAGCACCTGGCCACCAGCGAGCGGTTCGCCTACCTGCTCGACTCGCACCGGCGGTTCGAGCGGATGTGGACGGACCTGCTGGAGCGGGGCGTCGCCGAGGGGGCGTTCCGCGCCGACCTCGACCGGGGGCTCGTCTACCGGTTCATCCGCGACACCGTGTGGGTGGCGGCGAACTGGTACCAGCGCGGCGGACGGCTGTCCGCCGAGGACATCGCCAAGCAGTACCTCGCCATGGTGCTGGAGGGCATCCAGGCGACCTGACGGTAGAGCGACCTGACAGCAGAGGAGACCCCCCGATGGCCGAGGCATACCTGGTCGACGCCGTCCGCGCCCCCGTCGGACGGCGCGGTGGCGGCCTGGCCGGCGTCCACCCCGCCGACCTGGGCGCGCACGTGCTGAACGCGCTGGTGGAACGGTCGGGGATCGACCCGTCCGCCGTGGAGGACGTGGTGTTCGGGTGCGTCGACACCGTCGGACCGCAGGCGGGGGACATCGCGCGGACGGCGTGGCTGGCCGCCGGGCTGCCCGAGGAGGTGCCCGGCGTCACCGTGGACCGGCAGTGCGGCTCGTCCCAGCAGGCGGTGCACTTCGCGGCGCAGGCCGTGCTGTCGGGGACGTCCGATCTGGTGGTGGCGGGCGGGGTGCAGAGCATGTCGCAGATCCCGATCGCGTACGCGATGACCGCCGCCGAGCCGCTCGGGTTCGACCGGGGGCCGTTCGTGGGGTCCAAGGGCTGGGTGCGGCGGTACGGGGACGGGGAGGTGACGCAGTTCGCGGGCGCCGAGCAGATCGCGCGCGACTGGGACATCTCCCGCGAGGCGATGGAGGAGTACTCCTACGCCTCGCACCAGAAGGCGATTCGGGCGATCGACGAGGGCCGGTTCACGCGTGAGATCGCGCCGATCGAGGGCGTCACCGACGACGAGGGGCCGCGCCGCGACACGACCCTGGAGAAGATGGCGGGCCTGCGGACCCTCGTGGACGGCGGACGCCTCACCGCCGCGCTGGCCTCGCAGATCTCCGACGGCGCCGCGGCGCTGCTGGTGGCGTCCGAGCGGGCCGTCCGGGAGCACGGGCTGACGCCGCGCGCCCGGATCCACCATCTGTCGGCGCGCGGCGAGGACCCGATCCGGATGCTGTCGGCGCCGATCCCCGCGACCGCGTACGCGCTGAAGAAGAGCGGCATGCGGATCGAGCAGATGGACGTCGTCGAGATCAACGAGGCGTTCGCGTCGGTGGTGCTGGCCTGGCTGCGCGAGACCGGCGCGGACCCGGCGCGGGTGAACCCGAACGGCGGCGCGATCGCGCTCGGGCATCCGCTGGGCGCGACCGGCGCGCGGCTGATGACGACGCTGCTGCACGAGCTGGAGCGGACCGGCGGACGCTACGGCATGCAGACGATGTGCGAGGGCGGCGGTCAGGCGAACGTGACCGTGCTGGAGCGCCTGTAACGGCGGATCGCAGCGGCCGGTGGCCCGTGGACTCCGGCGTCTCCGGCATACTCGGGCGGAGCCCCCCAGGGAGGACGCCCATGCTCGAAGGTCTGCGGATCGTCGAGGTGTCGAGCTATGTCGCCGCGCCGCTCGGCGGCATGACGCTGGCCCAGCTCGGCGCGGACGTGGTGCGGGTCGATCCGCTCGGCGGCGCGGCCGACACCGCGCGCTGGCCGCTCGCGCCGTCCGGCACGAGCCTGCTGTGGACGGGCATGAACAAGGGCAAGCGGTCGGTCACCGTGGACCTCCGCTCGGGTGACGGCCGCGACGTGGTGACGCGCCTGGCCGCCGAGGCGGGGATCGTCCTGACCAACGCGGTCGGACGAGGATGGCTGTCCTATGAGGTACTACGCGAGGCGCGTCCGGATCTGATCCTGCTCCAGGTCGAGGGCAAGGCGGACGGCGCTCCGGCGGTCGACTACACCGTGAACGCTGAGATCGGGTTTCCGCTGGTCACCGGGCCGTCCGACCATGCCGCTCCGGTGTCGCACGTCCTGCCCGCCTGGGATGTGGCGTGCGGCCTGTACGCGGCGGTCGGGCTGCTCGCCGCCGAGCGTCGCCGCTCCCGGACGGGCGAGGGCGCGCACATCAGGCTTCCGCTGTACGATGTGGCGCTCGCGACCGCGGGCAACCTCGGGCTGCTGGCCGAGGCGCAGCTCGGCGTCGAACGCGAACGCATCGGCAACCACCTGTACGGCGGCTTCGGACGCGACTTCGCCCTCGCGGGCGGAGACCGGGTGATGGTCGTCGCGCTGACGCGGCGGCACTTCGCCGACCTGTGCGAGGCGACCGGCATGGCCGGGACGGTCGGTGAGCTCGCGCGCCTGCTGCACGCCGACTTCTCCGTCGACGGCGACCGCTACCGGCATCGCGAGGCGCTCGCCGCGCTGTTCGCGCCCTGGTTCGCCGCGCGGACGCTGCCGGAGGTCGAGGAGGCGCTGAAGCGAGGGTCGGTGCTGTGGGCGCCGTACCGGCGTTTCAGCGATCTCGACCTGGCCGCCAGCGCGCTGATGGACGAGGTCGACCAGCCGGGCGTGGGCCGGATCCGGGCGCCCGCGTCCCCCCTGAACACCGGCGCCGGGCGGCGTGCCGCCGTCCCCGCGCCGGAGCTCGGCGAGCACACCGACGAGATCCTCTCCGGGCTGGGCCTTTCCCCCGCCGACCTACGCGCGAAGGGAGTCGTTGCGTGATCGACATCCAGGGCTGGAGCCCGGACCCGCAGGAGACCACCGAGATCCTTCAGCCCGGACCCGCCCACGGCCTGGCGGGCCTGCTCGGCGCGCCGTTCGACGGCGAGGAGCTGCCGCCGCTGTGGCAGTGGCTGTACTTCCTGGAACGTCCCCCGCAGGACGTGCTCGGCCCCGACGGGCATCCCGCCGAGGGACGGTTCCTGCCGCCGATCCCGAACCGCCGCCGCATGTTCGCCGGGGGCCGGTTCCTGCAGCGCGAGCCGCTGCGCGTCGGCGACACCGTCACCCGCCGGGACGAGATGGTCGCCGCGAACATCAAGCAGGGCCGCACGGGCGAGTTGCTGTTCGTGACCGTCCGGCAGACGTTCCTGCGCGACGGGCAGAAGATCGCCGTCGAGGAGCAGGACCTGATGTACCGCTGCGGCGCGCCGGACTCGGCTCCGCCCGAGCCGTCCTACAAGGAGCCGGTGCTCAACAAGACGCCGTGGCGGACGACGTTCATCGCCGACCCGGTGCTGCTGTTCCGGTTCAGCGCCCTGACCTACAACGCGCACCGCATCCACTATGACGAGGACTACGCGACCAACGTCGAGGGGCATTCCGGGCTGGTCGTCCACGCGCCGCTGCTGGCGATCCTGCTGCTGGAGCTGCCGCGCCTGGCCGGGCACAAGGTGACCGAGTTCTCCTTCCGGGCGCGGCGTCCGGTGTACGCGGGCCAGCCGGTCGCGGTGGTCGGGCATCCGGACGGCGAGCTGGCCGTGATCGGCGCGGCGTACGCCTCGGGGCCGGTGTCGGCGCTGACCGCCACCTTCTCGTAGGGTGACGCTGATGTAAGCGGGCACTTGCGGCGGAGGGCGTGCGATGGAACGGCTTCAGGCGGGCGGACGGCTTCACGCGCGGGGACGGCTGCAGCAGACGTTCGGGCTGACCGAGGAGCAGCGGGAGATCGTCGCGACCGTGCGGGCGTTCGCGGACAAGGAGATCCTGCCCGTCGCGACCGAGCTGGAGCACGCCGACGCCTACCCGGAGCGGATCGTCGAGGGGATGCGGCGGCTCGGCCTGTTCGGGCTCATGATCCCCGAGGAGCACGGCGGGCTGGGGGAGACGCTGCTCACCTACGCGCTGGTCGTGGAGGAGTTGTCGCGCGGCTGGATGAGCGTGTCCGGCATCGTCAACACCCACTTCATCGTCGCCTGGATGATCGCCCACCACGGCACGGACGCGCAGCGCGCGCACTACCTGCCGCGCATGGCGACCGGCGAGGTGCGCGGCGCGTTCTCGATGTCGGAGCCCGGATGCGGGTCGGACGTCGCGGCCCTGCGCACCCGCGCCGTCCGGGACGGGGACGACTACCTGATCACCGGGCAGAAGATGTGGCTGACCAACGGCGGCACGTCCCACCTGGTCGCCACGCTGGTCAAGACCGACCCGGACGCCGGGCACCGCGGCATGACGACCTTCCTGGTGGACAAGGAGCCCGGCTTCGGCGAGGTCGCGCCGGGGCTGACCGTCCCCGGGAAGATCGAGAAGATGGGCTACAAGGGCGTCGACACCACCGAGCTGCTGTTCGACGGGTACCGCGTTCCCGCCGGTCAGATCCTCGGCGGCGAGCCGGGCCGCGGTTTCTACCAGATGATGGACGGCGTGGAGGTCGGCCGCGTCAACGTCGCCGCCCGCGCCTGCGGCGTCGCCCGCCGCGCCTACGAGCTGGCGGCCGACTACGCGCGGCGCCGGGAGGCGTTCGGGAAGCCGATCGCCGAGCACCAGGCCGTCCTGTTCCGGCTCGCCGAGATGGCCACCAAGGTCGAGGCCGCCCACCAGATGACGGTCATGGCCGCTCGCCGCAAGGACGGCGGCGACCGCAACGACCTGGAGGCGGGCATGGCCAAGTACCTGGCGGGCGAGTACTGCAAGGAGGTCGTCGAGGACGCCTTCCGCATCCACGGCGGCTACGGGTACTTCAAGGAGTACGAGATCGAGCGGCTCTACCGGGAGGCGCCGATGCTGCTCATCGGCGAGGGCACCGCCGACATCCAGAAACTGATCATCGGCCGCAGGCTCCTCGCCGAGGACGGCTAGCACTCCGGCACAGCACGGCGACGGCCGCGGCGGGGCTGCTCGCCGAGGGCGGCCAGGGCTCCCGCCAGGCTGTTCGCCAGGGGCGGCTAGGGTTTCCGGTATGCCCGAGACGTCCTTGGATCCGGACGAGCGCCGCCGCGACGGCCTGCGCGAGTTCCTGCGCACCCGCCGCGCCCGGCTCACCCCCGCCGACGTCGGCATGCCCGACGCCGGACGCCGCCGCACGCCCGGCCTGCGCCGCGAGGAGGTCGCCGTCCTCGCCGGGGTCGGGGTCTCCTGGTACACCTGGCTGGAGCAGGGCCGCGACATCCGCGTCTCCGAGGACGTCCTCGACGCGATCGCGCGGGCCCTGCGCCTGGACAACGCCGAACGCGAGCACCTCTACCTGCTCGCCGGGCTGAACCCGCCGCGCGCCGCGGCCGTCCCGGCCGTCCCGGTGTCGCCCGAGCTGATCCGCGTGCTGGACGCCTGGGCCCCGCGTCCCGCCTACGTCCAGGACCGGCACTGGGGCTTCCAGGCCGTCAACGACGCCGCGCGCGTGGTGTTCGGCTACGGCGACACCGACCACAACTGCCTGGTCAGCTACTTCACCAACGTCCGCTTCCGGTCGACCAACACCCTCTGGGAACGCAACGCGCCGGGCGTCGTCGGGCGGTTCCGCTCCGACATGGCCCGCCACCCCGACGACCCCGAGTTCCCGCGGATCGCCGCCGACCTCGCCGCCGTCTGCCCTGAGTTCGCCGAGCTGTGGGAGCGGCATGACGTGAGCACGGGCGCCGAGGCGACCAAGGCGATCCGGCATCCCGAGGTGGGCGAGCTGGTCTTCGACGCCACGCTGCTGCCGCTGCCGGACCGTCCGGGCATGAACCTCGTCCTGCACAACCCGCGCCCGGAGACCGGGACGATGGAACGCCTGGAGAAGCTGATGAGCGGCCGTCCGCGCCTGGTGGAGGCCAGCTGACCGGCTGACCTCAGCCTGGTGGTGGCACACCCAGGATGAGCTGACACTGCCGCCCTCCGCCGCCCGGCGGCAGTGTTGCGGTCATGACGAAGCGCTTCACGAACAAGACGGCCCTGATCACCGGCGGCACCAGCGGCATGGGCCTGGCGACCGCCCGGCTAATGCTGGACGAGGGCGCGAAGGTGGTCATCACCGGCCGCGACCAGGCCCGCCTGGACGCCGCCGCCAAGGAGCTGGACGCGGGCGACCGCCTGCTGGCCGTCCGCGCCGACGCCGCGGACCTCGCCGACCTGGACGTCCTGGCCGAGCGGATCCGCGCCCGGTTCGGACGGCTCGACGTGCTGTTCGCCAACGCGGGCGTCGGACTCTTCCAGCGCAGCGCCGAGGTCACCGAGGACGACTTCGACCAGGTCGTCGGCACCAACTTCAAGGGCGTCTACTTCACGATCCAGAAGGTCGTCCCGCTGATGACCGGGGGCGGCTCGGTCGTGGTCAACGCGTCCTGGACGCAGTACCGGGGGCTGGCCGTCGCGTCGGTGTACTCGGCGTCCAAGGCGGCCGTGCTCAACCTCGCCCGGACGCTCTCCAGCGACCTCGCCGACCGCAGCATCCGCGTCAACTCGGTCAGCCCCGGCTACATCGACACCCCGATGTTCCGCGGCTCCGCCCCGACCGACGAGGAGGCCGCCGCCTACACCGCGCAGGTCGTCACCGGACGGCTCGGCGCCTCCGAGGACGTCGCCCGCGCCGTCGCCTTCCTCGCCTCGGACGACGCGTCCTACATCACCGGCCAGGACCTCGTCGTCGACGGCGGCCTGGTCTCCTCCCTCCCCGCCTGAACCCCCTCCCGAGAGGAACACACGCCATGAAGGCCATCACCATCCCCGAGTTCGGCGACGCCGATGTCCTGCGCCTCGACGACGTCGCGGTCCCCGAGCCCGGACCGGGCCAGGTGTCGATCGACGTCGAGTACGCGGGCGCGAACTTCGCCGAGGTCCTCTACCGGCGCGGCATCGCGGACGTGCCGCTGCCGTTCGTCCCGGGCATCGAGGTCTCCGGACGGATCCGCGCGCTTGGCGCGGGCGTCGAGGGGCTGCGCGTCGGCGAGCCCGTCGCCGCGCTGACGATCGTGGACAGCGGCGGGTACGCCGAGGTCGCCGTCACCTCCGCCGACCTGGTCGCGCCGCTGAACGGCCTGGATTTCGCCGTCGCGGCGGGCGTCCCGTCCAACAGCACCACCGCCCACCTCGTCCTGGACCGGATCGCGCGGATCGCGCCCGGTGAGCGCGTCCTCGTCCACGCCGCCGCCGGGGGAGTCGGCAGCCAGCTCGCGCAGGTCGCGCGGCTCCTCGGCGCGGGCACGGTCGTCGGGACGGTCGGCAGCCCGGCCAAGGCCGACGTCGTCCGCGAGCTGGGCGTCGAGCACGTCGTCCTGCGGGACGAGCTGCCCGGACGCGTCGGCGAGCTGACCGGCGGCGCGGGCTTCGACATCGTCGCCGACATGGTCGGCGGCCGGGCCCGCCGCACGAGCCTGGACGCCCTGGCACCGTTCGGACGGATGATCGCGCTCGGCAACGCCTCCGGCGCGGACGACGTCCCGCTGTCGCCGAACGAGCTGTGGCTCACCAACAAGAGCGTCTCGGGCTTCAACCTCGCGGCGTTCAGCGCCCTGCACCCGGCGGAGGCGGGCCGCGCGCTGCGCCGTGCGGTCGCCGCCGTCGCGTCCGGCGACCTGCGCGTCCGGGTGGAGGAGATGCCGCTGGAGAAGGCCGCCGAGGCGCACCGCCGGATCGAGTCGGGCACGACCACCGGCAAGCTCGTCCTCGCCGTGCGCTCCTGACCGGTGGTGCCCGGAAACCCCGTTGACATCGGGCAGAGGGCATCCCTACCGTCCTTCTCTAAAGAAAGTTTCCTAATAACTCCGAGGGGTGGGCGTGCGGCTCCGGGACGGCATCGGCTCCGAGACCGGCGCTCCGGCGCCCGAGCGGCTGTTCGCGGGGGAGTACGCCGCCCCGGCCGCGGCCTTCACCGCCCCGGCCGCGGCCTTCACCGCGCTCTCCGTCGGCGCTGGTCCTCGCGGCCGTCGGCATGGGCATGACCGCACCGACGCTGACCGTCCTGTCGCTCGCGCACGCGCCGTCCGGACGGACCGGCTACGCGGGAAGCGCGATGCAGACCAGCCAGAACCTCGGCCAGATCGGCATCCTGGCGCTCGCCTCGGCGCTGCTCGGCACGGCGGTCTCCTCCGCCGCGTCCACGGAGCGGTTCGGGCCCGCGCTGGGCGTGCTCGTCGTCCCGAGCCTGCTGATCGTCACGTTCGCTGCGCGAGCGAGACCCACGCGGGCCTCGTGAGGGCCAGCATCTCGTCCAGCGACCACTGGTCGTTGGCGTGCGCGCCGAGCTTGCTCGCCAGCAGCGAGCCGTCCGGGCCGATGAGGAAGTCGCCGGGCAGGCCGAACCGCCCGCCCGCCGGACGGTTGGCGGGCAGCTTGTCGCGGCGCAGCCGTCCGGCCACCAGGCCCCGGACGATCGCCGGCCACACGCGCGGGTCGAGCAGCGCGCGCGGCCCGGACTCGACGCCGAACTCCACGTAGAGCCCGCGATCCGGGTCGGGGATCGCGTCGAACGGCAGGTCGGCGACGTGCTCGCGCAGCTCGTCCGCGGGGGAGTGGAAGACGACCACCTCGCGGACGCCCGCCGCCTCGATCTCGGCGTGCCGGACGGCGAACGAGCGCAGGTGCAGGTTGCAGACAGGGCAGCCCGCGAAGCGGCGGAACTGCAGGTGGACGACGCGGTCCGGGTCCGGGACCGGGACGCGCTCGCCGGTCACGGACGTCAGCTCGTAGCTGCGCACGGGGGTTCCTCCCTGTAGGTGTACGCCATACGCTTACAAGCGTAAGTGTAGGGCGTACGCTGTCAAGCGTCATGCCGCGCCCACGTTCACTCACCCGTCCGCAGGTCGCCGCCGCCGCGCTCGTCGTCGTCGACCGCGACGGCCTCGCCGCGCTGTCCATGCGCGCCGTCGCCAAGGAGATCGGCGTCAGCACGATGGCGCTCTACCGGTACGTCGACGGCCGCGACGACATCGAGGGCCTGGTCGTCGAGCGCGTCATGTCCGGCATGGACACGACCCCGCCGCCGGACGGCCCGTGGCGCGACCGCGTCGCCACGCTGGTCGAGCGGATCCGGCTCACCGTCGGCGCGCATCCCGAGGTCATCCCCCTGACGCCCGTCTACCGGCACCGCTCGCCGACGCTGCTGCGCTGGTCGGAGACGATGCTGGGGGTCCTCGCCGACGCCGGGTTCGACGGCGAGGCGCGGGTCATCGCGCTGCGCGGCGTGACCGCCTACATCATCGGCGCGATCCAGCTGGAGCACCTTGGCCCGCTGTCCGGGCCCGGCACCGACGCGATCGCCGCCCTCCCGGAGGACGAGTACCCGCACATGTCGGCGGCCGGGCACCGGGCCCGCGAGATCTCCTCGCACGAGGAGTTCCGGCGCGGCCTCGACCTGCTCCTGAACGGTCTCGACAGCCGCGCGGTGGGCGGCGAGGACCTCTGACGGCCCGTCCCGGCCGGGCTCAGCGCACCAGGTAGGACGGCTGCCGCGCCAGCACCTCGGCGGCCTGCGCCACGATCCCGCCGATCAGCTCCGCGCAGTCGGGCAGGTCGTCGATCACCGCGACGACCTGCCCGGACGCCATCACGCCCAGGTCCGGACGGCCGTCCACCATCGCGGCCTTCAGCAGCATCGGCGTGTTCGCGGCCATCAGCACCTGCGACCACGACAGGTCCTTGCCGTGCTTCATCGCCCTGCCGTCGGCGAGCATCGCCCGCCACGACATCCCCGAGATCTTCCTGAACCGGGCCGCGTTCCGCAGCGCCCGGACGAGCCCGGATATTCGTCCCGCGCCCTCCAGCTCGTTCACCAGGTCGCTGCGCAGCACGCGGTGCGGCATCCCGTCGACCTGCCGCGTCACGACGGTCTCGGTCATGCCGAGGTAGACCTTCTTCACCTCCTCCGGGACCGAGGAGTCCGACGTCAGCAGGAATCGCGTGCCCATCGCCACCCCGGACGCGCCGTAGGCGAGCGCCGCGGCGAGCCCGCGCCCGTCGAAGAACCCGCCCGCCGCGATGACCGGGACGTCCACCGCGTCCACGACCTGGGGGAGCAGCAGCGTCGTCGCGACCGGGCCGGTGTGCCCGCCGCCCTCGCCGCCCTGCACGAGGACCGCGTCCGCGCCCCATGCGGCGACCTTCTCCGCGTGCCGCCGCGCCCCCACCGACGGGATCACCACCACGCCCGCGTCCTTCAGCTTCGCGATCAGCTCCTGGCGCGGGGCCAGCGCGAACGACGCGACCCGCACGCCCTCCTTGATGAGCAGGTCGATGCGGTCGCCCGCGTCGCCCGCGTCCGCGCGCAGGTTCACGCCGAACGGCGCGTCCGTGCGGTCCCTCACCTCGTGGACGGCCTGCCGCAGCTGCTCCAGCGTCATCGTCGCCGACGCCAGGATCCCGAGGCCGCCCGCGTTCGCGACGGACGAGACCAGGCGCGGCCCGGCGACCCAGCCCATCCCCGTCTGCACGACCGGATGCCGCACACCGACCAGCCGCGTCAACGGCGTCTCCAGCACCCGCTCCGCCGACGCGCCGGACGCGCCGTTCGTACCGGTCGCGCCGTTCGAACCAGTCGCGCCGGTCACGCCGGGACCTCGCGGTCGCGCAGGCCCTTCGGGTCCAGCACCTCGCGCATGATGCGCAGCTCCTCGGGGGTCGGGAGGCGCGTCTCCGGCACCTCGTCCGGGATCGCGAGCTCGAACCCGGTCGCCGCCGCCACCTCGTCCACGCGCACGCCCGGGTGGACGGTCCGCAGCCGCATCCGGCGGTCCGGCGTCGCGAAGTCGAGCACGCCCAGGTTGGTCACCACCGCGCGGACCTCGTGCGCGCCGCGATCCCAGCCGACGCCGCTCACGAAGTCGACCTTCTCGGTGAACACCCGCGTCGAGTGCCTCGGCACCCAGTAGCTCGTCGGATTCAGCCGCGTGTTGCCGGGCCCGCCGCGCGACCCGAGCAGCTGCCGCGACGGCCTCGCCCAGTCGCCGATCGCGGAGATGTTCATGTTGCCGAACAGGTCGATCTGGCTCGGGCCCATCACCACGTGCCGCCGCCCGTTCAGCACGAGCCACAGATGGTCGCGGAACGTCAGCCAGCCCTCGATCTCCGTCGCCGACGACCCGAGCGGCGTCGGCCCGGCCGACAGCACCGGTCCGCCGTCGGTGGTCAGGAGGTCGGGCTCGAACGTCGCGCGGGCCAGCCTCGAGCCGAGCATCGGGACGAACCCGGCGACCGCCGCCGCCACGATCTCACCGTCCCCGCGGAACAACTCGGCGCAGGCCACGGCGCACACCTCGGCGCGCGAAGCGTCCGTCATCGGGAAGACTCCTCTCGGAAAGCCCTGACCGCGTCCTGGTAGGCGGCCTCGTCACCGGACAGGAACCGCTCCCGGAACGCCGTCCACCCGTCCGGATCGGCGGCCGACTTCGCGTACAGCCTCTGGAACGCCTCGTCGCGTCCGTGGTCGGGCTCGCAGGTGGTGAAGTGCGCGCCGTTCGGCGTCTCCACGACGCCCGCGACGTGCGCCCGGCTGATCAGCAGCGACTGGAGCGGGCCCTCCTTCAGCAGGTCGGAGGTGTCGACGAGCCGCTCGCACGACACGTACGACGCCCCGGCGGCCTTGACGAACAGGTCGTCCATGTACGGGTCGGGGCCGAGGTACTGAGCGTTGCCGCGCGCGTCGGCCCGGTTCATGTGGACCAGCGCGACGTCCATCGTCAGCGCCGGGACCGCGACCAGCTCCTCGTCCCCGTACGGCGACCGGACGGTCCTGAGCGACGGGTTCACGCGCATGACGTCCGAGCCGAGCCCTGCCGGGGTCGGCAGGAACGGCAGCCCGTGCGCCGCCGCGTACAGGCCGAACATGAACATGCCCTCGTCGTACTCGGTCAGCTCGATCGCGCCGTCCTGCCGGGCCGCGCGGAAGTGCGGCTCCAGCGGGATCGTGTCGAGCGTGACGAACGCCGTGACCAGCCGCCGGACCTTCCCCGCCGCGCACAGCAGGCCCACGTCCGGGCCGCCGTAGGACACCACGGTCAGGTCGCGCAGGGACGAGCGGCAGATCGCGCGCACCAGCGCCATCGGCTTGCGCCGCGACCCCCAGCCGCCGATCCCGACCGTCATCCCGTCCGACAGCGACCCGAGGACCTCGTCGATCGACATCACCTTGGAGCCCATCAGCCTGCCCCCTTCGCCACGAAGTCGTCACGTGCCCGGTCGCCCGCGCCGACGAGGTTCAGCTCGAACGTGAAGCCCTGCTCGAACCGGTAGGACCGCTTCACGTCGACCGGGTCGATCCCGTTCAGCGACTCCTTGGCGCGCCGGATGACGTACCGGTCCTTGGCCGCGATGTTCTCGGCGACCCGCATCGCCGCGCCGCGCAGCTCCTCCGGCGGGACGACCTCCAGCACCGAACCGTGCCGGTGCAGCTCGTCCGCGGTCACGTTGCGGCACGTGTAGACCATCGCCCGCATGAGGTGCTGCGGGACGAGCCGGGCCAGGTGGGTCGCCGCGCCGAGCGCGCCCCGGTCGACCTCGGGCAGCCCGAAGTAGGCGTCCTCGGACGCCACGACGACGTCGGCGTTGCCCGCCAGCCCGATCCCGCCGCCCAGGCAGTACCCGTGGACGGCCGCCACGACCGGCACCTCGCAGTCGTAGACGGCCGCGAACGCCGCGAAGCAGCCCCGGTTCGCCCCCACCAGCGCGGTGTGGCCGTCCGTCCGCTGCATCTCCTTGATGTCGACACCGGCGTTGAAGCCGCGGCCCTCGGCGCGCAGCACCACCGCGCCGACCCGGGGGTCGCGCCCGGCCGCCAGCAGCGCGTCCGCCAGCTCGTGCCAGCCCGCCACCGTCAGCGCGTTCACCGGCGGCGCGGCGACGACGATCTCGGCCACCCCGGACTCGTGGGTCGTGGTGGAGACTCCCATGCGCTACCTTTCCACCAAACATTTGTTAGAACTGACCGTAGAGGCCACCCCGGGGAGGACGCAATGCCGCAGGAGCGACCGCAACTCGACCTCACCGGCCGGACGGCCGTGGTCACCGGCGGCGTGCGGGGCGTCGGCCTCGGCATCACCCGCGCGTTCCTCGCCGCGGGCGCGGACGTCGTCGCCGTCGCCCGCCACGAACCGGACGAACTCCCCGAGGTGGACGGCCGAAAGGCCCGCTTCGCCGCCCTGGACGTCCGCGACCCCGACGCCGCCCAGGCCTTCGCCGACGGCCTGGACCGCGTCGACGTGCTGGTCAACAACGCGGGCGGCACCCCGTTCCAGCCCGTGGCCGACGGCGACGTGCGACGCCACATCAAGATCATCGAGTTGAACCTGATCTCGGCCCTCGTCATGTCCCGGGCCGTCCGCCCCCGCATGACCGGGGGCGGCTCGATCATCATGATCGGCAGTGTCAGCGGCGTCCGCCCGTCCCCGGGCACCGCCGCCTACGGCGCCGCCAAGGCGGGCCTGGCCAGCCTCGCGACCAGCCTCGCCGTCGAGTGGGCGCCCGAGATCAGGGTCAACACCGTCACGCTCGGGATGGTCCGCACCGAGAGCTCCCACCTGCACTACGGCGGCGAGGACGGCGTCGCCGCCGTCGCCGGGACCGTCCCGCTCGGCCGCCTCGCCGATCCCGCCGACGTCGGCGCGGCCTGCGTGTTCCTCGCCTCGCCGCTCGCGGGCTACGTCAGCGGGTCGTCCCTGCTGCTGCACGGCGGGGGAGAGCGCCCCGCCTTCCTGGACGCCGCCACCGTGAACCGCGACTGAGGGAGTCCCGATGATCTGCAAGGACCGCGTCGTCATCGTCACCGGCGCTGGGCGCGGGCTCGGCCGCGCCCACGCCCTGGAGTTCGCCCGGCAGGGCGCGAAGGTCGTCGTCAACGACCTCGGCGTGGCCCGCGACGGCACCGGCGACGCCGCCTCCGGCCCCGCCCAGGACGTCGTCGCCGAGATCGAGAAGATGGGCGGGCAGGCCGTCGCCAGCCCCCACGACATCGCCACCGACGACGGCGCGAAGGCCCTGGTCGCCCTCGCCGTCGACACCTTCGGCGGCCTGGACGTCCTGGTCAACAACGCGGGCTTCGTCCGCGACCGCATGCTGGTCAACCTCTCCGAGGACGAGTGGGACGCCGTCGTCCGCGTCCACCTCAAGGGCCACTTCCTGCCGCTCAAGCACGCGGGCCTGCACTGGCGCGCGCAGAGCAAGGCCGGAAACCCGGTCGACGCCCGCGTCATCAACACCTCCTCCGGCGCGGGCCTGCTCGGCAGCGTCGGCCAGGGCAACTACTCGGCCGCCAAGGCGGGCGTCGTCGGCCTCACCCTCGTCGCGTCCGCCGAACTCGGCCGCTACGGCGTGACCGTCAACGCGATCGCCCCCGCCGCCCGCACGCGCATGACCGAGAAGGTCTTCGCCCAGGCCATGGCCAGGCCCGCCGAAGGCGAGTTCGACACCATGGCCCCCGACAACGTCTCCCCCCTCGTCGTCTGGCTCGGCTCGACCGAGTCCCGCGCCGTCACCGGCCGCGTCTTCGAGGCCGAGGGCGGCCGGATCTGCGTCATGGACGCCTTCCGCCACGGCCCGTCCATCGACAAGGGCACCCGCTGGAACCCGTCCGAGATCGGCGAGGCCGTCACCGTCCTGCTGGCCCAGGCCCCCACCCCCGAACCCGTCTACGGCGCGTCCTGACGTGTCGGTGCTGTGCGGCATCATGGCCGCATGACTCTCGGGACCGTGGTGATCACCGGCGCTGCCGGACGCATCGGGTCGGTGCTGCGCGCCGGCCTGCGAGACGAGGCGGAACGCCTGGTGCTGGTCGATCGCGTGGGCCTCACCGCGCAGTCCCCGACCGAGGACACGCGCCAACTCGACCTCCGCGACGCCGAGGCCCTCACGGCCGCGCTGGAGGGCGCGGACGCCGTCGTGCACCTGGGCGGCGTCGCGGACGAAGCACCCCTGCCGGAGCTGCTGGACGGCAACGTCATGGGAACGCTCAACGTCCTGGAGGCCGCACGCCGCAACGGCGTGAAACGCGTCGTGCTGGCCAGCAGCAACCGCCTCACCGGTTTCTATCCGGTCTCCACCACCGTCACCCCCGACATGCCACCCCGCCCGGACGGCCTCTACGGAGTGAGCAAGGTGGCGGTCGAAGCCCTCGGACGGCTGTACGCCGACAAGTTCGGCCTGTCGGTGGTGTGTCTGCGCATCGGCAGCTTCGAGGACGCCCCCACCGAGCACCGGCATCTCGCCACCTGGCTCAGCCACCGCGACTGCCTCGGCTTCGTCCGCGCCGCCCTCACCGCCCCCGACATCGACTTCACCAGCGTCTACGCCGTCTCAGCCAACAAACGCCGCTTCTGGGACCTCAAAGCCGCCGCCACCCTCGGCTACGTCCCCGAAGACGACGCAGAAACCCACGCCTCCCAACTCCCCGAAGAGCCCAACACCGCCGCCCCCAACGTCCAAGGCGGCACCTACGCGAACCCCGACTACACCCTCCGCCACCTCTGACAACCCGCGGATCGGCACGCTGCGCGACCGCAGGCCAGATCATTCAGCCCCACCCTGCTCAGGACGGCCGGTAGTAGGCGACGTAGCGGGCGACCTGGGTGCAGTAGGTGCGGTACTTGGGTGGTGGGCCTTTGGCGGCGACGACGCGTTTTGAGGACGTGCGGTAGGTGGCGGCGAGGTTCTGGGCCGGGTCGCCGGGGACGTTCGTGAGGTCCTTGCCCCAGTAGCAGAGGAACCTGCCCATCGCGGGGATGGACAGGTCCGGGGTGATGTCGTCCAGGCGCGGCTCGGGGTTGTTCAGGCCGCCCGGCTGCCAGGCGGTCAGGACGTGCGGCGTCCAGCGGGCTATGCCGTACTCGTCCTTCACCGGGTCCGACAGGTTCGGGTCGAAGCCGCTCTCGACCTTCAGCATCGCCGCGATGAGCGCCGGGCTGAGCCCCTTGAGCTGGCACCACGTCCCCGCCCGGACGATCAGCCTCCGGTACTGCGCCGGGATGTCGCGGTCGGTGCGCAGCCACCGGCCGTTCGGATCGCCCGGCCCCGCGTCGTTGCCGCCGGTGTGGTGGGCGAGCCCGAGGGTGCCCCCGTCGTTCACCACCAGGAGCGTCCCCGTTCCCCCCGCCGCGGCCAGTGCGAGCGCGGCGGCGGCCAGCAGGATCCGGCGGCGCCGGTGTCGCCGGAATCGGCGCGGACGGGAGTCCGGCAGCGGATCGGTGTCGATCCTGCTGGTCGTCCGGGACAGCGCCTCCTCGAACTCCACGGCCGACGCCCAGCGCCGGTTCCGGTCCGGGGAGAGGGCGCGCAGGACCACCGCGTCCACCGACGGCGGGACGCCCGGACGCAGCGAGCCGGGCGACGGCGGGTCCTCGCGCGGCGGCTCGCCGGTCAGCAGGTGGTAGGTCAGCGCGCCGAGGCCGAAGACGTCCGCGCGGTGGTCGGGAGCGCCGTCGATCACGGCCTGCTCGGGGGCCATGTAGCCGGGCGACCCGGCGGGCAGGGTGAGGCTGGACAGGCGGTCGCCGGTCCGGGCGATGCCGAGATCGGAGATCATCACCCGCTCATCCCGGCCCGCCCCCGAGTGCAGCAGGACGTTGGACGGTTTGACGTCCCGGTGCACGATGCCCGCCTCGTGCAGGTCGGCGAGGGCGCGCGCGACCTCGCGGGCCAGCCGCAGCGCCTCGCCCACCGGCAGTGGCCCGGCCGCGAGCCGGTCCTCGACCGTGCCCCGGTCGGCGTAGGTCATCACGAAGTAGGGACGGCCGTCGGGCAGCGCGCCGATGTCGAACACCTGGACGAGCCGGTGCGAGTCCACCCGGCGCAGCAGCCGCGCCTCCTGGACGAACCGCTCCCGGACGTCCTCCCGGCGGGCCCAGTGCTCGGCCAGGACCTTGATCGCCACCGGCGCGTTCAGCTCGGCGTCGTGACCGAGGTACACCACGGCGAACGCGCCGGACCCGAGGAGCCGGTCGATCCGGTACCGGCCGGCCGACGGAGGAGTCTCCATGACCCCTCATCATGAGCGTTACCCGCGCCACATGGCAGGGCCTCGGCGATGATGATGGTTATCGGGGCGTACGTCCCGGTCCGGAATGCGGCGACCTGCGTGGACGTTGCACCTGATCGGGCCGGAAAATGATTCGCCGTCGGGGGCCGGGCCGGTTACGGTGCCCCCGGTCCGTATTCTTGCTGTTCGATTATGAGGACGACGCCTGTGAGTTCGCCGCTCGCCGAGTTGCGCGCGCGCCTGCCCGAGCTGATGCCGCGCGATCGGCAGCGGCTCCGCCGCCGGATCGAGGGCACGGTCAAGATGCGGGACGCGGACCGGCGCGACCGCGTGGCCGCCGAGATCGCCGCCGAGGTCGAGGCCGCCGCGGGCCGGGTGGAGCGCCGCCGCGCCGCCGTCCCGGCGGTCACCTACCCCGCCGAGCTGCCGGTCTCGCAGAAGAAGGACGACATCGCCGCCGCGATCCGCGACCACCAGGTCGTGATCGTCGCGGGCGAGACCGGGTCCGGCAAGACCACCCAGATCCCCAAGATCTGCCTGGAGCTCGGCCGGGGCGTGCTCGGCTCGATCGGCCACACCCAGCCGCGTCGTCTGGCCGCCCGCACGGTCGCCGACCGCATCGCCGAGGAACTCGGCACCGAGCTGGGCGAGGCGGTCGGGTACAAGATCCGGTTCACCGACCGGTCGAGCGACGACACGCTGGTCAAGCTGATGACCGACGGCATCCTGCTCGCCGAGATCCAGACCGACCGGCTGCTCCGCCAGTACGACACGCTGATCATCGACGAGGCGCACGAGCGCAGCCTCAACATCGACTTCCTGCTCGGCTACCTCCGGGAGATCCTGCCGAAGCGGCCCGACCTCAAGGTGATCATCACCTCGGCGACGATCGACCCCGAGCGGTTCTCCCGGCACTTCGACGACGCCCCGATCGTGGAGGTGTCCGGCCGGACCTACCCCGTCGAGGTCCGCTACCGGCCCGTCACCGACCCCGACGACCCGTCCGCCGACCCCGACCGCGACCAGATCCAGGCGATCGTGGACGCCGTGGACGAGCTGGAGCGCGAGGCCCCTGGCGACGTCCTGGTCTTCCTGTCCGGCGAGCGCGAGATCCGCGACACCGCCGACGCCCTCACCAAGCACCTGGCCAACAAGCGCGGCCACCACGAGGTGCTGCCGCTGTACGCGCGGCTGTCGTCGGCCGAGCAGCACCGGGTGTTCCAGTCCCATCGCGGACGGCGCATCGTCCTCGCGACGAACGTGGCCGAGACGTCCCTGACCGTCCCCGGCATCAAGTACGTCGTGGACCCCGGCACCGCCCGCATCTCCCGCTACAGCCACCGGCTGAAGGTGCAGCGGCTCCCGATCGAGCCGGTGTCGCAGGCGTCGGCGAACCAGCGCAAGGGCCGATGCGGACGAGTGTCGGAGGGCATCTGCGTCCGGCTCTACTCGGAGGAGGACTTCGAGTCCCGTCCCGAGTTCACCGACCCGGAGATCCTGCGCACCAACCTGGCGTCGGTCATCCTGCAGATGACCGCGCTCGGCCTCGGCGACATCGCCGCGTTCCCGTTCGTCGAGCCGCCGGACCGCCGCAACGTCAAGGCGGGCGTCGACCTGCTGCACGAGCTCGGCGCGATCGACCCGGACGAGAAGGACCCGAAGAAGCGCCTCACCGCCCTCGGCCGCCGCCTCGCCCAGCTGCCCGTCGACCCGCGCCTCGGCCGGATGGTCCTGGAGGCCGACAAGAACGGCTGCGTCCGCGAGGTGCTGATCATCGCCGCGGCCCTGTCGATCCAGGACCCGCGCGAGCGTCCCGCCGAGAACCAGCAGGCCGCCGACGAGAAGCACCGCCGGTTCGCCGACCCGACGTCGGACTTCCTGGCCTACCTGAACCTCTGGAACCACCTGCGCGAGCAGCAGAAGGAGCTGTCGGGCAGCGCGTTCCGCCGCACCTGCAAGAACGACTTCCTACACTTCCTGCGCATCCGCGAGTGGCAGGACCTGCACACCCAGCTCAAGCAGGTCGCCAAGTCCCTCGGCGTCACCCTGAACAGCACCGACGCCGCGCCCGAGCGCATCCACGTCTCCCTCCTGTCCGGGCTGCTCTCCCACATCGGGCTTCAGGACACCGACAAGAAGGAGGAGGGCGGGCCGCGCCGCCGCGCCCAGCAGGAGTACCTGGGCGCCCGCAACGCCAAGTTCGCGATCTTCCCCGGGTCGTCGCTGTTCAAGAAGCCGCCGCGCTGGGTCATGTCGGCCGAGCTGGTCGAGACGTCCCGGCTGTGGGCCCGCGTCAACGCCAAGATCGAGCCCGAGTGGATCGAGCCGCTGGCCGGGCACCTGGTCAAACGGCAGTACAGCGAGCCGCACTGGTCGAAGAAGCAGGCCGCCGTCATGGCCTACGAGAAGGTCACCCTGTACGGGGTGCCGATCGTGGCGCAGCGGAACGTCAACTACGGGCGCATCGACCCGGAGCTGTCGCGCGAGCTGTTCATCCGGCACGCGCTGGTCGAGGGCGACTGGGAGACCCACCACAGGTTCTTCCACGAGAACCGCGCCCTGCTGGAGGAGGTCGAGGAGCTGGAGCACCGCGCCCGCCGCCGCGACATCCTCGTGGACGACGAGACGCTGTTCGACTTCTACGACGAGCGCGTCCCCGAGGACGTGGTGTCCGGTCGGCACTTCGACACCTGGTGGAAGAAGGCCCGCCACACCGAGCCCGACCGCCTGAGCTTCGAGAAGTCGATGCTCATCAACCAGACGGCCGACGCGGTCACCGAGGCCGACTACCCCGACCACTGGCAGCAGGGCCCGCTGCGGCTGAAGCTCACCTACCAGTTCGAGCCCGGCACCGACGCCGACGGCGTGACCGTCCACGTGCCGGTGCAGATCCTCAACCAGGTCAAGCCGGACGGGTTCGACTGGCAGGTGCCGGGTCTGCGCGGTGAGCTGGTGACCGAGCTGATCCGCTCGCTGCCCAAGCAGCTGCGGGTCAACTTCGTCCCGGCGCCCGACTTCGCCCGGCGCGTCCTGGAACGGGTGTCGCCGCGCACCGAGCCGCTGCTGGACGCGCTGGAGCGCGAGCTGACGCAGATGACGTCCGTTCCGGTCGTCCGCGAGGCGTGGGACCTGTCGCGCCTGTCGTCCCACCTGCGCATCACGTTCCGCGTCGTGGACGAGCGCAGGCGCGCCATCGAGGAGTCCACCGACCTCGACGCGCTCAAGCGGAAGCTGTCCGGCAAGGTGCGCGGCACGCTGTCGAAGGCCGCGTCCAAGGAGGGCATCGAGAAGGAGGGCCTGACGTCCTGGACCCTCGGCGAGCTGCCCCGCACCTACGAGCGCAAACAGGCCGGTTACGAGGTCAAGGCGTTCCCCGCCCTCACCGACGAGGGCGAGAGCGCGGCCGTCCGGATGTACGAGACCGAGGCCGAGCAGCGCCGCGCGATGTGGAACGGCACGCGACGGCTGATCCTGCTGAACGTGCAGTCCCCGGCGAAGCAGATCCAGGGACGCCTCGGGAACCAGGCCAAGCTCGCGCTCAGCCACAACCCGCACGGCTCGGTGGCCAAGCTGTTCGACGACTGCGTCTCCGCCGCCGTCGACAGGCTCATGGCCGACGCCGGGGGCCCGGCCTGGGACGAGGCGGGCTACCAGCGCCTGTTCGACCTCGTCCGCGCCGACCTGTACGACACGACCGCCACGATCGTCGGTCATGTCGAACGCGTCCTCGCCACCGCGCACCAGCTCGACCGGAGCCTGCGCGGCAGCACCAGTCTCACCCTCGTCCACGCGCTCACCGAGATCCGCGACCACCTCGCCGCGCTTCTGGGGCCGGGCTTCGTGACGGCGACCGGGGCGCAGCGCCTGCCCGACCTGCTCCGCTACGTCAGGTCCATGCAGGTCCGGGTGGACAAGCTGCCCGAGAACCCCGGCCGTGACCGCATGCTCGCCAACCAGGTCCAGGTGCTGGAGCAGGAGTACGGCAACCTGCTGCGCCGTCTCCCGCCCGGCCGCCGCGAGGACGACGCCGTCACGCAGATCCGCTGGATGCTGGAGGAGTACCGGGTGAGCCTGTTCGCCCAGCAGCTCGGCACGCGCTTCCCGGTGTCCGACAAGCGCATCCGCAAGGCCATGGCTCAGATCCAGCCGTAGGGCCCGCAGGACGAACGAAGGCGGCGGTGGTCTCGGACCACCGCCGCCTTCGTTCGTCGTATGCCCCTCAGGAGGTGATGTCCCGGCGCCGGAAGGCCCACAGCCCGGCCCCGACGAGGACCGCCGTGATCGCCAGCATCCAGAGCAGGGGAGTGACCGACCAGGTCGTGCCCGGCAGCTTCGGGGTGTGCGCGAACGGCGAGACGTCCATGACCCACCCCGGCAGCTTCAGCAGCGGCCCCATCTCGCCGATCAGCAGGAACACCACCAGCACGGCCCAGCCGAGCGAGGCGAGCCGGGGCAGCAGCCCGTAGCCGAGGACGACCACCCCGACCATGACCCAGGCCGCCGGGATCTGCACCAGTGACGCGCCGACGAGCCGTCCGAACTGGGCGCCGTCGCCGCTCTGCGACGCGTAGACCGCGCCGCTGACCGCGCCGGCGAGCAGCAGCAGGACGGCCCCGCCGAACAGCGCGATCAGCACCGGCCCGGCGGCCCAGCGCCACCGGCTCACCCCGGTCGCCAGCGCGGGCTCGGTGCGCTGGCCGGTCTCCTCCGCGCGCAGCCGCCCGACCGCCTGCACGCCGAACGCGGCCGCGAAGATCGCGGAGAACCCCATCTCGGCCGCGAGGAACGCGTCGGTGATGCCCTTCTCCCCGCCGAGCTTGGTGATGAGGTCGTGCGCCTGCTGGCTGCCGACCATGTCCCCCACGTTGGAGGCGATGCCGCCGAGCGCCGCGCCCAGCACCATGAACGCGATCGCCCAGCCGAGCAGCGACCCGCGCTGGAGCCGCCACCACAACGAGATCGCGCCGCGCAGGCGCGGGGCCGCGGCGGCCGGGCCCTCCCGGTCGGGCAGGACGCCCGCGCCCAGGTCGCGCCGCGACACCAGCGAGTACGCCACGACCGTCATGACCGCCGCGAACGCGACCATGATCAGCAGCACCCACCAGCGGTTCCCCGCGTACGGGCGGAACTGCTGGCCCCAGCCGATCGGCGACAGCCACGACAGCCAGCGCGGGCCGCCCGCGCCGGACGCGTCGCCCATCGCCCGGATCAGGTAGAACGCGCCGAGCGCCGCGAACGAGTAGCCGGTCGCGGTGCGCGCGTGCGCGGTGAGCTGCGCGAAGACCGCCGCGATCGCGCCGAACGCCATCCCGACCCCGCCCCACGCCAGCCCGGCGGCGGCCGAGCCCGCGGCGGGCAGCCCGGCGATGGTGAGGCCGAGCGCGCACAGCACCGCGAGCGTCAGGTTCGCCGACAGGACGACCGTCAGCGCCGAGGTCAGCGGCGCGCGGCGGCCGACCGCGGTCGCGCCGACCAGCTCCTGCCGTCCGCTCTCCTCGTCCGCGCGGGTGTGCCGGACGACCAGCACGATCGACAGCGCTGCGGCGGCGACCGCGGCCAGCACGTTCAGCTTCAGCATCGACACCGCGCCGAGCGAGGTCGGGTCGTAGACCCGCCCGTACAGCGCGACCAGCGCCGGGGTGTCGTTGGTGTTGGAGGCCAGCTCCGCCCGGGACGCGACGTCGGGGTAGAGGCCCTTGGTGGACGACACCGTCGACGCCGCCATGAAGACGATGAGGTAGAGCCAGACCGGCAGCATGATCCGGTCGCGGCGGAGCGCGAGCCGGGTCAGCGCGCCGGTCCCGGCGAGCGCGGTCATCGTGATCCCGCTTTCGCGTCGCGCGCGCCGGACGATCCCGTGGAGGCGCCCTTCCCGTTCAGGTCGTCCTGGTAGTGGCGCAGGAACAGCTCCTCCAGCGTCGGGGGCTGGCTGGTCAGGCCACGGACGCCGATCTCGGTGAGCCTGCGCAGCAGGGTGTCCAGCCGCGCGGTCTCGACCTCGCACTTGAACGTGCCGTCCTTGACCTCGGGGTCGTGGACGCCGGGCAGGTCGGCCAGGCCGTCCGGGGGACCGGCGAGCTCGGCGCGGATCGAGGTGCGGGTGAGGTGGCGCAGCTCGCTCAGCGTCCCGGTCTCGACCGTGCGGCCCTTGCGGATGATGGTGACGCGGTCGCAGAGCGCCTCGACCTCGCTGAGGATGTGGCTCGACAGCAGGACGGTGCGCCCGCTGCCGCGCTCGTCGCGGACGCACTCCTGGAACACCTCCTCCATGAGGGGGTCGAGGCCGGAGGTCGGCTCGTCCAGGATCAGCAGCTCGGCGTCGGACGCGAGCGCCGCGACGAGCGCGACCTTCTGCCGGTTGCCCTTGGAGTAGGCGCGCCCCTTCTTCTTCGGGTCGAGCTCGAACCGTTCGAGCAGCTCGTCCCGCCGCCGGGGGTCGAGGCCGCCGCGCAGCCGTCCGAGCAGGTCGATCACCTCCCCTCCGGAGAGGTTCGGCCAGAGCGTGACGTCGCCCGGGACGTAGGCCAGCCGGCGATGCAGCGTGGTCGCGTCGCGCCACGGGTCGCCGCCGAGGAGTCGGGAGGAACCGGCGTCGGCCCGCAGCAGGCCGAGCAGGACGCGGATGGTGGTGGACTTCCCGGCCCCGTTCGGGCCGAGGAAGCCGTGGACCTCGCCCGGTCGGACGGTCAGATCGAGCCCGTCCAGGGCGCGCGTCCGGCCGAAGGTCTTCACCAGGCCGGAGACGGAGATGACCTCGTTCATGCTTCACAAACTACACGGGATTCATGATTTCGTGAAGATAATGAATACGTTAAACTGGCGTGTCGTGACCCGGTCGCTACCGTCCGGGGGGCCGTTCGAGTGGGGGGAGTTGGTGCCGGGTGGCCGACGAGCAGGCGCCGGAGAGGACACGTTCCGGGCGTGACGAGGAGGCCGTGCTCCGCTTCGTGGAGCGGTTCGCCTCGTCGCTCGCCGACTCGGGGTGGCCGCGCATGGCCGCACGCGTCTTCGTCGCGCTGCTGGCCACCGACAACGGCGCGCTCACCGTCGCGGAACTGAGCGACGTGCTGCGGATCAGCCCGGCGGCGGTGTCCGGCGCGGTGCGGTACCTGATCCAGATCGACCTGGTGTCCCGCGAGCGTGAGCCCGGATCCCGCCGCGACCTGTACCGGGTGGAGAACGACGCGTGGCAGGGGGCGCTCAGCCGCCGCGACGCCGCCCTCTCCAAGTGGGCGGCGGGCCTGCTGGAGGGGGCCGAACTGCTCGGCCCGCGCACCCCCGCCGGGGCGCGCCTCGCCGAGTCCGCGGAGTTCTTCGACTTCATCCGCCGCGAGGTCGAGACGATCATGGAGCGCTGGGTCGCGCACCGCGAGGACCTGCGCGCCGCCGGAGAACTCACGCCGGACCCCGAGGACGCCCCGCGCCCGGACGCCCCGCGCTCCGATGCCCCGCGTCCGGACGCCTCGCGCTCTGATGTCCCGGAGACCGAGGACGCCGCCCGCTGACGGGGTGGTGATGCTCACCTGGTGAGCATGCGTCGTCATCAGATACCGACAAACCGGTTCTGTCCGGTGGTGAGGTCACGAACGCGTCACCATCGATGATCGTTCGGGCGTGGCGGTTCCCACACGTCCCGCCAGTCCCTGCGGACACCTCCCGAAATGCGTAAAGTTCATCCCATGCCTAACAGCGACGAGCGCGACAACTCGGGTGTTCCGGAGCAGGGGACCTCCGGCGACGCCGTGGCCCGGACCGCCGAGGGCGGCGAGGTCGCCAGGCTGGGGGACCCCGTCACGGTGTGGCCGTGCGCGAACTGCGGACGTCCCGTGCCGCAGCCGGTCGGCGCCGTCCGCGCCGTCCGCTACTGCCAGGACAACGAGGGCGCCTGCACCCGCGAGGCGCGCGAGCGCCGCGAGCGCGGCCGGGACGCCCCCGGACTCACCGGCCAGGTCGCCGCGACGTGGGAGATGGTCGAGCGGCTGGAGCAGGCCGCCGACGCGCTGGCCGAGTCGCTGAGCGCCGAGTTGAGCGTCGCCGGTGTCGAACGCCGCGTCGCCGAGGTGCGCGCCGAGGCCGCGCGCGAGCTGTCGGTGGCGCAGAGCGAGCGGGACGCCTCCCAGCGCCGCGCCGACGAGGCCCGCAGCGAGGCCGACAACGCCCGGCACCGCGCCGACGCCGCCGACAAGGACGCCACCCGCGCCCGCGACGAGGCCAAGAAGGCCACCGCCAAGCGGGACGCCGCCCAGAAGGCGTGGGAGGAGGCGCACGAGATCGCCCAGCAGGCGGTCACCGCCAAGCTCGCCGCCGAGAGCGAGCGCGACCGGATCGCCGCCCGCGAGACCGAACTGCTCGCCGCGCTCGAGAGCACCCGCGCCGACCTGGTCGCCCAGCACGCCAAGGTCGCCGAGGCCGAGGGCGCGGTCGAGAAGCAGCGCGTCGAGGCCGCCGTCGCCAAGCAGGGCGCCGAGGACCTGCGCAACTCCATGCGCGACACCGAGGCGCAGCGTCAGCGCGCGATGCAGGCCGCGAGCAAGGCCGAGGCCGAGCGCACCGCCGCGCAGCGCGCGCAGTCGGAGGCCGAGGCCGAGGTCGTCCGCGCCAAGGCCCTCGCCGAGGACGCGGTGAAGGAACGCGACGTGGTGCGCGAGCAGGCGGCCCAGGCGCTCTCCGAACGCGACGAGCTGCTCGGCAAGCTGAACGAGCACGCGCTGCAGGTCCGGCAGCTGTCGCAGTCGGTCGCCGAGCAGCAGGCCGCGCTCTCCGCGCTCGCCGAGGAACGCGACGCCGCGCGGGCCGAGGCCGACCGTGCCCGCCGCCAGATAGACCAGTTCACGCACAACACGCTGTCGTCGAACCTGCCCGCGGGCCGCCTGCCCGGAGCCCCCTCGCCGAACGCGACGGGCGCTCCCGTCATGCCGGACGGCCCGGCCTACGCGGACGGCCCGCCGCCCGCCCCCCTGCCGAACGGCCCGGTGCCCTACCCGACCCCCGACCTTTCCAACGGGTACCCGACCGCCGACCCGAAGAACGGCTATGTGCCCCCGCGCGAGCCCACCGGCGGCTACCCGCAGGTGGACGCCCCCGCGGCGCCCCTGTCGGCCCCCGTGCCCGGCCCGGTCGGCATCCCGTCGTCCATCACCGGCGGCACCCCCTACGTGGGCGGCGGCAACGGCAACGGCAACGGGCTGAACGGCTACCACCGCGGCCCTGACGACCACGAGGACCCGCTCTTCAACAGGCCGTGACCACGCCGCACGACGAAAACGACCGCTGCCAGGTGCGAACGCACCCGGCAGCGGTCGTTTTCCTTTACATGTAGCGGACCATCAGGACGAGTACCAGCACGGTGCACGCCAGGATCCAGATGGCGTGACCGCGTTCCTTGCTGGCGGTGGCGCGCAGGTTGGTGACCCGCCGCCTGCTCTGCCTGACGTCGAACATGGCGCGCCGAGCGCGCTCCCAGGTCATCCCCATGTAGACGGCGAGCGCCGCCATCGCGAGGACGAGGATTGCGTTTCCGGTCATCGGGCCCGACCTCCGTTGGCCACAGATGCTCAGATTCAACGCGATTGTCCCCGCCCCGAACCGTGCCGCGCGACACATTTCCAAAAACGATCCGTCGGGCGAACCCTCCGCCCGACTCCGGATCATGGGTCCTGCCAGGGCCGATTCCCACCGGCCCGCGACGCGCTAACCCCGGAAACGCGCGGGGTCGACCTCGATCCAGATCTGCTCGGCGCGGCCGATGAGGCGGCCGTCGGCGCCGTAGACCGCGCTGCCCGCGAACATCTTGCGGCCCTCCCGGCGGCGCGCGACGCCGACCGCAACGCACGGCTCGCCCGCCTCGGGCAGCTCGTGCACGCGCGCGGTCATGGTGCCGAGGACCGCCGGACGGCTGCCCGCCGGGTCGAACGCCCAGCCGCCGGGGCAGTCGAGCGCGGCCCAGACGAGCGCGGTCGTCGGGGCGTCCCACGGCGTCCAGGGGCAGGCGACCGTGTCGTCGAGGCCGTCCACCGGGCCGGGGGCGAGGCGCATGCCGTCGCCGTGCGCGCGGTCGGGGCCGCACACGAAGCAGCGGGGGAACGGGTGGTCGCCGCCCGCGTTGAACTTCTCGGCGGCGCGCTCGGCGAAGTCCGGCGCGACGGCCGGGACGGGGTCGGCCGTGAACGCGTCCGCGCGGGCCTCGGCGACGAGGCGGTCGCCGTCCCAGAGCGTCACGTGGCCGCGCGCGCCGTCCTCGTCGGCCACACGCATGACGGTCTCCAGCGGCGGCGGCAGGCGCAGCGCGACCCGCACCGCCTCCGGGGCGGCCGCGGGGGAGACCTCGGCGGCCAGCAGACCGGCGACATAACCGCCATTGCCCGAATGATCCGGACCGTGGAACCGAGCCTCCACCAGCATGTGGGAACCCCCGCGCGCGAGAACGATTGGAACGGTCAAATCCTAGCGAGAGTCACCAAAGCCCAAGAATTCGGTCAAACCTCGAGGAGGTCAGATCGCGCGGGACGGCTGGGGGCGCCCCGGACGCGTGGAGAAGAACACCGACAGCGACCCGTTCAGCCGCGCGCGCACGGTCTCCTCGTCCACCGGGCCGTCGTCGGGCACCGGACGGCGTTCCAGCGCCCGTTCGATCAGTAGTTCGATGTTGCGGTCGGCGACCAGGACCGAGCAGGTGTCGCAGGCGAACCAGGGGTACAGCATGTTCAGCACCGCGACGGCGGTGTCGTCGTCGGACAGGTGCGTGGTGTCGAGCTCCACCTCGAACATGTCGGTGGCCTCGGGGTCGAGCGTGGGGTAGTAGAGCCAGCTGGGGTCCGCGGCGGCGCAGAAGTCGCAGGTCGGGTCGGTCTGGGCGGGTGTTCCCACGGCCAGTTCGAGCGCGTGGTCCCAGGGCTCCACGCGGCGGTTGTGGCGGTAGCCCACGGTGTCGAGCGCGCCCTCGCGGTTGTGGGTGACGTCGTGCACCTCCCCGCCGCACCGGGCGCACATGAAGCCGATCTCCTCCATGCCTTCCCCCTGATCGCTGAGGCACCGATCTCACAGTATCCGGAAGGACGCCGCCCGCGTACCTGCCCCGCACGATTCGATCTTGCCCGGATTCGGCCCCGTCGACCAGGGGCCCGCGACCCGTCCGATACCGTGGGTCCCCGGTGCCGCCCACGCCCCGGCGATCCCGGCAGGGCCCCGTTCCGCACACCTCTCACGCGTCGCGCCCGTCCCGGCCCCAGCCCCCACCCCGTGGCAGATCGCGCCGTTCACGCGCCTCGCGGAGCCCGCATCCGGAGGTCGCCCGTGTCCCTCGTCCCCGTCGCCGGCGCCGTCCTGAACGCCGACAAGATCGAACTCGTCCGCTCCGGCCGGACGCTGCTCGACCGGGTCTCGATGACCGTCCTCACCGGCGAGCACTGGGCGCTGATCGGCCCGAACGGCGCGGGAAAGAGCACCCTGCTCGGCATTCTCGGCGCCTACACCCACCCCACGCGCGGCTCCGCCGAGATCCTCGGCCACCGCCTGGGCCGGGTGAATGTGCACGACCTAAGGGCGCTTATAGGCCAGGTCAACCCGAGGCATCCTCTGGAATCGGCGCGGACCGTCCGGGAGATCGTCCTGACCGGCGCGACCGGCACCATCGAACTCGTCCCGCGCTGGACGCCGACCGGCGCCGAACTGTCCCGCGCGGACGAGCTGATCGCGCTCATGGGCCTCACGCCCCGCGCTGACGCCCGCTGGCCGAACCTGTCCCAGGGCGAGCGCGGCCGGGCGCTGATCGCCCGCGCGCTGATGCCGAACCCGCCGTTGCTCCTGCTGGACGAACCGGCCACCGGCCTCGACCTCGCCGCGCGTGAACGCCTGCTCACCGCCATCGACGTCCTGCGCGAGAGCCGCCCGGACCTCACGACCGTCCTGGTCACGCACCACTTGGAGGAGCTGCCGACCTCCACCAGCCACGCGATGCTGCTGCGCGAGGGCGCGGTCCTGGCGTCCGGCCCGGCGGGCGAGGTGCTCACGACCGACCTGGTCAGCGCCTGCTTCGACCACCCCGTCACGATCACCCGCACGAACGGCCGCTGGTCCGCCACCGCAGGCCGCTGACGCCGGCGCGGGCCCCGGGAGCGGGTCAGGAGTCGGCGCGGATGCGGTGTTCGCCGAGGCGGGCGAGTACCGCCTGGTTCGCTTCCCAGCCGTCCGGGAACTTGACCGGGACGCCGAGCCGCACCGGCTCGGCCGACGGATGGGCGTCCAGCAGTTCGGGGATGCCCGCGCGCGCGACCACCAGGCACGCGTGCCGGTGCCGGGACGCCAGCACGCACAGCCGCCCCGACTCCAGGTGGAACGCGGTCGCGTCCCGCCGTCCGGACAGCGGATGCAGCACCACCGTCACGTCGTACTCGCGGCCCTGCAGCCGGTTGGCGGTGTCGACGGTGATGTCGTCCGCGTACGGGCCGAGCGCGAGGCGGATCGCGGCGACCTGGTCGCGGTGCGCCGCGCCGACCGCGATACGGTCCGCGCCGACCGGCGCCTCACCGCGTTCGGAGTGCGCCACCGGCCCGCGCTGCAGCATCCGGACGGCCAGCGCCGCCGTCGCCTGGACGGCCTCCCCGTCCGTGCGCAGCGTGTGCCGCGCGGGCAGCTCGTACAGCGCCCACCCGGTCGCCGCGGCCTCCTCGACGGCGCGGTCGTAGGACGTGCCCATCCCGCCCGCGCCCAGCTCGAGCCGCCGGTCTTGCGGACCGGTGCCCGACCGGAACCCGGTGAACGGATAGAACGCCTGCGAGACCACCGGCGCCGCCGACGCCGGAAGCCGCCACGACACCGGCAGCCGGTGCACCGGAAGCCCGGGATTGTGCGCGAGCAGGACCGACACGGCGCTGCGCATCGGATCCCACGACAGGCCCGCCCAGCGCTCGACCTCGACCGTCGAGAACGGGTCGAGCTGGCCCGGATCGCCCACGAACAGCGCCCGCTCGAAGCGGCCCGCGATGCGCAGCAGCATGTCCGAGCGCATCTGGTACGCCTCGTCCACGATCGCCCACGGCCACGACCCGTCGGTCAGCGTCGCCCATTTCGCGGCCGTCGCGATCACGATCGTCCGGTCGGCGATGTCGTCGGCCTTCAGCGCGACCCGCACCGACGCGTGCGCCGTCACCCGCTCGGACGCCAGGTACCCCGCCGCCGACAGCCTGCCGATCGTCAGGTCCGGATGGTCGGTGGCGATCCGGTCGATCAGGTCGTCCACCTGCTCGTTGGTCTGCGCCACGATCATCAGCCGCTCGCCCGCGCGGGCCAGGTGCGCGGCGGCCCGGACGACCAGCGTCGACTTGCCCGCGCCGGGCGGCGAGTCCACCACGACGCCGCGGTGGTCCTTCGCCAGGTCGGCCAGGACGGCCTCGACGACCCGGTTCGCCTCCACGGCCGGACTGCTCACAGCGGTGCTCACGACCACACCTCCGTCGCGTCCTCGTCGGCCGGCTCGTACTCGGCGGGCGGGCCGCCGTGCGTCCACGGGGTGTCCTCGCGCTCGGGGAACTTCGACGCGCCCCACGAGTCGGCCGTGCGGGACGTGAACACCACCGGCTGCCCCGGCTCCGGCACCACGCCCGGCTCCGGGGTGAGCTTGCGTCCCATTCCGCCGGTCAGCTCCAGCAGGACGTCCTGCCCGTCGATCTCCACGACCTTGCCCTTGAGCCCCGGACGGGCCGCGTTCACCACCGTCGCGCCCTCGTCCAGCCGGACGGGGTCCTCGGTGCGGATCCGCACGTACGGACGCAGCTTCGGCCGCTTGCCCGACTCGTCCAGCCGGGTCGGCTCGGCCTCGGTGACCACGCCGCCGAACGCCTGGCCCGCGAGTCGCTGCTCGGCCATCACCAGCGGATCGTCGAACGCGCGCTGCGCCTCGTAGGACTCCTGCGAACGCTCCAGGTCGTGCAGGCGGCGCGCCGCGCGGACCGCGTCGTCCAGCTTCGCCTGCGGCGGGCTCTCGGCGAACTCGCGGTGGAAGTAGGTGAACGAGTCGCGGTCCCGCTCCCAGCGCCTCGGCACGCTCGCGCCCTCGGGCAGGGCGCGCAGCAGGTCCAGCGCGCGCCAGGCCAGGTCCCAGGTCGGGGTGAGCTGCGAGGCGACGGCCGCGCGGATCCGCTCCTCGGCGCGCGGCTCCCCGCCGCTCTCGTCGAACGCCGCGATCGCCGGGGCGAGCACCTCGTTGTCGAACGTCGGATCGGTCGCCGGACCGGCGGGCGGGCTCACCACGGGATCCTCCGCACGGGCGGCGGCCGACGGCCCGTCCATGCCCTCGGGCGGGTCGATCCAGCCCATCAGCGCGCCGAGGTTGCCGTCCTCCAGCGAACTCTGCCCGGTCGCCCAGTGCATCCGCAGCGTCTCGGTCAGCGTCAGCAGCACCGACGATCCCGGACGGTCGTTGCGGTCGGCGAACCAGGTCAGCCACCGGCCCAGCATCGGGACGGCCGGATCGACCGCCCACGGCCCCTCGGTGCTGCGGAACCGCGTGGACCGCCCCAGCAGCCGCAGGAACCCCACGCTGCCCCGGTTCGGCACGATGATCTGCGGCGCCCGCTCGTACCGGAACCGCTCCTCGCCGTCCTTGGACGGCTCGAGCGTCTCGGTCGCGCCGCGCTCGGCCTCGACGTGCTCGACGACGGCCTTGGCCAGCTCCGCCGCGTACCCGAACCGCAGGTCGCGGTTGCGCGGCTGCGGGACGACCAGCAGCGTCGGCGCGTTCCGGTCGGTGCCGAGCATCGTCGCCAGCGGCGCCGCGGCCTCGCCCGCCAGCTTCAGCGGGATCATCACCAGCGGCGTCTCGCTGAGGTGGCAGTGCCGGACGGTCGCGACCGGCACCGCCCGCCCGGCCGCGATGGCCTCCAGCTGGGCGAGGGCGGTGAGCGTGCTCACGCCGTCCGCTCCAGAACGTCCGCGCCGTGCGCCGGGACGCCGACCAGCGGCGACGCCGTGTCACGCGGCGGGACGGCGGGCGCCGGAGCGGAGGCGAGCGCCTCGCGGCGCAGCCGGGCGGCGACGCGCAGTTGCTCGGCCGTCTCGGCCATGTCCTCCGACGGCTCCCGGACGCCGCGCGCCAGGTCCAGCGCCGTCACGACGCTGTCCACCCCGCCGAGCTCGTCCCGGACGGGCCGTCCGAGCGTCCCCGTGGCCCCGCAGGCCCGCGCCTCGTCGCGGCAGAACAACGCCATCTCGCAGCTCGACATGCACTCCGGCGCGTACCGGGCCTCCACCGCGCGCACCGCGTCGGGCAGGCCCTCGTCGAGCGCGAACGTCAGCCCGTCCGGCATGGTCCGCGCGATGTCCTCGGCGCGGGTGAGCCGCGCGAGCTGCCGCCTCACCACCGCCAGCTGCGGCCTGACGTCCACGGGCGTGGCCGTCGGCCGGTTCGAGAAGTTCTCCGGGCAGACCAGGAACACCTCGTGCGACACCCGCTCCGGGTCGTGTCCGAGGCCCGCGACCAGCTCACGGAGCGCCAGGACGTACACCGCCGACTGCCGCGCCGCCGCCGCGACCTGCTCCGGTTCGGCCTGCCCGTCCACGACCGCGAACGACTTGACCTCCACGACGTGGAACCGGCCGCCGAGCTGGAAGGCGATCACGTCCGGCTCCAGGTAGGCGCGCTGCCCGGCGATGTCCAGCCGCAGCAGTGGATGGTCGAACATCGTCCCCTCGCCCGACTCCAGGGCGCGCGCCATCAGGTGCCGGGTGCGGGTGTGCCGCACCTCGCGGCTCTCGGTGCCGACCGACTCCAGGTCGTCGTAGGCGACCTCCGGGATGTCCAGCCCGAGCCCGTCGCGCAGCAGCGCCAGCAGCTCGGCGCAGCCGTCCGCCTTCACCTGCGCCTCGAACGCGTTCCCGCGGGTGATCGCGAACTGCGACTGCCCGAAGGGCGCGCCGAACCCCAGGTGCCGGGCGACCGCGTCCTTGTCGACCGCGGCGGCGTCCATCACCCCGCGCCGCGCGCAGCCCGGGTTCGCGGTCAGCGCCGCTATCGTCCGGGCGTCGTGGTTGCGCGCGGTCTCGCCGCCGCGCAGGTGGGACAGGTCGGTCGCCGTGTGGTCGTCGTCTCTGATCATCGCCGTCGCCGGTTCGTCGTGTCGCCCGGGCTCGCGCCCGCGCCTGTGGTCGTGTTGTCGCCGGTGTCCGCGCCCGCGCCCGGGCCGTCACCGGTACCCGTCCGGCGGGGCAGGACGCGCAGCCCGCCGCCGAACAGCAGCGCCGCGTCGTCCAGCGCGTCCGCCGCGCGCCGCGCCGCCGCCGCGCGGTCCCGCCCGTCGGCGTCGCTGTGCACGGCCAGCTCCGCCCGCGCCGCCTCGGCGACCACGGCCGGCTCCACCGCACCGTCCGTCCCGACGGTACCGCCCGCCGCCCCCGGAATGGTGGCGGCGAACCGCCACAGCAGCCGCTGGACGCCCGCGTCCCGCCCGGTATCGGTATGTTCCGCGCGTTCGGCCACCCGGATCGCCGCCGTGAGGAAGTCCACGCGCGCGCTGAGCGGACCGACGACGCGCTGCCGCAACGGCCATGTGCTCACCGTCAGCAACCCGCGCGCGGGAGCCAGCAGGTCGGCGGTCAGCGCCGCGCACAGGTAGTACGGACGCGCATACGGCGCGGACCGGAACGACCGTTCCTCGTCCCGCCGCAGGCTTGTCAGCCGCGTCGCCGGGATCTCTCCCGGGAAGAACGCCCCGTGCACGGCCCCGATCAGCTTCGGCGCCGCGGGCACGCCCAGCACTGTCAGAGCCTGATGAACCTGCTCCCGCACCGGCACCAGCCCCCGCGCCACTCCGCCGACGTTTCCCTGCGCTCCGGCGGGCGCGGGGGAGTCCGTGGCGGGATCACCGCCGAGGACGGCCTCGTCCCACGCCTGCTCGGCCCGGCGCAGTTCCGCGCGCAGGTTCCGCGCGGTCTCCCGGTCGCCGCCCGCCGCCGCGCGACGCACGGCCGCGCGCAACTCGGCGATGCGCTCCTCCAGCACGTCAGGGGAGGAGCCGGGTGATCCGGACATGCCGGAGAGAGTACCGCGACTTCCAGTGACTTCCAGTGTTTTCCAGAATTATCCGCGCGAGTCGCGCCGCAACGGATGATCTTCCGGGATCTCGACCACGACGATCCGGATCCCCTCCGGATCCTCGATCCACATCTCGACCAGCCCCCACGGCTCGGCGCGCGGCTCGCGCGCCACCCGGACCCCGGCGGCGACCAGGCGCGCGTGCTCGGCCCGGACGTCCCGCACCTGGAGCCACAGCATCGGCGCGCCCTCGCCCGCCGGCCCGGGCCCCCTCCCCGACACCTCCAGGAACCCGTTGCCGAGGAAGAACACCAGGCCGGGATCGTCCGGCGGGCCGAACTCCCGGTACACCGCCAGGCCGAGAACGTCCCGGTAGAAACGACGCGCCCGCTCGGGGTCGGCCGGACGGACCAGTATGCGACTGCTCAGAACCTCCATACGCCTCATCATTCCCAGCAGGCGATATGGCAGCCTTGTCCGAGTGACGGACCCCGAAGCCGCCTCCCGGCGCATCTGGCTGATCAGGCACGGCGAGAGCGAGTCGAACGCCGGCCTCCCCACCAACGGCCCCGGCGCCTCGCCCCTCACCCCGCTCGGACGCCGCCAGGCCGAGCGCGTCGCGGCCCTGTTCCCCTCCGCGCCGTCCCTCATCGTCAGCTCGGACTTCGTCCGCGCGCGCGAGACGGCGGCGCCGACACGTGCCCGCTTCCCAGGCGTCCCCTACGAGGAATGGCCCGTCGAGGAGTTCACCTACCTCGGCTCACTGCACGGCCCCAACACCACGAACGAAGAACGCCGTCCCTACGCCGAGGCCTACTGGAAACGCTCCGACCCGTCCCATGTGGACGGCGGCGACGGCGAATCCTTCCAAGACCTGATCTCACGCGCCCGCGCGATGCTCGACACCCTGGCCGCCCGTCCCGAGCCCGGCCTCATAGCGGTCTTCTCCCACGGCCTCTTCATCCGCGCCGCCATGTGGACGCTCCTCACCGGCATCACCGAACCGACGTCCGACCAGATGCGCGCCTTCTTCCGCTTCATCGAGGGCAGCCGCACCCCGAACGGCACGATCGTCGAACTCCGCCCGGACCTCCCGGACCTGTTCTCCGTCACCTTCGGCATCCCGACCGCGACCCCCGACCCCGAAACGGTGCACGAGCCTCAGGAGGCGAATCCGGCGAAGTAGCTCGCGACCATGTCCTCCCCGCCGTGCCCCTGCTCGGTCGCGCGGACGAACCGCTGCCGCGCCGCGTCCGTCAGATCCACCCGGACGCCCGCGGACGACGCCGCCTCCATGATGAGCCCGGTGTCCTTGGTCGCGTTCAGCACCGTGAACGTCGGGCTGAAATCCCGGTCCAGGACGGCCCGCATCTTGGTCTGCAGGTAGCCGCAGTCGAGCGGCCCACCCGACATGACCTCCCCGAACGCGTTCGGATCCAGGCCCAGCCCCTCCGCCAGCGCCATCGACTCGGCCACCAGCGACGTGAGCGTGATCGCGTACCCGACCGTGACCATCTTCAGGCGCGTGCCCCCGCCCTCCGCGCCGTCCTGGCCCAGCCACAGCGTCCGCTGTCCCACGGCGTCGAACACCGGCCGCACCACCTCGCGCGCGGCCTCCGGCCCCGCCGCCAGGACGACCAGCCTCCCCTCGGTGGCGGGCTGCCTGCTCCCCTGCACCGGCGCGTCGACGAAGGTGAGCCCGTTCCGGACGGCCAGCTTGGCGAGCGGCTCGAGCGCGGCCACGCCGACCGTGCTCATCTGCGCCCACACCGCGCCCTCGCGGGCCCGCGGGGCGGCGTCCGCCATCACCTCGGCCACGGCGTCGCCGTCGGTCATCATCGTGACGATCACCTCGGCGTCCGCGACCGCCTCGCCGGGGGAGTCCACGACCCGCGCGCCCGCCTGGCCGAGCGGCTCGGCCCGCGCCCGCGTCCGGTTCCACACCGTCACGTCCAGTCCGGCGCCGAGCAGGTTCCGCGCCATCGGGAACCCCATGATCCCCGTCCCGAGCAGGGCGACAGCCGTCATCCGAGCCTCCTCCGGTCCCGCGCGGCGGCCTCCGCGCCGCGCCTCCGCCGATCTCCTACCCAGATCGACGGCCCGCAGGACCCACGAGATCACCAGGCGCCCGCCTGCCGCACGGCGGACCCGGACCAGGAGGCCGCCCGGTCAGCAACGCGACCGCGAGGCCGCCCGGTCAGCGGCGCAATCACGAGGTCGTCCGGCGGCGGCGGGGCCGAGAGCTCTGTCAGCGACAGGACCGGGACGTCGTCCGCGGGTCAGCCGTAGGCGGGGTTGTCGTCCGGGACCTCGGTGTACGGAACGGCGAACGCGTCGAGCGTCCGGTCCAGGTTGGCCGACCACCACGCCACCAGCGCCGTCGGCGCGTCGTCTCCGTCCGACGGCTCGTCACCGAGGTACCGCCGCCTCAGCGACGCCACATCGCACAGCCGCTCCCACCAGGCCCGATGGACGGCCGACTGGATCTGCCCGGCGTCCAGGCCGACGACCGAGCGGTGACCGCGCAGGAACGCCTGGACCCGGTCGAGGTCGAGCCCCCGGTCGTCCCCGCAGGCGAACAGCCGCGCCGCCGCGCCGACGACCTCGCCCGCGAGCGGCCCGGTGGTCAGCGCGTCCCAGCCCAGCACCGCCGACACCTCGCCCGACCGCCCGTACCGGAGATGTCCCTGGTGGAACGCGCCGTGCAGCCGTCCCACCATGCTCGTGTCGATCTCCGGCGGCTGGTGGTCGGCGAACTCGTCCAGCAGCTCGCGGCGTTCACCGAGCCGCCGGACGGTCAGCGCGGAGAAGTCCGTCCCGTCGTCGGGCGTCTCGGTGATCGCCGCGTCCACGGCCGCGATCGCGGCGGACGCCCGGGACGTCGGCACCAGCATGCTCTGCTGCACCGGCCCGGTCACACGGTCGAGTTCTGTGTGCAGCCGCCCGAGCAGCGCCCCGAGACGCCCGCACTGGACGAACGTCAGTTCCAGCCCGTCCCGCCGCCGCCCGGACGCCCACGGGAACAGCTCGTATCCGCGTCCGCCCGTGACGACCAGCGTCCTGCCGTTGCGCGCGGGCACGGGCGCGAGCACCGGAAGCCCGGCCTCGTCCAGCGCGGCCATCGCCTCATGCCGCAGCCCGATCCGCCTGCGATCGGGTGCGCCGTGCTCCCGCAGCAGGTAGGACGCGCCGCCGGAATCCACGCGCCAGCGGCGCTCACGGCCTCCGGGCAACGGTTCCGGGACGGCCCCGGCCTCGATCTCCCAACGACGCGGCAGCCGTGGTGGCAACGGCTCGTCGTGGTGATCCCGTGATTCGTCGTGAACCCGCGATGACGTCGGCACCTCGGTCCCTCGCTGGACTCGGTCGAACGAATGTTCTGCGGCCGACGCTACACGCTCGGCCGTCGTCCACGAAAGCGAACCGCTGGCATCCGCCGCCCCGCGCCCTCAGAGGAAAAACCCGCGCGGTCTGCGAGGCGTCGGCGCGCCCCACGTTCCGCGCGGGCCGATATCAACGACGCCGCGTCCCAAGCCCCAGGTCAGACGCGCTCGAGCACCACGACTGGAATCTCACGGTCGGTCTTCTTCGTGTACTCGTCATAGTCGGGCCACACCGCGACCATCTTCTTCCAGAGCCGGGGCCGCTCCTCCGCCGTCGCCGTCCGGGCGCGCGCGGTGAACCGGTCGCCCAGAACCTGCACCTTCACCTCGGGGTCGGCCTCAAGGTTCAGATACCAGAGAGGGTGCTCCTCCGCGCCGCCCTTGGACGCGATCACGATGTAGTGGTCACCGTCCTTCTGGTAGATCAGCGGCGTCGTGCGCTCTATGCCCGACTTGCGCCCCACGGTGGTCAACAGCAACGTGACCGTGCCGTTCCAGTCGTGCCCCTCAGCGCCGTCGGTCTCCTGATAGCGCTTGACGTGTTCCTTGCCGAAAAGCATGCGGCCTCCTCGCGTTCCAGCGGATGCGCGCGGTGCGGCACCGCGCGACGGCGACAACATCCATCGGCCCGAGGACCTTCCCCCCAGCTCAGAGGCCACGCGGGGGAGGAGGTCAATTCTCGTTCAGCAGACTGTTCAGGAACCGGACCGTCTCGTCCGGACGGGACGCGGTGATACACAGGTCGTTCATCACCCGCATGTAGGTGTCCACGTCGGCGGGCTTGTCCAGGTAGAGGGCGCTGGTGAGCTGCTCCAGGTACACCACGTCCGACAGGCCCGGCTCGGCGAACCGCAGGATCGTGAACGGCCCGCCCGTCGCGCACGGCTCGGACGCCTCGTACCGGACGACCTGCAGCGTGACGTTCGGCAGATCGGCCATCTTGAGCAGGTGCCGCAGCTGTCCGCGCATGACCTCGCGTCCACCGAGGCTGCGGCGCAGCACCGCCTCGTCGAGGACGGCCCACAACGTCGGAGCACCCGGCTCGACGAACCGCTCCTGCCGCGTCATCCGCAGCCGGACACGCCGCTCGACGTCCTCCTCGGTCGCGTCAGGGTGGCCGAGGCGGACGACCGCCCGCGCGTAGTCCTCGGTCTGCAGCAGCCCCGGCACGAACTGCAGCTCGTAGCAGCGCAGCAGCGAGGCGGCCTCTTCGAGGCCGAGGTAGGTCTCGAACCAGTTCGGTAGAACGTCGCCGTAGCGGTGCCACCAGCCGGGGGTGTTGGCCTCGCGCGCGAGCTCGAGCAGGGGAGCGCGGTCGGCGGGGTCGGTGACGCCGTAGAGCGTCAGCAGGTCGGCGACGTCGCGTTCCTTGAACCCGACGCGGCCGAGCTCCATCCGGCTGATCTTGGAGTGCGAGCCGCGGATCTCGTACCCGGCGTCCTCGGTCGAGATCCCCTTCCCCTCGCGGAGCCGGCGCAGCTGCGCCCCCAGCAGGATGCGCAGCACGGTCGGACCGCCGCGACGCGGGTAGTCGAGCAGACGTCCGGGTGTGGAGTCGCCCTCCGCTGGAGGAACGGGTGCAGCAGCGTCCTGGGGCAAGGGGTCACCAGCCAGTCTTGGCGAAACGGCATCGACCATCGTAGAGGATCACACCGGACCCCGCCGCTCTCCGCGCCAGAACGTCTCCGGAACGTGGCCAGGCCATGCGCCTCCGTGAACACCAACCGGCGTCCCGGGCCGCGTCCCGCCTCCGAACCGTTCGCCGTGGCCCCCGGGCAACGCGTGAACTCTCTCACGTCCCCACGCGCCGCACCCTGCCCCACCCACCCTGACGTGCTGTTCTCTTCCACGCCCCAACAGCCTGTGGCCACGCGTGACACAGCTCTCGCCCGTCGCGCGCGAACACCACCCCGCCGAGACGTTCTCATTACTGGAGGGCGACGGATAACGAGCCTCCCGGCGACGCCGAATGTCTCGCTCTCCAGACTGAACCCCACGCCCCTCCAGACACCGAACACAGGGGGACCCGATGGACATCCACTTCCTCACCACGGGCCGAGTGACCGAGGACGCCCGCGCCTCCGCCGAAGCCGCCGTCCGTGCGGCGCTCGCAGGCACGCGCGCGGACACCGTCTCCGTCCGGGGCACCCTGAGCCTGGCCGCCGACGCGTCCCTCCCGCGCCCGGCCCTGGCGCAGGCGGTCGCCACCCTCGACGGCCGCGCCCTCCGCGTCCAGGCCGCCGCCCCGACCGTCGACGAGGCGATCACCCTCCTCCAGGACCGCCTCACCGTCCGCGTCGCCTACCTCCGCGCAAGCTGACCCACCTCGCACAACACCACTCGCATGAGCCCGTCCCCACACACGAACTGACCCCACGCCGCTCGGCCCGCGTCAGTACGTCGCTCGCATACGTGCCTGCTTCGGGGACGCGAGCTGAACCTCCACGGCGACCGGCCGTCAGCACCGGCCTCGTCGTCGGCTGCCTCGCACGGGCGAAAACCCGTTGCCCGGGCGTGATCTCCCCGGCAGGCTGCCTGGCGGTGAAGGAGGTGGACCATGCAACCGCGTGAAGTACGAGCCGAGTACGACCGAGACTCGATCACCGTGTACCAGGCGTTCTCCACGGCGATCGCGAAACCGGCCCTGGAACACGGACGCTTCGTCCCGCCGTTCTCACGCACCCGCATGACGTGGATCAAACCGTCCTTCCTGTGGCTGATGGCCCGAAGCGGCTGGGCTCGCAAACCCGGTCAGGAGACGATCCTCGCCGTCCGCATCACCCGGCAGGGCTGGGACGAGGCGCTCTCCCTGGCCGTCCCGACCGACCCCGACCGCCGTGTCTTCCGCTCCACCGACGAATGGCGCGCGGCCTTCCGTCATGCCCAGGTCCACGTCCAATGGGACCCCGAACGCTCCCTACGTGGGGAGAAACTCGAACCCCGCGCCATCCAGATCGGCCTGAGCCGCCACGTCATCGACCGCTACGCCGACGAGTGGACCCTCTCGATCGAGGACCGAACGCCCCTGGCCCGCAAAATCCACCAGCACGTCCAGTCCGGTGACCTGGCCAAAGCGAGACGCCTCCTTCCGAGGGAACGTCCCTATCCCCTCCCCGCCTCAACGGTTCACCAACTGGGCGCGACCTCCTAGCCGGGCCCGCTCGGCAGATCCTGGCTGACGGTCGCCAGCAGGTGCGTCACCAGGGGATTCTGATCGTCCCTGCGCCAGGCGACAGCGACTCGTGTGCGGGCGGTGCTCGGCTCGATTCTGCGGAACGCGACACCTTTCAGACGGATACGTCGGATGCTCGCGGGAGCCAGGGAAACGCCCAGCCCGGTTTCCACGAGCGCGCACACCGTCTGCCATTCCACCGCATGCTGGGTGATCTGCGGCATGAAACCGGCCTCGGTGCACAACGTGATGATCTGGTCGTGCAACTGCGGGCCGACTGTGCGCGGCAGCAGCACGAAGGGCGACTCCGCCAATTGGACGAGTCGCACGGAACGCTGCGCGGCCAGCGGGTGGGCGGCCGGCAGGACAGCCATGAAGGGCTCGCGGAGCACCGTCCTGAAGCAGAGGTCCGCTTCGTCGGCGGGTTCTCGCAGCAGGCCGACGTCGATGGCCTTGTCGTGCAGGGCGGCGATCTGCGGTGCTGTGGTCATCTCATGGATGTCCAGGTGCACGCCGGGGAACCGTTCCCGAAAGGCGCGCAGCAGGCCCGGCAGGACGGTCAGGGCGAGGGAGGCGGAGAACCCGATCCTCAAACGACCGGCCTGGCCGCTGCCAGTGGCCCGGGCCGCGGAGAGACCCTCCGCCAGGTCGGTGAGGGCTCTCCGTGCGGAGGGCAGCAGCTCACGGCCGGCCGGGGTGAGCGTGACGTGTCCCGGTTCCCGGTTGAACAGCATGTGGCCGACCTTGGCTTCCAGCCGACGGATCTGCTGACTCAGCGGTGGCTGGGCGATGCCCAGGCGGGCGGCCGCGTGACCGAAGTGGAGTTCCTCGGCGAGCACGACGAAGGCGTGCAACTGGGGGAGGGGGAGTTCGGGACGCTCCATACGCCTAGAGATATCAGGTCGTGCTCCTGGAGGTATTAGACGTATCGGCCCTGGTCGGCTTAGCGTTCGGCGCATGACAGAGCGACGCGCGATCCTCAGCGGCTCGACCTTCGAGGAGCAGATCGGCTATGCCCGCGCCGTGGTGGACGGCGACTGGGTGCACGTGTCCGGGACGACCGGGTTCGACTACACCACCATGACGATTTCCGACGACGTGGTGGAGCAGGCCGAGCAGTGCCTGCGCAACATCGAGGCCGCCCTGGCCGAGGCGGACTGCACCTTCGCCGACGTGCTGCGCGTCCGCTACCTGCTGCCCGACCGTGAGGACTTCGAGCCTTGCTGGCCGCTCCTGCGCCGCTGCTTCGGCGACGTCCGCCCGGCCGCCACGATGCTGATGTGCGGTCTCGCCGACCCCCGAATGAAGCTCGAGATCGAGGTCTACGCACGCCGCCCGCCGCATAGCTCCGATCCGCATAGCTCGAATCCGCCCTGAGGAAGCAGCATTTTTCCCCCACCACCAAGCGCACCGCGCTCCACAGCACGGCAAGAACCAGCCCCCCCGCACCGGGGGAGCGGGGGCGCCGGGCATGGGTGGGACGGATGCGGCTCCATCGCGCCGTGGGTGCGAGGACGGGCCCCTCGTCGGGCTTTGGACAGCGGATCGACGGGGCCTGCTCGTCATGACTGCTTAGGCGGTTGTTCGGCGGTGGACGGCGGGGGCGGTGAGGAAGGTGGCCAGGGCGGATGTTGCACCGATGGCTCCCATGACGCACCAGAGGGGGCCAGCGCCCAGCGGGAGAAGGAGCGTGCCGACCACCGGGGCCAGAGCTGCGCCCGCGGCCCAGCTCATGCCGGAGATGCCCGCGTAGGTCCCCTGAAGTCCGGCGGGGGCGAGGGCCGCGACGATCGTCGCGAGGGCTCCGGCCACGATGATCTCGCCCGCGGTCCAGACGACGACCGTCAGCGCGAGGCCGAGCGCGTTGTGGACCAGGGCGGTCAGGGCGAAGCCCGCTGACACGACGGCGGTTCCAGTGGCGAGGACGTGGACGTGGTTCAGGCGGGCCAGCCACCTGGTCGCGACCGGTTGGATCAGGACGATCAGAACGCCGTTGAGCGCCATCGCCTGGCCGTAATCCACCCGTCCGATGCCCTGCCCGGCCATGGCCAGAGGAAGCGTCGTGAAAGCCTGCGCGTACAGGACTCCGTAGGCCGCGGTGGAAAAGCACAGAACCACCATCGGACGGTTCCGCAGCACCGACCGAAGACCCGGGGAGGCAACGGCCTTCTCGGACCGACGGGGCTCCGGCAAGGCGCGCCACACCACGAACGCGAAGGCCAGCGCGACGGCCGCGTTCACGCCGAACATCGTCTGCGCGCCGTGTCCGGCGAGCCAGCCGCCCGTCAGCATCGCGATCGAGTAGCCGAGGTTCATTGCCCAGAACAGCAGTCCGTACGCCTTGGGCCGCGACTCCGGTGACACCAGATCGGCCACCATCGCCTGCGATGCCGGACGGTACGACTCGATGGTGAGGCCGAGCAGGAACGCCGTCACCACCACGGCGGTGAAGCCTTGCGCGGCGCCCAGCGCGACCATCGCGGCCGAGGTGGCGAGCATCCCGCCGGTGAGGGTCAGCCGGCGTCCGAACCGGTCGGCCAGCGCCCCGGCGAGCACGTGCGAGAGGAGCGAACCCGCGCCGAAGGCCGCCATGGTGGCCCCGGCCTGACCGGAGGTGAACCCCTGGGCCCGGACGAGGTACACCGCCAGGAACGGCTGGACGACCGCGCCGCTGCGATTGATGACGATGCCGAGCCACAGCGTCCAGAAGGGCCGCGGCAACGACAGCGGGCCGGTGGTGACCCGCGGGCGGGAGGTGAGGACTGTCATGCCGATCATGGTTTGACGGGCGGTCCGCGAAGCCTAAATGTTTCATCCGTGCCTGAATCGTCGTTCGCCGAGTTCGACTTCACCTCCGTCGACCTCGCCAGGTTGAGGTTCGCCTTCTCGCCGGTGTCCGAAGCCGTCGCGAGCCTGCGCGTGTTGCAGGACCCGGGTCGGCAGGCATTGCATCTGCCGTGGATCCGGGCCGTCCGGCCGCGACTCGAGGAACTGGATCTGCGGCTGTTGTACGCGCTGGTTCCGCTCGGTCCCTACTTCGTGGACTTCCTGACTCCCCCGCCGGCCAGTCCGCTTCGGGACATCGAGGCGGAGCTGCGCTCGGTCGCCGAGGCCGACGTCCGCGAGGCCGCCGCCGAGGCGCGACGGCTCCCCGGCGCGGACACCGCCGTCGTGCGCGAGTTCCTCGACGACCCGGCGGCCGGTGTCGCCCGCGCCGCCGCCGAACTGCGCCTCTACTGGGACACGGCGCTGGACCGGTACTGGCCGCAGATCCGCGGTCTGTTCGAGTCGGAGGTGCTGCGGCGCGTCCGGCAGCTGGCCCGCGACGGCGCGGGGGCGATGTTCAACGACCTGCACCCCAACATCAGCTGGGACGAGGGCCGCCTGCGCGTGCGGACTCGGGCCTGGCGGCGCACCGGACCGCTCAGCGGCGACGGCATGATCCTGATCCCGAGCGTCTTCCACTGGCCCGACACCGCCGTGATGGCCGAGCCGTACCAGCCGAACCTGGTCTATCCCGTGCCCGGCGTCGGCAACCTGTGGTCCCGAGGCGCCGTTCCCACGGCCCCCGCGCTCGACGCCCTGATCGGGCGGACCCGAGCCCGCGTGCTCGTCGCCCTCAGCGAACCCGCCACCACGACCAACCTCGCCCGACGCCTGTCCATGACGCCGGGCGCGATCAGCCAACACCTGTCCGTGCTCCGCGACGGCGGCCTGGTCACCAGCCGCCGTACCGGCCGCGAGGTCTTCTACGAACGCTCCCAAGTCGGCGACACTCTGTGTTCCGGCTCCTCCTCGGACGTGGCGTGAGCCTGGGATGTTCTCCGAGCGGCTGGCACCCTTCGCTGCCGTGACCATCGCGTACCAGCGCATTCGGGCGTCTGCGGACCTCGGCTTGTCCGCTCGCGGGGAGCGAACCAAGGACGGCCCGCCAGAGCGCACGGATGCCGGAGCGCATGGATGCTGCAGCGCATGGACGCCGGAGCCATGGATGGAGGGCGCGGTTGCCGAGCGTATGGATGCCGGAGAGCGCGGATGCCGCAGCGCAGGGCTGAGGGAGGCGCAGGGCCGGGGATGCCCACGGATGCCGAAGCGCACGGATGCCGATGCGCGGCGGATCAGGATGGGTGGAAGCCGGGGGTGGGGTCGGGTTCACAGCCGAGGAGTTCGTGAAGGATCGGCGGGAGCTCGTCCCACAGCCACTCGTTCACGCTTCCGGGGTAGCCCTCAGGTGGTCTGACCTCGAGCAGCTGGTTGCTGATCGGTGACAGCCGGACGGCGACGGGCTCCTCGTTCCACATCGGCTCATCGGTTCCCCAGTACTCGGCGAAGTCGGCCCCGGTCACCAGCGACTCGCACGGCAGGACGCGTGTTCCATGGCTGATTCCGAGAGGCAGTAACCGCCTGCTCAGACTGCGCAGGACGTTGGTCGCCGCCAGATCGTGCGCGCAGGCCACGCCTGACATGCGGAGCTCGGGCAGCCCGAGACGCTCCATGCCCGAAGTGGACAGTTCCAGGCAGGCGCAGGCATCGATCCCGTCGTCGCTGGCGGGACAAGGCGCCGCGACCTTGCCGGTGGTGTTCACGGTGATCCAGTCGGCGGCGAGGACGTAACGGCCGCCGTCGTCCGGCTGAGCCACGGGCAGGACGATGCGGAGGTCGTGGTCCGCGACGATCCCGTCGGTGGCCTCGCGGAGAGCGTGCGCGACGGCGCGGGCGACACGAGCGCCGAACGGCCGGTCGCGAGCGGGCAGCACGGCGCTGACGCCGATGTTCCACTCCGCCGAGCGCAGGTAAGCGAGGTCGCCGTCGCGCTCGTCCTCAACGTCCAGCGACGTGACCCCGTTCAGATTCCAGGGCGACCTGGACGCGGGGTGGTGCGAGACGGCCAGCTCCGGACCGCCGAGACGACGCGTCGCATGCGGCGCGAACGGCGCGGAGACGTGTTCGAAGATCGCTGCGGGCAGGTCGTCGGGACACCGCTCGGCGGCGACCACGAAGGTCCAGTGCGTCCGGTCGGGAACGGTGAGACGGAAGGTCTCGGTCATCGGGGGCCTCCTTGTGCCGTGGTTCAGGTACATGAACCAGGCTGGAGCGCCCCGCCTCCCGAAAATAACCGAACGCCATTCTGTGGATATCTCGTCTCCACGGCACTGTGAGGCCGTGAACCGGCCGGACGCGACCTTGGCGACGCGGGCACGCCTCCCTGTCGCTCAGAAGGACGGCGGTCCCTGTTCGATGCGTGTGAGCACCGGGGAGAGCCGGTCGAGGTCGTCGCCGTCCATGCGTTGCCGCTCGTCCCACCAGGTGGCACCTGCCTCGGCCAGGGGCCCGAGCAGATCGGCCGCCTGGTCCCGATCGGTTGGGCTGACGCCCCCGACAACGATCTCGAAGGGGCGCCCGCCCTGCCCGTCCGGCAGCGCCTCACGCTGTTCGCGCACATAGGCGACCAGGTCACGAACCTCGTGAGCCGGTGGAGCATCACCGTGCGAGGCGGAGGTGAACAGCGGGATCGCCCCGTCGAACCGGGCCGCACGACGCATCGGAGGACGACGCGGCCAGAACCCGGCGACCCAGATCGGAGGATGCGGGCGCTGCACTGGCGCGGGACGCAGCGCCACGTTCTCGGCCTGGTAGTGGCGTCCCCGAAAGGTCACCGGTTCCCCGGTCCAGTACTGCTCCAACAGCTCCAAACCCTCGTCCAGATGCTCAGCTAGAACGCGCTGGTCAGTGGGCTCCCCGAAGCTGGAGAAGTCATCACGGTCGCCCAACCCGACGCCCAGGGTGACCCGGCCGCCGCTGAGGACGTCCAGTGTGGCCACTTGGCGGGCGAGCTGTTGTGGGCGCCGCCGTGCGACCGGCGTGACCATCGTCCCGAGCCGGATCCGGCTTGTGGCCAATGCCGCAGCGGTCAACAGCATCCAGGGATCGCCAAAAGGAGCCGTCCGCTGGTCGTGGGTCAGATGGTCCCAGACGAACAGCGCATCCCATCCCGCCTGTTCCGCTGCCACGGCCACCGTCGCGACCGCGCGTGCATCGGCGAAATCTCCGAAGTTGGGGATGTTGATCGAAGAGCGCACTCTGGCATGGTGCGCTCCGCCCGCGCGCGCAGCAACCCGGTTAGCGGCCGAACCCCTCACCACGTCACGTGCGCGCAGGGGGACATGACTCAGGGCCGGACACCAGAAATGAACCTGGCGTCCGGCCCTGTGAGTCGAACTCGTGCGCGCGGGTCAGCGCGTGGTGATGTCCTTGTAGTGACGCTCGCCTTCGCCCACGTACACCTGACGCGGACGGCCGATCTTCGTCGCCGGGTCGTTCATCATCTCGCGCCACTGGGCGATCCAGCCCGGAAGGCGGCCGAGCGCGAACAGCACGGTGAAGGCGTTGGTCGGGAAGCCGATCGCCTTGTAGATGACCCCGGTGTAGAAGTCGACGTTCGGGTACAGCTTGCGCTCGATGAAGTAGTCGTCGCTGAGGGCGACCTCTTCGAGGCGCATGGCCAGGTCGAGCAGCGGGTCGGAGACGCCCAGGGCGTCCAGGACCTTGGTCGTCGCCTTCTTCACCACGGCCGCGCGCGGGTCGTAGTTGCGGTAGACGCGGTGGCCGAAGCCCATGAGCTTGACGCCGGGCTCCTTGTTCTTGACCCGCTGGACGAAGCTCTCGACGTTGTCGCCGTTCTTGTGGATGTTCTCCAGCATCTCCAGGACGGCCTGGTTGGCGCCGCCGTGCAGCGGCCCGAACAGCGCGTCCACGCCCGCCGACACCGACGAGAACAGGTTGGCCTGGCTGGAGCCGACCAGCCGCACCGTCGAGGTGGAGCAGTTCTGCTCGTGGTCGGCGTGCAGGACGAACAGCATGTCCAGCACGCGCACGATCTCCGGGTCCACCTCGTACTGCTCGGTGGGCAGCCCGAAGGTCATACGCAGGAAATTCTCCACGTAGCCGAGCGAGTTGTCCGGGTAGAGCAGCGGCTGCCCGATGGACGTCTTGTACGCGTACGCGGCGATCGTCGGCAGCTTCGCGATGAGCCGGATGCTGGAGAGGTCGACCTGCTCGTCGTCGAACGGGTCGAGGCTGTCCTGGTAGAAGGTGGACAGCGCGCTCACCGCGGACGACAGCACCGCCATCGGGTGCGCGCGACGCGGGAACGCCGAGAAGAACGCGCGGAACTTCTCGTCCAGCAGGGTGTGACGCTGGATCCGGTCGGTGAACTCCTGAAGCTGGTCCGCGGTGGGCAGCTCACCGTAGATCAGCAGGTAGGCGACCTCCAGGAAGGACGACTTCTCCGCGAGTTCCTCGATCGGGTACCCGCGGTAGCGCAGGATCCCGGCGTCGCCGTCGATGTAGGTGATCGCGGACGTGGTGGAGGCGGTGTTGGTGAACCCGGTGTCGAGGGTGACGTGACCGGTCTCCTTCAGCAGGGACGCGATCCGCAGCCCCCCAGGGCCCTCGGTCGCCTCGGTCACCTCGAGGGGCAGCCGCCCACCCGCGTGGTTGAGCTCGAAATCGGACATGCTCGCTCCCAACTGCCGCCTACACCTGCGTAGACGTTCCGCCCTTCATGGTAGTCACGTGATCATGATGGTCGATTCCGGACCCATGGTGTTGACGGATGGCCCGGAGGGTGTTGCGCTGAGTGATATGGCTCTCATTGAAGTGACCGAACTCGTGGAGCGCGGCCGGGCCCGTATAGCGGCGTCGAGCGGCGGTAACCGGTTCCTTGACCTACTGGAGGAAGGCGCGGTTCCGTGGGAACGTCTGGCCTGGTTGGCGGGCGAAGAGTTCCGAATCGTGGACAGCGACAGGCGGAGCTTCGCGCTGCTGGCGTCCCGGTTCGCGCAGGCACCTGCGGGGGAGTTCTTCCTCTCGCTCGCGCAGGGGGAAAACCACGCGTTCACGTTGCTCTCGGATTACGCTTCCGCGCTGGGGTGGAGTGAGAAGGATCTCATTTCCTATAAGCCCCGTCCGCGGGCGCAGTCTTATCCGGCTTATCTGGCTCAGCGGGCCGTTTTCGGGACGAGCAGTGAGGTCGCCTTGGCCATGCTCGCGAACCTGGAGGAGTGGGGAGGCTACTGCGCCCGGACGGCCGCCGCCCTGAGGTCGCGGTATGAGTTGTCCGAAGCGTCCGTGGCGTTCTTCAGTTACTTCGCCGAGACGCCGCCGGGATTTGTTGAGCAGGCAACGTCCGTCATCGCCGCTGGGCTGGAGGCGGGCGAGGATCCCGACGAAGCCGTCCGAGCAGCCGACTTCCTGCACGCGTACGAAGCCGACTTCTGGACGGCCTTGGCCGAAGGCCTCCCGTAAGCCTTGCCCTTGGCCGAACGAACGGAAGACCCGACTTATCCACAGAACGGGGTTCGGATCACTGTCGCGTGGCTGTCGCTGGAGTCTGGAAGGGCGTCACCGCCCAACACCAGACCGAAGGAGTCGCGATGACCCCCACCGACACCACCCGAGCCGGACTCTCCGACCGCCGGCTCGCCGCACGGCTCGACCTCGCCCGCTGGCAACTCCGGCTGGCCAGGGAGCACGGCATGTTCCCCGAGCCCGACCTGCCCGACGACCTCTGGAGCGCCGAGGCCCTCGCCCACTGCGCCGACCGCGTCGACGCGGTCAGGGCCGCGTTCGGAGCCGAACCGCCCATCGGCGCCGAACGCGCCGCCGTGCGCCTCGCCGCCCGCGTGAGGATGGACGTCGAGCGCGCCGACGTCGAGGTCCTCGTCGCGCAGGACGCCCTCGAGGTCATCGGCACGTACCGCGACCATCCTCTCTACCTGCTGCGCGACCTCGACGCCCTCGCACCTGAGACCGTCATCAAGGTCGTCCGCGCCCGCAAGGGCCCTCTCGTGGAGTCCGTCGAGCCCCGGGGCGCCGCCCGGATCCTCGCCTGGCCCCGCAGCACCTTCGACAGGGTCGCCGCCGAGCGTGCCCTCCCGGTCGACCGCCTCGGCCGCTACATCCTCACCGACATCCAGGCCCTCGCGGACGACGCCGACCTCCTCCAACTCGTCGAACAGGATCGCCGCCACGCGGCCCACCTCAAGGCCAAACGCATAGAGGAGCACTACGAGGAGGGGCTCCGTGACTGGCTTGACGCCTGCACCGCCTACCTCCACCACAAGACGGCCGAACCCCCGCCGGCGCCCACGCTCCGCCGCATCCTGCAGTCCCTCGTGACCGCCCGAGCCGAAACCGCCGCCCACGAAACCTAAGCCCCCAACACGGACGCAGGCGCACCACCATCGGCGAGCACGCGGCGACCTCCACGAGCGGAAACACCATGTAGGCCGGTGCTGCGAACACCGGTCGGGAAGGCACATCCATGCTCAGCGGAGTCGACGCCGAGGGCACGACCGCCAATGGCTTCGCGCTCATCGACGAGGTCGTCCGGGAGGGCGCGAGACAATGCTCGCCGCCGCCCTGGAAGCCGAAGCCGATGCCTGAATAGCCGAGTTGGCTGACGGCAGGGACCCGATCGCGGGCGGCGGGCTCGTGGTCCGCAACGGCCATCACCAGCCCCGCTCGGTGACCACAGCCGCGGGGACCGGCGAGGTCAAGGCAGCGCGCGTCAACGACAAGCGCATCGACGAGGCGAGCCGTGAACGCCCCCCACCTGGTCGCCCTTGTGTGGCCGGAGCCGCTTCGAACGCGATCGGTTCGTCGAACGCCCCGAGGCTCACGCAGCCTGACCACCTCAATCCCGGGGCGGGAACGGCGCGCTCCCGGGAGCGGATGCACAGGTCGAGGAATTCCACGATCTTCCATGGTTCCGCCCTCGCGGACGGGCTCCGGCGTGGCGTTGAACAGTTCGAACCGCGTCGGGTACCGCATGGTCAGGGCACGCGCGACCTCGACTGCTCTTGATTTATGCCTCGCTAGGCCGATGAGCCTGCCTGCTGTCTGAAGCCTTCCACTGTCCGCTTCCTGCCCCTGCGGGCCGGGAAGCGGAGCATCCCCGTGCTATGGAGGAGAGATGGAGACCGCATGAAGACGCTCTTCGTCAGCTACCGCGTCACCGACCTGGAGCGCTCGCTCGCCTTCTACGCCGCCTTGGGCTACGTCGAGTTGGGCATGGTCGACACCGGCGACGGGAGTCGCCTCGTGATCCTCAAGTTCCCCGGCGAACCGGAGGCCTCGCTCGAACTGGTCCACCGGCCCGTCGGCGGACGCGTCGACGTGGGCAGCGGATTCGACCACCTCGCGATCCAGGTGGACGCACTGGCCGCCACCCTGGAACGGCTGACCGACGCCGGTCTGGAGCCGGGTCCTGTCCAGCTTCCGGGCGGTCCACGCGGCCCGAAGACGTCGTGGCTCACCGACCCGGATGGCTACCGAATCGAGTTGGTGGAGTGGCCGCCCGGACACCCCGACGGAATCACCGCCGCGGACTTCTCCTGAGCGGTCCGGTGGCGGAGTGACGAAGCTTCGCTTCGGGCGACGCCGCGCAACGCGAGGCGGCATCCCGCCCCATCCACAGACCTTGACCATTACTCCCTGTACGGGGCGTTAGGCGGTCCTGCTCTTTTTCCTGGGACGGGGGCGGTGGGGTGGAAGGTCGAGGACGTTGAGTAGGCGGTCTCGGGCTTCGGTGCGGGAGACGGCGGGGAGACGATTGGGAAGCTTGCCCGTCAGGGCGGACGGCGCTGTTAGGAGGCCGTCATCGTCCACGGTCGCCTTGTCGCCTGGCCAGTCGCCCAGGAGGACGGCGGAGATCTGCGTGGGGTGGTGCGCCACGAGAGCGATGATCCGGTCGGCTTCCTGCTCGCAGTCGGCGGCGAGCAGGAGGCGGCGTCCGCTGGTCGCGCCGGTGTCCTTGCGAATCGCGAGCTCGGTTTCGAGGTAGGCGAGGGCCGCGTCCAGATTCCCGGGGATGAAGAGCGGCTCGATGCGGTCCTCGAGCAACTCGTCCTCGGAGAGGCCGAACAACGCGGTGGCGTCGGGACGGGGGATGACGACAAGGACGGTGTCGGCGCACTCCTCCAGCGCGGCGAGGGTGATGACCCGCACGGTGGCCGCCGCGCCGGAACCGGAGAGGCCCAGCATCGGGATCGCGAACGGGTCAATGGCCGGTCGATAGGAGAAATGCATCGGCCGTTCGTCGTTGAGGGGGTCGCCTCCGGGAGGGGGAAGTAGAGCGGCGCCTGCCAGCGCGTAGATCCGGTGACGGAAGGGATAGCCGCCCATCGCCGCGGCACAGAGGAACAGGCCGAGGAGAAGTAGCGGGCGGAGCGAGTCACTGAGCGAAGGTTGGTCTCCGGTATGAGGAGTGGTTCGGGCTCGTCGCGTAGCCGCTGGTGATGGCGTCGCCTCGGCCGATTGCCGAGCTGGATTCGGCGTGACTGAACTGCCTGGGGTCGGCTGCGCGTGAGGATCGTCTGTGGAGTGGTCGTGGGGCGAGAGGTTCGTGGGCCACTGGCCTTTGGAGTGGCCATTGTGCTTGCCGTGATGCGGGGACGTTTGGTTCGTCGGCGGCCCCGGGAGTTGTCCCCGCAGCACGGCTGCCCAAGCGGCATGGCATATCTGTGCCGTGAACCAGTGGGTGTAGGACTCTGGCTGAAGGCATGCGGCAGGCACCCTTCCGTGAGGAACGGGCTTCCACGTGGCGGAGGTATCGGGCCTGCCGGTACCGGCGTGCTTGGGGCCGGACGGTGCGGGGAAGCGCCGACTTCCCGTGTTCCGCTTGCCGTCCGGGCCGTATCCCGCCCCCATGAGGAAGGGCCCGCTGCTTCTGTTGGTGGTCGTGGGCTCAAAAAACAGAACCGGGATCGCGGGGCCGGTCTGTTCCGGGGCTGCGGAGCTCGGCCGCTCCAAGGCGTATGTGGTCGAGCGGTATCGCCGCCTCGCTCTGCTCGGCAGAGTGCTGATCATCGACTCCAGTTGCGACGCTGCGGGATTCAGTGAGATGGGGTGCGAGGAGCCGGATCTGCTGGCCAGGTGCGGGAGGCCTGCCGCTGCTTGCACGAAGGTCGTCCACTTCACGGGGATTACTTCGCTCACCTGTGCGGGCGGGAGTTCCGTGCGTGCCGGTGGTGGCGCGGCCGGACCCAGCGGTGTGGGGATTTGCTCGCGCGTCCACGAAGGCTTCGGGGGAGTCGGGAGGCCGGTATGCGCGCGAGAGAGCAGACCTGCGGCGTCGGTCAGGGGGCTCGACGGGGACGACGTCCGGTCGGGAGTCGCCTTGGGGGCGTGTGCGGGCAGGTAGAGGGCGCTGGCCAGAGCCGTGCAGCCGAGGAGGCCGCAGGTGCAGCGGAGCGGCCCGCCGGGTAGGCGTGTGTGGCCGAGGCTTGCCAGGAAACGGTTCATCTTCGCCTTGGGGGATCGCGGTGGTCACCGTCAGGAGGCCGATCGTAGCCACTTCAACTACAGAGCGTGGTGAATTGGTCACTGTTGATGATGGGCGAGTCGCTCCGGGCATCGGTACTCCGACTGCCGGAACGAGACCGAACTGCCCGTGGAATTCTCATGCCCTGCGGTTCGACCTGGCCTTGGAGTGCTGTGGTGGAGTCTGAAAGCGCAAGGTCAGTCAACTGATTGGGGGCTCGGTGCTCGAAGTTGACGGCATCTCGGCGGGCGGCACCTAGGAACATGTGAAGTGCATGGCGTTGACGTGGCAGGTTTACGACGCGGGTAGCCCCACCAGGGCCGACGCTCCCGGGCCATGGCCCGCATATGGCCCACGAATGGCGAGCGACGGTAGCGGCCGGTGGGGGTGGTGAGAAGAGAAGGCCACCTCCCGGTCGGCCCTGAGCGTGTCGTACGGCCAGGTCAGGGCACGCCCCCGCGCATGCGAAGGGGGCCTGGGCGGGTTCCGCTCTTGCAGGCGCTGAAGGTTCTCCTGTGGAGGGCTTCGCGGTCGGCCGGGGATGCTGGCCGACAAGGGGTTTGCCTGATCGCGACACGCCGGGGGCCGTGGAATCGACCACGTGTGGCCGAGAAGTTGTCGAATCGTGCGGAGTGGCGGCCGGTTTGCGGGGAATGTGTACGTTGGGGTAGATCATCAGTGCTGTGAACTGCGGGGACGTCCCCCGCCGGGCAGCGCGGTAGTCAGCCAGGAGGTACTCGTGACCCGCACTCTTCCGAGGGGCACCCGCGTGACGGGTGACCAGCGCATCGAGCTCGCCAAGGAGTTGGCACCCCGGTACCACGCCGGAGAGAGCATTCGTGATCTCGCCGCCGAGACCGGACGGTCCTACGGATTCATCTACAACGTCCTGAAGGAGGCCGACGTCAAATTGCGCGGCCGTGGCGGCAACACCAGGGGCAGGAAGAAGAGCAGCTGATCCGGCTGCCGTCGCCCTTCACTGAGGGCGCTTCGTCCTCCCGCGACCTGCCGATGAAGTCAGGCGCGTGGAGCGGCCGCCGTCAGGGCCGAGTGCGGCCATGGCGCGCGTGCGTACGAGGCCGAAGGTGACGCGGGCAAGGCAGGCGTCCGGCTCCCAGGGTGAGAGTCGGGCGATCAGGGGGGAACGGCCGTCTTCAGTGGGCGGCATTTGGGAGATGTGGCCGCTGCCCAGAGTGCGCGGCGGCTCCTGGAAGTCCTGCGGGCTTCACCAGCACTGATTCAGCGGAACCGCGCGGTGCGGCGCGGCAAGTTCGGGCTGCCCGGAATCGGGCGGAAACGGCCCGATTCCGGCCTCGCAGCCAGAGGACGCGGCTAGGACGTCGTGGAGATCCGGTCGTTGGAGTGGAGGGCGGCCAGGTCGGCTGCGGCGCGTCCGGCGACCCAGCCCTCGTAGTTGGAGACACGCCGGGCACGGCCTCGGGTCAGGGCAGGGAAAAGGTCGTTGACGGCCTGGTCCACCGCCTGATCGCGGGCGGACAGGACGGGCAGGAGGTCCTGGCGGGTGGCGGTGTCCTGCGCGGCCTCCTGCGTGGCGCGGGCGCTCGCGGCGTGGAGGCGCTCGCCGATACGGGCCGCGTAGGCGTTGAGGAAGGCGTGCCGGAAGGAACGTGTCCGGGACCGGCCCAGGGTGTCCTGTTGGGATCCCGCTCGAACCATCGCCGATGTGGCCTGTACCAGGAGAGACGTGAAGAGCATCTCGGTGGCGGCCAGGTCTGCGGGGAAGCCCAAGACCGTGGACAGGCCCAGTTCCCGATGCCACACGGCACGGCAGCGATTGGCCTCCGCGACCACGGTCAGCAGGACGGCCTTGGGTGACTCGTACGGCGCGTCCACCGGGATACGGCAGCCGTTCGGGCCGGTGGGGCCGTCTTTGGAGACGGACAGCAGAGCATGGTCGATGCTGTGCTTGGTCATGAGTTCCTGGGCGCGGGCGCTGAGCGCCTCGGCCTCCTCGGGGAACTCCGTGGACTCCGCCTTCGCCAACAACGCCCGGACTTTACTCAGCATCTTCTGATCAGGCGCAGCGGCGGAGGCCCGCCTCACGGACGCCTCGCTTCGGACGGCCGTCCCAGGAAGCGGTCCGATCAGCGCCAGGCGCGGTAGGGCGGCCAGCACGCGCAGCAGTTCCAGTACAGCCGCCACAGAAGCCGAAACGGGGACGGCCTCGCGCGTGCGCCAGGTTCGGAGGCGCTCTTCATCGGCGTTCCACCAGACCTCGGCCCCCAGTGCCTCGAGCTGGGCACGCCAACGGGCGTCCACGGTGGCCGCGCCATAGGACCGCATCTCGTCGGCGATGGCGTCCACGAGAAGCGAACGGTGCCGCCCGCTCAATTCGCGTGCGGTGTGGCGCGCCAGGTCCGTCGGAAGCCAGCCGCGCTCCCAGGCGATGCGCACCGAGTGCCGCAGGCGGCGGACGAGCGCCAGATCAACGGTTCGCGGGTCGGCCGGGAAACCGGAGAGCCGTTCCACGCACAGTGACCAAGTGGACGCGTCGTCCAGTGTGAGGGCTTCCAGAGCGGCGCTGACCAGCGTTTCCGCAGCGTCACGTGCCGTCGCGGCCTGGTCGTCGGATTCGCCTGGACGGCCCGTTCCGCGCGCCCACGAGCGCGTCGCCTCCCGCCATCGCCGCGAATCCGGCACCCCGCGCTCCTCTCCGATCACCTGTCCCGCATCCTGCCACGGGTCCGAAGAAGAACGTTCCAATGAGCCGCCGGGCCGACTTCACAGGCGGAGAAACCGGGACGGCCGCCCGCCTCTCGTGGAGGAACGGGCGGCCGTATGCCGAAGGGGGACGGTCAGCTGGGTGACCGGCCGTCCCCCCGGAGCTCCTCGACGACCACGCTCTGGTACTCGCGGGTCGTGTCCGGGGCGTAGGTGAGGCGGGCGAGCGCGCGGCCCAGCGGGTCGCGGATCTCAAAGCGGTAGTGCTCGCTGGTCCGGCCCACGTGCGCGACGGCCTGGTCGTGGCGCAGCCGGCACATGGTGTCGACCTTCTCGAGTGCGACCTCGAGGCTTCCGGCTTCCGTGATGCGCCGCGGAGGCTCGCCTGTCTCCCAGATCTCGAACATGGTCGCGTCCTGTCGGCGGTACGGGGTGGGGCGTCGGGCCGGGGCAGGCGGCATGGAGAAGGCGGGGTGGGAGTCCGCGTCGGCCACGGCTGTGGAGTCGCCGATCGCGGACCATTGCGTTAGGGGCATGTCAGAACTCGCCAGGAGTCATGGGACGGTGTCGCGGGGTTGACCCAGACAGCTTGCGCTCAAATCGTGGATCTTTCAATCAGTCCAGGTCTCGGCTTGATCACTATTGGATGCGGCCCGCGCGCGGGCGGTGACGCGCTGTCCCGGGGGCTCAGGCGGACGCGACGATGTTGATCTGGTGGTCCGTAGCGTCCGGCTCGGTGAAGCGCAGGAGGGATTCGCCTTCGGCGGTCAGCGCCTCGACGGCCTCACGGGGGAGCGGCTCGAAGGGGCGGAGGCGCAGTGTCGCGATCTTGCGCTTACGTTCCAGCTCCCAAAGGCCCGCTGCGAAGCCGTCCCAGAGGAAAACGGCACGGACACGCAGGTTCTTGGTGGTGAGCAGCGGGCGGTGCGCGTCGGCGATGATCCGCTGCCGATCGGCATGCGCGAGGACGAGATTGTCGAACTCGGGAAGAAAACGTGCCGGGACGTCGACGTCCTCGTGCGGGCGCGGTGCGTCGGGCAGGTCGAACAGCTCGCGGCCCCGCTCGTCCTGGAATGTCCGGAGCTTGGGACGCAGGCGCTCCAACGCCGCTCCCAATGCCGCCAGGCCCGACCAGGTCTGCGCGTCCGCAGCCGTGGCCGGGCCGAACGCCGCCAGGTACCGCAGCGCGAGCGCCTCGTCGTCCGGCGTGTCGGAGATCGGGGCGTGGAGCCAGGTGTCGGCGAGGGTGAACGAGGCGGTGCGCGGGAACCCCCAACGGTCCTCCGTCGGCACCATCGTCAGCGGCAGCCACATGCGGACGGCATATCCGAGCGCGCGGTCGTTGACCTCCGGAAAGTCCTCCTGGAGCAGGGCGCGCAGCTCGTTGAAGGTGCGCGGCCCCTCCGTGAGGTGCCGCCGTGCCGCCGCGAGCACCGCCGGACGGTCCAGGCCCGCCGCCCGGTCGCCGAGGACCTTCAACGCCCCGTCCAACATCGGCTGGAGCGTCGTCCGCAGCGCCGCGTAGTCGGTGGCCGCCACCAGGTGCAGCGTTCCGCGCAGGAATGTCGCCCGCACCACGGACCGGTCCTGGAGGACGCCGTGCAGATCTTCGGCGCTGAACCCCTCCACGCGCGACCACAGACCGAGGAACGGCGGCTTCGGCTCCTGCGCCTGGAGCCCGCCGAGCCGTCCGACCGCTTCGGGGACCGGGACGGCCTCCCGGGCCAGCAGCATCTGCCGTGCGAGCGTCGCCCGGTTCAGCTGACGCAGGCTAAGGGGCTCGGTCATGGACGGTCGCCTTTCACTAGATCGCCGCGACCCTAACGCGGCGGGTCTCCAGCATCGGCCCTTAAGAAGAGGTGGACGGCCGAGGGCCTTTTGTACCGTGCGCCCAGATGCTCAGCAGGATCAGCAGGGCCATAAGGACGCCGGAGACGGCGACCGCATGCCCGCTCCAGGAGGAGGCGACCGCCAACAACCCGATCACCGGCATGCCCCACGCGTACGGGGCGTCCGCCCCGTGCGGGCGCACGAGCAGCCACCAGACCACCAGCAGGTAGCAGAACACCGGGATCGTCAGGGCCAGCCCCGCCGTCGTGGACGAGATGTGCGCCTCGTGCGTCGCGTAGGCGGCGTTCACCGCGATCCCCGCGCCGACGGCGGCGCCGGACGCGTAGATCACGTAATGCCCGTACCCCCAGGCGATCGCCTTCCTCAGCGTCGTGAGCAGCCCGGCCGAGGACATCGAGAAGTACACCCACCACATGCCGAACACGGTGACCAGGCCCCCGGCCGCGACCGTGTAGAGCCGGAACGAGGCGTCGCCGGACAGGGCGTCCCGCACCGCGTTGGTGGACGACAGGACCGTCTCGCCCAGCACGATGATCGTCAACAGCCCGTACCGCTCGGTGATGTGGTGCGGGTGCCAGGTCGTCAGGCCGGCGGCCTCCGCCCACGGCGGGACGAGCAACTCGGCGACGATCCCGGCCGCGATCAGCCAGGGCTGCCGGTCGTGGGGCGCGGCGAACGCGACCAGGAGCCAGTAGAGGGTGCAGGCGCTCTCGCCTGCGGCGAAGCGGAGCATGGTCGTCCGGTGGGCGGGATCGCCGCCCGCCGCCCGGAGCCGCTGGGACTCCAGGCCCAGCCGCATGATCGCGATGCCGGCCACCAGGACCCGCAGGTCCTGGTGGTCGAAGGCGCGGGGGACGCCCGCCGACAGCACCAGGGCCCCGGCCATGACCACCATGGTCGCCAGCCGGAAGTAGGTGTCGTCGGTGTCGTAGGCGGAGGCGAACCAGGTGTAGTTCAGCCATGACCAGTTGATCGCCGCGAAGATCACCAGGAACGCCACGACGCCGCCGAGAACGTGGCCCTCGGCGAGCGCGTGCTCCAGGCGCGCGGCGTCGGCGCCGACGGCGACCACGAAGCAGAGGTCGAAGAACAGCTCGAGGGAGGACGCCACCCGGTGCCGCTCGGCGGGGTCGCGGGCCTCCATGCGGCGCCGCCACGGGCGGCCGACGATCACGGGGCGCTCGGTCATGAGCGCATCGTAAGGAACCGGTGACTTGCGATCACCGAACGGCCCCCGACCGCGCGCCGCGCCCGCCGGGTTCCGATCTTTCTTGTCCGGCCGCGCGCCCGGGAGTTCGGGTCCGGGGCTCGTCCTACGACGCCGCGAGGCGCGGGAAGCCCTATGACATAGGGGCTGGTGGCGGATGGTGCGGGGCTCGCCGAGGGGTCGCGGACGGGCGTTCGGGAGGGGTGCGAACGAGCGTCCGGGGCGGGGGTGACGCACGAAGATCCGTGAATCTGCACGTGCATCAGATCTTGCACCTGCACGCTATTCCTAGCAGGATTGCCCCCGGCCCCCGCACGTGAACTCCCCGGAGATCGCGATGACCGCACATCTCAGCGACAGCGACCGACAGGCGCTTCGCCTCGCCCACGACCTGCGCGAACAGCTGGCCCGGAACCTTCCGGACCACATCGCGTCACCGTCGATCTCCCCCTATGTCGACCCCGCCGGACGGCCGAGCGTGCTCGTCCGGCTGGACGACGAGACCGCCCGTGCGCTGATCACCGCGCTGGGCGACCGGGGGGTTCCACCGGCTCCCGAGCCGCGTCGGATGGACGGTTCACTGCACGCTCCGCAGCCCGCGCCAGCTCCGGCACAGGCACCGACTCCACAGCAGCCCTACGGCAATCCCGAGCCCCGTTATGGCGCTCCGGATCAGCCCTCGGCCTCGCCGTTCGCGGCGCAGCCGGGCGGGCAGTTCGCGACGCAGCCGGGGGCTCAGGCCCCCTTCGCGCAGCAGCCGGCGGCGGCCATGCCGTCCGGCCCGTCCTTCGGCGACGGCCCTGCCTACGGAGAGGGCCCCGCTTACGGTGACGGCCCTGCCTATGGAGAGGGTGGCCCTGCCTTTACCAATGGGCCCGCCTATGCGGACGGTCCGGCCATGCCGTCGCCGTTCCATGACGGTCCGGCGATGCCGTACCAGGAGGGGCCGGGCATGCAGGACCCGTTCGCGCCCGCTCCAACGGCCGTGAACACCGGCGGGTACCCCGCCGTGAACACAGGCGGGTACCCCACCTTCCGCTGAGAAGCAGGGGGCGGACGCGCCGTTGAGACGGCCGCGCCGCCGACCGCCTGGAGCCTTGGCCCCTCTTGACCTTTGAGGGGCGTGGTGGCCCAAGCTCCACACCGGCGCTGACGCACAGCCCGGGAGACGGGAAGTCTCCCGGGCTTTCGTGTGTTTGAGACCGGCATGCTCGGCCGTCGAGAGGTCGAGATCTTCCGAGTGGCCCCCTGGATGACCCCAGGGCGGCCCCAGGAGGGCCCAAGCGAGATCAAAGGGCCGTCCGCGGACCGGATTCCCATGTGATCCAGCTGACAGCAAGCCGAATGCAAAGCGCTGAAAGCCCATATCTACAAGGGGTCCGAGAAAGAAGATCTACCTTTCGGAAAGTAAAGTAGGCTGAGATTTGACAGAGCCGTGGTAATGCCACGTATGGTGGTCCATGGCTGCGGGTCAAGAGCCATTGACCCGGCCTTTTCATAGCCGTCATGCCCCGTTCGCCAGACGGGGACCCCGGCACCGGAACGCGGTCGTCCATGCAGCGTCCGCCCAGGTAGAGGCAAGTCGCCCCCTGGCCGGTGTCTCCGCACACTCACCCGGTCCGCCGCAGCGCGGGTCGTAAGTCGCGGCCCGTCCGCAGGTGTGCGCACGGAATCTCCCTCCCGTTGTCGCGGGGTTTCAAGCGCGGGTTTCCGTCTGATGGCTTTCTCCCGAGCGATGCCTCGGGACCGTTTCCACACTCCGCCCGGGCCCCCGCCCGGCCTGGAAACGGCTGCCCAGTCCGCCGAACAAAGGATTTCCATGCAGAAGCGTGCGCTCAACATCGCCATCACCGCTCTCACCGGCTCCACCCTGGCCGGATTCCTGGTGGCGGGTGTCGCGATGGCAGGCGACGAGACCCCCGAGCGCGGGAAGCTCACGGCTCAGCACACCCAGGCCGCGCTGGACCTCTCCCGCACCCAGGAGCAGACCGCGGCCCAGCACAAGGCCGAGGCGCAGAAGAAGGCCGCCCACAAGGCCGCCGCGCAGAAGAAGGCCGCCAAGGCCAAGAAGGCCGCGCAGCCGAAGGCGCTGCTCGCCGGCAAGACCACCGCGTCCTACTTCTGGGACGACGGCTCCGGCGTCAACGGCGACACCGGCGCCCCCGCCAGTGGCAAGCCGATGCAGAAGGGCATGTTCGCCAGCCCGAGCTGGCCGATGAACACCAAGGTCAAGGTCAGCTACAACGGCCGCACCGTCGTCGGCTTCGTCGGCGACCGTGGCCCGGGCGAGCCGTCCAGCCGTGGCGTCATGCTCGACCTGGACACCTACACCTTCCGGTACCTGCTCGACGGCGGCAAGCCCGACAGCAAGTACAACACCGGCTCCAGCGAGGGTCACCTCAACGGCGTCAAGTGGGAGGTCCTGTCCTGGGGCGCCGGCTCCGGCAAGGGCATGCCGAAGGCCATGTGATCTCGGCCTTAAGGCGATCACCGAACGCGCGAAGGGCGTTCCACCGACCAAGGGCCGGCGGAACGCCCTTCGCGCGTCTGCGCGTCTGCGCGTCTGCGCGGCCTGTGTCCGCGTGGGCCCGTGTCCGCGCAGTCCGTAGCGGCAGGGCCGGGCGCGGGAGGCCTCGTCGGGCGACGGGAACGGATGAGCGGATCGTTCCGGAGCGCCGAAAAGGGGTTGCCGGGGCTGGTTTCGGCCGGGCCGAGCCTTCAGGATGGCGGATGCGCCGCCCCTGCGGCCGTCCCCCCAAGGGAGGTTCCCAGCCATGACCGAACCGCCTTCCCCCGGGCCCGGGCTCGCCAGCAAGATCGTCGCTGGCGTGCTGCTGGTCCTGCCGTTCCCCGTCTACCTGGCCGTCCCGTCCTACGCCAAGATCACCCCGCGCCTCGCGGGCTTCCCGTTCTTCTACTGGTGGCAGCTGCTCTGGGTGGTGCTGACCGCGGTCTGCATCGGCTCGGCGCACCTGCTGACCCGGCGGAGGGGCGGTGGGGCCCGGTGAAGGACGTCAAGGGCCTCGAACTGACGATCTTCGTCTTCTTCTTCGTGGCCGTCACCGTGGTCGGGTTCGCCGCCGCGCGCTGGCGGCGCGGCCAGACCCTCATGCACCTGGACGAGTGGGGCCTCGGCGGACGCAGCTTCGGCACGTTCGTCACCTGGTTCCTGCTCGGCGGCGACCTCTACACCGCCTACACCTTCGTCGCCGTGCCCGCCGCGGTCTTCGCGGGCGGCGCGATGGGCTTCTGGGCGGTGCCCTACGCCGCGATCGCCTACCCGATCGTGTTCCTCGTCGGGCCGAGGCTGTGGTCGGTGTCACACCGGCACGGTTACGTGACCACCGCCGACTTCGTCCGGGGGCGGTTCGGGTCGAGGGGGCTCGGCCTGGCGGTGGCGCTGACCGGCATCCTGGCGATGATGCCGTACATCGCGCTGCAGCTCGTCGGCATCCAGGCCGTCCTCACCGTGATGGGCGTCACCGGGTCCGGCCTCGCCCGGGACCTGCCGCTGTTCATCGCGTTCGCGCTGCTGGCGGCCTACACCTTCACCTCCGGGCTGCGCGCCCCGGCGCTGATCTCCTTCGTCAAGGACACGCTGATCTACCTGACGATCATCGTGGCGGTGCTGTACATCCCGTCCAAGATCGGTGGGTGGGGGCACATCTTCGACGCCTCGCAGGCGTCGCTGGCCAAGCCGAACCCGGTGACCGGCAAGCCGTCCGGCTCGCTGATCACCTCGAACATGACCCACTGGGCCTACGGGACGCTGGCGCTCGGCTCCTCGCTCGCGCTGTTCATCTATCCGCACACCGTGACCGGCGCGCTCGCCGCCGGACGGCGCGACGTGATCCGCCGGAACGCCGCGCTGCTGCCCGCCTACTCGCTCGTCCTGGGCTTTCTGGCGCTGCTCGGTTACATGGCGCGGGCCACGCCCGAGGTCGCCCAGGGGGTCGCCAAGGCGAAGAACCCGCAGCTCGCGGTGCCGCTGCTGTTCGACCACGCGTTCCCGCAGTGGTTCACCGGGCTGGCGTTCGCCGCGATCGGCGTCGGCGCGCTGGTCCCGGCGGCGATCATGTCGATCGCCGCGTCCAACCTGTTCACCCGCAACGTCTACACCGCCTTCCTCCGCCCGGACGCCACGCCCGCGGAGGAGACGCGGGTCTCGCAGTTCGTGTCGCTGCTGGTGAAGGTCGGCGCGCTGGTGTTCGTCCTGGGCTTCGACAAGTCGCTGGCGATCAACCTGCAGCTGCTCGGCGGGATCTGGGTCGTGCAGACCTTCCCGGCCCTCGCGATCGGCGTGTTCACGCGCTGGTTCCACCGGTGGGCGCTGCTCGCCGGATGGGCGGTCGGCATGGTCTACGGCACCTGGACGGCCTACGACACCTCGTCCCCGACGCAGAAGCACTTCGGGCAGTCGATCGCCGACATCCCGTTCGTCGGGCACACCGGCTACATCGCGCTCACCGCGTTCGTGTTCAACATCGCCGTCGCGGTGGTGCTGACCGTGGTGTTCCGCCTGGTCAAGGTCCCGGACGGGGCGGACGAGACCGACCCGTCCGACTACACGGCCGACGCGACGGACCGTCCGGCCGAGCCTGGAGACCCGGGCGACGCGGGCCGTGAGCTGACCCCGGCCTCGGGCTGACACGGCGGTTGAGAGGGGCCCCGGGAGCCGCGCGAGGATCCCGGGGCTTCTCTTTCGCACCGCCCTGCGGTAAGCATGTGCTTACCATGGTGGACACCTCGACGCTCATCGTGCGCGGCCCCGAGACCGTCACCTGGCGGGTCGTCCTCGACCCGCTGATGATGGTGGCGGGGGTCCGCGCGCTCATGCTCCAGGCGCTCCAGCCGACCACGATGCGCGGCGTCTGGCAGAACTCCGACTTCCTGGAGGAGCCCCTCGAGCGGCTCTTCAACACCGCCCACTTCGTCACGGTCACCGCGCTCGGCACGCCCGCGCAGGCCGACGAGCTCGGCGCGCGGGTCCGGGCCGTCCACCGGACGCTGCGGATCAAGGACCCGGACACCGGCCGCACCCACCGCGTGGACGATCCGGAGCTGCTGCGGTGGGTGCACTGCGCCGAGGTGTCGTCGTACCTGGAGGTCATCGAGCGCGGCGGGCTGCGGCTCACGCCCGCCGAACGCGACCGGTACTACGACGAGCAGCGGCGGACGGCGACCTACGTCGGCCTCCACGCCGAGGACGTCCCGGGCGGCGTCGCCGAGATGGCCGCCTACTTCGACCGGGCCCGCGCCGAGCTGGACCTCCGGGTGATCCCCGAGTCCCGCGCGACCGTGCGGTTCCTGCTGTGGCCGAAGATGCCGCGCAAGCTGCGGCTGCTCGCCCCCTTCAAGCCACTCTGGCTGCCGATCGGGATGCTCGCCTACTTCACGCTCCCGCGCTGGGCACGGGAGGAGTACCGGGCGCTGCCCGAGGTCCCGGGCGTCCAGCCGCTGGTCACCCTGGGATTGCGTGTCGGCCGCTTCCTGGTCGCGCGGATACCCGAGAGGATCGCCGGACGGCCGTTCAAGCCCGAGACGCGCGAGCTGATGGCCGATCTTCCACGCCGCCTGGCGGAGTCGGGCGTCCGGCCACGCCGCAAGCTCTTGAAGGTGCGGGTCTGAGGCTGGAGACACCAAGGCGCGAGGCCTCGGGCGCCTCAGGCGTCGGCGATGAAGGCGTGGGCGCGGCGGAACAGGCCGAGGGTGATCGAGTGCAGCAGGTCGCCGGTCTCCTTGGGGGCCTTTCCAGCGAAGGCCCGCGCGTGCGTGCCCTCGAGGACGATGCCGAGCTTGAAGCAGGCGAGCACCGCGTACCAGGTGATGGACGACAGGTCCCGTCCGGCGACGGCCTCGGGCCGCTCGGCGTAGGCCGCGACGAGTTCGGAGGCGGACGGCAGGCCGCCCGCGGCGCCGAGCGGCCCGGCCAGCAGGGCGCCCTCGTCGTCCCGGTCGGGCCAGGTGGCCAGCAGCCAGCCGAGGTCCAGCAGCGGGTCGCCGATTGTGCACATCTCCCAGTCGACGATCGCCGCGACGTCCGGGCCGTCGAAGGAGTACATGAGGTTGGCCAGGTGGTAGTCGCCGTGCATGATCCCCGGACGCCAGGTCGCGGGGCGGTTGGCCTCCAGCCAGGCGGCGACCGTCTCCAGGCCGGGGATCTCCGGACCCGGGTAGCCGTCCAGGGACGCGTAAGACTCCAGCTCGGACGTCCAGCGCGGGACCTGCCGCTCCAGGAAGCCGTCCGGCTTGCCGAAGTCGGCGAGACCGGCGGCCTCGTGGTCCACCGCGCCGAGCGCGGACAGCGACCGCGCGGCCGACAGGCCCATCGAGTGCCGGATCCCGGCGTCCCCGGCGTGCAGGTCGGGGAGGGAGACCGTCGCGTTGAAGCCCTCGACCGGCGTCATCAGGTAGAACACCGCGCCGTCGAGGACGGTCTCGTCCGGACAGGACGCGATGATCCGCGGCGCCGGGACGCCGGTGCCGTCCAGCGCGGTCAGCACGCGGGCCTCGCGGCGCAGCACGTCGTTGGTCCGGGCGCGCAGGTGCCGCGGCCCGCGCCGCAGGACGTAGCCGCGTCCGCCGCGGCGGAACCGGACCAGGATGTTCTGGGTGCCGCCGCTGAGCGGCGTGACGGCCTCGAACGGCCCGCCGGGCAGGTCCTGCTCGTCCATCCACGCGCCGAGGACGTCGAAGTCCACGACGGCGGGGTCGATCTGCTCGGGCTGCGGCACGGTCCGGTCCTTCCCTCGGTCTCTACCGGAGAGTAACAGCGGGTTCGCCCAGGTCCGCGCCCGGGCCTGGCTCCCGTCGGTGAGACCGGAAAGGCGAGCGAAGCGCCTATATCCGGGTGATCCAGGACGATCTCCGGTGCTACGGTCACCCTGCCGGCCGCGGGACTTCGGTGCGACTTCCGGAAACCGCCTTTAATGCGATCATTCGCTGCTCGTGCCCTCACACCCCGGCCGGCGCCTCAGACCTGGAGCGCCCATGACCGAGACGATCGCCGACCTGGTCGCCTGCGAGGACGTGCTGACCTTCGTCAACGCGGCGATCACCGGGACGGGCCAGCGCGAGTTCCACCACGACGCGGCCGAGCAGCGGTTCTCCCTCGGCTTCCTCCACGAGTACATGCGGGAGAACTACCGCGAGCTGTACGCCGCGACGCTGGCGCTGGACGTCAACGACCACAACGCGGCGCTGATCGTCCGCGGCCTGCTGGCCACCGCCCGCGACGCCGGCGAGGCCCAGCGCCGCCTGGAGGGACGGCTCATCGCGCGCAGGTTGGAGACGCTCCCGCCGCAGCGGGTGTACCGGCTGTTCCGCGCCCTGCGCCGCGACGGCGTCAACAACCGCCGGACCCGCGCGATCATCCGGGACTGGCTGCTCGCCCGCCCCGACCTGGCGTTCGACGCGGTCAAGTACCGCAGCGCCCTGAAGGACGCCGTCCGGCACGCCCACCTCGACACGCGCGCGCTCGTCCCGGACGCCCCCCAGCACGTCCAGGACGAGATCGGACGCCTCTTCTACAGCGCGACCGGCCCGCCGTTCATCACGCCGATCTTCGAGACCTGGCGGCAGGCGCACTACGCGCAGGAGGCGGTCTACAAGCTGCCGTTCACCGTCGCGGAGGGCTTCGCCGCCGCGCACGGCATCCCGCGCAAGCGCTTCCTGGAGCGTGCCGAGAAGAACATGACCCGGCTGGAGCGGCTCCGCCTCCAGGGGCACGCGGGCCAGAAGAAGACCACGATCGACATCGACCTCGCGACGGTGCCGCTGACCCGCCTGGCCACCTATGTCCTGTCGCTGCCGCTGGACGAGCGGTCCAGGCGGCGCGCCGAGCTGACCGGGGCACTGCGCGCCGCCGCCCGCCGCGCAGCCGGACCCGACGCCGGACGCTGGGGACGCGTCGCCGCGGTCCTGGACGACAGCTTCTCCACGGTCGGCTCGGCCGAGAAGCGCCGCCGGCCCCTGGCCGTCGCGCTCGGCGGCCACTTCCTGCTGGAGGCCCTCGCGGGGGAGTACCGCCCGTTCTGGACCTCCGGCCGCGCCGACGCGCTGCTGCTGTACCCGTTCGGGCCGACGCCCCTCGGCACCCGCGTCCTGGACGCCCTCGATACCTCCCCGGACCGCCTCGTGATCATCTCGGACGGCTTCGACAACGCCCCGCCCGGCCTGGCCGCCGAGGTCCTGCGCGTCTGGCGGACCCGCCTCGACCCCGGCCGCCGCGTCTCGATCACGCACCTCAACCCGGTCTACGACGCCACCGACTTCGACGTCCGGCGGCTCGCCCCGACCGTCCCGACGGCGGGCGTCCGCGACGCCGAGGACCTGCTCACCCTCGTCGAGCTGGCACGGTTCGCCGAGGGACGCGTCGGCCTGCCCGAACTCCGCGTCCACCTCGACTCCCGCGTCGCCCGCTTCCTCACCCCGCCGGAGCCCCGCCGTCCCGGGAACGCCGCGGAGCCGCCGAACACCACGACCGCGGCCAGCGAAGAAGCAGGCGAGACGGAGAACGCGGGCGGCGAACAGATCGCGAAGACGGAGGCGCAGTGAACACCGACCTCCCGCCCGAGCCCACCCGGGACACCGAACTGTGGCGCGGGCCGGGCTGGGTCCGCCGCGCCGGGCTCGTCACCATGCCCGCGCAGACGTGGAACTCGATCCGCCTGGTCCCGCTCGTCCGGGACGAGCCGATCGAAGGGCTGCGGCTCGACCGCCGGGTCTACGACGAGCCGTCCATCGTGGACGTCGGCGACCGCACCCATTATCTCTCCTACATCCCGCACGCGTTCGTCGCCCGCTGGGAGGGCGACGGCGATGGGACGACCGCCTCCTACGGGACGCGCCTGCTCGCCCGCGACGACAAGGGCATCGCCCCGGCGGGCCTGCCGATCCGGGTGCGCCGCCGGATGGCGCGCCGCCTGGCGGGCGACCGGCTGCGGTTCCTGCCGCTGCACCTGGCCGTCGAGGGCTACCTCGCGCTGCACTTCGGCGGGCCGCAGATCGCCTGGGACGAATGGTCGCGGCGGGCGCTGGCGTCCGGACTGTCCCCGCGCGAGGAGAGCGCCTACCTGGGCGCGAGCGTCGCGGGCCTGGCCGACGCGCTGCGGCTCTTCGAGATCCACCCCGGGCAGTGCGGCGTGCTGGTGTACGTCGCGGACGCCCTGGCGAGCGCGTTCGTCGTCCCGCACCCGGACGACTACCGGGCCCTGCACCCGACCCTGGTCGAGGACCTGTTCGGCGAGCTCGTCTACCAGTACGGACGGCTGTGGCTGCCCGTCCCCGACCTCGCCGAGCCGATCGACGCGACCGCGGTCGGCTCCCTGCCTGACCTGCGCGCCGAGGCCGAACGGCGGATCCGCGGCTGGGCCGACTTCCATGACGAGCTGATGGCCGAGGAGGTCTTCGACCGGCCCGGACGCTCCGAGCTCGTCCAGCGGATGCGGGACGTCCGGCTGTACCGGTTCCTGCCGTCGTTCACGCCCGGACGCCCCAACCACATCGGCGAGGAGATCATCGTCGGCGCGGGGGACGGGCAGCGGCTCGCCTACCTCAAGACGTTCCGGCTGTCCGAAACCCAGATCCGGCGCGGTCACCTGCTGACCAGGCTGGCCGCGCACGACTGGCGGCTCGCCGACACCGCCGCCGCCCTCGGCGTCGGCGAGGCGGCGCTGGCGCTGCGGCTCCAGCGCGCGGGCTTCGGATACCTCCTGCGCCAGGACGTCCTCGACCACTACCGGGCCTCGGCCCGCCGCCGTCGGCCCTCCCGCCGCTGACCACACGCACGCGAAAAGGCCCAGACCGCGAGAAGCGGATCCGGGCCTTCGAGCGGAAGCGGATCAGTCGCGCAGACCGGCGAACAGGTCGTTCTCCGGAAGAGCGGCGCCCACGTGGCTGTAGCGGCGGACGAACGCCTCGAAGCCGAACACCCTCGCCTGCACGTCGTCCGGGATGCGCAGGAGGAAGATGTTCTCGCCCTGGCTGGCGTGCGCCTCCAGCGCCTTGCGCTTGCGCTGGACGTGCGCCGACACGTCCACCACGGTCGTGATCAGCTCGTCGGGCGTGCCGAAGTCGTCCGGAAGCTCGTCGCCCAGGTCGAGCCCGGACTTCTTCGCCTCCTCGAACATCGTCTCGATGCCCGAGCGCGGGACCGCCGTCTCGTAGAACTTGCGCGGGATGCCGGTGCTCTCGGCCGCCGCGACCGCGATCCGGTGGGCCTGGATGTGGTCCGGGTGGCCGTAGTTGCCGTTGTCGTCGTAGGTGACCACGACGTCCGGACGGTACTTCTCCATCAGCTCGGCGAGCCGGGCCGCCGCGTCCTCGACCGGGACGTTGGCGAAGGCGCGCGGGTCCTCGTTGGTGGACCAGCCGACCATGCCCGAGTCGCGGTAGCCGAGCAGTTCGACGTGCTCGATGCCCAGGATGGACGTGGACTCGCGCAGCTCGGCCAGCCGGACCCGCGCCACGCCCTCGGCGTCGTGCCCCTCGTCCTGCGGCTTCAGCCCGCCCGCGTCGTCGCCCTGCTCGCCGTTGGTGCAGGTCACCAGGACGGCCCGGTGGCCCTCGGCGGCGGCCCGCGCGAGGACGCCGCCCGTCCCGAGGACCTCGTCGTCCGGGTGGGCGTGGACCGCCATCAGGGTCAGTGGGTGCTCCATCGTGCGGTTACTCCTCGTTGGCTGGGGGACTGCCGCCCGCCCGTGGGCTGGGCGGCAACCACTCTACGAGTCCCCTCCGACAGAACCGCCGACAGAACCGGCTGCCGCGACCCGCGGCAGGTCCCGGCTACTCGACCTCGGGAAGCGGACCGGTGTCGCCGACCGCCTTCACCCGGCGGCGCACGCAGAACCAGCCGGCGACCAGCGCGGCGAGGATCAGCGGGACCGCCAGCACCGTCCGGTGCCCCTCGCCGTCGAAGTCGAACCACATCAGCACGACGACCGCGACCAGGAACACCAGCGTGACGATCTCGGTGTAGGGGGAGCCGGGCAGCCGGTAGGACGGCCGGTCCAGCTCGCCGCGCTCGCACTTCCGCACGAACAGCAGATGCGAGATCATGATCATCGCCCAGGTGCCGAGGATGCCGATCGCGGCCAGGTTCAGCACGATCTCGAACGCGTCCTTGGGCACCCAGGCGTTCAGCGCGACGCCGAGCACGCAGACCGCCGAGGTCATCAGGATGCCGCCGTAGGGCACCTGGTGACGGCTCATCTTCGTGGTGAAACGCGGAGCCGAGCCGGCGGTGCCGAGCGAGCGCAGGATCCGGCCGGTGGAGTACAGACCGGAGTTCAGGCTGGACAGCGCGGCGGTCAGCACGATCAGGTTCATCACGTCGCCCGCGGCGGGCACGCCCAGCTTGGACAGGACGGTCACGAACGGGCTGACGCCGTCCTGGTACACGTTGTACGGCAGCAGCATCGCCAGGATCACGACGGACCCGACGTAGAAGAGCAGGATCCGCCAGACGATCGAGTTGATCGCCTTCGGCATGACCTTCCCGGGGTTCTCGGTCTCGCCCGCGGCGACGCCGACCAGCTCGGTGGAGGCGTAGGCGAACACGACGCCCTGGATGACCACCAGCATGGGCAGCACGCCGGTGGGGAAGATCCCGCCGTGGTCGAGCACCAGGCCCGGCCCGGACTCGTAGCCGCCGACCTTGTGGCCGGTCGCGAGCAGCACGATCCCGATGATCAGGAAGGCGACCAGCGCGCCGACCTTGACCAGGGACGCCCAGAACTCGAACTCGCCGAAGAACCTGACCGAAACCAGGTTCACGGTGAGCACGACCGCGAGGGCGATCAGCGCCAGCACCCACTGCGGGATGGAGGTGAACGCCTTCCAGTAGTGCATGTAGAGGGCGATCGCGGTGATGTCCACGATGCCGGTGGTGCTCCAGTTGAGGAAGTGCATCCAGCCGGCGACGTAGGCGCCCTTCTCGCCCATGAACTCGCGCGAGTAGGACACGAACGAGCCCGAGGACGGCCGGTGCAGCACCAGCTCGCCGAGGGCCCGGACGACCATGAACGCGAAGAATCCGCAGACGGCGTAGGCGATGGCGAGGGACGGCCCGGCGTTGTGCAGCCGTCCGCCCGCGCCGAGGAACAGCCCGGTCCCGATCGCGCCGCCGATGGCGATCATGTTCACGTGCCGGGTCTTGAGGCTCTTTCGGTAGCCGTGGTCACCGGCGTCGACCACCGCGCCGCGCCCCGTCGGCGACACCACGCCGGGCACGGAGGCCCGGAGATCCTGCTCGCTCACGCTTTGTTGCCGCCTTTCCACGGGATGTGCTCGGTCACGGCCCGGTGCAGTTTCGGTCAGCAGACCGAAACTGTCAAAACGTTGTCCCAAAAACGAGTCAGGAAACGAGATCCAGGTCACTGTCTGGATCGCCGCCCCGCCGCCGCCGTACCGTGCCGGGATGGAGGCCCCTCTCGTCCTGGTGGACGTCGACGGCGTGCTGAACCCGTTTCGCCGTCCCGACAGGAACTTCCGACGCCACCGCGTCGAGCCGGACGGCCAGTCCTTCCGCGTCTGGCTGGACGCCCGCCACGGCCGGATGCTCCGTGCCCTGGCCGCCGAGCACGGCGCCGAGCTCGCCTGGGCGACCTACTGGGAGGACGACGCGAACCTGTGGATCGCCCCGCCTCTCGGCCTTCCGAGGCTCCCGTTCGTCCCGCTGCCGCGGTTCCCCGGCATCGAGGAGGGGCGCAGCCTCGGCGCCTGGAAGGCCCGCCACGTCGCCGCCTGGACCGGAGAGCGCCCCTTCGTCTGGTTCGAGGACGAGCCGGACGCCGCCGAATCCCTGGCGGACAACCCCGGCGTCGGTGATCACCTGCTCGTCGGCGTCGACCCTGTGACCGGTCTCACTGCCGAGCACATCGAGACGGCCGCGACCTGGCTGACCGGCCGCAGGCTCCCGCCGGCCGTCGCCGAGTGACCGATCCCGGCGCCGACCATGCCGCCGGACGCCCATGCGAGCGCCCCCGATCTGGGCAGGATGAGGGCAGCCGCCCAGCACATGGAGGATCGATGAGCGCTCTCGCCGGACGCGTCGCCCTGGTCACCGGAGGAAGCCGGGGGATCGGCGGGGCCGTCGCGCTCGCCCTCGCCGAGGACGGCGCGACCGTCGCCATCGCCTACCGCCGCGACGAGGACGCCGCCCGCAAGACCGTCGCGGCCATGGCCGAGCTGGGCGTGGAGGCCCGCGCCTACCAGGCCTCGGTGGACGTCCCGGACGACTGCGACCGCCTCGCCGCCGACGTCGCCTCCGACCTCGGCCGCCTCGACATCCTCGTCCACAGCGCCGGAATCGCCAGCCGCGGCAACAGCGTCGCCGACACCGACCCGGCCGAGGTCGCGCGCCTCATGAACGTCCACGCGATCGGCCCGCACCACCTCACCCGGGTCCTGCTGCCGCTGCTGCGCGCCGCCGACCGCGCGGACGTGATCTTCGTGTCGAGCGTGATCACCGGCGTCTATCCGCCGTTCAGCGCCCCCTACGCCATGGGCAAGGCGGCCATGGAGGCCCTCGCGCACACGCTCGCGAAGGAGGAGCGCGCCCACGGCACGCACGTCAACATCGTCGCCCCGGGCCTCGTGGACACCGAGATGGGCCAGCGCCTCGTGCGCGCCACGATGGGCGTCGAGGACATCCGCGAGCAGGACGCCCTGTCCCCGTACGGCCACGTGTGCTCGCCTGAGGAGGTTGCGAGCGTCGTCCGCTTCCTGGTGTCGGACGCGGCGTCCTACGTCACCGACCAGCGTCTCGTCGTCGACGGCGGCACCTTCTGACCCGCCCGGACCGACCTGAACCGGCCGGACCGAAACCCGACCGTAGCCAGACCCGTACCCGGGCCTGGCGCGTTTCTCCAAGATCTGGGGGAGTCCCGTGCCTAGGGTGCTCACATGGTCGAACAAATGATCGAAGGACGTTCCTGGTTCGGTCCCGCGACGGAGGCGGTCGTCGCGCTCCTCCGCCAGGTCCCCGAGGACCGGATGGACGCGCCGACCCCCTGCTCCGACTGGGACGTCCGCACCGCCGTGAACCACGTGATCTTCTGGAACGGCCGGGCCGCCGACGCCGCCGCGAAGGCGCAGCCGACCGGCCCGGAGGAGGACCACGACTTCACCGCCGAGCCCGGCTGGGCCGACCGGTTCGCCGAGCAGGCGGCCGTCACCGCCCGCGCATGGCAGGACCCGGACGCCTGGACCGGCTCCACCAGCCTCTCCGGGACCGGTCCCGGCATGCCCGCGCCCGTGATCGGGTCGATGATGATCGGCGAGTGCGTCCTGCACGGCTGGGACATCGCCACGGCCCTGGGCATCGAGACGAACTTCGACCCGGACCTGGTCGAATACTGCTACAAGGGGCTCTCGTCGATCGCCGACATGGGCCGCCAGTACGGCGCGTTCGGGCCGGAGGTCGCCGTCCCCGACGACGCGCCGCTGCTGGACCGCCTGATCGGCCTGTCCGGCCGCGCCCCGCACTGGAAACCGTGACGGCACGTCCATGACCCGGGAAGCGTCCGACGATCCCCGGACGCGTCCCGAGCGGCCCGGTCCCGTCCGAAACCCTGGTCCCGTCCGAAACCCCTGAGTGCGTCCGGAAAGCCCTGAGAAGGCGTCAGGAAGCCTCGTGCGGCGCGGGTCGTGGTGCGCGAGCGGGGCCCGGAGCGCTCTACGCTGGGGGACATGTCTTCCGCGTCTTCGATCCGAGTCCGTTTCGCGCCCTCGCCCACCGGCATGTTCCACGTGGGCGGGGCCCGGTCCGCCCTGTTCAACTGGGTGATGGCCAAGCAGTCGGGTGGGACGCTCGTGCTGCGGATCGAGGACACCGACGCCTCCCGCAACAGCCCCGAATGGACCGAGGGAATCATCCGCGCGCTCGCGTGGCTCGGCATGGACGGCGGCGAGTACGAGGGCCCCTACTTCCAGTCCGCCAACGCCGACAAGCACACCGAGGCAGCCGCCACGCTGCGCGAGCAGGGCCGCGCCTACTACTGCGACTGCACCCGCGAGCAGATCGTCGAGCGCACCGGCGACTCGCACATGGGCTACGACGGCTTCTGCCGCGACCGCGGCCTCGAGCCGGGGCCGGGCCGCGCGCTGCGGTTCCGCACCCCCGACGAGGGCGAGACCGTCGTCATCGACCTGCTGCGCGGCAAGCCGGTCTTCAAGAACTCCGCGCTGGAGGACTTCGTCGTCGCCCGCGCCAACGGCTCGGTGACGTTCCTGCTGGCCAACACCGTGGACGACATGAGCCAGGGCATCACGCACGTGGTGCGCGGCGAGGAGCACCTGTCCAACGCGCCCAAGCAGCAGCTGCTGTGGGACGCGCTGGGCGGCACCCCGCCGGTCTGGGCGCACGTCCCGGTCATCGTCAACGAGAAGCGGCAGAAGCTGTCCAAGCGCCGCGACAAGGTCGCGCTCGAGGACTACCGCGACGAGGGCTACCTCGCCGAGGCCATGCGCAACTACCTGATGCTGCTCGGCTGGGCGCCGTCCGGCGACCGCGAGATCGTCCCCTGGGACGTCATCGTCGACGAGTTCCACATCGACGACGTCAACACCTCGCCCGCGTTCTTCGACGTCAAGAAGCTGCGCGCGATCAACGGCGACTACATCCGGATGCTGCCGGTGGAGAAGTTTGTCGCCGCGTGCCTGCCGTTCCTCGAGCGCGTCCCGTTCGAGGTCGACATGGCGGTGTTCGACCAGCTCGCGCCGCTCGCGCAGACCCGGGTCGCGGTGCTGTCGGAGATCGAGCAGATGATCGACTTCGCCTTCCTCGCCGAGCCGCCCTTCGACGAGCAGTCGTGGAAGAAGGCCATGAAGGAGCCCGCCGCGCAGATCCTCGCGGACGCCGCCGAGGCGTACGCGGACGCGCCGTGGAAGGCCGACGACCTGAAGGAGCGCCTCGAGGCGGTCGGCGCGGCGCACGGCCTGAAGCTCGGCAAGACCCAGGCGCCGGTCCGCGTGGCCGTCACCGGACGCACCGTCGGCCTCCCGCTGTTCGAGTCGCTGGAGATCCTCGGCCGCGAGAAGACCCTCGAGCGCATCGCCGCCGCCCGCACCCGCCTCGCCCGTCAGGCCGCCGCGGCCGAGTGATCCACGTGACCCGCCCGTCCGGCGGGGTCACCGGAAGGTGATCTCGCCGGGGGAGTGGCCGGACGCGCACACGTAGCGCAGCCGTCCGGGCTTCGGCACACCGAGGTCGACGCGAGTGTCGCCGGTGACCGGCAGCACCACGTCCTGGTTCCGGCTGGGGATCGTGAAGGCCCGCGTGTGGCCGTGGGTTCCGTTCGTCCGGAGCACGAGCACCGTGTGCACGCCCGCGCGGGCCGTCAGCGCGGCCGGCCGGTAGCCCGCGTCCAGCGCGTACACCGTGATCAGCTGCGTCCCGGACGCGTCGGTCGACACGAAGCGTGCGGACGCCGCGGCGGTGGCCTCGCTTCCGCCGTCGGGCAGCCAGCCGCCCAGCCGCAGCCCGGACAGCAGCGTCCAGCCCGCGACCGCCACCAGAGCCACGGCCACCAGCGCCGTCAGCCGTCCGCGCAGCAGCGTCAGCGCCCGCCCGACGGTCACCCCGACCAGGCCGAACAGCGGCACGGTCCCCAGCACGAACCCGGCCATCACGGCGGCCCCGCCGAACGGCGACCGCGACGACACCGCGAGCAGCTCGGTCGTCAACGTCAGCGCGCACGGCACGAGCACGGTCGCCGCCCCGAGCACGACCGGACGACGCGTCCGCCCGGAGGACGAGCCCGGCGGCGCGCAGTGCGCGTCCTCGGCGCCGCCCTTCGGAGCCCGCCTCAACAGCCGCCTGACCGGCGCGAACCCCACCAGGTCGAGCGCGAGGAGCACCATCAGCGCGGACGCGCCGACCAGTAGCGTCGCCCTGATCCGCGGCCCCGGTTCCACCGCCGATCCGGCCAGCCCCAGCAGCGCGCCGAGCGCGGCATGCGTGACGAGCTTGGCCGACAGGAAGACCGCAACCGGGCGGACGGCCCGCGCCTCCCCGCGCACCGCTCCGGTCAGCAGGCCCAGTTGCACGGCCGCGCACGTCGTCCCGCCCGCGAGCAGTCCGGTTCCGAATCCCGTGGCGAACAACGCGGCGGCGTTCATTGGCCCCACCTCCGCAGCGGGACCTTCCCCGAGGCCGCTCCGGGCGACGCGTCACCCAAGGCAACCAGTACGTCACCAAACGGGTGATATGACCATTCTTGTCCGGCTATGGACGTTCGGTCGGGATATCTGCCGCCTCCGCGCCGACACTCGCCTCACCTGCGGCGTCGGCCGGAACACCCTCGCCCGAGCCGGTCCCGCCCTCCGAACCGGCCCCTCCGCCCGCGCCCGAGCCGCCCGCCCCGGGCGCGCCCACACCCGGACCGGCCGCCGGAGCCGCGCCGGGCACCGGACCGGGACCGGGCGTGGCGTTGAGGGCGATCGCGGCGTCGGCCAGGCCGCGCTCCAGCTCCTCGACCTCCGGACGCAGGTCCTCGGGCACCTGGTCGCGCAGCCGCGCCGCCCGGTCGCGGGCGACCGCGATCCGCTGCGAGGCGGGACCCGGCGACGGCGTCGCGCGCAGCAGCGCGGCCTGGTCACGTAGCAGGCTCGCCTGCTCCCTGAGCTGCCGGTTCTTGTTGTGCAGCTCCACGAACACCGACACCTTCGCGCGCAGCACCCACGGGTCGAACGGCTTGGAGATGAAGTCCACCGCGCCCGCCGCGTAGCCGCGGAAGGCGTAGTCCGGGTCGCTGTCGACCGCGGTGAGGAAGATGATCGGCAGGTCGCGGGTCTTCTTGCGCCGCTTGATGTCCCGGGCGGTCTCGAACCCGTCCATCCCGGGCATGATCACGTCCAGCAGGATGACCGCGTACTCGTCGGTGAGCAGCGCCTTCAGCGCCTCCTCACCGGACCGGGCCCGGACCAGGTCCTGGTCGAGCGAGCTGAGGATCGCCTCGAGCGCGACGAGGTTCTCCTCCCGGTCGTCCACGAGCAGGATCTTCGCCTTGTCGTCCACGCGTTGCCTTCCCGTTACGGCACCTGCTGATGTGGCGGCGGTCGCCGGACGCCCGGCACGGACGCCGCCGGACGAGGCGGGCCCGCCGGGAACGCGGCGTCAGCCGATGACCGAGCGGCCGAGCCACACCCGCATGACCTCCAGCAGGCGGTCGACGTCGACGGGCTTCGGCACGTAGTCCGACGCCCCGGCGGCGAGGCTCCGCTCCCGGTCGCCCTTCATCACCTTGGCCGTGATCACGATGATCGGCAAGTCGGCGAACTGCGGCATTTCCCGGATCGCGGCCGTGGTGGCGTACCCGTCCAGACCCGGCATCATCACGTCCATCAGGACGAGCGCGACGTCCGGGTTGCGGTGCAGCAGGTCGATGCCGGCCTGCCCGTCCTCAGCGTAGAACACCTCCATCCCGTAGCCCTCCAGGACGCTGGTCAGGGCGAACACGTTGCGGACGTCGTCGTCGACGATGAGCACCTTGCGGCCCGCGAGGATGGTGTCGGTGAAGTCGGCGGGCGGCTCCGACAGCAGGCCCGCGATCGCCGCGCCGCCGTTGTCGCCCGGTACGTCCGCCGCCCCGGCCGCGCCGCCGTTGCCGGGCTCGGACGGCGCGAGCGGCGGGACGAGCAGGTCCGGAGCGGACGCCCCGTCCCCGCCGTTGATCATCGGCTCGACCGTGGACAGCTCGGGCGCGGGGGAGGCCGCCCCCTCCAGCGGGACGGCCGGACGCCGCCGCCCCTCCGACTCGGCGTAGTGCGCGGGCAGGTACAGCGTGAACACGCTGCCCTTGCCCGGCTCGCTGCGGACCTGGATCTCCCCGCCGAGCAGCCGCGCGATGTTCCGGCTGATCGACAGGCCGAGCCCGGTGCCGCCGTAGCGCCGGTTGGTGGTGCCGTCCGCCTGGGTGAACGGCTCGAAGATCACCTGGAGCTTGTCCGCGCTCACCCCGATCCCGGTGTCGATCACGCGGAAGGCCAGCACGTCCGGGGTCTGCCAGAGCGAGGCCAGCGCGAAGTCGGTGTCCCCGGCGGGCTCGATGACCAGCCGCACCTGCCCCTCGGCGGTGAACTTCACCGCGTTGGACAGCAGGTTCCGCAGCACCTGCTGGAGACGCTGCTCGTCGGTGAACAGCGTCTCCGGGACGCCGTCGGCGACCTCGACGTCGAACTCCAGCCCCTTGTCGACCGACAGCGGGCGGAACGTCGCCTCCACGTAGTCGACCAGCGCCGACACCGGCAGCCGCTGCGGGTGCAGCTCCATCTTGCCCGCCTCCACCTTGGCCAGGTCGAGGATGTCGTTGATCAGCTCCAGCAGGTCGGTGCCCGAGTCGTGGATCGTCCGGGCGAACTCCACCTGCTTGTCGGTGAGGTTGCCGCCCGGGTTCTCCGACAGCAGCTTGGCCAGCACGAGCAGGCTGTTCAGCGGCGTCCGCAGCTCGTGCGACATGTTCGCCAGGAACTCCGACTTGTACCGCGAGGACACCGCCAGCTGCTCGGCGCGCTCCTCCAGCGTCCGGCGGGCCTGCTCGATCTGGAAGTTCTGGATCTCGATCGCCCGGTTCTGCTGGGCCAGCAGCGCCGCCTTCTCCTCCAGCTCGGTGTTGGAGTGCCGCAGCTCGCCCTGCTGGCGTTGCAGCTCGTCCGACCGCTCCTGGAGCTCCTGGGCGAGCCGCTGCGACTCGGTCAGCAGCGCCTCGGTGCGGGTGTTGGCCCGGATCGCGTTCAGCGTCACCCCGATCGTCTCGATCAGCTGGGTGAAGAACGCCAGGTGGACGTCGGTGAACCGGGAGAACGAGGCCAGCTCGATCGCGCCCAGCACCTCGTCCTCGAACACGATCGGCAGCACGATCACGTTCGCCGGTGACGCCTCGCCCAGCCCCGAGCCGATCTTGACGTAGTCGGCCGGGGCGCCGGCGATCAGGACCGTCCGGCGCTCCAGCGCGGCCTGCCCGACCAGCCCCTCACCGGGTTGGAACCGCACCCCGCGCAGCCGGTCCCGCGGGATGCCGTACCCGGCGATCAGCACCAGCTCCCGCTCGCCCGGCTGCCCCTCGGCCAGGTAGAACGCGCCGTACTGGGCGCTGGCGGTCGGGGTCAGCTCGTTCATGATGAGGTTCGCGACCTGGTAGAGGTCGCGGTGGCCCTGCATGAGCCCGCCGATCCGCGCGAGGTTGGTCTTGAGCCAGTCCTGCTCCTCGTTCGCCTGGGTCGTCTCGCGCAGCGTCGTGACCATCAGGTTCACGTTGTCGGACAGCTCGGCGACCTCGCCGCGCGCCTCCACCGTGATCGTCCGGGTCAGGTCGCCGCGCGCGACCGCGCTCGCCACCTCGCCGATCGCCCGCACCTGCGTCGTCAGGTTGGACGCCAGCTCGTTCACGCTCTCGGTCAGCCGCTTCCAGGTGCCCGACACGCCCTCGACCTCGGCCTGCCCGCCGAGGCGTCCCTCCGTGCCGACCTCGCGCGCGACGCGGGTGACCTCGGACGCGAACGACGACAGCGTGTCCACCATCGTGTTCAGCGTGGTCTTCAGCGACAGGATCTCGCCCTGCGCGTCCACGTCGATCCGCTTGGTCAGGTCGCCGTCGGCCACCGCCGTCGCCACCTGCGCGATGTTGCGGACCTGGTAGGTCAGGTTGGACGCCATGCCGTTGACGTTGTCGGTGAGGTCCTTCCACATGCCGCCCGCGCCCGGCACGCTCGCCTGGCCGCCGAGCTCGCCCTCCGTGCCGACCTCGCGCGCGACGCGGGTCACTTCGTTGGCGAAGGCCGACAGGGTGTCGACCATGGTGTTGATGGTGTCCTTGAGCTGCAGGATCTCGCCCTGCGCGTCGACGCCGATCTTCTTGGTCAGGTCGCCGTGCGCGACCGCCGTCGTGACCTGCGCGATCCCGCGCACCTGGACGGTCAGGTTGTTCGCCATCGAGTTGACGTTGTCGGTGAGGTCCTTCCAGATCCCCGACACGCCGTGCACCTTCGCCTGCCCGCCGAGGCGTCCCTCGGTGCCGACTTCGCGGGCGACGCGCGTGACCTCGTTGGCGAAGGCCGACAGGGTGTCGACCATGGTGTTGATGGTGTCCTTGAGCTGCAGGATCTCGCCCTGCGCGTCCACGGTGATCTTCTTGGTCAGGTCGCCCTCCGCGACCGCCGTCGTCACCTGCGCGATGTTGCGGACCTGGTAGGTCAGGTTGGACGCCATGCCGTTGACGTTGCTGGTCAGGTCCTTCCAGACGCCGCTCACGCCCGGCACCCGCGCCTGCCCGCCGAGACGTCCCTCGGTGCCGACCTCGCGGGCGACGCGCGTGACCTCGTCGGCGAACGCCGACAGCGTGTCGACCATCTGGTTCACCGTGGACTTCAGCTGCAGGATCTCGCCCTGCGCGCCGACGGTGATCTTCTTGGTCAGGTCGCCGTCCGCGACCGCCGTCGTCACCTGCGCGATGTTGCGGACCTGACTGGTCAGGTTGTTCGCCATCGCGTTCACGTTGTCGGTGAGGTCCTTCCAGACCCCCGACACGCCGTGCACCTTCGCCTGCCCGCCCAGCTGGCCCTCCGAGCCCACCTCGCGGGCGACGCGCGTGACCTCGTCGGCGAACGCCGACAGCGTGTCGACCATCTGGTTCACGGTGAGCTTCAGCTCCTGGAGCTCACCGGCCGCCTCGACGGTCACCTTCCGGGTCAGGTCGCCGCGCGCCACCGCCGTGGTCACCTCGGCGATGTCGCGGACCTGGCTGGTCAGCCGGTCGGCCATCACGTTCACCGCGGCCGTCACGTCCCGCCAGCGGCCGGACATGCCGCGCGCGGACGCCTTGCCGCCGAGGCGCCCCTCGGTGCCGACCTCCCGGGCGAACTGGGTGACCTCCCAGGTGAACTGGTCCAGCAGCTCGACCATCACGTTCACCGACTTGGCCATCCGCAGCAGCTCGCCGCGCATCGGACGGCCACCCGCGCGCAGCTCGACCCGCTGGGTCAGGTCGCCCTTGGCGACCGCCTCCACCACCTTGTACATGCCGTTGGCGAGGTCGGTCAGCTTGTCCAGGATGGCGTTGGAGTCCTCCACCGCGCCGGCCCACGAGCCGCGCAGCGTGCCGGGCGTGAGCCGCCCCCGCAGCTGGCCGTCCCGGCCGATCTCGCGGCGTACCCGGGCCAGCCCGGAGGCGACCTGGTGGCCGTTGTCGCGGATCTGGTCCAGCACCGCCATGGCGTCGGCGACGGCGCCCTCGCCGGTCACCTCGACGGGCGTGCGCAGCCTGCCGTCCCGGACGGCCGCCAGGGCCCGCAGCAGCGGCTCCAGATCGGCGTCGCTGTACCGCGGAGTGGTGTCGCGTGAGACACCGTCCCCCGCTCGGGAACGCGTGGCGCTACGGGGCATCAGTCCATCCTCCTGGCCGACGGGTGCCCGCTGGCTCGGGCGCCTCGTCCAGCCCGCATCTGTACTTTACGTCGCCACTGGCCCGGTGGCCGCGCGCCGGACCCGTCCGCCCGCCCGGTCCGTGCCACCGGTCCACGATGCCGCCACAGGGTGACCGCACCCGCCCCCCACAGGCTTCGTGTTACGGTCTGTCCCGGCGCGAGCACGGTGGACGGTACCGGCGCCCGGCTGGTTGAGCCAGTCTGTCACGGCGGCCAGACTCGGATGTGCGGCCAGACTAGAAGTGACGACGAGCGAAGGACGGCAGTTGGATCGGCAGACGGCGTCGGCCACCTTCCCGTCCGCTGCGGCCTCCGTGGCGGACGCGCGTCGCTTCGTCCAGCAGACCCTGCGCGAGTGGGGCCTCGCCGAGGCCGCCGACGACGCGGTGCTCGCGACCAGTGAGCTGGCCACGAACGCGGTCGCCTACGCGGGCACCGCCTTCGACGTGATCTGCACCCTCACCGGCGACGAGATCCAGATCGAGGTCCGCGACCGGCACCCCACCCGGACGCCCGTGATGCCCGGAGTGACCGCCGCGAGCGGCCGCGGCCTGCCGTCGATCGCCCGGCTCGCCGCGTCCTGGGGCGTCGACTACGACCACGAGAGCAAGGGCATCTGGTTCCGCCTGACCCGTCCGGGGCCCGAGCCGGAGGAGCCTCCGACGGACGATTTCGCCCGTCGTCCGGGTTTTCCGGCCCGTCCGGAATCAACGGGATCCGACGGGACGACTCCAGGAACCCCTCCAGCCGGACGTGCCGGACGCACCGCCGCGGACCCCGGCTGGGGCGCGCCGGAACCCGGTCCGGCCTCCGCCCGGCGACCGGCCCCCCGTCCCGGCACCACCAACGGACTCCGGACGCACCCGACGGGCGGCACGGGCGTGTCGCGGCCCGCCGCCCGCAGGACGGCGCGCGGCTCCGGCACGTTCATCGCCCGGCGTTCCGAGCCGCCCGCGCTGCCCGCCGCGAGCGACCGGCTGCTGCGCACCCCCGCGGGCGTGGAATCCCTGGAGGACGCGTTGTCCTCCGTCCGCGACCTCCTCGACGTCGAGGGCGCGGCCGTGCTGCTCACCGAACGGGACGGCTCCCTGGTCGTCGCCGCGTCGGCCGGGCTCACCACCGAACCCGGCCCGGACGAGCTGTCGGTGGTCAACCTCGGCCCCGACGCGCGCGCGGGCGCGCCCTGGATCGCCACCGACACCTCCGACCCGATCGCCGCCGCGTTGCGCGCCCGTTCCATGGCCGCCGCGCCACTGGAGAACCAGGGCCGTCTCACCGGCCTGGTCGTCGCCGTGTCCGCCGAGCCCGGACGGTTCGAACCCGGAGACGGCGTCCGCCTCGGCCGGATCGCCGAGGAGATGGCCCTCTCCCTGGAGAAGGCCCGCGTCGGCGAGCTGGAACGGTCCTGGCGCGGCTGGCTCAGCTTCGTCGCCGAGGCCAGCGACCTGCTCGCCGGCACCCTCGACCAGGAACGCACGATGGCCCTGGTCGCCCAGCTCGTCGTGCCCCGCCTGGCGACCTGGTGCGCCGTCTACACCGACACCGACGCGGGCCCACCCGCCCTCGCCTACGTCTGGCACGCCGACGAGACCCGCGCCGACGCCCTGCGCGCCCAGCTCGACCGCGCCGCGCAGGGCCCCCGCCCCGACGTGCCCGGCCCCTGGTACGGCCTCGCCGAGGTCACCGGCCCGGATACCGCCGGTACCGTGCACGCCTTCCCGCTCATCGCCCGCGGCCGCCGCATCGGCGCGATCGTCATCGGCCGCCCGGCGGGCGACCGGTTCCCGCGCAGCGCCATCGAGCTCGCCGAGGAGCTGAGCCGCCGCGCCGCCCTCGCCATCGACAACGCCCGCCTCTACTCGGCGCAGACCACCATGAGCAGCGCCCTCCAGCGCAGCCTCCTGCCGCCGGACGTTCCCGACATCCCCGGCCTGGAGGTCGCGGTCGTCTACGAACCGGCGGGGGAGGGCAGCGAGGTCGGCGGCGACTTCTACGACGTGTTCGAATGCCCCGAGCGGGAGGGCGGCCCGGGCGGCCCGCTCGTCACCGGCCCCGTGGACCGCTGGCGGTTCGCGATCGGCGACGTGTGCGGAACCGGCCCGCAGGCCGCCGCCGTCACCGGCCTCGCCCGCCACGCGCTGCGCATCCTCGCCGCCGAGGAGCTGCCGGTCCCCGACGTCCTCGCCCGGCTGAACCGGCTGATCCTCGGCGAGGGCGAACGCGGACGGCTGCTGACCCTGCTGCACGGGGAGATCACCCCGCGCCCCGGACGGGACGGCGTGTCCATCGCCCTCACCAGCGCCGGGCACCCCCCGCCGCTGATCCTCGACCCGGACGGCACCGTCCACGAGGTCGGCAGCGCGCAGCCGCTGCTCGGCGTCTTCGACGACGTCGACTTCCACGCCGATCCCGTCGAGCTGCGCCGTGGCCAGGTGCTGCTGTGCGTCACCGACGGTGTGACCGAGCGTCGGCACGGGGGCCGGCTGCTCGGCGACGACGCGGGCCTGGAACGGCTCCTCGCCGGTTGCACCGGGCTCAGCGCGGGCGCGGTCGCCGCGCGGATCCAGCGCGCCGTCCGCGACTTCGGCCCCGAACCCTCCAATGACGACGTCGCGCTCATCGTCCTCCGCGCGTCATGATGTGAACGGCTATCGGTAAGGTGGTGTGGCGTGGGGCTTGCCTTGCACACGACGCGAGAGGACGGCCGCGCGACGATCGCCGCGCGCGGCTCCATCGACCTGCATTCCTCCGATGAGCTGCGGGCCCGGCTGACCGAATTGCTCGACGCCGGGGAACGCGACGTGGTGGTCGACCTCACCGCCGTGGACTTCTGCGACTCCTCCGGGCTGAACGTCCTCGTGCGCGCCTACAAACACGCCCGGGCCCAGAACGCGTCGCTGACCGTCACCGGCGCCTACGGACGAGTCGAGAACGTCCTGCGCACCACCGGTCTGGACCGGTTCCTCCTCGGTGGAGCCGAAGAGGGAGTGGGCTGATGACCGGAGCCGTGACCGAGACCACACTGCGCGCCGCGCCCCAGACCGAGGCCGTCGAGTACGCCCGCCGCCTGGCCGCCCGCACCATGCGCACCTGGGCGCTCATGGAACGCGAGGAGCTGGTCACCGCCATCGTCGCCGAACTGGTCGCCAACGCCGTCCGGCACGCCGGGACGGCCCTCGAGCTGCGCCTGCAGCGCGGTGCCGGACGCGTCCGCGTCGAGGTCCGCGACCGCGCCAGCCAGCTGCCGCGCCTCACCGTCCCCGGTCCCCTGGACGAGTCGCACCGCGGCCTGTTCATCGTCGACCGCTTCGCCACCGCCTGGGGAGCCGAGCCCGTCACCGGCGGCAAGGTCGTCTGGGCCGAGGTGGCCCTGTAGCGCGCGGGCGAAAGAGCAGGAACGGAGAAGGGGGACGCGGCGGCCGCGTCCCCCTTCTCCGTTCGTCCCTCGTCAGGAGGTCTTGCGGTACAGCTCCGCGACCATGAACGCCAGGTCGAGCGACTGACCGCGGTTGAGACGCGGGTCACAGGCCGTCTCGTAGCGCTGCGGCAGATCCGACTCGTCGATCTCGTCCCCGCCGCCGACGCACTCGGTGACGTCGTCACCGGTGAACTCGATGTGGATGCCGCCCGGGTGGGTGCCGAGCGACCGGTGCACCGCGAAGAACCCGGCGACCTCGTCCAGCACGTCGGTCACCCGGCGCGTCTTGTGCCCGGACGGCGCCTCGAAGGTGTTGCCGTGCATCGGGTCGCACACCCACGCGACCGGACCCCCGTTGCGGGTCACCTTCTCCACCAGCGGCGGCAGCGCGTCCCGGATCCGGTCGGCGCCCATCCGCGTGATGAACGTCAGGCGTCCCGGCTCGCCGTGCGGGTTCAGCTTGTCCATCAGCGCCAGGGCGTCGTCGGCCGTCGTCGTCGGGCCGAGCTTCACCCCGATCGGGTTGTGGATGTGACGCAGGAACTCCACGTGCGCGCCGTCCAGCTGCCGCGTCCGCTCGCCCAGCCACAGGAAGTGCGCCGACACGTCGTAGGGGGACCCGGTACGGCTGTCGATGCGGGTCAGCGCCCGCTCGTACTCCAGGATCAGGGCCTCGTGGCTGGAGTACAGCTCCACCCCGTGGAACTCGTCCGGGTTCGCGCCGCACGCCTTCATGAACGTCAGCGCCCGGTCGATCTCGCCCGCGAGCTGCTCGTAGCGGCGTCCCGCCGGGCTCTGCGCCACGAAGTCCTGGTTCCAGGCGTGCACCTGCCGCAGGTCCGCGTACCCGCCCTTGGTGAACGCCCGGGTCAGGTTCAGCGTCACCGACGAGGAGAAGTACGCCTGCAGCAGCCGGCGCGGGTCGTTGCGCCGCGCGTCGGCGGAGAAGTCCAGGCTGTTGACCGCGTCCCCGCGGTAGGCGGGCAGCTCCACACCGCCGCGCACCTCCACCGGCTTGGACCGGGGCTTGGCGAACTGGCCCGCCATCCGCCCGATCTTCACCACCGGGACGCTGGCCGCGTAGGTGAGCACGACCGCCATCTGGAGCAGGGTCTTGAGCTTGTTGCGGACGTCGTCGGCGGTGGCCCCCGCGAACGTCTCCGCGCAGTCGCCTCCCTGAAGGACGAACGCGCGCCCGTGCGCCACCTCGGAGAGCTGGTACTTCAGCTGGTCGCACTCGCCCGCGAACACCAGCGGGGGCTGCCTGGCGAGCTCGGCCGTCACGGCCTCGACCTCGGCCGGGTCGTCCCACGTGGGCTGCTGCAGTGCGGGGAGGCCGCGCCAGGCGTCCAGCTCCCCCGTGACGCTAGATGTACTCACAGTGGACAAGGCTAAGGCACCCGGCACCCAGCGGCACTAGCAGTACCACGCACTCGGCATGACTTCGACGCCCGGCGGCCACAGGACGGTCACCGTAAAGCCGAACGCCGCCGCGAGGGGGTTTCGCGACGGCGTTCGACAGGGCCTTCGGACCGTGGCTGCGAGGTCCGGGACCGCAGGGGGCGGGCGTCAGGCCGCCCGGACACGGGAGCGGGGATCCACCGGGTGGGGGACCGCGCGCTCACCGGCGGCGGTCAGCGTGCGCGCCGCGGGCTCGTGCTCGGTCGCCATCTGCCGCAGCCGCCGCAGCGACCGGTCGGTGATCTGCCGCACACGGTTGTGGCTCAGCCCGTACCGCGCGCCGATCTGCGCGTACGACAGCGGCTGGCCGTTGTCCATGCCGAAACGTGCGCGCAGGATCGCCGACTCGCGCTCGGGCAGCCGCTCCAGCATGCGGCCGAGACCCTCCAGATCGTCCAGCGCCACGACCTCCGCCTCGGGCGTCACGGCCTCCGGATCCTCCAGCAGATCGCCCATGGCGGTCTCGCCGGCGTCGTCGACCGTCGCGTCCAGGCTGGCCGGGTCACGCCGCCAGCTCAGCAGCTCGTCCACATGTTCCGGATCGGCGCCCACGGTCTCCGCCAGCTCCTCGCGGCTGGGCTCACGACCCAGCTCACGGCTCAGCTGACGCTCCGCGCGCCGCAACCGGGACAGCTCCTCCTCAACGTGGACGGGCAGCCGGATCGTGCGGGCGGTGTGACTCAGCCCGCGCCCGATCGCCTGCCGGATCCACCAGGTCGCGTACGTCGAGAACTTGAAGCCACGTCGGTAGTCGAACTTCTCCACCGCGCGCATCAACCCGAGGTTGCCCTCCTGGATGAGGTCGATGAGCGGTAGCGAGTCCGTCGGGTACTTGCGGGCGATGGACACGACCAGGCGGAGGTTGGCCTCGACGAAGCGCTGCTTGGCGTGCAGCCCCGCCTCGACCAGCTCCTCCAGCTCCTCACGCGAGGTGCCGGAGGGCACGCGGCCCTCCTCGAGCAGCTGCTCGGCGTAGAGCCCGCCCTCGATCGCCTTCGCCAGATCAACCTCTTCCACCGCGTCCAGCAGCGGGGTACGACCGATCCGGTCGAGATACGCCCCGACCAGGTCCTTGTCGGGGGTGTCGACCCTGTCGCCCTTGTTACGGGTTGCAGCCATCCTGACCCTTCTCCGGTGCGATCTCCCTAAGAGGAGAACGCTAATTACCGCCCTGTGATTCCCACATTGGGAATACTTCGGTGGTGTACGCCGCTCTACCTGACCTGATACCCGGACCGAGGAGAAAACGACATGGCGACGGTCACACTGACCGCTGAGAACTTCGACGAGGTCGCCAAGGGCGACGGCATCGTCCTGGTCGACTTCTGGGCAGCCTGGTGCGGACCGTGCCGCATGTTCGCCCCGGTGTTCGAGGGGTCGTCGGAGAAGCACGAGAAGATCACCTTCGCCAAGGTGGACACCGAGGCCGAGCCCGAGCTGTCGCAGCGTTTCGGGATCTCCTCGATCCCCACGCTCATGGCGATCCGCGACGGCGTGATCGTGTTCGCCGAGCCGGGCGCACTCCCCGAGCAGGCCCTGGAAAGCGTCATCCAGCAGGTCGAGGCCCTGGACATGGACGACGTCCGGAACCGCCTGAAGAGCTGACACCCACCGGCCGATCCGGCCGCCCCACGCGGGGCGGCCGGACGTCGTGCCCGTGGGATGCACGATGATGGACGCGTGCTCGCCGACGTCGTCGAATACCTCATCTGCCCCGTGTGCGGACAACCCCTCGCACAGGACGACCGCGGGCTGCGCTGCCCGGACCGGCACAGCTTCGACGTGGCCAGACAGGGTTACGCGAACTTGCTCCCCGGCAACGCCCGTCCCGGCACCGCCGACACTCCCGAGATGGTCCGCGCGCGCGACGCGTTCCTGACCGCAGGACACTTCGCCCCCATGGCCCAGGCACTCGCACACCTGGTGTCGACATCACTGGCGAAGACGAGCGCACGACACGGCTGTCTCCTGGACGCGGGTGCCGGCACCGGCTACTACCTGAGCACCGTCCTGGACGAACCTGACCTACACAAGACCTCGGGTCTGGCCTTGGACATCTCCAAGCACGCCGCCCGACGCGCCGCTCGTGCGCACGCACGCATAGGCGCGATCGTCGCCGACCTCTGGCGCCCGCTGCCCGTCGCGGACGGAGCAGCGCTCGCCATCCTCAACGTCTTCGCCCCGAGGAACGCGGGGGAGTTCCACCGCGTCCTCCACCCGGACGGCCCGCTCATCGTGGTCACGCCGTCCAGCCGGCACATGGGCCCGCTCGTCGACGCGCTCGGTCTCCTCAAGGTGGACGACCAGAAGGCGGAACGCACCGACGCCACTCTCGCCGACCACTTCGACCTCGTGTCGCGCGAGGAGTTGGAGTTCGAGGCGTCCCTCGCGCACGAGGAGATCCTGACTCTCGTGGGCATGGGCCCGAGCGCACACCACATCTCGCCCGACACTCTCGCCGACAGGCTCAGCGCGCTACCCGACCCGCATCCGGTACCGCTGTCGTTCGTGCTCTCGCGCTTCCGCCGCAAGCCCTTGCCCGAGGCCCCGGTCCCGACAGCTCAAGCACAACCTGCGGAACATCCCCAGGCGTGAGCATCGGCCGCAGCTCCTGACCGTCCACGACCTCGTACATGAACGACACCGAGGCCGACCGGACCGACGCGTCCAGGAGAACCCGCTGCAACGCCTGCCCCGCGCGCACCCACGAGCCAGGTCCATCTCCCCGCGTGCTCAACACCCCGCGCCGGATGATGTCACCAGTTCCCATCGAGAGCAGATGAAGCGTCGCGCCTTCCAGACGAGCCGCCTCAGCAAGACCGTTCAAGAACGGCGCGGACGGTAGGACCGCAACACCACGCGGACGCCCAGGCGCCGGACGCATGGTCGCGGCATAGAGAAGCCGCTCGGCACGAGAGGTTCGATGCGCCCGCGTCAGGCGCACGTGCGCGAGCAGAGTCGGATCATCCCGCTCGGGCAGCAACCGAACGACCGTCCCAAGACCAAGCTGCGCGGCGGCAAGCCTCAGGTTCACCAGCGCCGCCCCGCAACCGAGGTGAAGCCCCCGCCCGTGAGGATCGTCCATGGCCTGGAACCGTGCCGGGTCCGCGCGAACCTCGATCCCGTCACCCGAAGGCCGGAACCGCCACGCCTGAACGGCATGAACAGCGGGAGCCATCGTCGCGGCCACGACAAGATGCTCGGCCGACGACGACCGTCCGCCTGCGACCGTGAGGAACGGGTACATGCGGCGCTCCCTCCAGCCACCCCGGACGAGGTGAGCCGAACCGTACCGCACGCCCACCTGCCGTCCCCAGAGTGGACGGCCCGATCGTGAGGCGCCGATTTGACCATGCTCTGAACGCCTCCTAAAGTCTTCATTGCCCCAGGGGATGCGGGACGCCGACACCGGCGGACGGCCCCGGGAAACCGGATCGGAAAAACGGTTCGAGCCAGTCTCGGACCTGATGTACGATGGTCCGGTCAGCCTGAGACGGGATGCAGAACGCCGAAGCGGCGGTCGGCCCGGCAGGCACTCCACGAGGTATCAGCGTCAGCCGACTTTGGTCCGGCCGATTTTTGACGCCCGTGGCCCGGCAAGCCTCACGAGTCAAAACGTCCGAAACGGGACGATTTGACCAGCGAGAGGAACCGGGTAAGTTAGAAGGGTTGCCCCGGAGCGAGGTCCGCGAGAGTGGGTCGAGCACGGTGGGTGTCCGTTTCTTGAGAACTCAACAGCGTGTTAAAAGCCAGTGCCTTTATAGATCAGGCCAACGTGCCTGATCACCCCGTGCTCTGAACCCTTGTGGTTCGGGGTGGGGATTTCTTTGAGGCAAGCAACCTTTCGGGGTTGTTTTGCTGGGATCTTCGGATCCTCCTTCGGGTTTGATGGTTTCCGGGTTCGCCCCTGGGGATTGTCGTTTGGACCTTGATGGAGAGTTTGATCCTGGCTCAGGACGAACGCTGGCGGCGTGCTTAACACATGCAAGTC
>NZ_JADG01000004.1 GCF_000518265.1 Actinomadura oligospora ATCC 43269 | reverse complement strand
CCAGATGATGAGGTCGTACTCGTTGTGCCGCTCCAGCCACGCTCCCAGTTCCGGGCGCTCATGCGGGGGGATGCTCGCCGACACGTCCAGGTCGATAGCCCAGCCGATGATGTCGGTGTTGTTGGCCCTCGCCCAGTTCTCCTCCGCTTCCTTCTGCCGCTCTGGTGAGGTCGTCTCCTCTGTGAGACTTGAGAGCCTCACTGCTCCGATGGCCTTGCGTCGTCGTTCCACCTACGGTTCCTCCTGTGCCCGTGGTAGGGTACTGGTTGCCAACGCTTCTGGTAGGGCCAGTCCTCGCCGGAGTTGTAGATCGCGGCGCGGACCCGGTCGCGGGCCTCGTTCAGGGCGGCGTCGGGAAGCCCGACCAGATGGAGCCCCGGGACACCGCTCGTGATGGCCGCCTCGACGTCCACCACGAAGCCGTCCACTCCCACGAGCGACACGGAGCGCGTCTTGGCGAGCGTCATTCAGCACACCTCCCGCAGGTGCTCCAGGGCGAAGCCCTCGCCCTCACAGACCAGGGCGATGACGTCCACCTGGATCCGGGAGCCCGGAACGCGGTTCGCCGCGGCCCAGCGCAGCGCCAGCTTCCGTAACCGCGTCGCCTTGCGTTCGGTGATCGCTTCGAGCGGGTCACCGAACGCCTTCGACCGGCGGGTCTTCACCTCGCAGGCGACATGCCGCCGGCCGTCGTAGGCGACGATGTCGAGCTCGCCTTCCGAACACCGCCAGTTCCGGTCGAGCACGTTCCATCCGAGACGCTCCAGGTACGCGGCCGCCGCGTCCTCGCCCCGTCGTCCGAGCACTTGATTGCCGTTCATCGGCCTCACCTCCGGCTTCCGAAGATGCCGCCCGGCCGCACTGAGCAATAGCCGAACGACGTTCTGTGGATAACTCGGAGGAATCGGCGTGCTGCTAATGCGCGCCCGCGCGCCAAGGCGCCAAGTGCTAAGCGCCAAGGCGCCAACGCCATGGTGTGGAGGGGGCCGAACAGGTGGGAGGCAAAGGGCGAAGCCACTGGAGTGGCGGTTCGCGAGGCTGCTGGAGTTGGGGTTCCTCGTGGGGCGAACCCTGACCCGCCATCTTCCGCCTACCGTGCTGCCTGCGGGCACGCCTCACACGGTCGGGAAGGGGCGGGCCTGGCTGGCCCGAATGCCCTGTTGTGAGATTCGTGGACGTGCCGGTGCTTGATTTCGGTCGTTGTGGGACGCAACGTGGCGGTTGTGAGCACTGAGGAGCGCGACGGGGACTGGCCCGAGGACGAGGGAACCGTCCCCGGGGTACTGGACGAGGTGCTCCCCGAGTTCGCGAAGTTCCTGAAGGCGGAGCGGGACGTCTCAGAGCACACGCTGCGCGCGTACCTGGGGGATCTCCGGGATCTGTCGCGCTATGGAGCCACTGTCGGGCTTTCTGGGCCTGCTGACCTGGACGTGAACGTCCTGAGGGCATGGCTCGCGCGCCAGTACGCGATGGGCCTCGCGCGGGCCACTCTGGCGAGGCGCACCGCCGCCGCGAGGACGTTCACCCGATGGCTGCATCGGCGTGGCGTTCTCCCGAGCGATCCCGGGCCGCTTCTGGGCACGCCGAAGCGGACGCGCGACCTTCCGACCGTGCTGGCCCAGGACGATGCGGGTCGCCTTCTGGACGAGATGGACGTCACCGGGCCGACCGGTCTACGTGACCTCGCGATCCTGGAGGTCCTGTACGGCACGGGCATGCGCGTCAGTGAGCTGTGCGGACTCGATATCGACGACATCGACTCGAGTCGCAAGACAGTGCGCGTCTTCGGTAAAGGCGCGAAAGAGCGCATGGTGCCGCTGGGCGAGCCGGCCCTCCGGGCCCTGGGGGACTGGCTCCGGGCAGGACGTCCGAACCTCGTGACGGAGGCCAGCGGACCGGCGCTCTTTCTGGGGGTTCGCGGAGGCCGCCTGCACGCCACCAGCGCCAGGCGGGTCGTCCATTCGCGCATCGCGGAGGTCGGAGAGATGCCGGACATGGCCCCTCACGGCCTACGCCACTCCGCAGCGACCCACCTCCTCGAAGGCGGGGCCGACCTGCGCAGTGTCCAGGAGATTCTTGGTCACGCCTCCCTTCAGACGACGCAGCTCTACACCCACGTCTCCGTCGAGCGCCTCAAACAGGTCCACCGTCAGGCCCACCCCCGCGGCGTCGTGGACTGACCGTGATCTCGCGCGCCGCAACATCACCTACTGGTGATGTTGCGGTGCCGGTGGACGGCGGAGGCGGCGTTCATGAGCAAGATCGATCACGTTCGGCGGAGGCTGCTGTTGCCCGGGCGGTTCATCAGGATGGGAACGCGGGCGTGCCCGTGCGCGGCGTGCCAGGGCCAGCGACAGGGCGAGGACCAGGCAGGTCAAGGTGCCCGCAGCGATCGTTGAGGCTCCCCGGAGGGCGGGATTCAGCGAACGATCGTCCCCCGGCGGATGGTGCTTCTCGATCTCCGGCGTCTCACGGTGTGTGGACGGGCGTTCATCCAGCGCTACCGGTGGCTGACTGTCCTGGAGGAGCCGCTGGTCAGGAAGAGCTTGCCGGTCAGGTGAGGGAAATAGGTCCGGAGGGGCAGTGAGCCCGAGAAGACCAGGTGCGGGACCCGGTTGCCATAGAGGCAGTAGGCGGACGATCGGACGCACGAGAGCCAGTGGATCAAGGTAGGTCGTGCCGCGTAGCAGTCCCCAGTGCAGGCACGCCTGCGTGCAGTGAGGCGGCGACGGCATGGCCTCCATGGTTCCGATACGGGCGCCTGCCGGGACGTCGCGTCCCACCGGGACGGCAGGACGAACCGGCAGGTAGGTGGTTCGCAGCTCTCCATGGGTGATCGCCACGACGTCCCGCCCGGCCAGGGCACCCGCATACGAAACGCGCCCTGGCCCGGCCGCGTACACAGGATCCCCAGGGGAAGCCACAAGATCGACGCCGCGGTGACCGGGGAGCCATGGGGACGTTGGTGGGCTGAACCCGCGCGCCACCGCCGGGACAGGCGGGCCCAACGGCCATCGCCAGGAGGCCTCAGACGGGGCGGTTTCGGCGCCACCGTCCTTGACCGCCGCACTGGCGGGAAGTCTGCCAACCGCAGCCGGAGCACCCGACCCGATCACCTCAGGTAAGGCCGTACCGCGCGTGATAGAGGGCTTGACGGTGACAAATCCGGACGGCGGCGGATGCGCCGAGGCGAGCGGGCCGGACGGTCCGAAGGCGGCCGGGGCGGGGCCGGATACGGTCAGTACACAGATGATCAGCGCTGTGAGCAGGGCCATGGACCGAGGGTGCCCAGTCCAGAGCCGGACCCGCCAGGGCAGGCCGATTCTGTGGATAACCTCGGCCGCGACGGGCCGTGATGGGCGGTTGGTTCCTCGTCAGGTCCCGTCATCCCGTAGACTTGGGAAACGGTCGCACGGTGGTCATCCCCGGGCGGCCGAATTCACGCGCCCGCTCGCCACCTGGTGTGGGGCACCGGCCTCTCGGTCCGTCGTCTGCGGCGGTGGGGCAGTGTCCGGGCGCAGGTAACCAACCGAGACGTGGCCCCGCCCCACAAGGCCGGGCCGGACAGGAGAACACGGGCTATGGCTCCCGTCGTCACCATGCGGCAGCTCCTCGAGAGCGGCGTCCACTTCGGCCACCAGACCCGCCGGTGGAACCCGAAGATGAAGCGCTTCATCCTCACCGAGCGCAACGGCATCTACATCATCGACCTGCAGCAGTCGCTGTCCTACATCGACCGCGCCTACGAGTTCGTCAAGGCGACGGTCGCGCACGGCGGCACCATCCTGTTCGTCGGCACCAAGAAGCAGGCCCAGGAGGCCATCGCCGAGCAGGCCACGCGGGTCGGGATGCCCTACGTCAACCAGCGCTGGCTGGGCGGCATGCTCACCAACTTCTCCACCGTCCACAAGCGGCTCACCCGGCTCAAGGAGCTGGAGGAGATCAACTACGACGACGTGGCCGGCTCCGGCATGACCAAGAAGGAGCTGCTCGGCCTGCGTCGCGAGAAGGACAAGCTGGAGCGCACCCTCGGCGGTATCCGCGACATGGCGAAGGTCCCCTCCGCCATCTGGATCGTGGACACCAAGAAGGAGCACATCGCCGTCAACGAGGCGAAGAAGCTCGGCATCCCGGTCGTGGCCATCCTGGACACCAACTGCGACCCGGACGAGGTCGACTACCCGATCCCGGGCAACGACGACGCCATCCGCTCGGTCGCGATGCTGACCCGCGTGGTCGCCGACGCCGTCGCCGACGGCCTGATCGCCCGCGCGGGCGCCGCCCAGGGCGGCGACGAGAAGCCGGCCGAGGGCGGCGCCGCCGCCGAGCCGCTGGCCGAGTGGGAGCGGGACCTGCTCGAGGGCAAGCCCGCCGAGGAGGTCAAGGCCGAGGCCCGCGCCGAGGAGGGTGGCGCCACCGAGGTCCAGAGCGCCGCCGAGACCGAGCGCGCCGTCCAGGCCGAGGCGACTGAGAAGCCGGCCGAGGCTGAGGCCGAGGTCGAGGCCGCCGAGAAGCCGGCCGAGTCCGACCAGTCCTGAGCCCCTGATCCCCGGTGCGCCGCCCGTCCGAGGCGGCCGCCGGGGATCGCCATGGGCACCACGACCACTGACGAGAGAAGCGAAGAGCGATGGCCAACTTCACCGCCGCGGACGTCAAGCGCCTCCGCGAGCTCACCGGCTCGGGCATGATGGCCTGCAAGAACGCCCTGACCGAGGCCGACGGGGACTTCGACAGGGCCGTTGAGATCCTGCGTCTCAAGGGTGCCAAGGACGTCGGCAAGCGCGCCGAGCGCACCGCCGCCAACGGCCTGGTCGTCGAGCACTTCAACGGCTCCGGCGACGGCGCGATGCTCGAGATCAAGTGTGAGACCGACTTCGTCGCCAAGAACGCCGAGTTCATCCAGCTGGCGCAGCGGATCGTCGAGTTCGCCGCCGGTGGCGACGCGACCGACACCGCGACGCTGGCGACCGCCGAGATCGAGCCGGGCAAGACCGTCCAGGCCCTGATCGAGGAGAACAGCGCCAAGATCGGCGAGAAGCTGGAGCTCGGCCGGTACGCCCACTTCAAGGGCGCCTTCGTGGCCAGCTACCTGCACAAGTCCGACCCGTCCCTGCCGCCGACCACCGGCGTGCTGGTCGAGCTGGACAAGGAGAACGCCGAGGTTGCCAAGGACGTCGCGCAGCAGGTCGCCGCGATGGCGCCGAAGTACCTCACCTTCGAGGAGATCCCCGCCGAGGTGATCGAGAAGGAGCGCGCGCTCGCCGAGACCAAGACGCGCGAGGAGGGCAAGCCTGAGGCCGCGATCGCCAAGATCGTCGAGGGTCGGGTCAACGCCTACCTGCGCGACTTCGTCCTGCTCGAGCAGCAGTTCGTCAAGGACACCAAGAAGACGATCGCCAAGCTGGTCGACGAGAACGGCGTCAAGATCGTTCGCTTCGCCCGCTTCAAGGTCGGCCAGTCCTGACGCACCCTGGAGACGGGACGAGAATTCGCAGACCATGATCGAGGGGGCCGCCGACGTGCCGGACAACAACAACACTGACACGACGGCGGCCGCGTCGTCTGCGAAGGGCGCGCCGTCCGCGGGTGACGCGCACGACCGGGAGTCGCACGCGCCGCGGGCGGGCTGGAAGCGTGTACTGCTGAAGCTCTCCGGCGAGGCGTTCGCCGGGCGCGACCCCATGGGCATCGACCCCGAGGTCGTCCAGCATGTCGCCGAGGCGATCGCCGAGGCCGTCCAGGACGGCGTCCAGGTCGCCGTCGTGTGCGGCGGCGGCAACATGTTCCGCGGCGCGGCGCTGGCCGAGCGCGGCATGGACCGGGGCCGCAGCGACTACATGGGCATGATCGGCACCGTGATCAACTGCCTGGCGCTCCAGGACTTCCTGGAGAAGCTCGGGGTCGACACCCGGGTCCAGACGGCCATCACGATGAGCCAGGTCGCCGAGCCCTACATCCCGCGTCGCGCCATGCGGCACCTGGAGAAGGGCCGTGTGGTCATCTTCGGCGCCGGCCTCGGCCAGCCGTTCTTCTCCACCGACACCACCGCCGCGCAGCGCGCGCTGGAGATCGGCGCGGAGGCGGTGCTCAAGGCCACCCAGGTGGACGGCGTGTACGACGCCGACCCCCGCAAGAATCCGGATGCGGTCAAGTTCGACCGTTTGGAATACGGTGAGGTTCTACAGCGGGGACTGAAGGTCATGGACGCCACGGCCATCAGCCTCTGCATGGACAACGCGCTGCCCATCGTGGTCTTCGACCTCATGGGACAGGGCAACATCGTCCGGGCCGTCCGCGGCGAGAAGATCGGCACGCTGGTCAGCCCGGCCGAGCACTGACGGTACGGACCATCGGATGACATGGGAGTCGAAGTGATCGACGAGACCCTCCTCGAGGCCGAGGAGAAGATGGAGAAGGCGGTCGCGGTCGCCAAGGAGGACTTCCAGGCCATCCGCACCGGTCGGGTCACGCCCGCGATGTTCAACAAGATCACCGCGGAGTACTACGGGACGCCCACGCCGATCAACCAGCTCGCCTCGTTCACCCTGCCCGAGCCGCGCATGGTGATCGTGCAGGTGTTCGACAAGTCGTCCATGGCGGCGGTCGAGCGCGCGATCCGTGACAGCGACCTCGGCGTGAACCCGTCCAACGACGGCAACGTCATCCGCGTGGTCTTCCCCGACCTGTCGGAGGAGCGCCGCAAGGAGTTCATCAAGGTCGCCGGCGGCAAGGCCGAGGACGCCAGGGTGTCGGTGCGCAACGTCCGGCGCCGCGCCAAGGACACCCTCGACAAGCTCGCCAAGGACGGCGAGGCCGGCGAGGACGACGTCCGGCGTGCGGAGAAGGAGCTCGACGACGCCACGCACCGGTATGTGGCGCAGATCGACGAGCTGCTCGAGCACAAGAAGGCCGAACTGCTCGAGGTTTGATGGAACTGGACAATGCCGGGGAGCCGACCCGCTCCCCGGACGAGCCGGTCACCCCCGGTTCCGCGGACCCGCCTGGTGAGGCGGGTCGCGCGGACCGTCCGGTGACCGAGTCCGCAGAGGCGGACGCGGGCGGCGCTCAGGCCGAGCCGGGGAAGACCCCGGCGGAGGCGGGCGCCGCTTCAGGCATGCCGAGCGAAGCCCCCGAGGCACGCGTGGCGGGCGAGTCCGCCTCCACCCGTGCCGCCGTTGTCGCGGCTTCCACGGAGGACGGCGATCCCGTGAACGAGGGCGATCCCGCGGGTGACGGTGGTTCTCCGGAGCCACCGGCGAAGCAGAAGAAGTCGGGGCGAAACCTGCCCATCGCCGTCGGTGTGGGCGGAACGCTCGGCGCGCTCGTCCTGCTCTCGCTCTACACCTACAAGCAGATCTTCCTCGTCGTCATGGTGGCGTTCCTGCTGCTGGGCCTGCGGGAACTGACCAACGCGTTCCGCACACGCGAGATCGAGGTCCCGTTCATCCCGCTTGCTGCGGGAATGGTGGCCGCGCCGGTGGTCGCCTACGTGTGGGGCACCAACGGGCTCGTCGCGGTGATCGCGCTGACCACGCTGGCGGTCATGGTCACGCGCATGGTGGACGGCGCGGAGGGCTATGTCCGGGACGTCTCGGCAGGCGTTTTCGCGGTGGGTTACCTGGTGCTCATGGGCGGCGTCGTCGCGCTGCTCATGAAGCCGGACGACGGGGACCACCGGATCGTCATCTTCATCGCGGTGACGGTGGCCAGTGACATCGGAGGCTTCTTCGCGGGGTCGTTCCTGGGCAAGCACAAGCTCGCGCCCACGATCAGCCCCAAGAAGACCTGGGAGGGCGTCACCGGATCGGCTCTCACCTGCATGGTGGTCGGCGGCGTCCTGGTGGACGTGCTTCTGGCCGACGGCCAGTGGTGGCAGGGCGTCGTCATCGGTCTGGCGGCCGTGGTCACCGCGACGGTGGGCGACCTCATCGAGTCCATGCTGAAGCGCGACCTCGGCATCAAGGACATGGGGACCCTCCTTCCGGAGCATGGCGGCGTCATGGACCGCCTGGACTCTCTGGTCGCCACGGCTCCAGTCGTGTGGCTTCTACTGGAGCTTTTCGTCCCCGCGTAGATAGATCGGCGTGCCCCAGAGGGCAGGGGGCTCGAAGAAGCCCCCGCTAGACCGCTGAAGACAGGCCCCGGGAGGGACTCCCGGGGCCTTTGTGTTGGGCTCCGGCCTTTGGTCACGGTTCGGCAACGGGTTCACCGGTGCTGTAGTGCGTGACATTGCACTGCCACATGCTTCTGTCGGGCCGATGAGGCCCCGCGGGGCCTTCCCTCGTTCCGGTTCCGCGCAGTGGAGGAGACAGACGCATGAGGAGATCCGTCGCGCTGGCGATGACCGCCGCTGCGGCATCGTCCGCCCTGGTCGCCGCCGCCATGCCCGCTCAGGCCGCACCGGGCCGTGCCCCCTCGGGGACGGCCGGGTACCGCCCGCACCTGGACTGGAAGTCCTGCGGCGACACCAACAATCCGCGCTTGCTGTGCGCCAAGCTCGAGGTCCCGCTCGACCACTCCCGGCCGGGCGGTCCGAAGATCAAGATCGCGGTGAACCGGCTTCCCGCGACCGCCCCGGTCGACAAGCAGCAGGGGCCGATCCTGCTCAATCCGGGCGGTCCGGGCATCAGTGGCCTGTGGATGGCGCCGTGGGTTCCCACGAAAATGCCCGCGGACGTGGCCGCGTCCTATGACTGGATCGGTTTCGACCTTCGCGGTACCCAAAGCAGCGAACCGCACATGGCGTGCGACCCGAACTACTTTGACGGTCCGCGTCCTGACTACCAGCCCAGTGCCGGTACCGAACAGACCTGGCTGCGGAAGGCCGCTGGATATGCGGCCGACTGTGCCTCCAAGTACGCCGACCTACTGCCGCACCTCCGCACGGTCGACATCGTCCGGGACATGGACGACATCAGGCAGGCCATGGGAGCCAAGAAAATCAGCTTCTTCGGCTGGTCCTATGGAACGACCCTTGGGTCCACTTACGGCGCGATGTATCCGAGTCATGTGAAGCGGCTCGTCCTGGACAGCATCGTCGGTCCGCACATCAGCTGGTACGAGCAGAACGTCCGGCAGGATCTCCAGCACGAGAAGCGCTTCAAGGCGTTCACCGAATGGGCCGCGAAGGCCGACGGCGTCTATCACCTAGGCACCGACGCCTCGGACATCGAGCGCAAGTGGTACGCCATGCGCGCGTCCCTGGGGAAGACCCCGGTGGACGGCAAGATCGGTGCCGACGAATGGGACGATACTCAGCTCGCTGGGGGCTACGACCCGGCCAAGTGGCCGCGCCTGGCGACCGTCCTCGCCGCCTACACCAACAGCAAGGACGCTGGTCCGCTGCGTGTCGCCTACGACAGGTACGCCGCACCGGACCCCAGCGACGACGCCTTCGACCTCTACAACGCTGTGCAGTGCAGCGACAGCACGTGGCCCCGGGACTGGAACTTCTGGCGTCAGGACCAGGCCCGGATCGACAAGAAGGCGCACTTCTACACGTATTCGAACATGTGGTACAACGCCGCATGCGTCTTCTGGGCGGGCAAGGGCGGCGAGCGCCCGCGCATCACGGGCAAGGGGCTGCCCACGGCGCTGCTGTTCCAAGCGACCGAGGACGCCGCGACCGTCTACCAGGGCGGCGTGGAGATGGCCAAGGCCATGCCGAATTCGCGCTTCGTCGTCGAGCAGGGCGGCGGCCGCCACGCCATCACGCTCGCGGGTAACGCCTGTCTCGACAAACCCCTGATCGAATACCTGCGCGACGGTACGCTTCCCAAGAACCGGGGACTGGTGGACCTTCGGTGCGCCAAGTCGCCCGACCCCACGCCTACGTGGGTCGGTGTGGCCAAGGCCGCGCAGCCGGGCGAGTCGGCCCGTCCTCTGGACGAGTACCGGATCCGCTGACCCGTGTGAGGCCGGGGTCCAAACGGGGCGGGCCCCGGCCTCACACGCGCATGAGCCGAGCTGTTCTGCCCAGGCTCTGCCTACGAATTCCGGGCCTCACCAACGGCCCGGCCCCATGAGGAACGGCCTCCCCGAGAACCGGGGAGGCCGTTCGCTTTGGTCAGCCGAGAGGCGGGGGAGTTCACATAAGGGACGCCATCCAGCTTTCGATGTCGTCCGGGTGACGGGGAAGTTCGGACGACAGCAGCCGCGAACCGCCTTCGGTGACGACGAGGTCGTCCTCGATGCGGACGCCGATCCCGCGCAGTTCTTCCGGCAGGGTCAGGTCGTCTGGCTGAAGGTAAAGGCCGGGTTCCACGGTGAGGACGTGGCCGGGTTCGAGGACGCCGTCCAGGTAGGTCTCCGCGCGCGCCTTGGCGCAGTCGTGAACGTCCATTCCGAGCATGTGACCGCTGCTGCAAAGCGTGTAGCGGCGGTAGATGCCGGATTCGGGGTCGAGGGCGGCCTCGGCGTCCGGGATGATTCCCCAGTCTTCCAGCCCTTCCGCGATGACCCGCATAGCGGCGAGGTGGAAGTCGCGGAACCGGGCCCCGGGCTTAACGGCCGCGATTCCCGCCTCCTGCGCGCGATAGACGAGCTCGTACACGCGCCGTTGCTCTGGGGTGAACTTCCCCGAGATCGGCAGGGTGCGGGTGATGTCGGCGGTGTAGAGGCTGTCGGTCTCGACGCCCGCGTCCAGCAGAAGGAGTTCACCGGGCCGCAGCGGGCCGTCGTTACGGATCCAGTGCAGGACGCACGCGTGCGAGCCGGCGGCCGCGATCGTCTCGTAGCCGACGCCGTTGCCCTCGAGACGCGCGCGCATGTTGAACTGGCCCTCGACCCACCGCTCGCCGCGTCGGTGCGCGAGCGCCTTGGGCAGCGCGGTCACGACGTCCCGGAATCCAAGCGTCGTGTAGTCGACTGCCGCGGCGAGCTGCGCGACCTCCCAGTCGTCCTTGACGAGCCGCAGTTCGGAGACGAAAGAGGCCAGTTCATGGTCGGCCGCCGGGTTGGAGTGGGTGGAGGCAAGGCCGTCCACGTCGGCGTCGATTCCGCGCATTACGCGTGTCGGCACTTCACGCCCGCGCAGAGCGTCCGCCAGCTTCTCCCTGGACGCACCCTCAATTTGCAGCGTGGCCTGAAGCTCCGCCAAGGTGCGGCGTCGGCCGACCCAGAATTCGCCGTGACGGCGGTCCCGGTAGAACTCGCCGGTGTCGCGAGGTGAACGCGGGTGCGTGAAGAGCGTGGCTTCGTGGCCGTTGCCGGTGGGCTCCAGGACCAGAACCGAATCCGGGACCGCCCCGAGGCCGGTGTCACCTGTGAGGTGGACGAACGCCGAATGCGGGCGGAAGGCGTAGTCGCTGTCGTTGCTGCGGACCTTCAGCCCTCCCGCGGGGATGACAAGGCGTTCACCCGGGAAACGGTCCGAAAGTGCGGCCCGGCGCTTCTCCGCATATGGCGCGGAGTCGAGGGGCACGGGCGCGTGCGAGGTGTCGGCCCACGAATGGCTGAAGTACTCGGCCAGTGCGGGGGAGACGGGCAGGTCGTGGCTGCCGGTGGCGAAGCGTTCGGTGTCGGACATGCCGGCGTCAGACATGGGCGTCCCTTCGGGCGACCTGGGTGAAGGCCAGGTGAGGGGTGATGGCCGCACTGTAACATTTCACATTGTATGACCCGGCCGTGTTGTGACGGTGCGTCACAATGTGACACGCTACCTGCCAGGGAACGAAGGAGCGTCCGTGACCGAAACGCCGAACCTGCCCGCGGTCGGGGCCCGCCCGAACGTCCGGGAGGAGATCGCCGAGGCACTGCGCGCCGCCCTGGTCGCGGGGGAGATGCGACCCGGGGTCGTCTACTCCGCGCCGGTGCTGGCCGAGCGGTTCGGGGTCTCCGCCACGCCTGTGCGCGAGGCGATGCTCGACCTCGCGAAGGAAGGGCTGGTCACGGCCGTCCGCAACAAGGGCTTCCGGGTGACCGAGCTGACCGCCCGCGATCTGGACGAGATCACGGCCGTCCGCACCCTGATCGAGGTGCCCACCGTCGGCAAGGTGGCCGAATCCGTTCCTGCGGAGCGGATTGCGGCGCTGCGCCCCATGGCCGAGGCCATCGTGGATGCGGCCGAGCGTGGTGACACCATCGCCTACATCGAGGCTGATCATGCGTTCCATCTGGAACTGCTGGCTCTGGCCGGCAACCGTCACCTGATCGAGGTTGTCGAAAGGCTTCGCTACCGCTCCCGCCTATACGGAGTGCCTAAGCTCGCCCAGAGTCAGGAGCTCGGCTTTTACGCGCGCGAGCATCTGGAGCTGCTGGACACGATCGCCTCAGGTGACCCTTCTGCCGCGTCCGCCGCCATGGACCACCACCTGCGGCACGTCCGCAACGCCTGGGCGGACGACCCGACTCCGTAGCCTTGGCGGCTCTGTCAGGGGTGTTGGGCCTGCCCGGGACCTCCGATGGGCGAATGCTCAGGGCGGCTGGGTCCAGATTGGCCAAGGCATAGGCCGGGGTTTGCGACACTGGATGAACCATGTCTGCCACCGCCGAACCGGCCGCCACCGCTAAGAAGACCCCGCCGAAGCTCGTCTTCGCCGCTCCGCGCCGGGGCAAGCCGCCGCGCCACCTCGCCGATCTGACCGCCGCCGAGCGGCGCGAGGCCGTCGCCGAGCTCGGTGAGAAGCCGTTCCGGGCCGACCAGCTGTCCCGGCACTACTTCGCGCGGCTGGAGGACGACCCCGAGCAGATGACCGACCTGCCCGCCCCCCTCCGGGAGCGGCTGGTGGGCGCGCTGCTGCCCAAACTCCTCGATCCGGTCCGTGAACTCGCCTGCGACGATGGCAGGACGCTGAAGACCGTCTGGAAGGCGTTCGACGGGGTCCTGTTCGAGTCGGTGCTCATGCGCTACCCCGACCGGGCCACGATGTGCGTGTCGTCACAGGCCGGATGTGGCATGAACTGTCCGTTCTGTGCCACCGGGCAGGCGGGCCTTACCCGGAACCTCTCGACCGCCGAGATCGTGGAGCAGGTGGCCGCGGGCGCACGAGCGATGGCCCGTGGACGCGTTGCCGGCGGCCCCGGACGTGTCTCCAACATCGTCTTCATGGGCATGGGCGAGCCGCTGGCCAACTACAAGTCCGTGATCGGCGCCGTCCGGCGTATCACGGACCCGGCCCCCGGCGGACTCGGCATCTCCCAGCGCTCGGTCACGGTCTCGACGGTCGGCCTCGTGCCCGCGATCGAGAAGCTCGCCGCCGAGGACATGTCGGTCCGGCTCGCGGTCTCCTTGCACGCCCCTGACGACGAGCTGCGCGACGACCTCGTCCCGATCAACAACCGCTGGAAGGTCTCGGAGGTCCTGGACGCCGCGTGGGCCTACGCGGAACGGTCGGGACGCCGTGTCTCCATCGAGTACGCGCTGATCAAGGACGTGAACGACCAGGCGTGGCGGGGCGACCTCCTCGGCCGCCTCTTGCGCGGGCACCTCGTGCACGTCAATCTGATCCCGTTGAACCCCACGCCGGGCTCCAAGTGGACCGCCTCCCGGCCCGAGGACGAGCGCGAGTTCGTCCGCAGGCTGGAGGCCCACGGGGTTCCGGTCACGGTCCGCGACACGCGCGGGCGCGAGATCGACGGCGCCTGCGGCCAGCTCGCCGCGTCCACCAAGGACTGAGCCCCGGCCGCGCGCCCCGGAAGGAGAACGCCGGTGACGGCGACAGCCGAGGGCTTTCCCGTGGCCATGCGCGGATACGACCGCGCCCAGGTGGACGTACTGGTCGGACGCGTTCGCGCGGCCCTGGAGGGGAGCGGGCCGCGGCTGACCGCGGACGACGTCCGCGACGCTCGCTTCAACGTGGTCATGCGCGGATACGACCGCAAAGCGGTGGACGCGATGCTGCACGAGTGCATCCTGCGGCTCCGGGCCACGTCAACTTCTTCCGGCGGTCGGCAACGGCGTCCGCGGGTTCAGACCGAATGGCTGATCTCGTGGGTCCAGAACGCGCGTTTCCCCAGGTCTGTGGCTCGCGGCGGCTATGTCATGACGGACGTGGACGCCTTCCTGGACCGGGTCATCGCGGGCCTGCGCGGCAAGCAGGCCCCGGTCACGGCCCGCGACGTGCGTGAGGTGACCTTCCGGACCGCCCGCCTCAACCTCGCCTATGCCGAGCGGGACGTGGACCAGTTCCTGGACCAGCTGGCCGGGGCCCTCGAGCCACGCTGACCCACGAGTTATCCACAGAAGAACCTTCAGTGCAGGCAAGGGCGGCCCCCCAACCTCGGGGGCCGCCCTTCTCACGTGCTGGGATGCCTTCTGACCTGGGCTTATGGCATGCGGGAACCGGGTAGAGGGGTTGATCTTGTCTCACTGACGCTCACTCGGTGCCGCTGGTGCTCGCCATTCGTGGGCCATGTACGGGCCATGGCCCACGGGCATAGGCCCTGGTGGGCCTACTCGCGTAGCGCGCGATCAATGGAGTTGTTGGCGCGGCTCTCGCTGAGGCGTTCCTCTAGGGGGTTGGCGGGCCAGTCGGCTAGCGCGGCGGTCATTGTTCCGGCGTGGGCCTGGGTTCGGACGGGGCGGCCGATGCTGCGGGCGGCGCGGCGGGCTCGTCGGCGGAGTTGCTCGCCTTCGCTCTCGGCGCGGTATTCCCGGGTGAGGAAGCCGGTCCGGCGGAGCTGTTCAGCCATGGCGGCTGTCTGTCCGGTCGGGTCGGGGTGCTGCGTGCTGGTCGCCATGTGCTCCTCCTGCGCTGGGCTTCAGTGTGGCAGGTAGGCACGTTTGGGGCGGACGGATGCGGCCTTGACTGGGGCGGCGGTCCGCTAGCCTGGCGCGGCTTCGGGCGTCCCTTGGGCTGCCCGCCTCTGGCCCGGGGTGGGCCGCCGGAGGGGGCCCCAGTCAAGGTCGCATCCGGCCGTCCACGCGCTCGCTCAACCATCACGGTAGCGCGCTGACCTGGGCTTGCGTCGAAATGATCAAGGTTCACCGGCCGGGGGCCGCCCGATGCGCTTTTAGGTACTGCTAGCCGCCGGAGGCGGCATCCCCATAAGGGTGGGTGGTGGGGTTGGTTGGGAACCAAAGAAGCGGCACCTCATGCACCTACTGGACTCTCAGGAATTGCTCAGGTGGGCGCAATTTGCAGGTCGCCTGCTGAGCGGGCCGCAACGCGCCTCCGCTGGAGGCTGGGTCAGCTACGCGGCCAACGTCAGCGGTCGGCCGACCCGGAACTGATGTGACCCGCCAGACCAAAGGAGCTCCGTGACAGACGCCGGAAAAGAACACGCTGAGCAGGGTGCTGAGCCGATGACGGGAGATGGCGTAACCCCCGGCATCGTGCGGATCGGCGACACCGTTCGTCGGCCAGTTCGTCCGTTCACCGCCACAATCCAGGCATATCTGGCCCACCTGCACCAGGCCGGATTCACCGCAGCGCCCGTCCCGCTCGGCATCGACGAGCAAGGCCGCGAAGTGCTGTCCTTCGTTCCCGGAGATGTTCCACGAGAGCCCCTTCCCGACGAAACCGCCAACGAGGACGTCCTTGTCGCACTGGCTCGGCTCATCCATCGGCTGCACAACGTCGCGCAGGGCTGGGTCCCTCCTCTTGACGCCACTTGGGGAGGCATCCCCGGATCCAAAACCGTCCCCATCGGTCCGGTGGATGGGGAACCCGAACTTGTCAGCCACCGCGACTACTGCCCCGGCAATGTCGTCTTCCGTGACGGCGTGCCCGCGGCCCTGATCGACTTCGACCTTGCTCGTCCGACCACGCGGCTCTACGACATCGCCAATGCCCTCTACTGGTGGGTGCCCCTGCTCGATCCGCGTGACAGGGCACCGGCGTTCACCGATCTTGACGCTCCCCACCGGGTTGCCGTCTTTGCCGACGCGTACGGGATGACGGCCCAGCAGCGCGAAGAACTGGTGCCCCTGGCGGCCCGGATGGTTCACCGCTTCCACCTGACCGCCCGGGCCGCAGCCGACGTCGATCCGGTGTTCCGACGCTTCTGGGAACAAGGCGTCAGGGACCGGATGCCCAGGGCCGAAGCATGGCTTGCGCAAGCGGGCCCCGCCATCGCGGCTCGGCTCACAGCAACCGCCCCGTACAAGCACACCTGAGGAAGGGGCATTCGGATGTCCGACGTCGCCAGAGGGCGTTGAGTGGACGGCATGATCTCGGCGCGGTGACGGCCGGATGCCTCACGTTCCGCTCTGCCACCCCACTAGGACGGGCTGACCCGCCGGGGGTGGCGATCAAGGGAGCTGGGTATTACGTCGTCCCCCGAAACAGCAGGAGGTACGCATGCGGGTGCGGTTCACCGAGCCTCAGGAGTGGGATGGGATCACGGCGGAGGAGCTGAGCATCAATGCGGCGCGGGTGGTGTTCCTCAACGCTGACGGCAAGATCATCATTGAGGCCGACGCAGACGTGATCCGGTCGGTCGATCAGGGCAGCACGGCGCGGATGGGACGGCTCCGGGAGGCGCATCCCAATCACGGTGTGGCGTGGCAGGAGCACGAGCGGACGACGTTGCGCGAGATGTGGGCGGCCAAGGTGCCGATGCCTGAGCTGGTCAAACACTTCGGGCGATCACGCAACTCGATCGGTAGTGAGGCGAGGCGGCTGGGTCTGCCGAAGGACCGCGAGGTGAGGGGCGGTTGAGACCGGGCGATGTCGCCGGCCCGGGCGGGCGCGGCCTGTGCTGAGCGGTCGGGAGCGCGCAAGCCATGGCAGCCGCGCCCGTCCCGGCGTCCGGTAGGCAGGCAGCGCGCCGGGCCAAGCCGCCGGGACGGGCGCGCGGGGTAGGGGCCCCGCGCTAGCCCGGTCCCGCGCGGCGCTGGTCCCGGCGCGCTGAGCTGCCGTTGGCGGTGCGCCGGGGAGGGCGCGGCGCGGCGGGCGCGGGAGCGCCCGGCAGCGTCGCGCGGGCCGTGCACGGCCGGGACGTGGCGGCGCTCCCGGGTGAAGCCGCCCGAACGCTTGGCTCTTCGGCGGACTCGACGCCGAGTGGTCGGCGCGGGGCGCGTGCTCGGACGAAGTCCACGCGGCGGAGGCTCGTCCGGTGCCGGGAGGCGCAACGCGCCGACCGGCCACCGCGACGACGCCGCACGCCGCGCCCTTGATCTAGTAGGGAAACTCCTCACACAAGCAAGCGAGACGTGCATTCCGCTGAGCACGCCCTCAACGGCAAGGGGTGGCAGGACCCCGTCGGACACCTGGACCAACCGGAGAAGGGGCACGCCCCTGTAGGCGTTCTGGTGTACCGAATGGCCACCGGCGTCTCTCCATCCTCGGCCCGGCGCGGCCTCGACCTGGTTAGGCTCGTTGCCCGAGAATTGATACGTGTCGAAGTCGGCAACGTAGGAGGGGCAACGTTGATCAGCCCGTACGTGCGACGGCTACGTCTGGCCGATGAGTTGAAGCAGCTACGCGCCGAACACAGCGTGACGCACGAGCAACTGGTGAAGCGCTCCGGGATCACGCGTCAGCAGATCTCTCGGCTGGAGAATGGTCGAATTCCGCCGGATCTGGACGATGTGATCTCGATCCTGGACGCCCTCGGCGTTGATGGTCACAGATGGACCGAGATGACCACCATCGCACGTGAAGCCGCCGAACGCGGATGGTGGGACGGTATCGCCAAGGTCATCGGCGAGCGGCAGGCGATGTTCGCCGATTTGGAGGCTGGCGCAGAGACGATCCGCGAATACCAGCAGACCCTGATCTCGGGGCTGCTCCAGACCGAGAGTTTCACCCGGTCTCGGATTGAACGCAGGGGCGGAACCCTTGCGCTCCCACCCGGAGCCACGGTGCAAGGCGTGCTGAGTGGCCGGGCCAAGCGGCAGCGGATGTTGCACCGTCCCGGCGGTGGCCCGGCATACGAGGTGATCCTCGATGAGTTCTGCATCCTGCGTCAGCCTGTGCCGCCTGGCGTGTTCCGCGAGCAACTACTGCACCTGGTAGAGGAGTCGGCCGCCCGCGACAGCATGACGATCCGGATCCTGCCGGTCGCGGCGGTGATCTCCGAGTACGACATCCCCTCGTCCGGCTTCTCGATCTATGACTACCCGGCAGGTGATCCGACAGTCGTCGGAATCGAGGGCGTGACCACCGATGTCATGTTGACCGAAGCCGACCAGACGGCGCGGTACGAGATGATCTTTAACAGTCTCCGCGAGGCCACTTTGTCGGTGGCGGAGAGCCGCGACTACCTGATCAAGGCGGCTGAGACGCTGCCTGGCATGGAATAGGAGCCCCCACATGAGTAGCCGAGACAGCTTCACGGCTTGGCGGAAGTCCAGCCGGAGCAAGGATGATTCCGAGTGCGTGGAGGTCGGGGCGGGGGCTGGTGTGATCGGCGTGGCAGACACAGCCGATTTGGGGTCAGGTCCAATCCTCGAATTCAGCCGCCCGAATTGGAGCGACTTCATGGAAGAGATCAAGAAGCGGTAGGCGCACCTGGGCGAACGTGTTAGCCCTCCCACCAGCACGAACAGCACCTAAGGGCCGGAGCCGAAGCTCCGGCCCTTACGCATGTGATCACTCCGCGTGAGGGCACATCACACGTTGGCATTGCCCGAAGTCTCGTACGGTCCGATACTCGATACGGTTGCGAGTTTCGGTCGATCTTGTATCGGGCTACGTGCGACATTGAGGGCCGTACTGCACATACTCCGCTCCCGACGGGACTGATCAAAGAGCGCAACCCCCAAGACGCAAGCGGCCCCAGCACAACGGTGCGCGAACACCAGTGCCGGGGCCTTGCCCGACTGGAAGGAGTCGGACCAATGCACAACCTATCGGACGCGGTGCCGTGCGCATCGCCGGAGATAGCGGGGGCCGTTGCGGTGTCGGCCGTGACGCTGGAGCGGATCGGGTTGCTGGCGGGTCTGCTGGCTGACCTGCGGCATTTCAAGGTGTCGGCTCGCCTGGTCTCGCCGTCGTCGGGTGAGCCGGTGTTGATGGTGCTCGCGCCGATGTCGGGGCGCTGGTTCCCGGTGACGGTGACGCGGGACGTGCATGACCGGTGGGTGTTCGGCTGGCTGGGGCGCTGGGTGGCGGCGGACGAGTCGGCGGTGGCTGCGGCGCGGATCGCCGGGGTCGTGCGGTGATGGCCTGGGAGTTGGTGGTGTCGCGGCGGCTGGTTTCGCAGTGCGGCGGTCGGCTGGATGTGCGAGCGGTGCGGGCGCAGGTGCGGGAGTGGCTGAGCGCTCGCCCTTTGCTGGTGGATCTGGACGTGGTGGATCTGGCGGTGGCGGAGATCGTGACGAACGCGGCGCGGCACACCGCGTCCGGTCGGGAGGGCGGCGGCGTGGACGTCGCGGTGCGCACGGTCCATGAGTCGGAGTCCGCGGCGGCGCTCGCCGTCCGCGTGGAGATCACCGATGACGGTGGGGCCGTGGGCTTCCCGGTGTTGCCGTGTAAGGAGGACGCGTTCGAGGACGCGGACCTGTGCGCGGAGTCCGGTCGTGGGCTGGGGATGGTGGCCATGATGACCGACCGGGCCGGGGCGGTGCTGGAGCGCGAGGGCGAACGGCGGCGGTGGCGGGTCTGGTTCGAGGTGCCCGTCTGCGCGGGCTCGGAGGTACGGGCGTGAGGGCGCTGCGGGCCTGGCGGGTCGGGCATCGGGTGTCTCTGACGTGCTCGGTGGAGTGCCTGGGCCTCCCCCGACGTATCGCCGTGGTGGTGCGGGAGGCGGCGGGGGCGGCTCCGCTGGGGGCCACGGTCGGTGCGGTGGTGCTGCTGGTTGATCAGGGGCTCGTTGGGGCGCTGGGCCTGTCGGCGCGGGATGCGGCTCGTCTGGTGTCGGCGGTGGAGGGGCTGGGGCTCGATGTGGAGGCGCTCCACCTGCGAGGGCACACGGTGACGGAGGCGTGTCCGGTGGCGTGCTTGCGGCTGTCGGAAGGGGCTCGCCGGATGGTCACAGAGGCGGGTGTTCGGCATGCCGACCTTTGGGAGTACGAGACACGGCGTCCGACTCTGCATCAGGTCGGCACGGCGGGTGAGGTCCGAGACCTGCTGTGGACCGGCTTCGTCGCAGGGAGGCCGGTCGAGATGGCGGAGCTATTCGCGGCCGTGGGCGCGATGCAGACCGGACGTGGGAGTAGGGCAGGCAACGAGAGGAAGGGACGGCAGTGACAGACCTCGGCGCCCATGGGCGGGACGACCAACAGCTTTGGGCCCCGCTGGATACCTGCATGGCGCTGGCGGAGGACGCGATTCGCTCGGCCATGGCCGGACGTTTCCTCAAGGGCACGGTGGATCAGGTAGTCGCTGCGGCCCGGGACAAGGCGGCCGAGATGGCCGCGAATCGGCCTCTGCCCGGCCGGGGCCACGACGGGCCGGTCCGTCGTGACTGTCCGATTGAGTGCCTGGGGTTGCCCGCTCGTGCGTACAACGGGCTGGTTCGGAGTGACTTCGACTTCGCTCGTTCGATGCGGCCCACTGTTGGTGAGGTGGTGGAGCTGGCGGCGGGCGGACGGCTGGAGGACGCGCGTCAGATCGGTCCGCGAACGGCCGAGCAGATCAACGGGGCCCTTCGGAAGGCGGGTTTCGAGATCGCTCGGCACCACCACGACCATCGGTAGCCAGATCGGCGGTGAGCTGGCGTTGCCCGTGATCCGGCGACTGCGCGTATCGGGGAGAGGGGGCGTGCGGTCGCGGGTCACGGGCTACGCCGTGTTCAAGATCGGCCCTGCGGGAGGTGTCAGGTCAGCGGCCGTGGTTGGGGGCGGTGACGCTGACGGCGATGGCGGGCCACACGCTGACGGTGAGGGTGACGGGCTTGCTCTGAAGGTCAACCCATGTGGTTGCGCGAACGAGGACGCAGTCAGTGGGGGTGAGCCGCAGGGCGGCGGCTTCGTACCGGTCGGGGTGGCGGGCGTTGATCGCGCTGGTGGCGGTGGTGATGGTTCGTCCGGTGTGGGTGGTGACCGCTTCGGGCCATGGCTCGGTGAGTGGGGTGTCGGCGGCGAGTGCGGAGCCTGGTGGGACGTCGGCAAGGTATGACGTGCGCATCTCCAGGGGCGCGTGCCCGTCCCTCGTGGTGATCAGCCGTCGCCGGACGAGAAGCAGCGTGCCGGGCTGGAGTGTGAGCCAGTGGGCCACCTCCAGCGTTGCGGGTTCGGTGCTCACTCTGATCGCGGGATGGACGGTGGTGAGGTGGGCGGGGAGATCGGCACCCAAGGGGACTGCGTGGACGGGGTAGGGCTGCTGCGGCAGTGACGCGGGTCCGTCCGGGGAGGGCTGGGGGTCGCGGATCGTGGCGTCCTGGTCGAACTGGCTGCCGTCGGGGTGGGTGTCGGCGAACCTGTTGGACTCCATGTTGGGGCCGCTGGTGGCGCTGTAGCCGCGCGTGCCCTCGGACCGCGCCCACCCGGCCTCGACCAGTTCCTGCAAGACCCGGCGGGACGTGCGGTGTGAGACGTCGTAGTGGCTTTCGATCTGGGCCCGGGAGGGAAGCAGGGATCCCGGCGGGTAGGTGCCGTTCTGGATGCCCGCGATGATCGCATCGCGGATCGTCGCGTACCGCGCGGCAGTGGGCTCGGGGTTCTTGGCCATTGCTCAAACTCCCTGCGGGGTGGCCGGATCCGGCCACTAGGTAACTCTCCGTAGCTGTTGGTAGCTGCGGCTTTACCAAGTCGTCATCGACGATAGCGTGCCAACTCGGCACGTGCCAAGGTTTCCCGATCTTGCCTGGTAGGCACACTCCATGCACGCAATGTGCCAAGTCGGCACGTGCCAAGGAGGTGCCAAGCCAAGTGGATTTCCGTTTGGACCTTTCGGGTCTCCGGTTCCTGGTCGCCGACACCCCGGAGCAGCGCAAGGACTTCGAGTCTGGCGCGCTCAAGACCGACGCGGAGGGGCGGCCGATGTTCGGCGTCCGTCTGCTGGTGATGGATGGGAAGGGCTCCGCGCCGATCCGGGTCGGGATGGCGGGTGACCCCGGGCTTCCGCAGGCCACGTTCGTCAAGGTCGTCGGGCTCACGCTGCACGTGATCGAACGGAGGGGTGAGTCCGTCCAGTGGTGGACGGTCGACCGGTTGGAGCCCGACCCGGACATGCCCACGATGATCCCGTCGCCCGAGACGGCGACGCCGAAGGGGTCGGGCAAGTGAGGCGGGCGGCGGGCGCGAGCGGCGGCCTGGTCACGGTGGCGGTCGGGCTGAGCGACCCGTGGGAGTGGGGCGCGGCGAACTACGTGATCACGCTCGCGTCCGCCGGGCCGGTGCGTCTGGAGTACGTGATGGGCGACGGTGCAGAGGGCCGTTCCTGGTTCCGGCACGTGGGCGTCCGGGAGCGCAAGCGGCGGCGGGTGCTGCGCAAGTTGGTCGAGTGCGGCGCGCTGGAGGGCGCGGGGATGCGCGGTGGGCCGGGGGTGCCCGCGCCGTACGGGTGGCTGTACGTGGCGGCCGAGGGCCGGACGGCGGTGGTGCATCTTCCGCCGGATGGGTGCATCGGTGGCGTGCCGGTCGGGAAGCTGTTGGGCGGCCTGGTTCCGCGTGCGACGTGGCGTGGGCTGCGGGTGCTGCGGGATCGGGCGTGGCAGGAGTGGGCGAACGCCTCTCATGGCGGCCTGCGGCCGGTGGCGGAGGCGACGATCCGGGACGGCGGGCCGCGTCTGGTGGGCGGCGTGATCCAGGCGGCGGCGAACGGCGCGCCGGTGGACGCGGGCCCGGCTCCGCTGGCAGGCGCGGACACCACGATGCGGGACGCCACGCCCCCGGCCACGGTGATCTCGGATGGGACGGTCGTGGATGCAGCGTCGATGGGGCCGGATGACGTGCGGGTGGCCGGGGCGGGTGAGGTGGGGACCGGTCCGGCCGGTCGGCTGCCGTCGGCGTTGCGGCCGGACACCGAGCCGGGCGGCGACGTGGAAGGGACTGTGTCCGATCAGGCGTCGGAGGGGCGGCGCTGGTGAGCGGGCGACGCCAGGTGTCGGGAGTCCAGGCACGTGGGAGGGTCGGGCTGCCGCCGGTGCGTCAGCGTCCGGACCTGCCGGTGCGGGCTCACCTGACGGTCTCCGGCTGGCTGCTGCTGTGGGTCGTGCGGCCGTCGTGGTTGTGGCGGCGGGAGATCGCAGCGGTTCTGCTGCTGGCGGGGGTCGGCGTGCTGGGCTGGTGGTGGCGCGGCTGGACGGGTGCCCTGGTGCTGCCGGATGCGGTGGTCACGGTGGCGGTGTGGGTGCCGTGGTCGCGGCGGTGGCTGATCGCGTCGTGGCGGCGGGCGCGGCTGCGGCGGCACTGGGACCGGGGGTGCCGGTTCGCGGACCTGACCACGATCAACGACCGGATCCCGCGCGTCCGCAGGGACCGGCAGGTGCCCGCCGGGGATCGCCTGTTGGTGCGGGTGCCACGTGGGACGACGGTCGGGGATCTGGAGGACGCGGCCGAGCGGATCGCCGCGACGCTCCGGGTGCGTGAGGTGCGGGTGGCGCGTGATGGGGACCGTGCCGACCTGGCGCACGTGGACATCGTCCGGCGTGACCCGTTCGTGAATCCGGCGGACCCGGCGGTGAGTGAGGCCATTCCCTGGCCGTGGCGGCATGCCGGGCGGGTGAGTCTGCGTGACCCGATCCCGGTGGCGGTGGATGAGATGGGCGACGTGGTGTACCTGCGCCTGGAAGGCAAGAACATCCTGATCGGAGGTGAGCCGGAAGCGGGCAAGTCGGCGGCGTTGTCGCTGCTGCTGGCTGCGGCGGCGCTGGACCCCACGGCGCGGGTGTGGGGGTGGGACGCCAAGCGGGTGGAGCTGGCGTTGTGGCGGCCCATCCTGGAGCGCATCGTGTACGGCGACATTGGGGCGGCCATCGGACAGATGGAAGATCTCAATGCCGAGATGGACGGCCGGTACGAGCACATGGAAGAGTGCGGCAAGCGGCTGTTCGGGCCGGAAGACGGGCCGGTCATCCTGGCGGCCGTGGACGAGATGCGGTTCTACACCGCCAGCCCGGATCGCCGGGAGTCCAAGCGGTTCAACGCGCTGGGGATCGACCAGACGGCGCGGGGCCGGGCAGCGCGCATCGTGGGCGCGCTCGCGACACAGAAGCCCTCGGGGGACGTGGTCCCGACGGCATGGCGTGACCTGATCGCCTACCGATGGGCGATGCGGTGCACGACGCGGGACGCCAGTGACACGATTCTCGGCGCGGGGATGGCGGCGGCCGGGTACGACGCGAGTCTGATCGACGTGCGGGCTCGTGGGGTGGGCCTGCTGTACGCCGAGGGTGAGCTTCCGCGCCGGGTGAAGTCCTTCTACCTGGCCGACGACGACATTCGGGCGATCGTGGCGCGCGGCCTGGAGCTGCGTCGCGCCGGGTCCGCGCGGGCCTGACGCCCTCCCTTCTCCCCTTCTCTTCTTCCTTCCTTTGTGGCCTCGGTGTGGCGGGGTCGGCGGGAGCGTGCCCGCCGCGCCTGGGGTCGCCCCTTCTCTCAGAGAGGTGACGCATGTCGATGGTGGAGCGTCTGGCCGGGCGGGTGTGCCCGTGCGCGGCGGAGATCTCCGGGCGGGTGTACCCGGTCCCGGTGAGCGCGTTCGGTGAGGACTTCGGCCCTGACCTGGTGCGCGAGGTCGCGGAGGTCCTGGTGGCGCGGGGTTACCCGGTGGTGGTGGAGGACACGGCCGACTGGTACGCGCTGTGGGCGTGCCTGTGGCGCTACGTGCACGGCTACCGGGGGCCGGGGCGGCACGCGGCGTCCGCTGGGCCGGTCGCGGACGGTGGCGAGGGCGAATGAACGAGCACGGACAGGATGCGGTGCGGCTGGCTGGTGAGCGGGCGCGGGCTCGGCTCGGTGGTGTGCTGGCGGGGATGGTGGCGCGGGTCGCCTCGGAGGGTGAGTGGCGGGCGTGGGCCCGTCAGGTGGAGCGGGCGGGGCATTGTGCGCGGCCGGTGAGGATCGCCGGGAGTGCGGCGGCGGTGGACGCGGCGACGGGTGAGGTCCGCGCGGCCTACGCCTCGGCTGCCGCGCCGGATGGGGTGTTGCTGGTGCCGTGTGGGGATCGGCGGGCGTCGGTGTGTCCGCCGTGTGCGGCGCGGTATCGGGCCGACACCTGGCATGTGATCGCGGCGGGTCTGCGGGGCCGGGCCGGGTCGGGCGCGGGGGATGCAGTGCCGGAGTCGGTGGCCGGGCATCCGGCGGTGCTGGCGACGTTCACCGCTCCGTCGTTCGGGGCGGTGCACCGGGCGTCGGGTGATGGGCCGTGCCGGGAGCGGCGGGGGCGGCCTCGGTGCCCGCACGGGGTGCCGGGCTGGTGCGACGCTCGGCATGGGGACGGGGATGTGCTGGTGGGGCGTCCGCTGTGCTGGGACTGCTACGCCTATGCCGACCACGTGCTGTGGCATGCGGCGGTGCCGGAGCTGTGGCGGCGCACGGTGATCTACGTGTACCGGGCCTTGGCGCGGTTGGCGACCGAACGGACCGGTTCGCGGGTGAGCGTGCGGGCGGTCCGGTCGTTCGCGCGGGTGTCGTACGTCAAGGTTGCCGAGTACCAGCGGCGGGGCGCGGTGCACCTGCATGCGGTGATCCGCCTCGATGGGGTGGACACCGGTGATCCGGGCCGGGTGGTGCCTCCTCCTGCTTGGGCGGACGCGGGGGTGCTGGCGTCTGCGGTCTGTGATGCGGCGGGCCGGGTGGTGGTGCCGCTGCCGGAGGTCGGTGGGGACATCGGCCGGTCGCTGGGTGGTGCGCGCGGTCGAGTGGTGCGGGCGGCCCGGTGGGGTGGTCAGCTCGACGTTCGGACGATCGATGATCCGGCGCGGGTGGCCGGGTACCTGGCCAAGTACGCGACGAAGAGCGCTGGGGATCTGTTCGCGGGGCTGCCGTCTCGGGCGTTCGGGTCTCGTGAGGTGGATCGGATCTCCCGGAAGGTCGCCAACCCTCACGTGATGCTCCTGGTGCTGGCGTGCCTGCGGTTGTCGCGTCGGCCGGAGTGCGCGGGGCTGCGGCTGGACCGGTACGTGCACACGCTCGGCTACCGGGGGCACTTCGCGACCAAGTCACGGTGGTACTCGGTCACGTTGCGGGTGCTGCGGGGGGTGCGGCGGGCCTGGCGCGTGGAGCGGGCCGCGCGGTCGGGGCGGGCTGACCCGTGGGCGCTGGCGCGTGCGGAGTCGGCGGGGCTGGTGCTGGTCGGGGACTGGGCTTACGCCGGGTCGGGGTGGGCGCGCGCGGGTGACGCCGACCTGGCCGCGTCGCTCGCACGTGACCATGCGGCGGCGCGTGAGGCGTCGGACCTGGCCGTGGTCGTGCGGGTGGGTGAGGGGTCGTGACGGCGCTGCTGGGGTTGCTGGTCGCGGTCGTGTTGCTGCGGTTCCTGTTCCGGATGCCGTTCGGGGGCACCCGGCCCGGCATGGTCCGGATCACCTTCCGGACGCCGTGGCGGTACCGGCATCCGGGGCTGTTCCGGGCGGGGGTCGCGGTGCTGGTCCTGGTGGTGTTGCCGGTGCTGTTGCTGGCGCACTCGTGCGGGTGGTGGGGCGTGTGAGGCAGGTACGCGCACGGTCGGTGCTGTCGGGGCTGGCTGATGTGGGGTTCCGGCGGTGCATCACTCCGCGTCTCGTGTCGTGGGTGTACGTGGCAATCGTGGCGGCGGTGACCGCATGGGCGTTGGCGGCTGTCGCGATCGTCGGCGGGATCGCGGCGTGGCTGGGGCCGGGCTGGTGGGTGGTCGCGCCGGTCGTGGTCGGTGTCGCGGTCGTGGTGCTCCTGCTCGCGCGGGTCGCGTGTGAATGGGTGCTGATGGTGTTTGCGCGCGGTCACACCTTGGCCGAGGACGCGCGCCGCAAGGCCGCACGTGAAGCGGTGGACGAAGCGACGAAGACGGACGGCGGGCTGCCGGGAAGGGACGGCGGGGCATGAACGACTTCGAGCGGAGGACCGGGGACCGGTGGCGGCGGGTGTGGGTCGGGACTGGGCTGCTTGCGATGGCGGTCGCGCTTGTAGGGCTGGTGGGCTTGGGCGTGGTCGCGACGTCCGGTACCGATGCCGGGCGTACCTCCGCCTCGGTGACCGCTGGTGAGGGGCCGTCCCTGCCGCCACGTGTGGCGGTGCCCAACTGGAGCGCGGACGACATGCGGGCCGCGCTTGCTGGGCCGAAGCAACTGGGGCGGACCTTCAAAGAGATGAAGCTTCCGCGCCAATGGTGGGGACTCATCGACGGTCCGGGCGTGACCGGCTGCTACGAACGCGCGTGGCGGCCCGAGGATGGCGGCCTTGATGAACCGGCCCTCGTGGAGCGGTACGGCTGGCGCAAGATCAAGGGACAACTCGGCGGCGACGGGTACGCGATCCAAGCGCTGGTGTACCGGACCGAGTACGAGGCGGCGGCGGGGTACGTGCGGTTGGAGTGGCTGGCCGACCACTGCGCGCCGACCTACGACCGGGGGCGGCGTGAGTACGTGCAGTACCGGGGGTGGGGTGGGCGGCGCTGGTACTCGGCCCGGGAGCATGAGCGGTGGTCGATCCTGGGCCGGGACTCGGGCCCGAACTGGGGGGCGTTGCGGGTCCTGGAGCGCAGGGACGCCGAGCGGGCCACGCTGGGCATCCGCACGGTGCGGCGGGTGGTCGACTACGTGTGGCGCGGGTCGGTGATCCTCGTCCAGACGGTCAACCTGTACCAGCGCGGGGCTGCCAGCGGAGATGCGGGCGTCCTGGCGGCCTCGGCGCGGATGCTGGACCGGACCGTGCACGCGATGGACGCCCCGCAGTGTGTCTGGGGTCGGGCGTACATGTGGTGTCGCACGGTCCCCTTCGGCACTCGACGCTAGCTGGGGTCGTGGCGCTCGCCGTGGCCTGCGGGACGGCGCGGCGGGCGCTGTGGCCGGGACGCATTCGAAAGACGCGCCGCTTGCGGCTCCGCTATTCCCAGGGCGCGAATAGCGGCAGAAATTCAAGGGCCTTTACCGGCGGGTGGTCGGTGGGGTGGTGGGCGGTCCGGAAGTCCGGCCGGTTGCATTCCAGGGACGTTTCGTCAAGCGATGTGACGGAATTCGTATGGCTGGATAATGGCCGTTTGCGGTCACTGGCCTCCTCGACAGTTCCGCACGGTCAATCTGGCCCGCACGTGGCCCGTGGGTGCATTTATTGGAGGGTTGGCAATGGCGGCTATTGATGCACTGACGGTCCGCGACATGGCCTCTGAGCTGCGCGTAGGTAGGTCCACGGTGTATCGCTGGCTCGCCACTGGGCGTGGACCCAGGATTTTCAGATTGCCTAACAATGAGATCAGAATTCATCGCGCAGATTTCATAGAATGGGTGGGTCGGCTCGAAATCGACCGGAAGGGATCATGAGGTGGCCGGACGGCAGGACATCCAATTCTGGCAGATCCGCAAGCGGGCGAACAGGCGCAAGCCGCAGGAAGTGCGGTGGCGCGTCGGGACCAAGTCATTCAGTCGCTCATTCCTCACCAAGGCCCTGGCGGAGAACTACCGGAGCGATCTTATGCGGGCCGCTCGGGACGGTGAGGCGTTCTTGCTGGCGACTGGTGAGCCGCTGTCGTGGGAGCGGTCGGCGGAGACCGTGCTCGCGCACGCGCGGGCGTTCATGAGGATGCGGTGGGCCGACGGCGGCGCTCCGAACACGCGCAAGTCGCTGGTGCGTGGGCTGGCACCGGTCGTCCTGGCCACGCTCGACAAGCGGGCGGCCACACGCAACCGGCCCGCCGAAGCGACGCTTCGCAAGGCGCTCAGTCACTGGGCGCTGCGCCCGCCCGCCTGGGAGCAGAGTCCGCCGGAAGACGTCGCGGAAGCGCTGACCTGGCTGGCCAAGGCGTCCCGGCCGGTGGCGGATCTGGCGGACGTCGGAGAGCTTCGGGAGCTGCTCGGCGCGCTGGCGCTCAACAGCCGGACGACCGAACCGGTCGCGCATTCCACGATGCGGGTGCGCCGTGCGACGCTGCATGCGTTCCTGGATCACGCGGTGGAGCGCAAGCTGCTCACCGCGAATCCGCTCACGGGCCTTCGGACGCGGAGGCGTCGTGTCAGTGACCGGATCGACCCTCGGCGCGTGCCCAACCTTGAACAGGGGCGGCGGCTCCTCGCGCACATCCCCGAACGCGGCGGCTACCTGCGAGGGTTCTTCGGCGTGCTGTACTACGCCGGGACCCGTCCGGCCGAAGCCCGCGCGCTGCGGCTGGCGGACTGCACCCTTCCCGAGACCGGATGGGGTTCCCTGCTGCTGGGCGGGTCGCGTCCGGAGGTCGATGAGATCTGGACCGACGGCGGTGATCGGTTCGGGGAACGGGAACTGAAGCATCGGGCGGAAGGCGACACGCGCTCGGTGCCCATCGCGCCCGCCCTGGTCGCGATGCTGCGCGAGCACGTCAAGACGTACGGGACGGCCCCGGACGGACGGCTGTTCTGGGAGAACACCGAGAGCCGGGGACCGGTGTCCGGTCAGGCTTACCGGCGCGTCTGGACTGCGACGCGCAAGGCGGCGCTGACCGAGGAAGAGCAGGCATCCAAGCTGGCTGTGCGCCCGTACGACCTGCGGCACGGACACGCCTCCCTGCTCCTGTCGATCGGCGTCGCCCCCACGGAGGTAGCCCGGAGGCTGGGGCACTCGGTGGCCATGCTGTTCACGACGTACGCGCACTGGCTCGTCGGCCTGGAAGAGCAGGCCAACGCGCAGATTGACCGCGCACTGGGCGGCGACGACACCCCGCTGACCAGCGAAAACGACCCCTCCGGCGACGGGCCATCCACGGGCCAAACCGGCGGGCCCGAAGCGGCCTAGCCGCATACGCGCAGGTCAGGGCCTCAAGCGCCGCGCGCTCTAGTTCTCCACAGATCGCTGGACGAGTGGCGATGGTCGGTGGCGGCCGGTCACGCTGGGTCACATGAACACCGAACTGTTCCGCCGTCTCCACCCGCTCTTCAGCGCCTTCCTGACGCCGGAGACCGCCGGGATCCTGCTCTCCCTCGCCCGTCCGGCCCTGCGCCTGATCTCCGGCGGGTCGGCCGCCGTGTACCTCGGTGGCCACCCGTTACTTCCGCCCGGCGAGCCTTGGCCGACGACGGCGGGCCGCCCGATGGAGCATCTCGGCACGATCGACCTCGCCGCGATTCCGTCCCTGGACGGCCTGCCCACGCTGGGGCACGCCTCGTTCTACCACTCGGGCGTCACGCCGAGCCCGTGGGACGACGCGTCCGGGCCGAGGGAGGCGTGGCGCGTCTACGCCCGTGATCTGGAACCGGCGGAGTCGCCCGTCTCCACGTCCTCGTCTGCGGCTCGGTCCTGGGGCGTGGCCCCGTTCTGGTCGCTGCCGAGCCCGCTGGAGCCGACGCTCGACCTGCTGGAACAGGCCCGCCCCGGCACGCTCAGCCCGTATGGGGCCCTGTACGGGAGTTGGCTCGATCAGGTCTGGCCGGATGACGGTCCTCGCCATCAGATCGGGGGATGGCCCGTACTGCTTGAAGCGGGCCGTCCTGTCGGGCCCGAGGAGCCCTGCGCGGTCAACGCTGACGTGCCGAAGCCACCGCCGTATCCCGATGCGGAGGCGGTGGCGTCCACGCCGATGCGCGAACGCAGGAGCGACCAGGTCCTTCGCCTGACCGACCATCGAGGCGCCTCCGGCAAGAGAAGCCGTCGCCGTCCGGTGCCGAGTCTCCGAGATCCGCTTCAGCCGCGTTTCGGGAGAATCCAGCCCCGGTACGCGATGTCGAGCGCTCTCGTGCCGCCGCCGCTGGTCAGCGTGCCCGCCCGCTCTGTTGGGAACGCGCCTGGTCAGCCCACTGCATGTCATCCCTCTGAGGCGGAGGATGGCGACCGTTCTGCCATGAAACCCGTCTCCTCCGGGTTGGATCGCGGACGCTTCGGGAGTGGCAGCGACCCCGCGTTCGTGTATCCCCGAACGCCGCGGCGGTCGGTCTCCGTCCTTCCGGCGAATGTGGACTCGACCCGCTTGGAGGAGGTCAGAGCCGCCATCGCAGCGGCGAGGTCGAGATCGTCCGAGGATCAGGACGTCCTCGACAGGGAGGCGAAAAGGGCGTCCGATGCCCGGAAGGCCGAAACGAAGAGGCTCGCTGATCGACTCCGTACAGGCCTCAACAGCAGGCGACTGATCCTGCAGTTGGACGCAGATCCGCGCCTGGGCTGGTTCTGGGGCGATCCGGGGTGCCTGTTGTTCACGGTCGAGCCGGACGCGCCATTGGAGAGCGCCTGGCTCAACCGGCACGCACTCTGATACGCGCCAGCCGTCCTGGAGGTTCGGCTCGTGTCTCTGCCGCGTCCGCCGATGTTCTTGGTGGTGCGGGTCAGGTGGGCGTGCTGCGGCGGTGAAGGGCCACCAGGTAGCCGGTCGCCGCCACCCCGCACCAGAGCACGAGATGCAGCAGAACAGTGGGGAGTGCGGCTTGCAGCTTGGACGGGCCGTCGTGGGCCGCCTTGATCCAGTCCAGGTAGGGGATGGCCAGGAAGCTCAGCCGACCAAGGCCGAGTAGGAGTGTCGCCGTCAGAACGGAGAGCAGCGCCAGAAGGGAGGTGCCGGAACCGGGAATGATCGCTCGGCTGCTCCAGGCGCCGATGAAGGTGCCGGCCGCGGAAGCGAGTGCGGCTAGCAACACGGCGGAGAGCGTGGTCTTCACGGGCACGCCGACCGTCAACGCCTGGAAGAGGGGGGCGGCGAACAAAAGGAGGCTGAGGGCGGCACTGGCGATGAAGGCCGCGAGCAGTCCCGCGACAGCGGATCGGCGGACGGCCAGCAGGGTGAGCCATCGCTGCACGGTGGGTTGGGTGTCGAGCAGCGAGCGGGTCGTCCAGGCCGAGAGCAGCACCATGAACGCCGCGGCGTCCCCGTAGGTGCCCGTGGCGAGCTTGACCGGGTCGGGCCCGGACGGCCACTGGCCGAACACCAGCATCACCAGCAGCAGAGCGACGATCAGGGAGGGGAGGAACCTCATCGAACGGAGATACCCGGCGAGCTGAAAGCGGATGAGCGCGATCATGAGCGGCGGACCCTCCGAACGGTCCGTCCGGCGGCACGCAGCCCGCGTTCGACATCGTCGGCCTCGTCCACCCGAACGACCACCTCGAGCACCGTCCACCCGGCAGGAACCTCGGCCCCTTGTGTGGGATGCACGGCGTCTTCGGCAGGAGTCATGAACGCCTCTGCCGGAATCACGGATCCTCCAGAGGGGATCACTGCCGGTTCGGCAGGCGGCAGAGAACCTTCGGCGAGGACGTCGGCCCCGTCCGGGAAAGGCTCGGGGCGTCCGGCTGAGGTGCCGGACTCGGAGGGGCCAGACGCGCTTGCTGGGGAGGGCTCGAAAGCGGACGGCTCCATCCTGCCCGGGGGAGCAGATTCATCCGCCACTGCAGGTTCGTCCGTCACCGCCGAGGCCGACGCGTGGACCCTGGGTGAGGCGATGTCGGCCCTTACCGAGGTTGGCGCGTCGGCGCAGGGTAGTGCAGGTGCATCGCTCGGCACATGGTCTGGTGCGTTGGCGTTGGCGTTGGCGTGGGTTGGGGTGGGTGCGCCCGCCATCGCTCGGGGTGCCGCCGAGGCCGTGGGAAGGGCCGGTGCGTTCGCGGTGAATGGGGAGGGCGCGTTGGAGCCGGGTGGGGTGGGGGTTTCCGCTATCGCTTGGGTTGGCGCGTTAGTCGAGGACAGGGCGGATGTGTCCGACTTCGACACGGTTGGCTTGTTGGCCTGGGGGCGGGTGGCTGCGTTCCCGTCGGAGGGGGCAAGGGCGTCCGCTGGGCTTGGGGGTGTTGTTGGGGCTGGTGCGGATGTTGCCATCGAGGGTGGGGCGACTGCGATTGCAGGGGCTGGTGTGTTCGGGGCGGGTGCGGTTGGTGTTTGCGTTGAGGTCGGGGAGGTCGGGGAGGTCGGGGAGGTCGGGGAGGTCGGGGTTGTTGGGGGGAGTGTGGTCAGGGTGGTGTTGGACAGGTGGAGGTGCTTGAGGGCTGGGAGATGGGGGGTGGCTTCGGGGTGGTGAAGGACGCGTTGGTGGTCGCTGAGGACCATCGTCGCGCCTTCGGCGGCGAGGGTGGCCAGGAGTTTCGGGAGGAGGGCCAAGGTCGTGGCGTCCAGGCCGGAGAAGGGCTCGTCCAAGAGGAGAAGTTTCGGCGCCGGGAGCAGAGCCTGGATGAGGCCGACCTTCTGGGCACTGCCCTTGGAGAGTTCGGGGAGGGGGGTGTTCAGCAGGTGGTCGAGTTTGAGGAGGCTCGTCCAGCGAGCTGAGGAGTTGGCTGGGAGTCCGTGGAGTGCGGACATGTGCGCCAGGTAGGCGGTCACTGTGAACGGCTGCTCGGTGGGGAAGCGCTCTGGCGCGTAGCCGATTGAGGCAGGACGTTCGGTGATGGCGCCGTGGCGTGGTCGGTGGAGTCCGGCGAGCAGGCGGAGCAGGGTCGATTTGCCCGCGCCGTTCGGCCCGGTGAGTTCGACGATGTCGCCGGGGTGGAGGGCGAGTGAGACGTCGCGGAGAACCCAGGGGCCGCGGCGTCCGTAGCGGAAGGCGACACTGTCGAGACGCATAGGCTGCGCACGTTAGTGGGCGCGGGCTAAAGGCGGCGTGAGTCGCGGGAGGACAGGGCTGATGGTGGACAAGCCGTGTGTGTTCTGCGAGATCATCCGGGGCGAGCATCCGGCGCACGTGGTGCTCGACGAGCCGGAGGCGATGGCGTTCCTGGATGCCAGGCCGCTGTTCAAGGGGCACACGCTGCTGGTCCCGCGTGAGCATCACGAAACGCTCGTCGACCTTCCTGAGGAGCAGGTCGGTCCGCTGTTCGCCCAGGCTCGACGGTTGGCCGGGGTGATGGAGACCGAACTCGGGGCGGCCGGATCGTTCGTCGCGGCCAACAACCGCATCAGTCAGAGCGTCCCGCACCTGCACGTCCACGTCGTCCCCCGGAACCGGAAGGACGGGCTGAAAGGCTTCTTCTGGCCTCGGCACAAGTACGAGTCCGACGAAGAGGCCGCGAAGTTCGCCGCCCGTCTACGCGCTGCCCTCGGCTGATCGCCACTCACTCCCCGGACCATCCCGTCAGACGCTGCTGCCGAGTCGTTGGGTGAACCTTGGGCGGCGCTGTTTCGAGTGTGGTGGGTGGGACGCGGAGTGTTGGGGGTGGGCCGCGTGCCTGGAGTGGCGTGGGGTGTCAAGGGGCCGGCGAGCGTTGTGAGTGGTGCGCCGCTTGTTGGGTGTCTCGGCCGCGCCTGGAGTCGGTGTTAGGCGTCGAGGGGGCGGGGGGTGAGCGTGGGTGGGCGGTGCACGGGGTGTTGTGGGGCGTGGGCCGCGTGCCTGGAGCTGGCGTGGGGCGCTGACGGGCCGGGGGAGAGTGTCGTGGGTGGTGCGCCGACTGCGGGGGGCGTGCCTGGAGTTGGTGTTGGGCGTTGATGAGGTGGGGTGAGTGTTGGGGGGGCGGAGTGTTGCGGGGCGTGGGCGGCATGTCAGGGGTTGGCGTTGGGGGCCGGGGCCGGGGGCCGGGGCCGGGGGCCGGGGGTGAGCGTCGTGGGCGGTGCGCCGACTGTTGGGGGTGTGGGTCGCGTGCCTGGAGTTGGCGTCGGGTGCCGAAGGGTGGAGGTGGGTGGTGCGTGGGGTGTTGGGGGTGTGGGGTGCGTGCCTGGAGTTGGCGTGGGGTGCCGAGGGGAGGGCGAGCGCCGTGGGCGGTGGGCATGGGTGGGGTGGCGAGAGTTGAGAAGGGGCCGCCTAGAGCCGGGGGGTGAGAAGGGGCCGCCTTGGGTTGGGCGCTGAGTGGTTGCGCCTGGTGCTGGGGGTGGGGCAGAAGTGGGGCTGGGGGTGCTTGGCGGGGGCGGGGTGGGTGGTGCCTTTGGGGTGTCGCGTGCTGTGGTGGGCGTGGTTCGGATGGGGGTCCAGGGGCGGGCCGGGCTGGTGGTGGGCGGGGTTGTTAGTGGGTGCCCCAGGTGTAGGTCTGTTTGCGGAGTTTGAGGTAGACGAAGCTCTCGGTGGAGACGACGCCGGGGACGGCTCGGATGCGGCCCAGGAGTTCGAGGAGTTGTTCGTCGTCCTCGCAGACCAGTTCCACGAGGATGTCGAAGGAGCCGGCGGTGATGACGACGTAGTCGATGGCCTCGATGGCGGCCAGGGCGTCGGCGATCTTCTCCAGGTCGCCCTCGCACTTGACGCCGATCATCATCTGGCGGGAGAAGCCGAGCATGAGGGGGTCGGTGACGCCGACGATCTGCATGACGCCGGTGTCCAGGAGCTTCTGGACGCGCTGCCGGACGGCGGCCTCGGAGAGGCCGACGGCCTTGCCGATCGCGGCGTAGGAGCGGCGGCCGTCCTGCTGCAGTTGCTCGATGATCTGCTTGGCGGTCTCGTCGAGCGGGACGGCGGTGCGGCGCGGGTTGCCGGCGGGTGGGCGGCGCTCCGGGGCGCGGTCCGACATGGTGGCGTCTCCTTGGTGCGGCATCATGGGTGATGGTCGGGCTGGTTGATGGATTCAGTCGTGAAACTGGATCGTAACAACGGAATCCCTTGTCAAAGCGGGGAACCTCTGTCAGGGTCGGGGCCAACCACAGTTCCGGCTGCGGCGGCCATCAGGAAGGGGTCGATGATGACCAGCGAGCAGGCGACCAGGCTGCGCAACTTTATCGGCGGCGAGTACGTCGACGCCAAGGACGGCAGGACGCTGGAGGTGATCGACCCCAGCACCGGTGAGGTATGGGCCTCGTCGCCCAATTCCGGCGCCGAGGACGTGGACGCCGCGTTCCGCGCCGCCGATGAGGCGTTCCCCGCCTGGCGCGACGCCACGCCGAAGGACAGGGCTCTGGCGCTGCTCCGGTTCGCCGACGCCGTGGAGGCCCGCGCTGGGGACCTCGTGGCCGCGGAGTGCCGGGACACGGGCAAGCCCCTGCAGCTGACGGCGGACGAGGAGATCCCGCCGATGGCGGACAACCTGCGGTTCTTCGCCGGGGCGGCGCGCATCCTGGAGGGCAAGGCGACGGCCGAGTACATGGCCGACCACACCTCCTCGGTCCGGCGCGAGCCCATCGGGGTGTGCGCGCAGGTCACGCCGTGGAACTACCCGATGATGATGGCGGTCTGGAAGTTCGGGCCGGCGCTCGCGGCGGGCAACACCGTGGTGCTCAAGCCGTCCGACACGACCCCGGCGAGCACGCTGCTGCTCGCCGAGATCGCCGCCGAGTTCCTGCCTCCGGGCGTGTTCAACGTGGTCTGCGGCGACCGTGACACCGGACGGGCGCTGGTCGCGCACCCGACCCCGCAGATGGTGTCGATCACCGGCAGCGTCCGGGCCGGGATGGAGGTCGCCCGCGCGGCGGCCGATGACCTGAAGCGCGTCCACCTGGAGCTGGGCGGCAAGGCCCCGGTCGTGGTCTTCGACGACGCGGACATCCAGGCCGCGGCTCAGGGGATCGCCGGCGCCGGGTACTTCAACGCCGGGCAGGACTGCACCGCGGCGACGCGCGTGCTGGTGGCGGAGCGGCTGGCGGACGACTTCACCGCCGCGCTCGCCGAGGCCGCGCGAGGCACGACGGTGGGCCCGCCGAACCCCGGCGCGGACGCCGACTACGGACCGGTCAACAGCCAGGCCCAGCTCGACCGGGTCAAGGGCTTCATCGACCGCGCGCCGGACCACGCCCGGCTGGAGGCCGGCGGCGAGCGGGTCGGCGACCGCGGCTACTTCTTCGCCCCGACCGTCGTCAGCGGCCTGCGCCAGGACGACGAGATGGTGCAGAACGAGATCTTCGGCCCGGTGATCACCGTGCAGCGCTTCTCGGACGAGCGGCAGGCCCTCCAGTGGGCCAACGACGTCAAGTACGGCCTTTCCGCGAGCGTGTGGACCCGGGACCACGGCCGTGCCATGCGGATGACCAAGGCGCTCGACTTCGGCGCCGTCTGGGTCAACACGCACATCCCGTTCGTGTCGGAGATGCCGCACGGTGGCTTCAAGCACTCCGGCTACGGCAAGGACATGTCGATGTACGGAGTGGAGGACTACACCCGGATCAAGCACGTCATGCACTACATCGGAGCCTGATCGAGGTCCTGGCACCCCGTCCCCGTCCCCATTCCCATCCCTGTCCCGATGAGCCGTCCCGACGAGCCGTTCGGATGGTTCGTTCGGGTGGTCCGTCCGATGAACCTTTTGGGTGGACTGTTCGGATGGGTGAGGTGTGGGAGCCGGGTTCCTTGACTTGATCTGCGACGTTCACTCATTCGTGCCTATGCCCCTGCTGCCCTCCCGCTGTCAGACCGTCCGTGGGAGGGAACGTCCCCGGCCCCCGGGGCTGGCCCTGTCGGGGTGGTCGCTCGCTGTGTTCGCCCAGGCGGCACCACGCTTCTCCGGCAGAACGGTCCGACGACGTCAGATCGGCGATGTCGGACGAACGGATCCTGCACGCCAGGCCGGATCGGCGAGCTCGAGCCAGCGAGCCGGGATCGCGGACCCGGACCGGCGGACCCGGACCCGGTTCCACGGACCCGGTTCCACGGACCCGGTTCCACGGACCCGGTTCCACGGACCCGGTTCCACGGGTCTGGGGTGTCGGGGTGGATCGGCCAGGCGGGCGGACGTGGTCAGACCGGCTGGTCCAGGTCGGCGGATCTGGGGCGAGGGGTTCGGAGCGCGGGCTCTGGCGGTGGTGTGTGGGGCTGTGGTCGTTCTTCGGAATCCGGAACGTGTCGGAAGGTCTGGTGATGGAGCTCGATCAGCCGGACGCCCGGGGGTTGCTCGTCCGTTTCACGGGTGGCCGGTGCCGGTGGCCACGGGCGTCGGGCCTTCGCCGGGCGGGGGCGGCTCGCGGTGTGGTGGCTCGGGACCTCCCGGGTGCGGCGGGCGGGTCGGCTTGCGTGGACGGCGTGCCGGGCAGGCGGGTCGAGCTTGGCCGTTCGGGCCCAGGGGCGGACCGGACGGGTGGGGCCGACGGGTGGGGTCCCGGGGCCCGGTATCGGGCTCAGGTTGTTGGTCATGGGTTCTCGCGGCCGGGGGCGTGGCGCGGGAGCCGGAAGTCGATCGACGGCGCGGAGGACGAATCCGTGTCGCCGCATAGCATCTGGACGTCGCTTCGGCGTGTCCACCGAGGTCGGACCCCCGTGCGGGTCCGGCCGACGGCCGAACCCCCGGCGGGGGAGGCCACCCCCCAGGCGCCCCGTCCAGGGAGCGCAGCCCTCCGATCCCCGTGAAGGACCGTGTCATGACCGAGACCCAGCACGCGCCCACGCGCGACGACCCCGGGCGTGCCGGGGACGCCGTTCCCGCGATCGAGCTCGCCGGAGTGCGCAAGGAGTACCACGCGTACGGCGAGACCGTGGCGGCCGTCCAGGGCGTGGACCTCACGATCGCGCAGGGGGAGTTCTTCTCCCTGCTCGGGCCGTCCGGCTGCGGCAAGACGACCACCATGCGCATGATCGCGGGCTTCGAGGAGCCGTCGGCGGGTGAGGTGTACCTGCACGGCGAGTCCGTCACGGGGGTGCTGGCGAACAAGCGCGACGTGAACATGGTGTTCCAGTCGTACGCGCTGTTCCCGCACATGAGCGTGTTCGAGAACGTGGCGTTCGGGCTGCGCCGGAAGCGGGCGCCGAAGGCCGAGATCGCCGCGCGCGTCACCGAGATGCTGAAGATCGTCGACCTGACCGGGCGGGAGAAGCGGCGTCCCTCGGAGCTGTCCGGCGGGCAGCAGCAGCGGGTCGCGCTCGCGCGGGCGCTGGTGAACCGGCCGCGGGCGCTGCTGCTGGACGAGCCGCTCGGCGCGCTCGACCTGAAGCTGCGGCAGGCCATGCAGGTCGAGCTGAAGCGGATCCAGCGCGAGGTCGGCATCACGTTCGTGTACGTCACGCACGACCAGGGCGAGGCCCTGACGATGTCGGACCGGATCGCCGTCATGAACGACGGCCTGGTCGAGCAGCTCGGCTCGCCGCGGGAGATCTACGAGCGTCCGGCCAGCAAGTTCGTCGCCGGGTTCATCGGGACGTCCAACCTGCTGAGCGGGGAGGCCGTGGAGAGCGGCGGGGGGAAGGCGACGCTCAGGCACGGGGACGGCGGCTGCATCTCGGTCGTCCTGGGGGACGGGCAGAGCGTCGCGGCCGGGGACACCGTGGAGCTGACCGTCCGGCCCGAGAAGATGCAGATCACCCCGGACGACCCGGGCGACGGCCTGTGCCGGGTGCCGGGACGGGTCAGCGAGGTCGTCTACCTGGGCACGTCCACGAACTACAACGTCACCACGGACGCCGGGGCGGACGTCGTGGTCTTCGTCCAGAACGCCATGAACGCCGAGGACGTCGCGCGCCGCGGCGACAGGGTGTGGCTCTCCTGGGAGTCCCAGCACTCCTACCTGATCGGGAGCACCGAGTGACGGGCCCCGCGGCCGACCCGGCGCTGCGGCGCGGGCTGACGACGCGGCGCGGGTTCCTCGGGGCCGTGGGCGCTCTCGCGGGCGCGGCGGCGCTCTCGGCGTGCAGCATCCCCGGACGCGGCGGCAACGGGGTCGTCACCCAGGCGATGATCGACGACTACTGGCGCGGACGCACCGGAAAAGGCCATGTGAACTGGGCGAACTGGCCCGGCTACATGGAGGACGACCACTCCACGATCAAGCAGTTCTCCAAGGAGACCGGGATCTCGGTCACCTACAAGGAGGCCATCCAGGAGGCCGCGGACTGGTTCGGGAAGATCCAGGCGCCGCTGGCAGCGAACCAGTCGATCGGGTTCGACCTGATGGTGGTCACCAACGGCATCCAGTTCACCGAGCTGGTCGAGCTCGGGTACCTCGCGCCGCTCGACCACAAGCGGCTGCCGAACTTCGCCAAGTACGCGAGTGAGAAGGCGAAGCGGCGGTCCTACGACCCGGGCAACGTGTTCAGCGTCCCGTACATGTCGGGCCTGACGGGCATCGCGTACAACACCAAGTACGTGAAGGAGCCGATCACCAGCATCCGGCAGCTCTTCGACCCGAAGTACAAGGGCCGGGTCGGGATGATGAGCGACTCGCAGGAGCTCGGCAACTTCGGCATGATCGCGGCCGGGATCGATCCGGAGAAGTCCACCGAGGCCGACTGGAAGCGGGGCGGCGACGTCCTGCGGAGGCAGCGCGACCAGGGCATCGTCCGCAAGTACTACGAGCAGGGCTACATCGACGCCGTCACCAAGGGCGACGTCTGGCTGACGATGGCCTGGTCCGGCGACGTGTACACGCTGTCGAGCCCGGACGTGAAGTTCGTGGTGCCCCAGGAGGGCGGCACGATCTGGAGCGACTGCATGATGCTGCCGAAGACCGCCGCCGACCCGGTGGACGCGATCCGGCTGATGGACTGGTTGTACGCGCCGCAGAACAACGCGCCGCTGACCGAGTACATCAACTACGTGACCCCGGTGCCGGGCGTCCAGGACGTGATCAAGCAGAAGGCGGCGGCCGCGACCGGCGAGGACAAGGCCGACCTCGAACGCCTCGCGACCAGCCCGTTGATCTTCCCGACCGCCGCGGACTACGCCAAGCTGCGCACCTACCGGCCGCTCAGCAACGCCGAACTGCCGCGGTACCAGAAGGTCTTCCAGACGATCTCGCAGGGGGCCTGAGCGATGGCACGGCTGCGCGGGGCGCTGTCCCCGTACCTGATGATCCTGCCGGGCGGGCTGTGGATGGCGGTGTTCTTCGTCGTCCCGCTGGTCTTCATGTTCTCGGTGTCGCTGATGACCGGGAACATCATCGACGGCTTCAAGCAGACCTGGCACTGGCAGAACTACACCGAAGGCTTCCACACCTACGGCGACAAGCTGCTGCGGTCGCTCTGGTACGGCCTGATCGCGACGGTCGCGTGCATCGTGCTCGCCTACCCGGCCGCGTACTGGATCGCGTTCAAGGGCGGACGGCGCAAGTCGACGTACCTGTTCCTGCTCCTGCTGCCGTTCTTCGTGTCGTTCGTGCTGCGGACGCTCGCGTGGAAGCTCGTCCTGACCGACAACGGGCCACTGCTCGGGCCGCTGCGGAACCACGGTCTGCTGCCGAAGGACTTCCACGTCCTGGACAGCGGGTTCGCGGTGATCTCGGGGCTGACCTACAACTTCCTGCCGTTCATGGTGCTGCCGATCTACGTGGCGCTGGAACGGATCGACTACCGGATCATCGAGGCGTCCTACGACCTGTACGCGAGCCGGACGCAGGCGTTCCTGCGGGTCGTCCTGCCGCTGTCGCTGCCGGGCGTGTTCGCCGGGGTGATCATGACGTTCGTCCCGGTGGCGTCGGACTACGTCAACTCCGAGGTGCTGGGCGGGCCGAACAACGTGATGATCGGCCACATCATCCGCACCGAGTACTTCGACAACAGCTCCTACGCGCTCGCGTCGGCGCTGTCGTTCTCCCTGATGGCGCTGCTGCTCGTCGGGATCTTCGCCTACGCCCGCGCGCTGGGCACCGAGGACGTTCTGGAGGCGGCGGGACGATGACGACGACCCTGGAGAAGCCCGCGCCGACCCCCGCGCCTGCCCCCGTGCGGCGGCGTCGTCGGCGGGTCGAGCGGGACGGCCTCGGCCTGCGGCTCTACACCTGGCTGATCATCGCGTGGCTGATGCTGCCGATCGGGATCATGATCCTGTTCGGGTTCAACGACACCCACAGCAAGCAGAACTTCCAGTGGGAGGGCTTCACGCTCCGCTGGTACCGGCACCTGTTCGACAAGGGCGACCTGACCCAGGCGCTCTGGAACTCGCTGTCGATCGCGCTGCTCAGCACCGTGATCACGACCGTCCTCGGGACGTTCGTCGGGATCGCGCTCGGCCGGTTCCGGTTCCGGGGCAAGGGCGTGACGAACCTGGTGCTGTTCGCCGCGATCTCCTGCCCGGAGATCGTGATGGGCGCGTCGCTGCTGTCGATGTTCGTCAGCCTGGACCTGCCGCGCGGCTACTGGACGGTCCTGATCGCGCACGTGATGTTCTCGATCTCGTTCGTGGCGGTGACCGTGCGGGCCCGGGTGGTCGGCCTCGATCCGAAGGTGGAGGAGGCCGCCAAGGATCTCGGGGCCGGGCCGGTCACGACGTTCCGGCTGGTCACGCTGCCGATGATCATGCCGGGCGTGATGTCGGGCGCGCTGCTGGCGTTCGCCCTGTCCATCGACGACTTCGTCATCACCAACTTCACCAGCGGCTCGACGGTGACCTTCCCGCTGTGGGTGTACGCCTCGACCCGCACCGGCACGCCGCCGCAGGTGAACGTGATGGGGACCCTGATCTTCGCGGCCGGCGTGGTGCTGGCCGTGATCTCCGCCCGGCGCGGCGCGCGCCACACCTGACCGGACGGGCCGTCCGCGCCCGGATTCTGCGCGGACGGCCCGCCGGGAGGGCCATCGGGCACGAGGAACACCCCGCCGCGCCGCGTCGGTGCGGCGGGACCGAGGGAGTTGGAAATGTGAATCCGCTGAGGGCACTCGCCGACGCCGAGCCGGTCTCGTACTGGCTGGCGGACGGTGGACGACCCGAACCCGAAGCCGCGCTCGTCGGGGACCACACCTGCGACCTCGCCGTCATCGGCGGCGGTTACAGCGGCCTCTGGACGGCGCTGCGCGCCAAGGAGCGCGACCCGTCCCTGGACGTGGTGGTGCTGGAGGCCGACCGCGTCGGCGGAGCCGCCTCCGGACGCAACGGCGGCTTCTGCGCCGCCAGCCTGACGCACGGCATCGGCAACGGCATGGAACGCTGGCCGGACGAGATGCCGCTGCTCGAACGCCTCGGCATGGAGAACCTGACCGAGATCGGCGAGACGCTCAGCCGGTACGGCATCGACGCCGAGTGGGAGCGCACGGGCGAGCTGGCCGTCGCGACCGAGCCCTGGCAGCTGGACGGCCTGCGCGAGGAGGCCGAGACCGCTGGGCGTCTCGGCCACGAACTCGTCCAGCTGGACGCCGACGAGGTGCGCGCGCAGATCGGATCGCCGACCTACCTGGGCGGGCTCTGGGACCGCGACGGCGTCGCGATGGTCCATCCGGCCCGGCTCGCATGGGGGCTCGCCGAGGCGTGCCGCTCGCTGGGCGTCCGCGTCCACGAGAACACCCGCGTCACCGGCCTGTCGTCGGACCGGCGCGGGGACATGACGATCAGCGGCGCGTACGGGTCGGTGACCGCCCACCGGGTCGCGCTCGCGACCGGGGCGTTCTCGCCGTTGCTGCGCAGGCTGCGGCACTACCTCGTCCCGGTCTACGACTACGCGCTGGTCACCGAGCCGCTGTCGGCCGACCAGAAGGCCGCCATCGGCTGGGGGGCCCGGCAGGGCGTCGGCGACAGCGCCAACCAGTTCCACTACTACCGGCTGACCGCGGACGACCGGATCCTGTGGGGCGGCTACGACGCGATCTACCACTACGGCAACGGCGTGCACGCCGAGCTGGAGCGGCGCCCGCGCACCTTCGCCACCCTCGCCCGGCACTTCTTCACCACGTTCCCGCAGCTCGAAGGGCTTAGCTTCAGCCACGCGTGGGGCGGGGTCATCGACACCTGCAGCCGGTTCAGCGCCTTCTACGGCACCGCGCACGCCGGACGCCTCGCCTACGCCGCCGGGTACACGGGGCTCGGCGTCGGCGCCACCCGGTTCGGCGCGGACGTCATGCTCGACCTGCTCGGCGTCGGCCTGCGGCCCGGCGAGCAGACCGAGCGGACGCGGCTGAGGATGGTCCGGTCGAAGCCCGTCCCGTTCCCGCCCGAACCGCTGCGCTACGGCGTCATCGAGCTGACCCGGCGCGAGATCGCCCGCGCCGACCGCAACGCCGGACGCCGGGGCCCGTGGCTCGGCCTGCTCGACCGCCTCGGCCTCGGCTTCGACAGCTGATCCGAGACGCGCCGGACCGCTCGCCGGGCGGCCCGGCGCGGGTGGCGCGGTTCGGGGTCAGGGCCTGCGGCCGATGATGACGGTCGCGTTCCAGTCCTCGTCGGTCGCGATCCGGGGTTCGAGGCCGCCCGCGGCGAAGGCGGACAGGGCGGCCTCGGCCTGGCGTTCGCTGACCTCGCTGAGCAGGTGGCCGCCGGGAGAGAGCCAGGCGGCGGCCTCGGCGCCGACGCGGCGCAGGACGCCGAGGCCGTCCGCGCCGCCGTCCAGGGCCACGAGGGCCTCGTGGTCGCGTGCCTCGGAGGGCAGCAGCCCGATCTCCTCGGACGGCACGTACGGCACGTTCGCGAGCAGCACGTCCACGCGTCCGCGCAGGGATCCGGGCAGGGCGTCGAACAGGTCGCCCTCGTGGACGCGTTCGCCCGGCAGGTTCCTGCGCGCGCACGCGACAGCCGCCGGGTCGATGTCGGCGGCGTGCAGTTCGAGGCCGTCCACGGCGGCGGCGAGTGCCGCGCCGAGCGCGCCGGAGCCGCAGCACAGGTCCACCGCGACCGCGCCCGGACGGGCCAGCGCGGCGGCCTCGCGGATCAGCGCCTCGGTGCGGCGACGCGGGACGAACACGCCCCGCTCCACCGTGATCCGCAGGCCGTGGAACTCGGCGAAGCCGACGACGTGCTCGAGGGGCTCGCCGTTCGCGCGGCGCGTGACCATCGCGTCCAGCTCGCCGGGGGTGGCCGCGGCGGAGATGATCAGTTGCGCCTCGTCCTCGGCGAAGACGCATCCGGCCCTTCGCAGCCGGGCCGCGATCTCCTCCGGGGCGGGCGTCTCCGTCACGTTCGCAGAGTCCATGTCAGAGGCCCGTCTCGCCGTCCATCAGCTCGCGCATGATGTCCATCTGGCCGGCGTGGCGGCCGGTCTCGGTGGCCATGTGCCCGAGCATCCACGCGACGGTGGGGTGGCCGACCTCCCGCCGGGCGTGCACGGCGACGTGGTCCAGAGGCAGGGACGCGACGATCTCGTCCGTGCGGGCGCACTGGCGGGAGTAGTCGTCGAGCAGCCGCGCGAGCGGGACGTCGTCGACGTAGAACTCGGCGTCGGGGTCCTCGTCCGTCCAGGGGGCGCGCTCGGGCTCGTCCAGCAGGACGTGCTCGAACCACCAGTGCTCGACCCAGCGCAGGTGGCTGACCAGGCCGGCCATCGACATCAGCGGGGACGTCGCCGCGAGCAGGTGCTTGTGGGCGAACTCCTCGGAGAGGCCGTCACACTTGCGGTGGACGCTGACCCGCTGCTCCTCGAGGAAACCGGCCAGCCGGGCGCGTTCGTCGGCCGAGCCGGGCACGTGGATGCGTTCCATGCCCCCCATCCTGGCAGGTCGGATGGGGGTTTCGTCACGGTTTTCTAGTCGGGGGACGCTTCCCGTGAGCCGAAGACCAGGGACGACACCTCGAGGTAGAGCTGCTCCGGGTACGGCATGTAGGTGACGTGGTCGAAGCCCTGGTTCTGGCCCGCCGACTCGATGAGGAACTCGCCGTACCCCAGCATCCGGCCGAGCACCGACCGGTCGAACCGGATGTCGGTGACCTTGGCGAGCGGCATCATCGCGACCTGGCGGTTCAGCACGCCGGTGATCATCATGATCCGGTGCTCGGTGACCAGGAAGAACTGGATCGACCAGGCGAAGACCTTCCAGAGCAGGTAGCCGAGCGAGCCGATCCACAGGAACCAGATCCAGGCGAAGCCGGTGAACGCGTTCACGGCCGTGCACAGCACGAGCGTGAGGAACGCGGCCGAGACCGGCAGCAGCAGCGTCGCCGGGTGCTGCCGCACCGCGATGACGTGGCCCTCGTAGTTCATCAGATAACGGTCGACGGTCCGCGATCCGGCGTCCCGGAAGACCATCATGTCCTGCATGTTCATGGTCGCGTCCTCGTCGTGATCTGTTGGCCCCAACGGTAGCGGACCGGATGGCCGCCGGGCACTCGCCGAGGGTGCAGCTTCACGGCACCGCGCCCCCGGGCGGGCGGGGTGGGACGGGCCCGTGGGACGCCCGGGACGAGGGGATTCCCTTGGGGACGCGACTCGCCCTTGTGCGCGCGCGTTCTGGTAATGATGATGTTGCGCATGGACGCCGCGCGGGAACCCTGGCCGGGAACCGAAGCCGAGCCTGTGGGCGCGCGCGGGCCCAGCGGGGCGTTCACCCCGGACGTCACCGGACGGCCCGTCTGGCGGCTTCTGGTACGCGGCATCGGCGTGTACATGCCGGGCTGGGCCGAGCCGCCCGGAACGTTCACCGTGGCCGTGCCGCAGGGGCGCAGCGAGTTCGGCGCGCCCCCGCAGGACGGCTTCGGCGGCTCCCCCTGGGACGTCCCCGAGACGTCGCTGCCGCCGGGATTCGGGCCGCCCGCGTTCGTGGCGGGGGAGTCCGGGTTCGGGCTGCACCTCCCCGAGAGGCGCAAGGGCCTGGAGCCCGACCGCGAGATCTACGTGCGCGGCCAGGAGAACCCGAGCTTCGGCATCGTCATCGCCGGGCCCGCGTCGGCCGTCGGCAGCCGCGTCGTGGACGCCGAGGGACTCGTCCGGTTCGCGCGGAAGCTGACGTTCGAGGAGCTCTTCGAGCCGGGCGACGCGTCGTCGGTGCCGTACGCGGTGCGCGCCGCGCGGGCCGTGCAGAACGTCGTGCTGCTGGACCGCGGATCCGGGGTCGGGCTGTGCGCCGAGGCCGACCGGCGGACCGGGACGGCGCGCTGCCCGGTGTTCGTGCGGCTCGGCGGCCCGGCCGAGCGGACCGTCCGCGCCTACGCGCTCGCGCCCCAGGCGGTCAGCTCCCACAGCTGATGCGCCGGGAGGCGGCGGAGCCGGACGATCGCGGTCGACGGGTCCCAGTACACCTCGTCGTTCTCCAGCTCCAGCGACTGCGCCGGGTCGAGCACGGCCGCGACCAGCTCCTCCCGGGTCCGGACGGCGAGCAGCGGCCCGATCTGCGCGACCGCGCCCGCGCTCTCGTACAGCACGCGCAGCAGCGACTTCAGGGCCGCCTCGTCCTCGGGGGCGCGTCCCGCCGGGACGACCGGCCGGACGGCGGGCTCGCGGCTGAGCCCACCCGCGGGAGCGCCCGCCGGGGTTCCGCCGGGCGCGAGGTCGGCGCCGGTCGAGATGAGCAGCGCGGTGAACGCCCCGGCCAGCTCCTCCATCTGGCGCCCGCCGAGGAAGTAGCGGCGGTGGTCCGGAACGCCGCGACCCGCGCCGTCGGCGTCCTCGACCGTCCGGAAGCGGACCTGGAGGCCGTTGGCGCGCAGGCACGCCTCGTACATCTCGTCGAGGATGTCCTGGAGCTGCTCGTCCCGGCTCCACAGCCGCCCGGTCGCGGTCACCGACAGGCCGTCGCCGCCCACCCGCGGACGGCCCGCGAGCGCGGACGCGACGGCGCTGTCGAGCTCGCCCTCGGTGTACCGGAGCAGCTCGGCGACGACGTCCTCGACGTCCTCCAGGGTGCGGGTGAGGGCGCGCTGCAGCTCCAGCATCTCGGCGCCGCCGCGCTCCACCTCGGTCAGCCGCGCGACCGCCTCGTCCACCCGTCCGGCGACCTCCGCGTCGCCGCCCGCCGTGACCGAGCGCATCGACGTCTCCAGCTCGCCGAGCTTGCGGCGCAGCGCGGCCAGCGTGACCCGCTGCTGCTCCAGGTCCTGCAGCCGCCCGGCCTGCGAGCGCACGTAGGAGTCGGCCTGGTGGACCAGGCGGGCCAGCTCCTCGACCTGCCCGGAGTTGTCGCGCAGCCGCGAGTCGAGCGCGGGCAGGACGTCACGCTTGACCCGGGACAGCTCGGCGGTGAGCTGCTCGCCGACCGTCACCAGCACGCCGTTCTGCTTGGTGACCTGGTCGTTCAGCTCGTCCACGCGGCGGGCGAAGGCGCGCGCCTGGTCCTTGCTCTGCCGTCCCGCCCACAGTTCCATCGCCCCGACCACGACGCACAGCACCACCAGGATGAGCGTCGTCATGGCACCCCTCAGGACCGCGGTGGACGTTTCCTGCGTGTTTTGATCGCGACCATAACTTACGATCACGGGACGCGACCGGCACTTACGTAACCGATGGATCTCAGTGACCCGCCGGTAGCAATCGTCCGAATTCCCCACACCGGCGGCCCTCGGCCGGGACGGGACGCGGGCCGCCGGAGCGACCGCGGTCCCGGCCCGGAGGGGTCACTCGCAGCCCTCGAACTGCGGGACGGTCTTGGTGAACTCCAGGCCGCTCGACCCGAACTGCGCCTGCAGCAGCTTCGCCGGGATGCCCTGCTGGTACATCCGCGTGATCGCCTTGTTGACCGCCTCGCAGCCGTCCACGTCGCCCTGCTTGATGCCGACGCCGTACGGCTCGTCCGAGAACGAGGTCTTCACCAGTGTCAGGGCAGGACCGCCGTCGGTAGCGTTCTTGGCGAACAGCCCGGCGAGGATCAGGTCGTCCGTGGACACCGCGTCGAGCTGCTTGGACACCAGCTTGGTCAGGCAGTCGTTGTAGCCCGACGCCTCGACCGGGAGCGCCGGGACGCCGCGCTCCTTCTGGACGCGGGGGAACGACACCGAGCGCGGCACCATGCAGACCCTGCGGCCCGCCAGGTCGTGGACGGTCTTCACCCGGGCGGCGTCCGCCGCCCGCACGAGGATGCTCTGGTGCGTGACGTAGTACGGCCCGGCGAACGCGACCTCCGTCTTCCGCTCGGGGGTGATCGAGTAGCTGCCGACGACGAGGTCGACCTCGCCGTCCCGGAGCACCTTCTCGCGGGTCGCGGACGTGATCGTCTTGAACTCGACGTCCGTGACCTTCATGAAGCGGGCGATCTGCTTGGCGATCTCCACGTCGAAGCCCCGGTAGCCGCCGCCCGTCTTCAGGCCGAGGCCGGGCTGGTCGGCGTTGACGCCGATCACCAGCCTCTCCTTGGACGCGACGGACGACTCCGACGCGCCCGCGATCCCGCACGCGGTCAGGGCCGCCGCCGCGGCCACGCCCAGGGCCGTGGCCCGAAGCCACCTCGTCGGCCTCCCCGCTCGGTGACTGCGCATCCCTCGCCTCCTCATCGGTACTCCGCCAGGCGGGGTCGGACGCCCACGACGAGCAGCAGCACGACGGCCAGGCCCGCGAGCGGCAGCCCGTACTGCCAGCCCTTGGTGCCGCCCTTGCCGTCCTTCATGGCGCCGTCGAACGTCGCCTGGTGCACGGCGGCGAGCTTGACCAGGCTCTGGTCGTAGGCGGCGTAGTCGGTCGCGGCCTGCCCGGTCTGCAGCGTGATCGCCTGGCCGCGGTCGCCGGACGAGACGAGGTCGCGCATCTGCCGGTCGTTCTGCTGGAACTTCTTGAAACCGGCGAGGACGTCGTCCAGGGCCTTCGCGTCACTGCTCGGACGCCGTCCCTCGGTGCCCAGGAAGCCGAGGATGGGCTTGTCGTCCCGCTGGGTCTTGAGCCCCTTCAACCCCCTGACCGCGTCCTGGTAGCCGGTGAGGTTGTCGGCGGGCAGGTAGAGGACGGTCTGGGACTTGCTCAGGAACACCTGCTCGTAGGTGTCCTTGCGTTCCGGGTCGAGCAGGAACCGCGTCTGGTCGGCCTGCGCGCTGTTGCCGATCGCGCGCGCACGAGCCAGAGCGAGAATCGAGTCGAACCCGTCCGTTTTGGCCTTGGACAGCGCCGACGCCTGACTTCCGAGCATCGCGGCCGTCCAGGCGACGACGACCACCACGGCGACCGTCGTGAGCGCGAGCGGAAGGTTCAGCAGCCGCCGGAACCGCTTCGCCATGGACCACTGGAACCCTGCCAGCAGCACCAGCAGGACGAGCCCGGTGACGACCACGACCGTGCGGCCGGTCAGCACCGCGGACCGCTTGTCCTCGTAGGTGTGCCGGACGATCGTGCCGTTGTCGAGCGTCAGGTTGTACGCCTGCGGCAGCAGCTCCAGCTTCATCATGTCGGTCGCGCTGCGGTACATCTTCGTGACCTGGTCGGACGGCGGCCCGGCGGCGTGCGGGCTGTTCTGGTCCTGCAGCAGCGCCTTCCCGGCGAGCTGCTCGTAGCGGCCCAGCGAGTCCAGCAGGGACCGCGCGGTCTGCCGCTCGGTGCCGTCGCGGGCCAGCCGCGCCGCCTGGATCAGCGCCTCGTCGGCCTTGCTGCGGCTGGCGTCGTAGCGGGCGAGCGCCTGGGCGCGGTCGGCCTGGTGCGCGGGCTGGGTGCCGACCAGCAGCGCGTGCGCGAGCTGCGCGTCCATGTCGGTGAGCCGGAAGTAGAGGTCGCCGGTGGCGATGACCTGCGGACCCGCCGTGTCGATGACCCTGACGCCGGTGCGCGCGTCGTCGACCCCGTTCCAGGCGAGCAGGAGCAGCGCCACCAGGACGACCACGACGCCCGCCACGAACGCCCGGATACGTCCGGAGTTGGTGCGCGGAATCGCGCGGCGCACGCCCTTGCGCGGCGGCATGGCCGCGGCTCGCGCGCGCACGTCCGCGAGCCCCGGCCGGACACCGCCGGGCGGGGCGGGCGGCCCGCCCTGGGGAGCGGGCACCGGCGCGGGGGGCGCGCCACCCTGCTGCTGGACGGCCGTCATGACGTCCCGCCTCTCGTGAGCGTGATGGTCGTCCAGGCCCCGACGTGGACGCGGTCGCCCTCGCCCACCGGGACCTCCACGTTGTTCGGGATCGGGGCGGTCGAGCCGTTGACGCACGTCCCGTTGGCCGACCCGGGGTCGACCAGCGACCAGCGGCCGTCCGTGCGGGCGAGCAGCACCGCGTGGGTGTGCGAGACGCCCGGGTCCTCCGGGGGCTGGCGCAGGTCGATCTGCGGGTCGGTGCCGCGGCTCGGGCTGCGCCGTCCGATCAGCACCCGTTCGCCGGTCAGCGGGATGCGGCGCTCGGGCGCGAACGGCGGGAACACGATGCGCGCCGCGTCCGGGCCGTTCATCGCGATCACCGCGTCGTAGTACGCCCGGTCGGCGGCGATGACCGCGACCCACCCGGTCTGCGGCCCGTGCGGCTCCGGAGGCGGCGTCACGGGCGGATGCGGCGGCGCCGGGGGCCCTGGCTGCGGACCGGGCCGCGTCACGGGCGGACCCGGCTGGGGGCCCGGCTGCGGTCCGGGTGGGGGGCCCGGATGCGGGTTCGGCGGCATGGGCGGGTTCGGCGCGGGCATCGGGTTGGACGGCTCGCCGCCCGCCGGATGCGGGCTCGGCCGTCCGCCGCCCGTGGCGAAGTCGTAGCCGCACTGCTCGCAGAACCGGTCCGCGGCGGGGGTGCCGCAGTCCGGGCACGGCATGCCGGGCATGACCATCGCCTGCGTCGACATCCCCGCGGACGGCCGGGCCTGCGGCGCGCCCGTCGCGGGCGGCGCCGCGGGCGGCATCGGAGGCAGGGGCGGTGGCGCGGACGCCCCGCCGATGCGCTCGCCGCAGACGTCGCAGTAGTCGTCGGAGCCGGAGGTGTGCCCGGCGGGGCAGAGAGCCATGATCAGACCTCGGAACGGCGGGTGCGGACCGTCTCGTCCTTGCGCGTCCGGACGGTCTTGGTGGACGTCGTGTCCAGGGACATCTCGTCGGCCTTCTCCACGTTCGCCTTCAGCCGGACGGTCCCGGTGACCGGGTCGAGCACGTCCACGACCTTGCGCAGCGCCGCGGTGACCGCCTCGTTGCCCGCCTCGTCGGCGAGCTTCACGGCGCGGCCGAGCCGGGCGGTCGCGGTGTCGAGGTCGCCGTCCCGGCGGGCGGCCAGGCCCTCCTGGATCACGTCGGCCAGCTCCGACTGCCCGGTGTAGTGCGCCACCCGGGCGTTGATCTTGGTGGAGAGGGCCTCGTCGTCGGTCCACTGGGCGAGGACGTTGCCGGTCGCGAGGACCTGCGCCTCCTGGCCGGGAGCGCCCGGCACCACCAGCTTCACCCACGCCGCGCGCAGTTCCTTGCCGACCTCGCCGGGCGGCACCTCCACGCAGATCTGGTAGTCGCGGCTCTCCGCGCCCCACGCGCCGAGCGGGTAGTCGCCCGCCTGCGGCGCGGCCTCGGCGCGCATCGCCGACAGGTCCGCGACGTTCGGCATGACCTGCTTGACGAACTTCAGCCGCGCGGTCTGCGGCGTCCACACGCGCAGCGCCACGTCCGCGACGGCCTTGCCCATCGCCGCCTCGGTCATCGCGCGGAAGTCGGCGACCAGGTCGGCCGGGTCGGCGACGATGTCCACGGTTCCGAGCAGCGCGTTGGCGACCTTGCGCAGCTCGGCGACCTCCCAGTCGGTGCCGACGCCGCGGCAGTCGCAGACGAACCGGCCGGCGCAGCGGAACAGCACCGCGTCCAGCTCCTCGGGCGACTCGTGCTGGTTCTTGCCGTCGGTCAGCAGGATCGCGTGCCGGACGCCGTCCTGGTACGGGTCGAAGAGCTGGTCGGCCAGGCGCAGCCAGGAGCCGATCGCGGTGCCGCCCTGCGCGGTCAGCCGCTTCAGCTCGGCCTTGGCCGCCGTCCGGTTCCGGTCGTTGGCGGGCACCAGCATCGCCTGCTGCGGGAACACCATCCGCGCGCTGTTGGACCCGGACACGACCGCGAACATCACGCCGTCCCGGAGGGTGTCCACCGCGGTCTGCGCGGCCGCGATCGCCGAGCGCAGCTTGGTGTCGGGGTAGGTCATCGAACCGGAGGTGTCGATGATGATGACCTCGGCCGCCTGCGCCCCCGCGGACGCCCCCGACGCCACGGCGCCCCCGGCCGACTCGACCGAGACGATGGCGTGCACCTCGCGCCCGCCCTCGGGGAGGTACTTGTTCTGGTCGATCTTGACGGTGAACTGCGGCTGGTCGCTCATCGGGCCTGCTCCGTGCTCGGGGTGGCCGCCATCGGAAGCACGGCCACCGTGATGTTGTCGCGTCCGCCCGCGTCCAGGGCGTGGCGCACCAGGATCCTGGCGGCGCCGGTCGGGTCGGCGGCCGGGTCGGCCTGCGCGTTCCGCAGGACGGCCGCCAGGTCCCCGGCGCCGGGGAAGTAGTTCCAGAGGCCGTCGCTGCACACCAGCAGCGTGCCGGGCCGGTCCGGAACGAAACTGCGCACGTGCGGCCGGACCTCGCCCGCGTCCGCGCCCAGCCATGCCGTGATGACGTGCGCGTTCGGGTGCGCCTCGGCCTCCGCCTCGGTGAGCGCGCCGGACGCCACCATGAACGCCGCCCACGAGTCGTCGTCGGTCAGCCGCCGGGACGGGCCGAGCGGCAGCGTCTCGGCGTCCGGGCTGGTCGCGTTCGGGTCGCCCCGCAGGTCGGCGGTGACGGCCGAGGAGTTCAGCTCGCCGGTGTCGGCGAGGTCCGCGGCGGGGGAGGTGTCGGTCTCGCTCAGCCAGTACGCGCGGCTGTCGCCGACCCAGCCCACGGTCACGCCGTCCGGGCCGGTCACGGCGGCGACGAACGTGCAGGACGGCGCGGCCTCCGGGGACTCGGCGAGACCGGCGACGGCGGTCGCCGCCTTCCGCACCGCCATGCGCACCGCGTCCCCCGGCGCCGCGCCCGCCCCCATCGCCGTGGCGATCTCGGTCGCCGCGGTGTCGGCGGCGGCACGGGAGGCGGTCTCCGGACGCGGCGACGACCCGACCCCGTCGCACACCACGGCGGCGACGCCGGTGTTGTGGGGGGCGATCGCGAACGCGTCCTCGTTGCGCGCGTACCGCTTGCCCCGGTCGCTCACCCCCGCCACCGGGCCGCCCGGCGTCGCGAGCTCGACCTCCAGGTGGTCGCGGTCGGCGGGCTGCTTCATCCCGCAGTGCTCGCAGTACCCCTCGCCGTCGACGGCGGCCTCGCCGCAGCCGACGCACCGCGTCCGGCCGGACGGGCGCGGCGCGCCGTTCCCGGGCCGTCCGGCGATCAGCTGGCGTCCGCAGTTCTCGCAGAACGCCTCGCCCGGGTACACGACCACGCCGCACTGCGGGCAGGCCAGCTCGGCAGGCTTCACCGCACTCTGCTCCATCCCGGCCGCGTTCATGCCGGCCGGGTTCATGCCCGTCGCGTCCATGCCGGTCGGCTCCATCCGTGCGGCGGCGTCCCCCGCGTTCGCTTGTCCCGCGCCCGGCCGCGTGCCTCCGGGGCCCTCGCCCGTGGCCGATCCGTTCGCGGCGGTCTCGTTCGCTTCCACAGCGGTGTCGTTGCCCTCCCCGTCCATGTCCCCGTTCTCGTTCCCGTTCACAGCAGCGTCCGCGGGCGGACGGCGTTGGCGGCGTCGACGAGCAGCCGCTTCTCCTCACGGTCCCCGGTGAGGCGGGCGAGCGCCCGGTAGGTGCCCTCCAGGTGGCGGCGCAGCGGCTGCTCGGCCAGCGGGACGCCGAAGACGTCCCCGCCCTGGGCCGCGCCGGGCGCCGTGCCCGGGGCGCGGTGGCGCATCGTCCAGTCGAGCGCGGCCTCCAGCACCTCGGCGGTCAGCAGGTCGCGGCGCTCCCCGGTCAGGTCGAGCCGCTCCAGCCGCCGCGCGGCGGTGATCAGGTCGTCCGGCGTGAGCCGCCCGGCGTCCCGGCCCCGCACGGTGACGCCGACGGCCGCGACCTGCGCCGGGACGAACCGGATCGACGTCGCCGGGACCGAGTCGAGCACCGCGACCGCGCCCGGACGGTCGTCCGCGGCGAGCTTCACCCGGGCCAGCCCGAACGCGGCGTTGATGTGGTTCCGGTCGGTGCGCCAGACCGTCTCGTACAGGTGCGCCGCGCTCTGCGGGGCGCGGTGCTCCCGGCACGCGGCGAGCGCCATCTTCGGCGCGAGCTCGCCGGGCATCAGGGAGTAGAGCCGATCGAACGCGGCGTCCGCGGGCTCGACGCGTCCCGCCGCGAGCAGCGCGACCGCCCGGTACCACTCGATCCGCCAGTCGTGCGGACGCTCGGCCGCGACCTCCCGCAGCAGCTCCTCCGCCCGGTCGGGCTGGCCCAGCTCGATCCGAACGCGCGCGAGGGTCAGCTTCACCTCGGGCGTGCGGTCGGGCGCGGCCTCGACCGTCGCGGCGAGTTGCGCGGGATCGAGCGCGGTGAGGCCCGCGAGGAATCCGGCCGCCGGGTCCGAGCCGTCCACGAGGGGGGCGGGCAGGGACGCCGCGAGCTGCGCGGGCGTGAGCGCGGGCAGCGCGGGGGCGAGCGCGTCCCCGGCCGTCGCCGCGTCGGCGGCGTCGGCGGACGCGAACCGCTCCGGGCCGAACAGCCCGGACGCCGCCTGCCGCGGATGCCCGTCCTCGGCGGCGAGCACCTCGCGCAGGACACCGAGGAGCTGGTCGGCCATCTCCTCGGCGTCCTGGAACCGCTGGTCCGGGTCCAGGTGCGTGGCGCGGCGCAGCAGCCGGTCGAACGACTCGAACCGGGCCAGCAGCGGGACCTCCGCGCGCGGCGGGATCCGGTCGCTGAACTCGCTGGTGTAGCCCTTGAACGGGAACGTCATGACGGCCAGCGCCCGGCCGACGGTGTACAGGTCGGACGTGACGGACGGGCCGCGCTCGGCGATCTCCGGCGCCTGGTAGCCGACCGTGCCGTAGATCGCGCCGTCCTGGTCGTCCAGCCGGCGGACGCCGCCGAGGTCGATCAGCCGCAGCTGCTCCTCGGACTGGATCACGTTGTCCGGTTTGAAGTCGCAGTACACCAGGCCGCGCGCGTGCAGGTAGGAGAACGCGTGCAGCACCTCCAGGGCGTAGGCGATCGCCTGCGCCGGGGGCAGCCCGTCCTTGTCCACCGTGTTGCGGTGCTCGAGGAGGATGTCCTTCAGCGACTTGCCGCCGACGTACTCCATGACGATGTACTCGTCACCGGCGTGCTCGACGAAGTTGTAGATCTTGACGATGTTGGGGTGCTCGACCGTGGCGAGGAACTCGCGCTCGGCCTCCGCCGCCTCGCGCGCGTCGGCGTCGCCCGTGTTCAGCAGGCCCTTCAGCACCACCCAGCGGCCGTTGACCCGGTGGTCGCGGGCGAGGTAGATCCAGCCGAGGCCGCCGTGCGCCAGGCAGCCGAGCACCTCGTACTGCCGGTGCACCATGTCGCCGGGCTTGAGCTTCGGCGTGAACGAGAACGCGTGGCCGCACTTGGGGCAGAACCCCTCGGTGCGTCCGGGCTGGTCGCCCCGGCTCCGGCCGACCTTCTCGCCGCAGTTGCCGCAGTGCCGCCGGTTCTCGGGGACCTCCGGGTTCAGCCGGACGGCGGTCGCCGGGTCCCGGTAGGGGACGCGCGGGACCTCGACCAGGCCGGACCCGAGCTGCCCGCGCCGCCCGGTGGACCGGGTGCCGCCGCTGCCCGTCCCGACGCTTCCGGTCATCACGCTGCCGGACGCGAAACTCCCGCTCGACGCGCTCGGCGTGCTCGGGCGCGTCACCGGGGCCCGCCCGGACGTTCCGGACCCGGACGGCCCGGACCCGGTCGCCGGCACGGGCACCGGAGCAGGCGGCGGGGCCTGCTCGGCCGCGCTGCCGCAGACGTCGCAGTAGCCGTCCTGGATGGTGCCGTCGCAGCCGGGCTGCGTGCACTTCCGCGGACCGGCGGGCTGCGCGGCGGACCGCTGCTGCGGCTGTCCGATCGGCGGCTGTTGTCCGGTCGAGGGCGGCGTGCCTTGCGAGGGGGGCATGCCACATATGACGCAGTAACCGTCCTCGACGTTTCCGGAGCAGCCTGGCTGCGTGCACGGGATCATCGATCGGCTCCCTTCGCCCGCGAGTTCACGGCCTGCTGGTATCCCGACAGCGCCACGGTCGCGGCGCGCAGGTCGCAGGGAGACGTCCAGAGCAGCTCGCGGGCCCGCTCGTGGATTCTCAGGAGTTCGGCGTCCTCGGCCAGGCCCAGGCGGGCGGCCTTGACGCGGTAGGCGGCCAGCCGGCCGCGCAGTTCTTCGCGGCGTTCCAGCAGCCCGGCGGCGAGGTCCCGTTCGCGCTGCTTACGGGCGCGCGCGTCGGCCGCGGCACGTTCCAGGTCGGCGAGGCGCTCGGCGAGCTCGTCCCAGCGTCCGGTGGCGGGCAGGCTCCGCAGCGCCGCGAGCCGGTCGGCGAGCGACCCCGCCAGATCGGACGGCTCGGACAGCCCGGGCGAGGCGATCTTCTCCAGCGCCTCCGCGTACGCGCGCAAGGCCGCCTCGTGCGCGCGACGCACCTCGCTGATGAGGCTCTCGGCGTTGGCGAGCCGTCCGGCGTAACCCTCACGGAGCCGCATGGCCTCCCGGAGACGCGCCGCGACCTCGCCCAGCCGATGGGCGAGCGCGGTCAGGGCGGACGTGTCGGGGCCGCTCTTCCCTGCCAGCGACAGCGGATCGGACCGGACGACGCGTCCGGCCTCCGCGACCTCGCGGCCCAGACCGTCCACTTCCGCGAGGGACGCCTCCAGTGCCGCGGCGAGCGCGGCGGCCTCACGGTGCCGGGTCTCGGCGGCCTCCAGCGCGGGCAGCAGCGCCGACCATGCCGCGTCCACGGCGGCCACGTCCCGCGTGACCTCGTCGTACAGGCCCGTCATCCGCCGGACGGTGGCCTGGAGCGTCAGCCGCTCGGGGCCGGGCCCGCCCAGCAGGCCGCGCTTCTCCAGCGGAACGTGCTCGGGCTCCAGCTCGACGGCCCGTCCGTCCAGCAGCCGGGTCAGCTCGGTGAGCTCCGGCGTCTTCGGACGGGCGTGCCGCGCGCGCAGCTCCTCGGCCGCCGCCAGCGCGCCCCGGTACCGGTCGAACAGCAACCACAACCTGGCCATCCGGTCGGCCACCCGCGCCTGGAGTTCCGCGCTCACGCCGGACATCGCCGCGCCGTCCAGCATGCGGCGCCCGGGATGTCCGTCGAGGTCGAGCAGGCCCGCGCTGATGCGGTCCCGCTCGTCCCGCAGGCGCGCGAGGGCCTCATCAGCCTCTTCCCTTGTCATGAGCCGACCGAGCCCCGCGTCAGCCAACGCGGCTCCCCAGCAAACCCATGATCGCCCCCGCCATCCCAGGAAAAAGGTGCCGTTTTGAGGGATCAGTGTTCACCATGCGCGTACGACACCTCAAGGGGAGGACCGGCCGGTGCCGGACGACGGCCGGACCGGGCCCGGACGACCCGCGAAAATGTCGGTCCTCGAACATATAATCGAACCATGGCGAACGTCGCGACCCCCAGCTCCGGCCGGACCTCCACCGGTCCCGCCGCCGACGCGCTCTTCGAGGCCCCCGAGCCCACCCTGACCGCCGCCGAGATCGCGTCCCTCGCGCTCTCCCTGGCCCACCTCGGCGCGGGGCCGCAGGCGGCCACCGCCCGCCGCGCCCTCCGCCACCTCATGCCGCCCGGCGCCGACCACGACGAGGTCGTCGCGACCACCCTCGCGACCCTCACCGACCCGCTCTCCGCCACCGTCGCCGACCGCGCCCGCGTGATCGCCGCCGCCATCACCGACCACCGCGTCGTCCGGCTCTGCTACGGCGACGCCGGCGCCCACGTCACCATCCGCGAGGTCGAACCCGTCACCTGCCTCGTCCACCGCGACCACTGGTACCTGGTCGGCTGGTGCCGCCTGCGCCACGGCGTCCGCGCCTTCCGGTTCGACCGCATCCTCGCCGTCGAGTCCACCGGAATGCCCGCCCGGCCCCGCCGCGCCGACCGCTACCTCCCCTTCCAGCGGCGCCGTCCTCTGTGATCGGGTTCTGAGGCCCCGGCCACGCGCACGTGCGTGGCCGGGGCCTCAGGCCGGGTCAACGGGGGAGGAAGGTGGGCCGGGGAAGGGTGCTCGCGGTGCGCGTGACGGCCCGGGTGAGGCGGGCGATCGGGGTTCGGCCCCGGTCGGCGGCCTGTTCGGCCCGGAGCGTGTCGATGATCTCCTGGACGGACTTGCGCGCGAGGTCGCGGACCTCGGTGACGGCGAGGTCGTCGTGCTCGCGTCCCCGCCACGGGGTGGTGTCGATCGGGGCGCCGAAGCGGAAGTAGAGGCGTTCCGGACGGGGGACGAGCGTGGGGCCGATGCCACGGGCGAGCGGCATCAGGAAGTCGTTCCGGCCCCGGGCCCTGTCGCCGAGGACGGAACGGGCGAGACCGCGGGCGGGCGCGAGCAGGCGGCTGTCGGAGTCGAGGACGGTCGTGAACATCTCCTCCGCGCCGACCGAGCCGAACGGGACGATCGGGCACCCCGCCTCGACGGCCAGCCGGGCGAAGCCGAGGCGTCCCTCCCACTGCAGGCGGTAGCGGTCGTGCCGGTCGCGGGTGGCCTCGCGGGCGCCGCCGGGGAAGACGACGACCATGTGGCCCGCGTTCAGCAGGGCGCGAACGAGCCGTCATCCCCTGAGGAGGCACTCGCCTCAGGACGCGCGCGCAGGGACGTCGTCACATGAGGCCCGCGTACTCGCCGCCGTCGACGGTGATGGCGCTGCCGGTGAGGAACCGGGCCTGCTGCGAGCAGAGGAACGCGACGAACGCGCCGAAGTCGGCCGGGTCGCCGACGGTGCCGGTGGGGATCTCGTTGGCCACCGCGTCCCAGTCGCCGCCGCGCAGCGTGCGCAGCCGCTCGGTCGCGTGGTAGCCGGGCTGGAGCGAGTTGACGGTCACGCCGTCCTTGGCGACCTCAAGCGCGAGCGTCTTGAGGAAGCCGGTCGCGCCGGCGCGCGCGGTGTTGGACAGGATCAGCGTCGGGATCGGCTGCCGCACCGAGATCGAGGTGATCGCGACGACGCGTCCCCAGCCGCGCTGCTGCATGGCGGGGACGGCGGCCTTGCACATCGCGACGACCGACATCAGGTTCAGGTCGAGCGCGGGGGCGTAGGCGTCCAGCGGGGTGGAGGCGAAGCCGCCCGGCGGCGGGCCGCCCGCGTTGGTGACCAGGATGTCCACCGCGCCGAGCGCGTCCTGCGCCTCGCGGACGAACGCGGTCGCGCCCTCGGGCGTGGCGACGTCGGCGAGCACCGGGTGCGCGCGTTCGCCGAGCCGCTTGGCGGCCACGGTCAGCCGGTCGCGGTCGCGTCCGCAGATCGCGACCGCGGCGCCCTCCGCGATCAGCGCCCGGGCCGCCTCGAAACCGAGCCCGCTGCTCGCCGCGGCCACGGCGGCGCGGCGTCCGTCCAGTCCTAGCTCCACTCTCCGAAGGTTAGCGCGCCGCCTTCGGAAGGCCTTCTCGCGGGGTTCCCAAGGCGGGTTCGAAGCCCTGATCGGGTGCAACTCGAAAGAGGCTGGAAACCTTTGTTCTGGCACCGAAGTGAAGCCGCCGCAGAACTTGCGAAAATCACCGACGGTCTTAGGTTTATCTTGAAAGGTCGGAGGTGTTCATGCAGGTCAGATGACATGTTAATCGCCTCCCCTCGCCTTGGCTCCAGGGCGATCGTCCCTGCTGGGACAGTGGTTGTTTTCCTCCCGCCCAAGCGTGGAAGATCTTCCTTCGGGGCAGCGTGTATCGGGGGGATTGATGGCGGAGGAAAATTCCTATGAACCGGTGCATTCCGACAAGGATCTCGGAATGGGCCGGCAGATCAGCCGACGCGACTTCATGGACGGCATGGCGGTCGCGGTGGGCGGCGCCGTGGCCGCGGGGGCGCTCACGGGGTGCTCGGCGGGCTCGTGGGGCGGCATCCACAACGAGGTGGTGAACCCGCCGGACGGCTGGAACTACGCGGGCGCGGGCAACCGCTCGTACCCGCCCGCCATGACCGGACTCCGCGGCAGCGCCAACCCGGCGATGCGCGTCCCGCACGAGCTGCGCGACGGCATCTACTGGGCCGGGGGCAAGCCCGTCCACGACACCGGCGAGCGCTACGACCTCATCGTGGTCGGCGCGGGCATCAGCGGCCTGTCGGCGGCGCACTTCTTCAAGCAGAAGAAGCCGGACGCCAAGATCCTCATCCTCGACAACCACGACGATTTCGGCGGGCACGCGCGCCGGAACGAGTTCCAGGCGAACGGGCGGCTGCTCATCGGGTACGGCGGGTCGCAGTCCATCGAGGCGCCGGCCGTGTGGAGCCCCGTCGCCAAGAAGCTGCTCACCGACCTCGGCGTCCAGGTGCAGAAGTTCGACAGGTACTACGACCAGAACTTCAACAAGAAGTGGAAGCTGAACGACTCGGAGTTCTTCACCCGCGACCTGTTCGCCCACGACCACCTCGCGGTCATGGACGGCGACACCCAGACCTCGGCGACCCTCGCCGGAGCCCCGATGACCGAGGCGGCCAAGGTCGCCTTCATCAGTCTGCAGGAGAGGCCCGGCGACTACCTGGGGGACATGACGCCCGACCAGAAGAAGCTGAAGCTGGTCGACCTGACCTACCAGGAGTACCTGCGGGACTACGCCCGGATGCCGCCGGAGGTGCTCAACTACCTCCAGACCTACACCAGCGACGAGTGGGGCTTCGGCATCGACGCGTTCGGCGCGATCGACTCGTGGGCCCTCGAGTACCCGGGCTTCAACGGCCTGAAGCTGGACCGGGGCAAGCAGCCCTACCGGTACTGCGGTCCGACGGTCCAGATCCAGTGGAACGAGGACGCCCCGTACATCTACCACTTCCCGGACGGCAACAACGGGCTGTGCAAGCTGATGATCGGGCAGCTCATCCCGAACACCGGCGCGCCGGAGAGCATGGACGCCGAGCCGCTCGCCCGGATCGACTACACCAAGCTGGACGTGGCGGGCAACGACGTCCGGCTGCGGCTGAACGCGCCGGCCGTCCGGGTGCAGCACAAGGACGGCCTGGTCACCGCGGACGAGGTGGAGGTCGACTTCGACCGCGGCGGCACGGTGTTCCGGGCGCACGCGGGCCACGTGATCATGGCCTGCTACAACACCATGATCCCCTACCTCATGCAGGACCTGCCCAAGGACCAGAAGCAGAGCCTGTTCTTCGGGACGAAGCTGCCGATGGTGTACGCGATGGTGCAGCTGCGCAACTGGGAGGCATGGGAGAAGCTCAAGATCTACCACACCCGCTTCACCAGCGGTGACTGGGTGGTCGCCGAGCTGGACTACCCGGTCAGCTTCCCCGACTACCAGTTCTCCAGGGACCCGTCCCAGCCGATCCTGGTGCACATGATCCGGATGGCGACCCAGCCCGGGTACCGCAACCCGCGCGGCGGGATCGGCCCGGGGCGCCGCGACCTGTTCGCCCGTCCGTTCTCGTCGTACGAACGGTCGATCCGTGACCAGCTCACCCGGCTGCTGTCGGGGGGCGGCTTCGATCCGGCCAAGGACATCCAGGCCATCACGGTCAATCGCTGGGGCCACGGCTACGCGCTGGAGTACGGCCGTCCGTGGGCGACGTTCTGGCCGGACGGCCCGCTGCCCGCCGTCCAGGGGAGGCGGCGCTTCGGGCGGGTCACGATCGCCAACTCCGACTCGGAGTACCGCGCCTACGCCGACGCCGCGATCGACGCCTCCTGGCGGGCCGTCAACGAGATGGCCTGACACCGGCTCGAAAGGGGACGGCCGGTGACGCGCACCGCGTCCACCGGCCGTTCGTCCACCCGCTGTTCGCCCACCGGCCGTTCGCCCACCGTCAGGAGCGTTCCCACCGGACCGACGACAGCGCGAGCAGCGCGACGTGCAGGGACGCGCACGACTCCACGTCGTCCAGGTCGGCGTTGAGGACGCGCTCGATGCGCCGCAGCCGTTCGTAGAACGCCGGGCGCGACAGGTGGGCGCGCTGTGCGGCGACGGCCTTGTTGCGTCCGCACTCCAGGTACAGCTCCAGGATGCGGGTGAGGTCGCTGCCGCGCTGCGCGTCGTACTCCAGGATCGGGCCGAGCTCGCGTTCGACGAAGGTCTGCAGGCGCGCGTCGTCCCGCATGAGGTGGAGCAGGCCGCGCAGCCGCAGGTCGGGCAGCCGGTAGAAGAGCCGCCCGGAGCTGGACGAGGAGCGGGCGGCGACGTCGGCGACCTGCTCGGCCTCCAGGAACGAGCGGCGGACGTCCCGGATCGACTCGACCACCGACCCGGCCGCCATCACGTAGTCGGCGTCGGACTGCTTGCGGATGCGCGTGCCCATGTCGTTCAGCGCGGTCTCGGCGTCGGCGCGGGCGGGCATCGAGGCGAGCACGCCGACGCGGGCGTTCGGGCCGCCCTCGTCGAGGACGCCGACCAGGGCGGAGAGGCGGGCGTCCTTGCACGCGGCGGCGGCCGTCTCGGCGAGCTCGGCCAGCTCCCCGGCGACGATCGGCGAGGTCGGCGCGGACGAGGTGCGGGGCCGCAGGACGACGCCGAGCAGCCGGCGGCCGGACAGCGGGACGCCGAGGGCGCGGGCGCGCGCCGCGGCCTCCTGCGGGTCGGAGTAGGAGTGCGCGAGGATCCGGGCGATGATCGTCCGGTGTGCCTGGCGCTCCACCGACTCGGCGTGCCGGTCGAGCAGGCGGCCGAGCGCGAGCGTGGTGGCGGCGCGCTCGATCAGGACGGTCTCGCGCGGGGTGGGCGGGCGGCCGAGCGTGATGATCAGCCGTCCCCAGTCCTCGCCGCGCGCGCCGACCGTGGTGACCAGCCAGCCGGACGCGTCGTCGAACGCGGTGCGGATGCTCGGCCGGACGGCCCGGGACCGGGTCTCCCACGCCGACAGCAGCTCGGCCGGGTCGCGGGGGCCGGAGTCCATCGCGAGCACCTGGTGGGACAGGTTCTCCAGCACGACCGCGTGCCCGCACAGCGCGACGACCTGCCGGACGACCTCCTCGGTGGACGCGCCCTCCACCGACAGCTGGGTGAAGATCTCGTGGAGCTGCTCGGAGGCGCGCAGCTCGGCGAACTGGTCCTGGAGGATCCGGGCGTGCACGGACTCGGTGATGTCGACGAACGCGGGCTCGTGCGCGAGGACGACGACGGGCAGGCCGTGCTCCTCGGCGGCGGCGAGCAGCGCGGCGGGCAGCGCGGCGGCGTACCGCCTGCCGAGCTCGACCATCAGCCCGGAGACTCCGACCTCGGAGAGCTCGGAGATGTAGACGCGCAGCCGGTCCGGCTCGTCCGGGAGGGCGATGCCGGTGGTGAGGACGAGCTCGCCGCCGTGCAGCAGGTGCGCGATGTCGGCGACCTCGGCGACGTGGACCCAGCGGACGCGGTTGCCGAGGCGGTCGGCGCCGGCGACCACTCTGGGCTGGCCGCGGCGGACCGCCTCCAACTGGAGGACATCGGCGACGGTGGGAAGCATCGAGCCCGATGGTATCCGACACTCTGTCAGGACGATTCGCCCGGCCCCTTACATCCTGTTGGGACCTGGTACCACGTCAATGTGCAGAATCGGTGATAGAGGCCCCGGATCGGCTGCGGATATCGTGACAACCTGCCTGCCAGGACGTCAATACTTCGCCGCGCATGTTGACACTGTGCGGGTAGCCGACCCGCCGGACCCCGACCGAGGATGAAGACATGTCCGAACACGCCTCGCTTCTCCAGCGCCACCGCGCGGTCATGCCGTCGTGGGTCGCTCTCAACTACGCGAACCCCATCGAGCTCGTCGGCGGCAAGGGCAGCCGCGTGACCGACGCCGAGGGCTCCACCTATCTGGACTTCTTCGTCGGCATCCTGACGAACATGATCGGCTACGACGTGCCGGAGGTGCGCGAGGCGGTCGAGCGGCAGCTCGCCACCGGCGTCGTGCACACCTCCACCGCGTACCTGCTGCGCGGCCAGGTCGAGCTGGCCGAGAAGATCGCCCGGCTCTCCGGCATCCCGGACGCCAAGGTCTTCTTCACCAACTCCGGCACCGAGGCGAACGAGACGGCGCTGCTGCTCGCCACCTACGCGCGCAGGACCGACCAGGTCCTCGCGATGCGGCAGAGCTACCACGGCCGGTCGTTCGGCGCCGTCGGCGTCACCTCGAACCGCGCCTGGAAGAACAACTCCTACTCGCCGCTGAACACCCACTTCCTGCACGGCGCCGACCGCCACCTGCCCCAGTTCAAGGGCATGTCGGACGCCGAGTACATCGAGGCCTGCGTCGCCGACCTGCGGCACGTCCTCGCGACGGCGACCGGCGGCGACGTCGCTGCCCTCATCGCCGAGCCGATCCAGGGCGTCGGCGGGTTCACCGCCGCCCCCGACGGGCTGTTCGCCGCGTACAAGGAGGTCCTGGACGAGCAGGGCATCCTGTTCATCTCGGACGAGGTGCAGACCGGCTGGGGCCGGACCGGCGACAGCTTCTTCGGCATCGGCAACCACGGTGTGACGCCGGACATCATGACCTTCGCCAAGGGCCTCGGCAACGGCTTCGCCATCGGAGGCCTGGTCGCGCGCGGCGACCTGATGGACGGCCTTCACGCCGTCGGCCTGGCGACCTTCGGCGGTAACCCGATCTCCACGGCCGCCGCCAACGCCACGCTCGACTACGTCCTGGACCACGACCTCCAGGCGAACGCCAAGAAGCAGGGCGCGACCATCATCGACGGCCTGAAGGAGGCCGCGCCGCGCTTCCCGATCGTCAAGGAGATCCGGGGCCGCGGCCTGATGTTCGCGATCGAGTTCGCCGACCCCGAGACCGGCGCGCCGAGCCCCGAGCTCGCCACCGCCGTCATGGAGGCGACCCGCGAGCGCGGCCTGCTGGTCGGCAAGGGCGGCCTGTACGGCAACACCGTCCGGATGGCCCCGCCGCTGACCCTCTCCGACGCCGAGGCCGCCGAGGGCCTCGCGATCCTGATCGACTCCCTGGAAACCGTGAACGGGGCCCGCAAGTGAGCAAGCACGTCACCCACTGGATCAACGGCAAGCCCTTCGAGGGCTCGGCCGGGCGCCGGGGCGAGATCTTCGACCCCGCTCGCGGCGAGGTCGCGGGGAGCGTCGACTTCGCCTCGTCCGCCGAGGTGGACGCGGCCGTCGCCGCCGCGAGGGACGCCTTCCCGGGCTGGCGCGACACGTCCCTGTCCAAGCGCGCCGCGATCCTGTTCCGGTTCCGCGAGCTCGTCCACCGGCACCGGGACGAGCTGGCCCGGCTGATCTCCTCCGAGCACGGCAAGGTCGTGTCGGACGCGGCGGGCGAGGTCGCCCGCGGCCTGGAGGTCGTCGAGTTCGCGTGCGGGATCCCGCACCTGCTCAAGGGCGGCTTCTCGGAGAACGTGTCCTCGAGGGTGGACGCGTACTCGATCCTCCAGCCGGTCGGCGTGTGCGCCGGGATCACCCCGTTCAACTTCCCGGCCATGGTGCCGATGTGGATGTTCCCGGTGGCGATCGCCTGCGGCAACACCTTCGTGCTCAAGCCGTCCGAGAAGGACCCGTCCGCGTCGGTCCGGATCGCCGAGCTGTGGGCCGAGGCCGGGCTGCCGGACGGCGTGTTCAACGTCGTCCACGGCGACAAGACCGCGGTGGACGGCCTGCTGGAGCACCCCGACGTCAAGGCGGTCAGCTTCGTCGGCTCGACCCCGATCGCCCGGTACATCTACGAGACGGCGGCGCGCAACGGCAAGCGCGTGCAGGCCCTCGGCGGCGCGAAGAACCACATGGTCGTGCTGCCGGACGCCGACCTCGACCTGGCCGCCGACGCGGCCGTCTCGGCGGGCTTCGGCTCGGCGGGCGAGCGCTGCATGGCGATCTCCGTCGTCGTCGCGGTCGACCCGGTCGGGGACGAGCTGCTCGCCAAGATCAAGGAGCGCGTCGCCAAGCTGAAGATCGGCCCCGGCGACGACCCCGAGTCCGAGATGGGCCCGCTGGTCACCCGCGCGCACCGGGACAAGGTCGCGTCGTACCTGGACAGCGGCGTGGCGCAGGGCGCGACCCTGGCGATCGACGGCCGCGAGACGCCGGTGCTCGGCGGCGGAGCGGACGGCTTCTGGCTCGGCCCGACCGTCCTCGACCACGTCACCGCGGACATGGACTGCTACAAGGACGAGATCTTCGGTCCCGTCCTCGCCGTCGCCCGCGTCGGCTCCTACGACGAGGCGATGCGCCTGCTCTCGGACAACCCGTACGGCAACGGGACGGCGATCTTCACCAACGACGGCGGGGCGGCGCGCCGCTTCCAGAACGAGGTGGAGGTCGGCATGGTCGGCATCAACGTGCCGATCCCGGTGCCGATGGCGTACTACTCGTTCGGCGGCTGGAAGGCGTCGCTGTTCGGCGACAGCCACGCCCACGGCATGGAGGGCGTCCACTTCTACACCCGCACGAAGGCGGTCACGGCCCGCTGGCTGGACCCGTCCCACGGCGGCGTGAACCTGGGATTCCCCACCAACGGCTAGCGCGGACCCACTGGAGGACGGCCCCGGCACCGCCGGGGCCGTTCCCGTTGCGGGGCGCGAACACCAGCCCCGCCGCCAGGCACGCGAACGGCAGGACGGGCAGGATGTACCGGTAGTCGAAGTCGGCCGTCGCGATCGGGAACACCAGCAGCGTCGCGGCCGTGCCGAGGGCCAGGAAGGCCGTCCGGCCGCGCCGCAGCACCGCGACCACGCCCACCGCGAAGACCACGCCGAGCGCCGGTCCCGGAAGGTGGACGTGGTCCTGGTAGGCGATCATGCGTTTTGCCTCGGGCAGGTTCACCCGGCTGGGCGTGCCGTCGTCGGTGTAGGTGAGGATGTCGCCGAGCGCCGTCCCGCCGTGCCCGCTCCAGCCGCGTCCGCCCGGGAAGATCTGCGGACGGTCCCGGAAGTGGTACAGGATCTCGGTCGTGTCGTTCGGGTACGGACGCCGCCGGTTCTCGAACGTGTAGCCGATGCCGCGCAGGACGTCGCTCGCGTACGCGCCCGGCTGAGCGAGGACCGCGCGGATGGCGAAGTCGCGCAGCGTCTTGTTCGCGTCGGGCGCGCCCACGTACCGCCAGCGCTGCCGCGGCGGGATCGTGGCGATCCAGTCGAGCCGTCCGGGCGGGATGCGCTGCGCCCGCAGGTCCGGGGGCAGGCAGAGGTCCCGCTCGTTCGCGGGCGGACGGATCTTCGCGCAGTCCGCCCAGTTCGCCGTCCGCCCCCACAGGAACAGGCCGTCGGTGGTCGTCAGCGCGAACGTGCCGTTGACCTGCTGGAACCAGAACGCGTAGGAGACGAGCGGGACGGCCGCGGCGGTCCCGAAGGCGATCGCGGACCGCCAGCCGCCGCGCCACAGCAGCAACACGAGCGGCAGCAGCGGGATGAGCGGCGCGCCCGCCGAACGCACGAGCGTCGCGGCGCTCAGCAGCGCCCCGGCCGCGACGGCCTGCTTCCAGCCCGGCCGCGCCCGGTCCGGCCCGAGCGGACGCCAGAGCAGCAGCGTCACGCCCGCGATCAGCAGGAACGTGAACAGCGTCTCCGACATGATCAGGTGCTCGAGCTGGATCTGGTACCCGTCGTACAGCACCGGCAGCGTCGCCAGGACGGCGGCCCAACCCGGGAGCCGTGCGCGTCGCAGCAGCGCGTACAGCATCACCGCGACCGCCAGCCCGAGGACGTGCTGGAGGAAGACGATCAGGTAGAGGCTGTGCGCGGGCCTGAGCAGCCACAACAGCATCGAATAGCCGGTGGTGCGCGTGGAGGAGGGCCGCGGGTTCAGCGCGTGCCCGATGTAGAAGTACGAATCCCCGGTGAACCACAAACCGGACGGATAGGCGCGTAGCGCCGTCCATCGCAACGCCGCCGCCCCCAGGAAGGCGACAAGGAACAGCGCGTGCCGCCGCGAGAACGCACGCCAATCAGGCGCGCCCCGCAAGAAACCACGCCGCCCGGACTCGGACGCACCGGACCCGGCCGCATCGCCCTCCGACGCCCCGCTCCCGGACTCGGAAGCGGGGCTCTCGGAGTCGTCCGGACGGGGTTCGGTCCCGGTCTCGGGCGCAGGCGGAAGAGAGGCCCCCACGGCGATGCGGCGCGGGGACACTCGGCGTGGAAACGCCCAGATAGCTGTAAAAGTCGCGAATTGCCAGCCGGTCGAGCGGCGGCCGCGATCGGTGTCGTCGGTCACAGCACCGTCCACGCTAGGCACGCCGGGTGTCCCCGGGGTGAACGGGGCGCAGCACCGGGTGAGCGACATGCGCCGGATCGGCGAAGCCGCAGGTCGAGACGGCGGGACTTTCTGCCGCCCGGATGTTTCCGTCGTCAATTTTCGCCATTCGCGCCCCGACAAATAATAGCTACAAGTATTGACTGGCACTGTGACCGGGGACACAATCTGAACTGTCCCAATTAAAGGGGACGGAATTGAAAAAGGTCACGGCCCGACAGGCGTCTCCGCGTTCCGGAACCGCGCCGGCAGGAAGGTCACCCGATGACTGACGACCACTCGGCGGAGGTCGAGGCGCTTTCCCGGCGCTTTCCGGGCTGGACCGTCTGGTTCGGCCCGTTCACCGGCCACTGGTGGGCGCTGCCGCCGCGGCCCCTGGACATCGGGGACTTCGTCGAGGCCGAGACCCCGCGCAGGCTCATCGCACGGATCGAGGTGATCCAACACAACGACCGCAGGCAGCATCCGCGGACCGGCGGCCCCCCACGGCCGCCCCGCGACCTCCGGCGGGACGCGCGACGCCCCTCGAATCTCCTCCGTCTCGAGGGCGTCACACCGTCGCCGCCTCGCCGGGGACCGGTGACGGCGTGGCCAGGCAGCACTGCAAGGTGATCCGCTGTTCCCCAACCTCGCCACGTCCCCACCGGTGCCGCCGTGCCCCGGGAATCCGGCAGTAGCCCGCGCCATATCCCTCTCCAGCAACCTCCGTGTGTGGCGCGGACGCCAGCACCCGCTGCCTCCCGGGTCGCGGCGGTTTCCCATTCCCCGAACTGCCCGTCAATGGCACGCACAAAAGGCCGAATAAAGTGCGTCCGCGAGTTCGCTTCGATCGTGTGGAACGGTACGGCTCCGACGTCCCGTCGTAATGGCCGTCCGGGCGCCGCCGATGCGGCGGTAAAGTTTCCCCGACGGCGGACGGGGAGCGGGAGCGACATGCTGCGGTGGACCGGTGCGGGGCGCGCGGACCGGCGTGACGGGCGACGGGCGATCCGGGAACGGGCTGAACACGACATGCGGAGCCGCGGGACGGATCGCAGGCGCGCGGGCACACGCGCGACGACCATGCGGGCGACGGCGATCGCCATGACCGCGGGCCTCGCCGTATCGCTGCTCGGGGCGTGCAGCGGCAAGTCCCACGAGACCGGGACGGTCCGGATGGCGACCGCGCTCGGCAAGGGCGAGGGCGCGCTGAACCTGGTCACGCTGCCCGGGCAGATGGAGAACGGCAGCAGCGACCCCCGGGTCGACTGGGTCACCCCGTTCGAGGAGCGCACCGGCTGCAAGGTCGGCTGGCGGGTCGTCCGCACCCCGCAGGAGGCCCGCGACCTCCTGCACAACAAGGGCCGCCGCTACGACGGCGTCGCCGCCCCGCCCGAGATCGCCGGGCAACTCGTCGGCGACGGCGACGTGGCCCCGGTCAACCCCGACCTGGTGGACGGGTACCGCAGGCTCGAGCCGAAGCTGCGCACCCTGCTCCGGAGCAAGGACGGCGCCAAGTCCTACGCCGTCCCGTTCACCTGGGGCTTCAACCTGATCATGTACGACACCCAGCAGGTACAGACGCCCACCGGGCTGGGCGGGCTGTTCGACACGGCCCAGGTGCGCCGGTACGGCGGCAAGGTCGTCATGCGCGACTCGCCGCTGACCATCTCCGACGCCGCCCTGTACCTGCGGTCCCACCAGCGCTCGCTGAAGATCCGCGACCCGTACTCGCTCACCCCGAAGCAGCTCGACGCCGCCGTCCGGCTGCTGAAGCGGCAGCGTCCGTACGTCGCGCAGTACTGGGGCGAGGCGTCCGACGCGGTCAGCCTGTTCGCGGGCGGCCAGCCGAACCTGGCGGGCCAGGTCACCAACGCGGTGCTGGGCATGACGTGGCCCTACCAGGTGGACGTGCTGACCCGCGCGGGCCGTCCGGTGCAGGGCGTCGCGCCGTCCGACGGCGTGTCCGGCTGGATGACGGGCTGGATGCTCGGCGCCCGGGCCGAGCACCCGAACTGCATGTACCAGTGGCTCCAGTGGACGGCCTCGCCGGACGTCCAGCAGCAGGTGGCCGAGTGGAACGGCGTCGCGCCCGCCAACCCGCAGGCGTGCTCCGGCGACCGGCTCAAGGCGGCGTTCTGCAACGCCTACCACGTGGGCGACCGCCAGTTCATCGACCGGGTGCTGTTCGCGCACACCCCTTCGAAGACGTGCGCCAAGGGCGGAGGCGACGGCCGCGACACGGCCTGCACGGACTACACCGAATGGGTCCGGCGCTGGGACGAGGTGCTCGCCGCGAAGTAGCTGCGGGAGCTGCGCGAGGGCCCCGGAAAGGGGCTCGGAAGAGGGGGGCTCGGTCGAGGGGTGGCGCGCCCGACCGCCCCCAGCCGGGCGCGCCCTTGCGGGGTGGCCCCGGATCTCCCCCCGAATCTCCGGGTCACCCTCTCCTGGAGAGAACTCCAGTTGCGAGGCGGCCTACTCGACGGCCGCCGCTGTCGCCGACGCCGGCTCCACCACCGGTCCTTCGGCGTCCGTGTCCCGCTCCCCGTCGTTCCGCGTCGTCCTCGGCCGGCTGCGCGGGACGGGCAGGACGGGCGCGCAGTCGTCGCACGCCACCACCTCCCGGCCGTCCGGCAGTCGACCGACGCGCACACGCGGACGTGGCCACCTCTTGTGGCAGACGACGCACGCGTCGCCCTCACGTTGCGCGGCGCTCAGCGCGCTGGGATCGAACCTCAGCTCGCCCTGCGGAACCATTGCCATTCCCCCCGTGGCGGGAGTCGGGATCACGTAACTTCAGTTATAGATCGCCGATTGTGTTGTATCGGATACGCGCGGTGCAAGTACCGGCAAAGCATCGATGTGCCGATCTCCCGTCCATCCGTGTCGTGACCTGCGGAAATGGTGGGCATCCGGTAGAGACTTCGCGGCCCTGGAACGGTCCGGGAGGGTGCCTTTGCCGGGTGTTGGACGGCCCCGGCCTACAAAGGAGACATGGGGGCCGGGGCGGTTGGGCCGACGGAGGAGGCGCCTCGCGGGAGGGGCGCCCGGTGGCCTCGCCCGCGCTCCATCCGGAGCCGGGTCACGATCGCCGCGTCGTTCGGCACCGGGTTGCTGCTGGCGATCCTGGTGGCCGCCGCGGGCCTCATGCTCCAGTGGGTGGCCCGCGCGCAGGTGCACGACGAGGCCGCCCAGGCCGCCCGGCGCGTCGCCGTCGCCGCCACGGCCGGGAGGCTCGCCGACCCCGTTCCGCCGTACGGCCGTTCGTCGGCGATCCAGATCGTGGACGACAGGACGGACCGGGTGCTCGCCGCGTCCGCCGTCCTGAAGGGCCGCCCGCCGATGACCCGGGCGCGGCCCGAACGCGTCGACACCCGCGTGGACGTCCGGATCTGCGACGACCGGCAGATCGCGCGCGCCTGCGCGGTCGTGGTCGGCTACGACGTCGTCACCGCCGCGTACGGCGAGGCGACGGTGTACGCGGCGATCCCCGAGCCGTGGTTCGTCGGCAGCCTCGTCCCCGAGTTCGTCCTCGGCCTGCTCTGCGCCACGGTGCTCGGCCTGGTCGCGGCCGGGGTGTGGCGGGCGGCCGGCCGGGCGCTGCGACCGGTCCGCCGGATCGAGCGGGGGCTCGCCGACATCACCGCGTCCGACCTGTCCCGGCGCGTCCCGGAGCCGGACACGGGGGACGAGATCGCCGTGCTCGCCGCCACTGTGAACGCGACCCTGGACCGGCTGGAGGCCGCGGTCGCGCAGCAGCGCCGGTTCACCTCCGACGCCTCGCACGAGCTGCGCACCCCGCTGACCGGCCTGCGCGCCCGGCTCGAGCTCGCGCTGGACGATCCCGAGGGCACCGACCCGCAGCGCACGATGCGGGACGCGCTGCGCGACGCCGACCGGCTGCACCAGATCGTGGACGACCTGCTCGCGCTCGCCCGGCTGGACTCCGGCGTCGAGCCCGCCCGCTCGGTGCTGGACGTGGGCGAGCTGGTCCGGGCCGAGCACCGGCGGCGCGATCCGCGCGTCCCGGTCGTGGTCGACGCCGAGCCGGACGTCATGGTCGTCGCCAACCGGCTGCAGCTCGCCCGGGCCCTGGTGAACCTGCTGGCCAACGCCGACCGGCACGCCGACTCCAAGGTGGTGGTGACGGTCCGGGCGGAGGACGGACGGGCCGTCGTCACCATCGCCGACGACGGGCCGGGCGTGCCGGAGGGCGAGCGGGAGCGGATCTTCGACCGGTTCACCCGGCTGGACGCCGCGCGCAGCCGGGACGCCGGGGGCAGCGGCCTCGGCCTGCCGATCGCGCGGGAGATCGCCGTCCGGCACGGCGGAGCCCTCACCGTCGAGGACGCCCCCGGCGGCGGCGCCGCGTTCGTCCTGTCCCTCCCGGTCGCGGGCTGGAACTGACGCGTCGTCCGGGCCCGGCGGACGGACGCCGGACGGGCCAGTGTGCGAGTGCCCGTCCGGCGGTGGACGCTCACGACCTCGTGAACCGCGACCCGCGCGGGCCGCGCCGGGCAGGGAGACGCCCGGCGGCGGACCGGTCGGCAGGGGCCGCGCGGACCGGGAGCGCGGCGGCGGGGACGAGTGAGCGGGAGCGCATGGCCCGCGGTCTCCCAGGACGCGCCGCGCCGGTCCCGTCAGCTCACGTGGTCGTGCGCCCGGGTCCGGCCGCCCGTCAGGACGACTGGGCGGTGTTGTAGAGGTTCTGCGCGTCCGTGCCGAAGTAGGGACCGAACATGTAGTTCGGCAGGAAGTTGTACTTGAAGCTGTTCACCGAGTTCTGGACGCCCGTGCCCGCCGACTCGCTGAAGTTCAGGAACCAGGGCCCGCCGCTCGCGCCGCCGGTCTGGTTGCAGCCGATGCCGAGGTCGTTGCTGATCAGGAAGTCGTCGATGACCGTGCCGGAGCAGTAGATCAGCTTCGTCCCGTCGTAGGGGGAGGCCGCCGGGTACCCGAACGCGTACATGACCTGGCCGCGCGCCTGGTTGAACGCGATGCCCTGGCCGCCGACCACGTCGGTGAGCCGCTGCCCGTTCAGCGGGGCGACCACGGCCGCGCCGACGTCGTAGTTCATGTCCTCGCTGGCCGTCCACTGCGGGGTGGACAGCGTCTTGGCGGCGGCCCAGGTGCCGTAGGGCGCGTTGCCGTTGTTGTAGCCCGGGACGAACGTCCAGTTGGTGTGCCAGGCGCCGTCCAGCTTGACGCAGTGCCCGGCGGTGATCACGACGCTCTTGTTGGTGCTGGTGATCGCGTCGCCCGAGCAGGACGCCGTCCTGCCCTGGTAGGTGAAGAAGACGCGTCCGGCGGTCCTGGTGATCGCGCCGCCGCCCGTCCAGGCGGAGCCGCCGTTCGGCTGCGAGTACTGGACGACGGCGGGCACGCCCTTCTTGACCTGCTCCGGCGTGATCCTCCTGGAGCTGGTCAGCGTGTCCATCGGGGTGGCCGAGCGCATCCGCTCCGGCGTCCAGAACCGCTCCACCGCCTGCTGGGACGCGGTGGTCGTGGCCAGCGGGTGGACGACCGGCGCGGTGGGGCCGGGGGCGAACGGCGCGGTCGGGTCGGGCGCCGTCGCGATCGGTGCGGTCGGGCCCCGGTCGCGCGGCGCGGTGGGCGCGGGATCCGCGGAGGCGGGGCCTGCGACGAGGGGCACGACGGCGGCCGTCGCGAGCAGCGCCAGGACGATCCTGCGAGGGGTGCGGCGGGGGTCGGGGCGGAGGGGGTGGCGTCCCATCGGGTCTCCTCGTGTCGGGGTTGGAGACGGGGATGCGAGTGGAAGCCCGCCTGCGGACGGTATGCCGGGCGAGCTGACACGAATAGTGGCATAACTGGACAAAGCCCGTCAGGGGCGATGGGCGGGTTTGGCCGTTCCGCCTTGTGGCGACGTCGTGCGGCTTCCGCGAAGGCCGTCCACGGCGTGGCCGGTCATGGCCGACAATGGGACGGTGACTGGAACCGCGACTGGAAACCCGGCCGGAGACCCCGGCGAGCGCCCCGACCGGACGCCCGGCGGCGCTCCCGGCGGCGCCCCGCTCCGCGAGGTGGTGCTGCTCGGCTCGACCGGGTCGATCGGCACGCAGGCCCTCGACGTGATCCGCCGCAACCCCGGGCGGTTCAGGGTGACCGCCCTCGCGGCGGGCGGCGGCCGGGTCGACCTGCTCGCCGAGCAGGCCCTGGAGTTCCGGCCCGAGGTGGTCGCCGTCGCGCGGGCCTCCGCCGCGCAGGACCTCCAGCTCGCCTTCTACGCCGAGGCCCAGCGGCGCGGGTACAGCGCGGGCGACTACCCGATCCCGAAGATCGTCGCCGGTCCGGACGCGGTCGCCGACGTCGCCGCGCTGCCCTGTGACGTGGTCCTGAACGGCGTCACCGGCGCGCTCGGCCTGGCCTCCACGCTCGCCGCGCTGGACGCCGGACGCACCCTCGCGCTCGCGAACAAGGAGTCCCTGATCGTCGGCGGCCCGCTGGTGAAGCGGCGCGCCCGTCCGGGGCAGATCGTCCCGGTCGACTCCGAGCACTCGGCGCTCGCGCAGTGCCTGCGCGGCGGCACCGCCGAGGAGGTGCGGAGGCTGGTGCTGACCGCGAGCGGCGGCCCGTTCCGCGACCGCACCCGCGCCGAGCTGGCCGACGTCACCGTCGAGCAGGCGCTGAACCACCCGACCTGGGACATGGGCCCGGTCATCACGATCAACTCGGCGACCCTGGTGAACAAGGCCCTCGAGGTGATCGAGGCGCACCTGCTGTTCGACGTGCCGATGGACCGGATCGAGGTCATGGTCCACCCGCAGTCCTACATCCACTCGATGGTGGAGTTCGTGGACGGCTCGACCCTCGCCCAGACCAGCCCGCCCGACATGCGGCTCCCGATCGCCCTCGGCCTGGACTGGCCGGACCGCGTCCCGGACGCCGCGCCCGGCGTGGACTGGACGCGCGCCCACACCTGGGAGCTGTTCCCGCTGGACGACGAGGCGTTCCCGGCCGTCCGGCTGGCCCGGCACGTCGGCGCCGAGGGCGGCACGTTCCCCGCGGTCTTCAACGCGGCGAACGAGGAGTGCGTGGAGGCCTTCCGGGCGGGAACCCTGCCCTTCCTGGGGATAGTGGACACCATCGCGCGGGTAGTGGAGGAGCACGCGGCGCGCGACGCCCGCCCGGCGGACGACCTGACCGTCGAGGACGTCCTCGCCGCCGACGCGTGGGCCAGGGAGCGCGCCCGCGCGCTGACCCAGACCGGCTGACCGGGGGAGCGGCCCCGGCGGCGCGTCCGCCCGAAGGGGGCCCCGCGGATGGCCTTTCTCCTCGGCGCCGTGGCCTTCGTCGTGGCGCTGCTGGTGTCGGTCATGCTGCACGAGGGCGGGCACCTCCTGACCGCCAAGCGGTTCGGCATGAAGGCCACCCAGTACTTCGTCGGGTTCGGCCCGACGCTGTGGTCCCGGAGGCGCGGCGAGACCGAGTACGGCGTGAAGGCCCTGCCGCTCGGCGGGTTCGTCCGGATCATCGGCTATACGCCTCTGGAGGAGATCCCGGAGGAGGACCGGGAGAGGGCCTTCTACCGGCAGCCCGCCGGGCGGCGCGCCGTCGTGATCTCGGCGGGCGTGGTGGTGAACTTCGTGTTCGCCTTCCTGCTGCTCGCGGTGACCGCGATGACGGTCGGCGAGCTGCATCCGGGCACGGCGAGCTCGACCGTCGAGGCGGTGAGCGACTGCGTCCCGGCGGGCGCGTCCACGTCCTGCGCGGGGCGTCCGGTGTCGCCCGCGAAGGCCGCCGGGATCCGCGCGGGCGACCGCGTCGTGGTCTTCAACGGGACGCCCGTCTCCGACTGGGCGCGGTTCCGGGACGCGCTCGACAGGGCCCGTCCGGGGCAGACCGTCCCGGTGGTCGTCCGGCGCGGCGGCGGGGAGACGACCGTCCGGGTCACCCTGGCCGGCGTCTCGGGCCAGCCCTTCATCGGCGTCCAGTCCAAGATCGTCGGACGGCGCTACGAGCGCCTGGGCCCCGTCGCCGCCCTCGGCTACGGCGGCCGGACGCTCGGCGCGATGCTCAAGGCCGTCGGCCAGGTCGTCGTGGACCTCCCGAAGGCGCTGCCCAACCTGTTCTCCCCGGACCGGGCCAGCACCCCCGGAGGCCAGGTCGGCAGTGTGGTCGGGGCCACGGAGGTGTCCGGGCAGATCTTCTCCTCGCACGGCACGGCCCGCGACAAGACCTTCCTGTTCCTCCAGCTCGTCGTGTCGGTCAACGTCTTCCTGGGCGCGCTGAACGTGGTGCCCCTGCTCCCGCTGGACGGCGGGCACCTGGCCGTCGTGGCCTACGAGCGGACCCGGGCGTGGCTGGCCAGGAGGAAGGGCCTGCCCGACCCGGGGACGGTGGACATGACCAAGCTCATGCCGATCACCTATCTGGCCGTCCTGATCCTGGTGGGGCTCGGACTGCTCCTGATCATCGCGGACCTGTTCAACCCGCTGCAGATACCCGGATGACACGGAATAGCTACAAAGAGTGACCGACTTCGTCACCCATCCGCGTCACGTCACCCACCACAGGCACTTAGGCTTGGGTGGGCGAGAGCGTGAGGAGAGGGATGAGCGTTTCACTGGGTATTCCGACGATCCGGGGCGGCGAAGAGGAGGCTGCCGGGGCGGCCTGGCCGCTGGGCGAGCGTCGCAAGTCCCGGCAGATCATGGTCGGCAGCGTGCCGGTGGGCGGTGACGCCCCGGTGTCGGTGCAGTCGATGACCACGACGCTCACGGCCGACGTGAACAGCACGCTGCAGCAGATCGCGGAGCTGACCGCGTCGGGCTGCCAGATCGTCCGGGTGGCGGTCCCGTCGCAGGACGACGCGGAGGCGCTGCCGGCGATCGCGCGCAAGTCGCCGATCCCGGTGATCGCCGACATCCACTTCCAGCCGAAGTACGTGTTCGCGGCGATCGAGGCGGGCTGCGCGGCGGTCCGGGTGAACCCGGGCAACATCAAGAAGTTCGACGACAAGGTCGGCGAGATCGCCCGCGCGGCCAAGGACGCGGGCGTCCCGATCCGGATCGGCGTGAACGCCGGGTCCCTCGACAAGCGGCTGCTGGAGAAGTACGGCAAGGCCACCCCTGAGGCGCTGGTGGAGTCGGCGCTGTGGGAGTGCTCGCTGTTCGAGGAGCACGACTTCCGGGACATCAAGATCTCGGTGAAGCACAACGACCCGGTCGTGATGATCGAGGCGTACCGGCAGCTGGCCGCGGCCTGTGACTACCCGCTGCACCTGGGCGTGACCGAGGCCGGTCCGGCGTTCCAGGGCACGATCAAGTCGTCGGTGGCGTTCGGCGCGCTGCTCGCGCAGGGCATCGGCGACACCATCCGCGTGTCGCTGTCGGCGCCCCCGGTCGAGGAGGTCAAGGTCGGCTCCCAGATCCTGGAGTCCCTCGGCCTGAAGCAGCGTGGCCTGGAGATCGTGTCCTGCCCGTCCTGCGGGCGCGCGCAGGTGGACGTGTACACGCTGGCCGAGGAGGTCACGGCCGGGCTGAAGGGCTTCCCGGTCCCGCTGCGCGTCGCGGTCATGGGCTGCGTGGTGAACGGCCCGGGCGAGGCCCGCGAGGCCGACCTGGGCGTGGCGTCCGGCAACGGCAAGGGCCAGATCTTCGTCAAGGGCAAGGTCGTCAAGACCGTCCCCGAGGCGCAGATCGTCGAGACGCTCATCGAGGAGGCGATGCGCATCGCCGAGGAGATGGGCCTCGAGATCGGTGAGGACGGCTCGGTGAGCGGCCCTGGCGCGACCGTCACGGTCAGCTGACGCCGGGGCGGCCCATACCGCCCCCGAAGCGCGCGAGGAGCCCCTGGGAGATCCCAGGGGCTCCTCGCGTTCATGGTGATATTTACCTTTCGCTCATCTACGAGGCAAAAATCACGAAAAGGCAACCATGTAACAACGATCGACGCCTACGTACTACCTCCGCGACCTCGGTGATCGCCAAAATTTCGGGCGAATCACCGTGAACCGGACCTATTCGAGGGTCCGGTGTGGAGGAGTGGTCTGTGAAGAGACTCGTCATCATGGCCGCGACGGCCGGCCTGGGCGCTACCGCCTTCGGCGCCGTCGCCGCCACCGCCGCCACGGCCGACACGGGCGCCGCCAAGGTGTCCGCGGTCAAGTGGCACGCGTGTTCCGACGACTTCGTCAAGACGGTCGCGGCGAACTACGACCCGATCTTCCCGGTCTCGAAGATCGTGCAGTGCGGTGAGCTCCGGGTTCCGCTGGACTACGCCAAGCCGAACGGCACCAAGATCAGCCTGTTCGTGACGAAGACCCCGCACACGGGCACCGGCAAGGCCAAGGGCCAGATCGTCGTCAACCCGGGTGGCCCGGGCGGCGCGGGCGGCATCTTCGGCCCCCGCGTCTTCGCGCAGAACTCGCCGGCGATGCGCGCCGCCTACGACGTCATCGGGTTCGACCCGCGCGGCGTCGGGGCGAGCAAGCCGTCGCTCAGCTGTGACACGGCCTTCAACCAGGAGCCGCGTCCGGACTACGGCACGGGCGACGCCAAGTCGGTGAAGGTCTGGCTGAAGCGCACCTACGCCTACGACGCGGCGTGCAAGAAGGCCGACAAGATCGGCCTGCTGAAGCACATCCGCACGATCGACTCGGCGCGGGACCTCAACTCGATCCGCCTGTCGCTCGGGAACAAGAAGCTCGACTACTACGGCGCCTCCTACGGCACGTACCTGGGCTCGGTCTACGCGACCATGTTCCCGACCAAGGTGGGCCGCATGGTCCTGGACGGCGTCGTCGGCCCGTCCGACGCCTGGTACAAGGCCAACCTGAACCAGGACATCGCCTTCAACGCCAACATGGAGTACTACTTCGGCTGGGTGGCCAAGTACGACTCCGTGTACCACCTGGGCAAGACCCGGAAGGAGGTCCGCTCCTTCTTCTACGGTCTGCGCGCCAAGCTCGCCAAGACTCCGGTCTACTCGGCGGACAAGAGCGCGGCGGTCAGCTCCTCGAGCCTGACCGACACCATCCAGAACGCCGCGTACCGCCGCAGCGCGGGCATGTGGAACATGATGGCCGCGGGCCTGTCGGCCTACAAGAAGGGCGACGTCGCCGCCTTCGTCGACACCTTCGGTGGTGCGACGAGCGGTGCGGTGGACGACAACTCCTTCGCGGTCTACAACGCCGTCCAGTGCACCGACGTGCAGTGGCCGACGAGCTGGAAGAAGTGGCACGCCGACAACACCCGGATCAACAAGAAGGCCCCCTTCTTGACCTGGGGCAACGTCTGGTTCAACTCGCCGTGCCTCGGCTGGCCGGCCAAGGCATCCAAGCCGGTGAACGTCGGCGCGGTGAAGAACCTGCCGAAGAACATCCTGATGTTCCAGGCGACCGCCGACGCCGCGACCCCCTACCAGGGCGCGCAGGACATGCAGCGCCGCCTCAAGGGCTCGCACCTGGTGGTCCAGGACGGCGACCGCACGCACTGCATCGTGCACCGCGGTTCGTCGGCGGTGGACTCCTACTTCGACGCGTACTTCCTGACCGGGAAGCTGCCGGCGAAGCGGACCGTCCACGTCCCGCAGCTGGGTGACCCCACCCCGCCCGCCGGGATGCGCAGCGCGGCCGTCTCCGGCGGCCTGCTGAACGACGTCATCAAGTAGGCGACGTCCGCACGCGGAACACCGTGTGGGGTCTCGTGCGGAGCTTCCGCGCGCAGCTCCACGCAGGGCCCCGTCTCTTCGGAGGCGGGGCCCGTTCCGTTTTGGGACCGCCCCTTACCACCGATTCAGCCCCAGTGTCCTGGATCGAGCCGGTCTCGATCGGGTCTCGGCGGGGGCTCGAGTTGGATACAACACAATTTGGCAGCTGACTTCCCATATGTCCCGTTGACGAAGATCGCTCGGAACGTCCATTTCAGGACTCCCTCTGCGGGGGTTCGAAGGAGGAGTGGTCCGTGAAACGACTCGTCACGGTCGCCGCGGTGGCCGGCCTGGGGCTCGCCGGGCTCGCTACGGCCGCAGCCGCCCAGGGGGCGGCGAAACCGGCGTCGGCCCTCGCCTGGCACGCCTGCGCGGCGGACATCGTCAAGCAGGTGTCGGCGACCGACACCGCTCAGGCGCAGGGTTCCAAGCGCATCAAGTGCGCCGAGCTCAGCGTGCCGCTGGACTACGCCAAGCCGAACGGCACCAAGATCACCCTCGAGGTGACCTTCACGCCGCACACCGGCTCCGGCGCGGCCATGGGCCAGATGGTCGTCAACCCGGGAGGCCCCGGCGGCTCGGGCGCCTACTTCGGCGGCCGGGTGTTCAACCAGAGCAGCAAGGCCATGCAGGACGCCTACGACTTCGTCGGGTTCGACCCGCGCGGGATCGGGCACAGCGTCCCGGCCATCCAGTGCGACCTGTCGTACCAGCTGGAGCCGCGTCCGGACTACGGCACCGGTGACCCCGCCTCGGTGAAGGTCTGGCTCGCCAAGACCAAGAAGTACGCCGAGGACTGCGGCAAGGCCGACAAGGTCGGCCTGCTCGACCACGACAAGACCATCGACTCGGCGAGGGACGTGGAGTCCATCCGCCGGGCGCTGGGCAGCCCCAAGCTCGACTACCACGGCGCGTCCTACGGCACCTACCTGGGCCAGGTCTACGCCGCGCTGTTCCCGGACAAGGTCGGCCGCATGTCCCTGGACGGCAACATCGGCCCGTCCGGCGTCTGGTACGACGCGAACCTGCAGCAGGACATCTGGTTCGACCGGAACATCGACTACTACTTCGGCTGGCTGGCCAAGTGGGACTCCAAGTACCACCTGGGCACGACGCAGCAGCAGGTGCGGAGCTTCTTCTACGACCTGCGCGGCAAGCTCGCCAAGAACCCGGTCTCCTACACCGACCCCGAGACCGGTGACGTCAGCATGGTCACCTCCGACTCGCTGACCGACACCATCCAGGGCGCGGCGTACCGGCGGCTGCCGAGCTTCTGGTTCCCGTCCGCGGACGGCCTGGCCGCCTACAAGCAGGGCGACATGGCCGGCTTCGCCGGAGCGTTCGGTGGCCAGACCACCGGCGAGTCCGACGACAACGGCTACTTCGGCTACAGCGCCGTCCAGTGCACCGACGCGCAGTGGCCGACGAGCTGGAAGAAGTGGCAGCGCGACAACGACAAGATCCAGAAGAAGCACCCGTTCCTGACCTGGGGCAACGCCTGGTACAACACGCCGTGCATCGACTGGCCCGCCAAGGCCGGGACGCCGGTGGACGTCCGCCACGTCAAGAAGCTGCCGTCGAACATCATGATGTTCAACGCCGCCAACGACGCCGCGACGCCGTACCCGGGCGCGCTGGAGCTGCACCGGGCGCTGAAGGGCTCGCGCATGCTCGTCGAGTCCGACGGCCGGACGCACTGCATCGTGCACCGCGGCAACCTCGCCGTGGACGCGGTGTGGGACGCCTACTTCCTGACCGGGCAGCGTCCGTCCGCGGGCCTGACCTACGTCAAGTCGACCGGTGACCCGACGCCTCCGGCGAGCGCCGGCCTGAAGGGCGCGTCCCTCAAGCCGCTCGGCCTGGACATCACCAAGTAAGCCGTCGCGGCGTCGCCGCTGTGGCGGCGTTGTGACCTGCGGATCCGTGGCCCCTGCCGACCCCTCGTCGGCGGGGGCCACGGCCGTCCGGGCTGATATCGGACGGGCTCGCGCGCGGCGGCGTGACGTCCGGAACGCGCAGCGTGTTCCCGCGTCCTGATCACAGTTTGATATCTACTCACATCGGGCTCTCCCGTCAGAACAGGCCCAAACAGCACAATCTGCCTAACTGTTGACGGAGCGATGCCGGGGGCCGCCCCCACACACGTCCCCACGAAGGGGTGCGGTGCGCCCCGGCCGAGGGGGTTTGGTGAAGAAGCTCCTCCTGATCACGACCGCCGCCGTGCTCGGCGTCGGCGGCGCCGCGACGGCCGCGGTCGCCGACCCGGGCCCGACCGCGCCCATCGCCAAGGACGCGTCCAAGGTCACCTGGGGTTCCTGCCCGACCGACGGCTACGCCGCCTACTACAAGGCCGCGGGCGCCGAGTGCGGCCAGCTGGAAGTCCCCCTGGACTACGCCAGGCCGAACGGCAAGAAGATCTCGATCGCGGTGTCGCGGGTCAAGCACACCGACACCAAGGACTACCGCGGTGTGCTGACCTTCAACCCCGGCGGCCCCGGCGGCGGCGGCCTGGTCTACGGCCCCTACTTCAAGCTGCTGCTGAACAAGCGCGGCTACGCGGCGCTCGCCGCCAAGTACGACCTGGTCGGCTTCGACCCGCGCGGAGTCGAGTACAGCCAGCCCGCGCTGCACTGCAACAGCGACTTCCAGAAGCCGGTCCGCCCGGACTACAACCCGGGTTCGCGCAAGGAGGAGGCGGCCTGGCTCGCCAAGTCCAAGAAGTACGCGCAGGACTGCACCGAGAAGTTCGGCTGGATGCTGCCGCACATGCGGACCACCGACGCCGCGCGCGACGTCGAGCAGATCCGCCGCACGTTCGGCCCGGACCAGAAGCTCAACTACTGGGGCTTCTCCTACGGCACCTACCTGGGCGCGACCTACGAGACGCTGTTCCCGGGCAAGACCGGCAAGTTCGTCCTGGACGGCAACGTCAACCCGGACCGCGTCTTCTACGACACGCAGCTCGACCAGGACCGCGCGTTCGAGCGGAACTTCAAGCTGTTCAACGGCTGGATCGCCAAGTGGGACTCCAAGTACCACCTGGGCACCACGGCCAAGGCCGTCGAGGACAACTACTACAAGGCCCGCGCCGCTGCCGCCAAGGCCCCCATCGGCGGGACCATCGGCCCGGACGAGCTGGACGACATCGTCCAGCAGGCGCCGTACTACACCAGTGAGTACGTCCCGGTCGCCGACGCGCTGTCCGCGTGGATCGTCGGCAAGGACCCGCAGGGGCTCCTGGACCGCCAGGGCGACACCTCCGACGACAACGGGTTCGCGGTGTACAACGCCGTCCAGGGCGCCGACGCGCACTGGCCGACCCACTGGAACAAGTGGCACAACGACGCGGTCAAGCTGGTGAAGCAGGGCAACCGCTTCAACACCTGGCCGAACGTCTGGTTCAACGCGCCGATCTTCTACTGGCCGTTCAACGGCGGCCCGAAGCTGCGGATCAACGCGCGCAAGACCGCCACGCCGACGCTGCTGATCCAGTCCACCCTGGACGCCGCGACCCCCTACGACGGCGTGCTCGTCCAGCACCGTGAGCTGAACTCGCGCCTGCTCGTCGAGGTCGGCGGCAAGACCCACGCCAACAGCCTCGGCAACCTCTGCCTGTTCACCAAGGCCGTGTCGTACCTGGACGCCGCCTCCGTCCCGGCGGGCTCCCACGGTGTCGACGACACCTGCGACGCCAACCCGGCGACCAACGACCCCGACCCGACCGCCGTGTCGGCCAAGTCGCTGACCGCCGTCCCCGGCATGCCCGAGCTCGCGCTGCCCAAGATCCGCTGACCGCGGACCACGGCGCCGAACACCACGTGACGGCGCGCCCCGCCTCCACCGAGGCGGGGCGCGCCCCGTTCCGAAGGACCTCTGGATGAAGAAGATCGTCATCGCCGCGGCCACCGCGGTGGTGGGCATCGGCGGCACCGCGTCCGCCGCCGTCGCGGCCCCGTCGCAGACCACGGCCAAGCCGAAGGTCAGCTGGGTCAAGTGCACCGACCCGAAGCTGATCGCGGCCAAGGCCGACTGCGGCTTCGTGACCGTCCCGCTGGACTACGCCAAGCCCAACGGCAAGAAGATCCAGATCGCGATCTCGCGGACGCACCACACCGACACCAAGAAGTACCAGGGCATCATGCTCGGCAACCCGGGCGGTCCGGGCGGCTCGGGCTACCTGTACTCCGAGAAGCTGCCGCGCTGGATGAAGGGCGTCGGCCAGGGCGCCGCCGCGGCCCAGTACGACTTCGTGGGCTTCGACCCGCGCGGCGTCGGGTCCAGCAAGCCCGCGCTGACCTGCGACGCGCACTACGCCAAGCCGCCGCGCCCGGACTACACCCCGACCTCGGCCAAGATCGAGAAGTACTGGCTGGCCAAGTCCAAGAAGTACGCGCAGGACTGCCAGAAGAAGTTCGGCTGGCTGCTGCCGCACCTGCGCACCACCGACGTGGCGCGCGACATGGACAGCATCCGCGCGGCCCTGGGCGCCAAGAAGACGAACTATTACGGCTTCTCCTACGGCACCTACCTGGGCGCGACCTACGCGACCATGTTCCCCAAGCGCGTCGGTCGTATGGTGCTGGACGGCAACGTCAATCCGAAGACCGTCTGGTACGGCGCGCAGCTCGAGCAGGACAAGGCGTTCGAGCGGAACATCAAGCTCTGGTTCGGGTGGATCGCCAAGTACGACTCGGTCTACCACCTCGGCAAGTCCGGCAAGGCCGTCGAGGCGCTGTACTACAAGACCCGCGCCGCCGCCCTGAAGTCCCCGATCGGCGGCGTCGTCGGCGGTGACGAGCTGGACGACATCGTCCTGTCCGCGGGCTACTACACCTCGGCCTACCAGGACCCGGCCGCGGCCCTGTCCGCGTGGATCGTCAAGAAGGACCCGCAGCCGCTGCTCGACAGCGTCGACCCGGGCGACGACGACAACGGCTTCGCCGTCTACAACGCCGTCCAGGGCGCCGACGCCGCGTGGCCGCGCAGCTGGGCCAAGTGGAAGAGCGACGCCAAGAAGCTCGTCAAGCAGGGCAACCGCTTCAACACCTGGAGCAACGTCTGGTACAACGCCCCGGTGCTGTACTGGCCGTTCAAGGGCGGCCCGGCGCTGAAGCTCCAGGGCAAGAAGGGCCTGGGCGGCATCCTGCTCGTCCAGTCCACCCTGGACGCCGCGACCCCGGTCGCGGGCGGCTACGAGATGCACAAGCGCTTCCCGTCGTCGCGCCTGCTGCTGGAGATCGGCGGCAAGACCCACGCCAACACGCTCAACGGCAACAAGTGCCTGGACGACAAGGTCGGCAAGTACCTGGCCACCGGCTGGCTGCCGAAGGGCCGTCCCGGCGCGGACGACTCCTGCAAGGCCGACCCGGCGCTGAACAACCCGAACCCGACGCAGCAGATGCGTTCCGCGGGCGTCCACGGCGGCAAGGACCTCCCGGTCGGCCGTCTCTGACGTCCGGACACCGCTGATTTTCGGCGAACGCTAGATCCCGGCACAGCCGGGCGCTGACGGGGCCGCTCCTTCGGGGGCGGCCCCGTTTCGCCGTCCTGACCTGCGGGTCCGCCTTCCCCGGCTTCCTCGTGCTTCGCCCGGAAACGCGGGATTCGCCGATCACCGGGCCGGGCGGGACCCGGCCGGTAGAACTCCAGGGTGCGCAACCCCATAGTCCACCGCGCGACGGCCGGGGCCGCCGCGGCGGTCGCCGTCCTCGCCGTCCTGTCCGTTCCCGCCGCCGCCCGCGAGGCGGTCACCTGGCGGCCCTGCCCCCAGAACGACCCGGTCGAGAAGAGCAAGCTGCGCGGCCTGGAGTGCGGCTCCGTCCGGGTGCCGCTCGACCACGCCCGTCCGGGTGGAGAGAAGATCACCCTCGCGCTGACCCGCGCGAGGCACACCGCGGCCCGCTCGCAGGGCGTCGTCCTGTTGAACCGCGGCGGGCCCGGCGCGCACGGCCGCGACATGCCGACGCTGTTCTCCCTGGGGATGCCGCGCCGCGTCGCCGCCGCCTACGACTGGATCGGGTTCGACCCGCGCGGCGTCGGGGGCAGCAAGCCCGCGATGGTCTGCGACCAGTCCTACCAGGACCCGGGCCGTCCGCGCGCCGACACCACCCCGGCGAACGCGGCGGAGGAGAACGCCTGGCGTGCGCGCGCCGCGCGGTTCTCGGCCGACTGCGCCCGCCGCTACCCGCGCCTGCTGCCGCACATGGGCACCGCGGACTGGGTGGCCGACCTGGACGACATCCGCGCCGCGCTCGGCCAGAAGAAGATCAACTACATGGGCTACTCGTACGGCACCTACCTGGGGACGGTGTACGCCGCGACGCACCCGGGCCGGGTGCGCCGGATGGTGCTGGACAGCGTCGTCCGTCCGAGCGGCGTCTGGTACGACGACAACATCGACCAGGATGTGGCGTTCGAGAAGCGGATCCACGCCTACTTCGCCTGGATCGCCCGCTATGACTCCGTGTACCACCTGGGACGCGACGAGAAGACGGTCGCCGCCGCCTACCGGAAGATCCGCACCACGCTGAAGGCCCACCCGCTGAACGGCCGGGTCGGCGGGAGCGAGCTGGACGACACGTTCCTGTCCGACGGCTACAGCAACCTCGGCTGGCCGGGCCACGCCAGGGCGCTGTCGGCGTTCCGGCGCGGCGACTCCAAGCCGCTCGCCGCGGCGTGGCAGAAGCCGGGCTTCCTCGACCAGAACGACTACACCGTCTACAACGCCGTCCAGTGCCGGGACGCCGCGTGGCCGCGCGGCTGGAAGAGGTGGCACGACGACAGCGTCCGGCTCTATCGCGAGGGATACACGTTCGAGACCTGGAGTAACACCTGGTACAACGCCCCGTGCGCGACCTGGAAGGTGCACGGCGGCCCGCCGCCGAGGGCCCACGGGCCCGCGAACCTGACGCCGATCCTGCTCGTCCAGGGCACCGAGGACGCCGCGACCCCGTTCAACGGCGCCGAGGAGACCCACCGGCTGCTGCCGAACTCGAGGCTGCTGGTGCAGGCGGGTGGCGGGATCCACGGCGTCACCCTGAACGGCGACCAGTGCGTGGACGGGGCCGTCGCCCGCTACTTCGCCACCGGGGCCCTGCCCCGGCCGAACACCACCTGCAGGGCCCCGCAGCCGCCCGGCCCCGGCGAGGCCGCCAAGCGGCTCCGCGACCCGGTCCGCGGGTCGGTCCGCGCCCAGGTCGCCGGACCGGTGTCGGCACCGGTCGGGAGCAGGATCTAGTCTTGGACACGTGGTGCTGACAACGGTGATGGCGGCCCGATAGCCATGCGGATGCTGGGGGCGTCGCCGGTGCGGGTGCTGGACGACCGGCACCGCGACGAGGCGCTGCGCATCCTGGACGCCGATCCCGTCGCGAACGTGTTCGTCGGCTCGCGCGTCCACGCCGCAGGGCTCGACCCCCGGCGGCTCGGGGCGCAGATGTGGGGCTACCAGCGGGACGGGCGGCTGGTGTCGCTCTGCTACGCCGGGGCGAACCTGATCCCGGTCAACGCCGGCCCGGACGCCGTGCGCGCGTTCGCCGAACGCGCCCAGGCGCAGGGCCGGCGCTGCTCGTCCATCGTGGGCCCGGTCACCGCCGTGACCGGGCTCTGGGAGATCCTCGGCCCGTACTGGGGCCCGCCGCGCGCCGTGCGCGGGCTCCAGCCGGTCATGGCCACCTCGCAGACCCCGTCCGTCCCGGTGGATCCGGGGGTCCGCCGGGTCGGTATGGCCGACTTCGATCTCGTCTATCCGGCCTGCGTGGCGATGTTCACCGAGGAGGTCGGGGTCTCCCCGAACTCCGGCGACGGCGGCGTGCTCTACCGGGCGCGGGTCGCCGAGCTGATCAGGTCCGGCCGCGCGTTCGCCCGGATCGAGGACGGCCGGGTCATGTTCAAGGCCGAGGTCGGCGCGGTCACCCCGCACGCCTGCCAGGTGCAGGGCGTGTGGGTGCCGCCCGACCTGCGCGGCCAGGGCCTGTCGGTGGCGGGCATGGCGGCCCTGGTCGACGAGTCGCTGCGGTCGATCGCGCCGGTCGTGTCGCTCTACGTCAACGACTACAACGTCCGGGCGCGCGCCGCCTACCGCCGGGTCGGGTTCGCCGAGGTCGGCGAGTTCATGTCGATCCTGTTCTGAGCCCGCTGGCCGAGCCCGCAGTCTGAGCCCGCTCCCGGGGCCTGGTCAGGCCACCAGGAGCGTCAGGAGGCGGTCGAGTTCGGCGGCCGGGTCGCCGGTGAGGCCCGCGTGGACGGGCCCCGGCTGGACGATCGTGCTGCGCGGGGCGGTCAGCCACCGGAACCGCCCGCCGGGCGACTCCCCGGCGGCCTGCCCCGCCTCCTCCCCGCCCAGGCAGAACCCGCTGACGGCGGCCAGGGCCCTGCGGACGCCGTCGACGTCGAGGGACGGGTCGAGCGCGAGCAGGCGCGGCTCGTCCACCCGCGTCGCGCAGCCCAGGTAGTCGAGGGCGCGGCAGTAGACGATCACCCCGACGTTCATGGACTCGCCGCGCTCGATCCGCGGGATCACGCGGAGCGTCGCGTACTCGAAGACCTGCTTGCCGGACGCCGTCGCGCCCACGTTCGCCGTGCTCGGCCGGACCGCGTTCACGCGGGGCCTCCCAGCCAGCCGGGACGCCGCTCGCCGCGCCGCTCCTCGGTGTGGGGACGCCGGTCGGTGACCTCGAGGGACGGCAGCCAGTCGCGCGGGTCGGCGATCCGCCGGGTCAGGACGCGGACGTAGGCCTCGCGGACCTCGTCGGCCGACCCGAAGCCGGGCTCACCCTCGAGCCAGGCGTCCGGGACGAGCTCGGTCAGCTCGCGCAGCAAATCCGGGGTGATCTTGGGCAGGAGTTCGGCCTCCGCCTCGGCCAGGCGTCCGGCGAACGGGGTGAGGACGTGGTCGTCCACGTCGTAGGGGCCCGCGAACAGCCGGTCGGCGTTGGCCCAGGCGTGGTGGAAGATCAGGCTCGCGCCGTGGTCGATCAGCCAGACGTCCCTGTGCCAGACCAGCATGTTGGGGTTGCGCCAGCTGCGGTCGACGTTGCCGATGAACGCGTCGAACCACAGGACGCGGGAGGCGAACATCCGGTCCGGCGTCCAGCCGATCGGGTCGAAGCCGAGCGAGCCGGGCAGGAAGTCGACCGCGAGGTTCCAGCCGGAGCTGGCCTTGAGCAGGTCCTGGACGTCGGGGTCGGGCTCGTGCCGTCCGATCACCGGGTCGAGGTCGATGACCCGCAGTTCCGGGGTGCGCAGGCCGAGCCTGCGCGCCAGCTCCCCGGCGATCACCTCGGCGACCAGGGCCTTGCGGCCCTGCCCGGCCCCGTGGAACTTCATGACGTAGGTGCCGAGGTCGTCGGCCTCGACGACGCCCGGCAGCGACCCGCCCTCACGGAGCGGCGTCACGTACCGGATGGCGGTTACGAGCGGTAGCACACGCGAACGCTATCGGACGCGATGATGTGCCCATGACCTTCGTGGACCTCACGCACCCCGTGGAGAGCGGCATGCCGGTGTATCCCGGCGATCCGGAGGTGCGGGCGGAGACCGCCCTGACCGTTCCGGCGGACGGCGCGAACGTGGCGCGGCTGCACCTCGGCTCGCAGTCCGGGACCCATGTGGACGCGCCGTTCCACATCGACGACGCCCTGCCCCGGCTGCCGGAGCTGCCGCTGGAGCGGTTCGCCGGCCCGGTCGTGATCATGGACGCGACGGGCGTGGCGGGCCGGGTGATCGGCCCCGGGCTGCTGCCGGACGGACTGCGCCCCGGTGTCGTGCTGCTCGTCCGTACGGGCTGGTCGGAGTGGTGGGGGAGCGAGGAGTACTGGACGTCCCACCCCTACCTCGCGCCGGAGACGGCCTCGGCGATCATCGACGCCGGGGTCCGGACGGTCGGCGTCGACGCGGCGAGCGTGGACCCGGCGGACTCCCTGGACGCGCACCGGGTGCTGCTCGGGGCGTCCGGCGTCATCTGCGAGAACCTGACCGGGCTGGAGCGGATCACCGGGCCCGCCGAGGTGACGCTGTTCCCGCTGCGGCTGCAGGACGCGGCCACGGGCGACGGCGCCCCCGTGCGCGCCGTCGCCCGGCTGGTCTCTCCTTGATCACATCTTCTGGATGACCTCTTCGGCGAACCGCTCCATGCTCGCGATCTTGAGGTCGGCGCCGGTGAGGCGGGCCTTCTCCTCGTCGGTCGGCATCCACCAGGGCGCGGCGAGCGTGCCGGTGACGCCGCGTTCGCGCCACTTGCGGTAGAGGTCGGCGCTCGGGCGCTTCGCGATCGGCGCGATGATCTGGAGGTCGTCCAGGGCGCGGCCGTGCTCGGCGAGGTGGCCCTTGAGGCGCCTCAGCAGGTCCGAGAGGTCGTCCTCCTTGTAGATGCGGTTGCCGATCCAGCCGTCGCCGATCCGGGCCGCGCGGCGCAGCGCGACGTCGCTGTCGCCGCCGATGAAGACCGGGACGGGCTCGGACGGCACGGGCGCGATGCTCAGCGGGCCGTGGTCGTAGAACCGGCCGTGGTGCTCGACCCGGCCGCCCTTCCAGAGCGCGCGGAGCGCCGGGATCATCTCGTCCAGGCGTTTGCCGCGCGTCCGGAAGTCCTGGCCGGTCTGCCGGAACTCGTCCTCGCACCAGCCGACCCCGACGCCGAGGATCGCCCGGTCGCCGGACAGGACGGCGGCGGTGGAGACGGCCTTGGCGACGGTGAACAGGTCGCGGGCCGGGGCGATGTAGACGTTGGTGGCGAACCGGACCCGGCTGGTCGCCGCCGCCATCGCCCCGATCGCGACCCACGCGTCCGGCCAGTGCGTGCCCTCGGGGTAGGGCGGCGCGCCGGTCTCGCTGTAGGGGTAGGACGCCTCGTAGTCGGCGTGGAACAGGTGGTCCGATATCGCGACCACGTCGTAGCCGAGCCGGTCGGCGGCGGTGGCGAGCGGCAGGTACTCGCCGGCATCCACGAAGGACGCGCCGAGCCAGAACTCCACGGCCGTCAGTCCTGGAACTCGGGGATGACCTTGGTGGCGAACAGCTCCAGGTTCCGCTTGACCGTGTCCAGCGGCAGGACGCCCTGCTGTCCCTGCATGAACAGCCCGAACCACTCCAGGTCGGGCATCCGGTCGAGCATCCGCTGGATGCCGCGCTTGACGTCGTCCGGGCCGCCGATCAGCGCCATCTCGACGTCGGCCATGCGCTTGTAGTCGCCCTTCTCCGGCGAGATCGGCTTGTGCTTGTCGTCCTCCTGCGTGCGGAGGACCTCCAGGTAGCCGAACGGGCCGAAGAACGACGCGAAGTCCTTCTGCATGCCCTTGCCGTAGGTGGCGATGGCCTCCTCGCGGGTGTCGGCCATCCCGACGATCTTCAGGATGCCGGTGTGCTCGCCCAGCTTGTAGGCCCGGCCGAGCTTGGCGCACTCCTCCTGGTAGAGCTTCGCCTTCTTGGCGTGCTCGTCCGGGTTGGGGGTGAACATCCAGGGCAGGATGCCCTCCTGCGCGGCGCGGACGACCGAGCGGTCGGACACGGTGAACGGCTGCCACAGCTCGGGATGCGGGTCCTGGTAGGGCTTGGGGCAGACCGAAACCGAGCGCAGCACGCCCTCGTCGTCGATCTCGCCGGGCGCGCCGAACGTCCGCGTCCACTCCTGGGCGGGCCAGCCCTCCAGGCCCTCGTAGGGCGCGGGCACCTCGTAGTCGAGGACGTCGCTCTTGTAGCGCAGGCTGTCCTGCTCCCAGGCCAGCTTCATGATCTTCAGGACCTCGCCGAACACGTCGAAGTTGCGGTTGTCGGACTTGGAGCCGTCCGAGCGGGCCGCGGCGGCGTGCCAGCGCTGGCCGAGGACGTTCGCCCACCGCGCCTGGTAGCCGCGCGCGACGCCGAGGCGCAGCCGTCCCCGGGAGAAGTGGTCGAGGAGCGCCACGTCCTCGGCGGCGCGGATCGGGTCCCAGGTGGGCAGGACGAGCCCGAGCGGCGCGAGCAGGATGCGCTCGGTCCGGGCGGCGAGGTCGGTCAGGAACATCAGCGGGTTGACCGAGAACTCGAAGCCCTCCGAGTGGAAGTGGTGCTCGGTCATCATCAGGGCGTCGAAGCCGATCCGGTCGGCGTGCACGGCGATCTCGCGGACCTCGTGCAGCAGCTTCTGGTACGACTCGCGGTCCCGTCCGATCGGCCGCCTGGCCTTGGCGTTCTCCTCGGCGGCCCACCCGGAGCCGGGGATCTGCGGGTTCAGAAAGATCGCGAACTTCACGCGGGCGTCTCCTTAGCGAGCGGGTTCGGTCGGGACGGAAGAGGGCGAGGCGGAGGACGGCGGGACCGAGCCGGTGACCATGCCGTCCGGCGGGGTGCGTGGGGTGCGGTCGAGCCCGTCCAGCCAGCGGCGGACGACGAGGGTGAACTCGGCGGGGCGTTCGGCGTGCAGCCGGTGGCCGCCGCCGGGCCAGACCTCGGCGCGGGACGCGGGGTGCCGGAACAGGCCGCGTTCCCAGGCGGCCGACCCGGCCTGCGCGTCCGACCAGCACGACAGCACCGGGCAGGCGCGGCGGGCGAGGTAGGCGTCGCCGTGCGGGCGGAGGCCGAACGCCGCGTCCCCCTCGTACATCGCGGGGAACGCCTCGGCGAGCGCCTGCGGGGCGGTGGCGCGGATCTTGCGGCGGTGCCAGGCGAGCAGCCAGGGCGGTGAGGCGGGCGTGTGGCACCAGTCCTCGTTCGCCAGCGCGGTCGGGAACGGGTCGCCCGAGCGCAGGCCCGCGTACATCGCGGGGAAGGCGGCGGCGACCTCGGGGGACTGGCCGTACGCCGGGTCCACGCAGACCAGGGCGCGGACGCGTCCGGGGCGCTCGACGGCGAGGGCGCTGACGACCATCGCGCCGAGGGAGTGGCCGATCGCGACGACGGGTTCGGTCACGCCGAGGTGGTCGAGCAGCCGGACGAGGTCGCCCGCGAGGTCGCCGGGCGCGTAGCCGGTGCCCGGCGCGGACGACAGGCCGTGGCCGCGCAGGTCCGGGGCGACGATCCGGTGCCGCCTGCCGAGGCCGGGGAGGTGGAAGACCCAGTCGTCGGAGTCGGCGCCGTAGCCGTGGACGAGCAGCAGCGTGGCGCGCGGCTCCCGGTCCGCGGCGGCGGGCGGGTCGTCGGTGAAGAACACCCGCACGTCGCCGAGCTGTGCGAACGGCATCGGCCCGACCTCCTCGGATTGACCGAACAAGCGCACGCTACATCAATCGATGGAAGCCGAGCAATCGCTTGGTTTGTGGATACAGTGTGACGCGTGTCGCGCCGCCCAGGGAACGCTCAGGAGGGGAGCCCGGATGCGTCTCGGGATCACCATGTTCGCCACCGACCGCACGATGCCGCCGCACGAGCTGGCCGTCGCCGCCGAGGAACGCGGCTTCGCCTCGCTCTACCTGCCCGAGCACACCCACATCCCGGTGGCCCGCACGACACCGTCGCCGTACGGGACCGACGCCCTGCCGGACGACTACGCCCGCATCCCCGACCCGCTCGTCGCGCTCGCCGCCGCGGCCGTGCTGACCAGCACGATCACGCTCGGCACGGGTGTGCTGCTCGCGGCGCAGCGGGACCCGGTCGTCACCGCTAAGGCCGTCGCGACGCTCGACCGGATCTCCGGCGGACGCGTCGTCCTCGGCATCGGCTACGGCTGGAACCGCGAGGAGGCCGCCGACCACGGCGTCGACTGGACGACCCGACGCGCGCGCGTACGAGAGAACCTGCTCGCCATGCGCGAGCTGTGGACGAAGGAGGAGGCCGCGTTCAAGGGCGAGTACGCGTCGTTCGAGCCGAGCTGGTCATGGCCGAAACCCGCCGCCCGGGTGCCGGTGCTGCTCGGCGGAACACCCGGCCCGACGCTGTTCGCGCAGGTCGCGGAGTACGGTGACGGGTGGATGCCGATCGGCGGCGCGGGCGTCCGCGAGGCGCTGCCCGCCCTGCGCGCCGCGTGCGAGGCCGCTGGACGTCCGATGGCCCGCGTCGTCCCGTTCGGGACGGTGCCCACGCCCGGCAAGCTGGAGTACTTCGCGGGGCTCGGCGTGGAGGAGGTCGTGCTGCGCGTCCCGGGCGGCGGGCAGGACGCGGTGCTGCCCGTCCTCGACCGGTACGCGGCCTCGTATCTCCGCGGCTAGCGGATCATGCGGAAGCAGAAGAACGTCGGGAACCTGGTCCACTTGCCCTTGCCTCCGGATATCGCGCCGAGGATCGGGAAGACCCAGCCGCCGACCAGCAGCTCCAGGTAGACCAGGACCAGCGGGATCAGGAACGCCGGGTTCTTGGCGATGATCGCCGGGACCGCGCAGACCGTGCCGAGCGCCAGCAGGTGGATCAGCATCGTGAGCTGGTAGTTCAGCGCCTGCGCCGCGTGGTACCGGACGAACTGCGAGGTCTTCTTCTTGACCAGGTAGATGACCAGCGGCCCGAGGAAGCCGACGAACAGCATCAGCACGTAGCTGAGGATCACCATGTTCGTCTCGTCCGACGTCACCATGCCGCCCTGGCCGGACGGGTGCTGCGGGACACCGGGCGGGCCGTAGCCGTACCGCGGGTCGTAACCGGCCGGTGCGCCGTAGGGGGCGGGGTGCGGCGGCGGCCCGTACGGCGGCGGGGTGTCCTGCGGAGGCGTGTCGTGTGGGGGAAGGCCGTCCGACGGCTGCTGGGGGCCGGACGGCACGGGCGGAGGCGGCGGAAGCTCGTTCACGGTTCTCCAGACGGACGGGGGTGCCGACAGGGCAATTTACCGTGAACGAGCACGTCGGACGAGGCGTGCCGCCCCCGCGGACGGCCCGGAGGGGGTCAGTCGAAGACGACGACCGAGCGGGCGACGGCGCCGCCGCGCACGTGCGCGACCGCCTCGTTCACCTGCTCCAGCGGGACGCGCTCGCTGACCAGTCCGTCCAGGTTGAGCCGTCCGCGCCGGTACAGGTCGGCGAGGATCGGCAGGTCGCGGGCCGGGGTCGCGTCACCGCCCTGGGTGCCCATCAGGCGGCGGGAGGCGAACAGCTGCCCCGGCGGGATCCGCAGGTCCTCGGTGGCGGCGGGGGAGCCGACCATGACCGTCGTCCCACCGGGCTGCGTCGCGGCGAACGCCTTGGCCAGCACCTCGGGGACGCCGGTGACGTCGAACGCGTACTCCGCGCCGCCGCGCACGATGTCGGCCACCTGTTTCGGGAGGTCGTCGGCCAGCAGCGTGTGCGTCGCGCCGAACTCCTCGGCCAGCCGCAGCTTCGACTCGACGACGTCCGCCGCGATGATCGTGGTCGCCCCGGCGAGCACCGCGCTCTGGATCACGTTGAGGCCGACGCCGCCGCAGCCGACCACCAGCACGCTCGTCCCGGGCTCGACCCGCGCGGTGTTCATCACCGCGCCGTACCCGGTGACGACGCCGCAGGCGGTGAGCGCGAGCAGGTCGAGCGGCGCGTCCTTGGCGACCTTCACGCACATCGCCTCGGTCACGACGGCGCGCTCGGCGAACGCGCCGATGCCGATGTACGGCCGGACGGTCTCCCCGCCGAGGGACAGGCGGGTCGAGCCGTCCGGGAAGACGCCCATGATGGACGACATCCTGGTCTTGCCCGAGCACAGGTGGGCGCTGCCTCGCGCGCACGCGCGGCAGCGCCCGCACGGGCCGTTCATGGCGATGACGACGTGGTCACCGGGGCGGACGTTCACCACGCCCGGCCCGACCTCCTCCACGACCCCCGCGCTCTCGTGGCCGAGGACGCACGGCAGGTGCCGCACCACCGGGCTCTTCCCGTCCATCGCCTTGATGTCGGAGCCGCACACGCCGGACGCGGCGATCCGCACCGCCACCTCGCCCGCGCGCGGCGCCGCGACCGTCACCTCGGCGATCTCCAGGGGTTCGCCGAACGTCCGCAGCACCGCCGCGCGCATCACCGTCTCCGCCACCGTGGCCTCCCTCGGGCTCGGCCGCCCACGGTAGCACCAAGCATTTGCTTGGGACAGATGGAGGGAGCCGCTCAGCCGAACCAGACCACCAGCCGCACGGCGGCGGGTCCGTGCACGTCCGCCAGCACCTCCATGATCCGCCAGACCGGGTTCCAGGTCGTGTCGTCGATCGCGTCCCGGCGGCGCGCCCGGTCGGCCCGGTACACCGTGCTCCCGTCGGTCCACTCGCGCCGCTCGGTCCAGTCGGCGGCGCCGCCCTCGCTCTCCGCGACGTCCACCCGGCCGGTGAAGGGGGTGTCCCACAGGTAGGTCCCGACCAGCTCGAGCGTCCCGTCGTCCCGCCGCCGGTAGTGCCGGACGCGGCTGTCGGGGCGCTCGGACGGCTCGTCCCAGTCGATGCCCGCCAGCTCCTGCCAGCCGATCCAGGTGTGCCCCGACAGCCCCTCGTGCTGCGCGGCACGGGTCTGCGGCGAGGCGTCCAGCGGCAGCCCGCGCCCGCCCGCGACCGGCCGGAAGCCGAGCCGCTCGCGCACGCCGAACAGGCAGCCGAACGCCGGGTCGGACCGTCCGCCGTACACGTCCCGCAGCTCCAGCACGCCGCGCCAGCGGTCGAGGGGGTCGCTGCGCATCCGGCACTCGAAGAAACCGTGAATATCCGTCGTCACACCGACATCGTCACCTCTGTCGGCCCGAAATGGGATGGGTCCGCGCCCCGACAACCCAAGGATTTGCCGCGAGAACGCCGCCTCGGGACCGATTCGCCTCCCGTGCACGCTCCGTGAGAAGGTGATCGCCGTCAGTTCTGGTCGCAGACGTCCCCCGACCGCCGCGCTCGTGCACTGACACGTAGGGTGGAGGCGGTGTCGACCGAAGGGGGAGTGATGGCGCTGCATTCCATCCCTGTGCGGCCGGGCAACCTGCGCGAGGTGGCCGAGCAGATCGAGCAGGCCACCGGGCTGCGGGTCGAGATCCTGGGAGGCACCCTGATGATGTCGCCGACGCCGCGTGGCAAGCATGCCGGGATCGTCCGGCGGCTGCGCCTTCAGCTGGAGCCCGGGTTGCCGGGAAACCTGGGGGCCTATGAGGTGTCGTCGGTCGCCATGCCCGACGATGACGACGACTACGTGACGCCCGACCTCGCGGTGCTGCCCGTCGAGTGGGACGAGGCGGAGACGTGGATCGCCGACCCGGGCGACCTCGCCCTGGCGGTGGAGGTCAACTCCCGGCCGGGTGACGGCAAGGAGGAGTGGTACTCGCGTGCCGGGGTGGAGCGCCTCCTTGTCGTGGATCCCGGCAAGGGCGTGTGGCGGCTGCTGGCGCGACCCGACCGCGTGGGGGACTGGGACGAGGTGACCGAAGGTCACTTCGGCGACGACATCGAACTCGGGTTGTTCGACGTCCGGCTGAGCACGGACGGGTTGCCGCGCTACGACAGGTGACGTGGGCTAGGTGAACTGCTGGCCGGCGTTGACGTCGAGGGTCGCGCCGGTGGTGGCGGCGGCGTGGTCTGAGGCGAGGAAGACGACGGCGCGGGCCACGTCCTCCTCGGTGGGGATGCGGCGGAGAGCCATGGCGGCGGTGTCGTGGGCGCGGACGGCTTCGACGGTGGTGTTCCCGGCCTCGGCGCGGGCGCGCATCCAGTCGTCGAGGACGTCGGAGGCGATCCAGCCGGGGGCGACGCAGTTGACGCGGACGCCGGACGGGCCGAGTTCGTCGGCGAGGCAGTGGGAGAGCAGGTGCACGGCGGCCTTGCCCGCGGCGTAGTCGCTGCGTCCGGCGTAGCCGGTGCGGGACGACATGGACGTGATGTTGACGATCGAGCCCGTCCCGGCCGCGACCATGTGCGGGGCGAGGTGGCGGCAGGCCAGGAGTGTGCCGAAGGCGGCGATCTCGACCGCTTTGCGCCACTGCTCGAGGTAGGCGTCGTCCATGTCGAGGACGTTGCGGCGGTGTGAGCCGGGAAACGCGGCGTTGACCAGGACGTCCACGCGTCCGTAGTGGGCGATGACCGTGTCGGCGAGGCGCTCGGCCTGGGCCGGGTCGGAGATGTCGGTGGGGACGGGCAGGGCGCGGCGGCCCTCGGCTTTCACGTGTTCGGCGATGGACTTCAGGGTGTCGGCGCCGCGGGCGGCGAGGGCGACGTCCGCGCCTTCGCGGGCCATCAGGACCGCCAGGGTGCGGCCGAGGCCGGGGCCCGCGCCGGTGATCACCGCGATCTTGCCGTCCAGCATCATGCCCATTAACGTACCAAGCGCTAGCTAGGTGATGCGGCGGAGGTGCGGATGAGCGTCACCCTCGCGACCGACGTCGGCGGGACGTTCACCGACGTGGTGCTGACCGGCCCGGACGGACGCGTCGTGGTCGCCAAGACGCTGACCACGCCGGACGACCCGACCGAGGGTCTGCTGCGCGGCGTCCGGCGGGCGCTCGCGGACGGCGGCGTCCCGGCGGGGGAGGTCACCCGGTTCGTCCACGCGACGACGCTCGCGACCAACGTGATCCTGGAGCGGACGGGTGTGCCGGTCGCGTTCGTCACGACCGAGGGGTTCCGGTCGATGCTCGCGCTGGGACGGCAGGCGCGTGTGGAGGAGGACCGGTATGACCGGTTCTTCGTGCAGCCGGAGCCGCCCGTGCCGCTGACGCACACGTTCGCCGTTCCCGAACGGATCGACGCCACCGGAGCCGTGCTCACGCCCTTGGACGAAAAGGCCGCCGAGTCCGTGGCCGAGCGGATCGCGGGGCTGGGGGTCTCGGCCGTCGCGATCTGCCTGCTGCACTCGTACGTGAATCCCGCGCACGAGCGGCGGCTCGCGGAGATCGTCGCGGCGCGGCTGCCGGACGGGACGCCGGTCGTCGCGTCGTGTGACGTGTGGCCGGAGCTGGGGGAGTACGAGCGGGCCACGACGACCCTGATGTCCGCCTACGTCGGGCCGGTCATGGCCGCCTACCTGCGCAGACTCGAAGAGCGGCTGCGGGGGGTCGGGGTCGTGGCGCCGGTGCGCGTGATGGAGTCGGCGGGCGGCGTGCTGCCCGCGGCGCTCGCCGCCGACCGGGCCGTGTACACGATCGAGTCGGGTCCGGCGGCCGGGGTCGTCGCGGCCGCGCGACTCGGTTCGCGGCGCGGCCTCGCCGATCTGGTCTGCTTCGACATGGGCGGGACGACGGCGAAGGCCGGGCTCGTCCGGGGCGGGCGTCCCGGGATCACGCACGAGTTCCAGGTCGGCGGCAAGGGCAGCCACGGCGGACGGCGGCCCGGGACCGGCGTCCCGATCAAGGTGCCCGCGATCGACCTCGCCGAGGTCGGGTCGGGCGGCGGGTCCATCGCGTGGGCGGACGCCGGAACCCTGCGCGTCGGCCCGCGCTCGGCGGGCGCGGATCCCGGGCCCGCCTGCTACGGACGCGGCGGAACCCTGCCCACCGTGACCGACGCCGATCTCGTCCTCGGCTACCTCGCTCCGGACGGCTTCGGCGCGTTCCACCTGGACGCGTCGCTCGCCCGGTCCGCGATCGAGGAGCATGTGGCGCGTCCGCTGGGCGTGGACGTGATCGGAGCCGCCGCCGCGATCCACGACATCGCGGGCGCGCAGATGGGCGCGGCCGTGCACGTCGTGACCGTCCGGCGGGGCATCGATCCCCGGGGGTTCACGCTGGTCGCGCTGGGTGGCGCTGCCCCGACGCATGTCGCCCGGCTGGCGGAGCGGTTCGGGATCGGGCGGGTGCTCGTCCCGCCGCACGCCGGGGTCGGCTCGGCGGCCGGGCTGCTGCACGCCGACCTCGCCATCGAGCGGGCGCGCACCTTCCTCGCGCCGGTCTCCCGGCTGACGTCCTGCTCGGCGAGCCGCGACGCGCTGGGAGAGCTCGCCGACCTGCTGGACGAGCTGGAACGGGCCGCTCGCGCGGATCTTTCCGCTGGTGGCGAGGCCGTGACCGTCCGATCGGTGGGGATCCGGTTCGTCGGGCAGGCACACGCGTTCACGGTCGAGCTGCCCGCCGGGCCGGTCACGCCCGAGACCGTCCAGCGCGCGGCCGAGGAGTTCTACAAGCGGTACCACGAGTCGTACGGCATCGATCTGCGCGATCCTGTTGAGCTGACCACCGCGCGCGTACGAGTGACGCTCCCCGGCGATGATCCGCCTTCGCCGCGCGTGACTCCTGTGCCGTCGCCCGCTGCATCCCGTCGGATCTGGCTCTCTGGGGAGTGGCTGGACGTTCCGGTACGCGCGCGCACGAGCCATGTGCCCGGCGAGACGTTCGAAGGCCCGTGCGTGGTCACCGAACCGCAAAGCTCGCTGCTCGTGCCGTCCGGGTGGCGCGGCACCGTGGACGACGAGGGCGCGATCCTCCTGGAGGCACGGTCATGACGTCCGCCGAGGGGACCGCGCCCGACCTGACCGCCGAGATCCTGCGGAACGCGCTGTGCGTCGCGGCCGAGGAGGCCGGGATCGTGGTCGTCCGGTCCGCGTACTCGGCGTTCATCGTGGAGGGCGCGGACGCGGCGGCGGCGATCCTCGACGCGCGCGGACGTCTTGTCGCGCACTCGCTGTCGACCGCGCTGATCCAGTGCGCCAGCCTGCGCAGCGCCCTGCCGTTCCTCCTGGACGCGCACCCGGCGGAGACCATGGAACCGGGCGACGTGTTCGTCCTGAACGACGTCTACCAGGGCGGCATCCACGCCAACGACCTGCTGGTGTTCAAGCCGGTCTTCGTGGACGGGATGCCCGCCTACTTCACCGGGACGCTCATCCACGTCGCCGACCTCTCCGGCATCTCCGCAGGCGGGATGGCCTCCGACGCGACCGACGTGTTCCTTGAGGGTCTTCAGCTGCCGCCCGTCCGGATCGCGACCGCCGACGGGCTCGTCGACGATCTCGTGCGCGTCCTCGCCGCCAACAGCCGCACTCCCGAGCGGCTCGTCGGCGACCTGCGCGCGCTGGTCGCCGGAGCCAACGTCGCCGCGCGGCGGCTCGCGGAGATCATCGAGACGTACACGCCCGCCGGGCTCGCGCGCGGCGTCGCCGACTACCTCGCGCACACCGAACGCCGCATGCGCGACGGCCTGGCAGGCATCCCGGCGGGCACGCGCCGCGCGTCCTACACCCTGGACGACGGCCACACCGTCCGCGTCGCCGTGACCTCGGACGGGTCGGGCGGCCTCACCGTCGACTTCGACGGGACGGACGAGCAGGTCCCGCTGCCGGTGAACTCGGGGTTCTCGCAGACCATCGGCGGCGTCCTGTACGCGGTGCGCTGCTTCGTCGACCCGGCCCTGCCGATGAACGAGGGCTGCTTCACGCCCGTCGACATCCGGCTTCCGCGCGGCACGCTCGTCCACTGCACCCGGCCGTTCCCCGGCGGCGGACGCTTCGGCACGGTCGCCGCCGCCGAGGAGGCCGTCCTGTCGGCGATCGCCCCGGACGGCGCCGCCGCGTCCGGGATCCTCCAGGCGTTCAGCATCAGCGGCGTCCGGACGCCCTGGCTGCACATGGCGTTCGACCTCGGCGGCACCGGAGCCCGCCCGGACGGCGACGGCGTCGACGCCACGGGCGCCCTGTTCGGCGGCGGGCGCAACATCGTCCCGCAGGTCGAGCCCGTCGAGGCCCGGCTGCCCGTCCGGATCGAGGAGGTCTCCCTCATCCCCGACTCGGGCGGGCGGGGACGGCATCGGGGCGGCCTCGGCACCCGGACCGTCCTGCGCGTGCTCGAGGACGCCCGCGTCGACACGCGCGGCGACCGCCTGCGTCGTCCGCCGCCCGGCGCGTCCGGCGGCTCACCCGGGCGTCCGGGCTCCTACCGGCGTGAACGCGTCGACGGACGGGTCGAACCGCTCGATGCGAAGGCCACCCGCCAGCCGCTCGCCGCCGGGGAGGCCCTGATCGTCGAGACGTCCGGCGGCGGAGGTCACGGCCCGCCCGGACACCGCGACCCCGAAGCCCTCACGCGCGACCGCGCCGACGGGAGGACCACGTGAAGTTCGGCATCCCGCTCGGCCTCGTCCATCCGGCCACCTGGAAGGACCTCGCGGTCACCGCCGACCGGGCCGGGTTCGAGTCGGTCTGGCTCGCCGAGCACCTGGTCTTCGCCACGGACCTCTCCACGGCCACCTATCCCGACACCGACAAACCCGGCATCAATCCGGCGACCCCGCTCTACGACGCGCCCGCCTACCTCTGCGCGCTGGCCGCGCTGACCAGCCGTGTCCGGCTCGGCACGGCCGTCTACCTCTACGGCCTGCGGCACCCCTTCACGGCCGCCCGCGCCTTCGCGACCCTCGACCAGATCTCCGACGGCCGCGCGATCGTGGGCGTGGGCGCGGGCTGGTACGAGGGCGAATGGCTCGCCGCCGGGCTCGACTTCGCCACCCGGGGCCGCCGCCTGGACGAGGCCCTCGCCGTCTCCCGCCGCCTCTGGGCCGAGCCCGCCGTCGAACACCACGGCGAGTTCTACTCCTTCCCGGAGGTCGCGTTCGAGCCGAAGCCCGTCCAGCCGCGCCTGCCCGTCCTCGCGGGCGGCGAGTCGAAGGCCGCCCTCCGCCGCGCCGCGACCCTCTGCGACGGCTGGATCTCCATGCCCCAGACCCTCGACCGGATCCGGCCCCGGATCGAGCTGCTGCGCGAGTTCCGTGAGAAGGCCGGACGCGGCGACGAGCCGTTCGAGATCACCGCGCACGCCTACGCCCTCGAGGACCCCGCTGAGGTGGCCGCGTGGGCGGAACTCGGGGTCGACCGGCTGATCGTCCGGCCGTGGCGGCGATCCCGGGACGCCGTCGGGAGCGTCACGGCGTTCGCCGAGCGGTACGGCCTCGCGGACAACATGTGACATCCCTCCCCGAGTGCCCCGATGCTGACGTAACGTGCGGACCATGGCGCGTGTGCTCGTGGTGGAGGACGATCCGGACGTCCGCGGCGCCCTGGTCCGTGAGCTGGCCGTCCGCGACCACGTCGTGCGCAGCGCCGGGACCGCGATGGACGCGCTGCGCGAGGTGACCCAGGCGCCGCCCGACGTGGTCGTCCTCGACCTCGGGCTGCCCGACCTGGACGGCGGGGAGGTGCTGAAGATGCTGCGCGGCGTGTCCGACGTCCCGGTCGTCATCGCCACCGCGCGCGACGACGAGCCCGAGATCGTCCGGCTGCTCAACGCGGGCGCGGACGACTACCTGATCAAGCCGTTCTCCGCCGAGCACCTGTCCGCGCGGCTGGCCGCCGTGCTGCGCCGGGCGGCGCGGTCCGGATCGTCCGTGCTGCTGCGGGTCGGCGGCCTGCGCATCGACCCGGACCGGCGCGAGGCCGCGCTGGACGGCGCTCCGCTGGAGCTGACCCGCCGCGAGTTCGACCTGCTCGCCTACCTCGCCGCCCGTCCCGGGCACGTCGTCGCGCGCCGCGAGCTGCTCGCCGAGGTGTGGCGGCAGCCGTACGGCGACGACCAGACCATCGACGTCCACCTGTCCTGGCTGCGGCGCAAACTGGGTGAGACCGCCGCGAAACCGCGCTACCTGCACACCGTCCGCGGGGTCGGCGTCCGGCTGGTCGGCCCCTGACGGCGATCCCGACGGCGTGGGCGAGGGCGCGGGCGTGGGCGTGAGGGCGTGGCGTGGGCGTGAGGGCGTGGGCGTGAGGATGGTGGCGTGAGGCGGACGCTGGTCGTGGTGGCGCTGGCGGCGTCGGCGATGACCGCTCTCGCGTTCCTCATCCCGCTCGCGCTGCTGATGCGGGACACCGTGCACGCCCGCGCGGTGAGCGCCGCCGAGCGGCAGGCCGCCTCGATCGTCCCCGACCTCGTCGCCGCGCGCGTCCCGGACGACCTGGAGCGGGCCGTCGCGTCCGGGCCCGCCGGGGCGGAGCACCGCATGACCCTGCACCTCCCGGACGACACGACCGTGCCGTCGCCGGGCCGTGTGTCCGCCACGTCCGCGCAGGTCGCGGCGGCGGTCGCGCGCGGGCACTCGACGACCGTCCCGGTGCCCGGCGGCGAGTCGCTGCTCCAGCCGGTGGCGCTGGCCGGGGGCCGGGTCGTGGTGGTCGAGGTGTTCGTGCCGCGGTCGGAGCTGACCCGGGGGGTCGCGCGGTCCTGGCTGGTGATGGGGCTGGTCGCGGTGGTCCTGGTCGGCGGCGCGGTGCTGGCGGCCGACCGGCACGGCGCGCGGGTGATCCGCGCGACCCGGCGGCTCGCCGACACCGCCGCCGCGTTCGGCGACGGCGACCTCGGAGCCCGTGTCGTCCCGGACGGCCCGCCGGAGGTCGCCGAGGCCGGGCTCGCGTTCAACGCGATGGCCGACCACGTCGTCCAGCTGCTCGCGGCCGAGCGGGAGATGGCCGCCGACCTGTCGCACCGGCTGCGCACGCCGCTCGCCGCGCTGCGGCTGAACGCCGAGGCGCTCGGCGGCGGGCCGGTCGCCGACCAGACCCGGGAGGCCGTGGACCGGCTCGAACGCGAGGTGGACCAGATCATCCGGACCGTCCGGCGGCCGACCGCGCGCGGCAGCTGCGACGCCGCGAAGGTGCTGCGCGACCGCGTCCGGTTCTGGTCCGTCCTGGCCGAGGACGAGGGCCGGTCGTGCGAGCTGATCGGAGCGGACCGCCCGGCCCCGCTGCCGCTGCCGGGCACCGAGCTCGCCGCCGCCGTGGACGCCCTGCTCGGCAACGTCTTCAAGCACACCGCCGAGGGCGCGGCCTTCGCGGTCACCCTGCACCAGGGACGCGGCGTGACGGGGATCCTCGTCGCGGACGCCGGGACCGGCATCGGCGACCCCGAGGCGGCGCTGCAACGCGGCCGGAGCGGCGGGGGGTCGACCGGGCTCGGCCTGGACATCGCGCGTCGCGCCGCCGAGTCCACGGGCGGCCACCTGCGCATCCACCGGTCCGCGCTCGGCGGGGCCCAGGTCCAGATGTGGTTCCGGACCCGCTGGCTGCCGCCGCAGCGACGGTCCCGCCGCCTCGTCCGGCGGCGGCACTCCCGGTCGGCGCGTCCGGCGGACGGCTCGGGCCGCCCCGCCTGACCTGGTCCGCCCCGCCTGACCTGGGCCGACCCGGCTAGACCTGGGTGACGGAGAGGCCGTTGCCGTCCTGGTCGCGGAAGGCGAACATCGGCGGCGCGCCCTCCCAGAGCAGGACGTCGTCGGCGTCCACGCCCTTCTCCACCAGCTCGGTGTGCAGGGCCTCCGCGTCGGTCGTCGAGAGGCGGATCTCGGTGCTGCGCCCGGCGGGCGATCCCTCGCTCGCCGGGACCAGCGCGATCGTCGTCGGCGACCCGGACGGGGCCACCTCGATCCAGCGTCCGCCGAACTGTCCCAGCGGCACGTCCCGCCGCTTCTCCATGCCGAGGACGCCGACATAGAACTCGACCGCTTTGTCCTGGTCGGTGACGGGAACGCCCGCCGCCCAGATTCCGGTGATGCCGCTCATATGGTCCTCCTTGCTCCGATCCGTGCAAGGGGAGACCCCCGGACGCGTCAAAACTCATCGGACGCAGGGCGGCAGGCGGCAGGGCGGCAGGCGGTGGGCAGCAGGCGGCGGGCGCTCTGTGATCAGGCTTCCGGGCAGCCGTGGAAGGCGTGCACCTTCCAGCCGTCGCCGTCCGTCCCGAGCACCCAGGTCGCGTGGAGCCAGCCGCTCGCCGACGCGGGCTCCTCGCCCGGGCGCAGCGCCACGCTCCGGACGGTGACCAGCGCCGTCGTGGGGCTCGGGAACCGGACGGAGTGGAACTCGTCGTGCAGGCGCGTCCCCTTGAACGGCCCCGCGAACGCCCCAGCCATCCGGTCGCGGACCGCGTCCCGGCCGCTCGCGAACGCCATAGGCGAGATCGAGGTGGCGTCGTCGGCGTAGAGGGCGGCGAACGCCTCGGCGTCCCCGTCCGCCCACGCCGTGCACAGCTGGTCGAACAGGTCGCGCACGGCGGTCTCGTTGTCGGTCATGGTCACTCCCAAGGTCGGTGTGCTGTCGCCGGGTACGTACCGGGCACCGCCCCGGAATTCATCGCGGACGTCCGATGAGTTTTCGTTCCTCGTCCGGTATGTACGGGACGTGGACTTCGAAGAGCGCACCGCGCCGCACCGCCAGGAACTCCTGACCCACTGCTACCGGATGCTCGGCTCGGCCATCGACGCCGAGGACCTGGTCCAGGAGACGATGATGCGCGCGTGGCGTTCCTACGACCGGTTCGACGAGCGCAAGGCGTCGATGCGGACGTGGCTGTACCGGATCGCCACCAACGCCTGCCTCAACGCGCTCGAGTCCCGTGCCCGCCGTCCGCTGCCGTCCGGGATCGGCGCTCCCGGCACCGATCCGGAGGAACCGCTCGTCCACGGGCACGAGGTCCCGTGGCTCCAGCCCCTCCCGACCGATCCGGCCATGGCCGCCACCGAACGCGGCACGCTCCGCCTGGCGTTCGTGGCGGCACTGCAACTTCTTCCGGCGCGGCAGCGAGCCGTCCTCATCCTGCGGGACGTCCTGGACTGGTCGGCCGCCGAGGTCGCGGCGTCCCTGGAGACCTCGCCCGCCGCCGTGAACAGCGCCCTCCAGCGCGCCCGCGCCCGCCTCGCCGAGGAGAACCTCGACCCGGACGACCTGGGCGAGCCGTCCGACCCGTCGGCCCGTGCCCTCGTGGACCGCTACGTCGCCGCCTTCGAGCGCGCCGACCTGGCCGCCCTCGGGGCGCTCCTGACCGCCGACGTCATCATGGAGATGCCGCCGATGGTCAACTGGTACACCGGCCGCGACCTGTACCTCGGCTTCATGAAGCGGGTGTACACGCTGAACGGCACCAACTGGAGCCACCTCCGCGTGGAGGCCAACGGCCAGCCCGGCTTCGCCGCGTACCTGATCCCGCGAACCGGCGGCCCCGCGCAGTTCCACACCCTCCAGGTGCTGGACGTCACGCCGTCCGGCATCCTCCGCAACACCGTCACGCAGGACGAGGAGGTCTTCCGCCTCTTCAACCTGCCCGCGACCCTGCCGGTCAGATGATCGCGAACCCGTACTTCTCGGCGAGCCCGTCCAGTTCGGGATCGCCGAACCGCTCGCGCATCGCCTTGAACGCCAGCGCCTTGTCCTCGCCGAACCGCGCGACCTTCACCGTGTAGCCGGCCGCCGACACGAACACCGGAGGCGTCGTCTTGCTGTGGAACTTGTCCGCGTACATGACGATCGCCTCCTCGTCCGTCTCCGCCAGGTAGTCGGCCTCCGGCAGTGGCAGCCCCTGTTCTCGCACGTCCGCGCACGTGAGGCCGACCCCGGTGTGGTGCGAGCAGAACCGGCACAGCACCTCCGGCAGCCCCTCCTCGCGCAGCAACTCCTCACCCAGCACCCCGTGCCGGATGTAGTCGGCGGAGTCGAGCCGTCCGTCCGGCCCGTAGAGCCGGTACACGCCGATGTCGTGCAGCAGCGCCCCGGCCCGCACCAGCGGACTGTCGCTGAACTGCCCGGCGATCCGGGCCACGACCTCGCAGTGCGTGAAGACCAGCTCGAACGCCTCGGCCGAGGGAGCGTGCTTCTCGTGCAGCCCCCGGATCTCCCCGTCAGACGGAACCCGCATCCCAGAAGCCTAAGCGAGCCCGCCGTCAGCTCACGTCCGGTCCAGCAGGGACCGGAGGAAGTACAGGCTTTCGGCGGGGCTCATGGCCACGGAGCTGAGCGTGTTCATCATCGCCAGGTAGGCGTCGACGTCGCCCTCCTTGTCGAGGTACATGCCGGAGGTCAGCTGTTCCAGGTAGACGACGTCCGGGAGGTCGGTCTCGGAGAAGCGGAGGATGGTGAACGCGTTGCTCACCGGGACGGCCCCCCGCACGAAGGGGACGATCTGCACGGTGACGTTCAGCAGGTCCGCCATCTGGACGAGGTGGACGAGCTGGCCGCGCATGACCTCCCGTCCGCCGATCGGGCGCCGCAGCGCGGTCTCGTCCACGATCGCCCACAGCGTCGGGGCCCCGGGTTCGGCGAGCCGCTCCTGGCGGCGCGTCCGGAGCCGGACGCGCCGCTCGACGTCCTCCGCGGGCGCGTTCGGCGTGCCCAGGCGGATGACGGCCCGCGTGTAGTCCTCGCTCTGCAGCAGCTCGGGGACCAGTTGGGGCTCGTACGCGCGCACGACCGAGGCCGCCTCCTCCAGCCCGAGGTAGGTCTCGAACCAGGTCGGCAGGACGTCCCCGAACCGGTGCCACCAGCCCGGGAAGTTGGCCTCACGCGCGAGCTCCAGCAGGGGGGCGCGGTCGCCCGTCTCGACGACCCCGTAGAGCGTGAGCAGGTCGGCGACGTCCCGCTCCTTGAACCCGACGCGGCCGAGTTCCATCCGGCTGATCTTGGAGTGCGAGGCGCGGATCTCGTATCCCGCGTCCTCGGCCGAGATCCCTCTCCGTTCCCGGAGCCGCCGGAGCTGCGCGCCGAGCAGGATGCGCCGGACGGTCGGTCCGCCGCGGCTCTGGAAGGACGTCCACGGACGGTCGTCCGCGCGGGCGGTCTCGGCGGTCGCGACCAGCTTGTCGTGCGGTGGGGACGGCACGGGCCGCGTCGCGGTCGTCGTTCCACCGGCCGTGACCGCTCCGGGACGGCCGGACGCCGGAGAAGGGCGTCCGGCCTGCTCCGGGATCGCGCCGCCGGGGTGGCCGGGCGCGGGCGGAGGCGGGCGCTCGCCGCTCTCCTCCGGGCCGGTGTCGCCGGTCCGGCGCAGGAGGGAGGCCGTCTCCGTCCACCGCCGCTCCCATCCATGGACGTCGCCGTCGCAGGCCGCGACGTAGGCGCGCGTGATCTCCCAGCTGGGGAAACGCCGTCCGGCCGCGGCCTCGGCGAGGGTGGTGAAGCCGTAGTAGGACCGCTTCGACATGGCCCGGTAGCTCGGCGCGCCCGCGCTCGTCCGCAGTTCCCGGAGCGCGACGGCGAACGCCGCGACGGGACCCGACTCCGGATCGAGCGGGTTCTCCGGACGCGGCATCAGCCGGAGGACGTCCGCAGGAGAACGGCCGCGGCGGCCACGACCAGCGCCCACCACGGATCGACGCCCCGCAGGATCAGCACGACCACCAGCACCACGACGGGCGCGGCCCGGACATCGCGCACGTCCGGACGGACGATGCACAACGCGAACGCGGATGGAGAGGACAAGGAAGCTCCCAGATGAACGAATGGCTCGGGCGGGGAAAACGAGCGAGCGCGGTCCTTCGGCCCTTCGCGGTTGCCGCCGCGAAGGGCGGTCCGCGCCCTTCTCGCGAACATCGTGGCGGACGTCCCGTTGTTCCGAAAGCGATCTGGGCGGTTACGTTGTTCGGAGTCCCTGACGTCCCGCGCGAATACCGCGCCCGGTCGGCCCGGTCAAGAGATCGTTGTTCGCGTCTTGCCGCCGGAACCGGGCACTTGCTCATGCAGAGGCACGAACCGCGCCCGACGCGGAAACTGTGAACAACGAGGATGCCTCACGTATCTGGCGTTTCCGCTGGTCAGCGCCTTGTAGTGGCCCGGCCGTCCCCGCGCGGGCGGAGCGGCGCCGCCATGCGTACCGAACAACACGCCCCGGCCCTTACCTTGTGGGGGTCGATGGCTCCACGTTCGATGGCTCGGGCGGGCACCACGACGTGGAAGGGCCTTCCGTTGCCGCGGGAGGCCCTTCGTGTTCGCGCAGGTCATCCCCGAATTCGAGGGCCCCGGGATAACGCGGCCTCAGGCCACCCCTAAGGGAGGGTTAAAGGGGTTCTCCGGGGTGGCGCGGGTGCTTAGCGTGACGAGTAGCCGGGAGGTCCCGGTCTTGGCTTCTGCCGGAGACAGGTGATCGGCTCGTACGGCCCGCAAGACCCCGCTCGGGGCCGTGCGGGCCGGTCGCTTTAGCGGGCCGGTGCCCGAGGGGCGGCGGCCGGACGATCCGGGTCAGCGGGGGAGGCCGACCAGGAGGGTGCGGAGGGCGTCGGCGGTGCCGGACGCCGAGCGGTCGCCGGTCGCCAGCCGCCGCACGGCCAGGCCGTAGAGCAGGGAGACCACGGCGGGGGCGTGCCGGTCGGCGTCCCTGATGCCGAGGGCGGTGAGGATCGCGGCGGCGAGCCGGTCGTAGGCGGCGACCGAGCGGGCCGAGGTGGCGCGCACCTCGGGGTCGCGCGCGGCGTGCAGGTGCAGCTCGAGGTTCGCGATCTGGTGGTGGTCGGCGGCGAACCCGGCCATGGCCTTCTCCACCTCGTCGGCGGCGGCGCCCGCGTCCAGGCCGGTGTCGCGCAGGCGTTCGACGTGCGCGGTGATGCGGGCGATCTCGTCGTCCACGAACGCGGCCAGGGCTTCGCGCAGCAGGTCGGACTGGCTCGGGAAGTGGTAGGTCAGCGAGCCGAGGGAGACCCCGGCGGCGCGGGCGACCGCGCGGTTGGTCACGGCGCCGACGCCCTGCTCGGCGATGAGGTCCAGGGTCGCCTGGAGCATGCGGTCACGCGGGCTGTCGCCCGTGGCGCCCGCCGGGGTGGTGCTCGGGGTGGTCATAGCCGTTCCAGTCTTCCGCATCCGGACCATCGGAGCTATCGTTCGTTCGAACGAACGACAACTGGAGAGGGGCCCGGATGGACGACTTCCTCGGTCTGGCCGAGCAGGCGGCGCTGCTGGCGGACGGCCAGGTCTCGTCGCGGGAGCTCACCCGGCGGACGCTCGCGCGCGTCGACGCGCTGGAGTCGCTGCACGCGTTCCGGGTCGTCCGGCGCGAGGCCGCGCTGGCGGAGGCGGACGCGGCGGACGAGCGGCTGCGGGCGGGGGAGCGGCTGCCGCTGCTCGGCGTCCCGGTCGCGATCAAGGACGACACGGACCTGGCGGGCGAGACCACCCCGTTCGCGGTGCTCGCCGACCACGAGCCCGCGACCGAGGACGCCGAGGTCGTCCGGAAGCTGCGCGCGGCGGGCGCGGTGATCGTCGGCAAGACCACGACCTGCGAGATCGGGCTGTGGCCGTTCAGCGAGTCGCCCGGGTTCGGCTGGGCGCGCAACCCGTGGAACCCGGAGCGGACGCCGGGCGGGTCGTCCGGGGGGAGCGCGGCGGCGGTCGCGGCGGGCATGGTCGCGGCGGCGGTCGGCTCGGACGGCGCGGGCTCGATCCGCATCCCCGCGGCCTGGTCGCACCTGGTCGGCATCAAGCCGCAGCGCGGTCGCGTGTCCGGTTTCCCCAACCGCGACCCGTTCAACGGGATCACGGTCTGGGGCCCGCTCGCCCGGACGGTCGGGGACGCGGCGCTGATGCTGGACGTCCTGACCGGGAGCCACCCCGAGGACGTCCACCGGCTCGACCGTCCCGTCACGCCGTTCGCCGACGCGGCCCGGCGCGAGCCGGGACGCCTGCGGATCGCCGTCTCGTACAGGACCGCCTTCGGCGTGCCGGGCAGGCTCGACCCGGAGATCCGGCTCGCGGTCGAGCGGCTCGCGCGGCGGTTCACGGCGCTCGGGCACAAGGTGTTCCCCGCCGACCCCGACTACGGGCCGATCTTCATGGGCCTGGTGCCGCGCGGCACGACCGGCGTCGCCGACTGGCTGGACGCCATGCCGAACGCGCGTCCCGAGCCGCGCACCGAGGTGGAGGCGAGGATCGGCCGGATCGCGGGCCGCCGCCTGCTGCCGCTCGCCCGCCGCCTCGACCCGTACTTCCGGCGCCGGGTCGGGCGGATCTTCCAGCTCGCCGACGTCGTCCTCACCCCGACCACCGCGCAGCTCCCACTGAGGGTCGGCGCGTTCGAGGGCGCGGGCTACCAGAGGACGCAGTCGGGCGTCGCCGCCGCGTGCCCCTACGCCTGGACGTGGAACGTGCTCGGCTGGCCGGGCGTGAACGTCCCGGCCGGGTTCAGCCGGGACGGCCTGCCGATCGGCGCGCAGCTCCTCGGCCACGACTCCGACGAGGCGACGCTGATCTCGCTCGCCGCGCAGCTGGAGTCGGTCGAGAACTGGGCCGACCGGCGTCCCGCCGAGCTCGTCAGCGCCGGCCTGAGCCGATGACCCGGGTCAGTAGCCGGAGCCGGTGACCAGGCCGCCGTCCACGAGGACCTCGCTGCCGGTGCAGTAGGACGCGTCGTCCGACGCCAGGTAGGCCACCAGCCCGGACACCTCGCGCGAGTTCCCCAGCCGGCCGAGCGGCAGGCCCTCGATCAGGGCCTCCGCGCGGTCGGCGGTCGCGTCGATGACGTCCTGCTGCATCGACATCCCGGTGACGATCGCCCCGGGATGGATGGAGTTGACCCGGATGCCGTACTTCCCGAGTTCGCGCGCCGCCGACTTGGTCAGCCCGCGCACGCCGAACTTGGACGCGCTGTACGCCGACAGCCCGGCCGCCCCGATGAACCCCTCGGTGGACGACACGTTGACGATCGACCCGCCGCCGGAGTCCCGCATCGCGCCGGTGACGGCCTTGATGCCCTGCCACTGGCCGAGCACGTTCACCTCGATGATCGCCCGTGCCTCGTCGAGCGTCATCTCCTCGATCGTCTTGTGCTTGAGGATGCCCGCGTTGTTCACCAGGACGTGCAGCCCGCCGTAGGTCTCAACGGCGACGCGCACGGCGTTCGCCCAGTCCTCCGGCCGCGTCACGTCCATCCGGACGAACCGGACGGCGTCCCCGAGGTCGGCGGCGAGCTTGGCCCCGGCCTCCTCCAGGACGTCCCCGACGACGACGCGCGCGCCCTCGTCCACGAACCGCCGGACGTGCGCCTTGCCCATGCCGCGCGCGCCGCCGGTGACGATCGCGACCTTGCCGTCAAGACTTCCCATCGAGGGTCCTCCTCATCGCGGCCACCGCGCTCGCGGCGGCCTCCATGCTCCGGTAGACCGGCACGCCCGCCTCGCGCGCGACGTTCCGCACCTGGTCCTCGACGCCGGGCGGGGCGCACTCGGCGTTCCGGACGACCAGCGTGATCCGGGCGACCGGGGTCTCCGCCTGGAGCCGTCCGACCGCGCGCGTGTAGGCGACGAGCGGGTCGGCGCTGTTCCCGAAGGTGAAGAAGCTCTGCACGTTGACGTGCGCGACGACGTCGGAGAACGCGCGCCGCCCGAGGATGGACGTCACGGCGTTCCGCACCAGATCGGGGTTGCCGCGCGGGCCGACCGGGATCTCCAGGGGGTTCGCGAGCGAGCTGCCCGCGCCGAGTCCGAGCGCGCGCAGGGCCTCGACGGCCTCGTCCGGGAACTGCGGCAGGGCGAGGGACGCGCCGTCGAACACGTCGGCGGCGAGGACGCTCGCGCCACCGCTCGGCCCGATCACCAGCACCCCGTCTCCGCTGACCGTGCGATGTCCATGCAGGTCGAGGGCGTCGAGCGCGCCGATCAGGTCGTCCTGGCTCCGGACGATCGCGGTCCCGGTCTGGACGCCGAGCGCGGTCCAGATCCGGTCGTCGCCGATCATCCCGCCGGTGTGCGAGGCGGCGGCCGTCCGCCCCTGGTCGCTGCGCCCGCCGACCAGCGCGACGACCGGACGGCCCGCCGAGCGCAGGGCGTCGAGCAGGCCGCGTCCGTCGCGCGGGTCCTCCAGGTAGAGGCCGATCGCGGACGTGCCGTCGTCCGCGTCGAGGTACCGCAGGAGTTCGGCCGGGGTGACGTCGAGGCTGTTGCCGACCGTCGCGACCTTGGAGAACGCCAGCCCGCGCCGCTCGCCGACCTTGATGATCTCGCCCGCGAGCCCGCCGCTCTGCGACACGACCGCGATCCGTCCCGGACGGCCCGGCTCGCCGCCGATGAAGGTCTGCCCGCCCGCGGGGGAGTAGACGCCCATGCAGTTCGGGCCGAGCAGCCGAACGCCCGCCTCGCGCGCCGCGTCCGCGAGGCCGGTCTCAAGCTCCGGCTCGCCCATCTCGCGGAAGCCGCCGCTCATGACCTGCACGAACGGCACTCCGGACGCATGTCGCACCACGTCCGCGCACTGCTTGGCCGGGACGGCGACCAGCGCGTAGTCGACGTCCGCCTCGGTGAGCGACGGGACGCACGGCACCCCGTCGATCTCCTCGGCCGTCGGGTGGACGGCGACGAGCCGTCCCGCGTACCCGACGGCCTTGTAGAACGTGAGGAACATGTTCCCGAAGTTCGGCCGCTTCGTGGACGCGCCGACGACCGCGACCCCGCGCGGCGCGAACAGCCGGTCGAAGTCGGTGATCCGCGGAGGCGCGGTCGCGGCGGGCGCGGCCGGGTCGAGATCGTCCCGGCCGACGAGGCGCGCGTCCACGGCCACCGCGCCGGACGGCCCGCAGATCACCGGGTTCAGCTCGAACTCGGTGAACCCGTCGCCGAGCGCCGTGACCATGTCGCTCATCGCGAGGAGCACCTTGACCAGCGCGCCCCTGTCCACCGGCGGCCGTCCCCGGAAGCCGTCGAGCAGGGCCGACCCGCGCAGCTCCGCCAGCATCGCGTGCGCGTCGGCCTCGGTGATCGGGGCGAGCCGCAGGGACGTGTCGCGCAGCGCCTCGGTCCAGACACCGCCGAGCCCGGCCATCAGGACCGGCCCGAACGCCGGGTCCCGCACCGCGCCGACGATCATCTCGACGCCCGGCTCCGACTGCTCCTCGACCAGGAAGCCGTCCGGGACGATCCCCTTCCCGGCCAGCTCGTCGAGCATCCCGGCGGCGGACGCGGCGGCCGATCCGGCGGAGTCGAGGCCCAGCCGGACGGCTCCCGCGTCGCTCTTGTGGAGCAGTCCGGGGCCGAACGCCTTGACGACCAGCGGCGGGGTCAGGCCGTCGGCCGCGGCCTCGATCCCGGCGGGGGAGCTCGCGGTCGCGCCGCGCGGCACGCTCACCCCGAAGCCGGAGATCCACGCCTTGACCTGGTGTTCGGGAACGTGGCTCACAGTCCTCCTCAGGAACGGCGGAGTCAGGCGCGGTCGGCGTAGGCGTCGCGGATGCCCCGGCGCAGCAGCTTGCCGGGGCCGCCCGACGCGTCCTGGGTGTGCGGGAGTTCGTCCGCGATGACGACCACGTCGGGATGCTGGTGGGCGGGCAGGCGGCCCGCGAGGGCGGCCTTCACGGCGTCCTCGGTGAGCGACGCGCCCGCGCGCGGGACGACCGCGATGAGCACCTTCTGCTCGACCGCGTCCTGTCCCTCGGGATGCGCCGGGACCCCGACCGCGCCCGCCTCGGCGACGCCGTCGAGTTCGAGCGCCGCCTCCTCGATCTGGACGGGCTGGGTCCACTGGCCGCCCTTGAGGATCGCGTCCTCGCGGCGTCCGAGGACGTGCAGGAATCCGCCGGAGTCCATCCGGCCGAGGTCGCCGCCGACGTACCAGCCGTCCCGCATGACGTCGGCGGTCTTGTCCGGCAGCTTGTCGTAGCCGACCATCATGTTCGGCCCGGCGAGGTTGATCTCGCCGACCTCGTCCACCACCCGGTTCCCGCCCGGGTCGGTGATCCGCACCGCGCAGGACGTGCGCGCGCGTCCCGAGGACGAGATGTCCTGGCTGCCGTCGTCCTGGCGTCCGAAGCAGGTGTAGGGGGCCTCGGTCTGGCCGTAGTAGCTGTAGATCGCCGCGCCCGGCACGCGTGTCAGGATGCGTTCGCGCAGCGCGGGCAGCAGCGGCTCGCCGCCGAGCATGATCGCCTTCAGGGACGCCAGGTCCACGCCCTCGTGGTCGTCCGAGCCGAGCAGCGCGGAGAAGAAGCTCGGGATCAGCGAGACGTGCGTGACCCGCTCGCGCGGGACGACCTTGAGGAAGTTCGCCGGGCCCCAGTCCTGTTCGAGGACCAGCGTCATGCCCGCGTAGAACGCCGGGCCGACCAGCGCGGGGAACCCGATGCCCCAGATGATCGCGCCGGTGCCCATCACCGAGTCCGGGCCGTGCTCGACGTCCAGCCAGATCTGTGCGGACGCCAGCGAGGAGAAGTGCGTGTGCATGACGGCCTTAGGGAGGCCGGTCGTCCCGGAGGTGTAGAAAAGCGCCAGCAGGTCGTCGCCGAACCCGCCGAGCGGCGGCTCGGCCTCGCTCGCGTTCGCGGCGAGCGCGTCGAGGTCGACGGCGTCGTCCGCCGGTCCGCCGACGCGCAGCCAGAGCTTCACGTTCGGCAGGTCCGCCCGGATCTGGCCGACCAGGCCCTCGACCGTCGCGTCGTACACGAACGCGGTGCAGTCGGAGTGCTCCACGACCTGCCGGAGCGTGTCGGCGGGCCAGTACGGGTTCAGCGCGGCGACGACCGAGCCGATCTTCATCTGCGCGAGGTACACCTCGGCGACGTGCAGGGTCTCGTTCATCAGGGACGCGACGCGCGTGCCGGGCGCGACCCCGGCGGCGAGCAGGGCGTGCGCGACGCGGTTCACCCGGCGGTTGAGGCCGTCGTAGGTGAACCTCTGGTCGCCGCAGTAGGTCAGCGCGGTCTTGTCGGGGGTCCGGAGGGCGTTGGCGGTCAGGATGGCGTGGGCGTAATTGGTGAAGGGGCTGTTCTCTCGCGCCACGGCTCGGCTCCTTCGGCTCAAGCTGGAGGGGGTGGGATGCGGGGCGGACGGCGGGAGGCGAGGCTTCGGGGCGGACGGACCGGCTGGGGCGAACCGGCCGGTCAGCGGGAGCCGTAGAGGACGAGCGGGCTCCCGGCGGGGTCGCGGAGCACGGCGCGGATCTCGTGCGGGCCCTCCTCGGGACCGCGGACGAGCGTCGCCCCTGCGGCGGTGAGCCTCTCCACCGTGGCCGCGACGTCCTCGACCTTGAAGGACGCGGCGGGCGCGCCCCCGGTGACGTCCTCCTCGGGCCCGGCGATCGCGAACGTCGTGCCGCCGCCCTCGAACGCGGCGAACCGGTCGCCGTCCTGGAACTTCAGCGTGAGCCCGAGCTCGTCCCGGTAGAAGGCGACGGCCTGTTCGACGTCCTGCGCGGGGTAGAGCACAGTGCCGAGGCGCGGCAGATCGGTCATGCGGGACTCCAGTGGGGGATCGGCCCGAAGCCGGGCAACTCGGCGAACTGGACCCGGACCGGCATCCCGATCCGGACGTCTTCCGGCGGGCATCCGGTGATGTCCCCGAAGACGCGCGCGCCCTCGAGGAGGTCCACCCAGGCGACGGTGTAGGGCGGCGCGAAACCGGGGAGGAACGAGCGGTGCACGACGGTGAACGTGTGCACGGCGCCGCGTCCGGACACCGCTTCGTACGCGAGCTCCGCGCCGCCGCAGTAGGGGCAGCGGAGTTCGGGGAAATGCACGAAGCGGCGGCACCCCGAGCAGCGCTGGAGCGCCAGCTCACCGCGCCGGCAGGCCGCCCAGTAGGGCTCGGTCGGCGGGCTCGGCGTCGGAGCGGGGCGCGGCTCGTCCATCGCCGCCCAACCTAGCGCACGCTTGGTTGACCGACAAGAGTCCCGATCGCGCTCCGGATCCCGCGCAGTCTCGAAGAAACGGCGCCCTTCTAGAGGGCGGCGAGACGGTCGCGGGAGAGGCGGTCGGCGCGGCGGGTCGTCTCGGGCAGCCGGTAGCGCGGCGCGAGGGCGAGCGCGTGACGGCACGCCTCGTCCAGGCCGACGCGGTGGCCGACGGAGACGAACACCGGCTTCACCTCGTCCTGGGTGCGCAGGACGCGGCCGACCTCTGCGCCGTCCAGCAGCAGCGGGGCCTGGTCGCCGCGCTTCGGGCCCGGCTGCCCGTGCGTGCCGACGAACGCCGTCTTGGCGATGCCGATCGTCGGCAGGCCCGTGATGATCCCGAGGTGGCAGGCCAGCCCGAAGCGGCGCGGGTGCGCGAGGCCGTAGCCGTCGCAGACCAGCAGGTCGGGCGTGATGGTGAGGCCGCGCAACGCCTCGACCAGCGTCGGCAGCTCCCGGAACGCGAACAGCCCCGGGACGTAGGGGAAGTCGGACGTGCCGACCGCGACCGACTCCTCCACGACGTCCAGGGTCCCGGCGTCCAGCACCACGGCCGCCGCGGCGAGACGCCCGCGCGCGCCGCTCCCGTCGCCCGCGTACGAGACGTCCAGCCCGGCGACCGTGCGCGGAGCGACCGAACCGGACGCCTCCACGCGCTCGCGCAACGCGATCTGGATCGCCTCGGCGTCGGACGGCGTGGACGGCCAGGCGTGCGGAACCGTGATCTCCATGGCGGAAACCGTAGCGCCGCTCCAGACTGTTGCCCCATGACCGAACTGGAGACCGAGCGGCTGGTGCTGCGGCCCCTGACCGGAGCTGATTTCGACGACTACGCCGCGATGATGGCCGACCCGGAGGTGGCGGACGGGCTGGCCGAGGGCGTCGGGCGGTCCGCGGACGACGTGTGGCGCAACCTCGCGGTGTTCATCGGGCACCGGGAGATCCGCGGCTACTCGCACTGGGCGCTCGTCGAGAAGGACACCGGCGCGTTCGTCGGACGCGCCGGACCCTGGAGCCCGCACGGGTTCCCCGGCCTCGGCGTCGGCTGGTGCCTCGCGCGCGAGCACTGGGGCAAGGGGTACGCGTCCGAGGCGGCCCGCGCGGCGCTCGCCTTCTGCTTCACCGTGCTGGACGCCGAGGAGGTGATCTCGCTGATCCTGCCGGGCAACGACCGCTCCGTCGCCGTCGCCGAACGGATCGGGCACCGCCACCTGCGCGACGTCGAGTACCGGGGGCGGCGCGTCCACGTCTACGGGCAGAGCCGCCGGAGCTGAGGGATCTACCCAAGCAAATGCTAGGTCATTTAGGCTGGGCGGGTGCCGACCGATCTCACCGACCTCGCGGCCCCCGCCCACACCGCGCTGCTCGTCATGGAGATGCAGCGCGGCGTCGCGGGCGACCTGGCCCGCTTCCCCGACCTGGCGACGACCTGCTCCGAACGCGGCGTGACGGCCAACGCCGCCCGCGTCGCGACGGCGGCCCGCGCGGCCGGAGTGCGCGTCGTGCAGTGCACGGCCGCGTTCCGTCCCGACCGCGCGGGCAGCCACACCCGCAACTCGCCCTTCCTGCGCGCGCTGCTCAAGGACCCCGCGCACATGCTGGAGGGGACGGCCGCTGTTGAGGTGCTGCCCGAGCTGTCCGACCCGTCCGACCTCGAATCCCGCCGCTACCACGGGTTCTCGCCGTTCACCGGGACGTCCCTGGACATGACGCTGCGCTCGCTCGGCGTCACCACCGTCGTGGCCGTGGGCCTGTCGCTGAACCTCGGCGTTCCCGGCCTGTGCCTGGAGGCGGTCAACCTCGGCTACCGGGTCGTCTGCGTCACCGACGCCGTCGCCGGGACGCCCGCCGAGTACGGGGACGCCGTCCTCAAGCACACGATCCCGCTGCTCGCCGCGCGCGCCACCGCCGGCGACCTGGTCCGCGCCTGGGAGGGCTGATGGACGGTCTCGACCTCACCGGACGCGTCGCCGTCGTGACCGGCGGCGCGGGCGGCATCGGCCGCGCGATCTGCGCCGACCTCGCCTCCCTCGGCGCGCACGTCGTCGTCGCCGACCTCGACGCGGACGCCGCCGCCGAGACCGCGAAGCCCCTCGGCGGGACGGCCCGTCCCGTCGATCTCGCCGACCCCGCGTCCATCGACGCGTTCACCGGGGCGGTCGGGCCGGTGGACGTCCTCGTGCACAACGCGGGCGTCAGCATCGTCGAGCCGTTCACCGAGAGCGACCCGGCGCACTGGGACCTGATGTGGAAGGTCAACCTGCGCGCCCCGATGCAGCTCACCCGCGCCCTGCTGCCCGGGATGTCCGAACGCGGGCACGGGCGTCTCGTGTTCGTCTCCTCCGACGGCGCGCGCGCCGGATCGGGCGGCGAGGGCGCGTACGCCGCCACCAAGTCCGGCCTGTTCGGGCTCGCCAAGACCCTCGCCCGCGAAGCCGCGCGCGGCGGCGTGACCAGCAACGTCGTCTGCCCGGGACCGACGGACACGCCCATGGTCCGGCAGGTGGCCGAGCGGCACCCGGGCCTGCTCGACAAGCTCGCCCGGCAGATCCCGCTGCGCCGCATCGGCCGTCCGTCCGACATCGCGGGCCTCGTCGCGTTCCTCTGCACCGACCGCGCCGCCTACATCACCGGCCAGACCCTCTCGGTCAGCGGCGGGATCACGATGCAGTGACCGGGCCAGGGACCCGGCTAGAGGGACGCGTAGGCGGCCTCGACCAGCCGGTACGAGCGCAGGTCGCCGGAGAGCTGGTCGCCCATGCGGTTCGGCAGGTAGGCGACGACCAGGTCGGCGTCGACGTCGGCGAAACCGACCGCGCCGCCCGCGCCGGTGTGCCCGAACGCCGACCCGCGTCCCGCCTCCGGGGTGAAGAACGTCATCGACGGACGCATGAAGCCGAGGCCGAACGCGCTGTCCACGGTGAGCGTCAGGTCCTCTCCGCGCACGCGCGTCCGGATGCCCTCGCGCAGGGTCTCCGGGCGGACGTACCGTCCGGCGAGGAGGTTCGCGTAGAACCGCCCGAACGCGCGCGCGGTCGCGACCATCCCGGCGGACGGCCAGCCCGCGTGCAGCACGACCGGGTTGTTGTAGCCGCCCTTGCCGGGGCTCGGGTTGCCCGCCGACCGGTTCAGCTTGCTGTCGCGGTCGAGGAAGGCGTGGGCCAGGAGGGTGAGGCGCGCGTCGTCGTCCACCGCGCGCGGCCCGTCCTCGTTTTGGACGCCGCGCACGTTCGTCAGCTTCGCCGCCCGCTCGATCACCTCGTCGGACGACCCGACCCACAGGTCCAGATCGGCCGCGAACTCCTTCTTGACGAAGTCCCCGGCGGGCATCCCGGCGAAGTGGCGGACGAGGTGCCCGGCGAGCCAGCCGTAGGTCAGCGCGTGGTAGCCGTGCGCGGTGCCGGGCTTCCACTCGGGCTCCTGCGCGGCCAGCTCGGCGGCGCGCGCCTCCGCGTCGGCCGCCTCCTCCGCCGACACCGGACGCGCGAACGCGGGCAGCCCCACCTGGTGCGTGAACAGGTGCTCGTTGGTCGCGACGTCCTTGCCGTGGACGCCGAACTCCGGCCACCAGTCCGTCACCGGCGCGTCCCACGCGAACGCGCCGCGCTCGGCGAGCAGCAGGGCCGCCGTCGCGGTCAGCGCCTTGGTGCAGGAGAAGCCGAACACGGGCGTGTCCTCGAGCCAGGGGCGTCCGGTGCGGCGGTCGGCGAGTCCGCCCCACAGGTCCACGACCTTGCGGCCACCGGAGTAGACCGCGACGGCCGCGCCGACCTCCCGGCCCTCGGCGAAGTTCCGTTCGAACACCTCCCGGACGGCGGCGAAGGCCGGATCGCAGTGTCCCTGCGCCGACGGTCCCTGCTCAGTCGTCCCCTGCGCGGTCGTCATGGCGGCGTCCTCTCTCGGAAGGGTCTGAAACCGAATGATGCTCGATGAGCCGAACAACTGGGGACGCTGGGGTGCCGCCGACGAGCGCGGCGCGCTGAACCTGCTGACCCCGCGGACCGTGCTGGCCGCCGCGTCCTGCGTCCGGGAGGGGCGGGTGCTGGGCCTGTCGCTCCCGATCCGCGGCGCGACGTCCTCGCCCGCGCCGACGACCGTCCCGCACCTGCGCGGACGCCCGCTGCCGCAGCACTTCATGTCCGTGGACGGCGGCGACTACGCGGCGGGCACGAGAGCGATCGGCGCGGGCCTGAGGATGGCGGACGACGCCCTCGTGGTGACCCCGCACGGCACCACCACCCACATGGACGCCCTCTGCCACATGTGGTCGGGCGACGAGCTGTACAACGGGCACCCCGCGGACCGCGTCCGCTCCTACGGCGCCGGACGCTGCGGCATCGACAAGGCCGGACCGGTCGTCGCGCGGGGCGTCCTGTTCGACATCCCGCGCCTGCGGGGCGTCCGGCACCTGGCTGCCACCGACCGCGTCACCCCGGACGACCTGGAGGCGTGCGACGTGGACGTCCGCCCCGGGGACGTGGCCGTGATCCGCACGGGATGGCCGCTGACCTGGGAGGACGGCCCCGACGCGTACTGGAGCGGCCAGCCCGGCCTGTCCGGCGACGCGGGCCGCTGGCTCGCCGGGCGCGACGTGTGCGCGGTCGCGTCCGACAACGCGGCGATCGGCGGCCTCAACGAGCGCCAGCTCGCCGACGAGGACCTGGCCGACGACCTCCACATGACCCTCCTCTGGCGGCACGGGATCCCGCTGCTGGAGATGCTGTGGCTGGAGGAGCTCTCCGGGTCGTCCCGGACGGACTTCCTGTTCGTCGCCGCCCCGCTCCGGATCGAGGGCGGCACCGCCAGCCCGGTCACCCCGCTCGCCGTCCTCTGAGCCGTCCTGCCGACCGGCTGCGCGGTGTCTGAATATTCGCTGTATGTCCACCCAAAAGTGACCAACGGGTGATCGTCCGCCACGAGCCTTGCGGGGGTCCATCCCCCCAGAGCAAGGAGGACACCCATGCGCAGACTCGTGACGGTCGGCGCGGCCGGGGCGCTCGTCGCCGCGACCGTCTCCCTCACCGGGACCGCCGCCACCGCCGCTCCCGCCCCGAACGTCAGGTTCGCCGACGCCGGGCAGAGTTCCGCGCAGGTCGACCGATTCTGGACGAAGGAGAGGATCGCGAACGCGAGGGAGTACCGCGCCGCATCTGCTTCGGCATCGGACTCCGTTTCGGCGGCGGACTCCGGCGGCTCGGTCGACGCGTCCGCCCAGGACGCGCCCTACACGCGCGCCGGGACGCTGCCCAAGGGCGAGAACGGCCAGGTCACCGCGCAGTGGCGCAAGCCCCCGGCGCTCGGGCGGCTGTTCTTCAGCCTCAAGGGCAAGACCTGGATCTGCTCGGCGACCGTCGTGGTGTCGGACAACCACGACACCATCGCGACCGCGCGGCACTGCGGGTTCGGCGAGGGCGGCAGCAACTACCGGTTCGCCCCGGCCTACTCCAACGGCAGGGCCCCGCGCGGCTGGTTCACCTGGCGCAAGGCGGGCTGGGTGACCACGCCCGGAGTGAAGGGCGACAACGCGTTCATCGTGCTGAACAAGCGCGGCGGCAAGCACGTGCAGGACGCGGCGGGCTCCGAGGGCGTGGCGTTCAACTACAAGCCGAGCTCGTACTCGACGAACCTGCTCGGGATCCCGGGTGACAAGGACTACCCGTGGCGCTGCTCCGGCAAGCCGCGCGGCAGCAGCGACAAGCGCGTCATCTACCTCGCGAACTGCAACGGCATGAGCGGCGGCGCCAGCGGCGGCCCGTTCCTCATCAGGTTCAACGCCACCACCGGCGTCGGCTGGCAGACCGCGAGCTACTTCGGCTCCTGCGGCAGGGACGCCTGCGGCGCGCAGTGGCAGCGGGACGCGCTGGCCGTCTACCGGGGCGCCCAGCACCGCTGACCCTCCCCAGGACGAACGGCGGGCCGCCCGGCAAGGGCGACCCGCCGTCTGTGTATGCAGGCTCAGGCCCTGTCAGTCAGGCAGAGAGCGGCTCGATCTCCTCGACGCCCAGAGTCTTGGCGGTCGGGGACGCCGGGACGTCGTCCTTCGCCGGATACGTCCCGAGCGCCTGGTCCGAGATCGGCGTGACGACGCCGAACCAGTAGCGCTCGTTCCGGTAGTGGTGCAGGCGGTGGCTGCGCCAGGCGGCGCGGTAGGGCGCGTGCCGCGGACGGTAGGACGAGTGGATCAGGAAGTGCGTCCACTCGTAGGCCGCGAGCGCGGTGAGCGAGGTCGCGACGCCCGTCATCGCGAGCCGCCGCTCCCGCAGGACCGCGGCGTTGAGGCCGACGAGCCCCACGATCAGCCCGCCGACCACCGGCGGCGGGACGAACACCAGCCCGGCGTCGCGCGGGTCGCGGTGGTGGGCGCGGTGCTTGCGGGACAGCATCGGGTCGATCCGGCGGCCGTTCACGGTCTTCGGCCGCCAGTGCAGCACGCCCACGTGGACGACCCACTCGACGAACGGCTCGGCGGCGACGATCCCCGCGGCCACGGCCGCGTCCCGGCGCGTCCAGCGGCCGAGCGCGACGCGCGCCGCCACGGCGGTCGCGGCGGCCGGGACGAGCACCTTCGGGCTCGGATGCCGGAAGAACTCGCGGGCCGCGCCGGTCAGGGTCAGGCCCGGCTTGAGCCAGCCGGGGGTCTCGGGTCGGGGGCTCACGTGGGGTCCTCCTCGGGGGGATCGGCGGAGAAGTGGGCCAGCACGGCGGCACGGCCCTGGTCCAGCAACGCGGCGGCGCGGGCGCGGGCCCGCTCGCCGTCCCCGGCCTCGACGGCGTCGACCAGGGCCCGGTGCGCGGGCGCGTCGCGGCGCTCGCCCACCAGGAGCAGGTCGACCAGCGCCTCGGCCGGGCGGTACGCGTCGAGCAGGACGTTCAGCGACAGCCGGTAGCAGACGTTCCCGGACGCCTCGACGAGCAGGTCCCAGAAGCGCACGTCGACCGCGGCGAGCCCGGCGGAGTCGTCGGCCCCGCCCGCGACGAGGGCCTCCAGGTCGGCGAGGACGCCCCGCAGCCCGGCCCGGGCCTCGGCGGACGCGCGCCCGGCCGCGAGCGACGCGGCGTCCGCGCCGATGGCCGTCCGCATCTCCATCACCGACCGGACGATCGTCGCGTCGACGCCGCCGTCCGCGCCGAGGAACAGCCGGGGCAGCACGTCGAGCCCGGCGGTGCGGCGGAAGTCGCGCACCCGGGTCGCCCCGCCGTGCCGGATCTCGACCAGCCCGAGCTGGTCGAGCCGCTGCAGCGCCTCGCGCAGCGCCTGCCGGTTGACGCCGAACTCCTCGGTCAGCGCGCGCTCGGCCGGCAGCCGCCCGCCGACGGGCAGGGTGCCGTCCAGGATCCGCGCCGCGATCTGCTCGAAGACCGCCGTCGCCACCGAGGTCCGCTCGATGGGGGAGAAGCTGCTCATGCCGGAATTGTGGTGACCCGAAGGTCCGCACGTCAACTGGTCTGACCAGTTTTCCCGAAAAGAGCGCCGGCCGACGTCCGCGTGGACGCCGGCCGGCGCTCGGGAAAGGTCAGGAGCCCGGGTACGCGCCGCCGCCGTGCGCGGCGTCCAGGACGTCGTAGTCGGGCGTGAAGCCGCGCTTCGGGATCTCGTCCACGAACACGACCTCGCGCGGCTTCTTGTACGAGGCGATCTCACCCCGGACGTGCTCGACGACCTGCTCCGCCGTGGCCTCGGCGCCGTCCTTCAGGACGACGACCGCCTTGGGGGACTGGCCGAACCGCTCGTCCGGGACGCCGATCACGGCCGCGTCCGCGACCGCCGGATGCGTCTTCAGCGCGCGCTCGACCTCGGCGGGGTAGATGTTCTCGTTCGCCGACTTGATCATCCGCAGCTTGGGGCCGACGAAGGTGAGCGTGCCGTCGTCCTCACGCCGTCCGAGGTCGCCGGTGTGGTGCCAGCCGCCCGCCGCCTTCGCCGCGTTCAGGTCCGGACGGTTCCAGTAGCCGGAGAACAGGCTGTGCCCCCGCGCGCAGATCTCGCCGACCTCGCCCGGCGGGACCTCGTTCCCCGCGGCGTCCAGCAGCCGCACGTGGACGAGCGGGGACGGCCGTCCGGCGAACCCCTTCCCGCCCATGCCGAGGCCGAGGAACGTCAGCATCCCGCCGACCTCGGTCTGCCCGTACCCGCCCATCCCGGACGCGCACCACGGGCTGTCGTCCACCGTGATCATCGCGTCCCACTCGGGGGAGTGCGAGACGAACCGCAGCGAGCTCAGGTCGTACCTCCCGCCCGCGTTCGCCCGGACGAGCCCGTCGATCATCGGCCCGAACAGGAACGCCTGCGTGCACCGCTCGGCGTCGATCAGGCGGCACACCTCGTCCGGCTCGTACGCGGGCGTGACGACGATCCTGCCGCCGAGCTGGAACGTCGCGAGCGTGAACATCATCGTCCCGACGTGGAACAGCGGGCCGCACGCCAGGAACGTGAAGCCGTCCTCCATCTGCCGCATGTGCAGCAGCGACATGCTGTGCGCGACGAGCGCCGAGTGGCTGAGCAGCGCCGCGTTCGGACGGCCGTCGAACGCGGCCGTGTACAGCGCGAGGACGGGCGCGCCCGCGTCGGCGGCCTCCGGGAGCCAGGTCTCACCCGACGCGAGGAACGCCTCGTACTCCTCGCCCGAGAGGATCCACCGCGCGTCGGCCGTGCCCTGCCCGCGCGCCTTCTCGACGGCCTCCGACTCCTCCCACACCACGACCGCCGGGGTCAGGTCGGACAGGACGTGGGCCAGCTCGTCGGCGGACTGCCGCCAGTTCGCCGGGCAGAAGATCGCGCCGAGCCGTCCGCAGGCCAGCAGCAGCTCGAGCACGCGGAAGGAGTTCTGGCCGAGCCACAGCACGCGCCCGCCCGGTTCCACGCCGCCCGCGGCGAGCGCCCCGGCGAGCCGCGCCACCCGGTCGTCGAGTTCGGGATAGGTCAGCCGGACGTCGCCGTCCACGACCGCGGCGCCGGCCGGACGGCCGCGCGCGTGCTCGGCGAGGACGTCGCCGAGGGTGAGCCGGTGTACTGCGGACATCGCGCCTCCTGGGGGTGGGGATCAGCGGAACGCGGGCATGACCTCGGCCGCGAAGAACGTCAGGACCTTCTTCATCTCCTCCAGCGGCATCGGCCGGGTGGAGCCGAAGTCGCACATCAGGTGCCCGAAGCCCATCTCCCGGATCGCCTGGATCTGGCCGATGACGCGTTCGGGGTCGCCGATCACCTCGAGCTGCTCCCAGCGGAACTCGCTGTCCACCGAACCGCCCTTCAGGTAGCGGTTCTGGTAGTACTCGAACCCCTTGGCCGCCTGCCCGGTCGTCCGGTCGATGGGGGCGCTCTGCAGGTTGAAGATCCGGGAGCGGTCGAACGACGCCTCGAACCGGGCCTGGTCCTCGCGGGCCTGCTCGATGGACGGCGCGGCGTACACGATCCGGCTGGCGACCAGCTCCACGTCCGTGGTGTCCACGCCGTTCGCGGCGGCGGTCGCGTGCCAGGTCTCGGCGGCCCTGGCGATCTTCTTGAACGGCGCGGCCGGGTCGGCCAGGATCGGCAGCCCGCGCGCCGCGTACATCTCGACGGTCTCGGGGCTGACGGCGGCGACGTGCACCGGCGGATGCGGGCGCTGCACCGGCTTCGGCATCAGGTTCAGAGCATGCTTGGTCTCGAAGAACCGGCCCTTGTACTCGAAGTTCTCCTGCGTCCAGAGGCCGAGGATGACGTCGAGCGACTCGTTGAACCGGTCCCTGGCCTCGGCCAGGTCGAGCCCGAAGTTCTCGAACTCGATCGCCTGGTAGCCGCGTCCGATGCCGAGCTGGAGGCGTCCGCCGGACAGCAGGTCCACCATCGCGGCCTCCTCGGCCACGTGGATCGGGTTGTGCAGCGGCAGCACCACGATGCCCGTGCCGAGCCGCAGCCGCTCGGTCCGCGCGGCCAGGTTCGCCAGCATCGTGAAGATGTTCGGGACGGTCCCGTACTCCCGGAAATGGTGCTCGGCGATCCACACCCCGTCGAAGCCGAGCTCCTCCAGCAGCTCGACGATCTCGATCTGGTACTCGTACACCTCACCCGGGGTCTGCCCCGCGAACTGGTGGAACAGGTGGAAGGCCGAGAACTTCATCGGGCGGTCAGCCACGTCGCAGGCTCCTTCGTCAACGCGCGGGGCGGGCGCCCGCCCCGGGGGCGGAGCCGCACCCTGCCAACATTACGTACCAAGCGCTCGCTTGGGAAGCCTAACAGCCCGTCCGGCCGGACGGGAGGCGAGCGGAACGGAGCCGGGCGTCCGGCGAGACGCAAGCGTTATGCGGTTCTTGTCAACGTCCGTGCCCGTCTGGGCGACTCACCTTCGCCCTTGATCAAGATCGAAAGAGGAACGGCACACGTGGGACGCACCACCAGACTGACCGCGGGCACGGCCCTGCTCGCCGCGACGCTCACCCTGACCGCCTGCGGCGGGGGCGACGGCAAGAGCGGCGCCAAACCGTCGAGCACCCTGGACGGGCCCATGACGTCCGCCCCTCCGTCCGGCGCCGACAACTCCGCCAAGCCGCCCGCCGAACTGGTGAAGGCCGCGCTCGACGGCTTCAGAAACGCCAAGTCCGTGCATGTGAAGGCCGACTTCAAGGATGAGGGCAAGCCGATGCGCCTGGACTTCCGCCTCGGGCAGGACCAGGCGGACGGAACCATGCAGGGCAGCTTCGAGAACACCCCCGCCACCGTGAAGCTGCGCACCACCGGCGGCAAGCTCTTCATGGGCGCCGACGCCTCCTTCTGGGAGAACATGCTCGGGGACAAGTCGGCCGGGGCGATGCTCGGCGGCAAGTGGGTGCTGTTCCCGTCGAGCCAGTCCAAGGAGTACCGGCCCTTCCTCGGCATCCGGCAGTTCGACCAGCAGGTCGTCGCGAAAATGCGTGAGGTCATCGCGACGAGGTCCGACGGGTTCGAGGGCAGCCGCGCCGACGTCGCGGGCACCCCGGCGATCGCCATCACGGGCCCGGGTGCGAAGTCGTCGAAGATGTTCGTGTCCGCGAACGGGACGCCGCACCTGCTTCGCCTGAGCTCGACCGTGGCGGTCGGCGACATGCCGGTGGGCTCGTTCGACTTCTCCGAGTACGACACCCCGCTCCAGATCCAGGCCCCGGCGGACGCGATCGACCTCAGCAAGATCAAGTGACGTCGTGTGAGTGAGGACGAACCCGCCGCCCGGACGCGTCGTCCGGGCGGCGGGCTCCTCTCGTCAGCGGGTCAGTGGAAGCGGTGGCCCATCGCGGACGGGTCGCCGACCGGCTCCAGGACGCGGTCGGCGGCCGGGACGTCGCCGACGCGGCCGAACTCCAGCGTGAGCAGCGCGGCGGCGAGCCAGCCGATGTCGGCCCACGAGCGGAACACGATGCTGCGCGGACGGTAGCCCGGCCGGAACTTGCGGTCGAACAGGTAGAGCGACTCGACCGCGATCCACGGGTCCAGCAGGTGGAGGGCCTGGTATCCGGCCTTCTCGACCGGTCCCCGCTCCTCGGCGTCGAGCAGCTCGCGGAACGCGGCGAAGTTCAGCGACACGACGTCGATCCGCTGCTGCTTCGCCCACTCGGCGATGTCGGTGATCAGGCGCTCGTTCAGGCCGTTCGGAGCGTCCGGGAGCCGCCGCATGGCGTCCAGGCTGAGGCCCTGACCTGCGGAGACGTAGCGCTGGAAGGCGATCGGCGCGCCGCGGTCGTCGTAGGCGACGGCGACGACCGCGCCCGGGTGGTAGCCGGTGAGCAGCTCGTCCAGGTTCATGGAGAAGCCGCGCTCGGCCGCGCCGCCGAGCGAGCGGTTGGCCACGTCCAGCAGCTTCCCGCGCAGCTCGTCGCCGAGCTCCCGCTCCGGGACGATCTCGGACTTCACGCCGAAGTTGTGGGTGCGCTTCACGGCCTGCCGGACGTTGCGCATCAGCCGTCCGGACAGCGAGAACGTCTCCGGGAACAGCACGACCTCGTCGCCGAACCCGAACGAGCGCAGCCCGCCCCAGGACGACACGAGCTCGCTGCTCGCGCCCAGCACGGCCGGACGCCAGCCGGTGCGGCGGCACAGCTCCAGGAACGCGTTGATCGCGGCGTCGTGCGCGTCCGGAGCGCCGACCGGGTCGCCGCCCGCGACCGCGACGCCGAACAGCACGCGGTAGCCGATCGCGGCCCGGCCGTCCGGGCTGAACACGTAGGTCTTGTCGCGGCGCAGCGCGAACGGCGCGAGGGTGTCGGAGCCGGGGTGCGCGACCAGGCCCGCGACGCGACGGCGCTCGTCCTCGTCGCCGGGCGGCGGCGCGGGGTCGGGCGCGAGCAGCGTGACGACCAGCACCAGCAGGCCGACGCCGCCGATCAGCGACAGCGCGCCGGGCAGCCACGCCGCGCCGCCGGACGGCCCGCCGGTCGCCGACAGCCCCTGCGCGACGTCCGGGCCGACCGAGCGGATCGTCACCCCGCCGAGCACCACGGTCAGGACCGCGGCGAGCACCACCAGGACCGCGCCGATCCGGACGGCCGACCGGATCCGGTCGGGGTGCGGGCGGACGACGAAGGTGTCGCGGCTGACCCAGAGCGCGACCGCGGCGGCGGCGAGCAGCGGCAGCCGCCAGTAGGCGTCACCGCCGACCGCGACGGCCGCGAAGCCCATCCCGACCATGACCATGAGCCCGTACCAGGCGGCGCGGCGGCGCAGCAGCGCCCCGCGCGCGACGAAGACCAGCGCGATCGCGAGGACCACCGCGTGCGCGGGGGCCAGCGGGCGTCCGGTGGTGAGCAGGGACAACCGGTCCAGCCAGGACGGCGTGCCGTGCACCGCGGGAACGGAGAGCATCGCGCCGACGCCCAGCGTGGCGACGGCGTGCGGCCAGGTCGGCGCGGCCTGTATCCCCGACCCGTGCCCTGGCGGTCCCGCATGTCTTGTCAGCCCCGCGTGTCCCGGCAGTCCCGTGTGTCCTGAAAGCCTCGGACGGGCCGGCGTGTCACTCGCCGCGGTGCCCGTCGCCGCACTGTCTGTCGCGGCGGTGTCCCTCGCCGCGTCGTGCCTCGCTGCGTCCACGGAAGACACCTCCGAACGGCTCCAACCACGTTCCGTGGGAACCCATTCCCGCCTGGAAACGTTCATTACGGTCTTGGTCGGGCATTGGGCCTCAGTTTCTCTGATGCCGGGACAGGTCGTCAGGTTCCGTCCTACCCACCGCTACGGTGCTGCCATGACCGGATTCCGTCATGTGGCGCTGTTCACATGGATCGAGGGTACGACCACCGCCCAGGCCGAGGAGGTCGCCGCGCGGCTGCGTGATCTTCCGGGTGTCATTCCCGAGATCCGGGCCTACAGCGTCGGGCCGGACGCGGGGATCAACCCCGGCAGCGCCGACTTCGCGATCGTGGCCGACTTCGCCGACCGCGACGCCTACCTGGCGTACCGCGACAACCCCACGCACCGGGCCGTGGTGGAGGGCATGAAGCCGCTCATCGCGTCCCGGGCCGCCGTCCAGTACGAGCTCTGAGCCGTCCTGGGCCGCGCTCTCTCCGCACACGTGCCAGTCTAACCGAGCAAGCGCTTGTGTTAAGCCCTCCTGGGAGTTAGGTTCGGCGACGAGGCCCGCCGGGGACGGATCGCGCCCCGTCTCCGGTGGGCGTCACCGCGGGCGCGCATCCGGCGCCCCGGGCCGTCCGGACGAACGCGGCGCGGCCGGAGGCCGGATGAGGCAGGGGTTCTCGGGACGCGCGGCGATCGCGGGGATCGGGATGACGGAGCTGTCCCGCGCGTCCGGCCGCAGTGAGCTGGCGCTCGCCGCCGAGGCCGCGCGCGCCGCGCTCGCGGAGGCCGCCGAGGCGACCGGCGGGGCCGCCGACACGCCCGACGCGATCCTCAGCTACCACCTGAACGATTCCGCGCCCGTTCTTTACCTGGCGCGTGAGCTCGGCATCACCGAGATCGGCTGGCACAACGAGATCTACGGCGGCGGGACGCAGAGCGCCTCGATCCTCGCGGACGCGGCGATGCTCATCGACGCCGGGCTCGCCCGGACCGTCCTGGTGTACCGGGCCCTGAACGGACGCTCCGGCAAGCGGATGAACGCGCTCGGCCTCAAGCTCGGCGAAGGCACGGAAGAGCAGTTCACCCACCCCTACGGCATGGCCGGGCCCGTCCACCAGTTCGCCCTGGCCGGGCAGCGGTACCTGTACGACACGGGTCTCACCGAACGGCATCTGTACTCGGTGGTGGCCCAGTCTCGTGCGCACGCGGTACGGAACCCGCGTGCGCTCCAGCGCCGACGCCTCACCCTGTCCGACTACCTGGACAGCCCCATGGTCGCGTCCCCGCTACGACGCGTGGACTGCTGCCAGGAGACGGACGGCGCGTGCGCGCTCGTCCTCACCCGCGCCGACCTCGCCCCGGACTCCCCGCGCGTGCATGCGGTCGTCCGTGGCGGCGGGCCCGGCGCGTCCACGGTGGACCGGACCGACGACGTCACCCGCATCTTCTCGGCGCACGTCGCCGCGCCGCTGTACGAGGCGGCCGGGATGAAACCCGAACAGATCGACGTGGCGCTGCTCTACGACGCCTACTCCTGGCTCGTCCCGCGCCAGCTCGAGGACTTCGGCCTGGTCGGACGCCCCGACCTCGGCGTCATGCTGTCCGCCGGGGAGATCGCCTGGAACGGCCGCCACCCGGTGAACCCGCACGGCGGCCTGCTGTCCGAGGGGTACGTGCACGGCCTGAACAACGTCGCCGAGGCCGTCCGGCAACTGCGCGGAACCGGCGCGAACCAGGTCAAGGACGCCTCGGTCGCGCTCTGCACCGGCTTCGGCGGCAGCTACGGCAGCGCCGCCGTCCTCACACGTCCTTGAGGGCTTCGCCAGCACTGCTCACGGGCCGGTCGCGCGGGGTCGTCCGGACGGTCACCCCGGCGTTACCGTGACGGTGTGAGAGGCATCCGGAGGCCCCGCGTGCCCGCGCCCGTCGTGGACGGTGTCCTCGCGCTGCTGATCGGCGGGATCGTCGAGCTGATGGTGCACGTCAGCCAGGACCCGCGCGAGCGTGCCGCCATCCCGCGCGACTACCTGCTCGGCGCGCTGCTGGCGCTGCCCGTCCTGGTGCACCGGCGGCGGCCGATGGCGGCGCTGCTCCTCGCGAGCCTGCTGCTGACCGCCTACTACGGGTCCGGGGCGCCCGGGTTCTCGCCGATCTGGGGGCTCGGCGTGCCGGCGTTCTCGGCCGTCCTCGCCGGATACCTGCGCTGGTCGATCGGGATCACCGCGTTCTTCTTCGGCTTCGGTTTCCTCGCGGTCCTCCGCAAGGGCGAGCCGCCCGCGAGCGCGCTCGCCGAGTTCCTCCAGCAGTGGCTGATGGTCACGGCCGTGATCCTGCTCGCCGAGGTGATCCGCAGCCGCCGCGCGCTCGCCGCAGGGACCCGCGAACGCCTCCGGATGGCGGGCGAGGAGAAGGAGCGCGAGGCCGCCCGGCGCGCCGCCGAGGAACGCGTCCGGATCGCCCGCGACCTGCACGACACCGTCGCGCACGGGATGGCGACGATCACCGTCCAGTCGGGCGCGGCGCTGCGCAGGCTGGCGGACCGTCCGCCGGACGACCCGGTCCGCGAGGCCGTCGCCGCGATCCGCGCGAGCAGCAAGGAGTCGCTCGCGCAGCTCCGCGCCACGCTCGGCCTTCTCCGCGGGGACGGGACCGGCCCGCGCGCCCCCGGCCTCGGCCGCCTGCCGAACCTCGTGGACGCCGTGCGCTCGGCGGGCCTGCCGGTCGTCGTCGAGGTGTCCGGGACGGCCGTCCCGCTGGACGCGGCGACCGACGAGGCCGCCTACCGCATCCTCCAGGAGTCGCTCACCAACGTCCTGCGCCACGCGGGTGACGCGGCGACCGCGCGGATCACCATCGACCACACCGGACGGAACGTCCGGGTGGAGATCGCCGACGACGGCCCCGGCGGGACTCAGGGGCCGGACGCCGACGTCTCCGGGGGCGGCCACGGCCTCACCGGCATGCGCGAACGCGCCGAGGCCGTGGGCGGAACCCTGACCGCCGCCCCTGAGCCGGACGGCGGATTCCGGGTCGTGGCCCTCCTCCCCGCGACCCCCGCCGGGCCGCCGCCGACTCCCGGGGGAGTACTCCAGGGGGAGTAGCCGCGCCGCCAAGTGTCTCCGCACGTCCGACGCGCCGGACCGGGTCCCGGCGGGAACCTCCCGCCATGACCACGAAGACCATCTCCCCGGACGGCGCGGTCGCCCGCCTCGCCCGCCTCTGTTACCGGCGGCGCAGGCTCGCCGTCGTGCTCTGGGTGCTCGGCGCGATCGCCGTCATGGCGCTCGGGTTCTCCATGGCGGCCAAGGCGTCCAACACCTTCGGCGGCGGCGACTCCGGCTCGGCGAAGGCGCAGAAGATCCTCGACTCGCGCTTCCCGCAGGCCAAGGGCGACAGCATCACGCTCGCGATCCGGGCCGACCGGGACGTCCGCGACCCGGCCGTCAGGGCCCGCGTGGAGCCCGCGCTCCAGCGGCTCGCCCGGACCCCGCACGTCACCGGCGTCCTGTCGCCCTACCAGGGACCCGGCCGGATCTCGTCCGACGGGCGGATCGCGTTCGCCACCGCGCAGCTGAACCTCACGGCCAACGACATGCCCGCGGCCGAGGTCACCAAGCTGATCTCCGACGTCCGGGGCACCAGGGACGGCGTCCGGCTCGAACTCGGCGGCAGCTCGATCGCCGCCGCCGAGACGCCCGGCGGCGGGCCGTCGGAGGGCATCGGCGTGCTCGCCGCCGTGGTCATCCTGCTGATCGCGTTCGGATCCGTCCTGGCCATGGGCCTGCCGATCGTGACCGCGCTGTTCGGCATCGGCACCGCGCTCGCGCTCATCGGGCTGATCGGCCACCTGCTGCCCGCGCCCTCGTTCAGCCCGATCGTCGCCGCCCTCATCGGCCTCGGCGTCGGCATCGACTACGCGCTGTTCATCGTCACCCGCTACCGCGAGGCCCTGCACGACGGCGAGGACCCCGAGGCCGCGACCGTCACCGCCCTGTCCACCGCCGGACGCGCCGTGCTGTTCGCCGGGTCGACCGTCGTCGTGGCGATGCTCGGACTGTTCGTCATGGGCGACAAGCTGCTCGCCGGGGTCGCGGTCGCCGCGTCCACGACGGTCCTGATGACGATGTTCACCGCCGTCACCCTGCTGCCCGCGCTGCTCGGCTTCACCGGCCGCCACATCGACCGGCTGCGCGTCCCTGGCCTCGGCCGCCGCGCCGGACGCCCCCTCGCCGAGCGCTGGGCGGGCGTCGTGCAGCGGCGTCCCCTCCCGGCCGCGCTGATCGCCACCGGGCTGCTCCTCACGCTCGCCGTCCCGGCCCTGTCGATGCGGCTCAGCCTGCCCGACTCGTCCACGCAGCCGCACGCCAACTCCGCGTACGGGGCGCACGAGATCGTGGCGCGCGGCTTCGGCCCGGGCGTCGAGGCCCCGCTCGTGATCGTCGCCGAGGGCGGCGACGCGTCCCGGGTCGCGAACGCCGTCCGGAGCACGCCGGGCGTCGAGAGCGTCCAGCCGCCGCGTCCCAGCGCCGACGGCACCGCCTCGGTGACCATCGCCTACCCGCACAACGGCGCCCAGGACGAGGCGACGCAGAAGCTCGTCCACCACCTGCGCGACACGGTCGTGCCGGGCGCCACGCGCGGGACCGCGCTGGCCGGGAAGGTGTACGTCGGCGGTCCGAACGCGGCGTCGATCGACTTCGCCGACAACGTCCAGAAGCGCCTGCCCTGGCTGGTCGCGGTCGTCGTCGGACTGTCGCTGCTGCTGCTCGTCGCGCTCGTCCGCTCGATCGTCATCGCCGCGCAGGCCGCGCTGATGAACCTGTTGTCGATCGCCGCCGCCTACGGCGTGCTCACCGCCGTCGTCCAGTGGGGCTGGGCGGGCGAGGTGCTCGGGTTCCCCGGGGCGATGCCGGTCGCCACCTGGGTCCCGATGATCATGTTCCCGATCCTGTTCGGGCTGTCCATGGACTACGAGGTCTTCCTGGTCTCCCGGGTCCGCGAGAACCACGAGCTCGGCATGCCCACCCGGCAGGCCGTCGCCGGCGGCCTCGCCGGGACCGCCCGGGTCATCACCGCCGCCGCAGCCATCATGGTGATGGTCTTCCTGTCGGTCCTGCTCGGCGCGGACGTCGCGGTCAAGCAGGTCGGCCTCGGCATGGGCGTCGCGATCCTCATCGACGCCACGGTCGTCCGGATGCTGCTCGTCCCGGCGCTGATGGAACTGTGCGGCGAGGCCAACTGGTGGGTCCCGAGGTTCCTCCGCCGCCGCCCGGAGCCCGACCGCGCCCCGGTGCCGACGCACTCATGACAGGTGGCACGGAAACGACGACGCGCGCCCGCGGTCTCTCGCGGGCGCGCGTCCCGTTGTTCTCCACGGCGTCGGGTCTGCGCGGCGCACAGGCCCGTCCGTGTGGTGTCTTTCAGCCCCTTGACCGGGCGCTCATGATGGCGTCCCGCAGCTGCTGGAAGGTGTCGGCCTCGACCAGGCGCGGCCCGGAGCGCAGGGGCACCATCGCCCACCAGGACCCGGTCGCCTGGCCGTACCAGACCCGGACGCCCGGGAACTGCTCCTGCAGTCCCCGTGCCATCGCCTCGCGCAGCTCGGCGGGGGGCGGTTCCTCCCGCCCGGCTCTGTTCCCCGGTGGTCCCGTCATGCCGCCCTCCCCCCCGAATGTCTCATCGTCCTCAACAACCCCGTTGCTTCGGTTGTGACCCTAACTTGGCAAGGTGTGACGAAAAGCACCGGGGCCCCTTGAGGGTATGGCTCCGGACGGCCCCGGCGCGGCGGTTGCGGCAGGACGCGAACACCTCTAGCAAACATGAGCAACTCTCATGTATTTTCCGTGTCCTGCGTCACGAGGGCGCAGCGCACATCCAGGGGGCGTGTTGGCGTCGCGTCGGCTTCCTTTCCTGACCACCGGGGTCCTCGCGGTGGCGGCGGTCCTCAGCGCGCTCCTCGACCCCGTCGGGTTCTTCGCGCTCTACGGCCTCCCCGGCGATCTGGCGCCCCGGACGCGCTGGCAGCTCGCGCCCCTGGCGGTGTACCTGCCGCTCGCTCTCGCGGGGACGGCCTGGGTCACCCACGTGTTCGGCCGCCTCCCGCGCAGGCGCTTCGCCACGGTCTGGTCCGGGACCGTCCTCGTCGTCCTGGCGGCCAAGTTCGCGACGGTCGCCGTGGCGACGTTCCCGATGTTCGGCCCCGCCGACCTCGCCTGGTCGACGTCCTACACCGTCCCGAAGGCCGCGCTCTACGCCCTGCTCCCAGCCTTGACGGCGCAACTCCTCGGCCGCCCGCCGCAGGGTCCCGAGGAGCCCGGGGAAGCCGACCCCGGAACCCGGAACGTCTGGAAGGTCGCGGGGACGGTGACGCTCCTGGCGGCCGTCAGCGGGCCATGGATCTCCTCCCACTGGTCGCGCGACCTGCCGGGATGGGTGCCGTCGCTGTCGCCGGACGCGGCCCCGCCCGCCTTCGCCGCCGGACTGGGCGTCCTGTTCCTCGCGCTCGCGCGGACGCTGCGGACGTCCGCCCGCCGCTCCCACGGCGTCGCCGCGACCTTCCTGGGCGGCTGGATCGCGGCCCTGTGGGCGGGCGCGGCCCTCGGCGCCGTGCAGGCCGTCGCGCTCGTCTTCGAGGACGGCTTCGGAAGCCTGCTCCAGATCCCGGTCTCCCTGTACGTCCGGGTCTGCGAGGGCGTCTCCCTCGGCCTGATGCTCGGCTGGACGGCCGGCCTGGCCCTCAGCGTCCCCGTCCCACGTGCCGTCCGGGTCGGACGCGCGTTGCCGGGCACGCTCGCCGTCGCGCTCACGGGCGTCGTCGCCGTGGCGGCCGTCGTCGTGACATCGGGAAGCCGGAATTCCGGAGCGTCCGCCATGTCGTCCGGCAATGCGGGAGACGGGCTGTCGCCCCTGCGCGCCGTCCGGGGCGACCACCCGAGGATCGTGGACGCGGCGGGACGTCAGGTGCTGCTCCGCGGCGTCAACGTCAACCAGCTCGTCGACTTCTACGCGGGACGCCCCGGCTTCCCGGTGACGCGTCCGCTCGGCGAGGACGACTTCCGGCAGATGGCGGAGCTCGGGTTCGACGTCGTCCGGCTCGGCGTGTCCTGGTCGGCGATCGAGCCGTCGCCCGGCCGGTACGACCCGTCCTACCTGGGACGGATCGACCAGGCCGTCGCCTGGGCGCGCGCGAACGGCATGTACACCGTCCTCGACATGCACCAGGACGGGTGGAGCAACGAGCCGACCCCGCGCGGCACGTCCTGCCCCGCCGGGACCTCGCGCATGGACGGCTACGACGGAGCGCCGGCCTGGGCGACCCGCGCGGACGGCGCGCCCCGCTGCCAGTTCACCGGCCGCGACATCTCCCCGGCGGGCGACCGCGCGTTCACGAACTTCTACTACGACCGCGACGGCGTCCAGAGCCGCCTCGTGGACGCCTGGGGCATGCTCGCCGCCCGCTACGGCGACGACCCGTCCATCGCCGGGTTCGACCCGCTCAACGAGCCGGGCTTCGGCGAGCAGGCCCCGGTCACCTCGACCCTGCTGCTCGGCCGCTTCTACGACCGCGTCCTCAAGCGGATCCGTTCCGCCGAGGCCCGCCCGCACCTGTTCTTCGCCGAGCCGAGCATCTTCTGGTCGGGCACCGGCTTCGACCCGATGCCGCGCGGCTCCTACGAGGACGACCCTGACCTGGTGTTCGCCCCGCACCTCTACGCCGAGTCGATCACCATGGACGCGTCGCTGGGCCTGCCGCCCATCACGACGGTCGAGCACGGCTTCACCCTCGCGTCCCGCATCGCCCGGGACGTCCCGGTCTGGAGCGGCGAATGGGGCTACTGGGGATCGGAGCGGACCATCCATGACAAGGTTCGCCGCTACGCCGCCCAGGAGGACCGTCACCGCGTCGGCGGCGCGTTCTGGGTGTGGAAACAGGCGTGCGGCGACCCCCAGAACGGCCCCGAACCCGTCGGCAACGCCCTCAACAAGGTGGACTGCGCCACCGGCAAGGACCTGCCTCGCGACGCCGTCACCGTCGCGACCCTGTCCCGCGCCTACCCCCGCGCAGCCCCGGGACGCCTGACGAAGCTCACCCACACGAGCACGGGAGGGATCCACCTGGAGGGCACGGCCTCCGGCGGCGACTGCACCCTGGACATCTGGCTTCCCGGCCTTGCGGCCCGCCCGGTCCTCGTCTCGCGCGGGAAGAACGTCGAAGGCGTCTCCGGACGCCGCGTCCCGGGCGCCTGGCGGGTCAAGGCATGCGCCACCGGCCGCTACAGCCTCGACATCGACTGACGGCCGGGGGAGAACTCAGCGGGAACGAAAGCCCGCCCCGGCGCGACGGCGTCAGGAGCGGGCTCGTGGGGAACGGGCCGTCAGTGCGTGTTGATCCCGTCGAACATGACCTTCAGGTAGTGGTCGGCGAGGCCCTGCGCGTCGAGGCGTCCGCCCGGCTTGAACCAGCGGACCGCGACCCAGACGGTGTCGCGGATCATCCGGTAGGTCAGCTTGGGGTCGACGTCGGAGCGGAACAGCTCCTCCTCCTGACCGGCCTTGATGGTGTCCACCCACATCTTCTCCACCTCGTCCTCGGACTTGGTGAGGTAGGCGAACCGCTCCATCCCCTTGAGGTAGTTCCAGTCGTTCTGCATGACCGTGATCGCGGCGCGGTGCGGCTCCAGGGTGCCGAACGCGATGCGGACCAGGCCCGCGATGGTGGTCCGCGGGTCCTCGCCGCGGTCGATGACCTCGCGGTACCGGGTCATGATCTCTTCGAAGAACCCGGACAGGATCTCGTCCACGATCGACTCCTTGGAGTCGAAGTGGTGGTAGAGACTGCCGGACAGGATGCCCGCCTCGTCGGCGATGTTGCGGACCGTCGTGGCCTGGAAGCCCTTCTCGGCGAACAGCTCGGCGGCGAGCCTCACCAGGTGCTCGCGGCGCTCCGACGCGGCTGCCGACGAGCCCCTGCCGCGCCGTCGGGCGGCGGGCTCCCCGCTGCCTGATTTCGGTCGTCCGGAATTAGTGCTCGTGGTCGTCACGCTCCTATTATGCCGCGTCCGCCCAACCGCTTGCTCAAATCCGCCGCGGACCCCTCGCGGAGGTGCGGATCTAGCGCTTGTTTCGTCCCCTCCGCGCAGGTGGCGAGGCCCACCACGCCCTTGATCACGGGAACCGCGGCCCTCCCCGGACGGCCTGTCCCAAACCAGCGTGCCGGATCTCCGGGGCATGATCGCCCACACCTGGGACCGCCGCCGCCGACACCCCGCAAGGGCGCGTCCGTCCACCGGAACGGCGGCCCTGCGGGACGGACGGTCAGTCGTCCGGGGCGGAGTCCTTCAGGCGCGCGCGGAGGACGGTCAGGAGGTCGTCGCTGCGCTCGGTCAGGCGCTCGATCTCGGGGAGCGCCATGTCGTCCCGGACGGTGTCGGCGACCAGTTCGTCGTACTCGTGCGCGCGCCCGGTGATGTCGTCCACGCGGCGTTGGGCGAGGAGGGCCTCGTCGGCGGCGCGGACGTGTTCGGCGTACCGCTCCAGCGCCTCGATGCGGCGGGTCACGGCGGTCACCGAGCGGTCCAGCTTCTCGCGCAGCGGACGCAGCGCCGCCTCCACCTCGGGGAGCTCGTCGCCCGGATCCGTCCCGTCCTCGCGCAGGCGCGACTGGCGGGCCAGGGCGTGCGCGATCTCCCACTCCTCGCGCGGCAGGATCACCGCGTTCTCGGCGCTTTCGAGCAGGCCCTCCTGGTTGACCTCGCTCTCGCGGACGGTGTCCACCGCCGTCTGCGCGCGTGCGAGCAGGGTGCGGGCCTCAGCGTCCAGGTCGTCCGGGACGACGTAGCGGTCGCGACGCTTTTCCAGCTCGTGCGCGCGCGTCAGGTCGAGGAAGACCGTCGGCGCGCCGATCGCGACCAGCGCGGCGAGCATCGTCATGCCCAGGAGCCACACCGACCCGAACACCGGCAGACCGGCGAACCCGGCGCCCAGCACCGAGAACGGCGCGAGGACCACGAGCGGGCGACGCCGCCGGACGAGCGGGTCGAGGTCGGCGCGCAGCGTCGGGTCGGTCACCGGACGGAGCTCGGCGGCCCCCGAGGACGACCCGGACGCCGCGTCCGCGACGCGCCGCCAGTACGTGCGCACATGGGTCTCGAAGGCGAAGTCGGTCGCGGGGATCTCGATCTCGGTCGGACCGGCGGGAAGCGGCCACGAACCCACGGGGTCGCCGCCGCCCGGCCCGGTGAAGCGGACCCACCAGCCGCCCTTGCCGTCGTCGCACCGGTAGCGGCCGGGCGCGATGTCGATCCCCACGAAGAACGTCCCGATCCCCGGAATGGACTCGTTCCAGGTTCCACTGGCCACGGCGACCTCCGACCCGCCTCGCGCCGCTCGGCTCCCTCTCCGGCCGCTCCCGCGCGCCGCGTCCCCTGCGACGCCGAAGCGATATGTGTGCCGTACCCCGATGCGTGGAGGTGAAGTCGCGTCAGGGGCAGGAGATTGGAACTGGAATACTCCAGGCGTGCGACCCGACTACGACCCGCTTGACGATCCGCCCTGGGCGATGCAACTGGTGGTCCGCGTGGAGAAGGCCGATCCACCGACCCATGACGCCGTCTGCGCGGCTGCCGCGACCGCTGTGGTGCGCCTGCTCGCCGATCCGCGCGCGCAGGAGCCCGAGGGCGAGTGGCACGCGGCCGTTCACGGCTGGGAGTCGCGGCGCATCCGCAAGGTGGCCCGGCGTGCGCGCGGGGTGCGCTGGCCTGAGGTTCAGGAGCTGCCGGGCGTCACGGCCGAGGCTTATGGCGCGGAGGTGCGGGCGTTCCCGCCCGGCCCGATGGACGAGGTCCCGCCGCAGATCACCAAACTCCAGGTGGCCGGGCTGGATCTGCCGTTCGCCGAGAAGCCCCTCCCGCCGCCGGACGGCCCGCACGCCGAGGTCGCGCTGAACCCGGGCTTCACGATGACCACCGGCAAAGCGGCGGCCCAGTGCGGGCACGCCGCCCACCTGCTGTTCCGGCAGGCGGACGCGCGCGCCCGTGAGCGCTGGCTGGAGAACGGCCTGCGCGTGCATCTGGCACGGGACGTCCTCTGGAACGAGTGCGTGGACCGTGCCACCGTGGCCGTCCGCGACGGCGGTTTCACCGAGGTCCCGCCCGGCACCATGACCGCCATCGCCTGGATCGCCGACTGACGGCCCACGCCCTGGGGACGGCCGCGACGACGGTCGCCCCCGGGCGCGTGCGCGTCAGGGAAGGACGACCGCCACCGGGGTGATGCCCGCCTGCCGGATGAGGGACGGCAGGCGTCCAGCGAACGGATGGTGGTCGGCCGGAAGGCCGCCGGGGTTGTCGATCACGTAGTGGACGACGTCGCCCGACCGCCGCTCCACATAGTGCGCACCCACCGAACGCAGGATCGCGACCGTCCGGTCAGCGTCGCCCACCTTGACCGACACCCGGATCGGGGATTCGACCTGGAGCGGGGTGTTCGCCACCGCGCGCGGACGAGCCGTGGCCAAACCGGACACCCCAGCCTTCGGGTCCGGTCCGAGCAACGCGTTGTACAGCAGCTTCGCCGTGCCATCGCTGAAGGCGCGGAAGTTGGGTTCGCCGCCGAACAGGACCGTTCGGCCCTTGCCTACAGGCTCGTCCGTTACGGCGGCGGTCCCGCCGAGTTCGGCCGAGCCCTGTTCATAGCCCGAGACGAACCAGTCCGCTGAGGACGCGTCGGGGTAGCCGACCGCGACCTTCGCCGGGTCGCTCTGCCGGATCACCGGGTCGTACGAGTAGAACTGCCAGGCCGTGTCTCCGACCCCGCGCGCGAGCGGGCTGCGGCCGTCCACCCTCACCCGGAACAGCGAGCCCGGGACGTCCGACGTCGGGTCGGCGAAGGTGTCGGTCGTGATGCCCAGGCGCGCGGCGAGCTGCGCGCCGCCCTGCCAGCCGACGTACCGGCCGCCGTCCTGGACGAACGTCGTCAGGGCGGTCCGCCCGGCGTCGCCCAGCGCCTTGTCCGCGGCCTCGGCCGGGCCGTTCGGGACGACCAGGACCCGCACGCCCGCGAGCTTCCCGGACGCCACGTCGGCCGGGCTGAGCAGCGTGTACGGCAGCTTCCACTCGCGGTCGAGCCGGGACCGCAGCCAGCCCGTGGACTGCCGCGCGCCGGACGACGTCGCCGACAGCTGCAAAATCCCGATCTTCGGCGCGTTCCCGGCGTGCCCCGGCGTCTCCGAGGGCAGCGGCGGCACCGGCTCCGTGGCCGGACGGAGCAGCGCCCCGGACGAGCCGCCCGCGACGTTCTGCAGCAGCGGCATCGACCACGCCGTCACGTCGTAGAAGTACGGGAACGGGGTGTAGGAGTCCTCGTTCAGCATGGCCTGGATCCAGTGCTTCTGCCCCTGCGCCATGCTGATCGAGTACGTCCCGGCGGGCAGCGTCGTTCGCGTCTCGGCGCGTCCGTAGGGCTTGAAATCGGGCACCGTCAAAGGCCGGACGAGCCGGTCCACCCGCACGCCCATCCGCTGCAGCCGCCGCACGATCGTGCGGACCTCGGGCCCCTTCGCCGGATCGTCCGCCCGCAGGAAGTACGTCCGGACGAGCCGGTCCGGGACCTGCCGGTCGATCTGGTTCGGCGGGTTGTAGATCTGGTTCGGCTCCAGCTTCCCGGCGACGCCCTGCTGGTAGGCGTCCACGGCCATCTGGTGCCACTCGGTCAGGATGCGGTGCCGGTTCAGCGCGGCCTGCGACAGCGACACCCACTGGGTCAGGTAGTGCTCCTTGACCCGCTCCGGATAGGGGCTCTCGTCGCCCTTCTCGTAGGTCATCCCGGCGGCGAGGAAGCCGGAGATCGGGACCGTGTCGCCGTACCCCTGGTAGAAGAGGTCGTAGGTGTCGCGGTTGAAGTAGTCGATGCCCTGCCGGGTGAACTCGGCCGCCATTGCCGCGCCGTAGATGTCGTTGATCCAGCCGATCGCCTGCTCCGGCGTCTCGTGGTAGATCGGGTCGGCGTTCGGCGGGAAGAAGAACGAGGTCCCGCCCATCTCGTGCGCGTCGATGTACAGCGCGGGCGGGTACTGGTTCAGCATCGTGAGCTTGCCGTCGACCTCGGGCTGCGTGCGCGCGAACCAGTCGCGGTTCATGTCGAAGCCGTAGGCGTTCTGGCGGGTGTTCAGCGTCCGGCCGTCGGGGTTCTGCGTGGGCAGGACGATCACGAGCGCGTTGTCGAGGATCGTCCGCGCGGCGCAGTCGGTGCGGTCGCCGAGGTCGCGCAGCACCTTCAGCGCCGCGTCGGTGCCGCTGGGCTCGTTGCCGTGCACGTTCCCGCTCACCCACAGGATCGGGACGCCGCGCTTGGCGATCTGCTCGGCGAGCTTCGCGGGCGTTTTCGGGTCGCGCAGCTTTGCCGCGTCCTCGCGCACGCGCGCGAGACCGGCACGGGTGAGCAGTTCGGGACGTCCGACGATGGCGTACTTCAGAGGACGCCCTTGGGCGGTCGTGGCGAGCGTCCCGGAGACGACGCGTTCGCTGGACGCGGCGACGGCGTCCAGGTAACGGTCCGACTCGGCGGCGGTCACCTCGCGGTCGCCCAGCTCGACGCCGAGGACCTGCTTCGGGGACGGGACCTTCCCCCGGTACGCGGGCGTCGTGCGGGTGGGGTCGCAGGAGGGGGACGAGGGCGGTGCGGCGGAGGCGGACGTCGCGACGGCGGTCGGCGTCGCGAGCGACGCGGCCGCGACGAGCGACACCGCCAGGCGTGAGGCTCTCATGCCTTCGGAACGTGACATATGTCCCGTAAGGCACCAATGGCAACTTCTGCCAAGATCCGCCCCGCCGCAGGGCTACCGCGGCGGGCGCGAACGTGGTTCGGTTCGGTGAGCGACATTCCGCCACCGAACGCTGGGAGGAACCGATGCGCGCCGCGTTGACGACCAAGGACAACACCCTCACCGTCACCGACGTCCCGGACCCGGTCCCCCTCGACGGGCAGCTCCTGGTGCGGACGCTCGCCTGCGGCATCTGCGGCTCCGACCTGCACGCCCTCGCCGACCCCGAGGGCTTCATGGAGACCACCCGCCGCTCCGGCGGCACCCCCCACGACCCGCGCGAGGGCCTGGTCTTCGGGCACGAGTTCGCCGCCGAGATCGTGGCCCACGGCCCCGGCACCGAGGGGACCCTGCCCGTCGGGACGGTCGTCTGCGGCCCGCCCATCGCCCTCGGCCCGCAGGGCGCGGGCATCGTCGGCTACGCGCCCATGTTCCCGGGCGGGTACGGCGAGTACATGATCCTCAACGAGGGCCTGGCGATGCCCGTGCCGGACGGCCTGGACCCGAGGGTCGCCGCGATCACCGAGCCGTTCTCGGTCGGGGCCCGCGCCGTCCGGCGCAGCGGCATCGAGCAGGGCGACGTCGCCGTCGTGCTCGGCCTCGGCCCGATCGGCCTCGGCGTCGTCGCCCAGCTCAAGGCGCGCGGCCACGGCCCGGTGATCGCCGTGGACTTCTCCCCGCGCCGCCGCGCCCTCGCCGAGACCCTGGGCGCGGACGAGGTCGTCGACCCCGCCGTCGCGTCCCCGCACACCCGCTGGGCCGAGCTCGGCGTCCCGGTCACCACCGTCGACCGCATCGCCGCCGAGATCTTCGGCACCACCGCGCCCGGCGCCGTCGTCTTCGAGTGCGTCGGCGTCCCGGGCGTCCTCCAGCAGGTCATCGACGGCGCCCCCGCCGGCGCCACGGTCATGCTCGTCGGCGTCTGCATGCAACCCGACACCGTCGAGCCCGGGGTCGCGGCGTCCAAGGAGATCACCGTCCGCGGAACCTTCGGCGCGATGCCCGACGAGTACCGTGCCACCCTCCACGACATCGCCGCCGGACGCATCGACGCGGCCTCCATCATCACCGGCGAGGTCGGCCTCTCCGGCCTCTCCCAGGCCTTCCAGGACCTCGCCAACCCCGAACGCCACGCCAAGATCATCGTCCGGCCCTGACCCCACCCCGCCCGAGCGGTGCCGAAAACGCCGTGCACCGGGTGCCGTCAAGGCACTCGGTGCACGGCGAGGTTCTTGGGGCGGTCAGGGACGCGACGGAGGCGCGGGGCGCGGAATCCGGTTGAGCGCCGCCAGCGCGAGTTCCTGGGTGCGCGTGAGGCCGCCGCCGTCGCCAGGGCCGCTCGACCTGCTGCCGAGACGGGCCTTGACGCCCAGCCCGTAGGAGACGAACAGCAGGACGCCGAACATGAGCAGGTAGGCGACGTGCTCGGCGAGGCCGCCCCACTTGCCTTGCAGGACGTCCAGGACGGACAGGACGCCGAAGCCCGCCATCCAGCTCGCGAGCGGTGGCAGGAACCACACGTCCCGGCGTCGCAGCAGCCCCGCGACGGTGAGCACGACGAGCAGCAGCTCCAGGCCCTTCACCCCGATGAGGGCGGTGCCCGCGACGCCGGAGTCCAGGTAGGACGCGACCTGGTCGCGCCGGTCGCTCCAGGACAACGCCGCCGCGGCCGTGCTCGCCAGGCCGTACGCGATCAGGAAGACGCCGACCGGGTAGTGCAGCCGGTGCCAGTACGCGGACGTGCCCGACGACGCGGGCTTCGGCGGCCTCACCGGACCGGGCCCGGACGCGGACACGGCCGTCTCCTCCGACCCCGGTGGGGGCGCGGACTCGAACGGAGCGTCCTCCGGCCGTTGAGGGAGGGGGTAGTCCGGCCTCGTCAGCTGCGCCCGCCAGTCCGGATTAGCCCCACTCATCCCGGTTTCCCGCCTTCCTCGCATCTGCCACGCGCACGATATCCCGATTATCAGACACATGATCGGGCACATCGGTTCGCGCTCGCGGGCCACGACATGCCGCGTGGTCGAACACGGGCGCGTCACGGCCCCGGGTGCGTGCGCCCCGGTCGGCGGCGTGCCAGTCTGGCGCTCGCCCGGTCACGCGATCCACGGGGAGGCGACGGTGACGCCTGACGACGCGGGAGCGGCCACGCCGGTCAAGACGCGGATCGAGCATCTGGAAGAGCTCGGCGACGAACTGCTCGGGCGGGGGCTGCGGGTGCGGCTCATCGTGCCGCGCGGGCAGGCGCCCTGCCTGCACGTGACGAACCCGGACGCGCCCGTCCTGACGGAGAACATCCTGGCCGAGCAGGACGCGGACGGCTGGTGGTACCGGTGGTCCTGGGGAGAGCGCCTCGCCCCGGCCGGTTCGGTCGTGGCCGCCGCCGACCTCGTCCAACGCGTCCTCGCCACCCAGACCTGACCCCGCGCCCGCCTGTCCCCGCGCCCGCCTGCCCCCCCGCGCATGCCTGACCCCGCGCATGCCTGACCCCGCGCCCGCCTAACCCCGCGCGTGACTGGCCCCACGCGCGCCTGACCCGCGCACGCAGACGGGCCGCGCTCGACGCGCGCACGCGCGGGTCGTGGGCCTTCCGCGAGACCTCCCGTGCCTCCGCCTGTGCGCGGCCTTTGGTGGTTCGGTGGTGCTTATGTTGGGGCGGCGAACTTTTTCGTGATCTTGGTGGGGTGGCGGGGGTCGCGGAGTCCGTCCTGGTCGGGGACGTTTCATCCGCGTTGAGCTGGCGTTACTGGATTGTTACTGCTCACAACAAATTCATCCGGCCCCAGGGGTGGCATCACTGTCGAACCCGACATAAGTTGCGGGACACAACATTTCGCGCGACGGCGGGGGGGAGCCCCGGACAACCGTCCGCGCGCATCCCACCCCCGAAGACCGGCCGCGCCGACGCGGCCGCCCCCAGAAAGGACCCGGGCACATGCGCAAGGGGATCATCGGCCTCGCGGCGTTCACCGCCGCGGCGGCCCTCACCCTCACCGCCTGCGGGGACGACAAGAAGGACGGCGCGTCCGGCGGCGGCGACGCCGCCGCGGCCAAGGGCAAGATCGGCGTGATCCTGCCCGACACCAAGTCCTCGGTCCGGTACGAGAGCTTCGACCGCCCGTTCCTGGAGCAGTCGTTCAAGGCCGCCGGCGTCAAGTACGACATCCAGAACGCCGAGGGCTCCACCCAGCGGTTCCAGACCATCGCCGACCAGATGATCACCGGTGGCGTGACCGTCCTGATCGTGGACGGCCTGGACTCCAACTCCGCCGCCGCCGTGCAGCGCAAGGCGCAGCAGCAGGGCGTCAAGACCATCGACTACGACCGGCTGACCCTCGGCGGCGTGTCCGACTACTACGTCTCCTTCGACAACGTGAAGGTCGGCGAGGAGCTCGGCAAGGGCCTGCAGAAGTGCCTGGGGGACAAGCAGGCCAACATCGCCTACCTGAACGGCGCGCCGACCGACAACAACGCGACCCTGTTCGCGCAGGGCGCGCACAGCGTCCTGGACAAGGTCGGGACCTACAAGAAGGTCGCCGAGCAGGCCGTCCCCGACTGGGACAACCAGAAGGCCGCCACGATCTTCGAGCAGATGCTGACCCAGCAGAGCGGCAAGATCGACGGCGTGCTCGCCGCCAACGACGGCCTCGGCAACGCCGCCATCTCGATCCTGAAGAAGAACTCGCAGGCCGGCAAGGTCCCGGTGACCGGCCAGGACGCGTCGGTGCAGGGCCTCCAGAACATCCTGGACGGCACGCAGTGCATGACGGTCTACAAGCCGGTGAAGCAGGAGGCCGACGCGGTCGCCAAGCTCGCCATCGACGTCATGAAGGGCCAGAAGGGCGAGACCAACGGCACCACGAACGACTCCCAGGGCAAGCGGGACGTCCCGTCGGTGCTGCTGAACCCGATCGGCGTCTCCAAGGACAACGTCAAGCAGGTCGTGACCGACGGCTTCGTCAAGAAGGACGAGCTGTGCAAGGGCGCCTACGCGGCCAAGTGCACGGCCGCCGGCATCCAGTGACGACCGACCGCTGAGCAGTACCGGCACGCGCCCGGCCCGCGGAACCGCCCCTCCGGCGGAACCACCCGGGCCGGGTGCGCGCCGGAGCGCACGGCGAACCCGAAGGGAATGACGTGGCAGAAAACGGCGACCCCGTCCTGCGCCTGGTCGGCGTCAACAAGAGCTTCGGCCCGGTGCACGTCCTGCACGACGTGGACTTCACGCTCCGCCAGGGCGAGGTGATGGCCCTGGTCGGCGACAACGGCGCCGGCAAGTCCACCCTCATCAAGTGCATCGCCGGGATCCACCCGATCGACTCCGGCGTCCTTGAGTTCGAGGGCCGCGAGGTGAAGGTCTCCGGGCCGCGCGACGCGGCCGATCTCGGTATCGAGATCGTCTACCAGGATCTCGCGCTCGCTGACAATCTCGACATCGTGCAGAACATGTTCCTCGGCCGCGAGCAGCGCAAGGGCATCGTCCTCGACGAGGACGCGATGGAGCAGAAGGCCCGCGAGACCCTCGCGCGCCTCTCGGTCCGCACCGTCAAGTCCGTCCGGCAGCAGGTGTCGAGCCTGTCCGGCGGGCAGCGGCAGACCGTCGCCATCGCCAAGGCCGCGCTGTGGGACTCCAAGGTGGTCGTGCTGGACGAGCCGACCGCCGCGCTCGGCGTCGCGCAGACCCGGCAGGTGCTCGACCTGGTCCGCAGGCTCGCCGACACCGGCCACGCGGTCGTGCTGATCTCGCACAACATGAACGACGTGTTCGAGGTCGCCGACCGCATCACCACCCTGTACCTCGGCCGGGTCGCGGCGGAGGTCAAGCGCACCGACGTCACCCACGGCCAGGTCGTGGAACTGATCACCTCGGGCCGCTCCGGCGACCTCGGGCTCCATCCCGCGACAGCGGCCGAGACCATCTGATAGGGGAAGCGATGTCCACCGACATCCCCAGGCTGGCGGACGCTGACTTCGCCGCCGACCGCCGGCAGCTCGACGTGCGCTCCGCGGTCTCCGACTACTGGGCGCGGGTGCGCGCGGGCGAGCTGGGCGCGATCCCCGCGATCCTCGCGCTGGCGTTCCTGTTCGTGCTGTTCACCGGGCTGCGCCCGGACACCTTCCTGTCCACGGGCAACGTCGCGAACCTGTTCACCCAGGCGCTGCCGGTGACCATCCTCGCGATGGGCCTGGTGTTCGTCCTGCTGCTGGGCGAGATCGACCTGTCGGCGGGCGTGGCGAGCGGCGTGTGCGGCGCGGTCATGGCCAAGCTCATCGTCGAGTCCGGCCAGCCCTGGTACGTCGCGGTCATCGCGGCGATCGCGACCGGCGTCGTCATCGGCACCGCGATCGGATGGCTGGTCTCGGTCATCCGGATCCCGTCGTTCGTGGTGACGCTCGCGTTGTTCCTCGGCCTGCAGGGCATCACCCTGAAGCTGATCGGCAAGGGCGGCACCGTCCCGGTCCGGGACGACGTCATCGTCGCGCTCGCGAACAAGAACATGCCGCTCTGGCTCGGCTGGACGCTGGCCGTCCTGGTCGCGCTCGGCTACGCCGCCAGCCAGCTGCTGCGCTGGAACCGGCAGCGCCGCCGCGGCCTGCACGGCAAGCCCGTGCAGCTGGTCGCCGGGCGCGTGGTGGTCGTCGGCGCGATCCTGCTGATCGGCACGTTCGTGCTCAGCCTGGACCGCGCGCCGAGCCCGCTGGTCACCCTCGCGGGCATCCCGTGGGGCGTGCCGCTGGTCGCCGTCCTGCTCATCATCGCGACGTTCGTGCTGGACCGCACCGCCTACGGACGGCACCTGTACGCGGTCGGCGGCAGCGCCGAGGCGGCCCGCCGCGCGGGCATCAACGTCACCCGGATCCGGATGTCGGTCTTCATGATCGCGTCCGGGCTGGCCGCGGTGTCCGGCATCGTCGCGGCGTCCCGGCTGAACTCGGTCGCGACGGACTCGGGCGCGGGCAACACCCTGCTGTACGCGGTCGGCGCGGCCGTCATCGGCGGGACGAGCCTGTTCGGCGGACGCGGCCGGGCCCGGGACGCGATCCTCGGCGGCCTGGTCATCGCGACCATCGACAACGGCCTCGGCCTGCTCGGCATGGACGCCTACGCCAACTTCCTCATCACCGGCGGCGTCCTGCTGGTGGCGGCGGGCATCGACGCGCTGTCGCGCCGGCGCCGGTCGGCCACGGGACGATAGGCCGTCAGGTGCGCTTCCGGACGCGCCCCGGGGACCCCGCCGACGCGGGGCCCCGGGGCGCGCCCGTCCCGGCGGCCTCCTCGCCCGCCCGGCCGCCGGTCTGGGTGCCCGTCGACGCGGCCGGAACAGGCCCGCCGGACGGCCCCGGCGCGGTTGTGGGGCCGGTGGGCGCGGCTGCTACGCTCAGCGCCCACGACCGCTCCACGCGCGCGGGCGGCGCGGCTTGGTTGGAGCCCCCCGGAATGTCACAGACACCTGTGTTGGACCTGCGCGGCATCGACAAGAGTTTCGGGCCGGTCCGAGTCCTCCAGCAGGTCGACTTCACCGCGTACGCGGGTGAGGTGACCGCGCTCGTCGGCGACAACGGCGCGGGCAAGACGACGCTGGTGAAGTGCATCGGCGGCATCCACTCCCTCGACGGCGGCGACTACCTCTTCGACGGCCGCCCCGTGCGTCCGTCCAGCCCCCGCGAGGCCGCCGGGCTCGGGATCGAGGTCGTCCACCAGGACCTCGCGCTCGCCGACAACCTGGACATCGTGCAGAACATGTTCCTCGGCCGCGAGCGCCGCCGGGGCATCGTCCTGGACGAGACGGCGATGGAGGAGCTCGCGCGCAGGACGCTCGCCGAGCTGTCGGTGCGGACGATCGGGTCCGTCCGGCGGAAGGTGTCGGAACTGTCCGGCGGGCAGCGGCAGACCGTCGCGATAGCCCGCGCGGTGCTGTGGGACTCGCGCGTGGTCGTGCTGGACGAGCCGTCCGCCGCGCTCGGCGTCGCGCAGACCCAGCAGGTGCTGGAGATCGTCCGGCGGCTCGCCGACCAGGGCCTGGCGGTCGTGCTGATCTCGCACAACATGAACGACGTGTTCGCCGTGTCGGACCGGGTCGCCGCGCTCTACCTGGGCCGGACGGTCGCGCAGGTCCGCACCGCCGACGTCACGCACGCGCAGGTCGTCGAGCTGATCACCGCCGGCCGCAGCGAGTCGCTGGGGATCCGCGGATGAAGGCGGGACCGTCACAGGAGGACATCCGGCGGCACAACCTCGGCACGCTGCTGCGGTACGTCCACGTCCGCGGCCCGGCGTCGCGGGCGACGCTCGCCGAGTCCCTCGGCCTGAACCGCAGCACGATCATGGCGCTGACCGCGGACCTCACCGCGGCCGGGCTCGTCCGGGAGGAGCTGCCGCGCAGCCCCGGACGCCGCGCCGGACGCCCGTCGCTGGTCGTCCGGCCCGAGTCCACGCGCGTGTACGTCCTGGCGTTCGACGTCGGCGTGGACCGGATCGCCGTCGCGCGCGTCGGGCTCGGCGGCGTCGTCCTCGACCGGCGCGAGTCCCCGCACGAGGGCCGCGGCCCCGTCGAACCCGCCGAACTGGTCGCGACGCTCGCCGGGATGGCCCGCTCGCTCGTCCGCAAGGCCGGGCGGGACGCGGTGTGCGTCGGCGCGGCCCTGGCGTTCCCCGGCATCGTCCGGCGCGGCGACGACGTCATCCGGTTCGGCCCGAACCTGCGGGTCGGGGACGTGCGGCTCGGCGAGATGCTGTCCCGGCGGCTCGCGCTCGGCGTCCCGGTCGCGGTCGCCAACGACGCCAACCTCGGCGCGATCGCCGAGCACGAGCGCGGCGCGGGCGTCGGCTATGACGACATGGTCTACCTGCACGGGGACGTCGGCGTCGGCGGCGGCATCATCGTCGGCGGCCGGCTGCTCGGCGGCCAGGACGGCTACGGCGGCGAGATCGGCCACATGGGCGTCAACCCGGGCGGCCGGACGTGCTCGTGCGGCGCGCGCGGCTGCCTGGAGTCGGAGGTGGGGGAGCGGACCCTGCTGACGCTCGCGGGCCGCGCCGACCTGACCGGGATGACCAGCCGCGAGGCCGTCCGCGCCATCGTGGACGCCGCCGACCGCGGCGACGTCGTCGCGCGCGACGCGCTGCACCAGGTCGGGACGTGGCTCGGCCACGGCGTCGCGAACCTGGTCAACATCTTCAACCCGGGCCTGGTCGTCTTCGGCGGGACGCTCCGGGACGTCTACCTCGGGTCGGCGGCGCAGGTCCGCAGCGTCCTGGCGACGGAGGGCATGGCCGCGCCGCGCGAACGCGTCCGGCTGCGGACGGCCCAGCTCGGCGACGACACGACGCTCGTCGGCGCCGCCGAGTTCGCCTTCGCGGACGTCCTGGACGACCCGCTGCACGTCCTCGCGCGCCTGCGCGACCCCGAAGGGGAACCGGTCGGCTCCTGACACGCCACCGACCGCCCGCGCGCTGGGTGACCGCGCGTCAGGCGAAGCTGCCGTACGCGCCCTTGTAGAACAGCAGCGGCTCGCCCTCGTGGTGCTTGTCCAGGTGGTGGACGCGCGCGACGACGATGACGTGGTCGCCCGCGACGTGCTCGTTCTCGACCGACACCTCGATCCAGGCGAGCGCGCCCTCGATGACCGGGCCGCCGCCGGGGGATCCGGTCCAGGTGATGTCGGCGAACTTGTCGCCGCCCTTGAGCGCCAGCCGCTTGCAGACCTCGAGCTGCGGCTCGCTGAGGATGTTGATGCACAGCCTCCCGGCGTCCCGCAGCCGCGGCCAGGTCGTGCTGGTGTGCGCGACGCAGAACGCCACGAGCGGCGGGTCGAGCGAGACCGAGGTGAAGGAGTTGGCGGCCAGGCCGGTCGGACGGCCGGCGGACGCGTCGATGCCGGTGATCGCGACGACGCCGGTCGCGAACCGGCCGAGAACGGACCTGAACCGGGCGCTGTCGATGTCGGTGACCGCGCCGCCCGGCCGGGCGGCGCCCGCCCCGCCGGCGCCCGGCGCCGAACCGCTGGCCGAGTGCCCGTTCGGGGATCCGTGCATACGGTGTTCCGCTCCCGGTCCGTGGCGTCGCTCGGCCGACCCGGTCCCGGGGAGCGCGGTGGCGTGTTCGGCCATCACACCGTTCCCTTCTCTTAGCCAAGCGCTTGCTTGGACGATAGGCGGGCCTTCTCGATACTGTCAAGCGCGCCCCCTCCCGGCCTTCTTCCCGTATCCGGACCTCTCCGGGCAGAAAGATCAAGCGCACCGGATGGTAAAGTCACACAAGCGCTTGCTTGCCTGCACTCCAGGGAGGACGCCCGTGCCGGGATTCCGCGACCGGACCGCGATCGCCGGGGTCGGCTACACCCCGTTCAGCAAGGACTCCGGCGTCTCCACGCTCACCCTCGCCGTGGACGCGATCACCGCCGCCCTCGCCGACGCCGGCCTCACCGTGGACGACGTGGACGGCATCGCCACCCACCGCGTCGGCGACAGCACGCCCCCGTGGGTCGTCGCCCCGGCCCTCGGCGTCCCCGAGGTCACCTGGTACCTCGACCAGTTCGGCGGCGGCAGCGTCTCCCACGCCGTCATCGCCCAGGCCGCCATGGCCGTCGCGTCCGGCGTGGCCGAGACCGTCGTCTGCTACCGCGCCATCAACGCCCGCTCGGAGTTCCGCATGGGCGGCACGGGACGAGCCCCGGCGCCCATCTTCGACGTCCAGTACCAGGCGCCCTACGGCTACTTCGCCCCACCGCAGCAGTTCGCGATGTACACCCGCGCGCACATGAGCCGCTACGGAACGACCCACGAACAGCTGGGCCGGATCGCCGTCCGCCAACGCGAGAACGCCGCGAAGAACCCCCGCGCCCTGAAACGCGCCCCGATCACCCTGGACGACTACCTCGCGTCCCGCTGGATAGCCGAACCCCTCCGCCTCCTCGACTGCTGCCTGGAGACCGACGGAGCCTGCGCCGTGGTCGTCACCTCCCGCGCACGCGCACGAGACCTCCGCCGCGAACCCGTCCTCATCTCCGGAGCGGCCTGGGGAGGCGGCGACAGCATGTTCTCCGGCGCGGGGTCCACCCCGTCCGGCACCGACTGGACGGTCACCGAAGCCGCCCGCCTGGCCCCCCGCCTCTACGAGATGGCCGACATCACCCCGTCCGACATCGACGTCGCCGAGCTCTACGACTGCTTCACCTACTCGGTGCTCGTCCAACTGGAGGACTACGGCTTCTGCCCCAAGGGTGAAGGCGGCCCGTACGTTGAATCCGGCGAGGGCCCGCCGGTCAACACCCACGGAGGCTTCCTCTCCGAGGGCTACGTCCACGGCATCAACCACATCGCCGAAGCCGTCTCCCAGCTCCGCGGAGACGCGGGCGACCGCCAGGTCCCGAACGCCCGGGTCGCCCTCTCGACCGCCCAACCCGGCTACGTCCTCGCCGGAACCTCGGCCCTCGTCCTCCGGAGCGACCAGTGATCGTCCGCCCCGAGCCCGACCGCGACTCCCGCCCCTGGTGGGACGCCGTCCGCCGCCACGAACTGACCGTCCAGCAGTGCGCCGACTGCGGCCGACTCCGCTTCCCGGCCCGTGCGATCTGCAACGTCTGCCGCTCCCGCGCCTCGGCCTGGACCCCCGTCTCAGGCCGAGGCCACGTCTACTCCTGGATCGTCAACCACCAGCGCTTCGCCCCGTCCATGACCGAGCCGATCACCATCCTCGCCGTCCGCCTGGACGAGGGCGACGACCTCCTCATGTACGGCAACCTGGCCGAACCGGCCGAGGTCCACGACGGTCTTGCCGTCGAGGCCGTCTTCACCGACCACGACGCGACCCTCGTCAACTGGCGTCCCCTCCGCGACCACCGCTGAGCGCGGCTCCTCCAGCTCGTCCGGCCCCCGCGGATCCGCACTGGAGAAGAGCCGCACTCGTCAGGCGCCTACCACCAGTCGGTGCAGAGGGCCTTGCTGGTGTCCGCGGCCAGGGCACAGGCGCGGAACCTGAGGTTCGGGTCGGAGCTGGCGTAATGCGCGGGCGTCCACCAGGGCTCGTTGGCGTTGCTGCTGTAGAACGGCCCGCACTGCATGTTCCCGTTGCCGCCGGTGGTCGAGACGTCGAACCAGAACAGGTCCCGCTTGGTGGTGACGCCGCCGATGACCGCCCAGCCCGCCTGGCGGCCGTTGATGTTGCCGACCACCAGCTTGACGGACTTGCCGCCCGGCCCGGAGAGCCACTGCTCCCTGACGACGGTGCCCTTGGGCAGGGAGGCCGGACGCGGCCACGAGGCGCAGTCCGACGGCGAGGCGGACGCGGCCGGCGCGGTGGCCACTGAGCCGAGCGAGGCCAGGCCGAGGCTCAGCGCGGCGAGGACGGAAGCCCCACGGGTGACGCGGATCTGCTTCATGGGTGTCCGGTGTTCCTTTCGTCGGGCGACTCGTGAACCGCCTGTGGCTGGCGAACGTGGTCGCCGCTCCGCTCGGCTTCCCCTCCGAGCTGCGGCTTCTCCAGTTCTGTCAGGCACCGGATTGTCTGACCAGCCCCTTCCGTCACTCCAGACAAAGCCGGGTGGACCCGTTCGTGACGGAGAAGTAGGCGTTTTCCCGGATGGACGCCTCGCCCTATCTTGATCAAGCTGTGGGCGCGTGGCCGGGGTGTGGCCGCGCGGCACGAACCGGGGAAGCGAACGAGGGGACGGGTCTTGGGGCGTCGCGAGAAACCGCTGGATCCGACGGACGGACCCGTCGCACGGTTCGCCCTCGAACTCCGCAAACTGAGGGACGAGGCGGGCGGGATCACCTACAGGGCGATGGCGGCCCAGGCCCACTACTCCACCGCGACACTCGCCGACGCGGCGGCGGGACGGCGGCTCCCATCCCGCGAGGTGGCCGTGGCCTACGCCACCGCGTGCGGCGGCGACCCCGACCTGTGGGCGGTGCGCTGGGAGGAGGTCGCGGAGGAGGTCGCGGGGCGGCCCCGTGACGACGGCCTCACCTGCCCCTACCCGGGCCTGGCGCGCTTCGAGCCCGCCGACCGCGACCGCTTCTTCGGCCGCGACCGGATCGTGGAACGCCTCGCCGCCCTGGTCGCGAGCCGGAGCGTCAGCCTCGTGGTCGGGCCGTCCGGGAGCGGGAAGTCCTCACTGCTCCGGGCCGGGCTGGCGCCGGTCCTGGAGGACGCGGGCTCCGCCGTGCGGATCGTTACGCCGGGACGCGGACACCTGTGCACCCGCATCGAGCCGCAGGACGCGCACAGCGTCCTCATCGTGGACCAGTTCGAAGAGGTCTTCACCCTGCGCGAGGATCCGGACGAGCAGGCGCGCTTCATCGACCTCCTCCTGGAGTTCGCCCATGAGGACGACGGCGCGCGCCCCGTCCTCGCCGTGCGCGCGGACTTCCTCGGGCACTGCGCCCAGCACCTCGCCCTCGCCGAGGCCGTCGAGGACGGCACGGTGCTGGTGACACCGATGGGACCGGACGAGCTGCGCGAAGCCGTCGTCAAGCCCGCCGCCGTCGTCGGACTGGTGGTGGAACGGTCCCTGACCGCCCGGATCGTCGACGAGGTCGCGCGGGAGCCAGGCGGCCTGCCGCTGATGTCCCACGCCCTGCTGGAGACCTGGCTGCGGCGGCGCGGCCGGACGCTGACCGAGGCCGCCTACGAGGCGGCGGGCGGGATCCGGGGCTCGATCGCCCGTACCGCCGAGGAACTCCACGAGGAGCTGACCGTCCGGCAGCGGGAGGTGGCCCGGCTCCTGCTGCTGCGGCTGGTCGCCCCCGGCCTGGGGACGCAGGACACGCGCCGTCCCACGGCCGTCGCCGAACTCGACGTGGGCGAGGGGGACGAGGCCGCCGCCGTACTCGAACGGCTCGTCGCCGCCCGGCTGGTCACCATCGACGAGGGCACGGCCGACCTGGCCCACGAGGCGCTCCTGACGGCCTGGCCCCGGCTGAGCGAGTGGATTGACCAGGACCGGGACCGGATCCGCGTCCAGCAGCGGGTGACCGAGGCGGCCGACGGCTGGGAGGCCCTCGGCCGCGACTCCGGCGCGCTCTACCGGGGCGCGAACCTGGCCCTCGCCGAACGCTGCTTCCCCGGCGACCGCGACGGCCTGACCACACTCGAGCGGACGTTCCTGGACCGGTCCGTCGCGGCGCGCGAGCGCACCCGGCGTCGCCGTCGCACGCGGACCGTCGTCCTGTCGGCACTGCTGGCCGTCGCCATGCTGGCCTCGCTGGTCGCCTGGCAGCAGAACCGGATCGGCGACCGGCGGCGCACCGAGGCCACCGCCCGCCGCGCCGCCGACGTCGCCGAGAGCCTGCGCTCCTCCGACCCCACCACGGCGATGCGCCTGTCCCTGGCCGCCGCCCGCATCGCCGACCTCCCCGAGACCCGCTCAGCAGTCCTGACCGCCGCCTGGCAGCCCGAACAGGCCGCCTTCACCGACCCCACCAGCGGCCCCGCGGTCATCCGCAGACTCAGTACCGACGGCCGAACCCTGACCAGCATCGGCGCCGACCAGACGACCCGCTGGGACCTCGACACCGGTCGGCGCGTCGCCCAATGGCCCGGCCTGGGGAAGGACGCCGAACAGGCGGGGACCCTGCGCTCGGACGCCCCGGTCGTCCCGGTGTTCGCCCGAGACTGGACTGGGGTTCTGTTCGTTCCGCGTGACCTGGCCACCGGCCGGGGGGCGTCAAGGATCTCTGCCGACGCGGGTGCGGAGATGGGGCCGGGTGGCGACCGGGTGATCGGGTATTCCAGGACCGACAAAGCCAACGTGGTTCGCCTGTGGGACGCGTCCGACAGCAGGAAGCTGCTCGAACTCGCCTTTCCGCGCGAGCGTGACAAACTCACCGATCTGTCCAGCGATGCCAACAAGGGGTATTCGCTCGTCCGGCGGTTCCTCCGCGACAGACGCGATGGCCAGCTGACCGAGACCAACTTTCCGGACGCGACGCTCAGTCCCGACGGTGAACGCCTCGCGGTGTGCGTCTCGGGCGAGCGGATCCGGGTCTGGGATGTCCGGAGCGGACGTCGTCTGCCCACGCCCTGGGCTCCGCGAGCAAAATACGAGTGCCTGAGGGAGCACGTCCTGTTCACCCCTGACAGCAAGGGACTCGTCTTCGTCGACGACGACGGCGTGCGCGTCTGGGATCTCGCGTCCGGACGGCAGACCATCGGTGTCAAACACAACGCCCTGAAAGAGGTGGCCTTCAGCCAAGACGGCACGCAACTGGTCGCGACCGACGGGTCGGAGATCCTGCTGTGGCGCCTTGACCGGCTCGACGGGCCCGTTTTCAGGCACGCGCTCACAGGTCAGCGTGCCACCGATCTCCGGGTCGATCCCCGCGCCGGTCGCATCCGGTACATCGGTGGTCCCCCGGACAGGGAACGGACGGTCTACACCCTCGAGTTGCGGAATCCCGACGCCCGATGGCAGGCCGTCCCCGCCGTAACGACCACCTTCGCGCGCAACGGAACGGCGCTTGCCAGCATGCACCCGGGCGCGGACAACCGCACACTCCAGATCAGCCTGATTCGGCCGGACTCCGAACGAACCGTTGGCAAGCCGTCGCCGGTCGCGTGCCCGATCAACTCCACCGGACCATGGTCCGGTCCACAGTGCCAACCGATACTCACTTTTGACAGCTCCGGGAACTCACTTCTCTTCGGCAGCAGCGGGCTCGATTCCAGAACTGGGCAGAACCGATTGGTCATCTGGGACATGCGCCGACAAGTCGCTACGCCGGTGACCGGCCAGAGTGACAAGTTCACGGCAGGGGCCGCCTTCGGCCCGAGGGACAGGTCGCTGCTCTTCGCGGAGGCCCCCAAGGGAGACGAGCCCGTTGCCCTGCGGCTCTGGGATCCGCGCCGTCAAGCCACCGTCGCGACCATGCCCGTCTCCGAAAGCGGAGACGGAAGCACGCCGAACGCCATGGCCCTGCGCCCAGACGGCAGCCTGCTCGTCACCGACCAGTCCCGCGCGTACGAACTTCCCTCAGGGCGGGTCCTACCCGCGGCGGACCGGCCGGGCGAAGCCCTGGCCATGGTCTTCAGCCCGGACGGTGGGCAGCTCGCCGTCGGCGACCGGGCCGGGCGGGTCGGCCTGTGGAACGGCGACGTCAACCGGCGGCTGGGCGAGCTCGCCGGGGCCGAGCCCGAGCCCGGTGGCGTCACGGGCCTGGCCTTCACCCCGAACGGCCGAATTCTCGCCGTCGCCACCGCGACGGGCGTCGTGCGCCTCTGGGACACCCGCTCGCACAGTCCGGTCGGCTCCCCGCTCCCGGTCTCCGGCGACACCCCCATGGCGCTGGCCTTCAGCGCGGACGGCAACACCCTGTACATCGCCAACGAACGGGCCCCACTGCAACGCCAACGGATCGACCTCGCAAGCGCCCAGACCACCGTCTGCCAACGCGCAGCAGGCGGCCTGACCCCAGTCGAATGGAAACGCCTGGTCCCGGACGTCCCCTACCGGCAGACCTGCCCCACCACCGTCGGACCCCGTCCCCAAGGCTGAGCCGGACTCACCCCGCCCCCGCGCGCTCGGAGGCGGCGCGCTCATGCAGAGCAGGCTTGTCGATCTTGCCGTTGGCGTTCACAGGGAGGGAGTCCACCGGGATCACGCGGCGCGGGACCTTGTAGTTCGACATATTCTCCCGCGCCCAGGCGATGACGGCGTCTGGGAGGGTGTCCGGGTCGGCGTCCCGCCCCGGCGGCGGGACGACGTAGGCCCAGCCCACCTCGCCCTGCCCGTCGTCCGGGACGCCGATCACCGCCACCTGGGCAACGTCTGGGCAGGCCAGCAGCAGGCCCTCGATCTCGGCCGGGTAGGCGTTGAAGCCGGAGACGATGAACATCTCCTTCTTGCGGTCCACGATCGAGACGTTGCCCGCGTCGTCCACGACGCCGATGTCGCCCGTGTGCAGCCAGCCCTCCGCGTCCACGGCCTCGGCCGTGCGTTCGGGGTCGTTCCAGTAGCCGCGCATGACGCCGTACCCGCCGACCAGGATCTCGCCCGGCTCCCCAGGCGCGAGGTCGCCGCCGTCGTCGTCCACCACGCGCACCGAGACACCCGGCACCGCGCGGCCCGTGGAACCGGCGACCACCTCGACCGGGTCCTCCGGACGGGTCATCGAGACGACCGTGCCCTCCATCAGCCCATAAGCGTTGATCATGCGCTCGATCCCGACGCGGTCCACCAGACGGCGGATCAGTTCAGGAGGGACAGCGGCAGCGCCGCAGATCAGCACCCGCAAGGACGACACGTCGCGGCCGTCCAGCTCGTCCAGGATCTTGAAGAACATCGGCGGCGCGCCCGCCAGGACGCTGACCCGGTTCTCCTCGATCAGGTCGAGCAGCCCGGCCGGGTCGAACAACGCGATCGGCATCATCGTCGCGCGGCGCAGGACGCACGCGAGCAGCCCGGCGTTGATGCCGAAGCCGTGCGAGAACGGCGCGATGACCGGGTAGCGGTCGCCCTCGCGCAGGGTGACGATCTCCGCCCAGTCCCAGTAGCCGCGCAGCAGCTGCGAGTGGTGCAGCATGACGCCCTTGGGCGCGCCGGTCGTCCCGGACGTCGCCATGATCGAGGCGATGTCGTCCAGGCCGACGGCCGACGCCCGCTCCTCGGCCTCCGCAGTGGACGTCTTCTCCCCTCCAACCAAGAAGTCTTCCCAGCTCATCGCACCAGAAGGAGCCGGTCCCGCCCCCAGGACGACCCGATGCCGCAGCTCAGGCAGGTCGGCATCGGCGATCATGTCCAGGTAGGACGTCCCCATGAACCCCTCGGCCGCGAGCAGCACGGACGCGCCGACCTTCCGCAGCAGCCCGGCCGCCTCCAGCCCCCTGAAGCGCGTCGAGACAGGGGCGATGATCGCGCCGACGTCCCAGATGCCATAAGCGGCGACGACCCAGTCCGGATCGTTCGGCCCCCAGACCGCCACCCGGTCGCCCGGCCCGACGCCCAGCGCGATCAGAGCACGCGCCACCTCCGTCGCCCGCGAGGCCAACGCGGCAAGGGAAAGACGAACGTCCCCGGCGACGACGGCCAGGACGTCCGGATGCGCGGCGGCCTGCGAACGGAGCATGCGCGGGATCGTCCCCCACGCGGGGACCGGCTCAAGATTCATCACACCCCCAGCGCGGAGCGGTCGCGGCCGAGGTGGTGGCCGCGGGTGTCGGTGACGGTTCCCGGACGCCGCGCCTCGACGACCTCGTCCGCCACCACGACCTCGATCGACACCGGGGTCAGCGCGTACAGGGCCTGCGCGATGCGGCCCTTCCACATCGGGTTCCGCACGAGCGTGTCGCGGTTGAACCAGACGTGCAGCGCGGCGGCGTCGAGGGTGCCCTCGCGGGCGATCCGCAGGTCCCAGTGCGCCACGCCGTCGATCTTCGCCAGCGCCGCCTCCAGCTTCGGGACGGAGATCCAGCGCCCCCTGACCAGCACGTGTTCGCCGAGCGTGTGCGTCGGCGCGGGCACGCCGTCCTCCCCACCCGACAGCCGTACCGCGTGCCCGGTCCGCCGCACCTCATCCCCCGCGAACACGACCAGCTCGGCGACCCCCGCATCAAAGGGAGCCTCCAAAAGGACATCCTTCTCAACAGGCGCGAGCCCAAGCAGCCCATCCCGAACCACGGTCAGCACCGCATCAGAGGGCCGCTTCCAGGCGACCGGAACCCCAAGGAACGGATCGGCATAAAGCTCCCGCACCTCCGCCTCGAACTCGGCGGCGAGCTGTGCCGCCGCGTTGGCCGAAGGGATCTCACCCACCACCAGGACGCGCTCCAGCTCCAGGTCCAGCGGATCGAGCAGGAACTCCAGGTGCAGCCGCGCGAGCAGGTCCATGGCGCCCGTCGGCGTGATGATGAGCGTCGTCGCCCCCACGGCCTCCAGCGCCGAGTGCAGCCGCATCCGCCCGCGCGCGCCCACCGACGCCGTCGCCTGCGCGACCGACGCGGCGGCCCGCGCGATCAGCGATCCGCTCGGCTCGCCGTCGTCGTTCAGCGCGACCACCACCCGGTCGGACGGCCCGACCCCCGCCGCGCGCAACGTCTCGGCGGCGATCTCGACCGCGTCGTCCGGCAGCGGGACGACGAGGTCGCCCTCGGAGGAGACCGCCAGCGGCCCCCGCGCGCCCGTCCCGGACGGGAACCCATGCCTGGTCAGCCAGCGGCTCACTGCGCGACCTCCTGCATGAAGAGCTTCATCGAGTTGCAGACGTGCTCGTGCGCGAGCCCGCCGACCTGCGCCTGCAGGATCAGGTCGGTGGCGCCGGCCGCCTCGAGCGCCTCGACGGCCTTCCGCGAGCCCTCCACGTCGTCGATGACGACCATGGTCTGCTCGCGCAGCACCGCCATCGCCTCGTCCGGCGGCATCCCGACGGCCTGCTGGCCGAGGACGCGGTGCGTGGCGTGCCGGGCGTCGGTGTAGCCGGGCGGCGCGACCAGGTTGATCTGCCGCCGCAGGTACCAGAGGACGGCGTCGGCGGCGGTGTCCACGGCCTCCTGCTGGGTCGGCGCGACGTACCAGGGGATCATCAGCGCGATCCGGCGCGAGTCAGGGTCGAAGCCGTTGTCGGCGAGGCACTGCTTGTACTTGGCGATGTCCTCGGCGACATCGTCCAGGCCCTTGAGCATCGTCATGCCGAGCAGGTTGTAGCCCTGCTTGGCGGCGGCGAGATATCCGTCCACGGAAGTGGAGGCGACCCAGACCGGCGGATGCGGCTCCTGCACCGGACGCGGATAAACCCCCACATCCGGGACCTCGAAGAACTCCCCGCTGCGGCTCACCGGACGCCCGTCGGCCTCCCAGATCGCCAGGACGGCCTCCAGATGCTCCTCCCACAGCTTGCGCGACTGCTCGAACGGCCGCTGGAACGCCTGGTACTCCAGCGGGGACGCGCCGCGCCCGGTGCCGAACTCGACGCGTCCGTTCGAGATCACGTCCAGCGTGGCGACCCGCTCGGCGGTGCGGATGGGCGACTGGAACGGCAGCAGCACCACGCCGAGCCCGAGGTGGATCCGCTCGGTCCGCTGCGAGATCCCGGCCAGCACCAGATCCGGCGCGGACGAGTGGGAGAAGCCCCGGGTGAAGTGGTGCTCGACGAACCAGGCGGTGTCGTAGCCGAGCTGGTCGGCCAGCACCACCTGCTCCATGACGTTGTGGAACGCCTGCCGCTCCACCTCGCGGGAGCGCCCGCGCACCTCAAGTTCGTAGCCAAGGCTGACCCGTAGCGACGTCATGGAGCCTCCGAGCTTCCGCTGTGCTGTCAGAGACCAAGATAACCAAGCGCTCGCTTGGGACGCTAGTCAAGGCACTGCCCGGAAGCGCGTCACGCGGAGGACGCGTCAGCTACGGGGTTGCTCGGCGGGGCGCGAGATCAGGACGGGCGCGTACGGGGAGAGGGTCGTGAAGGTCGCGCACGCCTCCACGGCGACGCGTCCGGCGCGGCCGAGGATCGCGCGCGCACGAGCCCCGGCACGCTCCTGGAGCGCCAGCCAGGCGACCCAGCCCACTCCCACGACGCCCCAATAGGAGACGAGCCGGTAGAGGCCCACGGCAGCCGCCGCCGGGGCGACGGCCGCGCCCAGCGCGACCAGCGAGGCCGCCATGCTCGACTCGATCGCGCCGATGCCGCCGGGCAGCAGCGGGAGCAGGCTGCCCGCCGCCTGCGCGGCGAAGTAGGCGAGCGTCACACCGGTCGGGTCGAGGTCGAGGCCGACCGCGCGGGCCGCCGCGAACAGCGCGAGGATGTCGCAGACCCAGTTCATGACCGCGAACACCGCGAGGACGCCCACGTCGCGCGCGTTCGGACGCAGCAGGAACGCCGCGTCCAGCAGCTTGTCGACCCAGGGCGCGATCTTCGGGTGCGCGGTCAGGCGGCGGTGCGCCCACCGGAACGGGACGGCCAGCCGCGTCCGCAGCGGACGCCACAGCAGCGCGGGAGCGACCACCGCCGCGGCGGCGGCCGGATAGGACAGCGCGGTCAGCGCGGGCCCGCGCGCGAACGGGTCGGTGAGCAGCGCCAGCAGCCCGATCAGCGTGTACGTGCCCGTCGTGATCACGCCGCCGACCACGATCACCGCCGTGGCCACCCGCGCGGACGCGCCGGACCGCCGGAACTGCTGGAAGGTGAAGACGACGCTCACCGCCGGACCGGCCGGGAGCGTGGTGGACAGCGCGTTGCCCGCGTAGGTGATCGCGAACGCGCGGCGCACCGGCATCCGGTGCCCGCCGATCCGCAGCAGCCGCCGCTGGAGCCGGGCGAACGCGCCCATCGACAGCGCCTCGGCCAGCACCACGACCACCAGCCACAGCCGGTCGGCGTCGAGCGTCGCCCTCCACATCGCGCCGAAGTCCGGGAGCTCGTCGCTGAAGAGGATCAGCGAGCCGAGCGCGGCGAGGACGAGTCCCCACTGCACCAGGGCGCCGATCCGCCGTGCCCGCCGCGACAGGGTGTCGCGTGACGGCCCGAGAGGCAGATCCGGCCCGTCCGTCAGTTCCACAGCGCCCGAACCGGCGGGGTCGGGGCTGGAGGGCGGTGGGCCGTCCTCGGGGGAGGCGGGTGCCACGACGGAAGCTGTCATGTCACGGCCACCTCGCAAACTCGCTCAGCTGGAGCAACCTCGCGATCAGTAAGAGTGTTCCCCGTCACTGGTCACGAAATCGCAAAGTGAGTCCCATCACGGTGGGGTGCGCCCGGGAGTGTCCGGCCTGCACGTAATTGCCGGAGTCTTTACGCTTTTGTCGATATTCGGTCCGTCATAGGGCCAACCTCCCGGAAGGACCCACCATGCCCCCCAGCATGCCCAGCCTCCGCCTGCCCTCGAGGCGCGTCTCGATCGTGCTCGGCGTCGCCTCCGGCGCGATCGCCACCGGCCTGGTCGCCACGGGGATCGGCGCCGCGCACGAGTCCGAGAACACGGTCGCGGCGGCCCCACGCGCGGCGATCTCCACGACGCCGGGCCAGACGACCACGCTGTCCGGCGTCTCGTTCAAACTGAGATGGAAACCCACAGATCCAGCGGCGATGACCGCGCTCGACCGCGTGGTCGCCGACAAGCGCACCGCGATGAAGGCCGTGTCCTTCCGGGACGTCGCCGCCGACGCCACCGACCTGCGCCGCCTGACCTGGAAGAGCGGCTGCGCCGCGAGGACCGCCGTCTCCGCGCTGGACGCCAGGGTCAAGGTCGGCGCCTGGTGCCCGGACTTCCGCTCCGGCAAGAACGACGAGGGCAGCCCGAACTGGATCCCGCAGGGCGTCGCCACCAGCCGGACGACCCAGTTCGACGGCCTCGCGCTCAGCTGGTACCACGTCAAGGACCCGAAGGCGGCCAACCCCGTCACCGACATGGCGCGGCTGTCGGTCGGCAGGCGTCCCGAGGTGAACAAGACGGGCGGCTACCACTCCGTCCAGCTGGCCGTCCCGACCCGCGACGCGTCCGGCAAGGTCGTGGCCAGGGACGTGAGCGTCGGGCTCGGCGGCGCGGGAGGCGGCATGAGCGCCCAGGGCGTCGCCGAGGCCCCGCAGCACGCCGGCGGCGTGTCGATCGTCGGGAACTACGCCTACCTCGCCGACACCGCCGCCGGCCTGCGGGTCTACGACTTGCGCCGCACCTACAAGGTGACGCCGGGCAGCGGCCTGGGCGTCGGCTCGGACGGGAAGTTCCACGCCCACGGCGAGCACTACGTCCTGTTCGAGGTCGGCCGCTACCAGTTCGACCGGACCGCCTACGGCAGCTGCCCGGCCTGGACCGTCAAGCCGCAGGCGCTGAACAAGCAGCTCTGCTTCAGCACCGTCACCTACGACCCGACCTTCCCGACGCCGAGCCTGGTCACCGCCGAGTACAAGCTGTCCGGCGGGCTCAGCTCGACCCGTCCCGCCCGCATGGTCCGCTGGCCGCTCGCCTCGAACGGCACGCTGGCCGCGAGCGGCGGCGTCGTCACGTCCAAGGCCGTCTACGGGACGGTCACGCCGAACATCCAGGGCGTCGCGGCCTTCTACAGGGCCGGGCAGGGCACGACGATCTACTACTCGGTCAGCGGCGGCGGGGCGACCAGGCCCGGCAGGATCATCAGTGACCGCGCCGGACGCAACCCGTACACGCTCACCGGGGTGATCGGCGGCGAGTCCTTCGCCTTCGACCCCTACTCGGGCGGCGACCGCGTCTGGGGCGTCACCGAGCACGCCGGGAAGCGGATGGTCTACTGGGTCTACCGCAAGAGCCTGCAGCCCGCGGGCGACCGCTGATCCACCCACTTCCGGGGGCGTCCCGCCGGACGGGACGCCCCCGGCCCGTGCCCGAGGCCCGCGCCGGACGTCCCCGTCCGTGGCTACGATTCCGGGCATGAGCGTCAAGGCCGTGATCTTCGACTGGGGCGGCACGCTGACCCCCTGGCACGACATCGACATCGCCCGCATGTGGCGGGACGTCTGCGCCACCGGCCTGGACCCCGACCTGGTCGCGGACGCGGCCGCCCGCCTGCACGCCGCCGAGGACGAGCTGTGGCGGCGCGGCAGGGACGAGCATCGCAGCGCCACCCTGGACGAGGTGTTCGCGCTCGCGGGCGTCGAGCCCGGCGAGGCGCTGCTCACCGCCGTCTACGAGCTGTGGTCGCCGCACACCCTCATCGACCCCGCCGCCCCCGGCCTGCTGCGCGAGCTGCGGGCGCGCGGCGTGAAGGTCGGCGTCCTGTCCAACACCATGTGGACGCGCGACTGGCACGAGCGGATCTTCGCCCGCGACGACGTGCTCGGCCTCCTCGACGGCGCGGTCTACTCCAGCGAGATCCCGTGGACCAAGCCGCACGCCGAGGCGTTCCGCGCCGCGATGGCCGCCGTCGACGTGGACGACCCGTCCGCCTGCGTCTTCGTCGGCGACCGTCCGTTCGACGACGTCCACGGGGCCAAGTCGGCCGGGATGCGCGCGGCCCTCATGCCGAACAGCACCGTCCCGACCTGGGAGACCGAGCCCGACGCCGTCCTGCACGGCGGCCTGGCCGACCTGCTCCCGCACATCGACCGCTGGTCCGCCTGACCGCGGTCCGCCGATCATGAGAAGGACGGGGCCCCGACCCCGAAGCCCCGTCCTTGTCACTCACGCGACTCAGTCGGCCTGACCGGCTCTCTTCGGCTTCTCGGCCTTGGCCGAGGGCTCCGCGTCCGCCTCCGCCGACGCGTCCGCCGCCTTGCCCGTGCCCTTCTGGGCCAGGTCGGCGTCGGTCGCGAGCGGGAGGCCGAGCTGATCCCGGACGGACCCGAGCAGCCGGTCGACGCGCGCCTGGAGGCTGGCCAGGTTCGCGCGCGCCACGTCCGCCTCGGCCTTGGCCCGGCGCGCCTGGCGCCTGGCCTCGTCGCGCTCGGCCGCCAGGTGCGCCAGCTGCGCCTGGTAGGCCGCCTTCAGCTCGTCGAGCGAGGACGTCGCGGACGAGGACGCCGCCCCCGGCGACCCCGCGGACACGGACTTCTCATGCATCACGGACATGATGGTCTGGATTCCTTCCCCCGATGGCCCCAGGACCCCTGCGAAACGGACTAACGAGGACTAGAGCCCCGCAGTTCCCAGAGTAGGACGGTCCAGACGATCAGTCGCGGGAGCCTCCCGGCTCCGGAGCGGGACCCAGCGACGCGGACGGCAGCCCCGGGAACGCGCTGGACGGCCCGGTCACCCGCCCTGCCCCCGACATCGCCTGCCAGCGCACCGAACGCGCCATGGCCTGCTGCATCTCCCGCGCCGCGATCGTCCGCAGCGCCGGATCCGGTGCCCCCGCGAGCCCCGCGTACGCCGTCACGACGGCCCGCTCCAGCGCCGCCGCGAGCTGCGCGGCCGTCCGCCCCGACACCGGACGGACCGGCAGCCTGTAGACGGGGGAGGCGGCCACGGCCCGGACGCCCCGGGCCGCCAGCCGCGAGATCAGGTCGTCGCGCTGCGCCCGGTGGTCGTCCCAGATCGTGCGGGCGGTGCCCTGCGCGGCCCCGCGCAGCCTGGCCCCGAGCACCCCGTACCCGTACACGGCGGCGTGCTCGGCCTTCAGCGCCTCCTGGAGCGCCGAGACCGACGTCACCTCGCTCACGTCGCCCTCCCCAGCGCCTCGGCGTGCCCGGCCTCACACGCGCCGATGCTCGCCAGCACCTGCGCCAGCCCGGCGTCCGCCTTCGCGACGGCCGCCGTCAGCCGCGCCGCCGCCCCCGTCTCGGCCCGCCGCAGGTCCGCCAGCACCGCGCCCGGACCGCCTTCAGGTGCTGTGACCTGCGCGGACGCGGGGATTCTGCCGCCCTCGCCCGCCCGCCGTCCCGACCCCGGGACGTAGTGGCGGCGCAGCACGTCCAGATGCGAGCGATGGTGGGCGAGGACCGGATCGAGCAGCCAGGCCAGGTCGGCGTGCGCCGAACGCGCCGCCTCGTACCGGGCCACCAGGTCCTGTTCGGCGGTGATCGCCGCCACCAGGACGGGCAGCGCGGACGTGTCGGCCTTCGCGGGCTCGACCGCCTTGCAGCCGCCGAGCAACGGCAGTGCGGGCAGGGCCAGGACGGCCGATCCTCCCAGCAGCGACCGGCGCGACAGCGGCGCGGGCCAGACAGCCTGGATCGCCGTGGGCGAGGCGGGTTTCGATCCCCCAGGGGGTGCCGCGGGCGGGCCTGCGGCCGATGCCGCCGGCCATCCCGCCGGACGCGTGGACAGGCCCTTCCCGGCCCCGGCCTCGGGCACGCGCGTCTCCTCAGCGGATCACGATGGTGGACGGAGTGCCCAAGCATCCCACATCCCGGCGGACGCGGCGGCCCGGCGGCACGCCGGTGAGCTGTCCGAAAGGCCGCTGAGGTGTCCGGCTGTCGATAGTCTTGAGGGGTCACCGGACACACGGTGGAAACCGCACAACAGGAGGAGGTCCCATGAGCGTCGAGTCCCGTGGCGGCAGCGCTCACCGGGGCCGTGCCGACGCGGCCGCCCCGACCGGGGCGCAGTCCGCGCAGGCCGGGGCCAGACGGCCCCGCGACGAGACGGCCGCCGAGCTGACCCGGCTGCTCACGCCCGCGGTGGCGGACGCCGGGTTCGACCTGGAGGCGGTCGAGGTGCGTCCCGCCGGACGCCGCCGGCTCGTGAAGATCGTCGTGGACGGCGACGGCGGGGTCAGCCTCGACGACGTCGCCGACCTCAGCCAGGCGGCCTCGGAGCTGATGGACGCCTCCGACGTGATGGGCACCGCCCCGTACGTGCTGGAGGTCACCTCGCCGGGCGTCGACCGCCCGCTCACCGAGGCCCGGCACTGGCGGCGCGCGGCCGGGCGGCTGGTCGAGGTGCCGCTGGAGGGTGACGAGAACGGCCGGATCGAGGGCCGCGTGGTCTCCGCGGACGACGACGCCGTCGTCATCGACGTCGTCCCCGCCAAGGGGAAGAAGGGCGCCAAGGGCCGTCCGGTCAAGCCGGTGCGGCGCGAGTTCGCGCTCGCCGACCTCGGCCCCGGCCGCGTCCAGGTCGAGTTCCGCTCCGACGCGGACCCCGCCCCGGGCAAGGGTTCCGGCGGCGACGCGGACGACGCGGACGCCGACCTGGACATCGACATGGACGCCGAGATCGACGCCGATGCGGACGAGCACGGCGACGGGGAGCCCGTGGACGACCTCGCGGGCGAGGCCGAGGAAACACGTTCTCCGGCCGAGCCGGAATAGAGGGGGGAGCCTCGTGGACATCGACATGAACGCCCTGCGGCTGCTGGAGAGCGAGAAGGACATCTCGCTGGACGTCGCCGTCAAGGCCATCGAAGACGCGCTTCTGATCGCCTACCACCGTGGTGAGGGCGCGGCCACCCGCGCGCGCGTGCAGCTCGACCGCGCGACCGGGCACGTCACCGTGTGGGCGACCGAGACCGACGACGAGGGCGCGACCGTCCGGGAATACGACGACACCCCGGACGACTTCTCACGTATCGCGGCGACGACGGCCAAGCAGGTCATCCTGCAGAAGCTGCGCGACGCCGAGGACGAGCTGACCCTCGGCGAGTTCGCCGAGCGCGAGGGCGACATCGTCTCCGGGATCATCCAGCAGGGCAAGGACCCGCGGAACGTGCTGGTCGACCTCGGCAAGCTCGAGGCGATCCTGCAGCCGCAGGAGCAGGTCCCGGGCGAGCGGTACGAGCACGGCGAGCGGCTGCGCGCCTACGTGGTGCAGGTCCGCAAGGGCCACCGCGGCCCGTCGGTGCAGCTGTCGCGCACCCACCCGAACCTGGTGAAGAAGCTGTTCGCGCTGGAGGTCCCGGAGATCGCCGACGGCACCGTCGAGATCGCCGCGATCGCCCGCGAGGCCGGCCACCGCACCAAGATCGCGGTGCGCTCGCGCAAGCCCGGCGTGAACGCCAAGGGCGCCTGCATCGGCCCGCTGGGCAGCCGGGTCCGCAACGTGATGGCCGAGCTGCACGGCGAGAAGATCGACATCGTGGACTGGTCGGACGACCCGGCCGAGTTCGTGGGCAACGCCCTCTCGCCCGCCCGCGTCAACAGTGTGACCGTGGTGGACGAGGCCGCCCGCACCGCCCGCGTCGTGGTGCCGGACTACCAGCTCTCCCTGGCCATCGGCAAGGAGGGGCAGAACGCCCGGCTCGCCGCGCGGCTGACCGGCTGGAAGATCGACATCCGCTCCGACACCGAGTCGGCGGGCGGGGCCGCGAGCCAGGCGGGGCAGCCCTCGGGACGCCCCGAGGGCGGTGACGCCGGTGCGGCCGGCGGGCCCCGGAACCGCCCCGAGGAGACCCCTCGGCGGGGCGACGAGACCGGCGAAACCGGATCTTCTTCGTCCGCGGCCCCGGCCGCAGGTCCGGCCGACGCCTCGGCACGGTAGACTGATGGGTGGTGACCGTGCGGTCCCCGTACGAACGTGCGTGGGCTGCCGGGCACGCACGGCCAAATCCGACCTGTTGCGCCTGGTGGTCCGGGACGATGTCATCGTCCTCGATCCGCAGGGGCGGCTTCCGGGCCGGGGCGCTCACCTGCACCCCGATCCGAAGTGCCTCCAGCTCGCCGTCAAGCGTCGGGCGTTCCCCCGGGCCTTTCGCGTCCAGGGGCCGCTCGATCACAGCGGGCTGGAATCCGCACTTGCGGCTCACGCCGCGCAGCAGCAGGATGGCCGAACGGTTGGCGACGTCTAGTCGGAAGCAGGTCGAGATTGCTATGAGCGCTCGATGAGCACGCCGCGATGAGTACGGCAAGGTAACGACGGTCCGGAGGCCGCACCCCCGGACCGAGTAGGGAGTGCAGTGGCGAAGGTCCGGGTTTACGAACTCGCCAAGGAGTTCGGTGTTGAGAGCAAGGTCGTCATGGCCAAGCTCCAGGAGATGGGCGAGTTCGTACGTTCGGCGTCCTCCACGATCGAGGCGCCGGTCGTCCGCAGGCTCACAGAAGCTTTCAACCAGGGGTCCGGCAAGTCCGGCCCCAAGGCCGGGAAGAAGCAGGCTCCCCGGCCGACTCCGCCCAAGCCGGGCCCCTCGGGCAACGGCGCGGGCGCACCTGCCCCGACGGGTGAGGCCCGTCCCGCGCCGGGACCGCGTCCCGGCCCGCGTCCGGCTCCTGCTCCGCGCCCGACGGGCGCCCAGCAGGGCGGCGGCGCACCCAAGCCGGGTCCGCGTCCGGGTCCGGTTCCGCCCGCTCCGGGCATGCCCGGTGGCGGCACCCCCGCTCCCGCGCCCGCGCCGAGGCCCGCCGCCCCCGCGGCGAGCGGCGGCGACCAGGTCCGCGGTGAGCAGCGTCCCGAGCAGGTCCGTGGCGAGCAGCGTCCCGAGCGCGGCGAGCAGCGTCCTGAGCGCGGCGAGCGTCCCGAGCGCGGTGACCGTGGCGAGCGCGGTGGCGCGCGTCCGGGTGCGCGTCCGCAGGGCGGCGCCGGTCCGAAGCCGGGTCCGCGTCCGGGTCCGCGTGCCGGCGGCGGTGGCCGTCCCGGCGCTCCGCGTCCGGGCAACAACCCGTTCAGCTCGACCAACTCCGGCATGGGCCAGGCGCCCAAGCCCGGTCCGCGTCCCGGCCCGCGTCCGGACGGCGACCGCCCGCGCGGCGGTGACCGTCCCGGTGGCCCGCGTCCCGGCGGCGGCGCCCGTCCGGGCGGCGCTCCCGGCGCCGGCGGTCCGCGGCCCAGCCCGACGGGGATGCCCCCGCGTCCGGCCGGTGGTCCGCGTCCGAGCCCGATGAACATGCCCTCCTCCCGTCCGGCCGGTGCTCCCGGTCGCGGCGGACCCGGCGGTGGCGGCGGTCGTCCCGGTGGCGGCGGTGGCCGTCCCGGCGGCGGTGGCGGTCGTCCCGGTGGCGGCGGTCGTCCGGGCGGCGGCGGTGGCTTCGGCCCCCGCGCCGGCGGCGGTGGCGGCGGTGGCGCTCCGGGTCGTCCCGGTGGCGGCGGCTTCGGCCCCCGTCCGGGTGGCGGCGGTCGCGGTCGCGGCGGCACGCAGGGCGCGTTCGGCCGTCCGGGCGGACGCCCGGCCCGCGGTCGCAAGTCGAAGCGGGCGCGTCGCCAGGAGTTCGAGGCCATGCAGGCCCCGACGACCGGTGGCGTGCTGGCCCCGCGCGGCCACGGCAAGACCATCCGGCTGCCGCAGGGCGCCTCGCTGACCGACTTCGCCGAGAAGATCGGCGCGAACCCGGCGTCGCTGGTGCAGATCATGATGCACCTCGGCAAGATGGTGACCGCCACGCAGTCCGTCGACCCCGACGACCTGCAGCTTCTCGGTGTCGAGCTCGACTTCGACGTGCAGGTCGTGTCCCCCGAGGACGAGGACCGCGCGCTGCTGGAGTCGTTCGACATCGAGTTCGGCGAGGACGAGGGCGGCGAGGAGAACCTGCAGCCGCGTCCGCCGGTCGTGACCGTCATGGGTCACGTCGACCACGGTAAGACCAAGCTGCTGGACGCCATCCGGCACGCCGACGTCCAGGCGGGCGAGGCCGGCGGCATCACCCAGCACATCGGTGCCTACCAGGTCCAGACCCAGGTCGACGGCCAGGAGCGCAAGATCACCTTCATCGACACCCCGGGTCACGAGGCGTTCACCGCCATGCGTGCCCGTGGCGCCGACACCACCGACCTGGTGGTGCTGGTGGTCGCCGCGGACGACGGCGTCAAGCCGCAGACCACCGAGGCGATCGACCACGCCACCGCGGCGGGGGTCCCGATCGTGGTCGCGGTCAACAAGATCGACGTCGAGGGCGCGGACCCGACCAAGGTCCGGGCGCAGCTCACCGAGTACGGCCTGGTGGCCGAGGAGTTCGGTGGCCAGACCCAGTTCGTGGACGTGTCCGCCAAGCAGGGCACGAACATCGAGGGTCTGCTCGAGGCGGTCGTGCTGACGGCGGACGCCGAGCTGGAGCTCACCGCCAACCCGGACATGCCCGCCCAGGGAACGGCCATCGAGGCCCACCTGGACAAGGGCCGCGGTTCGGTGGCGACGGTGCTGGTCCAGCGCGGCACGCTGCGGGTCGGCGACTCGATCGTCTGTGGTGTGGCCCACGGCCGCGTCCGGGCGATGCTGGACGAGAACGGCAACAACGTCGAAGAGGCGCTGCCGTCCCGTCCGGTGCTGGTGCTCGGCCTCAACGCCGTGCCCGGCGCGGGTGACAACTTCCTGGTCGTCGAGGACGAGCGGGTCGCCCGGCAGATCGCCGACAAGCGCACCGCGCGCAAGCGCAACGCCGAGCTCCTGCGCTCCCGCAAGAGCAGCTCCCTCGAGGAACTGTTCAAGGACCTGGAGCGTGGCGAGCGGGAAGAGCTGCTGCTCATCCTCAAGGGCGACGTGTCCGGTTCGGTGGAGGCCCTGGAGGACTCGCTCCTCAAGATCGACGTCGGCGACGAGGTGTCCCTCCGGGTCATCCGCCGCGGCGTCGGCGCCATCACCCAGGACGACGTCAACCTGTCGCTCGCCTCGGACGGCGCGGTCATCATCGGCTTCAACGTGCGTCCCGAGCGGAACGCGCAGGAGCTGGCCGACCGCGAGGGCGTGGACATCCGGTACTACTCGGTCATCTACCAGGCGATCGAGGAAGTCGAGGCGGCCCTCAAGGGCATGCTCAAGCCGGAGTTCGAGGAGCACCAGCTCGGCACCGCCGAGATCCGCGAGATCTTCAAGGTTCCGCGGATCGGGAACATCGGTGGTTCGATGGTCACCTCGGGCGTCATCCAGCGCAACGCCAAGGCGCGCCTCGTCCGCGACGGCGTCGTGGTCGCCGACAACCTCACGGTGTCGTCGCTGCGCCGCTTCAAGGACGACGCCACCGAGGTCCGCGAGGGCTTCGAGTGCGGTATCGGCGTCGGCTACAACGACATCAAGCTCGGAGACACCGTCGAGTGCTTCGAGATGCGCGAGAAGCCGCGCGACTGATGCCGTAGGGCTCAAGGGCGCCCCCCCGCGAGGGGGCGCCCGACCCTGCCCCTCAGGGCGGGACGACGTGCGAAAAAGCAGGTGAGAGCGTCAGGCTGATCAACTAGCCTGGCGCTCTCCATGTGGGTGGTCATCTTCCGGAGTTCCGGTGTTCGCGGGAGGCGATCACGGGAACAGCCGATGTGGCCACCGTCGTTCAAGCTAGGGAAACCGGGGTGGTCATCCTGTACGTAGGCGCTTTGACGCTCGATCTGCTGCTCGGGGACGTGCGGTCGCTGAAGCAGAAACGGGCGGTGGTACGTCCGATCGTCGCGGAGGTGCGCAAGCACTTCCCCGGGGTGGCGGTCGCCGAGACCGGCGACAACGACCTGTACCGCCGGGCGGAGATCGGCGTGGCGGTGGTGTCCGGGGCCGCCGACAACTGCGCCCACGTGCTGGACCAGTGCGAACGGCTGGTGGCCGGGCGCCCCGAGATCGAGCTGCTGTCGGTCAGGCGGCGGCTCTTCAACGACGAGGACTAGGCGCCCTTCCGGGGCGCCGTGGAAAGGGAGTGCGATCATGGTGGACGCAGCCCGGGCGCGTAAGCTCGCCGACCGCATCCAGCAGATCGTGGCCGAGATGCTGGAGCGCCGGATCAAGGATCCGCGGCTCGGCTTCGTGACCGTGACCGACACCCGGATCACCAACGACCTGCGTGACGCGACCGTGTTCTACACGGTGTACGGCACGGAGGAGGAGCGGGCCGGGACCGCCGCCGCGCTGGAGAGCGCGAAGGGGATCATCCGGTCCGAGGTCGGACGGCAGACCGGGGTGCGGCACACCCCGAGCCTGACGTTCACGCTCGACTCCCTCATGGAGAACGTCGCGCACATCGACGACCTGCTCGCCAAGGCGCGCAGGTCGGACGCCGAGGTCGCCGCCGCGGCCGCGGGCGCGACGCACGCCGGTGACGCGAACCCCTACAAGGAGGACGCGGACGAGGACGACGACACCGGCGACGACGGCGTCGCCCGAGCCTCCTCGTGAACACCGGGGCCGGACTCGACTGGGACCGGGCCCTCGAGCTGATCGACGCGGCCGACGAGGTCGTGCTCGCGTGTCACATCGGCCCCGACGGCGACGCCCTGGGGTCGATGCTCGCGGTCGCACAGGTGCTGCGGGGGCTCGGCAGGTCCGTGGCGGCCTCGTTCGGCGAGCCGTTCACGGTCCCGGCGAGCCTGCGCTTCCTGCCCGGCATGGAGCTGCTGACCGGGCCGGGCGAGCTGCCGTCCCGCCCGGCACTGATGATCACGCTGGACGCGGCGGGCCCGGACCGGCTCGGTTCGCTCGCCGCGACCGCGGCCCGCGCCGACGCGCTGATCGTCCTGGACCACCACGCGTCCGGCCGGTCCTTCGCGGACGGGCGCGACGGCGAGACCGTGATGCTGGCCGACGCCGAGGCCGCCGCCACCGCCGTCCTCGCGGACGAGCTGATCCGGCGGCTCGGCGTCCCGCTCACCCCGGACGTCGCGCAGGGCCTGTACGCGGGCCTCGCCAGCGACACCGGATCCTTCAAGTACCCCTGCACGACCCCGCAGGTCCATGATCTGGCGCGCCGCCTGCTGGAGGCGGGCGTGCGGCCGGAGAAGGTCAGCCGCGAGCTGTGGGACCGCGCTCCGTTCGGCTACCTGCAGGTCCTGTCGGGCGCGCTCGGCCGGGCCCGGCTGGAGCGTTCCGCCGCGGGAGGCCGGGGCCTGGTCTGGACGACCGTCCAGGCCGGTGACCGGTCCTTCTGCGGCGTCACCTACGAGCAGCTCGAGGGCGTCATCGACCAGCTCCGCCGGACGGAGGAGGCCGAGGTCGCGGTGGTCTGCAAGCAGACCGACGCGGGCGACTGGTACGTCTCCACCCGCTCCAAGGGCGAGGTGGACGTGGGCCGGGCCTGCGCGCTGCTCGGCGGGGGCGGGCACCGCACCGCCGCGGCGTTCAACGCGGCGGGCGAGCCCGCCGAGATCATCGACCGGCTGCGCGACGCCCTGTGTGCGGCCGAGGAGACCGAATCCCGTTTCACCACCGACTCGGAGCGCATCGCGTGACCACCTCTGGACTCGTCATCGTCGACAAGCCCGCCGACTGGACGTCGCACGACGTCGTCGGCAAGATGCGGCGGCTCGCCAGGACGCGCCGCGTCGGGCACGCGGGCACGCTCGACCCGATGGCGACCGGCGTGCTGGTCGTCGGGGTGGAGAAGGCGACCCGGCTGCTCGGCCATCTCGCGCTGACCGAGAAGCAGTACGACGCGACGATCCGGCTCGGCCAGACCACCAACACCGACGACGCGGAGGGCGAGATCACCGCGTCCGCGTCCACCGGGCACGTCACCGACGCCATGGTCATCGAGGGGATCGCGGCGCTGACCGGGCCGATCAGCCAGGTTCCGCCGCAGGTCAGCGCGATCAAGGTGAACGGGGAGCGGGCCTACAAGATGGCCCGCAAGGGCGAGGAGGTCGAGCTCAAGGCGCGTCCGGTGACGGTGCACGCCTTCGAGGTGACCGGCATCCGCCGCGAGGGCGACTTCGTCGACGTGGACGCGTCGGTGACCTGCTCGTCCGGCACCTACATCCGGGCGCTGGCCCGCGACCTCGGCGCCGGGCTCGGCTGCGGCGGCCACCTGACCTTCCTGCGGCGCACCCGCGTCGGCCCGTACGACCTGAGCATGGCCCGCACGATCGACCAGCTCGCCGAGAACGTGGAGATCCTGCCGATCGGCGACGCGGTCGCCGCCGCGTTCCCGCGCCGGGACGTGTCGGCCGACGACGCCCGCAAGGTGACGCACGGCGGCAAGCTGCCCGCCGCCGGCCTCGGGCCGGGCCCCGTCGGCGTCTTCGCGCCCGACGGGACCCTTCTGGCGCTGGTCGAGGAGCAGGGCCACGCGGCCAAGCCCCTCGCCGTCTTCGCGTCCTAGCCCGCGTTCGGGTCCGGCCGTCCTAGCCGTTCACCGCGACGACCTTCGCCGTCACGGCGACGTCGCCCGCCCTGGCGAAGTGCAGGGTCAGCGGGACGTCCTGGCCGATCTTGAGGTCGCGGGGCTTCATGAGCATCAGGTGCAGGCTGCCCTTGGCGAACTCGACCGTCCCCTTGCCGACCGGGACGGCCTTGACCTGCTCCATCTTCATGCCGTTGGCGCCGTTCATCGACATCCGGTGCATCTCGACGGTCGCGGCGGTGGGGGAGTCCACACCGGTGAGGGTGTCGGGCTCGCCGGTGTTGGTGATCGTCATGTACCCGGCGGTGACGTCCGGCGAGGACGGCACCCGGACCTGGGCGCCGGAGACCTTGATCGACTCGGACGTCCCGGCGGACGGCGCCGCCGAGGACGCCGCGGACGCGGACAGCAGCGCCTTCAGGTCGTGCGCCATGTCCGCGCTGCCGAACTGGTACGGGAACATGAGCGCGCCCGAGCCGTCCGGGCCGTAGACCATGACGTTGCTGCCGTGCGAGACGACGTAGTTGCCCTTGGCGTTCGCGGGCGGCGGGCTGATCGAGGTCCTGGCGTCCGCGGCGGCCTTCTTGATCTCCGCGTAGGGCCCGGTGAGGCCGACGAACGACGGATCGAACCTGCCGAGGAAGTCCTTGAGCGTGCCCGGCTTGTCCCGCGCCGGGTCGGCGGTGACGAACAGCACGCGGGTGCGGGCCTTCTCGGCGGGGGACAGCAGGCTCATGGCCCCGGCCGCGTCCGCCATGGTGGTGGGGCAGATGTCGGGGCAGTGGGTGTAGCCGAAGAACAGCATCGTGACCTTGCCCCGGGCCTGCGCGGCGAGGTCGTAGGGACGGCCGTTCTGGTCGGTCAGCCGGACGTCCGGGATCTTGTAGGACGCGGGCAGCGGGGTGGACTTGTACGGGCCCTTGGACAGGGGCCGCTCGGCCGCCGCGGGGGCCTGCGATCCGCCGGTGCCGGAACAGGCGGCCGCGCCCAGCAGGACCCCGGCCAGCCCGAGCGCGATGATTGCGCGCATGCGAGAACTCTCCACGTGAACTGGTGAAACGAAGGAAATGATCAGGCGGGGGAGAGCGCTCGCGGCGGGCCGCGCCGCGAGACCGAGTGCCGGAGCGGAGCCGTTCGCGAGGGCAGGATCCGGGCCGCCGGACGGACGATCGTCCGTAGGGGCACAGGAACGTCCGGCAGCGCCGGCCGTGGCGGGGCCGCGGCGGCGGCGATCCGGCGGGCCAGCGACCACGCGGCGGCCTCGCCGCGCCGCAGCCACCAGGCCGTGACCAGCGCGGCCAGCGTGTGGGCGAGCGTCATGACCGCGCCGCCGTGGGCGTGCGCGGCGTGCGGCAGGCCGTGATGGACGGTCCCATCCGATACCTGGACGAACAGGACGTGCAGCCCGAACTGCGCCCCCAGCAGCCCGCCGAAGATCGTCGGATAGGACCGTTCCGTCCCCGCGAGCAGCGCGGCGATCCCGGCGACGAGCGCGAATCCGAGGCCGATCCCGGTCGCCGGCACGGCCTCGCCCGCCGAGAACGCGTGTCCGGCGGCGGTCAGCGTCAGGCAGACCGTCGCGAAGACCACCGCGCGGGCGGAGCGGGAGAGAAGCCGGTCAGGCAGGGCGGAATCGGACATGGCTGGAGTCATCGTCCCATGCCCGTTCAGGAATCGACGCTGAAGTCCGCCTGAACGGCGCGGTGGTCGCTGCCGGGCGTGCGCAGGGTCGTCGCCGCCTCGGCCTTCACGCCCCGGTACAGCACGTGATCGGGACGCGTGACCGGGAAGGACGAGGGCCAGGTGAAGCCGAGCCCCTTCCCGGCCGTGAGCTGCGCCTCGCGCAGCATCGGCACCAGCCTGCCGAGCTCGCGGTCGGTCGTCGCCGTGTTGAGATCACCCAGCAGGACGACCCGTTTCGACCCGTCCGCCCGGATCGTGTCGGAGAGCCGGTTCACACTCACGTCGCGCTTGCGCGTCGCCCCCGGACGCGCCGATCCGGCGTGCGCCACATAGACCGCGACCTCCCCGCGCGGGCTCTCCGCCCGCACCCGGAGCGCCCGAGGCCACCCCAGGCCGAGATCGACGACCTTGCTCTCCCGCAGCGGGAACTTGCCCCACAGGGCGACCGTCCCGCGCCGGGCGCTGAACGGGTACAGCGCGTCGAGACGCCGGGTGAACGCGCCGTCCCGGAACTCCTGGATCGCGATCAGGTCCGCCCGCGTCGCGATCAGCCGCTCGACGGTCGCCCGCGGATCCTTGTTGCCGGCGTACAGGTTCTGGCTGACGACGCGCAGGTCGTGCCGGGCGGCGGACGCACCGGGCAGGAAGGCCCCGCCGAACAGGACCGCCCACACCACGGCCGGGACGAGCGCGAGGGCCAGGCCCGTCCACGCCTTCCGGTACACGGCGAACGCGATGAGCAGCGGCACCGGCAGGCCGATCCAGGGGAGGGCGGTGTCGAGGAGCGTCCCGGCGGCCCCGGGAACGGCCCGATGGCCCGCCAGCAGCGCGGCCAGCACCAGCCCGAACAGCGCGATCACGGGCCCGCGCGGACGCGTGCCGGACAGCGGGACGCCCCCGCTCCGGGCGTTCCGCGTGCCGCTTCGGCTCTGGACGCTCACCCCGCAGACGTTACCCGGCGTGATCACGTGCCGCCGACCGTTCATCCGCCCGGCCCCGCCGGACCGCGCACCCCGCCGCGCATGGCACCCTTGGGCGGGAGACGGGAAGCGGCGGGCGTGACCGGCCGCAGGGTCCGACGCAGGGAGTGCATGGTGCGGCGCTGGCACGGCCTCGACGAGGTCCCCGCCGACGGGGGACGGTCGGTGGTGACCATCGGCGTGTTCGACGGGGTGCACCGGGGGCACGCGCGGATCGTCCGCGCCGCCGTCGAGCGCGCCCGCGAGCGGGGCGTGCGCTCGGTCGTGGTCACCTTCGACCCGCATCCGGACGGGATCGTCGGGCCGGGGGGCCACCCACCGCTGCTGACCACCACCGAACGCCGCGTCGACCTCCTGGAGGGGCTCGGCGCGGACGCGGTCCTGGTGATCCCGTTCACCCCCGAGCAGTCCCAGGAGCCCGCCGACGAGTTCGTCCGCCGGGTCCTGGTGGACGCCCTGCACGCGGAGCACGTGGTCGTCGGGGCGGACTTCCGCTTCGGCCACCGCGCCCGCGGCGATCTCGGGCTGCTCACCGAACTGGGCGACAAATACGACTTCACCGCTGAAGGGATACCGCTGGTGGCCGATTCGGGCGCAGGCGCCGACACCATCACCTCCACGCTCGTCCGCGCCGAACTGGACGCCGGGGACGTCGAGGCCGCCGCCCGGGCGCTCGGCCGCCCGCACCGCGTGGAGGGCGTCGTCGTGCGAGGCCACCAGCGCGGCCGCGCGCTCGGCTTCCCGACCGCCAACCTGGAGACCCCGGCGCACTCGGCCATCCCCAAGGACGGCGTGTACGCGGGCTGGCTGGTCGCCGACACCGGCCGCTTCCCGGGCTTCCGCTGGCCCGCCGCGATCTCCATCGGCACCAACCCGACCTTCGAGGGCGCCGAGCGCACGGTCGAGGCGTACGCCCTCGACCGCGACGACCTGGACCTCTACGGCGAGCACATGGCCGTCGACTTCCTGGCCCGCATCCGCGACACCCTGAAGTTCGACTCCGTCGAGGCCCTGATCGAGGAGATGCACCGCGACGTCTCCCGCGCCCGCGACCTCACCGCCGCCGACTCCTGACCGTCCCCGGACGGCCGGAGACCAAACGAGCGATGGAACAGTCGGGCGACGCCCCAACGGCCACGCCTGTGGGCGCGGCGGTCGGCCGGACCGATCGCCCGGACGGCGAAGCTCCGGGGTTTGAGCCCAGGACGGCGGAATCCGTGCCTCCCGGACGGCCCTGACGCCGGAATCCGCGTTCGGGCGGGCCCCGGGAGGCGATGATCACCGTGCGCCGCTGCTCCGTGACAGCCCCGGCGACGGGGCGTGGTACGGTGGATAGTCGCCGGGACGAGGTCCCGGTGCGGCGGGCTGCACCCTCAGTGCGGCCCGCACACGCATCCCTGACGCATCATGCGGACCCCGGGCGGCCGGGGCCTGCGGATGACGAGAACACAGAAGGAGCCACGTGTCGCTCGACACCGCCACCAAGAACAAGATCATTTCCGAGTACGCGACCACTGAGGGTGACACCGGTTCCCCGGAGGTCCAGGTCGCGCTGCTGACCAAGCGGATCAACGACCTGACCGAGCACCTCAAGGAGCACAAGCACGACCACCACAGCCGCCGTGGTCTGCTGCTCCTGGTCGGCCGCCGCCGCCGTCTGCTGAAGTACCTGCAGAACAAGGACATCACCCGCTACCGCTCGCTGATCGAGCGTCTCGGCCTTCGCCGCTAGCGGTGTCAGAGGGGGAGTGGCCCGACCGGGCCGCTCCCTCCTCGCATAGAACGACCCCCATACGACCCCCGGTTCCTGGGCATGACAGTTCCCGGGGGCACCCCCGGCCGGTCGTCCGACCGGCCGGAACGGCCGGCCTGAGGGCCGGCCACCGAAGGAAGCCTCGCGGACACCGCTGCTGCGGCCGGTCCTCGGTAGTGGCCTCCGGATCGCCGCCGGAACGCGGCCCCGATCCGGACGCTTCGATCGAAGACCGGCACCGCCTGTCAGCACAACGGGAAACGACCGCGAGGCGACGTCAACCGGAAACAGGAGGTTTCCCGTGACCGAAGCTCCGCGCATCGAGGGCGCGACCAGTGCCGAGGCCGTGATCGACAACGGCGCGTTCGGCAAGCGGACCATCCGCTTCGAGACGGGCCGGCTGGCCCGCCAGGCGGCCGGCAGCGCCGTCGCCTACCTGGACGACGAGACCATGGTCCTGTCGGCCACCACCGCGTCGAAGAAGCCCAAGGAGAACCTGGACTTCTTCCCGCTCACCGTGGACATCGAGGAGCGGATGTACGCCGCCGGGCGCATCCCCGGCTCGTTCTTCCGCCGTGAGGGCCGGCCGTCCGAGGACGCGATCCTCACCTGCCGCCTGATCGACCGCCCGCTGCGCCCGTCCTTCAAGAAGGGCCTGCGCAACGAGATCCAGGTCGTCGGGACGATCCTCGCGCTGAACCCCGACGACCTGTACGACGTCGTCGCGATCAACGCCGCGTCCCTGTCCACCCAGCTCGCCGGGCTGCCCTTCTCCGGCCCGATCGGCGGCGTCCGCGTCGCGCTGATCGACGGCCAGTGGGTCGGCTTCCCGCGCCACTCCGAGCTCGAGCGCGCGACCTTCGACATGGTCGTCGCGGGCCGGCTGCTGGAGGACGGCGACGTCGCGATCATGATGGTCGAGGCCGAGTCCACCGTCGGCACGCTGAAGCTGGTCGGCGAGGGCGCGACCGCCCCGACCGAGGAGACGGTGGCGCAGGGCCTCGAGGCCGCCAAGCCGTTCATCAAGGTCCTGTGCGAGGCGCAGAGCGCCCTGGCCGCGACCGCCGCCAAGCCGACCGCCGAGTACCCGATCTTCCTGGACTACCAGGACGACGTGTTCGAGGCCGTCAACGCCGCCGTCGGCCAGGAACTGGCCGAGGCGCTGACGATCGCCGACAAGCAGACCCGCGAGTCCCGGCTGGACGAGATCAAGGCCGGCGCCGTCGAGAAGCTCGGCGCCGACTTCGAGGGCCGCGAGAAGGAGATCGGCGCCGCCTTCCGCGCCGTCACCAAGAAGCTCGTCCGCGAGCGGATCATCGCCGACGGCCTGCGCATCGACGGCCGTGGCGTGAAGGACATCCGGCAGCTGTCGGCCGAGGCGCACGTGATCCCGCGGGTGCACGGCTCGGCGCTGTTCGAGCGCGGAGAGACCCAGATCATGGGCGTCACCACGCTGAACATGCTCCGCATGGAGCAGATGATCGACACGCTGAACCCCGAGCGCACCAAGCGCTACATGCACAACTACAACTTCCCGCCCTACTCCACCGGTGAGACCGGCCGGGTGGGCTCGCCGAAGCGGCGCGAGATCGGGCACGGCGCCCTCGCCGAGCGCGCCCTGCTCCCGGTGCTGCCGACGCGCGAGGAGTTCCCGTACGCGATCCGGCAGGTGTCGGAGGCGCTCGGCTCCAACGGCTCCACCTCGATGGGCTCGGTCTGCGCGTCCACGATGTCGCTGCTGGACGCGGGCGTCCCGCTGAAGCAGATGGTCGCGGGCATCGCGATGGGCCTGATCCACGAGGGCGGCGAGTACGTCACCCTGACCGACATCCTCGGCGCCGAGGACGCGTTCGGCGACATGGACTTCAAGGTCGCCGGCACCCGCGACGTCATCACCGCGCTCCAGCTCGACACCAAGCTGGACGGCATCCCCGCCTCGGTCCTGGCCGCGGCGCTGAAGCAGGCCAAGGGCGCGCGGCTGGCGATCCTGGACGTCATGTCCGAGGCCATCGAGGGTCCGTCCGAGATGTCCCCGTTCGCCCCGCGGATCATCACGATCAAGGTCCCGGTCGACAAGATCGGCGAGGTCATCGGCCCGAAGGGCAAGATGATCAACTCGATCCAGGACGACACCGGCGCGGACATCACGATCGAGGACGACGGCACCATCTACGTCGGCGCGACCGACGGCCCGTCCGCCGAGGCGGCGCGGCAGGCGATCAACGCGATCGCCAACCCGCACATGCCGGAGGTCGGCGAGCGGTTCCTCGGCACGGTCGTGAAGACCACGACGTTCGGCGCGTTCGTGTCGCTGCTGCCCGGCAAGGACGGCCTGCTGCACGTCTCGCAGATCCGCAAGCTGCACGGCGGCCAGCGGATCGAGAACGTCGAGGACGTCATCTCGGTCGGCGAGAAGATCCAGGTCGAGGTCACCGAGATCGACCAGCGCGGCAAGCTGTCGCTGGTCCCGGTCGAGGTCGTCGAGCGGGAGGCCGCCGGCAAGGAGGCCGCGGGCGAGGCGCACCAGGAGCGGGACGCCGAGCCCGCCGACCGCCCGGCCGACGAGGAGGACGGCGAGAAGCGCGCCCCGCGCCGCCGCCGCACCCGTCGCCCGTCCGGTGACGACGCCCGCAACTCCTGATCACACATCCGCCGTTCCGATCGGCCCGTCCCGTCAGCTGACGGGACGGGCCGTCGGTCCGTCCAACCCCTGGAGATCCACCCCGTGACCAGCCCGCACCAGCCCGGCCGCAGTCCCCGGAGCGGCCAGCCCGACTCCGTGTCCGAGGGGGAGGGCGCCGTCCGGCGGACCGTGCTCCCCGGCGGGCTCCGGGTCATCACCGAGACGCTGCCGACGGTCCGCTCGGCGGCGTTCGGCATCTGGGCCGCGGTCGGCTCGCGGGACGAGGAGGTCGCCGACGCGGGCGCCAGCCACTACCTGGAGCACGTGCTGTTCAAGGGCACGGACCGGCGCTCGGCGCTGGAGATCTCGGCGGCGGTGGAGGCGGTCGGCGGCGACCTCAACGCCTTCACGGCCAAGGAGTACACCTGCTACTACGCGCGGGTGCTGGACAGCGACCTGCCGCTGGCGGTGGACGTGGTGTCCGACATGGTCGCCGCGTCGGTGAACCGGCCCGAGGACGTCGAGGCCGAGCGCGGGGTGATCCTCGAAGAGATCCACATGCGCGACGACGACCCGGGCGACCTGATCCACGACGAGTTCTCGCTCGCGCTGTACGGCGACGTCCCGCTGGGCCGTCCGATCCTCGGCACCGAGGAGTCGATCAACGCGCTGTCGCGGGACCGGATCCACGGCTACTACCGCGACCACTACAAGCCGTCCGACCTGGTGGTGTCGGTCGCGGGCAACATCGACCACGACGAGGTCGTCCGGCTGGTCGAGACGGCGTGGGCGCCGTACCTGACCGACGTGGGCGCGCCGTCGCCGTCCGCGCCGCGCGTCGGAGGCCCGGACATTCCGGTCGACCCGACGGTCCGGGTGCTGGACAAGGACACCGAGCAGGCGCACATCGTGCTCGGCTGCGAGGGCGTCCGCCGCACCGACGACCGCCGGTTCGCGCTGGGCGTGCTGAACGCGGCGCTCGGCGGCGGGATGTCGTCCCGGCTGTTCCAGGAGATCCGCGAGAAGCGCGGCCTGGCGTACTCGGTGTACAGCTTCACCTCGCAGTACGCCGACAGCGGGATCTTCGGCGTGTACGCGGGCTGCCAGCCCGGCAAGGCCGAGGAGGTGCTGGCGATCTGCCGCGAGGAGATCGACCGCGTGCTCTCCGGCGGGCTCACCGACGAGGAGCTGGAGCGGGGCAAGGGCCAGCTGCGTGGCGGCATGGTGCTCGGCCTGGAGGACACCGGGTCCCGGATGTCCCGCATCGGCAAGAGCGAGCTGGTGTACGAGTCGCTGCTGCCGGTGGACGAGGTGCTCGCCCGGATCCAGGCGGTCACGCAGGACGACGTCCGCGAGATCGCCGCGGAGGTGCTCGGACGTCCGCAGGCGCTCACCGTCATCGGGCCGTTCGAGGACGCCGACTTCTCGCTCTGAGCCGCCGCCGTCACACGGCGGTCACGGTCCGTTACCCGGCGTTCATGATCGGGTAGGGACCGGGCATGAGATTTCTGCTCAGGACCGTGATCTGCGCGGTCGCGCTGTGGGTCGCGACCGCGTTGGTGCACGGGATCGAGGTGACCACCGCGAACAGCACCAAGCAGGGCTTCACCCTGCTCGGGGTCGCGGTGATCTTCGGCCTGGTGAACGCGTTCGTCAAGCCGGTCATCCAGGTGCTCGGCTGCGCGTTCTACGTGCTGACCCTCGGGCTGTTCGCGCTGGTCGTGAACGCGCTGCTGTTCATGCTGACGAGCTGGCTGGCCAAGCAGCTGAGCCTGCCGTTCCACGTGGACGGCTTCTGGTCGGCCTTCTGGGGCGCGATCATCGTCGGGATCGTGAGCTGGCTGCTCAACCTGTTCGTCGCCAACGGGCGCGACTGACCGCCGACGGACGGGGGCGACTGACCGCGGACGGACGTGACTGACGGCTGACGGGAGCGACCGGGCGTCGAGGGGCGTGACGGGTCGCCGACGGGCGTGACCGGCCGGGCCGCCGGGGGCGGTCGGGCCCCGCGATAGGCTCGGGCGGACCTACGCAGACCTGGAGGAACATCGTGATCAGGGTTGGGGTGCTCGGCGCGCGCGGCCGGATGGGCAGCGAGGTGTGCCGGGCCGTGGAGGGCGCGGACGACCTGGAACTGGTCGCGGCGCTCGACCAGGGCGACGCGCTCGACGAGCTCGCCAAGGCGGGCGCCGAGGCCGTCGTCGACTTCACCCACCCCGACGTGGTCATGGACAACCTGCGCTTTCTGGTCGGGCACGGCATCCACGCCGTGGTCGGCACGACCGGGTTCGACGCCGCGCGGCTGGACACCGTCCGGTCCTGGCAGGCGGCGACGCCCGGCGGGCAGGTCCTCATCGCGCCGAACTTCGGCATCGGCGCGGTGCTGATGATGCACTTCGCGACCAAGGCCGCGCCGTTCTTCGAGTCGGTCGAGATCGTCGAGCTGCACCACCCGAACAAGGCGGACGCGCCGTCCGGCACCGCGCGCCGCACCGCCGAGCTGGTCGCCGCCGCCCGCGCCGAGGCCGGGGCGGCCCCCTCGCCGGACGCGACCAGCCAGGAGATCCCGGGCGCGCGCGGCGCGGACGTCGACGGCGTCCGGGTGCACGCCGTCCGGCTGTCCGGCCTGATCGCGCACCAGGAGGTGCTGCTCGGCGGGCACGGCGAGACCTTCACGATCCGGCACGACTCGATGAACCGCGAGTCGTTCATGCCGGGCGTCCTGCTGGGCGTCCGCCGGGCCGCCGGGCTGCCGGACCGGCTGACCGTCGGCATCGAGTCCCTGCTCGGCCTGTGAGGTTCTCCCCGGTCTTCGACGCCGAACCCTGGGCGTACCTCGGCGCGGACGAGGCGGTCGACGTCGAGCACCCGCTCGTCCGGTCGATCGCCTCCGAGCTGAGGACGGGCGACGACCTCACCTACGCACGGCTGGCGTTCGAGTACGTCCGCGACAACGTGAGCCATCCGGGGGACGTCCCGGATCCGCGTGTGACCTGGCGGGCCTCGGACGTCCTGGAGCAGGGGACGGGCTTCTGCCACGCGCAGGCCCACGCCCTGACCGCGCTGCTGCGCGCCGGCGGGATCCAGGCGGGGCTGTGCTACCAGCGGCTTCGCGACGGCGACCGGTTCTTCCTGCATGGGCTGACCGCCGTGCTCGCCGACGACTGCTGGGTGCGTCTCGACTCGCGCGGGGTCGATCTGGCCTTCTCGGCGTCGGAGGACCGCCTGGCGTACGTCGCGGACCCGTCCGCGGGCGAGCTCGACTACCCGACGGTCTTCGCGGCGCCTCCGGAGGTCGTCCTCGGCGCGCTTCGGAGCGACGCGGACGCCCTCGAGATCATCCGGGACGGGCTCCTGCCTTCTGCGCTCTGACCTGATCGTCCAGAATGTTCGGGTGGACGATTCTGTGACGCGGCGTCTGTGGACGCTCTTCGAGCCCGTGCACGCCGTCACCTACTTCTCGGCGGAGTGCGTCGAGGCGAACCGGCGTCTCGGCCTGCGCGGCTACTGGATGGGGTACTTCGGGAGCCGGGCCGCGCCGATGGGCGCGGTGTCGCCGGGCGTGGTGGCGGCCGTGTTCCACGGGTTCCACCCCGATCGCGTGCGGCGGGCCGTCCCGGACGCCTGGTCGTTCGCGGCGCCGGAGAAGATCGTGGTCGCGCGGGCCGAGGCCGCCGCCGCGGCGCTCCGGCGCATCCTCCCCGAGGTGGACGAGGCGGCCGAGGTCGCCCTTCCGCTGGTCGAGCGGGTCGTCCGGGCGGCGGACGGGGCGGGTCGGCCGCTGTTCGCCGCGAACCAGGCGCTGGAGTGGCCGGACGACCCCGTCGCCGCGCTCTGGCAGGGCGCCACGTCGCTGCGCGAGGAACGCGGCGACGGGCATGTGGCGCTGCTGACCACGGAGGGCCTGGACGGCTGTGAGGCCAACGTCCTCGCCACCGCGACCAGCGCGGACTCGCCGGGGGAGTGGCTCAGGGAGAGCCGGGCCTGGTCGCAGGACGAGTGGGCCGCGGCCGTCCGGCGGCTCGCCGGACGGGGCCTGCTCGACGCGGGCGGCGGGGCGAGTGAGGAGGGCCGCCGCCTCAAGGCGCATATCGAGGCCCGCACCGACGCGCTGGCGTCCCGTCCGCTCCGGGCCCTGGACGACCCGGAGCGCCTGGCGAAGGCCCTGGAGCCCATCGCTCGGGCCGTGGCGGACTCGGGCGACCTCCCGTTCCCCAATCCGGTCGGCGTCCCCCGCTCCGCGCGCTAGCCCGGCGCGGCGAGCCGTGCCGAGCCGTGCCGGGGGCCGGGATCAGCCGGTCGTGGTGCCCTCGGCGCCGCCCTCGGGCGTGCCGGAGCGCGTGAGGGCGGGCCGGGTGGAGGCGCGGGGGATGCCCGCGGCGGCGTAGGCGCCCGCCTCGTCGAGCGTCTCGGCCTGCAGCAGCGTCGTCGCGAGGGCGTCCAGCTTGTCGCGGTTGTCGCTCAGGGTGCGCAGGGCCTCCTGGTAGCACTCGTCGACGATGCGGCGGGCCTCCTCGTCGACGGCGTCGAGGGTGCCCTGGGAGGCGTACTGGCTCATGGGGTCGCCGCCGTCCGGCGGGAGGACCGAGAGCGGGCCGATGCGGTTCGACATGCCCCAGCGGCCGACCATGCCCCGGGCGATCTGGGTGACCTGCTGCAGGTCGCTCTCGGCCCCTGTGGTGATCACGCCGAACACCAGCTCCTCGGCCGCCATGCCGCCGAGCGCGCCGATGATCCGGCCGCGCAGGTACCTCTCGTCGTAGGCGTAGCGGTCGCTCTCCGGGGTGGAGACGGTGACGCCGAGGGCGCGGCCGTGCGGGACGATCGTGATCTTCCGGACGGGGTCGGCGCCAGGGTAGAGCATGCCGAGCAGCGCGTGGCCGGACTCGTGGAAGGACGTGCGGCGGCGCTCCTCCTCGGGCATCACCAGCGAGCGGCGGGTGCCGAGCTGGATCTTCTCCAGCGCGGTGTGGAAGTCGGTGTTGTCGGTGGCGGTGTGGCCGCGCTTGACCGCCATGAGGGCCGCCTCGTTCACCAGGTTCGCCAGCTCCGCGCCGGTCATGCCGGGCGTCATCTTGGCGAGGTCGGTGAGGTCGACCTCGGGCGCGATCGGGACGTCCCGGATGTGTACCTTGAGGATCGCGACCCGGCCGTCCAGGTCGGGCGGGGACACGGTGATCTGCCGGTCGAACCGGCCGGGGCGCAGCAGCGCCGCGTCCAGGATGTCCGGGCGGTTGGTCGCGGCGATCACCACGACGCCCTCGGAGCCGGAGAACCCGTCCATCTCGGTGAGGATCTGGTTGAGGGTCTGCTCGCGCTCGTCGTGCCCGCCCATGCTGGCGCTGGAGCTGCGGGTGCGGCCGATCGTGTCGATCTCGTCGATGAAGATGATGGACGGCGCGGTCTTGCGGGCCTCGGTGAACAGCTCGCGCACCCGGGCCGCGCCGACGCCGACGACCATCTCGATGAACTCCGACGCCGCCGCCGAGTAGAACGGCACGTCGGCCTCGCCCGCGACGGCGCGCGCGAGCAGCGTCTTCCCGGTGCCGGGCGCGCCGGTCAGCAGGACGCCGCGCGGGGCGCGGGCGCCCATCCGGCGGTACTTGTCGGGGTCCCTGAGGAAGTCGACGATCTCCTCGAGCTCGGCCTCGACCTCGTCGATCCCGGCGACGTCGGCGAACGTGGCGCGCTTCTCGTCCGGGGTCACGGGCTTGGGGGAGCGGCCGAAGCCGCCGAGCATGCCGCCGCCGCGTCCGCCGCCGGTCATGCGCCGCTGGATCCAGATCATCGCGCCGATCCACAGGCCGACGAACAGCAGCGTGGGCAGCAGCGACAGCAGCAGGTTCGCCAGGAGCCCGCGGCTCTCGGTGACGGGCTTGGCCTCGACGACCACGCCCTTGCTCACCATCTCGCCGAAGATGTTGTCGTTGGCGAACTCGGGACGGAGCGTCTTGAAGTCGGTGTAGGTCTTGCCCTTGTCGTCCTGGCCGGGGATCTGCCGGGCCTGCTTCAGCTTGCCCTGGATCTCGAAGCCCTTGGTGTAGACGTCCTTGACGTTGCCCGCGGAGACCTGCTGGGTGAACGCGGTGTAGGGGATGTCGGCGCGTTCCTTCTGGCCCGCGATGTGCATGGACGTGTAGCTCAGCGCGAACACCAGCAGGAGCAGCAGCCAGAAGATGATCGTGTTGCGGCCCGGCCGGAAGCCGCCCCCGCCGCCCTTGTCGTCCCCGTTGCCGTTGTTGTTCTTCTTCTCGGCGGGCCGGTGCTTCACGCCCTCGGCCCGCCAGGGCTGGTCGGGCTTGTCGCGGGGCGGTACCGACTGCCTCCGCTCGGGCTGCCTCGTGCCGGGCCGCCCGTGGTCGGGTCGGCCGTTGTCGGGGCGTCCGTTGTCGGGACGAGCCCGTTCCGGACGGCCCGGCGGCGTCTCCCCTGGATTCGACGGCACCTTCGCTCCCCTGCATCCCTCAGCGCGCCCGGAACCCGGGGGCGGAACAAGATCTTCCCTGGTCAGCGGCCTGGAAAACCCGGGCCGCGGGCCGGTGCGACGGGCTCGGCGCGCGCCCGCGTACGGGCGCCCCCGGCCGGTCGCCGGGGTGTCAGCCGCCCGCCGCCGGAGCGGCGAACCCGTACTTCTGGAACAACGAACGAGCGGTCGCGGATGTCAGCCATGTGACGAACGCCTCCGACTGCTTCGCGTGTCCTCCGCGCACCACCGCCGCCGGATAGGACGCCCTGACGTTCATCGCCGTCGGAATCGGCACGCTTCCGGCCGCCACGCCCGCGGAACGGAGGTCGGTGACATACACCACGCCCGCGTCCGCCTGGCCGGACCGGACCCGGTCCAGGACGGCCCGGGAACTGATCTCCTGCGACGACGTCCGGACGGTCAGCCCGGCATGGGCGAACATCTGCTGCGCGTACCGTCCGACCGGGACGATCGGCCCGCCCGTGACCACCCGGAGACCGGGCCTGACCAGGTCGAACGGCGAGCGCAGCTTCTTGGGGTTCCCGGGCCGGACGGCGATGGCCAGCGAGTTCCCCGCGACGATCCGCGGGCGGCCCGCGAGCCGTCGCGAGACCTCTTTGAGGGACGTCTCGTCCGCGGTGACCAGGACGTCGGCGGGCTGGTGGTCCCCGACCCTCGCGGTCATCTCCTGGGAGCCGCCGTACACCGTCCGGAACCGCACGGACGGATGCTCCTGGTGGTAGGTGCCGCCCAGCTCGTCCATGACGTCGCTCAGCGAGGACGCGGCCAGGACGGTCAGCGTCACCGGCCCGGACGAGCCGCCGCACCCCGCGAGGAGCGCGCCGAGCACGGCGATCAGGGACGGACCGGCGAGGAGCCTCCGCCATCGGGGGGAGTCGGGCATATGCCGTCATCCTAGGGTCGGTCCCGGCTCGTCCGGGTGATTCGCTCCGGTGATTCGGTCCGGTGATTCGTGCCGGGCGTGTCAGTGCCCCGGACTAGGGTTCTGCCCAGTGATCCTCGCGAAACCCCGGCTGGAGAGTCCCCCGATGACGTTCGACCTGATGGAGCAGCTGCCCGCCGACTGGCAGGAGCGCCTCGATCCGCTGCTCGACCCGGCAAGGACCGCCGCGCTCGGCGCGTTCGTGGCCGGGGAGTACGAGGAGCAGACGGTCTACCCGCCGCGGGAGGACCTGTTCAACGCCTTCCGGCACTGCCCGTACGACCGGGCGCGCGTGCTGATCCTCGGGCAGGACCCGTACCACGGCCCCGGCCAGGCGCACGGCCTGTCGTTCAGCGTGAAGCCGGGCGTGAAGCTGCCGCCGTCGCTGCGCAACATCTACAAGGAGCTCGCGAGCGACCTCGACGTCCCGGTCAACAAGCAGGGCGACCTGACGCCGTGGGCCGACCAGGGCGTCCTCCTCCTCAACGCGGTGCTGACCGTCCGCGCCGGGGACGCCGGGTCGCACGCGAACAAGGGCTGGGAGGAGTTCACCGACGCGGCCATCCGCGCGCTGAACGAGAAGTCCGAGCGGGTCGTGTTCGTGCTGTGGGGCGCGTACGCGCGCAAGAAGGCCCGCCTCATCACCGGCGACCAGCACGTCGTGATCGAGTCGGCGCACCCGAGCCCGCTCAGCGCCAAGAAGTTCTGGGGCACCAAGCCGTTCAGCGCCGTCAACAAGGCCCTGGCGGACGCGGGCGAGCCCGAGATCGACTGGGACCTCGGTTCCGCCTCCTGACATGCCTGAGCGGCCCGCCGGGCCGTCTCGAGTGACCGTTTCCCCCGTCCGGGGGAAACGGTTCCCCTCCGGGCGGGAGGTGCGGCGGGACGGCCGTCGCGATGCTCGGAGGCATGACGATCATCGCTCAGCCCGTGCCGTCCGCCCCGCGCGGACGGCACGGGTCACCCGGCGCGCTGCGCCTCGCCATCGCGTACCTGACGTGCGCGGCGTGCGTCCCGTACATCGCGCTGAAGCTGACCTGGCTGTTCGGCGGGAACCTCGGCGTCAACGACACCGGGATGATGCACTCGACCAAGGTCGAGGTCGCGAACGTGATCACCTTCGCGCTGGACGCCACGACCATCCTGATCGAGCTCGCGTTCACCTACGGCTGGGGGCGGCGGCTGCCGTCCTGGCTGGTCGTGGTCCCGATCTGGGTCGGGACGGGGCTGCTGGCACCGCTCGCGCTGGGCATCCCGCTGGGCACGATCGTGCAGTTCGCGATGGGCGAGGGCTCACCGACGTCGTCGGCGGGGGCGTCCGCGCTCGATCCGTGGGTGTTCGTCGTGGTGTACGGCGGTTTCATCACGCAGGCCGCGGGGCTGACCGTCGCGTTCGCCTTCTACGCCAAGGCGCGGTGGCCCGAGGCGTTCGCCCTCCTCGCGCGGGACGTCCCGGCGGGGCCGACCGACGTCATGCGGCGCTTCCTCGCCTGGGCCGCGGCGGTCCCGATGGCCTTCGTCGTGATCGTGGACCTCTACTGGGCGTTCGGCGGCGACGGCGGCCGGAAGACCGACCTCAGCGCCACGCAGCAGGTGATCCAGTTCGTGGACGCCTCGCTCGCGCTCGCCGGGGCGGCCGGGGCGCTGGCGCTCGTCCAGCGGCGGAGCGGGCGGCTGCTCGTCCCCATGATCGCGACCTGGGTCGGCGGCGCCGCGGGCTTCTCCTACGGCCTGTTCACCTGCCTGGTGGCCGCGGACCCGGACACGACCACCCTGATGAACCTGGACGCCCTGGCGGGCATGCTCGGCGGCCTGGTGATCGCCCTGGCCGGCGCGTCCCTCATCGCGGAACGCGCCGCCGAGCGGGCCCCCGGGACGGAGGGCGGTGCGGAGAACGCCGGTCAGAGCGCGAGCCCGACCGCCAGCAGGACGCCGTAGACGATCTGGAGGCGGGCGGTCATCCCGAGCACCGGGATGAGGTCCTTGCCCTTGGCGCCCTGGATGACCTTCTGCGTGGGCGGCAGCGAGAACGGCGCGGCGAGCAGCGCGATCAGCACCCACGGGTGCGGGGCCGCGAGGGCGAGGACGATCATGAACGGCACCGCGCAGCACGCCGCGTACAGGATGCGCGTCCAGGGGCCGCCGAGGACGACGGCGAGGGTCCGCTTGCCGGACTCCTTGTCGTTCGGCAGGTCCCGCAGGTTGTTGACGACCAGCAGCGCGCACGCCAGCAGCCCGATCGGGACCGCGGCCGCCCACGCCTCCCACGGCAGCGTCTCGGTCTGGACGTACACGGTGCCGACGACCGCGACCAGCCCGAAGAACACGAACACCGAGATCTCGCCGAGGGCCCGGTACCCGTAGGGGTTCTTGCCGCCGGTGTAGAACCAGGCGGCGAGGATCGCGAACGCGCCGACCAGCAGCAGCCACCAGGACGTCACGGCGGCGAGCACCAGGCCCGCGACGGCCGCGACCGCGAAGCTGCCGAGCGCCGCCGCGAGCACCTGCTTCGGCTTGGCGACCTTCGAGCCGACCAGGCGCAGCGGCCCGACCCGGACCTCGTCGGTGCCGCGCACGCCGTCGCTGTAGTCGTTGGAGTAGTTCACCCCGATCTGCAGCACGAGCGCGACGACGGCGGCCAGCAGGGCGCGCCACCAGACGGCGTGCCCCGCACCGATCGCCACGCCGGTTCCGACGACGACGGGCACGAGCGAGGTGGGAAGGGTGCGGGGCCGGGAGCCGGCGACCCATTGGGGGAGCGTGGCCACAGTGATACGCCTAGTTCTCGAGGGTGCAAGGGGACGGGGACGGAAGTCGATTCTCGCCGATCGTGATCACTGCTCGGGTGCCGCCGTCCCGACACGTTCGGCCGTGAGCGTCTGAGCTGCGGGTTCGTCGTCCCGTGAGGCGCGGGACGTGCCCGCCGGGCGCAGGCGCAGGGAGAGCAGCAGCCCTCCGGCGAGGATGATCGCGGTGGCCAGGGCGCCCGCCCGGGACGCGTCGGCGAGGCTCGCGTCGGCGGCCCGCGCCACCTCGCCCATGCCGGACGTCCGGTGCAGGTCGCGGGCGTAGGTTCCGGCGCTGTGCCGCAGGTCGTGGGTGATCGCGTCACGCTGCCCGGCGGGCAGGCCGTCGCGGTCGAGGCGTCCGGACATCGCGTGCCCAAGCGTCGTCGCGAACACCGTCCCGATCACCGCGACGCCGAGCGCCGCGCCGATCTGCCGGGCCGTCGACTGGGTGCCGGACGCCTGCCCGGCGCGGTCCGGCGGGACGTCGGCGAGCGAGACGTTGGTGAGCTGCGCCGAGGTCAGCCCGAGCCCGAGCCCGTACAGCAGCATCCACGGCGCGAGCCCGAAGCCGCCGGTCGTGGGGGACAGGACGGCCGCGAGCGCGAGGACGGCGAGGACCTCCAGCGCCATACCGCCCTGGACGACCCGGTGCGGCCCGTACCGGTTGGCGAGCACGTGCGCGACCGCCCCGGAGCCGAACGCCCCGGCGGCCAGCGGCAGGATCGCGACGCTGATCTCCAGCGGCGCGCTGCCGTGCACGCCGAGCAGGAACAGCGGCAGGACGAACAGCAGGCCCAGCTCACCGACGTTGATCAGCGCCGAGGACAGGTTGCCGTTCCGGAAGTTCGGGATGGAGAACAGCGTCAGGTCGAGCATGACGGGCCGTCCGGCGGCGGCGCGGGCGCGCTCGACAACGGTCAGGACGGCCAGCAGCGCCAGCCCGGCGACGATCATGAGGGGGATCGGCGAGAGCCCGCCGACCGCGACGTTCCGGGTGGCGTTCCACCAGCCGAACGTGGGGCCCTCGATGATGCCGCAGACCAGCAGGCCGAACGCGAGCGCCGACAGCACCGCGCCGGGCCAGTCGACGCCGAGCCGCCCGCCCGCGCCGTCCGCGCGGGTCTCCGGGACGACCTTCAGGACGCCCCAGATCAGCACGGCCCCGAAGAACAGGTTCACGCCGAACGCCCAGCGCCACGTCCCGCCGGATGCGAGCGCGCCGCCGACCAGCGGGCCGAGCGCCGACATCCCGGCGATCGTCGCGCCCCAGATCCCGAAGGCGTGCGCGCGCTGCTTGCCGGTGAACATCGCGTTCAGCGTCGAGAGTGTGGCGGGCATCACCATGGACGCCCCGACCCCCTGCAGCGCCCGCGCGCCGATCAGGGTCGTCGAGTCGGACGACAGCGCCGCGAGGACGCTCGCGACGGTGAACACCGCCACCCCGAGGACGATCATCCGGCGGCGTCCGAACAGGTCCCCCGCGCGCCCGAACGGGATCAGCAGCGCCGCGAACACCAGGGCGTAGACCGAGGTCACCCACTCCGCGCTCGCGGTGCTCAGCCCCAGGTCGTCGACCAGCTGCGGGAGCAGCACGCCGACGATCGTGGCGTCCACCACGATCAGCGAGACGCCGAGGCTGATGACGACCGCGGCGAACAGCGCTCGGCGCGCGGTTCCGGCGTCCGCGGCCGGGGCGAGCGGCGGCGTCATGGAGGCGAGTCGGGGCACGGGTCCAAAAATATGCCCGCCGCCGGGATGCCCTTCACCCGCCCCGGCTCGTGGACGCCTCGTCCTCCGCGGGCGTGATGTCGGTGTGCAGCCGGATCTGGCGGACCGGCTCGCCCATGTCGAGGTCCCGGGCCGTCCCGTCCGGGGCCCAGCCCGCCGAGCCCAGGAACCGCCGGAGCACCTCGTCCCCCTCGAACGCCCAGGACACCAGGGTCCGGACGCCGTCCTCGCGGAGCAGGTCGACGGTCGCGGCGAGCAGCCGGCTGCCGTGCCCCTCCCGCGCGTGGACGGGATCGACCAGCAGGGTCAGCAGCTCGGCGGTCGTCGCGGCGTCGAGGTCGCCGTCCTCGGCAGGGCCGTGCGCCGCGAACCCGACGACCAGGTCGGACGCGACCGCGACCAGCAGCCGGTGCCGGGGGCTCGGCGGCGAGACCACCGCCTGCGTCCAGCTCTCCCGCCAGGCGTCCAGCGCCTCCGGGCTCGTCACCTGCTCCAGGACGCGCGCGGGCAGCAGCTCCGCGTACCCCTGCCGCCAGGCCCGCACCTGGATGTCGGCCACGGCCCCGGCGTCCGAGCGCCGTGCCGGACGTACTCCGACGTCAGCCATCCGCCACCTCCGCCGAGCAGCCTAGTGCTCCCCGGCCGGTTGATCATTTGCGCGGTCGGCCGGCTCGGGCGCGCGGAGGCGGGCCCGGTAGGCGCGGGTCTTGGTCCGGTTGCCGCAGACCCGCATCGAGCACCAGGCCCGCGAGCGGTTCTTGGACGTGTCGAGGAAGGCCCAGCGGCAGGTGCTCTCCTGGCAGACCTTGAGGCGGGCCCAGGTGCCGTCCGCGACGGCGTCCATGGTCGCCGCGGCGACCCGCGCCAGCCCCTCGCGGACGTCCGCCGAGCCGAGCGGGACGAGCCTGGGTGGCCCCCCGGTCAGAGTGATCCGCAGCGGGAGCGCGGTGAGCGCGCCCTCGAGCCCCGGCGGGAACCGCGGCCCGGACGGGTCGGACGGCCCGTGGTGGTCGTGCATCGCCGCGCGCAGCCCTTCGCGCAGGTCACGGGCGAGGCCGAGGTCGTCGCCGGTGGCGGTCCCGGCCGACCCGGACGCCACGAGGCCGTTGTCGCGCAGCCAGGCGGCGAGCCGTCCGGGCGTCTCGATCTCGTCGACGCCGGTCTCGACGTCCAGGGTGTTCACGAAGTCCCGCAGGAGCGCGGCCGCGTCGCGGGAAGTGTCGGTCATCGTGTCTCCTGCCCTCCCCCGGCAGGATATCAGCGCCGACACCGCCGTCCCGGGATCACCGGTTGCGACGCCTGGTGACACCGGCATCCGCCTCTCACTGGTGTCAAATGTGGAGGACGGTCGCCAGGCGGCGGACCCCCTCGGACAGCTCGGCCTCGGACGCGGCCCCTCCGTAGCTCAGGCGGAGGAACGGAGCCGAGGGCTCGGCGGGGAAGAAGGGACGTCCGGCGTTGACCAGGACGCCCGCGCGGAGGGCGTCGCGGGCCAGGGCCTCGTCGTCGGTGCCGTCCGGGAGGCGGGCCCACAGGTGCATGCCGCCGTCCGGCCGGGAGTGGCTCAGGCCGGGGAGATCGCGCGCGAGCGCGGCGGTGAGCGCGTCCCGGCGGGAGCGCAGGGCGGCGCGGACGGCCCGCAGGTGGCGCGGCCAGCCGGGCGAGGTGACGAGCTCCAGCAGCGTCTCCTGGAGCGGACGCGCCGGGAAGAACTCCGCGACGAGCTGCGTGGACCGGATGCGCTCGGCGACCGGCCCGCGCGCGACCACCGCCGCGACGCGCAGGCTCGGCGCGGTGGCCTTGGTCATCGACGCGATGTGCACGACGCGTCCGTCCGGGTCCGCCGACACCAGCGGGGCCGGGGCGGGCGTCCCGAACCCCAGGTGGCTGGCGTAGTCGTCCTCGACGATGAACGCGCCCGCCGCGCGTGCCACCGCCAGGACCTCGGCGCGCCGCTCTGCCGCCAGCGTCGCGCCCGTCGGGTTCTGGTAGGCGGGCTGGAAGTACAGGACGCGCGCCCCGGTCAGTTCGAACGCCTCGGCCAGCAGGTCGGGCCGCAGTCCGTGCTCGTCCGCCGGGACGGGCACCGGGTGCAGGCCGCTGGCGCGCGCGACGGCCAGCACGCCCAGGTACGTCGGCGACTCGACCAGGAGCGGCGATCCGGGCGGCGCGATCGCCCGCAGCACGGTGGTGAGGGACTGCTGGCCGCCGCTGCTGACCAGCACGTCGGACGGCGCGACCGAGCCGCCGATCGTCCGCGCGAACCAGGCGCGCAACTCCGGGACGCCGCCGAGCGGCGGGACCTCCCAGGCGTCCGGACGCCGCGCCGCACGGGCGGCGGCGAGGGACAGCGCGCGTAGCGGTTGCAGCGTCGGATGCAGATATCCGCCGCTGAGCGCTACCGCGCCCTCGGGGGGCGGAGTCAGCAGCCAGGTCATCCCGGACGGGTCCACCGAGCGATCCCCGAGCGCCACCGCCTGCCAGCCGTAGTCGGCGGGACCGGACGCGGGAACCGGCCGTTCGGCCACGTACGCGCCGCTGCCCGGACGCGTGACGACCAGTCCTTCCGCGGTCAGGAGCGAGAGCGCCCGCGTCACCGTGACCGGACTGACCCGATAGCGCTCCACCAGTTTCCGGCTCGACGGAAGGCGCTGCCCGGGGCGCAGCGCGCTCACCTCCGACCGCAGTCGATCGGCGAGAGAAAGCGCACTGCTATCCTGGTACATGAAGAACAAGGATAGCGCTACTCATGACAGGCCGGTAGCGGTCGGCGGGCTCGGCCTCGCCGCCCTCGGCGTTCTGACCTTTTCGGGAACCCTCCCCAGCACGGCCTTCGCGCTCCGGGGGCTCGACCCGTACCTCATCGGCATCGGACGTTCCGGAGTGGCCGCCGTCCTCGCCGCCCTTGCCCTCCTCTTCGTCCGCTGGAAGGCGGGCAAGGGCGACACGCCACAGCGATGGTTGCCGACGGCACGGCAGGTTCCCGCGCTGATCGCGGTCGCCGGAGGGGTCGTGTTCGGGTTTCCGATGCTGAGCACTCTGGCGCTCGACCACGGATCGTCATCGGCGCACGCGGCCGTGGTGATCGGGTTGCTGCCGGCCGCGACCGCCGTCGCCGCCGTCGTGCGCGCGGGGGAGCGGCCCTCCCCGGCGTTCTGGGCGGCGAGTGCTACCGGCCTTGTGGCCATCACCGCTTTCGCGCTCGGCCGGGCGGGAGGTCACGTCACCGCCGCCGACCTCCTGCTGTTCGGAGCGCTCCTCGCCGCCGCGATCGGCTACTGCGAGGGTGGACGCCTCGCCCGCGAGATGCCGGGCTGGCGCGTGATCTCCTGGGGCCTCGTCCTCGCCGCGCCCGTCTCCGTTCCTGTGACTGCCTGGCTCCTCGCGACCACCGAGCCGCGTTGGACGGGCGATTCGGTCGGTGGGTTCGCCTACGTCTCGTTGTTCTCCGCCTACCTGGGCTTCTTCGCCTGGTATGCGGGCCTCGGACGCGCCGGGATCGCCCGCGCCAGCCAGGTGCAGCTCGCCCAGCCGGTCATGAACCTGGTCTGGTCGGCCCTGCTGCTGAGCGAGTCCGTGGATGCCATGACCGGCCTGACCGCCGTCGTGGTCCTGGTCTGCGTGGCCCTGACCCAGCGCGCGCGCGTCGGACAGCGGCCCCTGCCGGTCCACGACCTGGGACGTTCCGGTTAGTCGCACACGCTCCGGTTAGTCGCGGACGATCTGGGCGAGCAGCGCGACGACCGTGGCGGCCAGGGTCAGCGGGACCGCGGTGTCGGGGAAGGCCGCGGCGATGCCCGCCGCGCCCGCCGCCAGGGCCAGGATGAGCAGGGTTCTGGTGGTGAGCAGGGGGCGGGGCGCTCGGGCGCGACTCCGACGTTTCGGTCGTGTGGACATGGCCTGCGCCTCCTTCTCGGAGTCGATCGCCTACCAGAAGTGTGCACCCGGTCACTGGATCTTGGCGGGAGCGGCGCGGCGTGTCGTCCACCCATCGGGAATGATGGGCGGAATGCGGCGGATCTTGCGGTGGACGGGGTGGTGTGCGGCCTATGCCCTCGGGCTGGTCCTGCTGGCCGGGGCGGGGGCCTGGGCCTGGTGGCAGGACGAGCCCGAAGCGCCCGGAACCGGGACGAACGCCCTGTGGGCCCGGCACCAGTGGGTCGGCGAGACGCACACCGACACCGAGTACCAGGCGTTCGCGCAGCTGTTGCGCGAGAACCGGATCACCGACGTGTACTTCCACGCGGGCCCCTTCGAGGCCGACGGGACGATCCCGCCGGAGAAGTACATGAACGCTCCCGCCCTGCTCAAGGCGCTGAAGAAGTACGCGCCGGACGTCCGGGCGCAGGCGTACCTCGGGCAGATCCGGATGGTCGAGGGGCACGGCGTCATCGAGATCGGCGACGCGCGCGTGCAGGAGCGGATCCTCCAGACCGACGCCGCGCTCCTCGACCTCGGATTCGCGGGGATCCACTACGACTTCGAGCCGATCTACCCGGACGACACCGCCTTCCTGCGGCTCCTCGCGCGCACGCGCGACCTGACCCACGCCCGTGGACGGCTCGTCTCGACGGCCCTCGAACAGCCGCCGCTTGCGGACGGCCTCCAGCCGGTGTTCAAGGCGCTGGCCCCTCGTACCGGCACCGCCCACTACCCTCCGCGTCCGACCGAGAGGTTCCTGCGGGACGTCGCCGACCTGGCCGACCAGGTCGCGATCATGACCTACGACACCGAGATGCCCACCCAGGCCCTCGCCGGCTGGCACTTCGCGCGCCACACCGAGCGGGTCCTGCGCCTGATCGGCGACCGGACGACGGTGTTCATGGGCGTCCCGACGTACCGGCCGGTGACGGACTGGGCGGAGAACCTCGAGGTCGCGCTGCGCGGCGTCCGGCGCGGGGTGGACGACCTGCCCCGGGCCCCGCGCCGTCCGTTCGGGGTCGGCGTCTACGCGGACTGGACGACGAGCCCCGACGAGTGGGCGCGTTACAGGGAGAGCTGGCTTACGCCGGGGAAAGGGAAAGTAGACGCTTGAGCCACCCCGGCGACCACGTTCCCAAACGCCGGTTCCCGCAGGTGAGAACCCCTGGATAGGGCGGCGTCCCAGGGGTAGTCATCGTGCGTATCGCCCTACTGGCGGATGGTGACGGAAAGTGGGGACGCCGATGAGTGACAAGCACACCCCGCGCGACGGCGACCGGCTGGTCCAGCTGACCTCCGAGTTCGACGGGTGGCACTTCGGCCGGGGTGGATCCGGCCGGTGGTGGGCCGTCCGCGGCAACGACCTCGTCCGGGCGGCGAGCGTCGAGGAGCTCCGTCATCGACTGCGGGAACTCGGTGCGCGCGAACTCGCCGGACGAGGACGCGTTTGGTCGGACTGACCCCGTAACGCGGCATTTGCGTGCCGCGATGTGGAGAGGAGAGGCCGCCCACCACGCGTACCCCCGAGCGTGTGGCGGGCGGCTTCTCCTGTCGTGAGGGGCACCTGAGGGTCCGAGTCGCCTGGCCGGAACGGTACCGTTCGGTGCATGGCACCCAGCACAACGAGTGACGCGCCGTTCGGGCGGATGCTGACCGCGATGGTCACGCCGTTCCTGCCGGACGGCGGAGTCGACTACGACGGCGCCGCCCGCCTGGCGACCCACCTGGTCGACCGGCAGCGCCATGACGGCCTGGTCGTCAACGGGACCACCGGAGAGTCCCCCACCACCAGCGACGCCGAGAAAGAGCGCCTGGTGCGCACCGTGGTCGAGGCCGTGGGCGACCGCGCCACCGTCGTCGCGGGTGCCGGCACCAACGACACCGAGCACAGCCGCCGCCTGGCCCGGCAGGCCGAGGCCGCCGGCGCGGACGCGCTGCTCGTGGTCACCCCGTACTACAACAAGCCGCCTCAAGACGGCCTGCTGGCGCACTTCCGGGCGGTCGCCGACGCGTCCGGCCTGCCCGTGATGCTGTACGACATCCCCGGCCGCGCCGGGGTGCCGATCGCGACCGACACGCTGATCCGGCTCGCGGACCACCCGCGGATCGTCGCGGTGAAGGACGCCAAGGGCGACCTGTTCGCGGGCTCGGCGGTCATGGCGAACACCGACCTGGTGTTCTACTCCGGCGACGACGCGCTGAACCTCGCCTGGCTCGCCATGGGCGCCGCCGGGTTCGTCAGCGTGGTCGGACATGTCGTCGGCGCCGACCTGCATGAGATGATCGACGCGTACCGGGCCGGAGACCACGGACGCGCGCTGGAGATCCACCGGCGCCTGCTGCCCGTGGTCACCGCCATCATGACCCGCACCCAGGGCGCGATCGCCGTCAAGGCCGCCCTGCAGCTGTTGGGCCTGCCCGGGGGTGGCGCGCTGCGACCCCCGTTGGCCGAGGCCGATTCCGAATTCGCAGCGCGCCTCGCAGAGGACCTCACGATTGGGGGAGTGCACGTGCCGGAGGTCGCTAGGTGAGCCATCCTCACCCTGAACTGTCGAGCCCGCCGCCGCTGGCGGCGGGAGGACTGCGCATCGTCGCGCTGGGCGGCCTGGGGGAGATCGGCCGCAACATGACGGTGTTCGAGCACGCCGGACGGCTGCTCGTCGTCGACTGCGGCGTGCTGTTCCCGGAGACGGAGCAGCCCGGGATCGACCTGATCCTGCCCGACTTCGACTACATCCGCGACCGCCTGGACGACATCGAGGCGGTCATCCTCACGCACGGCCACGAGGACCACATCGGGGCCGTCCCGTACCTGCTGCGCGAGCGGCCGGACATCCCGCTGGTCGGCTCCCGGCTGACCCTCGCGCTGCTGGCCGCCAAGCTGCAGGAACACAAGATCAGGCCGGTGCTCCGGGAGGTCAGGGAGGGCGACCGGCACGGGTACGGGCCGTTCGACGTCGAGTTCCTCGCCGTCAACCACTCCATCCCCGACGCCCTCGCCCTCGCCGTCCGGACGCCCGCCGGGCTCGTCCTGGCGACCGGCGACTTCAAGATGGACCAGCTCCCGTTGGACGGACGGCTGACCGACCTGCCCGGGTTCGCCCGGCTCGGCGCCGAGGGCATCGACCTGCTGATGTCCGACTCGACCAACGCCGAGGTGCCCGGCTTCGTCACCAGCGAGCGGGCCATCGGCCCGGTCGTGGACGAGGTGTTCCGCACCGCGGAGGAGCGGCTCATCGTCGCCTGCTTCGCCTCGCACGTGCACCGCGTCCAGCAGGTCCTGGACGCGGCCGTCGCCAACGGCCGCAAGGTCTGCTTCGTCGGCCGGTCCATGGTCCGCAACATGGGCGTCGCGCGCGAGCTCGGCTACCTGGACGTCCCCGACGAGATCATGGTGGACGTCAGGGACCTCGACACCGTCCCGCCGGACGAGCTGGTGCTGATCTGCACCGGGTCGCAGGGCGAGCCGATGTCGGCGCTGTCCCGGATGGCCGCGCGCGACCACCAGCAGATCCGGATCACCGAGCGCGACACCGTCATGCTCGCCTCGTCCCTGATCCCGGGCAACGAGACCTCGGTCAACCGGGTCATCAACGGGCTGACCCGGTGGGGCGCCCGCGTCGTGCACAAGGGCAACGCCCTGGTGCACGTGTCGGGGCACGCCTCGGCGGGCGAGCTGCTGTACGTCCTCAACATGACCAAGCCGGGCAACTTCATGCCGATCCACGGCGAGTGGCGGCACCTGCGGGCGCACGCCAAGCTCGCCGCGCAGACCGGCGTCCCGGACGAGAACATCGTCATCGCCGAGGACGGCGTGGTGGTCGACCTGGTGGACGGCCTCGCCAAGATCGTCGGCGCGGTCCCGGCCGGGTACGTCTACGTGGACGGCCTGTCGGTCGGCGAGGTCACCGAGACCTCGCTGAAGGACCGGCGGATCCTCGGCGAGGAGGGGTTCGTCTCCATCGTCGTCGGGATCGACTCCAGCACCGGCAAGCTGGTCGCGGGGCCGGAGATCCACGCGCGCGGCGCGGGCATCGTCTACACCGACTTCGACGTGATCATCGATCGCCTCGAGGACGCCCTGCGCGACGCCGCCTCCAACGGCGTCAACGACCACCACCAGATCAACCAGATCATCCGCCGCACCGTCGGCAAGTGGGTGAGCGACAACTACCGCCGCCGCCCGATGATCATCCCGGTCGTCGTCGAGGTCTGACGACCCGGCGAGGCCGCCGACGGCCCCGGACGGGCACCGCCCGTCCGGGGCCGTCGCGTATCCGCCTCCTCCCGGGGCGCTCCCGTCCGCTGGGACATATCGGGTTTGCGTGGGTCGCACTGACACGCCGGTGCGATCCTGGGAACGCCGGTCGGACTTGGTTAATCTCTGCACCATGGCCACACGTCCGTCCGGGGGAGCGAAGACCGCGTCGTCGTCCTCGCGTTCCGGGGGCGGCGGCGGATCCGCGGGCGGGTCGGGACGGTCGTCCGGCGCCAGGTCGCAGGGCGGCAGGCCTTCCACCGGCAAGGGGTCCGGCGGCAAGGGTTCCGGTGGCAGGGCGCCCGCGGCGCGCAAGTCCGGTCAGGGCGGCAAGGGGCGTGGTCAGTCGCGCAAACAGCAGCCCAGCCAGCCGGATCCGATCCCCCAGCTCGTGCTCGGACTGTTCAAGCTCCTGTTCAAGCTCTACCATCTGGCCGCCGTGGCGGTCGGGTCGGTCTTCCGCGCCTATGGGAACGGAGCGCGTGACTTGAACGAGGAGCACCGCCGCGACGGGCTCGGGCTCGCGCTGCTCGGCGCCGCGATCGTGCTGGCCTCGGTGCTGTGGTGGACGCCCGAGGGCGTCGTCACGGTGGCGATCGAGCGGGTGGTGCGCGGCGCGCTCGGCGTGCTCGCCATGGCGCTGCCCGTGGTGCTCGCCGTCCTCGCCTGGCGGACGCTGCGCCACCCCGAGCACAACGAGGACACCGGACGCGTCGTCATCGGCATGACGGCGCTCGGCGTCGGCGTGCTCGGCATCGTCCACATCGCGTCCGGCCACCCCGCCCCCGCGAACGACATGGCCGGGGTGCGCGGCGCGGGCGGCGTGGTCGGCTGGCTGGTCGCCGCGCCGCTGCGGGCGACGCTGTCGGCGTGGGTGGCCGTTCCGCTGCTGCTGCTCCTCTCGGCGTTCGGGCTCCTGGTGGTGACCGCGACGCCGATCGCCCGCGTCCCGGACCGGCTGGCCGAGCTGTGGGCGATCGCGACGCTGCAGGGCCGTCCGGAGCGTCCGGACGAGACCGCCGACGAGGACGCCAAGCCCAAGCGCCGCCGCAAGAAGAAGGACGAGGAGGAGGACGGGCTCGAGGTCGGGGAGCACTCCCGGCCCTACGACACGCCCGTCCTGGACGACGCGCCCGCCAAGAAGGAGAAGGCCCGCAAGAGCGGCGACCTCGCCGACGACCTGTTCGGCCCGGATCCGCTCGGCGCCGAAGCGCCCGCCGACGGCGACGTCCCGCCTCCGCCGCTCCCCGAGGACGACGTCCCCGCCGAGTACCGGTCCGACACGCCCCCGGACGATCGCGACGTCCCGGATCCGACGCCCGCGCCGTCCCGCACCGAGCAACTGCCGCTGTCGTCGTCCGGTGAGATCTACGAGCTGCCCGACCCGGCGACGCTCCGGCCTGGCAGCGTCGCCAAGCCGCGCACCAAGGCCAACGACACCGTGGTCGCCTCGCTCACCGAGGTGCTCGAGCAGTTCAACATCGACGCGCAGGTCACCGGGTTCACCCGGGGCCCGACGATCACCCGGTACGAGATCGAGCTCGGCCCGGCGGTGAAGGTCGAGAAGATCACCGCGCTGACCAAGAACATCGCCTACGCGGTCAAGTCCGCCGATGTCCGGATCATCTCCCCGATCCCCGGCAAGTCGGCGATCGGGGTCGAGATCCCGAACGTGGACAAGGACATCGTCAGCCTCGGCGACGTGCTGCGCTCGCCCGCCGCGACCAACGAGCACCACCCGATGGTCGTCGGCCTCGGCAAGGACGTCGAGGGCCGCACGGTGGTGGCGAACCTGGCGAAGATGCCGCACATCCTCATCGCGGGCGCGACCGGCGCGGGCAAGTCGACCTGCATCAACGGCCTGATCACCTCGGTCATGATGCGGGCCACGCCGGACGAGGTCCGGATGATCCTGGTCGACCCCAAGCGGGTCGAGCTGACCATGTACCAGGGCATCCCGCACCTGATCACGCCGATCATCACCAACCCCAAGAAGGCCGCCGAGGCCCTGGACTGGGTGGTCGGCGAGATGGACCGCCGCTACGACGACCTCGCCGCCTCCGGGTTCCGGCACGTGGACGACTTCAACAAGGCGGTCCGCGCGGGCAAGCTCACCGCGCCGCCCGGCAGCGAGCGGGTCTACACGCCCTACCCGTACATGCTGGTGATCGTCGACGAGCTGGCCGACCTGATGATGGTCGCCCCCCGCGACGTCGAGGACTCGGTCGTCCGGATCACCCAGTTGGCCCGTGCCGCCGGGATCCACCTGGTGCTGGCGACGCAGCGGCCCTCGGTGGACGTGGTGACCGGCCTGATCAAGGCCAACGTGCCGTCCCGGCTGGCGTTCGCGACGTCCTCGCTCGCCGACAGCCGGGTCATCCTCGACCAGCCCGGCGCGGAGAAGCTGGTCGGCCAGGGCGACGCGCTGTTCCTGCCGATGGGCGCGAGCAAGCCGATGCGGCTGCAGAACGCGTACGTCGCCGAGAAGGAGATCCACGCGGTCGTCGAGCACTGCAAGGCCCAGATGGAGGCGGTGTACCGCGAGGACGTCGCCGCCGCGGCGGGCCCGAAGAAGGAGATCGACGAGGAGATCGGCGACGACATGGACCTGCTCGTCCAGGCCGTCGAGCTCGTCGTGACCACGCAGTTCGGGTCGACGTCCATGCTCCAGCGCAAGCTGCGGGTCGGGTTCGCCAAGGCGGGCCGCCTGATGGACCTGATGGAGAGCCGCAGCATCGTGGGACCGAGCGAGGGGTCCAAGGCGCGCGACGTTCTGGTGAAGCCGGACGAGCTGGCCGGTGTCCTCGCCGACGTCCGGGGCGGTGCCTGAGCCGTGGGGGCCCTCGGCCCGCGACGGCCCACGCGGTGTCCGCGATCGCTGTGATCGCGTTACTTGTCCGATTCGTTCCGGGCGCATGATCCACTTGCGCGCGGGTAGAGGGGCCGTGGACGGCGGCGGCCGATGGCCGGAGCATGGACGGATTGATGCGAAATCTTGCCTCGTTTCCCAAGTGTTGACTATCGCTCCACGGGCATGGCGGTTCCTAGACTGGAATCTCCGGCACGGGGGGTCGGTCGCCTGATGGTGCGGTCTGAGGGAGGCTCGCGTGAGCATCGGTGAGACCTTGGCGAGGCAGCGCGAGCGGGCCGGGCTGACCGTGACGCAGGTGAGTCTGCGCACCCGGATCCGCGAGTCGGTCGTCAGCGCGATCGAACGCGACGACTTCTCCCCGTGCGGCGGCAACTTCTACGCGCGCGGGCACATCCGGAGCATCGCGCGGGTCGTCGGCGTCGATCCGGAGCCGCTCGTCCAGGAGTTCGACGAGGCGCACGGCGGGGCCCCGCAGCCGGCGTCCGCGATCACGGTCTTCGAGCCCGACCAGCAGGTCGCGCTGCGCGGGCGGCGGTCCCCGAACTGGACGGCCGCGATGGCGCTCGCGCTGGTCCTGGTCGTCGGGTACGGGATCTTCCAGGTGCTGCACCGCGGCGGAGGCGAGCGCCACGACGCCCAGCAGGTCGCGGGCACGCCGGTCGCGCCGAAGCCGACCACGCCGGCCCCGACCACGCCCGCGCCGGACCCGACCACGGCGGCGCCCCCGTCGATCGGGAAACCGCACAAGGGCGTCCAGATCAAGCTGACGGCACGCCGGGCGACCTGGGTGGACGTCCGGGGCGACAAGGGCCGGTCGCTGTTCACCGGCACCCTGTCGGCGGGCGCCGACCGGCACTGGTCGGCCCGCAAGGTGATCAGCATCGTGATCGGGAACGGCGGCGGCGTCCGGCTGACGGTGAACGGCCACGACATCGGCTCGCCCGGAACCGACGGGAACGTGATGGAGCTGAAGTTCACCCCGTCCGACCCGAAGCCGGGGGACGACCAGCCCACCTGACGGGCGGTCGCCGGAGGCCCTCAGAAGGCCGGGCGGAGTGGTGTTCGCCACGCTCGGCAGCCGCCTGACGCCGGACCGGAACATCCCGGGGCGGACCGGGCCGAACCGGGGATCCCCGTGGTCCGGCGAGGGCCCGGAGCCCATTACCTTTGGATACATGTCCACTAGCCGCAAGGTCTCGCTCGTCACGCTCGGCTGCGCCCGGAACGAGGTCGACTCCGAAGAGCTCGCCGCCCGCATCGAGGGAGCGGGCTGGGACCTCTCCGACAGCGCCGAGGACGCCGACGTGGTCGTGGTGAACACCTGCGGGTTCATTGACGCGGCCAAGAAGGACTCCATCGACACACTGCTCGCCGCCAAGGACTCCGGCGCCAAGGTCGTCGCGGCCGGGTGCATGGCCGAGCGGTACGGCGCGGAGCTGGCCGAGGCGCTGCCCGAGACCGACGCGGTGCTGAGCTTCGACGACTACGCGGGCATCGGCGACCGGCTGGACGACGTGATGGCCGGGCGCCGCCACGAGGCCCACAAGCCCCGCGACCGCCGCACGCTGCTGCCGATCTCGCCCGTGGAGCGGTCCGGATCCGCCGGGTCCGTGGCGATCCCCGGGCACGGCGGTCACGCGCACGGCGGGCATGACCACGACGCGAAGCCCGGCCAGGACGCCCCGGCCGACCTTCCGGACGGCCTGGCCCCGGCGTCCGGGCCGCGCGTGCTGCGCCGCCGCCTCGGCGGGGGGCCGGTCGCGCCGCTGAAGCTGGCGTCCGGCTGCGACCGCCGCTGCACGTTCTGCGCGATCCCGGCCTTCCGCGGCGCCTACGTGTCCCGGAACCCGGCCGAGGTGCTGGAGGAGGCCCGCTGGCTGGCCGGGCACGACGTCCGCGAGCTGGTCCTGGTCTCGGAGAACTCCACGTCCTTCGGCAAGGACCTGGGCGACCTGCGCGCGCTGGAGAAGCTGCTGCCGCAGCTGGCGGCCGTGGACGGCATCGAGCGGGTGCGCGCGTCCTACCTGCAGCCCGCCGAGCTCCGTCCGGGCCTGCTGGAGGTGCTGTGCCAGACACCGGGCGTCGCGCGGTACTTCGACCTGTCGTTCCAGCACGCCTCCGGGTCCGTGCTGCGCTCGATGCGCCGGTTCGGCGACCGTGAGCGTTTCCTCGACCTGCTCACGCGTGTGCGCGAGATGGCGCCCGAGGCGGGCGTGCGGTCCAACTTCATCGTCGGGTTCCCCGGCGAGACCGAGGACGACCTGGAAGAGCTCATGGCCTTCCTCACCGACGCCCGGCTTGACGCCATCGGCGTGTTCGGCTACTCCGACGAGGACGGCACCGAGGCCGCCACCTTCGACGGCAAGGTCGACCCGGCCGAGGTCGCCCGCCGGGTGGAGGAGGTCTCCGCGCTGGCCGAGGAGCTGACCGCCCAGCGCGCCGAGGACCGGATCGGCACCGAGATCTCCGTGCTGGTCGAGGAGAGGACCGAGGACGGCTACGAGGGCCGCGCCGAGCACCAGGCGCCCGAGGTGGACGGCATGGTGCTCGTCCGGGGCGAGGGGCTGACGATCGGCGAGTTCGTCACCGCGACCGTGGTGGACAGCGACGGCGTGGATCTCGTGGCGGACCTCTCATGACCTCCGGCGCGCCGGGGCCGGTGGCCGAACCGCCGCCGCCCCCGCCGCCGCCCGCGAGCCTGTACAACATCGCGAACCTGCTCACGATGGTGCGCATCCTGCTGGTGCCGCTGTTCGTGTGGCTGCTGCTGAAGGACACCACGGCCTGGCGGCTCGCCGCGTTCGCGGTGTTCGCGGTCGCGTCGGTCACCGACAAGATCGACGGCGACCTGGCCCGGAAGCGGAACCTGGTCACCGACTTCGGCAAGATCGCCGATCCGATCGCGGACAAGGCGCTGACCGGCGCCGCGCTGATCGCCCTGTCGGTGCTCGGGCAGCTGTGGTGGTGGGTCACGATCGCGATCCTGGTCCGCGAGATCGGGATCACGCTGCTGCGGTTCGTGGTGATCCGGTACGGGGTGATCCCGGCCAGCAAGGGCGGGAAGCTCAAGACCACCCTGCAGATCCTCGCGATCGGCCTGTACATCCTGCCGCTGCCGGGGTTCGTCCAGCCCGTCGCGTGGGCCGCGATGGCCGCCGCGCTGATCGTCACGGTCGTGACCGGCGTGGACTACCTGTTCCAGGCGTGGCGGCTGCGGAGGTCGGCCCTCGGCCGCTGAGGCGCCCCAGGGCTGCCTCCGGACGTCCTGAGGGGCGTGTGGCGGGGGCCCGCGGGACCGTTCCCAGACTGTCCGGGCCGGGCGGTAGGTTGCTTGCGGACGGAAGGGGACGGGCCGTGCTGCGAGTGGAACTGGTGACGGTCGGGGACGAGCTGCTGCTCGGCGACACGATCAACGGCAACGCCGCCTGGCTGGGCCGGAGGCTCGCCGAGCGCGGCGTGGACGTCACGCGCAGCGTCGTGGTGGGCGACGGGCTGGAGGAGATCGTCCAGGCTGTCGAGGAGGGTCTGGGGCGCGCGGACGCGGTGATCACCACCGGCGGCCTCGGCCCGACGTCCGACGATCTGACGCGTGACGCGCTGGCCCAGGCCGCGGGGGTGGCGATCGTCCGCGATCCGGAGCTGGAGCGGAGGCTCCGCGAGCGGGTGGCGGCGGCCGGGCGCGAGCTGCAGCCGATGGCGCTGCGCATGGCGGACGTCCCCGAGGGCGCCCGCACGCTGGCGAACTCGGCGGGAAGCGCGCCGGGCCTGCGGGTCGAGCTGCCCGGCGGCCCGGTGTACGCGCTGCCCGGCGTGCCGTTCGAGATGCACACGATCATGGACGAGGTGGTCCTGCCGGAGCTGGCCGAGCGCGCGGGCCTGCCCGCGGTCGCGCGCCGCACGCTGCGCACGGCGGGGCTGTGGGAGTCGGTCGTCGCCGCGCGGCTCGCCCCGGTCGAGGCCATGCCGGGCGTGACGCTCGCGTACCTGCCCGACCCGTCGGAGGTCCGGGTGCGGGTCACGGCGGCGGGAGAGAAGCCGTCGGAGCTGCTGGACGAGGCCGAGGCGCGCGTGCGCGAGCTGCTCGGCGACGCGGTCTACGGCGCCGACGGCGAGACGCTCGACCGGGTCGTCCACCGGCTGCTGGCCGAGCGCGGCGCGACGGTCGCGACGGCCGAGTCGCTGACGGGCGGGCTGATCGGCGCGGAGCTGACCAGGATGCCCGGATCGTCCGCGACCTATGCGGGCGGCGTGGTCTCCTACGCGACCGGGCTGAAGCACCGGCTGCTCGGCGTGGACGAGTCGCTGCTGGAGTCGGAGGGGGCCGTCCATCCGGACGTGGCCCGGCAGATGGCCGAGGGCGTCCGTGATCGGCTGGGGGCCACCTACGGCGTCGCGGTGACCGGTGTGGCCGGACCGGAACCTCAGGATGGCCGTCCGGTTGGCACGGTCTATGTCTCGGTGGCCGGACCCGGAAAAGCCTTCTGTGTCACCAGGCCGCGACTCCCCGTGCCCGGCCCGGGCGACGAGAGCCGGGCCGCGCTGCGCCGGATGACGGTGGTCCACGCCCTTGACCTGCTGCGTCGCGTCCTGCTCGGACTTGACGCGGAGCCCGCGGCCGGGGACGCTCGGAATGATCGGGAAGAGTCGGGCTGATTACAGCGTTACGTTCCGAGCGAACACGAAATCGACGGTCTGCCACGGCCGCGCTCCGGGCGGGTACGGTGGAACCGGCAGATGGTCCGAACTGAGGGAGGGAGCGAGACGATGGTCCTGCTTCGCAGCCTGCTCGGTGACGTCCTGCGGGCGCTGCGGCTGCGCCAGGGGCGCACCCTCCGCGAGGTGTCGGCGGCGGCCCGGGTGTCGCTGGGCTACCTGTCCGAGGTGGAGCGTGGGCAGAAGGAGGCGTCCTCCGAGCTGCTGTCCTCGATCTGCAAGGCCCTCGGGGTGCCGCTCAGCCACGTTCTGCGTGAGGTCGCCGACCAGCTGGCGCTGGCCGAACTCCAGCACGAGCCGGTGATGGCCGGCCCACCGCCGGAGCACGAGCGGATCAGCACCGACACGGTGCCGGATTCGCCGGAGGAGATCGCGGGCGAGTTCCGGGCCGACATGGTGGCCGCCTGACGGTGGTCCGGAACGGCGACCGCCCCCGCGGTCGCCCCGCCGCGATCACCCGTGCCCAGAGCGTTCTTTGCCAGAGGTGTGCGGTGGCTCACTGGTAGGCGTGGCATTTCGGGGCAGGTTTCCGTGTTGTAACGATCAACGGACGTACGACGCGGAAGGAGCTCAGAATGGCTGCGGTGAAGAGCCCCCTTTCCGAGGCGGCTCAGAAGGTGACCGGCACGGCCCTGCAGGGCGCGCTGATCGACCTCGTCGACCTCTCCCTGTACGCCAAGCAGGCGCACTGGAACCTGGTCGGCCCGCGCTTCAAGGTGGTCCACGAGCACCTGGACGAGATCGTCGACCTGGCCCGTCAGGCGCAGGACGACGTCGCCGAGCGGGCGGTCGCGATCGGCGTGAACCCGGACGGCCGGTCCGGAACCGTCGCCCAGCGGACCGAGATCCAGCAGCTCGAGCCCGGTTATCTGGCCGACGACAAGGTCGTCGCCGCCGTGACCGACACCCTGTTCGAGATCATCGGCCGGTTCCGCGAGCGCATCGCGGCGACCGACGAGCCCGACCCGGTCACCCAGGACCTCCTCATCGGCATCACCGCCGAGCTGGAGAAGCAGCACTGGATGTTCCAGGCGCAGTCCTGACGCACGCGCAATCCTGAAGAAGCGTCGAACCGAACCCCATCCCGGATGTCCGGGGTGGGGTTCGGTGCCGTCCGGGGGGCTAGGATCGCGCGATGATCCGGTTTGACCTGCTTGTTCATGAGGCGTGGCCCGCCGCCGAGTGCGTCGGACACGAGGGGTGGGTCTTCCGGAGTGCCGGTGGCGTGACGAAACGGGCCAATTCGGTCTGGCCTGCCGTCCCGGTGGACGATCCGGACGCGGCCGTCGACGCCGCTGAGAGGTTCTACGCGGACCGAGGGCTGCCGTCGGTCTTCTCCCTGTCGGACGACCCGGAGCTGGACGCCCTGCTCGAGCGGCGGGGCTACGAGCTGGTCGATCCGACCTTGCTGATGTCCCGCGGGCTGCCTGGGGCCGCGCCCGCCGAGGGCGTCGAGATCGCGGACGAGCCGTCCGGCGCGTGGGTGGACACCTGGTGGTCGGTGGACGGCCGCTACGCCGACCAGGGCCCGGCGGCGCGGACGATCATCACCGGGGTCCGCGCCGACTACGCGACGTTCGGCGCGGGTGTCGGACGCGGCGTGCCGCAAGGGGACTGGTACGGGATCTACTGCATGGCCGTCCGTCCTGAGGCGCGTCGGCGGGGAGTGGCGCGTCAGGTGTTGCGCGCTCTGCTGCACAAGGGCGCTGCGGGCGGGGCCAGCCGCGCTTACCTGTGCGTGACGGAGAAGAACCTGGCCGCTCAGGCGCTGTATGCGGCTGAGGGGTTCGAGGTGGCCGGGCGGTATCACTACCGCGTGCGCGCGGGGACGGTCAGAGGGGCAGGGGTTGGTCGGGACGGTCCAGCCAGACCTGCTGGCCGGACGGCGCGGCGGTGAGGCCGAAGCGGTCGCGGTCGGGACGGCCCCAGGCGATCCAGTGCTGGTAGGCGGTTTCGACCTCGTCCCATAGGCGGCGATCGCCGTACTGGTGGACGGGGTAGTCGTCGCGGCCCGGCAGGAAGTCCACGGACGCCCAGGCGGGGTCGTCGGCGCGGCTCTCGATGGCCCAGAAGCGGCACGAGCCGTCCACGGCCATCTCGGCGTACGCGCGGACGCCGGGGACGAGCGCGGCGATCGCGACCTCCGCGCCGGGGGACGCGCCGAGCAGGCCGCGCGGGTCGGTCCGGGTGGCGGCCACGGCGGCCTTCGCGCCGGTCGCGGACGCCGCGGGCGGCCCGCCCGGGCGGCGCTGGGAGCGCAGCATCATGAACCCGGCCGGGCCGGAGAGCCGTCCGAGGGCGGCGCCGTCGGTGGTGACCGTCAGGACGGCGAGGTGCCCGATGCCCCAGCCCGGGGACCAGGGGAGCACGATCACGCCGCCGGGACGGGTCTGCGCGGCCCACGCGGACGGCACCTGGTCGACGCCGCAGGTGACGTGGACGCGGTCGTAGGGCGCGCCGGACGGGTCGCCCGCGGCGCCGTCCCCGACGACCAGGTGGGGTGAGAGGTCGAGCGAGGCGAGGTTGGCGGCGGCGCGGGCGGCCAGGGCCTCGTCGATCTCGACGGACGTCACCAGGCCCGGACCGAGGCGCGAGGTGAGCAGGCCCGCCGTCCAGCCGGAGCCGGTGCCGATCTCCAGCACCCGGTGGTGGTCCAGCGGGCGCAGCGCCTCCAGGAACGTGACCACGACGCCGGGCGCCGAGCAGGACGACGTCCACGGCCCGGCGGGCTGGGCGGGGTCGCCCGCGCCCTCGGCGACCTGCGTCGCGATCGCGGTGTCGGCGTAGACGGCGTCCCACCAGGCGGCGGGGTCGGTCTCGAGGTCGATCGGGAAGCCCGTCCCGCCGGGGCGGTCCGGCACCGCCCAGGCGGCCCGGGGGACGAACCGGTGCCGGGGCACGGCGTGCAGCGCCGCCCGCCAGCGCGGGTCGGCGAGCCCGCCGAGCGCGGTCAGCTCGTCCGCCAGCCGGTCGATCCTGCCGGTCACGCCCGGGTCGTCGGTGCCGCTCATGCCTCCACTGTGCTCACATCACGGTGTGGGGATCAAGCGACGTATTCCCGCAGGTGGACGGCGGTGAGCGTGGTGCCGTGCGCGACGAGGCCGGCGGGCGTGCCGGTGAAGACGACCTCGCCGCCGTCCGATCCCGCGCCGGGGCCGAGGTCGATGATCCAGTCGGCGTGGGCCATCACGGCCTGGTGGTGCTCGATGACGACGACCGAGTTCCCGGCGTCGACGAGCCGGTCCAGGAGGGCGAGCAGCTGGTCGACGTCGGCGAGGTGGAGGCCGGTGGTCGGCTCGTCCAGGATGTAGGTCGCGGCCTTCTCCGCCATGTGGATCGCGAGCTTGAGCCGCTGCCGCTCACCTCCGGAGAGCGTGGTGAGCGGCTGGCCGAGCCCGAGGTAGCCGAGGCCGACGTCGCCGAGCCGTCCGAGGATCGTCCGGGCCTGGCCCCGGCTGAAGAAGCCGCGCGCCTCGTCCACGGACATGGCGAGGACCTCGCTGATGTTCCGGCCGTCGAGGGTGTATTCGAGCACTTCGGGAGTGAAACGGCGACCCTCGCATTCTTCGCAGACCGTGGCGACTCCGGCCATCATCGCGAGGTCGGTGTAGACGAGTCCGAGGCCCTTGCAGTTGGGGCAGGCGCCTTCGGAGTTCGCCGAGAACAGGGCGGGCTTCACGCCGTTGGCCTTGGCGAACGCCGTCCGGATCGGGTCGAGCAACCCGGTGTAGGTCGCGGGGTTGGAGCGCCGCGAGCCGCGGATAGGCGACTGGTCGACGGAGACGACGCCGTCGCGTCCGGCCAGGTAGCCGTGGATGAGGGAGCTCTTCCCGGATCCGGCCACGCCCGTGACCACGGTGAGGACGCCCAGCGGGACATCCACGCCGACGTTCTTGAGGTTGTGGCGGGTCGCGCCGGTGATGGACGCGTGGCCGGTCGGCGTGCGGACGGTTTCGCGGAGCCGGGCGCGGTGGTCCAGGTGGCGTCCGGTGAGCGTGCCGGACGCGCGGAGCCCCGCGAGGTCGCCGGTGAAGCAGACGGTGCCGCCGCCGGTGCCCGCGCCGGGGCCGAGGTCGACGACGTGGTCGGCGATCTCGATGGTCTCGGGCTTGTGCTCGACGACCAGGACGGTGTTGCCCTTGTCGCGCAGGCGCAGGAGCAGGTCGTTCATGCGGCGGATGTCGTGTGGGTGCAGGCCGACGGTCGGCTCGTCGAACACGTAGGTGACGTCGGTGAGGCTCGAACCGAGGTGGCGGACCATCTTGACGCGCTGGGCCTCGCCGCCGGACAGGCTGCCGGACTCGCGGTCCAGGCTGAGGTAGCCGAGCCCGACCTCGACCAGCGACTCCAGCGTCTCGCGCAGCGAGGCGAGCAGCGGCGCGACGGACGGCTCGTCCAGCTTGCGGACGAACGCGGCCAGGTCGCTGATCTGCAGCGCCGAGCAGTCCGCGATGTTCATCCCGCCGATCCTGGACGAGAGCGCCGCCGCGTTCAGGCGCGCGCCGCCGCAGTCCTGGCAGGCCGTGAACGTGACGGCCCGCTCCACGAACGCGCGGATGTGCGGCTGCGCCGCCTCCTTGTCCTTGGAGAGGAAGAGCCGCCGGACCTTGACCACCAGGCCCTCGTAGTTGGTGTTCATCCCGTTGAGCTTGATCTTCGTGGCGGGCTTGTGGAGGAAGTCGTCCCACTGCTGGGCGGTGTAGTCGCGCAGCTTGACGTCCGGATCGACGAAGCCGGATTCGGCGAAGTTCTTCCAGTACCAGGAGTCGACGGCGAAGTTCGGGACGGTGATCGCGCCCTCGTTGAGCGACCTGTCCCGGTCGACGAGCTGGTCGACGTCGATGTCGGACACCTTGCCGAGGCCCTCGCAGCGCGGGCACATGCCGTCGGCGGTGTTGAAGCTGAACGCGCTGGACGTCCCCACGTGGGGTTCGCCGAGACGGCTGAACACGATCCTGAGCATGGCGGACGCGTCGGTGGCGGTGCCGACCGTGGAGCGCGCGTTCGCGCCCATCCGCTCCTGGTCGACGACGATCGCGGCGGACAGGTTGCGCAGGCCGTCCACGTCCGGGCGGGGGATGTTGGGCATGAACGACTGGACGAACGCGGTGTAGGTCTCGTTGATCAGCCGCTGCGACTCGGCCGCGATCGTGCCGAAGACCAGCGAGGACTTGCCCGAGCCCGAGACCCCGGTGAACACCGTGAGACGGCGCTTGGGCAGGTCGAGCGACACGTCCGCGAGGTTGTTCTCGCGCGCCCCGCGGACCTCGATGACGTCGTGGCTGTCGGCGGTGTGCCGGGTCATGCGCGTCCCTCCGTTGATATCTTTAGAGCATAAAGAGATCTGGTTGATCAGCTTATGCCATAAGGAGTCCAGACATGGCCGTCTTCGTGGGACAGGGCGACCCGCGCCGCTCGATGGAGCTGCTCTGGCGGGAGGCCGCGCGGTCCCCGGCGTCGAGGGCGGGCATGCCCGGTCCCAAGCCCGGACTGTCCGTGGACGCCGTGGTCGACGCGGCGATCGAGGTCGCCGACGAGGTCGGCACGGCGGCGCTGTCCATGCGGCTGGTGGGGGAGCGGCTCGGGCGCACCGCCATGGCGCTCTACACCTACGTCCAGGGCAAGGCCGAGCTGGTCGACCTGATGTACGACAAGGTGCTCGGCGAGCTGCCCGCCTCCTTCCCGCAGGACCGGTGGCGCGACGCGCTGGTCGCCTGGGCCGAGGTCACGCGCGAGTTCCAGCTGCGGCATCCGTGGGTGTCGCAGGTGTCGGAGGCGCGTCCCGTCCTCGGGCCCAACGAGTACCTCGCCTACAACGCGCTGGCCGGGGTCCTGCGCCGGGCGGGACTGCGGCCGGACGAGGCGCGCGCGACCATGCCCGTCCTCGTCCGGTACGTGGACGGCGCGGTCAGGGCCGTGAACGAGGCGCGCCAGGCGGCCCGCACGACCGGCGTCTCGGACGAGGAGTGGTGGAACGCCCGCGCCGCCGCGCTGGCGGAGGTCGCGCCCGACCACCTCGACGCCGTCCCGGACATGGCCTGGCTGGAGTCCCGCGACGTCCCGCCGCCCGAGCACGACGGGCCCTACCTGGAGATGCTCGTGGACGAGAGCTTCCACCAGGGCCTCGCCGTCATCCTGGACGGCATCGAGGCCCGGCTCGCCGCCCGGACCTCGGGAACCCGGTAACTCGCGGGGCTCGGTGGCTCGTGGTGGTCAGTGGTTCTCGGACGCCTCCAGGCAGGCGCGGACGAAGTCGCGCAGCACCGGGTCGGTGTCGCCGCGCGGCCAGACGACGGCGAGTTCGCTCACCGGCGCGTCCTCGATGGGCCGGTAGACCACGCCCGGACGCCGGTACACGCGCGACGACATCTCCGCGACCATCGCGATGCCACGGCCGGACTGGATGGCGAGGAAGTAGTCCTCGGAGTTGTGCACCTCGACGCCGACCTTCGGCAGCGTGCCGAGACCGTCCACGGCGAGCCAGTGCTCACGCAGAGGCCCGGACGACGCGGGCAGCGCCACGAACGTCTCGTCCCGCAGGTCGGCCAGGCGCACGGACGCGCGCTCGGCCAGCCGGTGCCCCTCCGGCAGCGCGACGCAGCGTCCTTCGCGGACGATGACCTCGTGGTCCAGCAGGTTCGCGCCCGGGACCGGCAGGCGCAGCAGCGCCGCGCGGTCGCGTCCGGACAGGACCGTGCCCGCCGGATCGCTCCAGTCGTTCAGCCGCAGTTCGACCCGCAGGTCCGGGCGAAGCGCGGCGAACCGCTCGGTGACGTCGCGCAGCAGCGCGGGGGAGACCGCCGAGTGGTAGCCGATCTGCAGCATCCGGGCGGCGGCGTCCCGGTCGGCGCGGGCCTGCCGCTCCCAGTCGTCCAGGGCCTCGACGGCGGTGCGGGCGACGGGCAGCAGCGAGCGGCCCGCGTCGGTCAGCGCCACCGAGTGCCGGGTGCGGACGAACAACGCCGCGCCCAGCTCCTCCTCCAGCCGCCGGACGGCCTTGGACAGCGCGGGCTGCGCCACGTACAGCCGCTCCGCCGCGCGGGTGAAGTGCAGCTCCTCCGCCACGGCGACGAAGTACCGTAGCGAGCGCGTCGAAACGTCCATGCCCGGAACGGTAATGCCGGTTCGAGCGGTCATGCCCCCATGGTCATGCCGATCCGGCATCACCAAGGATCTTGGCGGCGGGGCGTCGGCCGGGCGGATCATCCCGGTATGAACACCTGGAAGGGCTTGGCGGCCGTCGTCCTCAGCATCGTCGCCGCGATGACGCCGGTCTTCGGCGTCGCGGCGCTCGCCACCCCCGTCGAAGAGGGGCTGCCGGTCTCCAGGACCGTGTTCGGCCTCGTCCTGAGCGGCTTCTTCGCGGTGAGCGCGCTCGGCGCGCCGCTCGCCCGCCGGGCCGCCGCGAAGCTGGCGGTGCCGGTCGTGCTCGCCCTGGTCAACGTCCTGGCCGCGGCCGGGCTCGTCCTGGCGGCGCTGGCCCCGAACGCGGCCGTGCTCGGCGCGGCGCTGGCCCTCGCGGGCGCGGGCAACGCGCTCACCCAGCCGGTCGCGGGCCGGTTCATCGCGGGCCGCGTCCCGGCGCACCGGCTGTCCCTGGCGTCCGGGCTGGTCAGCGCGGCGCTCGGGGTGAGCCCCCTGCTGCCCGGCCTGCTCGCGGGCCTGGTCGCCGGGCCGCACGGCTGGCGCGCCGCCCTCTGGGCCGCGCTGGTCTGCCCGGTGCTGGGCCTCGTCGTGACACCGCTGGCACGCGTCCCGGCCGCCGGAGCCGCGTCCCGTCCGGGCACGTCCGCCGAGAAGCCCGCCGTCGCGCCGGTGCGGGGGATCGGCGCGGTGCTCGTGTTGTGGACGGTCGCCGCGGCGCTCGCCACGATCGGCTCCAACGCCATGGCCTCGTACTTCATCCAGATCGGGACGCAGTCGGGCCTGTCCACCGGTCTCGCCGGGATCATGCAGTCGGTCGCGGGGCTGCTCGCCGTCGCCGTCCGGCTCGTCGCGGGCACGGCCGCCGACCGGGCGCCGCGCCGCAACCCCGCGGTCGTCGCGGGCATGATGCTCGCGGGCGGGATCGGCCTGCTGGTCACCGCCGCCGGGAACCCCGTCTGCTTCGTCGCCGGGGCGGTGCTGACCGTCGCGGGCGGCTGGGGCTGGACGGGCCTGCTGTTCGCGGCCGTGCTGCGGGTGCTGCCCGGTGACGGGGCCCGCGCGGGCGGTCAGGTCCAGCTCGGGCTGTTCACCGGCGCGGCGATCGCCCCGTTCGCCTTCGGCGCGGTGACCGGCGTGCTCGGCCTGTCGTCCACGCTGCTGATCGCGGCGCTCATCGTCGTCCTCGGCGCGGTGGCCATGGTCGCCGGGACCGCTCTGCTGGCCCGCGCCGAGAGCCCCGCGGTTCCAGGCGAGCGGGCCGCCGCGACGGTCTAGGCGCGGGCGGATCGGGGCTCGGGCTGGCAGCGGGGGCACCAGAAAGTGACCCGCTCGCCGGAGGCCGGACCCTGGTCCCCGCGTCCCTGGTCCCCGCGTCCCTGGTCCGCGCGGCCCTGGTCGGCCCGCCGGATCCGGGTGCCGCAGCGCAGGCAGGGACGCCCCGCCCGGCCGTACACCCAGTTGCGCCGTCCGGGCCGCAGGTCGCCGGTCGTGACGTGGCCGTGCCGCAGTTTGTTGGCGTCGAGCAGGCGCCGGGCCAGGTCGACCATCCCGTCCGGGTCGCGGACGGCCCCGACCGGCGTCCACGGGTGCACACCGCGCAGGAACAGGATCTCGGACTTGTAGACGTTGCCGATCCCGGCGAGCAGGGTCTGGTCGAGAAGGGCCTCGCCGACGGCGCGGCCGGGATCGCGGGTGAGGCGCCGGACGGCCTCGGCGGCGTCCCAGTCCGGAGCCAGGAGGTCGGGGCCGAGGCCGCCGACCGCGCGGTCCTCCTCGCCCGTGGGCAGGACCTCGACCGTGCCGAGCGAGTAGCCCGCCGCCATCCACTCGGCGTTCGCCAGCACCAGCCGCACCCGGTGGTCGCGCGGCGGGGCCCCGGCCGGGCGGATCCGCCACTCGCCGTCCATCTTCAGGTGCGTGTGGACGGTCAGCCCGCCCTCGATCCTCGCCAGCAGGTGCTTGCCCCGGGGGACCACGTCGTCGACGGCGCGTCCGCGCAGGTCGAGCGTGGCGTAGCGGGGGACGCGGAAGTCCGAGAGCGTGAGAGGCCGCCCGGCGAGCGCGTCGCGCAGTCGCCGGGCGGCCAGGAAGATCGTGTCGCCCTCGGGCATGGCCTAGATCAGGGAGGGGCTCTCCCAGGCGGCCGGATCCTCGGTGAGCTTGCGGACCTGCTCGGGCAGGTCGCCGGACGCGATGTGCGCCAGCGTCACCTGCTCCAGGATGGCGCGCTCGCTGGCCCGCAGCGCGATCCAGACCTCCTGGAGCGACGCCGCCGGGCCCTCGTAGCCGACGTGCTCGGGGCGCTCGCCCCGGACGCCGAGCAGGGGCCCGTCGATCGCGCGGATCAGGTCGGCCAGGGCGATCTTGTCGGCCGGTCGCGCCAGCCAGTAGCCGCCCTCCGGCCCGCGCTGGCTGCGCACCAGACCCGACCGGCGCAACTGGCCGAGGATGTTCTCGAGGAACTTGGGAGGGATCTGCTGCGCCTCCGCGAGCTGGACCGCGGTGACGGGGTGATTCCCGGCCACCGCCAGCTCCGCGGCGGCTCGCAACGCGTAGTCGACCCGGGCGGACAATCGCATGAACGTATTATCCCTTGCCGATCGGACTGGTTGGGCTTTAGCCCCCCATCAGCCCCGGGAACGGTCCGCATCCCGGGAGATGCAGGGGACGTCGGCGGACGGGAAAGGGGCGGACGCCGGATCGCGGCCGTCCGCCCCTCCCACCCCACCCCGCTCGGTCCGCGGATCCCTTTCAGCGTGCGAGGCCCGCGGAGCGAGGGACCTCAGGACGTCAGACCTCGGACTCCGCGAGGTCCCGGTTCGCGAGGCCGAGGACCTCGGCCGCCGCGCGGGCGTTGGCCTGCGCCGCGCCGTAGGTCGCGACGTGGACCGCGCCCTCCGGCCGCCAGACCGGCAGGCCCATGTCCACCAGCACCGCGTCCGGACGGGCCGCCAGCAGCGCGGAGGCCAGCGCCCGCTGCCCGGCGTGCCGGTGCGCGTCCCGCAGGACCACGACCAGGCCGCGTCCGGTGGCACGTTCCAGCACGTCGCCCGCCTCGTCCGGCGTGCCCTCCGCCCGGACGGCGTCGGCGGCCCACGGGGACAGGCCCCACGGCGTCGGGCCGACCGCGATGTTGCCGTCCGAGGCCAGCTCCACCACCAGCGGCGCGACGGGGAAGGCGGGCAGGTCGCCGGTGATCCGCACGGCCCGGCGCGCCGCGTCCAGGCCGGCGGCCCGGTCCACCGGGACGGCGGCGCTCCCCTCCAGCCAGTCCTTCAGCGCGCCGGTGCGCGCGGCGGCGTCCGCCAGCCGCTCGATCGGCAGCCGCCCGGACGCGACCGCGCCCTCGATCGCGGCCAGCACCGCCAGCAGCGACCCGTGGTGCTCGCGCGGACCGAGGCAGAGCAGGTCGGCGCCCGCGAGCAGGGCCCGCACGGCCGCCTCCGGGATGCCGATCGCGCCGCTCGCGCCCTTCATGTCCAGCGCGTCGGTCACGATCACGCCCCGGTACCCCAGGTGCTCGCGGAGCAGACCGGTGATCACGGCGTGCGAGAGGGTGGCCGGGACCCCGGCGGTGATCTTCGGCAGGTCGAGGTGCGCCGTCATCACCGCCCGGGCCCCGGCCTCGATGGCCGCCCGGAACGGCACCAGCTCGCGCCGGTCGAGCAGCTCCAGGTCGGCGTCGACGACGGGCACGCCCAGGTGCGAGTCCTCCACGGTGGCCCCGTGACCGGGGAAGTGCTTGGCGCAGGCCGCGACCCCCGCCTCCTGGGTGCCCGCGACGGCCGCCGCCGCGTGCCGCGCCACCAGCTCCGGGTCGGGCCCGAACGAGCGGGTGCCGATCACCGGGTTGTCGGCGGCGGTGTTGACGTCCACCGACGGCGCGAAGTTCAGGTTGACCCCGACCGCGCCGAGCTCCGCGCCGAGCGACCGGTAGACGCGGCGGGTCAGCGCCACGTCGTCCACCGCGCCGAGCGCCGCGTTGCCCGGGTACGGGCTGGCCTCCTTGTGCCCGCCGAGGCGGGTGACGTCGCCGCCCTCCTCGTCGATGGTCACCAGGGGCGTCCCGGCGGTGCGCATCCGGGCGGTCAGCGCCGCCAGCCGCCCGGTGTCCGGGACGTTCCCGTTCAGCGCGAACAGGGTCACGCCGCCGAGGCCGCGCTCCAGCTCGTCCAGGACCCAGCGGGGCGCCGCCGGGCCGTCGAAGGACGGCAGCAGGGCGCTCCGCGCGAGCCGTCCGACCTCGTCGTTTCCGATTCGCTGGCTCATCCCTTGACTGCCCCCGCTACCAGGCCGGACACCATCCGGCGTTGCACGATCAGGAAGAAGACCATCACCGGGATGGTGAACAGGGTGGAGGACGCCATGATCGAGCCCCACTCCACCTGCGTCCGGCCGAAGCTGTAGGACAGCGTCAGCGGCAGCATGTACTTGTCCTGGTCCTTCAGGAACGCGAACGCGATGACGAACTCGTTCCACGCGTTCACGAAGGAGAAGATGCTGGTCGCGACCAGGCCCGGCGCGACCAGCGGGAAGGTGATCCGCCAGAACGTCGTGGCCCTGGACGCGCCGTCGATGGACGCGGCGTCCTCCAGGTCCTTCGGGACGGCCGCGACGAACCCGCGCAGCATCAGCACCGAGAACGCCAGCGTCGACCCGACGTACACGATGATCACGCCGCCCAGGCTGTTCAGCAGGTGCAGCCGCTGCGCGTTCAGCATCAGCGGCAGCATCAGCGCCTCCAGCGGCACCATCTGCACGATGATCAACATCAGCAGGAACGCGACCCGGCCCCGGAACCGGGTGCGGGCGACCGCGTAGGCGGCCAGGACCGAGACCACGCTTCCCACCGCGACCGTGACGACCGCGACGATCAGGCTGTTCAGGAAGAAGTGGAACAGGCCGTAGTCCAGGCCCTGGCCGTTGATCACGGCCTTGAAGTGGCGCAGCGTCCAGTGCACCGGCACCGGCAGCGGCGTCTCGGAGTTGATGTCCTCGTCGGTCTTGAACGCCGACGACACCATCCAGAAGACGGGGAAGACGGCGAACAGGAAGACCAGGATCCCCGCGGTGTTCAGGGCGACGCGCGTGCCGCGCCCGCCCGTGCGCGATGTGCTCACGCGACCTCCCCCTGCTTGACCATGACCCGCACGTAGAAGCCGGTGAACACCAGCAGGATGGCGGTGAGGACCAGCGCGATCGCGCCCCCCAGCCCGTACTTGGCCGGGAACGCCACGGCCTCGGAGTAGGCGTACATGGCGAGGTTGAACGAGTCCCGGTTGGCGGTGCCGCCGGACAGGAACCACAGCTGGGTGAACACCTTGAAGTCCCAGATGATCGACAGGACGGTGAGCACCAGGAACACCGGCTTCAGCAGCGGGAAGGTGATCTGCCAGAACGTCGTCCACGCCGACGAGCCGTCCACCCGCGCCGCCTCGTACAGCTCGCTGGGCACGCTCTTCAGCCCGGCGAGGACCGACACCGCGATGAACGGGAACGACTGCCAGACGACGCAGAGGACCAGCACGACGTAGGTGGTCAGCGGCTCGGAGAACCAGTTGTAGTCGTCCCAGCCGCCGCCGACGAGCCAGTTCGGCAGCAGGTCCAGCAGCCACGGGACCAGGCCGCCGCCGGGCGTGAACAGCCACTTGTAGACGATCGCGGACGAGATCGCCGGGGTCGCCCACGCGAGCAGCGCGCCGGACGACACCAGCAGCGACATCTTCCTGCCGAGCCGGTTCAGCAGCAGCCCGACCAGGGTGCCGACGATCATCGTGAGGACGACCATCGCGGCGGCCGAGAGCACGGTGTTGAGGAGGACCTTCCAGAAGAAGTCGTCTTCGAGGACCGTGCTGAAGTTCTTGAACCCGACGTTCTCGGCGGGTTCGAGGCCGCGGACCTCGCGGGTGCCGATCTTGTGGAACGACATCCAGACGAGCTGGCCGATCGGGTAGAGGATGAGCACCGCGATGGTCGCGACGGTCGGCGCGATCAGCAGGTACGGGCCCGGACGGAACCGGACGGTGCGGCGCGCCGGGCGCGGGCCGCCGGGCCCGCCGGGGCGCTCGGCCCGGCCGGGAGCGCGCGGGGCCCCTGTGTTCGCCATGGAGGCGGGGTTCGCCGTGTCGGCGGTGTTCGCCATGGAGGCTGGCCTATCCCTCGGGGACTCTGCGGGCGGGGGTACCGTCCGCCTGCGGGCGGGGAGTACCGTCCGCGGGCGGGAACCGGGGTCCCCGCCGACGTCGTGGGCGGGACGGTCGATCCGGGCCCGCGGAACGGTGGAGGTCCCGGCCGGCGACGCGTGTGCGGACGCGTCGCCGGCCGGGACGTCGGCGGCGGACCGGGCAGCGGTCCCGGCCCGCCGGGCTGACGGGTCAGCTCTGGTTGAGGGTGTCGGTCATGGCCTTGTTGGCCTTGGCGATCGCCGAGTCGATCGAGCCCCCGTTCATGACCTCCTTGAGGAGGGTGGGGATGATCTTCTTGTTCTGGTCCGCCTCGGTCCAGTTCGGGGTCTTCGGCGCGCCCTTGACGTTGGCCATCTGCTGCGAGGCCGGGCCCTGGATCGGGTCCTTGGCGTAGGAGTCGTCCTTCAGCAGGTCGGTGAACTGCGGGAAGAACTTCAGCTGGTCGGCGAACGCCTTGGCGTTCTTCTTGCTCGCCACCGAGGACAGGTAGTCGAACGCGACGCCCTTGGCCTTGGAGTCACGCCAGACCGCCAGGTGCGAGCCGCCCGAGAACGCCGGGCCGACCTGGCCGGTCGGCGTCGGGATGGTGAACGCGCCCATCTCCTTGGTGTACTTGGCGCTGATCTTCTCGATCTGCGGCAGCGTCCAGGCGCCGTCGATGTACATGCCGAGCTTGCCGTTGGCGAAGTCCTTCTGCGGACCGGCCAGCTCGTTCACCCCGATGTACTTCTTGGGGGCGACGCCGTCCTTGACCAGGCCGGTGTAGAACTCGACGGCCTTCCTGGCCTCGGGGGTGTCGAGCTTGCCGGCCCACTTGCCGTTCTCCTGGGCGGCGATGTCGCCGCCCGCGCCGAACAGGAAGCTGGCGAACCCGTTGGTGAAGTCGGACGGGGCGGCGATGCCGTCGACCTTGCCGCCCTCCTTGTCCTGGATGGTCTTGGCGGCGGCCTTCAGCTCGTCCCAGGTCTTGGGGATCTGGACGCCGTCCTTCTGGAACAGGTCCTTGCGGTACCAGACGACCCGGACACCGGCGTACCACGGCACGGCGTAGGTCTTGCCGTCCAGCTGGCCGAGGTCCAGGGAGCCCTTGACCAGGTCCTTGCCCTCCGTCCAGCCGTTCACGTTCCCGGTGATGTCGGCGAGGGCGCTCTGCCCGGCCCAGGTCACGGCCTGGTCGTTGCCGATCTCGACGACGTCCGGGCCCTGGCCGGTGTTCAGCGCGTCCTGGAGCTTCTTGGTCGCGTCCGGCCACGGGACGTAGACGACCTCGACCTGGGTCTTCGGGTGCTTCTGCTGGAAGTCGGCCTTGGCCTGCGCGAGGACGCCGTCCTCCTCCTTGTTGGCCGCGCCCATGAACCAGGCGGTCAGCTTCGCGGGCTCGGCTCCCGAGTCCTTGTCCTTCTTGTCGCCGCCGCCACACGCGGTGAGGCCGATCGCCAGGGCCGCGCCGACGGCCGTGATTTTCGCGATCTTCAAGGGGTTCTCCTTCTTCCGGCCGCCCCTCGCGGGCGGGACTTCACGGCGCGATGCGGGAAACCGGTGCCGGACCGTTTAAGGTCCAGCCATGCCCGGTGTTCCGCGCACCGGCCGCGGGGGGTGCTCGCGAGTCGGTGAAACGCTCGCGTCCTGCTCCGTTCGCCTGGGGCGGTGGGACGCTTGCGCGTAAACTAACAAGAAACTTTCCTAAACAAAACCGCCCGTTAGCGGATTGAGACTTCGAGGGGACGACACGAGCATGGAGAGCCGCCCCGGGACGCCGCGCCTGCTGCGCGAGCTGAACGACCGGGCCGCCCTGGACCTGCTGGTCGCGCGCGGTCCGCTGACCCGCGCCCAGATCGGCGCGCACACCGGGTTGTCCAAGGTCACCGCCTCCCAGCTGCTGGCCCGGCTGGAGGAGCGTGGGCTCGTCGAGGTCGTGGGGGAGCAGGCGGGCGGACGCGGGCCGAACGCCGCCCTCTACTCGGTCGTGCCCGGGGCCGCCTACGTCGCGGGACTGTCGGTCGGTCCGGAGGGGGTCACTGCGGGCGTCGCCGACATCACCGGGAGTGTCGCCGCCCAGGTTACCGTCGACCCGAACAACGGGGGCGATCCGGTCAAGTCCGTCCACAACGCCGTGGTGAAGGCCGCCCGCTCGGCCCGGGTCGCGCTGAGGAAGCTGACCGTCCTCGTCATCGGGACGCCGGGCGTCGTCGACCCCGAGACCGGCGACGTCCAGTTCGCCTTCGACCTGCCGCACTGGCACGAGGGCGTCCTGTCGGCCCTGCGCCACGACCTGCGCCGTCCGGTCGTCATCGAGAACGACGTGAACCTCGCCGCCCTCGCCGAGCGCGCCTACGGCGGCGCCCGCGACCACGAGGACTTCGCCCTCATGTGGCTCGACCGCGGCATCGGCCTGTCGGTCATGCTCGGCGGACGCCTGATCCGCGGCCGGTTCGGCGGCGCGGGCGAGATCGGCTACCTGCCCGTCCCCGGCGCGCCGCTGCCCCTCGGCACCGCCCGGCGCGCCCCCATGGACGGCGAGGAGGGCGTCACCGAGTCGACGTCCTGGGGCATCCCGGCCCTCGCCGGCGGCTACGGCTCACTGGTCGGCGCGGACGCCGTCCGAGCCCTGGCCCACCGGCACGGCATCACCGAGCCCACCGCCGTCGAGTGCGTCCGCGTGGCCGCCGCCGACGAGGCCCGCGGCGGCGACTTCCTGGACGAGCTGGCCGTCCGCATCTCCTACGGCGTGACCTCGGTCAACATCGTCCTCGACCCCGGCCTGGTGGTGCTCTCGGGCGAACTCGGACGCGCCGGCGGGCGTCCCCTGGCCGAACGCATCGAGCGCGCCGTCGGCCGCCTGAGCCCGACCCGTCCCGCCGTGACCGTCACCGAGATCGACGGCAACCCCGTCCTGCGGGGCGCCCTCCACGCCGCCCTGGAGAAGGCCCGCGACGAGGTCTTCTCCACCTGAGCCTCCGCCGTTCTCCCCGCCTGAGCGGGCAAAAGGCAGGCGCCGCCGCGGAGGGGTGCGGCGGCGCCTGCGTGGGAGGAGGGCTCCTATTTGCTCGCGGGCTGTGGTTCGGGCACCTCGTGCCGGCGCGGATCGCGCAGGGCACGGTCGATGATGACCTGGTTGATGACCTGCCGCCTGCGCCGTTGCGCCGCGGCATACCGTGCCGTCGGTGTCATGCTGACCCCCGTTCCGCGGCGACCCCGCATCCCCAGAGTCACCGCAACCCCATGTACGGCAATGCTGTCACCTGAACGGCCGAAGGGGATCCACCCACGGTATGAAACGCCGGTCAGACCTTCAGCGGAGGACCAGGGTGGATCATGATGGTGGGGAACGGTCCCGAGGACGGGACCGATGGAGCCACGTGACCGACTTCGGGGGGATGCCATGGCGCTGCGGGACCGGTTGAGAAGGCTGGTGCAGAAGCCCGGCAGCGCCGACCTCGCACCGCTGCGCGACGTGGTCGGGGAGGCCGGGGAGCGCGAGCCGCGCGTGCGCGCGCTGAGCGACGCCGAGCTGACCGCCGCCGCGAACGCCCTCCGCCTTCCCGCTGCCACCGGACGCCGCCCGGACGGAGACTCCAAGCCGGACGCGCCTGCCAAGCCGGACGCGCCTGCCAAGCCGGACGCGCCTGCCAAGCCGGACGCGCCTGCCAAGAAGGGCGCTGCGGACGTCGACCTCGCGGAGGTGTGCGCGCTGGGCCGGGAGGCCGCGCGGCGGACGCTGGGGGAGCGTCCGTACGACGTGCAGCTGGTCGGGACGCTGGCGCTGCTGCGCGGCCAGGTCGCCGAGATGGCCACGGGCGAGGGCAAGACGCTGGCCGGGGCGATCGCCGCCGCCGGATACGCGCTGCGTGGACGGCGCGTCCACGTGATGTCGGTGAACGACTACCTCGCCCGCCGCGACGCCGAGTGGATGGGCCCGCTGTACGACCTGCTCGGCGTGTCCGTGGGGTGGGTCGGGCAGACGTCCACGCCGGACGAGCGCCGCGCCGCCTACGCCGCCGACGTCACCTACGCGCCGGTCAGCGAGATCGGCTTCGACCTGCTGCGCGACCGGCTGGCGACCTCGGTGGACGACCGGGTGCTGCCCGAGCCCGAGGTCGCGCTGATCGACGAGGCCGACTCGGTGCTGGTGGACGAGGCCATGGTGCCGCTCGTCCTCGCGGGGGCCGTCGACACCGCCGGGGCCGACCCGTCCTACGCCGACCTGGTGCGGCGGCTGCGTCCCGGACGCGACTACGGCACCGACGTCGAGGCCCGCAACGTCCAGCTGACCTCCGCGGGCGCGCGCGAGGTCGAGCGGTCGCTCGGCGGCATCGACCTGTACGCGGCCGACAACCTGGCCGTCCTCACCGCCGTGAACGTCGCCCTGCACGCCGAGGTCCTGCTCCAGCGCGATGTCGACTACATCGTCCGGGACGGCGCGGTGAAGCTGATCAGCGAGTCGCGCGGCCGGGTCGCGCTGCTCCAGCGCTGGCCGGACGGCCTGCAGGCGGCCGTCGAGGCCAAGGAGGCCCTGGACGCCTCGCCGAGCGGCGAGATCCTCGACTCGGTCACCGTCCAGGAACTCATCGGCCGGTACCCGGTGCGGTGCGGCATGACCGGCACCGCCATGGCCGTCGCCGGGCAGCTGCGCGAGTTCTACGACCTGGACGTCACGGTCGTCCCGCCGAACAAGCCGTGCGTCCGCGACGACCGTCCCGACCGGCTGTACGCCACGTCCGCCGACAAGGAGGTCGCGGTCGTCGAGGAGATCGCCGCCGCGCACGGCGACGGGCGGCCCGTCCTGGTCGGCACCGGCGACGTCGCCGAGTCCGAGCGGCTGGCGCGCCGCCTGGTCCGCGCCGGGTTCGAGCCCGTGGTGCTGAACGCCAAGAACGACGCCGAGGAGGCCGCGATCATCGCGCGGGCGGGCGCGCCGGGCGCGATCACGGTGTCCACCCAGATCGCCGGGCGCGGCACCGACATCCGGCTCGGCGGCCCCCCGGCCGAGAAGACCCCCGGCACCGCCCCGCTGGACGACCCCGCCGCCGGGACCCACGACGAGGTCGTCGAGGCGGGCGGCCTGCTGGTCATCGGCACCGGCCGCTACCACAGCAGCCGCCTGGACGACCAGCTCCGCGGACGCTCCGGACGCCAGGGCGACCCGGGCGCGTCGGTGTTCTTCACCAGCCTCCAGGACGACCTGGTCACCCGGTACGCCCCCGACGAGGAGTACAAGGGCGCGTCCGGCGACGACGGCCTGATCGACGCGAAGCCCGCGCACTGGATCGTCGGCCACGCCCAGCGCGTCGCCGAGGGCGTCGACCTGGAACTCCACCGCAACACCTGGCGCTACAACCATCTCATCGGCCTCCAGCGCGCCGAGATGCTCGCCGAACGCGACGCCGTCCTGCGGGGTGACGCCGCCGACCGGCTCATGGCTGAGAAGACGCCCGCGAGGCACGCCGAACTGGTCGAGGTCGCCGGGGCCGACGACGTCGCCCGGGCCGCCCGGCAGCTCCTCCTGTTCCACCTGGACCGCCGCTGGTCGGACCACCTCGCCTTCCTCACCGACGTCCGCGAGGGCATCCACCTGCGCTCCCTCGCCCGCGGCCTCGACCCGCTCATCGAGTTCAACAGCGAGGCCGTCCCCGCGGGCAGGCGCCTCCTCCCGGACGCCCGCGCCGCCGCCGTCGCCGCCTTCGAGAACCTCAAGACCTCCGAGGACGGCACCCTGGACCTGGCCGGCGCGGGCCTCCAGCGCCCCTCCGCCACCTGGACCTACCTCGTCCACGACAACCCCTTCGGTTCCCTGGACGAACGCACCCTCCGCGGCGTCATCTCCCTCTTCAAGGGACGGCGTGTCTGATGGAGCCCCTGGCTGTGTTGAACTGAGCCTCCGGGCCGCGTCCTCGCCTGGCGGCTCGGACGCGGCCCGGTGACTCGTGCGAGTGCGGCATCGCTTCGCGACCAACCGTGCGGGCCTGGGTTGTCGCGCGGACGGTGTGCGGGACATGTGAGTTCCCCCTGACGTGGCCGGATCCGGCCTTGATCTTTTGAGGCCGGGAGCCGGATCCCGTTCGTCGCACGGTCATGCTAAATAAATTCGGACCCGTCGCCCGGGTGACGGCTCGCGTGCTGGCCTGGACGGTCTCGTCCCTGCTGCTCCTCGCGGGGGTGGCCGCCGGGGTCGTCGCCGCGATCCAGGCGGACACGGACGGCTACTTCTCCACCGGCCGACACCGGTTCACCACCTCCGCCGTGGCGCTCAAGACGGACGAGATCGACGTCGGCTCGTCGTCCGCACACGCCGCCGACCCGAACCCGGACATCGGTGAGGTGGCGCGCGTGCGCATCAAGGTCGATCCCGTCGACCCCAACGTCCCGGTCTTCGTGGGCATCGGACCCAAGGACGAGGTCGAGTCGTTCCTCCGCGGCTCCGCCTACGACGACTTCGTCTCGGCCGACCTGAAGCCCTTCCAGGCACACTTCCGTCACGTCCCCGGCGCTTCGCACGTCCCGGACCCCACCCGCCGCACCTTCTGGGTCGCCTCGTCCTCTGGCGTGGGCCCACGCACCCTGACCTGGAACAAGACCCACGGTGCGTGGTCCGTCGCCGTCCTGCGCCTGGACGGAGCGCCGAACGTGGACGTCCGCGCCTCGATCGGCCTGCGCTTCGCCTTCCTCGCCCCGACCGCCGCCGCCTGCCTCGCAGCAGGCCTCCTCTGGCCTACCTGGCGCACAATCCGCCACCTGACCCCCCACCACAAAGCACCCCAGCCGCATGAGCCCCACCGCCCCGCGTCTGAGGCGTAGCCCGCCGGGCCGAACGTCGCGGAAAGACGCGGGTGGTGCGGGGCGCGTGTGCCGGTTCCGTCCACCTGGCTGGATACCGCGAGAGGAGTGGCACGCCTGAGCTGCGATGAGCCCGGCTCGCAGCCTGATCGGACGTCGTCGAGTCAGCGCGGGCCGCGTAAGGCGTGGTCCGTCGGGCCGCTGCCTGGTCGGACTTCGCAGAGAGGTGCAGGTCATGCGTGGTGCGGTGTGCCGGTGCCGTCACCACGTTGGACGTCGCGGAGGTGCGGGGTGGGTGTGGCGGGGCGCGCTTGGCGCGCACCTGGCCGGACATGGTCGGGCGTCGTGGGCAGGCGTGGGTGTGTGGTCAGGTGCGGAGGCGGAGGCCTCTTGGGGTCGGGTGGAAGCCCGCGGCCTCGAGTGCGGCGGCGAGGGGGGAGTCGTTGATGGACTCGCCGTCGGCGCGTTCGACGGTCAGCTTGCCGAGCGCGCCCTCCCGGACGGCCAGGGCGAGCGCGTCCACGGCCGGTTGCAGGACGTTCGGGTCGTCGTCCCAGGTCAGGAGCGTCTTGCCGCCGCGCTCGACGTACAGGACGAGGCGGCCCCCGATCAGGACGACCAGCGCGCCCGCCTTCCTGCCGGGCTTGTGCCCGCTCGCCACCTCGTCCGGACGGTCGGGCCAGGGGAGCGCCGCTCCGTAGACGTTCGCCGGGTCCGTCGCCGCGAGGACGAGCGCACGCTCGCCCGTGTCGTGCCCGCGCGAGGCCGCCATCGGCGCGACCGAGCCGCCCAGCGAAGCGGGTCGCCCATGCCGCGTGCCCGAAAGACCGCTCCGGCCGGCCGCTTCGCGGTATGCGGGAGAATCGCCCGGCTCGTCCCACCTGTCAGGAGAACCCTCTCGTGCGGACGCTTCCCGATGCTCGTGCGACGTGTCGTCGGCGGACGGCTCCCAGCGCTCGCTCGACGGGCTGTCCGCGGGTGACTTCCAGCGTTCGAAGGACGTGTCAGTCCCGGGTGAATCCCATCGCGCGGCGGAAGTGTCCTCACCAGGGGACTCCCAGAGGGACGCGGGAGGCTCGGGGGCGGGCGGCGGGGAAGGGCGAAGAGCGCGCAGGCGGTCGACGGCGCCGGGCAGGGCGAACTGGGCGGCGCCCAGGCCCTCCACGAAGTAGCCGCGGCGGCAGCGGCCGGACTCCTCGAACGCGCGCAACACGGGGTAGACGGCCGAGAAGCCGCCCGGCGTGCGTTCGGCGGCGACCGCGCCGCGGATGACGATGCCGTAGCGGTCGAGCAGGGATTCGGCGAGGGCGTGGGAACGCAGGGTGGGTGCGGTCTCGCGCTCCGGAAGCGGCCACCAGCGCCCGGCGACGGTGGGCGGGCCCGTGCGGGACGGCAGGACCGGGCGGCCCCGGCGGGTCGCGCGGGCGCGGTGCGTGGGACGGCCCGAACCGAGCGTGGCGCGCAGCGGGGCGAGGGTGTCGTTGGTGAGCAGGCCCGCCCAGACCAGGTCCCAGAGGGCGGTGACCAGGTCGGGGTCGTTGACGCTGAGCTGCTGGTTCACCCGGTCGGACAGCATGCGGAAGAACAGCGCGCCACCGCCGTCCAGCAGGTCGAGCACCGCCTGGTGGACGGGCGTGACGGTGATCTCGGCGGGCTCGGGCATGAGCAGCGGCGCGGTGTCGGCGAGGTAGAGCGAGACCCAGCCGTCCCCGCCCGGAAGGCTTCCCTGACCTGCCCAGACGATCTCGCCGGAGGACGTCAGCTCGTCCAGCATCGCGGGCGAGTAACCGGGCACGCGGGACGGGAGGATCAGCGACTCCAGCGCCGAAGCGGGGACGGCCGACCCCTGGAGCTGCTCGATCGCCTGCACCAGCGCGTCGACCCCGCGCAGGCGCGAGCCGCCCGTGATGCCGTGCCAGGCAGGCAGGAAACGGCCGAGCGCCTCGGGCGGGGACGGCTCGACCTCGGCGCGCAGGCGCGCGAGGGACCGGCGGCGCAGCGTCCGCAACACGCCGCTGTCGCACCACTCGGACGTCAGCGGCCCGGACACGGCCTCGACCGGCAGGAACTCGCCCTCGACCACGCGTCCGTCGGCGGCGAGCCTGCGCAGGGCCTCGGTCGCCACGGCCGCGCCGAGCCCGAACCGCTCCGCCACGGCGTCGGCGCGGAACGGCCCGTGCGTGCGCGCGTACCGGGACACCAGGTCGCCGAGCGGATCGTCCACCGGTTCGAGGAACGCCTCGGGAACGCCCACGGGAAGCGGCACGCCCAGTGCGTCACGGAGACGGCCCGCGTCCTCGATCGCGGCCCACCGCTCCTCTCCCGCGACGCGGACGCGGATGACCCGCCGCTCCTCCTCGAGCCGGGTGGCGTACGGCGCGGCGTCGTGCGGGCCCGTGAGGCGCAGCCCGATCTCCGGCGTCGTGAGCGGCCCGAGCGTGCGCAGCAGGTCGGCGACGCCCTCCAGGTCATGCGCACGGCGTTCCGGCGCGAGCCGCTGGAGTTCGCGTTCGGTGTCGGCGACGACCTCGGGATCGAGCAGTTCGCGCAGGTCGGCCTGGCCGAGCAGCTCCGACAGCAGCGCCGTGTCGAGCGCGAGCGCCTGGGCGCGACGCTCCGCCAGCGGCGAATCGCCCTCGTACATGAACGCGCCCACATAGTGGAACAGCAGGGAGCGCGCGTAGGGGGACGGTTCGTTCGTCTCGACCTCGACCATGCGGATCTTGCGTCCGGACAGGTCGCGCATGAGCTGGACGAGCCCCGGGACGTCGAAGACGTCCTGGAGGCACTCGCGCATCGTCTCGAGGACGATCGGGAACGACGGGTACTTGCTGGCCACGCTCAGCAGTTGCGCGGCCCGCTGCCGCTGCTGCCACAGCGGCATGCGCTTGTCGGGACGGCGTCGCGGCAGCAGCAGGGACCGGGCGGCGCACTCGCGGAAACGCGCCGCGAACAGCGCCGAACCGCCGAGTTCGTCGACGACGATGCGCTCGATCTCGTCGGCGTCGAAGGCGCACAGATCCATGCTCGGCGGATCGTCCATGTCCGGAATGCGGATGACGATGCCGTCGTCGGCGTGCATGGCCTGCGCGTCCACGCCGTAGCGTTCGCGTAGCCGCCCCGCTATGGCGAGTGCCCAGGGTGCGTGGACGCGGGCGCCCAGCGGGGAGTGGACGACCATGCGCCAGTCGCCCAGCTCGTCGCGGAACCGCTCGACCACGACCGTCCGGTCGTCCGGGACGTGCCGGGTCGCCTCACGCTGTTCGCCCAGGTAGGACACCAGATTCTCGCTGGCCCACCGATCCAGGCCGGCGTCGTTCACGCGCGCACGGGCCCGCTGCTCCGGCAGTGCCGCCAGCTCGCGGGTGAACGCGCCCAGCGCCTTGCCCAGCTCGGCCGGGCGGCCCGGCGAGTCGCCGTGCCAGAACGGCAGCTTGCCCGGCTGCCCGGGCGCGGGGGAGACGAGCACGCGGTCGGGCGTGATGTCCTCGATGCGCCAGGAGCTCGCGCCCAGGACGAACACGTCGCCGACCCGGGACTCGTAGACCATCTCCTCGTCCAGCTCGCCCACACGGGACGCCTTCTCGCCCACGAGGAACACGCCGAACAGGCCACGGTCCGGGATGGTGCCGCCGCTGGTCACGGCCAGCCGCTGGGCGCCCGGACGCTCGCGCAGGACGCCGGTCACCCGGTCCCACACCAGGCGGGGACGCAGCTCGCCGAACTCGTCGCTCGGGTAGCGCCCGGCGAGCATGTCGAGCGTCGCCTCCAGCGCCGACCGGGGGAGCGTGCCGTAGGGCGCGGCCCGCTTGACCAGGGAATCCAGGTCGTCCACGGTCCACTCGTCCATGGCGACCATGGCCACGATCTGCTGCGCGAGCACGTCGAGGGGGTTGCGCGGGTAGCGCAGCTCCTCGATCTCACCGCCGCGCATCCGCTCGGCCACCACGGCCGTCTGCACGAGGTCGCCGCGGTACTTGGGGAAGATCACGCCCTTGGACACCGCGCCGACCTGGTGCCCCGCGCGCCCGACGCGCTGCAGGCCGCTGGCCACCGACGGCGGCGACTCCACCTGGACGACCAGGTCGACCGCGCCCATGTCGATGCCCAGCTCCAGGCTGGACGTGGCGACCACGGCGGGCAGCCGGCCCTCCTTCAGCGCGTTCTCGATGCCGGCCCGCTCCTCCTTGGACACCGACCCGTGGTGCGCCCGCGCGATCTCGGCCGGGACGCCCTTGGCCGCCCCGGCCTGCGCCATCATCTGCGCGGGCGTCCCCCCACCGGCCCGCGCGAACCCGCTCTCCTCACGCGTGGGCGCGGGCCCGGCGGGCTGACCGAGGTTGAGGGCGCGTTCGATGTCGTCCGGACTGATCCGGCGGAGCCCGTCACCCTCGCCCTGTTCCGCCTGCTCCTCCGCGCGCATGGCGCGTTCGAAGGCGAGTTCGTTGAGACGGCCGCAGAGGCGTTCGGCGAGCCGCCGGGAGTTGGCGAAGACCAGTGTGGAGCGGTGCGCCTCGATGAGGTCGAGCAGCCGGTCCTCGACGTGGGGCCAGATGCTGCGCTGGCGCGGGTCGGTGTCGCCGGAACCGTCCACGAACTGGGCGATCTCTCCCAGATCCTCCACCGGGACGACCACGTCGAGGTCGAAGACCTTCTCCGACGGCGGCTGCACGACGGCCGCCGGCCGGGCGCCGCCCAGGAACGCCGCGACCTCGGCCGCCGGACGGACCGTCGCCGACAGCCCGATCCGCTGCGCGGGCCGTTCGAGCAGCGCGTCGAGCCGTTCGAGGGAGAGGGCCAGGTGCGCGCCGCGCTTGGTGCCCGCCACCGCGTGCACCTCGTCGACGATGACGGTCTCGACACCGCGCAGCGCCTCGCGCGCCTGCGAGGTGAGCAGCAGGAACAGCGACTCGGGCGTGGTGATGAGGATGTCCGGGGGCTTGGTGGCCAGGCGCCGCCGCTCGTCCGCGGGGGTGTCGCCGGACCGGATGCCGACCCGCACGTCCGGCTCGGGGAGGCCGAGGCGCCGCGCTGCCTGGCGGATGCCCGTCAGGGGCGCGCGCAGGTTGCGCTCGACGTCGACGGCCAGTGCCTTCAGCGGCGACACGTACAGCACCCGGCAGCGGTGCTTCGGGTCGTCCGGGAGGGGGGCGGAGGCCAGCCGGTCGAGGGACCACAGGAACGCCGCGAGGGTCTTGCCGGAGCCCGTGGGCGCGACCACGAGCGTCGGGTCGCCCGCCGCGATGGACCGCCACGCGCCCGCCTGCGCGGCGGTGGGCGCGGCGAACGCCCCGGCGAACCACGCGCGGGTCGCCGGGGAGAAGCGTTCGAGCACGTCAGCGGTGCTGTCGTGCGGCAGTCCGGTCATGCGTCCCATCCTGCCTCGCGGGTCCGACAAAACCGTGCGAGGGTGGTCCGCGTCACGTTGTGAGCAATCGATTGCTCGGGGACCCTGGAGGGCAGGCGCGACCCCGGGAGCCCCGATGCCGTACGTCCTGCTCGCGGTGGCTGGACGGCCGCCGCCGGTGGCCTCGGCGGCCTGCCGGGCTGGTTCGGGGCGGCGCAGGGCCTGGCCGGGATCGTCGGCACGGCCGCCACCATCGCGGCGTCGCGCAGGACGATTGTCACGTTGCGCGACAGCGGACTTCCCGTGGAACTGGACCCGCGGCGCGCGCCGAGGAGTACGGGGCCGATCCGGACTTCCTGTGCGTGACGGGAGGTTCGGCAGGCGGACACCTGGCGGCGATGGTCGCGCTCACGGCGAACGTCCCCGAATTCCAGCCGGGCTTCGAGAGCGTTGACACCGCCGTCCAGGCGGCCGTGCCCTTCAACGGCGTATACGACTTCGTGGAACCCGGGCCCTGGCCGGTTCCCTTCGGGAAGACCGCCCTGCTACAGGAACGGGTGCTGAAACGGCCGTTCGCCAAGGACCGTGAGGCTTTCGCCAAGGCGTCCCCGGTGACCTACCTCCGCGCGGACGCGCCCCCGCTCCTGGTCATTCACGGCAGCCACGACTCGCTGATCCCCGTCCTGGAGGCCCGCCGCTTCGTGGACAGGCTGCGGGACGCTTCGGACGCGCCCGTCCTGTACGCCGAGATGCAAGGCGGGCAACATGCCTTCGACGTGTTCCGTCCTACAGGACGGCCCGTGTGGTCGAAGGCGTCGAACGGTTCCTGACCAGCCTGCACAGGCAACACGTCCAGGAAAGGCCCCCGGACGTCCCGGACGAGGCGGACGAGTCCGTCGGATAGCGTGTCGGCGTGCGTCTCACAGTGTTCTGGCAGCGGATGACCGAGCAGTTCGGGGAGGGCTACGCCGAGAGCGTCGCCAAGGACTACGTCCTGGCCGAGCTCGGCGGGCGCACGATCGACCAGGCTCTGGCTGACGGCGAACCGGTCAAAAGGGTCTGGCAGGCGGTCGTCGCCACCTTCGACGTCCCCTCGACCCTCCGCTAGAAGCTTCTCGCGCCTCCCGTCAGGCGCCCCTCGTGCGCCCACGACAACGGGAGTGCCTCCAAGGAGGCACTCCCGTCGGGATGATCAGCACGCGGTCAGTACACGGCGACGGCGGTCACGAACCCGATCATCAGGTTCGCCACGGCCAGCAGGATCGCGGCGGGCTCGAGCTTGTCCTCCGGGCCGTCCGCGAGCTCCCGGACGTTGATCCCGACGAGCCGGTTGAAGGCCATCGTCGCGGCGGTCTGCGCGATGATCCCGACCAGGCCGAACACCAGCGTCCGGGTCAGGCCCTCGAGCAGGTCGCCGCCCGCCGCGAAGATCGACACGGCCACGATCAGGCCGACGCCGACCGTGGAGGCGCAGGCCAGCAGCGTGGCGTTGGGGTTGCGGTCCCGGCGGATCACGTGGATCAGGCGTCCGGGCGTCGCCAGGTCGGTCATGTAGAAGCCGGCGACGAACAGCACGAGGCCCACGGCCGCGTACGCGAGCAGGGCTCCGGAGCCGTGCAGCAGGACATGGCCGAGGCTGTCGTCGCCGGAGGCGGCGGCGAGCGGGGTCATGGTTCTCCTTGGGGGTTACAGCTGGATGCGGTGCGGGACGAACGAAGACGTGTCGTCGGTGATGAGACCCGAGGTCTCGCGGATGCCGAGCCCGGCGGACTCGTCCTCCACGACCCACGCGCCGAGGACGGGGTGCTCCCCGTCGAAGTCGGGCAGCGGGCAGAACTCCTGGAACACGAAACCCTCGCGCCCGTACTCGCCCTCGGTGCTGACCTCAGGGCCGTCCGGGGTGACGATGCGCATGCTCGCGCCCTCGCGTCCGAGCAATGGCTTCTGCACGTAGGACGTGAGGTTTCCAGGGGTGTTCAGGTACGTGGGCAGCAGGTTCGGGTGGCCGGGGAACAGTTCCCAGAGCAGCACCAGGAGCGCCTTGTTGGAGAGGATCATCTTCCAGATCGGCTCGATCCACCGCGTGGGCGCGTGAGCGAGGTTCCGGCCGAACGGCTCGGCGACGATCCACTCCCAGGGGTAGAGCTTGCAGGCCGTGGTGATCTCGCGTTCGCTCATGTCCACGAACCGCGCGCGCACGGTGTCCCAGCCGATGTCCTCCATGGCGATCGCCTCGCCCGGCAGGCCCGCCTCCTCGGCGGTCTCCTGCATGTAGGCGATCGTCATGACCTCCTCACCGGTCTCGTCCTCGTTCGTCCACGCGAAGTGCGCGCGCCCGCCCGGGACGGTCCCCGCGATCTCCTTCCAGCGCGCCACCAGCCGCTCGTGGATCGAGTTCCACTGGTCGTCGTCCGGGTAGACGTCCCGCAGCCAGTACCACTGGACGATCGAGCTCTCCACCAGGGAGGTCGGGGTGTCGGCGTTGTACTCCAGCAGCTTGGCCGGGCCCTTGCCGTCGTAGCTCAGGTCGAACCGCCCGTACAGGTGCGGGTCGCGGCGCCGCCAGGACGCCTCGATGAGGGGCGCCACCCAGTCGGGGATGCCCAGCACGTTGTAACGGCCCGTGGTGACCACGTGCTCCACCGCCTGGAGGCACATGCGGTGCAGCTCCTCGACGGTCTCCTCCAGGGCCAGCACCTCGTCCATCTCGAAGACGTAGTGCACGGACTCGTCCCAGTAGGGCCGCTTCAGGTATTCGGGATGCGCCGTCCGGTGGTACGCCAGACCCTGCGCCTCGACGCGCGCGGCCCAGTCCGGCCGCGGGTCGCTGTACTCGCGCCGCATGTCAGCCGCCGCTCCGGCCGTGGCCACCGAAACCGCCCCGGATCAGCGAATGGCCGCTGTTGGACTTGATCCTGTGGCTGTTCGGGGCGGAGTAGCTGCCGCCTCGCACGTACCCGCTACCGTCGCGCCTGCCGCCGTAGTACCAGAAGTACCGGCCATAGCCGACGGTTCCGTTCTCGATCTCGCGCGTATCGCAGTAGGCGTCCGGGACGACCTTGTAACCGCCCTTGGTCTTGCCCGTGGGCGGGGCCATCCGGTCGACGCACCAGGCCGTCGTGGACTTGGTGCCGCAGGCTGAGGTGACAGCGATGGAGAGCACGCCCACCATGCCGATCTTCACGGCGCGCGAGCTGAGACGGCGTGCAGGTTCCTGAGGGGGCAACGGGGACACGTCCTTACCGGGCGACGTTATGGTCGTATCTGAGACGAAACCGTATCGAATACGGTTTCCTCACCGTCAATCAGGAACCGGCAGGTGAGCGTACAGATCCATCGGATCGACCGTCGCCGGAAGATCGCTCACCTGTCCGTCGCCGACCTCCACCACGCGCCAGGCGCCGTCCGCGCGGCGCGCGAGGTCGGTGGTGATGAACCTGCAGCCCAGCGCCCGGACGGCCGGGGCGACTCCGGAAAGGTCCGGTTCGGGCTCGGTTTCGGGGGTGTCGGGATGCGGGCCCACGAGCGCCGGCTCCCCGTCCACCCACCACACGCGCGCCTCGCCGTCCCCGTCGAGCTGCTCGTACTCGCGCACGACCAAGCCCCCTGCCAGGTACTCCTCCTGCAGGGCGATCATCTTGGCCGCGACGGAGCGCAGGCGCGCGAGGTCATGGACGTCGGGGACGAAACACGCCTCGTCCCACTCGTGCTTGCGGGACTTGACGTAGTCCTTCACGACGCCGGGCCCGCCACGCAGGGGACGTACCAACTCGGCCAGATCGCCGGGGTCGTCACCTGGGGAGAGTTCCTGCCACACGCTGTTCGGGGTCAGCCCCGCGAACGTGTCGTGCCAGCCCGGCAGCTCGTGCGCGCGCCTGTAGTCGTCCGGGTGGGTGAGCAGGATCGTGCCGCGTTGTTTCAGCGCGGCGGCCAGGGTGGTGTACTCGGCGCCGGTGAGCATCCAGCCGCGGTACCAGGTGGGCCCGAGATCGCGTGGGACGCCGCGGACGGCCGTGTCGGCGTCGCCGCGCCGCAGTGCGTCGTGGTCGATGAGGCCGATCTCGCCGTAGTGGTCGCGCACGGCCGCGGCCTCGCGGGTGAAGTGGGGGTCAACGCGCCGGGGGTGGAGCGGATCGACGCAGAAGAGGACGGTCAGCGTCATGATGGGAACCCTCCGAGGCCGCCAGCGTACGGTGTCGAGGGCGTTCGGCGCACGGATAATCCGGGGCGAATCGGGACGCCCGTCCATGATCGAACGGATGTTCGGTAGGCTGTGCCCGGCGAGCGACGTTATCCACAGTTCCGGTGAGGGCTCGAAAACTGTCGGAGGCACCTCGTAACGTCGCCCTCGACATCGAGAAGCCGAGAGCCGGCAGACCCGGCGACCGAAACCAGACAAGGGGCAGACATGGCAGCGAACGACCGGGAGAAGGCTCTCGAGACCGCGCTCGCCCAGATCGAGCGACAGTTCGGCAAGGGCTCGATCATGCGGATGGGCGACGAGGCGCGCGCGCCCGTCGAGGTCATCCCGACCGGGGCGATCTCGCTCGACATCGCGCTCGGCATCGGCGGCCTGCCGCGCGGCCGCGTCGTCGAGGTCTACGGCCCCGAGGGCTCGGGCAAGACGACCGTCGCGCTGCACGCGGTGGCCAGCGTCCAGAGGAACGGCGGCATCGCCGCGTTCGTGGACGCCGAGCACGCGCTCGACCCCGAGTACGCGGCCAAGCTCGGCGTCGACATCGACGCCCTGCTGGTGTCCCAGCCCGACACGGGCGAGCAGGCGCTCGAGATCACCGACATGCTGGTCCGCTCCGGCGCGGTCGACATCGTGGTCGTCGACTCGGTCGCCGCGCTCGTCCCGCGCGCCGAGATCGAGGGTGAGATGGGCGACAGCCACGTGGGCCTCCAGGCCCGGCTGATGTCGCAGGCGCTCCGCAAGATCACCGGTGCGCTGAACCAGACCCGCACCACCGCGATCTTCATCAACCAGCTGCGCGAGAAGATCGGCGTCATGTTCGGCTCGCCGGAGACCACCACCGGTGGCCGCGCGCTGAAGTTCTACTCCTCGGTCCGGCTCGACGTGCGCCGCATCGAGACCCTGAAGGACGGCACCGAGGCCGTCGGCAGCCGCGTCCGGGTCAAGGTCGTCAAGAACAAGATGGCCCCGCCCTTCCGGGTCGCCGACTTCGACCTGCTCTTCGGCCAGGGCATCTCCCGCGAGGGCGGCCTGATCGACCTCGGCGTCGAGCACGGCTTCGTCCGCAAGTCCGGCGCCTGGTACACCTACGAGGGCGACCAGCTCGGGCAGGGCAAGGAGAACGCCCGCAACTACCTCAAGAACAACCCCGACACGGCCAACGAGATCGAGAAGAAGATCAAGGAGAAGCTCGGCGTCGGCCCGCGCGTCGACAAGGAGGCCGCCGAGACCACGGCCAAGTCCGCCGAGGCCCCGGCCAAGGCCGCCGCGTCGGCCAAGCCCGCGACCGCGGCGGCCGCCGCCCCGGCCGCGCGCAAGTCGGCCAAGGCCAAGGCCGGAGATTCCTGACGGCGAATCCGTCGAATCGGGTGACTCCTGACGAAGACTGAGCGATGATCTCGTATGCAGGGCGGCGGCGCCTCCACCGTCACCGGCTCACCGGTGCGCGGTCCTTCCCCATCGGCGCCGCCGTCCCCGGGTGCCTCGCATGACCACCCCACCCTCGGACGGCACCCCGCCCTGGCCCACGTCGTCGGCCACCCCCTGGACGGTTACCGACCCCACCGGCACGGACGCCGACGCCGCCGACGAGCCGAACACGGCGGCCGACGACCCAGAACCGGAAACCGGGGGAGCGGCCCCCCTCCCGTGGAACGTCCCCACACCCCAGGTGGACCCCAGCACGCTGCCCTGGAATCAGCCGAGCGCACCGGCGAAGCCCCCGTGGGCGGGCTCGTCCACCAACCCATGGAGTGAGACCGCCGACTCCACGTCCCCGGCCAAGCCCTCCACGCCATCTGCCGCATCGCACCAGACCCGCAGCTGGGACGAGCCCGTTCCGAAGGCTCCGACCAGAGCCCCGTCCTGGTCGGACACCTCCCCTACCGCGAGGGCCGAGGCATCCCAGACGACGGAATCGGAAGGCCCAGACCAGCCAGAATCCAGCTCGCCCACCGATCCCGACCCGAAGGCCTCGGCGACCGAGAACGAGCCGGACGGTTCATCCCCCAAGGGCCGCCCCCCGTCGTCCAATACGCCAAGCGCCTCTCTAGATGACCCGCCCGGCCAGAACACTCCAGCGGAGAGCACCCCCACCACGGATGCGCCCGTCGAGGACGGCTCTGTCCATCGTCCCCTCACGCAGGACGCCGCTCGGGACGCGCTCGCGCGGGACATCTCCTCAAGGAGCACGTCCGCGCAGGAGAAGAAGGCCGCGCCACAGATCACACGGGGCCGAGACGGTTCCACGGACGGCACGTCCGAAACGGGGAGTTCCGCCGACACGGGGGCATCGCCGAGCGGACGGCGCGGTCGAGGTCGGCGCGACTCGGGAAAGCGGAGAGTTGAGAAGCCGTTCGGCGGCTCCGGGACGTCCTGGGGTGAAAAGGACGTGTCGGAGGGGCGTCGTCGGGGCGGTAAGGCGTCACGGCGGCGATCCCGGGGCGATGATGGGCCAGGTCAAGAGCCAGGTGGCGAAAGCTCCGAAGGCTGGAGCGGGGAATCCGAAGCGAGGCCGCGAGATGACGACGGCGGCACCCGAGAGCAGAGCGCCGGAGATCCGGAGGCGAAGGCCCGCGAGATCTGCCTGAGGCTGCTGACGGGGTCGCCGCGCACCCGCGCCCAGCTGGCGGACGCGTTGCGGCGCAAGGACATTCCTGACGAGGTCGCGGAGCAGGTGCTCGGGCGGTTCACCGACGTGGGCCTGATCGATGACGAGGCGTTCGCGCAGATGTGGGTCCAGTCGCGGCATGCCGGACGGGGCCTGGGGCGGCGGGCGCTGGCGGCCGAGCTACGGCGGCGCGGCGTCGACAACGAGATCGTCAGCGAGGCCGTGGAGGCGCTGGACTCCGAGCAGGAGGAACGCCGCGCCTACGAGCTCGTCATGCGCAAACTCTCCGCGACACGCGGCGTCGAGCGCACCAAGCGCGTCCGCCGCCTCGTAGGGATGCTCGCCCGCAAGGGCTACCCGCCCGGCATGGCCTACCGCGTGGTGAAGGAAGCCCTCGACACCGAAGGCGACAACACCGAAGACCTCCCCGACCACTGGGACCTCGACTAACCCCGCCCCACCCACCCGTCCGGCCCGCGCCGCGCTGCTGCCCGGTGCCGCTCCGTCACCCCGCACTGCCGCGCCCCGCCCCTCCACCCGCGCTGCCATCCCACCACCGCCCCGCCGTGCCGCCCCGCGCCGCCCGCGCCGTGCCGCCCCGCGCCGTGCCGCGCCGTGCCGTGCCGCCCCGCGCCGTGCCGCCCCGCCCCGCCCCGCCCCGTGCCGCGCCGTGCCGCGCCGTGCCGTGCCGTGCCGTGCCGTGCCGTGCCGCCCCGCGCCGTGCCGCCCCGCCCCGCCCCGCCCCGTGCCGCGCCGTGCCGCGCCGTGCCGTGCCGTGCCGTGCCGTGCCGCGCCGCGCCGTGCCGCGCCGTGCCGCGCCGCCCCGCGCCGTGCCGTGCCGTGCTGCGCCGCCCACGCTGTGCTGCGCCGTGCCGCATTGCGCTGCAGTGCCGAAGTGCGCTGCCGCGTCTTCACCAGGGTGCACTGCTCTGGCGGCCGTGCGGCGTTGTTGAGTCGCGCTGTCACGCTGGTGTGCCATTTCGCCGCGCCGCTGGCAGGCGGCGCTGCAAGCCGATCTCGCGGTGCTGGCCGGGGTGCTTTCGGTTCTGGCTGCGGGAAGCGGCTTTGGGGTGGTGGCTTTCGGGTGACGCTGGGGGAGCGTGTGCTGTTGGGGGCGTGTGGTCAGAGGGTGTTCAGGGTGGGGGTGATGATCTCCTCGGTGAGGAGCCGGGCGGCGTGCTCGGGGTAGGGGGTGCGTAGGCCGAGGACGATGTGGGTGACGCCGATGCTCACCAGGTCGCGGACGGTGGCCCGGGCGGTGGGGAGGTCGTCGTGGGAGACGAGGATCTGGGTCGAGCGGGTGATCTCGGCGGGGTCGCGGCCGATGGCCGCGCAGTGGGCGTCGAGGACGCGGGCGCGTTCGGCGAGGTAGGAGACCGGGTTGTGGGGTGGGCCCGGGACGTTCCAGATGTCGGCGTGGGCGGCGACGAGGCCGAGGACGCGGTCGCCCCAGCCGCCGATCAGGAGGGGCGGCCCGGACGGGCGGACGGGGCGCGGGTTGTTGCGGGTGCCGCGCAGGACGGTGTGCGGGCCGTCGAAGTCGAAGACGTCCTCGGTCCACATGCGGGTGAGGATGTCGATGGTCTCGGCGAGCCGGGAGACGCCCTCGCCGGGGCTGACCAGCGGCATGCCGTAGGCGGCGTGCTCGGCGAGCGCGGGGTTGGGGCCAGGGATGCCGCCCGCGCCCGCGGGCTGGTGGGTGCCGCCGACGCCGAGGCCCATGACGAGCCGTCCGCCCGAGATGACGTCCACGGTCGTGGCGATCTTGCCGAGGACGGCCGGGCGGCGCATCCGGTTGTTGGTGACGAGCATGCCGAGACCGACGCGCTCGGTGCGGGCGGCGAGGGCGGCGAGCAGCGTCCAGCCCTCGAAGGCGGCGGCGTCCTGCGGGCCCACGAGGGGGAGCAGGTGGTCCCAGAGCCAGCAGTCGTCGATCTCGGGGATCTCGTCGGCCTCCTCCCAGACCCGCAGGATGTCGTCGTAGCCGACTCGGGCCGGACTGGTCTTGAGGCCGAACCTGATCTCGCTCATGGGTCGCTCCGAATCTCGGTGACGGACGAGGCGTCAGAGTAGCTGATCATCAGTGGTCCTGACGATTTCGGGGACGGTAGATTCTCGGGCATGGCGGAACCGGGATCGCTGGCGGGCGCGGACATCCTCACCGATCGCCTGGGCTACCTGCTGAAACACGTCCAGGCGCGGCTGACCGAGGAGTCCGCCCGCGCGCTGGAGCCGTTCGGGATCACCGGACGGGAGCTTGCCGTCCTCGCCGTCCTGGGGGAGAGCCGGCCGATCTCGCAGCTCGAGGGCGCGGGCAGGCTGGGCGTCGACCGGACCACCATGGTCGGGCTCGTCGACCGGCTCGAACGCCGCGGCCTCGTCGAGCGCCGCCGCAGCGAGCAGGACCGCCGCAAGAACGTCGTGGCGCTGACCGGGGACGGCGAGGACGTGCTCCGCCGCGCGGAGGACGCGCGCCGGAGCATGGAGGACGCCTTCCTGGCCCCGCTCGGAGACGCCGACCGCGAGCGTTTCGTCCGTTCCCTCCGCCTCCTCCTGGACGGCGGAGATTCGCGCTAGTTTGAGGCGATGGGTGATGAGACGCCGGAGCTGAAGATCTACTCCAAGCGGACGCGGACGGCCGACGGCCGGACCTACTACGACAACGTCGAGGCCGAGTCCCTCGAGGACGCCTACCGCAGGTACGGCTCGAGCGCGTTCGAGGGCGCCGAGATCGACATCGTCATCGCCGACGCCTGGGACATCGACATGGGCGAGCGCGGCCTCAGCCACTGACCGTCCGGCGCGCGGGGGGCCGCCTCAGGGCCCGGTGGGACGACACGCCGGGGCGTTGCCGGAGGGCTTGACCACCGGTCAGCGTCGCGGCAGGTGAGCGGGGTGGACGGCGGCGAAACACCTCCGATGACTGTCCGGAATGCCCTGGCTTTGCTTGCTCATCACCTGGATGCCGCTTACCGTTACGGCAGTGAGGAGTTACTCCGCGCACCAGCGGATTGCCATACGACTGAGCGTGTTCTAGCAGGCGAGAGGCGAGAGGCGGGAGGGGCAGCGACCGGAACCGGTCCGGAGCGGATCGGCCGGCCCGGTGCCGTCACGACGGCGGCCGGGCGATGTCGTGTACCCGACGGTTCGCTCGGGTGCGGGTAGGTCCTCGCGAGGCAGGGCTCCAGAACCCCGTCAGGGGCCCGCGGGCGAGGAAGGATCGGCCTCGTGACTCCACCCGCCAGTGGTCACGCCGAACACCTGTCCGCCCACCCCCGCGGCTGGACGCCCCCGCACCGGACGGCCACCCGTCCGCCCGGCCGGCGAGCGCCCTGTCCCGTCAGCCGGCAGGCGCCGCGTCTCCCCAGTCGGCAGGCGCCGCCTCACCCCACCGGCCGGACGCCCTCTCGCCCGGACGACCGGGCCACTCCTTGTCACCGGGACCGCACGGACGACCGTCCGGCCCCGTCTCCCCTCGCGCACCCCGACGCCACCCGCGCCAGGACGGCCCAGGCCGTCCCGCCCGACGCGGGTCCGCGCCGGGGTGCCGGTATTTCACGAACAGATAGCGGTGATCACCATGCGTGCCGTGAGTTTGTCGATAGTCATGCGTTCGCCACGCGTCCCCGATCGGGGACAAGGGCCTGCGCGAGGACGTGGACGCGGCCGTCCAGCGGACGCGGGCGGCGGAGTCACCGGGCTGAGGGGAGCCGGTAACGCGGGACGCGGGGTGCGGCGATGAGCACCGGACGACACACCGCCGCCCCGACGGTCCGTCCGGCCTCCCCTAAGAGGAGGCGCTGATGGGCGGGACGGCACTGACCGTTGCGGCGCTCCTGGTGGCCCTGATCGCGGTGGTGGCCCTGGTCGTCCTCGTGGTCATGGTGGTGCGGCGGCCCGGCGTCCCGCCCGGCCCGGACCCGGAGGAGGCCGAGCGCGCCCGGGACGGCGCGGAGGAGATCCGCCGGACGGCCCGCGAGGAGGCCGACGAGATCCGCCGGACGGCCCGCGAGGGCGCGGAGGAGATCCGCCGGACGGCCCGGGACGAGGCGCGCGGCATCGTCGCGAAGGCCGAGTCGCAGGCCGAGAGGCAGACGACGTCGGCGCGCGCCGAGCTCGAGGACGAGGCCAGGGAGCTGCGCGAGGACCTGCGGACCTTCCGCGAGGACCTGGAGCGCCGCGAGGCCCGGCTCGCCGAGCGCGAGCAGCGGCTCGACGGCGAGGTGCGGCGCCTGGAGGAGTGGTCCGCCCGCCTGAACGAGACCAAGAAGTCCCTGGAGGCCCGCAGGCAGGAGCTCTCGAAGCTGGACGACGAGCGCCGGGCGGTCCTGGAGCGGACCGCCGGGCTCACCGCCGAGCAGGCCAAGTCCGAGCTGGTCGCCGCGATCGAGAACCAGGCCAAGCGGGAGGCCGTGCCGCTCACCCGCGAGATCGAGAACGCGGCCCGGGCGGAGGGCGACAAGCGCGCCCGCAAGATCGTCACGCTGGCCATCCAGCGGGTCGCCAGCGAGCAGACCGCCGAGTCGGTGGTCAGCGTCCTGCACCTGCCCGGGGACGAGATGAAGGGCCGGATCATCGGCCGCGAGGGCCGCAACATCCGCGCCTTCGAGTCCACCACCGGCGTCAACCTGATCATCGACGACACGCCCGAGGCGGTGCTGCTGAGCTGCTTCGACCCGGTCCGCCGCGAGGTGGCGCGGCTGACGCTGGAGAAGCTGGTGCTGGACGGCCGCATCCACCCGTCCCGCATCGAGGAGGTCTACGAGCGCAGCCGGTCCGACGTCGAGCAGCTGTGCGTGCGGTCCGGCGAGGACGCGCTGGTCGAGCTCGGCATCACCGAGATGCACCCGGAGCTGATCGCGCTGCTCGGGCAACTGCGGTACCGGACGTCCTACGGGCAGAACGTGCTGAAGCACCTGGTGGAGTCGGCGCACCTCGCCGGGATCATGGCGCACGAGCTGCGGCTCCCGGCGGACGTGGTGAAGCGCGGGACGCTGCTGCACGACATCGGCAAGGCGCTCACGCACGAGGTGGAGGGCAGCCACGCGCTGATCGGCGCGGAGATCGCCCGCCGCTACGGCGAGCACGAGGACGTCGTCCACGCCATCGAGGCGCACCACAACGAGGTCGAGGTGCGGACGGTCGAGGCCGTCATCACCCAGGCGGCGGACGCGATCAGCGGCGGCCGTCCGGGAGCGCGCCGCGAGTCGCTGGAGGCCTACGTCAAGCGGCTGGAGCGCCTCGAGGAGATCGCCCGGGAGAAGCACGAGGGCGTGGACAAGGTGTTCGCCATGCAGGCGGGCCGCGAGATCCGCGTGATGGTGCGTCCGGACTCGGTGGACGACATCCAGGCGCAGGTGATCGCGCGCGACATCGCCAAGCAGGTCGAGGACGAGCTGACCTACCCGGGCCAGATCCGGGTGACGGTCGTCCGCGAGTCCAGGGCCACCGAGTTCGCCCGCTGACCACCCACGACCGGGCGGGCGGCACGACCGCGCGGCGGGGCCCGGTCCGGACGTCCGAGAACGTCCGGACCGGGGCCCCGTGCCACGCCCGGCACGGCGCTCGGCCATGCTGGAAGGGTTTCGGTCATCCGGACCGACCGTGAAGGCTGCGACGGCCGGTCGGATTTCCTGGCCAGACTGATCATTCTCGTTGTGGCGTGACGGAAGAGTCGGTAGTTTCGGGCGAATGCGAAAGGGTCGGATGCGGGTCACCTATGCGGTCGTGGCGGTCACCGGGGTCGCGGCGGTCGCCACCGGCGGGGTGCTGGTCAGCCAGGGCCACGCCAGGACGCACACGGTGGTGGACACCTCCACGAGCCAGCAGATCAGCTCGGCGGAGGCGCAGGACGCCGAGAAGTACTGGACTCCGCAGCGGCTCGCCTCGGCGACGCCGGTCGGCGGCCCGAAGGCGGCGGCCCCCACGTCGGGGCCCTCGGCGAGCCCCCCGGCGTCCCCCCAGATGGGCGAGCGGAGCGTGACGGCGCAGAGCGTCCCGAAGTCCGTCGCGTTCGGCGGGATCCCGACGCTCGGCGCGGTGTTCTTCAACAACGGCAGCGGCAACCACTACTGCACGGCCAGCGTCGTCCACAGCTACTCCAAGAGCCTGCTGCTGACGGCGGCGCACTGCATTCACGGCGGACGCGGCGGAGGCTACGCGCACAACGTGGCGTTCGTGCCGAAGTTCGACAACGGCAAGCGTCCCTACGGGGTCTGGTCGGCCAAGATGCTGCTGGTGGACAGGCGCTGGGCGTCCAAGAGCGACCCCGACCTCGACTACGGCTTCATCGCGGTCAACACGCGCGGCGGCCGGAAGATCGAGCAGGTGGTGGGCTACAACAAGCTCGCCATCAACCAGGGCTCGGGCAAGTGGGTGAACGTCGCCGGCTACCCGAGCCGGAGCAACCGTCCGATCTTCTGCAAGACCAAGACGGTCAAGGCGTTCAAGTACCAGCTCCGCATGGACTGCAGCGGCTTCTACGGCGGCACCAGCGGCAGCCCGTGGCTGCTTTGGTACAACACCAGGTCGCACACCGGTTACATCAACGGTGTCATCGGCGGATATCAGGAGGGCGGCAGCGTCTCCTGGCGTTCCTACTCGCCGTACTTCGACGGGGACGTCTACAACCTGCGGAAGTCCGCCGACAGCCGCGCCTGAGTTTCGGCTCCCGAGCCGGAATCTCCTGACCGGAAACTCCGACAAGAAACGAGAACTGCGGCGTGCCCCGGCACGCCGCAGTTTCGCCTTCCCGTCAGGACAGCTCGATGGGCGTGATCCCGACCGGCTCGAATCCGAGCGTCCGGCCGTAGAAGGAGAGTTCCGACTCCAGGCAGGTGATGACCGTTTCAGCCCGCCGGAATCCGTGGGACTCGCCCTCGAACGTCAGGTACGCGTGCGGCACCTCCCGCTCCGCGAGCGCCTCGGCGAACCGCTCGGACTGGTCGGCCGGGACGATCGGGTCGTCCAGGCCCTGGAGCAGCAGCACCGGGCAGGACGCCTGGCTCGCGTGCCCGAGCGGGGAGCGCTCCTCGTACGCGCGCTCGAAGCCGGGCAGCGGGCCGATCAGCCCGAACAGGTAGTGGGACTCGAAGTCGTGCGTGGCGGCGGCGAACGACGCCAGGTCGCTGATGCCGAAGTAGGACGTCCCGGCGGCGAACAGGTCGGTGGTCGTGACGGCGGCGAGGGTCGTCCAGCCCCCCGCGCTGCCGCCCCGGATCGCCAGCCGCTTCGCGTCCGCGACACCGAGGTCGACCAGGGCCCGCGCGGCGGCGACGGCGTCCTCGACGTCCACGACGCCCCACTGGCGCCGCAGCCGCTCGCGGTACGCGCGCCCGTATCCCGCCGAACCGCCGTAGTTGACCTCGACCACGCCGATGCCGCGGCTGGTGAAGTAGGCGTGCTCCAGGTCGAGCGTGCTGGACGCGCGTCCGGTCGGCCCGCCGTGCACGAACACCACGTACGGCGGCTTCTCGTCCGCGGGGCCCTCGGCGTCCGGGTTGGACGGCGGGTAGACCAGCGCGTGCACCGGACGCCCGAACGGCCCCTCCAGGCGCTCGGCGCGCGGCATCGACAGGTAGGCGGCGTTCGGCGGCTCGGCCAGCTCGCGCCGCAGGCTCTCGGCCCGGCCGGTCCTCATGTCCACCCGGACGACCGAGGTCGGCACCTCGGGCGCGCCCGCGATGCCCAGCACCGTCGACCCGGACACCGACAGCGCCGGACGCCAGTCCGCGTACGGCAGGTCCAGGTCGGTGAGCTCCAGGGTCTCCGGGTCGTACACGCCGAGCCGCAGGTCGCCCTCGCCGTGCAGGACGGCCAGCCGCCCGTCCTCGAGGATCGCGTAGGGCTTGCCGCCGAGCGTCCACAGTGGCCCGGCGAACTCCTCCTCGGCCGGGTAGAGCGCCTGCGCCGACTCGCCGTGCAGCCCGACCTGGTAGATGTTCCACCAGCCCGGCCAGTCGGAGATCACGTACAGGGTCTCGTCGTCGCGCCAGAGCGGCGCGAGCGCGGACTCGGTGAGACCGCCCTTGACCGTCCGCGGCGCGACCGTCCGACCACCCTCGACGGCCGCGACGCGCAGTTCGGTGCCGTCCCAGGGCATCCGGGGGTGGTTCCACTGCACCCACGCCAGGTGACCGCCGCTCGGGGACGGCGTGGGGGAGGCGTAGAAGTCGGCGCCGCTGACCAGCTCCTGGATCGCCGAGGCGTCCTCGGCGGCGGACGCGTCGAGCGGGATGCCGACGATCGCGCGCCGGATGCCGTCCGGGGTGTGCCCCTCGCAGACGCACCACACCTGCGAGCCGTCGGGGGAGAGCACGTAGTCGGCGTAGCGCAGCCCTCCCGGCTCGGCCGGTTCCGGTGTCAGCGCATAGGGCTTCGGCTCGCCCGGGTCGAGACGGTAGAGCCGCTGGTCCTCGTAGTTGGAGAACACGATCGCGTGGCCCTCGCCGGACGGTACCGGCAGATATGACCGCCCGCCGTACTCGTGCACACGCGTACGGGCGTCGTAGGGGGACTGGAGCAGCTCGGTGCGGCGACCCTCGGCCAGGTGGACGACCGTCGTCCGGCCACCCTCCTCCGGCCGGGTCTCCTGCCACCACACGTCGTCGCCCGCCACGGTGGGGAAGCCGATCCGCAGCCGCGCGCGGGCGACGTCGGCGGCGGAGATGGGTGACGGCCAGGAGCCGTAGGGGAGGGTCGCACGAGCGGTCATATGCGAATCGTCCCGCATCGGAGGATCGGTTGGGGCCATGACGGGGCAGTTGCCGCCGGAAAGATACGAGCCGCTCAGCGGGGAGAAGTCAGGCAGCTGGGGCGATCTCCGCATGCCGGTCGTCACGCGGAGGTTCCGGACGTTCACCGGGAGGATTTGGTGCGGTCCGTCCGATATCTCCCGGAGGCTGCCCCGGTCCCCGGAGGGCGCGGCGGACGGCCCGCGCGGCGCTCCGGCCCGCCCGGTTCGCCCCGATCGTACTCGCGGACGGCCCGTACCCCAGCAGGTGGACGCGCGGATCGGAGGCGACCCGCGTGCCGTCCATCACGATGCCGCCGCCCGGCCCGCGCAGGCCCAGCGGCGTGAGGTGCGCCAGCGACGCCCGGAAGCCCGTCGCCCACAGGACGACGTCCGCGTCGTAGGACGAGCCGTCCGGCCACACCACGCCGTCCGGGGTGATCCGCTCGAACATCGGCAGCCGGTGCAGCACCCCGGAGGCCCGCGCCGCCCTCACCTCGTCCGTCAGCATCAGCCCGGTGACCGAGACGACGCTGGCGGGCGGCAGCCCGCGCCGGACCCTTTCGTCCACCTTCGCGACGGCCGCGCGTCCCAGCTCCTCGTCGAACGGCCCCTCGACCCACTCGGGAGGACGCCGGGTCACCCAGCGCGTCCCGGCGGCCACCTCGGCGATCTCCATCAGCGCCTGGACGCCCGAGGCCCCGCCGCCGACGACCACGACCCGCTTCCCGGCGAACTCGTCCGGCCCGCGGTAGTCGTGCGTGTGCAGATGACGCCCCCGGAAAGCCTCCATTCCGGCATAGCGCGGCCAGAACGGCTTCTCCCAGGTCCCGGACGCATTAATCAGGAAACGGGCCGCATGGTCGCCCTCGGACGTCGAGAGCAGCAACCGCCCGTCCGGCAGGTCCCGCACGGACGACACGTCCACGGGACGGCGCACATCGAGCCCGAACTCCCGCTCATACCGCGCGAAGTACTCCGAAACGACCTCCGACGCCGGACGTGCCGGATCGGGCGTCCCCAGCGGCATCCCCGGAAGATCGGCGATCCGGTGCGCCTTCCCCAGCGTCAGCGTCGGCCACCGGTACTGCCAGGCCCCGCCCGGACGCGGCGCATGATCGAACATCACGAAGTCCAGGCCGTCCCGCCGTAGCTGGTACCCGGCCGAAAGCCCCGCCTGCCCGGCCCCCACGACCGCCACATCGACGGCCTTCGCCTCCACCGGGATCCCGTCCACGTCGTACGTCACGTCCAGAAAACCCGGAAGGGCGCCCCCGGATTCCCCGGAGACGCCCCTCGAAGGCAGGGCCGGACGACCGTCAGGCGGCGTCCGCGCCGCTGGAGGCCATGCCCGCGGCCGGGAGGCTGGCCCCGGCGCTCATCGTCGTGATCGACTTGCGGCTGCGGCGGCTGCGCGCCTCCAGCCACGTCGCGATCCGGCTCACGATGAGGTTGATCGTGATGTAGATGGCCGCGCAGACGACCGCGGCCTGCAGCAGGTTGTGGAAGTTCGCCGGCTCGATCTTGAACCCGTAGGACGTGAGGTCCTCGTAGCCGATGATGTAGCCGAGCGAGGTGTCCTTCAGCAGGACCACCAGCTGGCTGACGATCGCGGGGAGCATCGCGGTGACGGCCTGCGGCAGCAGCACCAGCCGCATCACGGCGTTCTTCCGCATGCCGAGCGCGAACGCCGCCTCGCCCTGCCCGCGCGGGATCGACTGCACGCCCGCCCGGACGACCTCGGCGAGCACCGAGCCGTTGTACAGGGTGAGGCCGAAGACCACGGCGGCGAACGCGGGGACGGTCACCGTGCCGTTGTTGATCGTCACGCCGAAGATCGAGAAGACGTTCTCGACCATGACGCGCTGGAAGTTGCCGAGCGGGCCGTCGGCGATGATCGGGCTGACCGTGGCCGGCACGAAGAACGCCAGGAAGATCAGGATCAGCAGCGGCATGGCGCGGAAGAACTCCACGACCGCCCCCGCCGGGACGCGGATCCACCAGTGGTCCGACAGCCGCGCCAGGCCGAACACCGCGCCGAACAGCAGCGCGAGGACGGCGCCGACCGCCGCCGCCTTCAGCGTGTTGATCGTGCCCTGGATGAAGTAGGTGCGCCAGACGTCCCACTGGGTGAACGGCTTCCACAGCTCGCCGGCGAACTGCCCCTTGTCGGCAAGGTCGTAGATGATCCACGCGATGAGCCCGAGGATCACCAGCGCGGAGACCAGGGTCAGGGTCAGGTTGCGCCGCCGGGCGCGCGGCCCGGGCGCGTCGAACAGGACGGTCGCCTCGTCGCGGCTCATCGCGCCACCGCCATTCGCTTGGACAGCCAGCCGAAGAAGAATCCGGCCGGGAGGGTCAGGACCAGGTAGCCGACGGCGAAGCCGATGAACATCGGCAGCGTCGCGCCCAGGTCGAAGAACAGCGCCTTCATCTCCGAGGCGGCCTCGACGCCGTAGGCGACCGCGCCCACGATCGTGGTGTTCTTGATCATGGCGATCAGCACGCTGCCGAGCGGCCCGATCACCGACCGGAACGCCTGCGGGAGGATGATCATGCGCAGCGACTGGGTGAAGGTCAGCCCGATCGAGCGCGCCGCCTCGGCCTGGCCGAGCGGGACGGTGTTGATGCCGGCCCGCAGCGCCTCGGCGACGAACGCCGAGGTGTAGACCGACAGCGCGGTCACCGCCCACCAGTAGCCGTTGACGGACGGCGTCTCGGAGAAGTGGAACTTCAGGATGTCGCTCAGCGCGGAGATGCAGAACGCCGCGAGCAGGGTGAGGGGGGTGTTGCGCAGCAGGTTCACCACGAAGGTGCCGACGCCCCGCAGCACCGGTGTCGGGGACACCCGGAAGCTCGCCCACACCGTGCCGAGGATCATGGACAGGACCGCCGTCACGGCGGCCAGCCGGATCGTCGCCCAGAAGCTGATGGCGATCTTGTCGAGGTTGTTGAAGACCTCGGTGAAGTCGAAGAGTTGGCCCATGGATTCCCACCTGTAGGAGGCCGCGCCGACGCCCCCTCGGCAGGGGGCGCGGCGCGGCCGGCGGCGTCAGACGGTCAGGCGCAGCCCTCGAACTGCGGAACGGTCGTGGTCGGCTTCAGGCCGGTGCCGTTGAAGTACTTCTCCAGCAGCGTCTTGGCGGTGCCGTCGGAGTACATCTTGGTGATGGCGGCGTTGACCGCCTCGCAGCCCTTGGTGTCGCCCTTCTTGACGCCGACGCCGTACTTCTCGTCGGTGAAGGGGTCGTTGATCACCTTGAACTTGCCCGGCTGCTGGGCGGCGAACCCGGCCAGGATCAGGTCGTCGGTGGAGACCGCGTCCACCGCGCCCGCGGCCAGCTTGGCGACGCAGTCGGCGTAGCCCGTGGCGTCCACGGTGGTGGCCTGGATGTTCAGCTTGCCGTCCGGCGGGCCCTGCACGACGCGCTTCCAGGAGTTGGAGCCCGCCGCCTTGCAGATCTTCTTGCCCTTGAGGTCGGCGGCCTTCTTGATGCTGGTGTTGTCGGCCTTGACCATGGTGTCCTGGTGGGCCACGTAGTAGGGGCCGCCGAAGGTCACCTTGGGCTTGCGGGAGTCGGTGATGGAGTAGGTCGCGACGACCAGGTCCACCTGACCGGTCTGCAGGAAGGTCTCGCGGTTCTCCGACCGGGCCTCCTTGAAGGTGATCCCGCTCTCCGGCACACCGAGCTGCTGCGCGATGTACTTGGCGACCGAGACGTCGAAGCCGTCGATGGAGCCGTCCGGCTTCTTCAGGCCGAGCGAGGGCTGGTCGTACTTGACGCCGATGACCAGCTTCTTGTCGTTCTTGGCCTTGTCCGCGACGCTCGTCGACTCGGCCTTCTTCTTGGAGGAGTCGCTGCCGCAGGCGCTCATGGTGAGAGCCAGGGAGGCGGCGGCCAGGGCGGCCACGATCTGACGTGCTCGCATTTGTCGTCCCTCTTCTTTCATGCGTTGCCCGGTGCGGAAGGCCCGCAACTCATACTCTGTCGCGCCTCTTTTTCGATGCGTCCCCGCCTGTGCCTTTGGATAAGCCCAAGGGGAAGCGCCGGCGGCGCGTCGTTCCGGTACGCGGATCTTGTACGCGGATCTTGCTACGTCGTGTCGGTGTGTGCTTGTGGCCGGTCGCGCGGAGCGGACCGGCGGGAGCGGATCGGTGCGTCAGTGCGTGCTGATCCTCGGCACGTGCGGACTCAGTGCGTGAGGATCTTGGACAGGAAGTCCCTGGCGCGGTCGGTGCGCGCGTTGGTGAAGAACTCGTCGGGGGTGCTCTCCTCGACGATCTGCCCCTCGGCCATGAACACGACCTTCTGCGCGGCGCGGCGGGCGAAGCCCATCTCGTGGGTCACCACGATCATGGTCATGCCCTCGTGCGCGAGGTCGGTCATGACGTCCAGGACCTCCTTGACCATCTCGGGGTCCAGCGCGGAGGTCGGCTCGTCGAACAGCATCACCTTCGGCTTCATCGCCAGGGCGCGGGCGATCGCCGCGCGCTGCTGCTGACCGCCGGACAGCTGCGCCGGGTACTTGCCGGCCTGGGTGCCGATGCCGACCCGCTCCAGCAGCTCCATCGCGTGCTTCTCGGCCTCGGCCTTGCCCACCTTGCGGACCTTCATCGGCCCGAGCGTGACGTTCTCCAGGATCGTCTTGTGGGCGAAGAGGTTGAAGGACTGGAAGACCATGCCGACGTCGGCGCGCAGCCGCGCGAGGTCGCGGCCCTCCTCCGGGAGCTTCTTCCCGTCGATGAGGATCGTCCCGCCGTCGATCGGCTCGAGCCGGTTGATCGACCGGCAGAGGGTCGATTTCCCGCCTCCGGACGGGCCGATGATGACGACGACCTCACCCTGGTCGATGGTGAGATTGATGTCCTTCAGGACGTGCAGTTCACCGAAGTGCTTGTTGACGTTCTCGAGCACGACGAGGGGCGGGTTGTCAGAGGTCCCCTTGTCACCAGCTCCCTTGCCGATGTCCACCATGAGCCCGGACTTTACGTGATGCTTATCGACGGGGAAGCACGCGGGCGGTACCGATCCGGTCACGAATGCCCACGTAACCGCGTGGATGACGGGTTCTCAGGCTGTTCGTCGAGGCTGGTGGGGCCTGGTGTGTCGGCAGTAATGTGACCGGCCGGTAACCGGATGGTGATCGAGTCGGGACGCGCCGGGCGCCCCGCGCGGCCTATTACCCTTGGACCGTCATGAGTGCGCCTATTGAGAGCGGTCCCCGTACGTACGAGATCCGTACCTATGGGTGCCAGATGAACGTCCACGACTCCGAGCGCCTGTCCGGTCTCCTGGAGGACGCCGGATACGTCCGCGCGGACGGCTCGGAGCCCGACGTCGTGGTGTTCAACACCTGTGCCGTCCGGGAGAACGCCGACAACCGCCTGTACGGCAACCTCGGCCACCTGCGCCCGGTCAAGGACGCCCATCCGGGCATGCAGATCGCGGTCGGCGGTTGCCTCGCCCAGAAGGACCGGGACACCATCGTCAAGCGCGCCCCCTGGGTGGACGTGGTGTTCGGCACCCACAACCTGGGCGCCCTGCCGGTGCTGCTCGAGCGGTCCCGGGTCCAGGAGGAGGCGCAGGTCGAGATCGAGGAGTCCCTGGTGACCTTCCCCTCGACCCTGCCGACCCGGCGCGAGTCCCCCTACGCGGCGTGGGTGTCGATCTCGGTCGGGTGCAACAACACCTGCACCTTCTGCATCGTCCCCTCCCTGCGCGGCAAGGAGAAGGACCGGCGTCCCGGCGAGATCCTCGCCGAGATCGAGGCGCTGGTCGCCGAGGGCGTCACCGAGGTCACCCTCCTCGGGCAGAACGTCAACGCCTACGGCTCGGGGTTCGGCTCGCTCGGGTCCGCCCCGGACGAGGTCAAGGCGATGACCGAGGGCGGGCAGAGCGCCTTCGCGGGCCTCCTGCGCGCGTGCGGGGGGATCGAGGGCCTGGAGCGCGTCCGCTTCACCTCCCCCCACCCGAAGGACTTCACCGACGACGTGATCGCGGCCATGGCCGAGACGCCGAACGTCGTGCCGTCCCTGCACATGCCGCTCCAGTCCGGCTCGGACGCCGTGCTGAAGGCGATGCGCCGGTCCTACCGGCAGGAGCGCTTCCTCGGGATCATCGAGAAGGTCCGGGCGGCGATGCCGGAGGCGGCGATCACCACCGACATCATCGTGGGCTTCCCCGGCGAGACCGAGGAGGACTTCGAGCAGACCCTGCACGTCGTCCGCGAGGCCCGGTTCGCCTCGGCGTTCACCTTCCAGTACTCCAAGCGGCCCGGCACCCCGGCCGCGACCATGGACGGCCAGATCCCCAAGGAGGTCGTCCAGGAGCGGTACGAGCGGCTGGTCGCGCTCCAGGAGGAGATCTCCTGGGCGGAGAACAAGAAGCAGCTCGGCCGCACCCTGGAGGTCCTGGTCGCCGAGGGCGAGGGCCGCAAGGACGACGCGACCCGGCGGCTGTCCGGCCGCGCCGCCGACAACCGGCTCGTCCACTTCGCCGTGCCGGACGAGGCCGTCCGGCCGGGGGACATGGTGACCGTCGAGGTCACCTACGCCGCGCCGCACCACCTGGTGGCCGACAGGTCGTTCTCCGTGCGCCGCACGCGCGCGGGCGACGCCTGGGAGGCCCGTCAGGCCCGGCCCGAGGGCGCCAAGGGCGTCACGCTGGGCATGCCGTCCATCGGGCGGCCCGCGGCTCCGGCCCAGGCGTCCACGGGCTGCTCCACCTGCCCGTAGGCGCGCTCCTCGTCCGAGACATGCGTCAGGGGCGTCCCAGGCTCACCGGGACGCCCTGAGACGTTCCTGGGCCGCATCGAGGAGCTGCGGGCGCCTCAGGACCCGGATTGGTCGCCCTGACCGCCCTGGCCGCCCTGCGCGCCGCCCTGGGGCGGTCCCTGCCCCTGCTGCCCCTGCTTGTCGATGTACTGGCCCGCCTTGTCCTGGGCCTTGTCGACCTTGTCGGCGTGCTTGCCGCCGGTCTTCTTGTCGATCATGTCCCCGGCCTTCTCCACGCCGCCCCTGGCCTTGTCGGTGTTCTGGCCGAGCCATTCCTTCAGCTTGTCGACGAACGACATGTGAACCCTCCCCGAGGTCGCCGGGCGTCGCGGCCGCCACGCGGTGGGCGGCGGCCCGTGGTACCCGCACAGTCCGATCCATACCCAGGGGGTTGCCAGAATTAAGCCCGTGAGCTCTCCTGACGTGATCGCCGTGGTCGGCCCGACCGCCGCCGGGAAGTCCGATCTGGCCGTCGAACTGGCGCTGCGGCTGCCCGGCGAGGCGGTGAACGCCGACTCCATGCAGTTCTACCGGGGCATGGACGTCGGCACCGCGAAGCTGTCGGCGGACGAGATGCGCGGCGTCCCCCACCACCTGCTCGACATCTGGGACGTCACGGTCACCGCGAGCGTCGCCGAGTTCCAGCGGCTCAGCGACGAGGTGTTCGCGGAGGTGCGCGGGCGCGGGCGGGTGCCGGTGCTGGTCGGCGGGTCCGGCCTGTACGTGCGCGCGGCGCTGGACGAGATGGAGTTCCCCGGCACCGACCCGTCCGTCCGGGCCCGCTTGGAGGACGAGCTGGCCGAGGTCGGTTCCGGGGCGCTCCACGCGCGCCTGCGCGAGCTCGACCCCAAGGCGGCGGACGCGATCCTGCCCAGTAACGGACGGCGGATCGTCCGGGCCCTGGAGGTCATCGAGATCACCGGACGGGCCTTCACCGCGACCCTGCCCGAGCACCGCTACCGGTACCGCTCGGTCGTGCAGATCGGCATCGAGGTCCCGCGTCCCGAGCTGGACGAGCGGATCGCGCTGCGCGTCGCGCGCATGTGGGAGGCGGGGCTCGTGGACGAGGTCCGCGCCCTGGAGAAGCAGGGCCTGCGGGACGGCCTGACCGCCGGCCGCGCCCTCGGATACGCCCAGGTCCTGCGGTTCCTGGCCGGGGAGTGGACCGAGGAGGAGGCCAGGGAGGAGACGATCCGGGCGACCCGCCGGTTCGCGCGCCGCCAGGAGTCCTGGTTCCGCCGCGACCCGCGCGTCGTCTGGCTGCCCTACGACGCCCCCGACCTCGTGGAACGCGCGCTCGGGCAGCTCTGAGGGACCGCTCCGGCGGGGTAATACGATCGAATGCATGCGTTTCATCAAGGGCCACGGCACCGAGAACGACTTCGTCATCCTTCCCGACCCGGACGGGGCTCTTGACCTGACCGCCGAGGCGGCCGCCCGCCTGTGCGACCGGCACGCGGGGATCGGCGCGGACGGGGTCCTGCGGGTCGTCCGTACCAAGGTCGCCGGGGAGCCCGCCGTCGAGGGCCTGCCCGCCGAGTGGTTCATGGACTACCGCAACGCCGACGGCAGCATCGCCGAGATGTGCGGGAACGGCGTCCGGGTGTTCGCGCGCCACCTCGTGGACTCCGGGCTCGCCGAACCGGGCGAGTGGGACATCGCGACCCGCGCCGGGCTGCGCCGGGTCACGGTCGGGACGTCCGGGGACGTCCGGGTCGAGATGAACCGGCCTGCCTACCTCGGCGAGGCCGAGGCGACCCTGGCGGGCGAGACGTTCCGCGGCGTCCGGGTGTCCATGGGCAACCCGCACCTGGCCTGCCCGGTGGACCGTCCGCTCGCGGAGCTCGACCTGTGCCACGCGCCCGGCTTCGACCCGGCCGTGTTCCCCGAGGGCGTGAATGTCGAATTCTTCCGACTTTTGGGCGAACGTCACGTCGAGATGCGAGTCTACGAACGCGGTTCGGGTGAGACCCGCTCGTGCGGCACCGGCACGGTGGCCGTCGCCGTGGCCGCAGCGCTCGGCGGATCCGCCCCCTCCGACCCCTCGGACCTGCCCGTCGGGGAGTGGACCGTGGACGTCCCCGGCGGCCGGGTTACGGTGTCCCTGGAGGCCGGGACCAGCTTTCTCGCCGGTCCGGCCGTCCTGGTGGCCGAGGGGGAGATTCGGCCCGGTTGGCTGTAGTCAAATGTGACTATTTTTCGTCCCGGGTGACTCGGGACTCCCGTCCCTGACGTCAGGGCCTCTCCGTCGCCTACTTTCTGGGTGCACACCTCGGGTGGCGAGCACACCTCAAGGTGCAGGCCGCGCGGGCCGGGATGGGAGCCTCGGAACCGCAGCGGTGTTCGAGGGCCGGTGGCGACCTTCTTGGCGGGGGGCGGTCACCGGCCCTCATCATGTCTTCCGGCAGTCCTGATCAGCGGCGCTCGGCGGGTGCGTGGGCCCGCGTGACGCCGCCTGGGGCGAGCCGTCCGTTCTCATGAGGCCCCGGGAGGCCGTCCGCCTCGGGCGGTGGGCCACCGGGGGAGGGACCCGGCGGCGCGCCGGACAAGGGCAGCCGGGCCCGGACGAGCGTCCCGCCCTCCGGACGGCGGCTGACCGTGCAGGATCCGCCCAGCTCGGCGGCCCGTTCCCGCATCGACGACAGCCCGACCCCGGCCCGGACGTCCTTCGGCAGCCCCACCCCGTCGTCCCGGACGGTCACGTCCAGATCGCCGCTCAGGTCCAGCCGGACGAGCGCGTGCCCGGCGCGCGCGTGCCGGTACACGTTGGTCAGCGCCTCCTGGACGATCCGGTACGCCGCGACCTCGGCCGCCGCCGGAAGCGCGGCGAGGTCGCCCTCGACCTCCACGTCCACCCGGGGGCCGTGCCCGCCGCTGCCGACCACGCCGCCGAGCGCCCTGATCGCCCCGGCGAGGCCGAGATCGTCCAGCGCGGGAGGACGCAGCCCGTAGACCAGGTCCCGCAGTTCGCCGATCGTCCGGCCCATCGTGCTGCGCAGCCGCTCCAGCATCCCGTCGGCGGCCTCCGGGTCGCTGCGCATCGTGATCCGTGCGGCGTCCACGGTCATGGCGAGGCTGGCCAGGGTCGGGCCGAGCCCGTCGTGCAGGTCGCGGCGGAGCCGCCGCCGCTCCTCCTCGCGCGTGCGCAGAATCCGCTCGCGCGAGCGCTGGACGTCCATCGCGAGCCGGGCGGCGTTGGCGAGCTCGGCGAGGTTACGGGCGAGGATCCCGGCGAGCCGGGCGTCCGGGGCGCGGACACCACTGAAGATCATCCGGCCGACCGGCTCGCCGTGCCAGACCAGCGGGACCCGCTGCGAGCGCTCGGCCGGGGGGCCGTCCTCGACCAGCGCCGCGAGGTTGCCGTCCCGGTCCAGCACCTCGATCGCGACGCCGGACGCGTGCAGCGCCTCCCGGACGACCGAGGCGGCCGTCGCGAGCGCCGCCGACGGGTCCGACGCGGTCTGCAGCCGCCGTTGCAGCCGGTCGGCGAGCCGGTAGGGGTCGCGTTCGCGGTGCAGCATCCGGTCCACGCCGCGCTGCAGCCTCCGCCGGGTGGGCTCGAACACCACGCCCGCCGCGACCGCGCCCGCCAGGCCCGCCATCCCGCCGCGGCCGGACATGAACAGGCTGACCGTGCCGACGAGCGTGAAGTACACGCCGGTGATCACGCCGACCAGTCCCGCGTACACCAGGGTCCGGTTGATCACGACGTCGATGTCGTACAGCCGGTACCGGGTGATCGCGATGGCGACGGAGACCGGGATGGTCACGATCGCGGCGTCCCGGATGACGTCCCCGATGCGGGCGCTCTCGCCGAGGAAGATGATCGCCTCGGCGACGATGCCGGGGTAGACGACCCAGGCGATCTGCCGCCGCACGTCCGGCGCGGCCCGCCGGAACCGGACCGCCAGCGACATGAGCGACAGGGCCAGGGTCGTCACGATCAGCATGGCGATCACGGGCGGGATCGACTGCAGCGGGTAGACCGAGACGCCGCCGTGGAACCGGCGCGCGTCCGGGTCGATCGTCAGGTGGACGGCCACGACGACCGGAATCAGGCAGGCCAGCACCAGGATCGCGCGGAACCTCGTGGACACGAGCCGTCCGTCCGGGAACAGCAGGGGCAGGCCGAGGGTGAGCGCGTAGGTGTCGACCGCCCACAGCCAGTGGCTCAGCCAGACCGGCAGCCAGGCTCCGGACCAGTGGTGCAGCTGGGCGAACGGCGCGAGGTTCAGCGACAGGACGTAGACCGCCGCGCTGACGCCGGCCCCGAGCATCAGGAGCCCGACCCGCCGTCCGGCGCGGTGCCCGGTGAGCAGCGCCCCGACCGGCGTCCAGGACAGCGCGACGAACACCTCCGGGTGCCACCACACCATCCGCCGGTCGTCCGGCAGCCAGAAGCCGAGCACGAGGGAGGTCACGACGAGCAGCACGGCCACCGCCGCGCCCGCCATCGGCGCCGCCACTCCGGTGCTCCGGCCGATCCTCACCCTGCCACTGCCTCTCCCACGCCCCAGGTAATGAAATGTTAAAACGCTGAGGTGATGGCCATGCCATCCCACCTCGTCCGGTGATGGACGAGGTTGGGCGTGTGAGGAGTTTTCTAGCGCTTTTGTCGCGCGCGGGCGAGAGCAGGGGGCGGGTCGGCGTCCCCTGGGCCGCTGATCACGGGGTTGCTCAGGCGGTCGCGGCGGTCACCGCGGCCGTGGTGGGGGCGCCGGTGAAGGCGGTGACGGGGAACAGTGACCGGACGCCCGCCGCGAACTCCTCGGGCGTCGCGTCGCCGAGCAGCAGGTGCTGCAGGATGAATCCCGGGAACAGGCCGAACAGCACCCGGCCGGCCGCGTCGGCGTCGATGTCGGCGGGCAGCCGCCCGGCCTCGGCGAGCCGCCGGACGTAGGTCACCCAGTGGTCGCGCGAGGTCAGCATGGTCTGCCGCACCTTGGCGCCGATCCGCCCGTCGTGGGCGGCCATCGCCCACGCCTGGATGGCGAGCCGGGCGGGCCCGTTGCCGCGCGCGAGCTCGATGATCCGCTCGCACATCGCCAGGCAGAGCCGGTCGGGGTCGGGCAGCGGATCGGTGTCCACCAGGGCGGACAGCACCTTCTGCAGTTCGCCGCCGCCCTCCGCGACGATCTCGTCCACGATCTCGCTCTTGCTCTTGAAGTACCGGTAGACGGCCCCGGCCGACAGGTTCGCCTCGGCGAAGATGTCCTGCATCGACGTCTCGTACAGGCCGTTGCGGATGAAGCAGGCGCGGGCCGCGTCGATGATCTGGCGGCGGCGGCGTTCCAGGTGCTCTTCGCTGACTCGGGGCATGCCCCCAAACTAAAACGAACGTTCGTTCTTGACAAGTCGACGGGGCGGTGGGACGGTAACGGGGAACCTAAAGAGAACGAACGTCCGCTTTTCTTGGAGGCGGTCATGACGACAACTCCCCCCTCGGGCCCGGCGCACTCCGCGAGCACCGCACGCTCCACGGGCGCCGCCCGCCGTGCCCTGGCGATCGCGCTCGGCGCGGCGCTGCTCCAGCTGGTGATGATCACGGCCTTCGCCTGGCCGTCCGCGAAGGTCGCGCCGCGCGAGGTGCCGATCGTCGTCGCCGGGCCCGGCGCGGACAGGGTCGCCGCGACGCTCGGCCACGAGCGGCCCGGCATGTTCGACCTGAAGATCCGCCCGGACGAGGCGTCCGCCCGCCGGGCCCTCACCGGCCGGGACGCCTACGGCGCGATCGTGGTCACGCCGGCCGGCCCCCGCGTGCTGGTGGCGTCCGCCGCGTCGCCGATGGTCGCGCAGCAGCTCGGCCAGATGGCCGCGCTGCTCCCCGCGCCCGGCCGCGCCGCCGACGCGGGTCACGCGGCGCCCGCCGTCCAGGACGTGGTGCCCGCCGCGTCCGACGACCCGCGCGGCGCCGGGTTCGGCGCGATGGTCCTGCCGCTGGTCATGTCCTCGATCGCCGGGGCCGTCCTGCTCACCCTGGTCGTCCGGTCCGTCCGGTGGCGGTTCGCCGGGGTGCTGCTGTTCGCGATCGCCGGTGGGCTCGGGACCGCGTGGCTCGCCCGATACGGGCTCTCCCTGCTGCCCGGCTCATACCTGGAGATCGCCGGTGTGACGGGCCTGTCGATCCTGGCGTGCGCCGCCACGGTCGCCGGCCTGGCCGCGGTCCTCGGCCGTCCCGGGCTCGGGCTCGGCGGACTGACCCTGCTGCTGATCGGCAACCCGCTCTCGGCCGCGACCTCCGCCCCCGAGATGCTGCCCCGTCCGTGGGGCGAGATCGGCCAGTACCTCCCGCCCGGCGCCGCCGCCACGCTGATCCGCGCGACGGCCTTCTTCGACGGCGCGCGGATCACGGCCTCGCTCGCGGTGCTGGCCTCCTGGGCCCTCGGCGGCCTGCTCCTGCTGGCCCTCGGCGGCCTCCGCAACCGCGGCCGCGCGGTCCCCACCCCCACTCGCGAGCCCAAGCCCGCCCTCGCCTGACCCGCCAGGCGGACGACCCCCCGAAGGCGCACGATGCCCAACAGGGCCCCGTGCGCCTTCCCCATGCAGCCCCGCGCACATGCGCGGGGGGTGGCTCGTGCGCGCGCGTTAGCGGGGGGCCGAATTCTTCGTGGAATCCCTGCGCAGGACGTGAGCAATAAGTAGCATTCCGTGACCACCTAGCGTGTGGAGAGGAGAGGATGGCGGGCTTTCTGCTACGGCGTCTGGCCAACTACGCGGTTCTCGTGGTCCTGGCCGCGAGCCTCGCCTATGTCCTCGCTGCCTGCGCGCTGAATCCGCGCGCGAACCTCATGGACCGCAGCCCCCGTCCGTCCGCGTCGGTCGTGGAAACCGAGCTGACCCGGCTGAACCTCAACGACCGCACGCCGCTCCCGCGTCGCTACCTGACCTGGGCGGACGGCGTCCTCCACGGCGACTTCGGGCACACGTGGGAGGGCCAGTCCGTCAACGGGGAGATGTGGCGGCGCGCGTGGGTGAGCCTCCGGCTGCTGCTCGGCGGCGCGGTGCTGGGCGGGGTGCTCGGCGTGCTGCTCGGAGCGTTCGGGGCGATGCGCCGCGACCGGTTCCCCGACCGGGCCGCCACCTTCGGTTCGTACCTGCTGCTGTCGGTGCCGGTGTTCGTCCTGGCCGTCCTGCTCCAGTACACGGCCGAGAGGGTGAACGCGATGACCGGCGCGCGGCTGTTCGCGTGGGTCGGGGAGTCCACCCCGGGCGCGGGGGACGGCACGTTCGGCGGCCTTGACGCGTTCGCCGACCGGGTGCGCCACCTGCTGCTGCCGACGCTCACGATCGCGTTCGGGCAGGCCGCCCTGTACGCGCGCTACCAGCGCGGGCTGATGCTGGACGTGCTGGGCGCCGACTTCGTCCGGACCGCGCGCGCGAAGGGCCTGACCCGCCGGGCCGCGCTGCTGCGGCACGGGCTGCGCACCGCGTTGATCCCGATGACCACGTACTTCTCCTACACGTTCGGGATGTTGCTGCTCGGCTCGATGTTCACCGAGAAGATCTTCGGCTGGCACGGGATGGGCGAGTGGCTCGTGGACTCGATCTCGCGCGGGGACGTCAACGTCGTCGCCGCGACGGCCTGCTTCGCCGCCGTGACCGTCCTGCTCGCCGGGGTGTGCTCGGACGTGCTGTACGGGATCCTCGACCCGCGCGTGCGCACGAGGATGAGGTGACGGGCGCGATGCGAGGGCGTCCTGGACGGGGACGGGCGATCACAGGGGCGGTTCTGCTCCTTCTGCTGTTCCTGCTCGCGTTCGGGGGGCCCCTGGTGTCGCCGTGGGGCTGGGACGACATCGACTTCACGGCGTTCCTGAGCCCGCCGACCGCGCAGCACTGGTTCGGCACGACGCAGAGCGGCCGAGACGTGTTCGCGCTGACCCTGCGCGGGATGCAGAAGTCGCTCATCATCGGCCTGTCGGTCGCCGTGCTGTCGACCGGCCTCGCCGCGGTCGTCGGGACCGTCGCCGGGTATCTCGGCGGCTGGGCGGACCGGGCGCTGATGTGGGGCGTGGACCTGCTGCTCGTCCTGCCGTCCTTCCTGGTCGTGGCGGTCCTGTCGCCCGCGTTGGGCGGCAGCTGGCAGGCGCTGGTGGCGCTGCTCGCCGCGTTCCTGTGGATGGTGACGGCGCGGATGGTGCGGGGCATGACCGTGTCGCTGCGCGAGCGCGAGTGGGTCCTCGCGGCGCGGTTCCTGGGCGTCGGCGCGTGCCGCACGATCGTCCGGCACGTCCTGCCGCACCTGGCGTCGCTGCTGCTGGTGGACGCGGCGGTGAACGTGAGCGTCGCGATCCTCGCCGAGTCCGGGCTGTCCTACTTCGGATTCGGGGTGCGCCCGCCGGACACCTCGCTCGGCACGGTGATCGCGGAGAGCCGCGGCTCCGCGACGGTCTTCCCGTGGCTCTTCGGGTTCGCCGCCGGGCTGCTGGTGCTGATCGTGCTGGCGGTGAACCTGCTCGCGGACGGACTGCGCGACGTGCTCGACCCTCAGCTCAGCCCGGTGTCCGCCGCGCCCGAGCCGTCGGCGTCCGGGCCGCCCGGACCGTCCGGCCGTCCGGACGCGGCGGACGGCACGCGGGCCGGCGCCGGGCGGCCCGCAGTGGAGGGGAGCGCCGGATGAACCCGCATGGGATCGGGATGAACGTGCTGGAGGTCCGGGACCTCAGCGTCACCTACCGGCCGGACGTCCGGGCCGTCCGCGGGGTGAGCCTCTCGGTCGGGCGCGGCCAGGTGCTCGGCGTGGTCGGCGAGTCGGGCTCGGGCAAGACGGCGGTCGCGCTGGCCGTCCTCGGGTTGCTGCCGGAGCGGACGAAGGTCACGGGGTCGGTGCGGTTGCGCGGGCGCGAACTGCTCGACCTTTCGGACGGCGAGATGTCCCGAATCCGTGGCAAGGACCTGGCCATGGTGTTCCAGGACCCACTTTCCTCGCTCACGCCAGTGCACGCGGTAGGGGACCAGATCGCCGAGGCGATCCGCATCCATTCGGGGGCGACCCGGGCCGCCGCTCGTGCGCGCGCGGTGGAACTGCTGGACCTGGTCGGCATCCCGGACGCCGCGCGCCGCGCCCGCGCGCACCCGCACGAGTTCTCCGGCGGCATGCGTCAGCGGGTCATGATCGCGATGGCGGTCGCCAACGATCCGCTCGCGATCGTCGCCGACGAGCCCACGACCGCGCTGGACGTGACGCTCCAGGCGCAGGTGCTGGACGTGCTGCGGACGGCGGGAGAGGCGGCCGGCGCGGCGATCCTGATGATCACCCACGACCTCGGCATGGTCGCCGGGTTCGCCGACCGGGTGCTGGTGATGTACGCGGGACGGGCGGTGGAGAGCGGCCCGGTCGAGGACATCTACCGGCGGCCCCGGATGCCGTACACGATCGGGCTGCTGCGTTCGCTGCCCCGGCTGGACGGCACGAGCGGCCGTCCGGTCCCGATCGACGGCGCGCCACCGCCGCTCAACGCGCTTCCGCCCGGCTGCCCGTTCACACCGCGCTGTCCCATCGCCAGCACGGCCTGCAAGGACGAGGAGCCCCAGCTGCTGCCTGTGGGCCGTCCGGGACACGCCGCCGCCTGCGTCAACACCCCTGCGACGCGCGATTCCGATGCCGTGTTCCCGCTGACCGCCGCCCCTGATCTGTTCACCCCGGACGGCCCAGACGTCGCTACGCGCGCACGTACGAGCCGCGAGGCGGTTCTAGACGTGAAGGACCTCCACCGCTTCCACGTCGAGCACAGGAGTCCTCTCGGACGCGGCACGGGCTCGCTGCGCGCGGTGGACGGTGTCACCTTCGACATTCGCGCAGGCGAGACGCTTGGCCTGGTCGGGGAGTCGGGGTGCGGTAAGACGACCGTCCTGATGGAGATCCTCGCCATGACGCGCCCCCGGCACGGCGGCCGGATCGAGGTGCTCGGTGAGGACACCGCCGACCTCAACGGTGCAGGGCGTAAGGCCCTGCGCCGCAACGTCCAGGTCGTTTTCCAGGATCCGTTCAGCTCGCTCGATCCCAGGATGCGGGTCTCGGCGATCCTCGCCGAACCGCTCCGCACCCATGGATTTCCCACCGAGCACATTCCCGATCGCGTCCAGGAGCTGCTCAAGCTGGTCGGCCTAGAGCCATCGCACGCCGGCCGTCATCCGCACGGTCTTTCAGGAGGCCAGAGGCAGCGCGTGGCGATCGCTCGTGCGCTCGCGTTGGAGCCGAGCCTGATCCTGCTGGACGAGCCCGTCGCCTCACTGGACGTGTCCGTCCAAGCCGGAATCATCGATCTGCTCGAGGAGTTGAGGGCTCGGCTAGGGCTGGCGTACCTGTTCGTCGCGCACGACCTGGCGGTTGTGCGACGCGTCGCCGACCGGATAGCCGTCATGCACCGGGGACGCATTGTGGAGATCGGCGACGTTGAGCACGTCTACGAGGCGCCTGCGCATCCGTACACGTGCGCGCTCCTGGACGCCGTCCCGATTCCTGACCCGGTACTGGAACGCAAGCGCGGACGTGTCCGGCTGCCGGACGTCCCGCCGGACGCGCCGCGCCTGGAGAACGGATGCCGCTTCCGGCAGCGCTGCCCTCGCTACCTGGTGCTGTCCGAAGAGTCGCGGACGCTCTGTGACCAGGAGGATCCGGAGTTCCGCGCCGTCGCCGGGGAGCCGGACCGGATGGTCGCCTGCCATTACGCGCTGGGCGTCAGCGCATGATCGTGCGTCCGTGGACCGCGCTCGTCGTCGCCTCGGCCTGTGCGGCGGCAGGGTGCAGCGCACCCGGCTTCTCGTCCTCGATGGCCTCGACAAGGGACGGGCAGCCGCCCGCCTACGACGTGAACCCTCAGCCGCGCGACCGCATCCGCTTCGGTGGGACGTTGCGTTGGCCGCTGCCCGAGTTCCCCGCGCAGTTCAACTTTCACCACGTGAACGGCGGCAAGGGCACGGTGGCTCTCGTCCTGCAGGGCATCTTGCCGTTCCTCATGCGCGCGAACGAGAAGGCCGTCCCGCATCCCGTGCCCGAGTTCCTGCGGTCGGCGCGTGTTACGGCGACGAAGCCGCGCCAGGTCGTCACCTACCGGATCAACCCGCGCGCGCACTGGTCGAACGGCAAACCCATCGGATACGCCGACTTCGCCGCGCAGGCGCGGGCGCTCTCGGGACGCGACCCGCGTTTCCAGGTCGCGACCGTCACCGGCTACCAGGAGATCGCCAAGGTCCAGCGAGGTACGGACGACCGGGAGGTCAAGGTCGCCTTCGACCGTCCCTACGCCGACTGGCGCAGCCTGTTCAGCCCGCTCTACCCGGCCGCCACCAGCAGGAACCCGCACGTCTTCAACGACGGCTGGGTGAACCGGGTGCCGGTGACGGCCGGGCCGTTCCGGGTCCGCCGGATCGACGAGACCGCGAAGACCGTCGAGCTCGTCCGGGATCCGGGCTGGTGGGGACGGCCCGCCAAACTGGACGGGATCGTCTTCCGCGCGCTGGACCCGGGCGCGATGCCCGGCGCGTTCGCCAACGGCGAGGTGGACCTCATGGACGTGGGCACCGACCCGGCCGGGCTGCGCCGCGCCGCCGAGGTCCGGGGCGCGCGGATCCGCCGGGCGGGCGGGCCCGACTGGCGGCACCTGACGTTCAACGCGGCGTCGCCGGTGCTGTCCGACGTGCGGGTGCGGCGCGCGCTGTTCATGGCCGTGGACCGCGACGTGATCGTCCGGTCCGACCTTGCTGGGCTGGGCCGTCCGCCGCGTCCGCTGGGGAACCACTTCTACGTCAACACGCAGGCCGGTTACCGGGATGACTCGGGAGAACTCGGCCGCTACAACCCGGACCGCGCCGGGAGGCTCCTGGACGAGGCGGGCTGGGTCCGGCACGGCGCGTACCGGATGAAGGACGGCCGGACGCTCGCGTTGCGCTTTGTTGTGCCGTCCGGGGTGGCTGCCAGTCGGCGCGAGGGTGAGTTGACCCGCGCGCTCCTCGCGCGCGTGGGCGTGCGTGTGAACATCGTGCCCGTCCCCACAGACGACCTGTTCGACCAGTACGTGACGCCAGGGAACTTCGACATCGTGCCGTTCTCGTGGCTGGGCACGGCGTTCCCGCTGTCTCCGCTGCGGTCGGTCTTCGCTCGTCCGCAGGGCGAGCACATTCAGCAGAACTACGCGCGCGTGGGATCGGCCGAGATCGACTCGGCCATGGACCGGGCCATAGCCGAGGTGGACACGGCTCGTGCGCGCAGGCTGATCAATGCGGCGGACAGGCTGGTCTGGCAGGAGGCGACGGTCTTGCCGCTCTACCAGCGTCCGCAGGTCGTCGCCGTGAGGGCCGGGCTCGCCAACCTGGGCGCGTGCGGATTCTGGGAGCCCGCCTTCGAGAACATCGGGTTCAGCAGCAGGAGCTAGGGGAGTGGGATCTGCACGCCCTTGCGGTCACTGGTGAATCGGACGTCCCACACGTAGAGACGCAGATCGCGGGACGCGACGTTGGCGCTTACGGATAGGTCGGATGCGACCCGCACGATGTAGGAGCCGCCTGCGGGCAGGACGGTGTCGCCGTCCTGGGTGAAGGGCGTCTTTGCGTCGCCGATGCGGGCAGTGACCTCGCTGTGGTTCGGCAGGGTGCACATGTCCTCGGGCACGCCAGGCTGGGGCATGCACCGTTCGCGCGCGGACGAGGGGACCGAGTCGCGCGGCACGAACAGGTCGGCCGGGAAGTCCAGCGGTATGGGACGGCGCTGGTCGTTGGTCAGGACGTAGTCCGCGTAGGCGTACGTCTCGCCGTCCTTGGGCGGTTGGCTGGTCGACAGGGGCCGCTTGTCGGTGCCCGTGCGGATGGCGGCAAGGGTGTAGCCGTAGCCCTCGGGCGTGGTGAAGCTGAGCTCACGCCCTACCTTGGGCGCGGACGCGGGGGCGGGGCCACTGGACGCGACGCCGCTGGGAACCGGCCCGCTCTGCGAGGTGTCGCGGCCCGTCCCGGCCATCGAGGGCGGGTTGGAGGTGTCCGGGCGCACCACGAAGATCACGGCCGCGACCGTGCCGATGCCGAGGGCGCCGGTGAGCGCGCCCGCGAGCCCGAGCTTGCCGGTGGTGGCCTTCTTGCGGCGCCGGTGGGATCGGTAGCTGTTGGACATCTGCCAACCTCGGGGGATCTGTCCTGGTTTTGGGGGGTCACGATACCCGACGAGCCGCTGCGGGTGACTGCCCGGTCAGGGCTCTGACGTGGAACGATGTATTTTCCGGTGGCGCCGGCGAGGGATTGTCACCAAGTGAGCACCCATGGGCTCGGTGGGCGCCCACGGCCCCGGCTCAGCGGGTGAGCAGTGTCGCGGCGGGGTGCCCGCGGAGCGACGCGTCCAGCACCTGGGCGGTGTGCGCGACCGGAAGGGACGCGCCCTGCCGTTCCAGGGCCTGGGCGATCTGGAGCGAGCACCCGGGGTTCGCGGCGACGAGGAGTTCGGCGCCGGTCGCGGCCACGTTGGTCGCCTTGCGGTCGCCCAGTTCGGCCGCCGCGTCCGGCTGGAGCAGGTTGTAGGTGCCCGCCGAGCCACAGCAGATCTCCGGATCCGCTATTTCCTTCACGGTCAGCTCAGGGATGCCCGCCAGCAGCATGCGCGGCTGTGTCCTGACTCCCTGCGCGTGCGCGAGGTGGCAGGCGTCGTGGTAGGCCACCGTCACCGGCAGGGGATGCCGCTCCGCGCGCGGTCCCAGCTCGACCAGGAATTCGGCCAGGTCACGGGTCTTCTCGGAGAGCGCGCGTGCACGAGCCGACCAGGCGGCGTCGTCCGCGAGGAGGGTCTCGTACTCCTTCATCGCCGAACCGCAGCCCGCTGAGTTGACCACGATGACGTCCACGCCTTCGAACGTCTCGACCGTCTTGCGCGCGAACGCGCGGGCCTCATCGTCCCGCCCGGAGTGCAGCGACAACGCTCCGCAGCAGCCCTGGTGGCGCGGGATCAGCACGTCGCAGCCCTCCAGGGCCAGCACGCGCGCGGTCGCGGCGTTCACACCGGGGAAGAACTCGCGCTGGACGCATCCGGTGAGCATCCCGACCGTCGCCCGGCGTCCGCCGCGCGCGGACACCCGTTCGGGCAGCCGGGGAGCCCTCTCCGACGGCGGCGCGAGACGCTCCATCGCGGCGAGGGTCGGGGACAAGCGCTCAAGGATGCCGCTGCGCCTGACCAGGGAGGGTAGTCCGGAGCGCTGATAGGCCCGTAGCGGCCCTCGGAGCGCTCGCAGCCGATTCGGGTACGGGAACAGCCGGAAAATCGCCTCACGGACCGCTCGCTCGCCCCGCGAACGCGGATGCTCGGCCTCGACCCGGGCCCGGGTGACCTCGATGAGCCGGTCGTACTGGACACCCGACGGGCACGCCGTCACGCACGCCATGCACCCCAGGCACGCGTCGAAATGCTGCACCATGACGTCGTCCAGCGGCGCGCCCTCCTCGTGCTGCTCCATGAGGTGGATGCGTCCGCGCGGCGAGTCCATCTCCTCGCCCCACAGCACGTAGGTCGGGCAGGTCGGCAGGCAGAAGCCGCAGTGGACACAGTCGTTCAGCAGATTCGGCATGTCGTCCGGCCGGGTCACGGGTCACACTCCTTCGGCGAATCGACCGGGCGAGAGCCGGTGATCGGGGTCGAACTGGTCCTTCACTCGTCGCATGAGGGGGAGCGCGGGCATCGGCCCCCATACGTCCACGGCCTCCCTGACGGACCGTCCCGCGCGCATGAGGACGACCCGCGCCCCGGTCGGTTTCAGCGCTTCGCGCAGGGCTTCCAGGTCGTCGGGGGCCGTGTAGAGGCGTCCGGCACCGGCAGAGCCGCGCAGGGGTAGGCCCTTGGCGGCGTCCATGACCTCTGGCAGCCGCGCAGGAAGGCTCCGGATCTCCGCCAGGACTTCGCCCTCTGGAAGCCTGTTCCACCAGTCCGGGGTGGTAACGGGCGCACCGCCGAGCAGGTCGCGCAGGCGCGCGGACGTCTCGTCCGGGGTCTCGGTCTCGGCCTCCACCACGACCGTCGTCTCGTCCGACCCGGCCGGACGGTCGATCTCGAGCGCGCGCGGGACGACCTGGGAGTGCAACACCGCCTGGACGGCCCGTCCCGGGTCCTTCACCGTGGCCGCCACGCGCACGACGCGCGCGGCCGGGTGCATGCGGAACGTCGCGTCCACGATGAGGCCGAGCGTGCCGAGGGAGCCCGTGTAGAGCTTGCCGAGGTCGTATCCGGCCACGTTCTTGACGACCTTGCCGCCGGAGCGCGTGACCGTGCCGTCCGCCCGGACGACCGTGATCCCGATCAGCAGGTCGCGCGCGGACCCGTGCAGCAGGCGGCCGGGACCCGCGAAATCCGTGGCGATCGCGCCGCCGATCGTCCCGTCCATGGGCGGAGCGAGCGCGAGGTGCTGCCCCCACCCGTCGGCCTCGGCCGCGTGCAGCGCCTCGAACGTCAACCCGGCCTCGACGTGCAGCGTCAGGTCGCCAGGGGAGTGCTTGATGATCCGGTCGAGGTTGCGGCTGGTGACGAGCACCTCGCACCGCTCGACCGGACGGCCGTGGTCGAGTTTGGTCCCGGCACCGGACGGGACGACGGCCAGACCGTGCTCGGCGGCCGTCCGCATCACCGCCGAAGCCTCGTCCAGGCTCGCGGGCGCGGCGACGACCCGGGGAACCAGACCGTCGACCCGGTCGGTGTCCCCACCAGGACGGACGTCAGCGCAGACCTTGGCGAACGCATCCAGAACGGACATCAGAACAGGTCCGCCTTTCCTTCGGCGACCAGCGGATGCGGGCCTTTCCGGACGCCCGGAACCTCCCCGCACAGACGCGGCGTCGGGAACACCTTGCCCGGGTTGCAAAGCCCCGCCGGGTCGAATCCGCACCGGACCATCTGCATCGTGTCGAGGTCGTCGTCGCTGAACATGCGTAGCATGTAACGGGCCTTGTCCACACCCACGCCGTGCTCGCCCGTGATGGAGCCCCCTTGCTCGATACAGAGATCGAGGATCGCCCCGGAGACCTTCTCGGCCCGCTCCTGCGCGCCCGGTACGGCGTCGTCGAAAAGCACGAGCGGATGCAGATTGCCGTCCCCGGCGTGGAAGACGTTCGCGACGCGCACGCCGGACTCCCGGCTCAGCGCGTCGATGCGTCCCAGCACCTCGCCGAGCGCCGTCCGCGGGATCACACCGTCCTGGACGATGTAGGCGGGGCTGATCCGGCCCATCGCGGCGAACGCGGACTTGCGGCCCTTCCAGATCAGCGCGCGCTCGGTGTCGTCGGCCGCGACCCGGATCTCGAACGCGCCCGCCTCCCGGCACAACCGCCCGACCTCGGCGAACTGGTGCGCGACGGTCGCCTCCGGACCGTCCAGCTCGACCACCAGCACCGCGCCCGCGCCCTCCGGATACCCGCAGGCCACGGCCGCCTCCGCAGCCTTGATGGACAGCGCGTCCATCATCTCGATCGCCGCCGGCACCACCCCGGCCGCGATGATCGCCGACACCGCCTCGCCGCCCTGCTCGATCGTGTCGAACGCGGCCAGCAGCGTCTGGACGGTCTGCGGCAGCCGGGTCAGCCGCACGGTGACCTTGGTGGTGATGCCGAGCGTGCCCTCCGAGCCGACGAACACGCCCAGCAGGTCGAAGCCCGGATCGTCCCGGGACAGCTCCACGACCTCGCCGTCCGGAGTGACGATCTCGCTGGCCAGGATGTGATGCGCGGTGAACCCGTACTTCAGGCAGTGCGCCCCGCCCGAGTTCTCCGCCACGTTCCCGCCGACCGAGCAGACCTGCTGGCTGGACGGGTCGGGCGCGAAGTAGTACCCGTGCGGGCGCGCGGCCCGCGTCACGTCCAGATTGATCACGCCTGGCTCAACCACCGCGCGCTGGTTCGCCACGTCGATATCGAGGATGCGGCGCATTCTCGCCGTCACGATGAGAACGCCGTCCGTCCGGGGGAGCGCCCCACCGGACAGGCCCGTCCCCGAACCCCGGGCTACATAGGGGACGCCTGCTTCTATGCACGCGCGCACGATGGCGGCTATCTGCTCGGCCGTCTCAGGCAGGACGACCAGCCCGGGAGAGGCACGGTGGGACGTCAGCCCGTCGCAGTCGTACGTGCGCAACCGCACGGGATCGGTGATGACCGACTCGGGGCCGAGCACGCGGATGCAACGCTCGGCCAGGGCCCGCAGAGTGTCTGCCATGCCGTCTCCCTAGGGCGAGGGGCGCGGCGGCCCTGGCCGTTCACGACGAGCCAGGGCACCGCGCCCACGGTCTTGCGGGAGTACTTCCCTTACGGGAAGCGGATGTACGCCGGGGTGGTCAGGAACTCGGAGTACTCGTCCGCGAGGGTGACCTCCTTGAACAGCGCCACGGCCTCGTTGTAACGCGGCTCGTTGAAGGCGTCGCCCAGCTCGGCGCGGATGCCGGCCAGTTCCTCGTCCAGCAGGCGCTCGACCAGCTCGCGGGTGACGGTCTGGCCCTCCTTGAGGGTCACGCCGTTGCGGATCCACTGCCAGACCTGCGACCGGGAGATCTCGGCGGTCGCCGCGTCCTCCATCAGGTTGTGGATCGCGACCGCGCCCGAGCCGTTCAGCCAGGTCGCGAGGTAGCGCAGCGCCACGTCGATGTTGTTGCGCAGGCCCGCCTCGGTGATGTCGCCCGGCGTCGCCTTGAAGTTCAGCAGGTCGGCGGCCGAGACCTTGACGTCCTCGCGGAGCCGGTCACGCTGGTTCGGCTTGTCGCCGAGGACGCCGTCGAACACCTCGCGGCAGACCGGGACCAGGTCCGGGTGCGCGACCCAGGAACCGTCGAATCCGGCGCCCGACTCGCGCGTCTTGTCCGCCCGGACCTTCTCCAGTGCGACCTTGTTGACCTCGGCGTCCTTGCGGGACGGGATGAACGCCGCCATGCCGCCGATCGCGTGGGCGCCGCGCTTGTGGCAGGTGCGGACGAGCAGCTCGGTGTACGCGCGCATGAAGGGCGCGGTCATCGTGATCGCGTTCCGCTCCGGCAGGACGTAGTCGGCGCCCCGGTCCCGGAACTTCTTGATCACGCTGAACAGGTAGTCCCAGCGGCCCGCGTTCAGCCCCGCGGAGTGGTCGCGCAGCTCGTAGAGGATCTCCTCCATCTCGAACGCGGCCGGGATCGTCTCGATCAGGACGGTTGCGCGGATCGTGCCGCGCGGGATCTCCAGGATGTCCTGCGCCAGGTTGAAGGCGTCGTTCCAGAGGCGGGCCTCCAGGTGCGACTCCATCTTCGGCAGGTAGAAGTACGGGCCTTTGCCCTTGGCCAGCTGGCGGCGCGCGCAGTGGAAGAGGTACAGGCCGAAGTCGAACAGGGAGCCCGACATCGGCTCGCCGTCCACCAGCAGGTGCTTCTCCTCCATGTGCCACCCGCGCGGGCGCACGACGATGGTGGCGAGCTCCTCGTCGTCCTTGAGGCTGTAGGACTTGCCGCTCTTGGCGTCGGTGAAGTCGATCGTGCGGTCCAGGGCGTCCCGCAGGCTCAGCTGGCCCTCGATCATGTTCGTCCACAGCGGCGTGTTGGCGTCCTCGAAGTCGGCCAGCCACACCTTCGCGCCCGAGTTCAGGGCGTTGATCGTCATCTTCCGGTCGGTCGGGCCGGTGATCTCGACCCGGCGGTCCCGCAGCCCCGGCGCGGGCTCGGCGACCCGCCAGGACTCGTCGGTGCGGACCTCGGCCGTCTCCGGCAGGAAGTCCAGCGTGCCGCCCGCGGACAGCCGCTCCTGGCGCTCCTCGCGGGCCTTCAGCAGCTCCTTGCGGCGCGCGCCGAACTCCCGCTGGAGCGTGGCGAGCAGGCCGAGAGCCTCGGGGGTGAGGATCTCGTCGTAGCGCTCGCCAAGAGGTCCCCGGACCTCGACACCGTCGGTCATGTGCCCGCCCTTCCGTCGTTGTGCTGCGTCCGTCGTGCCGCGCCGCGCGGCTGTGCAGCGTTGTTCCGCATGGAATTTCGTATGCCGAAATTCCGGTTCTGTTCTGTGGAGAACGCTACTCGCCGGTACGGATCCGGGTCAAAGCGGGCCGTCCCTGAGAAACTCCCCTCCGCGAGGCCCGGATAATCGGGTGACCTGCCCAGGCGTGCGTGGGACGATCTCAGGGAAACCGTCCGGGACGATCGCGGGCGACCCGGGGGCCGTCCAGAACGGACGGCCATCGCGGGGATGTCGCGGTGCAGCGCGGGTACGAGCCGTCGTGGGGAATCGACCGGGCCTCCACGGCGTTTGACAGAGGGCATATGACTCAACGTTTCTCAGAACACCGCACCGACGACGTCCTGGACGACTTCGGCGGCCTCGACGACTTCGACGGGGACGAGCCCATGACCGGTGAGCTCGACCTCGAGGAGCGTCGCGCGCTGCGCCGCGTCACGGGACTGTCCACCGAACTCGAAGACGTCACCGAGGTCGAGTACCGGCAGCTCCGGCTGGAGCGGGTCGTGCTCGTCGGGGTCTGGACCGAGGGCACCGCCGAGGAGGCCGAGAACTCGCTCCGCGAGCTGGCGCTCCTCGCCGAGACCGCCGGATCGCAGGTCCTGGAGGGCCTCACCCAGCGCCGGTCCCGGCCGGACGCGGCGACCTACATCGGCTCCGGCAAGGCCGAGGAGCTGCGCGACGTCGTGATCTCCACCGGCGCCGACACCGTGATCTGCGACGGGGAGCTCGCGCCGAGCCAGCTGCGCCACCTGGAGGAGATCGTCCAGGTCAAGGTCATCGACCGGACCGCGCTGATCCTCGACATCTTCGCCCAGCACGCCAAGAGCCGCGAGGGCAAGGCCCAGGTCGAGCTCGCCCAGCTGAACTACCTGCTGCCGCGCCTGCGCGGCTGGGGCGGCAACCTGTCCCGCCAGGTCGGCGGGCGCGCCGCGGGCGGCGTCGGCATCGGCGGCCGAGGCCCCGGCGAGACCAAGATCGAGCTGGACCGGCGGCGGATCCGCACCCGGATGGCCAAGCTGCGCCGCCAGATCGCCGAGATGGGCAAGGCCCGCGACACCAAGCGCGGCGAGCGCCGCCGCAACATGGTGCCCGCCGTCGCCATCGCCGGCTACACCAACGCGGGCAAGTCGTCCCTGCTCAACCGGCTCACCGGCGCGGGCGTGCTGGTGGAGGACGCGCTGTTCGCCACCCTCGACCCGACCGTCCGGCGCTCCACGACCCCGTCCGGACGGGCCTACACGCTCGCCGACACTGTCGGGTTCGTCCGGCACCTGCCGCACCAGCTCGTCGAGGCGTTCCGGTCCACCCTGGAGGAGGTCAGCGACGCGCACCTGGTCGTGCACGTCGTGGACGGCTCCGACCCGGACCCCGAGCGGCAGATCGACTCCGTCCGCGAGGTCTTCCGCGAGATCGGCGCCGACAAACTGCCCGAGCTCATCGTGATCAACAAGGCGGACGCGGCCGACCCGCTCGCCATCGCCCGGCTGCGCCGGCGCGAGCCGCACAGCGTCGTCGTCTCGGCCCGCACCGGCCAGGGCATCGACGACCTGCGGGCCGCCATCGAGACCGCCCTCCCCATGCTCGCGCACGAGGTCCGCGTCCTGCTCCCGTACGAGCGGGGCGACCTGGTGACCGCGATCCACGAGCGCGGAGAGGTCCTCAAGCAGGAGCACGAGGCCGCGGGCACGGTCATGCTGGCCCGCGTTCCGGAGGACCTGGCGGGCGAACTCGCCCGCTACGAGGATCCGGTCCCCGCGAGCTCCTGAGCGGCCCTCTGGCCCTACGCACTGAGCCGGGTCGGGGCCTTGACGCGCCCTGAGCCCGCTTGGCCGGGCCTGACGCGCTGAGGTGCGCTCAGGCCCGGCGATGTCTTGAGCGCGCTCCAGGCTCGATGCGCTGGGTCTCCCGAGGGCTCGGGACGTCCTGAACGCGATCAGGTTGCCACCAGGTTCCGCTCAGTTTCCTGAACGTTGCCCCGCGTAGCTGAACGTTTCCTGGACGTCGTGATGGCCCTCCGGCTGGTCCGGGGGACGCGTGACGACGCGCGGGCGCGCGTAATTGCGACCCGACATGACTTCAGGGAAAGCTGCGGGGAGCGCAGACACGAAGAGAACGGGTGTGGCCGCACGGTGTTGCGGCCGCACCCGTTCTCTGATCGTTTCCGGACGTGCAGGTCATCGCCGTCAGGTGACAGGTTCTCCATTCCGCTTGACGGGTCTGCCGGAATCCGTACGGTCATAGGACTAAGGGTGGGGTGATGGCGTCGATGCGGTGCGTGCCGGTATTTGGCGGTTTATTGGACGGTGGGCGGGTTATGGTCGCTTGTCGGTCATGTTGTGCCTGGTCCGACGCCCATCACCGCCTTCGCCGCCGGGGAACTTTCCGGCGGCGCGCGGCGTTGGCCGGGCGAAGGTTGTCCGCCGGGCCTTCAGTGCACTACCGTGACGAAACCGATATCTCCGGTCTCGTTGCTCAAGGTGATCATTCGATCACCCATTCCCCCAGTGGTGAACCGCCGGCACCCAGTCGGCGTTCCGTATCGAGAGCAGGTGGCCCAGTCCATGGCGTCATACCCCACGCCGCGCGGCGTTCCCACCCCCTTCGGGCGGTGACCCCGTGACGGTCAGGCTGCTCACCAACATCGGACGTCTCTGGACGGGCACCGACGTCTGCAGCAACGCCGCCGTCCTGATCCACGACGACCGCATCGTGTGGGCGGGGCCCGCCTCGGACCTGCCGCAGAGCGTGCCCGGCATCATCGACGACATCGTCGACGTCGACCACGTGGAGAACCTCGGCGGCGGCCTGGTCACCCCCGGCCTCATCGACGCCCACGCGCACCCGGTCTACGCGGGCAACCGCTGGGCCGAACTGGCGATGCGCACCAGCGGCTCGTCCCACTCGGCCATCGCGGCGGCCGGCGGCGGCGTCAACTCCACCGTCACCGTGACCCGCGGAACCGACCCCTGGACGCTGTGCAACGGCGTCCGCGAACGGCTGCGGCAGTGGATCCTCGCGGGCACCACGACCGTCGAGGCCAAGACCGGCTACCACCTCACGCGCGACGGCGAGCTCGCCGACATCCGGATGCTGCGGTCGCTGGAGTCCGAGCCGTCCATGCCGCGCATCCACGCGACCTTCCTCGCCGCGCACATCCTGCCGCCCGAGTACTTCGGACGCCGCCGCGACTACATCGAGGCCGTCCGGCAGTGGGCCGGAGACGCCGCCGTCGCCGGCGCCGACTCCATCGACGTGTACTGCGACGAGGGGCACTTCACCGCCGAAGAGGCGCGCATCCTGCTGCTGACCGGCAAGCGCAACGGGCTGAAGGCGCGCATGCACGCCTGCGCCAACGAACGCGTCGGAGCGGCCCAGGTCGCCGCCGAGGTCGGCTGCGCGTCCGCGGACCTGCTCACCCAGGCCAACGACGACGACGTGAAGGCCCTCGCGCACGCGGGCGTCACCGCCACCGTCTGCCCCGGAAGCGCGCTGAACTCGTCCCGTCCGGCCGCGCCGGTGCGCGCGATGCTCGACCGCGGCGTCACCGTCGCACTCGGCACCGACCACAACCCCGGGCAGTGCGGCATCACGTCCATGCCGCTGGTCATCGGCCTCGCCGTCGCCATGTACGGCCTGTCGGTCACCGAGGCCCTCCGCGCCGCCACGCTCGGCGGGGCAGCCGCCCTGCGCGTCGGCGACCGCGGTTCCCTCGCCCCCGGCATGCTCGCCGATCTCGTCCTCTGGGACGCCGACCACGAGGGCGCGTTCGCCTGGGCCTTCGGCCTCCGCGCGCTCCGCGTCTGGCGCGGCGGCGTTCCCGTCCAGCCCTGACGTCGTCCCGGGCCGACTCCGGGACGACGCTCCGCCCTTCGACCGGCCCGAACGTGATCCGTGCGCGGGATGTCCGCTTCGTGCGGTGGTCACTCACGGGTTAACGGAGCCGTCACAGATTGATACAACTCGGTCACCCATGTCTGGCCGTCCGGGAGTAGCCTCACCCTCATGGGCAGCGCGGTAGCGGTCGTCACGGACTCCTCGTCCTACCTTCCCCCTGGCCTCGCCGACCGGCACACGATCACGGTCGTCCCGCTGCAGCTCGCGGTCGGCGGCGACGTCCGCGACGAGGACGCGACCACGGCGGCCGAGACCGCGCGTGCGCTGCGCGAACGGCACCCGGTCACGACGTCCCGGCCGTCCCCGGAACGCTTCGCCGCGGCGTACGCGTCCGCCGCGGAGGCCGGCGCGTCCGCCGTGGTCTCGGTGCACCTGTCGGCCTCGATGTCGGGAACGGTCGAGGCCGCGCGCCTCGCCGCCGCGGAATCGCCCGTGCCCGTCCACGTGGTCGACTCGGGCACCATCGGGATGGGGCTGGGTTTCGTGGTCCTGTCCGCCGCCTCGAGGGCGCTGGACGGCGGCACGCCCACCGACGTCGTGGCGGCCGCCGAACGCCGTGCCGCGTTGACGCGGTCGCTCTTCTACGTCGACAACCTCGAGCATCTGCGGCGTGGAGGACGCCTCGGCGCCGCCGCGAACCTGCTGGATTCCGCGCTCCTGGTGAAGCCGCTCCTGGACGTCTCGGCCGGGCGCGTCAGGCCGCTGGAGAAGGTGCGCACGACGTCCAGGGCGCTGGCCCGGCTGGCGGACCTCGCCGTGGCCGAAGCCGCCAGCCGTCCCGTGGACCTGGGGGTCCAGCACCTCGACGCGTCCGACCGGGCCGAGGCCCTCGCCGCCGACCTTCGCAAGCGCGTCCCGAACGCCACGGACATCCACGTCGGCGAAGTCGGCCCGGTCATCGGCGCGCACGTGGGACCCGGGATGCTGGGCGTGGTGGTCGCGCCGCTTCCCTGAGGCCGGAGCTACCCGGCCCGGGTTCGTCGGCAGCGCTCGACCCATCCAGCCTTGTACTCGAGGCCCGCTCTGGTGCCGAGCCGGATGTCGGCAGGCATTGGCCATACCGGGATTTCGCCTGTCCGAACGTGCTTGACCTCGAACAATGCGGCGCAGCGCGCATAGGGGCTCATCGACCTGGAAAACGCGTAGGCGGCAAAGACGATCTTTCCGGTCGGCTGGGGCGGAGTGGTGGCTGCCTCGCTGGCCCCGGCGGCGAAACCCGCACGCCAGGCAGGGGATTCTTCGTTGATCACCGGCGCTCGTCCGGAATCCGCCGACATGAGACCGACGAGAACGACCGCGACAAGTCCTGCAGTCCGCACCATGGCGGGAAATCTACAGATCATCGCCGACAGTTGCTGAGGATCTTGATTTCGCTGCCCGAAATCACCTCTCCCACCTGCGAGAACGAGGGTTATCCACAGTTCGCCGCCGCACTTTCGGTCGGTGCTCCGGGTCTTCTAGCGTCCTATGCATGGACATTCTCAGCACGACGGCCCCTCCAGCCGCCCACTTTCGCTCAGCCCCCACCCGTCCCGGCTTTCCCACGCCGGACGCCGAGCCTCCGAGCGGCCCGAGAAGGCCGGAGGCCACCTCGCTATCCGACGCGAGCGCTGTTCCTGCGGCGACTTCGCGTCCTGGAAGCAGGCCGCCGTCCACTGCGGCACGGCCCCATGTCGACGATCGAGCGCGTTCCGCCACGGAGGCGCGTTCTGGCGAGCGAACCCGCTTCGCCGCCCAAGCAACCCATGCCGACGAGGGGCCACATCCGACCATGCAGGCGCGTGCCGGCTTCGAGGACTGGCCTCGTCCAGAGGCTGAACCGCGGCAGACGCACGAGATGAGACCGGCACCCCGCCCAGAACGCCCTCTGGACGTCGACCCGCCTCCGGACACCGCACCGAGGAGCCCGAAGCGGCGCCTGTTCGGCACGGATTCATCGTCCACGGCCGCTGGGCCGCAGCGCGATCGCCACGGGCCTGTCCCTTCATCCGAGCCGTCCGCCGCGCGACTCCTGGCCCGCGCCAGGGGCCTGCTCGAACGTGACCGGCTGGATCCCGGCATGGGCGGTGTCCGTGCCCTGGTGATCGTCGGGGTCATCGCGGTGCTGGTCGCTGTCGGCTACCTCTGGATGGCGCGTCCACGCCCCGATCCGGTGACGGCCTCCGCGGTGTCCCCGTCCCTGTCGGTGACCGCCAGCGAGACGAGCGCCCTCGCGTCCGCCGGGCCCAGCGGCGGGTCACAACTCGTCGTGCAGGTGATCGGCAAGGTCCGTCGCCCGGGCGTGCTGACCCTCGCTGCGGGGTCACGCGTGGCGGACGCCCTCAACGCAGCCGGAGGCGTCCGCCCAGGCGCCGACACGGGCGCGCTGAACCTCGCCCGCAAGCTCATGGACGGTGAGCAGATCGCCGTCGGCATCCACCCACCCGCGCCCCCGCCCGGCCAGGGCCCGGCCCCGCCCGGCGGCACCACGGGCGCTCCTTCCGGCGCGTCCCCCGGAGCCCCGCTCGACCTGAACACCGCGACCGCCGAACAACTCGACCAACTCCCAGGAGTGGGGCCCGTCCTGGCTCGTCGCATCATCGACTACCGCACCCAACACGGCCCGTTCCGCAGCGTCGACCAACTCCAGGAGGTCCCCGGCATAGGAGCCCGCCGCCTCACCGACCTCAAACCCCTGCTCACCACCCCCGGCTGACCCAGAACCCCACGCCCGGCACCCGCCCAGACCAAGCGCCCGAAAAACGCCACAAGAACTAGTCCATCCCGGCAGCCCCGGCAGCCCCGGCAGCCCCGGCAGCCCCGGCAGTCCGGCCACGCTGCGGCCCGGCGGCGCGGCAGTCCGGGAGTCCGGCAGTCCGGTAGCGCGGTAGAGCGGCAGTGCCGCAGCCCGGCAGCGCGGCGACCCGGCAGCGCGGCGACCCGGCAGCGCGGCGACCCGGCGGTGCGGCGACCCGGCGGTGCGGCGACCCGGCGGTGCGGCATCCCGGCGGTGAGGCGGCTCGGCAGCGCGGGCCTCGGCCAACCGACGGGATGGCTTCATCACGGGTGGCAGGACGCTGCACGGCTGACGAGCGGGCGACTTCTTTCGGGACTGCTGGATGTCTTGATCAGGGGGACCTCGTCCAGGGCAACAAGGGTGGCTTGCCAGGCACGGCCAACTGACCTCAACCGGATCGGCGGGCCTGATGAGGCCGAAGGGGGCGACCCCACCCACACCTCCAGCGCGGCTTGCGGCCCCACAACGAAGTTGCCCGCCGCGAGCAGGGCGCGGACGCCGATGCGCGGCAGCTGGGGCGCGGTCCAGCGCGCGGTCAGCATGAACACCGCCGCTGCGGGCGTCTGCCCGAGTCCGGCTTCAGGGCGCTGTAGCCGAGGACGTCCTGGAAGGAGAGCGACAACAGGAGACTCCTGCGCCATAGGGGCGCAGCTGGCTTGGCCAGTTGGCACCCCAGAGCGGCAGGTGGCCACGACCGGGAGCTGTGCTCATCGGCCTTGGTGCGCATGCTCGGGTGCGGTGCCCGCACAGGTCAGGGGCGATACGCGCAAGGCCGGGTTCAGTCGAGGTCGTGAACCGGGCTCAATCCAACCGAGCCTGACCTACCCGCATGAATGAGCTCAGCTCGCCAGCGAGACAGAGCAGGAGTGACGTTTCCCGGCACAGCCGCGCGCCATCACCGCTGGGCCACTGGCCTCATCCACCGACAACCACGAACTATCCACCGAGGAACACGAACCATGAAGGATCGAAGTGAATGCCCTGACCGGGGTGAGCCACCTGCACGAGCTTCCGCGCGCCCACGGGCATCGGCGTCCGCAGAAGGCTCCGCCTCCGTGCAAGGACGGGTGAATCTTCATGGCCGGACTCCCGCGCAGGCCTCCGCATCCGCTCGTACAACTGGCTCCGCGCCGGGCCCTCCGTCTGTGCAGACGCAGGGATCAGGAGGAGGGTCAGTCCCTGCACAGACATTCACGCCCTCCCAGGAACTCGTTTCGACAGGTAGGACCGCGCCGGAGTGTGGGGACCCGTCTGCGCCCGAGTGTGGGAACGCGTCCGCAGAGGTGTCTGCGTTCGAGCCGTTCGACGAGTTCGGTGATCCGGGTGGCAAGGACGCCGCCGCGCAGCGCGGCCAGGAAGGTCGGGCATTCGCCCGCACGCTGCCGTCCGTCGGCGACGAAGTCCCCGGTGATGTCTCCGACGCGGCGGTGCTGACCAGACAGGCGTCGCTGCCCGTGGGAGGGGCGGCAGGCGTGGGGGCGTCCGCGCCCATCCCGGATTCTGCGTTCGCCCGTGAGGCTGCTTCTGGGGAAGAGGAGCTGTCGGCAGTTGAGTACGACCTGCGCTTGGTCGGTCCCGCTTTCGGGGCGTGGGCTGGTGCCTTTGTCTGTCTCGGGCAGTCCGTGCGGACGTGCTACTTCCTGGCCGGGGCATGCGCGCTCGCAGCGTGCGCGCTTCTTCTGCGCGTCCGCCACCGAAGACCTCGGGCTTCGTCCGTCTCACCCCGAAATGCGGCCTGGTCGGCCACGCCTCCGAGTATGGGCGGCCGGGGGGAGAACTCGAGTGGGTTTGACGGCTCAAGGGCGGTGGGTTCACGCGTACTTCGGGGCTCGAGCGGGCCGATGGGGTCGGGCGGGCTGGCGGGGCCGGGGCGGTTGGGCAGGTCGGGGCGCCAGGGCAGGGCGGTCAGGGGCCGTGGGCTGGGGAGGACGGCGTGGGCCGCCTGGGCTGGAGGGCTGGGGAGGTCGGGCAGGTCGGGGGGCCAGGGCAGGGCGGTCAGGGGCCGTGGGCTGGGGAGGACGGCGTGGGCCGCCTGGGCTGGAGGGCTGGGGAGGTCGGGCAGGTCGGGGGGCCAGGGCAGGGCGGTCAGGGGCCGTGGGCTGGGGAGAGCGGCGTGGGCCGCCAGGACTGCAGGGCTGGAGGAGCGGGGCGGCTTGGCTGCCAGGGTTGGAGGGGCGGAGGAGCGGGGCGGTTGGGCTGCCGAGGCCGGACGGCTGGAGGAGCGGGGTGGTTGGGTCGGCGGGGTTGGAGGGCCGGTGGAAAGGGGCGGCTGGGCTGCCGGGGATAGGGGGCTGGAAAGGCGGGGTGGTTGGGCGGTTGAGGGGTGGTTGGTGGTCGGGGGAGTCGTGTTGTTGTGTGCGGCGGCTTCTGCGGCTGGGGTCGGGCTGCGGACGTCGGCGGTGCGGTCGGGGCCGGTGTTCGCGGCGGCGCGGGCCCATCTTGGCGCGACGGTGGTGGCGGTCATCACGGACGATCCGAAGACCAAGCAGGTCGGCGGCCGGGATCTGGTGATCGTTCGTGCGCGGGTGGAACGCTACGAGGGGCGTGGGAAGGGGGTGCGGACGAGGGTTCCGGTCCTGCTGCTCGCGTCCGGCCGGGAGTGGAGCGGGCTGGTTCCGAGCATGAAGGTGCGTTGTGTGGGGCGGCTCGCGCCGCCGAAGCATGCGGAGCTGCTGGCGGCGGTGGTGCTCGTGCGTGGCCCGCCGTCCGTGGTCGGCGGACCCTCGAAGGTGCAGCGGGTCGCCGGGGCCGTTCGCGCGAGGCTGAGGCAGGCGGCGGACGTCCTGCATCCGGACGCGCGGGGCGTCTTGCCCGCCATGGTCGTCGGCGACACTTCGCGCCTCGACCCGACGCTCGCCGACGACTTCACCACCGCCGGACTGAGCCATCTCCTCGTCGTCTCCGGGGCGAACCTGGCGATCGTCGTCGGGGCGGTCCTGGCGCTCTGCCGGATGGTCGGGTTGGGCAGGCGGGGCGCGCCGCTGATCGCCGGGCTGGCGGTCGTCGCGTTCGTCGTGATCGCGCGTCCGGACCCGAGTGTGCTCAGAGCTGCGGTGATGGCGACCGTCGGTCTCCTGGCCCTGTTCACGGGCCGTCCACGTCAGGGTGTGGCGGCGCTCGCTGGAGCGGTGCTCCTGCTCGTCCTCGTCGATCCGGAGCTGAGCCGGTCCTATGGGTTCGCACTTTCAGCCGCGGCGACGGCGGGGCTTCTCGTGCTCGCACCCGCTTGGCGCGAACGCCTGCGGCGGCGGCTGCCCAACCTCGTGGCCGACGCCTTGGCCGTGGCAGTGGCCGCCGAGCTCGCGGTGGCGCCGATCCTGGTCATGATGTCGGGGGAACTCGGCGTCGTCTCGGTGGCTGCCAACCTGCTCGCCGATCCGGCCGTCGCACCGGCGACGTTGCTCGGTGCCGCGGCTGCCGTGACGGCACCGTTCTCTCCGGCCCTTGCAGGTCTGATCCTCTGGCCGGCGGAGTACCCCGTCCGCTGGATCATCTGGGTCGCCAGGACGGCCTCCACCCTGCCCTACGCGACCCTCCCCTGGGCGAGTGGCGCGCTGGGTGCGGCCGGGCTGCTCATCGCAGGCGCCATCACCATCGCGATGCTGCGCTCACGGCGCCTGCGTCTCCTGTTCGCCGCCGCGATCGTGGGGGTCCTGGCGGGTGTGGTGTGCATGCACGTTCTCGCTCCGGGATGGCCGCCGCCGGGCTGGCAACTCGTCATGTGTGATGTGGGCCAAGGAGATGGGCTTGTCTTGTCAGCGGGCCCAGGCCGGGCCGTGGTCGTGGATACCGGGCCGGAACCGAGCGCCATGGACGGCTGTCTCCGTCGCCTGCGCGTTCGCGAGGTGCCTCTGCTCGTCCTGACGCATCCACATGCCGACCACATCGGCGGCATCCCGGGTGTCCGACATGGCAGACGTGTCGGACTGGCGCTGGTCACACCACTGGGTTTCGGTCGCGAGGCCCGCTTCACGGGCGGCGTCCCCACGCGCCCGGCGCTGCCCGGCGAGACCTGGCGAACCGGGGACCTTGCCCTAAGCGTCCTGGCTCCTGCCGTGTCCGGTCCTCACCTCACCGCGCACGACGACGGCACGGTCATGAACAACGCCAGCATCGTCCTGGTCGCGACGCGTCCCGGCTTCAGCGCCCTCCTACCCGGCGACGTCGAAACCGAGGCTCAGCAGGCCCTGGTTTCGGCCGTGCCTCACGTCCAGGTCCTGAAGGTTCCGCACCACGGCTCTCGCAGTCAGCACCGCCCCTTCCTGGCCGCCGCCCACGCCTCGATCGGCCTGGTCTCCGTGGGCGAGGACAACGACTACGGGCACCCGTCCCCTCACACCGTCGGCCTGCTCCAGCATCTGGGCATCCGAGTCCTGCGCACTGACCGACAAGGAGACATAGCCGTCGTCCGCACCCACACAGGCATAGCCACAGTCGCCCGCCACTGACACTCACCGCCACCCGCCGCGCGGTCACCTAGGCTCCAGGCGACACCAGCGCCAGCGTGAGGACCGTGAGCGTTTCCAAGCCAGCCGGCGTCACCGTCTGGCTGGCGCGTGTCAGCGGGGGGAGCGGGCTGCGACGATGTCTGAGACTGCCTTTTCCAGGGCGTATGCGGGGTCGGCTGCGCCGCCCTTGACCTGGGCGTCGGCCTCGGCGACCACGGTGAGGGCGCGTGCGACGCCGTTGCCTGACCAGCCGCGCAGCTGGCGCTGGACTCGGTCGATCTTCCACGGGGGCATGCCCAGCTCCTTCGCGAGCGACGCGCCGCGCGCTCCACGTGGGGCGCCGCCGACCTTCGCCAGCCCGCGCACACCCTGGGCCAGGGCGCTCACGATCAGGACGGGCGCGACGCCGGTCGCCAGCGCCCACCGCAGCTGCTCCAGCGCGTCCGCGAGCTGCCCCTCGATCGCCTTGTCCGCCACGGTGAACCCGCTGACCTCGGCCCGTCCCCGGTAGTACCGCGCGATGGCCGCGTCGTCGACCTTCCCGCCGGTGTCGGCGACCAGCTGACTGGATGCGGCCGCGAGCTCCCGCAGGTCGTTCCCGACCGCGTCCACCAGCGTCCGTGCTCCGTCGGCGGAGATCTTCCCTCCGTGCCGCCGGATCTCGGTCCGGACGAAGTCGATCCGCTCGCCCGCCTTGGTGATCTTCGGGCACGCGATCTTCCGGGCCCCGGCCTTGGCGAGTCCGTCCGCCAGTGCCTTCCCCTTGGCCCCGCCCGCGTGCACCGCGACGAGCGCCACATCGGGCGCGGGATTCTTCACATACCTCAGCACCTCGGCCGCGAGATCCTTGTTCAGATCCTGCGCCGACCGGAGCACCAGCACCTTGCCGCCGCCGAACAGCGAAGGCGACGTCATCTCCGCCAGCCGTCCCGGTTCCATCCCCCCGGGCACGAGGTCGATGACCTCGGTCTCCGGGTCCTCCGCCCGGGCTCCGGCGACCACGTCCCCGACCGCCCGCTCAACGAGCAGCTCCTCGTCTCCGACGATCAAAGTGATGGCGTCCACTGGCACCCCCCAACAATGCCACACCCCTCCCTCCACCCCGACCCAACGGCCCGACACCATCCCACCGCCACGGTTCGCGCAGGCACGGAACATGCCGCTGAACGTCCCGCAATGCAGATGAACGGGATGGGCTCACACCACGCCAGTGAGCTCCGCGTGCAGGCCCAACGACACGGTCACCCCCGGTTCGGCGTGTTCCGGTCCTCGGCGTGGCGGTGGTCCTTGTTCTCGAAGCCGGGACGCCGACCGGCCAACCAGACGACCCCGTCTTCTCGGCCCGCCACCCTGCTGCGACCCGCACGCAGAGCTCCCCGGCGCGGTGTTCGCCGCCGTCCGCGAGGGTGGTCTCTGGCGCTGACTGTTGGCGGTGGGGAGGTGCCTCAGGGGGTGTGGAGGGCGGTCAGCAGGGTGGTCACGGTGGGGTCGGGGGTGCGGTCGGGATGGTGGACGGTGTGGTACGGGACGGGTGGGAGGTCGGTGATCTCGAGGTGGACGAGGCCGGGCGGCGCGGGGACGCAGCCGTTCACGACGGCCAGGCCGGCGCCGAGGGTGACGAGGTGGAGGATCAGGGGCCAGCCGGACGCCTCGACCGCGACGGTCCAGGGGACGTCGGCGGCTCGGAGGGCGCGTTCCAGGGAGGCGCGGTGGGGGCCGTGCGACGGCGGGACGATCAGGGACGTTCCGGCGAGGTCGGCCAGGGTGACGGAGGGACGTGACGCCAGTGGGTGGACGGCCGGCATCGAGAGGACCTGCGGGAACGTCGCCAGGGGCGTCGCGACGAGGTCGTCGGGCAGGACGTCCAGGACGGCGACTCCGACGTCCGCGGCGCCGCTCCGGACGGCGGTGAGGACGCGGGAGCGGTCGCCGTTGACGAGGCGGACGCCGGTGTCGGCGTGGAGGCGGCGGACGGCGGGGCCGAGCAGGTACAGGTAGGCGCCCTCGCCCGCCGCCAGGACGGGGACCCGGGTCCGGGACGTCCCGTTGAGGTCGGACAGGAAGGCGGACATCCGGTCGTCCATCTCGCGGGCGAAGCGGGCGACGCGCTCGCCGTCCGGGGTGAGGACGAGGGTTCGGCCCCGGCGGAGGTAGAGGGGGCGGCCCAGGTCGTCCGCGAGCTTGCGGATCTTGGTGTGCAGGGCGGGCTGCGAGATGTGCAGGTCCTCGGCGGCGCGCGTGAAGTTGAGGTGGGCGGCGAACACGGCGAAGGAGGCGAGCGCGTCCGTCGACAGCCGTTCCATAGGCACAAACTATAGATGTCCGCTCAAGAGATAGTTCTGCTCGAGTTCTGCGGTCGGGACGCTGGACGCATGGAACCCAGGCTCGGCGTCGATTTCGGACGCGTCATTCAGGGCGGCCCACTGTCACCGGGGAACGCGGACACGGCTTTTCTCGGCGGGACGATGCGCGACGCCCTCGCCTCCCCGGCCACCGGGGGCGCGTTCGAGGCCCTCGAAGAGCTGGTCGGGCTGTTCGGCGGACGGGTGTGGATCATCTCCAAGTGCGGTGAACGCGTCCAGCGGAAGACCCTCGCGTGGCTGGACCACCACGACGTCGCCGGACGGACAGGGCTGCCGCGGCGCAACGTCCGGTTCTGCCGCAAGCGGGCGCAGAAGGCCGATCACTGCGCCCGGCTCGGCATCACCCACATGATCGACGACCGGATCGACGTGCATCGCGCGCTGGACGGGGTCGTGCGGCGCCGGTACCTGTTCGGACCGCAGGACGGACCCGTCCCCGAGCGGCTGCCCAACCCGCTGACCTGGCCGGAAGCGGTCGCGATGATCCGCGCCGATCTGCCCTAGATCGTCAGGTAGCGCGGCGGGACGTGGGCGACGAGCCAGACGCCGTTCTCGCTCAGGTGGAACTCGTGGCCGTCCGCGGCCATCTCGCCCGCCGCCACGGTCAGGACGACCGGGACGCCGCGGCGTCCGCCGACGCGTTCGGCGGTGGCGCGGTCGGGGGACAGGTGGACGGCGTGCCGCCGCATCGGCAGCAGGCCCTCGGCCATGATCGTGTCCAGGGCCGCCCGGACCGTCCCGTGGAACAGGACGGGAGGCGGCGGGACGCTCGGCAGTCCCAGCTCCACCGGGACCGAATGCCCCTGGCTGGCGCGGATGCGGCGGCCGTCGTAGGCGTAGCGCCGCTTGTCGTTGGCCGCGACGACGTGTTCCAGCTCGGCGCGGGTGATCGGGAAGCCGTGCCGCCGGGCGGCTGCGAGCAGGTCGTCCACGTCGGCCCAGCCGTCCGCGGTCAGCGTCAACCCGATCCGTTCCGGACGGTGCCGCAGGTGCTTGGCGAGATACTTCGAGATCTTCACCAGGCGGCGTTCGTCCATGCCCACCACGCTATCCGGGGCCTTCGCTCGAAGGCGGCCCGCTGGAAGGCGGCCCGCTGGAAGGCGGCCCGCTGGAAGGCGGCCCGCTGGAAGGCGGCCCGCTGGAAGGCGGCCCGCTGGAAGGCGGCCCGCTGGAAGGCGGCCCGCGCCAGGGCGGGCCGTCCACGAGCACAACGACGAGGCCGTCGTCCCAGCCACAGGGACGACGGCCTCGTCGTGAAAGCCTGGAAGGCGGCCTTACTTGGCCAGCTCGGCGGCGCGCTTGGCGATGGCCGACTTGCGGTTGGCGGCCTGGTTCTTGTGGATGACGCCCTTGCTGACGGCCTTGTCGAGCTTGCGGGCGGCGGCGCGCTGGGCGGCGATCGCGGTCTCGGCGTTGCCGGCCTCGGCGGCCTCGTTGAACTTGCGGATCGCCGTCTTCAGCTCCGACTTGACGGCCTTGTTCCGCAGGCGAGCCTTCTCGTTCTGCTTGTTCCGCTTGATCTGGGACTTGATGTTAGCCACGTCGTAGTGCCTCAGCCTTGGTTGCGATCCTGGTTCCCGGCGTGCGACGGCCGCGCGCCCGGGATTGTACGAAGGTTGAACGGGGCGGAGGGTGCCCCTCGGCACGACGCTACGCCACACGCAGTCGCACAGCTTACCAATCCGCCGCCTCCACCCAAAACCCGGCCGGTCGAACGGGGGCTTCGGGGCGGTCGCACCGGGCCTTCAGGGCCCCGGACGGAGCCCGGAATCGAGGCGGGACCAGGGCTCCGGGGCGGTGCACCGAGCATCCCCCTGGACATGGGACCATGGAGGACGGTAGAGGAAGTCTGCCATGTCCTGTCCACCAGTGAGTTTGCGAACGGATCCCGGTGCCTGCGCCTGAGCCCAACAAGACCGACCCCGCGATCATCCGCAACTTCTGCATCATCGCGCACATCGACCACGGGAAGTCGACCCTGGCCGACCGGATGCTGCAGCTCACCGGGGTCGTCGACGAACGCTCGATGCGCGCCCAGTACCTCGACCGGATGGACATCGAGCGCGAGCGCGGCATCACGATCAAGTCGCAGGCGGTCCGGCTGCCCTGGCGCGGCGAGGACGGCACCGACTACGTCCTGAACCTGATCGACACCCCCGGCCACGTGGACTTCTCCTACGAGGTGTCCCGGTCGCTGGCGGCCTGCGAGGGCGCGATCCTGCTGGTGGACGCGGCGCAGGGCATCGAGGCGCAGACGCTGGCCAACCTGTACCTGGCGCTGGACGCCGACCTGCACCTCATCCCGGTGCTGAACAAGATCGACCTGCCCGCCGCGCAGCCGGAGAAGTACGCCGAGGAGCTGGCCGGGATCATCGGCTGCGACCCGTCCGACGTGCTCAAGGTGTCCGGCAAGACCGGCGAGGGCGTCAAGGAGCTGCTGAACCGGGTGGTCGAGACCGTCCCGGCGCCGGTCGGCGACCCGGACGGCCCGGCCCGCGCGCTGATCTTCGACTCGGTCTACGACACCTACCGCGGCGTGGTCACCTACGTCCGGATCGTGGACGGCCACCTGTCCCGGCGCGAGAAGTCGCTGATGATGTCGACCGGCGCGGCGCACGAGACGCTCGAGGTCGGGGTCATCTCGCCCGAGCCGAAGCCGGTCGGCGGGCTCGGCGTCGGCGAGGTCGGCTACCTGATCACCGGCGTGAAGGACGTCCGGCAGGCGCGGGTCGGCGACACCGTCACCGGCGCGACCCGGGCCGCCTCCGAGGCGCTCGGCGGCTACCAGGACCCGAAGCCCATGGTGTTCTCGGGCCTCTACCCGATGGACGGCGACCAGTACCCCGACCTGCGCGACGCGCTCGACAAGCTGCGGCTGAACGACGCCGCGCTGATCTACGAGCCGGAGACGTCGGCGGCGCTCGGGTTCGGGTTCCGCTGCGGCTTCCTCGGCCTGCTGCACATGGAGATCGTCCGGGAGCGGCTGGAGCGCGAGTTCAACCTCTCGCTGATCTCCACCGCGCCGAACGTCGTCTACCGGGTGGTGATGGAGGACGGTACCGAGCACGTCGTCACCAACCCGAGCGAGTTCCCCGAGGGCAAGATCGGCATGGTGTACGAGCCGGTGGTGAAGGCGACCATCCTCACCCCGTCCGACCACATCGGCGCGATCATGGAGCTGTGCCAGTCCCGGCGCGGCGTGCTGCTCGGCATGGACTACCTGTCGGAGGACCGGGTCGAGATCCGGTACACGCTGCCGCTCGCCGAGATCATCTTCGACTTCTTCGACCAGCTGAAGTCCCGGACCCGCGGCTACGCCTCGCTCGACTACGAGCCCGCCGGCGAGCAGGAGTCCGACCTGGTCAAGGTCGACATCCTGCTGCAGGGCGAGTCGGTCGACGCGTTCAGCCAGATCGTGCACAAGGACAAGGCCCGCGAGTACGGCCTGATGATGACCTCCAAGCTGAAGGAGCTCATCCCGAGGCAGCAGTACGAGGTGCCCATCCAGGCCGCGATCGGCGCGCGCATCATCGCGCGCGAGAACATCCGCGCCATCCGCAAGGACGTCCTCGCCAAGTGCTACGGCGGCGACATCTCCCGTAAGCGCAAGCTGCTGGAGAAGCAGAAGGAGGGCAAGAAGCGGATGAAGACGATCGGCCGGGTGGACGTCCCGCAGGAGGCGTTCGTCGCCGCGCTGTCCACCGGTGACTCCGCGTCGTCCGCCGACAAGGGCGGCAAGAAGTAGCCCTCCGGCACCGACCTTGAGGGAGCGGCCCTGCTCGACGCGGGGCCGCTCTCGCCTTGTCGGAGGCCCTTCGAGCTCCGGCCCGGTTCCCCATCAGACCGGACATGTCCGCCCGGGCCGGTGGACCTTTCCCGCAGGCCATGCGGCTTTGTCCAAAGCGGTGGTGACGCCACGCCGCGAGGGCAACACTGTCCGTCGTGACACACACCCTCCTGCACCAGGTCCTGGTGTCCGATCTGGTCATTCCGGTCGGCCTCGCCCAGCACGGCGGCCAGGAGACCCTGACCGGTTGCGGCGCCCGCCTGACCGACGACACCTGGCTGCGCTGCGACCTCATGGTCTTCCGCAAGGAGCAGGCCGGGGACGACCGGTGCTTCATCCGGGGCGCGCCGCTGCTGGCCGTCGAGGTCGTCTCCGCCGCGTCCCGGGCGGCCGACCTCGGGCCGAGGCGCGCCCTGCTCGAGCGCGCCGGCGTCGACGCCTACTGGATCGTCGACCTGCGCGGCGACGAGCCCGGTTTCCAGGTCTTCGAGCTGGACGACACGGGCCGGTACGCCGAGCGCGCGCTCGTCACCTGGGGACGCTCCGCCAAGCTGACCGTCCCGTTCGACATCGAGCTGGCCCCCGACCAGATCTTCGACCGGCAGCCCCGCCGCACCGCCCCCCGAAGGAGCCCCGCCGTGCCCGACCCGGCCTCCATGACCGACGACCCCATCGCCCGCCGCGTCGGGCCCGACCTGCCGCACGGCGAGGACCCGATCCTCATCGACGCGTTCGGCCACCGGTGGCCGACCGGCGCGGAGAAGGTCGAGCTGTGGGACGGCTGCCCGGTCTTCTACGGGGAGTGGGACGACCGGGACGTCGAGATCGCCCGGCGCGCCTACCCGGGACGCGTCGTCCGGCTGGACCAGGAGCCCGGTGAGCCCGGGACGATGACCGTCCTGCCCGGGCCCGAGCGGGATCCGGACCCGGACCCGGACACCGGGCCCGGGGACGCGGAGGAGGCGGCCTGAACGGCGGTTACTTGATCAGCGGCCAGGCGATGAACGCCGGCACCCGGCGGAACTCGCCCCGGTTGGCGGCGCGGGCCGCGTAGACCAGGAAGCCCATGATGACGGCCGAGAACAGCACCAGCAGCCACAGGATCGCCGGGAGGGCCAGGGAGACCAGGCCGCCGACGGCCCACACCGCGGCGCCCGCGATGCCCATGTTGAGGCCCTGCGCGGCGTGCCGCCGGACGAACGGGTGCCGGGCCCTGCCGAGGTAGACGACGGCCGGCGCGATCACGGCGACGAGGAACTGTCCGATGTAGGCCATCAGCGCCCACGTCATCTCGTCGTAGCCGATCTCGCCGTAGTGCTCGGGCTCGGGCGCCGCGGCGGGAAGCGCGGCGGGCGGCGCGGCCTGCCAGCCGCCCTGCGGGCCGCCCTGGACGGCTCCGGCGGGCGGCTGCTGCCAGCCCTGTGCGGCGGGCTGTCCCGCCGGGGGTTGCTGCCAGCTCTGCGGGGACGGCTGCTGCCAGTTCCGTCCGCCCTGCTGCCACTGCTGGTTCTGCGGCTGCTGCCAGGCGCCGGGTTGTTGCGGAGGAGGCCCGTAGGCCATGCGGTGCGTCCTCTCCGGGGTGCGGCGAAGGGTGAGCGAGAAGTGTACGACCCTTACGACGCCGCCGAAGGCGCCGAGGTTCCGGGCCTCAGCGTCTCGACCCGGTCACGACCTCGGCGGTTCCGCACGTCCGCGCCCCCGATGACGGGACGCCCCTGGGCAGGCTGCCCAGGGGCGTCCCGGAGGGGTCAGGAGTGCCAGATGACACTCGACGGGGTGGACGGCGACACCGTCACAGAGCCCATCCAGCTGATGCCGGAGTTCTGCTGCGGCAGGTAGTTCTGGTCGAGGAAGAAGCCACGGCGGATCGAGGTCACGGTCGCGGACGCGCCGTTGTCGCCGGCGCCGGTCGGCTGCCGGACGGCCTCGACGGACGCGACGTCGGCGAGCGTCGTCCCGGCGGGGAGTTCGACGGTCGTGGCGGGCGAGCCGTCCCGGCTGATCGACCACGACGGCACGGAGTGGTCCGAGCGGTAGAGGCGGGACGGGTCGCTCTTCAGCCGGACGCCGAGGCTGACGCCCGGCGCCGACCCGGTGCCCGAGGCCGCGCCCGTGGTCTTGGTGAACTCCAGGTACAGGTACGTGCGCAGGTCGCCGACCGCCTGGGTGTCCGGGGACGAAGGCTTCTCGATCTTGCCCTCGCGGTCCATCTCCTGCGCGGTGATCCGGTACGTCCAGGGGTTCTGGTCCATGAGGTACTCGCGGGCGCGGTCGGCCGGACGCGTCGCCCTCGTGTCCAGCAGGAACCGGAGCCTGGCGTCCGAGGTGACCGTGTCGCACATGTTGTTGTTCATCGTGCAGGTCTGCATGACCGGGTGGTCGTCCTCGTAGCGCCCGGTGAACTTCAGGGTCTGGTGCTCGGGGGCCTGGTAGACGGCGGTGCCCGGGACGCGGTTCCCGGCGGCGTCCACCTCGACGCGGTACACCCACTCGATGTCGGTGGTGCGGCCCCAGCGGGCCATCAGCGCGGGCGTGTCGGTGCCGCCGTCCTCGTTGCTCCAGATCACCGAGTACTCGAGGACCTTGTGGCCGGGCGTCGCGGCGGGCAGCGTCTCGTGCCAGGCGATGAGCGGGGCGTCGGTGTAGGCGTTCTGGTACGGGTCGCCGCCGGGCTTCCCGGCCGTGTCGAGCGTGCGGCCCACCACGACGGGCGCGTGCCGCAGGACGAGCTGGTCGTCCTTGGGCTGCCGCACCTTCGGCTTGGACAGCACGACGCGCTTCGCGGCGTCCGCGGAGCCCTTGGCCCAGCGGAAGGTGACCTTGTGCCGTCCGTGGCGGACGCCGCCGAGGCCGAGCGTGCGCGGCGTCGGGTCGGCCGACGGGACGAGCAGGTCGGTGACGTGGCGTCCGTCCACCGAGACCGCGAGCAGCGCGGCCTCCGCGCCCTTGCGCGCCCAGGACACGCCGGGCGCCGCGACGGTGAAGCCGATCACCGCCTCGCCGTCGCGGGCGGCGGTGAACGAGACCGAGCGGGCCGGGCCGGACCGTTCCACGACCAGCCCGGACGCGGCGGACGCGGGGGGAGTGGCGACGAGGGGGACGGCGGCGAGTCCGGCCGCGAGGCCGAGGCTGAGGTGGCGCAGACGAATGTCCATGAGCCCGGAAGCTAGGCGCGGCTGATTGCGGGCCGGTGAAAGGAAGATCCCCGGTGTGTGTCGGCTTTGTGGGGAACTGGCGAACCGGACACCTTTGCCTCACCCTCCGGCTAGCGGAGTCCGCCCCTGAGGACAGTGGGGAAGCTCAGGGACGCGCCGCTGAACGCGAACGACTCCGGCGCGCCGTGCGGACGGCTCAGATAGAGGCCCATCGCGGGCACGAGGACGGACGGCCCGTGCTCGGCGATCTCGTGCCCGAGCTCGCGGAACAGGCCGGTGACGTCGGCGGCGGGCTCGTCGAGCAGGTCGATGCCGTCCAGGCGGGGACGCAGCTCGGGATTGCCGCCCCACCCGGGCGGGCGGGAGAGGGAGACCTGGCCGAGCCGCTCCACGCCGTCCGAGCCGACGTCGGTGGACACCTCGAGCGTGCCGCGGCCGATCCGGATCGCGCGGTGCCCGGCCCAGCCGCACAGGAAACGCTCGCGCGGCGCGGGGCCGCCGCAGCGCTCGGCGACGGCGGCGAGGGTCGTCCAGGCGTCGTCGGCCTCGGTCGAGAACAGCAGGTGGTCGTCCGGGAGCAGGGCGCCGCGGCCGGGCTGGAAGGTGACCACGAACGGCGGGACCTCGCCGGGGAACCGCGCCGGGTCGGGGTCGCGCAGCGTGACCAGGCCCTCCCACTCGAACGGCTCGCGCACCGCGAACCAGGAGATCTCGGTCTCCACGCCGAGTTCGGCGAAGGTCCGGTCGGTGAGCCGCCGGCCGACCGCCTCGCGCTGGCCCTCGGCGACCTCGGCCAGGTGCCGCGACCACCACCGGGGCTCGCGGTCCCCGCTGCGGACGCCGGTCTGCCAGCGCGCGCCGGGCCCGGGCAGCCGCTCGTCGTCGGACCGTCCGCACTCGGAGACGACCGTGTAACCCCAGCCGTCCTCGTCACCGCGCAGCGTCACCCGCGCCGGCACCAGCCCCCGTACCCATCCCACCCGGCGACCCTATCCGCCCCCGGCGGCCGGGAGAGCCCGGCGGTGAAGGGCCCGGGCGGGAGGGCCTTCGCGATGATCAAGGTGGGATGTCCGAGGTGTCCCCGCCGCCGGACGGAGCGGGTTGGACGCGCCACGGCGGGCCGAGCGTGGCCCGCGCCGCGATGTCGGTACCGTCGTCGGGACGGCCCGGCCACCAGTCCCGGGACGCCACGGGGCCGCCGGTTCGCTCCGCCGTTCCCGCAGCTCCCGTAATGTCCGGAGGTTCCACCGTGACCCACGCCGAGCACGTTCTCCGCAGTCCACGCGAGCGGGAGGCGGTGAACGGCGCCGTCCGCGCGCTGCGGTCGGCGGCCCCGGAGGAGTGGGAGCGGCTCGGGCTGGAGTTCCGCGCGACGGTCGGCATCGACAGCGCCACCTTCGAGATCGTCGAGGCCGGCGGGCGGACCCGCACCGCGATGCCGCCGGGCCAGGCCGTCGGCCGGATGGACGAGCTGCGCCGCGCGATGTACCGGCGCGACAAGGGCGCCTGGTTCACCGCGCGGCTGTCGGTCGAGCGGTCCGGACGGTTCAGCGCCGAGTTCGACTACGACGGCGAACCCGACTTCACGCCGCCGCTCGGGCCGTCCGCCTACCGCCAGGATCTTGATCGTTTCCCGCGCGCGGACGAGCACATCCCGGGGTGGCTGCGCGCCAAGCTCCGCTCGGCGGGGCTCTCCTCCGGCCGCTGACGGCCCTCTGAGGGCGCCCCACGCCCCCCGGAGTCGGGCAGGGGTCCGGAGGGGCGGACGGTCAGAGCAGGGGGCCGGGCGGGGCAGACTTGAAGGGTGCCCTCGATCCTTCCCGACGGAGATCCCGTCCCCGCCGACGGGGCGCTGCCCGGCAGCGCCCTCGCGGGGCTGGGTGCGCGCCCGTTCGCCTTCTACGTCCACGTGCCGTTCTGTGTGACCCGCTGCGGCTACTGCGACTTCAACACCTACACGGCCACCGAGCTCGGCCCCGGCGCGAGCCGCGACTCCTACGCGGAGACCGCGGTCGCCGAGGTCCGGATGGCCCGCCGGGTGCTGGGCGAGGTGGACCTGCCGGTCGAGACGGTCTTCGTGGGCGGCGGCACCCCGACCCTGCTCTCCCCGGACGACCTGGGCCGCGTCCTGGACGCGATCGACAAGGAGTTCGGCCTCGCGCCGGGCGCCGAGGTCACGACCGAGGCCAACCCCGAGTCGGTCGACCAGGCGTATCTCGCGCGCCTGCGCGAGGTCGGCTTCACGCGCGTCTCCTACGGCATGCAGAGCGCGCGCGAGCACGTCCTGAAGGTGCTAGACCGCACGCACACGCCCGGCCGCGTCCCGCAGGTGGTCGACTGGACGCGCGCCGCCGGGTTCGAGCACGTCAACCTGGACCTGATCTACGGGACGCCGGGGGAGAGCGACGACGACTGGCGGGCGTCCCTGGAGGCGGCGCTCGCGTGCGAGCCCGATCACGTCTCGGCCTACGCCCTGATCGTCGAGGACGGCACGCGCCTCGCCGCGCAGGTCAGGCGCGGTGAGCTGGCCGCCCCGGACGACGACGCGATGGCCGATCGCTACCTGATGGCCGACGAGATGCTGTCCGCGAACGGCCTGCGCTGGTACGAGATCTCCAACTGGGCCCGCGACGCCGACGCCGCCTGCCGCCACAACCTCCTGTACTGGACGGGCGCGGACTGGTGGGGCGTCGGCCCCGGCGCGCACAGCCACGTGGGCGGGACGCGCTGGTGGAACGTCAAGCACCCGGCCGCCTACGCGTCCCGCCTCGCCGAGGGAATCACCCCCGCGCACGCGCGCGAACTCCTCACCGACGAGGACAGGCACATCGAGCGGATCATGCTGGAGCTGCGGCTCGCGGACGGCTGCCCGGTCGATCTGCTGGACGCGCGGGCCGTCCGGAACCTGGTCGCGGACGGCCTGCTCGAGCCGGTGAGCGACGGCCGCGCGGTTCTCACCCTGCGCGGCCGTCTCCTCGCGGACGCCGTCGTCCGCGACCTCACCTGACCGGACCCGGCCGTCCGGTCAGCGCACCGGCCGTGTCCGGTCCAGCCTGATCAGCGCACCATCGGCCAGGCCAGGAACGCCGGGATCGCGTACCACTCGCCCGCCTCGGCCCGCGAGGTCGCGATGATCACGAACCCGAACTGGGTGAGCCAGAAGACCAGCGTGATCGGGACCGCGAGCACGGCGGCGAGGCCGAGCGTGGCGACCGAAAGCGCCACCGCGCCCACGCCGACGATCAGGCCCGTGAGCTGGACGTTCAGGGCCTGCGCCGCGTGGTAGCGGACGAACGGCGAGCGGTTCCTGAAGACCGTGAGGAACACGAACGGCGCGATCCACGTGGCCAGGACCAGCAGGCCCAGCGTGAACGCGGAGAACACGGCCGCCGCGGACATGCCGATCAGGCCGCTCAGTTCGGCCCAGCCGGCCTTGTCACGTTCCCACGGGGTGACCGGCGGAGGCAGCGGCATCCCCAGCTCGGCCGGGGCCCATTCGGAGACGGGGACGAACGTCGGCGGCATGCAGCCACCGGCCGTCGGCGCGCCCGATCGCGGGTCGCGCGCCGGTGCGTCCGGCGTCGCCTCGGGAGTCATTGCTTCGGGAGGCCTCGCCCAAGGAGGCGTCGGCGCGGCGGGCGTCGCCGTGCCCGGCCGGCGCCCGCGCCGCCGGTGCCCGCGCGGATCGTGGTCACGCGCCTCCCGGGCGCGCGCGGGGTCGGTGAGGATGGGCCCATGGCCCTGCGTGGGTGTTCTGCCGCGGCTGGTCATTTCGGCCCCCCTTTGGCGTGAGAACACGAGCACGTCTCTCGCAACGGGTAACAGGCCGGTCGCTGTCCGATATTCCGCCAGATCAGGGATAGCTGCGGAAAGTAAGGATAAAGTTACTGAGAGTCACGGGACGGTCACGAAGTCGATGAGCTCCTCGACCCGTCCCAGCAGCTCGGGCTCGAGGTCGGCGTAGGTGTTCACCCGGCCGAGGATGCGCCTCCACGCCTCGCCGGTCTCCATCCGCCAGCCCAGCGCGTCCAGGACGCCCTCCTTCCAGGAGACGCCGCGCGGGACGCGGGGCCAGGCGCGGATGCCGACCGCGGACGGCTTGACCGCCTCCCAGATGTCGATGAACGGGTGGCCGGTGATCAGCACGTACGGGGACGTGACCTGCGCGGCGATCCGGCTCTCCTTCGAGCCGTCGACCAGGTGGTCGACCAGGACGCCCAGCCTCCGGCCCTCCTCGGGCCCGAACTCCTCGACGATCGCGGGAAGATCGTCCACGCCCTCCAGGAACTCCACGACGACGCCCTCGACCCGCAGGTCGTGGCCCCAGATCTTCTCGACCAGCTCGGCGTCGTGGGCGCCCTCGACGTAGATCCGCGACTCCTTGGCGACCTGCGCCCGCACCCCCGGCACCGCCACCGACCCGGACGCCGAGCGCAGCGGCCCGGACGGCGCGGACGGCCCCGGCCGGACGAGCGTCACCGGCTTCCCGTCGATCAGGAAGCCCGCCTTGGCCAGCGGGAAGATCCTTCGCCTGCCGTGCCGGTCCTCCAGCGTCACGCCGAACTTGTCGCAGCCGACGACCGCGCCGCAGAACCCGCTGGCCGGGTCCTCGGCCACCAGGCCGGTTTCGGCCGGGACATCCGGGATCGTGCCCTTCAGGGGCCGCCGCCAGTCGCCCGCCAGAACGTCGTCACCGTAGTCCTTGCTCCGCACGGGGCACGACAATAACGACTCGCCAGGACGGCTCACAGGCCGAACCATGCTTCGGGCGGATCCGGGATGTCCCCCCAGGGCCGTACACTTGGCACTCGGAAGTATGGAGTGCCAGTAACGGGGGCAGGGGAGGTGACGACGTGCTCGACGACCGGAAACTCGCGGTCCTGCGCGCCATAGTCGAGGACTATGTCTCCACCAACGAGCCGGTCGGCTCCAAGGCCTTGGTGGACCGGCACAACCTCGGTGTGTCGCCCGCGACCATACGCAACGACATGGCCGTCCTGGAGGAACAGGGCTACATCCAGCAGCCGCACACGAGCGCCGGGCGCATCCCCACCGACAAAGGGTACCGGCTGTTCGTCGACCGGCTGTCCACGATCAAGCCCCTCTCCAAGGCGGAGAAGCGGGCCATCGAGACGTTCCTGACCGGCGCCTACGACCTGGACGACGTGGTCGGCCGCACCGTCCGGCTGCTCGCCCAGCTCACCCGGCAGGTCGCCGTGGTCCAGTACCCGTCGCTGACCCGCTCCTACGTCCGGCACGTGGAGCTCGTCCCGGTCGCGACCGGGCGGGTGCTGCTCGTCCTGATCACCGACACCGGACGGGTCGAGCAGCGGGTGATCGAGACCTTCCACGAGCTGTCGGAGGAGTCGGTCGCGCACCTGCGGGCGCTGCTGAACACGTGCCTGTCCGGCCTGGCCTTCGGCGACGTCCCGGGCGCGGTCTCCGATCTGCCCGAGAAGGTCTCTCCGGAGGAGCGTCCCGCCGCCGCGGCGGTGCTGTCGGTCCTCCTGGAGACCCTGGTCGAGAAGCACGAGGAGAAGGTCGTCTTCGCCGGCGCCGCCAACCTCGCGTCCGTCGACTTCTCACGCACCTTCCGGGACGTCCTGGAGGCGCTGGAGGAGCAGGTCGTGCTGATGCGGCTGCTCGGGGAGTCCGCCGACTCCTCTACTGTTACGGTTCGGATCGGCATGGAGAACCCCGACGAGGGGCTCCGTTCGACCTCCGTGGTCGCCGCCGGATACGGCGTCGGCGACCTCACTCTGGCCCGCCTCGGTGTACTCGGGCCTACACGGATGGACTACCCCGGCACGATGGGAGCGGTACGGGCAGTGGCACGCTACGTCGGACAGATCCTGGCGGGGTCGTAGGTGGCCAACGACTACTACGCGACCCTCGGCGTCCGCCGCGACGCCGGTCCGGACGAGATCAAGAAGGCGTACCGGAGGCTCGCGCGCGAGCTGCACCCCGACGTCAACCCCGATCCGGAGACGCAGGAGAAGTTCAAGGAGATCACCCAGGCCTACGAGGTGCTCTCCGACCCCAAGAAGCGCGAGATGTACGACCTCGGGGCGGACCCGTTCGCCCCGGGCGGCGGCGCGGGCGCGGGGGCCGGTGGCTTCGGCGCGGGCTTCCCGTTCAGCGACATCATGGACGCCTTCTTCGGCACCGCGTCCGCGCGCGGCCCCCGTTCGCGGGCCCGGCGCGGCCGCAACGCCACGCTCCGGGTCGAGCTCGACCTGAACGAGACGGCGTTCGGCACCACGCGCGAGCTGTCCATCGACACCGCCGTGGTCTGCGACACCTGCCACGGCGAGGGCTCCGCGCCCGGCTCCCACCCCGAGACCTGCGACATGTGCCAGGGGCGGGGCGAGGTGCAGCAGGTGCAGCGGTCCTTCCTCGGCCAGGTCATGACGTCCCGGCCGTGCCCGCAGTGCGGCGGCTTCGGCTCGGTGATCCGCAACCCCTGCCCGGAGTGCTCCGGCGACGGCCGGGTCCGCACCCGGCGCACCGTCAAGGTCAAGATCCCGGCGGGCGTGGAGAACGGCATCCACATCCAGCTCGCGGGCGAGGGCGAGGTCGGCCCCGGCGGCGGCCCGCCCGGCGACCTGTTCCTGGAGATCGTCGAGAAGCCGCACCCGATCTTCGAGCGCGAGGGCGACGACCTGCACTGCACGGTCGGCATCCCGATGACCGCCGCCGCGCTCGGCACCAGCGTCACGATCGAGACGCTGGACGGCGCGGAGGAGATCGACATCAAGCCGGGCACGCAGTCCGGCGAGGTGATCCGGCTGTTCGGCCGCGGCGTCCGCCACCTGAACGAGTCCGGCCGCGGCGACCTGCACATCCACGTCAACGTCGAGACCCCGACGAAGCTGGACGAGGAGCAGGAGGCCCTGCTGCGCAAGCTCTCCCAGCTGCGCGACGAGGAGCGCCCGCCCGGCAAGTTCGCGCCGGGGCAGCGCGGCGTCTTCTCCCGCCTGCGGGACGTCTTCAACCAGCACTGATGAGGGTCATGCGAACGGCGCGGACGGCGGCCTCCGGGCGGCCGTCCGCCCCTTGCGCGAGCGCGGGGGGCGGCCGGTGAGCGCGCCGGTGTTCCTCGCCGAGCCGGGCCGCCTCACGGGCGAGCGCGTCCTGCTGGACGGCCCCGAGGGGCGGCACGCGGCGGCCGTCCGGCGGCTGCGGGCGGGCGAGCGCGTCGACCTCACCGACGGCGCGGGCCTGGTCGCCGAGTGCGTCGTGGCCGCCGCCGACAAGGCGTCCCTCACCCTGGACGTGGTGTCCCGGCGGCGGGTGCCCGCGCCGAGCCCGCGCCTGGTGGTCGTCCAGGCGCTGCCGAAGGGCGACCGGGGCGAGCTGGCCGTCGAGACCATGACCGAGGTCGGCGTGGACGAGATCGTCCCGTGGGCCGCCGCGCGCTGCATCACGCAGTGGCGGCCCGAGCGCCGCGAGAAGTCCCTCGGCCGCTGGCGCGCCACCGCGCGGGAGGCCGCCAAGCAGGCCCGCCGCGCCCACTTCCCGGTCGTGTCGGAGCTGGCGTCCACGGCCGACGTGGAGAAGCGCGTCGCCGCCGCGTCCGCGGCCGTCCTGCTGCACGAGGAGGCCGCCGAGCCGCTCACCGCGCTCGCGCCCCCGGCGGGCGGCGAGATCGTCATCGTGGTCGGCCCCGAGGGCGGCCTCAGCGAGGACGAGGTCGAACGCCTCGGAGCGGCCGGGGGCCGCCCGACGCTGCTCGGCCCGACCGTCCTGCGCACGTCCACGGCGGGCGTCGCCGCCGCCGCCGTCCTGCTGGCCGCCACCGGCCGCTGGTAGCCGCCGGGTCGCCCGCGTCGGCCGCCGGTGTCGCGCTCAGCCCTTCGTTCTCACGTCTCAGCCGCCGGTGTCCGCCCGTGAGCCACTCGTGTCCGTTCCTGAGCCACTCGTGTTCGCGCTCAGCCGCCGGTGGCGGCGGGGGCCTCACTGACGTTCGTCTCGGGTGAGGTCGTGGGCGCCGGGGGAGCGGTGTCGGTCGGGTTGGCCGTCGGCGTGCTCGGTGGCGTGGGCGTGGGCGAGCCGCTCGGCGTCGGGGTGCGCGTCGGGCAGGTGGGCACCGCGGACTTCCCGAACTCCGAGTTCCGGGCCGTCGCGCGGGAGGACGCGCCCGAACGAGGCGTCCCCGCGGTCGGCGGGCAGGTCGGCGACACCGTGGACGACACCGGCCCCTCGGAGGAGGGCGGACGCGTCGTCCCGGACGGGTCGTGCCCCGGCGTGGTCGGGCCCTGCGACGGCGTGGAGGAGTCGATCGAGCCCGCGCCCGTGCCGCCCTGGGTGCCGTGGTGGCCCTTGGAGAACGGGTTGTCGTTGCCCATGGGCGACTGGATCAGGTCGAACGTCTGGGGCGCCGAGACCCCGAGGCCCGCGATGGCCACGGCCGCGCCCACCGCCAGGACCGGACGCGTCCAGTTGGCGGTGAACCAGTCCCAGCCGGCCCGGCCGGGAAACCGGCGCCGCTCCCGCTCGGCGACGAGGGCGCGGATGCGCTCCAGCCCGTCCGCCGAGGGGGTGACCCGCTCCGCCTCCGCGTGCAGGGCACGGCGCAGGAGCTCGCCGTGCTCGTCGTGGGGGCCCGTGGTCATGAGAACTGCTCCAGAACGTTGCGCATCGCGGACATCCCGCGCGCCGTGTGACTCTTCACGGCACCCTTCGAGATGCCCATCGTCGCGGCGATCTCCGCTTCGGACAAATCGGCGTAGTAGCGCAGCACCAGGGCCTCGCGCTGCCGCGCGGGCAGCCGGTGCAGCGCGTCCACCACCGCCGAGCGCTCCAGCTCGCCGATGGCCCCGGCCTCCGCGCTGGGTGCGTCGGGCAGCCCCTTGGGGGCGTACTTCTCCACCACCGCGCGGTGCCGCAGCACCGAGCGCGACCGGTTGACCACCGCCTGCCGCAGGTACGACAGCGCCTTGTCCGGGTCGCGGAGCCGGCGCCAGCCGCCGTGCATCGCGACGAACGCGTCCTGGACGACCTCCTCGGCCGTTCCCGCGTCCCGGACGAGCATGGCGGCGAGCCTCACCAGGGAGCGGTAGTTGGCGCTGTAGAGCGCGGTCACCGCCTGGTCGGCGTCCCAGGCGACGGCGACTGCCCCCGCCGTTCCCCTGGCCACGAGGGTCTCGGTCACGTCTGTGGGACGCGCACCCTCGTCGTCCGGTTTACGAAAGGGCATCTTCTGCTGTGCCTCGGTCACTATCCGCCGCCTTTGCCGTCCCCCACCCCCCGTTTCGGGCGGTCGCGGGGGCGGGCCGTGACAGGCGCACCCGACCGGTCCAGGCGTGGCTCGGAGCACCGGGCCGGGGGGAACGCCTGACTTGAAACCCTAATCCAGAGGAACGCCGGAATGCGCCGTTCCACCGAAGGTTCCACCGAGGGTCGATCAAGGACCTTACCCGCTGCGGATGGCGTTGGTCACGGTCTCTGTCGGCACCGCAGGTCGGGGCCGGGAAAGTCGTCCGGCGGCGCGGGTCGGACGCTCCGGATCACGGCTCGCTAGGATGCGGACGCGGTCTCCTGAGACGGGGATCACGCCGTCTCCCGAGACGCGGGACAGACCGCACGCGGCGGACACGGGAAGAGGACGCATGGACGCGAACACGGCCGACTGCCTGTTCTGCAAGATCGTCGCCAAGGAGGTCCCGGCGACGGTCGTCCGGGAGACCGGCACGGCGCTGGCCTTCCGGGACATCAATCCGCAGGCCCCCACGCACGTCCTGGTGATCCCGAAGGAGCACCACCCGACCGCGGCCGAGCTCGCCGCGGCGTCCCCGGCCCTGCTCGCCGACGTGGTCACCCTCGCCGCCGAGGTCGCCGCCGAGGACGGGGTCGACGGGACGGGCTACCGGGTCGTGTTCAACACCGGCCCGCACGCGGGGCAGACCGTCTTCCACGTCCACGCCCACGTGCTCGGGGGCCGCGGATTCGAGTGGCCTCCCGGATAGAGCCGGGGCACCTCCTCGGCGGGCCGACCGGACGCGGGCCCGGACGAAGCCGGACGGTCCGGGATCAAATGGAGAGGCCGCGCCGTGCGCCGGTCGGTACCATGGAGACGTGGCCGCCGCAACGACGGCCGCGTGATATCCGTGGCGACGAGAAGGCAGGTCCGAGAGGCCGCGAGGCCCGGCTGATGGTCGAATCAACACACCGGGGGCGTGAGACCGCCGCGCAGAACGGCGCCCGCTCCCAGATCCGCATCGTGGTGCCGGACGACCACTCCATGGTGAGCCTGCTGGGCTCACGGGACGAGTTGCTCCACGTGATCGAGAGGGCGTTCCGCAGCGACATCCACGTCCGCGGCAACGAGATCACCGTCACCGGCGCCCCCGCCGAGACCGAACTGGTCTCCCGCCTGTTCGCCGAGCTGATCGACCTTCTCAACGGAGGCGCGCAGCTCACCCCCGACGCCGTCGAGCGCAGCCTGGCCATGCTCCGGACGGGCTCGGCCGAGCGTCCCGCCGAGGTCCTGACCCTGGACGTGCTGTCCGGCCGGGGCCGCACGATCCGTCCGAAGACGCTGAACCAGAAGCGCTACGTCGACGCGATCGACAAGCACACGGTCGTCTTCGGCATCGGCCCGGCGGGCACCGGCAAGACCTACCTGGCCATGGCCAAGGCGGTCAGGGCGCTGCAGGACAAGAAGGTCAACCGCATCATCCTCACCCGCCCGGCCGTCGAGGCCGGCGAGCGGCTCGGCTTCCTCCCCGGAACCCTCTACGAGAAGATCGACCCCTACCTGCGTCCGCTGTACGACGCCCTGCACGACATGGTCGACCCCGACTCGATCCCGCGGCTGATGGCGGCGGGCACGATCGAGGTCGCCCCCCTGGCGTACATGCGCGGGCGCACGCTCAACGACTCGTTCATCATCCTGGACGAGGCGCAGAACACCTCCCCCGAGCAGATGAAGATGTTCCTCACCCGCCTCGGGTTCGGGTCGAAGGTCGTGGTGACCGGTGACGTGACCCAGGTGGACCTCCCGAACGGGCAGGAGAGCGGGCTCCGGATCGTCCAGTCGATCCTGGAGGGCATCGACGACATCCACTTCTGCCGGCTGAACAGCCACGACGTCGTCCGGCACAAGCTGGTGACCGACATCGTCGACGCCTACAGCCGGTTCGACGAGTCGCGGGTGGCGGAGCTGAAGCAGGGGGCGCGCGGGGGCGCGCCGCGTAAACGGGGACGGTAGGCGAAGTGAGCATCGAGGTACTGAACGAGTCCGGCGTGCCCGTGGACGAGCGCGCCATCGCCGACCTGGCCAGGCACGTGCTGGACGGGATGCGGGTGCATCCGCTGGCGGAGCTGTCGGTCCTCCTCGTCGACGAGGAGGCGATGACCGAGCTGCACGTCAAGTGGATGGACGAGCCGGGCCCGACGGACGTGCTGTCCTTCCCGATGGACGAGCTGCGGCCCGGCTCGCTGGACGGCGGGGCGGGCGACGACGGCGAGCTCGACCCGGGCCTGCTCGGTGACGTGGTGCTCTGCCCGACGGTGGCCGAGCGCCAGGCGAAGCAGGCGGGGCACTCGACGGAGGCCGAGCTGGAGCTGCTGACCACGCACGGCATCCTGCACCTGCTCGGGTACGACCACGCCGAGCCCGAGGAGCACAAGGAGATGTTCGGGCTCCAGGACGAGCTGCTCGGGTCCTGGCGGGAGAAGAACTCCTCGCGATGACGGCAGGGCAGGGGTGGCTGCTGGGGCTGGCGGCCGCCCTGGTGATCGTGGCGGGGCTGCTGGCGGGCGCCGAGGCGGCGCTCGCCCGGATCTCCCGGCACCGGGTCGGCGAGCTGGCCGCGGCGGGCCGCCGGGGCGCGGCGAAGCTGGCCGAGATCGTGGCCGATCCGGCGCCGTACGTGAACATGGTGCTGCTGCTGCGGATCGGCTGCGAGCTGGTCGCGACCGTGATCGTGGCGGACCTGTGCGTCTCCTGGATGGGCGAGACCTGGCAGGCCTACGTCACCGCCGCCGTCGCGATGATCCTCGTGAGCTTCGTGGTGGTCGGCGTCGGCCCGCGCACCCTCGGCCTCCAGCACGCGGAACGGTTCGCGCTGGCGGGCGCGACGGTGATCCCGCCGGTGGCGCGCGTGTTCGGGCCGCTGCCGCGGCTGCTGATCCTGCTGGGCAACGCGCTGACGCCCGGCAAGGGGTTCCGCGAGGGTCCGTTCGCGACCGAGGCGGAGCTGCGCGACCTGGTCGACCTCGCCGAGCAGCGCAGCCTGATCGAGCCGGACGAGCGGCAGATGATCCACTCGGTGTTCGAGCTGGGCGACACGCTCGTCCGCGAGGTCATGGTGCCGCGCACCGACATGGTGTTCATCGAGAGCGACAAGTCGTTGCGGCAGGCGATGTCGCTGGCCCTGCGGTCGGGGTTCTCGCGGATCCCGGTGGTGGGGGAGAACGAGGACGACGTCGTCGGGATCGCCTACCTGAAGGACATCGTCCGGGCCACGCACGAGAACCCGGCGCGCGGCGGCATGTCGGTGGAGTCGGTCATGCGGACCGCGACGTACGTGCCGGACTCCAAGCCGGTGGACGAGCTGCTGCGTGAGATGCAGGCCCGGCGGATCCACGTCGCGATCGTGATCGACGAGTACGGCGGGACCGCCGGGCTGGTCACCATCGAGGACATCCTCGAGGAGATCGTCGGGGAGATCACCGACGAGTACGACGTGGAGATCCCGCCGGTGGACCGGCTGGACGACGACACCGCGCGGGTCACGGCGCGCCTGCCCGTGGAGGACCTGGCCGAGCTGTTCGACGTCGAGATCGACGTGGACGACGTGGACACGGTCGGCGGGCTGCTGGCGTTCGCGCTCGGGCGCGTCCCGATCGAGGGCGCGACGGCGACGGTGGCGGGGCTGCGGCTGAAGGCCGAGTCGCGGGCGGGGCGCCGGAACCGCATCGGGACCGTCCTGGTCCACCGCGAGAAGGCCGGATCGAACGGCGCGAGCGGGGCGAGCGGTTCGAAGGGTGCGAACGGCGCCTGAGCGGCCCTGACCGCCCTGGGTTAAACCTCCAGGGCGCGGGGGCATGATCTCCGCGCGTGACGTCGTCCCGGGCGGTCGGCGGCGCGGGGCGGGGTTCGGGGGGATTCCATGACGTGCTCGGTGGCGTGTTCGCTGTGCCGTCGCGTCGTGGTCGCCGCGGCCGTCTCGGCGGTGTCGGCGGCGGCCGTGTCGGTGTCCGGGTGCGGCCTGGAGCGGCAGGCGGTCATCCCCGACGTGGCGGCCCTGAGGGCCCCGGCGGCGCTGACGACGGCGGCTGCGCTGCGCCAGGAGGACGTCCCGAAGGGCTTTCTGCCCGCCGACGACCAGGAGGTCTTTCGGGGGATGCGGCCGTCCGACCCCGCGTGCGCGCGGCTGCTGCGGACGGTGGACGACGCGAGCGGCAGGTCGTCCGCTCTGGACCGGGACGTCCCGCAGGCGCATGTGGCGTTCTACCGGGTGGATCCGGCGGCGAGCCTCGTGGAGCACGTGCTGCGGCTGCCGCCGGGGAAGGCCGCGAAGCGCGTGGACGCGGCGCGGGAGGCGATCGCGGCCTGCCCGGCGATCGACTTCGGCGCGTCCGGGAACACCGGCTGGGACGGGCGCGGGTTCGACCGGGCGGGCCTCGAGCGCAGGCGCCTGGGGCATCCGGACGGGCCGGACGACGTGCTCGCCGTCCGGTACGGGCATCCGGACGGCGAGCGGTGGTACGGGCTGGACCTGGTCATCGCGCGGGAGGGCGACGACCTGCTGGTGCTCGCCGCGCCGGGGGAGTTCACGGGCGGCGGCGAGCGCCAGCTGCGGATCATGGAGGCACGGGTGCTGCACCGGCTGGTGAAGGCGCACCACGACGAGAAGGCCGCGAAGGACGAGAAGGCCGCGAAGGACCAGAGGGTCGTCCTGACGCCGACTCCGGTCGCGACGCCCCGGCAGACGCCGACGCCCCGCCCCTGACGGACGGTCCCGCTCGGAGGGCCGCGCCGGTCAGCGGGATGCCGGTCAGAGGGTCGTGGTGAGGGTGCCGTCGGGGGCGGCGACGAGGACGGGGGCCTTCGCGCCAAGTTCCCGGACGGCGGCGACGTCCGCGTCCGACGCGGTGCCGGTGGTGACGAGCGCGGCGGCCTCGAGGTCCTCCGCGCCGCTGGACACGGCCATGGCGACGGCCACCTGGAGCGCGGACAGTTTCAGCGACGGCAGGTCGACGCTGGTCGCGGCGTAGGTGCGGCCGGTCTCGTCGCGCACCGCGGCGCCCTCGGCGGCGCCGGTGCGGGCCCGGGAGGAACGGGCCAGCGTGATGATCTTGGAGTCCTCGGCGTTCAGCTCGGTCACGTCCGCAAGCCTACCGACGGGCCGTTCGCAAGCGTCCGCCAAGTCGGTGGCAAGAGGGGCGGGCGAGCCTTGGGGCGTTCCGTTGCGACGTCTCTGGGAGCCCGAGCATGTCCCGTCTGCTGTACCGCCTGGGAAGGGCCGCCGCGCTGCGCCCCTGGCGGATGATCATCATCTGGCTGGTCGCGGTCGGCGCGTTCGCCGGACTGGCGGGCGCGTTCGGCGGCGCGACCCACGACAACTACCGGCTCTCGGGGAGCGGCGCGCAGAAGGCGTCCGACCTGCTGTCCGAGCGCTTCCCGGCGCTGTCCGGGGCGGACGCGCGGGTCGTCGTGCGCAACCCGCGCGGCGGGCAGGTGGATCAGGCCAGGCTCGTGGTCGCGTGGACGAAACTGCAGGCACTGCCGCACGTGGCGGGGGTGGATCAGGCGCCGCCGGGGAAGGGCGGCGCGACCGCGCTGCTGACCGTCCGGTACGACGTGAAGGTCACCGACCTCAAGCCCAAGCCGTCGCTCGACCTGCTGAAGGGCGCGACCGCGGACCTGAAGGCGGCCGGGTACAAGGTCGAGTTCGGCGGGCAGCTGCCGGAGAACGTGACCGCGCCGGGCGGTGTCGGTGAGGGCGTCGGCATCATCGCGGCCCTGGTCATCCTGTTCCTGGCGTTCGGGTCGGTCGTCGCGGCAGGGCTGCCCCTCGCGATCGCGCTCGCCGGGCTCGGCGTCGGGGTCTCGGGGATCACCCTGCTCGCCGCCGCGACCGACATCGCGACGACCGCGCCGACCCTCGCGGTGATGGTCGGGCTCGGCGTCGGCATCGACTACGCGCTGTTCATCCTCACCCGGCACCGCGAGGGCCTCGCCCAAGGGCTGCCGGTGCCGGAGGCCGCCGGACGGGCGACCGCGACGGCGGGCATGTCGGTGCTGTTCGCCGGGTTCACCGTGCTGCTCGCGCTGTCCGGACTGGTGCTGTCGGGCACCCCGGTGTTCATGACCATGGGCTTCGCGACCGGCCTGGTGGTCGCAGCGACCGTGGTGAGCGCGCTGACGCTGCTGCCCGCCGTCCTCGGCCTGTCCGGCCGCCGCGTGCTGCGCCGCCGGGACCGCGCGGCGGGCGCGGTCGTGCACACCGACGCGCCGCTGGTCCGCCGCTGGGCCGGGCACGTCGGACGGCACCCGTGGGCGTGGCTGCTGGCGAGCCTGGTGATCCTGCTCGCCCTCGCCGCGCCCGCCCTCGGCATGCGGACGTGGCCGAGCGACTCCAGCAGCGAGCCGACGTCCAACACCGTCCGGCGCGCGTACGACCTGCTCGCGGACGGCTACGGGCCCGGCGCGAACGGTCCGCTGCTCGTCGCCGTCGACCTGCGGAAGGTGAACCGCGCGGAGCTGCCCGCGATCCAGGAGCGCATCGCGCGCACCGAGGGCGTCGTGAACGTCGCGCCGCCGCAGATGTCCCCGGACGGCAGCGCCGCCGTGCTCGTCGCGACGCCCGCGTACGGCCCGCAGGACAAGCGCGGCCCAGGCGTCGTGGACCGGCTGCGCGCGCACGCCCTCCCGGACGGCGCGGAGATCACCGGCCTCACCGCGATCTACGTGGACCTGAACCGGCGCCTGGACGAGCGGCTCTGGCCCGTGATCGGCGTGGTGGTCGCGACCTCGTTCATCATGCTGATGCTGGTGTTCCGGTCGCTGGTCGCGCCGCTGAAGGCCGCCGCGATGAACATGCTGTCGATCGGCGCCGCGTACGGCGTGCTCGTCGCGGTCTTCCAGTGGGGGTGGGGCGCGACGCTGCTCGGGCTGCCGCACAGCGTGCCGGTGTCGAGCTTCATCACGCTGCTGATGTTCGTGGTGCTGTTCGGCGTCTCGATGGACTACGAGGTGTTCCTGCTCTCCCGGGTCAGGGAGGACTGGCTGCGCACCGGGGACGCGCGCGGCTCGGTCGGGTCCGGTCTCGCCGCGACCGGCCGGGTGATCTCCAGCGCCGCGCTGATCATGGTGGCGGTGTTCGCCGGGTTCGCCTCCGACCCGAGCCTGGTGATCAAGCAGATGGGCGTCGGGCTGGCCGTCGCGGTGGCGCTGGACGCGACGCTCGTCCGGCTCGTCCTGGTTCCGGCCACGATGGCGCTGCTCGGCCGGGCGAACTGGTGGCTGCCGAAGCCGCTGGACCGCGTCCTGCCGAAGTTCGACCCGCACGGCTCGGTCGCCGAGGACGAGGAGCGGACACCCGTGCCCGCCTGACCCGTGCCTGCCCGACCCGTGCCTGCCTGACCCGGCCGGGAGGCCCGGCGCACGGGGCGAGATCATCGTCCTGTGTGCCGGGCTATTAGGCTTTTGTCCGTGGCAGTGGCGGTGCGAGTCCTGGGGGCCTTCGAGGCCGTGGTGCGCGGGGAGCCGGCCGAGCTCGGCGGACCCCGCCAGCGGTCGGTGCTGGCCCGGCTCGTCGCCGCCCACGGACGGCTCGTCCCGGCCGACCGGCTCGTCGACGACCTGTGGCCGGACGGCGCGCCGCCCCGGGCCGCCGCCGGTCTCCAGTCGTTCGTGTCGCACCTGCGGCGCGCGCTCGAACCGGACCGTCCGCCTCGTACGCCCGCGCGGGTGCTGGTGACGGCTCCGCCCGGATACGTGCTGCGGCTCCAGCCGTCCGATGTGGACGCGTGGCGGTTCGACGAGCTTGTCGAGCGCTCCGGTGAGGCGGGCGGGCCGGTCGAGGTGCGCGAACTCGCCGAGCAGGCGCTCGACCTGTGGCGCGGCCCCGCGTACGCGGAGTTCGCCGACCTGCCCTGGGCCGCCGCCGAGGCCGCCCGGCTGGACGAGCTGCACCGGCTCGCCGCCGAACGCCGTGCCGAGGCGATGCTCGAACTGGGCGCGGAGGCCGAGGCCGTCCCGGACCTGGAGGCGCACGTCGCCGCCAACCCGCTGCGCGAGGACGCCTGGCGGTTGCTGGCCCTCGCGCTCTACCGCACCGGACGCCAAGGGGACGCGCTCGGCGCGCTGCGGCGGGCCCGCGACGTCCTGACCGAGCAGCTCGGCGTGGATCCCGGGCCGGGCCTGCGTGCGCTGGAATCCGACGTCCTCGCGCAGGCCGCGCACCTGGACGCGCCCCCACGCGCGCAGGAGCCCCTCCCGCCGACTCCCCGCCCAGCCGCCTTAGCCCCTATCCCGGCGCGTCCGAGGCTGCGGCTCGTCCGGCCGGACGGCGAGACCTTCGTCGGACGGGACGCCGAGACCGAGCGCCTCGCGGACGCCGCCGGACGCGCCGAGGACGGCCGTTTCCAGGTCGTCCTGGTCGGAGGCGAGGCGGGGATCGGCAAGACGGCGCTGGTCGAGCGGTTCGCGCGGCGGCTGGCGGCGGACGGCTGGCGGGTCGCGTGGGGCCGGTCCGAGGAGGCCGACGGAGCACCGGCGGCCTGGTCGTGGGCGGAGATCCTGCGCGTCCTCGCCGACGGGACGCCCCCGGACGCGGCCCTGGTGGGACGGCTCGCCCCGCTGCTCGACGACGCGTCCTCCGCGCGCGCCGACCGGGCCGCCGACGCCACGACCGGGCGGTTCCGCCTGCACCTGGCCGTCGGCGACTACCTGGCGGGCCTCGCGGGCGCCGGGCCGCTGCTCCTGGTCCTGGACGACCTGCACTGGGCCGACGAGGAGACGCTCGTCCTGCTGTCCCGGCTGCCGGAGCGGCTGGCCGAGCTGCCCGTGATGATCGTGGGAACGTTCCGCCCGGCCGAGGCGGACGGCATGACGGGCGCCCTCGCGCGGCTCGCCCGGCACGAGCCGGTCCGGATCGACCTCGCCGGGCTGGCCGACGCCGAGGTCGCCGTGCTGGTCAGGGCGTCCTGCGCGGCCGAGGTCGGCGCGGGCGAGCTGGCCGCGATCGCCGAGCGGACCGGCGGGAACCCCTTCTTCGCCCGCGAGACCGCGCGGCTGCTCGACGCCGAGGGCCCGGACGCGGCGGCGCGCGGCGTGCCCGCCGGGGTCGGGGACGTGCTGCGCCGCCGCTTCGCCGGGCTGCCCGGGGACGCGCTGGCCGTCCTGCGGCACGCGGCCGTGGCCGGGCCGGAGACCGACGTCCGGGTGCTGATCGAGCTGTCCGCGGGGGGCGAGGACGCCGTCCTGGACGCGGTGGAGGCGGGCCTCGCCGCCGGGCTGGTCACCGAGCCCGCGCCGGGCCGGATGCGGTTCGCGCACGCGCTCGTCCGGGACACGCTGTCCGCCGAGCTGTCGGCGGCCCGCCGGACCCGCCTGCACGGCCGGATCGCCGCCGCGATGGAACGGCACGCGCCCGGCGAGGTCGGCGCGATCGCGCACCACTTCCTCGAAGCGGGCACCGACCCGGAACGGGCCGTCCGGTACGCGACGCTCGCCGCGTCCGCCGCCGAGGCCCGGTTCGCCCACGCCTCGGCCGCCGAGCTCTGGGCCCGCGCGGCCTCCGTCCTGGACCCGGGACGGGTGCGCGACCGGCTGGAGCTGGAGATCCGGGCGATCCGCGCGTTCGCGCTGGCCGGGGCGGTCGTGCCGTCCCGGGAGCGCCGCGCCCGCTGCGTCGCCGAGGCGCGGGCGCTGGGCGACACCGAGCTGCTGACGCGCGCGATCATCGCGTTCGACGTCCCGACGCTGTGGACGGCCCGCGAGTACGGCGTCCTCGACACCGAGCTGCTGGACGCGGCGCACGAGGCCCTCGCGGGCCTGCCGGACGACGCCGACGAGCTGCGCGCCCGGCTGCTCACCACCATCGCGATCGAGCAGGAGGGCGAGCCCGGCGACGAGGGACGGCGGGCCGCCGACGAGGCGCTGGCCCTGGCCCGCCGCCTGGACCGTCCGGAGACCCTCGCCGCCGCGCTGAACGGCCGCTACATCAACAGCTACCGAAGTGCCGCCGACCGCCAGGCGCGGTACGAGCTCGCGAGCGAGCTGATGGAGCTGGCGACACGGCACGAGCTGGGGTCCTACCAGGTCCTCGCCCATCTGCAGCTCCAGCAGGTCCAGATGGCGTTCCTCCGGGTGGACGAGGCGGCCCGCCACCGCGCCGAGGGGCAGCGGCTGGCCGAGCAGTACGGCCTGCCCCTGCTGCGGCAGATCAGCGAGTGGCACCGGGCCCTCGGCCACGCCTTCTCCGCCGAGTACGACGACGCCGAACGCGCCTACCGGGAGGTCGGCGACGCCATCTCCCGGACGGGGATCTGGTCCAGCGAGCAGGGTGTGACGTTCTTCGGGATCTTCTGCCTCCGGCTCGTGCGCGGGCGCGTCGCCGAGATGGTCGAACCGGCGACGTGGATGGCCGAGCAGTGGCCACACATCAGCGCCACCGCCGACCTGCTCGCGCTGGCCCTCGCCGCCGCCGGACGCCTGGACGAGGCGCGCCGGGCGGTCGAGGGCGCGGGCCCGGTCCGCCCGGACTACTTCTACGAGCTGGCCCTGGCCGTCCGCTCCCGCCGCGCGATCGCCCTCGGGGACCGTGACCTGGCCGAACGCTGCCTGGACGACCTGCTCCCGTTCGCCGACCACATCGCCGGCGGGGCGAGCGCGGTCGCCACGCTGGGGCCGATCGCGCACACCCTCGGAGACCTGGCCGCGTTCCTGGGCCGTCCGGACGAGGCCGCCGCGCACTACCGGTTCGCGATCGAGATCGGCGGGCGGATCGGCGTCGAGCACTGGTCCCACGCCGCCGCCGACGCCCTCCGCGCCCTCGGATCCCCGGCCGCCTGAGGCCCCCCGGGCACGCCGGTGGACGAGGCGCTGCGTCGCGTCGGCGACAATTGGTGACGTGACATCGCCAGGATCGCCAGCAGAGACCCCGCAGCCCGAGCCGTTCAGGTCCGGGTTCGCCTGCTTCGTCGGACGGCCCAACGTCGGCAAGTCCACGCTGATGAACGCGCTGGTCGGGACCAAGGTGGCGATCACCAGCAGCCGCCCGCAGACCACCCGGCGGGCGATCCGGGGCATCGTGCACCGCCCGGACGCCCAGCTCGTCGTGGTCGACACGCCCGGCCTCCACAAGCCCCGCACGCTGCTCGGGGAGCGGCTGGACAGCCTCGTCCGGTCCACCCTCACCGAGGTGGACGTGATCGGCTTCTGCGTCCCGGCCGACCAGCCCGTCGGGCCCGGCGACAAGTACATCGCGCGCGAGCTCGCCAACGTGAAGCGGACGCCGGTCGTGGCGATCGTCACCAAGACCGACCGCGCCACGCCCGAACAGGTCGCCCGGCAGCTCCTCGCCGTCGGGGAACTGGGCGAGTTCGCCGACATCGTGCCCTGCTCGTCGGTGGACGGCTTCCAGCTGGACGTGGTCGGCGACCTGCTGATCAAGCACCTGCCGGAGGGCTTCGCGCTCTACCCCGAGGGCGACCTGACCGACGAGCCCGAGCAGGTCCTGGTCGCCGAGCTGATCCGCGAGGCGGCGCTGGAGGGCGTCCGGGACGAGCTTCCCCACTCGATCGCCGTCGCCGTGGACGAGATGGCCCCCCGCGCGGGCCGCGAGGACCTCACCGACATCTACGCCCACCTGTACGTGGAGCGGGACAGCCAGAAGGGCATCATCATCGGGCACAAGGGCGCCCGGCTGAAGGAGGTCGGGCGGCAGGCCCGACGGCAGATCGAGGCCCTGCTCGGCACCAAGGTCTACCTCGACCTGCGGATCAAGGTCCTCAAGGACTGGCAGCGCGACCCGAAGCAGCTCCGCCGCCTCGGCTTCTACGACTGATCCGGCCCCACCACCGCCTGATCCGGCCCGCCCGCCGGTCCGTCCGCCGTCCGGGCCCGCGCCCGCCGCGCGAACGGGCGGACCAGGCCGGTCCCGACGACCAGCAGGGCCGCGCCGACGGCCAGATACCAGCCGTAGGCGAGCGAGACGTGCGTGTGCGAGGCGATGAGCGCGCCCTGCTCGCCGTACCGGTCGCCCGTCCGGTGCAGCCGCAGCGCGAACAGGACGCAGGCGACCAGCGCGAGCGAGCCCGGCAGCGCGGCCAGGGCGGCGATCCGGGCGTCCCGTCCGGCCGCGCCCCACAGCGCGACCACGGCGGCCGAGAGGGCCAGCACCGGCACCACCACGACGGTGCCGTCCGCCTCGATGCCCGCGACCGGCCCGAGATCGTCGCGGATCGAGGCGCCGAGCAGCTCGGTGACCATCTCCAGCCGCGCCCACGGCAGGAACGCCGAGATCAGCAGCGCCAGCGAGGACAGGACGGTCAGCGCGCTCCAGACCGCCGCGGCGCGCGACCGGGCGGCCACCGGGGAGGGCTGCTCGGCGGCGGGTTCGGGGCCCGGGTCGGGCACCGGCTCCGGCGGCTGCTCCTCGGGCGGCAGGAACTGGGGCCGTCCCATGTCACCGGTCATGTGCCAAGCGTAAGGGGCCGATGCGACCTCGATCGCGTGGGGCGCGGGAGGCGGCCGGGATCGGTAGTTTGGACGCGTCCGTTTCGGGAGGAGAGACCGGTGTTGCTTGTTTTCGGCTTTTCGGTGTTCTTCCGCACCACGGGTGAGGGGGTCTTCCACTGTCCCCGCTGTGGCGGCGACCGCGCCTACCGCCGCCGGGCCGCCCGCCGGTGGATCACCCTCTTCTTCCTCCCGGCCGTCCCGCTGCGCCGCCTCGGCGAGGTCGTCGAGTGCCGGGTGTGCAGGGCCCGGTTCCCTGTCTCCGCCCTGCGCGCGCCCACCGCGCAGCAGCTCGCCGCCGCGCTGCCGGCGGGGATGCGCGCCGCCGCCGGGCTCGTCCTGCGCTCCGGCGACCCCGAGGACGAGGACGCCCGGGAACGCGCCATCGAGGCCGTCACCGGCTACGGCGAGCTCGGGTACGACGACCTGTGCATCGACACCGACCTCGAGCTCCGTGAGGAGTTCCTCGAGGAGGAGGTCGCCCGCGCCGGATCCGGCCTCGCCGTCGAGGCGAAGGAGTGGTTCCTGGCCCGCTGCGTCCGGATCGGCCTGGCCGACGGCCCCCTGGACGAGGCCGAGCGCCGCACCCTGCACCGCGTCGCCCAGCTCCTCGCCATGAGCCGCGCCCACGCCCTCGGCGTCATCACGATGACCGAGGCCGCCGCGCACTAATCTCTTTCCAGGGCGTGTCTCAAGGTCGGCGCCCGTGGCGAGCGTCGCGTAGTAGGGCAGGTGACCTTGAGACACGCCCCAGAACGCTGTCACAGGCCGCAACGGCTCGGACGGACCCAGGAGGGACGGGAGCATGGCGGACGCAGGACTCGCGTTGGTGCGGCGGCCGGGACCGCGGCTGGCGGAAGGGCTGGTCGCGCACATCGAGCGGCGGCCCGTGGACCTCGGCCTCGCCCGGCGGCAGCACGAGGCGTACGTCGACGCGCTGCGGGCGGCCGGATGGGCGGTCCGGGCCGTCCCGGAGGCGGACGACGCCCCCGACGCGGTGTTCGTCGAGGACACGGTCGTGGTCTGCGGGGAGACGGCGGTGCTGACCCTGCCGGGCGCGCCGGAGCGCCGCGGCGAGGTCGCCGGGACCGAGGGTGTCGTCCGCGACCTCGGGCTGACCGTGGAGCGGATCACCGCCCCCGGCACCCTGGACGGCGGCGACGTGCTCCAGGCGGGCGACACCGTCTACGTCGGACGCGGCGACCGCACCAACGAGGAGGGCATCTGCCAGCTCGCGCGGCTCCTCGGCGGGCGCCGGGTCGTCCCGGTGGACGTGCGGGGCGCGCTGCACCTGAAGTCGGCGATGACGGCCCTCCCGGACGGCTCGCTCATCGGCGTCCCGGACTGGCTGGACACCTCGGCGCTGCCCGCCCTGCGCGTCGCGCCCGAGCCCGCGGGCGCGCACGTGGTCGTCCTCGGGCCGGACCACCTGCTGCTCGCCGCGTCCGCGCCGCGCACCGCCGCCCTGCTCGCCGCCGACGGCTTCCGGGTGACGGTCGTGGACATCGGCGAGTTCGAGGCGCTGGAGGGCTGTGTGACATGCCTCTCCGTGCTCATCCCGACACGCCTTTCCTGAAGGCGCTGGTAGGCGGCTCGCGAGACGCGGTCGTCTCAGATGGCGAGACCGGGTTTCCGACTTCCGGATGGGATCTGTTAGCTTGACGATCGTGTTCGTGGAGCTGCTTCTCCTTAGCGGCCGCAGCGGGGGCCTGTAGACAGGCCGGCTCCCTCGCTGCGGGACTCTGACGTGAGCGTCGGCCGCAAGGACTGAGCAGAGGGAAGCAGGACCCCAGATGTATCCGCAGCAGAACACCTCCGGAATGCCCTTCCAGCGCTACAGGCCGTTCGCTCCCGTGAAGCTGGCCGACCGGACCTGGCCCGACCAGGTGATCACCGAGGCCCCGCGCTGGTGCGCCGTGGACCTGCGGGACGGCAACCAGGCGCTGATCGACCCGATGGACGCCCACCGCAAGCTCAAGATGTTCGAGCTGCTGGTCCGGATGGGCTACAAGGAGATCGAGGTCGGGTTCCCGGCGGCGAGCCAGACCGACTACGACTTCGTCCGGCAGATCATCGACGAGGGCCGGATCCCGGACGACGTCGTGATCCAGGTGCTGACCCAGGCCCGTCCCGAGCTGATCGAGAAGACCTTCGAGGCCGTCCGGGGCGCGAAGCAGGCGATCGTCCACCTGTACAACTCGACGTCCACGCTGCAGCGGCGCGTGGTGTTCGGGCAGGACAGGGACGGCATCACCGCGATCGCGGTCGAGGGCGCCAAGCTGTGTCAGAAGCTCGCCGAGCAGATGGGCGACACCGAGATCCACTTCCAGTACTCGCCGGAGTCGTTCACCGGCACCGAGCTGGAGTACGCGGTCGAGGTCTGCAACGCCGTCAACGAGGTGTGGCGGCCCACCCCGGACCGCAAGGTCATCGTGAACCTGCCCGCCACGGTCGAGATGGCGAGCCCGAACGTCTACGCCGACCAGATCGAGTGGATGAACCGGAACCTGGCGTTCCGCGACTCGGTCATCCTGTCCCTGCACCCGCACAACGACCGGGGCACCGCCGTCGCCGCCGCCGAGCTGGGCTACCTGGCCGGGGCCGACCGCATCGAGGGCTGCCTGTTCGGCAACGGCGAGCGCACCGGCAACGTCTGCCTGGTCACGCTGGGCCTGAACATGTTCACCCAGGGCGTCGACCCGATGATCGACTTCTCCGACATCGACGAGATCCGGCGCACCGTCGAGTACTGCAACCAGCTGCCCGTCCACGAGCGGCACCCGTACGGCGGCGACCTGGTGTACACCGCGTTCTCCGGCTCCCACCAGGACGCGATCAACAAGGGCTTCGACCACCTGCGCCGGGACGCGGCGGCGGCCGGGACCCCGGTGGAGGCGTTCACCTGGGAGGTCCCGTACCTGCCGATCGACCCGCACGACGTGGGCCGGACGTACGAGGCGGTCATCCGGGTCAACAGCCAGTCCGGCAAGGGCGGCGTGGCCTACGTGATGAAGACCGAGCACTCCCTGGAGCTGCCGCGGCGGCTGCAGATCGAGTTCTCCCGGGTCGTCCAGCAGCACACCGACGACCAGGGCGGCGAGGTCACGCCCGAGCGCATGTGGGAGATCTTCGAGGGCGAGTTCCTGGCGAACGGGCCGCGCGTCGGGCTGCTGGCGCACCGCGCCGTCTCCCGCGTGGACGAGAAGGACCGGCTGTCCTGCGACGTCCGGGTGCACGGCGAGATCCGCGAGATCGAGGGCATCGGCAACGGCCCGGTCTCGGCGTTCGAGGACGCCCTGGCGACCGTCGGCGTGAACGTCCGCGTCCTGGACTACGCCGAGCACGCGATGAGCGCGGGCGGCGACGCGCGCGCCGCGGCCTACGTGGAGTGCGACGTGGACGGACAGACCGTGTGGGGTGTCGGGATCGACGGGAACATCGTCACCGCGTCCCTGAAGGCGATGCTGTCGGCCGTCAACCGCGTCGCCCGCGGCGCCTGATCTCCGGGCCCTCGCGGGCCGTGGTCCGCGAGGGGGCCCGTCCGGGCCGGACGAGACTTTCCGGGTGCCTCCCGCGCGGGGGAGGCACCCGGAAACCCTTTCGTGGCCCGGTCACGAGGGTGACCGGGGCCGGGCCGCCACGAGTGGCCCGGCCCCGGTCGTCTGCCACCTCGTCGCTGTGGTCGTCGTTGTCGGGCGCGGCCCGCGGTCAGCCGCCGGAGTCGAGCACGTGGTGGACGAGTTCGCGCAGCGGTCCCGTGAGCTGCGCCTCGCCGACGGACGTGGTCGTCCCGTCGATGTCGATGTCGTAGACGAACTGGTCCGGGATGCGTCCGGGCGGGGGGAGCAGGGACAGGTCGACGCGGCCGACCAGGCCGTCCAGCAGGGGGTCGTCGGCGCTGTCGGCCTGACCGCGCCGCTCGATCCCGGCGAACCCCCCGCTCCGGATCACCGTCACCTTCATCACCGTTCTCCTCCGCTCGTCCCGGGCCGTGCGGATCACACGCGGACGCCCACCCCCGTCCACGCCTGCCGCACCGCGGTCACCTCGGCGGCGGACGCTCCGTACAGCGCCTTCGCCGTGTCCACGGTCGCCGCCGCGAACGTGGCGAAGTCCGCCGTGGACGGCACCTTGCCGCCGGTCAGCGTCCCGTACCAGATCCGCCCGGCCCGCTCCCAGGCGTGGCCGCCGATCGCGTCGGCGGCCAGGTAGAACGCCCGGTTCGGGATTCCCGAGTTGATATGTACCCCTCCGTTGTCACGGTACGTGTTGACATAGTGGGCCATGTCGGCGGGCTGGGGGTCCTTGCCCATCTGGGGGTCGTCGTAGGCGGTGCCCGGGGCCTTCATGGACCGCAGCGCCACGCCGTTGACGCCGGGCGCGAGCAGGCCCTGGCCGATCAGCCAGTCCGCCTGGTCGGCGGTCTGGCCGAGGTGCCACTGCTTGATCAGCGAGCCGAACACGTCCGAGAGCGACTCGTTGAGCGCGCCGGACTGGCCGTAGTACTCCAGCGCGGCGGTGTACTGGGTGATCCCGTGGGTGAGCTCGTGCCCGGTGACGTCGAGCGGGCCGGTGAACTCGGTGAACAGCGTTCCGTCGCCGTCCCCGTAGACCATCTGCTCGCCGTTCCAGAAGGCGTTGTCGTAGCCCTGCCCGTAGTGCACGGTCGAGATCAGGGGCAGGCCCGCGCCGTCGATGGAGTCCCGCTGGTAGGCGGCCTCGAAGAAGTCGAACACGACGCCGAGCCAGTCGTAGGCCTGGTTCTCGACGGCGTCGGAGGTGGGGGGCGCGCCCTCGGCGCGCACGGTCTCGCCGGGCAGCGTCTCGGTGTGCCCGGCGTCCTTGATCGTCCGGTTGGGGGTGAAGTCCTGGGTGGCGGCGGGTGCGGTGACGGGCAGGATCCGGCGCTCGGTGCGCTGGGCGGTGCTGATCACCAGGCTGCGGCGGGCGGACTCGCGCAGCGACGGGTCGTCGGCCTCGCGGGCCATGTGGTCGAGGATGTGCGGCGGCACGATGGTGCATCTCATGGGACAACGCTGCCACCGTGAGGGTGACCTGGGCCACGTCTTCGGCCACAGTCGCGCGGCCGAATGCGGTCGCGGAGCGTGATGATCTCGTCTCGGAGCGCCGGATCGTGCCGGGTTCGTATGGAGTGTGTGCGGATCGGGTGTTCCCGTGCGGGCGCACGCCCGGACGTGGGCGACAATGGGCGGGTGACCCTGTACCGCGACGAGGGCGTCGTCCTGCGCACCCAGAAGCTGGGCGAGGCCGACCGCATCGTGACCGTGCTGACCCGGCGCTCCGGCCGGATCCGCGCGGCGGCCAAGGGGGTCCGCAAGACCAAGTCCCGGTTCGGCGCGCGGCTGGAGCCGTTCACCCACGTGGACCTGCAGCTCTACGAGCGGCGCTCGCTCGACCTGATCACCCAGGCCGAGACGCTGCGCCCGTACGGCGAGCGCCTGGTGGTCGACTACCCGCGCTACACCGCCGGGACGGCCATGCTGGAGACCGCCGAGAAGCTGACCGCCGCCGAGCGCGAGCCCGCGTTGCGGCAGTTCCTGCTGCTGGTCGGCGGGCTGCGCACGCTGGCGGACGGGTCGCACGACCCCCGGCTGGTGCTGGACGCGTTCCTGCTGCGGTCGCTCTCGGTCGCGGGCTGGGCCCCGGCGCTGGACGAGTGCAGCCGCTGCGGCGACCGGGGGCAGCTGCGCGGCTTCTCCATCGCGGGCGGCGGCGCGATGTGCGCCCGCTGCCGCCAGCCGGGCACGGCGACGCCCGCGCCGCCGACGTTCGCGCTGATGCTGGCGTTGCTGCGCGGCGAGTGGGACTATGCCGACGACTCCGAGCAGCGGCACCGGGTGGAGTGCAGCGGCCTGGTGGCCGCCTATCTGCAGTGGCACCTGGAGCACGGCATCCGCTCGCTCCGCCATGTCGAGCGCGACACCGGCACGCGGGAGCACCGCGAGGTCGCGGCGGAGACCGCGAGGGCCCGGCCCGGCGCGCCGGACGCGTCCGGCGGCGGGGCGGGAGGCGGCTACGGGGACGGGGACTTCGACGTCGACGGGTACGGGCCCGACGACCCCGCCGGTCCCGGCGGGACGACCGACAGGGAGACAGTTTGAGCAGGGCCGCCGTTGAGCCGCCGTACCCGCACCCGACCGGGGCGCGCCCGCCCGCGATCCCGAGCGAGCTGGTGCCGCGGCACGTGGCCATCGTGATGGACGGCAACGGGCGCTGGGCCAAGCAGCGCGGGCTGCCCCGCACGGAGGGGCACAAGCGCGGCGAGGACGCGCTGTTCGACGTGATCATGGGCGCGATCGAGCTGGGCGTCCCGTACGTGTCGGCCTACGCGTTCTCCACCGAGAACTGGCGCCGCTCGCCGGACGAGGTCCGCTTCCTGATGGGCTTCAACCGGGACGTGATCCGGCGCCGCCGCGACCAGCTGAACTCGATGGGCGTCCGGGTGCGCTGGGCCGGCCGGAGGCCGAGGCTCTGGCGCAGCGTGATCAAGGAGCTGGAGGACGCCGAGGCCATGACCCGGGACAACGACGTCCTCACCCTGCAGTTCTGCGTGAACTACGGGGGCCGCGCCGAGATCGTGGACGCCGCCGCGCAGCTCGCCCGCGACGTCCGGGACGGCAGGGTCAACCCGGACAAGATCAGTGAGAAGACGTTCGCGAAGTACCTCGACGAGCCCGGCATCCCGGACGTGGACCTGTTCCTGCGCTCGTCCGGCGAGCAGCGCACGTCCAACTTCCTGATCTGGCAGTCGGCGTACGCGGAGATGGTGTTCCTCGACACCCTCTGGCCGGACTTCGACCGCCGCCACTTCTGGCACGCCTGCGAGGTCTACGCCAGCCGCGACCGCCGCTACGGCGGCGCCGAGCCGAACCCGGTGCCGGTCGCGCCGTCCGCCTGACCGCTCGTCCTCGCTCCAGGCCGCGTCACCTCGGTGTCGCGGCTTGGTCGCCTCCTATAGTCGATAATCCCTACCTGATTGATTGACTTTTGCGCGGGGGCCGCCTACCTTCGTCCGCATGGCGTACCTGCTGGACCCGCCGTGCGCGCCCGAGGGGCTCGCGGTCCGCGTGGAGCCCGTCGCGGGACGGATCGGCGCGGCGGTCACGGGCGTCCGGCTGGACGGCGGGCTCGGCGACGGGCTCGACGACGGGACGGCGACCCTGCTGCGCCGGGCGCTGCTGCGGCACAAGGTGCTGTTCGTCCGGGGGCAGCAGGGTTTCGGCGTCGCGGAGCAGACGGCGCTCGCCGCGCTCTTCGGCGAGCCCGCGCCGCCGGTCGAGCGTCCCGGCCGCCTGGAGCGTTCCGGCCACCTCGACGGCGCGGCCTGCGCGACGGCCTGGCACACCGACGGGAGCGACACGATGCGTCCGCCGGGCGTGTCGGTGCTGCACGCGCTGAGCGTCCCGCCGTTCGGCGGCGACACCGTGTGGGCGAACACCGCGACCGCCTATGACAGCTTGCCGGTCGAGTTGCGCGAGGTCGCGGACCGGTTGTGGATCGAGCACGCGGGCCCCGACGGCGTGCGGGAGCACCCGCTGGTGACCGTCCACCCGGAGACGGGGGAGCGGGTGCTGCTGCTCGGCGCGTATGCGCGGCGCGTGGCGGGTCTCAGCGACGAGGCCGACGCGGACGCGCTGATCCGGCTGTTCCAGGGCCATGTGACGGCGCTGGAGAACACCGTCCGCTGGCGGTGGCGGCCGGGCGACGTGGTGGTCTGGGACAACCGCGCGACCCAGCACCGCGACGTCCTCGACGTCGGCGAGCAGGCCGCGGGACGGCGCAGGCTCAGGCTCGTGACCTGCGCCGGAAGCGCCCCGCTCCCGCTCCATCCGCGGAGGGAACGGGAGCGGGCGCGCCCGGTCTAGAGGAGCGCCGCGTCCAGGGTGATCTTCGTGCCGGTGAGCGCCTTGCTCACCGGGCAGTTGGCCTTGGCGTCCTGCGCGGCCTTGTCGAAGTCGGCGGCCGACAGGCCGGGCACGCTCGCCCGGACGGTCAGGTGGATCCCGGTGATGCCCTCACCGGGCTGGAAGGTGACCTCGGCCTTGGTGTCCACCGTCTCCGGCGGGTTCCCGGCGCCGGCGAGGCCGTGCGAGAGCGCCATCGAGTAGCAGGTGGAGTGCGCGGCCGCGATGAGCTCCTCGGGGCTGGTGCGCCCGTTCGGCTCCTCGGCCCGGGACGGCCAGGAGACCTCGTAGGTGCCGATCTTGGACGAGTCCAGCGAGACCGTCCCCTGGCCGCCCATCAGCGGCCCTTCCCAGTGTGCGTTGGCGATGCGAGTGGTAGCCATGGGACCGATTCTGCCAACCGCGCGCGCGGCGCTCATCGGCAGATCGGGTGATCCGCGGGTCAGTGGGCGAGGTTCCCGGCGGTGGTCCAGTCCGTGGCGATCGCCTTCTGCGCGGCGGCGAGGGTGATCTGCCCGGCGCAGAGGGCCTTGTAGAGCTTGAACTCGACCTGGTCCTTGGGGTTGGGGCTGCCGCCCGGCTCCGGCCAGAGGTTGCGCGGGTCGCGAGGGGCGCCGCCGATCGAGAGCGGGATGAAGTGGTCCTCCTCGTAGGAGGACGGGCTGGTGTCCTTGTAGCCGTACTCGATGATCTGCTGCCGCTTGAGCGCGTTGGTGTAGGAGACCGGCGGGCGGATCTTCCTGGTGTAGCCCGCGACGCAGACCGTCTCGTGGATGTTGGCCTGCGTGACGTCCGGGTTGGTCGCGCCCGGCGTGCACTTCGGGTCCGGACGCGTCGTGGCGGGGTCCAGGCTTGTCGCGTGGCACGAGCCGGGCGCGTGCGTGGGAGCGTCTGTGGGGCCGCCGGAGGCGGACTTTCCGGGCTTGTGGGACGAGTCGGAGCCGGTCCTCCCGGCGTCGGAGCCGGTGCCGCCGCAGGCGGTGGCGGCGGCGAGGACGGCCGCGCAGGCCGTCACGAACAGCGGAGTGGCGCGTCGGATCAGGATCATCTGGAGGTCCCCCTTTCGGGAGCGGAGTCTTGATGTTCTGTTTTGACGCAGTTGACCACTATGCCGTTCGGGCGGGTCAGGGTCCCGGGGGATGGAGTTATTTGTCGGGCGAAAGGGTGAGGCCCCGTGTCCCGGTGGGGCGGACACGGGGCCTCGGCGCCTTGGGGCCGCGTGACGGGCTCCGGGGGCGGGGTCGGGATCAGCTGACGTTCACGGCCGTCCAGGTGGCGGCGACCGCGTTGTACTGCGCGCTGCCCGCGCCGAACAGGTCCTTGGCGGCGTTCAGCGTGGCCGTCCGCGCGGCCGCGTAGTCCGTGCTGGACGTCATGTACGTGGTCAGCGCGCGGTACCAGATGCGCGTCGCCGCGTCCCGGCCGATGCCGCTGACCGGCTGGCCGTTGGCGGTCGGGCTGTCGTAGGAGACGCCGTTGATCGTCTTCGGGCCGCTGCCCTCGGACAGCAGGTAGTAGAAGTGGTTGGCGACGCCGGACGAGTAGTGCACGTCCAGGTTCTTCAGGGTGGTCGACCAGTTGTCGGGGGACTTGCCGTCCTTGCTGGGCTTGTCCATGAACCGGAGGGCGGGCTTGCCGAAGCCGGGCAGCACGACCCTCTCGCCGACCAGGTAGTCGGCCTGCTCGGACGGGTTGTTGGCGTAGAACTCGACGGCCGCCGCCATGATGTCGGAGGTCGCCTCGTTCAGCCCGCCGGACTCCCCGCTGTAGGTGAGGTTCGCGGTCGCGCTGGTCACGCCGTGGGTCATCTCGTGCGCCGCGACGTCCAGCGCGGTCAGCGGCGCGAGCTGGACGCCGTCACCGTCGCCGTAGGTCATGCAGAAGCACGAGTCGTCCCAGAACGCGTTGGCGTAGCTGCTGCCGTAGTGGACGCGGTTAGACGAGCCCTTGCCGTCGCCCTTGATGCCGGTGCGGTTGAAGACGTCCTTGTAGAAGTCCCAGGTCTCGTCCGTGCCGTACTGCGCGTCCACGCCCGCCGAGGCTCGGTTGGCGTTCGTCCCGTTGCCGAAGTGCGTCGTGGTCGAGGTGAAGAGGGTCGTGGGCGCGCGGAAGAGGCAGAACGTCAGGATGCAGAAGTCCGTCTTGTTCTCCGCGTCGCCCGTGAGGGTGTTGCCGCGCGTCGGGTCCTTCATCTGGTAGGAGGTCCCGGACTTGGTGAGCTGCAGCGGGACCGTCCCGGAGTACAGGCCCTGGCCGTCGCCCGCGTCGGTCTTGATCGTCTCCTCGCGGAACAGCACCGCGCCGGTCAGCGCGTCCACGGAGGTGAAGACGCGGCTGGGCGTGCCGTCGGCCTTCCTGCCCTCGGTCTTGAAGCGCCAGGCGAGGCGCGGCTGGTGGTCGGCGGTGCGGGCCTCGACGACCAGCGTCCCGTTGTCGCGCAGCGTGTAGTGCTTGGCCGCGGCGGCCTTCTTCGCCTTCGCGGCCGACACCTTCGGCGCGGTCGGGTTCGGCGCGGAGCGCAGGGTCAGGCTCGTCCCCTCGTAGGCGCCGGACGGGCTCTGGTGGACGATCACGTCGCCGCCGAGCACGGGCAGGTTCCGGACCGTGCGGACCATGCGCGTGTGGGACGTGCCGTCCCGGTCCACGCTCACGCCGACGACCTTGAACGTCTGGTCCGCCGACGCCTTGAGGTCGCCCGCGTGGGAGTCCGCCGCGCCGAGCGCGCGGGTCGCGGCGACCGAGGGGGCGGGAGCGGTGGGAGCGGGGGCGGCCGAGGCGGCGGACGGGAGTGCGACGACGACCGGCGCGACGAGCAGCGCGGCCCCGGCCACCAGGCGGGGGGAGGTTCTCATGAACGCCTCTCATGGCAGAGCCCTGGCTCCCCCCGAGGGCCCGACCGTCGGGCCCGCCCTGGCTATGGGGACATTTATGACATGAGAGGTATTCAGTTTCCTTGGTGAAATGTGTCAAAAACTGTCACGAATGTTCTCAACACGTCACCCGTTACCGCGGACGCGCTGTGCGCTACCCGGAGCGTTTCGGTCAGTCGCGACCGTTTCGGACTACTTTGCGGAGCAATCGGCGCAGCGGCCGAAGATCTCGACGGTGTGCGTGATCTCGCTGAAGCCGTGCTCGTCGGCGACGGCGTCGGCCCAGCGCTCGACGGCGGGGCCGGCCACCTCGACCGTCCGGCCGCAGTCGCGGCAGACCAGGTGGTGGTGGTGCTCCTCGGTGCGGCAGGCCCGGTAGACGGCCTCGCCGTCGTCGGTGCGCAGCACGTCCACCTCACCGGCGTCGCACAGCGCCTGCAGCGCCCGGTAGACCGTGGTGAGGCCGATCTTGGAGCCGTCCGCGCGCAGGTCGGCGTAGATGTCCTGCGCGCTGCGGAACCCCTCGCAGCCCGAGAGCGCCTCGCGCACCGCGTTCCGCCGGGAGGTCGTGCCGTTCCTGGTCATCCTCCGAGCACCTCCGCCTCGGGCTCCACGTGGGCGCGGGCAGCCGCGCCCAGCACCGTCTCGTGCGCCGCCGTCTCGTGCGACGCGCTTCCCGCCGCCGTGCCCGGGCCGTTCCCGGCCGTCCCACCGGGGACCGGACGGGTCGCGACCGCCCTGCGGCGGCGCAGCGCCGCTCCGGCGACGACCGCGACCAGGAACACCGCGAGGGCGAACAGAACGATCGACGGGCCCGGCTGAAGATCGTACTGGAACGAGCCCAACAGCCCCGACACCGCCGACAGTACACCGATCACCATGGCGCCCAGCATCGTCGCCCGGAAGCCCCGGGCCAGCTGCTGCGCCGCCGCCACCGGGATGATCATCAGGGCGCCGACGAGCAGCAGCCCGACCGCGCGCATCGCGATCACCACGGTCACCGCGGCGGTCACCGCGATCAGCACCGACAGGAACCGGACCCGCAGCCCGGCCGCGCGCGCGAGCTCCTCGTCCTGGCAGAGCAGGAACAGGTCGCGGCCGAACACGGCCACGATGGCGAGCACCGCGACCGCGAGCCCGGCGACCACGTACAGGTCGTCCGCCGTCACGCTGCTGATCGAGCCGAACAGGTAGGACTGCAGGCTGCTGCCGCCGCTCTGCGCCTGGGTGAGCAGCGCGCCGCCCGCGAGCCCGCCGTAGAACAGCAGCGCGAGCGCGACGTCCCCGCCGCTGCGGCTGCGCGCCCGGAGCAGCTCGATCGCGAGCGCGCCGAGCACGGTCACCACCAGCGCGCCGAGGATCGGGGACGTGCCGGTGAGCAGGCCGAGCCCGATGCCGGTGAGCGCGATGTGCCCGATGCCGTCGCCGAGCAGCGACAGCTTGCGCTGGACGATGAAGGTGCCGATCGCGGGCGCGGTCAGCCCGATCAGGACCGCCATGGCCAGCGCGATCCGCATGAAGTCGTAGGACAGGACGTCGGTCATGCCGCGCTCCCTTCCGCGAGCTGCTCCGACGCCCGCGCGCCGCCCGTGGCGAGGGCGGTCGTCGCGGCGCGGAGGCGGGTCTCGGCGGCGATCCGGCCGTTCTCCAGCCGGACGGTCCGGGTGATCAGCGGCTCGAGCGGGCCGAGCTCGTGCAGGACGAGGACGACCGTGCGGCCCTCGCCGGTCAGCATGCCGAGGGTGCGGGCCAGCGCCTCCTGGTTGTCCGCGTCCACCCCGGCGTTCGGCTCGTCCATGACGATCACGTCCGGTTCGCCCGCCAGCGCGCGGGCGATGAGCACCCGCTGCTGCTGGCCGCCCGACAGCAGGTGCGCGGAGTCGCGGGCGCGGTCGGTCAGGCCCACGGCGGCGAGCGCGCGGTCGACCGCGGCCCGGTCGGCGGACGACGCCGGACGCCAGCGGGACTGCCGGGCGGTGCGTCCGGACGCGACGACCTCCCGGACGGTCGCCGGGACGCCGCCGCCCATCGGGAGCCGCTGTGGGACGTACCCGATCCGGCCCCAGTCACGGAACCGGGACGGGACGCGTCCGTAGATCTCGGTGCGTCCGCCGCTCAGTGGCAGCAGCCCGAGCAGGGCCCTGACCAGCGTGGACTTACCCGAGCCGTTCGGGCCTGTGAGGGCCACGACGTCGCCGGGGGCGACCACGAGGTCGATGCCCGCGAGCACCTCCCGGCCGTCCAGGCGGACGCGTCCGGCGGTCATCGCGAAGGGGGGCGGGGTCACGAGCACTCCAGGGCGGGACGGAGGATGTCGAGGTCGTGGCGCAGGATCGACAGGTAGTCGTCGGACGAGCCCGGCTTCACGCCCTCGACCGGGTCGAGGACGGCCGTCTTCACGCCGCCCGCCTCACGGGCGAGGGCGTCGGCGACCTTCGGGCTGACCAGCGTCTCGGTGAACACCGTGGTAGCCCCGCTGGACCGGACCTGGTCGGTGAGCTGCGCGAGCCGCTTCGGCGACGGCTCGGCGTTCGGGTCGACGCCCGCGATCGGGACCTGCGTGAGGCCGTAGTGGTCGGCCAGGTAGCCGAACGCGGCGTGCGAGGTCACGATCGTCCTGCGCTTGCAGGTCTTCAGGCCGTCCTGGAACGCGGTGTCCAGGGCGCTGATCTGCTTGACCAGCGCGTCCGTGCGGGTCCGGTAGTCGGCCGCGTGGTCGGGGTCGGCGGTGGCCAGGTGGTCGCCGACGCCCTTGGCGATGGCGGCCATGCGTCCGGGGTCGACCCAGACGTGCGGGTCGTAGTCGGCGTGGTCGTGCCCCTCCTCCTCGCCCAGGTCGTGGGCGGGGAGGGTCTTGACCGCGGTCACGGCGTCGAACGACTTGTGCTTGGCGCGCTTGTCGACCGCGTCGTCCACGGCGGGCTGGACGCCCTTGATGTACAGCGTGAGGTCGGCACTCTGCACGTCGGCGATCTGCCGGGGGGTGAGCTCCAGGTCGTGCGGCTCGGCGCCCGGCTTGGTCAGCGTCTCGACCTTGACCGTGTCGCCGCCGATCCGCTCGGCGAGCCACGCCATCGGGTAGAAGCTCGCGACGACCTTCGTCCGGCCGCCGCTCCCGCCGTCTCCGGAACCGCAGGCGGACAGGCCGAGGGCGCCCGCGAGGGCGATGGCGGTCAGGGGGAGCGCGCGCCGCCGGGCACGCCGGGAGGAAGAGAACGTGAGCACGCCACAAGTCTGGACAAAATGAAAACGGTTGTCAAAACCGTCATCGCGGATGTGGCGGACGCAACAGGCGCCCGGGTCGTCCTACGGGCCCGTCGTGCAGGCCCGTCCCGCAGGCCCGTCCTAGAGGACCTCCTCGTAGGCGCCGGGCTCGTCGATCGCCATGGCGGCGAGGGGGATGAGACGCATCCGGATCGTGGGGGCGCCGAGGGCGCGGCGGTAGAAACCCGCGCCGTCCCACTCGGTGATCAGCGCCCACAGCTCCGGGTCGTCCACGGTGCGGGCGAGCCGTCCCGCGCGGTGCCCCGGCCCGGCGGCCAGCTCGGACAGGACGGCCGTCATCTCGGCGGCGAAGCCCTCCGCGCGCTCGGCGGGGACGCGGAACCGGGTGATCGCGATCATCCGGCCATCCTCCCAGCCCGCGGGGACCGGGATCGAAGAACCCCCGGCGTGCCCCGCCGGTAAAGCGGACGTCCACGCGAACCGACATCCGCCCAACTCCTGGTGGCCCGGTTTCGGCCCGGCCAAGGCACGGTGTCCGGTGGCCGGATATCGAGTTCAGCGGCCCTTCCGGGTGCCCTAAGCTGGGGAGGGCTGCCCGGAGCGCCGCTTCGCGAAACATCGCGGCTGCCCGGGCATGACGAATGTGAGCACGATCAACGGGGATACGCGTCGCCCTCCGTCCGACCGGCAGGGCGCGTGACGAACTCACCCGCCGACCGCCAGCCGGATGGAGAACAGCCATGGCACGCCGTTCCGACGTGATGGACACGATCATCAATCTCAGCAAGCGTCGGGGCCTGGTGTTCCCGTCCAGCGAGATCTACGGCGGACTGCGCGCCTCCTGGGACTACGGCCCTCTCGGCGTCGAGCTGAAGAACAACGTCAAGCGCCAGTGGTGGAAGTCGGTCGTGCAGGGCCGCGACGACGTCGTCGGCCTCGACTCCTCGGTGATCCTGGCCCGCGAGGTCTGGGAGGCCAGCGGCCACGTCCGCGAGTTCGTCGACCCGCTGACCGAGTGCCAGTCCTGCCACAAGCGGTTCCGCGCCGACCACCTGACCGAGGCGTACGAGGAGAAGCACGGCCAGGAGCCGCCGAACGGCCTGGCCGACGTGACCTGCCCGAACTGCGGCGTCAAGGGCGCGTTCACCGAGCCGAAGATGTTCAACGGCATGCTGCGCACCTACCTCGGCGCGATCGAGGACGAGTCGGGCCTGGCCTACCTGCGCCCCGAGACCGCGCAGGGCATCTTCATCAACTACCTGAACGTCCAGCAGTCGTCCCGCCGCAAGATCCCGTTCGGCATCGGCCAGATCGGCAAGTCGTTCCGCAACGAGATCACCCCGGGCAACTTCATCTTCCGGACCCGCGAGTTCGAGCAGATGGAGATGGAGTTCTTCGTCAAGCCGGGCAGCGACGAGGAGTGGCACCAGTACTGGATCGACCAGCGGTTCCAGTGGTACTCCGACCTCGGCATCAAGAAGGAGAACCTGCGGCTCTTCGAGCACCCGCAGGACAAGCTGTCCCACTACTCCAAGCGGACCGTCGACATCGAGTACCGCTTCGGCTTCTCCGGCAAGGAGTGGGGCGAGCTCGAGGGCGTCGCGAACCGCACCGACTTCGACCTGTCCACGCACGCCAAGGCGTCCGGCCAGGACCTGTCATTCTTCGACCAGGAGGCCGGCGAGCGGTTCGTCCCGTACGTGATCGAGCCCGCGGCGGGCGTCGACCGCTGCACGCTGACGTTCATGATGGACGCCTACGCCGAGGACGAGGCCCCGAACGCCAAGGGCAAGCTGGAGAAGCGCACGGTCATGCGGCTCGACCGGCGGCTCGCCCCGGTCAAGGTGGCCGTCCTGCCGCTGTCCCGGAACGCCGACCTGTCGCCGAAGGCCCGTGACCTGGCCGCGCAGCTCCGCAAGAACTGGAACGTCGACTTCGACGACGCGGGCGCGATCGGCCGCCGCTACCGCCGCCAGGACGAGATCGGCACCCCGTTCTGCGTCACCGTCGACTTCGACACCCTCGAGGACGACGCGGTGACCGTCCGGGAGCGGGACACGATGAGCCAGGAGCGCATCTCGCTGAGCCAGGTCGAGTCGTTCCTCGCCGCCCAGCTCGTCGGCTGCTGACGCCGCGACCGGCACCCCGCGCGCGACGCGGGCGAACGTGACAGGGGCCGTCTCCCTTTGGGGGAGACGGCCCCTTCGTTTCATCCGGCGCGCCTGGGGTCAAGGCGGGGTGGGCGCGCCTGCCGCGGGACGTGGCGGGACGGGAGGCGGACGGTCAGGAGGCCGCGATCCACAGCTGGGTGGTGTACGAGCCGGATCCGGGCGAGCTCTCGCCCAGGAGCTGGTACGCGGCGGTGACGGTGGCCGTGGACGGGCAGAGGAAGCTGCCGCCGGACTGGACGCCGATCGAGACGTTGTTCAGCTTGACCTGGGCCTGGTTGACGGTGGTGTCGGGCCGGGAGGCGTTGTTGGGGTTGTAGCCGTTGGCGGTCACGGTGCCGCCGTAGTAGCAGGTGATCCCGCCGAGGATGCTGGCGACGGCCTTGACCTTGAAGCTGGCGAGGGTCAGGGTGCCGTCGCGGCCACCGGAGTGGGTGCTGTCGTAGGCGACGGTCGCGCCCCACGGGAGGTTCTGGGCGGTCACGGCGACGGTGCCGCCGCCGCCCGGGCAGGCGGGACCGGGGTTGTTGGTGAACGACGCGGCGGTGATCGAGCCGCTGCCGCCGGAGTTCACCGAGCCGGACATCGTGGACTGGTTGCAGGATCCGCCGCCGAGCGAGGTGGTGACGGACGCGGTCCCGAGCAGCGACGCCTTGACGTTGCCCGAGAAGAGGGGCCCGGTGAGCGAGCCCGCGTGGATGCCGGTTCCGGCCGCCGTGGCGGCCGTCGCGGAGCCGACGACGAGCGCGGCCGCGGCCGCGCCCATGGCGAAGGTTGTCCTGATATGCGCCACCGGATGCTCCTTTGTCCGGTTACGGGGTGGGCAACGCGAAGGTAACTTCATCTCTGGCGCGCGCCTAGCCGAATGACCGAGGTTGTTATGGCCGAAACCTGACAGCCTTTCGCGTTCCGAACCGGGTTACGGTGAAGGGTTGGGCTTTACGCGGTGTTTGTTGGCATCTGTCAGCGCCTGTCAGGACCTGTAGGCATCTGATGGTTTTTGTCGGTATGTGCGCCGTGTGTCGCTCCGTGACCCGCCCGGTGTTCACGCGCCGTCGGTTCCGGCGTGGGGCGCGCGTCATCTGCGGATGATCATCTGCGTGCCGTACCCCCGCACCCCGCACCCGGCGAAACGGACACGGCATATGCGACCGGCACGACGGACCACCTCACAACAAACCACCTCAGAGTGGGCCAGCTCAGAGCGGACCACCCCACGACGGAACGCCGCGCGGCGGAACCTGACGCCTCGGGCCGTCCTCGCGGTCCCGCTGGCCGCCGCCGCGGCGTTGGGAACGTTCCAAACCGCCCCCGCCCTCGCGGCCCCCGCCACGGCCCCGGTGGACGTGCAGCTGCTGTCGATCACCGACTTCCACGGCTACCTCCAGCCGTACAACGACGCCGCGAACGGGCAGGTCCAGCTGCCGGACGGCACCAAGCTGAGCGTCGGCGGCGCCGCCTACAACGCGGCCCACCTGAAGCGGCTGAGCGCGGGGCAGCGCAACTCGATCCTGTTCTCCGCCGGGGACAACTTCAGCGGCTGGCCGTTCGAGGTGGACGCGTTCGGCGACGAGCCGACCGTCGAGGTGCTGAACAAGCTGGGCGTCCGGTTCTCCACCACCGGGAACCACGAGCTGGACGTCTCGGCGTCCTACCTCAGGGACCACATGATGAAGGGCCGCTGCGCCGGGTTCGGGCAGCGGGACGTGGACACCTGCTTCACCGACTCCACCGGCCGCCGCTTCCACGGCGCGGACTTCCCGTTCTCCACCGGCAACATCGTCGACTCCCGCTCCGGCAAGCCGATCCTGAAGCCGTACACCATCGAGTGGGTGCGCGGCGCGGGCGGCAGGAAGCTGCCCGTCGGGTTCATCAACCTGACCGTCCCGGACGCGCCGGTCGGCAGCACGTCCTACCAGCCCGGCCTGCGCTCGCTCCCGCTGCTGGAGACCGCGAACCGGTACGCCGCCGAGCTGCGGAAGCGCGGTGTTCGCGCGATCGTGGCGAACGTGCACGACGGCGGGACGGCCGCGGGCGGGTTCAACGCCTGCGACAAGCCGTCCGGTCCGGTTATCGACTTCGCGAAGCAGGCGTCGCCGGACATCGACGCGATCGTCACCGGGCACTGGCACGCGGGCTTCAACTGCTCGCTGCCCGACCCGGAGGGCCGGCCGCGCCCGGTCATCGAGGGCCTGAACCACGGGCGTCTGATCAGCGAGATCGACCTGAAGCTGGACGCGCGCACCGGCGAGGTCGACCGGTCCGCGACCACGTCGGTGAACCACCCGGTGACGCGCGACATCGCGCCCGACCCCGAGGTCCAGCGCATCGCCGACTACTGGACGGCCCGGGGCGACCGCCGTGCCGCCGAGCCGCTCGCCGCCCAGACCGGCGACTTCACCCGCGCCGCGAACGTGAGCGGTGAGAGCACGCTCGGCGACCTCGCCGCCGACGTCCAGTACTGGGAGGCCGGGAAGACCGCGCCCGGCCGCGCCGACCTCGCGCTCGTCTCGACCAAGCCCGCCAAGGGCAGCACGCCGCTCGCCGCCGACCTGCCCTTCGCCAAGGGCACGTCCGCCGGGGACGCCGACGGCCGGATCACCTTCGGCGAGGCGTGGCGCGCCTACGGCTACGGGAACCCGATCCTCACGGTCGGCCTGACCGGCGAGAAGATCCACCAGGCGCTCGAACAGCAGTGGCAGAAGGGGAGGTTCGCGCCGCTGGCGGTCTCCGGGAACGTCCGGTACCGGTACGACGCGAGCCGTCCCGAGGGGCAGCGGGTGGACGTGAAGGACGTCCTCGTCGACGGCAAGCCCCTCGACCCCGCCCGGACGTACCGGGTGGCGGCGCTCGCCTACACGCTGATCGGCGCGGACGGCTTCCCGGCGCTGACCGGCTTCACCGACCCCTACCGCAACGCCAAGCCCGACCACGAGGCGTTCGTCGCCTACCTGCGGGCCCACCCGACCCTCACGCCCGCCCCGCGCGACCGCGTGACCGGCTGACCCGGCCGGGGGAGAACGAACGAAGGGCCGGGGCGGACGTGGTCGTCCGCCCCGGCCCTCACTCCTCGGTCAGGCGAGGCCGGGTTCGCTCTCGCGCTGCTCGGCCTGGATCACCTGCATCACGGCGTTGATCAGGGCCAGGTGGGTGAACGCCTGAGGGAAGTTGCCCAGGTGGCGTCCGGTGTGCGGGTCGATCTCCTCGGCGTAGAGCTGCAGCGGGCTGGCGTAGCTCAGCAGCTTCTCGCACAGGGCCTTCGCCCGCTCCACCTCGCCGATCATCACCAGTGCGCTGACCAGCCAGAACGAGCAGATCGTGAAGGTGCCCTCCTCCGAGTCGAAGCCGTCGTCGGTCTCGGCCGCCCGGTACCGCAGCACCAGGTCGTCCTCGGACAGCTCGTCGGCGATGGCGAGCACCGTCTCGCGCACCCGCTTGTCGTCCGGCGGGAGGAAGCCCAGCAGCGGGATCAGCAGCGCCGAGGCGTCCAGCGAGGTGGCACCGTAGTGCGCGACGAACACGCCCCGGTCGTCCAGCGCGTGCGCGAGGACGTCGGCGTGCATCTCGTCGGCCGCCTCCTGCCAGCGGCGGGCCCGCTCGTGGTCGCCGCGGATCCGGGCGAGCCGGGCGCCCCGGTCGGCCGCGACCCAGCAGAACAGCTTGGACGAGGTGAAGTGCTGCGGCTCGCCGCGCACCTCCCACATCCCGGCGTCCGGCTGGCGCCAGTTGTCCAGGGCGTCCTCGACCTGCTTGACGACGATCTTCCAGAGCCGGTCGTCCAGCCGGTCGCGCTTGCGCACGAACATGTAGACCGACCCGATGATCGCGCCCCACACGTCGTGCTGGTTCTGGACGTACGCCTCGTTGCCGATGCGCACGGGACGCGCGCCGTCATACCCGCTGAGGTGGTCGAGCGTGGCCTCGGGCAGCTCCTCCCGGCCGTCCAGGCCGTACATGATTTGGAGCTTGCCCTCGGCGGCCTCGGCGACGTCGGTGATGAAGTAGAAGAAGTCGTTGGCCTCCCAGTCGTAGCCCAGCGTGTAGAACGCCCACAGGGCCATCGTGGAGTCGCGGATCCAGGTGTAGCGGTAGTCCCAGTTCCGCTCGCCGCCGGGGGTCTCGGGCAGCGAGGTGGTGGCCGCCGCCGCGACCGCGCCGGACGGCGCGAACGTCAGGCCCTTCAGCGTCAGCGCGCTGCGCTGAAGGTGGCTGCGCCAGGGGTGGTCGGGGAAGCGGCCCCGGTCGAGCCAGTGCTGCCAGTGGTGGACGGTCCAGACCAGCCGCTCCTGCGCCTCCTCGTAGGTGGCGGGCGGCCCGTGCTCGCTCCAGGACAGCGCGACGAACCGGGCGTCGCCCTCCTTGAGCAGCGTCCGGGAGGTGGCGAGCGAGCCCTCGAACCCGACGTTCATGTCGGTGGTCAGGTGCAGCGCGACGCCGTTCCCGCGCGCGACGGCCTGGTGGTAGCCGACGCCGGAGTGCTCCCAGCGGGCGGGGGACTGGCCGTAGTCGAACACCGGCATGCAGTCGAGCCGGACCTGCGCCTGCCCGTTGACGCAGCGCACCATGCGGAGCAGGACGTGGTCGGCGTCGTAGTCGGTGGGGGCCCGGCGGTGGGTGTGGGACCGTTCGTCCTCGTGGTGCCACGGCCCCATGAGCAGGGCGTCGGTCACCACCAGCCAGCCCCCGTGCACCCACCACGTGGTCTCCATGACCATCGTGCCGGGGATGTAGCGCTGGGCGGCGGGCACCTCGACGCCCGCCGGGCCGACCCGGAAATATCCCGCGTCCCTGTCCAGGATCGAGCCGAACACGCTGGGCGAGTCCATTTTCGGCAGGCACATCCACTCGATGTTCCCGCTGGGCGCGACCAGCGCGGTCGTCTCGCAGTCCGACAGGAACCCGTAGTCGGCGATCGGGGCGAACGGCTCTCCCGCCCGCCCTCCGGCGACCTTCGGCCTCACGGCCTCACCTCCTCTGTGATCCATCATTCCCTCCCCTCGGCAATGACCCGGCCATGGGCCGGGCCGACTCCGCCATGGGGCGAGCCGACCGGGCCTTGGGGTCACGCCGACCCGGCCATGGTCCAATCGGCCCGGCCATGGGGCCGTACCCACCGGAAAAGGCGGGTCGAGTGTGGCGTTTACCACCGGGGAGGTCTGCCGTGTCGCTATTGGTATAGGCCATTACAATGCTCCTGACCTGGGAATACACGCGTCGTGGCGAGGGGCGGCGAGCGGCGGCCGATTCCGCGGGTACAGTCCCCGCAAACAGGGCGAAGCTTCTAGCGCCGGGACAAACGCGATCATTTACTGACATCGCGGGCGGGACGGGCGCGGGAGACCGAACCCTGGCGTTGGGTGTCACCGGAGCGAGAAGGAGCTCCCCGTGCCGAAGTTCGTGTACGACTTCACTGAGGGCAACAAGGACCTCAAGGATCTGCTGGGAGGCAAGGGCGCCAACCTGGCCGAGATGACCAATCTCGGGCTGCCCGTGCCGCCCGGCTTCACGATCACGACCGAGTCCTGCAGGCACTACCTCGAGCACGGCACCCTCCCCGAGGGGCTCGAGAACGAGATCGACGAGCACCTCGCCGCGCTGGAACGGGCGATGGGCAAGAAGCTCGGCCAGCCGGACGACCCGCTGCTGGTCAGCGTCCGGTCCGGGGCGAAGTTCTCCATGCCGGGCATGATGGAGACCGTCCTCAACATCGGGCTGAACGACGACTCGGTCGCGGGCCTGGCCGCGCAGGCGGGCGACGAGCGGTTCGCCTGGGACTCCTACCGGCGGCTCATCCAGATGTTCGGCAAGACCGTCCTCGACATCGACGGCGAGCTGTTCGAGGACGCGCTGGAGGACGCCAAGCGCGCCAAGGGCGTCGGCAACGACACCGACCTGACGGCCGACGACTTCCGCGCCCTGGTCGGCACGTTCAAGGAGATCGTCAAGCACGAGACCGGGGACGACTTCCCGACCGACCCGCGTGAGCAGATGAGCCAGGCCATGCTCGCGGTGTTCCACTCCTGGAACGCCCCGCGCGCCATCCTGTACCGGCGGCAGGAGCGCATCCCGGTCGACCTCGGCACGGCCGTCAACATCTGCTCGATGGTGTTCGGCAACCTCGGCATGGACTCCGGCACCGGCGTCGCCTTCACCCGCGACCCCGCGTCCGGCCACCAGGGCGTCTACGGCGACTACCTGCAGAACGCGCAGGGCGAGGACGTGGTGGCGGGCATCCGCAACACGGTCCCGCTCACCGAGCTGGAGCGGATCGACAAGAGCTCCTACGACCAGCTGCTCGACATCATGGAGACGCTGGAGAACCACTACCGCGACATGTGCGACATCGAGTTCACGATCGAGCGCGGCAAGCTGTGGATGCTCCAGACCCGAGTAGGCAAGCGGACCGCCGCCGCGGCGTTCCGCATCGCCTGCCAGCTGCTCGACCAGGGCCTCATCGACGCCGACGAGGCCGCGTCCCGCATCACCGGCGACCAGCTCGCCCAGCTGATGTTCCCCCGGTTCGACACGTCCGCGGCCAAGGACGCCGAGAGGCTCACCAAGGGCATGAACGCCTCCCCGGGCGCGGCCGTCGGCAAGGCCGTGTTCAGCAGCGACGCCGCCGTCGCCGCCGCCGAGAGGGGCGAGGACGTCATCCTGGTCCGGCGCGAGACCAACCCCGACGACCTGGCGGGCATGGTCGCCGCGCGCGGCGTCCTCACCTCCCGCGGGGGCAAGACCTCGCACGCCGCCGTCGTCGCCCGCGGCATGGGCAAGACCTGCGTCTGCGGCGCCGAGGAACTCGACGTCGACGTCAAGGCGCGGAAGTTCACCGCGCCCGGCGGCGTCGTGGTCACCGAGGGCGACGTCATCTCCATCGACGGCACGAGCGGCCTGGTCTACCTGGGCGAGGTCCCGGTCGAGGACTCCGAGGTCGTCCAGTACTTCGAGGGGCGGCTGCCGGCGACCGGCGGCAACGAGCTGGTCGGCGCCGTCGACAGGATCATGGCTCACGCCGACGCCAAGGCCCGGATGAGCGTCCGCGCGAACGCCGACAACCCCGAGGACGCCGCCCGCGCCCGCCGGTTCGGCGCGCAGGGCATCGGCCTGTGCCGCACCGAGCACATGTTCCTCGGCGACCGGCGGCAGCTGGTCGAGAAGCTGATCCTCGCCGAGGACGACGAGGAGCGGGCCGCCGCCCTGGACGCCCTGGAGCCGCTGCAGCGCGCGGACTTCGAGGAGATCTTCGAGGCCATGGACGGGCTGCCGGTCACGATCCGGCTCATCGACCCCCCGCTGCACGAGTTCCTTCCCGATCTCACCGAGCTGTCGGTGAAGGTGGCGCTCGCCGGGGCGGACGCCGATCCGCAGGACCGGCGCCTGCTGGAGGCCGTCACCCGGCTGCACGAGCAGAACCCTATGCTCGGACTGCGCGGCGTGCGCCTGGGTTTGGTCATTCCGGGACTTTTCTTCATGCAGGTGAAGGCGATCGCCGAGGCCGCCGTCGCGCGCAAGGCCGCCGGAGGCGACCCACGCCCGGAGATCATGATCCCGCTCGTGGGCGCGGTGCAGGAGCTGGAGACCGTCCGGCAGGAGGCCGAGGGCGTCCTGCGGGGCGTCGCGGAGGCGACCGGCGTGGCCGTCCACACCCTGATCGGCACCATGATCGAGGTCCCGCGGGCCGCGCTCACCGCCGGGCAGATCGCCGAGGCGGCCGAGTTCTTCTCCTTCGGGACCAACGACCTCACCCAGATGACCTGGGGTTTCTCCCGGGACGACGTGGAGGCCGCGTTCTTCTCGCGGTACCTGGAACTGGGCATCTTCGGCGTGTCGCCCTTCGAGACGCTGGACCGCGAGGGCGTCGGACGGCTCGTCCGGATCGCCGTCGAGGAGGGCCGGGCGACGCGTCCGGACCTGAAGCTCGGCATCTGCGGCGAGCACGGAGGCGACCCGGACTCGGTGCACTTCTGCCACGAGGTGGGGCTGGACTACGTGTCCTGCTCGCCGTTCCGCGTGCCCGTCGCGCGGCTCGAGGCGGGCCGCGCCGCGATCGAGTCGGCGGGCAGCGACAGCCGCTGACCCCGTCCCCGGCGGATCCAGCCCAGGCGGATCCCGCCCCGGGCGTCCTTTGCCCGGGCGGGACGCCGCCCGGGTGAGGACTTGCCTCGGGGGCGGTCGCGCCGGGGCGAAATCGCGCCCGGTCCGTCCGGTTTCGTTACCTGGCGGGCCGGGCGAACCGTTCGCGTCCCCGGCGTCGTCTAACTAGCGTGTCAGGTGCGATGACGATGGAACTGCACGTGCCGGAGAACGAGCCGGACCCCGAGGCCGCGGCCCCCGACGAGCGGGCCGCGCGCGAGCGTGAGGACGACGGCGGACGCGGCCGGAGGAAACGCCGCCCGCCCCGCCCTCGCTGGTTCGTGATCACGGTCGGCGTGATCGTGACCCTGGTCGGCGTCGTCGTGGTGACCCCGCTCACCGTCGGCCTCCGCGTCTGGTACCAGGCCCGGCAGGACGAGCGGCCCCGCTCGGACGCGATCATCGTGCTGGGCGCGGCGCAGTACAACGGCGTCCCGTCGCCGACCCTGAAGTGGCGGCTCCAGCACGCGCTGGAGCTGTACAAGCAGGGCGTCGCGCCGCGCATCGTCACGGTCGGCGGCAAGGCCCCCGGGGACAACTTCACCGAGGCCGACTCCGGCCGCCGGTGGCTGGTCCGGGTGGGCGGCCTGCCCGCCGACCGGGTGATCGCCGTCCCGGTCGGCCGCGACACCCTGCAGAGCTTCAAGGCCGTCGGCGCCGAGTACCGCCGCCTCGGCCTGCACTCCGGCGTGATCGTCACCGACCCGTGGCACGTGCTGCGGGCCAAGCGGATGGCGTCCGACAACGGCATCAGCCCCGCCGGCTCGCCGACGCGCAGCGGCCCGAGCGTCCAGACCCGCGACACCCAGTACCACTACATCGTCCGCGAGACCGGCGGGTACCTGTCCTACGTGCTGCTCGGACGGAGCGTCCACACGCCGGACGAGACGATCAAGGGCGTCGTCCCGGACAACACCGGAACGCCGTCCACCCCGCCCGGCCACCGCTGACCGGCGGCCCTTCTCACTGCTGCGTGGCGAGGAGGGCGGGGCGGTGCTCGGCGGGGACGCCGTGGTGCTCCAGCAGGGCGCGCAGCTCGCCGGACGCGGCGGGGTCCGCGATGACGCGCGCGACGGCGTCCTTGACGACGACCTCCGCGCCGGACGCGTCCCGCAGCGTGGCCGGGCCCGCCCAGGACAGCGTCCAGCGGGCACGGCCGGTCTCGATCAGGACTCCCTGCACGGCGCGGGTCAGCACGTTCTCGACCAGGCCGCGGTCGTCGCCGTTGCCCTGCCACCCGAGCTCGCGCAGCCCCGCGGCCAGCTCGGGGATCCGCCCGGCGGTGACGGCGGCGAAGGCCCCGCCGAGCGTCGGCTCGGGCGCGCCGCCGATCCGCTGCGCCGCCACCAGCAGGTCGCTGACCGCCTCGGCGTTGGCCCCGTTGTACATGGCGCGGGCGACCAGCTCGTCCCAGGGGAGGGCGGGCAGGGCGCGGGCCTCGTCGGACCAGATGTCGGCCTCGACGGCGCGCTCGGCGGCGGCCGGGTCGCGCAGGACGGTCGCGGCGGGACGGTCGTCCACGTGGACGGGGCTCTCGGGAAGCCGGGCGATCGCGGCGAGCCGGTCCGGCAGGCTCGGGTGCGAGTCGTACGGGGAGGTCTCGGCGCTGTTCGCCTCGTTCAGGAACCGTTCGCGCTGGCCGCTCACCAGGTGGCGCAGGCCCCCGTACAGCTCGGTCGGACGGGCCTTGGCCGCGCCGATCAGCGGCAGGTACTCCGACCCGTACGCCTGCCACGCGGCGCCCGCGATGTGCACCTTCGTGAGCGCCTCGGACGCGGCGTGCCGTCCGGCGATCCGGACGGCGAACTCGTCCGCCTCGAGCTCCTGGCGGCGCGACACCGCCTCGGAGATGCGGAAGTAGAGCTTGGCGTACCAGACGAACAGCCGCTGGACGAAGGGGTGGTTGCCGAGCCCGCCGATCGTCCGGATGAGCGCGACGCGTCCGCGGTAGGTGGGCTGGCCGAGCCGGGTGTGCGAGCCGCTGTAGTGGCCGAGCTCGTGTCCGAGGACGGACCGGATCTCCGACCGGGTGAGCAGCCCGAGCAGCGGCAGCCCGACGAACATGCGGCGCCTGGTGGCGCGCAGGCCGAGCCAGGACGTCTCCTCCATGACGGCGGCGTTCACGTCAGGGACGAGGCGGATCTCGTCCGGCGGGGCGGTGCCGACGGCCCCGGCGAGCGCGGTGACCTCCTGCCACAGCTCCGGTTCGTCCTGCGGGCCGACGATCCGGCCGTAGGAGTCGTCGACGCCCTTCTTGCGGCCGACGACGAACAGGGCGCGCAGCAGCGCGAGCGCCGCGACGGTCAGCACGATCACGCCCTTGAGCGCGGCGAGGTGCGACGGGTGCGTCAGGAAGAGCACGTCGGCGGCCACGGCGACCGCGATGACGAGCCCGACCAGCACGTAGAAACCGGCGAGGAGGGTGAGCGCGAGGACGGCGCGCAGCGTGGTGGTCATGAGCCGGACCCCGGCAGGCTTGTGGTCATGTGTTCGTGCCTCGGTGAAGTGGGGGGTGGGTGTCAGGGGTGGGCGGTCGCTTCCGCCGCATCGGGGGGCGGGTGCGTACGCTGGGAGGAGATGAGCGTATACACCGATCCTGACCGCGAGCGCCGGGCCCCCGAGCCGCCCAAGCGCCGTGACCGCACCGCCTTCGAACGCGACCGGGCGCGGGTGCTGCACAGCGCGGCGCTGCGCCGGCTGGCCGCCAAGACCCAGGTCGCCTCGCCGGGCGAACCCGAGCCGCTCGGGAACCTGCAGATCCTGCGCACCCGGCTCACCCACTCCCTGGAGTGCGCCCAGGTCGGACGGGAGCTCGGCAGGTCGCTGGGCTGCGATCCGGACCTCGTCGAGACCGCGTGCCTGTCGCACGACATCGGCCACCCGCCGTTCGGCCACAACGGCGAGGTCGCCCTGGACGTCGTGGCCCGCGACTGCGGCGGGTTCGAGGGCAACGCGCAGAGCCTGCGCGTCCTGACCCGGCTCGAGCCGAAGTCCTTCGCCCCGGACGGGACCAGCGTCGGCCTCAACCTGACACGCGCCGCCCTCGACGCCGCGACGAAGTACCCGTGGACGAGGGCGGACGCCGTGAACGGCAAGTTCGGCATCTACGAGGACGACGTCCCGTACGCGCGGTGGGTCCGGCAGGACGCGCCGGAGGGCCGCGCGTGTTTCGAAGCGCAGGTCATGGACTGGAGCGACGACGTCGCCTACTCCGTCCACGACCTGGAGGACGCGCTGGTCGCGGGGCACATCGACTTCGCCCTGCTCGCCGATCCGGCCGAGCGGCGGCTGGTGTGCGAGACGGCCGCGAAGCTGTACTGCTCGGCGAGCCCCGAGCCGTCCGGCGCGGGCGCGCCCGACCGTGACGGCCTGCCCGCGCGCAGGGCCCAGCCGGTCGTCGCGGACGTCGCGGAACTGGAAGCGCGCTTCACCGACCTGCTCGCCGAGCCGTACTGGCCGGACCGCTACGACGGATCCACTCGCGCGCTCGCCGCGCTGAAGAACCTGACCAGCTCCCTGATCGGACGGTTCTGCGTCGCGGCGGAGGAGGAGACGCGCGCGGCCTACGGGGACCGTCCGCTCACCCGGTACGCGGCCGACCTGCTCGTCCCGCGCGCGCAGCGGCTGGAGTGCGCCGTGCTCAAGGGCATCACCGCGCACCACGTCTGGATCAGCCACGAGACCGAGCGCGCCCGCCAGCGCGAGCTGATCATGGAGCTGGCCGAACGGATGATCGCCGGGGCCCCGGGCACCCTGGACCCGGTCTTCCGCGAGGCGTTCGAGGCGGCGTCCGACGACGCCGGGCGGCTGCGCGCGGTCGTCGACCAGATCGCGTCCCTCACCGACACCTCCGCCGTCGCCCGCCACCGCGCCCTTGTCTCCCGCGGGGAGTCGGCGTAGTGAGGTAGGGACAGCCCGTGTCCGGGAGCCCACGCTGAGGAGGCGCCATGCCCACCGAGAAGCCCACCGAGACGTTCGTCATCGTCGGAGCGAGCTTGGCCGGCGCCAAGGCGGCGGAGACGTTGCGGCAGGAGGGGTTCGAGGGCCGGGTCGTCCTCGTGGGGGAGGAGATCGAGCGGCCGTACGAGCGTCCGCCCCTGTCGAAGGGCTTCCTGCTGGGTTCGGACTCGCGGGAGTCGACGCACGTCCATCCGGCGGAGTGGTACGAGGAGAACCGGGTCGAGTTGCGCGTCGGGACGTCCGCGACGTCGCTGGACCGCGAGGCCCACAGGGTCGTGTTGTCGACGGGGGAGCGGCTCGACTACGACCGCCTGCTTCTGGCCACGGGATCGTCGCCGAGGAGGCTGGACGTCCCGGGCGCGAAGCTCCAGGGCATCCACTACCTGCGCACCTTGGCGGACGCGGCGGTCCTGCGCGAGGCGCTGTCTCCGGGCGGACGGCGCGTCGTGGTGGCGGGCGCGGGCTGGATCGGGCTGGAGACCGCCGCCGCGGCCCGTTCCCATGGCAACGACGTCACGATCATCGAACCCGACCCCGGCCCCTTGTACCGGCATCTGGGTCCCGAGCTCGGTGAGGTGTTCGCCGACCTGCACCGCAAGCACGGCGTGAACCTCCGCTTCGACCAGGGCATGGCCGGGTTCTGGGGCGCGGGCCAGGTGTCGGCGGTCGTCTCGGACGGCGGCGCGGAGATCCCGGCGGACGTCGTCGTCGTGGGCATCGGCGCCCGCCCGAACACCGCGCTGGCCGAGGACGCGGGCCTGGAGGTGTCCGACGGCGTTCTCGTGGACGCGGGTCTCCGCACGTCCGACCCCGACATCTTCGCCGCGGGCGACGTGGCCAACCACGACCACCCGGTGCTGGGACGGCGCGTCCGGGTGGAGCACTGGGCGAACGCCCTGGACGGCGGCCCGGTCGCGGCCCGCGCGATGCTCGGCCGGGACGTCGTCCACGACGCGCTCCCGTACTTCTTCACCGACCAGTACGAGCTGGGCATGGAGATGTCGGGCCTGGCGTCCCCCGGCGACTACGACGAGGTCGTCTACCGGGGCGAGCCCGGCTCCCTGGAGTTCATCGCGTTCTGGCTGTCGGCCGGGCGGGTGGTCGCGGCGATGAACGTCAACGTCTGGGACGTCACCGACGACCTCCGCCGCCTCATCCGCGGCGGGGGCACGCCCGGCCGGGCCCGCCTGGCCGACCCGAAGGTGCCCCTGGCCGAGCTGATCTGAGGACGCCGGAAGATCGAAATCGGGTGATTCCGGTCATAGGGTGTGGGGGTGACCGCTCTCGCTCCCCAGGTGCTCCCGGATCTGCGCACCGCCCGGCGGGCGGTCACCGTGGCCTTCCTCGTGCACGGGCTCTCCGCGGCGGCCTGGGTCGCGCGGATCCCGCAGATCAAGGAGCACCTCGGGCTGAGCGCCGGGACGCTCGGGCTGGCGCTGCTCGGATCGCCGATCGGCGTCGTCCTCGCCACGCGTGTCGCGGGCCGGACGGTCGCGCGCCGGGGCAGCCGGGCGACCGTCCTGGTCTCCGGGACGGCGGCGGCGCTCGCCCCGGTCGCGCTCGGGCTCTCGGTGAACCTGCCGACGCTCGTCTGCGCCCTGGTGCTGCTCGGCGCGTCCCTCGGGCTGATGGACGTGGCGATGAACGCCCAGGGCGTCGCGATCGAGCGCGGCTACGGCCGTCCGATCATGTCGGGGCTGCACGGCGTCTACAGCATTGGGACGCTGGTCGCGGCCGTCGTCGGCTCCGGCGCGGCGCACGCGCACGTGCCCGTCCGCGTCCACCTGACCGTTCTCGGCGTCCTCTTCGCCGTCCTGCTGCTGACCGGGGCCCGGGGCCTGCTGGACCGCTCCGACCCCCACCTGGACGAGGAACCCGCCACCGCGCTCTCCGACCCTCTGGCCGACGCCCCGGCCAACGCCGCCGTGCCGGACGGGGGCGGCCGTGAGAGCACCGGAAAGGCGACAGGGACCGGGTTCCTGCTGGCCCTGCTGGGGGTGATCGGGCTCTGCTCGTTCGTCGGCGAGGGCGCGATGGCCGACTGGAGCGCGGTCTACCTGAAGGAGAGCCTGGGGGCCGGAGCCGGGTTCGCGGGCCTCGGGTACGCGGGATGCGCGGTGGCGATGACCCTCGGACGGCTGGCGGGCGACCGCGTCGTCGGACGGTTCGGGGCCGTCCGGGTGCTGCGGGCGGGGTCGCTGGTGGCGTGCGCGGGCCTCGGCGGCGGGCTCGCGATCGGCGAGCCGTGGGCGGCTGTCGCCGGATTCACCCTGTTCGGGCTCGGCGTCGCGGTGGTGGCGCCGGTCACGTTCAGCGCGTCCGGGAACCTGCCCGGGATCCCGGCGGCGCACGGGATCGCCCGGGTGACCGCGGTCGGCTATCTCGGCCTGCTGGGCGGGCCTCCGGTGATCGGGTTCGTCGCGCAGGCGGTCGGGCTGCCGTGGGCGCTGGCCGTCCCGGCGGCGCTGTCGGGCATGATCGTCCTGCTCGCGGGGGCGACGCGGGCCGCTGATCGTTGACCTTTCTGTGATCCGCCTCGCGGCGATTATCCAGGCCTGTCGGGTAATGTTCCGGCAAGTGAGCACCTTGCAGCGGTCAAGGCCCACCAAAGTGGCCCTGGCCGTTCGTCCCTACCGGCCGTTCCTGAGCGAACTGCTCAGTTTCGGCTTCGTGGGGTTCGTCGGCACGGTGATCACGATCGGCGGCGCGAACCTGCTGCGGGCCTGGCTCGGCGGCTCCCCGGTGACCAGCGTGGTCATCCCGACGCTGGTGTCCACGGGGACGTCCTACCTGGCGAACCGCTACTGGACGTTCCGGCACCGCGACAGCGACGGCTCCGGCCGCGAGTTCGCCATCTTCCTCACCCTCAACGGCATCGGCATGCTGATCCAGGTGATGTGCACGGGTTTCGTCTACTACACGCTGCACCTGCACGGCGGCATCGCCTACAACCTGAGCCTGCTCGCGGGGCTCGGCCTCGGCTCGTGGTTCCGGTACTGGTCGTACCGCAAGTGGGTGTTCACCCCCACCGCCGCCTGACGCCCTTCAGACCTTCTCAGCCTCTTCAGACCCCTTCCGGAACGCCGGGAGGGGTTCTCTCGTGAGAGCTATCCCACTTAAAAGGTAGGGAAGGTTGCAAAACTCCTGACCGGCGGTTTACGGTCATGCCGCGCGCCCCGAACCCCCGAGGGCGCAGGTTGAAATGAGGCACCCCCAATGAGGCTGCGACCGTTCGTCCTCCTCGGATCCGCGCTGCTGGCGGCCACGTCCGCCGTGGCCGGCTGCGGCGAGGGCTCCGGCTCCGGCGGCGGCGCGGCGTTCGACGCGAAGACCTGCCAGGGCGGCACGCTGACCGTGCTGAACCAGGGCGGGCTCGCCAAGTTCGATCCGGCCACGCTCTACACCTCGGGCGGCGGCGCGCTGCCGTCGCTGGTGTACCGGACGCTCACCACCCGCAAGCGCGTCCCCGGACAGGACGGCACCAAGCCCGTCCCGGACCTGGCCACCGACCTCGGCACCCCGAGCGACAACGCCAAGACCTGGAAGTACACGCTGCGGGACGGCCTGAAGTTCGAGGACGGCACCCCCATCACGTCCAAGGACGTCAAGTACGGCATCGAGCGCTCGTTCTCGCCGGACCTGCCCGGCGGCGCGCCCTACCTGCACGACTGGCTCATCGACGGCACCGGCTACAAGGGCCCGTACAAGGGCGCCGACCTGAAGTCGATCGAGACGCCGGACGACAGGACGATCGTCTTCAGGCTCCGCGCGCCGCACGGCGACTTCCCCTACCTCGCGACGGCGACCCAGTTCGCGCCCGTCCCGAAGGCCAAGGACACCGGCGTCAACTACCAGAACGCGCCCGTCTCCAGCGGCCCGTACAAGGTCGAGAAGTACGAGATCGGGAAGAGGCTCGTGCTCGTCCGGAACCCGTCCTGGTCCCGGGCCGTCGACGGCCAGCGGCTCGCCTGCCCGGACCGGATCGAGGTCACCGCCGGCCTGGACGCCACGATCATCAACCAGCGGCTGTCCAGCGGGTCCGGCGCGGACGCGAAGGCGATCACCACCGACACCTCCGTCGGCCCGGAGCAGCTCGCCCGCATCGGCGGCGACCCGAACCTCGCCAAGCGCGTCGCGCGGGGCGTGTTCGGAGAGACCAAGTACCTCGCGTTCGACACCACCAAGAAGCCGTTCAACGACATCCGGGTGCGGCAGGCCATCGCGTACGCGGTCAACCGGCAGTCGGTGATCAACGCGATCGGCGGCAGCGAGCTGGCGTCCCCGGCCACCACGTTCCTGCCGGACGGCCAAGCGTTCGGGCAGCAGCCGTACGACTACTTCCCGGCCGGTCAGACCGGGAACCCGGCCAAGGCCAAGGAACTGCTCGCCCAGGCCGGATACGGCAACGGCCTCACCGTCGACCTCGCGTACCCGAACGTCGACACCGACGGCATCGGACCGAAGGTCGCGCCCGCCGTCCAGGACGCCCTCAAGCAGGCCGGGATCACCGCGAAGCCGAAGTCCTTCAGTGACGACGACTACCGCAACGTCGCAGGCAAGCCCGCCACGCAGCCCGCGCTCAGCATCCAGACCTGGGGCGCGGACTGGCCCGCCGGAGGCCCGTTCCTCGTCCCGGTGTTCGACGGACGGCAGATCCTCACCGGCGGCGGCAACTTCAACCTCGCCCAGCTGAACGACCCGGCGGTGAACAAGGAGATCGACCAGATCAACACGATCACCGACGCCGGGCGGGCCGCGCCGCGCTGGGGCGCGCTCGACGCCGAGATCGGCAAGCAGGCGCTGGTCGTCCCGCTGTACCACCCGAAGACCGTCGCGCTGTTCGGCAAGGACGTGAAGAACGCCTACGTGGACGAGTGGCGCGGCTGGTACGACGTCTCGTCCGTCTCGGTGAAGTGACCGCGCGGCCATGACCCTGCTCGACACCGAGCCCGTCGCCGGGACGGACACCGCTCCGTCCCGGCGTGGCGGGGCCTGGCGGCGGCTGCGCGCCGACCGCTCCGCCCTCGCCGCGCTCGTCCTGGTCGGCCTGCTGGCCCTGGCCGCGCTCGCCGCGCCGCTGCTCACCGCCCTGGAGGGGCAGGACCCCACCACCTTCCACAGCCAGCTGCTCGACTCGGCGCGCGGCGGCGTCCCGCACGGCGCGTTCGGCGGCCTCAGCGGCGACCACTGGCTCGGCGTCGAGCCGGGCACCGGCCGGGACGTGTTCGCCCGCGTCGTCTACGGCGCGCGGGTCTCGCTGGGCGTCGCGCTCGCCGCGACCGTCCTGGAGCTGGTCATCGGGATCGCGATCGGGCTGGCCGCCGGGCTCGGCGGCCCCCGCCTGGACGCGGTGCTCAGCCGCGTCATCGAGATCGCGATCGCGTTCCCGTCGCTGCTGCTGGCGCTCGCGCTGATGGCGATCGTCCCGGACTCGGTGCCCCGGCCCGTCCTGGTCGCCCTCGCGATCACGGCCGTGAACTGGGGGAACGTCGCCCGCGTCACGCGCGCCCAGGCCATGTCGCTGCGCTCGCGCGAGTACGTGGACGCGGCGCGCCTCGCGGGCCTCGGGCCGCTGCCGATCGCGCTGCGCGAGATCCTGCCCGGCCTGACCACCCCGCTCATGGTGCTCGCCGCGCTGAAGGTGCCCAACAACATCGTCAACGAGGCGGGCCTGTCGTTCCTCGGCGCGGGCGTCCGGCCCCCGACGCCGTCCTGGGGCCAGATGCTCTCCACCTCCACCACCTGGTTCCAGACGGACCCCGCCTACGTGATCATTCCTGGCGGCCTGCTGCTGGTCACCCTGCTGGCCTTCTCCCTGTTCGCCGACGGCGTCCGCCGCGCCCTGGACCCCCGGAGCGTCCGCGTATGAGGTCCGTGCGGGTTCACAGGCTCGGGAAGTCCGAGCGCGGTCACGGGCGGGCCGTCGTCTCCGGCCCTGGAAGGACGGGCGCGTGATCTGGTTTCTGACGCGACGCGTCCTCGCGACGGTCGCGGTGCTGCTGGCGATGTCGGCGATCGTCTACGGGCTGTTCTACCTGATGCCCGGCGACCCGGCCGTCCTGGCGTGCGGCAAGCGGTGCGGGCCCGAGCAGCTCGTGGTCACCCGGCACAAGCTCGGCCTCGACCAGGCCGTCTACCTCCAGTACTGGCACTTCCTGGAGGGCCTGGTCATCGGCCGCGACTACTCGTCCGGGCCGGACGTGAACCACTGCGCCGCGCCCTGCCTCGGCTACTCGTTCCAGTCCGACCAGCCCGTGACGAGCCTGCTCCTGGACCGGCTTCCGGTGTCGGCGTCGCTGACGCTCGGCGCGCTCCTCCTGGCGCTGGTGCTCGGCGTCGGCGCGGGCCTGCTGTCCGCGCTGCGCCGCGGGACGGTCGTGGAACGCCTGCTCACCGGCGTGACCCTGCTCGGGTTCTCGACCCCGGTGTTCCTGATCGGGCTGATCCTGCTGCTGGTGTTCTGCGCCTGGCTGAAGGTACTGCCGTTCCCGAGCTACGTCCCGGTCACGCAGAACCCCGTCGAGTGGGCGCGGAACCTCGTGCTGCCGTGGTGCGCGCTCGCGCTCATCGAGGCGGCCCTGTTCGCGCGGGTCGCCCGGGCGGGGATCCTGGAGACGCTCGCCGAGGACCACATCCGGACGTTCCGCGCGTACGGGCTGTCCGAGCGGCAGGTCGTCCGGCGGCACGCGCTGCGCGGCGCGCTCGCCCCCGTCGCCACCATCACCGCCGTCGAGCTGGCCACGATCATCGTGTCGGCGATGCTCACCGAGAGCATGTTCGGCCTGCCCGGCATCGGCAAGCTGGCCGTCGAGGCCACCACCAGCGTCGACCTGCCGGTCATCGTCGGCGTGACGCTGCTCGCCGGGACGGCCGTCGTGCTCGCCAACGCCGTCGCGGACCTCCTGCACGCCGCCATCGACCCGAGAGTGAAGCTCGCATGACCCCCGTCCTCTCCGTCCGCGACCTGCGGGTCCGCTTCGGCGACCGCGAGGCCGTCGGCGGCGTCTCGTTCGACCTGGAGCCCGGCCGCGCGCTCGGCGTGGTCGGCGAGTCCGGCTCGGGCAAGAGCAGCATCGCCCTCGCCCTGGCCCGCCTGCACGTCGGCGCGGACGTCACCGGCTCGATCCTCGTGGACGGCACGGACGTGCTCGCCGCGTCCGACGCCGAGCTCCGGCGGCTGCGCGGCGGCCGGATCGCGATGGTGTTCCAGGACCCGCTGTCGTCCCTCGACCCGTACCTGCGCGTCGGCGACCAGATCGCGGAGGTGTACCGCGTCCACACGGGCGCGTCCCGCCGCGCCGCCGCGGCGAAGGCCGTCGAGGTCCTGGATCGCGTCGGCATCCCGGACGCGCCGCGCCGCGCCCGTGCCCACCCGCACGAGTTCTCCGGCGGCATGATCCAGCGCGCCCTCATCGCGATGGCCCTGGCCCTGGAGCCCCGCGTCCTGGTCGCGGACGAGCCGACCACCGCCCTCGACGTCACCGTCCAGGCCCGCCTGCTCGCCCTCCTGGACGAGCTCCGCGCCGACACCGGAATGGCGTTGTTGCTGGTCAGCCACGACTTCGGCGTCATCGCCGAGACCGCCGACGACGTCCTGGTCATGCGCGACGGCGTCGCGGTCGAGCACGGGCCGGTCGACGGCGTCCTGCGGGCCCCGTCCGCCGACTACACCCGCGAACTCCTCCAGGCCGTCCCCCGCCTGGACGCGCCGCGCCTCCGCGTGACCGCCCCTGAGCCCGGTGAACCGGCGGACGCCACACCAGGCCGGGAGCCCTTGCTGCGCGTCACCGACCTGCGGCGCGACTTCGTCTCGGGACCGCCGCTGCGGAGGCGGGCCGTCCCGGCGGTGGACGGCGTGTCGCTGGAGATCGCGCCCGGCGAGGCGCTCGGCGTCGTGGGGGAGAGCGGCAGCGGGAAGACGACCCTCGCGCGGCTGGTCGTGCGGCTGCTCGCGCCGTCCTCCGGGCGGATCGAGTTCGCCGGACGCGACGTCACCCGCCTGTCCGCCCGCGACCTGCGGCCGTCGCGCCGCGACCTCCAGATGGTGTTCCAGGACCCGCTGGCCTCGCTCAACCCGCGCCGCACGGTCGGCGACAGCATCGCCGACCCGCTGCGCGTCCTCGGCGAGCCGGACGCCGAGCGCACCGCGCGCGACCTGATGGACCGTGTCGGCCTCGACCCCGGCCGCTACGACGCCTACCCGCACGAGTTCTCCGGCGGGCAGCGCCAGCGCGTCGGCATCGCCCGCGCGCTCGCGCCCGGCCCGCGCCTGCTGGTCTGCGACGAGCCCGTGACGTCCCTGGACGTCTCGACGCAGGCGCAGATCCTCGCCCTGCTCGCCGAGCTCCGCGCCGAACGCGGCCTCGCGCTGCTGTTCGTCTCGCACGACCTCGCCGTCGTCCGGAGCGTCTGCGACCGCGTCGCTGTCATGCGCGCCGGACGCGTCGTCGAACTCGGCGACGTCGACACCGTCTACGACCACCCCGAGGACGCCTACACCCGCGAACTCCTGGCCGCCGTCCCCAGGCTGGCCGCCCTGGACCCCGTCCCCTGACCCTGTCAGGCCTCGCAGAGGGCCAGGCCGCGCGGCGGGTCGGGGCCGCGCGGTGGGCCCGGGCGCGGTGGGTCAGGCCTCGCCGTGGGACATGCGGATGAGGCGGTCGAGGACCTGGCCGTCGCTCACGCGCAGCCCGTCGTGCTCCCACTCGTTGGTGACCCACGCGCGTGCGCCGCCCACGGACCGGACGGTCTCCATCGAGAGCTCGAAGTCCACGTACATGTCGTCGTGGTAGACGGCGGCGCTGAGCGGGACGTCGTTGCCGCGCAGCCGCGCCGGGTCGTACAGCGCGGGCCAGTCGTCGTGCTCGGCGAGCAGGTCGGCGGCCTCGCGCAGCGGCGCCACCGACGGGTCGTCCGCGACCATCCACGGGTAGATCATCTCGCCGGTGAACAGCAGCGGGTCGCGGCCGTCCGGGTCCGGGGCGAACTCGGGGAACTCGGCGCGCAGGCGCTGCGCCGCCCAGCGGGTCGGGTTCGCGCCCTGCCCGTAGCACGCCTCGTGCAGGACGAGGTGGATCGGCGACCCGGTGTGGCTGAGGTGCGTCCCGACCTGCTCCAGGAAGACCTCCGACAGCTCCGGGCCGCCGTCGGCGAACGCCAGCTCCAGCAGGTAGTGCAGGCGGTCGTGGCCGTCGCCCGTGCCGAGCATCAGGCCGAGCGACTGGAAGCCCTCGACGGTCAGCGGGCGTCCGTTCGGCAGCCGCTCGCCGTGGTCCGCGAGGCGGCGCGCGATGTCGCGGACGAGCTTGATGTCGTCGGGGTAGCGGTCGTAGAACGCGGCGTTCTTGGCGGCGACGCGCGGGTACGTCCGGCGGTACACGTCCTCGGCGGTGGCGGTCAGGCCGGGCATGCCGCCCGTGACCAGCGCCTCCTGCACGCCCTCCGGCGCGAACGACAGGTAGGTGTTCACGCAGAACCCGCCGTAGCTCTGCCCGAGGATCGTCCACGGCGTGCCGCCGAGCAGCTCGCGGCGGATCAGCTCGGCGTCCAGCACGATCGAGTCGGCGCGGAACCGGGACAGGTAGCGCGCCTGCTCGGCGGGGCCGCCCAGCTCCGCCACCCGGCGCGCGCTCACCGGCGTGGACAGCCCGGTGCCGCGCTGGTCCAGCAGCAGGACGCGGTAGTCCGACAGCGCCCGGTTCACCCAGCCCTCCCGTCCCGAGGGACGCGGCGACCCGAACCCCGGCCCGCCCTGGAGGAACAGCAGCCACGGGAGGTCGTCGCGGCCCGCGTGCGCGGTCGCGACGACCTCCCGGGCGAACACCTCGATCCGCGGCCCGTCCGGATCGTCGTGGTCGAGCGGGACGGGGAAACGGTGGTCGGTGACGACGGTCCCGGTCTGGCGGAACGTCGGGCGGTACGGCCGGCTGAACGGCTCACGCAGGAACGAACCCATGCCCCGACCCTATGGCGTGTCTCGAAGTCACCTGCCCAACTGCGCGGCGTCCAGGCACGCACCTCGCGGGGTTGTCGTCGGTCGACGGCCAAACCCGGGCCGACTCCCTCCTCCGCCCCCCACGATGCACGCACCCGGACGCCGCTCGCCACGGGCGCCGACTTCGAGACACGCCCTAGGGCGTGGGGGAAGCCGCCCGAGCCGTCGCCCCGGGCGGCTTCCCGCCGGTCAGCGGCCCGCCGGGACGATCTTCTCGACCTCGGCGCGGGCCTCGCCGAGGACGCCGGCGAGGTCCTGGCCGGTGCCCTGGGAGAAGATCACCTGGTCGATCCCGGCCTCGGCGAGCCGTCCGGCCGTCTCGACGGCCTGGGCGGCCGAGCCCCCGGCGGGCAGGAACGTCAGGGACGTCTTCTCGATGTCGGCGTAGTCGCGGCCCTCGCGCTCGCAGTGCTCGCGCAGCACCTCGAGCTTGTGCGGCAGCTGGTCGCCGTCGAAGATGTTGCAGGCGTCCGCGTACTCGGCGACGAACCGCAGCGTCTTCTTCTCACCCATGCCGCCGACCAGGATCGGCGGGTGCGGACGGCGCACCGACTGCGGCGAGTTCAGCGGACGCTCCGCCGAGATCCGCGCGCCCTCGAACGCCGACTCGTCCCCCTTCCACATCTGGTGGGCGAGCCGGAGCGTGTCCTCCAGCAGCTCGAACCGCTCGGCGGTCGGCGGGAAGTGCAGGCCGAGGCCGCGCGACTCCTCGTCGTTCCAGGCCGCGCCGACGCCGAACCAGGCGCGTCCGCCGGACAGGACGTCCAGCGTCGTGACGGTCTTGACCAGCAGGCCAGGGGACCGGTAGCTGACGCCGGTCACCATCGTGCCGAGCGTGATGTTCTCGGTGAGCGCCGCCGCGTACGCGAGCGCCGAGTAGCCCTCGAGCATGGGTTCCTCGGCGGAGCCGACCCCCTGGATCTGGAAGAAGTGGTCCATGACCCAGAGCGAGGAGAGTTCCGCCTGGTCGGCCTCGCGGGCCATCCGGCCGAACTCCCCGGCGATCCGCTCGGGGCCGCCGGGGAAGGTGAAGCTGGGTACCTGCAGTCCGATGCGCATGGAACCGAGTCTCCGACCTGGAGTGCGCTCCAGGTCAAGCGTGATGGTTGACCTGGAGCGGACTCCAGGTGGAATCCTGACCGTGTGAGTTCCTACTCCCCGTCCGAGACCGCCGAGAAGAGCGGCTTCAGCATCGACACCCTCCGGTACTACGAGAAGATCGGCCTGCTGGACGGGATCGCGCGCAACGCCTCGGGGCGGCGCGTGTTCTCCGACGACGACCTCAACTGGCTCGGGATGCTGCGCTGCCTGCGCGAGACCGGCATGCCCATCGCCGAGATGCTCCGCTACTCCGAACTCGCCCGTGGCGGCGCGGAGACCTTCGCCGAGCGGCTGGAGCTCCTCCAGGAGCACGACCGCCGCGTCGAGGAGCAGATCGGCCTGCTGCGCTCCCAGCAGAAGAAGATCCAGTGGAAGATCTCCTTCTACAGCGGCGGCGACGACTGATCCGTCCGGTCAGCCGGGATTTGCAGGTCAGCGCGCGGGACGCCAGGCGGGGTCGCGGCCCAGCAGGGTGAGGAGCCGCTCGCGGGGGGCGTCGCCGCCCGCGGCCACGGGCGCCGCGAACGACGCCCCCGGAAGCCGCGACTTGGGATCGTCCGGCACGATCCGCGCGACCTTCAGGGACGCGTCGACGAGCTCGTCGTCCGGCTCCCAGGGCAGGCCCAGCGTGGCGGCGACGTCCCAGGCGTGGACGACCAGGTCGACCACGTGGAAGGAGATCGCCAGCGCGCCGGGGAAGGAGCCGCCGTCGCGCACCTCCGGAAGGACGAACCCGGCGGCCAGGACACCGTCCCCGGCGAACGCCTCGGTGACCAGCCGCCCGGACGCCACGACCGCCGCGTGCGGGTCGTCGCCGAGCGAGCCGCCGCGCCACACCGCGAGGTCCCCGCCGCCGCCCCGGGCCGCCGCCGCGAACCCCTCGTCCTGGCTGACCTGGTGCCGGAGGAGGCCGTGCAGCGTCCAGTCCGGGCACGGCGTCGGACGGTCCAGGTCGGACGCGTCGATCTTGGCGGTCAGGGAGGCGAAGAGGTCGAGCGCCCGGCGGTCCAGGTCGCGGAAGTCCGAGGTGAGCAGTTCGTTCAGCACGTCCATGGGGCCACCCTAGGAACCCGGAATGGACCACGTACAGAGCCAATATCGACCCGTCCCACTAGGCCGATCTACACTGCGCGGGGTGGACCCGCACATCACCCTGGACGACCGCCGCGACCTCACCGGGAGCCTGTACCGGCAGCTCAGGGACGCCGTCCTGGACGGCCGCCTCCGCGCGGGCGAGGCCCTCCCGGCCACCCGCGAGCTGGCCCGCCGCCTCTCGGTGTCGCGCGGCACGGTCTCGGTCGTCTACGACCGCCTCGCCGCCGAGGGGTACCTGACCGCGCGCGTCGGCGCGGGCACGTTCGTCCGCGAGTCGGCCGCCCCCTCGCCGTCCCGGCGGCACGCTCCCGCCGCGTCGCCGCTCCGCCCGCGTCCCGCCTGGACGGGCCTGCGCGCCTGGCCCGACGGGTATCGGGACGTCCCGTACGACCTGCGCGCGGGCCTCCCGGACACGCGCCTGTTCCCGTACGAGGCGTGGCGGCGGCTGATGGCGGCCGAGCTGCGCCCCGGGACCCACGACGTCGGCGACCCCGCCGGGCTGCCCGTCCTGCGCGAGGCCATCGCCCGGCACGCCGGGGTGTCGCGGTCGGTCCGGGCGAGCGCGTCCGACGTGATCGTCACCTCCGGCATCCAGCAGGCGCTTGACCTGGTCGGACGCGTCCTGCTCGAACCCGGCGCGCGCGTCGCCGTCGAGGACCCCGGCTACCCGCCCGCGCACCTGCTGTTCCGCTCCCAGGGCCTGCGCGTGACCGGCGTCCCGGTGGACGCCGAGGGCCTGCGCGTCGACGCTCTCCCGGACGACGCCCGCGCCGTCTACCTCACCCCGTCCCACCAGTTCCCGCTGGGCATGCCGATGTCGCTGCCCCGCCGCCGGGCGCTGCTCGACTGGGCCCGCCGCCGCGACGTCGTCGTCATCGAGGACGACTACGACACCGAGTACCGCTACGGCGGCCGGCCGATCGAGCCGCTGCAGTCCCTGGACGAGGACGGCCGCGTCCTCTACCTCGGCACGTTCTCCAAGCTCATGCGGCCGGTGCTGCGCCTCGGCTTCCTGGTCGCGCCGCCCGCTCTGCACGAGGCGTTCCGGATGGCCCGCTACGTCACGTCCTGGCACGGCGACCCGCCCGTCCAGGCCGCCCTGGCGCGCTTCATCGACGAGGGCCTGCTCGCCCGTCACGTCCGCCGCTCCCGCCGCGTCTACCAGGAGCGCCACGAACTCATCGCCGAATCCCTCGGCACCGGCTTCACCGATCGCCTCAGTCTCGTCCCGTCCGCCGCGGGCCTTCACCTGAGCGCGACGCTGTCCGGCCCCTCCGACCTCCAGACCGTCCGGGCCGCCGAGGCCGAGGGCGTCGCCCTCTTCCCCCTCTCCGACTTCGCCGTCACCGAGCCCCCGCCGAACGGCCTGGTCTTCGGCTACGGCGCCATCTCCACCGAGGACATCCCCGAAGCCCTCACCCGCCTCCGCCGCGTCCTCGGCTGAGCCCGCCGCGTCCGCTCGGCCGGGCTACCCGAGGCCGTGGTCGTGCGCGAACTCGGCGAGCAACCGCCGTGATCCGCGCCGCCCCCGACCCGCGTCCCGCGCCACCGTCACCTCCTTCCTCACCGGCCGGTGAACGGACGGCCCGTCCCGGCCCAGGGATCGATCACCGGACGGCCCGCGCGGCCTGGGGGACCGATCACCGGCGGGCGCGTCCCGCCTCGGCAATCGATCACCGGGCGGGCCCGGCCGGTGGGCCGGATCGGCCCGGATCGGGGACGTCCCGGGCGGAGCGGCGCGGAATGTCCGGGGGCGCGCCTAGACTCGTTCGTTGTGGCAGGCCGGATTCGCAATGAGGACATCGCGCTCGTACGTGAGCGGTCATCGATCGACGCCGTGATCGGTGAGTACCTCCAGTTGCGGAGCGCGGGCGGCGGCAACCTCAAGGGGCTCTGCCCGTTCCACGACGAGAAGTCCCCCTCGTTCAACGTCACCCCGTCCCGTGGCCTCTTCTACTGCTTCGGCTGTGGGGCCGGGGGCGACGTGATCAAGTTCGTCCAGGAGATCGACCACCTGACGTTCACCGAGTCCGTCGAGCGCCTGGCCGCCAAGGCGGGCATCCAGCTCCGGTACGAGGAGGGCGGGGCGTTCCAGCCCCGGAAGGAGTCCGGGCAGCGGGCGCGGCTGGTCGAGGCCCACCAGGCGGCGGCGGAGTTCTTCGCCGAGAACCTGCGCTCGCCCGAGGGCATGATCGGCCGCCAGTTCCTGTCCGGGCGCGGGTTCGAGGCCGCCGACGCCGAGCGGTTCGGGGTCGGGTTCGCCCCGCGCGAGTGGGAGGGCCTGGTCCGCCACCTGCGCGGACGCGGGTTCGCCGACGCCGAGCTGATCGCCGGGGGCCTCGCCAAGGAGGGCCGCCGCGGGCCGATGGACCGGTTCCGGGGCCGCCTGATGTGGCCGATCCGCGACCTGTCCGGCGATGTCGTCGGGTTCGGCGCGCGCAAGCTCTACGAGGACGACGACGGCCCGAAGTACCTGAACACCCCCGAGACGCCGATCTTCCACAAGTCGAACGTCCTGTACGGGGCCGACCTGGCGAAGAAGGAGATCGCGCGGTCCCGGCAGGCGGTCGTGGTCGAGGGCTACACCGACGTGATGGCCTGCCACCTGTCCGGCGTCCCGACGGCCGTCGCGACCTGCGGGACGTCCTTCGGCGACGAGCACATCAAGATCCTTCGCCGGCTGCTGATGGACCAGGACGAGTTCCGCGGCGAGGTGATCTTCACCTTCGACGGCGACGCGGCCGGGCAGAAGGCGGCGCTGCGCGCGTTCGAGGGCGAGCAGAAGTTCGTCACGCAGACCTTCGTGGCCGTCCAGCCCGACGGCCTGGACCCCTGTGACCTGCGCTTCCAGCACGGCGAGGCGGCCGTGCGCGACCTGGTCGCCTCGCGCACCCCGCTGTTCGAGTTCGTCGTCCGGTCCCGGATCGGCGAGCACGACCTGAACACCACCGAGGGACGGCTCGCCGCGCTCGACGCCGCCGCCCCGATCGTCGCCCGCATCAAGGACCGCGCCCTCCGCCAGATGTACGCCGTCAACCTGGACCGCTGGCTCGGCATCATGGACGAGCGGTTCGTGCTCCAGCGTGTCCGCGACCTGTCCAAGCGCGAGCAGGCCCGGCGCGGCGGCCAGGGCGGCAACGGCCAGGGGCAGGGGCAGGGCCAGTACGGCAACAACGGCCAGCGCGGCAGCGGCGGCGCGGGCGGACGCGGCTACGGCAACGGCGGCTACGGCAACGGCCAGGGCGGCTACAACAGCGGACGCGACGGCTACGGCGGCGGACGTGAGGGCTACAGCGGCGGTCCCGGCGGCGGCGGAGGACGGCAGGGGTACGGCGGAGGCGCCGCGTCCGGCAGGCAGAACGGTCCGTCCGGCAAGGGCGGTTACGGGCCGTCAGGGAACGGTGGATACGGCCCGTCCGCGCCCGGGCAGGACGAGCAGATGGCGGATTCGGGTCGGCCCGAAACCCCGGCCTTCGATCCGCACGATCCGGGCGTCGTGCTCGAGCGCGAGCTGTTGAAGCTGGTCGTGCAGCGTCCGGCCGTGGTCGGGCCGGAGTTCGACCTCGTCCCGGGCGAGGCGTTCCTGGTGCCCGCGCACGCGACCGTCCGGGGGGTCGTCGGGGCCGTCGGAGGCGTCGCGACGGCGGCGGACCCGGCCGAGTGGATCTCACGGCTTCTGGAGCAGGCCGCGAACACCCAGGTCAGGGACCTGATCACCATGCTCGGAGTCGAGCCGACACAGTCCGCGTCCGAATCGGATGACCGATATGCCGCGGCACTGCTGGCCCGAATCCAGGAGCGCCTGCTCACCCGGCAGATCGGGGACGTGAAATCTAAACTCGGACGGCTGAATCCGGCCGAGCAGGCCGAGGAATACCACCGGCTCTTCGGTGATCTTGTCGCGCTTGAGCAGCAGAGACGGGTGTTGCGGGAGCGCGGGCTTGGATAGCGGTAAGTCAAGAGACCGCAAAATGGGTCCTGTGATCTAGCCCCTCCATAACGCAGACTGTCCCCGTGGGCCCTTCGGTGCTGCCAAGCGAGGCGCCATCGGTTGACCAGGTGGCGGACCTCGTCGCACGTGGCAGAGAACGCGGCGGTGTGACCGTCGAGGACGTTGCTGCCGCACTCGACCGCTCGGACTTGCCGGACGACTCCCTGGAACGGGTCGTCCGAATGCTCGCGGAACAGGGGGTCGAGGTCCTGGAGTCTCCGCAGGAGACCGAGGACGTCGCGCGAGTAGACGAGACAGATCTCGGCAAGCGGGCGCCGACGAGCGACCTGGTGCGCATCTACCTGAGAGAGATCGGTCGCGTTCCGCTCCTCACGGCAGAAGATGAAGTCGAACTGGCGAAATCGATCGAGGCGGGTCTATTCGCCGAGGAGAAAGTGGCGCACACCGCCATCCTCTCCCCGGCGCAGCGACTCGACCTCGAACTGCTCTCCCGGGAGGGAATCCGGGCGAAGCAACGTCTGATCGAGGCGAACCTGCGGTTGGTCGTCTCGATCGCCAAACGCTACGTGGGCCGGGGAATGCTCTTCCTCGACCTCATCCAGGAGGGAAATCTCGGACTCATTCGCGCCGTCGAGAAATTCGACTACACCAAGGGTTTCAAGTTCTCGACCTACGCCACCTGGTGGATTCGCCAGGCGATCACGAGGGCGATCGCCGACCAGGCCCGGACCATCCGGATCCCGGTGCACATGGTGGAGACCATCAACAAGCTGGTGCGGGTGCAGCGCCAGCTCCACCAGGACCTCGGCCGGGAACCGGTGCCCGAGGAGATCGGCCGGGAGATGGGACTGACCGCCACCCGGGTCGTGGAGATCCAGCGGATCGCCCAGGAGCCGGTGTCGCTGCAGTCCCCGATCGGAGAGGAGGACTCCGATCTCGGCGACTTCATCGAGGACTCCGACGCCGTCGTCCCGATCGAGGCGGCCGCGTTCATCCTGCTGCAGGACCAGCTGGAGGACATCCTCGGCACGCTGTCGGAACGGGAGCAGCGCATCATCCAGCTGCGCTTCGGCCTGACCGACGGCCACCCCCGCACCCTGGAGGAGGTCGGCCGGGAGTTCGGCGTCACGCGCGAACGCATCCGGCAGATCGAGTCCAAGACACTGGCGAAACTCCGCCATCCCTCCAGGGCGCAGATGCTGCGCGAATATCTCGACTGACGCCCGTCCTTCCGGACGCCCGGCGGACCGCTCCGGGCCGCGACCCGCCCCTCGGCGGGCGCGGTCCGGAGCGGCCGTTCTCCGGGTGGTCGGCGCGAAGGTGATTCATCTGCGCGACCAGGGATGAGGCGCGCATGTCGGACGAGGACGGTAGCGTGGGGTTCCATGCTGATCGTGACGACTGACGCGCTGGCCGGGTACGCGATCCGCGGGATGCTCGGCGAGGCGCTCGGGGTGGCCGTCCAGACCGATCAGGCGGCGCCCGGAGCCGGATCCAGTGGGACGTTCCGGATGAACACCGGCGAGCAGACGGGGGCGGGGCTCCTCGCCGCACGGCGGCAGGCCGTCGAGCGGATGGCCGAGGACGCGCGCCGCAAGGGCGCGAACGCCGTCGTCGGCATGCGCCTGGACGCCGTGGCGCTCGGGGCCGGGGGAGGCCACGAGGTGTGCGCGTACGGGACGGCCGTGTGGGTCGAGCCCGTCCAGAACGTCCCGAACCAGCCCCAGCAGAACCAGCCGCAGCAGTACCCGCAGGGCGGCGGGGTCCCCCCGTACAACCCGGAGTCCACTCCCGGCGGCCCGCCGATGGCCGCCCGCAACCTCACCATGGGCCTCCGCGACCCGAGCCGCTGACCGGCGGAAAGGGCGGCGGGGAGAGGTGGTCTTGCTCACCTGTCCGGTGCGCGACTTGACGGCATCTGGTTAGGTTCAGCTAATTTAGGCAAGCCTTACCAAATAGTCCGCTCTGGAGTCCGCATGCGTTCCTCGTCCGTCCTCGCCCTCGCGGGCGTCACCGCCCTTTCGGCGTCCCTGCTCGCGGCGTGCGGCGGTGGTGACGACGGCGGCGGAAAGGGCGGCGGCGACGCCATCAGGGTGACCGCGTCCGACAACGCCTGCGAGGTCGCCAAGAAGGACGTTCCGGCGGGCAAGATCACTTTCAAGGTGTTCAACAAGGGCTCGCAGGCCAACGAGTTCGAGATCCTCCGCCCGGACGGAAAGATCATCGCCGAGCGCGAGAACATCGGCCCCGGCACCACGGTCAATTTCGTGGTCAGCCTCGCCGCCGGCGACTACAAGGCGCTGTGCAGCGCGGGCCAGACCGGCAAGGGCCCGAGCCAGGACATCAAGGTCACCGGCGCGGGTGGCGCGGCCGGGGCCGCCGACGCGCGCCTGACGAACGCCGCGTCCGAGTACAAGACGTTCGTCCTCGCGCAGGTGGACGACACCATCGCCAAGACCCAGAAGTTCGCCGACGCGGTGAAGGCGGGCGACGTGGCGAAGGCCAAGGAGCTGTACGCGCCGTCCCGGCTCGGCTGGGAGACGATCGAGCCGGTCGCCGAGAAGTTCGGCGACATCGACCCGAAGGTCGACGCGCGCGAGGCGGACCTGAAGCCCGAGGAGAAGGCGAACTGGTCCGGCTGGCACCTGCTGGAGAAGGCCCTCTGGAAGGACGGCTCGGTCAAGGGCAAGGAGCAGTACGCCGACCGCCTGATGGCCGACCTGAAGAACCTCAAGGGCCAGATGGCGACGCTCACGATCGACCCGGTCAACGACATGGCGCACGGCGCCAAGGAGCTGCTGGACGAGGTCGCCACCGGCAAGGTCACCGGTGAGGAGGAGGCGTTCAGCCACACCGACCTCTGGGACTTCAAGGGCAACGTGGACGGCGCGAAGAAGGTCTACGACCTGCTGCGTCCGGTCGTCCAGGAGAAGGACGCCCAGCTCGCCAAGGACCTCGACGACAACTTCACCGCCGTCGAGAACCTGCTCGCGAAGTACGAGAAGGGCGACGGCTACGTCTCCTACGACAAGGTCGGAGCGCCCGAGCGCAAGGCCCTCGGTGACGCGGTGAACGCCCTCGGCGAGCCGCTGTCGAAGCTCGCGGGAGCGGTGGCCAAATGACCGACGACACCAGCCGGACGTCCACGTCCACGACCACGTCCACGAAGACTCCGCCGTCCGCCGAGACGGCCCGGATGTCCCGCCGCCGCATGCTCGGCTTCGGCGGCGCGAGCCTGGTCGTCGGCGCGGCGGCCGGGGCGGGCATCGACCGCGTCGTGTCCGGCAAGGACGACGACGGCAAGAGCGACACCACGGCCGCCGTCCCGTTCCACGGGGCGCACCAGGCGGGCATCGCCACGCCCGTCCAGGACCGGCTGCACTTCGCCGCGTTCGACGTCGTCACAGGCGATCGCGCCAAGCTCGTCCGGATGCTGAAGGAGTGGACGGCCGCCGCCGCCGCGATGACCGCCGGGAAGCCGGTCGGCGCGGGCGCGGTCGGCGGGCCCGCGGTGTCCCCGCCGGACGACACGGGCGAGGCGCTCGGCCTCCCGCCGTCCCGGCTGACCCTGACCGTCGGCTTCGGCCCGACCCTCTTCGAGAAGGACGGCAAGGACCGCTTCGGCCTCAGGTCCAAGCGTCCGGCCGCGCTCGTCGACCTGCCGCACTTCCCCGGCGACAACCTCGACCCGAACCGCAGCGGCGGCGACATCGTCGTCCAGGCGTGCGCGGACGACCCGCAGGTCGCGGTGCACGCGATCCGCAACCTGGCGCGCATCGGGTTCGGCGTCGTCTCGGTCCGCTGGTCGCAGCTGGGGTTCGGCAAGACCTCCTCCACGACCCCGGACGCGCAGACGCCGCGCAACATGTTCGGCTTCAAGGACGGCACGCGGAACGTCGCGGGCACCGAGACCGCCGCGCTCGACCAGCACATCTGGGCGGCCAAGCCGGACGGCGCGGAGTGGATGGCGGGCGGCAGCTACCTCGTCGCGCGTCGCATCCGCATGCACATCGAGACCTGGGACCGGACGTCCCTCGGCGAGCAGCAGGACGTCATCGGCCGGGACAAGAACGAGGGCGCGCCGATCGGGCAGCGGCGCGAGCACGACGCGGTCGACCTCGCCAAGCTGAAGCCGACCGCGCACGTGCGGCTCGCGCACCCGGACGCCAACGGCGGCACCCGGATCCTGCGCCGTGGCTACTCGTTCACCGACGGCTCCGACGGCCTCGGTCGCCTCGACGCGGGCCTGTTCTTCATCGCCTTCCAGCGGGACCCGCGCACCGGCTTCATCCGTGTTCAGAACAACCTGGCCACCGACGCCATGAACGAGTACCTCCAGCACGTCGGATCGGGCGTCTACGCCTGCCCGCCGGGCGTCCGCGAGGGCGGATACTGGGGAGAGACGCTGTTCGCCTGAGCGGTCGTCCGAAAAGGGGCCGGGAGATCATCCGGAACCCCTTCCGCATGATCGTCCAGCGATCGGGACGATCATGCGGAGGAGCCGGAATCCGCGCGAGCGGATAGCATCACGTGTACGTCGAAGAACGTCCCGCCGTCGGCGTCCGGCCCGTGGCGGCCGGTCCGCAGACTCCGAGGAAGTGGTCCGTCATGGGTGTTCCGCTCACCGGGGGAGACGGCGTCCCCCTTCCCGGATCCGCCCCGCCCGCGCTGTCGGTGGGCTTCGGCTGGACGCCTCCCGAGGAGTCCCGCGCCGACTTCGACGTGGACGCCGCGGCCCTCATGCTGGACGACGCGGGCGCCGTCCTGTCCGAGGACCACTTCGTCCACTTCAACAACCCGCGCAGCCCGGACGGCTCGGTCGAGCACCGCGGACCGGCCCCGGACGGCCCCGGCGAGACCATCGACGTCGACCTCGCCGCCGTCCCGGACCGCTGCGCCCGCATCGCCTTCCCCGTCTCGATCTTCGACGCGGCCAACCGGGCCCAGCGCCTCGGGCAGGTCCGGGCGGTGTCCGTCCGGGTCACCCGGCGGCCGGGCGGCCCCGAACTGGCCCGTTACGACCTCCCCGCCCGCCGGGACGACGACCCCGCGACGGCCGTCCTCATCGGCGCGCTGGACCGCGGAGCCGAGGGCTGGACGTTCCGCGCGGTCGGCCGGGGCTACCCCGGCGGGCTGCGCGAGATCGCCCACGACCACGGCCTGCCGGTCCGATGACCCGAACGCGCACCCGCGCCCGAACCCGCGCACGCGCGCGCGACGGCGCTCACGCCGACCCACGTTCTTTCTCACGCTTCACCTCACACCGACCCTCGACACGGAAACCGGGCGCATGATCCTTCGCACCTTCGGCTGGTCCGCCGTCCTCACGGTGGCAGCGCTGCTCGCCGCGCTGGTCTACCAGGGCCCCGAGGCGCTCGCCCTGGTGGCGATCCTGGCGGTTCTGGAGATCTCGCTGTCGTTCGACAACGCCGTGGTGAACGCCAAGGTGCTCGACCGGATGTCGGCGACCTGGCAGAAGATCTTCCTGACCGTCGGCATCGCGATCGCGGTGTTCGGCATGCGGCTGCTGTTCCCGCTGGTCATCGTGGCGCTGACGGCCAAGCTGAGCCCGGTGAGGGCGTTCGACCTGGCGCTGTCCGAGCCGCACCGCTACGAGACGATCATGCGGGACGCCTACCCGATGATCGCCGGGTTCGGCGGCGCGTTCCTGCTCATGCTCTTCCTGAACTGGGTGTTCGAGGAGCGCGAGCTGCGCTGGCTCGGCCCGGTCGAGCGCTTCCTGTCCCGGATGGGACGGCTCGACCAGCTGCCCGTCGTCGTCACCGGCGGCGTGCTCGCGCTGGTGTCCGGGCTGGTCGCCGACGACCCGGCCGAGGTGATGATCGCCGGGGTGCTCGGCATGATCACCTACATCCTGGTGGACGGCCTCGGCGAGATGTTCTCGGAGGCGGGCGACGACGAGGAGGCGAGTGACGGCGAGGAGGCCGGGGCCGACGGCTCCCCGGCGCGCCGCGGCGGCCCGAGCAGCGCCGCGCTCGCGGTCGGCAAGGCCGGGTTCTTCCTGTTCCTCTACCTGGAGGTGCTGGACGCGTCGTTCTCGTTCGACGGCGTGATCGGCGCGTTCGCGATCAGCACCGACCCGATCGTCATCGCGCTCGGCCTCGGCGTCGGCGCGATGTACATCCGGTCCCTGACGGTCTACCTCGTCCGCAAGGGGACCCTGCACGAGTACGTCTACCTGGAGCACGGCGCGCACTGGGCGATCGGCGCCCTGTCGGTCTGCATGATGATCAGCATCGGCCACGAGCTGCCGGACTGGGTGACCGGCGGCATCGGCGCGGGCCTGATCCTGGTGTCGTTCGCGTCCTCGGTCGTCCGCAACCGCCGCCAGGGCGCGCCCGAGACCGTCGAGTTGGGCGTTGAAGCGGGCGGCGACGCGGTCCCCGGGGCGTCCGGGCGGGCGGGGATCGCCGAGGCCGAGGACGCCGAGCAGGCCGTCCACCCAGGGCGGATGGCTCCGAGGCCGAGCGTCGGCGACCGCTGACAGCGACTGATCACGGACGGCGCGGGGCGAACGAAGACAAGCTACGCGCCGTAAGGGGTCGTCGGGACGTCCGCCAGCGTTCACAATCGCGGTAACCGCACCGCCCCGGGAGGACAATGAGCTCCCGTCTCACCGGCGACGAGACCGCGCTGTGGCAGGCCGCGGCACGGGTTCTGGACGCCAACTGGACGGGGACGGCGACCGTCCCCTCACCGGGCCTGTACCCGCACCAGTGGAGCCTGGACTCGGCGTTCGTCACGATGGGGCTCGCCCGGCACCGCCGCGACCGCGCCGAGCGCGAGCTGCTGTCGCTGTTCCGGGGCCAGTGGACGGACGGCCTGCTCCCGCACCTGGTGTTCAACGACGTCCTGCCCCGGCACGCCTACTTCCCGGACCCCGGGCTGTGGCACCGGGGCCGCCGCCCCCGCCGGGCCCCGAACGGCGTCCGGACGTCCGGCCTCACCCAGCCGCCCCTGCACGCCCTCGCCGCGCTCCGCCTGCACGAGAGCGCGGCCCCGCCCGACGCGGACCGCAGCCGCGACTTCCTCCGCACGCTCTACCCGTGCCTGGCCGCCCAGCACCGCTACCTGGCCGAGGCCCGTGACCTCTCCGGCTCGGGCCTGGCGGCCATATGCCACCCCTGGGAATCCGGCCTGGACAACAGCCCCGCCTGGGACCGTCCACTGGGCGCCCTCCGGCTCCCACCGGCCGCCTACTCACCGGACCGCACCCCACGCGACCTCCCCACAGGCGAGGACTACGACCGGTACGTCCACCTGGTCGCCCTCCTGCGCGCGCGTGACTACGACCCCGCCTACATGCGCGACGATCACCCGTTCGCCATCGAGGACCCGCTCTTCAACGCCGCCTACCTCGCGTCCGAGCACGCCCTAGCCGAGATCGCCGCGCTCGCCGGCGCCGACCCGGCCCCGCACCGCGAGCGCGCCGACCGTGTCCACACGGCCCTCCTGGACCGCCTCTGGGACGCCGACCAGGGCTGCTTCCGCGCCCGCGACCTCCGCGACGACCGCCTCCTCCCGGTCGTCACCATCGCGGCGTTCGCGCCCCTCCTGGACCCGGACCTCCCGGCCGCGACCGTCCGCCGCCTCGTCGACCTGCTGCTGTCGGCCCGCTTCGCCGGGGCGGCCGGATACCCCGTCCCGACCTGCGACATCCAGGCCCCCGCCTTCGACCGCGCCGCCCACTACCGGGGCCCCACCTGGATCAACACCAACTGGCTCGTCTGGCACGGAGCCCTCGCCCACGGCCACACCGTCGTCGCGGACCTCCTGTACGGCTCCACGCTCCGCCTCGTCCGGCAGTCCGGCTTCCGCGAGTTCTTCGACCCCTTCGACGGGACGGGCCGCGGCAGCCACGACCACAGCTGGTCCGCCGCCCTCGTCCTGGACCTCCTCGGCGCGCGCCGGGCCCCCAGAGCCGCCTGACCGTCCGGCGGATCGCCGACTACGCTGGGATCATGCGCCTGCTCCGGTCGAACCGAGCCCTCCCCGCCGACGTCCGCGCCGCCCTGGACCTCCCGCGCGGCGACCGCGTGCTGTCGGCCGCCGGGACGCGCGGCGGCTCCCACGTCGTCGCGACGGCGCGGGCCCTCTACGTCCCGACCGAGGGGGGCGGCCTGAGCCGCGTCCCCTGGGAGCAGGTCGACCAGGCGTCCTGGAAGGACGGCTGGCTGCACGTCCAGGAGACGATGGGCGGCCCGGAGCACCACGTCCGCCTGTCCGAGCCCGGATCGGTCCCCGAGACCGTCCGCGAGCGCGTCACCTCGACCGTCGCCGTCACCCACCACGCCGAACTCCCGAACGGAGGCGGCGTCCGCATCGCGGGCCGCCGTCCCCCGGGCGGCGGCGCCGTCCGCTGGACCTTCGTCTTCGACCCGGGCCTCGACCCCGACGACCCAGGCCTGCGCGCCCAGGCCGAACAGGTCCTCGAAGACCTACGCCGCCAGACCGGCCTCTAGAGCGCGTCCCTTAGTCCGGCCTCGACACTCAGAAGTCCGCGTTCTCCCGCCCCGCTTCCATGCCGGGCGTCCCGGGGTCCGGAGTGACCGTCGCGTGCCTCCGCGGTCTCCGGCTCCTCCGCCCGTGCCCACGCCGGGCCCTGCCCTTCTGCGACCCCGCCTTCTCGCCGTGCGACCCGTGGGCTCCATGCGAGCCGTGAGGGCCGTGCCCGCCGCCCGAGGCCCGTGCGCCACCACGCTCGCGGGCCTTCCGGACGACCCGCTTCCCGGCGTCCGAGGCCCGCTCCCGGACGGCCCCCGCCGCCCCCCGGACCGCCGGACTCCCGGCGACCTTCCGCGACGCGTTCTTGATCTGCTCGTACCGCTCGCGTCCGGCCCTGGTGCCCAGCACGTATCCCACCGCGGCCCCGACCACGAACACAACCCGGTGCCTCATCCCACCCCCACAGGACGCAACGAACCGTGACCGAACCCATACCCGCCCACGTCCGCCTCACCCCCGCGCCCGTTTCAGGTGAGCGAACCACTCCCCGGATGCGCTAATCTATTCCTGTCGCCAGGGGGCGAAACCCCCGGAGACCAGGGACAATCCCGCGTAGCTCAATTGGCAGAGCAGCCGGCTGTTAACCGGCAGGTTATTGGTTCGAGTCCAATCGCGGGAGCCAGCTTGTCGAGGGCCTCGCTCCGTGTCACGGAGCGAGGCCCTCGTGGTTTCGGAGGGTGGTCGGGGCGGGGTCGGCGGTTGTGGGTGAACTGTCCTGAACGGGGCGGCGTCATACACGGCATGATCTTGACCAAGCGGTGGGTTGCCGGGACGCCTCTGGTGGTCGTCCTGGTGGTGGCGCTGGGCGCGGTGGCGGTCGCGTACGGGCAGGGGCGTTGGTACGGGGTCAACGTGTTGCTGCGGCGCGGTGCCAGCACGTGGGTCGACGTGGGGCCGGGCGACGGGCGGCTGTCGGAGGGGATCCGGTTGTCGCTGGCGGGGCGGCGGACGCCGGACGTGCCGGAGCCGGTGCGATGGCAGCAGGCGGCGCCGGGCATGGACGTCGCGGAGCTGCCCGTCCGGGTGGGCGGGAAGCCCGTTGACGCCCTGCTGCTCACGCGGATCGACCCGGCGAAGTACCGCTTCCGTGTCCTGAACCGTGCTGCCGGTGACCGCGGGACCGGCGGGTGGATGAAGGCCACGGGGGCGGCGTTGGTCGTCAACGGCAGCTACTTCGACCGGCGCGGTAAGCCGGACACTCCCGTGGTCAGCGACGGGCATCGGCTGGGGCCCGCGTCCTACCAGGCTTCGCACGGGGCGTTCGTGTCCGGGGCGGACGGCGTCCGGCTGGTGGACCTGGCCAGGGGCGACTGGCGGCGGGCCCTCGACGGGGCGGACCAGGCGATGGTGTCCTACCCGATGCTGATCGGTGCGGACGGCCGGGGACGGGCCGACCAGCAGGACGAGCGCTGGCTGGCGAACCGCAGCTTCCTCGGGCAGGACGGCGCGGGGCACATCGTCGTCGGCACGACCAGGGACGCCTACTTCTCGCTGCGTTCGCTCGCCGCGTTCCTGCCCCGGACGGGGCTCGGCCTGCGGCTGGCGCTGAACCTGGACGGCGGTCCGGTCGCCTGCCAGAAGGTGTCGGCGGGGACCTACCGGCGTGACTTCTGCGGTGAGTACGAGACGGCCGTGCACGGTGGGCGGTTGCAGCTGCTGCGTCCGCTGGTCGATCTCCACCGGGGGTGGGCGCTGGCGATGGCGCTGGTGGCCGTTCCGCGCTGAAGCACGTGGGGGCGTCGGTAGCCTGTGCCCCGATATGTGTGGGAGGTCGGCATGAGTCAACCGGGCTGGTATTCCGATCCGTACGGCGGGGGAGGGCTCCGCTGGTGGGACGGCGCGGTCTGGACCGAGCACGCCAAGCCCGCTCCGCCCCCGCCGCCCCCGAACGCCGCCCCCGTGCCGATGCCGCCGCCCACGCCTTCGGCGACGCCGCCCGCCGCGCCGGTTCCGCCGCCCGCTGCTGCGACGCCGCCTGCCGTGGCGGTTCCGCCGCCTGGGTTTGTGCCGCCTGCCGCGCCGCCGACGCCCGCAGCGGCTGTTCCGCCTCCCGGGTTCGCGCCTGCGGCGCCCGCCGCAGCGGCGGCGGGGGCGGGGGCGGGGTTCAATTTGGAGTATCGGGGGTTTCATGTGTGGGCCGACCAGCACACGCTTGGCGTGGACGGCCGGACGATCCCCATCGCGAACATCCGGTGGATCTCCCACTGGGTGGTGCGGAAGGTGCACGGGAGTTCGGGCCTGAACGACCCGACGCGCGGCAACTTCGAGTACCACTTCAAGGCGGGCATGGATCCGTCCCAGAGCCGGGGCGACGTGCGCGCGAGCTTCTACCGCCGCCACAGGGACAAGGAGGATCCCGAGGCGTGGACGGCGCTGAGGCGGCTCCTGCGCGAGCGGGTCGAGCCGGACATCCTCGCGCGCATGGACGCCCGGATCCGGCGCGGTCAGCCGATCGACTTCAGCCGGAGGGCGCACGTCCATCCCGGCGGGGTCGACGTCGCCCGGCAGTCCTTCGCGTGGTCGGAGATCCAGAGCGCGAAGGACCACGCCGGGCGGGTCTGGCTGTTCGTCCGCGGGCAGGAGAAGGGGATACCCGTCGCCGTCCACGAGAAGCCGAACGCGGTCCTGATCGCCCCGCTGGTGAACATGATCGTCGCCCGGCACCAGGGCTGACGGGTCAGGCCGCCGGGGAGTCCTCGCGGGCGGGCGCGGGCTCGCGCGGCGCGTCCGGGACCGGGGGAGCGGGCGTCCGGAAGGCCGCCAGGACGACCAGGAGCGCGGCGGCGGCGAGGGCGGTGGCCACGGTGAACGCGGTGCCCATGCCGTCCGCGATGACCGGCGCCGTCGCCGCGCGCCCGTCCACGGACGAGGTGTAGACGCTGGAGAGCACCGCGATGCCCATGGACGCGCCGGTCAGCATCGCGGTCTGGAGCAGGCTCGCCGCGGCCCCCGAGTCCTCGGGCGCGACCGTCGACATGATCGCCATGTTGAACGGGACGACGACGAATCCCAGCCCCGCGCCGAGGAGCAGGAGCGGTCCGGCGACGCCGGTCGCGTAGCCGTTCGTCTCCGGCAGGAAGCACAGCCAGGCCAGGCCGCCGGTCATCAGGACGGTCCCCAGCACGGCGACGAGCCGCCACGACAGGACGCTCATGACGCGCGGCGCGTATCGGGCCGTGACGAACATCCCGAGCGCCATGGGGAGGAAGGCCAGGCCGGCGCGCAGCGCGCCCCACCCGAGCGCCTCCTGGAGGTACTGGACGATCAGGAACTGCGCGCTCATCGTCGTCATCGGGATGAGCAGCAGGGCCAGCAGCGCGGACGAGCGGGAGCGGTCGGCGAAGAGCCGCAGCGGTGTGACCGGCTGGACGGCACGCCGCTCGACCAGGACGAAGGCCGCCAGCAAGAGAACGCCGAGGCCGATCGCCAGCGGCCGGTTCCCCACCCGCGCGAGGCCGAGGGTGAGGGCGGCGAGGCCCAATGCCGAGGTGAGGGCTCCGGTCAGGTCGAGGCGTCCGCTGAGGTTGAGGCGTCCGCTGAGGTGGATACGTCCGCCCAGGCGCGGGGACTCGGCGACAACGCGCGGGGTGAGCGCGACGACCAGGACGCCGATCGGGACGTTCACCAGCAGCACCCAGCGCCAGGAGAGCGTGGAGGTGATGACGCCGCCGAGCACCAGGCCGAGCGTCATCGCGGACGCGGTGACCGACGAGTAGACGCTCAGCGCGCGCGTCCGGGCGGGGCCGTCGAAGTTGGTCGTGAGCAGGGCGAGCGTGCTGGGCGCGGCCAGCGCCGCCCCGACGCCCTGGGCCGCGCGGGCGGCGATGAGCCAGGCGGGGTCCTGGGCCAGGCCGCCGAGCAGGGACGCGGCCGTGAACAGGGCCATGCCGCCGGTGAAGACGCGGCGGCGGCCGAGGACGTCCCCGGCGCGTCCGCCGAGGAGCATGAGGCCGCCGTAGGAGAGCAGGAAGGCGTTGCTGACCCAGGCGAGGTCGCCGGGGGAGAGGCCGAGGCCGTCCCGGATCTCGGGCAGCGCGACGTTGGTGATCGTCCCGTCCAGCATGAGCATGAGCTCGCAGGAGACGATCACGGCGAGCGTGAGCGTGGCGCGTGACACGCGGACCTCCACAATAGGGAACCAGGTGGTTCACTGTAGAGGAGGATGTCGGATTTAGGGAACCAGGCGGTCCACTATTTACCGCGCTACGATGACCGGGTTCCGAAAGGGGGACGGGTGACGGTCACGGCGTCCCGGCGGCGGGGCGAGGAACTGCGGCGGGCGATCCTCGACGCGGTCGTCGAGCAGCTCGACAGCGTCGGCTACGCGAAGCTGAGCACCAACAAGGTCGCCGCGGCGGCCGGTACCGGCAAGGCGGCCCTCTACCGGCGCTGGCGCAACAAGGAGGAGCTGGTCCGCGACGCGCTGCGCGACCTGCTGCCCGAGCCGCCCGACCTCCCCGACGGCACCCCGCTGCGCGACGGCCTGGTCGCCCTCCTGAGGCACTTCGACCACGCGCTCAACGACTCCCGGGGGACGGCGTTCCAGACCGTCGCCGCCGAGGCCGCGGACGGCACGGGCGAGCTGCGCACCCTGTTCCACGAGTCCGTGACGCGGCCGTGCGAGGAGCGCATCGCCGACCTCGTCCGGCGGCACGGCGGCACGGCGAGCGCGAGCGCCGCGTCCGCCGGTCCCGCGCTGCTGTTCTACTACTGCGTCGCGGGACAGCCGCGCCGCACCGACGCCGAGATCCAGGCGATCGCGGACGACGTGCTGCTCCCGCTCTTCCGGGAAGGCGGGTCCGAGTGACGCTGCAGGAGCGGCTGGTCGCCGTCGCGACCCGGCTGTTCGCCGAGAAGGGCTACGAGGGGACCTCCGTCCAGGAGATCGTGGCCGCGGCGGGCGTCACCAAGGGCGCGATGTACCACTACTACGGCTCCAAGGACGAGCTGCTCTACGAGATCTACCACCGGCTGCTCGACATGCAGACCCGGCGGCTCGAGGAGATCGCGGACGGTCCCGGGACGGTCGAGGAGCGGGTCCGCGCGGCGGCCGTGGACGTGCTGAACACCTCGTTCGGCAACCTCGAGGACCTGACGGTCTTCTTCCGCTCGACGCACCTGCTGTCACCGGAGCGGCGGGCGGCCGTCCGGGCGGAGCGGCGGCGGTACCACGAGCGGTTCCGCGCCCTGGTCGAGGAGGGCCAAGCCGACGGGACGTTCCGGGCCGGGACCCCCGCCGACATCGTCGTGAACTTCTTCTTCGGGACCGTCCACCAGATCGGCGCGTGGTACCGGCCGGGCGGGCGGCTGAAGGCCGAGGAGGTCAGCGAGCACTACGTCGGCCTCTTCCTCGACGGCCTCCTCGCCACCCGCGCCCCCGCCTAGCCGCCCGCGCCCGCGCCTACAGGCGTTCGATCTCCAGCTCGGACGCGGCGTGCCGGGCCCGCAGCGGCTTCTTGTCGAACTTCCCGACCGTCGTCTTCGGAACCTCGTCCAGGAACGTCCAGTACTCCGGGACCTGCCACTTCGCGATGCGCCCCCGGAGGAAGTCCGCCAGCTCGGCGGCGGTCGCCGACACGTCCTCGCGCAGGACGACGCAGGCCAGCGGACGCTCGTCCCAGCGCGGGTCCGGGACGCCGATGACGGCGGCCTCGGCCACGGCCGGGTGCGCCATGAGGTGGTCCTCCAGCTCGACGGACGAGATCCACTCGCCGCCCGACTTGATGACGTCCTTCACGCGGTCGGTGATCTGGAAGAAGCCGCGTCCGTCGATCGTGCCGACGTCGCCGGTGCGCAGCCAGCCGTCGTGGAACTTCTCCGGCGTGTCCGCCAGGTGGTAGGAGCCGGTGATCCACGGGCCGCGGACCTCGATCTCGCCGACCGCCTCGCCGTCCCACGGCAGCTCACGGCCCTCGGCGTCGACGATCCGCATCTGGACGCCGGGCGCGACCCGGCCCGACTTCATCCGCCAGTCGGTGTCCTCGGGCGTGCCGGGTTCCACGCCGGGCGGCGGGAACGCGATGCCGCCGAGCGGGCTGGTCTCGGTCATGCCCCAGCCCTGGACGATCCGCAGCCCGTGACGCTCCTGCGCGCGTTCCAGCAGGACACGCGGCGCGGCGGCCCCGCCCGAGTTCGCCAGCCGCAGCGACGACAGGTCGATCTCGTGCCGTTCGCCGTGGTCGAGGATCGCGTGCCAGATCGTCGGGACGGCCGAGGCGACCGTCGTCCGCTCGGACGCGATGAACGCGGTCAGGTGCTCGGGCTGGAGGAACCGGTCCGGCATGTGCAGGGACGCGCCGGACAGCAGCGACGCGTACGGCAGCCCCCACGCGTTCACGTGGAACATCGGGACGATCGCGAGCACCCGGTCGTCCTCACGCGGCCCCACCAGCGACGACGAGTTCGCGGCGAGCGCGTGCAGGAACGTCGAGCGGTGCGAGTAGACGACGCCCTTCGGGTCGCCCGTCGTCCCGGACGTGTAGCACATCGCCGCCGCCGACCGCTCGTCCAGCTCGGGCCACGCGAAGCCGGGCTCCTCGGCGGCGACGAGTTCCCGGTACCGCAGGACGGGCCGTCCGAGCGCGGACGCGTCGCCGTCCCCGACCACGATCACGTGCCGGACGGTCGGGATCCGGTCCGCGATCCGGGCGAGCAGCGGGACGAGCGAGTCGTCCACGATGACCACGGAGTCCTCGGCGTGGTTGACGATGTGCGCGAGCTGCTCGGGGAACAGCCGGATGTTCAGCGTGTGCAGCACCGCGCCCATGGACGGCACGGCGAGGTACGCCTCGAAGTGCTCCTGGTTGTTCCACGCGAACGTCGCGACGCGGTCGCCCGGCCGCACGCCCAGCCTGGTCAGCGCCGCCGCGAGCCGCTCAGCGTTCTCGGCGATCTCCGCGAACCCCGCCCGCCTCGGGGGCGTCCCACCGCCCGTCCAGGTCACGCACTGGCTGCCCGGGTAGATCAGCCGTCCGTGCCGCATCAGGGCGGTGATGGTGAGCGGGAAGTCCTGCATGGTGCTGGGGATCACGAGCGTCCTCCCGGTGGGACCGGCCTGGCCGATTGTGCCCGATATCACCATACCGACCGGTCGGTATGCAATAACGATCGTGCTCTCAGGACGGGCTAGGAACGCGGGATCGCGCTGTACCGGCCCATCACCCCGGGGCCGGGCCCCGGGACGCTGTCACGCACGAGGATCTGGCGGACCGTCCCGTCCAGGCCGGTCAGAGTGGTCTCCCAGCGGTTGTCGTCGACCGTCCGCGCGACGAGGAGGCGCGCGTCGTCGTACCAGCCCAGAAGCATCAGGCCGGGCAGCCGCCTGACCTCGCGGGGCTTGCGTCCGGTGACGTCCCACAGGATGGTCTGGGCGGTGCCGTTGTGCAGGTTGCTGCACGCCAGCATCCGTCCGGACGGCGAGTAGAGGATCTCCTGGGCGTCGTAGAACTCGGTCAGCGGCACGTCCGGTCCGGCTTTGCCGCCATTCGCCGGGAACCGGATGAGCCGCGACCCCTTCCCGGGCGCGACCACGCCCGCGCCGGTGGCGTCCCACGCGAACTCGGCCGCAGGCTGAACCCGTGCCGGACGCCCCTTGCCGGTGACGGACGTGATCCGCACGCGCAGGGTGTCCGCGTCGATGACGGCGAACCCCCGCAGGCCGTCGTTGACCGTCCTGGAGTAGAGCGAGACGAGGATCCGCCGTCCGCGCGGGGCCCATTTCGGATAGCCCGAGCTGGACGGCAGCGAGACGCGGCGTTCGGCCCCGGTGCGGCGATCCCGCACGGCCACCTGGCTGGACTTCTTCGACGCGTTCACGGTGCCCGCGACCGTGCGTCCGTCGGGCGACACCGCGGCCTCGGCGTAGGGGGTCGCGACGAACGTGCCGGTCGCGGGATCGAGGACGAAGGCCGCGATGTCCATGAGGTCCCTCTCGCCGGGCAGGCTGAAGGACGTCATCGTGAGCGTCCCGGGCGGTTCCGAGACCACCTCCGCGATCCGCCGTCCCTTGATCCTCACCGGGCCGGGAGCGGGACGCCGTCCGGCGACGCCCGCCACCGGCCGTGGGGAGGGCGACGCCACCGGACGGTGCCGCGCGGGCTCGCGCCTGATCTCGACGCCCAGCGAGGTGCCCGCCGCGGCGATGACCAGCACGCCGACGCTCACGACGACCCATCTCGAAGCCCTCAGGCCGACACGATCACGCGGCATCCCCCAAGGATCAACGCGCCCCGTGCCGTTGTACACGCGCTGGCATCATCCGGCCGCGAACTCGGTGGCCGTCCCTGGCGGGGTTGCCTGCCATCTCGCTGGCACTGCTCCGTCGCGATGTTCGCCTGGGATGGGCGGCCGGGTGAGGGCAGCGTGGCGGGGTGGCCCGGAAAGGTTCGCCGGGCCGTTCCGGTGGGATGACGACTCCGGCAGTAATCGCCTACGGAGCCGAGGGAGGGGTGTCCGGATGCTCCGTCTGATCGTCATCGCACTGGCCGCCGCCGCTGCCGCCTGGGCACTGACCACCGCACTGGCCACCGCGCCGGACGACGCGTCGAACACCGCGCCGGACATCGACGCCTCCGTGGGCATCTTCATCGGCGAGGCGGCCTGCGTCTCCGGGGGCGGCTACGTCCGCTGGTACGCCGAGGGCACGGGCGTCTGCGTCGGAGGCAGGTACGACGGCTGGCCCGTCCGCGACTGATCCCCGGAACGTCCGGGTGCGGCGGCCGGAGGGTGGGCTCCGGCCGAGCGCGCGTCAGCGTCCCCGCTGCTGGGCGGCGGTGATGGCCTGGGCGAGTTCGTCCACGGTCGCCGCGTGGACGAGACGGAAGTCGTCGCCCTTGCCGACCATGGCCCACCACTCGCGCGTCCGGTTGCCCCACCAGCACGGGACGTCCGGGAGACGGCGGCGCAGCTCGAAGATGGTGAGCGGCTGGAGCGGCGACGGCGGATGGCCGAGCGCCGCGTTCACCCAGGGGAGCAGCGTCGAGGTGAGCTTGGCGGCGGCGAGCGCCGCGTTCGGGTAGTCGGCGAGCCGCTCGCCACCGCTCGCGACGTACCACCACTGCCCGGGACGGACCCCGGGCTGGACGGTCACGGTCTCGCCGAAGTGCGGCGTCTGCGCGCAGTAGACGAGGAGTGAGGGAAGGGTGTCCCCGAAGCGCGGAGATGTGGCCCACCCGAGCCGGTGCAGTTCCTCGTCCAGCCGCATGAGCCCGGTCGGCAGCCGCGCCTCGTCTTTCGGAGGCGGGACGTTCAGCCGCGCCTTCCGCACTTCGACGCCGTTCTGAGTGCGCGCGACCAGGCGCGACGGAGGCTGCTTGCGGAGCCGCCGCCAGCGTCCGCGCGCCCGGTCGCTCACAGCCCGTCCCCCGAGCCGATCGCGAGCCCCCGCTCGATGATGAGCAGCTCGCGGAGACGATCGGCGTCCGACGCGATGACCGTCGGATCGACCCCCTGGGACGGATCGCGCAGCGTGGCGACCCAGTCCCCGAGCCGTCCGTCGGACCGGTTCGCGCGCCAGATGCTGTGCCCGGGAAAGTCCACCCGAAGCGCCACGAGCGCCATGTGATCGGGATTTGTGGATGATTTCGACATGGATAACGCCTCACGACGGGGTTTCTCTGTGTAATCACTCCCCAGCATCCCGTGACCGAGTTATGGTCGGGAAGAGTCGGAAGGTCGACGGGGGAAAGGCGCTGTCGGTCACAGGAAAACTGATCAGTTTTCACGCTCGGAGGTCCAGATATGCCCCGCCGCCCAAGAGACCCTGGCGTTCCTAAAACTCCGGCTGGCTACTTCGGGAGGGAGCTGCGCGCACACAGAGAGGCAGCGGATCTCAGTCGAGCTGAGCTGGCCCGCAAGCTCGGGTACACGCGGCAGCGCATTGGCCAGGTCGAAGGCGGTGATGCGCCGTCGGTGGACTTTGCGGACGACTGCGATTCCTTCTTCTCGACGAACGGGACATTCCGTCGGATGTGGGAGTGGATCCAGGAAGTGGGGGAGCTTGAACTTCTTCCCCCTGGTTTCGCTCAGTACCTGCGCGTCGAAGGGGATGCCCTCGTTATCCATAAGTTTGAGGCGATGCAGGTGTCTGGCCTGTTCCAGACGCCCGAGTACGCCTTCGAGGTCCTCAGGCGTGAGCGCTCCGAGGAAGAAGCCCGTCAGCTTGTCTCGACCCGGATGGCGCGGCAGGAGGCCCTCGAGGGAGAAGATGCCGTGCACTTGGTCGTCATCTTCGACGAGTTTGCGTTGCGTCGCCCCGTTGGGAACGACGAGGTGATGATTGGCCAGATACAGCATCTGATCAACATGGCCAAGCGTCCAGAGGTCACCCTCCAAATTGTTCCGCAACAGAAGGGGGCGTATGCGGGTGACATGGGGTCGTTCACCATCCTTGAGCTGGCGGACGGAGAGATCCTCGCGTACGAGGAAGGGCATGTGGGCGGTCAGCTCTTCCGGAGTCGTGACGCGGTTCGTGCCTTTGGGGTACGTTTCGACTTGATCAGAGGAGCCGCGCTGTCCGCAGACGACTCCCTCAAGCTCCTTCACGAGATCTTGGAGAGCTATGAGCAGGCCGGATCTGACGTGCGTCCAGTGGCGTAAGAGCAGCTACAGCGGATCGACAGGCGGCGATTGCGTCGAACTCGGGGGAGTGTGGCGCAAGAGCAGTCGCAGCGGTGACACGGGCGGGCAGTGTGTGGAGTTGGCCGGGTGCGCACATGACGTCGCGGTTCGGGACTCCAAGGACCCGGGCGGGCCCAAGCTGGTCTTCGATGCCACCGTGTTCGGGGCGTTCGCTCAGCAAGTGAAGGCCGGGGAGCTCGACCTGGCCTGACCCCTACTTACGACTGACGAGCCCTTGCCGTGCGTTCGCGCGGTGAGGGCTCGTCTGTGTCTTTATGCGGTCACCGGGGTGTTCTCGTCCTCCGGCGTCCTGGATCCTGAAGGGTCCGAGCGCCTGATCCGCGAGGTCTGGGAGGGCCGGTGAACTTGTCCGAGCTGGCATCAGTGAACTGGCGAAAGAGTAGTCGCAGCGACTCCTCCGGAGGGTCGTGTGTCGAGCTCAGGGGAGTTTGGCGCAAGAGCAGCCGCAGCAGCGACACGGGCGGGCAGTGTGTGGAGCTGGCCGGGTGCGCGCATGACGTCGCGGTTCGGGATTCCAAGGATCCGGACGGGCCGAAGTTGGTCTTCGATGCCTCCGTGTTCGGGGCGTTCGCGCGGCGCGTGAAGAGTGGGGCGCTCGACCTGGGGTGACGTTCCGCTTCCCGTGACCTGGTGAGCCCTCGCCGTGCTTTCGCGCGGCGAGGGCTCGGGTCTGTCAGCGGGGGACTCTCACGCCTTCGCCGAACTCGAAGATTCCACTGCGCCTCGGGGCGACGGTGCCCATGACGTGGCCGTGGCACGTGGCGTTGTCGTAGACCAGTACGGTCTGGTTGGTCTGGTTCGACACGACAAGGGGCCAGAAGATGCCCGTGTAGCACCCCTTTCTCGGGTTGTTGTAGGTCCTGCCGCTCACCCTCAGCGTCCCATGGGCGGCACTCGCCGACCCCGGCAGAGACGTCACCATCAGACCCGCTGCGGCGGCGGCCACCACACTCGGCCACACTCGAATCATCATCACGAACCCCCGATTTCGGACGTGCTGCGGGAGGGCGACGGCGCCCCCGCCGACGGGACCGGCGTCCCGCCTGGAACCTTCCCCGATCCTCACGACTCAGACCGTGAATTCGCAGGTCAGGCCAGGTGCTCAGATCAGGGGCGGTGGGGGTCGTCTGGTGTTCGGGCGGGGTTCCGGTCTCCATGCGGTCACGGGGCGTGTTGGAGGGGGAAGCGGCGGGGAGGGAATGCGGCAGGGGTCCAGGCGAAGGAAGCGGGCATGCGGGCAGGAACTCTTGGCGCGGGTGTCGCCGGTCTGACGGTTGCCGCTCTGGTCACGGGGTGTGGGGGTGGGAGCGACGACGCGTCCTCGCAGTCGACGCCTCCCTTGAGGTCCGGGCCGTCCGCTGCGCCGACCGCTCCCAGGGACGGGACGAACCTGGCCGCCTGCCGGGAGGGGCGGTGCGAGGTACGCGTCCGCGCCGGGGATCAGATCGAGCTGGCCGCGCGCTTCGAGGCGGGGCCGCTGGTCGTGACCGCCGTCGAACCCGAACACGTCTCGATGCGCTGGACGTTCGAGGGCGGCGGCGCGGGGGCGGGGGAGGCCGGTCCGAACGGCTCGGTCATGGTGGGGAGCGGCCCGACGATGCTGACCATTCGTGTCGAGCTGATCCGTTCGGACGCGGCGACCGTCCAGCTCACGCCGGGGGACTCGTCATGAGTTCCCTGGCCGGTGGGCCCAGGTTCGCAGCACGACGGGAGTGCGGCCGGGACGTTCGCGGGTGACGGGCTCCTCGCCCGTGAGGTGGAAACCGGCGGACTTCGCGACGCCCTCGCTCGCGGCGTTCTCCGGCGCGATTCGCAGGACGACCCGCGTGGACGGGTGGGTGTCGTAGGCGTGCCCGGTCATGAGGCGGACGGCACGGTTGGCGAGGCCCTGCCCGCGATGCTGCGGGCCGATGCCGTAGGCGAGTTCGACCGTGGGGGTCGGCTCGTCCAAGCGGGGGATGAACAACACCTCGCCGAGCGGCGTCCGGCCTTCGGTGGTGACGGCCAGCTGGACGACGCGTCCGCTCTCGCGGTTCTCCCGGCTGCGGTCGAGGTACTTGCGCGCGGCGTCCAGGTCGAACGGCGACGCGAGGGGTGTCCAGAGGGCGAAATCCGGGTGGTCGAACAGCCCGACCATGGCGTCCAGATCGGCCTCGTCCCACGGGCGCAGCCGGAGCCCGAGGCCGACGACCAGCGGAGGCGGAAGTTCGTTGGGGGAGGTCACCGGCGGATTCTCGCAGCGACGCCTGGACGTCCCGGTGACCGGGGGCTGTCAAGATCCTGAAAGCGGTGATCGTGAGGCGGCGGTTCGCCTACGATCCCGGGCATGCCTCCCCTCCCCACCGTGCTCGTCAGCAGGCTTCCCTTCGACGGGCGGATCCAGGACTTCGACGTCGTCGCGCGTGACGGCCGACCACTGATGGTCGGGTCGCACGGCCGGAGCCTCCAGGCGTTCAGCTGGGACGTGTCCGGCGACGCCTGGACGAAGCACGAGCTGGCCGACCCGTGGCTCGGAGGGGACGGCTACACCGAGCTGACCGCGCTCGCGGCGGCGGTGGTGGACGGCCGGATCGTGATCGGCGGGGGCGGACAGCACCAAGGGTTCGCGCAGTGGGACCTGGAGAGCGGCGCGGTGCGCATGTCCGCCGAGGACGGCGGGGTGGCGTCCGCAACGGCCGCTGTCCTCGGGGGCCGCACGTGGTTCGTCGTGGGCGTCTCGTCGGGCCCGCCCGTCCAGCTCTGGGATCCGTCCGTCGCCGACCCGGCCCAGGACGCTCCGGACGACGCCCCCTCGCCCTACGACGACCTGATCGAAGTGAACGCGCTGGAGTCGTACTCCTACGCGTCCAGCGCCATCGCCGCCGGAACGCTGAAGGACAGGCCCATCCTGGTGGGGCCCGGCGGCGACGCCCGCGTGTTCGTCTGGGACGTCGAGAACGACGCGCTCCACCTCGAAATCGACGACGTCGAGCTTGATCTGCACGACTTCGCCCTGGTGGACGCCGGGGCCCCGCGCGTCGTGGCGTCCGGTGACCGTAACCTCCTGGTCGGCGACCTCGCCACGGGCGAATGGGAATCCCCGATCACCGTCCCCTGCGCCGCCGTGACCTGCCTGGACACGACGGTGGCGGACGGCGGCGCGATCGCCGTCACCGGCTCCGAAGACGGCACGATCTGCGCCTGGGACCTGGACGCCCGCCGCCTCCTCGCCGAGCCTTTCCACGGCGAGCACGCCATCACCGCCCTCCGCATCACCGAACTGGACGGCCGCCAGGTCGTGATCAGCTCGGACAAGGACGGCGCCGTCCGCGTCCTGGCCCTGACCCCTCAACGCTGAACCCCGCTTTCGTCCTCGCGGCGCTGGTGGGGGCGGCGCGAGGACGAGGCGGCGGGTCAGTCTTCGGGGGTGTGGGGGGTGCCGCCTGCGAGGGTTTCGGCGAGGAGGTTCTCCTCGGAGGAGCCTCGCCGCCAGTAGCCCATGAACTCGACGGCGTCGCGGGGCATGCCACGGTCGCGGACGAGGTGGCGGCGCATGGCGCGGACGGTCGCCGCCTCGCCCGCGAGCCAGGCGTAGTCGACGACCGGGGCGTTCTGGACGGCGTCCGCCAGCGATACGTCCCGGTTGCGGACGAGCCAGGTGACCGGGCCGGGGAGATCGTCCTGGCGGTCGTCGTCGTGGGCGATCTGGACGTAGACGTGCGCGGACGCGCCGGACGGCAGGGACTCCAGGTTCGCGCCGATCGCGGGGAGGGCGGACTCGTCCCCGGCGATCAGGATCGTCCGGGCGGACGCGGGCGGGGCGAACTCGACGCCGCCGTTGTCGGGGGCGGTCGGGCCGAGGGCGAGGAGGTGGCCGCCGGGGCGCGCCCGGGACGCCCAGCGGGACGCGGGGCCGAGGTCGCCGTGCAGGGCGAAGTCGACGTCCATCTCGCCGGGGCGCTGCGCGCGGACGGTGAAGGTGCGCATGACGGCGCGTTCGTCCGGGTCGAGGGCGCGCCAGGCGGCGAACCAGTCGTCGTCCGGAACGTCCGGCATGACGGGACGGTCCTGGTGCGGGTGCGGGAAGAACAGCTTGAAACGCTGGTCGCGTCCGCCGGACACGAAGTCGGCGGGGACGGCGAAGGTGACGCGCAGCATGGTCGGGCTGAGGCGCGCGGTGCGGATGACCGACAGGTCGAAGAAACGGAACATCGCGCTACGCCACCTTCTTCGCGTTCTTCACGGTCTCGGCGAGCTTCTCGATGATCGGGGCGCAGCCCGCGTAGGAGAACCGCGGCTCCGGCTCCCACGCGAACACCTGGTTCGCCTTCACGGCGGGCAGGTTCCCCCAGGACGGCTTCGACCCGAGGTCCTTCGGCTGGAGGGCCTGCGTGCGGGCGTCGAGGAGGATCACGTCGGCCTGGTACTTGTCGGCGTTCTCCCAGCTCAGCGACTCGAAGTAGCCCGCCTGGTCGAGCTTGCCCGGGACGATGACCTCGACGCCCAGCTCCGTGAGGAAGCGCAGGTCGGCGTTCTTCGCCGGGGACGACACGTAGAACAGGTCGGGGCTCGCGGACGCCGCCATCACCCTCAGGCCCTTGTTCGCCGCGACGGCCTGGCGCAGCGCGGTGACGGCCTTGTCGAAGCGATCCTTGGCGGCGGTGTTGGCGGCGGACTTCAGGTCCGCGCCGAGCGAGGCCGCCAGGGAGGCATAGTGCTCGATCGGGGTGGTGAGGGTCGTGTCACCGGCGAGGACACCGACGCTCGGGGCCAGCTTGAAGATCTTGTCCTTGCTCTCGGCGGGGACGTAGAAGAGGTCCGGCTTCACGAACATGTGGTCCACGAGCAGCTCGGGACGCAGCGCCGCGTACTTCTCGATGTTGAACTCGCCGTAGGCGTTGCCGATGATCTCGACCTTGCTGATGTCGACCTCGCCGACCTGCGGGTCGCGACTTCCGTCCTTCAGTTTGGCCGGGCCGTACACGCCGACGATGCGGTCGCGGACGCCGAAGTCCCAGAGCGCGGCGGCGGCCCCGACGTAGGCGACGACGCGGCGCGGACGGGACGCCGCCTCCGCCTTCTGCCCACGGTCGTCGGTGAACGACCACGCCCCTTCGTCGCCTGACGCCTTCGCGGTGCCGTTCTTCCCGTCGCCGCAGGCGGCGAGGACGGCTCCGAGGGCGAGCGCGCCACCGGCGCCGAGCAGGCCGCGCCGGGACAGGCGGGAGGAGACGAGGTTCGACATATCGTGCGTTCTCCGAGATCAGGGTGGGTGCGGGTCCGCCTATCGGCCCGATAAGCGGAACTTAGGTTAACCTAACCTAAGTTTTTGTCCAGGCCCCCGACAGGCCCCCCGAGGAGTCGCCCGTGACCTTCACCTTCGTGCGGCGGTTCGCCCTGGCCGCCGTCCTGCTGGCGGCGGTCGCCGCGCTCAGCCTGGCCGTCGGGGCGCGCCCGCTCGGACCGCCCGAGGTGTGGCGCGGCCTCACCGATCCGGGGACGGACGCGTACACCGTCGTCCACCAGATGCGCCTGCCGCGCACGCTGCTCGGGCTCGTCGTGGGCGCGGCGCTCGGCCTCGCGGGCGCGCTCATGCAGTCCCTCACCCGCAACCCGCTCGGCGATCCGGGACTCCTCGGCATCAACGTCGGGGCCGCCGCGGCCGTCGTCACCGGGATCTCGTTCCTCGGGGTGACCTCGTTCGCCGGATACGTGTGGCTCGCGTTCGCCGGGGCGGGCGTCGTCGCCGTCCTGCTGTACGGGATCGGCGGCGGACGCGGCGCGACCCCGGCGCGGCTCGCGCTCGCCGGAGCGGCCGTCAACGCGGCGCTGTACGCCTACGTCAGCGCCGTCGAGCTCCTCGACACCGCGTCCCTCGACCGCATGCGCTTCTGGACGGTCGGCAGCCTCGCCGCCGCGCAGACCTCGACCGTGCAGAAGGTCACGCCGTTCGTCCTGGTCGGCGTGGTGCTCGCGCTGGCGCTGGCCCGCCCGCTGAACGCGCTCGCGATGGGGGACGACACGGCGCGTGCCCTCGGCGCGCGTCCGGCGCTGGTGCGCGGCGCGGGGATCGTCGCGGTCACGCTGCTGTGCGGCGCGGCGACGGCGGCCTGCGGGCCGATCGTGTTCCTCGGGCTGATGGTCCCGCACCTCGTCCGCGCGGTCGTCGGCCCTGACCTGCGGCTTCTCCTCCCGTACAGCGCGCTCGCCGCGCCCGTGCTGATGCTCGTCGCCGACGTCCTCGGACGCGTCGTCGCCCGTCCGAGCGAGGTGCAGGTCGGCGTGCTGACGGTCGTCCTCGGCGGACCGTTCTTCCTCTACTTCGTCCGACGGCGGAAGGCGGCGGCCCTGTGAACCCCATCAGGACGCGGGCGGACTCGCCCTGGGGACGCGGGGTCGGGTTGCGCGTGGGCGGACTCTCGTGGCGGGTCAGTCCGCGTGCCCTGGTGGTCGCGGTTGTGTTCGCGGTGGTGGCCGTCGTCGTGAGCGTGGTCTCGATCGGGGGCGGCGACTATCCGATGAGCTTCGGGGAGGTCGTGCGGGCGCTGGCTGGGCGTGGCGACGCGTCCACCGACTTCATCGTCAACCAGCTGCGTCTGCCGCGCGCTGTGACCGCGCTCGCCGTGGGCGCGGCGCTGGGCCTCGCGGGCGCGCTGTTCCAGTCGCTGTCGCGGAACCCGCTCGGCAGCCCTGACCTGCTCGGATTCACGCAGGGATCGGCCACCGGCGTGCTGGTCGCGACCGTCCTCGCGGGCGGGAGCGGCCTCGGGCTCGCGGTCGGCGCGGTGACCGGCGGGGTGCTGACCGGCGTCCTGATCGTCCTGCTCGTCGGGCGGAACGGCGCGCACGGGCAGCGGCTCGTCCTCGTGGGTGTCGGGGTCGCGGCGATCCTGACCGGCGTGAACGGGTACCTGCTGACGAAGGCGCAGATCACCGACGCCGCGCGCGCCGTCCTGTGGCTGACCGGCAGCCTGGACGGACGCGACTGGAAGCAGGCCACCCCCGTGCTGGTCATGCTCGCGATCGCGGTCGCCGTCACCGCCTCGTGCGGGCGCGCGCTGCGGACGATCGAACTCGGCGACGAGGGCGCCCGCGCGCTCGGCGTCCCCGTGGACCGGGTGCGCGGCGCGCTGCTCGCGGTCGCCGTCCTGCTCGCGTCCCTCGCCGCTGCCGCCGCCGGTCCGGTCTCGTTCGTCGCGCTCACCGCGCCGCAGCTCGCGCGCCGCCTGACCCGCTCGTCCGGCCCGAACGCGCTGCCCGCCGCCTGCCTCGGCGCGGCCCTCCTCGCCGCCGCCGACCTCGCCGGGCAGCGCCTCGTCCCCGGCCACCAGCTGCCCGTCGGCGTCGTCACCGGCCTCCTCGGCGGCGGCTACCTCATCTGGCTCCTCACCACCGAACGAAAGGCAGGCCGCCTGTGACCGCCCCCGCCTCCCGACTCACCGCCTCGGGGTTGACGCTCGCGTACGACCGGCGGGTCATTACGCGGGATCTTGATGTGGCCGTGCCGGATCGGTCGTTCACCGTCGTTGTCGGGCCGAACGCGTGCGGGAAGTCCACGCTCCTGCGCGCGCTCGCGCGCGTGTTGCGTCCGGTTGCGGGGACCGTGATGCTGGATGGGGAGCGGATCTCGTCGTGGCCCGCGCGCAAGCTCGCCCGGACGCTCGGCCTCCTCCCGCAGTCGTCCGTCGCGCCGGAGGGCATCACGGTCTCCGACCTCGTCGCGCGAGGCCGCTACCCGCACCAGGGGATCCTGCGCCAGTGGACGCGCGAGGACGCGCGCGTCGTCGCCGAGTCGATGCGGGCCACGGGCGTGGAGGAGCTCGCGTCGCGCGGCGTGGACGAGCTGTCCGGCGGCCAGCGGCAGCGCGTGTGGATCGCGATGGCGCTCGCCCAGCAGACGTCCCTCCTGCTCCTGGACGAGCCGACCACCTTCCTCGACATCGCGCACCAGATCGAGGTGCTCGACCTGTGCGCGCGCCTGCACGCCGAGGGCCGCACGGTCGTGGCCGTCCTGCACGACCTGAACCAGGCCGCCCGCTACGCCACCCACCTCATCGCCATGCGGGACGGGCGGATCGTCGCGGAGGGCCCGCCCGCCGAGGTCGTCACCGCCGAGCGCGTGGCCGAGGTGTTCGGCCTGCGCTGCCGCGTCATCGACGACCCGGAGACCGGCACGCCCCTGGTCGTCCCGGCCGCGCCCTCGATTCCGGCGGCGTCCGATGTTGTGAAGGTCACGTGAATATGACCTGATCCGACCAGAACATGGTTGTACCGTTACAACGGTTATACGGCTACAACCATCTCCCTGGGGGTCCGGGTGCCGGAGACAGGCCGCCGCAGGCGGCTGCTCGTGCTGGCGATCTGCTGCATGAGCCTGCTCATCGTCAGCCTCGACAACACCGTCCTCAACGTCGCGATCCCCGCGATGCAGCGGGACTTCCACGCCTCGATGTCCGGGCTGCAGTGGACGATCGACGCCTACCTCATCGTCCTCGCCGGGCTGATGATCACGTCCGGCTCGACCGCGGACCGGCTCGGACGCCGCCGCGTGTTCCAGGTCGGGCTCACCCTGTTCACGATCGGGTCGCTGCTGTGCAGCCTCGCGCCGACCCTCGGCTGGCTGATCGCGGCGCGCGTGGTGCAGGCGGTCGGCGGGTCCATGCTCAACCCGGTCGCGATGTCGATCATCACCAACACCTTCACCGAGCCGCGCGAGCGGGCCCGCGCGATCGGCGTGTGGGGCGGCGTCGTCGGGATCAGCATGGCGGCCGGGCCGCTGGTCGGCGGCGTCCTGGTCGACTCGGTCGGCTGGCGGTCGATCTTCTGGCTGAACCTGCCGATCGGGCTCGCCGCGCTCGTCCTCACCCGGATGTTCGTGCCGGAGTCGCGCGCGCCGCGTCCGCGCCGTCCGGACCCGGCCGGGCAGCTCCTCATGATCGTGACGCTCGGCACGCTGACGTACGCGATCATCGAGGGCGCGGCGCTCGGCTGGACGTCCGGGATCGTGCTCGGCTGCGCGGCGGTCGCCGCCGTCGCGCTCGCCCTGTTCGTCCTGCACGCCCTGCGCGCGGACGAGCCGCTGATCGACGTCCGGTTCTTCCGCAGCCTGCCGTTCTCGGGCGCGACCCTCATCGCGATCAGCGCGTTCGCCGCGCTGGCCGGGTTCCTCTTCCTCAACTCGATCTACCTGCAGAGCGTCCGCGGGCTGAGCGCGCTGCACGCCGGGCTCTACCTGCTGCCGATGGCCGCGGTGACCGGCGTGGTCGCGCCGCTGTCGGGACGGCTCACCGGATCGCGCGGCCCGCGCCTGCCGCTCCAGCTCGCCGGGGTGACGATGCTGGCCAGCGCGCTGCTGTTCGCCGCGTTCGACGGCGAGACGCGCGACGGCACCCTGTTCGCCGCCTACGCCCTGTTCGGCTTCGGGTTCGGCATGGTGAACTCGCCGATCACCAACACCGCCGTCTCCGGGATGCCGCGCGCGCAGGCCGGGGTCGCCGCCGCCGTCGCGTCCACCAGCCGCCAGATCGGGCAGGCCCTCGGCGTCGCCGTCTTCGGCGCGGTCGTCGGCGTCGCGGGCGCGGCGTCCGCCCACGGAGCCACGGGCGACGGCGGCGCGGGCCACGGAGGCGGACGGGCGGTCGTCGCGAGCGCGGCGTTCGTGGACGCGGCGCGACCCGCCTACTGGATCATGGCGGGATGCGCGGCCGCCGTCCTGCTGCTGGGTACCATCACCACCGGCCGCCGCGCCGTCCGCACCGCGGAGCGGGCCGCGGCCCTCGCCGCGACCGACACCTCCAGGAGCCCGGTGACCACCGCATGACCAACGACCCGTCCGCCCGTGACGCGGGCCGCCCCGGCTCCGGCGCCGATCCGGTGCGGGACACCTGGAAGAGGATGCACGAGCTGTTCTTCGCGCACGGCGACCGCCGTCGCGAGGTGACCGAGGCACTCGGCATGAGCTTCTTCCGCGCCAAGGCGCTGCGTCGCGTCGCGCGCGGGCCCGTCGCCCTGCGCGACCTGGCGAGCGAGCTGCTCACCGACCGTCCCTACACGACCCTCGTGGTGGACGACCTGACCGAGCGCGGCCTGGTCGAACGCATCCCGAACCCGTCCGACCGGCGGTCCAAGCTCGTCCGCGCGACCGAGGCGGGCCTCGCCGCCGCCGCCCGGGCCGAGCACATCCTCGGCACCCCGCCCGCCGCGATGTACGACCTCCCGCCGGACGACCTCGCCGCGCTCGACCGCATCATCGGACGCATCCTCGCCGACCCCGGCGATGGCGGCGACGAACAGCCGACACCGCCCTCACCCGGCAGCTCCGCCGAGTTCTGAGCCCGTTCGGCCTACGCCGAGTTCCGAGTTCGGGCGACGCCGAGTTCTGAGTTCGGGCGGCCGACGTCGGGTTCTCGCCGGTCAGGAGGGGCGGTTGTGGCCCGCGTCGGCGTCCATGCGGGCCCATCCGGCGTCCCACAGGGCGTCGCGGTGGCGGTCGCAGCGGCGGCGGACCAGCAGGTACACCCCGAGGAGCGGCAGCGCGGCGGCCAGGCCCGCGCCGGTCGCGGCGTAACCGGCGTCGGTGACCGTCCGGCCGTGCGGACGCGGCGGCGTCGTGGCCGTGCCCTTCAGATCGACCCAGATCGTGTGCCGCGACCCGGGCTTGGCGTCCTTCCAGCTGGTCAGGAGGCCCGTGCGGGTGCTGCCATCCGGCGCGGACCAGTGCGCGCGCAACGTCTCGTGGACGTACCGGTCGCCCGTCGAGCCCACGCCGACCGCCTCCGCCGTCGCGACCGTCCGGACGCGGACGGAACGCTCGGCGCCCTCGGCCCTCACCCCGGACCGGTACGACCAGCGGGCGCACGACAGCGCGGCCAGCGGGACGGTGATCAGAGCCAGCGCGAGAAGCACGAACGCGATGGCGCGCTGGACGCGGTCGACCGGACGGCGCAGCTCGCTGGGCGCCAGGCCCGCTCTGCGCGCACACCGGCGCAGTCGCGCACCGGCCGCCTGCCTCGCGTCACCGTCCACGGCGGCGTCATGCCGCGCCCCGGAACGGAACCAGCTCATCGTCGTCACCTCCCCGGGAGATCCCGGCAAGAGGCCCTTGGCCATCCTTTGCCAGGATATTCCCGAGTACGGCCGCAGGCACAGTGTCGAAACCTTTTCGGGAGGTCCGTTAGGGCCACGACTCCACCTCCGGCCCAGCCTGCACCCCTTTCCCAGCGGGCCGGGACGCTGTTGATCCTTTCTGACTTCGCCGGTTTAGGGACTGTCCGGATCGCGTCACGACAGGGCCAGCAGTTCGGCGACCCCGGCGGACGCGCCCTTCGCGAAGGTGTCCAGATCGGGCATCGCGTCGAAATCGGCGGTGATGCCGACGTACAGCGTCCCGCAGTAGGAGATGATCGCCGTCGCGACCCGGATCCCGCCGGTCAGCGGAACGTACGGGTGCAGTTCGAGCAGGCGGCGGCCCATCACGTACAGCGGGAAGTCCGGGCCCGGCACGTTCGTCGTCACCGTCTGGACGAGCCCCTGCCGCAGCCGCACCGGCGACCGGACGGCGAGCGACAGCAGCGCGGGCGCGACGGCGGTGTCGGTGAGGCGCGTGAGCGTCCGGGTGCCCGCCGCCTGCTCGCTGCGCTTCACGTCGTCGGTCTGCTCGCGGATCCGGCGCAGCCGCTCGAGGGGGTCGTCCACCCCGGCGGGCAGGTTCACGAACACGGCCGCGACCCGGTTGCCGAACTCGCCGCGCCGGCCCGGCTCGCGCACCGACACCGGGACCGCCGACCGGACGACCGTGTCCGGCGCGAGGTCGCCGCGCGCGTTCAGCAGGTCCCGGTACCCGGCGGTCACGGCGGCGAGCACCACGTCGTTGACCGTTCCGCCGAGCGCGCGCTTCACCGTCTTCACCTCGTCCAGGGGGACGGTCTCCCAGCACCAGCGCCGGTGCGGCCCGATCGGCCCGTTCAGCGAGGCCGCCGCCGGACGCGCGAACCGCGCCGTCGCCCGTCCCGCGCCCAGCGCGAACGCGCCGATCCGCCGAATGTCCCGGGCGACGCCCAGCTCGCGCGCCACGTCCACGCCCTGCCGGACGGGCCGGGTGACCGCGCGGCGCGCCGCGTCCGCGACCAGGTCCAGCGCGGACGGCTCGGGCGCGGGCGCCCACGGGTCCGGTTCGTGCGGCGGGCGGTAGTCGGGGGACAGGTCGAACATCACGGTCGCCAGGTCCATGCCCGCGACGCCGTCCACCATGCAGTGGTGCACCTTGGCGATCAGCGCCCACCGGCCGTCCGCCAGGCCCTCCACCAGCCAGATCTCCCAGAGCGGCTTGGCCCGGTCGAGACGCTGCCCGAGCACCCGCCCGGCCAGGTTCCGCAGCTGCTCGTCCGTGCCCGGACCCGGCACGGCCGTGTGCCGCACGTGGTAGAGGATGTTGAAGTGCGGATCGTCCGCCCACACCGGACGTCCGAGATGCAGCGGCACGCTCCGGACCCGCTGCCGGTAGCGCGGCACGAGCGGCAGCCGCGCCACGACGTGCCGGACGAGATCCCCGTACGACGGCGCGGGCCCTTCGAACACGACCACCGACGCCACGTGCAGCGGCGTGTTCTCGTCCTCGAGAAGGTAGAAGCTGGCGTCGAGCCCGGACATGTGCTGCACCGTCGCCTCACAGTGTTGTGCCGCCAGGGGTGCGATAAAGGCTTCCCCCAATCGCCCGGCCCAACCGCCCGGCGGCGCGGCGGGCGGGCGTCAGGCGGCGGCTGTGCGGGCGCGGCGGCGGGAGCCGGACTGCTCGGCGCGCGGTTCGGTGTGCTCGCGGACGAACGCGCCCACCTCGTGGAGCGCGGCCAGGCCCTCGGGGACGAGGTCGGCGAACACCTGGAACACGTGGACCTGGTTCTCCCAGACCTGCAGGCGGCAGGGGACTCCGGCGGCGGTGAGGCGCTCGGCCATGAGCTCGGCGTCCGGGTACAGCATCTCGCTGGAGCTGACCTGGATCAGCGTGGGCGGCAGGCCGCCGAGCTCGCCGTTCACCGGGGACACGGCCGGGTCCAGCGGACCGGCGTTCTCGGTGAGCAGCGACGCGAGGCGGCGGACCCGGCGCGCCGGGAGGTAGGCGTCCAGCTGGGCGTTGGCGTGCTCCAGCTTCGCGGTGTCGTCGAGGTCGGTGAGCGGCGCGAGCGCGACGAGCGCGGCCGGACGCGGCAGGCCGTCCGCCATCGCGCGCAGCGTCGCGGCGAACGTGAGGAACCCGCCCGCCGAGTCGCCCGCGACGACGATCCGGTCGGCGGAGTAACCCTGGTCGAGCAGCCACCGGTAGGCCGTCACCGCGTCCTCCACGGACACCGCGAGCGGCGCGGCCGGGAGCTGGCGGTACGCGACGGACAGGACGGGCGCGCCCGACGCCGCCGCGATCCGCGCGATCATCCGGCGGTGCGTCCGCAGCCCGCACGAGAAGAACCCGCCGCCGTGGAAGTACAGCACCGCCCGGTCGGACGCGGCGTGCGGCGCGCGCACCCACTCGCCGTGGAACTCCCCGAACGGCACGGACTCGACGTCCGCCCAGCGTGGCGTCGGAAGCGCCAGCGGCGCGGCCAGGTCGATCGCGACCGCCGGACGCAGCCCGTGCTTGGACAGCGGCCACATCGACAGCAGCGGCCCGACCGTCAGCCGCAGCCCGCGCGCCGTCAGCCGCGCCCGCACGGTCGTGCCGGGCCGCGACTCCACGCGGGGCCACGACTGGGACCCCACGGCGGGCTCGGACTCCATGAGAGGGTCCATCACGTCTCCCCACGGTGCGCGGACGCGGTCGCCCTGTGACCGGGCGCCGTCGGGGACACCGTCATGACCAAGCGGTCACTCGGGCGACCTCGCGTCAACCTCGCACCGCGGCGATCACCATGTCAAGGGATCGGACGCGATGAACGTGACGTTCGGCGGCGCCTTGTCACATGACTACTGATTTCGACGCGCGCGACTGTGTTCCAGTTCACTCCGCCTCGCCGCACACCAGAACAAGCCCCGCGCGCCCGCGCGCCGGGCGCTTCCCTGCGGGGGTCACTCCGCTTCGGGCGCGAGGTGGATGTCTTCGGCTGCGGGGCGGACGGCTTCGCGGGTGGGGCGGACGGCGAGGGCGACGAGGGCGCCGAGGAGGCAGAGGCCCGCGGTGATCCAGAAGGTCTCCGTGTACTCGGTGTGCAGGGCCTGCTTCACCGCGACCTTGTACGCCGCGAACTTCTTCGTGAAGCCCTCGTCGAACGGCAGCGGCATCTCCAGGTGCGCGGTCAGCACCCCGAACCGGTAGAAACCCCACCCGGACAGCGCCGCGATGCCGAGCAGCATCCCCATCATCCGCGCCACGACCACCGCGGCCGACGCCACGCCGTGCCGCGCCGCCGGGACGAACCGGAGCACCGCCGACGACACCGGCGCGATCACGAGGCCGAGGCCGACGCCGGTCACGACCAGGTCGGTGTCCACGCGGGGGAGGGGGCCGTACGACGCGTCCACGACGTCCAGGGGCCAGGACGCGATCAGGGCGAACCCGGCCGCCGCGACCACCATTCCGGCGACCATCGGCCGGCGCTCGCCGAAGCGATGCGCGAGCCACCCGCCGAACACGGCCGCGACCGGCAGCGCCACCAGGAAACGCGTCAGCAGGAGCGCGCCGCCCACGTCGTCCTTGCCGAGGAGCGTGCGCGCCATCAGCACGACGTCCACGAGCGTCACCATCAGCGCGGCCCCGGAGAGCAGGCTCACGCCCAGCGTCGCCAGCAGCGGACCGCGCCGGACGCCGGACAGGTCGAACAGCCGCGTCCGCGCCCTGATCTCCCACAGGACGAACACGACCAGCGCCACCAGCCCCGCCGGGAGCAGCGCCCACCCCCACGGCGGCAGCGCCGAATGCTGCGGATCCGGGTTGTACAGGCCCACGACCAGCAGCCCGAGCCCGAGCGCCATCAGGACGCCGCCCACCACGTCGACGCCCTGCGCCCGGTCACGGGGCCGCCCGCCCGGTACCGAGAAGTGCACCGCGACCATCGCCACCAGGGTCAGCGGCACGTTGATCCAGAAGATCGCCCGCCACCCCAGCGCCGCCGCGATCCCCACCCCGTACAACGGTCCGAGGACGCTCCCGAGTTCCTGCGCCGCCCCGACCGCGCCGAGCACGACCGACCGGTTCCGCTCCGGCCACAGGTCTCCGGCGAGCGCCATCGTCACCGGCAGCAGCGCGCCGCCCGCGACACCCTGGACGACCCGTCCGGACGTCAGCGCCCAGACCGCGTCCGTGCCCTCCAGGTGCGTCGGCCACTTCCCGGCGACCGCCGTGACCAGCGAGCCGACCGCGAACAGCAGCAGGCACGCCTGGAGGACGGCCCGCCGCCCGAACCGGTCCGACAGCTGCCCGAGCAGCGGCATCGCCGCCACGTACCCGAGCAGGAACCCGGTGATCACCGGGGTGATCCGCTCCAGCCGGTTCACCGGGACGCCCAGGTCGTTCACGATCGTGACCAGCACGGTGGAGATCACGTAGGCGTCCAGCGAGGCCAGCAGCACCACCGTCGCGCCGACCCCGATCGCGGTGCGGCGGCGGCCCTCCGCGCGCACCGGGGCCTCGGCCGTCACGGTCACTGCGGCGCGCTGATCTTGTACGGCTGGTCGTACTCGGTGAAGTCGATCGTCGCCGAGCCGCCCTTGGGCATCGTCCCCTTCACCCGGACGAGCCGGTTCGACGCCTTGTCGATCCACAGCTGACCGGCCAGGTCGCCGTCCACCCCCGGCACGATCTTCCCGATGGACGCGTTGGACAGCGTCCCGCCGACCCGGTAGCAGTCCTTGCCCGCGACCTTCTCCTCGGCCTGCGCCTTCGGGTTCGCGATCGACGTCAGCATCTTCGCCACGCCCCGGTCCGGGTCGAGCACCGCGGACGTGTCGTACATCGTCCCGGCGAGGACCTTCGGCACCTTCCGCCAGTTCTTGCCGGTCACGCCCTTGATGTACACCGAGTCGCCCACCGAGACCAGCTGCATCTCCCCGGTCGCCCCGGACTGGGACAGCTGGACGGTCCCCTCGCCGTCCCCGTTCCTCAGCAGCTTCAGATCACCGCCGTGCACCATCAGCCCGGGATCGCCCTCGGTCCTCAGCGTCACCCCGACGCTGGTCACCTTCCCCATGGCGTCCGCCGACCGCTTCACCACCTGCCCGGCGTCGAAGTCGGCGGTGGCCTCCTTGGAGCCGCCACCCCCCTTGCATCCCCCTGCCACGAGCAGGGCGAGCACCACGATCACCAACCGCCGAACAACCTTGGACATAGCCCGGACCCTACCGACCGGTCACCGAGCGCGTCACTCGGCACAAGGTATGATTCGCCCCCACCCGAGAGAACTACAGTGGCCCCGCCCACCTCCCCCCGCTAAGATGACCCCCGGCACGCCCCCAGGACATCCACCATCACGGGGGTCGCTCAAGGGGCGGTAGCTCAGCCGGTCAGAGCAGGGGACTCATAATCCCTGGGTCGCGGGTTCGAGTCCCGCCCGCCCTACAGATCACCGCCCCCTGACCTGCGCAAACGCAGACGCCCCACAGGGGGCCACCGGTCGTCGCTCCCCAAGCCCGACCCCGCGCCGAAGCCACAGCGGACGGGTCTCGACGACGTCGTGATGGAGCAGCCGACCACTCCGGTGAACACCGACCACCGCCGCCGGTGTGCGGTGCAACGCTGAGCCGTCACCGCCCGCCGCCCGGTCGCCCGCCCGCCGCCGCCGGGGTGTGGTGCATGTCGAGCACGCCACCCTGCCTTCAGCCGTCCCCGGCGTCGGCGCGCGGTCGGTTCGCGTGCTCCGCCACGTCCTTCGCGGCTTCGCCGACGTGACGTGCCACGCCCGCCGGGACGCTGCGTGGCGCGCTCGTCTCACCAGGTCCGTCAACTGACACCCCTTCCCGGTGTCTTGACTTTCGGCGACCTCAGGGCGCGATTTGACGGGCGGTGCTGACAAATGCGACGCCGAGGCGGGGACGGGGTGGGGTGATCTCTTGCGCGGCGGTGAACAGCGTGTGTCTTGGAACGTTCCCGAAGTTAACGCGGGCGCCTGACTCCGGGGCGGCTTGACAGAGTCTTGGCACGTCAGGAGGAGCGATGACAGACTTTGAGCAACTTCTTCCCAGCTGGTGACTGACATCACGCACGGGTGTTACGTTCACCTGCGTGACATCGAGCAAGCGCCGTGCGCAGATCGTTTCGTCGGTCCGCACGAAGGGGGCGGCCTCGGTCAGGGAACTGGCCGAGAGCCTCAAGGTGAGCGAGTCGACGATCCGTCGTGATCTCGACGTGCTGGACCGGAACGGCGAGCTCGTGCGGACCTACGGCGGGGCCGCGCCCTCGCCGCAGCAGGCGGCGCAGGCGGAGATCTCCTTCGCCGCCTCGGCCGAGCGCGACAGCGAGGGCAAGGAGGCGGTGGCCCGCCGGGCCGCGGAGCTCGTCGAGGACGACATGGTCGTCGTGCTCGACATAGGCACCAGCACCCGGCTCATCGCCCGTCACCTGCGCGGCCGTCCGGTCACCGTCATCACCGCCAACCTGGCGGTGTTCGACGAACTGCGCGACGACCCCGCCGTCCGGCTGGTGCTGGTGGGCGGCGTGGTGCGGCGCAACTACCTCTCGCTCGTCGGGTCGCTCACCGAGTCCGCGCTCCGGCAGGTCAGCGCCGACCTGGTGTTCCTCAGCTGCACCGGGGTGCGCTCCAACGGACATGTCGTGGACGACATGGAGGTGGAGACCCAGATCAAGCGGGCGATGATCGAGGCCGCCGACCGGGTCGTGCTGGTGGCGTCCGAGACCAAGTTCCCCGGCACCGGGTCGCTGCGCGTCTGCTCCGTCGAGCAGCTCGACACGCTGATCACGACCGCCGGTGCCGATCCCCAGACTCTCGAGCTCTGCCGCCAGGCGGGTGGAAAGGTGATCATCGCATGAAGCTGGCCATTCTTGGCGGCGGTGGGTTCCGGGTTCCGTACGTGTACCAGGCCCTGTTGCGCGACCAAGGCTCCCCGCGCATCGAAGAGGTCTGGCTGCAGGACTCCGACGCCGGGCGCCTCGAGGGCATGGCGGCCGTGCTCGCGACGCTCGCCGACGGCGTGGACGACGCGCCCCGGGTGTTCACCAGCACCGGGCTCGACAAGGCCCTGGAAGGCGCGGACTTCGTCTTCGCCGCCATCCGGGTCGGCGGGCTCGCCGGGCGGGTCTGCGACGAGCGCGTCGCGCTCGACCTGAACGTCCTCGGCCAGGAGACCACCGGCCCCGGCGGCCTGGCCTACGGGCTGCGCACGATCCCGGTGATGCTCGACATCGCGCGGCGGGTGAAGGAGCTGGCGCCGGACGCCTACGTCATCAACTTCACCAACCCGGCCGGGATGATCACCGAGGCGATGCGGGACGTGCTCGGCGACCGCGTGATGGGGATCTGCGACACCCCGTCCGGACTCGGCACCCGCGTGGCCGCGGCGTTCGGCCTCGACCCCGCCCGCATCCAGCTCGACTACGTGGGACTGAACCACCTCGGCTGGATGCGCCGGATCCTGCACGACGGCGTCGACATCATGCCCGCGCTGCTCGCCGACGACGACGTGCTCGGGTCGCTGGAGGAGGGCGTGGTCTTCGGGAACGAGTGGCTGCGCGACCTCGGCGTCATCCCGAACGAGTACCTGTACTACTACTACTTCAACCGCGAGGCGGTGCGGGCCACCCTGGACGCGCCGCAGACCCGCGGCGAGTACCTGGCCAAGCAGCAGGCCGCGTTCTACGAGCGGATCGCGGGCGCGTCCGGCGGCGCCGCCCTGGAGACGTGGCGCGAGACCGTGGCCTCGCGCAGCGCCAGCTACATGGCCGAGGTGAAGGGCGCGAGCGCCGGCGAGGAGCTGGAGGACCACTCCGGCGTCGACCCGGTCGACCAGGGCTACGCCGGGGTCGCGCTGAGCGTGATGAACGCGATCAGCCGCAACGAGCGCGCCCAGATGATCCTCAACGTGGGCAACGGCTCGACCGTCACGGCGCTGCCCGGCGACGCGGTCGTCGAGGTGCCCGTCATGGTCGACGCGAACGGCGTGCACCCGCTGTCGCTCGCCCAGCCCGACCTTCACCAGACCGGGCTCATGCAGCAGGTCAAGGCCGTCGAACGGCTGATCATCAGCGCCGCCCGCAACGGCTCGCGCGCCGACGCCGCCAAGGCGTTCGCGCTGCACCCCCTGGTCGACTCGGCCTCGGTGGGACGCCAGTTGCTGAACGGCTACATCGACCGCATTCCCGAGGTGGCCGCGGTCTTCGCGAAGGGGCCGACGACATGACCGGCCGATGTCGGTCCCGGACGCTCGGCGTGCTGGCCGCCGGGCTCGTGATGACGCTGCTCGTCGGCGTCGTCCCGGCCCAGGCCGAGGCCCGGCAGGGTTCCCCGCGCCAGGACCGGGCGCGGGCGAGCGCGGCCGTGGACGCGATGATGCGCTTCTACGACCGCGAGTCGGGCCGCTGGGATCCGGACGCCCCGTGGTGGCAGTCGGGCAACGCCCTCCAGGCACTGCTCGACTACATGGACAAGACCGGCGACCGCCGTCTCATGGACGCGGTGAAGAACACCATCACCCAGCAGCGCAAGCCCCTGCCCTGGTGGCCGGAGGGCGGCGGCGAGTTCCGCGCCGACTCCACCGACGACACCGGCTGGTGGGCGCTCGCGATGGTCCGGATGTACGACCTCACCCGCGACGGCCGGTACCTCGACATCGCCAAGCTCGACGAGGCCTACATCCGCGAGTACTGGGACGACACCTGCGGCGGCGGCGTCTGGTGGGACATCCCCGGCAAGAGCTACAAGAACGCGATCAGCCTGGAGCTCTACTTCTCGCTGCTCGCGTCGCTCCACAACCGCATCCCCGGTGACCGCGTCTACCTGGCGCGGGCCCGCGAGGCGTGGACGTGGTTCCAGCGCAGCGGCATGATCAACGGCGAGAACCTGGTCAACGACGGCCTGGCCACGCAGTCCGGCGGGTGCGCCAACAACGGCGGGACGACCTGGACCTACAACCAGGGCGTCGTCCTCGGCGGGCTCAGCGAGCTCTACAAGGCGACCCACGACCGTTCCCTGCTGGTCGCGGCGCGCCGCATCGCCGACGCCGTCGTGAACAGCCCGAAGCTGTCGCCGGGCGGGATCCTCACCGAGCCCTGCGAGGCGGCGGGCACGTGCAACGCCGACCAGGCGTCGTTCAAGGGGATCTTCGCCCGCAACCTCGCCGAGCTCGACCGGGTCCTGCCCGGTCATCCCTACCGCGACTATCTGCGCAGGCAGGCGACCTCCCTGTACACCCACGGACGCGACGGACGTGACCGGTACGGACTGAGCTGGTCCGGGCCGTTCGACCGCGCGGACATCTCCCGGCAGGAGTCGGCCGTGTCCCTGCTGGTAGCCGTCCTCTGACCGAACCACACCCCTGACCGGCCCCGATCTCACTCGACCGAAGAATGTCCTGACATTCGGACCAAGTTGGTTCGTCATCAACCCGACCCCCACGAGAGGAGGCGTCATGACAGCAGCCACCCTGAACGGGACCACGCAGGCGGAGTCCGCCCAGGAGACCCCTGGGCAGACGGTCGCCGGCCGTCCGCCGGAGCCGTCGCTCGCGGACCCGTGCGCCGAGCGTGACCTCGGCGGCGCGCTGCTCCGCCGCGCGGACGGACGGCGTGACACCGGGGAGGCGCCCGACCTGGACGTCTTCCTGAGCGGCCAGGTCTTCATGGACATGATCTTCACCGGGCTGCCCGGGCTGCCGCCCCCCGGCACCGAGCTGTTCACCGAGGGACTCGGCTCGGCGCCCGGCGGCATCGCCAACATGGCCGTGGCGATGAGCAGGCTCGGCCTGCGCGTCGGCCTGGCCGCGCCGTTCGGCGACGACCTGTTCGGCAACTACCTGTGGCGCACGCTCTCCGAGCAGGAGGGCGTCGACCTCGCCTGGTCGCAGCGGGTCACCGAGTGGCCGACGCCCGTCACGGTCTCGCTGGCCTACGACTCCGACCGGAGCATGGTCACCTACGAGCGGCCCGTCCCGGAGAACGCCGCGGGCGCCGCGGGCGAGGCGACGCCGAACGCGCGGGCCTGCTTCATCGACATCGACCGCCCCGTCCCCGACTGGGCGAAGGAGATGCGGAGCAGGGGCGCGCTCGTCTTCGCCGACCTCGGCTGGGACGCGACCGGGACCTGGTCGAGCGAGGTGCTGGACCGGCTGCGGGACGTGGACGTGTTCCTGCCGAACGCCGTCGAGGCGATGGCCTACACGCGCACCGGCTCGCCCGAGGAGGCCGCCCGCGCGCTGTCCGAGCGGGTGCCGGTGGTCGTCGTGAAGCGCGGCGGGGACGGCGCGATCGCGATCGACTCCCGGACGGGCGAGGTCGCCGAGACCACGGCGCTGCCCGTCGAGGCGCTCGACGCGACCGGCGCGGGCGACGTCTTCGGGGCCGGGTTCATGTTCGGGACGCTGGCGGGCCTCGCGCTGCCCGAACGGCTGAAGTTCGCCAACCTCTGCGCGGGCCTGTCGGTCCGGCACCGCAGCGGGTCGCTGGGAGCGCCCTGCTGGGGGGAGATCGCCGCCTTCGGCGAATCGGGCGAGATCCCCGAGGCCGCGCTCGAACCGTACGCCTTCGTGGTGGACTTCCTCCCCGAGCCGGCGACCGAGAACGTCGTCCGGGCCCAGCCGACGCTCCGGGCCGACCCCGTGCAGCCGTTCTGACCCGGCATCGGACACCGCACGGCACTACAGGGCACCCCAGAGCACCACAGAACTCGCACAGCACCACAATTGCACAGCACCACCGCAGTACCGCAGTACCGCACCACAGAAGCACCGCACCACAGAACCAGAACCAGAACCACAGGAAGGAGCCGCTGAAATGCCGACACGATTGACACGGGGGGCGGTCGCGACGGCCGCGGCCCTCGCGATGACGTTCGCCGCCGCGTGCGCTCCGGGCTCGTCCAACGACAAGCCCGCGAACAAGGCGCCGAGCGCCATCAGCACCGACGTGGCCAAGGCCGGCAACGTCACCCTCACCGTCTGGGACCAGGAGGTCCAGGGCGGGCTGAAGCAGCAGGTCGACACGCTCAACAAGCAGTTCATGGCCAAGTACCCGAACGTGAAGATCAACCGGGTGTCGCGGTCGTTCACCGACCTGCAGAAGACGCTGCGGCTGGCGCTGTCGGGCAGCAACCCGCCCGACGTCGTCGAGGCCAACCAGGGCTACGCCAACATGGCCCAGTATGTGAGGGCGGGGATGCTGCTCCCGCTGGACTCCTACGACCAGGTCTACGGGTGGAAGAAGCGCTACCCGAAGGGCCTGATGGACCTGAACAGCGTCACCCCGGACGGCAAGCTCATCGGGTCGGGCAACCTCTACGGCGTCTCGCTGAACGGTGAGATCGTCGGCCTGTACTACAACAAGGAGAAGCTCGCCAAGCTCGGCATCCAGCCGCCCAAGACCTGGGCGGAGTTCGACCAGGCCCTCGCCACCGCCAAGAGCAAGGGCGAGCTCCCGATCGCGTTCAACAACCTGGAGAAGCTGCCCGCCATGCAGCTGTACGGCATCATCCAGGACGGCCTGACCGACAAGCAGGCGGTCCGCGATCTCGTCTTCGGCAAGGGCGGTTCCTGGACCGACGGGCCGAACGTCCAGGCCGCGAAGAAGCTCTCCGACTGGGCCAAGCAGGGCTACCTCACCAAGGACCCCAACTCGCGCAAGTGGGACGACACCCCCGTCGACTTCGCGAAGGGTGAGGGCGTGTTCATGTTCGGCGGCACCTGGTGGGCCCCCGACCTCGCCGACCGCATGAAGGAGAAGGTCGGCTTCGTCCTGCCGCCGGCCGCCCAGGCCGGTCAGCCGACCGCGACCATGGGCGGCGAGAGCCTGCCGTGGTCGATCACCGCCAAGTCCAAGCACGCCGACGTGGCGGCGGCCTACATCAACTTCATCACCTCGCCCGAGGCCATGGACGTCTCCGTCGAGACCGGGAACCTGCCCGTGCTCGCCGCGCCGACCAAGCAGCCGTCGCTGCCGCTGATGAAGGAGGTGTCGACGGCCTGGGCCGAGCTGAGCAAGAACGACGGCACCACCCCCTACAACGACTACACCTCGCCCACGTTCACCGACGGGTTCGGCGGTCCGCTGCAGGAGCTGGTCGCCGGCAGGAAGTCCGCCGAGGACGTCATGAAGGCGGCGCAGGACGACGCCACCGCCTTCCAGAAGAAGAAGTAACGAGCGGCTTCGCCGCCGGGGCGCCCGGAACAGCCACACCGGCGCCCCGGCGGCGAGATCAGGATCGACCGGCAGAGCCAAGGAGTCCGCCCATGACGACCGTCGAGCGGCAGAAGTCCCGCAAGACCGGGGAGAAGCCGCCCGGCACCCGCGCCGAACGCCGGGCGGGGGGCCGGGTGAGGACCCGCGCCCCAGGCGAGTCCCGCAACATCGGCTGGCTGTACGCCCTGCCCGCGCTGCTGGTGTACGGGGCGTTCCTGCTCTGGCCGCTGGCGCGCGGCGTCCAGTTCTCGTTCTACAACTGGGACGGGCTCGGCACCGCGACCTGGGCCGGGCTCTCCAACTACACCACCACCTGGACCGACCCGGCGCTGCGCGGCTCGTTCGGCCACCTGCTGATCCTGGTCGTCTTCTACTCGATCCTGCCGTGCTGCATCGCGTTCGTGCTGGTGGCCGCGATGTCGCGGACGAAGATCCGCGGCATGACGTTCTTCCGCACGGTGCTGTTCCTGCCGCAGGTCATCGCGATGGTCGCGGTGGCCGTGGCCTGGCAGTGGGTCTACTCCGCCGACGGCCCGGTCAACACCGTGCTCGGCTGGCTGCACGACCTCGGGCTGCCCGACTGGCGGCACGGCTGGCTGGGGGACTTCACCTTCGCGCTCCCGGCCGTCGGGCTGGTCGGCACCTGGGTCGAGATCGGCCTCGCGTTCGTGCTGTTCATGGCGGGCGTGCAGAGGATCCCGCGTGAGCTGTACGAGGCCGCGCGCATGGACGGGGCGGGCCCCGTCCGCGAGTTCTTCGCGGTCACGCTGCCGGGCCTGCGCCGCGAGCTCGCGGTGGCGCTGACGCTGACCACGACCATGTCCATCCGCAACTTCGACCTCATCTACATGGCCACCGGCGGAGGCCCGGGCAACGCCACCAAGGTGCCCGCGTACGAGGTCTACAACCGCACGTTCAACACCGGCGAGGTCGGCCTCGGCTGCGCGATCGGCATCACCATGGCGGTGCTGCTGTTCGCCGCCACGACGGCCATCGGACGCCTGGTGGAAGGGAAGGGCGCATGAGTTCGCGGCGCGAGCTGATCTTCAACCACGCGATCCTGACGCTCTTCGCGGTCATCGCGCTGTTCCCGATGCTCGGCGTGGCGGTGAAGGCCCTCCAGCTGCCGGGCCTGGACGTCAGCACGTTCTCCACGGCGTGGCGCGACGGGCACTTCGCCACCTACCTGCGCAACAGCGTGATCGTCACCTCGGTCACGGTGGTCGTCTCCGGGGTCCTGTCGATCATGGCCGGGTTCGCGCTCGGCACCATGCGGTTCCGCGGCGCCTCGGTGCTGTTCCTGCTGTTCCTGGCCGGACTCACCATCCCCACCGAGACCATCGTGGTCCCGCTGTACTTCGACCTGCGGTCGGCGGGCCTGGACAACAGCTACGCGGGGCTGATCCTGCCGCAGGTGGCGATGTCGGTGGCGTTCGGCACGTTCTGGATGCGCGCCTTCTTCCGCAGCGTCCCGCCGTCGCTGCTCGAGGCCGCCCGGATCGACGGCGCGTCCAGCTGGACCACGCTCTGGCGGGTGCTGGTCCCGGTCGGCAAGCCCGCGATCCTCACCATGGTGCTGCTGACCAGCATGTGGACCTGGAACGAGTTCCTGCTGCCCCTGGTGATCGTCAACTCCGACGAGGGGCTGCGCACCGCGCCCCTCGGGCTGTCCTTCTTCCAGGGCGCGCACAAGACCGACTACCCGCTGCTGATGGCGGGAGCGCTGATCATCGCGGCGCCCGTCATCGCCGTTTATGTCTTCCTGCAACGTCAGTTCATCGCAGGAATGCTCTCGGGGGCCATCAAGGAGTAGGGAACGAAAAGGAGAGTTGGTTTGCACAGACTCACCCTGCCCGCCGTCCTGACCGCGGCCCTGGCCGCATCGGCGGTCACGCTGGTCAGCGCGCCCGCGCACGCGGCGGCACCGGCACGGCCCGACAAGGGACAACTGGACGTGCTCTTCGTCGGGGCTCATCCCGACGACGAGGCCGGCACGCTGTCGACCCTGGGGCAATGGAACGAGTTCGACAAGGCGCGGACCGGCGTCCTCACCGTCACCCGCGGTGAGGGCGGCGGCAACGCCGCAGGCAACGAGGAAGGCCCGCCGCTCGGCCTGCTCCGTGAGAGCGAGGAGCGGCGCGCGGTCGGCAAGGCCGGCGTCACCGACATCCACTATCTCGACAAGGTCGACTTCTTCTACACGGTGAGCGCTCCGCTGACCGACGACACGTGGGGGCACGACGCCTCGCTGGAGAAGGTCGTACGGCTCGTGCGCGAGACGCGGCCCAAGGTCATCGTGACCATGGAGCCCGCGCCGCTGCCCGGCCAGCACGGCAACCACCAGCAGGCGGCGCGCCTGGCGACCGAGGCGTACTTCGCGGCGGCCGACCCCAAGGCCTTCCCCTCGCAGCTCAGCGGGGAGAGGCTGAAGACCTGGTCGCCGGGCCGGCTGTTCAGCACGGGAGGAGCCTCCGGCCCCACCGGAGAGACCTGTACCGCCAACCCGACCACGAACAGTCCCGCCACGCTGTCCTACGGCGTGTGGGGAGGCCGTGCCTCCACACGCAACGGCGGCAAGCCCTGGGCGCAGGTCGAGCGCGAGGCGCAGCGGATGTACGTGAGCCAGGGCTGGGGCGGCTTCCCCGACGTCCCGGCGGACCCGTCCAAGATCGGTTGTGACTTCTTCACGCAGATCCACGGCCGGGTGCCGTTCACGCTGGGCAACACCGGCCCGACGGCGATGCTCGAGGGCGCGGTGTTCCCGGCCAGGGGCGGGCTTCCGCTCGGCAGCCGGTTCTACCTGACGAGCGACTTCGGGGTCGGCGCCGGGCGCGCGTTCAAGGTGACCGCGCACGCCTCGTCCCCGCGCGAACTGCAGGGCGCCAAGGCGGCGCTCACGGTTCCGTCGGGTTGGAACGTGACAGGCTCGGGCTCGCTCGGCACGGTCTCGGCCGGGGAGAGCACCACCACGTTCACCGTGACGCCCCCGGCGGGCGCCACGACCGGACGCGTGCAGATCGCCGCGAAGCTCACGGCCGGTACCGCCTCGGGGCAGACCGTCTCGATGGTCGAGGTCCAGCCGCCCGTCACCGGGCTGCAGGAGCCGCTGCCGCGCGTAGCGGACTTCGACGCCTGGGCCGGCAAGAACGGCGTGCCCGCGCTCACGGGCCGGATGAAGCGCGTGCTCACGCTCGCGTCCGGCAAGTCGCGCAAGGTGCGGATCGACCTGTCCAACACCACCTCGTCCGCGCAGTCGGGCACGGTGAGGCTGGGCCTGCCGAAGGGCTTCTCGGCCGACGAGGACTCCAAGCCGTTCACGCTGGCGGCCGGGGCCAAGGGCGCGGCGACCTTCACCGTCACCAACACCGACGCCTCCCTGCCGACCTCCAACCAGGGCGGTACCGGCGGCGACTACGACCTCACCGTCACCACGACCCCCTCCTCGGGTGCGGCCGACGTGCAGAAGGGCGGGCTCGAGCTCGTCCCGACCGCGCAGCTGTCCAAGGCGACGACCGCTCCGGCGATCGACGGCAAGGAGTCGGACGGCGAGTACCCGGGCCAGGAGATCGACCTGTCCCGCCTGTGGGAGGGCTCGGCCTGCGACTCGGCCGCCGACTGCTCGGCGACCGGCAAGGTCTCCTGGACCGACGACGCGCTGAACGTGCTGGTCAAGGTCCGCGACGACAAGCAGGGCACGATCCTCGGAGCCGATGACTGCAAGCGTCACTGGCGTTCGGACTCGGTCGAGATCGCGATCGACCCGCGCGGCGACTCCGAGAACACCTCCACCACGTTCAAGACGGGGATCTTCCCGCAGATGTCGGACGGCAAGCCCTGCTTCGAGCGGGACGCCGACGCCCACCAGGGCACCGGCGCGGAGACCGCCCCCGGCATGCAGGTCGCGTCGGTCGTGAACAAGCCCTACGACGGCTACACGATCGAGGCGAAGATCCCGTTCAAGGACCTCCCGACCGCCGTGGACCCGGCGCGGATGGGCCTGAACATCTTCGTGTACGACTCCGACACCCAGGACAAGACCGGCCAGACCCGTATCGGCTGGTCGACCTGGGGCGGCGTGCAGGGCGACCCGTACCGGTGGACCCTGACCTCCCTGCCGGGCTACACCCCGCCCGCGGGGCTGCCGACCACGCCGCCTCCGCCGGTCATGCCGACCGACGCGGCCACGTCGGTGAACTCGCCGGAGTCGATCCTCCAGTCGGTGCGCACCGGCGTCCCGCTGGCGGCGACCGCCGCCGCTCCCGCCGACGACACCGCGCGGATCGTGGGCAAGCCGGAGGTCTCGGGCGGCTCGGTCACCTTCAAGCTGCTGGCGACCGGTCCGGGCACGGCGAACGTCCACGTGTGGGACGGCAAGGTGCTCGGAACCAAGAAGGTCGTCATCGGCCGGGCGGGTGTCCAGACGGTGACGGTTCCGGGCGCGAGCGGCTCGCTGACCGTCGCCTTCGAGGCCCAGAAGGGAGGCACGGCGAGCAGCGCCGTGCAGCTGACCGGCTGAGATGTGACCGGCTGACATGACGCCGCGGTCGCCGGACCGGGGGAAGGCCCGGACCGGCGACCGCGGTTCGCCCGACGGCCGCGGTATGCGTGACGGCCGCGGTTCCCGTGGCGCCCGCGGCGCCCGCCCGTCGCGGGCGTCACGGGAGCCGCGGCGGACTACTTGCCCACGAGCGTGGGACTACTTGCCCACGAGCGTGTGGGAGAACGAGTAGCGGTCGGCCCGGTAGACGTGGGTGCCGTACTCCACGGCGATCCCCTTGTCGTCGAAGGCCGTCCGGGTCATGGTGAGCAGGGGGGTTCCCCGGCGCTCGTCCAGCAGCCGGGCCTCGGCGGCGGTCGCGGCGCGCGCGCCGATGGTCTGGTGGGCGATCCGCAGGTTGATCCCCGCGCCGCGGAACGTCTCGTACAGGCCGTGGGCCTCCAGATGGGCTGCGGTGACGTCGATCAGCCGGAGGGGGACGACGTTGGTCATCAGCGCGAGAGGCTCGCCACCGGTGAGGCGCAGCCTGCGTATCCGCAGCACGTCCGCTCCCGCCGCCAGGCCGAGCTGCTCGGCCGCCTCCGCGTCGGCGGGGACGGTCTCGAGGTCCAGGACCCGCGTGCGGGGTTCGCGCCCGTCGGCGGTGAGGTCGTCATAGAGGCTGGACAGCTCGATCGGCCGCCGCACCTGGGACTGGACCACCTGCGTCCCGACGCCCCTCTTGCGGACCAGCAGGCCCTTGTCGACCAGGTGCTGGATCGCCTGCCGGACGGTCGGCCGGGAGAGCCGGTAGCGCGCCGCCAGGTCGAGTTCGTTCTCGAGGCGGGCGCCCGGCGGCAGCTCGCCCGCGCGGATCGCGGCCTCGAGCTGCTGGGCGACCTGGAAATAGAGCGGGACCGGGCTGCCCCGATCGAGCGTCACGGTGGGTCCTTGCACGTGAGGAGGATAGCGGACGGCTCATAGCTTGGCCTTGAAGTCCTTATGTCAGGACAAACTATTGACAGCTCTTGGAGCGTTCCATGAGACTCGATCATGTTGACGAAGGCGCCGGCGATGGCATGCGGCAGGCGCGTACGAGGCGAACGGGAGGCGCAGCCACATGAGGGTCGGACTGGCGGGAGCGGGACGGATCGGAGCCGCGCACGCCGAGACGTTGAGGGATCTGGCCGATGAGGTCGTCATCGCCGACGCGGACGCCGGGCGCGCCCGGGAGGTCGCCGGCAAGCTCGGCGTCGAGGCCGCGGGCGGGGTGGACGAGCTGTTCTCGTCCGGCCTGGACGCCATGGTGGTCGCCACGCCGACCTCCGCGCACGCCGCCCTGGTGATCAGGGCGGTCGAGGCCGGGCTGCCGGTCTTCGTCGAGAAGCCGCTCGCGGCGGACCTCGATGGAACGATCCAAACACTGACCGCGCTGCGCGGCTCCGAGGTGCCGGTGCAGATCGGCTTCCAGCGGCGCTTCGACCCGGGCCACGTCGCCGCGCGCGACGCCGTGCGCTCCGGGCGTCTCGGCTGGGTGCACACCGTGCGCTCGATGACGCTCGACCGCGTTCCGCCGCCGGACGAGTACATCCCGACCTCCGGAGGTCTCTTCCGGGACTGCTCGGTCCACGACTTCGACGCCGTGCGGTTCGTCACCGGACGCGCGGTCACCGAGGTGACCGCGACCGGCGCGAATCACGGAGCGGGGGCGTTCGCCGAGGCCGGCGACGTCGACACCGGCTCGGCGACGCTCATGCTCGACGACGGCACGATCGCCGTCGTCTCCGCGACCCGGTACAACGCCGCCGGCTACGACGTGCGGCTGGAGGTGCTCGGCTCGATCGCCGGCGTCGTCGCCGGACTGGACGACCGGACCCCGCTGGCCCCGGCCGGCGACGGCTTCCGTCCCTCGGGCCCGGCGCACGGCGGGTTCCTCGAACGGTTCGCCGAGGCGTACGCGGCCGAACTGCGCGCCTTCGCCGACATGGTCAAGGGCGGCGGCGTGAGCCCGTGCCCGCCCGAGGAGAGCCTGGAGGCGTTCTACGTCGCCGAGGCATGCGAGATCTCCCGCCGCGAGCGGCGCACCGTGACGATCGAGGAGGTACGCCGATGAGCATCGAGATCGCGGCCGGACGGGTCGCCGCCGCCCCCATCTCGTGGGGCGTCTGCGAGGTCCCCGGCTGGGGCCACCAGATGGAGGCCGGGCGGGTGCTGGCCGAGATGCGCGACCTCGGGATCAGCGCGACCGAGTTCGGCCCGGACGGCTTCCTGCCCTCCGATCCGCGCGACCGGTCCGCGCTGCTGGGCTCCTACGGGCTGGCGCCCGTCGGCGGCTTCGTCCCCCTGGTGCTCCACGACCCGGGCCTTGACCCGATGCCGGAGCTGGCGCGCGCGCTCGACTCGTTCGGCGACCCGGGCGCCACGGCGGTCCTGGCCGCCGTCACCGGGCTGGACGGCTACGACGAGCGGCCCGTCCTGGACGACGAGAACTGGAAGGCGCTGTTCCGCAACCTCGACCGCGCCGCGGTGCTCGCCGCCGAGCGCGGCCACCGGGCGACCCTGCACCCGCACGTCGGCACGGTCGTCGAGCGGCGCGAGGAGGTCGACCGGGTGCTGGCGGGGTCGCACATCCCGCTCTGCCTGGACACCGGGCACCTGCTGATCGGCGGCACCGACCCGCTGGCGCTGGCCCGCTCGGCCGCCGCGCGGATCTCCCACGTGCACCTCAAGGACGTCGACGCGGAGCTGGCCGGGAGCGTCCAGGCGGGACGCGCGACCTACACCGAGGCGGTCCGTGACGGCATCTACCGTCCGCTCGGCCAGGGCGACATCGACATCGCGGGCATCGTCGCCGCGCTCGAAGGCGCCGGTTACGCGGGCTGGTACGTCCTCGAACAGGACACCATCCTGGAGGCCGAGCCCGCACCGGACGCGGGTCCGCGCCGCGACGTGCGCACGAGTCTGGCCTTCCTCGGGAGGACGCCGTGACCTTCGACCTCATCACCATGGGCCGGGTGAGCGTGGACCTCTACCCGCTCCAGACCGGCGTCGGTCTTGAGGACGTCGAGTCGTTCGGAAAGTTCCTCGGCGGCAGCCCGACCAACGTCGCGGTCGCGGCGGCTCGCCACGGCAACCGGACGGCCGTGATCACCCGGACCGGTGAGGACCCGTTCGGCCGGTTCATTCACCGCAAGCTCGCGGAGTACGGGGTGGACGACCGGTTCGTCACCGGCGTCCCCGGCCTGCCGACGCCGCTGGCGTTCTGCGAGATCTTCCCGCCCGACGACTTCCCGCTCTACTTCTACCGGTATCCCAAGGCGCCCGACCTGGAGATTCGTCCGGAGGAGCTCGACCTCGACGCCATCGCCGCCGCCCGGATCTTCTGGGCGACGGTGACCGGCCTGTCCCAGGAGCCGAGCCGCGAGGCGACGCTGACCGCGCTCGCCGCGCACCCCGGGACGACCGTCCTGGACCTGGACTGGCGGCCGATGTTCTGGGAGTCGCCCGAGGAGGCCAAGGACCTGGTCGCCCGCGCGCTGGAGCACACGACCGTGGCGGTCGGCAACCTGGAGGAGTGCGAGGTCGCCGTCGGCGAGCGCGAGCCGCACGCCGCCGCCCGCGCGCTGCTGGACCGCGGCGTGTCCGTCGCGATCGTCAAGCAGGGGCCGCGCGGCACGCTCGCGGCGTCGGCGGACGGGATCGTCGAGGTCCCGCCGACGCCGGTGGAGGTGGTGAACGGCCTCGGCGCGGGCGACGCCTTCGGCGGCGCCGTCTGCCATGGCCTGCTGCGCGGCTGGGACCTCGAGCGGATCGTCCGCTTCGCCGGGGCCGCCGGGGCGATCGTCGCGTCGCGGCTCGCCTGCGCGGACGCGATGCCCGACTCCGGCGAGGTCGAACGCCTACTGGCCGCGACCGCCGCGAACGACGCGGCCAACGACAAGGAGAGCACGGTTTGAGCACCCGCACGTTCGCCGAACGCCACGCGGAGCTGGTCGAGACCCGGGCCGCCCGGCCCGGCGCGATCGCCGAGGCCGCCGCCCGCCGCGCGCGGCCCGCCGCCCCGCTCGGCGCCGCGGGCAAGCTGATGATCATCGCGGCCGACCATCCGGCGCGCGGGGCGCTGCGCGCCGGGACCGACCCGCAGGCCATGGGCAACCGCCGCGACCTGCTGGAGCGGATCTGCGTCGGGCTCGCCCGGCCGGGCGTCCACGGCGTGCTGGCCACCCCGGACATCATGGAGGAGCTCCTCCTGCTGGGGGAGCTGGACGGCAGGTACGCGATCGGGTCGATGAACCGGGGCGGCCTGGCCGGGGCGTCGTTCGAGATCGACGACCGGTTCACCGCCTACACCGCGTCCGCGATCGACGCCGCGGGCCTGGACGGCGGCAAGATGCTGCTGCGCGTCGACCTCGACGACCCGGCGACCGCCCCGACGCTGGAGAACTGCGCGAACGCGGTCACCGAACTCGCGGCACGAGGGCTCCCGGCGATGGTGGAGCCGTTCCTGTCCACGCGGGGCGAAGGCGGGAAGATCACGAACGTGCTCACCCCCGAGGCGATGACCAAGGTCATCTCGATCGCGTCCGGGCTCGGCGCCACGTCCGCCCACACCTGGCTGAAGGTGCCCGTGGTCGACCGGATGGAGGAGGTCATGGAGTCCTCGACGCTGCCCGCCCTGCTGCTGGGCGGCGAGGTGTCCGACGACTCCGAGGCCACGCTGGCAGGCTGGAAGGCGGCCCTCGACCTGCCGACGGTGCGCGGACTGGTCCTCGGCAGGTCCATGCTCTACCCGCCCGGCGACGACGTCGCGGGCGCCGTCGACGCCGCGGTGGCGCTGCTGTGAACGGAGAGGTGTCCATGGAGGTCACACCCCAGAGCGCGGGCTGGGAGTACTCCGGCCTGCGCGTGGTGACGCTCGACGCGGGGGAGGAGGTCACGCTGGAGACGGGGGAGTCGGAGACGCTCGTGCTCCCGCTCGCCGGATCGTGCGTGGCGACGATCGGCGTCCCGGCCGACGAGATCGCCGTGACGTTCGAGCTCCAGGGCCGTCCCGACGTCTTCTCCCGCGTCACCGACTTCGCGTACGCGCCGCGCGACGCGTCGATCGTCCTGTGGTCCAAGGACGGCGGACGGTTCGCGCTGCCGTCCGCGCGCTGTGAGCGGCGGCTCGCCCCCCGCTACGGGCCCGCGGGGAAGGTGCCGGTGGAGCTGCGCGGCGCCGGGCAGATGAGCCGCCAGGTGAACAACTTCTGCACGCCCGAGGCGTTCGAGGCCGACCGGCTGATCGCGTGCGAGGTGCTGACGCCGGGCGGCAACTGGTCGTCCTACCCGCCGCACAAGCACGACGAGCACACCGAGGACGAGTCGGTCCTGGAGGAGATCTACTACTTCGAGGTCGCCGACGCCCCGCACGGCGGGGCGGGCATGGGATACCAGCGGGTCTACGGCACCACCGAGGTGCTGGAGGAGGTCCGCACCGGGGATGTCGTGCTGATCCCGCATGGATGGCACGGGCCCTCGATGGCGGTGCCCGGCCACGACCTCTACTACCTGAACGTGATGGCGGGACCGGGCGAGGAACGCGCCTGGAAGATCTGCGACGACCCGGCGCACACCTGGATCCGCGGCACCTGGGCGGACCTGCCCGCCGACCCGAGGCTGCCGATGAGCTCGGCCGCCGGACCCGAGGGGGAACGATGACCGAGACCGTGCGGCTGACCGTCGGGCAGGCGGTCGTCCGCTTCCTGGCGAACCAGTGGACCGAACGGGACGGCGAGCGGCAGCGGTTCTTCGCCGGGTGCTTCGGCATCTTCGGCCACGGCAACGTGGCGGGCCTCGGGCAGGCGCTGCTGGAGTACGGCGACGAGCTGCCCTACCGGGCGGCGCGCAACGAGCAGGCGATGGTGCACGCGGCGGTCGGCTACGCGCGCACGCACGACCGGCTCCGCGCGTTCGCCTGCACGACCTCGGTCGGGCCGGGCGCGACCAACATGGTCACCGGCGCCGCCCTCGCGACCATCAACCGCATCCCCGTGCTGCTCCTGCCGGGCGACGTCTTCGCCACCCGGGTGGCCAACCCCGTCCTCCAGGAGCTGGAGGACCCGCGCTCCTACGACGTCTCGGTCAACGACTGCTTCAAGCCGGTCTCGCGCTTCTGGGACCGGATCAACCGGCCCGAGCAGCTCCCGAGCGCGCTGCTCGCCGCGATGCGCGTGCTGACCGATCCGGCCGAGACCGGCGCGGTCACGCTCGCGCTGCCGCAGGACGTCCAGGCCGAGGCGCACGACTGGCCGGTGGAGCTGTTCGCCGAGCGGGTCTGGAGGGTCGCCCGCCCGGTGCCCGAGCCCGCTCTGGTCGAGGAGGCCGCCGCGCTGCTGCGCGGCGCCGAGCGTCCGCTCATCGTCGCGGGCGGCGGGGCCATCTACTCGCGTGCGACCGAGGCGCTGCGGGCGTTCGCCGAGGCCACCGGCATCCCGGTGGCCGAGACCCAGGCGGGCAAGGGGACGCTGGCCTGGGACCACCCGGCCTCGGTGGGCGCGATCGGCGCGACCGGGACCACCGCCGCCAACGCCCTGGCGCGCGAGGCCGACGTCGTGCTGGGCGTCGGCACGCGCTACAGCGACTTCACCACCGGCTCCCGCAGCGTGTTCGCCCGTCCGGGCGTCCGCTTCGTCAACCTCAACGTCGCGGTGCCGGACGCCGTGAAGCACGCGGGCCTGCCGCTGACCGCCGACGCGCGCGCGGGGCTGGAGGCCCTCCGTTCGGCGATGGCCGGGCACACGGTCGCCGCGTCCTACCGGGACGAGATCGCCGAACGCGTCGCCCGCTGGAACGAGGCGGTCGACCGGGCCTACGCGCCGTCCGGCGGGGCGCTCCCCGTCCAGCCGGAGATCATCGGCATCGTCAACGAGATCAGCGGCCCGCGCGACGTCGTGGTGTGCGCCGCCGGGTCGATGCCGGGCGACCTGCACAAGCTGTGGCGGACACGCGACCCCAAGGGCTACCACGTGGAGTACGGCTACTCCTGCATGGGCTACGAGATCGCCGGAGGGCTCGGGGTGAAGCTCGCGGCGCCCGACCGCGAGGTCTTCGTCATGGTCGGCGACGGCTCGTACCTGATGATGGCCCAGGAGCTCGTCACCGCCGTCGCGGACGGGATCAAGCTGGTCGTCGTCCTGGTGCAGAACCACGGCTTCGCCTCGATCGGCAACCTGTCGGAGTCGGTCGGCGCGCAGCGGCTCGGCACCCGGTTCGAGCTGCCCGGCGACCTGGCCGCGAACGCCGCCGCGCTCGGCGCCGACGTCCTGCGCGCGACGACCGCCGAGGAGTTCCGCACGGCCCTGGTCAAGGCCCGCGACAGCGCCCACACGACGGTCGTCCACGTGGAGACCGACACCTCCACCGGCTCCCCGGACAGCGAGGCCTGGTGGGACGTCCCAGTAGCCGAGGTCTCCACCCTGGACTCCACGACCCAGGCCCGCGCCCGCTACGAGGAGAACCGCAAGTCCCAACGCCCCTTGATCTGATCCGTGCGCGGCTCCCTCCGCGCTAGTTCAGGTGGCGGCGGATTCGCCAGAGGGCGAAGGTGGCGAGGAGGGCGCTCAGGAGGAGGTAGAAGGCGGTCTCCAGGAGCTGGAAGGTCCAGTAGCGGGTGGCCGGCTGGTAGGTGATTTTGAGGTGGAGGTTCAGTTTTCCCAGGCAGGCGGCGGTGTCGCCGAAGGTGCCGCGGGTGCCGGTCTTGGGCGGGGAGCTCAGGCAGTGGTTGAAGCGGGCGGTGCTCAGGGGACGGTCGTCGGACGTCAGCAGGGGGCTGGTCGCGCTGATCCAGGCGTCGGGCTCGTCCGGGAGGGTGATGCCGCCGATGACCGGGCCGCCGGTGACGCTGCCCAGGTTCCGGGCGTGGTTGACGGCCTCGGTGGTCATGGGCATCGTCGCGGTCTTCGCGGGCATGAGGTGCGGGCGGACGAGGTTGGGGACCAGGAACTGGATCGCGATGAAGGCGGCCAGGGTGATGGCGATCGCGGGGAGGGTGCGGCGGACCAGCAGGCCGATCACCGTGCCGAGCGTGACGGCGAAGACGGCGTAGCCGATCGGGGCGATGTCGCGGGAGCCGAACAGGATGGTGCCGAAGCGGTTCCCGCCGGACTTGTCGACGGGGCTCGCGGCCCAGGTGACCAGGGCGCTGACGATGGCGGCCACGACCGCCGCCGCCAGGACGGTGAGCAGGAGCCTCGTGGCCAGCCAGTGGCGGCGGGTGACGCTCTGGTTCCAGACCAGGCGGTGGGTGCCCGCCTCCAGCTCGCGCGCGACCAGGGGCCCGCCCCAGAAGGTGCCGAGGAGGGCCAGGCCCAGGCCGAGCCCGGCGGCGATGTAGAGCATGGTCTCGCGGTAGCGGGCCTGGAAGTCGGCCATGGCCTGCGGACAGCCGGGCCGGGTCCGGCAGGACGACAGGGCCGCGGAGTGGGCGTCCCGGATGTCGCCGCCGAGGTAGAGCAGCCAGGCCGCGGCCAGGACGGTCGCCACGGCGGCGGTCAGGGCCTGCCAGCGGAACTGGCGCCACGCCAACCAGATCATCGTGCGGCCTCCTGGTAGGCGTGGGCGGTGGCCTTGTCGGCGCGTGTCATGTAGGCGAGGACCAGCTCTTCGAGGGTGACCGCCTCCGCTGTCGCGGGGGGTGGGGTGGTGAAGCGGGCTATGGAGCCGGTGATCAGTTCGGCGTCCTCGGGGACGTGGGGTGTGGGGAGTCTGCGGTGGGTGGCCAGGAGGTCCTTGACGTCGCCCGCGACCTGCACGCGGGCGTCGCTCAGGACGATGATGTGGTCGCAGACCCGTTCGACGTCGGCCAGCAGGTGCGAGGAGAGGACGGCGGCGGCGTTCAGGTCGGCGACGAAGCGCAGGAGGTTCTGGAGAAAGCCCTGGCGGGCCAGGGGGTCCAGGGCGGCGGCGGGCTCGTCGAAGATGAGCAGGTCGGGGCGCTTGGCGGCGGCGATCGTGAGGGCCAGCTGGGCGCGCTGGCCGCCGGAGAGGCCGCCCGCCTTCTGGGACGGGTCCAGCCCCGCCTCGCGGACGCGTCGCTCGGCGAACGCCATGTCCCAGCCGGGGTTCAGCCTCGCGCCGAGGCGCAGGTGCTCGGCGACGGTGAAGGAGCGGTAGACCGGGGCGTCCTGGGCCATGAAGCCGACGCGGGACAGGTGGGCGGCGTCCGCCGCGGGACGGGAGCCGAGGACGCGCAGGCTGCCGGACGTCGGTTCGGTCAGGCCGCAGGCCAGGTGCAGGAGCGTCGACTTGCCCGCGCCGTTCGGGCCGACCAGGCCGATGACGCGGTCCGGCGGGATCGTCAGGTCGACGCCGTCCAGGGCGGGGCGACGGCGGCGTCCGTAGCGTTTGGTCAGTCCCTCGGCCTGCAGCACGGGGGGACGGGAGTGGTCGTGAGGCATGCTCCGATCATTCGCGGACGCGTCGTCCCGGCCATCGGCCCAAAGCACGCTTCGGGGGCGGCGCGGCGGTACTTTCGGCCGGTGCCGCTCAGGTGCTTCTGACGATCCTGTTCTCCCAGGCCCACGCGACGATCTCCACGCGGTTGCGCAGGCCGAGCTTCGACTGGACGCTCGCCATGTGGCCCTTCACGGTGCTCAGCGAGATGAACAGCTCGGCGGCGACCTCCTGGTTGGTGCGGCCCCGGGCCACGGCCCGGACGACCTCCAGTTCGCGATCGGTGAGCGGGGACGTCGAGGGGGAGGGCGGCGCGCCCTCGGCCAGGTGGCGGAGCAGGCGGATGGTGACGGACGGGGAGACCAGCGCCTCACCGGCGACGGCGGCGCGGACGGCCTCGACGAGCAGCCGGGGTCCCGCGCCCTTGAGGACGAACCCGACCGCGCCGCCGCGCAGCGCGCCGTAGACGTATTCGTCCAGGTCGAAGGTGGTGACCACGACGACGCGCAGGGGGTCGGTGACGCCGGGCCCGGCGAGGGCGCGGGTGACCTCGATGCCGTCCAGGCGGGGCATGCGGATGTCGACCAGGCAGACGTCCGGACGCAGGCGGCGGGCCGCCTCGATGGCCTCGACGCCGTCGGCGGCCTCGGCGACGACCTCGATGTCCGGTTCGTCCTCCAGGATGAGGCGCAGGCCGCCGCGGATCATGGCCTGGTCGTCGGCGATCAGGACGCGCACGGTCATTCCGCCTCCCGGGGGACGGGAAGGACGGCGCGGACGGCCCATCCGCCGACGTCACCGGGCCCGGCGTCGAGCGTCCCGCCGAGGGCCTCGACCCGTTCGCGCATGCCGAGCAGCCCGAACCCGGCCCGTCCGTGCGGCCGGGGCGGAGGCGCGTCGTCGACGACCTCGACCGTGACGCGGTCGTCGTCCCGCCGGACGCTCACCGTGACCGAACCGGCCTGCGGGGCGTGGCGGGCGACGTTCGTCAGCGACTCCTGGACGACCCGGTAGACCGTCCCGGTCACCTCGGGCGGCCAGTCGTCACCGTCGTCCGGCATGTGCAGGCGCACCGCGGGCCCGGACCGGCCGAAGCGGTGCACCAGGTCGTCCAGGCTCTCGGGGCCGGACGAGAGGGGCGCGGCGTCGCCGGTGTCGCGGAGGAGGGCGACGGCGCGGCGCATCGCGGCGAGGGCGTCGGTGCCGGTGGTCTCGATGTCGGTGAGCGTCCGGGGCATGTCCTCAGGACGCCGCCGCGCGACGACCTGCGCCGCCTGGGTCTGGATCAGCATGCTCGCGATGTGGTGGGCGACGACGTCGTGCATCTCGCGGGCCAGCGCCAGGCGTTCCTCCCGGCGCACGCGCTCCGAGGCGGCCCGCGCCCGGACGGCCCCCAGCCGCAGGGCGAGGCCGATCGCGACGGCGGCGAGCCAGCCCAGCGCGCCGATGTTGGCCACGGACGAGCCGCTGGACGTCGTCCGGGCCGCGATCTCGCCGCCGACGGCGACGGCCAGCCCGCCGCCCGCCACGGCGGCGGCGACCGTGACGGGAAGGGTTCGCACCGCCGAGGCGACCATGAGGGCCAGGCCCAGCGTCATGGCCGGGCTCGGCTCGGCGGGCAGGTGCGCCTCGCGCGAGACGAGGATCGCGACGGCCGCGATGCCGATCGCCAGGGAGGCCGTTCCGACGGGCCACCGGTCCCGCAGCAGCGCCAGGACGCAGACGGCCGAGGCGGCGACGCTCATGAACGGCCAGTACGCGGCCCCCCAGCTCACCCCGATGGCGAGTGCCTGGAAGGCGATGGCCGACGCGAACACGGCGGCCGTGGCGAGCCGCGTCCAGCGCGTCGAGAGGATCACCGGGGCAACGGTACGCGCCCGCGCGGTCGAGGCCATGGCCGGGGCGATCGGTCGTTTTTCCTGCATGTGGGCCAGGTTCGGAGACGGGCACCCCGGCGGCAACCGGCCGAAAGGACCGTTCTGGGCGCCCGTCTCGTCCCTTCGAGCGGGTCAGGACACGAGGTCCTCGACCGACGTCAGGCGGCCGTCCGCGAGGGTGAGCCGCCGGGCGACCCCGATCCGTTCGAGGAAGCGCTCGTCGTGGCTGATGACGATGAACGCGCCCTCGTAGGAGTTCAGCGCGTTCTCGAGCTGGCCGACGCTGACGAGGTCGAGGTTGTTGGTCGGCTCGTCGAGCAGCAGCAGGTGCGGCGCGGGCTCGGCGTACAGGACGCACGCCAGCGTCGCCCGGAGCCGCTCACCACCCGACAGCGCGCGCACCGGCAGGTGGACGCGCTGCCCCCGGAACAGGAACCGCGCGAGGACGTTGAGCCGCTGCGCGTCGGGCAGCGACGGCGCGGTCGCCGCGAAGTTCTCGGCGATGGTCCGGTCGTCGTCGAGCAGGTCCAGGCGCTGGGAGAGGTAGGCGACGCGGCCGTCCGCGCGCCGGACGGTCCCGGAGTCGGGTTCGAGGTCGCCGTGGACGAGCCGCAGCAGCGTCGACTTCCCGGCCCCGTTCGCGCCGGACAGCGCGACGCGCTCCGGGCCGCGGATCGTCAGGTCGGCGCCGTCGCCCGCGAAGATGTCGGTGTCCCCGAGGCGCTTGCGCAGGTTCTCGCCGACGAACAGGGTGCGTCCGGCCGGGACGCGGGTTCCGGGCAGTTCCAGCGTGATGCTCTGGTCGTTCCGGACGGCCCGCGCCGCCTCGTCCGCGCGTTCCTTCGCGTCGCCGACCCGGGACGCGTGCATCGTCTGGGCGCTGCCCGCGGCCTTCTCGGCGCCGCGCTTCATGTTCCCGGCGAACAGCTTCGGGAGCCCGGCGTCCTTGAGGTTCTTCGCGGCGTTGCTGGCGCGGCGCTCGGCGCGTTCGCGGGCCTGCTGCATCTCGCGCTTCTCGCGCTTGAGCTCCTGCTCGGCGTTCCGCAGGTTGCGCTCGGCGGCCTCGCGCTCGTTCGCGACGGCCTCCTCGTAGGCGGTGTAGTTGCCGCCGTAGAAGCGGACCTCGCCGTCCGACAGCTCGGCGATGCGCTCCATGCGGTCGAGCAGCTCGCGGTCGTGGCTGACGACCAGGACGCAGCCGCGCCACCCTTCGAGCAGGTCGTAGAGCTTGTGCCGGGCGGCGACGTCCAGGTTGTTGGTCGGCTCGTCCAGCAGCAGGACGTCGGGACGCCTCAGCAGGAGCGCGGCGAGGCCGAGCGACACGATCTGGCCGCCGCTGAGCCGGTCGAGCGGGTCGCGCAGGGACATGTGGCCGAGGCCGAGCCGTTCCAGCTCGGCGCGGGCGCGGTCCTCGACGTCCCAGTCGTCGCCGATGGCGGCGAAGTGGTGTTCGCCCGTGTCGCCGGACTCGATGGCGTCCAGCGCGCTGATCACCTCGGCGATCCCGAGGACGTCGGCGACCGTGCGGCCCGCGGTGAGCGGGAGGTCCTGCGGCAGGTAGCCGAGGACGCCGTCGACGGTGACGGACCCGGCGGACGGGGTGAGACCGCCGCTGATCAGGCGCAGCAGCGTGCTCTTGCCCGCGCCGTTGGGGGCGACGAGGCCGACGCGCTCGGCCTCGACGCTGAAGGTGAGGTTCTGGAAGACCGGGACGTCGTCGGGCCACGTGAACGACAGGCCGGACACGACGATGGGAGAAACGGACATGCGTGAGTCCTCGGGAGAACGCCCGCGCAGCACGGAACGGCTGGAACACGCGGGAACAGGTGAACAGGGACGACGCTGAGCCGGTCGCGGATCAGAGAATGATCAGAACGCGCCCGGACGCCCGGGCCTCTCAGCTCGAGATGTCGTCGTCACTCACCATGTCGGGAACTCCTTCACAAGGACGGGCCGCACGCTAGCACGATCATCGTGCAGCGGACCCGTACCGATACTAACCGACCGTCCGGCCAACGCATTCCCGACCGCCCGCGCATCAGTCGGCTGACGCTCAATCGACGGGTGCCCCCGCAGCGGATTCAGTCATTCGGCTGCCGACGCCGATTCCTGATTTCTCCGTTGAATGACCGATGCCGCCGGGGCCTCGCGGGGGCGAGATTGGAGCTCGCACATTCGCTGATCGATTTGGGGGGCTTCAGCCATGTTCAGCATCAGGAAGGGCCACGGACGCCGGGTCGCCGCGTCGGCCGCCATCGCCGTCGGGACCCTCGGCGCGTTCGCCATAGCGGACGCCGCGGACGCCGCGCCGCGCGCCGACCGGACCCCGAAGCCGACGATCGTCCTCGAGCACGGGGCCTTCGCGGACGGGTCCAGCTGGAACGGAGTGATCAAGCGGCTGCGCCACGACGGCTACCCGGTCGTCGCGGCGGCCAACCCGCTGCGGAGCCCGGCGTCCGACGCGTCCGCGCTGCGCGGTCTCGTCAGCCACATCAAGGGCCCGGTCATCCTCGTCGGGCACTCCTACGGCGGCTCGGTCATCAGCGCCGCCGGAGCCGGAAACCCGCAGGTCAAGGCCCTGGTCTACGTGGCGGCCTTCCTGCCCGCCCCGGGCGAGAGCGCTCAGGACATCACCGACCGGTTCCCCGGTTCGACCCTTGGGGACGCCGTGGAACCGGTCCCGGTGACCAACCCGGACGGCACCGAGGGAACCGACCTGTACATCCGGCAGGACAAGTTCAACCACCAGTTCGCCGCCGACGTCCCCGCAGGTCAGGCCGCGCTGATGGCCGCCGCGCAGCGGCCCGTCACGCAGGCCGCGCTCGCGGAGAAGGCCACCACCGCCGCCTGGCGGGAGAAGCCGTCCTGGGACGTCGTCACCAGGCAGGACCTGAACATCCCCGTCGCGGCCCAGCGCTTCATGGCCCAGCGAGCCCACGCCCGTGTCACCGAGGTGAACGCGTCCCACGCGGTCTCGGTCTCGCACCCGGGCGTGGTCGCGTCGGTCATCGAACAGGCCGCCCGCGCCACCCGCTGACGCGCCACCCGCCGAGGCGCTGAGACACGCGTCGGCCGTCGTCCGCTCGGGGGCAGGGACGGCGGCCGATGCGCGCCGGCGGCGGCGCTCGCCTACCAGGGGAGGGCGCCGTTGATGTCGAAGAAGCTCGCGGTCGGCCAGTCGGTCTCGAGGGTGGCCATGCGGACCAGGATCTCCGCGCCCTGCGCGGGGGTGAGGAACCCGTTGTGGTCGTTGATGTCGGTGTCGACGTAGCCGGGGGCGACGGCGTTCACCAGGATGCCCTCCTTCCGCAGCTCGTTGGCGTACTGGACGGTCAGCCCGTTCAGCGCGTTCTTCGACGGCGCGTACGCCGCGGAGGGCAGCGACGCGATCGGCCCGCCCGCCATCGACGCGTAGCCCAGGGACGCCACGCCGCTGCTGACGTTCACGATCCGGGGCGCGGGCGACCGGCGCAGCAGCGGCAGCATCGCGTTGGTCACCGCGATCACGCCGAAGACGTTGGTCTCGAACACGTCCCGGACCATGTCCAGGTCCACCGAGCTCGGCAGCTGGTCGACCGCGTCCTGCGGCGCGACCTGCCCGGACCCGGTGATCCCGGCGTTGTTGACCAGCGCGTCGAGGCGTCCGTACCGCTCCTCGATCCACTCGGCCGCGGCCTCGATGGTGGCGTGGTCGGTGACGTCGAGGGTGACGGCGTGGACGTCCGCGCCGTCCGCCTCACGCAGTTCCGCGGCGGTCCGCTCGCCGAGCTCCGGGTCGCGGGCTCCGACGAGCACCGTCATCCCGAGCGCGGCGAACTGTTCGGCGGCGGCCCGTCCGATGCCCTTGTTGGCCCCCGTGACCAGGACGACCTTCCGCTGCCCGTTGTGCTCGCTCATGTGCGTCTCCGTTCGTTCGAACCGGTTTCGCACCCGAGACACGGCAGACCCCCTCGGCTGTGACATCGGCGCCTCAGGCGCGGCTCCGGACGCGGCCGACCAGGTCCCGTGCGGCGCTCGGCCAGTGCTCGTGGTCGAAGGTGAAGCCCGCGTCGAGGAGGCGGCCGGGCGTGACGCGGCGGCTCTTCAGGAGGAGTTCGGTGTCGGAGCGGAGGGCGATGGCGCCGAGTTCCGCCATCCACGCGGTCGCCGGGAGGCCGATTGGGACGCCCCACGCCTCGCGGAGGTCCCGCATGAGGTCGCGGTAGGGGAGCGGGGCGGGGGACGTCAGGTTGACGGGCCCGCTCAGGTCCTCGCGCTCGATGAGGAGGAGGACGGCCCTGACGAAGTCGTGGTCGTGGATCCACGAGACGTACTGCCGTCCGCCCGCGACCGGGCCGCCGAGGCCGAGCCGGACCATGCCGAGCATGTGGGCGAAGATCCCGCCGCGGTCGGGGCTCATCACCATCGCCGTGCGCAGCGCGACGCGGCGGGTGTGCGGGGTGTCCGCGCGCAGCTGGGCGGCCTCCCAGTTCCGCGCGATGCGGACGCTGTACTCCCAGTAGCGCGGGACGCCGGGCTCGTGGCCGCCGATCTCGCCGGTCGCCTCGTCGTTCGGCGCGTCGAAGCGGTGCGCGTAGATCGTGGCGGTGCTCGCCTGCAGCCACACCCTGGGCGGGACGGCGGCGCGCGCGATCGCCTCGCCGACGGCCTCGGTGGACCGGACGCGCGAGTCCATCATGTCCTGGAGGTTCGCCGGGGTGTATCGGCAGCCGACGCTGCGTCCGGCGAGGTTGACGACGACGTCCGCGCCGTCGATCGCGTCCGTCCAGGGGCCGGGGGCGCGCCCGTCCCAGGCGACCTCACGCGGTTTCGAGGGGCGTCGCGTCAGCACCGTCACGTCGTGCCCGGCCGCCGTCAGCGCCCGGTCGAGAATCGCTCCGACCTGCCCGGTCCCTCCGGGAATGACCACCTTCATGGCCGCACTGTAGCCCTCCCTTGAACGCGTTCAATATGGGGCGGCCGCGCGTGTGCCGAGCATCACGGCCCCGATAGGGTGCCCGGTGTGGTGGAGAGTGAGCTGATACGTGCGTTCATCGGGCCGGATGACCGGAACGGTGCTTTCGCGCTGGTGGTGTTCGAGCCCGCGCCGCTGAGCGACGAGGAGTGCGCCGACCTGGCCGTCCGGCTGGGCGTCCCGGCGACGGTGTTCGTCTCGGACGCGGCGGAGGGCCGGATCCGCATCTTCGGGTCGTACGGCTCGGAGATCTCGTTCGGCGGGCATCCGGTGCTCGCCACGATCGACGTGCTGCACCGGCGCGGGCACGCGCCGCGCGAGATCCGGACCAAGGCCGGTTCCGTCGCGTGCGCGCGGGACGGTGAGGGCGTCAACCGGCTCATCGCCCCGGCCGCGTGGTCCAAGCCGTGGCGGCACTACCCGATGGCGTCGGCCGCCGAGATCGAGGCGCTGACGGAACTCCCCGAGGGCGAGGACTTCACGCAGGTCTGGGCGTGGATGGACGAGGCGGAGGGCACGGTCCGCGCCCGGCTCTGGGCGCCGCGCATCAACAAGCCCGAGGACGAGGCGTGCGGCAGCGCGTCGATGATCCTCGCGCAGCGGCTCGGACGGCCGCTGACCGTCCTGCACGGACGCGGCTCGATCATCCACGTGCGGCCCGTGGACGACACGCTCGTCGAGCTCGGCGGACGCTGCGCCGTCGACGACCTGCCCGCCGACCTGGCGAAACTGCTCGACGCCGCCTACACCTCCTGACGTCCGGCTCAGGGAGACCCCGAGGGCGGGCTCGGGGACGCGTCGTCCGGCGGGCGGAGCGGGGTGTGCCCGAACGGTCGAAGCCGGGGCGCGGCCCCGCGAAAGATGATCAAGCACATGAGAGGCGATCGAGTGTGCGGGGGCCCGAGGGCCCCACTGATCCTGAGGCTGGCCTGGCGGAACGTGCGGAACGACCGGCTCGGGTTCGCGGCCTGTTTCCTCGCGGTGCTGACAGCAGTCGTCATGGTGGGCGGGAACAGCCTGCTCGTCGCGGGCAGCGCCGGGGAGGAGGACCTGGACGGCGTCACCGGGATCCTCATCCTGTCGGCGTTCGTGTCGGGGTTCGTCTCGGTGTTCGTCGTCGCGGGCATGCTCGGCCTGCACGCGGTCCGTCGTCGCAGGACGTGGGGGCTGCTGAGGTCGATCGGCATGACCGCGCCGCAGCTGCGCCGTCTCGTCCTCGCCGAGGCGCTGACCCTGGCGCTCGCGGCGAGCGCGCTCGGCTCGGTGCTGGCCGTCCCGTACGCGGGGGTCGCGGCCGGGTTCGTCCGGGAGGTCGGACTCGCCCCGGTGGACGTCCCGCTGCGGATCACGCCCGTGCCGTTCGTCCTCGCGTTCGTGGCCGGACCGGCGGTCACGCTGGCCGCCGCGCTCGGCGCGGCGCGCCGGGCGGTGCGGCTGAAGCCGCTGGAGGTGCTGCGCGAGACGCACGTCCAGCAGCGGATCCTGTCGCTGCCGCGCATGGGCATCGGTAGCGCGGCGCTGCTCGGCGGCCTCTGGATGGCGGACGAGATGGCCCGGATGCCCGTCAAGGAGGCCGAGCCGATGGCGTTCGGGACGACGATGACGCTGTGCGTCGGGGTCGGCGCGCTCGGGCCGGTGATCCTGACCGGCCTGGTCCGGATGCTCGGCCCGGTGCTGACCAGGCTCGACCCGACGCCCGGACGGCTCGCCCGCGCGGCCCTGCTCACCGCTCCCGGACGCGTCTGGCCGATGGTCGCGCCCGTGATGCTGACGATGGCGCTGGCCTGCACGTTCCTGTTCGCCGCCAGCACCGAGGCCGCCTTCAAGGGCATCACCCGCACCGGGGCCGCCGCGTGGGTGGCCCCGCTGATGGTGGGGTCGGCGATCGTCTTCACGGTGATCTCCGTGGTGAACGCGGCGGCCGTCGCGATGGCGGACCAGCGCGACAGCCTGCGGCTGCTCCGCCAGATCGGCGCGCTGCCCGCGCAGCTCGTCCGGACGGTCTGCTGGGAGACGCTCATCGCCACCGGTGTGGGCGTCGTCCTCGGGACCGCGATCGCCGCGCTGTCGCTGTCGGCGATGGGCAAGGCGATGACCGGTGAGCTGTGGTTCACGGGGTCGCTCGTCCAGTACGCCGGACTCCTGGCGACCTGCGTCGTCGGGGGCCTGGCGGGAACGCTCGCCGCGACCCGCGAGGCCCGCCGCGGCCCGCTGCTCCCCACGTCCACCCCACGCTGACCGCACGGTCCGACCGAGGCCGTCCGCCGGGAGTCATCCGGCGGACGGCCTCGGTCCTGTCGTGTGCCGGAACCACTCGGCCGACGGTCTCGGCCGTGTCGTGTGCCGGGAGCCACCCCGGCGGACGGCCTCGGTCATGTCGTCTCAGATGTGGTGGCGGGCGATGAGCTGGGCGGCGATGACGTTGCGCTGGATCTCGTTGGTGCCCTCGCCGACGATCATCAGCGGCGCGTCGCGGAAGTAGCGCTCGACGTCGTACTCCTTCGAGTAGCCGTAACCGCCGTGCACGCGGATCGCGTCGAGCGCGACCTGCATCGCCGTCTCCGACGCGAACAGCTTCGCCATGCCCGCCTCCATGTCGGCGCGCTCGCCCGCGTCGAGGCGTTCGGCGGCGTCCAGGGTGAGTAGGCGCGCAGCGCGCATCTTGGTGGCCATGTCGGCGAGCAGGTTCCCTACGGCCTGGTGCTTCCAGATCGGCTTGCCGAACGACTCGCGTTCCTGCGCGTAGCGGAGCGCGTCGTCCAGCGCGGCCTGCCCGACGCCGAGCGCGCGTGCGGCGACCTGGATGCGGCCCACCTCAAGGCCGCGCATCATCTGCGTCCAGCCCTGGTGCGGGACTCCGCCGAGGACGGCGTCCGCGGGCACGCGCCGCCGGTCGAAGACGAGCTCGCACGCCTCGATCCCGCGATAGCCGAGCTTTGGCAGCTTCGCCGAGACGGTGAGGCCCTCGCCCGGCTCCACGAGCAGCACGCTCATCCCGCGATGCGCGGGCTCGGCGTCCCGGTCGGTGACGCACAGCAGGCCGATCAGCCCGGAGTGCTCGGCGTTCGAGATCCATGTCTTCGAGCCGGTGACCAGCCAGTCGTCCCCGTCCCGGACGGCGTGCGTGCGCATGGCCTGCAGATCGCTGCCGCCACCCGGCTCGGTGACCGCCATCGTGGCCCGGACGGACCCGTCCGCCATCCGCGGCAGGTACCGCTCCCGCTGCTCGGGCGTGCCGAACGTCCTGATCAGGTAGGTGATGACGGAGTGGCCGCCGATCGCTCCCGCCAGGCTCATCCACCCGCGCGCGAGCTCCTCGGTCACCCGCGCGAAGCACGCCGTGCCGACCTCGGCGCCGCCGTGCTCGGCGGGCGCGAGGAGCCCGAAGAAGCCGAGCTCCTTCATCTCCTCGATGAGTTCGGCCGGGTAGAGGTCGTCCTGCTCGAACTCGCGCACGCGCGGGCGCACCCGCTCGTCCACGAACTCCGACACGAGCGCGACCAGCCGCGCCTCGTCCTCGCTGAGCGCCATGCGCGGATCCCTTCCGTCAGGGTTCGGGCTGTCAGGGTTCGCGTTCGGCGTCCTGCCAGAGGCCGTTGCGTTCGAGCATCGCCACGACGAAGTCGGCGCTCTCGCCGATGTGCTCCTCCATGAGCGTCCGCGCCCTGTGGCCGTCGCCCGCGCGCAGGGCCTCGACCAGCGCCGGATGCCACCTGCCCGTGGACTCCACCTGCGCCGCGAGGGAGGCGTAGAAGTGCGGCGGCAGGTGCTTCACCGTCGACGCGAGGAGCAGCCCGAGCCGCTGCGCGTTCGCGGCGAGGTTGATCTCGCGGTGGAAGGCGTGCCCGAGGTCGGCGAGGAGGCCGCCGTCACCCCGTTCGGCCGCCTCCGCGTGGTCCGCGACGATCTCGTCCAGCCGCCGGAGCCGCTCCGGCGTGATCCGCGTCGCGGCCCGCGCGGCGAGTTCGCCCGCGAGCCGGGCCTGCGCCCAGAACAGGTCCCGGACGTCCTGCCGCGTGAACGGCGCGACCACGAACCCGCGCCGCGGCACGAGCCGTACGAATCCCTCGGACCGCAGCGTCAGCAGCCCTTCGCGCACGGGCGTGTTGCTGACCCCGACCGCCTCGGCGATCGGTTCCATCCGCAGGAAGTCCCCGGCCCGGAGTCGTCCCGCCAGGATCTGCTCGCGGACGTACGCGGCGACCTCCTCGGGAAGCTGCCTGCGCCTCTCGCGCCGCCGCACCCCGTACGCGCCGTCCGCCACCGCCATGAGCACACACACCCGAACCGTCGACGATTTCCGTACTTCATATATCAGACGTGCCCTCCCCGGTCCGGACGGCCCCGGCGGACGGTGTCGGTGATCCACCAGAGGGCGGCGAGGGCCGCGCCGGGAGGGGCGAAGGACCACAGCCACCACGGGTTCTCCCAGCGCAGGCCGGTCACGCACATGGCCGCCCAGATCGTCACGTTCACCATGTTGACGACCAGCCACGCGGCGGTGGCCAGGCGCAGGACGGGCCGGTCCGGCCCCAGCCAGGACACGGTCCCCGCGCCGGGAGCGGGACGGCCCGGAGAAGTCCCGCCGGTCGCGGCCGACGACGTGCTCGGTGACGCGGTCGGCGGCGTGGTCGGCGGCTCGGTCGGGGTCTGACGGTCGGTGACGCCCATGGTGCCTCTCCTCGCGGGATCGGCCGCCGCCGGTGCGGTGGCCTCTGCTCTCATCCTGCGATTCGAGGGCCCGCCCGGCACGGGGCCCTGGCCGCCGCTTCGGGTGGACCTAACCCCCCTTGAGCGCCGGGGGAGGACACCCAGGGGGATGCGTCAGGGGGCGAAGGTGAGGGAGGCGGGGAGTTCGGCGAAGGTGGCGGTCAGCAGGTCCGTCAGGGCGGTGCGGCCGCCCCGGCCCTTGCGGGCCGTCCAGGTGAGGGAGGCGGTGCGCCAGACGGAGACGACGATCTCGACGGCCAGGCGGAGGTGGACGTCGCCCGGGGCGACGCCGCGGCGCGCGCTGACCTGGTCGACGAGGGCCTGCGTCGTGTCGTGGCAGTAGCGCAGGCTGTGCGCCTGGAGCGCGGGGACGGTGTCGCAGAGGTCGCGGGTGGCGAGGAAGCGGCGGTCCCAGTCGGGTTCCATGGCGGCGAGCGTCGTGTGCAGCGCCGCGTGCAGGACGTCCAGGAGCGGGCCCTCGGGATCCAGGGCGGTGACGTCGTCGAGGTAGGCCGACCACAGGTCGCTGTCGGCGGCCAGGGCGACGTCCTCCTTGGACGGGTAGTTGCGGAAGAACGTCCGCTTGGACACCTCCACCTCGTCGCACAGGTCGTCCAGCGTGGTCGCGTCGTAGCCGCGCTCGACGAACAGCCGGAGCGCCGTCTCGGCCAGCGCGTGGCGGGTGCGCAGCTTCTTGCGCTCCCGGAGCGGCAGGGCGCGGAGCTCGTCCCGCGCGGTCTCCGACTCCCGCGCGGGTTCCGGTTCCCGAGCGGTCTCCGACTCCCGCGCGGGTTCCGGTTCCCGAGCGGTCTCCGACTCCCGCGCGGGTTCCGGTTCCCGAGCGGTCTCCGACTCCCGCGCGGGTTCCGGTTCCCGAGCGGTCTCCGACTCCCGCGCGGTCTCGGAGGACCTCGGCGCGGGGTCTGACACGGCGGCGGGGGTGGTGTTCGTCGCGACGTGGGGCACCCGAGCAGCGTACCACCTGGAGGCTTTCGCCTTTGGACGGCTTTCGCCCTTTGACAGCTTTTGCCACTCAGTGGCACTATCCCCTCGGTGGCCACAGGGGCCGCCGATGGAGCTGCTTGGAGTGGGTCTGTGGCCAGTAGTCCGAACCGACCGTCCCGTCCGGTGATCACCCTTGTGGTGGTCCTCGCGGCGTTCGCCACGGTGCCGATGTCGATCTCGGGAGCGGCCGTCGCGCTGCCCAGGATCGGGACGGCGCTGGACACCTCCGGCGCGCCCCTGCAGTGGGTGATGAACGCCTACAACCTCGTGTTCGCCGCGTTCCTGCTGGTCGCGGGCACCACGGCCGATCTTGTGGGACGGCGCAGGGTGTTCGCCACGGGGGCGGCGCTGTTCGCGGCCGGGTCGGTCGCCGCCGCGTTCGCGCCCGGGATCGTGGCGCTGGACCTGGCGCGCGCGGTGGCGGGCGCCGGTGGAGCCGGGGTGTTCGCCAGCGGTGGCGCGATCCTGGCCACCACGTTCGACGGGGCGGCACGCACCCGGGCGTTCGCGGCCCTGGGGAGCGCGGCGGGGCTCGGCCTCGCCGCCGGTCCGACGCTGTCCGGGTGGCTGGTCGGCGGGCTCGGCTGGCGCGCGACCTTCGGGCTGCACGCGGTGATCCTGCTCGTGGCGCTGTGCGGCGTCGGGTTCGTGGCGGAGTCGCGCGCGCCGGAGCGTCCCCGGATGGACGTGACGGGCGCGGTGATGTTCGTCGCCGCGCTGGGCGCGCTGGTGCTGGGCGCGGTCCAGGGGCCGCAGTGGGGGTGGACGGGCCCGGCCGTGCTGGGGCTGCTCGCCGGTGGCGTGGTCCTGCTGGTCCTCTTCGCGAGGCTCCAGGCGCGGAAGGCGTCGCCGCTGCTCGACCTGACGCTCGTCCGCGACCGGCGGTTCCTCGCGCTCTGCCTCGTCCCGGTCGTGACGACGTTCGGGTTCGTGACGCTGCTGACCTACCTGCCGACGTACCTGGTCGGCGCGGGCGGCATGTCCGCCGGACGCGCCGGGACGGTCATGCTGCTGCTCACCGGGCCCGTCCTGGTCGCGCCGCCGGTGGCGGGGGCGCTGGTCACGCGCGGCGCGTCCGCGCGGGCGCTGATCGGCGCGTCGCTGCTGATGTTCGCCGCCGGTGACGCCTGGCTCACCGTGATCGAGCCCGGGTCGTCCACGTGGGTCATCGCCGGGCCGCTGATCCTGGTGGGGCTCGGCGCGGGACTGTCCTTCGGGATCAACGACGGGCTCGCGATGAGCATCGTCGAGCCCGCCCGCGCGGGGATGGCCGCCGGGTTCCTCAACACCATGCGCCTCGGCAGCGAGGCCATCTTCATCGCCGTCTTCGGGGCCGTCCTGGTCAGCCTGGTCGGGACACGCGTCCCGTCGCACCACCTGGCGGCGAGCGTCGCCGCCGGGGACCTGGGCGGCGGCGACCGCGCCGTGCTGGCGGCGGCCTTCACCCACGCCCTGCACCTGACCCTCTGGGGGCTCGCCGCCGTCAGCGCGCTCGGAGCGGTGCTCGTCTCGGTGATGCTCACCGAGCCCCGCCGCCGTGCCGCCGTCCGGGCCGAGGCCCCCGCCCGTGCGGTGGTCGAAGCCGCCGAGAGCCGCTGACCAGGGCGGACATGGCGACGGCCAGACCGGGCCGCTGTCCCGGTCTGGCCGCCGTGTCCGGGTGTGGCGGTCAGAGGGACTCGCCCGCCTCGATGGCCTTGCGGAGGCGGGTCAGCTCCTTGGGGAAGTTCACCGTGGCCGCGCCCACGAGGACGTCGCCGCGGGTGAAGGCGACGGAGAACTTGCCGTCCTCGGGGGAGCCGGTGACGACGGTGCTCGCGTCCGCGAGGTGGGGGAGGCCCGCGTACTGGAGGCGGGTGCCGTGGACGCGGGTGCCGAGCGCCGGGACCTGGCCGAACGGGACGGCCTCGGACGGGCCGCGCAGCAGGTTCCGCGCGGCGGCGGCGCCCTGCTCGTTGGCGTTCGACCAGTGCTCGATCCGGACGGTCTCGTGCCCGAACGTGGCGTGCGGCCAGCGCGCCACGTCCCCGGCGGCGACGATGTCGCCGTGGCCGATCGCGAACAGGCGGGAGTCGGTCAGGACGCCGTCGTCCACGTGGAGGCCGCTGCCCTCGAGCCACTCGGTGTTCGGCGCGACGCCCGCCCCGACCACGACCAGGTCGGCCGCGACGACCCGGGAGTCGTCCAGCCGGACGCCGGTGACGCGGCCCGCCTCGCCGACCAGCTCGGCGACGCGGGTGTTGGTGACGAGCTCGACGCCGTTGGCGCGGTGGTGGTCCGCGAGCCAGGAGCCGACCGTCCGGCCGAGGACGCGGACCATCGGCTCGGCGGCGTCCACGATGGTGACCTCGTGGCCCGCCGCGCGGATGGTCGAGGCGACCTCGCCGCCGATGAACCCGCCGCCGATGACGACGACGCGTCCCTGGACGTCGGCGAGGGCCTTCCGCAGCTCCAGCGCGTGGTCGATGGTGCGGAGGACGTGCACGCCCGCGAGGGCCATCTGCTCCTCGGGCAGGCGGCGCGGACGGGCGCCCGTGGCGATCACCAGGCCGTCGTAGGGGAGTTCCGCGCGGTCGTCCAGCGTGACGGTCCGGGCCTCGGCGTCGAGCCGGACGGCGCTGCGCCCGCCCCGCCACTCCGCGTCGATCTCCTCGGAGCCGGGCAGGCTGACGTCGTCGTCGCCCTCCAGGACGCTCTTGGACAGCGGCGGCCGGTTGTACGGGCGGTGCGGCTCGGTCCCGACGAGGGTGAGCGCGCCCGCGAACCCCTCCTCGCGCAGGGTCGCCGCGGCGCGCAGCCCCGCCAGCGACGCGCCGACCACGACGATGCGCTCCTGATTACCCACTGCATGCTCCTCAGCTCGGATGACTGCCGAGGACAATACCCATAGGGGGTAGGTGTATGGAAGGTGTCCTGTGTCACAGTGGCGTCGGGTCGAGAACCGGAAATTGCCGCGCTCGGGGCTAGAGGCCGGCGCGCGAGGTGACCGCGGCGAGGCGTTCGTCCAGGGCGGCGCGTGCCTCGGCGGCGTCGCCGTCCGACATCGCGATCAGCGCGATTCCGGCGGTGACCAGCACGTCCGCCAGTTCCCGCCGGACGTCGTCGCGGCTGCCGTGCACGCCCTTGCGGGGGTTCTGGCCGGTCACGCCGATGTACGCCTGGACGGCCTCGCCGAACTCCTCCGCGATCTTCATGATGAGGGTCTGCTCGGGAATCCCGGCGAGGTACTCGTCGTGCAGTCGTGCGAGCTGCTCCCACATGACCGCCGAGCCTAGGGGCCGGACGCGGGCCCTTCACGGCCCCACGCGAGACCGGGCGGGGGATAGGGGACCCTACCGACGCAGAGGGGTTTCCCCATCCATGGTCATTTTCGGTTCCCGCAACGGATTACCGGGGCAAGTGCAGGGTGTGAATGACCGGAAGGACTGTCCCGCCTGCGACGGGGGCGGGGAACAGCGTCTCGGGCCGTTCCGGCTCGCCTGCTTCTTCTGTCGGGGTTTCGGACGCATCAACGAGAACGGCGGCGGGCGGCCACCGGCCCCCAGACGCGCCTACACCCCGGTGTGGGACCAACTCGGCGCGGAGATCATGCCCGGATGCCGGGCCTGCCTCGGCGTCGGGCGCGTCATCAGCCTCGGCGGGGACGTGCGCGGCGGAAGACCCGCGACCATGACGGAGGCGCCCTGCCCGGCCTGCGCCGAGTGCTGACGCGCCCGAGCGAGCGCTAGGCTGGGCCGCCTGCCGCACCCCGGGAGGGACCGATGAGGGCGTTCCGGACCACCGGCCCGCAGGAGCCCCCGCGCCTGGTCGACGTGGACGTCCCGCGCCCCGGACCAGGGCAGGTCCTCGTGCGGGTCACCGGATGCGGGCTCTGCCACTCGGACTTCACGATGATGCGGATGCCCGCGGAGATCGGCGAGGCCCTCGGCTGGCGCACGCCCTTCACCCTCGGCCACGAGACCGCCGGCCACGTCGTCGAACTCGGCGCGGACGTGACGGCCGAACACGGCGCGGGCACGACGGCCGGGGCCGACGCGGGTGCGGCGGCCGGAGGCGGCGCGGGTGCGACCGGTGGGGGCGTGAGGCCGGGGGACGCGGTGGCGCTGGTGTCGCCGTCGTCCTGCGGGACGTGCTGGTACTGCGCCCGCGGCCTGGACGCCTCGTGCCCGGAGGGCCTCGCCGGGCGCGGGTACGGCAGGGACGGCGGCCTCGCCGAGTACGTCCTCGTGGACGGCGTCCGCGCGCTGGTTCCGCTGCGCTCGCTCGACCCGGCGACGGCGGGGCCGCTCACCGACGCGGGCGCGACCGCCTTCCACGCCGTCCGGCGGGCGCTGCCGCGCGTCCACCCGGACGGGACGGCCGTCGTGATCGGCGCGGGCGGGCTCGGCGCGTTCGCCGTGCAGTTCCTCCGGGCGCTGAGCGGCGCGCGGGTCGTCGCGGTCGACGCGAACCCGGCCCGCCTGGATCTCGCCCGCGAGCTCGGCGCGGACGACGCGGTCCCCGGCGTGGACGACGCCACCGCCGCGCGGATCGCGGAGCTGACCGGCGGCCGGGGCGCGGACGCGGTCCTCGACTTCGTCGGCGTGGACGTCACGATCGCGGCCGGGGTCGCGATGGTCCGCCCGGCCGGGGCGTTCGGGCTGGTCGGGGCGTCCGGCGGGAGGCTGCGCGCGCCGTGGTTCGGCGGGCTGCCGCGCGACGGCGAGGTGTTCACCTTCCAGGGGTCCAGCATCGCCGACGTCCACGAGGTCGTCGCGCTCGCGGAACGCGGCGTCGTGCGCAACGACGTGGAGGTGTTCCCGCTCGACCGCGTCGAGGAGGCGTACGCCCGGCTCGACAAGGGCGACCTGCGCGGACGCGCCGTCGTCCAGCCCTAGGCCGCCGTCGGCCAGTCCTAGGTCGCGGGGTCGGCGGGGTGCGGGGCGAGGGGGAGGGGCGCGGCGAGGCGGTTCTCGCACATGTCGACCAGCACCTTGTACGCCGGTTCGCCCATGAGCTCCACCAGCTCGGGACGGTAGGTCACGTACAGCGGGTCGGCGGCGTGGTGCGCCGACCGCGCGCTCGTGCACCACCAGTGCAGGTCGTGCCCGCCCGATCCCCACGTGCCCCGCTCGTACTCGGTGATCGACACGACGAGGACGCGGGTGCCGTCCGGACGGTCCCGCCAGTCGAAGGTGCGCCGGATGGGCAGCTGCCAGCACACGTCGGGCTTGTACTCCAGTGGTTCGCGGCCGTCCCGGACGGCCTGCGCGTGGAGCGCGCACCCCACCCCGCCCTCGAACCCCGGCCGGTTCAGGAAGACGCACGCGCCCTGGACGACGCGGGTGCGCCGTCCGCCGCCCGGCGTGGACGCCGTGAACCCGTCGCGCGTCCCGGTGCGGTGGAACTGCCACGCCTCCGGGGTGAGCCGCGCGGCGTGCTCCGCGACGCGCTTCTCGTCGTCCTCGTCGCTGAAGTGCGCGCCGAGGGAGCAGCAGCCGTCGCTGGCGCGCCCCGCGACGATGCCCTGGCACCCGCCGGTGAACAGGCAGTTCCAGCGGGACGTCAGCCAGGTCAGGTCGCAGCGGAACACCTGCTCGGCGTCCGCCGGGTCGGCGAACTCGATCCAGGCGCGCGGGAAGTCCGGAGCTGCCTCGTCGTCCATCCGTCCACGTTCTCGCATGTCAGGGCCTGTTGGCCAGTGCCGTGGGCAACGGCGGGGTCAAGCGCGGGCCCGCGCTCGGCACGGTGTCAGTCGACGCAGGGGATTCCGCCGCCCTGGACCGCGCCGCCCTGCGCACCGGTCGTCGGCAGCGTCGCGGCCGGCGCGGGCCGGTGCTCGCCCGACGACGTCACGGACGGCACGTCGGCCGCGGGTCCGAGGACGATCCGCACCGTCCCCGCCGGGAGCGACGGGTCGGCGACGGCCTTCACCCCGAACATCCGCGCGATCTTCTTGCCTGCGGCCCGCGACGACCCGCCGTACCGGACGCTCGTGCGCGCACGCGGGGCGGCGTTCCCGACCTGCCCGGTCGTGTAGCCGTCCTGGGACAGCGCGCCCGCGACCTGGGCGGCCAGCCCGGCGCGAGCGCCGCCGTTCAGCACGTCCACGGTCGCCTTCGCGGCGCCGCCGACGTCGCTCGCGGCCGGGACCGGGGTGTGCTTCGGCGGGTCGAGCGTGTCGTGCACCATCGCGCGGATCTTCCCGGGGTTCACCAGGTTGACCGACTGCTGGTTGATGGTGTCGAAGCCCTCGATCGGCAGCGTGTGGAACTCGACGTTCCCGCCGGTCAGGCTCTTGGCCTGCTGCGCGAAGGCGAGGACGTCCCAGCCGGAGTCGATGACGACGTCCTTCTGGGCCACCTTGTACAGGCCCCGCATGCGGCCGAGGTCGCCGAAGATCCCGTCCTGCTTGAGCTTGTGCGCGACCGCCGCGAGGAACGCCTGCTGGCGGTGCGTCCGGTCGAGGTCGCCGTTGGCGAGGCCGTGGCGCTGCCGGACGAACGCCAGCGCCTCCGAGCCGTTCAGGTGCTGCCGTCCGGCGGGGAAGTCCGCGCCGGAGTAGTGGTCCCGGACGGGGTGCTTGAGGCAGACGTCCACGCCGCCGAGCGTGGTGGCGAGGTCGTAGAACCCGGCGAGGTTGACCTCGGCGAAGTGGTCGATCGGGACGCCGACCAGCCGCCGGACGGTCGAGATCGTGGCCTTCCGCGCCGCCTCGCGCCCGTCGTGCTCCAGCCGGTGCCTCCCGGTCTCGCCCCTGGCCTGGAGCTTCTCCTCGGTGAACGCCTTGGTGACGCCGTACGCCTCCTTGATCTTGCCGCGCTGCTGCGGCCCGACCGCGTCGGCGTACTCGACGTAGTCGTCGCGCGGGATGGAGAACGCGGTCGCCCTGCCGCCGTCGTCCGGGACGTGCAGCAGGATCAGGGTGTTGGTGTTGTAGCCGCCCACGCCCTCCTCGTTCACGCCGCGCGCGCTCCCCGCGTGCAGCTGCCTCAGGACGGCCTTCGGGAGCGGGTCGCCGTTCTGGTCCTTCCGCGAGTCGAGCCCGATGAGCAGGATGTTCGTCGCGCCGTCGGTGGACTTCGGGCCGTTCCCGATCGCGTGCGACGAGCCGAGCCCGCGCAGGCCGTTCAGGACAAAGTAGGACACTCCGCCCGCCAGTAGGATCACGGCGGCGGCGGCGCACGCGACGGCGTACGCCACGTTCCCCGCCGTCCTCAGCGCCCGTTCCCGCGGGGTCTGGCGGCGACGGTCCGGTGGACGCCTCCGGGGCGCGTCCGGACGTCCCCGCGGCGGCGCGCCGCCTCCGGAACGCCCCGTCCGTGATCCGCTCGCGGACGCGCGTCCCGCCGACCCGCGTCGTGGCGGACGGTCCGGGCCGCCCCGGTGCGCGGTCGGTCCCACTGTTCCCCTCCCGGTCGGCTCGCGCCACTTGCCGCTTGCCGCTTGCCGCTTGCCGTTGGCCGTTGGCCGTTGACCGACGACCTGTGGCCGACGACCTGTGGCCGACGACCTGTGGCCGACGGCCGACGGCCGGTTGTCGACGGCGGCGCGCCCGTGCGTGCGTCGTGTGCCCGTGTCCTCAGCGTGCCCGCGTGGTGGTCGTCCGTACCACGGTGACCGCCGCGACCAGCAGCGTCGCCGACGCCATCGCCACGAAACCGGCGCTGAGCCAGCGGCCCGCGGCGGTCGCCAGGCCCACCGGGTCGTCCATCTGCCCGGCGTCCCCGACGAGTCCCGCGAACGGGGCCGCGACCGCGTAGGCGAGCGGCGGCATGGGCAGCACGAGCCGGACGAACCGCGGGTCCACCAGGGACACGGCCAGCAGCGAGCCGACGACCAGGCAGATCCCGAGCACGAGGCCGGGGCCGCCGCGTCCGAGGCCGTCCACCAGCGCCCCGGCCAGCGTCAGCCCGCCCAGCAGCGCCCCCGCGCCGAGCCCGGTCAGCATCGGATCGATCCGTTCACGTGGCTTCCCCGCCGTCCCTGTGGCCCGTGGTGCTCGTCCGGGCCGCGCCGTCCAGCCTGTCAACGCTTAAGCATGAGCGCAAACATACATGTGATCATTCTGACCGACGCCCCGGCGCGTCCGCCCGCCGACACGGCGAAGCCCGGCCGGACTTGGGGGGAAGTCCGACCGGGCTTTGCGCGCGCTTCAGAGGACCGGCTCAGAGGACCGGCTCAGAGGACCGGCTCAGGGATCAGCTCAGGCCGAAGGCGCGGATCACCTCCTGCTTGACGGTGTTCCCCGCGTCGTCGCGCGCGGTGGCGCGGAGCGACACGAACGCGCCGGGGGTCCTCGGGTAGGAGACGCTGCCCTGCCATGCGGAGCCGCTGCGGGCGAGCGGTACCCGCTGCCAGGTCCCGCCGTCGTCGAAGGACACCTCGAGCGTGGCCTCGGTGGCCTTCTTGCCCGCGCCGACCGCGCCCGGCTGCTGCCAGGTGGTGAGGCCGAGGGCGCCGCGCGTCCCCGCCTTCGCGTTCCCGCCCAGGTCGGTGCCGACGTTGTAGCCGAGCTGGAGCAGCGGCAGCAGCGTCTTGGCGTCCGTGCTGGTCGTCGCGAACTCCCACGCGCTGTGCGTGGCGGTGGAGAGACGCCGGGACGTGTTCGTCGTGTCCTGTTCGAAGCGGTAGTGGGCCGGTCCGTCCACGTGCGGGACGGACCTCTGGATCGCCTGCGAGCTGGACTTGGCGACCAGCGTGCCGTTCTGGAACAGGCGCGAGGCGATCTGCGACCGGTCGTCGGCGCCCGTCGTGAGCGTGCCGCCGTCGGTCGGGACGTTCACCTGGAAGAAGTCGGCGCTCTGGAACGGGCCCCAGAAGCCCTGGCCGAGGCGCGGCCGGGTGACCGGCTCGAACCAGTCCAGCTTCGACGTGCCGGGGGTGTAGGCGCGGTTCTCGTAGCGCTGTCCCCAGCCGTCCGCGGTCTGCGCGTCGTCGTACCAGGTGTTGCCCTGCTCGGTGGACAGGTAGCTCACGCGCGCGCGGCCGAGGCCCTGCGGGTCGAACGGTCCCTGGCACGGCGGCCACTGGTAGTCGCGGCAGTCGCCGCGCGACTCGAACGCGACGCTCTTCGGGTCGCCGACGAACCGCTCGTCCACCCGGGCGAGGGTCTCGTCACGGACGTCCCACCCGAGCCCGGACGGGATGCCACCGGGATACGACCTGCTCAGGTCGTACTTGTACGGCGCGAACTCCACGGCCGAGCCGACGAGCCGCGCGCCCTTCGCCGCGCCCGCGAGCAGCCGCGCGCCCTCCGCCTGCGTCACCGACGCGACAGGGAGCCCGGACCCCAGGTAGTTCGTGAACCGCCCCGGACGGTCGTTCGCGACCAGCAGGAACGCCGCTCCGGCGGCCTGCGCGGCAGCCACCGCCTCGTCCGGGCCGACCGTGTCGCTCCGGGTGATCACGACGGCCGCGCCCTTGGCCTGGACGCCCTTGTACTCGTCCGCGCCGCCCTTCCCCGCGGACACGACCGGCAGGTCGACCTTGCCGTCCAGGCGCACCGAGCCCTGGAAGTAGAGCGGGTCGAGTCCGCCGATCCCGGCCGTTCCGGACACGGCCAGGTACGGCTTGGTCATCCGGTAGCGGACCGCGAAGTCGTACTTCCCGCCCCCGACCTTGCCGGTCGGCAGGGCGTACAGGTCGTCCACGCTGGGCGGGGCGGTGTAGGTCGTGGAGAACGTGGCGAACTGTCCACCGATGCCCGAGTCGTGGAATGACCCGATCCGCCGGTAGTCCGCGACCGACCGCTTCGGCGTCCTCACGGTGATGTGCGCCGCCTTGCGCGCGTCCAGCGTGAGCGTGGTGTCCTTGGCCAGGTTCAGGTGCGGGGCGCTCAGGAACGCGACGCCCTGCGAGCCGGGGCCGTGGTCGCCCGCGACCGCGACGTTCCCGCTCACCGAGTAGACGCCCGGGGCGAGCCGCAACTCGGGCACCGCGCCCGTGGCCGGGTCGGCGGTGACCATCTGGACGAACTGGTCGCCGTACCGGTACAGCGCGAGGTCGCCGCCGATGGGCTTGCCGTCGCGGCCGGTCAGCCTGATGTCCAGGTTGTAGCGCTCGTCCTCCCTGACCAGGCCGAGGGCCGTGTGCGCGACGACCTTGCCGTCCTGGTCGGCGGCGTCCACCTGGCCGGTGAAGTTCCCGGTGCCCGGCGCGTCGTCCGCGTCGGCCGTGACGTTCACGTCGGCGGTGCCGTGCGCCGGGACGGTCACCTGCGTCGTGGACAGCTTGAAGAGGTCCCCGGCGTCCTTGCCGTCCGCGCCGGTCGCGTGGGCGCTCAGCTTGAGGTCCCGCGCGGTGTCGCCGCCGTTGGTGAAGGTGACGGTCTTCGTGACCGGGTCCACGCCGGTGTGCGGCCACGCGTCGAAGCCGAAGAACTGCGAGCCGGTCGCGGACACGTCCCCGACCGCGCCGGGCAGCCAGAGCCGCCCGGAGCCGAGCTCGAACGCGGAGGCGCCCTTCAGCTCGGTCGAGGTGGACATGAGGGCAGCCTTGAGCTGCGGGGCCTTCCAGTCCGGATGCTGCTGGGCGAGGATCGCGGCGGCCCCCGCGACATGCGGCGTCGCCATGGACGTGCCGCTCATCCGCACGTAGCTGCCGCTGCCGGGCGAGTCCTTGGAGCGTGCGGCGATGATGTCCACGCCGGGCGCGGCGATGTCGGGCTTCATGCCGTGGTCGCCGCCGCGCGGGCCCATGCTGGAGAAGTAGGCGCGCTCATCGTTCGCGTCCACGGCCCCGACGGTCAGCGCCGAGTCGGCCAAGCCGGGACTGCTGACCGTGCCCTCGCCGCCGCTGTTGCCCGCGGCGATGACGAAGAGGGAGCCGGTCTGCGCGCTGAGCCGGTCCACGGCCTGCGCCATCGGGTCGCCCGCGACGGTGACGCTCGGGTCGCCGAGGCTCATGCTGACGACGCGGGCCTTGGACGCGGCCCACTCCATGCCCGCGATGATCCACGAGTCCTGGCCGTAGCCGTCGTCGCCGAGCACCTTGCCCATGACGACCCTGGCCTCGGGCGCGACACCGGACTGCTTGCCGCCCGAGGCCGCGCCCGTCCCGGCGATCGTGGACGACACGTGCGTGCCATGCCCGATCCTGTCCGTGATGTCCTGGCCGGGGACGAACGAGGTGCTGCCGTCGGCGACACGTCCGGCCATGTCCGGGTGCGTGACGTCCAGGCCGGTGTCGAGGACGGCGACCGTCGCGCCCGAGCCCTTCTGGCCCTTCTGCCACACCTCGGGCGCGCCGATCTGCGGGTTGCCGACCTCGTCGGACGCCTTCACCTTGCCGTCCAGCCAGACCTTGCCGAGACCGCCCGCCAGAGCGCGTGGCGCGACGCCCTTCGCGGCCGGGGCGATCGACGTCCAGAACGCCCTGGCCTGGCCCTTGCCGATCTGGATCGCGGCGCCGTTGATGCTCGGCAGGTCGCGCTTCTTCGCCGCGCCCGCCGGGACGGACCGGGCGGCCCGTCCGCCGTACAGGGCGATCAGCGGCAGTCCGGCGCCCGCCTTGTCGGTGTATCCGAACCGGACGAGCTTGCTGACGTTGAACAGCTCCCGGTCGAGCCTGCCCGCGGCCAGCAGCGGACGGGCGGCGTCCGGGATGACGTAGGTGTCGCGGCCGACCGACTGCGTCTCGGATCCGCCGGTCGAGCCGGGCGCGGGTTCGACGGTGGTGACGGCCTTTCCGTCCGGGGTGGCGCCGAGGGTGACGACGTCGCCGGTGATCAGCGTGACCGAGGCGGTGGCGCGGGCGTCGGCGGTCTTCGGGGTCGTGGGGGCGGGGGAGGGGGTGGGTGCGGCGGGTGTGGCGGCGAGCGCGGGGGACGCGACGCCGACCCCGAGGGCGACCGCGACCGGCAGCAGGGCCGCCGGCAGGCCGCGGGAGGGTGTTCTCAAGGGAACCTCCGGGGGCTACGGGTGATCACCCCGAGGATCATGGCGGGACCCCGACACCCTCAATACGGAGATCGTGGCGGTTATGCGTCATGGCGTGTTCCCGTCATCACGCCTTGGCCAGGTTTGGCGCGGACGCGCCAGGGACACCTGCGATGCTGACCGCGTGTTCGGACTCACCCCCGACGAGACGTTCGCCTACCGCGAGCTGATCGCCGTCCCCTCCGCGTCCGCGGCCGAGCTGGCCGTCCGGCTGCGGCTCTCCGCCGCCGAGACCCGCGCGCTGCTCACCACCCTCGAACGGCGCGGCCTCGCCTCCCACGACAGCCAGGACCTCGCCCGGTTCGTCGCCGCGCCGCCCGCCGCAGCGCTCGGCGCGCTGCTGGTCGAGCAGCGCAACGAGATCAAGCGCGCCGAGCTCCAGATCGACGCGCTGCAGGAGGTCTACCAGGCCGCCTCCGCCCGCCGCGGCATCTCCGGCCTGATCGACGTGGTGCAGGGGCAGCGGCAGGTCGCCGAGCGGTTCCGGCTGCTGCAGATGGGCGCCGAGAGCGAGGTGCTGGCGTTCGTCAAGGCGCCCGCGACGGCGGTCAGCGCGGCGGAGAACACCGCCGCCGAGCAGGCCGCGCTCGCGCGGGGCGTCCGCTACCGGGTGGTCGCCGAGCGCGCCGCGCTGGAGGAGCAGGGCGGGATCCAGGCGGCGCTCGCGACCATCCCGGAGGGCGAGCGGGTCCGCCTCGTCGGGACGGTCCCGCTCAAGCTGATCATCGTGGACCGGCGCGCCGCGTTCCTGCCGATCCTCGCCACCCCCGGACCCGACGGCGCGGGCGCGCTCGTCGTCCACGAGTCCGCGCTGCTGGACGCCCTGCTCGCGCTCTTCGAGGCCGAGTGGATGCGGGCCACCCCGATCCGCACCCCGGCCCACGGCGAGGACGCCCCCGGCGCCCGCGCCGCGACCCCGCTGGACGAGACCGACGCAGAACTCCTCGAACTGCTGCTCGCGGGCTACACCGACGACGCCGTCGCCAAGCAGCTCGGGATCTCGCTGCGGACCGTCCAGCGCCGCATCGCCGGGCTGATGGCCCTCGCGGGCGTCCAGACGCGCATGCAACTCGGCTGGCACGCCGCCACGCAGGGCTGGCTCGACCCCGCCCCGAACTGACGCCACCGAACGCGCCCGGAACCGCCGACCCGAACCCGCCTGCACGGCACCCCGGACGCGCCGGGGCGGCTACCCGAACGCGCCTGGACGGCGACCTGGAACACGACGGTGCCACGTTCCCGCGGGGCGGGAACGTGGCACCGGTCGTCCTGGGTGGGCAGGTTCTGAAGGGGCGGCCTCGCGGGTCAGTCGGTGCCGAACTCCATGGCGGCGCTGTCGAGCAGCTCGTCCCCGCCGGTGGCCTTGCCGCGCGAGGCGATGGACTCCGCGCCGCCCTCCGGCATCGGGCCGATCAGCGCGGTGCCCGCGCCGCCCGGGACGGCCGGGTGGGACGCGCCGACCACGCCGATCCCGGCGTACTGCTCGAGCCGGGCGCGGGAGTCGGCGATGTCCAGGTTCCGCATGGTCAGCTGGCCGATCCGGTCGACCGGGCCGAACGCCGAGTCCTCGGTGCGCTCCATGGACAGCTTGTCCGGGTGGTAGCTGAGCGCGGGTCCGGTGGTGTCGAGGACCGAGTAGTCCTCGCCGCGCCGCAGCCGCAGCGTGACCTCGCCGGTCACGGCCGAGCCGACCCAGCGCTGGAGCGCCTCGCGCAGCATCAGCGCCTGCGGGTCGAGCCAGCGGCCCTCGTACATGAGCCGCCCGAGCCGCCGTCCCTCGCTGTGGTAGGTGGCGATCGTGTCCTCGTTGTGGACGGCGTTGACGAGCCGCTCGTAGGCGGCGTGCAGCAGCGCCATGCCGGGAGCCTCGTAGATGCCGCGGCTCTTGGCCTCGATGACCCGGTTCTCGATCTGGTCGGACATGCCGAGCCCGTGCCGTCCACCGACCGCGTTGGCCTCCAGCACCAGGTCGACGGCCGAGCCGAACTCCTTGCCGTTGATCGTGACCGGACGGCCCTGCTCGAAGCCGACGGTGACGTCCTCGGCGGGGATCTCGACCGCGGGGTCCCAGAACCGGACGCCCATGATCGGCTCGACCGTCTCGACGCCCGCGTCCAGGTGCTCCAGGGCCTTGGCCTCGTGCGTGGCGCCCCAGATGTTGGCGTCGGTGGAGTAGGCCTTCCCCGCGCTGGCCCGGTAGGGCAGCTCGCGCTCGGTCAGCCACTCCGACATCTCCTGCCGGCCGCCGAGCTCGCCGACGAACGCCGCGTCCAGCCACGGCTTGTAGATCCGCAGCGACGGGTTGGCGAGCAGGCCGTACCGGTAGAACCGCTCGATGTCGTTGCCCTTGAAGGTGGAGCCGTCGCCCCAGATCTGCACCCGGTCCTCGAGCATGGCGCGGACCAGCAGGGTGCCGGTCACGGCCCGCCCGAGCGGGGTGGTGTTGAAGTAGGCGCGACCGCCGGACCGGATGTGGAACGCGCCGCAGGCCAGCGCGGCCAGGCCCTCCTCCACGAGGGCGGCGCGGCAGTCGACCAGGCGCGCGACCTCCGCGCCGTAGAGCGTGGCGCGGCCGGGCACGGACGCGACGTCGGGCTCGTCGTACTGGCCCAGCTCGGCCGTGTACGCGCAGGGCACCGCGCCGTTCTCGCGCATCCAGGCCACCGCGACCGAAGTGTCGAGGCCGCCGGAGAAGGCGATCCCGACGCGTTCACCGACGGGCAGGGAGGAGAGCACCTTGGACATAGGAAGAGTATGCACTGCTCTGCATGAACATTCAACGCGTTCCGCGATTTCCCGTCTGTGTTTTTCCTCAAACCCGTCCGCGGGCGGTGTGAGCGGGGTTACAGACCCGTCCAGAGAACCGGCTTTGCGGCCCCTGAGCTGAGCATTTTCGTCCCGTCCGCGTTGAGCGCCACGCTCATGCAGTGGTGCGGCGTGGTGAGCAGCTTGAGCTGGGTCTTCGACGCCACGTCCCAGACGCGGATGGTCCCCTGGTAGTTGGAGCCCCCGTCGTCCCCGCCGCTGGCGAGCCGCCTGCCGTCCCCGGAGAACGCCACGGCCGTGACGCTCTTGTGGCCGGGGAGCTGCGCCAGTTCGGTGCGCGTCTGGACGTTCCAGAGCCGGACCATGTTCCCGTCCGTGCCGCCGTACTCGCCGACCGCGAGCGTCCGGCCGTCGGGGGAGAACGCCACCGAGGTGGCCGAGGGCGTGCCGAGGTCGGCGATCCGCGCCCCGGTCACCCCGTCGTACAGCCGGACGAACTGGTCCGCGCCGCAGGTGGCGACCATGCGCCCGTCCGGCGCGAACGCGGTCGAGTACAGCTCGCCGGGGTACTTGTCCTTGCGCGCGAGCCGGGTCACCAGGCGGCCGGACGAATCCCAGAGGAACCCGCCGTCCTGGCCGGCGGCGGCGATCCGGTCGCGGGTCGACCACGCCACGCCCATCGCCCGCTTCGCCGGCCCGGTCAGCGTGGCGACCGCCCTTCCGTCGGGGACGGAATAGAGCCGCACCTTCCCGTCCGTGCAGGCCAGGGCGACGACGCGGTTGTGCGGCGAGAAGGCGATCTCGTTCGCGCCGTCCTTGCCGCCGTCCAGCCGCGCCAGCCGAGCGCCGGACGTCCCGTCATAGATCCCCGCGCACTGGGAGCCCGTCCCGGACGACCACCCGGCGACGGCCATGTACTTCCCGTCGGGGGAGAACTTGGTGCTGCGCAGCTCGTAGACGTCGACGCCCTCCAGCAGCTTCCACGTGCCGCCGGTCGGATCGCCCTCCCCGAGCCCGGTGGCCTTCTTGAACGCGTTGGCCGCCGAACCCCCGCCGCCGAGCTCCTTCCAACCGAGGACCCCCACGCCGCCCGCGACCAGCGTCCCCGCGACGGCCGCGAGCACCGCGCGCCGCCGCACCTGCTGCTGCCCGGCCCCCGACCGAGCCAGCGGCGGCACCGTCACCGGCGCAACCGGAGCCCCGGGCACGGTCGGCGCCACACCAGGCCGAGCGTCCATCACCCCCTGTGCGGGGACCGGGGCCGCCGGGGGCATGGCGGGTTGGGGGCCCTGGATGCCGGGCTGGGGTGGGGGTGCGGCGGGTGGGTGGACCGGTGTCGCGCGCTGGACGACCGGTGGGGCGAGCGGGGGTGGGGGGACGGGGCTCTGGACGATCCGGAGTTCCGCGAGGAGCTGGGCGGGGGTGGGACGTCCGGCCGGGTTCTTGGTGAGGCAGCGCGTGATGACACCGGCGAGGAACGGGTCGACGCCGTCCAGGTCCGGGTCGCGGCTGACGACGCGGTGGACGATCGCGCCCGGGCTGGACGCGTCGAACGGCCCGCGCCCGGTGCACGCGAACGCGAGGACGCCGCCGAGGGAGAAGACGTCGCTGGGCGGGCCCACCTCGTCCGCCTCGATCTGCTCGGGGGACATGTAGGCGAGCGTGCCGATCACCGCGCCGGTCGCGGTCATCGCGCTCGCGTCGAGCGCGCGGGCGATGCCGAAGTCGATGATCCGGGGGCCGTCCTCGGCGACGATGATGTTGCCCGGCTTGAGGTCGCGGTGGACGAGCCCGCACGCGTGGATCGCGGCGAGCCCCTCGGCGAGGCCCGCGCCCAGCTCGCGGACGCGGTCCGGCGGCAGCGCGCCCTGCCCGGCGACCAGCGCCTGGAGGGACGGCCCCGGAACGTAGGCGGTCGCCATCCACGGCGACGCGGCCTCCGGGTCGGCGTCCACGACCGACGCGGTGTAGAAGTCGTTCACCTTGCGCGCGGCCTCGACCTCGCGGGCGAACCGCGCGCGGAACCGCGGGTCGGCGGCGTGCTCGGCGCGGATGACCTTTACCGCGAGCCGCCGTCCGGCGGGGGTTTCGGCCAGGTACACCTGGCCCATGCCCCCCGCGCCGAGGCGGCTCCGGACCCGATACGGGCCGACCTTTTCCGGATCTTCCGGTCCCAACGACTCCATGCAAAGGGACGATAGCGTTCTTCTGGTTGTCCGAGACGCCCGGGGATATGGGGTGATCTGGGGGCTTCGGTGGCGAGTGGGGGAGTTCACCGGGACTTCACGCGGCGTTGCGGGGGGCGTCCCGGAGGCGGGTCTACCTTCACGGGGCAGTCCGCCCAAGATCCGGAGACCCTGATGCGCCGGAAGTCCCTCCCCCTCCCCCTCCTCGGCACCGCGGCCGCCGTGCTCGCGGTGTCGACGGCCGCGTACGCGGCCGGTTCCGGGGGCGCGAACAAGCCGCTGACCGACCACCTGGTCGGACGCCAGTCGGACGGTTCCGTCCTCACCTCGAACAACCAGTACGTCACCCCCGCCGGAGTCAGCATCGAGCAGTCCGGACGGCCCATGGACATGGCCGTCCGGCCCGACGGCAGGACCGCCGTCGACCTCACCAAGTCCGGCGGCGGCCTGTTCACGGTCGTGGACCTGGCCGACCACAAGGTCCTGCAGCAGTACACCCCGCCGAAGGGCGTGGGCAGCGGCAACATCGGCGTGACCGGCCTGCTGTACTCGCGGGACGGCGACACGCTGTGGGCCACGCAGGCCAAGAACATCCTGCGGTTCACGGTCGCGGCCGACGGCAGGCTCAGCGCGCCGGTCAGCGTCGCGATCCCGGCCGACGCGTCCGTGCCGAAGGGCCCGGACGGCAGCGCCGCGCAGCCGCTCCCGACCGGCCTCGCCTGGGCCCCCGACGGCAAGCACATCGTCGTCGCGTTCAGCGGCTGGGACCGGATCGCCGTCCTCGACCCGGAGACCGGTACGTTCGGCGCTCCGACCAAGGTCGGGGTCGCGCCGCGCGACGTGGTCATCGTCGGGCAGCACGCGTTCGTCGGTAACGAGGGCGGCCGCGTCCCCGGCGCGGGCGACCACACCAACCTCAGCTACGACTCGCCCGTCGTCGCCGACGCCCGCGACGGCCGCGCGAACAACGGCACGGTGTCCGAGGTCGACATCGCGTCCGGCGAGGTCGTCCGGACCTACAAGGTCGGGCTCGACCCGTCCAGCCTGCTCGCGCACGGCACCGAGGTGCTGGTCACCAACTCCAGCGACGACACGGTCTCGGTGCTCGACACCACCCGTGGACGCGTCGTCCGGACGTTCAACGTCAACCCGCTGCCCGGCCAGCCGTACGGCAGCTCACCCAACGCGCTGGAGTTCCTCGACTCCACGCACCTGGCGGTCAGCCTGGGCCGGAACAACGCGGTCGCCGTCTACAAGTACGCGGGCGGCCACCGCGAGCCCGCGTTCGACGGCCTGATCCCGACCGGCTGGTATCCCGGAACGCTCCACTGGGACGCGGCGCTCGGCAAGCTCGTCGTCGCGAGCCAGGCGGGCGTCGGCGCGCTCGGCCCGGACCGGACGATCAGCCAGGGCCCCGGCACCACCCCGGCCACCGGCCGCCAGGTGTACGCCGACGTCGGCACGATCGGCCTGATCGACCGGCCGACGCCGAAGGAGATGGCCGCCTACACCTCCAAGGTGTTCGCGAACAACCAGTGGCACGGGCTGAAGGAGCGCAACAGGAAGGGCTCGAGGAACGCGCGGCCCGTCGCGGTCCCGGTGCGCACCGGCTCCCCGTCCAAGATCAAGCACGTGTTCGTGATCGTCCGCGAGAACCGGACCTACGACCAGGTCTTCGGGGACGACCCGCGCGGCAACGGCAGGGCCGACCTCGCGCAGTTCGGGCAGAAGGTCACGCCGAACGCGCACGAGCTGTCGAAGCGGTTCCCGCTGATCGACAACCTGTACTCGGACGGCACGAACTCGGCGTCCGGGCACACCTGGCTGGACGCGGCGTTCGTCAACGACTACCTGGAGCGGTCGTACGCCAACTACGTCCGCGACTACGGCCAGCCGGACGCGATGGTGTACCCCAAATCCGGGTTCCTGTGGGACAACGCGATGGCGCACGGCCTGGACGCGAAGGTCTGGGGCGAGTACGCCGAGTGGTTCACCAACAAGGAGACCGGCAAGGACTGCGGCGGCAGCTGGCAGCAGTGGTACCAGGACTCCAAGATCCTCGAGGGGAAGGCGCAGGGCGACCCGCACATCCCGATGGGGACCTGCGCCACCAGGACCGACGTCCCGTCGCTCGCCAAGATCCTGTCGCCGGACTTCCCGAACTTCCAGACCTACATCCCTGACCAGTACCGCGCCGACATCTTCCAGCGCGACCTCGCCGGATTCGAGAAGAGCGGCAAGCTCCCGGCGCTGAACATGCTCTGGGTGATGGACGACCACACCAACGGCGTCACCCCCGGCTACCCGACGCCGTCGGCGATGGTCGCCGACAACGACCTGGCCACCGGCCGGATCATCGACTCCATCTCGCACTCCAAGTTCTGGAAGGACAGCGCGGTCTTCGTCGTCGAGGACGACTCCCAGAACGGCGTCGACCACGTCGACGGCCACCGCAACGTCACGATGATCGCCAGCCCGTACGCCAAGCGCGGCGCGGTCGACCACACCTACTACAGCCAGATCAACGTGACCCGCACGATCGAGCAGATCCTCGGCCTGCCGCCGATGAACCAGCTCGACCTCGCCGCGGTGCCGATGTACGACGCGTTCACCGACAAGCCGGACTTCACGCCGTACACGGCGGTGCCGAACCAGATCCCGCTGGACACGATGAACAAGTCGGCGGCGCAGGTCGGCGACCCGATGGAGAAGGCGTGGCTGACCTGGTCGCAGAAGCAGGACTTCCAGTCCGAGGACAACCTCGCGTTCGCCCCGTTCAACCGGCTGACCTGGTACGCCAGCACCGGGTGGAAGCGTCCCTACCCGGGTGACCCCAAGGTCATGACGCCGGACGAGGTGCTCACGCGGTTCCCGCAGAACGCCCCCCAGGACACCGGCGACACCGACCTGCCGCGCAACCGGGCGCAGGTCCCGCACCATGGCTGACGCCCCCTCCGCGGCCCCCGTCGAAGCGCGTGGCCTCGCCAGGCGCTTCGACGGGACCGTCGCCGTGGCCGGGCTCGACCTCACGGTCGGGCCCGGCCGGGTGCACGGCCTCGTCGGGCCCAACGGGGCCGGGAAGACGACGCTGCTGTCGATGCTGCTCGGCCTCGTCCGCCCGGACGCCGGGACGCTCCGCCTGTTCGGCCGCACGCACGCCGAGCACCGCGCCCGCGCCCTCGACGGCGTCGCCGGGTTCGTCGAGGCCCCGCGCTTCTACCCGTACATGACCGGCCGCGCGAACCTCGAACTGCTCGCCGGGCTGGACGGCGGCGACGCCCGCGACCGGATCGCGGCGGCGCTGGAGACGTCCGGGCTCGGGGACGCGGCGAAGGCCAAGGTCGGCGGCTACTCGGTCGGCATGCGGCAGCGGCTCGGCATCGCCGCGTCGCTGCTGCGCGCCCCGCGCCTGCTGATCCTGGACGAGCCGACCAGCGGCCTCGACCCGGCGGGCATACGGGACGTCGCGGACCTCGTCCGGCGGCTCGCCGCGGACGGCGTCGCGATCCTGCTGAGCAGCCACGACATGGACGAGGTCGAGGACCTCTGCGACGACGTCACCATCATGAACGCGGGCACGGCCGTGTTCGACGGGACGATGGCCGAGCTGCGCGACGGCGCGCCCGCGCCCGAGTTCCGCCTGACCACCGGCGACGACGACGCCGCGCTCGCGCTGGCGTCCGGCTCGCCGGGCATCGAGATCACCGGGGACGGCGGCGGCCCGCTGTCGGTGCGCGCGACCCGCGACCGCCTGGACGAGTACGTCGTCGACCTCGGCCGCGCCGGGATCCCCGTCCGGTCCCTGACCCTCCGCACGTCCGCGCTGACCTCGCTGTTCTTCGACCTCACGGGCGGCGCGCCGGCGGCGGACGCCCCGACCCTCGAGAAGGTCCCCGCATGACCGCGCTCGACGTCCGTCCCGCCACCCCCGTCGCGGCGCGCGGCGGGACGCTGGTCGTGTACCGCTGGGAGACGGCCAAGCTCGTCCGGCAGGTCCGGACGCGGCTGGTCGCGCTCGCCTGCGTCGTCGCGCCGTTCCTGTTCGCGGCGGCGCTGGAGATCCAGACCACCACGCCGCAGGACACCCTGTTCGGCCGGTGGGTGCACGACAGCGGCTTCGCCGTCCCGCTGGTGGTGCTCGGCTTCGCCGGGCAGTGGGCCTTGCCCGCGCTGACCAGCGTCGTCGCCGGGGACATCTTCGCCGGCGAGGACCGGCACGGTACCTGGCGGACGATCCTGACCCGGTCCCGCAGCCGCGCGCAGGTCTTCGCGGGCAAGACGCTCGCCGCGCTGACCTACGCCGTCGTCGTGACCGTCCTGCTCGGGGCGTCCAGCCTGCTCGCGGGCGTCCTGGTGGTCGGCCGCCAGCCGCTCGTCGGGCTGTCCGGGACGCTGATCGGGCCCGGCCACGCCACCGCGCTCGTCCTGGCGGCCTGGGCGTCGGCCCTGCCGCCCGTGCTCGCCTTCACCGGACTCGGCCTGCTCCTGTCGGTCGCGGGCCGCAACGGCGCGCTCGGCATCGGCGGCCCCGTCGTGATCGGCCTGGTCATGCAGCTCGCCGCGATGGTCGACCTGCCCGTCCCCGTCCGGACGCTGCTGCTCAGCACCCCGTTCGCCGCCTGGCACGGCCTGTTCGCCGACCCGCCCTTCCGAGGCCCGCTCCTGTGGGGCGCGCTCGTCAGCGCCGCCTACCTGCTCGTGTCCGTCGGCGGCGCGTACGCCCTGCTCCGCCGCCGCGACATCACCGGAGGATGACCCGTGCGAACTCACCGGAGCAGGGGCTCCGCGCGCAGCGCAAACGGCTCCACGCGCGGCGGCAGGGCCGCTGTGCGCCGGGGCGTGGCTCTCGCAGTGGCCGCGTTTGTCGCGCTGCCCGCGCTCGCCGGATGCGACACGACGGCCGTCGACCGCGACCGCGTGAACGCCGCCGTCGCCCCGACGTTCGCGAACCTGTACGTCCTCCAGCAGCAGTTGCGCGGACGGAAGGTCGCCGCCGCCACGCTCAAGGCCCGCGCCGACTGCGCGCGGGGAACCGGGCCCAACGCGTCCACGCGCGGCGCGGGCGACGACTGGACGTGCACGCTGTCCTGGTTCAACGCGGGCCCGGCCGTCACCGCGACCGCGAACTACCAGCTGCACGTCAAGCCGGACGGCTGCTACACCGCCGACGGCGACGGCCCGTCCGACCTGAACGGCACCCCCACCCTCACCGCCTCGGACGGCGCGACCGTCACCAACCCCCTCTGGCGCTTCGACGGCTGTTTCGACATCTCCTGAGCCAGGGCGTGTCTCAAAGCCACCTGGACGCCGCTCGCCACGGGTGCCGACTTCGAGACACGCCCTAGAGGGCGATGCCTTCCAGGATGTGGGTCAGGAAGCGCGTGCTGCCGTCGCGGTCGGGCGTGGCGTTCTCGCGCAGCCAGGCGGCGGCGAGCAGCAGGTCGAACAGCTCCTCCGGCGTCAGGTCGGCGCGGACCCGGCCCGCCGCCTGGGCGGCGCGCAGCAGTTCGGCGCCGCTGTCGTGCATGGCGTCGCACATGGTGTGGGACGGCGTGCCCTCGTCGTACCAGCTCTGCGTCAGGATTCCGACCAGCCCGCGGAACGTGCTGAAGTGCCGTACGGCGTCGTCCATCCAGGCGGTCAGTGCGGCCAGCGGATCGTCGCCTGCGGAAAGCTCCTCGGCACGCCGGACCAGCAGCGACAGGCCGTCCCGCGTCGTGGCCTCCACGAGGGACGCGCGGCTGGGGAAGTGCCGGTACAGCGTGCCGATCGCGACGCCCGCGCTGGCCGCGACGTCCTCCAGGGACGCCTCGGAGCCGTGCCGCTCGAAGGCCCGGCGGGCGGCGCCGAGGATCGCGTCGTAGTTGCGCTGGCCGTCCGCGCGTTTCGGACGCTGCGCGATGTGCGGGTGCGGCAAGGCTCCTCCACGGGTTCCGATTGACAAGCTGAGGATACCTCAGCTTAGCTGGGGCCCCTCAAGTCGAGTCAGCCTCAGGTTCTGTCCGCGGATCTAACCTGAGGCATCCTCACCCTTTGGAGGGTCGATGAGCACGGAGACGGTGCGGGACACGGTCCCGGCCGGAGGCGTCCGGGACCGGGCGTGGGCCCTGGTCCTGGTCGCGATCGTCGGCGCGGAGTTCATGCTCCAGCTGGACGGCACGATCGTGAACGTGGCCCTGCCGACCCTCCAGGACGACCTGGGCCTCACGGCGGCCTCGGCGTCCTGGGTCCCGAACGGGTTCCTCCTCGCCTTCGGCGGCCTGCTGCTCCTCGCGGGACGGCTCGGCGACGTCCTCGGCCACCGGCGCGTGTTCCTGACCGGGATCGGCCTCGTCGTGGCCGCGTCGCTCGTCGCCGGGCTCGCGCCGGACCTGCCCGTCCTGCTGACCGGCCGGGTCCTCCAGGGCGCGGGCGCGGCGCTCGCCGGGCCGACCGGCCTCGCCCTGCTCGCCACCCTCTTCGAGGGCGCGCGGCAGCAGCGCGCGTTCGGGCTCTACTCGACGGTGAGCGGGCTCGGCGCGTCCGCCGGGATGGTCGTCGGCGGCGTCCTCACCTGGCTGGGGGACTGGCGCTGGAGCCTGCTGGCGAACGTTCCCGTCGGGCTCGTCCTGCTGGCGGTGGCCGCGCGGGTTCTGGGAGTCCGGGACGAGAACGTCCGGTCGCGCGCGCTCGGAGTGCCGTCCGCGCTCCTGGTCACGGGCGCGCTCGTCACGGCCGTGTACGCGCTCGTCCACGCCGCCGAGAAGGGCTGGGGCGACGCGCCGACCCTGACCGCGCTCGGCGTGTCCGCCGCGTTCTGGACGGCCCTGTTCGTCCTCGACCGCCGGACGGACGAACCGCTCCTGCCCGTCGCCCTCTTCGCCGACCGGAGCCGGGCGGGCGCCGTGCTCAGCCTGCTGCTGCTCGCGGCCGTCCTGACCGGTTTCCTCGTCTACCTCGTCCTGTACCTCCAGGACGTCCAGCACATGAACGCGCTGAGGAGCGGCCTGGCGATGCTGCCCTACGGCGTCGCGGTGCTCGTCACCACACAGCTGCTCACCCGGCACGTCGCCAAGATCGACATGAGGGTGCGCGCGCCCGGCGGCCTCGTCCTCGTCCTCGCGGGCGTGCTGTGGCTGACCCGCCTCTCCGGCACGAGCGGCTACACGGCGGACGTCCTGCCCGCGCTCGTCCTGATGGGAGCGGGCGTCGGCCTCGCGATCATCCCGATGAACATGATCGTCCTGACCACCGCGCCACCCGAGTTCGCCGGAGTCACCGCGGGCGTGCTGCAGACCGCCCTGACCATCGGCGGCTCCCTCGGCCTGGCCGTCCTGCTCATCCCGTTCACCCACGGCGGGGAGGACGTCTCCGGGGTGTTCGCCTGGTCGTCCGCCGGGCTCGTCCTGGCCCTCGCGATCCAGCTCCTGGCCTGGTTCGGCCCGGGCGCGCGCGAGTGAGCGCGGGGACTGGTGACGGGCGCGGGCCTCCCGTAGATTCGGCGCGACCAGTGAGGCCGAGCACACGGGGTGGCGCGCTGATGCCGGACGGGGAGACGACGTCGCCGGACGCTGCCGCCGACGCGGCGGTCAACACGATGCACAACGCGGTCGCGGGCGTCGTCATCCAGGCCGACACGGTCACCGCGAACCTGCCACCCGTCGCGCAGCCGGTGTCGGTCGTTCCACGCCAGATCCCCCACGAGCCCGGCGATTTCGTCAACCGCGTGAAGGAACTGGCGCTGCTGGAGTCGGCGGCGTCCTCCCGGACGGGCGGCCCGGCCGTCGTGGTCGTCAGCGGCATCGGCGGGGTCGGGAAGACCGGCCTCGGCGTCCACTGGGCGCACCGGACGCGCGACCGGTTCGCCGGGGGCCAGCTCTACGCCGATCTCGCCCGGCTCCGGCACGGCGGCGGCACGGACGTCGCGGACGTGCTCGGCGGGTTCCTGCGCGCGCTCGGAGCCCGCGAGGAGTGGATCGACCCCGGGCTCGACGCGCGCACCGCGCTGTTCCGGACGCTCACCGCGAGCCGCTCCCCGATGCTCGTCCTCCTGGACAACGTCGCCCACGCCGGGCAGGTCGAGTCGCTCCTGCCGGGCGCGCCGGGCAGCGTCGTCGTCGCGGTCAGCCGCCGCCGACTCACCGGCCTGGTCATGCGCGGCGCGGTCCCGCTCGACCTCGGTCCCCTGGACGAGGCGGAGGGCGGACGCCTCATCGAGCGGATGGTCGCCGACCAGCGCGTCGCCCGCGAACCCGGCGCGGCGGCGGAACTCGCCCGGATCTGCGGCGGCCTGCCGATCGCGCTGCGCGTCTGCGGCGCGCGCCTGGTCACCCGGCGCAGGCAGGGCATCGGCAGGCTGTCGGCGGAACTGGCCGACGAGGAGCGGCGGCTCGCCAGGCTGACCGCGGAAGGGAAGCCCGTCGTGGAAGCCGTGTTCGACGCCGCCTACGCCGACCTCCCGCCGGGCGCCGCCGCCCTCTACCGGGGACTCGGGGCGTTCCCCGGCCCCGACTTCTCCGCCGAACTCTGCGACCTCGTCACCGGCGCCGACGACGCGCTCGACGCCCTGCTGGAGTCGAGCCTCCTGGAGGAGGTCGACGAGGACCGCTACCGGTTCCACGACCTCGTCCGCCTGCACGCCCAGTCGGTCGCGGACGAGTCCCGTGACCTGCGACGACGCTTCGTCGGCTGGTATCTGAAGGAGGTGCGGGCGTGCGACTGGGCCGTCCTCGGGCAACGGCTCCGGGTCGCCGCGCCGCCCGAGCCGTCCGAGACGAGGGACGACGCGCTCGGGTGGCTCGAACGCGAGCACGCCAACATCCTCGCCGTCGTCCGGATGGCCGCCGCCGAACGCTGGGACGACCTGGTCTGGCGCTTCACCGAGTCTCTGTGGGCGCTGTTCGACAGCCACGCCCACCCCACCGACGAGCTGGAGATCGCCCGCCTCGGCCTCGCCTCCGCCCGGCACGTTGACGACGACGTGGCGGAGGCCCGCATGCACACGCTCCTCGTCCGCGCGCTCCTGCGCGGCGGCAGGCTGGACGAGGCCGCGGCCGAACTCCCCGCCCTCACCGAACTCGGCGACGCGATCGTGACCGTGAGGACGGGCAGCCTGGCGACGGACGCGAGGCGTCAACGCGTCCTGGGCGGCGTGATCGAGGCCGTGGGGATCGTCCGGCAGCGGCAGGGCGACCACGAGGCCGCCATCGCCGCCTTCCACCGGTCGCGGGACATCAACGCGTGCCTGATCAACCTGCGCGGCGTGGCCGTCCACGGCTACCTGCTGGGCGGGGCCCTCATCGCCGCCGGACGGCACGGCGAGGCCGTCACGCAGCTGGAGTTCAGCCTGCGGGTGCAGGAGGGCGGGCCCGATCCGCTGACCGACGCGAAGATCCGCACCCGGCTCGGGGAGGCGTACCTCGCGCTCGGACGGCCCGGTGACGCGGCCGAGGAGCTGACCCGGGCGCTCGCGACCCTGGCGACGCGGGACATGCCCGCGCGTGAGGCCCGCGCCCTGGAGCTGCTCGCCGAAGCGACCGAGGACGAGGAGAAGGCGGCAGGGTACCTGCGACGGGCGAAGGCGCTGCGTCGCCCGGAGCCGGAGGCCTAGCGCGACCCTCTATTTCGTGGCGGGGGGGGGGAGACGTGGACGCGGAACTCCCTCAGCCCCGCCGCGACGGTGAACGAACCGGCGAGCGGACGCCCCGACACCAGCAGCACATACGCGGCCGACGCGCACAGCGACGCGTCCGCGCCCTCGAAACGGGCCTGCGTGCCATCGCGCAGGACGACCAGCGTCGCGCCGTCCTCCAGGGCCGCCGCCGCGACCTCGGCGCCCCGGTACCGCGCGAGGACGTCCACGCCCCACGCCTCCGGATCCTCGGGCGGCTCGGTGCGCACGAAGACGTCCGCCGAGCTGAGCAGGCGTTCGTCGGCCTCGCCCTCGTCCACCACGAGGTGTGGATCGTCCAGCAGGTCAGGGGCGTGATCGTCGAGGATGGCCGGGTAGCGGTCAAGCCGGATGTGGCCGTCCCGCACCTCGCCCTGGACGTTCAGCGCCGTCACGGCACGCGCCCCGCGCGGCACGGGCGGCGGGACTGGACGCAGCCGAGCCGGGTTCGCGGGTGGCTCCAGCGACAACATCTCGTACAGCAGCTCGCGCAGGTTCTCCGCCGCCTGCCCGCGCATGCCGATCGCGTTGGGCACGTCCACCGGGACGGTCAGCTTCTCGAGCTGCCCGCGCAACCCCTCGGACGGCCGGAACCTCGGCAGGACGCACCCCAGCTCCGCCATCGGGGACGCCGGGTCGACCTCGTCGTCCGCGAACGCGGCGAGCAGCGTGGGACGGCCGAGCGCCGCCGCGTAGTAGGTCACCGAGCCGTGGTCGCCGACGACGGCGTCCGCCGCGACGAGCGCCGCGCGCCAGCCGTCGCGCGGCGGGACGAGCAGCAGCCCCGCGTTCAGCGCCTCCGCGAGCCAGCCCTCGATCTGGTACGCGCCGTGCCGGTCCCACACGTTCGGGTGCAGCGCCATCGCGACGCGGTACTCGTCCACCGGGAGCTCGGCGGTCAGGCGGGCGAGCAGGTGCGGCATCCGGCCGAACACCGACCCGCCGTTCCACGTGGACGTCAGCACCACCAGCCGCTGCCCCGCCCGGACGCCGAGCGCGCGCCGGAACCGGTCGCGCAGCGGCAGGCTCGCCGTCATCCGGTCGAAGCACGGATCCCCGGCGACCAGCGCGACCCGCGCGGCGGGCGGACAGCTCCTCCGCAGCCGCGCCAGCTGCTCCTCGTGCGCGAGGACGAGTCTCGCCGGGACGACGCGTCCGCGATGAAGGAGCTGCCCGGGGGCCAGCCCGGACGCCACGTCCGCGCTCCCGCTCGCCGCCTCCACGAGCCGGTTGTGCCCGGCGCCGTGCGGCATCACCACGACCGGCGTCGGCCGCAGCCGGTGCAGCCCGCCGTTCGCGGACGTCGCGAGCGCCAGGTGGTACCCGCCCCGGACGGCCGCGCGCCACGGCACGACCCGCGCGTCGATGTCGCGCAGCAGCTCCGGCAGCTCACGCCCGAACGCCGAGCCCTCACTGACCGTGAACTCCACGCCGATCCTCGGATCGCCGTGAAGCACCGGCAGCACGTCCAGCATCCGCGTGGCGGACGCCAGATTACGCACCACCGCCAGCACCCGCCGCCGAGGCCGATGCGTGTCCCACACCGCCTCCCCCACCGCCCCGCCCGACGACGAGCCCAGGACCGCGTCCGACGAGAAGCCCTGCGCCGCGTCCGGCACCGCGTCCGGCGAGGGACCTTGCACCGCGTCCGACATCGCGTCCCGCGACGAGCCCAAGATCGCGTCCTGCGACGGATTGCGCGCCGCGCCGCGCGGTCGGTCGTCGCCTCCTTGGTGGCGGGTGTTCCGCGGGGCGGGGGTGGCCCGCCTGCCGAACACCCGTCTCATCGGGCGCACTCTACCCGCGCGTCACCGGCGGCCTCCGGAGCAGGTCAGGGCTTGCGGCCGACGCCGCCGAACTCGTCGATCGGGGTGATCGTGCCGATCCGCGCGGCGGGCGGATGCCACAGCGGGCAGGACACGACGCCGGGCGGGAGCAGCTCGAAGCCCTCGAAGAAGCCCTCGAGCTTCGCCGGGTTCCGCAGGACGTACGGCGGCTCGGCCTTGGCGTTCCAGATCTCGATGGCCTCGGCGGTCGCCGGGTCCACGACGTCGGTGGCGTCGTAGAGGGCGAGGTAGCTCCCGCTCGGCAGCGCCGCGGTCAGCCGCGCGACGATCGACCGCGCCTCGTCGTAGTCGGTGATGTGCCCGAGGATGCCCATCAGCAGCAGCGCCACCGGACGGTCGAGGTCGAGCGTCTCCGCCGCTCCCCGCAGGATCGCCTCCGGGTCGTGCAGGTCGGCGTCCAGGTAGGCGGTCGCGCCCTCGCGCGAGCTGGTCAGCAGTGCCCGCGCGTGCGCGAGGACGAGCGGATCGTTGTCCACGTACACGACCCGGGCCTCGGGCGCGGCCCGCTGCGCGACCTGGTGGGTGTTGTCCGCGGTCGGCAGGCCCGTGCCGACGTCGAGGAACTGCCGCACGCCGAGGTCGGCCGCGAGGTGGTGCACGACCCGTTTGAGGAACTCGCGCGTCGCGCGGGCCATCAGGGCCATGTCCGGGATGACGGTCAGGATCTCCTCGCCGACGTGCCGGTCCACGGGGAAGTGGTCCTTGCCGCCGAGCCAGTAGTTCCAGATCCGAGCGGTTTGCGGGACGTCGTGCTGGATCGCCGGGGTCTCGTCCGTCACGGGGTTCCTCACCTGGGGGAGCTTCACAGCCGGAATCATCTCTTGTCAGGCCCCATCCAACAGGTCGCGATCACGTTTGGGAACCCGGTCGCATGGGGGACGTTCGCCGGTGGAATGTCCGACCGGCGTCGTACGGTGGGCGGGTCACGGAAGGGGTTTCGGCCAGTGAAGCTGCTCACCGCAACCAACCTCACCCAGGGCTACCGCGACAACGACTTCGCCTGGTGCGTGGAGGGCGAGCTGGTCCACATCGGCGTGATCTGCGACCGCGACGCGGGCGACCCGGACGGCGGCTGCGGCTGCGCCCGGGCGTTCGCCGGGCTGAACTCCCACCGCGCCACCACCACCGCCATGGTCCGCGAGGTGCCGGGCTTCACCGAGGCCGACTACGTGGAGGCGATCCGCAGCAGCCTGGAGCAGCAGGGCTACGACGGCTCGCACGCCGAGCACGAGGCCGCGGGCCTGCGCACGCTCGTCCGCGACTGGCCGGTCGGCGCCATCGTCGAACGCCGCCTGAACGAGATCGTCGTCCGCCAGGTCCTCCAGCCCTGACCCCGCGCCGCCCGTCAGCCGGATGTGGGCGGGGTTCGTCAGGGGAGGCAGGTGCGGACGCCCCGGGCGCCGCCCCGGGCGAACTCGGCGATGCGCTGCGCGGCGGTGCCGTGGTCGCCGGGGCGGGCCCATGGGGCGCCGTCGCCGATCTGGTGGAACGCGGCGTCGATCTCGATCCGGTCGCCGGTCTCGGCGCGCAGGGCCCCGTCCCGGGCGGCGCCGGAGAGCGCGGCGCCCGCGAGGCAGTCGGCCTGGAGCTCGCCGCGGGCGGAGACCAGCGCGGACGGCATCCGGTGCTGGACGGCGTGTGCCCACTCGTGCGCGATGACCATGAACACCCAGGCGTCGCCGGTGCCGTAGCCGTCGCGCATCAGGTCCTCGTCCCAGGCGAGGTAGTCGCCGTCGGGGCAGTACGCGGCGTTGTCGCGCTCGAGCCGGCGGGCGCCGCAGCGCGGGATGGTCGCGGTGTTCGCGCCGTCGTACGGGCCGAGGACGGCGGGCGGGGCGTAGCGTCCGCCGAAGGTCTCGGTCCAGTGCCGCCGCCAGAAGCCGTCGACGATGTCCTGGGCGTCCTGGAGGTCCTGCTGGAGGGACGCGGTCTCCTCGGCGGCCGAGCCGGACACGAGGGACGCGCCCGCGTCGAGCGCGCGCATGGACGTCCCAGAACCAGGCGCGAGCCTCGCCCCGGAGACCCGGACGGACGCCGGTACCGGGACACGCGCGGACGCCGGGAACACGCCGGTGGGGGAGCCGGGCGTGAGGGATCCGGGACTCGGGACGACCGGCCCGTCCCCCGGCGTCGCGATGAACATCGGCGTCGAGACGAGCGTCGGCACCGCTGTGAACGTCGGTGCCACGGTGAGCCTCCGTGCCGCCATGAAGGCCGGTGCCGCGGGGGACGCGGACGCCGTCACGGGCGCGGCCACCACGCCGAGGACGACGAGCGCCACGACGACCAGGCACCGCAGCCCGCGAAAGCAGACACGCGCGTGAAGCTGGACGCGCGCGGGAAGGTGGAGGTGCGTGGGAGGGCGGAGCTGTGTGGGGAAGCGTGCGCGGATGTGGGTGCGGGCGCGCGAGGGCCGGGGGAGCGGCATGTCCGCCTCCAGTGATCAGGGGGTCAGGGGACCATCCGACGTCACCCCGGCCCCCGGCGCGGACGCGGTGTCACGGGCGTCACGGCGCGGTGATCGAGTTCTTCCCGATCGGTCACAGTGAGTACGAGGATTCGTGCTCTCCGAGAAGGGTTCCGGCCTTGTCGTTCGACGTCGGGCCGTGCGAGCGCAGGACGACCCGGACGCCGAGCGCGTCCTCGACCGCGGCCACCGGATCGCCGAGCGGCTCCAGCACCGGACGCGCCGCGAGCAGTCGTTCCGTGAGCGCGCCCTGCCGCTCCAGGTCGTGCGCCGCGTCGAACGGCAGGTGCCGCACGGTCGCGCCGTCCATCGTGTAAGCCCGGCAGATCCGCAGGTCAGGCCGCGAGGATGCGACGTCGAGGTGGGTGACCGCGAGACCGTCCACGCCTCCGGCGGCCCGGACGGCGTAGTCGAGCGCCACGGTGTCCAGGTGGCCGACGCGGAACGCGCCCTGCCACGGGCCGGTGCCGTTGTGCGGGTCGGGCAGGTCGGCGGTGAGCGCCGGATCCTCGGTCACGAACGGCCCGGGCCCGTGCCGGGTCGCGTAGGCGCGCAGGACGCCCAGCCGGAACCCCGGCTCGCGCGCCTCGGCGAGCAGCGTCTCCGCGTTCGCGAACGTCGTCGTCGACCACGTCGTGTACGGGTGGAAGCCGTGCCACTCGTCCAGCAGGACGCCCTGCGCCCCCTCGAACACCACGCGTCCGGTCCGCAGGACGCGCGGCAGGTACCCGTCGTCCACGATCCGCACGCTCGCCCCGAACGCCAGGAACGCCGCCACACAGTCATCCACGTCCGGAACAAGCTCGACGTCCGGAACAGCCGCAGCGCTCGGAACAGCCGCAGCGGGAGCAAGCCCGGTGTCCGGAGCAGGCTCAGCGCTCGGAGCAGGTCGTGAGAGGGGCTGCTCGGCGGCAGGGAAGGTGTCGTGGTACCAGTCGCGCAGGGTGGTGAGGCGGCGGCGTAGTCGGGCGGGTGTGAGGCAGTCGCCCGCGCGTGGGGCGAGGTCGGGGTGGGTGAGGGCGTAGGCGGCGGTCTCGCCCACGCCCATTCCGCAGGATCCGTGCCGGGCCGCGCCGCGGGCGGTCTCGCGCGCGCGGTTGGCGGCCTGGTGGTACGGGGTGGTGAGCGGCGCGTCCCAGTTGACGGTCAGCCGGGCGAACGCGTCGCGGACGCCGAGCGCGCGCAGGTGCTCGTGCTCGGCGGCCAGCGCGAGCGGGTCGACCATCATGAACCGGGACAGGTGCGTCCGGACGCCGGGCGTGAACGTCCCGGAGCCGAACTGCGCGAACGTGTGGTGCCGTCCGTCCGGGGTGACGACGTTGTGCGCGGCCTGCGCGCCGCCGTTGAAGCGGACGACCGTGTGGACCGGCTCGGCCCCTGTGCCGCGCGCTCCGAGCGCGCAGAGCCGGTCCACGACGGTGCCCTTCCCGGCGTCGCCGAACCCGAGGTCGACGACGACGGCGTGCCGCACGTCCGGCGTGTGCGGCATCAGAGCCGCCGGTTCCGGGGACCGTGTCCGTCTCCGCGCAGGCCGGACGGCGCGGACGACTCGGCGACCGAGCCACGCGCCCTGCGCAGCGGCGTGAGCGCCTTCGACACGGCCTTCCCGGCGTCCGAGCCGACCTCGTCCAGGTGCGCGAGGCCCTCGTCGAGGTCGATGGCGTCCTCGCCGAGTCCGACGGTGAGCGCGATCGTCTCGCAGACCGCGTCCAGGTCGTCCAGGTAGAGGACGTTCTGGCCGAGCTGCTCGCGCCAGAAGTCGCGCAGCCGCCCGTCGGCGGTGTGGTACGCGCCCTCGGGGATGATGAAGTACACGTCCCAGGCGCGGCGCAGCTCGTCCAGGAGCGCCTCGAGCGGGATGTTCTCCCGCAGGTCGTCGCCGATCAGCGAGCGGACCTGCTCCTTGCGGACCGACGGGTAGGCCAGCTCGTCGCCGATCATGAACAGGTAGCCGCGCTTGCCGCGCTTCTCGTAGCAGTCGATCGCGGTGTGCCGGGCCATGAAGTACATGGCCAGCTCGTAGGACTCCCTCATCTGCCCGCCGCCCCCGCCCTCGAGCAGGATCTTGCCGAGGTCGTCGTCCATCCGGTTGTCGGACTCGAACTGCCCGACCTGCAGCGGCGCGCGGTCGCAGTGCGCGTCGCCGATCGCGCCGAACATGATCTGCGGGTTCGTGACGTAGCCCTTGCGCAGCAGCAGGCCGAGCAGGTCGGGCAGGCGCGTCTGGAGCGTGCGCGGGACCGTCCCCATCGAGCCGGTGACGTCGAACAGCACCGAGATCGCCAGCGACTCGGGGTGCTCGTCGGAGTCGCGCGCCTCGCGCAGCGCGACGTCCTTCGGGTCGAGGTCGGCGTGGACGGAGGTCGCGCCGCCGTCGCTGTAGGCGAACGCGCTGATGCCGTTGGCGTTCTGGTAGGCCTGGTTGGCGGCGTAGACGTTCGTGGACCAGTTTCCACTACCCATGGGTTCCTCCTGGGGGCATGGTGAAGGGGCGGAAGGTTCGGCGGCCGTACAGCCGGTCGAGCAGCTCGTCGAGTTCGGCGAGCAGCCGCCAGGCGTCGCGTGGACGCCGGTGCGGCGCGGGGAGGACGCACCCGGCGACGAAGGCGCGCATGGCGGCGGGCGCGCGGTCGCCCATGAGCCGGGCGACGCACTTGGACGCCATGAACACGTCCGTCCCGGGGACGGCGGGTTCGCGGGCGGGGATCTCGGGCGCGTACATGCCGGAGCGCCGGTCGACCATCGCGGGGACGCGTCCGCCGGGACGGGTGACCGAGTAGCACCAGTCCACGAGCACGAGCCCGTGCTTCCCGGGGTGGATGAGCACGTGCTCGGGCAGGACCGCTCCGTGCACGACGCCCGCCCGGTGGGCGAAGCCGAGCGCGACGAGCAGCCGCCGCCACATCCACGCCGCGTCGCGCGGGTCGAGCCCGTCCGGGTGGGCGGCACGGACCTCGGCGAACGAGACGAACCCGTCCAGCGGCGCGAGCACGTTGACCCGGCGTGTCTCGCCGGTGTCCGGATCGCGGTGCCGGAACGCCGTGACCAGCTCCGGGACGTACGCGCGGAACTTCCGCTCGCCGTCGCGGCGCAGCGTGCGCAGCGCCTCCTCCTCGCGGGACATGAGGTCGTTGTCGGACGGGTCGCGCGGCATCTTGAGCACCACGCCCCGCCCCCGATCGTCGGCCAGGTACAGCTCGGCGAGGTCGCCGCTCGCGATGGTCTCGCCGAGCCGGAACCGGTGCGTCCCGACCTCGATGACCGGCGCGTTCGCCGCGTTGTAGGCGTGCCACAGCTCCGACAGCCGGGCGAAGTCCCGGGACGATCCGGCCGGGGTCGCGTCCGGGTGGACGAGCCGGGCCAGCCGCCGGTACAGCCGCGCCGCCTCGGCCTCGTCCCCGCCGAACAGGTCCGCAGGGGAGACGGCGCGCTCCAGCAGGGCCACGGCCTCCTCGTGGGTCATCTGATCTCCTCCTCCCGGCTGGGCCTGAGGAGGGCGGGGTGCAGCAGCCGCGCGTCGCCCGCGCGGTAGAGCTTCGGCCGGGGGCCGCCGCGCCGTCCCTCGCGGTCGGCGGTGCCTCCGGTCGCCTCGACGAACCCGGGGACCGACAGCACCTTGCGGTGGAAGTTGCCCGCGTGCAGCTCCTCGCCCCAGACCGTCTCGTAGACGGCGCGCAGCTCGGGGACGGTGAACTCGGGCGGGCAGAACGCGGTGGCGAGCGGCGTGTACTCGAGCTTCCCGCGCGCCCGCTCCAGGCCGTCCGCGAGGATCCGCGCGTGGTCGAACGCGAGCTTGCGCGTAACGCCGGGATGCTGCGCCCCGGCCTCGCTCAGGCCCAGCCCGTCCACGCGGGCCCAGGCGGCCTCGGCGGCGTCGCCGCCCGCGCGCGGGTCGGGCAGCTCGGGCGCGAACGCCAGGTACGCGACGGAGATGACACGCATCCGGGGGTCGCGTCCGGGCGTGCCGTAGGTGGCGAGCTGCTCCAGGTGCATCCGCTCCATCGGGCCGCCGGGCTGGGACGGGTCGAGTCCCGTCTCCTCGGCCAGCTCGCGACGCGCGGCGGACGACAGGTCCTCGGCGTCGGTCACGCCCCGGACGAACCCGCCCGGCAGCGCCCACATCCCCGCGAACGGCGCCTGGCCGCGCCGCACCAGCAGGACGTTCAGCGCGCCGTCCCGGATGGTCAGCGCGACGACGTCCACCGTCACCGAGACGGGGTCGTAGGCGCGCGGGTCGTAGGAGGCGAGGAACTCGCGCTCGTCCTGGGGCGGCTGGTTCATCTCGGCTGCTCCATCCCGGCATGTCCTTCTCAATCTGAGTCAATCTCGACTTGAGAAGAACATAACCCGCGCCGGATGCGCTCGTCTAGGGGGATTTGAGAGGAATGCCTGCCGTGCCTTACGATCGGCCAGGTCAATAAGGTTAGGTTTACCTAACTGATTCCTTGATCCTATGAACGGCGGTGGGCGACGCATGCTCCGCAGGCGGACGACGGTGCTCGCGGTCGCCGCGCTCGCACTGCTCGTCGCCGTCCTCGCCAGCCTCGCCCTCGGCAGCCGCGCCATCGCCCCCGGCCACGTCCTCTCCGCGCTGCTCGACCACGGCGGCACCGACGAGGACGTCATCGTCCGCTCGCTGCGCGTCCCGCGCACGGTCGTCGGCCTCGCCGCCGGAGCCGCGCTCGCCGTCGCGGGCGTGCTCATGCAGGCGCTCACCCGCAACCCGCTCGCCGACCCCCGCATCATGGGCGTCACGTCCGGCGCGTCGCTCGGCGTCGTCCTCGCGATCAGCGTGTTCGGGCTGACCTCCCTGCCGTCCTTCCTGTGGTTCGGCGTCGCGGGCGCGGCGCTCGCGGGCGCGTTCGTCTACGCCCTGTCGGCGCGGACCCGCGACGGCGCGTCCCCGGTCACCCTCGCCCTCGCCGGGACGGCCCTGGACGCCTCGCTCACCGGCGTGGTCGTCGGCGTCCTCACCGTCAACCAGCAGACCTTCGACACCTTCCGGTTCTGGGCCGTCGGCTCGCTCGCCGGACGCCCGCCCGAGGTCGCGACGTGGGTGATCCCGTTCGTCGTGCTCGGCGTCCTGGTCGCGTTCGCCGCCGCCCGCGGCCTGGACGCGCTCGCCCTCGGCGACGACGTCGCCCGCGGCCTCGGCCGCAACGTCGGACGCGTCCGGCTCGCCGCCGCCGTCGCCGCGATCCTGCTCACCGGCGCGGCCGTCGCCGCCGCCGGGCCGATCGGCTTCGTCGGCCTCGCCGTCCCCCACCTCGCCCGCGCCCTCGTCGGCGCCGACCACCGCTGGACCCTCGCCGTGTCCCTCCTGCTCGGCCCCACGCTCCTGCTCACCGCCGACGTCCTCGGACGCCTCGTCGCCCCGCCCGCCGAGGTCCGCGCGGGCGTCGTCACCGCCCTCCTCGGCGCCCCCTTCCTCCTCATCCTCGTCCGCCGCGCCCGAACGGTCGCCACATGACCCCCACCCACCACCCACTCGCCCCCCACGCCCCCACACTCCGCGTTCCCGCGCTCCGCGTTCCCGCGCTCCGCGTTCCCGCGCTCCGCGTTCCCGCGCTCCGCGTTCCCGCGCCCTGCGGCCCGGCGCCCCGCGTCTCTGCGCCCGAAACCTGGAAGGTGGCCGCGTGACCGCCGTTCGGCATCCGGGGGCGGGGGTGCTCGTGGTGGGGTTCGGGCCGGTCGCGGTGACCGTGCGACGGCGCGCGCTGGTGTTCGGGGTCGTGCTCGCCGTCCTCACCGCCGTCGCCGCGCTGGCCTCGCTCGCGATCGGCAGCACCTTCGTCGCGCCCGCCGACGTGCTGAGCGCGCTCGGCGGGGAGGGCCCCGCGTCCCTGATCGTCCAGGACCTGCGGCTGCCGCGCGTCGAGGTCGGCCTCGCCGTCGGGGCGCTGCTCGGCGTGTCCGGCGCGCTGCTCCAGTCCGTCACCCGCAACCCGCTCGCCGGACCGGACGTCATGGGCGTCACCCAGGGCGCGGGCCTCGCCGCGACCGCCGTGATGACCGCCGGCCTCGGCGCGTCCTGGCTAGGCCCGGCCGCGCTGCTCGGCGGCCTCGCCGCCGCTGCCGCCGTGTTCGCCTTCGCCGGGCGGACGGGCCTGACCGCCAACCGCTTCGTGCTGTCCGGCATCGCGGTCGCGCTCGCGCTGCGGGCCCTCACCGAGGTCTTCATCATCGGCTCCGACCCGGCCGACGGCGAGCGCGCCCGCGTCTGGCTGTCGGGCAGCCTCGCCGGACTCGGCCAGCGCGAGACGCTCACCCTGCTCGTCCCGCTGCTGGTCCTGTCGCCGGTGCTGTTCTGGGCGGGCCGCGCCCTCGACACCGCCGGGCTGGACGACGACCTCGCGCGCGGCCTCGGCGTCCGCGTCGGCGCGCGGCGCCTGCTGCTCGGCGCGGTCGCCGTCGTCCTCGCCGCGCTCGCGACGTCCCAGGCGGGCGCCGTCGACTTCGTCGCGCTCGCCGCGCCGCAGCTCGCCCGCCGCCTGCTCCGCTCCGACCGTCCGCCGCTGCTCTGCGCCGCCCTCACCGGCGCGCTGCTCACCGTCGTCGCCGACCTGATCGCCCGGACCGCGTTCGCGCCGGTCCAGCTCCCGGTCGGCGTCCTCACCGCCGCGCTCGGCGGCCCCTACCTGCTCTGGCTGCTCGTCCGGAGGAAGACCCGATGACCGACGTCTCCGAACCGCTGGCGGACGCCCCCGAAACGGCCCCGGCGGCCGCCACGGCGCCGGGCCGTCCGGCGGTCACGCTCGCCGCCCGCGACCTGACCGTCGGGTACGGCGACCGGACGATCCTGTCCGGCCTCGACCTGGAGCTGCCCGGCGGCGCGTTCACCGTGGTCATCGGCCCGAACGCGTGCGGCAAGTCGACGCTGCTGCGCACCCTCGCCCGGCTGCTGTCCCCGCGCTCCGGCTCGGCCCTGATCGACGGCGCGGACGTGCACGGCATCAACACCCGCGAGCTGGCGCGCCGCCTCGGCGTCCTGCCGCAGTCGCCCGTCACGCCCGAGGGCCTCACGGTCGCCGACCTGGTCGCGCGCGGACGCCAGCCGCACCAGCGCTGGTTCCGGCAGTGGAGCGCCTCCGACACCGAGGCCGTCGAGCGCGCCCTCGCGCTCACCGACCTGACCGGCCTGCGGGACCGCCCGGTGGACGCGCTGTCCGGCGGCCAGCGGCAGCGGGTCTGGATCGCGCTCACCCTCGCGCAGGACACCGACGCCCTGCTGCTGGACGAGCCGACCACCTACCTCGACCTCGCCCACCAGATCGAGGTCCTCGATCTGCTGCGGCGGCTGAACCGTCACGGGGGCCACACGGTCGTGGCCGTCCTCCATGACCTGAACCAGGCGTGCCGGTACGCCGACCACCTGGTCGTCATGAAGGACGGAGCGGTCGTGCGGCAGGGCGCCCCCGCCGACGTGATGGACGCCGCGTGCCTGTCGGAGGTCTTCGGCCTCGGCGGCGTGGTCGTCCCCTGCCCTGTCACGGGCGCGCCCATGGTCGTGCCGGACGCCCCGGCCTGAACGAGAGAGAGAACCACATGAGACTCATGAAGGGATTCGCGGTCGCCGCCGCGGCGGCACTGGCGCTGAGCGCGTGCGGCGGATCGGGCGACTCGTCCGCGTCCGGGGCGACGCACCTGGTGAAGCACGCGATGGGGGAGACCAGGGTCCCCGACGACCCGAAGAAGATCGTCGTGCTGGACACCGACAAGGTCGACACCCTCGCCACGCTCGGCCTCACCCCGGCGGGCGCGACCGTCCCGGACCAGCAGGCCGGGATGCCGAAGTACCTCGGCCCCGGGCTCGCCAAGGTGAAGAGCGTCGGCACCACCCAGCAGCCGGACGTCGAGGCGATCGCCGCGCTCAAGCCGGACCTGATCCTCGGCTCGAAGTTCCGGATGGAGAAGTACTACTCCCAGCTGAGCAAGATCGCCCCGACCGTCTTCACCGACCAGGTCGGCATCACCTGGAAGCAGAACTTCCTGCTGGACGCCGAGGCCGTCGGCAAGAAGGCCGAGGGCGAGCGGAGGCTCAAGGAGTACGAGGACCGCGCCCGCCAGGTCGGACGGTCGTTCGGCGACCCGGCGAAGCTGAAGGTCAGCGTCATCCGCTTCATGCCGGACGAGATCCGCCAGTACGGCCCGGACTCGTTCTCCGGGATCGTCCTGCGCGACACCGGCCTGTCCCGTCCGGACGCGCAGATGCTCAAGGACAAGTCCGACAAGCGTTTCGCGCCGCTGAGCCCCGAGCGCGTCGACCAGGCCGACGGCGACTTCGTCTTCGTCGCCGCCTACGGCGCCAAGGCCGCCGACGCGCAGGCCAAGACCACCACCGGGCCCCTCTGGCAGCGCCTCTCCGCCGTCAAGGCGGGCCACACCAAGGTCGTCGACGACGAGATCTGGATGACCGGCATCGGCGTCACCGCCGCCGGAAAGATCCTCGACGACCTGACGGCCAACCTCGGCCCCCTCGCCAAGAAGTAGCCACCCACGAAGGCCCGGCCGACCCACCCCGGTCGCCCGGGCCTCTGCTTTGCCCGGCCCTATCCGGCGGGGGGACGTTCGACTCTCGCGGCGATCCGTTCGAGGGCGGCGAGGTCGTCCGGGTCGAGGCGGTCGATGAAGTGGTGCCGCACGGACGCGACGTGCGCGGGCGCGGCGTTCTCCAGAGCCTCCAGCCCCTGCGCCGTGAGGACGAGCAGGCATCCCCTCCCATCGGACGGGTCGGGCTCGCGCCGCAGCAGCCCGCGGGCCTCCATGCGGGTCGCGTGCCGGGACAGCCGGCTGCGCGACCAGCCCATCTTGTCGGCCTGTTCTCCCAGCGTGCTGGTGTTCCCGGGACGCTCCGACAGCGTGCTCAGCACCTCGTAGTCGGGCTCGGACAGGCCGACCGCGGCCAGGTCGCGCGCCGTCCCGGCCTGGACGGCGACCAGGACGCGCCGGAACGCCCGCCAGGCCCGCTCCTCGTCGGCGTCCAGCCAGCGCACGTGCCCGTCCGGGGATTTCGTTGACATGTCATCAAACTAGCACGTACCTTTCGTTTCCATGGAAACGAAACCGCTCCGCGTCCTCGTCCTGATGTGCAGCACCCGTCCCGGCGCGTTCGGCCCCGCCGTCGGACGCTGGCTGGTCGACGCGGTGACCCCGCGCGCCGCGGAGCTCGGCGTCGAGCTCGTCCCGCTCGCGCTGGGCGACCTCGACCTCCCCTTCCTGGACGAGGAGGAACACCCGTCCTCGGGCGTCTACCAGCGGGAACACACCCGCCGCTGGAGCGCGACCGTGGACGCGGCGGACGGCTTCATCGCCGTCACCCCCGAGTACAACTACGGCATGCCCGCGACCCTGAAGAACGCCTTGGACTACCTCGGCGCCGAGTGGGCGTGGAAGCCGATCGGCTTCGTCAGCTACGGCAACACGTCGGCGGGCACCCGGTCCGTCCAGCACTCCAAGCAGGTCGTGACCACGCTCCGCATGGTGCCCCTGGGCGCCACCGTCGCGATCCGCCTCACCGAGGCCGTCCAGGACGGACACCTCCGCCCGGACGCCGCCCGCGACGCCGCCGCCGTCACCCTTCTGGACGAACTGACCCGGCTCACCCATGCCCTACGCCCCATGCGCGACCGCATCCGCCCCGGAACCGTGCCCGGCCCCCTGCCCGGCTCCTACGCGAGGCGGCTCACCCCGGACGACGCGCCCGAGGTCACCGTCCTCCAGCGGGCCTGCTGGGCGGACGAGGCCATCGTCAACGACACCCTCGCCCTCCCGGCCCTGCACGAGACGCCCGACGACGTGCGCGCGTGGCTCGCGACCTGGGACACCACGGGCCTCTGGCTCGACGGACGCCTTCTCGGCATGATCCGGACCCGTCCCGACGGAACCGATTGGCACCTCGGACGCCTCGCCGTCGTCCCCGACCTGCGAGGCCGTGGCCTTGGCCGATGGCTCCTCCGGACCGCCGAGGACTCGGCCGCCCCGGACAGCCGCCGCGTCCTGCTCTTCACCGGTGCCAGGAGCGAGGGCAACATCGCCCTCTACCAGCGCCAGGGGTACCGCCTCGTGCCGTCGCCCGCCCCCGACGGAACCGTCCGCCTCACCAAGGACCTCACGGCCGCCCCTGTTCCCTGAGCCGGTCGCGGAGCAGGTTCTTGAGCACCTTGCCCATGTGGTTGCGGGGGAGCGCGTCGACACATTCCAGGCGAGTCGGCAGGTACCACTCGGTCATGCCCGTCGCGAGCAGGTACCGCCGCAGCCCGTCCAGCGTGGGCGCCGCACCGTCCGGGACGACGAAGGCGCACACCGTCTCGGTCCCGTCGCGGGGGTCAGGGGACCCGACGATCGCGGCATCCGCGACGGACGGATGACGCAGCAGCTCGTCCTCGACCTCCAGGACCGGGATCGTCAGCGGACTCCCGATCCGGTCGGCGACCCGGGAGAGGTACCGGAGACCGCCACGCCCGTCCTCGCGGACCAGGTCACCGGTGTCGTACCAGCCGTCCGTGTCCGCCGGGTCCCAAGCCACCCCTCCGCCATCCAGCCGGAACGTCCCCAGACACACCGAAGGCCCTCGCACATGAAGCCGAAACACGCCCCCCACCTCCAACGCCCCGTCGTCCGGGACGAGGCGAGCCTCGCGGCCAGGAAGGGGACGGCCGATGCTGTGGACGGTGAGCTCGGGCGGATCGTCGGGATCGGTCGCGGAGAATCCGCCGATCTCGGTCATTCCGAAGGTGTTCGTCAGCCCCGCGCACAGCTCCTCGCGGATCGGCCCGACGAAGGCGGCCGGGAGTGACGTCCCCGTGCTGGCGATCGTCCGCAACCGCGGCAGGTCCCGGCGCTCGCGCCGCTGCGCCTGGACGAGGGTGAACAACGGGGGCGGGGAGCCGAGCAGGTACGTGACCCGGTGGCGGGCGAGCAGGCCGAGCCACACGTCCGCGTCGAACGTGTCCGCGAACACCGACGAGCGGCCGGTCGCGATCGGACGCAGGAGGTTGGTCTGCAGCCCCGCCCCGTGGATCAGGTGGGCCATCGCGGCCGGACGATCCTCCGCCCGGCGGTCCGACCCCTTCCACCGGAAGGACGCGTGCAGCGTGTTCGGGGTGTGGAGGACGCCCTTCATCTCGCCCGTCGTCCCGGACGTGAACAGCACGACCGACACCTCGTCCGGCCGCCCCCGCGCCGGTCCCGGGGACGGGGAGGACGCGACCAGGTCCGCGAACGCGACCGCGCCGGTCGCCGCCGCGTCGCCGAACACGATCCGGTGCCGGAGCTGCGGCAGCCGCTCGTCCAGATCGGCCAGCAGCCGGTCAGGACGAGTGCCCTCCCACGAGTCGACGACCACGCACGCCTTCGCCCCGGTCCCCGTCAGGACGCGTTCGACCTCGCGTCCGCCCATCGTCATCAGGACCGGCACGGCGACCAGCCCGGCGTCCATGCACGCGAGCAGCAGCGCCGCCGCCTCCCACCAATTGGGGAACTGGAACGCCACGGCGTCGCCGCGCGCCAGCCCGAGCCCCCGCAGCCCCGCCGACAGCCGCCCCACGTGCTCCGCCAGCTCGCCGTACGACACGACGACCTCGCGTCCCAGATCCCGGCGCCAGTTGACGAAGACCGTCCGGCCGGGATCGGACGAGGCCACCGCCCGCAGGTCGTCGACGAACGTCTCCGTCCGCCACCAGCCGTCGGCGTGGTACTTCGCGGCCCTGGGCGTCGGCGGACGCAGGGACGCGATCACCGCCTCAAGGCCCCGGCCGGAACCCGCCCGCCCGGCGCTCTCGCGGTCCTCCGGCATGCGCTCCCCCTTCCGCCGCCCCCGGGCAGGATGGCTGCGAACGAAGATCGTCCGACTCGCTCTCGGGCGAACGCGGACGAACATTGACGCTCAGCAGATCACGACCCGGCACTCCGCGAGGGTGGACCCACCGCGATACCGCCAAGTAACCCCGGCGCATCCCTCGCCTGTCCCTTCGGTTAGTTCTGTGCGACCGGGGATGGACGGACAGTGACAGCCTGCCTAGCGTCCAAGGCGGAGGTGCGACATGTCGCTCAACGTATCGCCCGAGCTTCTCGCGAAGGCCGAGGCAGGCAAGGTCGAGCAGGACGAGTTCCTCAAGTGCGTCGCCGATTCGCTGCCCTTCGCGTGGGCCATGGTGACGCGGCTGGTGGAGGAGATGAAGAGCACGGACGCGGAGAGCGTCCAGAACACGCTCGTCCCCGAGACCGAGGAGGAATGGGGGCAGATGTTCCGCATGTTCTCCAGCGACTCCATGCGGAACGCGATCCAGGAGCACTTCGGCGTGCGGCTGGCGTTCCAGAACTGCTGCAAGCCCGCCGTGTTCAAGAAGGACGCCGAGACCGCCTACCAGCGGTTCGTCTCGCCCGAGGCGCAGCTGCTCAACCAGGACCCGACGCTACTGAACTGCTGAACCCCCGACCGGCACGAACGAGGCCCCCACGCTCCGCCCTGATCGTGGGGGCCTCGTCGCGCCCGGACCGCGGGGTTCCGCGGTCCGGTCCCTGCGCGCCTCCGGGCTAGGCGCCCATCGGCGCGTCCGGTCCGAGGACGAAACCGGGGTCGATCTGGCGCGTGAGGTCGACGCCGACCGCCTTGTTCGCCCAGCTCTCGGCGTTCCTCACGTGGAACTCGTTGGCCTGGCGCTGGTACCTGGCCCAGTCCTTCGGCTGGGCGTCCACCTCGTCCTGAAGACACCTCAGCGCCTTCCGCGCGGCGTCGTCCAGCGAGTCCAGGTCGAACGGGCGGCCCTGCTCCATGGCCCGCACCGCGGGCTGGTGGCCGATGACCGCCAGCAGGTCGGGACCGACGTGCTCGCGCAGGTACGCCTCGTCCTCGGCCGTCTGGACCTTGTTCCCGACCACCGCGATCCGGACGCCGAAGTCGGACGCGTGGCCCGTGTACTGCCGGTAGACCGCGACGCCCTTCCGCGTCGGCTCGACGACCAGGAACAGGACGTCGAACCGCGTGAACAGGCCCGAGGCGAACGTGTCCGCGCCCGCCGTCATGTCCGCCACGACGTACTCGCCCGGACCGTCCACCAGGTGGTTGAGGTACATCTCCATTGCGCCGGTCTTGCCGTGGTAGCACGACACGCCCAGGTCGTCCTCGTCGAACGGCCCCGTCGCCATGAACGTGACGCCGTCCACCTGCCGCGACAGCGCGTGGACGGGGTCGTGCCCGTCGAACCGCAGCAGCCGCGACCCCCGTCCGGGCGGGGTCGTCTTGACCATCTCGTCCGCGGACGCGATCCGCGGGTTGTCGCCCCGCAGGTACTCCTTGATCTCCGCCAGGTGCGCGCCGAGCGCCGGGACGTCGGCGGACTGCTCCTCCGGCATCCCGAGCGCTACCCCGAGATGCTGGTTGATGTCCGCGTCGATCGCGACGACCGGCGCCCTCTCGGCGGCGAGGTGGCGGATGAAGAGCGAAGAGGTGGTCGTCTTGCCGCTCCCACCCTTGCCGACGAACGCGACCTTCACGAGCGATGCCCCCGTCCTGAAACTGAAAACCGTTTCCGAAGGTACCGAGTCTGACACTCCCGTCCGTCCGCGCGCTGCCGAAACGCGGACCATGCCGATCCGTCCCCGATCACGCGTTTTGCCGGTCGGCGGCGACCGCCCCGGCACCCCGCGCACCTCGGTTCCCCCGCGAGGACGACGCCGATCGGCCGCGCGGGGGAGGTGTCGCGCCCGGGCCGGACGAGATCTTGCTGCCATGACGAAACACCTGAAGGTCAAGCTGCTCATCGTCGCAGCGCTGACGGCCCTCATCGCCGCCGCCCTCCTGGCCACAGGCCCCGACAAGGAGCCACCCCCGTCCGGCGCCGGGCGCGTTGCCGTGGGAGGGGCGCGATGAGTGCGACGTCCATGCGAGGGCCGGTGCCGCGGTGGGCGGAGTGGGCGGCGCAGGCGACGATGTGGTGCGCGATTCCGTCGGGGATCTGGCGCATCTTGTTCGCGCTCCGCCTTCCGGCCGGGTTCACCGGCAGCAGCGACCCGGACCATGTGAACTTCTTCTTCCTGCTCGGCTACGTGAGCGCGCTGACCCTGCTGTCCGAGGCGGCGGCGTTCCTGAGCATGGGCCTCGTCCGGTCCTGGGGTGAGATCTGGCCGCGCTGGATCCCGTTCCTGCGGGGCCGTCGCGTCCACCCTCTGGCGGCGATCATCCCCGCCGCCCTCGGTGCCGCGGCCCTGATGGCGCTCTGGAGCGGCCTGGTGTTCGGCTTCGAGACGTCGGATCCGGAGTTGCCTCATGGCGGCAAGCTGGTCGTCCTCTACCTCTGCTACCTGCCGCTCGTGGCCTGGGGCCCTCTCCTGGCCGCCGTCACCGTCGCCTATGCCGTCCGCCGCCATCGTCACGGGTGACCACGGCATGTCGCACACGTCGCGGCGAAGGTCGGCGTTGACGCCGTTCGCATTAGTGTTCGCCCGGTTACGATGAGTGTCTATCGTCGTGTGCGCTGGAGTGCGGGTGGACGCTGTGGAGATCGTCTCGGCTCAGGAGTTCGGGGCGTACCTGCGGGAGTTGCGTGGACAGCTCACCCAGCAGGCCGTGGCCAGACGCTCGAACGTCGACCGGGCCGCGCTGACCCGCCAGCGCGTCTCCAACATCGAGAACGGCGCGGTCCCCACGGCGCAGCAACTCCGCTGCTACCTGCACGGATGCGGCCGGCTCGACCTCCTGGACGAACTGGAGCCCGTGCGGCGGCGGATCGAGGCGTCCGCCGCCCCCGCGAAGGACGCCGTCCACCCGGCAGGCGCGCGGCGTCGCGTCCCCCGGCGCTTGGCGGTGTCGGTGGCCGCCGCCGTGACGGCCGCGGCGGTGACCGGCGTCGCGGTGGGCTGGTTCATGGGCGGCAGGGCATCGGAAGGCACGGCTGCGGCGGGTGTTCCGGACTGCGTCGAGGGCAGCGTCTGCTTCTGGCCGGAGCCGAACTTCCTCGGCCGCAAGATCACGCTGCCACCGGACTACTTCAGCGACAGCAGGTGCCAGCCCCTGCCGTTCGTGGCCCGTTCGGTCCAGAACACCAGCAAGGAACGGCAGCGGCTCTTCGCCGGGACGGGCTGCACCGGCCAGGTGACGATCCTGCAGCACCTCAACCGGGCCCCGCTGCCGTCCGTCGCGGTGCTGAGTTACCACCACAGCTGAGGACGACGCCCCCGCCGCCACCGTACGCGGGGGGCATCGCACCCGGCCGCAGCCGTCAGACGACGTCGTACGTGGAGTAGCTCTGCCAGGAGAAGTGCGGGTAGTAGTCCCGCTTCCCGCCCTGAGCGATCGCGTAGTACCGGCTGTTCGGGGGAGTGCTCCAGATGACCTGGACCTGGACGGTGCGTCCGCAGCTCACGTTCGTCGCCTGCACACCGTTGTTGTGGCCGAGGGGCCTGATCTGGACGCACCCGTGGGGACCGGCCGAAGAGACGGCCGGGCTCCCCGTCCCGCCGACCGCCCCCTGGGCGACCCCGGTGAACAGGAGCGAGCCGCTCATCGCGGCTGCCCCGGCGATGACGGTCGCCGTACCGCGCAGCGTGTTCCGCATGTCGTTCTCCTTCTGGTGGATCTGATGACCGGCAGGTCCGCGACGGCACGGCGGTGGCGGTCTCCCTCCGCACATCCAGCGCGCCGACGACCTGCGAGACCACGACAGCAGAGCGTGGACGGCAGGCACCAGAAGAAGCGGTGTCACGACGTGTCCGGGCATGTCCGCGGACACGTCAGGACAATGTGACCTGCGAAAATGTCACGCCGGACGGTCGCCACGTTCGATGACCTCGCGCAGGTACCGCACGGCGAGCTCCTCGGCGCGGTGGCGCCGTTCGAGGGTCGCCTCGTCGGCCTCAGACCACCGGCGGTACAGATCGACGGTCGCGAGGACGGCTCGTCCGGCGTCGTCGCGGTCGTAACCGCACAGCGTGGCCTGAAGGGCGCGCGCCTCCTCGGGCGCGACGGCCTCCAGGTGGCGAACACCGCGAGGGGGAGCCCCCACCCGGCGGGCGGCCAGGGGGCCGAGCACGGTCTCGCGCAGGTAGGTGAGGAAGCCGATGGTCTCGAACAGCTCGCCCCGGCCGAGCTTCGTCGCGCCGTAGTGCACCCAGATCCAGAACCGGTCTTCGATCCACTGGAGGTCGAACCCCGGAGCGTCCGGAGCCCGCCGGGAGAGGGCCCCGCTCAGGAGGCCGTCCCGCTCCCACAGGACCTCCGGGTCCTCGGTCCGCTCGCCGAAGTCGGAGACCCGGACGAACTTGAAGTCGACGTGCAGGAGCGGCGGCCCGACGAGCGTGATGATCAGCCGCGGCTCCCCGACATGCTCCCCGGTGAATCCGGCCACCAGCGAGGCCCAGGACCCGATCAGCGCGAGCCGCTCCCGCATGACCGCGTCGTACGCCTCGTCGTCGACGACCACGACCAGGTCCACGTCCGAGTACTCATCGGGGCGGCCCGTCGCGATCGACCCGGTGACCGCCACACCGGCCACGCGCGCGTCCTGACGGATCCGGGGAAGCACGTCGCTGAGGAACCCGCTGTGCAGGGAGGGAACGTCCATCCGCTTTCCTTCCGATCGGAGCAAAGCCGATCAACGTAACACCCCGCCAGTCCGGCGACCGACTCACAACGCCGCCGTTTCGTAGTGATCGCTACCGTGTGGGACATGGAACGGCGTGACATCGAGATCTTCCTGACCCTGGCCGAGGAGCTGCATTTCGGCCGGACGGCCGAACGGCTGGGAGTCAGCGGTGCCCGGGTCAGCCAGACCATCAAGCGACTGGAGCGCCGGTTCGGCGTGGACCTGTTCCAGCGGACCAGCCGCAAGGTGACGCTCACCCTGGTCGGCAGCGCGCTCCGCGACGACGTCCAGGCCGGATACCAGCGCATCCAGGACGGCATCGCCAAGGCCGTCGCCGCCGGGCGGGGCTTCACTGCTCGCGCCCGCGTCCGCCCCCGACTACCTGCTGGACGCCCTCATCCCCGCCCAGGCGCCCAGCGGACGTCCCATCACGCGCGAGCGGGTGCTGACCTCGCGGCAGGAGTTGCTGACGCTGGTCAGCGGTGGCGCGGGGATGGCCCTGGTGGGCAGCCAGGCCGCGCGGTACCACGCCCGTCCTGACATCGCCTACGTGCCCGTCACGGACCTGCCGCCGATCAAGTACGGACCCGTCTGGCCGTCCGGCGGCCTGACCAGCCGCGTGCGCACGTTCGTCGCCCTCCAAGGACGCCTTCGGCGCGGAGGTGAGCATCGAGATCCCCCGCCAGGGCGGCAAGATCGCCCACGCCGAGTTCCGGATCGGCGACGCGGTCTTCATGCTCCGCGACGAACACCCCGAGTACCGCTTCCGCAGCCCGAGGACGATCGGCGGCACCCCGGTCAACTTCCTCGTCTTCGTCCCAGACGTCGAGGCCCTGACCGAACGCGCCACCGCCGCCGGAGCACAGGTCATCCGTCCAGTCGAAATGCAGTTCCACGGCGACCTGCAAGCCGAACTCGAAGACCCCTTCGGCCACTCCTGGTTCCTCACCACCCGCGTCGCCGACATGAACGCCCACGAACTCCAGGAAACCGCATCAGCCGTGAACCTCTGACCCGCCCCCAGCCACGAGCTCAAAGGTCAAGGCCACTTCCGAACCCGAGTGGCCTTGGGCGTGCGTCCCGGCTCGGGTGTCTACTTTGGTTGACGCGGTCGACAACGTCACGGGCTTTCGGGGGTGAGCGCCGTCGTCGGACGCTGGGAGCATGACACGAGAGTTGAGACCGGCTCCCGCCGTGGACGCCTCCAACGTCGTCGCGCGTGCGACGGCACTGTGCAAGTCCTATGGCGTGGGGGAGGCGCGGGTCGTCGCGCTGGACCGGGTGGACGTGGCGGTCCGGGCGGGGGAACTCACCGCGATCATGGGGCCCTCCGGGTCCGGCAAGTCCACGCTGATGCACTGCCTGGCCGGGCTGGACTCGGCCGACGGCGGTGAGATCTGGATCGGCGACACCGAGATCACCGCGCTGGACGACCGGGAGCTGACCCGGTTGCGCCGGGACCGGATCGGTTTCGTGTTCCAGGCGTTCAACCTGGTGCCGACGCTGACCGCGCTGGAGAACATCACGCTGCCGCTGGACATCGCCGGCCGTAGGCCGGAGCCGGGCTGGTTCACGCGGGTGGTCGACGCGGTCGGGCTGGGGGACCGGCTCGGGCACCGGCCGAGTGAGCTGTCGGGCGGCCAGCAGCAGCGGGTCGCGTGCGCGAGGGCGCTGGTCGCCCGACCGCGGATCGTCTTCGCCGACGAACCGACCGGGAACCTGGACTCCAGGGCGGGGGCCGAGGTCCTGGACCTGATGCGGCTGGGCGTGGACACCTTCGGCCAGACGATCGTCATGGTGACCCACGATCCGGTCGCCGCCTCCTATGCCGACCGGGTGCTGTTCCTGGCCGACGGCCGGGTCGTGGAGGAGATGGCCGATCCGAGCGCCGAGAAGGTGCTGGAGCGGATGAAGCGCGCCGAAGGGGCGCGATGATGCTCCGGCTCACGCTGCGGAGTCTGGCGGCGCACCGCCTGCGGCTGCTGCTGACCGCGGTCTCGGTGGTCCTCGGTGTCGCGTTCGTCGCCGGCACACTGATCTTCACCGACACGATGGACGGCCAGGCCGGGGACATCGCCGGGCACCTGGGCCGGAACGTCGCGGTCGAGGTTCGGGCGAAGGATCCGGGCGGGAGGACCAAGGGGGTCTCGGTCCCCGTGCCGGAGTCCGTCCTGGACGGCGTCCGCGGGGTCGCCGGGGTGCGGGAGCCGGTGGGCGTCGTCACCGGATACGCGGCCCTGGTGGGCAAGGACGGGACGGCGGTCGCCGCGCAGGGGGCTCAGAACCCCGGTTCGGTCTCGCAGACGGGCGGCAACTGGATCCCGGGTGGCGACCACCCGCTGAAGACCGGGCGCGCGCCGAACGGACCGGCGGAGATGGTGGTCGACGAGGCCACCGCCAAGCGCGGAGGCTTCCGGACCGGCGACGAGGCGACCGTGCGGTTCAAGGGCGCCGACCGGCCGATGCGGATCGTCGGGCTGGTCGGTTCGGGAGATCTGGCGGGCAGGACGCTGACGCTCTTCGACACCCCGACGGCGCAGCGGCTGCTGCTGCGCCCCGGAGACTTCACCGCTGTACGGATGGCGTCGGACGGGGTGAGCGAGTCGGTCCTGCGGGGACGGGTCGCCGCCGTGCTGCCCGGCCGGCTCGAAGCGATCACCGGCACGCAACTGCGGACCGAACTGAGGAACGACCTGGCCACCCTGTCGTACGTCGGCGGCTTCCTGACGGCCTTCGCGCTGATCTCGGTGTTCGTCGGCGCCTTCGTCATCTTCAACACCTTCTCCATGCTCGTCGCCCAGCGGACGAGGGAGCTGGCGCTGCTGCGCGCCCTCGGCGCCTCGAACAAGCAGGTGTCCCGGGCGGTCCTGGGTGAGGCGTTCGCCGTGGGTGTCGTCGGTTCGACGCTCGGCCTGGCGGCCGGGACGGGGATGGCCGCGTTCCTTCAGGTGATCCTCAACGGCGGTGCCACGAGCGCGCCGGCCTTCTCCGGCACCGCGGTCGCCGCGTCCTACGTCGTCGGCACGACGGCCACCGTCGTCTCCGCCTACGTACCCGCCCGCCGCGCCGCCCGGATCCCTCCGATCGCGGCGCTTCGCGACGACGTCGCCCCGCCGCAGCGGGCACTCGGCCGACGCGTCGTCACCGGGACCGTCCTCACCGCACTCGGGGGGCTGGCCGTCCTGGCGGGGCAGCTGGGGGCCGGCCTGATGGCGAAGGCCCTGGTGGGTCTGGGAGCCACGCTGGTGTTCCTGGGAGTCACGGCGCTCTCGCCGGTCATCAGCGGCCCCGTCATCGAGCTGCTCGGCAAGGGATTTCCCCGATGGTTCGGAACCCCGGGCCTCCTGGCCAGACGCAACGCCCAGCGCAGCCCCAGGCGGACGGCCGCCACGGCGGGGGCGTTGATGGTCGGCCTGGCCCTGGTCGGCACCGTCAACGTGCTCGGCGCTTCGATGAAGGCGTCCGTCAGCCGGCAGATCGAGAGTTCGTTCGTCGACGACTACTTCGTCCTCCCCGTCCGGGGGAGCTCCATCGACGCGGACGCGATCAGGCGGGCGGCCTCGACGCCCGGCATCGAGCGGACCACCCCGACCTACACGGGCACGGTCGACCTCAACGGATCCAGGCTCGAGTACAGCGCCGGGGACCTGCCCACGATCATGGCGCCCGTCGCGCACCGGATGGCGGCCGGCGATCTCAACGCTGGAACCGACGGGGTACTGGTCGAGAGCGATGTCGCCTCCGCCCACCATTGGAAGGTGGGGACGATCCTGTCGGCGCGGTTCCCCGACGGCGGGGGGCAGGACGTGCGCGTCGCGGGCATCTACCCCTTGGTCGGTCTCGGGAACGTCATGCTTCCCGAGTCCCTCTACAAGGCCCACACTCCGCTTCCGGCCGCCCACTCGCTGAGCCTCAAGGTCAGGACCGCGGACGCGGCCACCCTGCGGGCCCTCCGCCGGTCCCTGGCCGGATATCCCGACCTGGGGATCTATGACCGTTCGGGGTGGAAGAAGGAGAAGGTTCAGAGCCTGGACCAGATGACCACCCAGATCACTCTGCTGCTGGCGCTGTCGGTCGTCATCGCCGCGATCGGGGTGGCCAACACGCTGGCGCTGTCGGTGTTCGAGCGGACGAGGGAGCTCGGCCTGCTCCGCGCGGTCGGCGTCGACCGGGGTCAGCTGCGCCGCATGATCCGCCTGGAGTCGATCCTGATCGCCCTGTTCGGCGCGGTGCTCGGACTGCTCATCGGCCTGGGCTTCGGCATCGCCCTCCAGCACGCCATGGCCGGTCTGGGGTTCGACGTGCTGGTGGTCCCGGTGGTCCCGCTCGCGCTCTGCGCGGTCCTGGCCGGGGTGATCGGCGTGGCCGCCGCCGTCTGGCCGGCCCGGCGGGCCGGGCGGATGGACGTCCTGACAGCGATCGCGCACGAGTGACATGGGTACCGTGAGCAGGGTGACGTGGTCCTTTCCGCCGCGGATCCGCCTCCCCCTGTCCGACGTCGGGTTCGCGGCCGCGGTCACGATCGCCGGTGGTGGGCTCGGGCTGGGCCCCAGCCCGTTGTCCCCCGGCCGGGGTGTGCCGTTGCCCGCCGTGATCGTGGCGGGCCTCGCCGGGCTGTCGCTGGCGTTCCGGCGCCGGTTCCCCTTCTCGGTGGCCCTGGCGTGCTCGGTCGCCGCGGTGCTCGCCTCTCCGCTCGCGCTGCCCTTCAGCCTGTACGCCCTGGCCCTTTACGGCCGTCGTCGCACGCTGCCGGGATGGGCCGCCGTCGGGGCCGTCCTGCTGGTCGCCGCGGGCGTCCACCTGTACTACGCGCGAACCGCCTGGGGAGGGGACCCCACCTGGGCCGAGATGGCGGGCGTCGTGGCCTCGGGCATCGTGGCGGTCGTAGTGGTGCCCATACTGCTCGGCCTTCACCAGAGGTCGCGGCGGCGGCTGATCGAGGCCCTGGCCGAACGGGCCGAGCGGGCCGAGATCGAGCAGGAGCTCCGGGCCGATCAGGCCCGGCTGGAGGAACGGGCCCGGCTGGCGGGGGAGATGCACGACGTGGTCACCCACCGGGTCAGCCTGATGGTGCTGCAGGCGACGTCGCTGCGTACCCGCGCCCCCGACCAGGAGGTGAGAGCCGCGGCCGAGGACATACGCGTGGTCGGCAGGCAGGCGATGAGGGAGCTGCGAGAACTCGTCGGAGTGCTCCGCTCGCAGGATCAGGTGGGGACCGTGCTCGACGACAAGGCCGACGTATTGGATGTGTCGGACCTGGTCGCCGACTCCCGATCCGCCGGGATCGGCGTCGAACTGGCCACCCACGGGGAGCCGCTCCCCGCCGAGCCCGCCGTCCGGCGCACGGCGTACCGGATCGTCCAGGAGGGGCTCACCAACGTGCACAAGCACGCGCCCGAAGCCGACGTCCGCGTTCAGGTGCGCTACGACGCCGGATGGATCCACATCGCGGTGCGCAACACGGCCTCGTCCGGCGGGCCCGACGTCGAGCTGGGCGAGGGCGGAACCGGGCTGGAGGGACTGCGCCAGCGCGTCGACCTGGTAGGCGGCCGCCTGCACGCCTCCCCGCACCCCGACGGCGGATTCGAGCTCAAGGCGGCGCTGCCCGTGGACGGACGACCATGATCAAGGTGCTGATCGTCGACGACGACCGGCTGGTCTGCGCGCACCTGCGGATCATCCTCCAGGACGCGCCGGACCTGACGGTGGTGGGCGTGGCGCACGACGGTGCCGAGGCGGTGGAGTCCGTTGTCCGGCTGGCCCCGGACGTCGTGCTCATGGACCTGCACATGCCGGGCGTGGACGGGCTGACCGCCACCGAGCGCATCGCACGCCTGGCCGATCCGCCCAGGGTCATCGCCCTGACCACCTTCGACCTCGACCGGTACGTGGTCCAGATGATCGACGCGGCCGCGGCCGGCTTCCTCCTCAAGGACACCCCTCCCGAAGACCTCATCGCCCTCGTCCGCGTCGCCGCCCAGGGCCACACTGTCCTGTCACCAGGCCCCACCAAACGACTGGCCGCCGCGTCCGCCCAGCACCAGGCCACCCTCCGCCGCGCCCAGGCGAGAATCGCCGACCTCACCGAGCGGGAACTGGAGATCCTGGCCTGCATCGGAGCGGGCCTGTCCAACGCCGAGATCGCGGAACGCGTGCACCTCAGCGAGACCACCATCAAGACCTACGTCTCCCGAATGCTGACCAAACTCGACTGCACCAACCGCACCCAGGCCGCCAGACTCGCCTTCCACGCCGACCTGACCCCACCCTGACCCACCCAGCCCAGCCCTCGGCCGCGTACTTACCGTGGTGCTGCACACTCGTGCTGCCCAGCTGCCAAGGTCGCGCGCGCAGATATCTTGCTCGGCTCACCTGTGCGGCGGGAAGGTGGTGCTCCCGGCGTGCCACGCCTGGGGCACCCCCGACTCGGGAGGGCGTCATGGCACTGCGTTTCCTCGGCAAGGACCCGGACAGCAAGGACGGCGACTCGCCTTCGTTCTGGCACGACGACGCGGACGGCAGCCTGGTGGTGCAAGGGTGGACGGTGGAGGACCCGGCGGTGGTGGCCGAGCTCCTGACGACTTCCGGTCGTGACCACATCCCGTCGAACGAGGCCGTCGTCCGGATTCCGGGCCGCCTCCTGCCGTTACTCAAGGAGCTGATGAATGACGACGGGCCAGACACCCGCTGACCTGCTGGGGTCGGCGCGGGCCAGCGCTGTCCACCTGGAAATGCGCGACGTGTACGCCGTGGACGGAGAGGAATCGGAGTTCAAAGCCGGTCCCGCCGAAGGAGCCCAAGGACCCGCCTGGCGGCGGCAGACACGAGAAGGGCAAGTAGGTGGCCGGCGCCACGGAGTTGTCGGCCCGGCTTATCGAGAGCCTCGCCGATGCCGGAGCACTCACCCCGGACTGGCGTCCGGCCTTCAAGGCGGTGCCCCGGCACCGGTTCGTGCCCGACACCGTGTGGATCGAGGACGGTGACCGGCTGGTGCCGGTGCGGCGTGCCGACGACGAGGCCGCATGGCTGGAGCTGTGCTACGCCAACGAAGCGCGGATCACCCAGGTGGACGATGGAGTTCCGGCCGAGCCGGGGCAGGTAGGCCATGAGATCACCAGCTCGGCCAGCCGCCCCGGTGTCGTGGCGTCGATGCTGGCGGCGTTGGATGCCGAGCCGGGCCTGAACGTGCTGGAGATCGGCACGGGGACGGGGTGGAACGCCGCGCTGCTGGCCGAACGGCTCGGGGCCGGCCGGGTGACCTCGGTGGAGGTGGATCCGGTGCTGGCCGACCGCGCCCGCCACGTGCTGCGGAACGCGGGCCATCAGGTCACGGTCACGACCGGGGACGGCGTGTTGGGGCACCCGGAACGCGGGCCCTTCGACCGTGTGATCGCCACGGTGGCGGCCGACCGTGTGCCGCCTGCGTGGGCGGCCCAGACGCGGCCGGGCGGACGGGTACTGGTGCCGTGGGCCACCGATTTCCACAACGGCGCACTGGTGTCGTTCACAGTGAACCGAGACGCCACGATGCGTGGCCGGATCGTGGGGAACGTGGCGTTCATGAGGCTCCGCGACCAGCGCGGCAAGCGGCCCAGGCTGGCCCGCGACGTGCGCGAGGTCTCCAATGCGCGCCGGTCGTTCACTGAACCGCACCCCTACGACGTGGTCGGCGAGTACGACGTGTCGCTGGCGGTCGGGCTCAAGGTCCCCCGATGCAAGCTCGTCGTCCAGCACCAGGACGACGGCGCGTACACGGTGTGGCTGGTCGATCCATGGTCAGGCTCGTGGGCCAGCCTGGAGGTCGAGCCGGGCGCGGAGAAGTTCCCGGTTCGCCAGTCCGGCGACCGAGACCTGTGGCAGGAAGTGGAGGACGCCTACCATTGGTGGGACGACCTCGACCGTCCCACCGCCGACCGATGGGGCCTCACCGTCACTCCACAGGACCAGCACGTCTGGCTCGACGCCGAAGCCAACCGCATCGACAGGTAAGAGCCACCCGTCCCGGGCCGTCCCCGATGGGGCGGCCCATCAACACGCGCACCCGCGAGGACGGGCCGAACCACGTGGAACGGCTTCCGCGCATGGCTGAGGCTCACAGGGACCCGGTGTTGGAGCTGCGCTCATCGCTGACAGTCTCCAGGAGCCTGCCCAAGCGTCGGACCTCGGCTAACAGCCGGGGAACGTCGCGACGGGCGTCCGCGATGAACTGGGCGTTCTGGTCCCAAAGGTCGTCCGCCGCATCGACGTAGCGCGGTTCTTGGACGAGGGTGGCCGCCACGATCTGGCCGTGGTCAAAGGCCGGCCAACGCTCACCCCGACCGGTGTCGGGCACGGTGCTGACCGCCACCAGGCACATCGCATTGACGTCATCGAGCTGCCTGATGTACCAGGTGCCGGGAGTCGCCGCCTCAGCGCCTTCCTCGATAGAGTCCAGCTCTTCGTCCGACATAGGCGCGATCGAATCCCCTGCGACACCCCTCCGTTTCGCCCGCGAAAGCCTCCGCGAGTCTGCCCATGCCGCTGAACGCAGCCAGCCCTTAGCGGGTGAGCTGGGGCCGGGCCCGTCGGCTACCAGACCGGCGGCTGGCTCACCCGGTCCCCGAAGGTGCTTCATGCCCTGGCGGACATCGCTACCGAATTGCGCACCCACGGCGAACAGGTGCAGCCGCTGGAAAGCGATCCGGACACATTCCGTGCTTAGCAGGGCGGTGCCGTGACAAATGGAATGAGGAGCGCCCTCCCCAAGAGGCATCGCCGCCGCCCTCCTCATGCAGGGCCGCGAGCTGCGAAACCAGCGCGAGGAGCTGAGGATCACCCAGGAGGAACAGACGCGCAGCGGCGAACTCGTGATGCGTGAGCTGCACACCGATCTGATCAAGATGGCCATCGAGGACGGCGAGCTCCGCTCGGTCTGGCCCGCCCCCGCTCCTGGTGAGCAGACGACCCGCAAGTACCACTACTGCAATCTGATCCTCAACCTTCAGAAGGTCGCCTACGAGACTCACACGATCGAGCTCCCAGAACTCCGCAACGCCCTGCGGTTTCTCATGACCAGCCCGGACATGCGCGCCTTCTGGTCTCGAAGCCGTCAGTCACGCGTCTCCATCACCGACGGCGACGACGCTGAGGACACCTTCACAGCAGAGGTGGACACGGCATACACCATCACCCCATGGGGCGGCACAGCACCTGCCGGTTCGTCATGGTGGGCTTACGGCGCGGGGTTCACTGCCCTTGAGGGCCCGCTCAGTGGGTGCGTCGGCGGCCTATACCGGGTCATCGGTCTGCCAGGGGTAGAGGAACTGGTCGGGGCGCAGCTCCCACGCGTCGAGGGCGGCGATCAGTTCTGGCTCGTCGTCGGCGGTCGCGGACCGGATCAGGACGGCGTCGATGTCGTAGTCGAAACCGCTGATGCGGTCGGCCTCGTACTCCCAGTGCTCCAGGCGAAACGCGCGAGCGCGGTCGCTTCGCTTCCAGCCTTGTCGGTGCGCTTCAGCGTCGGCGTGGCTGGCAACCGGGGTGATGGCGATGAATGCCCGCCGACCAGGCTGGGACGCGGGCACTTCGGCGACCACGCGCTGCCCCAGCCGCAAAGCGTTCAACTTGTCGGCGGGCCATCGGCGTTCGCTGTCGGGTGGACGGCTTGGCGTGCTCATGCGGCGATTGTCTCTGCCGTACGTAAAGGTGTTCTGGCCTGCGGTGCGGACGAGATGCGTCGAGTGGTCAGAGGTCGTGGCTGCCGTGCTTGACGTCCTGGCTGAACGCCTGCCACGCCTCGAGCGTGAATGCGAGGTTCCCGCCGCTGGGGTTCTTACTGTCGCGGACCGCGATCACGGTGGGGACGCATGCGACTTCGACGCATGCGCCGCCCGATCCGTTGCTGTGGCTGCTCTTGCGCCACTCGGCGTGGGACAGGTTGGGCGTGGTCATCTTGCACCCTCCTCCAGAGGTGCTCGGCAGGCCTGATCGGCAGGTTCCGACTGGGGCTGACGAGGCGGACGGCATGCCTTTCGGGTGTTCAGAGGTCGTGGGTGCCGTGCTTGACGTCCTGGCTGAATGCTTGCCATGCCTGGAGCGTGAATACGAGGTTTCCGCCACCGGGGTTCTTGCTGTCTCGGACGGCCATGACCTGGGACAGGCGTGCTACGGCGACGCAAGCCCCGCTCTGTTGGCTGCGCCGACTCGTGCGCCAGACTGCAGGGGACAGACCTAGAGCATTCATCCCGCAACCCCTCTGCGGTCAACGAAGTTCGCGGATCGCTGCATTCAGCATAACGCGGGTGTCATCGGGGCTCAGGGCGACCGCTCGCAGGTGATCGAACGCGGTGGTATATCGGGCAACGTCCTCAGGCTTGTCCACCCAGAGATCGCCCCCGATGGTCTCCATGTAGACGACATCCACGTCCGCTGGATCGGGGAACTCGAGCACGATGAACGAGCCGGTGGTGCCGGGGTGCGCACCGACGCGGCTTTCCACGACCTGCACCGTCGTCTTGCCGTCGCTGCTGTTGACCAGGTGCTCGAGCTGAGCCCTCAGGACCGACTTGCCTCCAACCTGTCGTCGTATGGCGGCCTCGTCGAGGATCGCCCACAACTGGGGACGGTTCTGCTTGGCGAGCACCTGCTGGCGGGTGATCCGAACCTCCACGAGGCGCTGGATCTCCTCTGGATCCAGCTCCAGGGGACCGCAGCGGATGAGTTCGCGGGCGTAGTCCTCGGTTTGAAGGAGCCCGGGGATCACGGCAAGTTCGAAGCTATTGATGGTCGAGGCTTCTGACTCCATGCCGACGTAGAACTCGTACTTGCTCGGCAGGACGTCCCGGTAGGAGTACCACCACCCGCGCTTGCGCGCTTCCTTCGCCAGCTGGACCAGGGCATCGCGCTGGGCCGTGTCCTCGACGCCATAGACCTCTACGAGGAGGCGGACGTCGTTGGGGTGCGGGCCGGTGCGTCCGGTCTCGATCCGGAAGATCTTGGTGTGGTGCCAGTCGAGGCGCTCGGCGGCCTGTCCCTGCGTGAGACCTGCGCGTTCGCGGAGCTGCTTCAACTCGGTGATGAGCTGGCGGCGCCGCGCCGTGGGGCTGTTCCCTGTCACGGAAGTACCTCCCGAGCGAGTGGATTTACAGCACTGCGGTGTGCAGCCCTGCAATCTCGTGCTATTCATGTTGCTGAGTGACAGGAGCATGACACAGCGTGAGGTGCGGCGTGGTGCGGATCGGGGTTCTGACCCTCGCTCGCGCTGTCGCATGCGTGGAGGACGGCCGCAGGGCTGCGCCGTTCACGCGTGGTCAGGTGTCCTGAGGAACAGCCCATGAACGCAGGCGGCCCCGACACAAGGTGCGGTCACACCGTGCCGGGGCCTTGCCCGACTGGAAGGAGTCGGACCAATGCACAACCTACCGGGCATGGTGGGGGCGGCACGTCCCTGTGAGGACGCGAGCCTGACGGCGATGCGGCTGCGGGTTCTGACCGATCTCATGGCTGACCTGCACGCGATCGATCGGGCGTCGTGGCTGGCGTATCCCTTGCACGGGGAGCCCGTCCTGTACGTCCGGGACGGAGGTGGTGAGCGTCGCCTTGCGGTTCTCGGGGTCCAGGACGCTGGTGGTGGGTGGTCGTACTGCTGGGACGGGGGGCGGACGGCTTCCGTGGACGGCACGATGCGGGCGGCTCACCAGATCGCGGCGGCGACGCGGTGATGGCCTGGGAAGTGGTCGTGGGGCCGAAGCGGCTCGCGCCTCAGCGGGAGGGCGTGCTGGACGTCCGGGAGGTGCGGGCGCAGGTTCGGGAGTGGGTCGAGCCGCTGGGCGTCGCCGACGTCGATGACCTGGAGCTGGTGACGACCGAGATCGTCACCAACGCGGTTCGGCATACGGCGTCGGGGCGTCCGGGCGGCGGAGTGGAGGTGTCCGTCCGGCTGCTGGCGGGACGGGCGGAGGCATCGGCGAGTCGGGTGCGGGTCGAGATCCTGGATGACGGTGGGGCGAGCGGGGTGCCTCGCTTTCCGGTGGACACCGATCCGCTGGAGTCGTGGGAGGAGTCGGGGCGGGGGCTGGCCATCGTGGCTGGTCTGGCCTGCCGGGCAGGTGCTTGCCGGGTCTCGGACGCACGGGCCGTCCAGCGGTGGTCGGTGTGGTTCGAGATGGCCGTTGACCTGCGGGAGGCACGCCGGTGAGGTGGACGGGCGGGATGCGGGCGTGCCGTGATCGGTGGGTGACGAGGCGGCGGCTCGTCCGGCTGGGCCTGCTGGCTCAGGACGCCGGACACCTCGTGCGGCTGGAGTCGCGGGACGGGGTTCCGGTGCTGGTCGTGGTGTCGCGCCGGGGTGCGGTCGAAGAGGTCGTCGTGCGTCGTCCGGCTGCGTCCTCCGACGTGTACGTGCATGCGCGGAGTGGGGTTGAGCTGGGCGACTGCAGGTTCGTGGTCGGGGCCGCCGCCCAGTTGGAGGCCACGTTGATGTTCGAGGAGTGGAGGGCACGGCTCGTCCCTCGGTGAAGGTCAGAGAGGACGGTGTCGTCCGGCGTTCGGCGGAGTCCGGATCCAGGCGGAGACCCGCGCACCAGGCGATGCGGGTCTCCGCCTCGTCCGGAGACGGTGCTGACAAAGCGTCAGCGGCGGTAGCGGCCACCGTTGGGTGGGAGGTTCGGGTCCTCGGCGGACGGGTCGGGGCGGTCCGCGTCCGCGCCACCGCTGCGATGCCGTCCGGAGCCTGAGCTGTACGGATCGTCCCCCGGCATGGCGTACCCACCCGTTCCGTGCGGTCCCGAAGGAGACGGGTTCTCGCCCGTCTGGTGATGCGGGGCAGGGTAGGGGCCGGTCGTCTGCGGAGGCATCGGATATCCGCCGGTTTGGCCGCCGGTCGCATACCGTCCCGACGGGCGCGGGTCACTCGCACCGCGCGGGTCGGTGGGAGGGCGGCGGTTGGGGGTGGACGGGTGGCCGTAGCCGAGGCCGATGACGTCCTCACCGTCCTGGTAGTAGTTGCCGCCCTGCGATCCGTAGTTCTCCTGCTGTGCCCGCCGCTGCGGCGGGACCTCGAACGGGTCGCGGCTCGGCGGAGTCTCGACCGCCGGACGGTCGTACTGCTGCCGTTCGTACTGCGGGGGTGGCGCGTTGAAGGAACCGTGCGGGGACGCGGCGGCCATCGCGTCGGACGGGTAGGACCCCGTCGCCATCGGCCCCGTCGCCATTGGCCCGGACGGCCCAGGCACAGCCCCAGCCCCAGATGACATGGGGGGCATGGCAGGGCCGCCCATCGGCGCGGGCGCGGCCATGGGGGCGCCCGAAGGTGCCGGGACCGGGTACGGCATGGAGATGCGGGCGGGCGGGGGTTGCTCCAGCAGGAGTTTCAGCTGGCTGCGACGTCGTCCGTAGACCAGGTACAGCACCATTCCCGCGGCCATCCAGATGCCGAAGTACGCCCACGTCCGCAGCTCCAGGTTCAGCATCAGCCACGCCACCAGGATGATCGTGACCACGGCCGTCAGCCGCGCCGCCGGGACCCGGAACGGACGGTGCAGGTCGGGCTGGTCGCGCCGCAGCCGCAGCACGGAGGCGGCCACGAACAGGAACGCGAACATCGTCCCGATGACGACCATGTGCTCCAGCGTCAGGACGTTGATGGTCTGCGACATCAGCACGGCCGCGGCCCCGGCGACCAGCGTCGCCCGGGTCGGCACCCGGTACCGTCCGATGCCGGAGATCTGGCGGGGCAGCAGGCCGTCCCGGGACATCGAGAACAGCACGCGCGTGAGGCTGATCAGCACCACCAGGATGACCGTGGTGAGGCCCAGGACGGCCCCCACATCCACGATCTTGCCCATGGAGCTGGCCCCGACCATCCCGAACGCGTTGCTGAGCGCGGGCTTGGCCGGGTCGAGGCGGTTGTAGTGGACCATGCCGAGCATCGTGACCGCGACGCCCAGGTACAGCACGACCGCGATGCACAGCGACGCGATCATGCCGCGCGGGACACGGTGCGGGGCGTCGTCGGTCTCCTCGGCGGCCGTCGCGATGAGGTCGAAGCCGATGTAGGCGAACACGATCGCGGGGGTCGCGGCGAGGATGCCCCAGATGCCGAACACGTGCGGCGAACTGCCCGTGACCGCGCCCGTCAGCGCGTCCAGGACGGTCTGGGCGCTGTCGTCCGGCGCGGCCTTCGTGGGCGGGACGAACGGCGTCAGGTTGTGCGGGGCGAAGAACTTCAGGCCCGTCGCGATGAGCAGCCCGATGACGATCAGCTTCGCCAGGACCATGAACCACAGCGACCGGATGCTCATCCGGCCCCCGATCGCCAGCATCGCGACGATGAGCAGCAGGATGCCGAGCGCGAAGACGTCGAAGCCCTTCTCCTGCCCGATGACGCCGCCGAGCGCGCCCGGTATCGGGACGCTGAAGTCGTGCAGCGTCTGCGTGGCGAACAGCGACCACGCGCGCGCGATGACGGACGCGGCGAGCAGCAGCTCCAGGATGAGCGACCAGCCGACGACCCACGCCCAGACCTCGCCGAACGCGACGTAGCTGAACGAGTAGGCGCTGCCCGCGACCGGGATGATCGACGACAGCTCGGCGTAGGACAGCGCGGCCAGCAGGCACACGATCCCGGCCGCCACGAACGAGACGATCACGGCGGGTCCGGCGGTCTGCGCGGCGAGCTGTCCGGAGATCTTGAAGATGCCGGAGCCGACCATCACACCGAGGCCGAGCACGATCAGGTCGCGGGTGCGGTACACGACGCGGAGCCGGTGGCGGCCCCCGTGCATCTCTCCGGTCGCGCGCTCCACCGGAAGCCGGCGGAACATGTTGTTGGGCATGGCGAAGTCCCAGGTCTTAGGCGATGTTTCCCCAGGGCCTGAACCCGCGCCGCTGTTCGCGAGACAGCACTGCTTGAAGGGCCCACAATTCACCACGAACAGGCGAAACCGCAATGATTTCCCTGAGATTCGTGAGGTGGGACGAGAGCGGCGCGACCACCGGGCGGACGGGTGGTACGTCCAGGGTCGGTCGGGACGCTGGCATTCGGGCGAGATCGGTGACACGGTTGGGAACGCCGGTTCCGGAGGAGGTCCTGTGTCGTTCCCCGCGCCGTTTCGTCGCAGCGTACGCCCACGTCCGCGTCCCAGCACCCGCGTGTTCGCGCGTCCGTTCCGTCCTCTGAACGACGCCGTGTTCGCGCGCGTCCGCCCGGCCGGTCACGGGCGCCAGGTCGTCGCGGTCACCGCCGTCGCGGCGGTCGTCGCGGCGCTGGCCGCACCCGGCCAGGCCACCGCCGCGCCCGCGCCCACGGCCCCGGCGAAGACGCAGCGTCCGTCGGACGGCAAGCAGGCCGTCGCGACCGGTTACGGCGGCGCGGTCTCGACCGTCGACCTGGACGCCAGCCGCAGCGCGCTCGAGGTCCTGCGCAAGGGCGGCAACGCGATGGACGCCGCCGTCGCGGCCACCGCGACCCTCGGCGTCACCGAGCCCTACGTCGCGGCGATCGGGGGCGGCGGCTTCTTCACCTATTACGACGCCCGCACTCGCCGTGTCTCCACGATCGACGGACGCGAGAAGGCCCCCAAGGCGATGAGGGACACTTCTTTCATCGACCCGGACACCGGGAAGCCGCTGTCCTTCGACGAGGCCGTGACCAGCGGACTCTCGGTCGGCGTCCCCGGCACGTTCGCGCAGTGGGACACCGGGCTGCGCCGCTTCGGGACGCGTTCCATGGCCTCCCTCCTCCGGCCCGCGATCCGCGTCGCCGAGCACGGCTTCACGGTCGACCAGGAGTTCCAGGACCAGACCGCCACGAACGAGGCGCGGTTCCGCGACATCGTCCCGACGCGCGAGCTGTTCCTGCCCGGCGGGAAGCTCCCGGCGGTCGGCTCCACCTTCCGCAACCCCGACCTCGCCCGGACCTACAAGGAACTCGCCAAGCGCGGGCCGTCCTGGCTGTACGGCGGCGAGCTGGGCAAGGAGGTCGTCCGGACCGTCCAGCATCCGCCGAAGGACCCGAACGCCACCCGCAACGTCCGGCCGGGCCTGATGGCGGACGCCGACCTGCCCGCCTACAAGCCGGTGTGGCGCGACCCGACGCACGTGAAGTACCGGGGCGTGGACGTGTACGGGATGGCGCCGTCCTCGTCCGGCGGGATCACGGTCGGCGAGGCGCTGAACATCCTCGGCAACTACAAGCTCAGCCCGAAGGACCCGGTCAGCGCCCTGCACTACTACCTGGAGGCGTCCAAGCTCGCCTACGCCGACCGGGGCGCCTACATCGGCGACAGCGACAAGGTGAACGTCCCGGTCAGGGAGCTGCTCTCGAAGGGCTTCGCCCGCGAGCGCGCCTGCCAGATCAAGCCGGACGCCGCCGCGCCCGCTCCCGTCGCGCCGGGCAGCCCGGACGGGGACTACCACCCGTGTGCCCAGCCCGCCGCACCAATCCGGACGCTCACGCAGGAAGGGCCGCAGACCACCCACCTCGTCGTCGCCGACCGGTGGGGGAACGTCGCGTCCTACACGCTGTCGATCGAGCAGTTCGGCGGCAGCGCGCTGACCGTCCCCGGACGCGGGTTCCTGCTCAACAACGAGCTGACCGACTTCAGCTTCCAGCCGCCCGCCCCCGGCAAGCCCGCCGACCCGAACGTGCCGGGCCCGGAGAAGCGTCCGCGCAGCAGCATGTCCCCGACGATCGTGCTGAAGGACGGCCGCCCGCTGCTCGCGGTCGGCACCCCCGGCGGCTCGACGATCATCACGACCGTCCTGCAGATCCTGCTGAACCGGCTCGACCTCGGCATGAACCTCCCGGACGCGCTCGCCGCGCCGCGCGCGACCGACCGCAACACGCCGCAGGTGTTCGCCGAGCAGGCGTTCATCGACCGGTACGGGCAGGCGCTGTCGGCCAAGGGTCACCAGATCGTGCTGTGGCCGGGTCCGCCGGCCGGGCAGATCGGCGCTGCCACGGGCCTGGAGTTCCTGTCGCCCGGGCTGGTCCGGGCGGTCGCCGAGCCCGTCCGCAGGCACGGCGGAAGCGCACTGGTGGTAAGGCCGGCGAAGTGATCTGGAGTCGTCCGGCTACGATCGGTGCACGGGGGAAGGAGCAGGTCATGGCCGATGCGTACGTCCAGGTGACCACGACCACCGACTCACGCTCGGAGGCGGCGGAACTCGCGAAGTCCGCCGTCTCGGAGCGGCTGGCCGCCTGCGCGCAGCTGGTCGGCCCGGTCGCCAGCACCTACTGGTGGGAGGGCGAGATCGAGGCGGCCGAGGAGTGGATGGTGGTCTTCAAGACCACCGTCGACCGGTTCGACGAGCTCGCCAGCCTCATCACCGAGGAGCACTCCTACGACACCCCGGAGATCATCGCCACGCCGGTCGTCGCGGGCAGCATGGACTACCTCGCCTGGGTCGCCGAGCAGACCGGCCCGCCCGAACCCGAGCCCGAAGAGGTCTGAACCCTCCTCCTTCCCGCCCGTCCGCCGTGATCGCCCGGTCGGTGTGAGTCCCGCCATATCCGGGAAATAAGTGAGTACTTGCACCGCCGGACGTGGTTTCCTCGAAGGCGTGCGAGCGGCGCCGCCCGGCTCGAGGACGGCGCGGAGAGGAGCGGGCGATGGCACCCGACGCGACATCCGGCGCGGCACCCGACGTGGCACCTGAGACGGCGACCGGAACCGCGTCCGGCATGGTGGTGGACGCGCCTCGCGAGGACTTCGGGCTGTTCGGGCCGGGGTCGGTCACCTGGCGGGTGATGGGCGAGCCGGTGCTGATCGTCGGCGGGATCCGCGCGCTGCTGCTCCAGGCGCTGCACCCGCACTCGATGTGGGGCACCGCGCAGAACTCCGAGCTCATGGACCCGGCCACCGCGTGGGCCAGGCTCGGCCGGACGGTCGAGTTCGTCCGGGTGCGCACCTACGGCACGCACGACGAGGTCGAACGGGTCGGACGCCGCGTCCGCAAGATCCACTCCAGGCTCACCGGCGCCGACCCGCGCACCGGCGAGGTGTTCCCCGTGGACGAGCCGGAGAGCCTGCTCTGGGTGCACATGGGCGAGGTCGACTCCTACCTGGACGTCGCGCGCCGCTCCGGCGTCCCGCTGAGCCGCGCCGACGCCGACCGGTTCGTGGACGAGCAGCGCCGCGCCGCCGCCGTCGTCGGCCTCGACCCGGCGGACGTCCCGTCCTCGGTCGCCGAGATGCGCGACTACTACGCCGGCATGCGCCGCCGCGTCTGGGCCTGCGACGAGGCGAAGGACGGCTTCCGGCGCATGTTCAACCCGGCCCTCCCGAGCAGGCTCATGCCCCTCAAGCTCGCCGCGCCCGCCCTCGGCGTCCTCGTCGTCTCGACGCTGCCGCGCTGGGCCCGCCGCAAGTACGGGCTGCCGGGTCTCCCGACGTCCGACCTCGCCGCCACCCTCACCCTCAAGGGCCTCTACCGGACGACCCGGGTCGTCCCCGAGCGGTACCGCTACAGCCCCGACGCCCGCCGGGCCCGGGAACTCACGCGCGAACACGCCACCGACCCGTCCCTGTGGGCCGTCGCCTCCTAGCCGCGTCGCCTCCTGACCTCGCGGCCGGCCTCCTAGCCTCCGATCACCGGCGGGGCGTCGTCGCCGCTTCGCCGTCCCCGGTGGGGGAGGAGGAGCGCGGGGAGGATGAGCGCCGCGCCGAGGCCGAGGGCCACCCAGAACGTGGTGGAGAAGGCCGTGGCCAGGTGCGGGGCGAGCAGGTGCCGGACCGCGGGCGGGATGTCGCCGCCCATGGTGGTGCCGCCGGACGCGCCGCGCGCCGCGGCCGGGAGGTTCGAGGCGAGCTGGCGTGACAGGACGACGGCGAGCAGGGCCGTGCCGAACGAGCCGCCGAGCTGGACGACGATGTTGAGCGCGCTGGTCGCCCGGGGGACGGCCGTCCGCGCGAGGGTGGCGACGGCCGCGGACATGGACGGCATCATCGTCGCGCCGATGCCGAGACCGCGGACGAACATGGCGATGCCGAGCAGCCAGAACGAGGTGTCGGCGTGGAGCTGGGTGAACGGGACGGTCCCGAGCGTCAGCAGGATGATCCCGAACGGGACGACCCGGCCCGCGCCGAGCCGGTCGGTGAGGATCCCGGCGAACGGCATGGACGTGGCCGCGCCGAGGCCCTGCGGGGCCATGAGCAGCCCGGCTTCGAGCGCGCCCTGGCCGCGTCCGATCTGGTAGTACAGCGGGATCAGCAGCATCGAGCCGAGCAGGACGGTCCCGACCAGGAACGCCACGGCGGACGCGGTCGCGTACGTCCGGTTCCGGTAGAGCCGGACGTCGATCAGCGCCTTGCCGCCGCGCAGCGCGCCGTGCACGACGAACGCGGCGACCAGCACGGCCCCGGCGGTCAGCCACGCGATCGTGGACGCCTGTCCGAACCCGCCGTTCCCGCTCGCCGTCGACAGCCCGTAGATCAGCAGGACGAACCCGGGCGACAGCAGCAGGATGCCGCGGACGTCGAGGGCCGCGCCGTCCTCCCGGGGCCGTCCGCCGGGGATCTTCCACCAGGCCAGCAGGAGCGCCAGGAGCCCGACGGGCAGGTTCACGAAGAAGATCCAGCGCCAGTCGGCGCGTTCGACGAGGTAGCCGCCGATGACCGGCCCGAACACGGGCCCGAGCAGCATCGGGACGCCGACGATGCTCATCACGCGGCCCATCCGGCTCGGCCCGGCGGCCATGGTCAGGATCGCCATCCCGGTCGGCATCAGCATGCCGCCGCCGAGGCCCTGCACCACCCGGAAGGTGATCAGCGAGCCGACGTTCCAGGACAGTCCGGCCAGCGCCGACCCCAGGACGAACAGGACGATCGACGTCATCCAGACGCGGCGTCCGCCGAACCGGTCGATGGCCCAGCCGGTCAGCGGGATGACCATGGCGAGCGCGAGCAGGTAGCCGGTGACGACCCACTGGATCGTGCCGAGGTCGGCGTGGAAGTCCCGTCCGAGGGTCCGCAGCGCGACGTTGACGATGGTGGTGTCGAGGATCGCCATGACGGTGCCGCAGACCACCACCAGGCCCAGAATGATCGTCTGGCGGTCCAGCCGGTCGCCGGGCGGAGCGCCCGGGCCTCCGGACGCGCCGCCCGGCTTCCCGTCAGGCGGAGCGTCGGACGAGGTGTCGGATGAGGCGTCGGGTCGCGCGGCGCCGGTCAGCCGGTCGTCGGCCATGGCGAAAGGCCCCCTGGTCGGGGTCCCGGGAGGGATCCCGGGACCCGTCGAAGTTCACACGCTCCCCTCAGGGCAGCACTTCAGATGCCGAACTTCAAGGGATATTTCGCCTACTTAATGATGAAAAGGGTAAAACTGGGTCACCCGCGTCGCATGATGCGACCCACGGCGGCCATCAGCTCCGTGGACATCTCCTCGGACTTGCCCTCGTGTGAACCCTCGGCCACACAGTGCCGGACGTGTCCGTCCAGTAGTCCGAGGGCCACCTTGTCCAGGGCGGCCTGGATCGCGCTGATCTGGGTCAGGATGTCGATGCAGTACCGGTCGTCCTCGACCATGCGCTCGATGCCGCGCACCTGCCCCTCGATGCGGCGCAGCCGCGTTCCCAGCTGGTCCTTGGTGGCGGTGTAGCCGCGGGTGGGTGTCTCGCTCGTCGCCATCTCGTCCTCACAGTCGCCGGCGGTGCGGGGGTTCGGCCACGATACCCCCGAGGGGATACCCCCCGAGGGGTATCTTACCCGCTACTTCGGAGGGACGTTCCAGGATGTGATCACCGGACGGCCGTGTTCGGCCCCGAGGGTGGAGACGGTGCCGGTGGCCAGCGCGAACAGGCGGCCCTCGGCCGGGTCCAGGCCGAGCCAGCGGGCGGTGAGGACGCGCAGCACGTGCCCGTGCGCGACGAGGACGACGTCGCCCTCGGCCAGCAGCGGACGGACCCGGCCGAGGACGTCGTCGGCGCGCTTGCCGACCTGCCCGACCGTCTCGCCGGGGTGCGCGGAGTCGCCGGGGATCACACCGTCGTCCCAGAGGTACCAGCCGGGACGGGTCTCGCGGATCGTGGTGCTGGTGATCCCCTCGTAGCCGCCGTAGTCCCACTCCCACAGGTCGGGGTCGGTCTGTTCGACGGTGAGACCGGCGAGCACGGCGGTGCGCCGCGCCCGCTCGGCCGGGCTGGCGACGACCCGCACCGGACGCAGTTCCGAAAGGGCCGGGACCAGGGCGCGCGCCTGCTCCTCGCCCCTGGCGGTCAGCGGGATGTCGGTGCGTCCCGTGTGCCGCAGGTCCCGGCTCCATTCGGTCTCGCCGTGCCTAAGGATGATCAGTTCCCCCATAAGGGACAGCCTAGGGTCAGGCGGAGGCGAGCCACAGGTCGGGGCCGAACACCTCGTAGTGGATCGCCGACGCCGGGACGCCCGCGTCGATCAGCTGCGTCCGGACGGCCCGCATGAACGGCAGCGGCCCGCACAGGTAGGCGCGCAGGCCCTCCGGCAGCTCGACGCCGGACAGGTCCACGAGGCCGGTGCGCTCGGCCGGCCAGGGCTGCTCCGGGGTCTCGTACCAGGTGAGGTCCGAGCCCTCGGCGAGCTTGCCGATCAGGGTGGCGCGCTCGTCCCGCAGGGCGTGCCCGGAGCGCGTCCGGTCGCCGTGGACGGCGATCACCGGGGCCTCGTGCCCGTCCTCGACCAGCCGCTTGAGCATCGCGACGATCGGGGTGCAGCCGATGCCCGCGGACGCGAGCAGCACCGGGCCGTCCGCGTCGTCCAGCACCAGGTCGCCGTAGGGGGCCGACAGCTCGAGCGTGTCGCCCACGCGGACGGTGTCGTGCAGCCGGTTGGAGACCTCGCCCGCCGGGTCGCCCTCCTCCCGCTTCACGGTGATCGTCCGCTCCCGGGCGCCGGGGGCGTCGGTCAGGCTGTACTGCCGGATCTGGCGCGCGCCGTCCTCGAGCGGAACCCGCACCGACACGTACTGGCCCGCCCGGAACGGGGCGACCTCGGCGTCGTCGGCCGGACGCAGCCGGAACGTCGCGACGGCGCCGGTCTCCTCGACGCGCTCGGCGACGACCCACGGCCGCCAGGAGCCGCCGGACGTCGCGCCCTGCCCGGCGTACAGCCGCCGCTCGATCTCGATGAGCGCGTTCGCCATCAGCCAGTAGACCTCGTCCCAGGCGGCGGCGACCTCCTCGGTGACCGCGTCGCCGAGCACCTCGACGATCGCGGCGAACAGGTGCTCGTGGACGATCGGGTACTGCTCGGGCAGGACGCCGAGGGACGCGTGCTTGTGCGCGATCCGGCCCAGCATCGCGTCCGGGCGGACGTCCGGGTGCTCCACCAGCGCGGTCGCGAAGGCCGCGATCGACCCCGCCAGCGCCTGCTTCTGCGTGCCGGCCGCCTGGTTCCCCCGGTTGAACAGGTCGCGCAGCAGCTCGGGATGCGCGGCGAACATCCGCGGGTAGAACACGGCGGTGATGTCGTTGATCGCGCCGCCGATGACGGGGAGCGTGGCGCGGACGACCTCGGTGGACCGGGGGGAGAGCATGGCGCCTCCAAATTGGTATTTGATCTACTGATTCAACGGCGTGCGGGGGCGGGGGAGCGGGGCGCCCGGGATCGGGCTATCCGGAGGGGGGACGGCCGACGAGTCCGAGCAGGACCGGGCCGGTCGGCGCGGTGACCAGATCGGCGAGCGTGACCGCGTCCAGCGAGGCGTAGAACGCCTCCTGCGCCCGGCGGAGCGCGGACCGCAGCCGGCACGCCTGCCGGAGCGGACACGGCACGTCGCCCTCGCAGTCGACGACGTCCCCGACCCCTTCCAGGTCGCGGACGAGCCGTCCGATCGACACGTCACGACCCGCGTCGGTCAGGCAGAGCCCGCCGCCGCGTCCGCGCCGGGTCTCGACGATCCCCATCCGCTGCAGCCGCGCCACCACCTTGGCGAGGTGGTTGTACGGGACGCGCATCTCGTCGGCGATCCGCCGGGCCGTGCTCGGCTCGGGGTCGGTCGCCGCGAGGCTCATCACCACGCGGAGCGCGAGGTCGGTCGCCTTCGTCAGCCGCATGGTCAAAGCGTAGGAGAACTTGCATCCTGGATGCGCCTTTTAGGCCCGTGTGGGCCGTCACATGACCATCCGCACCCGCGCCATCACCCCCCGCGCCCACCCGGACGCGGGACGGCCCGCGTCCGGACGCCTCGGGTGAGGAGGCGTGCGGGCGCGGGCCGTCGGGACGCCACTACGCGCGGGCGCGTGAGGCGCGGGGTCGTGCTCGACGAGCACGTGCGGCGGAGGCGTCAGGCGAGGACGGACTCCAGCGTCACGTGGTTCAGGCCGTGCGCCTCGGCGACCGGCTCGTAGATCAGGTTGCCCGCGTGGGTGTTGAGGCCGAGGGCGAGCGCGCGGTCGGCGATCAGGGCGTCCTTCCAGCCCTTGTTCGCGATGGCGACCGCGTAGGGCAGCGTCACGTTGGTGAGGGCGTGGGTGGAGGTGTTCGGCACCGAGCCCGGCATGTTCGCGACGCAGTAGAAGATCGACTCGTGCACCTTGAAGGTGGGGTCGGCGTGCGTGGTGGGACGCGAGTCCTCGAAGCAGCCGCCCTGGTCGATCGCGATGTCGACCAGCACCGAGCCGGGCTTCATGTGCGCGACGAGCGCGTTGGAGACCAGCTTGGGGGCCTTCGCGCCCGGGATCAGCACCGCGCCGATCACCAGGTCGGCGGCCCGGCACTCCTGCTCGATCGTGTACGCGTTGGAGACCTGGGTCTTCAGGCGGCCCTGGTAGATCGCGTCGATCTGGCGGAGCCGGTCGACGTTGACGTCCAGGATGGTGACGTCCGCGCCCATGCCGACCGCGACCTGCGCCGCGTTGATGCCGGACACGCCGCCGCCGATGACGACGACCTTGGCCGGGGAGACGCCCGGGACGCCGCCGGGCAGCACGCCCCGGCCGCCGTTGAAGCGCATGAGGTTGTACGCGCCGACCTGCGGGGCGAGGCGGCCCGCGACCTCCGACATCGGGGCGAGCAGCGGCAGCGACCGGTCGGCCAGCTGGACGGTCTCGTACGCGATCGCGGTGACGCCCGCCGACAGCAGCGCGTCGGTGCACTCGCGGGACGCGGCGAGGTGCAGGTAGGTGAACAGGGTCTGGCCCTGCCGCATCCGATGGTACTCGGCGGCGATGGGCTCCTTGACCTTGAGGATCAGGTCGCCCTCGGCCCACACCTCGTCGGCGCTCTCCAGGATCTTGGCCCCGGCCGAGGTGTAGTCGTCGTCGAGGATCGCCGAACCCTCGCCGGCGCCGCGCTCCACGAACACCTCATGGCCGTGCCGGGTCAGTTCGTGCACCCCGGCGGGAGTGATGGCGACGCGGTATTCATGGTTCTTGATCTCGCGAGGAACGCCGACCTTCATGTTGCCCTCCGTCAACGCTGACAGGTATGTGACCAGCTGGTACGCCTCAAGAGTGGGGGCAGCCGACACCTGGTTGCCATGTCCAGTCTGTATAGTCATTCCCGAATCCGCTGACAGTATGTAAACGCTACTCCGCACGCTCAGAGGCGTGAACCCCGGGGTGGCAGCCACTCGTCGGCGACGGCGACCGTGAGGCGCTCCAGGAGGGGGCCCGCGGCGTTCGGGGTGCGGGCGAGCGCCGGGTCGATGTCGGTGAGCGCGTACACGGCCTGGATCCGGGCCCGGCGGAGGCGCTCGCCGGTGAGTCCGCGCCGTCCGACGACGGCGACGGCGGGGACTCCCGCCCGCGCCGCGGCCCGCGCCACCGAGGCGGCGACCCCGCCGCGCAGCGTTCCGGCGTCGATGGTCTCCGCGCCGGTCACGACCAGCCGCGCGCCGCGCGCCCGGCCCGCGAAACCGACCAGGTCGAGGACGGTCCCGGGCCCGGACTCGACGGTCGCGCCGAGCAGCGCCAGCGCCGCGAACCCCGCCCCGCCCGCCGCGCCCGCGCCGGGCAGTTCCCGCGCCCGGCGGCGCGTCACGGACTCGGCGAGGTCGGCCCACCGCCGCAGCCCCGCCTCCAGGATCCGCGCCTGCGCCCGTCCCAGCCCCTGCGCGGACCCGCCCCCGGCCGGGACCCCGCCCACCGCGCCGCCCGGATACCCGCTCGACAGGACGGACGCGACCGCTCCCGCCCGGCCCAGCAGCGGACGGCCGGTGTCGCCGACGAGGGTGATGGTGACGCCGGAGAGGTCCGGCACGCCGCGCAGGTCGAGCGCGTGCAGGGAGCGCAGCGCGGCCCCGCCGAGCGGGAGTTCGCGGCCGAGGCCGTCCAGCAGCCGGCCGCCGAGGCCCTGGAAGAGACCCGCGCCGCCGTCCGGGGCGGCGCTGGAGCCCGCGGCGAGGACGATCCGGCGGGCGCCGAGCCGGAGCGCGTGGACGATCAGCTGCCCGGCGCCGAGGCTGGTGGCCGACAACGGGCGCGGCGGGCCGTCCGGGAGTCCCCGGGGGCCCGCCGCCTCGCCGATCTCGACCACCGCGCACCGGCCGTCGAAGGCCAGCGCGGCGGTGACGGGCCGTCCGGCCGGGCCGCAGACCTTCACCTCGATCCGGCGGAACCCGGCGGCGACGGCGGCCTCGACGGTGCCGTCCCCGCCGCCGGACACGGGCAGTTCCACGACCGGGACGTCCGGCCGGGCGAGGCGCAGCCCGGCGGCGAGCCGCCGGGCCACCTCGACGGCGCCGAGCGCCCCCCGGAACCGGTCGGGCGCGAGGAGCACGTGACCGCGCGGGGGAGGCTCACCGGGGGGCTCGGGCAGGGACACGGGCAGCCACGCCTTTCACGCCGGGGGTCAGCGCTTCGTTACTTCCCTACCCCCTGTGCACGTCAGGACGCCACTATTTGACGCCGAGCACTTCCTCGATGGGGTGCAGCCCGAAGTAGGCGAGGAAGATCAGCGCGATCACCCAGATCAGCCAGTGCGTCTCGCGGATCTTGCCGCGGGCCAGCTTGATGAGGGTGTAGGCGACCACGCCCGCGCCGATGCCGTTGGTGATCGAGTAGGTGAACGGCATGAACACGATGGTCAGGAACGCCGGGATCGCGATGTCCAGGTCGTCCCAGGTGACCTTCGCGACCTGCGTCATCATCAGCGCGCCGACCAGCACCAGGGCGGGCGCGGCGGCCTGTGCCGGGACCACCGCGGCGAGCGGGGTGAGGAACAGCGTGACCGCGAACAGCGCGCCGGTGGCGATGTTGGCCAGGCCGGTGCGCGCGCCCTCGCCGATGCCGGCCGCCGACTCGACGAACACGGTGTTGGCGGACGAGCTGGTCAGGCCGCCGAGCGCGGCGGACAGGCCGTCCATGGTGAGGATCCTGCCGAGGTTGGGGACCTCGCCCTTCTCGTTCACCAGGCCCGCCTCGTCCGAGAGGCCGAGGATCGTGCCCATCGCGTCGAAGAACCCGGACAGCACCAGGGTGAACAGGACGACCAGCGCGGTGATGAACCCGGCCCGCCCGAAGCCGCCGAACACGTCCACGTTGAACAGCAGGCCGAAGTCGGGGGTGGCGAAGAACTTCTCCGGGACGTCCGGGACGACCACGCCCCAGCCCTCCGCGGGCACCTTGGCGTTGGCCTGGACGATCACCGCGACCACGGTGGCGGCGACGATGCCGATGAGGATCGCGCCCGGCACCCGCCGCACGTAAAGGACGATCATCAGGACGAGCGCGATCGCGAACACCACCGCGGGCCAGCCCATGAGCTTGCCGCCGGTGCCGAGCGCCAGCGGCGGGCTCGTCGCGCTGGAGCTGATGAACTTGGCGTCGTAGAGGCCGACCAGCGCGATGAACGCGCCGATGCCGACCGCGATGGCGTGCTTGAGCGCGAGCGGGATCGCGTGCATGATCCGTTCCCGGATCCCGGTGACCGCGAGCAGCACGATCACGATGCCCTCGATCACCACCAGGCCCATCGCCTGCGCCCAGGTCATCACCGGCGCGGCCTGGAAGGCCACGACCGCGTTGATGCCGAGCCCGGAGGCCACCGCCATCGGAGCGTTCCCGACCAGGCCCATGATGATCGTCGCGATCGTCGCCGACAGCGCGGTCATCGTGGTGAGCTGCGGGATCGACAGCTGCGCGCCCGTGACGTCCTTCGCCCCGCCCAGGATGATCGGGTTGAGCAGGATGATGTAGGCCATCGCGAAGAACGTGGTGACACCGCCGCGCAGCTCGCGCGCGACCGTCGTCCGCCGTCCGGTCAGGTCGAAGACGCGGTCCAGCGGGCCGCGCCCGCCGGGAGGCGGCGTGTCATGGAGGGTGGCTTGCGACATCAGGCGTGCTCCGGTGCGGGGATCGGGCTGGATGGATTCGGTGCGCACAGAATCACGTCTGCGGCCTGCACAGATTAGTCGGAACGGTGTTACGGGAAGGTTACCTGAACGTCCCCTTCGAGAAACGGGCGCACGCCGTGTTCCGCCAGGTCAGGCGCCCCGGTAGGTGGAGTAGCCGAACGGCCCGAGGGCCAGCGGGACGTGGTGCCGCTGCCCGGTCCCCGTCACGAGGAAGATGATCGTGATCTCGGGGTAGTACGACTCGGCGTCCCGGGCGGCGTAGTAGCGGCCCGACCCGAACCGCAGCCGGTAGGTCCCCGGAGCCAGTTCCGGGACCTCCTCCGGGGCCCGGCCGGGCTCGTCCTCCTCCGCCGGGACGGCCTCCTCACCCGGCAGGGGGGACGACAGGTCCCAGCGGCCCGCCGGGTCGGTCTCGCCCTCCCGGACGAGTCGCCAGTTCTCCGCGTCGTAGTGGTCGAGCCGGACGGGCACGCCGACCGCGGGCGTCCCGCTGCCGGTGTCGAGGACATGGGTGGACACGCTCATGACCGCTAGTACAGCAGGAGCCGGGGCGTCCGGCCGAGGGGGCGCGCGGGGGCGGCGCGGAGGGGGGTGTCCGCTATAGCCTGCCGTGAGGCGGAACGGGAGGGTCCGGATCCGTTGAATCCGGACCCTGACCGGGCGCGATCCGGGCAGACTGGAAGATCGACACGTTTTCTTCCCATGCGACGTGCGGCGCACGGCGCGGGGGGGACCTGGCAGGCGGGTGGTTCGAACATGGATCGGGAGACACTGGGGCAGCGGATCCGGGCGCTGCGCATCCGGCAGGGCATGAGCCAGGCCCAGCTCGCGTACCCCGAGCTGTCCGACAGCTACATCTCGCTGATCGAGAGCGACAAGCGGGTGCCCGCGCCGAGCGTGGTGGACCTGCTCGCGACCAAGCTGAGCTGCTCGCCGACGTACCTGGTCAGCGGGGTCGGCGAGGACGTGGTGGACGAGCTGCGGGTCACCCTGGACTACGCCGAGATCGCGCTGCGCAACGGCGCCGCGGCCGAGGCCCGCGCCCGGTTCGCCGACGTCCTCGCCAGCCCGGACGCGGTCGCCCTGCCGGACATGCTGCACCAGGCCCGGTGGGGCCACGCGCTGGCGCTGGAGGCGTCCGGCGACCTGGAGCAGGCCATCGGGGAGCTGCGCGCGCTGAGCGGCAAGGCGTCCGCCGAGCACGACCCCGACCAGTGGACCCGCGTGCACGTCGCGCTGAGCCGGTGCCTGCGCGAGCGCGGCGACATCAGCGAGGGCGTCCGCGTCGCCGAGGACGCGCTGCGCCAGCTCGCCGCGACCGGCGCCGACACCACCGACTCGGCCGTCCACCTGGGGGCCGCGCTGCTGGCGGCGTTCATCGAGCGCGGCGACCTCGTGCGCGCGCGTCAGCTCGCCGCGCAGCTGGTCGAGCGCGCCGACCGCGGCGCGGGCCCGGCCGCGCGGGTCGCCGCGTACTGGGAGGCCGCGTTCGTCGCCGAGGTGCGCGGCGCCTACGAGGAGGGCGTCGAGCTGGCCGAGCGCGCGCTGCAGATCGCCGGGGAGTTCGGCGAGACCGACGGCGCGCCGGACGGCGACCTGCGCAACCTGGCCCGGCTGCGGGTCAACTACGCCGGGCTGCTCCTGCGCGCGCGTCCCGACCAGGCCGGACGCGCCCGCGACCTGCTCGCCCGGGTGCGCGGCGAGATCAACGCCAGCGCCGCCGGGGAGCTGGACGTGGCGTGGTGCCTGACCGAGCTGGCCCGCGCCGAGACCGCGACGGGCCGTCCGGCGGAGGCCGTCGCCCGCGCCGAGGAGGCCCTCGACCTGCTCGGGGACGCGCCGCGCCGGGCCACGGCGGTCGCGCTGACCGTCCTCGGCGAGGCGTGCGTCCGGCTGGGGGAGCGGGGGCGGGCGACCGCGTCGCTGGCCCGGGCGGCGTCCTGCCTGGAGCGGATGGAGTCGTCCCGGCAGGCCGCGCAGACCTGGTTCGACCTCGCCGAGCTGCTCGCCGAGAACGGCTCCCCGGACGACGACCGGATCGCCGCCTACGGGCGCGCGCTGGCCTGCGCCGGAGTCTGATTCCCGGCCGGTTCCGGGTCTTGATCTCTGGTGTCCCCTTCCCGGCATAATGTCGCGCGACATGCGTGGTGCGACGCATGTCGTGAGGCGTTCGGCCGTGGGGGAAATCGGCCGCGGGGGAAGAGGTCCGGGGATGTTCGGTGTGGTGCGGCCCTGTCGTCATGTGCTGCGGGGCAGGCTGTTCGAGGACTGGATGGCGCACCTGTGCGGGCTGTGCCTGACCCTGCGGCGCGAGCACGGCCAGGCCGCCCGCGTCGTCACCAACTACGACGGGCTGATCGTCTCGGTGCTGGTCGAGGCGCAGGCCCCGGAGACCTCGCCCCGCCGCGCCGCCGGTCCGTGCGCGCTGCGCGGGATGCGGGGCGCGCGGGTCGTGCGGGCGCAGGCGGAGGGCGCGCGGCTGGCCGCCGCCGCGTCCCTGCTGCTCGCGGCGGGCAAGACCCGTGACCACGTGGCGGACGGGGACGGCCCGTACGCGCGCCGCCTGGTCGCGGCGGCGGCGTCCCGGATGGCCGACCGCTGGGACGAGGCGGGCGGGCGGACCGGCGCGGCGGTCGGGTTCGATCCGTCCGTGCTGCGCGACGCCGTCGCCCGCCAGCCCGAGCTGGAGCGCGCGGCCGGGCTCGGGCTGCTGGAGCTGACCGAGCCCACCGAGACCGCGACCGCCGCGGTGTTCGCGCACACGGCCGTCATCGCCGGTCGCGAGGGCAACGCCGAGGCGCTGTCGGAGGCGGGACGCTTCTTCGGACGTCTCGCGCACCTGATCGACGCCGTCGAGGACATCGGCGAGGACGCCGCCACCGGCGCGTTCAACCCGCTGCTCGCGACCGGGACGTCCCCGGCCGAGGCGCGCCGCGTCTGCGACGACGCCCTGCGCGGCCTGCGGCTGGCCCTGGCGGACGTCGAGATGGAGAAGCCGCAGCTCGTCCGGGCCCTGCTGAACCGGGAGATCGGGCGCACGGTCGACAGCGTCTTCGACCCGTACCCCGAGGCGCGGCGCAAGCACGCCCGCTCGTGCAAGGTCCCGCACAAGGACCCACAGAAGGCCCCGCAGAAGGGCCCGGAGTCCGTCCACGGTCAGTACCCGCCCCCGCCGCCCGGCCAGTACCCGCCGCCCGGCGGACAGCAGCCGTACCCGCAGGGGCAGCAGTATCCGCAGCAGTACCCGCAGGCTCAGTACCCCGGCCAGGCGCCGCAGCCGGGCTTCGGCCAGGGGTACGGCCCGCCGCCCGGCCAGCCGCCGCACGGTGGCGGCGGGGGAGGCGGGGGCGGCTGGTTCCCCGGAGGCGCGGGGTTCGGGCGCGGCAGGCACAAGCCGAAGCCGCCGCGTCCGGGCTTGCCGATCCCCTGCTTCACCGGGACGCTCGTCTGCGTGACCTGCGGGGTGTTCCAGCCGGAGTGGGCCGAGTACGCGGGCCATCCGTGCGAGGAACGCTGCTGGTGCACCCGGCACTGCTGTGACAACTGCGACTGCTCGGGCTGCGGCGGCTGCGGCGACTGCTGCAACTGCTGTGACGACGGGTGTTGCGGCTGTGACTGCGACTGCGGGTGCTGCGACTGCGGGTGAGGACGCGGGGTCCTCCGGCACGCTGTTGACCAAGCGATCGCTTGGTGACACGCTCGGGGCGTGCCGCACGCGACCTTCGCCGAGACGCTGCTCGCGCGGTCCGGGGACCCCCGCCGGGGCCTGCTCTTCGAGGACGACGCGTACACCTGGGACGAGGTGGTCCGGGCGGCCCGCGCCCGGGCGGCCTGGACGACGGGCCTCCGCCCGGCCCCGGACGGCCGCGCCCGGCACGTCGGCGTGCTGCTGGAGAACGTCCCCGAGTTCGTGTTCTGGATCGGGGCCGCCGCGCTCGCGGGCTGCACCCTCGTCGGGATCAACCCGACCCGGCGCGGCGCCGGGCTCGCCGCCGACATCCGGCACACCGACTGCGACCTGATCATCACCGACGCCGCGCACGCCCCGCTGCTGGACGGCCTGGACCTCGGCGTCCCCGTCCACCGCGTCGACTCCGCCGCCTACCGGGACGCGCTTCCCGCGGGCGCGGACGAGGACGAGGCGGTGAAGCCCGCCGACCCGTCCGACCGGTTGCTCCTGCTGTTCACGTCCGGCTCGACGGGCGCGCCGAAGGCCGTCTCGTGCGGGCAGGGACGACTCGCGGACATCGGGGCCAACGCGTCCAACATGGGGATCGGACCCGACTCGGTCACCTACGCGGCGATGCCGCTCTTCCACGGCAACTCGGTCATGGCGAACCTCGCGATGGCCGTCCACGAGGGCGCGGCGGTCGCGTTGCGCCGCCGGTTCTCCGCGTCCGGCTTCCTCCCGGACGTCCGCAGGTACGGCGTCACCTACTTCAACTACGTCGGACGCGCCCTGGCCTACGTCCTGGCCACCCCCGAACGCCCGGACGACGCCGAGAACACGCTGGTCTCCGCGTTCGGCACCGAGGCGTCCGCCCAGGACATGGCCCGGTTCGGCGCGCGCTTCGGCTGCCGGATCATCGAGGGGTACGGCTCCAGCGAGGGCGCGATCGCGATCCACAAGGTCCCGGGCACCCCGCCGGACGCCCTGGGCGTGCCGCGGCCGGGCATCGAGGTCGCCGTCCTGGACCCCGGGACCGGCGCGGAGTGCCCGCCCGCCCGGTTCGCCCCGGACGGCACCCTGCGCAACCCGGACGACGCCATCGGCGAGCTCGTCGGCCTCAACGTCGCCGCGTCCTTCGAGGGCTACTACAACAACCCCGAGGCCGACGCCGAGCGCGTCCGCGACGGCCTCTACTGGAGCGGGGACCTCGGCTACCGCGACGCGGGCGGCTACCTCTACTTCGCCGGACGGACCGCCGACCGGCTCCGCGTGGACAGCGAGAACTTCGCCGCCGCGCCGGTCGAACGCGTCCTGGCCCGCTGGGACCCGGTCGTCATGTGCGCCGTCTACCCCGTCCCCGACCCCCGGACGGGCGACCAGGTCATGGCCGCCCTCGAACTGGCGGACGGACGCCCCTTCGAGCCGGACGCCTTCGCCGCCTTCCTCGCCGCCCAGCCCGACCTGGGGACGAAGTGGGCCCCGAAGTTCGTCCGGATCGTCCCGGCCATGTCCCTCACCGCGACCGGCAAGGTCGACAAGCGGCCCCTCCGCCGCCAACGCTGGGACGGCCCCGCAGGCACGGGCGGCGCTGCGGACGCGAGCGGCGGCGTCTGGTGGCGTCCGGGCCGGGACCTGGCCTACGAGCCCCTGGACGCCGCGACCGCCGAGGCCGTCCGCGCCGAGTTCGCCCGCCACGGCCGCGCCCACGTCCTCGGCACCGTCTGACCGAGCCCGGCGTCGTGTGACCGCGTGCGGTCCGCCTGCGCGGCGGCGTGTGACCCGGCGCGCTCCGGGACGTTGATCAACGACCCGGAGCACGGCCATCGCGGAGCGTCAGTAGGGTGGTGGAGGCTCATATCGATTCGACTCTGGAGAACTCCGGTCCCGCCATGAAGACCTCCATCCCGCGCCGGCTCGGCCTGCTCGCCGCGCTGGTCACGGTGCTGACGACGGCGTTCGGCGCGCTGCTGACCACACCGGCGCTGGCCCACACCCGCCTGGTGGGCAGCACCCCGGGCAAGAACGCCACCGCCGCCTCGGTCACCGAGGTGAAGCTGGTGTTCAGCGACCGGATCGGCTTCGCGAAGGTCCTGGTCAAGGACAAGGCGGGCAAGGAGTACCAGGCCGGGGACGCCCGGCGCGGCGGCGCCGAGGTCACGCAGAAGCTGACCGGGCCGCTGCCGTCCGGCGACTACACCGTCTCCTACGCCGTCGTCGGCGCGGACGGCCACCGCATCGAGGGCTCCGACCTGACCTTCACGGCCGTGGGCGCCCAGCCGACCGGCGGCGCCCCGACGGCCGCTCCGAACGCCGCGTCCCCGGGCACCCCGCCCGTGGGGGCGAGCGTGCGGAGCTCGCCCAAGGCCGAGGCGAAGGAGTCCTCGAACGGCGCGGCCCGCTGGGTGATGATCGGTGTCGGCGCGCTGCTCGGGATCGGCATCGGCGTCCTGATCGTCTCCCGCGCCAAGCGCAAGCACCCCTCCTCCGGTGAGTAGGAGATCGTGAACGCAAGCACTCTCCGGGTCGCCCGCGCGGCCCTGGCCGCCCTGGTGGCGGCCGTCGCCGTGCTCGTCGCGGCGCTGGTCCTCGGCGGCGCCGTCACCGAGAAGATCATCCCCGGGCTGGGGGACGCGGGCGCGCTGACCCGGTGGGGCCTGCCCTTCTCCCGCCTGGTCATGGACCTGGCCGCCGCGCTGACCGTGGGCGCGCTGATCGCCGCCACGGCGCTGCTGCCGATGACCGGCGCGGGCGGTTCCGGCAAGCCGTCGCTGTCGGCCTCCGCGCTCGGCTACCTGCGCGGTGCGTCCTGGCTGGCCGCGCTCTGGGCCGCCGCGGCCGCCGCGAACCTGGTGTTCACCGTCTCGGACGTCCTCGGGCAGCCGGTCGGCGACATCGTCACCGGCAGCGAGCTCAGCTCGTACGTCGGGCAGCTCCCGCAGGGCACGGCCCTCATGCTGGTCGTGCTGATCACGGTCGTGGTCGCGCTGCTGTCGCGGACGACGACCACGCCCGCCGCCGCGTTCGGGCTGCTCGCGCTCGCGATCGTCGCGCTGCTGCCCGCGCCGCTGACCGGGCACTCGGCGTCCGCCGCGAACCACTCGGTCGCGGTGACCGGCGTCGCGCTGCACGTCGGGGCCGTCGCGCCGTGGGTCGGCGGGCTCGCGATCCTCGCCGCGCACGCCCTCGCCGGACGCGACGGGCTCGGCGTCATGGCCGCCCGGTTCAGCCGGATGGCGCTCTGGTGCTACGTGATCGTCGGCGCGTCCGGGCTGGTCAACGTGATCGCCCGGCTGCCCGACCCGGCCCAGCTGCTCGACACCGACTACGGACGGCTCGCCCTCGGCAAGATCGTCGCGTTCGCCGTCCTCGGCTGGTTCGGCTGGTGGCACCGCGAGCGGACGCTGACCCGGATCGAGAAGGGCGAGGCAAGGGCGTTCGCCAGGTTCGCGTCCGTCGAGGCCGCCGTGATGGCCGCCGCCATGGGCCTGGCCGTCGCGCTCGCGCGCACCGCGCCGCCCGCGCCCTCGGAGATCGAGAGCACGGTCAAGTCGCTGATCGGCTACGACCTCCCGCCCGAGGTCGGCCCGGCGCGGCTCGCCACGCTGTGGCAGTTCGACTTCTTCTTCGCCGCGCTCGTGATCGTCCTCGGCTTCGTGTACGTCGCGGGCGTCCTGCGGCTGCGGCGGCGCGGCGACTCCTGGCCGATGGGCCGGACGGTGTCCTGGTTCGTCGGGCTGCTGACGATCGTCGCGGTGACCGAGACCGGCGTCGCCAAGTACGCGCCGATCCTGTTCAGCGTCCACATGGTGCAGCACATGGTGCTGTCCATGCTGACCCCGATCTTCCTGGTCGTGGGCGCGCCGGTGACGCTGGCGCTGCGCGCCCTGAAGCCCGCCAGGGTGCGCGGGGACCGGGGCCCGCGCGAGTGGCTGACGGCGCTGCTGCACTCGCGGTACGTGTCGTTCTTCGCGCACCCGGGCGTGGCCACGATCATCTTCGTGGCGTCCACGTTCGCGCTGTACTTCACGCCGCTGTTCGAGTCCGCGATGCGCAACCACCTCGGGCACATCGCGATGATGTCGCACTTCCTGCTGTCCGGGTCGCTGTTCTACTGGGTGCTGATCGGCGTCGACCCCGCGCCGCACAAGCTGCCCTACCCGGGACGGCTGATCCTGCTGTTCGTCACGATGCCGTTCCACGCGTTCTTCGGCATCGCCCTGATGAACCTCGGGGCGCCGCTCGCGCGCGCCTGGTACACCGCCGTCCACCCGGACTGGGGCACCTCCATCCTCCAGGACCAGCACACCGGCGGCGCGATCGCCTGGGGCTTCGGCGAGATCCCGACCTTCATCGTGCTGATCTTCCTGGCCTTCCAGTGGTTCTTCGACGACCAGCGCCGGGCCCGCCGGGAGGACCGCCGGGCCGACCGCGCCGCCGCGCGCGGCGAGCGCTCCGCGGCCGACGACGAGCTCGCCGCCTACAACGACCGCCTCGCCCGGCTCGCCCGGCGCGAGGAGGAACGCGGCGACTGACCGCCGCGTTCCTCCGGACGCGCGGCAGAAGCCCCCCGGACGGGGGAGGCGCGCAGGTCACCGGGTCTGTAAGGATCGTCGCGTGGTTCGACTCCTGCGCACGGTCTCCGACCGGACGACCTGGCGGCGCTGGGCCTATCTGGTGATGGGCGCGGCGCTGCTGATGCCGTATTGGTTCCTGCTGATGGTCCTCGTCGGGCTGTCACCCCTGAAGGGGCCGGGGTCGGTGACGGCGATGCTGCTGCTGCCGATCCCGGCCGCGGTCGTGACCGGGATGGTCCCCGGGGTGCGGCAGGTGGAGGGCACGGCGGTCAAGGAGCTGCTCGGCGGACGGCTCGCCGAGATGAACGTGCCGGTCGCCCGGTCCCTGCGGGCCCGCCTCGGCACCGGCCTCTGGTTCAGCCTGCACCTGCACGTCGGCGTCGTGATCGGCGCGGCCAGCCTGGCGGTGCCGCCGTTCGCGGCGGTGCTGACGACCTTCCCGCTCTTCGGCTGGGGCGTCCTGGACGACCCGCGCAGCCCGCTGTACGCCTGGAAGCACAGCGGCTACCAGTGGCTCGCGCCGCCCGCCGGGCTGGCCTGCGTCGTCGCGCTGCTCGGCCTGATCGTGGTCGCGGGACGGACCCTCACCGCGCTCGCGCCCCGCTTCCTCGGCCCCACCGCCGAGGAGCGCGTCGTGGAGCTGGAGGAGCAGGCCGCCAAACTCGCCGAGCGGAACCGGCTGGCCCGCGAGCTGCACGACTCGGTCGGGCACGCGCTGAGCGTCGTGACGCTCCAGGCGGCCGCCGCGTCCCGCGTCCTGGACAGGGATCCGGACTTCGCCCGCGAGGCGCTCACCGCGATCGAGGAGAGCGCGCGGGCCGCCCTGGCCGACCTCGACCACGTGCTCGGCCTCCTCCGCGAGGACAAGGCCCGGACGACCCCGCAGCCGACCCTCGCCGACCTCGGGCGGCTCGTCGAGCAGACCAAGCTCGCGGGCGTCGAGCTGGACCACGGCGTGGACGACGCCGTCGGGGGCGTCCCGGCGGCGGTGTCGCGGGAGGCGTACCGGATCGTCCAGGAGGGGCTGACGAACGCGCTGCGGCACGCCGGGAAGGTGCCGGTGACGCTGCGCATCACCGTCGCGGAGAACCGGCTGAACGTCCTGGTGGCCAACCCGCTGAGCGGGACGCCGAGCCGGACCCGGGACGGCGGCGGACGCGGTCTCGGCGGCATCCGGGAGCGCGTGACCGTGCTGCGCGGCGACATGGCGGCGGGCCCGGCCGGGGGCGAATGGCGCATGGAGGTGTCATTGCCGCTAATGTCCGGTGCGTGACGATCAAGGTGCTGCTGGTGGACGACGAGCGGCTGATCCGCGCCGGGCTGGCCGCGATCATCAACGCCGAGCCCGACCTGACCGTGGTGGGGGAGGCGGCCGACGGGGCGGACGTGCCGGACGCGGTCGCCCGGACCGCCCCGGACGTGGTCCTGATGGACGTCCGGATGCCCCGCCTGGACGGCATCCAGGCGACCCGGCGGCTGCTCGCGGCGGGCGGGACCCCGCCCAAGATCATCGTCGTGACGACGTTCGAGAACGACGAGTACGTCTACGACGCGCTGAAGGCCGGCGCGGACGGCTTCCTGCTCAAGCGGACGCGCCCGGAGGAGATCCTCCAGGCGATCCGGACCGTGGTGCACGGCGAGAGCCTGCTGTTCCCGAGCGCGATCCGCACGCTGGCCGCCGAGCACGCGCCCGGCGGCGGGCCGGGCGGCGGCGCGGACTGGCACGCGCGGCTCACCGAGCGCGAGGCGGACGTCCTGCGCCTGGTCGCGCGGGGCCACTCCAACGCCGAGATCGCGGCCGAGCTGTACGTGAGCCCGCAGACGGTGAAGACGCACGTGGGGAACGTCCTGGCGAAGCTGCAGGCGCGCGACCGCACGCAGGCCGTCATCCTCGCCTACGAGACCGGCTTCATCTCCCCGGGCGCGTAACCCGCCGACCACACCGCCAGGAGCAGGGAACTCGCCGAGCGGGCCGCGAGGTCAGGAGCCGGGGAGTTCGCCGAGCGTGACGTCCACCGACTTCTTGGAGCCGTCGGCGGTCTGCACCTCCACCTTGGCCGTGTCGCCGGGCTTCAGCTTGGCGAGGACCTCGGCCAGTTCGGTCTGGCTCGGCGTGGCGGTGCCGTTGACCTGCAGAATCAGGTCGCCGGGGACGATCCCGGCCTTGTCCGCGCCCGAGCCCCGGGTCACGCTGACCACGCCCACGGCGGTCTGCTGGAGGCTGGTCGGGTCGATGATCGTGCGGACCATCACGCCGAGCGCGGCCCGTCCGGAGTTGGTGACCCTGCCGTCCCTGATGAGCTGCGGCGCGATCCGCTGGACGGTGCCGGACGGCGTGGCGAACCCGATGCCGACCGCCGAGCCGCCCATCTGCGGGTCGGACGCGGCGGCGGTCGGGATCCCGATCACCTCGCCGTTCAGCGTGACCAGCGCGCCGCCGGAGTTGCCCGGGTTGATGGCGGCGCTGGTCTGGATGGCGTCCCCGATGGTCGCGCCCGGGAACGCGCCCTCCCGCCTGGTGGACACCTCGCGGTTGAGCTGCGACACGATGCCCTGGGTGACGCTCCCGGACAGTCCCAGCGGGTTGCCCATCGCGAGCACCATCTGACCGATCCTCAGCTTGTTCGAGTCGCCGAACCTCGCCGGACGCAGCGACCCGCCGCTCACCTTCACCACGGCGATGTCGTCCGGCGCGAACTGGCCGACGAGCTTCGCGTCCAGGGTCTTGCCGCCGGACGCCGCGGTCACCTGGATCCTGTGCGCGCCCGCGACCACGTGCGCGTTGGTCACGATGTCGCCGCTGGAGTCGTACACGACGCCGGAGCCCTCGCCCGTGTCCGTGGTGATCTGCACCACCGCCGGCAGGACGGTCCGGACGACCTTCTCGTACTGCGCCTCGACCTCGGACGCGGCGTTCCCCGCCGACACGGTCGAGGGCGGGCTGGTCGCCTCGTTCCCGCCCCGGCCGTTCTCCCGTTCCCCGCCGCCGTTGCCGATGTCGTTGCCGCCGCTGCACGAGGCGAGCACCAGCACCCCGGCCGCCGTGAGCGCCCCCACGGCCGTCCCCGCCCGTCCTTTGCCGTTGATCTGCATTGCGTACCGACCTCCCGGAGGGGTTGTCCCCCGCCCGGAAGGGCCGTGACCGTGGGGCGTGGAGCCGGTACCGAGAGTTGATCCGCGGTTGATCGGAGACTGTCCCGCGCTTGACACGACGGGATCATGATGTGCCGCTTATACCTGGTTTACCTGCGGTTCGTTAGAAAAGAGGCACAGGCAAGCTCACATCGCGTCGATCGGGGGATCATGGACGCTGCCACACTGTCCGAACTGCGCAGGCCACGCTCGTACCCGGCGGTGTCGGTCCTCATGCCGACCAACCGCCGGGCGCCGGACAACCAGCAGGACCCCATCCGGCTCCGCAACCTGCTGGCCGAGGTGAAGCGGCGGCTCCGGGACGACCCGGAGGTGCCGTCCCAGGAGGCGCACGCGCTCTACGACGGCCTGGAGAAGGCCGTGCAGGGCCTCGACCCGGCCGACGCCGAGGAGGGCCTGGTCCTGTTCGCCGCTCCGGGCGGGGAGGTGCACACCTTCACGATCGACCAGCCGGTCGAGGAGCGTGTGGTGCTGGACACCACCTTCGCGACGCGCGACCTCGTCGCCGCCTTCACCCGCCGCACCCGCTACTGGCTGCTCGTCCTGTCCGACAACAGGACCCGGCTGTGGGACGGACGCGGCGAGACGCTCACGCAGGTCGAGCGCGAGGGCTTCCCGATGTCGCCGGAGAGCCTCGACGAGGCGGTCGTCGGCAAGGCGGCGCCACCGAGCATCCGCGACGCCAACGCCCCGCACCAGCTGTTCGTCCGGCGGACCGTGGAGGCGCTGGAGAAGATCAACGCGCGGGACCGCCGTCCGGTCATCATCGCGGGCGTCGTCCGCGCCCAGGCGTGGTTCGACGAGGAGGCGGGTGGCAAGCTCACCGTCGCCGGACGGATCGACGGCGCCTACGAGGACGCGCCCGCCTCGGTCCTGATGGACCTGGCCCGGCCCGTCCTGCACGCCTACGAGGACCTGCGTGAGGTCGGCGTGCTCACCGAGCTGGAGGCCGCGCGCGGCCTGAAGCGGTACGCGGCGGGCGTCAAGGAGGTGCTGTCGCTGGTGAAGGAGGGCCGCGGCGAGCACCTGGTCGTCGAGCGCGGCTACCACCTGCCCGGCCTGCGGGGCGCGGACGGCGTGATCGACCCGCTGGACGACACCAGCCCCGGTTACGTCAAGGGCGAGGGCGTCGTCGACGACGTCGTCGACAACCTCATCGAGGCCCAGCTGGACTACGGCGGCGAGGTCACCTTCGTCTCCGACGGCTTCCTCGTCGACCACGACCGCATCGCCCTGGTCACCAGGTTCTGAATCGGAAACGGACCGAGCCCGCCCCGAAGTCTCCGGGGCGGGCTCGTCCGTTCAGAGGGACCGTCCTAGCCGTCAGCGTGGCGCTTTGAGCGAGGTCCGGACGGTTCCGGGACGGCCCGACGCGGGCCCGGGATCGGCGGTGGCGGTTCCGCAGCGCGGGTCGTACCAGGCGACCCACCGGGCCGTGCCCGCGCCGCCCGTGCGCGTGAGCCAGCCCGCCGGATGGCGGGGCCAGGTCTGTTCGGGCGGCGTCCCGTCCGTCCCGGGTGGCACGACGACCGTGCAGACGCCGGGCCCCGGCGCCTGGTGGGCCGCGTCGATCCAGCCGATCCGCGTCCACCACACCGGATTGGTCAGCTTCGTCCGCGCCACCCAGTTCAGCGAGCGGTCGGCGACCACGCCACCGCGCTCGGAAGCGGCGGGCAGCGGCGGCGGCGGGAACACGCGCTTCCCGTCGCCCATGATGTGCACCATCGCCGCCGTGTTCACCGCGAGCAGGACGAGCGCGACCGTCCGCGCGCCGCCGAACAGGCGCGACGCGACCAGCACCGCGAGCAGCCCGGTGGCGATGAGCGTCGCGAGGACGAGCCGGAACTGCGTCCGGTCCTGGGTGAGGAAGTTCGTCTCCGGGAAGTCGAACCCGATGAACTGGTGCGTCCGCAACCGCGCGCCCGCGTACAGCAGCACCGTCGCGCCCGCCTCGGCGGCGATGAGGAAGCCCGCCAGCGACGCCCGCACGGCGTTCCGCGCCGACGCCCTCGTCAGCACCGCGAGCGCGATCAGGACGTACACCAGCGCCAGCATCGCCAGGTACCGGCCGTAGGCGAAGTTCCCGACGCGGTGCTCGTCCGGCAGCGCCGCCTCCGACGCGTACGCGACGCCGAACGTGGTCGTCAGCAGCACCCCGGCCATCAGCCGCGTCTCCTTGCGGGCGAGCGCCGCGAACGTCGCGACGAGCCCGATCCCGGCCAGCCCCCACGTCCCGACGACCAGGTACCAGATCTGCCCGGACATCCCCGACAGCGACCACGCCTGCCCGGACGCGCCGGTCAGCCGCTCCTGGAGAAGACCCGCCATGTCCCGCGCGCCGTCCGGGTAGAACGAGCGCCGCAGCGCGTCGTTGACCGAGGACGCCGCCAGGTACCCGCCCGCCGTCGTGACCAGCCCCGCCCACATCGCGCGCGGACGGGTCGCCAGCAGGGCCAGAAGGTGGACGGCCAGCACGATCTCGCCGCGCGAGTGCGTGAAGCACGCGTACACGGCCACCAGGCTCGCCAGCGCGCCGTCCACGGGACGCCGCGTCCGGACGAACCGGTCGAGCAGCAGCAGCCAGCCGAGCATCAGCGTGGGCAGCAGTGCGTCCGTCAGGGCGAACATTCCGAAAAACGTCGACGCGGGCAGCAGCGACGCCGCGAACGACAGCGGCAGGGCCGCGCGTCGCCGGGCGCCGAACCGGCGCAGCGCCGCGTACCCCATCGGGAACAGCGCCGCCCCGACCAGCGCGTTGATGACGATGACGCCGGTGTAGACGGTTCCCGGGGCGTCGGTGAACCAGTGCAGCGGGCTCAGCAGCACCGGATATCCGGCCTGGTAGAACGTGTTGCCCGAGAGGTCGGCACCGGGTCCGCCGGCCAGCCACCGGGCGATCGCGAGGTAGCTGGTCTCGTCCGGGTCGGCGACCGGGCCGGTGCGGGCGCGGGCCAGCCAGAGGCGCAGCACGACCTGCGCGACGGCGCCGAACAGCAGCAGCCACGGCAGCGGGTCGCGGCGGGGTGCGGCGGCGGCCCGTGGGGCGGACGGGGCCGGGGGTGCGATGACCTGGGACATACGGCCCACCGTTCCGGCGGACCGTTGTGATCATGTTCGTGTGATGTCTGGATTTCGTGACACAAGGAGGTTGAAGATCGACAAGGACGGATAATGGTGACGTGGCGAGCATTCTCTTCGTGGAAGACGACCCCTCCGCCCGCGCCGCGCTGGAGCTGGCCCTGAGCCGCCTCGGGCACTCGGTCACCGCGCGCGCGACCGGCGAGGACGGTCTCGACGCGCTGCGCGCCCGCAGGCCCGAGATCGCCGTGCTGGACGTCATGCTCCCCGGCGTCGACGGCATCGAGGTCTGCCGGCGCATCCGCCGCGACGACACCCTCCCGGTCATCCTGCTCACCGCGCGCGGCGACGACCTGGACGTGGTCCTCGGCCTCGAGGCGGGCGCGGACGACTACGTCACCAAGCCCGTCGAGCCGCGCGTCCTGGACGCCCGGATCCGGGCCGTCCTGCGTCGCGCCGAGCAGTCCCACACCGACCGGTCCGCCTACGGCGACCTGGTCGTCGACCGCTCCGCGCTCAAGGTCACCAAGGCCGGGCAGGACGTCCGGCTCACCCCGACCGAGCTGCGGCTGCTGCTGGAGCTGACCCGCCGTCCGGGGCAGGCCATGACCCGCCAGCACCTGCTCGCCGCCGTCTGGGAGCACACCTATCCCGGCGACTCCCGGCTCGTCGACGCCTGCGTCCAGCGCGTCCGAGCCAAGATCGAGGACGAGCCCGCCGACCCCCGCCTCATACAGACCGTCCGAGGCTTCGGCTACCGCTTCACCGCCCCGTGACCCGCCCGCCGCGCTCCCTGAAGGCGCGCATTCCGAAGGCGGGCTCGCCGCGCCGCCTGGCGGCCCGTGCGGCGCGCCGGGTGGTCCCCCGTCCGGTGGCGCGCGCGGTGCGCCTGCTCAGGGGGTACTCGGCGCGATACACGATGCGGCTCCGCCCGATGGGCCTGCGCACCCGCCTCGCCGCCGCGTTCGTGGCGGTGGCGCTGGTCGCCGCCCTGCTGGCGTCCGGGATCTCCTACGTGCTCGTCCGCCGGGCCCTGCTGGAGCGCGTCCAGGACACCGAGATCATCGAGATCCGGCAGACCGTCGCGCGCTACGTCCCGGTCACCACGCCCCCGGGCGGCGAGGAGCTCGTCCGGCAGCAGCTCCTCGCCGCGCTCTACACCTCCGAGCGTCGGGTGTGGGTGATGAACCTGCCCGCCTACCAGCCGGCCGCGCTGGACGACCGCGTCCGGAACGCCGCGGCGGCGGGCGTGGGCGTCCCGGTGAGCGTGATGTTCTCCTACCGCATGCTCTCGGAGACGGTCTTCCAGCGCGTCCGGGTGCGCGGCCACGCCTACCTGCTGATCGGAATGCTGGCCGCGCAGCCCGAGCAGAGGGAACAGGAGGGCCAGAAACGTCCGCTGGTGTTCGTGTCGGTCAGCCTGCGGCGCGAGGAGACCGAACTCGCCCAGTTCACCCGCGCGCTGCTCATCGCGGACGGGTTCGCGGTGCTGCTGGCGCTCACGATGGCCCTCGCCGCGACGCGCGGCGTGCTGCGTCCGGTCCGGGTCCTCGGCCGGGCCGCGCGCGCCCTGGGCGAGGGCGACTTCTCCACCCGGATCGGCGAGCGCGGACGGGACGAGCTGACCGACCTCGTCCGCACCTTCAACCGGACGGCCGACCAGCTGGAGCACATGGTCGGCGAGCTGCGCGCCAAGGACGCCGCGTCCCGCCGGTTCGTCGCGGACGTCTCGCACGAGCTGCGCACCCCGCTGACCTCGATGGTCGCGATGGCCGAGATCCTCGCCGAGGAGGGCGACGACGCCGCCCGGCTGGTCGCGGTCGAGACCCGGCGGCTGGGCGCGCTCGTCGAGCGCCTCATCGAGATCAGCCGGTTCGACGCCGGGGCCGCCGCGCTCGTCCTGGACGACGTGGTGGTCGCCCACGCCGTCGAGGCGACCCTGGACGCGCGCGGCTGGACCGGCGAGGTCGCCGTGGACGGCCCGGCGGACCTGATCGTCCGGCTCGACCCCCGGCGGCTGGACGTGATCGTGGCGAACCTGGTCGGCAACGCGCTGCGGCACGGCGGCCCGCCGGTGAGCGTGGCGTTCCGGCCCGAGCAGGACGGCGTGGAGCTGACCGTGACCGACGCGGGCCCCGGCATCCCGGAGGACCTGCTTCCCCTGGTCTTCAACCGGTTCGTCAAGGCGGAGGCGGCCCGGTCCCGCAGCGAGGGCAGCGGGCTCGGCCTGTCCATCGCGCTGGAGAACGCCGGTCTGCACGGAGGCATGCTGGCGGTCGCCAACGGACCGGACGGCGGCGCCGTCTTCACCCTGTGGCTGCCCTCGGCGGACGAGGAGGACGAGGCATGAGACCGAGATGCCTTCTCGCGGGCCTGGGCGTCCTGCTCGCGCTGACCGGTTGCGGCGTCCGCCCGACGGGTCCGGTCGGCGCGGGCGACATCCCCCGGCCGACCGCGCAACCCAACCCGGTCGCGGTCTACCTGGTCAGGGGCGACAGGCTGGCGCGGGTCTCCCGTCCGGGCCTGCTGAACCAGCCGTACCTCGGCCTCCAGCAGCTCACCGTCGCGCCCACCGACGCCGAACGGCAGCTGGGCTACCGGACGCTCCTGCCCGGCGGCGTCACGCTGATGGCCTACGACTCCAGCGGCCTGCTGACCGTCCGCGTCAACAGGGCGAACGTGCGCTGGCCGCGGCTGCTGCTCGGCCAGGTGGTCTGCACCGCCAACGCCGCCCCCGGCATCAAGCAGGTCAGGCTCGACTACCCGATCGCCGTGAGGGTCCGGGAGAAGGGCGGCACCGGTCCCGAGGACTCCCGCAAGGTGGACGACCTGTTCAAGGAGATGGCGACCCGCTACAAGTGCGACGAGTTCGCCGACCTCATGGCGAACTGAGAGACCAGCCCGCCGCCGACGCCGCCGGTCAACCCTTGTTCAGCCATTGCGTCGCGGTGTCCCCGAGCGCCGACCGGACGGCCAGGATCGCCGTCCCCAGGATCAGCAGCGGGACGATGACGGCGTGCTCGACCTTGCCGTTCGTCTTCGGCACGACCGGTACGGCGACCCGCCAGGGTATCGGCCACAGCACCGGGCACCCCTGGGGTGTCAGGCAGTCGCCGATGATGTGCGCGAGGCAGCCGACCGTGATCGCCCACCCGACGAAGTCCATGTTCAGGTCGTGCATCCACCAGACGGCGATGGCGGCTAGCGCGCAGTCGGCGAGCGCGGACTGCGGCTCCTTGCCCTCGAAGTCCAGGCCGATGCCCCGCAGCCCGAAGCCCACGATGATGAACAGCACCGCCCACCAGGCGTAGCGCTGGTGGGACGCGAGCCAGTCGATGCCCCAGCCCATCCCGACCGCGAACAGGATCGAGTGGGTGCCGTGCCGGTGCCCGCCGGAGATCTTCCCGACCCACTTGCAGAAGTGCTGCGACGGCGGGCCGAGCGTGTTGGCGATGCGCCCGTTGTGGTGGTCGATGTCGGGCAGCAGCCCGGCCCCCGCCGCCACGATCGTCCCGGCCGCGAGCTGTTTGGTGTCGAGGTGGAACGCGTACTGGTGCATCAGGTCCGTCCGCCCCAGCACGGGGACGACGGCCAGCCATGCCAGTGCCCCGCTCAGCGCGTGCGTGTGCCCCATCATGCGCGCATCCCCGCCCCGTCCGTCCCGTCTTGCCAGGTACGGCGGGACACTATCCCGTTAGTGATCGTTTTAGCGGGCGGCACGCCGAAGGTCGCGCCTGCCCGTTCCGTCCAGCATCCCCCCGACCCGGCGGCCGTTCCAGCGCCAAGCCGGAACCCCGCAGGTTCACCGCGTGGCGGCGCTCTCGGCGGGCGTCCGGCCGGTGGTGTCGTCGTCGTGCCGGTCGCGGGCGGCCATGACCTGCTGGACGTGGGCCTCGGCCCAGTCGGCGACGGCCTGGATCGGCTCCCGCAGGGAGTGCCCGAGCGGGGTCAGCTCGTACTCGACGCGCGGCGGGACCTCGGCGAACACCCGGCGGACGAGAAGACCGTCATGTTCCATCCCGCGCAACGTGTGGGTAAGGACCTTGGGGGTGACGCCGCCGATCCGGTCGCGCAGCTGGGTGAACCGCCGCGGTCCGTCCAGCAGGGTCAGCACGATCAGCACCGACCATTTGTCGCCGATCCGGTCGAGCACCATCCGGGTCGGGCAGGACGGGTCGAAGGCGTCCCCGGGACGCATGGAGTCCTTCATGGTTTCCAAAGGGTACCTATGGATCGTTGTAGTAACCAGTATCCGATGGATACCGTACGCCACGTCGAAGGGAGACAAGCATGAAGATCCTGATCGTCGGGTCCACCGGCATGGTCGGTTCCCGCGTCGCCGCCGAGGCGCGCGCCCGGAACCACGAGGTCACCGGGGTGACCCGCAGCGGCAAGGACGGCACGGCGCGGGCCCAGGCGAGCGACGCCGACGCGATCGCGAAGCTCGCCGCCGGGCACGACGCGATCGTCGTCGCCGTGGCCCCGCCGCGCGACGGCTCGGAGACCGTCGCCCCGCTGCTCGCCGACGGACGCGGCGTCCTCGCCGCGGCCCGGAAGGCGGGGGTGCGGCGCGTGGTGATCGTCGGCGGCGCGGGCAGCCTGGAGATCGCGCCCGGACAGCGCCTCGTGGACAGCCCGGACTTCCCCGCGCTCTACAAGAATGAGGCCCTCGCGCAGGGGGCCCTCCTCGACGCCGTTCGCGAAGAGGCGGGCGACCTCGACTGGACCTACATCTCCCCGGCCGCCGAGATCGGCCCCGGGGAGCGCACCGGCACGTTCCGCCTCGGCGGCGACCAGCTCCTCTCCGACGCCGACGGCAACAGCCGCATCAGCGCCGAGGACTACGCCGTCGCCCTCGTGGACGAGCTGGAGGATCCCAAGGCCGTCGGCCGCCGCATCACCGTCGCCTACTGAGCGCCGGTCCGCGAGCGTCCCCGGGTGTTCGGCCGGTCAGCGGATGAAGATGGCGAACTCGGACAGCTCGCCGGTGATCGCCGGGGGGAGGCCCGCCACGGCGGACAGCTCCTCGGCGGAGACGAAGCCGCCGGTCTCGGCCCGCGCCCGTTCGATCCGTCCGGCCAGCTCGGGGGTGATGCCGGGCAGCATGGTCAGGGCCTCGGGCGGGGCGTGGTTGACGTCGACCAGGCCGCCGTCGTGGAACTGGCGGGGCAGGTCCGGACGGCCGATCCGCAGCTCCCGCGCGAGTCCCGGATCGTGCGCGGCCAGGTCGCGGGCCTTGGCGCGCAGCAGCCGCTGCTGCCGGACCCGCTCCACCACCGCGTCGTTCCCGACGCCGGACAGGCCGTCCGGATCGAACACCTGGCGCCGCACCAGGAACGCGTGCCCGCAGCCCACGAGCGCCAGCACCGACATCAGGATGCCCGCGGCCCGCTGCGCCCCGCCGTCGCTCTTGAGGTTCGGCGCGATCAGCAGCAGCCCCGCGAACAGGCCGCTGTACACCACGGTCGCCCACACCAGGTGCATCCGCCGGCGCCACAGCGCCGCCGCCGCGAAGGTGAACGGGGTCGCGTAGCCCAGCGTCAGGAACGGCAGCGCCGCCCATGTCACGCTCAACGCCGCCCTCCCGGGCGGCATGCTGTCCGACGGCACTCGCGGAGGTTCGTACGGTGCGGGAGCGTTCATGAGGGAGCTCTTCCCGGACGTCCGGCGACGGATGCCTCCGCGGTGGAGCGTCCTCTGTGACGTGCTTCCCGGATTCCGGCTACGGCAGCGTCAGGATCTCATGGCCGTCGTCGGTCACGAGGAGGGTGTGCTCGAACTGCGCCGTCCGCTTGCGGTCCTTGGTGAGGACGGTCCAGCCGTCCGGCCACATGTCCCACTCGGGGGTGCCGAGGGTGAGCATCGGCTCGATCGTGAACGTCATGCCGGGCTGCATCACGGTCGTCGCGGCCGGGTCGTCGTAGTGCGGGACGACCAGGCCCGAGTGGAAGGTGGTGCCGATGCCGTGCCCGGTGAAGTCGCGGACGACCCCGTACCCGAACCGCTTGGCGTAGGACTCGATCACCCGTCCGATCACGTTGATCGCGCGTCCCGGCCGGACGGCCCGGATCCCGCGCATCATGGCCTCGTGGGTGCGCTCGACCAGCAGCCGCGCCTCCTCGTCCACGTCCCCGACCAGGAACGTCGCGTCGGTGTCGCCGTGCACGCCGTCCACGAACGCGGTGATGTCCACGTTGACGATGTCGCCGTCGCGCAGCTCGGTGTCGTCCGGGATGCCGTGGCAGATCACCTCGTTGATCGAGGTGCACAGCGACTTGGGGTACCCGCGGTACCCGAGCGTGGACGGGTAGGCCCCGTGGTCGAGCATGTACTCGTGCCCGATCACGTCCAGCTCGTCGGTGGTGATCCCCGGCCGGACGTTCTTGCCGACCTCCTCCAGCGCCCGCGCCGCGATCTTCGCCGCCACCCGCATCCGCTCGATGGTCTCCGGCGTCTTGACGTCCGGCTCGCCCGTCTTCGGGGTCTTCTTGCCCACGTACTCCGGACGGTGGATGTTCGCGGGTACCTTGCGCATGGGCGAGACACGGCCGGGCCGGAGGAGGTGGGTCGTCATGGTCAGCGAGTGTAGTCAGCCCCGGCGGGGGACGACTCCAGAGGCGTGATCGAAAGGGAGGGCACATGAACGCGAAGAAGGACATCGACGACGCCTGGTGGTTCTGCCTGAAGCACCTGCGCGTCGAGCACGGCCCCGGTTGCCCCGACAAGGACCGCATGGGCCCCTACGCCACCGAGGCCGAGGCCGCGGGAGCCCTGGCCGAGGCCCGCGAGCGCAACAAGGCCTGGGACGCCCAGGACGACGACTGACCGACGCGGACCGGCGGCCGGCCGGTTCGCGCCGGCTGTCGGCCGGGTCAGTCGATGACGGGGCCGGTGACGGCGTCGAGGAGGCGGGCGAGGCGGTCGCGGAGGCCGCGGCGGGGACGGGTGAGGTCCTGCCCGGCGGCGGCGCTGACCAGGTGCTGGGCACCGTCGAAGCTCACCAGGGGATCGGCGGACGGAATGGTCAGGCCCTCGTGCGCGAGACCCTGGAGCTCGCGGTCGCCGCCGTCCAGGGCGAGGATCGTGGCCCCGACGCGGCGGGCGTCGTCGACCCGCTCCAGCAGCGGGACCGGCGCCTCGTCCTCGGCGACGACGAGGAGGGTCTCGCCCCGTCCGGCGTCCTCGATCCGCTCCAGGCCCACGGCGAGGTGCGCGGGCGCGTCCGCGGGCGGGGACCAGCGGACGAGCGTGGGGGACAGGCCCGGCAGCGCGTTCAGGCTGCTCTCGTCGTCCAGGTGGGCGGCGAGGTGCCAGGGCTCGCCCGTGGGGGTGCCGACCAGCAGCAGCCCGCCGGGGGTGCGCGCGCTGACCCGCAGCGCCCGTCCGAACTCCCCGGTGCGCTCCAGCCATCCGGTCGCGGCCAGCACCTCGCGCAGCATCATGACGTGCTCGGCGTCCATGCGTTCCATCGTGGCCCAAGAACCGGGCCGGGACGCGCGGTTTCGGACGGGACGGGTCCGTGCGCGGAGGGGTCCGCCCGGTTTGGCAGACTCGACGCCATGACTGATCAGCCGAAGAAGAGCCCCCATGACCTGCCCGACGTCTCCGGACTGAGCATCGGGATCCTCGGCGGGACCGGGGACCAGGGCAAGGGCCTGGCCCGCCGGTTCGCGCTCGCCGGACACAAGGTCACCCTCGGCTCGCGCAGCGCCGAGCGCGCGCGGCAGGCCGCCGCCGACCTCGGCGCGGACCTGGGGATCCAGGGCGCGGCGAACGCCGAGGCCGCGTCCGGGTCGGACGTGGTGATCGTGGCCGTCCCCTACGACGGCCACAGGGACCTCCTGTCGTCCCTGCGCGACGCCCTCGCGGGCAAGATCGTGGTGGACTGCGTGAACCCCCTCGGGTTCGACAAGAAGGGCGCGTTCGCGCTCGCGGTGGAGGAGGGCAGCGCCGCCGAGCAGGCCGCCGCCGTCCTGCAGAACACCGAGGGCGTCCGCGTCGTCGCCGCCTTCCACCACGTGTCGGCCGTCCTGCTGCTCGACCCCGAGGTGGACGAGACCGAGCTGGACGTCCTGGTCCTCGGCGACGACCGCGCGGCCACCGACACCGTCCAGGCCCTCGCCGGACGCATCCCCGGCATGCGCGGCGTGTACGGCGGACGGCTCCGCAACGCCCGCCAGGTCGAGGCGTTCACCGCGAACCTGATCTCCATCAACCGCCGCTACAAGGCGCACGCGGGCCTGCGCGTCACCGACGTCTGACCCCGCGTTCCCACCTTCCCGAACCCCGTCCCCCGTTCACGGAACGTGACCGTCGGCGCTGCCGCGGTCGCGTTCCGTGGAGATGGGGGAGGGGGCGGCCCACGCGGCGCGATGCGGACATGGGGAGAGTCACTGGAGCGGTAGCTGACGCACGGACGTCCAAGTGCTGACGTGGACGGGTGGCCGACTCTGACCGGCACCGTGCCGAAGACGGCGCGGAAAGCGGTGTGGCGCGGGCATCCTGGGATGTGCTGCGGTGGTTCCGCCGTGGACGGGCCGCGTCCTATGATCGCCGTACTACAGGGCAGGTGAAGATGAGGCAGATCCGGTCGGCCGACCCGTGGAGCGCCTTCCTGCGTCCGCCCGGACGCCCGCTCGACACCGGTTACGGAGGCACCGCGTCGCGCGCGACCCCGGATCCCGGAGGCGGCGGTCCCGTCACCGGACGAGGCGGCGACCCGGACCCCGACGACACCGACCTGCCGGACGTGTGCCGCCGCGTCCTGGCGCGGCTCGGCGCCGCCGGACGCCCGCAGTCGCTGGAGCAGCTCCAGCACGGCACCGGGCTCGGGCTGCTGGAGATCGCCGACGCCGTGGAGAGCCTGCGCGACCGGGGCCTGGTGACGGTGGAACGCGAGATCGACGAGATCGTCCGCCTCGCGCCCCCCGGGGACCGGTGAGCGTCCGCCGCGCGATCGTCGCCGGTGGAGCGCGGACGGGGGACGGCCGGTGACCGGGTACCTGATCACGGTCGCGCTCGCCTGCCTGGTCGGCGTCGCCGAACTGGTGAGCCGGTACCGGGACCGTCCGATCACGCTGGTCCGGGTGCCGAGCACCTGGGCGTACGTGCTGATCAACGGGGCCGCGGGCGCCGGTTCGCTGCTGCTCCTGCGCACCTTCCACTGGGAGTTCGGGGTGAAGTCGCCGCAGATGCTCGGCGCCGCGCAGGTGCTGGCCGCCAGCCTCGGCTCGATGATGATCTTCCGCAGCGCGGTGTTCACCGTCCGGGTCGGGGACGAGGACGTCGCCGTCGGCCCGTCCACCCTGCTGACCTCGCTGCTCGCCGCCGCCGACCGGGGCGTCGACCGGGTGCAGGCGCGCAGCCGCGCGCAGGACGTCGGCCGCATCATGGAGGGCGTCTCGTTCCCCCGTGCCCGGCTGGCGCTGCCGACCTACTGCCTGGGCCTGCTGCAGAACGTCTCCGCCGAGGACCAGGCCGACCTGCGCACCGCCGTGGACGCGCTCGCGGGCAGTGACATGTCGGACGGCCAGAAGACGCTCAACCTCGGCCTGCTGCTGATGAACGTGGCCGGTCCGGACGTCCTGGACGCCGCCGTCCGCACCCTCCACAAGGAGATCCGCGACGAGGGCGACCAGGCGGGCGAGGAGCGGCCCGGCATCCCCGCGCCGCGGACGCCCGACAACGGCCAAGGCCCCGCCGAGGCCCGCACTGAGACGGGCGCCGACAGGGCCTGACAGTCCGACCGAGGGCCGGACGGCTTACTTGTAGCTGTACTCGGGCGTCGGGAAGGCGCCCGCGACGACCTCTTCGGCATACTCGCGCGCAGCGTCCCCGAGGACGGAGTAGAGGTCGGCGTACTTCTTCACGAACTTGGCGGTGTGGGGAGTGAGCCCGGCCATGTCCTGCCAGACCAGGACCTGTGCGTCGGTGCCCTCGCCCGCGCCGATCCCGACCGTCGGGATGGACAGCGCGGCGGTGACCCGGCGGGCCAGCTCGTCCGGGACGCACTCCAGGACGACCGAGAACGCGCCCGCGGCCTCGAGCGCCTTGGCGTCGGCCAGCAGCTGCTCGCCGTCCTCGCCGCGGCCCTGCACCCGGTAGCCGCCGAAGGCGTTCACCGACTGCGGGGTGAGGCCGAGGTGGCCCATGACGGGGATCCCGGCCGCGACCATGGCCTCGACCTGCGGCAGGATCCGGCGCCCGCCCTCGACCTTGATGGCCTGGACGTTCGCCTCCTTCATGAACCGGGCCGCGCTCGCGAGCGCCTCGGGGACGCTCGCCTGGTAGGACCCGAACGGAAGGTCGGCGACCACCATCGCGCGCTTGGCCCCGCGGACGACCGCGGCGGCCAGCGGAACGAGGTCGTCCACGGTGACGGGGATGGTGGAGTCGTAGCCGTAGACGACCATCGCGGCCGAGTCGCCGACGAGAAGGACGGGGATGCCCGCCTCGTCGAAGACGCGCGCGCTGAGGGCGTCGTAGGCGGTGAGCATGGGCCACTTCTCATGCCGGGCCTTGGCGGCGGCGATGTCGCGCACGGTCACCCGTCGGGTGCCCTTGCCGCCGTACAGAGCGGTCGGCTGGGCGGATCCCTGCTGTCCAGCGGGGGACTTCGGCGTGGAAGCGGACACGTCAGAAGACACGGTGTACCTCCAGTCTCGAGGCGCCACGGTGGCGTACCCGGACGGGACCGATGATCCCACCAGAACAACGGCCACGGAACCCCCGCCGATTCCCGTTCCTGCCGCGATGCCCGGTTCCCCCTCCGGAACGTGCGGGGGGAGCATTTCGAAACGCTACGGTTGCGTATCTGAATTCTCCGGCGTACGCTCATTGCGCAACGCCTCCGTAGCGCAATTTTCTTCCCGCCTCCCCAAGCGATCCCTCCAAGGAGTTCCGTGGATCCCCAGACCATCCAGCGGCGACGCTGGTACGTCCTCGGCGTGCTGACGGTCAGCCTGCTCGTCGTGGTCCTGGACAACACCATCCTGAACGTCGCCCTCAAGACCATCGCCGACCCGCACGAGGGCCTCGGCGCCACCCAGAGCCAGCTCGAGTGGTCGATCAACTCCTACACGCTGGTGTTCGCCGGGCTGCTGTTCACCTTCGGGGTGCTCGGCGACCGGCTCGGCCGCAAGCGGGTGCTGCTCGGCGGCATGGTGATCTTCGCGATCGCCTCGCTCGCCTCGGCCTACGCGCAGTCCCCGACCCAGCTGATCTGGGCCCGCGCGCTGATGGGCCTCGGCGGGGCCGCGGTCATGCCGCAGACGCTGTCCATCATCACCAACGTGTTCGAGCCGAAGGAGCGCCCGCGCGCCATCGCCCTGTGGGCGGGCGCGGTCGGCCTCGGCGTCGCGATCGGCCCGATCACCGGCGGCCTCCTGCTGGCCCACTTCTGGTGGGGCTCGGTCTTCCTGATCAACGTCCCGGTCATCGTCGCGGGCGCGGCGGCGATCGTGTTCCTCGTGCCGGAGTCCCGCAACCCCGAGCGCGGCGGTCTCGACCCGTTCGGCGTGCTGCTGTCGATCATCGGCCTGGTCGCGCTGTCCTACGGCATCATCCGCGGCGGCGACAAGGGCCAGTGGACCGCGGTGGACGTGCTGGCGCCGATCGCGCTCGGCTTCCTGGTCCTGGCCGCGTTCGTCTGGCACGAGGCCCGCACCGAGCACCCCGCGTTCGACGTCCGGCTGTTCCGCGACCCGCGCCTGTCGGCGTCGGTGGCCGCGATCGCGCTGTGCTTCTTCTCCGCGGGCGGCGTGTTCTTCTTCTCCAACTTCTACATGCAGTCCGTGCGCGGGCTGAGCCCGCTCGAGTCGGGCGCGATGGTCATGCCGTTCGCGGTCGCGCAGCTGCTGTTCTCCCCGCGCAGCGCGTCCATGGTGCGCCGGTTCGGGGCCAAGATGGTCTGCACCGTCGGCCTGCTCGCGGTGACCGGGGCCCTGCTCGGCTACCAGTTCCTCGGCGTCGACACCCCGCTCTGGGTGCTCGGGGTGATCTTCTTCGTGCAGGGCGCGGGCATGGCGAACGTCATGCCGCCCGCGACCGAGGCCGTCATGTCGGCGCTGCCGCGGGAGAAGGCGGGCGCGGGCTCCGCGCTCAACAACACCGCCCGCCAGGTCGCGGTCGCGCTCGGCGTGGCCGTCCTCGGCTCGGTGATCTCCTCGATCTACCGCTCGGACCTGCGGGACAGGCTGACCGCGCTGCCCGAGTCGGCGCGCGAGGCCGTCGGCCAGTCGATCGCGGGCGCGCACCAGGCGGGCGCGGTCATCCCCGGCGCCCGGGCCCTGATCGGCCCCGCCGACGAGGCGTTCGTCCACGCGGTGCACGTCGCCGCGGGCGCGGCGGCCCTGATCGCGCTGGTCAGCGCGCTGGTCGTGCTGCGCTGGATGCCGGGCCGCGCCGCCGTCGAGGACGAACTCGTCGCCGGTTCGCCCGCCGCGTCCGAGGACGCGACGGCCGAACCGGCGGACGGGAACCAGGAGCGGGCCGGCGTGTGAGAATGTGAACCGCGATGACCGAGAGTAAGCCGACCGCGCGGCGGCCGGCGGAGACCGACGAGAGCCGCCCGGGCGCAGCGCGCCCGGGCCGCCCCCGCAGCGAGCGCGCCGAGAAGGCGATCCTGGACGCGACGATCGACCTGCTGGCCGAGGAGTCCGGCGTCGACGGCGTGTCGATGGAGGCCGTGGCCGCCCGCGCGGGCGTCGCCAAGACGACCATCTACCGGCGCTGGCCCAACAAGGAGGCGCTGATCGTCGGCGCCCTGAGCTCGCTCAAGGGGCCGCTGCCCGAGCTGCCCGGCACCGGCGTCCGGGACGACCTGCTCACGCTCGCCCGGCACATGTCGGTCGAGCGCGGGTTCAAGGCGTCCCGATGCTTCTGGAACGTGGTCGGCGGCGCGGAGAAGTACCCCGGGCTGTACGCCCGCTACCGGCAGGACGTCATGAACCCGCGCCGCGAGGTGTACTGCGACGTGCTGCGGCGCGGCGTCGAGCGCGGCGAGGTCCGGCGCGACGTCGACGTGAACGTGGCGGTGGCGATGCTCGTCGGCGCCTTCTCGTTCCACAAGCCTCCGGAGCCCTTGCCGGACGGGTTCGCCGAGCAGCTGGTGGACACCATCCTCCGAGGTATTTCGGCGGATTGACTGGGAAGTCTGTTTTTCCATGCCGTTTTCGTCGCGCAGGCCGTGATCTTCTCCCAAACCCCGGCATGCATGCTCCATACTGGGCTGGGGGAGTGGATGCAGGACCGGCTGACTGGAGCGTCAGGTGAGATCCGTCATGGCGCCACGGGGCGACGCGCCCGTCGGCGATTCCCCGTCCCGCACACTGGTGCTCGGCTTCGACGCCGACCGCGTGATCGTCCAGTGCGGACCCAACTGCCCGGCCGTCCTCGGCCATGACCCGGGCGGACTGATCGGGCGTCCGGCGACCGACCTGGTCGCCGACGACGCCAAGGCCGAGCTCGAGGGGCTGCTCGAGGCCGCCGCCGCCGGGCAGGAGCGCACGGCCGTGCTCACCGCGCGGCACGCCGACGGCCGCGGCGTCGACGCGGTCGTCACCGCGCAGCCCATGGTCGGCGACGGCACCGCCGGGCTGCTGTACGTCCGGGTCGCGCTGCCGCCCAGCGAGCGCTTCCAGGACCCGTCCCTCATGCGCCGCGCGCTGATGGACGACGCGCTCACCCGGTTCGGCCAGTCCCTCGACCTGGACCAGACCGCCAAGGGCATCGTCGACGTCGTCGTCCCGCACTACTGCAACGTGTCGTCCGTGCTGATCCTGGAGAGCCTGGTCGCGGCGGACGAGGTGCACGAGGAGACCGGCTCGGCGGTGATGCGCCGCATCTCGGTCGCCTCCGAGGACGAGGACCCCGCCTGGACGGCGACGTTCCCGGTCGGCGAGGTCCTGGTGTTCCCCGAGGGCACGCCCTACCGCGAGGTGCTCGACACCGCCCGGCCCGTCCTGCTGCGGCACGTCGAGCGCAGGGACGCGGGCGCCATCGCCGAGAAGTGGCGGCGCAACCCGGTCGGGCACCTGCTATCGGACGTGTCGATGGTGCTGCTGCCGATGATCGCCCGGGACACGCTGCTCGGCTTCATCGCCTGCACCCGCGTCGGCGGCCACCGCCGCTTCGACGCCTACGACGTCGAGATCGGCATGGAGTTCGCCGCCCGCGCCGCCATCGTCATCGACAACGCCCGGCTGTTCAGCCGCGAGCGCGCCACGGCCCTCGCGCTGCAGCGCAGCCTGCTGCCGAACCGGCTGTCCGCGCCCGCGACCGTCGAGGTCCGGCACCGCTACCTGCCCGGCAGCAAGCTCGTCGAGGTCGGCGGCGACTGGTACGAGTCGATCGCGCTGCCCGGCGCGCGCGTCGCCCTCATCGTCGGGGACGTCGCCGGGCACGGCGTGCGCGCCGCGGTCACCATGGGACGGCTGCGCACCGCCCTGCACACCCTCGCCAACCTCGAGCTGCCGCCCGCCGACGCGCTGCACGTCATGCACGAGCTGATGATCGAGCTCGGCGAGCAGGAGCCGCACTTCGCCACCTGCGTGTACGCCGTGTACGACGCGACGACCGGAAAGCTGGAGGTCGCGTCCGCCGGGCACCTGCCGCCGCTGCTGGCCGCCCCGGACGGCGCGAACGCCTACCTGGAGGTGCCGCCCGCGCCGCCGCTCGGCGTGGTCGGCGGCGCGGCCATCGAGAGCCGCGAGTTCGCCGTCGAGGACGGCTCGGTCTTCGTCATCTACACCGACGGCCTGGTGGAGAACCGGGGCCGCGACATCGACGACGGCCTGGCCCGGCTCCGCTCGCTGTTCACCGCCGAGACCGTCGGCCGCCCGATGGAGGACCTGGCCAAGGCCACCCTCGCGGGCGTGTACGCCGACGAGCACCGCGACGACATCGCCGTCCTGCTGGCCCGGCTGCACCGGATGCCCGCCGACCGGATGGCGTCCTGGCCGCTGCCGACCGACCCCGCGTCCGTCCGCCGGGCGCGCGGGCTGGTGTGCAGCAAGCTGACCGAGTGGGGCCTGTCCGACCTCGTCTACACCACCGAGCTGCTCGCGTCCGAGCTGGTCACCAACGCGCTCCGCTACGCGCCGGGCGGCATCGAGCTGCGGCTGCTGCTCGAGCGCACCCTCACCCTGGAGGTGCTGGACCGCTCGGCCGCGCTGCCGCGCCTGCGCCACGCCCTCGACGACGACGAGAACGGCCGCGGCCTGCTGGTCGTCAGCCAGCTCGCGCACCGGTGGGGCACCCGCCGCACCCAGGCGGGCAAGGTCGTCTGGTGCGAGCAGGTCGTCCCCGGCGTCCCGCCCGAGCCGGACGAGCCGATCCCCAGCTGGCCCGGCGAGAACCACCACCGCTAGGGCGCGGCTCGAAAGCCACGTGACCGCCGCGGGCGCCGACCGCGGGACACGGCTGAGCCCGTGACCTGCGGGTCACAGGCTCAGCCCGCGTCCTGCGGCTTACGGGTTCTCGCGCCAGCGGTTGGTGATGGGCAGGCGGCGGTCGCGGCCGAAGTTCTTCGGGGTGACCTTCGGGCCCGGCGGGTACTGGCGGCGCTTGTACTCGGCGAGGTCGGTGAGGCGGATGACGCGGTCGACCAGGTCAGGGTCGTGGCCGGCCGCGATCAGCCGGTCGCGGCCCATGTCGCGCTCGACGTAGTCGACCAGCAGCGGGTCGAGGACGTCGTAGGGCGGCAGGGAGTCGGAGTCCCGCTGGTCCGGGCGCAGCTCGGCGGACGGCTCCTTGACGATGATCGCGTCGGGGATCGGCGGCTCCTCGAACGGGTGCAGGAACGGCAGGTCCGACCCGACCTGCTCGTCCCGCCACCGGGCCAGCGCCCAGACCATGGTCTTGACCAGGTCCTTGATGGGGCCGAAGCCTCCCGCCGAGTCGCCGTAGAGGGTGGAGTAGCCGGTCGCGAGCTCGCTCTTGTTGCCGCCGGTCAGCACGAGGTGGCCGTGCTCGTTCGACAGGCCCATCCAGATGTTGGCGCGGATCCGGGCCTGCAGGTTCTCCGACGCGAGGCCGTGCAGGTCGAGCTCGGCCTCGAACGCGTCCACCATGCCGCGGATCGGGACGATCCGGGAGTGCACGCCCTGCCGCTTGACCAGCTCCTCGGCGTCGGTGACCGAGTGCTCGGACGAGTAGCGGCTCGGCAGCAGGACGGCGTGCACGTTCTCCGGGCCGATGGCGTCGGAGGCGATGGTGGTGACCAGCGCCGAGTCGATGCCGCCGGACAGGCCGATGATGACCGAGCGGAACCCGTTCTTGCGGACGTAGTCGCGGGTGCCGGTGACCAGCGCCGCGTACACCTCGCCGAGGTCGTCCAGCCGCTCGGCGACCTCCAGCGGACGGGCCGGGGAGGCGGGCGCGGGCTCGCCGGACAGGACGAGCCGCTCGACGGTGATGGTCGTGCCGTCCAGGGCGTCGACCGGCTCGCGGCCGGGCTCGGCGGCCGGGTCGGCGGCGGGAAGATCGAGGTCGGAGACGAGGAGGTGCTCGGTGAACTGCGGCGCGCGGGCGAGCAGCGCGCCGTCCGCGCCGACGACGACCGAGTCGCCGTCGAAGACCAGCTCGTCCTGGCCGCCGACCATGTTGACGTAGGCGAGCGCGCAGCCCGCCTCGCGGGCGCGGCGGGCGCACAGGTCGAGCCGGGTGTCCTGCTTGGCCCGCTCGTAGGGGGACGCGTTGACGGCCAGCAGCAGGCCCGCCCCGGCGGCGCCGGTGACGCTGACCGGGCCGCCGTCCTGCCAGAGGTCCTCGCAGACGACGGTCGCGACGTCCACGCCGTTCACCCGGACGACCGGCAGCGTGTCGCCGCGCACGAAGATGCGGTACTCGTCGAACACGCCGTAGTTCGGCAGGTGGTGCTTGGCCGAGCGGACGAGCACCTCGCCGCCGTGCAGCCAGGCCGCGCCGTCCAGCGGGGATCCGGCGGGCTGCCCGGGACGGACGGGGCCGTCCGTCCGGCGGTCGAGGTAGCCGACGACCACGGGCAGGTCGCCGAGGCCCTCGTCCGCCAGCCGCCGGGCGAGCCGCTCCAGGGCGTCGCGGGACGCGTCGACGAACGACGAGCGGAGCGCGAGGTCCTCGACCGGGTAGCCGGTGAGGGCCATCTCCGGGAACGCGACCAGGTGCGCGCCCGCGTCCCGGGCGCGCCGGGTCCAGTCGACGATCAGCGCGGCGTTGCCGCCGAGGTCGCCGACGGTCGGGTTCACCTGCGCGAGCGCGATCCTGAGCTGTGCCACGTCTCCACCCTAGGAGGTCGCCGGATCCCGATCACCGACCGGGTATCGTCACTATGACGATAATAGCCCTCCGGGGTCAAGAGGCGGCGGCCGGAGCGGTGGCCGGAGCAGAGGCCGGGGCGGGGGCCGTCCGCCTCCGGATGGCGGGGGTGAGGGCAAGCTGCCCGACGGCCGCCACGAGCCCGAGCGCCCCGCAGGCCGGCCACATCAGCGCCGGGCCGCCGAGGCCGAGCAGCTGCGTCCCGCCGAGCGGCGCCAGCATGAACCCGCCGGACCAGGAGAGCCCGTACAGCCCGCTGTAGCGTCCGCGCAGGTGCTCGGGGGACAGCCCGGCCACGATCGCCTGCAGCACGGACGCGGCGATGATCTCGCCGAACGACCAGAACACCACGATGACCGCGTACTGCCACGGCTCGGACGCCAGCGCGGTGGCGCCGATCCCGACCGCCACGATCGCCATGCCCGCGGCCAGCACCAGCGAGTGGTCGCGCCGCGTCAGCCACGCGCTCACCAGCGGCTGGACGGTGATGATCACCAGGCCGTTGAGCGCGATGACCCAGCCGTAGGTGCCGGCTCCGAGGCCCTGCTCGCGCATCGCCAGCGGCATCGTCGACATCGACTGCAGCAGGACGAACACGTACGCCATCGCCGTGAAGGTGTAGCCGATCATGACCCGGTCGCGCAGCACGTCCAGCATCCCGCCGCGCGGCGCCGCGTCCGCACCTGTGTCCGCACCCGTGCCGGGAACCGAAGGACGCGTCTCCGGGACCGCGCGCCAGACCAGGATCCCGAACGCGGTGGCCGTGGCGGCGTTGATCCAGAACAGGGTGTGGAACCCGGTGCGGGCGAGCGTCCCGGCCGACACCATCGCGATCGCCCAGCCGAGGTTCACCGCCCAGAAGTTGAGGCCGAACGCGCGCGCCCGGTCGTCCGCCGGGACGATGTCGGCGACCATCGCCTGGGACGCGGGCCGGAACATGTCGATCAGCAGCCCGAGCAGCGCCGCCGCCGCGACCAGCGCGAGGATGCCCTGCGCGTACCCGAGGGCGAGCATCGCCGCGCCGGTGCCGAACGTGGACAGCAGCAGCGTCCGCCGCCGTCCGATGCGGTCGGCGAGCAGCCCGCCGAGGAACTGGCCGCCGAGCGAGCCCGCCCCGAGGACGGTCATCACCGCGCCCGCCTGCGCCAGCGACAGCCCGCGCGCGGTGGTGAGGTACAGGCCGAGGAACGGCTCGACCATCGTGCCGAGCCGGTTGATCAGCGTGCCCGTCCACAGCGCCCAGAAGGCGCGCGGCAGGCCGCCGAGGCGGGTGGCGAAGAAGGAGCCGAGCCGGTTCGGGGGAGCGGAGAGCGGGGGTTCGCGCAGGGATTCGTCGAGCGTGGTCACGCTGACGATGGTCGGGCCGCCGAACCGGTCAGGACATTCATTTAGGCTGGGCTAAAAGGTCGGAGGGGCGATGATCCGGTTCGTGTTCACCCCGGACGACGCCGCCCGCGTCCGGTTCGCGTTCTCGCCCGCATGGGAGGCGGTCGGGGCGCTGCGGGTGCTCGCCGACCCGTCCCGGCGCGCCCTGCACCTGCCGTGGCTGCGCGCCGTCCGGCCCCGCCTCGCCGGGCTCGACCTGGACCTGCTGCGCGCCCTGGTGCCCGCCACCGGCTACGTCGCCGACTTCCTCACCCCGCCGCCCACCACCCCGCTGCCGGACTTCGACGCCGAGCTGGCGACGATCCGTGCCACCCCGCGCGACGTCGTCGTCGACGAGCTCGCCTGGTCGGGCACCGAGGGGTCGCTGTACCCGATCGCCCCCGGGGGGCCCGCCCTCACGCGCCTGGTCGCCGACCCGGACGCGACCCTCACGGCGGTCGCCGACCAGCTCGACGCGTTCTGGCGGGCGGCGGTCCGGCCGTTCTGGGGCCGCATCCGCGAACTGCTGGAGGGGGACGTCCTGCGCCGCTCCCGCGCCCTCAGCGAGCGCGGCGCGGCGGGCGTGTTCGCCGACCTCCACGAGACCGTCGAATGGGACAACGGCATCCTGCGTATCGACCGGCCGTGGACCTTCCACGGCGGCCTGGACGGCCGGGGCCTGCTGCTCGTGCCGAGCGTGTTCACCTGGCCGCGCGTCCAGGTCCTCCCGCCGCCCTACCAGGCGATGCTGAGTTACCCGGTGTCCGGCGTCGCCACGGTGTGGGAGACCCGTCCGGGCCCGCGCGCGGGCTCGCTCGGCGCCCTGGTCGGACGCGTCCGGGCGGAGATCCTGCACGCGCTGGACGCCCCGTCCTCGACCACCGAGCTCGCCCGCCGCCTCGGCGTCACCCCCGGCGCGGTCAGCCAGCACCTCTCCGTGCTGCGTTCCTGCGACCTCGTGACGGGCCACCGCATGGGCCGCCGGGTCGTCTACGTCCGCACCCCGATGGGCGACGACCTGGCCCGCATCGTCTGACCCCCGTCTCCGGAGGTCAGCGGCTCGCCAGGATGTCCCGGAGGCCCAGCTGGCGGCGCGGCGGGCGGTGGACGTCGGGGTGCGGCAGGTCGTAGCGGCCGGACTCGACGAGCCAGTCCAGATGGGCGCGCGGCGCGTTCAGGAGCACGGACGCGACCCGCGCGGTCGCGGCCCGATCCGGCTCGGGCAGCGCGAGCCGGTCCAGCGCCTCGGACAGGAGGCGTCCGGCCTCGGCCTGGTCGGCGGCCCGCTGGACGAGCCGTTCGACCGTCCAGGACGCGGCCTGCTCATCCGTCAGGCCGTGGGCGTCGGCCGCCACCGCGACGAGGTTGTGCGCGTCGCCGTCCGCCTGCTCGCGCCGGAAGGACGCCAGGTCGTTGCACCAGGCCACCACGTCGGCGGTGGCCTCGGTCAGGGCCGTCCAGGGCGGGGAGTCCAGGACACGGGGCGGAAGCTCCACCCCGAGCACCGTCTCGACCAGGTCGAACAGGTGGGGCCCGCACGCGCCGCGCCGTCCCGCGGCGTATCCCCGCAGTGTGGGGGTTTGCCCGGTGCGCCGGTTCACCGCCTCCTCGGCGCACGCCGTCCGGTGCACCTCCAGATGCACCAGGAACCGGCGTCGCCAGCGCGAACTCATGCGCGGCGACGTCCGCCGCCACAGCTCCACGAGCGCGTTCTCCAGTGGACGGGCGCCGGGCAGGGCGGCGCCGCGCCGCAGCGCTCGCAGCAGGTCGTCGTACAGGGCGCAGACGGCGGTCGCGCTCGCCGACATCGGCGGCCGGTCGAGCGTGTCGTCGAGTGCGAACGTCCAGGTCAGCCAGTGCCCGAACAGCTCGACACGGTCGATGTCGGCGGTCGCGAACAGTCGCGCGGCGAGCCGGTCGCAGCGGGCCCGGCCGAGCGGCGAGGTGTCCGGATCGCCTAGCACCAGGCCCTGCGCGCGGGTCCAGCCGTCCAGCCGCGCGCCGAGCGGCGACGCGCCCGGATGCACGCCGGACGGGGCGGCCAGCGATTCCACCCGTTCGGTCAGCGACAGCAGCGTTGGAACGTCCACGGTCCGCCCCACGCTAGTGATCATCGGTGCCGCGGCCGGACGACCGCCACGTCAAATCTCGGAAACGGGACGCTCCGCTCCAGGCCGTCCCCGGGCGGGGCGGGCAGGCCGTTCGCGGCGGGGTCGGCAGGCCGCCCGAGGCGGGGCGCGGGCGTGGGATAGTCGGTCGAAACCCCTTGCGCACAAGGAGCAGAGCGTGATCCGACGTCCCCTCTCCCGCCTCTCTCCGGTCGCCGCCGTGGTCCTCGCGGCGTCCCTCGCCGCCGGCTGCGGCGTGCGCGAGGGCGAGGTGAAGGGCGTGGCGCTGGTCGACCGGACCCGGCTCACCGTCTGCACGCACGTCCCGAACCCGCCCTTCGAGGAGCGCCGCGACGGGAAGGTCGTCGGCTTCGACATGGACCTGATGGGGCTCGTCGGCAAGCGGCTCGGCGTGCCGCTGAACGTCCGGGAGACCGCCTACGACCCGATGCAGTCCGGCTCGGCGCTCACCGCGACCCGCTGCGACGTCGTGGCGGCGGCCATGACGATCACCCAGGCGCGCGCCGCCGAGATCGGCTTCTCCAAGCCGTACTTCGACGTCTACCAGATGGTCGTCGGACGCAAGGGACGCGCCCTCACCAGCCCCGCCGCGCTCAAGTCGGCGCACGTCCGCGTCGGGACCCTGGGGCTCACGGGAGGCGAGCGCTACCTGCGCGACGCCGAACTCGACACCGTCTCGTACAAGACCCCGGACGCGCTGCTCGACGGCCTGCGCACGCGCCGGGTGGACGTCGTCGTCGCGGACCATCCGACCGCCCTCCGCTGGCTCCGCGACCCCGCCAACGCCGCGTTCACGGCCCGCGGACGGTTCGGAACGGGCGAGCAGTACGGGTTCATGGTGACCAGGAACAGCGACCCCGCGCTCGTCCAGACGATCGACCAGACCCTCGACGCGGCCCGCGCGGACGGCTCCTACCAGCGCCTCTACGAGAAGTGGATCGGCCGGTCACCTGGCGTCCGGCGGTGACGACCATGGTAGAAATCGTCTCCACGTGCATCAGAAACCCCCTGGAGGATCACGTGTCCGGACGCATTCCCCGACTCTCGGCGCTCGTGGCGGTCGCCGTCACGGTGCTCGCCACGGCCTCGGCCTGCGGCGGCGGCGACGGCGTGACGGTGCAGGGCGCCAAGCTGGTCAAGAAGGGTCAGCTCACGACCTGCACGCACCTGCCGTACCCGCCGTTCCAGTTCGTGAAGGACGGCAAGGTCGTCGGCTTCGACGTCGACGTGATGGACCTGGTCGCCAAGAAGCTCGGTGTCACCCAGAAGGTCGTGGACACCCCGTTCGAGACCATCAAGACCGGCGCGGCCCTGAACGCGGGCAAGTGCGACGTCGCCGCCGCCGGCATGACGATCAAGCCCGAGCGCGCGAAGTTCATCGACTTCACCAAGCCCTACTTCGACGCCACCCAGGCGGCCATGGGCAAGAAGGGCGCCGCGTTCGCGTCCGTCGACGACCTGAAGAAGGTGAAGGTCGGCACGCAGGCGTCCACCACCGGCGAGGAGTTCGTGCACGCCGCGAAGATCGACTCGGTCTCGTTCGACGACTCGGCGGCGCTGCTCAACGGCCTGCGCACCGGCAAGGTCGACGTCATCGTCGAGGACTACCCGGTCGTGCAGGGCTGGCTGAAGGACCCGGCGAACTCCGCCTACGCCATCGACGGCAACTACAACACCGGCGAGCAGTACGGCTTCGCCGTCCGCAAGGACAAGAACACCGGGCTGAAGGACGTCATCGACTCCGTCATCGCCCAGGCCCGCACGGACGGCTCCTACAAGGCGATCTACGAAAAGTGGATCGGGCCCATGCCCGAGGGGCACTGACGTGGCGTCCACCTCCGAGCCCGCCGCCGCCGCGCGCGGCGGCGGGCTGACCCGCAGGCGCCGCAGGCGGCTCGTCCTCGGCGGCGAGTACGGCGTCTTCGTCATCGCCGTCGGGCTTGCGATCGCGCTGGCCGACTGGCACGCCCTGCACATCAACTTCCTCAACTGGTCGGTCGCCAGGGACCTGTTCCCGGACATCATCACGATCGGCCTGCGCAACACGGTGGCCTTCACGGTGAGCGGGTTCGTGCTCGGCCTCGTCGGCGGGCTGGTCATCGCGTTGATGCGGCTGTCGTCGGCACTGCCGTTCCGCTGGTTCGCGATGGCCTACATCGAGGTCTTCCGGGGCCTGCCGGCGCTGCTGATCTTCATCTTCGTCGGCACCGGGATCCCGCTCGCGTTCCCCGGCTTCGAACTGCCCGGCGGCGTGTACGGGCAGGCGGCGGTGTCGCTCGGCCTGGTGGCGGCGGCGTACATGGCCGAGACGATCCGGGCGGGCATCGAGGCGGTGCCGCGCGGGCAGACCGAGGCGGCGCGCTCGCTCGGCATGTCGCAGTTCCGCGCGATGCGGACGATCGTCATCCCGCAGGCGCTCCGGGTTGTCATCCCGCCCCTGACCAACGAGCTGGTGCTGCTGTTCAAGGACTCGTCGTTGGCGCTGTTCCTCGGCGTACTCCTCAGCCAGCGGGAGCTCACCAAGTTCGGCCGGGACGCGGCGAGCCAGCTCGGCAACACCACCCCGATCCTGGTCGCGGGCCTCTGCTACCTGCTGATCACGATCCCGCTCGGCTACCTGGCCCGGCGGCTGGAGGCACGGCAGAAGCGGGGACGGCGATGAGCGCGATCGAGATCAGGGACCTCCGCAAGACGTTCGGGGAGCTGGAGGTCCTGCGCGGCATCGACCTCAGCATCGAGTCCGGCGAGGTGGTGTGCGTGATCGGGCCGTCCGGCTCGGGCAAGTCCACCCTGCTGCGCTGCGTGAACCTGCTGGAGGAGCCGTCCGGCGGGACGATCACGGTGGACGGCGTCGAGCTCACCGACCCCGACGTCGACATCGACGCCGCGCGTCGGCGCATCGGCATGGTGTTCCAGTCGTTCAACCTGTTCCCGCACCTGACCGTCCTCGGGAACGTGACGGTCGCTCAGCGCAAGGTGCTGAGGCGGGACAGGGCCGAGGCCGAGCGGGTCGCCCGCGCGAACCTGGAGCGGGTCGGCCTGGCCGACAAGGTGGAGGAGTACCCGGAGAAGCTGTCCGGCGGCCAGCAGCAGCGCGTGGCGATCGCCCGCGCGCTCGCCATGGACCCGGCCGTCATGCTGTTCGACGAGCCGACGTCCGCGCTGGACCCCGAGCTGGTCGGGGACGTCCTCGGCGTCATGCGCGGTCTCGCGGACGAGGGCATGACCATGGTCGTGGTCACGCACGAGATGAGCTTCGCCCGCGAGGTCGCCGACCGGGTGGTGTTCATGGACGGCGGCGTCGTGGTCGAGCAGGGCCCGCCGGACCGGGTGATCGCGAGTCCGGAGCACGAGCGCACCCGGACCTTCCTCGCCCGCGTCCTGGATCCGGCGGCGGCCCGGGTCGGCGAAGTGGACGTCTGAACCCGGGCGAACGAACCGGGGCGGATCCCCGCGAATCCCGCGGGGTCCGAGGAACCCGTGGAACAGGCCCCCGACCTGGGCGTTGGCCGGGGGCTAGGGTAAGCGTCAGGTAAACGCGGGTAAGCATGAGGTGCGGAGACGTCGGCGTGTTCCGTTCGTCCCCGATGTGGCAGAGTTGGCGGCGCGGGGCACCATGTCCGTGACGCTCGAGAATGCTCGCATCGGTGGCGTTTTCGCTGGGTAAGCCCCCGCCGGGGCGCCCCCGCGACGTAACGTCGCGGTAACAGCGGCCGGTCATACTGCAAAGTGCCGGACCCGGTGTCCACCACCGCCTGCCGGGGACGGCGTCGCACGAGGGAGAGGGCTTTGGACCGACAGCAGGAGTTCGTGCTCCGCACGCTGGAGGAGCGGGACATCCGCTTCATCCGGCTGTGGTTCACCGACGTGCTCGGCTTCCTGAAGTCCGTCGCCGTCGCGCCCGCCGAGCTGGAGGGGGCGTTCGGCGAGGGCATCGGCTTCGACGGCTCGGCGATCGAGGGCTTCGCCCGGGTCTACGAGGCCGACATGATCGCCAAGCCCGACCCGTCCACCTTCCAGATCCTGCCATGGCGCAGCGAGACGCCCGGCGCCGGCCGGATGTTCTGCGACATCCTCATGCCGGACGGCACGCCGAGCTTCGCCGACCCGCGCTTCGTGCTCAAGCGGGCGCTGGCCCGCGCCGCCGACCTCGGGTTCACCTTCTACACCCATCCCGAGATCGAGTTCTTCCTGCTCCAGAACCGTCCCGAGGACGGCCGCGAGCCCGTGCCGGTGGACCAGGGCGGCTACTTCGACCACACCCCGCACAGCGCCGCGCACGACTTCCGGCGCAACGCGATCATGATGCTGGAGTCGATGGGCATCTCGGTGGAGTTCAGCCACCACGAGGGCGCCCCCGGCCAGCAGGAGATCGACCTGCGGTACGCCGACGCGCTCACCACCGCCGACAACATCATGACGTTCCGGCTGGTCATGAAGGAGGTCGCCCTCGAGCAGGGCGTCTACGCCTCGTTCATGCCCAAGCCGTTCACCGAGCACCCCGGCTCGGGCATGCACACCCACATGTCGCTGTTCGAGGGCGACAGGAACGCCTTCTACGAGCCGGGCGCCGAGTTCCAGCTCTCCAAGGTCGGCCGCGCGTTCATCGCGGGCGTCCTGCGGCACTCCGCCGAGATCACCGCCGTCTGCAACCAGTGGGTGAACTCCTACAAGCGGCTGTGGGGCGGCGTCGGCTTCTCGGCGGGCGCGGGCGGCGAGGCCCCGTCCTACATCTGCTGGGGCCACAACAACCGGTCCGCGCTGATCCGCGTCCCCATGTACAAGCCCGCCAAGGGCCACTCGACCCGCGTCGAGTTCCGCTCCCTGGACACCGCCGCCAACCCCTACCTGGCGTTCGCGGCGATCCTCGGCGCTGGCCTGAAGGGCATCGAGGAGGGCTACGAGCTGCCCCCCGGCGCCGAGGACGACGTGTGGGCGCTGACCTCGGCCGAACGCCGCGCGATGGGCATCGAGCCGCTTCCGCAGAGCCTGGACGAGGCGATCCGCGCGATGGAGCGCAGCGAGCTGATGGCGGACGTCCTCGGCGAGCACGTCTTCGACTTCTTCCTGCGCAACAAGCGCCAGGAGTGGGAGGAGTACCGCCGCCAGGTCACCGAGTTCGAACGCAAGCGCCTGATGCCCGTCCTGTAGGACGTTCGCCCGGCCGTTCGGGGTGGCCGGGAGCCCGTCCGGGCTCCCGGCCACCACCTTTTCTCAGTGCCTTCTCAGCACGCCCTCATGCCGGGTCACGGCATGATGCGTTCGCCGAGCTGGATCTCCTCCTTGACGTTCAGGGTCTGCGGGGTGATCCAGGTGCTGCCCTTGAGCAGCGGGCCGCCCTTGCCGCCGGGGAAGGCGAAGATCGCCCCACGGTAGACGGGCTTGGGGGCGGGGTGGTTGCCCGCTCCGACGACCAGGTCCGGCCTGCCGTCGCCGTTCAGGTCCTGGATGACGACGGCGCCGCCGAAGTAGTCCTCGGTCCTCGGACGGTCGGGCGCCCCGGGGAGGGACAGGTTGATCGAGCGCGCTCCCTTGCCGGTGAGGCCCTTGCGCGTGCCGTAGAGCACGGTGACCGCACCCGTCTCGTGGAGCTTGCCGATCGGAGTCCTGGGGGCGCCGACCGCGACGTCCCCGAGTCCGTCGCCGTTGAGATCGCCGACGGCGATCGCCTCGTGAGCGAAGTCGTCGTCGGCCGAGCCCTTGCCCGGCACGCCCGGCGTGTCCTTGGAGAACGACACGGGCTTGCTCAGCCCGGTCTTCCCGCCGTAGAGGACGCTGATCTGCGCGGGCTTCTTCCCTGTGTAGCGGCGGACGACGAGATCGGCGCGGTGGTCGCCGTTGATGTCTCCGGCGGCGATGCTGCGCTCCGTCCAGCCCGTGGCGAAGCGGTGCGGCGCGCCGAGCCCCTTGGCGGTGCCGTACCGGACCTCCCCGAAGGCGGGCCCGCGCCCGCCGCGCTCGTACAGCGACGTGAAGGTCAGGGCGAGGTCGGCCTTACCGTCGCCGTTGACGTCGGCCGCCACGGCCCTGAAGCCCGCGATGTCGGCCGCCGTCAACTTGTTGATCTTGGTGACCGTCGGCTTCACCGCGACCGAGCCGACGTTGGCGTAGAGCCGGTAGTGGTAGTAGTGGTCGGCCCTCGCCGCGTCGAGTTCCACGACGGCCAGGTCGGGCCTGCCGTTGCCGTCGAAGTCCCCGATGGCCATCGCCCCGACCTCCGGGCCGGGGAGCAGGACGTGCCTGCCCGTCAGGCCCTTCGGGCCGCCGTAGAACACCAGCACGCCGGTGCTCTTCCCGTCGCCGGACGTGGTGCTCACGGCGAGATCGGCATACCCGTCGCGGTCGAAGTCGGCGCTGGCCTCGTGTTCGCCGAAGGTCTCCTTCCGGTCGGGCTGGGCGGGCAGCCCGGCGCGTCCGCGGGTCACGAGGTCACGCTGGGCGGTGAGCGGACCGCGCGGGCCGACGGGCACGATGACGACCCGCCCGTTGTGGCCGCTGCCGTCCTCCGCGCTCTCGTTCGGAAGGATGAGGTCGCGGCGTCCGTCACCGTTTAAATCGCCGGGCCTCGCGGGCTTGCGCGCCGATGTGTCCGCGACCTGCGCCGCCGAGACATGGGAGGTGTCCCCCACGGTGAGCGCCACGGCGGATCCGGCCGCCACGGCTCCGGCGGCCAGGGAGCCGACCACGGCGAGAGTGCGTCTTCTCATGAGTGTTCCTCCGGGAACGGTGGGAATTCGGGGAAACGGTGTGTGCCCCCGACCTGTGAGTCGATTCAAGATCGACTTCGGTTCACGCCGTGGCCGATTCGTGATCTTGGATGGCTCTCCGTGCTCAGGCGGCCCCGTCGGATTACGGTGGTCGGGTGAGCACGCCGAGCGCACGTGACCGCCGTCCCTCACCCTCGCTGCCGACCAGGCTGGCCCGGCTGGGCTTCGACGACCCCGCCGGGGCCGAACGCCTGCTCGCCGAGGCGGGGCCCGCGGTCACGGCCGAGCTCCTGGACGACCTGGGCGCCACCGCCGACCCCGACCTCGCCCTGCGCGGCCTGCTCGCCCTGCTCACCGGTGCCGAACGGCTCGGCGAGGCCGCCGCCCTCGCGACCGCCCTGGCCACCGACCCGACCGTCCGCGAACGCCTCCTGGCCGTCCTCGGCGTCTCGTCCGCGCTGGCCGACCACCTCGCCCGCCACCCGTCCCACTGGCGCGCCCTCCGCCGCTCCTCGGACGACCCGGAACCGCCCCCCGATACCCCGCCCGGCGCCGACCACCCGAAGCCGGAGGCCCCCGCGGAACCCGCACAGGCCACCGAGGTCGCGCAGGGCGAAGACCACCCCCGGGCCGCCCGGCATGCGAACGACGGCGCGGACGCGAAAGACGCCCAGCGCGCAGCACAGCCCACGCCGGGCGCGGAGGACGCGAGGGGCGCGCAGGTCGCGCCGGGTGCGAAGGACGCGCAAGGCGCGCAGCGCGTGGAAGGCGCGCCGGGCGCGTCGGATGCGGATGGCGCGGATGGCGCGGATGGCGCGGACGGGGCTAAGCGGGCGTATGCGGAGAAAGTGGACGCGTTGGCTCACGGGATCGGGGCGGCGGCGCGGGCCGAGTTCCTGAGGGCGGTGGGAGCGGATCCCGAGGCGGACGAGCCGGTGGCGCGGGACGCCTCGACGCGGACGCTGGTGGCGCTGCGGGTCGCCTACCGCAGGCGGGTGCTCATGCTCGCCGGGCGCGACCTGACCGGGGAGCTGGACGTCGCCGAGGTCGCGGCCAGGCTGGCGGACCTCGCGTCCGCCGCCCTCGCGGCCGGGCTGGCGATCGCCCGCGCGGAGGTCCCCGGGCACGACACGTGCCGCCTGGCCGTGATCGGCATGGGCAAGTGCGGCGGACGCGAGCTGAACTACGTCAGCGACGTGGACGTGATCTTCGTGGCGGAGGCGCGCGACGGGCATCCGGAGGACGCCGCACTGCGCACCGCGACGCGGCTCGCCGCCGCGACCATGCGGGCGTGCTCGGCGAGCACCCCCGAGGGCGCGCTGTGGGAGGTGGACGCGGCGCTCCGTCCCGAGGGCAAGGCCGGGCCCCTGGTCAGGACGCTCGCCAGCCACCGCGCCTACTACGAGCGCTGGGCCAAGACCTGGGAGTTCCAGGCGCTGCTGAAGGCCCGTCCGGTCGCCGGGGACGGCGAGCTGGGCGCGCGGTACGCCGGCACGATGGGGCCGATCGTGTGGCACGCGGCCGAGGGAGTGAGCTTCGTGGAGGACGTCCAGGCCATGCGCCGTCGCGTCGAGACCGACCTGAACCGCCGTACCGCCGAGGCCGGACGGCAGCTCAAGCTGGGGCCGGGCGGGCTGCGCGACGTCGAGTTCTCCGTCCAGCTGCTCCAGCTCGTCCACGGCAGGTCGGACGAGTCGCTGCGCGCCCGCGGGACCCTCGACGCGCTCGCCGAGCTGTCCCGCGGCGGCTACGTCGGACGCGACGACGCCGCCGCGCTCGCGTCCGCCTACCGGTTCCTGCGCCGCGTCGAGCACCTCGTGCAGCTGCACCGGCTGCGCCGCACCCACCTGGTCCCGGACGACCCCGCCGACCTGCGCCGTCTCGGCCGCGCCCTCGGCCTGCGCACCGACCCGGTGGGGGAGTTCACCACGCTGTGGCGGCGGCACGCGCGCGAGGTCCGCCGCATCCACGAGAAGCTGTTCTACCGGCCGCTCCTGCAGGCCGTCGCGCGCCTGCCCGAGGAGGAGGCCCGCCTCACCCCGGACGCCGCCCGCGTCCGCCTGGAGGCACTCGGCTACGGCGACCCGTCCGGCGCGCTCCGGCACCTCCAGGCCCTCACCGCCGGGGTGTCCCGCCGCGCCGCCATCCAGCGGACGCTGCTCCCTGTCATGCTCGGCTGGTTCGCCGACGCCCCCGACCCGGACGCGGGCCTGCTCGGCTTCCGCCAGGTCAGCGACGCCCTCGGCACGACCCCCTGGTACCTGCGGCTGCTCCGCGACGACGTGACCGTGGCCGAACGCATGGCGCACGTCCTCGGGGCCAGCCGGTACGCCACCGACCTGCTGCTCCGCGCCCCCGAGGCCGTCGCGATGCTCGGCCGCGACAGCGAGCTGAGGCCGCGGCCCGCGGCGTCCCTGCGCACCGAGGCCCTCGCCGCCGTCCGCCGCCGCCCGGGCGGGGTGTCGGTGGAGGACGCGGTGACGGCGGTCCGGGCCGTCCGGCGGAGGGAGCTGTTCCGCGTGTCGGTCGCCGACCTGCTCGGCACGCTCGAGCCGGGCGCGGTCGGCGAGGCGCTCACCGACATCACCTCCGTCACGATCGAGGCCGCCCTGGACGCGGCGGTCGGCAAGGTCGAGGCGGAGCGGCGCGGCCCGCTGCCGACCGCGATGGCGGTCGTCGCGATGGGCCGGTTCGGCGGGCACGAGCTCGGCTACGGCAGCGACGCGGACGTGATGTTCGTGCACGACCCGAGGCCCGGCGCGGACGACCGGGACGCCGCGTCCGCCGCGTCCGCGGTCGCCGAGGAGCTCCGGCGGCTGCTCGCCCTGCCCGCCGCCGACCCGCCGGTCAGGATCGACCCGGACCTGCGTCCCGAGGGCAAGGCCGGGCCGCTCGTCCGCAGCCTCGCGTCCTACGCCGCCTACTACGCCCGCTGGTCGGAGCCGTGGGAGAGCCAGGCGCTGCTCCGCGCCGACCCGCTGGTCGGGGACCCCGCCCTGCGGGAGCGCTTCCGCGAGGTGATCGACCCCGTCCGCTGGCCCGAGGACGGCGTGAAGGAGGACGCCGTCCGGCAGATCCGGCGGCTCAAGGCCCGGATGGAGTCCGAGCGGCTGCCGCGCGGCGTGGACCGCCGGCTCCACCTCAAGCTCGGCCCCGGTGGCCTGTCCGACGTGGAGTGGGTGGCCCAGCTGATCCAGCTCCGGCACGCCTACGAGATCCCCGCCCTGCGCACCACCCGCACCCTCGCCGCGCTGGACGCCGCCGTCGAGGCCCGCCTCCTCGACTCCGGCGACGCCGCCGAGCTCGCCGAGGCGTGGTGCCTGGCGACCCGGATCCGGGCCGCGATCGTGCTGGTCAGGGGCCGTCCGTCCGATCTGCTGCCGACCGACCACCACCACGAGCGCAGCGCCGTCGCGCAGGTCCTCGGTTATCCGGCCGCGGGCGACCTGCTGGAGGACTACCACCGGCACGCCCGCCGCGCCCGCGCCGTCGTGGAACGCGCCTTCTACGGCGCGTCCTGACGCCTCCCGGCGTCCTGGAACGTGCCAAGGCTAGGGGCGAGGGCCGGGCCCGCCGGGCCAGCCGTACTCCTCCTGCGCCGGGGAGCGCCTGAACCAGGGGAGCAGGACGCGGGCGCCGCCGTAGGCCAGGACCAGGCCCAGGGCCGAGGCCGTCGCGCCGCCCACGGCGTCCAGCAGGTAGTGGTTGGCGGTGCCCATGATCACCATGATGGTCGCGACCGGGTAGAGGGCGGCCAGGACGACCGCCCAGCGGCGGCGGCTGATGGCGATGATCGCGGCGGCGCACCACAGCGACCAGGCGGTGTGCATGGACGGCATCGCCGCGAACTGGTTGGAGACCGAGGCGGTCGGGCCCGTGGTGTAGATGCCCCAGGTGCCGAAGGTGATCACGGTGTCGGTGAAGCCCGCCAGCATTCGCGGCGGCGCCAGCGGGTAGAGCCAGAAGCCGAGCAGCCCGATCAGCGTGAGGAAGAACAACGCGGCGCGGTGCATCCGGTAGGTGCCCGGATGCCGCCAGTAGAGCCAGACCAGCACCCCGATCGTCATGATGAAGTGCATGGTCGCGTAGAAGTAGTTCGCCGGGACGGCGAGCCAGGAGTGGGCGAGGAACAGCCGGTTCAGCGAGTACTCGACGTCCATGCCGCCCAGGGCCTCGGCGTTCAGCAGCTCATGGCCGTGCTGGAGGGCGAGCGCGCGCTCGGTGGGGACCAGGTTGCGGATGAACTCGTAGGCGACGTAGCAGATCAGGACGATCGCGAGCTCGGCCCACAGCCGCGGCCTGGCGGCCCGGGCGCCCGGGCCGGGATCCCCGGCCGGGCCCGGACCGGTCCCGGAGAGGTCCGCCGTCCTGGCCATGGACCGAGCATCTCAGACACGCTCCGCCGACCTGGCACCGGCCACGGTCCGAATACGAACCATTACCCTCGTGCGACCCGTCCGCGCCCTGCTCCGCACCCGTTCGCCCGCCCGCAGCAGGGACTCCGGGGTGCGCCGGTACAGCAGCCAGGACAGCGCCAGCGATCCGACGATCAGCCCGCTCCCGATCACCGCGTCCAGGATGTAGTGGTTCGCGGTGGAGAGGATCACCAGCACGGTCGTCACCGGGTAGGCCACGCCCAGCGCCTTGACCCACTTCTGCGTGCCCAGCCGGACGAGCACGAACCCGCACCACAGCGACCAGCCCGCGTGCATCGACGGCATCGCCGCGTACTGGTTGGTCATCGCCCCGGACGAGTCGCCCGAGTACAGCCCCACCGAGTGCAGCGCGGTCACCGGGTCGATGAACCCGACGCTGCCGAGGAAGCGCGGCGGGGCCAGCGGGTACAGCCAGAACCCGATCAGCGCCAGCCCGGTCGCGATCATCACCGCCGCGCGCAGCCACCGGTACTCCAGCGGCCGGTACCGGTAGAGCCACACCACCAGGCTCAGCGTCACCACGAAGTGCATGCTCATGTAGAACAGGTTCGCGGCCTTGGCCAGCCACGTCACGTCCAGCAGCCACCGGTTGAGGTCGAGCTCCACGTCGATGCCGAGCGACCGCTCCAGGGACAGGATGTCCTGCGCGTGCCGGAACGCCGGGCCGGTGCCGTCCTGGACCAGGATGATCCGGGTCAGCGTGTAGGCCGTGTAGAACAGGGCGATCAGCGCGAGCTCGCGCCAGAGCGGGGGCGCGGAGGGGGAGCCGGAGAACGTGCGCACGGCGCGTGCGAACCGGACGACGCGGCCGGCGGGACGGCGGACCTCGTCCGACGGTTCCTGCCGGGGGAGCGGGACACGCGCGGTGGGGGTGTCGGACTCCTCGGTCTGGCCGCGGGGAGCTGCTGGGGCGGTTTGGGCCATGCTACCTATCTTTGCCGCGCGGCCACCTGTTTGAGATCACCGCGACGAAGGGTCTTCATCTCAGTCTTGAGTAGTACGCCCCGGCGGGGAAATCCGGACTTCAGGGTGAGTCCCCCTAGCACCCGGAGATGGCGTGAACTCGACGAGATCGGGAGTCAGCATAGGAGGCCACGGGTAGATCATGGATCGCCCCCCGCGGAACGACCGGGGGGACGAATGTTGCATACGGGGCCACTGAGGCATGCCAGGGTGGCAATCGCCGTCGTTCTGACCGTTTCCGGCCCGGCCGGATGCGGGGGTCGGGGACCGTCCAGGCCATCGTCCGAGACGGTCTCAGGTATGACACGCGGCGTCTCGTTCCTCTCCGGGCTGCCCGCCTCCATCACCCGCCAGCGCCCCTCCTGGGGACCCTGCACCGGGCTGTCCACGAACCCCCCGCTCACCACCGGACGGACCGGCACGCCGCAGTGCGCCTCGGTCAGGGTGCCGCTCGACTACGCCAAGCCGGGCGGTAGGACCATCGATCTCGCCCTGCTCAGGTTCGCCGCCACCGACCGGGCCCACCACATCGGCTCGCTGCTCTTCAACTTCGGCGGGCCCGGCGCCTCCGGCACCGAGTCCCTCGCCGAGTCCGCCGGACGGTTCCAGGACCTCGCCGGACGCTACGACCTCGTCGGCTTCGACCCCCGGGGCGTCGGCCAGAGCACCGCCGTCACCTGCCTGGACGACGCCGAACTCGACAGGTTCCTCGCGCTCGACTCGTCCCCGGACGACGCCGCCGAGGTCAAGACCGTCGAGGACATGGACGCCGCCTTCACGCGCGCGTGCGAGAAGCACTCCGGCGCACTCCTGCCCCACGTCGGAACCGCGCCCGCCGCCCGCGACATGGACGTCATCCGCGCCGTCCTCGGCGACGCGAGACTGCACTACTTCGGCCTCTCCTACGGCACCCAGCTCGGCGCGAACAACGCCCACCAGCTCCCTGGGAACGTCGGACGCCTCGTCCTGGACGGCGCCGTGGACACCAAGATCGGCGCGGTCGACCTGTCGCTCCAGCAGGCCGCCGCCTTCCAGCGCGCCCTCGGGAACTTCGCCTCGTACTGCGCCGGCCTCGGAGCCGCCTCCTGCCCGATGGGCCGGAACAGGAGCACCGTCCTCGCCTCCGTCCAGAGGTTCGCGGACGGCCTGGACGACCACCCCCTCCGAACCGGCCAACCGGCGAGGCCGCTCACCCAGAACCTCGGGGTGACCGGCATCTCCGCCGCCCTCTACGACCAGACGACCTGGAAGATCCTCGCGCGGGCCCTCGCCGACGCGGCCAAGGGCGACGGCACCCTCCTGCTCGCCCTCGCCGACCTGCAGAACGGCCGCGGTGAGGACGGCCACTACGCCAACCTCCTCGCCGCCAACACCGCCATCAGCTGCGCCGACACCACCGGGCGCGCGACCGTCGCGGACGTCCGGCACGAGCTGCCCCGGTTCCGCAACGCCTCGCCGATCTTCGGTCCGGGCCTCGCCTGGGGCCTGCTCACCTGCACCGGCTGGCCCTACAAGGGCGACGAGGCGGGGAACGAGGTGTCCGCGCCGTCCGCCGCGCCCATCGTCGTCGTCGGCAACGAGGGCGACCCGGCCACCCCGTACGCCTGGGCCCCCGCGCTCACGCGGGAGATCGGCGGGAAGGCCGTCCTCCTCAGCCTCCGAGGCCAGGGCCACACCGCCTACCTGACCGGAAACCGCTGCGTCGTGAACACCGTGGACGCCTACCTCCTGGACGGCAAGGTCCCGAAGAACGGCACGAGATGCACCTGAACCACCCCCTGGAACGAGGAACGCCCATGGACGGAGAGCCTTCGCTCACCCGCCCATGGGCGTTCACTCACCCCGGGTGGCTATTGGACCGGGACGACCTGCTCGACGGTCATCGGCTCCTTGAGAGCGTTCCCGACCGTGCAGTACTTCTCGTGCACCCGCTTGGCGACGGCCTGCAGCACCTCGGCGGCCTCGTCGTCCCCTTCGGGCAGTTCGACGTCGTAGGTGACGGTGATCGTGCCGAGCTTGCTGGTCTCGACCTTGTCGGCCTTCACGTCGGCGGCGAGCTTCACCATCCGGTGCCCGCGCTTGGCGGTCAGCGGCTCGACCGTGACCAGCTCGCACCCGGCCAGCGCGACCAGCAGCAGCTCGACCGGCGAGAACACCCCGTCCTGGTCGGCGCCCCCGATCGGCACGGACGCGCCGCGCCCGTTCGTCCCGACGAAGCCGCCGTCCGCCGTCCGCTCGACCCGCACCTCGGCCATGGCGTTCTCCTTGATCGTCGCACCGTTCGTCCATCACAACACGGAGCGCCCCCGAGAAGTTCCCGGGGGCGCTCCGTATCGCTAAAACTACGACGAACCAGACGTCACAGAAGAATCAGGACGCCGTCGGCCTACACGTCGTAGTACAGCTCGAACTCGTGCGGGTGCGGGCGCAGGCGGATCGGGTCGATCTCGTGCTCGTACTTCATCGCGACGTAGGTCTCGATGAGGTCCGGGGTGAAGACGCCGCCCTCCAGCAGGTACTCGTGGTCGGCCTCCAGCGCGGACAGGACGGCCTCCAGCGAGCCCGGGACCTGCGGAATCGCGCGGGCCTCCTCCGGCGGAAGCTCGTAGAGGTCCTTGTCCACCGGCTCGGCGGGCTCGATCTTGTTCTTGATGCCGTCCAGGCCCGCCATGAGCATCGCGGAGAACGCCAGGTAGGGGTTGCAGGACGGGTCGGGCACGCGGAACTCGACGCGCTTGGCCTTCGGGTTCGAGCCGGTGATCGGGATGCGGATGCACGCGGACCGGTTGCGCTGCGAGTACACCAGGTTCACCGGGGCCTCGAAGCCCGGCACCAGCCGGTGGTAGGAGTTCACCGTCGGGTTGGTGAAGGCGAGCAGGGACGGCGCGTGCCGGAGCAGGCCGCCGATGTAGTGCCGGGCGCTGTCGGACAGGCCCGCGTAGCCGACCTCGTCGTAGAACAGCGGCGACCCGTCCTTCCACAGCGACTGGTGGCAGTGCATGCCCGAGCCGTTGTCGCCGAAGATGGGCTTCGGCATGAAGGTGACGGTCTTGCCAGCCGCCCGCGCGACGCTCTTCACGATGTATTTGTAGAGCATCAGCTGGTCGGCCGTCTTCAGCAGCGTGTCGAAGCGGAAGTCGATCTCCGACTGGCCCGCCGTGCCGACCTCGTGGTGCTGCATCTCCACGTGGATGCCCGACCGCAGCAGCTGCTCGACCATCTCCGACCGCAGGTCGGTGAAGTGGTCCATCGGCGGGACGGGGAAGTAGCCGCCCTTGTACGGGGGCTTGGCGCCCAGGTTCCCCGCCGCCTCCTCGCGTCCGGTGTTCCAGGCGCCCTCGACCGAGTCGAGGTAGTAGTAGCCCGCGTTCGCCTTCGTCTCGAACCGGACGTCGTCGAAGATGTAGAACTCGGCCTCGGGACCGAAGTAGCAGGTGTCGGCGATGCCGGTGCCGCGCAGGTAGTCCTGCGCCTTCCGCGCCACGTTGCGCGGGTCGCGGCTGTAGGGCTCGCCGGTCAGCGGGTCGTGCACGAAGAAGTTGAGGACGAGCGTCTTGTGCTGCCGGAACGGGTCGAGCACCGCCGTGCCCGGGTCCGGGAGCAGCAGCATGTCGGACTCGTGGATCTCCTGGAAGCCGCGGACGGACGAGCCGTCGAACATCAGCCCGTCGGTGAAGACGTTCTCGCCGAAGCTCTCCACCGGGAACGTGAAGTGCTGCATCTTCCCGGGCAGGTCCACGAACCGGCAGTCCACGAAGCGGACGCCTTCGCGGTCGATGAAGTCCAGGACCTCTTTGGCGCTGCCGAACATCCAGCCTCCTTGGGGGCGTTCTCGAGCTTCCGGAAGAGTCTCAACGGGCCGTTTCCCGGCCGTGTCCCATGTGTTTCGAGTGTGTTACGGCTCACTGGGTGATGTCCGTCACCCCACCCTAATCCGCCCGCCCCGACCCGCATCCGGGCGGGTCCGGGAACCGGATAGCGTAGAGCCATGGCAAGCGGTAAGCAGCGGGAGTCCACAAGCCCCAGGTGGACGCAGACGTGGCTCGGCGGCGCGGCGTCCGCCGGGGTCGACCTCGGCACGCCGGGGGCCCGGTTGGGGCTGCCCAAGGACGGGCCCGGCTCGGTCGCGACCTACGGGCGGCGCGTCGTCGCCCTCCTGCTGGACCTGCTCGCCGGAGCCCTGGTCGGCGCCGCGCTCGCCTCGGCCCTGGACTGGAGCCCCGCGACCCGGTCGCTCGCCAACACCGCCGTGTTCGCGCTGATGGTGTGGCTGCTCACCGCCACGCTCGGCACGACCATCGGCAAGCGCCTGGTGGGGTTGCGCGTCGCACGGCTGGACGGCCGTCCGATCGGTTTCGGCTGGTCCCTCGCCCGGACGGTCCTGCTCGTCCTCGTCGTCCCCGCCCTGCTCTGGGACCGCGACCACCGCGGCCTCCACGACCGCGCCTCCAACACCGTCGTCGTCCGCGCCTGACCGCCCGCGACCACGGCACGACGCGACACGACGCGAGCAGAGGACACCGCGGGCCGAGGCGAACCACAGGACCGCCCGAAGTCAGAACAACTCGGACACAGGAAAAACGGGAGGGCTCCCCGGCATGGGGAGCCCTCCCGTTACTGATGAGGGGTGGCCGCCGCGAGACGGCCCAGGGGCCGGTCAGCGCGTCTTCGGCTTCGGGCCCTTCGGCATGCGGGCGCCCTTGGGCATCGGGCCCTTCGGCATCTGCATCGCGCGGGGGAGCGCCGCCAGACGGCTGTTCACGTCGTTGACCTGCGCCTTGGTCAGGTTGCGGGGCAGCTTCATCAGGTGCCGCTGGAGCTTGTCCACCGGGATCTGACCCTCTTCGTCCCCGACCTGGATGTCATAGATCGGGACGGACGGCACGGCGCGCGAGATGCGCTTCTTCTCCGCGCCGAGCAGCTGGCCGACGCGGCTGCGCGGGCCCTCCGAGACGATCACGACGCCGGGACGGCCGACCGCCCGGTGCACCATGTCCAGGTTGCGGTTGCCGGACACGGCCTCGGTGACCGTCCAGCCGCCGCGCACGTTCTTCAGCACCGCCGCCGCCGCGCCCGGCTGCCCGGCGATCACCGAGTACTGGGCGCGCTGCGCGAGCTGGCCGAACACGATCATGCCGACCGCGACCGCCGCCAGGACGGCCAGCGGGACGAAGAACCACAGGCTGCCGACGAGCCAGCCCACGGCGATGACGACGACCAGCGTCGCGAGCGCCGAGGCGAAAACGATCGGGAGGGCCTTGGGGTTCGCCTGGTGGAGGACCTGGGCGACCATGCGGATCTGCTTGAGGCGGCCCGGACGCTCCTGGGCCCCGTCCGTGGGCTTCTTCGACATGTTCCTAAGGATAATGGTCGCGGTCAGCGCTCTCGCGCCTCGATGGCCTGCTTGTAGAGCCGCCCGGCCCGGTAGCTCGACCGGACGAGCGGGCCGGACATGACTCCGGCGAACCCGATCTCCTCCGCCTCGGCGGACAGCTCGACGAACTCCTCCGGCTTCACCCAGCGCTCGACCGGGTGGTGCCGCGGCGACGGACGCAGGTACTGGGTGATCGTGATCAGCTCGCAGCCCGCCTCGTGCAGGTCGCGCAGGGCCTCGGAGACCTCCTCGCGGGTCTCGCCCATGCCGAGGATGAGGTTCGACTTGGTGACCAGGCCGTCCTCGCGGGCCCGGGTGATGACCTCCAGCGACCGCTCGTACCGGAAACCGGGGCGGATCCGCTTGAAGATCCGCGGGACGGTCTCGACGTTGTGCGCCAGGACCTCCGGCCGCGACGAGAACACCTCGGCGAGCTGGTCCGGGTCGGCGTTGAAGTCGGGGATCAGCAGCTCGACGCCGCAGCCGGGGACGGCCGCGTGGATCTGCCGGACGGTCTCGGCGTACAGCCAGGCCCCGCCGTCCTCCAGGTCGTCGCGGGCGACGCCGGTGACGGTCGCGTACCGCAGCTCCATGGTCGCCACGGACTCGGCGACCCGGCGCGGCTCGTCCCGGTCGAACTCGGCGGGCTTGCCGGTGTCGATCTGGCAGAAGTCGCAGCGCCGCGTGCACTGGTCGCCGCCGATGAGGAAGGTGGCCTCGCGGTCCTCCCAGCATTCGAAGATGTTGGGACAGCCCGCCTCCTGGCAGACCGTGTGCAGACCCTCGGACTTCACCAGCTGGGTCAGCTCGCGGTACTGCGGGCCCATCTTCAGCCGGGTCTTGATCCAGTCCGGCTTGCGCTCGATGGGGGTCTGGCTGTTCCGTACCTCGATGCGGAGGAGCTTGCGCCCCTCGGGTGTCGCCGTCGTCACCCCCACAGGGTACGTGCCGATCTCCGGGGCCCGCACCCCGGCCGCCCCCGGCCGTCCCCGGCCGGTCCGCCCGGGGCGGCGGAACGACGGTGAAAGGTGCGCAAGCTCTCCTGAAGAGGATTCTCGTGTTTCCACCCTGTGTAGCTGTGGATCTCTTAAGGTGACTGCCTGTTGTCGCACGAATCGCACGTGGAGAGTAGGACCGCCGTGGGTCTCGCGTTGTCGTATCTGAGGGTGCCGCCCGTGGTCGAGGGGGAGAGCGACCCCGCGCGGATCGCGGCCGCGCTGTTCGGCGCGCCGGGCGGCCCGCGGGACGGCCGCGGTCTCGATCTCGGCGGCGACTGGCAGGTTCTGCACTGGGCGCTGACCGGCGACGCGTGGGAGGGACGCCAACCCGAGGCGGACGTGGTGTGCGGCGGGCGGCTGCTGACCGAGGACGGCGCCGACGCGAGCGGCGCGGATGTGATCTACCTGGCCCCGGACCGGGTCAAGGCCGCCGCCGCGCACCTCGACACCGTGGGTTTCGCGTCGCTTTCCGGTCGTATGAACGCGGCGGCGATGAGGGAGGCGGGCGTCCAGGGCGCGGACCTCCCGGACCCCGGGGCCCGGCTGGCCCCCGCCTACGCACGCCTGTCCGATTTCTTCCGGACGGCGGCGGGCGAGGGCCAAGCCGTCTTCAAGGTCCTCCGCGACCACTCCTAGCCGGGGCTCGGCCAGGTCCTAGACCGAGAGCTGGGCGGTGGTGCGGTGCAGCACCTCGTCCGCGCCGAGCAGGTCGCCCAGGTGCCGTTCGACCAGCGGGACGATCTCGGCGACGGTCACCGGGCGGCCGACCTCGGCGCTGAGGCTGGTGGAGCCGGCGTCCCGGATGCCGCACGGGACGATCCGGTCGAACCATGACATGTCGCAGTCGCAGTTGAGCATGAAGCCGTGCATGGTCACGCCGCGCGAGACCCGGATCCCGATGGAACCGATCTTGCGGTCCGGAGCGCCCGGCACCCAGAGGCCGCTACGTCCCTCGACGGTGGTCGTGGCCAGGCCGAACTCGGCGCAGACGGCCATCATCATGCGCTCGAGCAGCCGGACGTAGGCGAGCACGTCCACCGGGTCGGGCAGCCGCAGGATCGGGTACCCGGTCAGCTGCCCCGGCCCGTGCCAGGTGATCTTGCCGCCGCGGTCCACCTCGACGACCGGCGCTCCGGGGTCGCCGAACGGGCGGTCCAGCGGCTCGGTGCGCTTGCCCGCGGTGTACACCGGCCGGTGCTCCAGAAGCAGGACGGTGTCGCCGATCTCACCGTCCGCGCGGCGCGCGTGGGTGCGGCGCTGGAGGTCCCAGCCCGCCTCGTAGTCCACGGCCGCGGTGCCGAACCCGGCGTGGACGACGGTCAGCGCGTCGATGTCGAATGCGGGAAGGGCCGCCGCCGGACCGTCCGCGACCGCCGGGGCGGGGGAACGCTCACCTGAGGGGAGGGGCTCGGCGGGACGGTCGGTGTCACGGGCGGCGCCACGTACGTCAACATCGCTCACGACGGCCAGCCTATGTCCCTACTCGCGGGTCAGGAGCCGGGGGTCGATCGGGGTCTCCTTGACCCGGCCCGGGCCGTCCGCGTCGATCCGGTAGGCGCCCTTGCCGTCGGTGAACGTGACGGCCTGGACGAACTCGGTGCCGACGTAGTGCAGCGCCGTGTCCTCGTCCGCCGCGTAACCGCCGGGCAGCGCGCCCTCGCCGACCAGCCGCTGGAGCAGCGGACGCCGCTGCGGCTCGCTGTCGTAGTGGACGCCGCAGGAGTAGGGCAGCAGGCCGAGCCCGCCGGTGAACGCCCGCAGCTCCGGCCCGAACGAGTCGGTGTTGCCGCCCATGTGCCAGCACAGCGCCCCGGCGCTCTGCCCGGACAGCACCACGCCCTCGTGCCACGCCTCGCGCATGATCTCCCCGAGGCCGTGCACCTGCCACAGTGCCATGAGGTTGGCCACGCTGCCGCCGCTGACGTAGATCAGGTCCTGCGAGAGCAGGTGCTCGCGCATGTCGGCGACATTCGGCATCGGGAACAGCGCCAGGTGGCTGACCTCGGCGTCGAGTGTGGCGAACGCCGCGTAGAACCGGGCGATGATCTCCGCGGAGTCGCCCATCGCGGTGGTCAGGAAGCACAGCCGCGGCCGGTCCTGCCCGGTCAGGTCGCAGGCGTAGCGGAGCAGCGGGCTCGGCGCGATGCCGCCCCGGTCGTCCCGGACGAAGCTTCCGCCGCCGATCGCGAGGATGTGCGGCTGGCCGTCGGTGCTCATCTACTGCCCCTCCCAGTGGACGCGCGTCAACGATCACCGTAAGGCCCGCGATCGTCGCGGGACGTGTTTTTGAAGATTCTTGGCAAGGCCGCGCCCAGTTCGGGGTCGGTGTGATGGAAACCGGCTTCGGTGAGCCGCCTCGGGACGACCCGCTGCCCCGGCAGGATCGCCTCGGCCGCGAACCCCGGCAGCACCGTGCGCAGGGCGAACGCCGGGACGGGCAGGGGAGTGGGCCGGTGCAGGGCCCGCCCGAGCGCCCGCGTGAACTCGGCGTTGGTGACCGGGTTCGGCGACGCCAGGTTCACCGGCCCGGACAGGTCGGTGTCGATCAGGAAGCGCAGCGCCGCGACCTCGTCCGTGAGGGAGATCCAGCTCCAGTACTGGCGGCCCGATCCGAGCCGTCCGCCGAGGCCCAGCTTGTACAGGGGCAGGAGCTTGCCCAGCAGTCCGCCGCTCGCGCCCAGGACGTGCGTCGTGCGCGCGAACGCCACTCGCGCGCCCGCGCGGGAGGCCGGGGCTGCTGCGTCCTCCCAGGCCCGGACGACCCCGGCGAGGAAGCCCGCGCCGCTGGGCGATTCCTCGTCGACCTCGCGATCGCCCGTGTCGCCGTAGAAGCCCATCGCCGACCCCGACACCAGCACCGGGACCTCCGCCTTCGCGACGGCCCGCGCGATCGTCGAGGTGCCCTGCACGCGGCTCAGCAGGATCGTGCGGCGGTACCGGGGCGTCCAGGGCCGGTCGCCGATGCCCGCGCCCGCGAGGTGGACGACCGCGTCGACGCCCGCCAGGTCCACGGGACCGCCGGACGGGTCCCAGCGCCGCTCGTCCGGGCCGGACGGCTCGCGCCGCACCAGCCGGACCACCGCGTGCCCGTCGTCCGCCAGCGAGCGGACGAGGGCGGAGCCGACGAATCCCGAAGCGCCCGTCACCGCGACCTTCATGGACCCACCCTAGCCAGGCGGGCTTCTTATAGAGCACGCCCGAGGTCCCGGCGTGGTCGGAGCGGCGATAACCTCCGTGGCATGGCAAAGATCCCCACCGCGGCCGTGGCCGCCACCGGTCTCGTCGGCGGTTACGCCGCCGCCCGCTTCACCCGCCGCCGTCCGCTCGGCGGCGCCGTCCTCGCCGCGGCGGGGGCCTATTGCGCGCGCGAGTGGCACAAGACCGCGGGCCCCAAGGGCACCGCCGCGCTGCTCACCGTCTACCTGGCGGGCTTCGGCGGCTCGCACCCCCTGGCCAAGAAGATCGGTGCGTGGCCGTCCGTCCTGAGCGTCGCGGCCGTGTCGGCGGGCTCCGCCTACGTTCTCTCCGACCGCAAGAACTGACCCGACCGGGGCGCCCGCGCGGGTCAGGCGCCTTCGCGTGGACGCCGGGATTCGTGCGGACGGCGGGAAGCGCGTGCGTATTCGGCGCGCTTCCTGCGGTAGGCCACGAACGCGCCGACGCCGCCGAGGACGAGGCCGACGGGCAGGCCGAAGAGCATGCCCCGGAGAGCGTTTCCGCCGCCGCCGGTCGTGAACGCGACGGCGAGGAGGCCGCCCGCGACGCCCAGGCATGCGGCGGAGACGGCCAGCGGGACCCACAGTTCGCGCGTGAAGTAGTAACTCCGCCCGGGACGTCCGGCCGGCGTCTCGATGTCGGCGGCGGGCCCGGCGACGGCGGCGAGCGGACGCTTGGAGTACGCCAGGAACAGCCAGTGGCCGCAGGGCTCCCAGCCGTCCGGCGCGAGCGCCTCGGCGTGCGCGGCGCGCTCGCGGCGGTCCACGACGTCCCGCCGGTACTCCCACTGCGTGGGGGACGCCAGGTCGCGGCGGCTGACGAAGCGGCCGAGGTGGTCGACCCGCTCGATCTCCCAGCCCTGCGCGCCGAACCGGTTCATCATCGCCTGGTCGACCGACGCGTCCGCCGACCAGACCCAGCGCTCGGCGTCCGCCGCCGGGCCGTCCGCCGCGGCCCCGCCGCCCGCGCCCTCGGCGAACTCCGCCGCGAACCGCACGGCCGGGCCGAACTCCTCCTCCGGGTCCGCGCCCGACTCGGCGACGTGGCCGGACAGCTCGTCGACCAGCGGCCCGATCCGGTCCTCGGCGACGCCGAGCCGCCGCAGGCCGTCCGCCAGCTCCTCGAAGTAGGTCACGCCCCGCCTCCCGTGAGCAGCGTCCGGACGGCCTCGTGGAAGCCCAGCCAGGACGCGCCCTGCTCGGTGAGGGCCGCCCGTCCCGCGTCCGTCAGGCGGTAGTAGCGGCGTCCGGGGCCCCGTTCGGCGACCCGGTACTCGGCCTCGACGAGACCGGCCTCCTCCAGCCGGTTCAGGACCGGGTACAGGGTGCCGCCCTTGATCTGGCCCAGGCCCGCCGCGTCCAGGGCCCTGGCGAGCTCGTAGCCGTAGCTCTCGCCGTGCCGCAGGCAGGCCAGGACGGCCAGGTCGAGAACGCCCTTCAGCCAGTTCGCGCGCCGGTCGGCGGCCATCAGCGGCGTCCGGCCCGTGTCGCCGCGACGAGCGTGGCGGCGATGACGAGCACGACCGCGCCGAGCCCGGCGAACACCCCGGAGGCGGTCGCCGAGGCGTCGCCCCCGCCGGTCGCCGCGCCCGCCGCGTAGACGGCCCCGGCGACCGCGAACACCGCCAGACCCGCGGCGCACGCGCGGAACGCGGCGCGCCGGACGGTCCGCCGCAGCGACTCGTCCGCCCGCCGGACCGTCCGGTGGAGCACGACCGCCGCCGCCACCGTCCCGCCGCCCGTGATCACGGCCGCGACCGGCCCGTGGAACAGCGTGGCGCCGAGGACGATCCACATGCCCAGCAGCGGCAGCACGGCCGCGCTCCCCACGCTCGGGGGCCGGTTCCCGGCGGACGGTCCGTTCATGCTCGCTCCCTGGAGGTCGTCGTGGCCACCTAGACGATAAGGCCACCTAGTTAGGAACGCAACCTATGTAGCGGCCCGAGGTTCGGAAACGGCGAAGCCCGCCGTCCCGGAACCGGGACGGCGGGCTTCGAGCCTGCCGGAAGGCGGGGAAGAGCGCGTCAGAGGCCGAGCTCGGCCTCGAAGTTGCCCTCCTCCAGACGGTGCTTCATGGTGCCCAGGAAGCGGGCCGCGTCCGCGCCGTCGATGAGCCGGTGGTCGTAGGTCAGCGCCAGGTAGGCGATGGACCGGACGGCGATGACCTCGCCCAGCTCCGGGTCGTCGATGACAGCCGGGCGCTTCACGACCGCGCCGGTGCCGAGCATGCCGACCTGCGGCTGGTTCAGGATCGGCGTGTCGAACAGCGCGCCGCGGCTGCCGGTGTTGGTCAGCGTGAACGTGCCGCCGGACAGCTCGTCCGGGCTCACCCGGTTGGTGCGGGTGCGGTCGGCCAGGTCGGCGATCCGCTGCGCGAGGCCGCCCAGGTTCAGCTGGCCCGCGTTGTGGATGACCGGGACCATCAGGCCGCGCTCCGGGACGTCCACGGCGAAGCCGAGGTTCTCCACGTCGTGGTAGGTGACCTCGTCGCCGTTGATGACCGCGTTCACCTTCGGGTGCTGCTTGAGCGCCTCGATGGCGGCCAGCGCGAAGAACGGCATGAAGGTCAGCTTCACGCCCTCGCGCGACTCGAAGTCGGCCTTCGCCAGCCCGCGCAGCCGCGCGACCTTGGTGAGGTCCACCTCGACGACGGTGGTGAGCTGCGCCGAGACCTGGAGCGACTCGACCATGCGGCGGGCGATGGTCTGCCGGATCCGGGACATCTTCTCGGTCTTGCCGCGCAGCGCGAGCTGCTCGGCCGGAGCCGCGAACGACACCGGGGCCGGGGCCGCCGGACGGGCCTGGGTGGACGACGGCGCGGCGGCGGGAGCCGGGGCGGCGGCGGCCTCACGGGCGGTGCGGGCCGCCTCCAGGACGTCCTGCTTGCGGATCCGGCCGCCGACGCCGGTGCCCTTGACCGAGCCCAGGTCGACGCCGTGCTCGGTGGCGAGCTTGCGCACCAGCGGCGTGACGTACGGGCCGTCGGTGCCCGCGCCCTCCGCGGCCGGAGCGGCCTGCGGGGCGGCGGGGGCCTGCGCGGCCGGGGCGGGCTCGGGCGCGGGCGCCGGGGCTGCGGGCTGCTGCGGCGCGGGCGGCGGCCACGCGGCGGGCGGCGGGCCCTGCGGGGCCTGAGCCTGCGGCGCGGGGGCCGGAGCCGGCTCGGGCTTGGGCTCGGGCGCCGGGGCCGGGGCCGTGTCGGCGACGGGCGCGGCCGCGGGCGCGGCGGCGGGGGCGTCGCCCTCGTCGCCGATGACCGCGAGCTCGGCGCCGACCTCGACGGTCTCGTCCTCGGCGACGGTGATGCTGGTCAGGATGCCGGACGCGGGAGAGGGGATCTCGGTGTCGACCTTGTCGGTCGAGACTTCGAGAAGCGGCTCGTCGGTCTCGACGCGCTCGCCCTCCTTCTTCAGCCAGCGGGTGACGGTGCCCTCGGTGACGCTCTCGCCGAGCTGGGGCATGGTGACGGAGACCGGCATGGCTCTCAGATACTCCTTCGAGATCTCATATTCCCGGCGCGGCAGTTCAGCCGTGCACGTGCAGTGGCTTGCCGGCGAGCATCATGTGCGCCTCGCCGACCGCCTCGGACTGGGTCGGATGCGGATGGATGAGCTGGGCGACCTCGCTCGGCAGGGCCTCCCAGTTGTAGATCAGCTGCCCCTCGGTGATCAGCTCGCCGACCCGCGCGCCGACCATGGACAGGCCGAGCACGCGACCGCCGCGCTCGGCGATCACCCGCACCTCGCCCTGCGTTCCGAGGATCTTGCTCTTGGGGTTGCCCGCCAGGTCGTAGACCGCCTCGTCGATCTCGTACCCGCGTTCGGCGGCGACCTTCGAGGTGATGCCCACGGAGGCCACCTCGGGGTCGGAGTAGGTGATGCGGGGCACGCCGTCGTAGTCGATCGGGGCCGGGTCGAGCCCGCCCAGCCGCTCGGCGACGAGGATGCCCTCGGCGAAGCCGACGTGCGCCAGCTGCGGGGTGTCGACCAGGTCGCCGACAGCCGAGACGGACGGCACCGACGTGCGGCACAGCCCGTCCACCTTGACGAAGCCGCGCTCCAGCTCGACCCCGGCCTCCTCGAACCCGAGCCCGGACGAGACCGGCGCGCGGCCGACCGCGACGAGCAGCAGCTCGGCGTCCAGGGTCCTACCGTTCTCCAGGGTGACCGAAACGCCCGCCTCGGTGCCCTTGACCCCCTGGAAACGGACGCCCAGCTCGTACTTGATGCCACGCTTGCGGAAGGCGCGCTCCAGGCGCTTGGAGCTGCTCTCCTCCTCCAGCGGCAGCAGGTGGGGGAGAGCCTCCACGATGGTGACCTCGGCCCCGAAGGAGCGCCAGACGCTGGCGAACTCGACGCCGATCACACCGCCGCCGAGGATCACCACCGACGACGGGACGCGTCCGAGCGTCAGGGCCTGGTCGCTGAAGATGACCTTCTCGCCGTCCACCTCGAGGCCCGGCAGCGTGCGCGGGGCGGAGCCGGTGGCCAGCAGGACGTGCCGTCCCTCCAGCGTCCGGGTGGAGCCGTCGGCGGCGCGGACCTCGACCGACGTCGGGGACGCGAGCCGCCCCTCGCCCTCGACGACCTCGATCCCGCGCGCCTTGATGAGCCCGGTGAGGCCCTTGACCGTCCCGGAGACGACCTTGTCCTTGTAGGCGTGGACGCCGTCGATGTCGATGCCGACGAAGTCGGCCTTGACGCCGTACGTCGCGGCCTCGCGCGTCTGGTCGGCGATCTCCGCCGCGTGCAGCAGTGCCTTGGTGGGGATGCAGCCGCGGTTCAGGCAGGTGCCGCCGAGCCTGTCGCGCTCGACCAGCGCCACGCTCATGCCGAGCTCGGACGCGCGCAACGCGCACGCGTAGCCGCCGCTCCCGCCTCCCAGGACCACGATGTCGAAGGGGCCGCTGTCAGCCAATGTCGCTCCCTTTCCGCCCTACGCGCCTACGGCTGGTGTGCCTCGCGCACCCGGCGGCGGCACGGGGTGACGCCCCGCCGCCAGGGAAAACCTATTCCCTTGTGCGCCGGGCGGGCCCGGTCGGGGTCCGCCCGGCGGTGAAACACGTCAGAGCTCGCCGGCGGCCATGTCCTCGGCGACCGCGACCAGCGTGCGCACGGCCGCGCCGGTGCCCGCCTTCGGCGTGTAGCCGTGGGGCTCGCCCTTGTTGTAGGACGGGCCGGCGATGTCGAGGTGCGCCCAGCGGACGCCGTCCGGCACGAACTCCTTCAGGAAGACGCCCGCGACGAGCATGCCGCCCCAGCGCTCGCCGCTGATGTTGGCGATGTCGGCGACCGCGGAGTCGAGGCCCTTGCGGAGCTCCTCCGGCAGCGGCATGCCCCAGGAGGGCTCGCCGGTGCGGACGGCCGCCGCCACCACCTTCTCACGGACGTCGTCGTCGTTGGCCATGACTCCCGTCGTCCGGGTGCCGAGCGCGACGAGCTGGGCGCCGGTCAGGGTGGCGATGTCGATCAGCAGGTCGGGCTCGTCCTCGCCGGACCGGACGATCGGGTCGGCCATCACCAGGCGGCCCTCGGCGTCGGTGTTCAGCACCTCGACGGTCTTGCCGCCGTAGACGGTCAGCACGTCGGACGGGCGCTGCGCGGTGCCGGACGGCATGTTCTCGGCGAGCGCGAGGTAGCCGACGACGTTCACGGCCGGCTTCAGCTCGGCGATCGCGGCGAGCGCGCCCAGCACGGCGGCGGCGCCGCCCATGTCGGACTTCATCCAGTCCATGCCCTCGGCGGGCTTCAGCGAGAGGCCGCCCGAGTCGAAGGTGATGCCCTTGCCGACCAGCGCGAGGGTCTTGGACGCCTCCGGGTGGGTGTAGGCGAGGCGGACCAGGCGCGGCGGGTTCGCCGAGCCCTGCCCGACGCCCACGATGCCGCCGTAGCCGCCGTCCACCAGGGCCTTCTCGTCCAGCACCTCGATGCCGAGGCCGCCCTCGGCGGCGACCTTGGTGGCCACGCCGGCGAAGTCCTCGGGGGACAGGTCGGACGGCGGGGTGTTCACCAGGTCGCGGACCAGGAAGATCGCCGAGGCCAGGGTCTCGGCGCGCCGCACCGGCGCGTCGTCGCCGGAGCCGACGACCACGATCTCCTCGACCGGGCCGGGCTTCTCGGACGTGCGGTAGTTGGCGAAGCCGTAGTTGCCGAGCAGCGCGCCCAGCGCCACGGCCTCGACCTCGTCGGCGGACGTCGCGGGCAGCGCCACCGCGACCTTGCTCTTGCCCGCCAGCGCGCGGAGCGCGGAGCCGGCGGCCCGGCGCAGGCCCTCGGCGTCGGCGGAGTCGCCGAGGCCGACGGCCACGATGAGGGCGGCGGGCAGGGCGCCCAGGGTCGGCAGCTTGACGACCTCACCGGCCTTGCCGGTGGCGCCCAGCGCCGCAAGGGAGTCGGCGAGCCGCCCGGAGAGGGCGGTGTCGAGGTCGTCGGCGCCGGCCGGACGGACGCCGTCCTCGGCCGGATGGACGCCGACGACGATCGCGTCGGCGTCGAGGGCGGTCAGGACTACGCTGTCAAGACTGATGGTCGTCACGTCCACCGATGTTAATCCTCCAGGTGACCGGTTTCGCCCTTTTGGATCAAGCATTGCCCTCATCGGACGGCCTGCGTCACCAGGGCGGCCGTCGTCGCGACCTCGACGAGCGCGCCCAGGACGTCCCCGGTGACCCCGCCGAGCCTCCGGACGGCGTGTCGCAGTGTCGCCAGCGCGACCGCCAGCGCGACCAGCACCGCGGCCCCGGCCCGCGCCGCGCCGACGGGCCCGTCCGCCTCGAGACCGAGCCCTGCGGACGCCGCCACGACCACGACCGTGACCGCCACGGCGGCCTTGACCGACACCGACCCCGCGACGAGCGAGCCCAGCCCGCCCGGACGCGCCGACGGCACCCGGGCCCGGCACGCCCATGGCAGCGCGAGCCGTCCGGCGACCCCCGCGACCAGCGCGGACGCCCACGGCACGGGCGCCGACGACAGCGCCGCGACCTGGACGAAAAGCGTCAGGACCAGCGTGGCCACGCCGAACGGCCCGATGTCCGACTTCTTCATGATCTCCAGCGCGCCCTCGGCGGGCTTGCGGCTGCCGAGACCGTCCGCGAGGTCGGCCAGGCCGTCCAGGTGCAGAGCGCGGGTCAGCGCCGCGCCCACCGCCACGGCCAGCGCCGCGCCGAGCAGCCCGCTGAACCCGAGCCCGTCCGCGACGACCAGCGCGACCGCCGAGCCGCCGCCGACGATCACTCCCACCGCGGGCGCGAGCACCATCGCCCGCCGTGCGGCCTCCCGGTCCACCCGCTCGGCCCGCAGCGGGACGACGCTGAGCAGCGTCACGGCCAGCCGCGCCCCCGCGCCCCAGCTCACGGAAGCTCCATGACGCGGCCCGCGACGACCAGCGCGACGTCCTCGGACTCCGCCGCCAGCCGCTGGTTCACACTCCCGAGGACATCACGGAACGCCCGTCCCACGGGTGTCGTCGGCACCAGGGACATCCCCACCTCGTCGCTGACCGCGACCACCCGCGCGGACGTCCCGCGCCACGCCGCGACCAGCTCCTCGATCCGTCCCTGGACACGGGACGGCTCGTCCCAGGCGTCCGTCTCCGTCATGACCGCCGCCACCCAGGACCCGACGCCGTCCACCAGCACCGCACCCGTCGCGGACGCCAACGCGTCCGCGAGGTCGGACGTCTCCAAGGTCTCCCACCAGTCCGGACGCCGCCGCCGATGCGCCTCGATCCGGGCCGTCCACTCCGCATCGGACGCGTCACCGACCCCAGTGGCCACGTACGTCACGTCCGGATGCGCCATCAGCCGCAGTTCGGCCTCAGCCGACTTCCCCGACCGCGACCCGCCGAGCAGCAACGTCCGATGAGGCCCGGAGGACGAGGACGTCCAGAACGCCAGCCGCCGCTCGAGCTCACCAGGCGAACCGACCCGGTGATCCACGTAGATGGCCCGGACGTCCGTGTCGTCCGACACCGCCCCCTCACGCCGAAGCCACCCCAGGTGGTCCGGACACCCCACGAGGTCGAGCAGCGCCGCGGAGTAGACCACGCCAGGCGCGGCCTCCGGCCGCTGCCCGGGCCCACCGGACACCAGCACCCGCTCCCCGAAGGGAACATGGACATCCCAGCCCCCCGGCACGGCGAAACGCGGACAGTCCTCCAAGGGCACGCCATTGATGACCACACGCGTGGGCTCCAGCGACACCCCGGCCGCGCGCGCCCGCGCGCAGGAGGCACAACGGCAATCAGGCGCGGGCCAGCCCTGCGGCCCCCCGCTTCCAGGCAGTTCGATCTTCATCCTGCCCACGACCTTATGGGCCCGACCGGTTACGCTCACCGCTACCGGGCAGGTCGAAGCGGCGAAAGGGCAGTGACGATGGCGTGGAACTGGCAGCTGGAGAAGTCCGGCGGAAACCGGATCGGCGCGGAGGAGACCTTCAGCACCCAGGCCGCCGCCGAGACCTGGCTCGGCGAACACTGGCGCGACCTCCGCACCGAAGGCGTCGAAAAGGTCGTCCTCCTCGACGGCGAAGACACCATCTACACCATGAGCCTCGAAGACCCCACCTGAACACCTGAGGGCCCACCTGGAACGCCCACGGACTCCGGCAAGCCCGAGGGCCCCGCTCTCCGCAGGTCAAGGTGCGTACTGCGGGCCCTCTGAGCAGGGGCCAGTAATGGGCCCAACGTGAGCGAGGGCTCCAGCCCCGTGGAGGTTGTGCCGAACCCCCACACCTACGGAAGGTGTGGGGGTTTGCCATGCTTTTGCGCGCCGCCGGAGCGCTAGCGGAGGCGGCGCGCAAAAGCACCCCGGAGGGATGGCCCCGCAGCGAAGCGAGGAGGTCTTCCCCGAGGGCGCGGGGGGTGTGGGGGGTCGCCCCCCCACAGGGTTACGGCCGCGTCTTCGGGCTCACCGTCTTCGCGGGGTCGCGTTCGATGACGGGGGCGAGGGCCTCGTCGATGCGCTTGAGGACGTCGGTGTCCAGTTTCACGCCCGCGGCCTTCACGTTGTCCCGGACCTGTTCGGGGCGGGACGCGCCGACGATCGCGGCGGACACGTTGGGGTTCTGGAGGGTCCAGGCGATGGCGAGCTGGGCCATGGTGAGGCCGAGTTCGTCCGCGATGGGCTTCAGCTCCTGGATGCGGCGCAGGACGTCGTCCCGCACGAACTCGGAGATCATGCGCGCGCCGCCCTTGTCGTCGGTGGCGCGGGAGCCGGCGGGGGCGGCCTGGCCCGGGAGGTACTTGCCGGTGAGGGCGCCCTGGGCGATCGGGGACCAGACGATCTGCCCGATGCCCTCGCGTTCGCACAGCGGGACGACCTCGGGCTCGATGACCCGCCACAGCATGTTGTACTGCGGCTGGCTGGACACGATCCGGTCGAAGCCCATCTCGTCGGCGATCTTGAGGGCGCGCTCGATCTCCTCCGCGCGCCACTCCGACACGCCGACGTAGAGCACCTTGCCCTGCCGGACGAGGTCGTCGAAGGCCCGGAGGGTCTCCTCGAGCGGGGTCTCGTAGTCGAACCGGTGGGCCTGGTAGAGGTCCACGTAGTCGGTCTGGAGCCGCTTCAGGGAGGCGTGGATCGACTCGAAGACGTGCTTGCGCGACAGGCCGCGGTCGTTCTGGCCGGGCCCCGTCGGCCAGTAGACCTTGGTGAAGATCTCCAGGCCCTCGCGGCGCTGGCCCTTCAGGGCCCGGCCGAGGACCTCCTCGGCCCGCGTCCCGGCGTACACGTCGGCGGTGTCGAAGGTGGTCACGCCCTCGTCGAGGGCCGCCGCCACGCAGGCGCGCGCGGCGTCCTCCTCGACCTGGGAGCCGTGGGTGAGCCAGTTACCGTAGGCGATTTCGCTGATCTTGAGGCCGCTGCGGCCGAGGCGTCGGAACTCCATGATCTGGAACCCTACGACGCGCCCGGTCTCCGGGCACTCCGCAGTTCGCCCGCGAAGGGCCCGGCCCGGTCAGGCCTTGTCCTTCCAGCTGGTGTCGCCGATCTGGACCTGGGGCGCGGGGACGCGGAGCCGCCGGATCTGCATGGCGCGCATCGCCGCGTACAGGCCGAGGCCCTTGCGGTCGTCGTCCGGGTGGCGCTCGGCGGCCAGCTTGTTCACGCCGCGCGCGAGGAGGAGGCCCTCGACGAACACCACGAGCAGCAGCACCGGCGGCGCGAACAGCATCGCCAGCCGGACGGCCGGGATCGGCAGGAAGTTCAGCACGACCAGCGCCAGCAGCAGGTACATCAGGTACGAGCCGACCGTGCGGCGCGAGTCGACGTAGTTGCGGGCCATCCGGCGGACGGCGCCCTTGTCGCGCTTGAGGAGGTACTTCTCGTCGCCCTTGGCCATGCCCTCGCGGGCCTTGGCGCGGTCGGTCGACTGCTTGTCGCGGAGTCGCTTGTACGCCTCCTTGCGGTTGGCGGGCGCGGTGATCGGCTGGCGCCGCCGCTTCTCGGCCTCCTTGCGCTTGGGCGTGGGACGGCCCTTGCCCCCCGGCTTGGCCACTACTTCGGGAGGAGCCTCAGGGGCATCCTGCGTACGACGTCGGAACACGGAACTCAGCCTACCGGCTGCGAACATCGTGGCTGCCTCGCGCGTTAACGCGTAGGGTGATAAGAACCCCAGCAGTGGTCATTGAGCCCGGTATTGACCGGGCCAGCCAGCACGAAGGGACCGGCGCCGCGCGATGAGCGTGATGAAGCGAATGTCGATGATCTTCAAGTCCAAGGCGAACAAAGCCCTGGACAAGATGGAGGATCCTCGGGAGACCCTGGACTACTCCTACCAGCGTCAGCTGGAGATGCTGCAGAAGGTCCGGCGGGGCGTGGCGGACGTCGCGACCTCGCGCAAGCGCCTGGAGCTCCAGATCAACCAGCTGGAGCAGCAGCAGAGCAAGCTGACCGACCAGGGCCGCAAGGCCCTCCAGGTCGGCCGTGAGGACCTGGCCCGCGAGGCGCTGACGCGCCGCGGCGGCCTGGACTCCGAGCTCGCCGGCCTGCGGGCGCAGTACCAGCAGCTCCAGGGTGAGGAGGAGAAGCTCACCCTCGCCTCGCAGCGGCTGCAGGCGAAGGTCGACTCCTTCCGCACCCGCAAGGAGACGATCAAGGCCACCTACACGGCGGCCGAGGCGCAGACCAAGATCAACGAGGCGTTCTCCGGCATCTCCGAGGAGATGGGTGACGTCGGCCTCGCGATCCAGCGCGCCGAGGAGAAGACCGAGAACATGAAGGCCCGCGCCGGGGCGATCGACGAGCTCCTGGCGTCCGGCGCGCTCGAGGACTTCTCCGGCCCCCGGGACGACATCCAGGCCGAGCTCGACCGCATGGGCGCCACCACCGGCGTCGACGCCGAGCTGGAGGCGCTGAAGGCCGAACTCGGCCAGGGTCCCGCGCCCAAGCAGCTGAACTCCGGCCAGGCCGGTCCCGCGCAGCAGCAGAGCCCGCAGGCCGCCCCCCAGGCCCAGCCGCAGGCCCAGCCCCAGGGCCAGTGGCCGCAGCAGCCTGGAGGCCACCAGTGATCGTCCGCATCATGGGCGAGGGCCAGCTCGACGTCTCGAACGACGACCTGGCCGTCCTGAACAGCCTCGACGACGCGCTGGAGTCGGCGATCGAGTCGGGGAACGAGGACGAGTTCCGCAGCGCCCTGCACGGCCTGCTGGAGAACGTCCGCAAGGTCGGCAAGGCGCTGCCCGCCGACAGCCTCGAGCCGTCGGAGCTGATCCTGCCGCCGGCCGACGCCAGCATCGACGAGGTGAGCGCCATGCTCGGCGACGAGGGGCTCATCCCCGACTAGTGCGGCGTGCCGGTCCCCGGCACAAACGTCGGGGTCCGGACGTTGTACCGGTGAGAACCACAGGGGATGGGAGAAGAGGAGAGATGGCCCGCACGCGTTACGCCTCCGACCGGGGGTTGACGTCGCGCATGCTCGTGACGATGTTCCTGCTGGGGCTGGTCTACGTCGCGTTCGTGACGGCGTTCTTCGTTATTTCTCCGAAGCTGGGCGCCATCGGACTGGTGATCGCGCTGGTCTTCCTGTTCGTCCAGTACTTCTTCTCCGACAAGATCACCACGTTCGCGATGCACGCCCGCGAGGTCTCCCCGGAGGAGGCCCCCGAGCTGCACGGTGTGATCGACCGCATCTGCGCGATGTCCGACTCGCCCAAGCCGCGGGTCGCGATCGCCGACACCGACGTGCCGAACGCCTTCGCCACCGGCCGCAACCAGAAGAACGCGGTCGTCTGCGTGACCACCGGGCTGCTGCGCCGGCTCGACCCGGTGGAACTCGAGGGCGTGCTCGCGCACGAGATGGCCCACGTCGCGCACAAGGACGTGGCGGTCATGACGATCGCCTCCTTCCTCGGCATCTGCGCCGGCCTGCTCACCCGGATCGGGCTGGAGTTCGGCCTGTGGGGCGGGTTCAACCGCCGTAACAACGACAACAACGCCGCCGTGATGCTGATGGCCGTGGTCGCGGTCAGCGCCGTCGCCTACGCGATCAGCTTCCTGCTCACCCGCGCCCTGTCGCGGTACCGGGAGCTGTCGGCCGACCGCGCCGCCGCGCTGCTCACCGGCCGCCCGTCCGCGCTGGCCAGCGCGCTCACCAAGGTCACCGGCGAGATCGCCCGGATCCCGACCAACGACCTGCGCGCCGCCCAGCCGTTCAACGCCTTCTTCTTCACCCCGGCGTTCGGCAAGGGCTTCAGCGTCTCGCAGCTGTTCTCCACGCACCCCACGCTGGAGAAGCGGCTCGAGCAGCTCAACAAGATCTCCGGCGAGCTCAGCAGGGGAGTGTGATGGGGTTCCTGGACACCCTGCTCGGACGGTCCAAGCCGGTCAAACCGGATCTCGACGCGCTGTTCGGCCTCACCACCGCCGCCGTCACCCTGGAGGCGGCGGCCGGGTTCACCCCCACCGGGCTCGGCTCGGTGTGCTTCCGGGCCGCCGAGGGCGGCGCGTTCGCCCAGCTCCAGAAGGACGCGGTGGAGCTGCTGAACTCCGGCGACACCCCGGAGGTCGAGGCCAGCCAGGACTCCTTCGGCTACACCTGGCTGCTCTGCAGGCACAGCCCGGACGACCTGCCCGGCCTGGTCACCGACCTCCACGCGATCAACTCGACGCTGGAGGCGGGAGGCTTCGGCCCGCACCTGCTGTGCTCCCTGGTCGGCTTCAAGGGCCCGGACGGCCAGCGCCTCGCGCTCGTCTACCTGTACAAGCGCGGCACGTTCTACCCGTTCGCGCCGCTGCCCGGCGACCGCCGCGACAACGCCCTGGAGATCCAGGCGCGCGGCGCGGTCGGCGCCGACCTGAAGTTCGAGGACGACCTCGGCCGCTGGTTCGCGGTCTGGGGAGCCCCCGGCCTCTGACGCCGTCCGCCCCTCGGCACCACCCGAGTTTCGACGCCATCCGCCCTCTGACACCGCCCGCCCTCTGACACCGCCCGGCCCCGGCCCGTCCCGTCCGATGGGCTCCGCCTGATCCGCCCCACGCGCTCCGCCCGCCTGATCCGGTTCATCCGATCCGTTCCTTCTCCGGAGGACGCCATGTGGACGCACGAGCGGTATTGCGACGCGACCGAGCGGGAGGTCGCCGCCTTCACGGCGGCGCTGCGGGACGCGGATCCGGGGGCGCCGGTGCCGTCCTGCCCCGGCTGGACGGTCCGTGACCTCGCCCATCACCTCGGCGTCACGCAGCGCTGGGCGGAGCGCCTGGTCCGCACGCTCTCGCCGCGGGCGAGCAGCCCCCGGCGGCACGCCGACGAGGTGCCCGAGGCCGACGCCGACCTGGTTTCCTGGTTCGCCGAGGGCGGCGCCGCGCTGGTCGCGGCCCTGCGGGCGTCCGATCCCGACGCGCGGATGTGGTCCTGGGGCGAAGACCAGCACGCCCGGTTCTGGTCGCGCCGGATGACCTTCGAGGCCGCCGTCCACCGCGCCGACCTGCACCTCGCCCTGGGACGCGACTTCTCGCTGTCCGCCGATGAGGCCGCCGACGGCGTCGACGAGATGCTGGCGATCCTGCCGTACGCGACGCCGTTCGCGCCGAAGGTCGAGAACCTGCGTGGGGACGGCGCGACGCTCGCCTTCACCGCCGCCGACACCGGAGACCGCTGGACGGTCGGGCTCGACAAGGACCGCTTCGGCTCGCGGCGCTCCAGCACGTCCGACGACGTGCACGCCGACGCGGCCGTCCGGGCGGACGCGTCCGAGCTGTTCCTCTTCCTCTGGGGACGCCGCAGGACCGGCGATCCCGGCATCTCGGTCGCGGGCGACCGCGACCTGCTGGCCTTCTGGGTGGAGAACTCCGAGATCTGACCCGTCCTGCGCGCCCCTGATCCGTCCGGGGAGACGCGGACGGCCACCGGCCCGTTGCCGGTGGCCGTCGAGATCACGCGCGCCAGGGGCGCGCCAGCCTGGGTTAGGGGAGTGCGAGCATCTGGTCGAGGGCGACGCGGGCGTAGTGGGCGGTGTCCGGGTCCACCGCGATCCGGTTGACGACCTCGCCGCGCGCCAGGGACTCCAGCGACCACACCAGGTGCGGCAGGTCGATGCGGTTCATGGTCGAGCAGAAGCAGACCGTCTTGTCGAGGAACATCACGTTCTTGTCCGGGTGGGCGTTCGCCAGCCGCCGGACGAGGTTCAGCTCGGTCCCGACCGCCCAGGACGACCCGGACGGGGCGTTCTCGATCGCCCGGATGATGTACTCGGTCGAGCCGATCTGGTCGGCGTTGGTGACCACCTCGTGCTTGCACTCGGGGTGCACGAGGACGTTCACGCCGGGCACCCGGCGCCGGACGTCCTCCACCGAGTCGAGGCTGAACCGGCCGTGCACCGAGCAGTGCCCACGCCAGAGGATCATCCGGGCGTCCCGGAGTTGCTGCCCGCTCAGGCCGCCCTCGGGACGGTGCGGGCTGTAGACGACGCAGTCGTCCAGGGAGAAGCCCATCTCCAGGACGGCCGTGTTGCGCCCGAGGTGCTGGTCTGGAAGGAACAGCACCTTCGAACCCCTGCTGTAGGCCCAGTCCAGCGCGCGCTTGGCGTTGGACGAGGTGCAGACCACGCCGCCGTGGCGTCCGACGAACGCCTTGATGTCGGCGGAGGAGTTCATGTAGGTCACCGGGACGACGTCATCGGCGATCCCGGCGTCCTCCAGCACCTCCCAGCACTCCTCGACCTGGTCGAAGGTGGCCATGTCGGCCATCGAGCAGCCCGCCGCCAGGTCCGGCAGGACGACCTGCTGGTGCGCGGCGGTCAGGATGTCGGCGGACTCGGCCATGAAGTGCACGCCGCAGAACACGACGTACGGGGCGTCCGGCCGGGCCGCGGCCTGCTGGGCGAGCTTGAAGGAGTCCCCGGTGACGTCCGCGAACTCGATCACCTCGTCCCGCTGGTAGTGGTGGCCGAGCACGAACACCTCGTCGCCGAGCGCGGCCTTGGCGGCGCGGGCGCGCTCCACCAGCTCGGGGTCGGACGCGGGCGGCAGCTCGCCGGGACAGTCCACGCCGCGCTCGCTGGCGGGGTCGGAACCCGTGCCGAGCAGCAGCAACGGAAGATCGCGTACGGGGGTGGTCACGGGATGCTCCCTCCTGCGACGGACCTTATCGTCGCTTTGACGACTAATGGTCGCACACCCGGGGCCCGGTGCGACCCGGGTGTGAGCGAGGTCTCGCCGCGAATGACTGGCCGGAGATGGAATGGGCATGAGCCGAGGTACGTTGTTCCTCAGAACAGGAGTCTGCGGAAGCGCCGAGGCGGTTCCGCCGGCCGTCCTCCATGAACTGGTGAAGTGAACCGTCGCCTCGGCGGCGCAGTGAGACCCGGGAGCACATCACATGACGGTTTCGGGCGAGACCACGCAGGAGACCACGCAGCAGGGCGTCGTGCTGACCGACGCCGCGGCCGAGAAGGCGAAGGGCCTGCTGGAGCAGGAGGGGCGCGACGACCTCGCCCTGCGCGTCGCGGTCCAGCCGGGCGGCTGCTCGGGCCTGATCTACCAGCTGTTCTTCGACGAGCGCGAGATGGACGGCGACATGGTCCAGGAGTTCGAGGGCCTCAACGTCCGGGTGGACCGGATGAGCGCCCCGTACCTGACCGGCGCCACGATCGACTTCGTCGACAGCATCGAGAAGCAGGGCTTCACGATCGACAACCCCAACGCCTCGGGCTCCTGCGCCTGCGGCGACTCGTTCAACTAGAACGTGCCTCGAAGGGCCGGTGCGGTGATCGACCGCACCGGCCCTTCCGCATGCCCGCACCGGCCCTTCCGCATGTCCGTACGGGCCCTTCCGCATGTCCGCACGGGGTCCTCTCACGTCCGCCACACGGGTTCCCTCACGTCCCCCGTGCCTCCTCGGCGCGTCCCTGGCGTGGCTCTGGCGCGCCCTTCGCCCGCCCATCACACGGGTCCCGCGCGTCCCGTTCGCGTGACCCCGTCCGGACGGGTCGCTTCGGTTGCGCGCCCCGCCGCCGCGGGAAGTAGCCTCTTGGGGTTGTCCTACAGCCGGTGACAAGCCGGACGCCACACCACGAGGAGAGCGACGCCGTGCGCATCGCCGTAACTGGCTCCATCGCGACCGACCATCTGATGACCTTCCCGGGTCGCTTCACCGACCAGCTGATGCCCGATCAGCTCGACCGGGTGTCGCTCTCGTTCCTGGTGGACGAGCTGGAGATCCGCCGCGGCGGCGTCGCGGCCAACATCTGCTTCGGCATGGGCAGCCTCGGCCTGACCTCCTACCTGGTCGGCTCGGCGGGCGACGACTTCGCCGACTACCGCTCGTGGCTGGAGCGGCACGGCGTCGACTGCGGTTCGGTGCGCATCTCCGAGCTGCACCACACCGCGCGCTTCCTGTGCACCACCGACCAGGACCAGAACCAGATCGCCAGCTTCTACACCGGCGCGATGAGCGAGGCCCGCGAGATCGAGCTGCGGCCGGTCGCCGAGCGCGTCGGCGGGCTGGACCTGGTCCTGGTCAGCCCGAACGACCCGGAGGCCATGCTCCGGCACAGCGACGAGTGCCGCACCCGCGGCATCGCGTTCGCCGCCGACCCGTCCCAGCAGCTCGCCCGGATGGACGGCCTCGACGTCCGCCGCCTCCTCGACGGCGCCGCGTACCTGTTCACCAACGAGTACGAGAAGGCCCTCTGCGAGGAGAAGACCGGCTGGTCCGACGCCGAGATCCTGGACCGGGTCGGCGTCCGCATCACCACCCTCGGCGCCAAGGGCACCGTGATCGACCGCAAGGGCGAGGAGGGGCTGCACGTCCCCGGCGTCGTCGTGGACAAGGTCGTCGACCCGACCGGCGGCGGTGACGCGTTCCGCGCCGGTTTCCTGACCGCCACCGCCTGGGGCCTGCCGCTCGAGCGCGCCGCCCAGGTCGGCAACCTGATCGCCGCCCACGCCCTCGAGGTGCCCGGCGGCCAGGAGTACACGGTCGTCAGGGAGCGCTTCCTGGCCCGCTTCTCCGGCGCCTACGGCGAGGACGCCGCCGCCGAGGTGGCCGTCCACCTCGCCTGAGCGCGGCCGTGCCGAGGCGGTGTGCCGCGACTCTCCTCCAGGGGGCGCGGCACGCCGCTTTCTAGTAGGAACGGCGGACGTGGAAGCCCCAGCCGCCCTGGGGGAGGGTCTCCTCCCAGACGAACTCCTGGGACTTCATGCGGCACCACGCCGGGATGTCGGTGTGCGCGGCGGGGTCGTCGGCCAGGACGGCGATGATCTGGCCGACCGGGATCTCGCGGATGCGCTCGGCGAGCATGATGATCGGGATGGGGCACTTGCGGCCCAGGGCGTCGATCACCAGGAGCGGGGGAGTGGCGCCGGGCGGCGCGGCGGGGGGCGGCGGGACGGTGTCCTGCGGGGGCGCCTCGTCCTTGCGCGAACGACCTCGGAACCTCATCGGCGCGTCCGCCTTCCCGTCCTCGCGGTGAACATGGGGGTCATGCGCCGGTCACCCCGGCGGCCGCGCGCAGGCGGGCCACGGCGTCCGGCAGGACGGCGAGGAACCGCTCCACGGCGGACGGCTCCGCGCCCCGCGGCAGCGATACCCGGACGTTCCCGTGCGTAATCACGCCCATCGCCTCCAGAACATGGCTCGGACGCAGCGTATCGGCCGTGCAGGAGCTGCCGGACGAGACGGCGAAACCGAGCCTGTCCAGTTCGGTCAGGAGCGCCTCGCCCTCCACGTAGAGGCACGAGAACGTGACCAGGTGCGGCAGGCGCCGGACGGGGTCGCCGACGACCTGGACGTCGGGCACCGTCGCGGGCACCCGTTCCCTGATCATGGTGACCAGTTCGGACAGCCGGGCGGCCTCCTCGGACATGTCGGCGGCGAACGCCTCGAGCGCGGCGGCGGCGCCGACGATCGCCGGGACGTTCTCGAAGCCGGGGACGCGGCGTCCCTCGCGTTCGTCGTCGGGCATGGGGGAGCGCCAGCGCGTGCCCTTCCGGACGACCAGGACGCCCACGCCGGGCGGCCCGCCCCATTTGTGCGCGGACGCGGTGAGGAGCGACCAGCCGTCCGGGACGGGCGTCCGGCCGATCGACTGGGCCGCGTCCACCAGCAGCGGGATCTTGGCCGCGCGGCACGCCTCGGCCGCCTCGGCGACCGGCTGGAGGGTTCCGACCTCGTGGTTCGCGGACTGGAGGCAGGCGAGCGCGGTGTCGGGGCGGAGCGCGGCGGCGAACTCGGCCGGGTCGACGCGGCCGGTCTCGTCCACGCCGACGACCGTGGTCTCGCCGCCGTCCCGCTCGTGGGCCTCGGCGGCGTGCAGGACGCTGGAGTGCTCGACGGCGCTCACCACCAGGTGCCGTCCGACACGCCGACGTGACCGCAGGGAGCCGAGGATTCCCAGGTGCGCCGCCTGGGTACCGGACGTCGTGAAGGCCACCTCGTCGGCGCGGACGCCGAGGACGGCCGCCACGCGCGCGCGGGCGCGGTCGAGTTCCAGTCGGGCCGAGCGCGCCGCGCCGTAGAGTCGCGCCGGGTCGGCCCAGGCCGAGTCCAGGGCGCTGATCAGCGCCGATCGTCCGGCGGGGTGGAGCGGCTCGGCCGACGCCGCGTCGAAGTAGCCGCCGCTCATGGCGCGCACCGGTCGCGCAGCGGGGGGCGCGCCGTCTGGACGGCGCCGGACACCGGAATCTCCCGTCCGGAGCGGACGAGGGGTCGGTCAGCACATGCTCGGGCCACGCCAGAACACTAACCGGGCACCCCGGGAGGGGACTCCCGGACCCTCGCGCTAGTGTGTCCCCCAAACGTGTAACAACTGATCTCACCGCCCGGGAGTTCCCTGGGCTCTCATCCGTGGGGAAGGCATTCCGTGAGTCCGACCCGCTCTGGGGAGCGGCGTACGCCTGTGCGCAGTCGCCGCGCAATCAAAAGCGCCGGCGCGCTAGGTCTGCTGGCGCTGTCCGCAACCGCGTGCAGCGGTCAGGCGTCCCGCCTGGGTATGCCCGAGCCGATCAGCGACCAGGCCGAGCGCATGCTGAAGCTCTGGCAGGGCTCCTGGATCGCTGCGTTCTCGGTGGGCGCCGTCGTCTGGGGCCTGATCATCTGGGCGGTGCTGTTCCACCGCAAGCGCTCCGACGACCTGCCGCCGCAGGTCCGCTACAACATGCCGATCGAGATCCTGTACACGGCCGTGCCGTTCGTGATCATCGGTGTGCTGTTCTACTTCACCGCGCGCGACGAGTCGTACGTCGAGAAGACCACCAAGAACCCGGCGGTCACGGTCGACGTGACGGGCTTCCAGTGGAGCTGGCAGTTCGACTACAAGGAGAAGGCGGCCGGTCAGGAGAAGACCGTCGCCTCGGTGGTCGGCACCCCGGTCGCTCCGAACGCCCCGTCGGGCGCCAAGCCCGTCATGGTCGTCCCCTCGGACCGGACGATCCGCGTGCGGCTGCACGCCAACGACGTCATCCACTCGTTCTGGGTTCCGGCGCTCCTGTACAAGAAGGACGTCATGCCGGGCTACACCAACGAGTTCGAGTTCACCGCTCGCAAGCAGGGCACCTATGAGGGCCGCTGCGCCGAGCTCTGCGGCGTCGACCACAGCCGGATGCTGTTCCAGCTCCAGGTGGTCTCGCCCGACCAATACAACACGTGGCTCGCCGGCCAGAAGGCCAAGGCCGCGGGGGGTGTGAAGTGACCGCGATCACCCACGCGCCGACCGCGACGGTCGCCGCGGGTAGGACCCGCAAGGGTCGTCTGGTCGCCGACTGGATGTCGACGACCGACCACAAGAAGATCGGGTACCTGTACCTGATCACCTCGTTCGTGATGTTCCTCATCGGCGGAGTCCTCGCGCTGGTCATGCGCGGGGAGCTGTACAAGCCGGGCCTGCAGCTGGTGAGCAACGAGCAGTTCAACCAGCTGTTCACCATGCACGGCACGGTCATGCTGCTGATGTTCGCGACGCCGCTGTTCGCGGGCTTCGCCAACGTGATCATGCCGCTGCAGATCGGCGCGCCGGACGTCGCGTTCCCGCGCATGAACATGCTGGCGTACTGGCTGTTCCTGTTCGGGTCGCTGATCGCCCTCGCGGGCTTCCTCACCCCGGGCGGCGCGGCCAGCTTCGGCTGGTTCGCCTACTCCCCGCTGTCGGACGCCGTCCGCTCGCCGGGCATCGGCGGCGACATGTGGGTGATGGGCCTGGCCATGTCGGGCTTCGGCACGATCATGGGCGCGGTCAACTTCATCACCACGATCCTGTGCATGCGGGCCCCCGGCATGACGATGTTCCGGATGCCGATCTTCGTCTGGAACATCCTGCTGACCTCGATCCTGGTCCTGCTGGCGTTCCCGGTCCTGGCCGCGGCGCTGCTGGCCCTGGAGGCCGACCGCAAGTTCGGCGCGCACGTGTTCGACGCCTCGCACGGTGGCGCGCTGCTCTGGCAGCACCTCTTCTGGTTCTTCGGCCATCCGGAGGTGTACATCATCGCCTTGCCCTTCTTCGGCATCGTGACCGAGATCCTCCCGGTGTTCAGCCGTAAGCCGGTGTTCGGTTACATCGGCCTGGTGTTCGCGACCATCTCGATCGCGGGTCTGTCGATCACGGTGTGGGCGCACCACATGTTCGTGACCGGGCAGGTGCTGCTGCCGTTCTTCTCGTTCATGACGTTCCTCATCGCCGTCCCGACGGGTGTGAAGTTCTTCAACTGGGTCGGAACGATCTGGCGGGGGCAACTCACGTTCGAGACGCCGATGCTGTGGTCGCTGGGCTTCCTGGTCACCTTCCTTTTCGGTGGTCTGACCGGCGTCATCCTGGCGTCCCCGCCGATGGACTTCCAGCTGTCGGACTCCTACTTCGTGGTGGCGCACTTCCACTACGTGGTGTTCGGCACGGTCGTGTTCGCGATGTTCGCGGGCTTCTACTTCTGGTGGCCGAAGTTCACCGGCAAGATGCTGAACGAGCGGCTCGGCAAGATTCACTTCTGGCTGCTGTTCGTCGGTTTCCACGGCACGTTCCTGGTCCAGCACTGGCTGGGCGCCGAGGGCATGCCGCGCCGGTACGCCGACTACGCCAGCGAGTTCACGGGCCTGAACCAGGTCTCGACGATCTTCTCGTTCATCCTGGGCGCCTCCATGCTGCCGTTCTTCTACAACGTGTACATCACGTGGAAGAAGGGCAAGCGGGTGGAGGTCGACGACCCGTGGGGCTACGGCTCGTCCCTGGAGTGGGCGACCACGTGCCCGCCGCCGCGGCACAACTTCAACTCGATCCCGAAGATCCGTTCCGAGCGTCCGGCGTTCGACCTGCACCACCCGCACGTGGGTGCGAAGGGCGAGCCGGTCAATATGTCCAGCAGGGTGGCTCTCGCCAAGGAAGAGCCGGCCGCCGGGCAGGCCAAGGAAACGGAGGAGTAGCCGATGCGCGTTCAGGCGTTCATGTTCTACGGGTGTGCGGTCTTCTTCCTCGCCACCGACGTCGTCTACTGGCTCTGGTCGAAGGACTGGACCGGCACCACGGCGCTGGCCCTCGCGGTCGGCCTGTCGGGGCTGATCGGGTTCTACGTCCACTTCACCATCCGTCGTCTCGAGGGCGCCAACGGCGGCCCGCTGTACGAGGACGACCCGGAGGGTGAGATCGCGGACGCCGCCGGCGAGCTGGGCTTCTTCAGCCCGCACTCGTGGTGGCCGCTGTACATCGGTGGTTCGGCCGCGCTCACCTCGATGGGCATGGTGTTCGGCTGGTGGATGGTGCTGCTCGGCGTCGCCGGCCTGCTGCTGTCGACCGTCGGCCTGGTCTTCGAGTACTACCGGGGCCACTTCGCCCACTGACCCGCCGATAACACGACCGGCCGCGCCGGTCACGCGACCCGGGGCTCGGTTCCGGTAAAGCGATCTTCAAAGGGGCCTGTGCCTGCGATTTCGCAGGCACAGGCCCTTACATAATGAGCGTCGTCCGGGGTACGACACTCTATGGACAAGATCGTATACGGACAGTGACATGCGGGGGTTACGGTGCGGGTCGGCAGGCTTGTACAAACGGGCCGGCGCCGCCGGGCCACACTGGAGCTCGTCGGAGGAACGGTGGCGTGTGCCGCGCTCGCCGTCACCGGACCGGCGGGTTGCTCGGACGGCGGCGGTACGGATCTCAACTTGAACGCGGTGCGGCTGGACGTCTCACCGGCGAACGGCGGCGACGGGCTTCGCCCGGACTCGGTGATCCAGGTCGCCGCGGACCGGGGGACGGTCGAGAACGTGACCGTCACGCACAGGGGGGCGCCGGTCGAGGGCGACCTGAGCGCCGACCGGACGCGCTGGAAGGCGCGCTGGACGCTCGCCCCGGACAGCAGCTACACCGTCACCGCGACCGGGCTCGGCCGTGACGGCAGGACCCGGACGGTCACCAGCGACTTCAGCACCGCGAAGGTGAAGAAGACCCTGGACGCGGCGCTCGAGGCGCCCTACGACAAGGAGACCGTCGGGGTGGGGATCCCGATCGTCCTGCGGTTCGAGCAGGGTGTCGGTGACCGGGCGGCGGTGGAGCGTTCCTTCGAGGTGAGGTCGGCGAAGCCGGTCGAGGGCGCGTGGCACTGGTTCGACGACCAGACCGTCGTGTTCCGCACCAGGGAGTACTGGCCCGCCCACACCAAGGTGTCGTTCCGCGCGCACCTGACCGGGGTCCGGGCCGGGAAGGGCCTGTGGGGCGCCAAGGACGTCAGGGCCGACTTCCGCGTCGGCGACTCCCACATCAGCAAGGCGAGCGCCGTCACGCACATGATGTCCGTGCGGCGGAACGGACGGCTCGTCCGGACGATCCCGGTGAGCATGGGCCGGGGCGGGGTGGAGAAGTACACGACCACCAACGGCGTGCACCTCACCATGGAGAAGGACGACCCGGTTATCATGGACTCCGCGACGACGGGGTGCGGGCCGGGGTGCCCGGGGTACTACCGGGAGACGGTGTACGCGGCCGTCCGGATCTCCAACAGCGGCGAGTACGTGCACAGCGCGCCGTGGTCGGTGGGGGACCAGGGCAACTCGAACGTCAGCCACGGCTGTGTGAACGCCAGCCCGGAGAACGCGCGCTGGTTCTACAACCTGTCCTACCGCGGCGACCCGGTGCGGGTCACCGGCACGTCCCGCGAGCTGGAGCCCGACAACGGGTGGGGTTTCTGGCAGGAGTCGTGGAAGAAGTGGGTGCAGGGCAGCGCGCTCAGGCGGGCGGTGACCGCCGGGCCGCAGGGCAGTGCGCCGGTCCAGTCGGGGAACGCGCAGGCGGCGAACCCGACGGGTTCGGCGTCGTCGCCGAGTCTGTCTCCGGGGGCGAGGCCGGGTGCTCCGGCGGTTCCGGGCGCGGCGCCTTCGCAACCGGTCGTGCCCGTTGCCCCGAGCGCGGCGCCGACGGCTCAGGGTGAGGCCCGTCCGAACCCCCAGGTGGGGCGTTCCGGGCACTGAGCCGGTCTGGGTGAACGGTGCGGGCCGTCCGGTGAGCGATCGCCGGTCGGCCCGTTTTCGTGTTCGTTGGATGCTGGGTGGCGGTGGCTCAGTGGTGGACGAGCGGGGGCGGTTCGGGGACGTGGTGCATCCGGGCCCAGTCGCGGGCCATGGCGATGCGCTCGGGGCCGGTGGGGTGGTCGGACCAGAGCTGCGTCTCCAGGACGTCCGGGGTGAGCGTCGAGATGTTGCGGACCGACAGTTCGTGCTGCATGGTCGCGAACGTCGTCGGGTCGCGGGTGAGGTTGAGGGCGTGCGCGTCCGCGCGGGCCTCGACGCGGCGGCTCACGAGGTTCTGCACCGGCGTCTCGAGCTGCGTCGCGACGGCGATCAGTGCGAGCACGAGCGCCAGGGCGCGCGGGTCGGCCGCGCCGCGGTCGCGGGCGGACGGGTCGCGCGTGGCCTCGTCCTTGCCCGGGCGGCGTGCGGCGGGGGCGGTGAGCCCGGCCCGGCGCAGCAGGCGCGGTGAGGTGAGCAGCAGGTAGAGCAGGCAGACGCCGCCCGCGGCGCCGAGCGCGCCGACGAGCGTGCCGTGCAGGACGTCGTCCCGTTTGGCGTGGCCGAGCTCGTGGGCGACGATCGACTCGATCCGGGGCGTGGACATCGAGGTCAGCAGGGTGTCGTAGACCACGATCCGGCGGGTGGAGCCGAAGCCGGAGACGTAGGCGTTCAGGGACGTCGTCCGGCGGGAGGCGTCGGCGACCAGGACGTCCGAGACGGGGACGCCGTCGCGGCGGGCCATGTCGAGCAGGTCGGTGCGGAGCCGTCCGGCGGGGAGCGAGTGGAACTTGTTGAAGACCGGTTCGATCATGATCGGGTAGGCGAACGACCCGGCGATGACCAGCGCGCACGCTCCGGCGGCGGCGCCCGTCCACCAGTAGCGGGGGAAGCGGCGGATCAGGCCGACCAGGAGCAGGAGGCCGAGGGTGTAGGTGACCCAGGTCACGCCGAGGGACTTGACCTGGTCGACCAGCCAGCTCGGCCAGCTCTGGGTGGACAGGCCGTAGTCGCGCAGGATCGACTCGCCCCAGGCCGCGAACGGCATCGAGATCAGCCAGGTCAGGGACGTGAAGGCGACGGCGCCGACCAGGACGCGCAGGGGCCAGCGGCGGGTCCTGGCGGTGACCAGGCCGAGCAGGCGGGCGCCGAGGGGGCTGAAGCCGAGGGCGAGGATGACCGCGAGCACGGTGATCAGGCGCGCGTAGGCGGGCCAGTTGAGCGCGTGGTCGAACGCGGCGGCGCGGTGGATCTCGGCGGGGGTGAAGTCGGGCGCGGGGTCCGGGGCGACGCGTCCGCCGGGGACGTGCCCCGGCAGCGGCGTCCAGGGCGTCGTCAGGGCGATGATCACCGCGACCGTGGCGAAGAGGACGGCCGAGGCGATCGCCGCCGTCACGCGCGGCCTCCGGTACGCGCGCGCCGTGTCCGGGCCGCCGGGTCCGGGCGGCGGGGCGGGCGCCTCGGACGGCTCCTGCGATGGGGCGGTGGCGTCGCTCACGTGAGCTCCTTGCGGAGGTAGTCGCGCCAGTCGGCGGTGAAGGTGTCCGGCGGGAGGCCCAGGATCCGGCGCAGCGCGGCGGCCTCGGGCTCCCGCCCGGCCGCCCGGTACAGGCGGACGAGGGTGGTTTCACCGTATCGGTCGGCGACCATGCGGCAGGCGAGCCACGCCTCCTGGTAGGCCTGGGAGAGCCGTCCGGACGCGCCGTCGAAGTCGCTCCGGGTGGGCAGGGCCCCGGGGACGCGTCCGGCGGCCACCTCGGCGGCCAGCTCGCGGGCGGCCGATCTCACCGGGACCCCGGCGTTCCGGTAGCCGACGTAGTCGGCGAAGCCCTCGATGAGCCAGATCGGGGTGCGGCCGTCGCGGGCCCCGCCGGTGGCGACGTGGGTGAGCTCGTGGGTGAGGACGACGCGGCGGCCGAGGTCGTTGAGGCGTCCGAAGGCGGGGGAGACGACGACGCGGTCCTGGCCGGGCGAGCCGTCCGGGCCGGGCGTCACGACGGCGAGGGCGGCGAACCGGGCGATGTCCTGCCCCGCGCCCGCGTCGTTTCCGGCGACGCGGGCGGCCAGGGCGGCGTCGGCGGGGGCCAGGGCGACGGCGCGGCGGGCCCAGGAGGTCCCGGTGACGGTGGTGACGGCGGGCACGGCGGCGGCGAGGCGCCGGGCGATCTCGTCCAGGCGGGGCGCGTCGCCCACGACCAGCGCGGGCCCCTTGCGGACGATGGTGAGCGACCCGGCGTCGGCGATGTCGGCGTCGTCGGCGAGACCGGCGGACGAGCCGTCCCCGATGATCGTCCAGGCGCCGGAGCGGTGGGCGAACGCCAGGTGGCGGGTGCGGGCGACCGGGCCGGTGTCGAAGCCGGTGAGCCGGTAGCGCAGGGAGACCTGGATCACGCCGGACGTGCCCTGGGGCTCTCCGGGGCGCTCCTCCCAGCCGTCCAGGGGGAGCTTGGTCAGGTTGTCGAAGAGGCGGGCCTGGGCCTGCTGGAACGCGGCGGGCGCGGCGGCGACCGTGGCGAGGAAGGCGATCCGGTTGCGCTCCCGGACGGCCCGGGCCCGGTTCGCCAGGACGACCGCGACCGCCCGCGGGTCGGGTGTTCCGGCGGGCGGGAGCGTCGCGGGCGCGGGGTCCCCGTCCGGGGCGCGGGTCAGGGCGAAGATCCCGGCCCCGGCGGCGAGGCAGACGGCGGCGCCGCCGCCCGCGAGCAGGCCGAGAGCCCGCCGCCGCGAGGGGTCCTCCGCGGTGACGGGCTCCGGGTGCTGTTCGGCGGCCCGGCCGGTGGCCTGTTCGCCGGGCCGGCCTGTGGCCTGCTCAGGGGCCCGCTCGCCGGTCTGCTCGGTGGCGGGCCCTGGGCTGGTCTCCGCGGCCCGCTCGTCGTCCATGCGGCGATCCTAGGGCGAGGCCGGGAGTGCGGGTCACCTGGCGTAGTCGGGGTACCCGTAGCCGACGATCGTGCTGTCCGGACGGGTCTTGACCGCGACCGAGTTGCCGTCGGTGTTGCCTTCGACGGTCTTGACGGTGCCGTCGCCGTTGTCCTTGATCACCATGCCGACGTGCTGGATGGCGTCGAGGCTCTTGCTGCCGTTCCAGGCGAAGAAGACGACCGAGCCGGGCTTGGCCGCGGTGCCCCAGCGCTTGTGCTGCTGGAACCACTTGGCGTGGGCGACGGTCCAGGCGTCCGAGCCGACCGAGCCGGCGGCGCCGGCCTGGTGGCCGACCCAGGAGACGAACATGTCGCACCACTCGGCGTTGGCGTAGAGGCCGAGCGAGCCGCCGTCACGGGCGACGGTCTGCTTGGCGCGCTCGGTGCCCATGTACCACCGCTGGAACTTGGTCTTGCCCGCGCCGTCCTCGCTGATCCCGGCCTGCGAGGTCGCGATCTTGATGGCCTGCTGGGCGGTGGGCTTGGTCGGGGCGGGGCGCGCCGGGGCCTTGGCGGCCCGCGGCTGGGCCGCGGCGGCCTGGGGGGCCTGCTGCGGGGCGTGCTGCGGCGCGTCCTTCTTGAGCTGGGGCAGGGTGCTCTCGGCGGTGGCGTACCCGGCGAGACGGGCGGCGGCGGCCTGCGAGTGGCCGTCAGGGACGACCGAGGCGTGGGCGGTGGTGGCGGCGATGGTGCCGACCAGGGCGGCGCCCGCGACGAGTGCGCTGGTGGTGCGCACCGACTGGAACACGGGGGTGGAGCGGAGGGCCTGGGCCACGGGGGTGTCGCGCAGCGACTGGAGGACGGGGTGCAGCTTGTTGTGCTTACCGGTCATGCTGGGTTTTCTCCTCGGCTTCCATGCCGCCTACCGGGTTAGCTGACGGGTTCGGGCGTGGAAGCTGCCCTACGGCCTCTGGGAGGCCGATTCACCCCGGTTCTCGGTGGGTCCCCGGCTCTGCGCCGACGCGCTGTGCGCGTCGGGGAGCGGACTCGGCGGCGGACGCCCTCGATGAGGCGCGTCCGGTGCTGGATACGGACTGTCCCGCTACGGGACGGCTCGCGCTGGCGGGCGAGCGAGGGGAGGGAAGGCCCGGCGGCGGGGGATGTGCCGCCGGGCCCTGCGGACGTGCGTCCTGGATGGAGTCCTAGTAAGGACGGACGGCGCCCGCGAAGCTCTTCTTGCGGTAGCTGTTGAGCTTGGTCACCCGGACGTGGTCGCCGCTGTGGGGCGAGTGGATCATGTAGAGCGTCCGGCCCTTTTTCTTGTAGACGATGCCTACGTGGCCCTTGCCGTTAAAGAACACAAGGTCTCCTGGCGTTAGTTTGTTCCAGGAAATCCTGTTCTTTACCGAACGGTACTGCGCGGTGGTGACGCGGGGCAGCTTCACCCCGGCCTTCCGGTACGCCCACTGGACGAGGCCGGAACAGTCGAAGGCGTTCGGGCCCGCCGCACCGTAGCGGTACGGCTTGCCCTTCCTGCTGGCGGCGTACTTCAGCGCCTTCTTGGCGAGCTTCTGGCGCTGAGCCCAGGTCTTGTGCCGGGCCTGCTTGACCACCACGCCCACGGGCTTGGCAGAAGCCGCGTGAGCCGCAGGGGCCGGGCCGGCCAGCACGACGGGTGTCGCGACGGCGGCGGCGACCGCGAGGCCGCCTACCGTCCGCACACAACGGGCGGTGCTGCTGACAGCGTTGCTGGACAGGGGTTTCTCCTTTTTCCAGACGCCTACCGGGTTAGCTGCCGGGTTCGGACGTGGAGTCGCCCTACGGCTGGTCCCAGGCCCTGGGGGCCTTGTTCTGGGGGCGGGACCGCCGATTCACCCCATGCGCCGCAAGAACGTGTCCGACATGGCTGTGGACGCGTCGGCGCGGATGGGTCCCCGGTTCCGCGCGCCGTCGCGCGGACTCGGCGTTGCCGTCTCGCCCCGAGGCGTGATGAGGCCGGACGACGGGACCCTGATGTCCCGCGTGCGGGCGAGCGGCGTGATGTTGTGGGAAGCGGGCCCGTGGAGAAGGGCCGCACGGGCAGGGCCGGGTAAAGGAATCCGCCGTGGCGCGCTCTGTCAGCGCCATGCACGCCGTTTCGCGTGCGCACGGGCGGGCCGGGCCTGCCGGGGATGCGGCGCGTGGGGCGCGTCGCGGGAGTGGCGGCGGCGCGTGGACCGCGTCCCGCCGGATCCGCGGCGCCAGGGGGGCGTCGCGGTGGTCACGACGCCTGGCAAGCGCCGAAGGTGCCCACAAGGTAGCAAAGTTCCATCAGAAGGCAAATCAACCCCAAAAAAGCCGTTGGGCCAGGTCAGAGACCTGGCCCAACGGCCATGAGGTGCTGAGAACGCCGGGATCGCCCGCTGTCAGGGGCGAGCGGCGCCGTACCAGGCGCCCTGGTAGTAGCCCGAGGTGATGTCGGCGATCTGGACCACGGTGCCGGTGTGCGGCGCGTGGATCATCTTGCCGTTGCCGATGTAGAGACCCACGTGGCCGAGGCTGTTGAAGAACACCAGGTCGCCCGGCTGGAGGTCGCTCTTGCTGACGTGCTTCAGGTTGCCCCACTGGGCGTAGGTGTCACGCCCGATGTCGACCCCGGCCGCCGCCCACGACTTCTCGGTCAGGCCAGAGCAGTCGTAGGAGCTGGGGCCGTCCGCGCCGTACACGTACGGCTTGCCCATCTGGGCGTAGGCGAAGTTGATCGCCGTGCGGGCGTTGCCGGAGGCCGGGCCGTTGTAGGTGCCGCCGCCACCGCCGCCGGACTTGTTGTTGTCCGTCGGGTCCTGGCCGCCGAGCTGCTGGAGAAGCTTCTTCTGGGTCTTGACCTGCTTGTCGAGGCCCGTCTTCTGCTTCTTCAGGTCGTTCAGCTTGCTCGTCACGTCGTCCAGCGTCTGCTGGGCCTGGGCCTTCTCCCGTGCCACGCGCTGGGCGGCGGCGAGGAACTGGGCGAGGGCGCCCGTCCGGTTGCGGGAGAGCTGCGAGATGACCGCCGCCTGGTCGAGGACGGTCTGCGGGTTGCCCGCCGAGACGAAACCCGTGACCGAGTCGGTCTCACCGTTCTTGTACGCGGCGGCCGCCATCTTGGCGATCGCCTGGCGCTGGGTCTCGTAGCTCTTCTGCTGGGTGTCGGACGCCTTCTTGGCCGCCGCGAGCTTCTTCTTCGCGCTCTTCAGCTGGCCCTGGGTCTTGTTGTACTGCTGGACCGCCTGGTCGACCTGCTCGTTGAGCTTGGTGAGCTTCTTCTTGACCTCGTCGGCGCTCGGCTTGGCGGGGGCGGCGCCGGCGAAGCCCTGAGGGAGAGTGAGCGAGGTCGCCACGGCGAGGCAGGCTGTCGCCAGCACACGGCGGGTCGTGGTGCCACGCTTGGGAACACTGGCCACGTTCGATATGCCCCTCTCGTCCAAGACGTCAGCGGACGACACTAGCGAGGGGTCACACCAGTCACAACCGATTCCCGCCGATCTGAACTAGTTACGCCCGGTTTTCCCACCGTGCGTCACCCAATGATCACGATGCGCGCGTGACGTGCTTCCCGTGTGCGAAGCCGGAGGCTCCATCAACACGGCCGGAGGCTCAATTCCTGCCGAGGCGGCGGAGGAGGAGGGGGGAGGGGACGGGGCGGGCGCCGGCTCGGCGGGCGGCGTCCTGGACCTCGCGGTCGGAGGAGACGACGACGACGGCGCGTCCGCCGGGTTCGGCGCGGACGAGTTCGCCGATGAGTTCGTCGGCGGTCTGGCCGGGCTGGCTGAACAGGACGCGGACGCCGCGGGGGGCGACCGTGGCGACGGGGGCGTCGAGTTCGGCGCCGTCGAAGACGCAGGTGACCTCGGCGCGGGTCTGGGCGGCGAGGCCGCCGAGGCCGGACAGCAGGCGGGCGCGCTGGTCGGCGAGGGTGAGGTCGCCGTAGCCGGTCTTGGTGACGTTGTAGCCGTCCACGACCAGGTGGACGCCGGGGAGCTGGAGGAGGCGGTCGAGCAGCTGGGGGTCGGCGTCGGAGAGGGCGCGGCCGGGGACGGCGCGGTGCGGCGGGGGAGCGGCGTCGCCGCCGGTCACCAGGTCGGCGGGACGGCCGATGGTCGACGGCAGGGCCAGTTCGCGCCGGACGCCCTGGGCGGCGTCCACGAGGGAGTCCAGGAGCATGCGCAGCCGGACGTCGTCGAGGTTGCGGTTCTCGCGGGCGGCGCGCTTGGCGGCCTCGGTGCCGGCCTCGGCGCGGTCGAGGCGGGTGCGCAGTTTGCGCAGTTCCTTCTCGGCGGCGGCGCGCGCGTCGCGGGCCTCGGCCAGCTCGTGCTCGGTGCGCGCGGCGAGGGAGTCGGCCCGTTCGCGTTCGGTCCTGGCCTTGCCGCGGGCCTCGTGCAGTTTGCGGCGTAGTTCGGAGATCTCGGACTTGGCCTCGCGGAGTTCGCCGCGCAGGCGTTCGAGGTCGGCGCCGCGGCTGGCGCGGGCGCTGGTGAGCTCGGCGCGCAGTTCGGCGATGCGGCGTTCGGCGCGTTCGCCCTCGGTCAGCGAGGCCGAGCGTTCCAGCTCGGCGCGGGCGTTCTCGATCAGGCCGGTCCAGCCGTCCGGGCGGAGCAGGTAGCCGAGCACGGCGACGCGGACGGGGTCGGCGGCGGCCGGGACGGCGCCGTCCTCGACGGCGGCGGCCAGGTCCGGGTGCGTCTCGCGTTCGGCCTCGCCGACGCGGGCGCGGAACCGCTCGTCGCGTTCGAGCAGGGCGGCGATGTGCTGTCCGGCGAGCTTGGCGCGCTTGCGCCGCTCGAACCGGGCGAACCGGCGCAGCGGGACGGGGACCTCGTCGAGCGGGAGGGCGCCGAGCAGCTCGGCGGCGGTCTCCACCACGCTCTGCCGGACCGCCTCGGGCAGGGGGCGGGGCGGGCGCTCCGCCGCCTCCGGACCGCTGTCGATGATCTCGCTCCTTCTCGCCGGCCGTTCTTGAGATGACTGTTTCCCGAGGTCACCCGCCTCAACCGGCGGCGACCGGTGCCCAGCCTAGCGGTCCGTGGAGGGGACGGCCCGAGCCGCGGGCCCGGCGGCCGTTCTGTCGGTGCGATGGCTTACGGTCGCCGTCATGACGTCCGCGCAGCACCTTCCCGGGTCAGCATCCCAGCCGGCGGCGACGCCGTCCCCCGGTCCGCGCGCGGTCCCCGCCGTCCCGCCGCAGGCCGTCCCCGTCCAGGGCACCCTGGACGATCTGGGCACGCCGCTGGCCGAGGTCACCTTCGTCGTGGTCGACCTGGAGACGACCGGCGGGTCGCCCGCCGACTGCGCCATCACCGAGATCGGCGCGGTGAAGGTGCGCGGCGGCGTGCATCTCGGCGAGTTCGCCACGCTGGTCGACCCGGGTGGTCCGGTGCCGCCGTTCATCACGGCGCTGACCGGCATCACGACGCAGATGGTGATGGCCGCGCCGCGCATCGGCGAGGTGCTGCCGTCCTTCCTGGAGTTCGCGCGCGGGAGCGTGCTGGTCGCGCACAACGCGCCGTTCGACATCGGGTTCCTGAAGGCGGCGTGCGCGCAGCTGGAGTACGCGTGGCCCTCGTTCCCGGTCGTCGACACGGTCGACCTCGCGCGCCGGGTCCTGACCCGCGACGAGGTGCCCAACCACAAGCTCGGGACGCTCGCGCGCCACTTCCGCACGGCGACCGAGCCGTGCCACCGGGCGCTCGCCGACGCCCAGGCCACCGTGGACGTCCTGCACGGCCTGATCGAGCGGCTCGGGTCGTTCGGCGTGACGTCGCTGGAGGAGCTGAAGGGGTTCGCGAAGGCCCCGACGCCCGAGCAGCGGCGCAAGCGGCACCTCGCCGAGAACGTGCCGAGCGAGCCCGGCGTCTACCTGTTCGAGGACGGCGGCGGCGAGATCCTGTACGTGGGGAAGTCGACGGATCTGCGCACCCGTGTCCGGTCGTACTTCACCGGTTCGGAGACGCGCTGGCGGGCGCGGGAGATGGTCGGGCTCGCCCAGCGGGTCCGGACGATCGTGTGCGCGACCGGCCTTGAGGCGGAGGTCCGCGAGCTGCGGCTCATCGCCGAGCACAAGCCGCGCTACAACCGGCGTTCCAAGTTCCCCGAGCGGGCGATCTGGCTGAAGCTCACCGCCGAGCCGTTCCCGCGGCTGTCGGTGGTGCGCGAGTCCCGCGACGACGGTGCGGTGTACCTCGGGCCGCTGTCGTCGATGCGGCAGGCCGAGGAGGCGAAGGCGGCGCTGCACGAGGCCGTCCCGCTGCGGCAGTGCACTCAGCGGCTGACGTTGCGGCTGGTCGAGAAGGGCGGGGGCCGCGCCTGCGCGCTGGCCGACCTCGGGCGCTGTGGCGCGCCCTGCGTCGGCGACGAGACGCCGGAGGAGTACGGCGGGCACGCCGAGACCGCGGGTTCCATCATGCGCGGCGACGTGCGGCCGGTCGTGCGGGCGGCGCGGCGGCGCATCGCGCGGCTCGCCGAGGAGTACCGCTACGAGGAGGCCGCCGCGCAGCGCGACCGGCTCGCCGCGTTCGTCCGGGCGGCGGCGCGGGGGCAGCGGCTCGCCCCGCTGGCGCGGTTGCCGCAGGTCGTGGCGGCGCGTCCGGCGTTCGACGGGGGCTGGGAGCTGTCGGTCGTGCGGTACGGGCGGCTCGCCGCGGCCGGGACGGTCCCGCCGCGCGCCGCGCCCCGCCCGTACGTGGACGCGCTGATCGCGACGGCCGAGACCGTGCTGCCGGGCGCGGGCGGCGCGCCGGGCGCGATGACCGGCGCGGGCGGCACCGGCGCCGAGGAGATGGAGTGCGTGCTGCGGTGGATGGACGCCCCGGGCGTCCGGCTGGTGGAGGTCGAGGGGGAGTGGACGTGCCCGGCGTACGGCGCCGAGTCGTTCCGCGGCTGGATCGACAACGCCTACGCCGCCGTGGACCCGTCCGACCGTTAGGGTTTGGTGGCATCTGCCCGAGAGACCCGAGATAGTCGTTTACGTCCCAGGCAATCGCCGACGCCGCCTCCTCCCGATCTGGACGCCTCCTCACCATGGCACTGCCCCTCTACGACAGTCAGCCCGCCCGGCGGGTCCCCTGGGTGACCTACCTGCTGGTCGCCGCGAACGTGCTGGTGTTCCTGCTCACGCCGATGGCGCAGTTCGCCACCTGGTACGGCGAGAACGACGTCCGCAAGTGCAAGGTGACGCAGTTCTCGATGGAGTACGGGGCCGTCCCGAAGGAGCTGACGACCGGCGAGCAGCAGCCGCTGCCGGCCGAGGTCGCCCACGAGTGCGGCCAGGCGACCTTCACCAAGACGCCGTGGACGTCGGCGTTCACCTCGATGTTCCTGCACTCCAACTGGGTGCACCTGCTGGGGAACCTGGTGGTGCTGTTCGTGGTCGGGATGGGGGTGGAGGACCGGCTCGGACGGCTCCGCTACCTGCTCGCCTACCTGCTCTTCGGGCTCGTCGCGGTGTGCGGCTTCGCCTACACCACGCCCGACTCGGGGATCCCGCTGATCGGGGCGTCCGGGGCGATCGCCGGGGTGCTGGGCGCGTACCTCGTCCTGAACCCGCGCGGCCGGATCATCAGTTACGTCGCGCCCGTCTTCGTCGCCCGGCTGCCCGTGTGGGTCGTGCTCGGATCGTGGTTCGTCATCCAGTGGCTGTCGCTCGGCGACACATCGAGCAACGTCGCCTACGTGGCTCATATCTACGGTTTCGCCAGCGGCATGCTGTTCGCGTTCCTCGCGCGCCGGGCCGGGCCCGCGCGCGGTATTGCCGCGCTGTCCCGAGGCTGATTCTCCCGGGGCTTCCCCGGACGTCCCGCAGGGATTGTCCCGCGCACCCGTCCGCGTTTCCCTGATTTTGTCGTACCCCCTTGGGATGATTGCGACATGTCAAACGAGGACGCGGATGACCTCGCGTGGGAGCGTTCCGCAGTGGTGCGGGTGACGCCCTCCGCCAAGGCGCGGAAACTGGCGAAGGTGCCGTTCGTCGAAATGGCGGGCGGACGACTCCAGGGCGTGGTGTCGAGTGGTTCCGACATCGCCCGGGTTTATGTTTCGTCCATTGCCGCGGAAACGCACGCTTTCAGCTGCAGCACCAACAACAACCGGAGGTGTGGGGGGCTGGGCGGCTCCTACATGTGCAAACACCTTGACGCGCTTCTCAAAGAGGCGGTGCTCCAGTACGGGGCCGAACGCGTCGCCGCCTATCTGGGCGTGGAGGCGGGGCCGGGCGGCGACGTCGCCGGAGCCCTCGACGGAACCGAGAGCGCGGACAACCCGGCCGCGACGGTGTTCAACCGGTTCCTGAGGCACCTGGCCTACCTGGAGCTTCCCGCGCGTCCCGCGCCCGTGCCCGAGATGCAGTGGTTCCCGGCCGGGGCGGTGGGCTGATGCTGAGCATGCACCTGGCCGCCCTGACCGGCGCCCTCCCGGACGGCCTCGACGACGCGCTCGACCTGGTCGGCGGGTTCGACGACGCCGTGACCCACGGCCTCGGACGGGTCGGCGAGCCAGAGGCCGCCGCGATCGAGGCGCTGGCCGCGGCCCTGTCCGCCGCGCCGCTCGGGCCGTCCGCGGCCGAGGCCGCCGCCAAGGTCGCGAGCGGATCGGCGTCCGAGGAGGGCCTCGGCGTGCTCGCCGCCGGACGCGCCGCGCTGCTCGGCGCCGTCCACGACGCCCTGCTCGACCGCTTCGACACGGCCGTGGGACGCGCCCGCGCCGCCTGGGACGAGCCCGCGCCGGTCCCGGCGTCCGGCGCGAACCTGCTGGCCGGAGCCCGGTCCTGGCTGCACGAGGTCGCCGTCACCGGGTGGCGTGGCGTGAGCCACGACCTGGTCGCGGCCGTCGACCCGACCGTGGAGGCGCTGCTCGCCGAACCCTCCCTGCGCCGCGTCGCGATGCTGATGGACGGCCTGGCCGCCGAACTGCGCGCGTCCAGCCCGGTCGCGACGATGGCCCGCGTCCCGGCCCGCCGCTGGGGTGACCTGTGGTCCCGCGCGATGCTGCTCACCTGGCAGGACGGCGCTCCCGCCGGGCCCGGCGAGCAGGTGTCGGGACGGCTGCTGCCGCTCGGCGTGGACGTCCACGAGCACCCGACCGGCGTCCAGGCGCAGGTCCACGGCGTCCTGGAGAGCGGCGGCACCAGGCGGCTCGTGCGCGCGAGCGTGTCGGCCGGGAAGGTCGACACGATCGTCGGGCCCGCGGTCTGGGGCGTCCTGGACGCCTTCCCCGTCCTGCTGGCCGCGCTCGCCGGGCACCGCGCCGTGGAGATCGACGGCATGACGCTGCTGCCCGGCGGCGACCTGCTCTGGTCCGAGGAGCAGGCCGAGGCCGGTGAGCCCGCCGACCCGTTCGCCACCGCCCGCCTCCAGCTGGACGACGCGACCGCACCGCCCGTCCCGCCGCTGGAGCGGCACCCGGTGCGCATCGCCGAGCCCGTCCTCCTGGAGGACTACCGGATCGACGGCTCCGACCTGGTCATCGACGACCACCGGCTGCGGGTCGAGCTGGGCAACCTGCCCGGCAGCGGCCCGCTGACGCCCGAGCTCGTGGCCGCGTCCAGGGCCTGCGTCGGGCTCGTCCGCTGGGACGCCGCGGGCTGGTCGCTGCGTCCGCTCGCCGTCCAGGCCACGGTGAAGAAGAAGCCGGTGGTCGCGCACGGCGGCGACTGGGCGCTCGGCCCGACCGACCCGAAGATCGTCAAGGCGCAGGCCCGGTCCGGGGACGCGGTGACGGTGCTGCGCGAGCGCGCGGGGCGGTTGTTGCGCAAATGACCGAGACCAACGCACACGAGACCAACGCACACGAGCCGAACCCGCACGAGCCGAACCCGCACGAGCAGGAGCCGGACGGCGAGGAGCTCCGGGCTCACGCGAACCGCAGGCAGGCGCTGTACTGGCGGCTGATGGCCCGGATGTTCGACGGCGAGGAGCAGCCCGCGCTGGAGTCGGCCGGCGTCGCCGTCGTGGGCGCGATCGGCCTGCCCCCGGCGCTGCTCGACCCGTCGGTGTCGATGGACACCCTGTTCCAGCGCTTCCCGGAGCTGGAGCCCGAGTTCGACAACCTGTTCGCCAAGGTCGGGGCCGACGGCTCGGACGAGATCGGCGCGGACGCCGTCCGCAACGCCGCGCTCATCTCCAAGCTGCTGATCAACGTGTTCCAGACCGGCCAGGGCAACGTCAGCGCCGACCAGCTCGCCGCGTGGCAGCGCGACGCGCTCCGGCTCCGCCGCGCCCTGTGCGGGGGAACGGGCCCCGGCGGCACCGGCGGGCCCGGTGAGTCCGGCGAAGGCGCGGACGGCCCCGGCGGCGGCGCGACCGGCTCTGCTTCCGGCTCCGGCGGTGGGACCCCCGGTTCCGCTTCCGGCTCGGGGTCGGGAGGCGGCGGCGAGTCCGGCGGGATCACCCAGGCTCCGGGCTTCGGCCCGGGCGGGGCCGGGTCCGGCTTCGACGCCGGGGACATCGAGAAGATCCTCCGCGACATCGAGGGCGACCTGGTCAAGCGGATGCGGCTGCGCGAGGTCCTCGCCGACCCGAAGCTCGCCGCGCGCCTCACGCCCAGCATGTCGCTGATCGAGCAGCTCCTGCGCGACAAGTCGAACCTGTCCGGCGTCGCGCTGCAGAACGCCAAGCGGCTCATCCGCCGGTACGTGGACGAGGTCGCCGAGGTGCTGAAGACGCAGGTGCAGCAGACCAGCGTCGGCTCGCCCGACCGGTCGATCCCGCCGAAGCGGGTGTTCCGCAACCTCGACCTCGAGCGGACGATCTGGAAGAACCTCACCAACTGGAGCCCGGACGACGAGCGCCTCTACGTCGACCGGCTCTTCTACAGGCACACCGCCAAGCGCACCACGCCGGCCCGGATGATCGTCGTGGTGGACCAGTCCGGGTCGATGGTCGACTCCATGGTCAACTGCACGATCCTGGCGTCGATCTTCGCCGGGCTGCCCAAGGTGGACGTGCACCTGATCGCCTACGACACCCGGGCGATCGACCTCACCCCCTGGGTGAACGACCCGTTCGAGATGCTGCTGCGCACCAAGCTCGGCGGCGGCAACGACGGGCCGGTGGCGCTCGAGATGGCCCGTCCCAAGATCACCGATCCGCGCAACACCGTGATGGTGTGGATCTCGGACTTCTACGAGTTCGACCGCTCCCAGCCGCTGTTCGACGGGCTCCAGTCCGTCCACCGCGCCGGGGTGAAGGTGATCCCCGTCGGCTCGGTGACCAGCTCCGGGACCCAGCACGTCAACCCCTGGTTCCGGCAGCGCTTCAAGACGATGGGCACGCCGGTGATCTCCGGCCAGATCGGCAAGCTCGTGTCCGAACTCAAGAACTTCCTCGACTAGGAGACCCCCAGATGACCGAGTCAGCCAACCAGGAAATGCTGCGCGCCCCCGCCGAGGTGAAGTTCGCCGAGGAGCTGGACTACCTGGAGTCGGTCGACGACGGCCCCAAGCCGTTCGCGTGGCGGCTCAGCCCGAAGATGGTCCGCACGTTCATCCTCGGCTCCGAGCGCGCGGACGGCCTGGACCGGGAGATCCCGCAGAAGTGGTTCGGCGACCGGACGTTCGTCGAGCGGAGCATCGTCACGCTCGCGTCCGACCGCGGCCTGCTGCTGATCGGCGACCCCGGCACCGGCAAGAGCTGGCTGGCCGAGCTGCTGTCGGCCGCGGTCTGCCGCAACTCCACGCTGGTCGTGCAGGGCACCGCGGGTACCACCGAGGACCACATCAAGTACTCGTGGAACGTCTCGATGGTGATCGCCAAGGGCCAGTCGCGGGAGTCGATGATCCCGTCCCCGATCATGACCGCGATGGAGACCGGCGTGATCGGCCGGTTCGAGGAGCTGACCCGCTCCACCAGCGACGTCCAGGACGCGCTGATCTCGATCCTGTCCGAGAAGTACGTCTCCATCCCCGAGCTGGACGACGACAACATCGTGTTCGCCAAGCCGGGCTTCTCGATCATCGCGACCGCCAACAGCCGCGACCGCGGCGTGAACGACCTGTCGTCGGCGCTGAAGCGGCGGTTCAACTTCGTCCGGATCCCGGTCGTGACGAACAAGAAGAGCGAGGCGGAGATCGTCCGGTTCCGCACGGTCGAGCTGCTGCGCCGCCACCGGATCGAGCTGGAGGTGCCGCCCACGCTGCTGGACATCCTGCTGCAGAGCTTCGCCGACCTGCGCGCGGCGTCGGCCGCCGCGGGCAGCGACGACGAGCGCCTGGAGTCGGCGCTGTCGACGGCCGAGCAGATCGGCGTCCTGGAGGACGCGATCCTGCACAGCCGCTTCTTCGGGGACGACACGCTGCGCGCGACGACCCTGGCGTCCTCGCTGGTCGGGTCGCTGGCCCGGCGCAGCCCCGAGGACCTGGCGATCCTGAACAAGTTCTGGCACGGCGTGGTCGAGGGACGCAGCAAGAAGGAGGGCGGCGAGTGGCAGGGCTTCCTGGAGGGCGGCCGCGAGGCGATCGCGACCCTGTCGTGAGCACCCCCACCGACACGAAGACCGACACGAAGACCGGAGCGGACGCGCCCGACGGCACGTTCGGCGCGCTCCGCGGCCAGCTGCGGGACGCGGCGGAGCGGTTCGCCGAGGCGCCCGGGGCCGCCGCCGACATCCTCGCGGGCATGGTGGACGACGTCGACCGCGCCCTCGCCGAGGAGCTGGAGATCTTCCCGGTCTGCCACCATTCGCCCGCCTCCGCGCTGGCGATGGCGCGGCGGCTGCGGGAGAAGCGGCCCAAGGTCGTCTACCTCGAGCTCTGCGAGGACATGCGGCCCCTGCTGGACGAGCTGCGCAACTGCAGGCTGCCCGTGGCGCTGCAGGCGTTCGCGAGCGACATCCAGGGTTTCGACCCGGAGTGGGCGCCGCTGTCGGTGGTCGCGCCGATCACCGAGGCGTCCGCCGAGTACCAGGCCATCGCCTACGCGCTGGAGACGCCGGGCGTCGAGCTGGTCGCGGTCGACTGGTCCACCGACCACGTCTTCCAGTGGGAGGAGTCCGACCCGGCGGCCAGGAGGGCCAAGCCGGACCCGGACGCCGAGGCCGGGCCCTCGTCCGCGACGGAGACCGAGGGCGAGGAGGAGGACGAGGAGTCCGCGCTCCACGGCGACGCGGTCGGCATCGAGCTGGGCGACCTGCGTCCCGGCTTCGCCGAGCTGGAGGAGTACCTGCTGCGCCACGGGCGGGTCCGGCACTGGTCGGAGTGGTGGGACCAGTACGTCGAGCAGCCGCTCAGCGGCGCCGGGTACGACGCCTACCGGCAGGTGATGCTGCTGGTCGGAAGCCTGTTCCGGCGGCTTCGCGACACCGGTGACCTGCGCCGCAGCGAGGAGCGCGAGCGGTTCATGTGGACCCGGATGCGGCAGCACCTGGCCGCGTCCGGGCTCGAGGCGGGCGACGCCCTGTACGTGTGCGGGGCGCTGCACGCCGCGAGCCGGGTCGAGCAGTTCGGCGTCCGCTCGGACGCGCCGTACGAGATCGCCGAGCGGACCGGGACGCGGTGGCTGCACGGCCTGATCCCGTCCAGCCACTCGGCGATCGAGGCGCAGTTCGGGCTGGCCCGCGGCTCGGTGTCGATCGCCGCCGCGACCTGGGAGAAGGCGCTCAAGCGCAGCGGCGTCGCGCCGTTCCGGCTGGCCGGGCAGAAGGGGACGAGCCGCAAGGCCCCCAAGGCCGGGCCCGCCGCCCAGGCGCCCGCCGAGGACCGGCTGTCCGGCTTCCTCACCACCCCGCCCGAGCCGGGCGTGCTGGACGAGCAGGAGCTGCTGACCTGGGCGGTCGACATCGTCCGGCTCGCCCGCCGCAACGGCTACATGGCGAGCACGGCCGACGCGATCGCGGTGGTCGAGACGTCGGTGCTGCTGGCGGGCGTCCGGGGGCGGAACCGCCCGACCCCGTACGACTTCCAGGACGCGGCGATCACCTGCATCGAGAAGGACTCGGTGCCGGGCCGCCGGGACGTCCGGCGGCTGTGCGAGATCCTGCTCGGCGGCGACCGGGTCGGCCAGGTCGGGTACGCGGCGCTGCCGCCGCTCGCCCAGAACGTCCTGGACCGGCTCGAGCCGCTCGGCCTGGACCTGACCCGGCGGACCGTCCAGCGGGCCCTGCTCGACCTGCGCTCGGAGCCGCGCCTGCAGGCGTGCTCGGACGTGCTGTGGATCCTGCACCGGATGCTGCCGCAGGGGATCGTCCGGCCGATCATGGGCTCGCGGAAGCTCGGCGAGCGGTCCGTCCAGGAGAGCTGGGACCTGTCGCTCGGCCGCGACCAGCGCTGGCTGGTGGAGCTCGGCTACGAGGGCGTCACGATCGAGCAGGTCCTCGAGCAGCGGCTCCGCAAGGTCGCCTGGGCCCCGGACGCGACGGCCTCGATCGCGCTCGGCGCCGTCGAGGACGCGCTGGTCCTGCTCCGCAACCGCCGGTTCGTGGACGAGCTGGGCGCCCGCGCGGTCGAGCTGCTGTCGGCCGAGCGCACCGTGGACGACGCGCCCGAGGTGCTGAAGCGGGTCCGGCGGCTGCTCGCGCACTACCGGGCCAGCGAGCCGGAGCTGCCCGCCTGGTGCAAGGAGTTCGTGACCGAGGGGTACGCGCACTACTGCACCCTGCTGCCGACGGCGTTCACCGACGACGAGACCGGCGTCCCGCAGGTCGCGGCGATGCTCGGGTTCCTGTTCGGGATGGAGAGCCTGGCGCTGTCGCTCGGCTGCGACCACGCCCAGCTGGAGATCGCGGTCGCCCAGTCGCACCCGGAGGCGCCGTCGAAGGTGGCGCTGCTGTGGGCGGCGCGCCTGCAGCTCGGCGTGCTCACCCGCGCCGAGCTGCGCGTCCGCTGCGACGAGATGCTCGGGAACCCGCTGGTCGTGCCCGCCTTCCCGCAGTACCTCACCGGGTTCGTGCACGCGCTCGAACCGGTCCCGACGTTCGCGCCGTTCGTCGTGGAGGTGATGTCGAAGGCGTTCGGGAGCCTGCCCGACCACGTCCTGCTGCCGTGGCTGCCGCGCCTGGTCACCACGCTGCGCGAGAACGCGGCGGAGCTGGTTCCGGTGCTCACCCGGGAGGCCGGGCGCACCTTCCCCGGCTCGCTCCCGGTCCTGGACTCCTGGACGCCGCCGTGGGAGGCCGCGCGGGAGACGGCGTCCGCCCGGGGAACCGCAGGTGCCGCCGGGCCCGCCGTGGCGTCCGGGCCGGTCGCGGAGCTGCTGGCCGCGCATCCGGCCGCGTGCGACGCGGCGGCGGCCCTGTTCGGGCTGGAGCCGGTCTGGCGGGCCGTCCCGGCGGGCACGTCCTCCGCGCACTCGGCGGCGGGGGAGCTGGTCGGACGGCATCCGTCCGCCGCCGAAGCCCTCGCCGTCCTGCTCACCGGGTGAACGCTCCGGGCCGGGCTCCGGACGGGCCCGGCCCGGGCGCTGGATAAGCTTCGGACCGTAACGACGGTTTCGGGAGGATCTGTGGTCACCGCGCTCGTGTTCATCAAGACCGACGTGGATCGCGTCCACGAGGCGGCCGAGGAGATCGCCGCCCTGGACGGGGTCAGCGAGGTCTACTCGATCACCGGCGGCTACGACCTGGTGGCCATGGTGCGCGTCCGGCGGCACGACGACCTGAACGCCGTGATCCCCGGACGGCTGAACAAGGTCCCGGGCGTCCGGGACACCGAGACGCACATCGCCTTCCGCACCTACTCCCAGCACGACCTCGAGGTCGCCTTCTCGCTGGGCCTCCCCGACGCCGACTGACCCCACGACGCGACGGCCCGCCGCACCTCGTCGAGCAGGTGCGGCGGGCCGGTCATGTCGCCCCGTCCGTCACGGGTAGTACGCGGCGAGCTTCTGCTTGATCACCGGGATCGTGGAGGCGAACGGGATCGGGGTCGGCGTGCCGTTGCGGTAGTCGAGCATGTCCATGCCGTAGACGGCGCGTCCGTGCCGGACGAGCGCGACCTGCCAGTGCTGGGTGCCGCCGCCGCCGTTGACGCCGGTGGTGAGCCGCCACACGTCCACGTCGTCCACGGTCTCGATCTTGGTCACGTCCAGGACGTACTGGGTGGTCTCAGTACCCTGTCCGGGCTTGTTCCGCTCGACGCAGGTGGTCAGGAGGTCCTTCCACTGCCGCTCGAAGGACTCGGCGTGGGCGCTGTCGGGGAAGACCCACACGTCGTTGTAGTTGTAGAACCAGAGGGACGTGTCGTACCGGGCGTCCAGCCCGTCCACCGCGCCGGTGGCCCGGCCGTAGGGCCAGCACCCCGGCCCGGTGACGCCGGGTTCGAAGTACGGGTTGACGTACGGGGTGGTCTTCCACGCCTCGCCCACCGGCGGCTGCTGGGCGGCCGGCACCAGCACGCCGCGGTCGACGCCGGACGCCGTCCGGGCGGGTGACGCCTTGGTGGGTGACGCCTTGGCGGGGGACGCGGCGTGGGCGGGGGACGCGGCGAGCGTCAGCGCCAAGAAGGCGGTGGTGGCCGCGGCGGTCGTCCGGACCCTGGAGACGAGCATCGGGCAGATTCCTCTCCGTCGTGGCGAGAACTCACTCGAAGATGATCATGCTCGCCGCCCCGGCGAAACTAATCCAAACTTGAACAACCGTTACCCGAGCGCAACAGGAACGGCCGCCCGCGGCACGAAGCGGACGGCCGGTCCCGACAGGTTCCCGACTGATCCTCAGCGCGCGGCGCTGGACACCTCTACCCAGCGCTCCAGCAGCCCGGAGGCGGTGCCCGAGTCCACCGCCTCGGCGGCGCGCCCGAACGCGGCCCCGAGCGCTCCGGTGAGCTCTCCGGGCGGCGGAGCGCCCTCGTAGGCGGCGATCAGCGCCGCCGCGTTCAGCAGCACCATGTCCCGCACCGGGCCCGCCTCGCCCGCCAGGACGCGCCGCGCGACCTTCCCGTTGTAGGCGGCGTCCGCGCCCCGCAGGTCCTCCGGACGCGCCGGGGGGATGCCGAGGTCGGCCGGGTCGAACACGGTCTCGGTGACCGCGCCGTCCCGCACCACCCAGACCGTCGAGGTGCCCGTGGTCGTCAGCTCGTCCAGCCCGTCGTCGCCCCGGAACACCAGGGACGAGCAGCCGCGCGCGGCGAACACCCCGGCCATGACCGGCGCCATCCGCGGGTGGAACACGCCGACGGCCTGGCTGGTCGGACGGGCCGGGTTCGTCAGCGGCCCCAGGAAGTTGAACACCGTCGGCGTGCGCAGCTCGCTGCGCGTCCGGGCCGCGTACCGCAGCGCCGGGTGGTACAGCGGCGCGAAGCAGAAGGTGATCCCGACCTCCTCGGCGACCCGCGCGGTCGCCGCCGGGGGCAGGTCGATCGCGACCCCCAGGCCCTCCAGCAGGTCGGCCGCGCCGCAGGACGACGAGGCGGCCCGGTTGCCGTGCTTGACGACCTTGACCCCGGTCGCGGCGGCCACGATGGCGGCCATCGTGGAGATGTTCACGGTGTGCGCCCGGTCACCCCCGGTGCCGACGAGGTCGGCGAACCGGCCCGGCACGTGGATCGGCGTGGCGTGCGCCATCATGCCCTCGGCGAGCCCGGCCACCTCGGCGACCGTCTCGCCCTTGGCGCGCAGCGCGACGGCGAATCCGGCGATCTGCACGTCGGTGGCCTCGCCGGACATGATCTGGTCCATCGCCCAGGCCGTCTCGGCGCTGGACAGCGAGACGCCGTCCAGAAGCGTGTTGAGCAGCGAGGGCCACGTCGTCGCCCCCGCGCCGGACGTGCCGCCCCTCACACCGGACGCCCCGCCGCCCGTGCCACCGGACGCCGCCGCGCCCCCGGCCCCGGACGGGCCGGAAACGGGCGAAGCGTTGGGCGTGGCCCCGGCTCCGGCCCCGGGCGGGCCCGGGACGGGCGCGGGCGTGGAGGCCTTGGCGGCGGGGTCGGGCGCGCCTGCGGAGGCGTCGCCGGACGGGCCGCCGGACGCGGCGGCGTTGTGGGCGCTGGTTCGGGCGTCCATGGGTTCCCCCAGGTTCGGGTCCTGCGGGGTAGGCCGGTGGGGTCCTCGCCCGTTCCGGCCGGGACGGGGCCGGGGGACGGAAGATCCCCCGCCTCCCCGGCGAGCTGGTGCTTACAGTGCGGGAAGGCGGTTGTCGGCCCGCCAGCGCATGAGGTCGGCGACGGCCTTGGCGACCGCCATCGGGTCGAGCGGAAGGCCGATCACGGCGTCGGCGCGCGACCAGGTCGCCAGCCAGCCGTCGTCGCGGCGCGCGATGATCGCCAGGATCGGCGGGCAGTCGTACACCTCGTCCTTGGCCTGCCGGGCCACGCCGAGGCCGCCCGCCGGGCGCGCCTCGCCGTCCACCACCACGACGTCGATGTCGCCCCGGTCGAGTCGCTCCACCACGGCGGGCTGGGTGGCGATCTCGACGAACTCCACCGCCGGGAGGTCGGCGGCGGGCCTGCGTCCGATGGCGAGACGGATCTGCTCGCGCGTGTTCGCGTCGTCGCTGTAGACGAGAACCTTCATCGGACCCTCCGGGGCGTCGCTCATGGCAGGCAAGGCTACCGGTTCGGCGCGGCGCGCACGAGAGCGCGGTTCCCGGGACCGTCCCGGAGGGCGAAATGCCCTGCTGAATAGGGCTTTGAGGGGATGTAGCGGGCGGGACACGGAGGGTTCCGGGACACGCTCGGGAACTCCAGAAGGGGGGTCATGCGTCAGTCACTGAACGGGTGACGTAATAATGCTGCCCGTGGCAACAGCATCCGCGATAGAGACAACACCTCACGCTCGGGCGAACCGTCCCAACTTGGTCAGCGTGGGGACGATCGTTTGGCTGTCGTCCGAGCTGATGTTCTTCGCGGCCCTGTTCGCGATGTACTTCACGATCCGCTCCGTGACGATCGGCCAGCACGGTCACGACGCCTGGCCAGGCGCCGAGCTGGACCTGCCGCTGTCGGCGTTCAACACGACCGTTCTGGTGCTGTCCTCGGTGACATGCCAGATGGGCGTGTTCAAGGCCGAGGCCGGCAAGGTCGGACGCACCGGCGGCCTGCTCAACTTCCGCCAGTGGGGACTGCGCGAGTGGTACGTCCTCTCGCTCCTCATGGGCGCCTACTTCGTGGCGGGTCAGCTCTTCGAGTACACCAACCTGGTCACCAAGGACGGCCTGACCCTGTCGTCCTCGGCGTACGGATCGGTCTTCTACCTGACCACCGGGTTCCACGGTCTGCACGTGACCGGCGGCCTCATCGCGTTCCTGTTCGTACTGGGACGCACCTACGCCGCCAAGCGCTGGACCCATGAGCAGGCGACGAGCGCGATCGTCGTGTCCTACTACTGGCACTTTGTGGACGTGGTCTGGATCGGCCTGTTCGCGACGATCTACCTGCTCGACCTGAAGTGATCCGTCCGACCTCCAACGACGACAAGACCCGAACGGGGATTTCCGTGAAAAGGATCACCGCATGGCGACGGCGCCCGTGGGCGGGCTACGCCGTCGTGCTGGCGGCCCTCGCGGCGATCGCCGGCCTCTACGCCGGCTTCTCGCCGAAGACCGACCGCGCCGAGGCGGCAGGAACCGCCGACGCCCAGGCCGATCTCGCCAACGGCAGGCAGCTCTTCAACCAGAACTGCGCCAGCTGCCACGGCCTGAACGCCGAGGGCACCAAGGACGCCAAGGGCAAGCCGATCGCGCCGAGCCTGCTGGGCGTCGGCGCCGCCTCCGTCGACTTCCAGGTCAGCACGGGCCGCATGCCCGCGATGAACCCTGGCGCGCAGATGCCGCGCAAGAAGCCGATCACGCTCTTCAACACCGAGATCAAGACCGACTACTCGGAGGCGGAGAAGCGCGAGGCCGCCGAGAAGCAGAAGGCCCAGGCCGAGAAGAACCTGCGTGACCTCAGCGGGTACATCGCCCAGCTGGGCGGCGGTCCGGCCATCCCGACGACCGACCAGGTCGACCCGACCAAGGGCGACGTCGCCGTCGGCGGCAAGCTCTTCCGCACCAACTGCGCCCAGTGCCACAGCTTCACCGGGCAGGGCGGCGCGCTGACGGGTGGCAAGTACGCCCCGCCGCTGGCGGGCAACGACGTCTCGCCGACCCAGATGTACGAGGCGATGCTGACCGGTCCGCAGGCGATGCCGGTGTTCAACGACACCACGCTGACCCCGAAGGACAAGCAGGCGATCATCGCCTACCTCGTGCAGACCCGTGACGAGCCCAACCCCGGTGGCAACGGCCTCGGCCGCATCGGCCCGGTGTCGGAAGGCCTGGCGGGCTGGCTGATCGGCGTCGGCCTGATGGTGCTGGCGGCGATGTGGATCACCGCGAAGAAGCCGAAGAAGCTGAAGAAGTCATGAGCGACAACAACCACACCGCGGGCTCCGAGGAGCCACGCGAGGACGGCGCGTCCGGCCGGGTGGTGGGCACGCCGTCCCCGGCCAAGGGCGGGTCCCTGCTGGCCAAGGACGACGAGGGCGCCAAGCCCCCGGCGGAGCCGGGCATCGAGTTGGACGAGAAGTCCGCGAAGAACGCCGAGCGCATCGTCGCCACGTTCTTCCTGCTGGCGTTCGCCGCCAGCGTGGCCTTCATCGCCTACTTCATCGGCTGGAGCGGCCGCGACGGCGGCATGCACGGCGTGATCCGCACCCGCGAGTCGAACTTCTGGCTCGGCGGGACGCTGGCGGTCGCCATGCTGGCCATGGCGTTCGGCGTCACCATCTGGGTGCGCCGCCTGATGACCAGCAAGCCGATCATCCAGGAACGCCACGCGATGGCGTCGGACGCGAACACCCGCGCGGCGTTCGAGGCCGACTTCCTGGAGGGCGCCGAGGACAGCGGCATCACCAAGCGGCCGCTGCTGCGCCGCACGCTGCTGCTCGCCACCGCGCCGCTCGGCCTCGCGCCGCTGGTGCTGCTGCGCGACCTCGGCCCGCTGCCGGAGAAGCGGCTCCGCCACACCTTCTGGGGCGCGGCCGTGAACAAGGCCAAGTCCGAGGGCAAGAAGGGCGTCCGCCTGGTGGTGGACGGCACGAACGCGCCCCTCAAGGTCTCCGACTTCAACTCGCCCGGTGGCATGATCACCGTGCTGCCGGAGGGCATCGAGGAGGAGAAGGAGGCGGCCAACGAGATCGCCAAGGCCGTCACCATCCTGATCAACGTCCCGAACGAGCTGTTCAAGCCGGTCAAGGGACGCGAGAACTGGCACGTCAACGGGGTCGTGGCGTACTCCAAGATCTGCACGCACGTGGGCTGCCCGGCGGCGCTGTACGAGCAGACCACGCACCACATCCTGTGCCCGTGCCACCAGTCGACGTTCGACGCCACCGACGGCGCGAAGGTCGTCTTCGGCCCGGCGCACCGTCCGCTGCCGCAGCTTCCGCTGGGCGTGGAGGACGGTTACCTCATCGCCACCGACGACTTCCCCGAGCCGATCGGTCCGAGCTTCTGGGAGCGCGGATGAGCGACGCAAGTGCACCGAAGGCGGTCTCCGGGCCGCTGACCTTCCTGGACGACCGGCTCGGCTCGACCAACTTCTTCCAGCGCAACGTCAAGAAGGTCTTCCCGGACCACTGGTCGTTCATGCTGGGCGAGATCGCGCTGTACTCGTTCGTCATCCTGCTGCTGACGGGCACCTTCCTCACGCTCTGGTTCCACCCGAGCATGGAGGAGGTCACCTACAACGGCTCGTACACCAAGCTCCAGGGTGTACGGATGTCGGACGCCTACAACTCGGCCCTGCACATCAGCTTCGACGTGCGCGGCGGTCTGCTCATGCGGCAGATCCACCACTGGGCCGCGGTCCTGTTCATGGCGTCGATCCTGGCGCACATGCTCCGGATCTTCTTCACCGGCGCGTACCGCAAGCCGCGCGAGCTGAACTGGCTCATCGGCATCAACATGTTCATCCTGGGCATGCTCGAGGGCCTGTTCGGCTACTCGCTGCCGGACGACCTGCTCTCCGGCACGGGCCTGCGCATCACCCAGGGTGTCATCGAGGCGATCCCGCTGGTCGGCACCTACATCTACATGTTCCTGTTCGGCGGCGAGTTCCCCACCGGTCAGTACGGGGACCTGATCCCGCGCCTGTACGCCATCCACATCCTGCTGATCCCGGGCATCATCCTGGGGCTGGTGACCGCGCACATGATGATCATGTGGCACCAGAAGCACACCGCGATGCCGTCCAAGAACCAGAGCAACGAGCAGGTCTACGGCTACCCGTTCTACCCGGTCTTCATGGCCAAGACGGGCGCCTACTTCCTGTTCACGTTCGGCGTGCTGGCGGTCCTCGGCGCGTTCGCCCAGATCAACCCGATCTGGCTGTTCGGGCCGTACGACCCGGGCGCGATCTCGTCGGGCTCCCAGCCCGACTGGTACATGGGCGTCCTGGAGGGCGCGCTGCGCCTGATGCCGGGCCAGGGCACCGAGTGGGTGATCTGGGGTCACACGATCAGCCTGAACGTGCTGATCCCGGCGCTGGTGCCGCTCGGCATCGTGTTCGGCGGGGCGATGGCCTGGCCGTTCATCGAGCAGTGGGTCACCGGTGACAAGCGCCGGCACGACATCAACGACCGGCCGCGCAACGCCCCGGTCCGCACCGCGATCGGCATGGCGGCCGTGGCCTTCTACGGCCTGCTGTGGCTGGCCGGAGCCAACGACGTGCTGGCCGACAAGTTCCACGTGTCGCTGTTCGCGACGACCTGGTTCTTCCGGTTCGCGATCTTCATCGGCCCGGTCGTCGCCTACATCGTCACCAAGCGGATCTGCCTGGGTCTCCAGCGCAAGGACGCGGCGGTGGCGGGACACGGCGTCGAGTCCGGCATCATCGTGATGGGCCCCGACGGCGGCTTCAGCGAGCGGCACGAGCCCGCCCGCGAGGAGGAGATGATCAAGATCCTCTCCAAGGAGAACGCCCGTCCGGAGGCGCCCGCCACCGACGCCAACGGCATCCCGGCCCCGAGCCAGAAGGGCCCGATGGGCCACCTGCGCTCGCGGCTGCAGCGTGCCGCGACCTTCGACGACATCCCGATCGAGGAGCACGGCGAGGGCCACGGCGAGCACGGTGACGAGGCGGTCGGCAGCGGCTCGGGCCCCAAGCAGCTCGGCCACTGACACCAGCGTTGCCACGGGCGAGGCCCGTCCCCGGATCTCCGGGGGCGGGCCTCGCCGCTTTCGCGGGGCCGTCTGGTCGCGCCTTGCCCGGTTCCTGCCGTTGCCGGCGGGGGTTTTGGCTGAACGAGACCTTCGAGGGCGCGAGCGTCTCCGACCCGGGATTCCTGGCGCTCCGCGCTGCACGGTCGTGGTGAGGATCGTTCCCGTTCCGCGAAGGACCGTTAGGCGGTTCCAGATTTCCGCCCCGGTCGGCCCCTTGGGGAGCCGACCGGGGCGGATCTGTTGGTGGGGGAGGGACATGGGATCCTGGCGGGGATGACCAGGACCCTCGTCGTGACCAATGACTTTCCACCCCGTCCGGGCGGTATCCAGGCGTTCGTGCACGGGCTGACCGTCCGGCGTCCGCCCGGCTCGGTCGTGGTGTACGCGCCCGCGTGGCGCGGTGCGGCGGAGTTCGACGCGGCGCAGCCGTTCCCGGTCGTCCGGCATCCGACGTCGCTGATGCTGCCGGATCGGGACGTCGAGCGGCGCGCGGTGGACCTTCTGCGGGCCGAGGGGTGCGATTCGGTGCTGTTCGGCGCGTCCGCGCCGCTGGGGCTGCTCGCTCCGGCGCTGCGTAGGGCCGGAGCCGGACGGATCGTCGGGATCACGCATGGGCACGAGGCGGGCTGGGCGTCCCTCCCGGGCGCGCGCGGGCTGCTGCGGCGCATCGGGGACGGTGTGGACGTGCTCACCTACCTCGGCGAGTACACGCGGTCGCGGATGGCGCGGGCGCTGTCCCCGGCGGCCGTGGAGCGGATGGCGCGGCTCGCGCCCGGCGTGGACGAGTCGGTGTTCCACTCCGGCAGTGGCGGGGACGAGGTGCGTGCGCGGCTCGGGCTGACGGACCGTCCGGTCGTGGTGTGCGTGTCGCGGCTGGTGCCGCGCAAGGGCCAGGACGCGCTGATCCACGCGTGGCCGCACGTGCTGCGGGCCGTCCCGGACGCGGCGCTGCTGCTGGTCGGCGGTGGTCCCTCCCGGGCGGAGCTGGCTCGGCTGGCGGACGAGCTGGGCGTGTCCGGTTCGGTGGTGTTCACCGGGAGTGTCCCGTGGGAGGAGCTGCCCGCGCACTACGACGCCGGGGACGTGTTCGCGATGCCCTGCCGGACGCGCCGCCGCGGCCTGGACGTCGAGGGCCTCGGGATCGTGTACCTGGAGGCGTCCGCGACCGGGCTCCCCGTCGTGGCGGGCGATTCCGGGGGAGCGCCCGACGCCGTCCTGGACGGGGAGACCGGTGTGGTCGTCCCGGGCCGTTCGGTGCGGGCCGTCGCGGAGGCGCTCATGGATCTGCTGCGTGACCCTTCACGCGCGCGCACGATGGGCGACAAGGGACGGGCCTGGGTCGAGCGCGAGTGGCGCTGGGAGGTGCAGGCCGCCCGCCTGGACGGCCTGCTCACCGCGCGGTCCTGAGCGCTGGGGCACCGCTGTGTGAGGGTGTGCGGTCAGCGGGTGCCGCTCGTGCGCGCGGGTCGGCGTGCGGAGCTGTCAGCGTGCGGAGCTGTCAGCGTGCGGAGCTGGTCAGCGCCAAGGCCGTGTAGCGGAGCGGGGAGACCCCGTCCTTGGTCGTCTTGTAGGACGCGCCGCCGTTGTTGGTGTAGCGGATCCGCCAGGAGTGACCGGAGTCCAGGTGGTGCAGGTTGTAGTGCGTGATGCCCTGCCCGGACAGGTAGTAGACCTTGTGCTTCGCGGTCGCGCCGAGTGCGGACCTGTACGGGACGCGGGTGTCGGTCGCCGCGGAGACGAGCGTCCAGTCCGTCCCGCCGCGGCCCTGGAGGGACTGCTTGGCGAGCCAGCTCTGGAGCGCGCTGCCGGGCTTCAGGTCGCGGCACTGCCGGTACTTCGTGGAGCAGCTTCCGGCGATGCCGCGGAACGGGGTGCTGAGCGTCACCACGTCCTTGACCAGCAGGTACGGAGGCCAGGACTGGGACGTGTGCGGCCGGGCCTTCACGCCCGCGAGCGCGGTCGCGGCGATGAGGCCGCCCAGCGAGTGCGCGACGATCCGGACGGGGACGCCGTGCCGTGAGTAGCGCTGGTAGACGTCCCAGGCGAACCGGCGGCCGAGCTCCAGGGTGGAGGTGTTCAGCGTGCCGTTCGTGCGCCGGGTGCAGTTGGTGTCGTGGGTGTAGTGGCCCCAGGTGATCAGTGGCCCGCGGAATCCGGCCGAACGGAGCTGGGCTTTCGCCTGCTTCCAGGACGAGGCGCAGTCCGCGCCGCCGCGCAGCGCGAGGCCGTGGAGCAGGTAGACGGGCTGGGACGTCGCGCTGCCGCTCTGCGGCGGTCCGGCGTGTGTGGTGACGGTGACCGGCGGGCTTGGCGCCGCCTGCGCGGGCGCGGCCTGGACCGCGCCGAGGGTGAGGGCGACGGCGGGCAGCGCCGCCGTGCGCACGAGTCTTCGCAAGGTCGATGAGCCTTTCGGAGGCCGCCGATCCGTCGGCGGCGATGACGACGATCGATCCTAGGGACTGACGGCCGATCTGACCCTTGAAATGTGATCTTTTACTGGGACATCATCGCGTTCTGGCTCGGGACACCGGGAGGCGCGGTGGGCGGACGGGGCATCGGATGTCTCGCGGGGGTGCTCGTGCTGGTGCTCGGCGCGGGCGGGTTCGAGGCGTGGCATCTGACGCGGCGCGACGAGGGCGGGCCGGAGAAGACCGCCGCCTCCTACTTCGCGGCCTGGGGGAACGGCGACCTTTCACGGATGCGCGGCCTGGTCAGCGACCCGCCCGGTGACTTCGCCGCCTGGCACCGCGACCTGACCAGCGGGCTGTCGGTGATGTCGGTCGCGCTGGCTCCGGACCGGGTCGTCCGGACGGGCGCGGTCGGCGCGCGCGCCGACTTCACGGTCACGCGGAACCTCGCCGGGCACGGCGACTGGACGTTCCGCTCGACGCTCGTCCTGCGGAGGCACGGCCGCCGGTGGCGCGTCCAGTGGACGCCCAGCACGCTCTACCCGGGCCTGAAGGACGTGGGCACGAGCTGGACGCTACGGGCCGTCCAGCAGCCGCGTGTCGCCTTCGTCGCCGCGAACGGCAAGCCGCTGCCGGGCGGCTCGCTCGACCCGTACGTGAGCGCCCTGGACGACGCCTACGGAGCCACCGGAGACGAGGAGTCGGACGGCGAGTCGGACGGCGAGTCGGACGGCGGGTCGGACGGCGGGTCGGACGGCGAGACCACCGCCTGGGCCGTCGAGGTGCGGCAGGGGAGCGCCCAGCCGCAGCGCCTGAAGGTGCTCGGCGGGCATCCGACGAAGAAGATCCGCACGACGCTCGACCTGCGGGTTCAGGCCGCCGCCGAGCGGGCGGTCGCTGCGTCGCCGTCCGGGCGGGCGGCGGCGGTCGTAGCGGTCCGTCCGTCCACGGGGGAGATCCTGGCCGTCGCGGACCGGCTCGGCGGGCGCGGCGCGTTCGTGTCCAGCTACCCGCCCGGCTCCACGTTCAAGGTCGTCACGGCGGCGGCGCTGCTGGCCAAGGGCGGTCTGTCGCCGTCGTCGTCCGCCGACTGCCCGGCCGTCGTCGTCGCCGCGCAGCGGACGATCCGCAACCACGAGGGTTCCGCGGGCGGCGGCGGGACCTTCGCGGACGCGTTCGCACAGTCCTGCAACACGACGTTCGCCAAGCTCGCCGTGGACCGCCTCGGCCCCGGCGGTCTGGCGGACGCCGCGACGTCCTACGGCTTCGGCGCGCCCGTCTTCACCGGCGCGGGCGGCTCATATCGGGACTTTCCGGATGTCAAGCCGGGCGCCGACCTGGCCGAATCCGCCATCGGCCAGGGGCGCGTCCAGGCCACCCCGCTGCTCATGGCGACCGTCGCCGCCGCCGTGGAGGACGGGACCTGGCGTCCGCCTCGGCTGCTGCCCGAGTCGATGCTGAAGCCGGGCGACGGCGTTCGCCCGCCGTCGGCGCACGACGTGCCGTCCGCGGGTGCGTTGCGCACGATGATGCGGCGGGTCGTCACCGACGGGACGGCCGCGTCGGCGGGGCTGCCGTCCGGGACGTCCGGCAAGACCGGAACCGCCGAGTACAACGACTCCGGCGCGTCCCATGCCTGGTTCATAGGGTTCAAGGACGATCTGGCCTTCTCCGTCTTCGTCCAGGAAGGGGACTCCGGGCCCAAGGTCGCAGCGCCGATGGCGGCCGTGTTCCTGCGCTCGCTATAGCGTCCGGCATGGTTATCCACAGGCGGACCGGGTGCGGGACCCCGGGGTTCGCGGCTCCGTAGGCTGGCGTCATGAACATCGTGATCGCGGGAGGACACGGCCAGATCGCACTGCGGCTGGCCCGGACGCTCAGCGCACGGGGAGATGCGGTGCTCAGCCTGATCCGCAACCCCGAGCAGGTGGACGACGTGCGCGAGACCGGCGCCGGGCCGGTGATCGCCGACCTGGAGAACCTCGAGCCGGACGACCTGGTCGACCAGCTCACCGGCTGCGACGCCGTGGTCTTCGCGGCGGGCGCGGGCCCGAAGAGCGGCGTCGCGCGCAAGGACACCGTCGACCGGGGGGCCTCCGCGCTGATGGCCGAGGCGGCCGGGCGGGCGGGCGTCCGGCGCTTCGTCCAGATCTCCTCGATGGGCGCGGGGTCGCCCGTGTCGGGAGGCGACGACGCCTGGGCCGCCTACATCAACGCCAAGACCGCCGCCGAGGACGATCTGCGCCGCCGCGACCTCGACTGGGTGATCCTGCGTCCCGGCCGCCTGACCAACGACCCCGGCACCGGCCGGGTCACCCTCGCCGAGCCCGAGGTGGGCCGCGGTGACGTCACCCGCGACGACGTGGCCACGGTCATCGCGGCGCTCCTGGCCGAGCCGAAGGTCAACCGCACGACGCTCGAACTCGTCAACGGCGACGTGCCCATAGCCGAAGCGGTCGCCAAGCTCGTCTGACCGCGTCGCGCGGCGTCAGGAGTAGGTGGGGTCAGGAGTGGGCGGCTTCCGGGGTGGGCGGCGTCAGGAGTAGAGGGCGTCGATGTCGGCGGCGAACTCGGCCGTGACGATGTGGCGGCGCACCTTGAGGCTCGGGGTGAGGTGGCCGTCCGCCTCGGTGAGCGGGCGGTCCAGCACGCGGTGCTTCTTGATGGCCTCGGCGTGCGAGACGGTCTTGTTGGCGTCCGCGACCGCGGCGTCCAGCGCGGCCCGCACCTCCGGGTCGTCCCGGAGGGCGGCGAGGTCGAGGGCGTCCCCGACGCGGGGGACGGGGCGTCCGCGCGTGGCCAGCCAGGCCGGGAGGGCCTCCTCGTCGAGGGTGAGCAGGGCACCGACGAACTTGCGGCCCTCGCCCACGACCACGGCCTGGTCGATGAGCGGGTGGGCGCGCAGGAGGTCCTCCAGCGGTCCGGGGGCGACGTTCTTGCCACCGGCCGTGACGAGGATGTCCTTCTTGCGGCCGGTGATGCTCAGGTAGCCGTCGTCGTCGAGTTCGCCCAGGTCGCCGGTGCGGAACCAGGCGCCGTCCATGGCCCGCTCGGTCGCCTCGGGGTTGCGCCAGTAGCCCCCGAAGACGCTGACGCCGCGCGCGAGGATCTCACCGTCCTCGGCGATCCGGATTCCGGTGCCGGGGAACGGCCGTCCGACCGTGCCGATGCGGTTGCCGCCGGGGGTGAACCGGTTGCCGACGATCGGGGCGGTGGTCTCGGTGAGCCCGTAGCCCTCGATGATCGTCACGCCGACGCCGCGGAAGAAGTGCCCGAGCCGCGCGTTCAGCGCCGCCCCGCCCGACATCGCGTACCGGAGCCGTCCGCCGACCGCCGCGCGCAGCTTGCGGTAGACCAGCGCGTCGAACACGCGGTGCCGGGCCCGGAGGGCGAGCGGCACGCGCCCGGTGTCGAGGGCGTGGCTGTAGGCGACGGCGGTGTCGGCCGCGGCGGCGAAGATCCTGCCCTTGCCGTCCGCCTCGGCCCGCTGCGCCGCGCCGTTGTAGACCTTCTCGAACACCCGCGGGACGGCCAGCAGGAACGTGGGCTGGAACGTTCCGAGGTCGCCCTGCAGGGTTGCGGGGGTGCCGTGCGCCAGCACCATGCCGCACTCCACGCAGGCCACCTGCACCAGCCGCGCGAACACGTGCGCGAGCGGCAGGAACAGCAGCGTGGACGCGCCGTCGGCGGTGATCTCCGGCACCCCGGCGAGCACCACGTTCCGCGCCGTGGCCAGGAAGTTCGCGTGCGTCAGCTCGCAGCCGCGCGGCCGTCCGGTCGTCCCGGACGTGTAGACGATCGTCGCCAGGTCCGACGCCCGGCGCGAACGCCGCCGCTCGGTGAGCTCCTCGTCGGAGACCGCCGCGCCCCAGGCGGCGAGCCGTTCCAGGTCGTCCGGCTCGAGGCCGCTGACATGCGCGAGGTCCGGCAGGTCGCCCCGGACCGCCGCCACCGCCGCGCGGTTCCCGGCGGTCTCGACGAAGATCCCGCGCGCGCCGGAGTCGCCGAGGATCCAGGCGACCTGCTCGGGCGACGACGTCTCGTACACCGGGACGGTCACGCCGCCCGCGGCCCAGATCGCGTAGTCCAGGACCGTCCACTCGTACCGGGTGCGCGCCATGAGCGCGATCCGGTCGCCGGGCTCCATCCCGACGGCGATCAGCCCCTTGGCCAGCCGCGCGACCTCGGCCGCGAACTCCCCGGCCGTCACCGCGCTCCACTCGTCCGCGCCCGCCGTGCGCACGACGCCCCGCGCCACGCGACCCGCGCCCTTCGCCGCGCCTGCGCCCTTCGCCGCGCCTGCGTCCTTCGCCGCGCGCGCGCCGCCTGCCGCCGCGCCGCCTGCCGCCGCGCCGCCTGCCGCAGCGCCGCCTGCCGTCGCGCCGCCCGCTGCTGCGGGGACGCGGCGGCGGGCGACGATGCGGCCGGGGTCGGCGAGCGCCCGGTCGAACGGGGCGTCGGTCAGGTTCGCGGTCTCCGGGAACCGCTCCCGGACGGGGACGTCGGTCTCGCGCATCAGGTCCTCACGGCCGGTCGGAGCGGATCGTCAGAGTGGAACAGGTGAGAGGGATCGGGTGGAGCGCGGGTCAGGAGTAGAGGGCGTCGATCTCGCGGGCGAAGTCCTTGATCACCACGTGCCGGCGCACCTTGAGGCTCGGGGTCATGTGCCCGGCCTCCTCGGTGAAGTCGACTCCGAGGATCTCGTACTTCTTGATCGCCTCGGCGTGCGACACGGACTTGTTGGCCTCGGCCACCGCGCGGTCGATCTCGGCGATGACGTCCTCGTCGCGGCGCAGCTCCTCCACGGTCATCGCGGCGGGCTTGCCGTGCTGGGCCTTCCACGGGACGAGCGCCTCCTCGTCCAGGGTGATCAGGGCGCTGATGAACTTGCGGCCGTCGCCGACCACGAGCGCCTGGCTGATCAGCGGACAGGCGCGCAGGCGGTCCTCCAGCGGCGCCGGGGCGACGTTCTTGCCCGCGGCCGTGACCAGGATCTCCTTCTTTCGCCCGGTGATGCTCAGGTAGCCGTCGGAGTCGAGTTCGCCCAGGTCGCCGGTGTGGAACCAGCCGTCCTCGACGGCCTCGCCGGTCGCCTTCTCGTTGTTCCAGTAGCCGCGCAGGATGTTGACGCCCTTGGCGAGGACCTCGCCGTCCTCGGCGATCCGCACCGAGACGCCCGGGATCGGCTGCCCGACGGTGCCGATCTTCAGCGCCCCAGGCCGGTTCACGGTGATCGGGGCGGTGGTCTCGGTCAGGCCGTAGCCCTCGAGGATGGTGATCCCGACGCCGCGGAAGAAGTGCCCGAGCCGCTCGCCGAGCGCCGCGCCGCCGGAGACGGCGTACTGGACGTGTCCGCCGACGGCCGCGCGCAGCTTCCCGTAGACCAGGACGTCGAAGACCTTGTGCTTCAGCTTGAGCCCGAGGCCGGGCCCGCCCGCGGAGAGCGCCTGGCTGTAGGCGATCGCGGTGTCGGCGGCGGCGGCGAAGATCTTGCCCTTGCCGCCCGCGATGGCCTTCTGCTCGGCGCCGCCGTAGACCTTCTCGAACACGCGCGGGACGGCCAGCAGGAACGTCGGCTTGAAGGTGTCCAGGTCGGGCAGCAGGCGCTTGATGTCGCTGTGCCCGAGGACGATCCCGCCCTCGATCGTGGCGACCTGGATGAGCCGCGCGAACACGTGCGCGAGCGGCAGGAACAGCAGCGTGGACGACCCGGCCACGGTGACCTCGGCGAGCGCGCCCTGGATGGCGTTGCGCGCGGTCAGCACGAGGTTCCCGTGGGTCAGCTCGCAGCCCTTGGGACGGCCCGTCGTGCCGGAGGTGTACACCAGCGTCGCCACGTCGCCCGAGGACGCGATCCGCCGCCGCTTGTCGATCTCGGCGTCCGCGACCTCGGCGCCGGAGGCGGTCAGCTCGCCGACCGCGCCGTCGTCGATGCCCCAGACGTGCGCGAGGCCCGGGACCGCGTCCCGGACCTCGGCGATGGCCGCCACGTGCTCGCCCGTCTCGGCGAACACCGCCTTGGCCCCGGAGTCGCTGATGATCCACTTCACCTGCTCGGGGGAGGAGGTCTCGTAGATCGGGACGCTCACGCCGCCCGCCGCCCAGACGGCGTAGTCGACCAGCGTCCACTCGTAGCGGGTGCGGGACATCAGCGCGACACGGTCGCCCGGCTCGAGCCCGGCGGCGACCAGGCCCTTGGCGAGGGCGGTGACCTCGGCGGCGAACTCGCCCGCGGTCACGGAGGTCCACGCCTCGCCGACGCGGCGGCGGATGACGATCGTCCCGGGCTGCTCGGCGGCCCGGGTGAACGGCGCGTCGGTCAGGTTGGTGGAGTCGGGGACCTCCACCAAGGCGGGGACGCTGAACTCGCGCACGGCCACTCCTTGGTTGATCACGGCTAAGGCGGGGACGACGGTACAACCTCTTGCTACTCGATGGTAGCTACGGGTCGGCGCAGGTCGGTAGCGGCGAATCCGGCGGCCCTCGCGCGCCGGCCGGACGCCTCGCGCGCGGAACCGGCCGGCCGGTCCTTCCGCGATCATGCGAGATCCCGTGCAGCTCGGCGAAAACGGGGCATAAGGGCTCGTGGACGGCGGGCTCCGGGCCCGGTTCCGGGACGCCGCCACCGGCTCGTCCGGGGGGACGCCCGGCGTGATCGTCGCCACACGGTCACAGCCGGGCAACGTCCAGGGTGGGCGACGGAACCCCCGGGTCCGGCTGCCCTACCCTTGACCAGGACATATTCGGCTGTGCGAGGAGACGCGGTGGCCCTGCTGGAAGTGATCGCGCTGACCGCGGAGGACGCGCGCGCCGCCGAGGAGGGCGGCGCCGACCGGCTCGAGGTGGTCGCCGACATGGCCGCCGACGGCCTCACCCCCGATCCGGAGGTCGTCGTGGAGATGCGGCGGGCCACGACGCTGCCGATGCGGGTCATGCTGCGCGCCAACGCGGGCTTCCGCACCACCGCCCCCGAGCTGGACCGGCTGCGCCGCGCCGCCGAGGGCCTGGCCGAGGCCGGGGCGGACGGCTTCGTCCTCGGCTTCCTCGACCCGTTCGGCGTGGTGGACGCCGGGTCGGTCGGCAAGCTCGCCAACGCGCTCCCGGGCGAGCTGCCCTGGACGTTCCACCGGGCCCTCGACCACAGCGCCGACCCGGTCGCCGGGTGGGCGGCCGTCCGGCGGCTGGGCTGCGACACCGTCCTCACCGCCGGATCCCCGCGCGGCGTCGAGTCCGGGCTGGACGTGCTGGTCCGCCGCGCCGCCGAGGGCCCGTCGTCCGCGCGGCTGCTGATGGCGGGCGGGGGCCTGCGCCGCAAGCACGTGGCCGTCCTCGCCGCCGCCGGGGTCGGCGCGTTCCACGTCGGCACGGCCGTCCGCCCCGAGGGCTCCTGGGAAGCCCCGGTCGACGCGTCCCTCGTCGCCGAGTGGCGCTCCCTGGTCACCGCCGCCTCCGCGTAGAGCCCGCCCTCCTGCGTGCGCGCCCGCGCAGAGGCGCGTGGACGCGCGTTCACGTGGAGGCGTGGAGGCGCGTGCATGCGTGCGAGACGCGGTCAGTGGAGGGACGTGGCTGCCCTCGCCGCGGGGTGACCGGCGGTCCGGGCTGGGAGGTCCGGGCGATCGACGGGCGGGGCTCGTCGTGCTCGTTCGTCGCGCGGGCTATTAGGCTCGTTTCATGCGGATCCATGTGGTGAGCGACGTCCATGGCCGCGCGGAGGCGCTCAGGAACGCGGGGGACGGCGCGGACGCGCTGGTCTGCCTGGGCGACCTGATCCTGTTCGTCGACTACTCCGACCACGGGCGGGGAATCTTCGCCGATCTGTTCGGGGCGGAGAACGCCGACCACTTCATCGCCCTGCGCACGGCCAAGCGCTTCGACGAGGCGCGCGAGTTCTCGCGGCGGATGTGGTCCTCGTTGGACGGGGACGCCTGGCCGCACATCGAGAAGGCCGTCCGGCGGCAGTACGCGGAGCTGTTCGAGGCGATGCCGACGCCCGCCTACCTCACCTACGGGAACGTGGACGTGCCGCGGATGTGGGGCGACTTCGTCCGGCCGGGGCACACCGTCCTGGACGGTGAGGTCGCCGAGATCGGCGGCCTCCGGTTCGGGTTCGTCGGCGGCGGGCTGCGGACGGTCTACCGCACTCCGAACGAGATCGACGACGAGGAGTTCGCGGCGAAGGTCGCGGCGGTCGGCGAGGTGGACGTGCTGTGCTGCCACATCCCGCCCGCCGTCCCGGAGCTGCTGTACGACACGGTCGCGCGGCGGTTCGAGCGGGGCAGCGAGGCGGTGCTCGAGGCGATCCGCGCGACGTCCCCGCGCTACGTGCTCTTCGGCCACGTGCACCAGCCCCTCGCCCGGCGGATGCGGATCGGCCGCACCGAATGCATCAATGTGGGTCATTTCCGGGCGAGTGGGAAACCCTACGTACTGACGATCTGACCGGGAGCCGCGGGGACCCCCGGCGGCGCAGCGCAGCAGCAGGAAGGCGGAGGAAGGCCCCATGGCGGACCGTACGAGCTCGTCCATCACGATCAAGGCCGCGAAGGCCGACGTCATGGCGGTGATCGCCGACCTCCCCGGGTACCCGGAGTGGGCGAGCGGGGTCCGCTTCGAGGTCACCGAGACCGGCGACGACGGCCGCGCCAGCCGCGCCCGGATGGCCCTGGAGGGCGGCCCGATCAGCGACACCGTCGGCCTCGCCTACACCTGGGACGGCGACGACGCCGTCCGGTGGGAGCTGGTCGAGCCGGGGGCCATGGTGACCGGCCTGCACGGCGCCTACGCCCTGGACGACGCGGGCCCCGGCGAGACGCTGGTCACCTACGAGCTGGCCGTGGACGTCCGGATCCCGATGCTCGGCATGATCAAGCGCAAGGGCGAGAAAAGGATCATCGACTCCGCGCTCAAGGGCCTGAGACGACGCGTCGAGGGCTGACCGGTGTGCCGCGCCGGGCGCGAGCCGCTACCGTAGCCCGCTGACCAGGGATGGACAATGTTCTCATGACCGACCAGCAGCCAGGCGACCTCCTCGACGAGGCGGCCAAGCTCCTCGACGCCGTCCGGCGCCGTGTGGGCGACGCCGCCCGCGCCGCTGCGTCCGGGCCGCGCCCGTCCCTGGACGACGACGAGGACGTCTGGGCCCGCGCCACGGCCGACGCGCACGCGCACGAGGACGCGCGTGCGGATGAGGGCGCGCGGACGCGCGATGATGTCTGGGCTCGCGCCACGACCGACGCGCGTGCGCGTGTGGACGAGGACCCGCGTGTGCGTGAAGGTGCTCGGACGCGCGATGATGTCTGGGCCCGCGCCGCAGAAGAGGCGCGGGCTTCGGAGCATGCCCCGGGTTCGGGGCGGGCGGAGGCGTCCCGTGGGGACGCGCGCGAGCGTGGGAAGGCGGACGGCGAGGACGTGTGGGCGCATGTCCTCGCGGAAGACCCGCACATCGCGACCGGTGCTCTGGAATGCCGGAACTGTCCGGTGTGTCGGGCGATCGCGCTGGCGCGCGAGTCCGGTCCGGACGTCCGGCGGCATGTGGAACAGGCCGGTCGCTCGCTGCTGGCGGCGGTGTCCGACGTCGTGGCCGCCTACGGGCGCACCCGGTCCGGACGGTCCGGCCGGGACGCGGCGGACGTCGGTTGACAACTCAACGAATTGGCGGAGGGAAACGCTCATGGCCCTGACCATCGGCGTGGACGTGGGCGGGACGAAGGTCGCCGCCGGTGTCGTCGACGACCGGGGGAACATCCTGGAGAAGGTGCGCCGGCCCACGCCGTCCACCAACCCCAAGGAGACCGCCGACACCATCGCCGAGGTCGTCGACCTGCTGAAGGGCAAGTTCGAGGACGTGACGGCCGTCGGTCTCGGCTGCGCCGGGTTCGTGGACGAGACGCGCTCGGTCGTGATGTTCGCGCCCAACCTGGCCTGGCGGGACGAGCCGATCAAGGCGATCGTCGAGGGCCTGGTCGGGCTGCCCGTCGTGGTGGAGAACGACGCGAACGCCACGGCCTGGGGCGAGGCCCGCTACGGCGCGGGCCGCGGGCACGACTTCATGGTCCTGGTCGCGCTCGGCACCGGCATCGGCGGCGGCCTGGTCATCGACGGCGAGCTGTACCGGGGACGGTTCGGGGTCGGCGCGGAGTACGGGCACGTCCGGGTCGTCCCGGACGGGCGCCGCTGCGGCTGCGGCAACCGGGGCTGCTGGGAGCAGTACGCCAGCGGGAACGCCCTGGTCTACGAGGCGCGCGAGCTGGCCCGGGTGTCCCCGGCCCTCGCCGGGCGGCTGCTGGAACTCGGCGGCGGCAGGCCCGAGGGCATCAACGGCCCGCAGGTCACCGAGGCCGCCCGCGAGGGCGACGCCGCCGCGCTGGAGTGCTTCCGCACCATCGCGCAGTGGACCGGCCAGGGCCTGGCCGACCTCACCGCGGTCCTCGACCCCGGCTGCTTCGTGATCGGCGGCGGCCTCTCCGACGCCGGGGACCTGCTCCTGGAGCCCGTCCGGCAGGCGTTCACCAACGCCCTCACCGGCCGCGGCCACCGGCCGCTCCCCGAGATCAGGATCGCCGAACTCGGCTCGGCCGCGGGCATCGTCGGCGCCGCCGACCTGGCCCGCCTCTGACCGTCCCCCCACTGACGCCGACGACGCCCCGGGCCGCCACCACAGGCCCGGGGCCGACGCGGGGGAGGAGCCGCGACCGTGACGGTACGCGTGGTCAGCTACAACATCAGATCGCTGCGGGACGACCCGGACGCTGTGGCGCGGGTCGTCCGCGCGCTGCGCCCGGACGTCCTGTGCCTTCAGGAGGTTCCGCGCTTCGGGAACTGGTGGTGGCAGCGCCGCCGCCTCGCGCGCGCGTGCGGGATGCGCGTCGCGGCGGGCCGCCGCGCCTGCGGGCTCGCCGTGCTCACCGCCCCGCACGTCGAGCGCGTGGCCCGCGAGTTCCACCTGCTGTCCCGCGTCCCCGGCCTGCACCGGCGCGCGCTGGCCGTCGCCGTGCTGCGGGTGGACGGCTCGCCGCTGATCGCCGCCAGCACCCACCTGGACCTGGCCGACGAGCCGCGCCTGCGCCACGTCGGTGAGATCCTCGCCCGGCTGGAACGCGCGAAGGGCCGGTACAGGGCCCCGATCGTCCTCACCGGCGACATCAACGAGGAACCCGGCGGCCCGGCCTGGGGACGCCTCGCCGACCGCTTCCAGGACGCCCACGCCGTGGCGCCCGAGGGCGACGCCCTCACCTTCTCCGCCGCCGACCCGGCCCGCCGCATCGACGGCGTCTTCACGGACGAGGGCGTCGAGGTGCTCGGCTGCGGCGTCCCCACGGACTCCGGCCTCCGGGCCGACTACCCCGAGGCCACCGACCACCGGCCCGTCCTGGCACGCCTGAGCCTCTGACAGGCCGGGCCCGCGCCGACGGGAAGGGCGTTCGGGGTCAGACGACGGCGCCGTCGTCGTCCGGCGGACGGGGCTCGTCGCCCATACGGAGGACGAGGGTGACGAAACCGCCGATGAAGGCGGCGACGGCGAGGAACGCGGCCCAGCCGGGGACGTCCCAGTTGAGGACGACCGTGATCAGCAGGTAGAGCGGGCCGCCGACCAGGGCGATCCAGGCGCCCTTGGTGAGCGGGTCGGCGGTCGGGAGCGGCGGCGGGGGCGGGGGGATGTAGTGGCTCTCGTCGTCGGCGGGCGGAAGCTCGTCCTCGTCGTCATCGAGGTCGGCGGCCCGGATCACGCGCGCGCGGGGGAGGCGGCCGGTGCGGTCGTCGCCCTCGCCGGGGGGCTCCTCGTCCTCGCGGATGTTCTCCTGGTCGGGCCAGGGGACGCGGTCGCCCTCGGGCTCGGCGTCGAAGTTGGCGACCAGGTCGGCGAAGATCGCGGCCTCGTCGCGCTCGGCCGTCCCGGCGGACGAGTCGGCGGAAGAACCGGTTTCCGGGCCTTCGGCGCGCGGGGTGTCGGAGGTCTCGCCGTCCACGTCCGGCTTGGCCGGGCCGTCCTCGGAGGCGGAAGGACCGCTGCCGGGGGAGGGGTCTTCGGCGGCGGCGCCGTCCGAACCACGGGACGCGGCGTCGCGCAGGCGCGTGAGGTGGACGCGGAGGATGCCCTCGGCGGTGTGCTTGAGATCGACGTCCACGTAGAGGCGGTCGAGATCCTCCTCGGCGGCGGGCTGGTCGGGCGGGGCGGCGTAGGCGGCGACACCCGCCTCGCGCAGGGCGTCGAGCATCGCGTCCGCGAGGTGGGGGGCGAGGTCCACCAGCGGGGCGTAGGTGTCGGCGCTCAGGCCATTGCCACGGCGACTCACGGGGTCGGCTCCTTCGACTCCTGCGTGACCGATGGCACCGGCATGACGGCCTCCGCTCCCCCATTACTCTGTGTACGGCGTGTGCACTCGCGCGTGCACGAGGCACGCCGGTCGGCGGCTCACCCGGACACCGCGAAACGTGTGTCCCACGGTATTCGCTGCGCCGCCCGGAACAAGCCCTCGGGCACACCCGATTGTGGTACTGCTGTACTTCCACAGCAGAGCCTACGGTCCCCGGGCACCCCTGCGCGCGCGAAGCGGCGGCCGGAGAGGTCCCGCGGAGTGGGCAGCACCCCGCTCAGATGGGAAGATGTCCCATCATCTCCCTTAGGAAGGTGTCGTCATGCTGTGGTTCTGGATCATGTTGCGGATCGTGCTGTCGCCGATCCTCTACCTGGTTTGGCTGCCGAGGAACTCCGGCATGAAGAACGTCCCCCTGCGGGGCCCCGCGCTGCTGGTGAGCAACCACCTGTCGTTCGCCGACCACTTCTTCGGGCCGCTTCCGCTGATGCGCCCGATCCTGTTCATCGGCAAGCGCGAGTACTTCACCGGCAAGGGGATCAAGGGCCTGATCAGCAAGGGCTTCTTCACCGGCGTCGGGGTCGTCCCGGTGGACCGCACCGGCGGCAGCGCCGCCGAGGCCGCGCTCCAGACCGGCCTGCGGATCCTCGGCGAGGGCAAGCTGCTCGGGATCTACCCCGAGGGCACCCGCGCCCCCGACAACCGGCTCTACCGGGGCAAGACGGGCGTGGCGCGGCTGGCGCTGGCGTCCCGCGTGCCGGTGATCCCGATGGCCATGATCAACACCTTCGAGATGATGCCGCCCGGCCAGCCGCTGCCGAACCTCCGGCCGCGTCCGGGCGTCCGGTTCGGCGAGCCGCTCGACTTCTCCGAGTACTACGGCCAGGAGGACGACCGGGAGGTGCTCCGGAAGGTCACCGACCAGATCATGGGGGCCATCCGCGAGCTGTCCGGCCAGGAGTACGTCGACCGGTACGCCGCCGACGTGAAGGCCGAGCTCTCCGGCAGGACGCCGCGTCCGTCGTCGGACGACGACGAGTAACGCGTTGGGGGTCGGGTCGGCGCTCTGGCGCTCGGTCGCGGTCTACCGGTTCCTCGCGCTGCTCTACGCGGGCGTGCTGATCGCCTGGAACCAGGACAAGTACGAGCGTCCGTACGCGGCGTGGATCGTGCTGGCCGGAATGGTCCTCTGGACCGGCTACGCCACCCTCGCCTACGGCGGCGGGCGGAGGCAGCGCTGGTCGCTGCTCGTCGCCGACCTGCTCGTCGCGGTCGCGTCCGTCCTGGCGACGGCGTGGATCGAGACCTCGTTCGGGATCGCCCAGGGGCGTCCGACGATCCCGGCCGCCTGGGTGGTGGCGGCGCTGCTGGCCTGGGCGATCTCGGGCGGACGGCGGCTCGGCCTGGTCGCCGCCGCCGTGATCAGCTCCGCCGACCTGTTCGTCCACGTGCTGAACGCCTCGGCGCCCGGCCCGGTGACGTTCGGGAACATCGTCCTGCTGTTCCTGACCGGGCTGGTGGTCGGGCACGTCGTCCGGATGGCGGTGGACGCCGAGGCCCGCCTGGCCCGCGCCGTCGAGCTGGAGGCGTCCACCCGGGAGCGCGAGCGGCTGGCCCGCGACATCCACGACTCGGTGCTGCAGGTGCTGGCCATGGTGCAGCGCCGGGGTGCGGAGGCAGGCGGCGAGGCCGCCGAACTGGGCCGCCTGGCGGGCGAGCAGGAGGCCGCGCTCCGGTCCCTGATCACCGGAGCGCCCGTTCCACGGCCCCGCCCGGTCGCCGGGGTGGGGACGGCGGCCGGGGATCGTTCGGGGGCGGACGTCCGGGCGCGCTCGGCGGAGGCGTCCGGCTCGTCGGGTTCGTCCGGTGGGTGGGCTGACCTTCGGGCGCGGCTGACCGCGCTTTCCTCGTCCCGTGTGAGCGTCGCGACCCCCGCGACCCCCGTCCTGCTGCCCGAGCGCGTCGCGGACGAGCTGACGGCGGCGGTCGAGGCGGCCCTGTCGAACGTCCGGCTGCACGCGGGCGAGACCGCCCGGGCCTGGGTGCTCCTCGAGGACGACGGGGCCGACGAGGTGATCGTCAGCGTCCGGGACGACGGCCCCGGCATTCCGCCCGGACGGCTCGAGCGGGCGGAGGCCGACGGCCGCCTGGGCGTCGCCCAGTCGATCCGCGGTCGCGTCCGCGACCTTGGCGGCACCGTGGCCATCCACTCCGCGCCGGGCGAGGGCACCGAACTCGAGCTCACCGTCCGCCGCACCCCCGCCTGATCGTTGGTGCCGAACCCGTCGTCCAGGGCAGAGTGGGGCACATGAAGATCAGAGAGGCGACGGCGGAGGACTGGGCGGGCATCTGGCCCTTCTTCCACGAGATCGTGGCCGCGGGCGACAGCTTCACCTACCCGACGGACCTGGACGAGGAGCGGGGCCGGGACTGGTGGATCCTGCCCGCCCCCGACCAGACGGTCGTCGCCGTGGACGACTCCGGCGCGGTGCTGGGGACGGCCAAGATGAACCGCAACCACATGGGCAACGCCTCGCACGTCGCCAGTGCCAGCTACATGGTCGATCCCGCACATTCCGGACGCGGCGTGGGGCGGGCGCTGTGCGAGTACACGCTGGAATGGGCGCGCGAGGCGGGGTACCGGACGATGCAGTTCAACGCGGTCGTCGAGACCAACGTCCGCGCGGTCGAGCTGTACAAGTCGCTCGGCTTCCAGGTGACCGGCACGCTCCCGGAGGGCTTCCGGCATCCGGTGAAGGGCTACGTGGGCCTTCACATCATGCACCGGCCCCTCTGAACCCGGCCCCGGGCCCGGCCTCGCCGCCGCCAGCCCCGGCACGATCGTCGCGAGGCATGGCGCGGTCGGTCGTCGGCCCGGCGGGCCCGGCGTGAAGCCTGGCGCGATCGGAGTGAGGCCCGGTGGGGCCAGCGTGAGGCCTGGCGGGCCCGGCGTGAAGCCCGGCGCGGTCGGAGTGAGGCCCGGTGGGGTCAGCGTGAGGCCTGGCGGGGCCGGCCTCGGCCCCGGTGGGGTCGGAGTGAGGCCTGGCGTGGTCGGTGGTCGGCCCGGTGGGGTCAGCATGAGGTCTCGCGCGGTCGGCATCCGCCCAGGCGGGGTCAGCGTGCGGCCGGGTGGGGTCGGTGTCGCCCACGCTGACCAGCCCTGATTCGTAGGCGCGGATGACGAGCTGGACGCGGTCGCGGACGCCGAGCTTGGCCAGCAGGCTCGCGACGTGCGCCTTCGCGGTTCCCGGGCTGATGTGCAGGCGTCCGCCCAGCTCGGCGTTCGAGAGTCCGCGACCGACGAGCGTCAGCACCTCGCGCTCGCGCGCCGTGATCCCGGGGAGCGCGGCGCGTGCGGCCCTCCGCCCCCGGTTCCCGGCGGACGCGGCGAAGTCGGCGATGAGGCGGCGCGTCACGGCGGGCGCGAGCAGCGCGTCCCCGCGCGCGACCACCCGGACGGCGGCGAGGATGTCGTCCAGCGCCATGTCCTTCACCAGGAAGCCGCTGGCCCCGGCGCGCAGTGCCGCGTACACGTTGGCGTCCTCGTCGTAGGTGGTGAGGACGACGACACGGGCCGCCGGGACGTCCGCTGTGATCATCTCGGTGGCCTCGACCCCGCCCATGCCGGGCATCCGCAGATCCATCACGACCACGTCCGGGCGCAGCTCGCGGACGAGCCGGACGGCCTGCCCGCCGCTGCCCGCCTCCCCGACAACCTCGATGTCCGGCGTCGCGTCCACGACCATCCGCAGGCCTGCGCGGACCAACTCCTGATCGTCGACCAGGACGACCCGAACCGTCATCGCGCCTCCTCGTGGAGCAGGGTGCGTGGCCCGTCCAGAGGGGCCGGGGACACCGATCCGGGAAGCGGCAGGGACGCACGGACCCGGAAGCCGCCCTCGGGACGCGGTGCGGCGCTGAACCGCCCGCCCAGCAGCGCGACGCGCTCACGCATTCCGGAGATGCCGTGGCCCTCGCCGCGTCCGGTGCCGCCTGTGCCGTCTCCGTGTCCGAAGCCCTCGGCGCGACCAATGCCGCCTCCGCCTCCGCTGCCGTGTTTGTGTCCGCCGTCGTGTCCGTGCCCCTGTCCCTGTCCCTGTCCGCTGCCGTGTCCGAGGCCGCCTTCGTGTCCGAGGCCGCTGCCCTGTCCGATGTCGTCTGCGCGTCCGTTGTCGGTGATGTCGATGGTCAGCACGTCGGGACGGTGGTCGATCTCCACGCGGCAGGCGGTGGTGTTCGCATGCCGGACGACGTTGGTCACCGACTCCTGGACGATCCGGAAGGCGGCGTGGTCGACAGTCGGCGGCAGCGGACCCCGGGCGCCGGACACACGCAGGTCCACCTCCACGCGGACGCCCGCCGCCCGCGCGTTCGCGGTCAGCCGTTCGAGGCCGTCCAGTCCGGCGAGCGCGTCCGTGCGCGGGAGGACGTCGGCTTCGGCGTCGACGCGGCGCAGGACGTCGAGCATGACGCGCAGGTCGCGCAGGGTCTGCCGGCTGGTGTCCTCGATGGTGCGCAGGGCGCCCTCGGCCTGGTCGGGCGAAGCGCGGAGCACCCGGTGCCCGGCCCCGGCCTGGATGGCGATGACGCCGATGCTGTGCGCCACCATGTCGTGCAGTTCGCGGGCGATGCGCAGCCGCTCCTCGGCGACGGCCTGCGCGGCCTCGTGCACGCGCAAAGCCTCGCCGTACTCGCGCCGCTGCTGGACGGACTTCCCAGCCAGCCAGGCCGCTACGATGCTCAGCGCGAGCAGCACCGCCAACCCCACGAAACCTGGAACCAGCACGCGTTCCCAGCCTTCGCCGCGAACCAGGCCCACGAGCCACGCGGTCTCCTCGGCCAGCAGGGCCACGGCCATCGCGGCAAGCCCGTCCCGGCGTCCGCGCGTGGCGGTCAGGTACGTGAGGACCAGACCCGCCGCCAGCAACAGCGGCCAGAGCTGCTCGGACCGCAGCCCGGACGCCGCGGCCGTCACGATCTCGGCCAGCAGCACCACGAGGACCGGCCAGGGACGCGCCCTGCCCAGCACCAGTGGCAGCGCGGCGACGGCGGCCACCAGCGCGACGAGCACGATCGGCTCGTCGCCCCGGCTCGCAGGCTCGCGCCCGCCGGTGTAGGCGGCGGCCAGTGTCAACGCCAGCGCCGCGGGGGCGATCGCGGCCCGGAACATATTTCGGGGGTGCACCGAACGGAGCGTAATCGGCGCCACGGCGCTTTGACGTCCGTCGGAGGTCGTATGCCTGGAGGCATAGGCCCAGAGGCAGGTGTGGGGGCTGGGAAACATGCCTGACGGCCGATGCCGCGCGTCCGGCCGTCCAGCAACGTGGAGGGCGTGATCGAAGTCAACGGATTGAGCAAGCGCTACGGGGACGTCGTCGCCGTGAACGACCTGAGCTTCACGGTGCCTGCCGGGCTCGTCACCGGGTTCCTCGGGCCGAACGGCGCGGGCAAGAGCACGACCATGCGCATGATCCTCGGGCTGAACCGTCCGACCTCCGGGTCCGCGCTGGTCGACGGGCGCCCCTTCACCGGCTGGCGCGCCGGGCTGCGCCGTGTCGGCGCGCTGCTGGACGCGGGCGACGTCCACCCCGGACGCAGCGCACGGGCGCATCTGTCCGCGCTGGCCCGCACCAACGGGCTGCCGCACCGGCGGGTCCACGAGGTGCTGGAGGAGGTCGGGCTCGCGGACGTCGCGCGCCGGCGCGTCGGCGGGTTCTCACTGGGCATGCGGCAGCGGCTCGGGATCGCGGCCGCCCTCCTGGGCGACCCACCGGTGCTGCTGTTCGACGAGCCGGTGAACGGCCTCGACCCCGAGGGGGTCCGCTGGGTCCGGGGCCTGTTCCGGCGGCTGGCCGCCGAGGGCCGCACGGTCCTGGTGTCCAGCCACCTGATGAGCGAGATGGAGCACACGGCCGACCGCCTGGTCGTCGTCGGGCGCGGTGAACTCCTCGCCGAGGAGACCGTCGCCGAGTTCTCCGCGCGCGGCGGCCGTGCCCGCGTCACGGTCCGCACTCCGCAGGCGACCCGGCTCGTCCCCCTCATGACAGCTGCCGGTGCGACCGTCACCGCCGACGACCCCGCGCCGGACGGCCCCGCCGCTCCGCCGCACGCGACACAGGCCCTGACAGTCACGGGCCTACCCGCCCCGCAGGTGGGCGAGCTGGCCTTCCACCACCACATCGTCCTGCACGAGCTGGCCGCACATCACGCGTCCCTTGAGGAGGCGTTCATGGACCTGACCGCCGACCACGCCGACTACCGGGCGGACGCCCAGTTCGGCCACCAACCCCCGAAGCGCCCCAAGCACCCTCCAGCAGCTGCCCGGGCCGAGGTCGACGCGTCGGGTGGCCAAGCCGAGCTGGGAACGTTCGAGCGGATCCGGCGTCAAGAGGCGCATGCCCAGGCCAAGGCTTGGGCGGAGGCGGCCCGATGACCGCCGCATCCGCCGCCCGGTCCGCATCCGCCGTCCGGTCCGCATCCGCCGTCCGGTCCGCATCTGTCGCGCGGTTCGCGGCTGCCGTCCGGTTCTCGTCCGTCGCGCGGTTCGCGTCTGCGGCCCGGTCCGCGGCTGTCGTCCGGTCCGCGTTGCCGGAGGAGCGGCGGTTCTCCGGGGGTGATCCGCGGGTCCGGTTCCGGGACCTGCTAGTTGCTGAATGGATCAAGTTGTGGTCGCTGCGTTCGACCCGGTGGGTGCTCGGCGTGGGCCTCGTCCTGCTCGTTCTGGGAGCGGTGCAGAAGAGCCTGAACGACTACCGTGCCTGGCCGACCTTCCCGCCGCGCGCACGGGAGCACTATGACCCGATGACGGCGGCGTTCAGCCAGATCAGCGCGGTCCTGCTCGTGGTCGGGTCGGGCGTTGTGGGCGCGCTGACGCTGGTCGGCGAGTACGCCACGGGGCTGGTCCGCGCCACGTTCAGCGCTGTTCCGGCCCGGCACCGGGTCGTCCTGGCGAAGGTCGCGGTCGTCACGGCGGTCATGCTGGCTTTGGGGGTCGTCGTCTCGCTGAGCACGTTCACGGTGAGTCAGGCGATCCTCTCCGGACGGGGCATCTCCGTGTCGGCCCGCGCCTCCGGCGTGCCGCACGTCCTGGTCGCGAACGCGCTGCTCGCCCCGCTCGCGGCCCTGGTCGGGATGGGCGTCGGCGCGCTGCTGCGGCACACCGCGGGCACGGTCGTGGCGGTGATCGCGCTGCTGGTGATCCTCCCGATGACCTTCAAACCGACCGTCCACCAGTGGGCGAACGACTTCTACATGTGGTTTCCCTTCTACGACTGGGTGCACTGTCTCGCCCTGCGCCACCCGCCCTCGAACCCCGCCCTGCCCACGGCCGCCGACGCGTGGACGGCCTTCGCGGGCTGGGCGCTGGCGTCCGTCGCGGTGGCCGTCGTGGCCGTCCGGAGGAGGGACGTATGAGGGCCGCCGAAGATCACCCGTGTGGGGGAGGAGAGTGCCCCGGGCGGGGGAAGCGGGCACGTCCGGCGTGGGAGCAGACTCGCGACCATGATCGGACGGACGATGACGCGCCGCTGGGCGGGCTTCGGCGCGGCGGGCACGCTGGCGATGTATCTGCTGGTCAAGGTGGTGTGGGTGGTCGGCGCGCTCGGCACCGGGCGGTCCCCCATGGAGGGGATGGGCACCAGCGAGTGGATCGCGCTGAACACGGTCACGGTCGGGATGGCCGCGGTCGGCATCGGACTCGGGCTCGCGCTGGCCTGCGACTGGGGGCTGCGGCTGCCCGCCGCGCCCGTGCTGCTCTTCGCCTGGCTCGCGGGTGGCCTGCTGGTCGCGACCGCCCCGTTCAGCCTGCTCGGCTCACTGCTCGGCGGGGGTGGCAGCGGGTCCGACGATGGTGGGGAGGCGTCCTGGGAGGGGCTCCTCATCATGGTCGGCTTCGTCGGGATGGGCGTGGGCGTGGCGATCGCCCTGCCGATCTACCTGCGGGAACGTTGGCCCAACGCGCTCACGGGCCGAGTCGGGGCGCTGAAGGCGGCGCGTGCGCCGCACGCCGTGATGGCGGCGACCGCGCTGATCGCCGCCATCGACCTCTACTGGGCCGCGGGCGGTGGCGTTGGAACGAACCCGCACAGCCGGTACGGCTTGGACGCCGGCGCCCGTTCGCTCCTGATCGGGGATGCGCTCTGGGCGCTGGCCGGAGCCGCCGCGGCATGGGTCCTCGCAGGTCGTGGAAGGCGGCTGCCGCTGTGGCTTCCGGTGGCGGCGGCGTTCGTGGCGTCCGGGTCACTGGTGGGCTGGGGCCTCTGGCGGATGCCGCTCGCCGTGCTGCGTCCGGGCGATTTCGAGCCCTACCAACTGCCGCTGGTCAGCGTGGCCCTGAACGCCGTCAGCGTGGCCGCCGGGGCGGCCCTGGCCGTTCACCTGGCCAGGGCCGTGCGAACGCGAACCGGTCAGGTGCGCGCGGCCGTGAAGTAGTGCCCCTCGTCCAGGTCCGCGATGAGGCCCGGTTGGACGGGCTCCCAGCCCAGCAGCGCGCGGGTCTTGGCGCTGGACGCCGGGCGGTCCATCGAGATGACGTGGCTCAGGAACCCGAAGTGCTCGTCGACGTCCGTCAGGGGGACGGACGCCGTGGGCACGGACAGGTGCCGTCCGATGACCTCGGCGATCTCGCGGGTCGGCACGCCCTCGTCGGCCATGCAGTGGAGCCGCGACCCAGCCGGGGCGCCCTCCAACGCGAGCCGGTACAGGCGTGCCGCGTCCAGCCGGTGGACGGCGGGCCAGACGTTCACGCCCTCGCCCGGGTAGCCCGAGACGCCCCGCTCGCGCGCGAGGTTGATCAGCACCGGGATGAACGCCTTGTCGTCCGCGCCGTGCACGGTCGGCGGGAGTCGCACGACCGAGGAGCGCACCCCGTCGTCCGCGAGCGCGACCGTCGCCTCCTCGTTGAGGAACCGCGTGTAGCCGAACGCCCCGGGCTCCGAGCGACTGTCCTCGGTCGAGACCTCGCCCTGCTTCCCGGCGACCGCGACCGTGGCGACCAGCGGCCGCCCGGACCCGGCGAGCGCCGCGCCCATCGTCTCGATCGCCCGCCGGTCGATCGCGATGCTCTCCTCGAACCGGAAGAAGTCGTTGAAGGCCAGGTGGATCACGCCGTCCGAGGACTGCGCCCCCTCGCGCAGGGAGTCGAGATCCTGCAGCGAGCCGCGCAGGACCTCGGCCCCGGCGGCCCGCACCACCTCGGCGGCGGCGTCCGAGCGAGCCAGCCCGACGACCTGGTGCCCGGCGCCCAGCAACTCCGGTATGACGGCTCCGCCGATGTAGCCGGACGCTCCGGTGACGAAGACACGCATGACGAACTCCTGATCTCAAGTCGATTCCGGCCGGTTACCGGCCGGACCCTTCACCTGCCCGGCCACGGTGGTGCCACCGTGGGGACGGCGTCCAATGACGCTTTCGCAAGGCGTGTTACCGAACGGGCATCACCACAGGTGGGAGAGAGGGGGACGGCCTACGCTGGGCGCATGGCCGACACGTCGCCTCCGGCGGACCTCGATCTCCGGCTGGTGCGGTGCTTCACCGTGCTCGCCGAACACCGCCACTTCGGCCGCGCCGCCGCCGCGCTCCACCTCACCCAGCCGTCCCTGAGCAGGCAGATCCGCAGGCTGGAACGGGACCTCGGCGCGCGCCTGGTCGACCGCACGCCGAAGGGCAGCCACCTCACCCGGGCGGGCGAGACGTTCCTGCCGCTCGCCAGGTCGCTGCTGCGCTCGTCGGCGCAGGCCGCCGCGCGGACGAGGGCCGCCGCCCAGCCCGACCGGATCGTCATCGGCTACATGTCCGGCGTGGCCATCACCCCGGCCGTCCGGGAGCTACGCCGCCTGCATCCGGACGCCGACGCCCAGACCACCCACGTGTACCTCGCCGAGGCGCTTGAGGCGCTCCTCGACCACCGGGTGGACGCCCTGGTCAGCCGCCTGCCCTTCCAGGACGGGAGGCTGCACGTGACCACCCTGTACGACGAGCCGCGCGTCGTGGTCGTCCCGCTGGAGCACCGCCTGGCCGGGAAGTCATCGGTCACCCTGGACGACATCGCGGACGAGCCGCTGCCAAGGCTGCGCGGCGCCGACGCCGAGTGGAACGCCTTCTGGCGGCTGGAACCACGCCCGGGCGGACGCAGCGCCCCCGACGGTCCCTACATCGACCGGGTCGAGGAGAAGTTCGAGCTGGTCGCCTCGGGCCAGGCCATCGCCGTCACGGCCGGACGGCACGGGAGCGGCCTCCGCCCGGACCTCACCACCGTCCCCCTGGAAGGCGTGGAACCGAGCCACGTCGTCCTGGCCACCCGCGCCGACGACCGCAGCCGCCTGGTGGCCGCCTTCCGCAAATGCGCCCAAACGCACATCAAGCCCCCCACGGGAGCGGCGTAGCGCCAACGAGGCGCCCAGATCGGCCCGGCGCTCGGGTCGTTGTCACCGGAGGAAAGATAACCGAGCGTATTCGGCGGCGCGGCGGCCAGCCGGCACACGCAGGCGCTCGGGTATGGAAGGCGGTGACCGGCAGGGCGGTGCGCTGAAGCGATGACCGCCACCACCGACGCCACGGGCAGCGCCCCCGTGGTTCCACGGGAGGTTATCTGCTGCTGCGGCCGCCGATCGCGCTGCTGCGGTTGGTAGTCGGACCACCAGCATGGCCGGGTGCCCACCACCTCTACGGAGTGGGCACCGGCCACGGCGGGCGAGGATGAGGTCGCAGGGTTCTGGTGCAGTTCCTGCAGCGCGCTGAGCTGACCGGGGTGAATCTCGCGCCACCGCCGTAGCGCGTTGATCGCGTCCGCCGACACCCCCCAACACGCCGCGCGGACCTGGTCGACAAGCTCGACCGGCACACCGACACCGATCCGATCCGCGTAGCCGCGCTCGCGCACCCCCCACCAGCGGCCGGCCAGGTCCACCTCACGCGGCGGGGCATCCCACGCGTGATCCCACCCGCGCTGCGCCAACTCGACCCGCACACCCCACGTCGCCACGGCGCCGGCCGTGTCCAGGAGGACACCCCGCGTGCGTGCTTGGTCGAGCCCCTTCCCCCAGGCGTCCCGGATCTCGGCTCGCTCCGCGGCGGGCCGACCCGCCGACGGACCCCACCTCAGCTCCTGCCCGCCTTGGAGCCGGCGGCCCTGCTCGACGGCGAGCCAGTCGGCTAGCAGCGCCGCAGTGCCCAGCCGAGTGTGCACCGTCAGCCGAACCAGCCCCTCAGCCATGGGGGATGGCCGGAGTACGCCGGGGACGCACCGCCGGACCCCTGACCAGACAGAAGCGTCGGACTGTCCCGTCTGGAGTATCACATCGCCGCAGGTCAGCAGCGTGCAGCCGCGAGCCCGGGTATTCCGGGCCCTGGCTCGGCACCGCCGCCCACAGCCGAAACCCGGACCCCGTGGTCCGCCGCTGACCTACCGTTTCGAGGGGGCGCGGTATGAATCTTGCGTACTCCGGCCGTCCCCCTGTTACGCAGGAGCGCCGTCGCGGGCGGATCTGGAGCGGGTGTTCTTCCTCGATGACGGGGACCGGGCGCTGGTGGAGGCCCGAGGCTCGGGCCGTGGAGCGGCATCGCGGCGAGCACGGGAAACTCGGGTTCGGCCTTCAGGTCGTGACGGTCCGTTGGTCGGTGCGTTCCTGGAGGATCCACTAGATGTTGCGGGGGCGCTGCTGGACTTCGTCGCTGAGCAGCTCGGGATCGCCGACGCCTCGCAGGTGAAGAAGTACATCGAGCGGACCAGGACCCGGTTCGACCACCAGTGGGAGATCCGGCGGACCTACGAGCTCAAGGCGTTCGCGGCAGTTGTGTTTGCTCACCGGTGTGCGCCCGGCGGCGCCAGTAGGCGATGGTGAGGATGCCGAGCAGCGGGCCCCACAGAATCAGTGGTGCGTAAGCGGCGAGGGCCAGGATGCCCTGCCAGTGGTGGTAGTCGACGGGGAACTCGCTGGGCAGCGGCCTACCGGTGATCGTGCGGTGGGACAGGAAACTGACCGTCAGGGCGGTCCACAACACCGTCAGGATGAGGGTGCCCAGCGCAGCGGGGACAACGCCGACCGCGCGTGGCACCGTACGGCCGCGCAGCAAGGGAATCCAGCGGGGGAACACCTCGCCCCAGGAAGCGGCCAAGCCGATGGCGGTGAAGGCAAACAGTTCCGAAATCACCGACAACAGGACGACGTATAGCTCCAATGGCAGCCACGATGGCAGGCTCCCCGCGTCCCGGTCGCCGAGAAGAATCGGTGCGTGGAAGGTGAAGACGACGATCCGCCAAAGACTGGAGGGCAACACCGTGAGGGGGACCGCGTAGGCGGCGATCCGCGTCCATCGGCCGACCCCGCGCACAGGCTCGTGCGCTACATGCCACGCGCGTTGCACTGGTCCTGTTAGCGGCTCCTGGGTCACAGCGGCCATCGGGTGTTCCTCCTGATCAGCGACTCTCTCGTACCCCTCCAAGATCGCATCGGGACATCGCGCCGCTCCTCCCCCGTCAGAGTGAAGCCCCTCCCCCACACGCGCGAACCGGCCGCCGCCACGCCTCATCGGCCTGGAAGACGGTGGGGGCGAGCGGCGGGAACCATCCCCATCAAGTAAGACGACACCGCGCTCACCCAGCTCACCGCCGAGCAGACCGCCGAGCTGTTCGAGACGGCCTGGGGTAGCGGGGCCGCGCGCACCCAGAACCGGCACCGCTCCGCGCTGCGGTCCTTCACCACCTGGACCTGCGCGCCCGCCCGCGACTACCTGCACACCGACCTGGCCGTGCTCATCGACCGGCGGCCCGAGGTCCAAGACAAGACCTGCGCTGACTCCGTGCTCGCCCTCAACATCGAGCACCTGGACCAGGCCAACAACGGTAAGCAACCTGTCACGGGCCCCAAAGCGGAAGATCGATGCAGGTCACGGGCTGCACACGCGGGCCCGTCCCCGGTCGGGTTCCGGTCCGGGCGCGGCGGGATAGTCCGGCATCGCTTGCGGCGTTCCGGTCTGATAACCGGGCGGCAGCGTGCGGAAGGACGACGTCCGTGCAGGTCGGTGCGCGTGCGCGCCGCGGAGGCCGGTGGTCGGGTTCGGACATTCCGTCAAGCCGACGAACACGCTCGGTTACCTTTCCTCCGGTGACATCAACCCGAGCGCGGGCCAGATCAGCGAACCCTGCCCCTCCGGCTGACAGAGGGGAGGGCCTGTGTACCGCCGCTCAGCCCCAGCCGGTGCCGTCGCTGGAGGCGGCGCCGCCTAGGCCCTGGTGGGGGCTGACGCCGCCCCAGATCTCGCGGTTCAGGCGGTGGGCGGCGGTTCTGACGAGGTCGGCGGCCTCGCCGTGGCCCTCCGCCGCCAGGCGGTCGCCCAGGTCGGCCAGGTCCCGGCGGACGTCGGCCAGGCCGGGGACGATCTCGGCCCGGGTGGTCCGGCGGAGCCCGTGGACCTTCCCCTGGAGTTCGAGGAGCCGCACGGTCAGCTGCTGCTCGATCTCCCGGGGCAGGCCGGTCGCGGCCAGGCCTTCAGCGGCCTCGCGGATCTTCCGGTCGGCGCCCTCGACCAGGGCGCGCTCCGGGTCGTCCCGGCGCGGGGCCCGGTCGCCGCTCGCGCCGCGCTGGACGCGTGCGACCAGGTCCTCGCGGGTGGAGGCCGCGCCCTTGTAGGCGACGTACGCGTTCGTCACCCCCGTGGGCTGCAGGGCCCGGAGCGCCGGACGGAAACACGGATGGATGTGGAACTCGTCGTCCCCGGGCTCGATCCTCTCCCCGGTTCCGTTCGTGTACCGGAGAAGACCGGCGCGCTGCACGCCCAGGAATCCCACGTCGTACAGCGCGTCCAGGAGGCCGGTGGGCGTGATCACGCTCTCACGCTGCGGAAACGCCCCACGCAACGTGTCCAGCACCGGGGTGAGCCGGTGCGAGAGCGACGAGCGCGTCACCACGTATCCCGCGTCGCGGAACACCGGATACAGCGATTCGAGGAAGGGGTATCCCGCCCGGTACTCGTCCGCCAGGTCTTGCAGTTTCCAGATGGAATAGCGTTCCAGCGCGCGCGTGACGTCGCTTTCCTTGATGCTGGAATGGTCGGAGAAGAGCGCCATGTTCCGGCACAGGTTGCACAGCTGGATCAGGTCGCGTGGGCGCATGAGGGTGTGCGCGACCAGGACGTCCTGGACGGGCCGTCCGCCGACCGTCCCGGGGAAGACGCCCTGCCACAGGCCCTGGGCGGTGAGTTCGGTGCGCAGGCTCACCTTCGCCCGGGTGAGAACCAGGTCGAGGAGCATTTCCCTGGTCCATTCGAGCCATACCTCGTCGCTGTGCAGCTTGTCCTTGTCGGCGAAACGCAGCAGGTCGTAGATGTCGGAGCGGAGGAACACCGCGCACGACACGTCCCGGAACCGCACGGGCAGTTCCTTGGCCGCCCGGAGGAGGCCGATGACGAGGGTGTCGGCCTCACCGTCGTTGGTCCAGACGTCCTCGATTCCGTCGACCAGGATCAGCGGCCGCGGGTGCCGCTCCGGGCACTGAAGGTCCTCGTACGCTTGAGCGACCTGCCGCTCCAGCAGCTCCACCTGCCACGTCGCCCTCCGCTCGGCCCCGCCATCAGCGGACGGGCCGGACCCGCCGTCGCCGAGCTCCAGGGTCGCGCCGACGCCGAACGCCTCCAGCTTCAGTGAGCCCTTGAGGCGCCCGAACCACGTCCGCGACCCCGCGTGCTCGTCCGCCTCGGCGTTGTCCGCCAGGAACCGCCGCAGTGCCACGACCGATTTCGGCCGCTTCCGGTGAGCCTCTTTGGCGTGCGCGACCAGGAAACGCGCCAGGTTGATCGTCAGGGCGTACCGCCAGAGCATCCATTTGGCCAGTCCCGGCGACATTCCGGGGATCTCGAACAGTCGCAAGGACTCGGCCGAAAACCGGTCCGGCGTCACCAGCACCGGGGCCCTGCCGTCCGGTTCCCGCCCGGCGAGCATCTGGCAGATCGCGCTCTTCCCGGTCCCTTTCCGGCCGATGACCAGGACCTTTCTCGCCTGGCGCGCCGTCCGGTAGGCGGGCGTCGGCAGAAACCCGCCGCGCAGCAGCCCCTCGGCCAGATCGGTCTCGGCGTCGTCCTTTCCGAAGGACAGGCTTCCCAGGTCGTACCGCATTTCGACCCCCTCGTCCACCCTCGGTGGCGACGCGATTACGGGAGCGTGGACGACGATGCCGTCCCGTTCAGGTCGCGCATATTACGCCGGGCCTGTTTCTCTGCCAGGATGCCATGCCATGACCGAGGGAGCCGAGGCTCTGGTCGCCGGACGCTATCGCCGTATCGAGCAGGTCGGCCGCGGCGGAATGGGCGTGGTCTGGCGCGCGTGGGACGAGACGCTGCAGCGCGAGGTCGCCGTCAAACAACTGCTGCTGCCCCCGGAACTGCCTCCCGATCAGGCCGCCGTACGCAGAAAACGCATGGTCCGCGAGGCGCGCGCCGCCGCCCGCCTCAGCCATCCCGCGATCATCACCGTCTTCGACGTCATCGACGACGGAACGGGCGGCCCATTGGTGATCATGGAATATGTCAACGGCCCGTCCCTGGACCGGATGCTGCGCGAGCGGGGCCCCCTTTCCCTGGCCGAGACCCTGCCGATCGCCGAGGCCGTCCTCGGCGCGCTCCGCGTCGCCCACGCGTCCGGGATCGTGCACCGCGACCTCAAGCCGTCGAACGTCCTGATCGCGGGCCCGCGCGTCGTCCTCACCGACTTCGGCATCGCCAGCCTCGCCGGGAACACCAGCCTCACCGGCACCGACCAGCTGCTCGGCACGCCGTCCTACATGGCGCCCGAGCAGGCCCGCGGCCAGACCGCCACTCCCGCGTCCGACCTGTGGTCCCTCGGCGCGACCCTCTACGCCTGCGTCGAGGGGCACCCTCCGTTCGACGGCTCGGCGGCCGTCTCCATCCTCTCCGCGCTGCTGACCGCCGACCCGCCCCGTCCCGTCCGCGCGGGCCCGCTCACGTCGCTGATCGGCCGCCTCCTCATGAAGGACGCCCAGCGCCGGGCCACCGCGGAGCAGGCCGGGACGGCCCTGGCGAAGATCCGCGATTCCCTTTCCCAGGACACCGAGATTGGCACGCCCCCTCAGGCGTCACTCACCGAGACCTGGCCTCACGGCGCGCCCTCCGAAAGCCCGCGAAGCCGGAATCCGGCCATTGTCGTCGGTGCCGTCTCCTTGCTGATCGGAGCACTCGTCACCGCCGCTCCCTTCTACCTGAGCGGCCATTACCACGCCGCCGACGGAACTTCCACGTCGCCGTCGCCGGAACCGTCCTGGGAAGCCGACCGGAAGCCCGGCCACAGGCAGCTCGCGCTGGGGGAGGGGCTGGATTTCGAAAAGGAGTTCATCGCGGCCGGATACCGGGACGTCAAGCCCGACAACACCCAGGATCTGACCATTTCCCAGGACGGCCAGCAGTTCGAGGCTCCGGGCGGCGTCTTCGAGGTGAACGGCAACTCGGCGTCCGTGGACAACTGCAAGAACGCCCTCCAGAACGTCGCCACGAGGGCCGCCGCCGAGGGCGAGCACTACTACTGCGTCAAAACCAGCGGCGGGCTGGTCATCCGGATGTACACGATCGAGTGGTGGACTCCGGACGGCAAGCCGCTCAAATTCGACATGGCCTTCTACCAGGCGAGCGGCTGATCCCGGCCCCGCCGCCGAATCGCGAACTGGCCGCCGAATCGCGAACTGTCGGTCCTCCCCACTAGGGTCGCGCCGACCGGCGTTCTCCTCCGCCTCCTCCGCGATCTCCCGAAGCGGCGAGAACGCCTCCGGCCGGACGATCTGGAGTCTCCATGGGTTTCGCGAGCTACGAAGAGGCGTGCGCGAAGGTGCGCGACCTGTGCGTCGAGCATCTCGGCGAACACATCGGCGCGCAGGTCGCGGCACTCGCGAAGCCCGCGTTCGGCCTGCGTCCCGTGAAGCCCGGCATCGAGCCCGCCGGACTGGGCCGCTGGGGCGGACCCGCCCTCCTCGACCCCGGAACGCCCTGGCCTGAATGCGAAGGCGTCCCGCTGAGCCTGTTCGCCGTCCTGGACGTCGACGCGCTCGGCCCCTGGCTGGCCGACGAGCGCCCGCCCACCGGCGACGTCCTGCTCAACATCTTCTACTGCGACCCGGACCGCGACCGTGGATACGTTTACGGAGAGCCCGACCTTCTCGACTACCACTCCCCGAGCTATTGCCGGGTCATCCCGGCCGACCCCGCCAAGGCGATCGCCATGGTCGCTCCCGCACCGGCGAGGATCCACCCGTCCGAGCCGTTCTACGCGGTGCCGGTCATCACGGTTCCCTCGGCGCGAGGCGTCACCTACGACCCGATCCTGGACATGCTGGACTACGGCGGCGAAACCGACGGCTCCCCGTACTACGAGTCGCTGCCCGGCTGGCTGATCGGCGACCGCCTGGGCGACGCGTGGCGCGACTTCTGCCACGAGGAGCAGGGCCTCTACAAGTACGACGACGTGTACTTCTCCCCGGACCAGGCGTTCGGCTGGCCCCACCTGGAGAACGGCTTCCCCCTGGAGAAGATGTCGGACGGCGAGCCGTACCGCCACATCATCACCATCGGCCACTACGACATGGGCGACGGCGGCTACCTCCACTTCGTCCTGCCCGCACAGGCCCTCCGCGACGGCGACTACACCCAGACGGTCGCCTTCATGGAAGGCTTCTGAATACACCAGGTAGCCCCATCAACCTCCTCCCGGCGTCCCGAATAGCATGATCGTCCGAACCGGCGTCCGGCTGCTCGCCGACGCCGGATGGAGAGATGGGACAGGGGACCGGTCGTGACCACCGCATTGATCATCGGGGACGTCCAGCAGGGCATCACCGGCAGCTATCCGTTCGCCAAGCAGGTCGTGCCGCCGCTCACCGATCTGCTGCCGCGCGCCCGCGAGGCCGGTGCGCTCGTCGTGTTCGTGCACTTCGGCTTCCGGGGCAACGGGACGGACCTGCCGCCGGACAACGCGCTGTTCAGGTCGTTCTTCGAGGCCGGGGACACCTTCCACGAGGGATCGGCCGGGACCGAGATCGATCTGCCGGTCGCCGCCGAAGACGTCGTCGTGATGAAGCGCCGCGCCAGCGCGTTCGCGGGCACTGACCTGGACCTCGTGCTCCGCGCCCGCGGCGTCGACACCGTCGTGGTCGCCGGAGTCGCGACCAGCGCGATGGTGGCCGCGACCTGCTACGACGCGGCGGACCGCGGCTACCACGTCGCCGTGCTGCGCGACGGCTGCGGCGACGGCGACCAGGCGGTCCACGACTTCTTCATGGACGCCGTCTTCCCCGGCCGCGGATTCAAGGTCACAACCTGCGCCGAATGGCCCGAGTAGGCGGCCGTCACGATCCGGACGGTCAGCCGCACGAGCACCCCGACGGACGGGGCCGGTGCCGTCGAAGGGGGTCACGGCTTGCCTGCGTCACTCGGAATCTCCTCGATCATGGCGATGAAGTCCGCTCGGGTGTTGTGGTGCGGGAACGGGGTGTCGGGCACGGGGGCGTCCAGGAACTCGCACAGGGGGCCCCAACCCTGGCGGACGTCGAGCACGAGCAGCCGGTCGGGAGCGATGGCGCGCCGCACTCTCGCGTTGTGCTCGGTGAAGACCTTGATCGCGTGGTCGCGGTCGTCGAAGCGTCCGCCGAACGTCGCCTCCCAGACCGACTCCTGAATCAGGGCGTGCAGGTCCCGGAACTCGTCAGGAGGAGCAGACCAGGACGGGGGGACGCGGAGGGTCGCGCGTGCGCTTTCGTACCACTTGTCAGGGGCGCGGACGGTCAGTATCACCTTGGCTTCGCTGAAATGTCCCGCGAGCTCCTGCCAGAAGCAGATCGTGGGCCAGTCGACAGCGGAGCGGTATCCGGCGAACAGTTCATCCCAGTCCACCGGACCGCCCGCAAGGGCGCGCCGCCAGAGCGCGATCCGCTCGTGGTCGCCGGGCAGGCTCAGCATGTGCTCGCAGGGCCCGAAGCCGAGCCGTTCCAGGGCCATCTTCAGTGACAGGGTGCCGGTGCGGCCGAAACCGGCGCCGATCACGTCCAACATGGATTCGCTCCTTCGTGGTGGCAGGGGCGCGGCTCACGTGTCCGGGCGGATGTGCTTTTCCAGTAGCCGGGTCGTGAGCCGGAGCGCGATGAAGCAGTCGAGGCGTCCCCAGCCGTCCACCGCGGCGGCCAGGGCTCCGCCCAGGCCCGACCCTCCGCCTGTGATGACCGCGATCTGTTCGTCCACCCAGGGCGTCCGCCGCGTGTCCTGGTTCAAAACAGCACGCCCAGGTTCTTGGCGAGGACGACCGACTGGTTCAGCATGATCCGGCGGTCACAGATCCGAAGGCCCTGGTCCGTGCGTCGGAACCGGTCGGAGCGGCTTCCGGCGTAGGTCTCGTCCTCGTCCTGAAGCCTGTTGCGACTCAGCAGGAACCGTGATGACACGGCGAACTCCCCGCTCCGTGGATCGGGGTCGCCGACCAGCACGTTGGCGACCAGGCGGACGGTCCGCGACGGCGGCTCCTCCGCCCATGCCGACCCCGTCCGCAGTTTCCGGACGCGTTCGAGGAGGAAGCGCTTGTCGTCGTCGAACAGGGCCAGGGCCGACTCCGGGTCCGGCAGTTCGTCGTCCCCGGCCGGGCGGTTGAGCCGGATCGGCATGTGGTAGCGCACGTCGTCGGTGAACAGGTCGAGCCACGCGTCGTACTCGTGCCGGTCGAGCAGGTCGGCCTCGTGGTACAGGAACTGCTCGATCTCGTGCTGGACGAGCAGCCGGTCGAGCGCGGTCTCCGGGAACAGGGCGGTCATGTCGTCACCGCCGGTGCGGGGCCCGTACCGGAGACCGCGCCGTCGGCCGCTCCGGGGAGTCCGTTCCGGCTCTCGGCCGGATGCGGCACGGCCATCAACTCGGACCACCTTTCGTAGAAGCAGCGCTGGTTGGCCTCGCTGAACAAGCCGTCGATGCTGCCGGGGAACTCGGGGAAGGACGTCCGGGGAGCGCGGCCGTGACCCATCCGGTAGTGCAGAGGCAGCCCCCGGGTGATGAAGCCGTCACCGTCGGCGGTGCTGTAGTGCCACTGTTCGCTGTCGTCCTGCTCCCAGGTGCCGGACGGCCCGAAGTGACGCCCGTAGTCCAGGAGCAGCGCGCGCCGGACGAAGGGAGGGGCGTCCGCGGGGACGATCGACCAGGAGTGGACCTCCAGCGCGTCCGGCCCCCTGGGATGCCAGACCCGCAGGCTCGACCGGATGGGGAGCAGGGAGAGGTTGGGGAAGACGTTGCCGTGGATGAGGACGGCGTCCCTGGCCCGGGCTCTGCCGAGGTGCCGTTCGGCGCGATCGGCCCGCGCGGCCATCCAGGCGCAGACGTCCTCGGGGAATCCGGCGGTGCGCCAATAGTCGAAGTCCTCGGAGCCGTCGAAGGCGCCGAGGCCGTGCCCACCCGACATCGCCACCTGGAACCCGGTGGTGGGCACCCTCAGCTCGTCGTCCCTGAGCGACGCCTCGGCGATGACGGCCGACAGGTGGGTGGACAGGACGTGGTACGAGTCGCCGGCGAACTGCTCGGCGGCCAGCTTCCAGTTGCCGCGCATCCGCCACCGGTGGACGCCGGGGAGGGCCACAGTCCCCTTCCCGTCCGGGTCGAGAACGATGTCGAGGTAGTAGGCCATGTCGCCGAGGTACTCGGGCAGAGGAGGGATCTCGGTGTCCCACGTTCCGAAGACCAGTCCCTTGAAGGTCTCCACCCGCGGCGCAGCGGCCAGGCCCCAGGCGGAGCGGTCGAGCCGGTCCCCGTAGGCGGCCTTCTCCTCCGGCACGGCGATCAGTGATCCGTCGATGCCGTAGGACCAGCCGTGGTAGGAGCAGGTGAACGCCCTGGCGTTTCCGGAGTCGTACCGGCAGACCCGCATGCCCCGGTGACGGCAGGAATTGAGCAACACCCGGTAACCGCCGTCGCGCTGCCGGGTGACGATGACCGGGTCGGCGCCCATGAAGGTGGTGAAGAAGTCACCAGGGCGTTCGAACTGGCTCTCGTGGGCCAGGAAGAGCCAGCTCCGGGCGAACACGCGCCCGAGTTCCCGCCGGTGGAGCACAGGGTCGGAGAAGATCGTCCGATCGACGAGGGTCCGTTCCCCGTCCACGAAGGCCCTGCCGTACCGCGGCTCCATGTGCTCCCCTCCCCGTGCCGGGCTGGGCGTGCGGTCGCGGCCGACCGGTTCCGGCCCGCCGCCGGAGACCGCCGCCTGGATCCGGTCACCAGGGTTGTCGGACGACATCGGCGTGACCTCCTCCTCCCGCGTTCGGCCGGTGACCAAGGGGTCGCGGCACGTTTGCTCACTTGCTTATACTACGGAGTGTGATGATTTCTTTGCGGTGTGTAGTCGGTTGCTTGGGGGTCTGATGGCCGGGCGATCAACGGACGAGCCGCAGCGCGAGCAGCCCGAGGCGGTACGGGTACTGCTCTCGCGCACCGCCGTCCGCCAGTTCACGGACCAGCCCGTCGGCGACGACCTCGTGGGGCCGATGAGCGAGGCGTTGGTGGCCGCGCCCTCGGCCTCGAACCGGCAGGCATGGGCCTTCGTCCTCGTTCGCGACCGACGCGTGGTCCGCCTAGTCCAGGCGTTCTCGCCGGGTGTCCTCGCGACGCCCCCGCTGATCGTCGTGGCCTGCTTCGACCGTTCCCGCGGCGTCGGCGACACCGGTGAGCGCTACGACGAATGTCTGCTGTGCGTGGCGATGGCCGTACAGAACCTCCTGCTCGCGGCCCACGCCCTCGGCCTGGGCGGCTGCCCCGTCGCCAGCTTCCGCGAGAGGCCGCTGCGGCGGGTGCTCGGCCTGCCCGCGCACATCGACCCGATCCTGCTCGTCTCCGTCGGACATCCCGTCCGGCTGAACCCGCATCCCGTCCGCCGCGATCCGAGTGAGGTGATCCACCATGACGTCTGGAGCGGCGGCGACGCCCCGCGAGCTCGGTGAGGAGCTCCTCCTGCTGGCCGCCTACCTGCTCAGCAGCGGCCGGGGCCTGTTCGACGAACCGCCCGCCTACGGTCCGCTCCGGTGCGCCGACGCGGCACGCCGCGTCCTCGGGCTCGTGGAACGGGCCGGAATCGAGCACCCGGAGATCCACGCCCTGCGCGCCGAGCTGGACGAGCTGTTCTTCGGTCCCATGGGCGACGGGAACATCCGCGAACTGCTCGACCTTCTGTGTGAGAGAACGGGAGCGCTGCTCCATGAGTCCGATGTCATCCAGACCTCCGGCGAATGAACCTCCGCGGCCGGCGATCCGCGTGGACGCCCGGCCGGTCACGTCCACCTGCCGGGAGCTGTACGAGCGTGGCGACCATGCCCTGATCGGGGTCAGCGCCGGAAACGGCTACTTCACCGCCCGCCGCCTGGCCGCCCTGCTGAGCTGGGCGTGCGAGCACTTCACCCGCGTCGACGTCGTCTACGCCGACCTGCATGTCGACACCATGTTCGTCGCGGAGGGGGCCACGCCGGTGAAGGCCCGGGCCCGGGCGAGGAAGAAGGTCAAGGACACCGTGCGCCGCATCGGGCGCGCGGTCGACGAGGTCGGCGCGCCGGGCTCCCGAATCCGGACGCGGGCCATCTCGGAGTGCGTGTGTCTGCCCGGATACCAGGCCGTCCAGCGGCGCATCCAGAAGCTGGCCGCGGAGGACGAGCGCGTCGGCCGGACCTGCGAGGAGCACGTGCGCTTCGTTCTGGGCGGGTGGGTCGAGGACGGACGTCCGCGGGACGAGACCGGAGCGCTGCGGCCCGAAGCCGAGGCGATGGTCCGGGCGGGCCTCGCCTACCTGCACGCCGAGCTGCCCTTCCTGCTCGACACGCCGGGCGTCTTCGACGTCCCCACGTCCGTGTGCTGCTACCACAAGTTCCTGCCGGTGGTGCGCGGCCTGTGGGGCTCCTCGGTGTTCAACGGCCAGGCGCAGGGCCATGTCGTGGTCCGTGCGCACGAGTGACGGCACGCAGAGGCCGGAGGGTGGTCACTCGGGATCTCCGCCCGGACGGCGGAGGCGGGCGAGGACGGCGCGGTCGCCGGTCGTGGTGAGGCCGAGCGCGGTGGCGGCAGTGACGTCGATCTGCCCGGTGAGCAGGCCGAGGACGGCTCGGGGCGGCCCGTCCAGGGTCAGGTCCGGGTCGTCCGCGCGGCCGACCCGGGCATGGACCTCGCCGCCGCCGACCTCGATGACGGCCTCCTCGCCGCCCGCGCGGAGCTGGACGGTCACCGGCGGAGCGTCGGGGGCGACGAGGAACCAGCTGGACGCGTAGGCCAGCCAGGACGCCTGGAAGGCGTCGCCGGGCCGCTCGTCGGCCATGAAGCGCAGACCCCACATCCCCAGCGCCTTCAACACCGGTTCCAGGGCCCGGCCGTCCTCGGTCAGGACGTAGAGGGCGGTCGCGACGGGCGGCGGCGCGTCCTCGCGGCCGACGAGCCCGGCGTCCTCAAGCTCCTTGAGCCGTCCGGACAGCAGGTTGGTGGCGATTCCGGGCAGGCCGCTCCTCAGGTCGGTGAACCGGCACGCCCCCCGCAGGAACAGCTCGCGGACGATCAGCAGCGTCCAGCGGTCGCCCAGGACGTCCAGGGCCCGGGCGATCGAGCAGTACTGGCCATAGGTCCGCATGCGGCCACTCTAACCAGCAGAGTTGACTTTCTAAAGCATCTGGTTGAGATTTTCCATCATCAGAATCCCCTCCCAAGGACGGGTCGCGATGACCTACGAAGAGACGGCCGTCGACCAGACGATCGACAGGCTGCTGACCGGGCACGACAGGGCGCCGGACGACCTCGACCAGTTCCACGTCGGCGGCGCCGACGCCGTCGATCTGCTGATCCCCGGCCTCGCGCTGGCCGACGGCGACCGCGTCCTGGACGTCGGCTCCGGATTCGGCGGTCCGGCACGTCGGATCGCGACCCGGACCGGGCACCACGTCGTCGGCATCGACCTCGCGTCCGCCTACGTCGACGCGGCCCGCGCCCTCACGGCGAAGGCCGGACTGAGCGACCTGGTCCACTTCCACCACGACGACATCGCGAGCTTCGACCCCGACGAACCCTTCCAGGCCGCCATCACGATGCACGTCCAGATGAACGTGGCCGACAAACCCGCCTGGTTCCGGCGCATCGCCGACCACCTCACCCCCGGCGCGCGCCTGGCGGTCTGGGAGGTCTGCCAACCCCACCGGGTGGACCTTCCCTGGCCCATGCCCTGGTCGCTGGACGGCACCGACAGCTTCCTCGCCACCCCCGGCGACCTGCACGCCGACATCGAGTCCGCCGGTTTCGCCACCGCCACCTGGACGAACGAGACGCCCTGGGCCCAGGACTGGATCGCCGAGACCTTCGCCGGTGGCCCACCCACCGGACCGTCCCTGCCGATGCTCCTGGACGACGGCTACACACGCGTCATCAACTTCGCCGCCGCCCTCACCGACGGCACCCTGGAGATCTGGCGCGGCCACTTCACCCGAGCAGCCTGAGGCGCTTACCCCTGGGCCGGGACGTCCTTGCGTGATCCGTATGCCGGTCCGAACACGACCAGCAGAGCCAGGTCCTCGGTCACGTCCACGAACCGGTGCTCCTCGCCCGCCGGGACGAAGATGACCGCCCCCGGCGCCACCTCCGCCGATCCGCCGGGCGTCACGATCGTCGCGCGCCCGGCCGTGACCACGTAGATCTCGTCCTCGGTGTGCGGGCTCTGGTCGTCGGTCCCGCCGACGGGGATGCAGTACGTCCCGACCGAGAGGTCCGGCGTCCTGAGCTGCTCGACCCAGTCGTTGGCCGCACCCGCGGCCATCTTCCAGGCCCCCGCACCCTCAACGATCCGCATCCCCGAACCTTAACCAACCACCCCGGGCCCTCGGCAGCGGTGGGCACATCCGTCATGCCTCTTCTGTTGCGTCACACACCGCTCGCACCGGTTTCGGCCGAGGTCGGCCGTAGGGTGGAGCGCGTGAGCGACGACGACACCCGATCCCTGCGCGTGATGGTGGTGGACGACCACCCGATGTGGCGCGACGCCGTGGCCCGCGACCTCGCCGAGGCCGGGCACGAGGTGGTCGCCACGGCCGGGGACGGACGGACCGCGCTGCGCGTCGCGGCCGCCGCCCGTCCGGAGGTCGCCGTGGTCGACCTCCAGCTGCCCGACATCAGCGGTGTCGAGGTGACGCGCGGCCTGGTCGCCGCCGACCCGCCCGTCCGGGTCCTGGTGCTGTCGGCGAGCGGAGAGCAGCAGGACGTCCTGGAGGCGGTGAAGGCGGGCGCCACCGGCTACCTGCTGAAGTCCGCCGCCCGCGAGGAGTTCCTCGCCGCCGTCCGGACGGCCGGGGACGGCGAGGCGGTGTTCACCCCGGGCCTGGCGGGCCTGGTCCTCGGCGAGTACCGGCGCCTGGCCGCCGCGCCCGCCCGTCCGGACGAGGACGACAGCACCCCGCGCCTCACCGAGCGCGAGACCGAGGTGCTGCGCCTGGTCGCCAAGGGCCTCACCTACAAGCAGATCGCCGCGCGGCTCGTCCTGTCCCACCGGACGGTCCAGAACCACGTGCAGAACACCCTCGGGAAGCTCCAGCTGCACAACCGGGTCGAACTCGTCCGCTACGCGATAGAGAAGGGCCTGGACCGCGAATCGTGAGCGCCCCCGGTCGTCGCCCCAGCTAGTCCGCCTGCCGCACCACCCCGACGGAGCCTCACCCGCCGCCTCGGAGTCCCCGGCCGGTGAGTCCCGGAAGATCCGGACACGTTATGGTCTAGACCAATCGAAAGCCCCGGTCGCGGCCCGTCCGCACACTAGGCTGAGGGCGTCGAGACCAGCGGAAAGTCCTGTCGGAAGGTGAGGGAATGCGCGTCGGAGTGCTGACCGGAGGCGGGGACTGCCCCGGCCTGAACGCCGTGATCCGCGCCGTGGTGCGCAAGGGCGTCAAGGAGTTCGGCTACGAGTTCGTCGGCTTCCGGGCCGGCTGGCGCGGCCCGCTCGAGGGCGACAGCATGGCCCTCGACGTCGAGGCGGTCCGCGGCATCCTGCCGCGCGGCGGCACGATCCTCGGCTCCTCCCGGACCAACCCGATCAAGGTCGAGGGCGGGATCGAGCGGATCAAGGACAACCTGGCCGGGCTCGGCGTGGACGCGCTGATCGCGATCGGCGGCGAGGACACCCTCGGCGTCGCGAGCGCGCTGTACACCCACGGGGTGAACGTCGTCGGCGTCCCGAAGACGATCGACAACGACCTGAACGCCACCGACTACACCTTCGGGTTCGACACCGCGGTGAACATCGCGATGGAGGCCATCGACCGGCTGCACACCACCGCCGAGAGCCACCACCGCGCGCTGATCTGCGAGGTCATGGGACGGCACGCGGGCTGGATCGCGCTGCACGCGGGCATGGCGGCGGGCGCGAACGTGATCCTCATCCCGGAGAAGCCGTTCGACATCGACGAGGTCGTCGCCTGGGTCGAGTCCCGGTTCAAGACCCGGTACGCGCCGATCATCGTCGTCTCCGAGGGCGCGCACCCCAAGGAGGGCCAGATGGAGCTGCAGACCGGCGAGAAGGACGCCTTCGGGCACGTCCGGCTCGGCGGCATCGGCCAGGCCCTCGCGAGCGAGATCGAGAAGCGCACCGGCAAGGAGGCCCGCGCCACCGTGCTCGGGCACATCCAGCGCGGCGGCACCCCGACGGCGTTCGACCGGGTCCTGGCCACCCGGTTCGGCCTTCAGGCCATCGACGCCGTCCGGGACGGCGACTTCGGCAAGATGGTCGCGCTCCACGGCACCGACATCGTGCGGGTCGGCCTGGACGAGGCGACCGCGGAGCTGAAGACCGTCCCGCTGGAGCGGTACTCCGAGGCCGAGGTCTTCTTCGGCTGATCGAGACCCTCGGACGGCCCTGATCGTCCACGACGCCCCGGAGCCCGCGCGGCCCGGGGCGTCGCCGCGTCCACAGGGGCCGCGGGGGCGCCGGGGAAGAGAATGAACGGTCGCGGCGTTGGCGTTCGTGGGCCACACTAGAAGTTCGCCCCTTTCCTTATGTCGTCCCAGGAGGAAGCCGCATGTCCACGCTCGAGGCGCCGTCCGTCGCCGTCCGGGAGCAGTCGCCGGTCGACGGTGAACCGTGCGCGCTGCTGAAGCTGGGCGAGGTCGTCCTCAAGGGCAAGAACCGGGAGCTGTTCGAGAAGCGGCTCGCCGACAACGTCCGGACGGCCGTCCGCCCGATCGCGAAGGTGGACGTGATCCGCCGCCACGGCGTGTTCATCGTCCGCACCAAGGACGCCCACGTCGAGCTGGTGGACCGGCTGGTCCAGCGGATCTCCGACGTCATGGGCATCGTCTGGGTGCACCGCGCCTGGCGGGTCGGCAAGGACGTGGAGAGCGTCGAGCGCGCCGCGCTGGAGCTGATGGCCGGGCGCGAGGGCAGCTTCGCGGTGCGGTCCAAGCGCCGCGACAAGCGCTTCCCGCTGACCTCCACCGAGCTGGACCGGCAGGTCGGCGGCAAGATCAACGACGTCTACGGCAACCCGGTCAAGCTGAAGAACCCCGACATCACGGTCTCGATCGAGATCGACCGGGACGAGGCGTTCGTGTTCTCCGGCGGCGTCCCCGGCGCGGGCGGCCTGCCGGTCGGGATGAGCGGGCGCGCCCTGGTGCTGATGTCCGGCGGCATCGACTCGCCCGTCGCCGCGTACCGGATGATGCGGCGCGGCCTGCGGGTCGACTACCTGCACTTCTCCGGCATGCCGTTCACCGGCCCGGAGTCGATCTACAAGGCGTACGCGCTGGTCCGCGAGCTGGACAAGTACCAGGGCGGGTCCCGCCTGTTCGTGGTGCCGTTCGGCAAGGCCCAGCAGCAGATCAAGTCCTCCGGCGCCGACCGCCTCGCCGTGATCGCCCAGCGCCGCCTGATGCTGCGGACCGGCGAGCTGCTCGCGCACAGGATGCGCGGCGCGGCGCTGATCACCGGGGACGCGCTGGGCCAGGTCTCCAGCCAGACCCTCGCCAACATCACCGCCCTGGACGACGCGGTCGAGATGCCGATCCTGCGTCCGCTGGTCGGCATGGACAAGAGCGAGATCATGGACCAGGCCCGGAAGATCCGGACGCTGTCGATCTCCGAGCTCCCGGACGAGGACTGCTGCACCATGCTGGCCCCGCGCCGCGCCGAGACCCGCGCCAAGATCGACGATCTCCGCCAGATCGAGAAGCGGCTCGACGTGGAGGAGCTCGCCGAGCAGCTCGTCGACAGCATCCAGGAGCACCGCCCGGTCTACGGCGACTCCTGACCCCGCGACGCGCCACGCCACGGCCCGTCCCTCCGGCCAGACCGGAGGGGCGGGCCGTTCACGTTGGGGCTGGTTCGCGTCCGGGCTAGAGGGTGTCGAGATCGGTGGGACGGGGCGGCTCCGGCCCGTCGGGGCCCATGAGGGTGATCCGCTCGATCCGGACGATCCGGAACCGCCGGCCGGCGACCTCGACGCCGTTGCGGCGGGTGCCGTCGTCCAGCAGGTCGGCCGCGGCGGCGTAGGCCGCGCGCTCGTCCTCGGCGGGGTTCTCGACGGCCGGAACGACGTGCCGGAAGTACAGGGCGAGCGAGTCGCGGGCGGCGCGCGGGCCGTCGTGCAGCCGCCCCGTCGGACGCCACGCCCCCGCCACCCGCTCGGCCACCGCGAACGACGGGTACATCGGGAGCGGTGTGAGGAAGGCCTCGGACGCGGGCTCGACCCCCGCGTGGGCCGCCGCGTCCAGCAGCTGGCAGAGCAGCTCGGACGCGGCCATGTCGGGCGGCAGCCGCCCGTCGTCCAGCAGCTCGTAGGGGCGCGGGACCACCCGCCGCGTGGACGGCCGGGGGTCGAGATCGCTCGGCCGCGGCGGCTCCGGCCCGTCCGGCCCGGAGCGGACGAGCTGCTCGATCCGGACGATCCGGAACGTCCGCCCGGCGGCCCGGACCTCGTCCCGCGCGCCGACCCGCAGTTCCCGCGCGGCGGCGAGCAGGTCCCGCGCGTCCGGGCCGCCCGCGAGGGCCGCGCGGTCCCCGAGGTGGTCGGCGAGTAGCTCGCGCGCCCCCTCGGGGACCGGATCACACGGCGTCACCACCTGCCAGCCGCGTTCCACCCGCTCGGCGGCGGTGAACAGAGCGCCCACCACGCGCAGCTCGGGATAGGCGGTGATGGCCCGGCAGGCGTCCGCCAGCATCACGGCGGCCACCGGATCGACGCGGTCGAGGTCCTCGGGGAACAACCGGCCCCCGGCGTCCCCATCGCCCGTAGTCATGCCGGTCATCATCCTCGCGGACACCGGCCGTGGCGAGTGGTTCAGACCATTTCGTGCTGCGGGATGCCCCGAATAGTGGCGTCTGGGTTACCGCGTCCGAAGTGTCGCCCCACGTCAGCGCCCCTTCCGCCGCCCGATCCGCGCGGACGGGACGACCAGGATGATCAGGCTCGCCGCGAGAAAGGCAAGTCCGGAGAAGGCGACCGGCCCGAGGTGCTCGCCGAGCACGGCCACCCCGAGGACCGACGCCACCGCCGGTTCGGCGAGCGTGAGGGTGGTCGCGGTCGTGGCCGGGGTGGTGCGCAGCCCGCGCGCGAACAGCAGGTAGGCCCCGCCCGTCGCGATCAGGCCCAGGTAGAGCGCGACGGCCGGCCCGGTTCCGGTGATCAGCCAGCCGGGCGAGTCCAGCAGCAGCACGGGCAGTGACACCAGCCCGGACAGGCCGAACAGCGACGCCACCACGCAGCGGTCACGCTCGCCGCGCGTGATCAGCACCGACGACAGCGTCGCGTAGGCCGCGTACGCGAACCCGGAGAGCAGCGCGAGGCCGATGCCGACCGGCTCGACGCCCGCGCCGCGTCCGCCCAGGACCAGGGCGGCGCAGCCCACGACGGCCCCGGCGGTCGCCAGCAGCCAGCGGGCGTCCGGGCGCGAACGCCCGCTGAGCGCCCCGATCAGCCCGGTGAACGCGGGGGAGCTGCCGATGGTGACGACGGTCGCGACGGCGACGCCGGTCCGTCCGGCGGCGACGAAGAACACGGTCTGGTAGACGATCATCGCCGCCGCGCCCGCGCCCAGCATCGGCAGGGCGCGCGGCGCGCGGAGCAGGCGCAGCAGGTCGCCGCGCGCGGTGGCGAGGACGATCCCGGCGAGCATCAGCCCGCCGAGGACCATCCGCAGCGCGGCGACCGACACGCTGGACGTCCCGTCCGGGGCGAAGGTGCGGACGGTTCCGGTGGTGCCCCAGAAGGAGGCGGCCAGCAGCACGTCGGCGGCCCCGCCCCTGTGGGGACGGGTCGCGGGCGTGGCGGAAGGGCGCGTCAGAGCAGGACGCAGGGACATGGAGAGAACGCTCCCGGTCTCGAAAACGGAGGATGGCATCCGTGTTCGGGGCGCGAGAGAACGCGGGCGGGCGCCGATCGACGCCAGGCCCGGTCGTCAGGTCTCGGGAAAGAGGTGCCGCGCCCCGGTCAGGAGCGTGGCGGTCCGCAGTTGGGGGTCCAGTACTCCACGTCCGCAGGATAGCGCGCCGATCGGGCGCGATCGTCCGGCGGCCGGGCGGTGGCCCCGACTCTCAGGCGAGGACGGTGAACCGGGTGCTCAGGCGAGGACGGCGTCCGGCTCGGCGCCCGTCTCGGACCCGGGCGCGACGGCGAGGGTCCGGCCGACCAGGGGCGGCAGCTCCCGGACGACGCGGGCCAGGTCGCGCAGGTCGCCGTCCACGAGGGCCTGCGGGCCGTCGCAGAGGGCGGTTTCGGGGTGGGGGTGGACGTCGATGATGACGCCGTCGGCTCCGACGGCGATGGCGGCGCGGGTGAGGGGGAGGACCAGGTCGCGGTGGCCGCCGGAGTGGGAGGGGTCGACGATCACCGGCAGGTGCCCGAGGCGTTGCGCGACGGGGACGGCGGAGATGTCGAGGGTGTTGCGGGTGGCCTTCTCGAAGGTGCGGATGCCGCGTTCGCACAGGACGATGTCGAGGTTGCCGCGTTGTGCGACGTATTCGGCGGCCATCAGCCACTCTTCGATGGTGCCGTTCATGCCGCGTTTGAGCATGACGGGCTTGCCCGCCTCACCGGCGGCTTGGAGCAGGGCGAAGTTCTGGGCGTTGCGGGTGCCGATCTGGAGCATGTCGGCGTAGGAGGCGACCAGTTCGACGTCGGCGGCGTCGACGACTTCGGTGACGACGGGCATGCGGGTTTCGGCGCGGACATCGGCCAGGATCCGCAGCCCGGCCTCCCCGAGCCCCTGGAAGGCGTAAGGCGAGGTGCGGGGCTTGAACGCGCCTCCGCGTAGGAGGGTGGCGCCTGCGGCTTGGGCCATCTGGGCGGCGGCGAGGGTCTGTTCGGGGGTCTCGACGGCGCAGGGTCCGGCGATGAGGGTCATGGTCCCCGGACCGATCGGGACGCCGCCGACCCGCACGACCGACCGCTCCTGGTGGTTCTCACGGCTGATCAACTTGTACGGCGCCGAGATCCGGACGACGTCGCTCACCCCGCGCAGCGACCGCAGGTTGAGGGTGCCGAACTGCTGGACGTCCCCGACCAGCCCGATAATCGTGCGTTCGACGCCCCGGCTGACGAAGGCGTCGCCGCCCGCCGTCTCGACCAGTGAGACGACGGCCTTGATATCCGCCGCGTCGGCTTCGGGGGCCATGACGATGACCATGCTGCTGCCTCTCGTGGATGCGCGGGATCGGGCGGATCCCGCGACGGTGGGTCCCGGAAAAACGACGAAGCCCCGGGCCTTGTGTCCAGGCCCGGGGCTTCGGTCGTTCGAGGTCTGTCAGCGCAACGTCTGGCAGACCAGCCGCCCGGGCTGGTCGAACCAAAAGAAATAGATGACGTTGCGCACGTGCCCACAGTAGCTCATCAGGGCGGGTGCCCGAGGCGAGGGCCCCGAATATGGCTCAGCTCACGCCGGATGGCAGGATGGCCGCGTCATGTCGCCACCCGAGACACCGTTCGAGCAGACCCCCGAGCCGAGCCCCGGCGCGAGCGCCGCCTCCGGCCCCGGGGCCGATGCCGTGCCGCAGGGCGGGGAGGACGCCGGCAGGGCCGCGCTGCCCCCGGGCCAGTACGTCCCGCGCGGCTGGCCTGTCCTGCACTACGGGCCCGTCCCGAAGTTCCGTCCCAAGGAGTGGGATTTCCGCGTCTTCGGCACGACCTCCGACGGCGGCCAGTACCGCTGGACGTGGGACGAGTTCGACGGCTTCCCGCGTGACTCCGTCGTCGCCGACTTCCACTGCGTCACCAAGTTCACCATCCCGGACAACCGCTGGGAGGGCGTCCCGGGGGCGGCGATCGTCGAGCTGGCCCCGCCCGACCCGGCCGTCACGCACGTGATGGTGTGGGCCGAGTACGGCTACAGCGCCAACATCCGCATGACCGACTTCCTCGCCGACGGGACGATGTTCGCCACCCACCGCGACGGCGAGCGCCTGCCCCTCGACCACGGCTACCCGATCCGGCTGGTCGTCCCGCACCTGTACGCGTGGAAGAGCGTCAAGTGGGTCCGGGCCATCGAGTACATGGTCAAGGACCGGCGCGGCTTCTGGGAGGAGCGCGGTTACCACAACGTCGCCGACCCCTGGCGCGAGCAGCGCTACTCCTACCAGGAGGACGAGGACGACTCCCCGCCCCTCTGAGCTGCGGTAACGAGCCCCTCCGGGCTCGCGGGACGCGGGATTTGGGCGGGCTTGGCCGGACCTGGTCCGGGGCTGTGGGCGGAACCGGTCACGTCCCGGAGGCCGGGGGGTTACGTTAGGTCGTCATGGACGCACCGTCCGTGCTCGATCTCGTGTGCATCGGCTTCATGACCGCTCTGGCGGCGGGCGCCGTCGCCGTCGCCGTCTGCCGGATGCACCGCACGAAGCAGCGCGGCTTCGCCGACCCGGCCGACGAGGCGACGTTCTCGACCCTCCACACGATCTCGCGCGCGTCGCCCGCCCTGCGCGCCGGGCTGACCCCGGACTCGGCCCGCAAGGCCGCCCGGCACCTGCGCGCGCTGCTCGGCGCGGACGCGATCGCGCTGGTCGCCGCCCCGCCGGGGACGGTCGCGCCGTCCGGGGCGTCCGCCGCGTCCGGACGGGTCGCGACGCTGCTCGGCGTCGGCGCGGACGACGAGTCCGACGAGGCCGATCCGCTCGCCCAGGCCGCCCTGCTGGCCTGGGACGGCCTCGGGTCCGACGACCACGCCGACGACGCGACCCAGCACGCCCGTCCCGTGCTCGCCACCGGACGTCCGCGCGTGGTCGGCACGGACCCGCTGGCCACGTGCGGCGACCCGTCCTGCCCGATCCGCGTCGCGGTCGTCGCGCCGCTCGCGATCGACCGGCATGTGGTGGGGGCGCTGGTCGCGTACGGCCCGGAGCCGTCCGCGACGCGCGTGCGCGCGGTGGGCGAGGTCGCTCGCTGGGTGGCCGGGCAACTCGAACTCGCCGAACTGGACTCGTCCCGCGCGCGCTTGGCCGAAGCCGAGATGCGGGCGCTACGCGCGCAGATCTCCCCGCACTTCGTCTACAACTCGCTGACCACGATCGCCTCGTTCGTCCGGACGGACCCCGTGCGCGCGCGTGAGCTGCTGCTCGACTTCGCCGACTTCGCGCGCTACTCGTTCCGCAACCCGCGCGACTTCACGACGCTCGCGGACGAGCTGCGCTCCATCGACCGCTACCTGCTGCTCGAACGCGCCCGGTTCGGCGACCGGCTCCAGTTCAGCGTCGAGGTCGCGCCGGAGGTGCTGTCGGTGGCGGTGCCGTTCCTGTCGCTGCAGCCGCTCGTCGAGAACGCGATCAGGCACGGCATGCAGGGCAGGACGCGCGACGAGTTCCGGATCCGCATCGTCGCGCGCGACAACGGCGTGGAAGCCGCGATCAGCGTCGAGGACGACGGCGTCGGCATCGACCCGGCGCGGCTCGGCGAGATCCTGTCGCCCAGCCCCGGCGCCCGCGACCGCGCCGGCGGTCGCCCCGGTGGCGCCGGCCAGGGCGGACGGGGAGGCGGCGCGGGCATCGGCCTCGCCAACGTGGACGAACGCATGCGGCAGGTCTACGGGGACGAGTACGGGCTGACCGTGGAGACCGCGCTCGGCGCCGGGACGAAGGTGAACCTGCGGGTGCCGAAGTACCGTCCGGCGGCGTTCCCGACCTGACGCGTCCCGGGTTACCTGGTGAAACCGATTGCGGACGGACGGTGATGACGGGCAAGGTCGTCTCATGCTGCGCGTCCTGGCCGTCGACGACGAGGTGCCCGCCCTGGAGGAACTGTCCTACCTGCTGCGGGAGGACCCGAGAGTGGAGTGGGTCGGGGGCGCGGGCGACGCCGCGTCCGCCCTGCGCGACCTGTCCCGGATGCTGACCGCGGGGGAGCGGCTCGACGCCGTCTTCCTCGACATCCGCATGCCCGGACTGGACGGGCTGGACTTCACCCGCCTGCTCGCCGGGTTCGCCGAGCCGCCCGCCGTGGTGTTCGTGACCGCGCACGACGACTGCGCGGTCGCGGCCTACGAACTCGGCGCGCTCGACTACCTGCTCAAGCCCGTCCGCCGGGAACGGCTCGCCGAGGCCGTCCGGCGCGTGGTCGAGGCGGTCGACCGGGCCGCCCGGGCGGGCGACCCCGGCGGCGTCCCCGGCGGGCCGCCCGCCGCGGACGACGACGAGATGATCCCCGTCGAGCTCGGCGGGCGTACCCGCCTGGTGTCCCGCCGCTCGGTCACCCACGTCGAGGCGCAGGGCGACTACGTGCGGCTGCACACCGCCGAGGGCAGCTACCTGGTCCGGATGCCGCTCGCCTCCCTCGCCCGCCGCTGGGAGGACTCCGGCTTCATCCGCATCCACCGCAGCACGCTCGTCGCCTCCCAGCACATCACCGAGCTGCGCTTCGACGCCGGACGCGTCGCCGTGCAGATCGGTGACGAGCTGCTGCCGGTGAGCCGCCGCCACACCCGCGCCGTCCGCGACCTGCTCGTCCGCAGCTTCCGGAACAGCGACCAGCCGGACGCCCCCTTCACGCACACCGACACCGATGACTGACCCCCGACCGCCCGCCGCGTCCGGCGCCGACCGCGCTTCTGGCGCGTACGGCAGCGGGCCGTCCGGAGAGACGCCGCACGCCGCGCCCGGGGATGTCGCGTCCGGGGACGCGCGGAAGCTCGATCCGCTCGGCGGGACGCGTCCGCGGCGCGTCGTGGTCGCCAGCCCGCGGACCCGGGTCGCCCGGTCCGTCCCGCCGCCGGACGAGGACGAGCCCTACGCGGGCCCCTACTCCGGGACCGGCTGGAACATCGCCACCGACCTGGACGAGCAGACCGAGCTCGGCGCGGTGTTCGCGCGGACGCTGATCCGCGCCCAGTTCCGCACCGCGCTGGGCACCGGCGCCCTGGTCCTCGGCGTCATCGCCCTGCTGCCGCTGCTCGCGTTCGTCCCCGGCGGGACGCACGCCGGACCCATCGGGCTGCCCTTCCCCTGGCTGGTCCTCGCCGCCGGGATCCAGCCGCTGTGGATCTTCGCCGCGCGCCGCCAGGCCCGGCTCGCCGAGTCCGCCGAGCGCGACTTCGCCCGCCTGGTCGGCCGTCCGTGACCCGCCCCGTCCACCCGGCGGGACGTCCGTGACCGGGGTGGCGGTCGCCGTGGCGCTGTCGGTGCTGACGCTCGTGGCCGCGAGCGTCGGGTTCGGGTCGTTCGGGAGGCGGGCCGCCGCGACCGCCACGGACCTGATGGTCGCCTCGCGCGGCGTGACCTCGCTGTGGAACGCGTCGGCGATCAGCAGCGAGTACATCTCGGCGGCGGCGTTCCTCGGCACCGCCGGGCTCGTCCTCGCCTACGGCACCGACACGCTCTGGCTGCCGGTGGCCGCGACCGGCGGGTTCGTGCTGCTCGTCGCGTTCGTCACCGCGCCGCTGCGCCGCTCCGGCGCGTACACGATCTCCGACTTCGCCGAGTGGCGGCTCGGCTCGGCCGGGGTGCGGCGCACGGTGTCGGCGTGCGTCTGCTTCATCGGCTGGTTCTACCTGCTGCCGCAGTTCCAGGGCGCGGGCGTCACGCTGCGGGTGCTGACCGGCGCGCCGGTCTGGGCGGGCTGGGTGCTGGTCGTCGCGGTCGTGCTCTCGCTCACCCTGTCCGGCGGGATGCGCAGCATCACCGACGTCCAGGCCGTCCAGTTCTGGGTGAAGCTGGTCGCCGTGGCCGTCCCGGCGGCGGCGCTGCTGGTGCTGTGGCGGCTGGACGGCGCGGGCACGCCCGAGGGGCCGCCGGTGTTCGGCCACGCCACGACCATCCGCGTCCAGACCGAGTCGGCCGTCCGGGTCACCGCGCCGACGGCCGTCACCGTCCGTGGCACCCTGGACGGCGCGCGCCACGACGGCGAGCGGGTGGTGCTGTCCGCCAGGGACCACCGCGTCGGAGCCGGGGCCGAGCTCGTGTTCCCGCGTGGCGCGGCCGTCCCGCACGCCGCGCGGCTGCCCTCCCACACCGGCGGGGTGTGGGCGATGCCGTCCGAGCGCGGGCGCGACCACTCGCTCTACATCACCTACTCGGCGCTGCTGGCGGTGCTGCTCGGCACGATGGGCCTGCCGCACATCCTGATGCGCTTCTACACCAACACCTGCGGACGCGCCGCGCGCCGGACGGCCGCGCTGGTGCCCGCCCTACTGTCGCTGTTCTACGTCTTCCCGGCCCTGTACGGGACGCTGGGCCGCCTCTACACCCCCGAGCTGCTCATGACCGGCGACACCGACGCCACGATCCTCACGCTGCCGCGCAGGCTCGCGCCCGGGTTACCCGGATCGCTGCTGGTCGGCCTGGTCGCGGCGGGCGCGTTCGCCGCGTTCATCTCCACGACCTGCGGCGTCGTCGTCGCGATCGCGGGCACCATCTCGCAGTGCGTCCTGCGCGGCGGGACGGGCAGCTTCCGTGCGGGCGCGGTGTTCGCCCTGGCCGTCCCGCTGTGCGTGGCCTGGACGGCCGGGACGCAGAACGCGGCGGGCCTGGTCACGCTCGCGCTCACGGTCTCGGCCTGTTCGCTGTGCCCGATGCTGCTGCTCGGGCTGTGGTGGCGCCGCCTCACCCCGCTCGGCGCGGGCGTCGGCGTGGTCTTCGGCGGCGGCCTCGCCGTGGTCGCCGGTGTCGCGGGTTTGTTCCTCGGCCCCCGGCACGGCTGGACGGCCGCCCTCCTCGCCCAGCCCGCCCTCGTCCTCGCCCCGGCCGCGTTCGCGGTGATGGTCGGCGTGTCGCTGGCGTTCCGGCGGTCCGTCCCCCCTCGCGCCGACCGTGCCCTCGCCCGGATGCACCTTCCCGAGGAGGTCGTCCTCCGCTGAGGGCGCCACCGACGCCTGATCGCGTGACCGTTCGGCGCACGGATTCGACCGTTCGTCGCACGACTACGCTACGTATAACTCTGACTACGCACCGTTTACCGAATCCCGAGTTTCGCTGCACCCGCCTGGTGACATCCCACCTCTAGTGTTCTCAGTGTCACCGGGAAGCGACACCGTTCCCGGGAGGACCACAAGGCAACCTTGGAGATCCGTCGGGCGCCAGTCGCCCGCCGGATCACGCCAGAGGATCCCGTACCGGGGGGGTGGGATCCACTGGCTTACCGCTCGGGCGCCGCTGGACAGTCGGGGGGTTGTTCAGCGGCGCCCGAGCTTGTGCCTCCCCCCCCGCATCCCCCGCATCCCCGCTCTGCCCGGCCCGGGGTTCTTCGTGAGGGTGCTCTGAAAGCACCGTGCGCCCGGAGCCTTCGAGGCTGCGGGCGCACGGCTCGGGTTCTCAGTTGTCGCGGAGGCGCTTGAGGGTGGCGACGTCCTCGCCGTGGGGGCCGGCGTCGCGGCCCGGGGTCTCGATGACGAACGGGACGCCCGCCACGGCCGGGTGCCGGAAGAGCTCGGCGAACGGGGCCTCGCCGATGTGGCCCTTGCCGATGTTCTCGTGCCGGTCCTTCTTGGAGCCGCAGACGTCCTTGGAGTCGTTGGCGTGGACGAGCTTCAGGCGGCCCTCGCCGACGGTGTCGACCAGGGCGTCCATGGTGGCCTTGACGCCGCCGGGGGCGGCCAGGTCGTGGCCCGCGGCGAACGCGTGGCAGGTGTCGAAGCAGACGCCGAGCTTGGGATGGCGCTCCAGGGCGTCGAAGTAGGCGCCGAGGTCCTGGACCATGGCGCAGAGCATCGCGCCCTGGCCCGCCATCGGCTCGAGGAGCAGGTGCGGGCCGTCCTCGGGGATCTCCTCGAGCAGCGGCAGGACGTGCTCGTGGATCTGCGCCATCGCCGCGTCGTAGGTCTGGCTGACGGCCGAGCCGGTGTGCACGACGACGCCGCGGGCCCCGATCGCGTGGCCGCGGCGCAGCGAGTGCCGGACGGTCGCGAGGGACTTCTCCAGGGTCTCGGCGCTGGGCGAGCCGAAGTTCACCAGGTACGGCGAGTGCACGTAGACGGGGATGTCGTCGCGTGCGCGCAGGAGGGCGTCCTCCTTGGGGTTGCCGTCGGGCAGCGCCCAGCCGCGCGGGTTGGAGGTGAACACCTGGATCACCTCGGCGCCCATCTTCTCCGCGTACTTCAGCCCCCCGGTGGCGAGACCTCCGGCCACCGGCACGTGCCCTCCGACGGGGCTCTTCTCAGCGCTCATAGGCCGTCCAGCCTAGTCGGGGTCCCGGACCACCCCGGATGCCTCAGGGGCTCTTGACGATGGTGACGGTCGAGTCGCGCGGGGCCTGGGAGCCGCCCGCCGGCCACTGGGCGCGGACGGTGTCGCCGCCGAAGCCCTGCACCTTGACCTTGAAGCCCGCGTCCTCCAGGGCGCTGGTCGCGTCGTCGACCGACTGGCCCGTCACGTTCGGCACGGGCAGCTGGTCGCCCTGATCACCCTGGTCGCCGCCGTTGTTGTTGTTGTCACAGCCGAAGTGCCAGCCGCCCAGGTTGACCAGGCAGTCCTGCTGGTTGACGACGAGGGTGACCTTGTCGCCGCGCGACAGGCCGGTGCCCGGGTCCGGCTGCTGCTCCAGGACGGTGTTGGCGGGCTTGTCCTTGTCCGTGCGCTTCTTGGTGTCGACCTTCAGGCCCATCGAGCGCAGGGTGTTGACGGCCTCGTCGGAGTTGCGCCCGACCAGGCTCGGCATCGTCATGCCGGTGCTGACGACGATGTTCACGGGCCCGGCGTCGGGGGAGACCTTCGTCCCGGCGGACGGGTCGGTGCGCAGCACCTTGTCCTTGGCGACGGTCTGGGAGCTCTTCTGGTCGACCTCGCCGACCGTGAAGCCCGCGTCCTTCAGCTTGTTCCTGGCGTCGTCGAGGGAGCTGCCCGTGACGTCCGGGATGTCGCGTGGCGTCTTGCCCAGGGACGGCGTCAGCGTGACGGTCTGTCCCTTGGACACGCGCGCCCCGCCCGCCGGGTCGGACGCCGCGACCGTGCCCTTGGGGGCGCGGTCGCTGTAGGCGGCCTCGGCGAGGCGGACGTTCAGGCCCTCGCCGCGCAGCTTGCTCTTGGCGGCGGCGATCTTCATGCCGACGATCCGGTCCGGGACGTGGTCGTACTGGCCGGACGTCTGCCACCACACGGCCCAGCCGAGGATCACGGCCGCGAGGGCGGCGATCGCGACCAGCACGTACCGGCCGGTGAGCGCGCCGAGGGCGCGGTCGGCGCGTGTGTGTCGCGGCGGTACCCCATCAATACTGCCGCCCATGCCGGCGGGCATCGTGGACGGGTCGTACACGGCGGTGTGGCCGCTGCGCGGTTCGCCCGGGTTCTCCAGGACCGACGTCGGGTGGAGCTGGACGTCCTCGATGCGCTGGTCGATGTCGGGCGCGAGGCCGTTGACGACCTCGGCGACGGCGGCCAGGAAGGCGTTGGCGTCGGTGAACCGCGCGTCGGGGGAGTGCGAGGTGGCCCGCGTCACCAGGGCGTCCACCTGCGGCGGGAGGCCCTGGACGGCCAGCGACGGCGGCGGGACGACCTCGTTGACGTGCTTGTAGGCGACCGCGAGCGGCGAGTCGGCCTGGTGCGGGAGGCCGCCGGTGAGCAGCTCGTAGAGCAGGATCCCGGCGGCGTAGACGTCGGAGCGGACGTCGGCGTTGCCGGATACGACCTGCTCGGGCGCGAGGTAGCCGACCGTGCCGATGATCAGCCCGGTCTTGGTCATCTTGCTCGCCGACTCGGCCCGGGCCAGCCCGAAGTCGGCGACCTTGACCTGGCCGTCCTCGGTGATCAGCACGTTCTCGGGCTTGACGTCGCGGTGCACCATCCCGGCGCGGTGCGCGGCGCCGAGGGCGGCCAGCACCGGCTGCATCAGGGTGAGCGCCTCGCGCGGCCCGATCCGGCCGCGCTCGGCGAGCAGGTCGCGCAGCGTCCGGCCGGGCACGTACTCCATGACGAGGAAGGCGTGCTCGCCGTCGGTGCGCTGGTCGTACATCGCGACCACGTTCGGGTGCGAGAGCGCCGCCGCGGCCTTGGCCTCCCCGATGAAGCGTTCGACGAACTCCTCGTCGGACGCCAGGCCGGCGTGCATGACCTTGATCGCGACGACCCGGTCGAGCCGGACGTCACGGGCGAGGTACACGGTCGCCATGCCGCCTCGGGCGATCCGGGACTCAATGCGGTAGCGCCCGTCGAGCACCTGCCCGACGAGGGGATCCGCAACCGTAGTGTCCACGCGCCGAGTCTAAAGGCCCGTCCAAACGGTTCATATCAGCCACGAGGATGAGCGTTGATCGGTCCCACGGCTGATCCCTCCGCAGGCGGGCGCCCTGCGGGCCGTCAGGAGCGGGGCGAGGACGCCACGGGCTCCGGCTCCGGCGTGACGCCGGGGGCCGTCCGGGGACGGCTGCGCGCCACGGCGACGCCCAGCAGGCACAGGACGCCGCCCGCGAGTGCACCGGCCACGGGCATCTCGCCCAGGAAGCCCCACGACATCAGGACGACCAGGGCGGGCACGACGTAGGTGGTCGCGCCGAGCTTCCCGGCCGAGGTGCGGGCGAGCGCGTAGGCCCAGGTGGTGAAGGCGAGCGCGGTCGGGACGACCCCGAGGTAGACCATGTTCAGCGTCGCCGTGAGCGAGGCGTCCGGCACATGGGAGGCGAGCTGGCCCGCGAAGGGGAGGCAGAACACCGTGCCGACCACGCAGCCGAAGGTCGTGACCTGCAGGGCCGAGCCGTGCCGCAGCGCGGGCTTCTGCGAGATCACGCCGCCCGCGTAGGAGACGGCCGCCAGCACGCACAGCACCGCGCCGAGCAGGGACGAGCCGCCGCCGGTGGACGTCGCGAGCCCCACGACGACGGTGCCGCCGAAGGCGACCGCGACCCCGGCGAACAGCCGGGGCGGGAAGCCCTCCCGCAGCAGCCAGCCGCCGAGCACCGCGATGAGGATCGGGCCGATGTTGACCAGCATCGCCGCCGTGCCCGCGTCCACCTTCCGCTCGCCCCAGTTCAGGACGACCATGTAGAAGCCGAACCAGAGCACGCCGGACCTCAGGATCCCGGGCCAGGCGGCGCGCGGCGGCAGGCCCTCGCGGCGGACGGCCAGGATCACCAGGAGCACGACCGACCCGCAGGCCAGCCGCCCGAGCGCGAGCGCCCCCGGCGGATACTCGGCGCCCGCGCTGCGGATCGACACGAACGCCGAGGCCCAGGCGAGCACCGTCACCGAGGCGGCGAGGAGTGCCCGCCTGTCCACCTGTTCCGTCGTCATGCGCTCCATCCTGGGTTCGGGAGGGTTCCACGGCGGTCGAAATGTGCATGTCCACCCTGAAGTGAGCGAACGCCGTGATTCCGGCCCCAGTGTGCCGCCGGACGACCGTTCAGGTCCAGTGATTACTACTACGAAACACTAGTTAGGACGACTTAACCATCCCCTCGAAGGGCGACGAGGCCTGGGCGTACCGGCGCATCGGGATGCGCCCGGCCAGCCGGGCGAGCCGTCCGGCCTCGACGGCGTGCCGCATCGCGGCGGCCATCCTCGCCGGGTGCTGAGCCCGTGTCACGGCCGTGGCCAGCAGTACCGCGTCGCAGCCGAGCTCCATCGCGAGCGCCGCGTCCGAGGCCGTGCCCAGCCCGGCGTCCAGGACCACCGGGACGGTCGCCCGCTCCACGATCAGCTCGATGTTGTGCGGGTTGCGGATGCCGAGCCCCGACCCGATCGGCGAGCCCAGCGGCATCACCGCGGCGCAGCCGACCTGCTCGAGGCGGCGGGCCAGGACCGGGTCGTCGCTGGTGTAGGGGAGCACGACGAATCCGTCGTCCACGAGCTGCTCGGCGGCGTCCACGAGCTCGATCGGGTCCGGCAGCAGGGTGTGCTCGTCGGCGATGACCTCGAGCTTCACCCAGTTCGTCCCGAGCGCCTCGCGCGCGAGCTTGGCGGTCAGGACGGCCTCGCCCGCGGTGAAGCAGCCCGCGGTGTTCGGCAGCACCCGGATGCCGTGCTCGCGCAGGACGTCCAGGACCGAGCCGCGGGAGGACGGGTCCACCCGCCGCATCGCGACGGTGGTGAGCTCCGTCCCGGACGCGGCGAGCGCCTCGCCCAGCACGCTCATGCTCGGCGCGCCGCCGGTGCCCATGATCAGCCGGGACCCGAACTCCTCGCCCGCGATGACCAGGGGGTCATGCCCTTCGGTGAGCGGAACCACGGTCATCCTCCCTGCACGGCGGTCAGGACTTCCAGCCGGTCCGCCTCGGTCAGCCTCGTCGCGGTCCACGCGGACCGCGACACCACCTCGTCGTTCAGCGCCGCGGCCACCCCGTTCGGGGCCTCGGTGACCGTGGCGACCGCGTCGGCCACGCTGGCGTCCTCGGGGAGGTCGCGCGGCTCGCCGTTCACAATGATCTTCATGTGCCTTCCTGGGGGCGTCCGGGGGAGAAGCGGTCGGGGGAGAAGGGGCGCGCCACCTCGGGGAGCTCGCCGTCCAGCAGGGCGGCGCTCAGCGCGTCGGCGCTGACCGGGGCGAGCAGGATCCCGTTGCGGTAGTGCCCGACGCCGAGCACCAGGCCCGGCAGCGCGGACGGCCCGAGCACCGGCGCGTTGTCCGGCGAGCCGGGACGCAGGCCCGCGGTGACCTCGGCGAAGTCCAGCTCGGTGATGCCGGGCACCAGCTCGCGGGCGTCCCGCAGCAGCTCCCACAGGCCGCCCGCGGTCACCCGGGTGTCGAAGCCGAGCTCCTCCTGCGTCGCGCCGACGACGATCTCGCCGTCCGCGCGCGGCACGAGGTAGACGGACGAGCCGCGCACCACGCCCCGGACCGTCCTGCGCAGGAACGGGACGGGCGTGCGCAGCCGCAGGACCTGGCCCTTCACCGGCCGGACGGTCGGCACGACGCCCGGCGGGATCCCGCCGATGTCGCCCGACCACGGCCCGGCCGCGAGCAGCACCCGGTCGGCGGGCAGCTCTTCGCCGTCGTCCAGCCGGACGCCGACGGCCGCGCCGCCGCGCACGATCACCTCGGCGGCCCGCCGCCGGACGAGCCGCGCGCCGAGCTTCTCGGCGGCGGCGAGCAGCGCCGGGGTGAGCCGCCGCGGGTCGATCGAGCCGTCCTCGGGCGCGTACAGGCCGCCGCGGACGGTCGGGGCGAGCATCGGCTCGAGCCTGCGGCACTCGCGCCGGCCGAGGACCTCGGTGGGCACCCCCAGGGCCTCCTGGAAGCGCTTCACCTCCTCCAGGACGCGCAGGTCGTCGGCGTCGAAGGCGACCTCGAGCAGGCCGTCGGTGCGGTGCCCGGTGTCGTGGCCGGTCAGCTCCTCGAGCTCGGCGACGAACGACGGGTACCGGTTGCGGGACGCCACGCCCAGCCTGAGCAGCGGCTCCTCGCCGTAGTCGAGTTCGCTGACCGGCGTCAGCATCCCGGCAGCGACGCCGGACGCGCCGCTCGAGGGCTCCGGGTCGACCAGGGTGACGTCCGCGCCGCGCGCCGCGCAGCGCCAAGCCGCGCCGAGGCCGACGACCCCGGCTCCGATGATGACGACGTTCACGGGCGGCTCCCTTCGCCGGCATGACCCGGATCAGGTTCAGGCGGTCGGCGGCCGTCCAGCCGCCCTCTCAGCCCGGTTCAGGCCGGGCTCCCGCGCACTTCCGCCTCCTAGCCTACGACGAATCGGACACCGGCTAGCCTGCGGGCATGGACCGGGTGATGGTGGTGGGCGGCGGGCTCGCGGGCGTGCGCGCGGCCGAGGCGCTCCGCAAGCACGGGTACGAGGGCGCGCTGACGATGGTGGGCGCGGAGCGGCACCGGCCGTACGACCGCCCGCCGCTGACGAAGGCCGTCCTCAAGGGCGAGACCGACTTCCCGGCCCTGGACACCGACCTCGCGGCCCTGGACGTCCGGGTGCTGGCGGGCGAGCGCGCGACCGCCCTGCGGCTGCGCCCCGGACGCGGCGGGACGCTCGCCACGACGGCCGGTGACCTGGACTTCGACGGCCTGGTGATCGCGACCGGCGCGACGCCGGTCCGGATGCCGGGCGACGGCCCGCAGCACGTCATCCGCACCCTGGACGACGCGCTGGAGGTCCGGGCGGGGCTGGCCCCCGGCGCCCGCGTGGTGATCGTCGGGGCGGGCTGGATCGGCGCGGAGGTCGCGACCACGGCCGCCAAGGACGGTTGCGCCGTGACGGTCGTGGAGGCCGCCGACGCGCCGCTGGCGAACGCGCTCGGGCCGGAGCTCGGCGCGCTCACCGCCCCCTGGTACGCCGAGGCGGGCGTCGAGCTGCGGACGGGCGTGAAGGTCGCCTCGGTCGAGCCGGACGGTCTCGCACTCGCCGGAGGCGGGCACATCCCGGCCGACCTGGTCGTGACCGGCGTCGGCGTCCGTCCCGAGGTGGCCTGGCTGGACGGCTCGGGCCTCGACGTCGAGCGGGGCGTGCTGACCGACGCGTCCCTGCGCGCCTCGGTGGACGGCGTCGTCCGGGACGACGTGGTCGCGGTCGGGGACTGCGCCGCCTGGTGGTCGAACCGGTACGGCCGCAGGCTGCTCATCGAGCACTGGGACACCGCGCTGAACGCGCCCGAGACCGCCGCCGCGACGCTGCTCGGCCAGGACGCGGTCTACGACGTGGCCCCCTACTTCTGGTCCGAGCAGTTCGACCGGTTCGTCCAGTACGCGGGTCACCACGCCGGGGCCGAGCGGATGATCCGCCGCGGCTCGCCCGAGGACGGGGCCTGGGCCGTGGCGTGGATCACCGGTGACCGGCTTGAAGCGATCTTGACGGTGGACCGTCCGCGCGACCTCGTCCAGGCGAAGCGGATCATCGCCGCCGGGACGCCCGTGGACCCCGTACTGCTGGGCGATCCGGGCATTCCGGTGCGTCAGTCGGTGAAGTCCTGACCAACGGTGAGAGATCAACGGAAGAATCTCCGGAGGTCCTGGGCGGGTTTGAGTGCTCTGGGGGCGTGGTAGCAAGGGGGCGTGACGCAGACGCACGCAACCGTAGAGAGTGACCTCGACCCCCGTACCGACGCCCTGGTGGGCGAGTGGATCGGCCTTCGGGAGGTGTCCGAGCGCCTCGACATCAAGTTCAACCGGATCAAGCAGCTGCTGGCGGAGCGCAAGCTGCTGGCCGTCCGCCGGGACGGCCACCCGATGGTGCCGGCGGCGTTCATCGCCGACGGCCAGGTGATCAAGGGCCTGCCGGGAACGCTGACACTCCTGAAGGACGCCGGGTTCGACGACGTGGAGACGCTCCGCTGGCTCTTCACCGCCGACGACACGCTGCCCGGCACGCCGGTGCAGGCGCTGGCCGAGAACCGGGGCACCGAGGTCCGGCGGCGGGCCCAGGCGCTCGCCTTCTAGGCCGTACCCAAGGCGAACCGGCCGCGCCGTCCGGTCCACCCCTGGCGGAGGGACGTACCGGACGGCCCGCCCGAGTTCGCCGCAAAGCACGTGAAATGATGCGGGTCACGTGCGCGGACCCCCGCGCGCGTGGCCCCCGTCTGTTCTCCGGAAGGACCCCGCCCACCGTGTCCAGGCACCTGCCCTCCGACCGCGCCGTCCGGCTGCGCGCCCGGCTCGGCCGCGCGCGCCTCTACCTCTGCACGGACGCCCGGGAGGAGCGGGGCGACCTGCCGGAGTTCCTCGACGCGGTGCTCGCGAACGGGGTCGACATCGTCCAGCTGCGGCAGAAGGGCCTGGAGGCCCGGCAGGAGATCGAGCACCTGCGGGTGTTCCGGGACGCCTGCGACCGGCACGACGCGCTGCTCGCGGTCAACGACCGCGCCGACGTCGCGCACGCCGTCCAGGCCGACGTCCTGCACCTCGGGCAGGACGACCTGCCCGTCCCGGCCGCCCGCGCGATCGTCGGCCAGGACGTCCTGATCGGCCGCTCGACGCATTCGGACGAGCAGGCCGCGGACGCCGCCGCCGAGCCCGGTGTGGACTACTTCTGCTGCGGCCCCGTCTGGCCCACCCCGACCAAGCCCGGCCGCCACGCGCCCGGCCTGCCGCTGCTCGAGTACGCCGCCGGACGCAACCCGGCGCGCCCCTGGTTCGCGATCGGCGGCATCGACCTCGGCAACCTCGACCAGGTCCTCGCCACGGGCGCGGAGCGCGTCGTGGTCGTCCGGGCCCTCACCGAGGCCGACGACCCGGGCGCCGCCGCCGCCGAGCTCGCCCGCCGCCTCCACCGCGCCGACGCCTGACCTCCGAGGCGTCCCGGCGGACGCCCCTGACGGGTGTTCGTCCGGGAGATGACAACACGCCGCCACGTCCCGGACGCCGGGTGGTCACCAGTGGCCTCCGGCGTGACCGACAATGGATGCATGAGCGTTTCACCAGACGACGACCGCGTGGTGGACCTGGCGGACGAGGACCTGCCCGTCCTGCCCGACCAGACCGGCGACGACACCGACGCGGGCTGGGGCGAGTGGCGCGACGGCGGAGACGACGACGCGCGCTTCCTCGAGGAGCGTCCGCCGCACTGGTGAGCCGCTGGGCCGAGGTCCACCGGGCACCGGGGGGTCAGGTCCCCGTCGATCCGGCCCCCAGGCCCACTGGCCGGGGCTGCTGGAAGGCGAAGGATTCAAAGCGTTCCACCACACACACGTTGATGGGAAACGCGATGAACCTGCCGCTCGCCCGCCGCCTCACCGGAACCGCCGGACTCGCCGCCGCGGCGGCCCTCCTCCTGGAGGTCCCGCTCTACTTCGTCTACTCCGGCGCGCCGCCCGCCTCGAACGTCCTGAGCCGGTTGCTGATCGGCGTCCTCGGGCTCGGGTTCGTCCTCGCCTTCGCGATGTCCTTCCGCGAGCTGATCATCCAGGCCGCCCCGGAGAGCGCCTGGATCGGGCGCTTCGCCGGCGGCGCGGGCCTCGCCTACGGCGTCGTCACCCTCGTCTCGTCGGGTCTGGAGGCGGGCGCGGTGATCGCGTCCGACCACCCGATCGACCCCACCGTCACGGTCGACGGCACCTACATCCTGTACGGCACGATCGGCCGGATGCTCCTCGCGATGTTCCTGGGATCGGTCGGCTACGCCATCCTCCGGACGTCCGTCCTGCCGCGCTGGGCGGGCCTGTTCACCTGCGGCCTGGCGCTGGTCAACCTGGCCTTCATGCCGTCCCTGTTCTTCGGGAACACGCCCGCGCACTTCTACGCCGCCAACGGCTGGGGCACCACGGCGCTCATGGGCGCGGTGTTCAGCTGGTGGCTCCTCGGCACGGCGATCGGCCTGCTCCGCCGCCCGAAGGCGGCGACGGCCTGATCCCGGCCCGCCACGCGAAGCGCCCCGCCGTCCGGCGGGGCCTTTCGCACGCCGCCGCACGCGCCGTCTTCGCGACGCTCTAGAGCAGGATGCCCAGGGCGAAGCCCGCCGTGACGACGGCGGCGAGGGCGAGCATCATCCGCCACCGGTAGCGGGGGATCTTCTTCGGCCGCGGCTTCGGAGCCGTGGCCTCGCCGTCCCGCAGCGCCCGGACGACCTGCCGCGCCGTGGGCCGCGCCGCCGGGTTCTTGTCCAGGCAGTGCTCCACCAGGTCGCGCAGCTCGCCGTCCAGGTCGCCGAGGTCCGGCGGGCGGGTGACGATGCGGCGCATGACCGCCGCGCTCGCGCCGCCGCCGAACGGCGGACGGCCGGTCGCGGCGAACACCACCGTCGCGGCCCAGGCGAAGACGTCGGCGGGCGGGCCGACCGGCTCGTCCTCGATCTGCTCGGGGGCCATGTAGGCGGGGGTGCCGACCGCGCCGTGGGTGGTGACCGGGGTGGCGTCGGCGGTCTGGGCGACGCCGAAGTCGATCACCTTCGGGCCGTCCGGGCCGAGCAGGACGTTGCCCGGCTTGAAGTCGCGGTGCACCACGCCCGCGCGGTGGATCGCGGCGAGCGCGGCGGCCGTGCGCAGCGCGACGTGGCGGAGCCGTCCGGGGGTGAGCGGGCCGTCCTCCTCGACCGACTCCTGCAGGGACGGGCCGTCCACGAACTCGGAGACGATGTAGGGACGGTCGCCGGTCACGTCCGCCTCCAGCACGCGCGCGACGTGCCGGTTGGTGATCTCGGCGGCGGCGTCCGCCTCCTTGACGAACCGGCTGCGGGCCCGCGGCGTCGCGGCGGCCCCGCCGCGCAGCAGCTTCACCGCGACGTGCGCGCCGCCGGAGTCCCGGGGCACGGCGAGGTAGACGACGCCCTGGCCGCCCTCGCCCAGGCGTCGGACGAGCCGGTAACCGCCGAGGCGGCGCGGGTCGTCCGGGCCGAGGGGCAGGCCGGGACGGCTGGACGAGGGGTCCAGCATGCTCCCGGGGGAGGAGGATGACGGCAACGGGGGCTCCGAACTCGGCGGGGGAGGACGAGTGGAAGTTTCCCTCTTTTGTACCCTGTGCCGGTCCGGCGTGGGGCGGGACCCTTGATCTTTTACGCCCGGCAGGCGCCTCCGCCGCGCGTGAAACTCCCGGTCAGAGCCGCATCCCTGGACGAACCTCCCAGCTGGACGCGATAGCAGCCGGGCGCGACCTTCCAGGCGCCGGAGGGGGTGTCCCAGAAGGCCAGCGACCGGTCGGTGAGGGGGAACGTCACGGTCGAGCTCGCCCCGGGCGCGAGCGTGAGCTTCTGGAAGCCCTTGAGTTGGCGCGGCGGCTGCGGCGTCGTGACGTTCGGCGCGGGCAGGCCGAGGTAGAGCTGCGGGACCGCCGTGCCCGTCCGCGAGCCGGTGTTGGTGACCGTCACGCGCACCGAGGTGGGCGTGACCTTGAGGCCGCTGTACCGGAACGTCGTGTAGGACAGCCCGAAGCCGAACGGGAATCGCGGCGCGATGCCCTTGGCGTCGTAGTGCCGGTATCCGACCAGGACGCCCTCGGAGAACGTGACCGTCTTGTCCACACCGGGGAACTGCGCCGGGTTCCCTGCCGTGGGCGCGTCGCCCTCGGCGGCGGGGAAGGTGAACGGCAGCCGTCCGCCTGGGTCGACGTCCCCGTACAGGACGCGCGCGAGGGCGTCGCCACCGCGCGCGCCCGGGTACCAGGCTTCGACGATCCCCTTGACCTTGCCCGCCCACGGGGTGAGCACCGGGCCGCCGGTCTCCAGGACGACGACCGTGTTCGGGTTGGCGTCCGCGACGGCCGAGATCAGCCCGTCCTGGTCGCCCTTGAGCGGGTCGCCGCAGTTCAGCGTCAGGCAGGACCGGTCGAAGAACTCGCCCTCGCTGTCGGTCGCGAACACGATCGCGACGTCGGCGTGCCGGGCGGCCTTCGCGGCGTCGCCCTGGTTCCGTCCGCTGGTGTAGGTGATCGCGGCTCCCGCGCCCGCGCGTCTGCTGATGCCCTGACGAGGCGTCACGGACGTGAACGGCTGGACCTGCGCCGATCCGAACCCGCTCGGGTTGGCGTCGGCGGCCCCGCCGATCAGCGCGATTTTCTTCGGGGCCTTCAGGGGCAGGACGCCGCCGTTCTTGAGCAGCGTGATGCCGTTCTCCTCGATCCGCTGCGCCGCCGCCTCGCTGCCCGCCCGGCTGATCTTGGTCAGGTCGTTCGCGTAGGCCGGACGGTCGAACAGGCCGAACGCGAACATCGTCCGCAGGATCGCCCGCGCGTGCGCGTCCACGGTCGTCCAGGTGACCTGCTTCTGGGCGAGCGCGGCCTTGAGGGCGAGGTTGTTGTACCGGTAGCCGTAGGGGAGTTCGAGGTCGAGACCGCCGTTGGCCGCGCCGGGCGTGTCCTGCGCGGCGGTGTGGTCGGACGCCACGAACCCCTTGAAGCCCCACTCCCTGCGCAGGATCTTGTTCAGCGACGCGTCGTCCTGGCAGGCCCAGCGGCCGTTCAGCTGCCCGAACCCGCACATCACGGTCGCCGCGTTCCCCGTCTTCACCGCGGCCTCGAACGGCGGCAGGTAGATCTCCCGCAGCGTGCGCGGGTCGACCTTCATCTTCAGCGCCATCCGGTCGGTCTCCTGCGTGTAGACCGCCATGTGCTTGACCGACGTCATGACGCCCTGCGCCTGGGCGCCCTTGATCCAGGACGTCCCGGTCGCCGCGGACAGGAACGGATCCTCGCCGAAGCCCTCGAACGAGCGTCCGTCGCGCGGGCTGCGCAGGACGTCCACGGTCGGGCCGAAGATCAGGTCGTTGCCGCGGTGCCGGGCCTCCCACGCCACGGTCGAGCCGTAGTCGCGGGCCGCGTTCGGGTCGAACGCCGCCGCGACCGTGATCGGCGCGGGAAGCGCGGTCGCCTTGCCCTGCCGGACGCCCGCCGGGCCGTCCGCCATGTAGACCGGCGGGATGCCGAGCCGCGTGATGCCCCCGCTGGTGTCGGCGTGCGCGTTCTCGGAGAAGCCGCCGAGCGGGCCGCCCAGCGGGTCGTCCGACGCGAGGAGCGAGATCTTCTCGTCGGCGGTCATCTTCGGCAGCAGCAGAGCCACCCGCTGGTCCGCCGTCAGGGTCCGCCTGCACCAGGGCCGCGTCGCCGGGTCGCCGCAGCGCGTGGACGCCGCCGCCTTGGCGGCCCGTCCCGGCTGCGCCTCCGCCGACTGGACGGCCCAGACCGACACGACCAGCGCGGATGCGAGGGCCCCTGCACCCCACACCCGGCCGGTCCGCGTCCGCGTCCGCGTCGCGCCCGCCGTCCGGCTCGTGCGCGCGCGCATCAGTGGTCGTCCTCGATCTGGACGCGCAGCGCGTTCAGCGCGAAGGCGACCATGTGGTACTGCCCGATGAGCATGACCAGCTCGATCAGCCGGGCCGCGTCGAACCGCTTCGCCAGCGCCGCCCACGTCGCGTCCGAGACGGTCGAGGTGGCGTCCAGCTCGTCCGCCGCGTCGATCACCGCCCGGTCGTCCGCCGACCAGGGATGATCGTCCGGCGCTCCCCGCAGCGCCTCGATCTCCGTCTCGTCCAGCCCGGCCAGCTGCGCGATCGGGACGTGGTGCGCCCACTCGTACGCGCACGAGCGCTGGTGCGCGACGCGCAGGATCGCGATCTCCCGGACGCGTCCGTCCAGCGTGCCCTCGAACAGCAGCTTGGACCCGAACCCGATCCAGGCCGTGAACAGCGCCGGATGCCGGGCGAGCGTCGTGAAGACGTTCAGCGGGCCGGTGGCGGCGACGACGGCGCGCAGCGTGTCGTCCCACTCCCCGGACGGCAGCGGCGCGATGCGCGGAGCGTCGGCGGACGTGGCGTTCTGGGCGGGCGGGGCGTGTTCGGCGGGCGCGGCGTGCTCGGCGGACGGGATGTCCTCGGCGGGCGGGGTGTCGGAGGCCATGCCGTACTTTCTGCCACCGATCACTGGGACAGTGCTAGCCCGTCCCGCCGCATTGGCCACATCGTGTCAGGCTGTTGACAACCCGTCTTAAAGCCTCAGAGGCCTCAGAAGGAGCGCGCGGTCGCGGCGACCGCCAGCTCCGTGAGGGCCTCGCGGGCCTCACCGGTCACCGGCGCGGCGGCCAGCGCCTCGCGCGCCTCGGCCGCGAACCGGACGATCATCTCCTCGCAGGCGGCCAGGCCGCCCGTCCCGGTGATGATCTCCCGCAGGTCGGCCACCCCGAGCCCGGACAGCTCCGGGTCGCCGAGCAGCCGGTCGACCGTGGCGGCCTGGTCCGGCGTGGCGCGCTCCAGGGTGAGCGCCACCAGGACGGTCCGCTTGCCCTCGCGCAGGTCGTCCCCGGCGGGCTTGCCGGTCTGGGACGGGTCGCCGAACACGCCGAGCACGTCGTCCCGCAGCTGGAAGGCCATGCCGAGCGGCCGTCCGTACGCGCGCAGCGCCGCCGTCAGCTCCTCCGAGCCCCCGGCCAGCGACGCGCCCAGGTGCAGCGGACGCTCGATCGTGTACTTGGCCGACTTGAAGTCCACCACCCGCAGCGCCGACTCGACCGTCCCGCCCGCGCGCGTGCTCTCCAGCATGTCGAGGTACTGGCCGCACATGACCTCGGTGCGCATCACGTCGTAGACGCCGCGTCCGCGGGCGCGGCGCTCCTCCGACAGGCCGCTGGTCTCGAACATCTCGCCCGACCAGGCCAGCAGCAGGTCGCCGAGCAGGATCGCCGCGCCCTCGCCGAAGGTGTCCGCGGGCCCGCGCCAGCCGCGCTCGGCGTGCAGCGCCTCGAACCGCCGGTGCACCGACGGCTGGCCCCGGCGGGTGTCGCTGGCGTCCATCACGTCGTCGTGGACCAGGGCGCTGGCCTGCAGCAGCTCCAGGGACGCCGCCGCCGCCGCGATCTCCGGGCCGTCCAGGCCGCCGGCGGCCCGCCAGCCCCAGAAGCAGAACGCCGGGCGCAGCCGCTTACCGCCCGACAGCAGGGCCGAGAGGGCGGTGATCATGGGCCGCAGGTCCTCGCTGATCGCGAGGAGACCGGGGGCCTGGCGGTCGACGAAGGCGTGCAGCGCCTCGTCGACCTCCTTGCGGAACTGGCCGGTGGCGGTGCTGACGGGCGAGGGACCGGACGAACTGCTGGACATGCCGAGATCGTATCTTTTCGGACCGGGTCGATAGGATTGCGGGATGCGACGCCCGAACCCCGATCGCGCTCCGACGATCCGCGAGCTGCTCGCCACCGGAGAACCGTCGTTCTCCTTCGAGTTCATGCCGCCGAAGACCGCCGAGGCGGCCCGGACGCTGTGGCGCACCATCCGGGAGCTGGAGCCGCTGAACCCGACCTTCGTGTCGGTCACCTACGGGGCGGGCGGCAGCACCCGCGACAACACCGTGGACGTGGTCGAGCGGATCGCCACCGAGACGACCATGACGCCCGTGGCGCACTTCACGGCCGTCGACCACTCCCAGGCCGAGCTGCGGCACCTGATCGGACGGTTCGCGTCCGCGGGCGTCCGCAACATCCTGGCGCTGCGCGGCGACCCGCCGGGCGACCCGTCGGCGGAGTGGGTCAAGCACCCGGAGGGCCTGGAGTACGCCTCCGACCTGGTCCGGATGATCCGCTCGTACGGGGACTTCTGCGTCGGCGTCGCCGCGTTCCCCTACAAGCACCCGCGCTCCCGCGACATCGAGAGCGACACCCGGTTCTTCGTCGAGAAGTGCCGCGCGGGCGCCGACTACGCGATCACCCAGATGTTCTTCCGCGCGGACGACTACTTCCGGCTGCGCGACCGGGTCGCGGGCGAGGGCTGCGACGTGCCGATCATCCCGGGCATCATGCCGGTGACCCGGATCACCACGATCGAGAAGTCCGAGCAGCTGTCCGGCGCGCCGTTCCCGCCGGAGGTCCGCGAGCGGTTCGACGCCGTCCGGGATGACCCGGAGGCCGTCCGGCGGCTCGGCATCGAGCACGCCGCCGAGCTCTGCCGGGACCTGCTCGACCAGGGCGCGCCCGGCATCCACTTCATCACCTTCAACCGCTCGACCGCGACCCGCGAGGTCTACGAGCTGCTGGAGGACGCCGGGTACGGGGCCAGGGGCAGCGTCCCGCCCATCACGGCGTAGGGCGGCCCGCCGCCGGGGAAGTCGAAGTCGGTCAGCAGGTCCCGCAGCCCGACGGAGCGGTAGAGCCGGCGGGCGGGCGACTCGCGGTCCAGGTCGAGCGTGGAGAGCACGACCGTCCGCTCCCGCCTGCCCTCGCACAGCGCGTTCAGCAGCGCCCGGCCATGCCCGTACCCCTGCGCTTCGGGGTGGACGTGCAGCTCGGCGACCTCGAACGCGTCGTCCAGCCAGTAGTCGGCGTGCTCGGGGCCGTCCCGCTCGACCAGCGCCCGCCGCACCACGTCGTGCCACCACTGCCCGGCCTCGCCGTGGAAGCCGTAGGCGAACCCCCGCACGCTCCCCGGTATCCCGGGCACCGGACGCGGCTGCTCCAGCACGTACGCGCGGAACCGCGGGTACGTGGTGTGCCGCTGCATGATCGAGTACCGTCCGGGCAGCTGCTCCCCGGGCGGGCGCATCGCGGCGGCGTAGACCTGAAGGATCGGGTCCAGGCGGCGCAGGAACGCGGATTCGTCGAGTCGACGCAGCTTCGGCTCCCTCTTCCTCACGCCGAGAGAGCCTAGACCCGGACGATGGTCCGCTGCGTCCCCGCGAGCCGGTTGTAGATGTCCCACAGGATCTGGTCGGCCGCCTTCCGCAGCGCGGCCCGCTGGGTCTCCAGCTGGCCGCCCCAGGCGCGCGACTCCGGGCCGATCCACGCGTCCGTGCCGTTCAGCGTCCGGACGGGCGCGTCCAGCGCGTTGCGGAGCGCGTCGATGCTGCCGTAGGCGTCGCTGTACGCCTGGTAGATCTGCCGGTACTCGGGGTTCGGCTTCTCGTGCGGGGCCAGCTGGGCCGCTGCCGCGCCCTCCAGGGGAGCGGGGAGGCTCGCGGGCGGCGGGGGCGGGCTCATGTCGGGCAGCCCTTCGTCTCGGGGACCTTCGCTTCGGGGATCGTCGTCCCGGGAGCCTTGGTGTCGGACACCAGCGTCGCCGTCTCGAACGCGGGCCCTGCGGATGTCGCGGGCGGCTGGACCGGATGGCGCGGCGGTTGCGGCGTGTGGTGCGGCGCGTGAGGCGACCCCTGGTGGAGGAGGCCGAGCTTGGTGAGCGCGTCGCGGGTGCGGGCGCTCGTGTGGGCCGTCGTCAGGACGTGGACGGCGGACGTGTGGTCGCCGAGGCGGTCCGACTCGTCCAGCAGGGCGTCCAGCCAGCGGGCGTTCATCGTGACGTGGTGGCTCGCGACGCCGAGGGACCGCTCGACCGCCTTGAGGCGCGCCGGGTTCCCGTGCGCCGCCTTGATCAGCTCCGCCGCCCCGGACGGGCCGAGCCGCTCGTAGAGCGAGCGCGTGTAGTCCGGGTCGCCCGCGTGCTCGGTCAGGTGCTTCCAGGTCTCCGCCGGGACGGGCCGGTGGTGCTTGATCGCGTCGTCGATGGCGAGCGCGTCCTTGCGGGCGGCCCTGGCGGCGGCCTCCGGGGTCGTGAACCCGCCGAGGTCGCCCGCGCCGTTCGGGGTCGTCCGGTGCGGGCGCTTGTGTGTGCGCGGCGGAGTGACCTTGCCCGGACCGGACGTCCCGCCGCCTCCTCCGCCCCCGCTCCCGCCGGACGGGCCGGGGCTCGGCGCGGGGGAGGGTGGGACGTGCACGCCGCCGCCGTCGTCCGGATGGGTGATCGCGAAGTTGTACCGCCGGGACAGCATTCCGATCTGGTCGGACGCCCACTGCCCGACCGCCTCGGCCTGCCGGTACCCCGACGCCGAGACCCCGGGCGGCGGACGGTGCCCCGCCAGCCAGCCCCGGATCGCGGTGTTCGCCTGCTGGACCTGCCGGAGCAGCTGGTCCAGCGCGGGTGGATCGATGCCCCGGAAGTCGCCGTCGCGGCTGGCCGGGCCGGTGCGCATCTCAGCGGTCATCGCCCCTCCGGGTGCTGCTCCAGTCCGTCGCGCCGGTCGCGCCGGGGGTCGGTTCCCCAGAATCACACTCGCAACAGGCGATGTCGAGTGCCGGACGGTCACGGTCAGGCCGCGCCCGCGCACGCAGGGGCGCGCGCGGGGCAGGGCCTGCTGTTCCCGGCGCACAACGCGCCGCGCCCGCGCACGCGGGGGACGCGCGCGGCGTGCGGGCCGTCCGGCGTCGGGACGTCGGGTGGTCAGGCGTCGCCGAGGGCGCGCTGGACCGACTCCTCGTCGCGCGCCACGACGGCCGATCCGTCCGTGACGATGATCGGACGCTGGATGAGCACCGGGTTCGCGACCATGACCTCGATCCACCTGTCCCGGTCGTGCGGCAGGTTCTTCAGGTCGAGCTCCTTGGCGACCGCCTCGCCCAGCCGGGCGACCTCCCAGGGCTCGGCGCCGATCGCGGTGAGCGTCCGGTCGAACTCGGCGGCCGTCGGCGGCTCGTCCAGGTAGCGGCGCTCGGTGTAGGCGACGCCCGCCTCGTCCAGCGCGGCCTTGGCCGCGCGGCTCTTGGAGCAGCGCGGGTTGTGCCAGATCTCCATGCCCCTACTCTCCCACCTCGGCCGCGTCGCCCCCGGTGACGCGCAGCAGTTCCTCGTACGAGGTCGGGAAGACGGTGTGCGGGTGCCCGCCCGCCGCCCAGACCCGCTCGTGCTTGTCCAGCCAGACGTCCACGAGGGTACGGATCGGGGCGGGGTGCCCGACCGGCGCCACCCCGCCGATGGGCTGGCCGGTGTGCTCCCGGACGAACTCGGGCGTCGCCCGGCGGACCCTCCCCGCGCCGACCAGCGCGGCGACGCGCGCCGTGTCCACCTTGTGCGCGCCGCTGGTCAGGACGAGCAGCGGCGCGCCGTCGGCGTCGAACACGAGGCTGTTGGCGATCGCGCCGACCTCGCAGCCGAGCTGGTCGGCGGCGGCCTGGGCGGTGCGGGCGGAGTCGGGCAGTTCGATGATCTCGCCGTCCGCGCCCTGCTCGCGCAGGACACCGGCGACGCGCTCGGCGTTGGGGTGCATGGACGGCACCCTAAGGCGTCGCCCGGGCTCCCGGTATCGGGTTGTTCACGCGGCCGCCGGGAGGGCGCGGGCGTTGTCGATCACGTGGTCGACGAAGCCGTAGGCGCGGGCCTCCTCGGCGGTGAAGAAGCGGTCCCGGTCGGAGTCGGCCTCGATCCGCTCGGCGGACTGCCCGGTGTGGGAGGCGATGAGCCGCTGCATCAGCCGCTTGGTGGCGATCATGTTCTCGGTCTGGATGCGGATGTCCGTCGCCGTCCCGCCGATCCCGCCGGACGGCTGGTGCATGAGGATCCGCGCGTGCGGCAGCGCGTACCGCTTGCCCGGCGCGCCCGCGCACAGCAGGAACTGCCCCATGGACGCGGTGAACCCGAGCGACAGCGTCGCCACGTCGTTCGGGACGAACTGCATGATGTCGTAGATGGCCATCCCGGCGGTCACGGACCCGCCCGGGGAGTTGATGAACAGCTGGATGTCGCGCTGCGGGTCTTCAGCCGACAGCAGAAGGATCTCGGCGCAGAGACGGTTGGCGATCGCGTCGTCGACCTCCTGGCCGAGGAACACGATCCGCTCCCTGAGCAGGCGCTGGAAGACGTCCTCGGAGAGCTGGTGCGGTGGGTTGGTCATGCCGTCGAGATAACCGGCGCGCGCCGGGCGGCGTCCAACAAGACTTCCGGCGCTTTGACAACGCGCGCTTGTCAATCCCACGCTTGACCTGTGGATGTGGACGTTCCCGGACTGCGGGCCTTCGTCGCCGCCGCCGAGGAGATGCACTTCGGACGGGCCGCACAGCGCCTGTTCCTCACCCAGCAGGCGCTGTCCCAGCGCGTCCGGCGGCTGGAGTCCGTCCTCGGCGCGCCGCTGTTCGAACGCACCACCCGCCGCGTGGAGCTCACCGACGCCGGACGCCGCGTCCTCCCGCGCGCACGAGAGACGCTCAACGCCATCGACTCGGTCATGGCGGCCGTCCGGGGTGAGCCGCCGCGCCTCCGTGTGGACGTCTACGACCAGCGCTTCAGCCCGATGACGCTCGTCCGGGGGCTGCTCGACCGCGAATCCCGCCTGCGCGTCGAGGTCAGCATGCGGCAGGGCTTCGAGCAGGCCGTCCCCGCGCTGCTGTCTGGCGAGATCGACGCCGCGTTCGGCCAGGCCAGGGACCTTCCGGGACGCTGGCCGTCCGGGCTGGCGTCCCGGGTCGTCCAGCTGGTGCCGATGCAGGCGTTCGTCGGCCCGGACCATCCGCTCGCCGGGCGCGACGCGATGCGTCCGGACGAGCTGCGCGACATCGGCGTCGTCATGCCCGACCCGGTCGCGTCCGAGGCGCGGGCGTTCCTCACCCGCCTCGCGGGCCGCTTCGGCATCCCGATCCGGTTCGTCGAACCCGCCGTCGGCCTGTGGCACTACGGAGAGCTCGTCGCGCGCGAGGAGCACGCGGTCGCGCTGGGGGAGGCGGGCATCGAACTCCCCGAGGGGACCGAGCTGCACAGGATCCGTCTGGTGGACCCGGTTCCGCTCGTCCCGTGGTGCCTGACCTGGCGTTCCGGCGACACCTCGGCCGCGCTGCGGACCGTCCTGCGGCTGCTCCCCGCCGCCGTCCCGCCCCCGCCGGACGACCTGTCCCACTGGCTGGCCGACGACTACCGCGACTGACCGCACCCCGGATTGTCAGACCCGTTTGTTCTAGTGGACTCCACGTCGCTGACCTGCGTGATCAGTCTCATGATCGCTCTGCGTGGCGATGCGCGTTCGAACGTATTGACGAACGGGCACGGAACCGGTTTACTGTGAACGCGTCGAACTTATGTTCGACGTGGTGCGGGACTCGCGGCCCGTGCCACGGGCGACGTCCCCGCCGTGTCCAGCGCGCGGACACGGCGGGGACGCCTCGGCCGGGCGGAGAGAGGGGAAGCTCTCCGCCCGGCCATGCCCGACGCCCCGGAAGGAGGCAGACTCATGACCACGCTCACCCGCGGAGCCCGCTCCGCCACCCATAACGTCGCAGGCGCCGCCCAGCACGAGGCCCCGCGGCAGCGCCCCCGCGCGCTGCCCGCGCCCCGTCCCGCGCACACCGCCGTCGGCCAGCTGCACGCCGCCCGCGCCGGTCTCGCCGAGGCCGCCGAGGCGACCACGCCCGCCGTCCGGTACGTCAGCGCCCACCTGGCCGCGCTGCGCGCCGCCGCGGCCGTCCTGGCGGCGCACCAGCCCCTCGACCTCACCAGGCGGCGCGCCCGCCCCCGCAGCGTCTGGGTCCTTCTCCCCGAAGCCGACCCCGCGCTGCGCGAGTGGGCCGCCTACTTCGCCGCCGGAGCCGACAAGCGCGCCGCCGCCGAAGCGGGCCTCCCCCGAGCCGTCACCCCCCGCGAGGCCGACGAACTCCTCCACGACGCCGAGATCTTCGTCACCCTCGTGGAGGACACCCTGGGAGTCCCCATCCAGCAGAGCCTCCCGACCACCAACACCAACCGAGCGAGCTGAGTTGATTGAGCCCCCGGCTCCGCGCCCTCGCCTGGCGGCTCGGGTGCGGCCCGGTGACTCGGGCGAGCGCGACATCGCTTCGCGATCATCCGTGCGGGGGTTCGCCTCCGGCGTCACCCCCGCACGGCTGGTGGCGCGCTCGCGCGGTGGCTGAGGCCGCCGCCTGAGACTCCCGGAGGATGCGTGTTGCGGGGCCGCTCCTCCGGGCCTTACGTCCCGGCATGAGGGCGCGGACGCCAGTCCGCCCCGTCCGCGCCCTCATGCCGGGACACCGACCCGGCCGTCGCGCCCCTTGGGACGGCCGGCGCGTCGGGCCGTCGCGGCGCCATCCTCACCGCGCCGCGACGGCCCGACGCCACTCCCCACCTCACCCCGCCCGGCCACGCTCCCCAGCCCGACGCCGTTTCCCGGCCCCGCCCCTGCCCTGCCCCGCCCCGGTCCCCGCCCCGGCCCCGGTCCCCGCCCTGCCCCCGCCCCGGCCCCGGTCCCCGCCCGGCCCCGGCCCCGCCCTGCCCCGGCCCCGGTCCTGGTCCCCGCCCTGCCTTGGCCCGGTCCCGGTCCCAGCCCGGTCCCGGCCTGGCCCCGGTCCCGGCCCGGCCCGGCCCTTGTGCTCTAGCGGGGGAGGGGCTTCGGCTCGTGTGTGCGCGGGAGTTGTGGGCTGGACTTGCGTGCCTGACCTCGTCAAATGAGTGAAGTGGGCCGAAGTGTCACTTCGCGTCGACGGTGTTGGGCGAGTGTCATCGGCCTTGCCTTTCGGGGGTGAAACGTCTTCTTGAGGTGTGAAGCGTGTCACCTTGCCCGGGAGCCTTCTCTCGGGGAGTGATCTTGGTCCTGACCTCGTCGGATGGCCGGACGTGGTCACGGGGAGTGTCGGTGCGAGGTGAAGTGTCGCGGGTTGTTTGAGCGCCTAAGTGGTTTATGAAGCGTGGGCCATGGTTTGTTGCCGGACGACAATATTCGCGTGGCGATATGGCGAATGGGCGGGGATGGCCGAGCCGCGCGCGAGCGCGCTACCAGCCGTGCGGGGGTGACGCCGGAGGCGAACCCCCGCACGGCTGATCGCGAAGCGATGCCGCGCTCGCCCGAGTCACCGGGCCGAGGGCGAGCCGCCAGGCGAGTCCTCGGAGCCGGGGGCTCAAAGTCAACACTGCCGGCGTTGTTGGCGTTCTTGGGGGTGGTGGCGTACTCGCTCTCGATGGCGGTGCTGACGCCCGCGATGCCGCTGGTGCAGCGGGATCTGCACACGTCGGCGGCGGGGGCGGCCTGGGGGCTGACGGCGATGATGCTGTCGGCGGCGGTCTCGACGCCCGTCGTGGGGCGCCTGGGTGACCTGTACGGGCCTCGGCGGGTGCTGTTGGTGGTTCTGGGCGTGGCGACGGCCGGGACGGTTCTGGCGGCGATTGCGCCCTCTCTGGGGGTACTGCTGGCCGGGCGGGCGCTCGCCGGGATCGGCGGGGGCGTGTTCCCGCTGGCGTACACGGTGATCCGGAGCGTCCTGCCGCCGGCGCGGACGGCCTCGGCGGTCGGGTTGATGTCGTCCATGCTCGGGCTGGGTGGGGCGCCGTCGTGGTGCGTGGCCGGGCCGGTGATCGACCTGCTGGGGTGGCGGTGGCTGCTGTGGATGCCGGTGCTCGGGCTGGTGCCGGGGCTGGTCCTGGCGTGGCGGCTCGTCCCGCAGGTGCCCGGACGGCCCGGCGCGGGCGTCGACTGGTGGGGCGCGGGCCTGTTCTCGGCGTGGATGGTGGCGGCGCTGACCGCGCTCACGCAGGGCATGTCGTGGGGCTGGACGTCCGCCGGGGTGCTGGGGCTGGCGGGCGCCGCCGTGGTCCTGGCGGCCGTCTGGTGGGTCGTGGAACGGAGGGTGGACGAGCCGCTCGTCGATCCGCGGCTCATGCGCGTGCGCGGGGTCTGGACGGCGAACGCGGCGTCGTTGCTGGCCGGTTATGGCCTGATGGCGGGCGGCGTGCTGTTCCCGCTGCTGGTGCAGGCTCCGCGTCCGACGGGGTTCGGGGGCAGCGCGACGGCGGCGGCGATGCTCCAGCTTCCCGCGAGCGTGGGGATGACGCTCGCGGGGATCGCCGCCGGACGGCTCCACCACCGCGTCGGGTCCCGTGCCGTCCTCATGGCGGGGGCCGTGCTCACGGGCGCGGGGTATGCGTTCGTCGCGCTGGCCCATGGCGCGATGTGGGAGCTCTACGTCGGCGGGACGGCACGAGGGGTCGGGCTGGGGTTGGCCTATGCGGCGGTCGCGAACCTGGTGGTCGCGGCCGTCGAGCCCGCGCAGACGGGGGTGGCGACCGGGGTGAACACGCTGTTGCGGACGGTCGGCGGGTCCCTCGGGACGCAGGTCAGCGCGGTCATCCTCACCGCCTCGGCCGTCCACGGCCATCCCGGCGGGACGGGCTACACGACGGGCTTCACCGTCACGGCGGCGTCGATGGCGGGGGTGCTGGCGCTCGCGCTGGCCGCGCCGGGACGACGGGGACGAGGGCGAGGGCGCGCGACACGGCGGTCCGAGGCCCTGGACCCGGACGCGCATGAGCCCGCGTCAACACGCCCCAGCGCGCAGCGCTAGGACGCCCAGCCGGTGGCACAAAGGCCGGACGGCCCGGCGGCACGAAGGCCGCCGGACCGTCCGACGCAAGGGTCTCCGCCCGGCCTCCCGAAAGGCTTCCGGGGGCCGTGACCCGGGTGTTAGAAGGACTCCACGGCCCTGCGGGCCTCGGGGTCCAGCACGCCCCAGCCGATGAGCTCCTCGGTGAGCTCGGTCGGGGACTTGTCGTAGATCACGGCAAGAGAACGCAGGTCCTCCTGCCGGATGGACAGGACCTTTCCGTTGTAGTCGCCCCGCTGGCTCTGGATCGTCGCGGCGTAGCGGGCGAGGGGACCGGCCTTGTCCTTCGGAAGCTGCTGCAGGCGCTCAAGGTCGATGACGAGCTTGGGCGTTGGCCCGAGCGGGCTCGGCGCGGCTCCGCCGGGCAGCAACTCGGAGACCGGCACGCCGTAGAAATCGGCGAGCTCGGCCAGCTTCTGAACGGTGACGGCGCGGTCGCCCCGCTCGTACGAACCCACGACGACGGCCTTCCAGCGGCCACGGGACTTCTCCTCCACACCGTGCAGGGACAGGCCCTGCTGGGTGCGGATGGCGCGCAGGCGCGCGCCGAGAGCCTTAGCGTATTCAGACGGCATTTCGCGGCCCCCCAGGCTCACTTCTCGTCGTCGTTGCGGATTCCCCGGCGCCGGTGGGTCCGGTGCCGGGCGGAGTCGGGCCTCCCGGCCGTCACGGCCCGGAAGTCCTCCTCCAGGGATGGTTACGGACAGTGACGGTAAAACGGTGACGCCCCCAGGTCAAGCCGATTGGAAAAAAGCGGTCGAATCCGTAGGTGTCGATCCGGGTCGTCCGGATCGACGCGAAGGCCCGCACGCCCCGCCCTGCGGGCATCGGCGACCCCTTCCGCGCGCGCCCCGCGCGTGCGGGCGCGCGGCGGTGTGTGACCGCTCTCACCAGGCATGATGTGGCCGGGAGGGGTTCGGTTCAGGGGAGCGGTCCTGCTACCTTGTGGGGGACAAGGCGTCCTTTAAGACCCGTCCTGTGAGGCGGGAAAGGAGGTTCAGGCGGTGAATGCTGCCCAAAGGCCGGACGATCCGGCCGAGACGCGTGTGACCGGCCGTGACAGCGGCGAGGACTCCCGGCAGAAGGCCGTTCTGGAGGGTCCCGACATCCGGCGCGCGCTCACCCGTATCGCCCACGAGATCCTCGAGCGGACCAAGGGCGGCGAGGACGTCGTCCTGATCGGCATCCAGACCCGCGGCGTGACGCTGGCCGAGCGGCTGGCCGGGGCGCTGCACGAGGTCGAGGGCCGGCCCGTCCCGTGGGGCTCGCTCGACGTGACGATGTACCGGGACGACCTGCGGCTGCGGCCCGCCCGCGCGATCCGCCGCACCGAGCTGCCCCCGGGCGGCATCGAGGACCGTGTCGTGGTCCTGGTCGACGACGTGCTGTTCTCCGGCCGCACCGTGCGCGCCGCGCTGGACGCGCTGAACGAACTCGGCCGCCCCCGCGCCGTCCAGCTCGCCGTCCTGGTGGACCGCGGGCACCGCGAGCTCCCGATCCGCGCCGACTACGTGGGCAAGAACCTGCCCACCTCGACGCGCGAGACGGTGAAGGTCCTGCTGGCCGAGAACGACGGCCGGGACGCCGTCCTCCTCGGTCCGAAGGAGGAGAAGTAAGTGAAGCGCCACCTCATCTCGGCCGCCGACCTCACCCGCGACGACGCGCTGCTCGTTCTCGACACCGCCGAGGAACTGGCCCGCGCGACCGAGGGGTCGATGAAGAAGCTCCCGACGCTGCGCGGCCGGACGGTCGTCAACCTCTTCTTCGAGGACTCGACCCGCACCCGCATCTCGTTCGAGGCCGCCGCCAAGCGGCTCAGCGCGGACGTCATCAACTTCTCCGCCAAGGGCTCGTCGGTCAGCAAGGGCGAGAGCCTGAAGGACACCGCGCTCACCCTGGAGGCCATGGGCGCCGACGGCGTCGTCATCCGGCACGGCGCGTCCGGCGCGCCGCACCGGCTGGCCAACTGGGTGAAGGGCAGCGTCGTGAACGCCGGGGACGGCACGCACGAGCACCCCACCCAGGCCCTGCTGGACGCCTTCACCATGCGCCGCCGCCTCGGCGACCTGGAGGGCCGCAAGGTCACCATCGTCGGGGACATCCTGCACAGCCGGGTGGCACGGTCCAACGTGCTGCTGCTGAACACCCTGGGCGCCGAGGTCACCGTGGTCGCCCCGCCGACGCTGCTGCCGGTCGCGGTGGACACCTGGCCCGCCCAGGTCTCCTACGACCTGGACGCCGTGCTGCCGAAGAGTGACGTGGTGATGATGCTGCGCGTCCAGCACGAGCGGATGAACGCCAGCTACTTCCCGACCGTCCGCGAGTACAGCCGCCGGTACGGCCTGGACACCGATCGCATGGCCCGCCTGGCCGACCACGCGATCGTCATGCACCCCGGCCCGATGAACCGGGGCGTGGAGATCGCGGCCGAGGTCGCCGACTCCGTCCGGTCCACCATCGTCGAGCAGGTCGCCAACGGCGTCAGCGCTCGCATGGCCGTTCTCTACCTGCTGCTCGGCGGTTCCGAGCCCGCCATCGGCAAGGAGGTCTCCCTGTGAGCACCACGTACCTGATCAAGGGCGCGCGCGTCCTGGGCGGAGACGCCGCCGACATCCTGGTCCGGGACGGCGTGATCGCCGAGATCGGCCGGGACCTGAGCGCCGAGGGCGCGGAGATCGTCCAGGCCGAGGGGTTCGTCGCTCTGCCCGGCCTGGTGGACCTGCACACCCACCTGCGCGAGCCCGGCCGCGAGGACGCCGAGACCGTCGAGTCCGGCACCAGGGCCGCCGCGATGGGCGGGTTCACCGCCGTCCACGCCATGGCCAACACCGACCCCGTCGCCGACACCGCGGGGGTCGTCGAGCAGGTCTGGCGGCTCGGCCGCGAGGCCGGGTACTGCGACGTCCAGCCGGTCGGCGCGGTCACCGTCGGGCTCAAGGGGCAGCAGCTCGCCGAGCTCGGCGCGATGGCCGACTCGGCCGCCGGCGTCCGGGTGTTCTCCGACGACGGCCACTGCGTCTCGGACGCGGTGATCATGCGGCGCGCGCTGGAGTACGTCAAGGCGTTCGACGGCGTCGTCGCCCAGCACGCGCAGGAGCCCCGGCTGACCGAGGGCGCGCAGATGAACGAGGGCGAGATGAGCGCCGCGCTCGGCATGGCCGGCTGGCCCGCGGTCGCCGAGGAGGCGATCATCGCCCGGGACGTGCTGCTCGCCCAGCACGTCGGCTCGCGGCTGCACGTGTGCCACGTGTCCACGGCGGGCTCGGTGGAGATCATCCGCTGGGCCAAGTCCAAGGGCTGCCAGGTGACCGCCGAGGTCACCCCGCACCACCTGCTGCTGAGCGACGAGCTCGCCGCGTCCTACGACCCGATCTACAAGGTCAACCCGCCGCTGCGCACGGCCGACGACGTCACCGCGCTCCGGCACGCCCTGGCGGACGGCACGATCGACATCGTCGCCACCGACCACGCGCCGCACCCGGTCGAGGCGAAGGAGACCGAGTGGGCCGTGGCCGCCATGGGCATGATCGGCCTGGAGACCGCGCTGGCGGTCGTCCAGGAGGCCATGGTCGAGACCGGCCTGCTCGACTGGGCGGGGGTCGCCGAGCGCATGTCGTTCGCGCCCGCCCGCATCGGCCGCCTCTCCGGACAGGGTCGTCCGCTGGAGGCGGGGTCGCCCGCCAACATCACGCTGTACGACCCGTCGCCGCGCCGCGCCGTGGACCCGGCCGCGATGACGTCCAAGAGCCGCAACACCCCGTACACGGGGATGGAGCTGCCCGGACGCGTCGTCGCGACCTTCCTGCGCGGCCGTCCGACCGTTCTGGAAGGAAAGCTTCAGTGACCCCACCCCACGCCCCTGGCCGCGCGCCGTCTGGACTGAGGAGCGCAGGGAGCCTGCGACCGGAGCGACGAGGGAAGACGGCGCGTCACGGAGGCCAGGGGCCCGCGAACGGAGTGAGCCGATGAGCACAGCGCTGCTCGTTCTGGAAGACGGACGGACGTTCCAGGGGGTCGCCTACGGGGCCGAGGGGGAGACCTTCGGCGAGATGGTCTTCAACACCGGCATGACCGGCTACCAGGAGACCCTCACCGACCCGTCCTACGCCCGGCAGATCGTGGCGATGACCGCCCCGCACATCGGCAACACCGGCGTGAACGACGAGGACCCCGAGTCGTCCCGCATCCAGGTGGCCGGGTACGTGGTGCGCGAGCCCGCGCGGGTGGCGTCGAACTGGCGGGCCACCGGCTCGCTGGGCTCGGCCCTGCGCGCGCAGGGCGTGGTCGGCATCGCGATCACCGGCACCCGGGCGCTGACCCGGCACCTGCGCGACCGCGGCGCGATGCGCGCCGGGATCTTCAGCGGGGACGCCGCCCAGGCCCCCGTGGACGAGCTGCTGAGGCGCGTCCAGGAGTCGCCGCAGATGGCCGGCGCGTCCCTCGCCGAGGAGGTCGCCACCCAGGAGGCCTACGTCGTCCCGGCGATCGGCGAGAAGCGGTTCACGGTCGCGGCCGTGGACCTCGGCATCAAGGGCATGACCCCGCACCGGATGGCCGAGCGCGGTGTCGAGGTGCACGTCCTGCCCGCGACGGTCACGGCCGGGGACATCCTCGCGCTGGACCCGGACGGCGTGTTCTTCTCCAACGGCCCGGGCGACCCCGAGACCGCCGACCACCAGGTCGCGGCCCTGCGCGGGGTCCTGGACGCCGGGAAGCCGTTCTTCGGCATCTGCTTCGGCAACCAGATCTTCGGCCGCGCCCTCGGCCTCGGCACCTACAAGCTGCGGTTCGGCCACCGCGGCGTGAACCAGCCGGTGCAGGACGTCCGCACCGGCAAGGTCGAGATCTCCGCGCACAACCACGGGTTCGCCGTGGACGCGCCCAAGGACGGCCCGTTCGAGACCCCCTACGGCCGCGCCGAGGTCTCCCACGTGAACCTGAACGACGGCTGCGTCGAGGGCCTGCGGCTGCTCGACCGGCCCGCGTTCAGCGTCCAGTACCACCCCGAGGCGGCGGCGGGCCCCCACGACGCCTCCGGCCTCTTCGACCAGTTCGTCCAGATCATGGAGGCCGGAGCGTAATGCCGCGCAGGGAAGACATCCGGTCCGTCCTGGTCATCGGGTCCGGCCCGATCGTGATCGGGCAGGCCGCCGAGTTCGACTACTCCGGGACGCAGGCGTGCCGCGTGCTGCGCTCGGAGGGCCTGCGGGTCGTCCTGGTCAACAGCAACCCGGCGACGATCATGACCGACCCGGAGATGGCGGACGCGACCTACGTCGAGCCGATCACCCCGGAGACCGTCGAGAAGATCATCGCCAAGGAGCGGCCGGACGCGCTGCTGCCCACGCTGGGCGGCCAGACGGCCCTCAACACCGCGATCGCCCTCTACGAGAGCGGCGTCCTCGACGAGTACGGCGTCGAGCTGATCGGCGCGGACGTCGACGCCATCCAGGCGGGCGAGAACCGCGAGAGGTTCAAGGAGGTCGTCGCCAAGGTCGCGCGCGAGCAGGGCCTGAACGCCGAGTCCGCGCGGTCGCTCATCTGCCACACCATGGACGAGGTGCTGGCCGCGGCCGGGGAGCTCGGCTACCCGGTGGTCGTCCGGCCGTCGTTCACCATGGGCGGCGCGGGCTCCGGCTTCGCGCACGACGAGGACGACCTGCGCCGCATCGCCGGCGCCGGGCTCGACGCGTCCCCGACCAGCGAGGTGCTCCTGGAGGAGTCCATCCTCGGCTGGAAGGAGTACGAGCTGGAGGTGATGCGCGACCGCAACGACAACGTCGTCATCGTCTGCTCGATCGAGAACCTCGACCCGATGGGCGTGCACACCGGCGACTCGATCACCGTCGCGCCCGCGATGACGCTCACCGACCGCGAGTACCAGAACATGCGGGACGTGGCGATCGCGGTGATCCGCGAGGTCGGCGTCGACACCGGCGGCTGCAACATCCAGTTCGCCGTCCACCCGGGCACCGGCCGGATGATCGTCATCGAGATGAACCCGCGCGTGTCGCGGTCCTCGGCGCTGGCGTCCAAGGCCACCGGCTTCCCGATCGCCAAGATCGCGGCGCGGCTGGCCGTCGGGTACACGCTGGACGAGATCCCGAACGACATCACCCGCGTGACCCCGGCCTCGTTCGAGCCGACCCTCGACTACGTCGTGGTCAAGGTCCCGCGGTTCGCGTTCGAGAAGTTCCCCGGCGCGGACGGCACGCTCACCACGCACATGAAGTCGGTCGGCGAGGCCATGGCCATCGGCCGCAACTTCACCGAGGCGCTGCAGAAGGCGCTGCGGTCGCTGGAGCAGAAGGGCTCGTCCTTCTCCTGGGCGGGCGCGGTCGGCGACAAGGCCGAGTGGCTCGCCACGGCCGCCGAGCCGCACGACGGGCGCGTCCGGGCCGTCCAGCGGGCGATGTGGGCGGGCGCGACCGTCCAGGAGGCGTACGAGGCGACCCGGATCGACCCGTGGTTCCTCGACCAGATCGCCGGGCTGAACCAGATCGCCGAGGAGGTCCGCACCGCCGAGGACGCGCTGACCCGCGACAAGATCCTCACCGCCAAGCGGCACGGCTTCTCCGACGCCCAGATCGCCGAGCTGCGCGGCCTGCACGAGGACGTCGTCCGCGAGGTGCGGCACGCCCTCGGCGTCCGGCCCGTCTACCTCACCGTGGACACCTGCGCCGCCGAGTTCGAGGCGAAGACGCCGTACCTGTACTCGGCCTACGACGAGGAGACCGAGGTCCCGCCGGGGGAGAAGCCCAAGGTCATCATTCTCGGCTCGGGCCCGAACCGGATCGGGCAGGGCGTGGAGTTCGACTACTCCTGCGTCCACGCCTCCTTCACCCTCGCCGACGCGGGCTACGAGACCGTCATGGTCAACTGCAACCCCGAGACGGTCTCGACCGACTACGACACCTCCGACCGGCTCTACTTCGAGCCGCTCACCCTGGAGGACGTCCTGGAGGTCGTGCACGCCGAGCAGCGGTCCGGCCAGGTCGCGGGCGTGATCGTCCAGCTGGGCGGGCAGACCCCGCTCGGCCTCGCGCAGAAGCTCAAGGACGCGGGCGTGCCGATCGTCGGCACCTCGCCCGAGTCGATCCACCTCGCCGAGGAGCGCGGCGCGTTCGGCCGCGTCCTGCACCGGGCCGGGCTCACCGCGCCCAAGCACGGCACCGCCACCTCCTACGAGGAGGCGCGGGAGATCGCCGCCGAGATCGGCTACCCGGTGCTCGTCCGGCCGTCCTACGTGCTCGGCGGACGCGGCATGGAGATCGTCTACGACGACGCCACGCTCGAGGCGTACATGAACCAGCACCGCCAAGGCGACCTCTTGGCGCACCCGGTGCTGGTGGACCGCTTCCTCGACGAGGCCATCGAGATCGACGTGGACGCCCTGTTCGACGGCGAGGAGCTCTACCTCGGCGGCGTCATGGAGCACATCGAGGAGGCCGGGATCCACTCCGGCGACTCGGCGTGCGCGCTCCCGCCGATCACCCTCGGCCACGACGACCTGCACCGCATCCGCGAGGCCACCGAGGCGCTCGCGAAGGGCATCGGCGTCCGCGGGCTGATGAACGTCCAGTTCGCGCTGTCGGCGGGCGTCCTGTACGTCCTGGAGGCCAACCCGCGCGCGTCCCGGACCGTCCCGTTCGTGTCGAAGGCGACGGCCGTGCCGCTGGCCAAGGCCGCCGCCCGCGTCATGATGGGCGCGACGATCTCCGCGCTCCGCGCCGAGGGCCTGCTGCCGCCGTCCGGCGACGGCGGGGCGCTCCCGCTGGACGCGCCGATCGCGGTGAAGGAGGCCGTCCTCCCGTTCGACCGGTTCCGCAACGCCAAGGGCCAGGGCGTGGACACCGTCCTCGGCCCGGAGATGCGGTCCACCGGCGAGGTCATGGGCATCGACGAGGTGTTCGGCACCGCCTACGCCAAGTCGCAGCAGGCCGCCTACGGCTCGCTGCCGACCAAGGGCCGGCTGTTCGTGTCGGTGGCGAACCGGGACAAGCGCCACATGATCTTCCCCGTGAAGCGCCTTGCTGACCTGGGCTTTGAGATTCTTGCCACGGAAGGGACCGCCGAGGTCCTGCGCCGCAACGGCGTGCGTGCCAAGATCGTGCGCAAGCACAGCGACGGTCCGGGCGAAGGGGGCGAGCCCACCATCGTGCGGCGCGTCCTCGACGGGGAGGTGGACCTCATCGTCAATACTCCCTTCGGGAGCCCCGGCCAGTCCGGGCCCCGGCTGGACGGCTACGAGATCAGGACCGCGGCCGTCCTGCGCGGCGTGCCGTGCGTGACCACCGTCCAGGGGCTCGCCGCGGCCGTGCAGGGCATCGAGGCCATCGCCGGCGGGCTGGTCGGCGTCCGCTCCCTCCAGGAGCACGCCGAGCGGCTGAGCGGCGCGCACGGCGTGCTCGGGCAGGGGTGAGCTGAGGAAACGGGCCCCGGCGGGCCGCCCCCTGCGCGGGGCGGCCCGCCGACCCGGACGAGGACGAGAGGGAGACGGGTGTCCGACTCACCGGTGCAGACGTCGGCGACGGTCCTGACGGTCCGCCAGGTGCAGGACTACCACGCGATGACGCTGGTGGCCCCGGCCATAGCCGAGCGGTTCCGACCCGGCCAGTTCGTGGCGGTCGCCGTCGGCGGCGAGCACTCCGCCCGGCTGGTGCGGCGCTGCTTCTCGGTCTACGAGGTCAAGTCGGACTACGGCGGGACGGTCGAGATCGTGTTCGCCGACACCGAGCCCGGCACGTCCTTCCTGGCCTCCCGGCGCTCCCGGGACCAGGTCGACCTGCTCGGCCCGCTCGGCCGCCCGTTCCGGCTGCCCCGCGACCCGGTGAGCTGCCTGCTGGTCGGCGGCGGCCCGCAGGGCGCGGCGGTGTTCGCGCTCGCCGACACCCTGGCCCGCCGCGGCTGCAAGGTCCACTTCGTGCTCTGCGGCGCGTCCGCGCCGGAGGTGTTCGGCTCCCGGATGGCGCAGCGCATCGGCGACTCGGCCGTGACCGTGACCGAGGACGGCTCGCTCGGCGAGCGCGGCACCGTCCGCGACGTCCTGCCCCGGGTCATCGACGAGACCGGGACCGACGTGGTCTACGCCTGCGGCCCGACCTCGCTGCTGCGCGCGGTCACCCGCGTCGCGGGCGACTTCGGGCTCCCGTCCCAGGTGTTCCTGGAGGAGTTCCTCCAGGCCACCGCGGTCTGCGGGATCGGCGTGTGCGGGACGTGCGTGCTCCCGTTCCACGGCGACGACGGCGTCACCCGCATGGTCCGGGCCTGCGCGGACGGCCCGGTGCTGCGCGGCGACCGGGTCCGCTGGGGCGACCTCGGCACGATCCCGTTCGACGCGCTCGGCGCGCCGCGCGTCCTGTCGGCCGTCCCGCCCGAAGGAGCCGACCGATGACCCCCGGCCCAAATCCCTCCGCCCTGCCCGTCCCCGTCCGCTCCGAGCCCTTCTGCCTGCCGTCCGTGCCTGTCCCGCCGTCCGTACCGTCGCGTGAGGGGAGCGACCGATGAGCGCCGCGTCCACCGACATGACCGTCCGGATCGGCTCGCTGGAGCTGCCGAACCCCGTCCTCACGGCCGCCGGTTGCGGCGGCACCGGACGCGAGCTGGCCCCCTTCTTCGACCTCACCCGGATCGGCGCGTTCACCACCTCCTCGGTGACGACGCAGCCGCGCGCCGGACGCCCCACCCCCCGCGCCGCCGAGACCCCCGCCGGACTGCTCACCGCCATGGGCCTGCCCGGCCCCGGCGTCGAGCCGTTCCTCGAGCGCGACCTGCCCTGGCTGGTCGACCGCGACGTCCGGACGATCGTGTCGGTCGCGGGCAACAGCGTCGAGGAGTTCGCCGAGGTCGCCCGGCGGCTGCGCGGCGTCCCCAACATCGCCGCGATCGAGGTCAACGTCGCCTGCCCGAACGTCGCCGACCGGGGCCGCATGTTCGGCTGGCACCCGGGCGCGGCGGCGGCCGTGGTCGGGGCCGTCCGGACGCACTCGCGGCCCGGCACCCCCGTCCTCGCCAAGCTCGCCCCGGACGTCACCGACATCGCCCGCATCGCGCTCGCCTGCGTGGACGCGGGCGCCGACGGCCTCACCCTGGTCAACACCATGGAGGGCATGGCGATCGACACCGCCACCCTGCGGCCCGCGCTGACCGGCGTGTCCGGCGGGCTGTCCGGGCCCGCGATCCGCCCGGTCGCGGTCCGCTGCGTCTACCAGGTGCACGCCGCGCTGCCGGATGTCCCGATCATCGGGGTCGGCGGCGTCGACTCCGGGCTCGCCGCCCTGGAGTTCATCCTCGCCGGGGCGAGCGCCGTCGCCCTCGGCACCACCCTGTTCCACGAGCCCGGCGCCCCGCTGCGCGTGCTGCGCGAGCTGGAGGACGCCCTGGCGTCCCGCCGCGTCGCCCACCTCGCCGACGCCGTCGGGCTCGCCCACAAGCCCGCCGGGTACGTCCCGCCGCGCGTCCTGCCCCTGCCCCCGGACCTCACCGAGGGTGCCGCCGAGACCGCGGAAGCCGCTGTGTCCGCCTCTGTGTCCGCCGCTGAGGCGCCGGGCGGCCCCTCCGGCACTCGGACGCGCCCGGCGTCCCGCACGGCCGCTGACGCCGCGTTCGGGGCTCGGTCAGGCCGCGCGGACGGCCGCCCGGGGTCCCTCGAGGGCTCCGCGACCACCTGGGAGGCGCGGATCGCCGCGCCCGCGCGCCCCCGCCGCGACGACGCCCCGGCCCCCGACCCCGCCGCGGCCGAGACCAAGGAGAGACTCCCGTGACCGCTGTACAGGCACCCATCGCCGTCGCCCTGGACGCCCCCGACCTGGACACGGCCGCGCGCTGGGCCGGCCAGGTCACCCCGCACGTGAGCACCGTCAAGGTCGGCCTCGAGCTCTACCTGCGCTACGGCCCCGACGTGGTCGCGAGCGTCCGCGGGGCCAGCCGCGTCCAGGTGTTCCTGGACCTGAAGCTCCACGACATCCCCGCGACCGTCGCGGGCGCCACCCGCGCCGTCGCCCGCCTGAAGCCGACCTACCTGACCGTCCACGCCGCGGGCGGGTCCGCGATGATCCGCGCCGCCGCCGAGGCCGCCCCGGACACCCGGATCGCCGCCGTGACCGTCCTGACGTCCCTCGACGACGCCGACCTCGCCCGGATCGGCCTCGAGGGTCCCGCGGCGGACGCCGTCCTGCGCCTGGCCGCCCTGTCGGTCGAGGCGGGCGCCCGCGCCCTGGTCTGCTCCCCGCACGAGGCCGCCGCCGTCCGCGCCGAGGTCGGCCCCGACATCACCCTCATCACCCCCGGCGTCCGCCCGTCCGGCGCCGCCACCCAGGACCAGGCCCGCGTCGCCACCCCCGAGCAGGCCCTCGCCGCCGGAGCCGACCTCCTCGTCATCGGCCGCCCCATCACCGGCGCCCCCGACCCCGGCGCCGCCGCCGCCAGCATCGCGGCTTCGCTGCGTAGGATTTGAGCTCCCGGCTCCCCGCCCTCGCCTAGCGGCTCGGGCGCGGCCCGGAAGCTCGTGCGAGCGCGGCATCGCTTCGCGATCAACCGGGCGGGGGCTCGCCTTCGGCCTCGCCCCCGCCCGGTTGGTTACGCGCTCGCGCCGGCTGAGCCCGTTGGAACAGCCGACAGCACCCCGCGTCCGGTCGCCAGCGCGCCCGCGCGCTGGGGCCTTCGTTCGGGCAGAAAATCTTGGCGCCGCGAGGTTCGGCGGCGCGGTTCGGCGTGGGGGCCCGGGGACGACCCGAAAACGTGACCAAGATCATCTTTGGGTGGGGTGATGAGTGACGGGTTTCGGGGGTTTATGGGGGGAAAGTTGCGATCTTGGCTATGTGTCCAGGTGGCGGGCTCGAGGCCGTCGCGCGGGGTCGAGTTGGGTACACTCTGTATTCAGGACACTCCAAGGAGTGATTTTCGTGATTTTGTGGCGGGTAAAACGGCACTTCACGTTGCCTTATGGGCCGTGAACTCGCTAGTTTCCCGTCCCGTCCGACTCCGTCGAGTGGAAACCTGAGGTGACCCGGCGTGGCTCTTCCGCCCCTAACCCCCGAACAGCGCGCCGCAGCCCTGGAGAAGGCTGCCAAGGCGCGCAAGGAGCGTGCCGAGGTTAAGAACCGGCTGAAGCACGGGGGGACCTCGCTCGCCGAGGTTCTCAAGGAGGGTCAGTCCGACGACGTCATCGGAAAGATGAAGGTGTCGGCTCTCCTGGAATCCCTGCCCGGTGTGGGCAAGGTCCGTGCGAAGCAGATCATGGAGCGCCTGGGCATCGCCGAGTCCCGCCGTGTGCGGGGCCTCGGCGCCAACCAGCGCGCCTCCCTGGAGCGTGAGTTCGGCGGCGGTGGAAACCGCTGACCCCCGATCCGCGAGCGGGCGCGACGGTGCTGCCGTCGCGGCCGGCCCGGGCGTGCCCGGATCCGACACCACCCCGCTCAGCTCCGGTGCGCCCATGACCGCGCCGGACGGCTCCCAGCTGACTCATGGTCGGCTCGTCCGTCGCCTCACGGTCCTCTCCGGGCCGTCGGGCGTCGGTAAGAGCACGGTCGTCGCCGAGATCCGGCGTGCCCACCCCGAGGTGTGGCTGTCGGTCTCGGTGACCACCCGGTCCCCCCGACCGGGTGAGAAAGACGGCCTGCAGTACCACTTCGTCGACGACGCCGGTTTCGACCGGCTCGTCGCCGAGGGCGAGCTCCTCGAATGGGCGGAGTTCGCGGGCAACCGCTACGGGACCCCGCGCCGACCCGTCGAGGAGCGTCTCGCCCGCGGCGAACCCGTCCTGCTGGAGATCGACCTCCAGGGCGCCCGCCAGGTCCGGGGGACGATGCCGGAGGCCCGCCTGGTCTTCCTGGCCCCGCCCTCCTGGGACGAGCTGGTCCGCCGCCTCACCGGCCGCGGCACCGAACCGCCGGAGGTGATCGAGCGCAGGCTCGAGGCCGCCCGGGTGGAGCTCGCCGCCGAGAAGGAGTTCGACGTCACGCTGGTCAACACGTCCGTGCAGGACGTCGTGCACGAGCTGCTAGTCTTGATGGCTGTTCGTCAGTAAGCATCCGCGCCGCGCGTCCGCCGCCCCGGGAACCCCCGGAGGCGGGGCCTGCGACGACGGTCATCTAGTGGAGGGCCACCGCGTGGCAGCCAGCAACGACGGCATCACCAACCCGTCCGTCGACGACCTGCTCGAGATCGTCGACACCAAGTACGGTCTCGTGAGCATCGCGGCCAAGCGTGCCCGGCAGATCAACGCCTACTACGCCCAGCTGGGCGAGGGCCTGCTCGAGTACGTCGGCCCGCTCGTCGAGACCCAGGTCCAGGAGAAGCCCCTCTCGATCGCGCTCCGCGAGGTCCGCGAGGGCCTGCTCAAGGCCGAGCCCGTCGAGGGCTGACCCGGCGTCCGGTCCGTGGGCCGCCGCGTCCTAGAGTCGCCCGTATGACAGCCCCCGACAAGCCCCGCGTGGTGCTCGGCGTCGCCGCCGGGATCGCCGCGTACAAGGTCTGCGAGCTGCTGCGGCGGCTGACCGAGTCCGGTCACGACGTCACCGTCGTGCCGACCGAGGACGCCCTGCGCTTCGTGGGCGAGCCCACCTGGGCCGCCCTGTCCGGCCACCCCGTCTCCACCCGTGTGTGGGACGGGGTTTCCGGCGTTCCGCACGTGCGCATCGGGCAGTCCGCCGATCTGGTGTTCGTCGCCCCGGCCACCGCCGACCTGCTCGCCCGCGCCGCGCACGGGCTGGCCGACGACCTGCTCACCAACACCCTGCTCACCGCGCACTGCCCGGTGGTGTTCGCGCCCGCGATGCACACCGAGATGTGGGAGCACCCGGCCACCCAGGCGAACGTCGCGATCCTCCGCGAGCGCGGCGCGATCGTCCTCGACCCCGCGTCCGGCCGCCTCACCGGCAAGGACACCGGCCGCGGCCGGCTGCCCGACCCGTCCGAGCTCTTCGACGTGGCCCGGCACGTCCTCACCCGCTGGCAGAAGTCCCGCGCCGCCGCCCTCGCGGAATCCGGCGCCGCCGACGGCGCAGCCGCGTCCGGCGGGATCGTGGAGGTCGGGCGGCGGATCGACCCCCGGACGTCGGGACTGTTCGACCTCGCCGGACGGCACGTCGTGGTGTCCGCGGGCGGGACGCGGGAGGCGCTCGACCCGGTGCGGTTCCTGGGCAACCGGTCGTCCGGGCTCCAAGGGTACGCGCTGGCCCGCACGGCCCTGGCGCGCGGAGCGAGCGTGACGCTCGTCTCGGCGAACGCCGCGCTGCCGGACCCGGCGGGCGCCCACGTCGTCCCGGTGGGGTCGGCGCGGGAGATGCGCGAGGCGGTCCTCGCCGCGGCGGAGGACGCCGACGTGGTGGTCATGGCCGCCGCGGTCGCCGACTTCCGGCCCGCCGAGTACGTCGAGTCCAAGATCAAGAAGGATCCGGACGGGCAGCCCGCGCCGATTCGGCTGGTCAAGAACCCCGACATCCTCGCCGAGCTCGGCGCCGACCCCCGTCCGGGACGGGTCGTGGTCGGGTTCGCCGCCGAGACCGACGACGTGCTCGCCAACGGCCGGGAGAAGTTGAAGCGGAAGGGTTGCGACCTCCTGGTCGTTAATCAAGTGGGAGCCGACCTGACCTTCGGGCGGCCGGACAACGCGGCCGTCGTGCTCGGCGCGGACGGCTCGGCCACCGAGATCCCGCGCGGCCCCAAGGAGGACCTCGCCGACGTGGTGTGGGACCTGGCCGTCGCCCGGCTGGACGCACCCGACCGGCAAGGTGACTGAGGCGTGCCTCACCCCGAGGACCGCACTTCGGCCTAGCTGTACGCAAGGCCGTTCCCGATAGACTCCGATCGAAAACTCAAGCGCAAGCCCGTGGCGGGGGGCCGGCGTCTCCCGCCTCGCCAAGTCAGAGAAGTCCGTTCTGCGACGTCAGTCAGCAGCCGCTGCAAGGAGTTCACGTACGTGTCTCGCCGCCTGTTCACCTCCGAGTCCGTCACCGAAGGGCATCCGGACAAGATCGCGGACCAGATCAGTGACGCCATCCTGGACGCGATGCTCAAGGACGACCCGGCCTCCCGGGTCGCCGTGGAGACGATGATCACCACTGGTCAGGTGCACGTGGCCGGTGAGGTCACCACCGAGACCTACGTCGACATCCCCGGTGTGATCCGGGAGAAGATCCTCGAGATCGGCTACGACTCGTCCAAGAAGGGCTTCGACGGCCACTCCTGCGGCGTGTCGGTCTCCATCGGCGCGCAGTCGCCCGACATCGCGCAGGGCGTCGACGACGCCTACGAGTCGCGCGAGGAGGGCCTGCTGGACGACCTGGACCGCCAGGGCGCGGGCGACCAGGGCCTGATGTTCGGCTACGCCAGCAACGAGACCGCCGAGCTCATGCCGCTGCCGATCACCATGGCCCACCGCCTGTCGCACCGGCTGTCGGCGGTCCGCAAGGGCGGCGTGGTGCCCTACCTGCGCCCCGACGGCAAGACCCAGGTCACCATCGAGTACGACGGCGACCGCGCGGTCCGGCTCGACACGGTGGTCGTGTCGTCCCAGCACGCTCCGGACATCGACCTCAAGGAGCTGCTCGCCCCGGACGTCAAGGAGCACGTCGTCGACCCGGTGCTCGCCGAGTTCGACATCGACACCACCGGCTACCGGCTGCTGGTCAACCCGACCGGCCGGTTCGAGATCGGCGGCCCGATGGGCGACGCGGGCCTGACCGGCCGCAAGATCATCGTGGACACCTACGGCGGCATGGCCCGGCACGGCGGCGGCGCCTTCTCCGGCAAGGACCCGTCCAAGGTGGACCGCTCGGCCGCGTACGCGATGCGCTGGGTGGCCAAGAACATCGTCGCGGCGCGGCTCGCCGACCGCGCCGAGGTGCAGGTCGCCTACGCGATCGGCAAGGCCCAGCCGGTCGGCGTCTTCGTGGAGACCTTCGGCACCGAGAAGGTCGCCGTCGCGAAGATCCAGAAGGCCGTCACCGAGGTCTTCGACCTCCGCCCGGCCGCGATCGTCCGCGACCTGGACCTGCTCCGCCCGATCTACTCCCAGACCGCCGCGTACGGCCACTTCGGCCGTCCGGAGCCCGACTTCTCCTGGGAGCGCACCGACCGCGCCGAGGCCCTCGCCGAGCGCGCCGGCCTCTGACCCGCGACACGTGAAAGGCCCCCGCTGGTGCGGGGGCCTTTTCGTTGCCGGTTCGTTCGCCCGAGGGCGGCGGGTGCCTACTTGCAGGGGGTTCCGCGGGGGAGTTCGTAGCGGGCGCCGACGGTGTAGGTGCCGGGGGCGGGGAGGGTCAGCTCGACGAAGTCCTTGTTGGGGCCGGTCCTGATCTGGGAGAGGCAGGCGCCCTTGCCGGGGCCCTTGACGCCGAGCCAGGGGGAGTGGGCGATGCGGAGGAGGTAGGTGCCGCCCGCCGGCGCGTTCACGGTGACCTTGTCGGGACGGAAGCGCTCGACGTAGGCCGGGCTCTGGACGAGCGGGACCGGGTCGGCGACCTGGAAGAGCCGCCAGTTGGCGTCGCGCCAGACCTCGGTGAGGAAGGGCTGTCCCGCGCGGACCAGGACCTCCTCGTTGTGGGAGGACCAGTCGATCTCCTGCTCGGGCAGGACGACGTAGCGGACCGACCACTTGTGGAGCCAGTCGCGGTAGGCGTCCGGGGGCAGGGTCTTCTCGTAGAACAGGGCGTTGCGCTCGGCGTCGACCTGGCGGTTCCAGCCGCGGGCGAGGATCACCTGGCGGCTCAGGCCGGACGCCTCCCAGTGGGAGCGCAGCGGGACGACCTCGACCCGGCCGCGGTCGGCGCCGCGCTCGTGGAGCTGGGTGATCAGGCCGCGGGACCGGGAGGCGGCCTCGGCGGCGGGGGTGGTGTGGATCAGGTCGTCCATGGGCTTCACGACCTGCCAGACGCCGGTGACGACGAAGGCCAGGGACAGCACGGTGAGGCGGCGCCAGTCGGTCACGCGGCCGACGGCGCAGAGCAGGAAGACGCCGCCGAAGACCAGGGACATGCGCTCGACGTTGCTGCCGACCGGGGTCGGGATCAGCCAGGTGAGCGTGATGCCGAGCAGGTAGACGGCCGCGCCGACCCGGATGAGCCTCCAGTCCTTCGGCGCGCAGACCAGGAGGGCGACGACGCTGGCGATCGCGGGCAGGACGATCGCCGCGAGGGAGATCGGCTGGACGCCGGTGAAGGGGAACAGCAGGGTGGTCGTGCCGACGACCAGGGGCATGCCGAGGCAGATCGCGATCCCGGCGCGGCGGCGTCCGGTGAGGAACATGGCGGCCCCGACGACCAGCAGGAACAGCCCGGCGACGGGGCTGGCGAAGGTCGCGAGCAGGCCGAAGCCGACCATGCCGGAGGCGCGCAGGAACGGCGTTCCGCGGGCGGTGAAGGCGCACATGACGGCGCCGAGCGCGAACAGCAGGCCGAGGCCGAAGGTGGTGCGGCCGGACGCCGAGTTGCAGGAGATCGCGAACGCGGCCCAGACGGCGGCGGGGAGCGCGACCGGGGCGCGGAACCGGACCAGCATCATCGCGGCGAGGGTCGCCGACAGGGTGCCGCTGATCACCGCGACCGTCCGGATCCCGAACCAGGCCATGAGGAACGGCGAGATCACGCTGTAGGACGCGACGTGGATGCCGCCGTACCAGCCGAGGTTGTAGGCGGCCCACGGGTAGTGCCCGACGAAGTGCGTCCAGGCGGCCTGGGCGGACAGGTCGCCGCCCTCGGTGGCCAGGAACAGCGCCCAGACCATGTGCAGCACGAACGCCACCACGGTCGCGGCGGTGACGGGGTTGCGCGGGTTCGCCCAGCGCCGCCAGCGCGGCCCGAGGACGGGCGGCGTCGAGGGGGCGGCAGGGGCGGAGCCCACCCGCGCGGAGGTCGATGCGGTGGTCAACGCTGCCTACAGGATCCGGAGGGACGGTCTGGGCCCGGGGGGCACCGGCCAATGATCCACTGATCCCCGGACGAGTTCAAACCGGTCACGGACGGTTCCACGGGACTGGCGCACCCCCTGGTCTGGTAGGACGAACGTGTGAGCAACGACGACGGGGACACCGGGCTGATCCCGGGTCTGGACGTGCTTCCGGACGGCCCCGGTGGCACGACGGTACCGCCCGGCACGTCCGTCGCGCCCGAAAAGTCCCCTCGGCGAGGGGACGGACCGCAGCGCAAAGGCGGGGTCAAGTCCACGGCGAAGGGCGGCGTGAGGAAGACCTCCCGGAAGGGCGCGAGGGTCCCGGCCGAGCACCTCCCCGTGGCCCGGGTCGCGGTGGACATGTCGCTTCCCCATCTGGACCGGCCCTTCGACTACCTCGTACCCAGCGAACTCGATGCCAAGGCCGTGCCAGGGTGTCGGGTTCGTGTGCGTTTCGCCGGGCAGCTCGTGGACGGCCTCCTGCTGGACCGAGTCCAGGAGAGCGACCATGAGGGCCGCCTGTCGTTCCTGGAGCGGGTGACCTCGCCCGAGGCCGTCCTGGCCCCGGAGATCGCGGCGCTGGCCCGCGAGGTTGCCGACCGGTACGCGGGGACGCTCGCCGACGTGCTGCGGCTGGCGATCCCGCCCCGGCACGCCAAGGTGGAGGGTGAGCCGCCGCGGGAGCCCGCCACCGCGCCGGAGCCGCCGGACGGGCCCGGCCCCTGGGCACGGTACCCCGCGGGGCCCTCGTTCCTGGCCGCGCTGGCCGCCGGGCGCGCTCCGCGCGCCGTCTGGACGGCCCTGCCCGGCCCCGAGCGGGTCCAGGCCGTCGCGCGGGCCGTCCGCACCGCGCTGGCCGCCGGGCGCGGGGCGCTGGTCGTCCTCGCGGACGGCCGGGACGTGGCCCGCGTGGACGGCGCGCTCGCCGAGGAGCTCGGTGACGGACGCCACGTCGCTCTGACCGCCGACCTCGGCCCGACCGAGCGGTACCGGCGCTGGCTGGCGGTCCGGCGCGGGGCGGTCAGGGCCGTCGTCGGGACGCGCGCGGCGATGTTCGCGCCCGTCCACGACCTCGGGCTGGTCGTCCTGTGGGACGACGGGGACGACGTGCACGCCGAGCCGCACGCGCCCTACCCGCACCCGCGCGAGGTGCTGGCGCTGCGCGCACACCGTTCGCAGGCCGGGGCGCTGATCGGCGGGTACACCCGGACGACCGAGGCGACCGTCCTGGTCGAGACGGGCTGGGCGCACGCGCTGACGGCCGACCGGGCGACGGTCCGGGCGGCGATGCCGCGCGTCCGGCCGGTCGGGGACGACTTCGACATGGCCCGCGACGAGGCCGCCCGCGCCGCGCGGCTGCCGCACATCGCGTTCGACACGGCCCGGCGGGCGCTGGAGCACGGCCCGGTGCTGGTCCAGGTGCCCCGGCGCGGGTACCTGCCCGCGCTCGCCTGCCAGCGCTGCCGGACGATGGCGCACTGCTCGGCCTGCCAGGGGCCGCTGGCGCTGACGTCGGCGCACGCCGCGCCGTACTGCCGCTGGTGCGGCCGGATCGCGGGGGACTGGCACTGCCCCGAATGCGGGTTCTTCCAGCTCAGGGCCGTGGTCGTCGGGGCCCGCCGCACCGCCGAGGAGCTCGGCCGGGCCTTCCCGGGCGCGGTCGTGCGGACGTCGGGGCGCGAGGCCGTCCTGGACGCGGTCGGCCCCGGGAAGGCGCTGGTGGTGTCCACGCCGGGCGCGGAGCCGGTCGCCGAGGACGGGTACGCCGCCGCGCTCCTCCTGGACGGCTGGGCCCTGCTCGGCCGCGCCGACCTGCGGGCCGCCGAGGAGAGCCTGCGCCGCTGGATGAACGCCGCCGCGCTCGTCCGCCCGGGCGGCGCGGTCGTGGTCTCCGCCGACGGGTCGCTGCCCGCCGTCCAGGCGCTGATCCGCTGGGATCCGGTCACCTTCGCCGAGCGGGAGCTGGGCGAGCGCCGCGAGGCCGGGTTCCCGCCCGCGTTCCGGATGGCGTCGCTGACCGCCACCCCGGCCGCGATCCGCGAGCTGCTGGTGGACGCGCGGCTGCCCACGTCCGCCGAGGTGCTGGGGCCGGTTCCGGTCAGTGAGCAGCCGCAGCCGGGGCAGCAGCCGCGCGAGCGGGCCCTGGTCAGGGTGCCCCGCGGGGACGGCCTGCCGCTCGCCCGCGAGCTCCAGGCCGGTCAGGGCGTCCGCAGCGCCCGCAGGACGACCGAGTACGTCCGTGTGCAGATGGACCCCCTGGAGCTCATCTGAGTCCTAGGGTTGCCGCGTGGGCGATGAGATGTGGGTGCAGGACGTCGCGGACCGGCTCGCCGCCTGGGCCGCAGGGCGTCCCGGCGGGCTCGGGGACGTGGACGTCGACGGCGCGGAGCTGCTGCTCGACCTGGCGCGCGAGGAGCTGGACCTCACCGGTCCGGGCGGGCTGACCCCCGAGGTCCTGCGCGCGCTGCTGCTGGAGGTCTTCCCCGAGACGGTCGTCGCGGAGGCCGGGGAGGTCCCGTCGATCCTCGGGGCGCTGCGGGCCCTGGTCGCCTGCCTGGACGAGACGGGCGCGCTCCCGGCCGGGCGGGCGGAGGCGCTCACCGCGGAGCTGGAGGCGATCACGCCCGAGTTCACGCGGGTCGTGGCCGACGCCGACACCGACGAGCGGCGGGCCGCCGCCGAGGTGATCGCCGGGATGATGGCCGAGGACGGCGTGGACACGGCCGACGCCCGGGCCGTCGAGCGCTGGGTCGCCGAGTTCGAGGCGCTGCCCGAGACCGAGCGGTTCGCGCGCACCGAGGACTACCTGGCGCGGGCCGAGGAGCTGGTCGTCCCGCCCGTCCGGCTGGCGTCCTCCGAGGAGCTGGCGCGCGCGGCCCGGGAGTCCGAGCTGATCGAGCAGGGTGCTGCCGGGGCCGGGGCCGGGGCCGGGGGCGACGATGAAGCCGTGCTCGAAGCCTGGCTGACCCGGTTCGACGAGGTCGCGGTCACCGAGCACCCCGAGGACGAGGAGCTGGAGGTCGGCGAGCTCGTCCAGGCCGAGCTGACCGGCGTCCTGATCCAGCTGTACGAGCAGCGCGAGCCGTCCACGGCGGACGACCTGACCCGCGTCCTGCTCGACCACGTCGAGGCGGTGTACGAGGTCAGCGACCCGCGGCTGCTGGCGGGCGCGGTCGCCGGGGCGCTCCGGGAACGGCTGGACGAGCTGGCCGGGTGGGGCGTGGTGGCGGGCCGCGGCGGCGGCCTGGAGCTGACGCCGCTCGGCGTCTGGGGCGTCCGGGAGCTGCTGCTCGCCGACGGCTACCAGGCCCCGGTCATCGGCGCGCCGGCCGACCCCGTGCCCACCCTCCCGGCCGGGGGACCGTGAGATCCGCCCGGACCGCCGCGATCAAGGCGCGGTCGGCCGCCGGGGGATCTTAGACTGGACGGTTCGTAGACTGAACGCGTCAGCACCGGGTGCCGAGACGTCGGCGCACCCCTGGAAACGGAGCCCTCCTTGTCCGTCAAGCCCATCCGCCTCTTCGGCGATCCCGTGCTGCGCACCCCTGCCGAGCCGGTCAAGGACTTCGACAAGGAACTGCGCCAGCTCGTCAAGGACCTCACCGACACCATGGTCGACGCGCCCGGCGCGGGCCTGGCCGCGCCGCAGCTCGGCGTCGGCCTGCGGGTGTTCACCTACTACGTCGACGACGTCCTCGGCCACCTGGTCAACCCGTCCCTGGACCTGTCGGACGAGCAGGAGACCGGCGACGAGGGCTGCCTGTCGCTGCCCGGCCTGGCGTTCCCGACGCCGCGCTCGGTGCGGGCCGTCGCCAAGGGCTTCAACATGCACGGCGAGCCGATCACGGTCGAGGGCACGCACCTGCTGGCCCGCTGCGTCCAGCACGAGACCGACCACCTGGACGGGATCATCTTCATCGACCGGATGGACACCGAGCAGCGCAAGGCCGCGATGAAGGCCATCCGGGAGGCCGAGTGGTTCGGCGACCCGCTCCCGCAGGTCAAGGTGTCGCCGCACACCACGCGCGGGAAGGCCGTCTGAGCATGCGCCTCGTCTTCGCCGGAACGCCCGAGACCTCCGTCCCGTCCCTGCGGGCGCTGCTGGAGTCCTCGCACGAGGTCGCCGCGGTCGTCACCCGTCCCGACGCGCCCGCCGGGCGTGGCCGCAAGCTCGTCCCGAGCCCGGTCGCGCAGGTCGCCGAGGAGGCCGGGATCGAGGTGCTGAGGCCCGCCAAGGCGTCCGACCCCGCGTTCCTGGACCGGCTGCGCGAGATCGCGCCGGACTGCTGCCCGGTCGTCGCCTACGGCGCGATCCTGCGGCCCGCCGCCCTGGAGATCCCCCGGCACGGCTGGGTGAACCTGCACTTCTCGGTGCTGCCCGCCTGGCGCGGCGCGGCCCCGGTGCAGCGCGCGATCCTGCACGGGGACGACGTGACCGGCGCGGCCACCTTCCAGATCGAGGAGGGCCTGGACACCGGCCCGGTCTACGGGGTGCTGACCGAGCCGATCCTGCCGACCGACACCTCCGGCGACCTGCTCGGACGGCTCGCCGTCGCGGGCGCCTCGCTGCTCGTCGACACCATGAGCGGCATCGAGGCCGGGGTGCTGGAGCCCCGTCCGCAGCCGGACGACGGCGTCTCGCACGCCGCCAAGCTCACCCCGGAGGACGCCCGCGTCGACTGGACGTCCCCGGCCCTGCACATCGACCGGCTCGTCCGGGCCTGCACGCCCGCGCCCGGCGCGTGGACGACGTTCCGCGACGCCCGGCTGAAGCTGTTCCCGGTCCGTCCCGTCCCGGACGCCGCGCGGGACGCCGAGCCGCTGGCGCCCGGCGCCATGCGCGCGGGCAAGAACGAGGTGCTGGTCGGCACGGCCACCCACCCCGTCGCGCTCGGCGACGTCCAGCCGCAGGGCAAGCGCCGCATGCCCGCCGCCGACTGGGCGCGCGGGGTCTCTCTCACCGACAAGGACACGCTCGCCTGATGCCGCCCACCCGCCACCACCGCGGACGGAGCAACGCCAACCGCCGCCCGGACGGGCCGCGCCGCACCGGCCGCCCGCAGGACCTCGTCCGCCGCACCGCGTTCGACGTGATCCGCGCCGTGGACTCCCGCGACGCCTACGCCAACCTGCTGCTCCCGGCCCGGCTCCGCGAGCGCGGCCTGTCCGGCCGCGACGCCGCCCTGGCGACCGAGCTGACCTACGGCACGCTGCGGGGCCGCGGCACCTACGACGCGATCCTCGCGCTCTGCAGCGACCGCGAGCTGCGCCGCATCGACGCGCCGCTGCTGGACGTCCTGCGCCTCGGCGCGCACCAGATCCTCGCGACCCGGATCCCGCCGCACGCCGCCGTCGGCACGGCCGTCGACCTGGCCCGCGACGTCACCGGGCCCGGCCAGTCCAAGTTCGCCAACGCGGTGCTGCGCAAGGTCGCCGGACGCGACCTGGCCGCCTGGCTCGACATCATCGCCCCGGACGACATGGACGCCACGACCCGGCTGTCGGTCCGCCGCAGCCACCCGAAGTGGATCGTGTCCGCGCTGCGCGACGCGCTCGGCCCGGAGCGGGACGAGATCGACGCGCTGCTCGCCGCCGACAACGACCGTCCGCGCGTCACCCTGGTCGCCCGTCCCGGCCGCGCCACGCTCGCCGAGCTGGACGGCACCGACCCGGCGCCGTACTCGCCGGTCGGGGCCGTCCTGCCCGACGGCGACCCGGCCGTGTTCGCCGCCGTCCGCGACGGCCGCGCCGCCGTCCAGGACGAGGCCAGCCAGCTCGTCGCGCTCGCCCTGGCGGCCGTCGGGCTCGACGGCCGCGACGCCCGCTGGGCGGACGTCTGCGCCGGTCCGGGCGGCAAGGCGGGCCTGCTGTCGGCGGTCGCGACGCAGCGGGACGCCCGCCTGCTCGCCGCCGACGTCACCCGGCACCGCGCCGCGCTGGTCACCCGCGCCGTGGACGACCGCGCCGGGGTCGTCGTCGCCGACGGCACCGTGCCCGCGTGGCGTCCGGGCTCGTTCGACCGGATCATGCTGGACGCGCCGTGCACCGGCCTCGGCGCGCTCCGCCGCCGTCCCGAGGCGCGCTGGCGGCGCGGCCCGGAGGCGGTCGCCGAGCTCGGCCCGCTCCAGCGGAAGCTGCTGGGGTCGGCGCTGGAGGCGCTGCGTCCGGGCGGGGTCGTCGCGTACGTCACGTGCTCGCCGCACCTCGCCGAGACCCGGGTCGTCGTGGACGACGTGCTGCGCCGCCGCGACGACGTCGAGCGGGTCGACGCCCCGGACGTCCTCACCGGCATCGCGCCGTCGCTGGAGCGCGTCCGCGTCGGGGACACCCCGTACGCGCAGTTCTGGCCGCACCGGCACGGCACCGACGCGATGTTCCTGGCCCTGCTGCGCAAGCGCTGACCGGAAGGCCCCGCCCTGCCGCCGAGGTGGTGGGCGGGGACTTCTAAGCTGGGGGCATCATGGCTCCGCAGATCTCTCCCAGCATCCTGTCCGCCGACTTCGCCTCCCTGGGCGGCGAGGTCGAGCGGATCGCCGACGCCGCCGACTGGGTGCACGTCGACGTGATGGACAACCACTTCGTCCCCAACCTGACCCTCGGGCTGCCGATCGTGGAGGCGCTGCTCAAGACCAGCCGCCTCCCGCTCGACTGCCACCTGATGATCGAGGACCCGGACCGCTGGGCGCCCCAGTACGCCGAGGCCGGGGCGAAGAGCGTCACGATCCACGCGGAGGCGGCGTCCGCGCCGATCCGCACCCTGCGGACGATCCGCGCCGCGGGCGCGCGCGCCGGGCTCGGGGTGAACCCGGCGACCCCGGTCGACGGGTTCGAGGACATCCTCGGCGAGATCGACATGCTGCTGCTGATGACCGTCGAGCCGGGGTTCGGCGGCCAGAGGTTCCTCGATGTGGTGCTGCCGAAGGTGCGCCGCGCCCGCGAGCTGATCAAGGGCCGTGACCTGGACGTCTGGCTCCAGGTGGACGGCGGCGTCAGCGCCGGGACGATCGAGCGCTGCGCCGAGGCGGGCGCGGACGTGTTCGTCGCGGGCAGCGCCGTCTACGGCGCGGACGACCCCGCCGAGGCGGTCCGCAGGCTCCGCGCCCAGGCCGAGAAGGCCACCGCCGCCGCCCCCTGGTCCGTGCACTGATGACCTTCCTGCCGTGCTCGGCCGTCCTGTTCGACGTGGACGGCACGCTCGTCGACTCCACCCCGCTGGTCGAGGCGGCCGCGCGGGAGTGGGCGGCCGAGTACGGCCTGGACGCCGCGGAGTACCTGGCCGGAGCGCACGGCCGCCGCACGTCCGACCGGATCGCCGACTTCCTGCCCGCCGACCGGGTCCCCGAGGCGACCAGGCGGCTGGACGAGCTGGAGGCGTCCCGCACCGACGGCATCACCGCGCTGCCGGACGCCGTCCGCCTGCTGACCTCCCTGGGCGCCCTGCCCTGGGCGCTGGTCACCTCGATGGACGTCGGCCAGCTCAAGGTCAGGACGGGCGTCGCGGGCGTCCCGCTGCCGCCGGTCGTCGTGTCCGCCGAGCGGGTGACCGAGGGCAAGCCCGACCCGCAGGGATATCTGCTGGCCGCGCGGGAGCTGGGCGTCGAGCCGTCCGCGTGCGTGGTCGTGGAGGACGCGCCCGCCGGGATCCGCGCCGGACGCGCCGCCGGTGCGACCGTCGTGGCCGTCATGACCAGCCACGACGCGTCCGAGCTGGCCGAGGCCGACTGGATCGTGCCCGACCTGACCCATGTCACCGCGACGTCCGGCGGCCTGCGGCTGACCGGAACGGTGGACCTGGGTACACCTGCGACCGGCGCCTAGCCACCTCGAAAGGCCGTCCGCGGATCCGTAGCGTCCAGGACATGAGCGATCACCACTTCGGACACACTTCCCTGACCCGTCGAAGCATGCTCGGCGGCGCCGTCGCGCTCGGAGCCGGAGGCGTCCTCGCCACCGGTCTCCCGGCCGGAGCGGCCGAACCGTCCGGCCACGGCCTCGGTCTCGGCCTCGGCGAGCGGATCGACGCGGTGGCCGGACGGCTGGACGGCGACCTGATCGCGCTGCGCCGCGACATCCACCGGCACCCCGAACTTGCGGGCGCCGAGACCCACACGGCCGCGCTCGTCGCCGACCGGCTGCGCGCCGCCGGGCTCGAGGTGACCACGGGCGTCGGCGGCACGGGCGTCGTCGGCGTCCTGAAGGGCGGGGGCCGCGGCCGGACGGTCGCCTACCGCGCCGACATGGACGCCGTCCCTCCCGACTCGCAGATCGGCGGCGGCCCGGACGCCGCGCACCTGTGCGGCCACGACCTGCACACCACGATCGGCGTCGGCGTCGCCGAGGTCCTGGCCCGCCTGCGGGACCGGCTGCGCGGCGAGGTCGTGTTCCTCTTCCAGCCGGGGGAGGAGGCCCTCTCCGGCGCGCGGGCGATGATCGCCGCCGGGGTCCTGGAGAGGACGCGACCCGCCGAGATCCACGCCCTGCACTGCGGCCCCTTCCCGGTGGGCACGTTCGCGGTCACACCGGGCACCGGCCTGCCGGGTCTGGATCGCGGCGGCATCACGCTGACCGGACCCGGCGCGTCCGACCGGGCGGCCCGGCTCGTCGCCGACATCAGCGCGCTCTCGACGGTCGCGTATCCGGAGACGTCCGCCGATCTCGAACGCATGGTCCGTGAGCTGCAGACGCCGAACGGCCCACTCGCCCGTTTCGTTTGGATGCGGGCAGGCGCGCGTCCCGCTCCTAACGGGGACGTCGAGGTGCGCGCGATGTACCGCTGCTGGCCGCAGGAGCGCGTCCCGGAGATCCGCGACCAGCTGCGCGGCCTGGCGGCCCGCTATCCGGACGCCCGCGTGGACTTCCCCACCGACGCGTTCCCGGCGATGGTGTGCCCGCCCCGTCCGGGACGGGAGGTCCGCGACTTCCTGAGGGCCCGGCTCGGCCGCCGGTCGGTCACGACCATGCACGCGGCGATCCCGTTCAGCGGCGAGGACTTCGCCCTCTTCCTCCGCCGCCTCCCCGGGACGTTCAGCTTCCTCGGCGTCCGCCGTCCCGGCGCGGACATCGCCACCGCCTACCCGCACTTCGGCGCCTTCGACCCCGACGAGCGCGCCATCGGCGTCGGCGTCCGCTCCATGGCCGCCTGGCTCTCCCACCGCACCGCGGCCGGGCGTCCGGCTTAGGAAGACCCGAGGACGTCCTCGCCGCCGAGGGTCGGTGGGTCGTCCGGCCTTCGGTCGGCGGCGGCGGAGAGCCGGTCGGCGAGGCTCTTGAGCGCCTGCCGCAGCTCATCGGGGTGATGGATGGTGAAGGGCCACTCCAGCGAGGCGAGGACGTGCGCCATGCCGTCCAGCCGTTCCACCCGTCCGCGCACGAGGACGCCGGTGGGACGGGCGGTGAGCGTCACCGCCGAGCGGGGAAGCCGCCGGGCGACCGCGTCGAGCGGGCCGTGGACCGTCACCTCGACCGGCCAGCGGTAGGGCCCCTGGGCGAGGTTCGAGGTCAGGTGGGCGACGGGGTCGAAGCCGTCGGGGGCGACGAAGGTCGAGTCCCGGGGCGTGACGGACGCGATGCGGTCGATGCGGAAGGTCCGCAGGCCGTCGCGGAGGTGGTCGTGCCCGACGACGTACCAGCGTCCGGAGTGGAAGACCACGCCGTAGGGGTCGACGTCGCGTTCGGTGTGCTCCCGGCGCCAGGAACGGTGGCTGACGCCGACGGTCGTCCGGGAGCGGGACGCCTGGGCCAGGGCCAGCAGGACGCCGGTCCCGGGCGCCTGCCCGACCACGGCGTGGGCGGTGAACGAGAGGGTCTCCCGCATCGCGGCGAGCGGTTCGCGCAGGGCGTCCGGGAGCACCCGCTCGATCTTCGCCAGGGCCCCGGCGCTGGCCGGTGCGGCCGTGCCCATGCCGAGGCGTTCCGCCGCGAGCAGCCCGAGCACGACGGCGAGCGCCTCGTCGTTGCTGAGCACCAGCGGCGGCATCCGGTAACCGCGGGCCAGCCCGTAGCCGCCGTGACGGCCGCGTTCGGCCTCCACGGGGATGCCCAGCTCACGCAGGTGGGCGATGTACCGGCGCACCGTGCGGACGTCGGTGTCCAGGCGGCCCGCCAGCTCCGTCCCGGTGAGCCCGGCATGGGACTGGAGGAGTTCCAGCAGGGTCAGCACGCGGGTGAGGGGGTGTGTCATGGATCACTCGGCATTTCAGGGCGGGATCTGTCCTGTATCGACTCTACGCTCGCCGCGGCACCTACTTCAGGGAGATCACATGGCCACCTTCGTACTCGTACCCGGCGCCTGCCTCGGGGCATGGGCCTGGGACGACACCGTCCGCGTTCTGCGAGAGCGGGGCCACACCGCGCTGCCGCTGACCCTGACGGGCCTGGCGGAGCGCGCCGACCAAGGTGGACCGGACACGGACCTGGACACGCACATCGCGGACATCACCGGATTCGTCGAGCGTGAGGATCTGCGCGACGTCACCCTGGTCGCCCACAGCTACTCCGCCGCTCCGGTGACCGGGGCGGCGGCGCGGCTCGGCGACCGGCTGGAGCGCGTCGTCTACGTGGACGGCGCCCCGTTCGCCGAGGGCATGCGCATGCTCGACCTCATGCCGCCACCGGCGGCGGACCACCTGCGCGAGCGGGTCTCGGCGTCCGGAGACGGATGGCGCCTGCCCTTCGAGGAGCTCCTGGACGGGTCCAGCAGCCTCGACGGCCTGGACGAGGAGCGGCTGGACGTCCTGCGCGCCCGCGCCACCCCCCAGCCGTTCGGCACCTACACCCAGCCTCTGCCCGGCCCGGTCGAGCCCGCCGCGGGCGTGGACCGCGTCCTGGTCGCCTGCCACGACTTCACGGCCCTGCTGGACGCCGGAATCCCGATGCTGGCCTACCTGAACCAGCCGCCGTGGCGCCGCTTCGACCTGCCCACGGGCCACTGGCCGATGGTGTCGGCCCCCACCGAACTCGCGGCCACCCTCCACACGGCCGTCTCCTGATCCGGCCGAGATCCAAGCTGTATATCAAGCAAGCGCTTGGTTGGCCGGATGTGGTCCGTGGGCGTTCTCACATGGTTCCGGGAACAGGGGGCGTGGCACACTGGTTGGCAAGCAGTGCAACGCGTGCTCCGGGGTCGGTGAAAGTCCGAACCGGCGGTGATAGTCCGCGACCCGGCCGAAGCCATCGGCCGGTTGACCCGGTGGAACTCCGGGACCGACGGTTAAAGTCCGGATGGGAGGCAGCGCGCGAACGGCCCCTGCTCGAGGTGAAAAGGGGCTGCACGCCGTACGCGACCGTCGTGCTGGCAGGAACCCCGGAGCCTGACCCCCAAAGGGAGGCCCGGGACATGTTCACCGGCATCGTCGAGGAACTCGGCGAGATCAGAGAGGTCGCGTCCGCAGGGGACTCGGCCCGCCTGACCATCCACGGCCCGCTCGTCACCTCGGACGCCGTCCACGGCGCGTCCATCTCCGTCAACGGCGTCTGCCTCACCGTCGTGGACGTCACGGACGGGACCTTCACCGCCGACGTCATCAAGGAGACCCTCGACCGCTCCGGGCTCGGCGGACTCGCCCCCGGCGCGCGGGTGAACCTCGAACGCCCCGTCCGCGTGTCGGACCGGCTCGGCGGCCACATCGTGCAGGGCCACGTGGACGGCACCGGCACGATCCTCTCCCGCGAGCCCGGCGAGCGCTGGGACGTCGTGACCGTCTCGCTCCCGTCCGGCCTCGCCCGCTACGTCGCAGACAAGGGCTCGATCACGGTGGACGGCATCAGCCTCACCGTCGTCGAGGCCGGAGCCGACCGGTTCAGCGTCGCGCTCATCCCCACCACGCTCGCGCTGACCACCCTCGGCCACAAGGGCGTCGGGGACGTCGTCAACCTCGAGGTCGACGTCGTCGCCAAGTACGTCGAGCGCATGCTGACCGTCCAGAACGGCGTGCTGGAGAGCGAGGAGGCGTTGTGAACTGGCTGAACTCGAGCTTCACGCTCTTCGGCGAGCACGTGCTGTGGACCGACCTGGTCGGCAACGCCCTCTCCCTCGCCGTCGTCTACCTCGCCATGAAGAAGACGCTGTGGACCTGGCCCGTCCAGATCGCGGGCGCGCTGCTGCTCCTCGCGGCCTCCCTGCACGCCCACGTCCCCGGCAACGCCCTCAAGCAGGGCCTGTTCGTCTTCCTCGGCGCGTACGGCTGGTTCATGTGGACGCGCGGACGCCGCGACGGCGGCCCCCTGGTCATCCGCAAGGCCACCGCCCGCGAGCGGGTCGTGCTGCTGGCCGCGCTCGCGCTCGGCACCGTCCTGGTCGCGCAGATCTTCATCCACCTGACCTGGCTGAAGGTCGCCTGGTCGCCGTGGGCCAACGCCTACATCTTCGTCGGGAGCGCCGCCGCGACGTTCGCGCAGAGCCGCGCGCTCGTGGACTTCTGGATCATCTGGGTGCTGGTGGACCTGGTCGGCGTCCCGCTGGCGCTGAAGTCCGGCCTCTGGGTGTCCGGGGCCGTGTACGGGATCTTCTTCGTCATGGTCATGGCCGGATTCCGCAACTGGCTCAAGGAGGCCCGCCGGACGCCACCCGTCCAGGCGCGCGCCGACGGGACGGTGACCGCGTGATGACCGGCGACGAGACGAGGGACGGGATGAGGGACGACATGACCACCGGCACCGAGATCACCAGTGGCACCGACCTGGAGCGCGACGAGGTGTCCGGCGTCTTCGACCCGGTCGAGGAGGCCGTCGCCGCGATCGCGGACGGGCGGCCCGTCCTGGTCGTGGACGACGAGGACCGCGAGAACGAGGGCGACATCATCTTCGCCGCCGCGAAGGCCACGCCCGAGCTGCTCGCCTTCACCATCCGGCACACCAGCGGCGTGATCTGCGCGCCGATGCTCGGCGCGGACCTGGACCGCCTCCAGATCCCGCTGATGACCACCCAGAACCGCGACCGGATGCGTACCGCGTTCACCGTCACCGTGGACGCCCGGGACGGCGTGAGCACCGGCATCTCCGCGGCCGACCGCGCGCGCACCCTGCACGTCCTGTGCGACCCGGGCAGCGAGCCGGGCGCGCTGGTGCGTCCAGGGCACATCTTCCCGCTGCGCTACCACGAGGGCGGGGTGCTGCGCCGCCGCGGCCACACCGAGGCCGCCGTCGACCTCGCCCAGCTGGCCGGGCTGCCGCCCGTCGGCGTCCTCGCCGAGGTCGTCAACGACGACGGCACCATGGCCCGGCTGCCCGAGTTGCAGGTGTTCGCCAAGGAGCACGGCCTCAAGCTGATCTCCATCGAGCAGCTCGTCGAGTACCGGCGGCGCACCGAGCCCATGGTCACCCGCGAGGCCGAGACCCGCCTGCCGAACCGGTTCGGCATGTGGCGCGCCGTCGGCTACGCCAGCTCCGTGGACGGCGGCGAGCACGTCGCCCTCGTCCTCGGCGAGATCGGCGACGGCGAGGACATCCTCGTCCGCGCCCACTCCGAGTGCCTCACGGGCGACGTCCTGCACTCCGAGCGCTGCGACTGCGGCGCCCAGCTGGACGCCGCCATGGAACGGATCTCGCAGGAGGGCCGCGGCGTCGTCCTCTACCTGCGCGGGCACGAGGGCCGGGGCATCGGCCTGCTCGCCAAGCTGCGCGCCTACGCCCTCCAGGACGACGGCTCCGACACCGTGGACGCCAACATGGAGCTCGGCCTCCCCGTGGACGCCCGCGAGTACTCCAACGCCGCCCACATGCTGCGCGACCTGGGCGTGAGGTCGGTCCGCGTCCTCACCAACAACCCGGCCAAGCTCCAGGGCCTGGCCGGATTCGGGATCGGCGTCCTCGGCCGCGAGGCCCTGCCCGTCGCCGTCACCGAGCACAACCGCCGCTACCTGGCCGCCAAGCGCGACCGCCTCGGCCACCGGATCGGAGACCTCGCATGAGCGGCCACGGACGTCCCGAGGACACCACCGTCGACGCGTCCGGGATGACGCTCGGCATCGTCTGCACCCGCTGGAACGCCCAGATCACCGACCAGCTCCTGGCCCGCGCGACCGAGGCGGCCAAGCAGTGCGGCGTCCCCGACCCGGTGGTCGTCCGGGTCGCGGGGGCGCTGGAGATCCCGGTCGTCGCGCAGCAGCTGGCCCGCGACCTGGACGCGGTGGCGGTGCTCGGCGCGGTCATCCGTGGTGAGACCGCTCACTTCGACTACGTCTGCGACTCGGTCACCGCCGGTGTGACCCGGGTCGCCCTGGACGAGTCGACTCCGGTCGGCAACGGCGTCCTGACGTGCGACGACATCGACCAGGCCCTGGCGCGGAGCGGGTTTGCGGACAGCTCCGAGGACAAGGGCTGGGAGTCGGTCGTCGCGGCGCTGGACACCGCGATCACGCTTCGTAACCTGAGGTATCACGGCGCTCACCCCGAGTGAGCGCGGAGTGCCGTGACCGGACGGAGTGTGCCGGTCACGGCATGGTAAGGTCGGCTTTTGTTACAGCTAGTGATGGCATCGAAAGGGACGGGAGGCGACGGTGACCGCATCCGGCACGGTTCTGACCCTGCGAGGTACGCGGCATCACGGTCACGCCGGGCATCACTCGGAGCATCTGGGCTTCTGAGCTCGTCCCCGGACCTGTCCGACCATCACCTCTCCCCGAAAGGGAAAAGCTGTGCTGTCCCTCGTTCTCCCCAAGGGGTCGCTGGAGAAGGCGACCCTGGAGCTGTTCGACGCCGCCGACCTGACCGTCCGGCGCTCCTCCGACCGCGACTACCGCGCGTCCATCGACGATCCCCGGATCGACCGGGTGCGCGTGCTGCGCCCGCAGGAGATCCCGACCTACCTCGAGCAGGGGCTCTTCGACCTCGGCATCACCGGCCGCGACTGGATCACCGAGACCGACTCGGACGTGGTCAGCCTCGGTGAGCTGAAGTACTCCAAGGCCACCTCGAACCCGGTCCGCGTGATCATGGCGGTGCCGAACGACGCCCCCTGGCAGTCGGTGTCCGACCTGCCCGAGGGCGTCCGGATCTCCACCGAGTTCCCGGAGATGACCCGCCGGTTCCTCGACCGGCACGGCGTGAAGGCCAGGGTCGTGCCGTCCTACGGCGCGACCGAGGCGAAGGTCCCCGACATCGTGGACGCCATCGTCGACCTCACCGAGACCGGGTCGTCCCTGCGCAAGAACGGCCTGCGCATCCTCGACACCCTGCTGACCAGCTACACCGAGCTGGTCGCCAACCGCGAGGCGTACGAGGACGAGCAGAAGCGCGCCGCCATGGAGGACGTCGCGCTCCTGCTCCAGGGCGCCATCCGCGCGCGCGGAAACGTCCTGCTCAAGCTGAACGTCGCGCAGTCCGACCTGCCCGGCGTCCTCGACATCATGCCCGCGATGTCGTCCCCGACCGTCACCGCCCTCGCCGGCGGCGAGGCCAGCGCGGTCGAGTCCGTCGTCCCCAAGCGCGGGGTGAACACCCTGATCCCCGCGCTGAAGGCGGCGGGCGCCCACGACATCCTCGAGATCCCGATCAGCAAGATCGTTGACTGACACCTCGACGCTGCCGGTGGTGTGGCGCCCCCGCACCACCCGGCTCATCGCGTACGTGACGGCGGGCGTGAGCGTGCTCGGCATGGTCGTGCTCGCCGTCATCGTCGCGCCCCAGTTCAAGGCGTTCGACCGGACCATGATGGTCCTGTTCGGCCTGCTCATGGCGTGGGTGCTGCACATGCTGGCGCGCTGCCGGGTCGCCGCCGACGAGACGGGGGTGACGGTGGTCAACGCCTTCCGCACCCGCCGCCTCGAATGGGCCGAGATCGTGGACGTGAACATGAGCGTCGGCGAGCCGTGGCCCACCCTCGACCTGGCGGACGGCACGTCCCTCGGCGCCATGGGCATCAACGGCGCCGAGAAGCACCTCGCCGCCCGCCAGCTCGGCGAGCTCCAGGCGCTCGTCCACGCCCGCGGCGAGGCCCGCGACCGCTAGGGCGTGTCTCAAGTCACCTGGACGCCGCTCGCCACGGGCGCCGACCTTGAGAATCGCCCTGGCTAGTCCTCCTTCTGGAACTGGGCCAGGACGGACTTGATCCACTCCTCGGCCTCGTCCTTGTCGAGGTTGGCGTCCAGCAGCGGGCTGCCGTCGTCGAAGTAGGCCAGCAGCAGGTGCTCGGTGCCGATGTAGTCGTGCCCGAGCCGCAGCGCCTCCCGGACGCTCCGCTCCAGCACCTTCGCCGCGTCGGGCGCGTAGGGGATGTTCTCGGGGATCTCGGTCTCCACCCGCCCCGGCAGCGCCTGGACGGCGACCTCCCGGACCTCCTCGACCGTGATCCCCTGCTCCTGGATCGCCTTGACGGCGAGGCCCTCGGGCTCGGTCAGCAGCCCGAGCACCAGGTGCGCGAGCCGGATCTGGTCGTTCCCCGCGCTCCGCGCCGCCTCCTGCGAGGCGAACACGGTGTTGACCGCGCGCTTGGTGAACCGCGAGAACGGCCCCGTCGCCTCCACCGTCCCGCCTCCCGGCTTCGGCACGAACCGCTTCTGCGCGGCCTGCTTCGTGACGCCCATGCTGCGCCCGATCTCCGTCCAGGACGCCCCGGACCTGCGCGCCTGGTCGACGAAGTGGCCGACCAGGTGATCGGCCGCCTCCCCGACCCGCTCCGACACCTCGACCGCCTCCGACAGCCGCTCCAGCGGTCCGCCCTGGGGGCTCTGCTCGTTCACGTACTCGATGAGATCACCGAGCCGCACTGGAAGTTCGCTCATACGTCAACCTTAGGTTGACGCCCCCTCAATCGTCAACCCGCGGTTGACGATTTGGCCGCCGGTGATAGTTGTCACCAAGATCAGCGAGGGGCCTTGGCTGGGGAGGTCGGCCAGGTCATCCCCGTGATGAAGGCGCTGCAGGAACTCGCCACCACGCGCAGGATGCTGATCGTCGGGGATTCCAAGCTGATCTCCTATGCCAACCATGGCCTGCATGGACGCCGACGGCGTGACCTTCGTGGCACCGGCGTCCAAGACCTAGGTGCCCGTCACCGAGTTGGCCCCCTCGCCGTCGCTGCCCTGTTCTTGAAGAACAACCGGCGGATCGCCGCCCTGGTCACCGTGATCTGCCTCGCGTTGCTGATCTTCTGCCTGATCGAACGCCAGGTCAGACGCAGCCTCGCCGAACAAGGCACCACCAGACTCGAATGCCTGTACGCCGGACGGCCGGCGGTCCCGACCGGCAGGCTCATCCTCCAGGCACTCGCCACCATGAAGATCATCCCCGGTCGAGGGCAGGACCCGCCGATCATCCCTCGATCCACACCCGTCCAACTCCGGCTCCTGGACCTACTGGACATCGACCCCCGCCAACTCCGCTGACGATCACCCATGTGCGGCGTTTCTGGGTGGCGGCTGCCATCAGCCGTTGTGTTCGCGGTCGTAGGCGGCCTGGGCGGCGGCGACCGTGCTGCCGTGTCGCTTGGCCCAGTCGGTGAGCTCCAGCAGCGACGTGTGGAGCTCTTGGGCCATTTCCGTCAGCGTGTACTCGACCTTGGGCGGAACGACCGGATGGACGGTGCGTACGAGCAAGCCGTCCCGCTCCAGCTTGCGCAGCTTGAGCGTGAGCATCCGCCTGCTGATCCCTCTGATCGAACGTTCCAGCTCCGTGAACCGAACCGGACCCTGCGCAGCGGCTACCAGGATGCCGATACTCCACTTCCCGGAGACGTGATCGAGGACCTCCGAGACCGGGCACGCCTCGCTGGCCAGGGCTGACACATCGATGTGACTCTGGGACATGAAAGTGCCTTCTTCCGCCGGACCCGATAGTCACCAATCATGTACTCCGTATCAAATCGTGCACCAACCCGGAAGGCCGCTCGATGCTTCAGGAACTCACGGACCGCGCCGCGATCGTGGACGCCGTCATCGCGTACGCGACGGCCCTGGACACCAGGGACTGGGAGACGCTGGGCGCGCTGTTCACCGACGACGCCTGCTGGGAGTACGGCGGTTCGGGAGAACGACTCTGCGGGCCTGACGCGATCGTTGCCAGGATCAGCACCAGCCTGGAGCGATTCGACGCCACCCATCACCTGAACGGCAACCATGTCGCCGCAGTGCACGGTGACGAGGCCGAGCACACGTGCTACTACCAAGCCCAGCATGTCCGCCATGGCCTGCCCGATGGCGAGAAGTTCCTTGGCGGGGGTCGCTACGACGACCGGCTGCGCCGCACCCCGGACGGCTGGCGGTTCACACACCGCAGGATCACCAACGTCTGGAGTGAGGGAAACCCCGCCGTGATCACATCCTGACGGCAGGCCAGAATCGAGCGGCCGGTCGCGGCCGCGCAACGGAAGCCTGGGAAGGCTGCCGCCCCACGCCAGAAGCCAACCCGGCGCACCGCGCACCCTCCTGAAGATCCACATGTGCGGAAAACGGGGCTAGCGGCTGAGCCGAAGCAGGGTGGTTGCCACCGAGGCAGGCTTCCTGTCGCTGCAGCTCTACTGTTGCTCGATGATCAACCTTCAGGTCCGGGGCGACAGGCCCGACGTCCTCGCCAGCAGCGAACACGGCCTTCCGTGGTGCGACGTGTTGGCCGACCTCGACCGAGCTCAGTTTCCGATGTTCGGCCACCTGATCCCCTACGGCGACACGATCTTCAATCATCGCCAGATCGAAACGCTGCTGGACGAACTGCCCCGACTCCCAGCGGGGCTGGTCACTGACGCCTTCGCCGAAGCGCTCCGCGAGCTGTGCAGCTTCGCCCAAGAGGCACCGCACCGGTATCTGTGGTTCGTCGGGGACTGACACACCTGGAACCGGCGGCGACCGCTTTCGATCGGCCTGCCGCGCTGGTGATAGGTCGCTCGCTGATTTGGTGACAACCACTGCGCCTCGACACCCCCGGAGACCCAGGTCAGCAGTGGCTTGCGGTGACCGTATCGCGCTTCGGCTCAGCTGCGTGGTCGGCGTGCTTGGGCGAGTGCGGGTGAGCTGGTCCATGTCAGTCCTGGTCTCGGGAGGGGAGGAGGGGGATTGCGGCCGTGCGGCGGCCGAAGGCCCAGTCGAGCATGCGGGTGGCGTCGGTGAAGCGGGTCGCGGAGGTCGGTTCGCCGAGGACGACGCCGTAGGCGGTTCGCCTGCCGCGTCTGGCGCTGAAGAGGAGGCAGTATCCGGCGGTGTCGGTGTAGCCGGTCTTGATGCCGCGCGCGCCACGGTAGGCGCCCAGCAGCCGGTTGGTGTTCGTCCAGGTGTAGGCGGCGTGGTTCCCCGTCTTGGGGAGATGGTAGGTGCGGGTCGCGACGACGCGGCGGACGGTCGGGTCGGCGAGGGCCCGGCGGGCGAGGACGACCAGGTCGCGCGGGGTGCTGGAGTCGGCCGTCCGGGACGGCCAGGGGAGGCCGTCGAAGTTGTCGAAGCGGGTGTCGTCCATACCGAGGCTCCTGGCGGTGGCGTTCATCGTGGCGACGAACCTCTGCCAGGTGCCGCTGTGGGACTCGACCAGGGCGTAGGCGGCGTCCGAGCCGGACGGCAGGAGCATCGCGTACAGGAGCTGGCGCGCGGTGAGCCGGTCGCCGACGTGGAGACCGGCCATGCTCGCGTCGTTGTGGAGGCCGTAGGCGCGGTACTTGCGCCTGATGGCGATCGTCCGGTCGAGGTGGCCCGCGCGGACGACGACCAGGGCGGTCATCAGCTTGGTGATGCTGGCGATCGGACGGGCGGCGTCCGCGCCGCGGCCCCAGGTGGTCCTTCCGACGGACAGGTAGGCGGCCTTCGCGTGCAGGCCGGACAGTCCCGAGGTCCGGAGGGCGGGGCGGGGAGGCTCCGCGGCCGACGGCGCGGCCGTTATGAGGGGGATCGTGAGGGTCGTGCCCATCAGGAGTCCTGCGCGTCGCATCAGCGGCCCCGTTTCGCTCGTCCGACGAAAGCCCATGCAGCTTCGCGGCGCGGGCCGAGCGTCCGCAAGCGGTTCGGCCGAAACATGGGGAGGCCCCCTGCGCCTCGGGCGGTGCAGGGGGCCGGGGAGCCGGGAGGCTACGTCAGTCGACGTTCGCGCCGGCCGGGACCGGCGGGACGACCCAGACGTCGGCGGTGCGGACGCCGAAGCCCCAGTTGAGCATCTTCGCGGCGTCGGTGAAGCGCGCGGCCTCGACGGTCTTGGAGCTGTCCATGACCACGCCGATCAGCGTCTTCCTGCCGCGAACGGCCTCGAACATCAGCGAGTAGCCGGCCGCGTTGGTGTGGCCGGTCTTGATGCCGACCGCGCCCTTGTACGCGCCCCTGCCGGAGCCGAGCAGCCGGTTGGTGTTCCACACGCTGTAGGCGTGGTGCGAACCGGTCGCGCCCAGGTAGTAGCGCGGCTGCTTCACGATCGAGCGGAACGTGGAGTTCTTCATCGTGGCGTAGCCGAGCCGGGTCAGGTCGTACGCCGTGGAGTACGTCGACTTCTCCGACGGCCAGTTGAGACCGTCGAAGTTGGCGTAATGGGTGTTCTTCATGCCGAGCTTGCGCGCGTTGGCGTTCATCTTGGCGACGAAGCTCTTCCAGCCCGGTCCGACGGTGTCGGCGAGCACGTACGCGGCGTCGCAGCCGGACGGAACCATCATCAGGTTCAGCAGCTGCCGGACGGTCAGCTTGTCGCCGACGCGGATCCCGGCGCGGCTGGCGTCCGTGTACTTCTTGGTCACGTACTCGACGTGCTTGCGCTGGACGGTGATGACCTTGTCCAGGCTCACCTTGCTGTTCAGCACCGTGTAGGCGGTCATGACCTTGGTCATGGAGCCGATCGGGCGCTTGGTCTTGTCCGCGCGCGCCCAGCGGGCCTTCTTCGCGGACACGTCGTACAGGTAGGCGGACTTCGCGCCCACCCCGGCCGGGCCTGCGGCGGCCCAGACGTCGGTGTCCGCGTGCGGCGCGGCGGCCGGAGCCGCGTTGGCGGCGGTCCCGGCGACCGCGAGCAGCGGCGCGGCGGTGAGGGCCGCGACCGCGCAGCGCACGGCCAGTCGTGCGGAAGCCTTCATGGGTTCCCCGTTCTGCAGTTCGCCCCATAGGTCACTGATGTCCCATGGGTCCGAGAGGAGACTGCCAGCGGAGGACGGCCGTCGCAATTGATCTTGATCGAAGCGTGAGGGTTGGCCGGGTTTCGGACGGACCGTGTGCCGTTTTTCGTCCTGAGTGACAAAGGGGGGTCATCCACCGGTGACAAACCGGGTTCGTCCCGCGGTGACAAGGCGGGGGCTCATCGGTCGAGGAGGGGGAGGCGGGTCCGGGCGGCGAGGGCGGCGACGCCGTACCAGACGCCGATCAGGCCCATGAGCCTGCGCAGGTCGGGGACCGGGCAGGTGACGGTGTGCTCGTCCACGCGCTCGGCGCCGGGGACGTCGGCGGCGGCCTCGGCCGCGGCGGGGAGCTGGAATCCGACGGTCAGGTCCAGCCGTTCGGGGATCGGGACGGGACGGAGCGCCGGGGCGTTCTTGACGGCCGCCGCCGCGCCCTCGCGGATGAGCGCCTGGGCCCGGAGCGGGTGCAGGCTGTTGGTGGCGGTGTGCCCCTCGGCGGTCTTCACCGGGGCGGTGACGACGCCGGGGAGGACGCGTTCGGCGAGCGCGCAGATCTGGTCGTCCCCGGTGACCAGCCCGACAGGGACGCCGTGCTCGGCCGCCAGCAGGGCGTTGACCTCGGCCTCCGACAACAGCCGGTCGTTCAGGCGCATCCAGGTGAACCAGGAGGAGAAGCTGTGGGCGAGCACGCCGGGACAGCCGCCCGGCGCGTGGTAGCCGACGAACAGCGCCACGCCGTGCCGTCCGTCCAGCCCGTGCGCCATGCACTGGGCCTTGGGTGAGCCGGTGACCAGGCGCGCCCGCTCGTCCAGCGCGTCCTGGAGGAGGTTGTCCATCGTGCCGTGGCTGTCGTTGACCACGACCGTGTCGGCCCCGGCGTCGAACGCGCCGGCGATCGCCGCGTTGGCCTCGGCGGTCATCAGCTCCTGGGAACGCGGGTAGCCGTGCCCGCCGCGCACGATCTGGTCCATCGTGGCGATGCCGGCGATGCCCTCCATGTCGACCGAGATGTAGACGTCCATGCGGCTCCCTTCGCGGTTTTCCCGTGAGTATCGGCGGACGGCGGCGTGGGGGCTTCGGAGCGCGCCACATGGATCGGCCGGGTTTTTCGTGCCGCCGCACGAATCGTGCCCGGGGGCGGGCTGCCTACCGTTCATCCACCCGGCGGCACCACGCCGCCCGGACGGAGGTGGCGAGGGTGACCCCACGGGAACTCCAGGCGCGGCTGGCCGAGGCGGCCGGACGGCACGACATCCCCGGCGCGGTCCTGGCGGTCCGGCGCGGGGCGGACGTCGTGGAGGCCGCGTACGGCGTGCTGGACGTCGAGACCGGCTATCCGGCGACCGTCGACTCGGTCTTCCAGACCGGCTCGATCACCAAGGTCTGGACGGCGACGCTGATCATGCAGCTGGTCGACGAGGGCCTGGTGGCCCTGGACGCGCCGGTCGCCCGGTACCTGCCTGGGTTCCGCGTCGTGGACGAGGACGTGAGCGCGTCGGTCACCGTCCGGCAGCTGCTGTGCCACGTCGGCGGCTTCGAGGGCGACATCTTCGACGACCACGGGCCGGGCGACGACGCCGTCGAGCGGTTCGTTGCGGACCTGGCCGTCCGGGCCGGGCAGCTGTTCCCGCCGGGGGAGCGCTGGTCGTACTGCAACAGCGGGTACGTGGTGCTCGGGCGGATCGTCGAGGTGCTGACCGGGCAGACCTGGGAGGCGGCGCTGCGCGAGCGGATCGCCGTGCCGCTCGGCATGACCCACGTCGCGACCTCGCCCGCCGAGGCGATCCGGCACCGGGTCTCCATGGGACACCTGCCCGGCCCGGACGGCGCGCTGGTGAAGGCCCCGGCCTGGGCGATGCCGCGCACGACCGGAACGTGATGCCGGGCATGCCCGGATACCCGGGAGCGTTGCCGCAGTTCACCGGCGGCGACGCGGGCGAGCTGCTCTTCTGCGCCCGCGACCGTGGCGTCACCCGCCTGTACCGCCTGGACGGCGCGGAGATCACCGAGGTCCCGCTGCCCACCGGGACCGGCGTCGCGAGATGCTCGGTCGCGCCCAAGGCGGGCCGGGCGGCGCTGCTGGTCGCCGACGCGGCCCGCTTCGCCGAGATCGAGCTGCTCGACCTCGGCACCGGCCGCGTCACACCGCTGACCCGGCACACCGCCGGGTCCCTGCCGGACGTGGCCCTGCCGCGGAGCGCCGAGCGCGAGTTCACGATCTCCGACGGCACCCGCGTCCACGGGTTCCTGATCCGCGACCCGGACGCGCCCGCCGGCGGCCCCCCGCTGGTGGACGTGCACGGCGGCCCGCACAACGCCTGGGCCCCGCACGCCGACTCCGTCCACCTCTACCAGCACGAACTCGTCGCGCGCGGCTGGACGGTCCTGACGCTCAACATCCGCGGCAGCGACGGGTACGGCGAGGCGTTCTACACCGCCGCGCTCGGCGCGTGGGGCGAGGCCGACGAGCGGGACGTCCTGGAGCCCGTCCAGACCCTGATCGACGAGGGCCTCGCCGACCCCGGACGCGTCGCGCTGACCGGGTACAGCTACGGCGGCTACCTCACCTGCTGGCTGTCGGCGCGCAGCCAGGTGTTCCGCGCGGCCGTTCCCGGCGGCGTCGTCACCGACCTGGTCTCGATGGCCGGGACGTCCGACGAGGGCGAGGCCCTGACCGGCCTGGAGATCGGCCCGCGCGACCGGCTCGTCGCGCTGTCGCCGCTGACCCACGCCGACGGGGTGCGCGTCCCGACCCTGATCCTGCACGGCGACGCCGACGACCGCTGCCCGGTCGGGCAGGCCGAGCAGTGGTTCCACGCGCTGCGCTCGCGCGGCGTCCCGGTCCGCCTCGTCCGGTATCCGGGCGGCGACCACATGTTCCCGCTCACCGGACGGCCCTCGCACCGGGCCGACTACTCCCGCCGCCTCGTCGGCTGGGTCACCGAACACCTGGGAGTCGACCATGACTGACACCGCCCCCGCCCCCGCAACCCCCACCCCCGCAACCTCCACCACGGGCCCGCTGGACGCCGCGCACTGGGCCGAGCGGCTGGCCGTCCTGGCCGCCCGGCACGGCGTGCCCGGCGCGGGCCTCGGCATCCTGGCGGACGGCGAGATCGCCGAGGCCGCCACCGGCCTGGCGAACGCCGGCGCGCGGATCGAGGCCACCACCGACACGCTGTGGCAGATCGGCTCGATCTCCAAGGTCTGGACGGCCACGGTCGCGATGACGCTCGTCGACGAGGGCCTCCTGGACCTGGACGCCCCGGTCGCCTCGGCGCTGCCCGGCCTGCGGCTCGGCACGCCGGAGCTGACCGAGCGGGTCACCCTGCGCCACCTGCTCTCCCACACCAGCGGGATCGACGGCGACTTCTTCCTCGACACCGGACGCGGCGACGACTGCCTGGAGCGCTACGCCGAACGCCTCGCCGACGCCGCCGCCAACCACCCGGTCGGCGCGACGATGTCCTACTGCAACGCCGGTTTCACCCTGACGGGCCGCGTCCTCGAACACGTCACCGGCGTGCAGTGGGACCGGCTGATGCGCGAGCGCCTCTACGAGCCGCTCGGCCTCACCCACACCGCGACGATCCCCGAAGACGTCCTGCGCCACCGCGCCGCCGCGGGCCACGTCGGCGACCCCCCGGCCGTCGCGCCGCACTGGACGCTGATGCGCTCGGCGGGACCGGCGGGCCTGATCTGCTCCACGCCCCGCGACGTCCTGGCCTTCGCCCGCCTCCACCTCGGCGACGGTCTCGCCCCGGACGGGACGCGCCTGCTGTCGGCGGGCGCCGCCCGGGAGATGCGCGAGCGCCAGGTCGCGATGCCCGACACCCGCACCCTCGGGGACGCGTGGGGGCTGGGCTGGATCCTCATGGAGTGGTCGGGACGCCGCCTGTACGGCCACGACGGCAACACGATCGGCCAGAGCGCCTTCCTGCGGATCCTGCCGGACGCCGGGATCGCGGTCTGCCTGCTCACCAACGGCGGCGACGCCTCGAGCCTCTACCAGGACCTCTACGGTGAGATCTTCGCCGAGCTCGCCGACGTCGAGGTGTCCGGGCTGCCCGAACCGTCCTCCGAGCCCGTCCCGGACGACCTGTCCCGCTACGTCGGCGTGTACGAGCGCGCCTCCACCCGTATGGAGGTGTTTGAACGCGACGGCGGCCTCGTTCTGCGCTCCATGGTGACCGGGGAGCTGGCCGAGATGCTCCCCGAGGAGGAGCGGCTGCGGGAGGAGCCGCTGCGGGCCCTGGAGCCCGGCGTCTTCGTCGTCCGGCGGCCCGGCACGGACCACTGGTGGCCGGTGACCTTCTACACCCTCGCCGACGGCTCGCCGTACGTCCACCACGGTGTCCGTGCGACGCCCAAGGTCGGCTGACGTGCCCGATCTGCTTATGGCGGCCAGCGCCCGGACGTCCGGGATGGTCGCCGACATCGGGGAACTGGTGCGGGCCGAGTCGCCGACCGCGGACGTGGCGGCCGTGCGCCGCTGCGCCGAGAAGGTGGCCGGGCTCGGCTCGCGCCTGACCGGCACGCACCCCGAACGGCTCGAATCGGGCGGACGTCCGCACCTGCGCTGGCGGTTCGGCGCGGGCGACCGCGTGCTGCTGCTCGGCCACTTCGACACCGTCTGGCCGGTCGGCGCGCTGGCCACCCATCCGTTCGCCGTGACCGATGGGAGGATGACCGGCCCCGGCTGCTTCGACATGAAGGCGGGACTCGTCCAGATCTTCCACGCCCTGGCCCTCCTGGACGATCTGGACGGCGTTACCGTCCTGGCGACCAGCGACGAGGAGACCGGGTCGGGCACGTCCCGCGCGCTGGTCGAGTCCGAGGCGCGCCGCGTCGGGGCCGTCCTGGTGCTGGAGGCCGGTGAGGACGGCGCGCTGAAGACCGCGCGCAAGGGGGTGTCCACCTACGACCTGCGGATCGGCGGGAAGGCGGCGCACGCGGGCCTCGAACCGCACCGGGGCGTGAACGCCGCGGTCGAGCTCGCCCACCAGATCCAGGCCGTCGCGGCGCTCGGCGACCCGGCGGCGGGCACCTCGGTGACGCCGACGGTGGCCTCCGCCGGGACGACCCGCAACACCGTCCCGGACGCGGCGGAACTGCTCGTGGACGTCCGCGCCACGACGACCGCCGAACAGGTCCGGGTGGACGCCGCCGTGCGCGCGCTGCGTCCCGCCCTGCCCGGAGCGCGACTCGAGGTGACCGGCGGACCCGACCGTGCGCCCCTCCAGGAGGCGTCGTCGGCGGGCTTGTTCGCCCTGGCCTCGCGGCTGTACGGCGAGCTCGGCCTCGGCACGCTGAAGGGCGTGGCCGTCGGCGGCGGCTCCGACGGGAACCTCACCGCCGGGGTCGGCACGCCCACGCTGGACGGCCTCGGCGCGGTCGGCGGCGGCGCGCACGCCGACCACGAGCACGTGATCGTCGCGGAGCTGCCGCGCCGGACCGCGCTCCTCGCGGCGCTCGTCCGCGAACTGACCGCCCGTCCGTCCGACCCCGAACGGCACGCACACAGCGGGGCCGACACAGCCGCCCGGACAACAGATCACGCAGGGGAGACGGCGTGACCGCCCCGACGACACTGGACGAGGAACCGACGATGGCCGACCAGCCCGAAACAGCCGAACCCGGAGCGGACAAGGAGGTCTCCGAAGCACTGCGCCGGGCCGCGCGGCGCTCCGCCGACAGGGCCGCCCAGGCTGCCGGGGTCCAGGTCAGGGAGCTGGCCGAGCTTCCCGACCTGGCTCAGGCGGCGGCGCTGATCGACCGCGTGTGGCGTCCCCCGGCCGGGAACCCGCTCATCACGCCCGAACTCATGCGCGTGATCGGGCACGCGGGCGGCTACGTCGTCGGCGCGTACGCCGGCGACCGCATGGTCGCGGCCTGCGTCGGGCTGCTGGCCGCCGAGGGCCTGCACTCCCACATCGCCGGAGTCGAAGGGCACGCCCGGGGGCGCAGCGCCGGGTACGCGCTCAAACTGCACCAGCGTGGCTGGGCTCTGGGCCGCGGGATCACCACGGTGAGCTGGACGTTCGACCCGCTGATCAGCCGCAACGCCTACTTCAACCTGGCGAAGCTCGGCGCGGTGCCGGTCGAGTACCTGCCGGACTTCTACGGCGCGATGCAGGACGAGGTGAACGCGGGCGAGGAGACCGACCGCGTGCTCGTCCACTGGAGCCTCACCGGAGAGCGTGTCGCCGCCGCCTGCGAGGGCCGTCCACACGTGGCCGACGCGGGGCCGCGTCCGGTGGTGGGGCTTGATGCCAAGCCCGACGGCCGTCCGGTGGAAGGACGGCTCGACGGCGCGACCGTCCTGGTCCGGATCCCGCGTGACATGGAGGCGATGCGGGCCTCCGACCCCGCCGTCGCCCGGGAGTGGCGGCACGCCGTCCGCGACGTCCTTGGCGGCCTGATGGCCGACGGCGCAGCCGTCACCGGCTTCCCCCGGGACGGCTGGTACGTGATCGACAACGAAGGAAGGACCCGTTCATGAAGCTCGCCGGAGTGGAGCTGCGCCGGATCGCGATGCCGCTGGTCTCGCCGTTCCGCACCTCGTTCGGCACCCAGACCTCCAGGGAACTCCTGCTGGTCAGGGTCGAGACCGGCGAGGGCGAGGGCTGGGGCGAGTGCGTCACCATGGAGGACCCGGTCTACTCCTCCGAGTACACCGATGGCGCGGTCGACGTGCTCCGCGGCCACCTCATCCCCGCCCTCACGGCCCGCACCGACCTCGACCCGTGGCGCGTCGCGCCCGCGCTCGCCCACGTCAAGGGCCACCGCATGGCCAAGGGCGCCCTGGAGGCGGCCGTCCTGGACGCCTGGCTCCGCGCGCGGTCGGTGTCCTTCGGCTCCTGGCTCGGCGCCACCGCCGACCGCGTCCCGGCGGGCGTCTCGGTCGGCATCATGGACTCGATCCCCGCGCTGCTCGACGCCGTCGAGGGTTACCTCGCCGAGGGATACCGGCGGATCAAGCTCAAGATCGAACCGGGCTGGGACGTCGAGCCCGTCGCCGCCGTCCGCGAGCGGTTCGGCGACGCGGTGCCGCTCCAGGTCGACGCCAACACCGCCTACACCGTGGGCGACGCCGCCCACCTGGCCCGCCTGGACGAGTTCGGGCTCCTGCTCATCGAGCAGCCCCTGGACGAGGAGGACCTGCGCGGCCACGCCCGCCTCGCCGCCACCGTCGGCACCCCGATCTGCCTGGACGAGTCGATCGTGTCCGCCCGCGCGGCGGCGGACGCCATCGCGCTCGGCGCCTGCTCGATCGTCAACGTCAAGCCCGGACGCGTCGGCGGCTACCTGGAGGCCCGCCGCATCCACGACGTCTGCGCGGCGCACGGGGTCCCGGTGTGGTGCGGCGGGATGCTGGAGACCGGACTCGGCCGCGCCGCCAACGTCGCTCTGGCCGCGCTCCCCGGCTTCACCCTGCCCGGCGACACCTCGGCGTCCGGCCGCTACTACCGCACCGACATCACCGAGCCCTTCGTCCTGGAGGACGGCCACCTGCGCGTCCCGACGGGCCCGGGCCTCGGCGTCGACCCCGACCCCGAGCGGCTCGCCGAGGTCACCGTCTCCAGCGAATGGATCGCCGGGGGAGCGTCCACATGACCGGGCCCGCCGCGGGCGCGCCGCGATCGCCTACCTTGACGGCATGAGCGCTCCGCCCGCCCCCGTCCTCGGCCGCATCCTCGCCGACCTGGGATCCACCCTGGTCGAGGTCGCGGCCGGAGACCCGGACCCGGCGCGCCCGGTCGCCGGGGTCCTGATCCACGACCCCCACGACGAGCCCGCCCGCCTCCCCGGCGCGGTGGTCCTGGGCGTCGGCGTCCACGGCCCCGGGCCGGTCGCCGAACTCGTCGCGCGGGCCGCCGACCTGGACGCCGCCGCGATCATCGTCCGCTCGCCGGTCGCCGTCGACGCCGCCGTCCGCGACGCCGCCGCCCGCACCGGCGTCGCCGTCCTCGGCCTCACCCCCGGCGCGTCCTGGGCGCAGGTCGCCGCCATGCTCAGGTCGCTGCTCGCCGTGGACGAGATCGGCGTGGACGACCCCGGGCCGTCCGACGACCACGACGGGCCGCCCGCCACCGACCTGTTCGCCCTGGCCAACGCCATCGCCGCGCTTCTCGACGGCCCCGCCACCGTCGAGGACCGCAGCGGGCGGGTCCTCGCCTTCTCCAGCCGCCAGGACGAGGGCGACCAGGCCCGCATCGCCACGATCCTCGACCGCCAGGTGCCCGCCGACAAGCTCCGCGCCCTCGAGGAGCGTGGAGCGTTCCACGCCCTCTACCGCAGCGACCGTCCCGTCTACGTCGAAGGCATCGCCGAGAAGCCCCGCGTCGCCATCGCCGTCCGCGCGGGCGGGGAGATCCTCGGATCGATCTGGGTCGTCGTCGACCGGCCGCTCACCCCCGACCGCGAGCGCTCCCTCGCCGAGGCGGCCCGCGTCGTCGCCCTGCACCTGCTGCGCCGCCGCGCGGGCCAGGACGTCGAACGCCGCCTGCGCGCCGACCTGCTCGCGACCGTCCTGGAGGGCGGCGCGAACGCCTCCGAGGCCGCCGCGCGCCTCGGCCTGACCGCGCAGCCCGCCTGCGTCCTCGCCCTCGCGGTCACGGGGGAGTCGCCCGCGGCCGACCGGGTCGCCGCGGGCGAACGCGTCTCCGACGCCCTCGCCCTCCACCTGGCCGCCATCCACCCGCGCACCGCCACCGCCTCACTGGGCGGCGTCACCTACGCGATCCTGCCCACCGCGACCGACGAGCCCGCCCTCCGCGTCGCCGACGCCTTCCTCACCCGCGTCGGCGCCCGCGTCCCGGCCGTCATCGGGATCGGACGGGTCGCCGCCCGCCCCGCGCACCTGCCCCGCTCCCGCCACGACGCCGACCGCGCCCTGCGCGTCCTGCGCCAGGGACGCGCCCGCGCCCGCGCCGCCCGCCTCACCGACGTCCACGTCGCGTCCCTCATGGCGGACCTGGCCGACCGCATGGCCGACGAGGACGACGTCCCCGACGGCCCGGTCGTCCGCCTCCGCGCCTACGACGCCGAACACCACACCGCCCTCACCGGGACGCTCGCCGCCTGGCTCGACACCTTCGGCGACGTCCCCGCCGCCGCCGCGGCCGTCCACGTCCACCCCAACACCTTCCGCTACCGCCTCAAACGCCTCACCGAGGTCTCCGGCCTGGACCTCACCGACGCCGACGCCCGCTTCGAGGCCATGCTCCAACTCCGCCTGACGCCCCCGTCCCCGTGACGCGGCGTCCGGTTCAGGCGGTGGCGAGGGCGAAGGCGCCCGCGCCGACGAGGGCGACGGCCCAGACGCGGTCCAGGTCGAGCCAGGCACGCCGCAGGACGGTCAGCCCGAGCACGTCGTAGACCAGCAGCGCGATGATCCCCGCCGTGACGAACATGGCGAGGGTGTGGACACCGGTCACGAAGACGGCCGCGGACACCGCGCTACCCGCCGCGTGACCCATTCCGTGCGCGTGCGCGCCGGTCAGGCCGCCACCGCCCGAGCCGGACGCCGTGATGACCGGAAGCAGCATGAGCCCGGCGCCGTGCGCCGACGACATCAGGAACGACCAGCCCACGAGCTGCCGCAGCGACAGGCGCATCCCGACCCACCGGAAGTGTCGCCTGGACAGCAGCCGCCACAGGCCGAACCCGACCAGCGCCACGCCGCCCACGAGCGCGACGGCCTGCGCCGCGACGACCGACCGGGTGAGCGTGACGAGCAGCGCGACGGCCCCGACGGACGCCGCGTGCCCGGCGGCGATGGCGGGCAGCGCCTCCAGGACGCGCGTCCGGCTGCGTTCCTGGAGGCCGCGCGCCACCGCGAACAGCCAGCCCATGGCGGGGTTCAGACCGTGGAACGCCCCGAGGACGACCAGCGCCGCCAGCGATCCGTCCGTCACCGGGTCACGGGTAGCAGTAGGAGTCGGACGAGGCGTCGCCGCCCTGGAGCCGGGTCTGGTGGACGCGCAGCCCGCCGAAGTCGTCGCCGTTCGGGAAGAACCGCGGGTCGAAGCCGAACCCGGCGTCGGACGAGTCCAGCTTGGCCATCCACGCGCCGACGCCGTCCGGGTAGAACTGGTCGTCCCAGGACCGGTACAGGGAGTTCGTCACGTAGACGCGGCGGCCGTCGCGGCTGACCTCGACCATCTGCGGGCCGCCGGACAGCGGGACGTCCGGCGCGGCGGGATGCGGCGTGCGGTTCACGATGCCGCCGATCCGCACCGACCCGGCCTCGACAGGGTGGAACGGGTCGGACACGTCGTACCGCTTCAGCTCGCCGGTGCCCCAGCAGGACACGTACAGCCAGCGGTCGTCCACCGACAGGTCGATGTCGGTGACCAGCGGCGGGACGGCCCCGAAAGGCTGGATCACCGGAGGCAGCGCGTCGGCGGACGCGGGCTCGGCCGGAATGGTGATGACCTTGGTGGCCGTCCAGGGGCCGTCCTTCGAGCCGTTCTCGCGATGCCAGACCCAGATGGACGACGACAGGTCCTCGACGCTGACCACGGTGTTCACGAACCCGTACTGCTTGGTCGGGTCGTGCGCGGGACGCAGTTCGAGCGCCATCTGGTGCTGGTCGCCGAGGTCGACCCGCTGGACGTGGCGGCGCTTGCGCATGTCCCAGAAGTGGAGCGCGTGGCCGTACTTGCGGCCGAGGAGCAGTTCGCCGACCACGCCGTCCTCGATCATGGACGGCGTGCCCCACTCGGACGTCACCAGCACGTCGTGCGCGATGTGCCACCAGGCGTCGTAGGCGAGGTGCTGCGGCCCCCGGTCGACCTCCCAGCGTCCGAGCACGTCGAACGAGTCATGGTCGAGCAGCGCGATCCCGCCCGGCCCGTCGTCTCCCACCCGACCAACCGACCCCGACCGACCTCCCGGCCCGTTCGCCCCTCCGAGGGACGCGACGTAGAGGCCCTCGGGACCGCAGTGGACGGTGTGGGGCCGCGAGTACCCGGCGCGCTTGGCCAGCTCGTCCGGCTCGAGGATCTTGGCGATCTCGGGCGCGGTCGGGTTCTTCTTGACGTCGACGAAGTACATCCGGGACGACCGCAGGCCCGGGACGACCAGGTAGCGGCGTTCGACGTGCGGGTGCGGCGCGTACGGGCACAGGGCGCTGCTGCAGGCGTTCCACCCCATGTGGTGCAGTTCGTCCCCGGTGTGGGGCAGGTCCGTGCGTCCGACGACCGTCCCGTAGGCGGCGGAGTCGGGATCGGCGTCGAGGACCAGGACGGCGTCCGGGCCCTGCGAGGTCGGGTCGAACGCCGCCACGTAGGCGAGCTTCTCGGGAGGGGCCGAGACGGCGTCGCGCGGGGAGGCGTAGAAGGTGGGGTCCGGCTTCCACAGCGGCATGGCGGCTCCTCAGCGGGGTCCCCCCGATCCTCGCGCGACCCGCCACGTTCGCCAAGGGCCGGTTCAGGTCACTGTCACCGGGTGGCGCACGACCGCGCCGAACAGGTAACCGTTGTCGTTGTGGGGCTCGGTGCCCGGCTGGGTGTGGCCGGTGTCGTCGGTGGCGCGGGCGAGCAGCTCGTACTTCCCGGGCGCGGGCGGACGCCATGGCAGGGACCAGAGCACCCACGCGTCGGAGCTGTCGTTCAGCTGGGCGGGCTGCCAGTTCTCGCCGCCGTCGGTGCTGACCTCGACGCGGACGACGCGTCCGGTGCCGGACCAGGACCGTCCGGTGAGCGTGACCTCGTGCCCGGCCGCGCCGTCGAGCGTGGCGGGGAGCGGGAGTTCGAACGCGCTCTTGACGTTCATCGTGGTGAGCGGCTCGCCGCCCTCGGGCGGGAACCCCGGCCCGAACATCCGGTAGTAGCGGGTGTTCCAGGGGGACGTCAGCTCGTGGTCGGCGACCTGGATGTCGCCGAGCCACTTGATGGACGCGATGCCGACCCAGTGCGGGACGACCAGCCGCGCCGGGAACCCGTGGTCGGGCGGCAGCGTCTCGCCGTTCATCTCGTAGGCGACCAGGACGTCGTCCAGGGCCTTCGCGATCGGCAGCGGACGCCGGACGCGGCCCATGTTGACGCCCTCGTCGACGTAGTCGGGGTCGAGGCCGCGCGGGAGCAGGTCGACGGCGGCGGGGGAGAGGCCCGCGCGGCGCAGGACGTCCGCGAGCGGCACGCCGCGCCAGGCCGCGACGCCGATCCCGCCGAGCGTCCAGGGCGTCCCGGTCACCCGCTCGTTCTGCTGGGTCTCGAAGAACGAACGGCCGGTTCCCGTGCATTCGATCGCGGTCGTGACCGTTCGAGCGCGCATGTTCAGCAGTTGTTCGTAGGTGAGCTCGAAGGGATCGTCCTCGGTGGGGGAGCCGTCCAGGCCGGTGCCCCACAGCCTGAGCCGCCACGTCCGCTCGTCGATCCGGGGCGTGACCACGTGGTTCCGCACGAAGAACCGGTCGGTGGGCGTCAGCCGTCCCTGCCCGGCCATGCCTTCCCAGCGCATCTCCGCGTTGGTGTCGCGGGGGATGAACAGCCTGGCGGGCAGGGGCTTCACGATTCCGGGAGCGGTGTCGTCCGCGTCGTTGCGCACCTGATCATTCAATCAGCACGCGCCCTCCGGGCGGCTTCCCACCTGGCCTTACGCCGTATCTGAGGCCGTTCGCGGCCCGCGCCGGACGGCCGGTCGGGCCTCGCCCGCCGGGCTCGTGGCCTCGCCCGCCGGGCTCGTGGCCCCGCCCGCCGGGCTCGTGGCCCGGCCCGCTGGGCATTGTGGCTTGGCCCGGTTGGGGGTGTGGCCTGGCGGATAGGCTGTGTGGCGTGGCGCACACCATCCCTCCGCCGCGCCCGGCCGGGGCCCTTCCGGCGTCGCCCGGCGCGCTCGCGGAGCTGCTCGACGAGCACGCCTACCTGTGCGACGACGGCCTCGCCACGGCGTGCTTCCTCGCGCTGCGCATGGGCCGTCCGCTGTTCCTGGAGGGCGAGGCCGGGGTCGGGAAGACCGAGCTGGCCAAGACCCTCGCGCGGGTGCTCGGCGCGCCGCTGATCAGGCTCCAGTGCTACGAGGGCCTGGACGCGTCCCAGGCCCTCTACGACTGGGACTTCCCGCGCCAGATCCTGCACCTGCGCGCGGCCGAGGCCGCCGGGGCGACCGACGCGGCCCGGCTCGAGGGTGAGCTGTACGATCGGCGGTTCCTGCTGGCCAGGCCGCTGCTGCGCGCGCTGGAGACCAGCCCGTCGGTCCTGCTGGTGGACGAGGTCGACCGCGCCGACGACGAGTTCGAGGCGTTCCTGCTGGAGGTGCTGAGCGACTTCACGATCTCGGTGCCCGAGCTCGGCACGATCCGCGCCGCGACCCCGCCCGTGGTGGTCGTGACGTCCAACCGCACCCGCGAGGTGCACGACGCGCTGAAGCGCCGCTGCCTCTACCACTGGCTGGAGCACCCGTCCTACGACCGCGAGGTCGCCATCATCCGCCGCCGCCTCCCGGACGCGGCGGGCCGCCTCGCCGGGCAGGTCGCCCGCGCCGCCGCCACCCTGCGCGCCGCCGACCTGCTGAAACCGCCCGGCGTCGCGGAGACCCTCGACTGGACCGAGGCGCTCGTCGCGCTCGGCGTCCGCGACCTGGACCCGGACTCCGCCGCGCTCACCCTCGGGGCCGTCCTGAAGTACCGGGAGGACCGCGACCGCGGCCTCGCCGCCCTGTTCGACGGGGGGTGAGGCGGGGTGCGGGACACCATGAGGGACATCGTCGAGACGGTCGTCGGGTTCGCGCGGACGGTGCGCGCCGCGGGCGGACGCGCCGATCCGGAGCGCGTGCAGGCGATGCTGGCCGCGCTCGACCACCTCGACGTCCTCGACCCGCGCGACGTGTACTGGGCCGGGCGGCTCACCCTGTGCGCCGACCCCGAGGACCTGCCGCGCTACGACCGCTGCTTCGCCGCGTACTTCTCCGGCCGGACGGCCGTCCCCCGGCCCCGCCGGACGCCGCCGCCCGCCGTCGTCCGGGCGGTGGTCGTCGCGCCGCCCGTCCCGGACCCGCCGTCCGACGACGGGTCCGCGGCGCCGGACGACGTGAGCGTCGCGAGCGCGAGCGGCGTGGAGGTGCTGCGGCACCGCGACGTGTCCCGCCTCGGCCCGGACGAGCGCGCCGAGATCAACCGCCTGATCGCCGTCCTCGGCGCGTCCGCCGAACCCCGCCGGTCACGCCGCCTCGCCCCGGCGTCCGCCGGACGTCTCGACCCCGCCCGCACCGTGCGCGAGGTCCTGCGCCGCGGCGGCGAACCCGCCGTGCTGCGCCGCCGCGCCCCGCGCGTCCGTCCCCGCCGCCTCGTCCTGCTGGTGGACGTGTCCGGTTCCATGGCCCCGTACGCCGACGCCCTCCTCCGCTTCGCCCACGCGGCCGTCCGCGCCGGGACGTCCGGGCGGCGGGTCGAGGTGTTCGCCGTGGGGACGCGGCTCACGCGGGTGACCCGGGAGCTGGCGGCGCGGGACCCGGACGCGGCCATGCGGGCGGCGGCGGACGCGATCCCGGACTGGAGCGGCGGGACGCGGCTCGGCGAGGAGCTGAAGGAGTTCCTCGACCGCTTCGGGCAGCGGGGGATGGCGCGCGGCGCGGTCGTCGTGGTCGCGTCGGACGGCTGGGAGCGCGGCGACGCGGCCCTGCTGGGGGAGCAGATGGCGCGGCTCGCGCGGCTGGCGCACCGGGTGGTCTGGGCGAACCCGCACAAGGCGCGGCCCGGGTACGCGCCGCTGACCGCCGGGATGGCCGCCGCCCTCCCGCACCTTTCCGCGTTCACCTCCGGGCACAGCCTGGCCGCCCTGGAGGAGCTCGCCCGACTGATCGGAGACCCGGGTCATGCGTGACGTGCTCGACGACATCGCCGCCTGGTACGCGTCCGGGCGGACGTTCGGCCTGGCCACCGTGGTCGGGACGTTCCGCAGCGCGCCGCGTCCGCCGGGCGCGTCGATGGCGGTGTCGGCGGACGGCGAGGCGGCGGGCAGCGTGTCCGGCGGGTGCGTCGAGGGCGCGGTGTACGAGCTGGCGCGGGAGGTCATGGAGTCGGGGCGGCCGGTCGTCCAGCGGTACGGGGTGACCGACGACGACGCGTTCGCGGTGGGACTGACCTGCGGCGGCATCCTGGACGTCCTGGTCGAGCCGGTCGACGCGGCGTCCTTCCCGGAGTTCGGTGAGGTCGCCGCCGCGATCCGCGCGCACCGCCCGGTCGCCCTCGCGACCGTGGTGGCGGGCCCCGGGCGCATCGGCGCCCGGCGCGTCATCTGGCCCGCCGACGCGTCCGGGCCGAGCGGTTCCGGGGCGAGTGGCTCCGGGCCGGACGGGCCGCGGGGGGCGTCGGGGTCGCTGGCGCCGGGGGAGCCGTACGCGGCGCGGCTGGACGCGGCCGTGGACGACGACGCCCGGGGAATGCTCGCCCAAGGGCTCACCGGGCAGCGCCACTACGGGCCGGAGGGCGAGCGGCGGCTGGACGACCTGACCGTGTTCGTGCAGAGTTTCGCGCCGCCGCCGCGCCTGCTGGTGTTCGGCGCGATCGACTTCGCCGCGGCCGTCGCGCGCGTCGGCAAGTTCCTCGGGTACCACGTCACGGTGTGCGACGCGCGTCCGGTGTTCGCGACGTCCAAGCGCTTCCCCGACGCGGACGAGGTCGTGGTCAGGTGGCCGCACAAGTTCCTGGACGACGCGGAGGTGGACGAGCGGACGGCCATCTGCGTCCTCACCCACGATCCGAAGTTCGACGTCCCGCTGCTCGAGGTCGCGCTGCGCACGCCCGCCGGATACGTCGGCGCGATGGGCTCGCGTCGCACGCACGAGGACCGTCTCGCGCGCCTGCGCGAAGCCGGGCTCACCGAAACGGAGCTGTCGCGGCTGCGTTCGCCCATCGGCCTGGACCTCGGTGCGCGGACGCCCGAGGAGACCGCCGTGTCGATCGCGGCGGAGCTCGTCCAGCTGCGGTGGGGCGGTTCGGGCCGTCCGCTGTCGGACACCGAGGGCCGGATCCATGGCGAACCGTGATCCGGCGGCTACCCTGCCGGGATGACCCTGCACGGAGCGCAACCACCCGCCGGCCTGCTGCTCGCCGCCGGTGGCGGCAGCCGTCTCGGACGGCCGAAGGCGCTGCTGGAACTGGACGGCGAGCGCCTCGTGGACCGCGGCGTCCGCACCCTGCACGACGGCGGCTGCGCGCCGGTCGTGGTCGTCGCCGGGGCGGTCACGGTCGAGGTGATCGGCGCGGTCGTCGTGCCGAACCCGGACTGGGCGTCGGGCATGGGCTCGTCTCTGCGCGCGGGCCTGGCGGCGCTCCCGCCCGAGTGCCCGGCGGCCGTCGTCGCCCTGGTCGACCAGCCGCGCGTCACGTCCGCCGCCGTGTCCCGGCTGCTCGCCGCCTACGAGGACGGCGCGCGCGTCGCCGTCGCCACCTACGGCGGACGCCCGCGCAACCCGGTGCTCATCGCCCGCGAGCACTTCGACGCCGTCGCCGCGTCCGCCGTGGGCGACGTCGGCGCGCGCCCGTTCCTGCGCGCGAACCCCGACCTGATCACGCCGGTGGCCTGCGACGACGTGGCGTCCCCGGACGACATCGACACCCCGGCCGACCTCGCCGCCTACCTCGTCCGCAACGACGCCTAGCCGGTCGGGCGGGTCAGGGCGCGACGGGCTCCAGGACCTCAGGTGAGGCGGTGGGCGTGGACCTCCTGGTCCAGGCGCCAGGTCCGGCCGCCGTCGGTGGACCGCTCGTTGCGCCAGTGGAAGGTGTCGGCGGCGATGTCGGCGAAGGTCCAGCGGACGAGGGCGCCGGGCGCGGCGCGTTCCATGACGATCTCGTCGCCGATCTCGCGGGCGTACATGTGCAGGATGTCGCCGCGGGTGCCGTGGAAGGTGAACCGCCACAGCCGCAGGCGCTGGTCCCAGATGCGCACGCACAGGCCGCATTCCTGGTCGGGGGCGCGGCCCTCGGGCGGGAGGTCCGCGCGTCCGGGCCACTGCCAGACGTCCAGGACGGCCCGGCCTTCGAGGGCGTAGCCGAACTCCCATTCGCCGTCGACCCGGCGGGGCGGGGAGCCCGCGGGGTAGTAGGTGATCTCCGTCCGCCAGTGTCCGGCGAGGCGTCCGAACTGGCGCATCTCGGTCGCGTACAGGCCGGTGGGGCCGTCGGCGAGCAGCGTCTTCACGCGTGGGCCTCCACGGTGGCGAGCGGGGTCAGGGCGGAGGTGAGGCAGTCGACGATGGGCGCGGCGTGCGCGCCGTCCGGGTCGCGTTCCGGGTCGTAGACGGTGATGTCGAGGCCGATCACGCGGCCGGTGCCGACCAGCGACGACAGGAGTTCGGCGAGCTGGGCGAAGTCCATTCCGGGACGTCCCGGGGTGTCGACGGCGGGCAGGACGCGCTCGTCCAGGACGTCCAGGTCGACGTGGAGCCAGACGCGGTCCAGGCCGTGGCGGTCCAGATGGGCGCGGACCTGTTCGCCCAGGTCGGCGATGCCGACGCGCTCGATCTGGCGGGCGGTGAAGCGGGTGAACGGGAGGTCCGCGTCCTCGTCCCGGTCGCCGATCTGGACGACGTCCTCGTCGGCGACCAGGGGACGGCCCACGCGCGGCCAGTGGGTGAGCAGGAGTTCGCCCCGGCCGGTGGCCAGGGCGAGGTCCATTCCGGCCGCGTTGCCGAGCGCGGGGCCGGAGCCGCCGTCGCCGGGGTGGCGGAAGTCGTTGTGGCCGTCGACGTGGACCAGGCCGCAGCGTCCGTCGTGGCGGGCCCCGAGGAGGCATCCCAGCAGGACGCTGCAGTCGCCGCCCAGGACGACCGGGAACCGGGACGCAGCGAGCGCCTCCCGGACCGTCCCGGCCAGCCGGAGGGTGTGCTCGCGGAGCGTCACCCCGTTGCGGACGCGGGTCGCGGGCTGGGCGTCGAAGTCGTAGGGCGGACGGTCGAGCTCCACCAGCCGCGCGGGGCGCAGGCGGTCCTCCAGTCCCGCCGCCAGCAGCGCCTCCGGGGCGCGCCAGGCGCCGGGTTCGTGTCCCGGCTCGGGCGGGCGTAGTCCCAGGTTCCACGGGGCCGCGATCAGCTCCACAGCAGTGGCCAAGGCCCTCTCCTTCCAGCTCACCGTCATTCCAACCGGATAACATCAGTACACTGGTTGGACGGATGGAGGCAAACCGACGAGGAGAGGCGGTCACCGGTGGACGCGGTCGTCCGGACGCACACCTTCACGTCCCGGGACCTGGTCGGCGGTCATGCCGTCCTCGACCTGGTGAACACGGTCACGGCGCGCAACGCCGAGCCGGTCGACTGGCTCGACGGCCACCCGCGGCTCCTCGAATGGGCCGCGCTCACCGGACGGTTCGCCCCCGCCGATCTCGACCACGTGCGGCGCCTGGCCGAGGCCGATCCCGATGCCGCCGCGGAGTCCCTCGACCGCACGCGCGAGCTGCGCGAGGCGCTGCACGATCTCGTCACGGCGCTGATCCGCCAGGACGCGCCGGGGCCCGCGGAGGCGATGAGCCGGGTGGAGGAGCACTGGAAACGCGCGGCCGCCGCCGCCCGCCTCACCGTTGGTGAGGACGGGGCGCGGTTCGGGGTCGGCGTTGAGACCTCGGGCCTTGAGTACCTCAACCATGAGCTGGTTCTGCGGGCGGCCGACCTGTTCCGGGATCCGCCGCTGGAACGCACCCGCGTCTGCCCTGGCCAGCGGTGCGGCTGGGTGTTCATCGACACCTCACGTGGCGGCCGTCGCCGCTGGTGCGACATGGCGACCTGCGGGAACGCCTCCAAGGGCCGGACTCACTACCAGCGGAAACGGCACCCCGCGAGTGACGAGTAGCCCTCTCGGCCCGGTGGCCCGGGCCGCACGGCCGTCAAGGCGTCGGGGGCAGGACGGCCGGGTCGACCGCGCCGCAGTCGACCGCGCGCTGGAGGAGGGCGGTGAGGGACCTGATGGTGGCGGGCTCGTCCAGCACCCCGGACTGCTCGTTCCGGAGGCGGGCGGTGCGGGGCCCGGAGGCGGAGTCGTCCGGGACGCCGCCCTCCCCGCCCGCGGCGGCCCGCTCGTGCCAGGCGCGGACGCGGGCGACGGCGGCGTCGTCCACGGCCTCGAGGTAGAAGCGGTAGACGGCGGCGTAGCGGCTCGGAAGGTGCGCGGGGTGCAGGTCCCAGCCCTGGTAGAAGCCGTTCGACAGCGAGTGCCAGACGTGGTCGGCGTGCTCGGTCCAGACGCCGTGGACCTCGTCGGTGGAGTCGTGGCGCGGGACGACGTTGGACGAGCCGTCCGACAGGCGGACGCCGGTTCCGGCGAGCGTCACCTGCATGATGTTGCGGGCGAAGTCGCAGGCGGGGTGGTCGAGGCGCTGCTCCTCGGGCGGCAGGCCGCAGGCGGCGGTGTAGTCGTACACGCCGAATGCCGCGCCGGTCATCCGGCCGCGCCCGGCGGCGACGATCCCGCGCAGCCCGATCCGTCCCTCGTGGTCGATGATCGCCTCGGTGGTCTCGACCTGGATCTCGAACCGGAGGATGCCGCCGGGCAGGCCGAGCGCGCCCTCGAGCCGTTCCAGGTAGTCGGTGAAGACCGCGACGTGCTCGGCCATCACGACCTTCGGGAAGGTGATGGTGAACCCGCCGGGCAGCCGTCCGAGGCGGTCGCGCAGCGCGGTGAGGAAGGCGTCCAGGGTGCGCATCGACCGCTCGTGCCCGCCGTCGGCGAACGACTTGACCCGCAGCCCCCAGTAGTGCGGCAGCGTCCGCGCCTCGTAGGCGGCGGCGACCGACTCCACCGCGTGCGCGACGTGGCCGTCCTCCTCGGCGTCGGAGCGGACGCCGTAGCCGTCCTCGAAGTCGATCCGCAGGTCCTCGACCGGCTCGGTCGCCAGCTTGGCGGCGACGCGCTCGCGGACGGCGCCGGCGATCCCCGGGTCGAGGCCGAACGCCGGGCCGAACGTGCCCGCGCCGGGCGCGTGCGTGTTGAGCAGGCGCAGCGCCTCCGCGCCGAACTCGGCGGCGGTGCCGGGGGTGAAGCGGTCGGCCGGGACGTAGACGGTGTGCACCGGCTGCCGTCCCTCGGCGGGCCCGGGGAAGGTCGCGGCGTGCGTCTCGCGGATCGCGGCGACGCGGGCGGACAGGTCGTCGATCGAGGGCACGCTGAGGTTCACTCCGCCATGATCCCCCATGAACCGCCCGTCCGGGCGCCCGGAGCGAGATCGATCCGGTCCGTCCCGGTGACGAACGCGTTCGGCGGCGCGGTCATCGGCTCGACGGCGAGACCGAGTCGGCGGTGCCCGGCCGGGATCGTGTGGGCGGTGTACACCTCGATCCACGGGTGCGCCTCGTCCGTCCAGAGGGCGACGGTCCGCCCGTTCCCGGTCAGGCGCGCCCAGGCGCGGCCGTGCTCGTCGCGGGTGAGGCCGGTGTAGGCGTTGTCGATCTCCCGGGATCCGAGGACCGTGCCGCCGCGCAGGTCGCGGTCGGTGCCGTCCACCGGGACGGGCGCGTCCAGGGGGATCATCCGCTCGCCCGCCGGGAGGAAACGCGCGGCGTCCAGCGTGACCGCGCACTCGTCGATCGGGACGCCGACGGTCAGGTACGGGTGGGCGCCGTGCGCGTACGGCGCGGGACGGGTGCCGGTGTTCTCGGCGGTCAGCGTGACGGTCAGGCCGGTCTCCGCGGAAAGGACGTACCGGGCCGTGAGGGCCAGCCGGAACGGGTAGCCCTGCGCGCCCGGAATGTCGAGCGTGAGCGTGACGCCGTCGTCGGTCTGCTCGGTCGCCGTCCACGCCGACCAGCGGGCGAGGCCGTGGATGGCGTTCCCGTACTTCGGCTCGGTGAGCGCCAGCTGGTAGGACGCGCCGCCGAAGGTGTACCGGCCCTGGTCGACGCGGTTCGGGAACGGGACGAGCAGCTGGCCGAAGGCGGCCGGGGCGAGCGTGTCCGCGTCGTGCGTCAGGATCAGGTCGCGTCCGTCCAGGGTGAGGGCGCGCAGGCTCGCGCCCGCCTCGGTCACCACGGCCCGGTAGGGGCCCGCGGTGAGGATGTGCTGGGTTCCGGTCAGGGGACGCTGCTCGCTCATGCGCGGCAGGTTATCCCGAGACGATCATGAGGGCTCAGCCCGCGGTCACGTCGATGCGCGTCACGGTCGTCTCGAGGCGTCCGGAGAGCGGGACGGGGACGGGCAGGTCCCCGCCTCGCGCGGGACGCCGTTCGGGGGCCTCGGCGTCGGCGCGGGGGGCGGCCAGGGCGAGCGCGGCGCGGCAGCCCGCGAGGACGCCCCAGGCCAGGTCGGCTCCGGAGGTGTGGCCGACGGTGAGCAGCCGCCGGACGGCCGGGCCGGGCGGTTCGTGTCCGGCGACGCCGCGCAGGACGGCCGCGACCTCGCCGCCCGCCTGGCCCTTGGCCGCGCAGTGCAGGAGGGTCGCGGCGAGCGCGGTGGTGCGCGTGTCGGCGTCCTCGGTGACGGCCGCGCCGAGCCAGTCGGCCAGCCAGACGGCCTGGTCGCCGCCGCGCACGGCCCGTCCGAGCAGCCGGCACGCGACGAGCAGCCCGGCGAGGACGTCGTCGCCGCTCGGGGTGAGGCCGGGCCCGAGCCCGACGATGCGCTCGGCCGCCTCGACCGCGCCCGCGAGGTCGCCGTCGGCGCACGCCTCGGCGAGCCGGGCGGGGCCGCGGTGCCCGGCGAGCCCGCCCGCCGCGGCCGGTCCCGCGTCGCGGAGCGCGACCTCGAGCGAGTGGATTCCGCGCGTCAGGGACGCGGTCGTCAGGGCGGCCAGAACCGGCGTCGGATCCCACCAGCGGCGGGCCTTGACACGGAAGCCGCACGTCTCGACGCGTCCCTCGCCGATCCACGCCTCGGCCCCCTCGCGGACGCCCGCGAAGGGCCGTTCCCGCGCCGGGACGACCAGCACGACCGCGTTCGGGAGCCGGACCGCGCCCTCGGTGACCACGGCGAGCACGCGGGGCTCGGGGACGCCTCTGACCTCGAGGTACACCGCCGCGGGGAAGACCGCGATCACGCGCGCGGGACGTCTCGGGGCGTCCAGCAGCCGGCGCAGTGGAAGCGCCGCCGCGCCCGCCGGGGAGGGGCCCTGCCGGGCCGTCGGCTGGAGCGGTTCGCGGACCGGCACGCCCACCCAGCCTCCCGGGACTCGTCCGCCGGCCCGCGTCGCTGCGGGCCGAGCCTCTCGGTGACCGTAGACCCCTGTGCGCGAGGGGCGTATGGGAAAAGCTGCCAAGGATGCTTGTCATGGTTCGTCTTTGTTGTCAGGGTTGATCGCGAAATCGGTATCGATCGCGACCCCCCTCCGCGGTCGACCGTCAAAGGCGAGGTGACACCTGCATGAGTGACATCCGCGTGAACACGGGCCCACCCGCCCACCGGTTCGCGAGCACCGGCACCCTCACCCGGGGCCTGCCGGTCGGCGAGGTCCTCGACGTCCCGGCACTCACCGGCGCACGGCTCATCGCCGGACGCGCCGGGCTCGGGCGCGTGGTGCAGCGGCTCAACGTGATGGAGGTCCCCGACATCCTCCCGTGGGTCAAACCCAACGAGCTGCTGCTGACCACGGGCTATCCGCTGCGCGGCACCCCGCGCGGCCTCACCGGCCTGGTCGGCGACCTGGACGAGCGCGGGGTCGCCGCGCTCGCCATCAAGCCCGGCCGCTACATGGCCGAGCCGCCGCCGGACATGGTCGAGCAGGCCGACCGGCGCGGCTTCCCCCTGATCCTGCTCCCGGCCGACGTCGGCTTCGACGACGTCATGAACCAGGTGCTCACCGACATCCTCAACCGGCAGGCGGCCGTCCTCGCCCGCACCGAGGAGGTGCACCGCGCGCTCGTGCAGACCGTCCTGTGCGGCGGCGGGCTGCGCGAGGTCGTGGACGAGGTCGCCGCGCACCTCGGCGCCGCCGTCGCGGTGCTGGACGGCGAGCGGCGCGTGCTCGCCGCCGCGGGCGCCGAGGACCAGGTCCGGGCCGTCCGGGCGCTCACGCTCCGGGGCGACGCCGGGCCACCGGGCCCGGCCGAGGGCGACCACCTGGTCGTCCCGGTCGTCGCGGGCGGCTTCGACCACGGCCGCCTGGTCGCCTACCGCCCGGACGGCGCGCTCGGCGAGGGCGCGCTCGGCATCCTGGAACGCGCCGCGACCGTCGCCGCGCTGGTGGTGACCAAGCAGCAGGCCGTCGCCGCGGTCGAGAGCAAGTACCGCGCCGACTTCCTCCGTGACATCCTCGCCGGACGGGCCGGGGACGACGACCGGGTCATCGCGCACTGCTCGGGCTTCGGCTGGGACCTGGACCGTCCGGTCCTGGTCATCGTCGCCGAGCTGGACGGCCGTCCCCGAACCGAACCTGAAAGCGGGCAAGGCTCGCAAACCGGGCCAGGGCGTCCGGCTCGTCCGGCCGACTCACGGGCCCGTGGCCGCGCGGTCAAGGCCGACGGCCATCCGGACGCCTCGTCCGCGACGGCGCCGCGTCCGGTCGCCGCGCGAAGACCCGACACCGCCCTGGCCGAACCGGAGCCCGTCCGGTCCCTGGCGCCGGACCCGTTCGGCGACCCCGGCGGCCTCCCGGTCGCCGACCTCCCCCTCCCGGTGGACGCCGCCGTCCGCCCCACCCGGACCCTCGCGGGATCGTCCCGCGGCGGCACCGGCACGGCCGACCCGGCCGCCGCGTCCGCACGCGCCGGACACGACGCCGGCGGCCCCGGCCGCGCCGCCCCCGACCCGGGCCCCGACCGCACGACCTCGGACCCGGGCTCCGGCCGAGCGGCCTCCGACGCGGGCCGCGGCCGAGCGGTCTCCGACGTCGGCCCTGGCCGTGTGGTCTCGGACGTGGGCCCGGGACGCGCCGTCTCCGACGCAGGCCCCGGCCGAGTGGTCTCCGACACAGGCCACAGCCGTGACGGCTCCGACGTCGGCTCAGGACGCGCGGTGTCCGATGCGGGTCATGGTCGCGGCGGCCTCGACGTGGGTCCGGGGCGTGTGGTGTCCGACGTGGGCCCGGGGCGTGTGGTGTCGGACGTCGGTCCGGGACGTGCCGTGGCCGATGTCGGTCCCGGACGGCGGGGCACACGCGCGGCCACCGGACGGCCCGGTGGCGGCGGAGCGGTGCGCGCCGGGCGCGGGGCCGAGGAGCGGGCGGCGCAGGAACGGCTCGCGGCGGCCTGGGCGGCGGCGGTGCGGCGGCACGACCGTGGCGCGGCCGTGGCCAGCTTCGCGCACGAGGTCGTGGCGGTGGTGGGCGCCGACGGCGACGATCCCGACCTGGACGGTGGACCGGTCCACACTCTGGTCAAGGAGGCCGCCGCGCTCTTCGCCGAGCACTCGTCGGTCCGCCGGACGTTCTCGACCGGCATCAGCCGCACGGTCGTGTCGCCGTCCCGGCTGCCGGAGGCGTACGAGCAGGCGCTGAAGGCCGTCCGGGTCGGACGGCAGCTGCACGGCGACGGCGCGCGGGCGCACTTCGACCAGCTCGGCGTGTACCGGCTGCTCAGCCTCGTCCCCGATCCGGAGGAGCTGCACGCGTTCGTCCGCGAGACGCTCGGCGACCTGGCCGCCGACGACGAGCCGGAACTGGTGGACCTGCGCCGGACGCTCCAGGTGCTCCTGGAGACCAACCTCAACGTCGCCGAGACCGCGCGGCGGCTCCACTTCCACTACAACACGCTGCGTTACCGCATCGGGAAACTGGAACGGCTGCTCGGACCGTTCACCGAGGACGCCCATCTCCGCCTCAACCTGACGCTCGCCCTGCACGTCCTGCGGATGCGGGGGATCTAGCGGCCGCGCGCGGGCCTCGGCCGCTGCGCCACCCCCGGTGGTGCGCGGCCGGGCCCGGGTGCGGCATTCTCGTTCACGTAGCGTAAACGAGAATTTCAGGAGTTCTGGATGGTGTTCGGCTGGAAGGTGCACGGCGACGGGAAGACGCCTCCGCCCGGGGAGGTCGTGCGCCCGGACGAGCGGCTGTCCTGGCCGCGCACCGCGGGCATCGGGGCCCAGCACGTGGTGGCGATGTTCGGTGCCACGTTCGTCTTCCCGGTGCTGATGGGGCTGGACCCCAACCTGGCGATCATGATGTCCGGGGTCGCCACCATCCTGTTCCTGCTGATCACGAGCGGGCGGGTGCCGTCCTACCTCGGGTCGAGCGCGTCGTTCGTCGGGGTCGCGGCGGCGATCCGCGCGGCGGGCGGGGACTCCGGGACGGTGACCGGCGCGATCCTCTGGGTCGGCGTCGCGCTGCTCGCGGTGGGGCTGGTCATCCACTTCCTCGGCGCGAACGTGCTGCACGCGGTGCTGCCACCGGTCATCACGGGCGCGGTGGTCATGCTGATCGGGTTCAACCTCGCGCCGGTCGTCGCGAACGTCTACTGGCCGCAGGACCAGTGGGTCGCGATCGGGACGATGGCGTTCGCGGTGCTCAGCGCGGTGCTGCTGCGCGGCTTCTGGGCGCGGATCAACGTGCTGCTGGCGCTGGTGTTCGGCTTCGGGCTGTCCTGGGTGCTGGACAAGACGGCGGGCCAGGTCACCTCCGTCCAGGGCGGCCGGAACCTGCTGGACGCGTCGGGCCACCCGTGCCCGACCGAGGGCCCGTACTGCGTGGCGACGGCGTTCCCGCACGACCGCGTGGACTTCTCGGCCGTGAAGTCGGCCGACTGGCTCGGGCTGCCGCACCTGCACGGCCCGAACTTCAAGATGTCGGCGATCCTGCTGGCGCTGCCCGTCGTCATCGCGCTGATCGCCGAGAACACCGGGCACGTGAAGGCCGTCGCCGCCATGACCGGCGACGACCTCGACCCCTACATCGGCCGCGCGCTCGCCGCGGACGGCCTCACCACCACCCTCGCGACGGCGGTCGGCGGCGCCCCGACGACCACCTACTCCGAGAACATCGGCGTCATGGCCGCGACCAGGATCTACTCGACGGCCGCGTACTGGGTCGCGGCGCTCGTGGCGATCGCGGTCGGGTTCGTCCCGAAGTTCGGCGCGCTGGTCGCGGCGATCCCGGGCGGCGTGCTCGGCGGCATCACGGTCGTCCTGTACGGCATGATCGGCCTGCTCGGCGCGAAGATCTGGGTCGAGAACCGGGTGGACTTCGCCGACCCGGTCAACCTCGTCCCGGTCGCCGCGGGCCTGATCCTGGCGATCGGGAACGTCACGCTCCACATCACCGACAGCTTCCCGCTGCAGGGCATCGCGCTCGGCACGGTCGTCCTGCTGATCGGCTACCACCTGCTGAACCTGGCGGTCCGGCGGCGCGACCCGTCCGACATGGGCCGCGGCATCATCGCCCCCATGGAAACCGAGATCGGCGGCGACGTCCGCCGCTCCACCGACTAGCGAGTCCTGTGCTGGCGGGGTTGCCTTGGGGAGCGGGGGACCTCAACCCCGCCAGCGCATGAACCCTAGTCCGCTCCCTCAACCTCATCAGCGCAACCGAATAAGCTCCCCAAACGCCCACTACCTGCGGAGATGTTCCGGTCGCCCCACGCCGCGGCCGCCGCCAGCGGGAGACCGCGCCATGGTCCGTCACCTGAGGTGAGTTGACCAGATTTCCTGACTGTGGGGCATCCGGGCACAGGGCTTACTCGGTGTCGATGTCGGTCTCTCCCTCACCGGGCTTGGCGACGAGACCGTACAGGGCCATGAACGCCCGCTCGCACTCGGCGAGGTAGTCCCGCCGAAGCTCGATGAACCCCTCATCGTCACCGGCGGCGAGGCGGGCCATCGCCTCCTTGGGGATTCCGTGGCCCGCGAGCACACGGTCACCGACGTCGTCGGAGAGGCCGAGCAGGGTCTTCTTGACCGAAACTCCGGCCTTCGTTGTCATGATGACCCTGTTCGCCGGACTCGACGTGGCGGCGAGCCCGCGCGTTCTGACGATGTGTCGGTAGGCCGAGGTGGCCTCAGCGGCGAGGATGTCCACGCCCTTCAGCTCACTGCCGTCCGCCGCCAAGCGGTCGGGAAACTCGCGCAGCTCCCAGATGATGAACGCGCGAACCCGTGCGCTGCGCAGATCGAAACGATTCGGGAAGGGCTGGGCGCGGACGTCCTCGGGAGTGATCGTGCCTTCGTCCTTGGCGAACCGCCTGATCTGCTGGATCGCCTGCTTGATCTGCGTCGTGTTGGCACCCGCGAAGAAGCCCGACCAGGACGTCACCCAGAACCAGCGCGTCAGCTCCGAGAGCTGGTGCGGGCTCGGTTCGGGGCATTCATGGAAGAACGTCACAAGAAGCATGAACTGGGCGTCATACGGGATCAACCGCGCCAGCGGCACCCCGACCGTGCCGCGGAGGAAGTCCACGGCTCGGATCAGCGCCGCTTCGGTCGCTTCGGCGGAGTCGCCGAGATCCTCCTGGATGCGCTTGGCCAGCACCTCCCAGCGGGCCTCCTGGACGTTGTCCTCTCCGGCGACCGCGAGGACGGCCCGGAACAGCGCGTCGGAGGAGACGTCGCCGAAGCCGGTGTCGGCGACCTGCTCCACCATGGCGTCGAGGCGTTCCGCGAGGGTCGGTCCTTCCCCCTTGCGGTAGGTGAGCGCCGAGACCATCTCGGTCGGGCGCATCGCCTGGCCGGTGCTGTTGACGCGGGAGAAGACCTCCACGGCGTTGGTGAGGTTGCCGCCCACGAGCCGGACGACCGAGATCCGGTACGACCTGATGCGCTGGGCGACGACCTCGGCCTCCCTGATGAGCCGATCAGGATCTGCGCCGGCCGGCGGGTCGTCGATCAGCGTCCGGGAGAAGCTCAGGAACTCCGTCGTCCGCAGGATCGAACGAAGCGGGAGGTAATGGGACGGCGGAGGGGCGGCGGACTTCCAGTGCCGATACCGGTTGAGACCGTCGTCCGCCTCACCCAGGATCCGGTACGGCCACCACATCCAGTCCGCCTGCTCCTGGGAACGCCCGAGCGTTTCGGGGCGCCTGAGGGTTCCGTAAAGGGCGGAGAGACGCTGATGGCCGTCCAGGGCATAGGAGATCGCCGACCCCGGCACCGGCTGCTTGCGAGGCTCGATGCCGCCGATGCTCTCGAAGGTGGCGAACTCCTCATGGGTCTCCCAGAAGAGCAGGCTGCCGATGGGGTACCCGCGCTCGACGCTGTCGAACAGGTCGAGGATCTGCTGCGGGCGCCAGACGAACGGACGCTGGAACCGGGGGACCCGTAGCTTTCCCTCGTCGATCAGCGTCATCAGGTCCTCCATGAGGAGGATCTCCGGTTTGACGGTGATCTCATGCTCGTCGGCTGCCATGGACCTATCCCTACAGGATCTCTCGCAGCATCGCGAGAAGACCGCGCAGCTCGCCCGGCACGGCCTCGCCGACGTCGCGGGCGAGGTCGGCCTCGGTGAGGCGGTGGGCCATGGACTCCAAGGCGGTCATCAGGCCCGAGCCGAAGCCGTCCTCGAGTCCGGCGATCGTCCTGGGGTCGGCATCGGCGAACAGGTGCCGTTGCTGCTCGGGCACCCCTTTCGTCTTCTTGAAACCGTGCTTCATGTCGAAGTGCCCACGCTGATCGTGGTCGAGCTTCTTGAGATGATCGAGCCGCGCCGACGAGTGACGGATCGGCCTCACCGCGTGGAGAACTCTGTTGGGCACGTAGTTCTCGGCCTCGCGAAGGGTCAGCACATGGATTCGCAGGCCGAGCGCGCGCAGCTCTGCGATTCGATGCGCGTTCTTCTCGGGGGTGCCAGGTGCCCACCGGTCGCTGTCGAGCAACGCCGCTGCGCGCTTGACCCGGCGGAAGGAGTCGTGTTCTTCCTGCGATCTCCGGTAGACGTCTCCGCCGCCCCCGTGCCCGAGCTGCAGCCAGCGCTTGTCGATGGCGTCCAGGATGTCCGCGCCCCCGCAGATCCGGGCAATGGCGTTGACGAAGCATCTGTCGGATCCGTCGTTCTCCACCACGAGGACGGCCGGCCGGTCGAGATCGTCGACATGTTCCTTGAGGTCGTCCGGGGAGATTCGCACAGGACGAGGTGCCGCTGAGGTCCTGTAGGCGTGCTGCTGTGTGGCGGCCTTTCTGGCGAGCTGCTGGTACGCCGGAACCCGGGGCGGGGCCATGTTCCTCTCAATGAGGGAGTCTGCGGCCTTGGCGAGCTGCGGGGCGATCACCCACGAATGTCGCCCCTTGTTGAAGTGGCCCAGGAGGGTCGAGATCTCGTCTGCAGGCTCGGTCATCTCGAGAACCGCCGCTGTCAGCTCAACCCGCATCGCTCTCCAGACGCGTCTCCTGGGCCTCGGCAAGGGCGCGCACCTCTTCGAAGCCCTCCTCGAAGATCCCTTCCGGCCAGTAGTCGACGTTGCCGAGCTCATCGACGTTGATCCGGCGGACCGTCGAGAACTCACCGCCGTCATCAACGAAGTAGAGCGCCAGCCGCTTCGCGTCCAGCTCGCCCTCTGCGACGCGGCGCCGGAGGCGTAGCAGAAAGGCCTCGCTGTGCGTCTCGACGAGAAATCTGACCGAGGCCACGTCGATGGCCCTGATGTAGAGGTCGGCCAACATGGCCTGTGCGGACGGGTGCAGGTGGAGTTCGGGTTCTTCGACGACCTCCAGCACGTCGCGCTCGGGTGGGTCGAGCTCGTCCTGGGCCCTGCGAACCAGGAAGGGCAGGATCTGGGAGATTCCCGTCCCAATGTCGGTGGCGGGGACCCACAGGTCCTTCGTCTCCAGCGACCGCAACCCCACCGCGTAGCCGTCGAGGTGGGGCTGGACCTTCAGTTCCCAGGCGGGAAGCGCCGTACGGAGGTACTCGTTGATCTTGTTGATCAGGCGTCCCTTCCGGCGCACGTGATCGTAGGCCAGGATCTCCGCCGTGCGACTGCCGAACTCGTCATGGTCGGGTTCCCGCGCGGGGAGGCGCACCAGCCGCTTCGGTTTGAAGCGGAACGGTCCTAGATGGTGAATCACGTCGAAGGACGAGCGCACGCGTTCCGGGGCGAACCATCCGGTGCCGTCCCCGTCGGGGAGTTCGGTCGGCAGCAGTCCCTTGAAGTCCATCGACACGGTCGAGCGGTCCGGCCTGCGGTAGACCTGCTGTTCCAGCTCCTCGTCCGTACGCCCGGAAACCCACGTGTAGGACGCCCTGCGGCCGCCGGAGGTCAGCGACCACTCGAGGACCCGCTGGCTGTACAGCTCGGGGACGTTCTGAACCGTGGCGTCGAGCGTGTACTCCTCGCCCCCCGGGCCGGTCAACCCAAGACCGATCGTGACGCTGCTCAGGTCCAGCCGCCCGTGAACCAGGTCGGTGAACTCTGGTGCGTCGTCCCCGAACTGTTCGAGGTCGAAGGGCAGCGGGTGGTCGTTGCGGATACCGGTCTGCAGGATGAGCGGCGCACGGACCAGCGCGCTCTTGCCCGAATTGTTCTTCCCCAGCACCACGGTGATCGGGCGCAGTTCCACGTCCTGCCGCTCCGCGAAGCACCGGTAGTTGCGGAGCGAGAGATTCACCAGGGCCATGTCGGCAGACCCTAACGGGCCAGTGAGCCTCGGATCCTGGGAACGGGGTGATTCCGTGTGGGCTCGGGCAGCCCTGGGGATTTCGTTCGCGTTGGGCTGGAGAGTGAAAGCCGTGGTCGCGGTCTGCGGGTTATGCGGGTGGGGTGTCGGGGGCGTCGCCGCCGAGGGAGTGGGGGAGGTAGTTCTGGACGGCGGCGGGGCGGAAGCCCTGCTGCCTGATCCAGCCGAGCAGGGTTCGGAACTGACCGGCGAGGCCCTTGCGGTAGTGCATCAGGACGATGTCGCCGGGGCGGAAGCCCTTGCCCAGGCCGTCCCCGCGCGCGAAGCCGTTGAAGCCGACGCCCGGGCCGGACGTCCCGTTGTAGAACTCGGCCGTCCAGGTCAGGATCGACTTGATGCCGCACGCCTTGGCGGCCTGGCGGGTCGCGGTGTTGAACGACCCGAACGGCGGCCGGAACAGCTCGGGCCGCCGTCCGTACTGCTTGGCGATCGTGTCGGACGACTGGCAGATCTGCCGCCGCTGCGCGTCCAGCGGGAGCGTCTTCATGTCGGGGTGGGTGACCGTGTGGTCCTCCATGCGCGAGCCCGCGTTGCGCAGCGCCCAGAAGTACTGGCCGTGCCCGCGCACGTACGTCGTGGTCAGGAAGGTGAGGATCGGCACCTTCTCGTTCCGGACGATGTTCACGAACTCCGGGTCGTACTCGTAGCCGTCGTCGATCGTCAGGAACACGACGCGGTCCTGCGTGTCGATCTTGCTGATGACCGGGGGCAGGCCGTCCGTGGACGGCTTCGGCGGCGTCCACGAGCCGGGCTTCGGGTGCTCCCACTGGCGGTCGCCGAGCGCCGCGGTCAGCTCGGTGCGCAGCTTCGCGCCGTCGCCGCCGTCCCCGGACGGAAGCGCCGACAGGGCGGGCCAGACACCGACCGCGATCCCCAGCGCCGCCGCCACCGCCGTGTACCCCTTCGGAACACCGCCACGCATCCCCGCGTCCCCCGTGCCGTACGTACGTCCAGTCGAACAAGATCGGACATATCTGATCACGTCGGGCCAACGACTGAGACAGCGACGCCCCGCTGTTGCACACCTGTGTCCGAACTCTCCTCCATCCGACCACGGCGAGGCGGCCGGAACGACCGGGTTGAAAAACGATCGCCCTGCTGCCGCCCGCGCATGGTCCCGACCAGCCCGACGACCCCTCCGTCTGCGATCTGGGATACCGCCTCGTCCGCCGGTACTGGCGCCCGTAGAGATCTAGGACGTGCCCCTGGCGGCTAGGCGTCGCGTTTTTCGAAGGCGATCAGGGCGACGATGAGCAGGACGGCCGTGTACAGCGCGAAGACGCCGAAGCCGACCCAGGGGGACAGCACGTCGGGGGACGGGCGGGTGCCCATGACCGCGCCGCCCGCCGCCGACGGGAGCAGCTTGCGGATCGTCTGGCCGAGGTCCCCGGGCAGGAACGAGCCGATGATCGGCAGCACGAACAGCAGGCCGAGGACGGTCGTGATCGCGCCCGCGGTGTGCCGCAGCAGCGTCCCGAAGGCCAGCGCGAACAGCGCGATCAGGGTCAGGAAGAGGCCGCCGCCGATCACCGCGCGGAGCACGCCGTGCGCGCCGAGGCCCTCGTCCAGGTTCTTGCTCGCGAAGATCAGCTGGGACAGGAAGTAGGCGGCGAACGACACGATCTCCCCGACGACCAGCACGACCAGGCCGAGCACCAGCGCCTTCGCCGTGAACAGCCGGGCGCGGCGGGGCACCGCGGTGAGCGAGGTCCGGATCATCCCGGTCGCGTACTCGCCGGTGACGACCAGGACGCCGAGCACGCCGAACGCCACCATCCCGAACTGGATGCCGACCAGCCCGTAGGCGGTCGGGTCGAACTGCAGGCGGTCGCGCGGGGTCAGCTGATCCCAGGCGGAGACGAAGACCAGGGCCAGCAGGACGCTCAGCCCGATCGTCACCACGAGCCCGGACAGCAGCGTCCAGAACGTCGACCGGACGGTCCGGATCTTGATCCACTCGGCGGCGACGGCGTCCGTGAACGTGGCCGGACGCTCCTTCACGGCGGGGTGTCCGGGCTCGGCGTGGGCGTCGGTCACGACCGTCCTCCTTCCCACATGCCGGTCGGCCCGGACGGCGGCGGACCGGACGGGCCCTCGTCCGGCGGCGATCCCGGGGGAGGCCCGCCGGGCGGCGGTCCCTCCGGCGGTTCACCGAGGACCTCCTCGGCGGCGGGAGGCTCCGCGTCGTGGTTGTGCAGGCCGCCCGCGTGGTACTCGACGGTGTCGCCGGTCAGGCGCATGAACGCCTCCTCCAGGGACGGCTGGACGGGCGACAGCTCGTGCAGGCGGACGCCGTGCTCGGCGGCGAGGTCGCCGATGGACGCGGGGTCGGAGCCGAAGACGCGGAGCGAGCCGTCCGGGTCGACCTCCACGCGCCAGTGCCGCCGGGCCAGCAGCGGTCCGAGCTCGGCGACCTGCGGGGAGCGCACCCGCACGTGGCTGTGCGCGTTGGTCTCGATGAACTCGCGGACGGAGGTGTCGGCGAGGATCCGGCCGCGTCCGATCACGACCAGGTGGTCGGCGGTGAGCGCCATCTCCGACATCAGGTGGCTGGACACGAACACCGTGCGGCCCTCGGCGGCCAGGGTCCGCATGAGCGTCCGGATCCACAGGATGCCCTCGGGGTCCAGGCCGTTCACCGGCTCGTCGAACATCAGCACGGCGGGGTCGCCGAGCAGCGCGCCCGCGATGCCGAGGCGCTGCCCCATGCCCAGCGAGAACCCCTTGGCGGGCTTCCTCTCCACCGAGTGGAGGCCGACGAGTTCCAGCACCGCGTCCACGCGGCGGGTGGGGATGCCGTTGCTGCGGGCCAGGCAGAGCAGGTGGTTGTGGGCGCTGCGTCCGCCGTGCACGGCCTTGGCGTCCAGCAGCGCGCCGACCTGGTGCAGCGGCGCGCCGAGGCCCGCGTAGCGGACGCCCGCGACCGTCACCGTCCCGGCGGACGGGTGGTCGAGGCCGAGGATCATCCGCATCGTGGTGGATTTTCCCGCGCCGTTCGGGCCGAGGAACCCGGTCACCCGGCCCGGTTCGACCGTGAAGCTGGCGTCGTCGACGGCCGTCTTCTCACCGAACCGCTTCGTCAGCCCCCGCGCCTCGATCATGCTGGGCTGATACCGACCCGTTCCCGTCCGGAAACGGCGACGGCGGGCACCCGGAGCAGGATTTGGCTCCCGGATTGCCCGCCGTTGAAGCGACTTTTCAGGGGGTTCGGTGCGGGGGTTCGTCCCTCCGCGCCCGGTACCTCCCGTCGGCCTAGGACACGTCCTAGCTCACGCCGACGAGGTCCACCACGAAGATCAGCGTCTCGTTGGCCTTGATCTTGGGGGACGGGCTGTTGCTTCCGTAGGCCAGGTGCGGCGGGATGACCAGCTTGCGCCGGCCGCCGACCTTCATGCCCTGGATGCCCATGTCCCAGCCCTTGATGACGCGGCCCGCGCCGAGCGGGAAGTCGAGCGGCCCGCCGCGGTTCCAGGACGCGTCGAACTCCTCGCCGGTCGAGAAGGACACGCCGACGTAGTGGGCGGAGACGGTCGAGCCCTTGGTGGCCTCCTCGCCGTCCCCGACCGTGATGTCGGTGATCTCAAGGTTCTGCGGGGGCTGGCCCTCGGGGAAGTCGATCTCGGGACGTTCAAGCGCCATGGTGCTGGCTCCACCCGTCTTCTCATGGGTCGGTTACGGACCCGGACAGCCTAGTCGCCCCCGCGCCGAGCCCTGCGCGCGACGGTCCTTCTCTCAGGGGACGTCCGCGTCGGGCCGGACGGCGTGGAAGGCCGGGACGGCGACGGCGGTGCCGTCCACGAGGAGGTCGGAGCGCTCGCGGGTGCGGTCGGACGCGAAGTGACGCGACTCGCGCCCGGACCACTCGTCCCAGGCGTCCGCGTAGGCGAGCCCGTCGCGCTGGAGGGCACGGGCCCTTCGCAGGTCGCGCGGCGCGTCCACCCAGATCCGGAACGCGGCGGGGGAGCCCCGCCAGGCCGCGCCGACGCCCTCCACGACCAGCGCCCCGGCGGGCGGCAGCTCCTCGGGCGGTCCGTAGACGTCGCGGTGCCAGTCGTAACGGCGCAGGCGGCCGGGGCGTCCGGCGACGAGCGGGGTCAGGACGTCGCGTTCGAACGGCGGCCACCACGTCAGCGGGTCGGCGTCCCACGGCACCCGGAAGTCGTCCGACCGGACGAGCGGCACCCCGTCCGGTCCCTCCAGCGCGCCCAGCGCCGCCGCGAGGCGCGGCGCGAACGTGGACTTCCCGGACCCGCTCGGCCCGTCGACGGCGATCAGCCGCACCGGCCCCGCCGACGGGGGCAGGGCGCGCAGCCGGTCCGCGAGGGCCGGGTAGGTCGTCGGAGCGTCCGTCACGGACGGCATACTTCCAGCAGATGCAGGTCGATCCCGCATCGCGGGCGCGCCCTTTGCCGGGTGTTTCCCGCTCTTCCCGGACCTCCGAGCCCTCGGCCCTCGGACGTCCGGGCCTCCGGACCGACGTGAAAGGGACGCGCCCGATGAACCTGCTCGGCGGACCCCGCCCCGACGCCCCCGGCCGTCCCGCGATCACCGTGGCCGGACGTCCCCTGACGCGTCCGGCGCTGGACGCGTGGGCGGTCGCGATCGCCGCCGAGATCCGGGACGCGCGGGCCGTCGCCGTGCACGCGACCCCGACCCTGGAGACCGTCGCCGCCGTCGTCGCCGGGCTGTTCGCGGGCGTTCCCGTGGTGCCGCTGCCGCCCGACTCCGGCCCGGACGAGCGCGCCCACATCCTTCGCGATTCCGGCGCCACGCACCTGCTCGCCGCCTCCGCTACCGCCCCCGAGGGGACAGACGTCCCGCCCCTCGTCGCCGTCGACCGCCTCCGCCCGGCGAGCACACCCGACGGCCTCGCCTCCGCCGCCCCTCCGGATCGCGCCGACGTCCGGAGGGCGACGCGGACGGTGGCGTCGCGGGGGATCGAGCCGGGGTCGACCGCGTTCATCCTCTACACGAGCGGGACGACCGGTGCTCCGAAGGGCGTGCTGGTCTCGCGCGCGGCGGTCGCGGCCGGGCTCGACGCGCTCGCCGAGGCGTGGGGATGGACGGCGGACGACACCCTCGTCCACGGACTGCCGCTGTTCCACGTCCACGGGCTGGTGCTCGGCGTGCTGGGGCCGCTGCGCGTCGGGTCGCCGCTCGTCCACACCGGACGTCCGACGCCCCAGGCGTACGCGGACGCGGCGCGCGACGGCGGCACGCTGTTCTTCGGCGTCCCGACGGTGTGGTCGCGGGTCGCCCGCGACCCCGGGGCCGCCGCGGCGCTGCGCACGGCCCGGCTCCTCGTGTCGGGGAGCGCGCCGCTGCCCGTCCCGGTCTTCGAACGGCTCGCCGGGCTCACCGGACACCGTCCGGTCGAGCGGTACGGGATGACCGAGACCCTCATCACGGTCAGCGCCCGCGCGGACGGCGACCGGGTCCCCGGCGCGGTCGGCTTCCCGCTGCCCGGCGTCCGCACCCGCCTGGTCGGCGAGGACGGCGCGCCCGTGTCCGCCGACGGCGAGACGCCCGGCGACCTGCAGATCTCCGCGCCGACGGTCTTCGACGGCTACCTGGGCCGCCCGGAGGCCACCGCCGAGGCGTTCACCCCGGACGGCTGGTTCCGCACCGGCGACATCGCGGTCGTCGACCCGGACGGACGCCACCGCATCGTCGGCCGCGCGTCCACCGACCTGATCAAGAGCGGCGGCTACCGGATCGGCGCGGGCGAGGTCGAGAACGCGCTGCTCGCGCACCCCGCCGTCCGCGAGGCCGCCGTCGTCGGCGTCCCGCACGAGGACCTCGGCGAGCAGGTCACCGCCTACGTCGTCGTCGACCCCGCCGCGCGCGCCCCCGAGGACGGCGTCGTCGGCGGCCCCGAGGGCGGCGCAAAGGATGGCGGCGGGGACGGGAGCGGCGGCGGCGTCGGGGAGAAGGCCCTGATCGACTTCGTCGCGGACCGCCTCTCCGCGCACAAGCGGCCCCGGGTCGTCCACCTCGTGGAGTCCCTGCCGCGCAACGCCATGGGCAAGGTCGTCAAGACCCGCCTGGTTCCGTGAGGCCCGCCCGCCGGACCCCATGACCGCCCGCCGGGCCGCGCAGAGCACCCGGCGGCCAAGCGTCGACCACCACGCCCTCCGGCGGTGCTGATCATGGCGTTCAGCAGGGCGGACATCGGGGACGTATCGGTACGTTCCACGCGATGTGCGCCGCTAGGCTGAACGCTCGAGATGACAAGCACGCACCCCGCCCCCGCCGCCGATCCCGCCCACTCGCTGGAGCCGGTCCCGCCGGGGGCTCGCAGCTCGACGGCCCTGCACCAGTTCTGGATCTGGGCGGGCGCGAACATCGCCCCCATCAACTGGGTGCTCGGCGCCCTCGGGATCAAGCTCGGGCTGAGCCTCGCCGACACCATCGCGGTGCTGGTCGCGGGCAACGTCCTCGGGATGGCGGTGTTCGGGCTGTTCGTCCTGATGGGGCAGCGGACCGGCGTCACCCAGATGGTCCTGGCGCGGTCGGCGTTCGGCCGCCGCGGCGCCTACCTCCCGGCCGCCCTGCAGGGGGTCATGTCGGCGGGCTGGTGCGCGGTCAACACCTGGATCGTCCTGGACCTGGTGATGGCCCTGCTCGGGCAGGTCGGCGTGCACGGCGGCACCGCGCTGAAGATCGCCGTGGTCGTGGTGATCATGGGTCTCCAGGTCGGGATCGCCGCGTCGGGGTTCAAGGCGATCGCCTCGTTCGAGAAGTGGACGGTCCCGATCACCCTCGTGGTGCTCGCCGTGATGACCGCCGTCGCCTGGACGAAGACCGGGGTGCACTGGGACTTTCCGGGCGCGCATCTCAGCGGCAGGAACCGGATTTCGGCCATGACGACGGTCATGACCGCGATCGGCGTCGGCTGGGGCATCACCTGGTTCGCCTACGCCTCCGACTACTCCCGGTTCGTCCCGGAGAAGGTCGGCCGCCGCACGCTCTACTGGTCCAGCGTGCTCGGGCAGTTCGTCCCGGTCGTGTGGCTCGGCGCGCTCGGCGCGTCCCTCGCCACGGTCAGCCAGACCACCGACCCCGGCAAGCTGATCGTCGACTCGTTCGGCGCGCTCGCGATCCCCGTCCTCCTCCTGGTCGTGCACGGTCCGATCGCGACGAACATCCTGAACGTCTACTCGTGCTCGCTGTGCGCGCAGACCGTCGACTGGAACGTGTCCCGCCGCGTCGTCTCCTACGCCGTCGGGATCTTCGCCGCCGCCTTCACGATCCTCCTGATCTTCCAGGAGGACTTCGCGCACACCCTGGACGCCTGGCTCGCGGGCCTGGTCACCTGGGTCGTCCCGTGGGCCGCGGTCATGGCCGTCCACTTCTATGTCGTCAAGCGGCAGAACGTGGACATCGAGGCCCTCTACGACCCGCCCGGCGCGTCCCGCCTCGGTGACGTGCGCTGGGACGCCGTCGTCTCCTTCCTGCTCGGCGCGCTGGCCACCTGGACGTTCCAGTACGGCGTCCCGGAGGCCCTCCAGGGCCCCGCCGCCAAGGCCCTCGGCGGCATCGACCTGTCCTGGCTCGCGGGCGCGGTCGTCGCGGGCGGCCTCTACCTGCTGCTGTCCCGCCGCCGCTCGCCCGTGCTCGTTCCCGTCCGTTCGTCCAGCTGAGGAGTCCGCCGGTGACGGTGATCCGCAACGTCCGCCTGACCGACCGCGACGGCCTCCACGACATCGAGGTCGAGGACGGCCGTTTCACCCGGATCGTCCCGGCGGGCCAGGGGACGGGCGACCTCCTCGCGGACGGCGCGGGCGGCCTGGCCTCCGCCCCCTTCGTCGAGCCGCACGTCCACCTGGACACCACCCTCACCGCCGGTGAGCCGCGCTGGAACGCCTCCGGCTCCCTCTGGGAGGGCATCGCCGTCTGGTCCGAGCGCAAGAAGTCCCTCACCAGGCAGGACGTCATCGACCGGGCCACCGAGGTGCTCCGCTGGTACGCCGCGAACGGCGTCCTGCACGTCCGCAGCCACGTGGACGTCACCGACCCCGGCCTGGTCGCGCTGGACGCCATGATCGAGGTCCGCGACCGCGTCCGCGACGTAGTCGACCTCCAGCTCGTCGCCTTCCCTCAGGAGGGCGTCGTCTCCTTCGACGACGGTCCGCGGCTGCTGGAGAGGGCCGCCGAGCGCGGCGTTGACGTCATCGGCGCCATCCCGCACTTCGAGGACACCCGCGAGGACGGCGTCCGCTCCCTCGAGATCGCCTTCGACATCGCCGAGCGCCACGGCCTGCTCCTCGACGCCCACTGCGACGAGATCGACGACGAGCAGTCGCGCTTCGTCGAGGTCCTCGCGACCCTCGCCCGGCGGGGCGGCCTCCGCGACCGCGCCACCGCGTCCCACACCACCGCGATGGGCTCCTACAACGGCGCCTACTCCTACAAGCTCCAGCGGATCCTGGCGCGCAGCGGCATCAACCTGGTCAGCAACCCCATGGCCAACCTCTGCCTCCAGGGCCGTTTCGACGACTACCCCAAGCGCCGCGGCCTCACCCAGGTGAAGGAGATGCTCGCCGCCGGTGTCAACGTCGCCTTCGGCCACGACGACGTCATGGACCCCTGGTTCCCCCTCGGCACCGCCTCGTCCCTCCAGGTGGCCCTGGTCGGCGTCGCCGCCGCCCAGCTCACCGGCGCCGCCGAGATCGACGAGGCGTTCCGCATGATCACCGACCGGGCCGCGCGGGTCCTGCACCTGGGCGACCGCTACGGCATCGCCGAGTCCCGCCCGGCCAGCCTGGTCATCCTCCCGGCGACGTCCCCCTACGACGCCATCCGCCGCCAGACCCGTCCGACCCATGTCATCGCCAAGGGCAGGGTCGTCGCCGAGACCCCTGTCACGCCCACCCGCCTGAGCTGGCCGGGCGAACCCGTCCGGGAGGTCACCTTCGCCCGTCCCTGAGGCCCGCCGCGACAACTCCATAGACATCCGGACTGTGGTCCGCTTAATATAAGCGGACCACAGTCCGGATAGGGGAGTGTTCATGCGCGTGCGCCATCTCGTGGTCGCGGCGGCGGCCGGCGGGCTTCTGCTCACCGCCTCCGAAGCGGCGGCCCAGTCGTCTCCCGCGGTCAAGGCGTCCCCGGCGGTCAAGGCGTCCCCCGAGGCGAAGCCTCAGGTCGACAGGGCGGTCTATGTGCCGCTTCGCGGCGGGGAGTGGCTGCCCTGTGAGGGGCTGGCCGGTTGCACCTACAAGCCGCTGCGCGGCAACCCCGCGACGGGCCCGTCGGAGGCCGTCTTCCGGCTGAAGGCTGGCACCGAGTTCGCCCCGCACTGGCACACCAGCCCCGAGCATGTCCTGGGCATCTCGGGCAGGCTGAGCTGGAACGTCAAGGGCGGTCCGCACGCGCGCATCGGCCAGGGCGACTTCCTTTACTACCCGTCCAAGGCCGTCCACTGGGGCAAGTGCCTGAAGGGCGCGGACTGCGTCTACAAGGTGTACGACGACCTGCCCTACGACTTCCACGCCGGGAAGTAGGCGGCCTCGGCCCCGGGTCCGGTGGCGGGGAGCCGGACCGTGGCGAGGAGGCCGCCGGCGGGACGGGGCGTGAGGTCGAGGGCGCCGTCGTGGGCCCGGACGATGCTGTGCACGATGGCCAGTCCGAGCCCGACACCGGCGTGCTCGTCCGTGCGGACGCGTTCGGTTCCGCGCTGGAAGGGCTCGGTCAGGGTCGGTATCAGCGCGGGCGCGAGCGGGGGGCCGGTGTTCTCGACCCACAGGACGCTCGCTCCGTCCCGCGTCTCGGTGTGGACCGTCACGGTGCCGCCGTCGGGCAGGTTGTGGACGATGGCGTTCTGGACGAGGTTCGTCGCCATCCGCAGCAGGAGCGTCGGCGAGCCCGCGGCCCGGGTCGTCTCGCCCGTGACGTCGAGCGTGATCCGGCGCCGTTCGGCGAGGGGCAGCAGGGTCTCGGTGGCTTCCTCGGCGACGAGGGAGAGGTCGACGGGTTCGCGGGTGAAGCTCCTGCGTTCGCTGCGGCTCAGCACCAGGAGCGCCTCGGTGAGGTCGATCGCGCGCGTGTTGACGTTGTGCAGGCGTTCGAGGACCTCGCCCTGGTCCCGCGTGGGGCCGCTGCGGGCGACGTCCAGCAGGGCCCGCGAGATCGCCAGCGGGGTGCGCAGTTCGTGGGAGGCGTTCGCGGCGAACCGCTGCTGCTCGGTGACGTGGGACTCGAGCTGGTCGAGCATGGCGTCGAACACGTCGGCGAGCTCGCGGAACTCGTCTCCGGGGCCCTCCATGCGGATCCGGTGGGACAGCGACCCGTTCGCGGCCATCCGTGCCGCGTCGGTGATCCGGGTGAGCGGCGCGAGCATCCGTCCGGCGAGGATCCACCCTCCGAGCAGGCCGAACACCAGCAGGAAGACCAGCGCCGCCGCCGCGCGGGGGAGGAAGGTGCGGATGAGGACGTTGCGGCTGGGGACGAAACCGCCCGGGGTGTAGGGCACGTGGTAGGGGATGTACCGCAGCAGGAACACCCACACCACGGCCAGCAGGAGGACACCGGCGAGCATGAGGAATCCGGCGTAGCTGAGGGTGAGCTTCAGCCGGACGCTGAACCCCGGACGTCTAGCCATCGGCGTCGCCAGGACGGGAGCCGTCCGCGCCGGTGTCGTCCGCGCCGGTGTCGATCCTGTAGCCGACGCCGGGCACCGTGGCGATGAGCCAGGGTTCGCCGAGTCGCTTGCGCAACGCCGAGATGGTGATGCGGACGGCGTTGGTGAAGGGATCGGCGTTCTCGTCCCAGGCCCGCTCGAGCAGCTCCTCGGAGCTGACGACACCGCCCTCGGCGGCGACGAGGACCTCGAGCACGGCGAACTGCTTGCGGGTGAGCGCGACGTAGCGTCCGTCGCGGAAGACCTCCCTGCGGAAGGGGTCCACCCGCAGGCCCGCGATCTCCCTCACCGGGGGCCGGGCGTGCCCGCGCCTGCGGTCCAGCGCCCGGAGCCGCATGACGAGTTCCCGCAGCTCGAACGGCTTGGTGAGGTAGTCGTCGGCGCCGAGTTCGAACCCGGAGGCCTTGTCGTCGATCCGGTCGGCGGCGGTGAGCATCAGGATGGGGACGCCGCTGCCGGACGCGACGATCCGCCGGGCGATCTCGTCCCCGGACGGCCCTGGGATGTCCCGGTCCAGGACCGCCAGGTCGTAGGTGTTGACGCTGAGCAGTTCCAGGGCCGAGTGGCCGTCGTAGGCGATGTCGGCGGCGATCGCCTCCAGCCGGAGACCGTCACGTACGGCCTCGGCCATGTAGGGCTCGTCCTCCACGATCAGCACGCGCATGCCCCGAGGCTAGGCAACACGGTGTATCGCGCGCATATGGCGCGGCTCCGGGATGCGGCAGGCGGACCGGTGCGGCCGTCCGGTACTCGAAGTGCCACCACTCGTTGTCGTAGACGCGGTAGAGCCCGTACCGTCCGCCGTGCTGTTCGAGCCACCGCGCGCCCTGGGCCGGACGGACGTCGAGCGCGAGCCCCCGGACATGGCCGGACTCCTCCGGCGGCAGCACGCGGCGTCGCGCCGCGGCCACCGAGCCGGTGCGCCGCACCTCCTCGGCGAAGATCCGCCGCTGTTCCGCCGGGTCGCGGTATCCCGAGGTGAGGCCGATGAGCTGCCCGTGACGCCAGAACGCCTCGGCCCGCGCGTGCGTGAACGCCGCCAGCGTCTCCGGCGCCAGGCCCCGCAGATCCTCGGCGGGGAAACGCAGGCCCAGCGCCCATTGGCAGGCCAGGAAGCGGGCGCGGCCCGGCGCGCCGCAGAAGGCGACCGGCACCAGCAGCATCGCGGTGAGCCGGGTGAGGGCCGCGAGGACCTCCGCCTTCTGGTCGCCGAGGCCGGACTCCCCGCGGCTCACCGCCGGAGGGTCAGGTCGAGGGACGGTGCTGACAGGAATGCTTTGTCGTTCATGCCCCCACTGAAATCGGGACGCCGTTGCGACCGCGTATGCCCCTTTCCATACGCCCGCGATACGTTGGCGGTGGGGTGAGGGGTGGTTAGGGAAAGCTGTCCTTCTCGCTGCGGGGTGGCGCGGCTAGCGTGGGGATGTCCGGAATTGCGCGATTCATTCTGCTCGGCCTTCACCGCGGTGCACGACCCCGATGGGACTCGCCATGCCCGCACTGCCCGCATTCCCCTTCCCCAGTGACCACGCCCTGCGGCTCGCGCCCGCCCTCGCCGAGGCGCGCGGCGACGGGGCGCCCGTCCAGGTCCAGCCGCCCTACGGCGCCCCGGCCTGGCTGGTCACCCGGTACGAGGACGCCCGGCACGTCTTCAGCAGTCCCGCCTTCGGGCGGGATCCCCGGAGGGCGGGCGTCGCCGACTCCGACGTCGCCCGCGTCACGCCGGTGGACATCACCGCCCAGACGATGGTGAGCGCCGACCCGCCCGACCACGCCCGGGTGCGGCGCTTCGTCTTCCACACCTTCACGCCGCGGCGGATCGAGCGGCTGCGCCCGTCGACCGAGCGCATCGCGGACGGCCTGGTCGACGCCATGGTGGAGCAGGGCCCGCCCGCCGACCTGTTCGAGGCGTTCGGGCTGACGCTTCCGGTCCGGGTCATCTGCGACCTGCTGGGTGTGCCCGCGGCGGACCAGGACCGCTTCACCGCCTGGAGCGACAGCCTGATCGAGGACAGCGGCCTGACGCCCGACGAGGTCCTGGCCGGCATCGCCGAGATGAACGACTACCTGGGCGAGCAGGCGGACCGGCGTGTCGAGCACCCGACCGACGACCTCATCGGCGCGCTGGTCCGCGCGCGTGTCGAAGGCGACCGGCTCAGCCGTGACGAGATGGTCAACCTGGTGCGCACCCTGCTGGCCGCCGGACACGAGACCACGGCCTCACAGATCCCCAACTTCGTGTTCCTGCTGCTGACCAACGGCGACTACAAGAGGCTGTGCGACGAGCCCGAGCTGGTGCCCGCGGCGGTCGAGGAGCTCCTGCGGTACGTCCCGCTGATCGCCCAGGGCTCGTTCGCCCGCTACGTGCTGGAGGAGACGGAGCTCGGCGGGGTGCGGCTGCGTCCGGGCGACCAGGTGCTGGTCGAGCTGTCGGCCGCCAACCGCGACGGCTCGGTGTTCCCCGACCCCGAGGTCCTGGACGTGGCCCGCGCCGACAACCCGCACCTCGCCTTCGGGTTCGGCCTGCACCGCTGCGTGGGCGCGTCCCTGGCCAGGATGGAGCTGCAGGTGGCGCTGTCCACCCTCACCAGGCGCCTCCCCGGCCTGCGCCTGGCCGTCCCCGCCGACGAGGTCCCCTGGCACGCCCACCGCTTCGTCCGCCGTCCCCGCGCCCTCCCCGTCACCTGGTGACCGCCCCGGCCCCCGCCATCGCGCGGGGGCCGGACATCTTCCATCGTGCTGAAATGTACGGACAAATGGGCTGAGATGCCCACACATCACTTGCATGTGGCCGGAACGACTGGCAGCTTAATGTCCGTACATTTCGTGTGGTGGGAGGGATCTTCTCGTGGAGACCAGGCGGCATCACCGGATCGTGGTCATCGGCGGCGGGAGTGCGGGGATCACGGTCGCGGCCCGGCTCCGCCGCGCGGGCGAGCGGGACGTCGCGGTGGTCGAGCCGGGGGCCCGGCACTACTACCAGCCGCTGTGGACGCTGGTCGGCGGAGGACGGGCGCCCCTGCGCGAGAGCATCCGCCCGCAGCGGTCGGTGATGCCGAAGGGCGTGCGGTGGGTCCGCCGCGCCGCGACCGCCGTCGATCCCGAGGCGCGGGAGGTGCTGCTCGACGACGGCGGCACGCTCCACTACGAGCAGCTGGTGGTCTGCGCGGGCATCCAGCTGGACTGGGGCCGGGTGCCGGGGCTGGAGGAGGGCCTCGGCAAGGACGGCCTGTCCAGCAACTACCTGCCGACGACCGCCCCCGCGACCTGGCGCTTCATCCGCGCCACCCGGTCGGGCAGCGCCGTGTTCAGCATGCCCGCGGGCGCCATCAAGTGCGCGGGCGCGCCGCAGAAGATCGCCTACCTCGCCGCCGACTACTGGCGTGAGCAGGGCGTTCTGGGCAAGATCGACGTCCACCTGGTGCTGCCCGGCGCCGCCATGTTCGGCGTCCCGGAGTTCGCGCGCGTCCTGGAGGACGTGGTCCGCCGGTACGGGATCAAGGTGCACTTCGGCAGCGAGGTCACCGAGGTGCGTCCAGGCGCCCGTGAGGTGGTCGTCACGAACCTCGGCAGCGGGGAGAAGACGACCCTGCCGTACGACATGGCCCACCTCGTGCCGCCGCAGAGCGCGCCGGACTGGATCAAGCGGAGCCCGCTCGCGGGCGCGGACGACCCCGCCGGGTACGTCGAGATCGACAAGCACACGATGCGGCACGTCCGGTACCCCGACGTCTGGGCCCTCGGCGACGCCGGGTCGTCGCCGAACTCCAAGACCGGCGCGGCCGTGCGCAAGCAGGCGCCGGTGGTCGTGGAGAACCTCCTCGCGGCCCTGGACGGCCGGGAGCCCACGGCCTCCTACGACGGCTACGCCTCGTGCCCGCTGACCACCGCCCGCAGGAAGATGCTGCTCGCCGAGTTCGACTACAGCGGACGGCCCACCCCGTCCATCCCGGTGATCGACACCCTCCGCGAGCGCACCGACATGTGGTACCTCAAGCGCCGCGGCCTGCCGTTCCTGTACTGGAACCTCATGCTCCGCGGCCTCGCCTGACGCCGCCGCACCGGCCCCCTTGTCCAGCGACGGGGACCGCAGCCTTCGCGGCCCCAGAGCCGACGCATCCCGATCTCGACGCCTCCAAGGCGCGTGAACACCGTTCTTCCAGGAGCCCCCATGCCCGACCGCGCCGGACCGCTGGTCTTCCAGCAGTTCTATCTCGAGTGCCTCTCCCACGCGTCCTACCTCGTCGGCGACCGCGCCTCCGGGCGGGCGGTCGTGGTCGACCCGCAGCGGGACGTCAACGAGTACGTCGCCGCCGCCGAGCGGCACGGCCTGACCATCGAGCGGGTCGTCGAGACCCACGTCCACGCGGACTTCCTCTCCGGCCACCTGGAGCTGGCCGAGCGCACCGGGGCCCGCATCTCCTACGGATCGTCCGCCGAGCTCGACTTCGACGTGGACCCCCTGGCCGACGGGGAGCACCTCGGCCTCGGCGAGGTGGACCTGGAGATCCTGCACACCCCGGGCCACACGCCCGAGTCGATCTGCGTCGTCGTCCGCGAACGCGCCGGGGACGCCGTCCCCTACGGGGTCCTCACCGGCGACACGCTGTTCATCGGCGACGTCGGACGCCCCGACCTGCTCAGCTCCCGGGGACGGTCCGCCGGGGAGATGGCGCGCGCCCTCTACCGGTCGACCCGCGCCCTGCTCACCCTCCCGGACGCGACGCGCGTCTACCCCGCCCACGGAGCCGGTTCGTCCTGTGGCAAGAACCTCTCGGCAGACCGGAGCTCCTCCATCGGCGAGCAGCGCCGCGTCAACTACGCGCTGGCGGACATGAGCGAGGACGAGTTCGTCTCCGCCGTGATCGAGGCCCAGCCCGCCGTGCCCGCCTACTTCGCGTTCACCTCCGTGCGCAACCGGCAGTCCCGGGCCGTCCTGGACGAGGACGCGCCCGTCGCGTCCCTCACGCTCGACGCCCTGCTGAAGGCCGCCCGGGAGGACGGCGCGACCGTCCTCGACACCCGGGACCCCGAGTCGTTCGCGTCCGGCCACCTGCCGGGAGCGGTCAACGTCCCCCTGGGCGGACGGTTCGCCGAGTGGGCGGGCGTGGTGCTGGAGGCGCACGACGAGATCGTCCTCTGCGGCGACCCGTCCGCCGCGCGCGAGGCCCGCAACCGCCTGGCCCGCATCGGCTTCGACCGCGTCCTGGGAGCCCTGGCCACGCCGGTCGACGCGGTCGAGGCCGCGCACCTGAGCGTCGGCGGTCGCGTGGAGGCCGACGTCCTCGCGGACCGGCTCGCCGGGGCGGCGGACGACATCGCGCTGGTGGACGTGCGCGGCGTGGGCGAGGTGCGGGACGGCGGGACCATCCCCGGCGCCTGCCACATCCCGCTGCCCGAGCTGCTCACCCGCCTGGACGAGCTGCCCGCCGACCGTCCACTGACCGTGTTCTGCGCCGGGGGCAACCGCTCGTCGGTGGCCGTCTCGGTCCTGCGGGCCCGCGGGTTCGAGGCCGTCGACCTGCGGGGCGGCTTCTCCGCCTGGCATGGCGAAGTGGCGCGTCCCGCTGGCGCCGCCGGTGGACCCGCGGCGTGAGCGTCCTCGTCCTCGCCCTGCTCTGCGGGGCCGTGGTCGGCGTGGCGCTCGGCGGGCTCGGCGGCGGCGGGGGAGTGCTCGCCGTCCCGGCCCTGGTCTACCTGCTCGGCGTCACGCCCGCCGACGCCGGGACGACCAGCCTGGCCATCGTCACCGCCACGTCCGTCACCGCGCTCGTCCGGCATTCCGGGAGCGGCACCATCGAATGGCCCACCGGCCTGCTGTTCGCCGCGACCGGCGTGGTCCCGGCCATCGGCGCGTCGGTGCTCACCCACCGGATCCCGCAGGACGTGCTGACCAGCGCGTTCGCCGCTCTGGCGGCGGTCGCGGCCGTGGTGATGCTGCGCGGCGCCCGGGCGGCGCGCCCCGCCCGCCCCGCCGCCGCGCCCGCTTCCGGCGATGCCGCGGGCGTCGTCGTCTCCGGTGTCTCCTGGACCGGGGCCAGGACCGCGACCGCGCCCCGGCCCGCCGGAGGGACGATCCTCGCCGAACGGGCCGAGGACGGCCGTCCGGCCGTGCCCGACGCCCCCCGCCGCGCCGCCGTCGGCGGCTGTGACGTCGGCGACGCCGACCCGGCCCCCGCGCGCGAGGACGAGCGGACGGCACCTATGCGAGGGGATGGGCGGCTGCGCACCGCCGCGGCCGGGGCCGGACTGGGGGCGGTGACGGGGCTGCTGGGGGTCGGCGGCGGCTTCCTGGTCGTCCCCGCGCTGGTCTCGGTGCTCCGCCTGCCGATGCGGAAGGCGGTCTGCACCAGCCTCGTGGTCATCCTCGTCAACTCGGTGGTGTCCCTCTCCACCCGCCTCGCGGTCGGGGGCGACGCCCTCGACTTCGCGATCTTCGTCCCGTTCGTGGGCGCGGCCGTCCTCGGGGCGTGGGAGGGCAAGCGGCTGGCGGCCGGGCTCTCGGGCGCCGCCCTGCAGCGGACGTTCGCCGTCCTGCTGCTCGCGGTGGCGGCGTTCATGCTGGTCGGCGTCCTCGCCTGACGGCCCTGAGGACGAGGGCCGGGGTTCGCGACGTCCCCCCGGGGGCCGTACATTTACGCCGTGTCCCGTACCGCCTTTCGGTCCCGCGAGCCCAGGAGGGTGTCGTGAGCTTCCAGCGTGGCCCCCGTCCGCTCGTCCGGTCCGCGGGCCGGCCGCTGTGGGCGCAGCTTCGCGCCGACCTGCTGCGCCGCCTGGAGGAGGGCGAGTTCCACGACGTCTTCCCCGGCGAGCACGACCTGGTCGCCGAGTACCAGGTCAGCAGGCACACCGTCCGCGAGTCGCTCCGGCAGCTCCGGGCCGAGGGCCTGGTGACCGCCCAGCGCGGCAGGGTGTCCAGGTTCACCACGGGCCGCCCGCTGGAGCAGCCGGTCGGCGGGGCGTACAGCCTCTTCCGCTCCGTAGAGGAGGTCGGGGCCGTCCAGCGCAGCGTCGTCCGCGTCCTCGACCGGCGCGCCGACGGCGTCATCGCCGTCCGCATGGGCCTGGAGGAGTCCACACCGCTGATCTACCTCGAACGCCTCCGCCTGGCCGACGAGGAGCCGCTCGCCGTCGACCGGGTCTGGCTGCCCGAGGACGTCGCCGGGCCGCTCCTGGACGTCGACTTCACCCGCACCTCGCTCTACGACGAGCTCGAACGCCACTGCGGGACGCGCATCGGCAGCGGATGGGAACGCATCCGGGCCGTCGTGCCCGGCCCGTCCGAACGCCTCCTGCTCGACTGCCCGCCGACGACCGCGCTGTTCGCGATCGACCGGCTCGGACGCGACGCCGACAGGCGTCTCATCGAGTGGCGGCAGACCCTCGTCCGCGCGGACCGCTGGGCCGTCGCCGCCTCGTTCTCCAACAGCGACTACCGACTGGGCGCCCCGGCCCCCGCACTCTGACCCAGCCCGGACGACGCCCGCATCGCGCCGCGGGTTCGGACCACGCCGGGTCGGATTGATCACGTTTACGAGCGCCAACCCCGCACCACCGCGCCCGCATCTCACCCGGCACAGCGCGTCCACGAAGGCCGCGCACGGGGCACTGGAGCGGGGACCCATGCGGACGATCGTGATGACCGCGATGACGGCGGCGACGCTGGCGCTCGGCCTGACCGCCTGCGGCGGCGACGGCGACGGCGACGCCGGGGCCGGGGCCGCCCCGCCGTCCGCGGGCCAGGACGGCCAGCGGTCCAGGTCGGCGTGGGGACGGCTGCGCTACGTGGCGCCGGGCAAGTTCAGCGTGGGCGACGTCGTCTTCTCCACGTCCGGCGACACCGTCCTGTTCGTCGCCGGGGGACAGTGCCCGGACGGCTCCGCCCCGCCCAACGCCGGCAGGTGCTCCGTCAACGGCATCGACGACTGGGCGCGGGCGTCGCCGCACAACGTCAGCGTGCGCTTCTCCGGCCGGTCCGCCACCTTCATCCAGGAGATCCGGTGACGCCCGGCGGCCCGTCCGTGCCCCTCCAACTCGGACGGGCCGCCAGGCCCGGGACCGAGGTCAGGCGGGGACGATGTAGACGTGGCTCATCGCCGAGCGGTGCTTGGAGGCGGAGCCGCGCCGGTCGGGGAGGCCGACCGCCGTGCCCTGCACCGCGCCGGTCTGGCCGCGCAGCCAGTCCACCCGCACATAGGCGTTGAAGACCGGGCCGCAGCCCGCCGCCTTCGAGACCTTGAAGTGCGGGGTGTACAGCGGCACCACGGCGTGGTGCACCCAGTACGGGATCGTCCTGGTGACGCTCTTCGTCGCGTCCGTGTGGCAGATCTTCGTGCCCTTCGCGTTCCACTGGTTCACGATCAACGTGAACCGCGCGGTCGACGAACCGTTCTTGTCGCACTTGGCGCCGCGCTGGCACACCTGGTAGTCCACGTCGCCGAAGGCGCTGAGCTCGCGGAGCCCGGCGGGCGCGACGGTCTTCGGCATCGCGGGCTGCCAGATCGTCCGGTGGGTCCGGTTCACCGGCAGGTCGCCGTAGGGAATGTCGTATTCGAGGGCCTTTCCGTTCGCCGCGTTCGCGACCGAGGTGTCGGCGAACCGCAGCGAACCGCCCACGATCTTCACCGAGGACCTCTGCTTGTACAGCGAGGCGACCCGCGCGTACGTCGTGCACTGGGCCGTCGCCGCGACGCCCGGGTGCAGCAGGAATTTGGTGACGATCCAGGCGTCCTCCCACTGCGGGGCCTTTCCGGTGCCCGCGTAGAGGTTCTGGCCCATCACCAGGTTCTTGCTGCCGCCCGGCCAGGAGCAGCGCACCTCGTTGTCCACCATCGTCCGGACGGTCGCCGCGTTCGCGCGCAGCGCCGAGACCACGTACGCGGTCTGCTTCGCCGTCATCGCCAGCCGCACGGTGCCGAGTGCCACGACATTGTGGTCGATGCCTGATTTCGGTGGCGGCGGGCCCGTGATCCGCTGCGCCTTGAACGTCGCCGACGGCGCGGAGGCCGCCGACGGTGAGACGTTCGAGGACGTGGCCGTGGAAACGGCCAAGGTGACCAAACAGGCCAATGCGCCGCAGATCGCTACGACGATCGCTATTCGCTTCATGAGAGCACCCCTTGTGTCGGGGGGTGAGCCTAGGCCCCGCTATCCGCCCATGTAGCCGATTTGGGAATTGTGGTGCCGGTCGGGCGAGGCCTTCGGGGCGGACGCGTCATCCATGGGCGGAAGCGGATCGTCGCTTGAGCTAAGGCTGGCTTCCGGGCGGGCATCGAGCGAAGGTGACCCGGCCTGCGCGGGGACGACCCCGCGCGGCCGACCGAACGGCACACCGGTGCCGGATGGAGGGAAGTGAGAATGTCCAAGGACTTCGCGGACCTGAACGACCTGCCCGTCGACTCGATCGACGTTCTTCCTGCCGACGGTGTCGAGCGGCTCGACATCGGCCACGGCATGACCGAGATGGCCGCCTCCTGCGGTCACCGTGAGGTGGGCTTCCCGCACTGCGGAAGCTGCCGTGCCCCGTACGACGGCGAGCACGACGAGTCCTGATCCACGGGCAGGGCCGGGTTCGCCCGGCCCTGCCGCCCAGCCGGCAGCGGGGGACGCACAGTGACATCGCCGCAGGTGACGGACGGGGTCTTCGGCGTCCGGGTGGCCGGGCTCGCCTTCGACCGGGTGCGGGAACTGCGATGCCGCCGCACCTGGGCACTGGTGGACGAGCTGCTGGCCCTGGACACCCGCACTACCGCCGAGGGCACGGCGCTGTCCGACGCGCTGTACGAGCTGATCGGCCGCGACCGGCGGCCCGAGCTCAAGCCGCTGCTGGTGGCCCTCCGCCGCGCGATCCACGCCGGCCGGCGTCTCGACCGCCTGGACGCCGCGCTGGCCGCCCTCCCCGACGATCTCGCCGAGCGCGTCGCCGCCTGGCGCGGACGGCGGGCCCGGCGCGCCGCCCTCATCGCGGCCCTGCCGGACGTCCTGGCCACCGAACTGGCCGACAGGACCACGGCCCTGCGCGACCTGGCCGCCGACCCGGCCTTCCAGCACGGCCTGCTGCTGTCCAGCCCCACGCTGTCCGAGCATCTGTCCGGCTGGCTCGCCGACCCGGCCGCGCATCCGGGCCGTCCCGCCGTGATCCGGCTGGCCAAGTACCTGGCCAGAGCCGCTGCCAAGACCAGCCCCTTCGCCACCTTCACCGTCAGCGGCCTTGGCCGCTGGACGCCCGACGGCCCGGCCGTGTCGCCTCCGCAACACCTGAACCCGATCCTCGTGACCGAACTCCACCGCGCGCCGGTCGAGCGCATGTGGGACCTGCTGGCACGGCGTCCGGAGACGCGCCACGCGGTGCGGGTCCGCATCAACACCGGTCTCACCGAGCAGGACGGACGGCTGTGCTTCCTGGGCGCGGGCGCGCACGAACCGCTGAACAGCGTGCCGTCCGAACCGTCCGTCCGCGCCCTGCTCACCCGGGTGCGGAAACTGCCGCACCCCACCCTCGCCCGCGTGGACGAACTGACCGGCTCACCGCAGGCGACCGACCGCCTGGTGTCGATCGGCCTCCTCGAACGGCGTCCGCCGTTCACCGACCAGTCACCCGACCCACTCGGCGACCTGATCGCCTGGCTGCACGCGTCCCACCCCACCCGCCCAATCGACAAACCCCCCACGCTGCGCGCGCTGGAGGAGTTGCATCGCCTGGCCCGCGCTCCCGAAGGGCCGACGCGGCATGCGACCGAGGTCACCGAGCGCCGTGAGGCCATCGTCCGCATGGGTGAACTGATCGACGGCGTCCTGGGCCACCAGGGACGGCCGCCCGACAAGACCCTGTGCCTGGACACCGCGATCACCGCCGACGACCTCGCCCTCCTGAGCGCCAAGGCATGGCGGCCGGTGCTGGACGACCTCCAGACGCTCCGCCGCCTGTGCGGGGTGTTCGACTCCGGCCTGCCGATCAAGCTGGCCGCCGCCGACTTCTTCGTGCGCCATTTCGACGGGCCCGTGCCGTTCCTGCGCCTGTACCGGGCGGCGCACACCTCGTCCGACCAGCTGCGGGCACTGCTCCACCACGCCCCGGGGCGGCCGTCTCCCTGGACGGCGCATCCCGCGGCGCTTCGCCGTCAGGCGTGGCGGACGCTCTATGGCCGTCCGCAGAACGGCGAAGGCGTGATCGTCGTCGACCACGAGCTGATCGGGAAACTGACGGCGGACTGGCCGGTCCAGATCCGCCCGCCGACGTCCCTCTGCTGCTACGGCCAGGCCGTCGCCGCTCCCGGCGGACCCGAGTTCGTCCTCAACGCCGTCTACTCCGGCCATGGACGCCACACCGGCCGCATCCGGCATCTCCTCGGCCGCAGCGGCGTCGCAAGACCCGACGGCCCGTTCTCTCCGGTCCTCGAGTGCCGAGCCGGTTTCGGGACGAACCTCAACCTGCGTCCCGCCGCGTCGTCCACCGGCCTGGACTACCCCTTCACGACCACCGACGCCCGGCTCGGCCTGACCGACCTGTGGGTCGCCTACGACGCGTCCACCGAACGGCTGACCCTGTCCGACCAGGACGGCCACCAGATGCGGCCCGTCCACACAGGGATGAGCAGCGAGCTGCTGCTTCCGCCCGCCTGGACGTTCCTGATCCAGGTCTTCGGCGAGCCGCCGGTCGCCATGTCACCAGCGCCCTGGCCGGACGCGCGGACCGAACCCGTGCACCGCCGACCACGCCTGCAACTGGGCCGGGTCGTCCTGGCCCGCGCCGCCTGGCGGCTCCCCGCCGGGGCCTTCCCCATACCGGCCAAGGGCGAGAACGAGGCCGCCTACCTGCCACGCCTGGCCCGCTGGCTGAACGAGCATCGGCTACCGCGCCGCTTCTTCGCCCGCCTGGCCCCCCGAAGCCCCGGCGAACCGGTCGGCCGCAAGAGCCGCAAGCCCCTGTACGTCGACGTGACCGACCACCTCCAGCTGCTCTCCCTGATCCGCTCCCTCCGGGGAACCGACGACCTGCTCGTCCTGGAGGAAGCGCTGCCCGACCCCGCCGACGCCCCGGACCACGGCCCGCACGGTTCCCGCGTGACCGAGTACGTCTTCGAGGTCGGCCAGGACCACCCGTGACAGCCTCCAGAACACAGCCGACACGACCGGCACGGCCGCGCGACGGCGTGGACGCGGGCTGGATCAGCGTCCACCTCTTTCACGCCGGTGACCTGGACGAACTCATCACCGACCTGGTCGCCCCACTCCTCGCCGACCTCGCCGCCGACATCGACGGCCTGTTCTTCCTGCGCTACTGGGAGGGCGGCCCGCACCTGCGCCTGCGCCTGCGTCCCCGCCACTCCCATCACGCCGACCGGCTCCGGCGCATCGTCGAGGCCCGGGCACGCGACCACCTGGACGTGCATCCGTCCGTTCGCCGCCTGACCGCCCACGACTACCGCGCCCATGCCGCGCACCAGGCAAGCCGCGAACGCCTACCCAAATACGACAGCCGACTTCACGCGAACGACAGCGTCGAGTCCATCGCCTACCGCCCCGAACACCACGCCTACGGAAACGCCGCCTGCATGGCCGCGTTCGAATCCCACTTCACCGCGTCCAGCCGCCTCGCAATGGACGTCCTCGCCACCCGTCCCACCCAAGGGCAACGTGCCGCGCTCTGCCTGGCCGCCATCACCATCAGCCTCGCCGCCAGCGCCCTGCGCCCCGGCGACCTCCCGGCCGTCAGCCTGCCCCCGGCCGTCCGCGACCTCTTCGACCAGCGCCGCGACGATCTCCTCCACCAGACCCGGCTGCTGTGGACGACCCGTCCCGGCGGGACGCTCGCCACCTGGTCCGAATCCGTCCACACCCTGCGACGCGCCCTGGCACGCAACCGGTACGCACCGGACGACCCCGCGTCCCCGCTGAGCTTCCTGGCCGAGGCCGTACCTCCTCACCAGCGCCACGTCGCCGAAGCCCTCCTGCGCTGCACCCACCTGCTCTCCAACAGGCTCGGGCTCGGCTCCACGGCCGAACACCGCCTGGCACTGCTAGCCGCCCACGCCCTGTCCGTCCTGCACGAAGCCGGAGATCTGCCATGACAGCCACACCCGCCACCGAGCCGCACCCCACCGAGCAGCAGCCTGCCGAGCCGCAGCCCACAGCAGCCGACGCCGAGCAGTGGCATGCCGCGCACATCTACTACTACGAGCGCGACAAGACCGCCCTGCTCCTGGACGCCGTCCGCCCCCTGATCCACGACCTGCGCGCGGCGGCCCCGGACGCCTACGTCCTCCGACACTGGCGCCAAGGCCCCCACCTGCGGCTCAACATCCGCACCGACCCGCGCACCTGGACGACCACCGTCCAGCCCGCCATCGAGCGGACCATCGGCGACTACCTGGCCGCGCACCCCTCCACGGCCCGTCCCGACCGGCTCGCGGCGCTGGCCCAGCACCGCTTCCTGGCCCAGCGCGAGGAGGAACGGGGACCGCTCACGCCCTGGTTCCCCGACAACAGCATCCAGTACGTCCCCTTTGACGACCGACGCCACGTGCTGAACGACCCCGAGTCGGTCGAGCTGCTCACCGACTTCTACGTGGACGGCACTCCGCTGCTGTTCGACGCCCTTGAGCACGTCCGCTCCGGCCACGACGGCGCCGAAGCGGTCGGCCTGGGCCTGATGCTGGCCACCTCGATCACCGCACTGCCGCCGATCACCAGCAGCTTCGTCTCCTACCGCTCCCACGCCGAGGGCTTCATCGCCCAGTGCGCCGACCCCGACGCGACCCGGGCCCGTTTCGACGCCCACTACCGAGCCCACCGAGCCCGGCTCACCGAACGCGTCCGCGCGGTGGAGGCCACCCTCGACGGCGACACGGATGTCCCGGTGCCTTTCGTCGCAGAATGGGCCGACCTCATCGCCACCTTTTGCGACCGCGCCACCCCGCTGATCGCCCAGGGCAAACTCATCCAGCCACCCGCTTACGACGCTGACAAGAGCGCGCAGTGGCCGTCCGAATTCCATCGGATGATGTTCGGCAACCGCGCCTACCATCGCGCCGCCTTCGAGAACCCCGCCTTCAGCCGTTATCGACTACTCATCAACTACACCTATCTCCACATCAACCGGCTCGGCCTCACTCCGCCCGAGCGCTTCCGCCTGTGTCACCTCGCGGCCAACGCCGTCGAGGACGTCCACCGGCTCGACGCCGTCGACCTCGTCCGCCGTTTCACCCTCGCCCATCCCAACGAGGACTGAGTGCGCTCAGGCGGACGGGCCCGAGGGGGCGGGGAGCAGGGCGGGGAGCAGGGGGCGGACGAGCAGCGCGGCTTCTTCCCCCGTCGGGTCGGGCCCCTCAGGACCGGAGGCGAAGAAAAGGAGGAATCCCTGCTGGAAGGTGGCGCCGATGAGGAGCGCGGCGATGGAGGCGGTGTCGGCCTCGGGACGGACCCGGCCCCGGTGGATCTCGGCGTCCAGGTAGCGGGCCACGGCGGTGACGGGTTCCCTGGGCCCGGCGTTGTACTTGCTCAGCGACTCGCGGGTGGCGGCCAGGACCCGGGGCTGGGCGAGCATTCCGGCCATCATCGGGAAGGCCTTGCGGTAGAAGCGCAGACCGCCCCGGACGGTGGCGGTCAGGTTGTCCTGGACGGTGTCCTCGCCGGGTTCGAGGCGGTGGGTGAACGGGGGCATGCGTTCGCGCAGGACGCTCAGCATGAGCTCTTCCTTGTCCCGGAAGTGCTTGTAGAGGAGCGCCTCGGAGCAGCCCGCCAGGCGGGCGATCTCCTTGGTGGTGGCCTCGGCGAGTCCGCGGGTGCGCATGATCTCGGCGAGGGCGTCGAGCAGGCGCTCGCGAGCGGTGGTCATTCGGCCGGGCCCCCTTGACAGGTGAGTGAACGCTTACCCACACTCTAGAGGTGAGTGAGTATTTACTAACCCCTTTCGGGAGGGATGATCGATGAAGCTCACGATCTTCGGGGCGACCGGCGGCATCGGGACGGCCGCGTGCCGCGAGGCGATCAGGCGCGGATACGAGGTCACCGCGGTCGTCCGGGACGCCGGACGGCTGGCGGAGGACGTGCGTGAGGGCGCGGAGGTCCTGGTCGCGGACGTGATGGACCCGGCCGCGGTCGAGTCCGCCGTCGAGGGACGGGACGCGGTCCTGTCGTGCCTCGGCACCCGGGACGGACGCGCCGCGACCACCGTCCACACGCGGAGCGCCACGTCCATCATCGAGGGCATGCGCGCCGCGGGGACCCGGCGACTGCTCACCGTCAGCGCGGCGGCGCCCTACCCCGACCCCGGCGACGGGTTCGTCGGCGGGCGCATCGTCAAGCCGCTGGTCACCAAGATCCTCGAGAGGCCGTTCGAGGACCTCGTCCGCGCCGACACCCTGATCGAGAACGCGGACGGCATCGACTGGACGCTCGTCCGGCCGCCGATGCTCCAGGACGGCCCGCCCACCGGCACCTGCCGCCTGGGCCTCGACCTGGCCCCGGTCAAGGCCCGGAGGATCCGGCGCGCGGACGTCGCGGCGGCCATGCTCGACCTGGCCGGTGACCCGAAGGCGATCGGACACGTCGCCTGGGTCGCGTCCTGAACCGCCGGGTCACGCCGTGAAACACCAGGTCAACCGGCGTCCTGGTCCCGCTAGAGGACGTCGCGGCGCCGGTGGCTCAGGGACGGCAGGGTCTCGCGGACCCTGGCCGTGAGGCCCGGGTCCAGGTCCAGGACGCGGACGGACGGGAACGGGCCCAGGTCGGTGACGACGGTGCCCATCGGGTCGATCAGCCGGCTCCGGCCGACGCCGCCGGGCAGCCCGCGCGGGGGGCGGGTGCGGTCCGGGGCCTTGCCGACGGCGACGACCCAGGTGGTGTTCTCGATGGCCCGCGCGCGGACGAGGGTCGTCCAGTGCTCTTCCTTGAAGACGCCCTGGCCCCAGGCGGCGGGGATGACGAGGATGTCGGCGCCCTGGTCCACCAGCGCGCGGGCCAGCTCGGGGAAGCGGACGTCATAGCAGGTGATGACGCCCAGGCGGTGCCCGGCCAGGTCGAGGACGACCGGCCGGTCACCGGGCGCGACGCGCTCGGACTCGTGATCGCCGAAGGCGTCGAAGAGGTGCAGCTTGCGGTAGGAGCCGACCAGCTCGCCGTCGGACGAGACCCCGATGACGGTGTTGAACACCCGGTCGGTCCCGGACGGCTCGAACGCGCCGATGACGACGTTCACGCCGTGGTCGCGGGCGGCCTCGCGGACGGCCGTGACCCACGGGCCGTCCAGGGGCTCGACGGCGGCGGCGAGGTCGTTGCCGAAGCGGAGGAACGACGCCTCCGGGAACACCGCGAGGTCGCAGCCGCCCGGCGTTCCGGCGGCCTCGGCCAGCGCCGCCAGGACGCGGTCCAGGTTCTCCTTGGGGTCGTCGCCGACCTCGATCTGACACAGAGCCACGCGCATGCCCTCATTCTGCCCCTTCGACGCGCGGACACGACAGGTGGCGTCCAACCGTCGAATCCCGAGAACAGCCTTTGCCGGTTCGTGGGATGCCCCAGTGAATCCGGGCGGTACCAAATGGGGGTGAACGACTTCTCACGTCGAATGGCCCTGCGCTCCGGGCTGGCCACGGGGGGCCTCGGCCTCGCCGCGCTGGTTCCGGCGGTGAGCGCCTCCGGCTCCGGCCGTTTGGCTCCTGCCGCGCATCCCGACACATCCACTGGCACCCATACCCTCACCCCGGCTCAGGCATGGAGAAGGCTCGCGCGGGGGAACCACGCGTGGGCCACCGGAGCCCGCACGTGCCCGGACGAGGACCTGCCACTTCGGCACGAGCTCGCTCACGAGCAGCACCCGTTCGCCGTGGTCGTGTCCTGCATCGACTCGCGGGTGCCGCCGGAGACGGTGTTCGACCAGGGCCTCGGCTCCATGTTCGTCGTGCGGACCGGGGCGCAGACCGTCGACGGGCTGGTCACCGGTTCCATCGAGTACGGGCCGGTCGAGCACGCCACTCCGCTCATCGTGGTCATGGGCCACCAGCGGTGCGGGGCGGTGAAGGCGACCGTGGAGTCGATCGAGCACCACCATCCCCTGCCGCCCCACCTGAACGCCGTCGTGGACTCGATCAGGCCCGCCTACGAACGGGCCCGCCGCCACGGCGGTGACGTCGTCGACCGGACCATCCGGATCCAGACGCTGCGCACGGTCGCCGCGCTGGCCGTCGATCCGGTGCTGGTTCCGAAGATCGACAAAGGCGTCCTCGGCCTCGTGGCCGCCTACTACAGCCTCGACACCGGCCGGGTGTCGGTCCTGCGGACTGTCGGCATGAGACCGTCCTGACGGCGCGACCGGATCGCGACCGGACGGTCACCGGAGCCCGAGCGCGTCCTTCCAGATCGGGACGGACGGCGCGACCGGCGACGGCCCGTCCGAGATCTCGTCGTCCCAGACCCGCGCGACCGGCTTCGAGGGCTCATAGCGGGCCCAGCCGGGGTCGCCGCCCGCGGCGAAGGACGTCCATGCAGTCCGGATCGCGTCCGACAGCGCCGCGAACCCGTCCGGTGCGGGCGAGCCGAGGTGACGGGCGGCGAACCGCGAGTCCGGGAGGCCGAACACGAACGGCACGTCGATCGAGTGCCGGTTCAGGCCCTCGGGGTTGCGCCAGGCGAAGTCGAACAGCCACGTGCGCCCACCGGCCGCCGCGTGCGCCTCGGCCGTCAGCGTGGTCGGCATCCGGAACATCGCGTCCGACAGCAGCTCAACAGCCAACTCGACGTCACTGAGCTGCGGATACGCGGCCCGATACGCCTTCGCGCCGCCCGCGCCGACCTTCGTCGCGCCCGCGACCATCTCGGGGTTCAGCTCCGGCGGCACCGGTGACGGCAGGAACGCGCGGGCCTCCTCGTGGACGAACCCGCAGACCAGGTCGACCTCGGCGGCGTCCGCGATCCGCGACCACGGCGGGCCGGTGACCAGATCGCCGTCCACGACCGGCGCGAAGGCCGTGACGGGCCGCTTCACCGGATCGACAGGCGCGTCCTGGACGGCGAGGACGGCCTCCGGCGACAGCGCCGCGAACCCCTCCCACGTCGGCTCGACCCCGGCCGCGTCCGCGATGATCCCCGTGATCTCGGACGCCACGGACGTGTCGTGATACCCGTCCGGAACGCTGTGCGCGATGCCCCGCCGGAACAGTCCCCGGGCCTCGGGAACGCTCGCCAGCAGCACGATCGAGGCGGCCCCGGCGGACTGCCCGAACGCCGTGACCTGGTCCGGGTCTCCGCCGAACGCGGCGATGTTGCGCCGCACCCATTCCAGCGCGGCGATCTGGTCGCGCAGGCCGCGGTTGTCCGGGACGCCGGGCAGGTGGCCGAAACCCTCGAACCCCGTCCGGTAGTCGAACGTCACGACGACCACGCCCGCGCGCGCGATCCGCGCCGCGTCGTAGTGCGGCATGGGACTCGCGCCGATCCGCCACGCCCCGCCGTAGAACCAGACCATCACGGGCAACCCGGAACCGCCGAGGTCGGGCGTCCAGACGTTGACGTTGAGGCAGTCGAGGCCGTCCCCGGGACGCCAGATCGGGGGCGCGCCCGGAGCCGCCGCGCGCTGCGGCGGGGGAGTGCCGAACCGCGTCGCGTCCCGAACGCCGTCCCACGCCCCGGCCGGGACGGGCGGCCGGAACCGCCGCTCGCCCTCCGGCGGCGCCGCGTACGGGACGCCCAGGAAGATCGCCAGCCCGTCGGCCCCGGTTCCGCGCACCGCACCCCGGTCGGTCCGCGCCAGCACGTCGTCCGTCACGCCCCCCGACGCTACCCGGCCCGCCGCCCGCGCCGCGCGCTGACCGCTTCATGACAACTTCACCCCGATGTCCCGGTCCCGGCGAAGATCGCCGATACGCTGACCCGGCTTCCACCCCGGGGAGGACCACATGCCACGCCACACCGCGCCCTTGGCCGCCGCCGCGACCGCCACGGCCGCCGCCGCGCTGACCCTGGCCCTGGCCGCCCCGGCGACAGCCGCCACCCCCTCGAAAGCGGCTCTTCCGACCGTCGGTCCCTGGCAGGCGACCGGATCGTCGCTGGTCAGCAGCCTGTTCCAGAACCAGGGGCTCGCGACGGTCCGCGCGTTCGGCGGCGACCACCTCTGGTACACCGGCAACGTCGTCGCGCCGGACGCGCAGCTCAAGGGCTGGAACCACGTCGGCGACCCGGACTTCTCCAGCGGCTACGTCGTCGAGCCGTACCAGTCGGGAACGGCGTCCCCGACGTCCAAGATGTTCCGTGTGTACGACACGGCGAACGGGTTCCGGTCGTCCGACTTCGTGCACAAGCTCGTCCCGGGGGAGGCGATGAACAACTCGTTCGCCGCCGTCAGCCGGGACGGCCAGTGGCTCGTCTCCGGCGAGTGGGGTGTCCAGAACCGCCTGCTCATCACCCCGATGCCCAAGGTGAACAAGGCCGCCGACGACCCCGCGAACGACCTTCCGCTGACCGGACGCGTCGTCCTCGACAAGCCCGTCCGCGACGTGCAGGGGTGCGTCTTCACCACCGCGACGCGCCTGGTCTGCTCGTCCGACGACGGCTACGGCACCGTCGACGGCGTCGTCCGCCCGCTGCTCCAGATCGACCTGGCGAACGCCCCCGACGGCCAGGACGTCGCAGGTCATGTCACCGCGCTCGGCCCGCTCCCCATGGAGAGCGCCTGCAAGGCCGACGGGCAGCCCGCCTTCGAGACCGAGGGCCTCGACTACGACACGGCCACGGGCGTCCTGCGGGTCGAGGTCGTCCAGCCCGGTCTGTGCATCCCGCTGACGACCGTCTGGGAGTTCAAGGCCGTACCGCAAGCCGTACGGTAAAGGGCGTGACGGACCAACTCCGCGAAGCCCCCCAAATAACGCGCGTCCCCACATCGAGGACACGCCTGCGGCGGTGGTCGCGCCGGACGCTCCTGACCCTGGTGACCCTCTGGGGCCTGGTCACGGCGGCGTCCATGGTGGTCGTCCTCTCCACACGGGAACGCGCCGCCGTCCCGGACGGTCTGTCCTACGTGCAGGCCGGGGACGTCCGGACGCGGTACCGCGAATGGGGGAGTGGCGGGAGCGGAAGCCCGGTCGTCCTGGTGCACGGCGCGTTCGAGTCCGCCGACGCCTGGACCCCGACCGCCGAGATCCTCGGACGCACCCACCACGTCTTCGCGATCGACCTCACCGGCAACGGCTACAGCCAGCGCGAACCGCCCTACAACGCCGCGCACATGGCCGACCAGCTGACCGCGTTCATCGCCGCGATGCGCCTCGCCAAGCCGGTGGTCGTCGGGCACTCCAGCGGCGCGGCGGTCGTCGCCGAGGCCGCGCTCCGCCGCCCGGACGCGATCGGCGGCCTCATGCTCCTCGACGGGGACGCGCTGCTCACCGGCGCCGGGCAGAAGAGCCCCGTTTCGTACGTCCTCCTCGACCCCTACCGGACGGCCGCCCTGCGCCTGGGCGTCCGCTCCGACTGGCTCGTCCGCACCGCCTACGCGCGCGCGTGCGGACCCCGCTGCCCGCGCCTCGACAAGCAAGGCGTCGACCAATGGCGGCGTCCGTTCATGATCCCGGGTGCCGAGAAGGCCGTCTGGGCGATGCTCCGAGAGGGCGTCGTCGGCATCCCGACGTCGCGCCTCGCCCAGCTCCGCACCGTGAACATGCCGAAATCCGTGGTCTTCGGCGCGGACGACTTCGTGTTCAGCAAGTCCACACCCGCCGAGACCGCCGCCCGCATCGGCGCCCCCGCCCCCACCCTCATCCCGCACGCCCAGCACATGGCCTTCGTCTCCGACCCCGCCGCCGTCGCCACCACGATCGACACGCTCTCCAAGACCCGCTGAGCCCACCAAAGCCACCATCGCCCGCGAAAGCGTCGCCGGTTAGAGTTTCGGGGTGACTGAGCCACTGGTCCGCCGGATGCGTGAGTTCGGCGAGACGATCTTCGCGGAGATGTCGGCGCTGGCGGTCCGGACCGGCGCGATCAACCTGGGACAGGGCTTCCCGGACGAGTCGGGCCCCGCCGCGATGCTCCGGCACGCGGCCGACGCCATCCTCGCCGGGGACAACCAGTACCCGCCCGGACCGGGCGTCCCCGAGCTGCGGGACGCCGTCGCCGAGCAGCGCCGGGCCCGGTACGGCCTCGACTACGACCCGGCGACCGAGGTGTTCGTGACCGTCGGCGCGACCGAGGGCATCGCCGCCGCGCTGCTCGGTCTCGCCGAGCCCGGCGACGAGGTGATCGTCTTCGAGCCGTACTACGACTCCTACGCGGCGATGATCGCGATGGCCGGGGCCGTCCGCCGGACGGTCACGCTCCGCCCCGAGCACGGCCGGTTCACCTTCGACCCGGACGAGCTGCGCGCCGCCGTCACCCCGCGCACCAGGCTGATCATGGTGAACTCGCCGCACAACCCGACCGGGACGGTGTTCACCCGCGCCGAGCTGGAGCAGATCGCGGCGGTCTGCCGCGAGCACGACCTCGTCGCGATCACCGACGAGGTGTACGAGTACCTGACCTTCGACGACGTCGAGCACATCAGCCTCGCCACCCTTCCCGGGATGCGCGAGCGGACGGTCGTGATCTCCTCCACCGGCAAGACGTTCTCGGTGACCGGCTGGAAGACCGGCTGGGTGTGCGCGCCCGCGCCGTTCGTCAACGCCGTCCGGACGGTCGCGCAGTTCGTCACCTTCACCGCGAGCGCCCCCTACCAGCGCGCGACCGCGTACGCGCTGCGCGAGGAGACCGCGTGGGTGGAGAACCTGCGCAAGTCGCTGCAGGCCAAGCGCGACCGCCTGATCAGCGGCCTGGAGGCCGCCGGGTTCGCGACGCTCCGCCCGCAGGGCACCTACTTCGTGCAGGCCGACATCCGCCCGCTCGGGTTCACCGACGGTCTCGAACTCGCCCGCGCGCTCCCCGAACGCGCCGGGGTCGTCGCGATCCCGACGCAGGTGTTCTACGACCACGCCGAGGCGGGGGCGCATTTCGTCCGCTTCGCGTTCTGCAAGCGCGAGGACGTCATCGACGACGCCGTGGAACGCCTCCACCGCCTCGCCCGCTGACCTCCCTCACCTTCCGACGAGGCCCCGGACGCTCCTGAGGCGTCCGGGGCCGTCGTGTCTCTTGATCTTCGCCGATTGCGCATTTACGCTCGGGATGCTTGAGAAACGCTCACTATCGAGCATTCCTGTGAGGTGTCCGTGCCGCGTGAGTCCCGACGCAGCCGTCCTGTAACCCGCCGCAGAAGAAGCACCGCGGCCGTCGCCGCCGCCGCGCTCGCGGTGCCGCTGACCGCCGCCGTCACCCCGTCCGCCCAAGCCGACCCCGCCACGCCGACGCCCGCCACGGTCCGCCAGGACGCCCGGACGGTCGCCGTCGCCACCCGCGACTACGAGATCGACATCGACCGGAGCCCGTTCGCGATCACGACCCGCCGCGCCGGGAAGACCGTCCTCGCGACCGCCGCGTCCGGCGCGTTCGACCTGACCCGCGCGGACGGCACGCACATCACGCCGACCGACGTCCGCAGCGCGACCTGGACGGACGGCACGCTGAACCTGGCCGTCGCGACGTCCGACCCCGCCGCGACCCTGACCGTGAAGATCACCCCGGACGCCGACCGGTACCGGATCCAGACCGGCGTCACCGGCGCGGCCGCCACCGCGTCCGCGCTGCGCCTGGACATGGCGTCCGGCGGCCACTGGTACGGCCACGGCGAGGCCAAGTCCGACGCCGAGGGCGAGCCCGACACCCGCCAGCCCTGGCCCCTGGACGCCGCGACCGGCAAGGAGCAGGTCAACGACACCACGTTCGGCCCGGCGTCCTACCTGATGACCGAGCCGTTCTGGTTCACCGCGACGTCCGCCGGGCTCTACGTGAAGACCGGCAACCTCATGCGCGTGTCCCTCGGACGCGTCCACGAGGGCGTCGCCGACTTCGAGGTCACCGACACCTCCAGCCTGGACGCGACGGTCTTCGTCGAGCGCACCCCGCGCGCCGTCTACCAGGACTACGTCGGCATCGCCGGGAAGCCGCGGACCATCGGCGCGACGCCCGCGCAGTTCGAGAAGCCGCTCTGGAACTCGTGGGCGCAGTTCTACTCCACGGTCGACCAGCGGGGCTTCCTCGACTACGCGCGCTCCCTGCACGACGCGGGCGTCCTCGGGCACACCATGCAGCTGGACGACGGCTGGATGACGCACTACGGCGACTACACGTGGAACTCCAAGTTCCCCGACCCCAAGGGCATGTCCGACCAGATCCACGCCATGGGCTACGACTTCGGCGTCTGGATCACCCAGTGGATCAACCTGGACGCCGACAACTACCAGGTCGCCAAGGACAGGGGCTACCTCCTCAAGTCCAAGCAGGACTCGTCCCAGCCCTGCACGGTCACCTGGTGGAACGGCAAGGCCGGGCTCATCGACCTCGGCAACCCCGACGCCTACAAGTGGTACGAGGGCCAGCTGAAGAAGCTGCAGGCCGACTACGGCGTGGACGGCTTCAAGTTCGACACGAAGTTCTTCGACGAGCGGTGCGCCGCGTCCAACGGACTCGACGCCGCCGCCTACCGCAGGCTCGGCGCGGAACTCGCCCAGCAGTTCGACCTCCAGGGCGCGGGCATCCGCGTGCACTGGACGGGCGCGCAGAAGTACGGCTTCGTCACCCGCACCGTCGACAAGGGCACCGACTGGGCCTCGCTCAACGCCGCCGTCAAGCAGAACCTCGCCGTCTCGGTCATCGGCTACCCGTTCGTCGCGACCGACATGATCGGCGGCTCGGACAGCATGCCGCCGCCCTCGGACGAGGTCCTGGTCCGCTGGGCGCAGGCCGCCGCCCTCATGCCGATCGAGTACTCCTCCACGTCCCCGCTGAAGGTGTACGACTTCGTGAACAAGAAGTGGGTGACCTACCCGCCCGAGGTCGCCGCCGCCTACGCCGCCGCGACCCGGCTGCACGCCAGGCTCGCCCCGTACATCCGCGACCAGGCCGACCGCGCCGTCCGGACGGGCGAGCCCATCATGAAGCCGCTGTTCTTCCAGCACCCGGACGACGCGAAGTCCTACACCGTCGCCGACGAGTGGCTGCTCGGCGACGCGCTGCTCGCCGCGCCCGTCCTCGCGTCCGGGACGAGCCGCGACGTCCACCTGCCGCCCGGCACCTGGTACGACGTTGTCCGCCACCGCGCCGTCAAGGGCGGTGACCTGCGCGGTTACAAGGCCGACCTCGGCACCGTGCCGATGTTCGTCCGGCTGGGGACCCCCGACACGCCCCGCCTGCTCAAGATCCTCAAGTAGAGCGGACGGGCAGCCCGGTCCACGTGGACGCCGCCGAGGCGACCGCGTGGGCCGTGGTGTCGGTGTACCGGTCCGAGAACGAGACCGGGGTCCCGTACGCGCTCAGCGACCGTTGCGCCGACTTCGCGTACGCGCCGGAAAGGCCGCCGATGAGCTGCTCCGGCGCGTCCACGCTCAGTGCGAGGATGTGTGAGCCGCTCACCCCGCGCCGCATGTCCGGCGTGACGACGCGGATGCCGGTGACCCGCCCCCACGGCACGGTCGTGCCCCAGCCCGCGACGGTCACCCCTTCCTCGGACAGCCTCACCATCGGGTCGTGCCTCCGCGCGCGCACGATGATCCACAGAAGCATCGCCAGGATGACCCCCGCGCCCGTCTCGCACACCACGATCGTGGACGTGTGGGCGCCGATCCCCGCCATCAGCGCGCCCACGAGCGCCAGCACCAGGGCGATCCCGCCGAACCGGACGATCACCCGCCCCAGCACGATCCTCACGTCCAGCCGCTCGCCCCACCCCGGCCGCACGGACACCGGTGCGACGCTCTCCGGCGCGGCCTCGTTCATCGTGATGATCCGGCTGAACGCGATCACCTGCCCGCGCGCCCATGCGAACAACGCCAGCACGAACGGGAGGGTGATCACGGTCGTGACCAGCGGCAACGTCACGCCGTTCACCACGTCCGTCGAGCGGAGCAGCCCGAGCGCCACCCCGAGGACGACCATGAAGACGATGATCACGATCCACATCCGCCGCCGGACCCGCCCGAGGCTCATCCGCGCGTAGTGGACCGCGATCCAGTTCGCCTCGGCCTCGCTCGACCGCCCCGTCCTGATGATCTCCTCGCGGAGGAACGGGGCGAGTGAACGCCAGCGTGCGCGCAGCTCAGAAGCCTGATCGGACACGAGGAACTCCAGGGGTCGTCGGGAGCCGGTCCCCGTCCGGCGCGGAATTACATCACATCCGCCCAACCGGGGCGAGCCGGGCGTGACGCCCGTCACGGCACGTGCCGACCCCAAGTCCCTGAGTGGCCACGCGACGCAGTAACCTTCGTGCCGTGCCCGACCTGACCATTCCCGAGCCCCAGTTCCCCGACGACGACGGCAGCGCCGACCCGCGCCTGCGGGACGCGCTCGCCTCCTACGCCGCCGGACGGGCGGGCGGGCACGTGGTCCTCGAAGCACTCGCGGGCAAGCGCCTGCTCGTCCCCATCGTGGCCGTCCTCACCGAGGAGGAGGACGTCGCCCCCGGCGAGCTGCGCCGCGAGAAGAACAGCGAGATGGCCCTGCCCACCCTCATGGGCGAGGACGGCCGCCGCGGCGTCCTCGGGTTCACCTCCACCGAGTCCATGGCCGCGTGGCGCGCCGACGCCCGGCCCGTCGCGGTCAGCGCCCAGCAGGCCGCGTCCGCCGCGCTCGACGAGGGCGCGCACGCCCTGGTCGTGGACGTCGCGGGCCCCGTCCCGTTCGCCGTCGACGGCCTCCGCCTGCACCTGCTCGCCGAGGGACGCCCCGTCCCGCCCCCGCACGAGGACCCCGAGGTCCTCGCCGCGATCGACGCCGCGTTCGGCGCGGAACCGGGCGTCCAGGGCGTCCGCGTGGGCCGGGGCGAGCAGGCCGAACTGGCCGTCCGCTTCGCGGTCGCCCCGGACCACGACGAGCGCGCCACCGTCCAGCGCGTCTCCGACCGCCTCGCCGAGGCCCTGCGCGGACGCGTCGTCGGCGGCGTCGAGCTGAGCCTCTTCCGCCGCTAGGGCGTGTCTCGAAGTCGGCGCCCGTGGCGAGCGGCGTCCGGGTGCGTGCATCGTGGGGGCGGAGGAGGGAGTCGGCCCGGGTTTGGCCGTCGACCGACGACAACCCCGCGAGGTGCGTGCCTGGGCGTCGCGCAGTAGGGCAGGTGGCTTTGAGACATGCCCTAGGCTGCGGCGCATGAGCGCCCCCGTGTGGTCGGTCCGAGCCGACTGGACCGAGCCCCTGCGCAACGCGTGGACGCTCGCGGGCTGCATCGCGTTGGCCCCGGTCCTGGCGTTCCGCGCGCCCCTTGCCGCGATTCCCGCGTTCGCATTCCTGGGCGTCCTGTGCGTGCTGCTCGGCGTCGTGGACGTCGCGCTGAAACGCCTTCCGGACCCGCTGACCCTGCCGTCCATCCCCGTCGCCGGGGCGCTCCTGGCCGTCGCCGACCCGTCCCGCTGGTTCGGCATGCTCGTCGGCGCGGGCCTGCTGTTCCTGGTGTTCGCGGTGCAGTGGTTCATCGTCCCGAACGCCATCGGCCTCGGCGACGTGAAACTCGCCCCCGTCCTCGGGCTCTACCTGGGCTGGCTGGGACGCTCCGCCTGGATCACCGGCTTGTTCGGCATGGTCGTCCTCGGCGGCCTCTTCGCCCTCGCGCTCCTCCTGCTCCGCCGCGCGGGCCGCAAGGACCAGATCCCCTACGGCCCGTTCATGCTGGCCGGGACCGTGCTGGCCGCCGTCCTGTACGCCTGAAATTCGCTGGACGCGCCGCCGCACGCTTCGGCAGGCTGCCCATCCGATGGATATCGACGTTGAAAGCTTCATCCAGGACGGCTTCGTCCGCGTCGCCGAGGCGTTCCCACGCGACGTCGCCGACGAGGCCCGCGCACTGCTCTGGGAGGCGTCCGGATGCTCGCCGGACGACCCGTCCACCTGGACGCAGCCCGTTCTCCGCCTGTTCGACCAGGGCCAGAAGCCGTTCCGCGAGGCCGCCCAGAGCGCGCGCCTGCACGAGACGTACGACGCGCTCGTCGGCGCGGGCCGCTGGGTCCCCAGGGCGACGGTCGGCGGCAGCTACGCCGTCCGCTTCCCCTCGGACGACGACCCGGGCGACGACGGCTGGCACATCGAGTCGAGCTTCCCGGGCCCCGACCCGAACGACTACATGAGCTACCGCGTCAACCTGAACTCGCGCGGACGCGCCCTGCTCGTTCTTTTCCTGTTCTCCGACGTGGGGGAGGACGACGCCCCCACGCGCGTGCGCGTCGGCTCGCACCTGGACGTCCCGCCCCTCCTGAAATCCGCAGGGGAAGACGGACGCGCCTTTGTGGATATCGCACAAGCCGCCGCAGCCGCGAGTGAGTACCGAGAAGTAGCCTTCGCCACCGGGCGCGCAGGAGACGTCTACCTGTGCCACCCGTTCCTGGTGCACGCGGCCCAGAAACACCACGGCCAGAACGTCAAGTTCATGGCGCAACCGGGCCTCGAACCCGCCGTCCCGCTTTCGGTGGACGGCCCATCCCCGGTCGAACGCGCCATCCAACTCGGCCTTTTCGGACGTTAGAACGCAGTCGGCGGCGCGATCGGCGGAGGGGGCTGTCCGCCGATCGCGCCGCCTTTCCAAGCGGGACGCGCCGTCACACGTCAGGCGAGGTCACCGGGAGCCCTCCAACTCCCCGCGCCCCCACCCGTCCGCGACCAGCGCGGCCCGCAGCTCTTCGGCGGTGTCGCAGTCGAACGCGTCCTTCTCCTGCAATCGATCCATCGGCAACGGCCCCCGCAACGCCCACCAGCGCTTCTTGTTGCTGAGAATGAACCCCCACGCGGGGAAGTCCGCCTCCAGCGCGGCGAGCAGGGATTCTTCCGACGGAGAGCACGCGTCCATGGCGAGAGGAACCTTCGTTTCGAGGAACTGACCGCTTTCGTGTGACCAGCTTCACAGGCGTGGGTTACTCTCAGCTACGGCCCCATCACACCCCAGGCGGCACCCCACCTCCCAGAGGGGACACCCCGATGCCGGACGACCCGAGCTACACCCGCGACCCGCTCCTCCGCTCGTTCGGACGGGTCATGCGCTCCCACCGCGAGGCCGCGGGCCTCTCCCGGCCCCAGCTCGCCGACGAACTCGGCTGCGGCACGACGTGGATCGAGAAACTGGAGACGGGCCGCAAGCCCCCCTCCGAAGCCACCGCCGACGACTGCGACTTCCGCTTCGGCACGACCAGAACCCGCACCTTCTGGACCATGTGGGACGAGATCAAACGCGAGGGCAAACACATCGCCGTCCCACCCGGCTTCGAGAAGTATGTGAGCGTGGAACGGGAGGCCATGGTCGTCAGGGAGTTCGACACCATGGTGGTGCCCGGCCTTCTCCAGACGCCCGCCTACGCGAGGGCGGTTCTGAGTCTCAGCGAGCAGTCGGATGTGCTGGACGATCGCGTGGCCGCGCGCCTGGAGCGGCAGCAGATCTTCTCGCGCAAGCCAGCTCCACACCTGTGGGTCGTGCTCGAAGAAGCAGTGTTCAGGCGGCCCATCGGCGGAGCGGCCGTGATGCGGGAACAGCTCGAATGGCTTGTCGAGCTCTCTTCAACGCGGCAGAACATCAACGTTCGGGTCCTGCCGTTCGCCTCGATCAACGCGGGGGCGATCGAAGGCCCATTCACCATCCTCACAATGCCGAACGGTGATGAGATCGGCTACCACGAAGGGCCGGACATCAGCCAGGTGATCGAAGACCCTGCCGCCGTTTCGGAGTACGCACTACGCTGGGACGAGGTCATGAGCGAGGCGATGTCCAGCAGTCAGTCCCACAAGTTCATCCTGGCGGCGGCAGAGGAGTACAAGTGAGCACCCTTGACCTGTCCACCGTTCAGTGGCGTAAGAGCAGCCGCAGCGGCAGTCAGGGTGGGCAGTGCGTCGAGATCGCCGGTCTCTCCACCGCGCAGTGGCGCAAGAGTGGCCGCAGCTCCCAGGGCGGGCAGGATTGCGTCGAGGTAGCCGGCCTTTCGCCGGTCGTGGCCGTCCGAGACTCGAAGGATCCAGAGGGGCCGAAGCTGATCCTCGACGCCGCCGCTTGGCGTTCCCTCACTCGCCACGTTCGGACGTCGGCGGGCTGAAGTTCAGCACGACCTTGCCCAGGAGACCACCCGCTTCGAAGCGCTCGTGAGCTTCGCGCGCTTGCTCGACCGGGAAGCTGGCGGCCACTCGCGTTCGCAGGACGCCGTCGTCCACCAGGCTCGCCAGTTCGGCAAGCTGCTCCCCGCTTTGCTCGACGTAGGACTTGGATGCGCCGGGGACGTCCGGCAGCGGAACGTCTGCGATCGACACGTACCGTCCACCAGCGGCGAGCACGTGCGTCACGTGCGGTCCGGCCGTGTGCAGGACGACCTGGTACGCGCCTTCGGACAGAGTCGCCGGATCGACCGTGACCTCCTCGGCTCCCAGCTCGCGCGCCGCGTCCACATGACTGGCCCGTGAGACCAGTCCGTCCACCTGGGCGGCTCCGAGGTGCCGGGCCAACTGGACGGCCAGCCCGCCCACCCCGCCCACGGCCCCGACGACCAGAACCCGATCGCCCGCTCCCACCTTGGCCAGTTGCAGGGCCTGCAGCGCGGTGAGTCCGGCCAGCGGGAGCGTCGCCGCATCCTCGAAACCCACCTGAGCGGGCGCGGTGGCCAGTAGATCCCCGGGAAGGGAAACCAGGTCGGCCCAGGTTCCGCGTCCGGTCGCGATCTGCGCCGACATCGCGATCACGCGCTCGCCGGGCCGGAATCGCTCGTCCGAACTGGCCACGACGACTCCGGCGAGGTCCCATCCAAGGTTCGCGGGCAGCTTCCCGATCTCCCATTCCCGCGTCTTGGAGTCCACGGGGTTCAGGCTGCTGGCGACCGTCCGCACCAGGACCTCACCCGCCCCAACCTGCGGCTCCGGCACCCGCCGCACCTGAAGCACGTTGGTCCCGCCGTGCACGTCAATCCCAACAGCTCGCATGAAGGTAGCGCTCATGCTGAGGACGGTAGACACTCACACCAATGTGAGAGTCAAGCCAGGCAAGCGAGGCCACAGAAGCGGAGGATCGCGCATGAGCACCTTCGACCTGTCCATCGTCCACTGGCGCAAGAGCAGCCGCAGTAGCGCTCAAGGCGGGGATTGCATCGAAGTCGCCAGCCTCTCCACTGTGCCGTGGCGTGCGAGTAGCCACAGCAGCGAGCAGGGCGGGCAGTGCATCCAAATCGCCGATCTCTCTGGCGCGGAGTGGCGCAAGAGCACTCACAGTGCCCAGGGCGGAGACGAATGCGTTGAGGTTGCTGGGCTGGTGCCGGTCGTGGCTGTCCGGGACTCGAAGGATCCTGATGGGCCGAAGCTGCTCCTTAGCCCAAGCGCCTGGCGCGATCTCGTCGCCCGTGCTCGCGCGTAGGGCGTTCCACGGGGCGGACGCGTCCATCGTTCACGTGCGGCTCTACCAATTTTCGGGGGCGGCACGTACTTGGGTCAGGTCGCCTTCTCGGATCGCCTTGGCAGGGGCGACGAAGCGCAGGCTGCCTTCCCACATGTCGTTCGCGCCGAGCGTGAGGAGATGGACGTAGGGCTCGTCCTGCGACAGGTCCTCCAGCAGGGGGACGCCGCTGTTGTGGATCGACGGCCAGCCGAACGCCTGGTCGCTCATGCCTCCCCACGGGATGTCCTGCGCGTCCTCGCCGTACCTCGGCCAGACCTCCTCGCCGAACCTGTCGACCACCAGGAAGCCGGGGAACGTCCGGTAGAGCTCCGACGCCTTGACCTCGTCCCCGATGTCGAGCGTGTGCAGCACCGGGTCGCAGTCGTAGGTCGAGGCCGACGGCAGGGTGACGACGAGGCGGGCGTGCATCGGAACCTGGTCGAACCTCGGGGACGGCTCGGGTGCCGGAACCTCGACCGCGCGCCGGGGATCGGCAGGCACGACCAGGTACTCCTCCAACTCCTCATCGCTGAAGGAACTGACGTCGTCGGGGACCTCCTCGGACCCGGTCCACGGATCGAGGAAGAAGAAGTTGAGCAGCGCGGCCCCGGGCGGAGCCTGGTCCGCGACCCCGGGGCCGAGCGCGGCGACGTCGAGCACGGCGAACAGGCTGTGCGGCACGCCCGCGTAGGCGGGCCACGGCGTGCCCGGCTCCAGCAGCGCCGGGCCGCCCCACCGGCACAGCCCGGTCGCCGCGTTCCGCTCGTCCGCGGGCCTGAGGTCGAACCCGGGCCGCGCCAACGCCGCCAACTGAGACCCGATGTGCTCACCGAGCGTCTCAACGCAGAGGGCTCGGACGCCGGACAGAGCCTCTTCATATGACATCCGGCCATGAAAGCACCCCAAGCCCCTTCAAGATCACCGAACGTCGAACCCGTGCGTCGAGGTCGCCCCGGGTGCCGCCGTGCTTTCCACGCCCCGACCGCACTGTCACTGTCAGTGTCTGGCCATGTGCGGTGAGTGCAGGGATCGTTGGTGGTGAAGCCCGACCGTAGGGAGCTGATCATGAACAGAAGGGTTCTGCCCGTCCTGGCCGCCGGTGTTCTGGTCGCGGTGGGTGGGCCTGTCGGAGTTGCAGCGGCGGCCCCGCTGAGCACGCAGGCCGCTGCCGTCCGCACCGCCCCCGAAGGGATCAGCGTCGACCAGTGCGTCATGGGCGGGGGCCGCGTCCAACCCGCCTTCATCGGATGGGTCTGCATAGGCGGGTACTACAACGGCCGGACCGTCGACCTCTGATCTGAGTCGTCCTCCTCGGGGACGAGATGGCCGTGACCAGGTGGTGGCGATGCCGGAGATTATGATCAGGTCATGGCTCTGAGGGTGGACGACGTCGCGCGCTTCGAGCTGTCGAGGCCACGGCTGGAGGCCATCGCCTACCGGCTGCTCGGCTCCGCGGACGAGGCGCAGGACGTCGTCCAGGACACGTTCCTTCGCTGGCAGGCCGCCGACGTCGAGCATGTCGAGGTCCCCGAGGCGTGGTTGACGAAGGTGCTCACCAACCTGTGCCTCAACCAGCTCACCTCCGCGCGGGCGCGCCGCGAGACCTACGTCGGCCGATGGCTCCCCGAGCCGCTGCTCGTGGGGGACTCGATGCTCGGCCCGGCCGACACCGCCGAGCAACGCGAATCGGTCTCGTACGCGGTGCTCACTCTGATGGAACGCCTGTCGCCCAACGAACGGGCCGTGTACGTGCTGCGGGAGGCGTTCGACTACCCGCACCGCGAGATCGCCGAGATCCTCGACATCACCGAGGCGGCCAGCCAGCAGCTCTTCCACCGCGCCAAGAAGCACGTCGCGGACGGGAAGGCCCGCGGCGGCATCGACAAGGCCGACGCCCGGCGGATCGTCGAGGAGTTCCTGGCCGCCGCCACGAGCGGCCAGACCGACGAGCTGGTGCGCCTGCTCACCAAGGACGCCGTCGCCGTCGGGGACGGCGGGGGCAAGGTGCCCGCCCGCACCAGGGCGTTCGAGGGGGCCGTCGCGGTCGCGAAGTTCATGGAGGGCATGCTCAGGCCCGCCGACGCCAAGCGCGCCGTCGTGGGCGGCTCGCCCGAGATCTACGCGGGGGTCGCCAACGGCGAACCCGCCGTGCTGGCCGTCGTGGACGGCCGGGTCGCCGTCATCGTGTGCCTGGAGGTCACCGCCGAGGGCATCGCCGCCTTCCGCACCCAGGCCAACCCCGACAAGCTCGAACGCGCGACCGAGCAGTGGGCGGCGGCCGACCACGGAGAGCCTCTCCTCGTGCTGTGACCCGCATCACTCCCGTCTCCTGTCAGGAATCGGCGGGCCGTCCGGTTCAGGTAGCGAATCCGAACCGGACGGCAAGGGAGCCGATGATGAGAATCCTGGTGGCAGGAGCGACCGGAGCGATGGGCAAGGAACTGCTGCCGCGTCTGGTGGACGCTGGGCACGAGGTGTTCGCCATGGTCCGCAGCGAATCCGGCAAGGCCAGGGCGGCGGAGCTGGGCGCGGTGCCGGTCGTCGCCGACGCGCTCGACCGCGCCCAGGTCGAGGCGGCGGTGCGCGAGGCGGCCCCGGAGGTGGTCGTCGACCAGCTGACCGCCATCGGGCACATCGACACCCGGCACTTCGAACGCAGCTTCGCCCCCACCGACCGGCTGCGGACCGAGGGCACCGACATCCTGCTCGCCGCCGCCCGCGCCGCGGGGGTGCGGCGGTTCGTCGCCCAGAGCAACGGCGCGTTCACCTACGCCCGGACGGGCGGGCCGGTCAAGAACGAGCAGGACCCCCTGGACCCCTCGCCGGTCGCCCCGATGGCCTCGATGATCGGCGCGATCCAGCACCTGGAGAAGGCCGTCCTGGGCGCGGAGTGGACCGAGGGGATCGTGCTGCGCTACGGCGCGTTCTACGGACCCGGGACGTCCATGGCGCCGGGCTCCGAGCAGCTCGAGATGATCCGCAAGCGCAAGTTCCCGGTCGTCGGGGACGGCGGCGGGGTGTGGTCGTTCGTCCACATCGCCGACGCCGCCGAGGCCACGGTCGCCGCGGTGGAGAAGGGCGCCCGGGGCGTTTACAACATCGTCGACGACGACCCCGCCACGGTCGCCGAATGGCTGCCGGAACTGGCCGCGATGCTGGGCGCCAAGAAGCCGATGCGCGTGCCGCGGTTCGTCGGACGGCTGGCCGCCGGGCCGGCCGGGGTCGTCCTCATGACCGAACTGCGCGGCGCGTCCAACGCCAAGGCCAAGCGCGAACTCGGCTGGCGTCCGGCCCACCCCAGCTGGCGGCAGGGTCTCCAGGTCAAGGCGTGACGTGAGAGTGCCGCCGAGGGGCCGGGGAGGCTCGGCCGACGTTGCGGGTGACCCATGCTTTCCCTCAAGATCCTTCCAGCGGTGCTTGCCGCGAAGTGTCGAGGTCAGGGTCATGATGAGGGGAAGACATGGGTGTGCGGCGACTCCCGTTCCGGCTCGGTGTGGGAGCTCTGTGCCTTCTCCTCGCCGCCTGCGGCTCCGAAGGCAAGGAACCTGAGAAGGACAGCGCGGACGCGGTCCCCTGCACCGTCACCGTGAGGGACATCAGGCAGACCAACCGTGCTTTCAACGGCGGTAACCACAGCTACCTGGTGCGCTTCCGCGTCCACGTCCCCGGCCGGCCGGACTATGAGAGCTCGCAGGACCCGGTGCTGGACACCGTCCAGGTCGTCAAGATCGTCGCGGTGTCCAAGAACTACTCGTGCCAGGTCAGCCGCAGCAACCGCAACCGGCTGCGGATCGACTGGGACAACCCCCTCCCGGCCTCCCCGTCCCCCACGCGCAAGTGACTAGTGGCGAGGGGAGGGCGTCCAAGCCGGGACCGCTCATCGTGGTGACCGGCGGCCCCGGATCAGGGAAGAGCACCCTGATCGACGCCCTGGAGCGCGAGGGGTTCGCGCGGTCCCATGAGGCCGGACGTGGCGTCTACGAACCTATGGTCGCGACCTACGCCTAATACGGCTACGACCCGCTGGAACTCCCTCGCGCCCCCGTGGACGCCCCACTCCGCTTCGTCACCACCCACCTCCCCTGAGGCCCACCGGGCTCACTACCCCCCACAGCCATTAAATGGGAGGTGCCGGGCGAATGTCGGGTGGTACCGTCGGGTTGATATCGACATCGTCGGTAGGTGATGTGGATCGAGGGGGAGAGGGGGATGAGGTTGATGACCGCGGAAGCGGCCGCTGTCGCATACGGCGCTCGAACCAACCTCGTTTCCCGGGTCTCGGCTGTACTCGGCTGAGTCGATCCGCCCATCGGGATCGTTCGTCCTTCGGCGTGATCTCCTCGTGTCTGCCGGGGCCCCTTCACACAAGGGTCTCCTTCGTTGTCTTCATCATTCTTTTCTTCGGATTCGTCCGATGACGTCCTGTCCGCCTACGGATGGGACGAGGCGTACGAGAACGCCTTCACCGCACACCGCTCCGACGGCCTGACGCCCGGACGCGTCGCGCGGGTCGACCGTGGCCACGCCACCGTCGTCACGGCGGACGGCTGGGTGCGGGCCGCCTGGTCCACGGCCGCCGAACCGCCCTGCACGGGCGACTGGGCCGCGGTGCGGCTCGGCGAACGGCCGGAGCTGGTGGCGTTGCTGCCCCGCCGGACCGCCATCGTGCGGTCGTCGGCGTCCCGCACGTCCCATGCCCAGGTCCTGGCCGCGAACGTCGACACCGTCGTGCTCGCCGTGTCGCTGGCCACGTCCGCGCCCGCGGGACGGATCGAGCGCATGGTCGCCCTGGCCTGGGAGAGCGGCGCCGTTCCGGTCATCGTCCTGACCAAGGCCGACGCTTCGGAACGTCCCGTCGCCGTGGTGCGGGACGAGGTGGCCGCGCTCGCGCCCGGCGTCGAGACCCTGGCGGTCAGCTCGGTCACCGGCGAGGGCCTGGACATCCTGGCGGCCATCCTCACGGGGACGATCGTGCTGCTTGGGCCGTCCGGTGCGGGCAAGTCAACGCTGGGCAACGCCCTGCTCGGGGACGATCTGCTCGCGACCGGCGACGTCCGGGCGGTCGACGGCAAGGGCCGTCACACGACCGTCCACCGCGAACTGATCCGGCTGCCGGACGGCGGTGTCCTCATCGACACCCCGGGCCTGCGGGCCGTCGGCGTCCACGACGGCGAGAGCGGCATCCAGCAGGTGTTCGCCGAGATCGAGGAACTCGCCGCCGACTGCCGGTTCTCCGACTGCGCCCACGAGAGCGAACCCGGCTGCGCGGTGCTCGCCGCGATCGCCGACGGCACCCTGACGCAGCGACGCCTGGACAGCTACCGCAAGCTGCTCCGCGAAGCCGCCTGGGCCGCCTCCCGCCAGGACGCGCGCCTGCGGGCGGAACGCGAGAACCAGTGGAAAGCCATCACGCGCCACCAGCGCGCGATCTACAAGTTCCGGGACAAGCCGTAATGGCCGCCCAGCCGCCGTCTGACATTCGTCCGCACATCCTCAAGGAACCGCACACCGACATGAGCATCACCTGGACCACCCGTCTCGAGACCGAGGACGACCGCCGCGCGATCCGCGAGATCAACCTCGCGGCGTTCCCGACCGCGCTGGAGGCCGACCTCGTCGACGCCCTGCGCGAGGACCCGGACGCCTGGCTGCCCTTCGGCTCCTGGATCGCGGAGGGCCCCGACGGCGCGCCGACCGGCTACGCGCTCCTGACCCGCTGCCACGTCGACGACGTCCCGGCCCTCGCGCTCGGGCCGTGCGCCGTCCCCCCGGAACACCAGGGGACGGGCGCGGGGTCGGCTGCCATCCGCGCCGCCCTCGACGCTGCGCGGAGCGCGGGTGAGAACCTCGTTCTCGTCCTCGGGCACGCTTCGTACTACCCGCGGTTCGGGTTCGTCCCGGCCTCGAAGCACGGCATCCGCGCGCCCTTCGAGGTGCCGGACGAGAACATGATGGCCCTGAGCCTCGCCCCGTCCCGTCCGATGCCGTCCGGCACCATCCGCTACGCCAAGGCGTTCGGCGTCTGACACCGGCACAAGCCCGTGGGCAGGCAGAACACCGCCTGCCCACGGGCGACCGGGCCCTCAACCCCGGAGCGGCTCGGTGACCGTGGGGGCCTTGGACTCAGGGCGGCGTCGCAGGTAGTAGGCGACGGCGAGGACGATGACGGCCGGGCCCCACAAACCGAGTGGACGGGTGCAGATCAAGGCGAGCGCCTTCCACCAGGCGTTGTCGTACGGCTGGCTGTCGACGACGCCGTACAGGGTGAGGTCCTGGCCGTCGCCGATGGGGACGCCGACGAACAGCACGGTGAGGATCATCCCGCCGAGCAGAGCGGGGACGAACGCCGCGAGCGGCCGGACGCGCCTGCCGCCGATGAACGGGATCCAGCCGGGCGCCACCTCGCCCCAGCGGCGCACCAGGCCGATGCACAGGAAGGCGATCAACTCCGACATCACGCTCAGCCCCAGGACGTAGGGGATGCTCAGCCAGTAGGTCGGCATGCCGACGCCCTTGAGGTCCTGGCCCATGTCGAAGTGCACGGCGAACGGCAGCCGCCACAGACATGCAGGCAAGATGACCAGGGGCATCGCGTAAGCAAGACGAAGAACCCACCGCCGAACCGGCCGTTCGGTGTCGCTGGCGTCCGGAGCGGAGTGGATGAGGAAGCGGATGACCCGACTGATGTTCACGGCCCTCACTCTTCCGACCAGGCCGTCCCCGATGATCACCCGTCCGGGCCGGCCACCTCCCTCGCTCAGGGGATTCGCGCCGCCGCCCCATCACCTGCACAGGTGATGGCACTCGCGGACGCCGCCACTTTTCTCGCCGGCGCCCCGTCATGCGGGAGACTGCGGTATGTCGTCCTCGCCGGAACTGGCAACCGCCGAAGAGATCCACGCGCACCTTGTCGAGCAGCTCAACGGTGCGCTGCGGAGACCGGGTGTGTGGGGCAACGAGCTGACCCTTCGGCTGTTGATCGACCACCTGCTCACGGTCGAACGCGAGCCGGACGGCCTGGACTTGGTCAGACAGGAGATGGAACGGCGCAACGCGTGGTCCGCGCGCGGCGTGACCGGCGCCGTCATCGACCGGTTGCCCCATCCCCACGTCGTCGATCACCCCGCCATGGCGTCGGTCTACGCGGAGCTGGCAAATGACCGAGGCTGGCTGCATCCAGACCGGACGCTGGACGCCGACCGTTTCACCGACCTGCGGGAATCGGCCGCCGCCTGGGCGGCTTACGATCGCACCCTGCAAGAGGTGACCGACGCGTTTGGGACCCCCTCGGTTCTCTTCGGCCCCACCAGCCCCGTGCACGGGAAGACGCTGGGATACCTGACCGACGACCCCGCCGAGCCCATGGTCTTCTTCCACATCGGGCAGCGCCTCGACCTCGGAACGGAGACCACCGGGTCGGACGACCACGATCCACTGGTGCTCATCGCGGTGCGCCACGGCGGCATGCCCCTGCCCGACGCCCTCACCTACACCCCGCAAGGACGCCGCCGCCTCCAGCAGGCCGCCGACAAGCCCGTCCAGACCGCCGATCCGGCGCAGGTGAACGACTACGACGGCTTCGCCGAGGCTTACTCGGCGGAGACCGAGAACAGCCTCGTGAACGCCTATTACGAGCGGCCCGCGATGTTGGCCCTTGCCGGAGACGTGGCCGGTCGTCGAATCCTGGACGCCGGTTGCGGCACGGGTCCCTTGACGGCCGCACTGCGCGATCGCGGCGCCGACGTCACCGGCATCGACGCCAGCACGGGGATGCTGGCGCTGGCCAGGCAGAGGCTCGGTGACGACGCGCCCCTGCACGTGGTCGACCTGCGCGACCCTCTGCCGTTCGCCGATGGCGCGTTCGACGACGTGGTCGCGTCACTCGTCCTGCACTACCTGGAGGACTGGGGGCCGACGCTGACCGAGATACGCCGTGTCCTCAGGCCCGGCGGCCGACTGATCGCGTCGGTGGACCATCCCTTCGTGGCCTACACGATCTCCGATCCCCGGCCCGACTACCTCGCGACGACGAGCTACAGCTTCGACTGGCTGCTCAGCGGACGGCTCGTCCCGATGAAGTTCTGGCGCAAGCCCTTGCATACGATGACCGACGCATTCACCGCCGCCGGCTTCCGCATCTCCACCATCAGCGAGCCTCAGCCCGACCCGGCCGCCCGCGACCTGTTTCCCGATGCCTTCCAGGACCTCTCGACCCGACCCGCCTTCCTGTTCTTCGTCCTTGAGGCATCGTCGAAGGCTTCCGGCGCGGACGACCAACCGAACGACGATCCCGGAGCCAAATGAATGCCGGGCCCCGACCTGACGGGACGAAGCGCCGGGCGCCGCTGCTGCTGCGATGCCCGGCGGCTGCGCTTCCGTCGTCGGGCGTCAGTGGTGGTCGCCCTGGCGGCCGAGGGTGCTCTCGGGGTTGCGTTGGGGCGGGTCCACTGGGGGACGGGGCGGCTGGTGGGGCCCCAGGAGGGGGTGCCGTCCGCGTCCGAGCGCCAGTAGCAGCAGGCATGCTTGCCCTCGGGACGGCCTTCGGGATTGTCCTCCTACGCCTCGCCGCGGCCGTTGCGGGGCAGGATGTCGTTGACGGTCATGCGATGGCGGCGGGGGTGTGGGTTCCGGTAGCGCCTTGTGCGAGTGCCTGTTCTGCCTGCGCGAGTCTGCGGATCGCCAGGGTCAGTTGACCTGAGGGGAGCGTGTACGGCAGGCGGATGTTGCGTTCGAACGCACCCCCGATCCCGAATCGTGGTCCGGCCGCGATGGTCACTCCGTGGTCAGGCGCCATGGCTGCCAGCCGTGAGCTGACGGGCCCGGGGAAGGTCGCCCAGAGCGTCAGACCGCCGGCTGGTTGCAGGGCACAGGTCGCCGGTAGGTGCTCGGTGAGTGCTTGGTGTAGGGCGTCGCGTTGCGACCTGAGTTGCTGGAGTGCGTCCGGCCGCTGGGTTTGGTGCTCGTTCAGGAGGACGGCTGTGGCGAGCTGTTCGACAACGGGGGTGCCGAGGTCTGTCGTGGCACGGGCCCTTTCGATGCGTTCCAGGAGAGAGGGAAGCGCGCGAACCCAGCCTATGCGCAGGCCGCCCCAGACGCTCTTGGACACGGAGCCGATGCTGATGGCCGTCGGCATGTGCAGCGCGAGGGGCTCGGGGCTCGGAACGTCCAGAGCCAGATCGGCCATGGTCTCGTCGACGATCGTGGGGCACGCGAGCCGGAGCTCTTGGCGCACGCTTGTGGGCATGCACATCCCGGTCGGGTTGTGAAAGTCGGGTATCAGGTAGGCCAGGTTCGCGGCTCGCCCCGCTGTTCGAAGCTGCTCGGTGTCCCAGCCGGAAGATGTCACGGCGACGGGCAGAAGCCGGGCGCGCGCTTGGGTGAACGTCGTGATCGCGTGCGGGTAGGTCGGGTGGTCGATGAGGACGTGGTCGCGTGGCGACAGGAGCACTCGCGCCAGAAGAGCAAGCGCGTGCTGCGCGCCGTTGGTGATCAGGATGTGGTCGGGCCGGGTGGGCAGTCCTCGCCGCTGGTACCAGTGGGCGACCGCTTCACGCAGTTCGGCGATGCCGTATCGGTCGTAGCCGTGCCGCTCGAAATGCCGTGGCAGCCGTTCGAGAGCGGTCGCGTAAGCCGCGTGGAGGATTTGAACGGGCGCGGGCGGCGCGGCGATGGACAGGTCGATGGTCTCCGCGTCCGTGCCGGCCGGGTGATCGGGAACGGTGTCATCAGGCAGCCGTACGGTCGCCCCGGTGCGCGCCTGTGTGGCGAGGTATCCGTGCTCGACCAGAGTGTGGAACGCGGTACCGACCGTGGTCCTGCTGGTGCCGAGCGTGACGGCCAGGTCGCGTTCGCTCGGCAGGGTCGCGCCGAGGGGAAGGCGTCCGTCCAGGATGAGCAGGCGCAGCCTGTCGGAGAGCCGTTGATGCCCCGGCCCCGGCCCCTCCTGCCAGGTCCCCAGCATCCGCGCCACCGTGTGCGAGCTGATTTTCACCCGACCACCATAGGCAATCTGGCTATGGAATGCGTGGCCAGATCCCCCAGAGACTCACCGTATGGCACCTTGCGACTCCACGACACACGCCTCTGTCCAGGCTCGTCACGACCCATTCGTACTACCGCGCATGAACGCGTTCGCCCAGATCCGGGCGGTCCGAAAGGCGCGTCGGATCCCTCAGCTCCTGCTCGGCCTGACGGGCTACGGGGCCGCCGTCATGGTGCTCGTCCAGTCCGGACTCGGGGCGGCCAGCTGGAGCGTGCTCACCGAAGGCACCGCCATATCCCTTGGTGTCTCGTTCGGTTGGGCGACGAACCTGATCTCGCTGCTGGTGCTCGTCGCGTGGATCCCCCTACGAGAACTGCCCGGGCTCGGCACGCTCCTCAACGTCGCGATCGTCGGCTTCGCCGCCGACGCCACCGCGACTGTGCTCCCCGACCCACGGGGGCCACTCGCCGAGGGCGGATATCTCGCCCTCGGCGTTGTCGCTCTGGCGTTCTTCGACGCGCTCTACCTCGGCGCGCAGTTCGGGTCGGGACCGCGCGACGGCATCATGACGGGACTCGTCCGGCTCACCCGCCTGCCTGTCGCCATTGTGCGCACCGGCATCGAGGTCACTGTCGCCTGTGCCGGCTGGCTCCTGGGCGGAACCGTCGGGGTCGGCACCGTGCTGATCGCACTGTGCATGGGGCCCCTCGTCGGCCGCTTCCTGCCGCTGGTGGCCGTTCGCCTTCCTGCCGTTCCCGCACCCGCACAGCACACCCGATGACCGCGAAGAGAACGTCCGGGCAGCTGGTGCGAGGCAGGGGCCGGTGAGGATCACCGGAACCTTCGAGGTCCACCGGGGCGAGGCGCCCCAGATCTGGGCCGCTTCCAGACGGGCGCCCCAGATCGGGGCCGCCCGTCTGGAAGCGGCCCCGATCCCTTCGACGGTCGGTGGCGCGAGGGTGGGTCAGTGGTAGTCGCCCTGGCGGCCGAGGGTGGTCTCGGGGGTCGCGTCGGGGCGGGTCCACTGGGGGACGGGACGGCTGGTCGGGCTCCAGGAGGGGGTGCCGTCCGCGTCCGAGCGCCAGTACCAGCAGGCATGGTTGCCCTCGGGACGGCCCTCGGGGTTGTCCTCCCACGCCTCGCCGCGGCCGTTGGGCGTCCTGTCGAGCAGGGCGAAGGACCCGCTGACCGGCTCGACGCCGCGTCCCGTCGTGGAGTAGGTGAGGAACGTCCGGTCGCCGTCCCGCAGGTAGCTGGTGAGACGCCCCATCGCGCCGCCGACCGGTTCGTCCAGGTCGCGGACGGAGTACCAGGGCTGGGTGTAGCCCATGAAGTCGACGTAGGGGGCCACCTCGTCCCACCGGCCCGTGGTCAGGATGGCGGACGAGACCCCGCGCGAGTTGAGGTACACGCTGTCCCTCATGTGCCACGCCGTGACGGTGCAGCCCTCGCACTGCCCCTGGTGAGGTGCGCCGTCCCACCACATGTGCTTGTAGACGACGAGCTCGTCGCGGCCCTGGAACAGGTCCAGGAACGGGACGGGGCCGTCGGGCCCGACGACCTCGACCTTCCCGTCGAACTCCACCATCGGCAGCCGGCGGCGGGCCGCGGCGAGGGCGTCCCCTTCGCGCGTGTGCGCCTTCTCCCGGACCAGCAGCTCGTCACGCGCGGCCTGCCAGGCGTCCATGTCGACGACGGGCGGGCGTCCGGGCAGCGAGGTGGTCTGATCGTCCGTCATGGTGTCCTCCGTGATGTCTCGTACCGAGCGGCGTCATCAGCCGGTCACCCGTGCAGACCAGCCCCCACCCCGAAACTCATCGCGGGCAGGGGCTCGTCCTCGCCCAATGCGTCCCCACGGCGGCTCAGCCCCGCTCCACACGCCACGAGAGGCCCATCCATTTCGTGCCCTTATGGAATCGCTTGGAGTTGTATGACAGATTTTGCAGGGGCACGTCCTTTCTTGATCACCCTTCGGTGAGGGAGTTCATGATGTTGCCTGAGAGTGCGGCGGCGCTGGCGGCCGCGGCGGGGTCGGGGCTCGTGACGGCCATGGTCTCCGATGCGTGGGAGGAGGTCCGGGCCCGCGCGGTGCGGCTTCTGGGACGCGGCGACCGGGCGGAGGAGGCCCGGCAGGAACGCAGGCTGGAACATGCCCACGCGGACGTCGCGGGAGCTCCGGAGGAGAGGGCGCGGGAGATACGGGAAGCGCAGGCCGTCGCGTGGCGAACGCGGTTCGCGGATCTGCTGGAAGAGACTCCGGAGGTTCACGAGAAGGTTCGTGAGCTGGTGAGATTCGTGGCGGAGGAGATCGGCGGCACGACGGCAGCGGCGGTCCAGGTGAACGCCCACGCCCACGATCAGGCGCAGCAGGCGGTCCAGGGACAGGGCACCCAGCATGTGGTGTTCGGGCGGCCTCCGGCGACTCCGCAGTGACCTGGATCGTCCGAGGGGCTTCCCGAATCCGTCGGCTAGATCGACGCCTCGATCTCCCGCAGCATGGTCTCCGTCGCCTTCGTCGACGGATGGCCCGGACCCAGCTGTGACCGCTGCCCTTCAAGCGTCCTGCGCAGTTCGTTCACGGCCTCTCGCGCCCGACCGGCGCGTATGAGCGTGTTCGCCAGGCCGTTCCTGATCGTCAGTGTGTTCGGGTGTTCCGCGCCGTACACCCTCACGGCGATCTCCAGGATCCGGTGAAGCTCTTCTTCGGCTTCCCGGTGGTCGCCGAGATCGCTTCTCGTGCGCGCGATCTCGAATCGGATGTCGAGGGTGTTCAGATCTTCTTCGGTGTGCGCGGCACGCCATCCCCGAAGCACGTGCCGGTACTCGGCGAGCGCCTCTTGGAGGAGTCCCTGCACGCGCAGGCAGACCGCGAGGTTGAGCCCGATGACGAGGGTGTCCTCGTTCTCCTCTCCCAGGGAATCCCTGGCATCTCTCAGGAGGTCCCTCAGCTCGCTCTCGGCGAGGGCGTGCCGCCCGTCCTCCCGGATGGTGCGGCAGAGGTTGAGGCGGATGTTCAGGACCAGGGGATCCCGCGGTCCGAGAGCCTCCGAGGCGGTTTCGAGCACTGACCGGAGCAGGACCTCGGAGCCATGGACGTCGCCTCCCTCGCGGACGGCGCGTCCAAGGGCGTTTCCCAGGCTGATCGCTTCGACGCTGGCCGGGCCCAGCCGGCGGCGTGCCACGTCCAGGGCGAACTGGTGGTCGCTCACCGACTGTGTGTACTGCCCGGTCATGTAGCGGTACCACGCGGCTCGCCGGACGGGGGCGACCAGCTTGCGGGTCAGTGCGGAGTCGCCGACGGCCATCCGCGTCGCGACCTCGAGCGGCGCGAGGCAGTGCGGGGCCACCATGGACCACTTGCCCCAGTCCGAGGGCGCGCCCGCGTCCAGGCCGCTGGTGGCCCTGTCCAGAAGCCCACCGGCGACGGACAGGTGCTCCTCGAGCTCCCCCGATGACCTGGCGTTGACGCGCGTGATGGTGCGGACCAGCTGATGCATGCCCGCCTTCGCCGCCCACGGGCCGTCGTTCCGCTCCGCTCTCTCGAGCGACAGGAGACTCAGGCCCGACAGTGCGCGGAGCGCGCCCCCGACGCGCTCCGCCGTGGGGTGGGGGAAGAGCGGGCTCCGTCCGAGTACGCCGAGGTCGAAGACCGCCCGGTAGGGAAGCGGGGAGGACGCGAAGCAGGAGATGAGCCGCAGTATCGGGCGTGCCAGATCGTGGCCCTGGTCGGCCAGGAGGTCCAGGGAGATCTCCCAGGTCGTGGAAAGGGCGCGCCTGATCTCCGTCGAGTCGTCTCCGTCGTGTTCCGTCATCGTGAGCCGCCCTATCCGGTCGTCGAGCCTTTCTCGGTACGTGGAATAGGAATCGGCCGGGGTGTCGACGGGGAAGGGATCCGAGGAGACGGCCGCGAGGTAGCTTCCGGCCGACTCCAGCGCCAGGGGGATGCCGCCCAGCGCCGAGGACAGCGCCTCGGCCTCCTCGCGACCGCCCGCGTCCGGCGCCAGGTCCATGAGGAGCTGGGCACCGGCCTCGGACGAAAGAGGCCGGACGTACCGCATGTCGATCCAGGAGGCCCACCTCTCGGGTCTCCCGTTCCGGCTCGACACGATGATCGACCCGTTCGGGCCGGCGGGCGGACGAATCCACTCGGTGCCCTCCCGGAGACGTCGGCGTGAACTGCCGAACGCCGCCGGATCGTCGGCGTTGTCGATGACGAGAAGCCAGGGGGACGCCAGCGCGTTGAGATACCGCCACAGAACATCCGCGGGATGCGCGTGGTCGAAGTCGTCATCCTTCGCGCCCGCGGTATAGGCGAGCGCGTAGAACGCGGCCCGCATGCCGTTCGGCTCGTCGGCGGGTATCCAGAACACCTCGATCCCGGCGCTCATCGCCCGGTGTGCGATGTCGAGCACGACCGTCGACTTGCCGGCGCCGCCCAGGCCGTAGAACACCATGACCCTGCTGGAGTTCTCGTCGTGCAGCCGGTCCGGGAACTCCGAGAAGCTCGATCGTCCGCGAAGCCGTCCGGTGGCCACCTTGGGCTGTGGTGTCGTTATCGACGGCGCCGACGCGGCGATCGACCGTGCCTGTGCCGCGCCGATGAAGAGGTTGTACTGCACGCCCGAGTACTGGGCGGCCTGCTGGGACGCGTCGAACGCTCGGGCGTCGAGTCGCGCAGGAGCCTCTGCGGGACGCCCGCCGCCCCGCCCTGGTCTCCGTTCCGGCATCCTTCACCAACGATTTCAGAGTGGATAGCGATGCTTGACTTCGAGGAATATCGGGCTTTCGAGCATCGGCGTGGACCGGCGGATGAGTTCCTCCGTGACCTCGATGTACGCCCGGAGAAGAGGAGGGGAGTCGACCAGGCGGGCCTCCTTCAGCCGGGCGTTGCGCGGATCGTAGATGAGGGCCGTCACTCTCGAGTCGTCGAAGACGACGTAGTCGGACACTCCTGTTTCGTCAAGGATGTCCCGTACGTCATCGACATCGATGAAGCGGATCTGCTCGCCGCACTCGATGTCGGCCAGGTAGGCCGGGATCTCGTAGTGCAGAAGGTAGGGGCTGAGCGGCAGTTCGCAGACCCGGATGCGAATCATGTCCACGTCGTGCTTCCGCGCGTGCGCGTAGACCTCGGTCTGCCCCTTGACCATTTCCTGCACGAGTCGCGCGGCGTCGTCGAACCTTCCGGCCCGGAAGGCTTCGTAGCCTTCGAACCCCGATTCGTCGTACTCCTGCAGGAATTCCATCTTCACCCACCTGGACCTCAGGGCGCCGAAGAAGGTCGCGAATTCGTCGACCCCGCCGGACTCGATGCTGAGCGGACTGTATTCGGAAGGCGGATAGATCAAGATTCCCCTCCGGCTCCGGATGGCGTGTCTTCGACGCGCCGGGGCGGCGTCGCGCGGATGATCTGTTGGTGCAACGGCTCGTCCCGCCATCGCACCAACAGGGCGGAGGCGGGAGGGCTATTCGGACGGTATGGCGTCGCGGGCCTTCACGAGGACGTGGCGCGGCAGGACGACGATGGCCTCTCCCGGGTCGAGGAAGGCGTCCTCCGAAAGCAGCGGCCCCAGTTCGGCGGTCCGCTCGTCGCCGATGACGGCGAAGTCGCCTGATTCGAGTTCCCAGATGTCCGGGCAGTTGTTCGCGCCCGCGCTTCCGTTCCCTTTCCCGTCGTGCGGATGCGGTCCGATTCTCCGCTTGAACACGAGCCCTCCCATCATCAGGGAATTAGCGCCCGTGCATATGCACGGGCGCTAATGTTACATCGACGAGATGCCTGTTTCAAGGTCGACAGGATCATTCGTTCCGATAACTGTATATCCATAATGTGGTATGTCCGAAATTGGGGCGGGCGTTCATGGATCACGGTTCCCGTGATGGTGGCCGCTTCCACGGCATTGTGGACTCATGTGAGGATGAAGTGGCTGATCTGTGTAGGAGTTGCCTTTTCTCGGTATCCGGCGAATGGTCCGAGATGCCTCTTCGTGAGGTCATCCTGGGATCGCTGGTGGGGTTGGTCTTTGTGTCTCTGAAGGTAAATGCGGTGTTGGGGAATCGTGGTGCGTCAGGATGGCCGCTGGACGTCACTCACGAGGGGATCGCTGATGGGCATGCGGACGGTCGGGCTGGGCGGGGGCCTCGGGCGCAAGGCGGCTTGGAGGGGGCTCTGTGGCGTTGCCGCCGTGGCAGTGGTCGTCGCGGGTATGGGTGTTGCTCGTCCGGCGGGCGCGGCGGCTCCCAGTGAGCTCGCGCTCGGCACGGGGGGCAACGACTCGGGGACGATCGGGGACGGCAGCACCACCGAACGCGACGCCCCGGTCAGGACGCGCCTTCCGCGCGGCGTCTCCCTCACCCAGGAGTCCGGCGGCGACGGTCACACGCTCGGCCTGACCTCGGACGGCCGGGTGCTGGCGTGGGGGCGCAACGACGTCGGCCAGCTAGGCGACGGCACGTCCACCCTGCGGACGACGCCCGTGTTCGTGCGGCTGCCCGCGGGCGTGATGGTCACCCAGGTCGCCGCCGGAGGCGACCACAGTCTCGCGCTGACCTCGGACGGACGCCTTCTGACCTGGGGACGGAACACCAGCGGCCAGCTCGGCGACGGGACGGCCACCGCGCGGGCGACCCCCGTGTTCGTCCGCCTTCCCACGGGTGTGACCGTCACGCGTGTCTCGGGCGGGAGCTACCACAGCCTCGCGCTGGCCTCGGACGGACGCGTCCTGGCGTGGGGCGACAACGTGTTCGGGGAGCTGGGGGTCGGCGGCAGGGCCAACCGTGAGACGCCGGTGTTCGTCCGCATGCCCAAGGGGACGAAGGCGACGGCCATCGACGCGGGACGCAACTCGCAGAGCTTCGCCGTGACCCCGAACGGCCGCCTCCTCGCCTGGGGACGCAACGACGTCGGCCAGCTGGGAGACGGCACCCGCAAGAGGCGGACGACCCCGGTGTGGGCGGACGTGCCGTCGGACGAGTCGGTCACGCAGGTCGCCGCCGGAGGCGATCACAGCCTCGCGCTGACCTCGGAAGGGCACATCCTGGTGTGGGGGGCGAACAAGTCCGGGCAGCTGGGGCCGGGGCCGTCCGACATCCAGAAGACGCCGATCGAGAACGACATGCCCAACGGCGTCACCATCACGCAGGTCGCGGCCGGAGCGTCCCACAGCCTCGCCCTGACGTCGGACGGACGCGTCCTGGCCTGGGGGGCGAACCACACCGGGCAGATCGGGGGCGGCGCGGTCTCCATGCGTTCGTCGCTCACCTTCATGCCGCTGCCCAAGGCGGCGGGCCCGGCCACCGCGGTCGCCGCGAACAGCGACACGTCCCTGGTCCTGGCCCACGCGCGGAGCACCAGCACCACGACCCTGACCGCGACCACCGAGAAGGGCGGACGAACCCGGCTGAAGGCCAAGGTGACCTGCGGAAACACCACCCCGACCGGCCCTGTCACCTTCCTGGAGGGAAACACGGTCGTCGGCGCCACCGACCTGGACGCCGCCGCGACCGCGACCCTCACCCCGTCCGGCCTGGCCAAGGGCGCGCACCACCTGATCGCCCGCTACGAGGGCAACGCGCTCTGCTCGTCCTCCACCTCCCAGAAGCTCACGATCGCTCGGTGATCACCTGGCCGAGCTGGACAAGATTCCGTGCGAGCGTTTCGTGTGGAGTTGCCATCGGGCGCCCCGGGTACTGGACGGTGCTGGATGAGGAGCTGGTGGTGGTACCGGTCGCGGACCGGTACCTGCTGGAGCTGAGGTTCGGAAAGGGCAAGGCGGAGTCGAGCAGGGGCACTTAGTTAAACCACGGTGACCAGGCGAAAGCCCGGTGCCGGAGCTTTTTGTATTTCTAGGTGTCGCTATTTATTGGCCCCTCCGGGACATTCCTGGAATGACTTCCGAGTCAACTCCGTGGAAATTAATGCGGGGAAAAGTGGCCTGGTGCGGGAGTGAGGCTCTGGCGGTGGTGATGGCCGGGAAGCCGGTGCCGACGATCTGGCCTTGGTCGTTGATGTCGTAGGCGGTGGTTCCGGCGGCGTCCGGGGCGTCGAAGGAGGTGATCCTTCCGCTGCTCGAGATGAAGGCGTGGCCGTTCGGCGAGCCCTCGGGAACGTAGTAGCCGGTTAGGTCACCGTTGTTGGAAGCGGCGTTGACGCCTGTGTACGCGGCGCCGGGGATATCGAAGCGCGCGTATTTGCCCTGAGCCAAGACAAAGCCATGTTGCGGCGTTGTGTCGTGGGCGTTGACGTACACGCCCACGACCACGCCGTGGTCGTTGACGCGGTGGACTATAGAGTATTTCGCCGCTGGGTAGGTGATCGGGGTCAGGGTGGTGTTGGTCAGCAGGTACTGGGGCTGAGAGCCATCGGCGCGGACGGTCTGGACGGTCACTTGGCCACGGTTGTTGATCCCGAAGGGCCAATTCTCCTGTGCGCCCGGGACGTCGATGGGAGTGAACTCGCCGCGGGCGTACAGGAATCCGTGGACGGCGCCGTTGGCGCCGACGTAACTGCCCACGATCTCGCCGCGCTCGTTGATACCCGAGGCGACAGTGCCGGACAGGCCGTAGGAGGTGGCTTCGCCCGTGGCCTGCGGGTGGTCGAGGGTTGAGTAACGGCCGTGCAGCAGCACGAAAGCGTGGCTGCGACCGGATACGTCGTCATACGTTCCGGCGATCTGGCCTTGGTTGGTGATGCCCATGGGCATCGTGCCCGTCGCGCCTGGAACGTCGACGGCGGTGAAGTGGCCGTCGGGGTGCCTCAGATAGCCATGTCCTCCGCCGGTTATTCCAGTTGCGGCCTGCGCGGTTGCGGGTCGGGGGGCGGCGAATATCGAGACCGCCACGGCCAGCAGGGGCGCGAGCACGACTCCCGTCAACACTCTGGATCGGATCGCAATTTTCACGATGCTTCCTTCAAGGGTTTTTCAGCTCATCCTGTCCGGGGGTGCTGCGCAAAACGTGATCCGCTGGGGGCTCGCGGCTCACCGCGCCTCATTGCGCATCTAGGCGTTGAATAGGACTTGGATGGCGAGGCGGATTTTCAGGGTTTGACGGCGCCACCAGGCAGTGGTGTGGGGTCGATTTCTTCGGGGGCAGGTGCCAGTGGAGGAAGGCTGTGGCGGCGGTTTGTTTGCGGCGGGCTTCTTGGCGAGGGTGAGGTGCTCCATGCCTGCCCCCCTTTGACCAGGTCAGGATGGCGTTCAGGATCTCGTCGGGGTGGTCTTTCGCCAGGTTGAGCAGGGCGTCCGCTGTTTCGGCGCGGACTTGCCTGTTGCCGTTGGTCGCCAGGTGTTTGAGGCGGGTCAGGGCCATTGAGGGATGGGTTTGGCCTAAGGGTTGTCCTGTAACGGCGGGGAGCTGGCAACGATGATCTTGGGGTGGAGCAGGTGTTCTGTGCGGATGACCGGGTGTGGGTGCCGACCCACGATCGGACCATCACCGCATTGTCGAAGAACTACCGGTTCTCGGTGAACATGCAGGTCGTGATCGACGCCAACACCCGCCTGGTCACGGCGGTGGGTCGTCCGGTGCCAGGCAACCACAACGACTGCACCGCCTACCGTGACTCGGGAGCCGAGGAGGCCGTCGAACGCGCACGTGATGGCCGACGGCTCCGGGCCCGCGTCGAGCACGCCTTCGCCCACATGAAGTGGTGGAACACCCTGCGCAACCGCCGCCGCGAACGCGACGGCGTCCACCGCGCCACCCATGGCATCGCCCTCATGCGCAACCTGGCCATGACCGGCTGAACCGACAGCCGGCACGGCAACCGGCCAATAGTCCCGCCGCAGCTTGCCCGACCAGCACCCCTTGATCATTACGGGACAACCCTTAGTGGCACTGCCAGGTGAAGCGGGCTTGGTCGAAGCGGCGGGCGGCGAGGTCCTCGGCGGTGATGAGCCAGTAGAGGACGCCCGCGTCGCCCCACAGCATGTCCGCGGCGTCGTCGCTGGCGATCTGGACGAGCAGCTTCCAGCGGGACGCCTCGTTCAGGATGTCGTCGTAGTGCGGGTTGTCGGGGTCGGACCGATCCAGGTCCCAGTCGTCCGGGAAGTCGGCGACCTCGTACTCCACATCGCCCTGGACCTCTTCGGGCAGGCCACCCACCTGGTGCTGGTAATGGCCCCGCAGGTTCCAGAGGGCGTCCTGGAACTCGACGAGGACGGGATCGGTTCTGAGCGTGTCCGGGTCGATGCCGAGCGGCTCGTAGAAACGGTGGTCGAGTCGGGGCAGGTTGACGGAGGGAACCGCGCACAGCGGGACGCGGCCGAACGCCTTCAGCGGCCTCGGCGTCGGACGCGGCGCGACCGGCGTTCCGGCGGGGACGTGCAGCAGGCGGCTGCCCGGACGGCTGCCCGGCTCGGACGGGTGGACCCACGACGCGTACTCGTCGGCCTGCCCGTCGAAGTAGAAGCACAGCAGCGTGCCGGACGAGGGCAGGTCCAGCCCGGTCTCCAGGGCGGACAGTGAGGCGCAGTCAAGCGAGGCGACGAACGACAGCGGGCCGTGTCCGTCCCAGACGGGCCACTCGACGTCCTCGGGCAGCGATGGTTCACCACCGAGGGCGCCGACCACGTCCTCCCCGGGCCGGGCGGCCGAGAGGATCTGCCCTCGGACGTCCAGCAGCGAGCAGAACCGCTGTGCGAGGTCGGACGGAAGGTGTTCGTGTGCGAGGGCGCTGAGCGTCGGGAGGCTGATCATCCGGTCATGCTGCCAACCGGCGACGACATTTCGCGTGGGCTCCGACCGTCGTCGCGCTGACGTGCGCCGACGCGACGGCGGTCGGTCCTCCGGGGCCCGGGAGGATCAGCCGCGGTGATGGATCGGGCGGCAGAGGTGGCCCCTGACCCACAGGTGGCCCTCGGCCCAGCCCGTCCGGCAGAAGAACGTGTGGTGACGGTTCTCGCGGTGGGTGATGACGAAGTCGTGGAGCGACCCCCGGCGGCCGGTGTCGCATTCCCGTCCGTGGACGGTGGGAAGCCGTATCTCCAGCCGGTCGCAGACGATGACCTCCCCCTTCTGAGCCTCGTCGGCCTGTGCCGTACCGGCGCCGGAGAGTACTTGGGCCAGCGCGGCGGCTGCGAGGGCCCCGAATGGAGCAGCGGGTCGACGTGCCATGAACATCACTCCTTGCGTGTAACCACCTACTCAAAGTTACTTCACCGGGAGTCCCGGCCCCTGGTCGACCCCGGCGTACCGGTCGGCGATGCGAGACGGTCACCATTGCCGTGTCGCCGTGGCCGGACTCCCGCAGGGCCTCGACGAGCAGCGACGTCAGCCACACCACGCCGTCCAGTGACCATTCGGGGAGGCGGCAGCGGAAGTCGTGGCGGTGGCGGAGAGGCTCGGCCTGGACCTGTCCTGCCAGAGGTCCCGCCAATCCATCCGGTTCGTCCCCACTTTCGTCGATGTCGCGCTCGACTTGGACGCGGCCTTGCGCGACGTCCGCGACCCGCGCGGCGATCTGTTCGGCTTCCCGCGGCGAGAAAGGGTGGACGGTCCGGATCGTGGCGCGGGCGGCGACGGTGTCAGGGCCGCTCAACGCGAACCAGCCTGCGGCGTATGCGGACGCGACCCGTTCGTCCGCCGCCAGGCCCACCGGCACCAGCGCGTGGAAGCCGGTCAGATTCAGCTCCCCGACCCGGTGGAGGACGTCCCGCAGGACGGTGGCGACCGGGAGTAGCGGCAGCCCAGAGCCACTGGTGACACTCACCTGCATCCAGGCCGCCTGGCGAACCCCTGCGTCCTGGGTCCAGTCGCCCCCGGCGTCGTTGTGCGCCCAGAGGCGCGACGCGCCACCACCAGAGAAATCGCTCCATCCGTAGGCGACGGTGCGCTTGACGGCCAGGCTGAAGGCGTCCTCCTCCAGCGTTCCGGCGTCCCGTGCCCGCCGCGCCCGCGGATCCAGGCGCAGCACGCCATGCAGACCGGCCACCAACGTCGGATCCGTGGTCCCGCCCAACCTTTCGCTCCTGTCTAGAGCCCTGAACCGCAATGCAATGCGACCGTTGCGGTCTCGACCTTCTCGGGTGAGTCGGGGACATCGATGAGGTCCACGTCGATCAGACTTCGCCAGCGCACGGTCTGGCTGGTGTTCGTACACGTCCTGCGGGCGGTGGCGCGACTTCCGCTACCACCGCCGGACTTCACGACCGCGGAGCCGGTCGCGACGGTATGCCACCGTCACGAACATGCCCGGGCCTTGCTCCGAAGCCCCCCGGTCGTCCGGGGATGGGCGCGATGGTCGCTGACCGTGGTGATCGCGTGTGAGGCGAAAGCGTTGCCGTCGGCGCGGCCGACGCGGGGTGACTTGGCAGGGCGATCGCTGCGATCGCAGCTGAGAACAGGATGAACCTCATAGATCCCCTCACTCTCACCCACCACGTGACCCGGACGAATTGTAAGCACGCGAGCACGGAAAGTGAAGGGATGGCCTCGGTGTCGGGGGTTCGGGCGAGAGGAAAGGGGAGCCGTTACGATCGGGGGCCATTGTCGCGTTGGGGAAAAGGGGGAAATCTCGTGACCGAGAGGTTTGAGGCGGTGTTCGCGCAGTACGACACCGACGGGGACGGGCAGCTCACCGTGGACGAGGTGACCGCGGCGATCGCGGGGATGTTCCCGGCCGCCGAGATGGGCGACCTGTCGGGGCTCGTCAGGGCGCTGTTCGCCGAGTTCGACACCGACGGGAACGGGTTCCTGTCGGCGGCCGAGTTCGTGCCGCTGGCGCAGAACCTTCCGGAGCTCGGCAGCGACGACTGACCTCGGGACGGCCACCTGAGGGGCGGCCGTCCTTGGACGGTCAGTGGCGGCGGGCGGTGAGCCAGGAGAAGGACTGGGACGCGCCCGCCGGGGTGTGGTGGACCTGCGTGCGGGCGTCCAGCGGCGTGAAGTCGCCGCCGAGTTCGGCGGCCAGCTCGTCGGTGCTGTAGCGGGCCACGGGCAGGCCGGAGCAGTGGGTGGGGCCCTCGGGGCCGAAGGTGCCGAGGACGACCGTGCCGCCGGGGGCGAGCGCGGCGCGCAAGGTGGCCAGGTAGGCGGTGCGGTCGGACGGGTCGGTCAGGAAGTGGAAGACCGCGCGGTCGTGCCAGAGGTCGAACGTCCGGTCCGGACGCCAGGTCAGCAGGTCGGCGTGGAGCCAGCGGATCGCGCCCGCGACGTCCCGGGCGGCCTCCTGGGCGGCCTCGCGAGCGGTTTCGAGGGCCTCGGCGGAGATGTCCAGCACCGTGACGTGGTCGAACCCCTCCCGGACCAGGCGGGCGGCCAGGGGCGAGGCGCCGCCACCGACGTCGATGGCCGAGCCCCGTGCCGACGCCGCGCGGATCAGGTCCAGGGACGGCTGCGGCTCGTCCTGGAACCAGCTGACCTCGTCGGCGGGACGCGTCTTGTACACGTCCTGCCAGTGCGTCGCGGCGGGGCCGGTCGGGTCCGTGTCGGCGATCGCGGACGGCCGGGACTCGGGACGGTCGCTCATGTGACCTTCCTACCTGCGGCGACGAGCGGACCGTCCACCGGCCTCCCGGTTCCGGGGGCACGGGAGACGGAACGGTCCGTGCCGTCAGGGCTTCCGGGGTGTCCGAGACCGGCAGAATGGGCGCGTTGTCCCGTCGGTGGCGGCGGGACCCGAGGCCCTCATGGAGGAGTGCCGGATGGCGAGCATCACCCAGGTTCTGCGCGACCTGACGCCCGCGGAGCGCCAGGAGCGGATCGTGGACGTGCTGGTGGAGGCGTACCGCGACCTGATGCGGCGGAGCCCGGACGAGTTCCGCCGGCGGTTCCGCCGCATGGCCGCCGACCCGTTCGCCTTCTACCGCGGCAGCGCCCCGCTGTTCTACGCCGACGTCGCGTCCGACGACGACCCGTGGGCGGACGAGCGGACCTCCCGCGTCTGGATCCAGGGCGACCTTCACGCGCAGAACTTCGGCACCTACATGAGCGCCGACGGCGTGTTCGTGTTCGACGTGAACGACTTCGACGAGGCCTACCTCGGGCCGTTCACCTGGGACGTCAAGCGGTTCGTGGCGAGCCTGGCGCTGCTGGCCTGGGGGAAGGCGATCTCGGACGCGTCCATCCGGCGGCTGATCGAGACCTACGTCCGCGCGTACGTGGACCAGGTGCGGCACTTCGCCGCCCACGAGGGCGACGAGAAGTTCGCGATCACCCTCGACAACGCCACCGGGTACGTGAAGGACGTCCTGGTCGACGCGCTCAGCTCCACGCGCGTCGCGCTGCTGAGCTCGATGACGCTGCTCGAACGGCACGAGCGCCGGTTCGCGGACGGCCCGGGCGTCCGGCGGCTGGACGCCGACGAGCGGGCGAAGGTCGAGAAGGCGTACGCGGGCTACCTGGAGACCATCCCCAAGGACCGCCGCTTCGGCAGCCTCACCTACACCGTGAAGGACGTCGTCGGATCGTCCGGCTTCGGGATCGGCTCGGCCGGGCTGTCCGCGTACAACATCCTCGTCGAGGGGCACACGCAGGCGCTCGAGAACGACGTCATCCTGTCGATGAAGCAGGGCAACGTCGCCGCGCCGTCCCGCGTCGTGGACGACCCGAACATCCGCGACTACTTCCAGCACCACGGCCACCGGACGGCCGTGTCGCGCCGCGCCCTCCAGGCCGCCACCGACCCCTGGCTCGGCCACGCCGAGATCGACGGCACCGGTTTCGTCGTCCAGGAACTTTCCCCCTACGAGGCCGACCTCGACTGGGCCTCCCTCACCGAGCCGGACGAGATGCTGCCCGTCCTGGAGCACCTCGGCCGCGCCACCGCGAAGATCCACTGTGTCTCCGACAGCGACTCCGACCACACGCTGGTCGGCTTCCAGGTCGAGGACGCCGTGACCGCCGCGATCGGCGACGACGAGAACGCCTTCGTCGAGGCCATGGTCGCGTTCGGCACCGGCTACGCCGCGATCGTCCGCGACGACCACCGCCTGTTCGTGGACGCCTTCCGGTCCCGCCAGGGGCCCCTCGCCGTGCTCTGGGAGTCCTGACTCAGCACGTTCGCGGGGCGGGCAACCGCCCCGCGAAGAACGCCCCGGGCGGCACGCCCAGCAGGCTGCGGAACTCCGCGGACATGTGCGCCTGGTCGTAGTACCCGCTGGCCGCCGCCAGCTCCGCCAGCCCACCGGCCCCGGCGGTCACCGCGGTGTTGAGGCGGGCGATACGGGCGAACGCCTTGGGCGGCAGCCCGGCTCCGTCGGTGAACAGGTCGCGGAGGCGGCGCTCGCTCACCGACAGCCGGTGCGCGAGGTCGGGCAGCCGCGCCGGGCGCGCGGACGCCAGTTCGCGGGCCGCCGCGTGGACGAGCCGTCCGTCGTCGTCCCCGCGGCGGGCCCCGCCGTGCTCGCGGGCCCCGGCCTTCGAGCGGAGGGCCGTCTCGAGCCGCCGGGCGATCAGGCGCGGATCGCCGCCGAGGTCGCCGAGACGCCGCTCGAGGCGCGACGCGTCCGCGCCCCAGAACTCGGTGAGCGGGACGACCCGGTCGAGCAGCTCGGAGATCGGCGCGCCCAGCGCCGACCGCGCCACGCCGGGACGGAGCCGCGCGTGGACGCAGAGCGGCAGCTCCTTGCCGGTGAAGTAGGCGGCCCGCGTGCGCGGCCCGACGACCAGGAGGTCCTCGCGCCCGTCCGCCGCGCTCCGGAAGACCAGGGACGTGGCGGTGTCCGGCAGGTGCGCGATCCCCGCCGCGGCGGCCCCGCTCATGTCCTCGACCGCCTCGATCAACCCGCCCGCGACCGTGCCGCTCGCCTCGACGGGCCCGCCCGCCACCGTGCCGCCCGCCCTGACCAGCCCGTCCGCCGTCATGTCCTCAAGGTACCGGCGCGTCCGCCCGCCGCGACGTGCCGAATTCTCCAAGAGGACGCCGCCGCCCTCTCGCGATGCTGGCCGCATGATTCTCGTAACGGGTGCGACCGGAACCGTCGGTCGAGAACTGGTCAGTGTCCTCGCGGCGCGCGGCGAACGGGTCCGCGCGATCACCCGCGACCCCGCGAAGGCGGAGAACCTCCCGGACGGCGTGGAGGTCGTCCGCGCCGACTTCACCGACCCCGGGTCCCTGCTGGACGCCGCGAAGGGATCCGGCGCCGTCTTCATGCTCAGCGCGCCGGGCCCCTGGATCCCGGAGCACGACGAGGCGATCCTCGCCGCCGCCCGGTCGGCGGGCGTGCCGAGGGCGGTGAAGCTGTCCGCGATCAGCACAGGCGACAAGAAGGAAGGCAAGGACTGGCATCTGCCGGGGGAGCGGGCGCTGAGGTCCAGCGGCCTCGCCTGGACGGTCCTGAGGCCGTCCAGCTTCGCGTCCAACACTTTGGGCTGGGCGAACGCGATCCGCGCGGGCCATCCCGTCCCGAACCCGATGGGCGACGGCGCCCAGGGCGTCGTCGACCCGGCGGACATCGCCGAAGTTTCCGCCGTCGCTCTCACCACGTCCGACCTCGACGCCGCGACGCTCACGCTCACCGGCCCTGAGCTGCTCAGCACCCCGCAGATGGCGGAGACGCTGGGCGGCGTCATCGGCCGGAAGATCGAGCTCGCCTCTCTCACCTCGGACGCCTACCGCGAACGCCTCACCGCCGCCGGGCTCGACCCCGACTTCGTCACGACGGCCGTCAACGGCGCGCGTCTCGTCGCGTCCGGCGGCAACGCCGTCGTCACCGATGACGTCGTACGCGTCCTCGGACGTCCCGCCCGCACCTTCGCCGACTGGGCCGCCGCCCACCGCGCCGCCTTCACCCTCTGACGTCCTCAACCGGCCACGCCGCATCCCTCTGACCAGGCATCTCGCGGTCCCTTGCCCCTTGGTGCGGGGTCGCGGGGGCGGGTTCGCGGACCTCCCGGCGAGTACGGCGTAGCCGCGCGCGGCCTCCGGGGTACCTACTGGCTGCCGGAAATGCCGCGCAGGAGCGGCCACGCGAGGGTGAAAGGGCGGTGGGACTGCCGGATGAGGATGTTCAGGCGGGGGTCACGACGACCGGCTGACGACGACCCGGACGGCGACGGGCCGGGCGAAGCGCCGGAGGCCGGTGAGGAGGAACAGCACGAGCAACACGACCGAACTGACCAGGACGACCGAACGGACAAGGACGAACGACCCGACGAGGAGGAGCAGGCCGGGCAGGAAGGGTCGATGCTCGGGTCGAAGTTGTCCGAGCCCAAGGGCTGGTACGGGCGCGCGGAGGAGATGGCGCGGACGGACATGCTCACCATGACCCGGCGGCTCCCGCGCCTGATCGGGCAGGTCGGACGGCTCGGCTGGCAGGCGAACCGGCGCGACCTGCTGATCACGGTCGTGTTCAACGCGGTCGCCGGGGTGTTCACCGCGTTCGGGCTGCTCGCGACGACGCGCGTGCTGACCGCGTTGTTCGCGGCCGGGCCGACCCCCGACCGCGTCCGCGCGGCGGCGCCCGCGCTCGCGCTGGTCGGGGCGGCGATCACCGTCCGGGCGTCCTGCACGCTGCTGGCGCAGTGGTCGCAGCAGCGGCTGCGTCCGCAGGTCGAGCGGATCGTGGAGCTGCGGCTCTACGACGCGACGACGGCGATCGACCTGGCCTGGTTCGACGACGCCGAGCACCAGGACGCGCTGCACCGCGCGCGCCTGCGCGGGCTGGACTCGGCGTCGTCCATGGTGGACAACGCCGTGGACCTCGGGACGGCCGTGGTCGGGGTCGCGGCGGCGGCCGGGGCGCTCGGCGTCCTGCATCCGGTGCTGCTGCCCCTGCTGGTGCTGACCGCGCTGCCGGAGGCGTGGGCGGCCGTCCGGTCGGCGCGCCTCGGGTACCTGGCGCAGCTGTCGCTGGTCGAGGTCCGGCGCCGCAGCTGGATCATGACGGACCTGATGACCGGACGCGACCACGCCGCCGAGGTCCGGTCGTTCACCGTCCGTCCGCACCTGCTGCGCCAGTACGGGACGCTCGCCGACCACGTCAGGCGGGTGCTCGTCGCGGTGGCGCGGCGGCGGACGGTCACCCAGATGTACGGGGACGTGCTGCGCGGCGTCGCGACCGCCGTCCTCTACACGGTGCTCGGCGTGCTGCTCTGGAAGGGCATGATGCCGCTGGCCGTCGCCGGGACGGCCGTCCTGGCGATCCGCACGGGCCAGCAGTCGCTGCTCAACCTCGTCCACGCCCTGAACAGGACCTACGAGGACGGCCTGTACTTCGCGGACTACCTCTCCTACATCCAGCTGGCCGAGGAGTCCGTCAAGCGGGAGCACCAGGCGCTGGAGCACTCCGTCGCCGGTGTGCCGCTGCGCGAGTTCCGCGAGATCTCCGTCGACCACATCACCTTCACCTATCCCGGCGCGGAGGATCCGGCGCTCCGGGACGTCTCGGTGCGGCTCCGGCGGGGTGAGGTCATCGCGCTGGTGGGGGAGAACGGCTCGGGCAAGACGACCCTGGCGAAGATCCTCGCCGGGTTGTACACACCGGAGAACGGCCAGGTCAGCTGGGACGACGTCAACGTCACCCGCCTCGACCCCGAGATCCTGCGGCGCGACATCGCGGTCGTCGCGCAGGACCACACGCACTGGCCGATGACCGCCGCCGACAACATCGCGATGGGCGACGACATCCGCGTCCCGGCCGCGCGCCGTGCCGTGCGCGTCGCCGCGTCCGACTCGGGCGCGGACGAGGTGATCGACTCGCTGCCGTTCGGCTACGACACCCTGCTCGACAAGCGCTTCGACCAGGGCCAGGAGCTGTCCGGGGGACAGTGGCAGCGCCTCGCCGCCGCCCGCGGCTTCTACCGGGACGCGCCCTTCCTCATCTGCGACGAGCCGACCGCCGCGCTCGACGCGCGCGCCGAGCACCGCCTGTTCGAGCAGATCCGCGCCCACGCCGCCCGGCACGGCCGCACCGTCCTGCTCATCACCCACCGGCTGGCCAGCGTCCGCCACGCCGACCGCATCTACGTGCTGGAGAACGGCCGCGTCACCGAGCACGGCACCCACGCGGACCTGATGGCCCTGGGCGGCCTCTACGCCGACCTCTACAGCCTCCAGGCGTCCGCGTACAACCTCACCGCCGACCACCCGTCCCCGGAGGCCCGCCCCGCCACGACCTAGCAGCCCAGCCGGGGCCGCGCCTGGGAGGCGCGGCCCCTGCCGGGGTTCAGCGGTCGGTGCCGGACCAGTTCTGGTCCGTGAGGGCGTTGCAGCTCTGGATCTGGGCGCGCAGTCCCCAGGTGAGGTCGTAGCTCTGGATCTGGACGCACTTGTGCGAGTTGGGGTTCACCAGCTTCACTCCGGGAGCCTGCATGAGGAGCGAGCTGACCGGACGCTCGACGTGCCAGCGCTGGGCGGGCGATCCGTCGCAGTCCCACAGCTGGAGCTTGGTGCCGTCGGCGGTGCCGCCGTCACCGACGGCCAGGCACTTGCCCAGGGCGCGGACGGGCGCGGCCGGGGCGAAGATCTCCCACTTGGCGAACTGGGCGGCGCGGTCGGAGTCGTCCAGCGGCATCTTCTTCTGGACCATCAGGTCGTTGAACAGGGCGGCGTAGGAGCCGTAGTCCTTCGCCGGGAGGGTCCAGGTCTGCGGCGGACTCCCGTTGCACGCCCACTGCTGGACGGCCGTGCCGTTCGCGGTTCCGCCATGGTCCACGTCCAGGCAGAGCGGGGTGCTGCCGCCCGTGGTGTCCCCCCGGACGAGCCAAGTCGCGGACGCGGCGGGCTGGGCCCGGTCGGTCGCCGGGATCGGCGCGCCACCGGCGGCGTAGGTCACGTTGAAGGACGCGTCGCCGCCCTCGTCGCACAGCGTCTGCCCGCCGAACTGGTTCGTCGTCCAGAACGCGCCGTTCTTGTACGTCATGCAGCCCGGGTGGGTGCGGTCGAAGTACTTCGGCGGACGCTCGTCGGTCGGCGGGTCGATCCGCATGTACGACATCGTCGTCAGCGCGGTGAGGTCGACGAGCTGGGCGTCGGTGGTGGCGTTGTCGCGCGGCACCCACACGTTCTCGTCGTGTCCGGTCATGATCGCCACGTCGTGGTTCGGGCTGGTCTCGGAGGTGATGAGGCCGAGGTCCTGCTCGAGGAAGCGGCCGGGGTTGGCCTCGGCCTCGAAGCTGTAGCCGTGCCGTCCGTTAGGGGCGGTCGCCGTCCGCACCAGCCAGCGGGTCGCGGTGCCGAACGTGGTCAGGGCGCTGACCTTGTCCCCGCCGTTGGCGTGGTCCTTGCCCGGGACGGGCGTGGCGGCGACCTTCTGCCCGGCGTTGCCGCCCCGGGTCACGGTCATCTCGACGCGCGGGACGGGCGTCGGAAGCGGGACGTCGGCGGGGTTCCCGGTCGTGGCGTCGAGCACCTTGTAGGCGCGCGACCCGGTGTTGACGCCCTTCTCGTGGTAGTCGCAGCCGCCCTGGAGGACGAGCCGCCCGAACTCCGCGCCGGTCTTCTGGGTCAGGCAGACGTCGCCGATCAGGAGGTGGTCGCCGTTGTCGGGCCCGTCGAAGTTCCACAGCGCCTTGGTCGTGGTGACCGTCGGGCCGTCCGCGCCCTTGCCGAGGTAGTGGCCGGGCCGGACGACCGACTCCAGCGACACCGACAGCCCGCCCTCGCGGTGCACGAGCCACTGCGTGGCGAACCGGTTCACCGGCTTGAACGCGGTTCCGTTGTCGCTGTCGAGCGGCAGGTACCAGCCGGTGGCGTCACTGCCGTCCTGTCCGTTCCCGCCGCCTCCGAGCCCGTACGCGGACGTGGCGCCGACATCGGCGATCGCGATCTTCTTGCCGGTGTAGGACGGGTAGATGCCCTGGGTGAAGAGCTGCACCGCGCCCGCCGGGGTCTGCGTGACGACGGGAAGCGGCCCGGGGTCGGGTGCCGCCGGAATCGGGTTGAACGCCTGGTCGGGGCCCTGCGCGCAGGGAAGCGCGCGCAGGACGCGCTCGTCCATCATGGCGTCGTAGACGGCGCCGAGACAGGTGCCCGGCTCGGCGGCGAACTCCAGGCCGCCCCACGCGTTCTGGACGAACCAGATCGGCCCCTGACCGGAGATCCCGCCCGCGTGCCTGCCGTCATGGCCGAGGTAGGTGCCGGGCGTGCGGTCCGCCTCGAACGACACGTGCCCGCGTCCGTCCGAACGCTCGATCCAGTTCTGCGCGAGTCTGTCGTCCGGGCGGACGATCAGGGGGAGGCTCCCGGCGCCGCCGAGGAACCCGCCCGCGGTCAGACTCAGCTTGGTCTGGACGCCGTCGTTGGTGCCGTCGGCGACCGGGCCCGGCAGGGGATCGCCGACCGCCGTCGTCCGCACGACCGTGGAAAGTCTGCTGATCTTGCCGACCTTGACGCCGCCGGTCTTCGGCGCGGTGAAGCGCTTGGCCTTCGGATGGGCCTTGGGCAACGCGTCGTACCGGCTCGGCGAGGCCGTGCTCGCGGTCGGCGTCGGCACGTTCCTGGGGGAGGGCGAGGCGTCCGCCGCGACGGCGGGGCTCACGATGAGCCCCGCCGTCAGGACGGCCGCGACCGCCAGATGTCTGGTTGATGTCACGGGCCGATGCTCCGGCCCGCGGATCAACAGCGGATCATCGTGGCGGCAGCGCCGTCTTCAGGTAGGCCATGGCGTCGTCGATCGTCCTGCCGTTCATCGGGGTCAGGTCCACCGCGCCGACCTCCTTGCCCAGCCGGTCCGAGACGCCGGTCTGCCCGGCGGCGGTCGCCGCCGCCTGGTAGTCCCGGACGATCCCGTTGAGCCGGTCGGAGAAGTCGGTCGGGACCTTCACCGCGCCCCAGCCCGTCCGGTGGAACAGCGTCAGCGTCCGCACCAGGTTGCCGAGTTCGGCGGTCTTCGCCGCCAGCGTGGGATCGGCCTGGGTGAGGTACGACATCGCGGGTGACAAGGCGTAGAAGGCGTTCTCGATGCGCGTGCCCGGCGCGGACGGCTGGAGCAGGTTGTCCCGCAGCCAGGTCATCTCGATCTTCAGGTCCGGGATGTCGTCGGCGTACTTGGGGTCCATGGCCATCGCGGCATGGACGAAGCAGCCGCCCGTGACGCAGTCCGGGTCCGTCGGGGGCGCCACCCAGTCCGCCGTGATGCCCACCTGCTTCCACGCGAGCTGAGTGCTCGCGGTGAGGTTGGGGCTGATGTCGGTCGCCGCCTGGACTGTGGCGAGCATGGCGTCCTTGAAGCCCGAGCCGGGCGTGAGGAGTTGGGTGAACGCCGTGTAGAACACCCTGCTGGCAGGGTCGTCGCCGATGTACTGCACCGTGTTGTAGAAGGCGCGGTTGGGGATGCCGCTGTTGTGGTGGACGCCTCCGTGGTCCTCGTTCTCGCACAACGGACCGTAGTCCGAGGCGCGCGCCGGCTGACCGTAGTTCTCGGGGAACTGCATGTTGCGCAGGATCCCGGACTTCGCCCCATAGCCGATCGACCAGTTCAACCTGTCCCCGCCCGACAGACGCCGCTGGGAGATCGCCATGATGTCGGAGAAGGACTCGTTGAGCGCTCCCGACTGGAACCGGTACTCCAGGTCGGAGGTGTACGAGGTGACGGCATGGGTCCACTCGTGCACGACGATGTCCTGGGTCGACATGCCGGGCGAGAAGTTGGTCCGCTGGTCGTCCGGACTCCAGTAGGCGTTGTCCTCGCCGTCCATGCTGTGGGTCGCCACGGCGGAGACCATCTTCGCGCCGTGGCCGTCGAAGCTGTCCCGGCCGAACCTGTCCTTGAAGAAGTCGTAGGTCGCGCCGTTCCTGTCGTACAGGTGGTCCACCTCGTCGTCCCCTGACGGACCGTCCCCCTCCTTGCGCCGGAGGACGAGGTCGATGTCGTGGTCAGCGGAGTCCAGGACTTCCTCGTAGACCTCCCGGTCCAGCGCCTCCGCGCTGCGCTGGATCCGCGTCACGACCGTCCCGGGACGGCGGGCGTCGACCAGGTAGTCCCAGATCCTGGACCCCGCGGCGATCCTCACCGACCAGACCAGCGTCCCTGAGGTCGAGGCACGCCCCGCCACCGGGTCCGGAGCGTAGATCTGGAGTTCCGGACGTCCCATGGCCTTCGCGCCGCGCACCTGCCTGGCCGCCGTCGCCTTCGCCTTCCCCGCCGGGACGGTCGGGCTCGTCGGCGGAGCGGCGATGTCAGGACGCATCCCGTTGGCGACCGTGGTGACCTTGGTCTTGTCCTTGCTCAACGCGACGTTGACCCGCGCCCCGCGGACCGGGACACCGCCGATGACCTGCTGGTAGTGCTGGAACCTGCCGTTGTCGGTGTCGTCGGTGCGGATCGGCTTCAGCTGCGCCATCGGGTCGGCCACGCCGAAGACGGCCGCGTTCGCCCGCATCCACTTCGGCACGCCCCCGCCGACCGGGCTGTTCACGGCCAGCATGGACGGCGTGCCGCGCTGCTCGTCCCGGACGACTTTGAACGACTTCCCGCTCTCCGTCCGCAGCCGGTCGAGCGCGCCCGGCACTCCGGCGCGCTCGAACGTCCCCTTGCCGGGTTTCCCCGAGCCCGGAGGCGGCGTCGGCGCGGCGTCCGCCACACCCGCCGAGGCCACCAGGACGCCGACGACCCCGGCCGCGCCCAACGCGAGCCCGCGCCGCTTGTCGAACCGCCGCCGCAGCCCGCGCGCCACCCACGTGGCGGGGGAGCGCAGGGCCCGTCCGACCGCGAGCGCCAAGATGCCCGCGACGACCGTCCACCCGAATCCGAGCAGGAAGGACGGTCCGACCTCCGGCCGAACCGCGAACATTCCCGATGGCTCGACGACCGCCGCGGCTCCGGCGCACAGCGCGCCGTAGCTCAGCGCCGCGAACACCAGCGCGACCAGCGCCCGCCACCGTCCGCCCGCCCGGCGCGCGGACACGCCCGCGGCGACCGCCGCGGCCATCACCGGCAGCAGGGCCACGACCAGCGGCGCGAACCCGTGGGACGACACCAGCGAGAGCGGACGCACCGTCCCGCTGAACCCGATCGCCTCCGTCCGCCAGTGCAGCGGGACCCCCATGGCCCCCGCCACCATCGCCACCGGCCCGGCCAGGCCCGACGGCAGCTCCCGCACCGGCGCGCTCAGCGTCCCGGGCAACAGCCGCACGACCGCCCCGCCGACCCACGCGAGCGCCAGCCCCACGGCGTAGGCGGTGACGCCCGCCCCGGCCCCCCGCGACAGGAGCCGTACCGAAGTCCTTCTCATCCGACCCGTTCCTCTCGTCCCGCCAGTGCCGGAGACCGGCCGGCGGGACCACCGACCTCGCGGCGCGCCGGACGCGCGCCGTCAGAGAGCGGAGCGAGTCAAAACGAAGCGGATCAACATCCCCTCATCGCGCGATCATCACGGCGGGCGAACGAGTGAACGGGTGGACGGGGAGCGCCGCGCCCGAGCATGATCCGGTCCATGACCGAACTGACCGACACGAGCGGGCGCGCGCTGCTGAGCGCGCCCGGCGAGGGCGAACTGATCGACGTGGCCGGGGTCGCGCACCTGTTCCGGCTGACCGGCGAGCAGACGGGCGGACGGTTCGCCTTCGAGGAGTTCCGGCTCGCGCCGGGGATCGTCGGGGCGCGCCCCCACGTCCACGAGCGGCACGACGAGTACTTCTACGTCCTGGACGGCGAGCTCACCCTGCACAACGGCGACGGCGAGACGAGCGTCGGGCCCGGACACCTGCTCGCGGCGCTCCGCGGAACCGCGCACGGCTTCCGGAACGCCGGGACCGTCCCGGTCCGCGCCCTCTGCCTCTACACGCCCGCCGGATACGAGGGCTACTTCCGCGAGGTCCACGCGGCGGTCGCGGCGGGCGCGACCGTCACCGACGAACTGCTCGCCGAGTTCCGCGCCCGCCACCACACCCGCTCGTCCTGACGCGCGGTCGCTCCCTGATGTGGTGGGGGCGTGGCCAGGGGCCGCCGGACACCGTCGTGACGATGTCCGGCGGCCTTGGGCCGACCCGGCGTGCGGGCCAGGGCCCGCACGCCTCCTGACAGTGAACCGCCGAGACCGCTCTAGCCGGTGGCCGGGTAGGGCCGGAGGCTTTGGAAGATCTTGGTGAGGGTCTCGGGCGGGGCATCCCGGATCTTCGGGCCCCCGAAGACGGCGAACGAGAGGGGGAGGCCGGTCGAACCGGGCGTCTTCGGTGTCGCGGTGAGGACGTGGAGCCGCGCGCCCGGACGGACCGCGTTGCACGCGTCGTGCACCGACGGCACCGACAGGACGGTGTAGGTGACGGCCTGGGCCTGGATGCCGCCGTGCAGGGTGAGCGTCCGCTTCTTCCCGGCGTCCAGGACCGGGGCCCTGGCGTCGGTGCCGAACACCCAGTGCGCCCACGTCCGGGCCTGTGTGTCGGCCTCCTTCGCCAGCGCCGCCGATCTCGCCGGGTCGGTCGGCGCCAGCCCCTTCCCACCGCGGACGCCCGCGAGCGACAGGTAGCAGCCGTCCCCACTGCCGTTCTCCTGCTTGACGTGGGCGACCGAGAACGCGCCGATCTTCGCGTCGCCGTTGGCCGAGCCGTAGCCGATCAAGGTGCCGGGGGCCTCGAGCTGCCACCCGTACGGCACGTCGTACGCCACCCCGTAGTCCGGCGAGACCACAACCTGCCAGTACGGATCGGCCACCGGCTTCGGTGGGCCAGATGCGGCGGGGGCCCCGGTGGCGGACGTCCGCTTGGTCGGTTCCGCGGCCGTCCGGTGGCTCCCCTTGTCCGATGCCAGCGCCACCGTCCCGGCGACCGCCGCCGCAGCCACGGCGGTCGCCGCGGCGACGGCCACGATCACCGGCCGCCTGCGCGAGCGCTTCGGGGCGCCCGTGAACGCCGGGACCGTCATCGCTCCGTCGGTGACGGTCGGTTGAGCCGACGGCGCGACGCCCGGGAAGCTCACGACGCCCCGGTGCTGCTCCGCCGCGTACGGGCCGAGCCGGTCCGCGACGTTCGCCGCCGATCCCGGACGCGCCGCCGGGTCCTTGGCCAGCAGGTCCTGGACCAGACGTCCGAGGCCCTCCGGCACGTGCGGTGGAAGCGGCGGCGGAGGCTCGTGCATGTGCTGGTACATGAGGTGCGCGCCCGTCCCGGCGAACGGCGGGGCCCCGGTCAGCAGCTCGTGCAGGACGCAGCCCAGCGAGTACAGGTCGGAGCGCGGTCCGCTCTCGCCGCCCGTGAACTGCTCGGGAGCCATGTACCGGGGCGTGCCGACCGACCCGCCCTCCATGGTCAGCCGCGTCGCCGCGTCCGCCAGGTGCGCGATGCCGAAGTCGCAGATCTTCACCCGGTCGCCGGGGAGCAGGAACAGGTTCGCGGGCTTGACGTCCCGGTGGACGACCCCGCGCGCGTGCGCCGCGGCCAGCGCGTCCGCGACCTGGGCGGTCAGCGACGCGGCGCGCGGCACGGGCATCCCGCCGGGCGCGCCGTCCAGGACGGCCCGCAGGTCACGTCCCTCCAGCAGCTCCATGACCAGGTACAGGACGCGGACGCCCGCCTCCCGGTGCTCGCCGACGTCGTGCACGACGGTGATGCCGGGGTGCTGGAGCGTTCCCGCCGTCTCCGCCTCACGCAGTAAGCGCGCGCTCGTCCGTTCGTCGTCCCCTATCTCGGCGCGGATCAGTTTCACGGCCACTGACCGCCGCAACCGCTCGTCGGTCGCGCGCCACACCTCGCCCATTCCGCCGCGCCCCAGCGGTGCGTCCAGCCGGTAGCGGGCCCCCAGAATCGTCCCCTGTTTCATGGACGGACATCCCACCAGAAACCGCCTCCAAGATCCACAAAGCGCAGGATCTCGGCGGTGTCGCTCAGGAGCGCGCCGTGGCGCGGGTGTCCGGGTCCGGGGTGTCGGCGGGGGCGCCGTCCTCGGTCCAGACGCGGCCCATGGCCTCCAGCAGGGACGGACGTTTCCGGACGATCCAGGCGAGGTAGCCCAGGCCGGTGGCCATCCACGCCACGATCAGGACGAGCGCGACGCGGTTCGGGCCGTCCGGGAGCGGGACGAGCTGCCCGTACACCGGCAGCAGGAGCAGCAGCGCGGCCAGCACCGGCACCACGCCGTGCCGTAGCGCGGAGAACTCGGCGCGGTGCTCGCGCCGGGAGTACCGGACGAGCGCGACGCTGATCGAGATGTAGACCAGCACCATCGCGACGCCGACGATCTGCCCGGCGAACCCGTACATGCCGAGCGGGCCGATCCACAGGCCGCCGGCCAGCGACACCGCGAGCGACACGAGCATGGAGCAGGTGAGCGCCGCCTGCGGGACCCGGCCGTGGCCGACGGTGCCGAGCGCGCGGGGCAGCAGGCCCTCGCGGCCCATGGCGAAGATGACCCGGACCTGCGCGGTGACGCTGGAGATCAGGTTGGCGAACTGGCTGTTCAGCACGGTCAGCGCGAGCAGCCAGCCGAGGCCCCAGTAGCGGCGCATCAGGGTCGTCCAGGGCTCGGCGTCGGTGCGCAGCGCGCCGTGCTCGCCGAACCCGGTCGCGGCGGCGAACCCGGCCAGCACGTAGAACGCGCCGATCGCGAGGACGGCGGTGAACAGCGCGACCGGGATCGCCCGCCTCGCCGACCGGGCCTCCTCGCCGAGCGTGCCCGCCGACTCGAACCCGATGAACATCAGGATGCCCCACAGCATCCCCTTGCCGAGCCCGCTGAGACCGTCCGGCGAGGAGGACGGGCTGAACGGCGCGAGGCTCACCCCGTCCGCGCCGCCCCCGCCGAAGATCATGCCGAACAGCGCGAGCAGGACGCCCAGCTCCAGCACCAGGAAGATCAGGGCGGTCTTCGCCGACTGGGACACCCCGAGCGCGCTGATGCGCCACACCACCGCGCCGTAGACCAGCGTGAGCGCCCACCACGGAACGTTCCAGCCCAGTTCGGCGCGCAGGAAGTCGTGCGTGCTGGAGCCGATCGCGGGCAGCACCATCGGCGCGACCATCCCGTACGCGAGCAGCAGCAGCCACCCGGACGCGAACCCGCCGCGCCTGCCGAAGCCGTGCGCGTTGAAGGTGTAGGCGAATCCCGCCGTCGGCAGCCTGCGGGCGAACGAGGCGATGACCGACGCGACCAGCAGGCACACGACCATCGCCAGCAGGACCGCCAGCGGCAGCGCGTACCCCGCCGCCTCCGCGGCGAGGGGCGTGTTGAAGAAGACGGCGGTCGCGGGGGCCATGAAGGCCATCGGGATGACCGCCGCGCCGACCGCGCCGAGAGCGCCCCGGCGCAGCCCGGGTGTTCGCTCGGACAAGGGTCCCTCCAGGGCGTGGACGGCGGCCGAGACGACCCGGCGGGGCCGTCTCGACCTGCGTCGCGCCCAGTCTCGCCTGTCCGGCGAACGTTCCGGTGGACCCCGCGCCCCGGCGCGTTGACCTGCGCGACCTCGAATCCCCGGGCATTGCACAAGAGATCTTGTACAAAGCCTCTTGTGCATGTCATGATCTCCGGCATGACCGAAGACCGGATCAAGGACTCCGAGCGGCTGTCGGCGCTCGCCCACCCGCTGCGCAGGCGGCTGGCCGACATCCTGCGCGCCTACGGCCCCGCGACCGCGAGCACGCTCGCCGAGCGCACCGGACAGGGGGTCGGCAACGTCAGCCACCACCTGCGCGTGCTCGGCGCGGCCGGGATCATCGAGGAGGCGCCCGAGCTCGCCCGCGACCGGCGGGAGCGCTGGTGGCGGCGGGCCTCGCCGAACCTGTCCTGGCAGCAGAGCGACCACGCCTCCGACCCGGCGGGCGCGCTGGTCGCCCAGACCGTCCAGTCGATGCTGCTGGACCGGCACACCGCCGCCGCCCGCGAGTGGCTGCTCACCGAGCAGCCCCCGGAGTGGGTGGACGCGGCGTTCGTCGCCGACCGCTGGCTCCGGCTCACCCCCGAGGAGCTGGAGGAGATGGGACAGGAGCTGATCGCCGTCCTGCTGAGGTGGGGGACCCGCGAGATCCCCGACGACGGTCGCGAGCGCCCGGCCGTCCTGGCCTTCGCCTACGGAATGCCGGCCACCCCGTGACCGGCGTCCTCACCACCGCGACCGGCGCCGGGACCGACGCGGCGTCCCCGTCCCGGCCGGCGCGCGACTTCCGGCTGTTCTGGATCGGCGAGACCACCAGCAAGATCGGCAGCGGCGTCAGCGGCGTCGCGATCCCGCTCGCCGCGGTCGGCGTGCTGCACGCGAGCACCTTCCAGGTCGGCCTGCTCACGGCCGCCACCTGGCTGCCCTGGCTGCTGGTCGGCCTGCCCGCCGGGGCGTGGGTGGACCGGATGCCGCGCCGTCCCCTGATGATCGTCTGCAACCTGGCGTCGATGACGCTGCTGCTCAGCGCGCCGGTCTCCGCCTGGCTGGGCGTCCTCACCTTCTGGCAGCTGGCGGCGACCGCGCTGCTCCTGGGCGTCGCGGGAGTGTTCTTCCAGACCGCCTACCAGGTCTACCTGCCCTCGCTGCTCGACCAGCGGGACCTGGCCGCGGGCAACGCCAAGATGCAGGGCTCGGAGTCGTTCGCGCAGGTCGCGGGCCCGGGGCTCGCGGGCGCGATCACCCAGGCGCTCGGCGTCCTCGGCGGGCTGGTCGCCGACGCGGCCTCCTTCGCCGTCTCGACGCTGTGCCTGCTCGGCGTCCGGGCCGAGGAGGAGCCCGTCACGCCCCGGGAACGCGCGTCCCTGGGCCGGGACATCCTGGCCGGGCTGCGGTTCGTCACCGGCGACCCCTACCTGCGGGTCTTCGCGCTGTTCGGCGCCGTGTTCAACCTCGCCTTCATCGCCTACCAGGCGGTGCTGGTGGTGTTCCTGGTCCGCGAGCTGGACGTGGCGAACGGCGTGGTCGGCCTGCTGATGATGGGGATCAGCGTCGGCGGCGTGATCGGGGCCGTGTCCGCCACCCGCGTCGCGAACCGGTTCGGCACCGCCCGCGGGCTGCTGGTCGCGCTGTTCGGGACCGTCCCGTTCGCGCTGGCCATCCCCCTGACCGGGCCCGGCCCACGGCTCGCCCCGCTGGTCGTCGGCGGCCTGATGATCGGTGTCGGGACGGTGATCAGCAACGTCGTCCGCGGTAGCTTCCGGCAGCTCTACACGCCGCGCGAGCTGCTCGGCAGGGTCAGCGTCAGCATGATGTTCCTGAACTTCGGCACCATCCCGCTGGGCGGCCTGCTCGGCGGAGCGCTGGGCGAGACGGCCGGCGTCCGGCCGACCCTGTGGGTCATGGCCGTCACCATGGCCGCCTCACCCCTGCTCCTCCTCATAGGCCCCCTCAAACGCCACCGCGACCTCCCCACCACGCCCGCCGCCTGACCGCCTCCGCCCCGGGACGTTCCTGGCGCCGGGGGCTCAGCGCCAGTGGGTCGGGACGCCGTGGTGCGGGGTGTCGGCCAGGACGCGCCGCTCGCCTCCGCCGTGGGGCCAGAGGCGCAGCGTCAGCACCGGCAGGCTGTGGAAGTCCGCGTCGTCCGCCTGCTCCAGGTGCAGGTGGGCGACCGGCGCGTCCGGCGTCGCCGCCGTGCCCGCGCGCTCCACGGCGGCCGTCACCCGCGCCTGCTCGGCGGGGGAGAGGTACTGCCACATCAGCGAGTGCCACACGACGGTGACGACGCCCTCCCGCGGCGCGAGGTCGGCGAGGAACGCCGTGGCGTCCGCGCGGACGACCGCCGCCGGGACCCGCGCGGCGACCTCCAGCGCGCCCCGCAGCCGCGCGACCCGTTCGTGCTGGTCGGGCCAGACGAACGAGAGCAGCCGGACGCCGTCCGCGACCGGGTCCACCGGCGCGGGGTCGCAGCCCGTCCGCTCGACGATCGCCAGGTTCGCCGACAGCGGCGGCGGCGACCCGCGCCAGCAGTCGCGCAGCACCACCGGCGAGTCCGCCGGACCGAACGCCGGCTCACCACCCGGCTCGCCCGAATCGCTGCCCGATTCGTACCGGTACAGGTCGGCGCGCAGGTTCAGGCCCGCGCTGGCCCCGACCTCCAGCAGCCGGACGGGCCGCTCCCCGGCCGCCGCCATGATCGCCAGCAGGCCCCCGACGAGCGGCGCGGCGCGTCCGACCTCGTTGGTCTGCGGGGCTCCGGCCATCCCCGCGCGCACCTCGTCCGGACGGTCCGCCAGCAGTGCCCGGAACGCGGGCCAGGCGGCCGGCGGATCGGCCGTCCCGCCCGCCGTCGGGTAGTGCGCGGCCAGCTCGGGCGCCCGGCCCTCCAGCACCATCCGGTGGACCGCGCCGAGCAGCCGCAGGCACCACCCGGCTTCCGGACGGCCCGAAACAACGGCCGAAACCGGCCCGTCCACGTCCTCGGCGGCGCGCCGCAACAGCTCGGCGTACAGGGGCGACCCGCCCTTGGCGCAGGTCGCCGCCTGGGCGAGGAGATCGGCGCGGAGCCGGGAGGGGAGAATCGTGTCCATAGGCCCGATTCTCCCCCGTTGACCGTAACGATCTTGATTGGGACGATCGCGAACACTCACATCCGCGATCGGGGGGCTCCGCGAGGAGCGATCAAAGGAGGCGCGATGACGCGCACGGACCGACACGGACAAGGACTCGCGCGCCCGCGCGCGAGATGGCGCGGCGGGCGCGCCGCCGCGATGCTCGCGGCGGCGGCACTCGTCGCCGGGATCGCCCCGGCCGCGAACGCCGCGCCGGGATCGAAGGGGAACGAGCGCCTCGCCCGGCAGCTCGTCCGCGAGGTGAACGCCGACAACGCCTGGCGCCACCTCGAGGCCCTGCAGCGGATCGCCGACCAGAACAAGGGGATCCGGGCGTCCGGGACGCGCGGCCACGTGGCGTCCGCCGAGTACGTCGAGGGCAGGCTCCACGCCGCCGGGTACACGACGACCCGGCAGCCGTTCACCCACGACGACTTCGAGTTCCTCGCCTCCGAGGCCGAGGTGACGGCGCCGTCCACGCGCGCGCTGCACCCGCTGGTCGCCCGGTTCTCGGCGAACACGCCCGCAGGCGGCGTCACCGCGCCCCTCGCGGTCGTCCCGTCCGGGACGGACACGACCCCCGGCTGCGAGGCGTCCGACTACGCCGGGGCCGACTACCACGGCAAGATCGCGCTGATCGCGTCGGGCGGCTGCGGCAACACGATCAAGCAGAAGACGGCGTCCGAGGCGGGCGCCGCCGTCGCGCTGATCAACACCAACAACCCCAACCCGGACATGATCCTGCGCACCCGCCTCACGGCGGCGGACGTCAGGATCCCGGTCGCGTCCGTCAGCCGCGGCGAGTCCCAGGCGCTCGCGGCCGACGCGGCGCGCGGCCCGGTCACCCTCCGCGTCGACCTGCGCGGACGGGCCACGAAGGTGACCACGTTCAACGTGATCGCCGAGACCCCGACCGGACGGGCCGACAACGTCGTCATGCTCGGCGCGCACCTGGACGGCGTCACCGAGGGCCCGGGAATCAACGACAACGGCTCGTCCAGCTCGATGGAGCTGGAGACCGCGATCCAGCTCGCCAAGCACTTCAAGCAGATCAAGAACAAGGTCCGCTTCGCCTGGTGGGGCGCCGAGGAGCACGGCGACCTCGGCTCCGGCGCCTACGTGGCGCAGCTGTCGCCGCAGGACAAGGCCGACCTGGCCCTGTACCTCAACTTCGACATGATCGGCTCGCCGAACTACGCGCGGATGGTCTACGACGGCGACGACAGCGACCACGAGGGCGCCGGCGCGGGCCCCGAGGGCTCGGCGCAGATCGAGAAGGTCCTCACCGACTTCCACGGCTCGCGCGGCCTGCCGACCGTCGGCCGCGACTTCGACGGACGCTCCGACTACGGCCCGTTCATCGCCGCCGGGATCCCCGCGGGCGGCGAGACCAGCGGCTCCAACCTCATCAAGACCGAGAACTGGGCCCGGCTGTTCGGCGGTCAGGCAGGGCAGTCGCTCGACTGGTGCTACCACTCGGCCTGCGACACCCTGAAGAACGTCAACAGGACGATCTACGGGCAGAACGGCGCGGGCATGGCCTGGGCCACCGGACGGTTCGCCCTCGACATCTCCGACATCGTCCCGGACACCGCGGCCCAGCGGGCGAAGCAGCGTTCCGCCGCTCCGCTCCGCCTCGCCACGACGTCCGCCGACGAGGAGTGACCCCCGGCCCCGCACGCCCGGCGACGGCCGTGCGGGGCCACCCCCTCCCACCGGCCGGGCATGCCGGGACCCTCATCGGCTGGACGGGCGGGCACCCCCTCCCACCGGCCCGAAGGCCCCGCGACGGGTCTCATCAGTTGGACGCGCGGCACGAGCCGCCCCGGCGAGTCAATAGGATCGTGGGCATGCTGCGCTGGTTGACCGCGGGCGAGTCCCATGGCCCGGCCCTCACCGCGATCGTGGAGGGCCTTCCGGCCGGCGTGCGCGTGACCTCGGAGGACATCGCCGAGGAACTGCGCCGCCGGCGGCTCGGGCATGGGCGGGGCGCCCGGATGAAGTTCGAGCAGGACCAGGTGTCGATCCTCGGCGGCGTCCGGCACGGCTATACGCAGGGCGGCCCCGTCGCCGTCCAGGTGGGCAACACCGAGTGGCCCAAGTGGGAGACGGTGATGTCCGCCGACCCGGTGGACCCCGACGTCCTCGCCGCGCAGGCGCGCAACGCCCCGCTCACCCAGCCGCGGCCCGGCCACGCCGACCTCGCGGGCATCCAGAAGTACGGGTTCGACGACGCCCGGCCCGTCCTGGAGCGCGCGAGCGCCCGCGAGACCGCGGCCCGCGTCGCGCTCGGCACGGTCGCCAAGGCGTTCCTCAGGCAGGCCCTCGGCGTCGACATCGTGAGCCACGTCGTCTCGCTGGGCGAGATCGACGCCCCCGAGGACGTCGCGCCCGGCCCCGGCGACCTCGCCGCCGTGGACGCCTCGCCCGTGCGCTGCCTCGACGCGGACGCGTCCGCCAAGATGGTCGCGCACATCGACGAGCTGAAGCGGCAGGGCGACACCCTCGGCGGCGTCGTCGAGGTGCTCGCCTACGGCCTCCCGCCCGGCCTCGGCAGCCACGTCCACTGGGACCGGCGGCTCGACTCGCGCCTCGCCGGGATCCTCATGGGCATCCAGGCGATCAAGGGCGTCGCGGTCGGGGACGGCTTCGAGACCGCCCGGCGGCCCGGCTCCCGCGCCCACGACGAGATCGACAGCACCGAGGACGGCGTCCGCCGCCGCACCAACCGCGCGGGCGGGATCGAGGGCGGCATGACCACCGGCGAGCCGCTGCGCGTGCGCGCCGCGATGAAGCCGATCTCGACCGTCCCGCGCCGCCTCGACACCATCGACGTCGCCACCGGCGAGCCCGCCAAGGCGATCAACCAGCGTTCCGACGTGACCGCGGTCCCGGCCGCCGGGGTGGTCGCCGAGGCCATGGTCGCGCTCGTCCTCGCGGACGCGGCGCTGGAGAAGTTCGGCGGCGACTCGGTCGCCGAGACCGCCCGCAACCTGTCCGGATACCTGTCCTCCCTCACCGTCAAGTAGAGGAAACGATGGCCCGTCCCAAGGCCGTGATCATCGGCCCGCCCGGCTCCGGCAAGACCACCGTCGGCGCCGCCCTCGCCGAACGCCTCGGCGTCCCGCTGCGCGACACCGACGCCGACGTGGAGCGCGCGGCGGGCAAGCCGGTCGGCGAGATCTTCGTGGACGACGGCGAGGAGCGCTTCCGCGAGCTCGAGCGGGCCGCCGTCGCCGCGGCGGTCGCCGAGCACGAGGGCGTCGTGGCGCTCGGCGGCGGCGCGATCCTCGCCGCCGAGACGCAGGAGCTCCTCGAGGCCGGGCAGACGGTCGTCTACCTCGAGGTCGGCCTCGCCGAGGCGGTCAAGCGGATCGGCCTGAACCAGGCCCGCCCGCTGCTCGTCCTGAACCCGCGCAGCCAGCTCCGCCAGATGCTGGCCGAGCGCCTCCCGATCTACGAGCGGCTCGGCACCGTCCGGGTCAAGACCGACGAGCGCACCCCCGAGGAGATCGTCGACGAGATCGTCGCCGCCCTGGAGGCCGCCGAGTGACCGGCGCCGCTCCGAGGACGACGCGATGACCCGCCGCGTCCGGGTCGGCGGCGCCGACCCCTACGACGTCGTCATCGGCGAGGACGTCCACGGCGAGCTGCCGGGGCTGCTCGGCGACAACGTCCGGACGGTCGCCGTCGTCCACGACCAGGCGCTGCCCGAGCTCGTCCGCCCGGTGAGCGCCGCGCTGACCGCCGCCGGGTACGCCGTCCACGAGCTGCCGGTCCCGTCCGGTGAGGCGGCCAAGGAGGTCGGCGTCCTCGCCGGGCTCTGGTCCCGGTTCGCCCAGCTCGGCATGACGCGGACGGACGCGGTCGTCGGCGTCGGCGGCGGCGCGACCACCGACCTCGCAGGGTTCGCCGCCGCGTCCTGGCTGCGCGGGGTCAAGGTCGTCCACGTCCCGACCACCCTGCTCGCCATGGTGGACGCGGCGGTCGGTGGCAAGACCGGCATCGACATCCCCGAGGGCAAGAACCTGGTCGGCGCGTTCCACCCGCCCGCCGGGGTCCTCTGCGAGGTGTCGACGCTCGCGTCCATGGCCGAGCGCGACTACGTCAGCGGCCTCGCCGAGACGATCAAGGCGGGCTTCATCGCCGACCCGGTCATCCTCGACCTCGTCGAGGCCGACCCGGCCGCCGCCCGCCGCCCCGACGGCCCGCACACCGTCGAGCTGATCGAACGCGCCGTCCAGGTGAAGGCCGACGTCGTCTCGGCCGACCTCAAGGAGGGCGGCGTGCGCGAGTTCCTGAACTACGGGCACACCCTCGCGCACGCCATCGAGAAGGCCGAGGCCTACCGCTTCCCGCACGGCCACGCCGTCGCGGTCGGCATGGTCTACGCCGCCGAGCTCGCCCGCCTCGCCGGACGCTCCGACCTGGTCGACCGCACCGAGCGCGTCCTCGCCTCCGTGCACCTGCCGACCGCCTACAACGCCGACGCCTGGGACGAGCTGCGCGCCGCGATGACCATCGACAAGAAGTCGCGCGGCGCGACGCTCCGCTTCGTCGTGCTCGACGGTCTCGCGAAGCCGGGCCGCCTGGAGGGCCCGGACGAGGAGCTGCTCGCCGCCGCCTACCGGAGGGTCGCCCTGTGAACTCCGTCCTGGTCCTGAACGGCCCGAACCTGCGCCGCCTCGGCACCCGCGAACCGGACGTCTACGGCGCCGACACCTTCGACGACCTGGTCGCCCTCTGCCGCGAGACCGGCCGCCGCCTGGACCTGCACGTCGAGGTCCGGCAGACCGACGACGAGGCCGAGATGATCGGCTGGGTGCACCAGGCCGCCGACGAGAGGATCCCGGTCGTCCTCAATCCGGCCGCGTTCACGCACTACTCCTACGCGCTCCGCGACGCCCTCGCCCAGCGCACCGCGCCCCTGGTCGAGGTCCACATCTCCAATCCCGCCGCGCGCGAGGAGTTCCGCCACAACTCGGTCGTCGCGGGCGTCGCGACCGGCACCGTCGCGGGCTTCGGCCTGATGTCCTACGTCCTGGCCCTCCAGGCCATCGCCGAACTTCTCGCCGAGCAGGCCCGCTCCACCTGACGCTCCCGGTGCCGCCCGCCCCCGCACCTCACGCGGCCGTGATCACACACGTGATCACGGCCGCGTCGCTTTTCGCCCTCCGGCTCCCCGAGAACCCGGGAATCCGAAGAACCCGGGACCCGGCTTGATCGTTCGAGAATTCCCGCACTATTATCGTTCGATAATTGTCGAACGATATGAGGTGGTCCCTGATGACGCCGGCACGGGTGTACGAGCACCCCGCGACCGAGGAGATCGCGATCCCGCGGGTGCTGTTCGCGCTGAGCGAGCCGCTGCGGCTGTCGATGGTGCGCAAGCTCGCGGAGGAGGGCGAGGTGGACAGCGTCGAGCTGGGGCCGGACCTCCCGCGGTCGACGCTGACCCACCACACCAGCCTCCTGCGCGAGTCCGGGGTGGTGTTCGTCCGCGCCGAGGGACGCAAGTGCCTGATCCGGCTGCGCCATGACGACCTGGAGGCACGGTTCCCGGGCCTGATCGGCGCGGTCCTCGACGGGTACCAGGAAGCCGCCCCGGCCGGGGAGGACGAGTGATCCGCCGCGTCTGGCCCCTCGTCCTGGCCGCGGTCGCGCTGGGCATCGACGCCTACGTCCTCGCCGGGGTGCTGCCCTCGATCCCCGCCTCGCTCGACACGACCGTCGCGGCGGTCGGCCTGTGCGTGACGGCCTTCACCGCCTCGTATGCGCTGGCCGGGCCGCTGCTGTCCCGCGCGCTCGTCCGGGGGAGCACCGCCAGGGCGCTGCTGATCGCCCTCGGCGTGTTCAATCTCGGCAACCTCGTCACCGTGGTCTCGCCGGGCATCGCGGTGTTCCTCGCCTCACGGGTGATCGCCGGAGCCGGAGCCGGGGTCCTCACGGCGGTGGCGACGGCGACGGCCGCCGCCATGGTCGCCGACCACGAACGCGGCCGGGCCATGGCCATGGTGACCTTCGGCCTGTCCACCGGCACGGTCGCCGGAGTGCCGATCGGGATGCTCATCGGCGACCGGCTGAACTGGCGCTGGACGATGGGCCTGGTCGTGGCGATCGGCCTGCTCAGCATGGTCGCCCTGGCCGTCCAGGCGCGGACGATCCCGTCGCTGCCCGCCTCGCGCGGCCCGGCGTTCGCGGTGCTGCGGACGCCGAGGACCCTCGTCGGGGTCGGCGGAGCGTTCCTCCTCGGCGTGGCGAGTCTCGGGCTCTACACCTACCTGCTGCCCATGGCCGAGGCCCGAGGGCTCCAGGGCTGGAACTTCGCGCTCGTGTGGGCGTGGGGCATCGGCGGGGTCGCCGGATCCGCCCTGGTCGGCCGGGTCCTGGACGCGTCCGGGCCCCGAACGCTGCTCGTCGCGCTGCCGACGGCGCTCCTGGCGGGCTTCGCCGCCTTCTGGCTCTCCGACGCCCCGGCGGTCTGGCTCGTCGCGGCGGCGGTGTGGGGCGCGGCGGGCTGGGCGAGCGTCCCGACCCTCCAGCAGGCCCTGACCAAGGACCGGCCCGACCAGGCGATGCCGGTCGTCGCGTTCCAGATGGCCGCGATGTACCTCGGCTCCGCCGCGGGCGCGGCTGCGGGCAGCAGCCTGCTCGCCGAGGGTGTGGATCCGGGCGACCTCTCCGCGTGGGCCCTGGCCCCCGCCGCCCTCGGCCTGCTCCTCACCGGATGGATCGCCACCACCGCCGCAACCCCCCGGCCCGGTGCCGTCCATCCCGCCGAACAACCTGAGTGCGTCTGACCTGCTCAACGCCCCCCTCGACGCCGTCCTCCGCACCCTGCGGGTGAACGCCCCGCGTCAGTCGACGGCGGTGCGGGCGAGTTCCTTGAGCTCGGCGACGACGGCGTCGAGGGGGCGCAGGTCGCGTTCGGCGCGGCAGAGGATCGTGGCGCCCTCGACGGCGGAGACGATCAGGGTGGCGAGGCGGGCGGCGCGGGCGGGGGAGGCGCCCGCGTTCTCCAGGCCGGTGGCGAGGGTGTCCTGCCAGCGGGTGAACGCCTCGGCGGCGGCCTTGATCAGCTGCGGGGCGTCCTCGTGGGACTCGACGGTCACCGCGACGACCGGGCACCCCGCGCGGAACTCGCTCTTCACCAGGACGCCGCGCCACCAGCCGACGAAGGCGTCCACGGCCGAGGCGGCGTCGCCGCTCTCCACGGCGACCTGGATGCCCGAGTTGAGGAACTCGCCCGCGTAGTGGACGGCCTCCTCGGCGAGCTGCACCTTGCCGCCGGGGAAGTGGTGGTAGATCGAGCCGCGCGGCGCGCCGCTGTGCGCGATGACGTCCCGGAAACCCGTCCCGGAGTAGCCGCGCTCGCGGAAGAGATAGGCGGCGCTGCGCACCATGCGTTCACGGCTGTCGGTACCCATACCAGCGATTATGACATTCATCATAAGCTTCCCGGGTTGACCATGACGATCGTCATAGTGACCCTGGAGCATGACGGTCGTCATAGCCGTCGGACGCACGCTGGAGGGTGGACGGGTGACCGCGGGACTGGAGCAGCTCAAGCAGGCGATCAACATGGGCGCCGAGACGGGGATCGGCGTCGGCGCGCTGCTGGGCATGACCGCCGAGACGCTCGAGCCCGGCCGCGTGGTGTTCGGGCTGACGCCCGATCCCAAATTCAGCAACCCCCTCGGGACGGTCCACGGCGGCGTCCTGTCCACGCTGCTGGACTCGGCGATGAGCTGCGCCGTCCACACCACGCTGCCCGAGGGCGCGGGCTACACGACGCTGGAGCTCAAGGTCAACTTCGTCCGCGCGGTGCCGATCGAGGGTGGACGGCTGACCTGCGAGGGGACGACGATCCACGTCGGACGGCGGGTCGCGACCGCCGAGGGCCGCATCGTGGACGAGAACGGGAAGCTGGTCGCGCACGGGACGACCACCTGCATGGTCTTCCCGTCCGTTACCGAGCAGTAGGGTTCGGTCGACCACCCTTCCGGACGGGAGAACTCCGTGATTGAACTCAAGCGCGAGGGCGATGTCTTCGTCCTGCGGATGGACGCGGGCGAGAACCGCTTCCACCCCGACTTCCTCGCCGCCGCCAACGACGCGCTCGCCGAGGTCGAGGCCGCCGGGGGCCCGAAGGCGCTCGTCACCACCGGCGCCGGGAAGTTCTACTCCAACGGCCTGGACCTGGAGTGGCTCGGCGCGCACCAGGAGGAGTTCGTCCCCTACCTGGAGTCGGTGAACGCGCTGTACGCGCGGTTCCTGGAGCTCCCCGCCCCGACCGTGGCCGCGGTCAACGGGCACGCCTTCGCGGGCGGCGCGATGCTCGCGCTCGCCCAGGACTTCGCGGTCATGCGCGGCGACCGCGGCTACTTCTGCCTGCCCGAGGTCGACCTCGGGATGAGCTTCACGCCCGGCATGAACGCCCTGATCCGGGGCCGCCTGACCCCGCCGGTCGCGCACGAGGCGATGCTCACCGGACGCCGGTACGCCGCCGAGCAGGCCCGCGAGGCCGGGATCGTCCAGCGGACGGCCGAGGAGGCGGGCGTCCTGCCCGCCGCGATCGAACTCGCCGCGTCCCTCGCGGGCAAGAACGGGAAGACCGTGAAGGCGATCCGCGTGGAGCTCTACAAGCCGGTGATCGCCGCGCTGCGGGGCCCGGCCCTGCCGGAGTAAGCCCCCAACCGCTACGTTACGTCCAACAGAACCTGATTCGGTTCGTCTGTGGGAAGGATGCCGGGCATGCGCATCGGGATGGCCCTGAACTACTCGGGCGGCTTCAAGGAGACGGTCGCCGAGCTGGCCGACTACGAGAAGGCCGGCCTCGACATCGTCTACGTCGCCGAGGCGTACAGCTTCGACGCGGTGAGCCAGCTCGGCTACATCGCGGCGAAGACCGAGCGGCTGGAGATCGCGTCCGGCATCCTCCAGATCTACTCCCGCACGCCGACCCTGATGGCGATGACCGCCGCCGGGCTCGACTACGTGTCCGAGGGCCGGTTCACCCTCGGCATCGGCGCGTCCGGCCCGCAGGTCATCGAGGGCTTCCACGGCGTCCCCTACACCGCACCCCTCGGCCGGACGCGCGAGATCGTCGACATCTGCCGCAAGGTCTGGCGGCGCGAGCGCCTCCAGCACGAGGGCACGCACTACAACATCCCGCTCCCCGAGGGGCAGGGCACCGGTCTCGGCAAGCCGCTGAAGATCATCAACCACCCGGTGCGTCCGGACATCCCGGTCCTCATCGCCGCGATCGGCCCGAAGAACGTCGAGATGACCGCCGAGATCGCCAACGGCTGGGAGCCGATCTTCTACCTCCCGGAGAAGGCCAAGGACGTCTGGGGCGAGGCCCTGGCGGCCGGGAAGGCCAAGCGCGACCCGGCCCTCGGCGAGCTGGACGTCGTCGGCCAGGCGCACCTCGCCATCGGCGACGACGTCCAGGACTTCCTGGAGTTCGGCCGTCCGATGGCCGCCCTGTACATCGGCGGCATGGGCGCCAAGGGCAAGAACTTCTACAACAACCTCTGCCGCCGCTACGGCTGGGAGAAGGAGGCCGAGGAGATCCAGGACCTCTACCTCGCCGGCAAGAAGGACGAGGCCGCCGCGAAGGTCCCCTACGAGCTCCTCGAGAAGATGTCCCTCATCGGCAGCGAGGGCCACGTCCGCGAGCGCCTCGCCGCGATGAAGGAGTCCGGCGTCACCACCCTGAACGTCGCCCCCATCGCGGGCGACCACAAGGGCCGCCTCGCCCTGATCGAGAAGATCAAGAAGATGGCCGAAGAGGTCTGACCCGCGCCTGACCGAGCGCCCGCCCGGCCGGGCGGGCGCTCGAAGTCGCTCTAGAGGACGGCGTCGACCTCCCGCGCCACCCGCTCGCCGGAGCGGACGGCGCCGTCCATGTAGCCCGTCCAGAAGGTGGACGTCTCCGTGCCCGCCCAGTGGACGGGCCCGCACGGCGCGCGGAGCGCCGGGCCGAACCCGGTGAGGACGCCGGGCGGCGCGATGCCGACCGGCCCGCCGCCGCTCCAGACCTCGTTGTCCCACCGCTGGAACGCGGTCCGCACCGGCGACTTCGCCTTGTCGCCGAACAGCGCGGCGAAGGACGCCAGCCCCGCCGCCCGGACGTCGTCTGCGGACGACCCGTCCAGCGCGCGGATGTTCGACTGGTTCATGAAGCCCATCAGGACGCCGCGCGAGCCGTCCGGCGGGCTGTTGTCGAAGGTCGCGTCGATCGCGCCGCCGTCGGCCACGGCCTGCCCGGTCAGGCCGTCCGCGCGCCAGAACGGCGTGTCGTAGACGGCCACGAACTTGGCGATCGAGCCCATCGGGAAGCGCTGCATGAGCTGGGCACGGGCCGCGGGCAGGCCCGGCGAGTAGTCGATCCTGTTAGCGATCGCCGGGGACATCGCGACCACCACGCGCCTGCACGCGACCGTCAGGCCGTCCGCCGTCACGGTGACCGTCCCGCCGTCCACGCCGATCGACCGGACCGGCGCGTTGTACCGGATCCTGTCGCCGAGCCGGGCCGCGAGCCGGACGGGCACCTCCTGCGAGCCGCCCACGAACCGCGACTCCTGGCCGCCGCCCTTGGTGTTGATGAGCCGGTCCACCGTCCCGGCGTTGGACTCGTTGCCCGCCGACGCGATGTAGTTCAGGACGTAGAGCAGCGACACGTCCTTCGACCGCGCCGACAGCGTGGACGACACGAACTCGTCCATCAGGAACCGCGCGCCCGCGCTCAGCGAGTGCGCCCGCGACCAGGTGTGGAACGTCTGGCTGTCCCAGTCCTCGGCGTCCGCCGCCTTCCAGGGCTCGCCGACCGGGACCTTCTTGGCCATCCCGCCGAGCATCAGCAGCGCGGCCTCCAGGTCGATGACGCCCCAGTCCGGCGGGACGGCCCCGAGCACGCCGTCGGTCGCGTACAGGGAGCGCTTGCCGTCACGCAGGTAGACGTTCTTCCCCGCGTTGTACGTGGGGAAGGTCGCGACGCCCAGGTCCTGGGCGAGCGCGGCGATGCGGTCCTGCGTCGGCCCGATGAACTCCGCGCCGCCCTCGCTGGTGGTGCCGTCCCCGAGCGGCATCCCGTAGACGCGTCCGCCGGGCCGTTCCCTCGCCTCGAGGACGAGGACGGACCGTCCGGCGGCGACCAGATCACGGGCGGCGGTAAGGCCGGACAGGCCCCCGCCGACGACCACCACGTCCACCGAGACGGACGCCTCGCGTCCAGGGACGGACGCGCGCGCGGGGGAGGCGGTGGCGACGGTCGCCCCGGCGGCGAGCGCGCCGGTGCCGAGCAACCTGCGACGACTGAGTGCGGACATCTGCGGCTCCAGGGGGAGGGTGCGGGACACCGTAGGACACCCCTGCCGGGAAGTCGAGAGTCCTTCACGTTCCGCGGTGGTCTACAGTCCGATCATGAGGGAGAGACAACGCGAGCGCCGTTCGGCGCTGGCCGCGGCCGTCGAGGCGGCCGGGGCGGACGCGCTGCTGGTCACGCGCCCGGTCAACGTCCGCTACCTGACCGGACTGCACAGCTCGAACGCCGCCGCGCTCATCCGCGTGGACGGTCCGGACCTGCTCTGCACGGACGGACGCTACGCCGGGACGGCCGAAAAGGTCGCGTCCGACATGGAGATCGTGCTCGACCGGAACCCGGCCGCCGCGCTCGTCGGGCTCGCCGCCGACGCCGGGGCGGACACGCTCGGCTTCGAGGCGCACGACCTCACCGTCGAGCACCACGCCGAGCTGGCCGCGCTCGACCACGGCATCGCGTTCAAACCCCTCGGCCACCTGGTCGAGGAGCTGCGCGTCATCAAGGACGAGTCCGAGATCGACCTGCTGCGCCGGGCCTGCGAGATCACCGACGAGGCGTTCGAGGCGCTGCTGCCGTCGATCCGCCCGGGGATCACCGAGCGCGCCCTGGCCGTCGAGCTCGACCGCCACATGATCGACTTCGGCGCGGACGGCCTGGCGTTCGACACCATCGTCGCCTCCGGGCCGAACGGCGCGATCCCGCACCACTCGCCGGGCGCCCGCGAGCTGGCCAACGGCGACCTGGTCACCTTCGACTTCGGCGCGCTGGTCGGGGGCTACCACGCCGACATGACGCGCACCGTCGCGGTCGGCACGCCCTCCGACTGGCAGCGCGACCTGTACGAGCTGGTCCGCCGCGCCCAGCGGGCCGCCGTCGAGGCGGCCGTCCCCGGCGCCGTGTACAGCGCCGTCGACGCCGCCGCCCGGGACATGATCGGCGAGGCCGGGTTCGGCGACGACTTCACCCACGGCCTCGGGCACGGCGTCGGGCTGGAGATCCACGAGGCTCCGCTCATGAGCTCCCGCGCGACCGGTAAGCTGGTGGATCGAGTTCCGATCACCGCCGAGCCGGGGGTCTACCTCGCCGGCCGGGGCGGTGTCCGCATCGAGGACACGCTCGTGGCGCGGACGGGCGGGCCGGAGCTCCTCACCAAGACGACCAAGGACCTGATCGTCCTCTAGCCGACCCGGCGGACGAGGCGGGGTCCGCCGAGCGGGAGAACACCTGTGGCGACGACGAACGACCTGAAGAACGGCATGACGCTGAAGATGGACAACGGCCTCTGGACCGTTCAGGAGTTCCAGCACGTCAAGCCCGGCAAGGGCCCCGCGTTCGTCCGCACGAAGATCAAGAACGTGCTCACGGGCAAGATCATCGACAAGACCTTCAACGCGGGCAGCAAGGTGGAGGTCGCCTCCGTCGACAAGCGGGACATGCAGTACCTGTACCGCGAGGGCGACGCCTTCATCTTCATGGACACCGAGACCTACGAGCAGCCGCACATCGAGGCCGCCGTGGTGGGCGACGCCGCCAAGTACATGCTGCCCGAGCAGAAGGCGATGATCGCCTTCAACGAGGGCAACCCGCTCTACGTCGAGCTTCCCGCCGCCGTGGTCCTGCAGATCGCCGAGACCGAGCCCGGCCTGCAGGGCGACCGCTCCACCGGCGGCTCCAAGCCCGCCACCCTGGAGACCGGCGCCGAGGTCCAGGTCCCGCTGTTCATCACCACGGGTGAGAAGATCAAGGTCGACACCCGCTCCGGCGAGTACCTCGGCCGGGCCTGATGGCGGCCAGGACCAAGGCGCGCAAGCTCGCCCTGGACGTGCTGTTCGCGGCCGAGCTGCGCGAGGAGAGGCCCACCGAGGTCCTCGAGCAGCGCGGCCGTCCGAACCAGGGCGAACTCGCCGAGTACCCGCACGCCGTGCGGATCGTCGAGGGTGTCCAGGCGCACGCCGAGCGGATCGACGAGCTCATCTCGACCTACGCGACCGGCTGGACCCTCGACCGCATGCCGGTCGTGGACCGCAACATCCTGCGCATGGGCATGTTCGAGCTGCTCTGGGTGGACGACGTCCCGGACGGCGTCGCGGTGAGCGAGGCGGTGTCGCTCGCGACCGAGCTGTCCACCGACGAGTCCCCGCGGTTCGTCAACGGCCTGCTCGCCCGCATCCAGCAGCTGAAGCCGTCCCTGTCCGTCTGACCGTCCCGGCCTGACACCGTTCACGCCCCACCTCGCCCGCCGGGCCCGTACGCCGTTGGATGCGGACGGGCCGCAAAGGGTGATGTGGGCGTGGTGAAGCGGAGGCCGGGGCCTAGGGTGGGGGGACATGACCGGTGAGAGGGGGGCGGCCGTGCCCGCCCAGCAGACCTGGCGGAGCCGCGGTGGCGGCCGGGTGCGCGGCGCCGTCCTGTGGGACGTCCTGCGCGAGGTGCTCGCCCGCGTGGCCGGGCAGGGCCCGTGCGACGTGGTGGACGTCGGCGGCGGCACCGGCGGGTTCGCCGTGCCGCTCGCCGAGCTCGGCCACCGCGTGACCGTGGTGGACGCCAGCCCCGACGCGCTCGCCGCGCTCGAACGGCGCGCCGCCGAGGCGGGCGTGTCCGTCCACGCCATCCAGGGCGACGCGGGCGACCTTCCGGAGGTCCTCGGCGAGTCCTCCGCCGACCTGGTGCTGTGCCACAGCGTCCTGGAGTTCGTGGACGACCCTGCCGCCGCGATGCACGCGCTGACCCGGGTCGTCCGGCCAGGCGGGGCGGTCAGCGTGCTGGTCGCGGGGCAGATCGCCGCCGCGCTGCACCGGGCCGCCGCCGGGCGCTTCGACGACGCCCGGCAGGTCCTGACCGACCCGGACGGACGCTGGGGCGAGCACGACCGGATGCCGCGCCGCTTCACCCGCGAGTCGCTCGCCGAGCTGGCCGCCGGGGCGGGCCTCACCGCCCGCGAGACGCACGGCGTCCGGATCTTCGCCGACCTCGTCCCGAGCGCACTGCTGGACGAGGCGGGCGCCGCCGAGGGCCTGGTCGCCCTGGAGCGCGCCGCGTCCGTCCACCCCGTCCTGCGCGAGCTGGCGACCCAGCTGCACCTGGTCGCCGAACGCCCCTGACCGAAGTCCCGGCCGCACCCGCGACCGGGCCCGCGCACCCGCCCTGAGCGGGTGAAATGTCCGACAGGACGTCTAGGTTGGGGGCATGAGCCGCAAGCAGCAGCTGCACCGGCCGGGCCCGCCGCCCGGCCCGCCGGGGGACGACACGGGCTGCTCGATCCTGCACGTCGACATGGACGCGTTCTTCGTGAGCGTCGAACTGCTCGACCGGCCGGACCTGCGCGGACGCCCCGTGGTCGTCGGCGGCGTCGGCGGCCGGGGCGTGGTCTCGGCCGCCTCCTACGAGGCCCGCGAGTACGGCGTCCACTCGGCGATGCCGATGTCGCGCGCGCGGCGACTGTGCCCGCACGCGGTGGTGCTGCCGCCCCGGCACGAGCGGTACACGGCGGTGTCCCGCGCCGTGTTCGAGATCTTCCGGTCGATGACCCCGCTGGTCGAACCGCTCTCGGTGGACGAGGCGTTCCTCGACGTCGCGGGCGCGCGCAAGCTGTACGGACGCCCCGCCGAGATCGCCCGGCTCATCCGCGCGAAGGTGTCGGAGCAGCAGGGCGTGACCTGCTCGGTCGGCGTCGCGCCCACCAAGTTCGTGGCGAAGCTGGCGTCCACCCGCTGCAAGCCGGACGGCCTCCTGGTCGTCCCGGCGGACGGGGTGGAGGAGTTCCTGCACGCCCTGCCCGTCGCGGCGCTCTGGGGCGTCGGGGAGCGCACGGAGCAGCAGCTGACGCGCCTGGGCCTGCGCACCGTCGGGCAGCTCGCCCAGGTCCCCCTGGCGACCCTCCAGCGCGAGCTGGGCAACGCGCTCGGAAGCCACCTCCACGAACTCTCCTGGGGGCGCGACCCGCGCGCGGTCGTCCCGGAGAGCGTCGACAAGAGCATCGGCGCCGAGGAGACCTTCGACACCGACATCGACGACCCGGACGAGATCCGCCGCGAGCTGCTCCGGCTGGCCGAGAAGGTCGGCGCGCGGCTGCGCGCGGGCGGACACGCCGGACGCACCGTCAGCGTCAAGCTCCGCAACGGGGACTTCAAGACGATCACTCGCGCGCGCACGCTCCGTGAGCCCACCGATCTCGCGAGAGTGATCTATGTCACAGCCTGCGAGCTGTATGAGGCGTCCGGCTGGGATCGGGTACGACTCCGGCTGGTGGGCGTGCGTGTGGAGAACCTCACGTCCGCGGGCGACGCTCCACGGCAGCTGGCCTTCGACGAACCGGAGACCGGCTGGCGGGAGGCGGAGCGCGTGATCGACCAGGTCGCGAGCCGTTTCGGTCGCGGCGCGGTCCGTCCTGCCGCGCTCGTGAAGCGCGGCGCCGGCCGTTCTCCAGGCCGGGACGGACGGGAGAACGGTGACGGGAGGGGATGAGGCGGATGCGGAGATGAACGGGAGAGGGTCCGTGGTCGGCCGTTCGCTTTCGTTGGCCTGTCCTGGCTCGTATTCTGGTCATATCACCGTTGAGGTTCCCGTCCTGCATCGGAATCCCCGTCGCGGGGCTGTCGTTGGGAGGCGCCGTGCCGCTCTCTGATCACGAGCAGCGCATGCTCGACCAGATCGAGCAGGCGTTGTACGCCGAGGATCCGAAGTTCGCGCACGCCGTGCGCACGACGAGTCCTCAGGTGCACTACAAGCGCCAGATGATCAAGGCCGCGGTGGGCTTCGCCGTCGGCGTCGCCGCCCTGATGGCGGGCCTGGTGGCGAACGCGGGCGCCATCACCATCGCCGTCAGCGTGGCCGGTTTCCTGCTCATGGTCGCCTGCTGCGTCTGGGCGCTCACCAGCTGGAAGCGCATGACCGGCATCGCCGAGCCGGCCACGTCCCGAGGCCGTCGCGGACGCCGCGAGCGCCGCGGCTCGTCCGGTGGCGCGGCCCGCGGGGGCTTCATGGAGCGCATGGAGGAGCGCTGGCGCCGCAGGGAAGAGGAACGCTGACCTGACCCAGCCCCGCCCGCGCCCCGGCGCGCGGCGGGTCGCACCTTGCCCACCCCCCACGACGCGCCTCACTGCCCGAGGCGCGTTTTCCGTTGTCCGGACCCGGCCGGACGGGGTCAGTCGGAACGGGTCGGGAGGAGGGCGCGGACGCGGGTGACGAGCCGGGCCAGGGTGTGTTCGGCCCGGCCGGTGACGCGGGCGGTGCGCTCGCTCGCGACGCGGGCGGCGTCACGGGCCTCGGCGACGGTGGACGCCGGGAGCAGCCGGGCCCGCCAGCGCGCGGTCGCCGTCGCGGACGAGGCGAACGCCGACCGCATCGTGCGGACGTCGGCGCGGAGCAGATCCGCGGGCGGCGGGGTGCGGTCCACCGGAGCGTAACGGGCGAGCTCCTCGGCGCGGGCGATGCGGCGCAGCGCGGACGCGGCCGGGTCGTCCAGGCCGAGCAGGTCGTCCAGGCGGCGGACCGTCGCGCGCGGGGTCTCGCTGGACGGCCAGGGGACGCCGTGGTCGATGGCGTCGGCCCGCAGTTCGCGCCAGGCGGCGTGCGCAGCGTCCGCGGCCCCGCGCGGACGCGGCCCCCGCGGATCGTCCGGCCCCGGACGCGCCGTCTCCGGCCCCGGCGGCGGCTCCAGGGCCGCCGACCAGCGACGGCGCCGGGTCAGCGCCCGGACGGCCGGAGCCGCGGCCAGCAGCAGGACCAGCAGCGTCCCGCCCGCGACCCACGGCGCGTAGCCCGGACCGCTCTTGTGCTTCTTGGGGGCCGGGGCCGCCGTCCCGCCCGCGCCGGGCAGGTCGTTGCGGAAGTGCGCTCCGCCGGTCGGACGCCCGCCGGGGCCCGCCGACGAGGACGGCAGCGGCTGCGGGTTGGACGTGTCGCTCCCGCCGCTCCCCGAGCCTCCGCCCGCGAGCGAGTAGGACGGCTCGGTCGCGGTGCCCTGCCCCTCCGTGCCGCTCGGGGTCGGCTCGAACCGCACCCAGCCCGCGCCGTCGAAGTACAGCTCGGGCCACGCGTGCGCGTCGCGTCCGCGGACCTCCCACCGGCCCGGGGAGACCGCCTTGCCCGCCGTGTACCCGACCGACACGCGCGCCGGGACGCCCAGCTCGCGCGCCATGACCGCCATCGCCGCGGCGAACTGCTCGCAGTAGCCGCGCTTGTCGACGGTCAGGAAGTCGACCAGGTCCGAGCCGTGCTCGGGGGTGCCGACGGTCAGGTCGTAGCGGAAGCCGCCGGTCTGGGTGAACCACGACTGGAGCTTCACCGCCGACTCGTACGGGGTGCGCGAGCCCTTGGTCACCTGGACGGCCAGCCGCCGCACCTTGTCCGGCACCGACTTCGGCAGGTAGGTGAACTCCGACAGCATGTCGCTGGTGTAGGTCCCGCCGGCCTGGAGGTCGCCGGGGGAGGGCAGCGCGCGGCGGCTGGTCACGGTGAAGGACTTCCCGCCGGCGCCGTCGCGCAGCGAGTAGACCATCAGGGACGGCGAGTGCACCCGCCACTCGCCCTTGATCCGCACCCGCGTGGGCGCGTACGGCATCGGCAGGAACTGCAGGTCGCGCAGGTCCTTGCTCACCTTGACCCGGGTGGTGACCGTCCGGGACGGCGCGACGGTGAGACCGGGCGGCGCGGGAAGGGAGGCGTCGGTCAGCTTGTCCTGGGCCCGGGACGCGACGCTGTAGGTCCAGCGGTCCCCGTCGAACCGGTCGAGCGCGTAGAGCCGCAGGTAGTCGGGGGGTTCGGCGTCGTCGGTCTCGTAGGTCAGCACGACCCCGTCGTCGGGGTTGGTGAGCTGCCGGGACAGGCTGACCATCGGGTCGGGGGTGGTGACCGTCCGGGCGCCGTCGCCGCCCGGGCCCGTCCCCTTGCCGCCGAACACGCCGCGCGGGTGGATGCCGGGCACCGCCATCGGCAGCAGGACGGCGACGGCGACGGCGGTCACGCCGATCCGGCGTCCGGTGGTCGCGAGCGACGAGATGTCCGGGGCGTCCCGGTCGCCCGGGGACTCCTCGTGCCAGCGCTGTGAGAACACCATGCGGCCCCAGCCGCCGACGCTCTCCCGCGCGTCCGCCATCAGCAGGGCGAGGAACCCGGCCGCGCCGAGCCCGAACGCGAGCCAGTTCACGCCGTGCTCGCGGATCGCGGCGGGCACGCTGTACATCGCCAGCAGCGGCAGGCCGGCGGGCGCGGCCCGGCGCAGGCGCACCGCGAGCAGGTCGACCACGGTCGCGACGGCCCCGACCCCGATCGTGACCAGCAGGTGGATGCCCCGCTCGTCCGGGACGGGCGCGGCGTACCGGTTCGCCGTGGACGCGCCGTCCGAGATCAGGTCGCGCAGCCCGGCCAGCGACGACGGCGTCGGGACGATCCCGACCAGCGCCCGCCCGGCCGTGAAGACGAGGGTGCAGTAGAGCAGCAGCGCGACCGCCGGGCCCAGCGGTTCGAGCGCCGCCGGGATCCGCAGCCGCCGCGCCACGACGGCCCCGGCGGCCACCGCGACGACCGCCCCGAGCGCGTGCCAGAACCACTGCCCGCCCATGAACAGCGGATACAGCCCGATCGACCCGGCCAGCGTCGCCAGCCCGGCCATGACCGTCATCCGGATCCTCATGCCGCGCCTCCGCCCCCGTCCCCGCGCAGGTGACCGATGTCCGAACCGTCCGGCTCCGCGACGACCCCCCAGGCCGCCGCGAGTTCCGTCGCCGTCCGCACCGTCACGACCCGCCACCCGGCCGCCCGCAACACCCGGGCCGCCCCGACCCCCGCCACCTCCCCCGGCACAGGCGAACGCCGCGAGGAACCATCAGAAGACCCGTCGCCCGAACCCGGAACGGACGCCCCAGAAAAGCCCCCACCGGAGCGGCCCGAAGCCGCACCGGAAGAACCGTCCCCGGAGCTCCCAGCGGACGCGCCGGAGGAAACCTCACCGGAACGCCCAGCGGACGCGCCGTAAGAAACCTCAGCGGAGCGGCGCGGGGACGGGACGCGCGGGTCGGCGGACGCGGCTGCCGCCTCCGGGTCGACCAGGACCGCAACGCACGCCGCCGTACCCCGCCGGACGGACGCGACCGCGCGCGCCTCGTCCGCCGTGAGCCGTCCGAACACCGCGACCACCAGCCCGTCGCCGTCCCGTCCGGAGCCGCCGATCAGGGCCGCGAGCCCCGCGTCCAGCGACGTGCCGTCGCCGGGACGCGCGACGGCCAGGGTGTCCAGCAGCAGGCCCTCGAACTCGCCCGCGTAGTCGGCGGTCGGCGCGAGCCGCTCCCCGCCGTCGGTGACCAGGCGCAGCGCCATGCCCATCCGGCCGAGGTGCACCCCGACCGACGCGGTCGCCGACACCGCCTGCTCGAACGTCGCTCCCGGGCCCTCGCCGCGGTGCGCCAGGCCCCGCGTGTCCATGAACAGCGTGCCGCGGCTCTGCCAGTGCTGCTCCTCGCGCCGCACCATCAGCTCGCCGCGCCGCGCCGTCGACCGCCAGTGGACGCGTCGCAGGTCGTCGCCGTGCCGGTACTCGCGCGGCGCGACGTCGTCCTCGCCCGCGGTGGACACCGTCCGGGCCAGGCTCTCGCCGCCGCCCGCCCACGCACCCGCGAGCCGCCCGGACGGCAGCGGCACGATCGCCGGGGTCACCGTCAGGGTGTCGGTGAGGCTGAACGAGCGGACCAGCTCGACCATGCCGAACGGGTCGGCGAGCCGGACGGTCAGCGGCCCGACCCGGAACCGTCCGCGCACGTCCGACCGGATCCGGTAGGCCAGCTCGCGGGACCCGCGCGGCTCGATCCGGTCGATCACGAACCGGGGGCGCCCGCCGAGCGCGAACGGCACCCGGTCCTCGACCATCAGCAGCCCGCTCGGCAGCCGGGACACGTTCTCCAGCCGCAGCTCCGCGCGCGACTCGTGCCCGACGGGCAGCCGCGGCGGGTCGAGCCGCCGCGCGCACGCCAGCCGGTACCGGGTCCGCGACACGACCCACGTGCAGATCAGCGGCAGCGCCAGCACGAGCACGCCCGCGCGCAGCAGGTCGCGCTCGCCGAGCACGAACGCGCACAGGATCGCGGTGGCCCCGGCCGCCACGAACGACCGGCCCCGCGTCGTCAGACCCGCCAAGGCCCGTCGCATCGTGTCACCCCCGGGGGGACGGGACGGGCAGCCGGTGCACCAGCTCGGTCAGCACGTGCTCCGGCCTCCGCCGCTCGACCTGCGCCTCGGCCGTCGGCAGCAGCCGGTGCGCCAGCACCGGGACGGCCAGCTCCTGGACGTCGTCCGGCAGGACGTAGTCGCGGTCGTCGAGCGCCGCGTACGCGCGCGCCGCCCGCACCAGGTGCAGGGTCGCCCGAGGGGACGCGCCGAGCCGCAGCTCCGGATGGTTGCGCGTCGCGGTGACCAGGTCGATCGCGTACTGCCGGACGGACGCCGCGACGTGCTGACGCCGCACCACCTCGATGAGCGCGCGCACGTCGGACGCGTGCGCCACCGGCTCCAGGTCGTCCAGCGGGTTCGCCTCGCCGTGCGCGTCCAGCATCTCCAGCTCGGCGGCCGGGTCGGGGTAGCCCATCGAGATCCGCGCGGTGAACCGGTCCCGCTGCGCCTCGGGGAGGGGATAGGTGCCCTCCATCTCCACCGGGTTCTGGGTGGCGATCACCATGAACGGACGCTCCAGCGGGTACGTCGTCCCGTCCACCGTGACCTGCCGCTCCTCCATGCACTCCAGCAGCGCCGACTGGGTCTTGGGGGAGGCGCGGTTGATCTCGTCGCCGACCACGATGTTGGCGAACACCGGGCCCGGCTTGAACTCGAACTCGCGCCGCTCCTGGTTGTAGGCGCTGACCCCGGTGATGTCGCTCGGCAGCAGGTCGGGCGTGAACTGGACGCGCCGCACCGAGCAGTCCACCGAGCGGGCCAGGGCCTTGGCGAGCATCGTCTTGCCGACGCCCGGGACGTCCTCGATCAGCAGGTGGCCCTCGGCGAGCAGGACGGTCAGCGCGAGCCGGACCGCCCGGGGCTTGCCCTCGACCACCGTCTCGATGGCGTCCCGGATGCGCCCGCTCACCCGGGCGAGGTCGTCCAGGCCGACGGGGAGACCGTTGCGGGAACCGTCCGCGGGGCCGTCCCCGGAGCGGGGCGCCGGCGCCGAACGTCCGGTCCCGGTCGACGGGTCCCCGTGCATCCCTACTGCCACCAACCAACCCTCCTCAGCCGTCCGGCCGCCCCGACGGCGCCGCGGTGCGCAACCCTTGCACGGACGTCCGCGCGACTCCACCGTTTCCGGACGAGCCGCGCCGCCGGTCCGCTCCACCCGCGGCCTCCGCCACCGGTGGTCCCTCCGCGGCGCCGGTGTCACCGGCAGCCGGTGCCACCGACAGTACGTCTCCCGTCCGACGGCCGCGATGGTCATGGGGATCGGCTGCCCATTGTGCTCCACCCGGGCGTCCGCCACAGCCCGCGAGGCGCCCCACTTTCCCCCATCGGGCGCCCGCGGGCGGACGGTCCGGAACGCTCCGGGCTGCGTCAGGACGCGTTGTCAAGTCCTCCCGCCGGATCGCCGCGCCAGGGCGCCCCACCGCCCACCCCCCGGCGGACCACCCCGCCTGACCTGCGGAATCGTTCGCGAAATCCGCGCGCGGCAGGTGTTTTCGTAGTTGACGGTGGGGAAGAGTGGAGTAGAGTGGGGCGCCGTGGGGAGCGGTAGCGCCTCATGCGGCGCGGGAGGTGGGGCCGGTGTTCCTCGGCACCCATACGCCGCGCCTCGACGACAAGGGACGACTGTTCCTGCCGGCGAAGTACCGCGAGGAGCTGTCGGGGGGATTGGTGATCACGAAGGGCCAGGAACGCTGCCTGTACGTCTTCCCCATGGCGGAGTTCCAGCGCATCACCGAGGCGCTTCGTGCCGCGCCCGTCACCGAGCGCACCGTGCGTGCCTACGGCCGGGTCTTCTTCGCCAGCGCGTCCGACGAGCTGCCCGACAAGCAGGGCCGGATCACGATCCCGCCGCCGCTGCGGAAGTACGCCGGGCTCACCCGCGACTGCACCGTCATCGGCGCGAACACGCGCCTGGAGATCTGGGACAGCGGCGCCTGGGAGTCCTACCTCGAGCAGGAGGAACAGGCGTTCGCCGACATCTCCGAGGAGGTGTTGCCCGGGATCCTCTGACGATCTGCCGAACGTCGGTTCCGAAGACCGGCACCGGCCAGCGTTCGGCCAGGTCTCCAGCCGCTCTCCAGGCCCTCTGGCGCAGCTTCCCCGGCGCCAGAAGGCGACCCCCCGCGGTGACGCGGTGATCTTCCTCAAGGGCAGCGGATGGGGACCTGGCCGGACGAGGCCGCCGGCGGCGCCTGGACCAGGGGGTTCCACGAGGGCGCCGGCACCGACGGGAGACGGCCGGACGGCGCACGCCGCCGGCCGCCGATGCCACGTATACCGCGAGCAAGGTGGCACCAACATGGGGGTGGAGCATGGACGTGGGCGACCACGCGGCGCAGGCCGGTCACATTCCGGTACTGCTCGACCGCGTTCTTGAGATCCTGGCGCCCGCCGTCCAGTCGGCCGTGGACGCCGGCCGGACGCCCGTCTACCTGGACGGGACGCTCGGCATGGGCGGCCACGCCGAGGCCATGCTCGCCGCCCATCCGACGCTCCACCTGATCGGCCTGGACCGGGACACCTACGCGCTGGAGCGCTCCGCCAAGCGGCTGGAGCGCTTCGGCGACCGGGTCTCGCTCGAACACGCGATCTACGACGAGATCCCCGCCGTGCTCGACCGGCTGGACGTGCCGAACGTGGACGCCCTCCTGTTCGACCTCGGCGTCTCCTCGCCGCAGCTGGACGAGGCCGACCGCGGTTTCGCCTACTCCTACGACGCTCCCCTCGACATGCGGATGGACCGTACGCAGTCCCTCACCGCCGCCGAGGTCGTCAACACCTACCCGCCCGGCGATCTCGCCCGCATCCTGCGCGAGTACGGCGAGGAGCGGTTCGCCCAGCGCATCGCGTCCGCCATCGTGCGCGAGCGCGCCAAGAAGCCGCTCGACTCGACCCTGCGGCTCACCGAGCTCGTCCGCAACGCGATCCCGGCCGCGACCCGCCGCACCGGCGGGAACCCGGCCAAGCGCACCTTCCAGGCGCTCCGGATCGAGGTCAACGGCGAGCTGGAGATCTGGCGGCGGGCCCTGCCCGCCGCGCTCGACGCCCTCCCGGTCGGCGGCCGGGTCGCGGTGCTCAGTTACCACTCGCTCGAGGACCGCATCACCAAGCAGGTCCTCGTCGAGGCCACCGCCGACAAGACCCCGCCGGACCTGCCCGTCCCGCTGCCCGAGCACCAGCCGCGTTTCCGGCTGCTGACCCGCGGGGCCGAGGTGGCGTCCGAGACCGAGACCGAGACCAACCCACGGGCCGGGTCGGTGCGGCTGCGCGCCGCCGAGCGGGTCCGGGAGGCCAGATGAGCACACGGACACGCAAGCCGGGGACCGCGACCCCGCCCGTGCCCAAGCAGCGCCGTGAGCGCCGCCCGAGGCCCGAGCGCCCGACGCCGCCCCGCCCGGACGCCAAGCGCGCCCGCCCCGCCGACGCGCCCGAGGACGCCCGCACGCGCACCGCGCCCGGCGCGAAGCCCGCCCGCGACACGGACGCCAACACCCGCGAGGACACACGCCGCACCAAGACGTCCACTCGCAGCGCGGACGCACGCGGCGCGAAGACCTCCACGCGCACATCGGACGCACGCGGCTCAAAGACTTCCACTCGTGACGCGGACACACGCGGCGCGAAGGGTTCCACCCGTGACGCAGACGCGCGCAGCGCGAGGACGTCCGCCCGTGAGGCGGAGGCGCGCGGCGCGAAGGGTTCCGCTCGTGACGCGGATGTGCGTGGCGCGAAGGGGACGGCGGGGCGCGGTTCGGCGGGGTCTGGGCGTGGCCGGGCGGCGGAGGAGGGGCGGGACGCCTCGTCCGCGCGTGGCGGCGCGTCGGTGAAGACCGCGTCCGCGAGGACGAAGACGCGGACGCGCTCCGAGGCCGCGACCAAGACCGCCCCGAAGGCGGGCGCCAAGACCCGGGCGGCGAAGTCGGGCCCGGCCCGGCGGACGGCGCGGGCGGTCCGGCAGTCGGCTCCGCCGCGGACACCGTTCGTCCTGCTGATCGTGGGGCTGCTGGGCGGCGCGCTGGCGAGCCTGCTGCTGCTCAACACCGTTCTCGCCGAGGACGCGTTCACGCTGTCGCGGCTCCAGCAGAACAACAAGCTGCTCGACCAGCAGCGCCAGCAGATGCAGGGCGACATCGCGCGGGAGGAGGCCCCGTCCTCGCTGGACGAGAAGGCCCGCAGGCTCAACATGCGGCCGCCAACGCAGCCCGCGTGGATCTCGCCGGACGGCACGGTCACCGGCAACCGCGGAGTGCGTCCGGTGCCGAACGGCGCCGCCTCGACCGCGGGCGCGGTGGGCGTGCTCGGCGTGCCCGGCGCGATCATCCCGGGCGAGGGCGTGCCGAGCGCGGGCGGCGGGCGGGTGACGCCGTGAGGGCGGCCCGGGAGGCGCGGTGAGCCGGCGTCCCGCCGGTCCGCCGTCCGGGCGCGGGCGGGGACCCCAGGGGAGGGGACCACGCGGCTCGGCAGGGCGGGACGAGAAGAACGGTCCGGGCGCGGCGCGCGCGTCCGGACGCAACACGGGTAACACCCCACCCCGGTCGCCGGGCGGCTCAGCCGCCCGGCGACCGGCCCGTAACGGCATGGTCCCCCCGCAGCGCAAGGACGGCCCCAAGAAGGACGGCAAGCCGTCGCAGGGCCGGGGCGACACCGACCCCTCGTCCCGCTCGGGTAAGGCGAAGGACGGGTCCGCACGCGCGCGCGAGGGCAAGGAAACGCCCGGACGTCGCGGCGAGAGTGCCCGCACGTCCGACGGCCGTTCCGGTACAGGCAGCGGCCGTAAGAGCAGCGCGAGCGGACGCAAGGGCACCTCGGACGGTCGCAAGCGCACGTCCGATGGGCGCACGAGCGACGGCGGGCGTACGCGCGCGTCCGGAAGCAACCGGTCGCGCCCGTCCGAGGGCGGACGCACCAGGCCCGGACCGCACCGGCCGAGGCCCGCCGGCGGGCCCAGAGGGCGCGGCGGGCCGCCGCGCAGGCCGCCGCGCCGCAAGATGCGGGTGCCGTTCCGCCGCCGCGACCCGATGAAGCGGCTGAACGCCGGCCTGCTCGTCGTCGCGTTCGTGCTGTCGCTGTTCGCCGGACGGCTCGTCCAGCTCCAGACGATCGAGTCGGGCCACTACACCGCGCGGGCGCTGGAACAGCGGCTCCGCAAGATCGACCTGCCCGCCGTCCGCGGCGACATCACCGACGCGCAGGGCAACCCGCTCGCGATGACGGTCGAGGCGCGGCTGATCTACGCCGACCCGAGCGTGATCAAGCCGGAGAAGCGGCAGCAGATCGCGGGCGCCCTGGCGCCGATGCTCGGCCTCGACCAGGCCGTCCTCATGAAGCGGCTGTCGCGGCCGAACAGCCGGTACGAGGTGCTCGCGCACGGCGTCCGCCCGGACCAGGCGCGCCTGGTGCTGGGGATGAGGTTCCTCGGCATCGGCACCTATCCGGAGTACCGGCGCCAGTACCCGAACGACTCGCTCGCGGCCGGGGTGATCGGGTTCGTGAACGCCGAGGGACGCGGCGGCGCGGGCCTGGAGTACTCGCTGAACAAGCAGCTCGCCGGACGCGCCGGATGGCAGCGCATCGAGATCAGCCCGGACGGCCAGCACATCCCGATGGGCGAGGACCAGAAGCGCCCGCCGGTGCCCGGCAAGGGCGTCCGGCTGACCCTGATGCGCGACGTCCAGTACAAGGCGCAGCAGGCGATCGAGGCGCAGGTCAGGGCGACCGGCGCGCGCAGCGGCAGCGTGATCGTGATGGATCCGCGCAACGGCCAGCTGCTCGCGATGGCGTCCGCGCCCGGCTACGACCCGAACGACTACGGCAAGTCCAACTGGCGCCGGTGGGGGAGCCCGCTCGTCCAGGAGGCGTACGAGCCGGGCAGCACGGGCAAGGTCGTCACGGCGGCGGCGGTGCTGGAGCGCGGCGGGGTGACCCCCCAGTCGACGTTCCGGGTGCCGTACAGCGTCCGCAGGTACGACCGGACGTTCCACGACTCCGAGCAGCACGGCACCGAGAACCTGACCTTCGCCGGGGTGCTCGCCAGGTCCAGCAACGTCGGGACGATCCTGGCCAGCGAGCACATCGACCAGGACACGCTCTACAAGTTCCTGCGCGACTTCGGGTTCGGCCAGAAGACCGGGATCGGGCTGCCCGCCGAGACCGCGGGACAGCTCAGCCCGCCGAAGCAGTGGTCGGGCACCGACCGGTACCCGATCGCGTTCGGCCAGTCGCTGTCGGTGAACGCGCTGCAGATGGCGAGCGTCTACTCGACGATCGCCAACGGCGGCGTCCGGGTCGCGCCGAACCTGGTCGCGGGCACCACCGGCGAGGACGGCGCGTTCGCCCCCGCGCCCGCGCCCGCGCAGAAGCGGGTGATCAGCCAGCGGACGGCCCAGGAGATCCGCGACATGCTGGAGGGCGTCACCACCAAGGAGGGCACCGCTCCGAAGGCGCAGATCCCGGGCTACCGGGTGGCGGGCAAGACCGGCACCGCGCAGATCATCAATCCGAGGACCGGCACCTACGAGGACGGCGGCTACACGGCCTCGTTCGCCGGGTTCGCTCCGGCCGACGCGCCGCAGCTGGTCGTCCAGGTCGTGCTCCAGCACCCGACCCGCGGCAGCTACTTCGGCGGCGATGTCGCGGCGCCGGTGTTCAAGGACGTGATGAACTTCGCGTTGCAGACCCGCAAGATCCCGCCGAGCGGAAGCCGCGCGCCGTCCGTCAAGATCTACGCCGGCGACTGAGCGCAGCGAGTACCCTGACCCGCCGTGACCTCCGCACCATTGACCCCGCATCTCCGCACACCTCCGGCTCCGGCCCGCACCGAAAGACACGCCATGCGCCCGACCTCCAACCCGGCCCGTCCGCTGACCGGCCTCGCGTCGACGTTGGGCCTTCCGGCCGCGGACGAGTGGTCCGGGGTGACCGTGTCGGGGATCACGCACGACTCGCGCGCGGTGCTGCCCGGAGACGTGTACGCGGCGCTGCCGGGCGCGCGCGCCCACGGCGCGCAGTTCGCCGCCCAGGCCGCCGAGAAGGGCGCCACGGCGATCCTGACGGACCGGGGGGGCCTGGAGCGGGCCGGGGCGACCGGGCTGCCCGTCCTGGTCGTGGACGACCCGCGCGCCGTGCTCGGCACGGCGGCCTCGTGGGTGTACGGGGACCCGGTGGGGGACCTGACGCTGATCGGGGTGACCGGCACCAGCGGCAAGACCACCACGACGTTCCTGCTCGACGCGGGCCTGCGCGCCGCGGGGACCACCACCGGCCTGGTCGGCGGCGTCGAGATCCGGGTCGGGGACGAGACCGTCCCCGGCGAGCTGACCACGCCCGAGTCGACCGACCTGCACGCGCTGTTCGCCATGATGCGCGAGCACGGCGTCGGCGCGGCGGCGATGGAGGTGTCCAGCCACGCGCTGGAGCAGACCCGGGTCGGCGGCGCCCGGTACGACGTCGCGATCTTCAACAACCTGTCCCAGGACCACCTGGACTACCACCCGACGATGCGGGACTACTTCCTGGCGAAGGCGAAGCTGTTCACGCCGGGGTACAGCCGGGTCGGCGTGGTGAACCTGGACGACGAGTACGGCCGCGAGCTGCTGTCGATCGCGACCATTCCGACCACGACGTTCTCGGCGTCCGGCGACCCGGAGGCCGACTGGCGGGCGGTGGACGTGCGGATCGGCGCGGACGGCAGCGTCTTCCGCGTCCTCGGCCCGGGCGGGATCGAGGCGGACGCGGCGGTGCAGCTGCCCGGGCCGTTCAACGTGGCGAACGCCCTGGCGGCGATCGTGGCGCTCGTGGAGGCCGGGATCACGCTGCCGGTGGCCGTGCGGGGGGTCGGTTCGCTGACCGGCGTCCCCGGCCGCCTGGAGCGCGTGGACGAGGGCCAGGAGTACGTGGCGCTGGTGGACTACTCGCACAAGCCCGGCGCGGTCGAGGCGGTCCTGACGAGCCTGCGGAAGGTCACCGAGGGGCGGCTGACGATCGTGCTCGGCTGCGGCGGCGACCGGGACCGCGGCAAGCGCCCGCTGATGGGCGAGGCCGCCGCGCGGCTGGCCGACATGGCGTATTTCACCAACGACAACCCGCGGTCGGAGGACCCCCTGGGCATCCTCGCCGCTATGGTCGAGGGCGGGCTCAAGGTCCCCCAGTCAGAGCGCGCGCACATCGTGGTCGAGCCCGACCGCGCGGCCGCCATCGCGCTGGCGATCGGCCGGGCCCGTCGCGGCGACGTCGTGGTCGTCGCGGGCAAGGGACACGAGCAGGGCCAGTACGTGGCCGGTGAGGTACACCCGTTCGACGACCGCCAGGTCGTCCGCGCCGCGATCCGCGCCCAGCAGGACCGCGCGCGGGACCGCGACCGCGACGCCGCCGGGCGAACCCCGGCGGGGACCGGCGCGTCGAACGGGCAGGACGTGAGAGGGGACGGGACGCAGGCGTGATCCCACTTCCGCTGTCGAGGATCGCCGGGCTCACAGGCGGCGTCGTGACCGGCCTTCCGCCGGACGGGCCGGAGCCGGTGGTGCGGGGGCCCGTGGTGATCGACTCCCGGGAGGCCGGCCCCGGCGCGCTGTTCGTGGCGCTGCCGGGCGAGCGGGCCGACGGGCACGACTTCGCCCCGGCGGCGCTGGCCGGGGGCGCGAGCGCCGTCCTGGCGGCCCGTCCGGTGGACGGGCCGGCCGTGGTGGTGCCGGACGTCCAGGAGGCGCTCGGGCTGCTCGCGCGCGGCGTGCTGGCCGAGCTGCCGGACGCCGTGGTGACCGGGGTCACCGGGTCGGCGGGCAAGACCTCCACCAAGGACCTGATCGCCCAGGTGGTCGAGCGGTCCGGGCCGACGATCGCGCCGGTCGGGTCGTTCAACAACGAGATCGGGCTGCCGCTGACCGCGCTGCGCGCCGACTCCGGCACCCGGCACCTGGTGCTGGAGATGGGCGCCCGCGGCGTCGGCCACATCGCCTACCTGTGCGGGATCGCCCGTCCGCGGATCGGCGCCGTGCTGAACGTCGGGTCGGCGCACCTCGGCGAGTTCGGCAGCCAGGCGGCCGTCGCCCGGGCGAAGGGCGAGCTCGTCGAGGCGCTGCCCGCGGACGGCACGGCCGTCCTGAACGCCGACGATCCGCTCGTGGCGGCGATGGCGTCCCGCACCGGGGCCCTGGTGGTCACCTTCGGCCGGGACGCGGGCGCGACCGTCCGGGCCGAGGACGAGTCGCTCGACGACGCCGGACGCCCCAGGTTCACCCTGGTCACGCCCGAGGGCAAGGCGCCGGTGGCGCTGCGCCTGGCGGGCGCGCACATGGTCCCGAACGCGCTGGCCGCCGCCGCGGTGGCCCGCGCCGCCGGGATGCCGGTCGAGGACGTCGCGGAGGCGCTGACGGCCGCCGGGCCGCGCAGCCGGTGGCGGATGGAGGTCACCGAGCGCGCCGACGGCGTGACGGTGATCAACGACGCCTACAACGCCAATCCGGAGTCGACCCGGGCCGCGCTGGAGGTGCTCACGCACCTCGCGCGGGGCCGCCGGGCCTTCGCGGTCCTGGGCGAGATGGCCGAACTCGGCGACACCTCGGTCGCGGAACACGTCAAGATCGGGCAGCATGTCGCGCGCAGCGGCGTCGCCGGCCTCGTGGTCGTCGGGGACGCCGCGGCCGCGGTGGCCGAAGGGGCCGCCCAGGTGGCGGCATGGACGGGAGAGTTGGTACAGGTGGATGACGTCGGCGCGGCGGTTACCGCGCTCGGTGAGCGGCTTCGGCCGCAGGACGTCGTACTGGTGAAGGGCTCTCGTGTGACGGGCCTGGAACGGGTCGCCGAGGCGCTGCTCTCGGGGGGTGCCCGGGCATGACCAACATCATCATCGCCGCCGGGGTGGCCCTGCTGTTCGGCATGGTCGGCACGCCGGTGTGGATCCGGATCGTCAACCGGCTCGGCTACGGCCAGATGATCCGGCAGGAGGGCCCGGAGGCCCACCTGAAGAAGCGCGGCACGCCCACGATGGGCGGCACGGTGTTCGTCCTCGGGTCGCTCGTCGGGTACGGCGCGGCGCACCTGCTGACGGGCACCAGCCCGACGGTCTCGGGCGGCCTGGTGCTGTTCCTGATGACCGGGCTCGGCGCGGTCGGCTTCGTGGACGACTACATCAAGGTCTTCAAGCAGCGCAGCCTCGGCCTGCGCTCCGGCGCCAAGATGATCGGCATCATCCTGGTCGGCGTCGTCTTCGCGGTCGGGTCGCTGAACTTCCCGAACCACCTGGACATCACGCCCGCCGACGCGCACCTGTCGTTCCTGCGCGACTTCGGGCCGGCGATCGGCGCGATCCCGTTCGTGATCTGGGCGCTGCTGCTGATCGCGGCGACGTCCAACGGCGTGAACCTCACCGACGGACTGGACGGCCTCGCCGCCGGCCCGTGCGCCATGGTGCTGGCCGCGTACGTGCTGATCGGCAACTGGCAGCTGCGCAACTCCTGCGAGTTCGCCCTCGCGCCGAACTGCTACAACGTCCGCGACCCGCTCGACCTCGCGGTCGTCGCGGCGGCGGTGCTCGGCGGCGTGTTCGGCTTCCTGTGGTGGAACGCGCCCCCGGCGAAGGTGTTCATGGGCGACACCGGCTCGCTCGCCCTCGGCGGCGTCCTGGTGGGCCTGGCGATCCTGACCCGCACCCAGTTCCTGCTGGGCGTCCTGTCCGGCCTGATCGTGATGATCACGCTGTCGGTGATCATCCAGGTCGGCGGGTTCAAGATGACCAAGAAACGGGTGTTCAAGATGGCGCCCCTCCAGCACCACTTCGAGCTGTCGGGGTGGGCGGAGACGACGATCGTCGTGCGGTTCTGGCTGATGTCGGCGCTGTTCACCGCGATCGGGCTCGGCCTGTTCTACCTGGAATGGATGCCGAAGAAGTGACCGAGTCCTACGAGGGACGGCACGTCGTCGTCGCGGGGCTCGGGGTCTCCGGGCGGGCCGCGGCGCGCGTGCTGGCCGAACGCGGCGCGCGCGTGACGATCGTGGACGCCCGCGACGACGAGGCGTCCCGCGAGCAGGGGGCCGACCTCGAGCGGCACGGCGTGACCGTGCGGCTCGGGGACGGCGACACCCTGCCCGGGGGGACCGACCTCGTCGTCACCTCGCCCGGCTGGAAGCCCGACGTGCCGCTGCTGGCCGCCGCCGCGTCCGCCGGGATCGAGATCTACGGCGAGGTCGAGCTCGCCTGGCGGCTGCGTCCGGCGGACGCAGCCCCCTGGCTCGCCCTCACCGGCACCAACGGCAAGACCACCTGCGTCCGGATGCTGACGTGCATCCTCACCGCGGCCGGGCACGACGCGGTCGCGGTGGGGAACGTCGGCACGCCGATCGTCGAGGCGGTGCTGGAGAAGCACGACGTGCTGGCCGTGGAGCTGTCGAGCTACCAGCTGCACTGGTCGTCCAGCGTCCGGCCGCTGGCGTCGGCGGTGCTGAACGTCGCCCCCGACCACATCGACTGGCACGGCACGTTCGAGGCGTACGCCGAGGACAAGGGCAAGATCTACACGCCGGGCTCGGTCGCGGTGGTGAACGCCGACGACCCGGTGTCGACCCGGCTCGGGCCCGAGGACGCCAGGGGGTTCACCCTCGACGTCCCGGCGCCCGGGCAGCTCGGCGTCGTCGAGGAGCTGCTCGTCGACCGGGCGTTCGTGGACGACCCGCGCACGACCGCCGCCGAGCTCGCCGAGCTGGGCGACGTCAAGCCGTTCGCGCCGCACAACGTCGCCAACGCCCTCGCGGCGGCGGCCCTGGCCCGCGCCTTCGGCGTGCCGCCCGAGGCCGTCCGGGAGGGCCTGCGGGCCTTCGTGCCCGACCCGCACCGCATCGCGCACGTCGCGAACGTGGACGGCGTCGACTACGTGGACGACTCCAAGGCCACCAACCCGCACGCCGCCGCGTCCTCGCTGGCGTCCTGCCGGTCGGCGGTGTGGATCGCCGGGGGCCTGCTCAAGGGCGCCGACGTGGACGACCTGGTCGCGTCCTGCGCGGACCGGCTCCGCGCCGTGGTGCTGATCGGACGGGACCGGGGGCGGATCGCCGAAGCGCTCGCGCGACACGCGCCGGATGTCCCCGTGGTGGACGTTCCGGACACCGACACTGGGGCGATGGACCGAGTCGTGACCCGCGCCGCCGCCCTCGCGCGCCCCGGAGACACCGTGCTGCTCGCCCCGGCCGGGGCCTCCTTCGACATGTTCACCAGTTACGGCGCGCGCGGCGACGCGTTCGCCGAAGCGGTCCGGCGGCTCGTCGCGCGGGCATGAGCGCGGCCCCCGCGGCGGAGCGGGACCAGGCGAAGACCGGCGGCGACCGTCCGGCGCGGCCCCGGCCGCGCGAGCAGGTCGCCGCCGCGGTCGGGCTGCTGGACCGTCCGCTCACCTCGTACTACCTGGTGCTCGGCTGCTCGGTGATGCTGCTGGCGCTGGGCCTGACCATGGTCCTGTCGGCGTCCAGCGTCAAGCAGCTCCAGGAGACCGGCTCGGCGTACACGCTGGTGCAGAAGCAGGCCATGTGGATGGCGATCGGCCTGCCCGGGATGTGGGCGGCGTCCCGGCTGCCGCTGAAGGGGTTCCGGGCGCTGGCGTTCCCGATGCTGCTGCTGTCGGTCGCGGCGCTCGCCCTGGTGCTGGTGCCGGGCCTCGGCCGCGCGGCGGGCGGCGCGACCCGCTGGATCAGCCTCGGGCCGATCCAGATCCAGCCGTCCGAGCCCGCCAAGCTCGGCCTGGTCCTGTGGGGCGCCGACCTGCTGGCCCGCAAGGAGAAGCTCGGCCAGCTCACCGAGTGGCGTCCGCTGCTGATGCCGCTGCTGCCCGGCGCGGGCCTGCTGGTGTTGCTGGTCATGCTCGGCAACGACCTCGGCACCACGCTGGTGCTCCTGACGATCTTCCTGGCGCTGCTGTGGGTGGTCGGCGCGCCCGGACGGCTGTTCGTCGGCATCGCCGGGCTCGTCGCCCTGCTGGTGTCGATCCTCATCGTGGTCGAGCCGTACCGGATGCAGCGCCTCACCGGGTTCCTGGACCAGTCCGGCAACCAGCTCACCTTCAACTACCAGGGCACCCAGGGCCTGTACGCGCTCTCGTCCGGCGGCCTGACCGGCACCGGGCTGGGGGAGGGACGGGCCAAGTGGGACTTCCTGCCGCACGCCGAGACCGACTTCATCTTCGCGATCATCGGCGAGGAGTTCGGGCTGGTCGGGACGCTGGTGGTGCTCGGCCTGTTCGGGCTGCTCGCCTACGCCGGGCTGCGCATCGCGCGCCGCGTCAAGGACCCGTTCACCCGGCTCGCCGCGGCCGGCTCGACGGCCTGGCTGGTGGTCCAGGCCATCGTGAACATCGGCGCGGTCATCGGTGTGCTTCCCATCACAGGCATCCCGTTGCCGCTGGTCTCCTACGGCGGATCGGCCCTCATCCCCACGCTGATCGCGCTCGGGATGCTGCTGGCGTTCGCCAAGCGGGAGCCCGGCGCGAGGCAGGCGCTCGCCGCACGCGGCCCCGGACCGCTGTCCCGGGCTCTAAGCTGGCTGGGACTCGGACCGCGGGGGTCATGACCCGGACGAGCGCCGGACGGTCCCGCCCCCGCCCGGACGGAGCGACCGGGCGGGCGGGGGTCGTCCCGCCCGCACGACGTCCGCACCCGCGCACCGAACCCGCTGAGGACACGCTGAGGAGTTGTCAACGAGCATGAGGGTTGTCCTGGCCGGCGGCGGCACCGCCGGACACATCGAGCCCGCCCTGGCCCTCGCCGACGCGCTGCGCCGCCACGACCCGAACACCGGGATCGTCTGCCTCGGCACTGAGCGCGGCCTGGAGACCCGGCTGGTCCCGCAGCGCGGCTACGAGCTCGCCTTGATCCCCCCGGTGCCGCTGCCCCGCACGCTGACCCCGCAGCTGCTGTCGGTCCCCGGACGGCTGCGCGGCGCGATCAACGCCGCCGCCGGCGTCCTGGACCAGATGCGCGCGGACGTGCTGGTCGGCTTCGGCGGGTACGTCGCCACCCCCGGCTACCTGGCCGCGCGCAAGCGCAAGGTGCCGATCATCGTGCACGAGGCGAACCCCAAGCCGGGTCTGGCCAACAAGCTCGGCTCGCGGTTCACCGACCACGTCGCGGTCTCCCACCACGACTCGCCGCTGCCGAACGCCAAGTTCGTCGGGATCCCGCTGCGCCGCGACATCGCCAACCTGGACCGGATGGCGATGGGCGACAAGGCCCGCTCCTACTTCGGCCTGCTGCCCGAGCTGCCCACCCTGCTGATCTTCGGCGGGTCCCAGGGGGCCCGGTCGCTGAACCGCAACGCGGTCGCCGCCGCGCCCGCGTTCCGCGCGGCCGGGATCCAGGTGCTGCACATCGTCGGCCCGAAGAACACCGAGGTGCCCGACCCGGGCCCGGCCGGCGCCCCGCAGTACGTGACCATCCCCTACTGCGACCGGATGGACCTCGCCTACGCCGCCGCCGACATGGCGATGTGCCGCGCGGGCGCGATGACCTGCGCCGAGCTGTCGGCCGTGGCGCTGCCCGCGGTCTACGTGCCGCTGCCGATCGGCAACGGCGAGCAGCGGCTGAACGCCGAGCCGATCGTCCAGAACGGCGGCGGCCTGCTGATCGACGACGCCGAGCTCAGCCCCGAGTGGATCGCCGGGCACCTGATCCCGATCCTGCGCGACCCGGCCCGGGTGGCGAACATGTCCGAGGCCGCGGGCCGGATGGGCCGCCGGGACGCCGACGTGGCGCTCGCCCGCATGGTCTACGACGTCGTCCGCGCCGCGCACCAGCAGGGGCAGGGCCAATGAGCCTGGTCGACCCGTCCGCGGTGGTCCCGGCCGGTGAGCTGGGCCGGGTCCACTTCATCGCGATCGGCGGCGCGGGCATGTCGGGCATCGCCCGGATCATGCTGAAGCGCGGCATCACCGTCTCCGGCAGCGACGCCAAGGACTCCGAGCTGCTCGGCCAGCTCGCCGGGCTCGGCGCGAAGGTCTTCGTCGGGCACGACGCGTCCCATCTGGGGGACGCCGAGACCGTCGTGATCTCGTCGGCGATCCGGGAGGGCAACCCCGAGCTCGCCGCCGCCCGCGCGCGGGGCCTGCGCGTCCTGCACCGGTCCGCGGCGCTCGCCTCGCTGATGGCCGACCGCCGCGCGGTCGCCGTCGCCGGGACGCACGGCAAGACCACCACGACGTCGATGATGACGGTCGCCCTGCAGCACGCCGGGGCCGACCCGTCCTACTGCATCGGCGGGCAGCTGGTCACGACCGGGCTCGGCGCGGACGAGGGCACCGGCGAGGTCTTCGTCGCCGAGGCCGATGAGAGCGACGGCTCGTTCCTCATGTACACGCCGCACATCGCGGTCGTGACCAACGTCGAGGCCGACCACCTGGACAACTACGGCGGGTTCGAGCAGGTCAAGGAGCTGTTCGCGAAGTTCGTCGGACGGGTCGGGGACGGCGGCGCGTTCGTCGCCGGGGCCGACGACCCGGTCGCGCGCGAGCTCGCCGACCTCGCGCGGGCGCGCGGGCTGCGCGTCCTGACCTACGGCGAGGCCGACGATGCCGACCTGCGCGTGACCGGCTTCACCCCGCGGGGCCTCGGGTCGCGGTTCACGATCGAGGGCGAGGCGGACGGACTCGGCGAGGTCGTCCTCACCGTCCCCGGGCGGCACAACTCCCTCAACGCCGCAGCCGTCGTCGCGGTCGCGCACGCGCTCGGCCTCGACCTGAAGACCGTCCGCGAGGGGCTGAGCGGCTTCGGCGGCGCGATGCGGCGCCTGGAGCGCAAGGGCGAGGCGGCGGGCGCCGAGGTCTTCGACAGCTACGCCCACCACCCGACCGAGCTGGTCGCCGACCTGTCGGCGACCCGCGACTACCTGGACGGCCGGGACGGCGAGGGACGCATCGTCGCGGTCTTCCAGCCGCACCTGTACAGCCGCACCCGGTTCTTCGCCGCCGAGTTCGGCGAGGCCCTGGGCCTGGCCGACGTCGCGGTCGTCCTGGACGTCTACGGCGCGCGCGAGGACCCGGAGCCCGGCGTGACCGGACGGCTGATCGCCGACCGCGTGCCGGACGGCACCGAGACGGTGTACGCGCCGGTGTTCGACGAGGTCCCGGACGTCGTGGCCGGGCTCGCCCGGCCGGGCGACCTCGTGATCACGCTGGGCGCGGGCGACGTGACCAGGCTCGGCCCGGTGATCCTGGAGCGCCTGGCGGACGCCTGACCGGGCCACGGCGACGGGCGGGCGGTCCTGGGGAGCCGGGCGGCCCGGGGGAGCAGCGGCGCGGCGTGGAGGCGTGGCTTCCGGGCGGCCGGCGGTCATCCTGGAGGGCATGACCGAGGCTGGGACGAGGCGGCACACGGTGCACGGCGGAGGACACACGCGAGGGGACGCACGCGACGAGGGCGGACGGCCGGATTCCGGGCCGTCCGCGTCGGCGCGCGCCTCGGGCCGTCAGCCGGTCCGGCGTCCGCCCGCGCGGCGCCGCCCGAACCGGTGGAAGGTCGCGTTCGTCACCCTGCTGGTCGTGGGCGTGCTCGGCGCGGCCGGATGGGTGCTGCTCGGCTCGAAGCTGCTGGTCGTCCGACATGTGGAGGTGGCCGGGAACCACTACGCGCCGCGCGACCGGATCGAGGGCGCGGCCGGGATCTCGCTCGGCTCGCCCATGGCCCGGCTCGACACCGGCGCGGTCCGCGCCCGCGTCCGGCGGCTGCGGGAGGTGGCGTCGGCGAAGGTCGAGCGCCAGTGGCCCGGGACGGTCCGGATCGTCGTGACCGAGCGCACGCCGCGCGCCATGGTCGACCGGGACGGCCGGTACTACCTGCTCGACGCGTCCGGGGTCACGGTCACCGACGGGACGGCGCGTCCGGCCGGGCTGCCGCTGCTGTCGGTGGCCGCGCCGGGGCCGTCCGACCCGTCCAGCCTGGCGGCGCTGCACGTGATCGAGCGGCTCCCGGCCGCGTTGCGGCGGAAGCTGGCCGAGGTGACGGCGAGCTCGCCGGAGGCGGTGACGCTGCACCTCGCGGACGGCCTGACGGTCGTCTGGGGCTCGGACGAGCGGACGGCGGAGAAGCTGCGCCTGATCGAGGCGCTGCGCCGCTCGCCCGCCGGACGGTCCGCGAACACGGTCGACGTCAGCTCGCCCGAAGTGGTCACGACGCACTAGCGGCGTGGTGATGATCACTTCGGGCGTCCGCCGATCAGGCCGTCCGGCCGGGGGATGCGGCAGGGGACCGGGGGCTCCGCGGGCCGGTGCCGGACGCTCGTCCGCCGTCCGCGGGCCGCGTCCGCGGTCACGCCTGGTCGTGCCGCCGGAACGCACGGTTCCCGTGTGTCGGAGCGCTTCGGGCGTCCCGATGGGGGAAGCTTGGACCGGACCCGGGCGCGGACCGGGCGACGGGCCCGGAGGCCGGGCCCGGGGGCGCGGTCCGGAGGCGGGCCGTACCAACCAGGGCAAGTCTCGCCAAGTCCGCGCACGCGACACGCCGGGGCGGTTGGCGGGAGGTTAGTTGACCCTGGCCGTTGGCCCGCCCTACTGTCCGTATCAGTCATCAGGTTGACATAACTGTAAGCCTCAAGTTGAGGGTGAGGGTTGAACCGGGTTCGGAGCCCGGTCCGGCCTCACCCCCGACTCGATTAGATAAGCGAGCGGAAAGGCCCCTCGTCGTGGCAGCACCGCAGAACTACCTCGCGGTCATCAAGGTCGTCGGCATCGGCGGCGGCGGCGTCAACGCCGTCAACCGGATGATCGAGGAGGGACTCAAGGGCGTCGAGTTCATCGCGATCAACACGGACGCCCAGGCGCTGCTGATGAGTGACGCCGACGTCAAGCTCGACGTGGGCCGCGAGCTCACCCGGGGCCTCGGCGCGGGGGCCAACCCCGACGTCGGCCGCAAGGCCGCCGAGGACCACCGCGAGGAGATCGAGGAGGTGCTCAAGGGCGCCGACATGGTCTTCGTCACCGCGGGCGAGGGAGGCGGCACCGGCACCGGCGGCGCGCCCGTCGTGGCGAACATCGCCCGTTCCCTCGGCGCGCTCACCATCGGCGTGGTCACCCGGCCGTTCTCGTTCGAGGGCAAGCGCCGCGCGATGCAGGCGGAAGCCGGAATAGAGACACTCCGGGACGAGGTCGACACCCTCATCGTCATCCCCAACGACCGGCTGCTGTCGATCAGCGACCGGCAGGTCAGCGTTCTGGACGCGTTCAAGGCCGCGGACCAGGTGCTCCTCTCCGGTGTTCAGGGCATCACCGACCTGATCACCACGCCAGGCCTGATCAACCTGGACTTCGCCGACGTCAAGTCGGTCATGTCCGGCGCGGGCTCGGCGCTCATGGGCATCGGCTCGGCGCGCGGCGACGACCGCAGCGTGGCCGCGGCCGAGATGGCGATCTCCAGCCCGCTGCTGGAGGCCAGCATCGACGGCGCGCACGGCGTGCTGCTGTCCATCTCCGGCGGCTCCGACCTCGGCCTGTTCGAGATCAACGAGGCGGCGCAGCTGGTGTCCAACGCCGCCGCGCCGGACGCCAACATCATCTTCGGCGCGGTCATCGACGACGCGCTCGGCGACGAGGTCCGGGTCACCGTGATCGCCGCGGGGTTCGACGAGGGCCGCCCTACCAGGCCGGCTCCGGAGGCTGACGCGCGGCGGGTTCCTCCGGCCCGGCAGAACACCCCCAACCCGTCCGGCCAGCAGGCGCCCGCGCCCGCACCGCAGCCGCCCGCCAACCCGATCCCGAGCCGTGTCGGCCGCAACCCCGAGCCCGCGACCGGGCTCGCCCAGCCGGGTCAGCAGGGTCCGGGCGCGCCGCAGCTCGACCGGCCCGAGCGGCACCAGCCGTCCGGCCCGCAGCACCAGCCGCCCGCGCACGCCCCGACGCACACGACGGTCGCGCAGGCCGCCGCGGCACCGGCCCCCACGCCGGTGCCGGAGCGGCCCGCCCCGGTCCAGGCCGCGCCCGGCCCGGCCGGGTCCGGCGCGCCCGGGCCCGCCGACCGGGACGAGCGACGTGGCGAGTCCGCCGCCGACCAGGGCGGACGCACCCCCGCGCCGCGTCCCGAGCCCGCCCCCTCCCGGGTGCACGCCGGCGAGTCCGGCAACGCCCCGGCGCCGTCCCGCAACCGGCGGGTCGTGTTCGAGGAGGACGAGGACGACCTCGACGTGCCCGACTTCCTGAAGTGACCACCCCCTCAGTGATCAACGAAATCCCCCTCGGCGCCGGTGTCGGCGCGGCGTTCACCGACCGCGCCGGCGGCGTGAGCCCCGCGCCGTTCGCGGGTCTGAACCTCGGCGGAGCGGTCGGCGACGACCCGGCCGCCGTGCGCGCCAACCGCGAGCACGCCGCCGCCGTCCTCGGCGTCGACGCCGGACGCACCGTCTGGATGCGGCAGGTGCACGGCGCCGACGTCGCGTTCGTCAAGTCCCCCGACGACCTGGGCGACGACGCCGTCGACGGCGTCGTGACCACGGTCCCCGGCCTCGTCCTGGCCGTCCTGGTCGCCGACTGCGCCCCGGTGCTGCTGGCCGACCCGGTCGCGGGCGTCGTCGGCGCCGCGCACTCCGGACGTCCCGGCACCCTCGCCGGGGTCGTCCCCGCGCTGGTCGACCGGATGCGCGAGCACGGCGCCGAGCCCGCGCGGATCACCGGCGCGATCGGGCCCGCCGCCTGCGGCTCCTGCTACGAGGTGCCCGAGGCCATGCGCGCCGAGGTCGCCGCCCGGGTGCCCGCGGCGTACGCGACGACCGGCGCCGGGACCCCCGGCCTCGACATCCGCGCCGGAATCGTCGAGCAGCTCGCCGGACGCGGCGTGACCGGCGTCAGCGTCGACCCCCGCTGCACCATCGAGACCCCCGACCTCTTCTCTTACCGGCGGGACGGCCAGACCGGCCGGTTCGCCGGATTCGTATGGCTGAAGGACGACCTGACCGATGACCCCGAACACCTCTAGCGAGTCCACGGGCCGCCGGGAGGAACTGGCGGCCAACCTCGCGGAGGTGCGGGAGCGGATCGCCGCCGCCTGCGCCGCCGCGGGCCGGGACACCGAGGACGTGACGCTCGTCGCGGTGACCAAGACCTTCCCGGCGTCCGATGTGCGGCTGCTGGCCGGACTCGGCCTCGCCCAGGTCGCCGAGAACCGCGACCAGGAGGCCGCCCCCAAGGCGGCCGAATGCGCCGACCTGGCCCTGACCTGGCACTTCGTCGGCCAGCTCCAGACCAACAAGGTCAAGTCGGTGGCGTCCTACGCGGGCGTCGTCCAGTCCGTGGACCGGGCCCGGCTCGTCCGGGCGCTGTCCCAGGCCGCCGTCGCGGAGGGCCGCACGCTGCGCTGCCTGGTGCAGGTCGGCCTGGACGAGAAGGAGGGGCGCGGGGGCGCGGCCCAGGCGGACGTGCCCGCCCTGGCCGACCAGATCGCCGCCGCCGAGGGCCTCGAGCTGGGCGGCGTGATGGCCGTCGCCCCCCTCGGCGAGGAACCGCGGCCCGCGTTCGAGCGGCTCGCGCGCCTCGCAAATGAGGTGCGACTGTCACACCCGGGTGCCACGATCATGTCGGCGGGGATGAGCGGCGACCTGGAAGCCGCCGTCGCGTGTGGCGCGACACACGTGCGTGTCGGTACGGCGTTGCTCGGCGGCCGGAGCGCAATCGTCAGGTAATGTCCCCCCAGTGGTGGCCGTCAGGACGGCGGTTTCTACAGGCAGGCGGAAGAGTCCGACGGCGGCGCCAGGCCCGGCAGGGGGCGCCGGTGCCGCGGCCACAGGACGACGGAGGGGCGTATGGCCAGCGCGATGCGCAAGATGGCGGTCTACCTCGGCCTTGTGGAGGACGACCGCTACGACGAGAAGTTCAGCAAGTACGACAAGTACGACGACTATGACGAGTACGAGGTCTACGACGACGAGACCGACCAGATCCCGGGTCGGCGCGGGGGCCACCGCGAGGACGAGGCGGGCGTTCAGCCTACCCGAGCCGACGACGTGGCGGACCGTGAACGCGATCTCGTCCCGGCGGCCCCGGACCGGCGGTCCGTGGCGCTCTACGAGTCCTCCGCCGCCGCCGATCTTGCGCGCATCACTACGCTGCACCCGAGGACCTACAACGAAGCCAGGACCATCGGGGAGCACTTCCGTGAGGGCACGCCGGTCATCATGAACCTGACCGAGATGGTCGACAGTGACGCCAAGCGCCTGGTCGACTTCGCGGCAGGTCTGGTGTTCGGCCTGCACGGCAGCATCGAGCGTGTTACGAACAAGGTGTTCCTCCTGTCACCCGCCAACGTGGAGGTGACGGCGGAGGACAAGGCCCGGATGGCGGAACGAGGGTTCTTCAACCAGAGCTGAGCAGCCGAGACCGAGAGAGCGTCCGTGCATATCGTTGGACTGATCCTGCAATACGTCCTGTACCTGTTCCTCCTGTTCCTCATAGGGAGGTTGGTCCTCGAAGTCCTGCGGTCGTTCGCCCGGGAGTGGCGGCCGACGGGGGTGGTCCTGGTCATAGCCGAGACCGTCTACACCGTCACCGACCCGCCACTGAAATTCCTCCGGCGTTTCATCCCACCCGTACGGCTGGGTAACGTGGCACTGGACCTCAGCTTCACATTCCTCTTCCTTGTGGTCTGGGTCTTGATCATCTTCGTGCAGATGCTCTGATCAGATACCGTCCTTACCGGACAGACTCCAAGCGCGCCAAGGAGACGAACATGCCGCTGACACCCGCCGACGTGCGGAACAAGCAGTTCAGTACCACCAGGCTCAGGCCGGGTTACGACGAGGAGGAGGTGGACGCGTTCCTCGACGAGGTCGAGGCGGAACTCGACCGCCTCATCCAGGAGAACGAGGAGCTCCGCGCGAAGCTGGCCGAGTGCCTGCGCGGCAAGGTTCCCGCCATGGCCGCGCCCATCGTCGAACCCAAGCCGGACGTCACCAAGATCCCCGAGCCGCCGCGGCCGGAGCCGATCCAGCAGCAGCCCGAGCCGGAGCCGGCGCAGCTCGGCATGGGCCAGCAGCTGGGCGGCCAGCTCGGCGGCGGCCTCGGCATGGGCCAGCCGTCCGGCGAGGACAACATGGACACCGCGGCCCGCGTGCTGGCGCTCGCGCAGCAGACCGCGGACCAGGCCATCGCCGACGCTCGCCGGGAGGCCGACGAGACGCTCGGCCGCGCCCGCCGCGAGGCCGAGGAGATCCTCGGCAAGGCGCGCCGCCAGGCCGACCAGATCGTCTCCGAGGCCCGCTCCCGCGCCGAGGCCCTGGACCGGGACGCCCAGGAGCGGCACCGCCAGGTCATGGGCTCCCTCGTGCAGCAGCGCGAGGAGCTCGAGCGCGAGGTCGACAACCTGCGGGCGTTCGAGCGCGAGTACCGCAGCCGCCTGAAGGTGTACCTGGAGGGCCAGCTGCGCGACCTGGAGGCCGGGTCCGCCGAGGCGGGCGCCTTCCCGAACCCCGCGGTCGGCCCCGCGCAGACCGGTCCGCAGCCCATCGCCGCCCCCGCCTCCGACCAGCGCAACGGCGCGCCCTCCGGCGCCCCCTCCCCGACCGGGACCTCCCCCTTCGGCACCCCCGACGCCCCCCAGCACACCCAGCAGGTGCAGCACTCGGCGACCGGGGCCTTCCACACCGGCGACAACCCGCCGCACGAGAGGCGCTGACGCCTGTCCCGCAGGCGATAGTGTCTTGTCGATCGCCGCGCCGCGGATGGCCGTGGGCCATCCCGGCGGCGTCGGCGTATCCGGGCACATCGGCGGTGTCCTCCGGGCCTTACCGCGGTCCGGGGCGCGGCCCGTAGGGAAGAGAGAGACCCTGTGATCATCCTGAGTGGCGTACTCGTGGTGGTGGCGATCGCCCTGCTGGTGGCGGGAATCGTCGCGGGCAACGGCGACAGCGCGCAGGTGTTCGGAGTGGACGCCATCGCGGTGATCTACACGTCCATCGCGGTCAGCCTGGTGTCGGCGCTCTGCCTGCTCGTCGGGGTGTTCCTGCGCCGCAAGGAGATCTTCGGGGGTGGCGCGGCCTCCCCCCGCCGCGATCGCAAGGGCAAGAAGGCCAAGAAGGGCAAGACCGCCGGCCAGGCCGCGGCGCACGGCGCCGCGCAGCACGCCGGCGAAGGCGACCCGGACGACGAGGTCGCGATCCCGCCGCAGCACGCGGACGTTCCGGACGACGCGATCGTCTTCGTCGTGCGCGGCCGCAAGCGCTACCACCTGGACACCTGCCGCCAGCTCGCCGGTCGTGACACCGAGGAGCTGACCTACGCGGAGGCCCGCGAAGAGGGCTTCAGCCCCTGCACCGCCTGCCTCCCCGACACCGCGCTCGCCGCGCGGGCCTCGGTCTCCGTCGGGGCTCCGTCCACCGCAGGAGGGCCCGCTGCCGGGGCGCCCGGTGGCAAGCAGGGTGACGCGCCGTCCGGTTCCGCTCCCCGCGGTCCCGTGGCGTCCGCCGCGTCCCCTGCCGCGCCGCCCGCTCCGCCCGCGCCCGCCGCGCCTCCCGTGGCCGACTCCCCGTCGGTGCCGTCCGCGTGGCCGACTCCGGCCGCGAGCGCCCCGCCCGCCCCGTCCGGTCGCGGCGATGTCACGCTTCCCGACATCCCGGTGGCCGAGCCGGCGTCCGAGCCCGAGAACGAGGCTCCGCCGGCCGGGCCCACGCTGATGGACATCCCCCTCCCGACGACGAAGCCCGAGACCGAGACGAAGCGGGACGAAGTCGCCGAGAAGCCCTCAGAGGCCGCCAGCACGGAGGTGACGTCCGAGCCGGAGGCGAAGGACGCTCCGGTCGCCACGATCGCCGAGAAGGCGGCTGCGGCTCCGGTCGAGGAGCCCGAGGCCGAGAAGGACGAGCCCGGGGAGGCGGAGGAGGAGGCCGTCGCGGTGGCCGCCGCTCCGCCCCGTCCGCGCGAGTCCGCCGACGAGGACGAGCCGTCCGGCAAGGCCGAGGTCGCCGAGGACGAGGCCGACGAGGTCGCGACTGACGCGGCGGACGCGAAGCCGGAGCCCGAGGCCGACGAGGCTGCGGACAAGGCCGAGGTCAAGACCGAGGACGCCGAGTCGTCCGAGGACGAGGCCGCCGCCGAGGAGGAGCCGCAGGTGCGCATCCTCAGCGGCACCAAGCGGTACCACCGTCCCGACTGCGCGCTGATCGAGGACATCGGCGACGACGCCGAGGACCTGGAGTCCCTGCCGCGCAGCGAGGCCAAGGAGCGCGGCTGCACGCCGTGCCTGGTGTGCCAGCCCGACCGCGAGCACGCCCGCGACTGACCCGCATCCCTTTCAACCCGAGACGACCGGAACGGCCGCCCGCGTACGGGCGGCCGTTCTGATGTTCGGGGCCGTGTCGCCGTGCGGGCGCGTCCGTCACGCAGGGCGGCGGTCTGCGCCGTCATGGCGCTGCAGGGATGGTTCGATCGGTGTCGAATCGTTCCGCGCCTAGCGTCTGGTCCATGACGCACACGGTGCACGAATTCGAGCGTTATGCGGACGTGCGGGCGGCGCTTGCGGACCCGGCGCTGGTCCCGGAGCTGCCAGCGGCGGATGAGGGTCCCAGTGGGGCGAGTGTCGCCTGGCTGCGGGACACCGTGGCCCGGTTCAGTTCCGGTGAGGCGCATCGCCGCCGCAGGGCGTTCGTGGAGGCCGAACTCACCCGCCTGGAGCCGTCCGCGCTGCGGCGGGCGGTGACGGTCGGTGCTGAGGGGGAGGCCCGGGTACGGGTGGTGCGCGCCCTCGCCGAGGCTCTGGGGATGCCGGAGCCCGAAGCGGTCGCGGAGGCGGTGACCCTTGTGGCCGGGGTCTACTTCGGGGGCGCGGATCCGGCGGCGGATGAGGCCGTGGCGCAGTTGGTGGCGCTGCTGGCGCCGGAGAACGCGGACCAGGCCGCCCTGGAGGACGCCGCCAACCGCATCGGGCTGCTGGTGCAGGCGTGCGAGGCGACCGCCGCGCTGGTCGAGGCAGCGGCCGGTGGCGACGCGCCGCTGGCGCGCGTGCTCGCGGAGACTTCACCGGTGCGGAGCATGCGCCGCGTCGCCGCCCGCGCCACCCGCGTCGCCGGACGGGACGTCGCCGAGGGCGATGTGGTGGTCATGGACCTGGCGGCTGCACAAAGCACGTCTCCCGTGCCGCTCACCTTCGGTGCACCGCCCCGGGTCTGCCCCGGCAAGGCGCACGCTCTCGCGCTGGCCGAGGGCCTTCTCCAGCGCACGCCGACCGCGTTCGCCGACCTGCACCACCAGGCCGTCCCGCTGCTGCTTCCCAACGCCTGGGACCACGCCTCAGCGGCGGCGCTGGCGGCAGAGGGCTTCAGCGCGATCGGCACCACCAGCCTGGGCGTGGCCGCGGCCCTCGGCCTGCCGGACGGGGCGGCCGCCACCGCGGAGGCGACCGTGGCGCTGGCCCGCCGACTCGGGCAGGGCGCCTTCCTGTTCACCGTCGACGCCGAAGGCGGCTTCAGCGACGATCCCGAGGAGGTGGCCGAGCTGGCCCGAAGGCTGCACGATGCGGGGGCCGCCGGGATCAACCTCGAGGACGGACGCCCGGACGGCGCCCTCCACTCCGCCGAGCTGCACGCCGCGAAGATCGCCGCCATTAAGGCCGCCGTGCCCTCATTGTTCGTGAACGCCCGCACCGACACCCACTGGCTCGCTCGTCAGCAGGACGAGACCGCGGCGCGCCTCGCCGTCTACGAACAGGCCGGAGCGGACGGGGTGTTCGTGCCGGGACTGTCGGATCCGGACGCGATCGCCGCGCTGACGGCGACCCTGGTCGTGCCGCTGAACATCCTGTTCAAGCAGGAGGGCCCGAGCCTCACCGAGCTGGCCGCGTTGGGCGTGCGCAGGATCAGCCTCGGCTCGCTGCTCTACCGCAGGGCCCTGGCGGCGGCCGTCACCGCGGCGACCGACATCCGCGACGGCAGGCGGACGGACCTCAGCGCCCCCTCCTACGCCGAGGTGCAGGCGACCTCGGTACCTCGTGTGGTCGACTCCGGAACCTGACAGCGCCCCTGGTCATACGCCCCCAACTTCCGAGGCCTGCACGAGCCTGGTGCCTCGCCGGCGGCCGTCCTGGCGTGTGGTGGCGCGGAACGGCCGCCCCCCGATGAGGGCGGCCGTCCCGCCTCGGGTCAGTGGCGGCCGTGACGGCGTTCGTCGCGGAGGGCGCGGAGGTGGTCGCGGCGTTCGTCGCGGAGGCGGCGGTGCTCCTCGTGGGCCTCACGGACGGCGTGGCGCCGCTCCTCGCGGCCGAGGACGCGGGAGTGCACGTGGTCCTCGGTGATCTGCTTGATGCGCTCGGAGAGGGTGGCCTCGCCGACGGCGCGGCGGCGCACCTCGATCTGGCCGAGCAGGGCGAAGCCGGTGATGCGCACGGTCGGCGCGTCCGGGGCCTCGGGGTCGTCGAAGGGGACCTCGGTCTGGCCGAGGACGGCGGAGGCGGAGTTGGCGACGCGCACCCCGGGCGGGACGATGATCTCGACCTCGCCGAGGACGCAGGCGCAGTTGATCGTCACCTCGCGCTGGGACAGGACGGCCTGGCGCAGGTCCAGCGTGATCTTGCCGAGCACGACGTTGGCGTTGGTCTCGGCCTCGACCAGCCAGCGTCCGCCGCGCTTGACCTCGGAGAGGATCGCGACGGCGGTGCCGGGCTCGGTGCGCGGCGGCGCGGCCGGGGGCTGCGCGGACGCGCCGACCGGGGACGCGGCGGACGTGGCGGACGCGCCGGTTCCGCCGGGCAGGTCGGCGAGCACCGGTTCGAGGTCGGCGTAGGTCTTGGCCTTGTAGACGACGTCGATCCGCTCGGCGTGCTCCTCCGCGGTGATCCGGCCGTCGGCGAGCGCCTCGCGGAGCCGGTCGGCGACCTTGTCGCGGTCGGCGTCCGAGGCGCGCATGCCGCCCGGACCTGGCTGGACGTCCGGGGCCGGGCGCGGGGCGGGATCCCCGGCGGGATCCCGGTCCGGGGCCTTCTCCGCCGCGTCCGGGGTCCGCTCCGGCTCGGCGGGAGGTGGGGAGTCGGGATGGTTCACCCCGCCATCATGGCAAACGCGATACGTCGTGTCTAAGCCCATCCCGGCAACCGTCCGGTAACGCCGATGCCGGGCGTCCCGGGAGCGGGACGCCCGGCATCGGGGCGTCGGCGGTGACGTGGCGGCGCGGGAGGCCGCACCGCCACGTCGGGGCGGTCAGGCGCGGCGCAGGCGGTAGGTGAGGCCGAGCTCGGCGTCGTTGAACGCCGGGAGGTCCTCGTCGGGCCGTCCCTCGGTCACCGTGGTCGCGAGCACCTCGCCCGCCAGGACGCCGGTGTGCTCGCGCAGCGCCTCGGCGATGTCGCCGCCGGGGGCGTCCCACCACAGGGCGATGCGGTCGGTGACGTCCAGGCCGATGGCCTTGCGGGTGTCCTGGACGAGCCGGACGACCTCGCGGACGAGCCCGGCGCGGCGCAGCTCCGGCGTGATCGTCAGGTCGAGCGCGACGGTCTCGCCCTGTCCGGACTCGACCGCCCAGCCGGACTTCGGCCGCTCGGTGACGATGACGTCGTCCGCGGTCAGCTCGACCGTCCCGACGCCCTCGGCGTCCACCGAGGCGGCGCCGGACGGCCCGCGCAGCGCGCCGACCAGCGTGGCGGCGTCGGCCGACGTGACGGCCTTGGCGACCTTCGGCGCGTCCTTCTTGAACCGGCCGCCGAGCGAGCGGAAGTTCGGCTTGACCTCGTAGTCGACCAGGTCGCCGCCGATGGACGCCAGGTCCTGGACGGACTGGACGTTCAGCTCGTCGGCGATCTGCGCGCGCAGCTCGTCCGGCAGGCCCGCCCAGCCGGACGCCCCGGCGAGGGCGCGGCCGAGCGGCTGCCGGGTCCGGACGCCGGACGCGACGCGCGCCGCGCGGCCGAGCTCGACCAGGCGCCGGACGAGCGCCATGTGCCCGGTGAGGGCCGGGTCGAGCAGGTCCTCCCGGACGGTCGGCCAGTCGGTGAGGTGCACCGACTCGGGGGCGTCCTCGGGCCGGATGACGTCCCACACGTGGTCGGTGAGGAACGGCGTGAGCGGGGCCATGAGGCGGGTCAGGGTCTCCAGGCACTCGTAGAGGGTCGCGAACGCCGAGGCGCCCTCGGCCGTCTCCGGTCCCGCCCAGAAGCGCCGCCGGGACCGCCGGACGTACCAGTTGGACAGGTCGTCGACGAACTCGGCGAGGCGGCGTCCGGCGCGCGCGGTGTCGAACTGCTCGAGCGCGTCGTCCACCTCCTTGACCGTACGGTGCAGCTCGGCGAGCGCCCACCGGTCCAGCAGCGGACGGTCCGCCGGGGCGGGCGCCTCGGCGGCGCGGTCCGGCGTCCAGGCGCGCTTGCCCTCGCCCTCACCGGCGGCGTTGGCGTACAGGACGAAGAACGACGCGGTGTTCCAGTAGGTGAGGAGCACCTTGCGGACGATCTCCTCCAGCGCGTTGTGGCCGACGCGGCGGGACGCCCAGGGCAGGCCGCCCGCCGCCATGAACCAGCGCAGGGCGTCCGCGCCGTGGTCGTCCATCAGCGGGATCGGCTGGAGCACGTTGCCGAGGTGCTTGCTCATCTTGCGGCCGTCCTCGGCGAGGATCAGGCCGAGGCACAGGACGTTCTCGTAGGACGACTGGTCGAACACGAGCGTGCCGACGGCCATCAGCGAGTAGAACCAGCCGCGGGTCTGGTCCTGCGCCTCGCAGATGAACTGCGCGGGGTAGGACTGCGCGAACACGTCCTGGTTCTTGTGCGGGGCGCCGAACTGCGCGAACGGCATGGAGCCCGAGTCGTACCAGGCGTCGATGACGTCCGGGACGCGCTTGGCCGTGCCGCCGCAGGACGGGCAGGCGAACGTCACGTCGTCCACGTACGGGCGGTGCGGCTCGAGCGTGGTCAGGTCGCGTCCGGCCAGCTCACCGAGCTCCTTGAGGGAGCCGACGCAGGTGATGTGGTCCTCGTCGTCCTCGCAGACCCACAGCGGGAGCGGCGTGCCCCAGTAGCGGCTGCGGGACAGCGACCAGTCGACGTTGTTGCGCAGCCACTCGCCGTACCGGCCCTCCTTGACGTTCTCGGGGAACCAGTTGGTCTTCGCGTTCTCCTCGAGCAGCCGCTCCTTGACCGCGGTGGTGCGGATGTACCAGGCGGGGAGCGCGTAGTAGAGCAGCGCGGTGTGGCAGCGCCAGCAGTGCGGGTAGCTGTGGTCGAAGTGGGTGCCCTTGAACAGCAGGCCGCGGATCCGCAGGTCCTCGGTGAGCCGCTCGTCGGCGTCCTTGAAGAACGTCCCGCCGACCATGGGGACGTCGGCGAGGAACCGGCCGTCCGGGCCGATCGGGTTGACGATCGGCATGCCGTAGTTCTTGCAGACGGTCATGTCGTCCGCGCCGAACGCGGGGGCCTGGTGGACGAGTCCGGTGCCGTCCTCGACGGTGACGTAGTCGCCGAGCACCACGTAGTGCGCGTCCGGGATCTCGACCAGGTCGAACGGCCGCTTGTACGGGGTGCGCTCCAGCTCACGTCCCTGGAAGGACGCCAGGACCTCCGCGCCCTCGCCCAGCACCTGCGCGAGCAGCGGCTCGGCCACGACCAGGACCTCGTCGGACTCCGCCGGGCGGGCGGCGACGTAGGTGACGTCCGGGTGGACGGCGACGGCGGTGTTCGACACCAGCGTCCACGGGGTGGTCGTCCAGATGAGGAGCTTGGCGTCCAGCTCGGCGAGCGGGCCGGAGGTGACCGGCATCCGCACGAACACCGAGGGGCTGGAGATCGTCTCGTACCCGCCGGGCTGGCCCAGCTCGTGGTCGGACAGGCCGGTGCCGCAGCGCGGGCAGTACGGGGTGATCCGGAAGTCGCGGAACAGCAGGTCCTTGTCGAAGACCTGCTTCAGCGACCACCAGACGGCCTCGACGTAGGACGGGTCCATCGTGCGGTAGGCCTGGGACATGTCGACCCAGTAGCCCATCCGCTCGGTCATCTCCTCGAAGGCGTCCACGTGGCGCAGGACCGACTCGCGGCAGCGGTCGTTGAACGCCGCGACGCCGTACTCCTCGATGTCCTTCTTGCCGGTGAGGCCGAGCTCCTTCTCGACGGCGACCTCGACGGGCAGGCCGTGGCAGTCCCAGCCGGCCTTGCGCGGGACGTGGTAGCCCTTCATCGTCCGGAAGCGCGGGAAGACGTCCTTGAAGACACGGGCCTCCACGTGGTGGACGCCCGGCATGCCGTTGGCGGTGGGCGGGCCCTCGTAGAACACCCAGCGGGGGCCGCCGGCGGTGCGCTCCAGGGACCGCTCGAAGATCTTGTTCTCCTGCCAGCGGCGCAGCATGTCCCGCTCCAGGGCGGGAAGATCGACCTGCGCGGGCAGGGGCCGGAACTGACGGCTCACGGTCGGCGGACCTCCGGATCGACGTGTAGGACGACGTTTCCGGAGGGACGAGGCACGAGGCCCCGCGGTACCACCCTCCTTGACCGCGCGCGAGGGCGCGGTCCGCTTCGTTGAGCCGCTCGGCTGCCGGTTCTACTGGGCCCGTCCGGATGGACGCGGCCGTTCCTCCGGCGGCTCCGGGGTGATCAGACCGCCGCGCTCGTCCCCGGGCTCGCACCGTCCCCGGGTCGCTCCTGACTGCCTGCGGCGGCAGGTGTCCCCTTCTACGCCTGCCGACAAGACTGCTGGAATCGAGGGTAACGCACGGGGCGTCCGAACTCTTCCCGATATCGCGTGGCCCCGTGCGCGGGTCCGTCCGCGGATCCCCCGGGGCCGAGCCGGCGTTGAATGTGAGGTGCGTCACGGTGGCAAAGCTTGGGCATGCCTGCCGAATCGGGGGTTTCTCCGCTCGGGGGCACCGGGCATATTGCGGGCTGTACTCGGCCCCGGACGACCCGTCCGGACCGCCGCAGCCAGGGGGAATGGGGACCTATGCTGCCCGCACCGTCCGTCGAGAAGACCGCCGCGAAGGCCGCCGGCGCGGCCGGAGCCCACCCCACCCGGACGGCCGCCAGGGGCACCACCAAGCGCGCGGCGGCCAAGCGCACGCCGAGGAGCGCGTCCGGCAAGGCCAAGCCCCCGGCGAAGACTCCCGCCAAGCCCGCTTCCAAATCCGCGTCCCGGACCACGTCCAGGGCCGCCAAGACCCCTGCCCAGCCCGCCGCGAAGCCTGCGCCCAAGCCTGCCGCCAAGCCTGCTGTCAAGGCCAAGGGCGCGGCCAAGAGCACGGCCAGGACGCGGGTGAAGGCGGCTTCCAAGGCCCCCGTGAAGGCCCCGGCCAAGGCCCCGGCGAAGGCGGCGAAGGTCAAGGTCAAGGCGCCCGCCAGGGTGAAGGTCAAGGCCGCGGAGCTGCCCGTCCGCAAGGACGAGGACCGGTGGACCGAGGCCGAGGTCGCCGAGGTCCGGGCCGTCCTCCAGGAGAACATCGCCGTCCTGGAGGAGGAGATCGTCGAGCTGTCCTCGCACATCGCCGACGAGAGCGGCGAGGGGGCGGGCGACGACCAGGCCGACGCCGGGGCCAAGACCTACGAGCGGGAGCACGAGCTCTCCCTGACCTACCACTCCCGCGACCTGATCGCCCAGAACGAGCGGGCCATCCAGCGCATGGACGCCGGAACCTACGGGGTCTGCGAGTCGTGCGGGACGCCGATCGGCAAGGCCCGGCTGAAGGCCTACCCCCGCGCGACCCTGTGCGTGACCTGCAAGCAGCGCGAGGAACGCCGCTGAGCGGCCCGCCTCACGGCGGGAGGAGGTCCCCGGGCTCGTGCCCGGGGGCCTCCTGTTTCGGCGCGGGCGCCGGCTTCGGTTCGGGCTGTCGGCGTTCGGTTGTATACCCTGCGCACGCACCCGGACGTCCGCGCGAGCCGTGAGGCCCGCCCGGCGGCCGGGTGGAAGCGGTACTCGAGCGCCCGCCTCACGGGCGATTCCGGCACGGAGCACGCCGGCCGCCACGGACCTTCCGTGAGCGGACGGTCACGTTCGGTGCCGGAGGTGCCCGTCCCGTGTGCGTCCTGGTCCCCAGGAGCCGCCTCTCCCGACCGGTCGGGAGAGAATCCTGAGAGGATTTCCGAATGACCGCTGCCAGTACACCGGCCGGATCGCCGGAGACACGAGGAGCCCCCCTGAGCGACGAGCGGGGCGACGGCCCCACCCCTCCTGAGGACGACGGGCAGCGACGGCCGCGCCGGATCGGCATCCTGGTCGCGGTCGCCGCGGCGGCGCTGGCCGTGGACGTCGTGTCCAAGATCCTCGTGGTGGCGAAGCTGACCGACGTGGACACCGTGCGGCTGCTCGGCGGCCTGCTGACGCTGCGGCAGACGCGCAACAGCGGGGCCGCGTTCTCGATCGGGACCGGCTACACCATCGTGTTCACGGCGATCGCGCTCGGCGTGGTGGTCGCGATCGTCCGGACGGCGCGGAACCTGCGCAGCCTGCCCTGGGCGGTGTGCCTCGGGCTGATGCTCGGCGGCGCGCTCGGGAACCTGGTCGACCGGGTGTTCCGCGCGCCCGGCCTGTTCAAGGGGCACGTGGTCGACTGGATCGAGGTGCCGCACTGGCCGGTGTTCAACCTGGCCGACTCGGCGATCTGCTGTGGCGGCGTGCTGGCCGTGGTGCTGGCCGCCCGCGGTCTCCAGCTGGACGGCACGCGCGTCAGCGACGAGGACGAGAAGGACGCCGACGACACCGACGGTGACGGCGACGAGAAGACCGCCGCTGAGAAGAAGACCGACGGCAAGGAGGACGTGGCGTGAGCGACGTGCGCAGCCTCCCCGTCCCGGACGGCCTGGAGGGCGAGCGCGTCGACGCCGCCCTGGCCCGGCTGTTCGGGCTCTCGCGCGGACGCGCCGCCGACATCATCGCCGCCGGGGACGTGCTCCTCGACGGCAAGGAGGTCGCCAAGTCCGACCGGGTGACCGGCGGATCCTGGCTGGAGGTCACGCTCCCGCCGCCGCCGTCCGCGCCCGTCCCGGTGGCCGAGCCGGTGCCGGGCATGGGCATCCTCTACGAGGACGACGACATCGTCGTGGTGAACAAGCCGATCGGCGTCGCCGCGCACCCGACCGTGGGCTGGACGGGCCAGACCGTCCTCGGCGGGCTGCTGGGGGCGGGGCACACGATCGCCACGTCCGGCGCGTCCGAGCGGCAGGGCATCGTGCACCGGCTGGACGCCAACACCACGGGCGCGATGGTCGTCGCCAAGAGCGAGCTGGCGTACTCGCGGCTCAAGCGGGCGTTCAAGGAGCGCCGCATCGACAAGCGGTACCAGGCGCTCGTCCAGGGGCACCCCGACCCGTTCCGCGGGACCGTGGACGCCCCGATCGACCGGCACCCCTCGCACGACGGCCGGTTCGCGGTCGTCGCGGGCGGCAAGCCGTCGGTGACGCACTACGACACCGTCGAGGCGTTCCGCGCCGCGACGCTGCTGGACGTCGACCTGGAGACCGGCCGCACGCACCAGATCCGCGTGCACATGTCGGCGATCCGGCACCCGATCATCGGGGACATGGCCTACGGGGCCGACCCGACGCTCGCCGCCCGGCTGGGGATGAAGCGGCAGTGGCTGCACGCGGTCCGGCTGGGGTTCGAGCACCCCACGCACGGCGAGTGGGTCGAGTTCGAGAGCCCCTACCCCGACGACCTCGCCCGCGCCCTGGAGATCGTCGCCGCCGAGTCTTGATCGTCGCTTGACCGTCCGCGTCGCGCCGGGCGGGTACCACTGCCTCCAAGTCCGGTGATCTTGCTGGACGGACGACGGGGGAGCGCGTGGACGACGACACAGGCCGACGGGGCGGCGACGGCACAGGCCGCCAGAGCGGCGACGACACAGGCCTCCGGGGCGGCGGCGACACAGGCCGGCAGGGCGCCCGGGGCGGGGACGGACACGACGACCGGGCCGCGCGGAGCGTCAACCGGGCCGCCGACGCGGCCCGGGACATGGCCCGGGAGCTCGCCGAGGCCGCCCGCGAGGAGGCGGCCGTGGTGCTGTCGGCGGCCCGCGCGGGCCGTCCGCCGGTCGGCATCCCGCGCGGGGACGAGGACGAGGGCTACCACCAGTCGCTGCAACCGCGGCACGTCCAGATGATCGCGATGGGCGGCGCGATCGGCGTCGGGCTGTTCCTCGGCACCGCCCAGCGGCTGCACAGCACCGGCCCCGGGCTGGTGCTGGCGTACGCGCTCGCCGGGGTGGCCGCGTTCTTCGTGATGCGGGCCCTCGGCGAACTCGTCCTGCACCGGCCGACGACCGGCAGCTTCGTCGCCTACGCGCGCGACTTCATCGGCGAGTGGGCCGGGTATGCCAGCGGCTGGATGTACTGGCTGAGCTGGGCCGCGACCGGCGTCGCGGAGATCACCGGCGTCGGGATCTACGTCCACTTCTGGGCCCCGGGGTTCCCGCAGTGGCTGTCGGCGCTGATCGCGCTCGCGGTGCTGCTGGCCGTGAACCTGGTGTCGGTGCGGCTGTTCGGCGAGCTGGAGTTCTGGTTCGCGATGCTGAAGGTCGCCGCGATCCTGGTGTTCCTGGTCGTGGGGGTCGCCCTGGTCGTCACGCATACCGGGATCGGACCGTCCCACCACGCCGAATTCCCCAACCTGTTCGATTTCGGCGGGTTCCTCCCACAGGGGATGTGGGCCGTCCTGCTCAGCCTGCAGGGCGTGATCTTCGCCTACGCCGCGATCGAGATGGTCGGGATCTCCGCCGGTGAGGCGCGCAATCCCCGCGAGGTCATGCCGCGCGCCATCAACGGCGTGGTCTGGAGGATCGCGCTGTTCTACGTCGGCGCCGTGTTCCTGCTGGTCCTGGTCCTGCCGTGGACGATGTACCCGCGCGACCAGAGCCCGTTCGTGACCGTGTTCGCCCTCCTCGGCGTCCCCGGGGTGGGCGGCGTCATGAACCTCGTCGTCCTCACCGCGGCCCTCTCGTCGTGCAACTCCGGCCTGTACTCGACCGGACGGATCCTCAAGTCGCTGGCGCGGCGCGGCGAGGCCCCCGCGTTCACCGGGCGGATGAGCGCCCGGCACGTCCCGTACGGCGGGATCATGCTCACCTCCGTCGTGTACGTCGCCGGGGTCGTCCTGAACCTGTTCCTGCCGCACAAGGCGTTCGAGATCGCCACGTCCATCGCGTCCCTCGGCGTCCTGACGACCTGGGCGACGCTGCTGTACGCGCAGGTCCGGTTCCGCCGCGCGGCCGAGCGCGGCGAGGTGGAGCGCCCCGGCTACCGCATGCCGGGGTCGCCCTACACCAACTGGGCGACCCTCGCCCTGCTCGGGGCCGTCGTGCCGCTGATGCTCTTCGACCGTGACCAGAAGTGGGCGGTCGTCGCGATCCCGTTCCTCGTGCTGGCCCTCTACACCGGCTGGTGGGCGATCAACCGCCGCCGCGTCGCCGCCGTCCTGCCCGCCGAGGCCCTCCCGGAGGAGGGCCCCGCCCAGGACGCGGTCTTCTAGCGTTCGGGCGCCGCCCGGCGCGCCTCCTCGGCGACCTCCAGCCCGGCCTCGATCACCACGTTCATGATCCGGGAGAGGCGCTCCGGGCCGAGCGCGGGAGCGCGTTCGGCCATCGCCGCGACGATCTGCCGCTCGCGCTCGGGGTCGCGCCCGGCGAACCCGCCGACCGGCTTGAGCCGCTGGACCACGCCCGCCATCTCCGTCCGGCGCGCCAGCAGGTCCGCGAGCGCGGCGTCGATCGTGTCGATCGCGGCGCGCGCCGCGGGCAGGTCGGTGACCTCCGACGGGGCGGGCGGGCGGAACCGCGGCTCGCCGGTCGTCGTCCGGTCGCCGTTCCTCGGGTCCTTGGCCATCCGGGGTCCCTCTCGTCCAGGGCGGCCCCTGGACGTCGTCACCGGGGCCGCGTGCTCTCACATGCGAGAAGGCGAAGCCCAAGGGGCTCCGCCTTCCGCCGGCTCCGGTGGTCGTCGCTCAGATCGCGCCGACCGGCTCACCCGGAGCCGGCTGCGTAAACCTGCGATAACGACGTGTCACGGCGCCGATGCTAGAGGACGCCGCGCGCCCGTGCCAATCTCCAGGACGGGCGTCTCAGTAGCCGAGACGCCCCGTCGCCCGCCTGTGCGGACGCCCCGCCCCGCACCGAAGACGCCTACCCTGGCCCTGACGGCTTTCGGGACCATCGCACGGACGGGGCGCGCAGTGGCCAACGACCAGACGACGAGCGAACGCGGGACGCAGTTCGTGCCGCCGCTGCTCAGCTCGGCGGCGGCGTGGGCCTGGCGGCTCATCGCGATCGGCATCGTCGTCTACGGGCTCACCTGGATCGTCGGCACCCTCAAGATCGTCTTCCTGCCCTGCGCGATCGCGCTGTTCCTGACGGCCCTGCTGCGCCCGCTGACCGTCCGGCTGCAGCGCTTCGGCCTCGGGCCCCTCGTGGCGACCTGGCTGACCCTGCTGTTCGCCCTGGCCGTCCTCGGCGGGATCGGCACCTACGTCGGCATCCAGGCGAACGAGGAGTTCCCGAAGCTGGTCTCGGAGGTCCAGGACACCGCCAAGTCCGTCCAGCACTGGCTGGAGAACGGCCCGCTGCACGTCCAGCACTCCCGGCTGAACGACGCGGTCGACGAGGGCACCAAGTGGGTCGAGGCGCGGCGCGGCATGCTCGCCAGCACCGCCCTCGACTGGGGCACCGCCACGATCGAGGCCCTCGCGGCGATGGTCTTCCTGCTGTTCGTCACGTTCTTCCTGCTCAAGGACGGCCCGAACATCTGGGGCTGGACGATCAGCGGCCTCGGCCGCTACCGCGAGCGCGTCGACCGCGCGGGACGCGCCGCCTGGGAGACGCTGTCCCAGTACGTCCATGGGACGGTCCTGGTCGCCGCGATCCACGCCGTCGTCCTCGCGATCGTCCTGGCCGTCATGGGCGTCCCGCTGGTGGCCCCGCTCGCCGTCGTGATCTTCCTGGGCAGTTTCATCCCGATCGTCGGCATCTTCGTCGGCGGCGGCCTGGCCGTCGCGGTCACCTTCGGCGCGAAGGGCGGCGTCGCGGCGCTGATCTTCCTCGGCATCCTGCTGGTCGAGCACCAGCTGGAGTCCCATCTGCTGCAGCCGATGGTCGTCGGCCGCTGGGTCCGCCTCCACCCCCTGGCGGTCATCCTGTCGATCACCGCGGGCGGTGTCCTCGGCGGCCTGCCCGGCGCCGCCGTGGCCGTCCCCATCGTCGCGGTCATCTACCGCGCCTGGCCTGCCCTGAGGGGCACCGAGGGCCTGACCCCGGCCGAGGCCCCCGAAGGCCCTCCCGGCCCTCCCGACGGCCCTCCGAGAACGGTCTCCAAGGTCGTCGACGGCGACGAGGAGCCCCCACCGCAGGGCGCCGATCCGAGTTGACCAGACCCCTCCGAACCCGTCCGAACCGGTCTCCGGCGGCCCGTGCCGATCGGTCGACTCCGGGCAAGCCGGACCTCTGCGTGTCGAGGCTCCGGCGGTGAGCGGGCGGGGTTAGGCTCTTGTGGCCACGTTGTCTCAGGGGACACCTGAGGCGACGATCTTCCCCGGGCCAGGTTCGAGCCGACGCGTGCCGCAGCGCACGCGCGCGGTCGCATGCGACAACTCAGGAGGCGCACCAGCCGTGGCTGACTCGTTCGTTCATCTGCATGTCCATACGGAGTACTCCATGCTGGACGGCGCCGCGCGTCTGAAGCAGATGTTCGCCGAGGTCGACCGGCAGAAGATGCCCGCGATCGCGATGACCGACCACGGCAACATGCACGGCGCCTACGACTTCTGGAAGCAGGCGACCAGCGTCGGGGTCACCCCGATCCTCGGCATCGAGGCCTACTGCGCGCCCGAGTCCCGGTTCCACAAGAAGAAGGTCACCTGGGGCGACCCGTCCCAGAAGCGGGACGACGTGTCCGGTGGCGGCCTGATCAACCACAAGACCCTCTGGGCGCGGAACAAGCAGGGGCTGCACAACCTGTTCAAGCTGAGCTCGCGCGCGTACATGGAGGGGTTCGTCTTCAAGTACGCGCGGATGGACGAGGAGCTGCTCGCCGAGCACTCCGAGGGGCTGATGGCCACGACGGGGTGCCCGTCGGGCAAGATCCAGACGCGGCTGCGGCTCGGGCAGTTCGACGAGGCGCTGAAGGCGGCGGCCAACTTCCAGGACATCTTCGGCAAGGAGAACTACTTCCTGGAGCTGATGGACCACGGCCTCGACATCGAGCGGCGCGTCCGCGAGGGGCTGCTGGAGATCGGCAAGCGGCTGAACATCAGGCCGGTCGTCACCAACGACTCGCACTACACCCACGAGTCCGAGGCGACCGCGCACGACGCGCTCCTGTGCGTCCAGGTGGGCAAGCAACTCGCCGACCCGGACCGGTTCCGGTTCGACGGGAGCGGCTACTACATCAAGTCCGCGGACGAGATGCGCTCGATCGACACCTCCGACGCGTGGCTGGAGGGCTGCCGCAACACGCTGCTCATCGCGGAGAAGGTCGACCCCGCGGGCATGTTCGAGTTCCGGGACCTGAGCCCCAAGTTCCCGGTGCCGGAGGGGGAGACCGAGGACACCTGGTTCCGCAAGGAGGTCTGGAAGGGCCTCGAGGAGCGGTTCCCGGACGGCCTGCCCGAGGGCTACGCCGAGCAGGCCGAGTACGAGATGGGCGTCATCATCGGCAAGGGGTACCCGTCGTACTTCCTGGTCGTCGCCGACTTCATCATGTGGTCCAAGCGCAACGGCATCCTGGTCGGGCCGGGCCGAGGCAGCGCGGCGGGGTCGCTGGTCGCCTACGCGATGGGCATCACCGACCTCGACCCGATCCCGCACGGCCTGATCTTCGAGCGGTTCCTGAACCCCGAGCGCGCGTCGATGCCCGACATCGACATCGACTTCCCTGAAGACCGGCGGGCCGAGGCCATCCGGTACACCACCGAGAAGTGGGGCGCCGACAAGGTCGCCTACATCGCCACCTTCGGCACCATCAAGGCGAAGGCCGCCGTGAAGGACGCGGGCCGCGTCCTGGGCTTCCCGTACGCGCTCGGCGACCGCATCTCCAAGGCGTTCCCGCCCGCCGTCATGGGCAAGGACATCCCGCTCTCGGGCATCTTCGACGACAAGCACCCGCGCTACGGCGAGGCGGGCGAGCTGCGGAAGCTGTACGAGGAGGAGACCGACGTCAAGCAGGTCATCGACCTGGCGCAGGGTCTGGAGGGGCTGATCCGGCAGACCGGCGTGCACGCCGCGGGCGTGATCATGAGCGGTGAGACGATCATCGACCACGTCCCGGTGATGCGCCGCGACGCCGACGGCGCGATCATCACGCAGTTCGACTACCCGACCTGCGAGACGCTCGGCCTGCTGAAGATGGACTTCCTCGGCCTGCGGAACCTGACGATCATCCAGGACGCGGTCGACAACATCAAGAAGAACAAGGGCATCGACCTCGACCTGCTGAAGATCCCGCTGACCGACAAGCCGACCTACGAGCTGCTCGGACGCGGCGACACCCTGGGCGTGTTCCAGCTGGACGGCGGCGGCATGCGGTCGCTGCTGCGGCTGATGAAGCCGACCGAGTTCGAGGACATCTCCGCCGTCGGCGCGCTGTACCGTCCGGGCCCGATGGGCGCGAACTCGCACACCAACTACGCGCTGCGCAAGAACGGCCAGCAGGAGATCACCCCGATCCACCCCGAGCTGGCGGAGGCGCTCGAGGACATCCTGGGCACGACCTACGGCCTGATCGTGTACCAGGAGCAGGTCATGTCGATCGCGCAGAAGGTCGCGGGCTACACGCTCGGCAAGGCGGACCTGCTCCGCCGCGTCATGGGCAAGAAGAAGAAGGCCGAGCTGGACGCCCAGTTCGAGGGCTTCCAGCAGGGGATGATCGACAACGGCTTCTCCAAGGAGGCCGTGAAGACGCTCTGGGACATCCTGGTCCCGTTCTCCGACTACGCGTTCAACAAGGCGCACTCGGCGGCGTACGGCCTGGTGTCCTACTGGACGGCCTACCTCAAGGCCAACCACGCGGCGGAGTACATGGCGGCGCTGCTGACCTCGGTCGGCGACGACAAGGACAAGAGCGCGCTGTACCTGAACGAGTGCCGCCGCATGGGCATCAAGGTGCTGCCGCCGGACGTGAACACCTCCGAGGCCGACTTCACCCCGATCGGGGAGAAGGAGATCCGGTTCGGGCTGAGCGCGGTCCGCAACGTCGGCGTGAACGTCGTCGAGGGCATCATCTCGGCGCGTGCCGAGAAGGGCGCCTACGCCGACTTCAACGACTTCCTGAACAAGGTGCCCGCGCAGGCATGCAACAAGCGGGTCGTCGAGTCGCTGATCAAGGCGGGCGGGTTCGCCGACCTCGGGCACCAGCGCAAGGCGCTGCTGATGGTGCACGAGCAGGCGATCGACTCGGTCATCGACATCAAGCGCAAGGAGGCGATCGGGCAGGACTCGCTGTTCGGCGCCCTCGAGGACGAGTCGGGCGAGGACGCGTTCGCGGTCGCGATCCCCGAGGACGAGGAGTGGGACAAGACCACGCTCCTGTCGTTCGAGCGGGAGATGCTCGGCCTGTACGTGTCGGACCACCCGCTGCTCGGCATCGAGCACGTGCTGGAGCGCGAGGCCGACTGCTCGATCGCGTCGCTGAACGAGGGCGAGCGCCCGGACGGCCAGGTCGTGGTCGTCGCGGGACTGCTCAGCGGCCTGCAGCGCAAGGTCACCAAGACGGGCAACTCCTGGGCGATGTTCCAGCTGGAGGACCTGGGCGGCGCGATCGAGGTGATGTGCTTCCCGTCGTCCTACCAGCTGTGCTCGACGCTGCTGGCCGAGGACGCGATCCTGGTCGTCAAGGGGCGGCTGGACCGGCGCGAGGACGTCGCGAAGATCATCGCGATGGAGGTCACGCAGCCGGACCTGACCGTGACCGACTCGGTGGGGCCGCTGTCGGTGACGCTGCCGCTCGGCCGCTGCATCCCGCCGGTCGTGAGCCGCCTCAAGGAGGTCCTGACGACGCACCCGGGCAACTCCGAGGTGCACCTGCACATCCAGAACGGTCCGCGCACGACGGTCGTCCGGCTGGACGACAGGCTGCGCGTCGCGACGTCCCCGGCGCTGATGGGCGACCTGAAGCAGCTGCTCGGGCCGTCCTGCCTGAGCTGACGCACTGATCTGAGCTGACGCGCTGACGTACTGACGCGCTCACGCCAGGGGGCCGGGACGGATCGCCGTCCCGGCCCCCTGGCTTTTCGGTGGTCAGGCGAGGAGTTCCCTGGTCGCGGGGATGACCTCGTCGGTCCACAGGCGGAGCTGGTGCTCTTCGGCCTGCTCCGGCCAGTAGACGAAGGTGTCGAAGCCGCCGTCGGTCGCGAGGTCCGCGAGGACGCGGGCCCAGGTCGCGGCGTCGGCGTGGATGGGCGTCTCGCCGGTGAGCTCGGGCGGTCCGGTCGGGGTGTCGGTGATGTGCCCGACCAGCTGCGAGATCCGGGTGATGGACGCCGGGTCGCGGCCCGCCTCGACCGCGGCGTCGGTGATGATCCGCTGCGCCTCGGGCCACTTCTCGTAGTTGAGGTAGTGCGGGATGGGCGCGGCCCAGCCGTCGGCGACGCGTCCGGTGAGGGCGAGGGCGCGGGGGCCGACGCTGCCGAGCCAGATGCCGACCGGATGCGCGGGCGCGGGCCCGGCGTGGACGCCCTTGACCGTGTAGTGCTCGCCCTCGACCCGGACGGTCTCGCCGGGCCGCCACATCGCGCGGATGATCTCGATGGCCTCGGTGAGCGCGGCCAGGGCCTCGCGGGTGGTGCGGACCGGCCCGCCCATCGCCTCGATGGCGGGCCAGAACGCGCCCGCGCCGAGGGCGAGCTCGAACCGTCCGCCGCTGAGCAGGTCGAGGGTCGCGGCCTGCTTGCCGACCATGGCGGGCCCGCGCATCGGCAGGGACGCCACGTCCGGGAAGACGCGGATCCGCTCGGTCTCGGCGAGGACGGTGGCGATCAGCGCGAAGGTGTCGGCGAGATCGGCGGCGTAGGGGTGGTCCTGGACGCCGAGCAGGTCGAGGCCGGCCGCGTCGGCCTGCCGGGCGAGCGCGCGGATGTCGTCCAGCCCGCTCGCGACGGGGTTGAGTTGGATGCCGAATCGCATGCCCGAAACCTAGCCGAGCGTGATCATGCCCTGCGTCGCGGCCCCGGGTGACGCGGTTCAGTGGACGGCGGGGACGCCCGGGACGCCGGGGACGCCCCGGTCGTCCGGCAGGGACGCGGGGGCCAGGTCGGCCTCCCAGCGGGCGAAGCGTCCGCGGTCGTCGAACACGGCGCGGGCCGTGCCGCCGCCGGGGAGCGCGACCTCGGTGACGCCGTCCCGCTCCCGGTAGGGCACCCGGTGGTGGCTGAGCAACCGGGCGAGGGTGAGGCGCGGGTCGCGCGCGAACAGCCCGGCCGCGTTGGTGAGCAGCCGGGGGACGGGCACCGGGTCCCACCCGGCGGGCGGGGCCTGGGGGTCGTCCACGTGCAGGTAGGCCGAGCCGCCGTCGTAACCGGCGCCGATGTAGCCGCCTCCGCCGAGGACGCCGCCCGCCGCCATGGCGACCAGCTCGCCGCCGTGCCCGGCGGGGCCCTCGTACCAGGACAGGTCGACCTCGGGGGTGGTGAACTCGGGGATGCCGAGGCGCTCGCCGAGGGCCCGGATCGGCAGGGTGGGGCGGACGGCGGGGTGGTCCTCGCCGAACTGGGGGTTGGCCCAGCCCCACAACCAGGTGCGCTCGCGCGTGGCGTAGCTGCCGAGCAGCCCGACGCGCACGGTGACGCCGCCGCTGGTGTAGGTGCGCGCGGTCAGGTCGGCGCTCCAGTCCTCGCGCGGCAGGAACTCCGCGAGCGTCTCCTGCTGCTGCAGGACGACCGCGGAGAGGGCGGCGCCGAGGCGCTCGAACGCGGGACTGAATCCGGACATGTCGGGCAACATTATCTCAAGAAACCGGCGGTCTGGAGGGGGGAATCCGGCGAAAGAGCGCGCCGGTTCCTGAGCCGTTTCCGACATGTCCTGATATGCGGCGGGGTGGGGCGCGGGGCGGCGGGGGCGCGGTCCTGGGCCGCCCGGGGAGGGGGTTAGGCTTTCGCTGTTGATCGGCGACGGACGGCTACGGGCGCGGTCCGCGGCCCGTGAGGAGCGTACGAGGTGCGGGGACGGTCCCTGGGAGAGGCGCGGGCCCTGAGGGCGGTGCGGGCCTCGGTGGTCACCACCGTGCTGGTCGCGGTGCTCGGCCCGGTCGCCGGGCTGGTGTGGCACGCGGTGGCGCCCACGGTCGGCTTCGTGGTGGTACGCGGCGAGGCCTTCTTCGCCGACGGCGAGAGCCAGGCGCCGATCGGCGCCGACGCCCGGTTCGCCCTGATCGGCATTCTGGCCGGGCTGCTGTGCGGCCTGGTCGCCTACCGGTTCGGCGGACGCGGCAACGACGTCCCGCTGCTGGTCGGCCTCGCGATCGGCGGGACGGCCGCGTCCCTGCTCGCGTGGTGGGTCGGGCACCGATTCGGGCTCTCGCACTACCAGCACGTCCTGCGCACCGGCGCGGACGGCGCGCAGGTCGACGGCCCGGCCGACGTCCGCGCCAAGGGCATCCTGATCTTCTGGCCGCTGGCCGCGGTCGCCGCGTACGCGGTGCTCGAAGTGATCGTCAAGCGCCTCCCCGCCGGAGCCTCCGGCGAACCGGACGCCGGCGGACGGCCGGACACGGACAGCGACAGGGACGGCGACAGTGACAGGGACGGCGACGGCGACAGGGACGGCGACGGTGGGCTAGCGGCGGGCGATGGCGGCGAGCCGGGCTCCGGTCAGGCGCACGAGGTCGGCGGGGGCGAGCTCGATCTGGAGTCCGCGCCGTCCCGCCGAGACGTAGACGGTCGCGAGGGCTGACACCGACGCGTCGATCACGGTCGGCAGCCGCTTCCGCTGCCCGAGCGGGCTGATCCCGCCGACGACGTACCCGGTGGCGCGCTCGGCGTCGTGCGGGTCGGCCATCTGGGCCTTCTTGCCCCCGGCGGCGGAGGCGAGGGCCTTCAGGTCCAGCGTGGACGACACCGGGACGACCCCGACGGTCAGCCTCCCGTCCACCTCGGCGAGGAGCGTCTTGAAGATCCGGTCGGGCGCGATGCCGAGGGCCTCGGCCGCGGCCTCGCCGTAGGACTCGGCGTCCGGGTCCACCTCGTAGGGGTGCAGCTCGAACTCGATCCCCGCCTTGCTCGCGGCCACCGTCGCCGGGGTGCCGGTGCCGCCCTGCTGCTTCTTCCCCTTCGCCATGCCGCCCAGTCTGCCCCAAAAGACGATCAAGGCGCGGGGAACGGCCGGTGCCGGAGCGGACGGTCGGTTGGGGTGGGACGGTCAGTTGGGATGGACGGAGGCGTCCAGGAACTGCCCGGCGGGGACGGTCGGCAGCGCGTCCAGCAGCCGGGTCTCGCGGAGCAGCAGGTCGCGCTCGGCGCGCAGCCGGTGCGCGGCGTCCTCGGCGGCGAGCAGCCGCTGCTTGTCCGCCGGGTCGAGGACGGTCGCCGCCGCGACCAGGTAGGACAGCGCGACCGGGTCGTCCGGCAGCTCCGCCGGGTCGGCCGCGTCCGCGCCGGCCGCCGCGAGCCGGTGCCGGTACAGGTGGAACAGCCGCCGGACGCGCCGGACCAGGTCGTCGCCCGCCGCCCCCGGCTCCTCCGGCAGGAACTCCACGTCCCCGCACAGGTAGGGACGGGAACGGTCCAGCTCCTTCAGCCGGAACCGGCGTCCGCCGACCGTGACCACGTCGAACCGCCCCTCGGGCAGCGGGACGACCTCGTGCAGCTCGGCGACGCAGCCGATCTCCGCCAGCCGCAGCGGCGCGGCCGGGGGACCGATGCCGTCCGGGGCGTCGGAACCGTCCGGGCCGCCCTCCGGGGGCCCCGGGGCGCCGGGGACGCCCGGCTCGCCGAAACCGGCGGTCTCGCGGCCGTGTTCCAGCGCCACCACCCCGAACCGGCGGGGCTCCGGGCCGTCCATCAGGTCGGCCAGCAGGGTCCGGTAGCGCTCCTCGAACAGGTGGAGCGGCAGGACGACTCCGGGGAAGAGGACGGCGCTCAGTGGGAACAGCGCGATCCGGTCGGTCATCGCGTCCTCCCCACTCGTGCCCGCCGGGCCCGGGCGCGACAGATGCCCTCTTCGCCAGCCTACGTCGCCGGTCCCGGCGAGGGCAGCCGCGTGCGAGGCACTCCAGCGTGGCCGGAACGGGGCACGGGTTTGCGGGCGGACCGGGCCGGTTCCGGTAAAGCCGCCGGTCAGGGGCCAGGGGTGCCACTAGCGTCGCCTTACTCCCGGGGGGTTCGCTCTCCGGACAAACCTGGAGAACGACCGACGAATGTGGCTCAACATGATGATGACGGGGGTGGCGAGCCTGTCCGTGGGCTTCGTGATCGGCTGGATCGTCGCCTGCCCGCGCCGCTGGGACGCCCACTTCTGCGACGGGACCGCCCACGGCCATGACGTCCATCACGTCGTCCGCCCCGCCGCGGGCGATCCGGACGCCGGGGACGTGACCGGGCGGGCGGCGCGGGGCCCGATCCGCGCGCGCCTGGCGCAGCTCCTCCGCCTGACCGGCCGCGCCTGACGGACCGTCCGAGCAGTCCACTGCCGTGGATTGGCTGTTTTGCGGGGACGGCCGCGCGGTTAGCGTCGAGGGCATGAGAGCGCTGGTCGTCGATGCCTTCACCGAACGCCCGTTCGCCGGGAATCCCGCCGGGGTCTGCCTGATGGACGGTCCCGCCGACCCGGGCTGGATGCAGCGGGTCGCGGCGGAGCTGAAGCACTCCGAGACCGCGTTCGTCCGGCCGCTCACGGGCCCGGACGCCGATCCGGACGCCGACTTCGAGCTGCGCTGGTTCACCCCGCTGGTCGAGGTGACCCTGTGCGGGCACGCGACGCTGGCCGCGTCGCACGCCCTGTTCAGCACGGGGACGGCCGCGCCGGACCGGCCGCTGCGGTTCCGGACGCTGCACAGCGGCGTCCTGACCGTGACGCCCGCGCCCGGCGGCGGCCTGGCGATGGACTTCCCGGCCTGCCCGCCCGAGGAGATCGTCGAGCCGGACGGCCTGTCCGCCGCGCTCGGCGTCCCGGTGGCCTGGACGGGCCGGACGTCGATCAACGACGTCCTCGCCGAGGTCGCCGACGCCAAGACCGTCCGGACCCTGACGCCCGACAACGCCCGGCTCGGAGAGATCGACGCGCGCGGCGTGATCATCACGGCGGCGGCCGAGCCGGGCGCGGACCACGACTTCGTGTCGCGGTTCTTCGGCGCCCGCACGCTGCGCGGCGACGGCGAGGACCCGGTGACCGGCTCGGCGCACTGCGCCCTCTCGCCGTTCTGGGCCGCCCGCCTCGGACGCTCCGACCTGACCGGCTACCAGGCGTCCGAGCGTGGCGGGTACGTCCGGACCGAGCTGCGCGGCGACCGGGTCGTCCTCACCGGGGGAGCCGTCACCGTCCTGGACGGAACGCTCTCCGCCTGACCAATCAGGCAAGGCGGATATGACCGTCGGGGACGGATGGGCGTGACCGTCCGGGAAGGGCGGGCGTAACGGAACGCGCCCACGATCGGAAATCGCCTTTGGAACGCGCTACGCCCCGGCTCCCGCACTGGGAGGGCGGGAACCGGGGCGTCAGCGGACCACCGCGACCGCGTCCGACATGTTGATCACGTGAGACGCGGTGATCACGCGAGCCGCGCTGATTACGTGAGGCGCGCTGATTACGTGAGGCGCGGTGATCGTGTCCGGCACGGCGACCGTGTCCGGCACGGCGACCGTGTCCGGCACGGCGATCGTGTCCGGCGCCGTGATCACGCCCGGCACGGTGATCACGGGGGCCGCGAATGATCACGTGCGGCGCTGCGAACGCGTTCGGCACCGTGATCCGATTCCGGCGCGGCGGTCGCGTGACCGCCGCCGCCCTCCACGCGGAGCGCCTGTCCGGCGAGAGACAGTTCTCGCTCCCTGCCGACGCCGCACCTGCCGCCCACGGTTCACGAACGTCGCGTGCGTCACATACGCCCCCCGAGTCGTCGTGACGCGCGTCTCGGCAGGCGAGACGGTGCTTCGTCGTTTGGACGCACTCCGTAGACTGAACTGGTGATCTCCCGTATCGACCTGCGCGGTTCGCTTCCCGGCGACCTGCGCTCCGTGCTGCCCCGCGCCGAACTCGACGTCGAGGCCGCCCTTGAGAAGGTGCGGCCCATCTGCGAGGACGTGCGCCATCATGGGGCCGCGGCCGTGCGTGGGTACACCGAGCGGTTCGACGGCGTCGCGCTGGAGTCCACCCGCGTCCCGGTCGAGGAGATCGAGAAGGCGCTCGACGAGCTCGACCCTGCCGTGCGGGACGCGCTGGAAGAGGCGATCCGCCGCACCCGCAAGGTCCACCGCGACCAGCGCCGCACCGACGTGACCACGAAGGTCGTGCCCGGCGGCACCGTGACCGAGAAGTGGATCCCGGTCGGACGCGTCGGCCTGTACGTGCCGGGCGGACGCGCCGTCTACCCGTCCAGCGTCGTGATGAACGTCGTCCCGGCGCAGGCGGCCGGGGTCGGCTCGCTGGCGGTCACCTCGCCCGCGCAGCGTGACTTCGGCGGGCTGCCGCACCCGACGATCCTGGCGGCGTGCGCGCTGCTCGGCGTGGACGAGGTGTACGCGGCGGGCGGCGCCCAGGCGATCGCGATGTTCGCCTACGGCACCGAGGAGTGCCCCCGCGCCGACCTGGTCACCGGGCCCGGCAACATCTGGGTCGCGGCGGCCAAGCGGCTGCTCAAGGGCGTGATCGGGATCGACTCCGAGGCCGGCCCGACCGAGATCGCCGTGCTCGCCGACCGCACCGCCGACCCGGTGCACGTCGCCGCCGACCTGATCAGCCAGGCCGAGCACGACGTGCTCGCCGCGGCCGTCCTGGTCACCGACTCGGTCGAGCTCGCGGACGCCGTGGAGGCCGAGCTGGCCGTCCAGGTGGGCCGCACCAGGCACGCCGAGCGGATCACCGAGGCCCTCGCGGGCCGCCAGTCCGGGATCGTCCTGGTGGACGACGTGGAGGCGGGCCTGAAGGTCGTCGACGCGTACGCCGCCGAGCACCTGGAGATCCAGACCGCGGACGCGGGCGCCGTCGCCGCCCGGGTCCGGAACGCCGGCGCGATCTTCGTAGGGGCGTTCGCGCCCGTGTCGCTGGGGGACTACCTGGCGGGCTCCAACCATGTCCTGCCGACCGGTGGGTGCGCCTGCCATTCGTCCGGCCTGTCGGTCCAGTCGTTCCTGCGCGGCGTCCATGTCGTGGAGTACGACCGGACCGCCCTCGCGGACGCCACCGCGCGTGTGGTGACGCTCGCCGAGGCCGAGGACCTGCCCGCCCACGGGGCCGCGATGAAGGCCCGCTTCGACTGGGAGATCCCTTCTTGACTTCCCTCTCCGACCTCCCGATCCGCGACGACCTGCGGGGCCGGGAGCCCTACGGGGCACCCCAGCTGGACGTCCCGGTCGCGCTGAACACCAACGAGAACCCCTACCCGCCGTCCGAGCCGCTCGTGAAGGCGCTCGGCGACGCCGTCATGGACGTCGCGGGCTCCCTGAACCGCTACCCGGACCGCGACGCCGTCGCCCTGCGCGACGGCCTGGCCGCGTTCCTGAACTCCGACACGCCCGGGGTGGGCCTGACCGGACGCCAGGTCTGGGCGGCGAACGGCTCCAACGAGATCATCCAGCAGATCCTCCAGGCGTTCGGCGGGCACGGCCGGACGGCGCTGGGGTTCGAGCCGTCCTACTCGATGCACCCGATCATCACCGGGGTCACCGGCACCCGCTGGGTCAACGCCTTCCGCGACGAGGACTTCGGGCTCGAGCACGAGGCCGCCGTCCGGGCCGTCCGCGAGCACCGGCCGGACGTGGTGTTCCTGACCTCGCCGAACAACCCGACCGGCACCGCGCTGCCGCTCGCCGCGATCGAGGCCGTCCTCGAGGCGGCCCCCGGCATGGTCGTGGTGGACGAGGCGTACGCCGAGTTCCGCCGCGAGGGCACGCCGTCCGCGCTGACCCTGCTGGACGGCCACCCGCGGCTGATCGTCACCCGGACGATGTCCAAGGCGTTCGCGATGGCCGGGACGCGCCTCGGCTACCTCGCCGCCGACCCGGCCGTCATCGACGCGCTGCTGCTCGTCCGGCTGCCGTACCACCTGTCGGCCGTCACGCAGGCCGTCGCGCGCACCGCGCTCGCCCACGCGGATGATCTGCTCGGCTCGGTGGACGCGCTGCGCCGCGAGCGCGACGAGATCGTGGAGTGGCTGCGCGCGGAGGGCTTCCGCGTCGCCGACTCCGACGCCAACTTCGTCCTGTTCGGGACGTTCCCCGACCGCCGCCGCGTGTGGCAGGGGATGCTCGACCTCGGCGTCCTGATCCGGGAGGTCGGACCGCCCGAGTGGCTGCGGGTCAGCGTCGGCACCCCGGCCGAGATGGACGCCTTCAAGAACGCACTCAGGACCGCGACCAAGGAGAGCAAGTGAGCCGCACGGGCAGGGTCTCGCGGGGGACCAAGGAGACCGAGGTCCTCGTCGAGATCGACCTCGACGGGACGGGGGTCGTCGACGTCGCGACCGGCGTCGGCTTCTACGACCACATGCTCGCCCAGCTCGGCAAGCACGGCTCGTTCGACCTGACCGTCAAGACCACCGGCGACCTGTACATCGACAGCCACCACACGATCGAGGACACCGCGATCGCGCTCGGGCAGGCGTTCCGCGAGGCGCTCGGCGACAAGGCGGGCATCCGCCGGTTCGCCAACGCCTCGGTCCCGCTGGACGAGGCGCTCGCCCAGGTCACCGTGGACATCGCGGGCCGTCCGTACCTGGTGCACAGCGAGCCCGAGGGCATGGCCCCGATGATCGGGCCGGAGTACGACACGACGATGACCCGGCACATCCTGGAGTCGTTCGTCTCCAACGCGGGCGTCTGCCTGCACGTCCACGTCCCCTACGGCCGCAACGCCCACCACATCGTCGAGGCGCAGTTCAAGGCGCTCGCGCGGGCGCTGCGCGACGCGGTCGCGTTCGACCCGAAGGTGCACGGCATCCCGTCCACCAAGGGAGCCCTGTAGGCATGGCCAAGTCGATCGTCGTCCTCGACTACGGGTCGGGGAACCTGCGCTCGGCCGAGCGCGCGATCGCCCGGCACGGCGTGGACGTCACCGTGACCTCCGACTTCGACGCCGCCCTCGCCGCGGACGGCCTGGTCGTCCCCGGCGTCGGCGCGTTCGAGGCGTGCATGGCGGGACTGCTGAAGATCAGGGGCGAGCGGATCATCGGACGGCGGCTCGCGGGCGGCCGTCCGGTGCTCGGCATCTGCGTCGGCATGCAGATCCTGTTCGCGAAGGGCGTCGAGCACGGCGTCACGACCGACGGCTGCGACGAGTGGCCCGGCACGGTCGAGCGGCTGTCGGCGCCCGTCCTGCCGCACATGGGCTGGAACACCGTGGACGCCCCGTCCGGCTCGCGGCTGTTCGCCGGGCTCGACGCGGACACGCGCTTCTACTTCGTGCACTCCTACGGCGTGAGGACCTGGGAGCTGCAGGCCGACCCCATGGGCAACATCAAGCCGCCGCTGGTCACCTGGGCCGAGCACGGCGACCGCTTCGTCGCCGCCGTTGAGAACGGCCCGCTGTGCGCCACCCAGTTCCATCCGGAGAAGTCCGGCGACGCGGGAGCCCGGCTCCTGGAGAACTGGCTCGCCACGGTCGACTGACGTTCGTTCCCTTCTTCTGGTTAGGACCCCATGTCACTCACGCTGCTTCCCGCCGTTGACGTCGCCGACGGCCAGGCCGTGCGCCTGGTGCAGGGCGAGGCGGGCACCGAGACCTCCTACGGCGCGCCGCTGGAGGCCGCCCTCGCCTGGCAGGAGGCGGGCGCCGAGTGGATCCATCTGGTCGACCTCGACGCCGCGTTCGGCCGCGGCTCCAACCGCGAGCTGCTCGCCGAGGTCACCGGACGGCTCGACGTGAAGGTCGAGCTGTCCGGCGGCATCCGCGACGACGCGTCCCTGGCGGCGGCCCTCGCGACCGGCTGCACGCGGGTCAACATCGGCACCGCCGCCCTGGAGGACCCGGCCTGGTGCCGCAAGATCATCGCCGAGCACGGCGACAAGATCGCGGTCGGCCTGGACGTCCGCGGGACCACGCTCGCCGCGCGCGGCTGGACCCGCGAGGGCGGCGACCTCTGGGACGTCCTCGCGCGCCTGGAGGCCGACGGCTGCCCCCGCTACGTCGTCACCGACGTCACCAAGGACGGCACGCTGCGCGGCCCGAACACCGACCTGCTCCGCGAGGTCTGCACGCGGACCGACAAGCCGGTCATCGCGTCGGGCGGCGTCTCGTCCCTGGACGACCTGCGCGCGCTGTCCGGCCTGGTCGAGGGTGGTCCGGGAGGTCGGTCGGGGGCGGTTGGTCGGGGCGGACTCGAGGGCGCGATCGTCGGGAAGGCGCTGTACGCGGGCGCGTTCACGCTCGAAGAGGCGCTGGAGGCCGTGCGTTGATCGAGCGCATCACCTCGGGCGGTCCCTGGGAGGACAAGATCGGCTACTCCCGGGCCGTCCTCGCCGGGGACCACGCGTTCGTGTCCGGCTGCACCGCGACCGTCGACGGCGAGGTCGTCCACGTCGGCGACCCGTACCAGCAGACCCGCACGGCGATCGAGATCGCGCTGTGGTCGCTCGAACGCCTCGGCCTCGGCCGCGAGCACGTCGTCCGCACCCGGCTGTACGTCACCGACGCCGCCTTCTCGGGCGATGTGGGCCGCGCCCACGCCGAGTTCTTCCGCGAGGTCCGTCCCGCCACGAGCATGCTCGTCGTCGCGGGCCTCATCGACCCGCGCCAGCTGGTCGAGATCGAGATCGACGCCTACCGGGGTGCCTCATGACCGTCGCCGTACGCGTGATCCCCTGCCTGGACGTCGACGCCGGACGTGTGGTCAAGGGCGTCAACTTCCAGAACCTGCGTGACGCCGGGGACCCGGTCGAGCTGGCCGCACGCTACGACGCCGAGGGCGCCGACGAGCTGACCTTCCTCGACATCACCGCCTCGTCGGGGGACCGTTCCACCACCTACGACGTGGTGCGCCGCACCGCCGAGCAGGTGTTCATCCCGCTCACCGTCGGCGGCGGCGTCCGGACCGTCGAGGACGTCGACAGGCTGCTGCGCGCCGGGGCCGACAAGGTGTCGATCAACACCGCAGCGATCGCCCGTCCCGAGTTCCTGCGCGAGGCCGCGCACCGCTTCGGCTCGCAGTGCGTCGTCCTGTCGGTCGACGCCCGGCGCGCCGAGGGCACCGCGTCCGGCTTCGAGGTCACCACCCACGGCGGACGCCGCGGCACCGGCATCGACGCCGTCGAGTGGTCCCGCCGTGCCGAGGACCTCGGCGTGGGTGAGATCCTTCTGAACTCGATGGACGCCGACGGCACCAAGACCGGCTACGACCTGGAGATGCTCCGGGCCGTCCGGGCCGAGGTGTCGGTGCCGGTCATCGCGTCCGGCGGCGCGGGCGCCGTGGGCGACTTCGCCCCGGCCGTCGCCGCCGGGGCCGACGCGGTCCTCGCCGCGTCGGTCTTCCACTTCGGCGAGCTCACGATCCCCGCCGTGAAGGCCGCCCTGCGCCAGGAAGGACACCCCGTCCGTTGAAGGTAGCCCTAGCCACGTTCGCCGCGATCCCCGACGGCGGCTACGAGGCCGAGCTGCTCCGCTCGTCGCTCGCCCCCCTCGGCGTCACCGCCGACTCGGTCGTCTGGGACGACCCGTCGGTCGACTGGTCCGCCTACGACCTCACCGTGATCCGCTCCACCTGGGACTACGTCGACCGCCTGGCCGAGTTCCTGGCCTGGGCGGACGCCCTGCCCCGCGTCGCGAACCCGGCGCACGTCCTGCGCTGGAACACCGACAAGCGCTACCTGCGTGACCTCGCCGAGGCGGGCGTCCCGACCGTCCCGACCCTCTGGGACCCGGCCGACCTGCCCGACTGGGACGAGTTCGTCGTCAAGCCCGCCGTCTCCTGTGGTTCCCGCGACACCGCCCGCTGGAAGCGCGGCGTCGAGGACGACCAGGCCCGCGCCCATCTCGAGGCCCTCCGCGGCAGCCCGGCCATGGTCCAGCCCTTCCTCTCCGCCGTGGACACCGAGGGCGAGACCGCCCTGCTGTACTGCGGCGGCGAGTTCAGCCACGCCGCGCGCAAGTCCCCCATCCTTCGCGCGGGCGCGGGCATCGAGGGCCTGGTCACCGGCGAGGACGGCCGAGGCGCCATCACCCCGGCCGTCCCCACCGAAGCCCAGCTCGCTCTCGCCGACCAGGCCCTGGCCGCCGTCCCCGGCGCCCCCGACCTCCTCTACGCCCGCGTGGACATGGTCACCGGCCCCGACGGCACCCCGGTCCTGATGGAACTCGAACTCACCGAGCCCTCCCTCTTCCTGGACGCCACCCCCGAAGCCGCCGAAACCTACGCCAAGGCCATAGCCACCCGCCTCTGAGCGTCCAAGAACGGTCCGCCGCAGTCACCTGCGGCGGACCGTTCGTCTCAGCTCGCCCCCCCTGGCCCGGTCCGACACCTGGATCGGCCAAGCCCTCGATCGCTGGCCGCCGACGGCCTGCCCGCGTGAGGCCCCTTCCTCCTTGAGGAGGAGGCGCGAGCGCGCCGCGGTCGGGCTTTCCTTCCTGCGGCGGAGGCCGGTTCACCGGGCGCGTCCATAGCTTCGTTCGCATGAGAACACGCGCGGACGAAGCGAGGCGTCAGTGATCGAGGCGCGGGGACTGACCAAGAGGTACGGCCGCCAGACGGCCGTCTCGGGACTGGACTTCCGCGTCGAGCCCGGCCGGGTCACCGGGTTCCTCGGACCCAACGGAGCGGGCAAGTCGACGACGATGCGGATGATCCTCGGACTGGACCTGCCGTCCTCCGGGTCGGTGACCGTCAACGGCCGCCGATACCGGGGGATGGTGTGGCCGCTCCACGAGATCGGCGCGTTGCTGGACGCCCGCGCGGTGCATCCGGGGCGCTCGGCCTACAACCATCTGCACAGCCTGGCCGCCGCCAACGGCATCCCCCGGGATCGCGTCGACGTGGTGCTGGAGCAGGTCGGCCTCGCCGCCGTGGCGCGCAAGCGGGTCGGCGGGTTCTCCCTCGGCATGTCGCAGCGGCTGGGCATCGCGGGCGCGTTGCTCGGCGACCCCGGGATCCTGCTGTTCGACGAGCCGGTCAACGGCCTGGATCCGGACGGCATCCTGTGGATCAGGACCCTGATGCGTTCGCTCGCCGCCGAGGGGCGCACCGTGCTGGTCAGCAGCCACCTGATGAGCGAGACGGCCCTGACCGCCGACCACCTGCTGGTGATCGGCGAGGGACGGCTGCTGGCCGACATGCCGCTGGACGAGCTGATCGCCCGCGACGCCACGGACCGGGTCGAGGTCCGGGCCGTCGACCACCACCGGCTCGCGGGCGAGCTGCGGACGCTGGGCGGCGAGGTCACCCTGAGACCGGACGGGACGCTGCTGGTCGTGGGAGTCGAGTCGGCGGCGATCGGCGAGCTCGCCGCCGCGCGGGGCCACGTGCTGCACCAGCTGCGGGATGTGACCTCGTCGTTGGAGGAGGCGTACTTCCGGCTCACCGAGGGCAGCGTCGTCTACCGGGCCCCGGTGCCCGCATGAACGCGCACCTGGTCCGGACGGCGGCCGAGGGGCGGCGGCACGGCCCGCGGGCGCGGCTGCGCGCCACGGCCCGCAGCGAATGGGTCAAGCTCTGGTCGGTGCGGTCCGCGCCGGCGGTGCTCGGGGCCACGGCCGTGGTCATCGTGCTGGGGGCGCTCGTCCTCTGCTCGGGATACCGGTCCGGTTGGGCCTCGATGTCCGCGTCCGAGCGGGCGGCCTTCGACCCCGCCTCCACCAGCCTGCGCGGCATCGAGCCGGCGCAGCTGTTCGTCGGCGCGCTCGGGGTGCTGGCGGTGACGGGTGAGTACGGCACCGGCCTGATCCGGACGACGCTCGCGGCGACACCGCAGCGTGCCCAGGTCCTCGTCGTCAAGGGACTGGTGCTCGGCGCGGTCGTCTGGGCCGTGACCACGGCCTCGTCGTTCGGGGCCTTCGCTCTCGGGCAGCACCTCCTCACCGGGCCGGTGCCCCATGCGGAGCTGGAGGACCCGGGGGTGCTGCGCGCCGTCCTGGGCGGTGGCCTGTACCTCACCCTGATCGCGTTGTTCGGAACGGCCCTGGGGGCGCTGTCGCGTTCCACCCCGCTCGGGCTGGCGGCGCTGTTCGGCGTCCTGCTGGTCCTGCCGCTGATGGTGGGACTGCTGCCGAGCGGCCTCGCGGACGGGATCCTCCCCTACCTGCCCGGCGAGGCCGGCTCCCAGGTGTGGCACGTGATGCCGCCCTCGCCGCACAGCCTCGGCCCCTGGCAGGGCTTCTCGCTGTTCGCCCTGGACGTCGTCGTGTCGGCCGGTGCCGTCCTGACGCTGACCCGGAAGAGGGACGTGTGATGCCCACCGATACCTCCGGCACACCGGTGCCCGCGGCACGAGCGCGGCGTCCGCCGGTACCGCGGCACGCGCCGGTGACGCCGCTGTCCCGGGGACGGGCGGTGCTGGCGAGCGAGTGGATCAAACTGCGGTCGCTGCGGTCGCTGCGGGCGACCGCCCTGAGCGGGTTCGCGTTCAGCGTCGGGCTCGCGTTCCTGGTCTGCTCGGGCTTCCAGGCGCGCTGGCACACCCTGGGCGCCCAGGCGCAGGCCCACTTCCGTCCGGTCGACACCGGGCTCGGGTTCCTCCAGATCACTCCCCTGTTCTTCGGCGCGCTCGGCGCGCTCGTGGTGACGACTGAGTACGGCACCGGGCAGATCCGGGGCACCTTCGTGGCGACGCCGCAGCGCCCGCTGGTGCTGGCGGCGAAGGCGCTCCTGGTCGGCCTCCTGGGCTTCGGCCTGGCTCTGGTCACGGTCTCGGCCGCGTTCCTGCTCGGTCAGAGCCGCTTGTCCGGGGCGACGCCCCACGCGTCCCCGGCCGACTCCGGCGCGGCGGGCGCGGTCCTCGGCGGCGCCCTCTACCTGACCCTGACCGGGCTGCTCGGCCTGTTCCTCGGCGCGCTGGCGCGCAGCACCGCCGTCGCCATCTCGGCCCTCCTGTGCCTGTTCACGATCCTGCCCGTGCTGGTCAACAACCTCCCGAAGGGCTTCGTATGGCGGCACACGGTCCCGTACCTGCCGTCCAACCTCGGCTTCTCGCTGTGGCACTCGCACGTCGGCTTCCTGCTGCGGCCCGTGTCCGCCGGGTGCGTGCTCGCCCTCTACGTCGTCGTCACGGCCGCCGCCGGGATGGCGCTGCTGCGGACGCGGGACGGGTGACGTCGGGCATGCTGATCGACATGAGGCGACCGGGGTGGAGGCAGAGAGCCGCCGACGCGCTGTTCGCCTCGGCGGGCTCGGCGGTCGTCGTCTGCGGGACGACGAACCGGCTGGTGTCCTGGCTGCCCGGCTACTCGGTGTGGCTGCTGGCACCGGCGCAGGCCGCGCTGATCCTGGCGCGCAGGCGAGCGCCACTGGCCGTTCTGGCGGGGACCACCGCCCTCGGCGTGGTCATGATCGCGACAGGGTTCCCGGCACCGGCCGCCGTCGCGGGGCCCCTGGCCGCGGCCTATGCCCTGGCCGTCCACGGCCCCGCCGACCTGGCCGTCCACGGCTCCGGCGCCCCGGCGAGGCCAGGCGCGGGCCGGTTTCCCGCTGTTCCGTTCGCTCGCACTGCGGTGGCGGACGGAGCCGACCGTCGAGGCCTCCTCGCCTCGCTGGTGGCCGCCGTCGCGCTCATGGCCGCGAACCTCTCACCCGGTACCCGCGTCCGCCCGTCCGAGGGCGCCCTGTGGGCCGTCCTCTCCCTCGGCCTGTGCGTCGTCTCGGCGTGGGTCTGCGGCTATGCCGTCCGCACCCGGCGCGCCTACATCGCCCAGCTGGAGGAGCGGGCGCGCCGCCTGGAACGCGAGGAGGGCGAGCGCGCCGAACGCGCCATCGCCGACGAGCGCCTGCGCATCGCCCGCGAGCTCCACGACGTCATCGGACACTCGATCAGCCTCATCACCGTGCAGGCCGAGGCGGCGGGCCGCTGCGCCCGCACCCGGCCCGAGGTCGTCCCGGACCACCTCGCGACCATCTCCGCCGTCAGCCGCGAGGCGCTGGCCGAGATGCGCCGCGTCCTGGCCGTGCTGCGCCCCGAGGACGGCGAGCCGCTGGAGCCGCGACCGGGCCTGGCGTCCCTGGCCGAGCTGATCGCGAAGGTCGAGTCCGCCGGAGTGCCGGTCCGCCTGGACGCGGAGCCCTCGACGCTGCCCGCGGGCGTCGGGCTGGCCGCCTACCGCATCGTCCAGGAGGCGCTCACCAACACCCTCAAGCACGCGGGCCGTCCCGCCACGGCGTCGGTCACGATCACCCGGGCCGGGCCGATGCTCCACCTCCACGTCGTCGACGACGGCCTCGGCCCGCGGAACGAGCCGTCCGCCGGCGCCCACGGGCTCGTCGGAATGCGCGAGCGCGCCGCGATGTACGACGGCACCCTGCGCGCGGGGCGCGGCCGGGACGGCGGATTCGAGGTCCACGCCACCCTGCGGGTGGCCGGGGAGGCGCCGTGACCATCAGGATCCTGATCGCCGACGACCAGACCCTGATCCGGGCCGGCCTGCGCGCGACGCTCGAGACCGAGCCCGGCTTCGACGTCGTCGGCGAGGCGGCCGACGGCGCGGAGGCCGTGGAGGCGGCCCGCCGACTGCGCCCCGACGTCGTGCTGATGGACATCCGCATGCCCCGCCTCGACGGCGTCGCCGCGACCCGCGCCCTGCTCGCCCGGAGTCCCGCGCCGTGCCGCGTCCTGGTCCTGACCACCTTCCACCTGGACGACTACGTGGCCCAGGCGCTGCGCGCGGGGGCCTCGGGATTCCTGCTGAAGGACTCCACCGCGGACCAGCTCGTCGAGGCCGTCAGGGTGATCGCCGCCGGCGAGGCGATCCTCGCGCCGTCCGTGACCCGCCGGCTTCTGGAGCGCATGGCGGACGGCCCCGACCAGGCCGACGGTCAGGACCTGCGGAAGCTGCTCTCCGCGCGGGAGATCGACGTGCTCCTGCTGCTGGCCCGCGGGCTCTCCAACGCCGAGATCACGCAGTCGCTCCACGTCGCCGAGACCACCGTGAAGAGCCACGTCCAGAGCCTGCTGCTCAAACTCGGCGTCCGTGACCGTCTGCAGGCGGCCGTCGCCGCGTACGACTCGGGTCTGGTCAAGCCGCGGGGGCGGGAGACGAGAGACTGAGCCCGGCCGGGTTTGGCCCTTTCCGTGGCCCGGAAGGCCGAGGGTGCCCTGGTGGTCGGCGCGGTCGCGGCTGGGTCGTCATGGCGGCGGGGCGATGCCGTGGCGGTGGGCGATGAGGACGAGGTGGACCCGGTCGCGGGCCTGGAGTTTGGCGAGCAGGCGGCTGACGTGGGTCTTGGTGGTGCCCTCGGTGATGTGCAGGCGCGCCGCGATCTCGGAGTTGGTGTGGCCCGCGGCGATGAGGGTGAGGACGTCGAGCTCCCTGCCGGTGATGCCCAGGCGGTCCGGGGACGGCACGGGCGGGCGGGCGGTGAAGGCGTCGATGAGGCGGCGGGTGACGGTCGGGGCGAGGAGCGCGTCCCCGCGGACGACGGCCCGGATCCCGGCCAGCAGGTCGGCCGGCGAGACGTCCTTGAGGACGAAGCCACCGGCCCCCGCGCGCAGCGCCTCGTAGACGTAGGCGTCGACGTCGAAGGTGGTGAGGACCAGGACCTTCGCCGTCGTGGTGGAGGTGACCTCCCGGGTGGCCGCGATGCCGTCCATGACGGGCATGCGGATGTCCATGAGCACCACGTCCGGCCGGTGGAGGCGGGCGGCCTCCACGGCCTCGCGGCCGTCGGCGGCCTCGGCCACGACGGTGAACCCGTCGGCGGCGCGGATGATTCCGGCGAATCCGGCACGCACCAGGGTCTGGTCGTCGGCGACCACGACCCGGACGGTCACGCCGCGTCCCCGGCGAACGGCAGGACGGCCTGGACCAGGAAGCCGCCGCCCTCGGCGGGCCCCGCCGTGACGCGGCCTCCGTACAGGGCGGCGCGCTCGGCGATCCCGGCGAGGCCGTGGCCTCCGCCGTCGTGGGCGGAGGGACCCGGGCCGTCGTCGCGGACCTCGATCGTCAGTCCCTCGGCGGTGCGGGTGACGGCGGCGTTCGCGGTCGCCGATCCCGCGTGCTTCACGACGTTGGTCAGCGCTTCCTGGACGATGCGGTACACGGCCAGGGCCACGCCGGGCGGCAGGTCGCCCGTGTCGCCGGTGACCGTGAGGTCGACCCGGACGCCCGCCTGACCCACCCGTGCGACCAGCGGCTCGAGGTCGGCGAGTCCCGGCGCGGGGGCCGCCACGCCGTCCTCGGCGGTCGTGCGCAGGACCGCCAGCAGGCCGCGCAGTTCCCGGAGCGAGTCGTGGCTGACGCGCTGGATGTTCTCCAGCGCCTCGGCGGCCAGCCCCGGGTCCTGGTCGAACACGAACCGGCCGTATCCCGCCTGGACCCCCACGACGCTCATGCTGTGCGCGATCACGTCGTGCACCTCCCGGGCGACGCGCAGCCGCTGCTGCGCGAGCTCGCCGCGCAGCAACGCGGCCTCGTGGCCGCGAAGCTCGGCGGCGTACGACCTGTTGCGGTGGACGAGCCGCCCCGTCACCGCCGCCGCCGACACGGCGAACACGCAGATCACCGCGCCCTGCTGGAGTTCGGACGAGCCGAGCGGAGCCGTCAGCAGCGCCGAGCCGACCGTGAGCCCGCATGCGGCGGCGGCCCACCGGAACGGCCGCGCGGCGCAGATCTGGTAGACGAGCAGGACGGCGACCACGACCATGGCCGTCGCGGCGGGGGTGGCGAGCGAGTACCGTCCGGCCGCCGTCAGCAGCAGCACCCAGCCGGACCAGAGCGCGGCGGCCCCCACGGACGGACGCGAACGGCGCAGCGCGAGCCCGGCGCAGGCCGTCACCTCGGCGAGGACGGCGAGGACGAACGCGGCCCGCGACGGCCGCGGGAACCCGAGGTGATGCGGATCGGGGACCCGGAACAGATGGGGCATCGCCCTGATCGCGATCGCGCCGAGCACGACGGCGACGGCGCAGTCGATGGCAACCCAGTGCCAAGGGCGCAGCCGCCTGCCCAACGGTGGACGCGGACCGCCGGGGGCGAGCCGGTGGGGCGGCCGTTCGTCATACATCCCCCCAAGCTAGGGCGAGGCGGCGTCCGGCGCGTCCTACCACGGTCATACATCCGGGGGCGGACTCGGCCGCGACGGGACACCTCCACGGCCAGACGCGCGGGCGCGCGGGCGGCGGCAGCCTGGACCGCGTGATCGAAACCCACGAGCTCACCAAACGCTACGGGCCGACGACCGCGGTGGACCGGTTGTCGGTGGTGATCAGACCCGGCCGGGTGACCGGATTCCTCGGCCCGAACGGTTCCGGCAAATCCACCACCCTGCGCATGATTCTCGGCCTCACCCGGCCGACCGGCGGCCACGCCCTGGTCGGCGGGCGCCCCTACGCCGCGCTCCGGCATCCGCTACACGAAGTGGGCGCGCTCCTGGACCCCGGCGCGGTCCATGCGGGCCGCACCGCGCGAGACCACCTGCGGGCCATCGCGCTCGCCGCCGGGATCTCCAGCGCCCGGGTCGACGCCGTCCTGGAACTGACCGGACTCACGACGGTCTCCCGCCGCCGCGTGGGCGGCTTCTCCCTGGGCATGCGCCAGCGGCTCGGCATCGCCGCCGCCCTGCTCGGCGACCCGCCGGTCCTCGTCCTGGACGAGCCGATCAACGGCCTGGACCCGGAGGGGATCCAGTGGATCCGGACCCTGGTGCGGGGCATGGCGGCCGAGGGCAGGGCCGTGCTCCTCAGCAGCCACCTGATGGCCGAGATGGAGCAGACCGCCGACCACCTGGTCGTCATCGGCCGGGGACGGCTGATCGCCGACACCGGCATGGCCGAGTTCGTGCGCCGGGCGTCCCGCACCGACGTCCTCGTCCGCGCGGCCGACCCCGCCCGGCTGGCCTCGGTCCTGGCCCGGGCCGGGGGGGACGTGTCGTCCGAGGCGGACGGCGCGCTGGCGGTGCGCGGCCTGGCCCCGCGGCGGATCGGCGACCTCGCCGCCGAGGCGGACGTGGCGGTCCACGAGCTCGCGGTCCGCGGCGCGACGCTCGAACAGGCGTACTTCGAGGCGACCGAACACGCGGTGGAGTACCGGGCGAGCGAAGGAGGACGGCGATGATCCGTGGGGCGATGATGCGTGGAGCGATGATGCGCGGGGCGATGGCTTCGGAGTGGTTGAAGCTCAGGTCGGTCGACTCGATGCGGGTCACGCTCCCACTGGCGTGCGCGGCGTCGTTCGCGCTCGCGGTGCTGCCGTTCGCGAGCGACCCCGACCGGTCGGCGATGAGCGCCGGCAGGCTGGCCCGCTACGACCCGGCGGGCTACTGCTTCAGCGGCGGCTTCCTGGTCGTCGTGCTGGCCGTCGGGGTGCTCGGGACGCTGAGCGTGACGTCCGAGTACGGCAGCGGGCTGATCGGCACGACCTTCCTCGCCGTGCCGCGCCGTCGCACCGTGCTCGCGGCCAAAGCGGCCGTGGTCGGCATCGCGGCGCTGCTGGCGGGGCTCGTGCTCTCGCTCGCGACCTTCCTCACCGCGCAGCGGATCCTGTCGGGGAAGCACCTCGCCGTCGGTCTCGGTGACCCGGGCGCGCTGCGCGCCGTCCTCGGCGCGGGGGCGTTCCTGGCCGTGACCGCGCTCATCGGGCTGGCGGTCGGCACGCTCCTGCGGCGCGCGACGGCCGCCACGGCCGCCGTGCTCGGACTCTACGTCGGCGCCAACCTGGTCACCGGGGCCCTCGGCGACGCCGCCGACGCCGCCGGACGCTGGACTCCGGTCCAGATCCTCAAGGGCCTGACCAGCACGCGAGGCGCCTCCGCCTCCCTGCCGAGCCCCACGGCGGCCGCGCTCGAATGCCTGGCCTACCTGGTCGTCCTCTTCGGCCTGGCCACCCTGGCCATCGACCGCCGGGACGCCTGACGGGACTCGTTCTCAGAGGGTGTGGCGGATCCAGACGTTGGGTTCCACGTAGACGGCGTTGTCGTGTTCGAGGGAGCAGGTGACCGGGGTGAGGGCGCCTGGGACCTCGACGGGGCCGGGGGTGTCGAAGGGGAGGCCGGTCCAGTCGCGCCACTGGGCGAGGGAGCCCGCGATCGTCATGGAGGCGGGGGCGATCGAGTCGATGACGCCTCCGGCGCGGACGTGGACGCGGAGCCAGGGGTCGTGGGGGAGGCCGTCCTCGCGGGTGCGGTGGGCGTACTCGGCCATGGGGGTCTTCGGTTCGAGGTGCTTGGCGTTCGGGCGGACGGGGGCGACCAGCTCGCCGAACCCGCGCGCCTTGGCGTTGACGCGCATCGCGGCGAGCAGGGTGCCCGACAGGCCCGCGCCGCGGTGGTCGCCGCGGATGGTGATCTCGATGGCGCTGACCGTGTCGGTCCTCACCCCGGCGGCGTGGTCCCGGAACGCCCAGATCATGACCTGGTCCCAGCCGGTGCCGGGGAGCGGGCCGCGGGACTGGAACGGGACGCTGAAACCGCGGGCGACCAGCTCGTCGTCCTCGGTCGCGACGATCACGAACTCGGGGAACACGCGGGGGACGTCCGCCCAGCGGGTCTGCGTGACCGGGTCGTGTCCGGTGAACCCCGGCCACTCCCCGCTGAGTTCCGGCAGCGCCTGGGTCAGCTCCGGCCGTTCGGCCAGCGTCGTGATCTCCATTCGGGCAGGTTAACAGGGGATTTGTGGGGTTAGGAGCGGGCTTCGGCGAGGAGTGCCGCCGGGTCCTCGGCGGGGTGGAGGCCGAGGGTGTTCCCGAGCCACTCGACGTACTGGGCGCGGGCCGGGGCGGGTTCGCAGGGGCGCAGGCCGACCTGGGTCTCGTCGCACCAGATCTCGGTGTCGGTGAGGCCCGCGAGCAGCCGGAGGAACGTGCGCAGGTCGCGGGCGACGGGGTGGACGCCGGTGTCCTTGCCCAGTGCGAGGACGCGTCCGTCCGCGTCCAGGGCGAAGAAGGTGTCGCTGTCGTTCGTGCCGAAGACGGCCATGGTGTCGGTGCGCGCCGGGTTCCTGAGCCGGGGCATGTTCCGCCGGACGCGCTCATTGAACTCCCGGTGCAGCCAGAAGCCGTTGGCGAAGCCCTTGTAGAGGCCGGTGCGGAACCGGTCGAGCCGGTTCAGGTCGTGGTTCGGGGAGTAGACGGCGTCCGGGATGAGCGGGTGGATCCAGGCCGCCCACTCGGCGTCGTGTTCGGCCTGGGCGGCGTCCACGATCTCCTCCCAGTCGTCGGCGGGGGTGATGCCGAACTCCTTGTCGAGCCAGGTGAGGAAGGCCGTCTGGTCGATCACGAGGTCCTCGTCGTCCTCGTCGTCCTCGTCGTCCTCGTCCCAGCACTCGCGGAGGCCGAAGCAGGCCCAGTCGATGTCGGGTTCGCAGTCGGCGGGGAGGGACGCCAGCAGGCGCAGGAACTCGCGGAAGTCGCGGGCCACGATGTGGATCCCGCCCTCGTCGCCGTACGCGACGACCGGGAGCGTGCCGAGGTCGTCGCGGTCGTCGCGGAGCCAGATCCCGAACAGCGAGCCGCTGCCGTTGGCCTGGGCGAACGAGACGATCCGGTCCTGGAGCTCGGCCTCCCGGTAGGACAGGCCCCGCTCCAGCTCGAATCCGTTGACGTAGTAGTCGCCCTGGGTCTCGTCGAAGGCCCTCAGACGGTCGAGGTCGGGGAACTGCAGGGGAGCACCGTCACGCATGGGGGAGCCTCCGGAACGGGGTGATCTTGGCGGACGCGCCGGACGCTAGCAGCCGCGGACGACATCGTTGACGCAACCGATCGGTTGCCATAGGATTGCAACCAACAGGTTGCAACAAGGAGGCCATCATGGGATTTCCCGATCGGATCGAGCGGACCGTCGACCTGTCGCACCCGCCCGCCAGGGTGTGGACCGCGCTGACCACCGCCGAGGGGCTGGCCGCGTGGTTCGCCGAGTCGGCGGGCATCGAGCTGGAGCCGGGCGGCGCGGCGTGGCTGGAGTTCGGCGGTGGCATGGCGCAGCGCATGCGGATCGAGCGCGTCGAGGAGCCGTCGGTGTTCGGGTTCACCTGGCAGGTCTACGGCCTGCCGGACGACGACCCGCGCCGCACCTACGTCGAGTTCACCCTCGAGCCGTCCGTCGCCGGGACGCGGCTGACCGTGGTCGAGACCGGCTTCGCGCAGCTCCCGGCGGGCGAGCACGCCAAGGCGTTCGGCGGCAACGTCGACGGCTGGAAGGAGCAGTTCGACAACATCGCCAAGTACCTCGATGCGGCCTGACGACACGGCCGGAGCGGGCGGTGGACGCCAGGACGCGGAGGCGGTCGCCGAGCTGGTCTTCGCGGCCCTGGCCGATCCGACGCGCCGCGCGATCCTGGCGGAGCTGGCGGCGGGCGGCCCGGCGACGGCGACCGACCTGGCCGGACGGCTGCCCATCACCCGGCAGGCCGTCGCGAAACACCTCGGCCTGCTCACCGACGCGGGCCTGGTGACGGCCGAGCCGGGCGAGCGCAGGCGCGTCCGGTACCGGCTGCGTTCCGCGCCCATGCAGGTGGCGCAGCAGTACCTGGCCGCGCTCGCCCGCAACTGGGACGGTCCGCTGGACGCCCTGAGAAACCATCTCGACACCTGAGGGGCCGAATGACCATGAAGACGCCATCCGTCGTCTCCCGCGAGGAGTGGGAGGCCGCGCGCGAGCGCATGCTCGTCCAGGAGAAGGAGCTCACCCGCGCCCGCGACGCGCTCGCGGCCGAGCGCCGCCGCATGCCGTGGCTGCGCGTCGACAAGCCGTACGTGTTCGACGGCCCGGACGGCAGGGCGAGCCTGCTCGACCTGTTCGACGGACGCCGCCAGCTCATCGTCTACCGCGCGTTCTTCGACCCCGGCGCCGGTGACTGGCCGGACCGGCCCTGCGTCGGCTGCTCGATGGTCGCCGACCAGGTGGCCCACACGTCCCATCTGAACGCCCGCGACACGACGCTGGTGTTCGCGTCCCGCGGTCCGCAGCCGGAGATCTTCCGGATGAAGGAGCGCATGGGCTGGACGATGCCCTGGTTCACCATCACCGACGACTTCGACGTCGACCACGGCGTGGACGAGTGGCACGGCACCAACGCGTTCATCCGTGAGGGCGACACCGTCTACCGCACGTACTTCGTCAACGGCCGCGGGGACGAGGTCATGGGCGGCACCTGGTCCTACCTGGACATCACCGCCCTCGGACGCCAGGAGAACTGGGAGGACTCGCCCGACGGCTACCCCCAGACCCCGCCCTACGAGTGGTGGAACTGGCACGACTCCCACAAGGGCTGAGGCGCTTCGCCGCGAGGGTGTTCGGGACCGGTCTCCGCGAACCGGTCCCGCCCGCCCTCGGCGCGTTCCGGGCCCGGACTTCGGGATACTCGTCCGGCAGGGAATGCGGACGGCGAAAGAGGTTCGAGGATGTCGGTTCAGCGCTTCGAGAAGGCGATGACGATGATGCGCGCGGCCGATCCGCAGCGGCGCGTGGACGGCTTCGACTTCCTGCGCGAGCACGCCGACGCCTACGTCCCGGAGTTGGCGGCCGAGTTCGAGCGGGAGCCGGACCAGGGCCTGCGCTGCTGGCTGCTCGAACTGCTCGCCGAGGCCCGGTCGCCGGAGGCCATGCCGGTCCTGACCGTCCAGCTGGCCAACGACGACGAGTCCCTCCGGCTCTGGGCGGTGCGCGGCCTGGAGATGCTCGACAGCCGCGAGGCCCACGCGGCCCTGGACGCCGCCCGGGCCAACGGCTGGATCGAGTGACCAAGGCCGCCTTCGGGTGACAGGACGTCCGTGGAGGGGCCGCTCACAGGGCCAGTGACTGGAAGGGCTCGCCGGGCCGCCAGGCCAGCTCCGGCGGGACGCCCTGCGACCAGAGTTCCTGATCCAGGAGCCCGGCCCAGGACGGACGCCATCGCGGCGCGCGTGAGGCCATCTCCGCGCGCAGCCCGGCGAGGTACAGCTGGAAGCCCGTCCACCAGGCGGGAAGGTGGTCGTACGCGCGGTCGGCCGTGAACCCGCTCGCGGTGACGACGACCCTGGCGTGCGTCCACCGGCCACGCTCCGGGTCGGCCTCCCGCTCCCGCCACGCGTCGAGCAGCGCGGACAGTCCGGCGTCCGCCATCCTCCCGCGCTCGATGCCGAGCTTGTAGCCGTGACCGGGCCGGTCCGAGCCCGTCCAGGCGATCTCGACGGCCGCCTCGCCGAGATTGGCGCGCACCCACGCGGCGACCTCGTCCGGTTCGGTGGACGGGGCGGGACGGTCCAGCTCGGACGCGTTCCGCATCGCCTTCGCGATCGCCCCCTCCACCTGGTGCCCGTCCAGGACGTGGACGCGCCGCCCGGCGGGCTCGCCGGTCCCGGCGGGGAGTTCCGGCCGTGGCGCGCCGGGCGTGACGCCGAGCCGCCGCGCCAGCTCCAGGGCGCCCGCGACCGCCGCCGCCGGGGCGGACGGCCGGCACGTCTCGTCCAGCGGCGCGTACAGGGCCTCGATCACGGCCGCGTCCACGACCCGGGCCTCGACCGCCGCCAGCAGGGCGTCGTAGGGCTCGCGCGCCGCGTCCCAGTCCTCCGCGTTGTCGGCGTAGCCGTCGAAGGACTGGTCGTTCCCCGAGTCGGGCCCTCCGTCCATGTCCCCGGGATACTCGGGCCGCGCCCAGGTCGTCCCGTCCCACCAGTAGACCCAGGAGACCAGGTCCATCTCCTTCTGGGCCGCGTGGACGTGCTCCCACGGGAACCAGTCCGGCGCGCCCGCGAGCAGGTCCACGGGCGGCAGCTGGTCACGGGCGGTGCTGCGGTCGAGGTCGTAGCCGTAGGTGACGGCACGGCCGCCCTCGACCCACGCGATGCCCCAGCTCCCGATGCCGAACTCGCGGCGGCGCAGCCCTCCGCCGTCCTCGTCGAAGGTGATGACGGCGCTGTTCGGAAGGGCCGCGCCCAGCAGCGCGTGCGCCGCCGCCTCGTTCCACAGCTCCAGGGGGTGGTCCGGGTACATGTCGGCTCCTGAGTGATCGCGGACGGTCCGCCGATATCGACGTCCGGACCGCGCTCCCGGTTTCGCCTCCTTCACGAGCCGATGCCGCGCCACGCCGGTGGTCGTGCGACACGCTGGGGCTAGGTGTCGGACGGGGCGCCGCCGAAGGCGAACTCGTTGCCGTCGGGGTCGCGGAACGTGGCCTTGCGGACGCCGTTGTCGTAGGTCTCCCGCCGCTCCGGGGAGAGACCGCGCTCCACGATCTCCGAGATCCGCGTGTCGAAGTCGGACGCGAACACCGTGTGCAGCGCGTGCCCGGCCCGTTCGGGCAGGTGGACGACGTACACGTACCGGTGTGCGGCGACCTCCCACACGGACTCGCTGTCGTTCGGTTCGAACGCCGGGGGCGTCCCGAACAGCCGCTCGTACCACGCCAGCGCCGCCTGGTAGTCGCTGACCGGGATGCCCGCGAACAAGTCGATGGTCATACCGCGATCCTAGGAACCCCCGCTGCGGGAAGCGCCCATGCCACACGGACACGCGCCCCACACGCCGAACGCCTCCCCACCTCAGGAGCCGTCGTCCACCCCAGAGAACCCGATCACGACACGGTCGCTGACGGGCCGGTAGCCGATGGCCTGGTAGATGCCGTTGCTCGTCGGGTTGGCGAGGTCGGTGAACAGGACGACGTCCCGAACGCCCCCGTCAAGGGCGGAGCGGCTGACGGCGGCGGTGGCGGCGGCGCCGTAGCCCCGGCGGCGGTGCGCGGACGGGGTGTAGACGGGGGCGACGCGGGTCATGCCGTCCACGGTGGCGGTGCGTCCGGCCATCGCGACCGGCTCGCCGTCCACCTCCCACAGGACGACGCAGCCCGCGTTCAGGCGTTCCTCCGTCACGGCGCGCGGGGCTCCGCCTCCGGCCTCGGCGGCGAAGCCGTCCACCCAGGTCAGAACCCGTGAGAGGTCGGCGGACGTCGCGACCCGCCAGGTGCCTGGCGGCATCGGATCCGGCTGGACGAGCTCGTCCAGCCGGTAGAGGCGCTGCTCCTGGAGCATCCAGGGCGTCATGTCCGTGCGGGAGCGCCAGGAGGCGGCGAACGCGGACGCGGCGGACCGTTCGGCGTTCACGCCCGTCGTGGTGACCGGGAGGACGTCGGCGAGCCTGCGGGCCGCGTCGTCCGTGACATCCGTGAGGACGAGCGGGAAGTCGGGGGTGCAGAGGAACGCGGCGACCGGCTCCGGACCGCCGAGCCAGCCGAAGATCGGATCGGCCGGGCCGAAGACGTGGAGACCGGCGCGGCGAAGGGTGTCCAGCGTGGTGAGGTGCATGGTGTTCCGCGCCGGGTCCGAGCGCAGCAGGGGACCCGCCGCGGCCTCGAAGGCGTCCAGGTCGCCGGTGAACCGCCAGTCGTCCATGCGCGGACCCTATTCCGCCGCGGGGTCGGGGATCGTGGCTTCGGAGGGGCGCTCGACGACCGGGAGGATGATCGCGGACGGGTGGTCCGGGTCGTGGAAGACCTCCTGGTCGGCGGGGACGGCGGGCCGTGCGGCGCTGGTCAGCGGGTCGCCGGTGCCGGGGTTCGCCGCGACCTTGGGGTAGGCGCCGCTGGTCACGTGCACGCGGACGCGGTGCCCGCGCCGGAACCGCCGCGCGGCCGGCCACAGGTCCACGGTCACCCGGTGCACGCCGTCGCCGTCCGCCGGGTGGGCGGGCGTGAGCCGCAGCCCGCCCTCGCACACGTTGCGGGACACGCCGTCCGCGTCCACGTCGCACAGCCGGACGACCAGGTCGGTGTGCGCGCGGCTCGACCGCAGGTGGACGTCCGCCGTGACCGGGCCGATCACCTCCAGGTCGGACGTGAGCGGCGGCGAGGTGAACACCAGGACGTCCGGACGCCGTTCCAGCGGACGGTTGTCCACCGGCTTCGAACTTCCGAGGAGCGTCGGGCCGCCCAGCGCGGGCGTCGGATCCGCCGGGTCGTACCGGTAGGCGCTCGGCTCGTGCCGCTGCGGGCCGTCCGGGCCGAGTCCGCCGCCCTTGTGCAGATGCCACCGCTCCTGGCGCATCCCGGGAGGCGGCCAGTCGCGGTAGTCGCGCCACTCGCGCGCACCCGTCACGTACAGCCGTACAGGGTGTTTCCGCAGGCCGGACGGGTCGTTGAGGAGGTGCGCGCGGAACCAGGCGAGCGCCTCGCGGAACGCGACGAGCCCGTGCCGGGCGTCCGCGTGCCACCACGGACCGATCGTCAGGTAGGGCCGGTGCCCGGCGGCGCGCAGCGCGAGGTAGTCCCTGATCTCCCACGGCAGGAACACGTCGTACCAGCCGCCGAGGAGCGTGACGGGGGTGTCGGCCTGGCCGACCGTCCCGGAGAAGTCACGGCTGCGCCAGTAGTCCGCGCCGTCCGCGTGGGCCGCGAGGAGATCCTGGTAGAAGCGCATCGGCGCGCCGCCGGTCAGGACGTCCAGCTCGGCGAGCGGACGCAGCGACGCGGCGGCCCGCACCGCCCGGCGGCGCGACACGATCGGCGCGGTCAGCATGCCGAGCCGGGTGGTCTGCCGGTGCGTGAGGTCGGTCCAGGTCAGCGTGGACTCCAGCGCGAACGACCCGCCGACGTAGGCGGCCTCGCGGAACGACGACGCGGTCACCTGCAGCGCCATCGCCCGCACCTCGGGCCCGCCCTCCGCCGCGAGCGCCCACGCCGAATACCCCAGGTAGGACGCCCCGTACAGGCCGAGCGACCCGCCGAACCAGGGCTGCTCGCGCAGCCAGCGGAGCGTGGCCGCGCCGTCGTCGCGCTCGCTGCCGAGCGGGTCGAACTCGCCGCCCGAACCGAACGTCCCGCGCGCGCTCTGCACGACGAGCTGGAACCCGAACGGCACGAACGGCAGGCCGTTGAGCAGCGCCGCCGGTCCGCGCCGCCCGTACGGGGTGCGGACGAGCAGCGTCGGCGGATTCCGGACGCCGCGCGGGACGTACCGGTCGGCGAGCAGCGTCACGCCGTCCGGCATGGGAACGGGCACGTCGCGCTGGACGGTGTAGCGGGGATCGCGGAGCGGAGGGAGCGGGGGAGTGGGCAGGCGATCGAGTAGAGCCATGCTCTCGGTCTCCGGTCGGGGGCTACTACCAAGTAACGGTATCCGGTGACGCGTCGGTCCGGGTGACCGTCTCCCACGGGACGCGGCCGAGCTCGCCGAGCCGACGCGCCCAGTGCGTTTCGCCGCCGAACTCGTCCCGCCACGCCCACAACCGCGTGGTCAGCGCGCCGAGCGGATGCTCCGACGTCACGCCGATCGCGCCGTGCACCTGGTGCGCCACGTCCGCGACGACGCCCGCCGCGCGCGAGGCGTTCAGCTTCGCCGCCGCGACCGCGACCTCGTCGTCCGGGGTGCGCAGCGCCGCCCGGACGGCGACGTCCGCGACCGCCACCTCCCCGGCCAGCTCCGCCAGCTGCTGCTGGACGGCCTGGAACCGCCCGACCGGACGTCCGAACTGCTCCCGTTCGCCCGCGTACCGCACCGCGAGCTCCAGCACCCGGCGCATCGCCCCCGTCAACTGGACGGCCCGGAACAGCGCCCCGCGCAGCATCACGTCCCCGGCCGAAACCGGACACTCCACGGACGCGAGATCGCCCCTGACCGTCACGTCGTCGCGCGACTCGCCCGCCACGTTCGTCCCCGGCCTGACGGCCACGTCCGCCAGGTCGCCGCCGCTGCCGCCCGCGTGCTCCGGGACCCCGACACCCGTCAGACCCGCCTCGTCCAGCGCGGGCCACGGGTCGTCCTCCAGGCCGAGTATCGCGTTCGCCGTCTCTTCGAGAAGTTCCTTGTCATCCGGCACGTCAGCGCACCCCCAGGCCGCGCGCGACGATGCCGCGCAGGATCTCGTTCGTCCCGCCGCGCAGCGTGAACCCGGGCGCCTGCACGACGGCCTGCGCGAGCAGCCGCGCCGCCAGATCCGGGGACGCCGGGTCCGGTTCCACGCCGAGCTGCTCGCGCGCCACGTCGATCACCTCGCGTTCGAAGCGCGTCCCGAGGTCCTTGACCAGCGCGGCCTCCAGGGTGGGGTCGCGCCCGGCCTCGAGCGCGCCCGCGACGGCGAGGGACGCCTGCCGCAGCGCCCACAGGCGTCCGACGAGCCGTCCGGACGCGGCCCCCGGCGTCAGCGAACACACGAGCCTGACCAGCGCGAACGTGCTCAGGAACCGTTCCGGCCCGGACCGCTCGTACGCCAGCTCCGCCGTCACCTGCCGCCAGCCGTCGCCCTCCCGCCCGAACAGCTCCGCCGGAGCGCCGTCGAACACGACCTCGTTGAAATGGTGTTCACCCGACAACCCGGGGATCGGACGAACCGCCACGCCCTCCGCGGGCAGCCTCACGATGAACTGGCTCAGCCCCTCGTGCCGCGCGGGCCCCGGCGCGCTCCGCGCGAGGACGACCATCGCGTGCGCGATGTGCGCGCCGCTCGTCCACACCTTCGTCCCGGTCAGCCGCCACGCGCCGTCCACCCGCTCGGCCCGCGTCCGCACCGACGCCAGGTCCGATCCCGAGTCGGGCTCGCTCATCCCGATCGCGAAGAAGCACTCGCCGCGCGCGATCGCGGGCAGGAAGGCCCGCTTCTGCTCCTCCGTGCCGTGCGCGAGGATGCTCGGCCCCATCTGCCGGTCCGCGATCCAGTGCGCCCCGACGGGCGCGCCCGCCGCGAGCAGCTCCTCGATCACCACGAACCGTTCCAGCGCGGACCGTCCGCGCCCGCCGTACTCGACCGGCAGCGTCATCCCGAGCCATCCGCGCGCGCCGAGCTCCCGGCTGAAGTCCGGATCCGCGCCGGTCAGCCACGAGTCGCAGCGCGGCTCGAACTCCGCCGCCGCGAGGAACCTCCGCACGTCCTCCCGGAGCCGCCCGCCGTCCGGCGGCGGCACCCCCGGTTCCAGCTCGGGCAGCGCCATCGGCCGCACCCCTCTCCGGAAAGTCTCGGTTCACGGTAAACCCCGGGCCGTCTGCTTCGTCTCTGGTCCGTGATGCAACAACTGATGGCGGAGGACGACATCGGGCCCCTCCCGCAGGACGCCGCCGTGCCGCCCTCCGAGGAGGTGCCGTACGACGAGCTGTTCGAGGCCCACTTCCGGGGTCTCGTCCGGCTCGCCGCGCTGCTCGGCGCCGACGACCCGGAGGATGTCGCGCAGGACGCCGCCGTGCCGCCCTCCGAGGAGGTGCCGTACGACGAGCTGTTCGAGGCCCACTTCCGGGGTCTCGTCCGGCTCGCCGCGCTGCTCGGCGCCGACGACCCGGAGGATGTCGCGCAGGACGCCTTCGTCCGCCTCCACCGAAGACGCCGCCTGCTCCGCGACCCGCACGCGGCGCTCTCCTACCTGCGCGCCAGCGTCTGCAACGCGTCCCGGAGCCGTCTCCGCCACCTGCGCATGGCGCGCCGGCGGCACGCCCAGCTCGCCGTTCCCCCCACCGCGTCCGGCACCCCGGAGTCGGCCGCCGTGGACCGCGAGGACGTCCGGGAACTCCTCCGCGCCGTGGACGCCCTCCCACGCCGCCAGCGCGAGGTGCTCGTCCTCCGCTACTGGCTCGACCTCACCGAACGCGAGACCGCCGACGCCCTCGGCATCGCCGTCGGCACCGTCAAGGCCCACGCGTCGCGCGCCGTCACCGCGCTCGGCAAACAGCTCAAGGACAAGGCATGAACGACATCGAGGACCGCCTGAGAACGGCGTTCGAGACCCAGGCCGCGACCGTTCGCCCCACCCCGGACGCCGCCACCGAGAACCAGCGCCGCGTCCGCCGGTCGGACCGCCGGCGGCGCGCGCTCATCGCGTGCACCGTCACGTCCGCCCTCGTCATCGCGCCCCTGGTCGCCCTGACCACCGGCAAGGGGACCACCCACCGGGCCCGCCCCGCCCTGGGGGCCTCCAGCTCCCTGGTCGAGGCCGTGGGCGACCCCAAGGACCTGACGGGGCCGCCACCGCCCTTCGCGATCCGCGACACGGCACCCACGCCCGCCATGCCGGTGGCGCTGGCCCCGGACGGCTCCGTGATGGCCCTGCTCGGCCGGAAACTGTGGCTCCTGGGCCCGTCCCGCGGTGACGGCCTGCGGAGCGCGCCGGTGCCCGAGCCGACGAGCCTTGAACGACCCGACGTGAAGCAGGCCGTCGCGTACGGGACGTCCACTCAGGCGAGGGTCCTGGTGGACGCGCGGGGTGAGATGACGTGCGTGGACGCGTCCGGGAAGCGGACGACGTCCTACGCGTCCAACGCCTCCGGCGTCTGGACCGACGGAGTCAGCGCCGTGGTCAGGCTGCGCTCCGGGGCGGTGCAGGTGAGCGGCAGGTGCCCGGCCCAGAAGGTCGCCGAGGATCGGTCCAAGTCCGGTTACGACGCGCTCCGACTCGACGGGGCCACCCCGGTCGCCCTCTGGGGCACGCGCCTCACCGCCGTGAACAACCGGGGCGAAGTACTCCAGTACGACCTCACGTCCGGACCTCCCACAAAAGCGGAAACCCGGCCGCTCCCGATCTCGGACTCGATCAGGCTGGACGACGGCGGCGCCCCCTTGCTGTACAGCGCGGCCAACGCGACGACGGCCGTCTGGGTGAACGGCCGGTCCCTCAGCACCGTCAAGGCGGGCCACAACGCGGTGACCTCGTACGTGCGGCTCCCCGAGGCGCTCGACGTCGGGAAGGGCGGACAGCTGACCCTCGGCCGCGACGTCGTCGCCTTCACCGTGACCGACGCGCTCGGACGCGTCGGCTCGTTCGTCTACGACCTGCGCACCGGACGGCGCATCACCTGGCCCGGCCGGGTCCTCGCGGCGGGCGACTGGCTGGTGTGGCAGGACGGCAAGGACATGAATCTCGCGAAGGTCCGCTGACATAGCGGAACAAGAATCCCGCTGCGGCGAAGAATAGGTAGAGACAAGGGGAGAGGTTGAGATGAGCGGACCTTACGAGACCGAGCACGACGCCTACACAGAGGTGCGTGACATCTACGCCTCACATGGGAAGCGCGGCGTGATGCGCGCCCGGACGCAGGACCTTCTGCTCTCGGTCTGCGCCCAGCACGACATCGAGCTCGGGGAGTACGACCGGGCCGTCCTGGCCTGGCTGGCGAAACACCCGCCAGAGACCGCCCAGGTCATCGCCGGTCTCATCGACCGCGCGGCCAAGTCGGCCCACGAGCCCGTCCGGCCCCACTGAGCCCAGCGGGGGCGGTGAGCCGGGAGAACACCCGACTCACCGCCCCACGCGCGAACGAAGACCCCACGAGGCCGGTCACGCCTCCCAACGGCCACGAACGCATCACCGGACCATCGCGCGACGCCCCTCAGAAACGAGGCGATCCTCCGGAGAAGGGGTGGGCGGGCTGCGGGCAAACATGAGTGTCAGCCCCGATCTCCCCCCAGCGAAGGAGCCGCGATGACCAGGCCACAGAACGTGACGCCGCACCGGTGACGGCGGGCGCGTCCGACAGCGAGATCATCGCGGCCTCACGGGACCGCCCGGAGCGGTTCGCCGAGATCTTCGACCGCCACTACGCGGAGATCCACCGCTACGTGGACCGGCGACTCGGCGCCGACGCCGCCGACGACATCGCCGCCGAGACCTTCCTGATCGCGTTCCGCAGTCGCGAGAGGTTCGATGTCTCCCGCGACTCGTCCCGTCCCTGGCTCTACGGGATCGCCACCAACCTCATCGGACGCCACCGGCGCGGCGAGATGCGGCGGTACCGCGCGATGGCCCGCATGGAGAGCCGGGACGTCGTCGAAGGCCATGTCGAAGGCCACGAGGACCGGGTCGTGAGCGCCCTCGCCGCCGGGGACGGCACCCTCAGCGCGGCCCTCGCCGAACTCGCTCACGGGGACCGCGACGTCCTCCTCCTGGTGGCCTTGGGGGAGTTGAGCTACCCCGAGACCGCCCAGGCCCTCGACATCGCCTACGGGACGGTCTGCTCGCGCCTCAATCGCGCCAGAAACCAGATCCGGGCCGCCCTCCCGGCGGTGCACCGCCCACCGGCGTACCTTCCGCAGACGCAGCCTTCGCCCCAAGGGGGATCCCGTGCGTGACCTCGAAGTCCTGGCGGCTCTCCACAAGCCGGAGCGCGCCCCCTCGGACGCCGCCCGCGCCGCCGCCCGATCCCTGCTGATGGACGAGATCACCCGCGAAGGGGGCGGACGCCGCAGGGCGCTCGCCCCCGGGAAACCTCCGAAAGCCGGGTTCCTGCTGCTGCTCGGCGCCGTCGCGGCGACCAGCCTGACGGCGTTGTCCCTGGTCACGGGGTTCTGGCGGGACGTGAACCCCTACTACAAGGTCGAGCCCATCGAGTACCGGAAGGGGGACGCGGCGCAGTTCCTCCTCGCGGCCGCCGACGGCAGGGCGAAGGCCCCCAGCAAGGGAGATCTCTGGTACCGGAGGTCGTCCATCGGCGAGACCGTCGTCGTCCGCTCACCGATCCGTCCCGGCGTGGAGTACACCGTGCAGGTCGAGCAGGACTCCTACCTCCTCGCCTCACCCAAGCCGCTCTCGATGGGGGACGGGCTCAGAAGGCGCAACGGCAGGACACCCCGGGTGCTGAGCACGGAATGGTACGGGGACGAGGTCACCGTGCGTCCGGCGAGCCCGGCCGACGCGGCGAAGTGGGAGGCGGACGGGAAACCCGACGCCGCCGACCTCGGCGGGGAGCCGAGCCGTTCCATCGGACCGGAGAAGGGAGGAGGTCCCGTCCTCGACTTCGGCGTGGAGGGGGCGCGCCGCCTCCCCGCCGACCCGGCGGAACTGCGCGCCGCGCTGCTCAACTACGCGGTGAAGGTCGGGCACACCCGCGTTGAGGACCCCGACGAGTACCTCTATTTCGGCGCGTCGTTCCTGCTCGTGGACGTTCCGGTCGCTGACGACGTCCGCACCGCCGCCTATCGTCTCCTCGCCAGCCTGCGCGGCGTCCGCGCCGTCACGGCGGCCGACGCGACCGGACGGCGGCTCCAGGGCGTCGCGTTCCGGACGACGACGTACGAGGACGGGACGATGGACTCGGAACTGCTCATCGACCCGACGACGGGAACGCTCGTCGCCGCCCAGGAGGTCGTCGTGACCCCCGGGATGTGCAACGCGGACCTGCGCCCGGGGGACCGGTGGCGGTACGAACTCGTCCGGCAGGCGGGATGGACGGACCGGCCCGCCGAAAGTCTCCTCCCCAAGCGGCCCACCCCCGAAATGCCGGACAACCCCTGACGTCCGTCCGCGCGGGGGCGGCGGTGTTCCTGCGAAGGGTCGGGCGGGGTGCGGGCAACAGGGAGTGTCAGCCCCCGCCCCCAGCGAAGGAGCCGCGATGACCAGGTCGCAGGACGCGACGCCGCGCCGAGCAGGGTCCCTGCTCCTCCTCGGAGTCGTCGTGGCGACCGGCGTGACGGCGTTGTCCCAGTTCACGGGGATGTTCCGAGACGCGCCCCGCCACTACGAGGTCGAGCCCGTCGAGTACCAGAGGAGTGACGCGGCGCGGCTCCTCCTCGCCGCCGCCGACGGCATGGCCAAGACCTCCGGCAAGGGGGACCTCTGGTACCGGAGGTCGTCCGTCGGCGAGACCGTCGTCGTCCGCTCACCCGGCCGCCCCGGTGTGAAGTACGCCGTGCGGGTCGAGCAGGACACCCACCTCCTCGCCTCGGCCGACGAGCCCCTCCCGGCGCGGGACGGCCAGGGGAGACCGGTCCGGCGGAAGGACCGGGTGCGGAGTTCGGAATGGTCGGACGACCAGGTCACCGTGCGTCCGGCGAGCCCGGCCGACGAGGCCGAGTGGAAGGCGGACGGCGAGCCCGGCTCCGGCGCCCTGCACACCGGGGAACCGGCCCGTTCCCCCGGACCGGGCATGGCGGGCGGCGGGTCCGCGCTCGACTTCGGCGTCGACGAGGCGCGCCGCCTCCCCGCCGACCCGGCGGAACTGCGGGCGGCGCTGCTCAACCACGCGGCGCGGAGCGGGCACGAGCGCATCCGGAGCACCGACGAGTACCTGTACAGCGGCGCTTCAGTCCTGCTCGTGGACGTTCCGGTCGACGACGACGTCCGCGTCGCCACCTATCGTCTCCTCGCCAGCCTGCGCGGCGTCCGCGCCGTCACGGCGGCCGACGCGACCGGACGGCGGCTCCAGGGCGTCGCGCTCCGGAGGGCGACGCCCGAGAACGGGACGATCGACTCGGAACTGCTCATCGACCCGGCCGACGGACGACTCGCCGCTGGTCAGGACGTCGTCGTGACCCCGGGCACCCGCAACGCGAACCTGCGTCCGGGAGACCTGTGGCGGTACGAGATCGTCCGGCAGGCGGGATGGGCGAACGGTCGCGCCCGGAGCCGCCCGCACGACCACTGGACGCCCCCCACCGGACGAGACGAACCCTGACGCCCATCCCCACGCGAACTCCGCGCCGGACGGACGCACTCTCCGCCGACACACGCTCTCCGCCGACACACGCTCCCCGCGGACACACGCTCCCCGCGGACGCCCGCGAGCTTCACGATGACAGTTCGCGTTCCAGGGGGGTTCGGAATCTCGGGGTGATGCGGACGCCGTTGAGGAACGTGGACATTCGTTCGGCCTCGGCGGCGACGGCGGTGTTCGCGTCCGAACCGGCGTCCTCGAGGAGCCGGAAGACGACCGCGCCGTCCGCGTCCTGGCCCCAGCCGCCGACGATCCGCCCGTCCCACCAGACCGTGGGGCCGATGTTGCCGTTGCGGTCGAACAGCGCCGGGACGTGTCCGGGATCGAGGTAGAAGTCGCGTTCCTTCCAGCCCATCGGCGTGGCGTCGAGGGCGGGCAGCAGCGCCGCCCACGGCTCGGGCGCGGCCACCGGCTCGAGGTCGTCGGCGAGGACGAGCCCCGCGTCGGTCTCGGCCGTGTCGAGCCCGGCGAGGGCCTTCTTCACCTCGCCCACGGTCCAGCCCGTCCACCATTTGACGTCGAGGGTGGTCGCCGGGCCGAACGTGCGCAGGTAGCGGCGGACGACCTCGGCGCGCGCCTCGTCCACCGGCAGGGACGGCACGCCGCCGGGCAGCCACGTCTCGACCGGCGACCAGACGTACTGGCTGCTGACCCACGACCCGTTCGGACGGCCCCGGACGATCCGTCCCTCGCAGCCGAGCGTGACCAGCACCCACGTCGTGATGGCGGTCCTGCTCTCGTAGGACTTGCCGGGGGCCATCAGGACCTGCGAGCGCAGCCGCGGTTCGGCGGCGCTGAGCTGCGCGCCGGTCGCGGCCCCGAGCTCGAGCAGCGCCCGGTGCGTCGACTCCTCGACGTCGCGGAGCCAGCCGGGAAGGTCGCCGTCGCCGAGGCCCGCGTCCGCCATGAGCTTGCTGTACCGTCCGCGCTGCTTGACGGCCAGCTGGTCGCCGACGGCCGCCTGCAGCGCCGGAAGGAAGTCGGTCGGGACGACGAACATCGTCCGGCGCATCGCCAGGAGCCGCAGCAGCGTCCGGTCGTCGTAGAGCGCCTTCTCGACATGACCCGGTTCGGCGGTGCGGCTACGTGCCGCGACCTGCAGGAACACCGTCGCCGGGTCGGTCGCGTGCAGCGCGGTCAGGGACCGCGCGACCGCCAGGGGGTCCTCGGTGCGGACCCCGGCGGCGAGCCGGTGCCGGATGCCGAGCCGGGCCCGCCGCTCGGCGGTGCTGATCGAACGCATGAGCGAAGTCTAGTCGCGCCGCTCCGCGCGCGTCCCGATCACGCGCGAGGACCCTGGGAGCGGTTCAGTGGGCGAGGCGGGCGGCGGCGGGCGCGCGCACCTCGGGACTCTCGGGGACGTCGTGCGCCAGGCGCTGCAGCCGCGTCCGGGTCTCCTCGGTGATCGGCGCGAACTCCGCCGCCGTCCGCCGGACGGGTTCCTCGCAGTCCCACAGGCCCTCGACGGTGTAGGACTCGGCGGTGTGCGGCGCGGTGCGGATCAGCGCGGTCAGGATGCGGCGGCGGAGGAAGGCGTACTCGGAGTCGGTCCAGGCGGACTTCAGCAGCGGGACGGCCTGACCGGCGCGGAGCCTGCCGAGACCCTCCACGGGCTCGGCCGCCGCGCCCCAGTCGTCCCGGTCGAGCGCGTCGGTCAGCTCGTCCATGAGCAGGGGGATGTCCTGGCGTGTGCCGTGGTTGGCGATCATGCGGAGGCCGACATACGCGCACGGACCAGGGGACGCCGCCCACACGCGCGCACGAGGAAGCGCCTCGGGACCGTAGAACTCGACGGCCCTTCCCACGGCGCCGATCCAGCGCGGCTTGCGCTGCGGCAGCAGTTCCTCGGCCAGGTCCAGCAACGCGGGCACGCGCCTGCGGCCCAGCTCGAACAGGGCCGCGACGGCCGTGTCGTCGCCCTGACGGGCCAACTCGACCAACTCGGTGTCGGAGGGCCCGCCTTCACCGCCGCCCGCCCCGGCGGCCCCTCCCGCGCGCGCGAAACGGTCCCGTGGGCCCCGCATTCGTCCCACAGGACGCCGCGCCTTCTGCTCACGCTGCTTCGCGAGCGCCGCCGCGACGCGGGGCTTCCGCGCCGCCCACATCTCCAGGACGGGGTTGCCCACGTCCCAGACCAGATGCGCCAGGTCCTGGTCGTCGCAGCGGCCGTCCACCAGATCGTCCAGGTCCCAGGTCAGCGCCGGGTCCCGCAGGCCGACGAGCAGGTTCAGCGCCTCGAACCAGTGCGCGCCCTCGTCGGCGTACCGGCGCAGCGGCTCGGCGGCCTCCCGGCGGCTCAGCCGCACCAGGTCCGCGAGCGTCTCCAGCGCCAGCCCGACCCGCAGGCCGGTCGACCGGGCGTCCTCCTCCAGCAGGTCGGCCGGGTCGAACAGATGGTCGGCGACCGGACCGACCGGAAGCTCCAGATCCACCATCAACCGGGCGTAGTACAGGCCGCGTGACTCGGACCGCCGGTCCCATCGGGGATCCCGCCGGAGACAGTCGTACACGTACTCGCCGGCGCCACGCCGGTCGGCGGCACGGCGCGCAGCCCTGCCGAGTCCACGCTGGAGCTGCCCGTGCAGCGTGCCCGCCGATTCCACCACGACCTCGTTGTTCACCCCAGCAGAATGCGCACTCGACCAGATATCGGGCAAGTGCTTTCCCGGCTCGCGACCCGTCCGTACCCCACCCGCCACCGCCCGAACCCCCTGCCGGACGGGCCCCGAGCACCCACGACACGCCCCCCGGCCACCCGCACGCCGACCACCCCCGCGAGCAATCTCACAAGACGCTCGCAGGGGGCGGGGCCGGGTCAGATCTTGCGTTGGGCCACCCAGGAGGCGTGCAGGTCGGCGTACACGCCGGGCACCTTGACCAGCTCGGACGCGGGCCCGCGCTGGACGATCCGCCCCTGGTCGAACACGATCACCTCGTCCGCCGCCTCGGCCGTGGACAGCCGGTGCGCGATCGACACGGCCGTCCGGCCGCGGGTCACACCGTCCAGGGCGCGCTGGATGCGGACCTCGGTCGCCGGGTCCACCGCCGAGGTCGCCTCGTCCAGCACCAGCAGGTCGGGGTCGGCGATGTAGGCGCGGGCCAGCGCGACCAGCTGCCGCTCACCCGCCGACAGGGACTCGCCGCGCTGCCCGACCGGCGTCGCCAGGCCCTGCGGCAGGCCGTCCAGCCAGTCCGCAAGGCCCAGCTCGGTGAGCGCGAGCCGCAGGTCGGCGTCCGAGGCGTCCGCGCGCCCGTACCGGATGTTGTCGGCCAGCGACGCGTCGAACAGGAACCCGTCCTGCGGCACCATCACGATCCGCTCCCGCAGCGAGGAGAACCGGACGCGGCGCAGCGGCACCCCGTCCACCCGGACCTCGCCCTCGACCGGGTCCATCAGCCGGGTCAGCAGCTTGGCGAACGTGGTCTTGCCCGACCCGGTCTCGCCGACGATCGCGATCCGCGAGCGCGGCGCGATCCGCGCGTCCACACCGTGCAGGACGGGCGGCCCGCCCGGATAGGCGAACCCGACCCCCTCGAACTCGACCTCGATCGGGCCGCGGGGCAGCGTCTCGCCGTCCGCGCCCGGGTCGGCGACGTCCGGCTCGGTGTCCAGCACCGACAGCACCCGCCGCCAGCCCGCGATCGCGTTCTGCGCGTCGTTCAGGACCTCCGTCGCGGTCTGCATCGGCGACACGAACAGCGTCACCAGGAACAGGAACGCGATCAGCTCGCCCGCGGTCAGGTGCCCGCCGAGGCCGAGCAGCGTCCCGCACACCACCACGGCGGACGTCGCGAGCGCCGCGACCAGCTCGCTGGACGGGAACGTCATCGCGATCAGCCCCTGCGCGCGCGTCTGCGCCGACCGGGTCGCGTCGACCGTCTCGTCCACCCGGCGGGCGGTGCGCTCCTCCGCGCCGTACGCGCGGATCACCGCGGCGCCGACCACGCTCTCGCTGACCACCGACAGCAGGTCCCCGGTGCGCTCCCGCACCTTGGTGTACGCGCCGGAGATCATCCGCTGGAAGCGGCGCAGCGCCCACGCCAGCGGCACGAACGACACCCACACCATCAGCATCAGCGGCCAGGAGTAGACCGCCATCAGCAGGCTCGCCACCACCAGCTGCCCCGCCGACACGATGATCATCAGCCCGCCGAACTGCATGAACTGGCTGATCTGGTCGACGTCGCCGGTGACCCGGGACACCAGGGCGCCGCGCCGCTCCCCGCTCTGCGTCAGCATCGACAGGTCGTGGACGTGCCGGAACGCCTTCACCCGCAGCGCCGCCAGCCCCGTCTCGCTGCTCCGGTACAGCCGGACGTTCATCAGGTACGCGCTGACGGCCGTCATCAGGACGCCGACCGCGCACAGCGCCACCGCCGTCCGGATGAACGGCAGGTCCGGGTGCGCGCCGTTCTTCCCGAGCCCCTTGTCGATCACCTGCTGCACCGCGACCGGGACCACGATCCGGCCCGCCGTCGCGACCAGCGCCAGCAGCAGCGTCCCGGCCAGCCCGGCGCGGAACTCGGGACTGATCCGCAGCCCCCGCCGCAACGTGCTCAGCGCGCTCTCGCGCGCGGCGGACTCACTCAGCGCCGTCATGCCCGCTCTCCCACTCCGCCGGTCTCCTCCACGATCTCGCCCGCGCCCGCGCCCGCGCCCGCGCCGTCGCCGTCGCCGTCGCCGTCGCCGTCGCCGTCGCCGTCGCCGTCGCCGTCACCGACGTCGTCGGCGGCCTCGGCCTCGGCGTCGAGGGCGTCCTGCTCGGCCTCGGCCCGCTCGTAGGCGTTCACCAGGTTCCGGTAGCCCTCGGAGCGTTCCAGCAGCTCCGCGTGAGGCCCGCGGGCGGAGACGCGCCCGTGCTCGATGAACACGACCTCGTCGGCCAGCGCGATCGTCGCCTTCCGGTAGGCGACCACGACCACGGTCGCCGCGCCGCTCTCCTCCGACTCGCGCAGGCCCGCCAGGATCCGCTGCTCGACCTGCGGGTCCACCGCCGAGGTCGCGTCGTCCAGAACCAGCAGCCGCGGCCTGCGGACGACCGCCCGCGCGAGCGCCAGACGCTGCCGCTGCCCTCCGGACAGCGTCGCGCCCCGCTCACCGATCCTGGTGTCCAGGCCGTCCGGCAGCGCCGCGACGAACCCGTCGCCCTGCGCCAGCCGCAGCGCCGCCCACACCCGCTCGTCCGGGACGTCCAGCCCGAGCGTGATGTTGCCGCGGACGGTGTCGTCGAACATGAACGTCTGCTGCGGGACGAGCGCGGCGGTCGCGGCGATGCCGCCCGCCCGGACGTCCCGCGCGTCCAGGCCGTCCAGCAGGACCGACCCGTCCGCCGGGTCCACCAGCCGCACCAGCAGCGAGGTCAGCGTGGACTTGCCCGACCCGGTCGGCCCGACCACCGCGACCGTCCGCCCGGGGGACGCCTCGAACGACACGTCCCGCAGCACGTCCGCCGGGGGCGCGCCCTCCGCCGGCTCGTACCCGAACCGGACGGCCTCGACCCGCAGCGCGGCGGGCGCCCCCGCCTTCAGCTCGGCCTCCCCGTAGGGCATCGACCCGCCCGCGTCCAGGACGGACCGGACCCGGTCCCAGCCGACCACGCTGCGCGGCACCTCCGCCAGCACCCAGCCCAGCGACCGGATCGGGAACGCCAGCAGCGTGAACAGGTACGACACGTGCACCAGGTCCCCGGCCGTCATCGCGCCCGACTCCAGCCGCACCGACCCGATCAGCAGGACGGCCAGCACCCCCAGGTTCGGCAGCGCCTCCAGCACCGGGTCGAACATCCCCCGGACGCGCCCGACCGCGATGTTGGCGTCCCGCAGCGCGTCCGCGCGCGCGGCGAACCGCTCGGTCTCGGCCTGCTCGCGGCCCAGCGTCTTGACGACCAGACCGCCCTCGAAGCTCTCGTGCGCGACCTCGCTGACCTCGGCGCGCAGCTGCTGCGCCCGGGTCGCCACCGGCGCCAGCCGCCGCTGGTACACGACGTTCAGCAGCGCGATCGCCGGGAACACCAGGAACCCGACGACCGCCACCACCGGGTCGGTCAGCAGGATCGACACGGCCGCGACCAGCAGCATGAACACCACGCCGACCGCCATCGGCAGCGGAGCGAGCGGAGCCCACGCCGCCTCGACGTCCGCGTTGGCGTTCGACAGCAGCTGCCCGGTCGGATGCCGCTGGTGCCAGGCGAGCGGCAGCCTCAGGTACTGCCGGGTGACCGCGCGCCGGTACCGGGCCTGCATCCGGTACTGCATGAGCCCGGCGAAGAACCGCCGTCCGCCCACGCCGAGCGCCTTGAGGAACGCCACCCCGAGGATCACCAGCGCGGCGCCGGCCAGCGCCCCCGCCGTCGTGTGCCCGCTCTCGAACGCCGGCAGGACGGTGTGCTGGGTGGCCCATCCGAGCGCCTGCGCCGTCCCGACGGTCATCGCCCCGTACAGGGCGCTGGCCAGCACCGAGATGGTGAACACCCGGGGCTCCGCCCGGATGGCCACCCCCAGGACCCGCATCCCCTCCCGCAGGATCTGCCCGGTCGACGACGCGCCCCCGGCCCCCAGCGCGTCCCCGTCAGAGGCCGCCGAGGCGTCCGCCACCGCTCCATCAGCGGCTTCCGAGGCGTCTGCCGCAGCTCCGTCAGCGGTTGCCGAGGCGTCCGCCGCAGCTCCGTCGGCCGCTGCCGAGGCGTCCGCCGTTGGTCCACCAGGGGCCGCCGGAGCGACGTCGGCGTCCGCCCCCGCACCGTCTTCCCTTGTGCTTGTGTCCTCCCTCACCGCATCGTCGTCCACCGCCACGCGGCTCTCCCGTGCGGCGTCGGGGACGGCCGTGCCGTTCAGGACGGTCGGGGCGTCGGGGTCGGGTGTCGCCTGCTCGGGGGACGAGGCTCCGCGTGGGGACGAGCCTGCTGGCACGAGGGCTCCTTGGGTCCGGAGGGTTGTGGGGCGCGACTATCCCTACCATCCGGGCGTATCGGGTATTCCCGGCTTGATCACCCGGGCCGCCTCGCCAGGGCCCCGGACGGCCGTTCCGGAGGCCGCCGTGAAGGCCCCTCGCGCCTCGCGAACGCCCACCCAGCAGGGGCTGCGGAGGCGTCGGGCGCCCTGGGGGCCTAGGGTGGACGGCTCGTCCTGCTTTGCGGGGTTTGACGTGCGGGGTCCGGGTCGTCCGGGGGGACGGCGCGACGGGCCCCGGCGCTCGGGGTGGGACGCCCCGGCGGCCATGCCGAGAAGGTCCACGTTCGGCGGTGGCCCGCGGCGGGTTGTTCGGTGAAGTGACGGAGGGGGAATCGGGGCGGCGGCCGAGTCGGCCTTCGGACGCTCTTCTTGACGTCGACAGAATGGCGAGCGCCGCCGACTTCTTTGTTCACCGTGAGGACATCCGCCGTGCACGCCTCGAAGGAGAGGCCCTCGGCATGCGCGCCCATGGCGGGAACTCGTCGTCAACGCATAAAAATTGCCCGCTATGTCCTTAAAAATGTTCCATCGGAGACAGGTTCCCGGCGCTCCGGCCCTTCCTCGTGCGCACCCCAGTCGGACGGTCCGGACGGACGGGCGGCGACCCCGCCGGAACCGCTTCGAGTGGATCCGCCGATATCGGGTCGCGGAGCCGCTGTGGCTCGGGAGGTTCCAGAGGTTCCAGAGGTTCGGTATCTCCTAGTACGCCGGGCCGGTCGGGCCCCGCGGCCCCGCGCCGGGCCCCTGTGGAACCTGACCACCCGGTCGCTTTCGGGGTACCGGGCCGTCCGCATCGTGGTTCCGGTACCGTCCGCTCCGCTCTCGGCGGAACTTTTCGGTGTTTACGATTCGGCGAGTCCCCTTGGCAAGCCGCTTCCCGGCTCCCTTCCAGAGGGCGCCCGGACAGTGCCCCGTCCGTCCGGAATCGCGTGAATCTCCTCGTTGGCCAGCGACAATCCGCGTTCTCCCCGGCACCGAACAAGCACCGAACTCGGATGGGCGGATGTCCGTCAGGTGTTCGCCCGATGAGTCGCACGGTGCGGCCCCGCTCGGGGCGGCGATCGAAAGGTTGTGGCTCCTGCGTTTTACGCGGATCCGGTGATACGGTGGTCCAGTCGGTTGCAGTCGTGGTTCTCGATCGTTTGTACGGACGCCCGCGGACTGATGGCAGCGGGCGTTTTGGCTTCTGCGGGACCTCCCGGGGGGCGAGGGCGTTCCGCTAGCAGCCGCGCTGGGCTCGCGAGGTGTGGGCCCACGTTTTGCCGCAAGGAGAAAGACATGCCCCAGCAGGGCACCGTGAAGTGGTTCAACGCCGAGAAGGGCTTCGGCTTCATCGCCGTCGACGGCGGTGGCCCCGACGTCTTCGTGCACTACTCGGCGATTCAGTCCTCCGGGTACCGCACGCTGGACGAGAACCAGCGCGTCCAGTTCGAGGTGACGCAGGGTAACCGGGGTCCGCAGGCCGACCAGGTCGTCCCCCTGTAACACCCGTAGTCGTCCGCGCAGCCCGCGTTTCCCTTCCGGAACGCGGGCTGCGCTGCGTCCGGCCCTCCTCGCCCCCGCCGCGCCGCCTCCAGCTCCGCAGGGAACACACCTCCCGGCTCCGCACCGAACACGCCGCCTGCCCCGCACCGAACACGCCCCCAGTTCCGCACGAGCACACTTCCGGTCCCGCACCGAACACGCCTCCCGGTTCCGCACGAACACGCCTCCGGCCTCGTGCGGAACGCGCCCCGGCTCCGCAGGGAATCGGCCTCCAAGCGCACAGAAGTCTCGGGATGCCGTCGGAAGCTCCGGGCACGCAACGGGAAATCGGGCATGCCGGAGAGAAACGGCGTCGCAATCGACTCGAGGCGCGAACTCTCAGTGTGCTATTCGTCACGCCGAGGCCGCGCCCCGCCCCGCCACCGCCCAAGGGCGTGACCAGGAAGGGTGAGGGAAAGCGGGACCTGGACGCGGACGGCCCGGGGCCTGCGGCAGAATGGACGCATGTCCGCTGCCCCTTCCGAGTCTCGACTCGATCCCAAGATCGCCGCGCGGCTCAAGCGTGACGCCGACGGGCTCGTCGCCGCCATCGCCCAGCAGTACGACACCGGCGAGGTGCTGATGCTGGCCTGGATGAACGACGAGGCCCTGCACCGCACCCTCACCACCGGCCGCGCCACCTACTGGTCGCGCAGCCGCCAGGAGTACTGGGTCAAGGGCGAGAGCTCCGGCCACCAGCAGTGGATCAAGTCGGTCGCGCTCGACTGCGACAGTGACGCGATCCTCCTCAAGGTGGACCAGGTCGGCGCCGCCTGCCACACCGGCGACCGGACCTGCTTCGACGCCGACGTCCTCGACGCCGTCGTCGGCGAACGGCCCGCCGAGCGGCCGTGACCCCCGCGCGGGAACGAGGCGTCGCGGCGCTGGTGTGCGCCGCCGGGGCCGGGCTGACCCTGCTCGCCTCCGGGCAGCGCTGGGCCACGGTCCGCGCCCAGGACGCGATCACGCCGTTCACCCAGCACCTCACCGGCCACGACGTCGGGCAGCTCGCGTCCGCGCTCGGCTGGGCCGGGCTCGCCGGGCTCGCCGCGCTGTTCGCCGTGTCCGGCCGGATCCGCGCGGGCGTCGGGCTGCTGCTCGCGCTGTTCGGCGCCGGTGTCGTGGTGACGTCGGTGACCGCCTCCCGGCCCGCGCACGTCGCGAAGGTCGCGGGGGAGAAGAGCGCGCTGATGAAGCTCGGCGCGCACCCGGTCGTCCATGTCGAGCCCTGGTGGGGCCTGTCGATGGCGGGCGGCGTGCTGCTCGCGACGGCCGGGCTGATCGTCCTGGTGCGCGGCTCGCGCTGGCCCGGGCTGTCGGCCCGGTACGCCCGTCCCGAGCAGGCCGCCAAGCCGGGGACCGGCCAGGACGCCACGGGCACCGGCACGGGCAGGGCCGCGAAACCGGCCGCGTCCGGCGACGACGCGTCCGCCCTCTGGAAGTCCCTCGACCGCGGCGAGGATCCCACCGATCTCGCGGACGGCGCCGACCCCGACGACGGCGCCGACCCCGACGACGGCGCGGATCGCGAACAGAGCAAGGACCCCTCGCACGACGACCCCTCGCACGACACCGCCTCGACCGACGCCGCCTCGCGGCGTCGGTGAGGCGGGAGCGGAGTGGCCGGTGGCGCGGGTGAACTCGTCCTGGTCGTCGAGCATGATCCCGCCGTGGCCGAGCTCCAGCGGCGCTGCCTGACGCGCGAGGGATACCGGGTCGAGGTCGAACTCGAGGCGTCGGGCGCGCCCGACGCCGTCGCCCGGTTCCGTCCGGACGCGGTGGTCCTCGACCTGTCCACCACCACGACGCCCGTCGATCTGTACCGCCGTGTCGCCTCGGCCCTGGTCGCCCGTCCGGGCCCGCCCGGCGGACGCGTCGTCGCGGTCGTCGGCCCGATCGACCCGGCCCTCGCCCGCAACCTCGGCGCGCACCGCCTGGACCGGCCGTTCGGCCCCCGCGCCCTGGTCCGCGCGGTCGCGGGCGCGCTGCGGCATGGCGGTTCCGAGGGGACGCGGGAACTGCGCGCGGGTGGCCTCGTCCTCGACACCGCCGCCCGCACCTGCGACGCGGACGGCACGGACGTCACCCTGACCGCCACCGAGTTCGACCTGCTCCGCTACCTCGCCCGCAACCCGGGCCGCGTCTTCACCCGCGAGCAGCTCCTGGAGTCGGTGTGGGGGCCGGGCGCGGGCGCGGGAAGCCGCACCGTGGACGTCCACATCGCCCAGCTCCGCGCCAAGCTCGGCGACGTCAGCCCCATCCGCACCGTCCGAGGCGTCGGCTACCGCCTCGACGCCTGACCCCCGGACGCCTGACCGCCCGGACGGGGCTGGTCGTCCGCCCCTTCGAGGCCAGGTCGGGGCTGCTCGGTGGGCATGTTCGTGGTCGGGCGCCTGAACTCCGGGGCGGGTTCGGCTTAGGCTGGTGCGGTGAGCCAGGGGACACCTGACGTGGTCGGCGTCGCACGGCGGGGGACGCCTCCGGACGGCGGACGGCCCGCGCCGCCCGCGATCCGGCGGCTGTGGACGCCGCTGGCCGTCCTGGGGACGGCCGCCGCGGCGACCGTGGTCGTCACGTTCGTCGACCCGCACTCGCCCGGCCACTACCCGACCTGCCCGTTCCTGTTCCTGACCGGGTACTACTGCCCGGGCTGCGGCGGGCTCCGCATGGTCAACTCGCTGACCCACGGGCACGTCGGGACGGCGTTCGGGCTCAACCCGCTCGCGTTCCTGCTGATGCCGGTCGTCGGCTACCTCTGGGCGCGCTGGACGTACTGCGCGGCGCGGGGCGAGCCGGTCACGTCCGTTCTGCTGCGGCGCGGCGCCCTCGCGGGCGTTGTCGGGCTGCTGATCGTGTACTGGGTCGTCCGGAATCTGCCGTTCGCGCACGTCCTGGCCCCATGAGTGGAGTTCGGGTGTGAATGGCGCTGGAAGGGCGGTTCGGAGGCCGCCCCCGGGTGCGGGTGGCGTCCGAGGGTGAGGCTACGATCGGTGCACGGATCGACCGGAAAATAGGGGGCTCCTGCGTGACCGAGGGCGAGCGTGGGCACGACGTGAGCGTGCTGGACGAGATCATCGAGGGGGTCCGGGCCGATCTCGCCGACCGGCAGCGGACGGTGTCGCTCGACGACCTCAAGGCCCGTGCGGCGAAGGCGCCGGCGCCCCGGGACGCGCTGGCGGCGCTGCGCGCGCCCGGCGTCGGGGTGGTCGCCGAGGTGAAGCGGAGCAGCCCGTCCAAGGGCGCGCTCGCCGCGATCGCCGACCCGGCCGCGCTGGCCCGCGACTACGAGTCGGGCGGCGCGAAGATCATCAGCGTGCTGACCGAGCGCCGCCGGTTCGGCGGCAGCCTGGACGATCTGGCCGCCGTCCGCGCCACCGTGGACATCCCGATCCTGCGCAAGGACTTCATCGTCACCTCCTACCAGCTGTGGGAGGCCCGCGCGTACGGCGCGGACGTCGCGCTGCTGATCGTCGCCGCGCTCGAGCAGGACGCGCTGGTCTCCCTCGTCGAGCGGGCCGAGTCGATCGGCCTGCTGCCGCTCGTCGAGGTGCACACCGAGGAGGAGGTCGACCGCGCCCTGGACGCCGGGGCCAAGGTCATCGGCGTCAACGCGCGCGACCTGCGGACCCTCAAGGTCGACCGCGAGACCTTCGCCCGGGTCGCCCCGCGCGTCCCGGCGGGCGTCGTCAAGATCGCCGAGTCGGGCGTCCGCGGCCCGCACGACCTGCTCGCCTACGCCTCGTCCGGCGCGGACGCCGTCCTGGTGGGGGAGAGCCTGGTCATCGGCCGCGACCCGCGCTCGGCCGTCGCCGACCTCGTCGCCGCCGGAGCCCACCCGGCCCTCCGCCAGAGCGGCTGACCCGCTCCCGCCCGCGTCGCGCCCGGTCTCCCCGAGGGGGACCGGGCGTTTCCATGCCGTCCCGGAGGCTGACGGAACCGGCCGCTCCGGAGACCGTCGGGTCACCCCCGGACCGCAGTGGGCCTGGGCCGATGGCGGTAAGGTACGGGCATGCTCGCTGAACCGCTGCGCGAACGATGGCGCGCTCGTCCGGCATCTCACTGACCAGACGAGCCCTCTCTCCAGAGACGAGAAAACGACCCATGACCATCGACGCCGCGCGCGGCGCTTCCGGCGTTCCCGCCATGTCCTCGAAGGCGACCCTGTCGTCCGGGTCGCCGGTCCCGGACGCGACCGGTCACTTCGGCGCCTTCGGCGGGCGGTTCGCCCCCGAGGCCCTCATGGCCGCGCTGGACGAGCTGACCCGCGAGTTCGACGCCGCCAAGTCCGACCCGTCGTTCACCGCCGAGCTGGACGACCTGCTGAACAACTACGCGGGACGGCCGAGCCTGCTGACCGAGGCCAGGCGGTTCGCCGAGCACGCCGGGGGCGCCCGGATCCTGCTCAAGCGCGAGGACCTCAACCACACCGGCTCCCACAAGATCAACAACGTGCTCGGCCAGGCGCTGCTGACCCGGCGGATGGGCAAGAAGCGCGTCATCGCCGAGACCGGCGCCGGGCAGCACGGCGTGGCCACGGCCACCGCCGCCGCGCTCCTCGGCCTCGAGTGCACCGTCTACATGGGCGAGGTCGACACCGAGCGCCAGGCCCTCAACGTCGCGCGCATGCGGATGCTGGGCGCCGAGGTCATCCCGGTGAGGACGGGCAGCCGCACCCTCAAGGACGCCTGCAACGAGGCGTTCCGCGACTGGGTCGCGTCCGTCGACACCACCCACTACGTCATCGGGTCGGTCATGGGACCGCACCCGTTCCCGATGATGGTCCGCGACTTCCAGCGGATCATCGGCGTCGAGGCCCGGCAGCAGTGCCTCGACCTCATCGGGAAGCTCCCGGACGCGGTCGTCGCGTGCGTCGGCGGCGGCTCCAACGCGATCGGCATGTTCCACGCGTTCGTCCCGGACGAGGGCGTGAAGCTGTACGGGTTCGAGGCGGGCGGCGACGGCGTCGCGTCCGGCAAGCACGCCGCGACGCTGGTCGGCGGCTCGCTCGGCGTGATCCACGGCATGCGCACCTACCTGCTGCAGGACGCCGAGGGCCAGACCATGGAGACGCACTCGATCTCCGCCGGGCTCGACTACCCCGGCGTCGGCCCCGAGCACTCGTGGCTGCACGACACCGGGCGCGCCGAGTACCACGAGATCACCGACGCCGAGGCGATGGACGCGTTCTCGCTGCTCTGCCGCACCGAGGGCATCATCCCGGCGATCGAGTCCGCGCACGCGCTCGCGGGCGCGATCAAGGTCGGCCGGGAGCTCGGCCCGGACGCCGTGATCGTGGTCTGCCTGTCCGGACGCGGTGACAAGGACATGCACACGGCCGCCGGCTTCTTCGGCCTGATGCCCGAGGGAGAGACCAAGTGAGCAGCGTCAAGACCGCCTACGACAAGGCCAGGGCCGAGGGCCGTGCCGCGCTCGTCGGCTACCTGCCCGCGGGCTTCCCGTCCGTGGACGGCGCGATCGCCGCGGCCAGGGCCATGGTCGAGGCGGGCTGCGACGTCATCGAGATCGGCCTTCCCTACACCGACCCGATGATGGACGGCCCGACCATCCAGGACGCCGTCCACCGGGCCCTGGTCGGCGGCGCGCACGTCTCCGACGTGTTCCGCACGGTCGAGGCCGTCGCCGCGACCGGCGTCCCGACGCTGGTCATGACGTACTGGAACCCCGTGGACCGGTACGGCGTGGACGCCTTCGCCCGCGACCTGAAGTCGGCGGGCGGCGCGGGACTGATCACCCCGGACCTCACGCCCGAGGAGGGCGGCGACTGGCTGGAGGCCTCCGACGCCCATGATCTCGACCGGGTGTTCCTGGTCGCGCTCAGCTCCACCGACGAGCGGATCGAGAAGATCACCTCGGTGTGCCGGGGGTTCGTGTACGCCGCGTCCCTGATGGGCGTCACCGGGGCCCGCACCGCCCTGGACACCGGCGCGCCCAGGCTGGTCGAGCGGACGCGCGCCAGCGTCGACAAGCAGGGCCTGGACCTGCCGGTCGGCCTCGGCCTCGGCGTCAGCGACGGCGCCCAGGCCGCCGAGGTCGCCGGGTTCGCGGACGGGGTGATCGTCGGCTCGGCGTTCATCCGCCGCCTGCTGGACGCGCCGGACGAGGCGAGCGGCCTCGCGGGCGTCCGGGCCCTCACCGCCGACCTGGCCCGGGGCGTCCGCCGCGAGCTCTGACCGGCCGCGGGCCCTGCCCCGCAGCCCGTCCTGGCCTCGGCGCCACACCCGCCGGTCGCGCCCTCACGCCGTCCGGACCGCGAACACCGGTCCGGACGGCGTTCCTGGCGGGGGCACGGGCGGCGTTCCGGGTGGATGGCGTCGTTGATCAGGGAAAGTCGTCGCCGGGATCGGGAACTCGCTCCGACGCCCCGTCGGTTCAAGCTCATGAGTGGGGTCGCTCTCCCGTAAGGTGTGTGTTCGCCCGCCGTGGCCCCGGCGCGACGGGCGGCCTTGAACGGGCGGTCGTGGAAGGATCACCGATGACGCAAGAGACAGCGGCGGCGCAGGCGGACGCGACGCCGGCACGTTCGGCGGGCGGGCGCTGGTTCCCCCTTCTGGCCTGGCCGCTCACGCTGGCCGGGCTCGCCATCTCGATCTACCTGACCTACTCGCACTACGACAAGAAGGCGCTGGTCTGCTCGACCAACGCCACGATCGACTGCCACGCGGTGACGACGAGCAAGTACTCCAAGCTGCTCGGCGTCCCGCTGCCGCTGCTCGGGCTGCTGTTCTTCGTGGGCTTCGCCGTGCTGATCACGCCCTGGGCGCTGCGGAACGCCTCGCCGCTGTTCCGCTGGAGCCGGCTGGGCTCCGCGGCGGTCGGCGTGCTGTTCGTCGTCTACCTGGTGACGGTCGAGCTGGCCGTGCTGGACAAGATCTGCCTGTGGTGCACCGGGGTGCACATCATCACTATCCTGATCTTCGTCCTCGTCCTCGCCGACGAGTTCCGGCGGCTCGGCGAGGTCGACTAGCCCGTGAAAGCCCCCGAAGAGCACCTCCACCCTGAGGAGTACCAATGAGCAAGGCCGCACGGGAGCGGTCGGCCCGGGAGCGCCTGGCCGAGGAGCGCAGGCGGCAGCAGTCGCGGAACAAGCAGTTCCGGCTGCTCACCGCCGTGCTGGGCGCCGTGGTCGTGGTCGCCGTGGCCGTCGTGGTCACCGTCGTCGCCATGAACTCCGACAAGTCAGGCGGCGACGGGAAGAACGTCAGCGCGAACCTGTACAAGGGCGCGGTCGCCCCGATCAAGGTCGAGGCGGACGGCACCGTCACGATGGGCAAGCCGGGCGCCAAGGCGACGCTCGACCTCTACGAGGACTTCCAGTGCCCCATCTGCAAGGAGTTCGAGAAGACCAGCGGTGACACCGTGAAGCAGCTCGCCGCCGAGGGCAAGGTCACGGTGAAGTACCACATCCTGTCGTTCGTGAACCCCCAGGGCTCGCCGCGCGCGGCCGTCGCGGGCTGGTGCGCCGCCGACGAGGGCAAGTACCTCCAGTTCCACGACGTGGCCTACCAGAACCAGCCGGACGAGCGGAAGGCGCTGACCGTCGACGTGCTGAAGAAGTTCGGCACGGCCGCGGGCACCACGGGCAACTTCGCCAAGTGCGTGTCGGACCAGAAGTACGCCTCGCAGGTCAAGAAGAACAACGACGACGGGCTGAAGGTGCTGCAGGCCAAGTACGGCGGCCGCGCGGGCACCCCGTCCGTCCTGGTCAACGGCAAGCCGATCGACCAGAACGCGATGTTCGACCCGAACGCCCTGGAGAAAGCCGTCACCTCCGCCGCCTGATCCGTCCCGCGTCCGCCCGTACGCCCGTCACGTCCGGTCCGTCCGGACGAGGCGGACCGGCATGACGTCGCCCGGCCGGGCACGCCCGCACGCTCTCGCGTGCGCGGTGTGCCCGGCCGGTGCTCTTTCCGCCCCGATGACGTGCGCCTGTCACCCTCGGTGACCATTCGTCGCTACGCTCTGCAAGCGTCAGCGCAAGGTGGAGCCGATCGGGGGATCGATGAGCAAGGCCGACAGGACGCGCACCGCGCGCGAGAAACTGGCGGCGCAGCGGGCGGCCCAGGCCGCCCGGGACCGCCGCGCCCGGCTGCTGATGATCGTGCTGGGGGTCGCGGTCGCGGCGGTGGTGATCGCCGTCGTGGTGGTCCTGGTCGCCAACAGCGGCGACAACGGCGGGAAGGTGAAGGCCACTCCGTACACCGGCCCGTCCGCGCCGGTCACGCGGAACCCGGACGGCTCGGTCACGATGGCGAAGGCGGGCGTGTCCAAGCCCGTCCTGGAACTGTTCGAGGACTTCCAGTGCCCCGGGTGCAAGGCGCTGGAGGCGTCCCTCGGCCCGACCATGCGGCAGCTCGTCGCGGACGGCAAGCTGAAGCTCGTCTACCGGCCGTTCCACCTGTTCCAGCAGGAACCGCTGAGCGGCAACTCCGAGCGCGGCGCGAACGCCGCCCTGTGCGTCCCGGCCGCACAGTGGCTCTCCTTCCACGACACGCTGTACAAGGCGCAGCCCGAGGAGGGCAAGGACGGGTTCTCCGAGGACGACCTGGTGAAGTGGGGCCGTCAGCTCGGTGTCACGGACGCGAACTTCGAGCCGTGCGTCCGGGACATGAAGCAGAAGGCGAAGGTCGCCGAGATGACCAAGTACGCCCTCGAGACCCGCAAGGTCGAGGGCACGCCGACGATGTTCCTCGACGGCAGGCAGCTGAACGCGACCACCAAGGACGACCTCACCAAGGCCGTCCAGCAGGCCGGAGGCCGGTAGCGGGCCGGTGACGGGCCGCCCGCGCACGGTCGCCGGGAGGGCGGGCACGGTCGCCGGGAGGCGGAGGGTCGCGCGGGCCCGCCGCCTCCCGGTTTCGCGTTCCGCATATCCGTTTCCGCCCGGAAGGCCCGGCGATCGGGTGTTCGGCGCGGGACGTGCGTCCCGTACCCCTCGAACGCGGTAACGTCAACGCTCATGCAGCCGGTGGCCTTCCTTCCTAGTCCCTCCCAGGGCGTCTGGCACCTCGGGCCGGTCCCGATCCGCGCCTACGCCCTGATGATCATCCTCGGCATCGTCGTGGCGGTCTGGCTCGGCGAACGCCGCTGGGCGGCCAAGGGCGGCCAGCCCGGCACCGTGATCGACGTCGCGGTCTGGGCCGTCCCGTTCGGCCTGGTCGGCGGGCGCCTGTACCACGTGCTCACCGACTACCAGCGGTACTTCGGGGACGGCAAGGACCCGGTGAACGCGCTGAAGGTCTGGGAGGGCGGCCTCGGCATCTGGGGCGCCGTCGTCCTCGGGGCGGTCGGGGCGATCATCGGCTGCCGCCGCCGGGGCATCTCGGTGCTCGCGCTCGGCGACGCCATCGCCCCCGGCATCGCGCTCGCCCAGGCGATCGGCCGCTGGGGCAACTGGTGGAACCAGGAGCTGTACGGCCGTCCGCTGGACGCGTTCTGGGCGCTGAAGATCGACTCGGCGCACCGTCCCCGCACCGCGGACGGCACGCTCGACCCGAAGTACGCCGACGTCGCCACCTACCACCCGACGTTCCTGTACGAGTCGCTGTGGTGCGTCGGCGTCGCCGTCCTGGTGCTGTGGGCCGAGCGCCGCTACAAGCTCACCCACGGCCGCGCGTTCGCGCTCTACATCGCCGCCTACACCCTCGGCCGCTTCTGGGTCGAGGCGCTGCGCATCGACGACGCCCACCACATCGCCGGGCTGCGGCTGAACGACTGGACCGCGATCATCGTCTTCCTCGGCGCGGTCGGCTACCTGTACTGGGCGCGGAACCAGACCGGTCCCGAGGCCGTGGGCGCCGTCGAGCCCGCCGTCCCGGGCACCTCCGAGCCCGGCTCCGAGCCCGCCGACGAGACCGTGGCGGACGAGAAGCCCGAGGGCGTCGCTGAGAAGGCCGCTGAGGACCGTCCCGAGCCCGCCGAGACCGAGGACATCACCCGGGCTGACCAGGCCGGGGACGTCCCCGAGAGCGCCTCCGAGGAGGAGCCCGAGACCACGGTCGACGAGCCCGGCGATGACGCGAAGGCCGCCGCGCAGGAGACGTCCGAGGACGGATCCGAGGACGAGCGCGCCGCGCAGGACGAGCCGAAGGCCGACCCCGAGCCGGAGGCCGAGCCCGCAGACGAGGCGAAGCCTGAGGTTGCGGACGACGCGACGGCCGAGCCCGCGGATGACACCAAGGCGGACGACGAGCCCGAGTCCGCGGACGACGCGAAGCCCGAGCTTTCGGACGAGGCCGCGGACGACGCGAAGGACGAGCCTGCGGACGACGCGAAGGCTGAGGATTCGGACGAGCCTGAGGGTGGCGCGAAGGGCGTCAACAAGGACGGGTCCTCGGGCAAGGCGGAGGGCTCGGACGTGGACGGTGACGCGGCGGGCAAGGGCGAGCCTGTCCGGGATGCCCAGTAAGGTCGCGGCATGGGGGGATTGACCGCGGAAGAGCCCGAGATGCTGGCCGAACACCATCATCAGCACCGCGACGTGAACGGCGGCTGGCTGCGGCCCGCGGTGTTCGGCGCGATGGACGGCCTGGTGTCGAACTTCGCGCTGATCGCCGGAGTGGCGGGCGGCAGCGCGTCCAAGGACGTGGTGCTGCTGGCCGGGTTGGCCGGGCTGGCGGCCGGGGCCTTCTCGATGGCGGCGGGGGAGTACATCTCGGTCGCCTCGCAGTCCGAGCTGGCGATGGCCGAGATCGAGATCGAGCGGCTGGAGCTGGCCCGGCATCCGGCGGCCGAGCAGCGCGAGCTCGCGGCGATGTACGAGAAGCGCGGCGTGGACCCGGCCACGGCGGCGGAGGTCGCGCGGCAGCTGTCGCGGAACCCCGACGAGGCCCTGGAGGTGCACGCCCGCGAGGAGCTGGGCATCGCGCCGGGAGACCTGCCGTCCCCGCTGCTGGCGGCCGGGTCGTCGTTCGTGTCGTTCGCGCTCGGGGCCGTCCTGCCGGTGCTGCCGTACCTGCTGGGGGCGCAGAACCTGTGGCCGGCCGCGGTCCTGGCGGCGCTGGGGCTGTTCGGCGCGGGCGCGCTGGTCGCGCGGGTGACGACGCGGTCGTGGTGGTTCAGCGGGCTGCGCCAGCTGGTGTTCGGCGGGGCCGCGGCGGCGATCACGTTCGGCGTCGGCGCGCTGATCGGGCAGACCGGGGTGTGATCGTGCCGGGACGGACGGGGAGCGCCGCGGACCGGGGTGTAGCGACCGGAAACGCCCTTTTGTGCGCGCGTGGGCGGCTGGAACGATAGGCTCCCGCACTGTGATCGAGGCTCGTGACTCAGGCGCATCCCCGGGATCGACCCCGTCCGGATCCCCGTCCGGCACCGCGACGGGCGGGCGGGACTTCTGGCCGGCGGACGCGGACGGCGACGGCGCCGGCAAGGGACCCAAGGGGAAGAATCCCAAGCTGCTCGTGGGCGGGGCGGTCGCGGTGGTCGTCGTGGTCGCGGCCGTGGCCGTCGTGGTGATGATGGTGTCCGGCGGTGACAAGAAGTCCGGCGGCGCGGCGAAGTCGGGCGCGCAGCTGCTCCCGACCGCGTTCACCCCGTGGGCCCCCGAGAAGGAGATGGCCAAGATCTCCGACCGGCAGCGCGACGCGCGTCCGGTCACCGAGGGCGAGGTCTTCCCCGCGGACGTCAAGACGGTGGCCTACAAGAAGTACTCGTTCACCCTCGCGGGGACGAACCTGGCGAGCGACTGCAAGGAGGTGACCTGGGGCGCGCGGCTCCAGGCCGACCTGGCGTCGCACCAGTGCACGCAGGTCGCGCGCGGCGCGTACGTGAGCGCGGACAAGCAGCACGTCGGCCAGTTCGCGGTGCTGAACATGGCGAACCAGGACGGCGCGCAGCAGATCGTCCGCGATCTCGACCCGGCGACGAACGCGGGCTTCGTCCGCGCGCTCGACCCGGACGGCGCTCCCGCGTTCCACGCCGGCTTCAGCGCCGCGTACGCCCACACCTACGGCCACTTCGTGATCGTGTCCTGGGTCCAGCGGGCCGGGGGCGCCCAGCCCGCGAACCTGTCGGAGCTGGTGGACCTCAGCCTGGCGGTGGAGAAGCCCGCCGACTTCGTCTGGGGCCGGCTGGAGATGGCCGGGGACAACGCCAAGCAATGAGTCGTCCCGCCACCCGGTCCAGGAGACCGTCCCAGGGCCGTCCGCCGCGTGGAGAGCGTCCGCGCGGCGGTTCCGGGCGTCCGGACGCCGGTCACGACGACGTCCCGCCGCCGCAGGGCGAGCCCTATGACGACTACGCGCAGGGCGGCTACCCGCAGGGCGGGTATGACGTCCAGGCCCAGGGCGGGCCCCGTGAGGACAGCCGGAGCGACGCGCAGGCGCAGGGACGGCGGCCCAAGCCGAAGCGCGGGCCCAGCGCCCGGACCTACTTCGGCTGGGCGATGGGGCTGGCGCTGCTGCTCGTCGTCGGCGTCGCGGCGCTCCTCGTCGGGACGCACGACACCCGCGCGAAGCCGAACGCCGGGGACGACGGTTCGGCCGAGGCGACATCGCCGACCGGCGTGACGCCCTCGACGTACTCCAGTTCGCCGTCCGGACGCGCGTACGCGGGGATCGAGAAGAGATCGGCTGACGCGGCGCCGCTGACCACGGGCGAGGCGTTCCCGCCGGACGCCTCGACGATCCAGGTGTCGCGGAAGGTGCGGCTGACGCTGAAGGGCAAGGAGCTGGGCTCCGGCTGCGCGCCGGCCGTGTGGGGGACCGCGACCGCCAGAGCCCTGAAACGCGCGGGCTGCACGCAGGTGGCGCGCACGCTGTACGCGGACACGGCGCACGGGTACGCGCTGTCGGTGACGGTGTTCAACCTGGTGGACGCGTCGTCGGCGAACGGCCTGGTGGACGCGCTGGGCCAGGGCAGCGGCGGCGGGTTCGTCCGGCCGCTGACCGTGGAGGCGAACGCCTCGAAGGGTTCGGCCGACGCGAAGGGCGCGGGCGGCTCGCTCGGCACGTTCGGCCAGAACGGCTACGGCGCGGCGCGCGGTGTGGCGATGGGCCACTTCGCGGTGGTGGCGTGGGCGCAGCGGCTCTCCGGTTCCGGGGACGCGGCGAGTGCCGCCAAGGACGAGACGCTGCTGTCGATCCTGATCGAGGGGCAGAAGGCCCCGGCCGTCCTGGACCGCGCCGCCCGCACCCACTGACCCACCCTTCGGAACCCTCCCCGCAGCTTCTCGGACGCCCCTCCGGACGGTGCCGCATCGGCCCTCCGGCGGAGGCTCCGGACGGCCGTCCGGAGTGCCCGGAGGCGAGCACAACCTTAAACGCCCTGACCCGGTGATGATGATCACCCGAGGTCAGGGCGTTGTCGTGTGGTCATCGGCTACTAGACTGGTCTAAACCACGCGGAGATCAACGAGATCGACGAAGATCAACAGACCCGGACACGTTTCGCGACTTGGTCGCATCGGGCATGATCCCGGCAGTGATGTAGTCTCATCGCACCGCAGCAGGGCCAACGCCGTCCCGTGCCTGCACTGACATCAGCCAGTGACAACACGACGACGGGAGGGTTTGATGGCTTCTGCTGCCCTCACCCCGGGCCTTCCACAGCACCAGGGCCTCTACGACCCGGCCAACGAGCACGACGCCTGCGGCGTCGGCATGGTGGCGGACCTGAACGGTCGCAAGAGCCACGACATCGTGAGCAACGCCCTGACCGTCCTGCGCAATCTGGACCACCGTGGCGCCGTGGGCGCCGAGCCGGACGACGGCGACGGCGTCGGCATCCTCGTCCAGATCCCGGACGCGTTCTTCCGCGCCGTCTGCGACTTCGCGCTGCCCGAGGCCGGGTCCTACGCGGCGGGCCTCGCGTTCCTGCCGAAGGACGAGGACGGGCGCGCCGCGGCGGTCGAGCGGATCGAGACGCTGTGCGTCGAGGAGGGGCTGACCGTCCTCGGCTGGCGCGAGCTGCCGCACGACGCGTCCCACTGCGGCCCGGCCGCGCGCAAGGTCATGCCGCACTTCGCGCAGCTGTTCCTGACCGCCGCCGCGCACGGCCCGCACGCCGGGAAGACCGGTCTGGAGCTCGACCGCGTCGTGTTCTGCATGCGCGAGCGCGCCGAGCAGGACACCACCGTGTACTTCCCGAGCCTGTCCTCGCGGACGATCGTCTACAAGGGCATGCTCACCACCCCGCAGCTCGAGCCGTTCTTCCCCGACCTGCGGGACGAGCGGTTCGCGTCGGGCATCGCGCTGGTGCACAGCCGCTTCTCGACCAACACCTTCCCCGCCTGGGAGCTGGCGCACCCGTACCGGTTCATCGCGCACAACGGCGAGATCAACACCGTCCGCGGGAACCGGAACTGGATGCGCGCCCGCGAGGCGCTGCTGAAGTCCGACCTGATCCCGGGCGACCTGTCCCGGATCTACCCGGTGATCGACATCGAGGCGTCCGACACCGCGTCCTTCGACGAGTGCCTGGAGCTGCTGCACCTCAGCGGGCGCAGCCTGCCGCACGCGGTGCTGATGATGATCCCCGAGGCGTGGGAGAACCACACCGAGATGGACCCGGCGCGCCGCGCCTTCTACGAGTTCCACTCCACCCTGATGGAGGCGTGGGACGGCCCGGCGTCGGTGACGTTCACCGACGGGACGGTCGTCGGCGCCGTCCTGGACCGCAACGGGCTGCGTCCCGGCCGGTACTGGGTGACCGACGAGGGCTTCGTGGTGCTGGCGTCCGAGGCGGGCGTGCTGGACATCCCGTCCGACAAGGTCGTCCGCAAGGGACGGCTGCAGCCCGGCAAGATCTTCCTGGTCGACACCGAGGCCGGACGGATCATCGAGGACGACGAGGTCAAGGCCGAGCTCGCCGCGCAGCACCCGTACGGGGAGTGGCTGCACGAGGGCCTGGTCAGGTTCGAGGAGCTGCCGCGCCGCGAGCGCGAGATCCCGACGCACGAGACGCTGGTCAAGCGGCAGCAGACGTTCGGGTACTCAGGCGAGGAGCTGAAGGTCATCCTGTCGCCGATGGCCCGGACCGGCGCCGAGCCGCTCGGGTCGATGGGCACCGACACCCCGATCGCGGTGCTGTCGGAGCGTCCGCGGCTGCTGTTCGACTACTTCAAGCAACTGTTCGCGCAGGTCACCAACCCGCCGCTGGACGCCATCCGCGAGGAGCTGGTGACCAGCCTGCAGTCCACCCTCGGCCCCGAGGGCAACCTGCTGGAGCCCGGCCCGGACTCCTGCCGCCGGCTGGTGCTGCCGACCCCGATTTTGGACAACGACGAACTGTCCAAGATCATCCACATCGACGACGAAGGCTCGCTGCCGCACCTGCAGGCCCACGTCGTGCACGGCCTCTACGACGTGCACGGCGGCGGCGACGCGCTGCGCGCGCGGCTCGCGGAGATCTGCGCCGAGGTGTCCCGGGCGATCCGGGGCGGCGCGCGGATCATCGTCCTGTCGGACCGGGGCAGCGACTCGGGCCGCGCGGCGATCCCGTCGCTGCTGCTCACCGGCGCCGTCCACCACCACCTGATCCGGGAGAAGACCCGCACGCGGGTCGGCCTGGTGGTCGAGACCGCCGAGGCCCGCGAGTGCCACCACATGGCGTTGCTCATCGGGTACGGCGCGTCCGCGGTGAACCCCTACCTCGCGCAGGAGACCGTCGAGGACCTGGTCCGCACCGGCGTGCTCGACGGCGTGGACGAGACCAAGGCCGTCCGGAACCTGGTGAAGGCCTACGGCAAGGGCGTCCTGAAGGTCATGTCCAAGATGGGCGTGTCCACGGTCGCGTCCTACACCGGCGCGCAGATCTTCGAGGCGATCGGCCTCGGCGCCGAGGTCGTGGACCGGGCGTTCACCGGCACCACGTCCCGGCTCGGCGGCGTCGGCTTCGACGTCCTGGCGGCCGAGGTCGCGCAGCGGCACGCCCGCGCCTACCCGGCGGGCGGCAACGAGCCCGCGCACCGCACCCTGGAGGTCGGCGGGGAGTACCAGTGGCGGCGCGAGGGCGAGCCGCACCTGTTCAACCCCGAGACCGTGTTCAAGCTCCAGCACGCCACCCGCACCCGCCGCTACGAGATCTTCAAGGAGTACACCTCCCAGATCGACGAGCAGGCCGGGCGGCTGATGACGCTCCGCGGGCTGTTCCGGCTGAGGGACGGCGAGCGCCCGCCGGTGCCGATCGACGAGGTCGAGCCCGTGTCGGAGATCGTCAAGCGGTTCTCCACCGGCGCGATGTCCTACGGGTCGATCTCCGCCGAGGCGCACGAGACCCTCGCGATCGCCATGAACCGGCTCGGCGCCAAGTCCAACACCGGCGAGGGCGGCGAGGACCCCGAGCGGTTCGTCCCCGACGCCAACGGCGACCTGCGGCGCAGCGCCATCAAGCAGGTCGCGTCCGGACGGTTCGGCGTGACCAGCGAGTACCTGACCAACGCCGACGACATCCAGATCAAGATGGCGCAGGGCGCCAAGCCCGGCGAGGGCGGCCAGCTGCCCGGCCACAAGGTCTACCCGTGGATCGCCAAGACCCGGCACTCCACCCCCGGCGTCGGCCTCATCTCGCCGCCGCCGCACCACGACATCTACTCGATCGAGGACCTCGCCCAGCTCATCCACGACCTGAAGAACGCCAACCCGGCCGCCCGGGTGCACGTGAAGCTGGTCGCGGAGGTCGGCGTCGGGACGGTCGCCGCGGGCGTGTCCAAGGCCCACGCGGACGTCGTGCTGGTCTCCGGCCACGACGGCGGCACCGGCGCGTCCCCGCTCACCTCGCTGAAGCACGCGGGCGCGCCCTGGGAGCTCGGCCTCGCCGAGACCCAGCAGACGCTGCTGCTGAACGGCCTGCGCGACCGCATCGTCGTCCAGGCCGACGGCCAGCTCAAGACCGGCCGCGACGTCATCGTCGCCGCGCTCCTCGGCGCCGAGGAGTTCGGCTTCGCGACCGCGCCGCTCGTGGTGTCCGGCTGCGTGATGATGCGCGTCTGCCACCTCGACACCTGCCCGGTCGGCGTCGCCACCCAGAACCCGGTGCTGCGGCAGCGGTTCACGGGCAAGCCCGAGTTCGTCGTCAACTTCTTCGAGTTCATCGCCGAGGAGGTCCGCGAGTACCTGGCCGCGCTCGGCTTCCGCACCCTGGACGAGGCGATCGGGCACGTCGAGATGATCGACACCCGGGACGCCGTCGCGCACTGGAAGGCGTCCGGGCTGGACCTGGCGCCGATCCTGCACGCCCCCGAGGTACCGGACGGCGCGTCCCTGCGCCGCACCACCCGCCAGGACCACGGCCTCGACAAGGCCCTGGACAACACGCTGATCCAGCTCGCCGAGGGCGCCCTCGCCTACGGCGACAAGGTGACGCTCGAACTGCCCATCCGCAACGTCAACCGGACGGTCGGCACCATGCTCGGCCACGCCGTGACGAAGAAGTGGGGCGGCGCGGGCCTCGCCGACGACACCATCGACGTCACCTTCACCGGCTCGGCGGGCAACTCGTTCGGCGCGTTCGTCCCGCGCGGTGTCACGCTGCGGCTGGTCGGCGACGCCAACGACTACGTCGGCAAGGGCCTGTCCGGCGGGCGCCTCACACTGCGTCCGCCGGCGGACGCGCCGTTCGAGCCGTCCGGGCAGATCATCGGCGGCAACGTCATCCTGTACGGCGCCACCTCGGGCGAGCTGTTCGCCCGCGGCGTCGTCGGGGAGCGGTTCAGCGTCCGCAACTCCGGCGCCACGGCCGTCGTCGAGGGCGTCGGCGACCACGCGCTGGAGTACATGACCGGCGGACGCGTCGTCATCCTCGGCCACACCGGCCGCAACCTGGCGGCGGGCATGTCCGGCGGCATCGCCTACGTGCTCGACCTGGTGCCCGAGCGGGTCAACCCCGAGATGGTCGACCTGGAGACGCTCACCGACCAGGACGCCGAGTTCGTCCGCGGCCTGGTGGAGCGCCACCACACCGAGACCGGATCCGGCACGGCGGCGTCGCTGCTCACCGACTGGGACGCGTCCGCGACCCGCTTCACCAAGATCATGCCGCGGGACTACCGGCGGGTGCTGGACGCGGCCGAGGCCGCCCGCGCCGAGGGCCGCGACGTCGACGAGGCCATCATGGCCGCCGCGCAGAGCTGAGAGGGGGACCACCGAACATGGCCGACCCGAAGGGTTTCCTGACCGCCGGGCGTGAGCTCCCGCAGCGCCGCCCGGTCGACGTCCGCATCAAGTCCTGGACCGAGGTGTACGAGGAGTTCGCCCGGCCCAAGGTCGAACGGCAGGCGAGCCGCTGCATGGACTGCGGCATCCCGTTCTGCCACCAGGGCTGCCCGCTCGGCAACCTCATCCCCGAGTGGAACGACCTGGTGTACCGCGGCGACTGGCACGACGCCATCGAGCGGCTGCACGCGACCAACAACTTCCCCGAGTTCACCGGCCGGCTCTGCCCTGCCCCCTGCGAGAGCGCCTGCGTCCTCGGCATCAACCAGGACCCGGTGACCATCAAGCGGGTCGAGGTCGAGATCATCGACCGGGCGTGGGACGAGGGCTGGGTGCGTCCCCGGCCCCCGGCCGTCCGGACCGGGAAGAAGGTCGCGGTCGTCGGCTCCGGCCCCGCCGGTCTCGCCGCCGCGCAGCAGCTCACCCGCGCCGGGCACGACGTCACCGTCTACGAGCGCGCCGACCGCGTCGGCGGCCTGCTCCGCTACGGCATCCCCGAGTTCAAGATGGAGAAGCGCCACCTCGACCGGCGTGTCGGGCAGATGCGCGCCGAGGGCACCACCTTCAAGACCTCGGTGAACGTCGGCGTCGACATCACGGCCGACGAGCTGCGCGAACGGTACGACGCCGTCCTGCTCACCGGTGGCGCGACCGCGTGGCGGGACCTGCCCGTCCCCGGCCGCGACCTGCGCGGCGTCCACCAGGCGATGGAGTACCTGCCCCCGGCCAACAAGGTGCAGGAGGGCGACTTCCCCGCCTCGCCGATCCCCGCCACCGGCAAGGACGTCGTCGTCATCGGCGGCGGCGACACCGGCGCGGACTGCGTCGGCACCGCCCTCCGCCAGGGCGCGGCCTCGGTCACCCAGCTGGAGATCATGCCGACGCCGCCGCGGGAGCGGCCCGGCCACCAGCCGTGGCCGACCTACCCGATGCTGTTCAAGATGGAGAGCGCGCACGAGGAGCTGCGCGACCTCGGCGGCGAACGCCTCTACGCGATCAGCACGGTCGAGTTCCTCGGCGACGGGGACGGGAACCTGCGGGCGCTGAAGGTCGTCGGCGTCGAGGGCCCCGAGACCGGCTTCAAGCCGATCCCGGGCACCGAGCGCGAACTCCCGGCGCAGCTGGTCACCCTCGCGATGGGCTTCCTCGGCCCGGAGCGGGAGGGCCTGCTCGACCAGCTGGGCGTCGACCTCGACCAGCGCGGCAGCGTCCAGCGGGACGCCGACTACGCCACCAGCGTCGACAAGGTGTTCGCCGCGGGCGACATGGGCCGCGGCCAGTCGCTCATCGTCTGGGCCATCGCGGAGGGACGCGCCGCCGCGCACGGCGTCGACAAGTTCCTCACCGGCCAGACCGTCCTGCCCTACCCGATCCCCCCGACGGCCCGCTCCCTGACCTGACCGTCCGGCACGCCTCCTGGTGAGCGGTCGATCGCAGCGCGATCGACCGCTCACTCATGCCTGCCCTGCTCGCTCGAGCGGTTGTGCTCGGTCGGACGTAAAAATTCTGGGCGGGCCGAGGGGTGTCTGGAAGGTGTCTGAGCGTTGGCTGGAGGCCGGCTGCAGGCCGATGACCGGTGAGGACACCGAGCTCGCGGGCGCCGGACCCGGACGCGGCGGTCGTGTCCGGACGGCGAGAAACCGCGTTATCCAAGGTAAGCGGCAAGTGAAAAGGTGGATATTGCGCACCGTGACGGGACATCTTTGCCCATCCCCCGTCCTATAGTTGATCAGCCGCCCCGGGTATCAACGGACGAAGCCACTGCTGTGGTCGTGCCGTTGTCTCCCCACGGGCGTCTGCTTGGCGAACCGCGGGCCTCGGACACGGACCCGCGACACGGGGGTTTGCGCGAACAATGGGTCCTCATAGCACGGTGACACTGCTCGTGGCGGTGTTCCTGGCCGTCCTGGCCTTCGCCGGCTGCATGGCCGTGTGGAACCGGATCCCGGGGCCCGGCGTCGTCCGGCACGCCGGACGGGCAGGGATGATCCTCCTCTGCCAGGTCACCGCGCTCGCCCTCGTCGGGCTGCTGATCAACAACGCGCGCGGCTTCTACGGCACCTGGGGCGAGGTGTCGGCCGACTTCCTCGGGACCAGCTTCGACGACGGCGGCGGCATGGAGAGCAGCGTCGGCGGCGCGGGCGGCCGGCACGCGTCCGGCCTGGTCGGGCCGGGCCCGCTCACCCAGAAGCGCTTCAAGACCGACGCGGGGCGCAAAAGCCTGGAGGCGAAGTTCACCGGCCCGGCCTCGCACGTCACCGGCCGCGTCGTAATCTACCTCCCGCCGAACTACAAGCAGGACGCGCACGTCTCCTACCCGGTCGTCCAGCTGTTCGGCGGCACCCCCGGCGAGCCCACCACCTGGTACGGCGACCTGAACGTCGGCAACCAGGTCGACCGCATGATCCGGGACGGGAAGGCCAGGCCGTTCATCCTGGTCTCGGCGTCCATCAACGTCGCGGGCGGCAAGCCGAACGAGTGCACCGACATTCCCAGGCAGACGCCCGTCGCGACCTGGCTCACCCGGGACGTCCGCGACTTCATGTACCAGAACTTCCGCGTCAGGACCGACGCCGCCGCCTGGGCCACCATGGGCTACTCCGAGGGCGCGTACTGCGCGGTCAAGTTCCCCCTCCAACACCCGAACCTGTACCGGACGGGCGTCGGCATCGCCGGGACCTACGAGTCCACCGACCCGCGGATCAAACACGATGTGAGGCTGCTCCGCGAGAACGCGCCCTACGAACTGCTCACCCGGGCCCCGGCCGCCAGACTGCTGCTCGCCACCGGAGGCCGGGACCCCGAGGCCCCGCCATCGGAGATCGACAATTTCATGCGCCACGTCCGCCCGCCGACCGGGGTCACCAAGTACACGACCAAGATCGGCGAACACGGCACCGTCGTCTGGCGCACCATGCTCCCGTACATCTTCGGCTGGCTCACCAAGCAGATCCCCTGACGCCGCCCCCAGCGCCGCCCCCAGCGCCGCCCCCAGCGCCGCCCCCAGCGCCGCCCTTTCGCCAAGGGTCCTTGCGGCGCGGCCTTGCACGGCGGGTCTTGTGCGGGGGGCCGGTATCGGATACTTTCCGGCTCCGGACCGGCGTCGCCATCGGGACCCTGCGACGCCCCGTTCCCCATGACCCCGCCGCCGCGGGCGACGCGGCCACGGCACCGTCCCGTCCGCCGGGACCACGGGCCCGGTCACCCACCGCTGGGGTGGCCGGGCCCACCCGTGCCCCGAAGGGCCTCTGACCTGCGCGGACGGCGTCCACCGGGGCGGCGGGGAAGGAATGTCGGAGGCGCGGGCTAGGGTCGCAAGAATGAACGTCAACGAGGTTTTCGGGGATCTCTACGGACGCATCCCGCCGCTCGTCCGCGACGCTGTGGCGGGGCTGGACCCGACCGAGCTGGCGACCCCGCCCGAGCCCGGCGCGAACACCATCGGCTGGCTGGTGTGGCACCTGGCCCGCGTCCAGGACTCCCACATCGCTGAGCTCCTGGGCAAGGAACAGGTCTGGCAGACCGGCGACATCGCCGCCCGCTTCGACCTCCCCGCCGACCCGGGGAACACCGGCTTCGGGCACACGCCGGACGACGTCGCCGAGGTGCAGCCGACCGCGGAGCTGCTGGTCGAGTACTACGACGCCGTCCACGCCCGCACCGAGGAGTACATCGGCGGCCTCACTCCGGACGCCCTCGACGTCGTCGTCGACGAGCGCTGGAAGCCGCCGGTCACGCTCGGCGTCCGGCTCGTCAGCGTCGCCGACGACTGTCTCGAGCACGCCGGGCAGGCGGCGTACGTGCGCGGCCTGCTCCAGCGCCGCTAGCCCGGTTGTCAGCCGCCCAGACCGTCCCGTCCTGAAAGTGGAGAAGCGCCCGTGAGTGTCGAATTCCAGGGCCTGCGCACCGTGATCTACCCGGCCCCGGACCTGGCCGCCGCCAAACTCTGGTGGACGTCCGTGCTCGGCTTCGAGCCCTACTTCGACGAGCCGTTCTACGTCGGTTACGAGGTCGCCGGATACGAGCTCGCCCTCGATCCCGACGGCGACCCGAAGGACGGCCCGATCGTCTACTGGGGCGTCGACGACGCCGCGGACGCCGAGGTGCGGCTCATCGCGGCGGGCGCCGAGCCCCACACGCCGTGCCGCGAGGTCGGCGGCGGCATCGAGGTCGCGGTCGTCCGCAACCCGGTCGGCGACCTGGTCGGCGTGATCCGCAACCCGCACTTCACGCTCGCGTGAACTCCCAGGCCCGCGGAGTGGGTTCCGGCGACGTCACCGAGCACTGCCTCGGGCTCCCGGACGCCACCGAGGACTTCCCGTTCGGCGAGCAGCCCGCCGTCTACCGCGTCGGCGGGAAGATCTTCGCGCTGCTCGTGGAGCACGACGACCCGCCGCGCGTCAGCCTGAAGCTGCCGCCGGACGAGGTCGTCGCGCTGCGCGCCGAGTTCCCGGACACCGTCCTGCCCGGCTACCACCTCAACAAGCGGTACTGGGTCACCGTGCTGCTCGACGGCGTCCTCGACGCCGAGATGGTCCACGAGATGCTCGAACAGTCCTACGACGTGGTCGCCGCGAGCCTCCCGCGCCGCCTCCGCCCCGCCCCCCGAACCTGACCGCGCCCTCCTGAGAGGCGGGGGAGCGGACAGCCCTTCGCGCCGCGTCTCGGACGGCCTGCGCGTCGGCGCGTGGGCGTCCTTCGTCCCGCAGCGGGGACGTGCTGCGCTCCCGAGCGGGGCGGGAGAGGACGTCCGACAGGTCGTCGGGTGGACGGGACTCAGGGCGTCGGGGCGAAGGCGATGGCCTGCGGGGCCGCGTTGATCGGCTTGGTGCCGGTGCCGCCGACGATCGTCGCGGTCACCCTGCCGGACGCGGTGTCGACGACCGAGACGCTGCCGGAGAACAGGTTCCCGACCCACGCCTCCCGGCCGTCCGGGGTGAGCGCGACCGGCGCGGGCTGCTTCCCCACCGCGACCTGCCCGACGACCTCGTGGGACGCCAGGTCCACGACGGCGACCGAGCCCGCGTTCATCCGCGCCACGTACGCGCGGCGGCCGTCCGGGGCGACGGCGACGCCCCACGGCTCGTCCGGCGTCGCGATCGTCGCGATGACCTTCCCGGACGCGGCGTCCACCAGCCAGGTGGAGCCGCCGCGCGGGTTGGTGACCAGCAGCCGCCCTCCGTCCGGGGTGACCGCGACGCCCTGCGCGCCGTCCGGGTCGGCGATCCGCCTGACGACCTCGCCCGACGCGGTGTCGACGACGGCGACGCCGCCCGCGTGCGTGACATAGGCGCGGCGGCCGTCGCCCGCGAACGCGATCTGGTGCGGCGCGGTGCCCACCCGGATCGTCGCGGTGACGCGGTCGGCGCCCGTGTCGATGACCTTGACCTCGTCCGAGCCGCCCTGGCCGGTGTCGCCGCCGGTCATCGCCGCGTACACCGACCGTCCGCCGGGCGCCACGGCCACGGCCTGCGGGTACGGCCCCACGGGGATCTTCTTCACCGTCCCGGACGGCAGGTCCACGGCGGCCACGTCGTACTGCCCGGTGTCGGCGGCGTACAGCTTCCGGCCGTCCGGCGTCACGGCCACGCCGCGCCCCGCGTCCGTCCTGATGCTCGTGGCGGTGATCAGGTGCGACGCCACGTCCACCTGCGCGATCCGGCCCTGCGAGGCCAGCGCCACGAACCCCTGCAACCCGCCCGACGTCCGCCCCCGGAGCCCTCCCGGCGAGCGCGGCGAGGGCGTCCACGCGTCCGGGTTCGCCGCGACGTTCGCCGGACGCGGCGGAGCCGACGACCCGTCCGCCAGGCCCAGCGCGTCCGCCGTGGGCCATGCGGCCACGGCGAGGACCAGCGCGCCCGCCGCGAACGCGACCCACCGGTTGATCCCTGTCGGCATTCTCCCGCCTCCTTCTGTCCGGTGACCGGCTCGCTTGTCCGGGGCGTCGTCGTTCGGCTCTGCTTGTCCGGGGGCGTTGTCGTCCGGCGGGGTCAGGGGCTCGGCCTGGGGCGCGATCCGCGCCGCTGGCGCGGCGGGTCCTGCGGCGCGCCGACCGGGAAGGACGGCGGAGGCAGGCGCGTGATCTCCTCCACGGCCCGCGCCAGCTCCCTCTTGGTGTCGGGCAGCTTCGGCGGACGCCCCATCGGCGCCACCCGCAGCGCGCTGGTGAGGTCGCCGAACGCCGTCCGCCGCCACGGCGTCAGGCTCGGCACGCGGACGCCCGTGAGCCGCTCCAGCAGCCGCAGCGTCGAGGTGTGGTCGAACGGCTCGGACGCCACCCAGCCGCCCTGCGTCCACGGCGACACCAGCAGGCACGGCACCCGGAACCCGCCGCCGACCGGCTGCCCGTCGACGAACTCGCCGCTCGTCCCGGGCGGGGGACAGGGCGGCGGGACGTGGTCGAACAGCCCGTCGTTCTCGTCGTAGTTCAGGATGAACAGCGTCTTGCACCACACGTCGGGATGCGAGGCGATCGCGTCGATCTGGCTCGCGACGAAGTCCGCGCCCGCCGCCGGGGTGTAGTCCGGATGCTCCGACTGGTAGCTCGTCGGGATGATCCACGACACGGTCGGCAGCCGGTCGTGCCGCGCGTCGTACGCGAACTGGCCGGCGTCGTAGGTCCGCAGCCCGTTCCTGTAGAGCGGGGAGCTCACCGGCGCGTCCTGGAACGCCTTGAAGTACTCCAGGACGTTGCAGCCGTAGTTGTCGGTCTGCTGGTAGACCCTCCACGACACCCCGGCGAGCGTCAGCGCCTCCGGGTACGTCGGCCACGTGAACGGCTCCGGGGCGCGGTTCGAGATCACCGGGCCGCCGTGCCCGCCGTCCGCGTCGACGGACCCGCTCATGAGGTACAGCCGGTTCGGCCACGTCGGTCCCAGGACCGAGCAGTGGTACCGGTCGCACACCGTGAACTGCTCCGCCAGCGCCCAGTGGAACGGGATGTCCTCGCGCGTGTAGTAGCCCATCGCGAACGGGTAGTTCGCGCCGTCCAGCTGCGGGTCCGAGCGCGCGTACAGCCACCGGTCCATCCGGCCGCCGTTCCACGAGTCGTGCTGCACCCGCCACGAGTGGTTCGTGGACGGGATCGCCTGCGCGCTCGTCGTCCGCGAGTCCAGGTGGAACGGCAGCAGGCACTCGTCCGGATTCTGCGGATCGGGCTGGTAGAACACCGGCCTGCCGTCCTGCAGCCTCGGCGCGTCCGGATCGGAGAACCCGCGCACGCCCGGCATCACCCCGAAGTAGTGGTCGAAGCTCCGGTTCTCCTGCATCAGGATCACCACGTGCCGGATGTCCCACAGTTTCCCGTTGCGCGGCGGCCCGGCCGTCTCGGCCATCGCCCGGCGGACGTTCGATGGCAGCACCTCGGCGGCGAATGCCGCGGCCGCGGCCACCCCCGCCGTCCCCAGCAGGCGTCGGCGCGTCAACGCCGCACCCGGCCTCGACACCGGCGGGACGGACGCGTCGGGCGTCGGCGTATCGGCCCCGCCCGGCCCCGGTTCCGGCATTCCGGCTCCCGTCTGTCCCCGTTCGTGGAAACGCCGGGACGAACCTGCCGCACCACCGGTGACGCGGGCGCCCGCGCCGGATGAACATGATCCTCACCCGGCCGCGGACGATCAGCGACGGTCCCGGAGAGCGCGGCTCAGGAACCTCGAAGGGAACCATCCGGACCAACGGCCGATCGTGGACGTCACCCTCTGTCGTCCCGTGCGCGACGTCCAGTCATCATGACGGCCCCCACCCCTGGACGCGAGGAACCGCACCCGGGTGATTCAGCCGCCTTCGCCCAACAACGTCCCGAGCGGGACGCCCGCGAGCTCCCGCACCTCATGCGCCATATGCGCCTGATCCGCGTACCCGGCGTCCACCGCCGCCTCCGCCGCCGGAACCCCCGCCCGAGCCGCCCCCAGCGCCCGCTGAAACCGCAGCACACGCTGCAACACCTTCGGCCCGTACCCGAACGCCGCCAGCGCCCGCCGCCGCAACTGCCGCTCACTCAGGCCCACCGCGTCCGCCACGTCCCGCACCGACGCCCCCGACGCCAGCCCCCGGACCGCCGGGGCCACCATCGGATCAACCGGCCCCGCCCGCCGCTCCAGGACCGCGGCCACCAGCACGTCCGTCCCCCGACCGGCGTCCGGGACGACGAGCGCGCCCGGCGAACGCGGGGGAGCGGGCACGTCCGGCGCCTCGGGCGTGCTCGCGACCGAACGGGCGACCAGCTCACCGAGACGAACGGCCTCCTCGCCCCACAGCTCGGAAAGCGGGACCCGGGCGTCGCGCAGGGCGTCCGCCGGGACGCCGAGCACCGGCGCGGCCCGTCCCGGCGCGAACCGGACGCCCACCAGCACCTCACCGGGCTCCATCCGCGTCGGCATCGGACCCGTGTCCGGCCCCGCCACCAGGAGCTCCGCGTCCCGCGACCACCAGATCAGGTCCACGCAGCCGTCCGGGACCACCCGCTGGACGAACCGCTCCGCGTCCACCGGAACCGCCTGACGCCAAGAGCAGGTCAAGCCCGAACCGGCGGGCACGGCCTCCTCGCGGTAACCCATGCACCCCCCTGAATAACCCCACCTGACCTGGGCAGGGCCTACCAAAGTAGCCAAGACGAGCAGGGAGAACACCATGACCGACCTCAAGGGCAGGACGATCGCCTTCCTCGCCGCGCCCGAAGGCACCGAGCAGGTCGAACTCACCGAACCCTGGAAGGCCGTGGAGCGGGCGGGCGGCACCCCCAGGCTCATCTCCACCGCCTCCGGCCGGATCCAGGCCTTCAACCACCTCGACAAGGGCGACACCTTCACCGTCGACGGCACCGTCGAGAACTCCGGCCCGGACGACTTCGACGGCCTCGTCCTGCCGGGCGGCGTCGCCAACCCCGACCTCCTGCGCACCGAACCGAAGGCGGTCGCCTTCGCCCGCGGATTCTTCGACGCGGGCAAGCCCGTCGCCGCGATCTGCCACGCCCCCTGGACGCTCATCGAGGCCGACGTCGTCCGCGGCCGCACCCTGACGTCCTGGCCGAGCCTCCAGACCGACCTGCGCAACGCCGGAGCGACCTGGGTGGACCAGGAGGTCGTCATCTGCGACGACGGCCCGAACCGCCTGGTCACCAGCCGCAAGCCCGACGACCTGAAGCCCTTCGGCCAAGCCGCCACCGAAGCCTTCGCCCGCTGACACCCCGAACCACCAGCCGGGCCGCCGTCCGTCGCGAGACGTGGGGCCTCGGGCGTGACCGCAGGGCGTGACCGCAGGGCGTCGGACGGCTGTCCGGGGCGCCGCCGGAGGCGCCGGACGCCGTCCGCCGGAACCGGGTGGTCCAGACCAATGGGCTGGACCACTGGGTGAACCTTCGAGGTCAATGAGCTGCCCAAATACCGATACCGGCAGGTAACTCGATACCGTTGTGCTACGTGACCCGTCGAGCGAAGATCATCAGCACCATCGGCCCCGCCGTCTCCAGTCCGGAGCGGATCGACGCCCTCGTCGAGGCCGGCGTCGACGTCGCCAGGCTCAACATGAGCCACGGCGAACACGCCGTCCACGAGGAGGTCTACCACCGCATCCGCGCCGCCGCCGAACGCCACGGCCGCGCCGTCGGCGTCCTCGCCGACCTGCAGGGCCCCAAGATCCGCATCGGCCGTTTCCCCGACGGCCCGGTCCGGCTCACGCTCGGCGACACCTTCGTCATCACCACCGAGGCCGTCCCCGGCACCCGCCGCGAGGTCTCCACCACCTACCAGGGCCTCCCCGGCGACGTCTCGCCCGGCGACACCGTCCTCATCGACGACGGCCGCGTCGGCCTCCGCGTCACCGCCGTCGACGGCCCCCGCGTCACCACCGAGGTCACCGTCGGCGGCATGGTCTCCGACAACAAGGGCCTCAACCTCCCCGGCGTCCCCGTCAGCGTCCCCGCCCTCACCGAGAAGGACGAGACCGACCTGCGCTGGGCCCTGCGCCTCGGCGTCGACATGGTCGCCCTCTCCTTCGTCCGCACCCCCGAGGACGCCGACATCTGCTACCGGATCATGGACGAGGAGGGCATCCGCGTCCCCCTCATCGGCAAGATCGAGAAGCCCCAGGCCGTCCGGAACCTCAAGGAGATCGTCGCCGCCTTCGACGGCATCATGGTCGCCCGCGGCGACCTCGGGGTCGAACTGCCCCTCGAAGAGGTCCCCATCGTCCAGAAGCGCGCCATCGAACTCTGCCGCGACAAGGCCCGCCCGGTCATCGTCGCCACCCAGATGCTCGAATCCATGATCAGCGCGCCGCGCCCCACCCGCGCCGAGACCAGCGACGTCGCCAACGCCGTCTTCGAGGGCGCCGACGCCGTCATGCTCTCCGGCGAGACCAGCGTCGGCCAGTACCCCATCGAGGCCGTCCGCACGATGAGCCGCATCGTGCAGACCGCCGAGGGATCCAGCCTCCACGCCACCCACACCCTCGACCGCATGCCCGAGACCGTCGGCGGCGCCATCGCCCGCGCCGCCGCCGAGGTCGGCGCCATCGTCGGCGCGAAGGCCCTGGTCGCCTTCACCATGTCCGGCGAGACCGCCCGCCGCCTCTCCCGCTACCGCTCGCCCATCCCCCTGCTCGCCTTCACCTCCGTCCCCGCCGTCCGCGGCCGCCTCGCCCACGTCTGGGGCGTCGAGACCTTCATCGTCCCCTTCGCCGACCACACCGACGAGATGGTCCGCCAGGTCGAACAGGGCCTCCTCGAATCCGGCCGCTGCCAGAAGGGCGACCGCGTCGTCATCGTCGCGGGCAACCCACCCGGCACCCCCGGCTCCACCAACGCCCTCCGCGTCCACCGCATCGGCGACGCGATAGCCCACCTCAACGACTGACCCACCCCCAACGCGCCGCATCCCCGACGCGGCGCACCGCGGACCCGGCAGCACGAACGCGGGCGCACCGCGGCCGCGAACGCCATGAGCGCGGCAGGCTGCGAACGTGGCGGCCTGCGAACATGGCACATCGCGAACGCGGTGGCCCGGACGCAGCGCATTGCGGACGCGAAATGCCGTGAACGCGGCGCGCTACGAATGTGGCGCACCGCGGACGCGGACCCACTGCGTACGCGATGGCCCAGACGCAGCGCACCGCGGACGCAGCGCACCGCGGACGCGGAGCGCCTCGAACGCGGAGCGCCCCGAACGGGGCGCGTCGCGGACGGGGCGCATGGTGGGCGTCGCGTGTGGCAGCCGCGAGGCGGCGGCGGGGTTCCGGGCCTGAGGTCGAAGAACACCTCCGGCCCCGAACCCCGCCGACATCAGGGCGACCGCGTCTTCCGCGTTCGCGCCCGCGTCACACCTGCTCCACCACCTCGGGCTCCACGACCGGCACCCGCCGGGACGAACGGCGATCGTTCACCAGCACCACCACGGCCAGCGCCAGACCCGCCGCCGTCAGCGCCGCCGCCACCGGATACAGACCGCGCACACCGCCACCCGCGTCGATCACCCGGCCACCCAGCCACCCCGCGAACGCGGCCGCCACCTGGAACCCGGACGCGTTCACCGCCACCGCCAGCAACGGAGCCGTCCGCGCCGACGTCACGACCCGCGTCTGCATCCCCGGGATCACCGCGAACGCCAGCGCCCCCAGCACGAACACCAGCACCGCCGCCGACACCCGGTGCCCACCCGCGAACCACCCCGCGCCCAGCACCCCCGCCAGCACCGCGAGCAGCCCCGCCACCGACGGCATCAGCGCCCGGTCCGCCAGCCACGCCCCGCCGAAGTTCCCCACGACCGCGCCCGCGCCGTACACCAGCAGCAGCACCGGCACCGCACCCGGCGAGAACCCCGCCACGTCCGTCATCAGCGGAGCCGCGAAGCTGAACACCATCACGACCCCGACGTTCCCCAGCACCGTCAGCGCGATCGCCGCCAGGACGCCCCGGTTCGCGAACGCCCGCAGCCCGGCCGCCGCCGACACCCCGTCGAGCGCCGCACCACCCGCCGGAACCGCCCCCGCCACCAGCGGCAACGCCACCAACACCAGAACCGCGACCGCCCCGAACGACGCCCGCCACCCCACCGCGTGCCCCACCAGCGTCCCGAGCGGTGTCCCCAGCACCATCCCGAGGTTCATCCCGACCGTCAGCCGCGCCACCGCCCGCGCCTGACCGCCCTCCGGGGCCGTCCCGACCGCCGTCGTGATCGCCACCGCGAAGAACGTCGCGACCACCAACCCCGCCGCGAACCGTCCGGCCAGCAGCGACATGTAGTCCGGCGCCGCCGCCGACCAGGCGTTCGCCGCGACCGCCACCGCGATCAGGCCCACCACCAGGGCCCGCCGCGACATCCGCGCCGTCAGGACGGTCACCACCGGCCCTCCGACGATCATCCCCGCCGCGTACGCCGTCACCAGCAGTCCCGCCGTCGGAACCGACACGTCGAGACTCCCCGCCACGTCCGGCAGGATCCCCGCGACCACGAACTCGCCCGTTGTCAGCCCGAACACCACGAGCATCAGAGACCAGAGCAGCACGAAGTGCCACCCCCCAACTAGTTATAGCTCGAATGATTCGAGTTATAATTATCATGATTCGAAGCGCCTCGCTACACTTCCTGCCATGCGCCAGCCCGCCGCCGACCCCCAGCTCGACCGCGACATCTGCAAGCTCGCCCACCGCTTCATCCAGCGCCTCGACACCCACGTCCGCCAGGCCGCCGACGAACTCGACCTCACTCCCACCCAGGTCATCGCCCTCCGCGAACTCACCGAGCCCATCACCGCCCGCGAACTCGCCCACCGCATGGTCTGCGAACCCCCCAACGCCACCTTCGTCATCGACCGCCTCGAGAAACAGGGCCTCGCCGAACGCCGCCCGCACCCCACCGACCGCCGCGCCAAGCAGGTCGTCCTCACCGAGACCGGCCACCAGCGCCGCGCCGAGGTCCTCGACCGCCTGGCCGCCCACACCCCCCTGACGGCCCTCACCACAGACCAGCAGGACGCCCTGCGCACCCTCCTCCAGAACCTCGTCGGCTGACCCAAGACGCCGCGCACCCTCGACCGGCCGCCGGACCCCCCTACGTCAGCGCGGCCCTCAGTACTTGGGCCCCACGAACTCGTCCAACCGAGCCACCGCCTCGGCCCGCGCCACCGAGATGTTCCGCGCGTTGTTCTGCTTCCACGCGATCCCGAGCGCATCGAGCGCGTCCGTGTAGAGCTTCCGAATGTCGTCGGACGCATTGGAGAAGAAGTACCGCGGGTACTCGTACGACCGGTCCCCGTCCTTGCCCGGACGTCGGACGCGGTTGGTCGTGCGGCACCCATCCGAGTGGATCAGGCCGCGAACGAATTCGCGCCCGTGCCGATCCACGACCGTTCTCTGCCAGGGCGCGAGTTCGATCTTGCGGGTGTGCTTCATTCCAGGACCGTGCTGAGGGAAGAGGCACGGCCAATGCTTGGAGTAGGCGCCGACATTGGTGCAGCCGGGGCATGCCCGGCGTCCCACCTTGAGGCCGGGCATGACGGTGGACAGGGCGTCGGCGCAGGCGTCGATGAGGCCTGGCCAGACGTCACTGCAGGCGATCTCGAGACGGAAGACCCCTTTGTCGCCCGGAGCATGGGCGATGTGGCCATCACCGAGATACAGGCCCAGCAGGTACGAGTACGCGGTCTCGTCCACCGGACGGTCGTGGCAGAGCGGACACATGGGTAAGACCCGATCGAACTGGGCGGAGAGGTTCTTTCGCCAGTTGTAGAGGGTCGTTGTCGGGATACCGGTCCGCCGGTTCACCTCGGCGACGGGTCGGCCTTCGTTCAGCAGTTCAAGCGCCTGTCGGCGCATTCTCGGGTCGTACATGCGGCAAGTGTCACGCAGGGGTACGACAAAAGCGCCGTCGGTAGTCGGCGGCGCTTCACTGTCCTATTGGTCTATGGTGCCCCGAGTGGGATTCGAACCCACACTGGATGGTGTTTGAGACCATTGCCTACTGCCTGTTGGGCTATCGGGGCAATTGTCCGAAATGAATTTCGTTTTCGGATCAGGGGGTGTCTGGTCGCCTGTGAGGCCTACCTGACGGGAACCAGCGTAGCGGACGCCGGTAGGCTCGTGCGCGTGACGGAGAGCGCTCGGCGAGTTGTGATCGCAGAAGACGAGGCCCTGATCCGGCTGGACCTCAAGGAGATGCTTCAGGAGGACGGCTACGAGGTCGTGGGCGAGGCGGGGGACGGCGAGGCCGCGGTGCGGCTGGCCGTCGAGCTGAAGCCTGACCTGGTCATCCTCGACGTCAAGATGCCGGTACTGGACGGGATCAGCGCGGCGGAGCAGATCTCGGCGGAGCGGGTCGCGCCGGTGGTGATGCTGACGGCGTTCTCGCAGGCCGAGCTCGTCCAGCGGGCGACCGAGGCCGGGGCGATGGCGTACCTGGTCAAGCCGTTCACCAAGGCCGACCTGCGGCCCGCGATCGAGGTGGCGGTCAGCCGGTACACCGAGCTGCGGGCGCTGGAGGCCGAGGTCGCGGGGCTGGCCGAGCGGCTGGAGACGCGCAAGGTGGTCGACCGGGCGAAGGGGCTGCTGCAGGCGGCGAACGGCTGGACGGAGCCGGACGCGTTCCGGTGGATCCAGAAGACCTCGATGGACCGCCGCCTGACGATGCGCGCCGTGGCCGAGGCGGTCATCGCGGGCGCCGGTGGCGCGGCAGGCGCGGAGGACGAGCCCGCGGCGGGCTGACGCCGTCCCGAAACTCGGACCACCCGTGGCGGACCCCTCCGCCACGGGTGGTCTTTTCATGTCCGAGGCCTCGGCCGCCCGCGACGTGAGCGCGCCGGGATGCCTGTGCGACGCGAGTGCGTCGTGGCGCGACCCCGGTGCGGCCTGGCGTCGGTGCGGCCCGATCTTCCCGGCGGCTTGTCGCCGTCCACGGTTCGACGGTGGTGTGACTCGGTGCGGGGTGGGGCCGGTGTCATGGCGTTCTGGCGGGGGCGTTACTTGCGGGTTGACGGGGTGGGGCGTGGGGGTGGCCTGCTGGGGAGCCGGTCGGGGGGTGCCGGACGGGCGGGTGGGGGCGCGTCCAGGGGTGGTCGGTGGTGGTTGTGGTAGAGGTCCGGCAGGTCCGGTGGGTGTGGGGTTTCGTGCGGCCTGTGACGGGCGTCGCGGAGGGGCGGCGGTCGGTGTTCAGGGCGGTCACTGAACGTGATCCGCGCTGTATATCGGGTCGTGCGGGAGGGCACGGGGGAGTAACGAACGAGTAACCCTTCTGTCCGGGGGTCCTGTTTCGTCGGCTCTGCTCGGTGTACGACATACCTGGTCCCTGAGTGACCGATATCTCCTCCCAGGATCTCGGACACGTCGGGGCATGACTCGTACCCGATCCCTCCCCGGATCCGGATGGAAAGGTTGGGCACCTTGCGGCGCAACATGATGAGGATCACCGGTGCTGTGGCGGTGAGCGCGGTGCTGGCGCTCGGTGCCGGCGCGTGCGGAGACAGCAAGAAGTCGGGCGGTGGCGACGAGGTCACGATCGGGTTCATGGGTGACCTGACCGGTGAGAACTCGGGCCTGGTGATTCCGCCCAAGCAGGGCGCGCAGCTCGCGATCGACCAGTACAACGCGACGAACCCCAAGGTCAAGATCAAGCTCAAGACCTACGACTCGCAGGGCAAGCCGGAGCAGGCGACGACCCTGGCGCAGGGCGCGATCAAGAACGACAAGATCGTCGGCCTGATCGGCCCGGCGTTCTCGGGTGAGTCGCAGGCGGTGAACCCGATCCTGAACGAGGCCAAGATCCCGTCGGTGACGCCGTCGGCGACGAACGTGACGCTGGCCACCAAGAGCTGGAGCTTCTGGCACCGGGTCGTGGCGAACGACACCGTGCAGAGCGCGGGCGCGGGCACGTTCATCTCGGACACGCTGCAGGCCAAGAAGGTCTTCACCGTGGACGACAACCAGGACTACGGCAAGGGCCTGGCGACCGGCATCAAGACGGCGGTCTCCGGCAAGGGCGCGCAGGTCCAGAGTGACTCGGTGGACGACAAGGCCACCGACTACTCGTCCACGGTCAACAAGATCAACCAGTTCAAGCCGGACGCGGTGTACTTCGGCGGCTACTACTCGGTGGCGGGGCGGCTGTTCAAGCAGCTTCGCGAGTCCGGGTTCAAGGGCAAGCTGATGTCGGGCGACGGTTCGGTCGCCGCGGGCCTGGTCGAGGCCCAGGGCCAGCAGAACACCAAGGACACGTTCCTGTCCTGCGGCTGCCTGATCGACCCCGAGGGCAAGTCGAACCCGAAGGCGAAGACCTTCGCGGCGGACTACAAGGCGAAGTTCGGCGCGGACGTGGCGATCTACTCGACCGAGGGCTATGACGCCGCGTCGGCGTTCGTCGAGGCCGTGAAGAACGGCAAGACCAAGGCCGAGGACATCAACTCGTTCCTCAAGACCGTGAGCTTCCAGGGCGTCGGCAAGGAGATCAAGTTCGACGACAAGGGCGAGCTGGCGGCGCACGACATCTTCATCTACCAGGTGGAGGCCAACAAGATCGGGCTGCTGGGCAAGGCCGGCGAGGCCAAGCCCGCCAGCTGAGGCTCGCGCCTCTACGGCCTCTCGTAGGAGGGGCGCCTTGACGGTGTGGGGGCGGGAGCGCCACAAGCGCTCCCGCCCCTTTTGACAAGGGCGACTCAGGTGTTCTCAGACTTCATTCATCAATTCTGGCCGTCGACGATCGACGGCCTGTCCCTCGGCGCGGTGTACGCGCTGGTGGCGCTCGGGTACACGATGGTGTACGGCGTGCTGCGGCTGATCAACTTCGCGCATGCGGACATCTTCATGGTGGGAACGTTCGCGGCGATGTGGACGGTCAAGACCATGGGCGTGTCGGACCTGGGCGGGTTCGCCCTGGTGGGCGCGATCCTCCTGTCGGCGGTCGTGGCGGGCGCCGTGTCGGGCGGTGGCGCGGTGGTGCTGGAGCTGGTCGCGTACCGGCCGTTGCGCAAACGCGGCGCGTCCAGGCTGGCGGCGTTGATCTCGGCGATCGGCGCGTCGATCGTGATCGAGCAGCTGTTCGCGACGATCGTGATCCCGCAGGTGTTCGATCTGCCGAAGGAGAAGGGCAAGATCGCGCAGGCGTACCACTTCGTGCACCGGACGGACCTGATCGACATCGGTCCGATCAAGATCGCGAACGACCGCCTGATCATCTTCCTCGGGGCGATCCTCATCATGATCGCGCTGGACCAGTTCGTGAACCGCACGAAGCTGGGTCGCGGGATCCGGGCCACCGCCCAGGACCCGGAGAGCGCCGTGCTCATGGGCGTGAACATCGACCGGGTGGTGACGGCGACGTTCCTGGTCGGCGGTGTGATGGCCGGCGCGGCGGCGGCGCTGTACTACGCCCGGTTCGAGGAGGCGTGGTACTTCTCGGGCTTCCTGCTCGGCATCAAGGCGTTCACGGCGGCGGTGCTGGGCGGTATCGGCAACATCCGCGGCGCTCTCGTCGGCGGTGTGGCGCTGGGCCTGTTCGAGTCGTACGGTTCGAGCCTGTTCGGGTCGCAGTGGAAGGACGTCGTGGCGTTCTCGGTGCTGATCCTGGTCCTGATGTTCCGTCCCACCGGCATCCTCGGTGAGTCCCTCCAGCAGGCGCGCGCATGAGCGGCGTGGCGAGCAGGAGGAGGGGCGTCGGGTTCTCGCTGGATCCGCTGCGCGACCGCTGGGAGTCGGCTCCCGGCTGGGCCCGGTGGGTGGTGTACCTGCTGCTGATCGTGGGCGCGCTGCTGCTTCCTTCGCAGGGCATCGGCTCGTTCATGGCTCCGGGCGAGTCGGACTGGCCGACGATGCTGAGCGACCAGATCGGCATCTACGTGCTGCTGGGGCTCGGCCTGAACGTCGTGGTCGGCATGGCGGGCCTGCTGGACCTGGGCTACGTGGCGTTCTACGCGGTGGGCGGCTACACGATCGCGATCTTCGCGACGAAGTACCACTGGAGTTTCTGGGAGACGCTGATCCTGGCGATCCTGACCGCGTCCCTGGCGGGTGTGCTGCTGGGTGCTCCGACGCTGCGGCTGCGGGGCGACTACCTGGCGATCGTGACGCTGGGGTTCGGTGAGATCGTCCGGGTGACGGCGAACAACCTGGACTACGTGAACGGTCCGCGCGGCGTGCAGGGGATCCCGCATCCGCCGTCGCTTTCGGAGTGGACCGTGGCGGGGACGGACATCCAGCCGTTCAAGTACGGGCTGCTGGACTCGCGTCCGTACTACTACCTGCTGGTCTTCCTCATCGTTCTCGCGATCATCTTCGTGAAGCGGCTGGAGATGTCGCGGGTGGGACGGGCGTGGGCGTCGATCCGTGAGGACGAGGACGCGGCGGAGCTGATGGGCGTGCCGACGTTCAAGTTCAAGCTGGCGGCGTTCGCGATCGGCGCGGCGATCGGCGGCAGCGGCGGCGTGGTGTTCGCGGCGAAGCAGACGTCGATCAACCCGGGCAGCTTCACGTTCATGGTGTCGGCGCTGGTGCTGGCGGGCGTGGTCCTCGGCGGTTCGGGCAACATCCCGGGCGTGATCGTGGGCGCGTTCCTGCTGGCGTGGCTGCCGGAGCGGTTCCGTGGGCTGTCGGACTACCGGATGCTGATCTTCGGTCTGGCGCTCGTGGCGATGATGATCTTCCGTCCGGAGGGGCTGTGGCCGTCCCGGCAGCGGAAGGCCGAGCTCGCCGAGGGCACCGGCGGCATGGGGTCGATGGGCGCCGAGGTCGCGGGGCCGGGGACGGCCGCGGAGGTGACCAAGTGAGCGATTCGACCACCCAGAGCGCCGCGCGGGCCGTGGAACCGGGCAAGCCGGTGCTGGAGCTGCGCAAGGTCGTGATGCGGTTCGGCGGCGTCGTGGCGATCAACGAGCTGGACCTGACGGTCCGCGAGGGCGAGATCTTCGCGTTGATCGGGCCGAACGGCGCGGGCAAGACCACGGTGTTCAACGTGACGACCGGGGTGTACCAGCCGACCGAGGGCCAGGTGGTCTTCGGCGGGCGGCGCATCGACGGCAAGAAGCGGTACGCCGTGACGAAGCTCGGTGTGGCGCGGACGTTCCAGAACGTCCGGCTGTTCCACAACATGACGGCGCTGGAGAACGTCATGGTGGGCGCGGACGCGCACCACCGGACGGGCCTGGTGGGCGCGACCCTCGGGTTGCCGTGGCACCGGCGCGAGGAGCGCCAGGGCCGGGAGAAGGCCGCCGAGCTGCTGGATTTCGTCGGTGTCGGGCATCGGAGCGGCGAGGCCGCGAAGAACCTGCCGTACGGCGACCAGCGGCGCCTGGAGATCGCGCGGGCGCTGGCGACCGATCCGAAGCTGCTGCTGCTGGACGAGCCCGCCGCGGGCATGAACCCCGCGGAGAAGGTCGATCTGCAGGGGCTGATCCGCAGGATCCGCGACTCGGGCGTGACCGTGCTGCTGATCGAGCACGACATGAGCCTGGTGATGGGGATCAGCGACCGGATCGCGGTGGTGGACTTCGGTCAGAAGATCGCCGAGGGGCTGCCGGCCGAGATCCAGAACGACCAGCGGGTCATCGAGGCGTACCTGGGGGCTCCGGCCGATGCTTCTTGAGATCAACGACATCCACGTCCACTACGGCAAGATCGCCGCGCTGAAGGGGATCTCGGTCGAGGTCGACGAGGGCGAGATCGTCACGCTGATCGGCGCGAACGGCGCCGGGAAGACGACGACGCTGAAGACGGTCTCGGGGCTCCGTCCGCTGTCGTCGGGGTCGATCCGGTTCGCCGGGGCGGACATCAGCAAGATGCCGGGGCACAAGCGGGTGCTGGCGGGCATCGGGCAGTCGCCGGAGGGCCGGGGCGTGTTCCCGGGCATGACGGTGGAGGAGAACCTGCTGATGGGCGCGTACGCCCGTCGCGGGGACTTCTCCCAGGAGCTGGCCGAGGTCTACGAGCTGTTCCCGCGGCTGGCCGAGCGCAAGTCGCAGGCGGGCGGGACGATGTCCGGCGGTGAGCAGCAGATGCTCGCGATCGGCCGCGCGCTGATGGCGAAGCCGAAGGTGCTGCTGCTGGACGAGCCGTCCATGGGTCTGGCGCCGAAGCTGGTGCAGCAGATCTTCTCGATCATCGTGGAGATCAACCGGCGTGGCACGACGGTGCTGCTGGTCGAGCAGAACGCCAGCCAGGCGCTGCAGATCGCGCACCGGGCGTACGTGCTGGAGACCGGGCGGGTCGTGAAGTCGGCCCCGGCCGCGGACCTGCTGGACGACCCGCAGGTGCGGGCCGCCTACCTGGGCGGCGGCGCGGACGCGCAGGTCGGCACGGATACGCCTGCCGGTGGTCCGGCGGCGGACGCTTCGCCGTCGGTCGCCCGGGAGGTCTCGGAGGAGGCTCCGCTGGTCGCCGCTCCGGAGACGGTGGAGGAGGACGACACGCCGTCGTCCTCCTGAGCCGGAACGTCCCTCGGACGGCCGTCGTCCTCCCCAGCCGGGGAGGGCGGCGGCCGTTCCGCGTCCGGCTACGACGCCTGGGGCGCGGGCCGGGTCAGGACGGGAGGGGGATCTCGGCGGGCGTCGGGTCGGTGACCATGCCGACGGAGGGCGAGCCGTACAGCCGGACGGACCTCACCTTGCCGCCCTTGGGCACGTCGAACCACAGGTCGAACTCGGCGCGCATGTTCGCGCCGACGGAGAGCCGCTCGGGCTGCCGTTTCACCATGGTGCTGTTGACGTCCGCGCCGATCTGGCGTCCGTCGGTGAGGACGAGCCGCTGGGCCCAGGTGTCGAAGACCTGGATGTCGCGTCCGATGTTCACGCACAGCAGCCTGATCCGGACGAACTGCCCCTTCGGCTTCATCTCGGCGTGCGTGCCGAGGATCGTGCTGATGCCGTCGGTGTAGGCGACGACCGTGTACCGCATGTCGCTGCTGCGTCCGGTGCGGTTCTTCTGCGTCTTCTCGCCGTCGCGGAGCTTCTCGGCGGGCAGCGTGTAGCCGTCGTCCTTGTGCTGCGAGCAGCCCTGGAGCGAGGCGCCCAGCAGGACGGCGGTCACCAGACCGGCGACACCCGCCCGCCCGGCCCTGCGAGCCCCACAGGTCCTGCCTGCCCTACCGGACCTGGCGGCCATGACGGTCGTGAGCGGTCTCACCCGGCGCATGCCCCGACGGTAAGCGGGCGTTCCGCGGGCGTGAAGACCGGCCCGGATTCGCAACCGAATCGCAACCGGTGAACCGCGGACGCAGGTGTCGCCGGAGACCCGGGCGGGGACGCCGCCGCGTTCCGGGACGGAACGTCGTTGGCCCGAGGCCACCTTTGGGGCCGCAACGCGTCCTCGCGGACGCGTGCGTTGTCTACTCGGTGGCCTCGGGCCTTCCGATCCACGTTACCGACCCGGCCATACCCGCCGCAAAGGAAGCGCCGGTCCGAAGCGATCTTTCTCGATCGTGGCGTCCCCATGACGCCTGGATCACCAGACGGGGAACGGGCGGGGAACCCGGCGGGGGGACGGGTGGGGTCAGCCCTGGGGGGTGTCGCGGAGCATGCAGGTCAGCCGGGCCGTGCAGACGCGGCGGTCCTGCTCGTCGCTGATCACGACGTCGTAGGTGGCGAGCGTCCTCCCGCCGTGCACCCGGGTCGCCACGCCGGTGACGAACCCCGAGGTCGCCGCCCGGTGGTGGGTGGCGTTGATCTCGATCCCGACCGCGATCCGGCCCTTCCCCGCGTGCAGCGCCGAGCCCACCGAGCCGAGCGTCTCGGCCAGGACGCAGGACGCGCCGCCGTGCAGCAGCCCGTACGGCTGGGTGTTGCCCTTCACGGGCATCCGCGCCACCACGCGTTCCGGAGAGGCCTCCAGATACTCGATGCCCATGGCCGCGGCCAGGCCCCCGGTCATGTCCAGGCCGCCCAGGTCCACGCCGTGCTCGGCGGCGACGGCCCGGTGCTCCTCCGGCACGGCGACCTGATGCTCCTCCGTCACAAAGCCTCCCTCGAACTGTCGTACGCGCAGACTAGAGTCCTGGTGTGGCGACCCAAGCATCGACCCCTGACAAGCACGACCGGCTTCTGCTGCTCGACGGGCACTCCCTGGCCTACCGGGCGTTCTTCGCGTTGCCGGTGGAGAACTTCAACACCACCGACGGGCAGCCCACCAACGCGGTGTACGGCTTCACCTCGATGCTCATCAACGTGCTGCGCGACGAGCAGCCGACGCACATCGCGGTGGCGTTCGACCGGTCCGAGCCGACGTTCCGGCACGAGCAGTACGTGGAGTACAAGGCGGGCCGGGCCAAGACGCCGGACGAGTTCCGCTCCCAGGTCTCGCTGATCTTCGAGGTGCTGGACGCGCTGCGCATCCCGCGGATGTCGGTGGCGGGCTTCGAGGCCGACGACATCATCGCCACGCTCGCCACCCAGGCGTCCGCGCTGGGCATGGAGACGCTCGTCGTCACCGGCGACCGGGACGCGTTCCAGCTGGTCGACGACCATGTCACCGTGCTGTACCCGATCCGCGGCGTGTCCGAGCTCGCCCGCATGGACCCGGCGGCCGTCGAGGCCAAGTACGGCGTCCCGCCCGAGCGGTACCGCGAGCTCGCGGCGCTGGTCGGCGAGTCCAGCGACAACCTGCCGGGCGTGCCCGGCGTCGGCCCGAAGACCGCGGCCAAGTGGCTCGCCAAGTACGGCGACCTCGACACGCTCGTCGCGAAGGTCGACGAGATCAAGGGCAAGGCGGGCGACAACCTGCGCGAGCACCTCGCGGGCGTGCTGCGCAACCAGCAGATCAACAAGCTCGACTGCGAGGTCGCCCTCGAGCGGACGCCCGACCTGCTCCGGATGGGCCAGTGGGACCGCGAGGAGATCCACACCCTGTTCGACTCGCTGCAGTTCCGCGTGCTGCGCGAGCGGCTCTACGCGTCGCTGACCACCGCCGAGCCCGAGGCCGACGAGGGCTTCGACATCGAGCTGGACGTCCTGGAGCCCGGCGCCCTCGGGGCCTGGCTGGAGGCGAACGCCCCCGCCGGTGAGCGCACCGGCCTCGCGGTCACCGGGTCCTGGGGGCGCGGCACCGGCGAGATCACCGCGCTCGCCGTCGCGTCCCGCGAGGGCCCGGCCGTCCACCTCGACCCGGCCGAGCTCGTCGAGGACGACGAGCGCGCCCTGGCCGCCTGGCTCGCCGACCCGGCCCGTCCGAAGGCCGTGCACGACGTCAAGGGCCCGACGCTGGCGCTCGCCGCGCGCGGGCTCACGCTGGACGGCGTCACCACCGACACCGCCCTGGCCGCCTACCTGGCGCTGCCCGGCCAGCGCACCTTCGACCTCGCCGACCTGGTGCTGCGGTACCTGCACCGCGAGCTGACCAACGAGTCCGAGGACACCGGCCAGCTCACCCTGGACGGCTCGGGCGAGGAGGAGGCCGCGCAGGAGCTCGCGGTCCGCGCCCGCGCCGTCGCCGAGCTCGCCGACGTGCTGGACGCCGACCTCGAGCGGCGCGGCGCGGCCCGGCTGCTGCGCGACGTCGAGCTGCCGCTCACGCGCGTCCTGGCCGACATGGAGCGGGCGGGCATCGCCGTCGACGCCGACCACCTGGCGTCCCTGTCGGCGTCGCTCGGCGGGCAGGTCAAGGAGCAGGAGCAGGCCGCGCACGAGGCTGTCGGGCACGAGTTCAACCTGGGCTCGCCCAAGCAGGTCCAGCAGGTGCTGTTCGAGGAGCTGGGCCTCCCGAAGACCAAGCGCACCAAGACCGGCTACACGACCGACTCCGAGGCCCTGACGAACCTGCTGGCCAAGGAGGCGCACCCCGTCCTGGAGCGCATCCTGCGGTGGCGTGAGGTCGCGAAGCTGAAGTCGATCGTCGACTCGCTCATCCCGATGCTGGACGACGCGGGCCGCATCCACACCACGTTCAACCAGATGGTCGCGGCCACCGGACGGCTCTCGTCCACCGACCCGAACCTGCAGAACATCCCGATCCGCACGGCCGAGGGCCGGCAGATCCGCGAGGCGTTCGTCGTCGGCGGCGGCTACGAGTCGCTGCTCACCGCCGACTACAGCCAGATCGAGCTGCGGATCATGGCGCACCTGTCCGGGGACGAGGCGCTGCTGGAGGCGTTCAACTCCGGCGCCGACTTCCACACCATCACCGCGTCCCGCGTGTTCGGCCTGCCGCCCGAGCAGATCACCTCCGAGCTGCGCGCGCGCATCAAGGCGATGAACTACGGCCTGGCCTACGGCCTGTCGGCGTACGGCCTGTCGCAGCAGCTGCGCATCGCCGTGGACGAGGCCCGCCAGCTGATGGACGAGTACTTCGAGCAGTTCGGCGGCGTCCGCGACTACCTCGCGAACGTCGTCGACCAGGCCCGCCGCGACGGCTACACCGAGACCATCCTCGGCCGCCGCCGCTACCTGCCCGACCTCAACTCCGACAACCGGCAGCGCCGCGAGATGGCCGAGCGCATGGCCCTCAACGCGCCCATCCAGGGCTCGGCCGCCGACATCATCAAGGTCGCCAGCCTCGACGTCGACCGCGCCCTGCGCGACCAGGGCCTGCGCTCGCGCATGCTCCTGCAGGTCCACGACGAACTGGTCATCGAGGTCGCCCCGGGCGAGCTGGACGAGCTGAAGTCGCTCGTCTCGGAGCGGATGGCGGGCGCCTACGACCTGCGCGCCCCGCTGTCGGTCTCCATGGGCACCGGCCGCACCTGGCAGGACGCCGCCCACTGACCCGTCCGCGAAACCCCAGGTAGGCCGTCCGCCCGCCGTCCGTGCGCTCCGCGCGCGGGCGGCGGGCGTCGTCGTGTGAGGGGTGCGGGACCGCTGTCCGGTGGGGGGACGAGATGGTTTCTTTTGTGTTCCTTTGGCGTTTCGTGGCCGGACCGTGGGCGGGGCGCGGGCTTAAGGTAGATCACTCGGATAGGTGCTTCTTGTCCGTGCCCGCGTAGGTTTCGACCGACGGGAGGCTCGTGCCGCTCCTCCACAAGATCGCCGGAATCGTGGTCGTCTGCGCCCTGGTGTTCGGGCTGGCGTTCCAGGACCACCGGCCGCGCCACGCCCACCACGCCGCCACCACGGGCTCCCGGAGGACGACCCCCGCCGTGACGCCGTCGGCGTCCCCGCCGTCCGCCACCGCGCCCGCGGGGACGCCCTCGACGACGTCCGCGCCGGGCTCGCCGCCGGTGACGCCGAGCGGGAACGCGGTCCCCGCCGCCGCGCCCGGGGCCGTCCAGGCGAAGGCCAACGAGCTGGGCCAGGTCCCGGTGTTCATGTACCACCGGATCATGAAGCACCCGGAGGCGTCGCTCGACCGCTCGACCAAGGAGCTGTACACCGAGCTGACCCGGCTGGCGAGGACGGGCTACTACCCGGTCACCGCCGCCGAGTTCGCGTCCGGACGGCTGGACGTCCCGCTCGGCAGGCACCCGGTCGTGCTCACCTTCGACGACAGCACCCCCGGCCAGTTCTCCCTGGACGCGCAGGGGAACCCGGCCCCCGACACCGCCGTCGCGATCATCCAGCAGGTCGCGCGCGAGCATCCGGGGTTCCGGCCGGTCGCGACGTTCTACTGCAACGATGACCTGTTCGCGCTCGGCCCGCGCGCCGCCGAGGGCCTGCGCTGGCTGATCCACAACGGGTTCGAGGTCGCCAACCACACGGTCACCCACCCCGACCTGCGGACGCTCGGCAAGGGCGCCGTCCAGAAGGAGATCGCGGGCATGGAGGACAAACTGTTCTCCCTGACCGGGCAGCACACCACGACCTTCGCGTACCCGTTCGGGTCGATCCCGCACAACCGGACCTGGGCGCAGCGCGAGGACGGTAAATACTCCTTCCAGATCGTGTTCCTCGCCGGGTGGAAGCCGTCCGAGTCGCCGTTCGACAAGGTGTTCGACCGGTGGGCCGCGACCCGCATCCGGTCCGAGGGGAAGATCAAGGAGAACGACTGCCGGACGTTCTGCTCGACCGCCTGGCTGGACTGGCTGGACGCGCACCCGGGGGAGCGGTACACCTCCGACGGCGACCCGGGAACCGTGACCTTCCCCAAGACGTTCGAGAAGAGACTGGCCAAGCAGTATCGTCCTTACGCGCGCGAGTACTGATCGCCCGGAACGCCCACGGGGGAGGGGATTCGGGCCCCTCCGTCCACCCGGGCCGGTGCCGGTTCTCCCGTCGGTGAGCAGGTGGGGGCCGCCCCTGCGATTGACCTGAGCGGCATGGTCCCATATTCTGATCGCTGCGCTGTGGGCTTGTGCGGCTTCGGACGGAGCAGGCTCGCGCTCGGTCAGGTCGTCGGCATCGGTTCGTTCTCGACGCGGATTTCTCGGAATCCGTGTCTCCTCTCCGGTCCTCGGCAGGGCGGAAAAGAGCCCTCCGCGCGTGCATTTGACACCTCTCAATGTCCGTATCCGGAGCCAGCCGACACATGACGAGTAGCACCGAGGCCACCTCGACCACCCCGCAGGTAGCGGTCAACGACATCGGGTCCGAGGAAGCCTTCCTCGCCGCGATCGACGAGACCATCAAGTACTTCAACGACGGCGACATCGTCGAAGGCACCGTTGTCAAGGTCGATCGAGATGAAGTCCTCCTCGACATCGGCTACAAGACCGAAGGTGTCATCCCGTCCCGTGAGCTCTCCATCAAGCACGACGTCGACCCCAACGAGGTCGTCGCCGTCGGAGACCACGTCGAGGCCCTCGTCCTCCAGAAGGAGGACAAGGAGGGTCGCCTGATCCTGTCCAAGAAGCGCGCCCAGTACGAGCGCGCCTGGGGCACGATCGAGAAGATCAAGGACGAGGACGGCATCGTCACCGGAACGGTCATCGAGGTCGTCAAGGGCGGCCTCATCCTCGACATCGGCCTGCGCGGCTTCCTGCCCGCGTCGCTCGTCGAGATGCGCCGCGTCCGCGACCTGCAGCCCTACGTGGGCCGCGAGCTCGAGGCCAAGATCATCGAGCTGGACAAGAACCGCAACAACGTGGTCCTGTCCCGCCGCGCCTGGCTCGAGCAGACCCAGTCCGAGGTCCGCCAGACCTTCCTCAACACGCTCCAGAAGGGCCAGGTCCGCAAGGGCGTGGTCTCGTCGATCGTCAACTTCGGCGCGTTCGTCGACCTCGGCGGCGTCGACGGTCTGGTGCACGTCTCCGAGCTGTCCTGGAAGCACATCGACCACCCCTCCGAGGTCGTCGAGGTCGGCCAGGAGGTCACGGTCGAGGTCCTGGACGTCGACATGGAGCGCGAGCGCGTCTCCCTGTCGCTCAAGGCGACCCAGGAAGACCCGTGGCAGCAGTTCGCCCGCACCCACCAGATCGGCCAGGTCGTTCCGGGCCGCGTCACCAAGCTGGTGCCGTTCGGCGCGTTCGTCCGGGTCGAGGAGGGCATCGAGGGCCTGGTCCACATCTCCGAGCTGGCCGAGCGCCACGTGGAGATCCCGGAGCAGGTCGTCCAGGTCGGCGACGAGATCTTCGTGAAGATCATCGACATCGACCTCGACCGTCGCCGCATCAGCCTGTCCCTCAAGCAGGCCAACGAGGGCGCCGCGGCCATGGAGGAAGAGGACTTCGACCCGACCCTCTACGGCATGCCCGCCGAGTACGACGACCAGGGCAACTACAAGTACCCCGAGGGCTTCGACGCCGAGACCGGCGAGTGGCTCGAGGGCTACGACACCCAGCGTGAGACCTGGGAGCGTCAGTACGCCGAGGCCCGCGCCCGGTTCGACGCGCACCGCAAGCAGATCGAGGAGGCCCGCAAGGCCGAGGCCGAGGCGGAGGGCGCCCCGGCGCCGTCCGGCGAGACCTCCTACAGCGGCGGCGCCGAGACCGAGACGACCGGTGGCGCGCTCGCGACCGACGAGGCCCTCGCCGCCCTGCGCGAGAAGCTGTCCGGCGGCCAGTGACCCACTGACCGCCAGGGGCCCGCGAGGCCCCCGGTGACCGCCTGACCGCGGCCGGAGAGATCCCTGGGGATCCCTCCGGCCACGGTTTTTTCACGCCCGCCCGCGGCCCGGCCCGCGGGCGCGCGGATTGTCGGTATGGTGCTGTGCTGCGCCGGTCGGGGCGTCACGTCGCGAGGGGACGCGGGTGTCTGGGACACTGGTCTCTCCGGGAGGGAACGGCGGCGCGCCACCCCGCGCGGGAGCCCCGCGCCGGCCACGCGGAACGCGTCCCTCCCCGCCCCGCCCACCCGTATCCGGTTCGTCCCCCGGGAGCATCTGTTCCATTGGCCAGCACAGACGCCTCGACCACCGCAGGCACCACCACCGGAGGCGCCGCGCGCGGGCCGTCCATGGTTCCGCAGGGCCCGGCACGGCTCGCCCTGATCGGCGTCACCACCGCCGTCCTCGCGCAGACCCTCCGGTTCGCGCTGCCCCAGCTCAACCACTTCGCCGACGACGCCGGCGCGGCCGTGGCCGCGCCCGTCGTGCTCGCGGTCTTCCTCGCCGGGTTCCTCGCGCCGCTGGTGCGGCGCGCGGCCGGGCCGAGCGGGCTGCTGGCGACCGGCGTCGGGGCGCTGCTGCTGGTGCGGCTGCTCGCCCAGGCGCTCACCCCGCAGACCTGGCTGGCGCTGGTCGGCGTCGCGGTCGGGGCGCTCGCCGTCACGGCCCTGTACGAGGGCGCGCGAGGGCTGTCCGGGGTCGGGTTCGCCACGGCGGCCGTCGCGGGCCTGTCGGTCGACACCGCCGTCCGGGTCGCGTTCGCGACGTGGGACCCGGTGTGGCGGTCCGGGATCGGGCCGTGGCTGGTCTGCCTGGTGTTCGTGGCGCTCGGCGCGCTCGCCCTGTACCGGGAGCTGTCGTCCGGCGCCGTGGAGGCGCCCGGCGTCTCCTGGCGGGACGCCCTGGGCGCGGCGGCGTTCGGGCCGTTCGTGGCGCTGCAGGTGCTGGTGCTGTCCAGCCCCGCGTTCGTCGCGTCGTCCGGCTGGCGGTCGCTGACGATGGCGCACGTGATCGTCGTGGTCGGCCAGGGCCTGGCGCTGGCGTTCCTGGCGTCCGGGCTGGCCGTGCGCGCGGTGCCGGGCGGTGTCGCGGTGCTCGGCGGGACGCTGCTGGGCGTCGGCGCGGCCTCGATCGCGGGAACCTACGCGGTCAACGGCATCGAGGTCGTCCCCGTCGTGATCATCGGGCAGGTGCTCGCCGCGTGGCTGCTGGCCGTGGCGTCCCGGGCGCCGCTGCGCCGCGCCGGTCGCGGCGGGGCGGTCTGGCGGATCGACGTCGGCGCCGCCCTCGGCGGGCTGCTGGTCGGCGTCATCCTGATCTCCTACCAGGTGAGCGCGCTGCAGCCGCTGCCGTTCCCCAACAACACGCTGCCCGGCCTGGCCGGGATCCTGCTCGGCGCCCTCGCCGCGATCACCGCCGCGCGCGGCGGGCCGCTGCCCGCGCGCGCCCCGCAGCGCGCCCTGACCGCCGGAGGCGCGGCGCTCGCGCTGCTGCTCGGGACGCTGGTGTTCAGCATGGCCGCGCCGTCCCGTGACGCCAAGGCCGCGCCCGCGGGCGGCCAGGTGCGGCTGATCAGCTACAACATCCACGACGCGGTCGACCGGCACGGACGGCTCGACCCCGAGGCCATCGCGCGGACGCTCGAGACCCGGCACGCCGACGTGATCATGCTTCAGGAGGCGGGCCGCGGTTCGCTGCTGTCGGGCACGACCGACGTGGGCGTGTGGCTGGGGCGGCGGCTCGGCATGAAGCTGCTGTGGGGCCCGGCCGCCGACGGCCAGTTCGGCAACGCGATCCTGACCTCGCTGCCGGTCGAGCGGTCCGGCATCGGCCGGATGCCGCGCGGCGACTGGTCGCAGATCCGCGGGTACGTGTGGGCGAAGCTGAAGGTCGGGTCGTCCAGCCTGGACGTGTGGTCCACGCACCTGGAGAACGGCGACGGCGAGGGCAAGGAGCGGCTCCGCGAGGTGTCGGCGCTGCTGCGCGCCTGGGGCGGCGGCCCGCGCACGGTGGTCGCCGGCGACTTCAACGCCGGGCCGGGCTCGGACGAGATCGACCGGATGACCGACGGCACCGGCCTGCGCAGCGCCGCGACCGGCGGGGACGCCTCGCCGACGACGTCCGACGGCGAGCGGACCGACTGGATCTTCGGCACCGACGACCTGACCTTCTCCGGGTACCAGGTCGCCCCGGCCGGGTCCGGCCACTTCCCGGTCGCGGTCACCGTCCGCGTCGACGGCTGACCGGTCGTGGACGCCGGGACCGGCCCCTGGGCCTTCGCGGAGGGCGGGACGGGGCCGTCCCGCGCCGTTAGGGTTCCCGTATGAGCACCGTGGACGTCCGGGTGGACCGGGCCGTGCCCGAGGACGCGGGGGAGATCCTGACCGTCCAGCGCGCCGCCTACGTGGGTGAGGCGCAGCTGTACGGGGATCCGTTCATCCCGCCGCTGGTGGAGTCGCTGGACCAGGTGCGCAAGGCCCTGGCCGGCGGCGTGACGGTGCTCAAGGCGGTGCTGGACGGCCGGATCGTCGGGATCGTCCGCGCCCAGTTCAGCGACCACACCTGCCTGGTCGGGCGGCTCGCCGTGGCCCCCGACCAGCAGGGCGACGGCGTGGGGCGGCTCCTGATGGACGCCCTGGAGGCCGAGGTCGCCGGACGGGCCACCTCGTGCGTCCTGTTCACCGGTCACCTCAGCGAGGCCAACCTGCGGCTCTACCGCAGCCTCGGCTACAGCGAGACGCACCGGGAGCGGGTGGCGGCGCACCTCACGTTCGTCCACATGCGCAAGCACCTGGAACCCGCCCCCGCCTGACGCCCGTCCGGCGGGGCCGGGGCTGACGGCGGGGAAGGACGGGCCGGTAGGCTCTGGCGCGTGCTGAAAGTGGGACTCACCGGCGGAATCGGCGCGGGCAAGAGCGAGGTGTCGCGGCGGCTCGCCGAGCGCGGCGCCGTGGTGATCGACGCGGACCGGATCGCCCGCGAGGTCGTCGAACCCGGCACGCCCGGCCTGGACGCCGTGGTCGCCGAGTTCGGGACCGACGTGCTGACGGCCGACGGCCGCATGGACCGGGAGAGGGTCGGCGCGATCGTGTTCGCCGACCCGGACCGGCTCGCCGCGCTCAACAAGATCGTCCACCCGCTGGTCGGGGAGCGGATGCAGGAGCTGATGGACGCCGCCCCGGGCGACGCGATCGTGGTCTACGACGTCCCGCTGCTGACCGAGAACAACCTCGCGGGGATGTACGACGTGGTGATCGTCGTGGACGCTCCGGTGGAGCTCCAGGTCGAGCGGCTCACCACGCTGCGGGGCATGACCGAGGACGCCGCGCGCGCCCGGATCGCCGCGCAGGCCACCCGGGAGCAGCGCCGCGCGGTCGCCGACCACGTGATCGACAACTCCGGGTCGATGGACGACCTGGACGCCCGGGTCGACGAGATCTGGGCCGACCTGACCCGCCGCGCCGCCACCGCCGTCTGATCCAGCGAGGGTCGCCTGAGGTGCCGCGCTGCCGCGGCCTGAACCCCGAAGGGTGTGTCGATGCAGGTCACCTGGGCCACCGAGCAGGGGAGTCCGCAGCGGCGGAACGAGGATTTCGTCGCGGCGGCGCCGGGGGCCGTCGTCGTGCTGGACGGCTGCGGGCTGCCGCTCGGCGCCGACCTGGGGTGCGTGCACGGCACGGCCTGGTACTCGCGCTCGCTCGGGACGAGGCTGCTCGCGCGGCTGACCGACGGCCTCGGTGGCGTGCCGCAGGCAGGGCCGCCGGTCGGGCCGCCCGAGGGCGCGCACCGGCCCGGGAACCGCCCGCTGGTGGCCCGGCTCGCGGGCGCGATCGCCGACGTCGCGGCGTCGCACCGGGCGACCTGTGACCTGGCCCATCCGAACACGCCCGCCGCGACCGTCCTGGCCGTCCGGGTGCGCGGGGATCTGCTCGACTACCTGGTGCTGGCCGACTCGACCCTGCTGCTGGACGGCGCGCGCGGCGTTGAGGAGATCACCGGCGGGCCGGTCTGGGCTTCCTCCGCCCCGGGCATCGTCGAGGAGGCGATCACCGGGACCGTCCCGCTGGCGGAGCTGCGGAGCGTTCTGCTGTTGACGGACGGCGCGACCCGCCTGGCCGACCTGTTCGGGCGGTCCGACTGGGCGGGGTTGGCGCGGATCGTCCGGGAGGAGGGCCCGGAGGCGCTCATCGCGCGCACGCGCGAGGTGGAGGCCACCGATCCGCAGGTCGTCCGGTGGCCGCGGAGCAAGCCGTCCGACGACGCCACGGTCGCCTTGGTGGGTTTCTCGGGCGGTGTGTGATTCTCCGGGGGAGATCGTCGGGAGCATCGGATCTTCCCGTCTCGTCGCTATAGGCTCGGTCGCCGACCACGTGATCGACAATTCCGGGTCGATGGACGACCTGGACGCCCGGGCCGACGAGATCTGGGCCGACCTGACCCGCCGCGCCGCCGCGGGCTGAGCACTTTGGAGGGCACGCTGATGCAGGTCGTCTGGGCTACCGATCAAGGCAGTCCACAGCGCCGCAACGAGGACTTCGTGGCGACCGCGCCGGGGGCCGCCGTCGTGCTGGACGGCCGCGGTTTCCCGCTCGGCACCGACCTGGGCTGCGAGCACGGCATCGCCTGGTACTCCCGCTCGCTGGGCACCCGGCTGCTCGCCCGGATCCTGGACGGTCTCGGCGACGCGCCGCAGGCCGGAGCGCCGGTCGGGCCGCCCGAGGGCGCGCACCGGCCCGGGAACCGCCCGCTGGTGGCCCGGCTCGCGGGCGCGATCGCCGACGTCGCGGCGTCGCACCGGGCGACCTGTGACCTGGCGCACCCGTACACGCCCTCCGCGACCGTCATGGCCGTACGGGTGCGCGGGGACGTGCTCGACTACCTGGTGCTGGCCGATTCGACCCTGCTGCTGGACGGGCCGCGCGGCGTCGAGGCGGTCATCGGCGGCCGGGGCTTCGCCGCCGGGGACCCGTCGGTCGCCGAGCAGGCGATCACCGGTACGGTCCCGCTGGCGGATCTGCGCGGCGTCATGCTGCTGACCGACGGCGCGAGCCGCCTGGCCGACATGTTCCACCACACCGACTGGGCGGGGCTGACGCGGATCGTCCGGGAGGAGGGCCCGGAGGCGCTCATCGCGCGCACGCGCAAGGTGGAGGCCACCGATCCGCAGGTCGTCCGGTGGCCGCGGACCAAGCCGTCCGACGACGCCACGGTCGCCTTGGTGGGCTTCTCGGGCGGTATGTGATTCTCCGGGGGAGATCGTCGGGAGCATCGGATCTTCCCGTCTCGTCGCTATAGGCTCGGTCGCATGGACTTCCGGGGGTGGTGGACGACGTCGTGGTCGTCGCGCCGGTCCCGGGTCCTGGACGCCTCGCTGGCGGCCGGCGCGTCCGTCCTCGACGCCGCGATCATGTGGGCGGGGACCGCGAAGTCGTACTGGCTCCCCGGCTACGCCGTCGCCCTGGTGTCCGCGCTTCTCGCGTTCACGCTGGTCGCGCGGCGGCACTACCCCGTCCACGTCGCGCTGGTCTCCCTGGTCGTGGGGTCGGCGGCGGGCGGCGGCCCGATCACCGGGGTGATCGTCCTGTACTCGCTGGGGGCCTACGCCGCGTCCCGGTGGACGGCCATCACGATCGCGGCGACCAGCTACGCGGTGTTCCTGATCCTCCCGTCGCCGAACGGCGGGAACAGCTCGTTCGCGGCGAACGCCACGTTCGGGCTGCTGTTCTCCTCGTTCCCGCTGATCCTCGGCATGTACATGGGGGCGCGCAAGCAGCTGCTGGCGTCCCTCCAGGAGCGGACGTCGAGGCTGGAGCGCGAGCAGCACCTGCTCGCCGAGCGCGCCCGCGCGGAGGAGCGCACCCGGATCGCCCGCGAGATGCACGACGTGGTCGCCAACCGGGTCAGCGTCATGGTCGTCCACGCGGGGGCGCTGCGCGCCGTGGCCGCCCGCGACCCGGACCGGGCCGCCCAGACCGCGACCGTGATCGGCGACATGGGCCGGCAGGCGCTGGAGGAGCTGCGGCAGGTGATCGGCGTCCTGCGGCAGGGCGAGGGCGAGCTGCCGTCCGCCGACCCGGGCCTGGACGGCGTCCGCGACCTGGTCGGGCAGTCCGGCGCGGCCGGGCTGCTGGTGGACCTGGTGGTCTACGGGGAGGAGCGGCCGATGCCGTCGGCGATCTCCCGGACCGTGTACCGGATCGTCCAGGAGGCCCTGACCAACGTCCACAAGCACGCGGGCGGCGCGTCGACGCGGGTGGACGTGCGGCTCCCGCCGGACGCCGTGGAGGTCTCGGTCGTCAACCGGGCCGTCCCCGAGGGCGCCGCCGAGCACGGCCTGCCCAGCGGCGGGAACGGCCTGGTCGGCCTGCGCGAGCGGGTCGTCGCGCTCGGCGGGCACTTCGAGGCCGGGCCCTCCCGGGACGGCGGTTTCGCCGTCCGGGCACGGCTCCCCGTGCCAGCCTCCTGACCTGCGGGAACAGGCCGGGGCCGAGAATTGTCGTAACCCCTACGTAGAGTGGGTCGACCGGGCCGGTCCAAGGCCCGGGACAAGGTAGATCTTCAGGGGGAAGGCCAGATGCGACCGGTCACCGACCTGCAGCGCAAGGTAGCGCCGTTCGAGGTCGTCAGCGACATGACGCCGTCCGGCGACCAGCCGCAGGCCATCGCCCAGCTCGAGGGGCGGGTCGGCCGCGGCGACAAGGACACGGTGCTGCTCGGCGCGACCGGCACCGGGAAGACCGCCACGGTCGCCTGGCTGGTGGAGAAGCTCCAGCGGCCCGTGCTGGTCATGCAGCCGAACAAGACGCTCGCCGCCCAGTTCGCCAACGAACTGCGCGAGATGATGCCGAACAACGCGGTCGAGTACTTCGTCTCGTACTACGACTACTACCAGCCCGAGGCGTACATCCCGCAGACCGACACCTACATCGAGAAGGACTCCTCGATCAACGACGAGGTGGACCGGCTGCGGCACTCGGCCACCAACTCGCTGCTGACCCGCCGCGACACCGTCGTGGTCGCGTCGGTCTCCTGCATCTACGGCCTCGGCACCCCGCAGGAGTACGTCGACCGCATGGCCCGGCTCCGCGTCGGCCAGCAGATCGAGCGCGACGACCTGCTGCGCCGCCTGGTCGAGATGCAGTACAGCCGCAACGACCTGGCGTTCACCCGCGGCACCTTCCGGGTCCGCGGCGACACGATCGAGATCATCCCGCAGTACGAGGAACTCGCCGTCCGGATCGAGATGTTCGGCGACGAGATCGAGAAGCTCGCCACCCTGCACCCGCTGACCGGCGAGGTCCTCACCGAGGACGAGGAGATCTACGTCTTCCCCGCCTCGCACTACGTCGCCGGGCCCGAGCGCATGGAGCGGGCGATCGGCGACATCGAGGCCGAGCTCGAGACGACCCTCGCCGACATGGAGCGGCAGGGCAAGATGCTCGAGGCGCAGCGGCTGCGCATGCGCACCACCTACGACATCGAGATGATGCGGCAGGTCGGCACCTGCTCGGGCATCGAGAACTACTCGCGGCACATCGACGGCCGCGAGCGGGGGTCGGCCCCCAACACCCTGATCGACTTCTTCCCGGAGGACTTCCTCCTGGTCGTCGACGAGTCGCACCAGACCGTCCCGCAGATCGGCGCGATGTACGAGGGCGACGCGTCCCGCAAGCGGATGCTGGTCGAGCACGGCTTCCGGCTCCCGTCGGCGATGGACAACCGGCCGCTGAAGTGGGAGGAGTTCCTCGAGCGCATCGGCCAGACCGTCTACCTGTCGGCGACCCCCGGCCCCTACGAGCTGGGCCGCGCCAAGGGCGACGTCGTCGAGCAGGTCATCCGCCCGACCGGGCTGGTCGACCCCGAGGTGATCGTCAAGCCCACCAAGGGCCAGATCGACGACCTGGTGCACGAGATCCGGCTGCGCACCGAGAAGGACGAGCGGGTCCTGGTCACCACCCTCACCAAGAAGATGGCCGAGGACCTCACCGACTACCTGCTCGAACTCGGCGTCCAGGTCCGCTACCTGCACAGCGAGGTCGACACCCTGCGCCGCATCGAGCTGCTGCGCGAGCTGCGCGCGGGCGAGTTCGACGTCCTGGTCGGCATCAACCTGCTCCGCGAGGGCCTCGACCTGCCCGAGGTGTCCCTGGTGGCGATCCTGGACGCCGACAAGGAGGGCTTCCTGCGCTCCGAGACGTCCCTGATCCAGACCATCGGACGTGCCGCCCGTAACGTGTCCGGCCAGGTGCACATGTACGCCGACCGGGTCACGCCGTCCATGGAGCGGGCCATCGAGGAGACCAACCGGCGCCGCGCCAAGCAGGAGGCGTACAACGCCGAGCACGGCATCGAGCCGACGGCGCTGCGCAAGAAGATCGCCGACATCCTCGACTCGCTCGCCCGCGAGGACGCCGACACCGAGACCCTGATCGGCGGCGGGGGCCGCCAGCAGTCCCGCGGCAAGGCCCCCGTCCCCGGCCTGGCGTCGCGCCGCGAGGCGGGCCGTCACGCCGCCGACCTGGTCGGCGAGCGTCCGCGCGAGGAGCTGGAGTCGCTCATCGAGCAGATGACCGAGCAGATGCACCAGGCCGCCACCGACCTGCAGTTCGAGCTCGCCGCCCGCCTCCGCGACGAGATCAAGGAGCTCAAGCGCGAGCTGCGCGAGATGAAGGAGGCCGGGGTCAAGTAGCCCGCGCGGCGGTGGTGGGTCGCCCGCGCGGAGGTGCTTGTGTGGCCTGCGCGGCGGTGGTCGGGTGGCCCGCGTGGCGGGGTCGAGTGGCCTGTGTGACGGTGGTGAGTGGCCCGCGCGACGGTCGCGGGCCGGGCGGCTTACGATCGGCGGGTGAGTACCGACCCTTACGAGATCCGCCCGGCCGCGCCGGACGACCTGGATCTGCTGCCCCCGATCGAGAACTCCGCCGACCGGATGTTCGGCACGATCGGCATCGAGTTCCCGCCGGGCCCGACCGTGGTGGAGCAGATGATCGGCCGGGACGCGGAGATCCTGGTGGCCGGGGACCCGCCCGCCGGGTACGCGGTGCTCTCCCCGCTGGACGGCGCGATCCACCTCGACCAGATCTCCGTGCACGCCGACCTCGCCGGGCAGGGCATCGGCACCCGGCTCCTCCACGCCGTCCTGGACCACGCGGCGGCGGCCGGATCACCCGGCGTCAGCCTGCTCACCTTCCGCGACGTCGCCTGGAACGGGCCGTGGTACGCCCGGCACGGCTTCTCCGTCCTGCCCGAGGACCGGTGGACCCCCGGCCTCCGCAAACACTGGGACGCCGAGGTCGCCGCGGGCCTCCACCACCTCGGCCCCCGAATCGTCATGTGGGCCCCCACCCCCTGAACGCAGGCGGGTGGCGGCACCGGGGCGCGGGGTGTTGATCGGGTGCCGCGTGTCGGTCGGGCGCCGACGTTGATCGGGCGCGGGTGTCGATCGGATGCGGGGCGTTGGTCGGGCGCGGGTTTGAACGGGCGCGGGGTGTGGGGTGGGCCTGGTGTTGATCGGGCGTTGACGGCGCGGTGATCGGGGCGGGTCATGCTTCGGTTCCGTGAACGGGGAACGATGGCGCTTCACCGTGCTCGGGCCGCCTCGGGTCTGGCGTGGGGGACGCGAACTGGAGACGGGGTCGCCGCAGCAGCGGGCGCTGCTGGCGGCCGTCCTGCTGCGTCGTGGTCGGGGGACGACGGTCGAGGACCTGGTCGCCGCGTTGTGGGAGGCCGACCCGCCTGCCCGTGCGGTGGGGGCCGTCCGCACGTACGCGTCGAGGCTGCGCCAGGTGCTGGAACGCGACCGGGGCCGTCCTGAGGTCCTGGTGTCGGCCGGTACGGGGTACGCGTTGCGGGTGCCGGACGCGGAGGTGGACGCCTTCGTCTTCGAGGAGCGCATCGCCGCGGGGGAGCGGGCCCGGAGCGCCGGTGATCCGGTCGGGGCCCGGCGGCTGCTGCTCGAGGCCGAGGGGCTCTGGGGTGGGACGCCGCTGGCCGGGCTGCCCGGACCTTACGCCGAGCGGCAGCGCCTCCGGCTCGCCGACCTGCGGTTCCGTGCCGTCCGGACGCGGCTGGGGCTCGATCTCGACCTGGGACGGCACGCGGAGACGGTCGGCGAGCTGACCCTGCTGGCGCACGAGCATCCGTGGGACGAGGCGGTGCACGGCCTGCTGATGCTGGCGCTGCATCGCAGCGGGCGGCAGGCCGAGGCCGTGGACGTGTTCACCCGGACGCGGCGCCTCCTGGCGGACGAACTGGGCGTGACGCCGGGGCCGGAGCTGTGCGACCTGCATGGCCGGATCCTCGCCGCCGATCCGGCGTTGCTCCCCGCCCGGGCTGCGGGGAGGGGCGTCGAGGCCGTTGTGAGTGGCGGGCAGCCCATGGTGGGCGGCGGGACGGGTGGCGGGTTGCCTGACGGTGTCGCCGACTTCACCGGGCGGCGCGCCTTGGTCGTCCGGCTTCGTGCTTCGCTGGCCTCGGCGGGACGGGGGCCCGCCGGGGGGCGGGCGCCGGTGGTCGTGGCGGTGACGGGGCCGGGCGGTGTGGGGAAGACGGCGTTGGCCGTCCATGTGGCGCACGGTGTCGGCGGGTGCTTCCCTGACGGGCGGCTGTACGCGGATCTGGGCGGGACCGGCCGCCGTCCCGCCGAGCCGGGCGTGGTGCTGCGTGGATTTCTCGCGGCGCTCGGTGTGCCCGATGCGGCGATCCCGGAGGGGACCGCGGAGCGGGAGGCGCTCTACCGGTCGCGGTTGGCGGACCGTGGCGTCCTGGTCGTCCTCGACGACGCTCGCGACCTCACCCAGATCCGTCCGCTGCTGCCCGCCGGGACGGGCTGCGCGGTCCTCGTCACCGCCCGGGGCAAGCTGAGCGAACTGCCCGTGGAGGGACGGTTCGATCTCGAGGGGTTCGAGGGCGGCGAGGCCCTGGAGCTGCTCGGCCGTGTCGCCGGGGCGGAGCGGGTGGCCGCTGAACCCGGCGCGGCGTTGGAGGTCGTCCGGTTCTGCGGGGGCCTGCCGCTCGCGGTGCGGATCGTCGGCGCCCGGCTCGCCGCCCGGCCGGACGCGAGCATCGGCGCGATGGCGTCCGCGCTGTCGGACGAGCGGGGACGGCTCGCCGAACTCTCCGCGGGCGACCTGGCCGTGGAGGAGGCGTTCCGGCGCGGCTACGACCTGCTGGACGACGACCACGCGCGGGCGTTCCGCCTGCTCGCCCCGCCCGAGGCCCGTCCGGTCTCGAGGGAGGTCGCCGCGGCGCTCCTCGGGACGGACGTCCACCGGGCGGAGGACCTGGCCGAGGGGCTCGTCGACCTCGGCATGCTGGACGCGCCCGCCCCCGGCCTCTATCGCCATCACGAGCTGCTCCGGCTGTTCGCCCGCGGGCTCGCCGAGCGGACCGACGGCCGGGCCGGGCTGCGCGCCGCGTCGGCGAGGGCCCTCGACGTCCTGCTCGCGCCCCGGCACGACGTCCTCGGGGCATTGAGGCTCGGGACGAGGCGGCTCCGGTCGGCCGACGGGGCGGCTGTTCCGTAAATGTCATCGCCTGTCTAGAATCCGCCCGTCGGGGGAACAGGCGAGGGCGCCTGTCGGGGGTGGAGGCGCGTCATGGCGGGCGGCGCAGCGCGCGCACGCGCGGGGGTTCGGATCGGCCTGCTCGGGCCCGTCACGGTGACCCGGGCGCGGGACGGCGTCGTGGAGACCGTTCCGCCTGGTGGCCCCGGCGTCCAGACGGTTCTGGCGGCACTGGCGATGCGGGCCGGGGCGACGGTGTCGGTGGACGAGCTCGTCGGGGGCCTCTACCCGGGTGATCCGCCGTCGTCGGCGCGCGAGGTGATCGCCAACTGCGTGTACCGGCTGCGCGCCGTCCTCGAACCGGACCGGCGGCGGGGCCGGGGCGGCGGACCGGGGGAGCCCTCGCTGATCGTCACCGGCGGGTCCGGCGGGTACCGGCTCGCCCTCGACCCCGCCGACGTGGACGCGCTCGCGTTCACCGCCCTGGCTACTGAGGCCCACACCCCGGGACGCGCTCCCGCCGAGGCGCTGGGCGTCGTCGAACGGGCGCTCGGCCTGTGGCGCGGACCCGCCGCGCTGAGCGGCCTGGACGCGCCGCTCGCCACGGCCCACCGGGACGCCCTGGCCGAGGCGCGCGCGGGCCTGCGCGAACTGCACGGGGAACTGATGCTCGCGGTCGGCCGTCACGCGGAACTGATCCCGGCCGTCTCGGCCGAGGTGGCCGCCCATCCGTTCCGGGAACGCCTGCACGCTGTGCTGATGCTGGCCCTGTACCGCTCCGGCCGGACCGCCGACGCGCTGGCCGCCTACGCGCACGCCCGCCGCGTCCTGGCCGACGAGCTGGGCGTCGAACCCGGACGGCGGCTGCGGGACCTGCACGCCGCGATCCTGTCGGGCGACGCCGCCGTGCTCACGCCCTCCGACGCCGTCGCCGGGGACGCGTCCGGGGGGGTTCGCGTCCGTCCCCCGGAGGGCGAGGCGAGCGCGGAACCCCCGTCCGGCCGGGTTCCCATGCAGGTACCGGCCGCGCCCGCCGACTTCACGGGCCGGGCCGACGAGGTCGCGGCGGCGTCGGACGCGCTCACGGCGGGCGGCGGCGTCGTCATCAGCGGGATGGGCGGCATCGGCAAGACGTCCCTGGCCCTGCGCGTCGCCCACACCGCCGCCCGGGAGTCCGGCTCCGCCCGGGAGTCCGGCTCTGTCCGGTTCCCGGGCGGGATGCTGTACGCCTCGCTGCGCGCGGTCGACGGCCCGGTGGACCCGGCGGCGGTGCTGGACGGATGGCTGTCGGCCCTCGGCGTTCCCGCCGATCGCGTGCCCGGCGGCGTCCCGGAGCGGGTGACGCTGCTGCGGTCGGTGCTCGCCGACCGGGCGGTGCTGGTCGTCCTGGACGACGCGGCCGACGACGCGCAGGTCGTCCCGCTGCTGCCCGCCGCGCGGGGGTCCGCCTGGATCGTGACCTCGCACGGGCCGCTGCCGTCGCTCCCCGCGACCGTCCGGATCCGCCTCGGCGGGCTGTCGGCGGACGAGTCGGCCGAGCTGGTGACGACGATCATCGGACGGTCCCGGGCCGAGGGGCAGCCCGACCAGGTCGCGGCGCTGGCCTCGCTGTGCGGCCACCTGCCGCTCGCGCTGCGGGTCGCGGCGGCCCGGCTGGCGGGCAGGCCCGCCTGGCCGGTGTCGTCGATGGTGGCCCGGCTCGCGGACGGCACCCGGCTCATGGGCGAGCTGAGGGCGGGCGACCTCGCCGTCGCGGGCGCCCTGGAGGCGTCGTTCGCGCAGCTGACCGTCCAGCAGGCCAGGGCGCTGGTGACGCTGGCGGCGGTGGACCCCACGGGCTGGAGCGTTCCGGCCGCCGCGGTCGTCCTCGGCCTGCCGGTGGCCGACGCCGGACGGCTGCTGGCGGAGCTGGCGGACGCCGCCCTGGTGCAGCCCCGCGAGGCGGGCCGCCACGGCATCCACGAGCTCGTCGCCGTCCACGCGCGGGACAAGGTCCACCAGCTGCTGAGCGAGGCGGAACTGACCGCGGCGGTCGCCGCCGCCCTGGACCTGCTGGGCGCGATGATGCTCGGGAGCCTCGCCTCGATCCGGCCGGACATCGTGCGGGTGGTCGCGCCCGTCCTGCTCTGCGCGTCCCGTCCGGGTGTGACGCTGGGCTCCGGCGACGAGGCCGCGGCGGCCTGGGTCCGGCGGCACCAGGGGGTGGTGACCGCGCTGGCCCGGCGGGCGGCGGCGACCGGCGACCTCCGCGTGATCCGCCTCGCGCTGGACTTCATGGTGCTCCTGCCGACCCTGGACGACCATCTGAGCCTCCGGCCGTTCACCGAGGCCGCCGACGCGCTCCACCGGACGGCCATGGAGCTGCACCACGAGCACGGCGACGTCGTCGTGGACGGTGTCGACGTGGCCGGATGCGCCGCGCAGGCCGCCTACACCGCCGGGGTGACGCACCTGTCCGCCGGAGGGTTCGCCCGTGCCCGCGTCCTCCTGGACGAGTCGCTCACCCTGTACGGCCTGAACCCCGACGGCGACGGCCCCGCGAACCCGGACTTCGACCGCGAGGGGCTCGTGGATCCGTCCGGGAACCTGGACCTCGGCGGCGAGGGCCTGGCGAACGCGGACCCCGATGGCGAGGGTCTTGCGAACCCGTTCGGGAATCCGGACTTCGATGGGGAGGCGGGTGGGCATCGGCATGTGCTCACGCTGTTCTGCCTGCACTACGGCGCGCTGGCGCGCAGGGAGACCGGTGACCACGCGGGCGCCCGCGCGATGTTGCGCCGGGTCGTGGCGCTCGTCGGCGAACTGGACGGCGAGGCGCGGCCCGACTCGCTGCTGGCGCTGGGCGGGCACCTGCACGAGCTGGTCGTCGACGCGGTGGACCCCGCGCGGCCCGTGCCGTCCGAGCGGCTGATCGAACGGGCCCGGCACTTCGCCGGGCTGTTCCGGACCGCCGATCCCCGCCTCTCGGCCATCGCCTCGATGACCGAGGCCGACCTGCTGTGCCGGAGCGGCGACCTCCCGGCGGGGATCGCCGCCTATGACGGCGTGCTCGAACGCACCGGGGAGCGCGGTATGGCCGTCCTGTCCATCCCGGCCCGCTACCGCCTGGCCGGGGCGCTGACGGCCGGTGGACGGCACGAGGCGGCGGTCCGGGAGGCCCGCCGCGCCTGGCAGGACGCCGCCGCCTCCGGCCAGCCGCACCACGCGGCCCAGGCCCGGCTGGCCTACGGCAGGGCGCTGGAGGCGGCGGGCTCGGCCGAGGCGTACGACCATCTGGCCGAGGCGCGGCGGCGGCTCGCCGAGCTCGGCATCGACGCGGCCGGACGCGAGGGAGGACGACGGTGACCACCAGCGCGTTCGAGGACGCGACGCCGGCGGTCTCCGTCGGGCTGCTGGGCGCGACCGAGCTCGCCGTCGGCGGCCGGACGGTCGCGCCGGGGTCCCCAGGGCAGACGGCGATCCTGGCGATGCTGGCGCTCTCGCCCGGCGCGTTCGTCCCCGTCCAGACGATCGTCGACGGCCTCTACGGCGACGACCTGCCGGACGGCCCGCAGCGGGTCGTGGCCAGCCACGTCTACCGGCTGCGCAAGTCCCTCCAGCCGAGGCGGGGCAGGGGCGAGCCGTCGCTCCTCGAACACCGTCCGCGCACGGGTTACCGCCTGCTCGCCGGACGCGCCGACGTCGACGCGCTGGCGTTCGCCGACGCCGTCTCCGCCGCGAGCACGGCGGCCGACACCGGCACCGACGCCGATCCGGGCAAGGCCGCGCGGACCCTGTCCGAGGCGGTGCGGACCCTGTCCGGGGCGCTCGCGCTCTGGAGGGGCGAGGCGCTCGCGGGGATCCCGGGTCCGTTCGCCGAGACGGCTCGCGGCTCGCTGGCCGGGCAGCGTGAGGCGGCCACCGCGCGGTACCTCGAACTGCTCGTGGCCGCCGGACGCGAACACGAGGCCATCCCCGGGCTGGTGCGTGCGCTCGACCACGATCCGCACCAGGAGCGGCTGGTCGCGGCGCTGATGTCGGCCTACCACCGCGTCGGCCGGACGGCCGACGCGCTCGCCGCGTACGGCAGGGCCAGGCACGCTCTCGCCGAGGACCTCGGCCTCGAACCGGGCCCGGCCCTGCGCGAGCGTCACGCGGAGATCCTCTCGGGCGCCCCGGACCCGGCGTCCGCTCGCCAAGCGGCCGAGACCGTCCCCGGCGGCGGGTCCGTGACCGTCACCGCCCGCGGCGCCGTCCTCGGTGAGGCGGACGAGTCGCGGCGGCCGGTCTGCGCGGATCTGCCCGCCGTGCTGCCCGACTTCACCGGACGGCGGCGTGAGAGGGCGGGCATCGTGGCCGCCCTCACCGAGGATCCGGCCCGGCCCGTCGTGATCAACGGCATGGGCGGGGTCGGCAAGACGAGCCTGGCGATCAGGGCCGCGCACGAGGTCAAGGGCCTGTTCCCGGGCGGCCAGCTCTACATCGACCTGCGCGGGGCCGACGGCCGCCCGGTCGATCCGGGGGAGGCGCTCGACCAGTTCCTGCGGCGGCTCGGTGTGCCGGAGGCCGACATCCCCGGCTCCCTGGACAACAGGGCCGCCCTCTACCGGACGCTGCTCGCGGAGCGGCCGATGCTGGTGCTGCTCGACAACGTCCGCGACCACGCCCACGCGGAGGCGCTCCTCCCGGGGACGCCGCACTGCGCGACGCTGCTGACCAGCCGCGCGCTGATGCCCGAGCTGGCGGGCGCGCACCGGGTCGGCCTGGACGTCCTGGACGAGGACGACGCGGTCGCGCTGCTCACCAGGATCATCGGCGCCGAGCGCGCCCGGAGCGAGCCGGAGCCCGTGCGCGAGCTCGCCGCGCTCTGCGGGCAGCTGCCGCTCGCGGTGCGCGTCGTAGCCGCCCGGCTCGCCACCCGTCCGGGCTGGAGCGTCGCGTCGTTCGCCGGGCGCCTGGACGACGAGCAGCATCGGCTGCGGCGGCTCAGGACCGGCGACCTCGACGTCCGGGCCAGCTTCGAGCTGAGCTACCGGCAGCTGCTCCCCGAGCAGGCCCGCGCGTTGAGGCTGCTCGCCGCGGTCGCCCCGCAGCCGGTGTCGTCCGCCGTCGCCGCCGCCGTGCTGGACCGTCCGCCGATCGAGGCCGAGGACCTGTGCGAGGCGCTGGTCGACGTCGGCCTGATGAACTCGACGGGCGAGTGGGAGTACCGCTTCCACGACCTTCTCCGGCTCTACGGCAGGGAGCTGGCCGAGGACGCCGAGCGGGTCCCGGCGCTGCTGCGGCTGCTGGAGTTCTACCTGGTCACACTGCGCAACACCCATCCCGTCATCTCTCCGGCGGACCGCGTGCCCCGGCTCGTGTCGCCGACGGGGACGGCCGGACGGGAGTTCGCCGACCGGCGGCGGGCCGTCGCCTGGTTCCACGAGGAGCAGGGCGACGTCTTCGACGCGGTCGAGCGGGCCTCCCGCGAACCGGGGATCCCGATCGCCCTCCCCGCCGACGTCCTGATGGCGATCTACCCGGCGGCGTTCAACAACGTGCGCACCGACCGGCTGGAGAGCAGCGCGCGCGAGCTCGGGCGGGCGGCGGCCGAGCGCGGCGACCCGGCCGCCGAGGGGCGGGCGCTGTACCTCGAGGGCGGTGCGATGAGCCGCCGCTTCCTGGTCGACGAGGCGCTTCCCCGGACCGGACGCGCCGTCGACCTGCTCCGCGGGACCGGCGACGACGGGATGCTTCCCTACGTCCTCAACCACCTGGGCGGAGAGCAGCTCACCGCGCGGGACTTCCCCGGGGCGCTCGCGTCGCTGGACGAGGCCGTCCGGATCAGCCGGTCGACCGCCAATCCCGCCTGCGAGTCGTTCGCCCTCGCGCTGCGCGGGGTCGCCCTGCTGGCCAACGGCCGTCCCCAGGAGGCGGTCGCCGAGGGCGAGAAGGCCCTGGCGCTCGCCCACGACATCAACGACCTGGGGGCCCGGGCGCGGGCCCTGATCTACCTGGGCGGCATCCGGCTCTGGACGGGCCGTCCGGCCGAGGCGCTCGAAGGGTTCCACGAGAGCGTGCGGATCCTGCGCGTGATCGGCGGCCGGTACTGGGAGTCGCTCGCGTCGAGCTGGCTCGCGCGCGCCTACAACGTCGTGGGCGACTTCGAGTCGGCGCGCGCGCACGCCGAGGACGCCTGCGCGGTCGCGTCCACCGAGGGGGACGACTACTTCCACGCCCGCGGGCTGGCCGAGCTCGGCCGGGCCCTCCACGAACTCGGCGAGCCCGGCCGCGCCCGAGCCTGCCTCTCGGAGGCCCACCGTGTCTTCACCGCGCTGAGCCTCCCCGACACGTCCGACACCGCCGCCCTCCTCGCCCCCCTGGGAGGCCCCGACGACCCCGAACCGCAGGGGCGCGCGGACTACCTCAAACCCTTGGAGCGCGCGGACGCCCCCGAACCGCAGAGGAACGCGGACGCCCTGGAAACGCTGGGGAGCGCGGACGCGCCGGAAACGCGGGGGGATGCGGACGGCTCGCGCGTGGCGGTTTCGGGTGGCGATCGCGACGGCACCGGCGACATGCGAGCTTCGACTCCAGGGGCGCGGAGCGCCACCAGGTAGCGGCCGAAGGCACCGGCGCGCGCCGCGCCCCGGATCGACGGGACGCGGCGCGCGATGGCCCGCCGTGGGCGGCGGTCGTCCGAACGGGGGGTTGGCGGGGGGCCCGGGGGGTGACAGTGTCTAGTGAGAACGTTCCATTTCCGGGCGTGAGGTGAGGCCGTGGTGCTGGCGACCACCGAGTGGACGGAACGGATCGCGGAGCTGACCGCCGTCCGGGTGCGCAGCCCCGGGGCGGTGGCCGAGCGGGCGGCGGCCCGGGTGCGGCGGACGCGCCCGGCCGGGGAGACCGGGCGGCTGATGATCGTCGCGGCCGACCATCCGGGACGCGGCGTGCTCGGCGCCGGCGGCGACCCGCGCGCGATGACCGACCGGTCGGACTACCTGGCGCGGGTCTGCGCGGCGCTGTCGCGGCCCGGCGTGGACGGCGTGCTCGGCACCCCCGACATCGTCGAGGACCTGCTGCTCCTCGGCGTCCTGGACGGCATGGTCGTGCTCGGCTCGATGAACCGGGGCGGGCTCGCCGGGGCCGCGTTCGAGACCGACGACCGGTTCACCGGCTACGACGCGGACGCGATCGCCGCGTCCCGGCTGGACGGCGGCAAGATGCTGCTGCGGATCGACGAGTCCGACCCGGCGACCGCGCCGATGCTGGAGGCGTGCGCGCGGGCCGTGTCGGCGCTCGCCGGGCACGGGCTGATGGCGGTCGTCGAGCCGTTCTCCGCCCGCCGTGAGGACGGGCGGCTGCGCAACGTCCTCACCCCGGACGCGATGATCCGCGCCGTCTCGGTGGCGTCCGCGCTGGGCACGACCTCCGCCCGGACCTGGCTGAAGGTCCCGGTAGTGCCGGAGATGGAGCGGGTGATGGCGGCGACGACGCTGCCCGCGCTGATCCTCGGCGGCGAGGTGTCCGACGACCGTGAGGCCATGCTCGCCGGGTGGCGGCGGGCCCTGCGTCCGCCGAACGTGCGCGGGCTGATCGTCGGCCGCTCCCTCCTGTACCCGCCGGACGGCGACGTGCGCGGCGCGGTGGACGCCGCCGTCGAGGCCGTCGAGAAGTCCGTCCGCCCCCTGTGACCCGGTGCTGAGGAGACACCGCGACGTGCCCGCCCGGCGGGAGCCGTGTCCTGGAGGTCACGCTGGGAGCCGTCGTCCGCGATCATGGACGCCATGGACGTGCGACGAGTGGAGAGCGACGGAATCGAGCTGGCCGTCCGGGACTTCGGAGGTCCCGGCCCGACCCTGCTGGCCCTGCACGGACACTTCGGCCACGGCGGCGTCTTCGCGCCGCTCGCCGGGGCGCTGGCCGGGCGCTACCGCGTGGTGGCCCCCGACCAGCGCTCGCACGGACTGTCCGCCCACGGCGGCCTCCTGACGCCCGACGCCTACGTCGACGACGCCGCGACGGTCATCGACGCCCTCGGACGCGGGCCCGTCGCCGTCCTGGGCCACTCCATGGGCGCCGCCGTCGCCTACACGCTGACCGCGAGGCGTCCCTCGCTCGTGTCGGTGTTGATCAACGTCGACATGACCGTCCTCAACACCGAGCCCGAAACCCACCCCGTCCTGGACGTCTCGGACTGGCCCCACCGCGCCCCGTCCCGTGAGGCCCTGCGCGAGGCGGTCGAAGCGCGCGGCATCCCGGACGCCTCGTACTTCATGGACAGCGCCGTCGAGTTCGAGGACGGCTGGGGCTTCCTCTTCGACCTGGACGAGCTGATGACCTCCCAGCGAGCCCTGGTCGGCGACCACTCCGAGGCGTGGCGCGCGTCCGCCCGAGGGGGCCGACCGGCGCTGCTCCTGCGCGGCGGCGGGACGTTCATGCTGTCCAGGGCGACGGCGCGCCGCATGGTGGCCGAACGTCCGGGCACGACCCTGGTCGAAATGCCCGGCTGTGGTCACTGGCTCTACTCCGACGCCCCCGAAGCGTTCGCCAAGCAGGTGGGCGACTTCCTGGACCGCCACCCCTGGTGACCGGGAGCCGCGCTGTCGGCGGATGCCCTGTGCGGTGCGGGGGCGCGCGGGGGCGTCAGCGGGTGTCCGCCGTACGGACGATCATGAGGCTTCGGGGACTGGCCGGGATGCGGTGGACGGTCTCCAGCCGCAGACCCGCCCGGCCCAGCAGGTCGCGGTACTCGTCCGCGGTGCGTTCGCGGCCCTGGGGGAACAATGCGGCCATCCTCATGTCCAGATCGAACGCGCCGCGGTCCGTGTCGGCGTGAGGGGGAGGCAGCAGTTCCTCCACGCACCACAGCCGGGCGTCCGGCCCGCCTGCCGTCAGCGCCGAACGGGCCTGCCGGAGGATCGCCGCGCAGTCGTCGTCCCCCCAGTTGTGCAGGACGGCGGACAGGATGACCCGCTGCGCGGGAGGGCAGGCGGCGGTGAACATGTCCCCCGCGATGATCTCGCATCGCCCGTCCAGGCCCTGGCCGGCCAGGTGGCGCGCCGCGTCCTCGGCGACGGACGGACGTTCCACCAGCACCCCGCGCACCTGGGGGTGGTGGCGCAGGATGGCGGCCAGCGTCGTCCCTCGGCCGCCTCCGAGGTCGACCACGGTGCCGACGCCCTCGAACCCGCGGGCCGCGAGCGCTTCGCCGACCGGCGTGGCGAGGGCCGTCATGTAGCGGTCGAAGGCCGCGGCGAGTTCCGGGTCCTGCTGGAGGCGCTCGTAGGGGGAGTCGTCCGGGCTCGTCAGCGGAGGGCGGCCCAGCAGCGTCTCGCTCAGGCCCGCGGCCGCCTCCCGCCAGGGGGCCGACCCGTTCAGCAGCACCCCGGCGCGCAGGGAGCCGGAGACGTCCGGCAGGAGCAGTCGTCCGGCGGGGGACAGGCGATACCGCGATCCGGGCGCGCCGGTGACGATCCGGTACGCCTCCAGGGCCCTCAGCATCCGCCGCGTCAGAACGGGATCACACTGGCAGCGTTCGGCGACCTCCTCGCTGGTCAGCGGCCCGTCGGCGAGGGCCTGCGGTCCCGCGACGCGCACGAAGGCGTACAGCGCGGAGAACCGGACGGTGCCTTTGATCAGATCCCGCACGATCGCCGACGGCGGGTCGCCGGGGCCGGACGACGTGGTGGGGGCGAGGGGCGCCGGCGCGGTGGTCGGCGCGGGCTCCCGCCCGCTCGACCCCGTGAACTGCCGTCCGTCGTTCACTGTCTCTCCTTCGAGGCGGGGACGCTCCCGCGATGTCGCTCTGGGTAGTCGTTCGTATTCATAGTGCGGCAGGGGCGTCCGGGGAGGGAAGCGTCGGCCGGGGTGGTCTCGAACGCGGTCGACTTATCGGGCATGCTGAACAGTGGTTCGACGGTGTGGTGTGAGGGGAGCTTCGGTGGACGAGGGCGCGCAGGACCGGGGCCACGGCGCGGCGCCCGGGGCTTCCCCGCAGCTGCGTCTGGACGATCTGCTGGACGGCCTGCAGCGGCAGGTCCACCAGGTGCGGGCGGCCCGCGACCGGATGCGCACCCTGCTGGACGCCGTCCTGGCCGTCGGCTCGGACCTGGACCTCGAGGTCGTGCTGCGCCGCATCGTGGAGTCCGCGGTCGACCTGGTCGACGCCCGGTACGGCGCGCTCGGCGTGCTGGGCGAGGAAGGCACGATCACGCAGTTCATCACCGTCGGCGTCGACGAGGACGTCGTCGCCCGGATCGGGCACTACCCGCGCGGCGAGGGCATCCTCGGCGAGCTCATCCGCCGTCCCGAACCGCTGCGCCTGGCCGACCTGAAGGACCACTCCGCCTCCGTCGGCTTCCCGGACGGCCACCCGCCGATGACGACCTTCCTCGGCGCCCCCGTCCGGGTGCGCGACGAGGTGTTCGGGAACCTGTACCTGACCGACAAGCGGGACGGGGCGGAGTTCGACGCCGACGACGAGGCGGTGCTGCGCACCCTGGCCGCGGCGGCGGGCGTCTCGATCGACAACGCCCGGCTCTACGACGACGCCCGCCGCAGGCAGCAGTGGCTGGCGGCGAGCGACGAGCTCACCCGCAGCCTGCTGGCGGGCCGGGGATCGGCCGAGGTGCTGGCGTCGGTCGCCGCCACCGTCCGCGAGCTGGCCTGCGCCGACCTGGTCGCGCTGGCCGTGCCGGTCGGCGACAGCGGCGAGCTGGTCGTCGAGGTCGCCTCCGGCGCGCGGGAGGAGGAGATCCGCGGCCTGGTGCTGCCGGCCACGACGCTGGCGTCCAAGGTGTTCACCACCGGGGAGACGGTCACCAGCGACGCCGTCGGCGCCGACCTGCGCGCCGAGGGCGGCGGTTCCTCCACGGCCGACCTCGGGCCGGCGTTCTCCGTACCGCTCGGCACCCGCGACCACGTCCGCGGCGTCCTGCTGGTGGCGAACGCGCCCGGCGGGCGGGCCTTCCCGGACGCGGTCGTCGACATGGTCGTCGGCTTCGGCAACCAGGCGGCGCTGACCCTGGAGGTCGCCGAGCACCGCCAGGACGCCGAGCACATGCTCGTCCTCGGCGACCGGGACCGCATCGCCCGCGACCTGCACGACCTGGTCATCCAGCGGCTGTTCGCCGGGGCCCTGACGCTGCAGTCCACGCTCGGGCGCGTCGCCGACCGTCCTCAGGTGGGCGAGCGGATCCAGCGGGTCGTGGACGACCTCGACGACACGATCAAGGTCATCCGCTCCACCATCTACGGCCTGCGGGAGAGCGACCGCGGCGGCGGCGTCGGCCTGCGGGCGAAGCTGGTGACGGCCACCGACCGCGCCGCCGCGGCCCTCGGCTTCACCCCGGCGCTGCGGATGACCGGCCTGCTCGACACGGCCGTGCCCGCCGAGCACGCCGAGCGCCTCCTGGCCGTCCTGGGCGAGGCGCTGTCCAACGCGGCCCGGCACGCGCACGCCACGGCCGTGGACGTCAGCGTCGACGTGAGCGACCGGACCCTCCGGCTACGGGTGACGGACAACGGCCGCGGCATCGACCCCGCCGTCACCAGGCGCAGCGGCCTGGCCAACCTCCGGCAGCGGGCCGAGGAACTGGGAGGGGACTTCGAGGTCTCCCCGAACCGGCCCGGCGGCACGATCCTGACCTGGTCCGTCCCCGTCCCCTCGACCGACGGCTGACCCCCGCCCCAACCAAGCCCCACCACCACGACGCCTGCCCCCAAAACGGCGCACCCCGACCGCCGGACGACCCGACCGCCGGGACGCCCTGACCGCCGGGACGCCCTGACCGCCGGGACGCCCTGACCGCCGGGACGGTCCGAACGCCGGGACGGTCCGAACGCCGGGACGGTCCGAACGCCGGGACGGTCTAAACGGCGGGACGGCCCGAACGGCGGGACGGCCTGGGCCGAGCCCCGCTTTGGGGGGCGGTGCTCGGCTCCTGGGTTGCGGTGATCCGAGTGGGTGAGGGCCACGGCCGTTCCTCGGACGGATCCGGGACGTCCGCCCTCAGGCGGTGGTGCCAGCGGCGCGGTGGTCGTTCCGGCGGCCGGGGCGCGGCGCGCCGCCGGCCTCGGACGCGGCGCTGACGCCGGTGAGGGTGAAGGCCAACGCCGCGGCGGCCACGATCGCGAGCAGGGCGAGACCGGCCGCGTAGGTACTGCGTCTGGCTGGCAGGTCACTCCGCCGTCGGACCTGCACCGCGACCGCCGAACGGGACACCATTGGCTCGGGGTGCGGTCTTCTCATCTGCGTCTGCACGCCGGTCGGGGGAACCGGTACGCGGTTACGGCGCACTGCTTCAAGGAGTCACGTCACCGGACGGATACGCGCATCCCCCGCCTCCACGGGAGCGGCGCGAAGAGGCTTCGTCAAGTCTTTTCCGATCTTGCCGAGACGGTTGACCCTCAAGAGATTCGATCGACCCTACGCTGCACTTTGTGATCATTGGGAGACGTTCTGTGTTGGCGGGTGTGGCCGGGCTCGCGGGGGTGGGCTTCTGTGCCGCGTGTGGTGGAAGCTCCCGGCATAGTGCGAACGTGAGAACCCCCGGCCACGGTTCGGTGGCTGCCGCCGCCGGGGCCGTGCGGCCCGTCCGGTCGCAGCCGGAAGAGATCGCGCACGGCGTGCGAACGGCTCGTGCCGTGGCTTTGACGTTCCACGGGTCCGGTGACCCGGCGCTCGCTCGACGTCTGCTGCGGGAGGTGGACGCGGCGGGCGCGCGCGTCACCGTCATGGCGGTCGGACGATGGCTGGACGAAGAGCCGGGCACGGCGAGGGCGTTCCTGGACAATGGCCACGAACTCGGCAACCACACGCAGAATCACCGCGACATCGACGCGATGTCAGAGGCGGACTCCCACGCCGAGATCGCCCGGTGCGCCGAGCGGCTGAAGAGGCTGACCGGAACGGCGGGGGTCTGGTTCCGTCCGTCGCAGACGCGGCACGCGTCACGACGGGTCCGCGCTCAGGCCGCGACGCTGGGCTATCGCGGCTGTCTGTCCTATGACGTGGACTCGCTGGACTTCACCGATCCCGGTGCGCCGGCCATCACCCGCAAGGTCCTGCGCGAGGTGCGGGGAGGTTCGGTGGTGAGCATGCACCTCGGGCATTCCGGGACGGTCGAGGCGCTACCCGTCCTCCTGGACGGCCTGCGCAGCCGCGGACTGCGGGCCGTCACCGCTTCCGAGCTGATGGGCGCATGAAGAGCCGGTGGATGACCGTGGCCGCCGCAGGAATGCTCGCGGCGGCGTGCTCTTCCGGGAGTTCCGTCGGCCACACCCGCCTCCAAACGCCTGATGAGGCCGCCGCCAAGGTGGCGGACTCACCGCTGGACCTGTACGAACACGACCGGCCCGGGCAGCTCAGCCCTGCGGTGCGCGACCTTCCGGCGCGGGTGTACGTCCCCGACTCGGAGAGCGGCGACGTGATCGTGCTGGACCAGAAGACGTTCAGGCGGGTCGGACGCTTCAAGGTCGGCCTCAGGCCGCAGCACGTCGTACCGTCCTGGGACCTGAGGACTCTGTGGGTCAACGACAACGACTCCAACGATCTCGTCCCGATCGACCCGCGCACCGGAAAGCCCGGCAAGCCGGTGCCGGTCGACGACCCCTACAACATGTACTTCACCCCGGACGGCCGGTTCGCGATCATCATGGCGGAGCGGCTCCAGCGCATCGACTTCCGGGACGCCCACACGATGCGGGTCCACAGGCGCGTGAACGTACCGTGCACCGGTCCCAACCATGCCGACTTCTCGGCGTCCGGGAGCTTCTTCCTCACCGCGTGCGAGTTCTCCGGCGACGTGCTGCGCATGGACACCCACCGGCAGAAGGTCACGGGCGTCGTCAAACTGGCGGACGGCGCGATGCCGCAGGACGTGAAGATCTCTCCCGACGGGAGGACCTTCTACATCGCCGACATGGCGTCCAACGGCGTCTGGAAGATCAACGCGGCGACTTTCCGCACGACCGGCTTCGTCCCGACGGGCAGGGGCGCGCACGGCCTGTACGTGAGCCGCGACTCAAGGACGCTGTATGTGACCAACCGCGGCGAGGGCACGATCTCGCTCATCTCGTTCAAGACGGAGCGGGTCACGCATCGCTGGAGGCTGCCCGGCGGCGGCTCGCCGGACATGGGCGGGATCTCGGCGGACGGCAAGGTGCTGTGGCTGTCGGGCCGCTACAACTCCGAGGTGTACGCGATCTCCACGTCCACCGGACGGCTGATCCGCCGGATCAGAGTCGGGGACGGCCCGCACGGCCTGTCGGTGTTCCCGCAGCCCGGCCGCTACTCCCTCGGCCACACCGGGGTCCTCCGCTGAGCAGTCCGGTCGGCGGGGGGAGCGACCAACGCCCCTACTGCGGGCGGGCCGCGTCAAATCCACCGAACCGGCGACGCGCTGGCCGGCGTACAGGGGCGACCTGATGACCACGGCCAGGGGGACAGCCAACAGGGCAACGGCGACCAGGGCAGCGGTGAGGGTGACTCACGCCACGCGCTGGCTCATGCCCCCATGGTGCGGCGGCTCGGCCGGGTGCGCGGGATGCGGTCCACGCTTTGCCATCGTCTAACCCTCGGCGAGCAGGCTGTTGACCAGCCGATTCCTAGCGTGGATGTCATGATCGTCCGCTCTGGGGCTCCTTGGAGGGCAGTGGCCATGGCAGCACATGCGCGGACATGTGAGGTCGTCGCACTGGCGCTCATCGCGGTGGTGACCGTGGGCTGTGCCGGTTCCGGCCCGACGAGGACAGCACCGCCGGCTTCCTCCGCGCGCGGCGGCAACGGCCAGCCCGCCCCGGCGCCCACCGAGTCCAATCCGCCCGGTGACATTCCCGACAACCAGGTGTATGTCGTTTACCGCCCAACCGGTGGAGCCTTCACCGGTTTCACGGTGAAGGTGCCCGAGGGCTGGGCCCGCTCCGAGCAGGGGAGCAGCACGGTGTTCACGGACAAGCTGAACACCGTGAGGATCACGGCGGTCACCTCCTCCACGGCGCCTACGACCGGCTCGGTCACCAACACGGTCATCCCGCAGCTGCGCTCTCAGGTGCCGAGGTTCGCCGCGCCGAAGGTGTCGGAGGTGACCCGGCACGCCGGCCCTGTCGTCCTGCTGACCTATCAGGGTGACTCGGCGAAGGACCCGGTCACCGGCAAGGTGGTGCGCGACGCGTTCGAGCGATACGCCTTCTACCGGTCCGGCCATGAGGTGGATCTGACGCTGTCCGGCCCGGTCAACGCCGACAACGTCGACCCGTGGCGCATCGTCAGCGACTCCTTCGCCTGGCGGTGAGACCGCTGCCCGCCTCCCGGCTGGATGAGGACGCCCTGGCCGCCCGCGAGCTGTATCGCTTCTACCGGGCCGGTGAGGAGGAGATCCTTGCGCTGCGCGGGGTGTCGCTGCGGGTGCGGCGGGGCGAGACCGTCGCGGTCGTGGGGCCCTCAGGTGCGGGCAAGTCGACCCTGCTGGCGTGTCTGGCGGGGATAGACGAGCCCTCCGGCGGCGAGGTTCGTGTGGGCGGTGTGCGGATCAGCCACCGGCCCGAGACCGAGCGGGCCCGGCTGCGCGCCCGGCACATCGGCGTACTGCTGCAGACCCGCAATCTGCTGCCGCACCTGAGCGTGCGGGACAACGTCCGCCTGCCCCAGCAGGCCATGGGTCGTAAGCCCGCCGTTTCCGTCAAAGAGCTCCTGGGTCAGGTGGGACTCGGTGACCGGGGGCACGCCCTGCCCTTGCAGCTGTCCGGCGGAGAGCTGGCCAGGGCCGGGCTGGCCGTCGCGCTGGCCAACTCGCCCGACGTGCTGCTGGCCGACGAGCCGACCGGTGAACTGGACGGTGACACGGAGCAGCTGGTGCTCACCATGCTGCGGGACCGGGCCGCGCAGGGGTGCGCGGTGCTGATCGTGACGCACAGCGCCGAAGTCGTCCGCAGCGCGGACCGCGTGATCACGCTGGACGACGGAAGGGTCGCCGACGCCTCGGCCCCAGACCGGAGCCCGCTGCGGCAGGAGGCTCACGATGACACGCGATGAGGTGCTCGTCGCCTGCACCGACGCGGCCCTGACCTTCGGCCGGGACACGCAGGCGGTCGTGGCGGTGCACGGCGCCAACCTGGAGATCGGGTCCGGCGACCGGCTCGCGGTCGTCGGCCCCTCCGGGTCCGGGAAGAGTTCCCTGCTGCACCTGCTGGCGGGACTCGAGCAGCCCACCAGCGGCACGGTGACCCGGGCCGCCTCCCTGGGCCCGTACGACATCGGTCTGGTCTTCCAGGGCGACAGCCTGATCCCGGCCCTGAACGTGGCCGAGAACACGGCTCTCCCCCTGGTCCTCGCCGACCGGCCGGAGGACGAGGCGCGGCAGGCCGCCCTGGCGGCGCTCGCCCTGGTCGACGCGGCCGACCTGGCCGACCGCCTGCCCGAGGAGATCTCCGGCGGTCAGGCCCAGCGGGTGGCCGTCGCCCGGGTGCTGGCCCAGTCCCCACGCCTGATCCTCGCGGACGAACCCACCGGCCGCCTCGACCACACCACCGGCGCCCGCGTCCTGGACGCCCTGCTGACCGCCGCAGACCACACCGGTGCCGGCCTCGTCGTCACCACCCACGACCCGGCCATCGCCACCCGGCTCACCACCCGGCGCACCATGCGGGACGGCCGGCTGCTCGCACCCGAGGAAGTGCCGTGATCACCGCGTGGGCCGCCGGCCTGGCCCGCCATCGCACCGGACGCCTGCTGGCCGCAGTGGCCGGCGTCGCACTCGCGGTCGCCCTCGTCGCCGCGCTGGGGTCCTTCCTCACGGCGTCGAAGGCGACCATGACCCAGCGCGCCGTGCGCTCGGTCGCGGTCGACTGGCAGGTCCAGGTGCAGCCCGGCGCCGACCCCGGCACGGTGATGTCCCTGGTCCGCCAGGCACCCGGCACCCGCGCCGCGCTGCTGGTCGGCTACGCCCACACCACCGGGTTGACCGCCCGCGTGCAGGGCAGCACCCAGAGCACCGGCCCTGGCATGGCCCTCGGCCTGCCCGAGGGCTACCGCCGGCTGTTCCCCGACGCCATCCGCACGCTGTCGGGCTCCCCGACCGGCGTCCTGCTGGCCCAGCAGACCGCCTCCAACCTGCACGCAGCCCCCGGTGACACCATCGGCGTCCGCCTCCCCGGCGCCGGGCTGAAGCAGGTGAGGGTGGACGGCGTGGTCGACCTGCCCCAGGCCGACTCCCTCTTCCAGACCGTCGGCGCCCCCAGCCAGTCCCAGCCCACGGCCCCGCCGGACAACGTCGTCCTCCTGCCCGCCGCCCGGTTCACCGCGCTCACGCGGGGCGCCACTGCGGTCACCGCGCAGATCCACGTGGCCCGTGACGACGCCCGGCTGCCCGCCGATCCGGCCGCCGCCTTCACCGCCGTCACCGGCGCCGCCCACAACCTGGAGGCTCGCTCGGCGGGCGCGGCGCTGGTCGGCAACAACGTCGGCGCCGCCCTCGACTCCGCCCGCCAGGACGCCCTGTACGCCCAGATCCTCTTCCTCTTCCTCGGCGTGCCCGGCGCCGTCCTCGCCGCCGCGCTGACCGCCGCGGTCGCCTCCGCCGGCGGTGAGCGCCGCCGTCAGGAGCAGGGCCTGCTGCGGCTGCGCGGCCTGCGCCCCCGCCAGATCACCGCCCTCGCGGTCCTCGAAGCGGCCCTGATCGGTCTCGTCGGCGGCCTGGCCGGATTGGGTATCGCCGCACTGACCGGCCGCCTCGCTTTCGGCCAAGCTTCTTTCGGGGCGAGCGCGGGCACCCGGGCCGCCTGGTACGGCATCGCCTTCGCCCTCGGCGCAGCCGTGGCCGCCGGGGCCGTTCTGATTCCAGCCCTGCGCGACCTGCGCAGGGTGACCGTCGCCGAGACCCGCAAGGAGTCCGGCGCCCGCAGCACCCGCAGCCCGTGGTGGATGCGCTACGGCCTGGACTTCATCTTGCTGGTCGGCTCCTGGTTCATCTTCCGCGCCTCCTCCGGCAACCAGTACGCCCTCGTCCTCGCCCCGGAGGGCGTGCCCAGCATCTCCGTGTCGTACTGGGCCTTCCTCGGCCCGGCCCTGTTGTGGATCGGTTCCGCCCTGCTGGTCTGGCGGCTCACCCTGCTCACCCTCGCCCACGGCCGCCCCGCCCTGGCCCGGCTGGCTCGCCCGCTCACCGCGACCCTGGCAGGCACCACGGCCGCCACCCTCGCCCGGCGCCGCCGCCCGCTCGCCCGCTCGATCGTGCTGCTCGCCCTCGCCGTGTCCTTCGCGGTGTCCACCGCTGTCTTCAACGCCACCTACCAGCAGCAAGCCGAGGTCGACGCCCGGCTGACCAACGGTGCCGACGTCACGGTCACCGAACCGCCCGGCGCCCACGTCCCTCCCGCCGCAGGATCCGCCCTGAAGATCTCCGGCGTCCGGCACGCCGAACCGATCCAGCACCGCTTCGCGTACGTCGGCTCCGACCTGCAGGACCTCTACGGCGTCCGCCCCGGCACCATCGCGAAGGCCACGTCACTCCAGGACGCCTACTTCGCCGGCGGCACCGCACACCAGCTCATGCAAAAGCTGGCCCAGCGTCCGGACAACCTGCTGGTCAGCGTGGAGACCGTCAACGACTTCCAGCTCTCCCCGGGCGACACTGTCAACCTGCGCATCCAGGACGCCCGCACCAAGGCCCTGCGCACGGTCCCCTTCCACTACGCCGGAATCGCCAAGGAATTCCCCACCGCCCCCAAGGACAGCTTCTTCGTCGCCAACGCCTCCTACATCGCAAGAGCGACCGGCAGCGACGCGGTCGGCGCCTTCCTCCTCGACACCGGCGGCACCCACCAGAAGCAGATCGCCGCACAACTGCGCCACCAGCTCGGCACCAGCGCCACCGTCACCGACCTCACCCAGACCCGCGGCACCGTCGGCACCAGCCTGACCTCCGTCGACCTCGCCGGACTCACCCGCATCGAACTCGCCTTCGCGGTCCTGCTGGCCGCCGGAGCGGGCGGACTCGTCCTCGCCCTCGGCCTCGCCGAACGCCGCCGCACCTTCGCCATCGCCACCGTCCTCGGCGCCAAAAGCCGGCAGCTGCGCGGCATGGTCCTCACCGAAGCCCTCCTCCTGGCCACGGCCGGCCTGGCCGGAGGCGCCCTCATCGGCTGGGCCCTGTCCGAAATGCTGGTCAAGGTGCTGACCGGAGTCTTCGACCCACCGCCGACGAGCCTGTCGGTCCCCGGCTCCTACCTGGTGCTCACCGCGCTCGCCGCTCTGCTCGCCATCCTGGCGGCCGCGCTGAACGGAATCCGGCGCACCAAGCGCCCGGCCGTGGAGGAGCTGCGTGACCTGTGAGCGCTCCGCCTTCGCCGACCGAGCCGATCCTCGCGCGTGCTCCCACGCTGTCGACCAAGCGTACGCCCGCCGCACCGGACCGCATCCGCAGCCGTGTCCTCGTCACCGAAGACGACGACATCATCGGCCGCCATCTGGAAACCGGCCTGCACAGCAACGGCTACGCGCCCGCCTGGAGCCGCATCGGCACAAGCGGCCTGGCCGAAGCCGCCCGCACGCCCGACGATGCCGTCCTGCTGGACCTCGGTCCGCCCGACATGGACGGCCTCGATGTGGCCCGCGCCCTGCGCCCCACGCGGCGACCCTCCGGGGAAGAAAGTGCTGGTAGGCGGTCTGTTGGGTGCAGGTGTGTGGCCGTGAGTTGCGGAACCTGACGGTTGGTGGCCAAGAACTGGCGGTGTGTGGCCAGTGAGATCGGCGGCCGGCGGACGTGTCGTTGGTGGCGGGCGTCTGGGATCCATCGACCCCGTCACGGTGGGTGCCGTCAGGCCTTGGCGAGTTCCTTGATGATCCAGGTGCAGAGGTCTTCGGTCGCTCCGGCGTGGAGCCCGTCGGATTCGGCGAACTTGAAGTCGTCGAACGGGCGGGCAGGGTCGGTGAGCGTGTTGAAGAGGGTGTCGCTGTCCCATGGCTTGTCGATCTTGAGGCCACCATCGGGCCATCGGTGATCACGCCTCCTCCGGCGGACTGGCCGGCGGTGGAGAGGACGTTCGGTCTGCGCTTCCCGGCGGACTACAAGCGACTGTCCGACCGATACGAGGCATGGCCTCCATGCGAACCGGCCCGGCGGTAGTCATGAGGGCAACGGCGCGTTTTGGACATCCCGCTCTGCCGGAACGAGGAGTTCGTGTCGTGCAACCTGGGCGCTCGATGACCCAAGCGACATTAGGAGCTACCGAGAGTCACATTGGGTGGTGTGTCCACGGGTGCTCTGCCCCGGGACGTGGTGAGAGGTACCCGGCCCCGGCCGGGTGCCTCGATCACCGGAGATCCTGGCGGTGACGGACCTCCGCTGCTGTGACCCTGGCCCCAGGGACGGTCACGTAAGGTCAGCGGGTGGCATTCATCGTGGTGTGCGAGGACGACGCGGCTGTTCGCGACGTCCTCAAAAGGGTGCTTGAGCACGACGGCCATACCGTCTCGGTGGCTGCCACAGCGGACAGCCTGCTGGGGAATGTTGGGCCGGTCCCTGATCTGGTCGTCCTGGACCTGGGGCTCCCCGACGCCGATGGCCGCGACGTCTGTGTGGCGCTGCGGGCCCGCGGTGTCGACGCGCCGGTGCTGATGCTGACCGCTCTGGACGGCATGCATCACAAGGTGAGCGGCTTCGAGGCCGGCGCCGATGACTACGTCACCAAGCCGTTCGGCGTTCCGGAACTGCTGGTGCGGGTACGCGCCCTGCTGCGCAGAACGGCCGTTGCCCCCTCGCCGACCGGTGTTGTTCTGGATCCGGCGAAACATGTCGTGACCTGTGGTTCAGGGAGCGAGAGCCTGACGCCGACCGAGTTCCGGTTGTTGGGCAGGCTGATCGCCTCGCGGGGCGAGGCGGTGCGCCGCCATGCCCTTGTCGCGGCCGGTTGGCCGCATGGCGCGCAGGTCAGCGACAACACCCTGGACTCCTTCGTGCGCCGTCTGCGGACCAAGCTCGGCACGCTGGACGCGTCCGACCATCTGGTGACGGTCCGCGGGGTGGGTTATCGGTGGGAGTGACGGGATTTCGTGGGAGGGTCGTCACGCTCACGGTGGTGATCTCGACAGTGGTGGTCGCGGTGCTCGTGGTGGTCTCGCACGTGTTGCTGAATCGGGTGACCGACGCCGACTCGCTGGATCTGGCGCATACACGCGCGGATGCGGTCGCGGCGAACGTCACGGTGCGCGGCGGCCGCGTCGTGATGACCGAGAACGGCAACGAGGCCCTGGACACGGTCTCGTGGGTGTACGCCGACGAGCGTCTCATCGACGGGATCGTGCCTGACGGTGGCCTTGACCGCGTCGAGGCGCTGGCCGGTTCTCCGCGGTCCCAGACCGTCACGGTCGGTGACCACCTGCTGTATTCCCTGCCGGTCCCGATCCAAGGCCGCCATGTGATGGTGGTCGCGAGCGTGGATCTGAGGCCCTACCAGGCGTCGGTGCGGCGTGGCCTGGCGATGTCGCTCATCTTGGGCGGCCTGTCGATCCTGCTCGCGGGCGCTGTCGCCTACCTTGCGGTGCGCCGGGCGCTGCGGGTGGTCCACGACATGGCCGCGCTCGCCGACGACTGGGGCGATCACGAACCTGGCCGCCGGTTCGACCTCGGCGAGCCTCGCGATGAGTTCGGGGAGCTCGGACGCACACTCGACCGCCTCCTGGAACGTGTCGAGGCCGCGCTCGCCGACGAGCGCCGGCTCACCGACGAGATAGCCCACGAGCTGCGGACGCCCATGACCGTCCTGCGGGGAGAGGCTCAGCTGGCGCAGTTGTCCGGCCGTGAACTGGCACCCGAATCGGTTCTGCGGGAAGTCGACCGTCTGGGCGCGGCGGTCACCACGATCCTGAGCGCCGCTCGGCCGCGGACCGGCGGCGGTACCCGCTGCGACCTCAGGGCGGCGGCACGGCTGGCGATCGCCGGACGCTCCATCGACCTGTCCGTTCCGGACGGCATCGACGTCGCCGTGACGGGCGAACTCGTCGTGGCCGTACTGTCGCCCCTGCTGGACAACAGCCTGCGGCACGCGGCCTCCCACGCCCGAGTCACGGCGCGTGTCCAGCCCCGGTGCGTCGTGATCGAGGTCCTCGACGACGGCCCGGGATTCGACCCGGCCGAGCTCGACCGCGTCTTCGAGGCCGGCGTCACCGGCGGCGACGGGCATGGGCTCGGACTGGCCGTGGCCAGGCGTCTCGCCGCCTCCGCCGGAGCGGAGGTCCACGCGATCGCCGATGGTCACGGCCGCGTCGAGGTGACCTTCCCCCTGCCACAGCCGACCCTGTAGTCAGGTTATAGGCAGGTATGGCGGTCCAGCCTCTCCGCATGACAACGACAACCGCCGTGCGCACCCGGCGCACGCGACCCTTGCTCAACAAGGTTCCCGAGGTCACCGTCTGGTTCTGGGTGATCAAGATCCTCTGCACGACCGTCGGTGAGAGCTTCGCCGACTGGATCAACACGCGGCTGGGCGTCGGCCTGGTGAACACGGCCTTGATCTTCACGGCCGTCTTCGTCGTGGTGCTGACCGTCCAGCTGCGGCTGAAGCGATACGTCCCGTTCGCGTACTGGCTCACCGTGGTCGTCGTCAGCGTCACCGGCACGCTCTACACCGACATCCTGACCGACCAGCTCAACGTGCCGCTGTGGATCAGCTCCGCGGCGTTCTCGGCCCTGCTCGCCGCGGTCTTCGGCGCGTGGTGGCTGCGCGAGCGCACCCTGTCGATCCACACGATCACGACCCTGCCCCGTGAGTCGTTCTACTGGCTCACCGTTCTGGTCACCTTCGCGCTCGGCACCGCCACCGGCGACTGGACCCTCGACCTCACCGGCTGGAGCCCCGGCGTCTCGGTCCTGCTCCCGCTCGGCCTCATCGCCTCGATCACGCTGTTGTGGAAGTTCGGCGCGAACCCGGTGCTGTCCTTCTGGCTCGCCTACATCCTGACCCGCCCGCTGGGCGCCAACATCGGCGACTGGCTCGCCTCCCCGAAGGTCGCCGAGTCCCCGGGCGACCCGACGGGCCTGGCCCTGGGCACCCTCACCACCAGCGTGATCTTCCTCGGACTGATCCTGGCGACCGTCCTCTACCTCACCGCCACCCGCTCCGACGTCACCGAGAGCCGCATCACCCCGGATCACGAGGCCGCGCATGGTCTCCACACCCCCGGCGATCCGCGCAGGGAGCGCGTCGCGCTGGCGGGCTTCGGTGTTCTCGCCGTCGCCACCGCGGTCCTGCTGATCTGGGCGCACGGACAGCCGCATGCCACCCCGGCGCCGGAGGGCGACGCGGCCCCGACCGTCCAGCTCCCCCCTGGCCAGGCCGTGAAGAAGTTCCCTCCAGCCAAGATCCACGCGCTGAAGGCACGCGCGTCGACCGCGCTCAAGGACGTGCGGGCGGGCAACACGGCGGGGGCGCACACGGCCGCGAAATCACTGCGTGATCTCTGGGACGCCGACGAAGCCTCCCTGCGGCCCCTGGACGGCACCGGCTGGACGTTCATCGACGCGCAGATGGACCAGGTCCTGAAGACCTTCGGCATCGACCACTCCAACCCGCCGATGGCACCGGCGAAGCAGGAAGCCGAACTCGCCACCCTCCTCACCGATCTGCGTTGACACACCGGCTCAGCATCGGAATCCCTACCGGGAACACAGACTGACCCGCAACACAGTGGCCGGCATCGCACGCGGTAGCGACCAGGCCCGATGCGGGCCACCGGACAACCACCGAGCAGCCACAGAGGAAAAGTGGGGTGAAACGACGCTGGGCGAACGCGGCAATTTCGCGTTCGCCCAGGTCAGGTGGGGACTCGAACCCACAATCTACGGATCAAGAGCGCCCAGATACTCCCACAACGGGTGTTTTCAAGCCGAATCGTTCCGGTGTGTCCGTCCGCGTCCGCTCTGCGTGTCGGCCGCTACTCCTGGCTGACGCCAGGTACCGAAACCCCCGAGCAGCCACCGAGCAACCACGATCGTCCGGGCTGTAGTCATGCAGGTTCGGTCGGTGACCGTATCCCCCGGAGGGTCTGTCTCTCCGGCATATGTCGGAGAGACAGACTCGAACCGAGGCGCAATGGGTAGAAACCAACGGCGGAGGCACCAGAAAACCCGATCAAGATCAGATGACGTGATCGGCTTGGCGGACTGATCCACGAATACGCGCAGGTCGCATAGGGTGACACAATTTTCGGCACCGACAGGCCGGCATGTCGCTGGTCCGGGCTCGGGCTCTCTCAGGTCGATCCTTCGAGGGCCGATGAGATACCGAGCAGACGGGCCGCGTTGCCGCCGAAGATCCGGTGAAGGTCGGGCTCTGGCATGTTCATCTCGTGGCAGATCCGCATCTGATCGGCGAGGTAGCGGTAGCAGTAGCCGCGGGGAAACCACGAAGAGTCGCTGCCGAAGATGATCCGGTCGGGACCGATCGTCTCGTAGCAGCGGCGGAACAGGTCCTCCAGGGTGAGCCGGTAGGGCATCCAGCGCACCCACTGGTTGGATCCGGACGTGTCCACGCACACGTTCGGGCAGGCCCAGCAGAGGAACAGCATCTGCTGCACGTGCTGCACGCCGAAGTGCGGCACCACGAACGTGACGCCCGGATGCCGCTTGGCGACCGGCTCCAGCCACGCCGGCTCGATGTGCGCGTTGTGCGCGATCCCGCCGCTGGACCCGCAGTGTCCGAAGTGGATCAGCACGGGGATGTCGTGGCGGGCGGCGACCCGCCACACCGGGTCTGCGGCCGGGTCGTCGATCCGGTGCGGCAGCAGCGGGGCGAACAGTTTCAGGCCACGCAGCCCGAGCACGGTGACCGCGTGCTCGAGCCGCTCCGCCGCGTCGGGGGCGGTCAGGTCGGTCAGATTGGCCATCCCGGAGAACCGCTCGGGCGCCCTGGCCACCAGCTGCCCGACCCGCTCGTCGCCGCAGCCGGTGACGAAGGCCGCGTGCGCGATCTGGTAGCGGTCCAGCTCGGCCAGCCAGAGATCGGCCTCCGACTCCCAGCCACGCTCGGCGTCCGGCTTCGGGTCCGGGAAGTCCCAGGCCCGCCGCCAGCGCCGGGACTGCTCGGCCACCTGTTCGCGTCTCCTGCGCTCCGCCAGCTCGTCGTGGTCGGCACAGTGGAACTGGCCGCCGGCCAGATCCCGGGTGGCCGCGTCATTCTCAATCTGGAAGTGCAGGTGGAAGTCGATGATCGGGATGCCCTGCACGGCCATGGTCACGATGCCGTCGCCCCCTGGAGCACCTCGTCCGGAGTGAACGTACGGTCGTGCGAGGGCTTGCTGATCACGGTGGCGGCGACGCTGCTCGCGTACTCCACCGCCGCTTCCGGCTCGGCGCCGCCGGCGAGCCGGTGCAGCAGCCCCGCGTTGAACGCGTCGCCTGCCCCGGTCGAGTCGCGCACCTGTACGTTCACCGCTGCGTGAGCGGTCACCGGCTGCCCCGGCCTGGCGAGCAGCGCACCGCGAGCACCGCACTTGACGACGACGATGGCTCCCGTGGTGTCCGCGACCTCCCGCGCCGCCGCCTCGACCGACGAGTGCCCGGTCAGTGTCCGGATTTCGTCGTCATTGGGCAGGAACACGTCCACGTGCCGGAGCAGGGCCAGCACGTCGGCGCGGGTCTCCGGCGGCCACCCACCCGGATCCCATCCGGTGTCCAGCGCGGTGCGAGCCCCCGCGGCCCTGGCCCGGTCGAGCAGCGTACGGGCCGGCGCGCCCTGGATGCCGGGCAGCAGGAAGTACCCGGACAGCAGCACGAACGCCGCGGGCAGCACATCCTCCGGGACCGCGTCGGCGTCGAGGTCTGCCATGGCGCCGAGCGAGGACAGGAACGCGCGGTCCCGCCCAGGCGATTCCACGGCGACCGTCACCCCGGTGTGCTTTCCCGGCATCCGGGCCAGGCGAGTGTGCAGGCCGGGGATGTCGAGCTGCCGCCGCAGCAGGTGCGCGGTGTCATCGTCGCCGAGCAGACCGGCCAGCACGGTGGACCGGCCGAGCCTGGCCAGGGTGATGGCGGTGTTGGCCGCCGAGCCTCCCGTACGCAGGGCGATGGGCGGCACGATCCGTTCAGTGCCGGGCTCGGGCAGGTCGGCCACTCCGGACATCAGCACGTCCAGGTTGACGTTGCCGACGACTGTGATCCGGGAGCCCGCGGGCGCCTTGTCCACAGAGGCGCTCACTGGTCGGTTCCGGCCAGGCGGCCGTCCACCGCGGCACGCAGCGCGTCCTCGGCCTGCCGCAGCGCGAGGCGCCGCTCGGCGAACTCGTCGGACAGCGACCGCGCCGCCTCGGCCACTCCGGCAGCCGTACGTCGCACCGCGTCGCGGCCCGGGCCACCGACCTGGGGCCGGTCCAGGACGCGTTCCGGCCGCAGCCCCGCGTCCAGCGCGGCTCGTACCGCCGTGCCGTCGGCATCGCCCAATCCGGCTTCCTCGATCGCCTTGGCGACCAGGTCTTCCGTCCACTGCGCGGGCGGCGCCTTGCGGACCAGCGCGCCGACCACGGAGTGCGCGCCGCGCCACGGGATGCCGGCGCTGGCGAGGGCCTCCGCGATGGCGGTCGTGGTCGCGCCGGTGGTCACCACGTCCTCTGGCGCCGGCGGCGTCAGCGGCGTGATCTCGCTGAGCAGGCCGCGCATCAGGGTGAGGAAGCGCAGCGCCCGGTCGTTGGCCCGCCACAGGTGCTTCTGCACGTCGGTGGTGGCGTTGTTGGAGTCCTCGTACCAGGCGGCGCCGACGTTGTTCAGGGTGGCGGCGAGGTCGGCCGCGGCGGCACCGGCCATCGAGCACATGTGCTCCAGCACCACCGGGTTCTTCTTCTGCGGCATGATGCTGGACCCCTGGCAGTACGCCTCAGGGGTGACGATCCACTGCCAGGTCATCCAGTCCAGCATGGTCCGGGCCATCCGGGCACCGGTGGCCAGGACGCGGGCCTGCACCGTGGCCGCGCGGACCAGGTGCTCGGCTCCGGCCACCGCCTCGTAGCTGGAGGTGAAGCTCGTGCGGAAGCCGAGCAGGGTGGTCAGCCGGTCGACGGAGATGGGAAGATCGGTGCCGGCGAACGCGCAGGAGCCGAGCGGGTTGACGTTCAGCTCGTCATAGACCGAGAGCATCTCCCTGACCTGGCTGACCAGTGCCTCGCCGTAGCCGGCCAGGACGTGGCCGAGGCTGGTCGGCTGCGCGGGCCGGCGATGGGTGAGGCCGATGATCAGCACGTCGGCGTACCGGCCGGCCTGCTCCGCGGCGATCTCGGCGGCGGCGCAGGCCTGCGCCGCCTGCTCCAGCACCGCGTCGCGCAGCACCATGCGGAACACACCGGCGTCCAGGTCGTTGCGCGACCGTGCCAGTTGAACGTCCAGCTCGGACTGCTTGATGCCGGCGGCCTTGGCCAGCCGCTGCTCGGTCAGGTAGTAGACGTCCTCGACGCTGCCGTCGAAGGCCAGCTCGTCGTCCTCGGCGCTGAGCAGCGTACGCAGGCCGCCGAGCAGGCGACCGGCGCGGTCGGCCGGCAGCAGCCCCTGCTCGGCGAGCATGACCACGTGCGCGAGGCTGGCATGCAGCATCGGCCGGTACAGCTGCGGCGCGGATTCCTCGAAGGCCACCCGCAGGTGGTTGTCCCAGTAGACGGACAGGGGCATCTCAAACACTCTCTTCGTAAGTTCAGGGCCAGGTCAGGAGGGCTTGACGGCCGGGGCGCGTCGCCGCCGCCGTCGGCGGCCCGGGCCGTCCTCAAGCCGGCGGGAGGCGAACAGGACGAACAGGATGAGCACGATCTGCAGGCTGCCGAAGGCGGCCGCGGTGCCGAATTCCGAGGAGTAGATCCGGTTGTAGATCTCCACCGACATCGGGACCGTGCCGGGCGGATAGATCACCACCGAGGCGACGTACTCGCCGACGCCGTCCACGAACGCCAGCAGCGCACCGGCCATCACGCCACGCAGCACCAGCGGGAACGTCACCGTACGCAGCACGCGCACCGGGCCGGCGCCGAGGTTGCGGGCGGCCTCCTCCAGGGTGGGGTCGAGCTGCTCGAGCGAGGCGCCGGTGGAGCGGAACACCAGCGGCACGAACCGTACGAAGTACGCCACCGGCAGGATCCACAGCGTGCCGACCAGCGTGAGGCCCAGGTTGGCCGCGCTCGGTTCGTTGAACGTGGTGACCAGGTTGACACCGATGACGGTGCCGGGCAGCGCCCAGGGCAGCATGATGACCACGTCCAGCGTCCAGCGGCCGGCCAGCTTCCAGCGGGCGACCACCCAGGCCGCCGCCGCACCCACCAGAATCGCCGCCAGGGTGGCCATCAGGCTCGTCTGGACGCTTACCGAGACCGGCATCAGGCTCTTCGGGTCGGTGAAGATCCGCTGGTAGTTGGCTGCTGTGTACTCCGGCGGGAGCACCTGGGTCGTCCACGCGCCGTCCACCGAGAAGGACACCAGCACGATCACCAGGACGGGCGCCATCAGCACGATGGTGAGCAGCAGGCTGCCGATCCCGGCCGCGACCCTGGCCGCCCCGGAGGACAGGCCCCGCCGGACCGCGGCGGATCCCTTGGACAGGCTGCGGTGGACTCGCCGGCCCTGGTACCAGCGCATGGCCACGAGGAAGACGATGGACACCAGCGACAACGCGGTCGCCTGGGTCGCGGCCAAAGCCTCGTTGCCGGACGTGCGCGCCGAGACGATCTCCATGGTCAGCGTCTGCACGTTGTACAGCTGCGGCGCGGTGAACGACGCCATCGACATCATGAAGGTGAGCAGCGCGCCGGACACCAGTGCCGGGGTGAGCATCGGCAGCAGAACGGTTCGCCACACCCGCAGCCGCCCGGCGCCGAGGTTGGTCGCGGCCTCCTCCAGTGAGGCGTCCTGACCGGCCAGAGCGGCCGAAACGGACAGGTAGAAGTAGGGGTACATGGTGAACGCGTGCACCAGGATGACCCCGGACACGCCACCGATCGAGCTGCTGGCGGGACTCAGCCCCGTAAGGGAATGCAGTGTCCGCGGCACGATCCCGGTCTCGCTGTAGAGCAGGACGAACGCCACCGCACCGATCAGCGGGGGCAGCGCCATCGGCAGCACCGCGAACACTGAGAGCAGGCGCCGCCCGGGGAACTCGAAGCGGGTCAGGAGCACGGCGAGGAACGTTCCAAGGGCGCCGCAGAACAGCACGGACGCCAGTGAGATGCCCACCGACAGCAGCAACGCGTGCCCGGAGGCGCCGGAGAGCAGGCTGCGGTAGTTGTCGGCGAACCCGGCGCCCCCGGCGGAGCTGCGTGCCGTGGTGAGCATCGGGATGAGTACGAGGAACACCAGGATGGCCACGACCGGCAGCGCCAGCACGTAGACGAACCGGTCGGAGTCGCGGGCCGGGAGCCGCCGCGTACGCGGTGCCGCGGCCGCCGACGGCGGAGTGGTGACGGTACTCATCGAGCCACCAGCCACGCGTGCCCCGGTTCCGCGCGTACACCCACGGTGTCACCGGGCCGGGGCAGCGCGGCGGAGTCCGCCACGGTGATCGACAGCTTCAGCCCGCCGGAATCCACCTCGACCTGGTTACTCGCTCCGGTGAACTCCACCGCATGCACCACCGCGTCCAGCATTCCGCTGCCGGGCTCGGTCAGCCGCAGGTTCTCCGGCCGGACCGACACGGCGACCTCGTCGGTCGTCGCCATGTCGGCCGGGCGGGCGGCCTCGATCGTGGCACCGCCCGGCAACCTCACCACGGCGGTCTCCCCGGAACCGTCCACCACCTTGGCGTCCAGTACGTTGCTCCGCCCGATGAACCGGGCGACGAACGCGGTGGCGGGACGGTTGTAGATCTCCCGGGGAGTGCCGATCTGGTGCAGGCGGCCGGCGTCCAGCACCGCGATCCGGTCACTCATCGCCATCGCCTCGGCCTGATCGTGCGTCACATAAACGCTGGTGATCTGGGCCTCCCGCTGGGCACGGCGGATCTCCGTCCTGGTCTCCTCCCGCAACTTGGCGTCCAGGTTGGACAGCGGCTCGTCGAGGAGCAGCACGTCCGGGGAGATCACCAGCGCCCGGGCCAACGCGACTCGCTGCTGCTGACCACCGGAGAGCTGTTCGATGCGCCGGTCGGCGTACCGCCCAAGCCCCACCGACTCCAGCGCCCGCGCCACCCGCTGGTCGCGTTCCGGCTTGCGTACCTTGCGGGTGACCAGGCCGTACGCGACGTTCTGAGCGACGTTGAGGTGCGGGAACAAGGCGTAGTTCTGAAACACCATGCCGGTGCCGCGCTTGTTCGGCGGGCTCGAGGTGACGTCACGATCGCCGAACAGGATGCGCCCGGTGGTGGGCGCGACGAATCCGGCGATCATCCGCAGGGTGGTCGACTTGCCACAGCCCGACGGCCCCAGCAGGGTGAAGAACTCACCCGACGCGATGGTCACGTCGATGTCGTTGACCACGGTGTTGTTCGCGCCGTAGCGCTTGCCGACGTGGTCGAGGCGAACGGAACTCATCTACCTATGCCTCAGCCCTTGTTCTTGATGGCGGCGCTCCAGTGGGAGATCCAGTCCGTCTCCTTGGACGCGGCGAGGTCCCAGTCCACCGGCATCTCATGCAGCTTCAGCGGGGCCAGCCAGCTCGGCTCGGAGGCCCCCTGAACGGTCGGGATCTGGAACCACTCCTCGGCGAGCTTCTTCTGCTCGTCCTTGCCGAGCAGGAACTTCAGGAACGCGTCGGCGCCCTTGGAGTTCGGGCCCTTCGCGACCTTGGCGACACCGTCCACCAGCTGCGGCACGCCCGACGCCGGGGAGACCACGCTGAACGGCGCGTTGCTCTTCTTCTTCTGCAGCATCGCGTCCTGCAGGTTCCACACCGTCAGCGGCGCTTCCTGCCGCTGAATGCGCAGGTAAAGGTCGGTCGGGTTGGCCGCGTAGACCTTGGTGTTGGCGTCCAGCCTGCGCAGCCAGTCATAGCCCGCCGCCGGGTCGCCGCCCTTGCTCTTGCGCGCGATCATCGCGGAGTAGATGCTGCGCATGGTCCCGGACGCGGCCACGTCCCGAATGATGATCTTGTTCTTGAACTCGGGCTTGATCAGGTCGTCCCAGTCCTTCGGGGCCTGCTCGGGCTTGAGCATCTTGTCGTTGTAGAAGATGACCTCGTCCAGCAGCATTTCGCCGACCCAGCGGCCCTGCGGGTCGCGGTACTTCGCCGGGATGCTGTTCGTCACCTCGGCGGGGGCTTCGGAGACGAGCCCGGCGTTCGTGGCCTGGACGAACTGCTGCCGCGTGCCGCCCCACCAGATGTCCGCCTGCGGGCGGCCCTTCTCCGCGGTGACGCGTTCGAGCGCTTCCTGGGCGCCCAGGGTGAGCAGCCGGACCTTGCCCTTGTAGTCGGGGTTGGCCTTCTCAAAGGCGTCCACGACGCCCTGGGCCAGCTCCTTGTCCCGAGCGGTGTAGATGGTCAGGCTCGACTTGTCCGAGCTGCTGATGCCGCAACCGGCAGTGGCAGCGCCGAGCGTGAGCACGCTCGCCATGAGCAGAACGATCTTGCGCAATTTGGTCATTCCTTCGTGACAGGGGGCTGCGCACTGATCACAGCCGACAACAACGTGGGCGACACCGCGCCCATATCCAGGGCGTGCGCCCCGAGCTCCGCGAACACGACCTCCGGAGCGGACGGCGCGGACGAGCGGACCATCGCGCGAAGCTCGGTGAGCCCATCCGCGCCCAGTTGGGTGGCCGCACCGGCGAAGACCACGCGTGCCGGATTGACCACACAAGAACAGACGATCGCCGCGAATGCCCAGGCCTCGATGACACTCCGGCGCAGGGCGGCGACGGCCGGTTCGCTCGCCCGCCGAGCGAGCTCGGCGACGGGTTCCTCCGGCATCCGTCCGCCCAGTTCGAACAGCGCGGCGCCGATGCCGGGAACGCTCCAACGCCGCTCGAACCGGCCACGCCCACCGCTGTGCGGCTCCGGCGGCAGTCCGGCGGGCAGGAAGCCGATCTCGCCGGCGAACCCGGCCGCGCCCCGGCACAGCGCCCCGTCATTGACCAGTGCGGCGCCGATGCCGTACCCGACATAGATCAGCACCAGGTCGTCGACGTTCGCGGCGGCGCCACGCTCTCGCTCGCCCAGCGCGATCAGGTTGACGTCGTTCTCCGTCTGCACCGGGAGGCCGAGTCGTTCGCTGAGCATGCTGGTCAGCGAGCCCTCGCCGAGCGCGTGCAGCACGGGCGAGAGAGCCACCGCGCCTTCGGCGGTGGCCACGCCCGGGACCGAGAACACCACGCGGCTGGGAGCGGGCCCGTCCGCGTCCTGGATCGCCTCGGAGATCAGGGTGGCCAGCCCCGTGAGCGGGTCGGCGGCGTCGACCCGCCTGGTGTGCTCCTGGTGCAGCTCGCCGGCCAGGTCCACGACGGCGACGCGGGCCCGCTCGCCTTCCAGCGACACGGTGACCAGCGTCTCGGCGGCCGGGTTGAACGCGAGCAGTCGGGGCCGGCGGCCTCCGGAGGAGTCCCCGGTGCCGACCTGGATGATGTGCCCGCTGTTCATCAGATCGCGCACGATCTCGGTCAGTGAGGACGGGCGATACCCGGTGAGGTCGGCGAGGTCGGTGCGGGACACCGGACCGTGTGTGCGCAGCGCCGTCAGCACCGCATCGGTCCGGATCCGACGCAGTGCTTCATGCCCGGTTGGTGCCGAACGTCCGACTGCTCTAGAAGGCATGGCGTACTTCTTACTCCATCCGAAGTAAGTTTGCCTAGTGTTCAGCCTGTGCCGGACCAAAATCGGGTCGGGGTGTTGACCTGTGCACTCTCGCTGGAGGCCGAGCGTGCACAGCGCTGGAGGATCTGCGCGAGCTGACCGCACAGCTTCGGGTGGTGTTCGTGGCCTATGCCAGCAACCCCAACGGGGGATCTTGAACATCAAGTGGGGTGACGCAGGTGATGGTGGAGGGGCTGGCCTGCCGAGGGCTGCTGCGGCCCGGTGGGTAGATGCGCACCGATGTCACGTGGGCACTGGCGGCGATCCGGAACCTGAATCGGCTGGAGTTGGTCACCGAGACCATGCGCGCGGCCCCGGAGGCCGTGGCGGTCGCCGCCTGCGGCTGGCTGTCCGGGGACCAGCTCCCTGGGGGGGCGGGGGCAGCACGCCAGGGACTACCGGCTGCAGCGCGGCCTGCCCGAGCGGGACGGCCGACCACATCCACGGTCAAGCAGGTACGCGCGGAGTTGGCGCAGGTTAGGTCAGGCCCGGACGGCCCCACGCGACCCCGAGCGGGCCAGGACGCGCTGACCTGGTGGTACGCGCTGACCGAGGCCGGATAGGCCGGCCATCTTGCTCGCCTTTCCGGGACGCGGCGGACAGGAGAGGCCGGAGACGCACCTCGCGCACGATATCCATGGGGTATTGCGCCGTTGTTGGGGGACCCGTAGCGGCCACTCCCCTGGGCTGTCGGCGGCGGTGGTGATGCGGCTGGTCTGTCGATCGGGTACTGCACCGGACTTGCCGGAAATCTTCCGTCCGAGCGCGCGGGCAACTACGATTTGATGCCAAGACCCCTCTCCCCGGGAGTTGGCCATGCCTCAGGGCGCTGACGACTGCTCGAAGTTGTTCTGCAAGGCCGCCAAATTGCCGAACTCGCCCCGTTGTCTCTTTCATGCCGCATCCGCGGCCCGCGAGGAATACTTCGCCGGACTTCGCCCGGGCGCCGATATGAACCATCGCGGTACAGCCTTTAGTGTGGCACTACTGCAAAGCCTCAGTTCGGCTACTGGTCCACGTGTGGGGAACGTCAATTTCGAGGGAGCCTCCTTTCGTGGACCCGCTAACTTCTCGAAGTTCACATTCGAAGGCCAGGCAAACTTCAGCGGTGCGCACTTCAGGCATGGAGTGAGTTTTCGAGAGGTGCGGTTCGAGGAGGCGGTGAATTTCGACGGCGCAACCTTCCTGCAAAATGATCAGAGCAACGATCGGCACTATATGTACACCCTGGCCGACAATTTCGCTGCGAACTTCACCCTGGCCCGTTTCGTGAAGGAAGTGACCTTCCGTCGCGCGGACTTCGGGGTGCTCTGCGTTACCGTGCCGCACATCGGTAAGTGGGTGTCGACCTGGATCGGATTCAATGAGGTGGTTTTCGGTGGCGCCGTGATCTTTGACGGCTCCACCATCAAGGCGACACTTCGGGGGAGAGGTGCAACTTTCAAGGATAAGGCACTCTTCCGATCCTGTGAATTCCATGGACCGGTGGAATTCAATGATGCAAAATTTGAGTGGGGACTCCATCTTGAGGCGTCGATGTTCAAAACGGGAGGAACTTTCAAGAATGCCAAGATCTACAACGGCTTTCATGTGGAAGGGGCCTGGGCTCCGTATGACTGGCCTGTGGATCTCAAGGGAGGCTTTTACGAACACCGGATGCTCGGTTTTGGTGATGACCTCCGGGGTGGCGGGGATTACAGGCGCTGACAAGGTGCTCGCGCGTCCGGTGCGGGTGATGGCGGGCCCGCCCGCAGCACATGCTGGGAGGTCATGCACGCAAAGCAGAGGGTATCCAGACCCACCCGCCTGAGTACCCCCGGGACCAGCATGGATTCCGCCGGCGTAACGTCACCCTGCCCGGACCTCGGCGCCAACGGGTTCTCCCGCGCTCCAGTCGGTCCCTCCTCCGCCGAGCGTCGATGCCGTCGGCCCGTCTCACCCTGCTCCGGTGATGGGCTGGCCTCCAAGGTCCTTGGCCGCCAAGGTGCGGGAATTTCTTGCTCTGCCCCCCAGTGGGGTGGTTGATCGGGTGCCTGCCTGGCGGCGCCGAACCATCCTTCGCAGTTGTCGTTCAGCGACGCGGACGCCTCGATCGTGTCGGCGGGACGGTCGCCCAGCAACGCCCGCCACAGGATTCCAGCCGCCGCCGAGCTGTCTGGAGCTCATGCCTACGTCGCCGATCATGGAATGACGGTGATCTGGGAGGATGGCGAGTCTGGCTTCAAAGCCGACCACTGGCAACCCTGCTGTTAGGGCCTTTTCCTGGTCGCGGCGCTAGTCGGAGGCTTGGGTAGGGAAAATGGTGCGGAATTCAGGGTCGAGGACTCGAAGTCCGTTCCCTGCCCGGCTGACTAGCGCGAGGCTGCTTCTTGCCACGGCGCCTTCTGCGCTTCGCAGCCGCTGGCAGGTGCCGGAAGCCGTTCGAACGCAAGGAGGCTGTCTCTATGGCCAAACATGCTCAAATACCGTCATCCCAGTGTCATCAAGAGTCGGAAGCGCCTGCTGGTTCGGCCGTCCTGATGAGGGTGAGCTCGGGGCGGGTGTCGTTTTCACCGAGAAGTTTGCGGACGCGTGGGACTCGCCATTGGAGTTCGTCTGCGAGCTTGTTCTGGGTCCTTGCTGCTGGGCGAGGGCGAAGGCTCTGGCGAGCAAGCAGGGGGTCTCACCGGGATAGTGGGTGACGGGCTCGGCGACGATGAGGCCGAGCTTCTTCATTTGCTCGATGCGTTGGTGGCCGCGGCGTGCGGTGGCCTCGGACAGCAAACCGAGCTCACGAGTCCGATAGGGCAGAGACTTCAGAGATACACCCCAGGCGAGACTGAGCTCGGTGAGGGCGGGGAAGTCCAGGCGACTGGGCAGCAGCGGCCCGATGGAGGCTGCGGGCGTGAGCATTTCGGCGGCGAAGGCATCGATCCGAGGCGTCTAGCCGGGCGTAGGGCCGGCCGAGCGCAAAGAAGCCGATCGGCACCTCCAGCACTTCCGCAACCCGCGTCAGGTGATCGGGGCGCGGTGGGGTGGTGCTGGACTCCCACTGGCCGACCGCGGCTGCTTTGACACCCACGTGCTGCGCCAGAGCCGTTTTGGTCAACCCGGCCAGCTGGCGCGCCTGCGTCAGCCGTGCCGGGTCGAACATCGCTGCCACGTCCACAGCCATCGGGTTAGGGCCGCTGGTGGTCAGCAGGCGCAGTTGTTCAGTGCTGCTCATCGGTCCCGGTCTCGGTGATGCCCGTGTGCTGGTCCTGCTGTTCGCTGTCGACTTCCGACAAAGGCGGACGTAGTGACAGGTCGATGTCGTTCATCGGGGCGCTGTCGAAGCGCGCGGCTGCCGGAGTTGCTCCTCCGGTCGGCCCACTCGGCAGTACGGGGCCGACCGCGCCCGTCGCTGTCCCACCCGGAGCCTCGCCTGCCGCCGGTCCGGAGGTTAGCGGCAGTACCTCATCGTGGGACAAGTTCAGATGGCCGTCTTCATCTGCCAGGGTGGCGTCACCCCACTTGATGTTCAAGATCCCGCCGTTGGGGTTGCTGGCATAGGCCACGAACACCACCCGAACCTGTGCGGTCAGCTCGCGTAGATCCTCCAGCGCTTGAGCACGCTCGGCCTCCAGTTGCTCATCGGGGACCGAGGCCGTCTCCAGGGTCATCTGCTCGGGGGCGTCGTCCGCAGTCTCGGCTAGGGCCTGTCCGGTGGATCATGTGTTGATCCAGAGGAGTGTGCTGACCAGGGTGAGTGCTGCCTGGTAGTTGCGGGCGAGTTTGTCGTAGCGGGTGGCGATGCCTCGCCATTGCTTGAGTCGGCCGATGCAGCGTTCGACGACGTTGCGGCGCCGGTAGAGGGCCGGGTCGAAGGTGGGTGGGCGTCCGCCGCGGGTGCCT
>NZ_JADG01000003.1 GCF_000518265.1 Actinomadura oligospora ATCC 43269 | reverse complement strand
CCCGCCTGCGCCGTTGCTGAATCGCGCGAGTGGGCCGCGGGTGGGATGGAAGCGCATCCCGCGTTCGCGAGCGGCTCGTGACTGTCAGCAGGTCGCCTTGAGGCGTTTTTCGTCACTGCCGTCAGGGCGGCGGAGGGTGCGGTTGTCGGGGAGGCCGACCGCGTCGCGTGTGACGTCGACCTGGACCAGCACGGTGTTGCTGCACTTGTAGGGCCAGTTCTCGGAGTTGAAGGTGGCCGACCAGGCGCGGTCTTTGACGCCGCAGGGGAAGGACAGCTCCCCACTGGAGCCGGCGGCTTTCTTCTGCTCGCCGAAGTCCGTGACGAGGGCCCTGGCCTCGATGGCGCAGTTGCTCTCCAGCCGGACGATCGGTTTGCCGTCGGAGGTGACCACGGTGCCGGCGGGAAGGGTCGACACGGTTCCGGTGACGGTGACGTTCTTGGACGTCCCGTTGCTGGGGTTGTTGAGCTTGAAGCCCTTGATAGTGATCGTGGCGTCGCTCTTCTCTGCGGAGATGGGCGGCGGGGGTGGGGCGGTGTGTGCGGCGGCGGCAGTACTCAGGAGTGCGCAGGTGGCCACGGCCGCGGCCGTCACGGGCCGGGGCAGGGCACGTGGTGTGCGGGCAAGCAGAGACATGACAACTCTTGGCGTTCGAATCATCACGCAATGCTATCGACGGGGGTGGGGTGTCGTGCTGTGGCTTCTTGGTGACGAGTCCAGTGCGCCCCGGGCCCAGTCGCGCGCTCTGGTATTGGCGGGTGCCATGGTCCGCCGCCCCACCACACGCTCCTGAACGCCCGTCCGGCAGGTCGCCGCCGTGGCTGGACAAGGTTCGGCCTGATTCCCTGGCGGGCGCGCCCCGGGGACACAGCTGATCGGCAAGCCATTGCGTCGCGGCAATGAAGGCCTGGCCGGGGTCGAGCGGCCCCGGGTGCGGGGGCTGCGGTGATCGGCTGGGCCCAATTGGGCGTGCGCCGGTCCCATGACATTCCGCGACGCCATGCCGTGGCGCGGCAGAGAGAGACGCTATGACCTGCTGAAACGAGCTGCTCGGACATGTCGTGACACGCGCGGACACGGCGCGGCACGCCACAGGCCGACCAGCCGCCATACGCTCTCCGCATGCGACTGAACGCGGACGGTAGGCATCGAGGGGGATGCTCGGACCGGTTCACCACATGGCAGTCAGATGCTCCGCCGGTCAGGTGATCGCTGTCTTCACCCGGCCGCCATCAACCACGCCTGAACATCAGACGAAGGGAAAGAACAGCGATGACGCATCACCGTTCCCAGCGCTTTCTGAAGGGCGCCGCGGCGCTCGCGCTCGGTGCCGCCCTGGCATCGACCGGCGCGACCGCCGCCGCGCATGCGGCGCAGAACACCCACACGCCCACACAGGCCGTCGCAGGCACAGGGGCCTGCACCACCGGCTACTTCTGCCTGTGGTACGCGGCGGACTACGACAATCTGGCCATGCGGTTCAAGCCGGTCCAAGGCCCCAGCCATCACCCCTCCGACAAGATAACCCTGTCGGGCTACAACGCCACCAACCAGGGCCAGGTCGTCTGGCAGGAGGTGTCAGGGACGGGCAGGTGCAGGGGCCCTCACGCCATCATCCGGCCGTACACGCGCTTCCGCGACATCCGTAAGGCCGGTCTCCCGGACGGAATCAGTTGCATCACGCATACGTGACGCGGGCGCCTGGAGGCCGGGCCACAGCCTCCAGGCGCACCACCCCCCGCAGGTAGCCGGTAGAGGCGTCCTGCTCAACGGGGAGCCACAACCGCTCGCACTGGCCACCACATGTCGATTACTCGGTGGAGTATTTCAACTTCTCTCGGTGACATAGTACTTATATGGAGCATCTTCCACCCCGTACCGAAAGGGGCCCATGTGCACTCTGCGGCCCGCTAAAGGCCGTCTCAGCGGGGGCCGAGACCGTATCCGCGCAAGGTCATGCGGCTCAAAGAAGATACGCAACCTCACAACCGGTGTCGTACCCGCCTCCGAGATCTGTCAACGCCCCCTTGCGTCATAGCGCAAAGGAAACTGGTCTCGGAATTTCGTTCGGGATGATCCCGGGAGAGGCAAACAAACACCCAACAATGCGGAGTAATCGGTGGATATCACACGAAATGCTGTCTTGCGGTTCGGCGCGAGCGTCCTGGTGGCCGCAGTCGCGGCAACCGGCACGGTCGGCACGGCGATGGCCGTCCCCTCCCTTGCCGGCGGTTCGATGTCGGCGAGGGACGCATGGCCAGGCTGCACACAACGGTGGCAGAGCAAAGACCATAAGTACGTCTTCGTGAAGAACGTCAGCTGCGGACGGCTGATCAGCGTAAACGTCGTCACCGGAGACCCTTGGTTTCCCAGGAACAACCACAACCAGTGTCGAGGGGTACGGCCCGGGAAAACGACCCGATACGGCATCCCCATGGCCGAGCAATACCTATACGCCGAACTGTGGCGGACTTGCTGACAGGTGAAAATCGCCAAATAGCGCCTTCAAGGGGACGACGAGCGCCAGCGGCCCCACGTCGGCGCCCACGCAGTACGAGCAGCACGGCGGGGCCCCGTGCCGCCGCCGCGCCGCGACGACTGGCGCGCGGGTGAGGCCGACGGGGCGCCCCTGAGACCGGCGGGACTTGCTCAGGCCCCACGTCAGCAGCGCAACCATCGCGTTGCAGGCGGCCCACTCGGCCGCTACCGCCCGCCGGCTTCCAGCCGACGAACACGTTCGGCACCTTTCCTCCGGTGACACCGACCCGAGCGCTGGGCCGTATCCGGCGGGCTCTGGTGGCCATTTAGGGGCGAAAAGGAGGGGCGGAAGTGGGGATCGGATCTGATTGGATCGGCGCCCGGTTCCGGCAGGGCAGGCGCTGGGTTCCGATTGGATCGGGCGTGGGGGCGTAGTCGAACGATTCCGCCCCCACGGTTGATTGGCCGTCGACTGCACAGATCCCTTCGCATCCGCCAGGACGTCGCTGGCGGACCCCACCGGCTTACCGGCGTCCTCACCAGCGAGACAGGGGCTGGCGCCAGATCTCACCGAGCCCGTGCTCGGTACAGGGCGGCCCGCGCCATGCGACAGATCGGCGCCGGTTACTGGCGACCGGCCAACCCGCCGCCGGCGGGTTGGCCGGTACACGCGGCGTGCGGAAGGTGTGGCGGCGGGACCTGCCGGTTCTGGCCCCGGCCCGGTCAGGGAACAGATACGTACCCGCCGGCCGACTGTGCGGCGGCGGGGCGCCGGTGGTGAGCTTGGGGGAGGAGGAGTTCCCCGAGGAGAGGACACCATCACGGGCTTCACCCTCGGTGCCCGGGAGTCGGTGCTGCGGCACGCCGCCGCCGACGCCGAGGTCAGGGCCGAGCTGCTGGCCCGGCCCGCCGCCTTCGGAGTCACCGCGGTCCCCGAGAGCGTCGAGCAGCCCGACGTCGATGCCCTGGGCTACTGGACCAAGGGCCTGGCGGGCGTGGACGTCTACGCCTGCATCAGCACTTGCAGCTACGGACCGACCACCATCATCTGCGACGGCGCCACCAAGGTTGGTTGACGGCCGCCTCTGGCGGCAGGGCGGCAACGCCTCTGGCCCGGCAGGCCGGCGCGCGCTGCCAGATCTGAGCCAGCCCCCTGCGCGCCGGAAGGGCTCCCGGTGACCCAGCCCGGCCAGCCGCGTCCCACGGGGCCCGGGCACTCGCCTCGGTGCCCGGGCCCCAGGACGTGCCGGCTCCCCTGAATCGCGCGAGGCCAAGCCAGTGACCGCACACCGCCATTCTCGACGGCCGTGGATCACCAGAACCACGACCGCTCGCCTACCACCGCTAGATGGGCGCCAGCAGCGGTGAAGAGGCCATGGCTCCATTGAAACCTAAGTTTCAGCACGTCAGACGCCGCTCCCGGGGCAAGCGTCCAGCTCTCGCGGTGTCTTTCCGGCGTATTCCGGCTGCCCCCCTGTTGAGCGGTTCGACTGCCCGAGCTGTGAGGTGATGGCGCCGTCGGTGTGCCGGACGCGGGGCGGGAAGGTCGCCTCGAAGTACCACACCGCGCGGTTCATTCTGGTGCCAGCGTTGCGGGAGCTGCTGGAGGTCCCGGTCCCGGTCCCGGTCCCGGGCGGGCGGTTCCCCGGGCGGCCGTGGCAGGCGCGACCGCCGGTCGCGGCCGCGGCTCCGGACCCGGCGGGCCCGCCGATCCGGATCGGGTACGCCCGCTGCCCGACCAGAGCCCAGGAACTGGAACCGCAGCTGGTCGCGCTGCGCGGCCGGGTGCAGCCGGATCTTCTCCGAGAAGATCTCCACCCGGGTCAAGGTGCGGCCGGAGCTCGCGGCGGCGCTGGCCTTGTGCCGCGACATCCGGACCGCCGCGCCGGACCAACCGGTCATCGTGACGGTCCACGAGACCAAGCGGCTGGCGCGCAACGCCGCCGAGCTGATGACGCTGTCGGGTGAGCTGCAGGCTGCCGGGATCCAGCTGGAGCTGCTCACCGGGCCGCTGACCGGCATACACGACCCCGAACGGGATGGGCGCGATGCTGTTCGCGGTGCTGGCGGTCGCCGCGCAACTCGACCGCGAGTACATCCGCGACAAGACCCTGGAAGGGCAGCAGATCGCCGCAGCCAACGGCAACCACGGCGGCCGGCCCAAGGTGATCGACGACGACATGCTCACCTTCGCCCTGGCGCTGCGCGCCAAAGGCGTACCGGTCCCCCAGATCGCGGCCAAGCTCCGGATCGCCTCGGGCAAGAACGCGGGCAAGGCCCCGTCGGTCGCCACGCTGTACCGGGCGCTGGCCGACGCCGACCAGATCAACGGGGCCGACTAAGGCTCGGGCTGCCGGCGGCGGGGGTGTGGTGCCCGGCGTCCTCCGCTACCTCGAGGACGCCTCAACCAATCAGATCCCGCGGCCCCTTTCTGCCCGTATTCCGGCCGTCCCCCTCGCAGCCGCCCTCGCCCAACACGACCCCAGCCGACGCCACCGGTAACCCTGGACGCCACCCGCATCGGACCCGCCAGTGGCGGTAACGCGGGCCCTCACGACCCGCTAACGCCACTGGCCGCAGGGTTGCTGCTCAAGCCCCGGGACCTGGCCGGGAGTTGTGATGCGTGTGCCGGTCAGCAGGTCGGCGACCGCTTGGGCTCTGGCCGGGCGCGGGCTGTAACACGCGATGCGCGCCTCAGCTGGTGAGGCGATCAGGTCCTCGGGCGTCCCGGTCGCCACGTGCACGGCCAGACGTCGCAGGCGGTGGTGCGCCGAGAGCGACGCAAACCGTCGCAGAAGCAATCGACATCGGTCGGCAGTGGAGACTGCACGGCCAGTCCGTGACAGACCGAATCGCCGCCGTCGAGCAACCAGTGCGTACCGGCGGCAGGCCCCCGAGCGGGACGTGTACGTCCCATGATCGGCACTGGCCGTTCCTTATCGCTCGGCTTGCTAGCAGCTCACACCGGCATTTAGGGTACGCTTCGTACCTTGAGTGCCCCTTGAGGGGAGAAGGGAAGAGACGTGCGCGCCAAAGGCATCAGCTATGACACCGGCTTCGTCAAGAACGGAGCGAACTCTCGCAGGCACTTCGACCCGGAGACGGTCGAGCGAGAGCTGCGCATCATCCGCGACGACCTGCACTGCAACGCCGTCCGCGTCATGGGCGGTGACCCCGAACGGATCGAGTTGGCCGCGACGTACGCCGCCGACCTGGGGCTGGAGGTCTGGTTCTCGCCCTACCCCCTCGAACTGACCGCCGAGGAGATGCTGTCGCTGTTCGCCGACTGCGCCGAACGCGCGGAGCGGTTGAGGCTGCAGGGCGCGGAGGTGGTGTTCGTCGCCGGCGCCGAGCTGAGCCTGATGAATCCCGGTTTCCTGCCCGGCGACAGCACCGACGAGCGGGTCGCGTTGCTGCGCCGGCCGGACGGCGTGCGTGAGCTGATCGACCAGGTCGGCGCACGTGTCAACGACTTCCTCGGCAAGGCCGTGCCGCTCGTGCGCGAGCGCTTCGGCGGCAGGGTGACCTACGCCTCGGTACCGCTCGAAGGCGTCGACTGGACGCTCTTCGACATCATGTCCGTCGACCTCTACAGGTCGGCCGAGATCGCCGACCGCTTCGCCGACGGCGTCCGTGGCCTGGTCGCGCAAGGCAAGCCGGTCGCGATCACCGAGTTCGGCTCCGCCGGCTACCAAGGGGCCGCCGACAAGGGCGCACTCGGCCTGGACATCGTCGAGTACGACGAACGCGGCCCGGTGCGGTTGAACGGTGAGTACGCCCGGGACGAGGCCGGTCAGGCCACGTGCGTGCGTGAGCTGCTGGAGGCGTTCGAAGCGGGCGGCGTCGACAGCGCCTTCGTGTTCACCTTCGCGCTCTACGACCACGTCCATCGTCCCGACGGAGATCCCCGCGACGATCTGGACCTGGCCAGTTACGGCGTCGTCAAGGTCTACGAGGACCGCCTCGGAGACACCTACCCCGACATGCCCTGGGAGCCCAAGGCCGCGTTCACCACCCTCGCCGAGTACTACCGCGGCTGACCGCGTCATGACCAACGGAGAACACGTGATCACAGATGTCGTCATCGTCGGCGCCGGTCCGAACGGACTGATGCTGGCCTGCGAACTGAGCCTGGCGGGCGTCCGGCCGATCGTCCTGGAACGGCTTCCTGAGCCGAGCCGGGAACCCAAGGCGAACGGGCTGCTCGGGCAGGTCGTGAGAATGCTCGACCACCGGGGCCTTCACGAACGCCTCAGCGGTGACAAAGAACCACCGCAGCCGAATTCCGGATACTTCATGTTCGGCGCGCTGGGCCTGGACCTGAGCCTGCTGGAGGACAGTCCCGTCTACGCCCTGCCGGTGCCACAGCGGCGCATCGTGCAGGTCCTCCGGGAGCGCGCCATCGAACTGGGCGTGGAAATCCGGCAGGGGCACGACGTCGTCGGCCTCTCGCAGGACGACGAGGTGTCCATCGACGTCGCGAGTCCGAGCGGGACGTACCGGCTTCGGACCCGCTACCTCATCGGCGCGGACGGAGCACACAGCAGCACACGCAAACTCTCCGGCATCGGGTTCCCCGGCGTCACCTACGACCGGATGACCGTCCGCTCGGCGCACGCGACGGTCCCGGCGGACTGGCTCGATCCGGCGACCGGCGCACTCGACATCCCCGGCCACGGCCCCGTCCTGCCGTTCCTGCCCCACCGCACCGAGCATGGCGGATTCTCCTACGCGCCGATGCCCGGCCACCCGCCGCTGCTCAGCACCACGGAGTGGGACCAGCCCGAGACCGAGGACTCCATGACCCTCGAGGAGCTGCGGGCGAGCATCCGCCGCGTACTCGGGGTCGAGGTGCCGCTCGGTCCCCCCGACGGCGAAGGGCCGCATGTGCTGCGGCGGCTGAGCGGCGGCAACACCCGGATCGCCGAACGGTTCCGCGACGGCCGGGTGTTCCTGATCGGTGACGCCGCCCACGTGTACTCCGCCACCGGGGGAGGGCCCGGGCTCAACCTCGGCCTGCAGGACGCCGTGAACCTCGGCTGGAAACTCGCCGCCACCCTCCGCGGCGGCGCCCCGTCCGGACTGCTGGACAGTTACGAGACGGAGCGACGATCAGCGGCCCACCGCATGGTCCTGAACGCGCAGGCACAGTCGGCCTTGATCGCCCCCGGTGACGACGTCACCGGACTGCGCGCGGTGTTCGCCGAACTGCTCGGTGACGCCGCCACCGTGCAGCGCCTCGCCGGGCTTGTCGCAGGCGCCGACGTCCGTTACGACATGGGCGAGCCCGAGGCGCACCCGCTGGTCGGCCGATTCGTCCCGGACCTGGAGCTGCACACTCCCACCGGGCCGGTCCGGCTGGCCGAGCTGACCAGAGCCGCACGTCCTCTGCTGCTCGACCTGACCGAAGGAGCAGCGCTGGCCGAGACGCTCGCCCTGCCGCAGGACGGACTGGAGATCGTCACCGCGCTTCCCCAAACCTCAGGGCCCACCGCCCTGCTCATCCGCCCGGACTCCTACGTCGCCTGGGCATCCATCTCGCCCCAGCCAAGCCCCAAGGAGTTGGAGGGTCTCCAGGCGGCTCTGCAACGGTGGTTCGGCGTCCACAGCCGCAACATGCCCCGCTGACCTGGTCGAACGTCCCGTACCGGGTGAACGCCCTGTAACCGAAGGGTACGGTCGCGAGGGTGGCTTTCGTGGAGACGCCGCTGACCGCGGCCATGCGTGACGCCGTCCAAGAGGAGTGGGGACGGCGTGTCGAGGACGAGCCGGTACGTCTGCAGGGCGGCGAGGAGTCTGCGGCGTACCGGGCCGGTGACCTCGTCATCCGGATCGGGCCGTTGGGACGGAGCAGTGCCGAGTCCGAGTGGTGCCACGCCGTCGCCGCGCATGCGGCGCTGTCCATGCCGGAGGCGGTCGTGCCGTTGCGCACGCGCGGCAGGGCCACGGTCGTCCGCGTCGAAGGACGGCCCGTGTCGGTCTGGCCGTTCGTCGAGGGGGAGTGGCCAGGCATCGCCGAGGAGCCGATGCGCCGGGAAGGTGCGCGGCTCCTCGCACGGCTCCACCGCGCTCTGGTCGATTTTCGCCCTCCGACGCGTCCGGTGCGGGGGTTCCTGGAGGTCGGCCTGGACGGAGAGCCGCCGCAGGACGTCCCCGACCTCGCCGATCCGCAGCTCGACCGCTGGCTGGCGGAGTTCCATCGCCGCCGTCCCCTTCGGCACCCGCTGCACGGCGACTACTACGTCGGCAACACCCTCGCCCGGGACGGACGGCTCGTCGCTGTCCTGGACTGGGACGCGGCCGTCGTCGGCGCGCCCGAACTGGAGGTCGCCTCGGTCGCACTGGAGTGGACCGACGAATACGCCGCGTCCCTCGAACAGCGCCGCCGGTTCGTCGACGACTACCACGAGGCGGGTGGGACGGCGGGCGCCATGGACGACGAAACCGTCGTCCAGCTCATCCGGCACCGGCTGCGCTGCGAGGCCGCGTGCTTCGAACACGAGCGCCGCCGCGGCGGCCACCTAAGCGAGGACGACCTCGACTACCACCGCCGTCGCCTCGAGGCATTCTTCGCGCTCCGCCCATAAAGGCCGGTGGCGGTTCATCGACCAAGACGCGCCGGTTCCGACGTCGACCCACAGGCGTACCAGCGTCGCTCATCGTGCCCGTAGCAGGTCGTGCAGGGCGCGGGCCACATGTGCCATCACGACCTCCGCCGTCGGCAGGATCGCCGCGGGCACGGTGGACTCCGTCAGCGCCGCGATGGCGTATCGGGAGCCGTCGTCGTGCTCGACCACCCCGATCTCGTGGCGCAGGTTGAGCAGCGTGCCGGTCTTGGACGACCATCGCGAGGGTCCGAGCTGAAGTCGGGTGCGAGCCGGTGCCGGACGACGTTCAGGCCCATGAGGCTGCGCACCTGGGCGGCGACCGCGACGGGGATGCGGGTGGGGACCCACAGGGCCTGGAGGAGGTCGACGCAAGCTCGGGCGGTACCGGAGTTCGCGCGGCTGACGTCCAGCTGGGGGACCGGATGTCCACGCCCGGCGGTGCGGGAGCCGATCGCCAGCGACTGGGCGAGGTGGACCTCGCGTGGCTCGAACCGTTCCATTGGGGTCTGCGTGAGCTCGTCCATGGAATGGCGCACGGTGATGCCGGTGACGCCGGACCTCGCCAGAACCCGGTTCACCTCGGCGGGCGGAACAAGCCCGAACAGGGCGTCCGTCGCGCTGCTGTCGCTCATCGAGGTGCTGAGATAGAGCAGGTCGTCGACGGCGATCCGGGCCGGATGCCGGAACCTGCTCAGCCCCACCGGGCCCGGTGTCGTGACGCGCCCAGGAGGCACCTCGATCATGGTCGCCGCGTCGATCCGTCCGTCCTGGACGTGCTCCGACACGGCCACCGCGAGCGGCACCTTGACCAGCGACGCGATCGGCAGCTCGAGGTCCGGGGCGATGCCGAGCTCGTCGCCGCCGTCCAGATCGCGGACCAGATACGAGCCGGACAGTCCCGCGTCCTTGAGCATGGCCTGGAGCTCCCGGACGGCCTGGTGGACGGTCATGACCGCCCCCGGCCGTCCGCCGGTACACCCAAACAGCGCGCGATCGGCTCCCGATGCCCTTCGCTCACAGCTCGCGCGTCGACGCCGCTGCTGGCGCGCAGCTGGTAGCCGCGTGCGACGGGCTCACCCACCAGCGGACGCCAGGACAGCCCCAACTCGTCGGCCTGCGCGGACGAGCACAGCAGCAGCGCGCCGGTACGGAGGGTCTCGGACACGGCCGCGGTGAGCGAGGGAGCGAGGGTGATCTGCGCGGGCAGCAGGGCCGCGCGGTGGCCGAGCCGTTCCAGGTGGTCCCGGATGTGTGGCAGGTCGTCCTCCGGCTGGATGCGTCAGGCGGGCGCGAATGTGGAATTTTCTAACCACCCCAACGACTACGGCCTGGAACGCGCCGAGCAGCTCCGCGATCACCCCAACGAAGCGAACCCCTTCGTCCTCGGCCAACCGCGAACACAACGGTTCACGGCCGTAATGGACGCCATGCTCCGCGGCCGAATCGCCGCCACCGAACCCCAGAACGAACCGCGCCCGCGCGCAGAGAAAGCACACACCTGCTGCTGAAAGCAGCCCAGGCCCCGACGCATCGTCCCACCCGGCCTGTGCCCGCCTCGGTAACCGCCGGTGAGGTGAACACCGAGCCGGTAGCAGTCCCAACCAGGCGGACGGCCAGCTTGCCGGTGAGATCGCAAAGTCGTTGGAGCGTATTCTCGAGCGCCGTCGAAGGCGCGATCACTGTCGGTGATCTGGAGTCCGCTCGCGGTCATGCGATCGGTCGTCATCAAGGTGACAGGAGAAGTGCCCGGCCGGTCGACACCAACGGCAGGCCGCACCCAGGACCGCGGGTCGGGTCACCGCAATGCCGTCCGGTTGGGGCTCGGGGCCTCGCCGAGTCGTGTGGAGAGGGCTGGCGCAGCCGCACGGGTGCCCATGCGCCTGGGCGGATCATGACGGTACGGAACCTCGGGGCAGCGGCCTGCATCTGACATCGGTGAACCAGTTTCCTCCCGCCAGCGGGTTCGTCAGGAGCCTGCTTGAGATCATCAACGACTATCCGACCGGCGATCCGGTCGAACTGCTCGGGCTGGTCGCCGAGATCCTCGCGGAGGATCCCGATCCCGGCGTGCGGGCGGGACAGCTCCTCGCGCTCTACTCGACCAGCTTCTGGGCCGTCCACCGGCTCCGCGACCAGCGGGTCTACGACTCGTTGCTCGCCGCGGCGGCGCTGGCCGAGGAAACGCTGGACACCTGCGAGGAAGACCATCCGGGCTACGCCGAGCTCGACAACCTCGAGCGCATCGTGCGGTGGATCCCGGCGATCGAGAACCCCGAGGTGGCGACCGCCGCAGGATTCACGGGCCGCGACGAGATCGCGCTGTTCTCCTGCCCGGCCTGGCTCCGCACGATGGCCCGTGAAGCCATGGAAGTGCTGCTGGCGCGGCGTCCCGTCGAGTTCGGAATGCCGGATTTCAGCCTGCTCACGCCTGCGTACGTGGTCGATGGCGCCTTGGACGTCATCGGGCTCACCGTCAACGTCGGCTCTTTCCCTGAGGACGCGCCTTCGCAGATCGCGAGCCTTTGGGCAGCCCAGAGACTGCTCGGTGACGTCCCGCAGAGCGAGGTGTTGCCCTTGACGGCGGTCGTCTGCTCGTCCCTGGTCGGACAGGAAGCGACCGCACCGCCAGCCGTCCCGACCTACCTGCGGGAGGTTCTCACCCAGGTCGCGACGGACTCGGCGTGCGCGCACGGCGAAAGCCACGACGTCGACCCCGATTCCTGGCTCGCGGGCGTCCAGTACCTGTACAAGCCGATGCGCTTCGACGACGACGAGCCGGTGGACGAAGACCTGTGGCACTGCCCCGGCCAGCGCGCCGCGATGATACGTACGGCGTTGCAGCTCAGTGCGCCCCTCGAACGGTGACCTGAAAGCCGACCGCGACAGCCTTTCGGAAGAGCCATGGCCTGGACTCCCCCCACGGCCGTGACCCTGTTGGTGCGTCCGGCCGACGGCGCTCAATAGGTGAGTGCCGATCGGCGGAGGTCACCCGCGGCCTGTTCAGGGCTGGCCCCTCCTCCTTCCTGGGCCGCCCGTCTGGGCACAGGCAGCGCGCCGACCTGTACGGCCACGGTCGAGAGGTTGCCGTTCTGGGCTTTGCCGCCGCCCCGAATCCGCATGGCCCCCCGGCGTCGAGGGCCGGGCGCACAGGCTGGAGCAGGCGCGTCGCCAAGGCCCGATCCCCGCGGACGTCGCGCGCTGGACGACGTTGTCGAACTCCTCCACTCGCCGCTCTACGACCGCCCCCTACTGGAACTCGTCCGACCCCACCGGAGCAGGTGGAGTACACGTGAACCTGGCCGTTCGAGGGCCTCCGCCCGAGTTGGCCGTGCCGTTCCGGACTCGGGGCGAGACGACCTCCCCGCCGAGGGATCATTTTCTCGCGCCGCGCGGCCACGGACGGCTGATGGCCAGGTTCAAGCGCCGCCGGAACGGCTCGTAGTCGTGATCGGGAAACCACTTCGGAAACAGGTCGAGCATCGTCCGGAGTCTGTCGAGCGTTGCCTTGCCGCCGTTGAGCGGTGAGGCGGTGAACAGGTACTGCCAGCCGAAGGTGCCCTTGGTGACGCGTAGGGCGTCAAGGTAGCCCTGGTAGTCGAGTTCCAGTTGGTAGTAGTGGTCGCTGGTTTTGTCGAACCAGATCTCGGGCTCGGCGATGCCTGGCTGAACACGCAGTGCGGCGAGATGGCCGGTGCCCCACTCGGGCGTTCCGTCGATGGCCCGGAGTTCGAACTGAAGCCGTTCCTGCTCGGGCGTCATATCGGCCCACAGTTCGAGCGGTGACTGGTTCAGCACGGTGGTCTCCAGGGGCTGCAGGCAGAACTCCCCGGTGATGAAGTGGTCCTTGCTCTCTGCGCTCTGCCACGCGCTGCCGAGGTATTCGAACCGGAAATGGCAATCCCGGAAGGACGCCCCCAGCGGCATTCTGGTGACGTGGGCGACGGCGCTGAGGCTGGTCTCGGCGTCCTCGACCTCCGGGTCGATCTCTCGGTACTCGTTGAGGACCTCGATCTCCGGGCAGTTCTGCAGCTCGTCCAGGACGTCTATCCAGGTCTGCTCATAGCCGCTCAACTCGATCATCGGACGAGCGTAGGGCGGCACAGCGCATCGCGCCGCCGAATGCGGCAACCCCTTACGTTCACGCGATGTGGCCCGCGCGACAGCGGGACGAGCCCGAGGCGCCGTGCGGCTCAATTCGTGTCGTCAGGCATTGGCGCACTACTGCTTGAGGCGCAGTTCCTGTGCTGCTGACCTGTCGACCGAAGGTTCTCCTTGCGACCTCGCCGATCGATCTGGCGCTCCAACGAACACGCATCGGCGGCCGCCGGTCGTCCGCCCGGGCCGGTCTTGCCCACCGTGATCCGTGGGGCCGGCCAGGTCACGTTGGTGTGACGGCCTGGATGATCACCGAATGCTGCTTGGCAGACGGGACTGTGACGTCGATGAAGCCCGCATCCAGCCGGTGGGCGCGGTACTGGTCGGCGGTGAGGGTTCCTGCGTGGCAGCCGACGTGGTGTTCGGCCAGGCGGGCCAGGCCCCGTCGGGTTTCGTTCTGGACGTCAAGGATGACGAAGTCCAGTCCGGTACGGCGTCGGCAGTAGCCCGCCGCCAGCCCGGCCTTGCCGCCGCCCACCACGACGACGTCCGACAGGTCCGAGGCCGTCAGACGCCCGGCACGACACCCGCGTCCGCGCGGCGGCGCAGCCACAGCGAGACGTACACCAGGCCCACCAGGACGGGGACCTCGATGAGCGGGCCGACGACCCCGGCGAGGGCCTGGCCGGACGTGACGCCGAAGGTGGCGATGGCGACCGCGATGGCCAGTTCGAAGTTGTTGCCCGCGGCGGTGAACGCGAGCGTCGCGACGCGCGGGTAGGGGAGACCGGCGGCGCGTCCGAGGGCGAAGGAGCCGAACCACATGATCGCGAAGTAGGCCAGCAGCGGAAGGGCGATCCGGGCGACGTCGGCGGGCCGCGAGGTGATGGTGTGACCCTGCAGCGCGAACAGGACGACGATCGTGAACAGCAGCCCGTACAGCGCGACCGGGCCGATCCGGGGCAGGAACCGTTCCTCGTACCAGGCGCGGCCGCGGCTCCCCTCCCCGATGCGGCGGGTCAGGTACCCCGCCAGCAGCGGGACGCCGAGGAACACCAGGACGTTCACCACGATCTTGCCGACGGAGAAGTTCAGGTCGTCGGTGGCCAGGCCGAGCCATCCGGGCAGGACGCTGAGGTAGAACCAGCCGAGGACGCCGAACGCCAGCAGCTGGAACAGCGAGTTCAGCGCGACCAGGACGGCGGCGGCCTCGCGGTCCCCGCAGGCCAGGTCGTTCCAGATGATCACCATGGCGATGCAGCGCGCCAGGCCGACGATGATCAGTCCGGTGCGGTAGGCGGGCAGGTCGGGCAGGAAGACCCAGGCGAGCGCGAACATGACCGCGGGGCCGACCAGCCAGTTGACCACCAGCGAGGACAGCATGAGCCGCCGGTCGCCGGTCACGGTGTCGAGCCGGTCGTAGCGGACCTTGGCCAGCACCGGGTACATCATCACCAACAGGCCCAGGCCGATCGGCAGCGAGACCCCGACGACCTCCACCTTCGACAGCGCGTCGTCCAGGCCCGGGACGGCCCGTCCCAGCAGCAGCCCGAGGACCATCGCGGCGATGATCCACACTGGCAGGAACCGGTCGAGCGTCGAGAGCCTGCCGGCGAGGTTCCGCGCCGGGTCACCGGTCGTGGCGGTGGCGGTGGCAGGATGGCTGGTCTGGGTCACGGACAGGGCCTCCGGCTGCCATCGTTGCGAGTCTGCTCGGCGGCGGCGGCCAATTCGGTGAAGCGGACGGCCAGCGCGCGCATGGGCTCGGGGCGCAGCCGGTAATAGGTGAACCGGCCGCACGGCTCGGTCTCCACCAACCCGGCCTCACGTAGAACCCGCAGGTGATTGGACACGTTGGTCTGCTTGGCGCCGGTCTCCTCCACCAGGTGACAGGTGCACAGCGCCTCGCGGGCCAGCAGCTCCACGATGCGCGCCCGCAGCGGGTCGGCCAGCAGCCTGGTCACATCATTCTCGACTGACATCACCATGGGCTGATACGTTAGCAGTCGGTGTCGTCGCGCCCCAAACAGCCCCCGACCAGGCAGAAGACCGGTTGAGACAGCGAAGGGGCCCGATGCGGCTGGTCACCACCACACCAGGGAGCTCACGTGTCCGATCCGTCCGCCGCTCCGGGACAGTCCGCCCGGCCGAGCGTGCTGTTCGTCTGCGTGCACAACGCCGGACGCTCCCAGATGGCCGCCGCCTACCTGTCCCACCTGGCCGGCGACGCCGTTGAGGTACGTTCCGCCGGGTCCGAGCCCGCCGACCACGTCAACCCCGCCGTCGTCGAGGCCCTGCGCGAAGAGGGCATCGACATCTCCGCCGAGACCCCCAAGATCCTCACCGCCGACGCCGTCCGCGCGTCCGACGTCGTCATCACCATGGGCTGCGGCGACACCTGCCCCGTCTTCCCCGGCAAGCGCTACCTCGACTGGAAACTCGACGACCCCGCAGGCCAGGGCCTCGACGCCGTCCGCCCCATCCGCGACGAGATCCGCACCCGCGTCAAAACCCTCCTCACCGAACTGACCGCACCCCGCGCCTGAGCGTTCGGCTTCTCGCCGCCCCCCAGGTTGCCTGGCCTCACCCTCACCGGGAATCAGCCCCAGGATTGGGGGAGGGGTTTCCGCTGCCGGACGGCGTCCTCGCGGACGACCGGTTCTTGGCCGCCGCACTACGACAGCCCCTGATGTCGTTCTCCCTGGCCCACCGCAGCGCCTTGCCGGGCCGCGCCCTCCCTGTCATCCCGGCGGCCATCCCGGCCAGGACGAGGTGATGACCTGCCTGACCGCCCAGTCCAAGGTCGCCCTGGTCACGCGGCATCCGCTGCTGACCGGCGGCAAAGGACGGTTGCTCCCCGCCGCTGACCGCGCAAACTACCGCGCGACAGAGATGCCGCCTGGCCGGCATGTCTGTCAGGGAGCTCTTTCGGGCTCGCCGACAGGCTTGGGGCAGCCCTGAACCAGGACGGGTAGGTTCCGCGACGGGGCCCGTAGTACAGCCAGAAGACCACGGACTGGCTTCCGATCGTACGGATGGGATGTGTAGCGCACGATGTCCACCGACGGGTTCGACGCCCCACTCGCCGACGAGGGGCTCGATGACCTCGACGGGTTCTTCGGTCTGGTTGAGGACTCCGACGAGGTCCCCCTCTACTCCCGCTACGCGCAGTTGTAGTTCCTCTAGGGCCTGCCCCAGCCGGAGCGCAACGCGCTGCGGGTCCGCCGCGCGGTGGCGCGGCTGGTGGCCCGCGCCGCCGAGCGGGGGGGAGGACGACTTCTTCGCATGGTCACGGTCGCCGACTGGGACGAGTACCACGACGGGGGCTTCCTGACCCCGTCGATCTGGTACACGCGTCCGAGCAACGGCACCCTGGCCCACCTCGACCTGGTGGCCGCGGCCGATCCCGACGCACGGTTCGCGGTCTCCGCGGTCGCCGGGGCACAAATCCTGCGCGCTCGGTCGGCTGAGGCGGAGCGCTCCCGGCTCGAGCGCGTCTACGTCACGGTCCCTCCGATGTCTTGAACGAGCAGATCACGACCCATCCTCGCGGCTCAGTCCACCCCACAATGCCGGCGGAAACGCGGAACCGCCCACAGTCGCGCGCGTGGTGCCACACCGTGAAGCCGCCCCGCGACCACACAACCTTTCATGCCACTCATGGCCGCGCCCCGCCCCCCAGACCATCCACCAGGGTGGCGGCATCCAGCATCAGCCACACCACGATCAGGGCGTGTGTGGTGTCGTGATCAATCATTCCGATTTGGGTCCCGTGGGAGGGCGGGTCTAGCGGAAGGCCGGCGTGCTGTTGCTCGAGGCCGGATACCGGCCGTCGAGTACCTGGACGACCTCGGCGCACTCGATGGCGATGGCCCGCCGATCCGCCGGGACGGGGTCAGTGGGACGCATCCGGGGCTGGGGTTCGTGGGCCCCGAATGGCAACGCCAGTTCGCCGCGGCGCCCCTGCGCGGAGTCGGGGGCCGATGCTCGCCACGTCCTGGCCTGCCCGCTGCGTGCCATCCAACCGGTACGACGTGCATCGGCGGCGGCCCCGCAATGAGCCCGGAGGACGGTCAGGCGGTGGCGAGGGTCGGCAGCGCGAACAGGCCGGACAGGCGGGTCAGCGCCTGAGGAACCGCCTGGTAGTACACCCAGGTGCCGCGGCGTTCGCCCTCGATCAGGCCCGCCTGCTTCAGCACCTTCAAATGGTGGGAGATCGTCGGCGCGGTCAGGTCGAACGAACCGGTCAGATCGCACACGCACATCTCACCGCCGGCGGCCGCGGCGATCATGTTCAGCAACCGGAGCCGGACCGGGTCGGCCAGCGCCTTGAACACCTTCGCCAGCTCGACGGCCTCGTCCTCACCCAGCAGCGGCCCACTCAGCGGGGCGCAGCACCGCCCCCCGGACACGTCCTCGATCTCCAGCAGCTTCGACATGCCTCTAATTTGACATTCATCTATCCAAGAGCGCAAACTCGGGGTCGGGCACTACTTAGACAACTATCTAATCAGGAGGGCATGAGTCGTCACCTCATCACCCTGTCCGTGTGATCATCACCCGCGCCCGGCGTGGAGCAGTGGAGCCCGCGGGGCCGGACAGATAGCGACACCTCCTGCCGCGCAGAAGCGCAGGGGGGCTGGACCCGCGCCGCCGCATTCGCAACCCGCACCAGGCTCCGCCCCTGATTCGCGGACAACCCACCCGAACACCACATCGGCTCCGAGGAGGAACCCATGTCTCGCGTCCAGCTCGCCCTGCGTGTGTCCGACCTGGAGGGCTCGATCGCCTTCTACTCCAAGCTGTTCGGCGTCCAGCCCGCCAAGCTCCGTCCCGGCTACGCCAACTTCGCCATCGCCGAACCGCCGCTGAAGCTCGTCCTCATCGAGGGCGAGGGCGACGAGCCGACCCGCCTGGACCATCTCGGCGTCGAGGTCGAGCAGACCGACCAGGTCAAGGCCGCCACCGACCGCCTCACCGGCGAAGGACTGGTCACCCTCGAAGAGAACGACACCTCCTGTTGCTACGCCCTGCAGGACAAGGTCTGGGTCACCGCCCCGGGCGGAGAGCCCTGGGAGGTCTACGTCGTGAAGGGCGACGCCGACACCCTCGAGAAGGCCACTGACTCGGCCTGCTGCATCCCCGCAACCACTGAGGCGAAGGTCCCGGCCGACAAGTCGTCCTGCTGCTGAACCGTCTCCACGGTTGTCGGCCCCGCCAACGCCAGAGTCGACAACTGCGGTAGCGCGCCGTGCGGGCAATCGACCAGCGGTGCCACGCCGTCGGCGGATTCGGATCCCGGTGCGCCGGACGTCCCGCATGCCACTTCCGAGCCGCCGAACTGCGGCGACCACACCATCCTGGTCAGGAAGCATCCCCAACGGCTGACCGCGTCTGAACGGACCCTGGACGGCGCTGGCTCGCCCCTCCGGCTCGCTATCGCCGTTGATCGGTCGGTGCCGCCGGATCGCAAGATCCGTGGCCATTTCATCGAGCTATCGGCGCGGTGGCATGAGGGCGTCCAGGGCGGTCTTCATCGTCTGGTTGAGCGTGTGCGCGTCGGCGCCGTTGCGCGAGCGCAGGTTGACCCCGTAGGCGAGCAAGGCGAGCACCTCCGCGGCGGAGCGGGGCGTTGTGCCGGGGGCCAGCTGTCCCAAGGACCGGGCGGTGGTGAGCGCCTGGGTCAGTGCCTGGCAGAGCTGCTCGTGGTGCCGGTCGAGAACGGCCCGCACCCGCGTATCGGCGTCCTGCCCGGCGGTGTTCTGCGCAGTGAGGCTCTGTGTGGCGGCGTGAGCGTTGGCGACCATGCAGCCCCAACGGGCGAACTGTCCAGTGCAGCGGGCGGTGACCAGTTCGGAGAAGAAGTCGGCGATCGCGGGCAGGCCGCGCTCGTCCTTAGCGAGCCGCTGGAAGGTCGGCTCCGAGCGTTGCTCCACATAGCGCTGCAACGCCGCCAGGTAGAGATCGTGTTTGCCGCCGAAGGTCGCATACAGACTGGAACGGCTGAGGCCGGTGGCAGACACGACGTCCTGGATGCCGGTCGCTTCCGGCCCCTGCTTCCAGAACAGCCGCAGGGTCGTTTCCAACGCGGCGTCGGGGTCGAAGTGCTTGATGTCAGGCATCGCCACCTCGCTATCTTGGAACAGTGGTTCCAAGATAGCAGTCGATGTGTCATCCTGACGCCATGCCGCACTCCCGACCCTCGGGGCGGACCCGCCGTTTCACCAGGGCGGTCGCGCTGCTGCGCGCCCTGGTGACGACGGAGTGCCGCTCGTTCGCCGCCCCGTAGTTTTCGTCTGCCGTCAACTTGGACCGTACATTCCAAGAAGGGACCCCTCATGAGCCTCCAGGCCGAACTGCGCGCCTTCTACACCGCCCGCCGCAAGCAGATGCCCGACGAGGTCAAGGCCATCATGGGCGCGGCCGCCGCCGAACTCGCCGCCTCCGGGCAGGCCGACAAGGCCCTGACCGTCGGCGACACCGCGCCCGGCTTCTCCCTCCCCTCGGCCAGCGGCCAGACCGTCGCGCTGGACGACCTGCTCGCCGTCGGGCCGGTCGTGCTGACCTTCTACCGAGGCGCCTGGTGCCCCTACTGCAACCTGGCGCTGCGCGCGCTCCAGCAGCACCACGACCAGATCACCGAACGAGGCGCGCGCCTGGTTGCGGTCTCACCGCAGATCCCCGACGAGTCGCTGACGCTGACCGAAAAGCACGCGCTGGCCTTCGACGTCCTCAGCGACGTGGGCTCGGAAACCGCCGCCGCCTACGGTCTGGCCTTCGAGGTGACCGAGGGGCTGGCCGCGGTATACGACAAGCTCGGTTTCGACCTGCAGCGCGTCAACGCAGGACACCCCCGCACCCTGCCGCTACCGGCCACCTACGTCATCGGCACCGACCACACCATCGCCTGGGCCTTCGTCGACACCGACTACACCGCCCGCGCCGAGCCCACCGACATCCTCGCCGCACTCACCGCGCTCGGCTGACCCGAGTGGGTGCGGCGACCGCCGCCCAGCAGCCGCCGCACCCACCGCTCTCCCTCACGCCTGGCTCGCTGCGAGGCCATCACCACCAGCCGGAGCGCGGTCACGGCGGCAGCCGGTCGGCCCCCGTCGGCACGCCGCCCCCGCGTCGGCAGGATGAACCCCGAGGCAAACACGCCCCACAACTGCTCGACCGGTTCGACCCCATCGAGGTCGCCGACCGGCTCGTCAAGACATTCTCGGGCGGCCACCGACCACCACGCCAGCGCCAACCGGTTGCCCATCGCGCTGCAGACCAGGACCGCTGCCAGCTTCAGGGCGGAACAGGACCGCCGTTCACCAGCCACAGGATCCGCAGCGGGCCCCACGCATCAGTGCCCCGGCCAGCCAAGCGGGCAGCTGGAATACGCAGAAGGGATCATCGGGCTACGTCGTTCCTGGTAGGAGCGGAGCATGAAACGCCGCGAGTCCAGCCTGTCGGTTGCGCCCTCCTTCGCGTGAGGCCGTTCACGTGCCGGATTTCGGCGTCGGTCACATCCAGCGCGATCGCCTCCGCCGCCGCTGGAACGCCACGACCATGAGCAGCAAACCGACCGGGCAAGGGCGGCAGGCCCCGCGCGCTCAGACACCGGTTCCGAACACACACGAGGCGGACGAGCCGGGACCCGGAACGGCGAGGCCGGATAATCCCGGCGGCCGGTCGCGGCCCCGGTCACCAATGTGCGGGCACGTCCGTCCGGACTCAAGGCCGCTGGCCGTCCAGTCACCGCATACCGCCCACAAGCTTCCCGTCCCAGGTGCGCACTTTCCCACAGCCCGGTTCTGGCGACCTACCTACCACCCCAGCTTCTTCTGCGGCCCGGGGGAGAGGGCCGGTCAGGCGGCGCTGGTTAAGCTCTGGTCCGCGGTTGCAGGGGCGGGATGTCCGGCTTCGAGCTCGTGAAGGGAGGGCCACGGCCGTGAGCACGCTGGAGTTCGCGATCGATGTCGTCGCCCGTGGCTCGGTCCTGGGCGCTGACCACACCAGCAGTCCCGAAGAGGTCGACAAGATCCTCGGCGCCACTCCGGCGGAGAACCGGAGCGAGGGACAGATGTGGCGGGATCACGGCCTGGTCGAGTTCTTCTGGGAGCGCGGCGCTGACAGGCCGGAATGGCGAGGCACTCATTTCACCGTGCAGCTACACCGCCTGAGCTCGGCGGGAGCCGATGTCGCGGCCGGCCCGATCCGAGAGCGCTACGGTCCGCTGCAGGTCTCGCTCCGCTTCGAGGATCTTCGGGACGCGCTGGCGGACCTCGGCGTCGACCTGGTCGAGCTACCAAGCACGAACGCCGGGTATCAGGAGTACTGGCAGCCGGACACCGGGGCCCACATCCTCGCCGCCGACGGCGAAATCGACCGCATCATCGCCCCCTTGCCAGCTGAGGCAGTCGCACGGAAGGCCACCGACGCGCCCGTCGACCAGCAGCGCATCAGGCACCTTCTCCAGGCATCCGATGAGCGGCGCTCTGCCTGGATCAACCGCCACCGACCCGACGTGGGCGACGAGGCCAACTGGTGGCTGCGGTTGTTCCTCCAGATCGAGCAGACGATCCACCGCAATGCCGATCAACGCGTCCTCGCCACCCGCCTCTACCTGTGGGCCGTTGACCGCTCCCATCAGGACGGTGCGTTCTCTGCCGGTGAGACGGCCGTCCGGATCGCCGCCTTCAGCTCCTCCCTCGGCTTCCATGGCTACACCGCCGAGCTCGCCGAGGAGCTGCCGACCGCGGACCAGATCGTCCGCGACTGCCTCAGCGCCCTCCCACTCACCCTCGACCAAGCACGGGTTCCCTGCGTCCTGAGCCCTGACAACCTCCCGGCGATGCGCGCCTCACGGCAGGCCAAGAACCTCATCAGCGCAGCCGCCCACCACTTGGCCGACCTCCACGACCCTGCCCTCGCCGAACAACTGCGCACCTGGATAGCAACGAAACCCAACCTCGCCTGAGGACCTGAACCCGACCGCATCGGTGCAAGGCCCAACCACCGCCCGATCTCCAGGAGGAATCCGCGACTCAGACGACTGGTCGGGCGATGTCGCCTCCCGTTGTCGAACACCCCGCCATGTGGACGGAAAGTCCGTCATGGGTGATCTTGGCGTCCCATAATCGGGTGCCATGACGGAGGCGAGGGTGCGCGAGCGGCTGGCGGCCGCGGGCTGGGAATGGCGCAGGAGCGGGACGATGGAGCGCGTCTGGCCGGACGGGACGTTCTGGCGCTGCACCTACGGAACCACCCGGGCCGGGCGGTGCGAAGGCGACATCCCGGAAGGGCTGATCTTCGCGGCCGGCGACGAGGTCTTCGTGGTCGACGTTCTCGGCTTCACCGATCCCGCGGGGATGGGCTTCGAGGGCGTCGACCGGACAGCCGCCGGGCTCGACCTTCTTGCAGCGGCGTCACCAGGCGGGACTCTCGCCAAGAACGTTCTGAAGCCGCTGATGGCCCGCGCGGCGGTGTTCCGGGAACGGTCGGTGCGGCCGATCGGGCTCAGCGGGTTCATGTTGGAGGAGATGCCCCGGCGCCCAGCGGGGCCGCTGATCCCCGCGATCGCCGCCGCGGACGGCTCGTCCGATCGCTGGCTGGACGTCGCGTTCGCCGCGTTGGACGCGGGGATGCTGCACGTGGCGCTGGAGTCGTTCGATCGGGCGTTGGCCGCTGGCGCAGAACCCGGACTCGCCGAGCTGTGGCGTGGCTGGCTGCTCATGGAGGCCGATCCGGCGGAGGCCGCAACGGCCATGGAACGGGCGGCGGACGGCGGCATGGCAGGTCCCGCGACCTGTCTGCTGGCGGGCATCCGGCCGGTGGACTGGGAGCGCGCCACCCGGGAGGACCCCGGGTATCTGCTCGGCTGGCTGTCCCGGGTCCTGGAGCTCGGCGAGTCCGGGCGTGCCCGCGAGGCACTTCGGGTGATCGACGAGGCCGCGGCCCTGCACCCCGGCGCCAAGGTGCGCCACTACCGCGGGTGGGTCCATGCGCTGCTCGGTGACGAGGACGCCGCGCTCGACGATCTCGCCGAGGCGGTCCGGCTCGCCCCGTGGATCACCGAGGAGATCCTCGCCGACCCCGACCACGACGGTCTGCGCGGCCGTCCGGACTTCTGGCGGTTGACCGGCCTCCGGGCCGCGGAGAACGAGCAGGACCCCCAGGCTACCGAGGTGCTGCGGCGCCTGGCGGTACAGACCGCCGCCCGGGCCCCGGACGGCTGGCGACGCGCCACGTTCACCATCGGCGGAGGTACCAAAGGCCATTTCACCCTGCCTGACGGCACCCTCAAGAACCAGGGTCTCCCGTTCGACCTGCGCAAGGCGCTGCGCCTCGGCCGTGGTATGGCGGTCACGGTGGTCGTGCATCCTTCGGGGTGGTTCGAGGCCGCCGTTGGCGGTCGCGCGGAGAACTCGGGCGCCGCCTGCGTCCTCGACGAGGAGGCACTGCCCAGCGGCCCTGGCGATGAGGTGGACGGGCCCGCCGATCCGACGCAGGCCGGAGATCCCGCCGAGGCGGTCTGCCTGCTGCGCGCCTACCTCCAGCGCCGCGAGGAGATCCTCGGCCACTCCGATGAGCTGCCGCCGCCGGCAGCGGATCGCGAGGAAATGTTCGCAGACCTGGAATACCCGCTTCCCGACGATCTGCGCGCCCTCTACGACGTGATGGACGGCGGTGATGACCTGGGACTCATTGACAATGGCTACGACTGGCTTCCAGCGTCCCTTGTGTCAGAACTGGGAAGTGATCATTACTGGATGGACAACGTGCCGCTGTTCGACCCGGACCCATGGAGGATCATGCTGGACGACGGCCCGCCCGGGGCGGTCCGGCGTTCCATCGACCGGGATGGCTGGATCCCGTTCGCCGACGGTGGGAACAACGAGTACCTCGCCGTCGACATGGACCCCGGGCCGGGCGGCCGTCCCGGCCAGGTCATCCGCATCGGCCTGCGGCGAGACGGCCCCACCTACGTCGCCGACTCGGTCACCTCGCTGCTGCGCCGCCACGTGGAGGCACTCGAGTGGGGCGACTGGACGTGTGGGGACGACGACCTGCGGATCGATCTCGGTGACATGGCCCTCGCCCGGGAGAGCGAGAACGAGCCCGACGCGTCCACGGTCTGGGCCTGTCGTGAGGTGCTGAATCCCGGCCACAACACCCAGAGTCTGTGGGTGCGGGGCGGGGGCGACATTGATCTGCGCACCGTCCGAGGCATCCGGCTCCTGAAGTTGGAGCTGACGCAGTGCCGGTCGGCCGATCTCGGCCCGCTCCGGGAGACAGCCGTCGAGGCGTTGACGCTTGAGGACGTGGAGGCCCTCGACCTGACGCCGATCGCGGGCCATCCGACGCTGCGCGCGGTGCGGGTGCGCGCGCAGCACGCCGTCGACCTCGAACCGCTGGTCACCGTGCCCCGGCTCTACGCACTGGACCTGTGCGGATCGCCGGTCATGGACCTGGCCGCGCTGGGCCGGATGAGCCGTCTGCACTACCTGTCGTTGCGGTACGAACAGTGGCAGGAGCTCTGGCGGCAGAATGTCACGCTGCCCGGCCTGGCGATGGCCGTCCTGTCCGACGACCCGTCCCCGAGCAGGATTGCGGAGTGGGCGCGGCGGCTCCCCAGGGGCGGCGGCGTCCAGCACTACATCGGGCAGTACTAACGCACCGTCAGGGCCCAGGACCCCTGAGGAAGGCTACGGCGAGCCGCAAGGCAGGCCCCACTGAAGATCGTTGTCTGCTGGTTACGCTTCCGCGGGGCGCTTCTTCGGCTGGCGGAGCACGGTGGTGCTCTTGTCGAGGTGGCCGTGGACGGTGGGGCGGGGGACGTCGAAGAGGCCGGCGATCTGCTGCACGGTTTTGATGCGGGCGTCGTAGAGCTCTTGGGCGAGGGTGGCTTGTTCGGGGGTGAGCCGGGGGCGGCGTCCGCCGACGCGCTGCGCTCGGCGTGGCCCAGACCGGCCGGCCCCGGCCCGGGCCTTCCGGACGGCCGGACCGGAACGCGTCCTGGCAGAACGCGCCCTGGCAGTAGGCGCGACGGGCGATGACGCGCTGACCTGGGCGGCGTCCCAACACGCCTTCCCTGACCTCGCTGTCCTCGATTACCGGGTCGGTCAGGTAGGGTCGGCCCTGATGGATTTTTCAGTCAGGGGGATGGTTGTGCGGGTTTCGCGACGTCAGACGCTACAGACAGCGTTCTTGGCCGCCGTTGGCGGCGCGCTGGCCGCCTGTGGCTCATCCCCGACCGGCGTCGAAGGGGCGGGCACATCGGGGCGGAGCACGTCGGCGGGGAAGGCCATGTGGCTGATGCCGGAGGAGACGCATCCGCACGAGCGGACCTTCATGTCGTGGCCGACCGAGTTGATCTGGAAGTCCGACACGGCGGCGGTGCGCGAGGACATCGCCGGAATCGCCCGCGCGATCGGCGAGTTCGAGCCGGTGATCCTGCTCGCCAACCCCCAGGACGTCGTGGCCGCGCAGCGCGCGTGCGGTTCGCAGGTCGAGGTCGTCCCGATTCCCGTCGATGACCTGTGGACGCGCGACACCGGCCCCGCCTTCGTGCTCTCCGGCAAGGACATCGCCGGGGTCGACTTCAACTTCAACGGCTGGGGCGGCAAGCAGGAGCACTCCCGCGACGGGAAGGTCGCCCGCCGGATCCTGGCCAGGGAGCATGTCACCAGGATCCAGGCGCCGATCGTCGCCGAGGGCGGCTCGATCGAGGTCGACGGCGTGGGGACGCTCATGGCCACCGAGAGCTCGCTGATCAACGACAACCGGAACCCCGGCAAGTCCAAGGCCGACATCGAGCGCGCGTTGAGGGAGACCGTCGGCGCGACCACCTTCATCTGGGTGAAGGGCGTCAAGGGCAAGGACATCACCGACTACCACATCGACGCGCTGGCACGGTTCTCCGAACCCGGCGTCGTGGTGGTCAGCACCCCGCCCGAGGACGCCCCCCAGGATGCCTGGACGGCCGCCTACGACCAGGCGCACAAGGTGCTGAGCTCGGCCGTCGATGCCCGCGGCAAGAAGCTGGAGCTGGTCGAACTGCCCGAACCGGTCGACATCGGCCGCCGCGGCGAGGGCTTCCTGGCCACCTACGTGAACTACTACGTCGTCAACGGCGGCGTCATCCTGCCCCGCTTCGGCGACAAGAAGGCCGACAGGGACGCGGCCGCCATCGTCAAGGATCTGTACCCCGGCCGCGAGGTCGTCCAGGTGCCGGTCGACACCCTCGGCGAGGGCGGCGGCGGCATCCACTGCTCCACCCAGCAAATGCCCAAGCGGAACTAAACATTCGCGTGGGCTCCGTTGGGACGCAGGGCGCGCCGGGCAGACCACGCTGGAACAGCGGGGGGATGCCATGATCCGGCGCCTACTGGCGGTCGCGGCCGGCATGGCCGTGGTCGCGGTCATCGTCCTGGGCGCCTGGCTCCAGATCGACGAGCGCCGCACGCTCGGCGTGCGCCACGCCGCCGTCAGCACGGCCCCGGACCGCATCGACATCCGGGCCTCGATCCAGCACGTGGACGCGACGGCCAGGCAGCTCACCCTGCGCCTGCTGGTCGTGCCGCGCGGCGACCTGGGCGAGTCGGGCGGTCTGGCACCGGCCACCGACCTGACGCTCCTCACCTCCGCGTTGGTCCGCGGTGACCTGCGCTTCCCCGCCCACGCCCGCATCTCCAGCGTGGACGTGCCAGTGTCGCTGAGCAGCGGGTCGGTCGCCGACTACCCCTTCGACGCCTACGGAACCCTGATCGAGGTCGCCGCGCAGGCGGGCGGCGCCGCCGTGCCCGTCAGCATGACCCTCACCGGTCGCGACCCGCTGTTCACCCAGGACATGGCGGCCGAGCAGATCGACGGCGCGGCCTCCTTCGACGTGGGCATCGAGCGGACGACCAGTGTGCTGCTGTTCGCGCTGTTCATGATGGCCGCCATGTGGGCACTGGCAGGCGCGGTGGTGCTCGCCACCTGGTTCCTGGTCTCCCGTCGGCGCGGCCTGGTCTGGCCGGCCCTGGGCTGGATGGCGGCGACGCTGTTCGCCTTGGCCGCCTTCCGCAACACCGCTCCCGGAACCCCTCCCTTCGGCTGCCTGGTCGACTACACCGCCTTCCTCTGGGCAGAGATGATCATCGCCGCTTCGTTGACGTGCGTGGTGATCGCCGGAGCGAGGACCGAATTCACCGGCACCGCCCCGTAAGGGCGGCGAACAGACCGTTCCGCGCGTGCCGAGTGGATGATCCAGCCGATCTGATGCGGACGCATCAGCCTGGGAGGCACCTGCGCCGGGAGAGGCTACGGCCGGCCCGGCAGGGCGCGGGGATGGTGATCCCCCGTGACCCGGCCGGGTCACGGGGGATCACCCTCAGGGCTTGGGTTCCTGCATGGTGACGCAGTGCGCGCCGCCGCCGCCGTTGCCGTAGAGGTTGTCCAGGTTCAGCTGGACGACCGGCCGGCCGAAGGCGGCGGAGATGGCGGTCTTGGCGGCCGCGTCCCGGGCCGTGTCGCCGAACTGGACGGTGACAATCGCGTCGTTGGTGACGGTCCAGTTCATGTACGAGCTGAGGAAGGCCGACCATTTGCCGCGGGGGATCCGCGGCAGGGTGTCGGGCCCCTGGATGGTGATGACCTGGAGCGTGCGGCCGCGCGCGTCGGTCGCGCCGACCAGGGCGTCGTGGATGGCCTGGGCGTTGGCCGCCCAGACCGGGGAGCTGACCGCTCCGTCCAGCTGGACCATCACGACGCCGGGACGGATGTAGCGGGCGGTGCCGTCGATGTGGTCGTCGGTGACGTCCTGGCCGACGAGGCCGGGAAGCCAGATCATCTTGGTCGCGCCGAAGCGGGCCAGCAGCTCGGCCTCGATCTGGGCCTTGGTCTTGCCCGGGTTGCGGTTGCTGTTGATCCAGCAGCTCTCGGTGGCCATCAGGGTGCCGTCGCCGTCGTACTCGATGCCGCCGCCCTCGCCGGTGACCCCGGCCTTGGTGAAGGGCACCCCGGCGTAGGCGGCGACCTTCCCGGCGATCGTGCGGTCGTTGTCGTAGGCCGAGGCGGGGATGCCGTAGTAGCTGGTGGCGTTCTCGCCCCAGGCGTTGAAGTTCAGGCCGAACGCGTCGCGGTTCCCCGTGCCGTCGACGCGGAAGATCGGGCCGGTGTCGCGGATCCAGCAGTCGGAGTCGGGGATCGAGGAGAGCACCGTGACGGTCGAGCCGCACATGCTGCGGGCCTTGGACGCGGCCGTCGTGCCGTTGGCGACCATGAAGACCGGTTCGTGGCGGGCGACCTCCTTGGCGAGGGTCGCGATGTCGGCCTGGACGCCTGCCAGCAGGCTGCCCCAGATCGTGGTGCTGGACGGCCAGGTCATCCAGGTTCGCAGGTGGGGCTCGTCCTCGGCGGGCACCCGCCACGTGGCCGCCGACGCGGGCAGAGCGTCACCCAGCAGCTGGGCGGCGGTCAGGCCGGCCACGGCCAGGCCGGTCCCCGCGAGCATCTTTCGACGGCTGATCGGAGTGTCGTGCATGACGGATCGTCCCTTCGGTCGAGGTGGACCATGTCAGTCGTGTGGATCGGTTCGGCCGCGTCACCCGGTCGGGGATGGACCAGTTCGGTCGGGTGGATCAGTGCAGGTCGGTGAGCAGGCCTTCGGCGCGGACCAGCTCCCGCTCGGCGGCGAGGTCGAGGCTCCGGGAGAACAGCAGGTAGAGGAGCCCCGCGACGGGCAGGCCGATCAGCATCGAGTAGTCGACGCCGCCGAGGCGGGCGGCCGCGGGCCCGGTGTAGACGCCGGTCATCACCATGAACGGGGTCATGGCGGCCAGGCCGAGCAGGTAGGCGAGGTTCCCGCGCCATCCCCACCGGCCGTAGACGCCGTGCGGGTTGAAGATCTCCCGGACGATGTAGAGACCGCGCCGGACGAGGAAGAAGTCCACCAGGTTGACGGCGGTCCACGGGATGAACAGGTAGGTCAGCGCGACGACCACGTGGGCGAAGAACCAGTTGAACCGGTCGATGCCGACGACGGTCGAGCAGATCCCGACCAGCACGAACATCAGCCCGATGGTGATCGCCCTGAGGGCCCGGGTCGGCCGGACGGGCCGGAAGGAGTCCGCGACCGAGATCATCGTCAGGCTGCCGCCGTACTGGTTGATCGCCATGATCGACAGCAGTCCGGCGAGCAGCAGGACGACCGCGGCCGCGCCGAACCCGGGCATGAGCCGGTCGGCCGACCACTTCAGCGCGGCGACCGGAGTGGCGTCGTGCGGCGCGGCGGCCGAGACGACCGCGCCGAGCACGAACACCCAGACGGCCGAGACCGCGCTCGGCAGGTACGTCCACCAGAAGGCGGCCCGTGTGGACACCTCGGGCCGCAGGTAGCGGGAGTAGTCCGACACGTACGGCGCCCAGCCCAGCTGGAAGCCCGCGACGAAGACGAACACGAGCATGAAGCTCGCCAGGTCGAACCGTCCGGGTGCCCACGCCCCCGCGCGCAGGCCGCCGCCGAACAGCGCGGTCGCGGTGAGGACGGTCATCACCGTGATGAACGGCCAGGTCAGCCAGCGGTTGATCCGGTGGATCCAGTCGTACCCGTACAGCGCGATCACCGCGGCGGCGACCGCGGCCAGCACGTAGCCGAGCGTGTTGGGGAGCCCGAACAGCGTGTGCGCCGCGTCCCCGGCCAGCAGCGCGTCGGAGGTGTTGAACGCGACGTAGTTGACCAGGGCGAACACCCAGACCGTGAGCGCGGCGCCGAGGTAACCGAACTGCGGCCGGGACTGGAGGAGCTGGGGCAGGCCGAGCTGGGGGCCCTGCGCGGAGTGGAAGGCCATGAAGAACGTGCCGAACAGCGAGCCGAGCACGGTCGCGACCGTGGTCCAGAAGAGGGTCGCCCCCAGCGACAGGGTGACCACTCCGGTCGCGAAGCCGGTGAGGTTCAGGCTCCCGACGAACCAGATCGCGCCGAGGCTGGAGGTCCGGCCGTGCCGTTCCGACAGGGGCACCCAGTCGATGGAGTGCTGCTCGATCTCGCGCCGGTGCCGTCCACGAGCGGGACCGTCTGCGAGGGGCACAGGGGTTGAGGGGATCGTCTTGCCCATGAGGCACCTCCTTTGGTCAGGTGCCTCTCATCCTCCGGTGTGACTGAAAATTCAGTCAATGCTCGGATCGCTTGCGTGCGCGGCAACCCTCGGGCGGAGTTTCAGGGGCGGTCCAGTTCGACGGCGATCGCGTCGCCGAGCAGCTTCTGCGCCCGGTCGAGAGAGAGCGAACCGTTCAGCCAGCGTCCGCTCAGTCCCTCGACCAGCGCCGTCAGCCGCTCCGCCGCGTCCTCGGGAGCCGCCAGGACGTCCCCCGCCGGATCGCGATGCACAGGACGCGATTCCAGTCTTGGGTGGCCCGCCGCAACGGATTCCGCAGAGCGAGATCCGTCGCGGCCGAGGCCCGCAGCCGTGCCCAGGTGGCGCTGGTCTCCCGCACCTCGGGGGTCTCCTGGAGTTCGAGCAGGAGCAGCAGTTCGAGCCGGGCGCGCGGATCGGCCGTGATCGCGTCGGCTTCGCCGGTGTAGGCCACCGCCCGGTCGTGGACGACCTCGACGAGCTGCCGGACGAACGAGGCCCGGTCCTCGAACAGGCGGGGAATCCAGCCTGGACTCAGCCCGGCCTCGGCGGCCAGTGGCCCGGTCCGCAGCCCGCCCAGGCCCTCGCGACCCACCAGGCGCACCGCCGCCTCCAGGATCATCCGGCGATGCTCAGAGGGTCCATCCGCGAGAGAGGCCAACATGACTCCGAGTTGTCACCGCGCCCGCCACTGACCGGAATTCAGGTGTTGCCATCAAGAAATGCCGCTGCCGGCTGTACTGGTCCGCCGAGGGGCGCGGTCAAGCTCGAGGGCGATCGCGTCCCGCAGCAGATTCTGGGCCCGATCCAACGTCATCGTGCCGCTCAGCCAGCGCTCGCTGAGCCCTTCGACCAGGGCCGTCAACCGTTCGGCGGCGCCCTCGGGCGACACGTGCGAGGCCACCCGCCCCTCGGCCACGGCCTCCTCGATCAGCCCGCCGATGTCGTCGACCCATTCGGCGGTCGCCGCGCGCACCGGCTCGCGCAGCACCGGGTCGAAGGTGGCGCTGGCCCGCAGTTCGCCCCAGGCGGTGCTGTTCTCCCTGATGGCCGGGGTGTCCTGGAGCTCGTGCAGCAGGAGGAGTTCCAGGTGTGTCCGGGGATCGGTGTCGGGGGCGATCGCCTCGTCGGTGTAGCGCCCGGCCCGCTCGCTGACGTACTCCAGCGTGCGGCGCATCAGCCCGGCGCGGTTCCTGAAGTGGTAGTAGATGAGCGCGGTGGACACGCCCGCTTCGGCGGCGAGATCCTCCATCCGCAGCCCCCGCACTCCGTCGCGGGCGATGACGCGAACGGCGGCCGACAGGATGAGCTGCTGACGCTCCGACACAGGACCACTCCACTCGGCTGACCAAACTTTCAGTCAATATCATATCTGGTACCGTCGCCATCCGTGACGGACCGGCGGCGATCGATCCTGGAGGCGGCGACCCGGAGCATCGCCCGCGACGGCGTGCGGGGCCTGCGGGTCGAGAGGCTCGCCGCGGAGGCGGGCGTGTCGACCACCCTCCTCTACTACTACTTCAAGGACCGCGCCGGGCTGCTGCGCCAGACGCTGGAATTCGTCAGCGACCGCGCGTCCCACTACACGACCGAGGACCGCCCGCGCGCCGCCACTGCGCGCGAGGAACTGGAACAGACCCTCCTGCTGGAGCTCCAGGACGTCCCGGCCGTCCAGGAGAACAGCACGGCCTGGGGCGAGCTGCGGGCCAGCGCGGTCTTCGACGAGGACCTGCAGGAGCAGCTCCGCGACGCGACCCGGGTGTGGGTCGAGGAGATCGCCGAACTCGTCACGCAGGCGTCTGACCACGCCGACCCGGTGGCCGCCGCCGAACGCCTCACGGCCTTCGTCGAGGGACTGAGTCAGCGCTGGCTCAGCGGGACGCTGACCCTGGACCGCGCCCGGGACCTGATGCGCGACGCGATCGCCGTCGAACTGGGTTGACGCCTCGTCGCCCCGCGCTGATGTCATGAGTGCGCCCTACAGGAAGTAGAGGCGGCCGAGGGAGACCCGGTCGGCGGGCGGGGCGTGGACGGGCCGACCGTCGAAGGTCACCCGTCCGGTGTCCGGGGCCACCTCGGTCCGGCCGGTGCGGCTGTTGCGGACCAGATCGGCCGGTCCGATGCCGCGGGTACCGCGGACGGCGACACGGCGGCGGCGGGTGGTGAGGGCGTCCTGGCCGGTGGCCCCGGCCACGAACGCCACGGACAACTCGGCGGCCGTCGCGCCGTGGCCGCCGAACAGTGGCCCGTGGACGCGGGGCTCGCAGACGTCGGTGGAGGCGTTCGGGTCGCCGGTCACTCCCCAGGCGGGGAATCCGGCCTTGAGCACCAGGTGCGGCTTGGCTCCGAAGAACTCCGGCTGCCACAGCACGATGTCGGCGAGCTTCCCGACGCCGATCGAGCCGATCTCGTCGGCCACTCCCTGCGCGATGGCGGGGTTGATGGTCAGCTTGGCGATGTAGCGCAGCACCCGCTGGTTGTCGTCGGAGGCCGGCGAGGCGTCCAGGACCTGTTTCATCCGACCGGCGAGCGCGAACGTCCGGCGGACGGTCTCGCCCGCGCGGCCCATGCCCTGGGCGTCGGAGGAGGTGATCCCGATGACGCCGAGGTCGTGCAGCACGCCCTCGGCGCCCATGGTCCCGGCGCGGATGCGGTCGCGGGCGATGACCACGTCGCTGGGCAGGTCGGTCTTCAGGCCGTGCGCGGACACGATCATCCCGAAGTGCTCGGGGACGGCGTCCCGGCCGAACGGCAGGGTGGGGTTGGTGGACGAGCCGATGATGTTCGGCCTTCCGGCCAGTGTCAGCACGTCGGGCACGTGCCCGCCGCCGCACCCCTCGATGTGGAAGGCGTGGATCGTACGCCCGTCCAGGACGGCGAGCGTGTCCCGCACCGACAGGCACTCGTTCAGCCCGTCGGTGTGCAGCGCGACCTGGACGTCGTGGTCCTCGGCCACGCGCAGCGCCGTGTCCAGGGCGCGGGTGTGCGCGCCCATGTCCTCGTGCACCTTGAACCCGCACGCGCCGGCCTCCAGCGCCTCGAGCAGCGGGCCGGCGTCGGACGACGACCCGCGAGCCAGGAAGCCGATGTTGACGGGCCAGGCGTCGAACGCGTCGAAGGCGTGCCTCAGCGCCCACGGGGAGTTCACGCCGACGCCCCAGACCGGCCCGAACTCCTGCCCGATGATCGTCGTCACCCCCGAGGCCAGCGACGCCTCCATGATCCGCGGCGACATCAGGTGGACGTGCGTGTCGATGGCCCCGGCGGTGGCGATCAGCCCTTCCCCGGAGACGATGGTCGTCCCCGTCCCGACGACGACGTCCACGCCGTCCAGGGTGTCGGGGTTGCCCGCGCGTCCGATCGCGCTGATCCGTCCTTCCCGGACGCCGATGGACGCCTTGCGGACGCCGAGCAGCGCGTCGATGACCAGCACGTTGCTGATCACCAGGTCGCAGGCGTCGCGGACCGTGGCGGCCTTCAGGTGCATGCCGTCCCGGGCGGTCTTGGCGAAGCCCGCGAGGAACTCCTCGCCGGGCCGCTGTGAGTCGGCCTCCACCCGGATCCGCAGCCCGGAGTCCCCGAGCGGCACCAGGTCTCCGGTCGTCGGTCCGTGCACCGCCGCGTAGCTCACTGGTCCTCCTTCTGGTCGGCGTGCAGGTAGCCGCACGCGATCGCGCGTTCCATGGCGCGTTCCAACGCGCCGTCGGTGTCGAGTGGGCCGTCCACCAGCCCGGCGAAGCCGACCATCACCCGTGCCCCGCCGAAGGGCGTCACTGCCACCTCCACCGTCGCGCCGGGGTCGAACCGGATCGTCTCGCCCGCTCCGATGGCGGCCCGGCGCCCGTAGGCGCGGCGCCGGTCGAACCGCAGGCGGGGGTTCACCTCGAAGAAGTGGAAGTGCGAGGTGACGCTGATCGGCACGTCGGCCGTGTTCTCCACCCGCAACGTCACGACGTCCTCGAAGACCGGCTCGACCATCTCGGCCGCCTTGTCTGCGGCGTGGCCGCCGCCGACCGGGGCGGGGATCACCGCGAGCCGGGTGCCGTCCTCGAAGACCGCCTCCACCTGCACCTCGGTCACGCAGTCGGCGACGCCCGGCAGAACGTCGCCGGGCCCGAGCACGGACCGTCCGGCGGCGACGGCCTCCTCCAGCCGTCCGCCGTCGCGGGCGACCTCGCACGCCGTGTCGGCGACCAGCGCGATCGTCTCTGGGACGTTCAGCCGCAGCCCGCGCGCCCGCCGGGCACGCGCGAGCTCGGCTGCCGTGAACAGCAGCAGGCGGTCACGTTCGGTCGGAGTGAGATGCATCGGAACCTTCCGGGTGAGTGGGCGGCAGGGCCCGCCGGGCGGCGGCGACGCCCGCCGGATCCCAGCCGGGCCGGGGCACCGAGTCGAGCAGCAGCCGCGTATAAGGGTGGCCGGGAGCGGCGAGCACCCTCGCGGTGTCGCCGCGTTCCACGATGCGGCCGTGGTGCATGACCACCACCTGGTCGGTGATGGCGCGGACGACACCGAGGTCGTGCGTGATGAACAGGTAGGCCACGCCGAGTTCGGCGCGCAGGTCGGCCAGCAGGTTGAGGATCTGCGCCTGCACCGACACGTCGAGACCCGCGACCGCCTCGTCCAGCACGATCACCGACGGCCGCACGGCGAGCGCCCGGGCGATGGCGACCCGCTGCCGCTGGCCGCCCGAGAGCTGCCGGGGCAGCCTGGCCGCCTGGTCCGGGCCGAGCCCGACCTGGTCCAGCAGTTCCGCCACCCGGGCCGCGGGCTCCGCGCCCGGGACGTGCAGCCGGAGGGTCTCCCGCAAGGCCGCGCCGACGGGCACGCGGGGGTCGAGGGACAGGTAGGGGTCCTGGAAGACCATCTGGATCTGGCGGGCCCGCCGGAGACGGTCGCGTCTCGGCCTCGGAGCGCCGTCGACGGTGATCCGCCCGGAGTCGGCCCGTTCCAGGTCAACGATGATCCGCGCGGTCGTGGTCTTGCCGGAGCCGGACTCGCCGACGATCCCGAGCGACCCGGCCGCTGGGAGGGTGAAGGAGACGTCGTCGACGGCGAGCATGCCGCCGTACCGCTTGACCAGGCCGTTCACCTCAAGCATCCGTGCCTCCGGCGTGATGGCAGGCGACCTGGCCGACGGGGACGGTCGTGTGGCATTCGCCGGTCGCTCTCGTGCAGCGGGGTACGAAGGCGCAGCCGGTCAGCTCGGTGCGCAGGTCCGGGGGCCGTCCCGGGATGGCGCGCAGCCGGCCGTCCGGTTGCGCCAGCGACGGAGTCGCTTCCAGAAGGGCGATGGTGTACGGGTGGCGGGGGGCGGCGAAGACGGTCTCGGCGGTGCCGTGCTCGACGATCCGCCCGGCGTACATGACGTAGACGTGATCGGCGATCGCGGCGGCCAGGCCCAGGTCGTGGGTGACGAACAGCAGGCCGGTACCGAACCGTTCGCGCAGGTCGGCCAGGAGCGCCACGATCTCGGTCTGAGTGGACACATCCAGCGCCGTCGTCGGTTCGTCCGCCAGTAGCAGCGCCGGGTCGGCCAGCAGCGCGGCGGCGATCATGACGCGTTGCAGCATTCCGCCCGACAACTGGTGGGGGTACTGCCTGAGCGCCCGGTCGGTCAGGCCGACCGCCGCGAGCATCTCGACGGCCCGGCCGCGCGCACCGGTCTTCGACTCGCCCAGGTTGGCGCGCAGGCTCTCGGTCAGGAACGCGCCGATGCGCAGCATCGGGTTGATGGCCGCCCTCGGGTCCTGGAAGACCATCGACACCTGGCGGGACCGCAGCTCGCGCAGCCGGGCGGGCGTCATGGTGAGAACGTCCTCGCCCGCGACCCGCACGGCTCCCCGGGCCCGGGCGCCGGGCGGAAGCAGGCCCAGCACGCTGCGCGAGGTGAGGCTCTTCCCGGAACCCGATTCGCCGACCAGGGCCACGGTCTGCCCTGGGCGCACCTCCAGGTCGACCCCGGCCAGCACCGGACGGGACGCGCCGGGCAGCTCCAGCCGCAGGTCCTCGATGGACAGGACGGTCATGCGGCCCTCCGGGAGATCCGGTCGGCCCAGGCCCCGCCGACCACGTTGAACGCGACGACGGTCAGCACGATCGCCACGCAGGGGATCACGGCCGGGAGGAAATGGCCCTGCATCATGGCGTCCTGTCCGTCGTTGATCATCGCTCCCCAGTCGGGGGTGAGGGGCGGCAGCCCTAGTCCCAGGTAGGACAGGGCGGCCAGGTCGAGCAGTGCGTAACCGAAGTTCACGGTGGACTGGGCCAGGACGGTCGGGGCGATGTTGGGCACCAGGTGGCGCACGCAGATCGCCAGGCCGGAGAACCCCTGCACGCGGTAGGAGTCCAGGTAGGGGCGCTGCTTCTCGCTGACGGTGAGACCGCGCGCGAGCCTGGAGACGTACGGCAGGTAGGCCAGGGACAGCGCGATCACCGGCGTCAGCAGCCCGGGACCGTACAGCGCCACCAGCAGCATCGCGACGAGCAGCGCGGGGAACGCCAGTAGCAGTTCGCTTCCCCGCGACAGGACGGTGTCCAGCCACCCGCCGCGCCAGCCCGCCGCGACCCCGACCGCCGCCCCGGCGACGGTGGAGAAGACCACCACTGCGATCGGCCCCAGCAACGCGGTCCGCGAGCCGATCAGCAGGCGCGAGAGCGTGTCGCGGCCGGAGGCGTCCGCGCCGAGGAGATGGACGGCCGACGGGCCGGAGACCGCCGCGCCGAGGTCGACCCCGTTGGGGTCGTGCGGGGCGAGCAGCGGAGCGGCCAGCGCGACCAGCACCAGCGCTCCGGCGAACACCAGGCAGGTCCGGTAGAGCCTCATGCGCCCCCCTCGCGCGCGCCGAGCGCGACGCGCGGGTCGATGAACGGGTAGAGCAGGTCCACGACCAGGTTGACCAGGACGAAGACCGCGACGATGAGCAGCGCGATCGCCTGCACGACGGGGAAGTCCTTGACCGTCACCGACTTCTCCAGGAACGCGCCGACACCGTTCAACGTGAAGACCGCCTCGACCAGGACCGTGCTGATCACCAGTCCGGTGACGATCAGGCCGGCCGTCGTGACGATCGGGCCGAGCGCGTTGCGGAACACGTGCCGGCGCAGCACCTGCGCCTCGGGGACGCCACGGCTGCGGGCCACCATGACGTGCTCCTGGCCGAGCACATCCAGCATCGCCGTCCGGGTGACGCGGGCGAGCATGCCGATCCAGTAGAGGGAGAGCGCGATCGAGGGCAGCACCAGGTGGTACACCAGGTCCGCGAAGCCCGTTCCGCTGCCCTGGTCGGGGAACCAGTGCAACTTGATGGCGAGGTAGGACTGCATGACGACGCCCGCGACGAACGAAGGCGTTCCCAGGGCGAGGGACGTGCCGACCAGCACGCCCGAGTCGGCCACTCCGCCGCGCACCGCGCCGAGCCAGCCCAGCCCGATGCCGAACACCAGCACCAGCACCAGCGACATGCCGATGAGCGTCGCGGTCGTCGGCAGCCGGGACCCGACCAGGGCGAGGACGGAGCTGCGGTACTGGACGGACTCCCCGAACCGGCCGGTCAGCACGTCGCCGAGCCAGCGGCCGTACTGCACCAGGAACGGGTCGTCCAGGTGGTACTGCGAGCGGATGGCGGCGAGCAGCTGCGGGCTGGCGCCGCGTCCGCCGAGCAGGAAGGTCTCCGGACGGCCGGGGGCGAGGTAGACCGCGCCGAACACCAGGAAGGAGGCGACCGCCAGCGTCCCGGCCAACTCCAGCAGCCGCCTGGCCAGGAATCCGATCACCGGGCCGCGCCCACGTCGGCCGCCCACGGGTAGTACATGAACGCGATGGAGGTCGGCGCTCCGGTGATCCGCTTGTTGAGGTACAGCGACATCGGGTACTCGGCGACCGGGATCCACAGGTACTGCCGGCTCTCCAGCCGCTGCACCTCCTGGGTGAGCTTGGCCCGCTTCACCGGGTCGTACTCGCTGTCGGCCGCGTCGACGGCCTGGTCGTAGGCGGGGTCGGAGAAGCCCTGGTAGTTCTCGAACTGCCCGGTCCGGAAGACCCTGTACATGCTCAGCGGATCGGCGACCGACAGGTAGTAGGTCTCTGGGAACGCGTCGATGCCCTCCCGCGCCTTCGGATCGGAGAACAGCGCGGTGAACGCGTCCGGCGCGACCGTCTTCAGGTCCACCTTCAGGCCGATCTGGGTACCGGCCGCCTGGACGGCGGTCGCCAGCAGTGACACGTCGGGGCCGATCTGGCTGGTCGCGACGGTGACGGTCTTGCCGGTCGCGCCCGCGTCCTGGACGAGCTTGCGCGCGGCGGCGATGTCGGTCTCCGGGGACGGTAGTCCGGCCTCGCCGTCCACGCCCTGCGGCCAGACGTCCTTGGTGACCAGCGAGCTGGTGGGGACGCCGTTGCCTTGCAGTCCGGCCTTGACGAAGCCCTTGCGGTCGAGCGCCAGGGACAGGGCCTTGCGGACGCGGACGTCACCGAGCGTGCCCCTGAGGTTGGTGACGTTCAGGTTGACGGTCGTGGCACTTCGGCCGAAATAGAGGCCGCCGCCCTTCAGCTTCGCGTAGCTGTTGGGATTGAGCAGGTAGCCGCCGTCGGTGTCACCGTTGAGCAGGGCGTTGGTACGGGCGTTCTCGTCCGTGATGAACTTGAAGATCACCTTGCCGGAGCGCGCCCGCCTGCCCCGGTAGCCGTCGAACCTGTCCAGCTCGATCGAGTGCCCCTTGTTCCAGCGCCCCAGCGTGAACGGTCCGGTGCAGTCCACCTTCCCGTCGGGTGTGCCGAACCTGGTCCCTTCGGCTTTCAGGGATCTCGCGCTGGCCACGGTCCCGGCGGACGTCGCCATCCACTGGGGGAACAGGGCGTCGGGGCTCTTCAGCTTGACCGTGACCTCCAGCGGCCCGGTCTTGGCGATCGAGGCGACGTGCTCGAAGGCCGAGACCCAGGTGGACCCGACCGCCGGATCCCGATGCCGGTTCAGACTGTGGACGACGTCGTCGGCCGTCACCGTCCCGCCGCCGTGGAACCTCACGCCGGGCCGGATCCGGTAGACGAAAGTGAGCGGGTCCGGTCGGCCCACCTCCTGTGCGATGCCGGGTTCCAGCGTGAGCTGCGGGGTCCAGCGCATCAGGCTCTCGCAGACGTTGGAGAGGATCTCGTTCTGCGGGTAGTCGAACGCGGTGGCGTAGTCCAGTCCGGGCGGCTCGGCGTACAGCCCCCAGGAGAACGACGCTATGTCGCCCTTGGCCGGAGGTGTGGACGGCGACAGCGCGAACCCGGCGCCGCCGCCGGAGGACCCGCCGGAGTCACAGGCGGCCGCCAGCAGGACCAGGGCGAGCGCGCTTGCACGCAGTACTCGGGGCACGCTTTCTCCTTCTCGTACGGGCCGGCCTGGTGCGGGTCAGCCTGGTGGGGGGCACTCTGATGCGGGTCGGCCCAGCGCGGTCGACCTGATGGAGGCGGCACGGTGCGAGTCACAGGGCCGGGAGTTGCTGGGTGATGCAGTGGACGCCGCCGCCTCCGTACGCGATGGCGGGGGTCCGGACGCCGACGACCTTGCGGCCGGGCAGCGCCCAGGCGATGACGGCGAGCGCCTCGGCGTCCTGGGGGGCTCCGGCGATCGGCACCACGACACCGCCGTTGGCGATGTAGAAGTTCAGGTAGCTGACCTCGGTGGGACGGCCCGCCACGACGGCCCTTCCGCTCTGCGGCAGCTCGACGATCTCGATCCTGCGGCCCCGGGCGTCGGTGGTGTGCTCGAGGATCGCCCGGTTGGCCCGCATCCGGGCGTAGTCGGGGTGGTTCTCATCCTCCGGCGCGAACAGGACGACCCGGGCAGGGCCGACGTAGGCGCACACGCCGTCCACGTGGCCGTCCGTCTCATCGTCGTCGAAACCGCCATACGGCAGCCAGACGACCTTCTCGGCCCCCAGCCGGGCCCGCAGCTCCGCCTCGATCCCGGAGCGGCTCATCGCCGGGTTCCGGTTGGGGTGCAGCAGGCACTGCTCGGTGGTGATGACGGTCCCCTCACCGTCCACCGTGATCGCGCCGCCCTCGAGGATCATCGAGGACGGCACCCGGTCCACGCGGAGGTGATCCAGAAGCAGCCGGGAGACCCTGTCGTCGTCGACCCAGGGATAGTGCTTCCCGCCCCAGGCGTTGAACCGGAAATCGAGCCCGACCCGCCCCCCGTCGCCGTCCACCGCGAAGATCGGCCCGGAGTCCCGCAGCCACGAGTCGTCGATCGGCAACTCGATCACCTCGACGCCCGGGCCGCACAGCTCGCGCGCCTCGCCCACCGTCCCCGGCCGGGCGACCATGACCACCGGCTCGAACTCACAGACGGCGCGGGCCACCGCCGCATACTCCCGCTTGACCTGGGCGAATGCCTCGCCCCACAGCGCCTCGCGCGTCGGCCACGCCATCAGGCACGCCTCGTGCTCCCCGAACTCCGCCGGCATCCGCACCCTCACCCACACCCTTCCTGAAAATTCACTCAGCGCCTCATCTTGGCTCCTGAGCGAATTTTCAGTCAATACCTGTCCGAGGTGTCGCGTTCCAGCGCCTCCGGGCGCCTATGGTCCGACTCGGCCGCATCCTGGCCGCCTTCGGCGGCGTGTTCGTCGCCGGACCCCTGGCCCGGGCCGTGGACGCCGACGGGTTCCGCCCCGACCGCTGGGACATCATCGGCGCGCCGGTCTGCCTGCTCGGCGTCGCGGTCATCGTGTACGTGCCGCGGAGCACCTGACAGCCCGGAGAACACTCGGACTCCAGCTCGGACGTCCCCGCAGAACCGGCCCTCCGATCGAGGCTCGAACGAAGGCTTGAGGCCCTCGGAAAGCGACACAGAGCCCGAAGCGCGACAGAGGTCCATCCGGTTCCGGATGGACCTCTGGGAGCCGCCCTTGGGATTCGTCGCTCCCGCAGGCCGCCGCGAGTTCAGGGTGGGCCGGGGTTCAGCCCTGCCCCTGAGCACACCCAGGGTGGCGCATGGACCGGGCGGGTCAGTTCGCCCCGTCAACAGTCGTCTTGGCGGGAGTTGCCAAGCGCCACGAAAGTGTCAGTGACGGCGACACGAGGTGTCAGTAGGGGTGCTGGTAAGAAACGTGTCACGGGCCCCAAGCGAGCGGATCCCGGTCGGCGATCCGGCCCGAGTGATGCGCCGGTATCCCTGCTCCAAAAGATCATCTACCGCAGGTCACGGGTTGTGCCATGGGCACACACGCTGTATCACCCAGATGGCCCCAAAGAAAAATGAGCAGGAGGACGCGGTGGCGGGCATTGCAGGCCAACTTCCGACGCTTGCGGGTGTCCTCATCGGCGCGGGCGCCTCCTACCTGGCCACCTCCGCCACCGAGCGAGTCCGCTGGAGGAGACAGACTGACACCCGCTGGGATGAGCGGCGTGCCACCGCGTACGCCGAGTATGGGCACTCGGTCATTCGCTGTGTCGTGTTGGCGCGCCAAGTCGCCGCTGGACGGGGCCTTCGCGGATACCCCCACCCCTTGACTCTGGAAGAGGGGCGGCTGGAGTTGACCACGGCCCGGGCCGAGCAGGGGGTGCGCTGGGAGTCGGTCCTGCTGCTAGGGGAGTCAGAGGCGATCCGGACAGGACGACTGTGGCATCGCACCGTCTGGAGGCTGGAGCGAATTGCCCTGGATGAGGTGGACGGCGATCTGGAAGCGGTGCTCGCTGAGGCGGGCCGTCAACGCCGAGCCTTCTATGAGGCAGCACGAAGAGATCTTGGAGTGGCCGGGACGCTGCCGGAGGTGGGAGAAGAAGGGTTGTGAGTCCGACGGCAGGAGCGCAGGCCTCCCCGTGGATGCCCGCATGGCCGGTGGCACGTGCGGCGGCGACCCGCGCCCGGATCGGCCAGAGGACTCACGCCGGAGATCATCCGTATCGGGCCGGGTTGTGACACAGGCACTCAACCAACTCGTCGATGTGCATCGGGAGTGCGTCATCGGGGCTGAGGAACCTGCGGACAGCCGTTGGCGCTGAGAGTGATCTTGACCTCTGCCGGTCGGTCCAGCATCCAGCGCACTCACTGTCCGGGCGGCCAGAAGGGAGGTCCGCCGGAGGCGAGCGCGGTGGCCGAGGCCGAGCGGGTGCTGGGCCTGCTGCCCGCCGGATGGCGGCTCGGCGCGGGCGTGCGGGTGGAGTGCCGAGGCGCTGGGCGGCGAGCTGGAGCGCGACATGACCGGGGCCCGCTCTCTCAGCGGTGTCGGCCCAGGGCTCCCGAAGCTCCGGCGAGCCGCAAGGTAGGGGTGATCGTCGCGGTCAGCCGGCGGGGAGCTCGGCGCGGAGGCCCTGGGCGCCGGGCTGGAGTTGGGGATGCTGGCCGGTCTTGAGCTCGGGCACGTACTTGTAGATGGTCGCCCGGCTCACGCCCAGCAGCCGGGCGATCGAGGCGATGGTCGCGTCGGGCTGGGCGAGTAGGGCGCGGGCGTGCCGGACCTGCTCGGGCGTCATCGCTGGCGGGCGGCCGAGGCGTTGCCCGCGTGCGCGGGCGGCGTCCAGGCCCTCGCGGGTGCCCTCGATGATGAGTTCGCGGATGAACTCGGCCAGCGCGGCGAACACGTGGAAGACCAGCCGGCCGCCGGGTGTGGTGGTGTCCAGGGCCTCATGCAGGGACCGGAACCCGACCTGTTGCCTGCGGAGCTCGGCGACGATGGTGATGAGGTCCTGCAACGAGCGGCCGAGCCGGTCCAGCGACGCCACGACCAGGGTGTCACCGGGCCGCAGATAGTCCATCGCTTTGGCCAGCTCGGCGCGGTCGGCGTTCTTGCCGGGCTGCTTGTCGGCGAAGATCCGGATGCAGCCCGCGCCGGTGAGCGCGGCCAGCTGGCGGTCCAGCCGCTGGTCGCGAGTCGACACCCGGGCGTAGCCAATCAGGGCACCGCCGGGGGCGGCGGGCTCGGGCAGCAGCGGGTCGTCTGGCGGGGCCAACGGCGAGGGGACGGGGGCGGCGGTCACCCTCCCAGCGTAGAGAAACGGGTGTCTGCAGCGTTGTTGAACACTCGACTTCGCAACACGTTTCTCAACGCGTCCGGACCCGGTCCCGTGTGTGTGGGACTTCGGTAGTTGATCTTGTTGGGAATCGAAGGCGTTTTCGAGATGGTGAGTTGGTGGTGGTCGTCTGAACGGCCTGGCGCGTTCGAAACTCGTGTCCGGATCCCGGGCCGAACTGGAGAGCCGGTCTGCGCAACGAGGCGGGCCCCTGCCCATCGTTTGCGGTGGGCAGGGGCCGCTCATGCTGACGAGGGCTCTCTCGCTACGGCCGGTCCTGTGTGTCAGGCCTCAGTTCGGGCGGCAGGTGCCCGACGCACAGGGACTCGCCGCCTACGACGACGCAGGCAGGGCGGGCGTATTCCTTGCGGAGGTTGATCATCTTTTCCGTGGGCAGCCGGACGGGCATGCCTTCGCGCAGGCACTGGGTGCAGTACATCGTGGGTCCCTTTCTGGTCGGGCCGGTCAGTTGGTGGTGTGTTCGGGGCGGAGGTGTTGGCCGACGGCGGCGACCAAGAGGTCGCTGGCGGCGATCGCGGTTTCGCGGGCGGCTTTGAGGGTGTCACGGAGGCGGATGTCCTCGCGGACCCACATCCCGTGCCGGTGCGCGGCGAGCGCCCCGACGAGGGCGGTGAGCGGCGTGCCGGTCTTCCCTGCGGACGTTGGGCCACGGGACCCGGGAGCTTCCGCTGACCCTTCCCCCCCCGCGAGGCCGGGCTGGCCTGCTGGAGGCCGCCAGCGCCTCGTAGGCGGTGGACCGGCCGATCTTCAGCCTGCGAGCGGCCTCGTCACCGACACTCCCTCGTCCACCAGGCGGTGGAGCATGTCCAGCTCGGCCGGGCCCAGCACATGGGGCCGGCCGATGCGCTGCCTGCCCGGCAGCATCCGCCCCTCGGCCTCGCGACGCTGGGCGGCGGCGATGCCCTCGGCCTGGCGTTCGGCGCGCAGCTCCAGTTCGTACTCGGCGGCCGCGGCCAGGACCGCGAACATGAACCGGCCCTCCTTGGTGTCCAGGTCGAAGTTCTCGGTCAGGCCGATCACCTTCACGCCGCGCTCGCGCAGCTCGGTGACGGTGGTCAGCACGTGCCCGGCCGAGCGGCCCCACCGGTCGGACTTCCAGAACTTCAACGTGTCCCCGGCCTGCGGTCGTGGCAGCAGCGCCTCCCACTCCGGTTCGATGTCAAGATCGATCTCAGCGCTGGTGGCTGTCCCTAGGTTCCTCAACCCCGGTGGTGGCGCTCGCGGAGGTACGTCAGGACCTCGGCCGTGCTCTCCACGCGGCGGGACGGCCCGCCCCTGGGGTGGCGGTCTTCCCGAGGCCGTGGCCGTGCTCTCGATGACGTTCGGCACGTAGAAGAAAGACCACTCGATCGCGATCGCGACGACGATGAACTGGACGAAGCGGGTGACCCGGCGACGAACAGAAGAAGATCGGGGCTGAGGAACCTGCGGACATTCACCACCCGCTGGCAGGCCCACGGCCAGCACGGCGGGTCTCCGCTGCCCGGCACTGGCACCTACAACACGATGCGTGAGGCGCTGATCCAGGTCGGCGTGCTGCATCGGCTCTCCCGCAAGCGCCGCCGCTGACCTGACGTGCCCTTCCGTCTCCCCAGCCCCAGCCCTTCTCCGGGCCGCCGCTGTGCCATCGATCGCCGCGCGGACAAGGCCTTTTCAGTGTGCCGAAAAGGCCTATACATGCCACTTCGCGCTACTCACTCTGTGAATGGAACCTCGTCAAGAGATCACCGAAAGGACAGAACGCCATGGCGATCAGAACGGAGTGCGAGCCGAAGGCGCGCGCCGCTAACCCGCCAGCGGGTGCGGGGTCACCGATCGCACGCAAGGCCGTCATGCTGGGGTCCGCCTTCGCGCTCACGCTGGGCGTCCTGACGGCGCCTGCACAGGCGGCCACCGCCGCCAGCAGCGAAGTCACGACCGCCACCACGCCGTCCAGCACCACCGTCCGGGAGCTGGCGGCGACCTGGCACTTCTGGAAGAGCTACTGGCTCCCGGAAGACTGCATGGTGGCCGGTTACCGGGTGCTGCGGAATCATCGCTACCAAAAGGCCAAGTGCGTGAAGGGGACCGGCACCGACCACCGAACGAAGTGGCATCTGTACATCCTGTACTGACATGTGAGGCACCCCCACCCCGCTGACAGAAGAACACCACAACCGCAACGCCCGCCGCACGGCTCAGACAACACCGGCCGCGGCGGGCGTTCGGCTTCTCGATCACCCCGACCACGAGCTCGCCGAGCAGATCACCCGTCCCGGGCGAGGTCTGGCGGGCGGGCCTGGACCTGGTCCTGCGGCCTCACCCTCGCCCGCCGTGGCCGGTGCCCACCACGACCTTGTAGGTAGGGCCGGTGCTCGGGTCGGTGTCACCAGAGGAAGAGTGAATCGACAGCCCGTCACAGTGTGGGGTCCCCGCAGCAATGACGAAGGATCCAACGGATATGCCTCTGACCTGGGATTAGTCGCGAACTCCCGTCGGGCCGTGGATTGCTTCCGGTACGTTCTGGCCGGGTTCGGGGCGGATGGTCTTGTGAGCGATCTGGTGCTGGCGAGCCAGGGCCTTGATGGCGGTGCCGGTCCGGCAGGCGTCACGACGTCCCGCCTGACTCGGGGCCGGGGAACCCAGGAGCAGTACTTATCGCTGAGATTGATCTTGAGTGTGCGTGAGGCGGTTGGCCTGCTGGAACGTTCACTTTGTAACAACTCGGTCGCTCGGCGTTAGCTACGGCACCAAAGACCGGGCCCCCATTCAGATCCCAGTCGCGGCGTGCAACTCACGCCCAGCCTTTGGTTGATGACCGGCCTGCTGGCAGCGTTGGAGGGGGCAAGGATCACCGCCCGCGCCGCCTCCTCCGTTACCCGGCGGGCACCCCGACCGTCCTCCATGCCTTGAGAACCGCCTGGAGCTCGTCGCCTTCGCCGAACAGGGAACGGGCGGATGCGGCGGTCTGCCGGGCGAAGCTCGCGAAATCGGCGTCCTCGGCCAGCTCGCCGCCGGTCAGCGTGCCATACCACTTTCGTGTCGCCCACTGACGCTCTCGCGTCGCCGTCACTGCCATCTCGTGGCGCGGACCGCTGATGCTCTCGCGTCGCTTGGCAAGGGCGTCGCGGGCTCGTAGGTATCGCTGGCGGGGATGGCCGCCGCGCGCACCTCGCCGGGCAAGTGAATGATAAGGGTCATTCTCATCTACTCACGCACGCTCCTAATATTTGGTTTCGCGATACGTGTAACTAGTTTTGCGTTTCGCGAAACACATGCATCCGCCTCGCGTCGAAGTCGTGACGGGAGGTGTGGTGGCCAACGTGTCCTCGGGTCGGTCGCGGGTCGCGATCAGTCGGCGTCGCGAGCTCCGGCGTGGACGAGGCGGAGTCCGACGCGCACGCCGTGCCGTTGCCCACCAGAGCGGATCACGCATCCTCAGTGGCATTGACCAGCGTCGCGACCGCCGCGCGGAGGTTGTCGCGGTTGACGAGCAGGTGTCTCGTGGCGTCGGAGCGCGGCCTCGGTCTCGCCGTGGCGGGCAGTGAGGCAGAACGGCTTGCACTGGTCGGGGAGCCAGTGCGCGTCAGCGCCGCGCTGGGATGGATGTGCCTGACCGACGCCCCTGCCCCGGATGCCCTGCTCACCGCACTCGACACGTGCGCGACCGAGACATGTCCCGCCAGATGGCGCCGCTACCGCGGATGCGCGCCATCGACTACAACGGCAACACGGCCCTCCGCCGCTGCGTTACGGGTCCGGCCCGCCCTGGCGACGCCAGCCGGTGCTCGATGACCCCTGGGCGGTTGCGTAGGGCGGCGGCGCTGACTTTCGGGCGTGAAGTTGAAGCTCTTGCCGAAGTCGCCACCGCCGACACGGATGGCCAACAGGACAGGCTCGGTGTATGGGGTTGAGGTGGCGCACCGCTGCGAGGAGCCGTCCTGTCAGAACCTCGCGTACTGGGAGCTGGTCTCGCGCGCGGCCAACGGCGACCAGTACCAGGCCCGCTGCAACCCCGGCCTTGGGCCGCTGGCCGACGAGCGGGGCCCCACGGCCACGCGGTCGCGCTCCGGACCGCCGTCCTGGACGTCCACCGCACCGGCGCCGAGGTCGAACAAGCCCCCCGCTGCTGCGGCCGCCGCCGGACTGCGCTCCGCCGACACCCCGTGTTCGGACCGCGGGGATGTCCGGATCGGGCGATAGCTTTCCGGCGTGATCGAATCGCCCCCCTTCGAACTGCTCGACGGTCTGCTCGGCCGCCGCACCGACGACCCGGACCTGATCGAGCTGCACCGGAACTACCCCCTGAAGCCCCTTCCCACGTTCACCGACCGAGAAGACATCGCCCCGACCGGCTCGGACGCGCACGGGTTCGAGCTCACCTACCAGGCGACCGCGCGAGTGCCCGGCTGCTATCCCTCGATCCGGGTGAGGGGACGCGGCCCGCTGCTCGGCTACCTCGCCAAGGTGTGGATCAAGGAGGATTACCCCTTGCCGATGGGGGACGGCCTCAGCACGGCGCTGCCCGAGCCCGAGGCGCGCGCACGAGCACTGCACAGCAGCGTCCAGGAGTACGGGAACATCGTCCACATCCTGCGCCGCGACGAGCGCAGCACCCTCGAGGCGCGCTATCACGACGACGGCCGCTTCATCTGGTTTCTCCTTACGCTCAACGAGCGGGACGAGGACGATCCCGAACTGCTGAAGTCGGCGGATGCGGTCCTGGCCGCCGCGCCAGCGCGGGAGTACCCGTCCTGGCCGGAACCCGGTGCCGACGAACCCTTCCCTGCCGCCCTGCGTGCACTGCACGATCACCAGACCGCGCACGGATTCGGCGAGATCGCCTTCGAGATGTACGGCCACTTCACCTTCGGCGGGCCGCACGCGTGGACCTGCAACCCTGCGGCCGAACGAGAGTTCCGGGTGTTCGGCCACGACGGCAGCGGCGGCCTGGCGGCCTTCTGGCTGGTCCACCAGGGACATCCTGTCGAGGAACAGCCCGTCGTCTTCCTCGAAGGCGAGGGCGCCATGGGACCCGTCGCACCGAACCTGCGCGACCTGCTCTACCTGCTCGCGGGCGGCATCGGCCCCTATGAGGCCATCACCTCCGGGGCCTCCTACTGGGACGCCGACCCGCAACCCGAGATCGCCCGCATCGCCGAAGACCACTTCGGACCGCGCCGAGCGCGCACACCTCAAGAGATCATCGACGACGCCGACAGCGAGTACTCCGACCTCATGGACCGCGTCGATGCGCTCACCATCGGGGTTGAGGAACCCTGGGACAGCCATGAGCGCTGAGATCGATCTTGAGCGGCGGTTGTGGGCTGGAGGGATTCCTGCTGTGGACAACCGTGTCGGGCCGTGACCGCAATGGTGCTGTCAACGGAACCCACTGACCTGGGGCGATGCGTTCGGGAAGCCTGGCAGAGCCTCTGCTCTGTCGCGTTACCGGCCGGTGCCGCCAACGACGGTCTGGCCATTCCTCCTCCTGTCTGGTCGCGAGCGCGGCAGCCAGGGCGGGCCAGCACTGTGGGAGGCCGGGCAGCGTCGCGGGTCGGTACTCGCAGTGGGCGTCGCGGTGGCCAAAGTAGGTGTTTAGTGGGCGGATCGGTTCGGGGCTGCGGATTCAGAGCTCCGCTAGCCAGTCGTAGACCGCGGCGAGGTCGGTGTTGTTCACCAGGTGGTCGCCGTGGAGCTCGCGGCGTTGGGCGGCGGGGATGACAGAGAGCAGGTACTCGTGGTGGGCGCGGGAGGCCAGGACATCGGCGGGCCCGTACCAGACGCTGGTGGGTGTGGTGAGTTTCGACAGCTCAAAGCCCCACGGCTCGGTCAGGGCCATGCAGTCGTCGATCCATCCGTCGATGCCGTGCCGGTAGGTCAGGTCCATACGGTCGAGATAGCCCTGTTCCTCGCGGCGGGCCGCGAGCGCGCGACGGTCGACCTCGGGTAGCTGGTAGGCGTCGGAAACTTGGATGCCGCCGGCCTCGATGTCGGCTATTGCCTCGGCTGCGAGCCGCTCGACGAGCGGGCGATAGACCCGTTCTCCCCGTGCGGCTGCCTGGGACTCTTCGACGTTGCCCGCTGACATATCGGCGTACCAGTCCAGGCCGGGAGCATCGTAAGGAGCCAGGCCGACGACGCTCGCGCACGCGGTGACGCGATCTGGCAGCCGCGCGGCGACGGCCAAGGCGTGCGGCGCTCCACCCGAGCCACCCCAGACCGCGAATCGATCCCACCCCACCGCCTCCACCACGGTGGACACATCCGCAGCAACGTCCACGACCCGCCGCCCCGGCCGGCGAGCGGACATCCCATAGCCAGGACGGTCGATCACCAACAACTCGACCCCTACCGCCCGCGCCGCACCGATGACCTGGGGTGAAAGCCAATCGGGTGCCCGGGGTGCCGTACTGAAACAGCGCACGCTGGCTACCACCGCGGTTGTAGAGGCAGTACTCGACCGGCGAGTTGCTTGGTGAACTGCTCGGAGCGGTCGGCCGGCCCCCCGGCGGTACCGGTCGGTGGGCGCCTGTTCGGCGGCGGTCAGGTGGGAGATCCCTGGAGCGTGTCCGATCCGTACAAGACCGATGCCGATCTTGCTGAATATCGTCCCGCCCATGCGCCTCGGCGGGCGCATGAGGACGGCCGGAAAAAACGGGCTGTCCGGACCGTTGTTCCCGTAGTGAGATCTTGGTTGAGACGGAGTGCTCGTGAATATTGGAATTGGTCTGCCGATCGCCGTTCCCGGACGTCCTGCGCGGGAGGTCAAGCAGTGGGCGGAGGACAGCGAGCGCCTCGGCTTCCATTCCCTGGGATCCATCGACCGCCTGGTCTACGACATCCTGGACCCGCTGGTCTCCCTCGGCATCGCCGCAGCGGTGACCGAACGCGTCCAGCTGTTCACCAGCGTGCTGAACGTCGGATGGCGGGGCAACCCGATCCTGTTGGCCAAGCAGCTCGCTACCGTCGACCTGATCTCGGAGGGCCGGCTCACGGCGGGCCTGGGCATCGGGGCCTGGCCGGACGACTTCACCCTCAGCGGTGCTCCCGAAAAGGGCCACGGCAAACTCTTCGACGACACCCTGACCGAAATGCGTCGTGTCTGGGACGGGGAGGTCACCAGCGTCTCCGGACCCACCCCGCTGCCCGGCAAGGGCCGTCCCAAGCTGCTCATCGGTGGCCTGATCCCCGCGGGCTATGCCCGCGCCGCCCGCTTCGGTGACGGCTGGGTGGCGCCGACACTGAGCCTGGACCTGCTGGTGAACGGCGTGCAGGGCGTCACCGAGGCATGGGCCACGGCTGAGCGGCCCGGCAAGCCGCACATCCTCACCGGCCGCTACTTCTGCTGCGGTTCCGAGGCCGTCCAGCTCACCGACGAGTACGTGGCTCATTACTACGGCTCCAAGGAGTCGCCGTACTACGAGCCGGTCCGCGCCGACTCACTCGACTCCGACGAGCGCCTGCTCAAGGAGCTGATCGCCTTGTCGGACGCGGGCGTCGACGACCTGGTGCTCTACCCGGCCAGCAGTTCCCTGGACCAGGTCCACCTGCTGGCCGAGGCGCTGGAGCGGGTGGGGGCCAGGCGGAACCCGACCTTCGAGTTCACCACGGGCTGACCTTGGGGCAGCCAAGGTACGGCGGAAACCGGCAACAGGCGGGTGGCGGGGCCAGTAGTGGGTGCGGATTTGGGCTACTGGCCCGCGCGGCGTTGGAGGACCTGAGCCTGGAGGCGGTCGTGGAGCTCGGCTCCCGCGGGTGTTTCCGGATCGCTGCGCTGCCGGATCGGGGCGAGCTTGGGCGCAGCGTCACGCGGTCGTTCGCGGCGGCCTGTTCGGCTGCCGCCTCGGCTTCGGCAAGGCCCGGTAGAGCGAGGCGACGGACGGCGGCCTGCCCTTGTTCTTGCCTGCCCGGGACTAACATGATTCACGGAAACGGCGCTAGTGATGATCTCGAGCAGTCTCCGATCCTGGATCGGCCCTTGAGGGCCGGCGCTCGGAGAAGTCCCGATAGGCAGGATCATCTTCGGTGGGCAAGCCAGCGCCGTTATGCAGGGACAATAACGATCGTTTTCGCCCCGTACGGATTGGCAGCCGCACAGGCCGCGAACCACCCCTGAACCGGTAGCGAAACCATGGAGCAGAACCGGCAGGCAGCACAAGCCCTCCAACCGTCGTCGCCGCCAAGCTGTGCGTCTCCCGATGGACACCCAGCCGCGCCCCCTCGATGCCGCGCTCCGCTGACGGCCGCCACCGGGTGCCAACGCTTGAACGCAGCGGACAGCCCCGGCCCCATGCGCGGATCGCAGAAGAGGGACGGTCTAGTCGTCGCCTCGGTGTCCGTCGCGGACCACCGCCAACCCGCCGACCCGGGTCGTGATGCCCGCCGGCCCGCGTCGGGCCGAGGCGAGCACCCTGGCCGGTCGACCGAGGGTGTCACCCTGCCCCACCTCGATCGCGACCGTCTGCGCCCCTGTCGTGTCGAGGAGGTGGGCGGCCAGGCAGCCGGTGCTGTTGGCGTTGGCGACGTCCTCGTCGACACCGATCGCCGGCGCGAACATCCGCGCCGCACCCGGTCGGTCGCCCACCGGCGGTGCGTACACGAAACAGCCGAGGAGCCCGTACCGCCGGCACGCCGCTGTCAGCCTGCCGAGGTGTGGGTGGACTCGGAGCAGCGCCGACCGGTCGTGGACCGGTACCAGCATGCGTGGTGCGCCGGGCGCGGCGATCCGTGGCGCGTCGGTCGGATGCGGGTCGTCCGCGGTGAGCCCGAGCGCGGCGACGATCGCGGCGCGCTCGTCCGGCGCCGGGTGACGCAGCGCGACGAGGCCCTGGTCGAACCACACCTCGATGCCGGCGGGGCGGCGGATCGCGACGGTGTCGAACGTGCGCCCGCCGGTGTGTTGGCGGTCGTTCAGCTCGTCCAGCGCGGTGCGGGTCAACCGGACGGCCTGCGCGGCGACGGTGCCGTGACCGCAGCCGGACAGTTCGGCGGTGGCGGTGAAGAACCGGACCGGCCGGCCACCGTCCGGCGTCCGCCCCGGGCCGAGGAACGCCGCGTGCGAGGTGCCGGCCGCAGCAGCGACCGCGCGCCGGTCCGGGTCCGTCGCCGCCGGGTCGTCGTCGGTGACGGCCGTGGGGCTGCCGCCCCGGCCGTCGCGCCGCACGCACGCATCGACCACCGTGACATCCGGCCAGGACATCGGCCCCCTTCGACGCTCAACGAACGGCAACCGCGAACGGCGTTCCGCTGATAGCCGGACCTGGCCGCAACGGCCGACCGAACGCGTCCCGGACGCGTACCGTCCTGCCTCAGCCGGTGCCGTCCTGCACTGTGTGCGTTTCAGGTGACGGATGCTCAGCGATGGCTTGGCCCGCCGGTCAGTCGATGCCTTCGATGATGCGGAAGTCGCGCTCGACGCCGTCGGGCAGGGCGACCAGCGCCTTCTGGTATGCCTCGCTCTCGTATGCCGCGACGGCCTGTTCAAAGTTGTCGAACTCGATCAGAACGACGCGTTGTGTGATTCCGGCCTCGTGGGCGACGATTCGACCGCCCCGGGACAGGACGCGCCCGCCCCCAGCCTGGACGGCCAGACGGGCCAGCTTGTCGTAGGGAGTCAGCCTCTCAGGGTCGGAAATGGCGGGGTAGACACTGACCCAGTAGCCCTTAGCCATGGAAACCTCCTGTGTTCGGCCGGACACGTCTGACTTCGAATTGACACTCAGATCGATCGATCCCGGCATGCGCAGGTTAGGGCTTGATGTGCGGTCGGGGGAAAGACCGGTACGGGATAGGCTCAGAATGGATCGTTATCAATCGGCAGGGAGGGCGCGTGGCGCCGGATACGGTGAGCCTGCGGTACTTCCTGGTGCTGGCGCAGGAGTTGAACTTCACCCGCGCGGCCGCACGGATCGGTATCGCACAGCCCGCACTCAGCGCCCGGATGCGCCGATTGGAGGCGGAACTCGGCACGGCCCTGCTGGCCCGCAACACGCGTAGCGTCGTGTTGACCACGGCCGGTGCGGCTTTGGCGGAGTCCGCGCCGTCCGCGCTGGCGGCGCTGGACCGGGCATGGGACACCGCCCGGAGCGCGGCGGCCGGTGAACTGGGCACGCTGCGCATCGGATACAGCCTCAGCGCCGGGGCCGAGACGGCACCGGCCCTGGTGGACGGGCTGATTCGCGGCAACAGCGGACTGGAGGTCGGCGCGGTCCCGATGGCGACACCGGAGATCTCCCCTGCGGTCGCCGACGGCCGCATCGATGCCGGGATCACCCGCGGTGAACAGCCGGGCCGTGGCGTGCGCCGGTTCCTGCTGCGGCGTCAGCGCATCGGGGTCCAGTTGGCACAGCACCATCCGCTGGCCGAACACCCGGAGATCGAGATCGCCGACGCGGCCGCGTATCCGCTGCGACTCCCGGACCGTGCGGCCAACCCCGTGATCCACGATCAGCTGTCCGCACTGTTCCGAGACATCCGACCACACCCTCGATTCCACACGCCCGCAGTCTCCTTCGACATGTCTCAGCGTGACCTGCGCGACGGGGTCACCCTCGCCCCGGCCGGAGAGGCCGCGGTCACGGCATCACCGGCCGGTCTCACCTGGCGACCGCTGCGGGGCGCGCCCAGCCTGACGATCCACCTGGTCCTCCCACGCGAGCAGTCGCCACTACACCGGCGCATCCGTGTCGTCGCCAAAACCCTGGCGCACGAGCTGCACTGGCTGCCGGACTGACGCGCAAGAGGTCCAGCGAGACGAACGTCTGCGGCGGCGAGGCCGAAGGCCCTGCGCCCGGGGAAGACGGCTGCTGGGGTTCCCCAGCCGCCAACCTCCATTTCACCGATGATCATTTGTAACGCCAACGGGCTGTCCGCCAGCTCCTCAGCCCCATGGGCGCGCCGTCCTGGTCAGGGGCGTCGGCGTAGGCCCGGATCTTCTCGGGTGGGCCTGGGGGTTGATGTGGACCCAGAACAGGGGTGAGAGCGCCCGGCGGTCCTCGTCGGTGAGCTTCTGCACCCACTTCGGATCTCGAAGCCCGGCCTGGAGGCCGCACTCGGTGTCACCGAGGCGTGCGGCGTGGCCTGCCTGCCTGAGCCCGCTGTGACCTTGTCGTGGTGCCGGGCGGACTTCGGCGCCTGCGCGGTGTCGGTCACTCGTCGCTCGGGTGGGGGGAGGGGTGCGCAGCTGTGCATGTGTGACCCCGAGGGCACGTCCAGCGTGGTCAGGCGTCGACGGCGTCGATCTGCAGGAAGATCGCCTCGGTGGGGCCGAAGAGGACGAACCTGGAGGGCCGTTCGGTGCTGAGCCAGTCGCCGTCTTCGCAGGAGCCGGTGATGTGGAGGGCGCGTTGGGGTGCGGGGCCGGAGATTCGGCGGAGTGGGATGTCGAGGAGTTCGCAGAACATCTCGTCGCCGAGGACGGCGGCGTAGACGAGGGAGTGGTCGTCGATGTCCTCGGTGTGGTCGATGTAGTTGTTGAGGCATTCGGTGCGAAGGCCGTCCAGGGCGGCGTACCACTCGGCGACGTCGAACGGCTTTTCGTCGCCGTTGAGTTCGGCCGTCCATGGGCAGTCCGACAGCCTCAGGCTGAGGGTCGCGCCCGCACTGACCGCGCGCAACGCCACATGCGCGCGATCTGCGGCGTCTTGGTCGAGCACATGCTTGTCGGGGCATGCATGGCCGCCGAAGGAACAGGCTGGATCGGGGATCAGGTCGTCGCGCCGCGCCGGCGCGGTCGCGGACCGCAGGACGCTCAACCGTGTCAGCTCGTCGCCTGAGGTCGCCACCACGAGATGCAATTCCTCCGGGACGGGCATGTTGTCGGTGATGTTCACCGTCTCGGCGACGTACGCGTCCCGAAAGTAGTGCGTCACCTCCTCTAGGAACTCACGGCCCAATGCCATGACTCTTTCGCTCGCCACGGTTTCGCCTGTGGGCCACGGGCTCAACAATTCCTCCCAGACAAGCCGCTGCAACTCCTCCTCGTCGATGGCTTGCAGCCCGAGCACGTGCCTGGCGGTGTTCGACGGCGGATCGATGTGCGGGAACAGCCCGCATTCGTACGCCGTCGCCACATTCGGCGCCTCGATGTCGTTCGGCGCGTCGTACTCACTGGCCGCGAGCAGGAGCGCCGGGACGGCCGTACTTTCCGGCGCGTCCTCGGCGATCCAGCACGACAGCAAGTGCGCCTGGGACGCCAGCACAAGCGCTCGTCGTTCCCAGGACTGCACCTCCGACCATTCCTCCGCGACACAGTCGTGCCCGAGAAACGCGCAGAACTGGGTCTGATGCATGCGGAACCCCTCGGTGGCCGACGTCGGACGTGCACTCGCAAGTCTGGCGTGGCGCACCGACAACTCGCCGTCTCGGCGTCGTCGGGCATGCACGGGACTGAGGGGTGAACGGTCAGTTCGTCCCAGGATTCAACGCGGTGAGTGCCGCGCATAGCGCGGGGACGGCCACGCCGATCGGCTCCCTGATCACTTCGGTGGCGAGGTCGTCGTACGGTGTCGGGTCCCGGTTGATGATCACCAGTGTGGCCCCGGCCTCGACGGCGACCCGGCACAGGCCGGCCGCGGGCTCGACCAGCAGCGAACTGCCGATCGCGACGAACAGTTGCGCGACCCGGGCGATGTTGGCGGCCTTGCCCAGGAGATCCTGGTCGAGGAACTGCCCGAACAGGACGATCGACGGCTGGAGGATCCCGCCGCACGAGGCGCAGGCAGGATCGTCCTCGCCTCTGTGGAGAACCTCCTCGGTCGGCGTCCTGGCGGCACACCGGGTGCAGGTGGTGGTGGCCATCGACCCGTGCAGTTCGAGGACTTTGCGTTGCGTGGACCCGGCCCGCTGGTGCAGGCCGTCGACGTTCTGGGTGAGGACCCGCAACGACAGGCCGGTGGACTCCAGCCGCGCCAGCGCCAGGTGGGCGGCGTTGGGCTCGGCGTCGCGTCCCTCCAGGACGGACAACGCGGCCCAGAACCGGCGGCGCACGTCGGCCTCGGCAAGGAAGGCCTTGCGGTTGAACAGGCCCAGCAACTCGGGGTTCTTGGTCCACACGCCATTGGCGCCCCGGTAGTCGGGGATGCCGGAGTCGGTGCTGATCCCGGCACCGGTGAGCACCGCGATCCTCGAGACGCCACGAGCCCAGTCGGGAAGATCCATGCCCGCGACGGTAAGGTGCCACGGGCCCGGTCGCGACCGGTTTTCGGCGCAGGACCACGAGGCGGACCGACCATCGGACGGTCAGGCCGCGAAGCCGCCAGCACCGGTCGACCTGCGACCTCGTGTTGGACCAAGGGCATGTGATGCCTCCGCGCGAGTTGCGGGAAATGCCTGGTCCGGCAGCAGCCCATCACCAGGGTCGGGGAACCTGCGGACGGCCGTGTCGGCAGCTCCACGGACGATCCATGCACCGCTCGCTGCGCAGGTTCTTCAACCTGGACCTGGCGGGCTTCCACCTGGCCCTTCGTGACTGTTCAGGCCGCCGGACGGACTCGGCGGTACTCGCCGGGCGTCGTGCCAGCCCAGGAGCGGAAGGCCAGGTGGAAGCCGACGGCGGAGGCGTAGCCGACCCGTTCGGCGACGGCCGCCGTGGGGATGGACGTCGTGGTGAGGAGCCGCGCGGCCTCCCGCATGCGGCGCTCGGCCAGGTGCCGCATGGGCGGGGCTCCGACCAGGTCGCGGAACGTCGCCGCGAACGCCGACCGCGACAGGCCCGCCTCAGCGGCCAGGGACGCCAGCGTCCACGGCTCGGCGTAGCGGGTCTGCAGCGCCAGCAGCGCGCGGCCGATCGCGGGGTCCCGCATGGCGCGCAGGACGGCCGGGGCGTCGCAGTCGTCCCTGGAGACGGCCGCCCGCAGTGCCAGCACGTAGACCAGCTCGAACGCGCGCAGCGCCACCAGGCCCGCGCCCGGCTCGCCGTCTGTCCACTCCTCCGCGAGCTTGTGCAGGGTGTCGGCCAGGAGCGGGTGTCGGGCCAGGTCCGTCCGGTCCAGCACCAGCATCGGCGGCAGCGCCCGGTATAGCGGGGAGGCCGCGGCGGCCTCGTAGTGCAGGCCGCCGCACAGCATGGTCGTCACGGGCCCGTCGCCGGGGATCTCGACGGTGGCGACCGCGCCGGGCCGCCGCGCTGGCAGCAGTCCTGCCAGCGGCACGGCCGAGCCGCCGGACGCGTCGCCCAGCCGGTGCCCGTCCCCGTGCGGGAAAACCGCCAGGTCACCGGCGTGCAGCCGGACGGGTCCGACGCCCTCCACCGCCTCGATCACGCACTCGCCCTCCTGGACGTAGTGCAGCAGCGCGCAGTCGTCCCGTTCGCCGACCACGCCCCACGGCGCGTGCGCCCGCCATCGGCTGTGGAAGACCCCCGACAGCCGCAGCGGGTCGAGCAGCTCACCGAGCAGATCGGCGTCCATGGACGATCCTTTAAGCAACGAGGACTTTTCCTTATCGAAGGTACCGCGCCGCACCCCGAGACTGATCACGAACGACGATCGAGGGGATGACGATGACCTACACGGTGGTGGGCGCGGGCGGTTTCCAGGGCGGCGCGGTGGTGCGGCGGCTGCTGGCGGAGGGGCACCGGGTGAGGGGCGTCAGCCGTGATGGCCGCACGCTGCCCGGCACCGAGCCGTTCGCGGCGGACCTACTGGACGCCGGCCGGCTGGCGGCGGCGTTCGAAGGCGCGACCGGCGCGTCGGTGACGCTCCCGATGCTGGAGGACCCGGCGCAGGCGGAGGCTATGGCCGCGACGCTCGTGCGGGCGGCTCGCTCGGCGGGCCTTGGGCGCGTGGTCCTCAACCTGGGCAACCGCGTCCCGGCCGTCCCGACGCGGGTGGCGGTGTTCGAGGGACGCCGAGCGGCGACGGAGACATTGCTCGGCTCTGGTCTGCCCGCGGTGGTGCTGCGTGCGCCGGTCTACCTGGACAACCTGCTGGCCCCGTGGGTGGCGGGCCCGCTCGTCCACCAGGGCGTGCTGGGCTACCCGCTGCCCGCCGACGCCCGCGTCTCCTGGCTGTCGCACGCCGACCTGGCCGAGGCGACGCTGGCGGCGCTGACCGTGGACGGCGTCATCGGCCAAGCCCTGGACATCGGCGGGCCGGAGGCTCTGACCGGTCCGGAACTTGCGGCGGCGGTGGGATCCGCGCTGGGCCGCGAGGTCGTCTACGTCGCGCAGGACGTCGAGGAGTTCGCGACCGGCCTGGCGCACGCCCTTGGCCCGGCCATGGCCGAGGGGGTCGCCGGGACCTACCGCTGGATCGCCGCCGAGGATCCGTCCCTGTATGCCGAGAGCCCCGGCACGAAACTCCTGGGCGTGGAACCCGCCCCGGCCCGCGCCTGGGCCGCCGCCCAGCCCTGGCGGGAGCTGGCATGACCTTGCTGGACGCCTGCCGCGCCGAGATCGTCCGCCACCACGAGGTCATCGCCGGATGGCTGACGGGGGACCTGCCCACCTCGTCCTTCGACGACCTCGCCGCCGCGCACACACCGGACTTCACCCTGGTCACCCCGGACGGCACGGTCCTCACCGCGGCCGAGGTGCTCACCTGGATGAGGTCGGCCCACGGCACGGCCCCCGACCTCACCATCACGATCCACGACGTGTCGCTGGTCGCCGCCGACGGCGACCTGGTCGTGGCGTCCTACACCGAGACGCACCCCGACCGCTCCCGCCGCTCAACCGTGGTGTTCCGACGCCACCCCACCACACCCGGCGCCCTACTCTGGACCCACCTCCACGAAACCTGGCCCCCCTTACCGTCACCCCAACTGGTGGCCACCCCCGACAGCCGGGGCACAACCCGCAGGGGACGGGGATCGACGTCCCGTCCGTTGGCTGACTCAGCAGAGGTCAAGAACGGCGCTGGTCCAGCCGAGGACCTGAGGAGTGTGCCAGCGAGGCCGGCCGGAGATCCCAAGACCGGCCAGCCGCCGTCCTTCCTCAAACGCTTCTCGCTGCTTCGGCTCGACTTCCAGGACCCGCTCGATCAGCAGGCGTGCCTGCTCGTGTTCTCCGCGCACAACGAGGAACTCCACCAGGTCGGGCGCGTACGCGAACGGTCCCAGAAGGGCCTCGGGCACCGCCTCCACCAGCCGCTGTGGATCCCGGGTGCTCTCGAACCAGGGAAGCACGATCTGCCGGATCTGCCCGCAGAGCGTCGCAAGATGGGCCACCCGCTTCTCCGGCCGTGTCAGTCCCACCGTGTTCCGAAAGTCGACACGGCCCAGGTCATGACAGCTGGTGAAACACACAACATCCAGGGCGCCATCCGGGCGGATCACCGTCGAGGTGTGGTTGGCGATCCGCCAGGAACCCACGGCCCGCTCATCCACGTGCAGTTGGGCAACCGCGAACTCCATGAATGAGCCGGTCCTGTTGTAATAGCTCGGCTCCAACGTCAGGCGCTCAACCCGTCCAGCGCCATCGCGTCGCTCCAGACACCGCCGAGACTTGATCCACCGGAAGCCGTCCGGCCCGAACTCCGCTGCCATGCACAACGCGGCCGCCTGACGAACATCGGCAGGTCGCTCGGCATCCGCCAACGGACCCGTCAGGTCATCGCCCCACGAACTCTCCACACCCAGATCATGCACGGAGATCGAGGTAGTAGGCCGAGAGGCGCCCACAAGTCGTGGCGAATGGTCGCCGCCGAAGTGGTCAGGCTGTGAGCTGTGGGGAGGTCAGCGTTGGGGGGCGGCCCACCGCTACATTACGGTCACCACCGACACAGAAATCTGCAGCAATGATCGAGGTACCGGGTCCAGAACCCGACTGGGAGGCCGCGGCGTCCTGCCAGGGCGGCAAGCGCAACCCCGCTTTTCAGTCCGGCATGTGGGAGTACGCCTCCAGTCGGTTCCGTATCGTCGCAGGCCTGGCGGCACCCCTGGAACCGCTCGCCGCCCGGCTGCGGCTCCAGATCGAGCGTAGTTGGGAAGAACCCGGGCCGGTCGACGCCGCCATGTTCTGCATTCAAAGGACCGACTTCGCTCTCAGCCGGGCCAATGCGGCCCACGACGCCACGACGTACATCTGGGTGGGTCTGCCCGTGAGCCGCTCTCGGAAGCAGACTGACGCGGCGATCCACCTCCTGCTCAATGCCCTCGGCCTCAGCCCCGAAGCACTGACCTTCCGCAGCGACCCCGTCACCCCGGAGCACCCGTCGTGATCATCCAGGCCACGAGCGGAGGCGAGCGAATATTGCCGGAGCCCGCCGAACGGGAGTTGGCCTTCCTGCAGACATTACGTCCAGGCCAGATCGTCACCGGAACGATGATCGAGATCGCCGGCTTCGCAGTGACCTTCGTGGACATCGGCGGCTTCACCGCGATGATCGACATTCCCCAGCTGTCCGGGCGTCCCATCAAGCGTCCGTCCGACGTGGTCGCCGTCGGACAGGAGATCAGCGCCCGGGTCCTTGACGTCGACACCCGCCGAGGACGCGTACCGCTCTCCCTCAAGGCACTCCAGGTCGAGCCCTTGGCGGACTACAGCGCAGGGGCGGCCAGACCATCACCGGCCCCGTCACCAAGATCGCTTCCCTCGGTGCTTTCGTCCGCGTCGAAGAGGCATCCAACGGCTTCGTAGGCCTGCTGCAGGGCGCCGACCTGGGGAAGTATCGGTGAAGCTCGGCGATGTTCTTACTGTGAAGATCATCCACGTGGACGTGACCCGGCGCAGAATCGAGCTCGCCCTCGCACGCTGACCCCGGAGGGTGTCAGCGTGCGAGGGAGTGCGGGCATCCGCGCAGTCGACTTCGGGTGTCGACCGGACGACGGTTCGCGGCGCCGCTCGCCAGTCGGCGTCCCGAAGGAGCCGGGAGATCGGTGATGGGCTGGTCGGGTTCGTGCGGGCTTGCGGGGTGTGGCTGGTCAGGTTCTGCGTGAGATGACCATGATGTATTCGCAGGGGGCGTTCGTTCGGTTGGCGAAGCCGTGGTCCGCGTCGGCCTGGAGGAACAGGGAGTCGCCTGCGTTCAGGGTCTCGTTGATCCCGCCGATCGCGACGGTGAGGGTGCCTTCGAGCACCACGAGTTGTTTCTCCGTGCCCGGCGGATACGCGGGCAGCAGTCCGGTGGAGACCTGCGCGGGGAGGTGGTGGACGACCATCTCGGCCCCTCCCGCGCCCGGGGCCGCTGACACCATGTGCCGCTCGAAGCCGGTTTCCGGGTCACGGAAGACGGGGCGGTCGTTCTTGCGCATGACGATGGCCACGCCGGACGCGGCGGCGGTCGGCGCGCCGATCAGGTCCGAGAGCGACGCGTTGAGCGCGTGGGCGATTCTGGACGCGACGCCGATGGTCGGGCTCTTCTCACCGCGTTCGACCTTGGACAACATCGCCCGGCTGACCGACGACCGTGTGGACAGCTGCTCCAGCGTCAGGCCCGCCTCCTCGCGGCGTCGCCGCACGTTGCCGCCGAACGCGCCGGCCAGGTCGTCACCCTGCTGCGCTTCGGCCGCGTTTCCGTCTTGGTCGATCACCGTGCTCCTCGTCGATGGGGTGCTGCGCCGCACACAGTGTATGGTTTCTCCGATAGAAGATCTGTATCTTCTATCGGAGATGCACGATGTGCGCCCAACATGACGGAGGTTCCATGCGTTTGATCTCGAGTGGGCGGCTCCACGCCACGTTCGACTTCGGCGATCTGCAGGTGGTCTCGTTGCGAGACGGGTACATCGACATGCCGCCGACGCGGCTCCGCGATGAGGACGGGTACGCGCTCGGCGAGCTGCCGGACGCCGTCCCGCTGGTCGGCGACAACCTGCGGCTGTCGGTCAACGCCTTCTTCGTCACCGACGGCACGCGGTCGCTTCTCATCGACACCGGCGCGTCCAACGCCTGGCACGACCCCACCATGGGACTGATCTACGACGCGCTCGACGAAGCGGGAGTCGACCGCGCCGGTGTCACCGACGTGGCCATCACCCACAAGCACGAAGACCACGTGAGCGGCCTGATCGCGCCGAACGGTTCAGAGGCGTTCGCCAATCTCGAGCGCGTGTGGATCGGCGCGGGCGACACCTCGGTGTTCACCGGACGGCTCGAGCCGATCCGCGACCGGGTCGTCCCCGTGTCGGAGAAGGTCGCGATCAACGACTGGGCCACGGCGATCCCGACGCCGGGCCACACACCCGGTCACACCGTTTACGAGGTCAGCAGCGGCGCCGGCCGCCTTCTCGCCTGGGGCGACACCGTTCACGTTCCCACGCTCCAGTTCGATCAGCCGAACGTGACCTGGGAACTCGACGGCGACCAGCCCCAGGCGCGGGCCGCGCGAGCGGCGCTCCTCGAACAACTGGCCCGACCCCACCACTTCGTGGCCGGCGCCCACCTCGACTCACCCGGCATCGCCCGCGTGACCCCCTCCGGCGACGGTTACGCGCTGGAATACCTCGCACCACCGATCGGCTGATCGAGCCTGTTGGAGCGCGGCCCCGAGCCTGCCCCCCGGGGCCGCGTCGTCGTGCCCGAACCCGGCGTTGAACGTGCGGCCGCATGCCCGTCGCCGTTACCTGCCCACGTCCGTGGCTCTGTGGGGGTGGGGCACACACGGCCCGCTCTCCGCGGCTCGGGCTCAGGCCGGCGGCCCGAACCAGTGGTGCAACGCCTCGGCCAGGTCCTGCTCCCGGTGTCCGGCCCAGGCGACATAGCCGTCCGGCCGTACCAGCACCGCTTCGTTCGCGGTCTCCTGCCCTGCCTCCTGCGGGACCGCCCCCCTGGAACCCCACTGGCCGGCCAGCGTCCGCAGCTCCGAGCCCGCCCCCAGCAGCGCGCCGCGCCTGTCGGGCAGCGCGGACGCGCCGGGCAGGCGCCGGCCCAGCAGCGGGTGCGCCGGGCCGGGCAGCTCGTAGTGGATGTCCAGCCCGGAGATCATGCCCGCGATCACCGCGTTGGCCTCCGGTACCGCCAGCAGGCCGGCCACGATCTCACGCAGCGCCAGATGCTCCTCCTGGGCCACCAGCAGCAGCGACTGGGCGCGGGTGTTGGCCAGCACCCTGGCCGCCACTGGGTGACGCTCGGCGTGGTAGGTGTCCAGCAGGTGCGCGGGCGCGTGCCCGCGCACCTGGGCGGCCAGCTTCCAGCCCAGGTTGAAGGAGTCCTGCACGCCCAGGTTCAGGCCCTGCCCGCCCATCGGGGAGTGGATGTGGGCGGCGTCGCCGGCCAGCAGCACTCGTCCGTGCCGGTAGTCCTCCACCTGCCGGGAGGCGTCGCTGAAGCGCGAGGCCCACACGATCGACTCCAGGCGCGCCTCCGGTTCGGGCAGTAGCATCAGCGCCCTGCCGACCTCCTGCTCGGTGACCGGCGCCTCGCGCGGCAGGTCCTGCTGCTCGGGCCCGTAGAACAGGATCCGGTGCACCCCGCCCTCCAGCGGCGTCAGGTAGGCGCGGCCGGCCGGCGAGGGTGTCATCTCCGGCAGCCGCCAGCGTGCCCCCACCCGCCCGGCGAGCCTGATGTCGGCCACCGCCATCGCCTGCCGGCCTTCCAGGCCGGGGAAATCCACCCCCAGTAGCGTCCGTACGGTGCTGCGCCCGCCATCGCAGCCTGCCAGCCAGGCCCCCCGTAGTACGGCGCCGTCCCCTAGACGTGCGCTCACCCCCGTGTCGTCCTGCCACAGCTCCACCAGTGGCTGGCCGCGCAGCACGCGCACGCCGAGCTCACGCACCCGTCCCTCCAGCACCGGCTCCACTTTCGACTGCGGTGTGCCGATCATGTAGGGATGGGCGGTGTCCCAGGCGGTGAAGTCCAGCCGCATTCCGGCGAAGTGCCCGCCGGGTACCCGTTGGACGCCGCCGGTCAGCAGCGGCTCCAGCAGGCCGCGCAGTTCCAGCACCTCGGCGGTGCGCGGCTGCACCCCCAGTGCTTTGGACTGGCCGCTGCGCTCGGGCAGCGCCTCGACCACCAGCGCGGAGGCACCGCCGAGGGCGAGTTCGGCGGCGAGCATGAGGCCGGTAGGGCCGGCCCCCACGACGATCACATCGGTATCCATGGGCAGACGTTAGGTCCGCTATGGCCGCTTACCGCAACGATAGTGTGGAGGCATGCCCCCACTTGAACAGGACATGTTCGCCGGGTGCGCGCCCGGCCTGCCGCCGATCAAGATAGGCGGCAAGTGGACGGTGAGGATCGCGGCGTGCCTGCGGGAGGAGCCGCGCAGGTTCACCGAGCTGCAGACCGCGCTCGGGGGCATCACCCCCAAGGTGCTGACCGAGTCGCTGCGGGCCATGGAGCGCGACGGGCTGGTACGGCGCACGGACTACGGGGAGAACCCGCCGAGGGTGGAGTACGCGCTGAGCGAGCTGGGCCGTACCCTGTTCGGCCCGATCGAGGTGGCCTGCGCGTGGATGCAGATGTACGCGCAGGCACGCGCCCAGTCGACCTGAGCTTCCCCTCGTGGCGTAGAAACCGAACCCGAGATGAGGTCGCTGACTCGGCAGGCAAACGAGCGGTGGCGCCAGACCTGGTCGGGTGTTCTGCCCAGCAGCAGGAACCCCACCGAACGCGACAACGAGCAGCGCCAGGAGCGCGATCGCGCGGGCTGCGGCGCGGCGTGTGTGGTGGAGGGCATGACGAGGACCGCTTGCGCAGAATGGGGGGAATCGACATGGCCAGGCTCGGAGGGGCACCCCTCCGAGCCGAACGCGGAGGGTCAGCCCTCGGCCAGCGCCTTGGCCCACACCGGGCTTTCGAAGTAGTGGTTGTCGTACTTCTCCGAGCTGTCGCGGATGTCCTGCATCGTGGCCTCGCCGCGGTAGACGCGCTCCAGCAGGCGGTAGTAGTCGAAGCGCTCCATGCCCGGCGTGAAGACGACGAGCAGCTCGGCCTCGGCGTCCGGGGCCGGGGCGAAGGCGTGCGGCACCCGCGGCGGGACGGTCAGGAAGCCGCCCTTCTCGACCGTCACGATCTCGTCGTCCACGAGGAAGCGCGCCGTGCCGTCCAGGACGAGGAACATCTCCGTGGCCTTGGCGTGGAAGTGCGCCGGAGCGCCCGGCGACCCCTTGCGGAGGGTGGCCTTGTTCGCGGTGAGCGCGCCGCCGGTCTCACCCGCGTCGGCGAGCAGCGTGATCAGGCTGAGCGCGCCGTCCTCGACGATCTCGGCCTCGTCGGCGCGCACCAGGACGGAAGCGGCGGACGACAGGTTCAGCGCAGCGTTCATGATCTCTCCCAGAGCTTCAACCCGGCCACTGACCAGGTCTTTCTTGCTGACAGAGATAAATCTACGGAAACCAAAGACCCGCCAGAAGGTTCATTTGCTCCCCTCATCCATGGGTCAATTTGCCGCCCCGGCACCTGCGCCCATGCGCGACTGAGCCTGTCGAATACAGCGCGAGGCGTCGAGGCGTCGATGAGCCGGTACCGCTGCCTAACACCCACCTGGCGAGCCACCACGACCACACCGACCCGGCGATCCATCCACGAGTGACCGGCCGACTCGACTGCTGAACCCGCGCGTGATCCAGAGGTCTCGCAGAATGATCATTGTTGCGTTGCATGAACCGTCGCCGCCGTCGCGCAGAGCCGGCTTCCTCTGGTGACACGGCCCCGAGTTCCGGGTCGACACAGCGTCCAACCCGACCAACGCAGCGCTCGATACGGGAACGCTGGTGAGCTGCGCGGACGCCGCCCCCGTCCCGAAACCGCCCGGTTGTGGGGGCGTGATCCGGCGCGCGGCGCCCGCGTGGCCCGCCGTCGGTCGCGAGGTGGCTAGTTCCCAACCGACTCGATGACCCGGCTGTGGGGACCGGTCATCCGGGGTGTTCGTCATCATGACCGGGATCACAGGGAACCGGACGGGACGGTTGGACAGGACAGGGTGTGGAGTTGTCAGCGCGAGCCCGGATACGGGCAGGTGACCCCGTCGCGTTCGGGGACCTCTTCGATGAGCACGCACGGGTCGTGTACCGATATGCGGTCCGGGTCTGCGGGGACTGGGCGACGGCCGAGGACGTCGTGTCGCTCACTTTCCTGGAGGCGTGGCGGGTGCGGGAGAGAATCCGGCTGGAGGGCGAGTCGCTGCGGCCGTGGCTGCTGGGTATCGCGACCAATGTCCTGCGCAACGCGGCGCGGTCCGCGCGGCGGCATGAGGCGGCGATGGGCCGGTTGCCCGTCCGGGAGGTGGTGCCGGACTTCTCCGAGGAGCTGGTGGGACGGCTCGCCGATGCCGAGGAGCTGGCCGCCGCCCGCGTCGCGCTGGGCCGGTTGCGCAAGGCCGAGCGCGAGGTGTTCACGCTGTGCGTGTGGGCGGGCCTGAACTACGCGGAGGCGGCCGAGGCGCTCGGCATCGCCGAGGGCACCGTGCGGTCACGGTTGTCGCGAGCCCGCGCCCGGTTGCGCAGACTCACCGCCGCCGAACGGGAACCGGCGTTCGGCGGCGGACAGCTCATTGGTGACGACCGCGAGCCCGCGGTCGGGGCGAGGCAGGAGAGGCACTCGTGAACGGCACCCCACGGCGCGGCCCCGAACCCGACGAGCTCTCCGAGCTCGTGCGGCTCCTGCCGCCCCCGGGCGACCCCGAGCTCTCCGCCGGCCGGCGCCGACTCCTCAAGGATCATCTGATGCTGCAGATCGAAGAGCCCGCGACCGCCCCGCGACGGCCGAAGCGCCGTCGGCCGGCCCTGCTGGCGGTCCCGCTGGCGGCCGCGGCCGTGGCGGCGGGCCTGTTCGCCCTCCCGCTCGGTGGGCACACCTCGCCCTCGCGTCCGCCTGCGGCCGGGGCCGGTGACCAGAACAATGCCACGGTGCTGCTGGACCGCATCTCGCTGGCCGCCGCGCACCAGACCGCCCCGCCCGTGCGCGATGACCAGTTCGTCTACATCAAGAGCAAGGTCGCCTGGACCAGCCAGGAGGAGAACGGGCCGCGGGTGCTGGAGCCGCTGCGGGAGCGGGAGATCTGGCTGGCGCAAAGCGTGGGCGGGCACGGCCTGCTCCGCGAGGGCGGCCGGAAACTGCCCCTGGTCGGCACCGGGAAGGACATGACCTACCGCAAGCTCGCCGCCCTGCCGACTGAGCCGGGCGCGCTGCTGGACGGCGTCTACGCCAAAATTCCCAAGTCCGGCAAGACCGCCGCCCCATCCGCCCGCGACGCTGCGGCCTTCCAGGCGCTCGGCCAGCTACTGGGTGAGCAGATCCTGCCGCCCGAACTCGCCGCCGCCATCTACCGCGCCGCCGCCAGGATCCCCGGTGTGGTCGTGGTGCCCGACTCGGTCGACGCGGCCGGCCGGCACGGCGTGGCCGTCGCGCTGGTCGCCTACGGCGAGCGCAACGAGTGGATCTTCGACCGGAAGACACTCACCTACCTTGGTGAACGCGGCTCCATGGTGGAAGACACCAAAAACGCCAAGAAGGGCATGACCACCGCCATCACCGCCATCCTCCAACGCGGCGTGGTGAACAAGGCCGGCCAACTCCCCACCAAGCCCTAGCCCACCACGATGGCGTCGGCTATGGCGCGTGATGGATTCCAACTGGTCGGCCGTCAGCGGTCCTGCCCTGGCGGCGGAGAGCGAGGACCTCGCGCTTCATCGGCGTCGTAGGGCCGACGTCGTGGGGCCGGTCAGGGGGTTGATTTTGATCGGGATTCGGCGGCCCAGTGGGGGGCGTTCCAATGGTCGGCGATGGTGGCGGCCTGGGTGAAGTGGGCGGAGGCTTCGGGGCGGTCCAGGAGGACGGCCAGCTCGCCGAGGGTGTGGGCGACCGGGCGGAGTGCCACCGACAGGCTTGCGGCGCCTGCCGGGGGGCCGTCGCGGTGGGGGAGGAGCGTCGCGTAGAGCTCCTCGGCGGCGTCGCGGTCGTTCAGGGCGACGACGGCCATCGCGCGCAACGTTGTGAGGAAGGTGAAGAAGAAGTCGGGGCGGATCGGGCCGGGTGACGCGCGGACCTCGCGGGCTTCGGCGTCCAGGCCGTTGGCGTGGAGGGCCAGCGCGAGCAGGTCGGAGGCCATGGGGCCGAGCATGGCGTGGAGGGCGCGCACGTCGTCCAGGTGCGCGCCGAGCGTGCCGTCGTTCAGCCAGAGCACGGCCAGGGCGAGTTGGTGGAAGCCCGTGGCGTGCACCGATCCGACGCGCCGCATGCCCTCGTCGGCCTTGATGTAGAGGTGCTCGGCGTCGGCGTATCGGCCTTCGATGAGCGCCAGGCCCGCCAGCGCGATCTCGGCGGCGGCGATGGCCTCGGGCATGCGGTAGGCGCGCGCGAGTTCCAGGGCCTCGGTGGTCACCTGGCGCATGGTCACCGGGTCGTTGGCGGCGGCGGCGACGCCTGCATGGTTGAGCAGTCCGGTGACGCGGTAGACCGGCAGGTCGTGCTCGGTGCCGATCGCCACGAGCTCCCGGCAGTGCTCGGCGTCGCCGTGGACTTCGGCGAGTATCACGAGCGCCGCGGCCCGCAGCCGGGGGTCGGTGGCGAGGTCGAGTGCCTCCTGCGCCGCCTGCGGAACGGTCGGGTCGTCCTCGCCGACCAGTTCGTTCGCGTACGCCGTCAGGAGCCGGGACCGCACCGAAGGCGGCAGGTCGCGCTTCAGCAGGCGGCTCAGGCGGTCGACGATGGGCCGGTCCACCGTGCCGTACGTGCGGGACTGCCAGGCGGTCGGCTCCGTCCACGCGGTGAATGCGGCGATCATCAGGTCGTCGCGGCCCAGGGACTCCGCGTACTCCACGGCTTCACGGCGTGTCTTTCGGGCGGCTGCGACGGCTCCCGCCCGGATCTGCGCGCGCAGCAGCCTGCCGAGCAGGTCGACGCGTTCGTCCGGTCCGGTCGAGTTGGCGACGGCGTCGGTGAGGAGGCAGACCGCCACGTCGTGGGCGTAGCGGGCCTCGGCGAGCTCGGCGGCCCGGACGCAGTAGCCGACGGCCTTCGGCGAACCGGCGCGCGCGTAGTGGTGGGCGAGCGCCGCGATGTCGTCCGTGCCTTCCAGGGCGTCGGCGATGCGGGCGTGCATCCGGGTGGCGCGCAGTCTGCTGACGTCGGCGACGAGCGTGTCCCTGACGAGGGCGTGGACGAAGCGGACGCGGCCCGGTCCGGGCTCGTCGAGGAGCCCGGCGATGACACCCGCGTCCAGGGCGTCCATCACGCCGTCCTCGTCGGCGTCGGCGGCCTTGACGAGGACGTCCACTGAGCTTTCCCGGCCCGCGACCGCGGCGAGCCGGAGAACGGACACGCCCCCCTCGGGCAGGCGCGCGAGGCGGCGGCGGAGAACGTCCCGGACGCCCTCGGGGACCTCGGAGAGGGCGACCAGCGCGCCTTCGCCGTTCATCAGCCGGGCGCTTTCGCGCACGTAGAACGGGTTGCCGCCGGTGCGTTCGGCGATCCCGGCGATGGTCTCGTCGTCGGCCTCGCATTCGGTCCGGACGAGCTGCGCGACGGACGTGTCGTCCAGGCCGGGCAGGGCGAGCCGGAGGGGTGTTGCGCGCGCGAGGGAGGCCAGCGTGTCGGTGAGGTGTTCGCTCTCGTCCGCGCGGTAAGCGGCGACGATCAGGATCGGGGCTCGCAGGCCGAGGCCGCCGCCGAGCAGCTCCAGCGTGGCGGCGTCCGCCCAGTGCAGGTCGTCCAGCACGAGGACGACCGGCCGGTCCGTGGCGACCGCCGCGAGCCACTTCCACACGGCTTGGCGCAGGCGGAACCGTCCGGCGGTGGCGTCGGCGTTCACCGGTCCGGTGTCGGTGAGCAGCGGCGCGAGGTCGTCCGCGAACTCGCCCGGGGGCCTAGTCGCGGCGATGGCTCGCAATGCTTCTGTCCAGGCCCAGGCGGGCGGCGCGCTGTCGACCTCGGGGCATCGGCCGACGGCGACCAGCCACCCGTCACGTTCGAGCCGCCTGCCGAGGTGTTCCAGGAGCGTCGACTTACCGAGCCCGGCCTCGCCGGTGACAAGGGCGATGCGGGCCCCGTCGGCGGCGGCCTCTGCGGCGGCGGTGACCAGCGCCGACAGCTGTTCCTCGCGTCCGACGAACGTCGCCTCGGTGATCGGGGCCGACCTCGGCGGCGGTGCGGACGGCGGAGGCTGTGGTGGGGGCACGGTCTCGCGCAGGACGTCCGTGCGCTGGGTGAGGATGGCCTGCTCCAACGCCGTCAGGTCCGGGCCGGGGTCGAGCCCGAGTTCCTCGGCGAGGACACCGCGGGCGCGACGGAGCGTGGCCAGCGCGTCGGCCTGGCGGCCGCTGCTCCACAGGGCCAGGGCGTGCAACCGCCAGCCTTCCTCGCGGAGGGGCTCGTCGCGGGTGAGCCGCTCGGCCTCGGGAACCACCGCGGCGGGGTCGCCGGTCCGCAGACCCGCCGCGACGTGCAGTTCGGTGGCGACCAGGCGCAGCTCGTTCAGCCGGGCCGTCTCGGCGGCCGCCCACGGTTCGTCGGCGACCTCGGCGAACGCCGGTCCCTGCCACAGTCCCAGCGCCTCGGCGAGCCGGGCCCGGGCGGCGCGCGGGTCGGCGTCCGCGCGGGCCTGGTCGAGCAGGCCCTCGAACCGCCACGCGTCGACCGACTCCGGCGGCAGCCGCAGCGCGTACCCGGGCGACGCGCTCACCAGCAACCGGGCCGGCGTGCGCGGCGGACGTCCTGGCTCCAGCAGCCGGCGCAGGTTGGACACGTACGCCTGCAAGGACATCAGCGCCCGCGCGGGCGGCTCCCCGCGCCACAGGTCCTCGATCATCCGATCGACCGGCACGACCTGCCCGCGCGCCGCCACCAGAAGGGCCAGCACGCCCCGCTGCCGAGGCCCGCCGAGGTGGACGGCCTCTCCGTCCACGTCGGTCGCGAACGCGCCCAGCACCCGGATGAAAACCATGATCCGCACATCGTACGTGGACGGTCCAAGTCGGTTCCAAGTCCCCTCCAAATGCCCGGGAGCAGGCTGAACACAGCGCAACCGACCAGCCGCAACCGGCCGGTCGCACCCCACAGGAAGCGGAATCCGATGAGCGTCGACACCCAGGACATGAAGATCGTCCACCGCGTCTTCCGCCGTGAGACACGGCTGCTGATGGAGCTCGTCGCGGACGTCGCCCCGGGTGACACCGCTCGTGCCCAGGTGATCGCCGACCATTTCCGCCTCTACCGGCTGGGCCTGCACAACCACCACGAGGGCGAGGACGAGCTGTTGTGGCCGCCGCTGCTGGCCCGGGTGGACCTGGAGGCCGACATCGTCCTGCGGATGGAGGCCCAGCACGAGCGCATCGCGGCCACCCTGACCAGGGTGGACGCCGCGGTCACCGCCTGGGAGGCCGCCGCGGGCGCCGACGAACGCGACACCCTCGTGGCCGCCCTGTCCGAGCACCGCGCGGTCGTGCTGGAACACATCGACGACGAGGAGGCCACCCTCCTCCCGCTCGCGGCCAAGCACATCACCGAGCAGGAGTGGGCGTCCCTGGGCGACCACATGGTGAACAACACCCCCAAGCTCACCCTGTTCATGCTCTTCGGCGCCGTCCTGGAGGACGCCGACCCGGCCGAGCGCGCCCTGGTCCTGAGCGGTCTTCCCACTCCGGCCCGCGCCATCTGGCACGTCTTCGGCCGCCCCCGCTACGCCCGCTACATCCGCCGCGTCCGCGGCTGAACCCCGCCCAACCCGACCCGACCCGAACGTCCAAGGAGAAGAACCATGTCGCTGAAGAACGTCAACACCGTCCTGGCCGCCGCCGTCGTCCTGTTCAGCTTCTACCTCGGGCTGTCCTTCGTCCTGAGCCCCGAGACGGTCGCCCCGGGCTTCGGCCTGCCCCACTGGCCCTCGGGCGACGGCGGCGGCTTCCTCAACGTGAAGGGCAACCGCGAGAACGCGATGGGCCTGGCCGGAGGCATCCTGCTGGTGACGGGCCACCGCCGCGCCCTGGGCTGGGTCCTGCTGATGACGGCGGCCGCCCCGTTCGGCGACATGATCACCGTCCTGGCCCACCACGGCTCCAAGGCCGCCGCGTTCGGCATCCACGGCCTGACCTCCGCGCTGATCGCGATGACGGGCCTGCTGATCCTCCGCGAGACCAGCAAGGCCCGCACGTCCCAGGACGCCGCCGCCCCGGCGCCCGCCGCACAGCCCGGCGCGCACCGCGCCTGACGCCGCACGCCCCGAGGGGCGGCCTGAGCAATCGCTGAAGCACCATCTGAGAGTTCGTGAAAGGGAGACGACAATGACCATCAACGATCTGCGCGGTGTCATCAAGGGACGCGTGTTCCTGCCCGGTGACGACGGCTTCGAACAGGCGACCACAGCGTGGAACCTCACCGTCAGGCAGCCGGTGACGGCCGTGGCGGAGGCCGCGGACGCCGATGACGTGGCGGCGCTCGTGCGGTACGCACGGCGGACGGGCAGGACGGTGGCCGCGCAGCCGACCGGGCATGGCGCCTCGGGTGACGTGGAAGGCGTGATCCTGCTGCGTACCGGCCTGCTGAACGAGGTGGAGGTGCGCGCTGAGGAGCGCATCGTCCGGGTCGGCGCGGGTGCGAAGTGGGGGCAGGTGCTGGCGGCGGCCGGACCACTGGGTCTCACTGGACTCTCCGGCAGCGCGCCCGGGGTCGGCGTGACCGGTTACACGCTGGGCGGTGGTGTCGGCTGGTTCAGCCGCAAGCACGGCTTCGCCTCCGACAGCGTGCGGGCCCTGGACATCGTGGACGCCGACGGTGAGCCCGCACGGGTGACCGCCGAGTCCGATCCCGAGCTGTTCTGGGCGCTGCGCGGCGGTGGCGGCGACTTCGCGGTGGTGACCGCGCTCGAACTCGAGCTGTACCCCGTGCCCACCATGTACGGCGGACGCGTCGTCTGGCCCGAGCACCGGACCAGGGAGGTGTACGACACGTTCCTGGAGCTCACCGCCGAGGCGCCGCGCGAACTCAGCGTCTGGATCAACCGGTTCCAGCCGCCCGGCGCGCCGCCGATGGTGACCCTGGACCTCGCCTACCTGGGTGAGGCGGCTCAGGGGGCGGACCTGCTGGCGCGCATCGACAAGATCGAGGGCGCGATCTCCGACAGCCGTGGCATCGTCCCGGTCGCCGACCTGGGCGCCATCACCGCCGAACCCACCGACCCGGTCCCGTCCATCACTCGTGCCGAGCTGCTCACCGGCCTGGACGCGGACGCCGTGGACCTCCTGCTGGCCAAGCCGGTCGCACCGCTCATCAACATGCAGATCAGGCACCTGGGCGGGGCGCTCGCCGAGCCGGGCGACGGGGCCGGTGCGAGCGGCGCGGTGACCGAGCCGTACCTGCTCGGCCTGCTGGGCCTCGGCCTGCCGCACACGGCCGACGCGACGCGCGCCAAGCAGGACGAGGTCGTGGCCGACCTGAAGGCCTACGTCAGCGGCCGCAAGCCGTACACCGTGCTGTCTCCCGGTGACACGGCGTCGCAGTCCTTCTCCGGCGGCGTGCTCGCGCGGCTGCGGGAGATCAAGCGGGCCCGTGACCCGCACAACGTCTTCCGCGCGAACTACCCGGTGCTCGGCTAAGGCCGTTCCGAGCTGGTCCCGGCCCCTCCGCCCACCAGGGTGGCGGGGCCGCGCCGAACCCGCTTCACAAAACGTCACCCCGTCCGAGAACTCCTGGACCCCCGCCAGATCCTGACCACCCACCGGCCCCGGTCGTGACCAGGCCGGAACCCTGAGGACCCTTGTGAAGAAGCTCTACTACGCCGCTCACGCCTACATGATCGTCGGGCTGGTCGGCGGCCTCTACTACCGCGAGATCACCAAGCTGAACGATTTCACCGGCGACTCCCAGCTCGGACTCGTCCACACCCACGTGCTCGCGCTCGGCATGCTCTTCTTCCTGATCGCCCTGGTGCTGGAGAAGCTGTTCACCCTGTCGGCGGGCAGGCTCTTCAACGCGTTCTTCTGGACCTACAACGCCGGTCTCGTCATGACCGTCGCCGTCATGACCGTCCGCGGCACGCTGACCGTCCTCGGTCACTCCACGCCCGGGATAGCGGCCCACATCGCCGGAGGAGGCCACATCGCGCTCACCGTCGGCCTGGTCTTCTTCTTCATCAACCTGGGCAAGCGCATCGCCCAAGCCCCCGCGACCACCGACCGCGAAGAGCGACGGTCGCCCGCGTCCTGACCGGCCGCGGTGCTGAGGCTGTCCGCGCCGGTCACCGGCACCGCCATGACGGTCGGCATCGTCGCGGGCCTGGTGTGCATGCCCGCAGTGGGACGTTGGCTGGACCGCGGCGCGCGCGGCACCGTCGTGGCGGCGTCGACGCTGGTGCGAGTGCTGGGCGTGGCGCTCCTGCTGGCCGCCCCGACAGGGCACGTCTGGCTCTTCACGGCGGCGGCGCTCTTCCTCGGCATCGGCAACCAGGCGTGGCCGGCCGCCCACGCAGCGCTCGTGGCGACGGTCGCCCAGGGCCGAGATCGCGACAACGCCCTCGCTGGGTCCCGCGCCCTGCGCAACGCCGCCCTGGGCGTCGGCGCACTCCTCGCCACGGTGTGCCTGGCGGGCGGCACCACCGCGCTGCGGGCGCTGGCGGCCGTCACCGCGCTCGCCTACCTCGCCGCAGCCGCCTTGGCGTGGTCGGTCCACGTGCACGCACGTCCAGCGGAGGCCACGCCGGACGAGGACCGGGACAAGGACCCCGCACCCCGGATGCTCGTGCTCCTTGCTACCAACGTGGTCTACGTCTTCTGCCTCAACGTCCCCGAGGTCGCGATCCCGCTGGTCCTGGTGACGCGGTTCCACGCGTCCCCGATGTGGCCGGCAGCCGTCTTCGTGGCCAACACCGTGCTGGTGGTGACCCTGCAGGTGCCGGTCACCGTCCTCATGTCCCGCTTCTCCCGGCGGACCGTCCTGGCCCTCTCCGGCGTGGTGCTGGCCGCGTCCTACCTCGGCTTCCTCACGGCCACCTCCCTCGGACACGGCTGGGGTGTCCCGGCCATCGCCGCGGTGTCCGTCGTCTGCACCATCGGCGAGATCATCTACGCCGGTAGCGCCACCGCGCTGGTCACCGCCCTCGCCGCCCGAGGCTCGGCCGGCCTCTGGGGAAGCCTCGCCGCCGCAACGCTCCTCTCCTCCCTCGCTGTTGCCACCGAGAAGGATCAACGTGCGTCCGGGGTCACGTCGTGAGTGTGTGGGTAGGCCCCAGGAGCCGCCTGGCTCCTGGGGCCTACCGCGTGGGCGGGGTTAGGCGAAGCGTTGGGCTGATGAGCCGTTGCAGGGTTGGAGTGCGACGGCCTTGTCGGCGACCGGTTGGGTCAGGCACAGCCCGTTCGCGGTTGCCGGGCGGATCGTGCCGTCCGCGGGCATCGTCCACTGCTGGTTGGTGCCGCCGTGGCAGTTCCACAGGATGGCGGCGGTGGGGGCGGCGATGTCCCGGGAGTCCAGGCAACGGTCGTGGGACAGGCCGGTGTGGATGGACTTGTACGTGGGGTCATACCACCAGGTCTGGTTACGGCCCCCGTGGCAGTTCCAGCCCACGACCGCCGTGTAGTTGCGGGACGAGCCGCCGACGCTGTCAAGGCACTGGCCGGTGGACTGGTTCTTCAGCGGCTTGAACTTGTCGTCCCATGCGCCCGGGTAGAGCTTGGGGCTGTTGGTGGACGCCGGGTCGGCGCACGACGCCTCGCGCAGTCCGGAGTCGTAAAACTGGCTGAAGCACGACGCGAACGCGCCGTGACCTGTGGCGTTGGGGTGGTAGGACTGCCGGACGGAGTTCTCGTCCGGCGGGAACGAGCCGTCGTAGAAGAAGCCGCGCGCCCAGGTGCTCTCCATGCACACCTCGTGCCCGTGGAACAGGCGGGAGGCGTCCAGGTAGTAGGCCCCGGACTGCTGGGCCGCCTTCCGGATCCCGCGCTCGAAGGCGGGGACGGCCGTGTTGCGGCCCCAGGCCGCGTCGGAGTCGTAGCCGAGGCAGCCGCCGGGGAGCTTCCCGGGGAAGTTGGGGTTGTCGGCCATGTCGGGGCTGATGGGGGAGGGGTAGCTCATCAGCACGAGCTTGTAACCGTCGTCGGTGTACCCGGCGTCGCGCATGACCTGCTTGAGGTCGGTGACGGTGGCCGCCACCTTCGGCACCATGCCGTCCACGCGGGTCTGCCAGCCCGGCGCGTAGGTCGGCTCGCAGGTGCCCTTGGAGAGCACCCAGCGCTCGACGCAGTCGGTCATCACCGGGCCGAACTGGATGTCGTCGTTGGCGCCGACGACCACGACCACCATCTTGACGCGGGTGTTGCGGGCCTTGATCGCGAGGTTGTCGCTCTGGACGAGCTGGTCGGCGTACTGCTTCACCCCGCCGATCCTGATGTGGTAGCTGGCCGCGCCCGAGCAGGCGACGTTGGTGGAGACGTCGGCCGGGATGGTGGTGCGGTAGATCGCGGCCTCCTGCGAACGATGGCACCAGTTCGTCGGGCCGGCGGTGTCCGGCCAGTACGAGCCGGCGCCCTCGCCGGAGATCTCCGAGTCGCCGATGGACACCAGCCCCGTCTTGCGCTGGGCCATCGGACGCTCCTCCGGGCTGCCGTAGAGCTTGGTGGCCTCGGCCGCGCGGATCTGTTCCAGTTCGGCGGGCAGGGGCGTGCTCGTCGTCAGGGTGGGGGTGGCGGGGGCGGCGCTCGCGGAGGGGGTGGCGAGCGCGCCGAGGGACAGGAGGGAGAGGGCGGCGGTGGCTGCGACGGCACAGGTCCTCAGCCGTGGCCTGGGATGTGACATGGGGGGAACCTCCCGGGCTGGTTGTCACTTCCGGTAATTACCGGCTGACCGCCTTCCCCGGAAGACCCAAACATGAAACCTGCTCAACTTTTTTCGGGACGGCCTGACAGGCGGGACGGCCCGTCAGGCCGGGACCACTTCCGACTTCGACATCGACCCGTGATGGCCGCCCATGTCCCCGGAGAGGGGTACGGGAGCCGTCACACCGGCCGGGGCTGTTACGGCTTCGCGCCTCCGCTCGGCGGCCCGGCGTGCCCGGTACGCCTTCTGTCGGCAGGCGGCCGGTCGTAGACGGCGTCCCGGCGGTGACCGTGGCCCAGGACAAACCGGCCCGGCTTCTCGTTGTTGGTCAGGTTCCCGTTCGTCGGGGTGAGCGCCCGACGGCGAGCCGACCCGGTGCGTGGGCGCGGGGCCGGCTCCTGGTGTCAGTGCGGCGTGACCTTGCCTGCCGGCTGATCACTTCGCCTGGGAGAGCGAGACCGCGTCGGGGCCGGCGGGGAATCGCAGCTGGCCGGTCGTGTCGTGCACGGCTCGCCACACCGTCTCGGCGACGTCGCTCTCCTTGGTGAACAGGTCCTGGCCCGTGAAGTCGCCCATGGCCTTCTTCGCCCATGGTGCGTAGGGCGCCGGGACCAGCTCGTCCAGCGAGGCGCCCTTCGTCGCGGTGGCCGCGAAGTTCGTCGTCAGGCAGGCGCCCGGCTCGACCGTCTTCGCCCGCACACCGAACGGCGCGAGCTCGAGCGCGAGGGATGCGGTGAACCCCTCGATGGCCATCTTGCTCGCCTTGTAGACGGCCGAGAGCGGCATGTGCCCCAGCACCACGCTCGAGGTCACGTTGACCACCACGCCGGAGCCACGCTCGCGGAACTGGGGCAGCACCGCCTGCGTCATCGCCATCACGCCGAACGTGTTGGTCTCGAAGACCTCCCGCACTCGGGCCATGGGGGTGCCCTCGAACACGCTGATCGAGGGCACGCCCGCGTTGTTGACCAGGACATCGATGGGGCCCTCGGCCTCGAACGCGGCGGTGATGCTCTCGGGCCTGGTCACGTCGAGCTCGATGACGCGGAGCCGGTCCGACTCAGGAAGGACGCCTGGACGCGGCGTCCGCATCGTGGCGATGACGTTCCACCCCTGCGAGTGGAAGTAGAGGGCGGTCTCCCGCCCGTACCCGGATGAGGTACCAGTGATCAGAACCGTCTTCATGTTGTGCCCTTTGCGATGTGGTGGGATCCATACGGGTGGGCAGGCATCTTCCTGCTCCACGGGAGAACCGGTGATCCCATTGAATCGTTCTGACCTGCGGAGACAGTAGAACTATCCTCGCTACTCCTTGCACGATCCTCCAGTAAAGCCGCCCAGCTCAGGGCAGGAGATCTGCCGGCGCACGCACGGCCTGACGCAGGCGGGCGGCGTCCTGGCTGGGGGGCGCGCCGAACTGGCGGCGGTACTCCCGGCTGAACTGCGACGGGTTGTCGTAGCCGACGCGGTGGCCGACTCCGGTGACGTCTCCGGGGTGGGTGGCGAGCAGCAGCCGGGCCTCCTGGAGCCGGATCTGCTTCTGGAACTGGATGGGGCTCATCGCGGTCACCGCTTGGAAGTTGCGGTAGAAGGCGGAGACGCCCATGCCGGACTGCCGCGCCACGTCCTCGACCCGGAAGGGCTGCGCGTAGTGCTCGCGGATCCAGCGCACGGCCCGCGAGATGTGGCTGAGGCTGCTGTCGGCCAAGCCGAGCTGGCGAACCGTCGCACCCTGCTCGCCGGTGATCAGACGCCACAGGATCTCGCGCTTGACCAGCGGGGCCAGTACGGCCCGGTCGCGGGGCTCGTCGAGCAGGCGCAGCAGCCGGACCACCGCGTCCAGCAGTGCGGCCGGAGCGTCACTGACGGCGATCGCCGACGGCGCGCCCCCGCTGCTCCGGGGGGCGTCTCCGGGCCCGGCCTCAAGCAGCAGCTCGGCAACGGCGGACGGTTCCAGGACGAGACCGAACCCCAGCGCCGGCTGCTTGGGGTCGGCCTGGGTGAACTGCCCTGTGACAGGCAGATCGACGGATGCGACCAGGTACTGCCCGGGCCCGTACTCGAACACCCTCTCGCCCAGGGCGAGGCGTTTGGCGCCCTGCGCGATGACCGCCAGGAGCGTGCCGGACATCGAAGGCGCCGGCGGATCAGGGCGGTCGACCTTCGAGATGAGGACGCCGTCGACGGCGGTGGTCCAGTCGGGCCGCGCGTGGCGGGCCAGCAGGGTGCGGAGTTCTTCGAGGTACATGCGTCCATTGCAGCACCATTCCGCGCCGCGGTTCCCGAAGTCGCGAGGATCGTGCAAGTACAAACGAGTATCTGTCTAACGTTTTCGCAGGTCAACTCGCTTTAATGGAATCACCGCACTCCATCACCGAAGAGGAAGAGAAGGAATCCATGATTGCCAACTACGGCTTCAGCGCCACCCTGACCGCCAGGCCCGGTATGGGCGACCAGCTCGTCGACCTGCTGCTGACCGGACTGAACGAGGGCAGCCCCGGCGCGAGCGAACACTGCCTCGTCTACCTTGTCTCCCGCTCCGCGTCCGACCCCGACGTCGTCCACGTCGCCGAAGGCTGGACCAGCGAGGAGGACCACCACCGCGTCTTCGCCGGCAGAACCGCCCAGGCCATCGTGGCGCAGATCGACCCGCTGCTCGCCAAGGACTCCGAATACACCGACCACGTTCCGGTCCGCGGCAAATCCGCCCTCTGACCCGCCGAACACCCCACCCCCCCAGCCTCGGCCGCCTCGGTGCCCACCGAGGTGGCCCCCGTCCTCGCCCGACCGGCCCGCCACCACCCACGAGAGGCAACGACCATGACCACAGCACGCCCCTCCCTCGACCCCGAACTGCATGAACTCCTGGCCGACATGCCGCTGATGTCCCAGCTCAGCCCGGAAGTGCTGGCCCAGGTACGCCCCTTCTCCTCGATGCCCGTCGAACTCCTCCTCGAAGGTCGCGCTATCGACCGGCGCGAGGTCACCCTTGCGAGTCCGGACGGCACCCCGATCCCCTTGTCCGTCTTCAGCCCCGCGAACAGCGATCGCACCGCTGCCGCACCCTGCGTCTATTGGATGCACGGCGGCGGGATGGTCATGGGCGACCGCTTCTCACAGATCGACATCCCGCTGGAGTGGCTCGACGAGTTCGGCGCCGTCGTGGTCTCCGTCGACTACCGGCTCGCGCCCGAGTCCACCGGCACCATCCCGGTCGACGACTGCTACCAGGGACTGCTCTGGATCGCCGACCACGCCGCCGAACTGGGCATCGACCCAGCCCGGATCATCGTCGCAGGTGCCAGCGCGGGCGGCGGCCTCGCCGCCGGCGTCACCCTGCTGGCCCGCGACCTCGGCACCCCGACGATCGCCGCCCAAGTCCTGATCGGCCCCATGCTCGACCACCGCAACACCACCACCTCCAGCCTCCAGTACTCGAACGGGCCCGGCGTCTGGACCCGCGAGATGAACGGATTCGGATGGCGCTGCCTCCTCGGCGACCTCACCGACGACGAGGTACCCGCATACGTCTCACCCGCCCTGGCCGACGACCTCGCGGGCCTGCCGACCACCTACATCGACACCGGCTCCGCCGAAGTCTTCCGCGACGAGGACACCGACTACGCCACCCGCATCTGGGCGGCCGGCGGCCAGGCCGAACTCCACGTCTGGGCAGGCGGCTTCCACGGATTCGACGCCCTGCACCCGCAGGCACACATCTCGGCCACAGCCCGCCGAACCCGCACCGACTGGCTCGCCCGGCTCCTGTCCACGAACCCCGCCGCTTAGGTGAAGTCGACGAGTTTCGGTCGTAGGCTTCAGTCTTGGCTAAGACCTCAGCGACTGCTGTCTCCGGGCGCGAGCAGGCTGGTGACCTCGGCGATCGCCTCCGCCGAGGGGTGAAAGTAGCGCCTTACGTTCTCCGGCTGCTTGTGCCGGGACTTCGCCATCAGCATGGGCAGGCTGGCCCCGGCCTCGCCGAGGTGGGTGAGACCAGAATGAGGTATTCGTGCAGGTCCCAGCCCGTGCCCGGCACCCCGCCGACTGCGGTGTAGGCGTCGAGCAGGGCGCGGGCCTGGCCGTACGAGCGGGCGGGCATCACCGAGGTGCTCGGCGGTCTTGCCGACGCCAATGCCGTACGACCGGAGCGTGTTCGCGTTGTCGAGCGAGTCGAGGAACACGTCGGCCGCCGCGCGGACGGTCAACGCCTTCCCGACGGGCAGTCATACGACGGCGGGCACCGCTTCCCCCCTTGCCACAGATAACGGGGCCGCTTCGTGCACAGCCCCGAGAACGTCGCCGCAGGTCGTGATCAGCGATGCCGCAGATATCAGGGCGTTATTCGTGGAACGACTTCGACCCGGCCCCGCAGCCGACGTCCTGTCAGCCGCTCACCAGGGACGACGAGGGCTTAGCGCCGGTTTTCGTTCCGATGTTCCTCAACCCCCCACCCGCCCTGTGCGTCGCGACCCAGCTCGCGGAGCTCCTGGAACCCGTCAACCCGCCAATCGGTCATGCCCCACCGTCAGGCTCACGTCACTCCGCGCAACGTCTCCAGGAGCGCGTTCGCGTCCAAGTCGAACCCGTCGAAGCCGGTGGCGAGGGTCCGTTCCATCAGCGCGATCGCCTCGTCGATCTCGCCCTTGCGGGCCTTGTGCTCACCCAGCCGGTAGGCGGCCTCGGCGACGAGAACGTCCTCGTCGCCGAGTTCGAGGGTTCGCGCGTAGTACCCGGCGGCGTCCTCATGGTTGCCGAGCCAGTGGTGCAGCTCGCCGAGATGCGCGGTCGCCCACGCCCGGTTGCCCTCGGGGGAGCCGGAGTCGATGACCTGCTGGAACCACGCCTCGGCCGTCACGACGTCCCGGGCGTCCTTGGCCATGATGCCGAGCCAAGCGCAGGCCAGCGTCCAGATCTCTCGCTCCTGGTCACCCTCGTGGTCCTTGTTGAGCTCGACCAGGTGCAGGAAGGTCGTGCGGGCGGCGTCGTGGTCACCCGCCTTCTCCTGCACCTGGCCCAGGGTGAGAAGCGTGTGCCGGGGCCACCAGACCCTGCCGTGCGCCACGGCCTCGTTGAGCGCGTCGACTCCGTCCTGGTACGCGACCTGAGCTTCTGCCCACCTTTCCTGGTTCACCAGGACGATTCCGAGCGCCTGGGCGGTGGCGGCGCGGTCGTCTCGCGTGACGGCCCTCTCGCGCGCCTCCCGCGTGGCCTCGACCGCTCCCTCAGCGTCCCCGAGGCGCTGGCGCAACAGGCCAAGCCTCGACAGAGCATCGGGCATGTCGACGCCCTCCTCGAGTTCGACGGCGCGCTCGTACGCCTCGATGGCCTCGGCGACCGCGTCGTTCTCCTCGTGCACGCGCGCGATCCCGTACGCCGCAGGCCCGCTTTCAGGGGCCATCTGGAAGGCAGCCAGCGCGCGGTCGTCCTTCCGGTCGAGAAGGTCGTTCGCCAGCTCGACGACGAGACGATCGTCCAGCTCCTCGGGCGTCGCCGCGCCCAGCACCGCGAGCCCCGTGCCCGACCGGGTCGAGAAAGGCCGAACGCCCGTCGCGGCGGACTCGCGCCAGGCGGCGATCGCGTCCGCTTCATCGCCTGCCTCGTGACTCGTCATGCCCCGCAGCCATCGCGACAGCGCGATCGACCTTGCATCGCCGTCGAGCGTCGTGAGTACCTCCGCCAGCGGATGGTCACGGGGCAGGTCGGCCCCGTTCTCGACGCAGAGGTCGCATCCACGCCGGTACTCGTCCCCGCTCAGCCGCTCCAGCGCCGCCCGTACAGCGTGCGGGTTGCCGAGCCCCAGATACAGCTCGACCTCGGCGAGGCCCTCCAGTGGTGGGAGAGCCTCGTCCGGCGTCCCCTCCTGCCGGAGCTCGAAGGGAGGCTCGTCCGGCAGGCCGACCCCGTAGACCCTCACCTGGCGGCGCGTGGCGGCCGCGAGCCAGCGGCCGTCGGGCGACCAGGCCAGGAAGTCGACGCACGACCGGTCGTGACACCGGAGCACGGGCCGCCCGTCGGCCAGGTTCCAGACGACCGGGAAATCGCCGGTGGCCAGCTCGGACACGGCGCCGAACCGTCCGTCCGGGCTCAACGCGAGCCCGCCGACCTCCTCGCCCCCGACCTCGAACCTGCCCGCGACCTTCCCGGACTCCACCACGAACAGCTCGGACCCGCGCGCGGCCAGCGTCGTCGACCCGCGCGAGACCGCTTTTACAGCGAAGTCGTCGTCGTCCTCGACCGGCAGCGAGGGAGGGGGAACGAGGACGAAGTCGAATGTCTCGCCGTCCCTCGGAGCACGCCGCTCCCACGTACCGGCGTCCAGCACGACCACGTCACCCGCCTCGTTGCACACGCCCAGGGAGCTCCCGTCGTCGGAGAACGCGAGCCCGTTGAGGTCGGCACCGTCCTCCAGGTAGGGGAACGGCACGAGCCTGGCGACCGTCTCGTTCAGGTCGGGGATCTCGGCTGCCTCGTCGGGACGCATCCGGCTCATCGGGCTCGGGTACCAGCCCGAGGCCCAGCTCGTCCCGAGGCTCAGATGGTCGAGCCAGCGCGGGTCGGTCACCGTGATCTCGTAGTCGGCCTGGAGCAGCCGGTTCTCCTCCGGCCACCCGCCGTTCTCCAGCTCGCCCTCGTAATCCGCAAGGTCGGTGTCCTGGTTTCGCGTGACGAGCCGCTCGTACCCCTGCACGAACCAGCGCGTGTTGACCCCGATCCACCCCTCGTCCAAGAGCTCGTAGTGCTCCAGATGTTCGGCCAGCGGCCCGCCCTGCGCGCCGTCCCAGAGGATGCGAAGGATCAGTACCGGATCGTCCGGCAGCTCGGTCTCGTCATAGTGGACGACGAAGATCCGGAGCCGGACGCGCAGGCGGTCGGGGGACAGCGCTAGCACCCGCGCCCCGTACAGGTCGGTGACGGACATAGTTGATCATGTTGGCGCATCCCCCCGACGTTCTCGGCCTCCCTTGAAAGCCGAGTTTCAACACGCCGGACCGTCGGGCCGTCGGATACCCAACGCCGGACCGCACTGGGCGACCTGCCCGACCAGGGCGTCCCGTCCCCCGATCAGCCTGACACGAGAAACAACCCTGTCGACCTGCGGATCAGCGCTAAGCGCCATCTTCCCGCTGCCCCTGGACGCTCGGGTGAGGAAAGAGTGGCAGGAGTGGTGCGGAGGGTTCGACGAGCCCTCTCGATGGGATGACCTCCGTCGGCGATCGACCACGGAGCGTTAAGGAATGGACGGGTCCCTTCCGTGCGTAGGGCCGCTGCGCGGCGGCCCCATGGGTGAGTCGAAGCCCTCGTTGGAATCGATCATCGATGGGAGGCCTGATGAACACGTCCAGGACCCTGACCGCCGTGGTCGCCGGAGCCGTCGCATGCACGGCACTGGCCGGAACCGCCCCCGCGGCGCGTTCCTTCGGCACCCTCACCGACAAGTTCGGGCAGCGCGCCGAGCACGAGCGCATCACCCGATCCGCGCTGGCCTGTCCTGGCGGAAAGGCGAGCGACAACTACTGCTTCGAGCCCGACTCGCTGAGCGAGCTCGCCGGGGCCAAGGGAAAGGGCGGCGCCATCGGCGCTCCCGACCTGGGCAGCGAGGTCTTCAAGCAGGAAGCCCACTGCGACAACGCGGACTACCTCGTCCAGAGCGGATACCTGCAGAGTCGCGCCGACGCCACCAAGCACCTGCTGGGTTGCGTCAGCCACGCGCACGACCGCATGAACAACGCGGTGACCGAGGCCGCGCGGCTGCTGAACAGCAAGGGCGCGGTCGACTCCAAACAGGTCAGCCTCTTCTTCCGCTGCGTGTTCAACCAGACCCATGGACGTGCCAAGTGCGACGTCATCGAGCAGTTCGGCCGGGGTCTGCACGCGGTCCAGGACTTCTACTCACACAGCAACTGGGCCGACACCGCCGGGTCCGGCCCCATCGGGGTGACCAACCCGCCCGGCCTCGGCCGCTCCGTTCCCTCACCCTTGTTCCGCCTGTTCGCCGAGCCCCGGCCCACCGCCGCGGACGTCCCTGAGACCCTCACCACGGGATGCTTCGACAAGGCGGCCGCCGGGTCGGGTGAGAAGCTCGGCTGCTCGGGCGGCAAGCGGCTCAGGCACCACACGCTCAACAAGGACCTGGGGCTGATCGACCCGTCGACCGGACACGCTTCCGACCCGCGCACCGACCGGGGCCGGATCGCCGACAACTTCTCTCGCGCGGTCACCCTCGCCGTCACCGACACCCGCAGCCAGTGGCGGGACGTGGTGGACGCGCTGGAGAAGCGCTACCCCGCAGGGAAGGGCAGCCGGATGGCCTGCGCCCTCACCCACGACAACCCCAGCAAGGACTGCCGGTAGACGGTCCTCCCACCCGGGAGACCACGATCGGCGCGGACGGCCGTGCAGCGGTGCTGGTGAAGCAGGCGATGGGCACCCACCGCCACCGCCATCGAGGAGGGCCGGGGCCCGTCCTCGGTGGCGGTCAGCGTGTGCGGTCAGCGCTCCTCGACGAAGCCGAGGTACATGACGTCGCGGGCACCCGGGTTGAAGGCGATCGACTTGATGCTGTCGTGGGGATTGCGGGCGATCGACAGCTCGCGCGTGCGGGTGTTGAGGGTGTAGAGCGAGGTCCGGTACACCGGGTCGCCGTACTCGAAGTACACCACGTCACGGTTCCACGGGCTCGGCTTGACCAGGCCCCCGTTGGTGATCGTCACCTCGCCGCCCTGGTCGGCCACCGGGCGGAACGACCGCCCGCCGTCGGCGGAGCGGTACAGGTGCCGCCCGCCGCCGCGACCGCCGCGGTCCATCTCTGTGACGTTCAGCGCCTGGAGGTAGACGATCCGCGGGTCGATCGGCGACATCGCGACGGTGAACCCGTTGACCTTGTCACCGGCCTGCCCGATCTTGGTGCGCCGCCACGTCCGTCCGCCGTTGTGGCTGGTGAAGGCGCCCACGTCGGAGATGCCGACCACGATGTCATTGGGACGGGACGGCGCGACCTTCGCGTCGTAGAGGAGGAAGTTGGGGCCCGCCTCCTTGACCGGGACGGCGCCGATGGAACGGAACGACCGTCCCGAGTCGCGCGAGTCGAGCACCTGTCCCTCCTCGGTGACGCCGCGCAGGTGTCCCGGCTTCCGCTGGTCGACCGTGAGGGTGACCAGGCCGCCCAGGCGCTCCGCGTCGAACGCCGGCTCCTTGGACACCAGCTCCCCGTCCACGCGGTACACGCGGTCACCGCGGAAGTTCCACACGTAGGCCGTCCCGTCGGACGCCGGGCTGATCGACCAGTGGCCGAATCTCGACAGCGAGGCGAGGGTGCTCCAGCTGCATCCGGCATCGATGGAACGTTCCAACTGCCCACGGTCGTCGACGGCGAGCAGCTGGTTCGGACGCGCGAGCGCCTCCAGCCCCATCACGTACTTCACCGGACGCATTACGCCCGTCGTCGGGGCCACGCTCCGGCCGCCGTCGCGGGTGAACGAGACGGAGCCGTCGCCCTCGACCGTCTTGCAGTTCGGCTGCCGCCACGCGGATCCGGCGTCCGCGGACGTGGCGGCTCCGGCGGTGCCGGGGAAAAGGGACAGGCCGATGCCCGCCGTCGCGATGAGTGTCACGAGGCTCTTCACGTGGGCTCCTCCAGTTCTGGGTGTCCTAAAAGGAGGTAACGTGATCATCCAGGCCCCCGTCCACGATCTTGGGTGGCGGACGGTTGCCACGTCGAGAACACGTCACCCTGGGAGGGACGCGCCGTGCTGGAGGCGTTCGGGGTGGCGAAGGCCGACGAGGGGATCTACCGCCTGCTGCTGCGCCACTCGTCGCTCACCCGCGATGAGCTGGCCGCGCGGGCCGGTGTCGACGCTGCCGAGCTCGACCCGGCCTTGGCCCGGCTGGAGGAGATCGGCCTGGTCAACCCGCTGCCGGGCCTGCCGGTCAGGTTCGCCGCCGCCCGTCCGGACGCGGCGGTCGAGATGCTGGCCACCCGCTGGCAGGAGCGCGTGACCAGCGCCCGCGCGACGGCCCGCGCGCTGCTCGCCGAGTTGCCCGTCGACGCGCGGCACCGTCCCGAGGACCAGGTGGAGATCCTCTTCGGGCGGGACTCGGTCGCCGCGCGGTTCGACCGGCTCCAGCGGGCGGCCTGGCACGAGGTGCTCGTCCTGGACCGGCCGCCCTACGCGCAGGAGCCCGCCGAACCCAACCAGGCGGAGCTGGAGATGCTCGCGCGCGGCGTGCGGGTGCGCGGCCTGTACGCGCCCGAGGCGCTGGAGGTCCCGGGCGCGTTCGAGACGTTCGCGCAGACCATCGCGGCCGGAGAGGAGGCGCGGGTGCACGTGGGCATCCCGCTCAAGCTCGCCATCGCCGACGGGACGACCGCGATCCTGCCGTTCAGCAGCGACGAGCGGGAGATGGTGGACAGCGCGTTCGTCATCCACGCCGGGAACCTGCTGGACGCCCTGGTCCGCCTGTTCGAGCTGCTCTGGGCCAGCGCGATCCCCATCCCCGGCCAGAACCTCCCGGTCGAGAAGGACCTCGACCGGCAGCTCATCACGCTGATGGCCGCGGGCCTCAAGGACGACGCCGCGGCACGGCAACTCGGCATCAGCGTCCGGACGCTCAACCGCCGCGTCAGCGAACTCATGCAGCGCCTCGGCGCCCGGACCCGCTTCCAAGCGGGCCTCCAAGCCGCCCGCGACCTCGACCAAGCCCCCTGACCAGCACCGCCGACAGCCGGGCGGGATTGGCCCGTGAGGAGGATTGGAACGGCCAGTAGCGGCGGCAGCGGGTTTTCGCTTCGGTTTGATGGAGACGTTCTTTCGGCCTCGGTCATCCGGGGGAAGTAACCGATCTGCGTCCCGCCCGGGCGGCACCCTGCACGGTCAGCTCAGGGCGACATATCGTCCGCTTATCGAAATCTGCCTACGTGCTGACAACACGGCGCAGTCTTGACTTGAGACATGCCCCCCAGCGAATTGGGTTCGATCTACAGCGAAGCGATCACGGACCGTCGCGCCCGAACGATGGCCCCATCTTCCCCGTCCATCCCGCCGACGGGACTCGCGGTCTTTGGATGTGGCCAGGACGATGCCGCTTTGTTCCAGGAGATGGGGGCACGCCTCGGATTTTCGCTCACCATCACCGAGGCCGCCGTCTGCGAGACCAACGCTGAACTGGCACGTGGCAACCGATGCATCAGCGTGAGCCACAAGACCCAGGTCACCGATTCCACGCTTCTGGCGCTCAGCGAAGCCGGTGTGGAATACATCTCCACCAGAAGCATCGGCTGCAACCACATCGACCTGGAGTACGCCGAGCGCGTCGGTATCTCGGTCGGCAATGTCGCCTACTCGCCGGACAGCGTGGCCGACTACACGTTGATGTTGATGCTGATGGCCGTGCGCCACGCGAAATCCACCATCCGCCGCACCGAAGCCCATGACTATCGGCTGAGCGACATTCGCGGCAAGGAGCTGCGGGACCTGACCGTCGGGGTGATCGGCACAGGCCGCATCGGCACGGCGGTCATCCACCGCCTGCGAGGTTTCGGCTGCCGCGTGCTGACCCACAACAACCGATCTCATGCCTCAACCGACCACGTGCCGTTCGACGAACTGATCGAACTGAGCGACATCGTGACGCTCCACACCCCGCTCACCCCGGACACCCACCATCTCCTCGATCGCCATCGCATCGAGCGGATGAAGCCCGGCGCGTACATCGTCAACACGGGTCGCGGACCGCTGCTCGACACTGAGGCGCTCCTTGCCGCACTGGAGAGCGGCAGGCTGGGCGGCGCGGCACTGGACGTCCTCGAAGGCGAGGAAGGCATCTTCTACGCCGACTGCCGGAACAGGCATTTCGAGAACGAGGCCCTGGTGCGACTGCAGCGTCTGCCGAATGTGCTGATCAGTCCACACTCCGCCTATGACACCGACCACGCCCTGAAAGACATCGTCGAGAACACTCTCATCAACTGCCTGAGCTTCGAGAGGGAGAGAACAGCATGAGCAGACTGAAGGTCGGATTCATCTTCGGAGGCGCTTCCGAGGAACATTTCGTCTCCATCAAGTCGGCACGCGAGGTGGCGGGGAACCTCGACACCGAGAAGTACGAGCCGCTCTGGATAGGCATCACGGCCGACGGCGACTGGAAACTGTGCGACGGCCCCGCCGAGGACTGGGAGAACGGCAGCGCCCGTCCCGTCACGCTGTCACCTGACCGAAGCGTGCACGGTCTGCTGGTCATGGGGCAGGGGGGCTACGAGACGGTGCGCCTCGACCTCGTCTTCCCCGTACTTCACGGCAAGCTCGGCGAAGACGGCGCGATCCAGGGTTTGTTGGAGCTCTCCGGCATCCCCTACGTCGGCTGCGACATTCAGGGCTCGGCCGTGTGCATGGACAAGTCCCTGGCCTACACCGTCGCCAGGAGCGCAGGAATCGCCACGCCGAACTTCTGGGTCGTCGCGGAGGAGGGGAAGGTCGACCCCGACCGTCTCCCTTATCCCGTGTTCGTGAAGCCGGCCCGATCAGGTTCATCGTTCGGCGTCAGTAAGGTCACCGGGAAGGATGAGCTGCCGAGCGCGCTGAGCGCGGCGCGACAGTACGACTCCAAGGTTCTGATCGAGGAGGCGGTGGCCGGCGGCGAGATCGGCTGCGCGGTCCTCGAGGAACGATCCGGCCTGGTCACCGGTGAGGTGGACCGCGTCGACCTCTCGCACGGATTCTTCAGGATCCATCAGGAGGACGCCCCCGAGGCCGGCTCGGAGAACTCGACGTTCATCGTTCCCGCCGACATCTCCGACGACTCGCGCCGGCTCGCCCAGCAGACCGCCAAGACCATCTACCGCGCCCTGGGCTGCAAGGGACTCGCCCGCGTCGACATGTTCCTCACCGACGACGGACAGGTGGTGCTCAACGAGGTCAACACCATGCCCGGCATGACGTCCTACAGCCGCTACCCGCGGATGATGGCCGCCGCGGGACTGTCGGTTTCGGACGTGATCGACCGGCTCATCTCGATGGCACTGCACGGGACGAGGCGATGAACGGCGACTTCGTCTACATCGACGACTGGGTTCCGGGCGTCCGCTGGGACGCCAAGTACGCCACCTGGGACAACTTCACCGGCAAACCGGTGGACGGCTATCTCGCGAATCGAATCGTCGGGACCCGGTTCCTGTGCACGGCTCTGGAGCAGGTGCGCGAGAAGGCGGCCTCCCTCGGCTTCGGGCTGCTTCTCTGGGACGGGTATCGCCCCCAACGCGCCGTCGACTGTTTCCTCCGCTGGTCGGAACAGCCCGAGGATGGCCGGACCAAGTCGCACCACTACCCGAACATCGACCGGGCCGACATGGTCAAGCAGGGATATGTGGCCGCGAAGTCGGGCCACAGCAGGGGCGGCACGGTCGATCTGACCCTCTTTCACCTTGCCACCGGTGAGCTTGTTCCCATGGGTGGCGGCCATGACCTCATGGACCCGATCTCACGTCATCAGGCCAGCGAAATCACGCCATCCGAGGTCCAGAACCGTGAGTATCTCCGTTCCATCATGGAGGACTGCGGATTCGATCGTTACGACTGCGAATGGTGGCACTACACGCTGAGAAACGAGCCCCATCCTGATGTCTACTTCGACTTTCCCATCACGTGATCGGAGTCTCCGTTACATCTCCCAGTGGGGGAATCCGGACCGCAACGACGAGGTCGTCATGCGGCGCACCGGCCCCTCCGGGCTGGAGGTCTTCCTGGGTGGCGCCGATCCGTCGCGACGGCACGACTGGGCCTCCGACGGATACCGCTCAAGCGAGGAGTACCTGTTCTGGTCCCGCAAGGTCTGCGGTCTGGCGTGTCTGCAGTCGCTGCTCCACGGCTGGACAGACATCCGGCTACCGATGGGTGAACTCCTCGCGCAAGCCCTCGATCGGGGCTGCTACGTGGTGGAGCCCTCCGGCAAGGTCCAGGGACTCATCTACCGGCCGTTCATGGCCTGGGTCGGCTCACAATTCGGATTCCACTGCGAACTGGTCGAGCGCACGCCCATTCAGGTATCCGGCCGAAAGGTGGAACCAGGGCAGGCCCTGATCGCGTCAGTATCACCTGAGATTCGCGAACCAACCACTCGCGAACCCCAGCGTGGGGGCCACCTCGTCCTGGTCTATGCGGTCGATGGCGGTCTAGTGCGGTTCCATAATCCGTCAGGCTACTCCCACAATTCGGACTCCGTATCGCTGCCCATGCATGTGTTCGAACGGTTTCACGCGAAACGAGGAATAATGATCAGGAGGACATGGTGATTCCAGGCGAGCCGCCACCGCGCGTCGTCGTCGCCGGCGGCCATTCGGCAGGGCACATCGAGCCCGCGATGAACTTCGCCGACGCCCTGCGCCGGCTGGAGCCCGGGGCCGAGATCACCGCCCTCGGCACCGTCCGCGGCCTGGACACCACGCTCATTCCCGCCCGCGGCTACCCGCTCGAACTCATCCCGCCGGCGCCGCTGCCGCGCAAGCTGAACCGGGCCCTGCTGCAAACGCCGGGGAGGCTGCGCGACGCGGTGCGGGCGGCCGGCGTGCAGGTGCTGCACATCACCGGGCCGCGGCAGGTGGTCGTAGGGCCGGACCGCGACCCCGCCGACCCGCCCTACGTCGTTATGCCCTACGTGGACGAGATGCAGTACGCCTACGCCGCGGCCGACTTCGTGATCTGTCGCTCGGGGGCGATGACGTGCGCCGAACTGGCCGCCGTCGGCCTGCCGGCCGCGTACGTCCCGCTACCGCTGCGGGGCGGTGAGCAGCGGCTGAATGCCGAGCCGGTCATCGCCGCCGGTGGGGCACTGCTCGTCGACGACGCCGACCTCGATCCGACGTGGATCGAGACCACCCTGATCCCGGTGCTCACCGATCCCGAGCGGATCGCGGCGATGTCGGCCCACGCGTCGGCGGCCGGCACACCGGACGCGCACGGGTTCTACGAGCGACGCAGGTACACCGGCCAGGCTGGAATCTCGTCCCACTACGGGATCTGCCGAGCCGTCGCGGGTAGCCGTACCGTGACGCGAAGCCCGCCATCGGCGCGCGGCGTGAGCGAGAGCGTTCCGTCGTGCGCCTGGGTGATGCTCTTGGCGATCGCCAGGCCGAGGCCGACACCCACATGGTCGCTGCGGACGCGTTCGGTGCCGCGCTGGAACGGCTCAGTAAGGGTGGAGACCACGTGCGGGCTGAGCTTCTCGCCGGTGTTCTCGACCGTGAGCACGGCGTCCTCAGGACCGACAGCGGTGCTGACCCGAACGGTGCCGGACTCCGGCAGGTTGTGGACGATCGCGTTGTGCAGGAGGTTCGTGGTCAACTGCAGCAGGAGCGCATGAGACCCGGTGGTCGGGGTGATGTCCCCGGAGGTCTCCATGACGACGTCGTGCTTCTCGGCGAGCGGGAGGAGCGTCTCGGTGGCCTCTTCCGCGATGAGGGACAGATCGACGTCATCGCGAGCGAAGGAGCGCTGGTCACTGCGGCTGAGCAGGAGCAGTGCCTCGGTGAGGTCGATCGCTCGGGCGTTGACAACCCGGAGGCGTTCATCGAGCTCGCTGCCCTCCCGGCTCGGATCGTCGCGGGCGACGTCGAGCAGGGTCCGCGTGATCGCGAGTGGAGTTCGCAGCTCGTGGGAAGCGTTGGCCGCGAAGCGCTGCTGTTCGGCGACGTGCGCTTCGAGCCGCGCGAGCATGCCGTCGAAGACGTCAGCGAGCTCTCGGAACTCGTCCTGGCGCCCCTCCAACCTGATCCGGTGAGAGAGCGACCCCCTCGCAGCCGTGCGCGTGGCATCGGTGATGCGGGCCAGCGGGGCCAGCATCCGCCCGGCGAGAATCCACCCTCCGGCGAGACCGAACACCAGCAGGAACGCCAGGACCAGTATCGCGGCCGGGACGAAGACGGCCGGGCCGAAGTTGCCGCCTGGGTCGAGGGTTCGCAGGAAGTCGGACAGATCGGGAACGTACAGGCCTTTCGAGCGTCCTCGTAGGAGGAACACCCACACGGCGGCGAGCAGCAGGGCGCCCGCGATCATGAGGAATCCGGCATAGCTGAAGGTGAGCTTGAGGCGGACGCTCAACCCAGGCGCCCTATCCACGTTCGCCTCCCGCGCTCCCGGTGTCCGGCCCTGTGCGCAGTCCAGCTCCGACGGCAGGCTCATCCTCGACAACCAGCACACGCATGCTCTCCATCGTAAGAGCGGGGGGATCTCGCCGACGTATCGAAAACCGCGTGCAGCCTGGCAAGACGGTGCCGCCTTCGCTGGCGGCATGTGGCGGGTGTGGTCAAGGGGGTCGGTGGGCGGGAATTGTCCTGGCGTCCGGGGAAGAGCTGGCCTCAATGCGGAACGGTTCGGGCGATGACTACTTCATCATCTTCTCGAAAGCGGGGGCCTATGTTCGCGGCTTCGCGCATGAATCGTCGATGAGCCCGTACCCGAACGATGGCCCTTGGCCGGGAGTTTTCGATGCGGTCCTCGAGGTGTTCCGGCACTGCGTGGAAGAGCCCGCCTGCGGCGTCGAGGGGACGCCGCAGGCCTTCTCGGTGCTGGTCAGCCGTAGAGCGCGAAGCGCACGTCCTTGACGTAACTCTCGGCAAAGCTGACCGGCAGCTTTTCACCCGCGTTGTAGTAATCGAAGGCCACGTCCCGTCCGCCGCCCGCCCACGTCATCTGAGCGGACAGGGGGACCGTATAGTCACAGGTGTTCTGGACGGTGCCGTTGTAGGTGACGCGGAACAGGTCGGTGCCGCTGATCGCGTTGTAGGTGTACGTACCGGTCATGTAGCCGCAGGGAGATGTCCGAGTCACCGTGTACGTGGTGGCCAGAGCCGTTCCCTGAGCCAGTGGCGAGATCAGCAGTGCCGAGCCGACGACGGCGGCGATCGCAGTGGCGCGCAGGCGCATCGGAGATCCTCCTGAGGTGAATGGCATTGCGCGACGGATTGGCCTCGCAATACCGATGCGATTTCCTGCTGAGAATGGCTCGTTCTCTGGCCGATGTCCTGGTCTGATCGTGCACGATCCTAGGATCTGCGTGCACTGCTACCCGAGGACCGCCGAAGAGGAACTCGCCGGGGGAGGCTTTGCGCTGGGGGCTGCTTGCGGTAGCGGCCGGGGGCGGTGCCGTACTCGCGCTTGAAGGCGTTGGCGAAGGCGAACTCGGAGCTGTAGCCGGTCTGGGACGCCACCTGGGCGAGCGGGGTGTCGGACGTGTGCAGAAGGCGTGCCGCGGTGGTCATCCGCCACCACGTCAGGTAGGTCAGGGGTGGTTGGCCAACCATGCCGCTGAAGCGCTTGGCGAAGGCCGCGCGTGAGAGTCCCGCCTCCGCCGCCAGGGACGCGACCGTCCAGGGACGGGCCGGAGCGCGATGGATGGCGTGGAGCGCGGCGCTGATCGCGGGATCGGCCAGCGCCGCCGCCCATCCGGTGCCCGCGCCGCGATGGGGATTCTCCTCGAACCAGGCCCGGAGGACGTAGTGGAGAAGCGTGTCGAGCAGGGTGGGCACGATGGTGTCGGTGCCGAGCCGGGGATGGTCGATCTCGCCGGCCAGCAGGTCGACGGCGGCGCGCAGTTGGTCGCGGCGTCCGAGGCGGGCCGGGATGTGGACGAGGTCGGGCAACCCCTGGAGCAGCGGGTGGGCCCGGGTCGGGTCGAGCCGGTAGCCGCCGCAGAGCGTCATCGTGGAATCTCCACGCGAGGGGTCGCCGATGGACGTCGAGACGTAGAGGTCGGCCTCGTCGAGCGGATCGCAGTGGGGTTCGTCCAGCGGTGTGGTGGGGGCGTCGGCCAGGGCGTATCCGTGTCCGTGGGGGAAGAGCACCACATCGCCCGTCCCCAGCGCGACGGGAGGCGCGCCCGCGTCCGGCGGGATGAGCCAGCACGAGCCCTGCAGGATCACCTGGAATCCCGCCGAGCCTAGCGCGGAGGGGAACCGCTGCCCCCAGGGGGCGTGCCAGAGAACGCGCGCCGCGCGGGGCCGTCCGGTACGCATGATGCCGATCACGTCGCTGAGCACGTCCACGGCTGGAATCTATACCGGGAGAGCGTCGAAGACGATCACGCATGAAACAAGGACTGTGACGCATAGGAGATCTTCCCGTGCCTCCCTACTGTTCCTTACAGGACGAAGTCGGCGCGCGGTCGCACAGCGGGCCGCGCTCCTGGGGGAGAGGAACACGGATGCATCGGCAGGCCAAGGTCCTGGTCACGGGCTCCACCGGCACGGTGGGCAGGCAGGTCGCGGCTCAGCTCGCGAACGCGGGGACCGCGGTGCGGGCGCTCGTCCGCGATCCCGACGCGGTGGGGCGACGCGCCGGGATCGAGTTCGTCCGCGGCGACCTCACCGAACCGCATACCCTGCACGCCCTTCTGGAAGGCGTCGACGCGGTCTTCCTCGTCTGGCCGTTCGCCACGGCTGAGGGGATGCGCGAGGTCCTGGACACGATCGCCGAACACGCCCGACGTGTCGTCTACCTCTCGTCGGCGGCGGTGCGCGACCACGAACGGCGGATCGAGCGGGCGATCGAGCGGAGCGGGCTCGAGTGGACGTTCCTCCGGCCACACGTCTTCGCGGCCAACACTCTGCGGTGGGCGGCGCAGGTCCGCGCCGAACATGCGGTGCGCGGCCCGTACGGGGCCGCCGCCATGGCCCCGATCCACGAACGCGACATCGCCGCCGTCGCGGTGCGCGCGCTCACCGGTGACGGCCCCCAGGGCGTGATCCACGAGTTGACCGGCCCCCAGACCCTGACTCAGGCGGAGCAGGCCCGCATCATCGGCGAGGTGATCGGCCGCCCGGTGCGCTGGATCGAGACACCGACGACGACCGCGCGTCGGGAAATGCTCGAACGCGGCTGGCCGGACACCGTCGTGGACGGCGTCCTCCAAGCCCAGGCCGAGCTCGTGGACGAGCCCGGGCCGGTCACCTCGACGGTGGAGAAGGTCACCGGGACGCCCGCCCGGACGTTCCGCGAGTGGGTGGCCGACCACTCCGGTGCCTTCCGCGCCACCATGACCGCCGCGCGCGTCCACGAGTTCGGCGGCTCCGACGTCATCCGTCACGAGGTGGTGCCGCTCCCGGTCCCCGACCAGGATCAGGTGCTGATCCTGGTCGCCGCGACCTCCTTCAACCCCTCTGACGCCGCACTGCGCGCCGGGCTGCTGCGGGACGTGCTGCCCGTGAAGCCGCCCTTCACCCTCGGCTTCGACGTCTCCGGCACGGTCACGCAAACCGGGAGAGCGGCCGGCCCGTTCGCCGTCGGCGACCGGGTGATCGGCCGCCTCGACCACGGCGGTGCGGCGGCCGAGTACGTCACCGCCCCCGCGGGCCTCCTGACCGCCGCCCCGGAGAGCATCGCGCTGGCCGACGCCGCCGCCGTCCCGGTCGCCGCGCTCACCGCCTACCAGGCCGTGTACGAACACGCCCGGCTCGTCCCGGGGCAGCGCGTCCTGATCAACGGCGCGGGGGGAGGCGTCGGCGTGTTCGCCGTCCAGTTCGCCGGACGCGCCGGGGCGACGGTGATCGCCACGGCGAGCGGGCGCAGCGCCGCCGCCGTCCGCGCGCGCGGCGCCGACCAGATCATCGACTACACCCGCACCACTCTCGCCGACGTGCTCGACGGCCCGGTGGACGCCGTCATCAACCTCGCCGCGATCACCCCCGAGGCGGCCTCCGAGCTCGTTCCCCTCGTCCGTCCGGACGGCGTCATCGTCTCGGTCGCCACGCCGGTCGAGGCACCCGCCGACGCTCGGGTCACGGCCGTCCATTTCGTGGCCCGCAACGATCCCGGTCAGCTCGCCGAGATCGTCGGCCTCATCGACAGCGGCGAGCTGACGGTCGAGGTCACCGAGTCCCACGGGCTGGCCGACCTCGCGCTCGTCCACGACAGGAGCCAGGCGGGCGGGACCCACGGAAAGCTCACCATCCGCCCCTGACGGCCGCCCCGCCATCGACGCGGATGTTCTCCGCTCACGCCATGTCCGCTCCCTCAGCCCGGTCCGACAGGACGGAAAGGAACACCCCCATGACCACGCTCACGCAGAAACCCCAGGCCACCGGACGCCGAAGGACCAGAGCCGCCGCCGTCGGCGTCGCGGTACTCGCCACCAGCGCACTCTGGCTCATCGCCCACCTGCTGGGCGCCCACCTGCGCGTCGACCAGCACAACGGGCAGGGCCCGCAGACGATCGGGCTGCCCCTCGTCGCCGGCGTCACGCTCGTGATCTCCATGCTCGGCTGGGGCACGCTCGCCCTGATGGAGCGCTTCCTCAGGCGGGCCGTCGCCGCCTGGAGCGTCCTCGCCGTCGTGGTGCTCGCGCTGTCCTTCGCGCCGATGCTCTTCGCCGAGGCCAGCCTGGGCACCAAGACCACGCTGTCGCTGATCCACCTCACCGTCGCCGCCATCCTCATCCCGACCTTGCGCGGACGAACCTGAGCGGGTGCACCTGGCTGCACGACCCTTGGCGCCGCCTCATCGGGCCGGGCCACGTCGGGCCGCGTTGGAGGCGCGGCCCGACGTGGGGCGGGGCGGTCAGATCTTGTGGTTGCCGCCGGCGTCCTTGACGCCCGCGGGACGGCAGTAGCCGAACTTCGGCGGGCTGCCCTTGCCACCGGACAGGACCTTGACCTGCTTGGAGGCGTTGAGGCGGTAACCGTTGTTCTTCAGCACGTTGCCCTTGCCGCACTTCTCATTGCCGTACGGCGGGAGCTTGGCCCACTCGCTGAACAGCGCGTACTTGCCCGAGTGGGTCATCTTGTTGTTGTCGACGGTGTTGTAGTTGCTGGCGTCGCGGACGCGCACCGGGTCGCCGGAGATGTAGGAGAACGTGTTCTTCGTGATACGGACATGGGACGTCCGGACCAGGTAGACGCCGTGCATGTTCCCGGCGTTGCTGAGCTTGGTGAACGTGTTCCCGGAGATCGTGATGCCGGTGGAGTCCTGGATGTGGACGCCCGCGTACCCCTTGGAACCGTGCAGGTTCTTGAAGGTGTTCCCGGAGATGGTGATGTTCCGGGAGCTCTTGATGAAGATGCCGTTCTGGGCGTTCGCGAACGTCTTGCCGCTGATCTTCTTGCCGCTCTGGTTGTAGAGGCAGATCCTGTAGACGCCCTTCTGGGCGCCCTTGCACGCGTACGTCGCGGCGTCGGCGACGCCGGGAACGGCGAGGAGCGCGCCGCCGGTGAGGGCGGCGGCGGTCACGGGCAGGAGGAGTCGGCGCATCAGGTCCGTCCTGTGATCGGGTGTGAGACGCGGGTGATCCTACGGAGATCAACAACGCCGATGTTGTCCGAAACCGGCCGACGCGCTCCGGTCCGCCCGAAACTCCGCCACATGGTCCGGATGGAGGGCGGACCGGGAGGTGTTACAGCTCGATGAGCTCGAAGGTCACCGCGTGGGTCACGCCGGCCTGCTCGCCCATCGTGGCCGTCATGTGGGTGAGGAAGCCGGTCGGGTCGAAATCCTGGCTGAGGCCGTTGAAGTAGACCTGGTGCGCGGTCAGGGAGGCGATGCCCGCCTCCAGATGGCCGGTCACGTCGACGTAGTGTTCAGCGTTCGGGGAACCGGCGAACAGGGCGAAGCGCACGCCTTGCCACGCCTCCTCGGCCAGATCGCGGAAGACCCATCGGTTGGCGGCGTCGCGGACCGCGTCGGCCACCGCCAGGCCCAGTGACCGGTGGTCGGCCATGTTGAAGCCCTGCCCGGCCCCCCAGGTCTCCCGGAAGTTGAGCGAGACGACCACCTCGGGCCGGTGGCGCCTGATCGCCTGGGCGATCAGGCGGCGCAGCGGCAGCCCGTACTCCAGCATCCCGTCCGGCTGGTCGAGGAACTCCACCGTCGAGACACCGACCGCCTCGGCGGCGGCGATCTGCTCGGCGGTGCGGATCCGCATGACTTCGGCCGGTTCCATCGAGTCGATGCCCGCCTCGCCCCGGGTGGCCAGCACCTGGACGACCGACTTCCCGGCCGCCGTCCACTTGGCCACGGCCGTGGACGCGCCGTACTCCAGATCGTCGGGGTGCGCGACGATCGTCATCGCGCGCTGCCAGTCCTCCGCAACCGGACGCATGATCACAGCGTAGTCCGGCCGTTCCGGCCCGCAGCTCGGGGCCCCGTCGCACGTCGTTCCTGCGGGCCGTGTGTCGGGACTTGGGCGTTAGGCCGGGTTCGCGTCGAGTTTGGCGGCCACGGCGTCGAGGACCCATTCAAGACCGGTCGCGAAGGACTCCTCGGCGTCCACGTCCCTGCCGTCGTATATGGCCTTGCTCAGCGTGGGGAAGCGGCCCGTGGCCAGCATCTTCGTCAGATGCGGGCCGGATGCCCGCTGAAAGTCGTGCTTGGACAGGCCCGTGTCGCGCTCGGCGCGGAGGTTCGCGATCTCGCGGCTGATCGCGCCGTTGAAGTAGGCGCCGACGGTCTCCACGGCGCGCAGGACGGTGTCGATGTCGGCGAGGCCGTCGAGGGCGGCCAGCGTGGCCTCGTTCAGGGCGAGGGCGTTCGGCCCCAGGGTCGGACGGCCGCCGAGCAGGTCGGTGAGCCACTCGTGGCGAAGGGCGGCCTGCCTGGTGCGGTGGGCGCGGACGCGCAGCGCCTCCCGCCAGTCGCCGGGCGGCTCCTCCGGGAGGATCTCTCCGAGGACCTCGTCCACCATGAGGTCGAACAGTTCCTTCTTGGTGGAGACGTATCCGTACAGCCGCATCGGGCCGACGTCCAGCCGGGCGGCGACCTTGCGCAACGACACCGCCTCGAGGCCGCCCTCGTCGGCCAGCGCGGCGGCGGCGGCGACGATCCGCTCCCGGTCGAGTGGCGCGGGGCGCGTCGGCGGTTCCGGCCGATCCCACACAGTCATGGATACATCGTACTGTTGCGATACAGCGTATTAGGAAAATACAGTGTATCGACATGAGACACCGTATAGCCGTAGTCGGGGGCGGTCCCGGCGGCCTGACCCTCGCTCGTGTTCTGCACCGACGGGGTCATTCCGTCACCGTCCTCGAACGCGAGCCCGGACCTGACGCCCGACCCCCGGGCGGCACTCTGGACCTGCAGGAGAAGATGGGCCAGCTCGCGTTGGAGAAGGCGGGTCTGGCGGCGGAGTTCCGGGCGCTGTCCCGTCCCGAGGGGCAGGCGATGCGCATCCTCGGCCCGGACGGGACCGTCCTTCGCGACTGGCGGCCCAGTCCAGACGACCTGGCCAATCCCGAGATCGACCGCGGGCAGCTCCGTGACCTGTTGCTCGGCCCTCTGGACGTCCAGTGGGGGCGCGGCGTGACCGAGGTGGTGCCGCAGGCCCGGGACGGCGCGCTGGTCCGTTTCGCGGACGGACGCCAGGAGACGTTCGACCTCGTGATCGGCGCGGACGGCGCCTGGTCCCGGGTCCGCCCGGCGGTCTCGTCCGCGACGCCGCGCTACACCGGCGTCACCTCGGTCGAGACCTCCCTGGACGACGTCGACACCCGCCACCCCGACCTCGCCCGCCTGGTCGGCGACGGGTCGCTGGCGGTGTACGGCGTGAACCGCTCGGTCGTCGCCCAGCGCAACAGCGGCGGTCACGTCAAGGTGTACGCCAAGTTCCGCGCGCCGCTGGACTGGCACGCGGACGCGAGCATGGACGACGTCGAGGCCGTCCGGTCAGCCCTGTTGGCCCTGTTCGACGGCTGGGCCGCTCCCGTCCTCGACCTTCTCGGGCATGGCACCGCCTTCGTCCACCGTCCGCTTTACGTTCTGCCCGTGTCCCACACCTGGACCCACGTTCCCGGGGTGACGCTGCTGGGCGACGCCGCTCACCTCATGCCCCCGCTGGGGGCGGGCGCGAACCTCGCGATGCTGGAAGGCGCTGAACTCGCCGAGTCCATCGCCGACGCGTCCGGCCTCGGAGAGCTGGACGAGGCCGTCCGCGCCTTCGAGGAACAGATGTGGGCACGGGCCGGCAGGTGGGCGGCGTTGACGGCGGAAGGTCTGGAACGCCTCGTGAGCGCGGACCCCGCCGAAGCACTCGCCCAGTGGGACGAAGTCCAGCCGTCCTGACGGCCGGACTCGAATCGGCGCGGCATCTCCGTTTCCGGGACGGCGGGACACTGCCCAAGCCGCGGGTGTCACGAATCCTGGTTCCTGGGGATCAGAGCGAGGACGCGCGTTCCGTCGCCGGGGGAGCTCGTCACGGTGAGTTCGCCGCCGAGCTCGGCCAGCCGGTCGCGCATGCCGTCGAGGCCGAAGCCACTGGAGCCCGCGACCGCGAAGCCGCGGCCGTCGTCGGTGATCTCCAGCTCGATGCCGTGCCGCTCCTGGGCGAGGACGAGGCCGACCGTCGTGGCGGCGGCGTGCTTGCGGACGTTGGCCAGCGACTCCTGGGTGCAGCGCAGCAGGGCGATCCTGGCCTGCTGGTCGCACTCGACGTCGGACAGGTCGGCGGTGGCGGTCAGCCCGGTGTCCTCGACGAAGCGGTCGAGCGTCCGCCGCAGGGCCTGGGCGACCGAGCCCTGCACGGCGCGCGGGGCCGAGCCGACCAGGGCGCGCGCCTCCGCGAGGTTCTCGCGGGCGGTGCGTTCGATGGAGAGCAGTTGCCGGGAGCTCTCGCCGGCGGCCGGGCCGAGGCCGGATCGCGCGGCCTCGGCCAGGACGATGATGGAGGCGAAGCCCTGCGCGAGCGTGTCGTGGATCTCCCGTGCGAGACGCTCGCGTTCCTGTGCGGCGCCCTCACGGCGGTGGGCCTCGAGCAGCCGCCGCTGGGTCTCCTCCAGCTCCGCGGCGAGGACGCGGGCGCGCTCGTCGCTCTGCCGGATGTACCAGTGCATCAGCAGGCCGACCAGGACTCCCGCGACGTACCCGATGCAGGTGAAGACGGCATTGCCGTCGGAGATGTCCGCGCTGACGGCTCCGCCGAGGAGGGTGAGCACGGCGGCGGCCCCGCTCAGCGTGATCGCGCGCCGGGGCCGTCCGCCGAGGATCCAGAACTGGGGGAGGGAGATGATGAACATCGCCGCACCCCCCTTGAGCAGGTACGACTGCGCGCCCAGGCCCAGCGCGAGGACGACGAGGAAGACCTGCGGGCGCAGGACGGGGTTGCCGGGCCACCGCCTGAGGACCGCGTAGCAGAGCCCGAGCACGGCGAGCAGCGCCAACGCGCTGTGCTTCGTCGCCGCCGGAGGGCCGTCCACCAGGACGGCGATGGCCGGGGGGACCAGGCCGAAGACCAGCCACAGGACCGAGTACCAGCGGTGGAGTCTGCGCAGCTGGTACCGGTCGCTGGGCTGCCATGCCGGAATCATGCCGGTCAGCTTATGTTCGCCAGTGGACGGCCGGTGTCAGCGCCGGTCTGCGCCCGGCGCATGCCTCGGGACGGCCACCAGTTGGCGTCGCCGAGCAGCAGCATGAGCGACGGCAGGATCACCACGCGGATGACGAACGCGTCCAGCAGCACGGCCGCCGCCAGGCTGAACCCCATCTGCTTCATCTCCATGATGTGCAGCGGGACGAAGCTGGCGAAGACCGTCACCATCACGAAGGCCGCGCTGGTCACGACCCCGGCCGAGCCGCCGATGCCGGTGAGGACGGCCTGCCGGGTGGGCACGCCGCGCGCGGCGGCCTCCCGGATCCGGCTGATCACGAACACCTGGTAGTCCATCGACAGGCCGAACAGGATCACGAACAGCAGCAGCGGGACGCGCGAACCGATCGAGCCGGTGGAGTGGAAGGCGAGCAGCCCTTCCGCCCACCCGCCCTGGAAGACCAGCACGAGCAGGCCGAGCGACGCGCCCGCCGACAGAAGGTTGAGCAGCATGCCGACCAGGCCGAGGACCACCGAGCGGAACGCCCAGACCGTCATCGCGAAGGTCGCCAGCAGGAGGGCCCCGATGATGAGGGGAAGCCGCCGCTTCTGGTGCTCGGGGTAGTCGGCGAAGCGGGCCACGTCCCCGGTCACCGCGGCCTCGACACCGGTCAGCCTGCCGACGGTCTCCGGCACGTGGATCTCGCGGAGCTTCCTGAGGGACCGCTGGGCCGCCCTGTCGCTCACGTAGTGCGGCACGGCCAGCTCCAGCACGCTGACCCGGCCGTCCGGAGACGTGCGCAGTTTCGCCGTGCCGGCCGTGTCCGGGTCGGGCTTCGCCCGCCGCGCGAGGTCGCGGAGCGCGGCGACCGCCTCCTTCTCGTGACCGGCGTCGGCGCGGACGACGACCTGGTTCATGGCCTTCAGCTGGGGGAACGCGGTGTTGAGCCGGTCGAAGGTCTGCATCTCGGGGAGGGACCGGGGATAGGTCTCCGGACCCATGTCGGTCAGGTTGAGGTTGAGGGCGGGAGCGGCCAGGGCGAGCATGGCGACCAGCCCGGCGAGCAGCGTGACGGCGGGACGCCTGCCGGTGGCCCGCAGAAGGGCGGAGGTGAGCGGTCCGGCGCCGGAGGTCGTCCGCCGCGTCCAGATCGTCCTGCCGCGGCGGGCAGCGCGCCCGCTCCGGCGTGCCCTGCGGCGCTCCGCCCGGGCACCGAGCTTGGCCAGCAGCGCCGGCAGGACGGTCATCGAGCTGATCACGGCGACCAGGGTGACGAGGACCGCGGCCGTGGCGATGGAGGAGAAGATGACGTCGTCGGCCAGGTACAGCGTCGCGCTGGACACCATGACCGCGAGCCCGGAGACCACGACGGCCCGTCCCGAGGTGGCCGCCGCCAGCTCCACCACGGCCTGCGGACTCAGGCGCCCGTCCGACCGGGTCCGCTCCTCACGCTCGCGCTTCAGGTAGAAGAGCGTGTAGTCGACGCCGACCGCCATGCCGATCAGCAGGATGATGTTGACGCTGACCCCGCTGTCGGGGAAGACGTGCGAGGCCACCAGGGAGAGCCCGACGGACGCGACGATCGAGGAGATCGCCAGCAGCAGCGGCACCAGCGCCGTCGCGAGCGAGGCGAACACCACCAGCATGGTGACCAGGGTGATCGGCAGCGAGACCATCTCGGTCTTCGAAAGGTCGCGGTCGCGCAGCCCGTCGACGGCCTTGCCGATGGACGGGTTGCCGGTCTCCTCGATCCGGAGGTCTGGATGGGCGGCCTGTGCCTGTTCGGTCTGGGCACGCAGCGGTGCGAGGCGGCTCTCGGCCTCGAGCTCCGGTCCCCGCAACACCACGTCCACCCGAACCGCCGACCCGTCGGCCGCCCGGACCGGCGCCGAGACCGAGTACACGTCGGGCAGCGCCCTCATCCGCCGGACGACGTCCGACGCGGCGGCCGTCGCGGCCGCCGCGTCCAGCGGTCCGGAGCCGGGCCGCGCGGAGACGAGCACCCGTTCCACGGCCCGCTGCTGGAGACCGCCCTCGGCCGCCAGCGCCTCCGCCCGTCCCGCCTCTCCGATGCGGAAGTCCTCGGACTTGGCGGAGTTGCCGCCGACCGCCATGCCGATGCCGAGGCACAGCGCCACGAACAGGAACCATCCGACGATCGCCCGCCACGGATGCCAGGCGCTCCAGCGGGCCACACGTACAGGAAAATCGAGCATGTGGACAATGCTGATCGCGCGGCGCCCGCCCCCGACAGCCTCGACCGGTGGAACCTCGCGTCCACCGATCGGTGGACACGGCCGTTCGAGACGAACGGAGGGCGGGCTCGGTTTCCTCAGGCGAGCAGCAGGGCGAGCGAGAGGGTGAGCAGGAAGGAGTCGAGCCTGTCGAGCAGGCCGCCCGCGCCCGCCAGCCAGGAGGCCGAGTCCTTGGTCCCGGCGCCCCGCTTGACCATCGACTCCAGCAGGTCCCCCAACGGGGCGCCGACCGCCACCGCGACGGCCCAGGGGAGGGTGAGCGCGCCCAGTGCGGCCAGCGTCCCCAGTCCCGCGACGGCCCCGGCCAGCAGGCCGCTCCAGTGCTTGGCCGGTGACAACGGGGACAGGACCGGCCCGCCCAGCAGCCGGCCGCCGAACGACGCGGTGATGTCGGCGACCGACACCGCGGCGAACAACGCCAGGACCACCGGGCCGAGCAGGACCGCACCGGCCAGCGGCGCGAACCAGACCACCCCCAGCACACCGAAGCACAACCTGGAAAGCCCGCCGCTCGCGTCACCGGCCAGGACCGGCACCAGAGCGACGACCAGGACGGCGACGGCGAGCAGCCGAGGCAACTGGGCCGGAGCCAGCCAGGCCGCCGTGGGCGCCACCGGCACGGCGACGGCCAGCACCGCGCGATCCAGCCGAGGGAGACGGACGAGCGCGCCGTACTCAAGGACGCACACCAGCCCTACCGAAGCGGCGAGGACGGCCGCACCCACGGGGCCCAGGTAGAGGGCGCCGACCACGACGGGCACGCCCACCGCCCAGGCGCACCACCGCAGCACGTACTCGCGCCGCCGGGAGAGCCCGACCGCGACGCCACCGGCGAGCAGCGCACCGGCGAGGTAGGGGACCAGGCCGCCGACCCCGGTCACGCCCCGCCACGCGGGACGTTCAGCGCCTCGGCGACCGTGGCCGCGATGCGGGCGTTGGCGGCGGCGTCACGGACGGCGATCCGCACCGTCCTGCCCTCGAACGCCGGGGACATGGGCGACAGGTCCCGCAGGAACACGCCTCGCCGTCGGCACTGATCGACGAGCCGGGCCGCTCCGATGCCGTCCTGCGGCAGGGTGAGCAGGACGAAGTTCGCCACCGACTCGCTGACCTGTGAATTCCCGCTGGCCCCGGTGAGCATGGAGGCGAGCTCGGCGCGCAGCACCGCGGTCTGCGCCCAACGATCGGCGTAGTACGCCGGGTCGCGCAACGCGTTCACCGCGGCGATCTGGGCGGGCAGGCTCACCGGCCACGGCGGGGTCCACCGCCGCACCTCCGCCGCGAGCGGCGGCGGCGCGGTGAGGTAGGCCGCCCGCAGGCCCGACAGGGCGTACATCTTCGACAGCGAGGTGCAGATGACGACGTTGTCGGCCGCCGCCGCGTACGACGCCAGCGACTGGTCCGCGCCGACGTAGCCCACATAGGTCTCGTCGATCCAGAGCCGGGTTTCGCTGGGCGCGCCCGCCAGTACTCGCCGCAGCTCGGCGGCGTCGAGATGCACTCCGGTCGGATTGTTGGGATTGACGATGACCACCAGGTCGTAACGGTTCCGCAGGGCGTCGGCCAGACGCTCCGGGTCGATCCGCCAGCCTTCCCGGCGGCTCAACGGGAACCTGTCGACGCGACAGCCGACCACGCGCTCGACCACGTGCGCGTACTCGCCGTAACAGGGGTCGATCAGCAGCACGCGGCTGGAGGCGTCCAGCCAGCCCCGGAACGCGCGGAAGATCAGGTCGGAGGAGCCCGCGCCCACGGCGAGGGTGTTCGCGGGGACGCCCCGGCGAAGCGCGATCTCCTCCACGAGGCCCTCGGCCTGCACCGGGGGAGAGGTCCGCGCGATCCAGTCCAGCCCGCCGGTCAGGGCCGCCACCGCGGCGGGAGTGGGCGGGAACCAGGCGTCGAGCACGTCGGCGGGCACCACGTCGCGATGCGCGTCCAGGGTGTCGAACGACCGTCCCAACGCCTCGATGGAGGCGCCGCCGTGCGCGCAGGACTCGTCCTCGGGCAGGAAGGGGACCTCGAGTCCCCAGCGCACCGTCCGCCGCAGGTCACGCAGGAGCGGTCCGTACCGTCGCAGAGTCTGCCCGACGAGCCCCGCCACGTCGCCGGTCATCAACTGGAAATCGACGGCCCCCGAGCGCACCGCCGTGCCCGTGGACGCGAGCCCCAGCGAAAGGTACATCGACAGCAACTCGACCCGGCCCATCGCCACGATGCGCCTGCCCCCGTGCGCCATCACCCAGCGAAGCGCCGCGAACATCAGCAGCTTGCCGATCATCTCGCCCCGCCGGTCCGGTGCGACGGCCAGGATGCGGATCTCGAACAGCCCGTCCTCGCGCAACGCCGGATGCTCGTCCCGCCGCACGTACTTGTCGATCGAATAGCGGCCCGCCCAGGGCGGCGTCACGCTGATGAACCCGGCCGGTTCGCCCTGGCGGACGGCCACGATGTAGACGTTGCTCCCGTCGAGCTCATCGGTGAGCATCCCGGTGGCGTTGGGGGAGTGCTGGCCGAGTTCCCGCGCGTACACCTCGTGGCGAAGGCGGCGGATCCACTCGTGGTCCTCCTCCGTCGACAGGCGGAGTTCCAAGCCGTCGACGACCGTCGTGACTGGTGGTTCGACGACGGGCGTTCCCGGAATCAGCTGGTCATTACTCATGTTCATCACCTCTTCCGCCACTCTGGAGGGGCCGTCACGCGCACGCCTGAGTACCCGTACTCACCTGCCCTGGAGCCCGTACTCAGCTTCACCGTCGAAGCCTTGGAGCCCGCTATCGCGCGTCGCGCAGCTTGAGGATGTATGCGGCGGTCAGGGCGACGGCCTGGTCTTCGTCATGCGACAGGTCTGTGAGGGCACGGGACGCCGTGGTTCCCGGGATGTCCGCGAGGGCTTGTGTCAGGCGTCGGCGTGCGGACGATTCGCTCGCGTCTCGGGTGAGGCCGTCCACGAGGCTGGTGGCGATCCGGTCCGCCAGCGCGGGGTCGCTCGCGAGCGCGCCCAGTGCGTCGGCCGCGTCGGTGTCGTTCGTGCCCTCGATGATCATTTCGACGAGGGTGGGGATCGCGTCGGCGACCCCGCGTGTCCCGAGTGCCAGGGCCGCGTAGCCGCGGACGACGGTGTCGTGACTGGTGAGGGCGTCGTGCAGCAGCGCGGTCGCCTCATCGTCCGGGATTTCGGCGATGGCCTGGACGGCGCGTTTCCGCACCTCGGCGACCGGTGAGTGGAGGCCGTCCGCCAGGCGTGGCAATCCGCGATCACCCGACTGCGCCAGGGCCCATCGGAGGGCCCCGGCGACGTTCGGGTCCGATTCGTCCAGTGCCGCCTCGGCCAGGGCGTCCACCGGGACCGGAACCTCGTCGACCGAGGACAGGGCCGCCTGCTGGCGCTTCCCCGCGCTCTGCGACCCCAGGTCCTGGAGGAGCGCGACCATCTGCAGGACGTCCTGCCAGTCGGCGGGTTCGGCGGCGTCGATCCGGCGAAGCCGCGTGAGCAGTTCGGTCTCCCGCGCGAGGCGTTCCCGCGTCTGGCGGATGAGATCGTCGACGAGCAGCGACGGCCTGAAACCGGGATCGTCCAGTGCGAGCCCGACCTCACGCAGCGACAACCCCAGCGACCGCAGGCTCTCGATATGGAAGATCCGCCGGATGTCCTCACCGGAGTACTCCCGATAGCCCGCCCCGGTACGACCCGTCGGCCGGACCAGGCCGAGCGACTCGTAATGCCGGAGCATGCGGGCGCTGACCCCGGACCGTCGCGCCACGTCACCGATCAACACCGTCTACGCCTCCTCCTGGCCGATCGTGCCGAGGGCCACCAGGCGCTTCGCCTCCTCGATCGCGAAGTCGAACCCGACCTTCGGGTCGTGGAACAGCCGCTCGGTGACGATCGCGTGCTGACGCACCCGAGCGTCGGCATGCGTCATCGCGGCGCGCAGGATCGGAAGGATCAGCTCACCGAGCGCGATCAGCGCCCGGCTCAGGCTCAGCTGCGTGTCACGCTCACCGCGCCCCAGCTGCGTCGCCAGCACTCCGGCCAGCTCGGCCCGTTCCCCTTCGGGCGCCAGGCCGGCCGCCGTCCGCCACGCGGCCCGCGCCACCTCGTCGTCGGCGTCGGTCAGGAGCGCCCGGGTGATCGCGGGCCAGGCCCGCGGGTCCCCGATCTTCGACAACGTGTGCAACGCCTGGCTCCGCGCCTGGGCGGTCTCCGAACCCAGCTCATCGATGAGCCTGGGTACCGTCTCCGCAGGTGAGTGGCAGGTGAGCGCCCACGTCAGCATGTCCCGCACGAAGAACTCGGGCTCGACCGCGCACCGCGCGATGAGCTTGTCGACGAACTGCGGGTCAGGCGCCGTCCCGACCGCCATCGCGGCCCGCAACCGCACCGACGAACTGCTGTTCTCCAACGCCTGAAGCGCCCGTGTCACGTGCGTGTCCTCCAGCGGCATGGCCATCGGGACCACCTCCTCGAACACCAGTGAAGACCTTGTCACAGTGTCAAGGTCAAGCCCGGGGGGCAGACCGGTGCGGCCGGCACCGGAGCGGGCCGCTGAGCCCCGGTACTGGAGCGGGTCAGGAGATGCCCAGGTCCGCCAGCACCTCGGCGGCCGCGGCCTGGCGGCGACGTAGGCGCCGACCATCGCCAGGTCGGCCTGCGCCAGGTTCACCACCCGGCTCGCCGCGAAGATCACCGCGAGTCCCAGCGTGAGCAGCCCGTAGAGGCCGAACTGGGCGACGACCGCCAGCAGCACGTCCACGGTGACCTCCTTCACACGTCGATGGAAGGAGCCTCTGGTACGGGCCGCCGGTGAGCTGGTACAACAGCGCACACCGGTGGTACCGGGGCGCACGACGAGGGAGCTTCTGACGCCGGTCGAGATTCGGGACGACGGCGCGCTGGTGTTCGGCTATCTCGACACCGGCTCGGAGCGGGCACGGGCCTTCGACACCGTGCGGGTGCACGCCAGCGACCCCTACGAGGCGGAGATCCGGCCCTACCGGCTGGGGCCCAGCAACGCCTGCGACTTCCGCGGCGCGCACCGGGCGTCCGGGTGCAGCCGCGGCCGGGCCGTGACGCCGGCGGCATGCTCGGCCTGCTGCTGGACGGCGGCGGCACGCTGGAACAGGACGGGCGGTCCGCGCGGCTCGGCCCGGGAGGCCTGGTGCTCTACACCAACGCGCGGCCCTTCCTGCTGGAGCTCAGCGGCCCGTACTGGTACTTCGTGGTCAACCTGGTCGTCCGGCCACCCCGGGCCGCCACCGCCGACGCGCGGCTGGGCGACTCGGCGGCCGGACGGGTGCTGGCCGCGGCGCTCGGCGAGCTGGCGGACCACGCGTCCGCCCTCGGCCCGCTGTCCCGCCAATCGATGGGCGGGCACATCAACGACATGGTCGACACGCTGCTACGGGACGCGCGGACGACGCCGGAACCGACCGGTACCGCGCTGCTGGACCGGGTCATCGAGCACATCGACGCCCGGCTCGCCGACGCGCTCACCCCGGCGTCGATCGCCGCCGCGCACCACATCTCCGTCCGCTACCTGTACGTGCTGTTCCAGCGGCAGGGCCTCACGGTCGGGGAGCATGTCCGCAGGCGGCGGCTGGAGCACATCCGGCGCGAGCCGGCCGACCCCGCGCTGGCCGACCTGCCCGCCTACGCCATCGCGGCGCGCTGGCACATCGGCGACGCCAGCCACCTCACCAAGCTGTTCCGCGCGCGGTACGGCCTGTCCCCCCAGGAGTTCCGCACGAACGCGCTCGCGCCCCATCACCGGGGCCTGGACGCGGGCCCCCGCGAACGATCCTGATCGACACGAACGAGCGCGCGCTGCTGAGCCCACCTGGCCGCGCCGCCTGCGCGATGGTCGTGGCGACGACGTCCGGCACGGCGGCGACAGCGCGTTCGCCATCAGCGGTCCCATCACCAGCCGGAGCAGCACGAACAGCACCAGCTGCGCCACCGTCCTCACCACCGCGAACACCGGCAGCTGCCGCCGCGCCGTGTCTGGGTGTCAATGCCTCTCCGAACCACCAGCTCGTCCTGGTGGGGACTGGTCAGGAAAAGTCTGTCCAACCATAACTAAGCCATTCTTGGTCACGGATGAATATGGGCAGTGCGTAAAGGTCGGTTTCTTCCGGAACGGACAGGATGAGATCTTCTTCTCCAGGTTGGGCCAGCGGGGCCAGAAGGGGTGGCAGCGCTGCGAGGACGGCGTCCAGGTCGAAGGTGAACGTCCCTGACGTGTGGTGCTTGTCGTATTCGAACAGTTCGGCTGCCGCGATCTTTCGGATTTCGGTCAGCGACCGGACGACTCCGTCGAGGCAGGGGGTGCGGATCAGCGGGTTCAGGTCGTAGGCGTGTGTGAGCGTTCCATGCTGAGCCACCCAGAGACACACCTGCTCGCCGAATCCCCCGTTTCGATGGTTCTCGTACTGGTCCGCCAGCGCGGCGCGGAGCTCTGCCGGGTCGGACGCCAGGTAGCCCACGTCGAAGCAGTTCGGCGTCTCCTCGTAGAGGAATTCGAGGAGGTAGTAACTACGGACCAGGTATTCGTCGTCAGCCGACTCCGTCGCCGAATACTCACGCTCGTGGGGCTCGTTAATCGTCGTCTCCTGGAGTGTGTGGTCAAGGCGGAGCAGGACTTCTCACGGGCCGCTGAACCCCTTTGCCCGACATGTGAGATCGATCTTCGTCGGTCAGGAACTCGACCGGCAACCCCTGGAGATCGACAAACGATCCACGAAGGCTCCAGCACACTGGAATCCCAGGTCAATCCACTATCGAACCGGCAGACGGCTTAGCGCACGATCTCAGAGTTGTTCCTCAACCCCCGTGTTCGGCCATCACGTGGTCGGTCGGTGGCGGCGCGCGCCGACCACTGGGCCGCCGTCAAACGCGAGTGGCAGTTGCCCGTCCTCAAGACCAAGCCATGGCACGACCTCACCTGGCAGGAGCTGACCGAGGCGGTCACGCGTTACTCCTCCTCGACGTCCGACCAGGCCACGCGCGGCTGGCTACGGGCGGTCGAGGGCTGGGCGCCCGATCTCCAGGCGTTGTCCCCCGCGTTGGAGGACGCGGGGAACCCCTGTCGTCGCCGAGCTCACCCCGGACGAGTTCCGGCGGCATCCCGACGCGCATCGCGTCGAGATCAGCACGGCGGCGCTCAGCCCGTCCGGACGGTACCTCGCGGTGGGCGACTTCGGCGGCGAGGAGGGCGAGCCGGACGAGACCGTCCGCCTCACCTACAACGGCCGACCGGACCCGTTCGCGTTCGCGCCCGACGGGCAGCGCGCCTACGCCCTGGGACGAGGACTCCGACACCGGCGGCTCGATCGTGACGCTCGCGACCGAGCAGACCAGAACCGTCCCGGTGGTCGACGACGAGGCCAGGGAGGCGCGGTACGACGAAGAGGAGGAGGAGTACGAGAACTTCGTCCTCGAATGGCCCTCCTGGTCGCGGGACGGGAAGCGCGTCTACGGCACCACGAGCGACGGCCGGATCTGCACGATCGACGTCGCCTCGGGAGAACTCGCGTGGGACGTCGAGGGCGACGAGGATTCGTCGTCGCCGTCCGCCGTCTGGAGCGGGGACGAGTCCGTCCTGGCCTTCCACCGCGCGGAGGAGCTGGTCATCGCGGACGCGGCGACCGGCCAGGACATCGCCACCCTTCCGAAGTTCGGCGACGCCCCTTCCAGAACGTCCACCTGTCGTGGGGCACGCACCTCGCCGTCATCGGCTACCCCGGGCACGACGTCGACCATCCGCGCGTCGGGATCGTGGACCGGAGCGGACGTCACCTCCACGACATCAACGTGGCCGTCCGGCAGCCGAATCACGAGCTGGTGCTCCAGACCTGGGCCTGGGCGCCGGACGGCGACCGCGCGGCCTGCCTCACCGCCGACGGGCGGATCGAGGTCTGGGCGGTCGGCGACGAACGCGCCGAGCGGCTGCGCACGTTCGACGCCCCGCAGAAGGCGACCGGCCTGCACTGGGGCGCCGACGACATGCTGGTCGTGCTGGGCGGAACCGTGCTGCGCTTTCCGCACGCGGAGACCGGTGAGATCACCGGCGACTTCACACTGCTGTGGCAGCCCACCGCGCCCCGCCCTCTGCTCCTGGACGGCAAGGACCTCGGCGGGGACATGTGGGACGAGCCCAACCCCACATTCGCGCTCGACGCCCAGACGTGGGCGGTCGCCTTCCCCCAGGGCGTCGTGATCGCCCCTCCGGGACGGGAGGACGACCTGAGCGCGGCACTCGCCTGGTCAGTCGACCGCCGCCACGCCTGGCCCACCCACTGGGGCCCTTTGGACGTCTTCCCCGACGCGCCCACGGCGGAGGCGCAGGTCCAGGACGACGAGGTGGGCGAGCTCCTCGACCCGTTCCACGGCCGTCCCACGGTGTCCGGGGCGTCCGAGGAGTGGCCGCCTCCCGGCTCGGTCACCCTGGACGACCTGTTCCGGTCCTTTCTCGAAGCGGCGCAGCACACGCGGCGCTCGGCGACCAGGAACGCGCCGACCAGTGGTTCGAGCGTGCGCGCGAGGCACTGGCGGAACAGCAAGGCTCGTGGGATCACCGGCTGCCGATCGTCCGGACCCTTCTGGACTGCGGGAGTTCGCCGACCGCAACAACCTGTCGACCGACGAACCAGAGGCCCTCACGGACGAGGACCTCGCGCGCAGGTACGCGGAGACCGCTCAGATCGCTCCCGCCAAGCGGAAGGTCCCGACCTCCGGCCTGCTCGTCCTCGCGGCCGAGCAGCAGCGGCTCGACGTGGTGTCGGTTCTCCTTCCGAAGCTGCCGATGCCGCTGGCGGGCGGCATGTCCTCAGACGACCGTCCGTACGCGGCGTTCAGGGCGCTGCGCATCATCACGACGGGAATCGACCACGAGACCTGGTGACGTCCGGACCACGCGGAACGGTCAGGTCGGTGCGGCTTCGCGGTCGGTGCGGCTTCGCGGTCAGGAGGACTCCATCGGGGCGGGCTTGATGACCGCGAAGGTGCCGCCCTGCGGGTCCTGAACGACGGCCATCCGGCCCGCCACCATGTCGTGTGGCGGCTTGAGGACCATGCCGCCCGCGCGAGACAGGGCACTGACCGTGGCGTCGGTGTCCTCGGCCGCGAAGTACGTCAGCCAGTGCGAGGGCACCCCGGGTGGCAGGCCGATGAGGCTGTCAAGGGACTGCATTCCCCCGACCGTCCGGCCCGCCACGTTGAGCGCGAAGTAGCCCTCCGCCTCCTTCATGGGCTCGACGTCGATGCCGAGCGCGGCGGCGCAGAATGCCTTGGCGGCGGTCGTGTCGCTGGTGTTGAGCTCGCTCCAGATGACCGCGCCCGGCTCGTTGACGATGCCCGCACCGTGGAAGTCCTTCGCCTGCCAGAGGCCGAAGAGCGCGCCGGTCGGGCCGCTCACGACGGCCATCCGGCCGAGCGTCATCACGTCCGTGGCGGGCACCATCACCTGCCCGCCGTTGTCGGTGACCGCCCGCTGGGTGGCGTCGACGTCGGCGGTCGCGAGGTAGGTGGTCCACGCCACCGGTGGCATCGGGTCGGGCTTGCTGCCGTCCGGGTTCATCGCGGCCATGATCCCCGCGACCGGTTTGCCTCGCAGGGTGCAGACCGCGTAGCCCCCGGTCTCGGACGGCCCGACCTCGCCCTCCCAGCCAAACAGGCTGCAGTAGAAGTCAAGGGCCGCCTGCTGGTCGGGGACCATCAGATCGACCCAGCACGGAGTGCCGGACGGGTACGGACCGTTGAATTCGGGCATGATTCAGCCTCCACAAGGTTCCCGAATGCCTTCTGAAGGGGTTATACCGGCACCCGATTCACTCAAACGCCGCCGCGTCCGGCCCATCTTTTATTGCCCAATTCGCGAATCAGCGCATATTTGATTTTTGGAAGACGTTCAGGCCGAGTGACAGCGCTCCCTCCCTCGCTCGCGTCGTCGTGGGGAGGTCGTCCGCCGATGACGCCGCTGGTGTGGCCCGGGTGGGCGGCGGTGAGCAGGTGCTGGGAACGCACTGGGGAGCCCGTCCGCCATTCTCCGGCCCGAACCCGCGGGACTGGCGGCACTCAGGTCACCGGTGGATCGTCCGATCTTGAGCGTTCGCGCGGCCTCGGTCACCGACACCCCCTCGCCCACCAAGCGCCGCAGCGCGGTCAACTCGGCCGGACCGAGCACGCGAGGCCGGCCAATGCGCTTCTGGCCGGGAAGCATCCGGCCCCCGGCTTCACGGCGCTGAGCTCGGTGGCCTGCCGGACGAGCCACTGGGCCCTTGGTCGAAACCAGTACATACCCGACGAGCACGCCGGTGAGGGGCGCGGGTCCGGCGCCGAGGTCGTCGGGGAGCACCGTCACGCCTCGGACGGCCATCCGCGATGACCCCGGGCGGGTCCGGCACGCTCGCGCACTTCAACATCGTTCGCGTGGTGGTCCTAGGGTGTGGGGATGGAGCTGTGGGGGGCGCGCTTTTACGGGGACCCGTGTCGGGAATGTGGGTTCGACTGGTCGTTGAGCCCCGGCGACGCGGTGGCGCTGGTGCGGGACGTGCCCGCGCGGTATGGACGGCTCGTGGAAGGGCGGCGGGGCGACGAGCGGCATCCGGACCTCGCCTGGAACGTGGCCGCCTATGTCAGCCACGTCACCGACAACCTGCGCAACTGGGCCGAACGCCTCGTCGGTGCGCGCCTGACCGATGTGCGTGCCGTGCCCGGGTACGACCCGGATCTTCTCGCGCGCGCCCGTGGCTACAACGAGATCTCGCTGGCAGGGGCGTTGTGGTCGCTGCGCGGGGCGGCGGAGGCTTGGGCGGAGTCGGTGTCCCTGGCCTTGGAGGACGGGACCGTTCTCGAACACGCCGGGCGCGGTCCCCAGCGCGCCGAGGACGTCGCTCGCAACAACGCGCACGACGCTGTGCACCATGCCTGGGATATCCAACGCATTCTGAGCTGTTGACGGGATGGGTTTCGGGCGGTGGCTCGGTCCGACGGTGGCGTGACTTTTCGTTCCCCTGCTGGTCTGGGGCGCGCTGAAGGCGGTCGGGGTGGATAGGTGAACTCCGCTTGCGCGCCACCATCCCTGGACGCCGCCGGGCGGTCACGTACCGTTGCCGGTTCCCCGAAGAGAGCGCGATCGGCGAGATGTCCCAGGACTGCCGTTCAGTCCTTGCTGGGTACGGGGCGGCGGGCGCTGCGCGCTGCTGTTGCGCTGGGGACGGCCTTGGCGGGCGGGGTTCGGTGGATGACTGCGTGGGCGGCTTCCGCTGTCACGAGGGCGAGCGCGATGAACGCCGCGCCGACGGCGCCGAGCCAGTGGGCGCCGAAATATGCCATCCCAGCCTGTCCGACCAGGGGAGCGGCGGAGACGCCGACGTAGACCGTGGCCGAGGCGAGACCGGTGAGCAGGGGTGCGGCCGTCGGCAGGGCGGCGATGAGGCGATGGGTCTGGGGAGCCAGGAGGCCCCATCCGCAGACGCCCCAGACGAGGAGTGCCACGACGGTGGAGGGCAGGTGCGCGCTCGTCCAGGGAAGCAGCGCGAAGTCGGTCGCGGCCAGGACGATCGCGGTGTTGATGACGCGACGGCCGCCGAAGCGGTCGGTCAGGCCGCCTGATGCGAGGGTCCCGGCGGTGGCGGCCAGGCCCCACACGAACAGGAGGGCGGCGAGGGTGGTGCCGCTGCCGCCGGTGGCACGGTCGAGGCTTTCGCCGATGAAGGAGTAGACGGTGTACAGGCCGGTGTAGGCGAGGAGCGTGGTGAGCAGGGTCAGGACGATGCGCCGGTCGGCCGGCGGCGCGACGCGCGCTCAGCGGGACCGCCGGGGGGACGGGGATCGCGGGCAGGAACAGCGCGATGCCCGCGGCGGCGAGCACGCCGAGCGCGGAGACGAACAGCATGGTGGCGCGCCAGTCGCCGGTGAGGCTGCCGATCGCCGTTCCGATGGGCGCGCCGAGCGCGGTCGCGGCGCTGAGGCCGGTCATGACGGTCGCGATGGCCCGGCCGCGACGTTCCGGTGGCGCGAGCGCGGTGGCCGCGGCGACGGCGGCGGAGGGTGGGCCTCAGGTGACCGTCTCCCTGAGGACGTCGGCGACGGTGACCGTGGCCAGTTCGTCCTTCATCGACTCCTCCGCGCGGTCGTACGCCTTCCGCAGGACGGGCGGGATGCCGCGGCCGACCGGGCATTCCTGGTTGGGCGTCGCGGGGTGCGGCGCGATGAGCGGGTCGGGTTCGACGGCCAGGTAGACGTCCTTCAGTGTGATCGCCTCCGGCGCGCGGGCCAGCGTCCAGCCCGCACCCTGGCCGCGACGCGAGACGACCAGGCCCGCGTCACGCAGGCCGCCGAGGATGCGGCGGATGACGACGGGGTTGGTGTTGACGCTGGCGGCGATCTGGTCGGACGTCACGATGCCCTCGGGCCGCCTGGGGCAGACCAGTGCCATCCATGTCAGCGTGTGCGTGGCCACGGTCATGCGACTGTTCGCACTCATGGAACCTCCCATCACCCGAAACGGACGGACGCCGCCCTGTCGCAACTGATTCTGTTACGACACGTACGTCCGTGTCCAGCCCGCGAGCGGGACGGGACGGGACGCACCGTTCGGTTCGTCAGGCGGCTTGTGTCTGGCGCATCGTCGGAGTGGCGGTCCTAGGGTGAGCGCTCCGCTTCCGGGGTGTCGTGGTCAGGAGCATGATCGCGATGTGGGCATCCGGGCCCATCCCTGACGAGGAGAGCGGTGAACGCGCGATGAAGGCGGTGCGGTTCCACGAGTACGGCGGCATCGACGTCCTGCGGGTGGACGAGGTGGAGCGTCCGGCGCCCGGGCCCGGGCAGGTGCTGGTCGAGGTGCGCGCGGCCGGGATCCAGCCCGGTGAGGTGATGATCCGCGAGGGCGCGCGGCACGGGCGCTGGCCGGCGTCGTTCCCGTCCGGGCAGGGCAGCGACCTGGCGGGCGTCGTGGTGGAGACCGGTCCGCAGGTGCGCGGCTTCGCGGAGGGCGATGAGGTCCTCGGCTTCACCCATGGCCGGGCGAGCCATGCGGAGTACGTCGTGGCGGACGATGTGAACCTGACGCCGCGGCCGGAAGTGCTGTCGTGGGACGTGGCCGGGTCGCTGTACGTGGCGGGCACGACCGCGTACGCCTCGGTGTTCGCGGTCGATCCCGGGCCGGACGACACCGTCGTGGTGTCCGGCGCGGCGGGCGGTGTCGGGTCCCTCGCGGTGCAGCTCGCGCGGCGGCGCGGCGCCACGGTCATCGGGCTGGCCGGTAAGGCGAACCACGCCTGGCTGGAGGCTCGCGGCGTCGTCCCCGTCCAGTACGGGGACGGTGTCGCCGAACGGATCCGCGAAGCCTGTGACGGGAAGATCCACGCGTTCATCGACACCTTCGGTGACGGCTATGTGGACCTGGCGGTGAAGTTGGGCGTCCGTCCCGAGCGGATCAACACGATCCGCGACTGGGATGCCGCGGCCAGGGTCGGCGCGCGGACCTTCGGAGAGGGCTCGGCGGCGTGCGCGGTGGTGGTCGGCGAGTTGGCCCGGCTCGCCGCGCGGGGAGAGGTCGAGGTGCCGATCGCCCGCGCCTACCCGCTGGAGCAGGTGCGTGAGGCGTTCCGTGAGCTGGAGCGACGGCACACCCACGGCAAGATCGTGCTTCATCCTTAGCCCGGGCGGGCGCCGCCCGAGGTCAGGGCGGGCCGAGAACCTGGGGGGCGGTCAGTGCGCGGGCGGTGTCGGCGAAGTACTCCTCGGATCCCTGTTCCGACAGGCCGAGGATGACGCCCTGGCTCAGTCCTGCCATGAGCGCGCGCAACGCGGTGGCCAGCCGTTGCGCCTGCCGCGGCGACACGGCGTCCCCCTGATGTGATCGTCCGGCGAACAGTTCGGTCAGGCGCTGCTCGTGCGCCTGGATGGACGCGGCGAGCTTGGCCCGGAGGTCGGGATCCCGCAGCGCCGCGTCCTGGAGGCTGGTCTCGAACGACAGGTGCCGCAGCGCGTCGGGGTCGTCGCAGATGCGCCGGTAGTAGCGGGCGAAGGCGTTGACGGCCGCCCGCAGGTCCAGGTCGGCCGGGACGGCCTGCTCGATCCCGTCGTAGTGCGGGCCGAGGTGATCGGTGACCAGGGCGATGAGCAGGCCGTTCTTGCTGCCGAACAGCGAGTAGACGGCGCCGGTGGTCAGGTCGGCCTGCTCGGCGATGTCCTCGAGCCTGGCGCGGTGGCCGTCCCTGGCGACGATCCCGCGGGCCGCGTCCAGCAGGGCGCGGCGGTTGCGTTCCTTGGTCTCCGCCCTTGTCATTCTCATAATCTCATTATTACAGTAACCGGATTATGAAACTAGAGCAGTACATGGGCCGGGTGCCCAGCCGGACGGCCTTCCCGTCCGTGGACGACCTGAACGCCGAGCTGGACGCGCTGGTTGCCGCCCATCCCGACCTCGTCCAGGTGAGGCGGATCGGGACGTCACGGCTGGGCGAGCCGCTGCGCGCGCTGACCGTCGGCGACGGCCCGGCGGACGCGGTGGTCATCGGCGGACCGCATCCCAACGAACCGGTCGGCTTCCTCACCGTCGTCGCGCTGCTCGACCTGTTGTGCCAGGACGCCGGGCTGCGCGCGGAACTGGGATACCGCTGGCACTTCATCGCCTGCGTGGACCCGGACGGCGCGCGGCTCAACGAGGGCTGGTTCGGCAGGCCCGGCGACCGTCGCGCCTACGCCGGGCACTTCTACCGTCCGGACCTGGCAGACCAGGTCGAGTGGACGTTCCCGCTGTCCGTCGGCGACTACCACTTCGATCGCCCGCTGCCGGAGACGGCGGCGCTGATGCGGCTCATGGACGAGGTCGAGCCGTCCCTGGTCTGCTCCCTGCACAACGGCGAGCACCAGGGCGCGTTCTTCTACCTCAACCGCGACGACGCGACGCTCGCCCGGCAGCTGGCCGACCTTCCTGGACTCGAGGGCCTGCCGCTGCATCACGGCGAGCCGGAACTGCCCGGTTCCCGGACGATCGCCCCGGCCGTCTACGCGACGCTCGGCGGAGCACAGATCGGCGCGGCGTTCGGTGCGGGCGCGAGCAGCGCCGACTACGCCGCGCGGTTCGGCGCGCTGCACCTGGTGACCGAGGTGCCGATGTGGGCGGACGCGCGGGTGTCCGACGAGACCGACACCGGCGCCGGATACCAGCGGGTCGTCGCGGCCGCGGCGGCCGACCGGCGGGAACTGATCGATCTCCTGGGGGCCGGACTGGCGGCCGTCACGGACGACCTGACCGTGGCCTCGCCGTTCCGGCGCTCCACCGAGGCCACGCTGCGGACCCTCCGCACCCTCACCGAGCGGGCCGAATCGCTTCCCGGCCCTGACCGGCCCGCCACGGTCGCCGAGCAGTTCGACCAGCGGCAGGCGGTGCACCTGTTCCGGCTTCGCCTGCTCGGGACCTTCCTGCGCATGCTCGACGCCGAGATCGCCGCGGGCAACCCGACCCCGGCCATCCGCGGCCAACGCCGACTGCTCGCCGAGCGCTTCGACCGCTGGATCGCCGAGGCTGAAGCCGAAGGCCCGGATTCGGCGATCGACATCCGCAGGTTGGTGGCGGTGCAGCTCGGTGCCGTCCTGCTCGCCGCAGGCCGCGCGGTCGCGGCTCCCACGCCAGGGACGGCTTGAGCCCTACTCGGTCGCTGGTCAGCGGCCGGTTGTGCCGTCCATGAGTTCGCGGAGGATGTCGGCGTGGCCCGCGTGACGGCCGGTCTCCTCGATCATGTGGGTCAGCGCCCAGCGGACGCTGGGGGCGGGACGGCCCGGGCGTGGTCGCGGGAGCGGCGCGCTGAGGTCGGCGCAGCCGTCGAGAACCTCGTTCGCGTGCCGGACGGCTTCTCGGTAGCGGGTCACGACGTCGGTCGCGCTGTCTGTGGGCGCGGCCTGGAAGGTGCCCTGCCAGTCGGTGACGGCGTCGCCGAGGAAGATCGAGCGTTCGACGAACGTCAGGTGGTTGAGCAGGCCGAGCAGGTTCGTCCCGGACGGGACCACGGCTGTTCGCGCCTGGGGTTCGGGGGCGTCCTCGACCTTCGCGGCGATCGACGTTCGGAGGTAGTCGAGGAAGCCGCGCAGGGTCTCGGCCTCGGTGCCTCCGGTCCGGGGCGGCGGGGTGTCGGCGCGGCGCGGCGTGCTGGGCATGGTGGTCTCCCTCCTGGTCAGGCGGTGCGGCGGATGAGCAGGACGTGGTCGGTGACCTCGGCCGTGCGTCCGGCCGGTCCGGTCGCGATCCGGCGGGGTGTGTCGGCTCGTTCGACCGTCCAGGACGCCGGGTCCAGGCCGATGGCCGCGGCGACCTCGTAGGGGCGCGGGTACCGGATGTCGGGGTCCTGGTTCCACGACCAGGGCGCGGCCGAGCCGTGGTCGACGACCAGGAGCCGTCCGTCCGGGCGCAGCGCGTGCGCGGCGGTGCGCAGGACGGCCGACCTGTCCAGGTCGAAGGGGGTGTGCAGGTAGTGGGCGCAGATCAGGTCGAACTCGCCCTGCGGGAAGGACGCGCGCAGGTCGTGCCGCTCGGCGGTGACCCGGTCGCCGAGGCCGTGTGAGCGTGCGAGGGCGGTGAGCCGGTCGACCGCGACGGCCGAGATGTCGGCGGCGGTGACCTGCCAGCCCTGGCGGGCGAGGAACAGCGCGTCGCCGCCGGTGCCGCATCCGAGGTCAAGTGCGTCACCGGGCGGCAGGTTCGTGACGGTCTCGGTGAGGCGGACGTTCGGAGGCGGGCCGTCGGATATCGGACGGCCCGCGTAGACGCCGTCCCAGAAGGTCACCGGATCGGTGGTGCTCATCGTGGGCTCCTCTGTCGGGAAGAGCCCAGTTTCGCCAGCACGCCGCGATCCGGCACGAAATCTTGCCGTTCCAGCAAGAAGGTCTCAGCCCGGCGACTGCGGTGAGGGATTGACCTGCGCACGCGGCGGCCACTTCGGGCCGCCGCGTGCTGGCCGGGTCAGGCGTCGGGAGCGGGTGTCTCCTCCGCGCGGGGGAAGAAGGGCAGCTCGATGTGGACGCGGTCGGCGGCGGCGGTGATCTTCTCCGCGTCGTCGACCGGCGGGTGGATCGCCTGGTTGATCCGCACCTTGATCTCCTTGCCCTCGGCGCCCCGGGCCATCACCTTCCGGTCCCAGCCCCGGGTGAAGACGCCGCCCGCCTCACCCAGGTCCAGGCAGGTGACGTACGGGCCCGGGGTGAAGTCGCGCAGCGGCACGTGGAGGAGGTCGGCCGCCGCGTTGTGGCCCGCGACCTTGCCGAGCGGGGTGGCGTGCTGGCACGCCTGCATGACCGTGTGCTCTTCGTCGAACGGCGCCGCGGCGGTGTCCCCGGCGACGAACACGTGGGGCAGGGCGCGGAGCCGCCGGTCCACCGGGACCCGGCCGAGGTGGTCGAGCCTGTCGCCGATCTGCCGGGTGAGCTCGCTGGCCCGCATGCCGACCGTCCAGACCACCACGTCCGCGTCGACCTTGGTGCCGTCGGACAGGAGGGCGTAGCCGTCGCCGACCTCGGTCACCGTCGTCACCAGGCGGCGTTCGATGCCCAGTTCGTCCAGCGCCCTCTCGATCTCGCCGCGCGGGCCCGGGCCGAGGGCGTGCGCGACGACCCGCGACCGGTCGACCAGCAGCACGCGGCCGTTGGAGGCCAGCGCGGTCGCGGCCTCCAGGCCGGTGAACCCGGCGCCGACGACCACGGCGGTGAAGTCCTCCCGGCCGCGCAGGTGGTCGGTGAGCCGCCGGGCCGCGTCGAGGGTGTCGATGTCGAAGAGCCGCTCGGCGCCGGGCAGGCCCTGCGGCCGGACGAGCCGGCTGCCGGACGCCAGGACCAGGCGGTCGTAGGCGACCTCCTGACCGTCCGCCACCACCACGCGGCGGGCGGTGTCGATCGTGCTCACCGTCGCCCGCAGGTGCCGGACGCCGATCGGCTCGAGGATCCTGCGCAGCTCCACCTTGGCCAGGTCCGGCTCCGGTTCGTAGAGGCGCGGCCGCAGCACCAGGTGGTCGTTCGGCGCGATGAGCGTGATCCGCAGATCCCGGGCCCCGCCCGCCCGCTCCCGTGCCAGGTCCGCTCCGGCCGCGGCCCACACGCCCGCGAACCCGCCTCCGATGATCACAACGTGCGCCATCGTCGTGTCCCCTTCTCAGCCTGCCGCCCCCGCGGATCGGGGGCGGCAGGGAGACAAGGCGGCGGGTTCAGATGTGACCGAGGTGAGCGAACTTCTCTGGATTGACCAGTCTCCGCAGGGTCGTGATCCGGCCGTCGGCGACCTCCACGGTGTCGAGCCAGACCAGCTCGCCGCCCTGGTAGGTCGCCAGGGCCGGACGTCCGTTCACCTCAATGATCCGGAACGTCTCGGGACGCCTGATCTCGATCTGCCTGACCACCAGCAGGGCGATCGTCCGGGCGCCCAGGACCGGCCTGCGCGCGGCGGTCACCTTGCCGCCGCCGTCGGCGACGTAGACGGCCTCGGGGTTCAGCAGCCTGACCAGCTCGGCCATGTCGCCCGCATCGGCGGCGGCCTTGAACGCCCTGAGGACGCGTTCGGTCTCGGCCCTGGACGCCCGGGGTTGCTTCTCGGCGGCGGCGACCCGCGCCCGCGCGCGGGAGGCGAGCTTGCGGCTCGCGGCATGCGTGCCGCCGAGCACCTCGGCGATCTGCGCGAACGAGAAGCCGAAGACGTCATGCAGCACCAGCGCGACGCGTTCGGCCGGGTTGAGCGTCTCCATCACCACCAGCATCGCGGTGCCGACCATGTCGTCCATGAGCACCTGCGCGGCGGCGTCGGGCCCGGTCAGCAGCGGTTCGGGAAGCCAGGGCCCGACGTACGACTCGCGCCGGACGCGCGCCGACTTCAGCACGTTGTAGGACGCCCGGGCGGCCAGGGTCACCAGCCACGCCCGCAGGTCCCGCACCTCGGACAGGTCGGCGCCGGCGGCGCGCAACCAGACGTCCTGCGTGACGTCCTCGGCCTCGGCGACACTGCCGAGGATCCGGTAGGCCGCCCCGAAGACGGCGGGACGATGCGCGTCCCAGTCGGCCTCCGCCAACGTGCCGGTCGGCTCCATCCGCGGCCCCCAGCCCCTTGAATCGATCCTGCGCCCGGCCATGACGAACCAGGTCACGGCGGCATTTACGATCTTTCCATGGCAACGAGACTGGTGCAGATCAACATGAAGGCGCACGACGCCGCCGCGCTCGGCCGGTTCTGGGCGGAGGCGCTCGGCTGGGACGTCGAGCACGAGGACTACGGCAGCGGCATCACACCGGCCGACTTCGCCTACCCAGACCCCAGCGCCGTCTGCATCGACCTCATCAACCGTCCGGAACCCAAGACGGTCAAGAACCGGGTGCACGTCGACCTCGCCACCACCTCGGCCGCCCACCAGGAGGAACTGGTCGCGCGCCTCGAGGGGCTCGGCGCGACCCACGCCGACGTGGGCCAGGGCGACGTCCCCTGGACGGTCATGGCCGACCCCGAGGGCAACGAGTTCTGCGTCCTGGAACCCCGGGCGGTCTACGGTGACACCGGCCCGATCGCCGCGGTGGTCGTCGACTGCGCCGACCCGCGCGCCATGGCCCGCTTCTGGGGCGAGGCGATGGACTGGACCGTCCACGAGGTCGCCGACGACCACGCCAGCATGCGCTCCTCCAAGGCCGTCGGGCCCTACCTGGAGTTCGTCCGCACCCCCGACCGCAAGACCGTGTGGAACCGCGTCCACCTCGACGTCTGCCCCTACCCCGGCGACGACATGGCGGCGGAGGAGGAGCGCCTGCGCGGCCTGGGCGCCACCGCCCCCGGCATCGACCAGTCCGATCTCCACTGGAGGGTCCTCGTCGACCCCGAGGGCAACGAGTTCTGCCTCCTCACCCCCCGCTGACCACGGGTGGCGAGGGTGATCTTCCAGCGGCTAGGCTTCCGGGCCGAATCGGGTCCAGCGGGAGTCACTCATCAACACCGTCCAGCGTGCGTTCTCCACCTTGTTCGCCACCTCCGACCAGGCGGACTGGCGTCCGTTGCTGACGTCGGCGGCCGACTGCTTCGCTGAGGCGCTGTCGAGGGGGCCGCTGCCCGCGCGGCTCGTCGAGACCGTCCTGGACGAGGGGAACATCGAGTTCCTCCGCCACCTGGTCGCGAACAAGGACGTCTTCGGCGACGATCTGGAACTGCAGGCGCGCGTCACCGCGACCGGTCACCCGACGATCGCCGCCGCCATCGTCTTCAGCCGGACCAGGTATCACACCGGAGGCTGGTGGCCGTTGCGCGGCTGCCGCGACGTCCTGGCCACCGCGCGTCCCCACGCGGACTGGACGAACCGGGGCGGCGCCGTGTGGATGCTGGAGGTGGACCGTTCGGGCTCACGGCGCGCCCTGGTGGTGTGCCCGCTCGGACGGGCGGCGCGTTCGACGCTCATCGACATCTCCTCCGACCTCACGCGTGCCGAGCAGCTGCGTGGGCTGCTGACCGTCCACGACCACGACGGCGGCCTGGGACAGCTGGCCCATTTCAACCAGGACAGGTTCCGTCCGGAGGTCGCCGAAGTCCTGCGGACCGTCCTGGCCGCCGGTGACGTCGGCGCGTTGCGTGAGGCGGTGGCCGTCGCCGAGGGCACCGAAGGCCTGATCGAGGAGCTCTACGGAGAGGGAGCGCGGAACGGCACGCCCGAGTTCGCCCTGGACATGCTGGGATTGCGTGTTCGCGTCGACTGGGAGGCCCTCCGTCGCGCGCATGCCGGCCGCCCGTTCGGCGATCACGCGCTGGAGGCGTTCGCGACGCGTCCCGACTGTCCTGCGGAGCTGCGTCCGTCCGCACCTCCCGCGCCTGTGCCCGTGCCGCTTGCGCAGGACGAGGACGGCCCCGACCTGGCCGTCTTCGTCGCCAAGCACCTCGGTGACGACGTGGAGGCGTGGCGGGCCGTCCGCGCCCGGTTGTCCCGGTTCCGTGGGGACCTCGCCGACCTGCTGACGGAGGTCGGGGAGGCCGCGCCGTCCAAGGGACGCGCCAAGGCGACCGGCTGGCCGGGCGGGGGAGACCTGCCCGCCTGGGACGGCGCCGTCTCCGTCTCGGGAGCCCGCGCGAAGTTCCTGGCCCTCCTGGACGCGGCGTCGGTCGAGACGCAGCTGAAGCTGCTCAGGCATCTGGACGACCGCACGGTCGCCGATCTGTTCGGTCAGGGCGCCTGGCAGGACGCCTGGCTCGAGTTCGCCATGAACGCCAAGCAGAAGCGGTACCGGCTCGCGCTGGCGCAGCGGCCGTCGCTCGCCCCCGAGGCGATCGAGGTCCTGATGAGCCGGAACGACCCGGCGCTCAACGCCCGGCTGTTCCTGCGGACCGGCGCGACCGGGCCCCAACGGGAACGTCTGCTGTCGGGACGATTGAGCAAGGACCTGGTCGAGCGCCTGATGGAACGCGACGGCGGCTTCCGCGCCCGCGACGCGGTCAGCTGCTCCAACGTGCGCCTGCAACGGCACATCCTGGCCCTGGTCCGGGTGCGCGGGATCGTCCCGCAGCAGCGCCTGATGCTCAACCTGTGGGAACGCGGCGGCCCGGACGCGGTCCGCGACCTCCTGGAGAACGAGCCGGAGGCACGGAAGTTCTCCCGCAAGGTCATTCGTCCCGAGGTGCGCCGGTTCGCGAGGCTGCTGGTGGCCGAGCCGGACGCGGGCGCGGCGCTGGAGAGGATGCGCGCCACCGTCACCGCCGGTGAGACCGCGCAGGCCCAGGCCGCCGTGCTGCGTGAGCGGGGCACCCACCCGTCGGCCTCGGAGGTGTTCCGCGAGGCGCACCTGTGGCGGTGGGACGAACTCATCGACGAGCACCGCCGCGAACCGCTCGGCACGATCGTCCTGCTGGGCCTGGCCGAGCTCCCCGAATGCCCCCGGGAACTCCGCGACGAGGCCGAACGGCAGCAATGGCGCTGGTTCAAGGAGACCAACGACGTCATCGTCGGCGAGACCCCGGAGGAGATCCTCCGGGACAACACCGCCGGTCCCTGGCTGCATCGCGCCGTCAGCGAGGGCGCGGTGACCTGGGAGCAGGCCGCAGCACTCGCGCATCCGGCCGAACAGGCACTGGCGGCCATGACCGGCCCGGACGCCCTGGCTGCTCTCACCCCGCTGGTCCGCGAACATCTCGACCCGTCCCGCGACTCGTGGGTCCTCGCTCTGCGCATGCTCCCGTCCTTCACCGGCAGCGTGTCCGAACTCCTCCACACCGCCGCCCTCGCAACCGCCACATCGCACTAGCCTTCCTGTTCAAGGACGGCGGTCGGCCTGCGGTTTCAGGCATTTGGCGGGTTTCGCGTCGGTGTGCTCAGTAGGGTCCGGGCATGATCAACTCCGCTCCCGCCGAGCCGCCGTCCGCCGATGACCTGCTGTGCGATCCGAAGCACCTGGTCCATGCGGATCCGGGCGAGGTGCTGGCCCTGCTTCAGCGCGCCACCAGCGCCGAGGCACGGCTGGCGGCGACGGTCTACCGGACGTCGTTCGAACGGCATCGGCACGTGGACGCCGTCCGGCGTCGGCAGGCGCTGAGCCTGGACGCGTCCCGCTGGGGAGCCGACGACCTCGCCCGCCGGATCGCGGACGTCGCGACGCCGTCCGGCGACGATCCCGCCGCCGCCACGGTCTGGAACACCGGACGCATGCCGAACAACCGGCTGGTCCGCCGCTTCGCCGGACGGACCGAGCGCATCGAGGCGCTGGCGACCGCGACGGTCGACGGCAGGGCCGTCGCGGTCGGCGCGAAGTACATCAACGACACCGTGCGCCTGTGGGACATGGCGACCGGTGACGAGACGGGCGTTCTCGACCAGCGGGCCACGGCGGTGGCCACCACGACCGTCCGCGGTCGTCCGATCCTCGTCGCCGGTTACGACATGGGCATGCAGCGCTGGGACCTGACGACCGGAACGAAGATCGGGGGCATGCTGCGCTCCGGCAGGAACACCGTCCTCAGGATCACGACGGCCGTCCTGGACGGACGGCCCGTCGCGATCTGCTGCGGCTACGACCCCGACCCGGTCCAGATCTGGGACCTCCAGCGAGGCACGCGGATCAGCGGACGGTTCGAGGGCCACGACGGGCTCGTGTGCGACGCGGACGTCGTGGAGGTCGACGGCCGGACGGTGCTGGTGACCTTGGGCCTGGATCACACGCTGCGGTTCTGGGATCCGTCCGACGGGCACGGCTTGGGCGAGCCGCTGGAGTGTTACGGCAGCAGCCTGGCCATCACGATCCTGAACGGACGTCCCGTGGCCGTGACCAGCGGCGGGCCGGACAAGCCCCTGCAGGCCCGGGACCTGGCCACCCGCACGGTGGTCGGCGAACCGTTCCGGGACCACGACCTGAGCGCCCCCGGCAAGATCGCCACCACGATGGTGGACGGACGGCCGGTCGTGATCGTCGAGTGTCTCGACCGCACTCTCCGCATGTGGGACCTCGCCGAGGACCGTCCGATCGGGGATCCGATGGAGGCCCACGCCCAGTCGTCGACCGCCCTCACGGTCGGCGAGCTGGAGGGACGCCCGGTCGCCGTGACCGCCGGACGGGACAGCGCGATGCTGCTGTGGGACATCTCGCTCGCAGGCCCGGACCGTCCAGCGGGCAGGAGCCGCGCCCGCTCCACATGGCGCGTGGACTGGGCGACAGGAACCGACCTGACCGACCGCGCCGCGCTGTCGCTTCCCGGGAGCACTTGCCGGACGCTCGCGACGGGAACGGTTGAGGGGCGCGCCGTCGTCGTCTCCGCAGGGTGGACCCAGAAGCTACGCGTCCTCGACCCGACCACCGGCGACCAGATCGGCAGCGACCTGAAGGGCCACCGGGGAGCGGTGAACGTCGTCGCGCTCACCACCCTCGACGGCCGTGACGTCGCGGTGAGCGGCGGCGACGACGGCACCGTCAGGATCTGGGATCTGGCGCTCGGCAAGGAGATCGGAGCACCCCTGACCACACCTGACACTCAGGTTCGGGCCCTCGCCGTCGCGAAGGTCGACGGCCGTCTCGTGGCCCTGTCCGGCGGACGCGGCGGCGGCGCGGAGAACGAGGTCCGCGTCTGGGACCTGGCCGAGGGCCACGCGTCGGGGGAGCCCCTTGTCGGCCCCGCGGCCGAGGTGCACGCCATCACGGTCACCGAGCTGGACGGCCGTCCGGTCGCCCTCGTGGCGAGCGGGATGTACCCGAACGACTGCACGGTGGACGTCTGGGACCTGACCACGCGTCGGCGCCTCGGCGATCCGCTGGTCGGGCACAGGCGGGAGATCGTGCAGGTGGCCGCCGCCACGGTCGACGGCCGTCAGGTGGTCGTCACCACCGCTCGTGACTACACCGCGAGGGTCTGGGACCTGGCCACGCGGACCGAGGCGCGGCAGCTGCCCATCGCCGGACGCGGGTCCCACCCGCTGGCGATCGGTGAGGTCGGCGGACGGCCCGTCGCGGTCATCGGCGGGACGAGGCGGACGCACACCGAGACGCAGATGTGGGACCTGGCCACCGGCGAAGCCGTGGGCGAACCGTGGAAGGGCCACACCACCGGCCCCGCCGCGTTCGCGTTCGCCGAACTGCACGGCCGTCCCACGCTGGTGTCCGGCGACGACGACTCGATCTTCGTCTGGGAGCTGCGTCCACCGGCCGAGGACGATCCGGACACCCTTCGCCCCCGCCCCGGCGCCGGGGCCGTCGAGGTGGCCGTCGCGGAGGTCGACGGCCGCGAGGTGGTGGTCTCGGCTGGTGGCGGCCACCTGCGGACCTGGGACTTGGCGGGCGGCACGCCGGTCGCCGAGCCGATCCGCACCGGCCCCGTCTCGGCGTTCGCGGTGACCGAGCTGGACGGTCGTCCGGTCGCGGTCGCGGCTCCGAACGAGGAGATCGTGCTGTGGGACCTGACCGACGGCAGCGAGCAGGTGCGCTTCGCCACCGACCACCGCGTCGAGGTCATCGCCGTCGCTCTCGGCAAGGAGGGCGACCGGGAGGTCGTCGTGACCGGGACCTACGACAACGCCGTCTCCGTCCACGAACTGCGGACGGGCAAGCGCGTCGGACGGCGCTTGCGGTCCCTGCACTACGACCCGGTGCGCGCCGCCACCGTCACCGCTGACGCCGAGGGCCGCGCCGTGGCCGTCACCGCGGGCGGCGACGCGTCCGCCGAGACCGTGGTGTGGCAGGTGCGGAACGGCCGGGAGGTCCACAAGCCGCGGCTTGGCGACACCGACGACCTGTGCGCGGTCGCGGTGACCAGGATCGACGGCCGCGCGATCGCCGTCACCGCAGGTAGGGACCAGGTCGTCCGAGCCTGGGATGTGTCCGACGGCTCGCCGGTGTGGCCCGCGTTGGCGGGCCACACCGGCACCATCACCGCCCTGGCGACGACCGTCCTCGACGGACGTCCCGTCGCGTTCTCCGGGAGCGCGGACCGCACCGTGCGCGTCTGGGACCTCGCCGAGGGCCGCTCGGCCGCGGACGAACTGGTCTTCCCGCACCCGGTCACCGCGCTCGCCGCGACCTCCCGAGGACGGCTCGTCGTCTGCTTCGGCGGCGACATCGCCGTCCTGAGCCGGGAGGAATGACGCGACCGGCGCGCGTCACCAGGTCTCGTGGTCGATTCCGGTGGTGACGATGCGCAGCGCGTTGAACGCCGCGAACGGACGGTCGTGTGAGGACATGCCGCCGTGGGTCGGCATCGGCAGCTTCGGGAGGAGGGCGAGCACCGCGTCGAGCCGGTGCTGCCGGGCCGCCCGGATGAGCAGGTCGGCGGTCGGGACCTGCCGCTTCGCGGGCGGGATCTGGGTGATCTCGGCGTACCTGCGGGCGAGGTCCTCGTCGGCTTGGTCGGCCGGTTCGTCGGCCGCGAGGTTGTTGCGCTCGGCCCATTCGCGCAGCAGGCCGTCCTGGCCGTGCTGCCGGAGAAGGGCCACCACCGTCCAGTCGTGGAACCAGTTCTCTGCGTCGCGCAGGATGCGTTCGACGAGGTCGACCTGGCCCTTGCGCAGCGCGTAGGCGATGAACGGAACACCGGCGGTGTCGCCGGGATCGCCGGTGGCTTCCTCGAGGAGGGCTTGCGCTTCGACCTCCCGTCCGCATTCCAGAAGGGCCCAGACGACCGGGAGGCGGTGGTCCCAGCTGTCGTGCAGCCCGCGCAGCGCTTCTCGGGCCGTCCGGAACCACCGGTCCGCGCGCTCGGTGTCGCCCAGCGCCGCGTACGCTCCGCCGACGGCCGCCGCGGCGCGGGCCTGGCTGCCCTGATGCATCGGGTACCAGTCCGGATCGGCCCACTGACTCTCGCAGGCCGCTTCGTATTCGGCGAGGAGCGAGCGGGCATCGTCCTGCCTGCCTGCTGAAACCAGGAACATCGCCGCCTCGGCCGCCACGAACGGGCGCCGGCGTTCCGGGGACGCCTCGACCAGCGCGCGCACGCCGTCCGGCTCGCCGCGCCGGGCGCGGATGAGAGCCGCTTCGTGGAGAGCCTCGCCAGTCCACGGAAGCTCGTCCACGCCGTACGCCACGACGGCTTCGAGGAAGCCGGCGAACAGGTCGTCCACCGTGTCCGGGCCGGGAGGCGGCCACGCTCCGGGGGCCGGGACCGGGACCGGCTCGGTGGCGTCGAGGAACGGCTCCAGCAACTCATCCAGCGGCTCGCCCACCTCGCACTCAGCGGCGGCGGCGCGCGCGTCGGGGAAGACGTCCAGCCGCCCCCAGTGAACCGGCCACGCGCAGCGGCGGTCCACCACCCAGGCGAGTGTCTCGGCCAGGTCCTGCTCCCTTCCGGGAGGGGCGATCACGATGCCCTCCCGGAAGGCGACCGCCCAGGTCCGCTCGTCGAGCGCGAACGTGGGATTGGGACCTGGCCACACCTCCTCGCCCATGTCGTCATCGTCAAGGAGCAGCGGACGCTCAGCGGCGGGCTGCCGCAGCAGCGTGGTGTCGCCGACGACCTCTCCGGTGTCGGCTCGCACGAAGTGCAGGACGGTCTCGCCCAGCGCCACCAGCACCTCGTCCGCGCCCCAGACCAGCCCGGTGGCCTGCTTCGGAGCGACGAAGGCGCCCACTCGCTCGGCACGCTCGTCGCCCATAGACCAGACCTCGATCCGGCCGTCGGCGGTGAGGAAGGCCGCGCGGTCACCGTCCGGCGCCCAGGCCCACGGGGTGATCATGTCGTGTCCGTCCCGGGCGTCCACGTCGAGGTCGTAGCAGCGCCGGCCGGCCGGGTCGACGATCGCGACGTACGCGCGGTCGCCGCGGTGCCCGGCGGGGACGACGACGGCCAGCCGGTTCCCCCAGGACAGGTGGACGGTCGCGAGCGGCACATCGGAGAAACCGGGGACGAGGGCGACGTCCCGGCCGGTCGCCGCGTCCGCGATCACGAGTTCGCCGTCGCGGCGGTAGGCGAAGAGCGTCTCGTCCCGGTTCCACGCGGCGGACGGGTGCCAGTGGTCCTCCTCGCCCTGGACGATCCAGATGACCTCTCCCGAGGCGACGTCGATCGAGCAGAGCCTCCCGTCCCACAGGCCCCCGTACAGCCGCTTCCCGTCCTGGGACCAGGCCGGCCACTGCAGCATGAAGCCCGTGTCGTCCTCGTCCTCCTCTTCTTCCGCCTCTTCCTCGTGGTCGAGCACCGGCACCGTCGTGGTCTCGAGGCCGGGGAACGTCACGATCGAGCCGCCGGTGTCGGAGCCCTCGTCCAGGGCGTAGGCGCGCTGCCCGTCGGGCGCGAACGCGAACGGGTCGGGTCGGCCGTTGTAGGTGAGCCGGGCGGTCACGTCCGGCTCACCGCTTTCATCGCCGAAGGGGTCCACGATGCCGATGTTGTTCGACCGGTACATCACGGCCAGCCGGGTCTCGTTGGCCGACCACTGGAGCGTCCGGCCGTATCCGGGCCAGCCGATCCCGCCGACGAACCCGTCGATGACGTTCACGCAGCGGCCGGTGGCGACCTCCCAGATCGCCAGGGTGGCCCCGTCCTCGTAGACGTCGCCGCCGAAGTCGCCCACCGCGAGGTACCGTCCGGACGGGCTGAGCGCCGCCGTGCTGATCTCGACGCGATGCGCGTCCGGATGCCGGAGCAGGGCCCCGCGTTCGCGGATCCGCTCGGTCGCGAGCCGGTGCGCCTCGCCGACACCCTCGGCGCGTTCCAGTTCCCTCAGCGCCGTCCGGAGGGGGAGCAGGTCGCGTTCCGGCTCGAACGCGGCCCAGTCCTGTGTCGTCAGCGCGTCCAGGACGGCACGCCTCGTCGTGTCGGTGATCTTCATGGGCGGCGATGCTAGGGGACGCCACCGACGCTCCTCCGCCACTTCGCGAAAGAGTTCCTGTCGTTCAGCCCGGGAAGTCGCGCGGAGGCGACCCGAGCGCGGTCGCCAGGTCGATCGCCTTGCGAGGCGTCGAGCACTGCCTGGCCAGGCTCGGGTCGTCGAGCCGTCCGGCCCGGGCCTGGAACAGGAATCGCGCGGCGGCATGCTGCCGCAGCTCGTCCGTGGTGAGCCCGTCGGCGGCGCGGTGAGCCGCGGTCACCAGGGCGGGAAAGCAGGACCGCAGCTCCGCCGCCCAGATTTCGACCGACTCCAGCCATGCGCGTGCGGCTGGGGCGGACGTCGAGGAGAAGCGTGTGACGGCCTCGGCCAGCTCCTGCCAGGTGAGGTCGAGCCACTGCCGGGCCTTGAGGACGGGCAGCTGCCATTCGCGCTTGGTGATCGTCCAGTGGTCGGCGTGCGCCGCCACCGAGTGCACCGTGAATCCCGGGACGCAGAGCGCGGTGAGGTTCCAGCCGTGGCAGGCGCCGGTGTCCAGGCCGAAGATCCGGCCGTCGCGGAGCAGCGGTTCACGTCCGGTGACGTGATGGCCGAACACGACCGGCTTGGCGTCGCTGTAATGGTCATGCCAGTGGCCGTCCGGGAACAGCGCGGTGAGCTCACGTTCGCCGCTGGTCGAGCCGCAGAGGATCTCCTCCTTCTGCTCGGCCAGAGGAATCCCGGGCAGCAGCGCGGCATGGACCACGCGGACGTCGTCGTTCTCGAAGTGGTACGGAAGCGTCCGCATCCAGTCGACCGCCTCGGCGTAGTCGTCGCCGAGCTGCATGCGGGTGATCTCCTGCGCGTAGGAGAAGATCCCGCGCACGTGTTTGCGCTCGTGGTTGCCCATGACCACGACCGAGTTCGGACGCTCGCGGAAAAACCGGACGACCTCGCCGGGCGCGGGGCCTCGGTCGACGAGGTCGCCGACGCTGACCAGCAGGTCGTCCGGCCGCAGGTCGACCTTCTCCAGGAGTTCGAGAAGCTCGTCGAAGCAGCCGTGAATGTCGCCGATGATGATGGTCCGCCGCACCCGGGCGAGCCTAGGCAGGCGCCGATTCGGCGCGCAAAGGGTTATCCGGCCTGTCGCGCGTGACCCTCCTTTGCAGTCTGAGCTTGGGTCAAGTTGCCCTCGGGGCCTATCAAGAATGCGTCATCAGCTGTTGTTTCCTCTGGGGAAGGGGGTAGCTGGACGTCAGCGCACAGAGCGATGGCGGCCCGGGTGGCCCGCGCCGTCGCGGACTCGACCAGGAGGGCATGATGGCGCAGAAGACGAGCCTGTTCACGGCGCAGGAATTCAGCGAAAAACTGCGCCATGGTGAAGTTGACACTTCAGTGAGACTGACGGGATTGGCTAAACTTCCCGAAGATTCCTCCACACATCTCATGTTCGCCATCGGAAGTCGTTGTGCCAACTGGACAACTCTGCCGCTCGACGTGATCGAGAGCGTCGAGATGGTGGAAGTAGTGCAATGCGGCGACCATACGCATCCGCTGGTGACGCTGACCTTCAAGACGCCAGAAACGTCAGAAGGCAGTGCGTTCGCTGCGTTGTTGAATGCCGCTGTGAAGCAGCGGACAGTGGCCCGGGCCAGGCAGGTCACTCACGGCCTCACATCGATATGCGTTCACGGGGGGCGACTCGGGGAGGGCAAGGGCTCCGGCGGAGACGTGACGCGATTGGCGTGTACGGACTGTCCCGAATATGAGATAGGTGGCGACGGAACCGCCCAGATATTGAGCGGATGCCGAGTAGTTGGCACTCCGGGTGACCTTGCCCCGGTCATTTGTTACTACTCACATTAGGTCATCGCTCCAGCGGTGGCGGGAGGGGCGGGCGGCGGCCCGGCGTCGCTGTGGTTCGCGCTGATTGTCCGTGCGCGCCTCTAGGGTGGCCGCCATGGTCGACATCGAGGTGCGCAGCCGGAGGCCCGGCGCGTCCGGCGAGGACGTCCCGGCGGTGCTGGTGCGGCTGGCCGGGGAGCGCACGACGGTCCGGGAGCTGATCCGGCGCACGGTCGAGGAGCAGGTCCGGGAGCTGGGCGTGGACGCGGCGCGCTGTCGCCGGACCCTCGACCGGCAGTACCTGTCCGACGACGAGATCCGGGCGCAGGCCGCCGCCGGTGCGATCAAGTTGCCACCGGGGGAGCCGACGGCCCCGGACGTCACCACGGAAGTGACCCGGGCGCACCGGGCCTTCTCCCGGGGCACGTTCGCCGTCTTCGTCGGCGGACGGCAGGTCACCGAGCTGGACGAGCAGGTCACGCTGCGGCTCGGCGAACCGGTCGTGTTCCTGCGGCTGGTCGCGCTGGCGGGAGGCTGATCACCATGGAGCGATCCGTCCCGGAGAAGTACATCGACGTCGTCGCCGAACAACGCCAGGCGCTGTGGCGGCTGGTGGAAAGGGCGCAGGAGGCGTCGAAGGCCGCCGCCCTGACGGCCATGCGGGACGTCGCGGAGGAGATCCGGCACCGGATCGAGCGGGCCGACGACCTGGTGTACGGCAACTTCGCGCCGCACATCGACGACATCCTCGCCGAGATCGACGAACTCTACGACGCCGCCTTCCCGGTCGTCCGGCCGGACGACATCGCCGACCTGCTCACCACGCCCTGGCCGTCCGCTCGCCGGAAGGCCCTGCTCGCCGCGTACCTCGAGGTCGACGTCCGTCACCGGCTGCAACTGGACGAGGTGGCCGACCGCGCCGTCAACGCCGCCGACACCCACCTGCTGCGGCTGCTGATCTTCACCCCGCTGGGCGTCCTGCGCCGCGAGACCGTGACACGGATCCTCGACGCGCTGCACGGCGCCGGGGCCCTGGACGCCACCGTGGTCGAACGGGCCTACGCGGACGACCGCTACCTCGGCAGAGACATCATGCATCTGGCCTGCGCAAACGCCGTCAGAGACCATGTGGACGAGCTGACCTGGCGCCTGGTCTCGTCCTCGCCCCCGGCCGAGTGGGACGACTTTCCCAAAGCGCCGGTCCCGCGCGGCGTGCGGTTCGTCCAAGAGGCGCTGACCTGGCCCGGCGACCAGCACGTGGCCGACCACCTCGGTATCGCGGAACTGACCGGCACCGAACGCGACGCCCTGCTCGACCTCCTGCGGGATCGGCCCGTGGAGGAGCAGCGCCGGGCGTTCGACTGGCGGCTGCGCGCAGGTGACGCCGACGCGTTGCTGCCACTGTTCGGCCTGGGGCGCGCCGCGTCGCTGATGCGCCTGATCCGGGCGATGCCCGCCGACGAGGTCACCCGCCAGGACCGTGCCGCCCTCCTGGCCGCGATCGGGGAAGCGGGCGAGGAAGCCGCCCAGCGCCTGCTGAAGCTCGTCCCGAGCGAGCTGACGTCGGCGGTCATGGGCTGGAACCGCGCCCAGGTCCAGAAACGCGTCAAGCGCAACGCGCTCCAGGGCATCGCCGCGTTCGGGATGCTGCCCCTGGCCCCGGACGAGACCGTCCTGGATCGCTATCTGGCGCTGCGCGAGATCGCGAAGAAGGGCCCCAAGCTCGGTCCCAACCGGCGGCACAGCCACGCCGCCGCGATCTCGGTCGCGCTCGACCACCTGGCGCAGGTGACCGGGTTCCCCGACGCGAGCCGCCTCGAATGGGACTGCGAGGCCCGCATCGCCACCGAAACCCCCACCGAGGCGCAGGTCGGCGACTACCGGATCGCGTTGCGGTTCGAGGGCGCCGACCCGAAGCTGGCGGTCAGCCGGGCGGGCAAGACGCTGAAGTCGGTGCCGTCCGCCGTCCGCTCCGACCCCGCCTACCAGGAACTACGCGAACACCAGGAGCTTCTGCGGGACCAGGCGCGCCGCATGCGGACCGGCCTGGTGGAACGGCTCGTCTCCACCTCCACCACCCTCACACCGGACGAGCTGTCCCGCCTCATGTCGCTGCCCGCGGGTGCGGCGATGCTGCCCACCCTGCTCTGGCGGGACGAAGCGGGCACGATCGACCTGCTCGACCGGGTCGACACGACCGGCCCGGTCACCGCCGTCCACCCCGTCGACCTGCACGAACGGCGGCTGCTCGGCGAGTGGCAGGCGGAGATCGTGCGGCGTCGTCTCACGCAGCCCGTCAAGCAGGTGTTCCGCGAGCTGTACGTCCTCACTCCGGCGGAGCGTGAAGCGGGCGACGTGTCACGGCGGTTCGCCGGTCAGACCGTCAACGGCCAGGTGGCGGGCCAGTTGCTGTCCGGCCGCGGCTGGTTCACGCACGGCGAGTTCGACGCCCACCAGGCGACCCGCGCCGCCGGGGACGGCCTCATCGCCGCCGTGCGCTGCGACTTCCACGGCTACTTCGGAATGGGCGACGTCCACGTCGGCGAGATCCGCTTCCTGACCGGCGGACGCCGCGCCCCGGCCCGCTACGGAGACCCGACCGGGTCGGGCAGCGTCGGCGGCGCGCCCGTGCCGCTCGCCGACGTGCCGCCGGTGGTGTTCTCCGAGGTCATGCGGGACCTGGACCTGATGGTGTCGGTCGCCGGAACCGAGCCGGAGGCGTACCTCTCCCCGGCGCAGGCGGCCAGTCGCGCGCAGGTTCTCGGAGCGCTCATCACCGACCTGGGCCTGTCCCAGGTCACCGTCGACGGGCACTCAGCCGTCGTGAAGGGCACCCGGGCGACCTACCGCGTGCACCTGAACAGCGGCAGCATCCACGTCGAGCCGGGCGGCTACCTGTGCGTCGTGCCCGCCTCGTTCGGCAAGACCGCGCACCGCCGCCTCTTCCTCCCTTTCGCCGACGACGACCGAATGACGAGCGTCATCCTGAGCAAGGTGCTCCTTCTCGCCGGGGACGACGAAATCAAGGACCCGTCGATCCTGAGTCAACTCGACGCCCTCACGAAGACCCCGTGATTCGCCGGGCCGTCCTCGTGGGCGCGGTCATTCGGGGACGCGGAAGACGTAGACCTCGGTCGGATCCATGGGGTGGAACTCGCCGTCCACGTTCGCTGCCAGCCAGCGGCCGTCGGGTGACCACGCGAGGGCTCCGGCACCCAGGCCGGGGGAGCGGAGGTCCGGCAGGTGCGGGACGTCCTCTGGACGGAGGTGCCCCGGACGCCGCGCTCGGCGCGGTCGAGGTCGAGCACGCGGATTCCGAAGTCGTCGGCGATCATCGAGGCATCTCCAGCGGTCGGGGGGCCCATCGTGATCACATCTGCGGGCCGCCCGTCGTCGCTTTCACCGGCCCGGGAGGACGGACGCCGACCGGGGCCGTCCGGCGTGGGAGGAGAAGGCCGATCGCGGCTCCCGCGAGGGCCAGGGCCGCCGCCACGGCGACGGCGGGGCCGAAGCCGTCCTCGAAGGACGAGACGGAGCCGATCCCGCCCCACCCCGTGAAGACCGCCGTGGTGATCGCGATTCCGAAGGCCCCGCCGAGTTGGCGAGCGGTATTGAACGTTCCCGAGGCCGCGCCGATCGCCGCCTGTGGGACGGCCCCGATGACCGCGCTCTGCGCCGCCGGAATCGCCATCGACAACCCCGCTCCGGAGACCGCGAAGGGCAGGACGAGCAGCGCATACGACATCCCGGGCCCGGCGATGAGCGCTATGCATCCGAACCCGGCCGCTTGCAGGAGCATGCCCGCCGACACCAGCGTCCGGGCGCCGATCCGGTTGATCTGCGCGCCCGCGATCGGCGCGACCACGAAGAGCGTCACCGTCCAGGGGAGCAGCAGCAGTCCGGCGGCCAGCGGGCCGTGCCCCAGGACGATCTGCAGGAACTGGGCGAAGAAGAACGCGCCGCTGAACGTGCCCGCGAACAGCAGGAATCCGGCCGCGTTCCCGGCCGAGAACCCGCGCGCCGCGAAGAAGCGCATGGGGATGAGCGGGACGCCCGCGCCGCGCAGCTCCCAGGCGACGAACGCCACGAGCGCGACAACACCGCCGATCATCGACGCGACGATCTCGACACTGCCCCATCCGGCGTCGTTCGCCCTGACCAAGGCCCAGACGAGGCCGAACGCGGCGGCGCTGATCAGCCCGATCCCGGGGTAGTCCAGGGCGCGCGGGGATCCGGCGTCCCGGTCGATGCGCGCCAGGACGGCCGGCACCAGCACCGCGGCGATGGGGACGTTGATCCAGAAGATCCACTGCCAGGCCAGGTCCTGGACGACCGCGCCCCCGACGAGCGGTCCTCCAGCCGTGGCCAGTCCGGTGATCGAGGCGAACAGGCCCAGCATGCGCGGACGCCGCTCAGGCCCGACGGCCGCCGACAGCACCGACAGGGCCGTCGGCGTGACCGCGGCGGCAGCGGCGCCCTGGACCGCGCGGGTCGCGATCAGCCAGCCCAGGCTCGGCGCCAGCGCGCACCCCGCCGACGCGGCCCCGAACAGGACGAGCCCTCCGACCAGGACCCGGCGGCGTCCATGGCGTTCCCCCAGCGCCGCACCGGCCATGAGCAGCACCGCGAACGGGAGCGTGTAGGCGTTGACCGTCCATTCGAGATCGGCGATGGAGGCGTGCAGGTCCAGGGCGATCGAGTGGAGGGCGGTGGTGACGACCAGCGCGTCCAGCGCGATCATCAGCGAGGCCAGCGCGGTCAGCGCGAGCAGCCACCGCTCCCTCGCCGACATGTTCGTGTTCATAGGTGAAGCCCTCTCCGTAACGGTCGACCGGCGAAGGCCTCCGCCCTGCGCGAGCAGAGCGGAGGCGCACTTCGACACGGAGTTCAGGCGTCGCGAGCGGTCCGGTAGGTGAGCAGGACGATGCCCTCGCCGATCGTCCGCGTGCCCGCGCGACGCAGGCTCCTGTTGGTCCCGGACGCGCCGAACAACCGCTCGCCCGTGCCGACGACGACCGGGTGGATCTTCAGCCGCAGCTCGTCCACCAGGTCCTGTTCCACCAGCGAGCGGACGAGCAGCCCGCTGCCGTGGACGACGACGTCCCCGTCCACCTCGCGCCGCAGCGTCGCGACCCCGTCGGCGAGATCGCCCTTCAGGACCGTCGAGTTGGCCCAGGGGAGGTCGGTGATGGTCGAGGACACCACGTACTTGGGCGCGGCGTTGAGCCGGTCGGCCCACTCGCCCGTCTGGGACGGCCAGCGCTCGGCGAACCACTGGTAGGTCAGGCGGCCCAACAGCAGCGCCCCGATGGTCCTGGACTCCTCGAGCCCGTCCTGGAACCACGCCGGGCCGTCCGCGGACTCGTCCGGCCGGAACCAGGCGCGCCCCTTCAGGCCGTCCTCGCCGACCGGGTCCTCGACGACCCCGTCGAGCGAGACGTTCGTACTGACGACGATCTTCCCCATGGCGTTCTCCTCACCGATGTCGTGACTGTCACCGGTGCAGACGCCACGTGCCCGTGAAAGGGGTCGGTCTGTCGGCGCCCCCTTTCACGGGCACGCGGCGTCCATACAAGGTGGACGACAGAGCAGGCATGGGAAGGGCGGCGTACGTGGACGTGACGGGAGCCGAGCTGATCGGCAGGGCGCGGGGCGGGGACGGCGATGCGTTCCGGACGCTGACGGAGCCGCACCACCGGGAACTGCTGGTGCACTGCTACCGGATGCTCGGTTCACTCCAGGACGCCGAGGACGCGCTCCAGGACACCCTGCTGTCCGCCTGGCGCGGCCTCGCGGGATTCGACGGACGCGCCTCGCTCCGCACCTGGCTCTACCGGATCGCCACCAACACCTGCCTCAGCGCGCTGCGCTCGGCCAGCCGCCGTCCCGCCGGGCAGACGGAACTCCCCACGTTCGACCTGCCGGAGCCGACGCGGCACGGCGAGGTCGTCTGGCTCCAGCCCTACCCGGACACGCTGCTCGAAGGGGCCTTCGACCGTCCGCCCGGCCCGGAGGCGCGGTTCGAGCAGACCGAGGCCGTGTCGCTGGCCTTCGTGACCGCCCTCCAGCTGCTGCCGCCCCGCCAGATCGCCGTCCTCATCCTGCGGGACGTCCTGGGGTTCCCGGCCGCCGAGGTCGCGGGCATGCTCGACACCAGTGTCGACTCGGTCAAGAGCGCCCTGAAGCGGGCGCGCGCCGGTCTGCGGGAGCACCGGTCCACCGCCGACCACGAGCCGCCCCCGCCACCCGGCTCGCCCGCCGAGGACGCGGTCGTGGCGAAGTTCGTCAGCGCCTTCGAATCCGCCGACGTGGACGCGCTGGTCGGCATCCTGACCGACGACGTCTTCATCTCCATGCCGCCGCTGCCCCTGGAGTACGAGGGCGTGGACGTCGTGGCCCGCTTCTGCGCGAACATCTTCAGCTCGGGACGCCGGTTCGACCTCGTCCCGGCCCGCGCGAACGGCCAGCCCGCCTTCGGCGCCTACCTGCGCACCGCATCCGGCGTCCGGCACGGAACGGGCACCTTCGTCCTCGGCCTCGCGGGCGACCGCATCCGCGCCTTCACCCGCTTCGAGAACACCACCCTCCCAGCGTTCGGCCTCCCACGCTCCCTCCCACCCCGCTGACCACCAATCCGCCGCGCGCCGTCCGGCGAGACTGAACCCACCGGGCGACCACCTTGCTGGCCGCCCGGATATCTGGGTCTCCTCGGCCGGGGCCGGGTTACATGCCGTTGGGTTCGTCGCTGAGCTGCCCGACCGCCACTAGGGCTGGCAGTGCTCGGATCCGCTCGCGGAGCTCGCGGGCTTCGCGGGCGGGGGTGGGGGTGGTGAACAGGTCGTGGTCGAGGTCGCGGAGCCGGGCGCGGCTGGTCTCTCGGATCGAGCTTGGTGGGCAGGCGTCCAGGACTTCGTCGGCGAGCGCGGCGGCGTCGCCGAACCGGTGCCGGGCGGCCTCGCCGCGGGCGAGCGTCAAGGTCGCCGCTGCCCACCCTGGTCCGCCGACGGTCTTCATGCTCTGGGACGTCTGCGCGTGGGTGCGGGCGCTGGCGTGGTCGCCGAGTTGGAGGCTGACTTCGGCGAGGTGGAGCCTGAGTTCGGGCTGGTCGAACCCGAACCGTCCTGGCTGGTCCCCGTCCGGGTCGACGGCCATCTCGTCTTGGGCACGGGCCATGATCTGGGCGGCTTCGGAGGCGTGCTGGTCACCGAGGCCGGCCAGGGACCGCAACTGGCACCAGGCGAGGATCTGGGCGCGTCGCAGGGGCGTGTCGGCGTATTCGAGGGCTTGAAGCGACAGTTCTAGGCCCTCGGCGAAGTGCTGCTGGGTGTTGGCGACCATCGCTTGTGCTCCCAGGGACCAGCAGATCAGGTGGTTCTCGCCGACTGCGGTGCCCAGGCGGGCGGCGGTGGCCAGATGGATCTGCGCGGCGGGATTGTCGGCGAGCACATACGCCAGGTTGCCGACCAGCGCCGACAGCCAGCCCGCCAGGCGCCGCAGCTCGGCCCGGTCGGCCTCGGTCTGGCGCTGGTGCAGCATCGCGGCGGTCAGCGCCCGGGTCTGGTGCACTTCGAGGGCGAGCTGGCTGGGGGGCATAGGAGGAGAAGTTGAGCGAGTAGTAGGTGACGGCGGACTGCAGTTGGTCGCGGACCAGGGGTCCGCCGGCGGCTCCTTCGGCTTCGAGGGCGAGCTGGATGGATTCGCGCAGCGCCGCCAGCGGGGTGGTGTCGTCGGAGCTTGTCATTGCCTGCCCGTCCCAGGTCGCCGTCGCTTGCCAGTGACGGTAGCGCGGGCCTCGGGCCGCCGGGGGAAGCAACACCGAGGAGGGCAGCAGGCCCAGGCTGACCAGGTCGGTGCGGTACAGGCGCGCGAGGTTTCGGCAGTAGTCCAGGGACGGCTGGGCGACCTCGCCGTGCTCCCACCGGCACAGCATGGAGGTGTTGACCGGCGGCGGAGCGAGCCCGTCAGCGCGATAGAGGTCTTGGACGGCTTCGACGACCTGGCGGCGGGACCAGCCGAACGCCAGCCGCCACGCCTCCAACGGCAGCAGGTCGGGCAGCTCGGTGAGGATGGCGGCGGCGATACGTTCCACGTCCCAGCGGGCACGCTGACCTGACCGGCGGATGTCCTGCGCCGTGCGCTGCAGCTCCGCACGTCGGGCCCGGCTGATCCTGACCGGATTCCTGGGCATCGCTCCACCACCTCACGGCGGGCTCGACACCACGGTAATCCTCCGGTCGCGGACGGAACATTGCCGCGATCGGCAATGACAGCGGCGATGACCCGCCCGGACGGCGGCATTGAGGCGCTCAGTCGCGCGGACCGACTCTCGGGAGGAGTCCGAACCCACCTGCGAGGTGACAGTGTGACGATCACCGACCTGCCGCTGCCAGACTTCACCGGCGGCGCTGCCGCCTTCGCCCGCCGCGGCGGGCAACTGCGTGTCTCCTTCGGGCCAAGGTGCCAACTCGGGTGCTGGTTCTGCCACAACGAGGGGGAGATCCCGCCCCGCATCACCCACCACGACCGCGCCATCCAGCCCCGCCGCCGCGTCCTGTCCGCGACCGATCTGCTGACCGCGATCAACGCGATGACCGCAGCCGGGATCCAGCGGGTGTTCTTCACCGGCGGAGAACCGCTGCTCTCACCGCTGGCCCGCCCGGTCCTGGAGGGCATGCCGGCGCACAGGACGAGCGAGTACACGACCACGCTCATCACCAACGGGTTGAGCCTCGCCAAGGATCTGGACTGGCTCGCGGGCACCGCCCTGGACCGGATCAAAGTCTCGCTGCACTACTTCTCCGACGCCAGCATCGCGGCGATCGCTGAGGGCAAGCCCGGCGACATCGCCAAGATCAAGGCCGGCATCGAAGCCGCCACCGAGCACATCCCGGTCGTTGAATTGAACCTGCTGCTCCAGCAGCAGAATGCCCACGAGGTCGACGCCATCATCGACTACGCCCGCAGCCTCGGCACCGGGTTGCAGATCATCGAACTCGTCGACACCGACCACAACGCCGGCCTGGGCGGAGGCAAGATCCCGTCATCCGGCATCAGTGCGAAGCTGCGGGCGATCGCGACCTCGGAGGAAGTCGTCACCTCCGGCACCGGCCAAGGACGGCGGGTCTTCACCGTCTCCGGGGTCAAGGGCACGATGACCATCGAGGTCATCGACGCCTCCCTCGGCCGCCACCACGTCGGCCAGTGCGCCACCTGCCCCTCCCGTCCGAACTGCGTCGAAGGGTTCTGGGCTGTGCGGCTGGACACCGCCGGGACGCTGGCGCCCTGCCTGCTCCGCCCCGACCTGCGCCTGGACGTCACCGGCCACACCCGTGCTCCGGCCGCCCTGCTGCGAGAGGTCAACGCTCACCTGGACGCCTTCACCGACGGGACGCTGGCATGAGCACCGCAGATCTCGCGGCCTGGCCGACCCGCTACCAGCCACTCCAAGCCGACCGGGCAGGCCTGTTCATCGTGCTGGAAGGCATCTCGGGATCGGGCAAGTCGACCGTCTCCCTCCTGCTGGCGCAGCAGCTCGGCTGCACCTACTTCCACACCGTCCCCGCCCCGGTCAGCGACCTGCAGCCCTACATCAACTCTCAAGCCGAAGCGTTCCCCCAGCTCTCCTTCTATCTCGCCGGAGCGCTGCACGCCTCCGACCTCGCCCGCTCCGCGCTCACGACCGGGCACGCGGTCGCCGACCGCTACATCAACTCCGTCATCGCCAACCACGCCGCGGTCCACGGCCTCGACAACACCACGGTGACCGCAACCATCGCCCCGTTCACCCCCTACCTGGCCGCACCCGACCTGACCATCTACCTGCACACCGACCTGGACATCCTCACCGCCCGGATGGCCTCCAAGCCCGACCTGACCCGCAGCGACACCGACCTGCTCGCCGACCGCCACTTGCTGGAACGACTCCAGGACCACTACGCCCAGATCGCCGCCACCGACCCCACCGCCTACCACCTTGATACCGGCCACCGCACCCCGGCCGAACTCGCCGACCACATCACCGCCCTGGTCTCCGTCATCACCACAAACACCTGACCAGCACCCCCGAACGCATCGCGTCCTTCCCGCGGAACCACAGGCAGACCCGGCGGTCTGGGTAACGTGGCCATCGAGGCCACCACCGACCGCCGGGAGCGACAATGGCTCACACCGAGGACTACCGGCCAGGAGTCGGTGTCCACCTCGTCCTCACCGACCCCGACGACCAGGTCCTGCTCCTGCAGCGGGCCAACACCGGCTTCGCCGACGGAGACTGGTCCGTCCCCGGCGGCCGACTCGACAACGGTGAACCCCTCCCGCAAGCGGCCGCCCGCGAAGCACTCGAAGAGGTCGGCATCCACATCGACCCCGACGACCTGGCCTTCAGCCACATCTGCCACCACGCCGACCCCGACGGCCAACATCGCATCGGCGTCTTCTTCACCGCCAGCCGCTGGAACGGCGACATCGTCAACGCCGAGCCCGACCGCTGCAGCGACCTCCAATGGGTGAAACCCGACGACCTGCCCGGCAACACCGTCGGCTACATCCGCCAAGGCATCCACGCCAGCTTGACCAGCCCCGGCAGCATCAGCCTCCACGGCTGGCGATCCCCCTGACACAAGCGCACCTCAGGGACGACCAGAACACGTCGGAAGACACCGTCGGGGTCACCTAACCGCCGTCGTGGGGCGTGCCCTCGGGGCACTGGTAGGCCGGGGATACGTCGCACCGCATCCGGTGGTCCGGCCCGTCCAAGCGACGACCGCCCTGCTCGTCCTCGGAACCTGGCGCCTCGCCCACCGCGACCTCGGCCGCTGACGAGCGCCCAACTCAACACGGGCACCTGTGTGTGAGTCCCCGAATAATCCGGGGACTCACACACATACTTCAGAGGTCAAGGTCTCCGCTCTTCGCGCGCACGGTGAGCGCCGCCCACCCGTCGCGGCTAAGAGTCAGCCGTCCAGCCCCCGGTGCCTTGCTGTCCCGGATGCCGATGTCGGACTGGAAGTCGGCTACCTCGACGCAGTTGCCGCCGTTGTTGCTCCTCTTACTCTTCCGCCACACGATGCGGGACGTTCCAGGCTGGCGCATGTCCATAGACCCGCACCCCCTTCTCGATCGGGGACCATCAGATCTCTTCGGCCGCACGGGCGATCATCACGCGAGACTCGTCGGGGTCGAGAGCTTTCGCAACGAGATGCCCATGCATGAGGCTATAACGCCCCACCTCTGCCTCTTCTTCAAGATAGAGGCCACCTGCCTGGTTCTCGACGTACGCGACGTCGGGATCCGATGCTTCCGGAAAGCACAGCATCGTGAACCCTCCGTCCATGGCCGGGTGTGCTCCGCTCCTGAACGCCAGCACTTGGACGTTGATGTGCGGCAGTTCGGCCATAGCGGCAACGTGCCGGAGCTGTTCGCGCGTCACTTCGGGGCCTCCGACGACCCGACGGATCACCGCTTCGTTGATCACGGCCCAAAGGTGGAGCGGGGTGTCCGCCGTGAGCCGCTCTTGTCGCTCCATCCGGACCTTGATCTTGCGTTCGATCTCGGCGTCGTCGTCAGCGACCGGAGCCGTCCGCAGGAATGCACGGTGGTAGTCCTGTGTCTGGAGCAGGCCGGGGATCAACTCCGACTCATAAGTCTTGACCAGGGAGCATTCACTCTCCAGGCCGACGAAGAACTGGAACCAGGACGGCACGGCGGTGCCGTACTTCTGCCACCAGCCACGTTGTCGAGCCTCCCGCGCGAGCGCCACCAGGACGTCTCGCTTCTGCTCTTCTGCCTCGTAGATCTCCAGCAACCGGCGAAGGTCGGTCGGTTTGATCCGTCTGTCCCCGGTCTCCCATCGGCTGATCGTTGACGTGCTGAAGTCGCCTTCGGCTCTCTGCGCGACCTGCTCGATGGTGAGCGCCCGCGCTTCCCGGAGACGCCTCAACTCATAGCGCAGGCGTCGGGCGCGCACCGTCGGAGTGGGACGAATCGACACAAGAGCCTCCCGTTTTGGGAAATTGCCGGTTGGGACTTGCTGAATAGGTATCCCCTGTTGCAGTGTTGACAACACAGAGGATGGCACTCCTCACAGAGCGCAGTCATGTACACAGGCAAACAGCTGGCGTGTGTTGAGCCGATCTGGTGAAAGCACGCGAGAGTGCGCTGCCGCTGACCTGCGGTCTGAGAACGCGGCGGCATCGCGTCGGGAGCGGCGCGAACGCAGACGGCCCCGGCACAACGGTGCGGCTACACCAGTGCCGGGGCCTTGACCGACTGGAAGGAGTCGGACCAATGCACAACCTATCGGACGTGGTGCCCCGGGCATCGGCGGAGACGTTTCGGGGAGCCACGACGGTTCCCGCGATGACGCTGGAGCGGATTGGGTTGCTGGCGGGTTTGCTGGCTGACCTGCGGCATTTCAAGGTGTCGGCGCGTCTGGTGTCGCCGTCGTCGGGGGAGCCGGTGCTGATGGTGGAAGCGCCGATGTCGGGGCGCTGGTTTCCGGTGACCGTGACGCGGGACGCGCAGGACAGGTGGGTGTTCGCCTGGCTCGGGCGCTGGACGGCGGCGGACGAGTCGGCGGTGGCTGCGGCGCGGATCGCCGGGATTGTGCGGTGATGGCCTGGGGGCTGGTGGTGTCGCGGCGTTTGGCTCCGCAGTATGACGGGCGGCTGGACGTCCGGGCCGTACGGGCGCGAGTGCAGGAGTGGGTGGCGGCTCGCGCTCTGCTGGTGGATCTGGACGTGGTGGATCTGGCGGTGGCGGAACTCGTGACGAACGCCGCACGGCATACCGCGTCCGGAAGGGAGGGCGGCGGGGTGGACGTCGCGGTGCACACGGTCCACGAGGCGGAGTTCACGGCGGCGCTCGCCGTCCGCGTGGAGATCACCGACGATGGCGGGGCCGTGGGCTTCCCGATGCTGCCCTGCAAGGAGGACGCGTTCGAGGACGCCGACCTGTGCGCCGAGTCCGGGCGCGGGCTGGGCCTGGTGGCCATGATGACCGACCGCTCCGGCTCAGTGCTGGTGCGCGAGGGCGAACTGCGCAGGTGGCGAGTCTGGTTCGAAGTGGCCGTCCGCGCGGACTTGGAAGGGCGAGATTGAGCGCGTAGCCGCCCGCTGCTGGACGCTTCTGCAACTGCGGCCAGAGGCGTCCGGGCACCGGGCGCCGGGGTCGTCCAGGCCAGCAGGTCGGTCGCGGGAGTGCCCGGGCCGGAGCCCTCGGCCGGATGGGTTCCGGCCGAGGGCTCCGAGGGGTCGGTCATTGGCCTCGGCGGGCGAACTCGTCGGGGGTCGTTCCGCCGGGGAAGCGGGTGGTGAAGTCGAGGACGCCCACCCAGGTCGGACGGACGGCGATGCGGACCATCGTGACGCCGGGGTGGTCAACCGCGGCGACGTTGGCGGCGCCCTGCTCTTCTCCCGCGTAGCGTCGCTGGGCGGCCTTGTACTCTTCGGCGATTCCGTCGACGTGGGTGACCTCGGCCTTGCCCCGGACGAGGAGGACCGAAGGCGGAGTGGAGGCGGCGTCGATGGAGATGGCGACGTCGGGGCGTTCCTTGAGGGCGTTGACCTTGAGGCCGCCGAAGGTGGAGAACACGATCTCGGTGCCGTTCCAGTGGAACAGCATCGGGAAGTTGCGAGGGGTCCCGTCCTTGGCGACGTAGGCGACTCGGGCCAGTTCGGTGGAGTGGAGCAACCGTTGGGCCACGTCGGTCTGGAGCAGGCGGACGTCGCCTTGGGGCAGGGTCAGCAGGTCGGTCATCGGGCGATCACCTTGTCGAGGTTGTCCAGGCACAGGATCCAGCCCTGGCGGAGGCTGGCCGCCGCGTGCTCGTCGGGCAGGCCGCTGTGGGTGAGGACGGCGTGGGTGACGCCGTCGTGCTCGGTGATGACCAGGTCGCACCGGGATCCGGTGCCAGCCTGGTCCTCCTCGCCGTGCCACGTCCAGGCCAGGTGCGACGGACGTTCGACGGCGGTGTAGGTGGCGCTGCCGGCGTGCTCGACGCCGTCGGTGTCGAGCATGACGACCCGCAGCCGTCCGCCGACCCGCAGGTCGACCTGCGCTTCGGAGGTCTCCCAGTCGGGGCCGGGATGCCACCACTTCCTGATCACTTCGGGGTTGGTCCAGGCGTCGAACACGACGTCCGCGGAAGCCCGGTAGGTGCGTTCGATGCGGACGACGGACGGTGCGACGGTATCGGTCACAGTGGTCTGCTCCTTGTCGGCCAGGTATTCCTCGACGGTGTCGAACATGCGCTCCCAGAGGGCGCGCTGTCGGTCGACCCAGGTGATCGCGTCGATGAGCGCGGCCGGGTTCAGCGCCAGCCGGTGTGTGCGGCCGACGACCCGCCGCTCGACGACGCCGGCGTCCTCGAGGATCTTCAGATGCTTGGTGATCGCCGGTTTGGAGACGCCCAGGTCCGAGGTCACCTCGCCGACCGACGCGGGACCGTCGCCAAGACGTTCGATCATGGCGCGGCGGATCGGATGGGCCACGGCCCGGAACGGATCGTTCACCATAAGGCTTACAGTACACCTTTTGGTTAACAAAAAACCCCGTGGAGCGCCCAGGGGATGAAGACCGTCCCGGCGCGAGCGCGGTGGACAGGTGCGGCTGGTGGCTTCGGCCGGGGCACGGCCATGTTCAGCGTGCGAGCGTCGTCCAGAGGATCCGGTGGTCACGGGTTGGCGTGCAGGTCGCCTGGCCGCTGACAGGGACGAGTCGCCCACGGGATCTTCGCGAAGGCCCGGACCGGGTCACGCTCGGGTGGCAGCATGATCGTCCATGAATTCCCTGGACGCCGCCCTCGAAGCCTGGCCGAGCGACGAGGCGTGGAGCGAGGTGTGCCGTCACGTCGAAGGGCTGGCCAAGCCCGCCGTCGCCGCGGTCGCGGCGAAGTTGCGGGCGTGGCCTGCGCGGATGCGTCCTATGCCCGACCGATGGTGGGCCGAACGGCAACGCGGTGACCATCGGCCGTGGCATGTGCTCGCGACCCACCGTCCGCTGAGCCGGGCCCGCGACTTCGTCATCAGCGCGGTGGCCTGCCCCAACGACCTCAGCGTCCTGCTGATCGCCTCGGGCGCCACGGGCAACAACGACCTCGGCCGTGTTCAGCTGTTCAGGCCCGACCCGGGCGGTGCCCACGAAGACGAACTGCTGATCGCGACCCTCGAAGAGGACGACACGGCCGTCGAGGCCGTGTTCAGCCCTGACGGTTCGCGGGTCACGGTGGGTTTCGCGGACCTGGGAATCGGGGTGGGGCCGGCCGTCTACGGCGTGGACGGCCGACGTCGGCACATGCTCGTCACAGGTGAGTCCTCCGGCGGTGACTTCGCCGCCGGACGGGTCGCTCAGAGCGGTGACGGCAAGCTCATCGCCGCCAGCAACACGGAGACGGGAGCGGCGATCGTCGCTGACGCGGCCACCGGCACGGTGCTGTCGCATGTCGATGACGCCTTCGGGCCGGTCGCGCTGGACCGCACCGGCCGACTGCTCGCCCACGGCTGCGGCTCCGGACTGATCGCGCTGCGAGAGGCCGTGTCCGGCGAGCTGCTGTCGACCCTCGAAACGAGGCTCACCACGCTCAACGCGCTGGCGTTCGCTCCCGACACCTCCGGCCTGCTCGCCGTCGGGGATGACCACCCGACGGCCTGCCTGATGGAAATGGAACACGACAGGTTGATGGGCGCCGCGCACGTCCGTTCGACCAATCCCGATCTCAGGCTGGACGCGACGACTCCCGTCGCCACCTACGCGGCCCGCGCGAGCTGGACGTTCCATGGCGCGCATGTGTTCGCCGCGGACGACGAGGTCGCCGTCCTGTTGGAGTGCGCGAACGGTCGGGTCCGCTGGACCTCGAAGGCCGGTCTGGTCGCGGGCTCCTTCACGCCGGACGGTCGCGTGTTCGTCGCGTCCGGGCTCGAGGACGGTGTCGTCGACGCCTGGTTCCTCAACTCCCTCCGACCCTGAGGCTGGGGCGGGAGCTCCAGAGCGTGTCGAGACGATCCTGGACGTCGGAGTACTCCGCCGCCGCATCGGTGAGGACGGCCTCAGCGGTGCGTCCTTCGCGGCGGCCGAAATGGGCCTCGGCCATGCGGGCGATGCCCAGCTGGGGCTCGGCGTCCTCGTCCAGGCCGAACATGACGGCTTCGAAGGGACCGATCCCGGCGGCGAGCAGATAGAGCAGGTCACAGAGGTCCGTGGCCACCGCGCCGACGTCGCCTTCGTCGCCCAGCAGGACGACTGGCTGCTGCTCGACCGGACGATCCGCATGGACGAGCCAGGAGGCGATCAGTGAGCCGCTGCCGTTGATGGCGAACACACGGAACTCGCGCTCGGCGTCGGCATTCTTCGTCCACGCCGTCGCCGACCCCGAGTCGAAGCGTTCGAGCATCTCGATGTCGATGTCGGGGAATTCGGGCGCGTCCTGGTAGGCGTACAGCTCCTGCAGAGCCTGGGGGAGCGGCTCGTCCGGATCCGGCTCCGGCCAGTCCGGAATGGTCCGGACGGGGAGCGCGGCGCGAACCCGTTCCGCCGAACGCAGCAGTTCGGGATCGTCCTCGTCCAGCTCGTTGAGCATGAGGCTGAACCAGATGAAGCGCCCGTCGGCGTAGTAGCGCGCTTCGAGCGTGGTCCGCTCGTCGCGTTCCAAGACGTGGACGACGTTGCCGTACTCAGCAACCCTGCTCTCCAACGCACGCGCGCGAGCCTCAGCCTCAGGCAGCGCGGTGGTGACCCCTTCGCGCAGTGGCAGCGTGTAGCCGTCCACGATGTCGATCTGTGTGAGGTAGCCGAGCACGTCGCCCCGGCCGCGTACCCGAAACGAGGGGTAACTGCCGGGAATCCGCGCGGACGCCTTGTAGACGAGCGACCACCCGTATTCGTCCACGCCCTCGGCGTCGATGCCGTCCCTGTCGGAGAACGTCGGGGGCGTGCCGAGACCGTACGTCCGATGCAGCTCGGCCAGCCGAGGGTCATCGGTACGGCAGCCGAGCAGATCCTCAAGCAACGCGAAGGACGGCATGTCGGTCATGCCTGGCGACAGTAACGCCCCACGAACCCACCCCAACCACGAAGCCTCCGACCGGGACGCTCACGTGATCATCGTCCTGGGCTCGCCACCGTCCCCACCAACACCGATGCACCTGGTTACAGGCCTCCACATTCGGATTGGCGGAACCGTACGGGTCGACCGATTCGTCCTGACGCTGTGCTCCGTAGCTGACGCGGACGACCCACCTGTCGGCCAGCTTGTCGTGAAGGGTCTGGTAGTCGCGGTCCCACAGGAGCCAGGTCGCATCGATCAGCCCGCCGACTCCGAAGGTGACGATCGACAGGATCATTCCGGAGAAGGCCCGCCAAGCGGCCCTCCCCATCCCGATGTCCTCGAAGTCCGTGCCGATCACGGTGATGCCCATGGCCATCTTCCCGAGTGTCTGGCCCCACAGCCCGAGGAACAGCGAGCAGTAACCCACGTAGAGGACGACCGCCAAGACGCCCATGTCGGTCCTGTCGTAACCGCCTTCTGCCCGCTCGGTGAAGAAGACGCTCACCACGACCCCGTTGAGCAGCGAGAGTACGAGGACGTCGATGACGTACGCGATCACACGCCGTCCGCCGCCCGCCAGTTTCATTACAGGGTCAAGGGTGCCCCGCAAGCGGGCCGTCGGGGCCGCCGCGCCCGGCTCTTCACGCCGGGCATGCGGCCTCTTCGATCCGGTCCCGCCGCGACGCCCGCTCGCGGCGGCCCCTGCAGGGCAGGCCGGGACCCACAGCCCACAAGCGATACGTTCTCATCCATGTCGTCTCGCCTCAGTCATGGCGCATCAGGGGCCTTGCGCCGCTTCGCCGGATGGGTCGCTCGCGGCTCGGTCGGGCATCCCATGCTGGACGGAATCAACTACTGGGACGAGTTGAGGGACTCGCCGTCCCAGATGGAGATCTGCTTCGCCATCTTCGCCAACGTCCTCGAACTCGACGAGCACGGTGAACCAATCAACGAAAAGTACGCAGAGCGACGTGCGGCCACATACCTCTACCGCTACTGCACAGGAAACCTTCCGCCCGGCGAAGCAGACCTTGAGCCCTGGGAGCGCAACCTCTACTGACAGCGCGACTAGTTGACCTCGCGGCGGGTCAGTCGATCGAGCGTGCGATCAGTGATCGCGGGACTACAGGGCGCCCCGTGTCCCGCCTCTTGCTCGGTTGGGTGCGAGCAGGTGACCAGCAGGGACGCCAGAGCGATAGAGGCCACCTGCCGCCCAGGACACGGTCGGTCAGCCGCCGAGACCGAACCCCTCATTGATGAAGCTGGCTAGGGTGTCACCGCCTCCGAGAAGCAGGGCCCAGCCCCAGAAGATCAGCCAGAGTGCGGTGCACAGCCAGCCGAGGACGATGCCGGTCAGCGCGGGTCCGCGCCCCACCCCGGACCGGGCGGCCCGAGCGGTGCCGAGATGGCCACAGACCAGTGCGGGGATCGCGGTCGCGCCGCAGGTCACCAGGGTCAGGATGCCGAGCACCAGGGCGGCTGTGGCCGGTCCGTTGGACGCCTTCGACGGGGGAAAGGGCGGCGGTACGGGCGGGTAGGGCGCTGAGGGCTCCACGAGGCTGGAGCCTAGGCCAGGAGTTTTCGATCTCGTGGATCGTGACCGGGAGTGGCCTCCCGGTTCTCAGATGGCCGGGGATCACGGCCCTCTCACGCGAGGCGAGGCCGCCGGTTCGGATCATCATGCGCAAGGCGACCTCGCTCGCCGCTGGCGTGGCGGCACTGATCGCCGCCGGCCTGTTCGCTGCTGCCCCAGCCCAGGCCGATCCGAACCCGCCCAGCCTCAGCGATCTCTTCAATCAGAAGGACGCCGATTCGGGGTGCACCCTTGTCATACGCAGCCCCGACAAGCCTCCCATCACTATGGAGTGCTGGCCGTAGCCGGGCCGCTGGTCCGGCCGCGACGTGTAGGGGAATGAGTTGAGGTCGCGGCGGGGAATACGCCGAAAGCCCCAGATGCACGGCGAAACCTCGGTCAAGCACGATGTCGTCGCACACGAAAGCGGACACCGCTCTTCGGTGGCCTACCCGTCCGTCCTCATCCTCATTGCCCGGCGACCTCAGCTACGTCGTCATCTTGAGTGGCGGTGAACACCGGGGCAAAAGGCCGCGTTGAGAAACGCCATGGCGGCGGGGGACGGATCGGTTGCGCGATAACGGTTGATCGAGAGCGCGACCTGATGGCGGGCGTCGGTGGAAGTGAAGGCGATCGTGAGATAGCCGGGGATGCCGCCTCCGTGGCCGTGGATCCGGACACCGCAGCTCAGCGTGGTCGATTCGATGCCGAAGCCGTTGTCGCCGGCCGTCATCTGGTGGAGCAGGTCCGGATGCACCAGGCGGCCGCCGAGGAGTGCGGCGAAGAAGCGGTTCAGGTCGTCGGTGGTCGAGACGATCTCCCCGGCGGAACCTGCCATGGTGGGGTTGAGGACGGTCATGTCGTACGTGACGTCGCGGCCGTCGCGCGGGACTGTCACGTAACCGTCGGCGTGCGGGGCGGGCAGCCACGGATTCGCGCCCGGCAGGAAGGTGCCGCGCAGCCCGAGCGGGACGACGATGCGGCGGGTGATCTCGGTCCGGAAGGACCGGCCGGTGGCCTTCTCGATGATCATGCCGAGCAGGATGTAGTCGTTGTTGGAGTAGCTGTAGTGCGTGCCCGGTGGGTTCGGGTCACGTGGCAGCGCGTTCGACAGCCGCGCCAGTTCCGTGAGCGTCCACGTTCGCCAGCGGTCGCGCGGCAGTCCGTCGTCGTCGACCAGTGCCCCGACGGGGTCGGGCAGGCCGCTGGTGTGGTTCAGCAGTTCCCGGACGGTGATGTCGCCGGCGCCGCCCTCGATCAGGCCGGGCAGCCAGTGTTCGACGGAGTCGTCCAGGCCGACCCGGCCCTCGGCGACGAGTTGGAGCACTACGGTCGCGGTGAACGGTTTGGTCACGCTGCCCGCGCGGAACCGGCCGTTCAGCGGGGGCGGGGCCGGGCGATCCAGCCGGGCGCGGCCACTGGTGCCGCGCCAGGTCGTGCCGTCCCGTCTGACCTCGGCGATCGCGCCGGCTTGGCCGGTCGCGACCAGGTTGTCGAGCGCCGTCTGCAGGGCGTCGTCACGGGCCGCGGCGTCCGCCGTGGCGGTGGTGGTGATGGCGGTGAACGCGATGACGGCGGCGGCGAGTCCGATGCTTTTGAGTCTCATGTCCCCAGAGCGTCGCAGGGCGCCCCGCGATCGACATCAGGGGTATCCCTGGGTTGTCCCCGAATTGATCGGGCTGGCTCCTCCTCGCGTCGTAGACCACGATCCGACGCGAGGAGGGACGACCAACAGCACCTGCTCAGGCAGCCGCGAGGACCAACGGCACTATCGCGGCCGGACGGGACCTCCCGCCATCCGCCAACAACGCTGTTGGGGGCTCATGACACGGTTCTTACCGGCCCCCTAGACGGACCGTGAGCGCTGGGACTATTCGGCCGCAGCGTGCCCGATCAATCCTGGTTCGTCCTGCCATGGCGTATGCGGAACCGCTTGCCGGAGCATGCATGCGGGGCATATGGGGGCACCCGCCACGCGGCCGGGCGCTGATGCCGGACGCGTGGCGGATCAGTGGCCGGCTCAGCCGTAGGACTGCGCCCAGTACTCGACGGTCTGCCGGTGCGAGAGGGTGAAGGTCGCGCCGTACTTCGTGTGCCCGGCGTTGGTGACGCGCAGGTGGCGGGGAGCGCCGTCGCAGGGCCACGTGGCGTCCTTCATGACCCTCCAGTCTGGGGGAGCTTCGCAGGCTGCCGCTAAGGGTGCACCGGTGGTGAGGGCGTCCCGGGTTGGGTGGCTGCCGTGGTGAACCGGTGGTTGTGAAGCTTGGTGTCCTCGCGCTGTGCGGGCGGGCCTCGGGTCAGGGGTGGGTGGGCGCGGTTTCGAGGGCCTCGTCTTCGCGGGCGCCGGTCAGGACGGCGTCGAGTAGTCCGGGGTAGCGGGCGTCGAGGTCGTCGCGGCGCAGGGTGACCAGGTTCTCCCGGCCGGACGGCTGCTGCCAGATGACGCCGCTCTCCCGCAGCACCCGCCAGTGGTGGGTCATGGTCGACTTCGCCGTCACGCCGATGACCTCCAGCACGCTGCTGCAATTGTGCTCGCCGCCCGCGTCGAGCACTCGGACGGCGGCGAGCCGGACAGGGTTGCCCAGGGCCGACAGGACGTCGACGACCCGGATCTGCGCGCGTTCGGGGTGGCGGTAGGTCATTGTCCGATCGTACTGCGACATTCGAACAATCTGAGGGATTGCTCTTGCCCGACAGTCCGACTGTACGTAAACATACGTACTATCACCGGACCCATGAAGGGCTCTCACATGTCGCACTCGTCCCCGGGCTCCCCGGCGCTCAGGCTGGGACTGCCCCTGGCCTTGTTGGCACTGGCCCAGCTGGTCTACGCGCTCGACCTCAACATCGTGTTCGTGGCGCTCCCCGAGATCGGCTCCGACCTCGGCTTCCCCGGCCAGACCCAGCAGCTGGTGGTCAGCGCGTACGTCGTCTTCGCGGGAGGGTTCCTGCTGTTCGGAGGCCGTGCTGCCGACCTGCTCGGACGGCGTCGGATGTTCGTGCTGGCGCTGACCCTCTACGCCGCGTCCTCGCTGGCGGGCGGGCTCGCCACGAGCGCGGAGATGATCATCACCGCGCGGGCCGTGCAGGGCATCGGTGGCGCGCTGCTCCTGCCCGCCACCCTGTCGCTGATCAACACCCTGTTCGAGGAGGGGCCAAGGCGGAACCGGGCGCTCGCCGTCTGGGGCGGCGCCGGGGCCAGCGGTCTCACCATCGGCGCGCTGCTCGGCGGGGTGCTGACCGAGAACTTCGGCTGGCCCGCCGTCTTCTACGTCAACGTCCCGCTGGCCGGGCTTGTGGCCGTCGCCGCGCTCCTCGTCATCCCGCGTGACGCCGCCCGGGGCGAGCGCCGCAGGTTCGACGTGCCCGGCGCGCTCACGGTCACCGGAGGTTCCACACTGCTCGTGTTCGCCCTGGTCGAAGGGCCGGAGCTCGGATGGGGCGACCCGATCGTGGTCGGAGGCTTCGCGTTGGCCGTCGTGCTGCTCACGGTGTTCGCCGTGGTGGAGGCTCGAAGTGCCGACCCGCTGATGCCGTTCCGGCTGTTCCGCAACCGCAGCCTCACCGTGGGCGTGAGCGTCACCTTCGTCTACATGGCGACGTTCGGGGTCCTGCCGTACTTCCTCACCGTGCTGATGCAGACCGTGCACGGCTACGGCGCGCTCCAGACCGGGCTCGCGTTCCTGATCCCGTCCGTCGCCATCGCCACCGGCACGCAGGCGGGAGAGCGACTCGCCACTCGCATCGGCAACCGCGGGACGCTCCTGATCGGCTTCGTCATCGGCGTGGTCGGCACGGCAGGGCTGGCGTTCGGCTTCGACGCGGACGCCGGGTACGGGCTGCTCGTGCCGGGCCTCATCGTCTCCGGAGTCGGGCAGGGCATCGTCTGGACGGCGATGTGGATCACGTCCGCCACCGGCACTCCCGCGCATGAGCAGGGCGTCGCCAACGGCATCGCGTCCACGACCCTCAACATCGGCAACGCGATCGGCCTGGCGGTCTTCACGGTGATCGCCGACCTCGGCACCGAGGGCAGGACCGGCGACGCCCTGCGCGCCGCCACCGCCGACGGCGAGTTCCTCGTCGTGCTGCTGACCGCCGCCGGAATGCTCGCCGGTCTCCTGGTCACGGTCAGCCTGCGGAACCGCCCCACGGCCTCCGCCCCGGCGGCGCCTCAGGAGGTCGCACCAGGCGAGGCTCATGTCGCCTGCCGCTGAACAGCGCGCATCGTGAGATGTGCTCTACGGGATCCCGAGACTCGGGACCGAACGATGAGCAGCGAAGTGGCCCTGTGCGGCTTACCCAGACATATGGCAGAAAGGGGCCGCGAGGCCCCGCAGCCCTCGTCTCCGGGCAGCCGACGCCCTGAGCGGGCCGACTCCCAGGCCGCGACGTGTTGAGGGTGTTCCTGACCGAGGACCCCCCCGGCGGTGCCGCCCGGCGCGGTGGAGTTCGCCGCCGGCGCCGACCGGTGGAGCAACCCACGCGCCCGGCTGCTGGAGGCGCTGGAGTTGGAGGTCGAACCGGCCGGGCACTTGGCTGAGCTCGCCAGCGCGCTGGAGGGCGCCTACACCCGAGTCCTGGACGGGCTCGGGTCCAACACCGCAGTGCAGTTCGTCGGCGGACGGCTCCGGGTGGACAAGCTCGGGCCGCTGGCCGAGCCGCCGCTGATGGGCGAGTTCCGCGCGCTGATCGACGGGATGCTGCCGCGGGTGGACTTCCCCGAGCTGCTGCTGGAGGTGTTCGACCCGACCAAGCCGGCGGCCGAGTTCACCCACATCTCCGGCGCCGACACAGGCATGGAGGATTTCGCGGTCAGCCTGTGCGGGCTGCTGGTGGCCGAGGCGTGCAACGTCGGCCTGGTCCCGATCGAGAAGCCGAACGTCCCCGCCCTCACCCGCGCCCGCCTCCAGCAGGTCGACCAGGGGCACCTGCGCGCCGAGACGATCTCGGCGGCCAACACGCGCCTGATCGCCGAACAGGCCGACATCGACATCGTCAACACCTGGCGCGGCGGGAAGATCGCCTCGGCCGACGGGCTGCGGTTCACCGTGCCGGTCGCCAACCTGCACGACCGCCGTCCACCTGGAACCGCGGGCCGGCTCCTACTGAACGGTATTGAACAGCGCTGACCACCGCCGACCGCACTAGCAGCAGCCGATGCCGCTCGGGTGGGCCGCATGGGCTGGGGCGGGGGCCGCGGTGCCGGGGGAGGCGGCCGTTGCCTGGGGGCCGCTGAGGAGCGCCAGCGCAGCGGCGGCGGCTCCGATGGTCATGGTGAGCGTTGCCAGTCGTCGTTTTGCGGTCACGTGCAGTTCTCCCATCTCCTGTCATGGCCGGGCTTCTCCTTCGGAGGACGGCCAGGATTTCTTCGAAGCCAGTCTCAGCTGGTGGCGACGGATTCGAGGTCGGCAGAGACGAAAATCGTTGCGTCGCCGCCGCAGCCGGCGCTCTGCCGGGAGAGATCGCCGGTCATGTTGTGCACCACCCGCATCGCCGCCGAAGCTGGAGGAACCTGGAACCGCTACGCCCCCGGCGACCACACCACGTGACCTCCAGCGCCTTCCGCAACAGCAACATGGACAATGCCGGGGTGACCCGACCAAGAGTCCGCGTCGCCGCCTACGTGATCAGGCATCGCGCGGTCCCCGAACTCCTGGTCTTCGACCACGTCGGCATGCCCCAGGCCGGAACCCAGATCCCCGCCGGCGGCATCCAGCCAGGTGAGCAGCTGGAACAAGCGGTCTTGCGAGAGGTCGCCGAAGAGACCGGCCTGCTCACCGCCTCGGTGGTCCGACACATCGCCTCGGAGGACAAGCCCCATCCAGACACCCACCAGCCGCGCCGAACCACCTACTTCCAACTTCACGCGCCCGCGACCACGCCGAACGCATGGCACCACACCGTCCGCGGGGATGGAGACGACGCCGGCCTGACGTTCGCCTGCCGCTTCCTGCCACTACCTCTCAAACAGCCGCTGGCAGACGATCAAGACGCATGGCTGGGCCTCATCGACCCTCGCTGGACGACCGCGACCGACAACCCTCAGTAACCAATGCCGAGTTGACCTCGCGAATACGCGACAGCCGAACATGCGAGCTCACCAGCATCGCGGGCCCACCGGCGACGAACGGATGGACGAGCAGGCGATACTCGTCGCCCAGGCCCCGGGCGATCGCTGAGGGCATTCTGAATCACGAAAAATTCGGCCGCACGGTTCAATGAAGACAACATCTGGCCACTTTTCCTTGAAAAGTTGACTATTAGCCGTTCATTGACAAGTATTCGGAATGCCAGGGTGAAGTCGCATTAACGCCTAGCCCCTTGGTCTGCCAGTGCAGGGGCAAGGGTGACGGCGAATTCGATTTACGACCCCTGCTGTCAGAAGTGTAACTCCGTAGAAGTTCAACTCCGGAGGAATCGTGACACATCATCAGAGAGCGCGTCGTACGGCCTGGCTGGGCACCGCGCTTGCCGCAGCTGCCCTCGTCGCCATGGCACCGGGTGTGGGCGCCGACGCATCAGCCCAGACGGCGTCCAAACCGGGTCAGACGGCCACGGTGGTCGGCACCGCGCCGAAGACTGCGGCCTCCACGCTGGCCGCGCCCACGCTGACCAGCGTCACCAGAGAAGGTGACAACTTGTCCGTGATCTGGAAGGCCTCGCCGTCGGACGGCGTCAAGGACTATGTCCTCTTCGCCGACAAGCGGCTCGCCAAACGGGTCACCACCGAGGAGACGGATCCCGAGGACCGATGGGTCTTCAACGTCGCCGCCGATGGGCTGACCGACACCGAGACGTACGCCATCGCCGCCGAGGACGGCACGGGCAACCTGTCGCCGCTGAGTAACAGCATGACGGCGTCGCCTCCGAAGACGCTGACGCCGACGCCCCAAATGGTCAGTGCGGTCATCAGGGGTGACCAGGTCACTTTGACCTGGACGGCGTCACACACCGACGAGGTGTCCGGTGAGCTCTGGTACTGGTTCTTCGTCGATGGCAAGCCGTACAAGATCAACGGGGTGCGGGACGTCACGTCCGTTACCCTGCCGGTCAGTGACTCCGATCCCGTCGACCCGACCGGCTTCAACCCGGGCGCCAAGGTCACCGTCATGGCCTCGGACTACACCCTCATCAATCATTCGGCCACGAGTAGCCCGGTGGTGGCCACCACGGGCTGATTGGCCGGCGTGTCGCTCCCTTTCTCGAAAATCCCCTCATTTTGAACCGCTCCGGGTCTGATGGAGCGGTTCAACTGTCCGCAGTGCGAGGCCGTTCAGTCCAGCTGATCGGCGAGTGATCCTGGAGCCACGCGTGGTCGGGCGCTGAATGCGGGCTCGTAGTGGTCGTCTGGTTCGTCGTCCAGTGACGTCGCAGCCGGCGTGGTTGCTCGCTTATCGCTCGGCGACATCCAACCCGAACGTCAGCAGGGGCTCCACTAGGACTTGGAGTCGGCCTGCGGCCGAGATGCCGTTGAGGAGGGCGAGTTCGGCGGTCGCGCCGTAGGTGGTGAGGAAGCCGGCCATGCCGTACTGGTCGTCGATGCTCCGGATCACGTCGCCGGGCGCGAGCTGGGGGTGGTAGGACGGGGAGCCGGGATGGCGGGCGAGGGCGTCCAGGCCGGTGACGTCCCGCAGGACGCCGGGGGTCGGCGGGTAGAGGAAGACGACGGAGGCGCCGCCGCGCGGGCGGAGCTCGGCGTCCATGATCGCGGGACGGTGGTCGAGCGCCATGTCCACGGTGGCGGCGTAGACGTCGATGCCGAGGGTTTCGGAGATCGCGCGGCCGATCGACACGCCGGGCAGGCGTGGGTTGATCTCCACGAGCTCGGGGCCGTGCCCGGTCGCGATGAACTCGGTGTGCGCGAATCCCCGTGTGTAGCCGACCGAAGCGAGTATTTGTCCGATCCAGGTGTCGATCTCGGCGCGGTCTTGTTCGGGGAGTGCCGTGGGGAAGGCGTACACCTCTTCGCGGAAGGCGGGTTCGGGCGACAGGATCCGGCTGCCGATGCCGAGGGTTCTGGTCTGGCCATCCCAGGTGAAGGTCTCGACGCTGAACAGCGGCCCGACGAGGTAGATCTCGGCGACGAACTCCTCCGCCGGTGGCGCCTCGCGCCGGAATGCGGCGAAGTCCTTGGCGTCGCGGATGAGGCGGACGTGCGCGCTCCCCGCCCCTGAGTTGGGTTTGACCAGGAATGGCGCGCCGAGTCGTTCTGCGACGTCCCGCCAGCCGGAGCTTGCTGTGAGCGGGATGCCGGTGGTGGTCGACAGGCCCGCCCGGTGTAGGTGGTCGCGCAGGCGGGCCTTGTCGCGCACCAGCCGGACGGATTCGGGGTCCTGGCCGGGGAGGCCAAGGGACGCCAAGTGGTCGAGGACGCGCATGTCGTACAGGTCCACGGTCACGAGCCCGTCGATCCGGCCGACGGCTTTCAGCGCGCGGTCGATCGCCTGCGGGTCGTCGGTGTCCACCTCGTGGACGACCAGGGCGGGGCCCGCCCCGCCGTGGGCGATGTCGTGGGCGTAGCGGGCGGGGTTCTTGGCCAGCAGGTGCAGGAGCGCGCCCCGTTCTGCGGCGGCGCGGGCCATCTGGGAGATCCCGACCATCATCCATTCGACGGACACGATATTCGGCATGCGCGGGCCGCCCGTTCGTCTCGATCAGCACTTCGACCGTCCAGCCAACCGGGATTCCCGGACGACCGGCAAGTAGCCGTTCGGGCGCCCCGAAAGTCGCGCGCAGCGCGCTTCCGAAAGCCGGGGACGGTTCGTACCGTACGAGGACATGAGATCGCTGATCGCGTCGGTCGGATGGTGGCATGCGCTGACCGGCAAGGGGCCGGTGCGGATCCTGGCGGCCACGTCCCTGGTGGACGCGTGGGGAACCGGGATGGCGTGGATCACGCTGCCGTTCCTGGCGGTCAAGACGTTGGGGCTGTCGGCGGGACGGCTGGCGTTCGCGCTGTCGGTGGCGGGGGTGTGCGAACTGGTTGCGGCGGTGCCCAACGGCGTGCTCGCGAGCCGGTTCGGCGTCCGCCGGTTCGTGGTGGCCACCCATCTGGTCCAGACGGCGGCCTTCGCCGCGCTCGCGTTCGCTACCGGATTCCCGGCGCTGCTGGCGGGCGGCGCGCTCGCGGGACTGGCGCGGGCGGGGGCGGGCGGGCTCAACCAGTCGCTCACGGTCGCCACCCTGGGCGAGGACGAGCGGGCGGGGGCGCTCGGCGCGATCCGGGCGCTCCGCAACATCGGCTACCTGCTCGGCGGCGCGGTGAGCGCGTTGGCCGTCGCCGCGGACTCGGGCGTCGCGCTTCGCGTCGGCCTGCTGGCCAACGCCGCCTCCTTCCTGGTCGGAGCAGTCTGGACGGCGCGCCTCCCCCGGGCGGGGGCGCGCGCCGCCCGGACCGATTGGTCGGTGCTGGCCGACCTGCGGTACCTCGGGTTGATCTGTAGCGCGGCGACGGTCAGCAGCGCGACGCTGGTCCTCACGGTGGGGCTGCCGCTGTGGGTGCTGGCGCATCCGGACCTGCCCGGCTGGACGGCCCCGCTGGCGTTGACGGTCAACACTGTCCTGGTGATCCTCTTCCAGTACGGGTTCTCCCGGCGGGTGCAAACCTCGGCCCGGGCGATCGCCGGCCTGCGGCAGAGCGCCCTGGCCCTCACGGGAGCGGCGGCGCTGATCGCCTGCACCGCGACGGGCGCGCCACGGCTCGTCGTGGTGGCGGTCCTGGCGCTGGCGGCGGTGGTGCTGACGGTCGGCGAACTGCTGGAGTCGCCGTCGTTCTGGACGCTCTCCTACGAGCTCGCGCCGCGCGACCGCACGAACGAGTACCTGTCGGCGTTCGAGCTGAACCGGGCGGGAGCGGCCATCGCCGGTCCTCCGGCGATGGCCGGGGTGGTCGCGCTGGGCGTGTGGGGATGGCTGCTCTACGGGACGGCCGTGCTGGTCGCCGCGCACGGCGGCGCGCTGCTGGCGGCCCGGCGGCCCGGCGTGCGCCGCGCGTCAATGATCCCGTAGCGGATGGCGGTGGTGACCGCCGAGGTCCGGTTCGCGCAGCCGAGCCGGGCCATGATCATGGCGATGTGCCGCTTGACGCCATGCTCGGAGATGCCCATGCGACGGGCGATCTGCCGGTTGGTCAGGCCGTCCGCGAGGTGGCCGAGGGTCTCCCGCTCACGCTCCGACAGGAGCGTTTCGGACGGGGCCGGCCGCGGGCACAGTCTGCGCAGCGTGGCCTCCAGCACGTCCGCTCGCAGGCCGCGCACCGGCAGGACGGCGTCGGGCCGCGGTGCCCCGTCGTCGATATCGTGCCTCCCGTCGGCGGTGTCGGGCCGCGGTGGTGGCCCGTCGGCGGCGGAGGGCCGTGGGGTTTCGTCGGGGGCGGAGGGGCGTGCTGGTTCGGCGGTGGCGGCGGACGGGTCGTCCAGCAGGATGAGCATCCGCGCCGCGTGCGGGACGGCGGCCCGCCCCGAGCCGGCGGCGGGGATGACCACGACCGCGTCGTCCCCGCGTGCCTCTGCGGCCTCCGCCGTGCCGACGAGCCGGACCGCCGCCACGATGGGCAACCCGTCCAGCACGGCCGTCATGCCCCGGCCCAACAGCAGGTCGTCGCTGACGACCGTCACGCGCAACCCGGTCACCGGAGGGCGTGGGCATCCGCAAGCGCGAGGCGGTCCAGCTTGCCGTTCTCGGTGAGCGGCAGGCCGCCGACGAGGCGCGCGCGGGCGGGGACGAGGTAGTCCGGCAGCCGCCGGGCCAGGGCGGCGCGCACCTCCAGCGGATCACCGCCGGAGCGTCCGCCCTGCGCGGTGTAGAGGAGGACGAGGCTCTCGTAGCCGCCGCCGGGTTCGCGAACCGGGACGGCCGCGCAGTCGAGGACGCCGGGCAGTGCCCGCGCCGCGCCCTCCACCTCGCCCAGTTCGACGCGGTATCCGCGGATCTTGACCTGTGTGTCCCGGCGGCCCCGGAAACGCAGCAGCCCATCGCGGTCGAGATAGCCCAGATCGCCCGTCCGGTAGACGCGGACCGGCTCGCCCCCGACCCGCACGGTGCGGAAGCGGTCGGCCGTCAGTTCGGGGTCGCCGAGGTACTCGACGGCCAGGCCGTCCCCCGCGAGGCAGATCTCCCCCTCCTCGCCGGGCGCGCACTCGCGCTCTCCGGACAGCACGAGCACGCCGGTCCGCGGCACCGCAGTGCCGAGCGGGACGCCGTCCGGACGGTCGGTGTCGGCCGCAGCGATGCGGTGGGACGTCACGAACATGCAGCTCTCCACCGGTCCATAGCAGTTGACCAGCGGAACGTCGGGATAGCGGGTGACGAACCGGCGGGCGTGGGCGGCCGAGACGCGCTCGCCGCTGATCATCACCTCGCGCAGGCCGGTGAACGCATCGAGATCAACGTCCACGAACAGGTTGAACAGCGAGCAGGCCAGATGCGCCGCGTTCACCCCGTGCCGGGCGACGAACTCGCGCAGCGTCTCGGGCGGGAAGTGGCGGTCATCAGGAATCACGCACATCCCGCCCGCCGTCAGCGTCCCCCAGACCTCCAGCGCGTACATGTCCCACGACGCGGGCGCGACCTGCGGCATCACCAGGTCCGGCCGCGCCGGCCCCTGGAACAGCCGCATCGTCGCCCGGTGCGGAGACACCACGCCCTTGGGACGGCCCGTTGTCCCGGAGGTGAAGAACACCATCGCCGGGGACGCACCGGTGACCTCGGGAGCGCGGAAGGCCGGAGCGTCCCGGGCGGCCTCCTTCAGGGTCGTCTCCGCGACGAGGCGGACCGCGAAGGGATACCTCGTTGAGTCGGCGACCGCGAACGGCGCGGACAGCCGGGCGACCAGCCCGGCCAGCCGGTCACGGGGCCAGAGCGGATCGAGGACCGAATAGGCCGCGCCGCATTTCAGCAGCGCCAGCTGGACAGCCACCAGCCGCGGCGTCCTGGGCAGGACGACCGGGACCAGGCTGCCGGAGCCGATCCCGGCGGCGGCGAAGGCGGCCGCGAAACGGTCGGCGGCGGCGTCCAGCGTCGCGTAGTCGACGGTCTCGTCCGCGTGGACGAGCGCGGTACGGCCGGGGTCGGCGGCGGCGCGCGCGGCGACCGCCTGGTGGATGAGATCGGTCATTTCGGCGTCTCCTCACCGGGCCGCGGTTGCACGGCGAACGGCCAGCGCAGCAGCGAGATCCCCAGGTTCTGGACCGCGAACACGGTGTAGTGGTGCTCCTGCGGGGGCGCGGCGGGATGCACGACGATCTCGAACACCGCGGTCCCGTGCCCGTCGTTTCGAGGCCGCACCCGCCGGACGGCCGGGGCGATCCGGGCGCGCAGCGGCGCGGGGACGAACAGCCCGACGTGGATCGGTCCCGCCGCGTCGGCCATGAACTCCGCCTCGACCCGGAAGGTCCCGCCTGCCGGGACCGTCGCGGGCTCGGTGACCGTCCCGGTGAACCGCGCGGCTCCGGCGAAGGCGTAGCCGATCGGTCCGCAGCTCAGGCAGACCCGCGCCAGGGTGTCAGGAACGCGGGAGGTGAGACCACGGCGCAGGTAGTGCCAGGCGAGGCGTCCGCACGGGCAGGCGGTGCGCGTGACGTCGGCGTCCGCTACGTCGCTGCGGTCGCCGAAGAACCGGGGGAAGCCGGCGAGATCGTCCTCGGGGTCGCCCGCTATGCGCGACGCGATGGCCCGGTCTAGATCGTGCAGCCCGCTCTGGAGCTGTTGCCGGAACCGCCGCTGCGATTCGGCCGTTCCTAGGACAGTCCGGACGGCCTTGTCGTCCACCATGGTCTCCAGACGTGTCAGCGGCTCCCGCAGAGGATGCCGCCCGGTGAGGAATCCTGGTGCGAGAAGGCCGCGGCTCCGGGAGCTCACCTCGCGCAGGAGTTCCCGAAACACCGTGTCGGCAGTGGACGCGACCGGATGCGCGTCCCGGCCCGCGTCCACATCCCGGCCCGCGTCCACATCCCGGCCCGCGTCCGGGGCTCGGTCCACGCCGCAGTCCGGGGGCGGGGGCGGGGGGTAGGTGGACGCGGGGAGTCCTACCTGGACGAACGACGGGTACGGGTGCAGGTCGCGCAGGCTGGTGTTCAGCAGGCGCGCGGTACTGCCGCCCCGCCCGGCGAGCCAGGCCCGGTTCTCCACGCGAGCCGACTGGTGCATCCCGACGCCCGCGACGACGGTCTGGGCCACGCCGTCGATGGCGTTCAGCATCAGCCGATAGCCCGGCCCGTAGGTGGCCAGGTCGGACAGCGCCCCGCTGTCGCAGCCGCTCAGCACGACCTCGGCGGCGCGGACCAGATGCGCGGGGATCAGTTTCTCCTCGGGCCGGAAACACCCGCACCCGTGGGCGCACTGCGGACCGGGACGCTCGTCCCGGACGCCGGGGTGGCGTCCGCACACGGTGAACGGGCCGAGGTTGATGCTGTCCTCGGTGCCGTGCCCGTTGAACAGGACCCGGCCCCACGTCTCGTCCAGGGTGAGGTTGCGGACGTCGGTGCCGTCCATCGCGCGGGCGTCCACGTAGCGCGCGCCGGTGGGGAGCGGTTCCTGGTCCAGGTCGGTGAACAGCGCCGTGGTGGCGGCGACGACCGGGGCGGCCGCCGCGTACTGCTTGGCGATCATCCAGCTCAGCGAGTACGCGTCCCGGCCGGTGAGCAGGAAGACGTCCCGTCCGGCCAGATACGCGTCCACCAGCGTCCGGCCGAACCGGTCCATGCGCAGGTCGCGGTCGAGGGCCACGACGAGCAGCGGCCCCTCACCGGAGGATGGCAGGGTGTCGGTCCAGTCATGGGCGAGCGGACGCCCCAGGGCGAGGATCTCCACCGGGATCGCGTCCGCCCCGAGCACCGTCGCGACCTCGCAGACCGGTGGCCGCCGCAGCCGGTCGTACAGGCCCGCGGACCGCCGCACGGACTCGGCCAGGTCGGCACGCTCGCCCACCCACACCGGGATCGCGCTGTCGCTCCCGGCGCGGAACCGCTCGACCGCGACACCGAAGTCCGCCGGGCCGGCGATCGACTGGAAGACGGCCCCAGTCATGCGCCGGCTCCGCGACGCTCGATCTCGGCGGCCAGTGCGGCGACGGTCCGGTGCTCGAAGATCGCCCGGCGGGGCAGGTCGCAGTCCAGCTCGTCACGCAGCCGGGAGGCCACCCGCATGGCCAGCAGCGAGTGCCCGCCCGCCTCGAAGAAGTCGTCGTCCTCGGCGAGCCGGTCGAGCCGCAGCGCCTCCCGCCAGACCTCCGCCACCCGCTCGTGGAGCGGCGGCTCAGGCATCCCCGGCTCGGGTATCCGCGGCTCAGACACCCGCGGCCTCCGGAAAGAACGAGAACTCCTCGCCGACCTCGCGGGACTCCACGAAGTACCGCCTGGCCCGCTCGGCGACGCCGAGAAGGCTCGGGTCGCCGGAGGCGCGGGTGATGTCGATCAGCCAGTCCCAGGACGCCGCGACCGGCCACTCCTGCTGGAAGTGCACGCGGCCGAGCATGAACGCTATGTCCTTGATGTTGTGCCGGGAGACGATCTCGCTCAGCGCCAGCAGCCGTTCGGGCAGTCCCAGCGCGGCCGGGGCGCGCTCGACGAGCAGCGGCGCGAGATCCGGCCGGTGGTCGTCCGGCGAGGCGAAGACGTCGCCCGCGGCGAATCCGGGCCCCGCCTTGAAGTCCAGGCAGAGCGACCAGCGGCTGCGGGGCGACATGTTCATTCCCGCGTGCACCAGGGCCGCGTCCAGGAACCACACCTCGCCCTTGCGCATGCGGAACACCCGGTGTTCGTCGGAGTTGACGGCGTGCTCGTTGTCCTCCAGGAACAGCAGGACGCGGAAGAACCGGTCGGCCGGGCCCGCCTCGATGAAGTCCCGGTGCGGGATGATCGAGAACTCGCTGACGTTCCGGCCGCGGACCATGGTCAGCAGGTCGGTGTTGAAGGTTGAGGTCACCAGCCGCTTCAGGTAGGGGAGCTCGTCGAGCAGCGCGGTCGGCCGTCCCGCGCGCTGCTCGTGCCCGTACCAGAAGCCGTCGGTGTGGTCGCCGGTGGCGTTCCACAGGTTCAGGTTCAGCCACTTGCCCGTGGTGAAGACCTGGTACGGCTCGCGCGGGATCGGCATCAGTTCCAGGCGGTCCAGGTCCTTGCTCAGGCGTTCGTCGTCCAGCGCGACGCGGCCGAGGATGCGGGAGGTCATGGGTCGGCGTCAGCCCTTCTCGGGTCGGGGCGGCTGTGCTCGGGCGCAGGTCCGGTCGTTCGGGGTTCCAGCCGGTTCGGGGGACGGGCGGTTCAGAGTTCGAAGCCCGCGGGGAACGGGTCGTCCGGGGCCAGGAAGTACTGCGCGGTGCCGGTGATCCAGGCCCGTCCGGTGACGGTCGGGACGACGGCCTCGCGACCGGCCACGGTCGTCCGTTCGACCAGGCGTCCGGTGAAGGTCGAGCCGATGAAGGACTCGTTGACGAAGTCCGCGCCGATCTCCAGCTCGCCCCGTGCGTGCAGTTGGGCCATCCGCGCGCTGGTCCCGGTGCCGCACGGCGAGCGATCGAACCAGCCGGGGTGGATGGCCATCGCGTGCCGGGAGTGCCGGGCGTCCGACCCGGGCGCGGCCAGGTACACGTGCTTGACGCCGCGGATCCGTTCGTCCTCGGGGTGGACGGGCTCGTCGGCCTCGTTGATCGCGCCCATCGTCGCCAGGCCCGCGGCGATGATCTCGTTCTTGGCGGACCGGTCGAACGGCAGCTTGTAGTCGTCCAGCCAGGCGATGGCGTAGAAGTTGCCGCCATAGGCCAGGTCGTAGCGGATCTCGCCGAAGCCCGGAACCTCGACGACGGCGTCCAGCCGGTCGGAGAACGCCGGGACGTTGCGGAGCGTGACGCCCTTTGCCACCCCGTCCCGCACCTGCACATCCACCGTCACGAGGCCCGCCGGGGTCTCGAGTCGGATCGTGGTGACGGGCTCCCGGACCTCCACCATGCCGGTCTCGACCAGCACGGTCGCCACCCCGATCGTGCCGTGCCCGCACATCGGCAGGTAGCCGGAGACCTCGATGAACAGCACCGCCCAGTCCGCGTCGGGACGCGTCGGCGGTTGCAGGATCGCCCCGCTCATCGACGCGTGCCCGCGCGGCTCGGTGACCAGCAGCGTGCGCAGGTGGTCCAGGTTGTCGCGGAAGTGGACGCGGCGCTCGGCCATCGTCGCGCCGGGGATCACTCCGATTCCCCCGGTGATCACGCGGGTGGGCATGCCCTCGGTGTGGGAGTCGACGGCGTGGAAAACGCGGCTGGTGCGCATCAGTTGCTCCGGTCGTGGTGGCGAAGGTCGTCGGGGGTCAGCCGGATCGTTCCGGCCAGGTACTGCCGCGCGCCGCCGGACATCCGGACGCGGTCGCCGACCAGCGCGCAGTCGAGGTCAATGGCCTGGGTCTCGCCGAGGCGCGGCGAGAGCTGGCGGGCCCGCAGCCGGGTCCGGTCCAGCCGTCCGGCCCAGTAGGGCACGAGCGCGCAGTGCGCCGACCCGGTGATCGGGTCCTCCGGGATGGCCAGCTTCGGGCCGAAGAACCGCGAGCAGAAGTCGATCCCGGCCGCGGGCCCAGTGCCGGCTCCCGGCATGGTGACGTCCCCGGACGCCGAGTCGGCCCCGGCCGCGGTGAGGTCCCAGGGCGTGGTGTCGTCCGCGGGCGCGGTGACGACCACGCCGCGCAGGTCGAGCGTGCCGAGCAGACGCTGGTCGGGAACGATCGCGCGCAGTTGCTGCTCGGTCTCGTAGACCGCGATGTAGTCCATGGACCGGTACACCTCGGCCGGCGGCACCGGGCCCAGGCCGCGGAGCAGGTTCTCCGGCGGGACGGCCTTGTCGTACGGCAGCGCGGGGAAGGTCAGGCTCAGCAGGTCCCCGGACCGCGTCACCGCCAGCGGCCCGCCGGCGGAGCGGAACACGACCTCGTTCCGGCCCTCTTCGAGATGGGTGAGGACCACGTACGCGGCGGCCAGCGTGGCGTGCCCGCACAGGTCCACCTCGGTGGCCGGGGTGAACCAGCGCAGGTCGTAGCGGCCGTCGCCGCCGACGATGAACGCGGTCTCGGGAAGATTGTTCTCCCACGCGATGGCCTGCATCAGGCCGTCTGGCAGCCAGCTCGGGAGCGGGCACACCGCCGCCGGGTTCCCGCGCATGACGCGGTCGGTGAACGCGTCCACCTGGTAGAGCGGAATTTCGACCACCTAGACTCCCAGCCTCTGCTTGATCTCGGCGAAGTAGGGGATGTGCCGGTACTCCCGCGTGCGGGGGTCGAAGTCGGTGTACCGGTTGGTGAACTCCAGCAACCGCTGCTTGACCTGGTCGGCGGGCTCGGTGTGGATGTGGCGCTCGATCGCCTGGACCTCGGCCAGGAACGCGGCCAGCACGGCGGGCAGCTCGGGCGCCAGGTGGATGGTCCCGTCCCGCAGCCGGATCCCCCCGGCTTCGACCAGGTAGCCGAACAGCAGCTGCGACGAGATCGCGTCGTAGTTGGGGCGCGGCACCCCTTCCACGGCGTACCGCAGCAGGCGTTCGGCGAGGACGTACTCGTAGGCGAGCAGCGCGTCCTGTTCGGGCAGCCCGTCGTCGTGCAGGCAGACCAGCATCGACGACACGTCCGCCCGTAGCTCCTCCAGCCCGGCGAGCGGCTTGTACTTCTTCACCGGCAGGTACTGCGGGATCGGCATGTCGCCCTGCCGGTGGTGGTACTCGTGCAGCCGCACCCACCAGGCGGAGGCGCGTTCGACGTCGTCCGGCCCAGCCGCGCGCACCTGGGCGAGGGCGTCCCTGGCAAGCACCGCGTCCATCAGCGGACGGGTCAGCCGCAGGTGCCGTTCCACGAACTTGTCGATGAAGTAGAAGATCAGGTCGTCGCTCTCCTGCCGCCCGTCGATGTGGTTCTCCGGGAACAGCGCCACCACCGGACGCGCGGCGAACCCGGCAGAACGGTGTTCGATCGCCACCGGCATCGTCGGGCTGGCGTACCGCTCGGCGAGCCGGTCGTCGGTGGGCAGCGTCCGGTAGGTGAGGAGGTCGAGCGACAGCGTGGGAAAGTAGGACGCGTCGAACAGCGAGAAGATCTCGTTGTCCACCCGGCGGTTGACGTGCAGCTTGGTCTGGACAAGGCGCGGGTCCCCGGCGAACGCCATGGCGTCGTCGGCGAACGCCTGGACGGCGGGCCTGCCACGCAGTTCCGCAGACGACAGCAGCGTACCGGCCAGGTTCTTCAGGAACCGCTCGTCACGGAACTCCTGGCGCGCGGGCAGGGTACCGCGCAGTGCGTCGACCTCCCGAACGGCTCGCTCGACTGGGACAGCTCGTTCGACGCCCATACGCTCACCGCTCCGTGAGCTGGTCGGCGAACTCGTCCAGTGCCCGCGCCCACGCCTCGGCATAGCCCGTGGCGAGCCGGAGGAACTCCGCCCGCTCGGCCTCGGTCGCGGCGACGGCGGTCATGCCGGTCTCGCCGTCGCTGACCGACGCGGCGTGCCCGGTCTCGGCCCTGATGTGCGCGTCGATCCAGGCCAGCGACGCCGGTGTGGGGAACACCTGCCGCCCGTCCACCAGGACCTTCGCGTACATCCGCCGGAACGCGACTGCGATGTCGAGCGCGATCGCCTCGACCACCCGGAGCTGGACGGCCGCACCCAGCCGCTCGCCCGCCATCCGCCGCATCTCCGCCACCAGCTCTGCCACTGCGGCGGGCATCCTCGGCGGGACGTCGCCGGCGACCTCCTCCAGGGGCGTCACGATCGAGTCGGCCCACCACAGGTAGTGGATCCCGGACACCCCCGCGGGCGCGGTTCCGGCGAACTCGGGCGCGAGGTTCGCCAGGTCGTCCCCGATGACCGTGAACGCGGTCCGGAACGCTCCCAGCACCTCCCGGCCGGGGTCGTCCGCCGCCTCGAAGTCCCGGGCCATCAAGCCCAGTCCTGCGATCGTGGTGAACATGAACGCCCTGGTCATCTCCCGCCACTGCCGGGCCACCGCCAGCGCCGCATCCGGCGCCACGCCGTCGATCGCCCGCGCCCGCGCGAGGAACCGGTTGCCCGGCCGGGTCAGCCCCGCCTCCGCGATCAGCCGGACGACCCGGTCGTCAAGCGACTCCACGACCTCCACCGCGTCGCGTAGCCCCATCACGATCTCCTGTGTGCAATGTTACATTTCATGCGTGACACCGTAATCATGTGGCACGAAACACGTCAACACGCCCGCCAGTCACCTCCCGAACGACCGCCGGCCGCTCGCGCCAAAAACCCCAACCGCGCCCTACAGCCCTCAAGCGGTGGCTTGGTCCGACGGTGGCGTGCTTTTCGCTCCGATGCGGTTCGGGATGATGAGGCCATGGCTGCGTTGGCCGTGCCGTAGACCGACAGCTCGGCTTCTCGGCATCCTGCGGGGTGCGTTCGGCGAGGTCGACCCGACCCTTCCGGCACTGCCGCGGTGAGTCCTCTGTTTACCGCGGCAGCCCGTGGGGTGGTGCGGGTGCCAGTCGTGGCGCTGGTGGTAGCGGTGCGTGGTGAGGGCGGGCTTCGAGCGCCTGGATCGCCAGCGCGGCAAAGCGTCGGGAGGCCTTGACCTGGGCGGTGGTGGAGGTGGCGCGGATGCCCTTGTTGGCCATGAGTATGAGGATGAGGTCGTCCAGGACGAAGTCGGGTCTCAGGTGACCTGCGTCCTTGGCTCGCCGGGCCAGTGCGGCGACGGCTTTCACCGTGTACTGGCGTCCCGCGACATCGGGTGCCCCCGGGAGGGTCGACAGGAAGGCTTCGGTCAAGCCCCGATCGCGTGCGTGCAGCTCGCAGATCCTCTCGATCACCAGGCAGAGGCCACGCCACGGATCGGGATCCGCGCACCCCTGGTCGACGATGGTCCGGCATGCGCTCAGCTGGTCGGCGAAGGCCTCGGCGACCAGCGTCTGCTTGGTCGGGAAGTGACGGTACAGGGTGGCAGGCCCCACTTCAGCGCGCCGTGCGACCTCTCGCATCGGCACATCCAGGCCCTCGGCCGAGAACAGCACGCGGGCCGCGTCGAGGATGCGGTCGCGGTTGTCCATCGCGTCGGAACGCCGCTTGTGAGGCAGATGGTCGGTCACCGCTCTCACTTTAGCTAAACGGACGGGGGCGTCCGTTACCGTCCGGGACGGAGAGGCTCCCGCGCTTGAGCGGGCCGAGAACCTGGAGAACGCAGTGAAGGCAATCGCGATCCGGACGTTCGGCGGTCCTGAGGGTCTGGCCGTCGTCGACCTTCCGGCACCCGCACCTGCAGCCGGGCAGGTGCTGATCGCCACCGAGGCGGTGGGCGTCGGTGGTGTCGACACCCTGATCCGGAGCGGGGCGCTGGCCGCCTACGGCTTCAAGAAGGGCCACATCCCGGGCGGCGAGGTGGCGGGGATCGTGACCGCGGTCGGCGACGGCGTCGACACCTCCTGGATCGGCCGGCGGGTGTGGGGCTTCACCGGCACCGGCGGAGGCTACGCCGAGCAGGCCGTCGCACCGGTCGAGGAGATCCTCACACTGCCCCGTGGCCTGTCCGCCGTCGCCGCGGTGACGCTCGGCAGTGCCGGTGTGGTGGCCCACTTCGGGCTTCGCCATGCCCGTTTCGCTCCCGGGGAGACGGTCCTGGTGCGTGGCGCGGCCGGCAGTATCGGGATCATGGCCGTGCAGCTCGCGGCTCGTGGTGGTGCTGCCGCGGTGGCGGTCACGACAGCGTCGGCCGAGCGTGGCGAGCGGCTGCGCCGTCTCGGCGCGACCCACGTGCTGGACCGCTCCGGCGCCGCCGGAACACCGGCTCCCGCGGGTCACGACGTCATCATCGACGTGGTGGCCGGTGCGGACATGCCGTCGTTCTTCGACCGGCTCAACCCGAACGGCCGCATGGTGGCCGTGGGCGCCGTCGCAGGCCGGCCGCCCGCCGACTTCGGCACGAAGATCATGACGGCGTTCCAGAAGTCGATGTCCTTCGCCGCTTTCAGCGCAGCCACCGTCCCCCCGGCCGACCGGCACGCCGTGCGCAGCGAGCAGTTCGCCGCAGCCGGTCGCGGCGAGCTCGAAACCGTGGTGCACCAGGTGCTGCCACTGGACAAGGCCGTCCTGGCACACCAGAAGATGGCAGCGGGTGAGGTCTTCGGCAGGATCGTGCTGACCTCGTAGCCCCATCTTCGGCCCGGCGGGCGGCCGGGGTGGCGTTCAGGAAATCGGCCAGGTGCGCAGCGCGGCGTCTGCCATCGCCTGGAGCTCCTCGCGGCCAACCCCGCTCGCGGCCTGCCGTGCGATGCCGAAGGCCAGGGTGGTGATGTAGCGGGCCAGCGGTTGTTGCGCCAGGCGACGAGCAGGTCGCGGACGCCACCCGAGGAGTCCCCGGCGGTCAGGGCGCCCTGGACGCACGAGCGCGACCGGGGATCCAGTTGTCCCATCGATGGTGTCGTGCAGCGTCGTCACCACGGTGCGGCAGAGCTCGGCGGGCTATGCCCGCTACGTCAACGCACCCGATCCTCCGAACACGATCTCATCCCACGACGCGTTCGACCGGACGCCCTCTATGGCCGGGGCGTGGCCAGCGCGGGTTCTGTCTGTATGCACTCCCTATGCCGGGTCTGTATCTCCTCCGCCCATTGTGAATTCACAGCCGATCTCGCAGCGGCTAGGGGCCGCCTGCCGGTCCCCGACCGGTGGCGGCGAGGTCGGCCCCGTGTCCACGGGGGACGCGGTTCCAGACAGGCTCGAACGAGCACGGGGGTAAGGGTGTTGACCCAGACAACGGGGACGGCGACCGGCAAGGCGGTGGGGGCCGGGTCGAAAGGCGGTCTGGTCCTGAAGGACGGGCAGGGCACCCTGTACTTCGTCCGCGTCCAGCTCGACGAGAGCGACGTGATCGCGCCGCAGGACTCGGAGGAGATGGGCGCGGACAGAGGGGTCGGCCACGATGGGTGAGGCGATCGACGCCTGGCTCCAGCCGGTGCGCCCGGTCCTGGACCCCGCGGACCGGGTCGACTGGGGGCGGCTGGCGGCCCTGGAGACCGAACTGGACGAGGTGCTCGCCCTGCACCCCGTCGACCTGCCGGACGGACCCGAGCGCTCGCGTCGGCTCATGGCCGTTCGGCTGGCGATGGTGGAACGCGGTTTCCTGGACTCCATGACCTCGCCGCTGTTCGGGGTCCTCGCGCAGTTCGTCTGCGGCTACCGGGACATCGACCTGCGGGACACGATGACGCTCGGGTACGGCAGGCTGATCACCCAGCACGGACGCCCCGCGCTCCGCGAGCGGTGGGGATCGCGCCTGGCGGCCGGCGAACTCGTGGGCGTCGCCATCACCGAGCCGCACGGCGGTTCCCGGCCGGCCGCCGCGCGGACCTGCGCCACGGCAGGACCGGACGGGATGTGGCTGGTCAGCGGTCGCAAGACGTGGATCAGCCGACTCGACGAGGCGTCGGTGTTCGTGGTGTTCTTCCAGGCCCCGGAGGGCGGCCTGGCCGCCGCGGCGATCGACGCCGCCGAGCCGGGCCTGTACCGCGAGCCCATGTCGCCGGCGGGCCTGGCCGGGTGGACGTGGGGGGTTCTGGACCTGGACGCCGTGCCCGTCCACCCCGACCGCGACGTCCTGCACGGTCACGGGATGTCCCTGCTGCGCAGGCATTTCACCGCCTACCGGCCGCTGGTGACCGCCACGGCGCTCGGCGCGGCCGCGGCCGTGTTCGACACCGCCAGCACCCATCTCACGTACCGGAAGACCAGCGGGGATCTGCCCCGGCTGCGCGACTCCGCGCTGGTGACCCTCGGCCGGACGCACGCCCAGCTGACGACCGCGCTGCTGGGCACCGCCGTCGCCGCTCGGCTGGCACATACCAACGCCGACTGGGCCGAGCAGTGTGGCTGGGAGATGAAGGCGCACGGCGTCGACACCGCCAGCCAGGCCGCCACCGAGCTCGCGCAGCTGCTCGGGGCCTCGGGATACCGGGCCGACTCGCCGGTCGCCAAGGCCCGCCGCGACCTGGGCGCGTTGCAGTTCGCCGACGGGATCCACGACTCCCTCTACCGCAGTTCCGGCAAGCGCCACACGACGCCGCCGACGACGATGACCGAGCTCCCGCTGCAGCCCCTGGCCAGGTCGGCATGACCGCGCCCGACCCGCGGGCGCGCCGGGCGCCCCGCCCGCCCGGCGCGCCCGCTTCCGCACCACCGAAGGAGACCGGGACCACCATGCACCAGTTCCTCAACCTCAAGAAGTCCGTGCGCATCAGTACCGAGTTCTGGGACATCACGCAGAAGGCGGGACTGTTCGGCGTCACGGTGGACGGGATCGGCGACGGCAGGCACCGCGTGCGGGCCGACGGCCACGAGTTCGTCAACATGTCGTCCTACTCCTATCTCGGCCTCGACACCCACCCCGGGCTCGTCCGGGCCGCGGCCGACGCCGTGCTCGCCCAGGGGGCCCTCAACTCCTCGGCCTCACGCCTGAGGCTCCACTTCGGCGTGCTGCAGGACGCCGAGGCCGCGCTGTCGGAGCTGTTCGACGTCGAGGCGGTCACGGTCAACTCCTGTGCCCTCGCGGCCTGGACGAGCCTGCCGCTGGTGGCCTCGGGTCTGCTCACCGAGGGGGTCCCGCCGCTGATGGTGTTCGACAAGAACGCCCACTTCTGCATGAACGCGATGAAGCCGAGCGTGGCGGACGAGGCGGAGATCGTCACGATCCGGCACAACGACGTCGAGGCCCTGGAGGACCTGTGCCGGCGGCACCGGCAGGTCGCGTACGTGGCCGACGGCGTGTACAGCACCGGCGGCGTGGCCCCGATCGCCGAGCTGCTGCGCCTGCAGGAGCGGTACGGCCTGTTCCTGTTCTTCGACGAGGCGCACAGCACCTCCACCGTCGGGCGGAACGGGCGCGGCGTGGTGCTGGAGACGATGGGCGGGTTCAACGACCGCACCCTGATCATCACCTCGCTGAACAAGGGGTTCGGCGCGTCCGGCGGCGCGGTCTTCCTCGGACGCCGCGGCGCGCGGGAGTGGGTCGACATCGCGCTGCGCAGCGCCGCCCCGCTGATGTGGTCGCAGCGGATCAACACCGCGGGGCTCGGCGCCGTGCTCGCCTCTGCCGAGCTGCACCGGAGCGCCGAGCTGACCAGGCTGCAGGACCGGCTGCAGGCCAACATCGACCTGTTCGACGGCCTGGTCGACACCGCCGAGCGCGGCGACGGGCTGCCGATCCGGTTCGTGGAGGTCGGCTCCGAGGCGGGGACCGTCGAGCTGGCGCAGGACCTGCTGCGCGCCGGCTACTTCGTTTCGCCGATCTTCTTCCCGGTCATCGGCCGGGGCCGGGCGGGCCTGCGCGTGATGCTGCGCTCGAACATGACGGCCGAGGAGATCGAGGGATTCTGCGGGCTGGTCAACAGCCTGGGGCGGCGCGAGCCGTCCGGGGCGGGGGCGGCGTGATGAAGCCGACCCTGTTGTTCGTCGCCGGCGCCCGTGCCCTTCCCTTCAGCGTGAGCATGGCCGAGGCGGTGCTCACGCAGACCGCCGCGCGCGGGATCCGCACGATCGTCACCACCACGGCGCCCGTCCTGGTCGCCACGCCCTCGATCGTCGCCGCGGCCGACGAGGCGTCGGTCGTGGGCTACGCCGATCCGCGGGAGAACGCGGAGTGGGCGCGGCGGCGCGTCGCGGCCGGTGAGCGCATCGCGGCGGTGTTCGCACTGCTGGAGATGGCCCAGGTCGCGGCGGCCGAGACGGCGGCGGCCATCGGCGTGCCGGGCAACCCGCCCGAGGTGATCCGCCGGATCCGCACCAAGGACGCCTGCCGGACGGCGCTGGCCGCGGCGGGGTTCGCCCAGCCCGCCGTGCGGCTGTGCGCGAACGCGGCCGACGCGGAGGACTTCGTGCGGGACGCCCCGGGTCCGTGCATCGTCAAGCCGCGCGACGCCATGGGCAGCATCGGGGTGAGCCTGGTCTCCTCAGCCGCCGACCTGCCCGCGGCGCTGGCACTGCTGCCGGACGCGGGGACGTTCCTGATCGAGGAGTTCGTGCCCGGGACGGAGTTCAGCATCGAGGGGATCTTCCTGGACGGCCGGCCGCACTTCCTGGCCATCACCACGAAGGAGAAGACCCCGCCGCCGCTCTTCGTCGAGACCGCGCACGCCGTGCCCGCGGACCTGCCCGAGCTCCGGCGCGGGGAGATCGAGGAAACGGTGTCCGCCGCGCTGCTCACCCTGGGTCTGCGCGTCGGGGCCTTCCACGTCGAGTTCTGGCTGACGCCGGCCGGCGTCGTGCTCGGCGAGGTGCACGGCCGCCTCGGCGGCGACTGGCTCTACCTCATGCTCGAGTACGCCATCCCAGGTCTGGAGGTCTTCGGGCTGGTCATCGACGACATGCTCGGCCTGCCGCGCGCACCCGGCCCGGCCCGGCCCAGCCGCGGAGCGGCGATGCGTTTCCTGACCCCGCCGCCGGGCACCCTCGTGGCGGTCGAGGGATGGGACGAGGTCCGCGCCCACCCGGCGGTGCTGCACGCGGAACTGCTGATCGGCCCCGGGGCGGAGATCCCCCCGGTGCGCAGCTCGCGCGACCGGGCCGCGGTCATCGTCACCGGTGCGGAGACCTCGACGCGGGCGCGCGAGATCGCCGAGGAACTCGCGCTGTCGGTCCGGTTCGTCACCGCGGCCGACGGGGCCGGGCCCGGGGAGCCGGCGGCCTGATGATCCTCGACGTCAGCCCGCGCCGATGGGCCGCGGGAGTACTCCCGAAGGGCGGCCGTCCCGCCCGGCTGCTCGCGTTCGCCACGCTGGTGAGCACGGTGGGCTACGGCGCCTACCTCACCGCCGGAGTGCTGTACTTCACCCGGGCGGTGCACCTGCCCGCGGCCCAGGTGGGGATCGGGCTGACGCTCGCGGGCGCGGTGTCGCTGGCGGCCGGGATTCCGTTCGGTCACCTGGCCGACCGGAAGGGCGCCCGTTCGGTGTACGCGCTGACCCTGGGGCTGGGCACGGTGTCGATGGCGGGCCTGTGCCTGGCGCGCGACTTCTGGACGTTCCTGCTGTTCGCGAGCCTCGGCGCCGCCGCGCAGTCGGCGGGCCAGGCCGCGCGGGGCCCGCTCGTGCAGGAGTACGGCGGGGAGCGGCCCGCCGAGTTCCGCGGGTACCTGCGCTCGGTCACCAACGTCGGGATCTCGGTGGGGGCGCTGCTGGCGGGCTGGGGCGTCGCCGTCGACACCCGGCACGCGTACGTGCTGCTGCTCGCGGGCAGCGCCGTGTCGTACGCGGCGTCGGCGCTGGTCGTGCTGTTCCTGCCGTACCTGACGCCGGTGCCGCGGGGCGCCGGGCGGCGATGGGCGGCGCTGCGGGACCGCCCCTATCTCGTCCTGACCGTGCTGGACGGCGTGATGGCGATCCAGTATCGGGTGCTGACCGCGACCGTGCCGCTGTGGCTGGTGAACCGGCTCCTGGTGCCGAAGTGGTCGGTGACGGTGGTGATGCTGATCAACACCGTCATCGTCGTCCTCTTCCAGGTCCGGGCGGGCCGCGGCATCACCACCCCCGCCCTCGGCGCTCGCGCGTTGCGCCGCGCGGGCTTCGCCTTCCTGGTGGCGGCCGCGCTGCTCTCGCTCATGGCGGGTGCCCCTCTGTGGATCGCCATGACGCTGCTGCCGATCGCGGTGATCATCCATACGGTCGGCGAGGTCTGGCAGGCCGCGGCCGGCTTCGAACTGTCCTTCGCCCTGGCCCCGCGGCACGCCGTCGGCCAGTACCAGGGCCTGTTCGGCATGGGCCTCGGCCTGGGGATCACGCTTGGCCCCGCCCTGCTCATCACCCTGTGCATTGATTGGGGAGTGCCGGGGTGGTGGCTGGTCGGCGGCCTGTTCGCGTTGACCGGCCTGGCCGTGCCCCCGGTCGTCCGCTGGGCCGAACGTGACCGTCCGCACCTGCGAGCCCGGACGGGAGACCTCGAGCCGACCACGTCGTAGCACCACCGCGTCCACGCCCGGCAGTCAACCGGCCGTTCGGTTGCTGGTCGTGTTTTCGAGGCTTACGTGGTCTGCCCCTGGCGTTCGAGAGGCGGCTGGTCTTGCGGGACGTCCGTCAAGGGGCGCGGAGGACGGGTGAGGTGGCGGCTGGACGCCCAGACGGCGAGGGCGCAGGTGGCGAAGGCCGCGCCGAGGACGCTGGAGCCCGTCCAGCCGAAGGCGGCGAACGTGGTGGTCGTGGCGGTGGCGCCGAGGGCGGAGCCGAGCGAGTAGAAGATCATGTAGCCGCCGACGACGCTGCTGGTGCGGTCCGCGTGGGCCGTGGTGAGCAGGTGCTGGTTGCTGACGTGCACGGCCTGCACGGCGAAGTCGAGCACCACCACACCGAGGACGATGAGCCACAGCGACCAGGACGCCTGCGCGATGGCCAGCCACGAGACGGTGAGGAGCACGAGCGCTCCGCCGGTGACGGTGCTCGCGAACCCGGCGTCGGCCCACCGTCCGGATCGCGCGGCGCCGAGCGCGCCGACCAGGCCCGCGAGGCCGAACAGGCCGATCTGCGCCGTGCTCAGGTGCCACGGGGCGTTCGCGAGGGGGAGCGCCAGGCCGCTCCACAGAGTGCCGAAGGACGCGAACAGGAAGAACGCGATCAGCCCGCGCGTGACGAACAGCCGTTCGCGGAACAGTCCGCCCATCGACGTCAGCACCTGCCGGTACGTGGGGTGTTCGGTGCGCCGGTCGGCGGGCAGCACTCGCAGGACGAGGCCCGCCAGAGCCACCAGGATCACGGCGAGCGCGACGTACACGCTGCGCCAACCCCACACCGCGGCCAGGCCGCCCGCCGCGACGCGCGCTCCCAGGATGCCGATGACGACACCGGAGGTCACCACGCCGAGCGTCCGGCCGCGTTCCTCGGGGGTGGACAGGGCCGCCGCGTAGGCGACCGTCGTCTGCACGACGACCGCGAACAGTCCCGCGACGGCCAGCCCGACGAGCAGCACCCATGTCCGGGAGGCCGCCGCCGCGAGCACAGCCCCCACCGCGGTCAGCAGGAGGTGTCCCGCGATGAGCTTGCGGCGGTCCAGCATGTCGCCCAAGGGGACGAGGACGGCCAGGCCGGCCAGGTAGCCGAGCTGTGCCGCCGCGACGATCCATCCCAGGCGGGCGTCCGGCACCCCCAGGTCCTCGCGGATCTGGGCGAGGACGGGCTGCGAGGCGTAGAGGCTCGCGACGGCTACCGCGCAGACGGCGGCGAACAACATCCTTCGGGCAGGGGTGGTCCCCATCCGCCCTCCTCAAATTAGTAGCAAATTGCAACCGTTTCGACCGTACGGCAGAATGGTTTCAATCAGCAACTCTTCGGGAGGCGTGATGACCCGGACCGGGACCGGCGTCGAGAGCCGCGCGGCGATCGGCGCCGAGGACGTGCCCTGGACCGACCCGTCCTGCCCGGTGGCGCGGACCCTCGATCTGGTCGGCGACCGCTGGAGCCTGCTCATCGTCCGGGACGCCATGGACGGTGCGCGCGCGTTCACCGACTTCCAGCAGCGCACCGGCATCGCGCGCAACATCCTCACCGACCGGCTACGCCGCCTGGTCGAACGCGGCGTCCTCGACCGGCAGGCCGCCCCCTCGGGCAAGCGGCAGCTCTACACGCTCACCCCGGCCGGACGCGACCTGTTCACCGTCGTCGTCGCCCTGCGCCAGTGGGGCGAACGACATGCCTTCGCCCCGGGCGAAGAGCACTCCGTCCTCGTCGACGAGCACGATCGTCCGCTTGCGGAGCTGCGGCCGGTCGACTCCAGCGGAACCGTCGCCGACGCCGACACGACCACCGTGCGCAAGGTCGGCTGACGGCGCGGACGGGCTCAACGCGAAACGCCGACGGCGACCGATGTGAGCTCGGTCGCCGTCGGCTCGACAGATGGAGATCTGCGGCAGGCCCTCCCGGTCCGACGGGTACGACCGCGAGGGCCTGCCCGCGTCGCCAACTCGCTGCGCGGCATGTCGGTCCGTGCCGCGATGAGTTCCGGGGACGACGACATCCTGCGCACCGTCACCGGCCGCGACGACCTCCGGCGGATGTGATGGGACGGATCTACGCCTACGCGAGGGTCTCCACCCACGACCAGAACCCCCAGCTCCAGCTCGACGCCCTGGAGGCCGGCGGCTACGACGAACTGGTCTCCGAGAAGGAGTCCGGCAAGCGCGGGGGGCGCGTCCCGAATGGGAGGCGCTGCTCCCGCGCCCCCAGGCCGGGGACACGCTAAGGCGTCGGAGCGTAATCAAGACCTACGTGGTGCGGGAACGGAGGCCGACCAGGGCGTGAGGTCGAGTTCCGGATACCGCAAGGCCATGTCGGCCAGCGTCTGCGGCGTCCAGTAGGAATGTCCTGGCGGGGGGAATCCGAATGTCTGGAGTTGGCGAGGGGTGGCGCGGTGGACGAACTCGACCCATTCGCGTTCGAAGCTGCGCGCTGCCCACCCCACACGCTGCCCCCACGAGAGACTGGACGGGCGGAAGCCCAGGTGCATGCTGTAGCGGGCGCCGCGAGGTGCGGTCAGTTGGGTGCCTCGGTGGAAGGTGCCGGCCTCGAAGGCGATGACCGTTCCGGCGGGCCCGGCACCGGAGACCTCGGCCCCGTACATCTGTGGGCTGCCGCTGTCGTCGTTGAATCGCCAGGCGCTGTGCTGTCCCGGCCGCAGGAACCAGTTCGGGACGGCGGGGATGTCGGCGGTGTGCTGGCGTGAGAGGAGATGCGGCGGTCCGAGTTCCTCGGGGACGTCGGCCAGGAAGACGAACATCTCCACTTGTAGACAGCCCGGTGCCGTGCTGGGGACCAGCACGGTGTGGTTGAGGTAGTCGCGGTGCAGGTCCTGGTCGTAGTCGCAGGCACCGGTGTACTTCGCCCAGGCCTCGGCCGTGTAGATGTGGACGTCGCTGTCGTCCAGCAGCGCCTGGGCGAGTGCCAGGATGCGATGGTGCACCGCCAGCAGGCTGATCTCGGTGCTGGCGAACGGGAAGGTGTCGATCCCGGCGAACTCGTCGCCGATGAAGCGTCCGCGGCGCGGGTCGGTGCCGTCATGGAAGCCCTCGGCGGAGGGAAACAGCAGGCCCAGGTCGCTCACCGCTGCCGTCAGCTCCTCAGCGGGGATGAACCCGGGAAGGATCACGAAGCCATCGGCCCGCCAGTCCCGCGTCGCGCCCTCAAGGTCCATCCACCCAGGATCATCCGGGCGAGCAACCACGGACATCAGTTTTCGCGCGTACGGCTCGCCCCCGGCCCGCCAAGCGGAACAAGCCGAACCGCACATCGCTACCTGGCGGCTGGGGACACGTTTGGGAGCGGAGGGCCTTGTCGGGGCTCAAGCCCCATCATCCTTGCGCAGACCAGCCTGAATCTCACGGCCCGTGATCGCATCACACGGAGTGCGCCAGAACCCCGCCCGCGACGCGGTGATGGTCACCTGGCTGTCGGACACGCCCCTGCGCGTGAGCAGATGGGCATGCACCTGACGGGCCTGCCATCTTCGCGACAACGGGACCGGTCGGGATCACGGATCCGGTACGTCGTCCGGATTGTCGTACAGGCCCCCGGCGTACCGCTCCAGTGCCGCACGGAGTCGCGCCGGGTTCACCTCCTGCGAGTTTCCCTTCGTGGGGCCGTAGATGACGTGGCTGCCGTCCGCCCGTAGTTCGACGTCGTGCGCGGTCCGCCACTTCGTGGTGGGCGTACGCGTGGAGCGGAACTGGGCGACGAGCGCGGCCTTACTGCCATCCTCCTCCACCGCGATGCCTTCGAGAGTGTCCCAGCGGACCGTGAGCTGGTGAACCTTGTTGCGGGTGACGACGAGCTTCTCGCCGTCCACCGTGAGGCTGTCGGGGGTGCCGAGGAAGCCGATCAGGGCGCCTAAGAACCCACCCGCGAGGACGCCGATCACGGTGACCGCCACGATCTTCCCGCCGGTGCTCTCGCTACCTGGGACGCCCGAGATGATCTGGTCCGCGTTGCCGGTCACCGCGAAGAGCACGCCGAGCACGGCGAAAGCCACGGAGAGGATCTGAGCACCGGTGCCCGCTGCGGTCTTGGTCCGGAACCACCTGCTGTTGGTGATCGTGGTGTTGCCGGACGGAACCGTGGGCGATGCCGTTTCCTGCTCCCACTCCTGCTCCCATTCCTCTCGCCGTTCCTTGTCCTTCCGGTTCTCCCTGTCCTCCAGCCTCGGGACCCAGTCCCGTCTCGACGGCCCCGCCGGCTCGTGTTCCCGCACCTCCTCCGGCTCCAGCGTCGGCGCGACCGGGGAGTTGGCCTGCGGGACAGTGGCGGAGGCGGACAACGACGCCCGGGCAGAACGGTCGGCGACGGCCTGCAGGACCTCCCGCGCCCGGGCCGCCGTGGCAGGCCGTTCGGCGGGCGCTTTGGCCAGCAACTGCTGAAGCAGGTCGTCGAGTTCGGAGGGTACGTTCGGGCATGCTTCGCGCACGTGGGGCGGGGCGCTGTTGAGGTGCTGGTGCATCAGCGCGGCCGCGGTCGGCCCGGGGAAAGGCGGCGTGCCCGTCAGGAGGGTGTGCAGGGTGACGCCGAAGGCGTACAGGTCGGTAGCCGCGGTGAGCTGCTCGCCGAGCCACTGCTCGGGGGCCATGAACGCGGGGGTGCCGAGCACGCTGCCGGTCGCGGTGAGGTGGGTGGTGGCCTCGGCGTAGCGCGCGATGCCGAAGTCGCAGATCTTCACCCCACCGCCCGGTAGGCGCATCAGGTTGGCGGGTTTCATGTCGCGGTGCACCACACCACGGCTGTGTGCATGGTCGAGCGCATCGGCGACCCGGGCCATCAGGTCCACCGCGAGGGCGAGGGGCACGCCATCGGGGTGCTCGGCCAGCAGGGCGTTGAAGTCCTGGCCGTCCAGCAGTTCCATCACGAAATAGGGGCGACCATCATGCTCACCGACGTCGTGCACCACGGTGATGCCAGCGTGCTGGAGTGCGGCCGCGGTGCGCGCCTCGCGCCACAGCCGGACGATCAGGTCCGGGTCGGCTGTCAGCTCGGCGAGCACTATCTTGATCGCGACCGAGCGTCTCAGATCACTATCCTGCGCGGCCCACACCTCGCCCATGCCCCCGCGTCCCAGGCGCCGGTCCAGCCGGTACCGCCCGCTGACCACCACACCCGATTCCATCTCGGTACCCCTTCTCCCGCGCCCTGTTGGTGCCAGGCCACCCGTACCCGCGGCACCGCCCTGCGGGAACCATCGCACGTACGAGAGCGATCACGTCGTCCCGCGCCACGATGGTTGCAGGAAACCGGCGGGCGCCCAAGGCTCCCCGCCTTACAGCTCGTTCAGAATTAGCGTGTGGGGTCGGCGCCTGGCGTCAGCCCAGCGAGTGTGACCGTGGTGGTTTTCTTGGGTGGCTTCTGCTGTCGCTCATGTACGGCACGCATGGACGTGGCCGGCGGCGGGTTCATCGACGGAAGACCGTGCGATCGCGCCCATCAACCGGCGGCCTGGCCGGAGGCCCCCACCGCCTCGCCAATCTGCCTCCAGGAGTAGCGGCGCTCGCCCCGGCGGGCGGTCACCACCAGCTCGCGAGTGACAAGGTCCAGTTCGGAAGCGAGCCATCGGGCCGTGGCGAGCCGGGCCAGGACCCGATCACCCGGGAAGGCTCGGGTCTCGGCCACCGCTCGCGCAGGAAGCGGCGCAAGGCAGTCCGGACGTGACCTGCGGTCATAGGCTTACGCGGCGACGAGGCCATGCTCCATTGAAGCCTAAGTTTCAGCACTTCAGGCGCCGATCCTGGGCAAGTGCACAGCTTCGGCGCCCCCCAACTCGCCCCGCCGAACCCGCGACAGGCCCCAACACCCGCACGACCGCGTCATCGCGGGCCTGCCACATCCTCAAAAAACGTGACGCATCGACTTGCACTACATGTTGGGCAGGTCTCCAGGCCGCTGACCTGCTGGCTCAGCCATACATGCTTGCCAGCGAGTTGGCGACGCGGGCCATCGAGACCGAAAGCGCGACGGCCCACCCCTGGTTTCTGCACTCAGCCTCCTCCCGGGCCGGTGGTTCCCCGGTGGCCGCTGGGTGCCAGCGCGTCGCCGCCTCCGGCCACAGCGGGCGGCCTGCTCACCGGCGCCCTCGAGAGCATGCGCCTGCCCTTCTGACCGGCGTTTCCCGGCAGCGCGGGCGTGTCATCGACGGGTCCGCACCCGGCGGGAGAACGGCCAGTGGCGGCCAGAGGCCCGGCAAGGCCCTCCCTCGTCACCGGCCGTTCTCCCGCGGTAAGACCGCTGGTACGACGAAGCGCGGCCTGCGACGACGCACGCCGTTGCCGGCCTCCGGGGTTGCCTGGCAGAGTCCCCGCTCTGTCCCGTTCACGCCACGACTTCGCGCAGCTCAACGCCTTGGGGTCCGCCCCGCCCCGGCGGACCCCGCGTGGGCCGACCGGCGACCGGCCAGCCCACGCGGGAGCGACTACCAGAGCGCCGGAGCGCGGCCGGGAATCGTCACCCGCCGGTGCCCGGGTAGAAGTCCTCCTTGGCCGGCGCGAACCCGCCGGTGCCCGGGTAGTAGTCGTCCTTGGCCGGGGCGAAGGTGCCGCCGCCCGGGTAGAAGTCGTCCTTGGCCGGGGCGAAGGTGCCGCCGCCCGGGTAGTAGTCGTCCTTCGCCGGCCCGAACCCACCGGTGCTCGGCCAGGGCTCCTCCTTCGGCGGGGCGAACCCGCCGGAGTGCGGCCAGTAGTCGTCGCCCGCCGAGGCGAACCCGCCGGTGTGCGGCCAGAAGTCGTCGCCCGCGTGGGCGGGGGCGGCGGCCAGGCCGAGGCCGACGGTCGCCGCCGCGGCGGCGATGATGACCTTGAGGTGTGCGCGCATGCTTCTCCCTTGCGCCGGATGCCGGATGCGGGGCGCACGGCCAGGGACGGCCGCCCAGACCCAGCCTCGGAGGCGGAAAATTGTCTGGCAACCCCACCCACCAACGCCAGGCAAAAGCGGATCGGGGCGGTCACCGCCTTGCATGCCGCTCCGGGTGACACCCTCACCCTGATGGCCGCAACCGGGCCCGGTGTCCGGGGCGGCTGGGGCTACCTCGACCTCAGCACCGGCCACATCGGCCCAGCCCCACCCGCGAGCGACGCCTTCCAGCGCGCCTGGCGATCCCTCAACCCACATCTCACCTAACCGACGATCGGCCCGCGAGGAAGTCGTACTGACCGTTCCGATCCTGCCCGCTGGCCTAAGGCAGCCAGGCCCGGCCGAGGCACCGTTGGTAGGCGGCCGGTGGGCTACGCCTCGGTGGTGGGGTTGTGGATGGGGTGTTGGCCCGTCTTGGGGTCGGTGCGGGCGGCCGAGGCAGCTGACGGGTTCGTTGGCGATGGGTGGGTGCTGGGTGCGCATGGCCTCGGTGGTGGGGGGCAGCCCGGTGCGGCGTTCAAGGCGAGGGCGGGGGTGCCGAGCCGGTCTTCCATGCCTTTGCGGTTGCGCTGGGGGAGCTGGCGGTGGTTGCCGAGGGTGATCTGGTGGGCGGGGTGGTGGCGGGCTTCCTGGATCGTTGAGTTGGGTGCCGGGCATGCGGCGGTAGCCGTCGTCGGAAATGAATTCGAAGGGCATGCCCCCGGAACGTACGGGCCCTCACCAGGGCAAACCCGCCCCGTCATCCAACCGAAACGAACATCGGCTCCCTACCGCCAGTTTCTGCGCTCATCCTCCTCGCGGGCCTGGACGCGTCCAGCCGGAACCGACAGGACCGCGGCGATCGAGGCGGGGGTGTCGAACTTGCGCATCGTTCCCTCCTCGCGGCTCGTCGTTTCTGACAGTGCAAACGCTACGTTGCTTTCCGATTTCAAGCAACAATATCGTTGCGACTGATATCTATTTCCGCAGGTCACAACTTGAAATCGTTGCAATGATCGTGCACGTAATGCAACGTTCTCTCTATCGATCGTTGCATTGGATCAGAGGTGGGCGCTAGGATGGACGCGTCGGAGTCCATCGAGACGCAGCACGAGGGAGAAACCGGATGCCCGGAGGCAGGCTCACCCAGCAGGAACGCCAGCAGATCGCGCTGGGGCTGGCCGACGGGCTCGCCTACGCCGAGATCGCCCGCCGTCTCGACCGTCCGACCTCGACCGTCACGCGCGAGGTGATGCGGAACGGCGGCCCCACCGGCTACCGCGCCGACCTGGCCCAGCACGCCACCCAGCAACGCACCCAGCGGCGCAGGCCCGCCTCGTCCCGGCGGGCGGACTCGGGCCCCCTGCCGCACGGACGGGACGCCGACGCCGTCCAGGAGTTCGAGGAGCGGCTCTCCACCGTCCTCATGATCTCGGGCCTGCCGAAGATGATGGCCCGCGTGCTGGCCAGCCTCTACACCACCGACTCCGGCAGCCTCACCGCCGCCGAACTCTCCCAGCGGCTCCAGGTCAGCCCGGCGTCGGTCTCCAAGGCGATCACCTTCCTCGAAGGACTGGACCTCATCCGCCGCGAACGCGACGAACGCCGCCGCGAGCGCTACGTCGTCGACGACGACCTCTGGTACCAGTCGATGGTCCGCAGCGCCCGGTCCAACGACCAGTTCGTCGAGGCCGCGCGGGAGGGCGCCGCCGTCCTCGGCCCCGGCAGCCCGGCCGCCGTCCGCCTCGAGAACGCCGCCCGCTTCCTCGACTTCATCCACGAGAGCCTCCTGCGCGCCGCCGAACAGGCCCGCGAGGTCCTCTACGTCAGGACCGAACCGGCCTCAGGCGACGTCGAGCCGGATTCGGACGCCGGTTAGCCGCCGTCCCGGATCCGCGCCACGCGAGCCAAGATCGTCTTCGGGATCGTCCCCGTACACTGGCGGGCATGGCATGCCGCATCACCGAACTGGTCCTCGACTGCGTCGACCCCGAAGGGCTCGCCAGGTTCTGGAGTGAGGTCCTCGGCTACGTCGAGATCGAGCGGGAGGACGACGGAAGCATCGCGATCGGGCCGCCCGGCACGGGCTTCGGCGGTCCGCTGCCCGCCCTCGTCCTCAGCCCGACCAGCGACCCGCGGCCCGTGAAGCTCCGCCTGCACCTCGACGTCAGCGCCACCGACCGCGACCAGGACGCCGAGCTGGAGCGGCTCCTCGCCCTCGGCGCCAAGCCCGCCGACGTCGGCCAGACCGGCGACGAGAGCTGGCACGTCCTGGCCGACCCGGAAGGCAACGAGTTCTGCCTCCTGCACACCCGCGTCGAGCCCGTCTGATCCACGCGCGTCCCGCCCGAACGCACCTGGCCGTCCACATCGGCCGGGTGCGATCGGCGTCTGGGCACGCCGCGTCCTTCAACACTCGCCCCCGACTCGCCGGACGAAACGGGGTGGGAAAAACCGGAGGACGGGGCGTGGACGGGTCTGCCAGTCTGACGAGCCGATCTTGAAGGAGGGCTTATGTCGGACGGCGACGAAGCGTCGTATCTCGGTGAGTTCAGCGAGCGTTTGCACAGTGACGACATCGACGTCGTGTGTGATGCGCTGAGCGACTACCAGCAGGCTCAGGCGGACACCAGGTGGGGCGTCGACAACCGCTACTGGCCGCTGAACAACGAGGTGCTCTTCGCCGCCCGCGACCTTCTGGACCGGGCGGCCGTCCTCGACGAGGAGCAGCGGCGGCGGGCGCTCTCGTGGGCTCTCACCATGGTGTGGCATCTCGGCGAGGACGAGGACGCCGACCGGATCGCGGACGTTCTGGACGGCGACCCGGACGACGGGGTGCGGGAGGACGCGCTGCTCGCCGCGTCCACCGCCCTGGAGGACGGCGAGGAACCGAACCCGCGGCTGCTGGCGGCCGTCCGGTCCGTCGCGCTCGACGAGAGCCTGGACGCGCGGGACCGCGGCTCCGCGATCCACGCCCTGGGCGACCTGGACCTGCCGGAGGTGGAGGACCTCCTCATAAGCCTGACCGGCTCCGACAATCTGGAGGTCCAGGTCGAGGCCGCCAGGCGGCTGACAACGCCGAAGAAGGTCCGCGCGCACCGGGATCTCCTCCAACGGCTCGTCGATTCCTGGCCGGAGGACGCGGGCCCGTGGTCCCAGGACGTCCGCGACGCGCTCGTGGGCTTCCACAGCACGTATTGGAAGGACGCCCAGCTGGACGATCCCGTTCTTCGACGCGCCCACGACGAGCTGAGGTTTCCGCTCAGCGACGAGACGTGCCTGGAGGCGTTCGCCACGCTGCTGCACAGCGAGAACCCGGTCGCCGTGGGCATCGCGCTCGACCACTACGAGCATTGGGAGGGCCTGCGGCGCGCCCTGGACGACGAGGATCTCGCCGAGGGCCTTCTGCCCGAGGTGCTGGCGCGAGCCCGTGAGGTGCTGCGCCGTCCGCTCTCGCCCGCCGTGGTGAGCGCGCTGAACACGATCGGCGGCCAGCACGCGGAGCCGGGTGACGCCGGCCCGCTCGTGGACATCCTCAACGAGAACGAGTCCGGTTCCGTCCTGCACGAGGCCATCTGGATGGCGGGCGGGATCCTCGACGACGTGGTCGACGCCCGCCTCGTCGAAGCGATCAGCGGTGTGATCTTCGACCGGCCGTCCGAGCTCTCCGACGCCAAGGAGACCGCGATCCGGATCCTGGCCGACCGGATCGGCGCGGACGCCGACGACATCCTCCTGCGCGCGATCCGCGAGACGGAGCCGAAGGTGCAGGCGCACGCGGTCAACTACCTGATCAGGACGGGGGGCCTTGAACGCCACCCCGCCGTCCTGGAGGAATGGGCGGAACGCTGGGACGAGAACCCTCCGGACCGGTTCCGGGGCCGCAAAGCGGTCGAGTCGGTCTTCGGGAAGCCGCACAGCATCCACTGGGACGGCCACCGGCTGCCGGACCCGGCCCTGCACCGCGCCCACAGGAGACTGCGCCGTCCCACCGTGGACGCGTCGTACCACGAGGCCATGCGCACGATGCTCGAAAGCGGCGACATCGCGGCCGTCGGCATCGCCCTCGACCACTGGTGGGATCCGGAGGCCGCGGTCGCGCGAGGCGGCGAGGAGGCACGGGAACCGGCGCGGGCGCTCGTCCTCGCCCTGGTTCCGGAGATCCTGCGGCAGCCTGAGTCCCCGCCCGAACTCAGCCGGGAGTACGGACCCACCGCCGCCCACCTCACGGCCCTGTCGGCGTTGAGGGTCGCCGCGATGGACGATCTGCCCGTCCTCGCCGAGCTCATCGAGAACGCCGACGACTCGTATCGCCACCATGTCCTCGACGTGGCGCGAGACGCGTTCTGGGCCGGGGACGCATCCCATCCCCGGCTCGTCCAGGCCCTCGGGGACGTCGTGTGCGACGAGGCCGTCCCGATGAACGACCGCGAGCTGGCCATGTATCTGCTGAGGGAGCACCGGAGCGACAACACCGTCGACATGCTTCTCCGCGCGATCCGCTGCCCCGAAGTGGAGATCCAGTCGGCCGCCGCCCTGGCCCTCGCCAAGGACGACACGTTCGAGGAGCACCGGCCGACGATCGAGGCCTTGGCCGCGACCTGGCCCGCCGAGGACGTCCCCACCGAGGTCGAAGAGGTGCGCGAGATGCTCGACGCCCCCGGCGAGGAGTAGCCGAACGCCTTCGCCCGCGCCTCACGGTGCCCGCGCCTCGCGGCGGGCGGGGTGGGCCGGGTGAGCGAGGATGGACGGCATGACCCTGGACCGCTCCAACCTCGCGGACTTCCTCCGCCGTTCCCGCGAGCGGCTCCAGCCGCAGGAGGTCGGCCTGCCCGCCGGACCGCGCCGCCGGACGCCCGGCCTGCGCCGTGAGGAGGTGGCCCAGCTCGCCGGGGTGTCGGCCGACTACGTGATGCGGCTCGAGCAGGCGCGCAGTTCCCAGCCGTCCACCCAGCTCCTGGCCGCGCTCGCCCGGGCCCTGAGGCTGACCGAGGACGAGCGGGACCACCTCTTCCTGCTCGCGGGCCACCGTCCTCCCGAGGGGACGCGCGCCGGGGACCACGTCCGCCCCGGCCTGCTCTACCTGCTCGACCGGCTGGGGGACACCCCGGCCCAGCTCCTCACCGACCTCGGCGACCTGCTCGCGCAGAACGCCCTGGCCGAGGCGCTGTTCGGCTGCGTCTGCACGATCGAGGAACCGGACCGGAACATCGTGTGGCGCTGGTTCACCGACCCGTTCGTGCGCGAGCCGTACTCCGCCGAGGAGCACGACCGGCTCGGCCGCCTGCATGTCGCGGACCTGCGCGCCGCCGCGACCCGCCGTGGCTACGACCGTCCCTCGACCGCCCTGATCGGACGGCTCGAGGCGGCGAGCGAGGAGTTCTCCGTGCTGTGGCGGCTGCACGAGGTCGCCGTCCGCCGCGGCAACCGGATGCGCGTCATGCATCCGTCCGTCGGTCCCATCGAGTTCGACTTCGAGATGCTCCAGACCCAGGCCGCCGACCAGCGACTGCGCCTCTTCACGCCCCCGCCCGGCTCCAGGAGCATCGAGGCCCTCGAACTCCTCCGCGCGATCGGCCCCGCGACCGTCCACCGCAGCCACCGCTGAAAAGGGGCCCTGACCTGATTCGGGGGTAATGATGACCTTGGTCTTGGTTCTTCCGGTGACGAGGGCGGAGACGAATCGGTGGGGGGCCGCCGCTCTCCGTCCCACGTCGCAAGCCGTCCTTGTCCAGGGGGAACAGTCATGTCGCTTCGCCATGTCGCCGCGGGGGTCGTCGCGCTGGGCGCGGTCGCGTCGGTGACGCTGCCCTTGTCGGGGAACGCCTCGGCGCAGGCGCCCGCGCGCCAGGCGCCCGCGGCGAAGGTCCGGGCCGGGCATCCGGTCGACGAGGTCCTGTCGAACGCGTCGCTCGAGCGCGCCAGCAGGGCCGCGGTCCGCTCCGCCGAAGGGCGGGGGCAGCGGGTGACGGTGGTCGTCATGGAGCGGTCCGGCGTCATCCGCCTCGTCGTGCGGATGCGCCAGGCCGGGCCTCAGACCTATGAGTCGGCCAAGCGCAAGGCGTACACGGCCGTGGCCTTTGGGCAGCCGACCAGCGCGCTGGCAGGGAACGCCACCATCCGCCAGATTCCCGGCACGCTCACCCTGGCCGGTGGCGTTCCGGTCAAGCGGAACGGTTTCCCGATCGCGGGAGTCGGCGTCGGCGGCGCGCCGGACGGCCGGATCGACGAGCAGATCGCCAGGGACGTGCGCGACGCCATCAATCGCTGAGAATGTCCCACGGCCCTCCTAGGCTCGGAACATGACGATTCAGCGAATGGACCACGTCGGCGTCATCGTCGAGGATCTCGAGGCCGCTATCGCGTTCTTCGTCGAGCTCGGAATGGAACTCGAGGGCAGGACACCGGTCGAGGGACCGTGGGTCGACCGCGTCAACGGGATCGAGGGCGTCCGCGTCGACATCGCGATGATGCGGACCCCGGACGGCCACAGCAAGGTCGAGCTGACGAGGTTCACCTCACCGACGGCGATCAGCCCCGCACCGGACAACTCGGTGCCGAACACGCTGGGCCTGCGCAGCATCATGTTCGCCGTCGACGACATCGACGACACCATCGCCCGCCTGCGCGGGCACGGCGCGGAGCTCGTCGGCGAGGTGGAACGGTACGAGGACCTCTTCCGGCTCTGCTACCTGCGCGGCCCCGCGAACGTCATCGTCGCGCTGGCCGAGCAGCTCCGCTGACGGCCCGTTCGCCCGGCGTCCTCGGCCCGGCCGCCACGAATTCCTTCGGGCAACGAAAATGGAGGGGGACGATGTCCCCCTCCATTTTCAACCTATAGCGCACCAGGGGGCTTGCGGCAAGACCCGGGGCATGGCGCAGAATCTCCCGCTGAAGCCGGTGCCTGCGAATTCGGGACCAGTGAAATGTGTCCGTCCCGTGGGCGGGCGCGGCGCTGTCCCGTGCTGGGCCGCCGGCCGAACGGCAACCCAGGGAGCAGGGGGATTCATGGTCGACGTGATCATCGTCGGCGGCGGGCCGACCGGCCTGATGCTGGCCGGTGAGCTGCGCCTGCACGGCGTGCGCGTGCTCGTGCTGGAACGGGACGCCGAGCAGCCGCCGAACGTCCGGGCGCTCGGCCTGCACGTGCGCAGCATCGAGGTGATGGACCAGCGCGGCCTGCTGGAGCGGTTCCTGGAGAACGGACGCAAGCATCCGCTCGGCGGCGGTTTCTTCGCGGGCCTCGCCAAGCGGTCGCCCGTGAAGCTCGGCACCGCGCACGGCTACGTCCTCGGCATCCCGCAGCTCGTCACCGAACGCCTGCTGGCCGAACGCGCCGCGGAGCTGGGCGCCGAGGTGCGGCGCGGCTGCGAGCTGGTCGGGCTGAGCCAGGACGGCGACGGCGTGACCGCCGAGCTGGCCGACGGCACGCGGGTGCGCTCGCGCCACCTCGTCGGCTGCGACGGCGGCCGGAGCACGGTGCGCAAGCTGGCCGGCATCGGCTTCCCCGGCGAGCCCGCCGAGAAGGAGACGCTGCTCGGCGAGATGAAGGTGAACGCGGACCCGGCGACGATCAACGCCGCCGTCGCGGAGATCCGCAAGACCGAGCTGTTCTTCTCCGCCATGCCCCTCGGGGACGGGGTGTCCCGCTTCGTCGTGCCCGCCGCGGGCGTGGCCGAGGACGGCGCGGGCCCGCCGACCATCGAGGAGTTCCGGCGGCAGCTGCGGGCCTACGCCGGAACCGACTTCGGCGCCCACTCACCGCACTGGCTGTCCCGGTTCGGCGACGCCACCCGGCAGGCCGAGCGCTACCGCGACGGCCGGGTGCTGCTGGCAGGCGACGCGGCGCACGTCCACCCGCCGATGGGCGGGCAGGGACTCAACCTCGGCGTCCAGGACGCGTTCAATCTCGGCTGGAAGCTCGCGGCCGAGGTCAACGGGTGGGCTCCGGAGGGACTGCTGGACAGCTACGAGGCCGAACGCCATCCGGTGGCCGCCGAGGTGCTGACCAACACCCGCGCGCAGGCCGTCCTGATGGCGAACGCGCCGGGTCCGCTGGCGGTGCGCCGCCTGATGTCGGAGCTGATGGAGTTCGAGGAGGTCAACCGGCACCTGATGGAGAAGGTCACCGCGCTCCACGTCCGCTACGACTTCGGTGAGGGACACGACCTGCTCGGACGGCGGATGCGGGACGTCGAGCTGAAGAGGGGCCGCCTCTACGAACTGACGCGCGGCGGTCGCGGCCTGCTCCTCGACCAGACCGGCCGCCTGTCGGTGGACGGCTGGACGGACCGGGTCGACCACGTCGTCGACGTCAGCGAGCAGCTGGACGTCCCCGCGCTCCTCCTGCGTCCCGACGGCCACGTCGCCTGGATCGGCGACGACCAGCAGAACCTACGCGCCCACCTACCCAAGTGGTTCGGAGCACCATCCGACAGCTGAGCCCCCGGTGAACGCGGGCGGAATGGCTCGCGCTCACCGGCGCATGACGGCCCTCAGTCCTGGTGGAGCGCCTGGGTGAGGTCGGTTTCGTCCCAGATGCGGAGGATGCCGTCGTCTCCGCCGGTGACGAGCACAGGACGGCCGTCCACGGTTGCCGCTTTCATAGCCGTGACGCTGTGGCCGGGGGTAGGGACGTGGCCGACCGTGGTTCCGTCGGCGGCGTCCAAGAGGTGCAGCGAGCTCTCGGTCGGGTTCACCACGAGGGGGCGGCCGTCGACATGGATCACCACCATCAGGTCGTCGGCGCCGTTGAGTTCGACCGGGTCGTACAGCAGGGCCTCGTCAGGGTCGTCGGCGTCGAGGGACCAGGCGTGGAGCATGCATTCCTCGGTCAGTCCGATGATCGCCGTGGTCCGTCCCAGCGAGCAGGCCGCTACGGCCCACACGCGCTCGTCCTCGGCCGGGTAGAAGTTCCCGAGCTCGGTCAGTGTCGCGGCGTCCCACACCGTCACGCCCGACCCGCCCGTGAGGAGGAGGGTTCGGTCGCCGATTTGGGCCGAGGCCAGGCAGAAGAGCGAGCCCACCTCGTCCAGGAGGGTGTCGGTGCCGTCGGGTGACCAGAGGCGCACTTCCTCGGAGTACTGCTGGGCGGTGACGAACCTGTCGTCGAGCGCGACGATGTCGGTGGTGTACGCGCCACAGGAAGGCGTGTGGGCCACGAGTTCGCCACTGTCGACGTTCCACACGGCGGGTTCCTGTTCGTCTCCGCCCGCCGCCAGCAGCAGCCTGCCGTCGGCCGAAAGCGCGGCGACCTTGTCGAGTTCGTTGTGCGCGTCCGGGTATTCGGCGAAGGCCGGGTCCTCACGATGCGCGAAGGCCAGCCGTGGAGTGGTCCACTCCCCGTCGGCGGGTGACCACACGAGGACACCACCCCATCTCTCGGCGCAGACGACCAGTGGTGCACCCGCGTGGTGCACCACCCCGAGGTGGCAGATCGGGGATTCGGCGGGAGACGGCTTGCTCGTGATCATCTGCGGGATCCTAGTGATCCGCCCTCCGCGCCGCCGTGGATATCGTGATCTTGCGCCGTCACCCTCGCGGGACGCGGCATCAGGTGTGCGGGGCGGCGAGGAGGGCCTCGGCGATCTCCGTGCGCGCGTAGAGGACGTAGCGGCCCGTCCGGTGCGCCGAGACGAGCCCGGCGTCGCGCAGCGCGGTGAGGTGCTGGGACGTGCCGCCCGCCGAGAGCCCGGCGCGGAGGGCGAGGTCGCCGGTGGCGGCCGGTTCGTCCAGGAGGACGAGCAGGTGCGCGCGGGAGCGGCCGAGGATCTTCGCGAGCGCGACCGGAGCGTCCCGCTCGGTGTGCTCCCAGAGCGTCCCGACGCCGCGTGCCGGGTAGCGGAGCAGCGGCTGCCAGCCCGGCGCGGTCAGGGAGAAGAGTTTGGGCCAGGTGAACACGGACGGGACGAGCAGCAGCCCGCGTCCGTCCAGCGGAACCGTGCCGGGGGCGCGGCGGGGCACGTTCAGCTGGTCGCCCATCCACGTGACGCCTGGGCTGAGGTCGGCGAAAAGGCGGTGCGCGCCTCCGGACGCGAGCAGTCGCGCGCGGTAAAGGATGTCGCCGTCCAGCAGTGCCCGGACGCGTGGCCAGTAGGGCGCGAGCGCGATGTCCCAGAACTCCGCGACGGTGTCGGCGAGCCGGTCGAGCCCGGCCTTCGGATCGGGGTCAGGCGGGAGGTCGAGGGCCTCGCGGTCCGCGGCGACCCGGTCGTGGGGCTGGAGGCGCAGGGCGGCGAGCTCCAGCTCCAGGTCGGGAGAGGGCGAGGACGGCGGCGGGCACGCGAACGCGGCGATCAGCCGGGGTCCGACCAGCTCCGACAGCGGTTCCAGGCGCGTTCCGGCGGCGGCCAGCCGTGGCCGGACGGTCTCGGCCCACCGGCGGTGCAGCGGGTGTTCGGCCGGGTACTTCAGCGTCCGGACGGCCGCCACGGTCTCCCACAGCGGCGAGATGGCGAACCGGGTGAAGGCCAGGTCGTCGGCGGAGAAGGTCAGTTCGAGCACGCGGATCCCTCCTGGATTCGGTCCAGACTAAATCCGTCGAGGCCGAATGCGGTCGTCGGCGAAGGTTCCGGGCATGACGACCCTCACCCGCGACGTGCGGCGGCCCGTCCTGGCCGACCGGGACTTCCGTTTGCTGTTCACCGCGGCCGCCGCATCCAAGATCAGTACGCAGCTCGGCGCGCTCGCCGTCCCGCTGCTCGCGCAGACCGCCCTGCACGCCGGAGCCGGCCAGGTCGGGCTGCTCGCCGCGCTGAGCACCGCCGCGTTCCTTCTGGTCGGGCTCCCGGCCGGGCCCTGGATCGACCGGATGCGCAAGCGGCGCGTCCTCGTCGTCGCCGACCTCGTCCGGGCCGCGCTGGTCGGGTCCGTCCCGGCCGCCTGGGCGCTCGGCGTGCTCACCCTGCCGCAGCTCTACGCGGTGACGCTGCTCACCGGCGTCGCGACCGTCTTCTTCGACGTCGCGCACCTGAGCCTGCTGCCCGCCCTGGTCGGACGCGACCGCCTGGTGGCCGCCAACTCCGCGCTCGCCGGTCTCAGCACCGTCGCGGACGTCTCGGGACGCGGCGTCGGCGGCTTCGTCGTCCAGGCCCTCGGCGCGCCCTTCGCCGTCCTGGCCGACGCGGTCGGCTACGTGTGGTCAGCATGCTTCCTGCGGAACCTGCGTCCCGCCGAGCCCGACCGGCCCGCCGCGCGGGGCGGGATGGGGGAGGGGCTGCGGTTCGTCCTCGGCCATCCGATCCTGCGTCCGGCGGTGCTGGAGGGCGCGCTCACCAACCTCAGCATCCAGATGTGCCAGGTCGCGTTCCTGGTGCTGTTCACCACCGAACTGCGGTTGCCCGCCGGGGTCCTCGGCCTGTTCCTCGCGGCGGGCGGCGTGGGCGCGTTCCTCGGCTCGGTCGCCGCTCCCGTCCTCGCCCGGCGTCTCGGCGTCGGCCGCGCTCTGTGGCTCGCCGGAATCGCGGTCGCCCCCTTCGCGCCGCTCGCGGCCCTCGTCCAGCACGGCCCGCTGCTCTGGGTGGCGGGACTCGGCTGGACGGTGAGCCTGTTCAAGGTGGGCGTCGACAACGTCCTGCTGGTCAGCTTCCGCCAGCACGTCACCCCGGATGCCATGCTCGGCCGCATGAACGCCACCACCCGCTTCCTCCTCACCGGCGCCCTCGCCCTGGGCGGCGCGCTCGGCGGCCTCGTCGGCCAGTACGCCGGCGTCCACGTCGTCCTCTGGCTCGGAGCCGCCGGACTCACCTTCCGCTGGCTGATCGCCTTCTTCTCCCCGGTCCGCCAAATCTCCTCAATGACCGAGGTCGCCTGACGCCCGCACGGCCGGGTTGTCGGGGGCGGGGGCTAGGTTGCGTCGGCATGGCGAACCTCTACGTGATCGACGACGACTTCGTCCTGCCGGATCGGGGTGACGAGCAGGACGGCCCGGAGAAGGCGGTTCCCGCGGGTGATCCGGACGAGACGGTCCGGCTCTTCCACCGCTACCGGCAGCTGACGGCGGAGATCCTCGGCTTCGAGGACGAGTTCCCCGGACCCGCGAGCGAGGAGGACATCGCCGAGGCCGAGGAGGACCTCGGGTTCGCCCTGCCCCCGGACCTGCGGGCGCTCTACGGCATCGCCGACGGCGAGGGCCACCAGATCAACTCCCTGTTCGACCGCTGGGAGTGGTTCTCCCTCGCCGACCTGGGCGACGAGGACGACGAGTGGCTCGACATCTCGCAGGAGTGGCAGTACGAGCCGTGGCGCCGGACGCTCTTCGACGCCCGTGTCCCGAACGCGGTCCGGCGCTCCGCGCTGCGTCCTGGATGGATCCGGTTCGCGTTCGACACCGGCGGGAACTGGCTCGCCCTGGACATGGACCCGGGCCCGGAGGGCCGCCCCGGGCAGGTCATCGCGGTCGGGGTCGACTTCGGCGACGGACCGGCGTACGTCGCGGACTCGGTGACGACCTTCCTGCGGCGCCTGGTGGAGGCGTTGGAACGCGGCGACCACCGGCAGCACGACCGGAGCCTGTGGATCGAAGCCGACCTGCCGCACGAGCCCGGTGGGCATGGCGTGTACAGCGACGGTCCGCCGTCGCTCGAGCGGGCCGGGCAGGCGGAGCAGGCCGGGCCGCGCGTGCAGGAGGTGCGGGTGACCGAGGTCGAGGACTGCGCGTTCCTGGGCGCGCTGCCCGACGTCCTCTCGCTGACGCTGTCGGGCGAGGGTTCACCCGACCTGGCCCCAGCGGGTGATCGTCCGGTGGAGTACCTGCGGCTGGACGTGGAGTCCGCCGACCTGACCGGCCCCGCGCGGAACCCACAGCTGCGTTCGCTGTCGATCACCTGCACGCGGCCGGTCGACCTGGCCCCGCTGCGCGCGTCGCCGAGCCTGTGGGCGCTGGACATCGCCGGGGCCTCCGTCGCCGACCTCCGGACGGTGGCCCGGCTGAAGGGCCTGCGGTTCCTGGCAGTGACGCTGGAGCAGTGGCGGGAACTGTCGGAACTCGACGATCTGCCGCCACTCGCCGTCGTCGGTGTCCATCCGGACCGTCCCCATCCCGACTCGAGGGACCGGACGAACTGGAAGGTCGTCCATGGTGAACCGCCCACCGAGAGGTGAGGGGCTCACCGGTCAGGGGCGGGGGATGGCGGTGACGTCGTAGGGCGTGGTGGGGGTCGGGGGTGTGTCGAAGCGGGCGTTGGGGAGGTAGAGGCGGGATCCGAACTCGGCGATGGTCGCCGGGACGTCGAACAGGGGCGAGCCGACGCGCTTGACGACGCGGCCGTCCGTCCCGGCCTTGTTCAGGTGCACGACGGTCACCGTGTTGTACCTGTTCTGCACCGCGTAGAGCGTCCGGCCCCTGAGGAGCAGGCCGTCGCCTTCCTTCAGGGATTCGCCGTGCAGGTTCACGCGGTGGGTCGCGCCGGTCCGCTCGACGCGGAACAGGTCGCCGGTGTTGGACTGGACGACGATCAGTGCCCGGCCGTCCGGGGTGGGGGTGATGCCGTTGGCGTTGAAGCCGCTGCCGTACTCGATGTCGCCGGTGAGCGGGATGCGCTCGGCCTTGTCCGGCAGCCGCCCGTCACGCAGGGGCAGCTTGTACAGGACGGGGTTCGTGGAGTCGGTGATCCAGGCCGCGCCTTCGGTGATGGCGATGTCGTTGACGAACGCCGGGCCGCTGGTGAGTCGGTAGGTGGCGAGGGTCCGTCCAGTGCGGGTGTCGATGATCCGGGCGTCGCCGCCAGTGCCGCCCGCGACGAACAGGTGGCCGTACTTGTCGAGCTTCAGGCCGAGGGACGGTGTGCCGGGGCCCTTGCTGAAGACGGTGCCGCGGCCGGTGCGCAGGTCAGCGCGGTAGATGGAGCCGTCGGCCATCGAGCCGACATAGGCGAACGGGCCGGGCCCGGTGGCGATGCCTTCGGGCTGGAATCCGTCCGGAAGTCGGATGTCGGCGGGGAACGGTGCCGTGTCCGCGGCCTGGGCCGGGACGGCCGTCGCGCCGAGCAGACCGAGGACGAGGAGAGCCGAGATCGTCGAGCGTCGCATGATGCGGTGGTCCTTTCAGTTGCAGAAGGCGGGGGCGTGGTCGCGGACGTAGTCGGCGACGTCGCGTGGGGGACGGCCCAGGACCAGCAGGGGCGCCTGCGAGGAGTCCGGGTCCAGCTCTCGGCCGATCAGGTCCAGCAGCGGCTGCGCGAAGTAGTTGCCCGCGGCGGCCAGCCCGGTCGCCACCGCCATGAGCGCCAGCAGCCCGCGCGAAAGACCGCCACCCTCGGGGTGGGAGCTCGTCGTCATGCGTCCAGCCTGGGCCAGCGATGATCAATGAGTCCAACACATGTTTGTCATCGACATCGATCGTGATCCACGATGACTTCGTGGAGCTTCAGCAGATGCGTTACGTCGTCGCCGTCGCCGAGACGGGCACCTTCACCCGCGCCGCCGAGCAGTGCAGGGTCGTGCAGTCCGCGCTCAGCCACCAGATCGCGCGGCTGGAACGGGAGCTCGGCGCCAAGCTGTTCGACCGCACGAGCCGCCGCGTCCGGCTGACCCCGGCCGGTGAGGCGTTCCTGCCCGCGGCGCGGCTGTCCCTGGACGCGGCGGAGCGCGCGAAGGCCGAGGTGGCGGCGGCGTCCGGGGAGGTCCGCGGGCAGATCTCCATCGGCGCCATCCCGACCGTCACGGCGGTGGACCTGCCCGGCGTCCTGGAGCGCTTCCACGCCCGCCATCCGCGGGTGCGGATCAGCCTGCGCTCGGGCGCGAGCGAGGAACTGGCCGAACGCGTGCGCCTCGGCACCCTGGACGTCGCGTTCCTCGGGATTCCGGTGGGCGCGCACCCGAAGGACGTGCACGGACGGGAGCTGGCGCGCGGCGAGCTCGTCGCCGTCGTGGCGTCCGACCACGCGCTCGCGGGCCGGGGCCGCGTGGACCTGCGCGACCTGGCGGACGAGCCGTTCGTCGACTTCCCGCCGGGATCGGCCGCGCGGGCGCAGTCGGACGAGGCGTTCACGGCGGCGCGCGTCCGGCGCGAGGTCGCCTTCGAGATCTCGACCGCGGACTTCATGGCCCGGCTCATCCGGCGGGGCCTCGGCATCGGGCTGATGCCCGCGTCGTTCGTCTCCGAACTGTCCGACCTGGCCGTTCTCCAGATCCGTGACGCCCCCACGCGCATGGAGCACCTCGTGTGGAGCCGATTCCCGCCGTCCCCGGCCACCACGGCCTTCCTCGCCGAGCTCGGCGTCCCGACCACGGACGGCGAGTAGCGCGCCCCTTTCCGAAACCGTGTTCCGGTAAGGACGGGCTAGGGGGTACGGCGCAGGCCCGCGACGAGGAGTTCCACCAGGCGGCGCGCGTCGTAGCGGGGGTCGCCCTCCGCGCCGATGCACAGGTTGCCGACGCCGCGCATGAGCTCGTAGGCGTCGATGTCGGAGCGGATCTCGCCCGCGTCGGCGGCGGCCCGGAGGAGGTCGGTGCACACGGGGACGAGCCGGTCGACGAAGTAGGCGTGCAGGGACTGGAAGGCCGGGTCGTCCGACTGCAGGACGGCGGCCAGGCCGTGCTTGGTGGCGACGAAGTCGACGAACTGGTTGACCCATCGTCCCAGCGCGTCATAGGGGGAGGCGTCGTCGGCCAGCAGGGTCCTGCCGGCCTCGGCGCAGGCCTCGACCTGGTGCCGGTAGACGGCGGTGATCAGGTCCGCGCGCGTGGGGAAGTGGCGGTAGATGGTGGCGACCCCGACGCCCGCCCGGGACGCGATGTCGCGCACGGGCGCCTCGACCCCCGAGGTCACGAACACCGCCGCCGCGGCGTCCAGCAGCGCCTGCTCGTTGCGTCGCGCGTCGGCCCTCTTGCGCGGCGCGGCATTCCCGGGCTCGCCGCTCTTCCCGGGCCCGCCCCCGTCCTGCTCCTCGGTCATCGCACCCTCCCGTTGCTAAACGGAACATGGTTCCGTATATTAATCGGAACACGGTTCCGCTTGCGCCCCATGATGCCAGAGCGGATCTGCGGACCCAAGTCATTCCTCCATCGAAGGAGCACGCGATGCGCTACCGCACCCTCGGACGCACCGGAGTCCAGGTGAGCACGCTGGTGCTCGGCGCGATGAACTTCGGCAGGATCGGCGCCACCGGCCAGGACGAGGCGGACGCCATCGTCGGCGCCGCGCTGGACGCCGGGATCAACCTCATCGACACCGCCGACTTCTACCCCGGCTCCGAGGCGATGGTCGGCAAGGCCATCGCGGGCCGCCGGGACGACGTCGTCCTGGCGACCAAGGCCGCGCTGCCGGTGGACGACGACCGCAACCATCGGGGCGCCTCGCGGCGCTGGCTGGTCACCGAGCTGGACAGCAGCCTGCGCCGCCTCGGCGTCGACCACGTCGACCTCTACCAGATCCACCGCTGGGACCCGTCCACCAGCGACGAGGAGACCCTGTCGGCGCTGACCGACCTGCAGCGGGCCGGGAAGATCCGCTACTTCGGCTCCTCGACCTTCCCCGCCTACCGCATCGTCCAGGCGCAGTGGGCCGCGCGCGAGGCCCGGCTCGGACGGTACGTCACCGAGCAGCCGAGTTACTCGATCCTGCAACGCGGCATCGAGGCCGACGTCCTGCCGGTCACCGAGGAGTACGGGATGGGCGTGCTGGTGTGGAGCCCGCTGGCGTCGGGCTGGCTGTCCGGGGCGGTCCGCGCGGGCCGGGAGATCGCCACGCACCGTTCGACGGTCCTGCCAGATCGGTTCGACCTGTCGGTGCCGTCCAACCAGGTCCGGCTGGACGCGGTCGAGCGGCTCGCGAAGGTCGCCGACGAGGCGGGCCTGACGCTGATCCAGCTCGCGCTCGGGTTCGTCACCGCGCACCCCGGCGTGACCAGCGCGATCATCGGCCCGCGGACGCTCGACCACCTGCACTCGCAGCTCGCCGCCGCCGACACCGTCCTGTCCCCGGACGTGCTCGACGCGATCGACGAGATCGTCCCGCCGGGCGTCGACCTGGCCGCCCACGAGAAGGTCGACACCCGCCCGTCCCTGGTCGACGCGTCCCTGCGCCGCCGCTGACCGGCCTCGGCGTCGCGGCCCACCCCGCCGGGCGGGCCGCGACGCCTGGCAGGTCAGATCTCCCGGATGAACACGATGGCGTCGACCCGATCGAGCGTGGACGGGTCGAGCGCGGCATAGGTGTAGTCGGCGGGGACGCGCGGCTCCGGCTTGCGGTCGAGGACCTCGGCGAGACGCGCCGGGTCGATGACGCTGCGGGCGTCGGGCAGGTCCGACAGCATCCCCTCCAGGCTGTCGGGTGCGGGGACGTCAGAGCCGCGCGTGCCGAAGTTGGCGGCCACCACCGCGTACCGGTCGCCGAGGTGGGCACCGGCGAGGGCCCCGGCGCTCCACCACTCGACCGTCTGGTCGCCCCAGCCCATGCGGCTGCGGTCGCGCTGCAGGTGTGAGTTGTGGGCGAACATGAGGGTGCGACCGCGCCGCTCCTCGCGGCGGACGATCGCGTCGAGGTTCTCGGCCATGATCGCGTCGCGCACGGCCAGGAGCGTGCTGACGCGCGCGGGCGTGGTGTCGGCCATGGCCGCGTGGTAGCGCAGCAGACCGGTCGCGGCGCGTCCGTGCAGGTCGGCGCGCCACCAGTCGTCGTGGGACGTGGCGGTGATCAGGCCCGGGGCGTTCATGGCGAGCAGCGTGCGCAGGTCGTCGGCGACCAGCCGCAGTTCGCGGGCCTCGGGCGTCCGGCCGATGGACTGCGTGGGATCCATCATCACGGCGGGGTTCGTCCAGGGGTCGTCCGCGCCGAGCAGGCCGTCCAGGGAGGCGCGGGTCAGCGGCACACCGAGGTGGGCGGCGAGGTAGTCGTGCAGCTCGGTCAGCGCCCCGCGCGGGCTGGCGGCGAAGGCCGTCTCGAGCGGAGCCTCCAGGCCGTAGAAGCGCACCCGCTCGTCCGGCGGACGTTCCTCGTTGTAAGCGCGCATCCAGCGCAGCAGTTCGCGGTTTCCCGCGAAGGCGCCGAAGTCGTGGCTGAAGCCGCGCTCCACCGCCTCGTCCAGCGTGCCGAGGCCGCCCGCGACATAGGCGTCGGCGATCAGGGCCGCGACGCCGTCGCTCTCGATCGTGATCGAGCGGTAGCCCTCCTGCTCGACGAGGTGACGGAAGAACTCGTTGCGCAGGTCCAGGAACGCCTCGGCGCCGTGCGTGGGCTCGCCGAGGCCGAGCACGCGGATGGTCGCGGGCAGGAGCGAGGCGAGGGACTCTCCGGTGAAGGGACGCGCGGCGTCCCGGATCGATGCCGTCATACCTTCAACTGTATCGTTGAACCTTCGATGTAAACTTTGGTGCTTCCAGTCGCTCGTTCAGAGGGTGAAGTCTCAAATGGGGTTGCGTCCTGTCGACCTGGCTCGGGAGCACGGCCTGTCCACGCAGGCGGTGCGCAACTACGAGGAGGCGGGCGTCCTGCCGCCCGCCGAGCGCTCGCCGAGCGGCTACCGCGTCTATGCACCGCGGCACGCGGCGGCGCTGCGGGCGTTCCTGGCGCTCGTCCCCGCGCACGGCCACGCGACGGCGACCGCGATCATGCGGGCGGTGAACGACGGCGCGGTCGAGGCGGCGCTCCGGCTGATCGACGAGAGCCACGCCGAGCTGGCGGGCGACCGCCGCACGCTGGAGGCCGTCGAACGGGCCCTGCACGACCTCACGCTGCCGGACGCCGAGGAACCCGCGCGGGGCGGGACGTTCATCGGGCCGCTGGCGCGCAGGCTCGGCATCCGTCCGGCGACGCTGCGCAAGTGGGAACAGGCGGGGCTGGTCGTCCCGGACCGGGATCCCAAGACCGGCTACCGCGTCTACGGTTCCGCCGACGTCCGCGACGTGCTGATGGCCCACCAGCTGCGGCGTGGCGGGCACGGACTCGACCAGATCGCGCAGGTCCTGGAGCAGATGCGGACGGCGGGAGGCCCCGAGGCGCTCCAGCCGACCATGCGTGAATGGCACGCACGGCTGACGGCGCGCGGACGCGCGATGCTGACGGGCGCCGCCGCACTCGACGCCTACCTGAACGACTGATCCGCCCGGAAGGTTCTAAGCTTCGGCCGTGGCGGAGACGCGGGCTGACCTCGATACCAACACCGGAACGGGACTTGCTGCCGAGCGCGGGACGGCTCTGGACGTCCCACGGGCCCCCGAACGCGCGCTGCGCGGCACCCCGCCCGCGCGCGCGGCCGGGGAACTGGCCAGCCTGATGCGCGCCGCCGGAATGGACGAGTCGGCGCTGCGCGCCACGGGCGTGTGGCTGGTGTCCGGACGACGCTCGTCCGCGCACACCCAGGCCGCCTACCTGCGGGACGTCGGCTGGTGGGTGTGGTGGTGCACCGCCCGCGCCGCCGAAGCCGCCCAGGCGCCCGCGCCCATGGACGCCGACCTGTACGTCGCCGACCTGGTCGCGTCCGGCCTCGCCCGCGCCACCGTGAACCGGCGGGTGGCGGCCGTGTCGTCGTGGTACCGGTACCTGGTCCGCGAGGGGTGCGTGGCGGCCAACCCGTTCGAGGGCGCGGAACGTCCCCGCATGGACACCCGCCACTCACGGACGCGCGGCCTGTCCAAACAGCAGGTCACCGACGTCCTCGCCCACGCCGCCGAACACGAGTCGGCCCGGACCTACGCCCTGCTCTGGCTGATGTTCGCCACCGCCGGACGCATCGGCTCGCTGCTCTCCGCGCGGATCGAGGACCTGAGCGAGGACAGCGGCCACCGCGTCCTGGACGTGGTGGTCAAGGGCGGCCAGAGCAAGCGGTTCGCGCTGCCGCCGCCCGCCGTCGCCGCGCTCGACCGCTACCTCGCCGAACGCGGCCGTCCCGGCTCCGGCCCCCTCTTCGTCAGCCGGACGGGCCGGACGCTCGTCCAGTCCTACGTGTGGAAGCTGGTCAACCGGATCGCGGGGGAGTGCGGCGTCGACTTCGTCATCAGCCCGCACTCCTTCCGCCACTCGGCGATCACGATCGCTCTCGGCGAGGGCCGTCCGCTGCACGTCGTCCAGGACTTCGCCGGACACGCCGACCCGCGCACGACCCGCCGCTACGACCGCGACCGCGACGCCCTGGACCGCTCCCCGGCCTACCACCTCGCCGCCCTCGTCGCCCCCTCCACGCGCCCGACCGGCACCTGAAGGCCCGGACCCCGTGTACGCCCACCGCGCCTTCAGCGTCACCATCGGCGGCGCCAGCGCCGACGGAGGCGACACATCGAGGGCGACGTCTCCTGGACCGTCCGCTCCACCGCCTGCGACTCACCATCAGCCCCTCAGGGCCAGCGTGACCTGCGGCTGGACCAACCACCTGAGGGGCGCCCTGGCCCCGGCCTCCGACTTGGAGGCCGGGGCGCCTCCACTTTCTCGATCCTTTTCGGTGCGGATGTCAAGACCGGGCTTGTTGCTACGACCTCCTGCTGTGAGGCGCTCCGATCAGGGGAGTCGCCGATGGTAAGGAGTTGGCGTGGGGACGTTGGAGAACAAGTCGGCACTGGTGACCGGCGGGTCGCGGGGGATCGGGCGCGCGATCGTGGTGAGGCTGGCCCGTGAGGGCGCGGCGGTGGTCTTCAGCTTCGTTCGCGACCAGGCGGCGGCGGAGGACGTGGTGGCCGAGGTGGCGGCCTTCGGCGGCCGGGCGATCGCCGTCCGGGCGGATCAGGGACGCCTGGAAGACCTGAAGCACCTGTTCGGTGAGGTCGACCGGAACCTCGCCGGTTTGGACGTGGTGGTCAACAACGCTGCGATCAATCCGATGGGGAACATCTGCGACGCCACCGAGAGCGACTTCGACGAGGTGATGGCCGTCAACACCAAGGGGCCGTTCTTCGTCGTCCAGGCCGCCGCCGAAAGGCTCGGCGAGGGGGGACGGATCATCAACATCTCCTCGTCCGGCGCGGTGCCGGGTCTGGCCCTGTACTTCGCCAGCAAGGCGGCGCTGGAGTCGATCACCGCCGTCGCCGCCCACGAGTTCGGTCCCAGGGGCATCACCGTCAACAGCGTGACCCCTGGTGCCACCGAGACGGACATGATGCGCGCCGCGGCCGGGGAGCATCTGGAGCAGGCCATCAAGCACACCGTGTCCCTGACGCCACTGCAGCGGCTGGGACGTCCGGAGGACATCGCCAACGTCGTCGCGTTCCTGGCCGGGCCCGACGCACAATGGGTCACGGGCCAGAACCTACGTGTCTCCGGTGGCCTGACGATCTGACCAGCGGCCGGCCCGCGAGCCGGACGCATCATGGGGCCGCTGCGCCCCGAATCCCTTCGAGCACGAGTTACGCGCTGGGTGCCCGTGCCGCGATCGAACAAGGAGCCTCGATCGCAGCATGGGCACGCGCCCACGGAGTCAGCCGCGCCGCCATCCGGACCGCTCCTGGGTCACCTCCTGCCAGGCCAGAACGTCCCATCCGCCCGATCAGCCTGACCGAGAAAAAACCCTGTCGACCTGCGGATCGGCGCTAAGCGCTAATGCCCGGCCAGATCTTCCCCCTGCCCCTGGCCCACCTGCTGGCTTGATGAGCAGCTTGTCTGCCCTCGCCGGAGTGACCCATCACAGTTCTGCCGCGTGATGATCCCATCCGGGCCGACACGGTCCAGCTGCGCGGCGACCGCCAGCACCGCGAACAGCATCGCGCTCATCGTCGCCCGCCCCTGAACCGTCCGCGCGGCAGCCGCCTACTCCGCCGCGTGGGTGCTCCGCCAGTGGTCGGTGGCGACACCGGCCATGATCACCGAGATGACGGACTCGGCGAGGTCGGGCGTGATGGGCAGGTGTCCGAAGAGCACGCGGTAGTAGGTGGTCGAGGCGAGCATGTCCAGCAGGAGGTCGATGTCGGCGTCGGGCCGGATGTCGCCGCGGTCGATGCCGCGGCGTAGCGCCTCGGCGGTGGTCGCCCGGCGGGGGTTGAAGAAGGCGTCCAGGAACTCCCTCTCCAGCTCGGGATCGTCGGCGAGGTCGGCGACGAGCGCCGGCAGCGCCCTGCGGCCGACGGTGGTGGCGAAGGCGTCGCTGAGGGTGCTGATGCCGGCGACGAGGTCGCAGTGGGTGCAGCCGGTGTCCGGCGTCGGCGCGGTGCCGATCGTGGCGGCCAGCGCTCCCACCACGAGGTGCTGGCGTGAGCGCCAGCGGCGGCGGATGGCGGGCTTGCTGGTTCCGGCGCGGGCGGCGGCCCCCTCCATCGTGAGGCCGCCGTAGCCGACCTCGTTGAGGATCTCGATGACCGCCCGGAGGACCGCGTCGTCGATGCGTGGGTCACGGGGTCTCCCGGCGCCGCCGGTCGAGGCTCCCCTTGTCGTCTGGGCCATGATCGGATTATATGTATTACATTCCGATCCGGAACGAAACGTAATGGAGTCCGACATGGCCCGCAGCTACGGCGAACCCGTGGACGACACCGCCGACCATGCCCCTGAACGGCCCCCCTCCGCCCCGGCGGCGGAGGCCCACACCGGCGACGGCGTCTTCGGTGGCGCCTATCGCGCGCTCACCCTCGGCGTCCTGCTGTCGGTCGGCGTCGTCGCCTTCGAGTCACTGGGGGTGGCGACCGTGCTGCCCGGTATCGCCGACGACCTCGACGGCCTCGGCGCCTACGGCTGGGGACTGTCCGCGCTGATGCTGGCCAACATCATCGGCACCGTGCTCGCGGGGCGGGTCGCCGACCGTCGCGGCCCGTGGCGCCCGATGGCCTGGGGGACGCTGGTCCTGGCCGTCGGCTGCGTGATGGCAGCCGCCGCTCCCACCTGGGCGCTCTTCCTGGTCGGCCGTTTCTGCCAGGGGTTGGGGGTGGGCGCCGTGATGGCCACGGCCTACACCGTGATCGGCCTGGCCTATCCCGAACACCTGCGGGCCCGGATGTACGCCCTGCTGTCGTCGGCGTGGACGGTTCCCTCGCTCGTCGGCCCGGCCATCACCGGCACCCTGGCCGACCACACCACGTGGCGGTCGGTGTTCCTGGTCATCCTGCCGATCATCGTTGTCGCGGCGGCGCTCACGCTGCCCGCGCTGCGCGCGCTGCGCCGTCCGAACGGCACGGACATCCCCGTCACCGCCCTTCCGTGGTGGAAGCGCCCCCTGAGCGGTTCCGTTCTGCTCACCGCCGGGACCGGCCTCCTTCTCCAGGCCCTGCTGCTGAGAAACGCCGCCGTCCTGCTCGTCCTGGCCATCGCCGGCGTCGCCGTCATGGTGCCCGCGCTGCGTTGGGTGACGCCGGAGGGCACGCTCAACGCCCGGCCGGGCGTCGGGGCCGGTGTCACCATCCGCGCCCTGCTGTGCGGGACCTACTTCGGCACCGAGGCGTTCCTTCCGCTCGGGCTCCAGGACCTGCGCGGAATGGGCGCCACCACGGCGGGGCTCGGCCTGTCGGCCGGGGCGATCACCTGGGTCGCCGGGTCCGCCCTCCAGGCCAGGCGCGACGCCGGCGGCGCCGGGCGCGTCGCCGCCACCGTCGGCGGCTTCGCCGTGCTCCTCGCGGGAGTCGTGCTGACCGCGCTCACGACACTGTCCACCGCGCTGCCGTCGTGGACCGCCGTGATCGGGTGGGCCGTCGGGGGACTGGGGATGGGCATCGCCTTCAACGCGTCCACCACCGAGACCCTGGGGCAGGCCCCGACCGAACGGCAAGGTGAGGCGAGCGGCGCTCTCCAGCTCGCCCAGACCTTCGCCACCGCCGTGATCGCCGGACTCGGCGGCGGGGCCGTCGCGCTCAGCGAGAACCACGGCACCTCCCTGCGAGCCGCTCTGCTGAGCGTGTTCGTCCTGACCGGCCTGCTCGCCGTCGGCGGAATGCTCGTCTCCCACCGGCTCCGTCCCGCGACCGGCAGGTCATCAGCCTGACCGCGGGAGGACCCGCGCGGCGCGGCACCCGCCGCCCGGCGGTCGTCCGGCTTCGGCGCCCGCCCCTTCCCGTGGTCAGGCGCCGATGTAGTCGGCGAGGTGTTGGGCGGTGAGGGTGGAGCGGGCGGCGACCAGGTCGGCGGGGGTGCCCTCGAAGACGACGCGGCCACCGTCGTGCCCGGCACCGGGGCCGAGGTCGATGATCCAGTCGGCGTGCGCCATGACGGCCTGGTGGTGCTCGATGACGATGACCGACTTGCCGGAGTCGACGAGCCGGTCGAGCAGGCCGAGCAGTTGTTCGACGTCGGCGAGGTGCAGGCCGGTGGTCGGCTCGTCCAGGACGTAGACGCCGCCCTTGTCGGCCATGTGGGTGGCGAGCTTCAGCCGCTGCCGCTCGCCGCCGGACAGCGTGGTGAGCGGCTGGCCGATGGTGAGGTAGCCGAGGCCGACGTCGACGAGCCGCTGGAGGATCGCGTGCGCGGCGGGGATGCGGGCGTCGCCGGAGCCGAAGAACTCCTCGGCCTCGGTCACGGGCATCGCCAGGACCTCGCTGATGTCGCGTCCGCCGAGGCGGTACTCCAGGACCGACGCCTGGAACCGCTTGCCGTCGCACTCCTCGCAGACGGTCGCGACGCCCGCCATCATCGCCAGGTCGGTGTAGATGACGCCCGCGCCGTTGCAGGTGGGGCAGGCGCCTTCGGAGTTCGCCGAGAACAGGGCGGGCTTGACGCCGTTGGCCTTGGCGAACGCCTTGCGGATCGGCTCGAGCAGGCCGGTGTAGGTGGCCGGGTTGGAGCGCCGCGAGCCGCGGATCGCGGTCTGGTCGACCGACACCACGCCCGCGTCGGCCGGGATCGACCCGTGCACCAGCGAGCTCTTGCCGGAGCCCGCGACGCCGGTGATGACGGTCAGCACGCCGAGCGGGACGTCGACGTCGACGTCCTGGAGGTTGTGGGCGTTCGCGCCGCGGATCTCCAGCGCTCCGGTCGGCTCGCGCACGGTGTCCTTGAGGACGGCGCGGTCGTCCAGGTGGCGTCCGGTGACGGTGCCGCTGGCGCGCAGGCCCGCGACGGTGCCCTCGAAGCAGACGGTGCCGCCGCCGGTGCCCGCGCCGGGGCCGAGGTCGACGACGTGGTCGGCGATCTCGATGGTCTCGGGCTTGTGCTCGACGACCAGGACGGTGTTGCCCTTGTCGCGCAGGCGCAGGAGCAGGTCGTTCATGCGGCGGATGTCGTGCGGGTGCAGGCCGACGGTCGGCTCGTCGAAGACGTAGGTGACGTCGGTGAGCGAGGACCCGAGGTGGCGGATCATCTTGACGCGCTGCGCCTCGCCGCCCGACAGGGTGCCCGCGGGCCGGTCGAGCGACAGGTAGCCGAGGCCGATCTCCACGAACGAGTCGAGGGTCTGCTGGAGCGAGCCGAGCAGGGGCCCGACCGACGGCTCGTCCAGGGCGCGGACCCACGCGGCCAGGTCGCTGATCTGCATCGCGCAGGCGTCGGCGATGCTGATCCCGGCGATCTTGGACGAGCGGGCGGGCGCGGCCAGGCGGGTGCCGCCGCAGTCGGGGCAGGCGGTGAAGGTGACGGCCCGGTCCACGAACTCGCGGATGTGGGGCTGCATGCCCTCCTTGTCCTTGGCGAGCATCGACTTCTGGATGCGCGGCACCAGACCCTCGTAGGTCATGTTGATGCCCTCGATCTTCATCCGCGTCGGCTCGCGGTACAGGAAGTCGTCGAGCTCGGCCTTCGTGAACGTCCGGATCGGCTTGTCCGGGTCGAAGAATCCGGACGAGGCGTACAGCCGGTGGTTCCAGCCGCCCGCCTTGTACCCGGGGATCGTCATCGCGCCCTCGGACAGCGACCTGGAGTCGTCGAACAGCTGCGTGAGGTCGAGGTCGGAGACCGAGCCGCGGCCCTCGCAGCGCGGGCACATGCCGCCGGTGACGCTGAAGCTGCGCTTCTCCTTCACCGGCTTGTCGCCCCGCTCGACGGTGACCGCGCCCGCGCCGCTGATCGAGGGGACGTTGAAGGAGAACGCCTGCGGCGAGCCGATGTGCGGCGTCCCGAGACGGCTGAACAGGATGCGCAGCATCGCGTTGGCGTCGGTGGCCGTGCCGACGGTGGAGCGCGGGTCGGCGCCCATCCGCTGCTGGTCGACGATGATCGCGGTGGTGAGGCCCTCCAGGACGTCCACCTCGGGCCGGGCCAGCGACGGCATGAAGCCCTGCACGAACGCGCTGTAGGTCTCGTTGATCAGGCGCTGCGACTCGGCCGCGATCGTGCTGAACACCAGGGAGCTCTTGCCCGAGCCGGACACGCCGGTGAACACCGTGAGCCGCCGCTTGGGCAGCTCGACGGTGACGTCCTTGAGGTTGTTCTCGCGGGCTCCGACCACGCGGATCAGCGCGTGGCCGTCGGCCGCGTGAGGCATGGTCTGCTGGACGTCCGGTTCTGTGCCCTTGCTCATCGTCTCTCCGTCGGGTGCGGGTGGGGCCGCACACGCTACCGGGCGCCACCGACGGATTCGGCCGCCGCCGTGTCGCCGACCGCGCCCGGAGGCAGGCCGCGATAGGAGAGGGGCTCGCTGTAGACGAGGTTGGTGGTGGTCGAGCCGAGTTCGAGAAGCTCGTCCATGACCCGCTCCAGGTGCCCCATGGAGGTCGCGGCGATCTTCAGGACGTAGCAGTCCTCGCCGGTGGTGCGCAGGCACTCCAGGATCTCCCCGCGCTCACGGAGGAGGTCGTGCAGCGGGCCGTGCCGGTTGCCGGGGTACTTCAGCCGGACGACGGCGAGGACCGGCAGGCCCGCCTTGGCCAGGTCGACGCGGGCGTGGTAGCCGGTGATCACGCCGGTCTCCTCCAGCCGCCGGACCCGTTCGGTGGTGGCGGACGCGCTGAGGCTGACCCGCCGTCCCAGTTCGGTGAGCGGCATGCGGCCGTCCCGCTGCAGCTCGGCGAGGATCGCCCGGTCGGTCGCGTCGAGATTCTCGGTCACCGCGCCAAAGTACCGTCGATTCCACGGCTGACACCTCCTGATGCCGGGAGGAGTCCCTTCAGCGGGGCCGGATCGGCTGGATAGCGTTGCCCCCGTGATTTTGGGAGTCAACGTTCCGAACTTCGGACCCGGCACGGACCCGGACAGGCTGGCCGCGTGGGCGCAGACCGTCGAGGGCCTCGGCTACGACCTGCTGATGGTCTCCGACCACGTCGTGATCACGCCGGACGTGGCCCGGCAGTATCCAGCGCCGTTCTACGAGCCGTTCACCACGCTGTCGTGGCTCGCGGGCGTCACCCGCCGGATCCGGCTGGGCACGACCGTGCTCGTCGCGCCGTACCGGCATCCGCTGCTGGTCGCCCGCATGGCCGCCAACCTGAACCGGCTCAGCGGCGGACGGCTCGTCCTCGGCGTGGGCGCGGGCTGGGCCCGGGAGGAGTTCGAGGCGCTCGGCGTCCCGTTCGAGCGGCGCGGCGAGCTCACCGGCGACCTGCTCCGGGAGGTCCGCGCCGCCTGGCAGGAACATCCCGACGACTACCAGGGCGGGCCGATCCCGGTCTGGGTGGGCGGGCACAGCGACGCCGCGATGCGCCGCGCCGTCCTGTACGGCGACGCCTGGCACCCGCTGCGGTTCACCCTGCCCTGGCTGGACGAGGCGGTCGGACGGCTCGGCCGGATCGCCGAACGCGAGGGCCGCCCCGTCCCGTCCCTCGCGCCCCGCATGCTGCTGCGCCTCACCGACGAGCCGCTCACCGGCGAGCGCCGCGCGGGCGAGGGGACGATCGAGCAGGTGCTCGCCGACCTGGAGCGGCTGCGCCGGATGGGCGCCGAAAGCGTCCTGCTCGACCCGTTCCTCGCCCACCCGGACGAGACCCTGCGCCCCGAGAACGCCTGGCGGGACCTGGCCACCGTGGCCGCCCTTCGAGAGGAGCTCACGTGACCCCCGACGACGAACGCCTGCTGCGGCGGGCCGTCGAGATCGCCGTCCGGTCCCGCGCGGACGGGCACGCGCCCTACGGCTCGCTGCTCGCGGACCGGGACGGCGTCATCCTCATCGAGGCGCACAACACCGTGCGCGCCGACCGGGACATCAGCGCCCATCCCGAACTGAAGCTGGCCCGGTGGGCGGCCCGCGAACTGGACTCGGCGACCGCCGCCGCGACGACGATGTTCACCAGCTGCCAGCCGTGCGCCATGTGCACCGGCGCGATCGACCGTTCGGGCCTGGGACGCGTCGTGTACGCGCTGTCCAGCGAGCAGCACGACGAGCTCCCCCCGAACGGCGGGTGGCCCCGCGTCCGGCAGGACGGTCCGGCCCTTCACGAGGAGGCCCGCGCCGCGGTCGACGGCTACTACACCTGAGCCGTCACAGGCCGTGCCTGCGGTCGCCCAGGACCGTCTCGGTGATCAGCGCCTCGACGGCCGCGTCGAACCCGGCCGCGCGCCGCGCGGTGACGCGGTCGCGGTCGACGGCCCGCTGGACGTCCTCCTCGACCAGGTCGGCGTTCAGCGCCATGGCCGCCGCCGAGCCCTCCGCCGCGGCCATGATCACCTGCGCGTGGGCGTTCACCACGTTGCCCGCCGCGGACACGCCGGGGACGGCGGTGCGGCCCATGCCGTCGGTCGGCACCAGGCCGTCCTCGCGGGCGCAGCCGAGGCCGGTGAGCAGCGCGTCGTTGGGGATCATGGTGCTCTGGACGAGCAGGGCGCCGCGCTCCACGACGGATCCGTCGGCCATCTCGACGCCCTGGAGGCCGTCCTCGTCGGCGACGATCCGCTTGACCTGGCCTTCCGCGAGGGTGATGCCGTGCGCGGCGAGGCGCTCGCGGTCGTCCGGGGAGATCTCCTGATCGTGGCTGAACAAGGTGACGTCCGGGGACCACTGCCGGATGAGCAGCGTCTGGTGGACGGCCATCGGGCCGGTGGCCAGCACGCCGATCGGCCGGTCGCGGACCTCGTAGCCGTGGCAGTAGGGGCAGTGCAGGACGTCCTTGCCCCATCGTTCGCGCAGGCCGGGCAGCTCGGGCAGGTCGTCGCGCAGGCCGGTCGCCACCAGGACGCGGCGGGTGCGCAGGGTCGCGCCGCCGGTCAAGCGGACGGTGAAGGCGAGGTCGGGTCCGTCCTCGCGGGTGATGTCGTCCACGCGGGCGGCGATCGGCTCGACGCCGTATCGGGCGAGTTCGGCGCGGCCCGCCTCGAGCAGGGCCGCCGGGGGCATGCCGTCCCGGGACAGGAAGCCGTGCATGTGGGCGGCGGGCGCGTTGCGCGGGGCTCCGCCGTCCAGGATCGCGATGCGGCGGCGGGCGCGCGCCAGCACCAGCCCGGCGCTCAGCCCTGCCGCGCCGCCGCCGACGATCACCACGTCGTGGGTGTTCTCGTTCATGGGTCACCTCCGCCGCCAGGGTGCGTCCGGCGAGATGAGACCGGCAACCGCTGTTGCTGTTTCCGGGACGCGTCGGGTGGAATGGGGGCATGGAGCACCACCACGAGACCGTCCCGGACGATCCGTCGTCCGCGATCGACCGGGCCCTGACCGAGGTCGGGCCGCGACTGCGGAAGCTGCGCGCCGAACACGGCATCACGCTCGGCGCGCTCGCCGAGGCGACCGGGATCTCCAAGAGCACCCTGTCCCGGCTGGAGTCGGGCCAGCGCAGGCCCAGCCTGGAGCTGCTGCTGCCGCTCGCGCAGGTCTACCAGGTACCGCTGGACGAGATGGTCGGCGCGCCCGAGGTCGGCGACCCGCGCGTCCGGCTGACACCGCGCGACGGCGGCGACCGGACGGTGATCCCCCTGACCCGGCATCCCGGGCCGCTGCAGGCGTGGAAGACGATCCTGCCGGGGGACGCGCGCAGCGAGCCGAACCCGGTGACGCACGAGGGCTACGAGTGGCTGTACGTGCTGTCCGGGCGGCTCCGGCTGATCGTCGGCGACCACGACCTGGAACTGTCGCCGGGCGAGGCCGCCGAGTTCGACACCCGGCTGCCGCACTGGTTCGGCCCGGTGAACGGTGAGCCGGTCGAACTGCTCAGCTTGTTCGGCCGCCAGGGCGAACGCGTCCACCTGCGCGCCGCCCCGAGATCACGCCGTCCCGGCGGCACGACCTGATCGGAGCCTGAACCGAGTACATGTACTCGATCACTTGGTGGACCCGATGAGTACTGTTCGCGGATGGGATGTTGGACCGCCTATCTCGTCCGTTTGGACGACGGCTCCCACTGGGAGTCGTACGAGAAGTACGGCCGGTGGCACCTCGCGGACGCCGACGACCGCGCCGACCTCGTGGAGAGGGTCCTGGCCGACGGCAGACCCATCGATGGAGCCCCGAACACGGCACGGGCCTGCCACGGCATCGCCTTGGACCTGGCCTCGCGCGACCACTGGTTCGTCGGGTGGGACGCGGACGCCCGCCAGATCACGGTCCGCCACGACGAGCTGATCGCCGACGCCCTCGCCCACGCGACCTGCCTCGTCAGCGTCATCGGCGCCGACGCGACTCTCACGCACTGGCAACTGTCCGACACGATCGTCCCGTTGCTGGCGCACCAGGGGGAATCGCTGCCCGGGACCCTGGCCGCCGGCGCGCCCTTTCCCCTGGCCGCCGAGGACGCCGTGACCGACGGCGCGGTCATCGATCTGCCCACCCGTCGCCTGCGCTACTGGACCGCCGACACCGTCTCACCGGGGCTCGCCGCGCGGGTGGAGGCGGCCTGGCCGGCCTGGAAGGTCGAACGGCTCGCCTGGGGCCACCTCGGACACCTCGCCGCCATCGGACAGCAGCCCGACGGCCTGAGCATGACGGACGCGGAACTGCGGGAGGCCCGCTGGGACGAGGAGCTGATCACCATCAGGAACCGCGCCCGCGACACCCTCCCCACCGAGCCGCGCCGCCTGCTCCCACCGAGGGTGCGCGTGGTCGACCGGTTGTGAGGGCTCAGGCGCGCCATTCCTGCCGGTAGGCGGGGTGGTCGGCGTACGCGGACGCGAGGGCGCGCAGCGTGGTGAGCCGGACGGCCTGGGCGGCCTCCGCGGCCTCGCCGCGATGCCCGCTGGACAGCAGCCACTCGGCCTTCACGTACTCGTCGAGGATCAGGCGCTTGGCGGCCGCGTCGCGCAGCGCGCGGGCGGGGTGGTGGCGGGCGATGTGCTCGGCGTAACCCTCGTTCTCGGCCTGCGCGACGAAGCCCGGCCGTCCCGGGCCGCTCGATCCCGCGCCGTCCGCCGCACGGCCGTCCGCCGGACGGTCGTCGGCGCCACGCTTTTCGGCGGGGGCGTTGATGCTGACCGAGCCCGGCGGGGACGGCCGCCACGCCGCGCCCGACCCGGCGCGCGCGATCTGCTCGTCCTTGGCGATCCGGGCCCGCAGGAACTCCACCAGCTCGTCCACCCGGCCATTGTGCAGCCCCGGCCGGACAAAACGCACCCGTACCGGTCAGGCGGGCCGTAGCGCCGAGGTCAGAACGCGCAGTTCCGCCACGCCGAGGATCCGCGCGACCAGCGCGTACAGCACGCCTCCGGCGGCGGACGCGGCGAGGACGACCGCGGCGGCGTTGCCCGTCCCGGCGCCGAACGACCCGTCCACGGTGTGGGCGACGCCGGCGGCGGCCAGTCCGGCGACGGTCGCGGCGGCCAGGGTGCGCAGGTGGGTGTCGAGCAGGCGGCGGCCGTCCACCCGGCCCAGCCGGTGCCGCAGCATCAGCGCCGTGACCAGCATGCCGACCGTGTAGGCGACGACGGCGCAGGCCGCCAGCGCGACCACCAGTCGCGCGCCGCCGGTGAACCGGGACACCACCAGAACGGCGGTGACCGTGACGGCCGAGACGCCGACGCTGATCAGCGCGGGCGTGCGGGTGTCGCCGAGGGCGTAGAACGCGCGCAGCATGATCTGGTACCCGGCGAACGGGACGAGCGCAAACCCGTAGGCGGCGAGGGTCTGCCCGGTCAGCCGGGCCGCGTCCGGCGAGGTGTGGCCGTGCGCGAACACCAGGGTCGTCAGCGCCGGGCCGAGCACGATCAGCGCCGCCGCGACCGGGGCGAGGGCGACGCCGGTGATCCGCAGGCCGTGGGACAGGTCGGCGGTGACGCCCTCGAGGTCGCGGCGTCCGGCGGCGCGGCTCATCCGCGGCAGCACGCCGGTGATCACGGTGACGGCGACGACCCCGTAGGGGAGCTGGAACATGGCGGAGGCGTTGCTGTAGACGGCGAGCATGCCCGTCCCGGCGTGCGTGGCGAGCCGCGAGGACACCACGAACACGGCCTGCGCGGCGGCGACGGACGCGATCGTCCAGCCCGCCATGGCCGCGATGCGCCGGACGCCGATGCCGCGTGGGTCGGCGTGCAGCCGCAGCCGGAATCCGGCCCTGCGCCCGGCGAACGCCAGGACGGTCATCTGCGCGGCCACCCCGGCGCTGGTGCCGATCGACAGCAGCAGCGTCTGCGCGGTGCTGAGCGTCTCGACGCGCCCGGTGCCGCCGACCAGGACGAACGCCAGCCCGGTCGCGATCACGACGAGGTTGTTGGCGACCGGCGCCCACATCGGCGCGGTGAGCCGCCCGCGCGCGGTCAGCACGGCCGCGAGCGTCGCGCTGACGCCGTAGAAGAGGATCTGGGGCATGAAGAACCGGGTGAACAGCACCGCCAGGTGCCGTTCGGGCGGCGGGAAACTCGACACGGTCGCGTCCACGATCAGGGGCGCGGCGACCACGGTCACGATCACGACCGCGCCCAGCCCGTACACCACCAGCGACAGCAGCCGCTGGGCGAACAGGTCGGCGTCCGGCCGGGACGCCTGCCGGACCAGCAGCGGGACGACGACGCTGGCGACCGCGCCGCCCATCACCAGCTCGTAGATCGTGTTCGGGGTGACGTTCGCGGCGGTGTAGGCGTCCAGCAGCCGGGTTCCGAGGCCGAGCGCGGCGACCAGCACCAGGGTGCGGACGAACCCGGTGATCCGCGACACGGCGGTCGCGACCGCCATGGCACGCCCGGCGCGCAGCAGTTCGCTCATCGATCGGGCCCCTTCCGTCCGTGCCAGGTTAGGCGACCGCCACACCCGGGCGGCGGCCCGGACGGATCGTCCGGGCCGCCGTGGGTCGGGGCCCGCTGGGCCCACCGGGTCAGACGGACTTCTGGTAGTAGCGGAAGGTCGCGACGGAGACCGCGACGCACACGACCGCCAGGGCGAGCAGGCCGCCGCCGCGCGCGGCGATCGCGCTCCAGTCGGGGTCGGCGGTGAGGGCCGAGCGGCCCGCGCGGACGGCCCAGTCGAGCGGGTTGCACGCGGTGACGACCCGCATCCAGTGGGGCATCAGCGCGGTCGGCATGAACGCGGAGGACAGGAACGTCAGGGGCAGCATGAACAGCACGTTGAACCCGATGATCGCCTCGCGCTGCCTCAGCATCATGCCCATCGCGTTGGACAGCCCGCCGAACACCGTGCCGAGCAGGACGCCCGCCGCGACGACCACGGCGCATCCGGCGACGCCGCCCGGGTAGTGCGCGCCGCCGAGGAGCCCGAGCAGCAGGATGGCGACGGACTGGAGCCCGGTCGTGACGGCCTGGTCGGCGACGCCGGAGGTCATCAGCGCGAGCCGGCTGACCGGGGAGGTCAGGAACCGGTTCAGGGTGCCCCGGTCGATCTCCTCGATCATCGCGACCCCGGCCCACATGCTGGCGTTCATCGCGTTCATGGCGATCACGCCCGGCACCAGGTAGCCCAGGTAGGAGCCGTGACCGAAGCCGGGGATGTCCACGACGCGGCGGAACAGCGAGCCGAACAGGAACAGCCAGATCGCTGGCTGGACGAGGTTCCCGACGACGACGGCGGGCTGCCGCGCGAGCGCGTGCAGGCGGCGTCCGGTGAGGAACCAGGTGTGGGCGGCCAGGCGCGGCACGGTGACGGCGCGGGACGCTGGTGCGGTGAGGGGTGCGGCGGTCATCGCGCGGCCTCCTGCCGGGCGGAGGGACGGGTCTCGGGTCCGGGTGGGGATGAGGTGCTGTCGTCCTGGTCGGTGTCGGGCGCGTAGCGGCGGCCGGTGTACCGCAGGAACACGTCGTCCAGGGACGGGCGGGCGACGGTCACGGACGCGGCGGGCGTCCCGGCGCGTTCGAGCGCTGCCAGGACGGCGGGGACGGCCGCGGCGCCGTTGTCGCTGCGGGTGCTGACGCCGCGTCCGGCGACGCGGACCTCCCGGACCGACGGCAGCGCCTCCAGCACGGCGCGGACCTCGCCGGGGACGGTCCCGGACGGCAGTTCGAGGTGGACGGCGTCGCCGCGCAGCTCGCCCTTCAGCTCGTCGGGGGTGCCGTCCGCGACGACGCGTCCGCGGTCGACGATGGCCAGGCGCTGCGCGAGCCGGTCGGCCTCCTCCAGGTAGTGGGTGGTGAGGACGACGGTGAGCCCGTCGTCTCCGGCGAGGCGGCGGATCTCGGACCACATCGCGGCGCGGGCCTCGGGGTCCAGGCCGGTGGTGGGTTCGTCCAGGAACAGCACGGCGGGCCGGTGGACCAGGCCGAGCGCGACGTCCAGGCGGCGCTGGGTGCCGCCGGAGAACGTCTTGACGAGCCGGTCGGCGACCTCGGCGAGGTCGAACCGGCCGAGCAGTTCGGCGGCGCGGGCGCGGGCGGCGCGCCCTCCCATGCCGTGCATCCTGGCCTGCAGGACCAGGTTCTCGCGGGCGGTGGCGCGCGGGTCGCTGCCGGAGCGCTGCGCGACGACGCCGATGAGCCTGCGGACGTGGTCGGGGCGGCGCCGGACGTCCACGCCCTCGATCACGGCGGTGCCGCGGTCGGGGCGCGTGAGGGTGGTGAGGACCTTGACGGCGGTGGACTTGCCCGCGCCGTTCGGGCCGAGCAGCCCGAAGACGAGGCCGCGGCCGACGGTGAGGTCCAGGCCGTCCAGGGCGCGGACGCCGCCCTTGACGCCGCGGACGGAGTAGGTCTTGCCGAGGTCGTGCGCGCGCACGGCGCACGGTTCGGTGGTCATGGGACGCTCCCGCTTCGTGGGATCGGTGGTGGGACGATCCGGCGGCGGAGGGGGTCCGGCTAACCTTGTGGTGTCACCCAGGTCGCTGGTTCCGTTGCCGCGGATCGGCGTTCTGGTCTCGGGGCCCCGGCCCGGTGTTGCCGCACCGGCCGGGGCCTTTTCGTTCTTCTATGTCGGGGTCGTCAGCCGGCCTCCTCGTCTGGCGGGCCGTCCTCGGCGTCCTGCTCGGCGCCGGGCGCGGCCTCGTCGAGCCGCTGCTCCTGTTCGTGGAGCCAGTCGATCTCGCGGGGGACCTCGCCGGTCTCGTGGAAACGGGCCCAGTCGGCGAGGCCGGGCATGGTGCCGTCCTCGAGCCGGGCGAGCAGCGCGCGGACCCAGGCGGCCTCGGCGGCGCAGAGCGTGCGGTGGTAGTCGGCCTCGATGACCAGCAGTTCGGGCAGCCAGGCGCGGGCCTCGGCGAGTTGCCGGTCCTGCTCGGCGAGGTCGGCGTCCAGCGCCTCCAGGCGGCGGCGCAGCAGGACGGTGAAGTCGCGCGGGTCCAGGGCGGCGATGTCGGCGAGCGCGGCCTCGAAGCGCGGGTACTCGCGCTCGGGGACCTCGACGAGCTCGCGCAGCCAGTCGGTGAGCTCGGCGCGGCCCTCGGGGGTGATCGTGTAGACCGTCCGGTCCGGCTGGTTGCCCTGCCGGACGGTGCCGGTCGCCTTGATCAGCCCGTGCTTCTCCAGGTTGCGGACGACCGTGTAGAAGGACCCCCAGTTGATCTTCACGCTGGCGTCCTTGCCGCGACGCCGCATCGTGGAGGCGATCTCGTAGGGGTACATCGGGCGCTCGCTGAGCGTGCTCAGCACCGGCAGTGCCAGCAGGTTGCCGACCCTGCGCCGCTTCGCCACCGGAACCACCTCCGCTCGGGCTCGGCCCTTGCCACTCGTCCGCGAGTACTCGTGGACGAGTACTTGTTCCCAAATATACGCCTGCGGTGCCTTCTGTCCACCCCTCAGGGCAAGGGGACGCGGCGGCTGCGCGCCCACCGTGCCGAGCAACGCGCCTGTGGCCGGACAGCCTGGATCCGGGTGGAGTTCTCCTGGGACGCCAGGCCCACCGGTTCCGGTCGTGCCGATCGGGGGTCGCCGGACGGCCGCTTCTCCGCGTCGGATTTCCTCCCTGATGTGAGCGCTGCCCGCCCGTGCCCCTTTCTGTCGTTTATACCGAGAGGTATCCCTCTTCTTTGAAGCGTTCCACCGGTGGCGGATTCTCGCCCTTTCCTGAACGTTGTCATTAGCTCCGGGATATCGCCTTCCGTTCCTTATGGGGCGCGTACGGTCAGTGCCCTGGAAGACGCACTCGCAGGAGGGGGAGCGGTGGGAATCAATGGCTGCGTAGAGCAGATCATGACGATTCCGGGGGCGCGGGGCGCGACCCTGGTCGACTGTTCCACGGGCCTGGCGGTGGCCGCGGTCGGCGGCTCCGGAGTGCTCGACCGGCACGAGGACGCGGCGGGCACCACCGACGTCGTCCGGGTGGTGCTGGCCAGCCCGGCGCTCAGCGCGTCGCCGGCGGGGGACGACGTCCAGGAGATCATCGTCTCCGGCGAGTTCGGCTACCACCTGCTGGTCTGCGTCGGGCGGGCCTTCGGCGCCCAGCTCTTCCTGCACGTCGTTCTCGACCGGGACAGCGGGAATCTCGCGTTGGCGCGGCTGCGGGTCCGGGAAATCGTCGATCTGCTCGCGGGGGGCCGTGATGACGTCTGAGTTCTCCGGCGCTCCGGGCGATTTCGCCGACGGTTCCCCGGTGCGAGGGGAATCCGCCGCCGCCGTCTCCGTATCCGCCACTGTCTCTGCTTCCGCCGCTTCCGGCGCGGTCACGTTGGAGCGGTTGCTGCTCCGGCTGGAGCGGGAGCGCTGTTCGGGCGAGGTGAGCTGCGGCATGGAGGGGCGGGTCCTGCTGTCGGACGGGCTGGTGTGCCGGGCCGAGTCCCGCCGCGCCACGCCGCTGGCCGCGCTGTGGACGCCCGACGGGCCGGTCGGGGAGCAGCCGTGGTGGCCCGGCCAGGGCGGGACGCCCGAGGACGCGGCGGGCGGGGCGGGCGACGCGTCCCCGCTGCAGGTCTACGCGTTGACGGCGACGTTCGACGCGATGGCGTTGCTGCTGGACACCGCCCGGTCGGCCGCCTGGCCGGGACGCCCCGACGGCGGTCCGGCCGACCGGGGCGGCGGTCCGGGGTTCGAGCCGGTGTTCGTCGCGGGACGGCTCGGACGGCGGACGGTGCGCTGCAAGGGCGTCCCGCCGACGGTGCTGCTGCACGAATGCGCCCGGCTGGCCGATCGCGCGGGCGGGTGGCCGCTGGCGCTGGCGGACGCCGCTCCGGTGGTGGCGCTGCGGCACGTCCACCGGCAACGGGTGATGCTCACGGCGGTGCAGGCCGAGGTGTCCCTCGCGGTGGACGGCCGCCGCACGCCCGCCGGGCTGGCCGCCGAGCTGGGCCGTCCGGTGGTGGTGTGCCTGGAGGCGGTGCGCGCGCTGACGGCGCTGGGGCTGGTCGAGCGCCCGGTGGTGGGCGTCGGCGGGCCGCTGCGCAGGCGGACGCGGCCCGCGGCGGGTCCGGTCCGGCCGCCGCAGGAGCCGCCGGTCGATCTGGAGACGCTGATGCGGCTGCGGGCCGCCCTGGAGCAGGTGTGACCGGCGGGGGACGTGAACGAGCGGTGAGAAGGAACATCCGAGTGAAAGGAGACCCCGTGTCGAACATGGACCTGTCCCTGAAGGACATGATGGCGATCGACGGCGCGATCGGCGCCGCCGTCGTCGACTACGGCAGCGGCATGGCGCTGGGCGTGCAGGGCGGCTCCAAGGCGCTGGACCTGCAGGTCGCCGCAGCGGGCAACACCGAGGTCATGCGGTCCAAGATGCGCACCATCGAGCAGCTCGGCATGAAGGACGAGATCGAGGACATCCTGATCACGCTCGGCGGCCAGTACCACATCGTCCGGCCGGTGACCGGGCGCAAGGGCAAGGGCCTGTTCCTCTACCTGGCGCTCGACCGCGGCCGGGCGAACCTGGCGCTGGCCCGGCACCACATGCGGGGCATCGAGGAGAACCTCGAGGTCTGACCACGCCTCGCGCGGAACGGGCCCGGACGGCGGTCGTCCGGGCCCGTCCTCGTGCCGGTCCCCTGGTGTCGTGGCGTGGAGGCGGAGGGTGCGCGGGGAACGATTCGCCCGGACGATCGTTAGTCTGGAGTGGCAGGACGTGGGCGGGTTTGGGGGCGTGGACATGACCGACCGGACCGGGAGCGGCCCGTACAGCGGCGGCTCGACCGGCGACGACGCGTCCCCGCAGGCGCCCGCCGCCGTCCCGAAACCCGCGGCTGAACCCCTCTCCGACACCGTGTCGGAGGCTTCGCCGGACGCGCCGGTCTCGAGTTCGGTCGCGCGGGCCGCGATGGACGGGTTCGGTGAGGTCTCGCGCGGGCTCGCGCCGGTCGCCGAGCGGGCGGCGCGGAGCGCGTCGGCGGCGGCCGAGCCGGTCCGGGTGATCGCCCGGCGGGCCGCCGACCAGGCCGCCGCCCAGGTCGTGGAGCGGCTCGCCCGCACCTCGGCGATGGAGGCGGTGGAGCGGGCCGCCCGGGACGCGGCGGTCAAGGTCGCCTCGGCGGCGGCCGAGAAGGCGGTGCGGGAGGCCGTCCAGGAGGCACGGTCCGTCGCGCGGACGGTCGCCGGCACCAGCCCGCTGGCGGGCACGGCGATCGAGGTCACCGGCACCCTCACCGGAACGGCGATGACGCTGGCCGAGCAGGCCGCGCAGCACCCGATGGCGGCGGCGGCGCGGCGGCTGGCCGCGCGCAGCCCGTTCGCAAAGGCCGCGACCGCGACGGCCCTGGACGCGGTCGCCGACGTCGCGGGCCGGACGGTGTCGGCGCCGGTCGTCCAGGCGGCGACCCGCGTGGTGGTCGACACGGCGATCGACGCCGTCGCCGACGTGGCCGTGGACGTCGCGCTCGACGTCGGCCGCGAGGTGATCGCGGACGTGGTGCGGACGGTGGCGCAGGAGGCCGCCAAGCAGGCGGCGCGGGAGCTGGCGTCCGGGGTGCGGGAGCAGGGCCGCCGGGTCGCGGTGGCCAGTCCGGTCGCGGCGGCGAGCGCCGATCTGGCGTCCTCGTTCGTCCTGGACGTGGCGCGTGACCTGGGAACCGGTGAGGCGGCACGGGCCGCGAGCGGGTTCTGGAAGGCCGCGGCGGGCAGCGCCCTGGTTCGCACGGCGGCCGGGCTGGCGGGGCAGGTCGCCGACCGGGCGCTGGCGCTGGCCGTCGAGACGGTCATGCGGGAGTTGATGCGCGAGGCGTTGAAGGCCGCGCTGAGGGAGTCGCTGCGCGGGCTCATGCGCGACGTGGCGCGGGAGGTCGTGGTCGAGTCCGTCCGGACGGGCTGGGCGACCGTCCTGCGCGCCGACGCCGACATGGACACCAATGCCGACATGGACGCCAATGCCGACGCCGATGCCGGGCCCGGGCCCGCCGGGGCGGCGCGTTCGGGCGGCGGATCGGCCGGGAGCAGGGCGGCGGAGATGTCGCTCGGCGGCCTGATGGGCCGGGTGGCGCGGGCCACGGTCGGCGCGGTCGCCTCGCACCCGGCGACGGGAACGGTGGTGACCTCGGCGACCGGGATCGCCGTCCGGGTCACGGCCCGGACCGCTCCGCGCGTGGTGCCGCGCGTGGCGGCGAGCACGCTCCGCAACGCCTCCCGGTACCGGGCGGGCGTGCGCCGCGCCGATCTTCCGGAGCGTCCGGCCGCCTCCCCGTCCCGATCTGCGGAGTCGATCTTCATGGTGGTGACGCGGACGGCCGGGGACGCGACGGCGGCCGTGATCCGCACGGCGGTGCGTCCCGCCGACCCCGCGCGGACTGAGCGGGCGGGACGCGACGAGGACGGCGGCCGGGAGCGCGCGGGAGACGCCTGAACGGCGCTCGGCGGCGGCCTCGCAGGGGCGGCGTTTCTGAGAGATCTATGAGAATCCGCTGGTCACAGCCTTGATCGCAGGGCGGCCGGTTACCGTGGGCGCATGGAGTCTGGTGCCGCGCGTGGGCGGATCCTGGTCGTGGACGACGAGCCGGCGGTCCGTGAGTCGCTGACCAGCAGCCTGGAGTTCGAGGGGTACGAGGTCGGCACCGCGGCGGACGGGTTGCTGGCCCTGGACGCCGTCGAGCGGGAGCGTCCCGACCTGGTCGTCCTGGACGTGCTGATGCCCCGCATGGACGGGCTGACCGCGTGCCGCCGGATGCGGGCGCGCGGCGCGACGATGCCGGTGCTGATGCTGACGGCGCGGGACATGGTCGGCGACCGGGTGACCGGACTGGACGCGGGCGCCGACGACTATCTGGTGAAGCCGTTCGAGCTGGACGAGCTGCTGGCGAGGGTGCGGGCGCTGCTGCGCCGGGCGGTGGACTACGGCCCGGCGTCCCGTCCGGATGGCGAGGTGCTGGCGTTCGACGACCTGAGCATGGACCCGCGCACCCGGGAGGTGACGCGGGAGGGGCTGCCCCTGGAGCTGACCCGCACCGAGTTCATGCTGCTGGAGCTGTTCCTGCGGCATCCGCGGCAGGTGCTGACCCGCGAGCAGATCCTGGAGACCGTGTGGGGGTTCGACTTCGAGCCCGCGTCCAACTCGCTGGACGTGTACGTGATGTACCTGCGGCGCAAGACCGAGGTGCAGGGGCTGCCCCGGCTGATCCACACCGTCCGCGGCGTCGGCTACGTCCTGCGGAACTCGTCGTGAGCGGGCTCGTCGTGAGCGGGCGGCGGCGTCTCCGCGTGGCTGGGCTCGGCGGCGGTGGGGCCCTCCGGTGCCGGGAGGGCGGCGGATCGTGCGGCGGCTGATGACGCGGCTGCCGCTGCGGGGACGGCTGGCGCTGCTGACGGCGCTCGCGGTCGCCGTCGCGGTGGCGGCGTGCGCGACGGTCAGCTGGTTCCTGGTGCGGGGCCAGCTGTACCGCGAGCTGGACGGACGGCTGCACGCGATGAGCGGCCCTCCTCCGGCCGGAGACCTGGGCACCCACCGGCCGCGCGGCTGGCCGGAGATCCGGGATGCGCTGACCAACTGCCGGTCCACGCCGGTCGGCACGGGCGAGACCCGGTACGCCGGCCCGTACGTCATCCAGCAGGCGATCGCCGCCGACGGGCGGGCGTGCGTGATCCAGGACCGGGGCGGGCTGACGGTGACCGAGGCCGACGCGCAGGTCGCGGCCGGGACGCGGCCGGACGCGCTGCACAACGGGAAGGGCGTCGACAGCCAGGGGAAGAGCGTCCGCGTGCGGATCCTGACGGTCGGCTACCCGGCGGAGGACGCGAGCGGGAACCCGGTGCGGTTCGCGATCTCGACCGCGATCCCGCTGGACGAGGCGGAGGGGCCGCTCGGCAACCTGGCGCTGCTGCTGGTGGCGGTGTCGGCGGCGGGGGTGCTGCTGTCGGCGGGCGCGGGCCTGATGATCGCGCGGGCGTCGCTGCGTCCGGTGGACCGGCTGACCGACGCGGCCGAGCACATCGCGCGGACCGAGGACCTGGACACCCGCATCCCCGAGCACGGGCACGACGAGATCGCACGGCTCAGCCAGGCGTTCAACACGATGACGGGGGCGCTGGCGGCGGCCCGTGACCGGCAGCAACAGCTGATCGCGGACGCCGGGCACGAGCTGCGCACGCCGCTGACGTCGCTGCGCACCAACATCGATCTGCTGCTGCGGTCGCAGGACAGCGGCCGGGAGCTGCCGCCGGACGCGCGGCGTCGGCTGCTGGTGAGCGTGAAGGCGCAGATGGTGGAGCTGTCGAGCCTGGTGGGCGACCTGCTGGAGCTGGCGCGTCCGGCGGAGGGGCAGCCCGCGCGGGAGACGGTCGCGCTGCACGAGGCGGTGGAGCGCGCCGTGGAGCGGGCGCGGCTGCGCGGTCCGGAGCTGACGGTCGAGCTGGACGCGTCGCCGTGGTTCGTCCGGGGCGATCCGGGTCAGCTGGAGCGGGCCGTGGTGAACCTGCTGGACAACGCGGTGAAGTTCAGCCCGCCGTCCGGGCGGGTGCGGGTGCGCCTGGACGGCGGGGAGCTGACCGTCCGGGACGAGGGCCCGGGGATCGCGCCGGAGGACCTGCCGCACGTGTTCGAGCGGTTCTGGCGGTCGCCGTCGGCGCGGAGCCTGCCGGGGTCGGGACTGGGGCTGTCGATCGTGGCGCGGGTCGTCGGCGAGGGCGGCGGGCGGGTGACCCTGGAACCGGCCGAGGGCGGCGGCACGGTGGCCCGGGTCGTCCTGCCGGGCAGCCCGGTTCGTCCGGACTGACGGGGTTTCTGAGGATTCGTCCGGCGGTCGGGGACGGGTTTCTCATCGGCCGTTAAGGAACGGCTCAGCGGTCTCCCACGCCCGTTTCCGACGGTGGTCGCATGAGTCACCTGGTCACCACGCGGAGCACGGCCGACCACGCCGCCGTCCCGTCCGGTCCCGGGCGTCCCGAAGGGGAGCCGGGCGGGCGGGAACGGCTGGTGGAGGTCGTGATCCCGGTCTTCAACGAGGAACGCGTCCTGTCCGCGAGCGTGCGACGGCTGCACGCCTATCTGAGCGACACCTTCCCCTACGCGTGGCGGATCACCGTCGCCGACAACGCCAGCACGGACGGCACGTGGCGGGTCGCCGAGGAGCTGATGGCCGAGCTGACCCGGGTCCGGGCGGTGCATCTGGACGCCAAGGGGCGCGGCCGGGCGCTGCGGCGGGTGTGGTCCGGTTCGGACGCCGACGTCGTCGCGTACATGGACGTGGACCTGTCGACGGACCTGGACGCGTTCCTGCCGCTGGTCGCGCCGCTGATCTCCGGGCACAGCGATCTGGCGATCGGGTCGCGGCTGTCGCGCGGTTCGGCGGTCGTGCGCGGTCCGCGCCGGGAGGTGATCTCGCGCTGCTACAACCTGCTGCTGCGGGCGACGCTCGCGGCGCGGTTCTCCGACGCGCAGTGCGGGTTCAAGGCGGGCCGGACCGAGGTCGTCCAAGCGCTGCTGCCGGTGGTGGAGGACCAGAAGTGGTTCTTCGACACCGAGCTGCTGTTGCTGGCCGAGCGGACGGGCCTGCGGATCCACGAGGTGCCCGTGGACTGGGTGGACGACGCCGACAGCCGCGTCGACGTGCTGCGCACGGCGCTGGACGACCTGAAGGGAATGGCGCGGGTGGGACGTCGGATGCTGACCGGCGGTTTCGGGGCCCCGGTGCCCGGGCGGTCACGTGCGCGGACGCACGCCGGCGGCGCGGAGGGTGGCGCGGCTGGTGAGCTGCCCGCGGGGATGCGGCGGCAGCTTCCGGTGTTCGCGGTGATCGGCGTGGTGAGCACGGTGGCGCAGCTGGTGCTGTTCGTGCTGCTGCGGCTGGTGATGGGGCCGCTGATGGCGAACGCGCTGTCGCTGGTGGTCACCACGATCGGCAACACCGCCGCGAACCGCCGGTTCACCTTCGGTGTGACCGGGTCGCATCGGGCGGTGCGGCACCAGGTCGAGGGCGGGCTGACGTTCCTGCTCGGGCTGGGGCTCAGCACCGGCGGGCTGGCGCTGCTGCACGCGGTGGCCGCGAACCCGTCCCGGTGGGTGGAGGTCGCGGCGATGGTGGCGGCGAACGCGGTCGCGACGCTGGCGCGCTTCCTCCTGATGCGGGCGTGGATCTTCCATCCACGCCGCCTGCGAAGCCCGCACCGCCCGGACGCCACCGCAGCCACGGCGAGCGCGAGGGGCGCTGCTGTGAGCGCGGTGCCCGGCGGGTCCGTGGAGGGGAGTGCGGACGCGTCCTCGCAGGTGGGGACTTCCGCAGAGGAGGCCGGTCGATGAGCGCGACGATGACGACCGGCGCACCGGAGGAGGCGCACCGGTCGGCGGGGGCACGGCGGGGACGGCTCGTCCGGTTCCTGCTGGGGCCGGAGGGTGATCCGGCGTGGGTACGTCCGGGGTTGTGGGCGGTCCTCGCGCTGGCGGCCGTTCTGTACGCGTGGGGGCTGTCGAAGAGCGGGGACGCGAACGCGTACTACTCGGCGGCGGTGAAGAGCGGCGCGCGGAGCTGGAAGGCGTTCTTCTTCGGGTCGTTGGACGCCGGCTCGTTCATCACGGTGGACAAGCCGCCGATGGCGCTGTGGGTGATGGGCCTGTTCGCCCGGGTGATCGGGTTCGGGTCGTGGAGCCTGCTGCTGCCGCAGGTGATCGAGGGTGTGGCGGCCGTGGCGCTGCTGCACGTGACGGTTCGGCGGGCGTTCGGCCCGGCGGCGGCGCTGCTGGCGGCCGGAGTCCTGGCGCTGACGCCGATCACGGTGGCGATCAACCGGGACAACAACCCCGACACCCTGCTGGTGCTGCTGCTGGTCGCGGCGGTGTGGGCGACGATGCGCGCGATCGACGACGGACGGGTGCGCTGGCTGGCGCTGGCGGCGTTCTTCGTCGGCTGCGGGTTCAACACCAAGATGCTCCAGGCGTTCGTCGCGCTTCCCGCGCTGGCGCTGGCGTACCTGTTGTTCGGCCCTCCGAGGCTCGGACGGCGCATTCTGCAGCTGCTGATCGCGGGCGCGGTGCTGCTGGTGTCGGCGGGTTGGTGGATGGTGGTGGTCGATCTGATCCCTGCGTCCAGGCGTCCGTACATCGGCGGCAGCACCGACGGCACGGTGTGGGACCTGGTGATCGGCTACAACGGCCTGGGACGGGTGTTCGGGCAGGACCGCGGCGGACGCGGCGGCATGAGCGGCGGCTTCCCTGGCGGCGCTCCGAACGGCGACGCGATCCCGGAGTTCATGCGGCGGGCCGGGGACGCGGCACAGAGCCGTCCGCCGGGCGGGGGGTTCGGCGGCGGGTTCGGCGGGCAGACGGGCACCGGCCGGTTGTTCGAGGCGCAGCTGGGCGGCCAGATCTCCTGGCTGCTGCCGTTCGCGGCGATCGCGCTGGTCGCGGGCCTGGTGCTGGTGTGGCGGCGTCCGCGCGCCGACCTGGTGCGGGCGGCGCTGGTGCTGTGGGGCGCGTGGCTGGCGGTGCACTTCGTGGTGTTCAGCTTCGCCGAGGGCACCTTCCACCCGTACTACACGACGGCGATGGCCCCGGCGATCGCGGCGCTCGTCGGCGGTGGTGGGGTGCTGCTGGTCGGCGCGTACCGGCGGTCGGCGCGGTGGTCGTGGGTGCTGCCGGCGGCGGTCGCGGTGACAGGCGTCTGGGCGTTCGTCCTGCTGAACCGGACGCCGGACTGGCATCCGGCGCTGCGCTGGCTGGTGGCGGCCGGGACGGTCCTTGCGGTGGCGAACCTGCTCGTGGGACGGCTGGTGCGCAAGGCCGGAGTGCCGTTCACGCTGGCGGGACTGACGCTGGCGCTGGTGGCGGGCCTGACCGGGCCGGGCGCGTACGCGGCGTCGGCGGCGTCCTCGCCGGTCGAGGGCGTGAACCCGCTGGCCGGCCCCGACAGCGGTCACGGCTTCGGCCCGGGCGGCCGTGGCGGCGACTTCATGCGGGGCCCCGGCGGCACGCCTCCCGGCATGGGCGGACGCCGCGGCTTCGGTGGCCCGGGCGGCGAGGTCAGCGACCAGATGGTCTCCTACCTGGAGCAGCACCGGGACGGCGCCCAGTGGCTCGTCGCGGTGAACAACGCGCAGGCGGCGGCGTCGATCATCCTGAAGACCGGGCGGCCGGTGATCGCCATGGGCGGGTTCATGGGGACCGACAAGGCGATGACCGTGTCCAAGCTGGAGTCGTACGTCCGGCAGGGGAAGCTGCACTACATCCAGATCTCCGAAGGCGGCATGGGCCCGGGCGAGATGGGCGGGTCCCAGGAGGTCGCGGCGTGGGTGAAGCAGCACGGGACGCTTGTCCAGCCGAGTGAGTACGGCGGGTCCGCGTCGTCCGGCTCGAGCGGCGGGTCGGGTGCGTCGCAGATGCCCGGCGGTTTCGGCGCGGCGCAGTTGTACCGGCTGGGCTGACGGGCCTCTTGGTGGGTTCGCGCGTGGGATCGGTCCCGCCGCGACGCCTGCGGCAGGCGTCGCGGCGGGTCCGGATCAGTTTCGCGGGGGCGAAGTGGCAGCTTGCCGATGCCCTGTGCGCCTTCGAGATCCAGCCCGCGAAACCAAGATATAGGCCGCTCTTGACCAGGGCGGACCTCTGGGACGGGACAGGCACGGTCCCGTGCGACAAGCTGGAGAAGTCCCTGTCCGAGTGGACTCCGAGTGGAAGGGACAGATCCTGTCCTCCCACCCCGGGGCGACGACGCCACGCTGTTCCTCTACAAGGCGTACGCCGACCGGTACGGGTGGGACTGGATCGAGCGCCTGGCCGATCAGGACATCGTCTTCCACCGCGGGACCAACAGCCCCGGAGAGGCGGTCGACAGCGGCGCCAAGCAGGTCGGCCTGGCCGGCGCCGAGACGGGTGGCGCGGACACCACCACCTGGGTCACCCCGCAAGGCGACCACCCCTTCCTGGCCTGGGGCCAGCGCGCGGCCATGTTCAGGAACGCCCGCCACCCTGCGGCCGCGAGGCTCTACCTCAACTGGCTGCTCACTCCCGAATGGCAGGCCGCCGGTCAGCACGGCTGGGGCGTACGCACCGACGTCACCCCCGTGGGGCAGGGAATCTGGGACGTCCCCAACGCCCACACCCGCGGGTTCGTCGACTTCATGGCCGACCGCGCCGCCGTCGAACGCTGGCGCCAGACCATGATCCTGTACTTCGGCGAGGTCTCCGGGCCGCCCACCCCCGGCTGGCTCGGACTGTCGCCCACCCGCCACGCCTGAACGACTCCGGTACCCCGCGATTCGTCCGGCGGGAGCGACGACGCGCAGCGGATCGCGGCGTGGGTCCAGGAGAACTTCACGCCGCGCACGATCGGCGGCGTGACGGTCTACGACCTGACAACGGGACGGTGATCCGTTCTCGGTAGTGGGGACCGCTGGATCAATACCTGATCCACAGGGCACGGCCTGACGCCAATAACGCGGTGACTTATCGAATTGGTGTCACTACACTCTGTGTCAAGTGTGAGGTTGCCGCACCGGGCTCGCCCGGCGGCCCAGCCGAGACTCGGAGGTTCCGATGTCCTTCATTCCCGCCGCCAAGCATCTTGCCGCCAGCATCGTCCTGTCCGCCGCGGTGGTGCCGGGCGCGACCGCGGCAGCAGCGTACGCGAGCAGTGCCAGAATCCTGGGACCGTGTGCGGTGAGCGTCGGAAATCCCAACCATGCCGGCAACCATGTGTGGATCGAGTCGCATTGGAACTGTTCCACGCAGCCTGCGGATGGTGGCACGAAGATTCATTTGAGAATCATCCGAGACGGTTCTGTGGTGAAGACCTCGGAGTTCTGGCGGAAGGGCCCCTTCGACCAGACCTACGGGACCGGCGTTGCCTGCGTTGGCGGCAGCCACACCTACATGGCTCATGCCTGGGGCTTTGACAGCGACCTCATCCAGTACCACGCTCACAGCCCGGAGTTGACGCTCCCCTGTTGACCACTGGCCGATCCGGTGGCGAGGGTCTGGGTACACGTGGCCTGAGAACAAGCACGTTCGCATGTCGCGCCCGGCAAGGACCGCGCCCGACGCACCAGAGCCCGTAGAGCGGGCCGCTCACGCGGTCCGCCCTTGGCTCTGTATGAAACTCCTCGACGCCGGGAGTCCGCGTCAGCTCGCGCTCTGCGTCGTGGGCATGCGGTTCCGCCTGTGAGGCTTCGCCGCCAAGCGGTCTGCGAAGGAGGAATCAGCGGCCCCGCAAAAGGGTGCACCAACTGCCCTTCGGGCCCGGTGGAATAGCAAGCTTTAGCCTTGGGGAGGAGGTCAAGTACTGGGTGGGTCACCGCGTCGGGGCGGTGGCGGGTCCGGAGGGGGAGTGATGGTCGACCGGAGCAGGTTGGACGAGGCGGGGATCGTCGAGCGGATGGCGGAGGTGCCGGAGTGGTCCCGGGAGGGTGAGGAGATCCGGCGCGCGTTCGAGGCGCCGTCGTTCGCGGCGGGGATCGAGCTGGTGGTGGCGGTGGCGGCGGCCGCCGAGGAGGCCGACCACCATCCCGACATCGACGTGCGGTGGACGACGGTCCGGTTCGCGCTCAGCACGCACAGCGAGGGCGGCCTGACGCGGCTGGACTTCGCGATGGCGCGCCGGATCGACGGGTTGGCCGCCGAGCACGGCGCGCGCTGAGAAGGGTCGGGCGGGGCCGGACGGTCTGTCGCGGTCCGCCGCCCGCGCCGTCACCGGGCCGCCAGGGAGGGTGCCCGGTGCGTGGCTCGGGTCAGTGGCTGGAGAGGCCGCCGTCGATGAACAGGGCCTGGCCGGTGACGTAGGCGGACGCGGCGGAGGCCAGGAACACGGCGGCTCCGGCGAAGTCGTCGGCGACGCCGTTGCGTCCGGTGAGGGTGCGGGCGGCGAGCGAGGCGACCAGTTCGGGGTCGGACTGGAGGCGCTGGTTGAGGGGGGTCATGACGAAGCCGGGCACCAGGGTGTTGGCGGTGACGCCGTGCGGGGACCACGCCTCGGCCTGGGAGCGGGCGAGGGCGGCGAGCCCGGCCTTGGACACGCCGTAGGCGCCGCTGGACACGAACGCGCGGTAGGCCTGCTGCGAGGTGATGTGGATGAGGCGTCCGTAGCCGCGTTCGGCCATGCCGGGACCGAAACGCTGGCCGAGCAGGAAGGGCGCGTCGAGGTTGACGGCCATGGTGGTGTCCCACACGTCCGGGGTGAGGTCGCCGAGGGGCGGTCGCAGGTTGATCCCGGCGGCGTTGACGAGGATGTCGGGTTCGCCGAACGGGCGGACGGCCTCGTCGGCGGCGGCGCGCACGGCGTCCCGGTCGCTGAGGTCGGCGCTGACGCGGGCGGCACGGCAGCCGAGGGCGGTGAGTTCGGTGACGGTGGCGTCGAGTTCGCTCTCGCGGCGGGCGACGACGACGACGGACGCGCCGGCGCGGGCGAGGGCCTCGGCGATGGCGCGTCCGATGCCGGAGCTGCCGCCGGTGACGACGGCGACGCGTCCGTCCAGGGAGAACAGGCCGGTCAGGTACGCCGGGGGCGTGTGGGGTGCGGAGTGGTCCATAAGACCGTCACCCTACGGAAGGGGTGTGCGGGCCCCGGTCGCCGCCCTCCCCGGAATGATCTTCGTCGGGGGTCGCGGGCGCGTCGTCGAGGGTGCGGCGGTCGCGCCAGATGATGACGGCGATGACCGAGACGACGACGAACGTCGGGATGAAGAACGGGATGGCGGTGACGGCCGAGTGCGCCGCGAGCGGTTCGGCCGCCGCCGAGGGCAGGGTGGTCACGTGCCGACCTTCTCGGGGGTGGAGGCGGGACGGGCGGGTTCGGGCAGGACGCGGGCGATGCGGGCGACGCCCCAGCCGAGGGCGATGAGCAGGGTGAGGGTGCAGGCGAGGACGACGGCCGAGCACGCGGCCCACAGCCAGGGCGGCAGGCCGGTCTTCAGTTCGCGTTGCAGGATGTGGCGTTCGCCGGTGACGGCGCGGGTGACGTGGGGCTGGGCGGGCATCTCGGGCGCGTTGATGGCCTTGTCGCGCGGGAGGTAGACGGGGACTCCGGCCAGTTCCCGCCCGTCGTGGACGCGGACGAGGGTCTTCCACTGTCCCCCGATGGGAGCGGGGACGCTGGTGCGGTAGACGCCGGGCGCTTCCCGGACGAGCCGGTCGACGTGCAGGCCCTCGCCCTGCCAGGCGGTGATGTCGACCCAGGACGGGCCGTCGAGACCGCCGCGGGGGCTGAGTTCGACGCGCACGTCGGCGGTGCGGTCCTCTCCGGCGCCGTGCACGGCGGTGAGGATGAGGGTGGCGGTCTCGCCGCGCGGAACGGTGAAGATCTGGCAGTTGACCAGGGCGGCGGCGAACGCGGCGAGGCTGGCGGCGAACAGCGCGCGGGCCACGTTCCGGCTCCCACGGTTCGAGACGACGCCGTGGCCGCGTCCGGGGAGGCGGCCTTCGAGTCCTTCGGCGAGCATGGCGCCGCAGACGCCTCCGGCGACGCCGCCGACGACGGCCATGGCCATGCCCTCGACGACGATGTCGCCGGTCCAGGGCAGCCGGTAGGCGAGGTGCGTCCAGGCGAACTCGGCGGCGAACCCGGCGGTGCCGATGAGCAGCCCGGACACGACGCCGAGGGCGAGCGGACGTCGGGCCAGGACGAGCGCGGCGACCTCGACGCAGAGCGCCTCGGCGAAGTACAGCGGGACGGCCGCCCACAGTTCGCCGATGATCCCGGCGACGGCCAGTGACACGCCGCCGCGCACCAGCATGTAGAACGCGACGGCGAACAGCGCTCCGCCGCGTCCGACCCACAGGCGGGCGCTGACCAGGGCGCATCCGGCGGCGACGGCGATGAGCAGCGGCTGGTGGACGAGCCGGAACTGCGGGACGCCGAAGTCGTACTCGGCCTGGAACACCGACAGGCCGACGAGCAGGCCGCCCGCGGTCATGCCACGGCGGATCCACTGCGCCCAGCCGGGCGGCCGGGATCCGCTCCCGCCGCCGGAAGCGGCGTGGGCGCGGCGGCCTTCGCGTTCGAGGATCATCATGGCGACCAGTGACAGCCCGGCGCCGCCGATGAGCATGAGGTGGGTGGGGCCCCAGAGGGTGACGTCCTGGCCGAAGACGCGGTGCCAGACGTCGTCGAGGGGGAAGCCGAGCAGGGCGTAGAAGCCCGCTCCGGCGAGCAGGACGCCGCCGGTGGGCGCGTACCAGGTGCGGGTGATCCGGACGGCGGCGGCGCCGGGCCGCTCGCCGGGCAGCGGCAGGACGACGGCGATGACGCCCGCGGTGAAGATCCCGAACAGGCCGAACAGGATCGGGTAGTGGGCGATGTTGGCGAGGGGGCCGACGTCGCGTCCGTGCGAGATGTGCAGGGAGATGTCCCAGTACATGCCGAGCAGCGCGGTCAGCAGGGACACCAGGGCGACGCTGGAGGGGAGGGCGGCCCAGCCGGGCAGGCCGCGTCCGGCTCCGCGCTCGGCGAGCGCGGCGGCGCGGGTGAGCCAGGTGAGGCGTCCGCTGCGGTGGCCCCAGCCGAGCAGGAGCAGCACGGCGGCGAGGACCGCGCCGGCGCCCGAGGCGATCACGACCTGGTCGATCGCGGCCCCTCCGGCGGGCCTGTCCTGTTGCGCGAGGTGCGTGACGGCGGGGTGGCCGAGGACGCGCGCGGCGGTGCGTGCGGCGCTGTCGGTGGGGGGTTGCGGCACGGTCGCTCCCTTGCCTGGTCCTTTGGGGGGTTTCTGGTGCTTGGTGGGTCCGGGGTGTGATTCCACCCACGGCCCGGAGTATGCCAGCCTCGAATGTGTCATTGCCTAGTGTCACATCGTGTGGTGTACGGCACCCGGCGGTCGCGGCCGGGCGGGACCTGGAGGAGGCATGGTGCGCGCGTCGAGGTGGCCGGTGGTGGTCGTGATGTGGGTGGTGGCGGTGGCGCCGCTGGCCTGCGCGGGGTGCGGGAAGCCCGCTTCGCAGGCGCGCTCGGAGACCGGCGGCGCGTCGGGTGGCGCGTCCGGCGCACCGTCCGGGACGGCTTCGGGGACGGCGTCGGCGGGGGTGACCGAGGTGCGGGTTTCGGTGGTGAGGGGACGGGTCGTGACGGCGTCCCGGACGGTGAAGGTGCGCCGTGGCGCGACGGTGGTGGTCACGGTGACCAGTGACATCGCCGACGAATTCCACCTGCACGGTTACGACCGGGAGTTGGAGCTGGCCGCAGGGCGTCCGGGGACGTTGCGGCTGGTCGCGTCCGTGCCGGGGGTGTTCGAGGCGGAACTGCACCACTCGGGTGCGCGCCTGTTCGAGCTGCAGGTCGGCTGAGCGGTGGGGGTCATGGCCGTGGCCGCGTCGAGCGGCGCGGCGTGGAGCGGCGCGGGCTGGAGCGGCTCCGCGTGGGGTGGGCCGGCGCCGGGCGGTGGCGTGCTGGCGCACGGGCTGGTGGGCGGACGGACCTGCCGATGGACGGGGTGACGGCGATCGTGGGCGGGGGCGCGGCGGTCGCGGCGTCGTTCCTGGCGCTCACGGTGGCGTGGACGCGTCCGAGGCTGCGTCCGGACGCGGGCCGTCCGCTGCCCGTCCAGGTGGCGCGGTTGCTGGACGCGTCGTGGTTGACGTGGGCGGCACCCCCCTTTGTGCGCGTTCAGCGGATCGCTGAGCGGGAGCGCCCCGGTATGGCCGCGGCGATCGCCTGCCGCGGCCATACCGGGGGACGGGTCAGTCGAGGGACGGCCAGGTGATGAGGGCGTGAGCCCAGGTGAGTCCGGCGCCGAATCCGGCGAGCAGGACCTGGTCCCCGGCGTGGAGGCGGCCGTCGGCGACGGCGCGGTGCAGGGCGTAGGGGAGGCTCGCGGCGCCGATGTTGCCGACGTCCTGTCCGGCGATGGCGAGCTGGGAGGGGTCGAGTCCGGCGGTGGGGGCGAGGGAGGCGACGAGTTTGGGGTTGGGCTGGTGCGGGACGACCAGGGCGAGGTCGGCGGGCTTCACTCCGGCCTGGTCGGTGGCGTCCTCGACCAGCCGGGGGAAGATGTCGGTGATGAAGCGCCGGACGGCCGAGCCGTCCATGTGGATGGTGTGGTCGAGGGCGGCGAGGGTGTCGCCGGTGGCGGGGCGGCGGCTGCCTCCGGCGGGGATGAGGACGTCGTCCGCGCGGGTGCCGTCGGAGCCCATGCCCATGGCGGTGATGCCGTGGGGGGCGGGGACGGGGCCGAGGACGGCCGCGGCGGCGCCGTCACCGAACAGGGCGCTGGTGCCGCGGTCGGCGGGGTCGAGGAAGCGCGAGTAGACCTCGACGCCGACGACCAGGGCGTAGGGGCCGGGGCCGGTGGGCGGGCGGTCGGGCGCGGTGGGAGTCGCGGTGAGGAGGGCGGCGGCGGTCTGCAGGGCGTGCAGGAATCCGGTGCAGGCGGCGGCGACGTCGAAGGCGGCGGCCTGGCCGGCGCCGAGGAGGGCCTGGAGGCGGCAGGCGGTGGCGGGGCCGAGCTCGTCGGGGGTGGAGGTGCCGAGCACGATGAGGGTGAGGTCCCCCGCGTCGATTCCGGCCGCGTCGAGGGCGTTGCGGGCGGCGTGGGCGGCCAGGTCGGAGGCGGCCTGGCCGGGGGCGGCGCGGTGCCGGGCGCGGATGCCGGTGCGGCTCTCGATCCAGTGCGGGTCGAGGCCGAGTCCGGCCGACAGCTCGGTGCTGGTGATCCGCTGCTCGGGCAGGTAGGCGCCGGTGCCGCGGATGGCGTACGGGATCGTCACGTCGTTTCTCCCCACATCCGGCCGGGGAGGGCCGGATTTCGGTGGTTGTGGTGCGGCGCGGCTTTTGTTGTGATTTGTTGCCGTTCATCCTTTCACTCGGGGTGACCGTTCGGTCGTCCTGCGGTGACCACCCTCTCGATCGGCGGGAAGGCGCTTGTCGGCGCCCCGATTCCATGAGTGAATAATCCCATTTCGCGATCCGCTTTCCATATCTAGTTCTTGTATGGCGTTTGTCCGTCGAGAAGTGGAAGTGTGCCTTCCCGGTTAGGAGTGCGGAGTGACCGACGCCCCGCCCCCGTGGGCCTCGCGACTCGAAGATCCCGACGAGGTCCGCGCGTTCCTGTTCCCCGGCACCGGCGCCGCCGGCGCGCCCGACCTGCGCGCCCTGGCCGCGACCGGCCCGGCCGCCGCCCGCGTCGTCGGCGACGTGCTCGACGCCGTCGCCGAGGCGCTCCCGCCGCCCGGCGTCCCCTCCCCGCCGTCCGCCCCCGAACCCGGCAGCCCCGCACACAAGGAAGGCCGCACAACAAACGGCGACCGCACCGGCGACAACCCCACAGACACGGACCACCGCACGAACAAGGACACCCCCACAGGCGAGGAAACCCGTACCGGCGAGCACGCCCGCACGGCACCGGACACGCCCGCAGGACAGGACGGCCCCGGTGGCGGGTGGCCGTCGATGCGGCGGATCCTGCTGGACGAGCCCGACACCTACCGGACCGCGGCCCGCACACCCGGGGTCCCGCAGCTGGCCGCCTACACCGCGTCGGTCGCGGTCGACCGGGTGCTGCGCGCGTCCGGGGTCGTCCCGGCGTTCGCGGTCGGGCAGAGCTTCGGCGAGATCGCCGCGCTGGTGTGCGCGGGCGCGTTCTCCATCAGCGACGGCGCGCGCATGGCGTTCACGCTGGTGGACGTCCTGACGCGGCGCGGCGCGGGCGGCGGGATGGGCCTGCTGGAGGCCACCGAGGACGACACCCGCGCCCTCATCGCCGAGGCCGCGCGCCGCGCGCGCGAGGCGCGGGAGGCCCAGGAGCCGGGGCCGGCCGCCGACGCGCACCGGGTCCTTCCCGGCGGACGCGTCGGCACGCGGTCGGCGGCGTGGGGGGAGGTGGTGGTGGCGTGCCTGAACGCGCCGTCCGCCACGGTCGTGTCCGGCCCGGACGCCGAGCTGGACGCGGTGCTGGACACGGCGCGCGACCGGGGCGTGAAGGCGGTCCGGCTGGCCGTCCCGTACCTGTCGCACCATCCGGCGATGGCCGGGGCCGACCACGAGTGGTACGAGACGATCCGGCAGTTCCCGCAGCGCCCGCTGGAGACGGCCGTGCACTCGCCGGTGCGGGGCCGCGCCTACCGCGACGACGACGATCTGCACCGGGCGCTCGCGGACTGCATCGTGCTGCCCGTCCGGCTGCCCGACACGTTGGTCGAGGTCGCCAAGGCGGGCGCGACGGTGTTCGTGGAGGCGGGCGCGGGCGACGCGTTGTGCCGGTGCGCGCGGCTGACCGTCCCGGACGTCGCGACGGTCGCGCCGCTGCGGGAGCGTCCGCGTCCGGGGGGCAAGCCGCCGGTCGGCAAGTCCGCACCGGAGGTCCGGTCGGAGTCCGCTCCGGTGCCGACGCGTCCGCCCGCCCGGTCGAGCGGGGAGGCCAGGGACGCCTGATCCCCTGCGCGGACGGAACGTCCGCCCTGGTCCACACGCCCCGGCACCCCGGTACAGCGCCGCCCCGACGCGTCCTCGGCCGCACCCGGCGTCCGTTCGTGGTGGCCGCCGGTTGGACCGCTCCGTCCGCGCGCCCTCCGTCGTCTTGCCCGTCCTCGTCCGCAAGGTTCTGTTCGGTTTCGTGTCGCGACAGGAGCACCCCCATGACCCGACCGTCCGATCCCTCCGAGGCTTCTGAGCGCTCTGGTTCCGGTGATCCGTTCACGGTGGCGTTCGAGCCGGACGCGGCACCGGCGGAGCCGCCGTCCGACGCGGTCGCGTTGCGCGGCTGGATGCGCGGCACCGTCCCGGAGGGCAGGCTCGAGGCCAAGGAGCGGCTGATGATCGCCGAGGCGGTCCCGGCGGCGTTCTTCGGCTATCCCGACGGGCTGACCCTGTCGCAGCGGCAGGGCGAGACCTACCGGCGGATGCGGGCGGCGGGCCTGGCCGCGCCGCCCGCCCCGGACCTGCTGGACGATCCGCCGCTGCTGTGCGGGCTGCTGGAGCGCTGCGCGGTCGCCGATCCGGCGCTGTTCCACGTGCTGATGCTGCACTACACGCTCGCGCTCGGCCCGATCGTGAGGTTCACTCCGCAGGACGGGCAAGGTCCGCTCCCGGCCCGGGAGGCGCTGGAGTCGATGGAGGCGGCGGGGACGCTGCTGATGACCGAGATCGGCCGCAGCAACAGCCACCTGTCGCCTCGGACGCTGGCCCGGCACGACCCGGAGACGGGCGGGTTCGTGCTGACCACGCCGGACGCGGCCGCCGCGAAGTTCCCCACCAACACCGCGCATCCGCGGGTGCCGAAGGTCGCCGCCGTGTACGCCACCCTGGTGCACGGCGGACGGGAACGGGGCGTGTTCGTGTTCGCCGTCCCGCTGCGCGCCGCGGACGGCTCGACGCCGCCCGGGGTGCGGATCACGCCCGCGCCCGACACCTTCGGGCTGATGGTGGACTACGGGGCGGTCGCCCTAACCGAGATGCGGGTGCCGTTCGAGGCGTGGCTGTCGGACGGAGCGCGCCTGGACCCGGACGGCGGTTTCCACGACCCGGCCGGCGGGCCGGGCGAGCGGCTGGTCCGGTCGATGGGGATCGCGCCGCCGGTGTGGCGGGCGGTGGTGTCGGCGTGCGCGGCGCTCGCGCGCGCCTCGGCCGTCACGCTCGTCGCGCACACCGCCGGGCGCGCCACCCTCGGACGGCTCGCTCCGCGCCGTCCGCTGGGGGACTACCGCAACCAGCGTGAGGCGATGCTCGGCGCGCTGGCGTCGGCGTACGCGCTGACGCTGGTCGCCGACCGGGTGAAGGGCCCGCGTCCGCTCGGCCGCGCCCCGGCGGCGCCGCCGTCCAGCGCGCCGCCGTCCAGCGCGGGGACGGGTGGCGCGGCGTGGGCGCCGTGGTCGGCGGTGGACCGCGACCTGGCGTTGCTGAAGGCGGCCGTGACCGAGCATGCCCAGGACGTGGTGGGCGCGTGCCGGGTGCACGCGGGCGCGCCGGGGTTCGCGGCGTCCAACCGCCTGAACGGGTACCGGGGGCTGGCGCACGCCTACCAGAACGCGGGCGGCGACAACGAGCTGATCCTGTTCGACACGGCCCGCGCGCTGGCCGCCGAGCCGCCCGCCGCGCCCGATCCGTTGCCGGAGGAGGGCGGGGAGTTCGGGTCCCCGGCGATGTGCCGGACCCTGGCGGCGTCGCTGGAACGCGCCTTGGCGTCCCGTCTCGCCGCCCGCACCGCCATCGAGGACGCGGACGACGCGGGCGCGGTGTTCACCGCGTGGAACGACAACCTGACGCTCGCCGCCGCCACGTCGCGGGTCGCCGCCGACGGGATCGTCCTGCGGATCGTGGACGAGGCGTCGCGCGACGTCCCGGCCGAGGCGGCCGGGCTGCTGGAGCCTCTGCTGCGCCAGTACGGGCTGGACTGGATCGAGCGTCGCGCCGCGCTGCTGCTGGAGCATGGCGTCGCCGGTCCGGGGCTGCTGGAGCGGGTGTGGGCCGGGCGCCGCGAGGTCGGGGACCGTCTCGGCGGACGCGTCGCCGACCTGGCCGCCGCGCTCGACGCCCCGGCCGCGATCGCCGCCCCGGCCACCCCGAGGGAACCCACCGGCTCACCGTGACCGGCCGCGCGCGGGCCGCTGCCGCCCACGCCTGCCGCCCGCGCCCGTCCGTCCCGGGCGTCGCGGTCGTCCCGCTTCGCCGACCGAGGCGCCCGGCCGGCCGGTCAGCGGATCGGGACGACCGCCATCGCGTCGATCTCGACGAGGAACTCCTCGCGCACCAGCCGCGACACCCCCACGAGGGTCGCGGCGGGTGTGACGTGCTCGGGGACGAACTCGGCGCGGACCTCCCGGACGGTCCCGACGCCGTGGGCGTCCCGCAGGAAGTAGCCGAGTTTCACCACGTGCTCCCAGGACGCCCCCGCGTCGGTGAGGACGGTCTGGACGTTGCGGAACACCTGGCGGGTCTGGGCGGCCAGGTCGTCGCGGCCGACGACGGCGCCCGACGCGTCGACCGGGACCTGTCCGCTCACCAGGACGAGCCGTCCGGGCACCTCGACGGAGACGCCGTGGCTGTATCCGGGGCCGGCGGGGAGGCCGGGCGGGTCGATCTGGCGGATGTCGGTTCCGGTGCGCAGTTCATGATCGCTCACCCCGCCACCGTAGCCGCCCCCGGATCGCCTCGGGGCGGGGGCGGGGTGTTGCGCGAAACACCCCGATGGGCTGCGACAATGATCGGTATGAGCGAGCGCAGGCCGATCGAGTCGTGGCTGACGGACATGGACGGGGTCCTGGTGCACGAGGGTCACCCGATCCCCGGCGCGGACGAGTTCCTGAGGCGGCTGACCGCCTCCGGCAAGCGGTTCCTGGTGCTGACGAACAACTCCATCTACACGCCGCGTGACCTGTCGGCCCGGCTGCACGCGCTGGGGCTGCCGGTCGCCGAGGACGCGATCTGGACGTCGGCGCTCGCGACCGCGCAGTTCCTGTCGGACCAGCGGCCCAACGGGTCGGCGTACGTGATCGGCGAGGCGGGCCTGACGACGGCGCTGCACGAGGCCGGGTACGTGCTGACGGACCTGAACCCCGACTACGTGGTGCTGGGGGAGACCCGCACCTACAGCTTCTCCTCGATCACGCGGGCGATCCGGCTGATCGAGCGCGGCGCGCGGTTCATCGCGACCAACCCCGACCCGATCGGGCCGTCCACGGAGGGGTCGCTGCCCGCGACGGGCGCGGTCGCCGCGATGATCACGCGGGCGACCGGGGTCGAGCCGTACTTCGTGGGGAAGCCGAACCCGCTGATGATGCGGACGGCGCTGAACCGGGTCGGCGGGCACAGCGAGTCGACGGTGATGATCGGCGACCGGATGGACACCGACGTCCGCGCGGGCGTGGAGGCGGGCCTGGAGACGATCCTGGTGCTGTCGGGGGTGACGCGGAAGGACGAGGTGGACCGGTTCCCGTTCCGTCCGTCGCACGTGGTGCCGTCGATCGCCGACGTCGTCGACATGGTCGCGCCCGCCCGCGAGCCCGGCGCCGCCGGTTCCGGGTCGGGGGCCTGACGGGGCGCCCGCCCCGAGCCGTCACATGTCCGCCGCCATGCGCATGATCGCCGCGTCCGGCTCGCACGAGCTGGAGATCCGCCGTTCCCGGTTCCTGTGCACGCTCGCGCGGGTCGCCGACGAGGCGGAGGCGGCGGCGTTCGTCGCGGCGCAGAAACGCGCGCACCGCGACGCCACGCACAACTGCTCGGCGTACGTGGTGGGGGAGTTCGGTGAGCTGACCAAGAGCAGCGACGACGGCGAACCGGCCGGGACGGCGGGGATCCCGATGCTGGAGGTGCTGGTCCGGCGCGGCCTGACCGGGACGGCCGCCGTCGTCACCCGCTACTTCGGGGGTGTGAAGCTCGGCGCGGGCGGCCTGGTCCGCGCGTATTCGCAGGCGGTGTCGGAGGCCGTCGACGCGGTCGGCGTGGTGGAGCTGCGTCCGGTGACGCGCGTGGAGGTGACCGTGGACCACGCGTTGGCCGGACGGTTCCTCGGCGACCTGCACGCGCACGGCCCGCAGCCGGACGACGTCCGCTACGGCGACGCCGTCCACGCCGAGGTGTCGGTGCCGTCGGACGGCCTGGACGATTTCACCGCGTGGGCCGCGGAGGTCACCGCCGGGCAGGCGCGCCTGCGCACGGTCGGGACCGGCCACAGCGAAGTCCCCGTCACCCCGTAGCCGCGCCGCAGCCTTCCGCCACGGTTCCGCGCGACGCATCTCCGAACGTCGTCCGTCTGCGAAGCCGTGCCTTCAAACGAGAACCGTCCGAGGTGTCCAGTCGGACGCCTCGGACGGCTGCGGCGGGTGCGCGGAGGGTTTCAGCCGCGGCGGTGACGCCCGGGTGCGGAACCGGGGGCCGGGGACGGGCGGCCCTGGGCGTCCAGCACGGGAAGGTCCGGGACGGTCACGGCCGCGTCGGCCGGGGCGGGCATGGGAGGCCGGGAGCCCACCGGGTGGGAGCGTCCCGCCACCGGGACGTCCGCAGGGCCGCCGAACCCGCCGTGTCCGGGGCCGCCCGCGTAGGCGGGCGCAGGCGTCGCGGCGGGGGTTCCGAGGACGAGCGGCCCGACCGGGCCCCACGCGCGCAGCCGGTCCACCAGCGGTGTGACGAGCCTGGCCGCGAGCAGCGACACGGCCGTCGCGACGGCGAGGCCGACCAGGAGCCCGACGGCGACGTCGTGCGGGTAGTGCACGCCGACGAACACCCGGGAGAACGCCTCGAGGACCGCCAGCGACAGGACCCAGGGGGCCAGTGCGCGCCAGGCCACCAGCAGGCCCGCGGCGGCCCCGGCGGCGATCGTCGCGTGGTTGCTGGGGAACGACCAGTCGCCGGGCGCGGGGCAGGCGGCGATGTTCATCGCGTGCGGCACGGCGCGGCAGGGCCGTTCCTCCTGCAGGACGTCCTTGACGTTGGAGCTGACCAGGTAGGCGCAGACCATCGCGACCGGGGCGAGCAGGGCCAGGGCCATCGCCCGGCCGTCGCGGGTCCGGGCCCGCCACCAGCCGGCGGCGAACAGCGCGGCGAACGCCAGCAGGCCCGCGTCCGTGCCGACCTCCGCGCCGGTGTGCACCCAGCCGGGTGTCCCGTGCGCGAACTCGGTGACGGCCTGGTACCAGTCGGCGCTGAAACCCGGTGCTCGCATGCTCCCCCTCCACGTCCGGCGCGCCGTCCCCGGGGCGGGAACGGCGCGATCCCGGGGGCGGAAGCGTCCCGGGACGGATACTGATCATCTAACAGACCGGGAGGGTTCACGTACGGTTCAGAGCATTGCCACCTGCGTCGTCTAGGGCCGGATTCCTGCCGGATCGGCCCGGCCTACATCGAAAGTGGTACGCGCGGTTCGTCACCGCCGACGATGCCCGCGCGGTCCCGGCCGCGTGACACTGGAAGCAGCCGTCCACGCAGGAGAGATCTCATGAGCAGCCCGTTCGCACAGCCGCCCGTCCAGCCGGGTCTGCGCGCCGGTGACCGGGACCGCGACGCCGTCGCCGAGCGCCTCGGCGACGCGCTGGCCGACGGCGCCCTGAGCGCCGCCGAGTACCAGTCGCGTCTGGACCGGGCGCTGGCCGCGGTCACCCAGGACGAGCTCGCCGCTCTCACCGCCGACCTGCCCGAGTCGCGGACGGCGGGCGCCCGCGCGGCGGCCGTCGCCGCCTCCACCCGCCGCGCGGCCGACCGGCTGCGCTGGCGCAAGGAGATCCTGTACTGGGTCGGCGGCGCCGTGATCATGACGGTGCTGTGGGCCGCCAAGTCGATCAGCCAGGGGCACCTGGAGGACTACTGGCCGGCCTGGCCCCTGGGCATCTGGGGCGCGATCCTCCTCTCGTACGTCTTCTGGCCCGCGCGCGACAAGAAGAACCGGGGTGGGACGAACCGCCACGAAAACCGGTAGCGCACCCCGCCTGTGCGAATGCGACAATGATCGACTTGTGGGAATCCTGCACATTTTCGACATGGACGGCACGCTGCTGACCGGGTCCACCGCCAGCCTCCAGATCGCCCGGCACACCGGGACCGAGGCCGAGCTGCACGACCTGGAGGCGCGGTTCGCGTCCGGCGCCATCGACACCAGGACGTTCTCCACGTCCCTGTACGGCATCTGGCGGGACCGGCTCACCGCCGACACCGTCGCCGCCGCCTACGCCGCCAGCCCCTGGCTGGAGGGGATCGCCGAGGTCTGCGCCGACATCCGGACGCGCGGCGAGCACTCCCTGGTGATCACGATGTCGCCGGACTTCTTCGCGCGGCACCTGCTCGCGCTGGGATTCGACGAGGTCGTCGCGTCCCGGTTCCCGCCGCTGCCCCTGGCCGGGCCGCCGGAGCCCGGCGACATCCTCACCCCCGCCGACAAGGTCACGATCACCGACCGGGTCCGGGCCCGCCACGCGGTGTCCCGGGACCGGTGCGTGGCCTACGGGGACTCGATGTCGGACGCGCCGCTGTTCCGGCACCTGCGGCACACCGTGGCGGTGAACGCCGACCACCACCTGGCCGACCTGGCGGCGCTGGACTACCGCGGCGGTGACCTGACCCGCGCCTACGGCCTCGCCCGCGCCCTTTTCACCCCCGCCGACCAGGCACAATGAACGAGCGGCCCCGCGCCGCCCCTACCCGCCGTATCGTGCGTTCCGCCCGCCTGGCCGCCCGCGCCACGCCAGGTGCCCGCCCGGTCCGCCCGTCCGCTACGCCCGCCTGCCTTGTCCGCCCGCCGGGGCCGCAGTGCTCCGGCCTCTCCGCAAGATCGGCTCGCCCGTGACCGCCACGCCCCGCACCCAGCCCGATGATCTCCGCGCCGACTGCGGCGCGTGCTTCGGGCTGTGCTGCCTCGCCCTGCCCTTCACGCGTTCGAGTGACTTCGCGCTCACCAAACCGGCCGGGACGCCGTGCCCGAACCTCGCCGGCGACCACCGCTGCACCGTCCACTCGGGCCTGCGGGACCGGGGTTTCACCGGCTGCACGGTGTACGAGTGCCTGGGCGCGGGGCAGAAGCTGTCGCAGCACACCTTCGGGGGACGTGACTGGCGCGCCCACCCCGAGCTCGTCCCGGTGATGACCGCCGCGTACCCGGTGATGCGGCACCTGCACGAACTGCTGTGGCACCTGCGTCACGCGGCGGCGCTTCAACCCGCCGCGTCCGTCCGCGACCGGGTCACCGGCATGATCGCCACGCTGGACGACCTCACCCTCCAGGACGCCGACACGCTCCTGGCCGCCGACCTGCCCGCGCTGCACGCGGCGGCGGCCGAGCTGCTGCGCACCGCCAGCCGCCTGGTCCGCCACCACGAGAACCCGCGACCGCCCGATCACGCCCGTGCCGACCTGACCGGGCGGGACCTGCGCCGCACCGGCCTGCGCGCGGCGGACCTGCGGGGCGCGCTGCTCATCGGCGCCGACCTGACCGGTGTCGACCTCGGCCACGCCGACCTGCTGGGGGCGGACCTCCGCGCGACCGTCCTGAACGGCGCGGACCTGTCCTCGGCGCTGTTCCTCACCCAGCCGCAGATCAACGCGGCACGCGGCGACGCCGCCACCGGCCTCCCGGCCGACCTCACCCGCCCGCCCCACTGGTCCTGACGCCGCCCGTGCCCGGCCGGGGACCGGGCCGTCCTCAGCCGTCGTGGGCGGCGGTGTCGACGCGTCCGAGGAGGGGGTGGACGCGCATGGCCGCCTCCAGCTCACCGGGCAGCTCGTCGCGGTAGCGCCCGAGCGTGGACAGGTCGGCGTGCCCGAGGACGCGGCGGACGGCGTCCATGTCGGTGGCGGCGGCGAGCAGGTGGGTGGCGGTGGTGTGCCGCAGCCCGTGGGGGGTGACCGAGCGGCGGTGTTCGGGGTCGACGCGCGCCTGGACGCGGTCGATGACCGCCTGGACGTCGCCGCGCGCGAGCCGCCGTCCGCGCCAGGACAGCAGCAGCGCCTTGGGCTCGCGGCCCCGGTCGAGGAGCGCGCGCCCGTCGGTGAGGTAGGCGTCCAGGACCTCGGCGACGGGGCGGGGGAGCGGGACGTCCCGGGTCCGGCCGCCCTTGCCGAAGACGCGCCAGTAGCGGACGCCCGCGTTCACGAAGAAGTCCTCGGCGTTCGCGCGCGTCAGCTCCGACACGCGGGGGCCGACGGCGGCGAGCAGCAGCACGATGAGCGCGTCCCGAAGTTCGGTGCGCTGGTCGGGCCGTCCTCGCTCGCCGGTGACGGTCTCGGGTCGTTTCGCCAGTTCCCTGGCGGCGCCGACCAGGCCCCCCGCCTGCTCGGCCGTGAGGGCCCGCCGCTCCGCGCGCAGCCCGCCCCGGTGTTTGGGACGGACCGTCGCGGCGCCCATCGGGTTCAGGTGCACCCACCCGGCGACCAGCGCGTACCGGAACAGCGCCGACACCGACCGCCGGAACCGCGCCTGCGACGCCGCGCTCTGCACCGCCCCGCCGCTCCCGCCCGCGACAGAGGCTCCAGGGGAGGTGGCAGGGGCGGCGCCGGTGCGGCGGCCGTCGGGTTTGCGGGCGAACCGCAGCAGCACCTCGTCGACGTCCTCGCCGGTCAGGTCGTCCAGGACCAGGTCCGGCCCGGCGAGGGCGGCGAAGGTGTGCACGTCCCGCGCGTACACCTCGGCGGTCGCGGGGGCCAGCGCCCCCGTGGAGCATTTGGCCCGCACCATCTCGGCGTAGCGGTCGACCGCCTCCGCCACCGTCAGCCGCTGAACATCCGTGGGTCGCACCCGGTGGACGTTACCCTCCGCCACCGACACCGCGACCCGTGACCGCCGACGAAGAGGGATCTCCCTACGGTTCGGGCCACGGTTCGAGGACGTTGGCCCGCAGCCGCGCCACGACGTCATCGCCGACCTCGAGACGGTCGCCGACGTACGCGCGCACCGATCCGTACCGTCCGGTCAGGTCGGTGAGGAACAACCGCATCACCTCGGCGGGGGCGCGTCCGTACCCGGGCCAGCGCAGTTCCCGCCCCGGGTTCTCGGCGTGCCAGTCGGCGACGAACCGCTCGGTGGCCAGCTCGGTGAGGGCGAAGTCGGCGAGGATGTCGTCCTCGGCGACTCCGGCCAGGGACAGGACCAGCGCGGCGACCATGCCGGTGCGGTCCTTCCCGGAGTGGCAGTGGAACGCGACGGGGGCGTCGGCGTCCGCGACGATCTCCAGGACGGCCCGCAGTTCCTTCACGCCGTCCTCGGCGACCTCGGCGAACCGGTCCGCCAGGTACCGCCAGGGGTCGACGTCCGGGTCGATCGCGGCCTGGTCGTAGGGGCGGTGCTCGATGCTGAGGTTGTGGTACTCCAGCCCGTCGAACTCCGGGACGCGTCCACGGCGCTCGATCTCCCACGGGTACCGCAGGTCGATGACCGTCCGGACGCCGAGCCCGAGGAACCGTTCCCAGTCGGCGCCGTCCCCGGGGCTCAGCTTGCCGAGCGAGTCCGTCCGGTAGAGATGCCCCCAGCGGACGGCCCTTCCGTCCGCGCCCGGGTAGCCGCCCAGGTCGCGGAAGTTGTGGAGCCGCTCGAACGCGATGTGTCTCTTCACGCGCGTCACCCTACTGCCGCCCCATCCCGCGCTTCCGCGCGGCTCGAGCGGCGACGCCGCCGGTCACAGACGCCCGCGATTCACAGATGCCCGCGATGAACCTCCCCACCGCCGCCCGGCCGATCACCCTCACGCCCGGCGCGTTCCTCGAGTCGCGCGATCCACGCGGCGACCTTGTCGTGCGGTCCCTTGCCCGCCAGGAACGCGGCCTCCAGCCCCGGCATCCGGCCCGCGGACTCCCACAGCCGCTCCCACTGCGCGAACGTCAACGCGAGGTACCGCAGCCCGTCCAGCCCGGCGACCAGCCGCAGGTCCGGATCGGGGACGCGCGACACGTCCAGGCACTCGAGACGGGTGAGCGAACGCAGCGGTTCCAGGTCGACGGGGTGCGACGCGGCCACGGTGACCCTCCGCAGCGTCGGATGGCCTGCCAGCGGCGCCAGGTCGACCGTCTTGGCCTCGATGTCGAGCGTCTCGAGCGGCGCCGCGCGCAACGCCGCCAGGTCGGCGGACGCGCACCGGGTCAACTCCACCGCACGCAGGTGCGGCTCGCGGCGCGCCTGCTCCAGGTCGACCTCTCCGCCGCCGTCCACCCGCAGGATCTGGACGGCCCCGGACGGCCCCTGGCGCGGTTCCGGCACGTCGATCCGAAGCTCACCCTGCCCGTCGATCACGAAGTCGCCGCGGGTGAGGGCGTCCACGTACCGGCGGAGCAGCGACGTCACCGAATCGGCGACATGGCGAACCCCGACGCCGGGGGAGACGCGGATGACCTGCCCGGGTCGGCCCCGGCTCGCAGGGTCCATGTCCACCGCGAGGAAATCACCGCCGGTGCACAACACGAACGGAACCCAACCGGGACGATCCGCCGAACGCCGGACCGTCCCCGGCGGATCGGCTTCGTGCACGAAGGGATCGAACAGCCGCTCCTTCCAGCCACCGCGCCCGGCCCAGTGCCGCTCGCCGCCGTGCGACCCGGCCAGCCCCTCCACGCCCAACCACCACGACAGCCGCTCGAAGATCCCGGCCTCTCCGTCGCCGCCGACCACGCCGTACAACGCCCGCAGGTCCGCCGGAAGCGCCACACCGAGCCCCCGCTCCACCTCCGCCAGCCGCTCGGCCGGAACCGGAGCGGGCAACGCGGAAAGTGGATCCTCGCCCTCGTCCACCAGGCCGAACAGCTCACCGCGGAACCGGCAGTACTCCCGCAACAGCCGAACGGCCTCGTCCGGGTCACCCGCCTGCACGGCCTCGTCCGGCCCGTCCTGCTCATCCCCGGGGTCACCTGGAGCGTCCTCGGGGCCGACCACGTACAGGAACCCGCGCCTGGGGACGCTCACCTCACTCGCCCCGCCGCCGATGACCGCCTCGAACTCCCCGGACGCGGCGACGGCGAGCCTCACCCTCAGCATCCGTTCCGACTCGCCCGACGCCCGGTACACCTGACGCAGGCCCGGCCGCAGATCCGCCTCGACGACCTGTTCCCCGCCGTCCGCCAACTCACAGACGACACCCGTCACCCCGACGCCCCGCCGGTCAACGACGCCGCTCGCCGTCGCCCGCACCCAACCCGTCGGCGCCGCCCCCGCGATCCGCGCGCACATCTCGCGCAGCACCACAGGCAGACCCGGATCGTCCCGTCTCTTCGCCACCAGAACGCACTCCCACCAGAACGGAAAACGTCACACAACCGAACCGTTCCTAGCAGCCCCCTCAGACACAGGCCGTCCAACTACCGTTGCCCCCCATGGCCCACACCAAGATCGAGGTCACGCCCGAACTCGTCCGCGACCTCCTCCGCGACCAGTTCCCCGAGCTCGCCCACCACCCCGTCCACTCCGCCACGCGCGGCTGGGACAACCAGATGTGGCGTCTCGGCCCCGACCTGGCGATCCGGCTGCCGTGGGCCACCGACTCCGCCGACGTCCTCCTCCGCAAGGAGCACACCTGGCTGCCCCGCCTCGCCCTCCACCTCCCCCTGCCGATCCCCGTCCCACGGCACCTCGGCGAGCCCACCGACCGTTTCCCACGCCCCTGGATCATCACCACGTGGGTCCCAGGCCGCCCCGCCGACCAGGCCCCGATCACCCACGCCGCCCCAGCGGCGGACGCCCTCGCCGCCTTCCTCACGGCCCTCCACCAACCCGCCCCCGACGACGCTCCCCGTAGCCGCAACGACCGCGGCGCGCCACTGACCCGCCACACCGCCTCCTTCGCCGAAGGGCTCGCCGCGGCCACCGACCTCGGGCTGCTCCCGGACCCTGACGCCGTCCGCGCGGTCTGGGACGACGCCGTCCAGGCCCCTCTCTGGACGGGCCCACCGGTCTGGCTCCACGGCGACCTGCACCCCGCCAACGTCCTCACCACCGACGGAACCCTGACCGGCGTCATCGACTTCGGCGACCTCTGCACCGGCGACCCGGCCTGCGACCTGGCCGCCGCCTGGAACCTCCTGCCCGACGGCGCCGCGTCCCGCCTCCTCGCCACCTACCGGCCCGCCCCGGACGAGGCGACCGTCCGCCGCGCACGCGGCTGGGCCGCGCTCCGCGCCCTCGGCGGCGTCCTCATCGGCGAAGCCGGACTCCGCGGCCGTCCCGGCGGCAAACCCACCTGGGCCCCGCCCGCCCAGGCCGCCCTCCGCCGCCTCACCACCTGACCCGCCCCAGCCCTCACATCGCGGGGGAGCGGTCGAGTGAACGCCTACACCGAAAGATCAACGGAGCGGGCGGTCGGCCGACTAGCATCGGTCACCTTGATCATCTTGATCTTCGATTGGAGGGTGTGGCGTTGGTGGACGCGCCTGCGGGCGGTTTGGGCGAGGACGTGCTCCGGCAGATCGCACGCCTCCAGGGCGTCGTGCCGGATGACTTCACGCCGCGGGAGTGGATCGCGGCGACCCCGGCAGGGCCCCGGCGGCTGCCCCCGTGGGTTCAGGCGCTGCTGGCGGTGCGGTGGAGCGAGGGCACCCTCCGCACCGACGACGAGTTCGAATGGAAGGTCTGGCTGGACGGCGGCCCGGAGGTGGAGGACGACCTCATCACCCAGCCGCGTGCCTGGTTCACCATCGGCTACGACGACGGGCAGTTCTACTACGTCGTGGACCTGGACGATATCGCCGGGGACGACCCCGAGGTGTACCGGGTGGACCACGAAGGCGACGAGGACGACCCCGCCGGAGACCGCCTGTCCACAGTGCTCGACGGGTTCACACGGGTCGGGCCGCCGTCGGAGGACGACGCGTTCGGCCGGGCCTGCGCGGCAGGTGACCTCTCCGCGGCCACCGAAAAACTGGCCGGGACGCCTGACCTGGGCCCGCTGGACGATTCCGGGCTCACCCCGCTGCACCTGGCCGCGCTGGCCCGGAGCGCGGAGGTGATCCGGGCACTGCTGGACGCCGGCGCCGATCCGAACGCGACGATCACGCGGCACGCGTCCACGCCGTGGCGCTTCCTGGACGGCGACGTCTACACCTCGGGGGAACTGCTGGCCGGAGCGACCGCGCTGCACCTGACCCTCGACCATGAGGCGCCCCGGAAGCTGTACGACAAGACACCCAGCCTGAACATCGTCCGGATGCTCATCCAGGCGGGCGCCGACCCCAACGCCACCGACAGCGCTGGTCAGACACCGCTGCACTTCGAATGCTGGGGCCCGGGCGGCGGCACACCCGAGTTCACGTCGGGCACGCAGATCATCGGCCTGCTCCTGGACGCCGGCGCCGACCCCAACGCCGACTCCCTGCGCGGAACCCCGCTCCTGAGAATGGCGTCCCACAGCACACGTGACACCGTCACCGAAGCGGTGCGACTCCTGCTCGAAGCCGGCGCCGACCCCAACCTGGAGGCAGGAGACGGCACGCCGCTGTTGAGAGCCCTCCACGGCCATCAGGAAACCATCCGCCTCCTGCTCGCCGCAGGAGCCGACCCGTGCCGGCCCACCGACACGACCTCCTGGGGCGTCCAGGGAATCACCCCGCTCCACCAGGCCGCCAGGAGCCCACGAGGGGCGTTGCCGCTGCTCCTGGAGCACGCGGCCGATCCGGACGTCCGCACCCGCACGGGCGTCACCCCGCTGCACTACGCGATCGGGGCACCACGGACCGCCGACGACACCGGCGCCACCGAGGTGCTCGTGGCCGCCGGAGCCGACGTCAACGCACGGCTCGATGACCCGTCCGCGCTCCAGGAAACGCTCACCGCGCACACCCCGCTGGGCATCGCCCGAGAGCTGAACAAACCGGCCATCGCCGCCTTCCTGCAACAAGCCGGCGCGGTCGAATGACCCGGTGAGCCGTCCGGACTACGAGCCCTGCTCCAGGACGTACTGGGCGATCTGGGCGTGGGTGGCGTACCAGACGCCCTCCTCCAGCGCCGCATCGAACTCGTCCCGCCAGATCCCCGCCACCTCCCGCGGCGGCGGACACGCCCGCACCGTGCCGTCGAACTCCAGCAGCAGGTACGGCACGCCGTCCCTTATTCACTCGACCGGGATCTCCACGACGCCGGTCGGCTCACCGTCGGCCAGCAGCTCGTACGGCTCGTCGTCGGCCATGAGCGAGGAGTCGTACAGCAGGCCCAGCTCACGCGTGATGGCCAGGGTGTGGTCGGAGAACTCCCACGTCGAGGTGCGGATGCCGACCGAACGGGTACCCGACGGCTTCTCCAGGGTGCCCGCGGCCCGCAGGGCCAGCTCACGCTCGTCGGCCGGGTCCAGCAGCGTGTTGCTCTCGTGGATCCAGCCGTGCATCGCTACCTCGTGACCGGCGGCGACGTAGTCGCGCACCTCCTCGGGGTGCAGCAGCGACGAGACCGCAGGCATGAAGAACGAGGCCGGGACGTTGAAGCGCTCCAGCAGGCGAAGGATCCGGCGGGCGCCGACACGGGACCCGTACTCGCCCTGCGCGAGCTTGCCCGGCCCGGTCTGACCGGCGCGCAGGGCGATCGTCTGGCGCGCTGAGCGAGAGCCACGGTGGGGGAGCAGCCACGTGAAGACGCGTCCGAGGCCCGCAGCCCCAGCACGACGCCCCACCGGCAGGTGATCAGCGGACGTCCACGTAGTCGTTCACCGACGCGGCGAACAAGCGGCCGTCACCGGCGAACACGGCCCGCCAGGTCCCGTCGCGCCGAGCTGTGAAGCGGGAGCTGAACGAGCCGTAACGGTCGGTCGCCCCGCTGCCCAGGTAACCCCACTTCCTGGAACCGCGCGCCTGGAAATAGAACACGACCTCGCGCTGGCCGAGCGCCTTCGGCAGCCCAAGGTTGTCCCGCCCAGTCGGCCGCATCCAGAACAAGTAGCCGGAGAGCTTCACCGTTCCACCCTTGCGGACGGGCTCCGGCGTGGCGTTGAACAGTTCGAACCGCGTCGGATACCGCATCGTCAGGGCACGCACGACGCTCACGCTCGGCAGCGTCGAGTCGGTCAGGGCCACACGCGCCTGCCAGTCACCATCCCCAGGCGAAGGGGCGATGCACCGCCGGATCCAGCCACTCGCGTCGGAGGTCCCACAACCGTTCCTCCGCGTCCACGTCTTGCCGCCCTTCGGACGGAAGTACAACGAAACAGCGTTGTAGACATCCGTGTGCGGCTCCCACCGGGTCGTCTTCCGCTGGACCCGGATGTCGGCCTCCACCCACCCGCTCGACCTGGCATCGACGCGGACGTTCATATCGGTGATGCGAGTCTCATACCGGACGCCGTAGCGGATGGTCGGGACGCCGTCCGTGGAGTAGAGACCACTGGAGACAGCAGCGTCCACCCGCGCCGCCGCAAGGGCGACGGCGTTCGAACGGAACCGCCCGTCCGCGTCCGTCCACACCTTCAAGGAGCCACAGACCTGGCCGTTCTGACACTCGTCCAGGAGAACCCAGGCCCCGGCCACCGGCCGCCCGTCCCGCCGCTGCACCCGCCCGGTGTAGGCGAACGTGGTGCCGTAGGCGAGGACACGCGCCGGAGGCGGGTCGAGCGCCACGACCGCCGGGGTCTTCACCCCCGCCGCAACCTTGACCAGCGACGACCACGAGTCGGCGTACTGCTGCTGCCGGTAGGAGTAGTACTGCGCGGCGTAGTAGCCGCCAGAGTCCAGACGACCGGTCAGGCTGAACCGGCCATCGGCGTCCGCATGAACCTTGCCGACCTCCCGGAAGTTCAGGCAGTCGCGCACGCACCGGATCGCCACCAGCGCGTCCGCGACAGGACGCGGCGCCGCCTCGTCGGTCACGACCCGTCCGGTGAACGTCACCTCGTCGTGGTCGGCGTCCACCTGCTCGCGGGAGACACCGAAGTCCGCGATCCGCGTCTCGGTCACGGGTGCGGCATGCGCGGGCGGGACGACGGCGACCGCCCCCACCGATCCGGTCATCAGGGCCACTGTGGGCAGCACAAGACGCATCAATTCACCATTCGCGGGGGAGCGAGCCCCCAGCATGACGATCTTCACTCCTCCGGTCAAGATCAACAACAGCGGTCGGCCAGGTAGCCGGCACTCCTCTCGCACAGACCGCCTGACGGTGCGGAAGGAGCGCGGAGGGGAGGGGAGCCAGACGGCGGCCCTATGATCTGCGGCCATGACCCGTACGACTCCGCCACGCCCGGTCGACATTGCGGCCGTCTTCCCCGAACTCGCGTCCCTGGCCCGTACGACGACGCGACTGCATCCCCGGCCGGGCGCGCCGACCGTATGGGACAGCTCGGTCGGCGGCCCCCTCCTGTGGCCGGCCGACGAACCCTGGCCGGTCTGCGGCGAGGACCATGAGATGTACGGGGAACTGGAACGAACGCAGGACGTCCGGAAGCGGCGGCGCATCCTGGGAGACGCCTGGGCCCGCACACCCGTCGGCGAGCAGTTCGCGATCACCGCGGGGGAGGAGGCGGAACTGGAGCACATGGAGGCGGCAGCGCCTCCCGCGCGCCCAGAGCAGCCGATCACGATGCTGCCGATCGCTCAGCTGTATCGCCGCGACGTTCCCGATCTCGTGGCGCCGCCGGGAATGGATCTGCTCCAGGTGCTGTGGTGCCCCTTCGACCACGATGACGATGCCGGCCTGAGCTGCCCCTCACTGGTGCTGCGGTGGCGGCGGACGTCCGATGTCGTGGACGTGCTCGAACCCCAGCCCGAGCCCGAAGTGATGGAGAACGACACCTACCTGCCGGTGCCGTGCGTCCTGCATCCCGAGCAGGTGGTCGAGTACCCCGACGACGATTCCCTACCGGGGGACCTGCGGCGGAGGCTGCGAGAGTGGGAGGAGGCGAGCGGGCACAGATATCAGTACGAGCTGTCGGTCGCTAACGGCTGGAAGGTCGGCGGGTACGCCTCCTGGAGTATCACCGACCCTTACCCGGTGGTCTGCGACTGTGGAACGGACATGGAGCTCCTGCTCACGATCGCGAGCGGCGAATGGGACGGCTCCGGCAGCTGGCGGCCCGTCGAAGACGCCGCGGAGCCCACGCATCACAGCCTGCCCGCAGCCAGCTACCCCACCGGCGTCACGATCGGCCGCGGCTACAGTCTGTGGACCTTCATCTGCCCGACGTCGTTCGACCACCCGCACCAGCTGACCATGCAGTGACCACCACGCGCCGACGTCCTCGGATGAGAACCGAACAACGGGTGCCAAACCGCTCAGAATCCCCCTTCTGTCCGGTTAGGCACTCTTTGTACTGTTTGTGCCACCTGGACGTGGGCGGTGATCCTGCGCGGCCGACCATGGACGCGCGAGCTCCTCGCATCCCAGAACGTCCGTCCACACCAGGCCACCGAGGGGGAGTCCTCGGCACGGGGTACGGACGAATCGACAGGAGAGCGTCCCGTGAACGGCGACCAGTGAGCGAGCGATGATTATCGGCGCGCGGCGCGGTCGACCTCTCTAAGCAGACCAGGGAGGACGTCATGGCCTTGCAGTACCAGTGCGCGATGTCGCTCGACGGGTTCATCGCGGGACCTGGCGGCGACATGGGGTGGATGGTGGAGTACCTGACGCCTGATCCGGCAGCGGACGACCTGATGAGCGAGACCGGCGCGCTGCTGGTCGGCCGCCGCACCTTCGGTGGGGACGATCCCTACAAGGGCACCGAGCAGGAGGGCGAGCCGTACGGGGGAGGCTGGGACGGGCCGCAGTTCGTCCTGACCCACAAGATCCCCGAGCGGGCGGTCCCGGGCGTGACGTTCATGGACGACCTGGAGCGCGCCGCTGGGGCCGCACGCGAGGCGGCCGGTTCGAAGAACGTGGGCGTGCTGGGCGCCCAGGTCGCCGCGCAGTGCCTCGAGTCGGGTCTGCTGGACGAGATCTTCGTGAGCATCGTTCCCGTGCTGCTCGGTGACGGCGTCAGGCTGTTCTCGCATCCGGGCGGCCGGACGTTCCGGCTCGAGCCGATCCGGACGCGGACAACGAGCGCCGGGACGAGCTTGCTGCTCCGCGTCGTCGACTGACGTCCTGCGCGACGACGCCGCGCGTCGCGCGCCGGGCCGCAGGGTGCCCGTTTCACCCCTACTCATGGCTATCTCAGGGATGGTCGATAATGCACATTATGTTAAGTAACCTCTCCACGGCCCCGACCGGCTCCCGCGGCGGGCCAGCATCGTTCACTCCCCTGAAGGCAGATGCGGCACTCGGCGCCTTCGCGCGTCCGGTCTTGCTGGACGGGCACGCCGCCAGGGCGACGGCCATCAACTCGGACAGCGACACTCGCCCTCAACACGCGGCTCATCGACGCAACAGATGTGCTCGTCAAAGCGGGCCCACCTGGCGCCCGCCCCGGCCGCGTGTGAAGGATGCCCGTACCTCGCAGGCAAGGTTCCATTCGGCGGCCACGGCCCCGCGAAGCGACACAACGCATGGCGTTGTGTCGCCGGTCAGTCCCCTGCCGGCACGTCCGCGCCGGTGAACATCGACCCGGCGCGCTCCCGACTCCCCCAGGCCTGTAGGTCCTCACGAGCTTCGCCGTGTTGGACGCGTGGACGCGCGGCATCGCCGCCTCGAGCAGGCACACCACGGCCCTGCTCGGTCCCGCGGTGAAGCGACTCCTCCCCAACGACCTCAGGACGATCCGAGCGCATCTAAACCGAACAGAACCCCGTCCAGTGCCACGCCTCACCCCTCCGCCGAGATGAAGTCCCACCACTCCCCTACGTCGGCGCTGACGCCCGGCGGCATGCTGCCGCCCTTGCCGAGATTCAACGCACGTCCTGCAAGTGACAGCCGCGCCGTTGGCCGATGTCGGCCGTCGCGTTGACTTTGTTATTCGTAAAGCGGAACAAGCGTACGTTGCATCCGTCTCATGGCAAGTCTGGCGTCCATATTCGGACATTGCCATTCACCTGGTCGATAACGCATTGATATCGCCTTTGAGTCCATCAATACTCTCGCTTGGCCATAGGTCTACACGAGGGGAACCCATGGGAAGCAAGCGCGGCTCGGGACGGTTCGTCGGGGTCTTGGGTGTGGCAGTGCTGAGCGTGGCGATGTCGGGCATGGTGCCCGCGTCGGCGGGGCAGGGGGCGGGGCAGGCGTCCGGCGGTGGCAAGGACGCCGTCGAGTCGGTTCCGTTCAGCCACATCCCGGCGGACATCCGGCAGAAGATGCATGACCAGGTACCGCTGAAGGAGGCCGCGTCGAAGATTTCCTGGGCGGTGGAAAAGGCGGGACGGGGCGGGTACGCGGGGATCGTCCTGCAGCCCAAGTCGGTCGAGTTGTGGTGGAAGGGTAAGCTTCCCGCCTCCGTGAGTAAGGCCGTCGGTCAGGCGCGCGGCTCGGCGGCGGTCGAGGTGAAGCCCGCTCGCTACTCCCAGAACGAACTGAGGACGGCGGCCAGGGGCCTGCTGGCCGCCATGAAGAAGGATCCGGCGTATCCGATCAGCCAGGTCGCCGGGTCGCTCACCGGGGACGGGCTGGTCCTGACCACCAGGGACAGGGGGAAGGCGGCTGCGGCTCAGGCTCAGACCGTGGCGGGTGTTCCGGTGAGCTATGTCGACGGTGGCGTCGCCGGCCTGGACGGCCGGTACGACGACTACGCGCCCTACTACGGGGGTGGCGCGATCCTCAACGACGACAACCATGCGCGATGTACTGCGGGGTGGGCGGTCTCCGACGGCGGTGGGAACAGTTACCTCCTGACCGCCGGTCACTGTGGCCGTACCGGAGGCGGCTGGCACAACGGCTCCTGGACGACGCCCGGGACCGGTCTGTGGGTCGGGACGGGCGCGCAGGAGAACGTGGGGCATGACCTGCTTCTCATCGGCGCGAGTTCGGCCGGGCGTATCTGGGACGGCAGTTCTGCGGGCGACTTCACCAAGGGCGTCGTCGGCTGGGACTGGGTTTATGCGAACGAGTGGGTCTGCCAGTCCGGCTCGACCAGTGGTGCGGTCTGCGGGATCCAGAACACGTCCAACTTCACCTACGGTGGCTGGTACATCGACGCGTACGGCAACACCGAGTACTACTCCGACCTGATCGTCGCTCGTCGTACTGACGGTGGGTTGCCGAGCCAGGGTGGCGACAGTGGCGGGCCGGTCTTCTCTCTGAGCGGCGACTACAACGTCGTGGCCAACGGGACTGTCACCGCTCACGACGGCTCCACGTTCTACTACCAGGACTTCGCCACGGCCTGGCGTGACTTCGGGATCTCCGCGAAGACGGGCTGAGCGGGCGGTCAGGCCCGCCCGCGGGTGACGGTGATCGGGGCGCCGTCGGCGTAGATGAGGATTCGGTCGGCCAGCGGGCGGGTGAGCCGGACGTCGTAGACGGTCGTCCTCAACACGTCGGTGTCGATGACATGGCAATCCGGGACGGCCGCTCGGGTGGCCGTCCCGGATTGCGCAATGGTCAGACCGACCGCCACGCCCGTAGCCGATTCGAGCGCCGACGCCCGGTAGTCCTGTTTCGGAGCTCCCGGGCAGGCGGTTGGTGCCGCTGGCATGCGGACGCTCAGTGTGGTGTCGGCCGTATCCGACCGGGCATCGGACGCCATCCGCGAAGGACGTGCCCGGCCCAGCTCCCAGAACGCGTCCGGTGTGATCGCCGGCCAGGCGAACGAGCCGCCCCGGGCGGTATGGAAGATCCATGACGGGATGCGGACGCTCCCCCGGTCGGTCGGCATCGCCGCCGTCCCCAATTCCACGCGCGTGACCTCGATCGGCTCCCCTCGCGAGGCAGCACGCGCGGACATCGCATCGAAAGCGCTCTGAGCCGAGATCACGGGGTAGGCCCTTCGGCGGCCCTCCGGAAGGTCGACCTGGACGCTCCGTGAGGCCGGAGGCGGCAACTGCCGGAGCAGTCTGAACTTGTGCGCCGCGAGTGCCTCCTTATCCCGGGCCCTACGGAACTGCGCGGCGGTGGCGTTTGTCTGCTTCTTGGGACGGGTCCCCGGGCCGTCGTCGCGGGTTTTGGTGGTGAGCCTTGTCGCGGTGGGTGGACGGCAGGGGTCGTTCCGGGTTCCGTCCGGGCGCGGGTCGGTGCCGGGGAGGCGTCCAGGGAGGTGGTCAATCCCGGTGTTGTGTTTCGGCGGTTCGGGTCTCCCCTGCCGGGCCGTCCGGCGTCTGCCCAGCTGGGTCTTCGGCTGTGTTTTCGGGGGTGTTGTGGGGGGTGGGGCGGAGGACGGTGAAGGCCACGGCGGCTGCGGCGATGCCGCCGAGGGCGCCGACGATGGCGATGGTGGTCATGGCGTGGACGAAGGCGTCGCGTGCGGTGTGGGCGAGGGCGTTGTCGTGGGTGCGGGTGGCGATGGCGAGGGCGTCGCCGAGGGATTCGCGGGCGGGGCCGGTGATGGTGTGGGGCAGGGCGCGGGCGTAGGCGGTGGTGAGGACGGTGCCGAGGATGGCGACGCTGAGGGCTTGGCCGACTTGCTGGACGGTGTCGTTGACGGCGGAGCCGACTCCGGCGCGGTCTTTGGGGAGGGAGGCGAGGAGGGTTCCGTAGGCGGCGGGTCCGGCGGTGCCGCTGCCGGCGCCCATGACGACGAGGGCGGCGACGAGGTGGGTGTAGCCGTCGCCGGGGCGGATGAGGGCGAGGAGGCCGAATCCGGCGGCGAGCAGGAGGAGGCCGGTGGCGAGGGCGGTGCGGGTTCCGAGTTTGCGGTCGAGGGCGACGCCGATGCCGTTGAAGGCGATGACGGAGACGAGCATCGGCATGAAGGCGAGGCCGGTTCTGAGGGGGGTGTAGTCGAGGACGAACTGGAGGTACTGGGTGAGGGCGAGGGTGAGGCCGCCGGCGGACAGGGACATCAGGACGATGGACAGGCTGGCGCCGGTGAAGTTGCGGTCGGTGAACAGGGTGATGGGGAGCATGGGGTGGGGGGTGCGGCGTTCCCAGAGGGCGAAGCCGGTGAGGGCGAGGACGGCGACGGTGAAGCCGAGCAGGACGGTGGGGGCGGTCCAGCCGTGGCGGGCGATGTTGATGACGGCCCAGACCAGGCCGGTCATGCCGGCGGTGGACAGGAGGGCGCCGGGGAGGTCGGGGCGGGTGGCGGGGCCGCGTGATTCGGGGATGACCAGGAGGGCGGCGATGACGCCGAGGGCCGCGACGGGAAGGTTGATGAGGAAGACCGATCCCCACCAGTAGTGCTGGAGGAGGAGGCCGCCCGCGACGGGGGCGCCGAGGGCGCCGAGCATGAGGGCCGAGCTCCAGACGGCGATGGCCTTCTTGCGTTCGTCGTCGTCGAAGACGGTGGTGAGGATGGAGAGGGTGCCGGGCATGAGGAAGGCTCCGCCGATGCCCATGAGGGCGCGTGCGGTGATGAGCTGGGTGGGGGTGTCGGCGTAGGCGGCGAGGGCGGAGGCGGCGCCGAAGAAGACGAGTCCGGTGATGAGGCCGAGGCGGCGGCCGTAGCGGTCGGAGAGGGCGCCTGCGGTGAGGAGGAGTCCGGCGAACACCAGGATGTAGGCGTCGAGGATCCATTGGATGTCGGTGTTGGTGGCGCCGAGGTCGCGGATGAGTGAGGGGATCGCGACGGTGAGGACGGTGTTGTCGATGACGACGACGAGGAGGCTGAGGCAGAGGACGGCGAGGATGAGCCAGCGCCGTGGGTGGGGGGCGGTGGTGGGCATGGGTGTGGCCCGCTTCCTTTCGTACGGTGCTCGAATTTTCGAACACTCTACTAATCGTCGCACACTGTACGAGAGTGGGTAGGGTGAAGGTCCGCTCCCCCGCCCGGGACCTGGTGAGACCGAAGGACGTGTGATGCCGCGGAAGACCGACCCGATCAGCGACTCGGTGTGGATGCGTCCGGGGCGTCCACGGCGGGGCCGTCCGCAGCTCAGCCGGGGTGAGATCGTGACCGCGGCGGTGGCGCTGCTGGACACCGAGGGCCTGGACGGGTTCAGCATGCGGCGGCTCGGCGCGGCGCTGGAGGCGGGCGCGACGTCGTTGTACTTCTACGTGGACGGCAAGGACGAGCTGCTGGACCTGGCGATGGACGAGGTGCTGGGCGAGGTGCCGCTGCCGGGCCCGGAGGTGGCGTGGCGGGAGGCCGCGGCGGGGTTCGCGCGGGAGATGCGGACGATGCTGGTGCGTCATCACTGGGTGATCGGCCTGTTCGGGACGCGGATGGCGATCGGTCCGAACGCGATGCGGTTCAGTGACCGGTTCATCGCGGTGTTCACCTCGGCGGGGTTCTCCGGTCGGGACGTGGCGCGGGCGAGTTCGCTGCTGATGTCGCACGCGGTCGGCGCGGCGGCGTACGAGGCGGCGTACCGGCAGGCCACCGACGGGCTGGGCGTGGGCCGGTCGGAGCTGCTGGAGCAGCTCGACCCGTATGTCACCTCGCAGTCCGACCGGTTCCCGCACTACGCGCGCTGGTGGCAGGAGAACCGGGACGACATGCACCAGTGGAACCGTCCCGAGGACGACGCGGACTTCGGCGCCGAGCGGATCCTGGACGGCCTGGAACTGTGGCTGCACCGCGAGCACATCGAGGCGGTCTCCCCCGCCGACGTCAGGCGTCCCCCCAACGACCAGATCCGAGCCGCCACCGGCCCGAGCGGCCAGACCGCCAAGGGCTCCGCAGGCGAGCGCCCCTCAGCCGGTCACTGACCGTCGTCCACACGCCGATCCCCCACCCACCGGGCAAACCCCCTCCGGATGTCGCCCGCGTCCTGACCGATCGGCGGCGGCACGCGGGTCCGGCTCGTCGCGGCATTGCCGGAGTGGGCGGACGGTCCCCCCGGTGATCAGGCGCGTCACATTCGCCGCGCCTGAGGGCTCACCTCTGTGATCCCCGGCGATGGAATGGTGTGACCGATGGACGACAACGAGTGGCTGGCCGAGCGCTTCGAGCACCGGCCCCGGTTGCGGGCGGTGGCGTACCGCATGCTCGGTTCGCTGGCCGAGGCGGACGACGCCGTCCAGGACGCCTGGCTGCGGCTGAGCCGGTCGGACGCGGAACAGATCGACAACCTCGGTGGATGGCTGACGACCGTCGTCGCCCGGGAGTGCCTGCACATGTTGCGCTCCCGCCGACGCCGCCGGGAGGAGCCGTTCGCCACGCACCTGCCGGACCTGGTCGCCGTCCCGGCCGGTGACCTCGGCCCCGAGCAGGAGGCGTTGTTGGCCGACTCGGTGAGCCTGGCCCTGCTCCTGGTGCTCGACCGGCTCACCCCGGCCGAGCGGTTGGCGTTCGTGCTGCACGACATGTTCGAACTGCCCTTCGGGGAGATCGCCGGCATCGCGGGCCGCGCCCCGGCCGCCGCACGTCAGCTCGCCAGCCGGGCGCGGCGCCGGGTGAACGGCGCCCAGGTCCCCTCGCCCGATCCGGATCCGGCGCGCCAGCGGCAGGTCGTCGGCGCGTTCTACGCGGCCGCGTGGACCGGCGACTTCGACGCCCTCGTCCAGGTCCTTGATCCCGACGTCGTCCTGCGCACCGACTTCGGCGCCGCCCGTCCTCCGACCATCGTCCGCGGTGCCCCGGCCGTGGCCAGGCGGTCGCGCGCCCCGCGCGGCGGAGAGCTGCGCCCGGCCCTGGTCAACGGGACGGCCGGAACGTTGATCACCCGCGACGGGCGGCCGTTCTCCGTCATGGCCTTCACCGTCGCGGGCGACAAGATCGTCAGGATCGACGTGATCCGGGACCCTGACCGCGTCCATCGGCTCGCCTCCGCCGTCCTCCACCAGGCGGAGTGACCAGGGTGGTGAGCGGCTTCGCCTGATGCGGAACGCGCACCTGGCAAGGGCGCTCACCGTCCAGCACGACCCGTGCGGCCCGCCAGCCCTCGTTGGCGGACGCGCGCGGCGCGCACCTCGTTCCGGACGAGCTGCAGCCTGGTGTCGCGTGGTCTGTGGCGCGGCGTCAGGCGAGGGATTCGAGGTACTTCCTCGTTTCCGGCTTCTTGAAGTACTGCGCCCAACCCGCCGGTTGGGCGTTGAACTCGGGCTCGCGGACGGTGTGGTCGGCACCGTGCTCGACCAGCAGCCGCACGATCGACAACTCGCCCGCCGCCGCCGCGTGGTGCAGGGCGGTCGCGCCGGCGGCGCTGACGCCGTTGACGTCGAAGCCGAGTTCGACCAGCACCCGGACCGTCGCCCAGTTGCGTGCCTCGGCCGTCCGCGTGACCAGGTCCTCGTGCCGATCGGCCAGCCCGGGATCGGTGGCCAGCATCGACCGCATCGTCGTTTCGTCGGCGGACTCGGCGGCTTGTACGAACTGCACTGTGTTCTCCTCGTGTGGTTGCGCTCATGCCTATGAGCCCGGCCGACGAGGCAATGTGACAGGGGGCGTGCCGGGTGCCGGGGTCCGGCGTGCAGGTGACCGGCGACCCGCGGCAGATAGCAGGGTTCCGTCCGGGTCTTCGGCCACACCGAAACGCGGATCCCCAGCCGCGTAGCGTCGCCGTGGTTTCGGGAGTCGTGGGCCTGGTCGAGGGGTGGGGGTCCCCCTCGACCGGCTGTTGGCGGGGCGAGGGGGCGCGGGGGTTAGGCGGGGTGGGTGAGTTCGGTGCGGAGGCGGTCCAGGCCCATGGGGCCGAGGTCGAGGGCGTGCTGGTGGAACGCCTTGAGGTCGAACGCGGCGCCGTCGCGGTGGCGGGCGGTGTCGCGGGCCTCCAGCCAGATGCGTTCGCCGAGCTTGTAGGCGATGGCCTGGCCGGGGCGGCCGAGGTAGCGGTCGATCTCGAAGGCGACTTCTGCGGGGGTCATGGCGCCGCCGTGGCGGGTGAGGAACTCGCGGCCCAGGTCGGCGTTCCAGTGTTCGCCTTCGTGGAAGCCGGTTCCGGCGGGGATGGGGAGTTCCAGGTGCAGGCCGATGTCGAGGACGACGCGGGCGGCGCGGAGCTGCTGTCCGCCGGCGAGCATGCCGAGGCGGTGGGCGGGGGTCTGGTAGAAGCCGAGTTCGTCCATCAGGCGCTCGGAGTACAGGCCCCATCCCTCGCAGTGTCCGGGGTGGAGTTCGCTGGAGGTGCGCTGGAACCGGTTGAGGGTGGTGGTGTTCAGGGTGGTGATGCCGAGTTGCAGGTGGTGGCCGGGGACGCCTTCGTGGTACATGGTCGCCGGAACGGTCCAGGTGATCATGTCGGTGTCGGGGCCCGGGACGGTCCACCAGACGGTGCCGGGGCGGGACAGGTCCTCGGCGGGGGCGAGGTAGTAGATCCCGGCCGGGACGGGCGGGATGCGGCAGTCGATGGTGCGGAGGGCTTCGGGGATGGTGAAGTGGGTGCCGTCGAGGTCGTCGATGGCGCGGTCGGCGAGGTCCTGGATGTGGCGGCGGAACGCCTCGGCGCCGGTGACGCGGTGCTGGGGGTCGTTGTCGAGGGCGGTGAGGACCTCGGGGAGGGGCGCGCCGGGCAGGATCCGGGCGGCCTCCTCGGCCATGGCCGCCTCGACGCGGGCGAGTTCGGCCCAGCCCCAGGCGTAGGTCTCCTCCAGGTCCAGGGTGGTGCCGAGGTAGTCGCGGACGCCGAGGGCGTACCGGTCGCGGCCGAGGGCGTCGCGGGTGGGCGCGTGCGGGGCGATCTCGGTTTCGAGGAAGTGGGCGAAGTCGTGGAGGGCGGCCGAGGCGGCGCGTGCGGCGGTGGTGAGGGGTTCGGCGAGGGGGCCGCCGCCGTACTGGGCGTAGCGGTCGGCGAGGCCGGTGAGGTAGGCGGGCGCGGTCCGGCACACCTCGATGTTGCGGGCGACCTGGCGGAGCGCGGCGACGCGTCCGCGCTGGCGGGCGGCGGTGAGGGAGGTGGTGAGGCCGGTGAGGACGGCGGGGAACGCGGCGAGACGGGCCAGGACGGGTTCCCAGCGGGTGGCGGGGCCCTGGTCGAGGAGTTCGACGGCCTGGCGAAGTCGCTGGATCGGTCCGTCGGTGGTGTCGAGGGCCTCGTCGCGGACGCCGGCGTCGGCGAGGGCGATCTCGGTTTCGAGACGGTCGCGCAGGACACCGGCGGCGACGCGGGCGCGGGCGGAGCCGTCGAGAGAGGTCTTGTCGAGTTCGGCGAGGGTGCGCCGGGCGAGGTCGGTGCGGGCGGCGTCGCCTTCGGGGCTGTAGTCGGTGAGCCGGTCGTCCTGTCCGGCGATGCCCATCATGGCCGCCAGGCAGGGGTCGAGGGCGGCCATCTCGTCGACGTAGCGGTCGGAGAGCGCGTCCAGGGAAGAGATCATCTCCCCAGCGTAGAGCCCGGCCTGGGGCGAGTGCGGTGCGCCGTTCCGCGTCCAGGTGATCTTGTGGTTCGGGGTCAGGTGGAGTCGGTGGCGAGGCGTAGCCCGAAGCCGAGCAGCACCATGCCGGAGACGCGTTCCAGGACGCGCCGGACGCGGGGTCGCCGCAGGACTCGTCCGGCGCCTCCGGCGAGCCACACGATCGGCGTGTACCAGGCCAGGTCGACGAGCGCCCACAGCATCGACAGCGCGACGAGGGCGAGGGGGACGGACACCCCGTCGGGGACGAACTGGGGCAAGAACGACACGGCGAACACGCCCGCCTTGGGGTTGGCGAAGCTGGTCACCACTCCCTGCCGGTAACAACGTCCGACCCCGGTGGGCGCGCTCACGTCACCCGAGGCCGCGTCGGAAGCCGCGTCCGGGAAGGTGTCGGCGTCCGCGGTCGTGCGGGCGGCGCCGCGACGGGACTGCCAGAGCGCGCGCAGGCCGAACCACACCAGGACGGCGGCACCGGCGATCCGCAGGACGTCATAGGCGACACGCGAGGCGACCAGCAGCGCCGACAGACCGAGCGCGGCGGCCAGGCCCCAGGCCAGGACGCCGGTCTCGTTGCCGAGGACGGTCGCCATGCCCGCCCGCCGTCCTTCCCGCGCCGCGCGCTGGACGATCACGACGGTGCTCGGGCCCGGCACCATCGCGATGAGGAACGCCGCGCCGAGGAACGCCACCAGTTCGTTCACCACGACCTCATCCTCACCGTCGGCCGAGCGCGGTGGCAACACCACTCGCCCACGAGATCGTCAGGCGGGGCCGCGTGCCCGTCGGCAGGGGCAGGCGGAGGAGGTCAGACGGAGCCGCCGCCGTCGTCGCCGGGTGAGCCGGACGGACCGGGCGTCACCGGCGAGGTCTCGCGGGGCGTGGGCGTCGGAGACGGCGACGGGGAGGCGGGCGTGGACGGCGGGGGCGTCTCCGACGGGGACTCCAACGTCGGTTCGGGAGGCTGCGGCGGCGGGGTCTTCACCGTCGGCTGGCAGGCGAACAGCACCAGCAGCAGCACCGCCAGAACGCCCAGGACCCCCGCGAGGGTGAGGATCGCCGCGACCAGGCCGCGTTCCGGGGGCCGCGCGGCGGGCAGGCCCGCCAGGACGGGAGGTCCGGGACGGGGCGCGAGGGCCGGTTCGCCCGTCCCGCCCGCCCAGTACGGCTGGAACAGCGGCCCACGGCGGCGCACGCCGCCCCACCGGCCGCGAAGCGCGCCACGCGGGACGACCGGCTCGAGGAACCGCTCGGCTCCGACCGCGTGCCCGTCATAGGCGGTCGCGACCCAGGGCGCGGGCCCGTCGGGCTGCGCCGCCAGGATCTCCGCCACTCCCCCGGCCCCAGCTCCGGCATCCGCACCGGCTCCGTCGGCGCCGGGTGCCCCGTCGGGCGCGGCGAACACCGGACGGTCCTGGCCGTCCGCACCACCGGAACCGCCCGCGTCCGAGGCAGGGGCAGCGGCAGGAGCTGCCGAGGTGGATTCGGTGAGCGTGGACGCCGCCACCCCAGGGACCGGCCCGGGAGCGGCGAGGCTCCCCCCGCCCGAACCAGGCGCGCGGACATGACCGGGAGCGTGAGATGTTCCTGCCAGGCCCGCCAGGATCGCGGCGCGGAAGCGGTCACGGGCGGCGGCGTCGTCGGCGGCGTCCCGGGACAGGACGGCGAGGCTCGCGCGGCGTCCTTCGTCGTCGACGGCCAGGTACACGATCCCGGCCGCGTTCTCGGTGAGCCGGGCCGTCAACCGGAACGGCCCCAACCGGACAGGATCCCCGGAGGGCAGCGGCCTCGACATGCCCGTCAGCCTAACAACACCCGCCCGTTCCGGGATCCCGCCGCAGGACGCCCCGCCCACGCGGGATCGGCCGCACCGCGCGACCCGACGGGCCGTCCTCGCCCCGGGCGCCCGGCCCTGTCCGGGGTGTGGTGGCGGTAGGCCCGGGGGCAAGGGTGGGTGTTCCCCGCCACACCCCTCGGAGTGATCGCGTAAGGTCGGAAAAGGGGCCGCACCGGCATGGGGCGTCCCCGCCTGCCGTGCCCGCCGGGACGCGCGGCCGGCGCTCCCGGTCGGGTGGCGTCGCCTGCTTCCCCGGTCGCGGTGTTCCATCGTCCGTTGCCGTCCATCCAGTGAGGGACCCGCAGATGACCGTCGCCGCCCACGACGTCGACCAGGCCGCCGCGCTGCTCCAGCGGACGGTCGCGGAGGTCAAGAAGGTCATCGTCGGGCAGGAGCACATGGTCGAGCGGATGGTGGTGGCGCTCCTCGCGCGCGGCCACTGCCTGATCGAGGGTGTGCCGGGTGTCGCCAAGACCCTGGCGGTCGGGACGCTCGCGCGGGTCGTGGGCGGGACGTTCGCCCGCCTGCAGTTCACCCCGGACCTGGTGCCGTCCGACATCGTGGGGACCCGCATCTACCATCCGTCGACCGAGCAGTTCGACGTGGAGCTCGGGCCGGTGTTCGTGAACTTCGTGCTGGCCGACGAGATCAACCGGGCTCCCGCGAAGGTGCAGTCGGCGCTGCTGGAGGTCATGGCGGAGCGGCAGGTGTCGCTGGGCGGGCACACCTACGCGCTGCCGGCGCCGTTCATCGTGCTGGCGACGCAGAACCCGATCGAGTCCGAGGGCGTGTACCCGCTGCCGGAGGCGCAGCGCGACCGGTTCCTGATGAAGATCGACGTGCGGTATCCGGGGGCGCACGAGGAGCTGCAGATCCTGCGGCGGATGAGCGTGGACCCGCCCGAGGCCGACGCGCTCCTCACCCCGGACCGGCTGATCGGGTTGCAGCGCGCCGCCGAGGAGGTGTCGGTGCACGAGCTGGTCGCCGACTACATCGTGCGGCTGGTGATGGCGACGCGTGAGCCCGAGCAGTACCGGCTGCCGGACCTGCGCCCGGTGATCGAGATCGGCGCGAGTCCCCGCGCGACGCTGGGGCTGGTGGGCGCAGCGCGGGCGCTGGCGTTGCTGAACGGCCGTGACTACGTGCTGCCGGACGATGTGCGGGCGGTCGCGCGGGATGTGATGGCGCACCGGATCGTGCTGTCGTTCGACGCGCTGGCCGACGGTGTCGACACCGGTGACGTCGTGGAGCAGATCCTGGCGGCGGTGCCGCCGCCGCGGGTGGTGTGGAACCAGGGGACGGCCGCCGGCGCGGGTGCCGGGGTCGGTCAGGTGACGGCCTGATGCCTCCCGCCAGCGGCCCGCCCGGGCCACCACCGCCGCCACCGCCCGGCCCGGCGGACGGCCCCGACCATCCAGGGTCTGGCCTTCCAGGGGCTGGCGCACCGGGCGAGGGAGCGATGTGGGGGCGTCGACCCGAGTTCGCGCCGCCTCTCCCTCCCCCGGCCGAACGGTCCGGCGCGCGTGACTCGCGGCTGGCGGAGCTGGTCCCCGAGCGGACGCTGCGCCGCCTGGAGCTGTCGGTGACGCGCCGCCTGGACGGCCTGCTGAACGGTGAGCATCTCGGTCTGCTGCCGGGCCCGGGCACCGAGGTCGCCGAGGCGCGCCTGTACCAGCCGGGTGAGGACGATGTCCGGCACATGGACTGGGCGGTGACGGCCCGCACCACCACCCCGCACGTCCGGGACCTGATCGCCGACCACGAGCTGGAGGTGTGGGCGCTCGCCGACCTCACTCCGAGCATGGGGTTCGGGACGGCCCGGATGGTCAAGCGCGACCTGGCGGTGGCGGCACTGGCGGCAGTGGGGTTCCTGACCGTCCGGCTGGGTGACCGGGTCGGCGCGTACCTGCTGGACCGGGACCGGTTGCGGAGGCGTCCCGCGCGGACGGGCAAGGCCCCCCTGTACGCGCTGCTGCAGGAGGTCCTGGACACCGATCCGCACCGTCCCGGGAGCGCCCGTCCCGGCGGGGCCGTCGGCCTGCCCGGCGCGGCGGGCGGCACGTTCGGGCCGGGCGGTTTCGACACCGGCGGCGGCCCCGGCGAGGCGCGGCCGGACCTGGCGGCGGGCATCGAGGCGCTGCACCGCGGGCAGACCCGCCGCGGACTCCGCGTGATCATCTCCGACTTCCTCCCCGACGCTCCGCCCGAGGCCCCGGCGACGTCCGGTTTCGGCTGGGCGCGCCGCCGCGCGACCACCACGCCCGGGAACATCCCGCCCGGAAACGCCGTGCCCGGGTCGGGCGCGTTGCCGTGGGAGCGGCCGCTGCGGAGGCTCGCCGCGCGGCACGAGGTCCTCGCCGTGGAGATCATCGACCCGCGTGAGCTGGACCTGCCCGACATCGGCGTGGTCGAGATGACCGACCCGGAGACGGGCGCGACCCAGGAGATCCACCTGTCCCGCAAGGTCCGTGAGCGGTACGCGGCGGCGGCCGCCGCGCAGCGGGAGGCGACGCGGGTGGCGCTGCGCCGCGCGGGCGCGCACCATCTGGTGCTGCGCACCGACGGTGACTGGGTCACCGACATCGCCCGGTTCGCGTTGCGGCGCCGCCGGGCGGCCGGACGCGCCGCCGGTCACGCGGGCGGCGCTTCCCCGAGTCCGTCCTCTTCCTCCTCCTCTTCCCCCTCGACCGGCGGTTCGACCGCGGGAGCCCACGCATGACCCTCCTGTCCCCCGGACGGCTCTGGCTGCTCCTGCTGCTTCCGCTGCTGGTGGCCGTCTACGTGCTGCTGCAGCGGCGCCGTCGCGGCTACACGGTCCGGTTCACCAACCTGGCGTTGCTGTCGCAGGTCGCGCCGCGGAACCCGGGGTGGCGGCGGCATGTCGGCGCGGGCCTGTTCCTGGTGATGATCGCGCTGATGGTGGTCGGGTTCGCGCGGCCCGCCGGGACCGTGAAGGTCCCCCGCGACCGGGCGACGATCATGGTGGCGGTGGACGTGTCGCTGTCGATGATGGCCAAGGACGTCCCGCCGAGCCGGGTCGAGGCGGCCAAGTCGGCGGCGAAGAAGTTCATCGGCGAGCTGCCGTCCCGGTTCAACGTGGGGGTGGTGTCGTTCGCGGGGAACGCGAACCTGATCGCCGCGCCGTCGGCGGACCGGCAGACGGCGCTGGCGTCGATCGACCAGCTGGTGCTGGCCAAGCGGACCGCGATCGGCGAGGCGGTGTTCACCTGCCTGCAGGCCGTCCGGACCTTCGACTCCCAGGCCAGCCAGGACCCGCCGCCCTCCCACATCGTCCTGCTGTCGGACGGCGACAACACCACGGGCCGGTCGGTGCAGGAGGCGGTCGACGCGGCGCGTTCCGCGCACGTCCCGGTCTCCACGATCGCGTTCGGCACCCCGTACGGCACCGTCGACATCGAGGGTGAGACGACCGGGGTTTCGGTGAACAAGGAGACGCTGCGGTCGCTGGCCGAGTCCACCGACGGCAAGGCCTACGAGGCTGAGTCGCTGGGGCAGCTCACCGACGTGTACGCCCACATCGGCAGCTCCCTCGGGTTCAAGACCGAGCACCGCGACATCTCCGCCCGGTTCCTGGGTGTGGCGCTGCTGTTCGCGCTGGCGGCGGCGGGAACGTCCCTCGCCTGGTTCTCCCGCCTCCCCTGACCCCACCCCGCCCTCACCGGGGCGCGGGGGTCAGGCGCCGTCCTCCGCTCCCCCGCCGCCGCGCGGCGTGCCCTCCCCTGGGCCGCCGGTGCGGGACGGGGACGGGAACGGGCCGCCGCCGAGGGTGCCGGGGGCCGGTGTCCCGGGCGGAAGCCCCGTCAGTGGCGCCGGACGCGGCAGGCACGGCAGCAGGTCGGGCGGGACACGCGGCGGGGCGATCTGCAGGAGCGCCCAGGCCGCGGCGAGCCCGCACGTGGCGGCGAACAGATGTCCCAGGTCCCACAGCGAGTGGCTCCACAGGACGGGCCCGACCACCCCCACGGCCAGCCCGGCGACACCGAGCGCGAGCCACCGGCCCCGCATGAGCAGCACCGCCGCGGCGCACCCGGCGACCATGATGTAGCTGACGCCGACGTCGGTGGTCACGGCCAGGCGCGCGGGGGCGCGGCCGTTCTCCAGGGCGTGGGTCTCCACCAGGGCGGTCAGCAGGGACCCCAGGACGTGCCCGCACAGCCACACCAGCAGGATCCGCGGCGTGCCGTAACGGCGTTCGCCCCAGGCGACCACGGTGACGAACAGCGCCACGTACAGGGCGAGGCCCTCACCGTTGTCGGCGACCCACAGGGCGCTGTCGAGCAGGGCGCGCAGCGGCGCGCGGTGCAGGTTCGCCAGGTTCGTGCTCTGCAGCGTGGTGAGCAGGTCGATGAGCTTGGGCGGGGCGGAGAACTGGACGAGCGTGGACGCGGTGAAGATCGCGACGTAGGTGAACGTGGCGGGCGCGGACAGGGCCCAGGCGTGCGCGCGGCGCGTCCACGGCTCACAGAACGCCACGACCCGGCGGACCGGCTCCCACACCAGCCCGAGCGCCCGCAGGGCGTACCAGCCGGTCACGACCAGCACCAACGCGATGACCATTCCCGCCCCTCCGACCTCACCCGCCGGCCCCTGACGTTCCCACTCTTCCCCACGCGCGCGTCCGGACGGCCCCCGGCACGCCGGAACCCCGCCCCGCTCCCCCCAGGACGACCAGCCGGGTCCGACCAGTCCGCGCAAGGGTGGGGAGGGGCGGCCGGGCAGGGGCTGCGCGCGGCCGTGCCGAGGGCCGTGCAGGGGTGTGTGGGGTGGCGCGAGTGCTGCTGCGGCACTGATACGGTCACCCGACGTGGGGGAACACTATTTCGAGGCCAGGCCCGGAACGCCGTCGCGTCCGCGGTCGGTCGATCTCGTCCTGCCCGACCTGCACCTTCGGCTGCGGACCGACTCGGGCATGTTCTCCCCCGACCGGCTCGACCCCGGCACGCGGATCCTGCTGGAGACCGTCCCGCCGCCGCCCGCCCACGGCACCCTCCTGGACGTCGGCTGCGGTTACGGCCCGATCGCGTTGACGATGGCCAAACGCGCCCCCGGCGCGACCGTGATCGGCGTGGACGTCAACGAACGCGCGCTGGAGCTGGCGCGGGACAACGCCGCGTCCACGGACACGGGCAATGCCCGGTTCCTCCTGCCGGGCGAGGTCGACCCGGAGCTGCGGTTCTCCGCGCTGTGGTCCAACCCGCCGATCCGGATCGGGAAGCCCGCCCTCCACGACCTGCTGCTGACCTGGCTGCCGCGCCTCACCCCGGACGGGGCCGCGCACCTGGTCGTGCAGAAGCACCTCGGATCGGACTCCCTGCAGCGCTGGCTGGAGCAGCAGGGGTTCCCGACCCGCCGCATCGCCTCACGCTCCGCCTACCGGGTCCTGCACGTCGCGGCCCGTCCGCAGGAAGGTCACCTCTGATGAGCACCGCACGCGACACCGCCGGTTCCGCCTCCCGCGACGGGGCCCGGGGCGGGGCCCGCGACAGCGGCCAGTCCGCGCGCCGGCAGCTGCGGCCCACCGACGTCAAGCGCCTGAACCGGGACTGGCGCCGCCGCACCGACGGGCGGCTGGGGCTGCTGGTGGAGTCGGTGACGCAGCCGTTCAACATGGGCTCGATCATCCGCAGCGCGGCGGTGTTCGGCGTGGAGCACCTGTGGCTGGCGGGGAACGCGATCGACCCCGACCACCGCAACGTCGCCAAGACGGCGCTGGGCACCGAGCGGCTGGTGCCGTGGGACCACGCGGGGACGGCGGCCGAGGCCGCCGCGGCGGTCCGCGCGAACGGCATGCGGCTGGTCGCGGTGGAGCTGACCGGCGACGCCGTCCCGCTGCACGAGGCGCCGCTGGACGGGGACGTGTGCCTGGCGGTCGGCGGCGAGGACCACGGCTGCTCCCCCGCCCTGCTCGCCGCCGCCGACGCGGTCGCCTACATCCCCCAGATCGGACGGGTCGGGTCGCTGAACGTGGCGGTCGCGACGGCCGTGGCGCTCGCCGAGGCCCGCCGCCGCGAATGGTCCGCCCCCACCACCTGACCTCCCCCCACGGGCTCGATGAACCGGGGGGCCGGGTTCAGGCGGTGAAGGTCTCCATGAGGGCGGCGAACTCCGGCAGGGAGATCCGGCCGTCGCGGTCCCCGTCGGCCTGCACGACCACCTCGACCGCGCGCGTCTCGGAGATGTCCTGCCCGAGCGCGCGCATGAGGCTCTTCAGCTCGGCGGGCGAGATCTGCCCGTCGCCGTCGACGTCCACCAGCTCGAACGTCGCGCGGTACTGCTCCGGATCGGCCATCGGCCCTCCCCTTCGGTTCAGGTGTCACCAGGTCGGCAAGCGACCGTAGCACCACCCGCCGCCCCCACCCCCACCGGATCCGCTCCCCAGTCCCGCCTCACCGCTTCACGCCTAGGATGGGCTGCCTGCGGACACGGGACGGTTGCACTGCGCAGCACGATCCGGCGGGCGACGACGGGGTGGCCACCATGCCTCTCGAGGGCGAGTACGGGCCGAGTCCGGCCCAGTGGATACGCGAACAGGTCGAGCTGTACGAAAGTTCCGGCGGCACGCGGGGGACGACGCTGTGGGACACCGGCCTGCCCGTCGTCATCCTCACGATGCGCGGCGCGCGGAGCGGCAGGCTCCGAAAGATCCCGCTGATGCGCGTGGAGCACGAGGGGCAGTACGCGGCCGTGGCGTCCAAGGGCGGCTTCCCGAGCCATCCGGACTGGTACTTCAACCTCCGGTCCGACCCGCGCGTGGAACTCCGGGACGGCGCCGTGTGCCAGGACATGACGGCCCGTGAGGTCACCGGGGACGAGAGGGCCGAGTGGTGGAAGCGCGCCGTCGCCGCGTTTCCGACGTACGCGGAATACCAGGAGATGACCGACCGTGTGATCCCCGTCTTCGTGCTGGCCCCGTCCGCGTAGCAGCGCCTGACGGCCTCAAAGAGCCCGCCGGGACAAGGGTGAGGCCCCGGGCGGGATGCCTCGGGGCCTCATGACGAGCGGCGCGCGTCGCGGCGTGCCGCGCGCGGGTCAGCGGGCGCGGTCATAGACCAGGGTCATCTCGCCGCGTTCGCCGGTGTCCTGACGGGCCAGGGTCCACCGGGTCGCGGGCAGGCCGTCCTCGAACAGCCGCCGACCCTCCCCCATGATCTCCGGGACCACCATCAGGTAGAGGCGGTCGACCAGGTCCGCCGCGAGCAGCGGCTTGATGATGCTGGGGCTGCTGTTGACCAGGATGTCGCCGTCACCCTCGGCCTTCAGCTCGGTGATGACGTCGGCGGCCGGCGCGTTCACCACGCGGGCCCGCTCCCAGGGCGCCTCGGTGAGGGTGCGGGAGAACACGACCTTGTCGACGTCCACGAGCCACTTGGCGTAGGCGCGGTCGCGCGGGTCGGCGTCCTCGTCGGACGCCAGCGGCGGCCAGTACTGCAGGAACCCCTCGGCGCTGGACCGGCCGAGGACGGCCGTGGTGGCGTTCTCGGTGAGGCGGACCAGGTGGTCGCGCGAGGTGTCGGTGGTGGCGTACGGGACGATCGCGGAAAGGTCCAGGGACCCGCCCGCGCCGTGGTAGCGGCCGTCCAGGCTGAGGCCGAGGTTCGCGGTCACGCGGCGTCCGGTCGAAGTGGTCATGATGCGCTCCTGTTCACGATGTCGATGCTGCTGTCGGTGTCGCTGTTGCTGTCGGTGTCGCTGTTGCTGTTTTCGCTGTCGTGGGGTGTGGCGAGGGTCGCGGCGAGGCGGTCGAGGCTCTGCCCGAAGCCGATCTCGATTCCGGCGATGAAGTCGGCGGCGTCGACGGTGCTGTCGGTGATCCGGTAGTGCACGTCGAGCTCGGTGCGGGGCGCGCCGCCGCCCGGGCCGGGGGCGGCGGGGTGGAGGAGCAGTTCGAGGTGGGAGGTGAAGGCGGGGCCGCCGTCGGGGAGCCGCGGGACGGTCCGGAACACCAGACGCTCACCGGGGCGGACGTCCTCGACGGTGCCGTCGGCGCGTCCGAGGGGGGTGTCGGAGCCGTCGACGTCCTCGGCGTCGCGGTACTCCTGGACGATCCGCCCGCCCGGCCGCGCCTCGAACACCAGCTCCGACATCCGCAGCCCGTCGGGCGTCCACCAGCGGGCGAGCAGCGCCGGGTCGGTGAGGTGCCGCCAGACACGGTCGACGGCGCCGGCCAGGGTGCGGTGGAAGTGGAAGGTGCGGCCGTCGGCCCACCCGGGGTTCTGGGCGGCGGCGAGGCGTTCGGCGACGGCGCGGCCGTGGTGGTCCAGGGCCGCGCCGAACCCGCCGTCGCGTTCGGCGGTGTCGGCGAGGCGGGTGAGTTCGGCCGCCAGGTCCCGCAGCGGGCCGGGACTCAGCGCGTACACGCGGCGCTGCCCGACGCGCAGGGAGGTGACGATCCCGGCGCGCTCGAGCGTCTGCAGATGCTTGGACGTCTGCGGCTGCCGCGCGCCGGCGAGACGGGCGAGGACGCCGACGGGGCGGGGCCGCTCGGCCAGCAGCGCCACCAGGCGCCAGCGGGCCGGATCGGCCAGTGCGGAGACAAGTGCGTCCATGCCCCCGAGTATTCCCTTAGAAGAATATTCCTGTCAAGGAATACAGTGGGGTGTCGGGGATGTCAGTGGCGACTGAACGGCGTCTCCGCCTCCACCCGGGTCAACTTCGCCGGGTTGCGGACGTAGTACAGACCCGTGATCCGCCCGTCCTCACCACCGACCGCGACCGCCAGGACCCCGTCGATCACCCCGTCCAGCCGCAACACCAGCGCCGGACTACCGTTCACGACGGTGTGATGCGCGCTCACCCCGGCGCCGAACCTGCCGATCCCCCCAAGGATGTACCGGCCGACCTTCTCCGCGCCCGCGATCGGCCGAGGTGCCGCGTGCCTCACACCCCCGCCGTCACCGACCAGCACGATGTCCGGCGCGAGGACGTCCAGGAGCCGCTGCAGGTCCCCGGTCTCCAGCGCCCGCTGGAACGACTCCAGCACCGCCCGCGTCTCCCCCGCGGTGACCGTCCGCCGGGGACGGCGCGCGTCGACGTGCCGCCGCGCCCGGTAGGCGATCTGCCGGACCGCCGCCGGGCTCTTCCCGACGGCCTCGGCGATCTCGTCGTAGCCGACGTCGAACGCCTCGTGCAGCACGAACACCGCCCGCTCGGTCGGCCCCAGCGTCTCCAGCACCAGCATCAACGCCATCGACATGCTCTCCGCCAGCTCCACGTCCTCCGCGACGTCCGGGGCGGTCAGCACCGGCTCGGGCAACCACGGCCCCACATAGGACTCCTTGCGGCGCGTCATCGTCCGCAGCCGGTTCAGCGCCTGCCGCGTGGTGATCCGGATCAGGTACGCCCGCGCGTCCCGCACCTGCTCCAGGTCGGTCCGCACCCACCGCAACCACGTCTCCTGCAGGACGTCCTCGGCGTCGGCGGCCGAGCCGAGCATCTCGTAGGCCACGGTGAACAGCAGGTTCCGGTGCGCGACGAACGCGCCGGTCGCCGCGTCCACATCCACCTCCGCGTCGCCGACGTCGCCGGCCACGTCGCCCTCCGCGTCCGGCTCCGTGGGCGCGCCCGCCGCGGCCTCCTCGACCTGGCCGTCCACCGCGCCGAAGACCGGTCCGCCGCCGTTCCGCTCGCCGTTTCGCTGCTCGCTCATGTCGCCGTCCTCGTCCATCCTGATCCGTGCGCCCCCGCCCGGGGATTCGGTAACAAGACACCGCCCGGACGTCCCCCATAACACCCTGTGACCACGATCACCGACCGGCACCGGCGCGGCACCGGCACAGAGGCGGCGCGGAGGCGGCATGGCAGGTCAGTGTGCCGCGCCCGCCGCACCACGCACAGACGAAGATCACCTGTGGGAGACTGGCGCGCTCGACGATGTGCGGTGCGACAAGACCCGGGGGGCCGGCCATGAGCGTTGTGCGGATCACGCGTCCCAACGCGCGTTTCCAGCAGTGGGAGGCGCTGCTGCGGAACCAGAACAAGCGCCAGCGCGCCGGAGAGTTCCTCCTGCAGGGCGTCCGCCCCATCGGCCTGGCCGTCGAACACGGCTGGCCCGTCCGCGCGGTCATCTACGACGCCGACCGGCCCCTGTCACGCTGGGCCGAGGACATCCTGCGCGAGGCCGGCGGCGGACGCGTCGCGATGTCCCCCGACCTGCTGCTCCAGCTCAGCGGCAAGGAACAGCAGACCCCCGAGCTCGTCGCCGTCGTCGAACTCCCCGCCGACGACCTCTCCCGCATCCCCGTCACCCCCGGCTTCCTCGGCGCCGTGTTCGACCGGCCCACCGGACCCGGCAACATCGGCACCCTGATCCGGTCCCTCGACGCGTTCGGCGGCGCCGGACTCATCGTCACCGGCCACGCCGCCGACCCCTACGACCCCAAGGCCGTCCGCGCGTCCACCGGCTCGCTGCTCGCGCTGCCCGTCGTCCGCGTCCGCTCCCACCGCGAGGTCCTGGACTGGACCGGCGAACTCCACGCCACCGGGAACCCCGTCCAGATCGTCGGAACCGACGAGAACGGCGACCGCGACATCGCCGACGTCGACCTCACCCGCCCCACCCTCCTGGTGATCGGGAACGAGACCAACGGCCTCAGCGCCGGATGGCGTGACGGCTGCGACATCATGGCCCGCATCCCCATCGGCGGCGCCGCCAGCTCCCTCAACGCGGCCAACGCCGCCACCGTCGCCCTCTACGAGGCGACCCGCCAACGCAACCGCCGCTGACAACAAAAGGCGCCGGATCCTCACGGCCCGGAGAACCCGAGCCCGCGAAGATCCGGCGCCCCTTCGGCACCTGTGGTCAGAGCGTGGCCAGCCCCAGCGCCACCGGAGCGACGGCCACCAGCAGCAGAACACCCGGGACCGGCGCGCCCTTGACGTCACGGGCCCGCAGATGCGTCACCACGGCACCCGCGAAGTACAGCACCACACCGGCCCCCGCGGCGACGCCCAGCGGCCGGAACCCGATCCCCGCGAGCAACCCCAGCGCCCCGGCGATCTCCAGCGCCGCCAGCCGCGGGAACCACCCCTCCGGAACACCCACCGCGGTCAACCCCGCGGTGATCTTCGGATCCTTGACGAGCTTCGCCCGCCCCGACCCGGCCAGCACCACCGCCATCACGACGGCCGCGACGATATAAGCGACGAACATCACGAACCCCCGGTCACACCGCGACCGAGACGGCGAACTTCCCGAGCGTCCCGCCCGTGAAGTCACCGATCGCCCCAGCGGCCTCCGACAGCGCGTAGCGCCGCGCGATCGGCACCCGCAGACGGCCCTCGACCACGTCACCCGCCAGCCGCGCGAGCGTCTCCGGGCTCGGGTCCGACATGATCACCGCCGTGTTCAGGCCACGCGCCTCGGCGTCCTCGGGGACGAAGTGCACGGTGGAGGCGAACCGTCCACCATCGGCGACCAGCCCCGACACCTCCGCACCGTCACCGGCCAGGTGCACCGCCGCGTCCACCCCACCCGGGACCAGCTCCCGCACCCGCTCCACCAGGCCCCCGCGATCCACCACGTGCGCCGCGCCCAGCGCCGTCACGAACGCCGCCTCGGCGCCCGGCTCGGCCGTCGCGATCACCCGCGCGCCCCGCGACGCCGCGAACTGCACCGCGAACGCCCCCACGCCACCGGTCGCACCCGACACCAGCACGGTCTCCCCCGCGCCCGGCGCCACCGCGTCCACCGAGTTCAACGCGGCCGTCCCCGCCAGGCCCAGCACGCCCGCGCGGACCTCGTCCAGTCCGTCCGGAATCCGCGCCACACCGTAGGCCGCGGGCACCGCGACGTACTCGGCGAAACCGCCCTGCCCCAGCGTCGGACGCATCACCACGCCGAACACCGCGTCCCCGACCGCGTACTCCGACACGCCCTCGCCCACGGCGGCGACCGTCCCGGCGAAGTCCTTGCCGACCACCACCGGGAACTCGTACTCGTACACCCCCTTCAGGAACCCGCCGACCGACCCGAGGTCGAACCCGTTCACCGACGAGGCGGCCACGCGGACCAGCACCTCACCGGCCGCCGGCTCCGGAACCGCCAGCTCCGTCAGCACCGGAGCCTCGTCGAAACCACCGAAAGCCACCGCACGCATCACGTCATTCACTCCTTCTCACCAGAAACACCGGACGCCTGCTCGAAGGACGCCCGAAGAACCGCCACCGCGACCGCCAGCTCGTCCTCGTCACGCGGCGCGTACAGCATCACGATCGTGTCGGGCCACTCCGGCCGCAGGCTGATCGGATGGGGCTCGGCCCATCCCGCCTCCACCAGCGGCGCCACCAGCGGCAGCGGCACCGTCAGGTGCATGAACCCCGCCCGGTGGACGTGCCCGAACTCGTCCCGGCTCGGATGCAGGAACGCCTCCCACGGCCCCGCCGGACGCCGCAACCGCAGCGCCAGCGACGACGGCTCCGACACCTGGCTCGGCCCGGTGAACACCCCCGGCAGGGCCTCCGCCTCACGCACCAGCGCCGACCTCACCTCCGGCGGCGAGAACTGGTCCAGCTGGTCATGCGGAATCTCCCGCCCCGTCGTCACCGGGCGGACCCCCGGACGACGCCGCAGGGCATCGACATTCAGAATCACAAGGCACCGCACTTTCTGTGCGTTGGTTACATGTTGTGCGCACAGAGAGTCTCGACGACAATGCCCCCATGACGGAAGAAGGCACTTTGCCCCGCGTAACGCACACCGATGTTCGCTCCCCCCACGAACCCGTCGGCGCCGCCACCCCCACCTGCCGCCTCCGCGACGTCCTGGACCGCGTCGGCGACAAGTGGAGCGTCCTGGTCATGGCCCTGCTCGGGGACGGCCCGCTCCGCTACTCCGAACTCCAGCGCGGCATCGAGGGCATCTCCCAGCGCATGCTCACCCTCACGCTCCGCAGCCTCGAACGCGACGGCCTCGTCGTCCGCGACGTCACCCCGACCTCGCCCCCGCGCGTCGACTACTCCCTCACCCCCGTGGGCCGCACCCTGTCCACCGAGGTCGCCTCCCTCATCCGCTGGGCCGACGCCCACATCGACTACGTTGCCGAGTCCCGCGACACCTACGACCACCGCGAAGCCATCTGACGCCGTCCGGCTCGCTAGAGATGTCCGATCTGAGGAGTTCTGGGGGTATTGCCACCGCTCGTGACCTTTACGAAGTAAGGTATGAAGTGGGCGATGCGGCCCTCGCCTCGGGAACCCGCCATAATCTGGTGCGTGCGGTCACGCGGCTCCTACGCCTTCCTCGATCACCCCGGCCCCATCCCCTTCGCCCACCGGGGCGGCGCCGGCGGACGCCCCGAGAACTCCCTCGCGGCCTTCCAACGCGCCCACGACCTCGGCTACCGCTACCTGGAGACCGACGCCCACGCCACCGCCGACGGCGTCGTCGTCGCCTTCCACGACCGGACCCTCGACCGCGTCACCGACCGGACCGGGACCATCGCGGCCCTCCCCTACGCCCAGGTCGCCCGCGCCCGCATCCACGGCACCGAGCCCATCCCCCGCCTCGAGGACCTCCTGGACGCCTTCCCCGACGCGCGCTTCAACATCGACCTGAAGGAAACCTCGGTCATCGGCCCCCTCGCCCGCGTCCTGCACCGGACCAAGTCCTGGGACCGCGTCTGCCTGACGTCCTTCTCCACCCGCCGCCTCACCCAGATGCGCGCCCGCCTCCCCCTGTTCACCGACCAGGACGTCTGCACCTCACTCGGCCCCCGCGGCGTCATGGCCCTGCGCGCCAAGTCCTACGGCGGCCCCACCGACAAACTCGTCCGCCTCGCCTCCACCGGCGTCGCCTGCGCCCAGGTCCCCTACGGCCTCGGCCCCCTCCCCTTCGTCACCGAGTCCTTCGTCGCCAAGGCCCACGACCTCGGCCTGAAGGTCCACGCCTGGACCGTCAACGACCCGAACACCATGGCCCGCCTCATCGACATGGGCATCGACGGCATCATGACCGACGACCTGGTAGCCCTCCGCCACGTCCTCTCCACCCGAAACCTCTGGCCCCACTGACCCGGCCGCCCATCCCTGAGTCAGCCCTCCGCGACGGAGCCGTGGACGACGGCCGCCAGCAGGTCACGCGCCTCGCGAACCGTCTCCACGTACTCGTGCTCCACCCCGACCGCCTCGATCTGCGCGGCGAGCAGCACCTCGAACGCGGCCAGTGCCGCCTCGTCGGTGAGGGTTCCGCCCGCATGCCGAACCTCGGCCAGCCGGAAGCGCGTCATGAGCGTCTCACCGGCTTCCGCTCCGAGCGTCGCCGTCTCCGCAGCGACGACGGAGGTGTACGCGCCTGCTGCCTCCTCCCATCGCCCGGCATGTTGGAGCATCCTGCCCAAGCAGTACGTCGCATCGCGGGTGAGGGGGTCCTCGTTCCCCAGGATCCGCGTGTGGGCGCCGGCCACCTCCCGCAGCTCAGCCGCGGCCTCCTCGTATCTTTCGAGGTCGGCGAGCGCGTGCGCCAGGCAGTGCCGCTCGTGCAGAACGACCGAGTCATCGTCGTCGACGGTGTTCCGGCGGATCTCCAGGACGGCGCGGATCTCCTCCTCGGCGCGGACGTTGTCGTCGAACTGGCGCAGGAGGTCTCCCCGTTCGTGCCGGACGGCCAGCAGCGCCGGGTCGTCGGCGGCACAGGCACGGGCGAAGAGCTCCACACACGCGTCCATCGCCTGCAGCGCCTCTGGAAGGCGGCCCTGGCGAGCGAGGTTGCGCGACAGGCACCGCTTCATGTCCCGGTACAGGTAGCTGTCGACGGCGCCGCCCTCCTCCAATTCGGCGAGGATCGAGCAGTAGTCCCGTTCGGCCTCCGCGAAGCGGCCGACCTTGTCGAGCGCGTGCGCGAGCTGGTGCCGCTTCTCCAGGTCCAGAAAACCGAACTCCGCGGGCGAGTGCTCGATCACCTCCTGGTAGTAGGCGTCGGCCGCCTCCTGGTGGCCGCGTTGCTTCATGAGCTCCGCCAGCGACGCGAGCGTCAGGAGCGTGTACGGGTCGGACGGGCCGAGGACCCGCCTGCGTGCGTCGAGGACCGCCCGGAGCTCCGCCTCGGCCTCCGCCGGACGGCCCTGGCCTGACAGCCCGGTCGCCCACTGGTAGTGGGTGATCAGCGTTTCGGGATGGTCCGGTCCGAGCACCTCCCGCTGCGCGCCGAGCACGCTCGCGTACTCGGCGAGCTCCTCCTCGCCCTCCAGGTGGGTCAGAGCACGCCGATGCCGGATCGACAACCGGACCGGGTCGTCCACCGCCAGCGCCTCGCTGCGCCGGTACAGCACCGACGCCAGTTCGGTCGCCGCCTCGGCCTGGCGGCTGGACCACAGATAGAAGAACGCGCGCAGGCCGGCCTCCATCGCCTTCCCCACAAGGTCCGGGTGCTCACCGGGGACGTTCCGGGCCACGGCCAGGACGTGCGGGGCGAGCAGCCGCCACCGCAGCCCGTTCAAGGGTGACTGCGGATCGGGCGCGCACCCCGACTCCAGCATGGTGACGGCCGCGATCCAGACGGCGCTGTGTTCCCGCGCCGACGGCTCCCTCAGACGTTGGGCGTTCGACTCCAGGACGATGCGATGCGCCGTCAGGCACGGCACCTCCTCGCCCTCCCCCGCCTCGGTGACCTCCAGCAGGCTGAGGTCGACCAGCGCCTCCAGCGCCCGGTCGGCCCGGTCGAGAAGGGGCGGGTCGGGAAGCAGCCCGTGGGCGGCGAGCACCTCCAGGTCCAGCAGGGCCACGGGCAAGGGCGCGGCGGCGAAGCAGGACAGCAGGCGCATCAGGGACCGCGCCTCCGGGAGCCCCTGAGTGTCGAGCAGGTCGAGCGTCAGTTCCCAGGTGCGGCTGATCAGCTGACGGTGCAGCCGCTCGACGCGGCTGTCGTCGCCGCGCTCCGCAGGGACATCCCCTCGAACACCGTCGTCCAGGAGCCTGGTGCCGACGTCACCGAGCGTGTCGATGTAGGCGGTGAACGAGCGGACGCGGTCCGCGCCGTCCCGGCGGTACCTCAGCAGACCGGCGCCGCGGCCGGTGCGCGCGAGATAGGAACCCGCCAGCCGCAGCGCCAGAGGCAGCCCGCCCAGGCGCACGGCGAGGCGGCTGGCCTCCTCACGGACCCCCGCGTGCCCGGCGAGGTCGATGAGGACGTCCGCGCCGTCGGCCGGGCCGAGCACGCCCACCAGGTGGCACTCCGCCTCCCCGCCCCAGGTCTCGGCCGCGCCGACCCTGCTGGTCACGACCGTCAGGCCCATGGCGCTGGAGCGGACCCAGCCCGTCCCGTCACCCGGGGCACCGCCCGCGGCGGCGAGCAGCCCGGGCTCGTCGGCGTTGTCGACGACCAGCAGCCACCGGCGCGGCGACCGGTCCAGGTGGTTCCACACCAGGTCCATGGCGCTGGACCGGCCCGCCCAGGCGTCCCCGATCTCCTCCTCGTTCGCGCCGAGCCCGCGCGCGATCTCCGACATGCCGGTCAGCAGGCGGTCCCGGTCGGCGCCGGACAGCCAGAAGATCGCATACCCCTGCTCGCGCGCGTGCTGGGCGAGGGCGAGCGCGACGGTCGTCTTCCCGCAGCCGCCGAGCCCGTGCAGCACCTGGACGTCGCGCGACGGAGCGTCCAGGCGGGCGCGCAGCGTGTCCAGCAGGGTCTCCCGCCCCCGGACGCGTGCGGGCAACTCACCGAAGGGCGGCCTGATCGAGAACATCCCGGGGCCGGCCTCCGGCGCCGGCGCGTCCGGTTCGGCGGCGCCCTGCGACCGCAGCGACACCCGCCACCGCCGCTCGGCCTCCTTGGCCTGCTCCTGCGCCCGCAGCCAGGGCGTCTCGGCGCGGACGCCGCACGCCTGGAGGATCTTCCCGACCGTGCGCCAGGACGGCGCGCGCGAGCCGCTCAGCTCGTCGGCGACCGTGCCGTGCCCCAGTTCGGCCGCCTCGCCCAACTCCCGGACCGTCCGGTAGCCCCCGTCGTCCATCGCCGCTCTGAGCCGCCGTGCCAGCTCACGCATCGGCTCCGGCGCGTCCTCGTCGATCGGGTCACGCAGCCGCCCCATGAACCCTCCGTCCTCATCCAGAACAAGCGAATTGTCCTACGAGACCGGCGGCCAGGGCCCCTTTGTCCGGGGTTTGTCCGTGCCCGATTCCGGACCATCCCGGCGCTTCCTACAACGGGAACCCGCCCACCGACGAAGGGACCCCCGATGACCAGCGACGTCCTCACCGAAATCTCGCTGATCCTCCAGATCGCCGCCGCCGCCGTGGCGATCGTCCGTGACTGCCGGAACGCGCGCCAGGACGACCACAAGGAGAAGCGCGACAAGGCGCACGACGACACCGCCCGACGCTAGAACGTGCTGGTGGTCCGGGTCGGCCTGTTCGCGCCGGGAGCGGGCTCTCGTGGCTGGTTCGTGGCTGGGAGGCCAGGTGTGCCGTGCAACCGCCTGGCCGCTCCAGCGCCCGCCTCCACGGCCGACGAGCCCGGTCGGCGGTCAGGCGCCGTCCGAGGCGGGCTCGGGCCGACGGGCGTAGCAGAACAGTTGTGGCTCGGGGCCCATGCCCGGGAAGTCTGGGGTGAAGTGGGTGACCTTGACTTGGAGGAGGGTCAGGTTGGCTGAGGTGAGGCGGGCCAGGTACGCCTCGGTGGGGTAGCTGGTGGCGCGGACCTGCTGGCCCATCCAGGTGATGTCGACTCCGTCCACGTCCGCCGGGACGGTGGCGAAGAGCAGGTGGCCGCCAGGGGCGATCCAGGTCGCGATCCGAGTGAGGGTGGCGTCGAGGTCGGGGCGCGGGAGTTGCAGGAGGGGGAAGAAGGCGCAGATCGCGTCCCAAGACCCGGGTTCGGTGTCGAAGTCACACCGCCCATGACGCCGCCGCCACCGCCGCTGCCGCCCTGGTAGTAGCCCGTCCCGTACGGCGCTCCGTCCCCACCCTGGCCCGGCGAACCGGGCATGCCGCTCAGTTCCGGACGGGGACCCTCGCCTGCCACGCCGCCCGCGCCTCCGGTGCCGCCGGCCCCGCCCGGGCCGCCGTTGAACTCCACCAGGCGCGGCGTCCCGGCCGTGCCGGTCTCGCCGCCGTCACCACCGACGACGGCGGTGGCTCCCGGTCCGGTGGCGGCCGCACCGCCGCCGGCGACGACCAGGTCGGTGGAATGGCCATGGCCGTCGATGTCCGCACATATTTGATCTTCGCGCCGGGTGACTGCCCGGCGACTTTCCGTGCCAAACGATCAGGCGTCGCGGGAGGCGGGCCGTAGTCCCGCCGCGTTCACCCTCTTCGGGTGCGGGAGTCAGCGGCCGAAGCCGGGACGGTGGGCCGGTGGGCCTCCGGGGCGGTACTCGGCGGCGATGCGGAGGGGGCCGCTCGGACGGCGGTCCTCCCCCGGCTGGTCGGGGCCCGCGGGGGTGGATTCGGCCTGCGTGAGGTCGTAGCGCTGCGCGCGCATGCTCTGCAGCAGTTCCAGGTCCTCGGGGGACACCAGGGCGGCCATCACCCGGCCGCGGCGCGTGATGGCCACGGGCTCGCCGGTGTAGGCGACCTTGTTGACCAGGTCGGCGAACTGGGCTCGAGCTTCCGTAACCGGCACTTCCACGAGATTCATCGTATAGCGAAACCGTCCGGCCCCTCCTGGTGCGGAGCGTCCGCGCGTCCTACGCTCCGATCTGTACAGTCCGTACAAGTTGTACAGATGATCTGGGAGGCGTCATGCGGGTCGGCGACGGGTCGGGGCGGATCGAGACGTTCGTGGGGAGGTCCCGGGCGTCGGTCGCGGCGCCGGAGGCGGCGCTGGGGAGCGAGCCGCTGTTCCAGCGGCTGCTCGGGCAGCGGATCGTGTTCCTGGGCGAGGAGGTCGACGACCAGGTCGCCAACCGGGTCTGCGCGCAGCTGCTGCTGCTCGCGGCGCAGGACGGCGAACGCGACATCACCTTGTACGTCAACTCCCCGGGCGGGGTCGTGGACGCGGGAATGGCGATCTACGACATGATGCAGTTCGTCCCGAACGACGTGTCGACCGTCGGGCTCGGGATGGCCGCGTCGATGGGGCAGATGATCCTGTGCGCGGGCGCGCCCGGCAAGCGGTACGCCCTGCGGCACGCGCGGATCATGATGCACCAGGTGTCCGGCGGGATCGGCGGCACCGCCTCCGACATCAAGATCCAGGCCGAGCAGTCGGTGTACCTGAAGCGGACGCTGTTCGAGCGGATCGCCCAGCACACCGGACGGCCCCTGGAGCAGGTCGTCGCCGACGGCGACCGGGACCGCTGGTTCACCGCCGAGCAGGCCCGCGAGTACGGCTTCGTCGACCACGTCGTCGACTCCACCGACCGGGTCGGATCGTGAGGACGCCGCGCGCCGAGGGGCGCTACGTCATGCCGTCCTACGTCGAGCGGACCTCCTACGGGGTGAAGGAGAGCAACCCGTACAACAAGCTGTTCGAGGAGCGGATCGTGTTCCTCGGCTCGCCGGTGGACGACACGGCCGCCAACGACGTCACCGCGCAGCTGCTGGCGCTGGAGGGCATGGACCCCGACCGGCCGATCAACCTGTACATCAACTCCCCCGGCGGGTCCCTGACAGCCATGCTGGCGATCTTCGACACCATGCAGTACGTCAGCCCGGTCGTCGAGACGACGTGCGTCGGGCAGGCGGTGTCGGCGGCGGCGATCCTGCTGGCGGGCGGGGCCAAGGGGCGGCGGCAGGCGCTGCCGGGGGCGCGGATCCTGCTGCACGAGCCCGCGGTGGACGTGTCGCGCGGGTCGTCCAGCGACCTGGAGATCCAGGCCGCGGAGATCCTGCGGCTGCGGGACCAGACCGAGCGGATCGTGGCGGAGGCGACCGGGCATGGGCTGGAGACCGTCCGCCGTGATCTCGACCGGGCCCGGTTCTTCACCGCCGCGGAGGCCCTGGAGTACGGGCTGGTCGACCACGTCCTGACACCACGGGGCCGGTGAACGGCCGGTCACGGGCCGATGACGGACGCGGAAAAGTACCAGGGTTGGATCGACCGTCTACTGGGAATCTTGCCGGGGTACTCAGCGTTGGTCTGGACAAGACCGCAAGCCGTCTGGGAGGCACGTGACGATGGCGGAGCGCGCACTTCGCGGCACCCGACTCGGAGCGACGAGCTACGAGAACGATCGCAACACCGATCTGGCCCCACGCCAGGAGGTCGACTACACCTGCGGCAAGGGCCACCGGTTCACCGTGACGCTCGCCGCCGAGGCCGAGGTGCCCATGACCTGGGAGTGCCGCAGCTGCGGCGCGACCGCACTGCGGGTGGACGGAGAGCTGCCCCAAACCAAGAAGGGCAAGCCGCCGCGCACCCACTGGGACATGCTCATGGAACGACGGACGCTGGAGGATCTGGAGGAGGTGCTGGCCGAACGTCTGGAGATCCTGCGTTCAGGCCGGCGTAGGTCCGCCTGAGAAACCGGCATCCGCCACTACTACCGCCGGGCCGCCCCCGTCACATGACGGGGGCGGCCCGGCGTTTTCCATCTGTCCGCAGGGCGACATCCCGCCCTCCCCGGGCGTTCCGCCCGCTGACCCTCAACCGTCACAGCCGCACGCCCCTCGGGCGCCCCGGCTGGACGGCGCGGCCGGGGCTGGACGACGCGGAGATCATCTCAGGGGCGTGATCGGCCGCAGGGCGCCGCCCGGTGCGGCTCCGGTGGCGTCGCCGCCCGTGAGGCTCTCTGAGCCCGGCGGGGCGGGGTTCAGAGAGCGGACCCGAAGACGATCACGAACGGGTGGCGGGCCGGGACGGGGCAGAGGCGGTCGGGTCAGGGGCGGTCGTCGTCGTGGATGACCTCGCCCTGGACGACCGTGCCGCGCGGCGACGGCCCGGATTCGCCGGACGGGCCCGCCCCACCGCCGCGCCCGAACGGGTCGCCGAACGGCGTGCCGCCGGAAGCTCCGAAGCCGCCGGGGCCGGGGCCGTTCATGCCGGGCGGGAACAGGCCCGCGCGGGACTGGGCGGCGCCCAGGCGGCGGGCGGCGAGCCGGCCGAACAGGCGCCGCAGCGGGGGCCGGGTGAACGGCAGCACGAACATCAGCCCGAGCAGGTCGGTGAGGAAGCCGGGGATCATCAGCAGGACGCCGCCGGCCATGACCAGGGCGGCGTCGCCGAGCTCACGCTCGGGGATCTCGCCGCGGCTGAGGGCGGCGTTGAGGGCGCGCCAGGCGCGGCGGCCCTCGCGGCGGACGAGCCAGCCGCCCGCCAGCAGCCCGGCGGCGAGGAGCCCCGCCGTCGGCCAGCCGCCGATGGCCTGCCCCACCTGGATGATCAGCGTGATCTCCAGGACGGGCAGCAGCAGGAACGACAGGACCAGGACGAGCGGCAGCATGGCTCCATCTTCGTTTCGGGTGGACGAACCGTTTCACCGTCTACAACGCCGCCGCCCACCCGAACGTTTCCCCACCGCCGCCCCCAGGTTCCCGAGGCGGCCGGTCCGGGGCGCGTCAGTGGGGGGCGCGGAGGCGGGCGACGCGGTCGGCGACGCCCCACTGGGTGACGCGGACCATCGCCTCGATCATGATGTCGCGGCTCATCTTGCTGGTGCCGTGGACGCGCTCGACGAAGGTGATCGGGACCTCGACGACGCGCAGTCCCTGCTTGAGGGAGCGGCGGGCCAGGTCGATCTGGAAGCAGTAGCCGCGCGAGTCGACACCGTCCAGGCCGATCTTCTGCAGGGTCGCGGCGCGGAAGGCGCGGTAGCCGCCGGTGGCGTCGCGCAGCGGCAGGCCGAGCATCACGCGGACGAACACGTTGCCGCCGCGGGAGATGAACTGGCGGCTCAGGGGCCAGTTCTCGGTGCGGCCGCCGGGGATGTAGCGGGCGCCGAGGACCAGGTCGGCGTCCTGCAGGGCGGTGAGCAGGCGGGGCAGTTCCTCGGGCTGGTGGGAGCCGTCGGCGTCCATCTCGACCATGACGTCGTAGCCGTGCTCGGCGGCCCAGCGGAACCCGGCGATGTAGGCGGCGCCGAGGCCCTCCTTGCCCTTGCGGTGCAGGACCTTGACGTGGTCGTCGTCGTCGGCGAGGTCGTCGGCGATCTTCCCGGTGCCGTCCGGGCTGTTGTCGTCGGCGACGAGGACGTCCACGCCGGGCGCTGCGGCCCGGACGCGGCCGACGATCCGCTCGATGTTGTCCCGCTCGTTGTAGGTCGGGATGATCACAAGGACCCGGCCCAGGTCGGCTGGGATGTCCATCGGCGTCAGTTCTCCTCGTCGTCGGTGCGTGCGGCCTCCCGCACGCCTGCCCGCTCGGTGTTCCGCTCAGTGTCCCGCAGAACGTCCCCGTTCGTGGGGCCCTGCGGGAGCGGCACGATGGTGGTGCGGCGGCGGCGCGCCAGGCCGAGCGCGGCCGCGACCGCCCCCAGGGCCGCGATGGTGAGGGCCCACTCGGGGAGCGCGCCCAGACGGTCCGCCATCGTACGCGATGTGCGCGCGGGGACCGTGGCGACCTGGACGGCCGGGACGAACTCCCGCGACCGGGCGATCATACGGCCGTCGGGGGCGATGATCGCGCTGATCCCGCTCGTCGCCGCGACCAGGACCGTCCGGCCGTGCTCGACGGCGCGCAGCCGCGACATCGCGATCTGCTGCGGCGGGAGGCTGGTCCGGCCGTAGGTGGCGTTGTTGGTCTGGACGACCATGACGTCGCCGGGCGCGGAGTCGCGGGTCTCCTTGTCGTAGGCGACCTCGAAGCAGATGACGTCGCCGATCGTGATCGGGCCGAGCTTCATGACGCCGCTGCGGTCGCCCTTGACGAAGTCGCGGGAGATGCGCTGGAAGCGGGTGATCAGCTTGGTGAGGACGTCGCGGAACGGCAGGTACTCGCCGAACGGGACGGGGTGCCGCTTGACGTAGTAGTTCCCGGGGCCCTCCCGCGGGTCCCACACGATGCCGCGGTTCTCGACCCTGGTCCCGTCGGGGGTGTCGACCAGGGCGCCGACCAGGACGGGCACGCCCACGTCGCGGACGGCGCCGTCGATGGCCTGGAAGGCGTCCGGCTCGGTGAAGGGGTCGAGGTCGCTGGCGTTCTCGGGCCAGATGACCAGCTGCGGGCGGGCGACCTTCCCTGCGCGGATGTCGGCGGCGAGCTTGCGGGTCTCGCGGACGTGGTTGTCCAGGACGGCGCGGCGCTGCCCGAGGAAGTCCAGGCCGAGGCGGGGCACGTTCCCCTGGACGACCGCGACGGTCACGGGCCGTCCGGAGGTGGGCGTGGGGATGGCCAGGCCGCCGCCGACGATCAGCGCCGCCAGCGCCACGGCGATCCCGGCGCCCAGGACCGGCCCGCGCACGGCGGCCGGCATGGCCGCGGGCGGAGCGGTGTCGCGTTTGCGGACGCGCCAGGCGGTGACGGCGGCGTAGGCGAGCAGGCCGCCGACCAGGGCGGTGAGGAAGGTGACCAGGGGCGCGCCGCCGAGCGAGGCGTAGGGGGTGAGGGGCGTGGCGGTCTGGCTGAACGCCAGCCGCGCCCAGGGGAACCCGCCGAACGGCTGGCGGCCGCGCAGGGCCTCCTCGGCGACCCAGGCGGCGGCTGTCCACAGCGGCCAGGCGGGCAGCCGGGTGACCACGGCGGTCCCGGCGGCCAGCGGGACGAAGTAGAGCGCCTGGACCAGGCTCAGCCCCACCCAGCCGTCCCAGCCGACCTTGTGGATGCCCTCCAGGACGGGCAGGAAGAACACCGCGCCGCCGACGAACCCGAGCCAGGCGGCGGTGCGCGGCGCGACGCCGCGCCAGGCCAGGGTGAGCAGCGCGATCGCGGGGAACGCCAGGTAGGGCAGGTCCACGGGCGGGAACGCCAGCCACAGCAGCAGCCCGGCGACGACGGTGACGGCGTGGCGGCGCCATCCGGCGCGTCCGCCGCGCCTGATGCCCGCCCAGCGTCCCCCGGGGGCCTCAGCGGTCTTCTCAGCGGCGGCGTCGGCCTGTTCGGCGGCGTCCACACCACCCGTGCCAGGCGTTTCGGGCGCTTCCGGCGTTTCGACCGTGGTCGCGGCCGGTGCTTCGGCGACGTCGGTGGCGGCGGTGGCCGTGCCCGCGTCCGGACGGGCGCCGTCGGACCCGGCGGGCTCGTCGCCCGCGCCGGGCCCCGGCTGCCGTTCCGGGAGGATGTCGTGCGCCACCGCGGCTCCTTGTCCGATGTGTCGGCGTCCGTACTGGACCGGCCGAACGCTACCGGTTCGACGGCCCTGACACGACCGGGCGGCGCGGGACCGGCGCGCGGCGGCCGTCCAGTCGCGGGGGTTCTGCCGGATTGGTACCCGCCCGGCGGCGTGCGGGCACGGAAGAGGGCCCCGGTCATCCGTCGGGCCGGAGCCACCCCCACAGGCGGTAGGGGAGGTACACCGTTTTCTACTGGATGTCGGGGCCCTTCCCGGGTCCAACCCCCGCTCGATCGGGCGGCTCCGCTCCGGACGGCGCCTGGTGCCGTGCCTGGTTCGGACGGGGCGGCGGTGTTCTCGCGGCCCGCCGTGGCGCGGCGGCCGGTGCGCGCCCGGGGCGGCCGATCGGTGAGTCCCGTGCTGGACTCGAGCAAAGTTACCCAGTTCCGCGACCTTGTCAACCGCCTCCGGCGGGCCCGTCCGGCGGTCGCGCGGGACGGGCCGGGCCGGTGCTGGTCAGGCGCGGGTCGGGGTTTCGGGCCGTCCGGAGGGCATGCCTGCGGCGGGCCCGCCAGGGCGCCTGCCCGGCGGCCCGGTCAGGGCACGACCCGGGCCGAGCGTCTGGGCACGGTTCAGCGCACGGTTCAGGGGACGACGACGGTGCCGGTGGCGGTGACGACCGTGATCGGCTCGTCGAGGACCTCGGCGGCCGACTCGCCCTTGTCGGGGCGGCCCCGGCAGATCACCCGGGCGGTGAGGGCCAGGGTGCGGCTGCGGCGGCCGACGCGGGTGACCTCGGCGACGGCCTCCACCACGTCCCCGGCGCGCAGCGGGGCGCGGAACTGCACGTCGGCGTAGGACGCGAACAGGCCCTCGTCGCCGTCGGTGCGGATGCACACCTCGGTCGCGACGTCCCCGAACAGGCCGAGGACGTAGGCGCCGTCCACCAGGTTCCCGGCGTAGTGGGCGTGGGAGTAGGGGACGTAGCGGCGGTGGACGACGGTCAGCCCGAGCCGCGGGTCCTCCCCGGACGCGGCCGACCCGGCGGGCGCGGCGGCGGGGGTGGGGGCGTCGGTCATGGGGTCTCCTCGGTGCCGGTCGCGCCGGGCAGCAGGGCGTGGACGAGGAAGGACGCGACCTCCGAGGGCGTGGTGCCCTTGCCGAAGATGCGGTCCACGCCCAGATCGGACGGGGTGACGGTGTCGAAGCGGGGGCCGCCGACGACCAGCAGCGGGCGGCCGATGCCCGCGGCGACGGCCGTGGGGTACTCGGCGTGGAACGCGGCGGCCATCTGCTTGGTGTTGTGCAGGTGGGCGTTGCGCTGGGTGACGACCTGGGAGACCAGGACGGCGTCGGCGTCGGCGTCCTTGGCGCGGGCGACCAGTTCCTCCACGGTCACCTGCGCACCCATGTTGATCACCTGGATCTCGCGGTAGTACTCCAGGCCCTTCTCCCCCGCGAAGCCCTTGACGTTGAGGATCGCGTCGATCCCGACGGTGTGGGCGTCGGTGCCGATGCAGGCGCCGACGACGACCAGGCGGCGGCCGAGGCCCGAGCGGATCGCCTGGTTGATCTCGGGCGCCGACAGCAGCGGGTACTCGCGTCCCTCGGGGACGGGGATGGAGGCGTAGTCGATCAGGTGGTTGGTGCGGCCGTAGACGATGAAGAAGGTGAAGTCGGGACCCATCGGCTTGGCGTGGACGACGCTGGCCGGTTCCAGGCCCATCTTCCCGGCCAGCTGCAGGGCGGCGGCGTCGGCGCGCGGCCCCGCGGGGACGGGCAGGGTGAACGACATCTGGACCAGGCCGTCGCCGGTGGTGTCGCCGTAGGGGCGGATGACCTGCCGGGTGTCGGCGGGCTCGGCCGGCGCCTGGGTGTCGGTGCCCGTGGCTGAGCCCGTCGCGGCGGTGGGGTCGATGGTCATGCGGTCACCTCCTGCGGTGCGGACGCGGCGTGCGGGTCCTCGTTGTCGAGGATGTCGATGGCGGGGTTGAGGTACCCGTCGGCGCGTTCGACGACGCCCTCCAGGCCCTTGCCGGCGTCCGGCGGGCGGCGGGTGACGCCGAAGGTGCCCTCGGCGATGGCGGTGAGCAGGCCGTCCTTGTCGACCTTGTCGAGCAGGTCGATGGACTCCGACAGGACGCGGCGCGCGCGTTCGCCGATGAACCCGTCCGGGCGGGGCACGAAGTCCTCGGCGAGGCCGCCGGCCGCGTCGCGGACGTAGCGGACGTTCTCCAGGGCCAGGTCGCGGTCCGACAGCCAGGGGGTGTGGATGCCCTCGGTCATCATCCCGATGAGGATGATCGACTGGCCGGTCATCACGCCCGCGAGGTTGAAGAACGCGTCCAGCAGGTACCCGGCGAAGATGTTGCCGGTCATGTGCTTGGTCGGCGGCATGTACTTCAGCGGCGCGTCGGGGAACAGCTCCCGGACCAGCTGGGCGTGCGCGAGTTCCAGCCGGAACGACTCGGGGATCTTCGGGTTGATCTCGAAGGCGTGGCCGAGGCCGAGCTGGGCGTCCGACAGGCCCGCCTCGTGCCCGAACCGCTCGTTCAGCAGCTGCGACACGATCACGGTGTGCGCGGCGTCGACGGCGTCGGCGGTGGTGAGGTAGTTGTCCTCGCCGGTGTTGATGACGATGCCGGCGCGGGCGTGGATCTGTCGGGAGAACCGCTGGTCGATGAACGTCCGGCGGGGGTTGATGTCGCGGAAGATGATGCCGTACATGCAGTCGTTCAGCATCATGTCGAGGCGTTCGAGCCCGGCCAGGGTCGCGATCTCGGGCATGCACAGCCCGGAGGCGTAGTTCGTCAGCCGCACGTACCGGCCGAGCTCGCGCGACACGTCGTCGAGCGCCGAGCGCATGAGCCGGAAGTTCTCCTGCGTGGCGTAGGTCCCGGCGTAGCCCTCGCGGGTGGCGCCCTCGGGGACGAAGTCCAGCAGCGACTGCCCGGTGGAGCGGATCACCGCGACGACGTCGGCGCCCTCACGGGCGGCGGCCTGCGCCTGGGGGATGTCCTCGTAGATGTCGCCGGTGGCGACGATGAGGTAGATCCACGGCTGGGGCGGGTCGCCGACCTGGTCGAGCATCCGGTCGCGTTCGGCGCGGCGCCGGTCGATGCGGTCCATGCCGCCGCGGGCGGCGCGCCGGGCGGCCCTCTCGGCGGTGCGGGCGTCGGACCCGGTGGGCAGGCGGAAGTCGACCCGTCCGGCGGCGGCCGCGGCGGCGAGGTCGGCGAGGGAGCCGTGGCCGCCGCGCGCCAGGGCGTCCCAGACCGGCAGGGCGACGCCGTGCTCGAGTCCGACCTGCGCCTGGACGGTGTCGACCAGGTGGTTGGCCCAGGGTCGTCCGTCGGCATCGGCGCCGGAAAGACCGGAAAGACGCAGCAAAGCGCGTTCGACCGACACCGTGGTGTGGGTACGAGCCATCTGGATGACGGGTTCGGCGGCCCGGGCGGCCAGGTTCCGCGCCTTGCGGACGACCTCCGGGTCCAGGTCGAGCTTGCCGCGCGTGTTCGGGCCGGTCACCGGGGTGTCTCCCTCGGCAGGTCGGTCGGCATCGCCGTTCCCTTCTCCGCCGCGCCCGCCCACTGTCCGACTTCGGGCATACCGGACGGGCCGCGACGAACAATCGTCCTCATTGACGCGTTCTCTACGGAAGATCTTCCGGTATGCACCATGTCACGCGCAAGAACCTCTTTGCAGTCAGTCCGCAAACAGTGTTCCGGGCATCAACACATGGCCTGACCGGCGCGAAACAAGTTTGTCCGGCTAAGTAGTTGGGGACGCACGCACCGAACGAGAGGTGGGCACCATGTGCGGAATCACCGGATGGGTGGACTTCGGCCGCGACCTGACCGCGGGCGAGACCACCGCCGACACGGCCAGGACGGCGGCGGAGATGGTCGCCACCATGGCCTGCCGAGGCCCCGACGACCAGGGCGTGTGGACCTCACCCCACGCCGTCCTCGGCCACCGGCGACTCGCCGTCATCGACATCGAGGGCGGCCGCCAGCCCATGACCGCACCCGCCGGCCCCGAACCCGACGGCACCCACCGCCCCGACGGATCCCACGCCACCCACGGCGCACCCGGCGCCCCCGTCGCCGTCCTCACCTACAGCGGCGAGGTCTACAACTTCCCCGAACTCCGCGCCGAACTCACCGCCCACGGCCACCACTTCCGCACCCGCAGCGACACCGAGGTCGTCCTGCACGCCTACCTGCAATGGGGCGAACGCCTCGCCGAACACCTCAACGGCATGTACGCCTTCGCCGTCTGGGACACCCGCACCGAGGAACTCCTCCTCGTCCGCGACCGCCTCGGCGTCAAACCCCTGTACTGGCGGCGACTGCCCGGCGGCCTGGCCTTCGGCTCCGAACCCAAGGCCATCCTCGCCCACCCCGCCGCCGACGCCGTCCTCAACGCCGACGGCCTGCGCAGCCTCCTCGGCTTCTTCAAGGACGTCGGCAACTCCCCCTACCGCGACATCCACGAACTACGCCCCGGCCACGTCCTGCGCGTCCGCCGCTCCGGCATCACCATCCGCCGCTACTGGGAACCACCCGCCACCCCGCACACCGACGACCTGCCCACCACCATCACCACCGTCCGCGACCTGCTCGAAGACATCGTCGCGCGGCAACTGGTGTCGGACGTCCCCCTGTGCACCCTGCTGTCAGGCGGCCTGGACTCCAGCATCATCACCGCCCTCGCCGCCGAGCACGGCCCCGTCCGCTCCTTCGCGGTCGACTTCGTCGGACAGGCCGACCAGTTCGTCCCCGACACCCACCGCGACGCCCCCGACACCCCCTACGTCCACCAACTCGTCGCGCACGCCGGAACCGAACACGCCGACATCGTCGTCGACGCCACCCGCCTCGCCGACCCCGACCTGCGCGCCACCGTCGTCCGCGCGTTCGACAACCCCACCATGAACGGCGACATGGACACCTCGCTCTACCTGCTGTTCCGCGCGATCCGCGCCAAATCCACCGTCGCCCTGTCCGGCGAGTCCGCCGACGAGGTCTTCGGCGGCTACAACTGGTTCCACGACCACGACGCCGTCCGCGCCGACACCTTCCCCTGGATCGCCCGCGGCATGCGCGAAGGAGGTTCCCAGCGGTTCGGCGTCGACCGCCCCGGCCCCCTCGACCGCGGCCTCCTGCAGACCCTCGACGTCGCCGGCTACGTCGCCGACCAGTACCGCCAGGCCATCGCCGAAGTCCCCGACGTCCCCGGCGACGACGAACACGAACGCCGCATGCGCCGCGTCTGCCACCTCCACCTCACCCGCTTCCTGCCGATGCTCCTGGACCGCAAGGACCGCGCCAGCATGGCCGTCGGCCTGGAGGTCCGCGTCCCGTTCTGCGACCACCGCCTCGTCGAGTACGTCTACGGCACGCCCTGGTCGATGAAGACCCACGACGGCCACGAGAAGAGCCTGCTGCGCGCCGCCGGACGCCACCTGCTGCCCGACTCCATCGCCGACCGGCGCAAGAGCCCCTACCCCGCCATCCAGGACCCCGCCTACGAACAGGCCCTGTGCGACCAGATCCGCGACCTCATCGCCGACGTGTCCGCGCCCGTCATCCCCCTGGTGGACCGCCGCTCCCTCAAGGAGATGGCCGACCGGCCCATGGACCCCACCGTCGGCACCGGCTTCGCCGGACGCCGCAGCGCCTTCGAGATCGTCCTCGGCATGGACGCCTGGCTCCGCGACCAGTCCATCCGCATCGAACTCTGAGCCACATCGAACCCTGAACCCGGACACCGGAACCGGACACCGGGACCGGGCGGGCCGCGAAGCCCACCCGACCCGGTTTCGGACCCGAGGTTCGGGCTTCGCCCATCCTTCGGGTGCATTCGGGCTTCCCTGGAGGTTCCACTCCTGTCACACCGGTGAGCAAAAACTCCTACAACCACGCAACGTGAAACTAAAATCACGACGCGTCAGTAGTGGTGTCTGACCGGAACCCGGGAGTGGGCCATGCTTGTCTATCTGTTCGCGGCGGCGTGCGCGGTCGCCGTCGTGGTCATCGCGAGCCGGCTGCTGCGCCGCGTCGGACGCGGCACCGACGACGACGCCACCGACGGCCCCACCAACGGCCACGCCGGGGCCATGCTGTCCGCGCTGTTCCTCCTCGCCTTCGCCATCGCCATCGTCGTCCCGTGGACCACCACCGACGCCGCCCGCTCCAACACCTACGCCGAGGCACAGGCCCTCTCCGAGACCTACTGGGCCGCCGGACGCCTCGACCCCGCCGACGCCGCCCGCACCCGCGCCGAACTCGCCGACTACGCCGGCTTCGTCCGCCGCACCGAATGGCCCCTCATGCGCGACCACCGCAGGCTCAGCGCCGACGGCTGGGCCCGCCTCGACAAGCTCCGCCGCGAGACCATCGCCGTCCCCTTCAAGGACGGCGACGACTCCCAGGACGCCCGCAACGCCGTCCTGGACCACCTGACCGAGGTCTCCGCCGCACGCCACCAGCGCGCCATGGACGCCCGCGCCCACCCGCCCACCGGCCTACTGGTCATCGCCATCCTCACCGGCCTCATCGTGATCGTCCTGCCGCTGCTCGGCGGCGCCCGCCCCCGCGGCATGACACTGATACCGCTCGGCCTCATGGCCGCGGCCCTCGCCGTCGGCATCTACCTCGTCCTCGACATCTCCCACGCGTTCTCCGGCGCGCTCGCCGTCCACCCCGACGCGTTCACCGCCGTCGCCGGAGAGTTCAGCCGCATCGCGCAGGGAGGCTGAGGTGCGCCGTGCGCTCGCCCTGCCCCCGCTCCTGCTGATCACCGCCGCCGCCGGCGCGCTCACCCCGGCCCTCGCCACCGCCTCGACGGCGGCCGACACCGGCGGCACCTCCAACTCGGCGGGGACGGCGTCACCGAGTCCGTCAGCGGGCCCGTCCGCCACGCCGACCACCACACCGTCCGCCCCCTCTGCGCCGTCCACGGTGGTCGCGCCTGCGGAACCGACGGCGGAGCCGCCTTCCCAGACCGCCTCGGGGTCGGTACCCGTCGGTCACGGGCCCTCCGCCACACGGGTCTCGCCCCCCGCGCACACCCCGTCCCACGTTCGTCGCGGCAAGCATGATGCGCTCGATCGGCGTGGTCAGCGTGGGGGGCGGGAGAGCGTGGCTCCGGCTCCGGGACGCTCCCCGGCGGACGGCTCCCGGGCGCGCGTGAGGGCCAGGCTGCTTCCTCCGCCGCCTCCGCCGGGACCCGTGATCGGAGGCGGCGGGGTCATGGCCGTCGTCGGATGGGAGTCGGGGGCCGCGGTCATCGCGATGGTGCCCCCTCCCCCGCCCTGGCCGCCGTACCCGGTCGGCGCGACCGTCTGCATCCACGCCGGCGTGGACGTGCAGGTCTCGATCGGCGTCGTGATCTTCGGCAGGCCGTGCCCCTGGCCGCCCACTCCCCCGCCGACCACACCTCCGCCGACCACGCCTCCGGAGCCGCCGACGCCCCCCGCTCCCCCGGCCCCGCCACCGCCGCCCACGTCGCCGCCCCCGACGACCCCGCCACCGCCTCCGGTGACGACTCCGCCCGTGACGCCGCCGGTCACGCCACCACCTGCGATACCGCCAGCGCAGCCGCCAGCCGCTCGGCCGGTTCGGCCACCGGCCGCTTTGCCGAGCGCGCCGCAGCCTCGTCCCGCCACGCCCCCGGCGCCACCCGCGCAGCCGCCGTCCCCGAACGCGTCACCGCCGCCGTCCGCACCGGCCAAGCCGAGACCGAAGCCGCCCGTCCGGACCCATCCGCACAGGCCGTACCACCTGACCGCCGTCGCCCACCCGAAGCAGCGGACGGGACTCTCCGCGCCGCTGGTCATGGTGGTCCTCGTCGTCATGATCGGCGCGGTCGTCGCCGTCCTGTTCACCTACTGACCCGCGCGCGAACCGCCGCACCCGCCCCCGGCGGGTGCGGCGGACACGTTCAGGAACCGAGCAGGCGGCGGTGCAGCGGAAGCCAGGACGCGCCCACGCAACGCCCGGCGACCTCCTCCGCGGACAACCACGCCGCCTCGACGCACTCGCCGTCCTCCGCCGGACGCGTCACCGGCCCCAGGCCGTCCAGCCGAGCGGTGAAGAACGCCATGAACGTCCGCGACGGATACCCGTACCCGTCCGGCGCAGCGGCCTCAAGAGTGATCGCCTGACCGCCGAACAACCGCAGCGCCCCACCCCGGACGGTCAACCCGGTCTCCTCGGCCAGCTCCCGCACGGCCGTGTCCACCGGATCCTCACCCAGCTCCACATGCCCGCCCGGAACCTCCCACCCACGCCCCGGACGATCCACCCGCGTCAGCAGCGTCCGCCCCGCGGCGTCCAGAACCAGCGTGAACGCCGTCGTCACCACCCTGCCGTCCGCGGGCAGACCATCGGTCAACACCAGGTCCATCCGGTGCGCGACCGGGATCCACGGGACCGTCACCGTCTCCACCACCATGCCCGCCATGATCGCGGATCACGGCGGGCACCCGGGCCGTCCTACAGGCGGCCCTCGAACAGGGCCCGCACACCCGGCTCGGAACGCAGCAGGTCCAGCGCCATCTCCGCGTGGCCCGGCACGTACCCGTTCCCGATCAGCATCGTCACGTCCGCGGCCAGCCCCTCCGCGCCCAGCGCCGCCGCCGGGAACGACGTCGCCATCGAGAAGAACACGACCGTCCCGCCCGGAGCCGTCCCCAGCACCGCGCCATGCTCACAGCCCGGCACGTCCACACACACCACCGTCACGTCCGCCGGAGCGCCCAGCGCCTCCGCGACCGCCACCGGATCACGCGCGTCGGCCCGCACCACCCGGTCGGCCAGCCCCGACGCGACCAGCCGCCGCTCCTCCTCCTCGGTCGGCACCAGCCCGACCGTCTCGGCCGCACCCGCCCGGCGGGCCGCCGCCAGCGCCAGCGAACCACTCTTGCCCGCCGCGCCCAGCACCGCCACCACCGGCGGCACCGGACGCCCCGCCACCACACGATGCGTCAAAGCGGGCGCCCCGCACACGTCCATCACCGCCAGCGCCAGCGGAACCGGCAGATCGTCCGGAAGCACCGCCGCGATCGACCGCGCGAACAGGATCGCGTGCCCCTCCGCCGGAACCTGCTCACTCAACCCGTCCCAGCGGGCCAGCCCGTCGGTGATCGCCAGCGGCGTCAACGTCAGCGACACCAGCGTCGCGACCCGGTCACCCGGCTTCAGCCCCAGCGGCGACTCCGGCCCCACCTCCGCGACCGTCCCGACCAGCATCCCGCCCGACCCGGTCACCGGATTGTGCATCTTGCCGCGCTCGCCCACGATCGCGAGCACCTCGGCCCGCACCGCTCCGCCGTCCCCGCCGTGCGCCGTCCGCAACTGCCGGAACGACGCCGCGTCCAGGTTCAGGCGCTCCACCGCGATCCGCACCTCGTCCGGCCCGATCGCCGGATCGGCGTCCAGCCGGTGCGCCGCCTGCGGCAACACGCCCGCCGGCTCCAGCACCCGGTGCAAACCCACGGCCCGCCCGGCGGCGCTCCCCGGCGCCCCTCCGGACGAGGCCCCGGACACCCCCACACCACCTGTGATCTCGGACGATGCACCGGTACCGGTGTCCCGCACGCGCCACCTCCCGCCAAGCCCGGATGAGTCCTGAAAGATATCCGGGGTATCACTACTTCACGTGGAAGTCTTCCCGTATCGCTGTACATATACAAGACTTTCACGCGATCACATCGCTGCATCGCGAGGAAGAAGGTCAACGATGACCACCGCCCTGCGTCCCGACACCGCCGGCCCCGCACCGGCCGAACTCGCAGGCCAGCCCTACGTCTACCGGCGCAGGCCCCTGACGGAACCGGACTGGCGGCGATTCCCCGGATGGCGCGACGTCACCACCGCCGACTGGGAATCGGCCCAGTGGCAGCGCGCCCACTGCGTCAAGAACATCCGCCAGCTCCGCACCGTCATGGGCGACCTGCTCGACGAGGCCTTCTACGCCGACCTCGAGCGCGACCAGCGCGAACGCGCCACCATGTCGATGCTGCTCCCGCCGCAGATGCTCAACACCATGGACACCACGTCCACCGAGGCGTTCTACGCCGACCCCGTACGCCAGTACATGCTCCCGGTCTTCTCCGACCGCCGCACCGACTGGGCGTCCCACCCCTACGCCACCCGCGACTCCCTCCACGAGGCCGAGATGTGGGCGGTGGAAGGCCTCACCCACCGCTACCCGACCAAGGTCCTCGCCGAACTGCTGTCCACCTGCCCGCAGTACTGCGGCCACTGCACCCGCATGGACCTGGTCGGCAACTCCACCCCCGTCGTCGACAAGGCCCGCTTCACCATCAAGCCCCCGGACCGGCACGCCGCCATGCTCGACTACCTGCGCCGCAGCCCAGGCGTCCGCGACGTCGTGGTCTCCGGCGGCGACGTCGCCAACCTCCCCTGGCCACGCCTGGAGTCCTTCGTCGACGCCCTGCTCGACATCGACAACATCCGCGACATCCGACTCGCCACCAAGGCCCTCATGGGCCTGCCCCAGCACTGGCTCCAGGACGAGATCCGCGCCGGCATGGAACGCCTCGCCACCAAGGCCAACCAGCGCGGCGTCCAGATCGCCATCCACACCCACGTCAACGCCGCCAACTCGGTCACGCCGCTGGTCGCCCGCGCCGCCCGCGCCATGCTCGACACCGGCATCCGCGACGTCCGCAACCAGGGCGTCCTGCTCCGCGGCGTCAACGACTCGCCCGAGGCCCTCCTCGACCTGTCGTTCTCCCTGCTCGACGAGGCCGGGATCATGCCCTACTACTTCTACATGTGCGACATGATCCCCGGATCCGAGCACTGGCGGCTCGCGGTCTGGGAGGCGCAGAAGCTGCAGCACGCGATCATGGGCTACCTGCCCGGCTTCGCCACCCCGCGCATCGTCTGCGACGTCCCCTACGTCGGCAAGCGCTGGGTCCACCAGCTCGCCGACTACGACCGCGACCGCGGCATCTCCTACTGGACCAAGAACTACCGCACCGGCATCGAGCTCACCGACCCCGAGGCGCTCAACCGCCGCTACGAGTACTACGACCCGATCTACACCCTGCCCGAGGCCGGCCGCGCCTGGTGGCGGGACGTCGCCGAGAAAGAGGCGAAGGACATGAACACCGGCCAGCCCGCAGCCGAGCACGCCTGATCCCCTGGCCGTCCGCCCCTCGGGGGCGGGCGGACGGCCGGACCAGCGAACGCTAGTGTGAACAGGGCGGCGGCCTTTACAAAGTAGATCATTAATGCGGACGACGTCCGGCCCCGCGAGATCGCTAGCGGGGGCACGACGACTCGTCCGGTTCCGTCTCCGCCTCGTCCAACGCCTCCTTCAGGTCGAAGCGCTTCACGTTCAGCTTGCGGTACACGTTCGTGAGGTGCTGCTCCACCGTGCTGATGGTGATGTAGAGCTTCTTCGAGATCTCCCTGTTCGTGTAGCCGTCGGCCGCCAGCGTCGCCACCCGGAGCTCCCGCTCGCTCAGTTGCGCCGACGACGACTCCTCGTCCGGGTCGGGCCGATCGGCGTCGCGGGCCCGCGACGCCTCCTTCGGCACCAGGCCCCGGCACTGCCGCGACAGCATGTCCGCCTCGTGCGCCAGCTCCTCAGCCCGGTCGGCTTCACCGAGCTTCTGGCAGGCGGCCCCCAGATCGGCGAGAGCGCGGGACAGTTCGAGACGGTCTCCCGCGTTCGCCAGGCACTCCACCGCCTCCTCCAGCAGGGCGTGCCGTTCCCGCGCGTCGCAGACCGTCCTTGCCCGCACCCGCATCGCCATGCCCCGCGTCCGCGTGTGACGCGCCTGGGAGATCCCGAGCTGCTCGTCCAGCAGCCGTTCGGCCTCGCGCGGATCGCCCAGGCGCAGCAACGCCTCGGCCGCGCCGATGCGCCACGGCTCGATGGCGGAGAGCGCCTCGTTCCGGTCGCACTCCTGGAAGTCGTAGAGCGCGGCCCGGTACCGGCCCGCCGCGAGATGGTGCCGTCCCCGCGCGTACAGGTAGTGGAGCCAGATCGACGTCCGCGAGATCTCCTCGGGCAGCGCGAGCGTCAGCGTGTCCGCCGCCTGCTCCAGCCTGCCCAGCGCCGTCTGCGTCAGGACGAGGCACGACAGCGGCAGCCCCGCCGCGATCCCCCAGCTCTTCAAAGGGATCATGTCCAGTGCGGCGCGGGCCCCGCGCTCCGCCGCGACCAGCCGGCCCTGCCGGAAGTGGATCAGCGCGCGCTGGGCGGTGAGCAGCGCCCGCCACGTCGGGCTCCGCCGCGCCGCGGCCTGCTCGACGAGCACGTCGGCATAGCGCGCCGCCCGGCCCAGGTCGTCGTTGTAGAACAGGCCGCCCAGCGCGATCGAGAGCCGGGTGAAGCTGTGCGGGCCGAGCTGGCTCCGCTCCAGGACCGCCTCGACCGCGCCGAGGTCGCAGTCCTTCCAGTTGAGCAGCTCCGCCGCGAGCGTGGCGGCCACGTCGGTGGAGGTGACCAGCTCGGCCAGCCGGGCCTCGCCGTACCTGGCGTCCCCGTGCACCGAGCCCTGCTGGAGCAGCTCCGGGTAGAGGTAGTACAGCCAGACCTGCGGGGAGTTGACGTCCGCCGGTGCCCCTCCCCCGCCGCCCGCCGGGCCCCGGCCGTCGATGGCCTTCCGGAGCATCTCCATCGCCTCGGGCGCGCGGCCGTGCCACATCAGCACCGCCACCGGCGTGACGACCCCGGACGGCTCGAGCCGCCCCTCGTCCTGCGCCCTGCGGAACTCCGGGAGGTGGCGCAGGACGGCGCCGGGATCCACCTGCCACTCGGCGTCGGCGAGCCGCCGCGCGACCGCGAGCCGCCGGTCGTCGTCGCACATCTGGTAGGCGGTCTTCAGGTAGCGGATCGCCGAGGTCGGACGGCCAGCCGACAGCGCCTGCTCGGCCGCCTCCTGGAGAACCGGGGTCACCCACGGGGCCCTGGCGGTGTTCGAGGCGATGACGTGGTCGGCGACCTCGGTGGCCCTGGCGCCCTCGGCGTGCAGCAGCGCGGCCGCCCGGTCGTGCAGCGCGCGGCTCTCGTTGGTGGGGACGCGGTTGAGGACCGCCGCCTTCAGCGCCGCGTGCCGGAAGCCGGTGCCGGTCAGGACGTTCGCCGCCGCCAGGGCGTTGACGGCCTGCTCGACCGAGGCGAGGTCGAGCCCCAGCAGCTTGCTGATGAACGACAGCGGCTGCGGCTCCTGCAGGATCGCGATGGCGCGCGCGACGTCGGGCCCGGGGAACTCGTGCCGCTGCAGGAAGCCGAGGATCGCCCTGCTGTAGGTCTCCCCCGCCACCAGCTCGGGTTCCTCCGCGCGCGGGCCGGCGAGCAGGTCCTCGATGAGCGCGGCCACCAGGGACGGCAGCCCGGCGCTCGCCTGGTGGATGTCGGGGGCGAGCCGCGCCGCCGTCCCGTGGTCCAGGTGCTGGGCGAGCATCGCGCCGACGCCCGCCTCCGAGAGCGGCCCCAGCGTGATCCGGCAGGACTGCGGTTCGCTGTACAGCTCGCTGTGCAGCGGGGCGGGCACGGCGCGGGACGTCGGGCACTCGGTGAACACGGCCAGCAGGCGGGCCGATCTCAGCCTGCGGAGCAGGTACAGCAGGATCCGCAGTGAGGTCTCGTCGGCGTAGTGCATGTCGTCGATGCCGATCACGACCGGCCGCTGCTCGGTCAGGTCGCGCACGATCTCCCACAGTTCCCGGAAAACGGGAACGAGTTCGTCCGCCGCGTTCGGCCCCGCCTCCGGCGTGTGCAGCAGCGACGTCATGGCGTTCTCGTCAAGCCACCGCGCCGCGCGTTCCGAGCTCGTCACCGGAAGTTCGGGGTTGCGCAGAAGCTGCTCCAGGACGCCGCAGGACAGCTCTTTCTCAACACTCGAAGAATTAGCCCGGAGGAATACCGCGCCCGACTCCCCGGTCCGCTCGGCGAAGGCGCGCAACAAAGCCGTCTTACCGGTGGCGAAACCACCACCAATGATCACCACCCGACTTCGCCCCTCGAGGCAGTCGGCGAACAACCCCCGGAGGGTGTCGCGCTCATTGTCCCGCTCTACCAGATGCAAAGAATCCACCGTCCGGTCGATGCCCTCACTGTCCGTGACGCTCGGCATTCCGCGTGCCGCGGCCTGGCATTGTCCTGCCGTATTCCCCCTTCGTGATCAGAACGGATGGATTCCGAGTCGCCGGCGGGCGCGCGAGCACGCGCGGCACGGCGGTCCGAGTGCCGCGGGCACGCGCGCCCGCGCACCGGACGCGGCGGCGCGCGCGGCTGCGCCGTCGCCTCCGGTGGTCGGACGAGGTCACCGCGCGCGAAGGGCCTGGCGGCCCCCGCGCGGCGGTCCGGTGTGGACGCCTGGGGCGGAGGACGTCCGAAGGGAGCAGCGGGAGCTAGGCCGTCCGGCCGCCGGCCGCGCTCTGGGAGCGGCGCGGGTCCTGGCGGGGTCGGCGGGGTGGCGGGAGAAATGTGGCGGGCAGTGAGAACGCTCCAAGGCGGGGAGGCCGGTGTTCCATGCAAACATTGAAGGCCCATTAAACGCAGCAATCAAGGCGGTCAAGGTGGGTTTCGAGCCGCGTCACGGTCGGCACCGCCCGCCGCACGCGCCGTATTTCGGCGGCCGCGACAACAATCCCGGCCGGGCCCGGCGCCATCCCCCTCCGCCACCTGCCGAAGTCCCCGGCGGACGGTCCGCGGCAGGCGCCGACCATCACGACGCGGGCCCCCGGAGCCGTCCCGCCGCCGCATTGTTCTTTTGCGGAACCTTGACGTTCCGGTCCCCCATCGCGGGCCGGATTGGCCGGGCCGCGGCCTCGCCGGGGGGGCCGGAGTTTCGCAGAACGTGCCAACACCCCAACAGAGAGTTGGCACATTGCGTGAACCCGCGAGTTCATCGCGCATCACTTACCGAGCGTTTATGTGACCGGCATCACGCCGCCGACCTTTTCGGACGACTCGCGCGGGCGGCGCGGTCCGGTCCGCGCGGAGGCAAGGCTCGCTTAAGCGGCGGCGGTGACCATGGTCACGGCGCCGTGTCGCCCGCACCGCACCCGCGCACGTCGCGCCCGCCACGCACCAGGACCGTGCCGCCGACGGCGAAGGGACGGACAACGTGACCACACCTCAACACGCGGTCGTGCTCGGGGCGAGCTGGGCGGGGATGCTCACCGCCCACGTGCTGGCCCGCCACGCGCGGTCGGTCACCGTGGTGGAGCGCGACGTCCTGCCGGGCCGTCCCGCGCAGCGCCGGGGACTCCCCCAGGCCCGGCACGTCCACGTGCTGTGGTCGGGCGGCGCGCGGATCGTCGAGGACCTGCTGCCCGGCGCGATCGACCGGGTGCTGGCGGCGGGCGCGCGCAGGGTCGCCTTCCACGAGGACGTCGTGACGCTGATGTCGCACGGCTGGCAGCACCGCTTCCCGGCGCGGCAGTACGTCATCATGGGCGGCCGTCCGCTGCTCGACTGGGCCGTCCGCGAGCAGGTCCTCGCCGACGGCCGCGTCCGCCTGCGGCAGCGCACCGAGGCGGTCTCCCTCACCGGCGACGCCCGGCGCGTCGCGGGCGTGGAGGTGCGGGACGTCGAGAGCGGCGCGCGCGAGGTCCTGGACGCCGACCTCGTCGTCGACGCGACCGGACGCGGCTCCGGCCTGCGCCGGTGGCTGTCGGGCCTCGGGCTCCCGCCGCTCGACGAGGACGTCGTCGACGCGGGCATCGCCTACTCCACCAGGGAGTTCGTCGCCCCGCCCGGCGCGACCTCCGGCTTCCCCGCCGTGAACGTCGCCGCCGACCATCGGGTGCGCGTGCCGGGCCGCTTCGGCGTGGTCTTCCCGCAGGAGGGCGGCCGCTGGATGGTCACCCTCTCCTGCACGCGCGGCGGCGGGCTGCCGACCCGCGAGGAGGACTTCCTGCCCTACGCGCGCTCGCTCCGCGACCCGCTGGTCGCCGACCTGATCGGCCCGGCCGAGCCGATCACCCCGGTGTTCGTCTCGCACATCGGCGCCAACCGCCGCCTGTACCCCGAGCGCCTCGACCGCTGGCCGGACGGCCTGCTCGTCCTCGGCGACTCGCTCGCGGCGTTCAACCCGATCCACGGCCACGGGATGAGCGCGGCCGCCCGCGCCGCCGCCGTCCTGGCCGGGCGGCTCGCCGGGGACGGCCTCGGCCCCGGCGCGGCGCACGAGACGCAGCGCGAGATCAGCGCGGCCGTGGACGACCCGTGGATCATGGCGGCGTCCAAGGACCTGGAGTACGTCAACTGCCGCAACCGCTCCACCGATCCGCGGCTGAACGACACCTCGGGCGTGACGCGCCAGTTCATGGACCTCATCGCCGCGAAGTCCATGTGCTCGCGCGCGGTCTCCGACGTCGTCACCGACGTGATCAGCATGAGCAGCCCGCAGGCGGAGCTCGGCTCCAGCGACTTCCTGGCCCTCATGCAGCGGGACGGGGCCGTCGCCGAGCTCACCGGGCCGCCGCTGAGCCGCGAGGAGCTCGCGATCGTGAACCTCCAGCCGCGCTCGGCGGCGCTGCGCTGACCGACGCTTCTCCGGAAGGCCCGCGCCCCGCAGGACGGGACGCGGGCCTTCGCGCGTCAGGACATCCCGAGTTCGTTGGTGATGAAGTCGAGCACCTGGTCGGTGTCCGCCGTCTCGAGCCGCCGGGCGGCGTCAGCGGACCCGTTGGCCCGCTCGCGCGCCGCCTTCCAGGTGCCGAGCAGTGCCTCCAGGCGCGCCGTGACCGCGCTCGGATCCGTTCCGTCGCCGGGAAGCGCGGCCAGGATGCTCTCGAGCCTGGCCACCTCGTCGAGCGCGTCGTCGATGGCCGTCGCCCCGGACGGCGCGGCCCCGTCGGGGGCGAGGCGTCCGCGCAGGTACTCCGCGAGGCCCGCCGGATCGGGGTAGTCGAACACCAGGGCCGGCGGCAGGCGGAGGCCCGTCGCGGCCGCGAGCCGGTTGCGCAGCTCGACCGCTGTGAGCGAGTCGAACCCGAGATCCTTGAAGTTCGTGTCCGGACGGACCGACCCGGCGTCCGGGTGGCCGAGCGCCGAGGCCGCCTGCGTGCGGACGACCGACAGGAGCAGCTCGCGCTGTTCGTCCGCGGGCAATCCCGCGAGTTGCGCCGCGAGCTGTCCGGTCCTCACCTGAGCGCCCGCCGCGGACGGCCGGTGGGCGGGCCGGACGGTGAGTTCGCGCAGCATGGCGGGGACGTCCTCGGCCGCCGAGAGCGCGGCCGCGTCGAGGTCGAACGCCGTGAGACGGGCGCGTCCGTCCCGCACCGCCTCGTCCAGCAGTGTGAGGGCGTGGCCGGACGCCAGCGGCCGGAGCCCGCCGCGCCGCAGGCGGGCGAGGTCGGCTTCGGTGAGGTGTTCGGTCATGCCGCTCGTCCGCTCCCATAGGCCCCAGCCGATGGACTGTCCGGGCAGCCCATCGGCGCGGCGGCGCGCGATGAGCGCGTCGCAGTAGGCGTTGGCGGCGGCGTAGTTGGCCTGCCCGGGGCTACCGAGGGTGGCGGCGGCCGAGGAGAAGACCGTGAAGAAGCTCAGCCTCATGCCCTCGGTCGCGGCATTGAGGTTCGCGAGTCCGGTCGCCTTCGGGCCCCACACTCGACGCAAGCGGTCGGCGTCGAGATCGGTCACCAGGCCGTCGTCGACGGCACCCGCGGCGTGGATCACTCCGGTGAGCGGATGCGCTGGGTCGATGCTGGCGATCAGGTCGCGCAGGGCGTCGCCGTCCGCGATGTCGGCGGCGGCGACCTTCACGTCCACGCCCAACCGGGTCACGAGCTCTCGCAGGCCCGGCGCGTCCTCGCCACGGCGGCTGACGAGCACCAGATGCCGCGCGCCCCACGCGGTGACGAGGTGCTCGGCGACCAGTGCGCCGAGGGTTCCGGTGCCGCCGCTGATCAGGACGGTCCCGTCGGGGTCGAACGCCGCCGGGACGTCCAGGACGAGTTTCCCGGTGTGCTTGGCCTGGCTCATGAACCGGAACGCCTCACGCGCCTGGCCGAGCGGCCAGCTCTGCACCGGCAAAGGCTGGAGGCGCTCGGAGACCCACAGCTCACGCAGCTCGTCCAGCATGGCGGCGATGCGTTCCGGAGGCACGTCGGTGGCCAGGTCGAACGCCCGATACCAGACCCCCGGGTCCTCGCGGAGGTCGGTCTTGCCGAGTTCGACGAAGCGGCCACCTTGGGCGAGCAGGCGCAGCGACGCGTCGATGAATTCGCCCGCGAGGCTGTTCAGGACGACGTCCACACCTCGGCCACCGGTCGCCGCGCGGAACTTCGCCTCGAACTCCAGATCACGGGACGACGCGCGGTGCTCCTCATCAATGCCCAGTTCAGCGAGCAACTCCTGCTTGGCGGGGCCCGCCGTCGCGAAGACCTCCGCTCCCAGCAAGCGGGCGATCTGCACCGCTGCCCGACCGACGCCGCCGGTCGCCGCGTGGATCAGCACCGACTGCCCCGCATGGAGACCGGCGAGATCCACCAGGCCGAACCAGGCGCTCAGGAACGCCACCGCGACGCCCGCCGCGTCCTGCCACCCCCACCCGTCGGGCATCCGCACGAGCGAGCGCGCGTCGGCGATCGCCACCGGGCCGAACGCGCCCGGGAACAGGCCCATCACCCGGTCGCCCACCGCGAACCCGGCCACCTCCGGGCCGACCTCCACCACGACACCCGCGCCCTCGCCTCCGATGCCGCCGAAGCCCGGGACCATGCCCAACGCGATCAACACGTCACGGAAGTTCACCCCGGCCGCGTGCACCTCAACGCGGACCTGACCTTCCTTGAGGGGCTCCAGGACCTCTGGGCACGGGACGACCGAGACGTCCTCCAGAGTCGTCGCGCCTTCGGCGGTCAGGCGCCAGGCGCGTTCCCCCGCCGGGGCGGCCAGTTCCGCCGGTGCGCCACATCGCACAAGGCGCGGCACCAGGATGGCGCCGTCCTGGACCGCCACCTGCGGTTCGCCGACACGCAGGGCCGTTTCGACGTCGGCCTCCGCGTCGAGGTCTGCCAAGAAGAAACGTCCGGGGTGTTCCGCCTGCGCGCTTCGCACGAGGCCCCAGACCGCCGCCGCGTCCGGATCCGGGCTGTCGCCGACCGCTCCGCGCGTGACGACCACGAGCCGCCGATCCGCCGAACCGGGCCCCGCCAGCCAGCCCTTCACCTGCGACAACGCGTCCTCGGCCGTCCCGGACTCGACCACGTCGACGTCCTGCGGGACGGCGCCGTCCAGCTCGATGACCCGCCGCCAGTCGAGGGAGAACAGGCCGCGAACGCCCCGGCGGAACCGCTTCGGATCGGCCGGACGCATGAGGACCGACTCCGCGGTGAGGACGGGCGTGTCGGCGGTGTCGGTCACCACGAGCCGCACCTCGTCACCGTCGCGGGACAACCGCACGCGGACGGCGCTCGCCTCGACGGCGTGCAGCGCCACCCCGCTCCAGGCGAACGGCAGCCAAATCTCACCACCGTGCGGCCGGTCGGCCAGCAGCGGATGCAGGGCCGCGTCCAGCAGGGCGGGATGCAGGCCGTAGCCGGGCGCTTCGCCCGATCCCTCGGGCAGGACGACCTCGGCCAGTAGATCGTCACCGTGTCTCCACGCCGCACTGAGCCCCTGGAAGGACGTCCCGTACTCGTAGCCCGCCGCCAGGGCCTCCGCGTAGAAGCCCGTGACGTCCAGCGGTTCCGCTCCGGACGGAGGCCACTGCCCGGTCGGCTGCTCGGACGCGCCCACGCCCGGGTCGGTCGTCAGGGTGCCGGACGCATGGCACGACCACTCGTCGTCCTGCCGCGAGTGGATCCGCAGGTCGCGCCGACCGTCCTCCTCGGCCGCCCCGACCGTCACCTGAACGGTGACCCGAGCGTTCCGCGGCAGGACGAGCGGGGCCCGCAGGGTCAGCTCCTCCACGCCGGCGCAGCCCGACTCGTCCGCCGCCCGGAGCGCCCACGCGAGCAGGGCGGTGCCGGGCAGGAGGACCGTCCCGCCGATGACGTGCTCGGACGGCCAGCCGCCCTGGACGGCGGAGATCTCCCCGCTGAGGACGTAGCCGCCGTCGGCGCGCTCCAGCACGGTCTCCGGGCCCTGCCGCTCCCGGCCTCCCAGCCAGAACCGCTCGCGCTGGAAGGCGTAGGTCGGCAGGTCGACGACTCGCGGGCGGGCCTCGGCGCGGAACCACGGCGTCCAGTCGACGCCGACACCGCCGGAATGCAGGCGCCCCAACGCCTGCCCGAAGGCGACGGCGTCCGGCTGGGCCCGGTTGAGGACAGAGACGGAGACCACTCCGTCCACGACATGCTGTGCGGCGGTGGCGAGCACCGGGTCCGGGCCGATTTCCAGGAACGCGCCCGCGTCGTCCGCGACCCGCGTGACGGCCGCATGGAAGCGGACCGGCTCGCGCACCTGCCGCACCCAGTAGTCGGCGGTCGTGATGTTCTCGCCAGCGGGTTCGCCGGTGAGGGTGCTCATCAGCGGGATGGAGGGCTCGGCGAAGGAGATCCCGCCGATCGCCTGGGCGAAGTCGGGCAGCATCGGGTCCATCAGCGCCGAATGGAAGGCGTGGCTCACGCTGAGCCGCCTGGTCTTGCGACCACGTCCGGACCACTCGGCCTCCACCTCGGCCACCAGGTCGGACGGGCCCGAGACGACCGTGCTGTCGGGGGTGTTGATCGTCGCGACGCTCACCCCGTCCGGCAGGCTCCCTTCGAGCTCGGACGGATCGGCTTGGACGGCGACCATCGCGCCGCCGGTGGGCAGCCGTCCCATGAGCGTGGCGCGCGCCGCGACCAGACGGCACGCGTCCTCCAGGTCGAGCACTCCTGCGACGTGCGCGGCGGCCACCTCGCCGATCGAATGGCCGATCACCACGTCCGGGACGACGCCCATCGAGTTCAGCAGCCGAGCCGTCGCAACTTGAACGGCGAACAGCCCTGCCTGCGCGAACGTCGTGTGATCCAGCACTTCGCGCTCGCCGCCGAACACGACCGACGCCAGATCGCTTTCCAAGCCCGGGTTCAGCAAACCGCAGACCTCGTCAAAGGCCCGGGCGAACACCGGGAAGCGCTTGTGCAGGCCCGCGGCCATCCCGACGCGCTGACTGCCCTGGCCGCTGAACAGCCACACCAGGTCGCCGTCCGCTCGTTCGGGGAGGGCGTCGGTTCGTAGGGCCGCGAGGAGTTCGTCCCGTGTCTCCCCCACCGCGACCACGCGGTGCTCGAACAGCGCACGCGATCGCAGCAGCGACCGGCCCACGTCGGCCGGGGACGGGTCGTTCGCGGTCACGAAGTCCTTCAAGTGCCGAACCTGGGCGTCCAGGGCCGCACGGCCGCGCGCCGACACCACCCACGGCACCACCTCGGACGGGCCGTCCGGCGCGTCCTCGACGGGCTCGGCCGCGCCCTCCTCGATGATCACGTGGGCGTTCGTGCCGGACGCGCCGAACGACGAGACGCCCGCGCGGCGCGGACGGCCGGCCCGCGGCCACTCCCGCGCCCCGGTCAGCAGCCGGACCGTGTCGCCCGTCCAGTCCACGTGCGGAGTCGGCTCGTCGATGTGCAGCGACACGGGCAGCAGGCCGTGCCGCATCGCCATCACCATCTTGATCACGCCCGCCACGCCCGCGGCGGCCTGGGCGTGCCCGATGTTGGACTTGATCGACCCGAGCCACAGCGGACGGTCGGCGGAGTGGCCTTCGCCGTACGTCGCCAGCACCGCCTGCGCCTCGATCGGGTCGCCGAGCGGCGTGCCCGTGCCGTGCGCCTCGACCGCGTCCACCTCGGAGGGCGACAGCCCGGCGGACGCCAGCGCCGCGCCGACCACCCGCTCCTGGGAGGGGCCGTTCGGCGCGGTCAGCCCGTTGCTCGCGCCGTCCTGGTTCACCGCCGAACCCCGGATCACTCCGAGGACGCGGTGGCCGTTGCGCCGCGCGTCCGACAGCTTCTCCAGCAGGATCAGGCCGAGGCCCTCCGACAGGCCCGTCCCGTCGGCGGACGCCGCGAAGGCCTTGCAGCGTCCGTCCAGGGCGAGGCCGCGCTGCCGGGCGAAGTCGACGAACTGGTCAGGCGTCGCCATCACGGTCACGCCGCCCGCCAGGGCGAGATCGCATTCGCCCTGGCGGAGGGCCTGGCAGGCCAGGTGCATCGCCACCAGCGACGACGAGCACGCCGTGTCCACGGTCACCGCCGGGCCCTCCAGCCCGAGCGTGTAGGACACCCGGCCGGACAGCGCGCTGCCCGAACCGGCCAGCCAGCCGTAACCCTCCAGGCGCGGGTCGCGCGTGGCGCTCCCGCTGCCGTAGTCGTGGTACATCACGCCCGTGTAGACGCCGGTCGCCGTGCCCTTCAGGGAGTTCGGGGCGAGGCCCGCGCGTTCGAAGGTCTCCCAGGCCGCCTCGAGGAGGAGCCGCTGCTGCGGGTCGGCGGCCAGGGCCTCGCGCGGGTTGACGCCGAAGAACTCGGCGTCGAACCCCATCGGGTCGTCGAGGAAGCCGCCGTGCCGGGCATAGGTGCCGCCGGGACGGTCGGCGTCGGGGTGGTCGGCGTCGGGGTGGTGTAGCGCGCCGAGGTCCCAGCCCCGGTCGGTGGGGAACGCCCCGACGGCGTCCTCGCCCTGGGAGACCAGCCGCCACAGATCCTCCGGGGTGGCGACGCCGCCGGGGTACCGGCACGCCATCGAGATGATCGCCACGGGTTCGTCCGACCGGACGGCCACCCGGGCGCGGGCGGTCGTGCGGCCCGGCGCGAACCGGGAGGCGAGGTGTTCGCCCAGGGCCCGTGGCGTCGGGTGGTCGAAGACCAGCGTCGCGGGCAGGCGCAGGCCGGTCGCGGTCGACAGGCCGTTGCGCAGCTCGACGGCCGTCAGCGAGTCCAGGCCGAGGTCCTTGAACCGGACGTCGGGGTCGACCGCGTCCGGGGAGGCGTGCCCGAGCACGATCGCCGCGCGTTCCAGGACGAGCCCGGTCAGCATGTCGCGCCGCCGCTCCGGGTCCAGGCGCGCGATCTCGTCGGCCGCGCCGGCGACCGCGTCGGCCGCCGCGCGGCGGCGGGGGCGGTCGGCCAGCCCGCGCAGGACGACCGGAACGTCGTCGGCACGGATCGAGCGCGGGTCCAGCTCGGCCGCCACCACGTTCGGCCGTCCCGACCGCAGGGCGGCGTCGAACAGGGCGAGCGCGCGCTCGGCGGCCAGCGGGCCGATGCCGCCGCGCCGCATGCGCGCGAGGTCGGCTTCGGCGAGTTCGCCCGTCATGGCGCTGGAGTCGGCCCAGAGGCCCCATGCCACCGACGATCCCGCGAGCCCCCGGGCGCGGCGGCGCTGGGCGAGGGCGTCGCAGAAGGCGTTCGCGGCGGCGTAGTTGGCCTGCCCTGGGCTGCCCAGAAGGGCCGCCGCGGACGAGAACATCACGAACATGCGAAGCGGCAGATGTTCGGTCGCGGCGTCCAGGTTGGCCGCGCCTGTGGCCTTCGCCGACCACACGCGGGCGAGGCTCTCGGCGGTCTGGGAGGTGAGCACGGCGTCGTCGAGCACCCCGGCCACGTGGACGACCCCGGTCAGCGGACACGCCGGGTCGACGCCGTCGACGAGGGCCGTCACGGCGTCCGGGTCGGCGACGTCGAGCGCGGCGATCTCGACCTCCGCGCCGAGGCCGGTCAGGCGCTCGGCGAGTTCCGCCGCGCCGGAGGCGTCCGGGCCGCGCCGTCCGGCGAGCAGCAGGTGGCGGACGCGGCCCGAGCGGACGAGGTGTTCGGCGACCAGCCCGCCGAGAACGCCCGTCCCGCCGACGATCAGGACGGTCCCGTCCCGATCGAGGGCACCGGTCTCCTCGGGGGCACCGGTCTCGGGGGCGGTGTTCGCGCGGGCGCGCGCGAGTCGTGGTACGAGGGGCGCACCGGCGCGGATCGCCATCTGCGGCTCGTCGGGATCCAGGAGTCCGGCGACCGTCGCGTGGTCGGTGTCGCCGTCGGCGTCGACGAGCGCGAACCGGCCCGGGTGTTCCGCCTGGGCGCTGCGGACCAGGCCCCACACCGCCGCGCCCGCCGGATCGGGGTCGTCGGTCGCGACCGCTCCGCGCGTCACCAGCGCGAGCACGCTGTCGGCGAGGTCCGGGGCGTCCAGCCACCGCCGCAGCAGGGCGAGGGTCCGCTCGGTGGCCGCGATCCCGCTCCCTTCCGCCGTGTCGACCGGGGCGATCACGATCGCGGGCACGTCCGCGCCGGTTTCCAGGTCGTTCACGTCGTTCAGGTCGAGCCAGGTTCGGGTGTCCGGCCGGAGCGGCGTCCGGAGCGGCGTCCAGTCCAGGACGAACAGGCCGCGCACGTCGAGGTCGGCGGACGATGCGACGCCTCGCAGGTCGGCGGGACGCACGGCCATCGCGTCCACGTCGAAGACCGGCGCGCCCGCCGGGTCGGTCGCCGCCAGCCGGAACGCCTGGCCGCCCTCCAGGGGCGACACCGTCACCCGGATCGAGGTCGCGGCCGTGGCGTGCAGCACCACACCGCTCCAGCTGAAAGGCAACGACAACGTGCCGTCGCTGGACGCCGCCAACGGCAGCAGCGGATGCAGCGCCGCGTCCAGCAGTGCCGGGTGAACGCCGAACCCGTCCGCCGAGCCCGCCTCCTCGGGCAGGCGCACGTCGGCGAACAGCTCGTCGCCGCGACGCCACACGGCCCGGACGCCCTGGAACGCCGGTCCGTAGTCGTAGCCCCGCGCGGCGGCCTGAGCGTAAAGCCCCTCGGTGTCGACGGGTTCCGCGCCCTGCGGCGGCCACGCTTCCTCGCCGTCCGTCACCGGCCGTGGGGCAGGCGCGTCGCTGAGGAAGCCGCTCGCGTTGCACACCCATTCCCCGCCGTCGCCCGGCCGGGAGTACACGCGGACGGCGCGGCGTCCGTCGTCCTCGGCCTCGGGTCCGCCGACCGCCACTTGGACGTTGAGCTCCCCCGACGCGGGCAGGACCGTGGGCGCGTGCAGGACGAGTTCCTCGATCCCGGCGCAGCCGACCTCGTCGGCCGCGCGCAGCGCCCACTCCACCAGCGCCGCGCCCGGGACCAGCGGACGCCCCGAGACCTCGTGGTCCGCGAGCCAGGGCAGGTCCCGCCGCGACACCCGGCCGGTCAGCAGCCGCTCGCCCGTCCCGGCCGGTTCGACGGCCGCCCCGAGGACGGGATGCCCGACCGCCGCCAGCCCGAGCCCGGCCGGGTCACCGGCGCAGGGACCGCCGCGAGCCAGCCGGAACCGCGTCCGCTGGAAGGGGTAGGTGGGGAGATCGACGAGGAGAGGCGCGGGATCGCCCGGGAAGAGGGCCGTCCAGTCGACGTCGGCCCCGGCCGTGAACGCCTCGGCCAACGCCCGAACGACCTGCGCCGTCCCGCCCTGGTCGCGGCGGATCGTCGGCAACGCGGCCACCCGTACGCCCGCCTGCTCGGCGCACTCCTCGATCCCCGGCGTCAGGACGGGGTGGGGGCTGGACTCGATGAAGACGCGGAAGCCGTCCGCCGACAGCGCCTCGACGGCGTCCGCGAAACGAACCGGCTGGCGCAGATTGGTGATCCAGTACTCGGTGTCGAGCGTGGTCGTGTCGATCCGGGTCCCGGTCACGGTCGAATAGAACGGCACCTCAGCGGCGGTCCCGGCGATTCCGGCAAGGGCTGCGCGCAGTTCGTCGGCGATCTCGTCCACCTGCGGGCCGTGCGAGGCGTAGTCGACGTCGATCATCCGCGCGCGGAGCTCTTGGTTCTGTGCAATGGCCACGACTGCGGCGACCTGGTCCGGAGGCCCGGAGACAACCGTGGCGGACGGACTGTTGACCGTCGCGACCGTGACATCCGGAAGGTCTGCCAGCAGCCCGGCCGCGCGCTCCTGCCCCACGCCGATCGAGGCCATCGCCCCGCCGCCCGCCAGCCGACGCAACGCCTTGCCGCGGAGCGCCACGACGCGCGCCGCGTCCTCAAGCGACAAGGCCCCGGCGACGCACGCGGCGGCGATCTCGCCTTGGCTGTGCCCGACCACTGCGGCTGGCTTCACACCATGATCAGCCCAGACAGCCGCCAGAGAAACCATCACAGCCCAAAGGACGGGCTGGACGACGTCCACGCGCGACAGTTCCGAACCGTCGCCACGAATGACGTCGGTCAACGACCAGTCCACGTGCGGGGCCAATGCCTGCTCGCATTCGGTCATGCGTGCGGCGAACACCGGCGACTCGTCCAGAAGAGCCGCGCCCATCCCGGCCCACTGCGATCCCTGGCCCGGGAACACCAGCACCGGGCCGGGATCGATCTGCTCGGCGAGCCCGGTCACCACGTCCGGATGCGCCGCGCCTTCGGCCAGGGCTGGCAGGGCGGCGGTTCGGTCCTCCCCCAGCACCACCGCGCGGTGCTCGAACACCGAACGCGTCTTGATCAGCGACCACCCGACGTCCGCCGAGGACAGTGCCGGGCGGGCGGTGATGTGCTCAGCCAGGCCCGCGGCCTGGGCGCGCAACGCCTCGGAGGACTTCGCCGACACCACCCAGGGCGCCGACCCGGTCGGCTCGGCGCGCTCGGTGTCCGGTTCCGGTTCCGGTTCGGGGGCCTGTTCGACGATCAGGTGGGCGTTGGTGCCGGACATCCCGAACGCCGAGACCCCGGCGCGGCGCGGACGGCCCTCACGCGGCCACTCCACCGCGCCCGTCAGCAGCCGGACGGCGCCGGACGACCAGTCCACGTGCGACGACGGCTCGTCCACGTGCAGCGTCGCGGGCAGCACGCCGTGGCGCACCGCCATCACCATCTTGATCACACCGGCCACGCCCGCCGCGCCCTGCGTGTGCCCGAGGTTCGACTTCACCGAGCCCAGCCACAGCGGACGGTCGTCCGGGCGGCCCTGCCCGTAGGTCGCGAGGACCGCGTCGGCCTCGATCGGGTCGCCGAGGGTCGTGCCCGTGCCGTGTGCCTCGACCGCGTCGACCTCGGCGGCGGACAGGTCGGCGGCGGTGAGGGCCGCGCGGATCACCCGCCGCTGGGACGGCCCGTTCGGCGCGGTCAGCCCGTTGCTCGCGCCGTCCTGGTTGACGGCCGAGCCGCGGATCACCGCCAGGATCCGGCGGCCGTTGCGCCGGGCGTCCGACAGCCGCTCCAGCAGGAGCACCCCGACGCCCTCGGCGAATCCGGTGCCGTCGGCCGACGCCGCGAAGGACTTGCAGCGGCCGTCGGGCGCGAGGCCGCGCTGCCGTGAGAACTCGGTGAAGCCGCCGGGCGTGGTCAGCACGGTCACGCCGCCCGCCAGCGCTAGCGAGCACTCCTCCTGCCGCAGCGACCGGCACGCGAGATGGATCGCCACCAGCGAGGACGAGCACGCCGTGTCCACCGTCACCGCCGGGCCCTCCAGGCCGAGGGTGTAGGAGACCCGGCCGGACAGGACGCTCAGGGCGTTGCCGGTCAGCTGGTAGCCCTCGTCCTGCTCGTCGGTGTGCGGGTGGCCGAAGCCGGGCAGGCCCGCGCCGACGAAGACGCCCGTCGGCGTGGACCGCAGCGCGCGGGGGTCGACGCCCGCCCGTTCGACGGTCTCCCACGCGGTCTCCAGGAGGACCCGTTGCTGCGGCTCCATCGCCGCCGCCTCGCGCGGGCTGATGCCGAAGAACGCCGCGTCGAACGCGTCCGCGTCGTCCAGGAAGCCGCCCTGGCGCGTGTAGCAGGTGCCGGGGTGGTCGGGGTCGGGGTGGTAGAGCGCGTCCAGGTCCCAACCCCGGTCGCGCGGGAAGTCCGAGACGGCGTCCCGGCCCTCCGCCACCAGGTCCCACAGGTCCTCGGGCGAGTGGACGCCGCCGGGGTAGCGGCAGGCCATGCCGACCACGGCGACGGGCTCGCGCTGCCGCTCCTCCACCTCCTGCAGGCGCTGCCGCGTGCGCCCGAGGTCGACCGTCACCCGCTTGAGGTACTCCCGCAGCCTGTCTTCGGTGCCCGACATCAGTCCCCGTCTCCCGACGATCGCAGTTGCTGGTCGATGAGCGCGAACATCTCCTCGTCCGACGCGTCCTCGACGTCGGCGGCCGTCGCGGACGCGGACCGTCCGCCGTCCACGCTCGCGAGCAGCGCGCGCAGCCGCCGGGCGACCCGCTCGCGCGCCGCGTCGTCCAGGGTGCGCGCGGCGAGGACACCCTCGACCCGGCCCAGGTCGCCGAGCAGCGGCTCGACGTCGTCCTCGGGCGGTGGCGCCGCGCCGCCGACGGCGAGCCTTTCCACCAGGTGGTCGGCGAGCAGCGCGGCGTGCGGGTAGTCGAAGGCGAGGGCGGCGGGCAGGCGCAGGCCGGTCGCGGCGCCGAGCCGGTTGCGCAGCTCGACGGCGCTGAGGGAGTCGAAGCCGAGCTCCTTGAACGAGGCGTCCGCCCGGACGGCGCTCGCCTCCCGATGGCCGAGCACTGCGGCGGCGTGCGAACGCACCAGGCTCAGCAGGGTGGCGCGCCGCTCGGTGTCGGGCATTCCGGCGAGGCGGGTCGTCAGGTCGGCGGACGCGCCGCTCGAGCCAGACGCGGTCGGCCGCGTCCGGCCCAGGGTCGTCGCGACCAGCGAGCGCAGGATCGCGGGCACCGCTTCGGACGGCTGCCCCGCCAAGGCGCGCGGGTCGAGGTTGAGCGCCACGACGTGGGCGCCGCCCTCCGCGCAGGCGAGGTCGAAGAGGGCGGTGCCCTGCTCGTCGCTGATCGGCGCGAGGCCGCCGCGCCGCAGGCGGGCGAGGTCGGCTTCGGTGAGGTGTTCGGTCATGCCGCTCGTCCGCTCCCATAGGCCCCAGCCGATGGACTGGCCCGGCAACCCGGCCGCGCGGCGGCGCGCGATGAGCGCGTCGCAGTAAGCGCTGGCGGCGGCGTAGTTCGCCTGCCCAGGGCTACCGAGGGTCGCAGCGGCCGAGGAGAAGACCGTGAAGAAGCTCAACCTCACGCCCTCGGTCGCAGCATGCAGGTTCGCGAGCCCAGTCGCCTTCGGGCCCCACACCCGGCGCAACCGCTCGGCGTCCATGTCGGCCACGAGGCCGTCGTCGACGGCGCCTGCCGCGTGGATCACGCCTGTCAGCGGGTGCGCCGGGCCGATACCGGCGATCAGGTCGCGCACGGCCGCGGGGTCGGCGATGTCGGCCGCGGCGAACTCGACCCGCGCGGGAAGGCGCTCGGCCAGGTCCGCCGCTCCGGGCGCGTCGGCTCCGCGACGGCTGACCAGGAGTAGGCGCTTCGCGCCCGTTTCGCGGACGAGGTGCTCGGCGACCAGCGCGCCCAGCGTTCCGGTGCCGCCGGTGATCAGGACCGTCCCATCCGGATCGAACGCCGCCGGGACGTCCAGGACGATCTTGCCGGTGTGCTGGGCCTGGCTCATGAACCGGAGTGCTTCACGGGCCTGGCCCAGCGGCCAGCTCTGCACCGGCGGCGGTTTCAGCACGCCGTCCTCGAAGAGCCGCCGCAGCTGTTCCAGCATGACCTGGATCAGCTCCGGACCCGCGTCGGGCACGAGGTCGAACGCCCGGTAGCGCACGCCCGTGTCGGCGCGGACGTCGGTCTTGCCCATCTCCACGAACCGGCCGTCCTCGGCCAGGAGCCGCAGGGACGCGTCGGTGAACTCCCCGGCCAGGCTGTTCAGCACCACGTCCACGCCCCGGCCGCCGGTGGCGGCGCGGAAGGCGTCCTCGAAGGCCAGGTCGCGGGACGACGCGCGGTGGTGCTCGTCGACGCCCAACTTCTCGAGCACCGGATGCTTCGCCGGGCCCGCCGTCGCGTACACCTCCGCGCCGAGGTGCCGCGCGATCCCCACCGCCGCCATCCCGACCCCGCCGGTCGCGGCGTGCACCAGGACCGACTCGCCCGGCTTCAGCGCCGCCAGTTCCACCAGTCCGTACCAGGCCGTCAGGAACGCCACCGGGACGCTCGCCGCGGCGTCGAAGTCCCAGCCGTCCGGGACCCGGGTCAGCATCCGCGCGTCCGCGACCGCCAGCGGGCCGAACGCGCCGCCGACGATGCCCATCACCCGGTCGCCCGGCGCGAGCCCGGTCACTCCGGGACCGGTCTCGACCACGGTCCCGGCGCCCTCGGTGCCGTAGAAGACGCCGTCCGCGTCGGGGTACATGCCCAGGGCGATCAGGACGTCGCGGAAGTTCACGCCCGCCGCGCGGACCTCGATCCGCACCTGGCCGTCCGCCAGCGGCGCGAGCGCCTCCGGGGCCGCGACGGCGGAGATCTCGTCCAGCGTCGCCGGGCCGGACATGCCGAGCCGCCACGCCCGCGCGCCGGGCGGGCCGACCAGCTCCCGCGGCGTTCCGCACCGGACCAGACGCGGCGCGAGGACTTCGCCGTTCCGCACCGCCACCTGCGGTTCGCCGGAACTCAGGGCCGCCCCGACGTCGTCTGCCTCGTCGAGGTCGACGAGGACGAAGCGTCCCGGGTGCTCTGCCTGGACGCTCCTGACCAGGCCCCACACCGCCGCGGCGTCCAGATCGGGCCGCTCGCCCACAGCTCCGCGCGTGACGACCACCAGACGCTCGTCGTCGCCGGACGGCCTGTCGGCAAGCCAGCCCTTGACCTGCGACAACGCGTCCTCGGCTGTCGCAGCCTGGACGACCGTGCATTCTTCCGGCCCGGCTGCGTCGGCGTCCGCGTCCGTTGTTATGGGCACCCACTCGACGGCGAACACGTCGCCGGTGCCGCGCGGCCCGGCCGCCCGCAACCGCCGGTCGTCGGCTTCGCGGAGCGCGACCGACGCCACGTCCAGGACGGGAGCGCCCGCCGTGTCCGTGACGCTCACCCGAACGCCCTGGTCGAGGCCGTCGCCCAGCGGCGACAGGCGCACACGGACCGCCGTCGCGCCCACGGCGTGCAGCGCGACACCACTCCAGGTGAACGGGAGCCAGACCCGTCCCCGGGTGAAGTCGCCGATCAGCAGCAGCGGGTGCAGCGCGGCGTCCAGGAGGGCCGGGTGGACGCCGAACCCGTCCAGGTCCCGGACGAGGTCGGGGAGCTCGAGTTCGGCGAGCACGTCGGAGCCGTCCCGCCACACCGCCCGCACTCCCTGGAAGGCGGGGCCGTAGCCGTAGCCCACACCTGCTGTGTCGTCGTAGAAGTCGGCGATGTCGACCGGCTCGGCACCGGGTGGCGGCCACGCTCCCGTCGGCTCGCCCGGCTCCGCCGGTTCCGGTCCGACCGTTCCGGTGGCGTGGCAGGTCCACTCGGCGTCGTGATCGGCCCGCGAGTACACGCCGACCTCGCGGCGTCCGTCCTCGCCTGCCGCGCCGACCACGACCTGGACGTTCAGGCCGTCCGGCTCGGGGACCGAGAGGGGCGTGCGCAGGACGAGCTCGTCCACGCGCGTGCAGCCGACCTCGTCGGCCGCCCGCAGGACCCATTCGAGCTGGGCCGCGCCCGGGACGAGCACCGCGCCGCCGATGACGTGGTCGGCCAGCCAGGGCTGGCCGCGCCGGGACACCCGCCCCGTGAGCACCCGACCGCCGCCGTCGGCGAGGTCCATCGCCGCCCCGAGGACCGGGTGTCCCGTCGCGCCGAGCCCGAGGTCCGCGGCGTCGGCGACCCCGCGGTCCCCGGTGAGCCAGTACCGCTCGCGCTGGAAGGCGTAGGTGGGCAGATCGACCACGGCAGGCATGGTGTCGGCGGAAAGGCGCCGGGGCCAGTCGATCTCGACTCCGGCGGTGAACGCCCCGGCCAGCGCCCGGACGATCTGCTCGCTCCCGCCCTGGTCGCGGCGGATCGTCGGCAGCGCGACGGCGCGCGCTTCCGCCCTGTCGGCGCACTCCTCGATCCCGGGCGTCAGGACGGGATGGGGGCTGGCCTCGATGAACACGCCGTGCCCGTCCGCCAGGAGGCCGCTGATGGTGTCGGCGAACCGGACGGGTTGCCGGAGGTTGGTGATCCAGTACTCGGTGTCGAGCGTGGTCGTGTCGATCCGGGTCCCGGTCACGGTCGAATAGAACGGCACCTCAGCGGCGGTCCCGGCGATTCCGGCGAGCGCTGCGCGCAGTGCGTCGGCGATCTCGTCCACCTGCGGGCCATGCGAGGCGTAGTCGACGTCGATCATCCGCGCGCGGAGCCCCTGACTCTGCGCGGACGCCACGACCCTCGCGACCTGGTCGGGCGGCCCGGAGACGACCGTGGCGGACGGACTGTTGACCGCAGCGACCACCACACCGTCGACCAGCAGCGCTTCCGCCTCATCGGCGCCGACACCGAGGGAGGCCATCGCGCCGCCGCCCGCCAGTTGCCGAAGCGCCTTGCTGCGCAGCGCCACGACACGGGCGGCGTCTTCGAGCGACAAGGCTCCTGCGACGCACGCCGCTGCGATCTCGCCCTGGCTGTGCCCGATCACCGCGGCGGGCTTCACCCCGTAATCAGCCCAGACGGCCGCCAGCGACACCATCACCGCCCACAACACCGGCTGGACCACGTCCACACGCGACAGCTCACAGCCATCGCCACGGATCACCTCGGTCAGTGACCAGTCCACATGCGGCTGCAGTGCGCGTTCACATTCGGCCATGCGCGCGGCGAACACCGGAGACTCGTCCAGGAGAGCCGCGCCCATCCCCGCCCACTGCGAGCCTTGGCCCGGGAACACCAGCACCGGGCCCGGATCCACCGATTCGGCGACTCCGGTCACGACGTCCGGATGCGCTTCGCCGCGCGCCAGCGCCGCCAGGGCCGTCGGCTGGTCGTCGCCCAGCACCACGGCGCGGTGCTCGAAGACCGACCGCGTCCGGATCAGGGACCACCCCACGTCCGCCGACGACAGGGCGGGCCGCGCGGCCAGATGCGCGGCGAGCGACTCAGCCTGCGCGGCCAGCGCCTCTTCGGTACGTGCCGAGATCACCCATGGCGCGGAGCCTTCCGCAGGACGGGAGGCGGGTTCCGCTTCGGGCGGTTCTTCGAGGATGAGGTGGGCGTTGGTGCCGGAGAAGCCGAAGGAGGAGACGCCAGCGCGGCGCGGGTGACCGTTCTGAGACCAGTCCACCGGCTCGGTCAACAACCGAACACCGCCCGACGACCAGTCCACGTGCGGTGACGGCTCGTCCACATGCAGGGTCGCGGGGAACATGCCGTTCCGCATGGCCATGACCATCTTGATCACACCAGCAACACCCGCAGCAGCCTGCGTGTGGCCAAGGTTCGACTTCACCGTCCCGAGCCACAGCGGACGATCCTCGGGGCGGTCCTTGCCGTAGGTGGCCAGCAACGCGTTCGCCTCGATCGGATCACCCAGTGCCGTCCCGGTCCCGTGGGCCTCGACCGCGTCGATGTCCGACGTCGTCAACCCGGCATTGGCCAGCGCCGCACCGATCACACGCTCCTGCGACGGCCCGTTCGGCGCGGTCAGCCCGTTACTCGCGCCGTCCTGATTGATCGCCGAACCACGCACCACCGCCAGAACACGATGACCATTGCGGCGCGCGTCCGACAGCCGCTCCAACACCACCAAACCGACACCCTCGGCCCAGCCAGTGCCGTCCGCCGAAGCCGAGAACGCCTTACAGCGACCGTCCGCCGACAAACCCCGCTGCCGCGAGAACTCGACGAAGGTGTTCGGCGTGGACATCACCGTCACGCCTCCGGCCAGCGCGAGCGAACATTCGCCCTGGCGGAGCGACTGGGCTGCGAGGTGCATCGCGACCAGGGACGACGAGCACGCCGTGTCCACGGTCACCGCCGGGCCCTCCAGGCCGAAGGTGTAGGAGACCCGTCCGGACGCGACGCTCGGCAGGCTGCCGGGCATCAGGCGGCCCTCGACGTCCGGTGGTATCCGTCCGAGGAAGCGGCTTCCGTAGTCGTCGTACATCACGCCGACGACCACGCCCGTCCGGCTGCCGCGCAGGGCCGCCGGGTCCAGTCCGGCGCGTTCGAACGCCTGCCAGGCCGTCTCCAGCAGCAACCTCTGCTGCGGGTCCATGGCCAGTGCCTCGACCGGGCTGATCCCGAAGAATCCCGCGTCGAACTGGTCCGCGTCGTGGAGGAAGCCGCCCGAGCGGGTGTAGCTGCGCCCGGACCGCGCGGGGTCGTCGTCGAACAGGCCGTCCAGGTCCCACGAGCGGTTGCCCGGGAACTCCCCGACCGCGTCCATGCCGCCCGCGACCAGGTCCCAGAGGGCCTCCGGGGAATCGACCCCGCCGGGAAAGCGGCACGCCATCCCGACGATCGCCACGGGTTCGTCGGTCGCGGCGGTCGAGGGCGAGGTCACGGGCCGGGGACGGCCGGTCGCCTGGCCAAGCAGTTCCGAACGGATGTACCTGACGAGAGCCTCGGGGGTCGGGTGGTCGAAGACGGCCGTGCTGGGCAGCGTGAGGCCGGTCGCGGCGCCGATGCCGGTCCGGAGTTCGAGGGCGGTGAGCGAGTCGAAGCCGAGGTCCTGGAACGGCCGGGTGAGATCGAGGGCGCCCGGGTCGGGGTGGGCCAGGACGGCCGCGACGCGGTCCCGGACGGTGTCGCGGAGGGCTCGGTCCCGCTCGGCCTCCGGCAGCGCGGCGAGGCGCTCGGCCCAGGACGACGCCGCGCGCGTGGCGGGCGCGCGGACCAGCCCCCGCAGGACGGGCGGCAGCGCACCGGACGCGGCCTGCCCGCGCAGGGCGGCGTGGTCGAGCCGAACGGGCACCAGCGCCGCGTCCGAGGTGGAGAGCGCGGTGTCGAGCATCGCGAGGGCCTGGTCGGGGGCCATGGGGACGAGGCCGGAGCGGCTGATGCGCGCCGCGTCGGTCCCGGCGAGCGTCGACGCCATGCCTCCGTCCGCCGCCCAGGGGCCCCAGGCGAGCGAGACGGCGGGCAGGCCCTCGGCGCGGCGATGCTCGGCCAGGGCGTCGAGGAACGCGTTCGCGGCGGCGTAGTTGCCCTGCCCCGCGTTGCCGAGGACCCCGGCGGCCGAGGAGAACAGGACGAACGCCGCCAGGTCGCGCTCCCGGGTCAGCCGGTGCAGGTGCCACGCGCCGTCGACCTTGGGCGCGAGGACGGCGTCGAGGCGCGGCCCGGTCAGGGATGTGACGACGCCGTCGTCGACGATCCCGGCGGCGTGTACGACGGCGGTGAGCGGACGGTCGGCCGGGACCGACGCGAGCAGCGCGGACAGCGCGTCCGGGTCGGCGGCGTCACAGGCGGCGACGCGGACGTCCGCGTCCAGGTCTGCGAGGGCCTCCGCGGCGCCGGTCGTGTCGCCCCGGCGGCCGGCCAGCAGCAGGTGCCGCGCGCCGTGCGCGGTGGCGAGGTGCCGGGCGACGAGGAGGCCGAGCGCTCCGGTGCCGCCGGTGATGAGGACGGTGCCGTCGGGGTCGAGCGGGCGGGCGGGCTCGCCGCCGTCCGGCCGGGACGCGGCGGCCTTGACCAGGCGCGGGACCAGAACCTTCCCGGCACGGACGGCCACCTGCGGCTCGCCTGTGGCGACGGCCGCCCGGACGGCGTCGGGGCCGCTCGTCCCGTCATGGTCGAGGACGGCGATGCGGCCCGGGTGTTCGGCCTGCGCCGCGCGGACCAGTCCCCAGACGGGCGCGTTCGTGAGATCGGCGGCGACGGCGTCCCGCGTCACGAGGACAAGCCGGGACGCCGCGAGCCGCTCGTCGGCCAGCCATGTCTGAAGCCCGGCCAGCACCCGGCCCACATGACCTCGGACCCGCGCGGGCACCCCGTCCTCGTCCGGCGCGTCTTGGAGGGTCAGCAGTACCAGGTCAGGGGCCGGAGCCCCGGTGTCGAGCGAGGCTTGGAGGGCTGCGAGGTCGGCATGGGCGGAGCCACCGTCCAAGCCGAGATCATCGGGCCCGGCGACCGTCCAGGATCCGGAGGCGGTCGGTGGCGGGACGTCCAGTGGCCGCCAGGTCAGCCGGTATGGGACGTCGGCCGTCGCGGTCTGCGCGGCGCGCCAGCGTTCGGCGGACACCGCCCGGAGGGCGAGCGTGTCGATGGTGAGGGCCGGGGCGTCGTCCGGGCCGGTGACGTCCAGGCTGAAGGCGTCGGCGTCGAGCGGCGTGATGCGGACGCGCAACAGCGAGGGGCCGGGGTTGTGCACGCGGACGCCCCGGAACGAGTACGGCAGCCGCACCGTCCCGTCGTCCTCCCGGAAGAGCTCGTCGATCGTGTGGAACGCGCCGTCGAGCAGCGCCGGATGGACGGCGTAGGAGCGTGGATCGCCATGCTCGTCCGAAGACGACCCCACCTCCGCGAACAGCTCGTCGCCGTCCCGCCACGCGGTCCGGACGCCCCGGAAGGCGGGTCCGTACCGGTAGCCCCGCTCGGCGAGGCGGTCGTACAGCTCATCAACGTCGATCGGCACGGCCCCGGCGGGCGGCCACGCCCCCGGCACGGCCGAGAGCTCGGTGTCGTCCGCCCGCGAGCACGTTCCCACGGCGTGCCGGGTCCACGTCTCGTCGCCGGTGCGGCGCGAGTGGATCGCGACCGTCCGGCGTCCGTCCTCGTCCGGGCCGGCGATCGCGGCCTGGACGTCGACGCCGCCGGAGGACGGCAGCGGAAGCGGGGCCTCCAGGGTGAGCTCGTCGATCAGGTCGCATCCGGCGCGGGCGGACGCGGCGAGCGCGAGTTCGAGCAGGGCGGTCGCGGGCAGCGGGACGGTCCCGGCGATCTCGTGGTCTGCCAGCCAGCCGTGCGTGCGCGTGGACAGGCGTCCCGTGGCGAGCAGCTCGCCGGTGGCCGACTCGACGACCGTCCCGAGGAGCGGGTGCCCCGCCGGACGCACCCCTCCGGCCTCGGCGACGGCGGCGTCCGGGACGGGACGCCAGTACCGCCGCCGCTGGAACGGGTAGGTCGGCAGCGGAACCGCGCGCGCACCGGCCGGGAGCCCGGCGGCGAAGTCCACGTCCGCGCCGTCGGCGTGCAGCTCCGCCAGCGCGGTGAGGAACGTTCCGGCCTCGGGACGGTCCGCGCGCAGGGTCGCGGCGAACACGCCGGGGCCCTCGTCCGCCAGGCACTCCCGCGCCATGGCGGTGAGCACGGGCGCCGGGCCGAGTTCGAGGAAGCGGACGACCCCCTCGGCGCGAAGGGCGCGCAAACCGTCGCCGAACCGGACCGGTTCCCGGACGTGCCGTACCCAGTACTCGGGGTCGGCGAGCAGGTCCGGTCCGGCGACCTCGCCGGTCAGGTTCGAGATGACCGGAAGACGTGGCGCGGCGTAGGCGAGGCCGCGGGCGACCTCGCGGAAGTCGTCGAGCATCGGGTCCAGCAGCGGCGAGTGGAACGCGTGGCTGACCCGCAGCCGCCGCGTCTTGCGGCCGGAGTCCCGGAGCCGGGCGGCGATCTCCTCGACGTCGTCCTCCGCGCCGGAGATCACCACAGCCTCCGGGCCGTTGACGGCGGCGAGCGAGACGCGGTCCTCGCGTCCGGCGAGAAGCGGCGGCACCTCGGACTCGGCCGCCCGCACGGCGACCATCGCGCCGCCGGGCGGCAGCGCCTGCATCAGGCTCCCGCGCGCGGCGACCAGCGCGCAGGCGTCCGGCAGCGACAGCACGCCCGCCACGTGCGCGGCGGCGATCTCGCCGACCGAGTGGCCGGTCAGGTAGCCGGGCACGACGCCGAACGACTCGACGAGCCGGAACAGCGCGACCTCCAGCGCGAACAGCGCCGCCTGCGTCAGGCCCGTCCGGTCCAGGTCGGCGGGGTCGTCCGGGGTGAAGACCAGGTCGCGGAGCGGGCGGCCGAGCAGGGGGTCCAGGTGGGCGCAGACGGCGTCGAAGGCGTCGGCGAAGGCGGGGTGCTCGCGGTGGAGTTCGCGGCCCATGCCCGCCCGCTGGCTGCCCTGGCCGGTGAACAGGAAGGCCGTGTCGCCGTCGCGAACCGGTCCGGACGCGCCGACCAGTCCGGCGTGGGGACGGCCGTCGGCGAGGGCGGCGAGCCCGGCGCGCTGTTCGTCGCGGCCGGTGCCGACGAGCACGGCACGGTGCTCGAACGAGGTGCGGGTCCGGGCGAGCGACCGGCTCAGGTCGGAGGCGGAGAACTCGGGATGGCCGTCCACGTGGTCGGCGAGCGCGCGTGCCTGGGCCGCGAGGGCCTGCGGAGTGCGCGCCGACAGCGGCCACACCACGACGGCGGGCGACGCGTCCGGCATCGCGGCCGGGGACTCGGACTCGGGGGGCACGGGCTCCGGGGGCGGGGCCTCTTCGAGGATCAGGTGGGCGTTGGTGCCGGAGATGCCGAACGACGACACCCCGGCCCGGCGCGGACGCTCGCCGCGCGGCCACGGAACCGGCTCGGTGAGCAGCCGGACGCCGCCCTCGTCCCAGTCCACCTCGGGCGTGGGCCGGTCGAGGTGGACGGTCGCGGGCAGCCGTTCGTGCCGCAGCGCCAGGATCATCTTCAGCACGCCCGCGACGCCCGCCGCGCCCTGCGTGTGGCCGAGGTTGGACTTCACCGCGCCGAGCCAGAGCGGGCGGCCGTCCTCGCGGTCCCGCCCGTAGGCGGCCAGCAGAGCGCGCGCCTCGATCGGGTCGCCGAGCCGCGTGCCGGTGCCGTGCGCCTCCACCGCGTCCACGTCGGCGGGCGACAGCCGCGCGGACTCCAGCGCCGCGCGGATCACCCGCCGCTGGGACGGCCCGTTCGGCGCGGTCAGGCCGTTGCTCGCGCCGTCCTGGTTGACCGCGGACCCGCGGATCACCGCGAGCACCTCGTGGCCGTTGCGGCGCGCCTCGGACAGCCGCTCCAGCAGGACGAGCCCGACGCCCTCGGCGAAGCCGGTGCCGTCGGCCGCCGCCGCGAACGCCTTGCAGCGTCCGTCGGGCGCGAGGCCGCGCTGCCGCGAGAACTCGGTGAACACGTTCGGCTGGGACATCACGGTGACGCCGCCCGCCAGCGCGAGCGCGCACTCGTCCCGCCGGAGCGCGTGGCAGGCGAGGTGGATCGCGACCAGCGAGGACGAGCAGGCGGTGTCGACCGTCACCGCCGGGCCCTCCAGCCCGAAGGTGTAGGCGATCCGCCCGGACAGGACGCTCGGGGCGTTCCCGGTGATCAGGTGGCCCTCGGCGTCCCGGTCGACGTGCGGGGTGCCGAAGCCGGGCAGCGCCGTCCCGACGTAGACGCCGGTGCGGCTGCCCTTCAGCGCGGACGCGTCGAGGCCCGCGCGCTCCAGCAGCTCCGCCGACACCTCGAGCAGCTTGCGCTGCTGCGGGTCGAGCGTCAGGGCCTCGCGGGGACTGATCCCGAAGAACTCGGCGTCGAACAAGGCCGCGTCGTCGAGGAAGCCGCCGACGCGCGCGACGCTCGTGCCGGGACGGCCCGGATCGGGGTCGAACAGCCGGTCCAGGTCCCAGCCCCGGTCGGCCGGGAACGCGCCCGCCACGTCGCGTCCGGCGGCGAGCAGGTCCCAGAGCACCTCCGGGGACGTCACGCCGCCGGGGAAGCGGCACGCCGCCGACACGACGGCGACCGGCTCGGCGTCCCGGTCCCCGGCCTCGCGCAGCCGCCGCCGGGTGTCGTGCAGGTCGGCGGTGACACGGCGCAGGGCCTCGACCAGCCTTTCCTCACTGACCATTCCGGATCACACGCCCAGCTCGTTGTCGATGAAGTCGAGGATCTGCCCGGCGTCGGCCGTGCGCAGCCGCTCCGCCGCCGCGTCGTCACCGGTGCCACCGCTGGTGTCGCGGCTGCCGCGGCTCCGCAGGCGGGACAGGAGCGCTTCCAGGCGGGCGGCGACCGCGTCGGCGTCCAGACCAGAGGCCGAGGTCAGCGCGCGTTCCAGCCGGTCCAGGTCGGCGAGCGCCGGGTCGGGGGCCTCGGGCGGGGCGTCCGCGTCGCCTGGGGCGAGCCGTTCCAGCAGGTGGTCGGCGAGCACGGTGGCCTCCGGGTAGTCGAAGACGAGCGCGGAGTGCAGCCGCAGGCCCGTCGCGGCGGCGAGCCGGTTGCGCAGCTCGACGGCGGTGAGGGAGTCGAACCCGAGGGACCTGAACGAGGCGCCCGCGGGGACGGCCGCGCGGTCGGCGTGGCCGAGCACGGTCGCCGCCTGGTTCCGGACGAGGCCGACCAGCGCCTTGCGCCGTTCCGGCGGAGCCATGCCGCGCAGCCGCGCGGACCAGTCGTCCGGTGGCGCGGCGGACGCCGCCGCGCGGCGCGGCCGGGCGGCGGGCACGGCGAAGTCGCGCAGCGGCGCGGGCAGCTCGGCGGCGGGACGGCCCGCCAGGGCGCTAGCGTCGAAGCCGAGAGCGACGAGCGCGGGCCGTCCGTCGCGGCGGGCGGCGTCGAACAGCGCCAGGCCCTCGTCGGTGGGGAGGGCCTTGATGCCGAACCTGCCGAACCGGGCCAGATCGGCGTCGGTGAGCCCGCCGGTCAGCCCGCTGGTCTCCGCCCACAGCCCCCACGCGATCGACACTCCGGCGAGCCCGGCGGCGCGCCGGTGGGCGGCCAGGGCGTCGAGGTAGGCGTTGGCCGCCGCGTAGTTCGCCTGCGCGAGCGTGCCGAGCGTCCCGGCGAAGGAGGAGAAGACGGCGAACATGCCGAGCGGCAGGTGCGCGGTGGCCTCGTGCAGGTGGCGCGCGCCGTCCGCCTTGGCCGCCCAGACCCGCCGGACGTGCGCGGGGGTGAGCGAGCGGACCATCGCGTCGTCCAGCGCCCCGGCGGCATGGACGACCCCGGTCAGCGGACGCGCCGGATCGACGCTCGCGACCAGGTCCCGGACGGCGTCCCGGTCGGCGACGTCGGCCGCGACGGCCCGCGCTTCGACGCCCAGGCCCTCCAGCCGCGCGAGCAGCTCCGGCGCGCCGGGCGCGTCCGGGCCGTGGCGGCTGACCAGGAGGAGCCGCCCGGCCTGGCGCGTGCGCGCCAGGTGCTCGGCCACCGCCGCGCCGATCGTGCCGGTGCCGCCGGTGATGAGCACGGTGCCGTCCGGGTCGGTGGCGGCGGGGACGTCCAGCACGAGCTTGCCGGTGTGCCGTGCCTGGCTCATGAACCGGAACGCCTCGCGGGCGCGGCCGAGCGGCCAGGTCCGCAGGGGCAGCGAGCACAGCGTCCCGTCGGCGAACAGGCCGGTGAGCGTGCCGAGCATCGCGCCGATCCGCTCAGGCCCGGCATGGTCGAGCAGCTGGAACGCCGTGTAGGTGATGTCCGGGTGGTCGTTCGGGTCGCGGACGTCGGTCTTGCCCATCTCGACGAACCGGCCGCCGGGTCGCAGCAGGCGCAGCGAGGCGTCGGTGAGCTCGCCGGTCAGGCTGTTCAGGACCGCGTCCACGCCGTCGCCGCCGGTCGCCCGGCGGAAGGCGTCCTCGAAGCCCGCGTCCCGGGACGACGCGCGGTGCTCCTCGTCGATCCCCATCTCCGCGAGGATCTCCGCCTTGCCGGGACCGGCCGTCGCGAACACCTCCGCGCCGAGGTGGCGGGCGATCTGCACCGCCGCCCTCCCGACCCCGCCGGTCGCCGCGTGGATCAGCACACGCTTCCCCGGCCGCAGCCCGGCCAGGTCCACCAGGCCGTACCAGGCGGTGAGGAACGCGACCGGCGTCGCCGCCGCGCGCCGGTAGTCCCATCCGTCCGGAATGGGGATGAGCGTCCGGGCGTCGGCGACCGCGTACGGGCCGAACGCGCCGCGGAACAGGCCCATTACGCGGTCGCCGCGCGCGAGACCGGTCACGCCGGGCCCGGTGTCCAGCACCACGCCCGCGCCCTCGCTGCCCAGGCCGGAGTCGGGGTCCATGCCGAGCGCGATCAGGACGTCCTTGAAGTTGATCCCGGCCGCGCGCACGGCGACGCGGACCCGGCCGGGCCCGAGCGGCTCCAGGACCTCGGGGCACGGCACGGCCGCCACGCCGTCGAGTGTCGCGTCCGCCGCCTCGGCGAGCCGCCAGGCCCGTTCGCCCGCCGGGGGCGCGAGCTCCACGGGCTCGGCGGCGGCGACCATGCGCGGCACGAGCACCCGGCCGCCGCGCACCGCGACCTGCGGCTCGCCCGCGGCCACCGCCCACCGGACGGCCCGCTCGACGTCCCCGCCGTCCGCGCCGTTTTCGATGTCGGCCAGGACGAACCGGCCGGGGTTCTCCGACTGCGCGCTGCGGACCAGCCCCCACACCGCCGCGCCGCCCAGGTCGGGATCGTCGGCCGCGACCGCTCCCCGCGTCACCAGGACCAGCTGCGATCCGGACGGCCGGGACGCGCCCAGCCAGTCCTGGAGCAGGGCGAGCGCCCGGTCGACCGCCGCGGGGCCGCCCGTGGTGTCCAGGTGCTCGACGGTGACCGTTTCGAGGTCGGCCCCGTCGGCCCCGTCGGCCCCGTCGGGCCGGGCGGCCGGTTCCGGCAGGGGCGTCCACTCCACCGCGAACAGGCCGTCGGGGACGCGCCGCAGCCGTTCCGCGCTCGTCGGTCGGAGCACGAGCGACTCCACGCTCAGCACGGGAGCGCCCACCGGATCGGCGACGCCGATCCGCACGCCGTCCTCGGGCCGTTCGCCGCGCGGCGAGATCCGCACGCGGACGGCCGTCGCGCCGACGGAGTGCAGCGTCACGCCTGACCAGGCGAACGGCAGCAGCGTCCGGCCGGTGTCGAGGGGGCCGGTGAGCAGGATCGGCTGCACCGCCGCATCCAGCAGGGCCGGGTGCAGGCCGAAGCTCCCGGCCTCACCGGCGGCGTCCGGCAGGCTCACCTCGGCCAGCAGGTCGGGGCCCTGCCGCCACACGGCGCGGAGCCCGCGGAACGCCGCTCCGTAGTCATAGCCCGCCGCCGCGGCGCGATCGTAGAAGTCGTCGATGGGGACCGGCTCGGCGTCGGTGGGCGGCCACGGCCCCTCGCCCACCTGCCCTCGCGGTTCCGGGGCCAGGACGGCGGTGGCGTGATGGGTCCAGTCCGCCCCGTCGAGGCCCGAGTACACGCGCGCCTCCCGGCGGCCGTCCTCGCCGGGCGGATCGACGAGCACCTGGAGGTTCAGGGGGCGCGTCCCGGCGAGGAACGCGGGCTCGTGCAGGGTCAGCTCGTCCACGGTCGCGCAGCCGACCTCGTCGGCGGCCCGCAGGACCCACTCCAGCAGCGCCGTGCCGGGCACCAGCGCGGCGCCCGCGACCTTGTGCTGCGCCGTCCAGCCGCCGCCCGACGCCGGCAGGGCGCCGGTGAGCATCCGTCCGCCGTCGGCGAGCGCGACCGACACCGGCAGGTGGGGATGGTCCGACGCGGTTCCCGTCCGGGGGTCCGCGCGGTCGGCGAGCCAGTACCGCGTGCGCTGGAACGCGTAGGTCGGCAGGTCCACGGTCCGGGGCGGCGGATCGGCGGGGAACCAGGACGACCAGTCCACCGGGGCACCGGCCGCGAAGGCCTCGCCGAGCGACCGGACGACCCGGGTAAGCCCGCCCTCGTCCCGGCGCAGCGTCGGGACGGCGGCGGCGGTGCGATCGGCGGCCTCGAACGTCTCCTCCATCCCGACCGTCAGCACCGGATGCGGGCTGGCCTCGACGAACACGCGGTACCCGTCGCCGAGCAGCGTCCGCACGGTGTCGGCGAACCGGACGGGACGGCGCAGGTTGGCGACCCAGTAAGCGGCGTCGAGCGAGGCGCCGTCGGTCCGCGCGCCGGTCACGGTCGAGTAGAAGCCCACCTCCGAGCCCTGGGGCGTGAGGCCCGCCAGCGCGGCGGTCAGTTCGTCCGCGATCTGGTCGACCTGGTGGCCGTGCGAGGCGTAGTCCACCTCGATCGGCCGCGCCCGCAGGTCCCGCCCGCGCGCGGCCTCGACCACGGCGGCCACGTCCGCCGGGGAGCCCGAGACGACGGTCGATCGCGGCCCGTTGGAGGCCGCGATCGCGACGCCCCCGGTCAGGAGCCCGGCGACCTCGTCGGCCGACGCGCCGACGGACGCCATCGCGCCCGACCCCGACAGCCGCCGCAGCGCCTTCGCGCGGACGGCCACGACCTTCGCGGCGTCGTCCAGGGAGAGGATTCCGGCGACGCAGGCCGCGGCGATCTCCCCCTGGCTGTGCCCGACGACCGCCGCCGGACGGACGCCATGGTGCTCCCACACGGCGGCGAGCGACACCATCACCGCCCACAGCGCGGGTTGCACCACGTCCACGCGGTCCAGGCCGGTCCCGTCGCCGCGCAACACGCCGGTCAGCGACCAGTCCACATGCGGGGCCAGGGCCTGCTCGCATTCGGCGACGCGCGCGGCGAAGACCGGCGACTCGTCCAGGAGTTCCGCGCCCATCCCGGCCCACTGCGAGCCCTGGCCGGGGAACACCAGCACGGATTCCTCTCCGACGACGCGTCCCTCGACGACGCGGGGGTGGGCTTCGCCCGCGGCGAGCGCCGACAGGGCCGCCCGTTTGTCGTCGCCAACGACCACGGCGCGGTGCTCGAACGCCGCGCGGGCCGTCGCGAGGGTCCAGCCGACGTCCGCCTCGGTCGCGTCCTCCGGCTGGAACTCCGCCAGCCTGCGCGCCTGTCCGCGCAGCGCCGCCGCGCTCCGGCCCGACAGCACCCACGGGACGACGGCGGGGGCCGGACGCCCCGGTTCGGGCGCGGGTTCCTCTGGGGGCTCCTCGACGATGACGTGCGCGTTCGTCCCGGAGATCGCGAACGAGGAGACGGCCGCGCGCCGGGGACGGTCGCCGCGCGGCCACGGCACGGTCCCGGTGAGCAGCCGGACGCCGCCGGAGTCCCAGTCGACGTACGGGGTCGGCTCGTCGGCGTGCGGTGAGGCGGGCAGCTCGCCCGCCCGCATCGCCATCACCATGTTGATCAGGCCCGCCGCGCCCGCCGCCGCGACGGTGTGCCCGATGTTGGCCTTGACCGACCGGATCCAGAGCGGGCGGTCCTCCGGGCGGTCCCGGCCGTAGGTGGCGAGGAGCGCCTGCGCCTCGATCGGGTCGCCGAGCCGGGTCCCGGTGCCGTGCGCCTCCACCGCGTCCACGTCGGCGGCCGTCAGGCCCGCGTCGGCGAGCGCGCGGCGGATCACCTCCTCCTGCGCGAGGTCGTTGGGCGCGGTCAGGCCGTTGCTCGCGCCGTCCTGGTTCACCGCCGACCCCCGGATCACGGCCAGGACGCGCCGCCCGTTGCGGCGCGCGTCCGAGAGCCGCTCCAGCAGGAGCAGGCCCGCGCCCTCGGCGAAGACCGTCCCGTCCGCCGACGCGGCGAACGGCTTGCAGCGTCCGTCGGCCGCGAGCCCGCGCTGCCGGGAGAACTCGGTGAACAGGGCGGGGGTGGACAGCACCAGCACCCCGCCCGCCAGCGCGAGCGCGCAGTCGTCCGCCCGCAGCGCCCGGCACGCCAGGTGGATCGCCACCAGGGACGCCGAGCACGCGGTGTCGACCGTCATCGCGGGCCCCTCCAGCCCGAACGTGTAGGCCACCCGCCCGGAGATCACGGCCGTGCTGCGGCCGGTCGTCGCGTGCCCCTCCAGCCCCTCCGGGACGCGCGGCAGCCCGGACAGGTAGTCCTCGCCGGACATACCCGCGTACACGCCCGTCCGGGTGCCGCGCAGGGACGCCGGGTCGATCCCGGCCCGCTCGAACAGCTCCCAGGACGTCTCGAGCATCACCCGCTGCTGCGGGTCCATCGCCAGCGCCTCGCGCGGGCTGATCCCGAAGAACTCGGCGTCGAACCGGTCGGCGTCCCGGACGAACCCGCCGCGCCGCAGGTAGCTGGTGCCGTGGTGGTCGGGGTCGGAGTGGAACAGGCCGTCCAGGTCCCAGCCCCGGTCGGCGGGGAACCCGGTGAGCGCGTCCTCGCCGTCCGCGACCAGCCGCCACAGCGCCTCCGGCGAGTCGGCCCCGCCCGGGAAGCGGCAGGCCATCCCCACGACGGCGATCGGCTCGGCGGACCGCTCCTCGACCTGGCGCAGGCGGCGGCGGGTCTCGTGCAGTTCGGCCGCGACCTTCTTGAGGTAGTCGACCAGCCTCTCCTCATTCGCCATGGCGCATCACCATTCAGGAGACTCCAAGCTCGTTGTCGATGAAGTCCAGGACCTGCTCGGCGGACGCCGACCGCAGCCGGTCCACGGCGTCGTCGTCCTCGCCCGGCTCGTCGCCTCGCGGAGGACCGGCGACGGCGCGGCCCCGGCCGGTGTCCTCGGGCCTCAGCCGCCGCAGCAGCTCGGCGGCGACGTCCTGCGGCGTGGGATGCCCGAAGATCAGCCCGGTCGGCAGCACCAGCCCGCTCGCCTCGGAGAGCCGGTCACGCAGCTCGACGGCCATCACCGAGCCGAGGCCCAGCTCGGTGAACGTGGCGTCGGGCCGCACTTCGTCCGGGTCCGGGAACCCCAGCACGGCGGCCGAATGCCCGCGCACCAGGCCGAGCAGCGTGCGGCGGCGCTCGTCGGCGGTGAGCGCGGCGAGCCGGTCCGCGAGGTCCGGGCCCCGCCCTGTGGGAGCGGACGCCGCGGACGGCCTCCGGACCACGTCCGCGTCGCCGGACGTTCCGGACCGGACGCGCTCGGCCGCCTCGCGGAGCCGCTCGCCGTGCGCCCGCCGCAGCAACACCTCGGCGTCGAGCACCGGCCCGCCCGCCGGGTCGGTGAGGTTCACCCGGACGCCCTGGTCGAGCGCGTCGCCGAGCGGCGAGAGCCGCACGCGGACCGTCTCGGCGCCCACGGCGTGCAGCGTCACGTCGCTCCAGATGAACGGCAGCCAGACCCCGCCGTCACCCGGCTCGCCGTCACCGGACTCGCCGTCACCGGGTTCGTCGTGGAGGCGGCCGAGCAGGAGCGGGTGCAGCGCGGCGTCCAGCAGGGCCGGGTGGACGCCGAACCCACCGGAGGCGTCGACGCCCCGCGGCAGGTCGATCTCGGCGAAGAGCTCGGCGCCGTCCCGCCAGACCGCCCGCATGCCCTGGAAGCCCGGCCCGTAGCCGTAGCCCGCGACGGCCGCCTCCTCGTAGAAGCGGCCGAGCTCGACGGGTTCGCCCCCGGCGGGCGGCCATGCCTTCGGCGGCTCGCCCGGGACGGCGGGATCGGCGCGCAGCACACCGGCCGCGTGGTGGATCCATCCGTCGGCCGCGCGGGAGTACACGCCCACCTCGCGGCGTCCGTCCTCGCCTGCCGCGCCGACCACGACCTGGACGTTCAGGCCGTCCGGTTCGGGGACCACCAGAGGCGACCGGAGGACCAGCTCCTCGACCCCGGCGCAGCCGACCTCGTCGGCCGCCCGCAGGACCATTTCCAGCTGGGCCGCGCCCGGGACGAGCATGGCGCCGCCGATGACGTGGTCGGCCAGCCACGGTTGCCGTCGCCGCGACACCCTGCCGGTGAGGGCGCGGCCGTCCCCTTCGACCGGTTCCACGGCGGCCCCCAGCACCGGATGGCCGGTCGAACCGAGACCGAGGTCCGCCGCGTCGACGGCGCCGTTCCCGGACGCGTGCCAGTACCGCGCCCGCTGGAAGGCGTAGGTGGGCAGGTCGACGACGGCGGGCGCGGGATCCGCGGGGAAACAACGGCTCCAGTCGACCGCGACCCCGGCGGTGAACGCTCCCGCCAGCGCGCGGAGCACCTGTCCGGATCCGCCCTGGTCGCGCCGGATCGTCGGCAGCGCGGCGGCGCGCGCCTCCGCCCGCTCGGCGCACTCCTCGATCCCCATCGTCAGGACCGGGTTCGGGCTGGACTCGACGAAGACGCGGAAACCGTCCGCCAGCAGGGTGTCCACGGCGTCGGCGAAGCGGACGGGCCGACGCAGGTTGGTCACCCAGTAGCCGGTGTCCAGGCTCGCGGTGTCGATCCGCCGGCCGGTGACGGTGGAGTAGAACGGAACCGGCGCGGCGCTCGCCGTGATCCCGGCGAGGGCCTCGGTCAGCTCGCCGGTGATCTCGTCGACCTGCGGGCCGTGCGAGGCGTAGTCGACGTCGATCATCCGGGCGCGCAGTCCCTGCTCCCGCGCGGCGGCCACCACGGCCGCCACCGGTTCGGGCGGGCCCGAGATCACCGTCGACATCGGACCGTTGACCGCCGCCACGGTCACGCCGTCGCCGAGCAGCGCCTCGGCCTGCTCCGCGCCGACGCCGAGGGACGCCATCGCGCCGCCGCCCGCCAGCCGCCGCAGCACCCGGCTCCGCACCGCGACCACCCGGGCGGCGTCCTCGATCGACAGTGCTCCGGCGACGCACGCGGCGGCGATCTCACCCTGACTGTGCCCGACGACGGCGGCGGGCTTCACGCCGTAATCGGCCCAGACGGCCGCCAGTGACACCATCACGGCCCAGAGGACGGGCTGGACGACGTCCACCCGTGACAGTTCAGAGCCGTCGCTGCGGATCACCTCGATCAGTGACCAGTCCACGTGCGGCGCGAGGGCCTGCTCGCACTCGGCCATACGCGCGGCGAACACCGGCGACTCGTCCAGAAGCTCAGCACCCATCCCGACCCACTGCGAACCCTGACCCGGGAACACCAGGACGGGCCCCGGGCCCGCAGTGCCCGCGACGCCGGTGACCACGTCGGCGTCGGGCCGGTCGTCCGCCAGCGCGGTGAGCTCTGCGAGCAGGCGGTTCCGGTCGTCGCCGAGCACCACCGCGCGATACTCGAAGACGGCCCGGGTCCGGATCAGCGACCACCCGACCTCGCCGGGGGTGAGCCCGGGACGGGCCGTCAGGTGCTCGGCGAGCCGCTCGGCCTGGGCGCGCAGCGCCTCCGGCGACTTCGCCGACACTACCCACGGCCCGATCTCCTGCTCGGTCGCGCGGACGTCCGGGGCGGCTTCGAGGATGAGGTGGGCGTTGGTTCCGGAGATCCCGAAGGAGGAGACGCCCGCGCGGCGCGGGTGGCCGTTCTGAGACCAGTCCACCGGTTCAGTCAGCAACCGGACGCCCCCCGACGACCAATCGACGTGCGGTGACGGCTCGTCCACATGCAGGGTCGCGGGGAACATGCCGTTCCGCATGGCCATGACCATCTTGATCACACCAGCGACACCCGCAGCCGCCTGCGTATGACCGAGATTCGACTTCACCGAGCCAAGCCACAACGGACGATCCTCAGAACGACCCTTGCCATAGGTGGCCAGCAACGCGTTCGCCTCGATCGGATCACCCAGTGCCGTCCCGGTCCCATGAGCCTCAACCACATCGATGTCCGACGTCGTCAACCCGGCATTGGCCAGCGCCGCACCGATCACCCGCTCCTGCGACGGCCCGTTCGGCGCGGTCAGACCGTTACTCGCGCCGTCCTGATTGATCGCCGAACCACGCACCACCGCCAGAACACGATGACCGTTACGCTGCGCGTCCGACAGCCGCTCCAACACCACCAGCCCCACACCCTCGGCCCAACCAGTGCCGTCCGCCGAAGCCGAGAACGCCTTACAGCGACCGTCCGCCGACAAGCCCCGCTGCCGCGAGAACTCGACGAACATTCCCGGGGTGGCCATCACCGTCACGCCGCCCGCCAGGGCCAGCGTGCATTCGCCCTGGCGGAGCGACTGGCTCGCCAGGTGCATCGCGACCAGGGACGACGAGCACGCCGTGTCCACCGTCATCGCCGGGCCCTCCAGGCCGAACGTGAAGGCGACGCGTCCCGCCATCACGCTGGGCGCCGTGCCGGTCAGGACCTGGCCGTCGAGGTCCCGCGACGGCTCGTGCATGCGCGGTCCGTAGTCCTGGGTCGTCGCGCCGACGAACACGCCGGTCGGGCTGCTCCGGAGCGAGCCCGCGTCGATGCCCGCGCGTTCGAACGCCTGCCAGGCCGTCTCCAGCAGCAACCTCTGCTGCGGGTCCATCGCCAGCGCCTCGCGCGGGCTGATCCCGAAGAACCCCGCGTCGAACAGGTCCGCGTCGTGCAGGAAGCCGCCCGAACGGGCGTGGCTCCGGCCCGAGTGGGCGGTGTCCCCGTCGAACAGGCCGCCGAGATCCCACGAGCGGTTGCCGGGGAACTCGCCGACCGCGTCCACACCGCCCGCGACCAGGTCCCAGAGCTCTTCCGGTGACTCCACGCCGCCGGGGAAGCGGCACGCCATCCCGACGATGACCACCGGGTCGTCGGCCAGGGCACGACCGTTCTGGAGCGGTGCGGCGGCCGGTGCGTGGAGTGCCCGTTCGCTCAGGTGCCCGACGACGGCGTTCGGAGTCGGGTGGTCGAAGGTGAGCGTCGTGGCCAGCGAAAGGCCGGTCGCCGCGCCGAGCCGCTGAGCGAGTTCGGTGCCCGCGATCGAGTCGAAGCCGAGTTGTTTGAAGGTCAGGCCGGGATCGACGGCTGCGGGCGTGGCGTGGCCGAGGACGTTCGCGACGTCCGCCAGGACGGTCTCCAGCAGCAGCCGGTCGCGGTCCGGGCCGTCCAGCTCGGCGAGGCGGCGGGTGAACGGCGAGTCCGGCGGGGGCGGCGGCGGGACGCGCGCGACCTCGATCCTCGGTTCGGGCGCGGCCACAGGCCAGTACCGGCTGCGCTGGAAGGCGTAGGTCGGGAGGGCCACACGCCGGCCTCCCCGGCCGGCGAACACCTTCTCCCAGTCCAGGTCGGTGCCCCGCACATGGAGTTCGGCCATCGCGGCGGCGAACGTGACGGTTTCCGGCCGGTCGCTTCGCAGCGCTTCGACGACGAAGGGCTCGGGACGGTCCGTGCCCGTCCGCGTCGCCAGGTGTTCGCGGGCGAGGGCGGCGAGCGGTTCGTCCGGCCCGAGGACGAGGACGACCTCGGCATCCGGCAGAGCCGCCAACCTGGCGTCCAGTGACTCCCGTGCGTCCTGCGAGCCGGAGACCACGCGCTCGCACGCGTCCGCGAGCGAGAGAGAGCCCGTGACGTGGGCGGCCGCGATGTCCCCGGCCCCATGGCCGACGACGTGGTCGGTGTCGAGCCCCCACGACGCGGCCAGCCGGTACAGCGCCACATCGAGGGCGAACGTTGCGGCTTCGGCGTAGGGCGACTGGTCGAGCGGGCCGTCCTCAGCGAAGGCGACCTCGCTCACCGGACGGTCGAGATGGTGGTCGAGCGCGGCCCACACTTCGTCCAGCGCTTCGGCGAAGCAGGGGTGCGTCGCGTACAGGGACCGGCCCATCCCCGCGCGCAACCCGGCTTCGCCGCCGAGGAGGACGGCCACCCGGCCGTCTCCTTCACGGCCCAGAACCAACCCGGCGGGGTCGCCGTCGCCCGTTTCCAGCACGGCCAGCCGGTCGAGGCGCTCCTCGATGTCCGCGCCGAAGACCACAGCGCGGTGGCCGAAGGCGGAACGCGTCGTGCCGAGCGAGTAGCCGACGTCCACGGACGACTCGCCGGGACGGTTCGCGAGGTGTCGGCGCAAGCGCCCGGCCTGCGCCGACAGCGCTTCCGGGCTCGCCGCCGACAGCGCCCAGGGGATGTCGTCCTCGGCCGTCGTCGCGGGAGGAGGCTCGTCCGCGACCGGTTCGGGCGCCTGGGCGAGGACGAGATGACAGTTCGTCCCGCCCATGCCGAACGAGCTGACCCCTGCGAGCAGCGGACGGTCCGGGTTCGGCCAGCCGGTCAGACGGTCCTGCACCCGCAGCCCGAGCCGGTCGAGGGGGATGCGCGGGTTCGGGGAACGGAAGTTGAGGCTCGGCGGCAGTTCCCCGTGCCTCAGGCTCAGCGCGGTCTTGATCAGTCCCGCGACGCCGCCCGCGCCCTCCAGGTGCCCGAGGTTGGTCTTGACCGAGCCGACCGGCAGCGGCGCGCCGGCGGGACGGTCCGCGCCGATGACCGCGCCGAGCGCCGCCGCCTCCACCGGGTCGCCCACCGGGGTGCCGCTGCCGTGCAGCTCGACGTACTGGACGTCCGATATCGGCACGTCGGCGGCCCGGTACGCCTCCCGGAGCACGCGTTCCTGCGCGGCCGGGCTGGGCACGGTCAGCGCGTCGGTGTTGCCGTCGTTGTTCACCGCGCCGCCGAGGATCACGCAGTACACCGGGTCACCGTCGCGCAGCGCGGCGGCGAGCGGCTTCAGCACCACCGCTCCCCCGCCCTCGCCCCGGACGAAGCCGTTGGCGCGGGCGTCGAAGGTGTGGCACAGGCCGTCCGGGGACAGGCCGCCGAACCGCTCGGCCATCTCCATGCTGTCCTCGGCGAGGATCAGGTTGACGCCGCCCGCCAGGGCGACCGAGCACTCTCCGCGCCGCAGGCTCTCGGCGGCGGTGTGCACCGCGACCAGCGACGAGGACTGCGCGGTGTCGATGTGCAGGCTCGGGCCGCGCAGGTCGAACTTGTGGGAGACGCGGTTGGCGATGATGCTCCGGTGCACGCCGGTCATGGCGTGCCGGGCGCTTCCGTCCAGGTCGGAGCGGCGCAGCACCGCGGCGTAGTCGTCCCAGATCGCGCTGACGAACACGCCGGTGTCGCTTCCGGCCAGTGACGGCGGGCGGATGCCCGCGTCCTCCAGCGCCTCCCAGGTCAGCTCCAGCATGAGGCGCTGCTGCGGGTCCATCGCCACGGCCTCGCGCGGCGAGATGCCGAAGAAGTCCGCGTCGAACGACGCCACGTCGTCCAGGAAGCCCCCGGGCCAGCTCCGCGCCGGGCCACCGCCCGCGGGCGCGCGGACGCGGTCGGACGGCATGGTCGTGACCGCGCTCTCGCCGAGGCGCAGCAGCCGCCAGAACGCGGCCGGGTCGGGAGCGTGCGGCAGGCGGCAGGAGAGGCCGACGACCGCGACCGGCGCGGCGCTACCCATCGCGCGAGGCACGGAGGTCGGGCAACGCGTGGTCCTGAGCGGTCATGGAGAGTACCCCCCGGGCGTGGACGTCGCTCTCGTCTCGGTGCCCGCCATCATTCGACGGCCCGCTAAAGGCCCGCCAAACGTGCGGCGGGCGCCGCCGCGGACGGCGGTGGAGGCGGAGGCGGACGGCGGTGGACGCGAAGGCGGACGGCGGTGGGAGCGGTGGCCGGACGCGAGTAGGGGTGGTCGGGAGCAGGGGGTGGCTACGGGTACCGCGCCAGACAAAAGGGGCGAATCATCGGGCGGCGAACCCTAGGGAAGGTGCCCCGATGACGACACCGGCGAGAGCCCCCCATCTCGTCCGCCCGATCCTCGCGTTCGCGCTCGCCTGCGGAACGCTCGCCGCCCTGCTCCTGCCCGCCCTGGCCCGTCCGGCGCGGGCCGGAGGCGGGCCCGGCTGCACCACGTACCGGCTGAACGTGCGCATCGCCGACCCGGGACCGGCCGACCAGACCCTGTGGGGGCAGCTGTGCTATCCGGGCGCGGCCCGCCCGTCCCGCGTCCAGCTGCTGGTGCACGGCTCCACCTACAACCACCTCTACTGGGACTTCCCTGTCGGGAACGGCCAGTACTCCTACCTTCGCGCGGCGGTCGGCGCGGGCTACGCCACCTTCAACGTCGACCGGATCGGCAACGGCGCCAGCTCGCATCCGCCGAGCTCCCAGCTCGACCTGGGCGCGGGCGCCGTCGCGATGCACGACGTCGTCACCGCGCTCCGCTCGGGCGCGCTCGACGGCCACGCGTTCAGCCGCGTCGCGTGGGTGGGCCACTCCTACGGCTCGTTCACCGGGATGTACGAGATGTCGCGCTACCGGGACGTGGACGCCGCGGTGCTGACCGGCGCGCTGCACGGGATCAACCCTGACGGGGGCTCGACGATCTACCCCGCCGTCCAGGACCCGAAGTTCGCGGCCTCCGGCCTCGACAACGGCTACGTCACGACCAAGCCCGGCATGCGGGACTTCTTCTACTCCCCCGAGACGACGGACCCGCAGGTCCTCGCCGCGGACGAGGCCGAGAAGGACGTCGCGCCCCTGGCGGCGAGCCCGCCCCTGCCGACGCCGATGGACTTCACCGTCCCGGTCCTGCTGGTGTCGGGGATGCGGGACCGCGGCCAGTGCGTGAACGTCACCCTCTACGACTGCGCCGACCCGGACAGCGTCCGGGCCTCGGAGGGGCAGTACTACCGGCCCGAGTCGCACCTCACCGTCCGGATGATCCCGGACACCGGGCACAGCCTCGCGCTGGCCACGACGGCACCGGCCACCGACGCCGTCATGCTCGGCTGGCTCCAGCAGAACTTCGGCTGACGGCTCCCACCCGGCGGGCTAGGCGGGCCGGGCTCCGGTCCGGTCCCGCCACGTCTCCAGGCCGTCGAGCAGGCGGGACAGCCCGAAGTCGAAGCCGTGCTCCTGGAGCTTGTCCACGTCCATGCCCTTGTTGTCGGACCACAGGCCGACGTAGCTGTGGAAGTCGGACTCATGGCTCCTGATGTAAGGCTCCAGCTCCGCCACCAGCTCGTGCGGGCTCTTGCCCGCGCGGCCGGAGACGTTGCGCATCGCCACCTCGCTCATCGACGAGCCGACGGTGTAGGACGACAGCATCGAGCTCGCGAAGACCAGGTCGCCCCCGCGGAACCCGGCGGCGGCCAGCGCCGCGACCATGCGGTCGCCCATCCGCAGCGCGTTGGGGCCGATCGCGGGCAGCACGCCGAGCAGGCCGATCATCCACGGGTGGCGCAGGATCGCGGCGCGGTACTCGCGCGCGCAGGCCGCCGTCGCCTCCCGCCAGCCGACCTCGGCCGGGTCGGGGATCTCGACCTCGCCCATGACCTCGTCCATGGCCAGCTCGAGCAGCTCGTCCTTGTTGGCGACGTACCAGTAGGCGGACGTCGCCCCGGCGCCCAGCCTGGTGCCGAGGCGGCGCATGCTCATGCCGTCCAGGCCGTCGGCGTCGAGCAGCTCGATCGCGGCGGCCACGATCTGGTCGCGGCTCAGCGTGGGCGCGTCGCGGCGCGGCTTCGGCGGCGGACGCATCCACACCGAGGCGGCGATCGGATCGGTGTTCGGCGACATCCCCGTCCTCACTCAAGATCAGATCAATGTGCTTCCCCAGGTTAGAGCATATCGCATGGCGTACTATCCTGGTACAGTGTTCGAGAACTTAACAGCGTACGAGCGGAAGGGCTCCCATGTCGTCCCCTCAGGCTGAAGCAGCGGCCGCGCCGGCCCCCGATCCACGTCGCTGGTGGATCCTCGGAGTCCTGTGCCTGGCCCTGTTCGTGGTCGTCATCGACAACGCGGTGCTCACGGTCGCGATCCCCTCGCTGATCCGCGAGCTGCACACGAGCATCGCCGACGTCCAGTGGGTCCTGGACGCCTACATCGTGGTGTTCGCCGGGCTGCTACTCGCGGCGGGCGCGCTGTCCGACCGCTACGGCCGGCGGCTCTGCCTCGTCATCGGGCTGGTGCTGTTCGGCGGCGCCTCGATCCCCACCGCGTACGCGTCGACGACCGGCCAGCTCATCGCCTCCCGGGCCCTCATGGGCGCGGGAGCCGCGTTCCTCATGCCGGGAACGCTGTCCATCCTCACCACGGTGTTCGAGGAGGAGGAACGCAAGAAGGCCATCGCGATCTGGAGCGCGGTGCTCATGGTCGGCGCGCTCGGCGCGCCCCTGCTCGCCGGCGTCATGCTCCAGCACTTCTGGTGGGGCTCGGTGTTCCTGATCAACATCCCGGTCGCCGCCCTCGGCGTGATCGCCGCGCTGCTGATCATCCCCGAGACGCGCGGCCCGGCCACCCGTCCCGACCTCGGCGGCGCGGCCCTCTCCACGCTCGGCATGGCCGCGCTGGTCTGGAGCATCATCTCCGCCCAGCAGCACGGCTGGTCCGCCGTCCGGACGGTCGCCGGGTTCGTGGTCGCGATCGTGTCGCTGGCCGCGTTCGCGTTCTGGCAGCACATCGCCGAGCACCCGATGCTGCCGCTGAAGCTGTTCCGCAACCGGGACTTCGCCGGGGCGAGCCTCGCGCTCGTGCTGGTGGCGTTCTCGTCCGGCGGGCTGCTGCTCGCGCTCACCCAGTTCATGCAGTTCGTGCTCGGCTACAGCCCGCTGAAGACCGGGGCGGCGTTCATCCCGCTGATCGTCAGCGCGATCGCCTTCAACGGGCTCGGCGTGGTGATCAACAAGAAGTTCGGCGCCCGCGCGGCCATCGTCACCGGGCTGGTGCTGCTGGCCGCGGGCTTCGGGCTGCTCGCCATCATGAGTCCCGGCGACGGGTACGCCAAGCTGGTGCTGTCGCTGATCGTGATCGGCGCGGGCAGCGGCACCGTGGGCCCCGCCGCGTACGGCACGCTGCTGGGCGCGCTGCCGCCCGAGCGCGTCGGCGTCGGCTCGGCGGTCAACGACACGGTCTCGCAGACCGGGCAGGCGCTCAGCGTGGCCGTCCTCGGGTCGGTCCTGACCGCGTTCTACGCCTCCAAGCTGCCCGACGACGTCACCGGCAAGGCCCGGGACTCGATCGGCGAGGCGCTGGGAGCGGCGGCCGTCCGGCACGACGCGGGGCTGGCGCACACCGCGCAGAACGCCTTCGTCGACGCCATGGCGGCCACCGCGGTCGTCGGCGCGATCGGCATGCTGGTCGCGGCGGTCGTGGCGGTGACCGTGCTGCACGGGCACCCCGCCCAGCCCACCCCCGCCACCGAGGAGAAGGTCGACACGTCGGCCTGAGCCCCGCCGGGGTCCCGGGGGGCCGCCCCCGGGGCCCCTACGGCTCCCCCGGCCCCGCCGCCCCCGGAAGCAGGGGCGGCGTTAGGGGTATCGCGGCCCGGCCAAAGGTGACCACCATCGAGGTATCCGACCCCCGAGGGGAGCGCTTCGATGACGAAGCCCAACCAGGACGCCACGCAGCAGGCCGCGACCGACGCCGTCCTCGTCGGCGGCCCTGACGACCTGCCGGAGGTCGCGCGGCACGCCTCCGCCGGCGACGACACGACGATCAAGGTCTTACACCGCGGCGGGTACGAGCACTTCGAGCGCGACGAGGGGCTCGGCGGACGGGAGCCGTCCGGCCCGCCGGTGTACCGCTGGACGATGCGCACCCGGATCGCCGAGTAAGCGATGCGGGGAATCGTTCTCGCGGGCGGCAACGGCACCCGATTACAGCCCCTGTCGTTCGTCGGGTCCAAGCAGCTGGCCCCGTGCTACGACAAGCCGGTCGTCTACTACCCGCTGTCCATGCTGATGCTCGCCGGGATCTCCGAGGTGCTGATCATCTCCCGGCCGGACGACCTGCCGCAGTTCCGCAGGCTGTTCGGGGACGGCTCGGACCTGGGCATGTCCATCGCCTACACCGCGCAGGACGAGCCGCGCGGGATCGCCGACGCCTTCCTCGTCGGGGCCGACCACATCCGGGGCGAGGACAACGCGCTGATCCTCGGCGACAACCTCTTCCACGGCGCGAACCTGCCGTCCCTGCTGCGGCGCAGCGCCGCCCGGCTCAACGGCTGCGTGCTGTTCGGCCACCACGTCGCCGACCCCGAGCGGTTCGGCGTCGCCGAGGTGGACGACGAGGGCCGTCTCGTGGCGATCGAGGAGAAGCCGGACGAGCCGCGCTCCAACCTCGCCATCCCGGGCCTGTACTTCTTCGACGGCGGCGTCGTGGACGTCGCCAAGCGCCTGACGCCCTCGGCGCGGGGCGAGCTGGAGATCACCGACGTGCTGCGCGCCTACCTCGCCGAGGGACGGGCCGACCTGGCCTGGCTCGGCCGGGGCGTCACCTGGCTGGACACCGGCACCCACGAGTCCCTGCTGGAGGCGGCGCTGTTCGTGCGCGACGTGCAGCGCCGCCAGGGCACCCGGATCGGCTGCGTCGAGGAGATCGCCATGCACATGGGGTTCATCGGCCCCGAGGACTGCCACCGGCTGGGTGAGCGGATGGCGTCCTCGCCGTACGGGCGGTACGTGATGGACTGCGCCCGGTCCTACGACCAGGTCCCGGCGTCCGCGCGGGCCGCGATGGACTGGCCGTGACCAGGTCCGATCCCGGCGCGCCGGTCCGGTTCGGGGTGCTCGGCTGCGCGGACTTCGCCTGGCGGCGCATGCTGCCGGTCCTGGTCGCGGCGGACGGTGTCCGGCTCGTGGGCGTCGCCAGCCGCGACCGGGCGAAGGCCGCCGCGTTCGCCGAAAGGTTCGGCTGCGCGGCCGTGCTCGGGTACGACTCGCTGCTCGCGTCCGCCGAGATCGAGGCGGTGTACGTGCCGCTTCCGGCGATGCTGCACGCGGAGTGGATCGAGCAGGCGCTCCTCGCCGGGAAGCACGTCCTGGCGGAGAAGCCGATGACCGGTGACCGCGCCACCACCGAACGGCTGCTGCGGCTCGCGCGCACGCGGGGCCTGGTGCTGATGGAGAACGTCGCGTTTCCCACGCACTCCCAGCACACGGCCCTGCCGAAGCTGCTCGCCGACGGAGCCGTCGGCGAGCCGCGCGACTTCGCCGCCACGTTCACCATCCCGCCACTGCCGGACGGCGACATCCGCTACCGGCCCGACGTGGGCGGCGGCGCCCTGCTGGACATCGGCGTCTATCCGCTCCGGGCCGCCCTGCACTACCTCGGCCCCGACCTGGACGTCGCCGCCGCCGTCCTGCGCACCCACCCGGAGACGGGCGCGGTCGTCGCCGGGCGCGTCCTCGCGCACACCCCGCAGGGCGTGACGGCCGACCTGCGCTTCGGCATGGCGCACTCCTACCGGACGACCTGCGAGGTCGCCGGGAGCGAGGGCCGCCTGTGGATCGACCGGGCGTTCACGCCGCCGCCGGGGTTCCGCCCGGTCGTCCGCGTGGAGCGCCAGGACCACTACGAGGAGATCACCCTGCGCGCGGACGACCAGTTCGCGAACCTGCTCGGCTGCTTCGTCCGGGCGGTGCGGAATGGCGAGGCGCCCGGCCCGCAGACCGAGGGCAGCCTGCACCAGGCCCGGCTGGTGGCGGCGGTCGAGGAGAAGGCCGTCCGGTTCGTCCTCTGACTCCGGCCGCGTGCGGTGAACGCCAGGAAGGCCCGGACGCTCCTCACGGGAGGGAGCGTCCGGGCCTCGCCGGGTAGGCCGGGCGTGGCGGTTCGCGGGGTCAGGCCCCGGCGGCCGGGGCCGTCGCCCACAGGGCGTTGAGGCACGCGACCAGCGTGCGCAGGTGCACGTTGACGTAGTGGCCGTGGCGGCCCATGACGGCGAGCTGGCCGTGCGACACCCAGCGGAAGCCGAACGGCGGGTCCAGCGGCGCGGTGGCCTCGTCGGCGTCGATCACCATGTAGCGGCTCTGGGCGTTCAGGAACCGGCCGCCCTCCTCCGAGTGCAGCGCCGAGTAGCGGACCCGGGCGGGGTCCGCGGCCGTCACCGCGGCCAGGAACGGCGGGTGCTCGGCGGGCGGCAGGTGCGCGTAGTTGGCGGGCGTGCACTGGACGGTCGGACCGAGCTCCACGGTGTCCAGGAAACCCGGCTCGGCCCTCGCGCGGACGAGGACGTGCGGCACGCCCTCGATCCGCCGGGTCAGGACGGCCACCACGCCCTCCCCGCGCGGCTCGAACAGCGGCTGCGTCCACTGGGACACCTCGCGGTTGCCCGCCCGCACCGCCACGGCCACGACCCGGAAGTAGCGGCCGTCCTCGTGGTCGATCGACGCCGCGCTCCGCGTCCAGCCGGACACCGCCGACAGCGGGCCGCACTCGGTGCGGACCGTGTGCGCGGACCGCATCAGCGCCAGCCACGACAGCAGGTCGGTGTCGGAGTGCAGGGCCCGGCGCGCGACGTCGGCGGGCAGGCCGGCGAGCACCGACCGCGAGTCCATGTTGACGAGGTTGTCCGACCGCATCAGCTCGGCGATCTGGCCGAGGGTGAGCCAGCGGAAGTCCTCGTGCGGCGGCACCTCCCCCGTCACCTCGACGATCATGTTGCGGTTGCGCTTGCGGTAGAACCACGAGCCGTGCTCGGACTGGAGGCCGTCCGACAGGATCCGGGCGCCGTCGGTGCGGGTGAAGTACTCCAGGTGGCGGACCGCCGCGCCCCGGTGGACGCCGGTGTAGTTGCTGCGGGTGGCCTGCACGGTCGGCGAGAGCTGCAGGAGGTTGGGGTTGCCCGGTTCCATCTTCGCCTGCATGAGGAAATGCAGGACCCCGTCGAACTCCCGGGCCACGATGCCGAGGATGCCGACCTCGGGCTGCCGGATGATGGGCTGCTGCCAGCGGGCGGTGACGGGGTCCCCGACGCTCGCGCTGAGGCCCTCGACGGTGAAGAACCGGCCGCTGCGGTGCGCGAGGTCGCCCGTGCCGTCCTGGAAGGACCAGCCGTCCAGCTCGTCGAACGGGATGCGGTCCACCGCGAACCGGCCCGCCGCGCGCCGCGCGGCGAACCAGGCGTGGAAGTCTCGGACGTCCCCGGACACGCCGTCCCGCGCGGCCGCCGAGCGCGCGACGCGCTCGGGCAGGCTGCCGTCGTCGCGCTGCCGGGTCAGCGTTCCCCGCGGCATCATCGGCGCGCCCCCGTGAACCCGGTGACGAACTCGGTCACCGACGCGACGACGTAGTCGATCATGTCGTCGGTCAGGCCCGGGTAGACGCCGACCCAGAACGTCTGCTCGGTGATGAGGTCGCTGTTGGCGAGGCCGCCCGCGACCCGGTGCGCCCGCCCGGTGTAGGCGGGGTGCCGGGTCAGGTTCCCCGCGAACAGCTGCCGCGTGCCGATCCGCCGCGACTCCAGGAAGCGGACGAGGTCGGCCCGTCCGAACGGCGCGTCCGGGTCGACGGTGATCACGAATCCGAACCAGCTCGGGTCGCTGCGCGGGGTGGGTTCCGGGAGGATCAGCCAGGGCAGGCCGTCCAGGCCCTGGCGCAGCCGCCGCCAGTTGTGCCGCCGCGCCGCGCAGAACATGTCGAGCTTGGCGAGCTGGCTCAGGCCGAGCGCGGCCTGCAGGTCGGTGGACTTCAGGTTGTAGCCGACGTGGGAGAAGATGTACTTGTGGTCGTAGCCCTCGGGCAGCGTCCCCAGCTGGTAGCCGAACCGCTTGTGGCAGGTGTCGTTCTCGCCCGGCTCGCACCAGCAGTCCCGGCCCCAGTCCCGCATCGACTCCACCACCCGCGCCAGGACGAGGTTGGAGGTCAGGACGCAGCCGCCCTCCCCCATCGTCAGGTGGTGCGCGGGGTAGAAGCTGACCGTGGCGAGGTCGCCGAACGTGCCGGTGGGCCGCCCGTCGTAGGTCGAGCCGACCGCGTCGCAGTCGTCCTCGACGAGCAGCAGCTCGCGCTCCTCGGCGAGCCGCGCGATCTCGGCGGCCTCGAACGGGTTGCCGAGCGTGTGCGCCATGATGACGGCCCGGGTGCGCGGGCCGATCGCCCGCTCGACCCGCTCGACGGTGGTGTTGTAGGTGCGCAGATCCACGTCGACGAACACCGGGACCAGGCCGTTCTGCAGGATCGGGTTGACCGTGGTGGGGAAGCCCGCCGCCACGGTGATCACCTCGTCCCCCGGGCGCAGCCGCCGGTCCTGGAGCATCGGCGAGGTCAGCGAGGACACCGCCAGCAGGTTCGCCGACGACCCGGAGTTGGTCAGGTGCGCCTTGCGGCGGCCCAGCCGCCGGGCGAACTCGCGCTCGAAGCGGCGCGAGAGCGTGCCCGCGGCGATCCGCATGTCCAGCGCGGCCTCGACGAGCGCGACGCGGTCGTCCTCGTCCAGCACGGCCCCGGAGGGCCAGATCTCGGTGACGCCGGGCACGAAGCCCCGCGCGTCCTGGGCGTCCTGGTGGTGCTTGCGGACCTCGTCGAGGATGTGCTCACGGCGGTCGTTCATCTCCGGTCCCTTCCAGCGGCGGCCCGTGCCGCGGGCGGGCGGCCCGTGACCGGCGCCCCCTCGGCCAGGAGCAGGTCGCGCATCGATTCGGCCAGCGTCCGGCGCGGGGTCCAGCCGAGCGTCCGGCGGGCCCGGCCGATGTCCAGGCACTGCCACCGCGCGTCCGACCGGGCGGTCCGGCCGGCCGGGTCCGCGCCGTCCGGCGGCGGGCCCGCGTCCTCCACGAGGCGGACCGGGACGCCGCTCAGCGCGATCATCAGGTCGACCAGCTCGCGGACGGGCACGGCCGTCCCGCCGCCGATGTTGATCAGGGTTCCGGCCGCGGTGACGTCCCGGCCCGGCGGGCCCGCGCGGTGCGGCGGCCTGTCCACGGCCGCGACGACGGCGTCGGCGACGTCCCGGACGTCGACCAGGTCGCGGTGGGCACGCAGCGGCGCGACCCGCAGGTCGCCGCCGCCCGCGGCGAGGTGCGCGGCGACCAGCCCGGGCAGGCTCACGCCCGGCGCGCCGGGACCGCACGCCACCGAGACGCGCAGGACCGTCGCGTCCAGGCGGCCGTCCTCGACGGCCCGGACGACCGTCCGCGTGCCCGCCAGCTTGGTGCGCCCGTACACCGACTCGGGGGCGGGCGGCCGGTCCTCGCCGACCGGCGGGCCCGGCAGCGTCGGCCCGTACTCGTAGGCGCTGCCCAGCTGGACGAGCCGGGGCGGCGCGGGCAGCCCGGCCAGGACGTCCACGAGCCTGCCGACCAGGTCGGTGTTCAGCTCGGTCATCTCCCGCTCGGTGCCGCCCCAGACCGCTCCGGCGGCGTTCACCACGGCGTCCGCCCCGCGGCACAGCCGGGCGAGGTCGTCCCGTCCGGCCCGGACGAGGTCGAGCCCCTCCCCGGTGGTCCGCGACACGGGCGTGACCCGGTCCCCGGCGGCGGCGAGGGCGGCGTGGACGTGCCGTCCGAGGAAGCCCGAAGCGCCCAGCACCACGATCGAGCGCGCGGTCATCGCGTCACCCGCCGCCGTTCTCGTAGAGCGCCTGCCAGAAGTAGCTCCACGGGAGGGCCCTGTCGTGCGCGACACAGTCCCAGCCGTCGCCGGGCTGGTAGGCGGTGACGAACTCGGGCACGGCCGAGGCGACCGCCTGCTCGTCGAAGATGTCCAGCACCCGGCGCAGGGGCCCGGTGCGCAGCGCCTCCTCGACGGCCTCGTGGCCCTTGAAGTGGCCGTCCAGCCTGGGGTCCAGGAACTTGCCGACGGGGTTCTTGACGTAGAACGCGGCGCACTTCTCGTCGATCAGGTCCAGGTAGTCCCGGACGGTCTCGGGCGTCATCTCGGTGAAGGAGTGGATGTTGACGCACAGGTCGAAGCGCTCGGCCCCGACCACCTGGTCGATGTCGCGCACGTCCACGAACCGGACCTTCGCGAAGTCGGCGTCGTCCAGGACGGCGCGCAGGTACTCCCTGCTGATCCGCAGGGTGTTGGTCAGGTCCACGATCCAGTACTCGGCGAGGTCGTGGTTGGACAGCATCGCGTGGCACGTCCGCCCGTACCCGGCGCCGATCTCCAGCACGCGGGCGCGGTCGAGCCCCAGCCGCCGCCGGATGAACCCCAGTTCCAGCACGGCCTGCAGGTAGTCCAGGCAGACCGGCTCGCCGTCCACCCGGACGGTCAGGGGGTCGCCGAACTCACGGTTGCCGATCCTGCGCAGCCGCTCCCTGTCGGCCTCCCCGAGGCTCGTCGCGAGCTGGTAGACGAGCGTCTTGAGGTACCGCACCCCGTTCGCCTCGGGGCTCCACAGGGAAATGTTGAAGTTCCGCTCGTCCGACTTGAAGCCCGTCAGATCGGCGGACGCGTCCTCGGTGACCCAGCCCCGCTGGATTCGCTCCCACTGGGGGCTGGCCTGAAGATTGCGAGCCATCTCGTTCCTCTCCGCCCGGATCAGCGCCGCGCCGGCCAGGTACACCGACACCGTCAGCATCCGGCACCGCGCTAAAAGCGCCCTAAAACCCCTGGGCGGAAAAGAATGCGAAAGGACGTTCCGAAATAGGGGTATGCCCTCGCGCGACGCCATCGTAACCTCGGCGGCATGCACGTACTATTCACTTCCTTCCCGGGGAACACGCATTTCTTCAACAGCGTGCCGCTGGCCTGGGCGCTGGGCGCCGCGGGCCACGAAGTGCGCGTGGCGAGCGGGCCGGAGCTGGTGGACACCATCACCCGGGCGGGCCTCACCGCCGTCCCGGTCGGTTCCGCCGAGACGCTCAAGGAGAAGACCCGGCGCGCCATGGCGGAGCGGGACCACGGGTCGGTCGAGCAGTGGCAGCGGGAGGCGGGCGGGCCGAAGCACCAGCGGGTCGCGGGCCAGGGCCGGCTGCTCGGCTGGGACGACCTCAGCCGCCTGTACGAGGTCGCGATCGCCCCGGCGGCCGGGCTGATGAACGACTCGATGATCGACGACCTGGTGGCGTTCGCCCGCCGCTGGCAGCCCGACCTGGTGCTCTGGGACGCCGCCAGCTACGCCGGGGCGATCGCCGCCGCGACGACCGGGGCGGCGAGCGGGCGGGTGCTGTACTCCCACGACACCGACGCCCAGATGCGCGCGCGGTTCGTCCGGCTCAAGGAGGGGCGGCCGCCGGGCGCCCGCCGCGACCCCCTGCGCGAGTGGGCCACCGGCTGGACCGACAAGTACGAGCTGGACTTCTCCGAGAACCTGTTCACCGGGCACTTCACGATCGACCAGCTGCCCGCCTCGTTCCGCGTCGACACCGGGCTGAACTACATCTCCACCCGGTACGTCCCCTACAACGGCGCGGCCGTGCACCCCGAGTGGCTGTGGGAGGCCCCCACCGCGCCGCGCGTCCTGATGACGTTCGGGCTCTCGGTCCGCGAGTGGGGGCACCAGCGGATCATGTCGGTCGAGCAGGTCCAGGACACCCTGGACGCGGTGGCGGGCCTCGACATCGAGCTCGTGGTCACCCTGCCGGACGAGGACCGCGAGCGGCTGGCGCGGATCCCGGCCAACACCCGGATCGTGGACTTCGTCCCGCTCCAGTGCGTCGTGCCGTCCTGCTCGGCGGTGATCCACCAGGGCAGCCCCGGCGGGTTCAACATCTCCCTGCTGCACGGGGTGCCCCAGCTGATCGTCAGCATCGCCCCGGACGCGCACCTGAAGAGCAGGCACCTCGCCGACACCGGTGCGGGCCTGTCGATCCCCCCGGACGAGGTGACCGGCGCGAAGGTCGGCGCGGCCCTGGAACTGCTGCTGCACGACCCGGCGTTCCAGACCGGCGCGCGCAGGGTGCGGCAGGAGATGACCGGCCAGCCGAGCCCGGCCGAGCTGGTCCCCGAGCTGGAGCGGCTGGCGGCGCGGCACCGCCGCTGAACGGCCGTCCCCCGCCCGCGGCTGAACGAGCGGGACGCGGGGACGCGAAGAGGGCCGGCGCTTTCGCGCCGGCCCTTCGCCCACTGCGGGCCGGTTCGGGACTCCCGCGGGCTACTTGGGAACGCCCTCGCCCGCGCTCGCGCCCGTGCTCGCGCGGGTGTACTCCGCGGCCAGGTGGCCCGCGAGCTCGGCCGGGGTCGGGTGGTCCACGATCGTCACCAGCGGGATCTCCAGCTCGGTGATCGTCATCAGGTTCTTGGTCAGCTCCAGGGCGGACAGCGAGTTCAGGCCGAGGTCCAGGAAGTTGCCGTCGTCCTCGACCGAGGTCAGCGACAGCAGCGCCGCCACATGCGTCCGGATCGTCTCCCGGAGCAGCCGCGCCCGCTCCGCCTCGTCGCCGCTCGCCAGCGAGCGTTGCAGTTCTGCCACGTCCATGCCGGTATCACCGTTCCTTCAGTTCTCGACAACCGTTTCGGTCCCTTGCGTGGGTGCCGTCCGTCCTCGCCGCAGCCTCCCTTCCGCCTCGGCGTCCGGGGTCCCCGGCACGGCGTCGTACAGCCAGTACCGCTCGCGCTGGAACGCGTAGGTGGGCAGCGGGACCGTGCGAGGCGGCGGTTCCCGGTCCATGAGCCCGGCCCAGCCGACAGCGGTGCCCCGGGCGTCCAGCCTGGCCAGGGCGGTGAACAGCGCCCGCGCCTCGGAGCCGTCGCCGCCGGGCACCGCCAGCGTCTCGGGGAGACCGGCGGCGTCCGCCGCCGGGGAGCGGGGGCCGAGTTCGAGCAGCACGTCGGCGTCGCCGAGGTCGGTGACCGAGGCGACGACCGGGACGCGCGGAGCGCCGCGCCGGGGCTCGCCGTCGCCGGTTCCGGCGAGCAGCCCGCAGGCGTCCGCCAGGTCGAGCGCACCGGCCGCGTGCGCGGCGGCGAGCTCGCCGGTCGAGTGCCCGACCACCAGGTCGGGCCGCAGGCCGGCCGCCTCCAGCAGCCGGACGAGCCCGATCTGCAGCGCGAACAGCGCCACCGGCGGCTCGTCCGGCCCCGGACGCCCGGCGAGGAGGACCTCCTTCGCCGGACGGTCCGTCCGGCCGCCGAGCAGCGCGCACATCTCGTCCACGGCGGCGGCGAAGGCCGGGAACCGTCCGTACAGCTCCACGCCGGTGCCCGGGACGGGACTCTCCCCGCCGAACACCCAGGCCGTCCTGCCGCCCAGGGAAGGAGTCGGGCCGTCCGCCGCGACCACGCGCAGGGCCGCGGCGAGTTCCTCATGGTCCTCGCCGACGACGACCGCGCGGTGCTCGAACGCCGTCCGCGTCGTCGCCAGCGACCAGGCCACGTCGGCCGCCGAGCCCTCCGGGCCCTCGGACACGTGCGCCGCCAGCGCCGCCGCCTGGGCGCGCAGCGCGCGCTCACTCCGGGCCGAGACGACCCACGGGACGACGCGGACGGGCGCGGCGGCCTCGTCCCGGTCCCCGGGTTCGGGGGGCGCTTCAAGGATCAGGTGGGCGTTGGTGCCCGAGACGCCGAAGGACGACACCCCGGCCCGGCGCGGACGGCCGTGCTCCGGCCACTCCTCCGCCTCGGTGAGCAGCCGCGCCTCCCCCGCCGACCAGTCGACGAACGGGTTGGGCCGGTCGATGTTCAGCGTGGCGGGCAGCGTCGCGTGCCGCATGGCGAGCACCGCCTTGACGAGCGAGGCCATCCCGGACGCCGCCTGCGTGTGCCCGATGTTGGACTTCACCGAGCCCAGCAGCACCGGACGACCGGACGGCCGGTCCCGCCCGTAGGTGGCGAGCAGCGCCTGCGCCTCGATCAGGTCGCCCATGGTGGTGCCGGTTCCGTGCGCCTCGACGGCGTCCACGTCGGCGGGGGTCAGCCGGGCGTCGGCCAGCGCCTCGCGGATCAGCCGCTGCTGCGCCGGGCCGTGCGGGGCGGTGAACCCGCCGCTGTCGCCGTCCTGGTTGACCGCCGAGCCGCGGATCAGGGCCAGCACCGGATGCCCGGCCCGCCGGGCGTCCGACAGGCGTTCCAGCAGCACCAGGCCCGCGCCCTCGCCCCACACCATGCCGTCCGCGCCCGCCGCGAAGGGACGGCAGCGTCCGTCGGCGGAGAGCATCCCGGGCTGCGCCGAGTACTCCAGGTACAGGCCGGGGGTCGCGAGGACGGTCGCGCCGCCCGCGAGCGCGAGCGCGCACTCCCCGCGCCGCAGCGCCTGCATGGCGAGGTGCATCGCCACCAGCGCGGACGAGCAGGCCGTGTCCACCGTCACCGCGGGGCCCTCCAGGCCGAGCGCGCGGGACACCCGGCCGGACGCGAGCGCGCCGGAGACGCCGGACCCGAGGTGCCCGAGCACGCCGTCCGCGGCCCGGCCCAGCTCGGGCAGCCGGGCCATGTAGTCGTGCGTGGTCATGCCGGTGTAGACGCCGGTGCGGGTGCCGCGCAGGCCGTGCGGGTCGAGGCCCGCGCGCTCGACGGCCTCCCAGGCGAGCTCGAGGAGGATCCGCTGCTGCGGCTCGGTCGCGAGCGCCTCGCTCCGGCCCATGCCGAAGAAGGCCGCGTCGAAGTCCAGGGCGTCGTAGAGGAAACCGCCCGCGCGGTCGCGCGGGGCCCCGTCCGGGGCGCGGAGCCCGTCGAGGTCCCAGCCCCGGTCGGCGGGGAAGCCGCCGATCGCGTCCCGGCCCTCGGCGACCAGCCGCCACAGCTCCTCCGGCGAGCGCGCGCCACCGGGGAACCGGCAGGCCATCGCCACGATCGCGATCGGCTCCCGGTCTCGCTCCTCGCGCTCGCGCAGCCGCCGCCGGGCCTCGTGCAGCTCGGCGGTGGTCCATCTCAGGTAGTCGACGAGCTCTTCTTCGGTCGCCATGCTGGCCCTCTCCGGCTAGGCGGACGGGACGCGCCGGTAGGCGGGCAGCCGCACGAGGTCGAGTTCCTCGGGGCGCAGCGGCGGCCCGGACAGCTTCGGCAGGGAGCCCTCCCGGTGCATCAGGGAGAGGAAGCGGCTGGACCCCAGCTCGGCCTGGCCCGCGGACAGGCTGATCACCCCGGTCACGGTGGCGCACACCTCGGGGGCGACGAGCGACTTGTCGATGATGGCGTCGGCGAACCGCATCTGCTGCGCGGTGTGCTCGCCGACCAGCCGCGGGTCGGTCGCGTCGATCCGGCAGCCGGCGTACCCGGCGTCCTTGGACGCCGCCAGGATCCACGGGTCGTCCACGGCCGCGCCGATCGCCTCCTGGATCCGCCGGGTGTCGGCGCCCGCCGCCAGCTCGCGGTCGAGCGCCGCGGCGCAGCGCGCGGCGGCGCTCATGCCGTGGCCGTAGACGGGGTTGAACGCGGTGAGCGAGTCGCCGACGACGAGCAGGCCGTCGGGCCAGCCGTCATGGCGCTCGGGGTACAGCCGCCGGTTGGCGCCGGAGCGCGAGTGGAACACCGGGGTCAGCGGTTCGACGGAGCCGATGAGGTCGGCGACGAGCGGGTGGCCGAGGCGGGCCCGCGCGAACGCCTCGAAGTCGTCCTCGTGGGCGGGCAGTGTCCCGCCCCGGGTGCACGACAGCGTGACGATCCAGCGGTCGTCCTCGACCGGGTAGACCACGCCGAAGTGGGCCGGTTCGTCCGGGTCGTGGGGCGCGCCGACGTTGACGGCGGGGAACGCGCCGGTCGCCCCGGGCGGCGCGGCGAACAGCCGGGTGGCGTACCCGATGCCCGCGTCGACGACGTCCTTGTCGGGCGGCCGGACGTCCAGGTCCGCCAGCCAGTGCCTGAGGCCGGAGGCGCGCCCGGTGGCGTCCACCACCAGGTCCGCGTCGACGTCGGTCTCGCGGCCGTCGGCCTCGCGCACCCGGACGCCGGTGATCCGGCCCCCGCCCGCGCGCAGCGCCACGGCCTCCGCGCCCTGCCGCAGGTGGAGGCGGCCGGTCCGCAGGACCTGGTCGCGGACGATCCAGTCCAGCAGCGGGCGGGTGCACAGGACGGCGAACTGGGTCGGTTCGAACCGGTGCTGCCATCCCCGGACCGTCAGCGTCACCTGGTCGCCCTGGAAGCCGATCCGGCGCGCGCCCGCGGCGAGCAGCCGGTCGGTGGTGCCGGGCAGCAGGGCGTCGATGACGCGCGCGCCGTTGGACCAGAGCAGGTGGGCGTGCCGCGCCTGCGGGACGCCGCGCCGGTGCCCGGGGCCCTCGGGGAGGACGTCGCGTTCCAGGACGGTCACCGAGCCCGCGTGCCGGGCCAGCGCGTGCGCGGCCAGCGTGCCCGCCAGGCCGCCGCCGAGGACGACCGCGTGTGAGGATCGGCTCATGCCCCTGATTCCCCCTGTGCCATACCGCCTCTTCTCCCATGCACACTCCTGCGCGCCAATATCTCTCGGCCCGCTAAAGTCCGGCTAATTCAAAAATGGCGGCCCGGTCGAATAGGGGTGCGGTAGGGGTGGTCAGGGGTGGCCGCCCCGCGACCCGTTGGGGACCATGCAAGCATGGCGACAGAAGACGACACGAAACTGCGTTCCATCGTCATTGCCGAAGAGAGAAGACCGCCGGACACCCGCACGATCGGGTACTACTACGATCACGGCATTTTCGACGTGATGGCGGAACTCTGGGACGGCAATCTGCATTACGGCCTGTGGCGCGACGAGAACGACGACCGGAGTTTCGACGAGGCCGCCGTCGAGATGACCGCCGAGATGATCCGGCGGCTCGATCCGAAGCCCGGCGACCGCGTCCTGGACGTGGGCTGCGGGAACGGGACGCCCGCGCTGCAGCTCGCCAGGGCGTGCGAGGTCGAGGTCCTCGGCATCTCGGTCAGCGAGCGCCAGGTCGCGCGCGCCAACGAGCGCGCCCGCGCCGAGGGCGTGGCCGACCGCGTCTCGTTCCAGGTGGTCAACGCGATGGACCTGCCCTTCGAGGCGGCGTCGTTCGACGGCGCGTGGGCGCTGGAGTCCATGCTGCACATGCCCGACAAGGTCCAGGTGCTGTCGGAGGTGGCCCGCGTCGTGCGGCCCGGCGGGCGCGTCCCGATCGCGGACATGGTCTACAAGGAACCCGAGGACCGCACGAAGGACGTCGGCGCGCAGTACAGCACCGTGTACGCCTCGCTCACCCCGATCGACGACTACGCGGGTGTGCTGGAGCGGGCCGGGCTCGTCCCGGAGAACATCCGGGACGTCACCGTGGAGACGTTCCCGACGAACGCCGCGTTCGCCGCGGGCCTGCGGTCCCGCCGCGACCAGTTCGTCACGATCCTCGGCACCGAGGGCTACGAGCTCCTGATCGGCAACCAGGAGAAGATCGCCCGGATGCCGGAGCTCGGGTACGTGCTGATCACGGCGCGCCGCCCCTGAGGGCGTGCCGATGACGGGCGGTCACCGAGATCTCCGCGTCCCGGTCGCGCCGGGCGTGCGGCTGCGCGTCCGGCACCGGCCGGGCGACCGCCGCCCGGCGTTCCTCCTGCTCCACGGCCTGGCGTCCAACGCCCTGCTGTGGGACGAGGTCGCCGGGCTGCTCGCCGCGGAGGGCCTTCCCTCATACGCCGTCGACCTGCGCGGGCACGGCGAGTCCGACGGCCCCGAGGACGGGTACGACACCGCCACCGCGGTCGCCGACGTCGCGGCGGTCGTCGCCGCCCTGGACCTGGCGCCCGCCGTGGTGGCCGGCCACTCCTGGGGCGGCGGCGTCGCGCTGCGGCTGGCCGCCGAGCACCCGGACCTCGTCGCCGGGCTCGCGCTCGTCGACGGCGGCTGGGTGGACATCGCGGCGCGGATGCCGGAGCGGATGGGCCGCTGGCGCGAGGTGGCGTCCCAGCGGATCGCGGGGCGCGGCGGCGACACGCCGGAGGAGACCCGCGCCCAGCTCCGCAAGGCCCATCCGGGATGGTCGGAGACGGCGGTCGAGGCGCACCTGGCCGACCTGCGTCCCGGGCCGGACGGCCTGCTGGTCCCGCGCCTGCCGGACCCGCACTTCATGTCGATCCTGGAGTGCGTGTGGAACGAGCGCCCGCACCGGTGGTACCCGAGGGTCTCCGCCCCGGTCATGCTGATGCCCGCCGTCCACGAGGGATCGGTGGCGGGCAGCCGGCTGACGCGCGAGTGGGTGGACGGCGCCGCGTCCGCGCTCTCCCGGGCCACCGTGCGCTGGTACATGGGGTCGGACCACCATCTCCACAGCGAGAACCCGGAGCGGGTCGCGAAGGACCTGCTCGACCTGGCCCGCGAGGCCGCCCCGTGACCACCCGCCAATGATCGCGCTGAGCGGTCCCCGCTCCGGGGCCGCTCGGCGCCGGAGCGCGCTCAGCGCTCAGCGCTCAGCGCTTAGGGCTCTCGGGGCCGAGGCGGACCGGGAGCGTGAGGAACTTCCAGAGGTGCTCGCGCCCGTGCCGGAGCTCTCCGGGCTCGACGGCCAGGGCGAGGTCGGGGAACCGCCGCAGCAGCCCCTCGAACGCCACCGCGGCCTCCTGGCGGGCCAATGCCGCGCCGAGGCAGAAGTGCATCCCGTGCCCGAAGCCGAGGTGGCTCTGGTCGCGGGCGCCGTCCCGGGCGAGGTCGAGCCGTTCCGGGTCGTCGAACACGCGCGGGTCGTGGTTGGCCCCGGTGATGATGGGCATCACGGCCTCGCCCTTCGCCACGGTCTCGCCGCCGATCTCGACGTCCTCGGTCGCGTAGCGGAAGTGCGCGCCCAGGACCGGATCGCACCGGCGCAGCAGTTCCTCGACCGCGCGCGGCATCAGGTCCGGGTGGTCCCGCAGCAGGGCGAGCTGGCCGGGGTTGGTGAGCAGGCCGACGGTCCCGTTGGAGATGAAGTGCATGGTCGTCTCGTAGCCCGCCACCACCAGCGTGAGGATCGTCCAGACCAGCTCGGAGTCGGTCAGCCGCTCCCCGTCCTCGTCGTGCACCCGGATCAGCGCCGAGGCCAGGTCGTCCTCGGGGTGGGTCCGGCGGCGTTCGATCAGGCCGCGGACGTAGCCGAACGCGGTCTCCCGCTCCCCGCCCCGGCCGGGCCCGGCGGGGGCGGCGCCGGCCATCCACTCCCACACCGCGACGCGGAACCGGTCGCGCTCGTCCTCCGGGACGCCGACCAGCTCGCAGATCACGGTCAGCGGCAGCGGGGTCGCGAAGTGCCGCAGCAGGTCGACGACGCCGTCCTCGTCCGCCAGGTCCGGGAGGCGGTCCAGCAGGCGCGCGGTGATCTCCGCGACCCGCGGGCGCAGCCGGGCGACGCGGCGGGGGGTGAACGCCTTGGACACCAGGCCGCGCAGCCGCTGGTGGTCGGCGCCGTCCAGGCTCGGAAGGTTCGCCCGGGAGAACGCGACGTGCTCCGGTGAGATGCCGTTGGCGAGCTGGTACTGCTCGATCCGGTTCGCGGTCTCCGCCTCGCCGGGCACGTTCGCCGAGTTCACCACGAAGCGCGGGTCGCTCAGCACGAGCTTGGCGTCGTCGTAGCGGGTGACCATCCAGAACGGCTCCACGCCGGGCATGCTCGCCCGGACGAGCCGGGTCCGCTCCCGGATCTCGGCGTAGGCGGTGAACGGGTCGCCGATCAGGTCCGGGGAGCGCGGGTCCACCGGCCGGGTCGCCGTCGCGATCACCAGTTCGGTGTTCGCGACGAGTCCGGCCAGGCCCTGGAGCGTCTCGTCGCGCGCGGGGAGCGGCCCGTCCGCCGCTCTCAGCCGCCGTTCGAGGAGGCCGAGCAGGAGCGGCTCGTGGGCGTCGTCGGTGACGTCCAGCAGTTCGACGTCGACGAACCCCGCCCGGCGCAGCTCCGCGACGTAGCCGGGCCGGTCGTGCCAGTCGTCGGCGGACGCGACGCTCCGCCATCCGTGCAGCGCGCGGATCCGTTCCTCGCGCGGGTCGTCCGGCAGGACGAGGTCGGCGACCGCCATCCGGTCGCCGGGGCGCAGGACCCGGTAGGCCTCGGCGAAGGCGTCCCGGCGGGCGCCGAGCGGGAAGGCCGACTCCAGCGCGATCCCGGCGACGCCCGCGGCGCCGTCGAGCACGCCCGCGAGCGGGCCGGGGGCGTCCTCGAGCGTCTGCTCTGCCATCGTTGGACTCCTCAGCGGATGGTCTCGGTGGGTCGTGCCGGACGGTCGCGGCGGGGCTAGGGCGCGGTCACCACTCGACCGGCAGCCGGTGGACGCCGTAGGCCATCGCGTTCTGCTTGGTCGGCACCCGCTCAGGTGGCACCGCCAGGCGCAGGCGCGGGAAGCGGTCGAGGAGGGCCGGGTAGGCGATCCGCATCACCACGCGGGCGAGCTGCTGGCCGAGGCAGCCGTGCACGCCGTGCCCGAACGCGACGTGGCCGCCCGCGGACCGGGTGAGGTCGAGCGTCTCGGGGTCGTCGAAGTGCCCGGGGTCGCGGTTGGCGGCGGGCAGCGACATCATGACCGCCTGCCCCTTCCGGATCAGCACGCCCTCGATCTCGACGTCCTCGGTCGCGGCGCGCTGCGGGCCCACGTGCCCGATCGTCAGGTAGCGCAGCAGTTCTTCGACCGCGTTGCCGACGAGGCCGGGGTCGCGGCGCAGCGCCTCCCGCTGGACGGGGTGCTCCAGCAACGCGAACGTGCCGAGCGCCAGCATGTTCGCCGTCGTCTCGAAGCCGCCCGCGAACAGGATGTAGCCGACCGTGGCGAGCTCCTCGTCGGTCATGGTGTTCGCCGCGATCAGCCTGCTGATCAGGTCGTCGCCGGGACGTTCGCGGCGCTGCCGGATCAGCGGCGGGAAGAACCCGAGGACGGTGTCCAGCGCGTTCCGGGTCTCCTCGACGCCGCTCTCCCAGCGCGACAGCGTGGCGACCGCCCAGCGGAAGCCCTCCCGGTCGTCCCGGTCGATCCCGAGCAGCTCGCACGTCACCAGCGACGGGACGGGGAAGGCGAACTCCTCCACCAGGTCGGCGGGCGGGCCCGTCCGCGCCATGTCGTCCAGGCAGGCGCGGGTGATCTCGGCGATCGTCGGCTCGAGCCGCCTCATCCGCTGGACGGTGAACTCGGCGGCCAGCGCGCGCCGGTAGCGGGTGTGCTCGGGCGGGTCCTGGAGGTGGAACATGCCCGACACGCTCAGCGTCAGCCGGCCCGCGAACGCGTTCGCCATGGGCAGCTCGACGACGAGGTGATGGCGTTCGGGCCGGGCGCTGAAGCGGGGGTCGCTGAGGATGGACCGGACCGCCGTGTAGCCCGTCACGAACCAGCCCACATGGCCGTCGGCGAACCGCATCGGCACCAGCGGGGCCTTCTCCCGCAGCGCGCGCAGGACCTCCGGCGGGTCGAACGGGCCGGGACGGGCGTCCCGGGGGAACGTGATCGGCGGATCCGTCGCCGCCACCGCGCCGCTCCTGTCGTCGCTGCTCTCCATGCGCCCCACACTCCGACGCGGCCCTTGCCGGACGCTAAAGCCCCGAGGGGTTAGGAGCGCTTTAGGGCCGTCGGTGAGGCTCCGATCAGGGACGTCGTGCGAGAGGAGCGGTCGCCTTCCGATGGCCGACAGGGAAGAAAGACTCCTGGACTACCTGAAGCGGGTCACCGGCGACCTGCGGCAGACCCAGCGCCGCCTCAAGGACGCCGAGTCGGCCGCGCGCGAGCCCGTCGCGATCGTCGGCATGGCCTGCCGCCTGCCCGGCGGCGTCTCGACGCCCGAGGACCTGTGGGAGGTCGTCACCGAGGGCCGGGACGCGGTCACCGGGCCGCCCGGCGACCGCGGCTGGGACCTGGACGGGCTCTACCATCCCGACCCCGAGCATCCCGGCACGTCCTACGTCCGCGAGGGCGGGTTCGTGCACGACGCCGGGGAGTTCGACGCCGCGTTCTTCGGCATCGGCCCGGCCGAGGCGCTCGGCATGGCCCCGCAGCAGCGGCTCGCCCTCGAACTGTCCTGGGAGGCGGTCGAGCGCGCGGGCGTCGACCCGCGCTCGCTGCGCTCCGCGCCCGTCGGGATGTTCCTCGGCTGCGACGGCTTCGACTACTGCCTGAGCGCGACGGACGTGCCGCCGGGTTCCGAGGGCTACTTCACCATCGGGAACTCCGCCAGCGTGACGTCCGGCCGCGTCTCCTACGCCCTCGGGCTGGAGGGCCCCGCCCTCACGATCGCCACGGCGTGCTCGTCCTCGCTGGTCGCCGTCCACCTGGCCTGCGGGTCGCTCCGGCGCGGCGAGTCGACGCTGGCGCTGGCGGGCGGCGCGCACGTCATGGCGTCCCCCGCTCCCCTGATCGGCTTCAGCGAGATGCGCGCGCTCGCGCCCGACGGCCGTTCCAAGCCGTTCTCGGCGAAGGCCGACGGCATGACGCTGGCCGAGGGCGCGGGAGTGCTGCTCCTGGAGCGCCTGTCGGACGCGCGGCGCAACGGTCACCGTGTGCTGGCGGTGATCCGGGGCTCGGCCGTCAACCAGGACGGCGCGAGCAACGGCCTCACCGCGCCGAACGGCCCCTCGCAGGAGCGGGTCATCCGAGCGGCGCTGGCGGACGCGCGCCTTCCCGCGTCCGAGGTGGACGCTGTGGAGGCGCACGGCACCGGCACTCCCCTGGGCGACCCGATCGAGGCCGGAGCGCTGCTCGCGACCTACGGTTCGGACCGTCCGGAGGGCCGTCCGTTGTGGCTCGGCTCGGTGAAGTCCAACATCGGGCACACCCAGATGTCCGCCGGCGTGGCGGGTGTGATCAAGATGGTGATGGCGATGCGCCACGGCGTCCTGCCCGCGACGCTGCACATCGACGAGCCGTCCGGGTACGTGGACTGGGACACCGGCGGGCTGCGCCTGCTGACCGAGGCCCGTCCGTGGTCGCGGACGGGACGGCTTCGCCGTGCCGGAGTCTCGTCCTTCGGGTTCTCGGGCACGAACGCGCACCTCATCCTGGAGGAGGCCCCGGAGGAGGAACCTGACGCGACTCCCCCGCACGACGGGGTCCTGCCGTGGGTGCTGTCGGCGCGGAGCGCGGCGGCGTTGCGCGCTCAGGCGGGTCGTCTGCGGGACGTGGTCGCCGACGGTTCCGGTCCGTCGGCGGTGGAGGTCGGCTGGTCGCTGCTGAAGACCCGCACCTTGTTCGAACACCGGGCTGTTGTCGTCGGCGAGGACCGCGCCGCAGCGCTGACCGCCTTGGCCGAAGGCATGCCGCATCCGTCCCTGGCCATCGGCGTCACCGGATCCGCCGGTCCCGGCCCGGTGCTGGTGTTCCCGGGTCAGGGTTCGCAGTGGCCTGGGATGGGCGCGGCTCTTCTGGACGAGTCGCCGGTTTTCGCCGCGCGGATGGCCGAGTGTGAGCAGGCCCTCGCTCCACACGTGGACTGGTCGCTGAGGGACGTGATTCGTGGTGACGGTTCTGAGCTGTCACGGGTGGACGTCGTCCAGCCGGTGCTGTGGGCCGTGATGGTGTCCCTGGCCGCCGTCTGGGCTGATCACGGCGTCAAGCCCGCCGCAGTGGTCGGGCACTCTCAGGGTGAGATCGCCGCCGCGTGCGTCGCTGGAGCCTTGTCACTCGACGACGCGGCCCGCGTCGTGGCGCTCCGCAGCAAGGCGCTGCGGAAGCTGGCCGGTGGCGGGGCGATGGCTTCGCTGGGCGTCGGCGCCGAGCAGGCCGAAGCGCTGCTGACCGGTGAGGTCACGGTCGCGGCGGTCAACAGCCCGTCCTCCACGGTCGTGTCCGGGCCGCCCGACCAGGTCGCCGCAGTCGTGGCGTCCGCGCAGGAACAAGGTCTCCGCGCACGGATGATCGATGTCGACTACGCCTCCCACGGGCCACAGGTCGACCAGATCACCGGCGAACTGCGCGACGTTCTCGCCGGGGTGACCGCGAGCGCCGGGGGGCCGTTCTACTCGACGGTCACCGGCGAACGGCTCGACTCCACGGCCCTGGACACCGAGTACTGGATCACCAACCTCCGGCAACCCGTCCGGTTCACCGAGGCCGTCGGCGCGCTGCTCGACGACGGGCATCGCGTCTTCATCGAGGCCAGCCCGCACCCCGTCCTGACCACCGCGCTGGAGGAGACCTTCGAGGACGGTGGCGGGGCCGCGGCCGTTCCGACGCTCCGGCGTGACCACGGGGACCTGACGCAGCTGGCGCTCGCGCTCGCGCGGGCCTTCGGCGTCGGGGCGTCCGTCGACTGGGCGCGCTGGTATCCCACCGATCCCGCGCCGCGCGTCGTCGAACTGCCGACCTATCCGTTCCAGCGTCAGCGGTACTGGGTGGAGCACGCCGCGACCGTCCCGCCGGGCGGGGGTCATGACGCGGACGAGGCGGCGTTGTGGCAGGCGATCGAGGACCAGGACACCGCCGCGCTGGCCGAGACGCTCCGCCTCGACGGCGCGGACCTGCGCTCCGTCCTGCCCGCGCTGTCGCAGTGGCGGCGCGCGCATCGCGAGCGGCAGGCCCTGAACGCCTGCCGCTACCGGATCGGCTGGAAGAACGTCCGGGTCCCCGCGGCCACCGGTCTGGAGGGGACCTGGCTGGTGCTGGTCCCGGAGACCCATCGGGACGGCCCGGAGGCCGAGGTCGCGCTCCGGGCGCTCGACGGGCACGGCGCGACGGCCGTCGTCCAGGTCGTGGACGCCTCGCAGGTCACCAAGGAGCGGCTCGCCGCGCATCTCGCCGAGGCGGAGCCGAGGGGCGTGATCAGCCTCCTGGGTCTCGACGAGTCGCCGCTCGAACGCTTCGAGGCGGTGCCGTCGGGGCTGTCGGCGACGATCCGCCTCGTCCAGGCGATGGCGGACGGCGGGCCCGACGTCCCGCTGTGGTGCCTGACGCGGGACGCGGTGGCCACGACGGCGTCCGAGCCGCTCGGCCGTCCCACGCAGGCGCAGGTCTGGGGCCTGGGACGGGTCGCCGCGCTCGAACATCCCGACCTGTGGGGCGGGCTCGTCGACCTGCCCGCCGAGCTCGACCGGCGCGCGGCGGACCGGCTGGCGTCCGTCCTCGCGCCGGGGCAGACCGAGGACCAGGTCGCCCTCCGCGCCTCGGGGGTCTGGGCGCGGCGCCTGGAGCACGCGCCGCCCGCCGAAGACGCCCCGGACGGCTGGAGGCCGACCGGGACGACCCTGATCACCGGCGGCACGGGCGGCATCGGCGCGTACCTGGCGCGGCGGCTCGCCGCGAACGGCGCGCCTCACCTCATCCTCGCCAGCAGGCGCGGTCCGGACGCGCCCGGCGCGTCCGAGCTCGCCGCTGAGCTCACCGCACTCGGCACGACGGTCACGGTCGTCGCCTGCGACGCCGCCGACCGCGTCCAGCTCGAGGAGGCGCTGCGGAAGGTCCCGGAGGACCGGCCACTGACGACCGTCCTGCACGCGGCCGGGATCCTGAGCCACGTCCCGATCGCCGAGCTGACCACCGAGGCCGTCGCCGAGGTCCTCGGGCCGAAGTCACACGCCGCCGCCCACCTGGCCGACCTCGTCCGGGACCATCCCGTCTCGACGTTCCTGATGTTCTCCTCCGGGGCCGCCACCTGGGGCAGCGGGCAGCAGGGGGCGTACGCGGCCGCCAACCACTACCTGGACGCGCTCGCCCACCACCGCCGGGCGCGCGGGGCGGCGGGGACGTCCCTGGCCTGGGGGTTGTGGGGCGACGTCGGCATGGTCGCCGACGAGGCGTCCACGGCGTTCCTCGCGCGGTTCGGCGTCCGGCCCCTCGCCCCGGACCGGGCGGCCAAGGCCATCGAGGACGCGCTCGGCGCGGGCGTCACCGCGCTGGCGGTCGCCGACATCGACTGGGACCGGTTCCTCCCCACCTTCACCATCGGACGGCCCGCTCCCCTGCTCGCCGACCTTCCGGAGAACGCGCGGCCCGCCGCCCCGGCGGGGTCCGCGGCGACGCCGCTGGCCGAGGAGCTCGCCGAGACCCCGGCCGCCCAGCGTGAGCCGCTGCTGCTGCGGCACGTCCAGGCGCAGACGGCCGCGACGCTCGGGTTGCCGTCCCGCGACGACGTCCCGCCGGACAAGCCGTTCCAGGAGCTCGGGTTCGACTCGCTCACCGCCGTCCAGCTGCGCAACCAGCTCAACGCCAGCACCGGGCTCCGGCTCGCCACGACCCTGGTGTTCGACCGGCCCACGCCCCGGGAGCTGGCGGGCCACCTGTACGGGCTGCTGGTCGACCGGGACGCGCCGACCGAGGGGTCCATCCTCGCCGACCTGGACCGGTGGGAGTCGGCCGCCGCGTCGGGCCAGGTGGACCCCGCCGCTCGGCGGCGGATCGCGGTGCGGATGCGGTCGCTGGTGGCGTCCTGGACCGGCGGCCCGGCCTCGTCCCGCGACGACCTGGAGTCGGCGACGGCGGACGAGATGCTCGCGCTCATCTCCGAAGAGTTCGGCAAGTCCTGACCTCCCCTCTCCTCGAAACGTGTTGAAGGAGCCGACCGCATGTCGACCGAGCAGAAGCTTCTCGACAACCTCAAGTGGGTCACCGCGGAGCTGCGGACGGCGCGCGAGCGTCTGGACCGGCTGGAGTCGGCCCGGCCCGAGCCGATCGCGATCATCGGGACGGCGTGCCGGTTCCCCGGCGGGGTGCGCTCCGCGGACGACCTGTGGCGGCTGGTGGCCGGAGGCGGGGACGCCGTCTCGGCGTTCCCCGACGACCGGGGCTGGGACCTGGAAGCCCTCTACGACCCGGATCCGGAGAACCCCGGCACCAGCTACGTCCGCGAGGGCGGGTTCCTGTACGACGCCGGGGACTTCGACGCGGAGTTCTTCGGGATCAGCCCGCGCGAGGCGGTCGCGATGGACCCGCAGCAGCGGCTGCTGCTGGAGACCGCGTGGGAGGCGGCGGAGACCGCCGGGCTGACCCGGGAGGCGCTGGCGGGCAGCGACACCGGCGTGTTCACCGGCGTCAGCGCGCACGACTACCTGATGCTCGTCCCGGAGACCTCCAGTGAGGTCGAGGGGTACATCGGCACCGGCAACCTGGGGAGCGTCGCGTCGGGGCGGATCGCGTACGCGTTCGGCCTGGAGGGCCCGGCGACGACGGTGGACACCGCGTGTTCGTCGTCGCTGGTGGCGATCCACATGGCCTGCCAGGCGCTGCGGGACGGCGACTGCTCGCTCGCGCTGGCAGGGGGCGCGACGGTGATGGCCACGCCGGGCGCGTTCACCGAGTTCTCCCGGCAGCGCGGCGCGGCCCCCGACGGCCGCTGCAAGGCGTTCGCGGACGCGGCGGACGGCGCGGGCTGGGCGGAGGGCGCCGGGCTGGTCATGCTGGAGCGGCTGTCGGACGCCCAGCGCAACGGCCGCCGGATCCTGGCGGTGATCCGGGGCTCGGCGGTCAACCAGGACGGCGCGAGCAACGGCCTGACCGCGCCGAACGGGCCCTCGCAGGAGCGCGTCATCCGGCAGGCGCTCGCCAACGCGGGCCTGTCCCCCGGTGAGCTGGACGCGGTGGAGGCGCACGGCACGGGCACGACGCTCGGCGACCCGATCGAGGCGCAGGCGCTCCTGGCCGCCTACGGGCGGAACCGTCCCGGCGACCAGCCGGTCTGGCTCGGGTCGGTGAAGTCCAACATCGGGCACACGCAGGCGGCGGCGGGCGTCGCCGGGGTCATCAAGATGGTCATGTCCGTGCGCAACGGCGTGCTTCCGGCGACCCTGCACGTGGACGAGCCGACCCGGCACGTCGACTGGGACTCCGGGGCCGTCCGGCTGCTGACCCGGTCCGTCCCGTGGCCGGAGACCGGCCGTCCGCGCCGGGCGGGCGTGTCGGCGTTCGGGATCTCCGGCACCAACGCGCACCTCATCCTCGAGCAGGCCCCGGAGGCCGCCGAACCGGACCGGCCGTCCGCGCCCGAGGGGTCCGGCGGGCTCGTCCCGCTGGTCGTCTCCGGGCACACCGCCCTGGCGTTGCGCGCGCAGGCCCGCCGCCTGGCCGACCACCTCGCCGACCACCCCGGCCTGTCGCGGGAGGAGGTCGGCTGGTCGCTGGTCCGGACCCGGTCGGCCTTCGACCACCGCGCGGTCATCGTCGGCGCCGAGCCGGGCGAGGGCCTGGCGGCGCTGGCGCGCGGCGAGGCGCATCCGGACGTGGTGAAAGGCCAGGTCGGCCTGCGCGGCCCCGGCCCGGTGCTGGTGTTCCCGGGCCAGGGATCGCAGTGGGCCGGGATGGGTGCTGAGCTGCTGGACGAGTCGCCGGTGTTCGCCGCGCGCATGGCCGAGTGCGAGCAGGCATTGGCCCCGCACGTGGACTGGTCACTGACCGACGTCCTTCGTGGTGATGGTTCTGAACTGTCGCGTGTGGACGTCGTCCAGCCGGTGCTGTGGGCCGTGATGGTGTCCCTCGCCGCCGTCTGGGCGGATTACGGGGTGAAGCCCGCCGCCGTCGTCGGGCACAGCCAGGGTGAGATCGCCGCCGCGTGCGTCGCCGGAGCGCTGTCACTCGAAGACGCAGCCCGCGTCGTGGCGTTGCGGAGCAAGGCGCTGCGGCGGCTGGCGGGCAGTGGCGCGATGGCCTCCCTCGGCGTCGGCGAGGAGGAGGCCGCAGGACTGCTGTGGGCCACGCCCGACGTCACGGTCGCGGCGGCGAACGGGCCGTCCTCCACGGTCGTCTCCGGCCCGCCGGACCAGGTCGCGGCGGCGGTGTCGGCCGCGCGGGACCAGGGGCTGCGCGCCCGGATGATCGACGTGGACTACGCCTCGCACGGCCCGCAGGTCGACGAGATCACCGGCGAGCTGGCCGAGGTGCTCGCGGGCATCGCGCCCGAGAGCGCCGAGGTCGCGTTCCACTCCACGCTCACCGGGACCCGCGTCGACACCGCGTCCCTCGACACCGCGTACTGGATCGACAACCTGCGTCAGCCCGTCCGGTTCGCCGACGCGATCGACGGGCTGATCACCGAGGGCTACCGGATCTTCATCGAGGCGAGCCCGCACCCGGTGCTGACGCCCGCGGTCGAGGAGTGCGCCGAGCAGGCGTCCGGCCAGGTCGTCGCCGTTCCGACGCTGCGGCGTGACCACGGCGGCCTGGCGCGGGTCGCGCAGGCCCTCGGGCACGCGTTCACCGCCGGGGCCCCGGTCGCGTGGACGCGCTGGTTCGCCGCAGGCCCCGCGCCGCGGGTCGTGGACCTGCCCACCTACCCGTTCCAGCGCCAGAGGTACTGGCTGGAGCCTCCTGCGGCCGACCGGCCCGTCGCGGGCGGGAGCGACCCGGTCGAGGCGAAGGTGTGGCAGGCGATCGAGGACAACGACGTCGACGCCCTCGCGCGGACGCTGCGGCTGGACGACGCGGCGGGCGTCGCGGCGCTCGGCCCCGCGCTGCCCGCGTTGTCGGAGTGGCGGCGCGGGCACCGCGAGCGGCGGACGATCGACTCGTGGCGCTACGAGATCGGCTGGAAGCACGTCCCCGACCCCGGCGCGCCCACGCTCGGCGGCGCCTGGCTGCTGATCGTCCCGGACGGGTTCGCGGAGCATCCCGCCGTGCGCGTGGCGGTGCGGGCGGTCGAGGCCCACGGCGCCACCGCCGTCACGCACGTCCTCGCACCGGCCGACCTCGACCGCGAGGCGCTGACCGCCCGGCTGGCAGAGCTCGCCGCCGACACCGAACCGGCGGGCGTGCTCAGCCTGCTCGCCCTGGACGAGTCGCCGCACGAGCGTTCCGCGGCGGTGCCGTCCGGGCTGGCGGCCACGGTCACGCTGATCCAGGCGATGGCCGGAGCCGACGTCGCCGCGCCGCTGTGGTGCGTGACCCAGGACGCGGTGGCCACGACCGGCGCGGACCCGCTGGGCCGTCCCGCACAAGCGCAGGTCTGGGGCCTCGGACGGGTCGCCGCCCTCGAACATCCCCGGCTCTGGGGCGGCCTCATCGACCTGCCCGCCTCCCCCGACCGGCGCACCGCCGCGCGGGTGGCGTCGGTGCTGAGCCCGGGGCAGCCGGAGGACCAGGTGGCGATCCGTCCCACCGGCGTGCTGGCGCGCCGGATGCGGCACGCGGCGCCCACTCCGGCCCTCGCCTCCGACTGGAAGCCGACCGGGACGACGCTGGTCACCGGCGGCACGGGCGGCATCGGCGCGCACCTGGCGCGCTGGCTCGCCGCGAACGGGGCGCCCCGCCTGCACCTCCTCAGCCGCCGCGGGCCGGACGCGCCCGGCGCGTCCGAGCTGGCCGCGGAGCTCACCGCGCTCGGCGCCGCCGTCGAGATCACCGCCTGCGACGTCGCCGACCGCGACCGGCTCGAGGAGGCGTTGCGGGACGTCCCGGCCGACCACCCCCTGACGACGGTCTTCCATGTGGCGGGCGTGCCGAACTACATCCCCATCGCCGACCTCACGCTCGACGACCTCGACCACGTCCTCGGGCCCAAGTCGCACGCCGCCGCGCACCTGCACGAGCTGGCCGGGCGGCACCCGGTCACGACCTTCCTGATGTTCTCCTCGGGCGCGGGGTCCTGGGGCAGCGGGCAGCAGGGCGCGTACGCGGCCGCCAACCACTACCTGGACGCCCTGGCCCAGCACCGGCACGCGCTCGGACGGCCCGCCACGTCGCTCGCGTGGGGGCCCTGGAGCCAGGCCGGGATCGCGGCCGACCAGACCACGCTCGCGTTCTTCTCCCGGTTCGGCCTCGACCCGATCCCTCCCGACCCGGCGACCCGGGCCCTGCACCACGCGATCAGCACCGGGACGACCACGCTCACCGTCGCCAACATCGACTGGGCGCGGTTCACGCCGACGTTCACCTCGGTCCGTCCCGCGCCGCTGATCGCCGACCTCCCGGAGAACCAGCGGCCCGCCACCGCGAGCACGTCCGCGCCCGGTGCCGCCGCCACGCCGCTCGCGCAGCAGCTCCAGGACGCGCCGCCCGCGCGGAGGCGGCAACTGCTCCTCAACCACGTCCGGACGGAGGCGGCCGCGACGCTCGGGCACTCCGGCGCGGACGCGATCCCGGCGGACAAGCCGTTCCAGGAGCTCGGGTTCGACTCGCTCACGGCCGTCCAGCTGCGCAACCAGCTCAGCCAGGCGACCGGACTCGAACTCCCGGTCACGATGATCTTCGACCATCCGACGCCGCAGGACCTCGCCGCGCACGTCGGCGCCGAGCTGTTCGGCGGACGGCCCGAGACGCGGCGTCCCGCCGCCGTGGCGCGCGCCTCGGGCCCGGCCGGGACCGACGACGAGCCGATCGCGATCATCGGCATGGCGTGCCGCTACCCGGGCGGGGTGCGGTCGGCCGAGGACCTCTGGGACCTGGTCGTCCAGCGCCGCGACGCGATCGGCGCGTTCCCGGCCGACCGGGGCTGGGACCTGGAGAACCTGTTCCATCCCGACCCCGACCATCCGGGCACCAGCTACGTCCGGGAGGGCGGGTTCGTCTACGACGCTGACCGGTTCGACGCGGCGTTCTTCGGCATCAGCCCGCGCGAGGCCGTCGCGATGGACCCGCAGCAGCGCCTCCTGCTGGAGACCGCGTGGGACGCCATCGAGGACGCCGGGCTCAACCGCGCGGCCCTCGACGGCAGCGACACCGGCGTGTTCACCGGGCTGACCCTCTTCGACTACCTGACGCACATCGGGAGGCGCAGCCGAGACGTCGAGGGCTACATCGGCACCGGCAACCTCGGCTGCGTGGCGTCCGGCCGCATCTCCTACCTCCTCGGCCTGGTGGGTCCGGCCGTGACGGTCGACACCGGCTGCTCGTCGTCGCTGGTGTCGATGCACCTGGCCGCGCGGGCGCTGCGGCAGGGCGAGTGCTCGCTGGCGCTGGCCGGGGGCGCGACGGTGATGACCACGCCCGCCTCGTTCGTGGAGTTCTCCCGGCAGCGCGGCGTCGCCCCCGACGGCCGCTGCAAGCCGTTCGCCGACGCCGCCGACGGGACGAGCTGGAGCGAGGGCGTCGGGCTCGTCATGCTCGAACGGCTCTCCGACGCGCGGCGCAACGGCCACCGGATCCTGGCGGTGGTGCGCGGCTCGGCGATCAACCAGGACGGCACCAGCAACGGCCTGACCGCGCCGAACGGGCCGTCGCAGGAAAGGGTCATCCGGCAGGCGCTCGCCGGTGCGGGCCTGTCGCCGGACGACCTGGACGTGGTGGAGGCGCACGGCACGGGCACGACGCTCGGCGACCCGATCGAGGCCGGGGCGCTGCTCGCCACCTACGGCGCGGGACGTCCGGCGGACCGTCCGCTGTGGCTGGGCTCGGTCAAGTCGAACCTCGGGCACACGCAGGCGGCGGCGGGCGTCGCCGGGGTCATCAAGATGGTGATGGCCCTGCGCGACGGGCTGCTGCCCGCCTCCCTGCACGTGGACGAGCCGACCCGGCACGTCGACTGGGACTCCGGCGCCGTCCGGCTCCTGACCGAGCACACGCCGTGGCCGGACGCCGACCGGCCGCGCCGCGCGGCCGTGTCCGCGTTCGGGATCTCCGGCACCAACGCCCACCTCATCCTCGAGGAGCCTCCCGAGGACTCCGAGGTCGCGCGGCCTGCGTCCGAGGACCACCTCGTGCCGTGGGTGGTCTCCGGTCACAACGCCGAGGCCCTGAAGGCCCAGGCCGGACGGCTCGCGGACCATGTCGCGGCCGACCCGGGCCTGTCCCCGGTCGATGTCGGCTGGTCGCTGGTCGAGACCCGGTCGCCGTTCGGCCACCGCGCCGTGGTCGTCGGCGAGGACCGGGAGCGGCTGCTCGCCTCCCTGCGAGCGCTGGCGGACGGCGAGCCGGACGCCGACGTCGTGACGGGCGTCGCCGACACGACCGGCGCGGGCCCCGTCCTGGTCTTCCCCGGCCAGGGCTCGCAGTGGGCCGGGATGGGCGCCGAGCTGCTGGACGAGTCGCCGGTGTTCGCCACGCGCATGGCCGAATGCGAGCAGGCCCTCGCCCCGCACGTGGACTGGTCGTTGACCGACGTCATTCGTGGTGACGGCTCCGAGCTGTCACGGGTGGACGTCGTCCAGCCGGTGTTGTGGGCCGTGATGGTGTCCCTGGCCGCCGTCTGGGCCGACCATGGCGTCAAGCCCGCCGCAGTGATCGGGCACAGCCAGGGCGAGATCGCCGCCGCGTGCGTCGCAGGAGCCTTGTCACTCGAAGACGCCGCCCGTGTCGTGGCACTGCGCAGCAAGGCGCTCCGGCGACTTGCGGGCGGCGGCGCGATGGCCTCCCTCGGCGTCGGCCACGAACGCGCGGCCGAGCTGTTCGCCGACGCGCCGGACGTCACCGTCGCGGCGGTCAACAGCCCGTCCTCCACGGTCGTCTCCGGCCCGCCCGACCAGGTCGCCGCAGTCGTGGCCACCGCGCAGGAACAAGGGCTCCGCGCGCGGACGATCGACGTGGACTACGCCTCCCACGGGCCGCAGATCGACCAGATCACCGGCGAACTCGCCACCACGCTCGACGGCGTCACGCCGCTCAGCGCCCCGGTGACCTTCTACTCGACGGTCACCGCCGCGCCGCACGACACCATCACCCTGGACACCGAGTACTGGATCACCAACCTCCGGCAACCCGTCCGGTTCGCCGACACCGTCACCGCCCTGCTCGAGGACGGCCATCGGGTCTTCATCGAGGCCAGCCCCCATCCGGTGCTGACACCCGGGATCGAGGAGTGCGTGGACGCGTCCCGGGCCGAGGCGTCCGTCCTGGCCACGCTCCGCCGCGACCAGGGCGGAGCGGGACAGCTCCTGCGCGCGCTCGGGCAGGCGTTCGCCGCCGGGGTCGAGGTGGACTGGACGCCCCGCTTCCCCTCCGATCCGCCGCCCCGGACGGTCCCGCTGCCCACCTACGCCTTCCAGCGGCGGCGCTTCTGGCTGGACGCGCCGCCCAACGCGACGGGCGACCCGGCGGGCCTCGGGCTCGTCGCGGCCGGGCATCCCCTGCTGGGCGCGGCCGTGGAACCGGCCGGTGCCGACACCCTCCTGTTCACCGGGCGGGTCTCGCAGAAGGGGCACGCGTGGCTGGCGGAGCACCGGGTCCTGGGCAGCGTGCTGCTGCCGGGATCGGCCCTGGTCGAGCTGGCCCTGCACGCGGCCGCGCGGGCGGGCTGCGACCATCTCGCCGAACTCACCCTGGAAAGCCCGCTGGTCCTGCCGGACGACGCGTCCGTGGACCTGCAGGTCGTGGTCGGGCCGCCGGACGAGACGGGATCGCGGCCCGTCGCCGTCCACTCCCGGCCGTCCTCGGGCGGCGACGACGACGGCGACTGGGCGCGGCACGCGACCGGCCTGCTCGCACCCGAGCCGCCGCCCGAAGCGCCCGACGCGCCCGGTGTGCCCGCCGGGCTCGACGGGGCCTGGCCGCCGCTCGGCGCCGAACCGATCACCGCCGGGGACCCGTACGAGGAGCTCGCCGACCGCGGCCACGAGTACGGGCCGTCCTCACGGGGGCTGGTCGCCGCGTGGCGGCTCGGCGACGACGTGTACGCCGAGGTCGTGCTGCCTGAGGGGGAACGCGCCGGGGCCGCCGGGTTCGGGGTGCACCCGGTCCTGCTGGACGCCACGCTCCACGCGCTGCTGCTGGACTCGGGCGCGGACGCGACGGACGACATCCTGATGCCGTTCTCCTGGACGGGGCTGCGGCTGCACGCGACCGCGGCGACGGGCCTGCGGGTGCGGATCACCCGCGCGGCGGCCGACCGGCTCGCCCTCACCGCCGCCGACCCGACCGGCGCGCCGGTGCTCACCCTGGAGTCGCTGACCGTGCGGCCCGTCCCGGCCGAGCGGATCGCGCGGGCGTCCGGCGACGACACGCTGTTCCGGCTCGACTGGATGCCGCTCGCCGGGACCGGCGACGCGGGAGCGGCCCGGTACGCGGTGCTCGCCGCCGACGGCGATCCGCTGGCCGCCGCCCTGCCCGGCGCGGCGGCGCATCCCGATCTGGACGGCCTCCGCTCGGCCGTCGAGGACGGCGCGCCGGTGCCCGACGAGGTCGTCGTCGCCGTCCCCGGCCCGCAGGACGGCGACGATCCGGGCGAGCGGCTCCGGCGGGTCGGCGGCGAGGCGCTGGCGCTGCTCCAGGACTGGCTCGGCGACGCCCGGTTCGACGGCGCGCGTCTCGTCCTCGCCACCCGGGGGACCGTCTCGGCCCGCCCGGGCGAGGATGTCGGCGACCTGGCCGGTGCGGCGCTGTGGGGCCTGGTGCGCAGCGCGCAGATCGAGTTCCCCGGACGACTCGGCCTGCTCGACCTGGACGGCGCGGACGACTCGTACGCGGCCGTCGGCGCGGCCCTCGCCTCGGGCGAACCGCAGCTGGCGTTGCGCGAAGGCGAGGCGTTCACGCCGCGCCTGGTCCGCCACGACCAGAACGCCGACACCAACACCGACGCGGATACCGACGCCGCGCCCGACTCCCCGGAGGACTCCGCTCCCGCCTCCCCGCTCGCCCCCGAGGGGACCGTGCTGATCACCGGCGGCACCGGCGCGCTCGGCGCGCAGGTCGCCCGGCACCTGGTCACCGCGCACGGCGTCCGCCGGTTGCTGCTGGTCGGCAGCCGCGGCCTGGACGCGCCGGGCGCGGCCGACCTGGCGGCCGACCTGGCCGGGCTCGGCGCCGACGAGGTCACCGTCGCCGCCTGCGACGTCGGCGACCGCGCGGCGCTGGCCGGGCTGCTGGCGTCCGTCCCGGACGAGCGCCCGCTGACCGCCGTCGTGCACGCCGCCGGGATCGTCGCGGACGCCACGATCCCGTCGATGACGCCCGACCGGCTCGACGCCGCGCTGCGGGTCAAGGCCGACGGCGCGCTGCACCTGCACGAGCTGACCCGCGACCGGGACCTGGCCGCGTTCGTGCTGTTCTCCTCGGTCGCGGGGCTGGTCGGCGGCGCGGGGCAGGGCTCCTACACGGCCGCGAACGCCCTCGTCGACGCGCTCGCCCAGCACCGGCACGCGCACGGCCTGCCCGGCACGTCCCTGGCCTGGGGCCTGTGGCGGCAGGAGACGGGCATGTGGGGACGGCTGTCGGAGGTGGACCGCGCCCGGCACACCCGCACGGGCGTCACGGGCCTGGGCGTCGAGGAGGCCCTCGCCGCGTTCGACGCCGCCCTCGCCGGAGGGCACGCGCTGCTCGCGCCCGTCCGGCTGGACCTGGCCCGGATCCGCGGGCACGCGCGGACGCACGAGGCCCCCGCCGTCCTGCGGCACCTGCTGCGCGGCGCGGCCCCACGCGGGGGCGGGACGGCCCCGGCGGCCCCGGCCGACCTGGCGCGGCGGCTGTCCGCGCTGCCGGAGGAGGACCGAGAGCGGACCGTGCTGGACCTGGTCCGCGCCAACGTCGCGACCGTCCTCGGCCACGACGGCGCGGACACGGTCGAGTCCGCGCGGCGCTTCCAGGATCTCGGCTTCGACTCGCTGACGGCCATCGAGTTGCGCAACCGGCTCGCCGCCGCGACCGGGCTGCGGCTGCCCGCCACGCTCATCTTCGACCATCCCGGCCCGGCGGCGCTGGCCCGCCACCTGCTCGCCGAGCTCGACCCTCCCGAGGCCGACCGGCTGTCCCCCGTCCTCGGCGAGCTGGACCGGCTGGAGCGGTCGCTGCTGGCGGTGGCCGCCGCGGACGGCGCGGCGCAGGAGGCGCTGGCGGTCCGCCTGCGGAACACGCTGCTGCGGCTGGAGCACCCGGGCGGCGACCCGGCCCCCCGGGCGGAGGAGGCGGCGGCGCGGCTCGAGGCCGCGGGCGCCGACGAGATCCTCGAGTTCATCGACCGCGACCTCGGACGAGGCACGAGCGACGGAGAGACCGTTGGGCACAGGGCTGACCAGTGAGCGCGACCGCAAGGAACTGGCGCTGGAACACTGCCGCCGGGTGAACGCCGGGGACGTGGACGCGCTGCTGGAGCTCTACGGCGAGGACGTGGTGTTCGCCGATCCGGTCGGCGGGGACGAGGGGGCCGGGCTGCGCGCCCTCCGCGCCCATTACGAGGAGGCGTTCGCGGCGGGGCTGCGGGTCGAGCCGGGCGAGCCGGTCGCGGCGCAGGACGGCGCGCACACCTTCGTCCCGGTCACCTCCGTGACCGACTACGCCCCGCTGGGCCCGCGCTTCGCCGAACGCGGCTGGCTGGTCCCGCCGGACGACCCGTCCGGCAAGCGGCTCCGGCGCACCTGCATGCTGCTGCTGCGGGTGGACGAGACCGGCCTCATCCGTGAGGCGCGGACGTTCTGGGGCCGGTCCGACGTCGACGTCATCGACTGATCCTGGAGGTGCCCATGCCGGACGAGGCGTTCCGCAAGGCCATGGCGCTGGAGTACGCGCGGCGGCTGAACGAGCGCGACGTCGAGGGCGCGCTCGCCCTGTTCACCGACGACGTCGTCTTCGAGGACCCGGTGGGACGGCCCCCGACGATCGGCAAGGAGGCCCTCCGCAGGCACCTGGTCATGTCGGTGGACAACCAGGTCCACGAGTCGCCCCGGGTGTCGGTCACCTCGATGTGCGGCCGGTTCGTGGTCACCGAGACCCGGGTCGTCCTGCGGACCCCGGCGGTGCTGAAGTTCCACATCATCGGCATCGTGGAGTTCGGCGAGGACGGCCTGGGCCACCACGTCCAGGCCTTCTGGGGCATGACCGACATGACCGTCGGTGAGGGGCGCCCCGCCGAGCCCGCCTCGCGGAGCACATGACACGAGGCGCGTGACACGAGGGGCATCAACGCGGCGGGTGGGCCCGCCCGGCGGACGGGACAAGCCGCCGGGCGGGCTCGTCCGGTCAGGCCCCCAGCTCGCGGTCGATCAGCGCGAACATCTCGTCGGCCGTCGCCGCCGCCAGGTCCCGCCCGTCCTCACCGTCCCGCCCGTCCTTGCCGTCCGGCGCGGAACGGTCGTCGGCGTACCGCCACAGGAGCGTCTGCAACCGGTCGGCCAGGCCGCTGCGCCGGACGTCCTCCGGCGGCAGGACCGACAGCGCCGCCTCCAGGTCGTCCAGGCGGCCGAAGGCCGGGAGCGCCGCGCCCGCGCCCGCGGGCAGGAGCCGGTCCAGCAGCCATCCGGCCAGCGCGTCCGGCGTCGGGCGGTCGAACACCAGCGTCGCGGGCAGCCGCAGCCCGGTCGCGGTCCGCAGGCGGTTCCGCAGCTCGACCGCCGCGAGCGAGTCGAACCCCAGTTCCTTGAACGGACGCTGCGGATCCACCTCGCCTGCGCCCGCGTACCGCAGCACCGTCGCCACATGCGCGCGCACGAGCGAGACCAGCGCCCCGTGCCGGTCCGCCTCGGGCAGGGCGGCGAGTTCGCGCCGGAGCGCGTCGGTCGCCTCCGCCGCGTCCTCCTCGCCCTCCCGCGCGGCCCGGACGATCTCCGCCGCCTCCGGCACCTCGTCGAGCAGGCGCGTCCGGCGCTCGGCGACGAACAGCGACGCGAACCGCCGCCACTCGACGTCGGCGACGACCGTGCTCGGCTCGTCCCGGTCGAGGATCTGGCGCAGCGCCTCGAACGCCGACCGGACGTCCAGGGGCTCCAGTCCCTGGCGGCGGGCGCGTTCGAGGTGGGGCCGCACCTGTCCGGCCTGGTCCTCGTCGCCGTCCGGGACGTCCCAGAGGCCCCACGTCACGAACACCGCGTGCCCGCCCTCGGCCCGGCGCTCGCACGCGAGGGTTTCCAGGTGGGCGTGCGCGGCGGCGAACGCGCCGTGGTCGCGGGCGCCCCACGCCGCCGCGACCGAGGAGAAGTAGACGACGGTGTCCGGCGCGCAGCGCTCCTCGACCGCGCGCACGGCGTCCACGCTCGCCCGCACCACCTCGCTCACGGCGGCCGGGTCGGACGTGGCGAGCGGCGCGAGTTCACCGGGTCCCGGGACGTGCACGAGCGTCCCGATCTCCCCGGGGACCTCCTCGACGAGGGTCACCCCCGGCGGCGGCGTGCCGTTCTCCGCCCCGGCGGCGGGCGCGAGCAGGTACACCGGTTCGGCGCCCAGCTCGGCCAGCCATTTCGCGACCCACACGGACGGGCCGTCCGGTCCGCCGGTGACCAGGGCCGCGCCCTGCGGGCGCCATCCCGGTTCCTTCCGGTCGGCTCCGAGCGGGTCCTTGACCAGGCGGCGTCCGAACGTTCCGGCCGCGCGGACGGCGAGCTCGTCCTCCCCGTCCGCGCGGGTGAGGGCCTCGCGCAGGCGTTCCGGTGCGAGGTCGTCCGGTGCGGTCGGGAGGTCCACGATGCCTCCCCAGACGGCCGGGTGTTCGAGGGCCGCCACCCGTCCCAGCCCCCACACCTCGGCCTGGACGGGCCACTCCGGGCCGTCGTCGTCCCCGACCGACACCGCGCCACGCGTCAGCGTCCAGAGCCGGGCGTCCAGTTCGGTGTCGAGGAGCGCTTGCAGGAGCGTCACGACGCCCCCTATCGGCGATCCGCCGTCGTCGCCCTCAAGGGGAAGCAGCGACAGGACATGCGTCGGAGGCGTGCCCGTCACAGCGGCGGACTCGCGGAGGAGCGCGGCGAGTTCGGCCCGCTCGACGCCGGGTTCGACGTCGAGCACGACGGGCCTGCCGCCTGCGGAGTCCAGCGCGGCGACGCACGCGTCCGACCAGTCGTCGGCGACGCCCTTGGGCCGGACGATGAGCCACGTTCCGGTCGCCGCGTCGGCGGGTCCGTCCTCCAGGGGACGCCACTCGACGCGATACCGCCAGGAGTCGACCGCGGATCGCCGACGCCGGTCGCGCCGCCACCGGGACAGCGCCGGGAGGACCGTGTCCAGCGACGCCCTCTCGCGGGCGTCGTGGACGCCGATCACCTCGGCCAGCTCGTCGCCGTCCGCGCGTTCCAGGGTCGTCCAGAACCGGGTCTCCTCCCCGTCCGCCGGTCCTGCTTCCGCGACGGGCCGGGCGACGTCGGGCAGCCAGTACCGCTGACGCTGGAACGGGTAGGTGGGCAGGTCGACGAGAGCGGGCGGCGGATCCGCCGGATAGTCGCGGGTCCAGTCGACGCGGGTGCCGGTGGTGTGCGCGTGGGCGAGCGCACGGAGAATTTGCTCCTGGTCCCCGTGGTCACGCCGCAGCGTCGGGATCGCGGTGGCCGGGCCTGTCGCGTCCTCGAAGGTCTCTTCAAGTGCGGTGGTCAGGACGGGGTGCGGGCTGGCTTCGATGAAGACGCGATGGCCGTCCGCCAGGAGCGCGCTGATGGTGTCGGTGAACCGGACGGGTTGCCGGAGGTTGGTGATCCAGTACTCGGTGTCCAGGGTGGCCGTGTCGTGCGGCGCGCCGGTGACCGTGGAGAAGAACCTCACGCGTGTGGCGAGCGGCGTGACGCCGTCCAGCGTCCGGCGCAGTTCGCCGGTGATCTGGTCGACCTGTGGCCCGTGGGAGGCGTAGTCCACGTCGATCGTCCGCGCGCGGAGCCCTTGGGCCTGTGCGGACGCCACGACCGCCACGACCTGGTCGGGCGGCCCGGACACGACCGTGGAGGACGGGCTGTTGACCGCCGCGACCGTGACCTCACCGGTCAGCAGCGCTTCGGCCTGCTCAGCGCCGACGCCCAGCGAAGCCATCGCCCCGCCACCGGCCAGCTTCCGCAGCGCCTTGCTCCGCAACGCCACCACGCGCGCGGCGTCCTCAAGCGACAAAGCCCCAGCGACACACGCCGCCGCGATCTCACCCTGACTGTGCCCGACCACTGCGGCGGGCTTCACACCATGATCAGCCCAGACAGCGGCCAGCGACACCATCACAGCCCAGAGCACGGGCTGCACAACGTCCACCCGTGACAGTTCAGAACCGTCACCACGAATCACGTCCGTCAGCGACCAGTCCACGTGCGGCGCGAGGGCCTGCTCACACTCGGCCATCCGCGCGGCGAACACCGGAGACTCGTCCAGCAGCTCAGCGCCCATCCCGGCCCACTGCGAACCCTGACCCGGGAACACCAGCACCGGGCCGGGGCCGACGGATCCGGCGACGCCGGTGATCAGGTCGGGGTGGGTCCCGTCCTCGGCCAAGGCGGTCAGGGCGGCGGTTCGGTCCTGGCCCGTGACGACGGCGCGGTGTTCGAACAGGGTGCGGGTCTTCAGCAGTGACCAGCCGACCTCCACCGGCGACGGGCCGGAACCGTCCGCGACCACATCCCGCAGACGACCCGCCTGGGCGCGCAACGCCGCCGCGCTCCGCGCCGACAGCACCCACGGGACGGTGCCCGGCGCGTCTTCGGAGGGGGTTGCGGGCGGCTGGTCGGGGGCTTGTTCGAGAATGAGGTGGGCGTTGGTGCCCGAGATGCCGAAGGACGAGACGCCCGCCCGGCGCGGGCTCTCCGCGCTCGGCCAGGGCCTGGCCTCGGTCAGCGGGCGCAGGCCGCTGGTGTCCCAGTCCACGTATGCGGACGGCTCGTCGATGTGCAGGGTCGCGGGCAGGACGCCGTGGCGCATCGCCATGACCATCTTGATCAGCCCGGCGGCGCCGGCGGCGGCCTGGGTGTGCCCGATGTTGGACTTGACCGACCCGAGCCACAGCGGACGGCCGGCGGGACGGTCCGCGCCGTAGGTCGCGACGAGGGCCTGCGCTTCGATGGGGTCGCCGAGCGTCGTGCCGGTGCCGTGCGCCTCCACGGCGTCCACCTCGGACGGGGTGAGCCGGGCGTCCTCCAGGGCGCGCCGGATGACCCGTTCCTGGGCGGCGTCGTTGGGGGCGGTGAGGCCGTTGCTCGCGCCGTCCTGGTTGACGGCCGAGCCCCGGATCACCGCCAGCACGCGGTGACCGTTGCGCCGCGCGTCCGACAGGCGCTCCAGCAGGACGAGACCGACGCCCTCGGAGAAGCCGGTGCCGTCCGCCGAGGCCGCGAACGCCTTGCAGCGGCCGTCCGGGGCGAGTCCGCGCTGCCGGGAGAACTCGACGAACGCGGTCGGGGTCGCGAGGACGGTGACGCCTCCGGCCACGGCGAGGTCGCATTCGCCGCGGCGTAGCGCGGTACTCGCCAGGTGGACGGCGACCAGCGACGAGGAGCACGCGGTGTCGATCGTCACCGCGGGCCCCTCCAGGCCGAGGGTGTAGGCGACCCGGCCCGACACGACACTGGCGAGACTGCCGGTGGCGATGTAGCCCTCGACCTCGCCGGGCGCGCCGAGTCCGGTGTGGTAGTCCTGGCTGGAGATCCCGGCGAACACGCCGACCCCGGCCCCGCGCAGGGAGCGCGGATCGAGTCCGGTGCCTTCCAGCAGTTCCCAGGTGGTCTCCAGCAGGACGCGCTGCTGGGGTTCCATGGCCAGCGCCTCGCGCGGGCTGATCCCGAAGAACGCGGCGTCGAACGCGTCGGCGTCGGTGAGGAAGCCGCCGTGCCGGACGTAGGACGTGCCGGGGTGGTCGGGGTCGGGGTGGTAGAGGGCGTCCAGGTCCCAGCCCCGGTCGGACGGGAACGGGCCGATGGCGTCGCGTTCGGAGGCCACCAGGTCCCACAGGTCGGCGGCCGAGCGCACGCCCCCGGGGAGGCGGCAGGCCATGCCGACGACCGCGAGGGGCTCGCGGGTCTGCTCCTCCACCTCGCGCAGGCGGCGGCGCGTCCGGTTGAGGTCCACGGTGACGCGCTTGAGGTACTGCCGGAGCTTCTCCTCGGCGGCGGACATCAGTCCTCACCTCCCGTGACGGTTCCGAGTTCGCGGTCGATGAGGCGGAACATCTCGTCGTCGGACGCCGCGTCGAGCGCGTCGTCGTCGACGGTGTCGCCGCCGCCCGAGGCCGGGTCGCGGCCGGAGCCGTCCAGCCGCCACAGCAGCGCCTCCAGGCGTCTGGCCAGGCGGCCGCGCGCGTCGCCGTCCGGGTCGAGGCGGTCGATGACGGCCTCCAGCCGGTCGACGTCGCCGAGGACGGGGGCCACGAGGTCGGCCTCGGCCGGGACGAGCCGGTCGCGCAGGTGCCCGGCGACGGCGGCCGGGGTCGGGTAGGTGAAGGCGAGGGCGGCGGGCAGGCGCAGCCCGGTGGCCGACGACAGCCGGTTGCGCAGTTCCACGGCGGTCAGCGAGTCGAAGCCGAGGTCCTTGAGCTGGGTGTCGTCCTGGAGGGCGTCGGCTTCGCCGTGCCCGAGGACGGCGGCCGCGTGCGTCCGGACGAGGCCGAGGAGCATGGCGAGCCGGTCGTCGGGTGACAGTCCGGCGAGTTGCCCGGCCCAGTCGATGCGGCGGGGGCCGTTCGCGGTGCCGCCGCGGTCGGCGCCGAGCGCGCGCAGCAGCGGCGGGAGGGTGTCGGCGGGCCGTCCGGCGACGTCGATGTTGGCCGCGACCAGGTGCGGTTCGCCGTGCTCGAACGCGCGGTCCAGGAGCGCCAGGCCCTGGTCGTCGCCGAGGGGGAGGATGCCGCTGTTCCGCATGCGTCGCAGGTCGGCGTCGGTGAGTTCGCCGGTGATGCCGCTCGCCGACTCCCACAGTCCCCAGCCGATGGACTGTCCGGTGAGCCCGGCCGCGCGGCGGCGGGCCATCAGGGCGTCGCAGTAGGCGTTGGCGGCGGCGTAGTTGGCCTGCCCGGGGCTGCCGGAGGTCGCGGCGGCCGAGGAGAACACCGTGAAGAAGCTCAGCCGAAGGCCGGACGTCGCGGTGTCCAGGTGGGCCGCTCCCCCGGCCTTGACGGCCCGGACGGACGCCATCCGCTCGGGGGTCAGGGACGTGAGCATTCCGTCGTCGACGATGCCCGCCGCGTGGATCACCCCGGTGAGCGGATGCGCCGGGTCGATCCCGGCGACCAGGTCGCGCACCGCCGCCGGATCGGCGACGTCGGCCGCCACGACGGTGACGTCCGCGTCCAGGCGTCCGGCCAGTTCTGCCGCGCCGGGGGCGTCGGGCCCGCGACGGCTGGTCAGGACGAGCCGCCGCGCGCCCCACGCGGTGACGAGGTGCTCGGCGACCAGTGCGCCGAGGGTTCCGGTGCCGCCGGTGATCAGGACCGTCCCATCCGGGTCGAACGCCGCCGGGACGTCCAGGACGAGTTTCCCGGTGTGCTTGGCCTGGCTCATGAAGCGGAACGCCTCACGTGCCTGACCCAACGGCCACGCCTGCGTCGGCAGCGGCTTCAACCGGCCCGTCTGGAACAGCTCGCGCAGTTCGGTCAGCATCGCGGCGATGCTGTCGGGCGGAACGTCGCTGGCCAGGTCGAACGCCCGGTACCAGACCCCGGGGTCCTCGCGGAGGTCGGTCTTGCCGAGTTCGACGAAGCGGCCACCTTGGGCGAGCAACCGCAGTGAGGCGTCGGTGAACTCCCCCGCGAGGCTGTTCAGGACGACGTCCACGCCCCGGCCACCGGTCACCGCGCGGAACTTCGCCTCGAACTCCAGATCACGGGACGACGCGCGGTGTTCCTCATCGATGCCCAGTTCAGCGAGCAACTCCTGCTTCGCAGGGCCCGCCGTCGCGAAGACCTCCGCGCCGAGGTGCCGGGCGATCTGCACGGCCGCCTGGCCGACGCCGCCGGTCGCCGCGTGGATCAGCACCGACTGCCCCGCATGGAGACCGGCGAGATCCACCAGGCCGAACCAGGCGCTCAGGAACGCCACCGCGATCCCCGCGGCGTCGCGCGAGTCCCAGCCGTCGGGGACGCGGGCCAGCGAGCGCGCGTCGGCGATCGCCACCGGGCCGAACGCACCCGGGAACAGGCCCATCACCCGGTCACCCACCGCGAACCCGGTGACGTCCGGGCCGACCTCGGTGATCACTCCTGCACCTTCCCCGCCGATGCCGCCGAACCCGGGCACCATGCCCAACGCGATCAGCACGTCGCGGAAGTTCACCCCGGCCGCGTGCACCTCGACGCGAACCTGACCTTCCTTGAGGGGCTCCAGGACCTCCGGGCAGGGCTCCACCGACACCTCGTCCAGGGTCGACGCGCCCTCGGCGGTCAGCCGCCACGCGCGCACCCCGGGCGCAGGACCCAGCTCCGCGGGTGCGCCGCACCGCGCCAGGCGCGGGACCAGCGGTTTCCCGTCCCGGACGGTCACCTGCGGTTCGTCGGCGGCGAGGGCCGGTGCGACGTCGGCGCCGTCCTCGAGATCGACCAGGACGAACCGCTCCGGGTTCTCCAGCTGCGCGCAGCGGACCAGCCCCCAGACCGCCGCCGCGTCCGGGTCGGGGCTGTCGCCGGTCGCGCCGTGGGTGACGATCGCGAGCCGCCGCCCGTCGTCCGGCGCGGTCTCGGCCAGCCAGTGCTGGACGCGTTCCAGCGCCTCGTCCGCCGTCCGCGCCTCGGTGACGACGAACTCGTCCTCGGAGACGGGGACCGTGTCCTGGACCGGCGTCCATGCGACCTCGAACAGGCCGTCCGCGCTGCGGGAACGGAACTGCGCCGGGTCGGCCGGACGCATCACGAGCTGCTCGACGCCGAGCACCGGCGAACCCGCCGCGTCGGCGACGGTCACCTTCACACCGTCGTCCCCGGCCGGGGTCAGCCTGACCCGCAGGCTCGTGGCCTCCTTCGCCCAGAGCGACACCCCGCTCCAGACGAACGGGAGGCGGGTGCCTCCGCCGCCCGTCCCGGCCGCCAGCAGCGCCGGGTGCAGGGCCGCGTCGAGCAGCGCCGGATGCAGCCCGAACCCGCCCGCCTCGCCCGCGGGCTCGGGCAGGACGATCTCGGCGAGCAGGTCCCGGCCGTCCTGCCAGGCCGCTCGCATGCCCTGGAACGCGGGCCCGTACTCGTAGCCGAGCGCCGCGACGTGCTCATAAAAGCCGTCCACGGTCAGCGGTCGCGCACCGGCCGGAGGCCACTGGCCGCCGAGCGCCTCGGCCGTGCCAAGCGGTTCCGCCGTGAGCAGGCCCTCGGCGTGGCACACCCATTCGGTGTCGGGACAGGAGAAGATCCGCAGTTCCCGGCGGCCGTCGTCCTCGGCCGGGCCCGCCACGATCTGGATCAGGAGACCGCCGGTCGCGGGCAGCACCAGCGGCGCTCGCAAGGTCAGCTCCTCCACGCCGGAGCAGCCCACCTCGTCGGCCGCGCGCAACGCCCACTCGACCAGCACGGTTCCCGGCAGGAGGACGGTGCCCAGGATGCGATGCTCACCGAGCCAGCCCCCGCTGTCGGCGCCCGGCAGCCGCCCGGTCAGGACGCGGGTGTCGGAGTCCGCCAGCCGCACCGCCGCGCCGAGCAGCGGATGCCGGGCCGGGTCCAGGCCGAGCCCGGTGGCGTCCCCGGCCCCGCCGCGCGCCGCGGCGAGCCAGTAGTCACGCCGCTGGAAGGGGTAGGTGGGCAGGTCGATGATGTGGGGGGCGGGGTCGGTGGGGAACCAGGGTTCCCAGTCGACGTCGACGCCGCTGGTGTGCAGGTGCGCGAGGGCGCGTCCGAACGCGAGGGCGTCGGGGTGGCGTCCGTCCAGGACGGCCAGGGCGTCGGCGTCGTCGACGGCGTGTTGTGCGGCGGTGGCCAGGACCGGATCCGGGCCCAGCTCCAGGAAGGTCCCGACCGGCTCGGAGAGCCGCGTGATCGCGGCGTGGAACCGCACGGGCTCGCGCACCTGCCGCACCCAGTAGTCGGCGGTCATGATCTGTTCGTCGGCGGGTTCGCCGGTGAGTGTGCTGATGAGCGGGATCGACGGTTCGGCGAACGAGATCCCGCTGATCGCCTCGGCGAAGTCGGACAACATCGGATCCATGAGCGCCGAATGAAAAGCGTGGCTGACGCTGAGGCGCTTGGTCTTGCGGCCGCGCTCGGCCCACTCCGTCTGGACGCGGGCGACGAGTTCCGCAGGGCCGGAGACGACCGTGCTGTCGGGGGTGTTCATCGTCGCGACGCTCACGCCCTCCGGCAGGGTCCCGTGAAGCTCGTCCTCGGCGGCCTGGACGGCGACCATCGCGCCACCAGCAGGCAGCCGTCCCATCAACGTGGCACGCGCCGCGACCAAACGGCACGCGTCGGGCAGATCCAGCACCCCGGCGACGTGCGCGGCGGCCACCTCACCGATCGAGTGACCGATCAGCGCGTCCGGAACCACACCCATCGAGTTCAGCAACCGCCCCGTCGCAATTTGAACGGCGAACAGCCCCGCCTGCGCGAACGTCGTGTGATCCAACACCTCACGCTCGCCACCGAACACCACCGACGCCAGATCACTGTCCAGACCCGGGGCCAACAACCCACAGACCTCATCGAAGACCTGGGCGAACACCGGGAAACGCTCGTACAGGCCCGCCGCCATCCCGACGCGCTGACTGCCCTGGCCGCTGAACAGCCACACCAGGTCGCCACTGGCGGCGTCCGTGGACGGCTCGGCGTCCAGGGCGGTCAGGAGTTCCTCGATCGTCTCGCCCAGGGCGACCCGGCGGTGCTCGAACAGCGAGCGGGATCGCAGCAGTGACCAGCCCGCGTCCACCGGCGACACCTCGCGCTCCGTGACGAGGTCCTTGACCTGCCGGATCTGCGCGTCCAGCGCGTCGCCGCCACGCGCCGACACCACCCACGGCACCACGCCCGGCGCGGGCGACGCCGCCGGGGTGTCCGGCCCGGCCTCGGCGGGCTCCTCGATGATCACGTGGGCGTTCGTGCCGGACGCGCCGAACGACGAGACGCCCGCGCGGCGCGGCCCTCCGGCATCCGCCCAGGGCACGGCCTCGGTCAGCAGCCGGACCGCCCCGGACGACCAGTCCACGTGCGGGGACGGCTCGTCGATGTGCAGCGACACGGGCAGCAGGCCGTGCCGCATCGCCATCACCATCTTGATCACGCCCGCCACGCCCGCGGCGGCCTGGGTGTGCCCGATGTTGGACTTGATCGACCCGAGCCACAGCGGACGGCCGTCCGGACGGTCCTGGCCGTAGGTGGCGAGGACGGCCTGCGCCTCGATCGGGTCGCCGAGAACGGTCCCGGTGCCGTGGGCCTCCACGGCGTCCACGTCCGAGGTCGACAGCCCGGCGGACGCCAGAGCCGCGCCGATCACGCGTTCCTGCGAGGGGCCGTTCGGGGCGGTGAAGCCGTTGCTCGCGCCGTCCTGGTTGATCGCCGAGCCCCGGACGAGTCCGAGGACCCGGTGGCCGTTGCGCCGCGCGTCCGAGAGCCGCTCAAGGAGCAGCAGCCCGACACCCTCACCCCAGCCGGTTCCGTCGGCGTCGGCCGAGAACGACTTGCACCGTCCGTCCGCCGCCAGGCCGCGCTGCCGCGAGAAGCCCGGGAAGAGCCCGGGGGTCGCCATGACGGTGACGCCGCCCGCCAGCGCGAGGTCGCACTCGCCCTGCCGGAGCGCCGTGGACGCCATGTGCATCGCCACCAGCGACGACGAGCACGCCGTGTCCACGGTCACCGCCGGGCCCTCCAGCCCGAGCGTGTAGGACACCCGCCCGGCGACCGCGCTGCCGACGCCGGGCATGACGTAGCCCTCCAGCTTCGCGTCGTCGTCGGCCGCGCCGTCCGCGTAGTCGTGGTACATGACGCCGGTGTAGACGCCCGCCCGCGCGCCTCTCAGTGACGTCGGGGCGATCCCCGCCCGCTCGAACGTCTCCCACGCGACCTCCAGCAGCAGGCGTTGCTGCGGGTCGGCCGCCAGCGCCTCGCGCGGGCTGATCCCGAAGAACTCGGCGTCGAACCCGCCCGCCTCGTAGAGGAACCCGCCCTCGCGGGTGGCGCTGCTCCCGTGCTGGCCGGGCACCGGCGCGAACAGCCGTTCCAGGTCCCAGCCGCGGTTGGCGGGGAACTCCCCGATCGCGTCCCGGCCCGAGGAGACCAGCTCCCACAGGTCCTCCGGCGACCGGACGCCGCCGGGGTACCGGCACGCCATGGACACGATCGCGATCGGCTCGTCGGTCCGGGCGGCCACCGGCGCGGGGAGGGCCGTGGCCTGCCGTCCGTCCAGGCGCGTGTCCAGGTACCGGGCGAGCGCGCGCGGGGTCGGGTGGTCGAAGGCGAGCGTGGCGGGCAGGCGCAGCCCGGTCGCGGCGGCGAGCCGGTTGCGCAGTTCCATCACGGTCAGCGAGTCGAAGCCGAGTCCCTCGAAGTTGGCGTCCGCGCGCACGTCCCTCGGGGACGCGTGGCCGAGGACGGTCGCGACGATCCGCCGGACGAGGTCCTCGACCGCTTCGGCGCGGGCTTCGGCGGGAAGTCCCGCGAGGCGCCCGGCCAGGGCGGGCGCGCCGCCGCCCGCCGCGGCGCGCCTCCGGGCCGGTCCGGCCAGGCCGCGCAGGACGGGAGGCAGCTCGCCCGCGGGGACGCCGGAGACCGCGAAGTCGGCGGCCACCACGCCGGGTTCCCCGAGCCGCCAGGCGGCGTCGAGGAGGGCGAGCCCCCGGTCGGCGGGCAGCGGACGCACGCCGCGGAGCCGGGCCAGGTCGGCGGCCGACAGCCCGCCCGCCATACCGCCCGGGTCCGCCCACGGGCCCCAGGCGACGGCCATGCCGGGCAGGCCGGCGGCGCGGCGGTGGGCCGCCAGCGCGTCGCAGAACGCGTTGGCCGCCGCGTATCCCGCCTGCCCGGCGTTCCCGGCGACCCCGGCCGCCGAGGAGAAGATCCAGAACGCCCTCAGCGGCAGGTCGCGGGTCAGCACGTGCAGGTTCCACGCGCCCTGGGCCTTCGGCCCCCACACCCGGTCCAGGCGTTCGGGGGTGTGGGAGGTGAGGAGCGCGTCGTCGAGCACCCCGGCGGCGTGGATCACGGCGGTGACGGGATGCTCGGCCGGGACGGACGCCAGGACCCGTCCCAGCGCCTCCCGGTCGGTCACGTCCACGGCGGCCGCCTCGACGTGCGCGCCGAGTTCGGCGAGCCGCTCGCCGAGTTCCGTCACGCCCGGCGCCCGCGGGCCCCGCCGCGACAGCAGGAGCAGCCGCCGCGCGCCGTGCTCCCGGACGAGGTGTTCGGCCACCCGCCCGCCAAGCGTGCCGGTGCCGCCGGTGAGCACGACGGTCCCGTCCCCGGTCGGCGTCGCGGCGTCCTCGCCCTCGTCTTGGCCGGGCCTGGCCCGGGTGAGCCGGGGCACAAGGATCCGGCCCTCGCGCACCCGCACCTGGTCCTCGCCCGCGTCCAGGGCCTGGCGGACGGCGTCGGCCGGATCGCCCTCGCCGTCGATGTCCACGTGCAGGAAGCGGCCCGGGTGTTCGGCCAGGGCGCTGCGGACCAGGCCCCAGACTCCGGCCTCGGAGAGTTCGCCCCGGGTGACGAAGGCGAGCGGAACGTCCGACAGGCGCGGCTCGTCCAGCCATGCCTTGGCGACGTCGAGAACGCGACCCGACACGGCACGTCCGGCGGCAGCGGCATCGGGGTCGGGGGCGGGGTCGTCGCCGGGGCCGTTCACCTCGGCCAGCATCACCGAGGACGGCGAAGGGTCGGCCGCGAGCGCCGCTTCCACCAGGCCCGGCCCGACGGGCTCGGGACCGAGAACGACGACGGGTTCGCCTTCCCCGTCCGGCTGGGTGATCGGCGTCCAGTCCAGGACGAGCAGGCCGTCCGCGACACCGCGCACGGCGGCCCTGAACCGGCCGCCGTCGACCGGCCGCATCCGCAGCCCCTCGACCCGCAACACCGTCTGACCGGCGGGGTCGGCGATCGTGAGCCGCAGCATCCGGCCGTCGCCGTCCTCGCCCGGTGACAGCCTCACCCGAACCGTCGTGGCCCCGACCGAATGCAGGGACACGCCGTTCCACAGGAACGGGACCCAGACCTTGTCGCCATCCGCGGGCTCGGTCAGCAACGCCGGATGCAGCGCGGCGTCGAGAAGCACCGGATGGATGCCGAACCCTTCCTGGTCCCCGGCCTCCTCGGGCAGTTCCACCTCCGCCAGCAGGTCGCCGTCGTGCCGCCACACCGCGCGCACGCCCTGGAAGGCGGGACCGTACTCGTATCCGGCCTCGGCGGCCCGCTCGTAAAGGTCCTCGGCGTCGAGCGGCTCCGCACCGGGCGGCGGCCACGCGCCGATCGTCGCGTCGTCCGGCGCGGACTGCGGAAGGAGCGTCCCCGAGGCATGGCACTCCCAGGCTTCGCCGAGGGCCTCGTCGTCGGGACGCGAGTAGACGGTCAGCTCGCGGCGGCCGTCCCCGTCCGGGACGCCGACCACGACCTGGACACGCACCCCGCCCGACTCCGGCAGCAGAAGCGGAGCCCGCAGGGTGAGCTCGTCGACCGTCCCGCAGCCGACGGCGTCGGCGGCGCGCAGCGCCCATTCGACGAGCACCGCGCCCGCGACCACGCGCGTCCCGGACACGACGTGGTCGTGCAGCCACGAACCGCCCGGGCCGCCGAGCCTGCCGGTCAGCAGGAACGCGCCCCCGTCGGCCAGCTCGACGACCGCCCCCAGCAGGGGGTGTCCGGCCGAGCCCAGCCCGAGCCCTGTCGCGTCGAGGTCCGCCTGCCGGCCCGACGGCCAGAACCGCCGCCCCTGGAAGGCGTAGGTGGGCAGGTCGACGATGTGGGGAGCGGGGTCGGTGGGGAACCAGGAGGCCCAGTCGACGTCGATGCCGCTGCTGTGCAGGTGTCCGAGGGCGCGTCCGAACGCGAGGGCGTCGGGGTGGCGTCCGTCCAGGACGGCCACGGCGTCGGCGTCCTCGGCGCAGCGCTGCGCGGCGGTGGCCAGCACCGGATCCGGCCCCAGCTCCAGGAAGGTTCCCGCCCGCTCCCCGACGGCGGCGACCGCCGCATGGAACCGGACCGGCTCGCGAACCTGCCGCACCCAGTAGTCGACGGTCGTGATGTTCTCGTCGGCGCGTTCACCCGAGAGCGTGCTGATCAGTGGGATCGACGGTTCGGCGAACGAGATCCCACTGATCGCCTCGGCGAAGTCGGGCAGCATCGGATCCATCAGCGCCGAGTGAAAGGCGTGGCTGACGCTGAGGCGCTTGGTCTTGCGGCCTCGTCCCGACCAATCGTCCTGGACGCGGGCGACCAGGTCGGCGGGGCCGGAGACGACCGTGCTGTCGGGGGTGTTCATCGTCGCGATACTCGCGCCATCCGGCAGAGTCGCCTCCAACTCCCCTGCCTCAGCCTGGATCGCGACCATCGCGCCGCCGGCAGGCAGCCGTCCCATCAACGTCGCGCGCGCCGCGACCAAACGGCACGCATCCTCCAGATCGAACACCCCGGCGACGTGCGCGGCGGCCACCTCACCGATCGAGTGACCGATCACCACGTCCGGAACAACACCCATCGAGCTCAGCAACCGAGCCGTCGCGACCTGAACGGCGAACAGCCCCGCCTGCGCGAACGTCGTGTGATCCAACACCTCACGCTCGCCGCCGAACACCACCGACGCCAGATCACGATCCAAACCCGGATTCAGCAACCCACAGACCTCGTCGAATGCCTGGGCGAACACCGGGAAACGCTCATGCAGGCCCGCGGCCATCCCGACACGCTGACTGCCCTGGCCGCTGAACAGCCACACCAGGTCACCGTCCGTCTCGGCGGGCGGGACGTCGCGGCGCAGATCCGCGAGGAGTTCGTCCCGCGTCTCCCCCACCGCGACCACGCGGTGCTCGAACAGCGCACGCGATCGCAGCAGCGACCAGCCGACGTCCACCGGCGACACCTCGCGCGCGGTGACGAGGTCCTCCAGCCGCCGGACCTGCGCGGCGAGCGCCTCCGGGGTCCGCGCCGACACCACCCACGGGACCACGCCCACCGATTCGGTCGGCGCGGCGGCGGGCGGCGGCGCGGCCTCCTCGACGATCACGTGGGCGTTGGTGCCGGAGATGCCGAACGACGAGACGCCCGCGCGGCGCGGACGGCCGGCCCGCGGCCACTCCCGCGCCTCGGTCAGCAGCCGCACCCCGCCCGACGACCAGTCCACGTGCGGCGTCGGCTCCGCGACGTGGAGGGTGGGCGGGAGGCCGCCGCGCCGGACGGCCATGAGCATCTTGATCAGGCCCGCGACGCCCGCCGCGCCCTGGGTGTGCCCGATGTTGGACTTGACCGAGCCGAGCCACAGCGGACGGTCCGGCGCGCGGTCGCGGCCGTAGGTCGCCAGCAGCGCGTCGGCCTCGATCGGGTCGCCCAGGGGGGTACCGGTGCCGTGCGCCTCCACCGCGTCCACCTCGGACGGGGACAGCCGCGCGTTCGCCAGCGCCTGCCGGATCACCCGCTGCTGCGACGGGCCGTTCGGCGCGGTCAGCCCGTTGCTCGCGCCATCCTGGTTCACCGCCGAACCCCGGATGAGGCCCAGGACCCGGTGGCCGTTGCGCTCGGCGTCCGAGAGCCGCTCCAGCAGAAGCAGCCCGACACCCTCACCCCAGCCCGTGCCGTCGGCGTCGGCCGAGAACGACTTGCACCGGCCGTCCGGCGCCAGGCCGCGCTGCCGCGAGAAGCCGGTGAAGACCTCGGGCGTCGGCATCACGGTCACGCCTCCGGCCAGCGCGAGCGCGCACTCGCCCTGCCGGAGCGCCTGGGTCGCCAGGTGCGCGGCGACCAGCGACGACGAGCAGGCCGTCTCGACCGTCACCGCCGGTCCCTCCAGGCCGAGGGTGTAGGCGATCCGGCCGGACAGGACGCTCGGGGCGTTGCCCGCGTACCCCTCGGTGGCGCCGTCGCCGCGCGCGCCGTTGCCGGTGGTGGCCGTCCCTACGTACACCCCGGTCGCGCTGCCCTTCAGCGAGGCGGGATCCACGCCGGCGCGTTCCAGCAGCTCCCACGCCGTCTCCAGCAGCAGCCGCTGCTGGGGGTTGGCGTCGAGCGCCTCGCGGGGGCTGATCCCGAAGAACGCCGCGTCGAACCGGTCCGCGTCGTACAGGAAGCCGCCGTCCCGGACGTAGCAGGTGCCGGGGTGGTCGGGGTCCGGGTCGTAGAGGCCGTCCAGGTCCCAGCCGCGGTTCGCGGGGAAGCCGCCGATCGCGTCGCGGCCCGAGGCCACCAGCTCCCACAGGTCCTCCGGGGAGCGGACGCCGCCGGGGAACCGGCACGCCATGCCGACCACGGCCACCGGCTCGGTGTGCCGCCCCTCGGCCTCCCGCAGCCGCTCCCGCGTGTCGTGCAGGTCGGCCGCGACCCGCTTGAGATAGCCGACCAGCTCTTGTTCAGTCGCCATTCGAGGTCACCCAGCCAAGTGCGCGGTTCGGGACGGCCAGGGCCCCTCCGGAGAAAGTGCGCGGCGCGCGGGCCGGGGCCGGAGATCCGGTGCGGAATCCAAGGAACACGACCCTCTCGGCGTCGGCGAGCGCATTGGTCCGGAGCGGCCGCCCGGCTGCCCCCAGCCTTCGCGACGGCCCTAAAGCAGGACCAAAGACGCCGGGCGGAGCGCGCGCCTAGGGGTGGTGTCCGGGCCGTCCGCCCGGACGCCGGTGAGCGACGACAGCGCACGCCCGCGACCTTGACTTATCTGGTCGGACCGGCCCTCGGACGGCACCCCGCGGGCACCCCCTGAAGGACCGCTGAAAACGCCCGGCCGCAGCCAATTTCACGCGGCCGGGAAACCGCCTAGGGGTGGCCGTCCCCCTGGGGTGCCCGGTCCGGGACTGGGGTACTGGGGATCAGGGGCCGTTGCTAGCGTTGGGCGGGCGGTGACCGGGAATTCCCGCACCGGGAAACCGCCGCCACTTCCCATCGACGGATTATGCCCAGGGAAAGGGATGAGCCGTGCACTACGAGATCATGGGGTCGTTGCGCGTCGTCGACGAGAAAGGGAAATACGTCATCCGGGCCCGAAAGGTCTCGACCCTGCTCACCGTGTTGCTGGTCCGCGCCGACCAGGTGGTGTCGATCGACCAGCTGATGACCGAGATCTGGGGCGAGGAACCGCCGCGCCGGGCGATCGCCGGGCTGCACGTCTACGTGTCCCAGGTCCGCAAGTTCCTCGACCGCCCCGGACGACCCGACAGCCCCGTCGTCACCCGGCCCCCCGGCTACCTGATCCGCCTCGGCGGAGACGACCTCGACGTGCGGATCTTCGAGCGCCTGGTCGCCCGCGGCCGCGAGCACGCCCGCCACGGCCTGCACGAACGCGCGGCGGCCGACTTCGAACAGGCGCTGAACCTGTCCTACGAACCCCTGTGGGACGACGTCTGCAAGGGCCCGATCCTGGAGGGCTTCCAGACCTGGCTCCAGGAGACCCGCCTCGAGTGCGCCGAGATGCTCATGGAGTCACGGCTCGCGCTCGGCCGCCACCGCGAACTGGTCAGCGACCTCTACCAGCTCACCACCGAGCACCCCCTCCGGGAGGCGCTCCACCGGCAGCTCATGCTGGCGCTGTACCGCTGCGGACGGCGCGGCGACGCCCTCGCCGCCTACCAGGCGGCGCGCCGGACGCTCCGGAGGGAACTCGGCCTCGAGCCCTGCCCCGCCCTGCAACGCCTGCAACGCGCCATCCTCGCCACCGACCACCGCCTCGACCTCGCCATCCCCGCCTGAACACCCGGGCCGCCCCCTACCGGCCCACCCTCACCCCGGTAGCCCAATTGGCAGAAAGGCAGCGGACTTAAAATCCGCGATGTGTGGGTTCAAGTCCCACCCGGGGTACTTGACCATCCCCTTGCCGAATTCCGGATGGGCACGCCCGAATACCGCCGAGTTCCCGTTCCGTCACACCGCGTGAGAGTACACTTCGTCGCGTACGTCATTCACGATCATTCTGGTGCCGAGATCGGGGGAAACGCGCTCGAGGCCGCCGGAATGGCAGGGGGAGCGATGGACGACGGAAAGATCGATTTCAGTGCCATCTCCGACGAGGGGGTGACCTGGACCCTGCTCGGCACCCTCTACCTGCGCGCCTACGAGAGCCGCCTGCCGCGGCCCATCCTCGGCGACCGCCACGCGGCCGAGGCCCTCTCCCGCATCGACTACGACTTCGCCAAACTGCGCCGCCGCCTCCACCCCAACGGCAACCAGTTCCTCGTCGCCCTGCGCGCCAAGGTGCTGGACGACTGGTGCACCGACTTCCTGACCCGCACCCCCGACGCGACCGTCCTGCAACTCGGCTGCGGCCTCGACAGCCGCATGCTCCGCCTCGACGCCGAGGGCGCCCACCCCTGGTACGACCTCGACATCCCCGCCGTCATCGACCTGCGCCGCCGCCTCTACCCCGAGAAGGGGAACCACCAGATGATCGGCGCGTCGGTCACCGACACCGGCTGGCTGGACAAGGTGCCCGGCGACCGGCCCGTCCTCATCGTCGCCGAGGGCCTGTTCCCCTACCTGACCGCCGACCAGATGCGGCGCCTGCTGCCGCGGCTGACCGCGCACTTCGACACCGGCGAGCTGCTCTTCGACGGCCTCGCGCCCTCGATGGTCCGGATGGGCAGGCTCTTCCAATGGCCGGTGCGCGACGGACACGAGGTCGAGCGCATGGACCCCCGCCTCACCCTCGCCGGGCAGGTGCCGATCACCGATCTCGGCCACCTCATTCCCGTCCGGACCTACCGGCTCCTCTACCAGTTCATGCACGCGGTACCGCCGCTCCGCAGACTGCTGGTGGACTACCGCTTCACCTTCTGAACCTTCAGACCGGCCCCGGGACGGGTTCCCGGCGTCCGGCCTGTGACAGCATCGGCGCATGCGTTCGCAACGCCGGATCCCCCTCCACTTCTCGGACGCGAGCCGCGAGGCCGCCACCCACACCAACCTGTCGGCCGTCCGCCGCGACGGCCCCTGCCTGTGGGTGGCGGGCGACGAGACCGCCACGATCGAGCGGCTCACCGCCGTCTCCGACACGGACGGGCGGGTCACCGGCTACGGCGCGGAACTCTCGGTACGGCTCGCCGACCTCGTCGACCTGCCCGCAGGCCCGGACGCGGAGGCCGACATCGAGGGCCTCGCCCGCGCCGACGGGTGGCTCTGGGCGATCGGCTCGCACAGCCTCAAACGCCGCAAGCCCAAGCCCGACCACTCCCCCGCCAAGGCCCGCAAGCGCCTGGCGAGCGTCGTCCGCGAGGAGAACCGGTACATCCTCGCCCGTCTCCCCCTGACGACCGGCGACGACGGCCTGCCCCGGGTCGTCCGGGAGGACGGCGACCGGACCGCCGCCGTGCTCGGCGGACAGGGCGACTCCCTGGCCGACCTGCTCGCCGACGACCCGCACCTCGCCCCGTTCCTGGCCATCCCCAGCAAGGACAACGGCCTGGACATCGAGGGCATCGCGGTCATCGGCGACCGTGTCCTCGTCGGGTTGCGCGGGCCGGTGCTGCGCGGCTGGGCCGTCCTGGTCGAGATCGCTCCGGAACCCCACTCGCACCATCCGGGGCGTCTGCGCGTCCGGCCGCTGGACGACGACGACGGCCCCCGCCACCGCACCCACTTCCTCGACCTGGGCGGCCTCGGCATCCGCGACCTGTGCCCGCACGGCGACGACCTGCTCATCCTCACCGGGCCGAGCATGGACCTGGACGGACCGGTCCGCCTCGTCCGGTGGCCCGGCGCCCGGCACGCCGCACCCCACGGTCTGGTGACCGCCGACGACCTGGAACAGGTGGGAGAACTCCCCCACGGCGACGGATGCGACCACGCCGAGGGCATCGCGGTGCTGTCGGACGGCGAGCTGCTGGTCGTCTACGACAGCCCCGCCGCCGACCGTCTCACGGCAGACGGCGGAGTGCTCGCCGACATCGTCAGACTCTCCGGCTGACAACGCCGAGCCCCTTTACGTTGTAGATCAATAAGCGACGCCGTGGCGCAAGCCGATTTCCCGGCGTATCCCGAGGTGAGCCCGAGACGGCCCCCTCCGGGCCGGATTTGGGCCTTGACGGACGGTGACCGCGATGATTGCCTGCGTGGCGTTAGGAAACCTTCCTAACTTTCAAAAGGCAGTTTCGGACACCGCCGAGGGCGGGTCGAGAGCACGGTCCGCGATCCGGCTTCGGCACGACGAAGGTGAGGTGGCGCGTGCTTCGGCGAATCGCACGCGGGACGGTCGTGAGCGCGGCGGCCTGCACGGCCGTCGCGGGTCTGGCCGGATGCTCGGGACAGACCTCCGGCGCCCGTCCGGTCTCGGCGGACGAGGTGAGAGCGGCGGGCGGACCCGCCCGGCCCTTCGGGTCGCACACCTTCAAGTACGCGGCCGGGACGCTCCGGCCGTCGGCGGCGCGGAAGACCGCCGACAGCGCGGTCGTCAACGTCTACAAGCAGTGGAAGAAGAACTTCGTCCGCAGCACGTGCGGCAACGGCTGGTACCAGGTCTACTCCCCCGACGCCGACCACCCCTACGTCGCCGAGGCGCAGGGCTACGGCATGGTGATCACCGCGCTGATGGCGGGCGCCGACACGGACGCCAAGAAGATCTTCGACGGGCTCGTCAAGTACATGCTGGCCCACCCGTCGGTGAACAACCACGACCTGCTCGCCGCCGAGCAGAACTCGGCCTGCAAGAGCGTGGACGGCTCGGACTCGGCCACCGACGGCGACCTCGACGTCGCCTACGGGCTGCTGCTCGCCGATCGCCAGTGGGGCAGCACCGGCACCTACGACTACAAGCAGCTCGCCGTGAAGCACATCAACGCCATCAAGAAGAGCGAGACCAACCCCACGACGCACCTGCTGCTGCTCGGCGACTGGAGCGACTCCAGCGAGTCGCACTACTGGATGAGCCGCTCGTCGGACTGGATGGTCGACCACTTCCGGGCGTTCCGGAAGGCGACCGGCGACGCGTCCTGGGACACCGTCCGGACGGCCCACCAGAAGGTCATCACCAACCTGCAGTCCAAGTACGCGGCCAAGACCGGGCTGCTGCCCGACTTCGTCGTCGACACCAAGACCGCGGCCAAGCCCGCGTCCGGTGAGGTGCTGGAGGACCCGCACGACGGCGACTACAACTGGAACGCCTGCCGCGATCCCTGGCGCATCGGCACCGACGCCATCGTCAGCGGGGACTCCACGTCCCTCGCGGCGGCACGCAAGATGAACACCTGGATCAAGTCGGCGACCGGCGGCGACCCCGGCAAGATCTACACCGGGTACAAGCTGTCCGGGTCGGCGTTCGACAAGGGCCACGACATGGCGTTCACCGCGCCGTTCGCGGTCACCGCGGCCACCGATCCCGGCTCCCAGCAGTGGCTGGACGCGCTCTGGAAGAAGCTCGCCGGGACGGCCGTCGACCCCAAGGTGTACTTCGGCGCGAGCGTGCAGCTCCAGTCGATGATCGTGGTGTCCGGGAACTACTGGACGCCCTGACCCGCCCGGGCCGCCGGGCCCCGCGAGAACCGTCGGGGCGGGCCGGAGCGCACCCCGCCCGCCCCGACCACAATAAGCGCTTACTTTCAACGTCTGCCAGGATGGACCGGACGAACCGGTCCGACGAAGGCGGGACGAAGCATGATCGATTGGTCCGACGAGGACGTCATGATCCGCGACGCGGTGCGCGCATGGGTCGACGAGAAGGTCCGTCCCCGGATGGACGCCCTGGACGCCGGGGACCTGCCGCCCTACGACCTGATCCGGGACCTGTTCCGGACCTTCGGCATGGACGAGATGGCCCGCTCCTCCTTCCACGCCCGCATGGAGAAGGAGGAACGCGCCGCCGAGGCGGAGGCGTCCGCCGCCGACTCCTCCGGCGACGCGGACGAGGTGTCCGGGGTGAGCGGCGGGGGCGCGAACGCGTCGCTGAGCATCCTGCCGATCGTGGAGCTGTGCAAGGTGTCGCCGGGCCTGGTCACCGCGATGGGCGTCAGCCTCGGCCTCGCCGCCGGGACGATCATGAAGCGCGGCAGCGTCGAGCAGAAGCGGCGCTGGGGCCTGGACCTTCTCACCATGGACAAGGTCGGCGCGTGGGCGATCACCGAGCCGAACTCCGGGTCCGACGCGTTCGGCGGGATGCAGGCCACCGCGCGCCGCGACGGCGACGGATACGTGCTCAACGGCTCCAAGACGTTCATCACCAACGGCCCTTACGCCGACACGATCGTCTTCTACTGCAAGCTCGACGACGGCCGCGACCCGCGCGACCGCGAGATCCTCACCTTCGTCCTCGACCGGGGCATGCCGGGCCTGGAACAGAGCAAGCCGCTGCGCAAGATGGGCCTGCACTCCTCCCCCACCGGCGAGCTGTTCCTGAGCGACGTCCGCGTGGGCGAGGACCGGCTCCTCACCGGAGGCGGCGGGACGGGCGCGCAGAGCGGCAAGGAGTCGGCGAAGGCGAACTTCGTCACCGAGCGGGCGGGCGTCGCCGCGATGGCCCTCGGCGTCATCGAGGAGTGCCTGCGCCTGTCGATCGACTACGCCGGGAAGCGCGAGCTGTGGGGGAAGCCGATCGGCGACTTCCAGCTGATCCAGCTGAAGCTGGCGAAGATGGAGGTCGCGCGGCTGAACGTCCAGAACCTGGTGTTCCGGCACGTGGAGATGCAGCGCAAGGGCCGCACCCCGACGCTCGCCGAGGCGTCCGCGATGAAGCTGTACGCCGCGCAGGCCGCCGCCGAGGTCACCCAGGAGGCGGTCCAGCTGTTCGGGGGCAACGGCTACATGAGCGAGTACCACGTGGAGCAGCTCGCCCGCGACGCCAAGTCCTTCCAGATCTACGCGGGCACCGACGAGATCCAGGTGACCCACATCGCCCGCGACCTCCTGTCACGCTGACGCCGCCGTCCCCCTGAGCCGGGCCACCGGAGCGGCCCCGGTCCGCCGAGGTCAGCGGGCCGGGGCCGTCCCGGCGTCTTGAGGGGGACGGCCCCGGCCCTCGCGCTCTGCGCCGGGCGGCGGGCTGAGGTCGCGGACGACGTCGAGGAAGTTCGACGTCAGCGGCCGCAGGCGCCGGGGATGCCAGACGGCGCCGATCCGCCATTCCGCCGCCGGGTGCGCGACCGGGGCGAGGGTGACCGACGGCGGCGCGATGCCGGCGGCGCTCGCCGGGACGAGCGCGACCCCCGCTCCGGCGGCGACCAGGGCCAGCACCGTCTGCAGGTCCCGGGTCTCCTGGGCCGCGGACGCGGGCAGGCCGAGCGCGGCGCACAGGCCCGCGATCTGCTGGAACAGCCCCGGGCCGCGTGAGCGGACGAGCCGGATGAGGTCGCGGCCCGCCAGCCACCCGGCCAGGTCGTCCGGATCGTCCGGCGGGGGCGGGCCGGTGCACGCCACCGCGAGGCGGTCGGTGTGCAGGACGAGCTGTCCCCAGCGGTCGTCCACGGGCAACCGGATGAACCCGGCGTCCAGCTCCCCGCGGTCCAGCCGGTCGAGCTGCTGTTGCGAGGGCAGGTCGTCCAGCGTGACGCGCGCCTCGGGATGGAGGCGGCGGAAGGCGGCCACCGCGCGCGGCGCCAGCCGCAGGCTCGACAGCCCGAATCCGACCGTCAGCGCCCCGGTGTGCCCGGCGGCCAGCCGGACCATCCGGCGTTCCAGGGCGTCGGCGCGCTCGACCAGGTCCTGCGCCTCGGGCAGGAGCGCCGCTCCCAGCTCGGTGAGGACGGCGCCGTGGCGGCCGCGGTCGAACAGCCGTCCGCCGAGGCGGCGCTCCAGCGCCTGGATCTGCTTGGTCAGCGTCGGCTGGGTCAACGCCAGCGCGGTGGCGGCCCGCCCGTAGTGGCGATGCTCGGAGACCGCCAGAAACGCCCGCAGCAACCCCAGTTCCATTCCAGAACTCTATCGTTCACGCCAAAAGATTGATTGGACGCATCGAAAAGGGTCCGGCTTCACTGGTTCCACGCGTCGACGTCCGACAGGGCACCGAACGGCGCCGACCAGCAGGGAGAACCACAGGTGAACCAGAACCAGCGCCCGGACCGGACGCTGCGGTCCGCGAGCGTCCAGTTCGAGTCGCGCCGCGACGACAAGGCCTACAACCTCGCCACGATCGAGTACTACGCACGCCTCGCCGCCGTGGGCGGCGCGCAGGTGGTGGTGTTCCCCGAGATGTGCCTTCTGGGGTACTGGCATCTGCGCAACCACCCGGCCGAGTGGCTGCGCGCCCTGGCCGAACCGCTCGACGGGCCGTCGGTCGCGACCGTCCGGGATCTGGCGATCGAGCACGGCCTGGCCATCGGCGTCGGCTTCCTGGAGGCGGGCGAGAACGGCGACCTCTTCAACAGCTACGCCGTCTGCCTGCCGGACGGGAAGGTCCACCGGCACCGCAAGCTGCACGCCTTCGAGCACCCCGCCATCTCCAGCGGGCGGAGCTACACGGTCTTCCCCACCCCCTGGGGCGTGCGGATGGGCGTGCTGATCTGCTGGGACAACAACCTGGTCGAGAACCCCCGCGCGACCGCACTGCTCGGCGCGTCGGTGCTGCTGGCGCCGCACCAGACCGGCGGGACCCACTCCCGCAGCCCGCACGGCATGCGTCCCGTCCCGGCCGAGCTGTGGGCGCGGCGGCACACCGACCCCGCCGCGATCGAGGCGGCCTTCCGCGGACCGCACGGCCGCGGGTGGCTGATGCGCTGGCTGCCCGCCCGCGCCCACGACAACGGGATGTTCGTGGTGTTCAGCAACGGCGTGGGCGTCGACGACGACGAGATCCGCACCGGCAACGCGATGATCCTGGACCCCTACGGCCGCGTCCTCGCCGAGACGTGGGTCGCCGAGGACGCCATGGTCACCGCCGACCTGGACCTGGACCTGCTGCCGCTGTCCACCGGACGGCGCTGGATCCAGGGACGCCGTCCGGAACTGTACGGGATCCTCACCCGGCGCTTCGGCGACGAGCGCGACCCGCGCAGCGCCCGTTTCACCACCGACCCGGTGCCGCTGGTCCGTGAGCAGGAGGGAAACGCAACGAAACGGTGACGAGGGGTTGACGAGTTCGGAAGGAGTCCTTACTTTCGGGGCCACGTTAGGAAAGTTTCCTAACTTCGAGAGGCCGCCGGGAGTACACCGTGCCGTCCGACGCGTCCGCGCCCACGCCGGGCACCCCGAGCCTGCTGCGCGCCATCAACGACCGCGCCGCGCTGGAGGCGCTGCTCGCGCACGGGACGCTGTCCCGGCCCGAGCTGTCCCGGCTGACCGGGATCTCCAAGCCCACCGCGTCCCAGCTGCTCGCCCGGCTCGAGGAGACCGGGCTGGTCATGCGGGACGGGGTGCGTGAGGGCACCCCCGGACGCACCGCCGAGCTGTACCGGATCGTGCCGTCCGCGGCGCACGTCGCCGGGCTGGACGTCACGCCCCGCCGGATCATCGCCGCCGTCGCCGACCTCACCGGGGCGGTCGTCGGCGAGCACGTCCTGGCGACGCCGGGCCGCGCGAACGTGGACCCGGCCGCGCGGGCCGCCGCGGCCGTGGACGGAGCGGCCGCCGCGGCGGGCCTCACCCGCGCCCGGCTCAACCGGGTCGTCGTCGGGATCCCTGGCGCGGTGAACCCCGCGACCGGACGCGTCGGCTACGCCGCGCACCTGCCCGGCTGGCACGTCCCCGGCATCACCGCGCACCTCACCGCCGGGCTCGGCGTGCCGGTGGAGATCGAGAACGACGTCAACCTCGGCGCGCTCGCCGAGATGGCGTCCGGGCAGGCCGCCGACGTCCGCGACTTCGCGCTGCTGTGGGTCGGCGACGGCATCGGCATGGCCGTCGTGCTGGACGGCCGTCCGCACCGGGGCGCGACCGGCGGCGCGGGCGAGATCGGCTACATGCCCGCCGTCGGCGCGCCGCTCGTGCGCGGCGCGCGGCTCGCCCACACCGGCGGCGTCCAGACCCGGATCGGAAGCGGGGCCGTCCTGGCGCTGCTGCGCCGCCACGGCTTCCACGGCCGCGACGTCCGCACCGCCATCACCCGCGCCACCCAGGCCCTCGAATCAGCCCCGCGAACGAGGACATCCGGTGCGCAGGGGGCGGCCGGGGGGCGGAGGGAGGCGGCGGAGGCGGCGCTCGGGGAGTTGGCGGAGCGGCTGGCGGCGACGCTGGCGAACGTGGTCGGCATCCTCGACCCCGAGCTCATCGTGCTGACCGGCGAGGTGCCCCGTGCGGGGGGCGAGGCGCTGCGCGCGCTGGTCGAACAGGAACTGCACAGCCTGACGATCCCCCGCCCGCCGGTGCGGCTGAGCGCGGTGGCGGGCAACGTCGTCCTGGCCGGGGCACTGGACCAGGCGCTGCGCGGATGCCGGGAGGAGGTGTTCTCCAGCACCCGGGCCGCGACCACCTGAATCGCGGGCCCCCAACACCACGACACACCCGACACCACGGCACACCCGAGATCCGGGTCTCATCGGCCCGGGCCACTCCTCACACCCCCCAACGGCCCGTCCGGCCGTCCTTTCCGAAGGAGACCAGGAGTGTTCCTCACCCCCCGGCGCGCCCGGCGCCTGTCCGCGGCGGCCCTCGCCGCATCCGGGCTGCTGCTCGCCTCCGCCTGTACCGCCGGAAGCTCCGGCGGGTCGGACTCGGGCCCGAAGGCGGACGCGAGACAGACCATCGAGGTCTGGCACGGCTGGTCCGCCGACCACGAGGTGAAGGCGTTCGACGACGCCGTCGCCGGGTTCCAGAGACTGCACCCGAACATCACCGTCAAGCTCGTCAAGGACCAGACCGACGACCGCATCACCAACGCGATCCGCGGCGGGAACCCGCCGGACGTGGTGTCGTCGTTCACCACCGACTCGGTCGGATCGTGGTGCCAGTCGGGCGCCTGGCAGGACCTCACGCCCTACCTCACCAAGTCCAAGGTCGACCTCAACCTGTTCCCGCAGGCCGTCCGGGAGTACACGCAGTACAAGGGGCGGCGCTGCGCGATGCCGCTGCTCGCCGACGCCTACGGCCTCTACTACAACAAGGCCCTGATGAAGGGGAACCAGCCGCCGAAGACCATCGGCGAGCTGACGGCCCTGGCCAAGAAGCTGACCGTCCGGAACCCGGACGGGACGATCAAGGTCGCCGGGTTCATGCCGTCCGCGCAGTACTACGAGCACCAGGTGCAGCACCTGGCGACCGAGTTCGGCGCCACCTGGCTCACGGGCGACGGGAAGTCGAACCTCGCGGCCGACCCGAACGTCAAGGCGTACCTGCAGTGGAACAAGAGCCTGATCGACTGGTACGGCTACGCCAACGTCAAGAAGTTCCTGAAGTCGGTCGGGCAGGAGTTCGAGGCGTCCAACCCCTTCGAGCAGGGCAAGGTCGCGATGGCGGTCGACGGTGAGTGGCGCACCAAGTTCCTGCAGGACGAGGCGCCCAAGGTCGACTACGGCACCGCGCCCGCGCCCGTCCCCGACGACCAGGCCGCCCGGTACGGCGGCGGGTTCATCACCGGCACCGTCATCGGGATCCCGCGCGGCGCCAAGCACCCGCAGGCCGCCTGGGAGTTCGTGAAGTACCTGACGACCGACACGCACGCGCTGGTCACCTTCGCCAACGGCCTCGGGAACGTCCCGAGCACGCTGCCCGCGCTCGCGTCGCCCGAGCTGAAGATGCCGCCGCAGTTCCAGACGTTCCTGGACGTGTTCAAGAGCCCCCACAGCGCCACCACCCCGCCGACGCCGAACGGCAACGACTACGTGGTGAAGTTCCAGGCGTTCGTCCAGGACCAGTGGGAGCCCGGCCGGGTGACCAACCTGGACGCCTCCCTGAAGGACCTCGACACCCGGGTCGACCAGGCGATCAAGCTGAACGGCGGCTGATCCATGACCGCCCTCACCGCCCCGAGGGCCGCCGCGGGCGCGGGAACGCGGGCACGCCGCCGCAACCGGCTGCGCGTGCTGGCGTTCCTGTCGCCCTGGCTGGTCGGCCTCGGACTGTTCTTCGGCTACCCGCTGGCCGCGACCGTCTACTTCTCCTTCACCCGGTACGACCTGTTCACCCTGAAGTACGTCGGGTTCGACAACTACCGGTTCCTCGCCCACGACGCCGACGCGTGGCGCGCGATGAAGAACACGATGTGGCTGGTCGTGGTGATGGTGCCGCTCCGGCTGCTGTTCGGGCTCGGGATCGCGCAGCTGCTCACCCAGATCAAGCGCGGCGGGAGCGTCCTGCGGTCGGTGTTCTACCTGCCGTACCTGATCCCGCCGGTGTCGGCGACGGTCGCGTTCGTGTTCGTCACCAACCCCGGCACCGGGCCGTTCCCCGCGCTCACCCGGCACCTGGGGTTCTCGCTGCCGGACTTCTTCAACGACCCGTCCTGGTCCCGGCCCGGCCTGACCCTCATGGGGCTATGGGCGGTCGGCGACCTGATGATCCTGCTGCTGGCCGCGCTGCTGGACGTGCCGCGCTCGCTCTACGAGGCGGCCGTGCTGGACGGCGCGAACGCCTGGCAGCGGTTCCGGTACGTGACGCTCCCGTCGATCTCGCCCGTCCTGGCGTTCTGCGCGGTCACCGGCGTCATCCAGACCCTGCAGTACTTCACGCAGGCGCTGGTCGCGGCGAAGGTCGCGTCCGGGCAGGCCGACACGGCCGGGACGCAGTTCGCGCCCGGCTACCCGGACGGCTCCACGGTGACCTTCCCGCAGTGGCTCTACGACGAGGGGTTCCGGCAGTTCAACATGGGATACGCGTGCGTGCTCGCCCTGGTGATGTTCGGCGTCGGGATGCTGTTCACCCTGTTCCTGCTGCGCCGGTTCCGCGCCTTCGCCAGCGAGGAGGCCCGATGACCGCGACCGCGACGCCCGCCGCCGGGACGCGTCCCGCGCCCCGGCGCGTCCACCGGCCGTCCCGCGGCACCCGGACCCGCCGGACGCTGTACTGGATCGCCGTCCACTCGGTGGCGATCGCGCTCGCCGTCATGTTCCTCGCGCCCCTGGTGTTCATGCTGCTCACCGCCGTGATGACCGACCGGCAGGCGCTCAGCAGCTCGTTCTGGCCGCACACGTGGAACTGGGACAACTTCCGCCGCGCGTTCAGCGGCGACATGGTCCGCTGGACGCTCAACAGCGTCATGTACGCGGGCCTGTCCACGCTGTTCGTGCTGGCGTCCAGCGTCCCGGTCGCCTACGCGCTCGCCCGGTTCCGGTTCCGGGGCCGGTCGGCCGCGCTGGTCGTCGTCATCGCGACGATGATGCTGCCGCCGCAGGTCACGATGGTGCCGCTGTACATCGTGTGGTCGCGGTTCCACCTCACCGGGACGCTGTGGCCGCTGATGCTGCCGGGCCTGTTCGGCGACGCGTTCTCCATCTTCCTGCTGCGCCAGTTCCTGGTGTCGATCCCGGGCGAGTACGCCGACGCGGCCCGTGTGGACGGCTGCGGGGAGCTGCGGACGATGCTCCGGGTCGTCCTGCCGATGGCGCGGCCCGCGCTCGCGGCCGTCGCGCTGTTCCAGTTCTTCTACTGCTGGAACGACTACTTCGGGCCCCTGGTGTACGCCAACCCCGACCACTGGACGCTGGCGGTCGGCGTCGCCTCGTTCCGCGCCGCGCACCACGTGGAGTGGAACCTGACGATGGCGGCGACGCTGCTGACGATCCTGCCGGTCGTCATCGTGTTCTTCCTCGCCCAGCGGGTGTTCGTGCAGGGCGTGACCCTGACGGGAGTCAAAGGGTGAAACTGACGGGAGCGAAGGGTTGAAACTGACGGTCGTCGGGGGCGGGTCCACCTACACCCCCGAGCTGGTGGACGGGCTGGCGCGTCTCCGCGACGCGCTCCCGGTCACCGAACTGGTCCTGGTCGACCCGGACGAGGACCGGCTCGTCCCGGTCGGCGCGATGTCCCGGCGGATGCTGGCCCGCGCCGGGCACCCCGCCCGGGTCGTCACCACCGCCGACACCGCCGCCGGGGTCGCGGGCGCGGACGCGGTCGTGATCCAGCTGCGGATCGGGGGGCAGGCCGCCCGCAGGGTGGACGAGACGCTCCCGCTCGCCTGCGGCTGCGTCGGCCAGGAGACGACCGGCGTCGGCGGGCTCGCCAAGGCGCTGCGCACCGTCCCGGTCGTCCTCGACCTGGCCGGGACGATCGCCGAGCACGCCCCGGACGCCTGGATCGTGGACTTCACCAACCCGGTCGGGATCGTCACGCGCGCCCTCCTGGACGCGGGGCACCGCGCGGTCGGGCTGTGCAACGTCGCGATCCACGTCCAGCGGCGGCTCGCGGCGCTCCTGGACGTCCCGCCGAACGCGGTCGAACTCGGGCACGCCGGGCTGAACCACCTCACCTGGGTGCGCTCCGCGTTCGTGGACGGCGCCGACCGCCTCCCCGAGCTGCTCGACGGGAACCTGCCCGCGCTGACCGACATCTCCAACCTGCCGGGCGATCTGCTGCACCACCTGCGCGCCCTGCCGTCCTACTACCTCAGCTACTACTACGAGCACGACCGGATCGTGGAACGGCAGCGCAACGGCACGCCGCGGGCCGAGCAGGTCGCGGCCGTCGAACGGGAACTGCTCGAGCTGTACGCCGACCCGTCCAACGACACCCGGCCCGCGCAGCTGTCCGAGCGCGGCGGGGCGTTCTACTCGGAGGCCGCCGTCCATCTGCTCGCCGCCCTGCTCGGCACGCCCGGAACCGCCGAGATCCCGGACGTGCAGGTCGCGAACGTCCGCAACAACGGGACCCTCCCGTTCCTGCCCGACCACGCGGTGATCGAGGTCCCGGCGCGGATCACCTCCAAGGGTCCGCTGCCGCTGCCCGTCCCGCCGCTGGAACCCCTCTACGCCGGGCTCGTCGCGCACGTGTCGGCCTACGAGGAACTCGCGCTGGACGCCGCCCTGCACGGCGGCGTCGAACGCGTCCGCACGGCCCTGCTCGCCCACCCGCTCGTCGGGCAGGACGGCCCGGCCGACCGGCTCGCGGCCGACCTGGTCGCCGCCAACCGCGCCCACCTGCCCTGGGCGGCGCGGTGAGCCGCGCCCTCGTCGCGGTGGACGGCGGGAACAGCAAGACCGACGTGCTGGTCGCGGGCACCGACGGCACCGTCCTGTCCGCCGTCCGCGGCCCCGGCTACCGGCCCCACGAGAGCGGCTTCGACCGCGCCGTCGACGGCGTCGCCGCCCTCGTGGGGCGGGCCCTGGCCGACGCGTCCGCTCCCCCGGTCGCGGTCGTGTCGGCGTACATGGCCAACGTGGACCTGCCCGACGAGGAGCGCGCCCTCGTCAAGGCCCTGCGCGACCGCGGCTGGACCGACCGCGTCACCGTCGGCAACGACACCTTCGCGCTGCTCCACACGGGGGCGCGGCGCGGCTGGGGCGTCGCCGTCGTGTGCGGCGCGGGCATCAACTGCGCGGGCGTCGCCCCGGACGGCGCGAGCACCCGGTTCCCGTCGCTCGGCGCGCACACCGGCGACTGGGGCGGCGGCGGGACGCTCGGCGAGGCGGCGCTCTGGCACGCCGTCCGCGCCGAGGACGGACGCGGCCCCGCCACCGCCCTCAGCGCCGCCGTCGCCGCGCACTTCGGCGCCGCGACCGCCCTGGACGTCGGCGTCGCGCTGCACGTCGGCGACATCCACCGCGACCTGGTCCTGTCCCTCACCCCGGTCCTGATGGACGTCGCGGAGGCGGGCGACCCCGTCGCGCTGGCGGTGGTGGACCGGCAGGCCGAGGAGGTGGCGGTGCTCGGCACGGTCGCGCTGCGCCGCCTCGGCCTGCTGGACCGTCCGGCCGAGGTGGTGCTCGGCGGCGGCGTCCTCAGCGCCCGCCGCCCGCCGCTCATGGAGGGCGTCGAGCGCCGCTTCGCCGAGAGCGCCCCGCACGCCGAGCTCGTCGTCGCGGACGCCCCGCCCGTCCTCGGCGCGGGCCTGCTCGCTTTGTCCGAACTCGCCGCCGACGCGTCCGGACCGGACGGCCCGGACGACCTCGACGCGGCCCGGGAACGCCTGCGCGCGGCATGCGCGGAGCACTGGCCGCCACCGTCCGGGAACATTCCCGAAGAAAGTTGATCAAGAGCCCGAACCTCGCGCCGTCCCGCGGCGTCACACACGTCACCAGAGGCGGCGCGGGGGTCGGCCGGGGACGATCGGGGGCGCTCCGCCCGCTTCTGGACAGCCGAGAGAAGGACCTGGATACTCACAGCCATGGACGGTCAGCCCTCGTTTCCGGTGCGGGCGTCGGACACAGACCGCGACCAGGTCCTGCGCGCGCTCGGTGACCGGCTGGCCGAGGGACGGATGTCCCAGGACACCTTCGAGCGCCGCGTCGAGCAGGTCCTCCAGGCGCGCAGCCGCGCCGAACTGGACGACGCCGTGCGCGACCTGCCGCCCACCAGCCGCGTGGTCGGCCGCATCACCGGCCTGGTCTCCACCGTGTCGCAGGTGACCGCGCGGATCGAGGCGGCCTGGCGGGCGCCCCGGCTGCCGCGCTTCACCCTCCCCGACGGGGGCCTCACCCGCATCGTCATCGGACGCGCGCCGGGCTGCCAGTTCGTCCTGGCCGACCTGACGGTGTCCCGCTTCCACGCCGAGCTGTACCGCGCCGGGGAGGGCTGGATGGTGTCCGACCTCGGCTCGATGAACGGCACCCGGATCAACGGCTGGCGTCTCACCGGGCCCGCCCGCGTCCGTCCCGGCGACGAGATCGGGTTCGGCAACCTCAACTTCATCGTCGCCCTCCCCTGACCCGCCGCCGGGACGAACGGCCCTGACGACCGCCTAACCGAGCCGCCTATCCGATCAGCCGGGCAACTTCGTGGCGCCCGTGGGCGCCTTGTCGGTCCACCCGGTCTGGACGATCGCCGACCAGCTCATGACGGTCCCCTTCGGGAGCGGGGCGCGCCCGCCGGTGGAGATGTCGAGCGTGGCGAGCAGCCGGCCCGTGGACGGGTCGAAGACGATCCCGCTCTCCATCCGTCCCGGCGTCGGCCCCAGCGCCCCGGACCTGGGCTTGGGCCCGGGACCCTCGACCGTGACCTCCACGCCGGGACGCCCCAGCGGGTCCTTCACCTGCCCGACCATCCGGGCGTCCGGCAGCGCGGCGAGCATCCGGTAGGCCGCCGCGCGGACCTGCGCGCTGACCGGCTCGACCACCAGCATCCGGCCGACGGTGTTCAGCAGGTACTGGGAGTCGCTCTCCCAGTCCTGCCGGTTCCGCATGTTGGCGTCCGGGTGTGCCAGAAGGTACCGGCGGAGCCCCTCGGGGTCGGCCGGGAGCTTCCGCACCTGCTCGAGCGACCCGTCCGGGAAGGCCGCGTTGAACGCGGTCTCCTCCTGGTGGGTCTGCCAGGGGGTCGTCCGGGTGTCCAGGTCGCGTTTGTCGGCGCGCCACCGCGACGGGGACCCGTCGCGCTTCCACGCCTCGACGTCCTTGGCCTCGGCCGGGCGCGCGCCGAGCCTCCGGTCCGCCGAGTAGTGCGTCGTGGTGCCTCCGCGACCGGCCTTGGTCTGCGCGTCCGTCCGGCGCGGGCTGCGGGCGTTCGTCCAGTCCCTGATCTCCGAGAGCTCCTCGACGACGTACGGACCGGCCTTGCCGGTGACCTGGACCCGGTTCCCGTACTTGACCTGGGTCAGCCAGAAGGCGCTCTGCTTCCCGGACGTCCCGGGCGCCCCCGCGGGCCCGGGGGTCCGGGCGGACGAGTCGGCGGCGGCCAGCAGGACCTGCCGGGCCGACGCCGGAGCCTTCCCGGAGGGCCCGGACGGACCGGACCCCTCACCCTGGTCGACCACGACGAGGGTGACCGCCGTCGCGGCGGCGGCCAGGCCGAGGCCAAGACCGGAGAACGCCCAGCGTCCCCGGGGAAGGCGGCGGCGCGAACCGCCGGTCGCCCGCTGGCGGGCCCGGGCGACGACGCGGGCCGAGGGCGGCGCGGGCTCGTCGAACAGCTCGCGGACCGACTGCAGTTCATCCATTGCGGGGTCCTTCCTGAACAAGCATGGGGTCGACCCCGCCCAGCGCCTCGCGCACCTTCCTGCGCGCCCTGCTGAACCGGGAACAAACGGTGCCGTACGGGATGTCGAGGGCCTGCGCGACCTCGTCGTAGCCGAGACCGGCGAGGACGACCAGCAGCAGCACGTCCCGGTGGTCGGCCGACAGGTCGCCGATGGCCCGCGCCAGCCGTCCTCGCACCCGCTCGGCGCTGACCTGGGCGGCGACGCGGTCCTCGTGCCCGTCGGCGACGCCGTCGTCGCCGAGCCGGCCGAGGGCCCGGAACTTCCTGGCCTCGGCGCGCCGGTGCTTGGCGACCAGGTTGCTCGCGATGCCGTACAACCAGGGGCGCGCGCTGTCCCGGGACACCTCGAAGGACGTCCGGCGGCGGAACGCGGCATGGAAGGTCTCGGACGCGATGTCGTCGGCGGCGTCGGTGTCGAGCCGCCGCGCGACGTACCGGTGGATCTCGGCGAAGTAGGCGTCGAAGATCTCGCCGAACCGCTCGGGCTCGTTCCAGGACCGCCGGATCACCGCGCCGTCGTCCCTCCCGAGCCCGGCCCGGACCTCGGGGAACACGTCGGGCGGGACCTGGGGCGGCGCGTGGGGAGGGGCGGCCACAGGGGGTTCCTTCATCTGTTGCCTCGTCTTCGGGCGTGGAGGGTTGTCACCCCTTCTCCCCCGCACCCCGCGGTCCCCTTCCATGCTCTTTTCCACCGCCGACGAACCTTGGGACTACAATTAGTGATGCGCTGGTTACATTATGAGGTTGCCGGGTATCTGTCGGGAGAGCGGTCCCAAGGGGGGACCGAGTGCAGAACGGGGAGCTTTCTGTCATGCTCAAGGCCACGATCCTGACCGCTGGCGCGGCCACCGCCATCTTCAGCGCCCTTCTGGCTGCCCCAGCCCAGGCGGCTCCTGCCACCAGCCAGGCCGGCGCCGGCCGAGGCACCTGCGACAACACCGAGGGCAACGGCCTGCTGGGTCTCGCTCTCCTCAACTTCAACCAGAACGACTGCGACACGTACATCGAGGACAGCTTCAACAACGACTACGACTACGGCGGCTACCACGGTCACCACGGTCACCACCACCACTACTGGGACTGGTGACGGAACCCTCGCCGAGCCGGCGGCCCGCACAGGGCCGCCGCCGGCGATGCGAGCGTCCCTGATCTGACCAGGGAAGCGTTCCAGGCCCAACGGCTCGCCCGTTGGGCCTGTCGCATGACCGGGCATCGCATGACCGGGCATCGCACGGGCGGGCGTCGCACGGGCGGGCATCGCATGGGCGGGCGCGGGATCGCCTGACACCCGTCCGTCCCGGAAAGCGCCGAAGCGGGCGGCCCCTGTGTCGGGGGCGCCCGCTTCGGACGGTGCCTGGGTCGGGCGAGGCCCGGTCAGACGGTGCCGGCGCGGTAGACCACGAACGACACCGCGATGTACTGCAGCACGTACGCGGCCACCGTGAAGGCGTGGAACACCTCGTGGAACCCGAACCAGCGCGGCGACGGGTCCGGACGGCGCAGCCCGTAGACCAGGCCGCCCACGCTGTACAGGACGCCGCCGAGCGCCACCAGGACCGCCACGCCCACACCGGTGCCCCTGATGAACTGCGGCACGAAGAACGCCGCGACCCATCCCAGGCCGATGTACAGCGCCGTGTAGAGCCAGCGCGGCGCGCGCACCCACAGCACCCGGAACAGCACGCCCGCCACCGCGCCCGCCCACACCACCGACAGCACCAGCGCACGGACCGCGCCGTGCAGGATCAGGTACGCGAACGGCGTGTAGGTGCCCGCGATGATGAGGTAGATGTTGGCGTGGTCGAAGCGGCGCAGGACGTCCTGCACCCGCTCGGACCAGCGGCCCCGGTGGTAGGCCGCGGAGACGCCGAACAGCAGCGTCGAGGTCAGCGTGTAGACCGCCGCGCACAATCGGGCCGGCAGCGTGGGACCGAGCGCGACCAACGCGATCCCCGCGAGCAGGGCCAGCGGGAACGTTCCCGCGTGCAGCCAACCGCGCAGCTTCGGCTTGACCGCTCCGGCGATCTCGGCCGCACGACGCATCGCACCCTCCCTCGATGTCCCGGCGCCCGCCGCCGGATCGTCCGGCGGGCCTCCCGGGTTGTGGTTACGGAACCGTAGGTTTCATAACCTACGCCACCGTAGGTTTCTGTGTCGGACGCCTGGGAGTGAATCGTGGCACATCGGGGCGGATCTCGCGCGGGGGCCATGTGGGCGCGGGAAGGTTCGCGATGATCCCGGGAGGTGGCGGCCCCTTGGCCGCGCGCCTTGACGTTGTAAGGTTCGCACCGGGACGGCCGGAACGGGCCGTCCCTCCGACAGCAGGAGGAGAACGCCATGCGGATCGGGTTCGCCGTGCCGGTTTCGGGCGCCTGGGCCACGCCCGCCAACCAGGTGGAGGTCGCCAGGCGCGCCGAGGACCTCGGCTACCACTCCCTCTGGACGCTCCAGCGGCTGCTCAACCCCGCCGACTCCCCCGACCGGACCTACCGGAACGTCTCGGACCCGCTGGTGACGCTCGCCTACCTGGCCGGGCTGACCGAGCGGATCCGGCTCGGCGTCGCGATCGTCAACCTGCCGTTCGTCGCTCCCCCGCTGCTGGCCAAGCAGGCCGCCACGCTCGACCACGTCTCCGGCGGACGCCTCGACCTCGGCCTCGGCACCGGCTGGATGCCCGCCGAGTTCGCCGCCGCCGGAACCCCGATGGCCCGCCGTGGCGCCCGCGCCGAGGAGTTCCTCGCGGTCCTGCGCACCCTCTGGACCGACGAGGTCAGCGAGTTCCACGGCGAGTTCTACGACTTCCCGCCCGTGGTCATGGAGCCCAAGCCCGTCCAGAAGCCGGGCCCGCCGGTGCTGCTGGGCGGCGGAGCCGAGGCCGCGCTGCGCCGTGCCGGACGGCTCGCCGCGGGCTGGGTCAGCTCGAGCCGCGCCGACCTCGGCGACCTCGGCCGTTCCATCGGGATCGTCCGCGAGGCCGCCGAGAAGGCCGGACGCGACCCCGGCGAGCTGCGCTTCGTCTGCCGGGGCGCGGTGCGGATCCGTCCGGACGCCGCGTCCGGCCCGGACCGTCCGCCGCTCACCGGCACCCTCGACCAGGTCCGCGACGACTTCGGACGGCTCGCCGGGCAGGGCGTCACCGAACTGTTCGTCGACCTCAACTTCGACGCCTCCCTCACCGGCCCGGACGCCGACCCGGCCGCGTCCATGGACCGCGCCCGGGAGGCCCTCGAGGCCTTCGCCCCGAATCCCTGACCCGTGCTCTTCGTGCCCGCCGCGCGGTGCGGCCGGATGGCGTCCACGCCCTGACCGCACCGCAGATGTCCGCTGCGGGGCGGGCGGTCAGTCGCCGAGGTGAGCCTGGAAGAAGGCGACGGCGCGGTCGATGGCGGGGTCGACGTACCGGGCGTCGTCGTAGAGGTCGATGTGGTTGCCGGTGTCGAGGACGACGAGGTCCTTCGGACCGGGGAGCGCCCCGTGGGCGGCCTCGGCGTCGGTGACGGGGATCGCCTGGTCGCCCTTGCCGTGCACCACGAGCGTGGGGGTGGTGACGAGCGGCAGGTAGGCGTCGACGTCGAGGGTCAGCTCCTGCAGCACCGACAGGGCGGTGCAGCGGTTCTCCCAGCCGGGCCGGGCTCCGCGCTCGGTGCCGTAGTACTCGAACGGCTCGGGGCCCGGGTTGCCGGCGGGCATGCCCTCGGGGTTGATCGCGGGCCAGTACTCGAGCTCGCCCGTCTCGGACTGCCGCTGCGCGATCCGGGCGAACTCGCCCATGAGCCCGGCGAAGTTGTCGGCGCCGAACCGGTCGCGGATGACCTTGGGGTTGTTGTACGCGGCGGCGATGAGCGCCAGCGCCCCGACCCGCGGGTCGAACGCGGTCAGCTGGGTCGCGTAGATGCCGCCCAGGCAGACCCCGCAGACCGCGACGCGCCCGGCGTCGACGTCGTCCCGCGCGGCCAGGAAGCCGACCGCGTCGCGCAGGTCGTCGACCTTGGCGGTGGCGTCCTCGTGCTGACGCGGCTCGCCCTCGCTCTCACCCCAGTTCCGGTGGTCGAAGGCGAGCGCCGCGAGGCCCCGCTCGGCGAACTTCGCCGCGTACAGCCCGGTCACCTGCTCCTTGACGCCGGCGAACGGCCCGGTCAGCACCACCGCGGGCCAGGGGCCTTCGCCCTCCGGCAGGTGCAGGTCGCCGCTCAGGCGGAATCCGCCGCTGGTGAAAGTGATCTTCTCGATGGGCATGGGTGTTCCTTCGGGGGGGATGGCCGGGAGACCCGGTCTCAGGAGATTCTCGAGAGTTTGTCGGGGTTGAGCACCGCGAAGATGCCGTGGATGCGGCCGTCGCGGACGTCGAAGGTGATGATCTGGTGCTGGCCGCCCATTTCGGCCCGCAGGGCCGGTTCGCCGTTGGCCTCCACGACGCGCGCCTCCTCGAGGGGATAGCGCTCGACGAGGCCGGCGATGAAGGCCAGCACGTTGTCGAAGCCGACGATGGGCCTGAGCGCCGCGCGGACCTTGCCGCCGCCGTCGTTCCAGGCCGTGACGTCCTCGGCGAGCAGGTCGGTGAGGACGCTCAGGTCGCCGCTCTGGGCCGCCTCGAGGAAGCGGCCGACCAGTTCGGCGTGGTCGGCGCCGGACGGATGGAACCGGTCGCGGCCGCCGGCCAGCTTGCCTGTGGCGCGGTGGTGGTGCTGGCGGCAGGCGGCCACCGGGACGTCGAGGATGCGGGCGATCTCGTCGTAGGGGAGGTCGAAGCCCTCCCGCAGGACGAAGACGGCCCGTTCGGGCGGGCTGAGCCGCTCCATCATGTGCAGGGTCGCGTACGACAGGGTGTCGCGGAGCTCGGCGGTGTCGAGCGGGCCGAGCCCCGCCGCCGCGACCGGCTCGGGCAGCCACGGGCCGACGTAGGCCTCGCGGGTGACCCGGGCCGACCGCAGCTGGTCGAGGGCGAGCCGGGTCACCACGGTGACGAGGAAGGCGCGCGGCTCCTCGACGGTGGCGGTGTCGGCGACGCCCGTCCAGCGGACGTAGGCGTCCTGCACGATGTCCTCGGCGTCCCACATGCTGCCCAGCAGCCGGTATCCGAGCCCGAGGAGAAGCGGGCGGTACTGTTCGAACACGTCGGTCTCATCCGGCACGCCCGGACCCCTTTCCAAGATCGTCGCGAGTGTAGGGGGCTGCGGTCCTTCCGTGAGGTCTTCGCGGGCATGCCCGCGAGAACCGTGGCCGTCACGCCGCCACAGGGACGTCGCGCAGTTCGGCGGCGAAGCCGTCCCGCCAGGAGGGGTGCCGGGGACGCCAGTCCAGCCGAAGGCGGGCGCGGGTGTTGTCGGCGCCGCGCAGCCGGGTCATGTAGGCCACGCCCCAGCCGCCGACGGCGAGCCTGGCGAGCGCGGCCGGGGCCTTCCCGGGGGCGGGGGCGCCCAGGATCCGGGCGAGGCCGGGCAGCCACTCGGCGACCGGGGCGGGCTCGTCGTCGACGACGTTGAGGACGCCGGTGACGTCCTTGTCCAGGGCGGCGGTGACCGCGGTGGCCACGTCGCCCGCGTGGGTGAAGGAGAACACCGCACCGCCGCCGCCGACGACCGGCATCTTGCCCGCGCGCACCTGCCGGACGAGCGAACCGTCCGAGGCGAAGACCGAACCGGGTCCGTAGAGGTGGCCGAGGCGCAGCACCAGGCCGCCCGCGCCCACGGTGACGCGCTCGAGCTCGCGCAGCGCGTCCAGCACCGGCACGAACTGCTTCGGGGTGTGCTCGGCCCACAGCGGCGCGTCCTCGTCGGCCGCGCCCTCGCCGGGCTGGTAGGCGTAGGCCAGGCCCTGGGCGATGATCCGGTCGGCCCCGGCCGCCCGGGCCGCGTCGACCAGGTTGCGGGCGCCCTCGGTGCGCAGCCGGTTGGTGAGCGCGAAGTCCGCGGCCAGCCGGCGGGGGTTGAGGTCCGCGGGGATCGCGGTGAGCATGTTGACGACCGCGTCGGGCCGGGCGTCGCGGACGGCCCGGATCAGGCCGTCCCGGTCCAGCGCGTCGGCCGTCGCGACCTCGGCTCCGGCGGCCCGCAGCGGACGGCCCGCCTCGGCGGACCGGGCCAGCCCGATGACGTCGTGTCCCACCGCGCCCAGCACGGGGACGAGCCTGCTGCCGATGACCCCCGTGGCTCCGGCGACGAGAACTCGCATGATCGCTCCTGTGTGCCCGCGGCCCGGGATCGTCCGGGCCGCTCCGTCTGATGGCAACAGGACGGGCGACCGCGTCCCGATGTGACAGAACCCGATGTGTCCTGCGTCACATCGGGTTCGACGGCCGCTCCGGGGGCGTCACAGGGAGGGGCGGCGGCCTTCCCAGGGGGTGCTGAGGCAGACGGTGGTGCGCGTCGCGACGTTCGCCGCGGCGCGGATCTTCTGGAGGAGGTCCTCCAGCTCGTTCGGCGAGGCCACCCGGACCTTCAGGATGTAACTCTCGTCACCCGCCACCGAGTGGCACGCCTCGATCGCCGACAGGTGGGCCAGCCGGTCGGGCGCGTCGTCGGGGGCCGCGGGGTCGATCGGCTTGATGGAGATGAACGCGGTCATCGGCAGTCCGGCCTGCTCGTGGTCGAGCTGCACGGTGAAACCGCGGATCGCGCCGCGGCGCTCCAGCCGGCGCACCCTCTGGTGCACCGCCGACACCGACAGCCCGGTCTCCTTGGCCAGGTCGGTGAAGCTCATCCGGCCGTCGTCGGCCAGCAGGCCGAGGATCTGGCGATCGATATCCTCCACCGGACGAATCTAGCGCGCCCGCTCACCGCCGCGCGATCCGATACCCCTCCGGAACGGTCCATCCGGGAAGGTCCGGGCCAGCGGGGCCTCCACAACGGCCCCCGTGGGGGGGGTTCTCAGTGCCGGGCGCGGTCGCGGCGGGACGGGGCCGGGCCGCAGGAGCCGCGGACGATCAGCTCGGTCGGCAGCAGCACCGGACCGGACGGGCCGCGCCGGACGGTGCCGCGCGCGGCGAGCTCGCAGGCGCGGTGGCCGATGTCGCGGGCGGGACGGTTCACGGCGGTCAGCGGCGGGTCGGCCAGCTCGGCCCAGGCGATGTCGTCCACCATCGCGATCGACAGGTCGGCCGGGACGCGCAGGTCCAGCTCGCGGGCGACGAGGACGGCCGCCTCCCCCGGCAGGTGCCCGGAGGCGAGGACGGCCGTCAGGTCCGAGCGGCGCTGCAGGAGCCCGGCCGCCGCGGCGTAGGCGCTGTCGCGGGTCGGGCGGGCGCGGGCGACGAGGTCGTCGTCGACCGGGACGCCGAGGGCGGAGAGCGCGGCGCGGAAGGCGTCCTCGCGGACGTCCGGCGGGGTGCCGGGCGCGGGCGCGCCGAGGAACCCGACGCGCCGGTGCCCGAGCCCGACCAGGTACTCCACGGCCGAGCGGATCCCGGCGGCGTCGTCGGCGAGCACGGCGGGGACCGTCCCGCCGCCGTCCCGGCAGGACGGCACGCGGCCGACGTACACCAGCGGCACCCCCGTGCGGACGAACCCGCTCCACGGGTCGCCGATCCCGGACGGCACCGCGATCACGCCGTCCACGCGCTGCTCGGCGAACCGGTCGGCGATCTCGGCCTCGCGGGCGGGGTCGCCGAGCGTCGCGTCCAGCAGGACGTGCTGGCCGAGGGTGCGGGCGCAGTCGAGGACGCCCGCGACGACGTCGGCGCAGAACGGGTCGGTCACGTCCGGGACGGCGAGGCCGACGCCGCCGGTGCGGCGGGTCTTGAGGCTGCGGCCGACGGCGCTCGGGTGGTAGTCGAGGTCGCGCGCGGCGGCGAGCACGCGCTCGCGGGTCGCGGCGCCGACCGCGCCGGTGCCGGAGAACACGCGCGAGACGGTCGCGATGCCGACCCCGGCCGCCGCCGCCACGTCCTTGATCGTCGCCGCCACCACGCTCCCCTCCCCGCCGGAGGGGTCCCGTCCGCCCGGCTCGCCCCATGCTGCCACGAACGACCCTTTTCTGGAAACGTTTCCATGATGTTGAATCCGGTTCCAGCCCTGAAAGCCCAGGTGGCGAAGGGTCACTGGAAACGTTTCCAACGAAGGGGGCCGGGATGGCCAGGATCGCGCTCGAGGGCGTCGACAAGGTGTACGCGGGCGGCGTCAAGGCCGTCGACGGACTCGACCTGGAGATCGCCGACGGCGAGTTCATGGTGCTGGTCGGCCCGTCCGGCTGCGGGAAGTCCACCGCGCTGCGCATGATCGCGGGCCTCGAGGAGATCAGCGGCGGCACGGTGTCGATCGGCGAGCGCGTGGTCAACGACCTCGCGCCGAAGGACCGCGACATCGCGATGGTCTTCCAGAACTACGCCCTCTACCCGCACATGACGGTCGAGCAGAACCTCGCGTTCGGCCTGAAGCTGCGCGGCGTGTCCAAGGAGGAGCGGCGCAAGAAGGTGCTCGAGGCCGCCAAGATGCTCGGCCTCGAGCAGTTCCTCGACCGCAAGCCCGCCGCCCTGTCCGGCGGCCAGCGCCAGCGCGTCGCGATGGGCCGCGCGATCGTCCGGCAGCCGCAGGCGTTCCTCATGGACGAGCCGCTGTCGAACCTGGACGCCAAGCTGCGCGTGTCCATGCGCGCCTCGCTGAGCCAGCTGCACGCCAGCCTCGGCGTCACCACCGTGTACGTCACCCACGACCAGGTCGAGGCGATGACCCTCGGCACCCGCGTCTGCGTGCTGCGCGAGGGCAAGCTGCAGCAGGTCGACACCCCGCAGCGGCTGTTCGACCACCCCGTGAACCTGTTCGTCGCGGGGTTCATCGGCTCCCCCGCGATGAACTTCGTGGAGGCCGAGCTCGTCCGCGGCGACGGCGGCGCGCAGGTGCGGTTCGCCGGGTTCTCCCTGCCCGTGCCCGCTGAGCTGCTCTCCGGGCGCGAGGGGCTGGAGTCCTACTTCGGCGAGAAGGTCATCCTCGGCATCCGCCCGTCGGACTTCGAGGACTCCGGGCACGCCAAGGAGGACTGGGCCTCGATCACCGTCACCAGCACCGTCACCGAGGAGCTGGGCAGCGAGATCAACGTCATCTTCACCATCGACGCCCCGCCGGTCGAGCACAAGGACACCGCCGACCTGGCCGAGGACGCCGCCGACGGCGAGGGCGACGGCGCGATCCCGCTGACCGACAACAAGGCCCTCTGGACGGCCCGGGTGAACTCCCGCTCGCACGTCCGGCCCGGCCAGACCGTCGAGCTCGCGATCGACACGACCCGCCTGCACTTCTTCGACCCGGCGAGCGGCCTGGCCATCGGCCACGAGTCCGCGAAGAACGTCGCCGCGGACACCGAGGTCGAGGACGACGTCCCCGCCTGACCCTTCCGAGGCCCCGAACGGCCGTCCGCTTCCCTTCCCGGGGAGGCGGACGGCCGTTCGCTTCTGTCCAGGGTGCGGTGACCGGTGACCGCGCGGACGAACGGTGCTTTCGCGCACGTTCGAAGTGGGCCACCACACCGGAACCGCCGGGGCGCGGGCACCGTGTCCGCCCGCGCGGCGGGTATGCCGCACCAGCCGCGTCCGCCATCGCGGAAGCCGTTGGCAGGGGCCGTGACCAGCGCGAACCCGCGAAGAGGGTCGTCTGGTGAGAGTTGACATCAGGTCCTCTCGGAGGCCCGGACCGTCCGTCCGGACGTCCCGGCGTCGTCGGCGTCCACGGCCCCGATGTCACCCCGTCCGCCCGCGCCCCACTTGCGCGGGCCGCCGCGACCACCAAGGATGGAGGGATTGATCACCAGGTCCCGGACAGGAAGGCGGCCCGTGCCCGGCACCCTGCTCGCCATCAGTGACCTGCACGTCGGACACGCCGCGAACCGCGAGCACCTGACGGCGCTCACCCCCGACGACCCCGAGGACTGGCTGATCGTCGCGGGTGACGTCGCCGAGCGCGCGGACGACGTCGAGTGGGCGCTCGGCACGCTCGCCGAGCGGTACGCGACCGTGGTGTGGGCTCCCGGCAACCACGAACTGTGGACGCCCCGGAACGATCCCGACCAGCGGCGCGGCGAGGAACGCTACCTGCACCTGGTGGACGTCTGCCGGAGGCTCGGCGTCCACACGCCCGAGGACCCGTACCCGGTGTGGCGGGGCGAGGGCGGCCCGGTGCAGCTGGTGCCGCTGTTCCTGCTGTACGACTACAGCTTCCGCCCGGACGGCGCGTCCACCAAGGACGAGGCGCTCGAGATCGCCTACCGGTCCGGGATCATCTGCACCGACGAGTACCTGCTGCACCCCGACCCGTACCCGACGCGGGACGACTGGTGCCGGGCCCGGCTCGCCTACTCCGAGGAACGCCTCGCCGCCCGCGGCAGCGACCTGCCGACCGTGCTCATCAACCACTGGCCGCTCGTCCGGGAGCCCACGCGGGTGCTGCGCTACCCCGAGTTCGCGCAGTGGTGCGGGACGGACCGGACGGCCGACTGGCACCTGAAGTACGACGCGGCCGCCGTCGTGTACGGCCACCTGCACATCCCCCGGACGACCGTGTACGACGGCGTCCGGTTCGAGGAGGTTTCGGTGGGCTACCCGCGCGAGTGGAAGAGCCGCGGCGGGCCCGCCCTTCCGCGCCCGGTGTTCCCCGCCGCCCGCTCCTGACCGACGTCGGCCGCCCGCCGGACGTCCGGCGGCCCCTTCGTCAGGCGGGGTGTGCCATGGCAGCGCGCGCCGGAAGGCGCCCGGCGTTGTGGTCGGCCACGAGCTGCCGGACGGTCTCCCGCGCGCAGGTCTTGTTGGTGCCGATGAAGCCGGTCGGGCCGCGCTTGATCCACCCCGTCACATAGACGCCGGGGACGGCGGCGCCGGTGCAGGGATCGACGACCCGGCCCTTGTCGTTCGGGACGATCGCGCGCCGCTCGTCGAACGGCAGGTCCGGCAGCGGCCGGGCGCGGTAGCCGATCGAGGAGAGCACCAGTCCCGCTTCGAGGTGCTCGGTCTCGCCTGTCGGGACGGCCTCCTCGCCGCGCAGGTCGTTGCGGGTGAACGTGACGCCCGTGCCGGTGATCTCGGCGGGGCTCAGCAGGTAGCGGAGGATGACGCGCTTCCCGGCGGTCGGCTCGTGGCCGAGCGCGCGGATCGTCCGGTGCTTCGGGGACGCGTCGTCCAGGCCGACGAGATCGCCTGGAGGAACGACCACGTCCACGGCCGAGCCGAGCCCGACCAGTTCGGCCAGGGTGAACGCCGAGTGGGCGGGGCCGCGGCGGCCGACGACCACGACCTCCTCGATCGCGCTGGTCCGCAGGACGTCCAGGGCGGCGCGGGAGATCGTCGTCCCGAGCAGGGCGTCCGGCGGTGTCGTGAGGATGCGGGCCACGTCGAGCGCCACGTTGCCGTTGCCGACGACGACGGCCCGGCGGTGCGAGAGGTCGAACCGGTGGTGGGCGTGGTCGGGGTGGCCGTTGTACCAGGCCACGAACTCGGTCGCGGTCGCGACGCCGGACGCGCCGGGGACGTCCAGGCGGCGGTCGGACGACGCGCCCGTCGCGTAGACGACCGCGTGGTGGTCACGGAGCAGGTCGGCGTGGGTGACCCGGTCGCCGACCGCCACGCCCAGGTGCAGGTGGAAGCCGTCCTCGCGGGAGATCCGGTCGAAGACCTCGGTGACCTGGCGGGTCTTGGCGTGGTCCGGGGCGACGCCCATGCGGGCCAGGCCGTAGGGCGTGGTCAGGCGCTCGTAGACGTCCACGCGCGCGCCCGGGATCGTGAGGATCTCGTCGGCGGCGTACATCGCGGACGGCCCGGACCCCACGATCGCCACGCGCAGCGGCTCGCGGACGGTCACCTCCAGGGGCTTCTCGTGCGGGGCGAGGATGGTCCGGCGCCGGCGTCCGTCCTTGTAGAAGTCGGCGTTGATCTCGAGGAACGGCAGCTGGGTCTCGTCCAGCCTGGTGTGCGGCCTGATCGCCTCGACGGGGCACGCGGTCACGCAGGCCCCGCAGTCCACGCAGGCCACGGGGTCGATGTAGAGCATTTCCGCGGTGGCGAAGTCGGGTTCGTCCGGGGTGGGATGGATGCAGTTCACCGGGCAGGCGTGGACGCACGAGGCGTCGTTGCAGCAGGACTGCGTGACCACGTGGGGCATGGAGGAGTTCTTTTCCGATCAGGCGGCGGTCAGGCAGGAAGGCAGGGTCAGGCGGCGGTGCGGGCGGGGCGGTGCGGCTCGCCGCGGTGCCGGGACGGCCGTCCGTCGATCTTCAGGGCCTTCCACACCCGGGTGGCGACCGGGTTCATCAGGCCGAGTTCGTCCGCCAGCATCCGGACGTCGCCGAAGTAGCCGCGCATGATCTCGCGGGAGGCCGGGCTGTCCCAGAACGCCTCCTTCATGACGGAGCGCGGGATGCCGAACCGCTTCTCCAGGTCGCGCGGCGGAGACATGATCGCACCGGCCAGCCAGCGCATGACCACCGGGTAGACCAGGGACGTCGCGCCCTTCCCGACCCGTCCCTGCCGCTTCACCTTGTCGTGCAGGAAGCGGTGCGCGAACGAGATGTGCCGCGCCTCCTCGGCGATGTGGATCTCCATCGTGCGGAGCACCGCCGGGGGCAGGTCGTCCTCGCCGCGCAGGACGGCCTCCTTCTGGAAGTGGTCGATCGGCTCCTCGCCCGCCAGGATGCCGATGAAGAACAGGACCGGCAGGTAGGCGGCCAGATGCCAGAAGTGCGAGGTCACGCGGTAGTCGGCGCGCATCCCGGGGACCGCGAGGCCGGTCCGGTTGACCAGCTCCTGGAACATCTGGATGTGGTTGCACTCCTCGGTCATCTCGTGGAGGCAGTAGCGGAACTCGGGCGTCCCGTTCGGCAGCCGCATCGCGTACTGCATCATCCCGCGGATCAGGACGCTCTCGAACTGGAGCCCGACCTTCTGGATGTTGGCGACCCGCCACATCCCGATCTCGATCCGCCGCCGCTCCGGCTGCGCCTTGTACCAGGGGTGCGCGCCGAGCGGGTCGCAGTCGGGGAGGATCCAGCGCGGGTCGTCCGGGTCGATCCGGAACTCCGGGGCGTCCCAGTCGATGTCGAGGTAGGGGTCGAAGCGGCGCGCCACCGAGCCCTCCGACAGGACGCGCAGGGTGTCCCCGTACTCCGGGTCGATGTCGTGCCGATGGGTGTGGTCCTGATCGATCGTCGCCATGACCGCCTCCGTCCCCCCGATCTCGTTTACAGTTCGTGGGTCGACTGTAAGTACCCGATCACTTGCAGGTCAAGAGAGGAAGATCGTCCGAGCGCGGTGATGTGGGACACTCGGACCGGGCGGACGGAGCGAGGGGAGACCGGGTGCGCGGGCCGCACGGCGAGGCGTCCGAGGCGACGCCCGAGACGGCGTCCGAGACGACGAGGCGGGCATCCGACGGGGTGCGGCCGACGGCCGCCGACATGCGGCAGCGGATCCTGGACGCCGCCGCCGACTGCCTGATCGAGGGCGGGTTCGCCTCGGGGCGCATCCTGTCGGCGATCGCCCGCAAGGCGGGGATCTCGCGTCCGACGCTCTACAAGTACGGCGGGACTGTCGAGGACATCCGGCACGCCCTGGTGCAGCGCGAGCTGACCCGGTTCCTGGACGCGCTGGCCCCCCGGCTGGAGGCCATGACCTGGTCCGCCGACTACGCCACCGACCTGCTGGCCTTCGTGGTCGGCTACGCCCGCGGGCACACCCTGCTGAACGCCGCCCTGCGCGACGTGCCCGAGATCGTCCTGCCCGAGTTCACCCTGAACGCCGCGGGCCCGATCCGGCGCATCGCCGAACTGGCCGAGCCGATCGTCGGCAAGCACGTCGAGGCGGGACGCATCCCGCCCGTGGACGTCACGCTGCTCACCGACGCCCTGTTCCGGATCACCCTGTCGATCGTCCTGATCCAGGGGCCCTACGACTTCGACGACCCCGAGATCCTGCGCGCCTACCTGCGCAGCTCCCTCGGGATGATCGCCGAACTCTCCTGAAACAACCCAGGGAGGGCAAAGTTCTCGTGCTTGTCCGCCTCATTGTCTTGAACTGTTCAGGTTTGTGCGCGTAGGTTGTCCGGTATGAGCGCACCGCAGCCTCGGACGACCGCCGAAGACCTGCGCGGCGCCGGCCTCCGGGTGACGGCCGCGCGCGTCGCGCTGCTCGAGACCGTCCGCACCGGTGACCACCTCGGAGTCGAGGCGCTCGCCTCCGGGGTCCGCGACCGGGTCGGGCACATCTCCCTCCAAGCCGTCTACGAAGCGCTGCACGCGCTCGCCGCCGCCGGGCTCGTCCGGCGGATCGAACCCGCCGGGCACCCGGCGCGGTTCGAGGGACGCGTCGGCGACAACCACCACCACGTCGTGTGCCGCACGTGCGGCGCCGTCGCCGACGTCGACTGCGCCGTCGGGCCCGCGCCGTGTCTCGCCCCCTCCGACGGCCACGGCTTCGCCATCGACGAGGCCGAGGTCACCTTCTGGGGCACCTGCCCCTCATGCTCCCCCGCTCAGAGTTCCTCATCGGTCCAGATCCCGAAGGGCGGCCATCATGGCTGAGAATCAGAACACCAGCGGAGAATGCCCCGTCGCGCACACCCGCGCGGCGCACCCGACCCAGGGCGGTGGCAACCGCCAGTGGTGGCCGGAGCGGCTCAACCTGAAGATCCTCGCGAAGGACCCCGCCGTCGCCAATCCCCTCGGCGACGACTTCGACTACGCCGAGGCGTTCGGGACGCTCGACCTCGCCGAGGTCAAGCGCGACATCGCCGAGGTGCTGACCACCTCCCAGGACTGGTGGCCCGCCGACTTCGGCCACTACGGCCCGTTCATGATCCGGATGGCCTGGCACAGCGCCGGCACCTACCGGATCCACGACGGACGCGGCGGCGCGGGCTCGGGGCAGCAGCGCTTCGCGCCCATCAACAGCTGGCCCGACAACGCCAGCCTCGACAAGGCGCGGCGGCTGCTGTGGCCGGTGAAGAAGAAGTACGGCAGCGCCATCTCCTGGGCCGACCTGATGATCCTCACCGGCAACGTCGCGCTCGAGTCGATGGGCTTCCAGACCTTCGGCTTCGGCGGCGGACGCATCGACGCGTGGGAGGCCGACGAGGACGTCTACTGGGGCCCGGAGACCACCTGGCTCGGCGACGAGCGCTACACCGGCGACCGTGAGCTCGAGGACCCGCTGGGCGCCGTCCAGATGGGCCTGATCTACGTCAACCCGGAGGGTCCCAACGGCAACCCCGACCCCCTCGCCGCGGCCCGCGACATCCGCGAGACGTTCCACCGGATGGCGATGAACGACGAGGAGACCGCCGCGCTGATCGTCGGCGGCCACACCTTCGGCAAGACCCACGGCGCGGGCCACGCCGACCACGTCGGCCCCGCGCCCGAGGCCGCGCCGATCGAGCAGCAGGGCCTCGGCTGGAAGAGCACCCACGGCACCGGCGTGGGCGCCGACGCCATCACAAGCGGCCTCGAGGGCATCTGGACGAACACCCCGACCCAGTGGGACAACTCCTTCCTGGAGATCCTCTACGGGTACGAGTGGGAGCTGTTCACCAGCCCCGCGGGCGCCCAGCAGTGGCGGCCGAAGGACGGCGGCGGCGCGGGCACCGTGCCCGACGCGTTCGACCCGGACAAGCGGGTCGCGCCGACGATGCTCACCACCGACCTGTCGCTGCGCGTCGACCCGGTGTACGAGCAGATCACCCGCCGGTGGCTGGACCACCCGGATGAGCTCGCCGACGCGTTCGCGCGCGCCTGGTACAAGCTCACCCACCGCGACATGGGCCCGGCCGTCCGCTACCTCGGCCCGGAGGTGCCGGACGAGGAGCTCATCTGGCAGGACCCGGTCCCGGCCCGTGACCACGAGCTGATCGACGACGCGGACGCGCGCGACCTCAAGGCGCGGATCCTCGCGTCCGGGCTGACCGTCCCGCAGCTGGTGTCGACGGCGTGGGCGTCGGCCTCGTCCTTCCGCGGCAGCGACAAGCGCGGCGGCGCGAACGGCGCCCGTATCCGGCTCCAGCCGCAGGTCGGCTGGGAGGTCAACGAGCCCGACAAGCTCACCCCGGTGCTGGGCGCGCTGGAGGGCGTCCAGGAGTCGTTCAACTCCGGCCGGGCGGACGGCAAGAAGGTCTCGCTGGCCGACCTGATCGTCCTCGCTGGCGCGGCGGGCGTGGAGAAGGCCGCCAAGGACGCCGGGGTCGAGGTCGAGGTGCCGTTCACCCCGGGCCGCACCGACGCCTCCCAGGAGCAGACCGACGTCGAGTCGTTCGTGAACCTGGAGCCGCCGGCGGACGGGTTCCGCAACTACCTCGGCAAGGGCCTGCGGCTCCCCGCCGAGTACCTGCTGCTCGACCGCGCGAACCTGCTGACGCTGAGCGCGCCGGAGATGACCGTCCTGGTCGGCGGCCTGCGGGTGCTGGGCGCGAACTTCAAGGACGCGCAGCTCGGCGTCCTCACCGAGGCGCCCGGCACGCTGACGAACGACTTCTTCGTCAACCTGCTCGACATGGGCACCGAGTGGAAGTCCACCGGCGACGAGAACCTGTTCGAGGGCCGCGACGCGCAGACCGGCAAGGTCCGCTGGACGGGCAGCCGCGTCGACCTGGTGTTCGGCTCGAACTCCGAGCTGCGCGCCGTCGCCGAGGTGTACGCCAGCGACGACGCCAAGGAGAAGTTCGTGGCGGACTTCGTCAAGGCGTGGGCCAAGGTCATGGACCTCGACCGCTTCGACGCCCGCTGACCCAAACCTGAAAAAGAACGGCGTCCGGGGCACCCCGCCCCCGGGCGCCGTTCCTCTTGGGAACGTGAGCCCAGAGCTCTGAGCCCGCCACAGCTTCTGCCGGGCCCAAGGTCCAGGTTCTGTCTTCATAGCCCCTACCTGCTGCGGTTTCTGAAGCTGACCCAGGATTTGAGGCCCGATCTTCCAGTACGAGCCACGCGCTAGTGCAGGGAGGGCGCAATGCGGCCAGAGGCAAGGCCTCCGGCTACTACGGGAAGGCGTAGTCAAGCGAGTGAGTGGGAAGGGTGTCAGCCGACGACGACACGCCGAGCACCCGCATGTCACTGGCGCATGCGCTGGTGCCACTCCTCAACAACGAACACGACTGTCAGCGGCGCATGTCAGGATATGTCTCTATGCGCGTGGTAACCGAAGAAGGCCGAGTTCTCGACGCGGACTTCACCGTGGAAGCCGAGCCCGGCAGTAGCCTGCTGTCCCTGGTGCTGGAGAGCGGTTCCGGCTCGCGGGCCTCGACCGACCGCGTCCCTCGCAACCCTGACTACCGGCCGGCGCTGCATCTGCTCCTGACACGGCTGCAGCAGCGCGGTGCGATCCTGATGGAAGGCTTGGTCGACTCCCGGAAAACAGCTTCGCTGCCCGAGGCGGAACGACGTTTGTTCCATACCCCGATCCACCTTGCGCAAGTGGATGACGTGGAGGCGCTGCGCAAGCGCTTGGGCACGGCGCAGAGCCGCGTCGGACAGACACCTGGGGCGGTTGGAGCCGGCAACACAACCCGGCGCATCCGGCTGCGGCTCCTGGTGCACGGCTATGGCTTGCATGATGCAAGCCGTTTGGCGGCCGACCTGGCCGTGCCCACCCCCGTGCCGTCGACTCTCGAGTCCGGCGAGCCAGACGGGCGCAGCATCATCGAGGTACCGACAATGCTGGTACATGTTCCGCAGACATCGGCTGCGCTCCTGAACCTTGAGGTGGGCCTGGAAACCCAGACCTGGGGCTTTCCCGGGCACCTCACCTATCCGCAGTACCAGTACGTGGTCTTCGGTGTCGGTGCCAGCCCACGGGTGCCGCTGAAGGAGTGGCTCGACAAGCGCGCAACGCTCTACGTGTGCCAAGCCGGAACCCGCCCGTACATCGCCACCGCGCCTCACATGCCTGACGAGGTTGCCGAGGGCACGGTCAAGTGGCTGACCCGGATCGGGATCGAGCCCCTGGGCGTGCTGGAAGACGTACCGCTCGGATCCAACGGTCCACTGTCACCAGAAGCCAGTGATGCCTTGCGCCGATCCGGGACCCATCGCGGTTACGGCCGGATGGCGACCACGGACGTGTCCCGCCTGTTCGAGTGGATGGGCCTCCCCCTCACGCCAGACAGTGAGGGAGTTCCGCGACCGCCACTCAACCAGACGGCACCCGTCATGGTCGCCCCGAAGGCTCACCGCCAGACCAGCAGAGCCGGCTCTGGTGCGGGCCGACAGATGGATCCCGCCAAGCGAATCGCCGTCGAACAGCACGCCGTCGAGTTGGCCAGACAGCACTACGGCAAACAAGGCTGGGAGATCGAGGAACTCGGCAAACCCTTTGACCTGCGGCTCACCAAGCCAGGCAGCGAACGGCGCGTTGAAGTCAAGGGAACCACCGGCTCCCCCACTTCGGTGGAACTCACCGCGAACGAAGTACGGCATGCCCGCGAGTTCCCGACCATGGACTTGTTCGTGGTCAGCGACATCACGGTCACAGGCACCAGCCCCCAATTCGCCACCAGCGGGGGCACCATAACGCTCCTGACTGACTGGCACCCGGAAGACACGGACTTGAGGGCAACCAAATTCGAGTACCGCCTCCCGTCCTGACCTCCTCGAGCACACCCCTGCCAAGGAACCATGAGGTTGAAACCGCGCTACCTGCTAGGCCGCAGGGCCGCCGACCTGCACGCCATGGACACCGAAGATCTCGTCCGCCGCTTGGTGCGGGGCACAGAATTGAAGTACCAGGTCTCGGTCACCGATGCTGAGCGCCGGTCCTGGAGGCACAGCATCAGGACCGTCACCGAGGTCCTGCTGGACGTTGGACTCGGTGACGTGCGTGTGCTGCTGGAAATGAGCACGCTGGTCAGCAACTCGCGGATCGACATGCTCCTGGTCGGCACTCGCCCTCGCGACGGGGAACTCGCCGCAGTGGCGATCGAGAACAAGCAGTGGTCGGCGCTCGATGTCGACTTGAGCACTCGCCGGATCACCGTCCCCAAAGCCGGGCGGACAGACATGCAACATCCGGCCGAGCAGGTCTGGGACTACTGCAGGGCGCTGGAGCGGAACCTGCCGATGCTCCGTCAGTCGCTGTGGGGGGTGGTCAACCTCCACGAGGCATCGGACGTTGACATCAGCAAGCTTCAGCCACCTGCTTGCAGGTGGCGCCCGGAGGTCGATGCCAACCGCATACGCATCTTCGGATCCAGTCCCGAGCACCGGCGGCGGTTCGGCGAGTTCCTGAGGCAGGTACTGAGTCCCACGAACGCCGACGAACAAGTCAGCCGTCTCGACCGTGCGCACGTCCGTCCCACCGAGGACGTCATGCGTGCCGCTTACCAAGCGGTCCGAGGCCGGTCGATCTTCCCGCTGCTCGACCGGCAACGGGAAGTGGTCGACAGGATCGTCGCCCATGTCACCGACGGTTTCGAGGCCAACTCCAAACAGGTGTTCATCATCAGCGGTGGTCCCGGAACCGGCAAGACCGTCCTTGCGTTGGAACTTCTGGGAATCCTCAACGGCCTCAGCAGCTCAGCCGTGCACGCCTCGGGCAGTTCAGCGTTCTCCGAAACGCTGCGCAACCATGTGAAAGGGCGCCACGGAAGCATCGACGACCTGTTCACCTACTTCAACCAGCATCGAAATCGCGCACCCAACCACCTGAACGTGCTCATCTGCGATGAGGCTCATCGATTGCGCAAGAGCTCCAACACCAGGTTCGAGAAGGCCGGCGCCCGCTCCGAAACCCCCCAGATCCATGAGCTGATCCAGGCCGCACGGGTACCGGTGTTCCTCCTTGATCCCCGTCAGGTGATCCGCAACAACGAGATCGGAACACCGGAGGCGATCCATCAGGCCGCCCGGGAGCTGCAGATCCCTGACCAGAACATCCACCGCATCACACTGGAGCGCCAGTTCCGGCACAGTACCTGCCCTGAGTACATCGATTGGCTGGAAGATCTACTCGGATACGGTAAAGCCCCCCGCCCCTGGACCCACTCAGGTGCGTTCCATCTGCTACGCGCCGACAACCCGCAGCAGATGGAGGACTACCTGCGGGCCCAGATCATCCTTGGACACTCAGCACGTATCACCGCAGGCTTCTGCTGGGAGTGGCACAAAAAGCCCGCGAGCGACCAGCTGCCTCTAGAAGTGTCCATTGGCGACTGGGCGCGTCCCTGGAACGCTCGCAAGCCCAACGCACAGCAGAACATCCCCAGTCACAAGCACTGGGCCACACATCCCGGTGGATTCGAGCAGATCGGTTGCGTTTACACCGCCCAGAGCTTCGACTGGGACTACGCCGGAGTCATCATGGGCTACGACTACACCTGGCACGGTGCGCGTTGGACGGCGGTGAACAACAAGGATCACCTGACCTGGGGCAACCAACGCAACGTCTTGATCCCCAACATCTACAGGGTCCTCGCCAGCCGCGGCAAAGAGGGAGTCGTCCTCTACTCCACGAACCAGGCCACCCGCGACCTGTTGGCCGAACTTCGGGTCCCGCCAGTCGGCCCGGCTCTGAAGACCTTGCAGGAGCAGCACCCCGACCTGGTCGTCAATCGACCAGCACGGCCCCCGTCAAAGCCAACCCAAGGCACCATCTTCGACTTCTAGCCCCGAATCAAAGGAATAAAGCCATCAGTCAACGCCCGCGGATCCTGAGGACGATGATCGCCCTCTCCGCTTCGTCCCCGCGCTTGTAGATCGTCTTGACGAACCCAACGGGTCGATCACCGTTGCTGCTGCAGGCTTGCCGGCAATGCCGGCATCCTGCGCCCACGACAACGCAAGACAAACCCGACAGGCCCTAGTGCTTTTGCGGGACGACGACGTCGATCTGTTGGGACCAGCGGAACTGGGCCGGGCCGTGGGGGTCTCCGGCGAAGGGGGTGGTGACCGTGGTTATGGTCGCCCGGCCGGGGCGCTTCGCGGTGCAGGTGGCGATGGTCGTGCCCCGGGGGCCGGGTCGCGAGTCGCAGGTCAGGACCTGCTCGTCGGTGGTGGTGAGAGGTGACCAGGGCTGGCGCGGGGACGGCTCGGCGGTCACCCGGAGCACCGCGCCGACCGTCAGGCAGAGCGGCGGGGGCGTCCCGCCCCGGCGCGCGGTGACGGACACGTCCCCGGACCCGCACCGTGCCGGTCTCGGAGGATCGTCGCTCGCGCAGGCAGCGCAGAAGAGCAGGACGAGCACCGTCAGGGACCGCATGGTCGGGGCCTCCTCGCAGGACGGGGTCCCGGAAGTCGAGTCTACGTGCGTGTGCCCGCCGTCCGAGGGTGGACGGCGGGCACACCGGCGTCAGCTCACGGTGACGTCGTCGAAGGCGGCGGCGGTGGGGTCGCCGGTGTAGTTGTCGTCATGGCTGGTGAGGGTGAGGGTGTAGGAGTGCCCGGCGGTGACCGTCGCGGTGACCGGCTTCCAGCCGGAGCTGGAGACGCAGGTCTTGGCGAGGACCGTCGTGGTGGTGTTGGTGGTGTTGTCCTTCAGCGTGGCGGTCGCCCAGTCGTAGGTGACGGTGTCGGGACAGGTGACGTTGTAGTAGAAGGACACCTTGGTGCTGCCCGTGGGCGCGGTGAAGGTCTGGACGATGGACGAGTCCCCGTTGGTCGGGGTGCTGAGACTGCCCATCAGCGCCGCGTAGACGCCGCCGTGCGGGCCGGTGGTGGTGACGCCGGCCGCCGGGCCGCTCGCCGTCCAGCCCGACAGGCTGCCGGTCTCGAAGCCGCCGTTGGCGATCCCGCCCCCGCCGACCGGGTTGACGGTCAGGGTGTAGCCGGTGCTGTGGGTCGCCGACGTCCCGGTTCCCGTGATGGTGACGGTGTAGGTGCCCGCCGGGGTGGACGAGCCGGTGGTGATGGTCGCGGTGCTGGAGCCTCCCGCGGTCACCGAGGCCGGGCTGAAGGTCGCGGTCGCGCCCGTGGGCAGGCCCGAGGCCGCCAGCGTGACGGTCTGCGCCGACCCGGACGTGACGGCCGTGGACACCGTGGTGGTGGTCGAGCCGCCGGCGGTCACGCTGCCGGACGTGGGGCTGGCGGAGATCGAGAAGTCGTTGGTCGGGGTGCTCGCGCAGCCCGGCAGGGTGAACGACGTCAGCCGGGTGTGCCAGTTGAAGCTGCCGTTGGCCGGCTCGTACTCGTTGGTGTACCAGAAGGTGCAGTCGTCGCTCGGGTCGACGGCCATCGAGGTGTAGTCGCCCCACCGGCTGTAGCCCGTCTGCGAGCCCGCGCCGGTGATCGTGGTGGTCTCCGCCTGGGTCATCGTCCCGAGCGGGTCGCCGGGCGCGCGGCCGGTGAACCGGATCGACGGGTGGACTGACGAGGACGACTGGGAGTAGCCGAGCGCGATGTTGCCGACGTGGTCCATCGCGATCGAACCCATCCACCGGTAGGTGGCGTCGGGCGCGTAGGTGCCCTGCTGGTAGACGGTCGGGTTGCCGCCCGACAGCCGCAGCTCGTACCAGCGCGTCCCGACCGAGCTGCCGACGGTCACGGCGTGGTTGGTCACGAACGCCTCGTGGTCGCCGTAGTTGCGGTACGCCAGCCGGTACATGACGCGGTCCGACAGCGAGTCGAGCTGGTTGGTCGTGCCGCTCTGCGGGACACAGGTGCCGGTGCTGCCGCAGGCGGTCGTGTAGGACGCCACGGTCATGCTGGACGGCCCGGTGAAGGTGGAGTTGGCGGGCGTCGTCCAGTCGACGTGGAACTTCCAGTAGGCCAGCGAGGTGTTGGTCGTGCCGAGCCCGACCAGCAGCTCGTTCTCCCCGGAGGGCGGCGCGGTGGAGCCGTCCAGGTCACCGGCGAGGAGTCCGCCGTAGGACGAGCTGGTGGTGAAGCACTGCTGGGTGGCCGCGGCCCCGGTCAGCATCTTCGAGCGGTCCATGGCGCAGGCCTCGGCGCCGACGAAGGTGTTCCCGTTGAACAGGTTGTAGGTGATGTAGTACGCGTCCGGCCACACCGAGATCTTGGGGTAGTCCGGGAAGCTGGAGAACTGGTAGCTGTACCGGTTGTAGGACCCGGTCGCGTCGGCGCTGGTGGAGACCGCCACGCACTCGTAGTACGGGCCGCTCGCGGACGACACGTTGGCGAACTGGGTGACGATCCAGCGGCTGGCGAGCGTATCCCACCGCACCGTCGCGTCGCCGTCGTTGGTGCTCTGGCAGGAGCCGCCGAACCCCGAGAAGATGGTGCTGGTGTCGACGGGGCCGTAGGCCGCGGTGCCGGTGGACTTGTTGAACACCGCGTAGGCGGTGTTGACGACCTCGACGACCTGGGTCGAGCCGACCGCGGCGTTGGGGTCCGGCGGCACGCCCGTCACCGAGTAGGTGCCCTGCGGGCCGGTGAAGCCCTGGCCGACGCCGTCGAAGTTGCTCGCGGTCGCCGCGGTGTGGGTGGTTCCGCCGGAGCGCTGCCGCACCGGGTCGGGGATCTTCGCGGCGGGCGGGGTCGGGAGGCGGGGCTCGTCGTCCGGCTCGGCGCGGCGCGTGGACTTGGGCGGGACGGGACGGATCGACCGCAGCGGCGGCGAGACGTCATGGCGGACCGCGGGGCCCGAGTCGGCCGACTGGCGGGGCGGGCGCGGCGGCTGGGCGGGGGCGGCGTGCGCGGAGGCGGGGGCGGACAGCGCGGTCAGGGCCGCGAGTGCCGCGGTGAGCACGGCCAGGCCGACTCGGGGGCGCGGGGAACGACGGTGTGGGGGACGAGGCACGGCAGGGTCCTTTCGGACGAATAGGGATAACCCATGCCTGATGGGACGAAACAGCCGTAATGCTGAACCCGCCCCCTCGCGCCCACAAGGACCGCCCACCATCGATGAACACCTCGTGAACCCAGGGAAAACCCGATGGCCTCGTCCGGCCCGTTGCGCGGCCCCGACCATGGGCGCACAGTCGACGTCCGCCGACGTCCCGGTCACTCCCTGGCGACTGACGACATGCGCCGAGCCCCCTCAGAACCGCCCTTCGGACACGCTGAGTAACCGCTCTCCGGCCCTAACCTCGCGTTTACCTCCCGCGCACCAGCCACAACTGGTCAGGCACCAGGCCATCGGGCATGCGAGAGGCCCTGCGCCGTCCATCGCGCAGGGCCTCTCGCGTGCCGGATGCCGTCAGTGTTCGAGGATCACTTCACCGAACCGGCGAGGACGCCCTGGACGAAGTAGCGCTGGAAGGCGAAGAACACCGCCAGCGGCACGATCAGCGACAGGAACGCGCCCGGCGCCAGGATGTCGATGTTGCCGGTGAACTGGCGCATCTGCGACTGGAGCCACTTGGTCATCGGCTGGCTGCCGGTGTCGGCGAACACCAGCGCCACCAGCAGGTCGTTCCAGACCCAGAGGAACTGGAAGATCGCCAGCGACGCGATCGCGGGACCGCCCAGCGGGAAGATCACCCGCCGGAAGATCGTCCACTCCGAGCCGCCGTCCATCCGCGCCGCCTCCAGCAGGTCCCTGGGGATGGCGGCGAAGAAGTTGCGCAGCAGGAAGATGGCGAACGGCAGTCCGAACGCCACGTGGAACAGCACCACGCCGGTGATCGAGCCGAACAGGTGGAAGCTCCCGATCCGCACCGAGCCGTACAGCTTGGCGACGGGCAGCAGCGCGACCTGGACGGGAACGACCAGCAGCCCGACGACCACGAGGAACAGCCAGTCCCGTCCGGGGAACTCCATCCACGCGAACGCGTACGCGGCCAGCGACGCGATCACCACCACCAGCAGGGTCGCCGGGACGGTGATCAGCACGGTGTTCCAGAACGAGTCGACGAAGTCGCCCTTGCCGAGCAGGTCGGAGTAGGCCGAGAAGGTCAGCTGACCCGGCTTGGAGAACACCTTCCACCAGCCGGACGCGCCGTTGTCGGACGTCGACCGCAGCGACGCGACCAGCAGCCCGAACGTCGGGACCAGCCACACCACCGCGACCACGATCAGGAGGAACTGCGCGACGCCGCCGCCGACCCTGCCGACGATCCGCGCGGCGATCCCCCGGCGCGGAGCACCCGCCCCGTCGCCCGGCCCACCGCTCGGTCCGCCGCCCGGGGCCCCGGCCGCCGCCGTCCCGGTTTCGGTCGTGCTCATGCCCGCTCCCGCCGCATCCGCCGGATGTTGAACAGCATGGCCGGGACGACCAGCAGGAACAGCAGCACCGCGATCGCGCTGCCCTTCCCCGGATCGTTCCCGCCGCCGAACGACTCGACCCACATCTGGAGGGCGAGCACGCTGGCGTGCGGGTCGCCTCCGCCGATGATGAAGACCAGGTCGAAGACCTTCAGCACGTTGATGACCATCGTGACCAGCACGACCGTCAGCACCGGCGCGAGCAGCGGGATCGTCACCCGCCGGAACACCTGCCACTCGGTCGCGCCGTCCACCCGCGCCGCCTCCAGGGCGTCGCGCGGAATCGCGGCGAGCCCGGCCGCGATGAGGACCATCGCGAAGCCCGACCACACCCACAGGTACGACCCGATGATCGCCGGGGTGATGAGGGTGTTGCCGAGCCACTGCGCGCCGCCGTAGGAGGCGGTGAAGTTCGACTTCGGCAGCCGCAGCGTGACCGGCCCGTCGCCCTTCACCTTCTTCATGGTGAACGTGCCGTCGTCGCGGGTGGTGGCCTTGCCGACGACCTTGCCGTCCCGGACGGCCTCGACCTTGATGCGCGGCAGCCCGGACTCCCCCGCGTTCGGCTGGTTCGGGTTCCCGCCGCCGCCCTTGGTGAAGTCGAACCAGACCGCGCCGGTCAGCTCGCCCGGCTTGGCCGCCGGCGGCTGGACGGCCTGGACCGGCTTCGTCGGCAGGTCCTCCGGCTTGATCCGCAGCAGCGGCAGCAGCGCGGACTGCCCTGGCGCGTACTGCCGGGAGCTGACGATGGTGCCGTCGCCCTGCTGCGTGCCGAGGGCGTCGTTCCCCGTGCGCGGTCCCGCGCCGGGGTAGCCCGCGCCGGGCTGGAACGTGTCGTGCACCGCGACCACCGCCGCGTTCGCCACGCCCATGTTCGGGTCCTGCTCGTACACCAGCCGGAAGATCACGCCGGAGGCGAGGAAGGACACCGCCATCGGCATGAACACCACCAGCTTGAACGCGGTGGACCAGCGGATCCGCTCCGTGAGCACCGCGAAGATCAGGCCGAGGACGGTGACCAGCGTCGGCGCGACCACCACCCAGATCGCGGTGTTGCGGACGGTCACGAGGTTGTCGTGACCCTTGAAGATGCCGGTGTAGTTGTCCACCCCGGCGAACGAGTGGCCGTCCGCGCCGAAGAAGCTGCGCACGACCGAGAAGACGATCGGGTACATCACGAGGAACCCGAGCAGCAGCAGCGCGGGCAGCAGGAAGGTCAGCGAGAGCCACGACGGCGGCGTCAGCCCCCGCGTGCTCTTCGCGGTCCTCGCCGTCGCGGTGGCCGCCGTCCCGTCCGCGTTCGTCCCGGGGGCGACGGCGGCGGGGGCGCCGCCCGAGGCCGCGGTGGTGTCCGCGGCCTCGGGCGACGACTCCCGTCCCTGCGGCGTCCCGTCCCCGGGGGGCGTCCCGTCCTCGCCGGGCGCCTGGTCCTTCGGAGCCGTCATGCCGGAACCGTCCTAGCTCTTGAATGCCTTCGCGGCCTCGGACTCGAGCTTGTCCTGGGCGCCCTTGACGTCGGACGGCTTCTGCAGGAAGCCGCGCAGGGCCTCCCACTCGCCGGATCCGGGCGTCCCGCCGAACGCGGCCGGGGCCAGGTCGGACATGTCGTACCGGGCGGAGTCCCCGGCCTTCTGCATGGCGTCGACCAGCTGCTTGGCGATCGGGTCGGAGTAGGCGTCCGGGCCGACGTTCTTGTTCGGCGACAGGTAGCCGCCGAGCCCGGCCCAGGTCTTGCCCGCGTCCGGGGACGCCAGGTACTTCATCAGCGCCATCGCGCCCTTGCTGTCCTTCAGCGCGACGGCGACGTCACCGCCGAGGACGGCCGGGGCGGTGTTCCCCGCCTTCGGGAACGGGAAGACCTGCGCGTCGGTGCCGACCTTGGACTTGGTGGTGGCGATGTTCGCCGCCGCGAAGTCGCCGCCGTAGACCATCGCGGCCTTCTCCTGGCCGAACACCTGCGTGACCGACTCGTCGAACTTGGTCTTGGTCGCGGTGGCCAGGCCGCCCGCCATCCACTCCGGCTTGCCCCAGACCTTCGCGAGCGTCTGGAGGGCCGTCGCGACCGACGGATCGGTCCACTTGATCTCGTGCTTGGCCAGCTTGTCGTAGTTGTCCGGTCCGGCCTGCGACAGGTAGACGTTCTCGAACCAGTCGGTCAGCGTCCAGGAGTCCGACGACGCGCCCGCGATCGTGAACGGGGTCTGGCCCGCGTCCTGCAGCGTCCCGGCGGCCTTGACCAGCTCGTCGAAGGACTGCGGCGGGTTCACGCCCGCGTCCTGCAGCACCTTCGGCCGGTACCAGAGGATCGACTTGTAGGCGGCCTTGGCGAGCACGCCGTAGGTCTGGCCCTTCGCCGAGGCGAGGTTCTTCCAGTACGGGGAGAAGTTCTTGTCGATCTCGCCGACGACCTCCGGCGTCAGCGGCTTCAGGCTCCCCTTGGCCGCGTACTGCTGGAGCAGGCCCGGCTGCGGCAGGATCGCCACGTCCGGCGGGTTCTTGGCCGCGATGCGCGGGCCGAGGAACGCGTCGGTGTTCTCACCGGTGGACGCGTAGGACACCGTCGCGCCGGTCTGCTTCTCGAACGCCTTCAGGACCTGCCGGAAGTTCTGCTCCTCCGCGCCCGTCCACTTGGCCGCGACCTCGATCTTGACGCCCTTGAGCTCGGTGCCCTGCGCCGAGCCGCCGTCGTCCTTCTTCTTGTCGTCGCCACCTCCGCACGCGGCCGCCGAGAGCGCCAGCCCCACGGCGACGGCTGCGCCGATGACCCGCCTGCCAGTCCTCATTCCTCATCCTCCCTGGACGAACCGGCGTCCCCGCCCCAGATCGCGGAGCCGGACTCGATATCGAAGAAGTGCAGGCGTCCGGTGTCGACGTGTACCGTCACCGGGTCGCCCGCCCTGATCGTGGTGCGCGGGCTGAACCGCGCGACGAGACCGGTGTGCGGGCCCTCGAGCTTGCCCAGCACGTCGGTGCCCGCGTCCCGCGCGAGCTCGCGGGTGTCCTCGGTGACCACCTGGGCCGCTTGGACGGTGAAGTGCACGAGCACGTCCGACCCCATCGCCTCCACCAGCTCGGCGGTGGAGGTCAGCGTGCCGCCGGGCGCGTCCCCCGCGGCGGGGACGAGGGCGGCGTCCTCCATGTCCTCGGGCCGGATCCCGACGACGACGTCCCTGCCCAGGAAGTCGCGCAGCGCGGGACGGGTCTCGAACACCGACGCGGGCAGCTCGAGGGTCTGCCCGCCGACGGTGAGCCGCGCCGAGGACGCGTCGCCCGCCAGCGAGCCCTGCAGCAGGTTCATCGCCGGCGAGCCGATGAACCCGGCGACGAACAGGTTCGCGGGCCGGTCGTACAGCTCCTGCGGCGGCGCGACCTGCTGGAGCACGCCCTTCTTCATCACCGCGACCCGGTCCCCGAGCGTCATCGCCTCGGTCTGGTCGTGGGTGACATAGACGGTGGTGACGCCCAGGTCGCGCTGGATGCGCGCGATCTCGGCGCGCATCTGAACGCGCAGTTTGGCATCCAGATTGGACAGCGGCTCGTCCATCAGGAACGCCTGCGGCTCCCGGACGATCGCGCGTCCCATCGCGACGCGCTGCCGCTGCCCGCCGGACAGATTCCGCGGCTTCTTGTCGAGGTACTCGGTCAGTCCGAGAATCTGCGCGGCATGGTCCACCTGCCGTCTGATCTCGGCTTTCGGCACCTTGCGCAGCGACAACCCGAAGCCGATGTTGTCGCGCACCGAAAGGTGCGGGTAGAGCGCGTAACTCTGGAACACCATCGCGACGTCGCGGTCCCGCGCGGGCACCCGGTTCACGACGCGTTCCCCGATCGCGATCTCCCCCTCGGAGATCTCCTCCAGGCCCGCCAGCATGCGCAGCGCGGTGGTCTTGCCGCACCCGGACGGCCCGACCAGCACGAGGAACTCGCCGTCGGCGATGCCGAGGTTCAGGTCGGTCACGGCACGGGTTCCGTCGGCGTACACCTTCCCGACCCCCCGCAGGGCGACCTCTGCCACGGTCCCTCCTCCTCTGCGGGCCGGAACGGCCCGGCGATTGGTGTTACTCCGATGTAAACCCGGCCGGATGCTCCTAGGAGGTACAGGGGGACGCCAGGCCCGCGCAACAGCCGGACCGCGTGCGGATCGCTTTGGTATGGAGATCGTTATATGACCCGAGACGCGCGAAGGCGGGCCCGCGCAATGCGGACCCGCCTTCGACCTGGAAATGCTTTGTCAGCCGATGACGACCAGGCCGTGTTCGGTCTTGTTCATCGCCTCGTAACCGTCCTCGGTGCACACCACGATGTCCTCGATGCGCGCACCATGCTGACCGGGGTAAATACCGGGCTCGACCGAGAACGCCATGCCCGGCTCGAGCGGTTCGAGGTTGCCCGAGACGATGTACGGCTCCTCGTGCGTCTCGATGCCGATGCCGTGCCCGGTGCGGTGGATGAAGTGCTCGCCGTACCCGGCGGCGGCGATCACGTCGCGCCCGGCGGCATCGACGGCCTCCGGCGTGACGCCCGGGCGGACGGCCTCGCACGACACGCGCTGCGCCTCCTGCAGCACCGCGTAGTACGCGCGGTAGTCGGCGGGCGGTTCGCCGACGCAGTAGTTGCGGGTCGAGTCGGAGCAGTAGCCGCTCGGCATCTGCCCGCCGATGTCCACCACGACCGGCTCGCCCGCCCGGATGACCCGGTCGGACAGCTCGGCGTGCGGGTTCGCGCCGTTCGGGCCAGACCCGACGATCACGAAGTCGACCGTGGTGTGGCCCTCCTCCAGGATCGCGTCGTGGATGTCGCGGCCGACCTCCCGCTCGGTGCGTCCCGCCCTCAGGAACTCCGGCACCCGGCGGTGCACGCGGTCGATCGCCTCGCCCGCCTCGCGCAGCGCGGCGACCTCGGCCGGGCTCTTGCGCATCCGCAGCTCGCGCAGCACCGTCCCGGCGAGGACCTGCTCGACGCCGGGCATCGCGTCCCGGAACCGCAGCGTCATCATCGCCCACATCCGGTCGGCGAGCCCGACCTTCCCGCCGGACGCGCCGAGCCGCCGCGCGACCAGCGCGTACGGGTCGTCGGTCTCGTCCCACGGCACCAACTCCAGGCCGAGCGAGCCCGCCGGGGACGCCTGCGCGGCGGGCAGCTCCAGGCGCGGCACCACCAGGAACGGCTCGCCGTCGGCGGGCACCGCCAGGCAGGTCAGCCGTTCCAGCGCGTGCGCGTCGTACCCGCTGACGTACCGCAGGTCCGGGCCGGGCGTCAGCAGCAGCGCCGCGAGGCCCGCCTTCGCCGTCGCCTCCTGCACCGTCGCGACGCGCTCGCGCGGATACAACGCCCTTGTCACATCCGTGTCCATGCTGGTAGCCGGGTCTCGTGCGCGCGGGTGCGGCACGGAGGACCCCGCTTCCTCCTCCCCTGAAAACCGACCCTGTTACATTCTGTACATGCTCCGACACTGGCACGCCATGTCCGGATACCGAACCAGGATCGCAGGCTTCCGGGCGCGCCGTCGCGCCGCCCTGCCCCTGGCCTACCCGCACCGCCGGGTCTGACCGCGACGGGAGATCCCGTGACGTCCCAGCCTCAGAGCGCGGACCCGCACGGCCCGGGCCGTCCCGGCGCGCCGGCCGTCCCGCCGTCCCGCGCGGACGGCGCCCTCGCGGGCGTCCCCGAGCATCCGCCCAGCCCCGCACCGGGCGCGGAGCTGATCGTGGTCGTCGAACGCCTGCGCGCCGAGTTGGACGCGCAGGCCCGCGAACAGCGGGCCCGCGCGGTGGTCGAACAGGCGAAGGGGATGCTGGCCGAGCGCCTCGGCTGCGACGTGGAGGCCGCCCACGAGCACCTCCTGCGTCTGGCCGCCGAAGCCGATGTCGACCCGCCTGTGGCCGCCGCGATCCTCCTCGGCACCAGCGTGGACGAGACCAAAGCGGACGAACCCGACGGCGGCGTTCCGGATCGTCCGGGCGGAGCGGTGTTCGACCCGGCCACCTACCTCACTCCGTCACCGGCGAGCACGTCCGGCGACGCCGTCCAGGACGACCAGACGGCCGGCGCTCCCGCCCCGCGTGAGCCGGACGCCGCCGCCCCGGTGCACGACGCAGCACCGGACGGCGCGGCTCCCGTGGACGGCGCGGACGGCGGCGTGCGGCCGATCGCCGGGCTGCCCGGGCCAGAGTTGTTGCCCGCAGGTCTGGCGGCGGCACGGCAGTTGGCGGGGGTGGCGGTCGCCGAGGCCCGCACCGGGGACGAGTTGGCGCGGCGCGTGGCCGAGGAGGCGCTCGGATGGCTGGGCGCGGAGTCGGTCCTGGTCACCTCGCTGGAGCCGGACGGCGCATTGCGCATCGTGGGGGCGCACGGCCTGGACGCCCACGTGGTGAGCGCGTGGGCGCGGATCCCACCGCTCGGCGACATCGGCCTAGTTCGCACGGTATGCGGTGGTGTGCCGCTGTGGTCGGCGGACCCATCGGCGCTGACGCTGGTGGGCGCGGCGGCGCGGCGGCCGGGTTCGCACTCGTGCCTGCCGCTGTCGGTGGGCGGACGCGTCGTCGGCGCGGCCGAGATCGGCTGGACCGCCGGGACCGTCCTGGACGACGGGGCGCGCCGCTACGTCCGGTCGGTGCTGACGGCGTGCGCGCGGCGGCTGGCCGAGCTGGCGCCGGAGTCGGGCGCCGCGGCGGGCGCGCCGTGGCTGCGCGCGCTGCTGGACGCGATCCAGACGCCGTCCGCGCTGATGTCGCCGGTGCGCGACGCGTCCGGCCGGGTGCTGGACTTCCAGGTCGACGCGGTGAACTCGGAGGCGACCGACCTGTCCGGGCGCGGTCCGGCGGAGATCGTCGGGGCGCGGCTGCTGGAGACCTATCCGGGGCTGGCCGTCGCGGGGCTTTTCGCCGACTACGTCCGGGTGCTGGAGAGCGGCGTGCCGCTGCGCGCCGGGCCTCGTCCCTACACGAGCCTGAACGGCGGCGGACGCCGGGTCCCGGCGACGCTGACCGTGCGGGCCTGCCGGGTCGGCGGCGGGGTGCTGGTGTCGTGGCAGTTCGACGGGGAGTCCGCCGACCTGGCCGCGCAGCTCGCGCAGGCGCAGCGCCTCGGGAACCTCGGCTGGTCGCGGTGGGACCTGACGACCGGCGAGGTGCGCTGGTCGGACCAGCTGTACACGATCTTCGGCCGGTCCCGGGCGGCGGGCCCGCTGCCGCCCGCGCGGCTCGACGAGTGCGTCGTCCGGGAGGATCTGCCGCGCGCCGAGCACCTGATGCGGACGCTGCTCGGCCGCCGCGAGCCCGCCGACGTGGAGCTGCGGGTCCGCGTCGGGGCCGACGTCCGGCACCTGCGGGTGATGGCCGAGCCGATCCTGGACCCGCTCGGCGGCCCGGTAGCGCTGCACACGGTGTTCCAGGACGTGTCGCAGCGCCGCCGCTCGGACGAGATGCTCGCCGTGACCCGCCAGCAGCTGCAGCGCGAGCGGCAGCGGATCGCCGAGGAGCGGCACATCGCGATCGAGCTGCAGCGCGCGATCCTGCCGCTGCCGCGCGGCCCGCGGACGCTGCCGGGGCTGCGGGTCGCCGTCCGGTACCTGCCCGCGCAGTCCCAGACCCGGGTCGGCGGCGACTGGTACGAGGCGACGGCGCTGTCGGACGACGAGGTGTTCCTCGCGGTCGGGGACGTGTCGGGGCACGGCCTCGCCGCCGCGGCGGCGATGGCGCGGCTGCGGAACGCGCTGTCCGGCCTGGCCTGCACGGGCGCCCCGCCGGACGAGCTGCTGACCTGGCTGAACCGGCTGGTGATGCACCGCCGCCGGTCGCTGACGGCGAGCGTCATCGCGGCCCGGTTCCGGCCGGACACGCGCACGCTGCTGTGGGCGCGGGCCGGACATCCGCCGCCGGTCCTGCTGCGCGACGGGCGGGCGCGGCTGCTGGACGGCCCGGACGGCGTCCTGCTCGGCGCGCTCGACGACCCGCCGCTCGGGCTGGCGACGCTGGAGATGGAGCCCGGGGACGTCCTGCTGCTCTACACCGACGGGCTGGTGGAGCGCCGCGACCGGGACCTGACCGAGGGGTTCGGGCTGCTGCGGGAGGCCGTCCAGCAGCGTCCGGACGCGGGCCCGGACGAGCTGATCGAGCACGTGCTGACCGCGCTCGGCGCCGCCAACCCGAACGACGACACCTGCCTGCTGGCGGTGCGGGTCGCCTGAACCGTCCGACGGGCGTGGCACGATGTCGGGCATGAGCGGGCTGATGCTGCTGGACACGCCGTCGTTGTACTTCCGCGCCTTCTTCGGCGTGCCGGAGAGCGTCAAGGCCCCGGACGGGACGTCGGTGAACGCGGTGCGCGGGCTCGTCGACATGATCGCCTCGCTCGTCCGGGACCGGTCGCCCGAGCGGCTGGTGTGCACCTTCGACGCCGACTGGCGGCCCGAGTTCCGGGTGCGGGCGCTGCCGTCCTACAAGGCGCACCGGGTGGCCGAGGACGGCGGCGACCAGGTGCCGGACGGCCTGGCCGAGCAGCTCCCGCTGATCGACGCGGTGCTCGACGCGGTCGGGCTGGCCCGCGCCGGGGTCCCCGGCTACGAGGCCGACGACGTGATCGGCACGCTCGCGGTGCGCGGCGCGGAGAAGGGCCCGGTCGACATCGTCACCGGCGACCGCGACCTGTTCCAGCTGGTGGACGACCGCGCCCCGGTCGCGGTGCTGTACACCGCGCGCGGCATCCGCAACCTCCAGGTGATGGACGAGGCGGCGGTCGCGGCGAAGTACGGCATCCCGGGGCGTGGCTACGGCGAGTACGCGACGCTGCGCGGCGACCCGAGCGACGGCCTGTCCGGCGTGCCCGGCGTCGGCGACAAGACCGCCGCCGCGCTGGTCACCCGGTTCGGCTCGGTGGCGGGCATCCTCGCGGCGCTCGACTCCGGCTCGGACGAGGGCTTCCCGGCCGGGTCCCGGCGGCGGCTGGAGGCCGCCCGCGACTACCTGGCCACCGCGCCGTCGGTCGTCCAGGTCGTCACCGACATCGACGCGCCCGCGCTGACCGGGCTGGACGACCGCCTGCCCGCGACGCCGCGCGATCCGGAGGCGCTGCTCGAGCTGGCCGACACCTGGAACCTGGCGAGCCCGGTGAACCGCCTCCTCAACGCGCTCGGCGCGGCCGGCGCGCCCGGCGCGTCCTGACGCCTTCGTTCTCGGGGAGGGCGCGCCGCAGAAAGGGCGGCGGCGTCCGGGTGGGCCGGTTGACAGCGTCGTCAGAACGGCGCCCCGACCGTGTCATGGTCACGTGATCCACATCACATCTCGCCGCGCCTTGCGGGCTACACGATCTTGGGTTTCCATACGTCTGGTCGCTGTGGTCGCTGTTCAGTGAGGAGGTCGGCGCGGACCCGTGCACCCCCCGCCACGCACGACACGAGAAGAAATCCGCCCTTTACTCCCCGATCGTCCGCTCCCCCCGGTGACGGTGGACATGCAGCGGCTCTCACTCCGCCGCGATGTCAACATCCTGCGCTGGCCCGCCGAGTCCGAGCGGCGTGAGCTGTGCCGGGAGCACGGACTGCTGCGGCTCCTGGTGGTCGAGCGCGACCAGGACCCGCCGGTCTGCGCGGACGTCCGCGAGGACTGGATCCGGGTGCCCGCCACCAACCGGGACTTCCAGGCCCGGATCGCGGCGCTGCGCGCCCGCGGCGGCGCCGGGACCCGCCCGCACCTGGACCAGGACGGCATCCTGCGCAACGGCCGCCGCAGCGTCGCGGTCTCGCCCAGCGAGGCGCGGCTGCTGCACCTGCTGATCAAGCGGTTCGGCGGGATCGCGGCGCGCGAGGAACTGCGCGCGCACCTGTCGGAGGACGGTCACGAGGCCAGCCGCAACGCGCTCGACCTGCACATCAAGCGGATCCGGCGGCGGGTGCGCCCGCTCGGGCTCACCATCCGCACCGCCTGGGGTCGCGGCTACGTCCTCGAGGCGGACGACCACTCCCCCATCCACTGAGCCACGGTCGCGTCGTCTGAGCGACGGCCGCGTCCAGTGAGTCACGGCCGCCGGTGTGGTCGTGATGGCGCGCGCCGGGTGAGGCCGGGGAGGCGGTACGCTCCCATGCGTGCTCCACCTCCTCCCCTTCGTCCAGATATGACCGAACTGAACGCGACCGCCGTCCGGGGCGGGCCCCGCCTCGACCTGGCCGGGGTGTCCAAGGTGTACGAGGACGGCACCGAGGCGCTGGCGGAGGTCGGCTTCGGGGTCGGCGACGGGGAGCTGGTCGCAATCGTCGGGCCGTCCGGGTGCGGCAAGAGCACGCTGCTGCGGATCGCCGCCGGGCTCGACGAGCCGACCTCCGGGACCGTCCGGAGCACCGCCGACAGGATCGGCTACGTCTTCCAGGACGCCGCGCTGCTGCCGTGGCGGAGCGTGCGGGCCAACGTCGAGCTGCTCATGGAGCTGCGCGGGACGCCGCGCGCCGAGCGGCGGGAGCGGGCCGGGCGGGCCCTGGACCTGGTCGGGCTGACGGCGTTCGCGCGGCACCGGCCGGGCGCGCTGTCGGGCGGGATGCGCATGCGGGTGTCGCTCGCGCGGACGCTCGCCGACGAGCCGGACGCGCTGCTGCTGGACGAGCCGTTCGGCGCGCTCGACGAGATCACCCGGGCCGGGCTCGGGGACGAGCTGGCCGCGCTCCTCGCGGCGCGGCCCCGTCCGGCGGTGCTGGTGACGCACTCGGTCGCCGAGGCGGTGTTCCTGGCGTCCACGGTGCTGGTGATGTCGGCGCGTCCGGGACGGGTCGTCGCGCGGGTGGAGATCCCGTTCCCGGGCCCGCGCGAGCGGTCGCTGCGCTCGACGCCGGAGTTCGCCGAGGTCGTCGCGGACGTGACCGGGCACCTGTACCGGGGCATGGCGGAGGCCGCCTGACATGCCGCTCGACGACGGCGGGACGAACGCCCGCGACACCGCTGACGCCCCCTCCCGCGCCGCCGACACCACGCTTTCCCGCAGCGCTGACGCGTCCCCGCGGGAACGTTCCACCGCGCGCCGTCGAGACCGTTTCCGTGTGCGCGGGTGGCTTCCGCCGCTGGTCGTGCTGGTGCTGGCGATCGGCGCCTGGTACGGGGTGAGCGACTGGCTGCTCAGCCCCGAGCGCCGGTTCCTGCTGCCGCCGCCGGACGCGGTCGTCCGCGTCGGGTTCCTCGACGGCGAGAACCGCGCCGAGCTGCTCGCGGCGCTCGGCCGGACGGCCGAGGTCGCCGGGATCGGCCTGCTGCTGGCGACGGTGATCGGCGTCGGGCTGGCCGTCCTGATGGGCCAGGCGCGCTGGATCGAGCGGTCGCTGTACCCGTACGCGGTGGTGCTCCAGACCGTCCCGGTGCTGGCGCTGGTGCCGCTGCTCGGGTTCTGGTTCGGGTTCGGCATGGCCAGCCGCGTGCTGGTGTGCGTGCTGGTCGCGATCTTCCCGGTGATCGCGAACACGCTGTTCGGGCTCCGCTCGACGGACGGGACGCTCGAGGACGTGTTCCGGCTGGCCCGCGCCGGGCGGATCCGGCGGCTGCTGAAGCTGCGGCTGCCCGCGGCCGTCCCGGCGATGGTGACCGGGCTGCGCGTCTCGGCCGGGCTGAGCGTGGTCGGCGCGGTCGTCGGCGACTACTTCTACCAGCAGGGACAGCCGGGTCTCGGCATCCTCATCAACGTCTACCGGGCGCGGCTGGAGTCGGAGCGGATGTTCGCGGCGGTGCTGCTCGCGAGCCTGCTCGGGCTGGTCGTGTTCTGGTTCTTCGGGCTGCTCGCCCACTGGGCGGCGCGCCGGCACGGCACGGACGGCGACCGCGGCTGAACTCGGCGGTGACCGGAACGAACAGGGTGGAGAACATGCGAACCAAGCGAAGCACGCGACGAAGGCGGACGGCCGGGCCGATCGCGGCCGGACTGGCGGCCGTGCTGCTGGCCGCGCTCGCGGCGTGCTCGGACGGTGGCGGCGACGGTGGCAAGGCCGCCGCGTCGCTGCCCGCCGCGACCGGTAAGGACGATCTGCGCAGTGTGTGCCCGGCGACGGTCACGCTGCAGATGAACTGGTACCCGCAGGCCGAGCACGGCGGGCTGTACCACCTGCTCGGGTCGTCCCCGAAGGTGGACACGAGCCGCAAGACGCTCACGGCGCCGCTGACGGTCGACGGGCACGACACCGGGGTGAAGTTCCAGATCCGGTCGGGCGGGCCCGTCACCGGGTTCCAGCCGGTGTCGACGCTGATGGCGTCCGACCCGTCCATCACGCTGGGCGTGGTCGCCACCGACGAGCAGGTCGCGCAGGCCGGGGCGCACCGGCTGCAGGCCGTGTTCTCGCCGATGGACGTGAACCCGCAGATCATCATGTGGTCGCCGCAGGCGCACCCGGACTGGAAGACCATCGCCGACGTCGGACGCGGCGGCGCGACCGTCCTGTACGCGAACGGCGTCAGCTTCATGGACTACCTGACCAGCTCGGGGCAGCTCCGCAAGTCCCAGCTGGACGGCTCGTACGACGGCTCCCCGGCGCGGTTCGCCGCGTCCGGCGGCAAGATCGCGCAGCAGGGGTACGTCACCAACGAGCCGTACGCCTACGAGCACGAGGTGACCGCCTGGCGCAAGCCGGTGGCGTTCCAGCTCGTCCACGACACCGGGTACGCGATCTATCCGGAGTCGGTGGCGGTCCGGCCCGCCGACAGGGCGAAGCTCGCGCCGTGCCTGAAGCGGCTCGTGCCGATCTTCCAGCGCGCGACCGCCGAGTACATGCGCGACCCGTCCTCCACGAACGCGATGGTCGTGGACGCGGTCAAGCGGTTCAACACCACCGCCGCCTACACCGCCGAGCACGCCGCGTTCGCGCACGACGCGCTCGCGAAGTACGGCATCGTCCGCAACGGGACCAACGGGGTGCTCGGCTCGTTCGACACGTCCCGGGTGGCCAAGGTGATCGGGCTGCTGCGTCCGCTGGAGGCGCGGAACGGCAAGGCCGTCCCGGCCGGGCTGAAGGCGGACGACCTGGTGACCAACGAGTTCCTGGACCCGTCCGTCCACCTCTGACGCACGTCGCGGGGCTGAACCCCGTCGGACGGGGCGGTCCCCTCCTGAGCGATCGCACCGCCCCGTCCCGATGCCCCCGAATCTCCTCCGGCGGGCCGCCCCGCGGGCGGCCCCGGAAAGATCTTGGACAGACGGTCAGCCGAGCCGGCCGACGCCTCCGAGGAGCGAGTCGGTCTGCGGCGAGCCGTCGTCGGACGGACGCCACCGCCACGGCCGGACGAGCCCCGGCTCGGCCAGCTCGTATCCGTCGAACAGCCGCCGGATCTCGGGCTCGGTGCGCAGCACCATCGGGACGGTCGCCCCGGAGAACCCCGAGTACCAGCCCTGCCGCTCGGGCTCGGACATGCCGTCGGCGCACAGGTGGGAGATGGTCACGTAGGAGCCGGGCGCCTGGCGCTCGCGGAACGCGCCGACGATCCGGGCCGGGTCGTCCTTGTCGGTGATGAAGTGGAACACCGCCACGAACAGGACCGCGACCGGCTCGTCGAAGTCGAGCAGGTCGTTGAGCTCCGGGTCGTCCAGGATGGTCTCCGGCTCGCGCATGTCGGCCGTGACGATCCGGGTGTTGTCGTCGGCGAGCAGGGCGCGCCCGTGCACGGCGACGATCGGGTCGATGTCGACGTAGACCACGCGGGAGCCCGGGTCGGCCTCCTTGGCGATCTGGTGCGTGTTGCGCACCGTCGGCAGGCCGGACCCGACGTCCAGGAACTGGCGGACGCCGCACTCGCGCGACAGGTACTCCACGGCGCGGCCGAGGAACCGGCGGTTCTCCATCGCGGTGTTGCGCACCCGCTCCTCGCCGATGGCGGTGTAGAGCCGGGAGTTGGCCTCGCGGTCGATGGCGTAGTGGTCCTTGCCGCCGAGCGCCTCGTCGTACATCCGGGCGGCGGTGGGCTGCCCCAGCGGCACCTGGGTGGGAACGGCGGGCCGGCCGTCCTGTCGCGCCCTGCGTTCCATCGTGCCCCTCTTCCGTCATGAACCTCGGCCGATCACGTTACCGAACAGCCTTCGATCGTGCGGTAAATGATCATATTTCCTGCGGCGGCGCGCCGTCGCCCGCCGCGTCGGCACGCGTCCCCCGGACGGCCCCGGCGCGGGTGCCCGGACGTGCGGGTCTGACGGAGCGGAGGGCCTCGGATGCTCACGGTGGTATAGGTGATGTACGGTGCCCATCGGTCGAAAACGGAAGGAGGACCGGTGGAGCTCGCATCCGACCGTCCTTCGGACGACGTCGTGCTGGAGCAGGCCCGCGCCGGTGACGAGACGTCGTTCCTGCAGCTGGTGGACTCCTATGGCGGACGGCTCGTCCGGCTCGCCCGCGAGATCGCCGGTCCCGCGCCGGGACGCGCCGAGACGCTGGCGCGCGAGGCGCTGCTCGGCGTCGCCCGGGACGCCTCCCCGGCGGGCGGCCCGTCCGCGCGCCTCCGGCTGCTGCGCGCGGTCGTCGAGGCGGCCCGGACGCGCTGGCCGCTCGAGGTGGCCGTGCAGCCCGAGGACGCCGCGGCGGGCGGCGAGGCCGTCCCGGGCGTCCCGCTCTGCGCGTCCGCGCTGGAGGCGCTCCAGCCCGCACTCGCGGCGCTGCCGATGCGGTTCCGGCTCCCGCTGCTGCTCGCCGACGCGGAGGGCTGCGACGAGGACGAGGCCGCGTGGCTGCTCGGGATCACCCCGTCGGACCACCTCGTCCTGCTTCACGCGGGACGCGCCGCCCTGCGGCAGGCGGTCCCGGACCTTCAGCAGATCGCCGCCATGCCGGACGGCGCCGGGCCGGACGGTCTGTCCGACCGAGGGCGCAGCCGTCTGCTGACCGCGTTCCGCGGCGTGCGCCGCTGACCGCGGTCGCCGACGCGCGATTGGTCGACCAGCGGGGGGCGAGCCGTCACGGCCGTGGTTCCCGAACGGGTTCGGGTCGCGCGGCCGTGGCCGTCGTCCGGGTCGCGGGGAGCGCCCGGATCGTCACCGCGACCGCGAGCGCCGCGGCGGCCGTGGCCGCCAGCACGGTGGGGACCACGCCGGATCCCCACCGTCCGGCCGCGCCGCCGATGGCGCTCGGCAGCAGTCCGCCGAGCATCGATCCCGCGATCACGTAGGACGTGACGCCGCCGACGCCCGGCGCCTTCTCGGTCAGCCAGACCAGGCCGGTCGGGAAGAGCGGCCCGACGCCGAGCCCGGCCAGGACGTATCCGGCCGGGGCGACCGGGCCGACGTGGGCCAGCAGCAGGCCGAGCAGCATCACCGCGAGGCACGCCAGCATGATCCGCTCGGCCGTGAAGTAACGGGCGATCGGGCTGACCGCGAACCGCACACCGGTCATGGCCAGCCAGAACGTGGACGTGGCCATCGCGGCCGGGCCGGGCGTCCAGCCGAGGCCGACCAGGTGGGTCGTCTCCCAGCCGCCGGTCCCGGCCTCGACGCCGACGTGCAGTGCGAAGAAGACCGTGAACAGGACGGTCATGCGTCCGGCCGCCGCCCAGGGCACGCTCGCCGACGCCGTCGTCCGGCGCGGGCCGCCCTCGACGCCCTTCAGGGTGGCGAGCACGGACAGGGACAGCAGCGCGCACATCGCGAAGGCCCACGGGTACATGCGTCCCGGCAGCGCGCCCACGAGCAGCGGCGCGAGGACGGCGCCGACCCCGAAGGTGCCGTGGAGCAGGTTCAGCATGCCCGTGCTGCTGCGGCCGCTCGTGGCGTGGTACTCGATGAACATCTCGTTCACGCCGACGTCGATCCAGCCGAAGCCGACCCCGGCGACGAACGCCGCGACCAGCGCGACCGGCCACGTGGGCGCCAGCGCGAACCCAGCGCAGCCGAGCGCGATCGTGGTCAGGGCCGCCGCCAGGAAGGACCGGTTGCCGATCCGGCGCAGGCGCGGGGTGCCGAGGACGCCGAGCAGCGCGCCGACGAAGTGCACCGACAGCGCGAGTCCCACGGCTCCGGACGACAGGCCGAAGCGCTCGCGCATCGCGGGCGCCGCCGGGCCGTACAGCGCCTGGAGCACGCCGATCACCACGAAGGACACGCACATCCCGGCCATCGCCGTGCGGCCGAACGACGTCGGGCCCCGGTCGCGCGCCCGCGCGGCCCGCGACGCGGCCGGAGGCGCCCCTGTCACGCCCGGAGGCGACGTGGTCATCGGGGACGGGCCAGGGACGCGGGCAGCAGGAAGGACAGGTCGCTCCAGAGCTTCGCGGCGTCCTGGAACAGCAGCGCCCGCATGCCGACGCCCTCGGCCGCGTCCACGTTCTCCAGCCGGTCGTCGATGAACACGACCTGGTCGGGACGGGTGCCGAGGATCGCGCACATCCGGTGGTAGATCTGCGCGTCCGGCTTCGCCATGCGCAGGTCGGCGCTGTACAGCCGGTGCCGGAACGCGGCCGACCAGCCCTCACCGTCGATCAGCCTCGCCATCTCGGCCGGGGCGTTGGACAGCAGGGCGAGCCGCGCGCCGCGCGCCGCCAGCATGTCGACGACCTCGAGCGTCCCGGCGTCCAGGTCCAGCCAGGCGCTCAGGTCGAGGGCTACCAGCCGCTCGACCTCGACCTCGGCGCCAGGGCGTCCGAGCCGGACGAACACGTTGCGCCAGTACGCGGCGGCGTCCACGGCGCCGAGGTCGTAGTCGGCGCGGTGGTGCCAGAAGGCCGACCAGAACTCGGCGGGTTCGACGCCCGCCGCGTCCGCCAGCCGCCGCCCGGCAGCGGGTGACGGCGGCCTGCAGATCACGCCGCCGTAGTCGAAGACGACCCAGTCCACGGTCCGGTCCACGCCACTGCCCACGCTGGTGCCCACACTGCCCACGTTGGTGTCTCGCTCTCGAATCGCGCGTCGAAACTTGACTTATAAACACGTATCACGTGTGATTGCACATATGGAAGGTTTGAACCGGCATGTTGAGATCATCGAACGGTTGCGGACGAGCGAGCGGGTGACCGTGGCGGAGCTGGCCGCGGAGACCGGCTGCTCGGAGATGACGATCCGCCGCGACCTGGACCTGCTCGCCGAGCAGGGCGTGCTCCGGCGCGTCCGCGGCGGCGCGGTGAGCCTGCTGCTGCGCGGCGAGAACCCTCCGTTCGCGCTGCGCGAGCACGAGGCCGTGGACGCCAAGCGGGCCATCGCCGAGAAGATGGACGCGATGATCAGCGACGGCGAGTCGGTCATCATCGACAGCGGCACGACCACGCTGGGGGTCGCCCGGCTGCTGGCGAACCGCCGGATCACCGCGATCCCGCTGGACCTCTACTCGCTCAACGCGCTCAGCACCGCCCAGGACGTCCGGCTGCTCGTGCCCGGCGGGCAGATGATCCCGGGCACCTGGCTGCTGGCGGGCCACCTGACCGAGGCGTCCCTCGGGGCCCTGCGCGTGGACACCGCCGTCGTCGCGGTCTGCGGCCTGTCGGCCGAGCACGGGCTGACCGCGCACGACCTGGCCGAGGTGCCGGTGAAGCGGGCCGCGATCGCCGCCGCCCAGCGCCGGATCGCGGTCTGCGACGGGTCGAAGTTCGGGCGCACCGGCCTCGGCTTCGTCTGCCCGGTCACCGACCTGGACGCGGTCGTCACCGACGCGTCCGCGCCCCGCGACGAACTGGAACGGCTGGAGGCCGCGGGCGTCACCGTCATCCAGGTCTGAGCCGCGCCGCCCGGCGGCGTCGCCCGATGGGCCTGGGTCAGCCGACGGGCAGATCCTCCGCGGGGGCTTCCCGGCGAACCCGGACGGGATGGGATTCGTACATGCGGACGGCGACGACCAGCCCGGACGCGGCGGTCAGGGCGGCCACAGCCCAGATCGCGGCGGTGAGGCCGTAGGCGTCGGCGACGGCCCCCGCGAGGAGGGCCCCGACGGCGAACCCGCCGTCCCGCCAGAGGCGGTAGACGCCGACGGCGCGGGCGCGCCAGGCCGGGTGGGCGATGTCGCCGACGACCGCGAGCAGCGTCGGGTACACCAGCGCGGTGCCGACGCCGAGCAGGATCTGCGCGGCGGCCCAGACCGGGACGGTCGTCCCGAGCGCGACCAGCCCGATCGCGGCGGCCTGGATGAGCATGCCCGCGGTGATGAGGTGCTTGCGTCCGACGCGGTCGGACCACCAGCCGGTGACGAGCTGGCCGACGCCCCACACCGCCGGGTACAGCGCGGCCAGCAGGCCGATCTGGGCGAGCGGCACGTGGTGGGCGGCGAACAGGATCGGGAAGACGCCCCAGGCGAGCGCGTCGTTCAGGTTGTTGACCATCCCGGCCTGGCTGGCGGCCGACAGCGCCCGGTCGCCGACGCTCGTCCGGCGGACGATCTGCCCGGTGGACAGCCCGGCGTGCGGGTCGTGGCCCGCCGAGGCGTGCCGTTCGGCCTCGAGCCGGGCGTGCCCGCGGGTCTCCCGGACGGCCAGCGTCGACAGGCCGAGCGCCAGGGCCGCGTAGGCCGCGCCGAGCAGGAACGGGCCGGGCCGCAGCCCGGCGTGCGCGGCGATCGCGCCGGTCGCCAGCGCGGTGACGGCGACCGCGAGGTACCCGGCGGCCTCGTTGAAGCCCATGGCCAGGCCGCGGCTGGCGGGCCCGACCAGGTCGATCTTCATGATCACGGTCGTCGACCAGGTGAGGCCCTGGCTGACGCCCAGCAGGACGTTGGCGGCCACGATCCAGCCCCAGGACGGGGCCCAGATCAGCAGCAGCGGCACCGGCACGGCGACCAGCCATCCGGCGACCAGGACGGGCTTGCGTCCGAACCGGTCCGACAGCGTCCCGGCGAAGAAGTTCGCGATCGCCTTGGTCGCGCCGAACGCGACGATGTAGGTGAGCGCGGCCGTGTACGCCGAAAGGTGGAAGGTGTCGCGGGCGAGCAGCGGCAGGACCGTGCGCTCCTGGCCGAGCATGCCCCCGACCAGCGCGTTCACCGCGACGAGCAGCAGGAACTGCGCCAGGTTGGCGCGCAGCCCCAGCGCGGGCGGGCGGCGGGGAACGGTGGGGGTCACTCCCCCTCCTGCAGGGCGCGGCCGGTCAGCGCCGCCCAGTCGCCGGGGCCGCCGTGCAGCACCGCGACGTCGCGGGCGCCGCGCCGCAGCAGCAGGCTGGCCCCGGTCGCGGCGCGCTCTCCGTGACCGCACATCACGACGGTCGGCTCGCCCGGGCCGGGGCCGGTCGCGGCGGCCGTCCGGGCGAGCGCGCCCAGCTCGATGTGCCGGGCGGACGGGATGTGCCCGGAGGTGAACTCGTCGTCCTGCCGGACGTCCAGTACGGTGCGGCCCTCGATCCGGTCGGCGGTCAGGCGCGGGATGGTCGTCAGCGGGCCGTCCCAGGCGGCGGCCGGGAGATGACCGTCGGGCGGGCGGTGACCGATCTTGAGGGCCTGCCAGGCGGCCTCCGCGACGTCCTGGCCGGGCTCGGTGACGGCGATCCACGGGGTGGCGGGGTCGGCGACGATCCAGCCGAGCCAGGTGGCGAAGGACGGGCGCAGCGCGTTCGACAGCGCCCCGGGGACGTGCCCGGCGGCGAACCGGTCGACCGGCCGGACGTCCACGGCGAGGACGCCGTCGGCCAGCATCCGGCGGGCCCGCCCGGAGTCGAGTTCGGGCACCCGGGGCTCGCCGGACAGCGGCTCGGGACCGGCGCGGTTGACCTCGCCGAGGCGGTCGAAGTACGGCGGGTAGGTGCCGAGGCCGGAGATCAGCAGATCGGCGAAGGCGTCGGCGTCGGGCGCGGCGAGCAGCGGGTTCGCCAGCTTCTGCGCGCCGATGGTGGTCGTCCTGTCCTGCCCGGACGGCGCGGAGCAGAACGACCCGGCGCCGTGCGTGGGCCAGACCGGGGTGGCGTCCGGCAGTTCGGCCAGGCGGTGCAGCGAGGCGTACTGGGCATGGGCCAGCTCGAGCGTCAGCGCCGGGTCGACCAGGTCGGTGCGGGCGGCCGAGCCGACGATCAGCGAGCCGCCGGTGAACACGCCGACCGGGGTCGGGCCGTCCAGCAGCAGGTAGGAGAGGTGCTCGCGGGTGTGGCCGGGGGTTGCGAGCGCGCGCAGGGTGAGGCCGCCGAGATCGACCTCGTCGCCCTCTGCGAGCGCCCGATGGGCGTAGGCGCGGTCCCCGGCCGCGGACGCGAGGACCCGCGCGCCGTCCTCGGCGGCGAGGCGCAGCGCGCCGGTCAGGAAGTCGGCGTGCAGGTGGGTGTCGGCGGCGAGGGCGACCCGCAGTCCGCGCCCCTCGGCCGCCCGGCGCAGCGCGCGCAGGTCGCGGGAGGCGTCCACGGCCAGCGCCCGGCCGTCGCCGAGGTCGACCAGGTAGGCCGAGTTGCCGAGCCCCTCGTCGGTGAGCCGGATCAGATGGTTTCGGGCGAAGCCCACGGAATACCCCCCACTAGCGATGAAACACGGCCGGTAGGTGTTCTATCCCCCTCCGTCACGTACTACAATACTCCAAAAGGGATTGGAATATGCTGGTGGATGACCATACGCGGAAGATGAACCTGTACGGGCAGTTCGCCCGGGTGGGCAAGGCGCTGTCCAACCCCGCCCGGCTCGAGCTGCTGGACCTGCTGGCCCAGGGCGAACGGAGCGTGGAGGAGCTGGCCGAGGCGGCCCGGATGAAGGTGTCCAACACCTCCGCCCAGCTGCGCGCGCTGGCCCAGGCCGGGCTGGTCGACTCCCGCCGCGACGGCGTGCGGATCTTCTACCGGCTCGCCGACGAGCGGGTCGAGGAGTTCGTCGGACGGGTGCAGGAGTTCGCCGCCGCCCGGCTCGCCGAGGTCGAGCGCGCCGCCCGCGACTACCTGGGCGACGTGGACGCCCTGCACCCGGTCGCGCACGACGAGCTGGCCCGCCGCCTGCGCGACGGCCGGGTGCTGGTGCTGGACGTCCGGCCCGAGGCCGAGTACGCCGCCGGGCACATCCCGGGGGCGGTCAACGTCCCGCACGACCTGCTCGCCGCCCGGCTCTCCGATCTGCCCGCGGACACCGAGATCGTGGCCTACTGCCGCGGCCGGTACTGCGTGTTCGCCCCGGACGCCGTCCGGCTGCTGCGCGATCACGGGTTCACCGCCCACATGCTGGACGGCGGCCTGCCCGACTGGCGCCGCTCCGGCCTGCCGATCACCACGGAAGCCGAAGCATGACCGACGCCCGCCCGGCCGCCCGGCCCGCCGCTGGAGCACCCTCGAGGACGTCCGGCTCGCCGCTGCCCGCGCTGGCCAAAGCGGCCACGGCACGGTAATAAGGAGCATCCCTCGCATTCCACGTCGTGAGAGCAGTCCTGTGACCAGCCGTCCGGAAGAACCGATCGTCATCGACGGTGGCGACAAAGCCTGCGTGCGCCTCCTGCTCGAACTCCGCGCCCACCTGGCCGGCCTCGCGCCGGGCACGGTCGTCCACCTGCTGGCGTCCGACCCGGCCGCGCCGATCGACCTGCCCGCATGGTGCCACCTCACCGGCCACCACTACCTGGGCCCGCTCCCGGAGTCGCCGGGCACCCCCGGCTACGCGCTCCGGGTCGCCGCCGACGCGCGCCCGACCAGGCCGGACTCGCCCTGGCGTCCGGCCGTCCAGGAAAACTGAGGACGAGGGGAACCCGGGGACGCCCCGCCACGTCCAACTCGTCTCGTTTTCCCCCCAAGCCCCAGGAGACGCGTTGTCCTCTCGCTTGCTCGTCGCTCCGGTCGTCCTCGCCACGGCCGCCACGGTCACGGTCGCGGGCTGCGGAACCCATGCCGGGCACCGCCGCCACACCACCTACCGGCGTGTCTCCGGATCGGTCACGGTGCCGAGCGTCGTCGGCATGAACCACCAGAAGGCGCAGAACCTCATGCAGTCCCGTGGCCTGCGCAACCTCGCCGAGCGCGACGCCACGGGCCGCAACCGCAAGCTGCTCATCGACCGGAACTGGGTGGTCGTCCGCCAGTCCCCCACCGCGGGCGCCCGCGTCTCGTCCGGCACGCAGATCACGCTCTACAGCAAGAAGTACACGGACTGACGCCCCGGACGGCCCGGGCGTCCCCGGTCAGTTGAGGGTGTCGGGGTCCGGGCCGGTGCGCAGGCCGCGGTCGAGACCGGCGAGGGCGGCCATGTCGGCGTCGCCGAGCTCGAAGCCGAAGACGTCGAGGTTCTGCCGGATGCGGGCGGGCGTCACGGACTTGGGGATCACGACGTTGCCGACCTGCAGGTGCCAGCGCAGCACGACCTGCGCCGGGCTCACGCCGTGGGCCCCGGCGATCCGCACGACCGCCTCGTCCCCGAGGACCGCGCCCTGGGCCAGGGGGCTCCAGGCCTCCGTGGCGATGCCGTGCTCGGCGTGGAAGGCGCGCAGCCCGGCCTGCTGGAGGCCGGGGTGCAGCTCCACCTGGTTGACGGCCGGGGTGACGCCGGTGTGGTCCGTGAGCCGCCGCAGGTGGGGGACCTGGAAGTTCGAGACGCCGATGGCGCGGGCCCGCCCGTCGGCGAGGATCTTCTCCAGCGCCCGGTAGGTCTCGACGTACAGGTCCCGGGCCGGGGTGGGCCAGTGGACGAGGTAGAGGTCCACGTGGTCGAGGCCGAGCCTGTCCAGGGAGGCGTCGAAGGCGGCCAGGGTCCGGTCGTGGCCCTGGTCCTCGTTCCACAGCTTGGTCGTGACGAACAGCTCGTCGCGCGCGATGCCGGAGGCGGCGAGGGCCTGGCCCACGCCGCGCTCGTTGCCGTAGATCGCGGCGGTGTCGATGCTGCGGTAGCCGGCCTCCAGGGCGGCGGTGACGGCCGCGGTGGTCTCCTGGTCGGGGACCTGGAAGACGCCGAAGCCCAGCTGGGGCATGGTCACGCCGTTGTTGAGCGTCACGTTCGGCACGGAGATCATTTCAAGGGTCCTTTCTTCGGTACCGCCATGTCCGGGACGGGGCGGGCGGTCTGCCGTCGGGCAGGTCGCCGCCCGTCCGCGGACGAGGCGGATCAGAGCGCCCGGACGGTGTTCCGGGCGACGTCGTGGTGGGCGGCCGCAACAGGCTCGTGGGCCGCCGCGACAGGGGCGTGGGCCGCCAGGTCAGGGGCGTGGGCCGCCGGGACGGAGGCTGCGGTGCGCGCGGTGCGCGCGGGCCGCAGCTCGAGCCGGTGCGAGACGACGGCCAGCGCCAGCGCGGCGGCGGCCAGGACGGCCCCGACGGCGTTGGGCGCGGCGTAGCCGAGGCCGCCGGAGATCACCAGGCCGCCGAGCCAGGCGGACAGGGCGTTGCCCAGGTTGAAGGCGCCGATGTTGGCGGCCGAGGCCAGGGTCGGCGCGCCTTGGGCGTGGTCCAGGACGCGCTTCTGGAGCGGCGGGACCGTGGCGAAGCCGAGGGCCCCGACGAGGAACACCGCGACGACGGCCGCGACCTTGACCGAGGCCAGGAAGGTGAACAGCAGCAGGACCAGCGCCAGGCCGCCGAGGGCGGTGTAGAGCATCGGCATGAGCCTGCGGTCCGCGAAGCGCCCGCCGACCAGGTTGCCGACCACCATGCCGACCCCGAAGACCACCATCAGCCAGGTCACGGAGGACTCGGCGAAGCCGGCGACCTCGGTCATCATCGGCGCGATGTAGGTGATCGCCGCGAACACGCCGCCGAAGCCGAGGACCGTCATGGCCATGGCGAGGACGACCTGGGTGTTCCTGAACGCGGCGACCTCGTCCCGCAGCCGGACCCCCTCGGGCTTGGGCACGTCCGGAACGAGCTTGGCGACCCCCGCCAGGCCGACGACGCCGAGGGCGGCGACGATGAGGAAGGTCACCCGCCAGCCCGCGGTCTGGCCGACGAGCGTGCCGAGCGGGACGCCGACGACGTTGGCCACGGTGAGGCCGGTGAACATCATCGCGATGGCCCCGGCCTTCTTCTGCGGGGCCACCAGCTCGGCGGCGACGACGGAGCCGATGCCGAAGAAGGCGCCGTGGGCCAGCGAGGCCACCACCCGGCCGATCAGCATGACGGCGAAGACCGGCGCGACGGCCGAGATGAGGTTGCCGAGGATGAACAGGCCCATGAGCAGCATGAGCATCCTCTTGCGGGAGACCTTGGTGCCGAGGACGGTCATGATCGGCGCGCCGAGCATGACGCCGAGGGCGTAGCCGGTCACCAGGAGGCCGGCCGTCGGCACCGACACGCCGAGATCCGCGCCGACCTGGGGCAGCAGCCCCATGATCACGAATTCCGTGGTGCCGATTCCGAAGGCCCCCATGGCCAGGGCCAGCAGTGCGAGCGGCATGACGAGGGTCCTTTGCCAGACGGGGAATGAGATGCGCAAGCGCCTTACACGCGTCCACAATAATTGCAGACGCGGGCTATTGGCAAACGCGGGTATAGTGAGGTCAGCGACATCGCGGCGGATCCCCCGCCCGTGTCCGCCCGCACGACCCCCGACCGAGGGAGCTGCCCATGACCGCCACCGACCCGGCGATGACCGCGCTCGCGCACGGCTGGTCGGCGCTCTCGCTGCTGCACGCGCGCATCGAGAACCGCGTCGAGCGCGCGCTCCAGAGCGAGCACCGGCTGAGCGCGCGCGAGTACTCCCTCCTGGACGTGCTGAGCCGCCAGCACGACGGCGAGGGCGGGCACCTGCAGATGCGGCAGGTCGCCGACTCCGTCGTCCTCAGCCAGAGCGCCACCACCCGGCTGGTGACCCGGCTCGAGGAGCGCGGGCTGCTCGGGCGCTACCTGTGCCCCACCGACCGGCGCGGCATCTACACCGACGTCACCGAGGAGGGCGCGCGCCTGCTGGAGCAGGCCCGTCCCACCCACAACACCGCCCTGCGCGAGGCCCTCGACCAGGCGGCCACCGAGCCCGCGCTCGCGCCGCTGGTCCAGGCCGTCGAGCAGCTCCAGGGCGACGTCCAGCCCGCTTGACCCGCCGCGCCGAGGCCGACCTCCGTTCGGACGACGGGAACAGAAACCGCGAGGACCGTCCGGAAGCGTGTGCTTCCGGACGGTCCTCGCCTTTGGCGGCCCCGTCGGCCCGGCGGACGTCAGGCCAGGACGGCGCCGCCGTCCAGGACCATGACGGTCCCGGTCGCGTGGCGTTGCGTCATGGTGAACAGGTACGCCTCGGCGATGTCGTCCACCTCGCCGACGCGGTTCAGCGGGGTCGCGGCGGCGGTGTCGGCGTACAGCCGCTCGCGCATGTCGTCCGGCAGCGGCGCCCACAGGTTCGACCGGACGACGCCCGGCATGACGGCGTTCACGCGGATCGGCGCGAGCTCGACGGCGAGCGCGCGTGTGAGCCCCTCCATCGCGGCGCAGATGCTGGAGGTGACCGCCGTGCCCGGCATCGGACGCGGCCCGGCGGTGCCGGTCGTCAGCGTGATCGAGCCGCCCTCGCGCAGCCTCGGCACGGCCGCCTGGACGGCCGCGAGCACCCCGAAGTAGCGCAGGGCGAAGAAGTCGCGGGCGGCGTCGAGGTCGAGCTCGGTCACCGGCGCGAGCAGGAGCGGGTCGCCCGCGGTGTAGACGAGGTGGTCGATCTCGCCGAGCCGGTCGAACAGTTCCCGCACGCGCGCGGGGTCGGTGAGGTCGGCGACCTCACCGGCGGCGCCCGCGGGAAGGCGGTCGAGCGCGCGCTCGACGTTCTCCTTCCGGCTGGACGCGACCGTCACGACCGCGCCCGCCGCCGCTGCGGCCTCCGCGACCGCGAGCCCGATCCCGGACGTTCCGCCGAGCACCACCACGCGCTGACCCGCGAGCTTGTCGAAGGGGGACATCTCAAAGTTCCTTTCCGGTCTTCCGTCCCCCAACGATGCGGGCCGGGCCGCCGCCGCGTCCAAGACCCTCGTCCGGCGCTGTAATACCCTCAGGGCATCATGACCGACGTCGACCTGCGCAAGCTGCGGTACTTCGTGGCGGTCGCCGAGCACCTGCACTTCGGCCGCGCCGCCGCGTCCCTGCACATCGCCCAGCCGGTGCTGTCCCGGCAGATCCGGGCGCTGGAGGACGAGCTGAAGGTGACGCTGTTCGACCGGGACCGGCGTTCGACCGCGCTCACCCCCGCAGGACGACAGCTGCTCGCCGACGCGCCGTCCCTGCTGGCGGGGGCCGAGGCGCTACGCCGCCGCGTCCGGCGCGCCGCGCGCGGCCCCCGGACGTTCACCGTCGGTTTCATGCCGGGCCTCATCGTCACCGCCGCCGTGCGCGAGCTCGGCGCCCGGCATCCCGGGCTGTCGGTCGACCTCGTCCGGACGACCTGGGACGACCAGGTCGACGTCGTCCGCGACGGACGCGTCGACGTCAGCTACATCCGCCCGCCGGTCGACCAGAGGGGCCTGACGGTCCGTCCGCTGTTCACCGAGCCGCGCGTCGCCGTCCTCCCGGCCGACCACCGGCTGGCGGGCGAGGACGCCGTCACGGGGGCCGACCTCGCGGGCGAGCACCTGCTCCAGAACCTCGACGCCGTCCCGGAGTGGCGGGACATCGGCGTCGAGATGCGCGCGCGGAACCGTCCGGCGGCGCCCGTCTTCCACAGCGTCGAGGAGAAGCTCGAGCACGTCGCGGCGGGCCGGGGCCTGGTGATCCTGCCGCTGTCGGTCGCGACGTTCTACACCCGCCCCGACATCACCTACGCCGTCGTCGAGAACCTGGCCCCCACACCGGTGAACCTCGCCTGGGACGCCGCCCGCCGCAACCCCCTCCTCACCGAGTTCGCCGAGATCGCCGAGACCGCCGGATCGGCCGCGTCCGGCTGAAACGTCGGCGCCGCGACGCGGCGCGGCGCGTTCCGCCGGTCGGCGCCGCGCGCCTAACGTGGAGTCATGGTGGAGATGCCCCAGGTGAGCAAGGGTCTCGAGCAGGTCTACGAGACCGCCAGCCGGTTGTTCGCCGACCTCGGATACGACGCGGTCGACCTGAAGCTGATCGCGGACGCGGCGGGCCTCCCGACCTCCGAGCTCACCGAGATCGGAGGGGACAAGCCCACCCTCTACCTCGGCGTGTTCACCTGGCTCCACCGGCAGGAGCAGGAGGCGCTCGCGGGGGCGCTCGAGGCGTTCACCCCGGACACGCGCGGCGTCCAGCGGATCGGCGACGCCTTCCTGGACTTCTGCCTCACCCACCGCGCGTTCGTCGGGATGTGGATGCACCGCTGGGCCGGGGACGCCGCCGACCTCGACGTCGAGACGCCGTTCGCCAAGCCCGTCCTGTCCACGATGTACAAGGTCATGTCGCCCGGCGTGCTGCCGGACGTGGACCTGGAGCTGGCGATCTGGAACATCATCTGGTGCGTCCACGGATTCGTCCAGTTCGGCTTCATCGGCCAGGACGGTCGCGGCCACGGCAGCGACGAGCCACCCGCCATCGCCCGCTTCCGCGAGTACCTCCACGACCTCATCGCACGTTTCACCAAGCCCGCGCCGTAGGCCCCGGTGGGAGCACCGCCCCCGGACAGGCCCTAGGATCATGGTCCCGTGCGGATCATCTCTCTGAACGCCTGGGGCGGCGCGATGTTCGACGCCCTCGCCCCCTGGCTCGGCGCCAACGGCGCCGACGTCCTCTGTCTCCAAGAAATGACTCACACCGCCGCGCTCGGCGGGTGGACGCGGTTCGACGACGCCGAGCGGTCACTGCCGCAGCGCGCGGACCTGCTGGACGACGTCCGGTCCCTGCTCCCCGGCCACCACGCCGTGTTCACCGCGAGCGACGCCGGTCCCGTCCGCGACGACGACGGGCTCGTGCACCGGCAGGACTTCGGGGTGGCGACCTTCGTCGCCGAGACGCTGCCGCTGGTCGGGACGCGGACGGCGTTCGTCCACGGCGAGTACGCCGAGCACCCGGACGAGTGGCCCGCCGGCGACCGTCCCCGGGCGGCGCAGGCAGTGCGGGTCTTCGACCGCGCGTCCGGGCGGTTCGTCACGGTCGTCCAGCTGCACGGCCTGCGCGACCCGGCGGGCAAGGGCGACACCCCCGCCCGGCTGGCCCAGGCCAAGCGGCTCGCCGACCTGGTCGCCGACGCGCGCGAGGACGGCGACCTGACCGTCGTCTGCGGCGACCTCAACCTGCTGCCCGGCAGCGAGACCTTCGAGGTGCTCGCCGGGATCGGGCTGGTCGACCTCGTCCGCGAGTCCGACACCCGGACGTCCCGCTACCCCAAGCCGCTGCGGCACGCGAGCTACCTGCTGGTCTCCGACCCCTCGGCCGTCCGGCGGTTCGAGGTCCTCGCCGAGCCGGAGGTGTCCGACCACCGGGCGCTGCTGCTCGAACTCTGACGGCCGGAGGGCCGCGGGTTCAGTCGGCGCCGTCGAACAGCGTCCGGCGGAGGGTGGAGCCGGGGGCCGTCGCGGTGCTGGTGAGCGGCGCGGTGAAGATCTCGGGGTCGTGGTAGACCGGCTGGCCTCCAGGACGGCGGGTGTAGGCGACGATGCCGTAGTCGACGCCGTCGCCGCGGTCGAAGGCCGTCCAGACGATGGCCTCCTGCTCGCCGTCGCGCAGGGCCCGGTTGGACACCGGACGCCCGTTCAGCACGGCTCCGGGGCCCATGGCGATGATCATGGGGACGGCGATGACCCAGCGGATCGCGCGGATCCGCCGCACCTGCGCGGCGGCGCGCCGTTCGAAGGCGCCCGCGGCGGCGTCGTCGCGCAGGTAGGCGTAGTCGGACAGCGTGAGGTGGCGGTCCCCGACCAGGCCGCAGATCGCCGGGCACCGCCGGGCGGTGATGTTGCGTTCGAGGCGTGCGACCACGTCGAGCAGCAGGTCGAGCGTCGCCTCGTTCATCGTCGGGCCTTCCGTGCGCGGTGGGGATCGTCCCTGGTGATCCTGCCGCGTGAGGTCGGCCCCGGCCAGTTTCACCACGGCACTCGGTGCCGTGTCGGAGTGGCGGTCCCCCAGGTCAGGCGGTGGGCTCGCCCCAGGGGACGGTCTCCAGGCCGCCCAGATCGTCCACGGCCACGCGGTCCTCGCGGGCCAGGATCCGGATCATGGTCTCGGCCTCGTCGCGCGTGACGTGGCGGCCGCGGGAGCGGAGGTGGGCGGGTTCGGGCGTCTCCAGCCAGAGCTTCGGCTCGCCGGGCCCCTCCCATCTCATCTGGACGACGCCGTCCGACCGTCCGGAGAAGACCAGGTGGTTGCCGTCAGTGGGGGCGAGCGCGTCCAGCCAGCGCAGGCACTCGTCCAGGGAGGCCGGGTGGTCGTCGGCGTCGGAACGGCGGCGCTCGCGGTCGTTCACCCGCATCATCAGCATGTGCTCGGGCGGCGGCGCGGCCTCCAGCGCGGCGGGGTCGAAGTCGGCGCCGCCGAACAGCGGGCCGAACACCTCCCCGACCGCGAGCCGGGGGACGTCCACGTCGACGGGCTCGGCTCGGCCGGGGATCTGGAGTGTGCCGCGCAGCCGGTCCCATTCGCGGTGCAGGCGCAGGTCGTGGCCCCGCGTGTCCATCGCCGACACCCTGACGCCGTCCGGCAGGACGGGCAGGTGGTGCGCGAACACCAGCTGCGCGCGCATGAGCCCGGGTTTCGAGCTCCTGCGGCTGTCGCGGGTGCGCCGGAACGGGCCGCCCTTGCCGTCGTCCAGCCGCCGCACATCGACCCTGGGCGACGGCTCGCGCGTCCAGTCGTAGTGCCGGATGGACAGGTTCTTGCCGACGATGCCCGGCCGGCAGGCCTCGTACTCCTCTCCGTCGACGACCTCCGAACGGTGCACCGGGATGACCTGCATCCCGCGATCCGCCAGCGGCCCGTCCCGGAAGAAGTCGGTGTGCCCCGGGCCGAGCAGCGCGGCCCGGTCCAGCGCGAACCCGGGGACCTCGATCGGACGCAGCCGGACGATCGAACCGAGGTCGCCTGCGTCCGCGATGTCGTCCACGGCGTCCAGCAGCGCGGCGACGACGTCGTCCCGATGCCCCTTGTTCGCATGGACGACCAGCACCCGGTCACCCCGGATCTGGTACACGAAGACCCCGATGAACCCCTGCTCCACCAGCACATCGTGCCGACCGACCCGCGCCGGCACCGCGGGGCTCGGACGGCCCTCCTGGATCAGGTCAACCAGCGGAGCATCATCGGACATGCGGGACAACCTAGCCCCTCGCGGAAGCCTGGCGTCCGGCCTTCCCACGGGCCGCGAGTTCGACCGCAGATCAGGCACTCTATGTATATGGAGCACTACACAGGGCGGCGGGCCATGCGCTGCGCCGTCCGGTGCGCCAGAGAGGAGCGCGTCCGATGCGCATCATCGCAGTGGCCCTGCTCGGAGTCGGCTTGCTGACCGGTTCGGTGGCCGCCGTCCCGGTCCACGCGTCCGCTTATCCCTGCACGCATTTCGACCGGTTCTCGGGGAAGTGGCGGCCTCCGGGCTGCACTCCCTGGGAGTAACCACGCTCGTGGACGTGTGCGCGCCTTTCGTGGGTGGAGGCCCCGGACGTGAGTAGCGTTGCCGTGACGACGCCGCCGGGCGTCGTTCCGCTGGGAGGCTGCGATGCACGAACCCTCGTCCGACGTGCCGGACGACCTGATCGGGCAGTTCGCGGACGGGGTGTCCCATGGGTGGTGGGGCGCGTGAGTGGCGTGCCACGCGCTCGTCCGGAACGCCCGGGGCGAGGTGCTGCTGTTGCAGAGGTCCGGCACCGGATACCGGGACGGGTGGTGGCATCCGCCCGCGGGCAAGCTCGCGCCTGGGGAGGACGTCGCCTCGTGCGTCGTGCGCGAGCTGGCCGAGGAGACGGGCCTTCGCGCGGACCCGGAGAAGCTCGTCCCGGCCCACGTCATGCACCGCAGCAACGACCAGCCGCCCGGGCCGTTCGGCACCATCCTCGACTTCTACTTCTGGTGCGAGGTCACCGGTGAGCCGAAGGTGAAGGAGCCGGACCGGTGCTCGGGCCTGATGTGGGCGTCGCCGTCACAGCTGCCCGATCCGACCGTCCCGCATGCCGTGCGGGTCTTCGAAGCGCTGCGCGACGGCGCCACCTTCAGCCGACTCGGATGGAAGTGACCACACCGTGACAACGATGAGACTGGGCACGCGCCCGTCCCCACTCGCCATGACGCAGGCGCGGACGATCGCACGGGAGTTGGAGCGGGTGGACGACGGCCTGCGGGTCGAGATCGTGCCGATCGCCACCAGCGGCGACCTGCATCAGGGCGTCGGCGACCTGGTCGCGCTCGGAGGCAAGGGCGCGTTCGCCAAGGAGATCGACCGGGCCCTGATGGACGGCGAGATCGACGCGGCCGTGCACTGCGCCAAGGACCTTCCCGGAGACGTGCCGCGTCCGGAGGGATCGGTCATCGCGGCCTGCCTGGAACGCGAGGACGTCAGCGACATCGCGCTGTTCACCGAGGACGGCGGCGTGCGGGGGCTGGACGGGTTGGGGGCGGGGGCCCGGGTGGGGACGTCGTCGGTGCGGCGGCACGCGCAGCTCGTCCAGCGGTATCCCGGGCTCAGGATCGAGCCGGTGCGCGGGAACGTGGACACCCGGCTCGCCAAGCTCGACCGCGGCGACTACGCGGCGATCGTCCTGGCGCGGGTCGGGTTGCGGCGGCTGGGGATCGAGCGTCCGCATGAGCGGCTGGACATCGTCCCGGCGATCGGGGCCGGGGTGCTGGTGGTGGAGTGCCGGGCCGGGGACGGCGCGATGGTCGAGCCGGTGGCCTTGCTCGACCATGCGCCGACGCGGTGGCGGCTGACCGCCGAGCGGACGTTGCTGTCGGTGCTGCGCGGGCACTGCCACACGCCCATCGCCGGGCACGCCCGGCTGTCCGGGGACGAGTTGGAGCTGCGGGCGGCCGTGTTCTCCGGCGACGGCCGCCGCGCGATCTCGGCGTCCCGGGTCGCGCCGGTCTCCGGGGCGGAGCGGCTCGGGGAGGTGGTGGGAGGGGAGCTCATCGCCCAGGGCGCGCGGGAGCTGATCGCCGAGGCGTGACGCGCCGGGCCCAGCGGGCCGGGTTCAGCGGCGGCGGAGGGCCTTGGTCTTGGTGACGATCGCGCCGAAGAGGGCCAGGCCCCGGACGGCGACGCGCGGCGTGCCGGGCCTGCCGATCCTCCGGGTGGCGCTCTTGTCGAAGACGCCGAACAGGCCGAGGCCCTTGACGTCCACCTCGATGTCGTCCGGGAACAGGATGCGGGTGCCGCCCCAGAGGGAGAGCGCGCGGATCTCGGTCTCCTGGCTGCTGAAGCGCGCCTCGGAGAAGTCCAGGACGCCGCCGCCCCACATCGTCCAGAGAGTCATCTTCGGCGGGACGACCCACTCGCCCCGGCGCTCGAAGCCGCCGAAGATCCCGACGAGGAGGCTTCGCGAGGTCGGGGCGCGGTCGACGACGAGCGCGTCCCTGGGGCCCGGCTCGGGAAGGCCGCGCGTGGCGACCTCCAGTTCGCCCTGGGTGCGCGCCCGGAAGACCTCGTCCAGGCGGGGGTCGAGCTCGTCCAGCGGCAGGCGCCCGCTCTCGACGGCGGCGCGGAGGCGGAGCTCGGCGCGGGTGCGGTCCTCGTCCGAGGCGAGGATCTCCCGGCGCGCGGCGGGGACGGGGGGTTCGGGGTTCTCGGTCACTTCGTCCTTCCCTCAAGGTGGGCGGAGAGCACGGCGGACAGCGCGGCGCGGTACGCCTGGTCCCGGCCTGGGTCGTCGGGGTCGTGGCCGAGGTCGGTGAGCCAGTAGCGGCGGCCGATCGCGTAGCCGTAGGCGCCGGACATGGACAGCAGGACGACCATCTCGATGCGTTCGCGGTCCGGGCCGTCCGGTCCGGGGAGGACGCTGCGGACGCCGTCCTCGATCGCGTCGACCAGCTTCGCGAGGCTGACCGTGGACCGTTCGACGTCCCAGTCGTGGAGCTGGGACCAGGTCCAGAGCCGCACGTAGCGCTCGTCCGCGAGGATGTCGAAGAGCACCTCGGTCATCCCGCGCGCGTAGGGGACTCCCCCGTCGGCGCGCATGCGCTCGCGCACCAGGTCGCGCTTGCGTTCGTTCTCGCGTTCCAGGACGGCCCGCACCAGCGCCCGGTAGGTGCCGAAGTAGTGCGTGACCAGGCCGTGCGTCACGCCGACCGCCTCCGCGACGCGGCGCAGGCCGACGCCGTCCGGGCCGTGGCGCGCGATGAGGTCGGTCGCGGCGTCGAGGATCTCCTCCCGCGCCTGCTCGGGCGTCCGCCTGCGTCGTCCGGTCATGACCCCTCCCTGTTGGCAAGGTGGACAATATCTTGTTGTCCACCTTGCCAACAAGAGTCGGCCGCGCCCTTCTCAGGGCACGATGCCGCCCGCGGTCGTCCAGTCCTTGACGATGGCGTGCTGCGCGGCGGCGAGGGTGACCTGCCCGGCGCACACGGCCTTGTAGAGCTTGAACTCGACCTGGTCCTTGGGGTTGGGACTGCCGCCCGGCTCGGGCCACAGGTTCTTCGGGTCGCGTGGCGCGCCGCCGAGGCTGAGCGGGATGAAATGGTCCTCCTCGTAGGACGACGGGCTGGTGTCGCGGTAGCCGTACTCGCGGATCTGCCGTCTCTTCAGCGCGCCGGTGTACGACACGGGTGGACGGATCCTCCTGGTGTAGCCCGCGACGCAGACCGTCCGATGGATGTTGGCCTGCGTGACGTCCGGGTTGAGCGCGCCGGGCGTGCAGCGCGGGTCGGGCCTGGCCGTCGCGGGGTCGAGGCTGGACGCCTGGCAGGACCCGCGCGACCCCGCCCTCGTCTCGGCCCGCGCCGGGCCGGGCCAGGACGCGGTCACGAGCGTCGCGGCGCCGAGAGCCGCGGCCAGGGCCTTGGCGGCGTGGTCGTGAAGCGCGGTGTGGTCGTGAAGCACGTCGACTCCCCCGTGATCGGGCCGCCGACCTTCGCGCGGCGGCCGAAGCGATCAGGAGCCTCCCCGGGACCGGGTCACCGGAAGCTGTGCGACACGTGAAGACGCGCCAGGCTAGAAGTCGGGAAGGTGCCCGGTGTGGGCCGTGCGCCAGCGCATCCCGCCGGCCAGCGGCTCCAGGTAGCGGGCGGAGGTCACCTTCACGATGAACGGCGCGAACGGACGCTCCTCGAAGGGCCTGTCGAGCAGCTCGTAGACCGCGTCCTCGTCCAGGCGCTCGACCGGCCGTCCGTTCGGGACGTTGCCCGGACGGCCCAGGTCGTACGACAGGATCATGCCGTCGGTCCTGCGGCGGAACTCACCCGACTTCGGCCTGAGCATCAGGTAATGACGGCCGCCGTCGATTCCCTGCCCGCCGTGCGGGTGGAGTTCGTCCTTATAGACCTCGGACGCCTTGACCCGGGGCTCCTGCGGCTTCCTGCTTCCTTCTTCGAGGAGGTAACCGCCCGCGTCCACCCAGATCTTCCGGCCGAAATAGAGTTCGTGCATCTCGTTCATCTGAGCCGTGGCGGACGCCTCCGAGGCGAGGGTGACGCCTTCGTCCCGGCCGAACGGCGCCTGCTCGAACGAGTAACCGTTCAGCATCATCCACCAGGCTTCCATGATCAGCTCGGCCGGGAACTCCCTTCTCTCGGGAAAGTACGCGGCATCGGGGTTGTAGAGATGCACGCGTCCGGTCACGGTTCGGTCGTCGCATTCGTCGAAGGAGACGATGTACAGATCGGTCATGCGGCCACACCATAGTGATCAAGACCGACAGGCGGCCCCGACGCGTCAGGGACGGGCGACGCCCATGATCTCGAGGTTGTCGGTCATGATCTCGGCGGCGTCCTCCATCCCCACCTCCAGCAGCCAGTCGACGAACCTCCAGCCGTACTCGGCCATCGGGCCGCGTTCGTACTCCGGCGGCGGGCCGAAGGTGCTCGTCACCCAGGCGACGTAAGCGCGGCGGTTCTCGAAGTACGACTCGCGGGTGGGGGCGGTGTCGCCGTCGTCGTCCTCGGCGAGGGCGTGGAAAAGGTCCCGCAGGCCGTGCGCGGTGATGTAGAGGTCGCCTTCGTCGCCGAAGAAGATGACGGGCAGGGCGGCGAGGTCGGCGTCGTCGTCATAGCGCCACAACGCATAGGTCGAACCCGACGCCGTCGCCCGCGCGAACGTGATGACGCGGGCGTCGAATTCCGGGGTCTCCTCGTCCGACCAGGCCACGCCCCTGCCGTATTCACGCAGTTCGAAGCCGGGGGCGAAGAAGTCGGTGCACTGGTCGGCGAACCGCTTGAGCAGGTTCAGTTCGGGGATCGGCGAGTACGCGTCGGTCAAGGGACACCTCGGGAGCCGATGGGCGGGCGGGCACGGCGACTATAGGCGGATTCGCCGGATCGGGTGATCTTGTCCGCCGGATGCTGTAGTTGTGTAACCACCGACGATGACCGGGGATGTCCAACCATGTCGAACGGCGTGCCGGCAGGCCGCGGATCGGGTGTGGTCATCGCAGGCGACCCGTGTCACCGGATCCGTGTCCATCGGATCCGCCCACCGGATCCGGTCCCCCCGGGTCACCGACGGCCGAAGGACGGCGCACATGGCGGAGCAGCCACCTCCCGGGATCGACACCTCCGTGGCCACGGCCGCGCGGATGTACGACTACTACCTCGGCGGCAAGGACAACTTCGCGGTCGACCGCGACGCGGCGGAGCGGGTGCTGTCCGCGGCGCCCGAGGTGCGGCCGATCGCGCTGGAGAACCGGCGGTTCCTGCAGCGCGGCGTCCGGTACCTGGCCGAGCAGGGCGTCACGCAGTTCCTCGACATCGGGACGGGCCTGCCCACGCAGGGCAACGTGCACCAGATCGCGCAGGCGCACGACCCGGCGGCGCGGGTGGTGTACGTGGACAACGACCCGATCGTCCTGGTGCACGCCCGCGCGCTGCTGAGCAGCAACTCGGCGACCAAGGTCGTCACGGCGGACCTGCGCGATCCGGATGCCGTGCTGGGCTCCGCGTCCGAACTGCTCGACCTGTCCCGGCCGTTCGCGCTGCTCATGGCGGCCGTCCTGCACTTCGTCCCGGACTCCGACCGGCCGCACGAGCTCGTCGCGGGGTACCGCGAGGTCCTGCCGTCCGGTGGTCACCTGCTGGTCTCCCACGTCACCGGCGACACCCGGCCGCAGTCGTCGGCGGGGGCCGCCGCCGCGTACCGGAACACCCGCAACCCCGCCACGCTCCGGACGGTCGAGCAGATCGCCGGGTTCTTCGGCGACTTCGACCTCGCCGAGCCCGGCCTGGTGCCCGTCCCGCGGTGGCGTCCCGACTCCCCCGTGCCGTCCGACGCCGAGGACATCTGGATGTACGGAGCGGTCGGCCGCAAGCCCTGAGGCCCGGAGCGGCGAGGACGGAGCGGCATCTTTCGGGGCGGCCCTGCCGTGGCCTCGCGGTTCCGGCCTCCCCCCGAGTGGAAGGTGCCGACATGCCCGAGAACGACACTCCGGACGCCGTGGTCTCGGTGCCGGTCGGACGGGTCGTCGGCGGCCGGGCGGAGGTCCGCGACGACGACTGGGGCCGCGAGACCGCGATCGTCCGCCTGGACGCGGGGCGGTTCGGTCCGGAGGCGGTGGCGGGCCTGGACGCCGTCGACGGCACCCCCGTCCTCGACATCAAGCCGTACATGGCCGAGTTCGGCCCGCAGGGCGGGACCACGCAGCCGGACTGGGCCACCGAGCTCATGCGCGAGTACTACTGACGATCCGCCGGGCCGTCACGGGTCTATGGTGACGATCATGGAATTTCGACGGGTCGGAACCAGCGGGCTGCGCGTCAGTGAGATCGTCTTCGGCAACTGGCTCACGATGGACGGGCAGATCGACCAGGACGCGCAGGTCGCCTGCGTCCAGGCGGCGCTGGACGCCGGGATCACCACGTTCGACACGGCCGACGTCTACTCCGGCGGCCTCGCCGAGGAGGTCCTCGGCCGGGCGCTGCGCGACGTGCGCCGGTCCTCGGTGGAGATCGCCACGAAGGTCTGCCTGCCGGTCGGGGAGGGCGCCAACGACCGCGGCCTGTCCCGCAAGCACATCCTGGAGAGCTGCCACACGTCCCTGCGGCGGCTGGGCACCGACTACGTCGACCTGTACCAGGCGCACCGCTTCGACGAGGACACCCCGCTCGAGGAGACCATGCGGGCGTTCGCCGACCTGGTCCGCCAGGGCAAGGTCCTCTACGTCGGCGTGTCGGAGTGGACGGCCGGGCAGATCGCCCGGGGGCACGCCCTCGCGGCCGAGATGCGCGTCCCGCTCATCTCCAACCAGCCGCAGTACTCGATGCTCTGGCGCGTCATCGAGGCGGAGGTGGTCCCAGCGTCGCAGCGGCTCGGGCTGGGCCAGCTCGTCTTCTCCCCCGTCGCCCAGGGCGTCCTGACCGGCAAGTACGCGCCGGGCGGCCAGGCTCCCGAAGGGTCGCGGGCGACCGACGACCGGGGCTCCCGCTTCGTCGGCCGGTACATGGCGGACGCCGTCCTGGAGAAGGTCCAGCTCCTGCGTCCCGTCGCGGACGAGGCGGGCCTGAGCATGGCGCAGCTCGCCGTCGCCTGGACGCTGCAGAACCCGAACGTGGCGGGCGCCATCATCGGCGCGTCCCGTCCCGAGCAGGTCGCCGAGAACGCCGCCGCCGCGGGCGTCCGCCTCCCGGACGACCTGCTGAAGCGCATCGACGAGACGCTCGGCGACCTCGTCGAACGCGACCCCGCCAAGACCGCCGACCTCTTCAACGTCATGCCCGCCTGGCGCCGCTGACCCTCACGTGCGCGCTCGACCACGGCTCGGGCGACGTGTGGGTCGAGGTCGAGCGGCTCGACCTCATCGACGTCGGCGGGCTGCGCGTCCTGGCCGCCGGGGAGGCGGGCCGTCCGGTCAGGGACGGGTCAGGCGGACGTAGCCGTAGGGGTTGAAGGAGAGGTCGTCGGGGTCCTCGAAGTGGCAGTCGCCGGTGCGGAGGATCCAGCGGGGCGCGTCCTCGGTCAGGCGGAAGCCCTCGCCGTCCTCGATCTCCTCGCCGCGCGGGTCGGTGAGCAGGTAGAGGGCGAGGGCGTCCAGGTGGACGCGCCGCTCGCGCGCCGACATGTCCTCGTGGATCTCGATCTCCACCTCGGGCGCGCCCAGCAGGTGCATGCCGCAGGTCCGGGACACCTCGCCGTCCCGGACCGGACGCTTCACCCACGCCTCGACGAGCGCGAGGGCCAGGGCCTCCCCCGTGGCCTCGGACGCGTCGTCGGCGATGCCCAGCCAGCGCTCGCGCCCGTGCGTGAGGCGGCTGCCCTCGTGCTTCACCGCCGTGGCGCCGGACCGCAGCAGCGCGGCCGTCGCCGCCAGGAGCCGCCGCGAGGTGTCGGCCGCGAGCTCGCGCATCATCGGCGCGGACAGCAGGTAGGCGACCGTGTCGTGGGATTCGACCGCGGCCCGGTCGGCGTCCTCGAAGGACACCGCCGCGCCGCTCGCCGCGAACGCCTCCGGCATCCGGTCGTCGGGTTCGGACGCGGAGTACTCGTGGTCGAGCACGAACCCGCCGAACCCGGCGGCGACGCGTTCGACCTCGGCGAGGTCCAGGCCGGTGCCGAGGACGCACAGGACGTGCTGCGGAAAGGCATCGCTCATCCCCGGAAGGTTAGTGATCTTCCGGTCGAACCGTGGCGTTTCGCAGCATCCCGGTCACGCGGCGGGGTCGCGGCCCGGTCCCGAAGCAGAACCCGCCGTGCGACCTCGCGGGCGTCCATGCCCGCCCGCACTCGCTGGATCACTGTGGGCGATGATGTTCTCACGGAGGGGAGGCGGGCGGCCGGAAGGGGACGGGCCATGGGGACACCGCGGCGGACCGCTCTCCGCAGGCTGTGGGACCTGCGGTACGAGGTGTCGCTGGTCCTGACGCTGGGCGGGCTGGTCGCGGGAGGCGTGGCCTGGTGGGCGGGCGCGCGGGGCGTCGCGGACGTCCTCTGGACGATCGTGACGGCGGCGGTGCTCGTCCCGGCCGTGTGGTGGGTCGTGGAAGGGCTGCGGCGGCACAGTGTCGGCAGCGACGTGATCGCGGTGCTGGCCCTGGCCGGGGCCCTCGCCACGGCCGAGTACCTGGCGGGCGCGGTGATCGGCGTGATGCTCACCGGCGGGCAGGCCCTGGAGCGCCGGGCCGGACGGCGCGCGCAGCGGGACCTCGGGGCGCTGCTCTCGCTGGCCCCGCGCGTCGCGCACCGCGAGGACGCCGGGAGCGTCACGACCGTCGACGTCGCCGAGGTGCGTCCCGGCGACCGGCTGCAGGTCCGGGCGGGCGAGGTCGTCCCGGTGGACGGGCGGGTCGAGGAGGGTCCCGCCGTCCTGGACGAGTCGACGCTCACCGGGGAGCCGCTGCCGGTCGAGCGGCACACGGGCGAGGAGGCGCAAGGCGGGACCGTCAACGCGGGCGGGCCGTTCCCGCTGCGGGCCACCACGGACGCGTCGTCCAGCGCCTATGCCGGGGTCGTCCGGCTGGCGCGGGAGGCCGCGGCCGGGTCCGCCCCGTTCGTCCGGCTCGCCGACCGGTACGCCGGGCTGTTCCTGCCGGTGACGCTCGTCCTGGCGGGCGTGGCGTGGGCGGCGGCCCGGGACCCGGTCCGGGCGGTCGCGGTGCTGGTCGTCGCGACGCCGTGCCCGCTGATCCTCGCCGCGCCGATCGCCTACGTCTCCGGGCTGTCGCGCTGCGCCCGGCGCGGCGTGGTCGTCAAGGGCGGCGGCGCGCTGGAGCGGCTCGCCCGCGCCCGCGTCCTGCTATTCGACAAGACCGGCACCGTCACCACCGGACGGCCCGAGCTGTTCGACGTCGTGACGCGCGACGGCGTCGACCCCGGCGAGGTCCTGGCCGCCGCCGCGTCCCTGGACCAGGTGTCGCCGCACGTGCTGGCCACCGCGATCGTGCGGGGCGCCCGCGACCGCGACCTGCCGCTGAGCCTGCCCGCCGAGGTCTCCGAGGAGGCCGGGCAGGGCGTGCGCGGCCTGGTCGGCGCGCGTCCCGTGGCGGTCGGCAAGGCCGCCTGGGCGGGCTCGGAGCCCGGTGACGCCGCGTGGCTCGGCCGCGTCCGGTCCCGGGCCGCGGCGCGCGGCGCCATCACGGTGTTCGTGGGCCTCGACGACCGGCTGGCGGGGACGCTGCTGCTGCGCGACCGGATCCGTCCCGACGCGGCGCGCACGTTCCAGATGCTCCGGCACACCGGGATCGAACGGGCCGTGATGGTGACCGGGGACCGGGAGGCCGTCGCGCGCCCGATCGCGGACCTGGTCGGGGCGGACGAGGTCCACGCCGAGCAGACCCCGGCCGGGAAGGTCGCGATCGTCCGCGCCGAGACCGAGCACGCCGCGACCGTGATGGCCGGGGACGGCGTCAACGACGCCCCGGCCCTCGCGTCCGCCGGGGTCGGCGTGGCGCTCGGGGCCCGGGGCGCGACCGCGTCGTCCGAGGCGGCCGACGTGGTGATCACCGTCGACCGGTTCGAGCGGCTCGCCGAGAGCCTCGCCATCGCGCGCCGCACCCAGCGGATCGCCCGGGAGAGCGTCGTGGGCGGGATGGGCCTGTCGCTGGCGGCGATGGTCGTCGCGGCGTTCGGGCTGCTCACCCCCGCGCTCGGCGCCGTCGTCCAGGAGGTCGTCGACCTGGCGGCCATCTTCGCCGCGCTGCGGGCCCTCGGCCCCGGCCGCGACCGCTGGCCCCGGCTGCGCGGCGACGCCGCCGAGCTCGTCCGGGACCTGGACCAGGAGCACCGTGGGCTGTGGCCGCGCATCGAGGGGCTGCCCGCCCTGGCGGACGCCCTGACCGGTCCCGACGCCGCCGCCCGCGAGGCCGCCGACGCCGAGCTCACCTCGTTCCTCCACGACCTGGCCGAGCACGAGCGCCGCGACGAGACGCTGCTCTACCCGGCCGTCGCGTCCGCGCTCGGCGGATCCGACCCGACGGGCGCGATGAGCCGCGCGCACGCCGAGATCGCCGAGCAGTCCCGCCGCATCGACCTGCTCCGGGACGAGCTGAAGGAGAACCACGGCCGCACCGGGCACGCGGACGAAGACGGGCCCGGCCGCGCCGAAACGCGCGCCGAGCTGCGCCGCGCCATCGGGGACCTGGCCGCCGTCCTGCGCCTGCACTTCACGCAGGAGGAGGAGCACTACTTCGTCCTCGCCGACACCCCGTCGCACACCGAGGGCTGACCGCCGGGCCCGCGGCGCCTCACGATCCGGCGGGCGGGACGACCACGACCGCGCACGGAGCCTGCACGAGCATGGCGCCGGTCGTGGAGCCGACGCGGAGCCGGTCGATGCCGCCCGCGCCGCGCCTTCCCACCACGAGCAGGTCGGCGGTCTCCGCGGCCTCGAACAGCGCCTCGCGCGGCGAGGTGACGGTCAGCGCCGTCTGGACGTCCACCTGCGGATACTTGGTGCTCCAGGACGCCACCGACTGCTCCAGCTCGGCGCCGCGCACCTGCCGCAGCCGCTCCCGGTCGGCGAACAGGGACAGCTCGTCGGCCGAGGCGGCGCTCGGCTCCCAGCAGCCGTACACCACGCGCAGCGTCCACCCGCGCACCGCCGCCTCCTCGTACGCGAACGCCAGCGCCGCGTCCGACCCGGACGAGCCGTCGAAGCCCGCCACGACGCGCCGGTGCTCGCCGCCGCCCCCGGGCCGCACCACGACGACGGGACGCGGGGCGCGGGCGGGCAGCCGCATCGAGGTCGACCCGAGCGCCATCTCGGCCGGGTCGTGGCCCCCGACCACGATCATCTCGGCCTCGCCGGACAGGTGGATCAGCGCCGCGTCGGCCGGGCCGTCCGCCAGGTACCCCTTCACCGGGACGGCCGGGGCGACGTCCCTGACGCGCAGGACGCCCTGGTCGAGCAGGTTCTGCCCCATGCGCCGAACGATCGCCGCGCCCTCGTTGTCGATGTACTTGACCGAATAGGGCCAGCGCCACGCGTGGCAGACGTTCAGCGCCAGTCTCCGCAGCTTGGCCTCGGCCGCGGCCCAGCGCAGGGCGCGTTCGCCGTCGGGCGTGGCGTCATAGCCGACGAGGATGGAGGAACCCCAGCTCATCATGCCGTCCTTCCGCTCAGTCCCTCCCGTCGCGCGCCTCACCCCAGAGTCGCACGCCGGGCTTGAGGGCCCCCACGCCAGCCCACGCTCCGGGGACCACCGTGCGCGTCCCCGCCCGCCTCACCAGGCGGACGTGGGTTCGCGCCGCGTGACGTCCTCGGCCGCCCTCCGGACGGACGCCATCTGCTCACCCGCCGGAACGCCGAGCCGCATCAGCATCTGGGGATGGGCGCCGGAGCAGAACCGCTCGCCGATGAACGCGCGCAGCTCCGGAATCTCCAGCGCCTGGGTGTGGAAGGCCGCCGACAGCCCGGCGTCCACCCCGGCGCGCAGCAGCACCCGCTGCAGGGCCTCCCCTGCCCGCAGCCATGCGCGCGCCGTGTCGTCACTGGTCACCAGCAGCGCCACCAGGCCGGTGGACAGGTCGCCCGCAGGCTCGCGCCCGCCGCCACCCTCACCGTCGCCGCCTCCGCCTTCGCTTTCGCTTTCGCTTTCGCTTTCGGTGACGCCCCATCCCTGCCCGCGGGCGAAGTCCCGGGCCGGGAAGTGCGGCTCGGTGGAGACGTCCTCGCTCCGGTAGGCGTCGTCCAGCAGGCCCTCCCGGCGGGTGCTGCCCGGCCGGGGCGCCCACCCGGCGACCTCCTGCCGGTACTCGATGGTGGCGCGCTCCAGGTGGTCGGCGGCCTGGGTCAGCCCGGCCAGCGCGCCCTGGACGTGCTCATCGGCCGCCACGAGGAACCGGGCGCCCCCGGACTCGGCCTCCCGCTCGAGCGTCTCCAGCACCGAGGAGGCGACGGGATCGCCGCGGAACGCCCCGCGGTGGGTCCGCCGCCGGAAGATCTCCTCGTACAGCCGGCCCTGGTCGGGGTCGGTGGCGGCGTCCTCCCCGGTGCCGGCGCCGATCACCACGGTCGCCAGCAGGTACGGCCGGTCCGGATCGGGCAGCAGGAGCACGTCCGGCTCATGTCCCAGGTGCCGGATCGCCAGGCGGAGGGTGTACAGCGCGGCCCCGCAACTGATCATCATCTCCCGTCCGCTGGGGTCGGCGACCACGATCCGCCGGTCGGGATCGGCGCGCAGCGCGATCCGCCGGTCGTCCTCGACGCCGAACTTCCACGGCTGGGTGTTGTACACCGACGGCGCCCAGATCGCGGCCTCGATCGCGCGCTCGGCAACGGTCCTGGCCGTGGCCTCCATGGCCGGCTCCCTTCCAGCGGGTCCCGCGTCTCAGACCGCGTGCGCGTGGTCCGCGCCACACGCCTCGCCGTCGGGACGTCCTCGCCTTCGTCAGTTGGCGAAGCCGCCCTCGGGCTGGATGATCTCCAGGTTGGTGCCGTCCGGGTCGTTGAAGTAGGCGACCTTGGTGCCGAGCGCCGCCTCGGGGGTGACCTCGCCCGCGAGGAAGGTGTAGTCGTCGCCGAGGAAGTCGTATCCGGCGTCCTTCATGCGCCGGTGCACCGCGTCGAAGTCGTCGACCTTGAAGCACAGGTGCATGGAGCCCGGACGGTTCGCGACGCCGTTGGTCCGCTGCCCGACCGGTTCCTGGAACTGGATGAGGTCGATGCCGACGTTGTCCAGGTTGAACGTGGCGTACCGCAGTTTCGCGGTGGGCAGCCCCTGGGAGCCGCCGAACGGGACGCTGTTCATGGTCTCGTCCGCGACGACGGGGTCGGTTCCGGTGAGGGCCTTGTAGAACGCGATCGACACGTCCAGGTCCGAGACCGAGATGCCGACGTGGGCGGCCCGGGTGAGGCCGATCGGGGTGCTGGAGACAGCCATGCCCATCCCTTCCCTTCTTTGCGCCCTCTGCGTTCGGCGGCAACGCAAGGCGGGTCCGATAAGTACCGTCCCGAACCGATTCTTCCGTCGCTTCCCCCATGACCACACCAAGGGCCGACAAGGCCACCACCAGGCCATCGCCCCTCACTCCCCAAAACCACCATTCCGGACACCCTGCGGGACGGCACGCGCGCCTCCCCCTCGTCCGCCGATCACCGACTCCGCCGCGCCGGTCGCCCCGCCGACGGTGGCCGCCGCGCTCGGCGTGTTCGTCGCCCTGGTCTGCCTGTGGGCGACCTTCTTCGGCGGCGGCGAGGAGGTCGTGACGCGCCGGGTCGCGACCACGGCCGACCCGCTGCTGCCCGTCCGCCGCGCGGTGAACGGCAAGTACGGCACCCTCGCGGGCCTGGTGCTCCTGGCGGTCGGGGCCGAGCTGCTGATCGCCCCCCCACCGGCCCCGGCGGCGCCCGGCTGGGCCTGCTCCTGTTCGGCGGCCCGATCCTGTACCTGCTCACGCAGGCGTGGTGGTACCACGTCACCACCAAGCGCGCCTGGAGGCCCCGGCTGCTCGCGTGCGCCGCCTGCGCCGCCGCCGGAATCGCGGCCGGGTGGCCGCCGCCGCTGGTCTCGGTCCTGCTCCTGGACGCCATCCTCGTCGTCCTGTCCGTCACCCTCCTACGGGTTCACCGCGAGCTGATCCGAACACTCCCCATCGCGTCCGCGCCCTAGGCGGGCGCTCATTCGCGGCCGGGGCGGTCGACGTCGGCCCAGAGGCTGGGCAGGTTGACGACGACGCCCTCCTGGGTGCTGCGGGCGATGACCACGACCGCCTCCTCGTCCGCGGACGGGTTCTCCTCGCGGTGCGGGACGTACGGCGGGACGAACACGTAGTCGCCCGGCGAGGTCTCGACGCGCACCTCGCGGTCGCCCTCGGCGAACACGAACACCGGGTGCCCGGACACCACGTAGATCGCGGTCTCGGCCTCGCCGTGGTGGTGGTCGCCGGAGTTCGTCTCCGGGCCGACGTGCGTGCGGCCCATCCACAGCCGTTCGGAGCCGACCGTCCGGCCGGAGATCGCCTCCAGCCGCCGCATGCCCGAGGTCTGCGCGGTGTCGCCGGTCAGCGCGTCGCCGCGCACATGCTCGATCCGGGTGTGCCAGGCCGCCGTGCCGGACGCCTCGTCCGCCGTCCTCGCGTCTTCGCTCGCGTCGCTCACGGCCCGATTCTGCCACCGCCGCCCGGACGCCCCCGGACCGGTGTGAGGCGGCCCGGCCTCAGCAGTCACTCCCGTCACTCTTTGCCTCTGCCAGACCTTCCGTTACCCACGCGAAGACCCTACACTCCGCAGTGTCGATAGTTGATTACTCTCAGTATCCGAATTGTGGGATTTCGGGGAGCGTGAGGACGCGTGAACGAACCGGCCCGGGAGGCGGCGGACCAGCTGGTGCGGCTCACCAGGCTCATCCTGCGGGCCGGGGAGCCCGCCGTCCCCGAGCCGGACGACGGCGCGACCCGCATCCTGCGGCACAACCAGGCCACGCTGACCGCGCGCGAGACGGAGGTCTTCGGTCTCATCGTCGCGGGCCACTGCAACGCCCTGCTCGCCGAGCTGCTCGACATCTCCGAACGCGCGATGGAGCAGCACCTCGCGACGCTGCTGGCCGAGTTCGCGCTGCCCGAGACGCGCGGCGAACGGCTCGCCCCCGCGACCGGCCCGAAGTCCGCGGGGCACGGCCGGATCGCGGCGCTGCTGATCATCCCGATCACCGGGACGGTCCTCATCGGCGGGGCCGCCGCCGCGTTCGCCCTCCAGTCACCGGTGTCGTCCCGCGCGCCGTCCCCCGAGAAGGCCCCGCCGCCCACGAGCCACAGGCGGACGGCCGAGTCGGCGGCAGCCTCGGCCGACACCGCGCGAGCGCCGAGACGGAAACCCCACCCGTCCCGATCAGCCCCCTCCCCCGCGTCGGCGTCCCCTTCTGCGTCGGCGTCTCGGCGACGGTCGCGCTTACCGTCCGGGACGGCGACCGCCACGTCCTTCTGGGACCCGGCCACCGCCCGTGGCGCGCGCATGTCCCACCGGACGGTCGCCAGCCCCTACTGGCCGCTCGGCACCCGCGTCCGGATCGTCTACCGCGGGCACCGCGTCACCGGCGTCGTGGAGGACTTCGGACCCGCCGACTGGGCGATCGCGCAGCACGACGTCCCCGCCATCGTCGACCTGTCCGAGGAGATGATGGCGGAGCTGACCGGGATGCGCGCCGAGTCCGTCCACGTCCGGTTCGAGGTGCTGAGCTGGGGCCACGGCGACGTGTACCGCGACTCCGGCCCCGGCTACGCCCTCGCCTTCGGCCGCGACGACTGACGCCGGAGATCCGGGGTCGTCCACGGGAACTCGCGTTCCTCCCGCGCGCCACCGCGCCGCTGACTACCGTCATGATCATGAACCTCGAGGAGATCGGCGACGCGTGGCGGCTCGCCCTGGCCGACCGCGACCCGCACGTCATCGCGCGGCTGCTGCGGCACAGTTCGGCACGCGCGGGCCTGCTCCAGCGCGACGAGCGGCTGCGGTCGAGCGACACGGCGGAGCTGCGCGGGCTCCTGCTGCTGGGCGGCGACGACGACATCCCGTTCGCCGCGGACTCCCCGTGGGGTGTGCCGCCCGGCGCGAACCTCGCCGAGGCCCTGGAGCACGTCTGGGCTCCCGTCGCCGGTCGCTGCCCGCGTTTCCTCGCGGCGCTGCGCGCGGAAGTGCTGGGCATGGCGCTGGTCGCCCTGGACGGCGAACACCTGCTCGGGTACCTGTATCTCGCCGACCGCTCGCAAGACCTGCCGCGCACCCTGGCGGACCTGCCGGGTTCGGAGCACGGCAAGCTGGAGATCCTGTGGGGCGCGGCACCGGCCCGCCTCGGCCCCGCGGACATCGTCCCCCTGCTGGACGAGCCGCTCCCCGCCCCCGTCCGCGACCTCGCGGCGGTCCACGCCTCCCTCACGTCCTTCGACTTCGTCCAGCGGCTCGACCGCTTCACCACCACGCTCGGCGCGTCGATCATCGAGAACCACGCGGGCGAGGATCCCGCCGACTACGACGAGGACGACGAGTTCGTCCGCGCGACGAACGGCGAGTTCGACCGTCATGTCCGGTTCTGCACCTGCGACTCCGCCGCCGAGGCCTACTTCCTCGACATGACCGATCGCGACCCGGACGGGAGCCCCCGGGTCGCGCTGTCGGGCATCAACGGCGACTCCGAGCCCCCTGGGACGCCCTTCTGGGACTGGGTCGACGAGGCGCTGCCGTCCCTGCTCTTCTGCGTTTGAGGACCGGTCCGATCGTCCTCGCCCGCGCTCGTCACTCCTCGTCGGAGTCGGGCGCGCGGGTGGGGGCGGTGAGGGGCAGGCGGACCTGGAAGCGGGTGTCGCCCGGCGTCGAGGCGACCTGGATGTCGCCGCCGTGCCGTCCGACCACGATGCGCCAGGAGATGTCCAGGCCGAGGCCGGTGCCGCGGCCGACGGGCTTGGTCGTGAAGAACGGCGTGAAGATGCGGTCGAGGTTCTCCTCCGGGATGCCGCCGCCCGTGTCGGCGATCTCGACCACGGCCTGGCCGTTCTCGCGGAACGTCCGGACGGTGAGGGTCCCCGAGCCGTCCATGGCGTCCAGGGCGTTGACGATCAGGTTCGTCCAGACCTGGTTCAGTTCGGCGGCGTACACCGGGACGGGCGGCAGGTCGGACGCGTAGTCGGTGCGGACCCGCACGTCCGGCGGGACCTTGCGCTTCAGCATGGTGAGGGTGCTGTCGAGCAGGGTGCGCAGGTCGACGCTCTGGTGGTCGGCGCGGTCGAGCTGGGAGTACTGGCGGGCCGAGTCGAGCAGGCCGGTGATCCGGGTGGTCGCCTCGGAGATCTCCGCCTGGAGCTGCGCGACCTCCAGCGTCTCGGTGAGCCAGGCCATCGCGGTGCCGATCCGGTCCCCGGCGATCTCGGCGACCCGCTCCGCGTCGTCCACGCCGATCCCGGCGGCGACCAGGGCGGGCGCGAGGTCCCAGGCGTCGTCGACGCCGTGCTCGTCCAGCCAGTCGCCGAGCTCGTCCTCGGCGTCGCTGACCGCGATCGGGTCGCGGGACGGCTGGGAGTGCCCGTCGCCGACCAGGCGGTCGTGGAGCGCGACGAGGCGGGCGATGTGCTCGCAGTCCACGCCGCCCGAGGCCAGCTCGACCAGGCGCTTCTGCGCGCCGACGAGCCGGTCCCCCAGCTCGGCCGCCGCGCGCGCCGCCGCCGCGGCAGGGTTGTTCAGCTCATGGGTGAGCCCGGCGGTGATGGTGCCGAGCGCGGTCAGCCGCTCCCGCTGGTCCACCAGGCGCCGGGCGTTGTTCATCCCGAAGAACACGCCCTCGAGCAGGTGCGTCGCCATCGGGAACCACGAGCGGACGGCCTTGCCGAACTTGCGGGCGGGCAGCTCGAACATCCGGGACGGGCGCAGGGCGCGCAGCGTGTGCGCGTACCGCTGCTCGATCCGCTCGCCGATGTAGGCCTGCACCGCGCCGCCGTAGACCCCGGGCGTCCCGGACCGGGTCATCTCCACGGGATGGTCGCGGACCTGCTGCGTCATCGCGACCTGGCCGTCCAGCAGGACGTAGAAGAACTCGGCCGGGTCGCCCTGCGCGCAGATGGTCTCGCCCGCGGCGTAGGTCCGCTCGCAGCCGTAGGTCGCCAGCCACTTCAGCTTCTCGTCGTCCAGGTCCTCGAACAGGAACAGGCGGCGCAGCTCGGCTGGCTCGACGGCGGTCATGCTTCCTCCTCGGCCATCCATGATCCACTGCTCGTTTCTCGAAACCAGAGCAGCGTAGTCGAAGGTTCCCCGGGAGGGCCTCGGCAGGTGAGGCTTCCCGAGGGGATAGTCGGCTCGGAAAGACCAGGTCAGCGTCTGGAAAAGTCCAGTTCTCGGGCCGCTTCCGGGGGTACTGGTCCAAGCCGGATAGGGACGGCGTCGGGGAGCCGAGGCCGACATCTCCAGGGAAGGACGCTCTGTGATGTCCCGAACAAACCTGTGCGACACCGTGCGATCACCCGCTCCGACGTGCCGGCCGTGGCGAGGCCGCGTCGTGAGCGCGACGGTTCTCGTGGCGGCGCTGGCGATCGCGGGATCCGCCTGCGGCTCGTCCGGCAACTCGTCCAAGTCGAACAGCACCGAATCGCACAGTCCCGCCATGACCATCACGCCCCCCACCTCCACGCCCACGTCCCCACCTGTCGCCAGGGCCGGGGGGACGGTCGCGGCGGCGACGGTGGGCAACCTGGGCAAGGTGCTGGTCGACGGCAAGGGCAGGACCGTGTACCTGTTCGAGAAGGACCACGGCACCACGTCGTCCTGCTCCGGTGCGTGCGCGGCGGTGTGGCCGCCGGTCATCACCACGGGCAAGCCGCAGGCCGGCTCGGGCGCGAAGGCGTCGATGCTCGGCACCACCAGCAGGAGCGGCGGCAAGACGCAGGTGACCTACGGCGGGCATCCGCTCTACTACTACACGCCGGACGCCGGCATGAAGGGCAGCGCCAAGGGCCAGGGCCTCAACCAGTTCGGTGGCGGCTGGTACGTGGTGTCCCCCGCCGGCAAGAAGGTCGAGCAGGGTGGTGATCACGGCGGTGGCGGTGGCGGTGGTTACTGACCCGCCGCGCCGTCGGGCCACCCCCGCATGGCGGAGGTGGTCCGCTGTCGTGGCCGGGGTGCTGCTGGCCGCTGCTTGTTCCTTCGCGACCAATTCGCGGCATCCCGGCCACCAGCGACTCTCGACGGCGGCCGTGCCGCCGCTCGGGCGCATCATCGTGGACGACAAGGGCCGCACGCTGTACCTGTTCGTCGCCGACCCGCCGAACCGGTCCAGCTGCTTCGGCGCGTGCGCGAGCATCTGGCCTCCGGCCACCACCCAGGGACGGCCCGGAGCGTCCGGCGGGGCTCAGGCGGGCCTGCTGACCACGATCGCCCGTCCGGACGGTCCGCGCCAGCTCGTCTACGCCGGGCATCCGCTGTACTACTACCAGGCCGACACCGGACGCGGCGACACCCACGGCCAGGGCATCACCCAGTTCGGCGCGCCGTGGTTCGCCGTCAGCCCTCAGGGACAGATCCAGGCCACAGGGAGTGCGCATGGCCGCGTCCAACGCTGAACGCGGCGCGGCGACCGGCGCGGGCGCGCTCGTTCCGGCCCTGCTGCGGTATCTGGCCGTGCTGCTGCTGTTCGGGGTCGGCGCCGTCCACCTGTACGAGTACGTCGCCGACCACTACCGCGTCATCCCGACCATCGGCGGTCTGTTCGCGGCCAACGTCGTGAGTGCGGTCGTGCTGGGGCTCGTCCTGGCCGCGCCGCCGACGTCCCTGCGCTTTCTGCGGTCCTTGCCGATCGTCCGGTCGGTGCCGCTCGTCGGACGGGCCCCGCACGTGCTCGTCGCGCTCGCCGCCATCGTGTTCCTCGTCGGCACGATCATCGGCCTGCTCGTCAGCGAGCAGGCCACCCTCTTCGGCTTCCACGAGTACGGCTACCGAGCCGCCGTCTGGCTGGCGCTCGGCCTGGAGACGGCCGCCGTCCTGGCCCTCGTCGCGTTCGTCGCCCTGGAAGCGCGCCGAGTGGCCTCGGAAACGTCCGGCGAGTGAAGCCACCCGGCACGGTGGCGGCGCGGACCTTCAGGGCCTCTCGGCGCAGCCGCCGCCTGTCGGCGGCTCCTACGCGGCCAGTTTCTCGAGGCCGGTCCGAACCCAGCTGAGGCCCAGTTCGTCGGCCATGGTCCGGGCGGTCTCGACGAGGGTGGCGCGCTCGGGATCGTCCGCGGGCAACTCGGCGGCGAGCAGCAGTTGGGCGGCGGCGATCTGCGGACGCAGGCCGACCGCGGAACGCAGATGGAGCGAGCGTCGCAGCATCCGCACCCCCTCTTCGCGATCGCCGCCCTCGATCACGTGCCAGGCCAGGTGGCGGAGCACGATGGACTCGAGAATCGGGTCGCCCTCCCGTTGGGAGGCTTCGAGAGCCCTGGCGTAGTGCGCCTTCGCGGCGACACCGTCTTCACGGACGTTGTCCACGAGCGCGCCCCAGTGGAACTCGGCCCATCCGTGCGCCTTCGGGTCGGCGGAGGCGAAGCGGTACCCGGCCTCCGCGGTCTCGTAGTCCCCCGGCAGCGGGTCCAGCTGGAAGAGCAGCCGGGTGTAGGCCAGCCGGGCGGCGAGCAGACGGCCTTGCGTCGACTCCGGATCGAGGGCCGCTATCGCGTCGGCCGCGGCCTCGATGCCGTCGAGCCGGAACAGGAACCGCTCGTACAGGATCTCGGCCTTCAGTTCGAGAGCCTCGGCGCTCTCCTCCGCGTCCAGCAGCGCGGCGGCATGGTCCCAGTCGCCGAGCACATGGAGGCGCCGGGCCGTGTCGAGCATCGTGTAGGTGTCATTAACCGTCATGCCGCCTACGCTAGAAGTCGGACCTGTAGGTGGTCAAGATGGTTACGCCAACTACATGGAAGCCGTGCGTCCGCCTGGCGGCCGAATCGGTGACCGGTGGGCGCGATTCCCGGCCACGGCTACGTCCCAGGTAATCGCTCCGGCTATCGGACGTTCCCTAACGTCGTGGACATCGAGGAAACAACGTCGAACAAGGGGACGCCGATGACCACGACAGCCACGACCCGCCGCTCGACCGGCCTGTTCGCCGACGGCAGCCGCCTGCTGCGGCTGGCACTGCGCTTGGACGCGATCGTGACCGGCGCCAACGGCCTGCTCTACCTCGCCCTGGCCGCTCCACTCCAGGACCTGCTCGGACTCGACACCGGCACCGGACGGGCACTGGGCGCGTTCCTCCTGCTGTACGCCGCCGCCGTGTGGGTCATCTCGATGTCCGCCCGGCCCCGGCGGGGCGCCGTGACGGCCGTGATCGAGGCGAACGCGCTGTGGACGGCGCTCAGTGTCATCACCGTGGTCGCAGGCTGGTTCTCGCTGAGCACCGTCGGGGCCGTGTGGGCGGTGCTCCAGGCCGTCGTCGTCGCCGGTTTCGGAGCCCTCCAGTACACGGCGCTACGCCGCACACGCTGAAGCCGAAGGGTCGCGCGCCACGGCCAGCCGGTTCACCCGCCGACGCGACCCGCGAGGTCAGCGGCGGATGAGGCCGAGGTCGGTGGCGGTGGCGACGGCGGCGGTGCGCGAGTCGACGCCGAGCTTGGCGTAGACCCGGGCCAGATGGGACTTGACGGTGCCCTCGGTCAGGTGGAGCCGGTCGCCGATGGCCTGGTTGGACAGGCCGCCGGCGACCAGGGCGAGCACCTCGGTCTCGCGCCGGGTCAGGGTGACGGCCGGTGTGCGCAGCCGGTTCATCAGGCGGTCGGCGACCGTGGGTGCCAGCGTGGTGCGTCCGGCGGCCGCGGTGCGCACGGCGGCGGCCAGGTCCTCGGGCGGGGCGTCCTTGAGGAGGTAGCCGGTGGCTCCGGCCTCGATGGCGGGCAGGGTGTCGGCGTCGGAGTCGTAGGTGGTGACGATCAGCACGCGGGGCGCTCCCGGCCGCGCGGTGATCTGGGCGGTGGCGTCGGCCCCGCCCATCCCCTTGCCGAACTGCAGGTCCATCAGCACCACGTCGATGTCGCCCTCGGCGGCGCGGGTGACGGCGTCCTCGGCGGTGGCGGCCTCGGCCACCACGACCAGGCCGGGCTCGGTCTCCAGCACCGCGCGCAGCCCGGCCCGCACGACGGGGTGGTCGTCGGCCAGCAGCAGGCGGATGGGCGTGTCGGTCATCGGCGGGCCTCACGTTCGGTCTCGGCCGGTGCGACGAGGGGCACACAGGCGGTCAGGGTGGTGCCGTGGCCGGGGGCCGAGTCGACGGTCAGGACGCCTCCGAGGGCCTGGGCGCGGGCGCGCATGGCGGGCAGCCCGAACCCGCCGGTCTCGGGGTCGGGGACGGGCGGGTGGGCGGGGTCGAAGCCGCGCCCGTCGTCGACGACGTCCAGGGTGACCCGGTCACCGAGGTAGCCGAGCGTGATGTCGGCGGTGGTGGCCTCGGCGTGGCGGACGGTGTTGGCCAGGGCGGACTGGGCGATGCGCAGCAGCGCGACCTCGTGCGCGGTCGCCAGCGGGGCGGGGTCGCCGATGAGACGGAAGCGCGCGGTGAGCCGGTGCCGGGTGGACGTCGTGGCGCACAGGCGTTCCAGGGCGCCCGCCAGGGTGGTGTCGTCCAGGGCGGGCGGGGTGAGGGCGGCGACGAAGCGCCGGGCCTCGGTGAGGTTGTCCACGGCGGCCTGACGGGCCGCCTCGACGTGACGGGCGGCGGCGTCGGGCTTGCCGGGGAGGGCGCGTTCGGCGGCGCGCAGCAGCAGCTGGATGCTGGACAGGCCCTGGGCGAGGGTGTCGTGGATCTCGCGGGCCAGCCGCTCGCGCTCGGCGAGGACACCGGCGGTGTGCTCGGCCCGGGCCAGGTCGGCGCGGGTGGCGGTGAGCTCCTCGATCAGCCGCCTGCGCCGCTCGCTCTCCCGGTACAGCGCCTGGTATCCCCACACCACCGCGACGGCGACGGCGGCGCCGAGCCCGGGACCGATCAGGAAGGGCGGGCTGAAGGAGCCCGTATGACCGGCGAACCCGGCGCCCGCCGCCGCGGCGGTCGCGATCACGGCGACCAGGCCGGCGCGACGCGGCAGCAGGTGGAGCTGGAGGAAGTACAGCGGGAAGGCCAACCAGACCGCCTCCGGCGACAGGGCCAGCAGCGCCAGCCACGCGGCGCCCACGGCGGCCAGCCACCAGGCGGCGGCCCGCCGGGACAGCCGGACGCGGGGCAGCAGCGGCCCGGCGGCGTACACCAGCGCGCACGCCGCCGCGGCGACGGCGATCCATCCGGCGTGCGCCCGGTCGTCGGCGACGGCCCGGCCGACGGCCAGGACGAGCAGGCCGACGACCAGCAGGTGCAGGCACCAGGCCAGGGCACGGGTGGTCGGGGTCAGGTCGGGAGCGGCGGTCTTCACAGTGCCTCCCAGGCTACGAGGCCGGGCGTCCAGCGGCCTCCATCGAAAGTTAGAGACCGCGTCACGTCCTTCGGCCCGCCAAGTGCGGTCCTGGGCCAGATGTGCGCTGGTTCCCCGGCGGCGAGAGTGGAGTCGTACCGCTTCCACCCACCGGAAAGGACAGGCCGAGGCCGTGTTCGTCGCCTGGAGAGATCTGAGGTTCGCCAAGGGGCGCTTCGCCCTGATGGGAGCCGTCATCGTCCTGATCACCCTGCTGGTCGGGCTGCTGTCGGGGCTGACGGCGGGCCTGGGCCGCCAGAACATCTCCGCGATCACGGGACTGCCCGCCGACAAGATCGCGTTCCAGGCTCCGAGCGGCGGCCAGGGCCCGTCCTACTCCGACTCCACCGTCACCCGGGCACAGTGGCAGCGGTGGAGCGGGGCTCCCGGCGTGCGGAGCGCCGATCCCCTGGGGATCACCACGACCAAGGCCACCGCCGGGAACCGCAGCACGGCCGTCTCCGCGTTCGGCGTCCAGCCCGGCTCCCACCTCGCCCCGGACAGCGACAAGATCAGCGACGGCGCGGTCGTGCTGTCGACCGCCGCCGCCGATGATCTCGGCGTGCAGCCGGGCGGCTCCCTCACCGTCGCGGGGCGGCGGCTGAAGGTCGCCGCCGTGCGGGGCGACGCCTCCTTCAGCCACACCCCGGTGATCTGGACCAGCCTGGCCACCTGGCAGAAGATCGCGCCGCCCACCGGAAGCGGCGACGGCCCGACCGCCACCGTCATCGCCCTCAGCACCACGTCCGGGGCCGACACGGCGGCCATCGACAAGCAGGCCGGGACAAAGACGGTCTCCACCCGGGACTCGCTGTCGGCGATCGGCTCCTACACCTCCGAGAACGGCTCGCTGCAGCTGATGCGCGGCTTCCTGTTCGCCATCTCCGCCCTGGTCATCGGGGCCTTCTTCACGGTGTGGACCATCCAGCGCAGCGGCGACGTCGCCGTCCTCAAGGCCCTGGGCGCCTCCACCGCCGACCTGCTCAAGGACGCCCTCGGCCAGGCCCTCGTCCTGCTCACCGCCGGCACCCTGATCGGCACCGGCATCGCCGCCGCCCTGGGAGCGCTGGTGGTCGGCTCCGCCGTGCCCTTCCTGCTCACACCCGGCACGATCCTCATCCCGGCCGCCGTGATCATCCTGCTGGGCGCCCTCGGAGCCGCCCTGTCCATCCGCCGCATCACCTCCGTCGACCCTCTGACCGCCCTGGGGAGCGTCCGATGAGCCTGGTCCTGACCGACATCACTCTCACCTACCCCGACGGCGACACCCGCCTGACCGCCCTCGACCAGGTCAGCCTCCAGGTCCCCGAGGGCAGCCTGACCGCCGTGGTCGGCCCCTCCGGGTCCGGCAAGTCCAGCCTGCTCGCCGTCGCGGCCACCCTGATCGCCCCCGACTCCGGCACCGTCACCGTCGACGGCGCCTCCACCACCGGCCTGACCCGGCGCGAGCTGGCCGAGCTGCGCCGCCACAAGATCGGGATCGTCTTCCAGCAGCCCAACCTGCTGCCCTCGCTCACCGCGGCCGAGCAGTTGCAGGTCATGGCCCGGATCGCCGGGCGCAGCGCCCACGCGGCCCGGGGCCGGGCGATGGAGCTCCTGGACGCGGTCGGCCTGACCGACAAGGCCGACCGCCGTCCCCACCAGCTCTCCGGCGGCCAGCGCCAGCGCGTCAACATCGCCCGGGCCCTGATGAACGACCCCACCGTCCTGCTGGTGGACGAACCGACCAGCGCCCTCGACCACGAACGCGGCGCCGCCGTCATCGACCTGATCACCGGCCTCACCCACCAGCGGTCCACCGCCACGGTCCTGGTCACCCACGACCGCACCCACCTCACCGCCGTCGACCAGGTCGCCGAGGTCCACGACGGCCGCCTCCGGCTACCGGCGTCCAGTCAGTGAGCCGGGAGTCCACGACGCGTCATGCGCCTCCGCCCATGTCCCAGGTCTCGCGGCGGCCTGACAGGGTGGAGGACGGTCCGCCCCGGGACGGCTCGTACCGGCTGATCGGAACCAGCAGGACCGCGGCGACCAGGAGCACCCCGGCCAGCCCCGCCCAGCCGAGCAGGCTCGCGTCGTCCACCAGCCAGGCGAACAACGTCGGCGCCGCCACCATGCTCACATCGCCGCCCAGCCTGAACACGCCCTGGTACTGACCGAGCGCGCTCTCCGGGGCGAGACCGTAGACGAGCCCCCAGGTGCCCGCCGCCGAATAGATCTCCCCGACCACCAGCACGGCCGCCATGGTGACCACGATGACGACCGCCGCCACGGTGTGGTCCGTGAGGGCCGAGAGCGGAAGCAGCGCGACGGCCACGGCGTACAGGACTCCCCCTTTGCGCGCCGCCCGCGCGGAGGTCGGCACGTCGGTGACCCTGCGCGAGGCCGGTATCTGCAGCAGGACGACCCCGAACGTGCTGATCGTGGTGACCAGCGGCACCAGCCACAACGGCCAGTGCCGATGGGAGGAGACCCAGAGAGGGAGGGCGACCGTCGGCACGGAGACCGGCAGCGTGAGAACGCCGCTCGCGACCGTCAGGGCAAGGAGCCGCCTGTCGCGAAGGACCCCGAACCGCTGTCGCCCGGCTGGAGAGCGGTCCTCGCACCCGCTCGCCGCGCTCTCCGTACGATCCGTGCTCTCGGCGGAGGCGGGCGTCTCGGTGGCCTGGGATCTGGCGAGGTGGACGAGCACGCTCGCGGCGACGAACATCAGCGCCTCGACGGCGAAGCCGACCTCGAAGACGCGTTTCGACCCGTCCGAGACCAGGAGCGCGCCGAGCCCCAGACCGGCGAGCATCGCCGAGTTGCTCATCGTCTTGACGACCGCGCGGTAGCGCACCCGGCGGTCCACCGCGATCGTCCGGCCGACCAGGACGGACATCACCGTCGCGCTGCCCCGTCCGCAGACCATCAGCACACACAGCAGGACCAGTGCCGTCCAGGGGGCGGCGAAGATGATCGCCACGGTGCCTGCGCACATGGTCCACATCAGGACGGCGTACAGCCGGAACGCGTCGAACCGGTCCGCCAGGTAACCCGCGACCGGCCCGGACGCGATCCCGAGGAAGGCGGCGAGGCTCATCCCCGCGCCGTAGGCGGCGGCGCTGAGGTGGACGTGCCGGAGCAGGTAGAGGGCGAGGACGGAGTAGGAGATCCCGGTGCCGACGTGCAGGATCGCCAGGCCGAGCGCGAGGAGCCGCTCCTGGCGGCCCGCCAGCTCGTCGAGGTTCATGGCTCGCAGCAGTCGTCGCGTCATCGACCGCGCGCTCCCGCGTGGAGGGAGTCGTCCCAGCGTCCGAGGGTGGAGGCGAACGTCTCGCGTGCCGCCCGGCGGGATTGGTCGTCCTGGGAGACGAACCCGGTGAGCGTCCGGCGGACGGCGTCCCCGGCGGTGCGGTCCACCCGGTGGATCTGGTGGACCGTGCCCGCCTTCACGAGAACGAGCCGATTCGGTCTCGGCAGGACGGCCACCGGGCTGGTCGGACACCTGTCGAGCAGGCGCTCCATCAGCACGGACGGATCCGGGTGGGCCGGAACGGATCCGAGGAGCGGCTCCGGGTCCTCGTCGAGGAGCAGCAGTTCGCCGCCCCACGACGGACGCCACCTCTGGTGGAGGAAGAGGATGAACTCGCCGCGGCGTCCGCCGCCCTCGTCGTTGTGCCAGCCCAGGCGGCTCCCGGCGGGGTACTTCCAGAAGGTGAACCCGACGCGGTTCCAGTCCGTGCCACCCACGCCGTACAGCTCCGGGTGTGATCGGACCGTGCGCGTCACCTCTCGGTACACGCGCGGACGTCCCGGGACGTCCGCCCCGCCCAGTTCCTCGGTGAACTGCGTTCCCCTGGAGCGGTAGGCGGGGCCGTCGTCATCGGGGGCGATGACGCTGTCGACCTTGGTGTAGTCCGCGCGATCGACCATGCCCCGCGTGGCGACGAGGGCCGCCTCGTCCAGGAAGTCGTCGATGACCAGGAAACGTCTGCCGCGTTGCGCGACTCTCATGTTCTTCTCCTCTTCCTTCACTGGTCGTCCGGTGGTGTCACGCCCGTTCGGCGAGAACTTGTGACCAGCCCTCCACACATCGGGATTCGGGCTGCAGCAGGGCCTGCTCGGGGACCTCCACCCCGGTCTCGTTCTCCAGCCTCACCGCCAGGGAGAGCCAGTCCAGGGAGCCCAGGCCGAGCCGGGCGAAGTCCGTGCGTCTCAGTTCGGGATCGGACGCCAACCGCTCCGCGCTCGGACCACCGCCACCGCGATCGGCCAGCGTCCGCGCCACGAGCACGGCGACGAGCAGGTCACACGTGGCGGACAGGTGAGGCCGACCCCTGACCAGCTCGAGCATCGCGTCCCTGTCCGGCTTGCCGATCGTGTTCCTTGGCAGGCGGCGGCATTTGACGACGTGGGGAGCGGGAGTCCCGCCGAAGGGCGTCGGCAGGGGCTCGTCACTCGTGTCGTCGGTCTCGACGAGCGCGTAGAAGTCCTCGAACTCGGGGAGGCCGGGCCGCGGCTCCACGAGCAGGACGACGTCCTTGACGCCGGGCACGTCCCTCAGCGCCCTGTCGACGGCGCCCGCGTCGACGAACCTGCCGTTCAGCCGGAGCGGCCCGCGCAGCCTTTCGACGAAGTGCACGGTTCCGTCCGGATCGTGACGGACCATGTCGCCCGTGCGCCATTCCTTCACGGGCCCCTCCGAGCCGAGGTACCCCTCGGCGGGGGCGGCAAGGCTGAGGACCAGTTCTCCCCGGGCACCGGGACGCGGCTCGACCACCTCGACCCCCGCCATCGGCCGTCCCATCCCGGTCTCCCCCAGGAACGTGGCGCCCGTCTCCGTGGATCCGTATCCGCGCAGCAGGGGCGGGCCGAAGCGTTTCCTGAACGCCTCGTCGAGGTCGTCGCCGACTTGGCCCGCGCCCACCAGCGCGGCCCGGAGTCGCGGACGGCCCGTCCGCCGGGTCCCGGCGAGCAGCCGCGCCAGGGGCGGAGTCAGCGCGACCACGGACACGGCCCCGCTGTCGATCTCGCGGGCCGCCGCTGCGGCTCCCGCGAAGGCCGCCGCGTCCACGTCGCAGCCGTTCAGGAGCGCGCTCATGGCGACCCCCCAGCCCAGCGAGTGGACGAGCGGGACGGGAACGGCCACCCGCTCCCCGGGCACCAGGGGCAGCCCCGCGGCGTACCCCTCCGCCTCCCGAAGCAGGCTCTCGACACCGCGTTTGGCGATCTTGGGACGGTCGGTGCTCCCCGAGGACAGGTGCAGCACCGCGGTGCGTTCCAGCCCCTCGACCCGGCCGGAGCCACGTCCGGGGATCACCGTCGGCCCGGCGCTGATCCGGCAGGCGTCGCCGAGGCCGGGCGGCAGCGCGACGTCGGCCGCCACGGGCATCGGGACCGCGTCCAGCATCCAGGACGCCATGGCCGCCAGCAGGATGTCGTCGCCCCGCAGGCCGCTCAACAGCACGACGTCGCCGGGCCGTGTCCCCGCCGCGGCCAGCCCGTCGTGGAACGGGGAGAGGGACGGCGTCCCCATCCGCGTGCCGCCGACGGACGCCTTTCGCTCCCGGATGCGGGCCACCAGTCCCGGACGGCCGCCGTTCACGCGTTCACGCCCAGGAACACCGAGCCGCGGGTCCGGAGATCGGCGGCCCGGACCAGATCCTCCACGTGCCGCAGCCGCACCACGAATCGGTCCTTGCCGTAGATCAGGTACTTCTGCCGGTCGGACGCCCGGCTGAAGTTCACCGTCATCACGTTCGCGCCCGCCGCCAGCCCCCGCGACTGCCCGCCCGCGCTGGTCTTCTCCAGCGCGCTGACCGACGGGATGAGCAGTTCCGGATGGCGGATGCGGAGGCACGCCAGGACGTTGAGCGCGAGGTCGACCGACCCTTGCGGCGAGAGCTGCAGAGGCGTGTTCGGCGCGGGCACGAAAGGGCTCACGCTGCACATGTGGACACCGAGCTCCCCCGCCAGTTCGATGTCGTCGACGATGCTGTCCAGGGTCTGGCCGGGCAGTCCGGAGATCAGGCCGATCCCGACCTTGTAGCCGAGGTCGAGCAGGTCCCGGACGCAGCGCAGCCGCTCGTCCAGGCTCTCGTGCCGCATGGCCTCGTGCAGGCGGGGGTCGCTCGTCTCGTGCTTGATGATGTAGCTGGTGGCGCCCGCCTCGCGCAGGCGTTCGTACTGGGCCCGCGTCATGTTCCCCAGGTTGAGCAGGATCTCCACGCGTCCGCCGTACACGGCCCGGATGCGCGGTATGGCGTCCTCGACGGCGGCGAGCGTGCGCGGCGTCTCGCCTCCCTGGAGCAGGACGATGTCGATGCCCGCGTCCCGGATCTGCTCGGCGCACTCCACGATCTCGTCGCCGCTCAGGAAGTAGCGCTCGTTGTCCCGGGTGTTGTCCCGCCTCATCGGGCAGTACTCGCAGTTGACCCGGCAGACGTTGGTGACCTCGACCACGCCGCGCAGCAGGATGTCCGGGCCGAGGTGCGCGCCGAGCGCCCGGCGGGCCTCGGCGAAGAGCTCGTCCTGCTCGGCGCCGCGCGCGTGGAGAAGGCGTCGCACCTCAGTTCTCGTCAGCATGGGAATGCCTCCGTCCGGAGTCGTTCGGAAAGGGAACGGCGGATCGGGGGACGTCGAGGCGGATGACCTGTTCGGCGGCCAGCGCCGGATCCGCTTCCTCGCGGTAGGTCTCGACGACCGTCGCGAGATCCGGCTCGAACCGCACCGATGTGGCGGCGCCGTTGACCAGCACGGTGACGGCGTCCCCCGGCGCGAGCCGGTCGCCGCTCGCGTAGAGCGTCACCCGGTCCGCGCCACTGACCTCGATGTCCATCCGGTCGGGCTCCACCTGACGGGCGTGGACGCGAGCGACCTCGCCCGGCCGGACGCCGCCGACGCGAACCCAGTGGGCCCGTCCGTGCCGGTCGTCGATCGCCCGGTGGTTGATCTCGACCGGTCGGCACCGCCGTCGCCTGTCCCCCAGCCAGGCCGCGAGCCGTTCGAGCAACGGGCTCCCCTCGTCCAGTCCCAGGGTCGGCAGGGGGTGCTCGCCGTCCGGGACCTCGACGTATTCGATGTCCTTGTGGCCGTCCTCGCGCAAGGTGGCGAACGACCCGCGGTCGAAGTCGGGCGGGATCTGCCGGTCCCTTCCCCCGTGCACGGCGAACACCGGCAGCGGCAGGACGTTCGGGAGCAGGGCCCTGGTCCGGGCGTCCGTGCCGAACAACTCCCACGCCGACAGGGCGCCGTTGATCGGGACGGCCGCCGCGAAGCTCTGCCAGAACCTCATGGCCAGGTTCCAGGTCGCGATCCCGCCCATCGAGACGCCCGCCACGACGCAGCGGTCCGGGTCCACCTCGAGCGCCGCCCTGGCCCAGCGCAGCGCAGCGAGCGGGGAGTCCTGTCCGCTCAGGTCCCAGTGCGGGCGCTGGAACCTGCGGCCGAAGATCCCGGCGAAGTCGCGTGCGCTCGCCCCCTGGGAGCGGTGCCGCGCCGTCGGGCAGATGATGGCCATCGAAAGCGCGTCTCCGAGCGCCGCGAAGCCGGGCAGCACTTCCTCGCCGCTGCCTCCCGCACCGTGCAGCAGGATGAGGGCGCCGAGCCGGGGATGGCGGCCTGGTGCCGGTACGCGCACCGCGACCTGTGCGAGGCCCCCGTGGCCGTCGTCCACCTCGACGTTCCCCGACCAGGACGTCCAGCCGGAGTCGTCGCGTCGGCCCAGCAGGTCTCGGAGCGCCGCGGCGTCCATGCCCATGCGCCGCAGCCTGCGGCACGCCGATCCGACGTCGCCGTCCAGGCACAGCGCGCGCGCCTCGTGCGGCCTCATCGTGAGCGCCTCCCTGCGTCGACTGCGTTGGTTGCGTTGGGTGCGTTGGTTGCGTTGGCGGGACGGGGCGCGAAGTCGAAGCGGCCGAGCCGCACAGGGGTCCGGCTCAGGCGGCGGGCGCCGGTGTTCGTCAAGGAGAGCGCGGCCACAAGGTCGGTCGCCTGGACGGGCACTTCGAGGGTTTGCGCGCCCTGCGCTCGCGCGAGCGGGCTCACATGCGCCGTCAGCCTTGGGAGTTCGGTCGTGGCCGGGCTGGGACAGGCGCTCAGCACGAAGCGCGGTCCGTCCATCACCCAGTGCGTGACCTGCTCGCCGTTCGCGTACGTCTCGCCCCAGGCGAAAAGGTCCTCGACTCCCGGTGCGAACGATGCCTCGCCTGCGGGCCCCATCGCGATCGTGCCCGCGTTCGCGGGACGGCCTCCGGCGGCGTCTCGCGGCCCGTGCAGTGGTATCTCGTAGCGGTGCAGGTACGGGCCCGTCTGGCGCAGGCGCAGTATGCCCGCCAACGCGGCCTCCGCCATATGCGGTTCGACCCATGCCGCGATGCCGGCGAATCCGTGGGCGCGCGCCTCGCTTCGCAGCGCGAACGCCAGCTGTGGCGCCGCGCCGGAACCGCGCTCCGCCTCCTCCACGAAGACGCCCTTCAGCAGCAGGTGCCGACCCCACCTCATGCCGCGATGCGCGGCGAACAGCCTGCCCGAGGATCCGGCCATGCCCAACCAGAGGTAGTCGTCGCCCGCGGCCGTCTCGGCGGCCAGCCGAGCGCCGCTCAAGCCGCTGAACACGTCCATCCGGAGGATCTCCTCGACGTCGTCGGGAGTGAGCCTGCGGATGGTGGCGGCGCTCACGCCCCTCCGCCCAGAGCGTGCCGGGGGTGGACGGCGTCCTGGCGTTTCAGGGCGAGGTAGGGAAGGCCGCTCGCCTCCTGGGCCGTGCCCGGCTGGAGCGGCAACCTGGTCATCCGCCTGCTCGAGGCCCGTCCCGCCATGAGGTTCAGCAGGCAGCGCGTGGAGACGAACCGGCTGTCGAAGTCCGTCATGACCCAGTCGAAGAGGTCCGGGGGCAGCGGATAGAACGTCGGGGTCAGCAGGTCGTCCCCGTCGAGGGAGACCTGCCGGGCGAGCGCCGTGCCCGGCAGGATCCGGTAGCCGACGCTCATCACCAGCTCGTCCTGGGCGAGCCTGGAGTTCGCGTACTCGGCGCTGGTGCGGACGCTCTCCCGGTCCTCGCCCGGCCCGCCGAACACGATGTTGACCCGGACGGTGAGATCGTGGCGCCTGCACCGCTCGAGGAACCTGGTGACGTGGCGGGTGTCGAAGCTCTTGCCCAGCGTCCTCATCATGCGGTCGTCGAGGCTGTCCGGGGACACGACCACCGTCTCCACGTCGCTGGGCGCGAGCATGGCGGCGAACTCGTCGTCGAACGGTTTCGGAGTGAAGTACGCGGACCAGGTCAGTCCGGGCAGATCCTGCTCGATGAGCATGCGGACGACCTGCTTGGCGTACCGGAGCTCGGCGTTGAAGATGCTGTCGGTGAAGAACACCCGGCGGATTCCGGCGTCGTAGATGTCCCGCAGTTCCGTGGCGAGCAGTTCCAGCGGTTTCACATCGCCCTTGTTGTCGCCGGAGATGTAGGCGTACGGGCAGTAGACACAGCCCTGGTAGCAGGTCTTGCGTCGTGTCTCCACGCCGATCGTCGCGCCCTCCAGCCGGGCATAGGACGTCAGCAGGGCCCGGGGGTGCTGGAGCGGGTCCCGCAGGAAGCCCGGATGGCGTTCCCCGCCCAGGTTCCGGCCCGCGCCGCGCCACCGCTCCGGGGCCGCGACGATGTCGAGCATCGCCTTCTCGCCGGGCCCGACGACGCCGACATCGAAGCCCAGCCGCGCCAGCAACGCGTCGGCGAACAGGCTGTACCCGGGGCCGCCGCCGACCAGGAGCGGCGTGTTCGGCCCCGCCGCCGCCCTGACCCTGTCGACGAAGTCCTGATAGTCGTCGACGTGGCCGTCGCAGGCCATGTCGATGGGGTCGATGTTGCGGATCGTGAAGCCGATGACGTCCCAGGGCTCGGCCGCCCATGAGAGGTCCCGGAGGGCGCTCGGATCCGCCACGAAATCGATGAGCCGGGTGTCGTGGTCCGCGCGGTCCAGAGCGTCCTGAACACATCGCAGCCCGATCGGGAAGATGGGCTCGTTCCCGGGCATGGGAAGACTGGCCAGGTTGACGAGCGCGACGCGGGCCATCCGGGTTCACCTCCTTGAGAACGCGGTGATCGAGGTCCGCGCCGGTCAGCGGGACAGGATCTCGCTGGACCAGAAACGCCGGGCGACGAGCCTGCGCCACAGCCCCATCAGGAACGTGAGAGCGCGCACCTCGTCGTCGTTCAGGTCCGGATGCCAGATGTCGAACAGCAGCACCACGCGTTCGGAGTCGGACGCGTTCCATGCCTCGTGTTCGTAGGAGTCGTCGAAGACGAGGACCTCGCCCGGCGTCCAGGCCCTCGTCTCGTCGTGGACGCGGAGCCGGGCGCCGTCCGGTGCGACGAGCGCCAGATGGCACCGCAGGTGGGCGTTGGTGTAGCCGGTGTGGGCCGCCACATGGGTGCCCGGGTCCATGATCGAGAAGTAGCACATGCCACCGCTCGCGCCCGTCGCCTCGGGTATCGCGTCCAGCGCCGCGATCGTCCTCGGGCACGCGTCGATGTTCTTCGTGCACGCCTTGCCGATGCAGTAGAGGTAGAGCGTCTTCCACCTCCCGCTGACCGCGAGGGCGGTCTGCTCGGACCGGGCGAGGACACTCGGCCCGCCGGCCGCGGCGATGTACTCCTCGGTGACGGCCTGGGCGGTGGCCTCCAGCCGAGGTATCCAGGCGAAGCGCTCGCTGTCCCACCAGGGAGCGGCGGAGAGGCCGGGGATGGCGACCGAAGCCCGCTGACCCGGACTCTGCTCGCCACCCCCCGGCCGGCCGCTGATCCGCACGCCTTCGATGACGCGAGCGACGGACGAGCGGGCGATCCGCTGTTCCTCGCACCAGCGCTCCAGGTGGGCCAGGCTCTCCTCGAGATGGGTCGATCCCTGGTCGTGTCCCGGTGTCATGCGTGGCCTCCTGGAGCCCGGTGTCGTCGGCGGTGCAGGGTCAGACCGTGGCCTCGTGCTGGTACGGCGACCTCCGCCGCGTGTGCGCGCTGTCGCAGCTCGGCATCACGATCTTGTGGAGGAAGTCGGAGTCGACGAGGTCGAAGAGCGCTTCACAGGCCTTGTCGAAGCGTTCGGGGTCGACCGTGATGAGGGTCTCGACCGCCTCCCTGTCGAGCAGGAGCCGCGCGGCGGCGAGGGTCTCCCGTGGGTTGTTCGCCAGGTCCGTGGCGAACTTCCGGTCGTAGGTGAGCCTGCCGATCAGCGCGTCCATCTGCCGGGCGAGGCCGACGGCCTTCTGGATCTGCTCGGCGGTGCGGGCTCCTGCCGTTGGCGTGAACTGAGGCATGGTGCCTGTCTCCTTCGCTTGGATTCCCGTGGCGCCGGGCGACCCTTGGCCCCGCCGGCGCCTCGGGACCCAGGAAAGCCCGGTCGTGAAGGTGTCCAACAGGGCGGCGGACAGGCCCGGACAGACTCGTCCGCGCCCGGTCCGAACAGTGGCCGGAGCAGGGCTGATCGTGTTCTTGACCGTCGAGACCGAGGACGGCGCGCCACTTCGAGCGCGGCGCCGCTCCTCACCAGGGGGCGACGTCCCGGGCGCCGTGGTCGCGGTTCTCTGTCACCCCTTCGGGAGGGACGGACGCCAATACCGGACACCACCGGACGCAGAGGGTCACCGGTCAGACACTCTCGGACGCTCTCGGATGGGATAATCGGTGGCGCGACAACGGAGGGCTCGAGCGCAGAAGGACCAGGCGTGACGACAAGTGATGACCCGGCGGCCTCTCCGGCCGTGCGCCGGTCCGAGCTGGACTCGGTGACGTCCTCGCAGGACCTGGCGAAGCTGCTGGTCGAGCAGTACGCCCGGGCCGACGCGTCGCTGCGGGAGCTCGAACTGCGGGCGAACAGGGCGGGAGGGACCCGGCTGGCGCGGGCCACGTGCGCGGACATGCTCGCCGGGCGCAGAATCCCCAAGAAGGCGGTCATGCTGGCGTTCCTGCGGGCCTGTCACGTGCCCGAGGACCAGCTCCCCGACTGGGAACGGGCCTGGGAACGGGCGAAGATCGCCCAGCTCTCCACCGCGCCCGCCTCCACCCCGGAACGTGACGAGCCGCTCTCCGAACGCTCTCCGGGCGGCCCCGAGGACGACGACGCACCGGCAGGTCAGGAGACCGAACAGGCGGTCGTCGCCCCACCGGGCCGCCGCCGTGGGTTCGCGTGGCGCCGCACCGGCGTCTGGGCCGGGCTCGCCGCCGCGGCGGGACTGCTCACCGCCCTCGGCCTCTTCGCGCTCATCGGCACCGGCCCGCCTCCCCCACGTCTCGTCACCGACGACGGCCGCGCGTTCACGTGGGGCGGATCAAGCCGTTTCACCGTGACCATCGACGCCGCCAACACCGGGGTCCGGCTGATCCGCCGTCTGGACGCCGGCGTCGCGATGCAGACCGCGACGGTCGCCGTGGACGGGGCCCTGGCCGCGGTGTGGCAACCCCTGCACGAAGGACCTCACGGCTGGAGGGACCAGACCGTCCTGCTGCCTCACACGCTCACGCTGGGGCGCCGCAGTCTCACCATCACCAACACGTTCGTGTCCTCGGAGCTGGACTTCAACGAGTTCAGTTACTTCGTCGAGCAGCGGGTCGACGGCGGCTGGTCCCACGCCGACACCGTCGACGTCGGTCCGAACCACCTCGACAGCGAGGCCGCGCACCACTACCGCATCACCCACCAGAGCTGGTCGGGAACGCACCTCTTCGGCTATCTGAAATAACTTCGTCCGGAGCGGGCGTCCGACGGCCGTTTGTGGTCGTTCTCCCAGCGGAAACCGGACGGCGTTGCTAGCGTGCGCGCCATGCGGAGAATGATCACGCCGGGCCTCGCGGCGTGGCTGGCGGCGAGCACCGCCGTGACCGGTTGCCTGCCCTACGCGCGGGCCCAGTCCGGTCTGCTCGCGAAGGGGACCCTGGTCGCCGGGGTGCGGCCGGATCTGCCGGGGATCGGCATGCGCAAGCAGGACGGCACGTTCGAGGGCCTGGACGTGGACGTCGCCGCCTACGTCGCGAAGGCGCTCGGGAAACGCGTCCGGATCGTCCCGACTCCGGCGGCCGACCGCGAACGCCTCCTGCTGAAGGAGAAGAGCGTCGACATGATCCTCACGTACTGGGTGAGGGCCGACTGGAAGACGCGGATCGCCTTCGCCGGGCCGTACGTGCCGACCTATCAGGACATCCTGGTCCGCTCGAGCGAGCAGCGTATCCGGAACGTCCACGACCTCGCCGGACGTCCGATCTGCGCGGTCAAGGGCGCGGGCGCGGCCGACCTGGTCATCAAGGGGCTGCGCGTCCCGGCCCGGCCGGTGCAGACCGACGGGTACGCGCAGTGCACCGCGATGCTCCGGGACGGCCGGATCGACGCGATCACCACGAACGACACCATCCTGGCCGGGCTGCGCAACCAGCAGGGCGCGCCGTTCCGGCTGCTCGGCGCGCGGTTCGGGGAACAGCGCACCGGCATCGGCATGCGCCCCGGCGACACGGACGGCTGCGAGGCCGTCAACAAGGCGGTCACCCAGATGTACCAGGACGGCACGATGGCGAAGTCCATGCGCCACTGGTTCGGCGGCTCCGGCCTGGACATGTCCGTCGTCGCCGTCCCCCAGTTCGAGGGCTGCGAGTAGCGACCGAGGCCGGGCATGACGTGCCTGGAGCGGCGGTCGTTCAGGACGGGTCGACGAGTGCGGCGCCGAAGGCCCACGGGGACGCCTGGGCGATGAAGTCGCCCGGGAATCCGAGCGCGAAGCCGGTGGCCTTGTCCAGGCGGGAGAGGCTTTCGGACGGCAGGGCGATCGTGGAGGGCTGGGGCGCCGACGAGGACCTGCGTGCCCTGTGGCTCGAGCAGATGGACCTGTTCACCGACGCCGCCGCGACCCGCATCCGTTCCGACCCGGACGCGCTACGGCACCTCGGCGACGTCGACGCGCGCGCCGTCGCGGCCCCCAGCTGCGTGATGCCGAGCCGCTCGGTCAGGATGCTGCGGGACAGGCCGCGCTGGTCGTAGGTGACGACGGCGTAGCGGCCGGCCAGCCACATCCCGCCAGGGCGGCCGGCGCTCCGGCGCTCACCGTTCGGCCGACGGCGCGGTGGCGAGCCGCGCGGTCGTCGCGGTGAGCCACACCAGGCCCAGCCCCGCCCCCGCCGTGAAGGACAACACGCTGGCGGCAGAGCCCACGAAACCGGCCAGGACCGCCACCGGAACGATCCGGCAGGCCGTCGCCCAGCCGCGTCGGCCCTGAACCGAGAACCGCCGGGCCAGTACAACGAACGACGCGCACAGCGCCGCGAAGCCGACCATGCCGACGACCATGTGGACGGTGCCGTGCGTGCTGAGCGAGGCGGCCTGGCCTTCGGGGGTCCCGGCGGGGAAGCCGGCGCCGGGGTCGGCGGCGAACACCGCGCTGACCAGGGTCGAGGCCCCGAACACGGCGATGAGCCTGGGCGCCCAGGTGCCGCCGGGCCCACCGTGCAGCGCTCGGCGCACGCCGACCGCGCCGATGATGATCAGCACTCCGGTGAGCACGAAGCTGGTCTCCTGGATCCAGCCCAGGTCACCGAGGCTGAGCTGGCTGATGGCGTTGCGGCGGAAGTCGTACCCGTCGCGGAGCAGCCCCTGGATCACCCCTGCCGCCAGGAACAGCGGACCCGCGGCCATTGCGCAGGCCAGCGCGCTCCGGGACGCGGCCGGGGTGACGGTCTGGGCGGTGGGGAGGGTCTGTGCGGTCTGGGCGGTGGGGAGGGTCTGTGCGGTCATGGCGGTGGTCCTTCTGTGCGGTGTTCTCGTCGGCCTTGCACTGACGCGTCGCACAGACCTCCGCCGGATCGACATCCCGCCGGACTTTTTCTCGAAGAGTTTTTGCGCGCCTGTATCAGCGCAGGCCGGAACCGGTGTGCGCGGCGGCGGCGACCGCAGTCGTGGCCCTCACCGTCCGCGCGGGCGGCCGAGGATGCGATCGAGTCGCCCGGCGCGTGGCAGGCCAGGGCAGGAGTGGTGACTATGCCTGCTCGAGGTAGCGGTGGACGAGGGCGACGGCCATCGCGCCGTCGCCGACGGCCGAGGCGACGCGTTTGATCGAGCCGGAGCGGACGTCCCCGGCGGCGAACACTCCGGGCAGGCTGGTCTCCAGGTGGTAGGGCTGCCGGTTCGGCTCCCAGTCGGCCGGACGGCGTCCGTCCGCGACCAGGTCGGGGCCGGTGACGATGAAGCCGTCCTCGTCGCGTTCGACGGCGCCGCTCAGCCACTCCGTGCCCGGCTCGGCGCCGATGAACACGAACAGCCAGTGGGAGTGGACGGTCCGCTCGCCGTCCGGGCCGGTCAGGACGAGCCGCTCGAGCCGGTCCTGGCCGCGTCCCTCGGTGACGACCGTCCCCGGGTGGACCTCGATGGTGCCGATCTCGGCGATCTGCTCGATGAGGTAGTGCGACATCGACTTCTCCAGGCTCTCGCCGCGGATCAGGATGTGCACCCTCCTGGCGACCTTGGAGAGGTTCACCGCCGCCTGCCCGGCCGAGTTCGCGCCGCCGACGACGTACACCTCCTCGCCCTCGCAGCTGGGCGTCTCGGCCATCGCCGCGCCGTAGTAGACGCCGCGTCCGACCAGGTCCTCCAGGCCCGGCGCGGCCAGGCGGCGGTAGGAGACGCCGGTGGCGAGGATGACCGCGTGCGCGGCGACGGTCGTGCCGTCGGCCTGCGTGACGACGCGGGCCCGGCCGTGCGCGGCGATCCCGGTGACCTCGCCGGTGGTGATCAGCTCGGCGCCGAACCGGACGGCCTGGCGGCGGGCGCGGTCGGCGAGCTGCGCCCCGGACACGCCGTCCGGGAAGCCGAGGTAGTTCTCGATCCGGGAGCTCTGCCCGGCCTGCCCGCCGGACGCGTGCCGCTCGATCAGCACGGTGTTGAGCCCCTCGGACGCCCCGTACACCGCGGCGCCGAGCCCGGCCGGGCCGCCGCCGACCACGATCAGGTCGTAGAAGTCCGCGCCGGGCGCGGTGGTCAGCCCGACCACGGCGGCGAGCTCGGTGTCGGTGGGGGCGCTGAGCAGGGTGCCGTCGGCGGTCACGACCAGCGGCAGCTCGGGGTCGCCCGCCGCCTTGAGCAGCTCGGCGGCCTCGGGCGCGGTGTCCAGCAGCCAGGTGTAGGGCACCTGGTTGCGGGCGAGGAAGTCGCGCACCTCATAAGACCGCGCCGACCAGCGGTGTCCCACGACCCGCAGCTCGCCCGGACGCCGCCGGTCGGTGCGCCGCCACGCCTCCAGCTGCGCGTCGATCACCGGGTAGAACTTCTCCTCCGGCGGGTCCCACGGCTTGAGCAGGTAGTGGTCGAGGTCGACGACGTTGATCGCGCGGATCGCGGCGTCGGTGTCGGCGTAGGCGGTCAGCAGGACGCGCCGGGCGAACGGGTAGAGGTCCATCGCCTCCTCGAGGAACTCCACCCCGGTCATCTCGGGCATCCGGTGGTCGGCGACGAGCACCGCGGTGTCGTCGCCGCGCAGCTTCAGCTCGCGCAGCGCGTCCAGCGCCTGCGGCCCCGACTCGGCCCGCAGCACCCGGTAGGACTCGGCGTACCGGCGGCGCAGGTCCCGCGCCACGGCCCGGGACACGCCCGGATCGTCGTCCACCGTCACGATCACTGGTTTGGCCACGCTCGACTTCCCTCCGGTCCGCCCGTATCGCTCATAAGCGTACGACGCCGGTGATCTCCGTTTCGTCCCGCGCCCACCCGGGGCGGGCGGGCGCGGCCGGATCTCGGCCGGATCTCCCGCACACGCTCGGGCGCGGAGCGTCACCCCGGCTTTGACCTGCGGGAAGCCATCCGGGATGATCGGAATATGTCCCTACGCGTGGCCCTGATCGGATACGGCACCGGGGGCGCGGTGTTCCACGCCCCGCTGATCTCCTCCGTGCCCGGCCTGGAACTGTCGGCCGTCGTCACCGGCAACCCCGGGCGGCGGGCGGACGTCCGCGACCGGTACCCGGACACCCGGGTCCTGGACAGCCCGGACCGGGTGTGGGAGACCAACGGCGAGTTCGACCTGGTCGTGGTGACCGCGCCGAACCGGATGCACGTCCCGCTCGCCCGGACGGCGCTGACCACGGGCCTGCCGGTGGTGCTGGACAAGCCGGTCGCGGCGACCGCCGCCGACGCGCGGTCGCTGGCCGCCCTCGCCGCGGTGCGCGGGCTGCCGGTGATCCCGTTCCACAACCGACGCTGGGACGGCGACTTCCAGACCGTCCGGCGGCTGGTCGGGGCGGGCGCGCTCGGCGGCGTCCAGCGCTTCGAGTCGCGGTTCGAGCGGTGGCGTCCGCAGGTGAAGCCGGGCTGGAAGGAGAGCTCGGACCCGCGGGACGCCGGCGGCATCCTCTACGACCTCGGCTCCCACCTCATCGACCAGGCCATCGCCCTTTTCGGACGTCCGGAGAGGGTCTACGCCGAACTGGACATCCGCCGCCCGGGGGCCGAGAGCGTGGACGACGCCTTCGTGGCCCTCGCCCACCCCGGCGGCGTCCGCTCCCACCTGTGGATGAGCGCGACCGCCGCCCGGCTCGGCCCCCGTTTCCGCGTCCTGGGCGAGCGCGCCGCCTACACCGTCCACGGCATGGACGGCCAGGAGGACGCCCTCCGCGACGGCCACACCCCGGAGGAGGACGGCTGGGGCCAGGCCCCGCCGGAGTCGTACGGACTGCTCGGCACCCCTGACAAGGCGCACCGCGAGCCCACCGACCCGGGCTCCTACCAGGACTTCTACGCCGGTGTCGTCCGCACGCTGCGAGGCGGGTCCCCGCCTCCGGTCGCCCTGAAGGACGCCATCGCGGGCCTGGACGTCATCGAGGCCGCCCTCCGCTCCGCCGCCGACAACGAGGTCGTCGAGCCCCACGCCCCCGGCCGCTGAGGCCACCGCTCCCGTCCGTTACCGCCGCCGTTCAGCGCCTCCTGATGCCGGATTGAGGGATGCGCCGGTCCCAGGGCATCGCCTGTTCCAGCTGGGCCGCGATCTGGAAGAGCAGGTCTTCACGGCCGTAGGGCGCGACGATCTGCACTCCGATCGGGAGTCCGCCGTCGCCCTGGCCGAGCGGCAGGCTCATCGCGGGCTGTCCGGAGATGTTGAACACCATGGTGAACGGGCCGTAGTCGAAGATCGACTGTAGCCAGCTCGTCAGGGTGTGGCCGGGGTCGTCGTAGCGCAGGGTGCCGTGAGGCGCCGGGAGCCGTCCCATGGTGGGCGTGACGAGCAGGTCGTACTCGGTGAGGAACGCGCCCGCCGACCGGGTCACACGGTTCTGCGCGCCGAAGGCGGCCAGCATGTCCAGCGCGGGGTACTCCCTCGCGACTTCCAGGGCCTCCCGGGAGACCGCCTCCAACTTGGCCGGGTCGGGCTGCCGGGGACTCATGAGCATTGTCGAGGCGATGGCCACGACCGTCGCCGTCGCGCACTGCATGACGTCGTCCCAGTCAAGGACCGGACGGTCCTCGACGACGCCATGCCCCATGTCCTCCAGCATCCGTCCCACCCGGACCGCCGCCGCTGCCACCTCGGGATCCACGCGCGCACCCGACCACGCCGCCGTGGTCACCGCCACGCGCAACGGCGCTGGTTCGGTTCCCAGGTCGTCGGCGTAGGCGCGTCGTGGAGGCGGCGCGGTGTACTTGTCGCCGACGCCCGGCCCCTGGACGGCGACCAGGAGGTGAGCGGCATCCCGGACGGTTCGTGTCAGTGCGAACTCGTAGGCCATCCCGAGCATCAACTCCCCCATGTCGGGCCCGCACGGAACACGTCCCCGGCTCGGCTTGAGCCCGACGAGACCGCAGCAGGCGGCCGGGACCCGGATGGATCCCCCGGCGTCGCTGCCATGGGCGATCGGGACGGCACCGGCGGCGACCAGCGCAGCCGCGCCACCGCTCGACCCGCCGACGCCCCGATCCAGATCCCACGGATTGCGCGTCGGCCCGTACCTGACCGATTCGGTGGAGAAGCTGATCGCCATCTCCGGCACGGTGGTGAGGCCCAGGGTGACCAGGCCGGCGGCGCGGAACCGGGCCATCAGATCGGTGTCGTGCTGTGCGACGACACCCTGGAGGGCCCGGCTCCCGAGGGTGAACGGGACGCCCTTCGCCACCGGCCCGTGGTCCTTGATGAGGAACGGCACCCCGGAGAAGGGCCCGTTCTCAGCGTGCTCGAGCGCCGGGCCGAACACCGGCAGCGCCAGGCCGTTCACCTTGTCGTTCGCCACGGTCAGCGCCTCGCGCGCCGCGCCTTCTACTTCTTCGGCGGTGACCTCCCCCGCCCTGATCAGCCTCCGCAGCCCGATCGCGTCGTACCGCGCGTATTCGTGAAGTTCCATGTTCGGCCCCTCTGGCGTCCTCGACGCCCACCTCGATCACAGGGATCCGCGTTCTCGGACCCCTCGTCGCCAACTCGGGTCGGCGGCGTCCGGCGATCCGCGACGCCGCCGCGACAGGCAGCACCAGCAGGAGGACGCTCCCAACCGGGCCTTCGGGCTCCGGGCCGTCCCCTGCAGGAGATCGAGGTGCATCTACGCTCGGTACATCGCGCTCAGCCTCACCCGAGCCCGTTCCCGCAGTCAACCGAAATACGGCCGTCCCACAGGACATCGGCACGCCCGCGGGCCTGTGACCTTGGCCTTCCCTTGGGACGTGGAGACCGGACTCAGTCGGCCGCGATGGCGTCCAGGACGTTCAGCCTGGACGCTCGCACGGCGGGGACCAGCGCCGCCGCCAGGCCCGCGAGCCCGACCATGGCGACGATGCCGACGATGGTCGGCCAGGGGATCGCCAGGACCTTCTCCGGGCCCCTCTGAAGCGCCGCGCCCCAGGCCAGGCCCAGGAGCAGTCCCTCGGCCGCGCCCACGAACGCGATCAGGACCGATTCGAGGGCGACCAGCCGGCGGATCTGCGAGCGTCCGGCGCCCACCGCGCGGAGCAGGCCGAGTTCCCTGGTGCGTTCGGTGACCGACAGGGCGAGGGTGTTCGCCACCCCGAGCACCGCGATGCCGATCGCCATCGCCAGCAGCACGTACACCGTGGCCAGCAGTCCGCCCACCTGGCTCCGGACGAACGCCTTGTACGCCGTCCGGTCCTGCACCGTCACCTGCGGCTGGGTGGCGAGGGCCGCCTTCAGGGCCGTTCCGACCTTCGCGGGGTCCGCGCCCGGCGCCAGCGCGATGTAGAGCGCCGTGTCCGCAGCGCCCGGGGACAGCCTCGCCAGGGTGTCCAGGCCCACGGTCGCCGCGGTCCGGTAACGGCCGATGCTCATCCCGGCCGGTTCCTGTTTCTGGATCGCGCCGACGGTGAGCGTCGACGGCGGCCCGCCGGACGCCTGGACGCGCACCTGGTCGCCCACCTTCACGCCGAGAGTCGCGGCGACCTCGTCCACCAGGATGATCCGGCCGCCGGTCAGGGCGTCCGGGGCCGAGCCCGCCGTGTAGACCTCGCGCATCATCCTGGGGAAGGACGGCTCGTCGCCGTAGAGCCTGAGCTCGGCCCGTCTGCCACCGGAGGTCAGCGTGGCCCGGACGATCTTCTCCCTGACCACGCCGCCCACACCCGGCACGCGGCGCGCGGCGGCCGACACCTCCGCGCCGAAGTGCGCCGCGCCCCGCCGCCCGGCCACCATGAAGTCCGCGCCGAGCATGCGGTCGACGCGATGGGACGCCGACGTGGTGGCCGAGGCCGCCGAGACCGCCAGCGACGTGGCCACCGCGATGCCGATCACCAGCGCGCCCGCTGTGGCCGCCGTCCGGCGGGGAGCGCGCAGAACGTTCTCGCGGCCGAGCCTGCCGATCGGGCCCGGCAGGCTCGGCACGGCCAGGCGGAGCAGCACCGGTCCCAGGACCACCGCCGCCAGCAGCGTCAGCACCATTCCCAGCACCGCCGCCGGACTCCCGAGAACCAGCAGCGCCGCGCCCGCCGCCCCGAGGAGCGCGCCGACGACGATCCGGCGACGCCGCGCGGGCGGGGGCGGCACGGCGGCCTCGCGCAGGGCGGCGAGCGGCGGCACTCGGCTCGCCCGCCGCGCGGGCGCCAGCGCCGCGAGCAGCGTCACCGCCAGGCCGACGGCGTACGCGACCGCCGGTGCGGTGACCGAGATCGTCAACGGGGTGTGCTTCAGGCTCGGGGCGTACTCGGCCAGCGCCGCTTTCGCGGCCAGGGCCAGGGCGATTCCGGACGGCAGGCCGAGCGTGGAGCCGCTCAGTGCCAGCAGCGAAGCCTCCACCAGGACCGAGCGCTCCGCCTGACGGCTGCTGGCGCCGATCGCGCGCAGCAGGCCGAGTTCGCGGGTCCGCGCGGCGGTCAGCATCGAGAACGTGTTGAAGATGAGGAAGCCGCCCACCAGGACCGCGAGACCCGCGAAGCCCAGCAGCGCCGTGGCCGCGAACCCGACCGAGTCGCCCATCCCGGCGGGACCGACGCCGCCGCTTTCGGGCCGGGCCTGCGCGGCGCCGCCCAGGGCGGCCGTCAGCCGCTCGGCCAGGACCTTGCGCGGCACGGCGGGGTCGCGGGTCACGCGGATCGAGGTCAGCGTGCCCGGCTCGGCCATCAGCCGTCGCTGCGCGGTGGCCAGGTCGAGCCAGATCCGCGTGTTGCCCGGGTTGACGCCCTTGAAGTCGGCCAGGCCGGTCACGGTGGCCTGGAACGTGCCGGGAACCGCGACGATCCTGAGCGTGTCCCCCACGCGCACGTGCGCCTGTTCCGCCGACACACGGTCGAGGGCCACCTCGCCGGGCGCGGCGGGCGGACGGCCCGTCCCGATGCGGGCCGGAGACCGCGAGGAGACGTCCCAGTTACCCGCCAGGACGGGGATCGCCGCTTTGAAGCCGAGTCCCGAAAGGCGCGCGCCCACGTCGACCTTGGTGCCGTGGGCGTCGATGACGGCGACGTCGTCCACGGTCACATCCGGATCGGCCGCGCGGACTCCCGGCACGGCGCGGACCTTCGGCAGCAGAGTCTCGGAAACGGCTCCGGCGCCCCCTTCCGCGCTGACCGTCGCGTCGGGGGCCCGTCCTCCGTCGCCGTAGGTGCCGGAGAGCGTCTCGGTGAGGATCACCGAACCGGTCACGAACGCCACCGACAGCAGCACCGCCAGGAACGACATCGCCAGTCGGCTCTTGTGCGCGAGCAGGCCGCGCAGCGTCACCTTCAGCATCAGCGCGCCCCCATGCGGTCCAGGACGGCCTCGGCGGTGGGCGAGTCCAGGTCACCGGCGATCCGTCCGTCGGCCAGGAACACGACGCGATCGGCGTAGGCGGCGGCCACCGGATCGTGGGTGACCATCACCACCGTCTGGTCCATCACGTCCACGCTGCGGCGCAACAGGCGCAGCACGTCCGCGCCCGAGCGCGAGTCGAGGTTGCCGGTCGGCTCGTCCGCGAAGACGATCTCGGGGCGGCCCGCCAGCGCGCGGGCGCACGCAACCCGCTGCTGCTGCCCGCCCGACAACTCCGCCGGGCGATGGCCGAGGCGGTCCTCCAAGCCCACCGCGACCAGGACCTGGTTCAGCCAGGCCCGGTCGGGACGGCGGCCGGCGAGGTCCAGCGGGAGGGTGACGTTCTCCAGCGCGGTCAGCGTCGGCACCAGGTTGAACGCCTGGAAGACGAAGCCGATCCGGTCGCGGCGCAACCGGGTCAGGTCGCGTTCGCGCAGCGTGGTGAGCTCGGCGTCGCCGAGCCAGACGCCACCCGCGTCGGCCTCGTCCAGTCCGGCGAGGCAGTGCATGAGCGTGGACTTGCCCGAGCCCGACGGGCCCATGATGGCGGTCAGCCGACCGCGTGAGATGTCGATGTCGACCGCGTCGAGCGCGGTGACGCGCGCCGCGTCCCTGCCGTAGGTCTTGACCAGGCCGCGAGCTCGGGCGGCCGGTGGTGGATTCGTCATCGTGGCTCCTTTCCGATGCCGGGTCCACGCTGCCGAGGGTCGGGGTCGCCGCGAATCGGACCGCGGACCACACTCGCGGACGCGGCCGAGGACGCAGGCGTGACGAGCGCATCAGCCCATGGACCAATCCCGCGTTCCACCCCTGGACGGACGGCCGCGGAGGAATCGGCCAGTACTTTGGGGCTGTGGACCCTCGGCCGCCGCTGCTCAAGCGGCTGACCTTCGCGCAACTCGTCGCCGTCGACGTCGTGATCGCCGGACTGCTGCTCGTCCTGGAACGACCCACCGGCCAGCAGCTCGACCGCGCCGGGCTGCCCACGGCGGGCTGGTACGCGCTGGCGACGCTGCTTGCCGGTGCGGTGGCGATCCGGCGGCTCTGGCCATGGGCGGGTCTCGGCCTGTCGGTCGCGGGATTCCTCGGCGCGGCGTCCTACGGCTTCGACAAGTCCCCCACCCTGGAGATCGCCCTCGTGCTGTACACGGTGGGCGTCGCACTGCAACGGCAGGCCGCCTTCGCGGCCCTCACCGTGGCGCTGACCGGGCTGAGCGCGGGCATCGCGCTGGCCGAACCGGAGCGCGAGCTCACCGACGGTTCCACCCTCGACCTGTGGGCGGGTCACGGCATCCTGCTGACCGGGTTCTGGGCGGCGGGGCAGATGGTGCAGGCCAGGAGGCACTACGACGAGGGCCTGCACGAGCAGGCCGAACGGCGGGCGCGGGCCACGATCGACGAGGCGCACCGGACCGTCACGCAGGAGCGGCTGCGGATCGCCCGCGAACTGCACGACGTCGTCGCCCACAGCATGAGCGTGATCGCGGTCCAGGCGGGCGTCGGGAACCACGTGATCGCGCGCCATCCCGCCGAGGCCGCCAAGGCGCTGGCCGCGATCGAGACCACCAGCCGCGCGACGTTGCGCGAGATGCGCGTCCTGCTCGGCGTGCTGCGGGAGGAGGCGCCGCCGTCACAGGACGCCGGGTTCGAGTCGACGCCCGGACTGGCCGACCTGGACGCCCTGGCGAACCGGACGGAACAGGCCGGGCTGCGCGTGGAACTGCACGTCCAGGGTGAACCGCGCAGGCTGCCGCGCGGGGTCGACCTCGCCGGGTACCGCATCGTCCAGGAGGCGCTGACGAACGTGGTCAAGCACGCAGCGACGGACTGCGCCCGCGCCCGCGTCATCTACGGGACGGACGAGGTGGAGATCGAGGTGACCGATGACGGCCGCGGGTCACCCGGGACGCCCCCGGCGACCGGGCACGGGCTGATCGGCATGCGCGAGCGGGCCGCGCTGTACGGGGGCGAGTTCACGGCGGGCCCGTTGCCGGTGGGCGGATTCCGGGTGTGGGCGCGGATCCCGACCTGCGAGCTGCCGTGACGCTGCGGGTCGTGGTCTGCGATGACCAGGTGCTGGTGCGGGCCGGGTTCCGGGTCCTGATCGACACCACCGAGGGCTTGGAGGTCGTCGGCGAGGCCGGGAACGGCGCCGAGGCGGTGGAGCTGATCCGGCGCACCCGTCCGGACGTGGCGCTGATGGACATCCAGATGCCGGGGATGGACGGGATCGAGGCGACGCGGCGCGTGCTCGGCGGCGAGGACCCGGTACCGGTCCGGGTGCTGATCCTGACGACGTTCGACCTGGACCGCTACGTGTTCGCGGCCCTCCAGGCAGGCGCGAGCGGCTTCCTGCTCAAGGACACCCCGCCGACCGACCTGCTGACGGCGATCGAGGTCGTCGCCGCGGGCGACGCCCTGCTGTCGCCACGGGTGACCCGGCGGCTGGTCGCGGAGTTCGCCAAGCGTCCGACGGTGGCGGTGGAGGCCGCGGAGCGGCTCGCGGACCTCACCGTCCGCGAACGCGAGGTGCTGGTGCAAGTGGCACGCGGCCTGTCCAACACCGAGATCGCCGCCGAGCTTTACGTGACGGTCGCGACGGTGAAGGCGCACATGGGGAAACTGCTGATGAAGCTCGCGGCCCGCGACCGCGCGCAACTCGTCATCGCCGCCTACGAGGCAGGTCTCATGACCGCAAGCCCATCGCCCGGCCACACGCCTTGACCTAGCTGACGGTCAGTCGTCGGCTTCGATGGCGAAGGTGTTGCCGTCCGGGTCCTGGAACCACGCGATACGTCCGCCACCGGCCCGGGGCGTGATGCCCTTGTCGTCGTGTTCGAGCTGGTCGTAACGCATGAACTCGACGCCGGAGGACGTGAGTTCGTCGACGATCCGGTCGATGTCGTCGACGTACCACGTCGCCAGCGTCGCGGGCGTCTTCCCAGCGGTGACCGACTGGTACACGTTCAGCGCCGGACCACCGCCAGAACCATAGACCCGGCTTCCATCGGCGATATGGGCGCTGGGCCCGGACCACAACGGCCGCAGACCCAGCTTGCCTTCGTAGAACGCGACCGCCTCCCGAATATCGGAAACAGCGATCGACGTCCTGACCTGAAACGCACTCAAGGGCATGATCAACCCTCTCACACGCCGACCATGGGCCGGAGAGCGGTGCGCCAGGTCTGCGACCAGAAGTGTGACCGGTCGGTCGAGGTCGATCTGCTCGATGATGCCGCCGGCCAGGCCGGGGCCCGTACCGGCGATCTCAACGCATCCGAACTCGCCCGACGCCGGTCGGTCGGCGCGGCGGTCATTGATCCGGCGTGGGCCTGAAGGACTGGACTAACGACGTCAGGGCGAGTGGCATCAGCGGAAAATGGATCTACACCTACCAGAGTCCACAGTGGACCAGCAGCGTCCGGTCCCACGGCAAGGTCCAAATGTGCTTCTACGTAACAGGCAGTCGCCTGTCTCAGGGGTATGTTCTGGAATTTGTGCGCAAGGTAGGCGCTCCATTCCCGCACAAGGTGCTCATGTGGTCCCAGCGCTATTGAGGTGCGAAGCACAAGACCTGCACGGGCTGGAAGTCGGGACATCACGACAAGGTGTGGGCCGCGATATTGCCCTACCACTCCCCGAGGGGGAACGCCAAGGCGCAGATCTGGATCTACACCCCTTGATCTCGCCGGCCGAACCGCCCGTCGACCACGTGTCGGCGGGCGGTTCGCCTGTCAGGGGCATGGGTCCGTTGCGGACTGACGGCATACACACTGAGTCTGGGTTTCGTGGAGCTGTAGGACGTGGATAGATTTGGCGAGGCGGTCGGGCATTGAATCAGCGGTGGTCTCCGCCCGCCTCCGGCCGGAGGAGGCTGCCGTTCAGCAGGGCGGCTCCCAGCGGGGTGAGTGTGTGACGGACCTGGTTGCTCTCGCGTTCGCTGGCGATGAGCCCGGCCTCGCGAAGCACCTTCGTCTGGTGGCTGGCGGTGGGGACCGGGATCGCGGTGCGTCTGGCGAGTTGGGTGGTGTTGCAGGCGCCGAGGGCGATCGTCTCCAGCACGTGGGTCCTGGTCCGGCCGAGTAACGCGATGATCGCCCGGCTCCGGCCAGTGGACGCCTGGCCGCCCGCAGCCGCCGACCATCGGGTCTCATGGGCGACCGGGAACGTCAGCACCGGCGGGAGCTCGGGGTCGAGCAGGGTGACCGGCGCGCCCCAGCAGAAGACGGACGGCTGCAGGACCAGTCCGCGCCCGTCCAGGACGACGTCGTGATCGGCGGGGTAGTTCAGTTCCAGCACGGGATAGCTCCACCTCGCCGAGGGGTGGAGTCCGCCGAGCACCTCGGGCCAGCCGCCTTCGGCGTGCGCCTTGTTCCGCAGCGCCAGGTCATGCCGGACCTCGGTGCTGATCCGGTCCCAGTCGGGTGTCAGGCATGTCTTCGCGTAGTCGGTCATGGCGTCGGCCACCCTGCCGAGCGTTTCCGTTCGTCCCTCGGCCAACCCCGCGAACCACCCGGGGAGGGGACGTCCGGGGTGCCGCGCGGCCAACTCGGCCAGGTCACCGCGCAGCCGGGTGCTGCGGGTGCCGCGCAAGGCCTCCACTCCGTCCCGCAACGTTCCCGAGGTGGTGGTGGGGGTGAGGAAGTCGACGGCGTACCCGGTGGACGGCACCAGGTCGGTCAGCATGCGGGTCGATTCAGGGACCTTCGGTCCGACCCGGCGCCGCCACGGCCCGAACACCGCCGCACCATGCGGTCGCCGTAACCGGTACAGGCTGAGCAGCCCCTCCCACATCGCGTCCGGACCCTCCGCCAGCCGCGTCCGTGGCAGGTCATCACCGGTGAAATGGATCCTCAGCATTCGCAACCCCCGTGACACCGAGCCCCGCGAACCTCAACGGCTGTCACCGCTGGACGCCTCGACCGCCGGACTCCTCGATCTGATTCAGGCGAAGCCCGTCGGCTTCATCGCCGAACCAGGCCATCCGGCCTCGTCGCACTCGAACCCGCGAAAGGGAGCTTGTGGTGCCCTGATGTCAGGGTTTGACGGCGACTCCGTCGGAGGCCGTCACCTCAGTGCGACGCAGCCACCCGGCTGGCGTCGTACTTCTGGGTGGGCGAACCTACGGACGGCCGTTGGCGCCGAAAATGATTGTGGGCGGGCGAGTGCCTTGGGGGCTGGGGAGCCGGTGTCGTCTTCCGAAGTCCTGTGCGCTGGGGCTGTTCTGTGGTGGGACATGAGGAACTCTGCCGCCTCGGGGAACACCTCGCCAGGTTGTGTTTGCACTGTGATCAGCGCCGCCGGTTCCCTTTTGGCGACCGAGGAGGGAATAGACGCAGGGCGAGAAGGCGGGTTTCGGTCATCCTTCATCGGTGTGGCGATCGACGATCCGGACGGCGAGCTGCATCTCGTATAGCGCGGACGGCGCGTTGAGCAGGGAACGTTGAAGGATCCGCTCGATGCGGAGGATCCGTTTACGCGTGGCCGGGACCGAGAGTCGCAGTGAATCCGCGGTGCTGGGCAGGTGTCCGTTACTGCTCAGCCAGATCCGCAGGGTGTGCGATAGGCGCGGATCATCATTGCCGATTTCGGACAGGCGGTTCTGGGCCCATTGGATGACGTGCGGCGTGGCGAGAAGCCGGTCAAGGATCACGTTGTCGGGCTCGTCGGATTCCCCGGCCCGCCAGGGCTGGCCGAGGAGGCGGTGCGCGAGGTGGAGTTCGGCCTGGGTGGCGAGGTCGCTGAGGTCGCAGTCGAGGAGGTCGGCGATGAGTCGCAGCCGGGCGGTCAGGGTGTTGCGGTGGATCTTCAACTGCCGGGCCGCCCGCGTGGAGAAGGCCAGCCACGAGGCGAGAGTCGCCTGAAGCTCAGCGGCGTCCGGATCCTGGGGGCGGCGGGGACGGTGATCGAGCAGCGGCTGGACGCGCGTGGTCGCCCACCGGACGCCGGCCGGGCCGATCAGGGCCGCCAGTTCATCGCGGGGGCTGAACGCCGCGCACCGTGCGGCGGTGTTCCTGGCGACCGCGAGCGCATGGAACGCCTGTTCGTATCCTGTCGCGATGTCACCCAGCGGCACCGCTTGGCCGGTCCCGACGTAACAGTGCCGCCGGTTCGCCGCGAGGGTCTGCAACGCATGCTCCAACGGCGCGTCCGCGTCGTCGGGGCCTGCCGGAGCCAGGATGATGAGATGCCGGGTGTACACAGGGCAGCGGATCAGCCACACGTGGCCGCGTATGGCCCGCTCACACTCATGAAGGCATTCGTCCCTGAGCCGCGGGGGACACTCGATGATGTGGACGCGCGTGACGTCGGGCAGGTGTGAACCAAGGGCTTCGGTGACGCGCCGGGCAGCAACGACATTGCCGACCAGCAGAAGGTGCAAGGCCGCTTCGTGACTCTGCATGTTCGCCAGTTCCACCTGGTCACGGTGTCGCTCGAGTTCCTCCAGCCGCCACCGCAGCCATAAATAGCCCGACGCTTCGGAGACCAACTTTCGTCGTCGGGGAGAGAACGGTTTTTCGCAGGCGACGATCAAAGTGATCTGAGGGTCCTCGCCACCGATCGCCGAGACCCACACGGTATGTGCCGTGGCGTCCATGGCCGCCGACCCGGCCTTCCCCGCACAGACGCGCCGGATCCCCTCCTCCGCCAGCGCTGAAAGCTCCGCCGGCCACCGGGAAGAGACTTGAAGAGGTGTTCCACTCGCGTCCGCCAGCAACACATAGCCGTTGATCTGCAGCGCAAGCCACCCCAGCAGAGCCTGTAAACCTTCCGGGCCCATCACCAGCCGTCGAATCGTCTCTGACTGGCCGACCACTTGTTGCCCTCCACCAGGACCAACTGTCATCTCGAACCGCCTCCCACCAAAACCCCATCGGCCGTTTCCACCTGGAGCCCCCAGCGGACACCCAGGCGGCGGGCTCTTGCCGTCATGGGCGCGCCACAGCCCAGCTCGTCCCCACCCTTCGCCGTCGATCCGCACGATCGCCTCAAGTGCCTGCTGGCCGGAAAGCCTCCAAGCCGCCACGCATTTTCACCACAGTGAAAACGCGTGGCGCAACACCGTTCAGAGTCTCAGGCTTGCCTCTGCGCATTCCACGCTTACTCCAACGAGTCCAGAATGCAGCTGTTCGCGTGCGGCCCCGGCGACAACGGCACCAACTGCACCGCGAACTGGTAGCCCCGCGGAACGGCCCAGTCGCCCGCGCAGGTCACTGGGCCGTCGCAGGTGGGCCCGCGATGCCGTCCGACTACGCGACGCACCTGCAACCGACGCGCGCCGAAAGTCTCGCCCCGACACGCGGATGCTCCGCCCACACGTCCCTGTCCGGCAGGTCGGGCAAGCCGAGCGGGCGTCCGGGGAGGGTCTCCCCCGTCTCGCGCGCTTCCATGGCGGCACGGTTGGAGACGGCCTGTGCCGAGTGCGCGGCGGTCGCCGGGTCACGGCGGGCGCGCTGGTCAGCAAGGACGCGCTGGGTACGGGACCACGCCCTGCAGGCGCGGTGTGCGGGCGGGACGAGGTCTTCCACGGCGCCGGTGCCGAACAAACAGTCAGACATGAGCGTCTTTCTGAGATGATCACCGGGTTCCACCGGCAGCGCGAGGAGACCCATGGCCGAACCGCTCCACCCCGGCGACCCCCGCCAGCTCGGCTCCTTCTACCTGGACGGACGGCTCGGCGCGGGAGGCCAGGGTGTCGTCTACGAGGGCTACGGGCCGGGCGGCGAACGGGTCGCCGTCAAGGCCCTGCACGGCGTCCTCGACCGTGACCGCGAGACGCTCCGCAAGGAGACCTGGGCCTGGCGGAAGGTCGCCGCCTACTGCACCGCCAAGGTCCTGTACGCCGACCTCGACGGCCCGATCCCGTTCGTCGTCAGCGAGCACGTCGCCGGGCCGAACCTCCGGCAGGCCGTCACGCGCGGCGGGCCGTACGGGCCGGACGAGCTGCGCCGTCTGGCGATCGGCCTCGCCACCGCGCTGGTGGGCGTCCACCGCGCGCGGGTCGTGCACCGCGACCTGAAGCCCGAGAACATCCTGCTGGCCCCGGACGGGCCGCGCCTCATCGACTTCGGGATCGCCCGGATCGAGGAGCAGCCCACCACGACCGGCCTGCTCAAGGGCACCCTGCGCTACATGCCCCCGGAGCGGTACCGGGGCGAGCACGGCGACGCCAAGGTGGACGTGTGGGGATGGGGCGCGGTCGTCCTGTTCGCCGCGACCGGACGGCACGCCTTCACCGGCGACACCGCCCCCGTGATCGCACGCCGGGTGGAGACCCACCACCCCGACACCTCCATGCTGGACGAACCGCTGCGCGCGCTGGTGACGGCGTCGCTGGCGAAGGACCCGGCCGACCGTCCCGACGCCGAGGACCTGCTGCTCGGCCTGGTCGGCGCGATCGACCTGAAGGAGGCCACGCGCCGCGCCGTCCCCGACGACCGGCCGCCCGAACCGCCCGAGCCGTCCCGCGCCGAACTCGCGGAGGTCGTGTTCACCGGCCTGGGCGTCCGCGAACAGGAGGCCGTGCCGCAACTGCTGCTGCGGCTGGTCGCGCCCGGCGAGCGCGCCGAGGACACGCTGCGCTCGGCGCGCCGGGACGAGTTCGCCGACGGCCAGGTCGACGACCAGGTCGTCGACCGCGTGCTGCGCGACTTCACCGGCGCGGGCGTCCTGGTCTGGACGGACGACACCGTCACGCTGTCCAGCGCCGCGCTCATCCGCGCGTGGCCGAGGCTGCGCGAATGGGCCGACGGCGAGCGCGCGGGACTGGGCGTCCACCAGGACCTCGTGGACGCCTCCCGGCTCTGGCACGGCCACGGCCGCAAACGCAGCGACCTCTACCAGGGGACGGCCCTGGAGCGCGCCCAGTCGTGGGCCGCGACCGGCCGCCGTCACCTGACCCTCAGCCTGGTCGAGCGCGGCTTCCTGGACGCCGCCGCCGCCCTGTCGCTGCGCCGGGGACGGCTGCGGGCGCTGGTCAGCATCGGCCTGTCGGTCCTGCTGGTCATCGCGATCGGCGCGGCCGCCGTCGCGATCGACCAGCGGCGGACCGTCGTCGGACAGCGCGACCGCGCCGCGTCCGCGCAGGTCGCGGGGCTGGCGCAGTCGCTGCGCCGCACCCGTCCGGACCTGGCGCGCAGGCTCGCCGTCGCGGCCGGGTCGATCGCCGACACCCCCGAGTCGTGGTCGGCGCTGTTCGCGCTCCGGAACCAGGTGGAGCGCAGGTCCGTCCGGCTGCCCGACTTCGACGCGATCTGGTCCGACCTGGACGGCTCAGGACGGCTGCTGGCGGCGGCAGGCGGGAACCAGGCCGGGGTGTGGGACGCCGACAGCGGACGCAAGGTCGGCTCCTTCCGGACCGCCGCCGGAGTCGGCGGCGTCGACCTGTCCGACGACGGCAAGACCCTCGCCGTCCGCGTCCTGGACGGGACGATCGCCATCCTGTCCGTCCCCGGCCTCAGCGTCCGCAACGTGATCCGCTACAAGGACCAGGGCCTGGTCAACGCGGCCGAGCTCCAGCTCAGCCCGGCAGGCACCTACCTGGCGGCGTCCGAGACCGGTGCCTACCGCAACGGGATCACCGTCTGGGACACGCGCACCGGCCGACAGGCGTTCCACGATCCGCGCATCACCGGCTTCGTGTCGTTCTCCCCGCAGGAGACGGTGCTGTCGATCAAGTCCCTCAAAACGGTCACCTGGACCGACCTGCGAACCCGCAGGAAGCTCCCCACACCCGACTTCCACATCGGCAACGAGCCCAGCTTCCAGGCCGTCCGTTTCAGCCCGGACGGCCGGACCGCGGCACTCCCGGGCAGGGACGGCGTGCGCCTGGTGTCGATCGACACCAACACCGTCCAGGAGGTGAAGGGCCCCGAGGACGTCACGCGGGCGGACCAGACCTTCAGCCACTCGGGCGAGTTCATGGCGACCCAGCTGAACCTGTGGCGCATCTCGCCCGACGACGGCGTGGTCATGCGCTACCCGACCACGATGGACGAGTGCGCCCCCGGGACCTTCCGGTTCACCGCGCGCGACACCGAACTGCGGTGCACGAGCGGCGACGGCGTCCTGTTCTCCCTCGACATCACGCGCTACACCCGGCAACCCGAGAGCCGATCCAGCGAGTACAACCAGGCGACCTCCAGCCGCGACGGCTCCACGATGGCGGTGCTCAGGGACGACGAGGCCGTCGAGATCTGGTCGACCAGCCCGCTCGCCAAACGGTTCGAGCTGCCGAAGGAGCAGTTCAGCACGGGATCGGGTCTCAAGCTCAGCCCGAACGGCCGGATGCTGGCGGTCAAGACCGGCATGGGCGACGGAAAAATCGACATCTGGGACCTGTCGAAGCGAACCCGCATCGGTTCCCTCCCCGGCGCCGTCACCCAGTACTCGGACCCGGTCGTCGAGAACGTGGACTTCGCGCCGGACGGACGGACACTCGTCCGGAACCGTCCCGACGACGCGGGCAGGTCCCTGTCCTTCTGGAATCTCTCCCCGATGCGCCAGATCCGGGAGATGCGCGGGGAGCCGTGGGGATGGGGAGCGGTGGCGTTCCGCCCGGACGGCGGCGCGGTGCTCTCCGGCCACACGCTCGTGGAGTTCCCGTCCGGAAAGGTGCTGCGGCGCGGCTCCACGGGCCTGACGGCGGGCCGGTTCAGCACGGACGGCAAGATGATCTTCGACGGCCCGTCCGAACTCCGCGGCAGCGTCTCCTTCTACGACCCGTCCACGCTCGCCCGCACGGGGTATGTCCTCCGCACCGGAGACCTCACCCCGACCGGCCGCGCCTCCCTGCCGGCCCACGACGCCCGGGACCGCGTCCTGGCCGTCGCCTACGGCGAGTCCGACTCCGACGGCGAGATCAAGCTGTGGGACCTGCGCACCCGCACCCCACTGGGCATCCCGCTCACCGGCCACCGCCGCACGGTACTGGCCATGGCGTTCACCCCAGACGGCCAATCCCTGGTCAGCGTCGACTCCACCGGCGGCTTCCGCACCCACTCAGTCGCCCCGAAACGCCTAGAGGCCGAACTCTGCGCAACAAGCGGCGCCCTAACGAAATCAGAATGGAAAACCAACATCCCCGACGCCCCCTACCGAAAAACCTGCTGACCATGCCCCCCGGCAAGGCCCCACCACCGAACCACTAACCACCCGGACGGCAGCACGAACCAAGCGGGACGAAGACCGTCGTGCGCGTCCTCAACCGCTGGCACCGCCAGGCCCGGCGAGCGACCGCCGAGAACTCATGAAGTCCCATCTCGCGACCAAGCTGTATTCACGACGGTCGCCAAGCCCGGAGCCTGTGCGTGGTGGATCACGACCACGGGGACGCGGGCTCGCGGCCGGGGTAGACCAGGTGTCACCAAATCACTCCGATGCGTCGCGGAAAAGCTCTACGGTGCCGACATGAGCGACCCCGACGCACCCACAGTCGAGTCCGAAGAGGGACCTGAGCTGGTCCGGGCGTGTTCCGCCGTCACCAAGCTGCGCCTCCGCGAGCGAGACAAGATCAAGGAACGCTTCCCCGACGCACACATCTACGACCTCCGTCATCCTGACCAGCTGTGCGAGTTGCCAGCAGGACATCCGGGCCCGCATGCCATCGACGTCGCCGACCACTACCCCGACGGCCAGGTGTGGCTCCGCTGGGAGGACGGCGACCGGCCCAGCAACTCCATGGACGACGGTGCCCACCCCCGCGACCCGGTGCTGGAGCTGCGCCCCAGCTGCCCGGCCGAGATTCCCCCCGCCGAGGGCGAGACGGACGAAGTGTTCTGCATGTGGTTCCAGAACCACTGGGGCGCGCACTCCTACGAGACCGACCACGACGCCCAGACCCGCCAGTGGTGGCAGACGCACGAGCCCTACCGCGAAGAACGGGAAGCACTCCACGCAATGCTGAGCAGCGGCTCCACACCCCTCGGCCCCGGCCCCGGCTACTGGGACCAGGGCGGCTTCTGGCTCAGCGGCCACCGCCCCCGCCCACCCCACGCACGCTAACTCACCCAAAAAAGCGAACCCCGCCCAGGCCCCGGCGAGCAGCAGGACAGAACAGCCGACAGTCCCCTACGAGGGTTCGCAACCCTGTCAGCCAGGTCGCTTTGGGGGGAGGGGTGGGTTATTCGCAGGTGATCTGGACTTTGCTGGTGGGGTCGTTGATGTCGACGGTGACGTCGTCCAGGTGGTCGATGAGGGCTTCGAGGTCTTGGGGCTTGAGTTGGGTCAGGTCGATCGGAACGCCTGACTGTTCGAGGCCGGCGTTGACCTTGGTGAGGGCCTGTGGGGGGATGAGGGATGCCAGCCGGACGCCGGCGCGGAGGAGTTGTAGGGGGACTCGGATGTTGACGGAGGTTGGCCCGCCGGGGTCGTCGGTGGAGTTCACCACTACGCGCAGGTATTTGGGGCGAGTCTTCGTGCGAGGTGGGGCGCTTGGCGTCGGGTCGGGGTGCTGCCGTCCCAGGGCGTCGAGGAGGCGTTCGGCCTCGGACGCGGTGATCTTGCCTTCGGACAGCATCTGCAGGATCTGGCGGCCCTGGTCGTTCATCGTCGTGCTTCTCCTCGGCTCATCGGACGCTGACCAGGAAGGCCGTCGTGCCCTCCTCGAGTTCGAAGCTGGCGCCGGGCAGTGCCCACAGCACGCGGCCGATGCCGAGCAGCGCGGCCGTCGGGCTCACTCGGAAGATGAGGCACGCGACCAGTCCGGCCAGGACGGCGAACAGCAGTAGCGGCGAGACCAGCAGGACCAGCGGGAGGACGGGGAGGAACAGCCTCCGTCGGCGGCCGTTGGATCGGCGGTAGCCGACCGTCACCAGTTGGGGGATCATCGGGTCTTCTCCAGTTCGGTCAGCGCCTCCTCGGCGCTGATCTCGCCGCGGCGCAGGCGGTCGATGACGTCGGCGCCGGTGGGTTCGGGGTCGGTGTCGACGAAGTCGAGTTGCTCGGAGATCCGGTTCAGCCGGGACTTCACGGTCGGGTAGCTCACGCCGAAGACGCGTTCCATCTCCTTGATGGAGCCGTGGGAGCGGACGAACGCGGCGACGAACACCTGGTCGTCGGCGCTGAGCCTGGCCAGTTGCGGCGGTTCGAACCGTCCTTCGATCACGACGTCGCTGTCGGCGAGGCGAACCCGCTCGACCGTGAACGGCCGTCCCTGTGTGAGGTCCGTCAGTTCCTGCCAGTCCACCCGCGGCCCCTGTCTGGCTCGTCGTTCAGCTGTCACTTGATTTTCTTAATGTATCAAGGCGGCGATGTTGATTTTACTCACTCCGTCTGAGGATGGGGTCAGTAGCGGAGGTCGGCGACGACGCCGTAGTGGTCGGACGCCATGACGCCGTCCACCGGGGAGGTTCCGAGCAGGTCGCAGCGGACGGGGTGGCCCGCTCCCCCGCCGCGTGGCCAGGCGGTCAGGACGTAGTCGATTCTGCGGTCGGGCCACAGCACCGGGCGGGCCCAGGGGTTGGCGTTGGACCAGGTGTGGCCGGACGTCCCGTCCCCGGCCGTCTCCCACGCGTCGTAGAAGACCAGGCCGGGCGCCGCCACTGCGGTGCGGCCGGTCAGCATCCTGATCTCGTCGCTGTCCGGGACGGCGTTCAGGTCTCCGGCGACGACCACGGGGGCCTGTGTGTCGGCCTCCTTCCGGACGAACGCGCCGAGGTCCCGGACCTGCTGCTGGCGCTGGGTGCTGTGTCCGGGTTTCCAGCCGAGCGTCACGCCGAACACCTGGAGCGGGCCGCGCGGGCCCTCCGCGTGGGCGAACACGGCGAATCCGCCGTCCCAGCCGTCCTGGTCGCCGAGGCGCTGCTCTCCGAGCCGGGTGAGCGGCCATCGCGAGAGGACGGCGACGCCTGAGAGCGCGTCGGCGGCGGCCATCTCGTCGGGGACGCCGCGGAAGACCCGGTGCGGCAGGTTCAGCCGTGCGCCCAGGCGGTCGGCTTGTGACTCCCCGGCGTCCTCCCATGCTTCGATGAGCACGACGACGTCGGCGTCGGCCCCGGCGAGCACCGCGAGGATCGCCTGCTCACGCTCGCGCCAGGGGCCGAACCGCGCCCACACGTTCCAGACCGCGACGCGTGCCGTGGTCTCGATGAGCGGTCCGTAGGGTTCGGTGATGTCGTAGCCCATGGCCTGAGAATCGCATCCGGGCCGTCCGCGGCCCAGCGTCCACCCTTCGAAATGGACGCGAATTAGGCACTTCTTGACGGTCTGCGCAGGTTATCGGCCTCCCGTCAGACGGCTCAGGAGCAGCTCGGCTTGGGGGCCGAAGGTGGTGTCCCCGGTGTCCCGCGCCTGCTCCAGGTAGCGCGCGGCCTGGTCGGCGTCGCCGTTCTGTTCGGCCATCTCCCCCATCCGGTAGGCGGCCTCGGCGACCAGTTCAGGGGTGCTCCGGGTGGAGTCGAGGGTGAGCTGGTAGAACTCGCGCGCCTGGTCCCGGTCGCCGACCCGGTGGTACAGCTCGCCGAGGTGGGCCAGTGCGAGTTCCCGCTGGAACCGGTCACCGGAGTCGATCACCCACTGGTACCAGCGCCGTGCCTCGGGGACGTCCCGGCGCTCCTTGGCCACGCCGCCCAGCAGCATCGCGCCCATCGCGCCCGTGCCCCGATCGCCGGTCTCGACCATGTCCAGGGCGAGACGGCGGGCCTCCTCGGTGTCGCCGGCCAGTGTCGCGAGCTGGGCCAACCGCAGTTTGCATGCGCCGATGACCGTCTCGCCGTCGTCCTTTCCCAGCCTCGCCCCGACGTCGGCGCCGCGCTGCTGGAACTCCTTGGCCAGCTCGAGATCTCCCTGGTCCTGGTACAGGCAGCCGAGTTCGTGCCAGGCCATGCCGCGGAAGAAGGAGTCCTCGGTCGAGCCGGCCCGCTTGTAGGCGGCGATCGCATCGTCGGTCTCCCCGAGTTTCGCGTGCGCCTGGCCCAGGTGGAAGTTGGCACGGACCGCCCAGGTGACGTCGCTGGTACGCGCGATCAGCTTCCAGGCGAGGACGGCCTCGCCGGTCCGTCCCGCGCTTTCCAGGTCGGTGCCCAGCGTGAAGCAGTACTGCGGGGGGACGTCGAGCGGCGGCAACCCGTCGGCCTCCTCGTGGCGTCCCTGGTGCCGGAACAGGACGCCGAGGGCGACGGCCGCCTTGCGGCGCGCCTGCGGGAACTCCGGGGTGTTGACCCGCCGGTACAGCTCGATCGCCTGGTCGAGGTCACCGGCGAGGTGGTGGCGGCGGGCGACCTCCAGCACTCCTCCGCCGGGATGGCCGTCCTGGCGGCGCAGGTACGACGCCTCCTTCGCGGCCAGTTCGCCGTCCAGGGCGTTCTGGATCCGGCAGACCCTGGCCAGACGTTCCAGGACTTTCGAGGAGAGCGGTGCGGTCTTGTCGCCGAGGTCGGCCAGCACGTGGAGGGCCTGCCGGGTGACGGACGACTCGTCGGGCAGCTTCCAGAGCACGGACATGCAGCACTCGGAGGCCAGCTCGAGCGACTGCTCGTCCCACCGGGTGAGGCGCTCGAACACCGAACGCATGCCTTCGGCGTCGTCGTCCAGGAGCAGGCGCGCGGCCTGCGCCGGGGCGCCGAACCGGGGATCGGACTCGGGAATCCGCTCCAGCGCCTGCTGTCCGGCGTCCAGGTCGTCCTCGTAGCTGATCAGGTTCTCGGCCGTCAGCCAGGCGAGGGGCGGAACCGCTTCGGGCGGCAGGTCGGTGGCCAGGAGTTCCCCGGCGAGCTTGTATCGCTCCTCCGCCACCCAGCTGTCCGCCGGGGACGAGTCGAACAACCCGGCCGCGGCGCGGGGCATGAGCGCGCGGTGGCCGGTCTCGAGCACGGCGTGGAAGCAGAACTGGCTGTCGCCGATTCCGATGAAGTCGGTCAGTCCCACTTCGCCGAGCCGGAGGGCGGCCCAGGGCAGGACGGCGGACGCGGATTCGTAGGCTTGGGTGAGCGCTTCGCTGACGCGCTCGGTGTCGTCCCATGTCGTCAGGTCGATGGCGTTCAGGTAGGCGGTGTAGCCGGACGCCAGCCTGTCCCCGGACCGCGCGGCCGTGGCCCGCCGGTCGGATGCTCCCGGACGGCCGTCGTCCAGCAGGTCTGCGAGCAGGGCCGCGAACGCCCCGGCCAAGGGGTGCTCGCTGTGGGCGAGCGCTTCCAGTTCGGCTGCCGCCCCTTGGTCGCGGGTCAGGTAGCGGGCGAGCGCGCTGGCCGGGGCGACGGCTGTGGCAGCGGCCTCGGTGTCCTCGGCGGCGTTCAGGACGACCAGGGCAACGGCCGCGCGCGGGCCGTAGGTGAAGTCGGCGGACTCGGCGAGGTCGTTCAGGATCCGGTGGGCGGTGGCGGGGTCGCCGTGCCGCAGTTCGATGCCCGCGAGGACGGTGGCCGCCTGATGTGCGGCATGCTGCCAGTCGCCGGCGGCGACGGAACGCAGCTCGGCGCGGGCGGCGTCCAGGTCGCCGGCGCGGTAGTGGGCGAGGCCGGGACGGACGGGGGCCAGCCAGAAGGACGGTGCGTCCGGGTCGTCCAGCGCGGCCAGCGCCAGGTCGACCATGTCGGGGGCGTCGGACTCCGGGTCGGCGTGTTCGAGAACGCGTGCGGCGGCGGTGTGGTCCCCGGCTTCGCGCAGCAGCTCGGCGAGCGGCACGGCGGCCCGCGTCCGGAACCAGGGGTGACCCGAGTCGACCACGGCCTGGTAGGCGCGGATCGCCGCCAGGAAGTGCCGCTCGCCGCGCAGCAGCCGTCCGAGCTCGACACCGGCCGCCGCGGCCAGGTACGGGTGCTCGCTCCGGGCGAGCGCGGCCAGTTGACCGGGCGCGGAGTCGGCCTCCCAGACCTCCGGGTAGGCGACGGACTCACCGGCCGCGATTTTGGCGAGGTTGGCTCGCATGGAGGCGAAGGCGCGCACGTCAGAGCGCTGGCCGAGACCCTTGGCCTGTTGGTGGGACTCTGCGGCGTCGGCGAACTCGCCGAGCTCGAACTGGGCGAGGCCAACGCAGTTCAGCGCCACGCCGCGCAGGTCCGGGTCGCCTGCGGCGAGCACCTGGTCGTGGACGGCGCGCGCGGCGGCCAGGGCCGTCCGGTGGTCGCCCTTCCGCATCTGTTCGGCGAACGCCTCGAACGCCGCGCGGTGCGCCTCCGGCCGGTTGCCGCTGTCCCGCTCTGGCGAGCCGTCCACCATGTGCCCTGCCTCCGTGATCCGCTCTGGTCGTGTGCGACGCAGAGCCTAGGAGCAGGGTCGGACAGCGGACGTGATGCCGTCCCCTCACCTGGCGAACAGGGCGGAGGTGGGCTGTGCGCTGATCAGAGGGCTGGGGTTTTTCGGATATAACGGCATCCGTGGGATTCATGGGAAGGCTGTTCCGGCGGCGGCGCGACGACGAACTCGCCGAGATCGACGCCGAGATCACCGCGTTCGGCGAGGCGCTGACGCGGCATTCGTTCGTCCCGTCCGTCCATGGCGGAGACCCGGATCTGCTCGCCGACTACGAACGTGCCCTGAACGCCTATGAAGAGGCCAAGCGCGCCTTCGTCGGCGACCGCGACCGGCGCGACGCCGTCGACGTGCTGCGCGCGTTGGACGAGGGCGGGCACGCCCTCGCCTGCGTGGACGCGCGCCTCGCGGGCGAGGCTCCACCGCAACGCCGCCCGCTGTGCTTCTTCGACCCTCGCCACGGCGTCTCCACCGATCAGGTCCGCTGGACTCCCCCCGGAGGTGCGGCCCGGCAGATCGACGTCTGCGCCGCCGACGCGATCCGCCTCGCTGAGGGCCAGCCACCGATCGCCACGGCCCCGACGCCGCAGTCCGCCGCTCGACCCGTCCGCCCGCCGAAGCCCACCAGGAATCAGCCGAGGCACCCTCCGACGCAGTCACCGAAGCCCGTCGGGCAGCCCAAACCGCCGCCCCCGTTCAAGATGTGGCCGCAGGGCACCGACAAGCGGCAACGGGCACAAGGAGAATTCGGCAACGCGGAGACGACCCTGCAGCGCCCCTCCCCCGACCAGCCACTTCTCTTGGTGGTCCGCATCCGGTATGAGGACCGCTACAACCACGTTGAGATCGGCCCACCGGACCGGCGCAGGACGTTGCTGCGCTCCAAGCGGCTGCGGCGGGTTGTGGTTCCGCTGCCCGCAAGTGAGGAACCCGAGGTCCACCTCGCGCTCAAGACGGCGAGCGGCGGCTGGTGGGCGTGGCTCCAGCCCGTCGATACGGCCCCTGTCCTTCTCGACCGTCTAGGAGCGGAAGGCGGGTTCGTGTTCCGCTACGACGGCGGCCCGGCGCAGATCAGGATGCGTCACACGACACCCGGCGCGTTCTCCCTGACCACCCTCACACCCGCCTTTGAGCAGGGCGAGCAACTGCTGTCAGGCAGGGGCGACACCGCCATCGAAGCCGAACTCAAGGGCCCGACCTACGTTCAGGTCCGCGCGGAGGGCGTCTGGTCGATCCGACTCCTCTGACCAGCCGCCCCGCCCGAACCCGCTCTCGTCCAGCGTGGCCCGGACGGCAGACCGGGCCACGCTGGGTCGAGCCGTTGTCACCGGGGCCCGCCGAGGGAAGGTGAGGGGCGGGCCGTGGTGTGGGCCCGGCGTTCGGGGCGGCGCGGAGGTGGTCGATCGGTGAGGACTGGGTGTTCTGGTTCGCGTGTGGACGACCTCGTAGGTGACCGCTCCGTCCAGTCGGCGTTGGGGAGCACCGCGCGGGTGAACTCGGCGATGGCGTCCAGGCCGATCAGGACCTTGCGGTGGGCGCTCGTCCACAGCGCGTCGGGGTGGCGCAGCGCCAGGAAGCCCTCGGCGTCCCTGGTCTGCTGGGCGCGTTCGAGTACGGCCAGGGCACACCTTCGATCACTGTTGGCTCGGAGAGGGTGCTTGGGCGCGGGTTCGTTCGCTCTCCGTCTCCTGCCAGGTGCGGCCGATGCTGCGCATCAGCGCGGAGTAGACGCCGAGGTAGCGGAAGGGTTTGATGCCTGCCATGTACAGGGTGCCGAAGAGTCCGTTGGGCTTCACCAGGACGGCCATCTGGCCGCGGTAGCCGCCGGTTCCGTCCGGGACCCAGCCGATGTGCATGACCGCGTGGACGGTCTTGTTGCCGAGTTCGGCCGCCCACTCGTCTTCCGTTTGGTAGAGGGAGCGGAACGGGGACGCGCCGAGGTCGGGGCCCTGGTCTCCTGCGCGGAGATCCTCTGGCAACCGGTCGCGCAGGGAGGGGACGCGCCCGCCGATGCCGGTCTCCGGCCGGTCCCAGCCGAGGAGGGCTCCGAGCTTCCAGCGGACGGCGAACAGGACCCGGGAGCAGGCGTCCTCCCCCTTCACACCGCCGCTGATGCCCTCGGCGGTCTGGCGGACCAGCCACTTGAGGTCGCCCGGTCCGCCCGGGGTCGGCACCGCCCAGACATCCTCCACCGTGAAGTCGTCGGCGATCTCGTGGATCCGCCAGGGGCGGTCGGTGTGGGCGGATCGAGGCAGTCTCATGGGCGGAACTCCGATCTATACGGATGCGTATAAATCGAACCTAGCGCGCCTATACGCAGCCGTATAGAAGTGGGCGACGTGAGGCGGCACACCCTTGGGCGCGCTCGGAGCACCCAAGCGTCAGGAGGAAGCGCCTGCGTGTCGCAGGCTGTGCTTTACGAGGTCGCGGCTTGTGGCGACTGCGCGGTGGCGGAAACGGAGGAAGGGCCGCGTTCCAGCAAAGTGAGGCTCAGGACGTCGCCTACCGTGCGTCGCCCGGTCTCCTTGAAGCCCCGGAGGCGGTAGAGCGCGAGGGCCGGATGGTTGTCCGTTGCCGTGGAGACCACCGTCCGAGGCGTGGGCACCTCGGCGTCCAGCGCGTCGAGCAGGGCGGAGGCGAGCCCGCGACGGTGCGCGGACGGGTGCACGACAAGCCTGCAGATGTCGACCGTGCCGTCTTCCAGGACGGTCCAGGAGATCGCCGCGAGCAGCTCACCGCCGTCCTCGGCGCCGAGGAACTCCTCCCCGCATGTGCGCAGGTCGTCCGGGGATTCGTGGAGCGCCGGGATGCCGTCGAACCCGATCAGCTCGGCCTCCACCGCGTAGGCGGCCCGCTGGATCCCCCACACCCGCGCCAGCACCGCCGGATCGTCCAGATCGAGGCGAAGCAGGTCGGTCACCGGCGACCTAGAGGACCGACACGTGGACGTGGTCGAAGTGGTTCTGGGTGATGCCGCCCCGGTTCTCCATCTGCTTCCAGCCGCTGCCGCTGCGCATGTCGTAGATGCGCTGCTTCCAGATGACGTACTTGATGCCGAGGCGCGAGGCGTTGGTGATGACGTACTGGGCGACCTGGTCGCCGTGCGCCTGCGCGGACGCGCTGGGCATCTGCCCGGCGGTGCTCTCCATGAAGTCGCAGGCGGTGCCGGACCCGTGGTCCTGGGGGTCGCCGGGGCGGGCGCAGCCGATCGCGGGGAACGGCCCGAACTTCGAGTCGATCTCCTGCATGACCGCCCGCATCCGGGGCGTCATGGTGTTGCCCATGATGGGCGACTTGCTGCCGCCGCTCGTGCCGTCCGGCCTCCCGGACTGGACGGGCTTCTCCGGCTTGTACTTGGCGAGCAGCTTGCGCATCCGGGCGCGCTGCCCCTCCAGGTCGTCGATCTCCTTGCGCACCTCGGCGAGCTTGGCCTTCGCGTCCTCGCGCGCCTGGTTGGCCTGGTCGGTCAGCGTCCGCAGGTTCTCGAGCTTGCGGCCGTTGTTGCGCGCCAGGTGCTCGACGACCGCCGCGTCGTGGACGGCCTGGTCGGTGTCCACGGCCGTCACCATCGGCACGGTGTCGAGCTGGCCGGACATGTAGGACGAGGCGGCGAGCCGTCCCACCGCGCCGCGCGCGACCTCGTAGTCGCGCGAGAGCCGGTCGGCGTTCGTCCCCGCCTTCAGGGCGGCCTTCTTCGCCGCGTCCAGGGAGACCAGCTCGCCCCGGTACTCCTTGGAGAGGGAGTCGGCGCGCTTCTTCAGCTTGGCGAACTCGGCCTTGTCGTCCTTCGGGCTCTCGGGAGCGGCCGACGCCCCCGAGGTCGGTATCGCCAGCGCGACGACCGCCAGCGCCATCCCGACCCCGAGAATCCGTCCACGCCGGGAGGCGGTCTCACGTCCCCTCACGCCGTCCTCCCGCCCTGGCTGAAGATTGGCGGCACGCTACCACAACACCCCATGAGACCCCGCAAACCCGCACCATCACGACTCGATCACCGCACGCTACCCAACTCCCCGGACGCCCCCAAACCGGCCGGGCCCGGCCCCCGCTCCCCCACGACCGCCGCACCACCCGCCTGAGCAGGCAAGAGAGACGAAGCATCCGGCTCCCGAACAGAGGCGCGGCGACCAGCACAGGGACGGTCACACAGTGCTACCACCTGCGCCCGCCTCCTGACCGCCACTTCCGCACGCGTCGCGCGATCACTCCCGTCAGTGAGCCGTGGTGTTCTCGGGAACGCGCGGGGCCGGGCTCGCCTGTCGTGACGACTCGGCGCTCCTGACCAGCCACACTCCCGTGAACACGGCGGTGGCCAAGGTGACGACACCGGCCACCACGAAGGCGCTGTTGAGCCCGTCCTCGAAGGAGGCGCCACTGGACTCCCGGGTGCGGACGACGGCTCCGAGCACGGCCACGCCGAGGACCGCGCCGATCTGCCGGGTGGTGCTGCTGACGCCCGACGCCAGGCCGCCCTCCTGCGGGCTGACCGCCTGGATGGCGGCGCCGGTCAGCGGGGACATGGTCAGCGCGAAACCGATGCCGACGACGGCCAGCCGCCACCACACGTTCGCGTAGCCGGTGTCGGCGTGCACGAAGCCCAGGGCCAGCAGTCCCAGCCCGGCCAGCGTCAGGCCGGTGGTGACCATGATCCGGAAGCCGTGCCGGGCGGCGAGCCGGCCCGCGAACGGGCTGACGACGACCATCGCGAGCGTGGCGGGCAGGGTCTGCAGCCCGGCTCGCAGGATCGAGCTGCCCTGGACGTAGACGAAGAACTGGGAGAAGAAGAACGACGAGCCCATGAGCGCGAAACCGACCACGATCATGGCCGTGTTGGAGACCGTGAACAGCCGTTGACGGAAGAGTCGCAAGGGAAGCATCGGCGCCGGAACCCGCCCTTCGACCACCACGAAGGCGGCGAGGACCACGGCCGCGGCGGCGAAGCTGCCCAGGATCACAGGCGAGGTCCAGCCACGGGCGCCGCCCTCGATCAGCCCGTAGGTGAGCGCCCCCACGCCCAGGATGGACAGGACCGTTCCCGGGACGTCGATCGCCGGGGCGCTCGGGTTGCGGGACTCGTCCAGCGCGCGCAGGCCGGCAACCAGCAGGGCCGCGCCGACGGGCACGTTGACGAGGAAGATGGCGGGCCAGCCGAAGGCCTCGACCAGAACGCCACCGGCCAGCGGTCCGGCGGCCAGGCCGATTCCGCTGAGTCCGGCCCACAGCCCGATCGCCCTGACGCGCTCCTGCGGAACCGGGTACGCGGCGACGAGCAGTGACAGCGAGGCGGGACTCAGCGCCGCGGCCCCGATGCCCTGCAGCACGCGTCCGGCGATCAGCCAGCCGATCGAGGGCGCGGCGGAGCACACGACGGACGCGGCGGTGAACACCACGACACCGGCCAGGAACAACCTCTTGCGGCCGAAGCGGTCGGCGAAGACGCCGCCGGACAGCAACAGCATGGCGACCAGGAGCACGTAGGCGTCGACGATCCATTGCAGCCCGGTCAACTGGGTGTGCAGCCGCTCCTGCATGTCGGGCAGCGCGGCGCCGACGATCGTGTTGTCGAGCAGCACCATGAACTGCCCCAGGCAGGTCACCGTGAGCAACGCCGCCCTGTTCGGCACGGCCATCTGCGGTGCAGACTTCATCGCCCTCCCTAAAGCAGTCATCTACTGCTTTAGGAAGTTACACAGTGCGCACGCTAAACGCAACTGCGAGCTGCGCTAAGGTGTGGGGCATGGAGGAACGAGAGCCGGTCCGGCGGCCCGGCGGGCGCAGCGCCCGTGTCCGGGCGGCGGTGCACCAGGCCGTCACGGACCTGGTCGGCGAGCGCGGCTACGGCGAGTTCACGGTCGGCGACGTCGCGGCCCGCGCGGGCGTGGCCGACACCAGCGTCTACCGCCGGTGGGGCACCCTGGAGGCCCTGCTCGCCGACGTGGTGCTCACGCGCCTGAACGCGCAGTCGCCGATGCCCGACACCGGAAGCCTGGCCGGTGACCTGCACGCCTACGCGGCCCAGGTGGCGCGCGAGATCACCGGACCCGACGGCCTGGCGGTGCTGCGCCTGACCGTCGCCCTGTCGAACAGGGGCGAGCGGGGTCTGCGGGTGCGTGACGACTTCCTCGCCGAACGCACCCGGTTCATCCAGGCCATGCTCGACCGCGCCGAGGAACGCGGCGAGCGCCCACCCGACGCGCTGGGCGTGCTCGACCACGTCATGGCCCCGATGTACATCCGCGTCCTGTTCGGCGCGGGCCCCCTCACCCCGGACTACATCGCCGGACTGGTCGACCGGCTACTGGGGCAGCCCTGATCTCCACCCCGGATGAGCCGCGGCTCAGGAGCCGTGGAGCGTTGCCAGGTTGCGGGCTGCCGGGGTGAGGGTCGTGGTCAGGCGTTGGCGGTCGGGCTCGGGTAGGCCGCCCAGGTCGTCGGCGAGGTCGGCCAGCAGGTCGGTCACCACTTCGGCGGCCAATGCGGCGGGGTCGGCGGACGGGCCGAGCTTGCTGCGGGCCGCGTCCACTCGTGGCGGGGTGAGCCGCTCCACCGCGGCCGACAGCAACCAGGCAGGCACGCCCGTCACACCGCCCGGTGGCGGCACGAACGGCCGGGCACCGTTGTAGCGGGCGTCCTCGGCGAAGTCGGGATGCTTGACCTTCAACACCGGTCGCGGTCCGCGCTCACTCGTGTTCCAGGGTCCGGCGGGCTTGAGGACGTAGCCTTCGGCGCGGTTGCCCGGCAGCTCCGGAAGGCCGAAGCGGCCGGGCACCAGCGTCGGAAAGTCGACCGGCAGCTCCCTCAGCTTCTGCCGAGGGCCTTGCGCCACCAGCGGGACGCATTCCAGGCCCACGGCGGCGAGGAGGTCGGCCAGCTCGGCGCGGCTCATCCAGTGCGGTCCCGACGGTGTGCTGACGGCGCCGTCGAACGCCAGCCAGACCAGGTCAGGGCTGTACCAGACGCCGGTCTGCACCGGAGTGATGTTTTGGACGGGCGGTGTGCGCGGGTGGGGATAGCCGCCGCCTGCCAGTTCGCCGTACAGGGTCACGTCCTGCCCGGCAGCTCGGGCTACTGCTGCGGCGGCTGTCGCCAGTACCGGCCACAGTCGTACCGCTCCGAAGAACGTCTCGAGCTGATCCTCGTCCAGCGGGCCGCGTCGGCTTGCCGCTCGTGTGGTGCGGCCGTCGCTGAGCAGGACGAGTTGTGCGCCGTGCACTTTCTCCTCGGCGACCCAGCTCCCGCCGGGCAGCGGTCCGTCGCCGAACCGCTGCGGGATCTTCGGGTACGACACGGCCTTCCCCCGTTCGCGGCCGGACGTCCGTTGCCCGGCCTGAACACTCGGCGGGCAGCCTCTCCGACGCACCCCTGGGAATCAACTCGTTTTCGACCGTCGCCTCCGTGGATCCGCCACAGGGCGCGTGGTCGGTCAGGCGGGGGTTTCGGCTGTGGCGGTGAGGACGGCGCGGCCGAGGATGTGGCCGGACATGGTGAAGCCGAGGAAGGCCGGGGTGGCGTCCTGCGGGACGCCGATGGACGCGACGTCCAGTGCGTGCACCACGACGAAGTAGCGGTGCGGGCCGTGACCGGCCGGCGGTGCGGCGCCCAGGTAGCAGGCCACGCGGGCGTCGTTGGGCAGCTGGAAGGCACCTTCGGGCAGACCCGAGCCGGTCGCGTCGCCGGCACCTTCGGGCAGGTCGGTGACGGTGGCGGGGATGTCGGCGACCGCCCAGTGCCAGAAGCCGGATCCCGTGGGGGCGTCGGGGTCGTAGACGGTGACGGCGTAGCTCTTGGTGCCTTCGGGTGCGCCGGTCCAGGTCAGGTGCGGGGACACGTCCTTCCCGCCGGGGACGCCTGAGGAGTGCTGCTCGGGGGCCCAGGCGGAGCCGTCGGCGACGGTGGCGCTGGTGACGGTGAAGGAGGCCGCCTCGGGAAGGCGGGCGAAGGGGTCGTTGACGCTCATCCTGTCGTTCCTTTCGCGCGGTGCTGTGGGGGTGGCGGCGTTGGGCCTGACGTGTGGCCGGGGCGGAGCGTCCGGCACCGCCCTTGCCGCCAACATGATCGACCATAGCAGCAATAATCGATTATTTGTCAAATCGTCTATGATGACGGCCATGACTCAGACGGCTCACACCCCTCCGGCGTCGGGGAAGCAGATGCTCTCCGAGCAGGCCTTCGTCCACCTGCGGGACGCGATCATGCGGGGTGACCACGCCCCCGGCGACGCGCTCAAACCGCAGGATCTGGCCAGGGAGCTGGGGGTGAGCCTGGCCGTCATGCGCGAGGCGCTCGTGCGGGCGGTCGGCGAGGGCCTCGCCGACCGGCTGCACAACCGCGGCTTCGCCGTTCCGGCCTTCTCCGACCGCCGGTGGCAGGAGATCGCCGAGGCCCGCCGGACGATCGAACCGGTCATGCTGCGCATGTCCATCGAACGCGGCGACGTCGACTGGGAGGCCCGCGTCCGGGCCGCCCACCACCGCCTGGCCCGGACCCCGGCGTACGCGCCGGAGGAGGGCGAGAACTACACCGCGGCCTGGGCCGAGGCCCACCGCCTCTTCCACCGCACGCTGCTGGACGGGTGCGGCAACCCCGTCCTGATGGACACCTTCGACCGGATGTGGACCGCCAGCGAGCTGGCCCGCCGCTGGTCGGCGCACCGCGCCCCCGGCCGGGACGGCGACGCCGAGCACCGCCGCCTGGAGGAGACCGCGCTGGCCCGCGACGCCGACGCGGCGGCCGAGGCGCTGGCACAGCACCTCACTCTGACCGCGGCCGCGCTGACCGACTGCTCCCACCCGGAAACCGCCCAGTGACCGAGACAGGGATGCGGCCGGAGCACGCGGGCTGTTCCGTCCGGTGACCGCGCACGCTTCGGGCCCGCATTTCGTGGGTGCGGCGTTCGACCGTCGGTTGGTCGTGACGGTCGTCGCGGCTCAGTTCGCCGTCTGCCTGGGCGCGTTCGCCGTCATGGCGCATCTCGTCGCGCATCTGCGGAACGACCTGGGACTGGCGGCGAGCGCCGTCGGGCTGGTCCTGGGCACGCAGGTCGGCCTTCAATGCGCGTTGTTGCTTCCGGTCGGCGCGCTCACCGACCTGATCGGTGCGCGCCGCACCGGGGTGATCGCCTGTGTGGTGCGGGCTTCGGGCCTTGGCCTGCTCGTCGTCGCCGACGATGTCGGGACGCTCGTGCTCGCGGCCGTCGTCCAGGCCGTGGGCGGCGCGCTCTACAACCCGGCGGCCCAAAGCCTGCTGGCCGGTGTCGACTCCGCTCGCCGTTCCCGCGGATTCGCCGCTTTCGTCGCCGCCCAGCACATCGCCACGATCGCCGGTCCCCTCGCGGGGCTCGCGCTGCTGTCGCTGGGACGGTTCTCTCTCGTGGCCGGGACGGCCGCCGTCCTGTGGGCGGTCGCCGGTGTTCTGTTCCTGTTGTTGCCCGAGGGCGTCACCGCGCCCGTGGCCAGGGGCTTTCGCGACATCGGCGCCAGTGCGCGGACGGTCCTCGGGAACCGCGCCTTCTTGCTTTTCGCGTTGACGGCCGTCCCGACGACCCTGCTCGCGAATCACATCATGACCGCCGTCCCGCTTCTCGGTTTCGCCTCCGGCGCGGCGACCGTCTCTTTCTGTCTCCTCGCCGCGGTCGCCGCCGCCGTGCAGCCGTTCGTCGCCAACGGTCACCGCGGCGAGCGTCCGTGGGTGCTGCGCGTCGGCCTGTCGTGCGCGGCTGCGGCGTTCTTCGTGCTGGCGCCGCTGGACGGAACGCAGACGGGTGCGCTGATGCTCGCGGCCGTCCTGAACGGCATCGCCAACGGGCTGATCCAGCCGACGGTCTTCCAGCGCACCGCCCTCTACGCGGGCCCTGGCCGCTTCGGCTCCTACTACGGCGTCCTCCAGTCCGCCGCCGGTGTGTTCGCGTTCGCCGCCGACCTGGTGGTCGGACGGCTCTTCGACCTCGGCCCCACGGGCGCGACCGTCGCCCTCACGGCGGTCGGCGCCTCCGCGCTCGCGGCCCTGCTCGGCACCCGCGTCAGGGACCGGCCGGGAACTCCCCGGCCGCTGAGGGGCGCGCAGCGGATAGCGTCGGCCATGTAAGTTCCCCGGCGTGAGTGATGACGGCAGGACCCGGATCCGGCGCGCGGAGGACGCGGATGCCGCCGCGATCACGCGCATCCACATGACCTCTCGGTCGGCGACCATGCCCTATCTGCCTCCGCAGGAGTTCAGCGACGAGCAGGTGAGGCACTGGATCCGGGATGTCGTGCTCAAGGAGTGTCGTTCCTGGGTCGCAATGCGTGATGCGGAGGTCGTCGGATATGCGGCCCTCGACGGCGACCTGCTCGAACACCTGTACCTGCTCCCGGACGTCCGCCGTCAGGGGATCGGGACGCTGCTTCTCGATGAGGTCAGGCGGCACAGCCCGGACGGGCTGTCCCTGCGCGTCTTCCAGCAGAACACCGAGGCCCGCGCGTTCTACGAGCGCCACGGCTTCACCGTCCTCGACACCAACGACGGTGATCGCAACATGGAGAACCTGCCCGACATGACGCTTCGCTGGACACCGGGCACTGCGGAGTGAGCCGTGCCGGATCCGCGACCGGGCTCGGTCGGGGCGGTGCGGTGGAAGGGGTCAGCAGGCGGGCTTGATCGCGCCGTTGACGCCGGTGTAGAGGAAGGCGTCGGGGATCCAAGTTCCGTCGGAGAGGCGGTCCAGGGTGGTGGCACCCCAGCGGCCGGTGTGCGAGGTGCCGGTTCCGGTGCAGCTGACGGTGACCGTGGTGCCGTCAGCGACGGTGCCCGCGGACGCGTAGCCGTCACTCGGGCCGGTGCGCTTCGTCACTGGCAGGTCGAGGGCGTCGACAGCCGGGGCGTGAGCGACATCTGCGGCGGCGGCCCGGACATCTACACCGGCACCGGTCCCAACTTCAGCTGGATCAACAGCGTCGTCGGCTGACGACGTCCGCCAGGTCGGGCCGGGCACGCGCGCACGTGCCCGGCCCGACCTGCGTTCCGTTCCGTGAACGCCTCCCGGACCTCTGTGGAACCTTCCGGACGTGCTGCGCGATGCCGATGTTCAGCGGCTTGGCGGCGGGGCTCGTCCAGGCCCGCCGCCAAGCCAGGACGCGCAGCGTGAACGCCGTCATCGTGGTCACGGTGGTCGCGCCGCCCAGCCCCGCGGACTGCCGGACGGCCAGGAAGACCCCGGCGGCGAGCAGGGCCGAGGTGACGTACCACGAGCCCACGCGGACGATCGCGACGGAGTCGCCCAGCAGCAGGTCGCGGAGCACGCCGCCGCCGGAGCAGGCCACGATCCCGACCAGCACCGCCGCGGTGGTCGACAGTCCGGCGTTCCCGGCCTTGCTGATGCCGAGGGACAGGTACAGCCCGATCGACGCCGCGTCCAGGACGGTGATCACGGCGGCGGCGCGGGTGACCAGGTGCGCGAACGCCATCCCGGCCGCGGCGGCGGACAGGGCGACGAGAAGGTAGCGGTCGCCGCGGAGCGCCGCCGGGACCTGTCCGAGCAGCACGTCGCGCAGCATGCTGCCACCCAGCCCGGTGACGATCCCGACGATCGCCACCCCGATGACGTCGATGCGTTCGGCGGCGGCGCGGCGGGCGGCCGAGGCCGCGCCCGCGGCGGCCCCGACCGCCACCGCCGACAGGTCGAGCCCTGCCGGGATGTGCGGGAGGGCGCCGCCGGTCATGGACGGGCGGCGGCGGTGCTGCCGTAGATCCCCGAGCGCTCCAGTTCCGGCCCGCCCTCGACGGCCGCGATCCACTCGTTGGTGGTGGCCACCGCGGCGAAGCGGGACTGCATCGCCACCAGGACGGCCTCGTGCAGCTCCTTGGCCTCGACGCTGCCGGCCTGGTTGGACAGCTTCAGCGTCCCGGCGGCGTCGGACAGGAACTCCACGGCGAAGCCCCGGTGGACGGCGTCCCGCGCGGTGGACTCGTTGCAGTTCTGCGTCATGTAACCGGCGATGACCAGGGTGTCCACGCCGCGCTCGGTGAGCCACTCGGCGAGGCCGGTGCCGGTGAAACTGGACGGCAGGGTCTTCTCCATCAGCAGGTCGTACGGCCGCCCGGCCACCGTGGGGTGCAGTTCGAAGCCCACGCTGTCCCGGGCGAAGAGCGGGGAGTCGGCGGGGGCGACGTGCTGGACCACCACCACGGGGATCGCGGCCCGTGTCGCGGCGTCCATCGCCGCGCCGATGTTGGCGAGGCTCACGTCCAGCGGCGGGTAGGCGATCGGCAGGTTGCCGGTCACGTACTCGTTCTGCACGTCGATCACGATCAGGGCGCGGTTCATTCGGGGTCGTCCTTCCACGAGGCTCACGGGGGGGTCACGCGGTCCGCGTCAGCTGTGGCGCGGCCGTGATCTTCAGCTTCGTCCAGGGGCGGAACCCTGCCCAGGGCCGTGTTCACCCCGGGGTTCGGCGGAACCGGGGTCTGTCAGACCCCCTTTAAGATGGGCGATCGTGGGAGAAACCTCGCAGATAGCAGCATTTCTTCGGTCTCGGCGGGCCCGGCTGCGCCCCGAGCAGGTCGGGCTGACCACCTACGGGGCCCGGCGCCGGGTTCCGGGCCTGCGACGCGAGGAGCTGGCGCAGCTGGCGGGGATCAGCGTGGACTACTACATCCGGTTCGAGCGCGGGCGCCTCGACGGCGTCTCCGACGCGGTGATCGACGCCGTGGCCACGGCGCTGCGGCTGGACCGGGACGAGCGCGCCCACCTGCACAACCTGGCCCGTCCGCCCCTGGCCGCGGCCCCCTCCCCCGCCCCGCGCCTGCGCCCCGGGCTGCGGCAACTGCTGGACGTCATCGACCCCGCCCCCGCGTACCTGGTCGGGCACCACACCAACATCGTGGCCTGGAACCGCGCCGCCACCACCGTGTTCGCCGTCGACTTCGACGCCGTCCCCGAGACCGAGCGCACCTGGGCCCATCTGGTCTTCCTGAACGAGGCCGTCCGGCAGGTCACCGCGCCGAGCTGGCCGCGGATCGCCCGGACGGTCGTCACCTACCTCCGGCTACGCGCCAGCGCCCGCCCCCACGACCGGGAACTGCAGGCGGTCGTCGCGACCGTGAAGGACGCCAGCGAGCAGTTCCGGTACATGTGGGACAGCCACGACGTCGCCGACCTGGCCTTCGGTCGCTACCACCTGCACCATCCCCAGGTCGGCGACCTGCACCTGGACTACGAGTTCCTCGCCCTGCCCGCCGACCCCGGCATCCGCGCCCTCGTCACCTACAGCGCCGAGCCCGGCACCCCTTCACACGCCCGCCTCCACACCCTCACCCAACCCCTGAGCCAGACCTCCTGAGCTGCACGAATCGACCGAACAGCAAAAGCCCCCGGAATCACCGAGGGCGACCGCGTGGGATGCGCGGTCGCCCTCGATCCCGGTCGCCCAGGGGTGGAACGCTCAGCTGGCGGTGGCCTCGCTGCGGACGGCGTCGGCGGCGCGGTCGTCGAAGTGCAGGGCGCCCTCGTGAGGACCGCGTAGTAGATCTCGGCGTTGAGATACGACTCCGCTCCCGCCAGGGTTCGCCGAGCCGCGGTCGCTCGTCGATCAGTTCGAGCAGTTCGGCCGCGAGCGTCCCGTAGCGGCGGAGCAGGTGGTCGACGCGCCACCACGCTCGCCTCCGGCGCGCGCTGGTCCACCTCTGCCGCGCGCCGACCCGTCACTTCCGGACACGAGTCTCAGTGGCGGTGACCGCCTCGGTGGTGGCGCCGGACCATCACGATCCGCAGGGCGACGAGTACCGCCACCACCACGATCAGACCGATCACGATCACGCCCCAGTGACCGGCCCCGAGGTAATAGGGCAGGCTGCTCACCACGGCATCCAGAACGAACGGCATCTTTCCCCCCACTGCTTGCTTACCCCGGGCCTCCGCCCCCCATTCCGGGCGAAGGTTCATACGGATTTGGGCCACGCTCTTCACGCCGGAGGCGCTACGGCGATCGTCTTCGGACCAGCATCGGCGGGCCCGGCTCACCTGCGCCGCCCGTCACCGGTCCAGGTTCAGCAGAGGCCGAGGAAGGTGGGGTGGAGCGAGCTGACCTGGTAGCCGAACCGGCCGGTGTTGCCCTTGGCGCCGAGGAGGGGTTCGTGCGGGTACTTGCGATGCTCACCCCCGAAGTGGGCCTCGGCGAACATGCACCAGGTCCTGCCGGTGCGGTTCCAGAACGACATGACGTGGTCGTTGAGACCGCCGCCGAGCTCGTTGAGGTCACGTGCGACTTTGGCGAAAGACCCTCGCGAGCCGTGGCCGTTCGGGAGACGCCAGACACACATCCGGCCCTGCGGGCAGTCGTCCCAGGAGCGGACGACGGCAGGCGCGGCTGACCGCTCCAGGCCGGTCGGGCCGCTCGCCGAGGCCGCGGAGGGCACGTGGACGAGACCCGTCCCGGCGGTCAGGAGCAGGGCTGCCGTGGTCAGTCGGATCGACCGCATCGAAAACCGCCTTCATAGCGTTGCGTACCAGTGTGATCACTCATCGTAGTCACAACGGCCGGGACGGCCACGCGGACACCTGACGGTTGACCTGGAGCGCGCTCCAGGTCAGAGACTTCTGCCGTCCCGACCAAGGAGGAGCAGATGGCAGAGCTGAACCTCGCTCTCGGCGCGATGCGCTTCGGCAGCGAGACGGACGAGCGGACCTCGTTCGAGATCCTGGACCGGTTCGTCGACGCGGGCGGCACCCTCATCGACACCGCGAACTGCTACGCGTTCTGGACGAACCCGGAGCGCGAGGGCGGGCACAGCGAGCGCGTCATCGGAGCGTGGCTGGCCAGGCGTCCGGGCGTCCGCGACCGGGTCCTGATCTCCACCAAGCTGGGCTCCCAGCCGGTCGGCGACGGCGAGTGGCCGGGCAACCGCGAGGGCCTGTCGGCTCCGGCGGTCAAGTCGGCGGTGGAGGGCAGCCTGCGGCGGCTGGGGATCGACCACGTCGACCTGCTCTGGACGCATATGGACGACCGGTCGGTGCCGCTGGACGAGACGGTTCAGGCGCTGGCCGAGCTGGCCGAGTCCACGACCGTGGGACGCCTCGGCGCGTCCAACCTCGCCCTGTGGCGGGTGGAACGGTCTCGCCGCATCGCCGAGGCCAACGGGTGGACGGGCTACACCGCCCTGCAGTTGCGGCACTCGTATCTCAGGCCGCGTCCCGGCGCGCCGGTCCCCGACCACAACCACCGCCTCGGATGGGTGACCGACGAGACCCTGGACTACGTGGGGGCCGAGCGGGACCTGGCCGTGTGGGCCTACACCCCGCTGCTGAGCGGCGCCTACACCCGCGACGACCGTCCGCTGTCCGAGGCGTACGACCACCCGGGCACCACCCGCCGGCTGGCGGCGCTGGCGAAGGCCGCCGACGACCTCGGCGTCACCCGCAACGAGGTCGTCCTCGCCTGGCTGACCGGCGGTGCCCCGCCCGTCACGCCGATCGTCGGCGTGAGCAGCGTGGCCCAGCTGGACGAGGCCATGACCGGCGCCGCCCTCGTCCTCCCTCCGGAGCTGCGCGCCGAGCTCGACGCCGCCGTCTGAGGTCTCGCGGGCGGGGCGGACTTCGTCCGGCCGCCCCGAACTCGACGTCATGACCGGTGGCCCGTGAATCCTCAGCGGCCACCGGTCAGGTAGTCGGCGCGTCCCTCGTCGTCGACCTCGAACGAGCCCTTGGGGATGACGCAGAACTCGTTCCCCTCGGGGTCGGCCATGACGAGGAACCCGCCGGGGTCGTACTCGGTGAGGCGTCGTCCGCCCAGCGCCTCCACTCTGGCCTGCTCGGCGGCCGGGTCCGCCGACTCCAGGTCCAGGTGCAACCGGTTCTTGCCCGCCTTGGCCCGGTCGGTTCGCTGGAATCCCACGCCCAGGCCGTTCCTGCGTTCGAGCCACACGTACGGCCCGACGCGTCCGACCACCGGACGGCCGAGGAGCCCGCTCCAGAAGGCCGCCAGCTTCTCCGGATCGGCGGCGTCCACGATCACGCAGTTGATGTCCATGCCCCATCATCCGCCCACGACCGTCCGTCCCAGACGGCGACACGATCCACGGCCGAATCCGGACCACCACCCCGCACATCGGCGGGTCTGGCCTGGCCTGGGGCCTGTTTTGCCCCGCCTTATGCGGGTAGCCCGCTCGCCGACTCCGATGGGACGGCGAGGTGACGAGAGACATGGACTTCCGGACGGGACTGGCCGTCGGCGCGGGCGGCTCCCTGGCCGCGTTCGCCGCCGGCCGCGCCGTCCACAGGATCACGCGCCGGATCGTCGCCCGGTACGAGGCGAAACTGGAGCGCTCCGTCCGGCGGCTGGCCGCCGAGGCCGAGCACGGCGGCCCGGCGGTCAAGGCCGCGCTCGCCGCCGCGCGCGCCCTCCATGAGGGGAGGTCCCCGGCCCGGGCGCTGCTCAGCGCCGGGTGGACGGCCCTGAAGGAGACGCTCAAGCGGATCTTCGGCGGCGGCCGGCGTGGCGGGCCGACCACCATCGTCGAGCAGATCGACGTCGGAGCCCCCTGCCGCCTGGTCTACGACCGGTGGACCCGGTTCGAGGACTTCCCCGCCTTCATGAAGAAGGTGGTGGCCGTCACCCAGGAGACCGACGAGAAGCTGAGCTGGAAGGCCCGGATCTTCTGGTCCACCCGGACGTGGCGCTCGACCATCGTCGAGCAGGTTCCCGACCGGCACATCGTCTGGCGGTCGACGGCCGCCAAGGGACGCGTCGACGGCACGGTCAGCTTCCACGAACTGACCCCGGACCTGACCCGCGTCCTGCTCGTCCTGGACTACCGCCCCGGCGGGATGTTCGAGCGGACGGGCAACCTGTGGCGCGCGCAGGGCCGCCGCGTCCGGCTGGAACTGAAGCACTTCCGCCGTCACGTGATGACCCGCGCGCTGACCGCTCCCGGCGAGGTCGGGGGCTGGCGCGGCGAGATCCATGACGGCGAGGTCGTCCGGACCTCCTGACCAGAACCCGGAACCGACATGTGCGGGAGGAACGCACCATGAGAAGCGGAACGAAGGCGGGCCCCGTGCCCGTCGGCAAGATCACCAAGCGGCTGCCAGTCGGCGGCCACAAGCACGGCGGGCTGGGCGGCGTCGTCCGGAGGCTGCCGGGCGGACTCCCCCGCGGCAAGGCGCTCGGCGCGACCGGCGGCGTCCTGCTCGGCGCCGGAGCCGCGGTCGCGGCCCGCCGGGCGCTCGGCCACCGCAACGGCCGGGACGACGAGCCCGAGCAGGACACCACTGCTCCCGAGGCGGAGAAGGCCGAGGCCGACTCCGCGAAGCCCGCCGAGAAGCCGAAGGGGCTCTTCGGCCGCCTCAAGGACACCGTGGGCGGCCTGCTGAAGAGGGGCGGCGGCAAGGGCGGCGACGGCAAGAAGGTGAAGCTCACCAGCATCGTCGAGCACACCGACGTGGGCGCGCCGCGCCGCCTCGTCTACGACCAGTTCACCCAGTTCCAGGAGTTCCCGTCCTTCATGAAGAAGGTCATCAGCGTCGACCAGGCGGACGACGCGAAGCTGAACTGGCAGGCGAGGATCTTCTGGTCCAAGCGGACCTGGGAGGCCACGATCGTCGAGCAGGTCCCGGACGAGCACATCGTCTGGCGCTCCAAGGGCGCGAAGGGCCACGTGGACGGCACCATCAGCTTCCACGAGCTGACGCCGAACCTCACCCGCGTCCTGGTCGTCCTCGAGTACCACCCGCAGGGCCTGTTCGAGCGGACCGGCAACATCTGGCGCGCGCAGGGCCGTCGCGTCCGGCTGGAGCTCAAGCACTTCCGCCGTCACGTGATGACCCGGTCGCTCACCCACCGGGACGAGATCGAGGGCTGGCGCGGCGAGATCCGCGACAGCGAGGTCGTCAGGACCCACGAGGAGGCGCTGAAGGCGGAGGACGCCGGGAGCGGCCAGAAGGCCAAGCGCGACTCCGGCGCCAAGAGCTCCCGAAGCGCGAAGAACAACGCCAAGGTGAAGGAGTACGAGGAGTCCTCCAGGTAACCTGCCGCGAAAGCACGCGGCGGGCGGTCGGGGCCCCCAGCCGGGCGACCCGACCGCCCGCCGCCGCGTTCACGGTTCATCTCACGCTGAAATAGATGTGGTCGGCGTGCACCTTGTTCATGGCGCGAGCCTTGGGCGTCGCGATGTAGTTGCCCCACGAGACGGTGCACTTTCCTGACGCCGCCCACCCGCAGCCGTACCAGGTGGACCGGCCCTTGCCATCGAAGCCGCGCACCTGCACGGCGTTGTACCCGTCCCCCTTGAGGCTGTGCCACGAGTAGGTCACCCGGGCGCCCGGGGTACCCCAGTGGCTGCAGTTCGCCTGCCCCGTGCTCCACCAGGCCTGCGCGGGCATGTTGCCCCCGCACCCGGAGAGCACGGCGAACGCGTCGGCGTCCGAGGCGGCCGACGCGGACGGAACGGTGACGAACACCGCCGCGGCCCCGAAGGCGATGGCCTTCGCGCTCAGACGATGGGCCATCCGAATCACTCGTGGACGAGAGTTCATCGCCATCACTCCCTCGCTCCCCCGGTTGACGTTCGGGCGCGAGGCGCCGATTGCGCGATCACCATCAATCGACCTCGCCCCCAAGGGGAAGCCTTCCAAGCAGCGAACCGGCAGGTCAATTACTTAACGTAAGCAAGTAGGTGCACGTGGTGGCCAGACCGTCCTGTTGCCGCGCCGTCGAGGCCCTGGGCTGGTCTCACCAGGTACGACCGCTCCCGGCTGGTTTCAGCAGGCCGCGTCGATGGCCGCGGCGACCCGATCGAGCACGTCGGGTGGCGGGGTGTACGGGACGCGCAGGTGGTGGGTGAGGGTGGCGTCGGCCGCGAAGCGCGGGCCGGAGGTGAGTTCGACCCCGCTCCTGCCTGCCCTTTCGACGACCGTGTCGGCGGGAGTGGCGGCGAGACGCAGCCACAGTGCCAGGCCGCCGGGCGGAACCGTGAAGTCCCAGCGGGTGTCGTGGCCGAGCAGCCCGCTGAGGTGGTCGCGCTGCTGCCTGAGTTCGACGCGGCGTCTATGGAGCACCGTTTCCAGGTCGCCCAGGAGTTCGGCGGCGACGAGCTCCTGCACGGGCGACGCGGACAGCGGTCCGGCAAGGGGATGGCTTTGGAGTCGCCTGATGAGCGGGGTCGCCGCCCGGATCCAGCCGATGCGCAGGCCGGCCCATATCGCCTTGCTGGTCGAGCCGATCAGCACCGCGCCGCGGATCCGGGGCACGGGCTCCGGACGGTCGCGCAGGTCGAGGTCGCGCATGGTCTCGTCCGCGATGACGGTCACCCGGTGCCGGTCTGCCAGGTCGGCGACGGCCCGGCGGGTTCGCTGCGGCATGAGCGCGCCGGTGGGGTTCTGGAAGTCGGGCACCAGGTAGGCGAGCTGCCCTCGGGCGGCGGTGAAGGCGGCCTCGAGCTGGTCGGGGTCCCAGCCCTCGCTGCTCACCCTCACGCCCGCCAGCTTCGTCCCGGAGCCGCGCAGCACGCGGAGCGCGTCGAAGAAGGTGGGGGTCTCGACGGCGGCCACCCGGGGCTCGAAGTGCGCGGCGAGCAGGGCCAGCGCGGCCCGCGCGCCGCTGGTGACGAGGATCTGCTCGGGCCGGGTGGCCAGCCCTTCACGGGTGTACCGTGCGGCGATCGACGCACGCAGTTCGGGCAGGCCCGGCCCCGGTTCGCCGTGCTCGGCCAGCAGCGGGGCCGCCCGTTCCATGGCGCGCCCGGTCGCTGCCAGGTAGGCCGCCTGCGGCGCGGCGGGCACGGCCCGGCGCAGGTCGGTGACGGCACCGCCCTCCCCCGTCGCCGAGAGGGGGGCGATCCGCTCCGCCGCGGCCGGGGGCAGCCGCACCGTGCTGGCACTGCCGTGCCGGGTGGCCACCCATCCGCTGTCACGCAAACGCTCCAGCGCGGCCGTCACCGTGCCGCGGCTCACCCCGAGGGCGGCGGCGAGGCGACGCTCGGCCGGCAGCTCGCTGCCGACGCGTACGCGGCCGTCGAGCACCGCGTCCCGCACGGCCCGGTCCAGCGCCGCGATCAGTGTCGCGTCGGACCGTCGCCAGGGCCCCAGGGCCCGGACCAGCTGCTCGGCTCCCATCCGCACTGGTCCAGTTTCCCATGATTGGACCATGCCCTCGGGTCGACGGCTGCCTACGGTCGTGGTCAGCCGACACGAACGGAGACATCCTTCATGCACCTGCGACTTGCGGCGGACCGCGAGGAGTTGCCGAAGCTGCTCAGCGACGTCCAACGGCACGCCGCCGCCCTTCTTGCGGGCCTGGACGAGCGGGACGTCGTCCCTTCTGTGCCGATTCCTCCGCCCACACCGCTGCCCGGGCGGGGCGTGGGCCTGAAGGCGGCCCTAGACGAGTTCACCGAGCGTTGGGAACCGACGCTCTCGGCGAGCGCGGGGCCGCGGTACCTCGGATTCGTCACAGGGGGCGTGACCCCGGCGGCGCTGGCCGGTGACTGGCTGACCTCGACCTGGGACCAGAACGCCTTCTCCTCCCTGGACGGAGCGGGACAGCACCTGGAGCGCGAGACGATCGCCTGGCTGCGCGGCCTCTTCGGGCTGTCCGACCGGCACCACGGAACGTTCGTCAGCGGCGCCACCATGTCCACCACCGTCGGCCTCGCGACCGCCCGCGAGTGGCTCGGCGAGCGCAGGGGCGTCTCACCGGCCGAGGACGGCGTCGGCGGTCTCGGCCCGGTGCGGGTCCTTTCCGGGGCCGCGCATTCGAGCGTGTCCAAGGCGCTGTCGATTCTCGGTGTGGGACGCGCCGCCCTCGTCCCGGTGGACACCCTCCCCGGCCGGGAGGCCGTCGACATCGCCGCGCTGGAGCGGGCGCTGCGAGAACACGAGGCCGACGGCCCGTGCGTGGTCGTCGCCAACGCCGGTACGGTCAACACCGCCGACTTCGACGACCTGCGCGCCATCCGCGCGTTGCGCGAGCGCCACGACTTCTGGCTGCACGTGGACGCGGCCTTCGGCGCCTTCGCGGCCCTGTCCGCGGACTCCTCGCACCTGGTCGACGGCCTGGACGCGGCCGACTCGGTCTGCGTCGACCTGCACAAGTGGCTGAACGTGCCGTACGACAGCGCGGTCCAGTTCACCCGCCGACGCGACCTGCAGACGGCCGTCTTCCAGAACGCGGCCGCCTACCTCGGCCCGCTCGGCGAGACCCCCGACACGGCCCACCTCACCCCGGAGAACTCCCACCGCCTGCGGGCCGTCGCCGCGTGGTTCACCCTGCGCGCCTACGGGCGCGACGGCCACCGCGAGATCGTGGAACGCTGCGTCGCCTGCGCCCGCGCCCTGGGCGACACCATCGACGGGACGCCGGGGCTTCGCCTCCTCGCGCCCGTCCACCTGAACGTCGTCTGCTTCACCCTGGCGGAGAACCCCACCGCCGAGCGCCTCGCCGCCCTCACCGGCCGGCTCGCCGACGTGGTCTTCCTCACGCCGACCGTCCTGGACGGCGTCCCGGCGCTACGGGCCGCCTTCAGCAACTGGCGCACCAGCGACGTCGACACGCGCCGGATCATCACCGCCTTGCAGGAGGCGCTCCACGAACTGTGACCACCCGGCCGGTCCCCCTCAGGACGTGCCGTAGCGGGAGGTGACGATCGAAGGACGGTCGACCGGGCGTCCGACGTCGATGGACAGGGCGAGCCGGACGTACTGGGCCTCGGCCCAGGCGAGCGGCGCGGCCGAGCCTGTCGCCTTGCCGAAGGTGAAGCCGTACTGGTCGGTCCTGTCCCACACCTGTTCGGGGATGAGGTGGCCGTCGTTCGCGCTGTCGGCCATGACCTTCAACTGGGCGGTCGCCGGACGGCCCGCGGCCAGTTCGTACTCGCCTCGTTCGCCTGACAGCAGCGGCCACGCCCGGCCGGTCGGGTGGCCGTGGCCCGCGGGCCAGCCGGTGCCGTCGTCCTGGCTTTCGCCGTAGGAGTCGTGGTTGTAGCGGTGCCAGTACACATCGCCGTTGGGGGCGGTGACCGAGGCGACCGCGTCGAGTTCGGGCAGCGAGGCGGTCACGTTCCCGTAGGACGCGGGGCGGACGCCGAGCCGGACGAGTTCCAGGAAGCCGCCGTCCACGATGTCGCGCTCCCACCAGGTGCCGTCGGCGAAGGCGCGGGCGTAGGTGTCGTTGGGGTTGGTGTCGTGCTCGATCCGCTCGTAGTAGGAGTGGTCGCCGAAGTACCCGGACGTGGTGAACGTCCACCCGTCCAGCGAGTTCCGCCACGAGTCGGCGGTGTTCTCGTACGTGGTGGCGCTCGCGGTGTCGCCATTGCGGCGGGCGATGTCACCCGCGCAGACCAGGCCGGCGATCTCGGCCGCGACGGTGGACGGCGACACGCCGCCCTCTTCCTCCCAGCGCTCCCCCGGGGTGCCGGGGCCGAAGCCCACGATGTGGTCGGCGGTCAGCTTGATCTTCGACCATGTGGCGGCGTCGGTGAGCCCGGTCCGCCAGGCCAGGACGATCGGGAAGGCGTCCTGGTCCAACTGCTCGCAGCAACCGAGTTGCTGCGGCGTCGCCCCGCTGACCCCGCCGACCGGCGAGTAGCGGGGGAAGGACCCGGGCCCGTAGGTCACGCCGTCGCCCGGAGTCCAAGCAGTGATCTGCTGGTGGTTCCACAACCACTGGGCCATGCGTTTGGCCTGGCCGGCGTCGCCCGCCGCGAGAAGGGCCGTCCCCTGCTGGTAGAGGTCGCGGGCCCACACGCGGTGGTAGCCGTCGTTCAGCGCACCGCCGTCGACGTTGTCACCCCAGGGCGTGGCCAGGGACGCGACGTTCGCGCCGGGGAACGTCTTGTCCTCCAGGCCGTGCAAAGTCATCAGGCCCACCAGGTAGGTGCGGCGCAGCAGCGTGTTGCCGGACACGCTGGCGGGCACGATCTTACCGGTCAGATAGCCGTGCCAGCCAGAGCCATAGGACGACTCGGCCGCGGCGAAGCCCGCCGACAGCGACGCATTGGCCGTCGACGCCGCCGTCGCCCTGTCGGTGCCGAATCCCAGCGCGAGCGTGAACGTCGTATCCGCGCCGACCGGGACCTGCCCTGCCTGCACGATGTTGCCAGCACTGTTCGCGGTGTCGTACTGGCCGGTCAGGCGCCTGTTGGCGCGGAGGTCGGTGAGGGCGTCGCTGGATGTCCCGCTGTAGCCGCTGGTGTGCGTGGTGAAGCCCGCCGAGGACTTCAACGCCGAAGCCACCGTCCCACCGAACACCGCCTGGCCGTCGGAGGCGACAAGCGCGCCGTTCGAGGCGTCCCACGCGCCGGTGTCGTTGCCACCACTCCCGGCCAGCGAGGGATTGAAGAGCGCATGAAGCTGGTACGACCCGCCGTCCAGTGACTGGAAACGCGTCTTGACCAGCAGGGTCGAACGGGACGGGTCGGTCACGTAGGTCTCGGTCAGCCGGTAGCGGCCGTTCGTCGCGGTGTTGGTCACGGTGTACTCCGGCGACTTCTCGTCCGGCATCGACACCGTGTGCGTCGTCGCCTCCCGCTCCAGATCGGTGAAGCTCGACCCATCGGTCACCACGTACTGCAGGTCCTGCACGTCGGGCACGTCGGCCCTCGGGTAGAACACCTCGGAGGTCACGCCCTTGGCCACGGTGAACCAGACCTTGGACGCCGCGTTGGTGGCGGTGCCGAGCGCCGGCTTGTCTCCCGTGGTCCAGGACGAACCACCACCCGGCGCACCGGGCGCGTCACCGGCGGCGTACGCCGTCCCCGACCCCATCGCCGACGCTCCCAGCAGCAGCGCCGCACCGACCCGACCAAGCCGCGCGCCCCAGCCCATGGCAACGCCCCTTAACGCACCGTGAGAGACCGTCTGCCCAAACTAAACGCCCCCAGACCCGCCGACAAGATTCGTCCCCTCCCGCAGCGAAACCCCTCAACATGCCGTTCAGCCCGTTCGGCGAGCGCGGCAGGGATGAGCGCGAAGTGTCAGGACTCGGGGCCGTCCGCACGGCTCAGAGTTCCGGGACGGGTGGGAGGAGGACGGCGTCGAGGGTGCTGGTCAGGGCGTCCAGGGCCGCGGAGTAGGCGTGGTCGGCGGGGCGTCCGTAGCCGATGATGATCGCCTGCTCGGGGGTGGACGGGCTCAACCGCCGTTCGGTCAGGTAGCCGAGGGCCAGCTCCCGCGCGGTGGCCGCGGCGGTGACGTCCGCCTCGGTCGGGCCGCCCGGTGGGAGGGTCAGAAGGACGTGCAGGCCCGCGGCGATGCCCTCGATGGTGAGGCCGTGGGACAGGTAGGGCTGGAGACGGGTGCGGAGCTGGTCGCGGCGGCGGCGGTAGCGCTGGCGGGAGGCGCGGATGTGGCGGTCGTAGGCGTGCCGGGTGATGAGGTCGGCCAAGGCGAGCTGGCCGAGGTGCTCGGTGTGATGGTCGGTGTGCAGTTTCGCGTCGGCGACGGCGCCGACCAGGCGGGACGGCAGCACCATCCAGCCCAGGCGCAGGGCCGGGCCGAGGGTCTTGGACGTCGTCCCCAGGTAGGCGACCTCCTCGGGTGAGACGCCCTGCAGCGCGCCCACCGGCTTGCGGTCGTAGCGGAACTCGGCGTCGTAGTCGTTCTCGATGATCAGGCCGCCGGTGTCGCGGGCCCACTCCACCAGCGTCCGGCGGCGCTCGGGCTGCAATGTGCGGCCGGTCGGGTACTGGTGGGCCGGGGTGACCTCGACGGCGGTCGCCGCCGTCCCGGCCAGCAGGTCGGTGCGGGCGCCGCGGCGGTCCACGGGCAGCGGCACGACCGCCGCGCCGCCGCGACGGACCCCCTCGGCGTGGAACGGGACGCCCGGGTCCTCCATGGCGACCGTCCCGCCGACGACCCGGGCGAGCAGCGTGATGCCCTGCAGGTGGCCATTGGTGATCAGGATGTTCTCCGGACGGGCCAGCACGCCGCGGGTCCGGCCGAGGTAGGCGGCGAGCGCGATCCGCAGCTCGATCCGGCCGCGCGGGTCGCCGTACCCGAAGGCCTCCGCGGACGCCCGGGTCAGGGCGCGGCGCGAGGCGTCCAGCCAGAGCGCGGTGGGGAAGGCGGAGGCGTCCGGGCTGCCGGGTCGCAGGTCGTACCGCCCGCCGCCGCCGTGGGCCTCGGTCCGAGGTTCGGACGGGGCGCCGGTCCGGGGTTCCGGCGGGGCCTGCGCGCGCAGCGCGACCACGGTGCCCGAGCCCTGGCGGGCGGTCAGGTAGCCCTCGGCGACCAACTGGTCGTAGGCGGCCCGGACGGTCCCGCGGGAGATCCCCAACCCCGCGGCGAGCGCCCGGGAGGCGGGCAGCCGCGTGCCCGGCCCGAGCCGTCCGATCCGTATGGCGGTGCGCAGCGCCTCCTCCAGCCCGGCGCGCCGCCCGGTCCCGGCCTCGACGTCCACCAGCAGGTCGATGCTCCGATTGGGCCCATCGTCCGACATGAAAGTGGATCTTACCGGTGGCCCATTCGCCTCCTACCGTCGGCGGGGTGAGCACTCCACCCCTCCGGCTCCTGGCCGTGACCTACGGCGTCACGATCGCCGACCTCTACTACTGCCAGCCGCTCCTGCCGCAGATGGCGCGGTCCTTCGGCCCTTCCGCGGGCTACCTCACCGCGGTGGGCCAGCTCGGGTACGGGCTGGCGCTGGTGCTCGTCGTCCCTCTCGGCGACATCGTGCGACGCCGGCGGCTGGTCGGCGTCCTGCTCGGCGCCGAGGTCGCCGCGCTGGCCGCCACCGCCGCCGCGCCGACGGCCGAGGTGCTGCTGATCGCCGGGGCGGTCCTCGGGTTGACCAGCGCCGGTGTCGTGAACGTCCTCGTGCCCTACGCCGCCGGACTCGCCGCCCCGCACGAACGCGGCCGGGCGATGGCCACGATGCTGACGGGCGGGATGACCGGCGTCCTGCTGTCGCGGACGGTCGCGGGGGTGGTGGCCGAGGCGCTCGGCTGGCGCGCGCTGTTCGCGATCGCGGCACTGGCGACCGCGGCCCTGCTGGTCGTGCCGGCCCGGGTGATGGCGCCGACACCACCCGAGACGACCATCGGATACCGCGCGCAGCTCGCCGCGACGGTCCGGCTGGCGGCACGCGACCCCCTGCTCCGGCGCCGGTCGTACCTCGGGGCCTGTGCCTTCGCCGCCTTCGGCGCGCTGTGGGCCACCCTCTCCTTCCAGCTCGCGGGGCCGCCGTACCACTACGGGCAGACCACGATCGGACTTCTGGCGCTGGCCGGAGCCGCGGGCACGCTCGCGGCGCGGTTCGTCGGCAGGGCGGCCGACCGGGGCCGGGAGCGGCTGCTGACCAGGACGGCACCGGCGCTCGGCATCGCGTCCTTCGGGGCGCTCTGGATGGGCGGTTCGTCGCTGTCCTGGCTGCTGCTCGGCCTGGTCGCGATGGACCTTGCGGTCCAGGCCGTCCATCTGCTGAACCTGAGCGTGCTCTACGGCCGGGCCGATGGCGCCCGGTCGCGGGTCGCCTCCGTCTACATGACCCTCTACACGCTGGGCGGCGTCGTCGGCGCCGGAGTCGGCACCGCGCTCTACCAGGCGGGCGGCTGGACCGCGCTCTGCCTACTCGGGGCCGCCGTCATGACGCTGGGCCTGACCACCGCCCTCCGCCTCCAAACCCGCGAAACCACGCCTGACACCGCCGATCCCGGACACCAGGACCCCGGCCACCACCCGGACAACCGGGACCAATCACACTCTCGGCGGTGATGAGGGACGCAGACCTTCGCCCCCGGCGGCGGTGTCGTCACGCCCGGCAAGGCGACCTCTCTGCCGTCTACCGACGACCGTGACCGGAACCGTCCAGAGGCCTGTCCGGGACGGCGCGCGAGAGCGACCATGGAGCGCGTGGTGCCCTACTCGGTTCCGAGCGGACCCACCGAGCTGACCACGCTCAACTCGGTGATCGACTCGATGAGCGCGCGCCTGTCCGGTGTGGCCCCGGACGATCCGGCCGGACGACTGCTCCGCGAGCAACTCGACGAGCTGGTGGCCCGCCGGGACGAGCTGCTCGCGCAGCGGGAGCGCAACGAAAGGCAGGGCGACCGCGTCCTCGTCGTGCTCCTCTCGATCCTGATCGTCTTCTGCCTGGCCGGGATCTGGGGTACCGCCTCCGACCTCGCGGGCCCGAACCCGACGGACTTCGCCGAGGTCTTCGGCCTGGTCATCAGCGTGCTCTGCCTCATGATCTTCGGCCCGATCCTCGTCCTGGCCTGGCGCGAGGCCCGAAAGGACAAGCGCTCCAGGTGACCTCGACAGTCGGTCCCCGACGCGCATCGGGCTGGGGTCAGCGGGTGAGGACGCCGCGGCCGTCGCGTACTTCGAACACCAGCTGGGTCTCCGTTTGGCGGACCATCGGGTGGACGGTCACGTGTTCGAGGATGAGGTCCCGGAGCTCCTGGGGGCTCGCGACGGCCACGTGGAGGAGGAAGTCGTCGTCGCCGCCGACGTGGAGCACCGTCAGGGCGCCCGGCACGTCGACCAGCCGGTCGTAGAGGGTGTGGACGTGGTCGCGGCTGTGGCTGCCCAGGCGCACCTTGATGATGGCCTGAATGGGGTGGCCGAGCGCGCCGAGGTCGAGCCGGGCGGCGATGCTCGTGACGACCCCGGCGTCCCGCAGGGCGCGCACGCGGTAGGCGCAGGTCGACTCGGCGATGCCCACCCGGGCCGCGAGCGCGGCGTTGGTCATCCGCCCGTCGTCCACGAGGGCGGCGAGGATCGCCAGGTCCGTGCCGTCGAGGGGGGCCGGAACGGGTTGTGGTTTCTTCGGCTGCGGCCCGGCCACGAGCACTCCTTTTGCGGAAACTGCACCAATATGCGCGCATAGTCGTTTTTTCCACGGAGAGTCTTGCAGATCATTGGGGAACGGCCCAGTCTTCCGCCATGACTTCGTCGCATCTGCAACTCGACTCGGTCGCCGTCCACGCGGGCCGCGAGGACCTGGCGGAACTCGGCGTCCACGCGCCGCCGATCGATCTCTCCACGACCAACCCGCTCTCGAGCATCGAGGCCGGGGGCCTGTCCTACGAGGCCATGGCCGGTGGGGGGACGCCGGACCCCGAGGGCGGATCGGTCTACGCGCGGCTCTGGAACCCGACCGTGGCACGGTTCGAGTCGGCGCTGGCCCGGTTGGAGCACGCGGAGGCCGCCGTGGCGTTCTCCTCCGGCATGGCGGCGATGACCGCGGCGATCCTGGCGACCCTGAAGGAGAGCGGCGGACGCCGTCATGTCCTGGCGGTGCGTCCCCTGTACGGGGGCACCGACCACCTGCTCGCCTCGGGTCTCCTCGGCGCGGAGGTGACCTACTGCTCGGCCTCGCAGGTCGCCGCCGCGCGCCGTCCCGACACCGCGCTGGTCGTGCTCGAGACGCCCGCCAACCCGACGCTGGACCTGGTCGACATCCGCGCCGTCGTCGAGGCGGCCGAGGGCACTCCCGTCCTCGTCGACAACACCTTCGCCACCCCGATCCTGCAGAATCCCCTCGACCTCGGCGCCGCGATGGTCCTGCACAGCGCGACGAAGTACCTGGGCGGGCACGGCGATGTCATCGCCGGTGTCATCGCCTGCGGCCAGGAGCAGGCGGCCGCCCTGCGCCGGGTCCGCGCCGTCACCGGCGGCCTGCTCCACCCCCTGGGCGCCTACCTCCTGCACCGGGGGCTCGCGACCCTGCCGGTCCGGGTGCGGGCGCAGCAGGCGAACGCCCGGCGCATCGCCGCATGGCTGCAGACCCACCCGAGCGTCGCGCGGGTCTACTACCCCGGGTTCGACGGAGACCCGCTGGGGCTGCTCGGACGCCAGATGGACGGGACCGGCGCGATGATCTCCATCGACCTGCACGGCGGCTACGAGCAGGCCGAACGCGTCACCTCGGCGACCGGCCTGTTCACCCACGCGGTCTCCCTGGGCGGCGTCGACTCGCTGATCCAGCACCCCGCGGCGCTGACCCACCGGCCCGTCGCCCCGCGGGCCCGTCCGGCCGCGAGCCTGGTCCGGCTCTCCATCGGCCTGGAGGACGCCGAAGACCTCATCACCGACCTCGACCGGGCCCTGGCGACACGCCACTCGATATCCTTTTCCGCGACCGCTGCCCCTGCGCAGGCCACCCCAGAGACACGGCAGGAGTCGGACCGTCCCCTTGTGGAAGCCGCCGAACGGCTCGGCCGAGGGTAGCCACGGGGCGTCCGCGGCTCCTCGCCTCAACGCCGCTCGCACCATCACCGTCAACGTCACCGCCGGGACCGCGCCATGACTGATCAGATCTCCACACCCGTGACCGACACCAGCCTGGACGTCCTGCGCGAGGTGGAACAGCGCGTCCTGTGGCTGTCCACCGCGATCGTCGACCACGCCAACCGCGTCCGCCCCAATCCCACCGGCCTCAAGGTGGGAGGACACCAGGCGTCCAGCGCCTCCATCACCAGCGTCATGACGGCGCTGTGGTTCGAGCACCTGCGGCCCGAGGACCGGGTGTCGGTCAAGCCGCACGCCTCGCCCGTCCTGCACGCCATCGAGTACCTGCTCGGCGCCCTGGACGAGCGGCACCTGACGACCCTGCGCGCCTTCGGCGGGCTGCAAAGCTACCCCTCCCGCACCAAGGACCCGGTTCCGGCCGACTACTCCACCGGCTCTGTAGGGATCGGCGCCACCGCCCCCATCTGGGGCGCCGTCTCCCGCCGGTACGTCGGCGGCCACTTCACCCCCCAGGCGTCCGGACGCCAGTACTCGCTGGTCGGGGACGCCGAACTCGACGAGGGCGCGGTCTGGGAGGCGATCCTCGACCCGCGCGTCGCCGAGCTCGGCGAGATCGTGTGGATCGTCGACTTCAACCGCCAGTCCCTGGACCGGGTCGTGCCCATCGCGGGCGCGCAACGCATGGAGTCGCTCTTCGCCGCGGCCGGCTGGCAGGTCATCACCGTCAAGTACGGCGCGGCGCTGGAGGAGCTGTTCCGGCGGCCGGGCGGCGACGCGCTGCGCGAGCGCATCGACACCATGACCAACCCGGAGTACCAGCGCCTGCTCCGCCACACTCCGGACCGGCTGCGCGAACTCCTCCCCGGCACGGGCCCGGGGGCGGGGGCCATCCGCGGCCTCCTCGCGGGCGTCGACGACGATCGGCTGGCCGAGGTCGTCCGCGCCCTCGGCGGGCACGACCACGCCGCGCTGCGGCAGGCGTTCCACGCCATCGACGACACCCGTCCGACCGTGATCATCGCCTACACCGTGAAGGGGTACGGCCTGCCCATCGAGGGCCACCCCCAGAACCACTCGGCGCTGCTGACCGGTCCCCAGATCGAGGAGCTGGCGGCCCGCGTCGGGGTGTCCGCCGAGGTGCCGTGGCAACGGTTCACGCCGGGGAGCGAGGCCGCCGCGCTGTGCGCCGACACCGCCGAACGGCTGCGCCGCACGGTCACCCCGCCCGCCACGCCGCCCGCCGTCCCCACCGATCTCGGCCGCACTCCGTCCGGAACCGCGACCACCCAGTCCGCGCTGGGGCGCGCCCTGCTCGACCTGAACCGCGCCGCCCCGCAGGCCGGCGCGCGGGTCGTCACCGTGTCTCCGGACGTCAGCTCCAGCACCAACCTGGGCGGCTGGGTCAACAAGGTCGGCGTCTGGTCGCCCCAGGAGCACCTCGACTGGTTCGCCGACGACCGCGAGACGATCCTGCACTGGCGGGAGGGCCCGGCGGGCCAGCACATCGAGCTCGGCATCGCCGAGGGCAACCTGGTCGGCCTGCTCGGCGAGCTGGGCGCGACCTGGAGCCGCTGGGGCGAACCCCTCCTGCCGATCGGCGTGCTGTACGACCCCTTCGTCACCCGGGCGCTGGAACCCTGGTCGTTCGGGATCTACGCGGGAGGCCAGTCGATCCTCGTCGGCACCCCGTCGGGCGTCACCCTCGCCCCCGAGGGAGGGGCCCACCAGTCGATCGTGACCCCGTCCATCGGCATCGAGCAGCCCGGATGCACCACCTGGGAGCCCGCGTTCGCCCTGGAGACCGAGTGGGTCCTGCTCGCGGCGCTGGGACGGCTCGGCCGCCCCGGGGGGTCCTCGGCCTACCTGCGGCTGTCCACGCGGCCGGTCGATCAGCGTCTGGCGGCGATCCCCACGGACCCCGCCGCCCGCGAACGTCGACGGCGGCAGGTGGTCGCCGGAGGCTACGCGCTGCGGCGCGCGCCGGGCACCCCGGACGCCACCATCGTCGCCGTGGGCGCCCTCGTCCCCGAGGCCCTCGAAGCCGCGGAGCGCCTGGAGAAGCTCGGCACGGCCGTCGACGTGCTCTGCGTCGTCAGCCCCGACCTGCTCTTCCGCGCGGTCCAGGCGCGACGCGGCCTGGACGACGCGCCGACGTGGATCCTGGACACGCTCTTCCCCGCCGACCGCGCCGCGCCCCTGGTGACGGTGCTGGACGGCCACCCGCACACCCTGGCCTTCCTGGCCGGGGTGACCGGAACCCCGGCGACGCACCTGGGCGTCACGGCGTTCGGCCAGTCCGGCGACCTGGAGAGCGTGCACCGCGCGCACGGGATCGACACCGACAGCATCATCGCGGCGGTCCTCGACCACACGGACTGACCGGCAAGCCCCGCCGCAGAGTCTGCGGCGGGGCTTGTCGTGATCGAGGTCAGCGGGCCTGGTGCTCGGTCCAGGCCCGTCCGGCGTCGGCGGCGTGGGCGCGGTTACTCGGCGAGCAGGTCGACTGGGATGTTGCCGCGCGTGGCGTTGGAGTAGGGGCAGACCTGGTGGGTGGCCTCGATGAGCTCGCGGCCGGCGTCCCGGGGCAGGCTCTCCGGCAGCTTCGTCCGCAGGCTGACCTCGAGCTTGAAGCCGCCCGTCCCGTTGGGGACGAGGCCGACCTCGGCGGTGACCGACATTCCCGAGACGTCGACCTTCCTCTGCTGCGCCACCAGCTGCATGGACGTGGCGAAACAGGCCGCATAGCCCGCCGCGAAGAGCTGCTCGGGGTTGGTGCCGTCGCCGGTGCCGCCCAACTCCTTCTGGAGGGCCAGCCCGACGTCCAGCTTGCCGTCCGTGCTGAAGGCGCGGCCGTCGCGGCCGGTCGCGGTCGCGACGGCGGTGTACAGGCTCATGTCCTGCCCTTCTTGTAAACCGATCGGTCGATCTCCTTGGCACGCTCAGCGTATGGAGGCCAGGAGCCGCTCCCCCATGGCCGTCCGTCTCCCCTTCATGTCTGATCGTCTCGCCTGCGGCGGCCTGGCGATACGATCCGGCAATGGACGTGCTCAGCGACGCGATCGGCGCCATGCGCACGGGGCGCCCGCATTCCACTGAGATCCGCAAGCACGCTCCGTGGGGCGTGCGGGCCGAGCCGTTCCACGGCGCCGGCTTCCACGTGGTGCTGGAGGGGACGTGCTTCCTGATCCCACCGGAGGGCGCCGCGATCACCTTGAACGTGGGCGACGTGGTGTGCCTGCCGCACGGCTGCGGGCACGCTCTGGCCGACAGCCTCTCGACGCCCCTGACGAGCGCACCGGTGGCGTCCCTGCCGGAGATGGCGCCGAGCACCGACGACGGGGCCACGACGGTCCTGTTGTGCGGCGCGTACACGCTCGACCAGTCCCGGCCGCATCCGCTGTTCGAGGAACTGCCCGAGGTCATCCACCTGCCGGGACGTCTCGGCCACCGCAGGCCGCTGCACGCCGCGGTCAACCTGCTCGCCGACGAGATCGCCGGACCCGACCACGGAACCGAAGCCGTCGTGTCGGCCCTGCTGGACATCCTCCTGCTCTACATCCTGCGGGCATGGCTCGACGAGCAGGCCGACGACGGCCCGGCCACCGGGTGGGCCGCGACGCTCCGCGACCCGGCGATCACCGCGGCGCTGCGCCGCATCCACCAGGACCCCGCCAGGCAGTGGACGGTCGAAGCGCTGGGCGCGGAAGCCGGACTGTCACGCGCGGCCTTCTCCCGGCGGTTCACCTCGCTGGTCGGCAAACCGCCGCTGGGCTATCTGACCTGGTGGCGGATGACCCTCGCGGCACGCCTGCTGCGCGATACCGACAAGTCGCTGCAGACCATCGCACAGCGCACCGGATACACCTCCGAGTTCGCCTTCGCCAAAGCGTTCAAACGGGAGTACGGCCTGGCCCCCGGTCGGCACCGCCAGCAGTCACGTAGCTAGCCGTCCATGGCGGAGGATCAGATCCCTGATCCTCCGCCACGCACGGCTACATGCGCTTGGCGCAGTAGTGGGTGAGGCCCAGCCTGTCGGGTGACAGCTGGACGCGGCCCCCGCCCTCGGGGCAGGAGCCTTCCTTCCATCCGATGATGTCGACGATCTTGTACTCGGGCCGCTTCCCGCCGCCCGCGCAGGGCGTCTCGACGTAGCCGCCGGACTTCCTGACCAGGCAGTCCCCGACGACGACGATTCCGCCTCCCAGCCCTGGCCGGGCGAGGTGCGGTGGGCGCAGCATGCGCAGGCAGAAGTAGCCGACGCCGCCGTCCGGCCGCTGGAGGATCTCGTCGGTCTCGGCGGGACAGGAGGAGAGCGCCGACCCGGTGCCGTAGGCGTTGGTCACCAGCCCGAGCCCGACCACCTTGGCGACCGCCTGGCCGTCACCGCAGGAGATCGGAGCCCACAACGGCTTATTGGCCAGGCAGTCGTCCTTCCCGACCAGGCCGAGGCTCGGCTGCGTCGGAGACGCCGAAGGCGTGAGGCTCGGCGACGTGGCCGCCGGTGCGGATGCGGCCGGTTGCCGGGGCGACGCGTCCTTTCCGTCGCCGCATCCGGCCGCGGCCCATGCGGCCGATGCCAGGCACAGCCCCGCGGCCACCGCACGGAACGCAGCGGGAGGCCTGGTGTGAGCGGGCTGGACGCGCCGTGGGAGGGGAACGCGGGGTGTCAGCGGCACTGCTCCTCCTGCGATCAAGGAAAGGTCCCCTCATTGTGGGTGCAACGCCGCCGCCGCGGGAGGATCTCTGCGATTCACCCGTCCTCGAACACGTCGGCCATCCCCGGCCCGTGGGGCGAAGCGGCCCGGGACGCGGTCAACTCAGGCCCAGTGACCTCACCATGTCGAGCATCTCGGCGCGGTGCAGGGCGGCCGGGTTGCCCGCCACAGGGTGGATGTGGCCGTCGACCTCCAGGGCCACCAGGCCGTGCATCCGGCCCCAGACGCGCAGCGCGAGGGCCGCCGCGGCGGGCGGGACGTCGGGGAGGTCCTCCCGGATCTTCGCGACGTGGTCCGGGTGGAGATCGGACCAGGAGGTGTCCTCGGGCTGGAGGTGCCGGGCCTGGGGCCAGGCGGCCGCCACCAGGCGGGTGAGATCACGGCACACGCGGCGGGCCGTCTGGTCGACCGGCCCGTCCTCGGGCGGCTCGTAGCCCGGGACGGGGTGGCCGTAGAAGAGCCGGAAGCTCTCCGGGTTGGCCAGGGCCCACTCCCTCAGCGCCTGGCCCCAGGCCATCAGCCTGCCGCCGGGGTCGGTGTCGGGCACCACGCTGCTGGCGGACTCCAGCGTCTCGGCGAGCGAGGCGGCGATCTCGCCGATCAGTGCCGTGATCAGGTCGTCCCGGGTGGGGAAGTAGCTGTAGATCGCGCGCGCGGTCATGCCCATCTCGCGGGCGATGCCCCGCAGCGAGATCGCCCCCGGCCCGCCCTCGGCCATCTGCCGCAGCGCGATGACCCTGATCTCCCGGCTCGTCTCCAGCCGCAGCCGCTCGCGGCGGCTCATCGCGCCGCCGGCGCGTTCGCCCTCATCGATGCCCACCTTGAGCAGGTTACAGGGATGCGTTACTCTCCACCGAGTCAAAAGTACACGGTGTGTCCTAAGGAAACGGGGTTTCCATGCCTGCCTATGTCATCGCCAATGTCGACGTCCTCGACGAGGAGGCCGGCTGGGCCTACGCCCCCGTGGCCCAGCGGTCGATCCTCGACCACGGCGGCCGGTACCTGGTCGCGGGTCCCGTGCCCGAACCGGCCGAGGGCGCCTGGCCCTCGTCCCGGCTCCTGATCATCGAGTTCCCCGACATGGACCGCGTCCGGGAGTGGTACGACTCCCCCGAGTACCGGCGCGCCAGGGCGATCCGGGACGGCAAGGCAGAAGTCGGGCTGCTCTTCGTCGACGGCTCCCCGCCCGAAGGCTTCACCCTCCCCTCGACGGACGCCTCCTGACGAAAACCGGCGGCAGCCCTCGTTCTCCTCTTCAGCCGAACCGCCGCCTCCGCTTCGGGCGGTTTGGTTCGGACGGGTGCGATGAGTTCCGTTGCCCGGGTCGGTCTTTCTCTGGGAATCAGGGTCCACGGGCCGGGAGCCGCCGGGCCGAGTGATATCCGGGGAGGACCGGTCGATGGGCAAGATCTTCAGTCATATGACGATGTCGCTGGACGGATTCATCGCGCAGCCGGACGACATGACCGGCGAGTTGTTCGACTGGTACGGCGCCGGGGACGTGACGATTCCGAACCCCAACGAGGACGTCTCGTTCAGGGTGGACGAAGCCAGCGCGGAGTACCTGCGGGAGCTGATCGAGGACACCGGCGCGCTCATCAGCGGGCGGCGCCTGTTCGACATCGCCGGGGGCTGGAACGACAGGCACCCGGTCGGCGCGCCCGTCGTCGTGGTCACTCACCACCCGCCGGCGGAGGCCGAGAAGCGGTGGCCGACGACGACGTTCGTCGACGGAGTCGAGGCGGGGGTCGACCGGGCGAAACGGATCGCCGGCGACAGGAACGTCACGATCGCCAGTGCGAACGTGACGCAGCAGGCGCTCGCCCTCGGCCTGGTGGACGCGGTGTGCGTCAGCCTCGTGCCGGTGCTGTTCGGCGAGGGCGTCCCGTACTTCTCGAAGATCGGGGGCGGGCACCTGCTGCTCGAGGATCCGGCCGTCGTCCAGGGGCGACGCGCCCTTCACCTCACCTACCGGGTCCCCCGTTAGTCCGGTGGTCGAGCTGGAACGCCTCCCGGAGGAGGCGTTCGCCCCCGTGCTCGCCCCGTCCGGGACCGGTCAACCGGCGGCCTGGCCGCACCCGTCGGCCTGGCGACGGGCGGTCGTGCGTTCGGAAGGCCCGCCCCCCGACGGGCCTTCCGCCCGGGTCACTTCCTCAGGAAGGTGAGGAGGGCGTCGTTGACCTCGTCCGCGTGGGTCCACAGCAGCCCGTGCGGGGCGCCCTGGATCTCCACGTAGTCAGCGGACGGCAGGGCCCGGTGGAAGGGACGGCCGGTGCCGTCGATGGGCAGGATGCGGTCGGCGGTGCCGTGCAGGATCAACGCGGGCACGTCGACGGCCGGGATGTCGTTCCGGAAGTCGGTGTACCAGGTGGACGGCGCCGCGGACGCCGCGAAGAAGCCGCCGCCGGCCGCCACGTTCCAGCTGTTGCGGACCGCTTCCTCGCTGATCCGGGTGCCGAGGTTCTCGTCCAGGTTGTAGAAGTCCTTGTAGAAGTCGGTGTAGTAGGCGTAGCGGTCCGCCTTCACCGCGCCGACGATGCCGTCGAAGAACTCCTTCGGGGCGACCCCGTCGGGGTTGTCGTCGGTCTTGAGCAGGCAGGGCTCGAGCGAGGCCAGGAAGGCGACCTTGGCGATGCGGGCGGTGCCGTAGGCGGACACATACCGGGCGACCTCGCCGGTGCCCATCGAGAAGCCGACCAGGACGGCGTCACGCAGGTCGAGGGTCTCCAGCACGGTGTTCAGGTCGGCCGCGAAGGTGTCGTAGTCGTACCCGGTCGTCGGCTGGCTCGACTGCCCGAAGCCGCGGCGGTCATAGGTGATCACTCGGTAGCCGGCGGCCAGGAGGACGGCGCTCTGGCGCTCCCAGGAGTGTCCGTCGAGCGGGAAGCCGTGGATGAGGACGACCGGCTGCCCGGCCCCGTGGTCCTCGTAGTAAAGGTCGATGTTCGTGCTGTTTTCCTGACCCACGGTGATGTAAGGCATGTCTCTTCCTTTTGCTTTGTGTGCGTAGTGCGCACAGGGCCGACGTTTACGCCATTCCCCCGACGCGATGGCATCACGCTATGGCGGACGATCTGACCCGTGTTGTTCACGAGCGCATCGCTTCTTGCCTGGACGTGCCCGAGGGCGGACGCCCCCGGGTGCCGCTGCGGCTGAGCCCCGCGGCAGAGCTCCGCGACGGGCCTCCCGACCTGGGCGACCTCGGCGGGAGTGCACGGACGGACAAGTAAAATGTGCGCTCAGGGAGAAATGCCGAGAACGCAGCACTTCCTCCAGAGTCGCTTCGCAGCCATCGGACGGAGAACGTGAGTCATCCCGTGCGCCACGGCCGGGCCGGGATGCCGGGTCTGCGCGGCCGAGAGGCCGAGCTCGGGGAACTCGACGCGCTGATCGCCTCGGTGGCCCGCACCGGAGGCGGCGGGATGGCCCTCATTCAGGGCGAGCCGGGCATCGGCAAGACCACACTGCTGACCGAGGCGGTCTCCAGGGCGGCGGCAGCGGGATTCTCGGTGGGTGTCGGCAAGGCGGAGGAGCTGCACCACATGGTGCCGCTCTCCTCGTTGGCGGCCAGCCTTCTGCAGGGCGATCGGCCGCTGCTGTCCGGCGACGCCTTCACCGACCTCGCGCGCAACCATGACCAGCGGATCTGGCTCGTGGAACGCCTGGCGGAAATGATCGAGACCCGAGCCGGTGACACCCCCGTGCTGATCGGCCTGGACGACGTCCAGTGGGCCGATCCGCTGAGCCGGTTCGCCCTGCAGCAGCTTCCGGCGCGCCTGCGGACCTCCCCGGTGCTGTGGACCCTGGCCGGACGGCATGAGCCCCTGGGCCCGGCGGAGGAGATCGCCGCGGCCGCGAACGGCGGCCTGCCGCTGGCCAGGATCTCCTTGGGCCCCCTGACCAGCGGCGCCATCGCCCAGATCGCGGGTGACACCCTCGGGACGGCCGTGGACGACCGGGTCAGGGACCTGCTCGACGGAGCGGGCGGGAACCCGTTCCTGGCCGTCGAGATGCTGGCGGGTCTCCGGCCCGACGGCGCCTCGGACGACCTCCTGCCCCAGGGGCTCGTGGTGGGCGTGCGCGGACGATTGAGGTCCCTGCAGCCCGAAACACTGCGTTTCCTGCAGATGGGCGCGGTTCTCGGACGCAGGTTCGCCTTCCACGACGCCGCCGCGCTCTGCGGACCGTCGCCCGCCGCGTTGGTCGGGGCGCTCGAGGAGGCCGTCCGGGCCGGGCTCCTCGACGACGATGGCGATCATCTGGCCTTCCGTCATGATCTGCTGCGCCAGGCCGTCTACGTCGACATCCCGCCGTCGGCCCGGAAGGCCCTGCATCGCGAGGCCGCCCGGAGCCTGATCGACGCGGGCCACCAGCCGGTCGACGCGGTGCCGCACGTCCTCCGGGGCGCCCTGCCCGGAGACGAGGAGGCCGTGGCGTTGCTGCGGCGCGCGGCCGACGACGTCCTGCCGGTCACGCCCGACCTCGCGGCCGATCTGATGACGCGTGCCCTGGAGCTCGTGCCCTCGGCCCGCCCCCTGCGGTTCGCCGTGGGCGAGCAGGCGATCCTGTCCCTGACGCGGGCGGGCAGGAACCGCGAGGCCCTGGCGATGGGCGACGGGCTGCTGGCCGAGCGTCCTCCCCTGGACGCCTTCAGCCGGCTGCAGGCCGCGCTGGGCGGGACGCTGTGGAACCTGGACCTCGCCGCCGACCTTCGCGGCAGGGCCGAAGCCGCCCTCGCCACCGGAGGAGCCTCCCCGGAGATCGCGGCGCGGCTGAGCGCCCTGCGCGCCCTGGCCCTCTCCCGGGACCATGACCTGGTCGCGGCACGCGAAGCGGGCGAGGCCGCGCTGGGAGCCGCGACCACCGCCGGCGACCGGGAGGCGCACATCCTGGCCCTGTCCGGGCTGGGCGAGATCGCGCAGAACGCCGGGGAGAGCGCCGTCGCGCTGGACCGCTTCGCCGCGCTCAGCACCCTCGACGCCGCGTTCCTGCCCGAGGAGGTCGTCGCGCGCCTCCACATGGACGACTTCGTATCCGCGCGACGGCTGCTCCTGCGCGCGATGGACGCCGGGACGACGCGTCAGACGATGGTGCTGTGGGCTCAGAGCCAGCACGACCTGGGGCTCGGCCGACTCGATGACGCCGACGCCGGCCTGGTGACCATGGAGCGCCTGGAGGACGAGGTCCAGCTGTCGGTCCAGCAGGTGAACGGCCGCGTGCTGCGCTCGCTGACCGCCCTGCTGCGCGGCGACCGGGATTCGGCGCGGGAGCACCTGGACGCGGCGCGGGACCGGCTGGCGGCCAAGCCGAACCCGGGCAACACGGCCGCGGTGCGTTTCCTGGAGGCGGCCCACGCCGAGGCCGACGGGGACCTCGGTCTGGCCGTCGACAGGATCCGGGAGGTGCAGCGGCAAGGACCCTTCATGCGCTGGCGGCTCCTGCGCGACTGGGTCGCCTTCGCCACGCGCCTGGCGCTGCGCGGAGCGGAGCGGGGACTCGCCGAGGACCTGGCCGCCCAGGCCGAGGCCCATGCGGGACGCAACCCCGCCGTGCCGACCGCCACGGGCGTCGCGGCGCAGGCCCTCGGGCTCGTGAAGGACGACCTGCCCACACTCGAACGCTCCGTGGAGCTCCTCGACGCGAGCCCTCGTCCGCTGATCCGGGCCGCCGCGCAGGCGGATCTGGGACGGGCCCTGCTGGCAGCGGGACCGAAGCACCCGGCGGTGGCCGCGCTGACGCGGGCCCGTGACGCGTTCGCCGAGTCCGGCGCTCAGGCTCCGGCGGCACGTGTGCAGCGCGTCCTGGACGGTGCGGGGGCCGGACGTCGCCGGGCGGCGGCGGTTCCGCGTCCCGTGCAGGGGTGGGAGGCCCTCACGGCCGGGGAGAAGAAGATCGCGCGCCTGATCGCCCAGGGCCACACCAACCGGTCGGCCGCCGACCTGCTCTTCCTCTCCCCGCACACGGTCAACACCCACCTGACGTCCGCCTTCCGCAAGTTGTCGATCAACTCGCGGGTTCAGCTCGCCAACCTGGTCATGACCCTGCCGGACGACTGACGGGCCGGGCGGCTGACCGGCCGCCGACTGACGGGCCGGAGGGCGCGTTCACGCGATCTAGTACGTTCACGCGATGCGATGCCGCGGCCGGGCGCGTTTGGGTGTGTGATCCCCACTCGGTCGGAGGTCGCCCGCATGGACGGATCCCACTCCGTACCGCCGCTCATCTTGCTCGTGCACGACGCGTTCGCCGACGCCTCCTCGTGGGCGGCGGTCATCGGCCTGCTGCACGCCGACGGGCTGACCGTCCGCGCCCCGGCGAACCCGCTGCGTGGCCTGTCCGAGGACGCCGCCTACATCAGGAACGTCGTGCGCGGCCTGAACGCCCCTGTCGTGCTGGTCGGGCACGGTTACGGGGGCGCGGTCATCACCCAGGCCGGCCACGACGCCGACAACGTCGTGGCCCTGGGTTACGTCGCGGCCTTCGGGCTCGACGCCGGTGAGTGCGTCCTGGACGTCGTGAACCGCTTCGCCCCGATGCCGGTGGCCAATTCGACCTTCACCACCGCGCTTCCCGCCGGGGCTCCCGGCGATCCGGACGGCGAACTGTACATCCACGGGGAGCGGTTCCCCCAGGTGTACGCCGCCGACCTGCCGTCGAGCGCCGGGGAGGTGCTGTCGGTCACCCAGCGTCCCCTCGCCCGCGCCGCGCTGACCCACAGGGCGGGGCCTCCGGCATGGGCGTCCAAGCCGTCCTGGTACGCCATCGCGACCGCCGACCGGGTCGTCAGTCCGACCGCCCAGCGCTTCATGGCGCAGCGCATGGCCGCCATCGAGCACGTGCTGGACGGCTCCCACGCCGTCCTGCTCTCACGGCCCGACGGCGTGGCGGCGATGATCCGGGAAGCCGCAGGTCACCGACGATGACGGCGGCCGACGCCCGCGCCGTACCCGCAGGTCGCGGGCCTGCTGCGGGCGCATAAGATACCTGCGCGGAAGGCACCGGTTCGAGCCCTGACGGCCCCGGAGACCGCCGCCCCCCGGCACCACCGCCGCAGCCACACGCACTCTTTCGGTAAGGGCTTCTGCATGATCTCACCGGCCGGCCGGCCGACGCGCCGCATCGTCCCCTGCCTGGCCGCGGCCACGGCGCTGCTCCTGGCCGCCACCGCGTGCGGCGGCGGAGCCCGTGCCGGGTCCCCCACGGACAAGATCACCTCCATCACCGTGCTCGACTACTACACCGAGAAGTCCGAGCACGACCAGTGGGACCAGGTGCTCACCGCGTGCGGCAGGACCGCGGGCGTCAGGGTCGAGCAGACGAGCGTGCCGCCGGCGTCGCTCATCCCGGCCGTCCTGCGGCGGGCGTCGTCGCGGACGCTCCCCGACCTGCTGATGCTGGACAACGCCGACCTCCAGCAGATCGCGCAGACCGGTGCTCTGACCCCGCTGGACCGGTACGGCGTCGACACCCGCGACGTCGCCGAGGGCATCCTCTCGGCGGGCACCTACCAGGGGAAGGTGTACGGGCTGGCCCCGTACGTCAGCACGGTCGCCCTCTTCTACAACAAGAAGATGCTCGCCGAGGCCGGTGTCGCCGTGCCGGACACCTGGGACGAGCTGAAGGCGGCGGCGGCCCGGCTGACCCGTCCCGGCCGGTACGGCATGGCCGTCGACGCGAACGCCACCTTCGAGGGAACCTGGCAGTTCCTGCCCTTCCTGTGGTCCAACGGCGGCGACGAGAAGAAGCTGGACACGCCGCAGGCCGCGCAGGCCCTGCGGCTGTGGGTCGACCTGGTGAAGAGCGGCTCGATGTCGACGTCGGTGCTGAACTGGACGCAGGCGGACGTCCACGACCAGTTCGCCGCCGGACGGACGGCCATGATGATCAACGGTCCGTGGCGCATCCCCGCGATGGAGAAGGACCGGAACCTGGACTGGGGCGTGGCCCCCATCCCGGTCCCCCGGGCTGGCCGGACGCCGGTCGCGCCCCTCGGCGGTGAGGTCTGGACGGTCCCCCAGAACGCCTCGAAGGCCCGGCAGGCGAAGGCGGCCGAGGTCCTCAACTGCCTGAACAGCGCCTCGACCATGCTCACCCTGGCAGGCCAGCACCACACGGTTCCGTCCCGCGGCGCGGTCGCGGCCCGGTACGCCGAGCAGAACCCGTCGATGGCCGTGTTCGTCAAGGGCGCGGAAGGAGCGCGCGCCCGCACCCGGGAACTCGGCGTCAGATGGCCCCGGGCGGCGACCGCGATCTACACCGCGATCCAGTCCGCGCTGACGGGGCGGCAGACTCCCGAAGAGGCCCTACGGCAGGCGCAGCGGACCGCCACCCGTGACTGACCGGACGTCCCCGACGCCCTGGACGGGCGCCGGGGACGACGCCGTCGTCGACACGGCGGACCGGGGCATGGTCAGGGCACGCGCACGAGAGCGGCTGGCCCGGTGGGGGTTCGTCCTGCCCGCCGCGGCCTACCTGCTGGTCTTCTTCGGGTACCCGCTCGTCAAGAACGTCGAGCTGAGCTTCCAGCAGTACACGACCACGACCCTCTACTCGGGCGTCGCCCCGTTCGCGGGCCTGCGGAACTACGCGGCGATCCTCACCTCGGACCTGTTCTCCGAGGCCCTGGCGCACACGATCCTGTTCACCGCGGGTTCGCTGCTCGGGCAGTTCGTCCTCGGCCTGGCCCTGGCGCTGTTCTTCCAGCGCCGCTTCCCGCTCGGCGGCGTCCTGCGGTCGCTCCTGCTGCTGCCCTGGTTGCTGCCCCTGGTCGCCTCCGGCACGACGTGGAGGTGGATGCTCGACCCCGACACGGGAATCGTCAACGCGGTGGTGCGCGGACTGCACCTCTCCTCGTCGGGCGTCCCCTGGCTGACCGGCACCCCGCAGGCCCTGGTGTCGGTGATCCTCGTCAACGTCTGGGTCGGGATCCCCTTCAACACCGCGATCCTGTACGGCGGCCTCCAGGAGATCCCCCCGCACCTGTACGAGGCGGCGAGGCTGGACGGCGCGGGACCGGTGAGCGCTTTCCGCCACATCACGTGGCCGCTGCTGCGGCCCGTGGTGAGCGTCGTGCTGGTGCTGGGCGTGGCCTACACGGTCAAGGCCCTGGACGTCATCCTCACGGTGACGGGCGGCGGACCGGCGGGGTCCACCGAAACCCTGGCGACCCAGGCCTACAAGCTGTCCTTCCAGGAGTTCGAGTTCGGACGCGGCGCCGTGCTGGGCAACGTCCTCATGGTCATCTCGTTCGTGTTCGCCCTCGTCCACCTGCGCGCCGGACGCCGCGCCCGGGCCGCCGGGCAGGCGCTCACGTGAAGCGCCCACCGCGCCGGGGTCGGCTGTCCACCGTCGTCGGGATCGTCCTGCTGGCGGTGATGCTGTTTCCCGTCTACTGGATGGTGAACGCCTCGCTCCAGCCCGGCGGCAGCGCTCTGGGGGGCGGCTGGTTCCCCGTCCCGCCGGACTTCAGCGGCTACGCCCTCGCCCTGCGCGACCAGGCGGGCAACCTCGTCACCAGCCTCGTCGTGGCCCTCGGCAGCATGGCGCTCAGCCTCGGGCTCGCCGCGCCCGCCGCGTACGCGCTGGCCCTGTTCTCCCTGCGCGGCACCGACCTGGTGCTCCTCGGGATCCTGGTCACGCAGATGGTGCCGGGCATCGTCGTGGCCGACGCGGTCTACGGCGCCTACGCCGATCTCGGACTCCTGAACTCCCACCTCGGCCTGATCCTCGCCGACTCCACCGCCGGGATCCCCTTCGCGATCATCATCCTGCACGCCTTCATGCGGACCATCCCGCCGGAGATCATCGAGGCCGCCCGCGTGGACGGCGCCGGGGCGCTGCGGGTCTTCCGCTCCGTGGTGCTCCCGCTCAGCCGCAACGCGTTGATCACCGCCGCGGTCTTCACGTTCCTCTTCGCCTGGAGCGACCTGCTCTTCGCCCTCACGCTGACCACCACGCCGGCCGTCCGGCCGATCACCCTGGGCGTCTACGAGTACCTCGGCGCGAACACCGACCACTGGAACGCCGTCATGGCGACCACGGTCATGGCGTCCGTCCCGGCCGCCCTGCTGCTCGTCATCGCCCAGCGTCATGTCACCGCCGGGGCCGCCCGGGGCGCGGGCAGATAAGGCACGGGCAGATGAGGTACGGGCCCGTTCCGGGCGCGTGATCTAGCGGGTTCACGTGATGTGCCGAGCCGACGCCCGATGGCAGCGTGTCGCTGTACACGAAACCGAAGGGCGGAGAACCATGGCATCGGATGTCCAGGCGGAAAGCGGCCACGAAGGCTTCGACATCCCCGACTCTCTTCCCGTGCCGCGCCGGCGGTTGTACTGGCGTGAAGCCCTGGCCCGGACGTTCGGCGCGGTGAACATCACCGTCCCCGACGAGGTGTACGCCGGGACGATCCGCACGGCGCCGATCGGCAGGCTCCGGGCCGTCACCCTGGCGGGCGACTGCCAGGACGCCCTGCGCACGCGCCGCCTCGCCGCGCAGGACGGCCAGGACGACTACGTCGTCGTCAAGATGCTGGACGCGGGGGTCGCCCGGCTCGAGCAGGACGGCCGCGAGGCGGTCCTGGGCCCCGGGGACGTCTTCGTCTATGACCTGGCGCGCCCCATCCGGCTGACGTTCCCCCAGCCCTTCCGGACCAAGTCCCTCGTCCTGCCGAAGGCCGTGCTGGGCCTCAGCGAATCCGACGTGTCCCACATCACCGCCCGCAGGCTCGCCTCCGAGGGCTCCCTCGGCGCCCTGCTGTCCCCCTTCGTGGCCGGGATCGTCGACGGCGCCGGAGGCCTCTCGCCACGCGCCGGCGAGCTGATGGCCCGCAACATCGTGGACCTGCTCGGGACGCTGACCGACGAGATCCTCGGCCGGGTGGCGGAGGAGTCCCCCGGCGGCAACCGCGCCCTGCTGCTGCGGATCCAGGCGTTCATCGACCGGCACCTCGCCGACCCCGACCTGACCCCGCAGGCCATCGCCGAGACCCATCACATCTCGCTGCGCTACCTGCACAAGCTGTTCGAGATCGAGGACGTCACGGTCAGCCGCTGGATCCAGCGGCGCCGCCTCGAGGAGTGCCGCCGCGACCTGGCGCTCCACGGGAACGCCACGATCGCCGCCGTGGCGCACCGGTGGGGCTTCGCCAGCGCCGCGCATTTCAGCCGGGTGTTCCGGGCCGCCTACGGAATGACGCCGCGCGAGTGGCGTGGCGTTCAGGACGCGGCCCGGAGGACCCCGTCGTCCGGTACGGCCCGCCGCGGCCTGAACCCGATGCCCGCTTCTCACGCACGCCGTGACCTGCACCTTCCCCGCAAGGACGACGCCACGGCCTCCGCGCTGCACTCCGTCCTGTCAGGACGATGACGCGACGTTCACAGTGCGCCCACGGTCACCACCGCGTGCACGGCCCGTCAACTCCCCTCCGGTCCGGACGCCTAGCGTCGCCGGGGTACGCACAGCACGGCACCGCAGGAGGCGGATCATGACCAGCGACACCCCGGCCCGGCACGGCAGTCAGCCCTGGCTTCACCAGAAGGGAGAGGTGATCCAGGAGTTCGGAACCGTCAAGCAGTTCCCGGTCGCGCTGTCCTTCGAGGCGCGGATGTACTCCTGCCAGCGCCTGAACAAGGTCCTCGCGGACACCCAGATCCTCCACGGCCTCTACAAGAAGCACCACTGGCTGATGCGCGGCGCGACCTTCTACCAGCTGCACCTGGTGCTGGACCGGCACGCGGGCGAGCAGTTGGAGATCGTCGACGCGCTCGCCGAGCGCGTCCAGTCCCTGGGCGGCGTCGCCGTCGGAGACGTCCGGCACGCCGCCGAGATCACCTCGATCCAGCGTCCCCCGAACGGCGTGGAGGAGGTCCCGGCCATGCTGTCGCGGCTCCTCCAGGCGCACGAGACCATCCTCGCCGACGCTCACGACGCGGCGGCCCGGGCCGCCGCCAACGGGGACGACGGCACCAACGACCTCCTGGTCTCCCAGGTGATCAGGGCCGGGGAGCGTCAGGCGTGGTTCCTGGCCGAACACCTGGTCGACACCCCGCTGGTCCGCGTCTGAGACACCGGTCGGACGGCTCAGGGGGCGAGTTTCCGCGCTCCCTGCAGGGCCGCCTTCCTGACGGGGTCGTGCGGGCTCGTCTCGGCGAGTTCGGTCAGCAGTACATGCGCCCCCGGCGTGCCGATCCTCGCGATCGCGTCGATCCCCTTCACCGCGCGGGCGCGGGTGCCCCGGTCCGCCCAGCCGGGGAGCAGGGCGGCCAGGTCGCGAGCCGTCCGATCGTCGCCGAGCCATCCGAGGGCGGGCAGGGCCCACGCGTCGCCGTGCAGGAACAGCGCCCAGCCGAAGTCGGCCAGCGACCGTCGGTCACAGGCGTCCCGGACGGCCTCCAGCCGCTCGTCCGGCTTCTTCGCCAGCGCGACGAGCCGCTTGGTCGCGGCGGCGGGCAGGGCGCGACCACCGCCCCGGACCAGCACCTGCGGCAGGGCGTCAGGGTCGGCGTAGTCGGGAAGCCGTGCGGCTCTGCCCGGCCCGGTCAACACGGCCGGTATCTCTGCGGCAGGCGCGTCCGGAACGCGGGCCGGGGTGGATGGTCCCGCCAGTTCGGGGTGGGCCTGGAGGTGCAGGTGCAGCAGTCCGGCGGCGAGGAGGGCCTGGTTCGAGTCGCTTGCGGCGACCTTGGACAGCACCCGGACGGCACGACGCGGGAAGCGTTCCATCGCCGCGCGGAAGTGTTTGCCGGCATGCTCGCGGTCGTACCGCTCCAGGAGCAGCTCGAAGGCCTCGTCACTGGGCAGCAGCGAGATCAGTTCGACCAGCCCCTCCAGCCACAGCTTGTAGACCTTGATCCGGTCCCATGCGCTGACGAGGACGGGCGCGATGGCCGGGCCGACGCCGTCGGCCATCGTCGCGCGCAGGCCGAACGAGAACGGTCCGAAGTCGGAGTCCTCCAAGCGCCAGTCGCCGAGCAGGTCCAGATGCCGCGGAGTGCCGATCGAGGCCCACAGCAGGTCCCTGTAGGCGCGGGGACTCCCCCATTCGTCTGCGGGCGGTTCGGCACAGCACTCATCGACCCACTCGTGCCGGGTCGGGACCAGGTACGAGGCAACCATCCGCTGCGCCCGCGTCCGACGATGGGCCGACAGTCCTTCCACCGCCTGCTCGTACTCCTCCTCGCCCGCGAAAGCCAGCAGCCCCCGGACGCGTCGGAGGGACACGGGGTCGACCTGCCGGAGCGTGTCGATGGGACGCAGCGCGCCCGGCGCCCCGGAGACTCCGGCCAGCTCCGCGAGGGCGCAGGCGGCGAAGGCCGGCCCACGTTCCACGACCCAGCCATCGGTGAAGATTCGGGGAGTCTCGGGCCCTTTGTGCACCCCTTCGGCGAGGTGCAGGATCGCCGCCGCCCCGGCCGGGTCGTCCGCTCCGTCGAGGTAGGCGCGCGCGTGACCGACCATCGCCGCATCGCTTTTGCCCGCCGACAGCACCTTCTCAAGGTGCTCGCGGTGCTCCTGAAGCAACCCCGCGAGGACGTCGGCGGCACCGGCGTCGACCATGTCACCTGGGGCGATCTCGCCCACCGCCCTGTCGGTGAGACTGGTCGCCAAAGGCAGCGCACCACCACGCCGCGGAGTCAGGTTGCGCCGCAGCGATTCCGGCAGGACCAGGAGGTCTTCCTCCGGGGGAAAATGATCATCCATGCCGGTGCACCCTAGGCCACCGCTGTGACATCCGACGCGCGCTCCGGTGCGGACGCCGCCTCGTCCTCACTCATCCCGAGGACGGAGGCCCAGGGAGGTTCACGGGTTCAGCGGCTCACGGTGGTCTCTCGGTCCATGTGCGAGAGCTTCTCGGGGTTGCGGACGTGGTACGCGCCGGTGATGTGGCCGTTCTCGACGCGGACGGCGACCACGCCGTCGATCTCCCCGCCGACCCGGACGAGCAGCCCCGGGCCGCCGTTGATCTGGACCAGCTCGACCGTCCGCTCGACGTCGTGCTTCCACCAGCCGACCGACATCAGGCGGGCCACCTTGTCGGCCCCCACGATGGGACGAGGCAGGGCGTGCTTGATTCCGCCGCCGTCGCTGAGAGCGACGACGTCCGGCGCCAGGATGTCGAGGAGGCGCTGCAGGTCGCCGGTCTGGACCGCGAGGAGGAAGGCCCCGAGCGCGGCCCGGGTCTCGGCCTGGGAGACGACGCCGCGGGGGCGGCGCGCGGCGACGTGTGACCGTGCCCGGTACGCGAGCTGCCGGACGGCCGACGGGGTCCTGTCGACGGCTTCGGCGATCTCGTCGTAGTCCAGGTCGAACACCTCGCGCAGCACGAACACCGCCCGCTCGATCGGCGCGAGCGTCTCCAGGACCAGCAGCATCGCCATCGACACGCTGTCGGCCAGTTCGACGTCCTCGGCCACGTCAGGGGTGGTCAGCAGCGGTTCGGGCAGCCACGGCCCGACGTAGGACTCGCGGCGCCGACCCAGCGCACGCAGCCGGTCCAGGGCCTGCCGGGTGACGATCCGCACCAGGTAGGCGCGCTGCTCCCGGACGGTGGCCAGGTCGACGTCCACCCAGCGCAGCCAGGTCTCCTGCAGGACGTCCTCGGCGTCGGCGGCCGACCCGAGCATCTCGTAGGCGACGGTGAAAAGCAGATTGCGATGCTCGACGAACACCTTGGTGGCCGTGTCCACGCTCTTGGCGCGATCGAGCCGTCCGGCCGCGGCCGTCGTTCGTTCGCTGCGCTGGCTCATGCCTGGCTCCTGCACGTTCGTCCTTGGTCCTGCCACGCGCACTAGACGCCGCTTCCCACCGCTTTGTAACACCCGCGTGCAGTGACCCACGTCATACGACCGCGCCGTCACAGGAGTCGGGCCGCCGTCGTCTTGTGGCCGTCAGGACGCCGCGCGAACGGTCCGTGCGGCGCGCACCACCACAAGTGAGGACGAAGTCATGGCAACCACGAAGGCGCAGGCCCCGGCGGCCACTTCGCGCCGCTGGGCCGCGCTGTTCTTCATAGGGCTGGCCCAGCTCATGATCGTCCTGGACGGGACGGTCGTGAACATCGCGCTGCCGTCGCTCCAGCGCGATCTGGGGATCTCCGACGGCGACCGGCAGTGGATCATCACCGCCTACACGCTGGCGTTCGGCAGCCTCCTGCTGCTCGGCGGACGGATCGCCGACTACACCGGCCGCAAACGGACCTTCCTGATCGGACTGCTCGGCTTCGCCGGCGCGTCGGCCCTCGGCGGCGCGGCAAGCACCTTCGAGCTGCTGCTGAGCGCGCGTGCCTTGCAGGGTGGATTCGCCGCGCTGCTCGGGCCGTCCGCGCTGTCATTGCTGACGGTGACGTTCACCCAGCCCAAGGAGCGCGCCAAGGCGTTCGGGATCTGGGGCGCGATCACCGCCGTGGGCGGCGCGATCGGGCTGCTCGCGGGCGGGGCGCTGACCGACTACCTGGACTGGCGCTGGTGCCTGTACGTCAGCGTTCCGATCGCGCTGATCGCGGTGATCGGCGGGTACGCGATGCTGACCGAGTCGCGGAGTGAGGGGAAGGCCCGGCTGGACGTCCCCGGCGTGCTGCTGGTGACCAGCGGGCTGGTCGCGGTCGTGTACGGCACGGGCCGGGCGGAGTCCGACGGCTGGGGCTCGGCGAAGGTCGTCGGTCTGCTGGTCGGGGGCGCGGTGCTGCTCGCCGCGTTCGCGATGGTCGAGAAGCGGGTGTCGCAGCCCATGCTGCCGCCACGCCTGATCGCCGACCGCACCCGTGGCGGCGCCTACCTGAGCGTCGGACTGGCCACGATCGGAATGTTCGGGGCGTTCCTCTTCATGACCTACTACCTGCAGGCCGTCAAGGGATACTCACCGATCAGGACGGGCGTGGCGTTCCTCCCGATGACCGTGGCGGTGCTCGTGTCGGCCAGTGCGCTCACCACCCGGCTGCTGCCCAAGCTCCCGCCACGGACGCTGATCATTCCGGGCCTGCTGCTCATCGCGTCCGGCATGCTGTGGCTGCGCACCATGGAGACCGGCACCGCCTACGTCCAGGGCGTGCTGGTCTCGGGGCTCCTGCTCGGCCTCGGGGCGGGCCTGGTCATGCCGGTGGCCTTCAACTACGCCACGCGCGGCATCGACCCGCGCGACGCGGGCGTCGCCTCGGCCAGCGTCAACACCTCGCAGCAGATCAGCAGCTCGATCGGAACCGCGCTCCTCAACACCATCGCCACCAGCGCGACGGCGGACTACCTGGCCTCGCACGCCTCGCAGGGCAGGAGCCCGCTCCTCGCCAGGCAGGCGATGCTGGACGGCTTCGTGACGGCCGGCACCTGGGCGGCGGGGATCCTCGTGACCGGTGCGCTGATCATCGCCGTCCTGATGAACACGCCGCGTCCCCAGCAGCAGGCCGTCCCCGAGGACGCCGAGACCGAGCGAACCCCCGAAGACGCCGAACCGCTCCTCTCCCACCCCTGACCACCTCAGGCGGAGGGTCCTCTACGGCGGTCCAGCCGTTGAACGTCACCGGCCGTGGCCCGAACCGGGTCACGGCCGCCCTCGTCTCCAGGCTCGCGCCGACGTCTCGAAGACGAAGCCAGACAACCCCGCTGACGAGCACCTTTAGGACGAGCGACGTGCTTCAGCGTGGCTCGTGTCGTGCCTCGGCACCGGCTGGTAGGAGTACTGCGGCGGGCGATCAGCAGGGCCCGCGCCGGCCGGACCGAAGGAGTCGTGACGTGTCCCAGGTGAACGCCAACGGTGTGCGGCTCGCCTACGAGTCCGCCGGGGACGGGGATCCGCTCGTCCTCGTGCACGGCTCGTGGAACGACCGCGCGAACTGGCGGCTCGCGATCGAAGCCGATCTGCGCGGGTCCTTCCAGGTGTTCGCCTACGACCGCCGTGGTCACGGCGGGAGCGAGATGGTACCGGGTCAGGGGACCCGGCGCCAGGACGAGGACGACCTGGCGGCGCTGATCGACGAACTCGGGATCGCCCCGGCGCACGTGGCCGGGAACTCCTTCGGCGCGTCGATCACCTTGGGGCTGGCGGCGCGGCGGCCGGAGCTGTTCCGCAGCATCGTGGTCCACGAACCTCCGCTCATGGGCTTGATGGCCGACGACCCGGCGTTCATGGCAGGGCTTCAGCCGACGATGACCTCCATCGACGCCGTGATGGACCGCCTCCGCAAGGGCGAGGACGAAGCGGGCGCACGGCTGTTCGTGGAAGAGATCGCCCTGGGACCCGGCATGTGGGACCGGCTGCCCGCCCCCATGCGCGAGGTCTTCGTCGCCAACGCCCAGACCTGGCTGGACGAACAGCTCGACCCGGACTGGGCCGTCGTGGACCTCGACGGCCTCGCCGCCTGCACGGCGCCCGTGCTGCTCAGCTCCGGCACGCAGAGCCCGCCGTGGTTCACCGGCGTGCTCGACCGGGTGGCCACCGCCATGCCGCAGGCGCAGCGGCAGGTCTTCGAAGGGGCGGGACACATCCCCCAGGTGACGCATCCGCAGGAGTACGCGGCCGTCGTCACCAGATTCATCGGAGGAACCTGACGGTCGCGGAACGGGCGGAATCGGGCATGGGCATACAGCACTACCCGTCGCCTGAGCGGGCGAGGGCGATGCCGCCGATCAGTTCGGCTCTGATGCCCAGCGGTGACGGGACCACCGGAAGATCGCTCACGACCGGCAGTGCCGTGCGGTGGATACCGTCCCGTATCCCGTCCAGCAGGACGGCAGGGGGCGGCATCGTGTCGGTGCTGACGATGACACGTTCGGGGTCGAGCACGTTGGCCAGCGCACCGAGTTGCTCCCCGAGCAGGGCGCCGATGCGGTGGAGGACGCGGTCGGCGGCCGGGTCGCTGGTCTCGCCCGCCGGGAACAGCTCGGCGGGCGTCGGCAGGCTGTGCCGCCACTCGGTTCCGTGCCGGGCCGCGATGTTGAGCTCGATCGCCAGGCATCCGCGCGCCCCGCAGGCGCAGGGCTGGCCCATGGGATTGATCTGGACGTGGCCGATCTCCCCTGCCAGCCCGGCGGCGCCGCGGTAGAGCCGGTGGCCGAGGATCAGTGCCGCACCGACTCCCGGGGCCAGCTTGATGTAGACCAGGTCCGTCCCGCCCTGGCCGGCGCCCTGCGCGAGTTCCCCGAGCGCGCCGAGGTTGGCGTCGTTCTCCACGACGATCGCGGTGCCGGGCAGCAGGCTGCGCAGTCGCTCGGCCGGGCGGATCCCGACCCAGTCCGGGAGGATGCCGCGGACCTGCGGATGCTCCTCCGGGCCGCCGACAGGGCAGGGCAGGCCGAGGACGACCCTGGACAGGCCGTCGGCGGGAGCGCCCAGCTCGGTCAGGCAGTCGCGCAGGAACCGGTGGCCGTGCGCCAGCGCCCCCTGCGCGTCGAGGCTGACGTCGAGCGGCTGCTCCCGTTCGGCGACGTTCCGGTCATCGCCGTCGACGACGCGTACCCGCACGGCGTCGCGGGAGAGCGCGATCACCCCGAACGTCCCGTGCTGCGGTAGCCGCCGCCATCGTTTCGCCGGACGCCCGAGGCTCCCGGTGGCCACCACCGCCTCCTCCACCGACCCGGCCGCGCGCAGCCGTCCGAGGACACCGGCCACCGTGGGCCGGCTCAGCCCGCTGGCCCGCACGAGGTCGCTCATGGTCGTCGCGTCGCCGTACGGGATGAGGCTCAGCACTCGCTCGTCATGTGACGTCATGCGTTTCCCTCTCCACCGGATTCCAGGACCGCGGCGGTCTCGGCGGCGATGATGAGCGCGCCCAGGACACCGGCGCGCTCCCCCAAGGCGGCGGGGACCAGGCGGACGGCGTCGCCGACTCCCGGCTGAGTACGGCGGTCCAGGGATTCCCGCAGTCCGGTCAGCAGCGGCCGGGCGGCTTCGGTCAGCGGGCCGCCGAGGACGATCACGGCCGGGTCGAGGGTGTTGGCGAGGTCGCCGACCACGGTGCCGATGGCCCGCCCGGCGTCGGTGAGGACCCGGCGGACGATCGACTCCGAACTCGCCAGGGTCACCAGCCGGGCCACGGTGAGGGGTCCGAAGGACGGCTCGAGCGCCTCCAGGATGGCGGTGGTCGAGGCCAGCGTCTCCAGGCAGCGGAGCCCGCCGCACCGGCACGCCCGGCCGGTTCCGGCGGCCCCCGCGACCGGGACGTGGCCGATCTCTCCGGCGACGCCGTGCCTGCCGCGGTGCACGCGCCCGTCGAGGACGAGCCCGGCGCCGACGCCGGAGGAGATCGTGAGATAGAGCATGTCCCGCGCACCGCGGCCCGCGCCGAGCCGGGCCTCGGCCAGGGCGCCGAGGTTCGCGTCGTTGTCGATGGCGACCGGCAGCCCGAGCCGGTCGCCGAGTTCGGCGGCCGGACGGCTGCCCGCCCAGCCGTGCAGGACCGGGCCGCTCACCACGCTTCCGTCCGCGGCCAGGATCGGCGCCGGCAGGCCCATCCCGACGGCGAGCAGGGCCTGGGGTTCGGGCACCTCGGTGAGCGCGGACAGGATCTGCGCCTCGGCGGCCCGCAACACCGCGTCCCGGCCACCTGCTGCGTCCCTGCCGTCCGTCCCGTCCCGGCCGCCAGCCACGTCCTTGCCGCCAGCCGCGTCGATGGACACGGTGCGCTCGGTCAGCACTCGCAGCGCCATGTCGGCGACGGCGACCGACATGTGGTCGCGCCCGAACTCCACGGCGGCGACCAGGCCCGCCGCTCGCGTGAGCGACAGCCCTGCCACCGGACGGCCGGGACGGCGGCCGTCGGGCGCGGGCTGGATGGTGTGCTCGGCCACCAGTCCGGCCGACAGCAACTCTCCAACAGCGCCGGACACCGACGACCGGGACAGGCCGGTCCGCTCGATCAGCTCGGCACGGGTGAGCCGTACCTCGCCGCGGAGTTCGTCCAGGATCAGTCGCGAAGCGGTGGGGCCGGGCACGGGCGGAATCTATCCCGGCCCACCGCATTATGTCCAGATCCTGCGTAAGTCACTTTTGTCAAAGAGTGCTCATAAATAGGCCGTCATTATTCTCATTGACGTGCCTACTAGCGAATTTTAGGCTCCGCAGGCAGATTCGCTTCGGTCCCGTCACCGGAGAAATCCGGTCAAGCGATTGGCCGATTTTGTCGTTCGCTTACAGAAGGCGGCGTCCCGGCGGGGGTACCGAGGACGGCCCAGGAGGTGCATGCGCATGGTCAGGTACCGTCTGCTCGCTGCCGCCGTCGCGCTGGCGTTGCCGGCGTCGGTGGTCCACGCGGCACAGGCCGAGGCCGCCAGCCCGGCCGCGACCGTCCGAACCGACCACGGCGTGGTGCGAGGCTCCACCGTCGACGGGGTCGACAAGTTCCTCGGCGTCCCGTTCGCCGCGCCCCCGGTGGGAGACCGCCGTTTCGCCGCGCCCGCCCCGGCGCGCCGGTGGAACGGCGTCCGGCAGGCCACGTCCTACGGCCCGGCCTGCGCACAACTCGCGAGCGGCAACGGTCCGCGGTCGGACGCCGAGGACTGTCTGTACGCCAATGTCTTCCGGCCCGCCGGGGCGCGCGGCCGGTTGCCGGTGCTGTTCTTCATCTACGGCGGTGGCCTGCAGAACGGCGGAGCCCAGCAGTACGACGGGGCCAAGCTGGCCGCCGACAACCACGTGGTCGTGGTCACCGCCAACTACCGGCTCAACGCCTTCGGCCTGCTAGCCCTCGCCGGGCCCGGCGGCGGTTCCGGCGGCGGTTCCGGCAGGGGCGGGCTCGGTGGCGACTACTCACTGCTCGACCAGCAGGCCGCGTTGCGATGGACAGGGGCCAACGCGGCCGCGTTCGGCGGTGACCCGCGCGCGGTGACCGTCGGCGGCGAGTCGGCCGGGGCCGTCTCGGTGTGCGCGCATCTGGCCGCTCCCGGCTCGGCCGGGCTGTTCCGCGCCGCGATCATGCAGAGCGGCAGTTGCGCGTCGACCCCGCGGGCCCAGGCCGAGCCCGCCGGTGCCGCCTTCGCCCGGTCGGTCGGCTGCGCTGACCCGGCGACCATGGTCGCCTGCCTGCGGGCCAAGCCCGCAGCCGAACTGCTGGACGCGAGCGCGGAGACGAACTTCGGTCTCGTGAGCGGCGGGGGCCCGCTGCCGACCGCCCCCGCCGACGCCGTCGCCGCCGGCCGCATCCAGCGGGTACCGATGATCTTCGGCGTCAACCATGACGAGGGCCGGACCTTCGCGCTCGACTGGGACCGCACCCCGGCTTCCTACCGGGAGTTCGTCACCGACACGTTCGGGGCACGCGCCCCCGAGGTCTTCAAGCGCTATCCGCTGAGCGACTACAGCGGCCCCTACGCCCCCACGTACGCGATCGCCGCGATCCTCACGGACTCGGGGCTGATCGCCGACATCGGAGGCTGCCCGACCCTCAAGCTGGCACGGCGGCTCTCCGCCGCCACCCGCGCCCACATGTACCAGTTCGACGACCGGCACTTCCCCGGTCTCACCCCGGGCACGCCGCCCGGGTACGAGTGGGGCGCGCCGCACGCGGGCGAGCTGCCGTATCTCTTCCCGAGCTTCGACAACGGCACCCCGATCACCCCGTACTTCACCGCCGCCCAGCGCACGCTGGCCGACGACATGAGCCACTACTGGGGATCGTTCGTCCGCCGGACCACTCCCAACGCGTCGCGGCACCACCTGGCCCGATGGCCGGGCCTGCCGTCCGGCGCGATGCTGTCGCTGCGTCCGGGCGGACGGAGCACGCCCATCTCCCTCGCCGCGTACCGAGCCCAGCACCAGTGTGACTTCTGGGACGCGAACTGATCTCCGCCCATCCTCCGAAAGGTCCTTGTCATGCGTTTCCCTGACAGATTCCTGCGCGTCGGCGCGCTCGCCGCCACGGTCGCGCTGGTCACCTCAGGCACGGCGGTCGCCGAAAGTCCACCGGGCCCGTCCGGCCGGGTACGGACGCTCGTCGGCAGGATGACGCTGGACGAGAAGCTGGGCTTCGTGAGCGGCACCAGCGACCCGCACGACCGGGGCGAGGCCGGATACATCCCGGGCGTTCCCCGCCTGGGCATCCCCGAGCTGCGGCTGACCGACGGCCCGGCCGGGGTCCGGGTGGCCGAGCACGCCACCGCGATGCCCGCCCCGGTGGCGCTGGCCTCGTCCTTCGACGACCGGCTGGCCCGCAGGTTCGGCCAGGTCATCGGCCGGGACGGGCGCGCGCTCGGCCAGGACGTCCTGCTGGGCCCCATGGTCAACACCATCCGGGTTCCCCAGGCGGGCCGCAACTTCGAGACGTTCAGCGAAGACCCGCTGCTCTCCTCCCGCATGGTCGCCGCCGAGGTGCGCGGGATCCAGTCCCAGGGGCTCATCGCGACCGTCAAGCACTTCGCGGCGAACAACCAGGAGACCGACCGCGGCATCTTCAGCCCGGGCGTGAACGTCAACGTCGACGAGCAGACGCTCCAGGAGATCGAGCTGCAGGGCTTCCACGCGGCCATCGATGCGGGCGCCGGCGCGGTCATGTGCTCCTACAACCGGCTCAACGGCGCCTACGCCTGCCAGAACGACCGGTTGCTGAACACCGTCCTGCGGGAGCGCTGGGGCTTCCGCGGCTGGGTCATGTCTGACTGGGGCGCCAACCACGGCCCCAATGCGATCACCAAGGGCCTGGACCAGGAGATGCCCGGTGACTCCTTCGGCCCGACCTTCCCGGCGTACTTCAAGAAGCCGCTGCGCGACGCGCTGACGAGCGGCCGGATCCCGATGGCCACGCTCGATCACTCGGTGGCCAGGATCCTCGGCCAGATGCAGCGCTTCGGCCTGCTCGACGGACGGCGGCACCGGCCGACCAGGGACGCCGCAGGCGGTGCCGACGCAGCCCAGCGGGTCGCCGAGTCCGGCGCCGTGCTGCTGCGCAACGAGCACGGCGCGCTCCCCCTCACCGGTCAGGCGGGCCGCGACATCGCGGTGATCGGCCCGACCGCCCGGGTCCCGCTGATCACCGGCGGCGGCAGCTCCCACGTGATCCCGGACTCGGCGACCGCGCCTCTCAAGGCCATCAGGGCCAGGGCCGGAGCCGGTGCCAAGGTCGGCTACTCGGTCGGCACCAACATCGACGGCGTCACCGTCCCGGCCTCGGCGCTCAGCCCCGCCACCCCCGTCGACACCACGGTGTCCGCCGGGAAGACCTTCGACTACACCGGCACCCTCACCGTCCCCGAGACCGGCGACTACCGGCTCGGCCTGCAGATCTCCGGCGGCACCGGCTCCCTCACCCTCGACGGCACCGAGCTGGTCACCGCCGACGGATTCTTCGGCGCGAGCGTCATCCCGACCACCGACGGACTGACCAACTGGCCGGCCACCACCCGCCTGACCGCCGGAAAGCACACCCTGACCGTCAAGGCCGCCGCACCGGCGGACGCGGCCCAGCGGGTCCGGCTCGCCTGGTCCACCCCAAAGCTCGTCCGTGACGACATCGCCGCCGCGGTGCGGGCCGCCAAGCGCGCCAGGACGGCCGTCGTCTTCGCCCACGACGAGGGCACCGAGGGCGTCGACCGGTCCTCGCTGGCGCTGCCCGGGTCCCAGAACGCCCTGATCTCGGCGGTGGCCGCGGCCAACCCGCGCACCGTGGTGGTGCTCAACACGGGCTCGTCCATCACGATGCCCTGGCTGAACCGCACCGCCGCCGTCCTGAACATGTACTACCCGGGCGAGAGGGGCGCCGAGGCGACCACGCGGCTGCTGTTCGGCGACGCGAACCCCTCGGGGAAGCTGAGCCAGACCTTCCCCGCCACCGAGGCCCGGACCCCGGTCGCCGGAGATCCCCGCCGCTTCCCCGGCGTGAACCTGCAGGAGCACTACAGCGAGGGCATCTACGTCGGCTACCGCTGGTACGACAAGCAGAACGTCAAGCCGCTGTTCCCCTTCGGATACGGCCTGTCGTACACGACCTTCTCCTACCGGGACCTGAAGGTGCGGCGCGTTCGGGGCGGCCTGCAGGCGACCGTCACCGTGACCAACACCGGGCACCGAGCCGGTGAGGCCGTCACCCAGCTCTATGTCGGTCCCGCCGCCGCTGTCTCCGCGCCCCAGGCAGTCCGTTCGCTCGGCGGCTACGAGAAGGTCGGCCTGCGCCCCGGTGAGTCACGCCGGATCCGCATCGACGTGGACGACCGCCAGCTGAGCTACTGGAACACCACCCGCCACGCCTGGACGCTGGGCACCGGCGACCGCTCCATCTGGATCGGCCCCTCCTCCACCGACCTCCCCCAACACACCGAGGTCCACATCTAACCCACCCCCGCAGCCATGCCGCCGCCCCCGGACCCGCCTACTGGCGGCCGGGGGTGATGGCGGTTAGGGAGGCTTTGATCAGGGATTGGGTTCTGGTGCTCAGGGTGGCGAAGTCGGCGCCGTCCTCCAGGGCAAGGGTGGCGGCGTTGACCAGGCCCTGGAGGAGGGCGGCGGTTTGGGCTGGGTCGTTGTCGCCCAGTTCGGTGAGGGCCAGGACGAGGGGTTCGAGGATTCCCTGGTGGGCTTGGGCGGCGTCCTTGCGGAGGGCGGCGCGGTCGCGGCCGGCGGCCAGGGCGCGGGCGATGCGGTGCTCGCCGTCGCGGACGAGTTCCAGCTGGGCGAGCGCGTGGGCCGCGATCCTGTCGACGGGGGTCTCCGCGGCGGCCATCCGCGCCGTGATGTGGGCGGTCCAGCGTGGGGTCGCGTCGGCGACGACGGCGGCGAACAGGGCGGCGCTGTCGGGGAAGTAGCGGTAGACGCTGTTGCGGGCCAGCCCGGCGCGCTCGGCGACCGCACCGAAGGTCACCCGGTCGGCGTCGCCGCCCTCCCCCAGCAGTTCCCGGGCCGCCTGGACGAGCGCCCGGCGCTGCTGTTCCCGGTGGTCGGCGACCGTGGCGGCGGAGATCTTCGGCACGTCCTCATCGTAGTCCCCGGTTTGCGGACACCCTGTCGCCATCCGCTAAGTTAGCGACACAGCGTCTCTAACTTTGGAGGTTCCGTTGTTCCTCGCCCTGCGCGAGATCCGCGCGGCACGTGGCCGCTTCCTGCTGATGGGCCTGGTGGTGATGCTGGTCGCCGCGCTCGTCGGGATCGTGTCGGGCTTCACCACCGGCCTCGGGAACGACACCGTCTCCGCCCTGCGCGCGCTCCCCGCGACCCACGTCGCGTTCGCGACCGGCGCCAGATCCGACCAGTTCAACCGCAGCCTCGTGGACGAGACCACGGTCACCGGCTGGCGGCAGCGCCCCGGCGTGGAGGCCGCGCCGCTGGGCGTCACCATCACGCGCGGGACGACCGACCGCGGCCTGGAGATCGACATGGCCGCGTTCGGCGTCGAGCCCGGGACGTTCCCGGCTCCCCCGGTGCGGCGCGGAACCGGCCTGGACGCCGCCCGGCCTGGGCTGGTCGTGTCCGGGAAGCTCGCCGCCGACGGCGTCCGCGTCGGCGACACCGTCACGGTCGACCGGCTGGGCCTGAAGCTCCCGGTCACCGGTGTGACCGACGACCTGTCCTACGGCCACGTCCCGGCGGCGTACCTGCCGCTGGACACCTGGCGCGACATCCGCTTCGGCGTGCCCGGCGCACGGACCGCGGCCGACCGGCTGCCCAGGGACGCGTCCGGTGTGGTACTCCGCGTCAAGGCGGGCGCCGACCTGACCGCCGCCGACCGCGCCCTGGGCACGTCGACGCTGCCCATGTCGAAGGTCCTGGAGGCGGCTCCCGGCTACAAGGGTGAGCGGGTGACCATGTCGTCGATCCAGGTGTTCCTGTATTTGATCGCCCCGCTGCTCGTCGGCGCGTTCTTCGCGGTCTGGACCGTCCAGCGCGCGCCCGAGCTGGCGCTGCTGCGCGCCATCGGCGCGTCCCGCCGCCGCCTGCTGTCGTACACCGTGATGCAGGCGGCCGTGGTCGTCGTCGCCGGGACGGTCGCCGGAGGCGCGCTCGCGCTGGCGACCGGGCTCCTGCTCGGCGCGGCCGTGCCGTTCAGCCTCCCCGCCGGAACGCTCCTCGCCACGCTCGCCGCCGTCGCGCTCGTCGGCCTGGCGGGTACCTGCCTGACGCTCCGGCGCGTCACCACCCCCGACCCGCTCACGATGCTCGGAGCCGCGCGATGAGCCTGTTTCTCTCGGCCGTCACCGTCACCCGCGGGCACGGTCAGACCCGCACCCCCGTCCTCCGCGGTTTCACCGCGACGTTCGCCCCCGGCGAGGTCACCGCGCTGGTCGGCCCGTCCGGGTCCGGCAAGTCCACGCTGCTGGCGGTGGCGGGCGCCCTGCTCTCCCCCGACAGCGGCGCCGTCGAGCTGGACGGCGCCGACATCACGCGGCTCAGCGACGGTGAACGCACCCGCCTCCGCCGCGAGCGGATCGGCTACATGTTCCAGACGGGCAACCTGCTCAGCGCTCTGACGGCGACCGAGCAACTGCTGGCCGCGACCTACGTCGCAGGTGAGGGCACCCGCCGGCACCGGCCCCGGGCCGTCACGGCCCTGGAGGAGGTCGGCTTGGGCGATCGCCTCAGGCACCGGCCCGACCAGCTGTCGGGCGGAGAGCGCCAGCGCGTCGCCCTGGCCCGCGCGCTGTTCCTCAGCCCCAGGCTGCTCCTGGTGGACGAGCCGACCGCCGCCGTCGACCGTTCCCAGGCCGACGCGATCGCCGCGCTCATCTCCGACCGCACCCGCGCCCACGACTGCGTCACCGTGGTCGCCACACACGACCCCGCGGTCATCGCGTCCGCCGACACCGTCATCGACCTGGACGCCGAACCCTAGAGCGGGCCGAGATCACGTGTTGTCTGGTCTGTGGGGGTCCGTGCGTGTTTCACTGGGCGGATGGGAGCCGGTGGACGCGCGATGCCGTGGCAGAGGATCGGAGCGCGGGCCCTCCTCGCCGTCCAGGTCCTGTTCGGGATCGCCCTGGCCGCGTTCTGCGTCCTCCTACTCGGCCTCGGGGTCGGGCTCATCACGGCCGGGGTCGACCACCTGACGAACGCCTCGTCGCTCCGGTCGAGCGCGGACGGGACGGTCGTCGCGCACTGGCAGGAGCACGACTCGCGGGACGCGCGCACCGAGCGGATCCAGGTGCGTTTCACCTCGGCGGACGGGTCGCCCCACGTGTTCTCCGAGGTCGGACGGGCAAAGACCGGCGACCGGATCCGCGTCCACTACAAGGACGGGGATCCGGCGAACGCCAGCGTCCACTCCGCGACCAGCAACCGGTTCGTGGCGGCGCTCGGCGCGTTCGTCGGCCTCGCGATGGTCGTGGCCGTGCTCGGCCTCCTCGCCAGGGGAGGCTGGGAGCTGACCCGCGTCCTTCGTCGCAGGGTGCGGCGTCCGCTCCCCGTGGACTGAGGGGCCTCGAGCGCCGGTCGTCCAGCCCGTGGCCGGTCCGCGCGGCGTTCCGTCACAGCCATCCCAGGGAGCCGAAGACGGCGAGGGCGAGGGCGTCGACGCCGAGGATCGCGCCCACCGTGAGCGCCTTCGTCCGCACCTTCGCCATGTCGTGGACGGCGAAGCAGGCGACGAAGAACGGCGCGTACCCGACCAGGAGGATCAGCACGGGGAAACCGGCGCGCCACCAGGACCAGTCCCAGGTGAGCACGCCCGCCCGGTTGAGCAGGACCTCCACCCCGACCGCCAGCGCCGAGTTCACCGCGACCAGCACCGGGCGGTTCGGCAGCCCGAGGATGCGGGTCTCGCGCGGCGGCAGCAGTTTCGCCGCCGCCACGCCCATGACCGCGAACATGAAGCAGATCTCGATGTTCAGCCCGATGAGGATCTGGTAGGCCGTCGCGCCCCGCGCGCCCCACACCGGCGCCCGGTCGGTGAAGTGGAAGACCAGGGCGTTCCAGATCTCGTTGAACCAGTCCATGCCCCAGAGCGCCAGCCCGGCGAACAGCACGTTCCAGTTCCGCCGCTCGGCCTCCACGGCGTAGACGTACAGGACGACCAGCAGCAGCGGTATCACGTACCACTTGAACTGCCCCGGATCCCGTACCAGCTCGAGCGCCGCCCGCGCGTCGTCCGTCACCCAGACCTCCCGATCACGATCGGGTCAGTGTGACAGATTTATGAACAATGTCCATATGTCTCACCGGCTGAGAGGCGCTCCCTCAGTGTCGACGACGTGAGCGGCGGAGCCGACGGGCGGCGCGCACCAGGTCGTCTTGCCGACGAAGGGGGTTCGAGATCAGCCGGGTGCTGCTGTTCCCGGCCCGGTGACGGCTGTCGTCACCGGGCCGGGCGGGAGTTCTGGCTGGTCAGGTCACACGGATGGCATCGCGGAGGCCGTCTTGTCCGCTGCCTTCGGGCCTGCGGGTTCCGTCGGCGGCTTCCAGAGGCGGTCGCCGAGGACGGCGAGGGCGGCGGGGAGCAGGACGCCGCGGACGAGCGTGGCGTCGATGAGGATCGCGGCGGCCAGGCCGACGCCCATCATCTTGTACTCGATCGCCGTCAGCACGGCGAAGACGCTGAACGCGCAGGTCATGATGGCCGCGGCGCTGGTGACGACGCCCGAGGTCGCGCCGACCCCGGCGACGACGGCGGCGCGGGCCGGGAGGCCCTCGGCGCGGTGCTCGCGGATCCGGCTCAGGATGAAGATGTGGTAGTCCATGCTGAGGCCGAACAGGATCACGAACATGAACAGCGGCAGCCAGCCGATCACCCCGCCGTAGGCGGTGAAGCCGAGCGCGCCGCCGAGGTGGCCGTCCTGGAAGCCCCAGGCCAGCACGCCGATCGCGGCGCCGATCGACAGCAGGTTGAGCGCGATCGACACCAGCGGGACGGCCAGGGAGCGGAACGCGACGGCCAGCAGGACGAACGCCAGCGCCAGGACGGCCCCGACGACGACGGCCGTCCGGTCCTTGATGACGCGCGTGAAGTCGTAGGCGAAGGCGGTCTTGCCCGCGACGGCGTGCCCGACGCCGTCCATGCGGCCGAACGCGGTGTCGCTGCGCTGGCGCAGGTCGAGAAGCGAGCGGTTGGCCTCGGCCCCGGTGCCGAAGTGCGCGAGCGGAACCCGCGCGACCAGGACGTTCCCGTCGCGGGCGGTGACGGTCGGGCGCAGGCCCTTGACGGCGGACGCGACGGACGGGTCGTCCAGCGCGCCGGGCTTCTTCTCCCACAGGACGACGGACGCGGGTGACGGGCTGCCGGGGAACGCCGACTGCATGCGCAGCGCCGCGTCCACCACGGGGACGGACTTGGGCAGGCTGTCGGTGACCGCCGCGTCCTGGAGGCGCAGGCCGAGCGCGGGCACGGTCAGCAGGACCAGCGCGAGCGTGGCCAGCCCGCCCCAGACCAGCGGACGCCGGACGACGCGTTCGGCGACGGCCGTCCAGAAGCGGGACGGGGCGGCGACGGTGCGGCGGCGGCCGATCCACGGCAGGCGCAGGGCGTCGACGCGGGCGCCGAGCGCGGCGAGCAGCGCGGGCAGGAAGGTGACCGAGCCGACCATGGCGAGGCCGACGACCAGGACGGTTCCGGCGGTCAGGCCCTTGAAGTTGTCCAGGCCGGTGAACAGCAGCCCGGCGAGGCAGAGCATGACGGTCAGGCCGGAGACGACCACGACGTGCCCGGACGTGCGGGTCGCGACGCGCAGCGCCTCGGCCGGGGTCCGTCCCGCCGCGCGCTCCTCGCGCGTCCGGCGCAGGTAGAACAGCGAGTAGTCGACGCCGACGGCGATGCCGACGAGCAGCACGATCGAGGACGCGGCGCTGTTGACCGGCACCCAGTGCCCGGCGAGCCGCAGCAGGCCGAACGTCCCGACGACCGTGGTGATCGCGAGGATCAGCGGGATCCCCGCGGCGACCAGCGAGCCGAACACGGTCAGCAGGATCAGGACGGTGAGCGGCAGCGAGAAGTACTCGGCCCGCTTCATGTCGTCCTTGATGCCGCTGGTCACCGCGTCCGAGAGGCTCTTGTCCCCCGCCTGCGCCAGGCGGACGTCCGGGTGCCGCGCCGCCACGTCCGCGACGGCCTTCACGACGCCGTCGTAGTGCGCCCGGAACTGCTCGTGCGGCCCGGCGATCTGCACGGTGACCAGGCCGGACCGTCCGTCCTTCGACACCAGGGCGGGATTGTCGAGCGGCGACCGGACGGTCCCGTGCGGGCGCAGCGCCGTCACCAGCTCGCGGGTGGCGGCGCGGAGTCCGGCGTCGGCCGGGAACCGGGCCGTCCCGCCGTCGCGGCGCTGGACCAGGACGTTCTCCAGCGGGGGGATGTAACCGGAGTCGACGCCCAGGACGCGGTCGGCGCGGCCGGACTCGCCGGGGTCGGTGCTGTTCTTCTGGTCGAGGCCGAGGGCCCCGGCGCCGAGGATCGCCACGACGACCAGGATGAGCCATCCGGTGATGGCGAGCGTCCGGTGCCGTGCCGACCACCCCGCGACGCGCTCGGTGATCGGTTTGCGTTCAGGCAGCATGAAGTGCTGTCCTTTCGGGTGAAGGCGTGCTGCTGTGAGAGCCCGCCCGGTCTCCCGGGCGGGCTGTGGTGCCTCTTCACGCCGGGTCGTCGAGTGGCCGCTCGACGACCCGGCTCCGTTCGGTGCTCCGCCCGCTCACTCGACGGTGAGCAGGACCTTCTCCAGGGAGCTCATCCTCTTCTCCATCTCGCCCAGGCTCCGGGCCGTCTCGGCGAGCTGCTTCTCGATCTGCTGCTGGGTTTCGATGCCCGTCTCCGCCATCTTGCGGAACTCCGCCTCGCGGGCCAGCGCCGCGCGCGCCCGTATCGTCGCCCCCACCTGCACGATGATCACCGTGATCACGGTGGTGATGAAGGCGAAGATGCCGATCGCGCCGGCCACCTCCGCGAGATCGTGACCGTCCATCAGTCGTCCACCTTCCTGTCCTCCGGTGCGGACAGCGTCCGCACCGCCCGCCGCACGGCCTCGGGGGTCAGCTCGAGCCGGAACGGGGCGATCTCGTAGAACTTCATCGCCTTCCCCTCCGGCGACACCTCGACGTTGCCGGTCACCAGCCCCGCCGCCTCCAGCTTGCGCAGGTGCACCTGGAGCAGCGGGCGGCTGATGCCCAGCTCGCGCGCGAGGTTGCTGACGTAGTCGCGCTCGCCCGCGAGCACGGCGAGGATCCGCAGCCGGTGCGGGTTGTCGAGCGCCGCGAGCGCGCGGAGCAGTTCATCCCCGGTCGTCACGCCACCTCCTCCGCACATGCAAAGGAAAGTTAGCATGTGCATATCGGAGTTTCCACCCGACGTGATCGCGAAACGCGCGAGGGAGGAGCGAAACGCCTGGTCAGAGCGCGGCGCGAAGGCGTTCGATGAGTCCGGCGGCCTCGGCGGCAGGGACGGACTGGCCGGGACGGACGGCCAGCGCGCGCGTCAGGCACACCCGGAGGGCGTCTTCCCCGGCCACGTCCTCCTTCTCGGCGAGGACGTCGAGCAGCCCGGCGGCCGGGCCGTCCGAGGGGAGGCCGAGGGCGCGGCAGCGGTCGCGGAGGGCGGCCACGGCGACGCCGCCGCAGACGCGGAGGGCCGCGCCGGGCTCGCCGTCCGCGAGGACGAGGTCGGCGAGGGCCAGCAGGGCGGGCGTGCCGCCGCCCGCTCCGAGGCCGTCCAGGTCGAACCCCTCGAAGAGGGAGTGGACGTCCTCGAGGTTGATGTTCATGTGCAGCTGCCGGTGGAACGCCGGGCACAGGACGTCGCGGACGTCCGGACGCCACCAGTAGTTCACCGAGACCGACAGGTCCTGCGAGGAGACCTGGTGCCACCAGTAGGCGGGCATGAACAGCATGTCGCCCGGCCAGACGACGGCCTCCCAGTACTCGACGCCCGCGAGCCTCGGGAAGCGGCGGAAGTCGGGACGGGACAGGTCGACGCGGCTGAAGCTCTCGGTGCGGGTGTTGATCGGCCCCGGGTAGAGGACGTCGAACTGCGCCGGGTTGAACAGCAGGAACCGCTTGCGGCCCTCGACCTGCGCGAACACGTTGTGCATGTCGTCGAAGTGCAGCGGCGTCCGGGACGCCGACGAGGCCATCCACAGATTGATGTCGTTGATCTTGTCCGCGGGCACGTACGGCGGGACGGTCAGCTCGTCGAGCAGCTCGGGCAGGTCCGACTCGATCGGCGCCTGCTGGAGGCAGAGCTTGCGCGTGTCGGCGCGGAACTCGCGGGCCAGATCGGCGCCCGGGATGTCGGTGTACCTCAGCCCGGACGGGGTGTCGGGGTCGTAGCGGAAGCCGCCGTCGGCGTCCGCGACGCTGATCGCCAGATCACGGCCGGCGAGTTTCCCGGAAAGGTGCTCGGGCGTCCATCCGGCGACCTTGCCGAGGGTCCCCGAACCACGGATGATCACCGGCGTCGTCTCGGTGACCGGGGCCCGTTCGACGGGTTTCTCCGGAAAGGTGGACAGCACCTCGACGTGGCCGAGCCGGGTCGGTCTGCGCATCGTGCCCGCCCTTGTCCGGAGACGATTCGCCGTCCACGCTCGCGCGGCCCGGGGCAGGGTGGCAAGCGCACGCCAGTGGGGCTCCACCACCGCGCCACCGATGCGCGGGTGAATGGCGGTCGGATGGAGTGCCGATGGGGCGGGAATGGCGGCGTGTGCCCTTCCCTGTTCGCCGTTCGAATGAGCGGCTAGCGTCCGGACCGTGGTCCAAGGCGCGGGAATCGAGAGTCAGTTGCTCGGCGTCGGCCAGCTCGACGCACTGGACATTTCCGAGGCGGAACTCCGGCGTGCCCGGTTGCTGCGGATGGCGCGTGAGGAGCCGGTCCGGCTCGACCGTCCGGTGTTCGCGTGGGTCGAGGACGCGGCGGACCCCGGCCGGGTCGCCGTGCGCGACCGCGACCGGACCCTGACCTACGCCGACCTCGCCGCCGAGGCCCGCCGCGTCGCCGCCCTGCTCGCGGACGCCGGGGCCGGACCGGGCACGGTCGTCATGGTCGGCGGCGCACGGAACGCGGCCGTCGTCGCGGCGTTCCTCGCGATCGAGCTGCTCGGGGCCGTCTACCTGCCGTGCGACCCGTCCTGGCCTGCGCGGCGCGTCGCGGACGTGCTGGAACAGACGCACGCCGTCGCGCTGCTGACCGTGGACGACTCCCCGGCCTCCTCCCCCGCCATCGTGGAAGGCTCGACGCTCGCCGAGGTGCCGCTGCTGCGCGCTGCCGACGCGGATCGTCCTGGATGGTCCGGAGCCGCGCCAGCCGATCCCTCGGCCCCGCGCTACGTGCTGTTCACCTCAGGCTCGACGGGCGCGCCGAAGGGCGCGGTGGTCGAGGCGCGCGGGATGCTGAACCACCTGTTCAGCAAGGTCCGCGACCTGGACATGGGCCCGGACGACGTCCTCGCCCAGACCGGCCCGCTCGGCTTCGACATCTCGGTGTGGCAGCTGCTCGCGCCGCTGCTGACGGGCGGATCGGTGCTGGTCGTGGACGATGACACGGCGCGGGACGCCGTCGCGCTCGCGGGACTCGTCCGGCGCGAGGGCGTCACGATCCTCGAACTCGTCCCGACGATGCTGCGGCTGATGCTGGACGCGCCGGAGCCGTCCTCGCCCACGCTGCGGCACCTGCTCGCGACCGGCGAGGAGCTTCCGATCGCCCTCGCCCGCCGCTGTCTGGACGAGCTGCCCGGCGTCACCCTCCTGAACGCCTACGGACCGACCGAGTGCTCCGACGACGTGACCCACCACGTCGTCACGCACGGCGACCTCGCGCTGCGCCACCTCCCGATCGGCACGCCGGTGGCCAACACGTCCCTGTACGTCCTGGTCGCTGGGGACGGTGGCTGGCGGGCGGCCGAGCCAGGCGAGGTCGGCGAACTGTTCGTCGGCGGGACCTGCGTCGGACGCGGCTACCTCGGCCGCCATGACCGCACTCGCGAGGCGTTCTTCCGCGACCCGTTCTCCCCCGCCGGCTCACGGCTCTACCGGACGGGCGACGCGGTGCGACGCCTCGGCCCGGACGGTCCGCTCCAGTACCTCGGCCGCGTCGACCGTCAGGTGAAAATCTCAGGCGTCCGCATCGAACCGGGCGAGATCGAAGCCGCCCTCCGCGCCCACCCGGCGGTGGGCGACTGCGCCGTCGTCGTCCACGACTCCTGACCGCCTTGGGTCCTCGTTCTTCCCTGCCTGGTCGCCCGCTAGCCTTGCTGTCGATCGCCAACTGGGATTCGAACAAGGCCGGGGGAAAGCCATGGTGAAGGTCCTTATCGCGGGTGGAGCCGGTTACATCGGCAGCACGGTCGCCTCAGCCTGCCTGGAGGCGGGCATCACACCCGTGATCCTCGACAACCTCGTCCGGGGCCGCCGGGAGTTCACCAAGGGCCGCACCTTCTACGAGGGCGACATCGCCGACGGCCCCCTGATCGACCGGATCTTCTCCGAACACCCCGAGATCTCCACCGTGGTGCACTGCGCCGCGCTGATCGTGGTATCCGAGTCCGTCACGAACCCCGTCGGCTACTACGAGGCCAACGTGGCCAAGAGCCTGGCCTTCGTCAGCCACCTGCACCGCAACGGCTGCGACCGCGTCATCTTCAGCAGCTCGGCCTCCATCTACCAGGCCCAGGACGGCTCCCCCGTCAACGAGGACTCGCCACTGGCGCCGCAGAGCCCCTACGCCCGCACCAAGGCCGTGTGCGAGGAGATGTTCGCCGACCTCGCCGTGACCGGACCGCGCGTCCTGTCACTGCGCTACTTCAACCCCATCGGCGCCGACCCGAAGATGCGCACCGGCCTCCAGCTCAGGCGGCCCAGCCACTCCCTGGGCATGATCCTCCAGGCACACCAGGAGGGCCGTCCGTTCCCGATCACCGGGACGAACTACCCCACGCGCGACGGCTCGGGCATCCGGGACTACGTCCACGTCTGGGACCTCGCCGCAGCCCACGTCGCGGCGATCGAACGGTTCGACTCCATCCTCAGGAACCCCACCCGCTCGATCGCGATCAACCTGGGCAGCGGCTCCGGCACCACCGTCCGGGAGCTGTGCGCGGCGTTCAACCGCGTCGCCGACACACCCCTGGAAACCGTCGACACCGACCCCCGCCCTGGTGACGTCGCGGGCGGCTACACCAAGAGCGACCGCGCCGCCGAACTCCTGGGCTGGACCCCGAGACTGTCCCTGGAGGACGGCATCCGCTCCGCCCTGGCCTGGATCCCCGTCCGCGACGCCCTGCTACAGGACTGACCCGCCCCACCGCCGCCTGCCGGCCGTTCGCGCTGCGCATCGGACTGAGCACGAAAGTTCAAGCCGCCGACGACGCCCCGCCGACATCCTGAACCGGACGCGATCGGCACCCGGTCGCGCACCGAGGTAGGGAGAACAATGCGAGCGACCCTGTCGAGAACGGTCCTCACCGCCGCCCTGGGCGTGGGGACGGCCCTCACCGCGGCCGTCCCGGCGTCCGCCGGCACCGTGCCCGGCGAGGCGGGCGGCACCGTCCAGGCGGCGGGCCCGCACTGCGACCCCGGCTGGTCGGTCAAGGTCCAGCGGAAGGTCAAGTACAAGCAGTCGACCGGCGAGCGGGACGAGCTCATCAACCGCACGTCCCGGACCGTGCAGCGCACCTACAGCCTCACCAAGCAGGCGCAGACCAAGTGGAACGTCAACGTCGAGGGCTCGGTGACCTTCAAGGCGTGGGTGTTCTCCGAGGTGAACATCAAGGTCGGCGGCGGCCTGGAGAAGCAGAGCAGCATCACCAGGTCGGTCAGCGACACCGTTCCGGTCAAGCCGCACAGGACCCTGGTGGTGTCGCGCGGGTTCCGCAAGCTCAAGTCGTACGGGAACCTCCACTACACCTGGAGCAACTGCGCGACGGGCAAGTACAAGAGCTTCGTGCTGACCGCCCCCTACTCCAAGTACGTGGAGTACAAGGAAGTCCGCAACTAGCACGCTTCCGGGGTTCTGCGCATAACCCGGTATGAGGTTGCGGGGTGGCGGGGCGACAAGGGGGCCTCACCGGGCGTCGGATCAAGGTGTCCACCAACATCCGTCCGCCCGGCGAGGTCGTCGTCAGCCCCCATCGTGCTCGCGCTCGCGCCTTCCCTGCGGAGGCGGGGCCGGGCGATAGTGGCCACCATGATCAGATGTCTGCTTCCGGCATCCTCCAGCGGCCTGAAACTCGACCAGGTCGTCAACCGCGGCGATGAGCCGTCGGGTTGGGACGAGCCCGCCATCGACGAGATCGACGGGATCATCCTGTTCCACCGGGGCGGCTTCCTGCGCGAGGCCATCGGGCGGCAGTCATTCCTGGATCCCGCCACCGGCTACGTCAACCTCGCCGGAACCCAGGAACGCTTCGCCTCGCCGCTGGGCAACAACTACGTCTTCACCGCGATCACCTTCACACCGGACGCCTTCGACGACCACGCGGGCGTCCTGGCCCGCAGACGCGACTGCGACTGGGCGTTCCCGGTGAGCGCCGCCGTCGGCCTGCGGCACCGGGAACTGCTCGGCGCATGCCGAGCGGGTGGGGACCGGCTGGAGATCGAAGAACGCGTCCACATGCTGCTGGACGTCCTGCTGGCCCAGCCGCCCGTGGGAAGCGGCGACGCCAAGGGATCGGCGGCGACGCGCTCACAGCACCGCCGCCTCGCGTCGAGGGTCCAGGAAGCGCTCAACTCCGGCCACCTGTCGACCGGCCTGGAGGAGCTCGCCGATCTGGTCGGCTCCTCACCCAAGCACCTGAGCAGGGTCTTCCGCAGCGTCACCGGCCGCACGATCACCGCCTACCGCAACGACCTGCGGGTGCGCGCGGTACTGGAAGACCTCGCCCAAGGCCGCGGCGCCCACCTCGCCGAACTCGCCGCCGAACACGGATTCGCCGACCACGCCCACCTCACCCGAACCCTCCGCCACCACCTCGGCGAATCCCCCTCAGCCCTCCGAAGAAAGCTGACCACCGATCTTCAGATAGCGGCCGCCATGTCGTAAGCCCCGGGCACGGGGGCCGTGCTACCAGCGCCCAAGGGCACGCCGCTCCCCGGCCCGTGTCTGAGCTGTACCAGTCGAGGTGTCGGTGGTGTCGGAACGGAACCAGACGGTCATCGGCACCCATGCGTCGAGCCTGAGGTCCGACGCGGCCGCCTCGGCCTCGATCGTGCGGGTTGGACGGTGTGCTGTTCACGCTGGGTGACCCGAGACGGTCACCCGATCCCCACCACTCGCTCAGAAGACCGCTCCAGCCAGCGATTGGGCATCCGGGACGGCAAAGATCCAAAACACCAACGCCGTGATCACCAGAGGTGAGGCCACGCCGACGTTCTCCTGCCGGTTTGTGCTTGTGTGCCCGGCCCGGACCCGGCCACCGAGGCCGTGTTGGTCTTGTTCGTCACACCCGTGCCTGAGCTCCCAGGGTGCCGCCCCGACTCTCGAATCAACAACCCCCGCTATCGCCGCGTTCCAACGCCGGTTCGCAAGCTGGCCGCCAGATTCTCCCGCGCTCTTCTTGGCCGGTCCGGTCACGACGATCGAGGAGGCGCGGTCGTTGAGATCGCCGGTCACGCACCTACGGGGCCCTGCGTAGGCGGTGGTGACACCCCGGCGATACGAACCGCCCGCACATGATGCTGGGGTCACGTCGTCGGGAACGGCAGGACGGCGGCGGGTAGGGGGATCGGGGTTGGGGTAACGGGCCTGATCCCCCACCGACTCAAACTCCACCGAAGGGTGGCGGCACACGCTGGGTTGCCACGGTCGCTCGATGGCCCGCCGGGGAGCCATCCAACGACCGCACCGGATTTGCGACCCGCACCACCCCACGTGGCCCGACGCGCCACACCGCGCCCATAGGACCGTCCGGCAGGTCCGGCAGCCCTGGGCCCGTGCCCGCGAGTTCGGGCGCGTGAGCACACGCTGGCCCGGGCCGGTACGTTGAGCGTCGGGGCCAACGGGTGGTCATTCTCGACACACCCTTGCCATGACCACGTTCGTCCGCGTGGACACGCCGCTGCCCCGCACGGGTGTGCGCTATCTCGATCAGAAGAGCGTGGAGGCATCCGTCCGGGCCGTTCGGCGCACCACCTCCGCAGTGACGCCTTTCATACCTCTCAGGTCAGCGCCCCGAAGGTCAGCGCCCCGAAGGTCAGCGCCTTGCAGGTGCACACCCAAAAGGCTCGCTTTCTCCAGACGTGCCTCCCGCAGATCCACACCCTCAAGGTTCGCCTCCCCCAGACGTGCCTCCCGCAGGTCCACTTCCCTCAGGTTCGCCTTCCGCAGGTCCGCCAGGACCAAGTCCGCCCCGCGGAGGCTCGTGCGCCACATATCCGCCTCGCGCAGGTCCGCCTCTTGCAGGAAAACGTGGTCCATCACAGCTGAGCTCATGATTCCCCGGGCCAGGTTCACACCGGACATGCGGGCATCCCGCAGTTTCGCGCCACTCACGTTTGCGTGAAAGAGGTTCGCCTCGTCCAGGTCTGCGTTGGACAGCCAGGCTCCGATCAAGTGCGCGCCGATCAGGTCCGCATGGCTCAGGCGCGCGCCATGCAGGTCCGCGAGCTCCAGGTTCGCCAGCCCCAGACGTGCTCCTGGGGGGAACACCATGCCCGGGACGCGGATGACACGCAGGTTGAGCTGAGGAGCGTCCTTGGGGTCGGCGGGTCGGCGGGCCAGGACGGTCAGGGCGGCGTCGACGTCGATGTCGGGATTGACGATCCACTCGCTCGCCTTGATCGTGGGAGGTAGGTCGTGTTCGCGGACGAAGGCCGCCAGCACGTCACGGATGGCGGCCCGGTCGCGCGCCGAGTCGCGCGCGACACGCTCCAGGGCGTAGACCGCAGCGGCCCGGACCTCGCGCTTGTCCGACCCCAACTGCTCTACGGCCTTGGTGTAGCGGTCGGTGATCTGCCCCTGTTGGGTACTGACCAAGGTCTTCTGCGTGATGTAGAGGCCAATCGCCGTCAGCAGCACGGTCAGCACCAGCCCAGCAGTGGTGAACACCTGATGGCGCGCCACCCGTGCCTGACTGATCAGCTCCAACCGCTTCTCAGGCGGCAACGCGTCCAGTTCTTCCCGCGTGGGAACCTTCACCCGGTACCGGCGTCGCCCCCGCCGGCGGCCCGCCGCGTTCGCGCCCCGTGGGCCCCCGTCGCCATGCCTGGACTCCCCGTGCGGGCCAGGCGAACCTTCAGTCCCCTGCGAGCCCTCAGGCTGATCATTGTCGTCCACACTCATTACGACGCGCGAGGCGGTCCCCGCGTCGCATCCAACCGATGCTGGCCACGTTCTCCGCGGTCGTCGGCTCCATCCGCGACCACAATCGGGGCCGGGGAATCCAGGAGCAGTAGTTATCGGGCGAGAATGATCTTGGCGCTGTGGGGCCGTCCTCGCTCTGGCCGGATGTTGAGAATCGAACGCGTCGAAGTTCTCAGTCAGGGACACGACCTTCACACCGCGTTCGCGCAGCTCGTTGGCCGTCCCCACGTGAGCGAGGCCGGATCCCTCCGCGCTGCCACGCTTCCGCAGGTGCGGTATCGCAGGGCCCCGCTCACAACGCTCCGGCACACCAACGGCACACGGCCACGCCGTGGCGCCGCCGCCTCCAGGTGCAGCACCGCCTTCGCGGTGAGCACGATGCTGTCCGCCGCGTCGGCAGGCCTGGGTCTGTTGGTGCCCGGGTGTGATGCCCCCTCTCTGCCGCGATGGCGGAGGTGGGTTCGGACGACCGCGTGCTTTCGGGGCCGGGATCAGCGGAGCGACCAGCGCCCACTCGTCATCGGACAGATCGGTCGGGGGCGGCGTTTCGTCGAGCTCGACGCCGGGGGGCGGCCGGTCACAGGCCTCATCGTGCCAAGCCCTCCGACACGGTGTGAAACCGGATGTTTCGGTGGTTTGCCATCCGCGAGAAGCGAGAATGAAAACAGTTGTCGTTACCGTCGGCTGGAGGAGTTCGAACGATGTCCCTGACCGTCCCCCCGGAACTGCTGGAGCAGGCGCATGTCGGAGAGGTCGACGACGCCGCGTTCATCGCCTGCGTCCGCGACTCGCTGCCGTACGCCTGGACGCTGATCAGCGGCCTGGTCGAGGAGGCGCAAGATGCCGAGTCCGGTTTCGCCGACAACCAGGTGCCGCCGCCGAATGAGAACGCGCGCGGCCAGCTCCTGCGGGCCCTGGCCAGCGACGCGATGAGGGGAGCGCTCGAACGCCATTTCGGCGTCCGGTTGGCGTTCCAGAACTGCCACCGCGTCGCGGTCTTCCCGACCGGCGACGGTGACGCCTACCGGCGCTTCGTCAGCCCACGGGCGCAGCTACTCAACCAGAGCCCCGAGCTCGTGGACTGCTGACACACTGCCGGCCGGAGGTCCCCCGCCCAGCGGCGAGGGGACCTCCGGCCGACCAGCTCGCTTCAACGGTTGGGGTCGCTGAGCCGTCTCGCCGCGGCGGAGGTGGCGGCGGCGAGGAGGAACAGCCCACCGGACAGGACGGCGACGGTCGCCGCGGTCGCAAGGTGCCATCGGGTCGAGGCCCACAGTCCGGACGCTCCACAGACCGCGCCCAGCACGGCGGCGACGACCGTGGCCGGGCCGACACGCCGGATCCACAGCACGGCGGCCCCGGCCGGTCCGGCCAGCAGCGCCAGTGGAAGGAGGACGCCGACGGCCGGGAGCGCGGTGACGACGGTCAGCGCGATCGCCGCCCGCACCGTCAGGTCGAGGGCGGCGCGCGGGTAGCCCTGGGCGGCGATCGCCTCCGGATCGAACGCGCCGAGCAGCAGTTCCTTGTGCAGTGCGAGCAGGAGGACGCTCACGGTCGCGGCGACCCCCGCCGCCACCTCCAGATCGGTCCGCGTGACGGTCAGCGGCGACCCGGCGATCAGCGCCGACAGGTCGCGGCTGAACCCCGGCCGTGCGGAGATGAGCAGGACCCCGAGCGCGAGTCCCGCGCTGATCGCGACGCCGGTGAGGGCCGGGCGGCGTCCGGTGGGCAGGGCCGTGGCGGTGGCCGCGCCCGCGAGCGCGCCGAGCCGAGGATCGACGCCGCCGACCGAGGCCGCGACGACGCCGGGGAAGGCGGCGTGGCCGACCAGTTCGGCACCGAAGGCGAGGCGGCGCAGGACGACCTGGACGCCGAGCGCGCCGCACAGGCCGCCGATCAGGACCAGCTCGACCAGGGCGCGGCCGAGAAAGCCGTGAACAGGCACGGGAGAACTCCTGGGTGTTCGTTCAGTCGGTCAGGCAGGACGCGCAGACACCGTGGACCTCGGTCTCGTGCGGGTCGGGGTGGAACCCGGTGGTGCGCTCGAGGCGGGGCGAGCTCGCGGTGCAGTTCGAGCGCGCTGATCGCACGGCGCCGATCGCCCAGGGCGGTCAGCACCCGCCGACGGCGCGCGGTGGGCGAGAGGCCGGCGGCACGCAGCCGGTCCGCGATCTCCTCCTCACCCATGCCGGAACCGTAACGCCCTCGGACGAGATTGACAACCGTTTTCATTTCCACCAGGATCCGACATGGAGATGATTTCGGTTTTCATCCTCATAGGAGCCCTCATGACCCCCCGCGTGACCCTCGCGGCCGCCCTCTCGCTCGTACTCGCCGCTTCTGCCTGCGGCGGAGGCGCCGACGACGCCACGGCGTCCACGTCCAGCGGTAAGAAGCTGAAGGTCGTCGCGACGACCACCCAGGTCGCCGACTTCGCCCGCAACGTCGGCGGCGACAGGATCGAACTGACCCAGCTGCTCAAACCGAACGTCGACCCGCACGACTACGAGCCCTCGCCCGCCGACATCCAGGCCCTGGCGACCGCGGACGTCGTCGTGAAGAGCGGAGTCGGCCTGGAGCGGTGGCTCGACCAGGCCGTCTCCTCCTCCGGGTTCCACGGCACCACCGTCGACGCCAGCCGGGGCGTCACGCTGCGGGCGGGCAACGGCGAGGAGGAGAAGGGCGGCGACCCGCACATCTGGCACAACCCCCAGAACGCGAAGATCATGACGAAGGACATCGCGACCGCGTTCGAGACCGCCGACCCCACCGACAGGGCCGTCTTCGAGACGAACCTGAGCGCCTACACCGGCAAGCTGGACAAGCTCGACACCTGGATCGCCGGGCAGATCGACGCGATCCCGGTCGCCGACCGCAAGCTCGTCACCAACCACGACGCGTTCGGCTACTACCTCGACCGGTACAGGCTCTCCTTCGTCGGCTCGATCATTCCCAGCTTCGACACGAGCGCCGAACTGTCGGCCAGGTCCCTCACCGACCTGGTGGCGAAGATCAAGCAGACCGGGGTGAAGGCGATCTTCTCCGAGTCCTCGCTGCCGCCCAAGACCGCCCAGGCGATCGGGCGGCAGGCCGGGGTGAAGGTCGAGGCGGGCGAGGACTCCCTGTACGGCGACACCCTCGGCCCGCAGGGTTCTGCCGGGGCGACCTACCTGGAGATGGAACGCCACAACACCACCGTCATCGTCACCGCGCTGAAGGGCTGAGCGGTGAGTGTCCTCGAACTCGACATGGTCAGCGTCGCCTACGGTGCCGTGCCCGCTCTGGAGCACATCGACGGCCGGGTGGAGGAGGGCGAGGCCGTCGCGTTGATCGGCCCCAACGGCGCGGGGAAGTCCACACTGATCCGCGCGATCCTCGAGCTCGTCCCGCTCGCCGCCGGGACGATCACCGTGCTCGGAGCCACCCCCGCCAGGGCCCGCCGCGACGTCGCCTACGTTCCGCAGGCCGACACCCTTGACCCGCAGTTCCCCATCTCGGTCGGCGAGGTCGTCCTGATGGGCCGCTACCGGCGGATCGGCTGGCTGCGCCGCCCCAAGGCCGCCGACCGGACGGCCGCGCGGGAGGCGCTGGAGCGGGTGGGCCTGGCCGACCGCGCCCGCGATCGGTTCGGGACGCTGTCGGGTGGGCAGCGGCAGCGGGTCCTGCTCGCCCGCGCCATCGCGGCCGAGCCCCGGCTGCTGCTGCTCGACGAGCCGTTCAACGGGGTCGACGCCGTCAGCGAGCAGGCCCTGCTCGACGCCATCGCCGCCCTCAAGTCCGACGGCGCCGCCGTGGTGATCTCCACCCACGACCTCGCCATGGCCCATCTGACCTGCGATGAGGTGTGCCTTCTGAATCGGCGCCAGTTCGGCTTCGGCCCCACCGACGCCACTCTCACACCCGACAATCTGCGCGCCACCTACGGCGGGCACGCCCTGGAGCTGCGGGGCGACCAGGTGGTCGTGACGTCGTGATCGAACCGTTCACGCTGCCGTTCATGCAGCGCGCGCTCATCGAGCTGCTGATCCTCGGCGCGCTCGCCGGGACCGTCGGGGTCCTCGTCCTGCTGCGGCGGATGGCGTTCATGACCGACGCGCTCACCCACACCGTCTTCCCTGGTGTCGTCCTCGGATTCGATCTCGCCGGACAGGACGGCATCTTCTGGGGCGCGCTGGTCGCCGCCGCCCTCACCGCGGTGCTGCTCACCGCGCTGACCCGGCACCGGGCGGTCTCCTCCGACACCGCCCTGGCCGTGCTGCTGACCACGTTCTTCGCCCTCGGCGTCGTCATCGTCTCCCGGCGCTCCGGCTACACCGCCGACCTGACGGCGTTCCTGTTCGGCCGGATCCTCACCGTCGCCCCCGCCCAGCTCGCCCAGACCGGCTGGGTCGCCGCCCTGGTGATCGGAACGCTGGCGGTGCTGCGACGCCCGCTGCTGGCGGCCACCTTCGACCCCGAGGGAGCACGGGCCGCCGGATACCGGGTGGACGTCCTCGACCTGGTCGTCAATCTGCTGGTGGCGCTCGTCGTCGTCGCGTCCGTCCGCGCGGTCGGGACGATCCTGGTGATCGCACTGCTGATCGTCCCGGCCGCCGCCGCCCGGATCCTGTCCGCCCGGCTCGCCCTCATCATCCCCGTCGCCGCGGCCCTCGGCGCGCTCGCGGGCTGGGCCGGCCTGGCGATCAGCTACGACGCCTCACTGCACCACGGGCTGCGGCTGGCCTCCGGTGGAACGGTCGTCCTCACCCTCGTCGCGTTCTACGCGGTCGCGCTCGTCACCGCCAAGACCGTCCCCGCGCTACGTTCCCTTCGCCGCCGCGCTCCGGTGCGGGCGTCGTGACGGCGCTTCAGCGGGCCACCGTCGAGGCTCTCCTGGTCGGCGCGGCGGGCGGGCTGATCAGCGTCCAGCTGCTGCTGCGGCGGCTGGCGTTCTTCACCCTCGCCATGACCCACGCGACCTTTCCCGGTGTCGTCCTCGCCGCGCTGCTGGGAGCCGATCTCTACCTCGGCGGCGCGGCCTTCGGCGTCCTGCTCGTCCTCGCGATCGCCTGGCTGACCCGCAGGCCCGGTCACGACTCCAGCACCGCGATCGGGATCGTCCTGTCCGGCGGGTTCGCCCTCGGCGTCGTCCTGCTGTCGGCCCGCGACGGGTTCACCAAAGACCCGTCGGCCTACACCGTCGGCCAGATCCTCGTCGTCGACTCCCGCGACCTGACCGCGTCCGCCCTCGTCGCCGCGCTGGTGCTGGTCCTGACCGACGCCGCCGGGCGGCAGCTGACCTTTCAGGCGTTCGACCCCGACGCGTACGCCGCAGCCGGATTCCGCGCCGCCCGCACCGACGTGCTGTTCCTCGCCGCCGTCCAGGCCGTCATCCTCATCGCCGTCCCCGCCGTCGGCACCATTCTGGCCGTCGCCCTCCTGGTCGGCCCCGCCGCCACCGCCCGCCTCTGGACCGCCCGCCTTCCCCTCATGACATGCCTTGCCTGCGTCCTCGGCGCCGCATCCGGCCTCGCCGGAATCACCCTGTCCGCCCACCACGACATCGCCGCCGGCGGCGCCATCACCCTTGCCACCGGCGCTCTGTTCACCATCTCTCTACTGCTCAGGAGAACCACCGCATGACCGATCCCCGCGTACCGGTGACCGTGCTCACCGGGTTCCTCGGCTCGGGCAAGACCACCCTGCTCAACCGGATCCTCACCGAGGAACACGGCCGCCGCATCGCCGTCATCGAGAACGAGTTCGGCGAGATCGGCATCGACGACGCCCTCGTCCTGGAGGCCGAAGAAGAGATCTTCGAGATGAACAACGGCTGCATCTGCTGCACCGTCCGCGGCGACCTCACCATCGCCCTCACCCCCAACGGCCGCTGGATCTGCTCCGGCAACCAGGACGCCAGCATCCACATCTGGCGCACCCGAGACGCCCACGAACTCACCATGGACGGTTACCCCGAGAAAGTCACCCACCTCGCCTTCGACCCCACCGGCCGATGGCTCGCCGCCAACGGCGCCCCGGACATCACCGTCTGGGACTTCGCGGGCAAAGGCCCCGCCGGCACCACCCCCCGCGTGCTCCGCACCCATGACACCATCACCGGCATCGCCTGGCACCCCGGCGCCGGCGGCCTTCTCGCCACCACCGGCACCGAAGGCACCCTCGCCCTCTGGCGCCCCGGCCGAGGCCTCCCCGGCAAAATCCAACGCCCCCTCACCACCCACCCCACGGGCGAAGCCCCCACCACACTCCGCTGGACGTCACCCACCACACTGGTCACCACCACCAGAGACGGAACCATCACCCAGCTCGATGGACTCGCCTAATGCGCTACTAACTTCAGGTGTGGAAGAAGTTGCAGGTAGAAGGTCGATTCTGGTTACCCGATTCGTCCGGCACGGATCCCCATCGACGGATGGCGGCATTTCCGGTTCGCCGTGGTCGCTCGGTGGTCGCTCGGCAGCTACCCCACGATCCACCGCACCCGCTTGACCCACGCCATCCCACACGCCGCACTGCGCCACAACGCGCCCGCAGGGGTCATCCGGGCTCCGACGTGCCGGAAATCGCGCGGCCCCGCGCGTCCGGCCACATGAACGCACGTCGCCCCGCCAGGACGTCATGTCCAAACGGCGGGCCAATGGGTTCACGGATGGCCTGGTCACTCCGTGTGCACTTCGCCTGGCTCAGCGGCATCAGTGCGCGCCACCGAGATCAGTGGTGTGTTCGACCCAGCTCTGCGGGCTGCGGCAGCGTCCAAGACTTGCGCGCGCACGCGATGCGCCTTCGCCACCGAGCCGCCACCGTCTTATGCCCCGCGCAAGGCGGTGTGGGGTGCGTGCCGGCAGCAAGGATCCAGAGCGGACGCGGGGGCCGGCTACCACCGGCTGGTGCGCCGTCTGGATGGGACGGCCCCGTGGCGGGGACGCGCTGGAGTCGCATGGGCTCCTGGTGGCGGTCGGCCAGGCCATGCGGCAGTCCTCGGCTACCAGTGGGCCGATCACGTCGGTCTCCGCGCACCTGCTCTACGTGCAGGCCGTGCGGGCGGTGACGTGCGTGGTGGCCGACTTCGTCGTGCTGATCGGTGTCGAGGACATCGAGGTCGACACTGGGTGGGGAGGTTGAGATCGGGTTCCTCGACGCGTTCGCCGTGATGAACTGCCGGTGACCGGGAGCGTTCTCCCGGTCACCGGTGAAGGATCAGGTGCCGATGACGCCGCCGTCCTCACGGCGGATCGCGATGGTGGCGGAACGGGCGCGGCCGGCCGGGTCGAAATCGGGCCAGTTACTGACCGCGCGGGGGTTGTCCGGGGTCGGAGCGCCCCAGCTGGCGCTGGCCTCGCCGGGGTGCTGGATGTTGATGAACAGTGTGCGCTGGTCCGGTGTGATGGTGAATCCGGTGATCTCGCAGCCTCGGGGTCCTACGAGGAAGCGGCGGATGTCGCCGGTGCGGGGGTCGGCGGCCAGCAGGGCGCAGTTGGCGATGTGGTCGTAGCCCTTGCTCGGCATGTTCTGCGAGGAGTTGGAGATGTCGGTCTCGATCCAGAGCCGGCCCGCCTTGTCGAAGCCGAGGCCGTCGGGGGAGCCGAAGATGTTGTCCGGGCCGAGCTTGACCTGCGGGTCGTAGGCCGGGTCGCCGGCGAGGACGAAGATGTCCCAGTCGAAGGTCAGCGCGGTGTTGTCGCCGTGCTTCTCGCGCCAGCGGATGATGTGGCCGTACCGGTTGGGCTTGCGCGGGTTGATCTTGCCGCCGTTGCCGACGCCGTTGGTGAGGGAGAGGTAGACGTCCTGGTTGGTCGGGTTGACCGCCGCCCACTCGGCCCGGTCGAGCTTGGTGGCGCCCAGCGCGTCGGCGGCGGTGCGGGTGCGGAGCAGGACGTCCGCCTGGTCCTTCCAGCCGTTCGCCGCGGTGAGCGGGCCCTTGCCGAAGGTCAGGGGCAGCCAGGTGCCCGAGCCGTCGTCGTTGAACTTGGCGACGTAGAGCGTGCCGTGGTCGAGGGGGCTCTTGCCGCGCGCCTTCAGCTTGCGCCACGGCTCGCTGCTGACGTACTTGTAGACGTACTCGCCGTCCTGGTCGTCGCCGGTGTAGACGACCACGCGGCCGCGCGACTCGGTGACGGTGGCGCTCTCGTGCTTGAAGCGGCCGAGGGCGGTGCGCTTCGTCGGCGTCGACCTGGGGTTGAACGGGTCGATCTCCACGACCCAGCCGAACCGGTTGGCCTCGTTCGGGTTGACGGCGATGTCGAAGCGCGGGTCGGCCAGGTGGTAGTTGTAGCCGCCGCCCTCCTTCACCACGCCGTAGCGCTTCTGCTCCGCGTCCGGGGTCCAGGAGGCGTCGGTGGTGCCGAAGTAGTTGTTCCAGTTCTCTTCGCAGGTGACGTACGTGCCCCACGGGGTGTAGCCGCTGGAGCAGTTGTTGATGGTGCCCTTGGCGGGGCCCTTGGCCTTCAGCGCGGGGTGGTCGGCCCTGACCGGGCCGGAGAAGTCCACCGGGGTGTTGCCGGTGACGCGGCGGTTGTACTTGGAGTCGGCGGGCTGCCAGCGGTCGCCGTGCTTGGAGATCTTGATGACGCTGACGCCGTGCGCGGCCATCCCCTTGTCGACCTTCGCCTGGGTCATCGTGGCGCTGCCGTCGGGGTAGAGCAGTGTGGTGTCCACGTATTCGTGGTTGACGGCCAGCAGCCCGGTGTTGCCGTCGTGGCCGAGCGGGAAGTAGTGCATGCCGTCGTGGTGCATGCCGATCTGCTGTTCCTGCTCGGCGGCGGTGTTGGAGGCGTCCTTCTTCCATGCCGGGCCGCCGGAGCGCAGCGGTGTGCCCCACGGGATCAGCACCTGGGCGGTGTAACCCTCAGGCACCGACACCGCGTCGGCCGTGCTGGTCGGCACCGCCTTGAAGCCGAGCAGCGAGCGGTGCTTGCCCGCGCTGGCGGCCCGGTCGCCTCCCGCGCCGGCGGCCTTGGTGGCGGCGTCGGCGGTGCCGTTCATCGCCGTACCGAAGAAGCCCGCGGCCGCGACGACGCCACCGCTTCGCAGGATCCCCCGGCGGGTCAGGCGCCGCTCAAGAACGTCCTGGAACGCCTCGTTCTCTGACGGATTGGAACTGTGGTCGTCGTGGTCGACGCGGGAGCCCACAAATGCTTCGGACATGGTGTGACCTCGTTCGATACGGAGTCAGGGCACGGCGGTCGCCGCGCTGGTTCTGCGACAGTGTGCCGAGATCGAGCCGTCCACAAGGCGGACCACAGGTGAACAACCAGGCATTTCACCCAATTCGCCCGCGTCGGTCGGCTGCCGTTCACCCTGCCTTCGCCCCACCGTCACCGTGGTGGTCGCGCGTGAGCAGCGTGACTGCGGCGACTTCTTCGAAGGCAGCGGCTACTACGTGCTCGGGGGAGGCGCCATCGAGGCTGCGCTGCTGGCGGGCTTGTACGACGTGATCGCGCCGGGCAACCACGGCTACGCCCAACACGTTCGGTGCCCGGAGCTGCGGGAGATCACCGTGTGCTCCAACGTCACCGGCCCGGACGGGGAGTCGATCTGGCCGCCGCTGGTTCTGGCGGAGATCGGCGAGCGCAGGGTCGCAGTGACCGCCGTGCTCGGTGTCGAGGCGTTCACTTCGATACCACCCGCCGACCGGATCGGCCATCAGATCGATGATCCTGCCGTCGCGCTGCGGCGACTGCATCGCCGTTGGTCGGGGCGGGTCGACTGCTGGATCGTGCTCAGCCATGCGGGGTTCGCCCACGACCTTGCGCTGGCCCACGCCTGCCCATTCGCCGACGTCATCTTCGCCGGCCACTGCCACGATCCCCGCACTGGCCCGGACAGGACGGCGGGCGGCGCGGTGGTCAGAGGCGCGGAGCTTGCCGTCGGATATGCCCTCGCCCGCCCCGGCGCTCACGGCTGGAGCTGCGCGGTCGAGCGTTTCCCCACAACAGCGACCGGTCTACTGCGCGAAGTACCGACGAGCGTCAGCCGCGCCGTCACCACCGCCGCAATGCTGCGGGAGCAGCTGAATGAGGTGCTCGGACCGCTCGATCGGCGTTTCGCGGACCGCACGCCCGACCGGCGCGAGGTCCTAGACCTGCTCGCCGCGGTCGCGCTCGCCATCACCGGCGCGCAGGTGGTGATGCTGAATCACTCCAGCCTGCGTGAAGCCCCGCTGCGCACGACCTGCATGCCGGGGACCTGCTGACCTGGGAGCCCTTCGGCAACACCCTGACCCGCGTGACGACCAACGACGCACCGGCAATCGCGGCACTCCTCACCCGCCGGGCAGGGCCACTCACCTACCGTCCCCAACCGCTCCCACCCCCGGACCACACGGCCACCGTCACCGAGTACCTGAACGCCACCCACCTCAACCCCATCCACACCGACAACGTCGACCCGAAGGAGGCCCGCCGCATCGGTGTGAACGGCCTCGCGCCCTCGCGCGAGTCACCCGTGCACGTTCGCGACCTGCTAAGGCATGTCCTGCTCGGTCACCCGCTGCCCTGGTCTGCCGAGGGAGCGGTCCTGTGATCCTCACCGGACCCGAGATCGCCGCCGCCGCCTCAGACGGGCGGGTGCGAATCAACCCCGTTCACCGCAGCCCAGGTCAACCCCAACAGCTACAACGTCCGGCTCGGAGACACCCTCATGGTCTACACCGGATCGGTCATCGACGCTCACCAGCCCAACCCACCCCGGTGCCTGCGGATCGGCCCGAGCGGTCTGGTCCTGACACCGGGCGAGCTGTACCTGGGCCACACCCTTGAACAAGTCGGCTCCGACACCTACGTGCCGCTGCTGTTCGGCCGTTCCTCGGTCGGGCGGCTCGGCCTGTTCGTCGAGATCACCGCGCCGATCGACTCCTACGGTCCCCACGAATAGCCCGGCCCCCGTCGCCATCCCTGTCGGTCCGACCACGGTTGAACGTCGAGACCCGATGCCCGCCAGCCACCAGCACCGATACAACCTCTCGGCCCAGGAACCACGTACCGCCGAGAACCAGGACATCCATAGCCACATCATGCCTCGGCCGCATCCCGTCACCGAGGGACTGTACGCGGGGAGCTGCTGGCCCGCCTCGGCCGACGGCCGGAGGCGCGCCGCCTGGAGCTGGCGGCCCGGCTCTGCGTCAACCAGCGCGAACGCTCTGTGCTGCTGCGCAAGGCGTCCGCGCTGGGTTGACCGTCTTCGGGTACCGGGTGGGATCAGAGCGGGATGCCGTAGTAGGCGGCCAGGATGGCGGTGATGTCGTCGGTGTAGGCGGTGAGGGTGGGGAAGTTGGCGGTGAGGGCCGTGCTGGTGGCGGTGGCGAGGTCGGTGGCGGTGGTGGTGGCCGAGACGGCGCGAAGGTAGGGCTGCAGGCGCTGGACGAGGGCATGGTCGCTGGCCATGTTGAGCGAGGCCATCGCCTGCTGGCGGGAAGGCTGTCCGGAGGAGACAGGCGGCAGGACCCGGCTGACGAAGGTGACGCGGTGCATGATCCGCCAGCACGGGGGCTTGCGGTCGGCCTGCCGGGCCTGGCGCAGTGCGATGGCGCCGGGGTCGGAGCTCTGCAGCCACTGCGGGTCGATGACCTTGCCGAAGAAGTCGTCGTAGTTGTCGGCGCTGGTGTCGAGGTAGAAGCTCATGAAGCGGTAGGCGTCCACCCTGCCGGGAACCAGGACGGGCCGGCCACTGGCGTCGAGCTGCGGGTTGCCGCCGGTGTACTGCTGGAGATCCCGGTTGGGCTGGCAGTTGACGTTGAGGCTGAAGGTGCGGGCGGACTGCTTGGTCTTGGTACGGGTCTGGGTGTAGCCGCCGCCGAAGGTGACGTCGATTCCGCCTTTCATGCCGAAGAAGCCCGCCAGCTCGTACTCGAACTGGCCGCCGACGGTGAAGCTGCCGTAGAAGGAGGAGTTCCCGGCGGTCGTCTGGGTGACCTGGTCGGTGGTCGAGACCGTCTCGGAGAACAGGCCGCCGGAAGCGGTCCAGACGTAGGTGTTGACCAGGTTGCGGCGGGATCCGGATCTGCTGGCGGCACGGGCGTCGGCGGAGCCGGTGGTGTCGCGGTCGGTGGCGGACTGTACACCGGCGCCGGTTCCGCCGAACATGCCGTTCAGCACCTTCTGGGCCTGCGCGGTCACCGGGTTGGCGGTGTTGGGATCGGTGAGAGTGGAGTCGTAGAACGCCTGGAGCTGGAGTTCCTCGCGCTGGATGCGGCGCTTGAGAGCGTACGCCTCGCGGGGGCGGTAGTAGGAGAACTCGCCCTTGGTGCCGTCGGCCGCGTTGGGGTAGTCGGGGTCGGCGAAGTTCTTGTTGTCACCGGTGAACCCGACGACCCCGTCGAGCGTGCCCTGTTTGGTGTAACCAGGGTTGATCTTGAACGTGATGATGTTCCAGTCCGGCGGGATGTCGGGGTTGGGGGTCATCCGGTAGGCGACGAGAGCACCGCTGTGGGCCAGCCTCAGCGCGTAGAGGTCGGCGGTCTCGGACTGGACGATGGCGAAGCCGCTGTTGGTCGGCACCCAGCGCCGTCCGGCGGTGGCGTTGACCTGCTTGGCAGGATCGCTGTCCTCCCAGTAACCGCCGAGGGACACCGCGCTGGTGCGGGTGGTGGCGGCCCCCTGGGACACATTGGTCTCGTTGCTCCAGCCGTTGGTGTACTTCAGCTCGAAACCTGCCTTGTAGCCACCCTTCATCGTGCTGACAGGTTCGGAGGTGCCAACGCCCCCGGGGGCCGTGACGGCGTATTTTCTCTGTATCAGATTGAACTCGAAGTTGCCCTTGACCGAGATGTCGAAGCTCTCGGCCCTGGTGGCGGCCAGGGTGTTGGTGACGTTGTCGGCCTGGACGAAGCTGATGTTGGACTTGTCGTTGTAGTCGGACGCGGTGCCGTAGATCAGGTTCTCCGAGGGCACCGGCGGCGCACCCTCGATGAAGCCGATGAGCTGAGGCGCGAACTGGGCCTGGGCCACCCAGGTGGTGGTCAGGTCGCCGACCTTGAAGCCGGTGCGCAGTACCCAGGAACCCGCGCGCAGGTAGGAGTAGCAGCGCTTCATCACGCCGATCGTGACGCCCTGGGAGTCGCGCTGCATGTCGGCGTACTCCGAAGCGGTTGGGGTGCTGCCGATCAGGGAGCTGAAGGGGGTACGCACGGTGGTCAGCGCGGAGCGGACCTGCGGGCTGTCGTCGGAGATCGGCGCCTCGGAGACGACGATGCCGGGGCTGGCGGCCGACGGCGTCAGGTTGTTGCCACGCAGGCCCTGGTCAGCGACGGTCGCGCCGGCGATCGTGGAGTCGGCGTCGAGCGGGTAGTAGGCCAGCAGGTCCGGGCGCTCACCGCGCAGGCGGCAGAACAGGTTGTCGAGGATCTGCTCCTGAGTGCGTTCGGTGCGCCAGATCCGGATCTCGTCCAAAACGCCGGTGAAGCCCTCGTTGAGGATGCCACTGGAGCTGGTAATTCCGCCGACGGTCAACTGGTTGCTCCCGTAGTCGGTCTTGACCAGCGGATCGCCGTTGTCGACAACGGCTGCCTTGATGACGGCGCCGTTCTGGTAGAGGGTGATGCGATTGCCCTTGGGGTCGGGGGTACGCACGCGCACGGCTCCGTGCACCGTGGCCGGGTAGGAGCCACAGCGGTCCGCGGTGGTGGCCCCCCGGGCTTCGGGGAAGGTCCACCAGGCGACCAACCCGGTGGCTTTGACGGGCACCGCCTTGCCCAGCTGCCCGACCTCACGAGCCGTGTTCCAGATTCGCACCTCGGACAGGGCGCCGCGCAGGCCGAAGGTGGTGCTGCCCACCCGATATCGGCCGATCTCGCAGCCATCGTCATTGCCCACCGGCTTGGCCGAGGTCCGGGAGGTGCCGACGCTCTTGTCCGAGATGTGCAGAGTGACGTCCGCACCCTTGCGAATCACCGCAACCTTGGTGAACGCACCGGCCTCGACCCGACTACTGCCCGACTTGACGACCTTCTGGGTGCCCGCGCCGCCAGAGCCCTCCTCCCAGGCGAAGGCGAGCTGGCCGTCTGCCTCGATGTACAGCGCGTAGGGCACGGCGGTGCCCGCCTTGCCGGATCCGATCGCGCCCTTGCTGACCAGCCCGTGGACCCGGCCGAGGGCGTCGAGCTTGACGAACGCCTCGATGGTCAGGTCGTCAAGGAGGTCGAGGCCCTGAGGTCCGCCTGCGCTCAGGTAATCGGTGCCGTCCAGCTGCATGGCCCAGTCCTGGTGGAAGGACATCGCGACGTGGCCCCACTGTCCGACGGGGAAGGTGTCGGCGCTGCGGACGAACTGGTCGCCCACCCCGGCGACCAGAGCATAGCCAAGCAGACCGGACTGTATGGGCGTAGGCGAGCCTTTCAGCACGCCGTCGTGGTGGTTGCCGGTGCGGTCGGCCGCGGAGCCGTTCTCGAAGTTCCAGTAGGCCAGCAGGCCAGGCTCCTCACCGCTGACCCGGGTGTTCATCAGTGCCTTGACGCCCTCGGCGCTGCGGCATCGTCCCCACACCCGGACCTCGTCGAGGTCGACTGAGGCGGGGGCACCTCGGTTCCAGAGCGCTGCCAGGATGGTCGTGCCGGTTACCGGATAGGGACCGGTGGGGCCCTGAGCGATCTGGGCACCGTCCCGGTATATCGTGACCTGTCCGTTGCTGACCGCGTACGAAACGGCCCAGTGATGCCAGCCACGGTCCTTGTAGGAATCGGTGCTCCGGACGCCTACCTGGCCCCAGTTGATGCCAATGGTGCCATCCTCCCGGAACCCCATGCTCATCCCAGAGTTGGTCGAGTCTCCCTGGGAGAACAGGGGGTCGGGCCGGTCGCCCGCGAGCACGCGCCTGACCCACATCTCTATGGTGAAGTCGGTGCCGGTCAGCGACAGGGTGTTGCCGCAGTCGACGTAATCGCCCTTGTCTCCGGTGCTGTTGAATTCCAGTGCGCTGTTCAGGAACGCGCTCTCCATCCCCATGGTGTACGACACCGGGGGAACGGACCCGGCGGGGGTTTGCGTTCCGCGAAGAGAGGCGTGCACGACTCTGGACCGTTCGGAGAGGAAGGCCGGGTTGGCCCATGCCTCCACGGTCAGATCCCCGGTGGAGACCGCGTTGGCCAGCCCGCTGGGTAGCGTGAGGTAATTGGTCTTGCCGTCGAAGTACAGCGCCCGGCCGGGGCTGCCGCCGCGCCAGCGAGGACTCAGCGCTGGGGCCACGTCGGCGGCCGTGCCGTCGGAAACCTGGGCGGTGGCCCCTCCGGTCCGCACACCGACGATGAGCGAGCCGCTCTCCAGCGATACTCCCGGGGCGTTGCTGGTGGCCTTTGTGACGTAGTCGTAGACGAGGGTACGGACCTCGCCGCCGCCCGGGACGGGCCGCCCCTCGTCGATCAGAGTGAGGGTGCTGGAGCCTGACGCGGCGTCAGCGGCCAGTCTGCACCGTACTCCCCCGATCGAGATGGCCGTACCCGCCGTGAGGGCGACCGTCAGCGGCGCGGTGAGCGGCACCGTCAGCCCCGTGGGCGGCAGCGCCGTCCCCAGCAGCGTGCCCAGGGGCGGGGAACCGTTCAGCACCGCGGCGAACGTCCCCGCAGTGCGCGGCACCGCCGCGAAGGTCTCGGTGACCGTGCCGCGGGTCACCTGCACCTGACACTGGTCAGGGGTGGCCCCGGGACTGACGGTGACCGAGAAGTCGGCGAGGGCGGCCGAGGTGTCACGAGCGACGATCTCCAGCTTCCCATCGGCGACGGTGACGCCCTTGACTGCCCGCGACACCGAGGTGGCGTAGTAGGCGGAGAAGAACTGCCCGTCGGCACCGCGGAAGTACAGCACGACATCGCCGGTCGAACTGTCCAGGAGCGAGGGGGTCTCGGCCGTCCAGGCGAAACCGAGCAGCGCGCCGTAGGCGCCCAGCCCCGAGCGGTCGGTGCTCACCAGTGGCATCGGCAGCACCACCTCGTTGCCGCCGCGCTGCACACGTGTCAGCGTGGCCAACGTCGCCTGCGCGGCAGCGACCGTCGCCTCATCCCTGCCGAGCCGCTGCTGCGCCGCGCGCATCGTGGCCAACTGGGCGTCCCGGGAGGCGATCTCGGTGCGCAACCACTTCTCGTAGGCGACCAGTGAGCCACGCACGCCGCCGAAAGCTTGATTGAGGCCCACAAGGTTGTTGCGGTTGAGCTCGCGATCGGCCTCGTTCCGCATCCCTTGCGTTTCCGGGATACGCGCTTCCAGCGCCCGGTCGGCATTCAGCTCGTCGCGGGCGGCGGCCAGGGCGTTCTGGGCGTCGATGATCTTCTGCTGCTCAGGGGTCGGGGCCGGCAGCGTGAGGGTCGTCAGGCTGATCTGCGACGGGATCTGGGAGATCCGTCCGTGACGGGTGATGCCGAAGTCGAGTGTGGCGATGTTGGGGCGGGGCGGCTGGCCCGACGTGGAGGTGTCGGCGACCGGGAACGCCAGAAGCAGTCGCGCCTGCCGCTTGTGCAGGGCCGGTTCGATGGTGTAGCCGCCGGTCTGTGGCTCCTGCTGGAAGTACAGGGCAGCGGTCAGCCCGGCGGTCAGCCGCTGGCGGGTGATGCCGAAGGTGTCGCGCGCCATTCCCGGTCCGTCGCCGATCGGCGCGTCCGAGGACACCCAGGTCGGGCTGCCGGAGAAGGTGGCATCCCGTACGTTACGGGTCGTGTCACGTGCCGTGCTGCCGGGTCCGTCGTCGAAACGGTAGTAGACCGCTAGCCCCTGCTCGATCCCCGTCAGCCGCCGTGAGCGGTCGGCGAAGCCGGACCGCGCGAAGTTCCAGACGCGCACCTCGTCCACGTCACCGGTGAAGAACCCAACCGCCGCACCTGCGGAGTCCCGCCCCGCACCGACCGTCACCCCCCACGAGGAGTCCGGAACGATCGACGACGGCCCCCCGCCCACCGAGACACCGTTGATGAACAGGTTCACGCCCCTCCCGTCGAAGGTGGCCGCGACGTGGGAGTAGGCGTTCATCGGGATCGTGCTGTTGGAGATCACCGACCAGGGCGTGCCGATCCGGGAGCCGACCAGTTTGCCCTGGCCGTCCAACCCCAGCTGGAACCCGTTGCCGGCCTGGTCCGAGGAGCAGACGAACGTGCCACCCGGGGCGGTCGGCCTGATCCACGCCTCCACGGTGTAGAGGCCGGTCGGTGTGGGCGGCTGACTCAGGGCAGGGCCGGAGACATAACTGCTCTTGGTCGCGTCGAACCGCAGGGCCGTACCCGCCCGGTCGGTGGTCGGTCGTACGGGGATCAGCGGGAGCTTGGTGTTGTAGTCGATGCCCGGCTCACGCTCCAGCACCGACGCCTGGTACTTCGGCTCCGGGCTGGTGTAGAGCTGCTTGCCCGCCAGGCTGAACAGCCCGTCCCCGCCGACCGGCAGGTTGAGGGACTCGACCCTGTCGGTGGCGGCGTTGTAGGCGAAGAACTGCCACCGTGACACGCCCGAGACGGCGGTGGGCAGCAGCGTCACGCAGTACGCCCCGCGCCGCATCCGAGGCATGAACCCCAGCTTCAGGGTCGGCTCGTAGAACGATCGCCCCTCCATGTCGGTGGTGCCCAGCGTGTCGCCACCCGGCGCGGGGACGAACTTGCTCCGGCTGCGCCGGTAGCGCGGCTCGATCACCGGCTTGAGCTCCGAGCCCACCAGCACGAACCGGTCACACAGCACCGAGCCGTCGACCACCGTCGCCCTCGTACCAGTGATCTTGGTCTGGTCGCCGGTCAGCGTGCCGTCCGCGAGCTGGAACACCGCGCTCGGATCCCCGGCCTCGATCGACTGCCGGAACACCAGGATGTACCGGCCCTCCGAGATCACCCGGATTGGCTCCGCCGCGGTCAGCCGCGCGGTGGTGGACATGAACGGATCGCGATCGACCGGTGCCAGCAGGTCGGGGATCGTCTCGACCGTCCCCCCGCGCTTCACCACCGGCATCGTCATCGTCATCGGCGGCAGCGTCGGCGCACCCGCATTCAGAGGTCTTATCTCCAGGATCTCGCCAGGGAAGGGCAACAGCGCAGGCTCGGCGTTCCAATACGCCACATCCAGCGGCCCCTTGGCTCGTTCCTCCAGGTCCAGGTTCAGCACGCTGTAGTAGATCCGCCGGTCCGCGTCCATCGCGAACGCCACCGTGGTCCCCTCATGACGAACCGTCGTGATGCTGACATATGTCCTGTCGCCATAGACCCGGTCCAGGTTCCTGTCGTACATCGCCGAACCCCTTCCCCCACGGTCATCGCCGATGACCGCCCGACGGATCGTCACAGTATGCAATTGTCTAGAGACAATGCGTGACGCACTAGCCTTGCATGATTTGATATCTCGCACAAGAAATGTGATATGGGACGTAAGAACCTATACAGAGGGTCTGCGGGTCCGAAATGATCGCCCGACAGAAGGCTCCGGGAGTGGGCGGACGCGCGCCTGGCGACGGCGGGAGTCAGCGCCGAGGCTCGGGCCGCCACTTCGGTCGCGTCGACCGTTCCGGTGTCCGGACAAGCTTCTCTCGGCGAGGACCGGGCGGCGCCGCAGAACGTCTCCAGAAACGGGTGAGGCCCCTTCCTCAACGCGAGGAAGGGGCCTCTGACCTTGGTGGGGTGTTCACGAGTGCTTTGACCTGCTGAGATGTGGGGGGCGGCTGATCGTTTCCCGATGGCTGTGAAGGGGCGGCGGGGGTCATAGGAGGTGTGTTCGGTCGTCGATGTGGTGGAGGGGTGGGTGGAGGAAGATCTCGGCTGAGGTTGGGCCGGAGGCGATGTTGAGGGTGGCGAGTCGGTAGTACCAGCCGTGTTCTGCGGGGAATCGGTAGTTGATCTGCCAGCGGAGAGTGTGGCGGTGGTGGCCAGCTGTTGCCGCCCGAACGCTGGCCGTGGCTCGTGCGACACCTGGTCAGCACAGTTGCGCCAACGACCGCGATCTAGGCGGCGAGACCCGCCCGACCAACGGCTCGGTTCCGCGCAGCCTGCACGACCCGGCCGACAAAGTTCGCCCGCCCCGCGCTCTCAGCTCGACAGGTGCATTTGCGCAGGGCCGAAGGAACACGGAGCCGCGAACAGCTACGGACCGATCTGATCACTCGGTGGATTCGGTAGAGCTGGCCTAATGAACAAGCGCGCTGCCCGCCGCTCCCCACAACCGTGTGCGTGCGTGGCGCGGGGATCTGGCATGAGCGGGTGGAGACCTGTGCATCCATTGACACGAGTACCCGCCTACCATGATTAGGTGGGGTTCGCCGATGGGGCACCACGTGGGCCATGTGTGGGCGGTAGTGATCCCCCCACCGACACGAACCCCCCATGACTGCTCGCGATTCTGTCGGTTGGTTCGTTGATACTGCGGGCATGACACAGCAGCCTGTGGACAGCTCCCTGGGGCGTTCCTTGTCGCTGAGCGCGCTGACCGATCCGGCGGCAGTACGGGCCGCGGCTGCCCGGCATGACGAGCTCGGTCTGGCCGATTTCCTCACCGAGTACGGATTCAAGCCTCCTGACCAGTATTGGGTGGTTGTCGAGGACCGGCTGTATCCAGCCAAGGCGCTGGCCGGTATCGCCATCGGATTCCAGCACCCAGGACACGGACCGCTGCCGCACACCCGATTCTCGGGCGGAGTGGTCGGGGCCAACCGGGCCCTGGAACGCGTCGGGTTCTCCGTCCTCGACAGCAGGCCCACCGCTGTCGAAGGGGAACTGCGCTGGCGGCTGGCGCTCTGGCGGCACCTGCAGGCGACAAGCGTCGACGGCCTGCTCACCCCGGCCACGCTGCGCGCGATGGGTGTCTATGGGGGCGCGCAGGGAATCTGGATCGACCTAAACCGGACCAAATCGATCGACCCAAACGGTGTGGCGGTGGCGGTGCTGCACACCGGAGCCCGGTACGCCGAGGACCTGGACGAGTCCGGCGTCATCTACCACTACCCCGATACCGCACGCGGCCCCGCCCGCGACGCGCGAGAGATCGCGGCGATGAAGGCGGCCAGCGAGCTGGGACTGCCGCTGTTCGTCATCACCTCCCCCACTCCCACCTCGGCGCAGCGGCGGGTACGGCTCGGTTGGATCACCGACGGTGACGACGACAACCGTGCCTTCCTGATCACCTTCGCCGAGACCGCCCCCAGCCGGGTGCAGTGGGACGACCACAGCGACGACGAACCATTCGCCGCGTTCGGCAACCGCTCCCGACGAGTCGGCCGCACCGTCCAGCACCGGCCCGACCAGCAGGCGTTCAAGTTCAAGGTGCTGCGCCGCTACGGCGCCCGCTGCCCGCTATCAGGGGTGACCGTTCCCCAGATGCTGGAGGCCGCGCACCTGATCCCCGACAGCCAGGGCGGCTCGTCCGACCCGCGTAACGGCCTGGTCCTCAACGCCGCCCTACACCGCGCCTTCGACGCCGGCCTGTTCGCCATCAACCCCGACACCCTCACCATCGAAACCCTCCCCGCCGGCCCCACCCTCCAAGACATGGGGATCCACACCCCCACTCTCACCGCGCTCCCCCACCGACCCGCTCCTGAAGCACTCCGATGGCGGTACCAGCAGTGGACCACCACCCCCACCTCCTGAGTCTGGCCCAGGCACACTCCATGTCCGCCGGAGACGTAGGCATCCGGATTGTCGGCCAGCCGTCGCGCTCGCCGCGACGGCTGGCCGCTGCCCCTGCACCACCTCGCCGCCCCTGTCGCCTGGTGGCGGCTCGACGAGGCGGCACTCCACGCAGCCGAGGCCCTCAAGGGAGGTACCAGCGTCGTCTTTCTGCCCTGGCGAGCCTGCCCAGCACGTGGGCGCGCATCCAGGCGTCTTGCGGGTGGGTTAGCGGACGTCGATGTAGTCGGCGGCGTTGACGGGCAGGTTGAGGGTGTCGCCGGCGAAGGCCGCGTGCCAGGTGCCGTCCTGCTTGGCGGTGAAGGTTCGGGTGAAGGCGCCGTGGGCGTCGGTGTGGACGGTGGCCATGCCGACCCACTTCTTCGATCCGCGCGCCTGGAAGTAGATCTTCACCGTGCGCTTGCCGAGGGCCTTGGCGCCGGGCGCGAGCAGCGTCCCACGCGCGGTGAGTCGGCGTCCCTTCCGCACCGGGTCGGGTTTGGCGGACAGCCGCAACCTCGTGGCGTACCGGACGTCCAGGTGCAGGTTGGCGGACACCGAGCCGGCCAGGTCGCCGCTCGGGTCGATCCGCGCGAACCATGTCCCGCGTTCGCCCGCCTTCGCTGTGTGGGCGATCGAGACGTCACCGTCGTGGCCGGTCCGGCCGGAGGTGATCAACCGGACCGGGCCACCGGAGTCGGGACGGAAGTACAGCTTGAACGGCTCGTCGGGCAGAGACAACGGCATGACGAGGTCGTACTGCGCGTTCGGGAAGCGCAGGACATTGGTGAACACCCGGAAGTTGAACGACCGTCCCGGAACAGGACGGCTCTGCGGCGCATCGAGCCAGATCGACGTCGGGTGGACGGCCTGGATCGGCGTCGGCGAGGTGGAGTTCGGCTGGTCGTACTCCAACGCGTCGGAGTACAGGGTCGCCGCCCAGCTCGCGCCGTCCCGAATCTGGATCTTGCCGGAGAACCCGCCGTCGGCCTCGACCCGCATGGCGACGAGGTTGTTGAGGGGCGAGTTCAGCGCTGCCACGCCGACCACAGCGGCAATCGGCTCCCATCCGGCGGACGTCAGCACCTCGGCATGCCCGGACACCGTCACCCAACTGCCCAACTTGGAGCTTGCGGGTAGCGGGTTCAGGCTGAGCCGTGTTGGACGCGGCGTGATCGTGAACTGGTAGTCGGCGCAGCCCTCGGCGTAGGTGTCGTCGTCGTCGCTGCAGGCGGTCAGCACCCGGTAGCCGGGATCGGTCATGGTGACGGTGAAGCGGCCGTCGGCGTCGGTGCTCGCCTCGTCCCGCGAGTAGTTACCCGCGAACACGCGGACCGTGTGCTCCGGCAACGGCGCCAGCGTCCCGTCCGCCTGCCGCCGCATCAACCTTCCCGACAGCGTGACCTGCCGGTGGTCGTAGTCCAGATGGTCGGTGCTCACCGCCGTCTCCACGATCTGCGTCGCAACACCCGACCGCGCCGGCGAGGCCAGGGCGGTACCGGATGCCAGCGAACCCACACCGACCGAAGTGACAGTGAGAACAACGCCAAAGCGGCGCACGCGCATGAAGGTCTCCTTGCAGGCCGCGCACGGTGACGCCACCGGCACGAGCGCGCGACGGCAGGACAGAATCTCAGAGACCACCACCACCCCCGCAAGATCAATAACGTGTCCGAACCCGGCCAATCTCCAGGAAGCCGACCGCACTACCCACACGCCACGATCGGTTTGCTGAACCACCAGTCGGGCTACCAGTCCGAGCGACCAGGCCGCGCAGCTCAGGGAGCATCTCCCCAAGAGCACATCGTCGGGCACAGGACGACGGTGGGCGGGGATTGATCCCCCGCCGACACGAACCCCCATCGACGGGGTGGGCGGCACATGCCGGGTCGCCACGGTCGCTCGATGGTCGCTCGGTGGTTTTGGTACGGCGTGGTGACAGGCGCCACGGGGCGGTACACAAAACGGGGCAACGCTGGACAGGGCAACACGTTGCGGCACGGCCACAGCCACCACGGGAGCGGCGGCGGTGACTTCTAATCTGCCGGTCGGGGGTTCGAGTCCCTCTGGGCGCGCCACCCACTGACCTGCCAAAACACCCGCGCAGACAAGATCAACTCCCGCTCGCCACGCCCCGGAACACGGCCGCGTCGGTGGGCTCGTCGGAGGCTGGTCTGCCCTCGGCCTGGTTGGCCGTGAGCTGCAGAAGGTGCTTCTTCGTACCGCTTCACCACCGGCAGCTTCCTGGGGGGTCAGGTTGGGTTTGGGGTGTCGTGGAGGGTGCGCAGGAGGGCGGATTCCTGAGCGGGGTCGCGGAAAGCTGTTGGGCCTTCTGTGAGCGGGTGGAGTACGGCGCGGGCGGCGGCGTGCGGGTCGGGCCACAGTGCGGCTTTCAGCGCCTCGGCGAACCAGCCGCGCATGGCGGCGGTTTCGTCTTCGTGGTCGCTCAGCCGGGAGTGAGCGGACCGGTCGTTGAGTGCTCTGGCTGACCGGCGGGAGTGGTCCAGCCAGGTGCGGACGTGCGTGCCGAGTTCGGAGCTGGGAGAACGATGACCGGCTCCCCGCGCTCGGCCGGGGCGATCGCCTCAGTTAGCCCCGGGGTGTCGGTCAGGTCGAGGACGGCGGCTAGACGCATCGTCTCCCCCGCGATGACCGCGCGGAGCAGATGCGGTGGGGCGGCTTCGAGGGCCGCGTTCATGGCCGGGTCAGTTGGGCCATGGGCCGACGAGGGCGCAGTGGCGCAGAACCACGGCTCGATCTGAGCGGAGAGGATTTCTCCGGTCAGGGCGTTCGGGTGCGGGACGACGCCGGTGAGCAGTCCTGCCAACAGGAAGGCCGGGATGTAGGGGCGGACGAGGTAATCGTCGTCGTCGGCCTCGGGGTCAAGGCCTGCTGCGCGCATCTTCCCGAGGAGTCGGTCGGGCTCGCTGCCCCAGCGCCGCTGGGGTCAGGTGGGTTCGAACCCGGTGACGAGTGTGCCGTCGATCGCGTGGCGGAAGTCGTGGTCGGCGTATTCGTTCCGCTGGACCGCGACGGCCTGGGCCCCGCGACAGCAGCTTCAGCGGCTCGGGCAGCGAGCCTTGACACCCGTCGGGCTCGTACAGCACCGTCCAGGCTCCAAGGTTCAGCGCGAATGCGAACTGCGGGTAGCCATCTTCGAAGGAGTAGTAGGCGTTCCATGCCTCTCTCAGCGTGCGGGGGCGCAGCGTGTCCGGGAGGGCGCCCAGGCGCGACAGCGCCTCGGTCTCGTTGACGTCCTTCAGGTGGCGCTACTGCTTCAGGTGGGTTAGTTCGGTGGTTAGGTGGGCGCCGATCGCGGTGGCTCCGGGGGTGCGGATTATGGATTTGTGCTCGCCTGGGACGCGGAGGATTTCGGGTTCGCGAGCCAAGGCGGGGAGCCATTGGGCTAGGACTTCGGTGTTGAGGGGGTCGGGGTCGTTGTCTGGGAGGAACAGGACGACCCGGCCTTCGTAGCTGGGACGTGGCAGGACGGTGTCGCGGTAGTGCTGGGCGGCGTGGTGGTTGAGGAGGCCGATGCGGCCGGTGCGGAGGGCTTGTTTGTCACCTGTGCGGAGGGCAGCGAGGGTGCGTTCGTCGGCGTCCCAGGCGTCCAGGAGGCGGGCTTCGGCGGACGGCGTGAGGGGTGTGCCGGGTTCGGCGTGGATGGTTCGGTCGAGTTGGTCCAGCAAGCGGCGGGTCGCGCGGTCGATCGGGCGGCGTCCGGAGCGTCCGGGCTCGTGGTTCGGCGGGCCGGCCATGAAGACGCCCGCTACGTCCAGGCCCGCGGCGGTGGCCTGGCGGGCCATTTCGAAGGCGACGTAGCAGCCCATCGACCAGGCGGCGAACACGTAGGGGCCGGTCGGCTGGACGGCTCGGGCGTCGGCGAGGTAGGCGGCTGCCATCTCCTCGATGGTCTCCAGGGGGGCCCGATCGTCGACGAGGCCGCGGGCTTGTAGGCCGAGGAAGCGGTGGCCTTCGCCTACGGAACGGGCTAGTTCGGCGAATTCGGTGACGCTGCCGAGGCTCGCGTGGACGCAGAAGATCGCGGGTGAGTTCGTGTCGCCGCCGCGTAGTTCGACCACGGAGGTGGGGGTGGTGGACGTGTGCCGCATGCGGGCGGCTACTGCGGCTACGGTCGGGCGGTCGAAGAACTCGTCCACGCCCAGTTCGCGGCCGCGTGTTTGGAGGAGTGCGACGGCTCGGGCTACGAGGAGGGAGTGTCCGCCGAGTTCGAAGAAGCCGTCGTGGGCGCCGACCTGCTCGATGCCGAGGGTCTCTGCGAAGACTTGTGCGACCAGTTCCTCGTCGGGGGTGCGTGGCGCGGTCGGGGCGGACGGAAGGTCGCGGTGGGCGGGTTCGGGTAGGGCGGCGCGGTCTAGCTTGCCGTTCGGGGTCAGGGGCAGGTCATCCAGTTCGACCAGGACGGACGGGACGAGGTGGTCGGGCAGCGTGCGCTGTAGGGCGGCCCGCGTATTGGCGTCCAGGGTGCCGACGACGTAGCCGATCAGGCGTTCGCCGCGGACGGTCACGGCGGCGGCCTCGATGGAGGGAAGGGCCAGTAGGGCGGCCTCGACTTCGGCGGGTTCTATGCGGTAGCCGCGGACCTTGACCTGGTCGTCGACGCGTCCGAGGAACTCGAGGCGGCCGGACGCGAGCCAGCGGACGCGGTCGCCTGTGCGGTAGAGGCGGGAGCCGTCGGCGGTGAAGGGGTCGGGGACGAAGCGTTCGGCGGTCAGGTCGGGGTGGTTGTCGTAGCCGCGCGCGACTCCGGCACCGGCGACGAGTAGTTCGCCTGGGACGCCGACCGGGACGGGGTTGAGGCTGCGGTCCACGACGTAGACGCGGGTGTTGGCGATCGGGGTGCCGATCGGGACCGGGTCTCCTGGGTCGTCGCCCGCGCGGAGCTCCTGGACGACGCAGCCGACGACGGTCTCGGTCGGGCCGTACTCGTTCACGATCACGGCGTCCGGCGCGTGCTCCAGCCATTCGGTGACGGTCGCGGCCGGGAGGGCCTCGCCGCCGACGACCAGGCGTCGGGCGGCGGTCGCGATTCTCTCGGGCGGGAGGAGGCCGAGGAGGAGGGACAGGTGTCCGGGGGTGAGCTTCACCAGGCCGAATTCGCCGGTCTCGCGGAGGACGTCGGCCAGCGCGTCGATGCCGGTGTCCTGGGCGTTCGCGATGGTGGCCGGGGCTCCGGCGGCCAGGGGGACGAACAGGCTCGTGACGGTCAGGTCGAACGCCGGGGAGGAGTGCAGGGGGCTTCCCAGGGCTGGGCCGTAGGCCCCGACGGCCCAGGTCAGGTAGTTGAGGAGGCCGCGGTGGGTGACCTGGACGCCCTTGGGACGGCCGGTCGAACCCGAGGTGTAGATGACGTAGGCGAGCTGGTCGGGGTGTGCCGTGGGCGTCGTCGGGGTGTCCGGCGACGATGTCGTGAGGGCGATGGTCGTCGCCGGGTCGTCCAGGACGAGGTGCGGGACGCGTCCGATGGGCAGGTCGTCCGCTGTGGTGGTGTCGGTGATGAGCAGGCGGGCCCGGCTGTCGGTGAGCATGAGGCCGAGGCGTTCGGCCGGGTGCTCCGGGTCGAGCGGCAGGTACGCGCCGCCCGCCTTCCATACCGCGAGCAAAGCGACCACCAGGTCGGCGCTGTGCGGCAGGCAGACGCCGACCATGGTTTCGGGGCCGACGCCGAGAGTGCGGAGGTGGTTCGCCAGGCGGTTCGCGCGTGTGCGGAGTTCGCCGAAGGTGAGCGTGGTCGAGCCGTGGACGACGGCGGGGGCGTCGGTCGGGGCGTCCTCGAAGAGTTCGTGGGTGCTGCGAGCTGCAGGTAGCGGACGGGTCGTGTCGTTGGCCTGCGCGAGCAGTTGGTGGCGTTCGGAAGCGCTGAGTGGTGACAGTTCCGAGAGGTGGGCGGACGGGTCCGCCGCCACGGCTGTGAGCAGCGTGGACAGGTGGCCCGCCATCCGGGCGGCGGTGTTGTGTTCGAACAGGTCGGCGCTGTATTCGAGGGCGACGGCGAGCCGGTCGCCCTCGTCCGCGACGATGAGGCGCAGGTCGAACTTGGCCTGGACGCCGCCGCTCTCCAGCGTCGTCGCGGTCAGGCCGCTGACGGTCTCGTCGGAGTCGGAGGCGGCCGGGTCGGCGGCGGCGTAGTCGACGAGGACCTGGAACAGGGGGTGGCGGGAGCGGTCGCGTTCCGGGCGCAGCTCCTCGACCAGGCGCTCGAACGGGAGGTCCTGGTGGGCGTAGGCGGCGAGGGCCGTCCGGCGGACGCGTCCGACGAGTTCGCCGAAGGCCGGGTCGCCGGACAGGTCGGCGCGGAGGGCGAGGGTGTTGAGGAAGAAGCCGACGACGTCCTCGGTCTCGGCGCGGTCCCGGTTGGCGACGGGTGTTCCGACGACCACGTCGTCCTGGCCCGCGTACCGGCCGAGGAGGGAGGCGAACGCGGCGAGGAGCGTCATGAACATCGTCGCGCCGGACTCGCGGGCGACGTCGCGCAGGCCCGCGGCGACGTCCGCGCCGATCTCGAACTCCACGACGCCGCCGTCCGCGGACCGGACGGCCGGACGGCGGTGGTCGGTCGGCAGTTCGAGGGCGGGGGCCCCGGCGAGGCGGTCGCGCCAGTAGGCGAGCTGACCGTCGAGTGCCTCGCCGGTCAGGCGTTCGCGCTGCCAGACCGCGAAGTCGGCGTACTGGACGGGCAACGGCGCGAGCGGTGACGGTTCGTCCGCCGCGAAGGCCCGGTACAGCGTCCACAGTTCGCGCTGGAGGATGGCGACCGACCATTCGTCGGAGACGGCGTGGTGGACGACGAGGTCGAGGACGTGGTCGTCGGGGGCGATCCGCAGGAGGCGGGCGCGGAACAGGGGGCCTTCGGCGAGGTCGATCCGGGTGCGGGCGTGGGCTTCGGCGGAGGCTCGGGCTTGGGCCTCGTCCGGGACGTCCAGGACGGCGAGGACGGCCTGGCGGGGTGGGTCGACGACCTGCGCTGGGACGCCGTCCGGGCCCGCGACGAGCCGGGTGCGCAGGGATTCGTGCCGGGCGACCAGCGTGTCCACGGCCGCGCCGAGGGCCGTGACGTTGAGGTCGCCGCGCAGCCGCAGCGCCAGCGGCACGTTGTACTCGGTGGAGTCGGGGTCGAGGCGGTCAAGGAACCAGAGCCGCTGCTGGCCGAAGGAGAGCGGCAGCGAACGATCCCGGTCGGCGGGGGCGACGGGCGGGACCGCCGCGTCGTGGGCGGCGGCGTCCACGAGGCGAGCGAGCCCGGCGACGGTCGGGTGCTCGAAGAGCGCGGCGAGCGGGATCTCCGCGCCGAAGGCGGAGCGGACGCGCGCCATGATCCGGGTCGCGAGCAGCGAGTGGCCGCCGAGCGCGAAGAAGTCGTCTTGGACGCCGATCCGGTCCGTGCCGAGGACGGCGGACCAGATCCCGGCGAGGATCTCCTCGGTCGGGGTGCGCGGGGCGTCGGCGCCGGACGCGCGGCCGGGTGCGGGCAGCGCGGCCCGGTCGATCTTGCCGTTCGGGGTGAGGGGCAGCGCGGACAGTTCGACCACGGCCGCCGGGACGAGCTGGCGCGGCAGGACGGTCCGCAGGTGCGCGCGGAGTTCGTCCTCGGGCGGCAGGCCCGCCGCCTGATCGGCGGGGACGGCGTAGGCGACGAGGACGCGGCCGTCGGGGCCGTCCTCTGAGGCGTCGGCCGCTCCCCCTGCGGTCCGCGCGATGATCTCGATGCGGCCGTCGGGACGGATCCGGGCGCGGTCGCCGGTGCGGCACAGGCGCGTGCCGTCCGCTGTGAACGGGTCGGGGACGAAACGTCCGGCGACGTCGTCCGGGCGGTCGTACTCCCACTGCGCGGTCTCGGCCGCCCGCATGAACAGGTCGCCGACGACGCCGGGCGGGACGGGACGCAGCCCGGCGTCCAGGACGAGTTCGCGCGCGTCGGCGGCGGGCTCGTTCCCGCCCGGCAGGACGATCGTGGAGAGCCTGCGGTCGGGGTCGGCTGCGACGGCGTCCAGGAGGGCGGTGAAGTGGGCGGCCATGCGGGCGGCGGTCGGCTCGTCGAACAGCTCGGTGCTGTACTCGACCGATCCGGCGAGGCCCGTGGCGCCGAGGTCGGCGACCGCGAACTCCATGTCGAACTTGGCGGTCGTGTGCGGCGGGTCGATCGTCTCGGCGAGCCCCGAGCCAGAGTCGGGCTGGTCGACGCCGTCGGCGCGGGCGAAGTCGAACATGACCTGGAACAGCGGGTGGCGGGAGCGGTGGCGTTCGGGGCGCAGCTCGTCCACCAGCCGCTCGAACGGGACGTCCTGGTGGGCGAGCGCGTCCAGCGCGACGGCCCGGACGCGGGTGACGAGTTCGGCGAACGTCGGGTCGCCGGACAGGTCGGCGCGCATGACCAGGGTGTTGACGAAGAAGCCGATCAGGTCCTCGGTCTCGCCACGGCCACGTCCGGCGACCGGGGTGCCGACCGTGACGTCGTCCTGCCCGGCGTGGCGGGCGAGCAGGGCGGTGAACGCGGCCAGGACGGTCATGTACAGGGTCGCCCCGGTCCGGGCGGACAGGTCGCGCAGGGCGTCGGCGGTCGCGGCGGGAACGTCGAAGCCGAGGGCCGCGCCCGCGCCGGTGCGGACGGCCGGGCGGGGCCGGTCGGCCGGGAGGTCCAGGGGACGGACGTCCGCGAGGCGGTTCCGCCAGAACGCGAGCTGGCCGTCCAGGACCTCGCCCTGGAGGTGCGTCCGCTGCCAGGCGGCGTAGTCGGCGTACTGGATCGGCAGCGGCGCGAGCGGCGACGGCTCGCCCCGGCGGAACGCGTCGTAGAGCGTCGCGAGTTCGCGGCGGAGGATCCTCGCGGACCACTCGTCCGAGACGACGTGGTGGAGGCAGAGGCTCAGCAGGTGGTCGCCCGGGGCGAGGCGCAGGACGCGTCCGCGCACGAGGGGCCCGGTGGCCAGGTCGAAGGGCGCGTCGGCGTCGGCGCGCAGCAGGTCCTCGGCGCGGCCGGACGGGTCGGGGTCGCCGGTGAGGTCGGTCAGGGGCAGTCCGGCGGCGGGCGGCGGGTCGATGACCTGCCGGGCGTCGCCGTTCACCTCGACCAGGCGGGTTCGCAGCACCTCGTGGCGTTCCAGGAGGGCGTCGAAGGCCGCGCCGAGCGCGGTGAGGTCGACGTCGCCGGTGAGGCGGACGGCGACGGGGATGTTGTACTCGGGTGAGCCGGGGTCGAGGCGGTCCAGGAACCAGAGCCGCTGCTGCCCGAACGAGGGCGGCAGCGGGCCGCCGTCCCGGTCGACGGGAGTGATGGGGGGCGCGGCGAGCGCCGGGGCGAGTTCCTCCATCGCGGCGGCGAGCGCCCGGACGGTCGGACGTTCGAACAGCAGGGCCAGCGGCACCTCCACGCCCGCCTCGGCGCGGATCCGCGACACGACGCGGGTGGCGAGCAGGGAGTGGCCGCCGAGTTCGAAGAAGTCGTCCTCGGCGCCGACCCGATCCAGGTCGAGGACGCGGGCCCAGATCCCGGCGAGCAGTTCCTCGGCCGGGGTGCGGGGGCCGCTGAACGCTCCGGCGAGGTCGGGGCGGACGCCGTCGGGCTCGGGCAGCGCGGCCCGGTCGACCTTGCCGTTGGGGAGCATCGGCAGCGCGGCCAGCTCGACGAAGACTGCCGGGACCAGCGCGTCCGGGAGCGTCCGCGTGAGGGCCTCGCGCAGCTCGGCGGGCGTGGGGACGCCGAGCGCCGGGTCGGCCGGGACGAGGTGGGCGACCAGGCCGCGGGCGTCGGCCTCGCCGCGCGCGGACACGACCGCCGCCGCGATCCGCGGGTGGGCGCGGAGCGCCGCTTCGATCTCGCCGGGTTCGATCCGGAAGCCGCGCACCTTCAGCTGGTCGTCGGCGCGGCCGAGGAAGTCGAGCCGTCCGTCCGGGCGGAGGCGGACGCGGTCGCCGCTGCGGTACATCCGGGCGCCGCCCGCGGCGAAGGGGTCGGCGACGAACCGGTCGGCGGTCAGGTCGGGGCGGCCCGCGTAGCCGCGCGCGACCCCGGCTCCCCCGATGAACAGCTCGCCCGCCGCGCCGATCGGCACGGGCGCGAGGTGCGCGTCCAGGACGTACAGGCGCGCGTTGGGCAGCGGACGTCCGATCGGGACGCCGTCCGCCGGGTCGGTGAGGACGGCGGTCGCGACGCCGATGGTCGTCTCGGTGGGGCCGTAGTGGTTGGCGAGGGTCAGGTCGTCCGCCGTCTCGACCACGCCGCGCACCCACTCGGGCGGGGCGGCCTCGCCGCCGAGGATCAGCGTCCGGCGTGGGAGGAGACCGGTGAGCCGTCCGGGCTCGGTGCCGCCCGCGAGCGCGATGAGGTGCGAGGGGACGATCTTGAGGTGGTCGATGGCGTGGGCGGCCAGGAAGGCGCGGACGGCGTCCGGTTCGACGGCCTTGTCCGCGTCGAGGAGGTGCAGGGTGCCGCCGGACGCGAGACTGCCGAAGATCATCGTGTTGCCGAGGTCGGTCGCGGGCGACTGGAGCAGCGCGAAGCCGCGTCCCGGGCCGTCCAGGCCGAGGCGGGTGGTGACGCCGTGCACGTAGGCGGCGAGGCCGCCGTGCGTGACCTGGACGCCCTTGGGGCGGCCGGTCGAGCCCGACGTGTACATGACGTAGGCGAGGCCGCCGGGGTGGACGGGCACGTCCGGCGGGGTGTCCGGGGACGCGGCGGTGAGCGCGGCCGTCACCGGGTCGTCGAGTTCGACGGTCCGGGTGCGTCCGGCGGGCAGGTCGGCGAGGGTGTCGGCGGTGCCGACGACGACCGAGGCGCGGCTGTCGGACAGGACGTAGGCGAGGCGGCCGTCCGGAAGGTCCTGGTCGAGCAGCAGGTACGCGCCACCCGCCTTCCAGACCGCGAGCAGCGCGGCGATCAGGTCGATGCCGCGCGGGAGGCAGAGGCCGACGACCGTTTCGGGGCCGACGCCGACCGCGCGCAGGTGGTGCGCGAGGCGGTTCGCGCGCGCTTCCAGCTCGGCGTAGGTGAGGGTGCCGTCGTCCGCGACGACGGCGGGGGCGCCCGGCTGCTGGACGGCCATGACCGACGCCCACGTGTGGACGGCCCCGGCGGGCACCGGTTCGGCGGTGTCGTTCCACGCGGTCAGGACGCGCCGCCGCTCGGCGCCGTCCATCGCGGGGAGCGTGGACAGCGGACGGTCCGGGTCGTCGGCGACGGCCGTGAGCAGGGCCGTCAGGTGCCGGACGAGGCGTTCGGCGGTCGTCCGGTCGAACAGGTCGGTGCTGAACTCCATCGCGCCGGACAGCCCCTGCTCCTCGGCCAGGATCAGGCGCAGGTCGAACTTGGCATAGGTCGCGCCGGGCGGTCCGAGCGGGGCGCCCGTCAGCGCGCCGCTCGGGGACGGGCCGTCCTCGTCCGGTCCGGAGGTCGCGGCGTCGGCGGCCTCGAAGTTGAACAGGACCTGGAACAGCGGGTGGCGGGACCGGTCGCGCTCGGGTTGCAGGGCCTCGACGAGCTGCTCGAACGGGACGTCCTGGTGGGCGTACGCGCCGAGCGCCGCGCCGCGCACCCGGGCCACGAGGTCGGCGAACGTCGGGTCACCGGCCAGGTCGGTGCGCATGACCAGGGTGTTGACGAAGAACCCGACGACGTCCTCGGTCTCGGCGCGGTCGCGTCCGGCGATCGGGGTGCCGACGACCACGTCCCGCTGTCCGCAGGCGCGGCCGAGGACGGCGGCGAAGGCGGCGAGCAGCACCATGAACATGGTCGAGCCGCCGTCGCGGGCCTGCGCGCGGAGCGCGGCGGCGACGGGCTCGGGCACCGCGAACCGGACCAGGTCGCCCTCGTGCGAGCGGACCGCCGGACGCGGACGGTCGGCTGGCAGCTCCAGCGTCGCCGCCCCGGCGAGCCGGTCGCGCCAGTAGGCGAGCTGCTCGTCCAGGACCTCGCCGCGCAGCCAGTCGCGCTGCCATAGCGCGAAGTCGGCGTACTGGACGGCCGGGAGCGGCAGGTCGGGCTCCTCGCCGCGCCGGTACGCCCGGTACAGCGTGTCGAGTTCGCGGTACAGCAGGTCGACGGACCACTCGTCCGCGACGGCGTGGTGCGCGCACAGGATCAGGGCGTGGTCGTCCGGGCCGAGGCGGAGCAGGCGGCCCCGGAACAGCGGCCCGGTGGCCAGGTCGAACGGGGTGGTCGCGTCAGCGGCGGCGATCCGCTCGGCGCGCAGCAGAGGATCCCGCTCGGCGCGTAGCAGGGAACCCGCATCGGAGGACAGGTCGCCGGTCGCGAGTTCGAATCGGTCCGGTGGGTCGATGACCTGCATCGGGACGCCGCCGGGGTCGGCGACGATCCGGGTCCGCAGCGCCTCGTGCCTGGCGACCAGCCCGGAGACGGCGCGGGTCAGGGCCGGCACGTCGAGCGGGCCGGTGAGGTGCAGCGCGATCGGGATGTTGTACTCGGGCGAGCCGGGGTCGAGCTGGTCCAGGAACCAGAGCCGCTGCTGCCCGAAGGACGTCGGAAGCGGCGTCCCGGGCCGTCCGGCGGGGACGATCGGCGGGGCTGCGGCCGGACGCGCCGACGCGTCCAGGACGGCGGCGAGGCCCGCGACGGTCGGGTGGTCGAACAGTTCGGCGAGGGGAAGGTCGGTCGCGAAGGCCGTCCGGACGCGGGAGACGACTCGGGTGGCCAGCAGGGAGTGGCCGCCGAGGGCGAAGAAGTCGTCTCCGGAGCCGACCCGGTCCAGGTCGAGCACCTCGGCCCAGATGTCGGCGAGGATCCGCTCGGTCGGGGTGCGGGGCGCGACGTGGGCCGTTCCGGAGGTGGGTGTCCGGCCGGTCTCGGGGGCGGGCAGCGCTGCCCGGTCCACCTTCCCGTGCGCGGCGAGCGGCAGCTTGGGCAGCTCGATGAAGGCGGCCGGGACCATGTGGTCGGGGAGCGTGCGGGCCAGGAAAGCGTGAAGGCCATCCGGTGTCGGGGCGGAGGCGCCGGGCGGGGTGGCGTGGTAGGCGGCCAGGCGGCGTTCCGCGCCGTCGCCCCAGGCGGTCACCGCGACGGCGGCGACGCCGGGGTGGGTGCGCAGCGCGGCCTCGATCTCGCCGGGTTCGACGCGGTTGCCGCGCACCTTGACCTGGTCGTCGACGCGTCCGACGAACTCCAGGACGCCCTCGGCGCGCCAGCGGACGCGGTCGCCCGTCCGGTACATGCGGGACCCGTCGGCCGCGAACGGGTCGGCGGTGAAGCGCTCGCCGGTGAGGTCGGGCCGGTCGACGTAGCCGCGCGCGAGCCCGGCCCCGGCGACGAACAGCTCGCCGGACGCGCCGGGCGGCACCGGGTTGAGCGCGTCGTCCAGGACGTACAGGCGGGTGTTGGCGACGGGCTTCCCGATCGGCAGGTGCCCGGACGTCCCGGACGGGCGGCGGCACCAGTGCGACGACACGTCGATGGACGCCTCGGTCGGCCCGTACACGTTCTCCACGACGATGCGGCGGTGCCGGTCCTGGAGCAGCGCGACATCGGCGGCGGGCAGCGCCTCACCGCCGCAGATCACCAGCCGCAGCGCCCTGGCCTGCCCGAACGCGTCCCGTCGGACGAGGTGGTGCAGCAGCGACGGGACGCAGTCGAGGACGGTGACGTCCTGGTCCCGGACGGTCTCGGCGAGGCCGTCGACGTCCGCCGGGTGCCCGTCCGACACCACGACGCGCGCGCCGACCGCGAGCGGCCAGAAGATCTCGCCGGTCGCGACGTCCACGCCGAGGGGCGTCTTATGCAGGACGCGGTCGGCGGTGGTCAGGCGGAAGGTGTCCTGCCGCCAGGCGACGACGTTCACCAGGCCGCGGTGGGTGAGCCAGACGCCCTTGGGACGGCCCGTGGAGCCGGAGGTGTAGACGACGTAGGCGAGCCGGTCCGGGTTGGGCGGCCCGGCGTCCGGAGGCGTGCCGTCCGGCTGGTCGGCGAGTGCGGCGGTCGTTCCGGGGGCGTCCAGGGCGACGACGCGGCACGGGACGGCCGCCGCGCCCTCGCGGAGCCGCTCCAGGGGGCGGCGGTGGCCGAGCAGGAGGACGGCGTGCGCGTCGGTGAGCATGAACGCCAGCCGCTCGGCCGGATGGTCGGGGTCGAGCGGCAGGTACGCGCCGCCCGCCTTCCACACCGCGAGCAGCGCGACGACCATGTCGGCTCCGCGTTCGGGGCAGACGCCGACGACGGTCTCGGGTCCGACGCCGAGGAAGCGGAGGTGGTGCGCGAGGCGGTTCGCGCGTTCGTCCAGCTCACGGTAGGTGAGGGTCGTTTCGCGGTCGGCGACGGCGAGGTCGTCGGGGTGCTCGGCGGCACGGACGGCGACCATCGCGTGCACGCCGTCCGCCCGGCGCGGGACGGTGGTGGCGTTCCAGGTCCCGACCAGCAGCCGCCGCTCGGGCTCGGGGAGCATGGAGAGGCCGGAGAGGGGTTCGTCCGGGGCCTCGGCGACGGCGGTGAGCAGCGTGACGAAGTGGTCGGCGAGGCGGCGGACGGTCGCGGGGTCGAACAGGTCGGTGCGGTACTCGATCGAGCCTCCGAGGGCACCGTCGGGGTCGTCCGGTTCGGAGAGCGCGAGGCTCAGTTCGAACTTGGCCTGGGTGGTGGCCAGTTCCAGCTCGCCGACGTCGAGGGCGGTGGCGTCCGGCTCGTCCCCGGGGGCGGGCGCGGTGCCGCCACGGGCGACGTAGTCGAAGAACACCTGGAAGAGGGGCGTCCGGGAGCGGTCGCGGCGGGGCTGGAGGGCGTCCACGAGCTGCTCGAACGGGACGTCCTGGTGGGCGTAGGCGTCGAGCGCGGCGGCCCGCACGCGCCCGACCAGCTCGGCGAACGCGGGGTCGCCGGACAGGTCGGCGCGCAGCACGAGCGTGTTGACGAAGAAGCCGACGAGCGCCTCGGTCTCGGCGGCGACGCGACCCGCGACCGGGGTCCCGACGACGACGTCCCGCTGCCCGGCGTGGCGGCCGAGGACGACGGCGAACGCGGCGAGGGTCGTCATGAACATCGACGCGCCCGCGCCGGACGCGATCTCGCGCAGGCGGGCCGCGACGGGCGCGGGCACCTCGAACTCGGCGAGCGCGCCCGCCGTGGACGCGACGGGCGGCCGGGGACGGTCGGTGGGCAGGTCCAGGACGGGCGCGCCCGCGAGGACGTCCCGCCAGTGGTCGAGCTGGGCGTCCAGGAGACCGTCCTGGACGCGTTCGTCCTGCCAGACGGCGTAGTCGGCGAACTGCACCGGCAGCGGCGGCAGCGGCGACGGCTCCCCCGCCGCGAACGCCGCGTAAAGGACGTTCAGTTCGCGCAGCAGGATCGCGGCCGACCACTCGTCCGACGCGACGTGGTGCAGGACGAGGACGAGCACGTGGTCGTCGTCGCCGAGCCGGACGAGCCGTCCTCGGCAGGGCGGCTCGACACCGAGGTCGAACGGGCGGACGGCGTCGAGTCCCGCGAGGCGTCGTGCCTCGTCCTGCGGGTCGGCGGCGGACGTGACGTCGGTGACCTCCAGCGGGAATCCTCCGGGCGGGTCGATGACCTGGTGCGGGACACCGTGGGCGTCCGCCGCCAGCCGGGTTCGGAGGATCTCATGGCGTTCGGTCAGCGCGTCCAGGGCGGCGCTGAGGGCCGCCACGTCGAGCGGCCTAGTGAGGCGGAGCGCGAGCGGGACGTTGTACTCGGCCGAGTCCGGGTCGTACTGGTTGAGGAACCAGAGGCGGCGCTGCCCGGACGACAGCGGCAGGGGCCGGTCCCGCCCGACCGGGACGACCGGCGGCAGCACGGCGCGGGGCGTGGCCGCGTCATCCAGCACGGCGGCCAGGCTCGCGACGGTCGGGTGGTCGAAGACCATGCCGATCGGGACCTCGGCACCGAGCGCGGCGCGGACGCGGGACGCGACCCGGATGGCCAGGAGGCTGTGCCCGCCGAGCTCGAAGAACCCGTCGTGGACGCCGACGCGGTCGATTCCGAGCACCTCGGCCCAGATCCCGGCCAGGGCCTCCTCGGTGGGCGTGCGCGGCGCGATGCGGTCGTGGCTCGCGTCGTCCTGGCCGGACGCTTCGGGGGCTGGCAGCGCGGCGCGGTCGACCTTGCCGTTGCTGGTCAGAGGCAGCGCGTCCAGCTCGATGACCAGGGACGGGACGAGGTGTTCGGGCAGCGTGCGGCGGAGAACGCCTCGCAGGTCGTCAGGGAGGCCCGTCTCGGCGTCGGCGGGCACGGCGTAGGCGACGAGCCGCCGGTCGACGCCGTCGCCGTGCGCGGTCACGACGGCGGCGGAGACCTCGGGGAGCGCGGTGAGCGCGGCCTCGATCTCGCCCGGCTCGATGCGGTAGCCGCGCACCTTGAGCTGATCGTCGAGGCGTCCGAGGAATTCGAGGCGGCCGTCGGCGCGCCAGCGCGCGCGGTCGCCCGTCCGGTAGAGGCGGGAGCCGTCGGGGGCGAACGGATCGGGGACGAAGCGTTCGGCGGTCAGGTCCGGGCGGGAGCGGTAGCCGCGCGCGACGCCGCGTCCGCCGATGAGCAGTTCGCCCGGAACGCCGACCGGGACCGGGTTGAGGAACGCGTCGACCACGTGGACGCGGGTGCCCGCGACGGGCGTTCCGATCGGCACGGGGTCGATGGCGTCGTCCCGGATCTCGTGGACGACGCAGCCGACGACGGTCTCGGTCGGGCCGTACTCGTTCACGACCGGGGTTCCGGGCGCGGCGGCCCGCCAGCGCGCGACGGTCGCGGCGGGGAGCGCCTCGCCGCCGACGACCAGCCGCCGGGCCGCGTCGGCGACCTCCTCACCGGTCAGCTGCTCGGCGAGGAGGGCCATGTGGCCGGGAGTGACCTTGAGCAGGGTGAGGCCGGGGTGGTCGCGGAGGAGGCGGGCCAGGGCTTCCGGGCCGTCCGGGTCGGCGGGGAGGACGACGCGTCCGCCCGCGACGAGCGGGGCGAACAGGCTGGTGACCGACATGTCGAACGCGGGCGAGGAGTGGAGCGGGACGGTCGCGTCCGCGTCCAGGTCGTAGGCGGCGACGGCCCAGCGCAGGTAGTTGGCGAGCCCGGCGTGCGTGACCTGGACGCCCTTGGGCCGTCCGGTCGAGCCCGAGGTGTACATGACGTAGGCGAGCTGGTCCGGATGGGCGGCGGCGTCCGGGAGGGGCTCGGAGGGGAGGTCGGCGAGGGACGGGTCGTCCAGGGCGACGTGGAGCGTCCGGCCCGCCGGGAGGCTTTCGAGGGTGTCGGTGGCGCCGAGGAGCACCTGCACGCCGCTGTCGGCGAGCATGAACCGGAGCCGCTCGACGGGCAGGGACGGGTCGAGCGGCAGGTACGCGCCACCCGCCTTCCAGGCCGCGAGCAGCGCGACCGGCAGGGCCGTGCCGCGTGGCAGGCCGACGCCGACCACGGTCTCCGGGCCGACGCCGACGCTCCGGAGGCGGTGGGCCAGGCGGTTCGCGCGCTCGTCCAGCTCGCGGTGGGTGAGGGTCTCGCCGTCCGCCTCAACGGCTGTCGCGCCGGGCCGGGAGGTGGCGTTCTCGCTGATCAGGAGGTGGACGCCGCCGTCCGCCGGAAACGCCGGGGTGGTCCTGTTCCAGTCGGTGAGGACGCGGCGGCGTTCGTCGTCGGTCAGGGGCAGGAGTTCGGAGAGGTGGCGTTCCGGGGTGCGGGCGACGGTCTCCAGGAGGGTCGCCAGCCGGTCGGCCATCGCGCGGACGGTCGCCTCGTCGAACAGCGCGGTGCTGAACTCCAGGACGCCGCCGAGGCCGTCCCCATCCTCGGCCATGATCAGGCGCAGGTCGAACTTGGCGGCCACGGCGGGCAGCCCCATTTCCGTCCCGCCCAGGTCCTCACCGCCCGGGTCCTCACCGGCGGGGGCGTCGGTGTCCGGGTCGGCGGCGGCGTAGTCGAACAGCACCTGGAACAGCGGGTGCCGGGACCGGTCGCGCTCGACGCCCAGCGCGTCCACGAGCTGCTCGAACGGCAGGTCGGCGTGTCCGAAAGCGCCGACCGCGGCGTCCCGGACGCGGCCGACCAGCTCGGCGAACGTCGGGTCGGCGGACAGGTCTGCGCGGACGACGAGGGTGTTGAGGAACAGGCCGACCAGGTCCTGGGTCTCGGCCTGGTCCCGGTTGGCGACGGGGGTCCCGACGAGGACGTCGTCCTGCCCGGCGTGCCGTCCGAGCAGGACGGTGAACGCGCCCAGCAGCGTCATGAACATCGTCGCGCCGGACGCGCGGCTCAGGGCGCGCAGGGCCTCGGCGGTCTCCGCCGGGACGGCGAACTCGACGGTCGCGCCGTCCGGGGAGGACACCGCCGGGCGCGGACGGTCGGTCGGCAGCTCGAGCCGGGGAGCGCCCTCCAGGCGGTCCCGCCAGTACGCGAGCTGCGACTCCAGGACGTCGCCGCGCAACCACTCGCGCTGCCACACCGCGTAGTCGGCGTACTGGACGGGCAGCGGCGGCAGCGGCGACGGCTCGCCGCGTGAGAACGCCTCGTACAGGACGGTCAGCTCGCGCCGCAGCACCCGCGCTGACCACTCGTCCGAGGCGACGTGATGCAGGACGAGGCTCAAGACATATGGCCCGTCGCCGTCGCCTATCCGGATGATCCGAGCGCGGAGCGGGGGGTCGGCGGCCAGGTCGAACGGTGTCCGCGCGTCCTCGGTGAGCAGGGCCAGCGCCGCCTCCCAGGGGTCGGGGGCGCCGCTGACGTCGTCGGTCCGGACGTCAGCGCCGCGCGCCGGGTCGACGACCTGGCGGGGCGTGCCGTCGTCGTCCGCGACGAGCCGTGTCCGGAGGACCTCGTGCCGCGCGACGGTCGCGTCGAGCGCCGAGACGAGCGCGGCGGTGTCGAGCGGGCCGTCGAAGAGCAGCGTGATCGGGACGTTGTACTCGGCGGACGCGGGGTTCAGCCGGTGCAGGAACCAGAGTCGCTGCTGCGCGAACGACAGCGGCGGGTCGCCGCCGTCCCGGTCGGCCGGGAGCAGCGGGGGCTTCCCGGCGGTGCCGCCCTCCTCGATCTGGCGGGCGAGGTCGGCGACGGTCGTGCGGGCGAACAGCGAGGCGAGCGGGACGTCCACGTCGAACGCCGTGCGGATCCGCGCGACGAGACGGGTCGCGAGCAGCGAGTGGCCGCCGAGTTCGAAGAAGCCGTGCGTGACGCCGACGCGGTCGAGTTTGAGCAGGTCGGCCCAGATCTCCGCGACGCGTTCCTCGGTCGCGTCGCGCGGGGCGACGAAACTCCCGGCGGACGCGCCCCCGGAGCCGTCCACGGCGGGCAGCGCGGCGCGGTCGATCTTGCCGCTCGGGCTCAGCGGCAGCTCGCTCAGCTCGGTGAACACCGACGGGACGAGGTGGCTCGGCAGCGTCCGTTCGAGGAAGGCGCGCAGGTCTCCGGATTCGGGGACGCCCTCCGCCGGATCGGAGGGGACGAGGTGGCCGACCAGGCGGCGGTCGTCGCCGTCGCCGTCCGCGACGACGGCCGCCGCGCCGATCGCCGGATGCGCGCGCAGCGCCGCCTCGACCTCGCCGGGCTCGACGCGGAATCCGCGCACCTTGACCTGCTCGTCCACGCGTCCGAGGAAGTCGAGCCGCCCGTCGTCGCGCCACCGGACGCGGTCGCCCGTCCGGTACAGGCGGGAGCCGTCGGCGGCGAACGGGTCGGCGACGAACCGCTCGGCCGTCAGGTCGGGACGGCGCGCGTAGCCGCGCGCGACGCTCGGTCCGCCGACGTACAGCTCGCCGGGGACCCCTGGCGGGACGGGCCGGAGCGCGCGGTCGAGCACGTAGACGCAGGTGTTGGCGATGGGCGTCCCGATCGGCGGCGCGTCGTCGTCCCCCGGCGTGATCCGGGCGGTCGTGGCGCAGACGGTCGTCTCGGTCGGGCCGTAGGCGTTGACGAGGCGGCGGCCCGTGCCCCAGCGGTCGGCGGTGTCGCGGCTCAGCGGCTCCCCCGCCGTGATCAGCGTCGTAAGCGCGGGCAGTGCCTCCGGGTCGAGGGAGCCGAGCAGGGCGGGCGGGAGGGTCGCGAGCGACACACCCCGGTCGCGGATCAGCTCGGCAAGGCGGGACGGGTCGGCACGGTCTTCGTCGGTGGCGATGACGAGGGTCGCTCCGGCCGTCCAGGCCATGAGGACTTCCCAGACGGTCGCGTCGAAGCTGGACGGCGCGAACTGGAGCACCGCCTCGCCCGCCGCGACGCCGAACGCCGCCCGCTGGGCGACGGCGAGGTTGACCGCGCCCCGGTGGGTGACCTGGACGCCCTTGGGCCGTCCGGTGGAGCCCGAGGTGTAGATCAGGTAGGCGGTCTGGTCAGGGTGGACGGCGACGCCCTCGGGCGGGATGGCGGGCTCGGCGTCGATCAGCGCGGCCGTCGCCGGGTCGTCCAGGATCACCGGGCGGGCGCGGCCGACGGGCAGGTCGTCCACGACCTCGGCGTGCCCGACCAGCACGGACGCGCGGCTGTCGGTGAGCATGAACGCGAGCCGGTCGGCGGGGTAGCCGGGGTCGAGCGGCAGGTACGCGCCGCCCGCCTTCCACACCGCGAACAGCGCGACGGCCAGGTCGGCTCCGCGTGGCAGGCACAGGCCGACGACGGTCTCCGGGCCGACGCCCGCGCCGCGCAGGTGGCGGGCGAGCCGGTTCGCGCGGGCCTCCAGATCCGCGCAGGTCAGGACGACATCGCCGCAGGTCACGGCCGTGATGTCGGGATGCGTGGAGGCCTGCTCGGCGATCAGGTCGTGGACGCCGCCCGCGTCCGCCGGGAACGGGTGCGCGGTCCGGTTCCAGTCGTGGACGATCGTGTGCCGCTCGGTGTCGTCCAGCATGGGCAGCTCGGACAGGCGGCGGTCGGGCGCCGCGGCGACGGCGGCGAGGACGGCGGCGAGGTGCCCGGTCATCCGCCGGACGGTCCGCTCGTCGAACAGGTCGGTCGCGTACTCGATCTCGCCGCCGAGCAGGTCGCCCTCGCCGCCCAGCGTCACGGTCAGGTCGAACTGCGCGACCGGGCGGTCCACCGCGCCGGACTCGATGCCGAGCTCCCCGGTGCCGGGCTCGGGGGCGTCGCGCCAGTCCACGCCGAACATGACCTGGAAGAGGGGGTGGCGGGTGCGGTCGCGGTCGGGCTGGAGGGCGTCCACGAGCTGCTCGAACGGCAGATCCTGGTGAGCGTAGGCGTCGAGCGCGGTGCGGCGGACGCGGTCGAGCAACTCCCGGAACGTCGGGTCACCGGACAGGTCGGTACGCATGACCAGGGTGTTGACGAAGAAACCGATCAAGCCCTCGGTCTCGGCACGGTTCCGGTTCGCGATCGGCGTCCCGACCGCGACGTCCTCCTGGTCGGCATAACGGCTCAGCAGGATGCCGAACGCGGCGAGCAGGGTCATGAACATCGTCGCGCCCGAGTCGCGGGTGACGGCTCGCAGACCGGCCGTGACCTCGGCGGGGACGGTGAAGTCGACCATCGCGCCGCGCGCCGTCCAGACCGCCGGGCGCGGGCGGTCGGTGGGCAGGTCGAGCACCGGGAGCCGGTCGAGCGCGTCGCGCCAGTGGGCGAGCTGGCCGTCCAGGACGTCGCCGGTCAGCCACTCGCGCTGCCACACCGCGAAGTCGGCGTACTGGACGGGCAGGGGCGGCAGCGGTGACGGTTCGCGGCGGGAGAACGCGCCGTACAGCGCGCTCAGCTCCGAGCGCAGGACGCCCGCCGACCACTCGTCGGACACGACGTGGTGCATGCACAGGCCGAGGATGTGCTCGTCGTCGGCCAGTCGCAGCAGCCGGACGCGCAGCAGTGGCCCGGCCGCCAGGTCGAACGGCTCGGCCGCGTCGCGGGCGACGAGGTCGCGCGCGCCCTCGCCGGGGTCGGGAGCGCCGGACAGGTCGGTCAGCGGGAGGTCGGTCGGCGCGGGCGGGTCCACGACCTGGTGGGGCTCGCCGTCCTCGCCCGCGACCAGGCGCGTCCGGAGCACCTCGTGGCGTTCGACGACGGCGTCCAAAGCGCGGCGCAGGGTGGGGACGTCGAGATCGCCGCGCAGGCGGAGCGCGACCGGCACGTTGTAGTCCGACGACCCGGGTTCGAGCTGGTTCAGGAACCAGAGGCGCTGCTGCGCGAACGACAGCGGGAGCCGTCCGCCGCGTTCGACCGGCACGACCGGCGGGACGACCAGGCCGGACGGCGCGGCGTCCAGGCGCGGCGCGAGGCCCGCGACGGTCGGCGCGTCGAACAGCGCCGAGAGCGGCACCTCGACGCCGAAGGCCGTCCGGATCCGGGACACGACCTGCGTCGCGAGCAGCGAGTGCCCGCCCAGCTCGAAGAAGTTGTCGTGGACGCCGATCCGGTCGCGGCCGAGGACCCGCGCCCACAGCCCGGCGAGCATCTCCTCGGCGGGCGTGCGCGGGGACGCGGAGGACTCGTCCCCGGCGTCCTGGCCGGGCTCGGGCAGCGCCCTCCGGTCGATCTTGCCGTTGGCGGTGCGCGGCAGCGACGCCAGTTCGACGTAGGCAGCGGGGATCAGCGGTTCGGGCAGCCGCTTCGCCAGCGCCGCCTTCAGCTCGCTCGCGGGCGGCAGGCCGTCCACGCCCGCGGCCGGGACGACGTGCGCGACGAGCCGCCGCTCCGCGCCCTCGCCGCGCGCGGTGACGACGGCGGCGGCGATGTCCGGACGGGAGGTCAGCGCCGCCTCGATCTCGCCCGGCTCGACGCGGAACCCGCGCACCTTGACCTGGGCGTCGACGCGTCCGAGGAACTCCAGGCGGCCGTCGGGACGCCACCGGACGCGGTCGCCGCTCCGGTACATCCGCGTGCCGTCGGCGGCGTACGGGTCGGCGAGGAAGGACGCGGCGGTGAGGTCGGGGCGTCCGCGATAGCCGCGGGCGACGCCGACGCCCGCGATGAACAGCTCGCCCGGCACGCCGACCGGCACGGGGTTGAGCGACGCGTCGAGAACGTAGAGGCGGGCGTGCGGGAGTGGCCGTCCGATGGTGACGGGCCGGTTCGGCTCGAGCCGGTCGGTGGCGACGCCGACGGTGGTCTCGGTCGGGCCGTAGTGGTTCATCACGGCGCGGTCGCCCGCGACGTTCAGGACGTCCTCGACCAGCCCCGCCGGAGCCGCCTCCCCGCCCAGGACCAGCGTCTTCGCGGGCAGCAGACCCTCCAGGCCGCCGACCGCGAGCGCCGCCAGATGGGACGGGACGATCTTCAGATGGTCGATGGCGTGTCCGGTGAGGTAGCCGCGCAGCAGCACCGGGTCGGCCGCGACGTCCGCGTCGATGAGGTGCAGCGTCCCGCCGGACAGCAGTGCCCCGAACAGCATCGTGTTGCCGAAGTCGGTCACGGCCGACTGAACGAGCGCGTATCCGCCGGGGCCGAACCCGAAGCGGTCGATCACGCCGTCCAGGTAGGCGGCGAGGTTGCCGTGCGTGACCTGGACGCCCTTGGGCCGTCCGGTCGAGCCGGACGTGTAGATCACGTAGGCGGTCTGGTCCGGATGCGTCGGCAATGGGCCGGGTTCGGGGGCGGCGGCGATCATCACCTCGCTCGTCGGGTCGTCGAGGGCGACGACGTGCGCGCGGGCTCCGACGGGCAGGTCGTCCACGGCGTCGGAGGTGCCGACGACGACCTGGACGCCGCTGTCGGCCAGCATGAACGCCAGCCGTTCCACCGGCAGCGCGGGGTCGAGCGGGAGGTACGCGCCGCCCGCCTTCCAGATCGCCAGCAGCGCGACGGCGAGGTTCGCACCGGCGAGGTCCCCGGCGCGCGGAAGGCACACGCCGACCACGGTCTCCGGGCCGACGCCGAGGGCGCGCAGGTGCCCGGCGAGGCGTCCGGCGCGGGCGCGCAGGTCCCCGTAGGTGAGGACGGTGTCCCCGGCGACGGCGGCCGTCGCCTCGGAGGGCGCGGTCACCCGGTCGTGGACGCCGGGGACGTCCGGCACGGTCCCGCCGTCCCCGGCCCAGTCGTCCAGCAGCCGGGTACGTTCGGGGACGGTCAGCAGCGACAGCTCCGACAGGTGGCGCTCGGGTGCGACCGCCATCTGCTCCAGGACGATCCGCAGGGCCGTGACCAGACGCTCGATCGTGGACCGGTCGAACAGCTCGGCGCTGAACTCGGCCGTTCCGGTCAGGCCGTGGTCGCGTTCCACCAGGAACAGCGTGAGGTCGAACTTGGCGGTGACGCGGACGCCGGACGCGGGTCGGTCCTGGCTATCCTCCGCTTCCGGGTTGGCGCCGCCGTCCTGGTCGTAGTTGAACAGCACCTGGAACAGGGGCGTGCGGGACCGGTCGCGGTCGACGGCGAGGTCCTCCACCAGGCGTTCGAAGGGAAGGTGCTGATGCGTGTAGGCGTCCAGGGCGACCCGACGGACGCGCGCCATGACCTCGGCGAGCGTCGGGTCGCCGGACAGGTCGGTGCGCATGACCAGGGTGTTGACGAAACAGCCGACCACGTCCTCGACCTCGGCGCGGTCGCGGTTGGTGACCGGCGTGCCGACGAGCACGTCGTCCTGCCCGGCGAACCGTCCGAGGACGACCGTGAACGCCGCCATCAGCGCCATGAACATGGTGGCCCCGGCGTCCCGGCCGGACGCGCGCAGCCGCTCGGCGACCTCCTCGGGGATCGCGAACTCGACCGCGTCGCCCTCCGAGGAGCGGACGGCCGGACGCGGGCGGTCGGTCGGCAGCTCCAGCGGCGCGGATCCGGCGAGGCGTCCGCGCCAGTGGTCGAGTTCGGCCTCCAGGACCGGGCCGGTCAGCCATGCGCGCTGCCACACCGCGAAGTCGGCGTACTGGACGGGCAGCGGCGCGAGCGGCGACGGCTCGCTGCGTGAGAACGCCTCGTACAGGACGGCGAGCTCCCGGCGCAGCAGGGCGATCGACCAGTCGTCCGCGACGGCGTGGTGCAGGACGAAGCTGAGCAGGTGGTCGTCCGGCCCGGTGGTGACGAGGCGGACGCGGAGCAGCGGGCCGGCGGCGAGGTCGAACGGCGCGGTCTCGTCGGCGTCGGTCAGCGCGCGGGCGGCGGCGGCCGGGTCGGGCTCGCCGCTCACGTCGTCGCGGACCAGCACGCCGGGCCGCGGCGCGTCGATGACCTGGTGGGGCACGCCGTCCGGGCCCGCGGCGAACCGGGTGCGCAGCGCCTCGTGCCGCGCGACCAGGGCGTCCACGGCCGCGGCGAGCGCGGGAACGTCGAGCGGGCCGGGCAGCGGCAGCACCGTCGGCATGTTGTACTCCGACGAGGCCGGGTCGAGCCGGTGCAGGAACCAGAGCCGCCGCTGCGCGAACGACAGGGGCGGCGGGACGTCCCGTCCGGCGGGCCGCACCGGCGGCGGGCCGGGTCGGCGGGGCCGGACGTCGCGTCCCCGCAGCAGCGCGATGATGTCCTCGCGGTGCGCGGCCACCTCCCGCCGCAGCTCCTCGGTGAGGGCCTCGGCGGGGGCGAGCACCCGCAGCCGTCCCTCGGCGAGCGACAGCCGGACGCCCCGGTCCTCCAGGACGCTGACCAGGTTCTCGGCGGCCGGGGTCACCGCGCCGCCCCGTCCGTGCCGTCGCTCGCCTGGGCCTGGTCCCGCCCGAGTTCGCGGGCCACCTCGTCCTCCGACATCGCGCCGATCTCCTCCAGCAGCCGGGCCTCGACGACCGCGCCGAGCCCGGCGACGGTCGGATGGTCGAACACGTCCGCGAGGCCGAGCCGCACCGCGAAGGCGGCGCGCGTCCGGGCCAGGACGCGGGTGGCGAGCAGCGAGTGGCCGCCCAGGTCGAAGAAGTCGTCGTGCGCGCCGACCCGGTCCAGGCCGAGCACCTCCGCCCAGATCCCCGCGACGATCTCCTCGGCGGGGCCGGACGGTGCGGTGAACGCGGCGTCCAGGCCGGGCCGGACGCCGTCCGGGGCGGGCAGCGCGTCCCGGTCGACCTTGCCGTTCGGCGACACCGGCAGCGCCTCCAGCAGGACGAACACGCTGGGGACCAGGTGGTCCGGGAGGGTCCGTTTCAGGTAGGCGCGCAGCTCGGACGTGGACGGCGGGTCCGCCGCCTCGCCGCCCGGGACGACGTAGCCGACCAGGCGGGCGTCACCGTTCACGCCCGGCTCGCCGTCGAAGCCCTGCTCGCCATCGAAACCGTGCGCCGCGACGACCGACGCGGCGACGCCGGGATGGCCGGTGAGGACGGCCTCGACCTCGCCGGGTTCGACGCGGTGGCCGCGCACCTTGAGCTGGCGGTCGAGGCGTCCGAGGAACTCCAGCTCGCCGTCCGGGCGGAGCCGGACCAGGTCGCCGCTGCGGTAGAGGCGTCCGCCGTCCCCCGCGAACGGGTCGGGGACGAACCGCTCGGCGGTCAGGACGGGCCGTCCGGCGTAACCGCGCGCGACGCCCGTCCCGCCGATGAACAGCTCGCCCGGGACGCCGACCGGCACGGGGTTGAGGCGGCGGTCCAGGACGTGGACGCGGGTGTTGGCGAGCGGCCCGCCGATGGGCGCCGGGCCGTCCGCGCCGAGGCCGACGAGGGCGCTGGACGTGGAGTCGATGGTGGCCTCGGTGATGCCGAACGCCGTGCGGAGCATGACGTCCGGGCCGAGCGCGCGGCGCGTCCGGGTGACGGCGGCGGCGCGCCACGCGTCGGTCGTCACCAGCAGGAGGCGGAGCGATCCGAGGGGCTCACCGGTCCGCTCGACGTGCTCGACCAGCTCGTCGACCAGGCGGGGCGCGGCCTCGAAGGCGTTCACGGCGTGCCGTTTCACGGCTTCGGCGACGTCGGTGGCGGAGGCCTGGAGGCGGTCCGCGCCGAGGACGAGCGTCCCGCCGGATCCGAGCGCGCGGACGAGGTCGCCGGTGAACACGTCGAAGCTCGCGCTCGCCATCGACAGCCACCGGTAGCGCGTGCCGTCCGGCATGAACGCTGCGCTCCACGCGCCGTACACGCTCATCAGGGAGCCGTGCTCGATCTGCACGCCCTTGGGACGGCCGGTCGAGCCGGAGGTGTAGATGACGCAGGCCAGAGCGTGCCGTCCGCCCGGTGCGTTCTCCAGCGGGCGGGACGCGTGGGCCTGAACGGCTGTGGTCGTCTCGGGCGCGTCCAGGCGGATCGTGGTTCCGGTGTTCCAGCCGGGGATGCCGGACTCGGCCTCGGTGAGGAGGAGGCGGGCGCCGCTGTCCTCGAGCATGAAGGCGAGGCGCTCCTCCGGGTACTCGGGGTCGAGCGGAAGGTACACGCCGCCCGCCTTCCACGTCGCGAGGACGGCGACGAGCAGGTTCGTCCCGCGCGGCAGGTGAAGCCCGACGACGCTCTCGGGGCCGACGCCGGAGTCACGCAAGTGGCGGGCGAGGCGGTTCGAACGTTCGTCCAGGTCGGCGTAGGTGAGGATCTGCTCGTCGTAGACCACGGCCTCGTCGGCGGGGAACGCGGCGGTGCGTTCGGCGATCAGCTCGTGGACGGTCCGGGGCGCGGGCAGCGGGACCTTGGTGTCGTTCCACTCGACGACGAGGCGGCGCAACTCGTGGGTGGAGAGGAGCGGGAGGTCGGCGACGCGCCGTCCGGGGTCGGTGGCGACGGCGGCGAGGAGCGTGCCGAAGTGGGCCGTCATGCGGCGGGCGGTCGCCTCGTCGAACAGGTCGGTCGCGTATTCGAGGGCTCCGGAGAGGCCGTCGCCGTCCTCTTCGAGGACGAGCGTCAGGTCGAACAGCGTGGACCGCCAGGGGATGTCGATGCCGTCGCCGTCGTCCGGGGCCGCCGTCCCGCCGCCACCTTGGCCGTAGTCGAACATGACCTGGAAGAGGGGGTGGCGGGTGCGGTCGCGGTCGGGCTGGAGGGCGTCCACGAGCTGCTCGAACGGCAGATCCTGGTGGGCGTAGGCGTCCAAGGCCGTGCGGCGGACGCGGTCGAGCAACTCCCGGAACGTCGGGTCACCGGACAGGTCGGTACGCATGACCAGGGTGTTGACGAAGAAACCGATCAAGCCCTCGGTCTCGGCACGGTTCCGGTTCGCGATCGGCGTCCCGACCGCGACGTCCTCCTGGTCGGCATAACGGCTCAGCAGGATGCCGAACGCGGCGAGCAGGGTCATGAACATCGTCGCGCCGGACTCGCGGCTGAGGGCGCGCAGGGCCCCGGTGACCTCGGTGGGGACGTGGAAGCCGACGGCTGAACCGTTCGAGGAACGTTCGGCCGGGGGCGTCCGGTCCGTGGGCAGTTCCAGGACGGGCAGCCGGTCGAGCCGCTCGCGCCAGTGGTCCAGGTGCTCGTCCAGGACGTCGCCGGACAGCCATGCGCGCTGCCACACCGCGAAGTCGGCGTACTGGACGGGCAGTGGTGCGAGCGGCGACGGCTCGTCCCGCGAGAACGCCTCGTACAGCGCGCCCAGCTCGGAGCGTAGGACGCCCGCCGACCACTCGTCGGACACGACGTGGTGGAGGCAGAGGAACAGGAGGTGGTCGTCCGGAGCGAGGGTGAGGAGCTTCGCGCGGAGCAGCGGGCCGGTGGCCAGGTCGAACGGCTCGGCGGCGGCGTCCGCGATCAGGTCGCGGGCGGCCAAGGACGGGTCGGGGGCGCCGGACAGGTCCACGACCGGCAGCGGGATGGGCGCGGGCGGATCGATGAGCTGGTGCGGCTCGCCGTCGTCGTCCGCGACCAGGCGCGTCCGCAGGACCTCGTGACGCTCGACGACGGTGTCGAGCGCGCGGCGCAGGGACGGCGCGCCGGGCGCGCCCGGCAGCCGCAGCATGACCAGCGAGTTGTACTCCGACGACCCGGGTTCGAGCTGGTCGAGGAACCAGAGCCGCTGCTGCGCGAACGACAGGGGCAGCGGCCCGCCGCGTCCGGCCGGGGTGATCGGCGGGGCGGTCCGTCCGGGCCGGGCGGCGGCGACCGCGTCGGCGAGGTCCGCCACGGTCGGGTGGTCGAACAGCGCGGACAGCGGCACCTCGACGTCCAGGGCCAGGCGGATCCGCGAGACGACCTGGGTCGCGAGCAGCGAGTGACCGCCCATCTCGAAGAAGTTGTCGTGGACGCCCACCTTCTCGCGGCCGAGGACCTGCGCCCACAGCCCGGCGAGCAGTTCCTCGGTCGGGGTGCGTGGCGCACCGGACGTGGCGTTCGCGGCCGGGGCGGCGTCGGGGGCGGGGAGGGCCTTCCGGTCGATCTTGCCGTTCGGGGTGCGCGGGAGCGACGCCAGCTCCACGAAGACCGCCGGGATCAGGTGCTCCGGCAGCCGCCGCGCGAGGGCCGTCCTCAGCTCGCCCGGGGACAACGCTTCGCGGCCCGCCGCCTCGGATGGCACGACGTATCCGACCAGGCGCCGGTTCGCGCCCTCGCCGTCGGCGACGACGACGGCCGCCGCGACGCCGTGCAGGCCGGTCAGCGCGGCCTCGACCTCGCCGGGTTCGACGCGATGGCCACGCACCTTGACCTGCGCGTCCGTCCGGCCGAGGAAGTCCAGTGCGCCTTCCGCACGCCACCGGACGCGGTCGCCGCTGCGGTACATGCGCGCGCCGTCGGCGGCGAACGGATCCGGGACGAACCGGTCGGCGGTGATGTCCGGACGGCCGACGTACCCGCGCGCCAGCCCGACGCCCGCGATGAACAGCTCGCCCGGCACGCCGACCGGCACGGGGTTCAGCGACGCGTCCAGGACGTACAGCCGGGCGTGCGGCAGCGGACGCCCGATCGGGACGCCCTCGTCCGGCGCGAGCCGGGACGTGGCGACGCCCACGGTCGCCTCGGTCGGGCCGTAGTGGTTCATCACGACACGGTCGCCCGCGACGTCCAGGACGTCCTCCACCAGCCCGGCCGGGGCCGCCTCGCCTCCGAAGACGAGCGTCCGCGCGGGCAGCAGGCCCTCCAGGCCGCCCGCCGCGAGCGCGGCCAGATGGGACGGGACGATCTTCAGGAAGTCGATCGGGTGCTCGGCGAGGCGGGCGCGGAGCAGGGCCGGGTCGGTGGCCGTCCGCTCGTCGATCAGGTGCAGCGTCCCGCCCGAGACCAGCGCGCCGAACAGCATCGTGTTGCCGAAGTCGGTGACCGCCGACTGGACCATGCCGTACGTCCCCGCGTCGAACGCGAACCGCTCGGCCACGCCCCGCACGTAGGCGGTCAGGCCGCCGTGCGTGACCTGGACGCCCTTGGGACGCCCGGTCGAGCCGGACGTGTAGATCACGTACGCGAGCCGGTCCGGGTGCACCGGGCCCGCTTCGACGAGAGCGGCGACGGCCACGGACGCCTCGGTGAACGCGTCGTCCAGGACGACCATCCGGACGTGTCCGGCGGGCAGGTCGCCGACCGTGTCCTCGGCTCCGACCAGCAGTGACGCGCGGCTGTCGGCGAGGACGAACGCGAGCCGCTCCGCCGGGAGGGCCGGGTCGAGCGGCACGTACGCGCCGCCCGCGCGCCACACGGCCAGGACGGCCGTCACCAGGCCGAGCCCGCGCGGCAGGCAGACGCCGACCACGGTCTCCGGGCCGACGCCGAGGCCGCGCAGGTACCCGGCGAGGCGTCCGGCGCGTTCGTCCAGCTCACGGTAGGTGAGGGAGGCGTCCCCGGAGACGACCGCCGTGGCGTCCGGTTCGCCGCGGACGAGCCGGTGAACGCCGATCGGCTCGGACAGGGACCGTCCCGACCCGGCCCACTCCCCCACCAGCAGGCGGCGCTCGTCGTCGCCGACGAGCGTGAAGCCGGAAAGGGGCTGGTCAGGGCCGGTTCCGAAGGTCTCCAGGACGCGGTCGAAGGCGGCGGCGTAGCGTTCCGCGGTCGCCCGGCCGAACAGCTCGGCGCTGTACTCCAGCGCCCCGGACAGCCCGCCCGCCTCGGTGTCGGACAGGACGAGCCGCAGGTCGAAGCGGGTGCTGCGGTTGCCGGGCGGCGCGACCGGCGGCGTCTCGGGCACCTCGCCGTCATAGTTGAACAGCACCTGCACCAGCGGGTGGCGGGACCGGTCGCGCTCCACGACCAGGGCGTCCACGAGCTTCTCGAACGGCAGGTCCTGGTGGGCGTAGGCGTCCAGGGCGTCGGCGCGCACCCGGGCGAGGACGTCGGCGGGCGCCGGATCGCCGGACAGGTCGGCGCGCAGCACGAGCGTGTTGACGAAGCAGCCGATGAGGCCCTCGGCCTCGGCCCGGTTCCGGCCCGCGACCGGTGTGCCGACGAGCACGTCGTCCTGGCCCGCGATCCGTCCGAGCAGGACGGCGTAGGACGCGAGCAGCGTCATGAACATCGTGGCCCCGGAGCGGCGGCTCAGCGCGCGCAGCGCGGCGGCGGTCCCCGGCGGGACCTCCACGGGGACCGCGTCGCCCTCCGCCGACCGGACGGCAGGACGCGGCCGGTCGGTGGGCAGTTCGAGTGGCGCGGCGTCCGCGATCCGTTCGCGCCAGTGGTCGAGTTCGGCGGCGAGGACGTCCCCGGAGAGCCGTTCGCGCTGCCAGACCGCGACGTCGGCGTACTGCACCGGGAGCGGCGGCAGGTCGGCGGGCAGTCCGGCGCGGAGGGCGTCGTGGAGGGCGGTGAACTCGCGGATCAGGATCCCGGCGGACCACTCGTCCGACACGGCGTGGTGCAGGACGACGCAGAGCACATGGTCGTCCGGGCCGAACCTCAGGAGCCGGGCGCTCATCAGCGGCCCCGCGCCCGGGTCGAACGGGACGGCCGCGTCGGCGGCGACGATCCGCTCGGCGGCATCAGCCGGGCCGGGGTCGCCGGTGAGGTCGGTGACGGCGAGCGTGACGCGGCCGTCCGGGTCGATCACCTGGTGGGCGACGCCGTGCTCGTCCGGGACGAACCGGGTGCGCAGCACCTCGTGCCGCTGGACGAGCGCGTCCAGCGCGGCCTGGACGGTGTCCGGGTCGGCCGGGCCGTCCAGGCGGAACGTCGTCGGGACGTTGTGCTCGGCGGAGCCGGGGGCGAGCTGGTCCAGGAACCACACGCGCTGCTGGGCGAACGAGAGCGGCAGCGGACGGTCCCGGGGCACGGCCGTGATCGCCGGGACGGTCGCGCCGGGCGCGTCCCCCTCGATCGCGGCGGCGTCGAGCACCCGGCCCAGCGCGGCGGGCGTCGGGTGGTCGAAGAGCCAGGCGACCGGGGCCTCGACGCCGAGCGCCGCCCGGACCCGCGACATCACCTGCGTCGCGAGGAGCGAGTGGCCGCCGAGCGCGAAGAAGTCGTGGTCACCGCCGATCCCGTCGCGGCCGAGCAGCTCGGTCCAGATTCCGGCGAGGGTCTCCTCGGTCGGCGTGCCCAGGGCCGCGCCGCCGGACGTCCCGGACGCGGACGCCGAGGTGCCGGGGTCGGGCAGCGCCGTCCGGTCGATCTTCCCGTTGGCGGTCAGCGGCAGCGTGGCCAGCTCCACGAACGCCGACGGCGTCAGGTGCTCGGGAAGCGAGGGACGCAGCGCCCCCCGCAGTGCGACGGCGTCGGGAAGGCCAGCCTCGGCGTCGGCGGGAACGGCGTAGGCGACAAGGTGGCGTCCGGAGCCCTCGCCGCGCGCGACCACCACGGCCGACCGGACCTGCGGCAACGCGGTCAGCGCGGCCTCCACCTCGGCGGGCTCGACGCGGAACCCGCGCACCTTCACCTGCCCGTCGGTGCGGCCGAGGTAGACGAGCCGTCCCTCGGCGTCCCAGCGGACGCGGTCGCCGGTCCGGTAGAGGCGGGAGCCGTCGGCGGCGAACGGGTCGGCCACGAACCTCTCGGCCGTGAGGTCGGGGCGTCCGCCGTAGCCGCGCGCTACGCCGACGCCGCCGACGAACAACTCGCCGGGCACGCCGATGGGCGTCGGGCGGAGCGACACGTCCAGGACGAACGCGCGCGTGTTCGCGATCGGACGTCCGATGGGCGGCTCACCGTCCGCGTCGGGTTCGCACGGGCCCATCGAGGCGCAGACGGCCGTCTCGGTCGGGCCGTAGGCGTTGAACAGGCGGCGGTCGCGCGCCCAGGCGCGGGCGACCTGGCCGTCGAGCCGCTCCCCTGCCGCGAGGAGGGTGCGGAGGCCCGACAGGTCGTCCGGGGAGAGCACCTCCAGCAGCGCGGGCGGCAGCGTCGCGACCGTGACGTCGTGCGCGCGGATCAGTTCGGTGAGCACGGCGGGATCACGGCGCGCCTCGGACGGCGCGACCACCAGCGACGCCCCGTACGCGAGGGCCATGAAGACCTCGGAGACGACCGCGTCGAACCCGAACGACGCGAACTGGAGCGCCACGTCGTCCGCTGTGACCCCGATGACCTCGTGCTGGGCGGCGACCAGGTTGAGCAGCGCACGGTGGGTGACGTGGACGCCCTTGGGCCGTCCGGTCGAGCCGGACGTGTAGATCACATAGGCGAGGCCGTCCGGGTGGACGGCGGCGTCCGGGCCCGGGGGTGCGGCGTCGAGCGCGGCGCGGACGGCCTGGTCGTCCAGTTCGAGCGTGGGGACGCGTCCGGCGGGGAGGTCGTCGAGCGTGCCGCCCGTCCCGACCAGCACGGACGCGCGGCTGTCGGTGACCATGTGCGCGAGGCGGTCGGCGGGCAGCGCGGGGTCGAGCGGCAGGAACGCGGCGCCCGCCCGGAGCGTCGCGAGCATCGCGGTCATCATGTCCGCGCCGCGCGACAGGCAGAGCCCGACGATGGTCTCGGGGCCCGCGCCGAGCGCGCGCAGGTGGTGGGCGAGGCGGCTCGCGTCGGCGTCGAGCCGGGCGTAGGTGAGGGTGGACGTGGCGTCCGTGACGGCGGGCGCGGCCGGGCTGGTCAGGGCCCATGCGGCGACCATGTCCGCGACGGACGCGACGCCTTCCGGCAGGGCCGCCTCGGTGCTGTTCCAGTCGGCGGTGACGCGCTCGCGCTCGGACGCGGGCAGCGGTGTCAGTTGCGACAGGCGCAGCGTCGGGTCGGCGACGACCTCGTCCAGCAGGAGGCGCAGGCGGTCCACGAGCCGCTCGACCGTGGCCGGGTCGAACAGCTCGGTGCTGTACTCGACGATCCCTCCGAGGCCGTCGCCCGCGTCGGTGAACGCGAGCCGGACGTCGGTGAGGGCGATCGGCTCGGCGATCCCGAGCGGCGTGACGTCCAGGCCGGGCAGGTCGAGCCGGTCGCCGCCGCCGTCCTCCTGGTCGTAGTTGAACAGGGCCTGGAAGACGGGTGTGCGGCTGCGGTCGCGGACCGGCCGGAGACCGTCCACGACCTGCTCGAACGGGACGTCCCGGTGCGCGAACGCGGCGAGCGCGTCGCGCCGGATCCGCGCGACGACCTCGGCGAACGTCGGGTCGCCGGACAGGTCGGCGCGGAGCACGAGCGTGTTGACGAAGAACCCGGCCAGGCCCTCGGTCTCGGCGCGGTCGCGGCCCGCGTCCGGGGTGCCGACCAGGATGTCGTCCTGGCCGGTGAACCGGGCGAGCAGGACGGCGTACGCGCCGAGGAGCGTCATGAACAGGGTCGCGCCGCAGGTGCGGCCGAGTTCACGCAGCCCGCGCCCGGTCTCGTCCGGCACCGCGAACCCGACGACCGCGCCCGACGACGTCCGGACGGGCGGGCGCGGACGGTCGGCGGGCACGTCCAGCACCGGGGCGCCCGCGAGGCGGTCGCGCCAGTAGCCGAGCCGCTCGTCCAGGACGCCGCCGGAGAGCAGGTCGCGCTGCCAGACGGCGTAGTCGGCGTACTGGACGGGCAGCGGCGCGAGCGGCGCGGGGCGGCCCTCGCGGAACGCGCCGTACAGGGCGGCGATCTCGCGGCCGAGCACCCCGGCCGACCACTCGTCGCACACGATGTGGTGCATGACCATGGTGAACACGTGGTCGTCCGGGCCGAGCCGGTACAGGTTCCACCGGCACAGCCGGCCGTCCGCCAGGTCGAACGGCGTGCCCGCGTCGGCGGCGGCGAGAGCGGTCGCGCGGGCTAGCGGGTCGGTCTCGCCGGACAGGTCGTCCCTGCGGAGTAGGGCCGTCGCGGGTGGGTCGATCACCTGCGTGGCGGTGCCGTCCACCGTGCGGAACCGGGTGCGCAGGGCCTCGTGCCGTTCGGTGACGGCGTCCACGGCCGCGCCGAGCGCGTCGGCGTCGAGCGGGCCGCGCAGGCGCAGCGCGACGGGGACGTTGAAGTCGGTCGAGCCGGGTTCCAGCTGGTCCTGGAACCACAGCCGCTGCTGCGCGAACGACGCGGGGACGAGCCCGTCGCGGTCGGCGGGGAGGAGCGGCGGCGCGGTCAGGCCGGTCGCGGCGGAGCCGATCGCCTCGGCGAGCCGCCGGACAGTCGGGTGCTCGAAGAGGGCCGCGACGGGCAGCTCGGTCTCGAAGGCCGTCCGGACCCGGGACACGACGCGGGTCGCGAGCAGCGAGTGGCCGCCCAGGGCGAAGAAGTCGTCGGTCGCGCCGACCTCGGGCAGGTCCAGGACGCGCGCCCAGATCCCGGCGAGGACCTCCTCGGCCGGGGTGCGCGGCGCGGACGGCTCGCCCGGCGTCGGGTCGGGTTCGGGAAGGGCTCCGGTGTCGAGCTTGCCGTTCGCCCGGACGGGCAGCGAGGCGAGTTCGACCACGGCCGCCGGAACGAGCTGAGCGGGCAGGACGGTCCGCAGGAACGCGCGCAGCTCGTCGGGGGCGGGCAGCCCGGCCGCCGGATCGGCGGGCACGGCGTACCCGACGAGGCGTCCGTCGCGGGCGGTGACGGCCGCCGTCGCGACGGCCGGGTGCCGCCGCAGCGCGGCCTCCACCTCGCCCGGCTCGACCCGGATCCCGCGGATCTTCAGCTGGCCGTCGGTCCGGCCGAGGAAGGCCAGCGCGCCGTCGTGGCGTCGGCGGACGCGGTCGCCGCTGCGGTACATGCGGGCGCCGTCGGCCGTGAACGGGTCGGGGACGAACCGTCCGGCGGTGAGGTCGGGGCCTCCGGCGTAGCCGCGCGCGAGGCCCGCGCCCGCGATGTACAGCTCGCCGGGAGCGCCGTCCGGGACCGGGTTCAGCGCCGCGTCCAGCACGTACAGCCGGGTGTTGGCGACCGGCCCGCCGATCGGCACCACACCGGACGGTTCGACCGGCCGCTCGCACGCCCATGCGGACACGTCGATGGACGCCTCGGTCGGCCCGTACACGTTGTGCACGGCGGCGTCGGGGTCGGCGTCCTGGAACCGCGCGACGTCCTCCCCGGACAGGGCTTCCCCGCCGCACACCACGAGCCGCAGCCCGGCCCCGGCGAAGCCGTCCTGCCGGACGAGCAGCCGGAACAGCGACGGCACGCAGTCGAGCACGTCGATCCGCTCGTCCCGGACGAGCGCCACGAGGTGGTCGAGGTCGGCGCGCCGCTCGGGGTCGGCCATGACGACCGTGCCGCCCACCGACAGCGGCCACAGGATCTCGCCGGTGGCGGCGTCGAAGCCGATCGCGCTCTTCTGGAGCATCCGCTCGCCGGGCCGGAGCGCGAAGGTCTCCTGCCGCCAGGCGAGGACGTTGACCAGGCCGCGATGCGTGAGCAGCACGCCCTTGGGACGACCTGTGGACCCCGACGTGTAGATCACGAACGCGAGCTGGTCGGGGTGGGTCTCCGGCAGTGCGACGGCCGGGGGGGTCGCGATCGTCGGGTCGGCCGCGTCCACGGCGTGGACGGCGGGGTGCGCGGCGAGCCGGTCCAGGGTCCCGGCCTGCCCGATCGCGACGCGGACGCCGCAGTCGGCGAGCATCCGTCCGAGGCGCTCGTCCGGGTGCGCGGGGTCGAGCGGCAGGTAGGCGGCCCCGGCCTTCAGGACGCCCAGCACCGACACCGCGAGGTCGACGCCGCCGGTCACGCAGAGGCCGACGACGTCGTCGCGTCCGACGCCGAGTCCGCGCAGGTGGTGGGCGAGGTGCGTGCTGCGTTCGGCGAGCGCCGCGTAGCTCACGGCCTGGCCGTCGGAGATGACGGCGGTGGCGTCCGGCGTGCGGACGGCCTGCGCGTCGAACAGTTCGTGGACGCCGCCCACGGACGGCACGGGCGCGGCCGTGTCGTTCCCCTCGGCGATCAGGCGGTGCCGTTCGTCCGGGTCGGGCCAGGCGAGCTGGGAGAGGTGGCGGTCCGGGTCGGCGGCGAACGCGTCGAGGAGGTGGACGAACTCGGCGGCCATGCGGCGGACGGTCGCGGCGTCGAACAGGTCGGTGCTGTACTCGAGCGCCCCGGACAGCCCGTCGCCGTCGATGACGACGATGCTGAGGTCGAACGGCGTGGTCCCCCGGGCGCGGCCGAAGCCGGTGACGTCCAGGCCGGGCAGGCCCTCGGTCATCGCCGCGTCCGCGCGTTCGACATCGAACAGCACCTGGAACAGCGGGTTGCGTCCCGGGTCCCGGTCGGGCGCGAGGGCGTCCACGACCTGCTCGAACGGGACGTCCTGGTGCGCGAACGCGCCGAGCGCCCCGGCGCGGACGCGTCCGAGCAGTTCGGCGACCGTGGGGTCGCCGGACAGGTCGGTGCGCAGCACGATCGTGTTGAGGAAGAACCCGACCAGGCCGTCCAGTTCGGCTCGGCCGCGTCCGGCGATCGGCGCGCCGACCACGACGTCCTCGCCGCCCGCGTACCGGCCGAGGAGCAGCGCGAACGCGGACAGCAGCGTCATGAACAGCGTGGCGTCGGAGCGCTGGGCGAGGTCGCGGAGGCGGGCCGCGGTCTCGTCCGGGATGTCGAACGGGACCTGCGCGCCGTCCGCCGACCGGACCGCCGGGCGTGGACGGTCGGTGGGCAGGTCCAGTTCGGCGGCGTCAGCGAGGCGGTCGCGCCAGTAGCCGAGCTGCTCGTCCAGGGTCGCGCCGGTCAGCAGGTCGCGCTGCCAGGCCGCGAAGTCGGCGTACTGGACGGGCAGCGGCGGCAGCTCGGCCCGCTCGCCACGCGAGAACGCCGCGTACAGCGCGGCCAGTTCCCGCCACAGCACGCCGGACGACCATTCGTCGCACACCACGTGGTGCATGCAGAGGCTCAGGACGTGGTCGCCGTCGCCGAGCCGGATCAGCGTCCCCCGGACGAGCGGCCCGGCGGCGAGGTCGAAGGGCGTCGCGGTCGACTCCGCGACCAGGTCCTCGGCCTCGGCCTCCGCGTCCGGGTGGTCGGTGAGGTCGAGGACGGTCAGGTCGAACGGGCGCGGCGGGTCGATCATCTGCAGGACGTCGTCGTCCGGGCCGACCAGGCGGGTGCGCAGGGCCTCGTGACGTGCGACGACGCCGTCCAGCGCGGCGGTCAGGGCGCCGGTGTCGAGCGGGCCGGTCAGGCGCAGCGTGAGCGGGACGTTGTACCGGGTCGAGCCGGGTTCGAGCTGGTCGAGGAACCAGAGCCGCCGCTGCGCGAACGACGCGGGCGCGGGAGCACCGGCGTCTGCGTTCCGGGGTGTGATCGGCCGTCCGGCGGCCGTGCGCGGCGCGTCCCCGTCGAGGAGCGCGGCGAGCCCGGCGACCGTGGGGTTGTCGAACAGGTCGGCCAGGGACGGTTCGGTCCCGAACACCTCGCCCAGCCGCCACAGCGCGCGGACGGCCAGCAGCGAGTGCCCGCCGAGCTCGAAGAACGTGTCGTGGACGCCGACGTCCGCGACGCCGAGCACCTCGCGCCAGACGTCCGCGACCTTCTCCTCGGACGGCGTGCGCGGCGCGACCGCCGCCCGGCCGAGGTCGGGCCGGTCGCCGCCGGGGTCGGGCAGTGCCGCATGGTCGAGTTTGCCGTGCCGGGTCAGCGGGACGGCGGCGATCTCGACGAACGCGGCCGGGGTCATCGCCTCGGGCAGCCGCTCCCGGACCAGCGCGCGCAATACGGTCGCGGACGGGATCCCGGAGGCCGGGTCGGTGGGCACGAGGTAGGCGGCGAGCCGGTCGCCGCGCGCGACGACGACGGCCTCGGCCACGTCCGGGTGCGCGGTCAGGGCCGCCTCGATCTCGCCGGGCTCGATCCGGAAGCCGCGCACCTTGACCTGGTGGTCGGTGCGTCCGAGGAAGTCGAGTTCGCCGTCCGGGCGGAGCCGGACGCGGTCGCCGCTGCGGTACAGGCGGGTGCCGTCGGCGGCGAACGGGTCGGGCACGAAGCGTTCGGCGGTCAGGTCGGGGCGTCCGCCGTAGCCGCGCGCGAGGCCGGGTCCGCCGAGATACAGCTCGCCGGGCACGCCGGGCGGGAGCGGCGCGAGGTACCGGTCCAGGACGTGGGCGACCGTGCCGGGCAGCGGCCCGCCGATCGGCGTCGGCGCGTCCTCCGCGAGGTCGGCGAGGGTGCTGTAGGTGCTGTCGACCGTGGCCTCGGTGATGCCGAACGCGGTGAGGAGCCGCACGTCCGGGCCGAGGACGCGGCGGGCGAGCCGGACGCCGGACGTGCGCCAGGTGTCGGTCGTGACGACGACGAGACGCAGCGATTCCGTGTTGTCGCCGGTCCGGTCCAGGTGGTCGACCAGGTCGTCCACGAAGCGCGGGGCCGCTTCGAACGCCTGGACGCCGTGCTCGGCGATCGCGCGGGCGAGTTCCGGCGCGCGGGCCTGGAGACCGACGGGCGCGAGGACGAGCGTCCCGCCCGAGCCGAGGGCCCGGACGACGTCCCCGGTGAACACGTCGAACCCGGCTCCGGCGACGCACAGCCACCGGTAGCGGGCGTCCGGGTCGAAGTGCGTGCTCGACCAGGCCGTGTAGAGGGAGGTCAGCGAGCCGTGGGTGGTGTGGACGGCCTTGGGCCGCCCGGTCGAGCCCGAGGTGTAGATGACGGCCGCGAGCTGCCCTGGCACGACGGCCTCGGACAGCGGCTGCGTCGTCTCGTCGGCGAGCAGGCCGGCGGGGCTGAGCACTCGCGTTCCGGCCGGGAGGACGGCCGCCAGGTCCCGGTCCTGCTCGGCGAGGACGATCCGAACGCGGCTGTCGGCGAGTTTGTAGGCGGTGCGCTCGGGCGGGTCGTCGGGGTCGAGGGCGAGGTAGCCGCCACCCGCCTTCCAGACGGCGACGAGCGCGACGATCAGGTCGACGTCACGCGGCAGGTGCAGCGCCACGACCGTTTCGGGGCCGAGGCCCTCGTCGCGGAGACGCCGGGCGAGGCGTCCGGCGCGGGATTCGAGGTCGGCGTAGGTGAGGTCGCACCGCCCGTCGGTGACCGCGACGGTGTCGGGGTCGGCCTCGGTCAGCAGTTCGTGGACGCCGCCAAGCCGCGCCCGCAGCGGCTCCGCGCGACGCACGGGCGCGTCCGGGCGGGCGAGGTCGGAGAGGTGGCGGGAGGGGCCGTCCGCCGCACGCTCCAGCACCCTGCACAGCAGGTCGGCGAGCCGCTCGACGGCCGAGGCATCGAACAGCTCGGTGCTGTATTCGAGGCGTCCGGTCAGGCCCGTCTCGGCGCCGTCGTCGGCGAGGACGAGCGCGAGGTCGAACGCGGACGTGTCGCTCGGCACCCGGACGCGCTCCACGGCGAAGTCGCCGAATCCGTCCGTTCCCGGGCCGCCCTGGGCGTAGTCGAACATGACCTGGAACAGCGGGGTGCGGGAGCGGTCGCGGTCGGGGCTCAGGGCGTCCACGAGCCGCTCGAACGGGACGTCCCGGTGGGCGTAGGCGTCCAGGGCCTCGCGCCGCACCCGCGCGACGGCCTCGGCGAAGGTCGGGTCGCCGGACAGGTCGGCGCGCAGGACGAGCGTGTTGACGAAGAACCCGACGAGCCCTTCGGTCTCGGCGCGGTCCCGGCCCGCGACCGGGGTGCCGACCACGACGTCGTCCTGACCCGCGTACCGACCGAGGAGCGCCGCGAACCCGGCGAGCAGCGTCATGAACATCGTCGCGCCCGACTCGCGCGCGACGTCCCGCAGGGCCGCGGCGGTGCTCTCGGGGACGCGGAAGTCGAAGGCCGCGCCCGCCGGGGTGCGGACGGGCGGGCGCGGCCGGGTGGTCGGGAGGTCCAGCGGCGGGGCGTCGGCGAGCCGGTTCCGCCAGTACACGAGACCGTTGTCGAGTTCCGGGCCGTCCAGGTGATCGCGCTGCCAGACCGCGAAGTCGGCGTACTGCACCGGAAGCGGCGGCAGCGGGGACGGCTCGTCCCGCACGGCCGCCTCGTACAGGACGGCCAGCTCGTGCCGGATCAGCCCGGCCGACCACGCGTCCGACACGACGTGGTGCATGCACAGGCTCAGCACCTGGTCGTCCGGGCCGAGGCGGATCAGGCGCGCGCGCAGCAGCGGGCCTTCGGCGAGGTCGAAGGGCTCGGCGGCGTCGGCGGCGACGAGCGCTTCGGCCTGCGGTAGCCCGCCGTCCCGCACGTCGGTGACGGTGAGCAGGCCGGGGCTCGGCGGGTCGACGATCTGGACGGGCTCGCCGTCCACCGCGACGAGCCGGGTGCGGAGCACCTCGTGCCGCTCGACCAGCGCGTCCAGGGCGGCGGCGAGCGCGTCGGCGTCCAGGGGGCCGCGCAGCCGCAGCGCCATCGGCAGGACGTACTCGGCGGACCCCGGCTCGAGCCGGTCGAGGAACCACAGGCGGCGCTGAGCATGGGACAGCGGGAGCGGGCCGCCGTCCCGGCGCGCGGGCCTGACCGGCGGCACGGCCGCCCCCGGTGTCATCGCGTCGACCGCGGTGGCCAGGCCCCGGACGGTCGGATGGTCGAACAGGTCCGCCAGCGTCGCCTCCACGCCGAACGCGGCGCGGATCCGGGACACGACCTGCGTCGCGAGCAGCGAGTGCCCGCCCAGCTCGAAGAAGTCGTCATGGACGCCGACGCTCGGCAGTCCGAGAACGCGCGCCCAGATCCCGGCCAGGATCTCCTCGGCGGGCGTGCGGGCGGCGGCGAGCGCGCCGAGAGCGTCCGGACGGGCGTCCTCGGGCGCGGGCAGAGCGGCCCGGTCGAGCTTGCCGCTCGCGTTCAGCGGCAGCGCGGTCACTTCAACGAACACGGCCGGGACCAGGTGGTCGGGCAACGATGACCGCAGGTGTTCGCGCAGGTCACGAGCGGGTGGGACGCCGTTCTCCGGGGCGGCGGGGACGACGTAGGCGACGAGGCGTTCGTCCCGGGCGAGGACGGCCGCCGCCGCGACGCCGGGATGCGCGACGAGCGTGGCTTCGATCTCGCCGGGCTCGACCCGGAAGCCGCGCACCTTCACCTGATGGTCCAGGCGGCCGAGGTACTCGACCGTGCCGGTGCCGTCCGCGCGCCAGCGGGCGCGGTCGCCGGTCCGGTAGAGGCGGGAGCCGTCGGCGGCGAAGGGGTCGGCGACGAAACGCTCGCCCGTCAGGTCGGGCCTCCCGGCGTAGCCGCGCGCCACACCGACGCCGCCGATGAACAGTTCTCCGGGCACCCCTGCCGCGACCGGCTCCATCCACTCGTCCAGCACGTAGAGCCGGAGGTTCGCGATGGGACGGCCGATGGGCGGCGACCCGGTCGCGTCGGCGGATCGTTCGCACGTCCACGACGACACCTCGATGGACGCCTCGGTCGGCCCGTACAGGTTCTCCACGGCCGCGCCCGCGTGCCGCGCGTGGAACCGCGCGACGTCGTCGCCGGAGAGCGCCTCGCCGCTGCACACCACGAGCCGCAGGCTCGGCATCTCCCCGAACGGCTCGTGCAGGACGAACCGGTGGAACAGCGACGGGACGAAGTGGGCGACCGCGATGTCCTCGTCCTCGATCAGCCGGATGAGGTGGTCGATGTCGCCCTGGCGTCCCGGCTCGGCCATGACGAGGCGTCCGCCGGTCGTCAGCGGCCAGAGCAGCTCCCACAGGGACACGTCGAACGACGCGGGCGTCTTGTGCAGGACGCCCTCACCGGGGGCCAGCGGACGCCGCGCCTGCATCCAGGCGAGCCGGTTGACCAGGCCGCGATGCCCGACCTGAACGCCCTTGGGCCGTCCGGTCGACCCGGAGGTGTAGATGACATAGGCCAGCTGACCAGGACGAACGTCGATCTGCGGCAAGGTGTCGGGGTGAGTGTCGATCTCCGGGTCGTCCGGGTGGACGGTCGCGCAGCCCTCGACGGCGGTGCCGCGTGCGATCACGATCCGGGCGCCGCTGTCGGCGGTCATGTAGGCGAGGCGGTCGGCGGGGTAGCCGGGGTCGAGCGGCAGGTACGCGCCCCCGGCCTTCCAGATCGCCAGCAGCCCGACCGCGAAGTCGAGCCCGCGTTCCAGGCACAGCCCGACGACGGCCTCGGGCCCGACGCCGAGGGTCTGGAGGTGGTGGGCCAGCCGGTTCGAGCGGGTGTGCAGCTCGGCGTAGGTGAGGGAGCGGTCGCCGCAGACGACGGCGATCGTGTCGTCCGGCCTTGTGATCAGCTCGTGCACCGAGCCGACCTGCGGGATCGGCGCGGACGTGGCGTTCCAGGCGGCGACGTCACCGGGCGCCGGGGCGAGCCGGGCCACCGGGCCGGACGGGTCGTCCGCGACGGCCGTCAGCAGTTCGGCGTAGTGCGCGGCGAGCCGCCCGGCGGTCCCGGCGTCGATGACGGCGCGGTCGTAGGTGAGGTTGATCCGCAGCTCGGGTCCGGGCGCGACGACCATCGTGACCGGGTAGTCGGCGCGTTCGCGGGACCGGTTGTCGGTGACCGCCAGGCCGCCCGGCGGGAGGGCGTCGAGATCATCCGCCGGGTGGCTCTCGAAGACGTAGAGGCTGGTGAAGAGCGGCCGCCCGGCCGGGACGCCGCTGCACGCCTGGATCCTGACAAGGGAGGCGTGCTGGTGGCGGCGGTCGCGGGCGTGGTCGTCCTGGAGGCGGCGCAGCCAGTCGGCCACGGACGCGCCGGGATCGACGGACGTCCGGCACGGCAGGGTGTTGACGAGCAGGCCGACCATCGACTCGACGCCGTCCAGCTCCTCGCCGCGCGCCGAGACCGTCACCCCGTACACGACGTCGTTCTCGCCGCTGTAGGCGGCGAGCAGCCGCGCCCACGCGCCCTGCGCGACCGTGTTGAGCGTGAGCCGGTGCGCCCGCGCGACCTCAGCAAGCCGGGTGGTGGCCGCCTCCGGCAGCTGGATCCGGTGGGTGGCGACGCCGCGTTCGCCGGTGACGCCGTCGACGCCGAGCGGGGTGGCCTCGGTGACGCCGTCCAGGCGGTCGCGCCAGTACTCCTCGTCCTCGGCGGGGTCCCGCTCCCCCAGCCAGGCGACGTAGTCACGGAACGGGCGGCGGCCCGGGAGCCGCACCGGACGGCCCGCGCGCAGGTCCTCGTAGGCGGTCAGCACCTCGGTGAGGACGATCTGCGCGCTCCAGCCGTCCAGGAGCAGGTGGTGGTGGCTCCAGACGAGCTGGTGGCGGCGGTCGGCGAGCCGGACCAGGACGATCCGGACCAGGCTGCGGCGGCCGAGGTCGACGCCGCGCGCCCGGTCCTCGGCCATGAGCGCGTCGAGGGCGGTCTCCTGATCGTCCGTGCTCCGGTCTCGCCAGTCGAGTTCGGTCAGTGGCAGCGGGACGGCCTCGGCCGGGGACACCAGGGCGAGGGGGACGGCCGCGTCGCGCTGCGCGACCGTGGTCCGCAGCACGGCGTGCCGGGCGAACACCGTCTCCCACGCGCGGCGGAACGCGCGCGGGTCGAGGTCGCCCTCGACGAGCAGGCCGTGCTGGACCCAGTACACGCCCTCGCCGGGCGCGAGGTCGCTGTGGAAGAGCATGCCGCGCTGGAGCGCGGTCAGGGGGTAGAGGTCGTCGATCGCGCGCGCCGTGCTCACGGCGTCCGGCCGGAAGGTCGTCATGGTCGGTCCCGGACGTCGGCGAGACCGCCCGAGGGCGGTTCGAGGTGGCTTGGGGTTTCGAGGTGGCTTGGGATTTCGAGGTGGCTTTGGATCTGGTCGAGGACGGACTGGTCGAGCCCGGCGGCGAGCGGGAAGTCGGACGGCGTGTAGCCGCCCGCGCCCCCGCCCGCGCAGTGCTCGACGATCCGTCCGAGCAGGTCTTCGTAGCGGTGCGCGAGGCGCTCGACGGTGGCGTGGTCGTGCAGGCGGTCGGAGTAGGTCCAGGTGAGGTCGAGGCGTCCGGCGGCGATCCGGGCGTCGAGCTCGAGGACGTGGCCGCGCGGGCCCGCCGCCGCCCGGTCGGGGCCGAGCGTGGCCGCCGCCCGGCGGAACCGGCCTCCGCCGTCCCGGGCCTGGTGGTCGGTGCGTCCGAGGTAGTTGAAGCCGACCTCGCGGGGTGGCGCGGCGGCGAGCGTCCGGGCGAGGTCGCCGCCTTCGAGGTGCCGGAGCAGGCCGTGGCCGAGGCCGTGGCGTGGCACGCGCCGCAGCGTCTCCTTGGTGTTCCTGATCGCGGCGGCGAGGTCGGACGGCCCTGCGCCTGGTGTGAAGGTGACGGGGTAGAGGGTGGTGAACCAGCCGACGGTGCGGGAGACGTCGATGCCCTCTCCGACGTCCTCGCGGCCGTGGCCTTCGAGGTCGACGGCGATGGACGGCCCGCCCGCCCATTCGGTGAGGGTCAGGGCGAGCGCTGCGAGCAGCAGTTCGGCGGTTCGGGTGCGGTAGGCGCCGGACGCGTCGTTCAGCAACCTCGCGGTCAGGTCCACCGGCAGGCCGCCGGGGACCGTGTGGGCGAACGCGAGGTCGTTCGCGCCGTCCGGACGGTCGCGGGGTAGTCGGACGGCGGGGCCTGGTGGGGCCGTCCAGTGTTCGGCCTCGGCGGCGAGGGCGTCCGACCGGGCGAGTTCGGTGAGGCGCTCGGACCAGCGGCGGAACGAGGTCGTCTTGGCGGGCAGCCGCACGGCCGTTCCGGCGAGCGCCTGGTCGTAGGCGGTTTCCAGGTCGTCCAGGAGGATGCTCCATGACACTGTGTCCACGGCCATGTGGTGGACGGCCAGGAGGATCGTCTGTGTTCCCTCGGTACGGCGGTCGAACAGGACGCAGCGGAGCAGCGGGCCGTTCGCCAGGTTCAGGCCGGTTTGTGCCTTGAGGGCGGCGGCTCGCCGACGTTCTTCGTCGTCCGTCCCGTCGAGGACGACGACCGCGAGGACGTCTGACGGCTCGGGCGGTGCGCAACGCAGCCGGGTGCCGTCGAGGCGCAGCCGGAGCGCGTCGTGATGGTCCAGGAGCGCGCCGAGCGCGACGCGTAGGGCCGCCGGGTCCAGCGGATCGCCGGTCGCCTCCAGCAGGACGGACTGGTTGTAGTGGTCGCGGCGCGGCAGGCCGCGCGCGACGAACTCGTGCTGGATCGGGGTGAGCGGCACCTCGCCCACGACCGGACCCTGCTCGGCCTCGGCCGGGGCTCCGCCGGACCCGCTGGTCGCGTGCCGGGCCAGGTCGGCGACGGTCTGGTGCTCGAAGAGCCGCGCGGCGGTGATCCGCAGCCCGGCGCGCCGGGCCCGCGCGACCGCCTGGATGCTCATGATCGAGTCGCCGCCGAGCTCGAAGAAGTTGTCGTGGACGCCGACCTCGGACAGGCCCAGCAGGTCGGCCCAGATGTCGGCGAGGACGCGTTCGGCCGGGGTGCGCGGCGCGGTCGGCGCGGCGGCGAGGCGGGGATGGTCCAGGCCGGGCGCGGGCAGCGCGGCCCGGTCGAGCTTGCCGTTCGGCGTGAGCGGCAGCCCGGCCAGCTCCACGAACACCGCCGGGACGAGGTGGCCCGGCAGGCTCCGCGCGAGGAACGCCCGCAGCTCGGCGGTCCCCGGCATCGCGGCCCCGGTGTCGCCGGGGACCAGGTAGGCGACGAGGCGTCCGTCGCGTCCGGTGACGACGGCGGAGCCGATCGCCGGATGGGCGGCGAGCGCGGCCTCGACCTCGCCCGGCTCGACGCGGAAGCCGCGGATCTTGATCTGGTGGTCGGCGCGTCCGAGGTACTCGACCGCGCCGTCCGGACGCCGCCGCGCGCGGTCGCCGGTTCGGTAGAGGCGTGTCCCGTCGGCGGCGAACGGATCGGCGACGAACCGTCCGGCGGTCAGGTCGGGCCGTCCGGCGTAGCCGCGCGCGAGCCCGACACCGCCGAGGTACAGCTCACCCGGGACACCCGGCGGGACGGGGCGCATCCAGCGGTCCAGGACGTGCAGCCGCAGGTTGGCGACCGGATGCCCGATCGGCGGGGCACTTGCGTCGTCCCCACGTGCGCACGTCCACGACGACACGTCCACGGATGCCTCGGTCGGGCCGTACAGGTTCTCCACGACGGCGGTCGCGTGCCGTTCGTGGAAGCGTGCGACGTCGTCGCCGGACAGCGCTTCGCCGCTGCATACGACCAGGCGCAGGGACGACGCGTCCGCGAGGGGGGCGTTCTCGACGAACTGGTGGAAGAGGGACGGCACGAAGTGCGTCACCGCGATCCGGCGCTCGGCGATGAGCCGGGCGAGGTGGTCGGGGTCGCCGTGGCGTCCGGGCTCGGCCATCACCATGCACGCCCCCGCCGTGAGCGGCCAGAGCAGCTCCCACAGCGACACGTCGAAGGTCGTCGGGGTCTTGTGCAGGACCCGCTCCCCCGGCTCGAGCCGGTACCGGTCCTGCATCCAGGCGAGCCGGTTCGCGAGGCCGCGATGCGTCCCCTGGACGGCCTTGGGGCGTCCGGTCGAGCCCGAGGTGTAGATCAGGTAGGCGAGTTGGTCGGGATGCGTCGTGACCGCGGGCGCGGTGGCGGGCGCGGCGGCGATCGACGGGTCGTCCGGCGCGAGGACCGGGCAGGGCGCGTCGGGGATCGCGTCGCCGATGACGAGCGCCGCGCCGCTGTCGGCGAGGAGGTAGCGCAGGCGCTCGTCCGGGTGGCCGGGATCGATCGGGAGGTAGGCTCCGCCGGCCTTCCAGATCGCGAGGAGCGCCACCGGGACGTCCTGGCCGCGTTCGAGCCGGACCCCGACGACCGTCTCCGGCCCGACGCCGGCCTCGCGCAGCCGGTACGCGAGGCGGTTCGAGCGTTCGTCCAGCTCACGGTAGGTCAGCGTGCGGTCGCCGAGTTCGACGGCCGGGTCGTCGGGACGTCCGGTGACCATCTCGTGGACACCGCCGACGCGCGGGGTCTGCGCGGACGTGGCGTTCCACTCGGGATCCTCGGCGGGCCAGGGCGCGAGGTCCGACAGCGGACGGTCCGGATCGGCGGCGAGCGCGCCGAGCAGCTCCACGAACCACTCGCCGAGGCGCTCGACGGTCGTCCGGTCGAACAGCGCGGTGGCGTACTCGAAGGTCCCGGCGATGCCGTCCGGGGTGGCCCGGGTGAACAGGGTCAGGTCGAACTTGGCCGTGACGTGCGGCGGGACGATCCGTTCCTCGGTCAGCGCGCCCCCGAACGTGGCCGCGCCGTCGGCGGCGTCCGCGACGCCGAGGTGGTTGAAGAACACCTGGAACAGCGGGGTGCGGCTGCGGTCACGGACCGGCCGCAGGGCGTCCACGAGCTGCTCGAACGGCACGTCCTGGTGGGCGAAGCCGTCCAGCGCCTCGCGCCGCGCGGCGGCGACCAGGTCGAGGAGCGACTCCTCGCCGGTGACCCGCGCGCGGAGCACGAGCGTGTTGACGAAGAACCCGATGAGGTCCTCGGTCTCGGCGCGGTTGCGGCCCGCGACGGGGACGCCGACCGCGACGTCCTCCCGGTCGGCGAGCCGGGCGAGCAGCGCGCCGAACCCGGCCAGCAGCGTCATGAACATCGTCGCGCCGCCGCGCCGGGCGGCCTCCCGCAGCCCGGCCGCGGTCTCCTCCGGGATCGTGAACTCGACCAGCGCGCCCGCCGAGGACCGGACGGGCGGACGCGTCCGGTCGGCGGGAAGGTCCAGGTCGGTGAGCCCGGCGAGGCGGTCCCGCCAGTGGGAGAGCTGCTCCTCGATGACGGCGTTCCGGCGCGGGTCGCGCTGCCAGACGGCATAGTCGGCGTACTGGACGGGCAGCGGCGGCAGCTCGGCTCCGCCGTCCCCCGCGAACGCGGTGTAGAGCGCGGACAGCTCGCGGCGCAGCACTCCGGCGGACCACTCGTCCGACACCACGTGGTGCATGCAGAGGCTCAGGACATGGTCGTCCGGGCCGAGCCGGGCGAGCGTCGCGCGCAGCAGCGGCCCGGCGGCCAGGTCGAACGGGGCGCGGGCGCTCGCGGCGGCGAGGGCGGTCGCCCGGTCGAGCGCGTCCGGCTCCCCGGCGAGGTCCACGACGGCCAGGCGCGCGCCGCCGGGCGGGTCGATGACCTGGCGGGCGACGCCGTCGACCGCGACGAGGCGGGTGCGCAGCACCTCGTGCCGGTCGACGACCGCCGCGAGCGCGGCCCGCAGGGCGGGGACGTCCAGGTCGCCGCGCAGGCGCAGCGCGAGCGGGACGTTGTACTCCGGCGAGCCGGGGTCGAGCTGGTCCAGGAACCACAGCCGCTGCTGCGCGAACGACAGCGGCGGCGCGCCGTCGCGCGCCACGGGCACCAGCGGCGGGCCGTCCGCATCGGGCGCGGCCAGCTCCACGGCCTCGGCGAACCCGGCGACGGTCGGACGGTCGAACAGGTCCGCCAGCGCCGCCTCCACGCCGAAGGCGGCGCGGACACGGGACACGACCTGGGTGGCGAGCAGCGAGTGGCCGCCCAGCTCGAAGAAGTCGTCGTGGACGCCGACGCGGTCCAGGCCGAGCACCTCCGCCCAGATCCCCGCGAGCGACTCCTCGGCGGGCGTGCGCGGCGCGACGAACTCCGTCCCGGCGGCGGCGCGGCCGCCGTCGGGGGCGGGCAGCGCGTCCCGGTCGACCTTGCCGTTCCGGGTCAGCGGCAGCGCGGTCAGCTCCACGAACGCGACCGGGACCATGTAGGCGGGCAGCCCCGCGCCGAGGAACCGGCGCAGGTCGGCGGCATCGGGAGCGCCGTCGGCCAGGTCGGACGGGACGAGGTAGGCGAGGAGACGCCGGTCGCCCGTGTCGTCCCGGGCGACCACGACGGCCTCGGCGACCGCCGGGTGCGCGAGCAGCGCCGCCTCGATCTCGCCCGGTTCGATCCGGAAGCCGCGGACCTTGACCTGCCGGTCGATGCGTCCGAGGAACTCCAGGACGCCGTCCGGGCGGCGGCGCACCCGGTCCCCGGTCCGGTAGAGGCGGGAGCCGTCGGCGGCGGACGCGTCGGGCACGAACCGCTCGGCCGTCAGGTCCGGGCGGTGCGCGTAGCCGCGTGCGACGCCCGCCCCGCCGATGTACAGCTCGCCCGCGACGCCGTCCGGGACGGGCGCGAGTGCCTGGTCGAGCACCGGCAGCCGCATGTTGGCGAGCGGCCTGCCGATCGGGACCGTCGCGCCGTCGGGCAGGTCGCCGACCGGATGCCAGGCGGCGAACGTGGTCGTCTCGGTCGGGCCGTAGCCGTTCACCAGGCGTTCCGGGCCCTCACCTGCGAGGACGCGGCGGGCACTCGCCGGGTCGATCGCGTCGCCGCCGACCACGAGGTTCCGCAGCCCGGCGAAGACGCCGGGGTCGTCGGCGGCGAACCGGTGGAACACGGCCGGAGTCAGGAACAGGGTGGTGACGCCGAGCCGCACGAGTTCCGGACGGAGCCGCTCGGGTGCCAGGAGCGTCCGCTCGTCGATCCCGGCGAGGGTCGCGCCGTTCGCCCACGCGCCCCAGATCTCGAAGGTCGCCGCGTCGAACGCGACCGTGGCCGCCTGCGCGACCACGTCGTCCTCGGTGAGCTGGACGTAGTCGCCGGACGTCGCGATCGCCGTGACGTCCCGGTGGGTGACCGCGACGCCCTTGGGCCGTCCGGTCGAGCCGGACGTGTACATCACGTACGCGAGCTGAGCGGGGTGCGTCGCGATCTCGGGCGCGTCCTCCGGGGCCGTCGCCAGCGCCGCCTGCGTGGCGGGGTCGTCCAGGTAGATAGGGCTGGTGTGCCCGGACGGGACGGTATCGAGCGTTTCGGACGTCCCGACCAGCACCGACGCGCGACTGTCTGCGATCATCAGGCCGAGCCGCTCGGGCGGCAGATCCGGGCTGAGCGGCAGGTAGGCGCCACCCGCGCGGAGCACGGCGAGCAACGCCACGAGCAGTTCGGTCCCGCGTTCCAGGCAGAGCCCGACGACGACCTCGGGCCCGACGCCCACCGCGCGCAGGTGGTGGGCGAGCCGGTTCGCGCGCGCGTCGAGCGCGGCGTAGGTGAGACGGTCGTCGCCGAAGATCAGGGCGGTCGCGTCCGGCCTCCGAGCGGCATGCTCGGCGACCAGCTCGTGAACGCCGCGCGCCGGAAGAGGACGTTCCGGACCGGCGGCGACGGCCCGGTGCGTCTCGTCCACGTCCATCGGACGGAGTTCCGACAGCCGCCGCCCCGGGTCTTCGGCGACGGCGGCGAGGACGGCGGTCAGGTGACCGGCCATCCGCTCCACGGTCGCGCGGTCGAACAGGGCGGTGCTGTAGAGGAACGACCCGGTGAGACCGTCCTCGCCCTCGTTCAGGCTGAGGGTCAGGTCGAAGCGGGCCTCGACCGTCCCGACCGGGAACGGCTCGTTCTCCAGGCCGGGCAGGGCGAGCCGGTCCTCACCGATCCGGTCGAGCGCGAAGAACACCTGGAACAGCGGCGTCCGGCCGAGGTCGCGGTCGAGCCTCAACGCCTCCACGAGCTGCTCGAACGGCAGCTCCTGATGCGCGTACGCGCCGAGCGCCCCGGCCCGGACCCGCGCGACGACCTCGGCGAACGTCGGGTCGCCGGACAGGTCGGCGCGCAGCGCCAGGGTGTTGACGAAGAACCCGATGAGGCCCTCGGTCTCCGCCTGCGTGCGGCCCGCGACGGGCGTGCCGACGACCACGTCGTACTGGCCCGCGTACCAGCGGAGCAGCACCGCGAGCGCGGACTGCAACGTCATGAACATCGTCGCGCCCGACGCGCGCGCGAGCGTCCGCAGGCCCTCGGTGGTGCGGGCGTCGACGGCGAGGTCGACCAGCGCGCCCGCCGACGACCGGACGGGCGGACGCGGCCGGTCGAGCGGCAGGTCCAGGGCGGCGGCGCCGTCCAGGCGGTCCCGCCAGTAGCCGACCAGGTCGTCGAGGGTCCCGCCGGTGAGCCGCTCGCGCTGCCAGACCGCGTAGTCGGCGTACTGCACGGGCAGCGGCTCGAGCGAAGGCTCGGCACCCGCCGCGAACGCCTCGTACAGGACGGCGATCTCGCGCCGCATGACCAGCGCCGACCACTCGTCGGACACGACGTGGTGCATGCAGAGGCCGAGGACGTGGTCGTCCGGGCCGAGGCGCATCAGCAGGCCGCGCACGAGCGGTCCGGTGGCCAGGTCGAACGGCGCGACCGCGTCGGCGTCCACGAGGTCGCGGGCGCGGGCGGCGGGGTCTGGGACTTCCGTCAGGTCGTGCTCGTCCAGCGCGAACGCGGACGGCGGGTCGATCACCTGCCGGGCGACGCCGTCCTCGGCGACGAGCCGGGTGCGCAGGGCTTCGTGCCGTTCGACCAGCGCGTCCAGCGCGGCGCGGAGCGCGGGGACGTCGAGCGGGCCGCGCAGGCGCAGGGCGAGGGGGTTGTTGTACTCGGCGGAGCCGGGCGCGAGCTGGTCCAGGAACCAGAGCCGCTGCTGGGCGAACGAGGGCGGCAGCGCGCGGTCACGTCCGACGGGGACGACCGGGGCCGTCCCGGCGCGGTCGGCGGTGTCGACCAGGGCCGCCAAAGCGCCGACCGTCGGGTGGTCGAACAGGTCGGCCAGGGACGTCTCGACTCCGAGCAGCGCCCGAATCCGGGACACGACCTGCGTGGCCAGCAGCGAGTGGCCGCCCAGCTCGAAGAAGTCGTCGGTGGTGCCGATCCGGTCGCGGTTCAGCACCTCGGCCCAGATCCCGGCGAGGATCTCCTCGGTCGGGGTGCGCGGCGTTGCGAACCCGGCGGACGGTCCCCCGGCCCGCTCCTCGCCCGGATCGGGCAGCGCGGCGCGGTCGAGCTTGCCGTTGGCGGCGAGCGGCAGTTCCGGCAGCGGCACGAAGTCGGTCGGGACCATCGGGTCGGGCAGCGTCCGGCGCAGGAAGGCGCGCAGGTCGGCGGGCGCGGGCGTCCCGGTGTCCGGGTCGGCGGCGACGACGTACCCGACGAGCCGCGGGTCGCCGTCCGGGCCGTGCGCCGTGACGGCCGCCGCGGTGAGCGCGGGATGCGCGGCGAGGGCCTGCTCGACCTCGGCGGGCTCGACCCGGTACCCGCGGATCTTGACCTGCCGGTCCATGCGTCCGAGGAACTCCAGGCGTCCGTCGAGCCGCCACCGGACGCGGTCGCCGGTCCGGTACAGCCGGGATCCGCCGTCCTCGAACGGGTCGGCGACGAACCGCTCGGCCGTCAGGTCGGGCCGTCCGGCGTAGCCGCGCGCCAGGCCCGTCCCGCCGATGAACAGCTCTCCGGGGACACCCCACGGGACGGGGTTCAGCGCGGGGTCGAGGACGTGCAGCCGCGCGCCCGGCAGCGGCATGCCGACGGGCGCGGACCTGCCGTCCGCGAGGGTCTCGGCGTCGAGCCGGACGGTCGTGACGCCCACGGTCGTCTCGGTCGGCCCGTAGTGGTTGAACACGTCCGGGCCGCCCGCCTCTCCGACCAGCTCGCGGGCGAACGGCGTCGGCGTGGCCTCGCCGCCGAGGACGAGCGTCCGCGCGGGCAGCAGGCGGTCGACGCCGCCGTCCGCCGCGAGCGCCGCCAGGTGCGACGGGACGATCTTCACGTGGTCGATCTCGTGCGCGGCGAGGTACTCGCGCAGCAGGACGGGGTCGCGGGCGACGGACGTGTCCGGCAGGTGCAGGACGCCGCCGGACGCGAGGGCCGTGAACACGACCGTGTTGCCGAAGTCGGTCGTGAGCGGCTGGAGCAGTGCGTACCGGTGTCCCGGCCGGTCCCAGCCGAGCAGCGCCGCGACCTCTTCCGCATATGCGGCGACGCCGCGCTGCGTGACCTGCACGCCCTTCGGACGCCCGGTCGAGCCCGACGTGTACATGACGTAGGCGACGCGGTCCAGGCCGTCCGCGGCCATGCCGGGCAGCGGTTCGGGCGGCGTCGGCGGGAGGGCGGCGATCTGGGCCTCGGTGAACGGGTCGTCCAGGACGACCGTCCGGACACGCCCGACGGGCAGGTCGGCGAGCGCGTCGTCGGTGCCCACGACCAGGGACGCGCGGCTGTCGGCGAGCATGAACGCGAGGCGCTCGGCGGGGTGGCCGGGGTCGAGCGGGAGGAACCCGCCGCCCGCCTTCCAGACCGCGAGCAGCGCGATGACCAGGTCAGCGCCGCCGGGCACGCACAGCCCGATCACGGTCTCGGGACCGGCTCCCGCGTTCCGCAGGAACTGAGCCAGCCGGTTGGCCCGAGCCTCCAGGTCGCCGTAGGTCAGCTCGCCGTCCGCGCCGACAAGGGCGAGGGCCTCGGGACGCCGGGCGGCCTGCTCGGCGATCCGCGCGGCCAGGCCGCTCGCCCTTCGCGTCGCGGCCGTCGCGGGCGGGGCGGCTTCCCGGGCGTCCATGAGTGGAAGCGCGCCGACCGGGCGGTGCGGGTCGTCCGCGACGGCGCGCAGCAGGGTGCCGAAGTGCCCGGCCATGCGCGCCACCGTCGCGTGCTCGAACAGCTCGGTGCTGTACTCGATCACGCCGGTGAGCTCGTCGCCGTCCTCGCCGAGGATGAGCCGCAGGTCGAACTTGGCGGCCACCACGCCCGGCAGCGCCGCCGCCGACACGCCGAGGCCGCCGAGCAGCCCGCCGACGTCCGGATCGGCCTGGTTGTAGTTGAACAGCACCTGGAAGACCGGCGTGCGGGACCGGTCGCGGTCCGCGCCGAGCGCGGTGACGAGCTGCTCGAACGGCAGCTCCTGGTGCGCGAACGCGCCGAGCGCCTCGCGCCGCACCCGGGTGAGGACCTCGGCGAACGTCGGCGCGCCCGACAGGTCCGTCCGCAGGGCGAGGGTGTTGACGAAGAACCCGACGAGGTCCTCGATCTCGACACGGCCGCGGTTGGCGATCGGCGTCCCGACGACGATGTCGTCCTGGCCGGAGTAGCGCGCGAGCAGCGTCACGTACGCGCCGAACATGGTCATGAACATCGTCGCGCCGCACTCGCGGCCGATGCCGCGCAGCCGCGCGACGGTCCCGGCGTCCACGCGGAACTCGACGCGTCCGCCCGCCGGGGACCGGACGGCCGGACGGGCGTGGTCGGCCGGGAGTTCGAGCGTCGGCGCGCCCGCGAGCCGTCCCGTCCAGTAGGCGATCTGGCCGTTCAGGAAGTCGCCCTGGAGGCGTTCGCGCTGCCAGGCCGCGAAGTCGGCGTACTGCACCGGCAGCGGAGGCAGCGGCGGCTCGGCACCTCGGACGGCCGCCTCGTAGAGCGTCCACACCTCGCGGTGGAGGATCGCGACCGACCACTCGTCGCAGACCACGTGGTGCATGAGCAGGCTGAGGACGTGCTCGTCCGGGCCGAGCCGGATCAGCCTGCCCCGCATCAGCGGCCCGCGCGCGAGGTCGAACGGCACGGTCACCTCGGCACCGACCAGGGCCCGCGCCTCACCGAGCGGGTCGGACGCCCCGCTCAGGTCGATCGTCTCCAGCTCGAACTCCGTCGGCGGATCGATGACCTGGTACGCGACGCCTCCGTCGTCCACCAGGCGCGTGCGCAGCACCTCGTGCCGCGCGACGACCTCCGACAGCGCCGCGCCGAGCGCGCGCTCGTCCAGCGGCCCGCGCAGGTGCAGCGCGAGCGGCTCGTTGTACTCCGGCGAGTCGGGCGCGAGCTGGTTCAGGAACCAGAGCCGCTGCTGCGCGTACGACAGCGGCATCCGCTCCGCGCGCGGGACGGGTACGACCGGCGGCGCGGCGGGCCCCTCGGCGGCGCGTCCGAGCGCCTCGGCGAGCCCGGCGACGGACGAGTGGTGGAACAGCTCGGCGAGATCCAGGTCCACGCCGAACGCGGCCCGCACCCGCGACATCACCTGGGTGGCCAGCAGGGAGTGGCCGCCGAGGTCGAAGAAGTCGTCGTCCGCGCCGATCGGCTCCACCTCGAGGACCTGCGCGAACAGCGCGGCGAGGGTCTCCTGCGCCGCGTCCCGGGGCGGGACGTAGGGCGTCGCGAGGTCGGGGCGTCCCCGCTCGGGATCGGGCAGCGCGGCCCGGTCGACCTTGCCGTTCGGGTTGAGCGGCAGGGCGGGCAGCGGCACGAACGCGGCCGGGACGAGGTAGTCCGGCAGGCTCCGCCGCAGGAACGCGCGCAGCTCGGTCGTGGACGGCGTGCGCGGCGCGTTCTCGGCGGCCACGACGTACGCGACGAGCCGCCGGTCGCCCGCCGCGCCCCGCGCGACGACGACCGCGTTGCCGAGGTCCGGGTGGGCGAGCAGCGCGGCCTCGACCTCGCCGGGCTCGATCCGCACCCCGCGCACCTTGACCTGGTCGTCGATGCGGCCGTGGTACTCCAGCCGTCCGTCCGGACGCCACCGGACGCGGTCGCCCGTCCGGTACAGCCGGGAGCCGTCGGCCGCGAACGGGTCGGCGACGAACCGCTCGGCGGAGAGCGCGGGACGGTTCCGGTAGCCGCGTCCGACGCCGATCCCGCCGATGAACAGCTCGCCGGGCACGCCCACCGGCATCGGACGCATGAACCGGTCCAGCACGTACAGCCGGACGTTGCCGATCGGCCCGCCGATCGGCGGGGACGGCGACGTGCTGGCCGCGTCGATCACGGCCGAGGCCGCCTCGATCGTCGCCTCGGTCGGCCCGTACAGGTTGCCGACCTCGGCCGGGTGCCGGGCCTGGAAGCGCAGCACGTCCTCGCCGGCGAGGGCCTCGCCGCTGCAGAAGACCAGGCGCAGGTTCGGCATGTCCGCGAGCGCCGGGTGCTGGACGAGCAGCCGGAACAGCGACGGGACGAAGTGCACGACGCCGATCTCGCGGCCCGCGAGGAGCGCGAGCAGGTGGTCGAGGTCGCGGTGCCGTCCCGGTTCGACCACGACGAGCTCGCCGCCCGCCGACAGCGGCCAGAACAGCTCCCACACCGACGCGTCGAACGTCAGCGGGGACTTGTGGACGACCCGCTCCCTCGGCAGAAGCCCGTGCAGGTCCTGCATCCGCGCCAGCCGGTTCAGCACGCCGCGGTGCCCGACCGCGACGCCCTTCGGCAGCCCGGTGGACCCGGACGTGTAGATCACGTAGGCGAGCTGGTCGCGATGGGCCTTCACGGCGGGCGGGGTCGCGGGTGCGGCGGCGACGGCCGCGACGGTGTCGGGGTCGTCGAGGTGGACGACGCGTCCGACGTCCCCGGTGAAGGTCGCGGCGAGGTCGCGGGTGCCGACCACCAAGGACGCGCCGCTGTCGGCGACCATGTAGCCCAGCCGGTCGCGCGGGTAGTCGGGGTCGAGCGGCAGGTACGCGCCGCCCGCCTTCCAGATGGCCAGCAGCGTGACGACCATCTCGATGCCGCGTTCGAGGGCGAGGCCGACGACGGTCTCGGGGCCGACGCCCGCGTCCCGCAGGTGGTGGGCGAGCCGGTTGGCCTCGGCCTCCAGCTCGGCGAAGGTGAGCGAACGGTCGCCGCAGGACACGGCGGTCTCGTCCGGCGTCCGGGCCGCCTGCGCCTCGCACAGCTCGTGGACGGCGTCCGCGTCCGGGTGGGGCATGTCGGTGCTGTTCCACTCGTCCAGGACGAGCCGTTCCTCCTCCGACGACATCACCGGCAGTTCCGACAGCCGAAGCCCCGGATCACTGGCCGCGGCCTCCAGCACGAGCCGCAGCTGCCCGCCCATCCGGACGACCGTGGCCTTGTCGAACAGGTCGGACCGGTAGTGGATCGTGCCGTCCGCGTCGAGCGCCAGATCGCAATCCCGATGCCCCTCCACCTGTGTGAACCGGGCGCGGAGCAGCCCGGCGCGAAGGTCTTCAGGCGGGATGGGCCCCTGCGCCTCGGCCGCGTCCAGATCCTTCTGAACGCCTTCGGCCAGCGCCTCGAACGACGGGTCGCCGGTGAGGTCGCAGCGGACCGCGAACCCGCCGTCCAGCCCGATGACGATGTCGTCCTCGCCCGCGTACCGCCCGAGGAGCACCGCCCAGGCGGCCAGCACCACCGGGACGGGCGACGGCGCGAGCGCCCCGGCCCTCACGAACGCGTCCGCGGGGACGTCCTCCGCCGGACGGATCCGGTCGGTGGGCGGCTTGAGCACCGGAGCGCCCGCCAGCCTCTGCTGCCAGTACCTCATGCGCGAGCGCCCCCTCAGTACAGGGAAATCGTCCGGTCTTCGGCGTGTCCGGGATCGGACCGGCCGTTCTCGTCGCCGGGCGCGAGGTAGCCGCGCGCCTGGAGGGTGAACAGTTCGGCGTACAGGCCGCCGGTGGCCATCAGCTCGTCGTGGGTGCCCTGCTCGGCGACGCGTCCGGAGCGCAGCACGACGATCCGGTCGGCGGTCCGCACGGTGGAGAACCGGTGCGAGATCAGCAGGACGGTCCGTCCGTCGTACAGCTCGCGGACGCTGTCGAACAGCGCCCGTTCGGCCCGCGCGTCCAGGGAGGCGCTGGGCTCGTCCAGGACGACCAGCGGCGCGGCGCGCAGGAACGCGCGGGCGAGCGCGACCCGCTGCCACTGCCCGAGCGACAGGTCCTGGCCGGTGCCGAACTGCGGCGAGAGGATCGTGGCGTAGCCGTCCGGGAGCGCGCTGAGGAAGGCGTCGGCCCCGGCCGCCTTCGCGGCGGCGCGGATGGCGTCGTCGTCCGGGTCGCGTTCGGCCGCGCCGATCCGGATGTTGTCCTCGGCGGGCAGCGCGTAGCGGATGAAGTCCTGGAACAGGACCGCGACCGTGTCCCGCCAGGTCGCGGGGTCGTAGTCGGCGAGGTCCGCGCCGTCCACGAGGATGCGGCCCTCCCCCGGCGCGTACAGCCCGGCGAGCAGCTTGGCGAGGGTCGTCTTGCCGGAGCCGTTCTCCCCCACCAGCGCGACGACCTCGCCCGCGCCGATGCGCAGCGAGACCTCCTCCAGCGCGGGCCGCTCGGCGCCCTGGTAGGTGAACGAGACGTCCTCGAAGTCGACGGACCCGAACTCGGCGGGGGCCGTCCCGCCCGGGCGCCCGCGCTCCACCTCGGGGCGCAGCGCGAGGAACGACTCCAGGTCCCGGACGAGCGGCGCCGACTCGAAGAACTCGTTACCGGCCCCGATGCCGTCCACGAGCTTCTGGCTGAACACCAGCAGCGCGCCCGCCGTGGTCGCGGTCTCGGCGAGGCTCATCCCGGCCCACCGGTTCAGCGCGATCAGCACCCCCGCGGCGAGCGCCAGCACCAGCCCGCTCCCGACGGACGCCAGCAGCGCCGACACGAACCGCCGCCGCAGGTTCGCGGCCAGCAGCGCGAGCCGGTGTTCCATGATCGACACCCAGCGGCGGGCGAGGTAGCGCTCCAGGTTGAACGCGCGGATCTCCTTGGCGGGCTCGCGCTTGGTGAGCAGCTCGAACAGGTAGGTCCGGCTGCGGTCGTCCTCGGTGGTCTCCTCGACGAAGTCGAAGTGCTGCTCGCCGCCGCGCACCCCGCCGAGCCACACCGGGATCGCCGCGAGCACCACGAACAGCGCGATCCACGGCTGGACGACGATCATCGCGACCGCCACCGCGAGCAGCGTGAACAGCACCTGCCCGACGGTGACCAGGCTCTCCACCATCCGGGACGGGCGGGTGAGCGCGCTGGTCGCGGCCCGGTACAGCCGGTCGTGGAACCGGGAGTCGTCGAAGTCGGCGAGGTCGGCCAGGCACGCCACGGTCATGATCTGGCGGCACACGTGCAGGGAGGTGCGTTCGCTGAGCAGCTGCCGCCGGTTCGCGATGACCGCCTCGGCGACCGCGACCAGGATGTTCGCCCCGACGAACCCGACGACGCCGAGGGCGAGGGTGTTCGCGCCGCCGTCCTTGCGGTCCATCAGCCCGGAGAGGAGCTGCTGGAGCTGGACGACCAGGAAGAACACCCCGACGGCCTGCGTCAGGTCCATCAGCACGACGACGATGAACTCGCGCCGGCTCGCCGCCCACACCAGCCGGACGGCCGCGACGACCAGCCGCGCCATTTCCCGGGGACCGGCCGTTCTCGCCCTTCCCCGCCCGTCCTCGCCCGAGCCTTCTTCCTCTGCGCTTTCCGGCCCGGCGCCTTCCTTTTCCGCGACACCGAATTCCGGATCGTCGATTTCCGCGTCGTCTTTTCGCGCGCCGCGCGAGAAGCCTTTCAAGCGCACCAGGTCCCCACCTCTCCAGGGGCGAGAACGCCTGGTCGCACTCCTGTTCCACCGCCCAGGCGCCACAGCGTCGGCGCCGCCGGAGGGGCCCGCGAACACCGAATTCACGTTGCTTTTCGGCGCTCATGCTGACACGGGGCGGACAAGCCGGACAAGAACTCTCGACGCGGACGCCAGAACGGCTCCAACGAGGCTCCACCGCCCGAGTTCACGGGCGGTGCGGCCTCGTTGGAGCCGCTTCCCTGTCAGCCGGGCCGGTGCGGACCGGCCCCGGCCTTCACTCCAGCGCCTGCCGGGCAACCGCGGACGGTTCGCGTCCCGCGAAGACCCATCCGGCGACGGTCGAAAGGACCGGCACGCCGATCACGATCGCGAGCAGGTAGAGGACCGGCACGTGCCCGAGCTTCCCCAGGTCCCTCATGTAGGCGGCGATCAGCGCCGCGTAGGCCCCGACCCCGCCGAGCACCACGCCCAGCAGCGCGAGCCCTCCGGCGGTCGCGGCGGTCAGCGTCCGCCGGACCCGGCTGCTCGCTCCCGTCGCCGTGAGCGTCCTCAGGTCACGCGCCGCCTCGATGCGGATCAGCCCGACCGTCATCGCGAGCACGCCGAGCGCGAGCAGCAGCCCCGCGAGCGCCGCGCCGACCCGGATCCGCCCGAGCGACGCCTGGTCGCGGCGGGACTCCACGTTCACCCCGGCCGACGCGGCGATGTGCCGGGCCGCCACGAGCTGCGCGTCGGTGAGCGGCTTGCCGGACTCCACGAACCACCCGGCGCGGATCCGCTTCCAGTGCCGCCGCTCCAGCCCGCTGGAGGTGAGCACGGACGTCGGGTCGTCGGTGTAGGCGCTGGTCCTGACCCGCTGGACGTGGCGCAGCGTCTCCGGCTTCGTCACGCTCGGGATCTCGATCGTCCCGTGCCGTCCGGTGACCAGGTCGGTGGACGGACTCACCGACGCCGGGTCGACGCCGAGGTGCGCGAGCAGCCCGGGCGTCTCCACGTACAGCGGGACGGAACGGAGCGCGCCACTGCTGCGGTCGGCGCCGCCCGCGTCGTCCTTGGCGGTCGAGCCGGGCGGGATGCCGAGGTCGGCGACGGGCTGCCCGCCCTGCGCGTCCGCGTACCCGGGCTCCGGCTTGATCGCCGGGTCGACCGGCATGTCCAGGGGGACGACCTTGGCGTTCGGGAGCTGCGCGGCGATCCGGTCGACCTGGGCGTCCAGGTCGCTGATCGCGGTGTCGGTGCGCAGCGGGACGACCGAGTCGCCGATCCGTCCGATCCGGATCATCAGCTGGCGGTCGGACAGGTTCCCGGTGGTGGCCGTGTCCTGCGCGGCCGACGACGCGACGATGACGGCGATCGGGATGCCGAGCGCGAGGCTGATCGCGGCGAGCGCGGCGGCCGACCGGGCCCGGTACCGCGCCAGGTCCCGGACGGCGAGGCGGATCGCGATCGGGGCGCGTCCGCCGAACGCGGCGAGCGCGCGCAGCGCGAGCGGCCCCGCCAGCAGCACGCCGACGACGGTGCCGAGCGTCCCGACGGCGATCAGGAACAGGTTCGTCTGCGCGGACGCGGCGAGGCACGCGACGCCCCCGGCGAGGAACAGCACCGCGAGCGCCGTGGCCCGGTGCGCGGGCTTCGGCCGCGGCGGACGCGCCGACAGCGCCTGGACGATCGGGATCCGCGCGACGCTCCGCGCGGGCCGCCAGGCCGCGGCGGTCGCCATGAGGACGGCGAGCAGCGCGCACTCCAGCGCCAGCGACCACGGCACCCCGGACGGCGAGATCCGGTGCTGCGCGGCGTCCTCCAGCGTCCCCGACACCGGCGCCCACACCACCACGCCGAGGAACAGCCCGACGACGGCCGCGATCACGCCGACCGCCGCGCCGTTCGCGATCATCACCAGGCGCAGCTGCCGCTCGGTCGCGCCGATCGCGGCGAGCATGCCCATCTCCCGCAGTCGCCGCTGCGCGACCACGGCGAACGCGGCGGCGGCGACCAGCGACACCAGCAGCAGCATCACCGTCGTGACCGCGAGGACCGCCCCGGCGGCCTGCCCGTCGTGCCGCAGCGTCTGCGTGGCGAGCGGCACCTTGGACGCCTGCCGGTACTGGTCGAAGGCGTCGTCCGACACCTTGGCGAAGACGGTCACCCCGTCGGCCTTCAGCGTGCCCGGCGCGACCAGGGCGAACTCGTCGCGCAGGTCACGCGGGTTCTCCACGATCCCGACGACCTTGCGCCGCTCCCCGCCCGCCGTGAACACGCCCCCGACCTTCAGGTCGAGTTCCTTGGCGGCGCCGTCGGTCAGCGCCGTCTCGCCCGCGCCTTTCGGCAGCCGCCCCTCCTGGACGCCCACCAGCGGCGCTGTGTAAGCGCCATGCGGGTCCTGCGCTCGGACCTCCAACGACTCGGCCGCCCCGGGGACGGGCACGAACCGCCGTCCGACCTCCTCGACCCTGCCAAGCTTGTTCCGTGCGAGGTCAAGGCCCTGCTTGAGCGCCGCCGGGTCACTCCCGTCCAGGTTGACGAGCTGATGCGCCCGCCCATATCGGGCGTCGTCGCGCGGCGCGAGGTTCACGGCGGTGGCCCCGCCCACGACCGCGCCGAGCACGGCAAGCGCGAGCAGCGAGGCCACGACGCTCTGCTGCCGCCATCCCCGGCGCAGCATCCGCCACGCCCACCGGACGATCGCACGCCGGGCCGCTACTCCCCCGTTGGCCGGTCCCCCGAGCGAGGGCGGCTCCAGCGTGACCGTCACTGCCGTCCTCCGGACGGCTTGCCGCCGCTGAGCAGCGAATCCGCGCCCGGCGGCGGGATGGTCTGGTCGACGACGCGGCCGTCCCGGATGAACACGACCCGGTCCGCCCAGGACGCCAGCTGCGAGTCGTGCGTGACCATCACCCCGGCCACGCCCTCCCGGCACGCGGTGCGCAGCATCCGCATGACCGCCTCGCCGTTCACCGAGTCCAGGGCGCCGGTCGGCTCGTCCGTCAGCAGGATCCGCCGGTCGCCGACCACGGCCCGCGCGATGGCGACCCGCTGCCGCTCACCGCCGGACAGCTGATCGGGATACCGGTCGGCGCGTTCGCTCAGTCCCAACCGGTCCAGCGCCTTCAACGAAATCGAACGGGCGGCGCGCGCGCCGGTGCCATCCAGTTCCAGCGGCAGCGCGACGTTCTCGGCGACGGTCAGGCCGGGCAGCAGGTTGAAGTCCTGGAACACGTAGCCGATCAGCCGGCGGCGCATCTTCGCCCGGTCGTTGCGGGACGCCTTGGCCAGGTCGATCCCGCCCACCAGGACCTTCCCCTCGGACGGCTCCTCCAGGCTGCCCGCGATGGTCAGCAGGGTGCTCTTGCCCGATCCGCTGGGCCCCATGATGGCGACCAGTTCGCCGTACCGGACCGTGAGGTCCACCTCTGTCAGGGCCCGCACCTGGTCGGGCGGGGATCCGTAGACCTTCGACACCCGCTGAAGCTCGATGGCGGGTTCGTTCACCGCGGTACCTCCACGTTGCGAGCCGTATGGTCGCGCGCCGTCGCGCAGCCCGTTCTCACGTCGTTCCCGCCACGTCCCGCGCGGCACCGCCCTGCGGCGTGCCGTGCGTGGTGACGTCGTACCCCGGCGCGCCGCTCCTGCTGAGCAGCGCGTCGGCCTTCTCCAGCCACCGGTAGGCCGCGTCCAGCCGGAACAACTCGGCGTCGACGACGAGCGCCAGCCCGACGTCGTCCTCGTCGGCGCGGCTCTTCAGCGCGGTGTACCGCTGCATGGTCTCCACCACGTGCCGCCGGTGCACCTGGAGCACCTCGTGCACGTCGATGCCCGGCACGGTCGAGGCGACCATCACCTTGATGACCAGCTCGTCCCGGGGCGGCGGCGTCACGCCGGACGGCGCCCGCAGCCAGTCGGCCAGCTCGTCCCGCCCGGCCCCGGTCAGCCGGAACCGCTTCTGCGACGACCGCCCGTCCACCGTCTCCTCGACGTCGGACTCGATCAGCCCGTCCCGCTCCAGCCGCTGGAGGCTCGTGTACACCTGCCCCACGTTGAGCGGCCACAGCTCGCCCGTCCGCTGCTCGAACTCCTCGCGGAGCCGCAGCCCGTACTTCGGCCCCTCACCCAGCAAAGACAGCAGCGCGTGACGGATGCTCATCGACGGCCTCCCCGAAGATACTCAGTACTATACTCGTTATACTCCCCCCGTCCAGAGAGATCCCCAACGCCATCCCGCGGCCTCGGTCCCGGGGATGACATCCCCTGGCCCGATGTGCCGGAGCACCGGGCCCTCCACGCTGGGCGCATGATCGAGATAGACCGCCTGACCAAGCGCCACAGGACGAGGACGGCCGTCGACGACCTGTCCTTCACGGTCGAACCCGGCCGCGTGACGGGCTTCCTCGGCCCCAACGGAGCCGGAAAATCCACCACCATGCGGGCCGTCATCGGCCTGGAGCGTCCGACGTCCGGGCGGGCCCTCGTCCACGGCCTGCCCTATGCGGAACTGAGGCATCCGCTGCGTCAGGTCGGCGCGCTCCTGGACGCCAGAGCCCTGCACGGCGGCCGCACCGCCCGCGCCCACCTGCTCGGACTCGCCCGCGGCAACCGCATCCCGGACCGGCGCGTGGACGAGGTCCTGGACACCGTCGGCCTCACCGGCGCGGCCGACCGGCGCGCCAAGGGCTTCTCCCTGGGCATGGCCCAGCGGCTCGGCCTCGCCACCGCCCTGCTCGGCGACCCGTCCGTCCTGCTCCTGGACGAACCGCTCAACGGTCTCGACCCCGAAGGCATCCGATGGATCCGCGGCCTGATGAGAGGGCTCGCGGCTGAAGGCCGCACCGTCCTCGTCTCCAGCCACCTGATGGACGAGATGGCACTCACCGCCGACCACCTCGTCGTGATCGGCCGCGGCAGGCTGCTGGCCGACACCCCGGCAGAACGGTTCGTCGCCCGCACCGGCTCGCTGGAAGAGGCGTTCCTGCGCCTCACCGCCGACGCGTCCGACCACCGCGCGGGCAAGGAGGCGCGCTGACATGGCGGACCTCCGCGCGGCCGTCGCGTTCGAATGGACCAAGATCCGCACCGTCCGCTCCACCCTGTGGTGCCTCATCCTGTGCCTCCTCGTCAGCGTGCTGATCGCCCTGCTCTTCGGCTGGGTGCTGCGCGGCGCGTACGACGACATGAGCGCGGAGGGCAGGGCGCGGTTCGACCCGGTCGCCTCCGGTTTCAACGGGCTGCGCCTCGGCATGATCTGCCTGGTCGTCTTCGGAGTGCTCACGATCACCGGCGAGTACGGCTCGGGCACCATCCGAAGCTCACTGGCCGCCGTCCCGCGACGCGGCGTCTTCTACACCGCCAAGGTGCTCACCTGCACCGCGATCGCCCTCGCCGTCTCCACGGTGGTCGTGCTCGCGACCTTCTTCACCGCCCAGACCGCCATCGGCGCCGCCCACAACGCCTCGATCACGGACGCGGGAGTCCCCCGCGCCGTCGTCGGGTCCGTCCTCTACATGACCCTGCTCTGCGTCTTCGCCCTGGGCCTGGCCACGGTCCTGCGCAGCCCCGCGCTCACCCTCGGCATCCTCGTGCCGCTGTTCTTCATGGTCTCGGAGATCCTCAACAACATCCCCGGCGTCCGGAACGCGGCCCAGTTCCTCCCCGACGCCGCCGGAGGAATCATCATGCGCCGCGAACCCCAGGCCCACACGATCCTCACCGCCTGGACCGGCATGGCCGTCCTCGCCGCCTGGACCCTGGCCGCCCTGACCGCCGCCCACCTCACCCTGAAACACCGAGACCCCTGACCCTCGCGCCGACGGCCACGGTCCGGGCGCGATAAACGCGTCGATGTCGGTGGCCGTCCCGGTGATAATGACCGGCGTGGATGAGGTCGAGGTCGTCGTCGCCCATCAGCAGTGCGCGACGCTGCGCGTCGGGGACGTGTTCCTGAAGATCGACGCCGATCAGGCGCGTACCGACGTCGAGGTCGAGGCGATGGCCCTGGCGCCGATCCCGACCCCGGAGATCCTGTGGCGGAAGCCGCCGGTGCTCGCGCTCGCCGCCCTCCCGGGGACGGCACTGGGCCGCCTCGGCCGGCCGTCGAGCGCGTCCCCGGCGGCGTGGGCCGCAGCGGGCGCCGCCGCACGCAGGCTGCACGACGCCCCGCTGCCCCCATGGCCCGGCCGGAACCTTGACCGGCTCACCTCGGATCTCGACGCCGAATGCGAGTGGCTCCTCGCGAACGGCGTCCTTCCCGCCGACCTGGTCACGCGCAACCGCCAGGTCGCCGAGACCGCGCTCCGTCCGTGGACGCCGGTGTTCATCCACGGCGACCTGCAACTCGCCCACGTGTTCGTCGACGGTGACGAGGTCACCGGCGTGATCGACTGGACCGAGGCGAGCCAGGGCGACGCGCTGTTCGACCTCGCCATCCTGACACTCGGGCACGAGGAACACCTGGGCGACGTCGTCGCAGGCTACGGCGCCGACGTCGACCTCGACGTGATCCAGGCGTGGTGGTCCCTACGGAGCCTGCTCGCGATCCGCTGGCTCATCGAGCACGGCTTCGACCCGTCCGCCCCAGGCTGCGAGATCGACGTCCTGAAATCCCAGATGTGAGCCCCACCGTCAGGTGCCGCGCCGGAAGCCGATCGCCGCGACGACGGCCCCGAGACCTGCGAGGACACCGATGGCGGCGAAAGCGGTGTGGAAGCCGTCGAGGCCGGTTCCGGCGACGAGGACCGTCGACACGGCGGCGACGCCCGCCGCGCCGCCGATCTCGCGCGATGTCTCGAGCAGGCCCGATGCGAGTCCTGATTCCGCTTCGGTGACGCCGGACAGCGCGCCGATCTGGAGCGAGGGCCCGCAGATCCCGAAGCCCAGTCCGGCGAGCAGGAACGCCGGAAGCAGGTCGGTGAGGTAGTCCGCGTCGGCAGGGACCCGGGTCAGCGACACCATTCCGACCGTCAACAGCGTCAGGCCGGTGACCAGCAGGCGGCGGACGCCCACGGCGGCCGCGAGGCGACCGGCGGCCCACGAGACCCCGAACCCGGTCGTCGTCGTGGCCAGCCACGCCAGGCCCGCCCGCGTTGCCGTGTAGCCGAGTTCCTGCTGCATGAGCAGCGATCCGAGGAAGATGAACGAGAAGAGCGCGCCGAACGCGAGCAGCGCGGTGAGGTTCGCCGCGACGAGCGTGCGGTTCCTCAGCGCCCTGGCCGGCACGAGGGGGGCCGGTGAACGCTTCTCGGACCACACGAACACGGCCATCAGCACACCGGCCGCGATGAACCACGCCGGTGTGCCGACGGAGGTCCATCCGTGGGTGGAGGCATGGTGGAATCCGTAGACGAATGCCAGCAGTCCGCCGGTCACCGTGCCGGCCCCTGCGACGTTGAGCCGCACGGAACGGTCGCGGGGCTCGTCCGCCGCGAGGCAGGTGACGGCGAGTGCGATGAGCGCGAGGCCGACGGGAACGTTGATGAAGAACGCCCACCGCCAGCCGGGGCCGTCGGCGACGAGACCGCCCGCGACGACACCCACCGTTCCGCCTGTCCCGGCGACGGCTCCGAAAATGCCGAGGGCCCGATTGCGTTCTCGCCCTTCACGGAAGGTGACGGCCAGCAGTGACAGGGCCGCCGGTGCGATGAGCGCTCCCCCCAGCCCCTGGAGCCCACGGGCCGCGATCAGCACGCCCCCGTGCTGGGCCACACCCGCGACCAGCGACGCGGCGCTGAACAGGCCGAGGCCGGCGAGCAGGATCCGGCGTCGTCCGAGCAGGTCGGTCATCCGGCCGCCGACGAGGAGGAATCCGCCGAGCAGGAGGCCGTAGGCGACGACGACCCATTGCAGACCGCCTTGGCTGATTCCGAGGTCTCGCTGGATCGAGGGCAGGGCCACGTTCACGATAGCGATGTCGAGGCCCACCATCGCCGTGGCGGCGCACGCCAGTACCAGCACGAGCCCTTGGCGAGGGCCCGGTTTCCTCCGGACCCTGGAGGTCAGCGGACCGGCGGTGGTTTCCACGCGGCTTTGCGTGTCAGACATGGATTCGGCGTCCTTCCGGCTCGCGGCGGTTCACCGGCGGTAGCCCGCGATGGGCCGGCCGGCGCCGGTGGTGAGCAGCTGCGGCAGGCTCTCGGTGATGAAGAAGGTCCAGGCACGCGAGCACGCTTCGAAGCAGGCGGATTCCGCGGCGGTGAGGCCCTCGTGCGTGAAACGCAGCGTCGTGCCCCGCGCGTCGGTGGTGAGGTCGAAGACGACGTCCGTGCCGGTCCACTCGTCACGGTCGGCGATGAAGTCGGCGTCCACGACGTGCCAGACCATCCGTCGGCCGGGCACGAACCCGGTGATCTGGAACCGGGCGAAACGGAGGCCCTTCCCGGCTCGGACGGTCTCACCGGCGTATTCGCTGTCGTCGGTGAAGACGAACTCGTCGTGCAGGGCGGCGGTGTGGCCGATGAGGTTCTCGCTCCACCAGCCGCGGACGTTGGTCACGGCCTCGAAGACCTGCTCCGGCGTCCGGTCGACGGTCACGGTGGCGTTCAGGTACTCGGTGTCCGACATCGTCCTTGCCTCTCTCTCGGGTGGTTTCGCCCCACCGACGAAGGAGGCCGCCCGGGATCGACATCGACCGGGAGGAAACTTCGAGAAATTCGGCCGCGATGGCCTCTGTGCTGGTCAGAGCTCGGAAAGACGACCCGTCAGATAGCGACGCTCGGCGTCGGTCGGCGCCAGTCTCAGCGCCTCCTCGTAGGACGTCGCGGCCTCGGCGAGGCGGCCGTCCCGGCGCAGGAGATCGGCCCGTGTCGCGGGCAGCAGGTAGTAGCCGTCGAGTTCGCCGGACTCGGTGAGATCGTCGACGAGGGCGAGTCCGGCGGGAATGCCGTCGGCCATGGCGATCGCCACGGCACGGTTGAGGTCCACCACGGGGGACGGCGCCAACCGCATGAGCTCCGCATAGAGGACGGCGATCTGCGGCCAGTCGGTGGTCGCGGCGTCGGACGCCGTGGCGTGACAGGCGGCGATCGCGGCCTGCACCTGATAGGGCCCGGCGCGCCGCACGGCCAGCGCCTGGTCCAGCGTCGTCAGGCCTTCGGCGATCAGCGCGCGGTCCCACTGCGACCGGTCCTGGTTCTCCAACGTGACCAGCACGCCGTCGTCGGTGCGCTTCGCGCGGCGGGCCTCGAGCAGCAGCATCAACGCCAACAGGCCGCGCGCCTCGGGCTCGGCCGGCATCAGACGGACCAGCGTCCGGGCGAGGTGGATTCCCTCGGCGGCCAGCGCCCTGCGTCCGTCCGCTTCGTCGTAGCCCTGGTTGAAGATCAGGTACAGCACCGCGAGGACGGCCGTCAGCCGGTGCGGCAGGAGTTCCGCCGGTGGAACCCGGTACGGTATCCCGGCCTCGACGATCTTGCGCTTCGCGCGCACCAGACGCTGCGCCATCGTCGGTTCGGCGGTCAGGAACGCCTTGGCGATCTCACCCGTGCTCAGCCCCGCCAGCGTCCGCAGCGTCAGGGCGACCCGCGCGGGGAACGGCAGCGCGGGATGGCAGCACGTGAAGATCAGCCGCAGCCGCTCGTCCGGAATGTCCTCGGCCGGCGGCTCGGCCGGATCCCGCTCCAGCACGGCGAGCTGCCGCAACTTCGCCACCCCCGTCGCGTCCCGCCGCAGCCGATCGGTCGCCCGGTGCCGCGCCGTCGTCGTCAGCCACGCACCCGGACGAGCCGGAACGCCATTGCGCCCCCACGTCGCCAACGCGGCGGCGAACGCGTCCTGCGCGCAGTCCTCCGCCAGGTCCCAGTTCCCGGTCAGCCCGATCAGCGTGGCGACCACCTGGCCCCACTCGTCCCGGTACGCCGCGTCGACCGCGGCGCGCACCGCCTCCGGGGCGGTCATTCCCAGACGGGACGAACCTCGACACAACCCCGGCTCGCGTAGGGGTGCCGCGCCGCGATCGCGATCGCCTCGTCCAGATCTGCGCACTCGATGATGTCGATCCCGCCGACGAAGTCCTTCGTCTCCGCGAAGGGGCCATCGGACACCAGCGTCTCCCCGTCACGGACACGGACCGTCGTCGCATCCGCCACCGGACGCAACCGAGCGCCACCGAGAACGGCCCCCCGCCGCTCCACCTCCGCCCCGTACGCCCGATACGCCGGGTCCGCCGCGATCTCCTCCATGCTCGGCGACACCGTCTCATCGTCACAGATCAGGAGCACATACTTCATGCGCCCACTATGCCCGACCCACCCAAACCCCCCGACCACCCACCTCCGCCACCCCTCCGCCGCTCACCGGATTCCCTTGGGGAGGGCCGTGCTGCCTGGATGCGTGTCGGCAGGCGAGCGCCATGGGTGGGCGGGCTTGATCCAGGGAGAAAGCCCTACGCGGTCATTCGCCGCGAGGTGCTACGGGTGGACCGTCCGGGCTGATGGTTGCGTGAGGCCACTGGGCGGATTCGTCGCGGCGGAGTCGGGAGACTTCTTCCATGCGGTCGCCGGGGATGATGACCTGGGTGACGTCGACGGCGTTCTCGTCCTTGGCGCTGTAGCTGGTGCGGACGATCTCCCAGACAGGCAGGTCCGCAGGGATCAGGAGGAGCTTGGTCTCGTCCTGGGTGGGCATGCGCACGCGTCGGCGTTCCAACCACTCCAGAGGGCCGTGCCCCTTGGCTTCGATGGCGTCGATCCACGCGCCGGGGCCGGTGCCGAAGGGCTCGTCGACCTCGGGCACCTCCTGCGAGATGCGGGGATGGATCGACGTGCTGATCTGGAACGCAGGCTCACCTTCGGGGCCCGTCACCCGGAGCCGTCGCATGGCCGTCGAACCGACCTGGACGTTCAGCATGTGCGCCAACCGCGGGTCGTTGATCGGGGCCTTGCCGATCTCCGGCGAGATGTGGTGAACCCACAGCTCGTTCCCCATCGCGGCGGGGAACGAGTACCCGGCCGCCACCTGCTGACCGTCCCGCACATGTCGGCTGTTGCGCCTGACCGTGCTGGTGCGCATGACAACCTTCACACCCTCACCGCCTTGACCGACATGGCCGTCCTGACCGCCTGGACCTCAGCCTCCCTCACCCATCGTCCATCCAGGCTGGGTCAGTCCGCGCGAATGATCGCCTCGAGGGTCCGCCACTGGCCGACCTCCAGCAGGATCGGCGGAACGCTCACGTCCTTGCTGTCGCGAATCGCCACTCCGGCATCCAGACCAGCCAGTTCAACACAGTTCCCGTTCTGGCCACTAAGTGAGCTTTTGCGCCACCTGACATGAGGCAGGCCCGGAACACTCATCCCGCATCCCTTCTGGCTGGCCCCACCGCCCCGCATCCGACCGAGTCGTTCGGATGCCTTGGGGCAGTGCGCAAACCGGTCAAACGCCAGGATAAACCGCCCCATTTCGGATGGAAATCATTCCCGCACCCGAATCGACGGGCCCTCATTGCCCAAGACGAGGACCACGAGCGCCGACATCGGCTGATCACCATCCATGTATCGCCACGCCGCAGAAAGAGGTTGCCTGGCGGGCGCGAGCACCTGCCAGGCCACCGGGACGCGTTTCGTACAGAGGCACGGCATCACACGGATCTAGGCGGGGTCGACGTCCCAGCCGTAATCAAGCTGCCAGTAGTGGGTCGGCATGACCTGCTGGGCAGCTTCAACGGCCCTGCCCTCAGCAGTACGTCCAGTGTGGACGATCACGTAAACGCGCTGGTCGGACGACATGCGCAGGAAGTCGGCCTCATCGTCATTCGGCGGACGGACCGTGATGCTCTCGTCCATGTGAACCTGCGCGTGGCCGAGCTCGGCCAACCGCCGGATCATGCCGCCGGGGCCCTGCTGTTCCTGTTCGAGAACCGTGTCGGCCGCGATGCTGAGCGGGATGTACGAGGAGGCGATCATGACGGGGGTGTCGTCGGCGAACATGCGCCGGGCGCGCTGGACCGCCTGCTCGCCCTCGCCCAGCTTGAGAACCTCGGCGATCTCGGCGGGCGGCACGACCCTACTGACAGTGACCTCGGAGCGCGGTGTCATGCCCAGCTGACGAACTTCGTAGTCGAACGGTCCCTGGGACGTCTGCAACGCCTCAGGCAGGTAGCGCGTCATCGCGCTCCGGCGGATGCGGCGAGTCAAAGCGGTCACGGTGGTTCCCCTTCCTCGGTGAGTCGCAATGCACCCTTCGCCTCTGAGCACGCGAAGCGCATTGTTGATCGTCGCTCGGGTGGTCTCGAACCGCTCAGCGAGCGCCGGCTCCGGCGGCATCGTGTCGCCATGCCGGTATACGCCCCGCTCGATCTCGTCCCGCAAGATCGCGGCGATGTCCAGATAAGACAGCCTCGGCATCGTCGGGACCCTCCTTCTGTCACTGGTTCCGAGCATAGGGGAAATCAGGAACGTTAGACGTTCGTTCTCTCTCCAAGAATCTTGCAGAACTGCTTGACGCTCCGTAGAGCGCGGTGGAACCTAGCGTCACGTCAAACATTAGACGTTAGACCTTTGGGAGTCCACCGATGCCGCAAGAGGCGACAAAGCGGGCATTCCTCGATTCCGTCGCTGTGCACCTCCAACGAGGGGGCGGTGTCGTGGTGAGAGTCGTGCGGGTGAGCGTCGCGAAGAACTCTCGCGTCCCTGCGATTCGCGCTCTGAACCCGAGTTCCAACATGTCCGAAACCATCATTTGTGGCGCAAACGCGGAGGGGCTTGAAGCGCTGCGCTGGCCGAACGGGGAGCGCGTCCCCGGGACGACCGCCGAAGAGATGGCGAACGGCGTCCGGCAATTACTCGGGTTGGATCCCCACCCGCCGAAGCTCTAGGGAGCACAAGCGATGCAGGACGAAAGGGATGCAAGCGCGGCGATGACCCTGGAACGCCTCTGGTGCTTGGCAAGGCTGATGGTCGCGCTCCGGCTGCTGGGGCGTGGGTCCACCGTGACCCTGCCGGGCGTCAACGGCCAGCCGGTCATGTACGTCCCGGTCGGGCCGAGCGCACGGAAGATGGCGGTCCTGGCCGTCCAGGGCGCGTCCGGAGGATGGTCCTTCTGCTGGGACGGAGACCAGACGGTGGCCGCGGACGACACGATGCGGGCGGCTCACTGGATCGCGGCGGTGAAGCGGTGATGGCCTGGGACCTGGTGGTGTCGCGGCGGCTGGTCACGCAGTGTGGCGGGCAGCTGGACGTGCGGGCCGTTCGCGCGCAGGTTCGGGACTGGGTCACGACGCTCGGGCATCCGGTGGACGTGGACGTCGTGGATCTGGCGGTGGCGGAGATCGCTACGAACGCCGTCCGGCACACCGCGTCCGGGCGGGAGGGCGGCGGGGTGGACGTGGCGGTGCACATGGTGCACGAGTCGGAGTTCACGGCGGCGCATTCCGTGCGGGTGGAGATCACCGATGACGGTGGGGCCGAGGGGTTTCCGGTGCTGCCGTGCAAGGAGGACGCGTTCGAGGACGCGGACCTGGGCGCGGAGTCCGGGCGCGGCCTGGGATTGGTCGCCATGATGACCGACCGGTCCGGGGCGGTGCTGGTGCGCGAGGGCGAGCTGCGGCGGTGGCGGGTCTGGTTCGAGGTCGCGGTCGGCGCGCACGCGGACGCGGAACCGCAGAGGTGAAGCACTCTGGGCCGGGTGTCTCGTGCGGTGATGGTCGCGCCGGGCGCCCGGCCTCTGGGGGCTGGCCACCCGGACCGGAAAGCGCGGGCAGACTCTCAGTTGTAGAGCGTTGCCATGGTTCGGGCTGAGGTGGCGATGCGTTCTCGGAGCTCCGGTGGTGTGAGGACCTCCACCTCCGGGCCCAGCCGGAGCAGTTCTGCTTCCGCGTGGTCGAAGGTCTCGATGGGGATGACGGCCCGGCGCCAGCCGCCGGGCTCCGGCTCTCCCTGGTTCACGCCGTCGAGGACCGCCTGCGCCGCGACGTCCTGGAGGCGGGTGATGCCCGCCGGTGAGATGCGTATCTCCGCTTCGCCCTGCCACAGCCGGTCCTGCAGTTGCGCCGTGTGGGCCTGCCAATGGCGCGCCAGGTCGAAGTCGGCGGGCGGGTCGAACGTCTCGTCCAGCGGTTCCAGGTCGAGGATCTGCCCGATCCGGTAGGTACGCAGGTCATCGCCGGAACGGGCGACGATGTACCAGCGTCCGCCCTTGAGGACGATTCCGTAGGGTTCCAGACGCCGTTCCACCTCCTGCGGGGCATGCCACCGGCGGTAGCGCACGCGGACGGCGCGCCGCTCCCACACCGCGGCCGCCACCGCCTGAAGGTGCGGCACCTCGTCCGCCTGCCGGTACCAGGCCGGAGCATCCAGGTGGAAGCACTCACGGATCCGCCGGGCGTGGTCTTGCAGCGCGACCGGCAGGGCCGCTTCGAGCTTGAGTTCGGCCGCCGCGAGGACCGGGCCCATGCCGAGTTCGGCCGCCGGTCCGGGCAGACCGGCCAGGAACAGGGTTCGCGCCTCGGCCTCGGTCAGGCCGGTCAGCCGTGTGCGATAGCCGTCGAGCAGCGCGTAGCCGCCCTCGTGCCCTGGCTCGCCGTAGACCGGCACGCCCGCCGCGACCAGCGCCTGCACGTCCCGGTACACCGTGCGCACCGACACTTCGAGCTCCGCCGCCAGCTCGTCCGCGGTCATCCGGCCGCGGTTTTGCAGCAGGAGCAGAAGCGAGAGGAGTCGACCGGCGCGCATGGCCGCAAATCTACGGCCGGTCCACTGACAGTGGATGTCAGGGGACCTGTCCTAGCGTCCTGCGGCATGACGACCAACGACTTCGCGTTCTTCACCGGCACCTATGACGTCACCAACCGCTGGCGCAAGGACTTCCTCGACCCGACGGAGGGCGACGACCGCTGGGAGGAGTTCCCCGGCGTCACCCGCGCCACCCGCCACTTCGACGGCGCCGCCAGCTTCGACGAGATCGAGTTCCCGACCAAGGGCTTCGCCGGGCTGACCCTGCGGCTGTTCGACCCGGCGACGGGACAGTGGTCGCTGTACTGGGCCAGCAAGCGCACCGGCACCCTCTTCCCGCCCGTCATCGGACGCTTCGGAGCCGACGGCACCGGCGTCTTCTACGGCGACGACGAGCACGACGGCCACAAGGTCAAGGCGCGCTTCATCTGGTCCGGCATCACCGCCGACCGGGCTCACTGGGAGCAGGCGTTCTCCGTCGACGACGGGCAGTCCTGGATCACCAACTGGCACATGGACTTCGTCCGGCGAACGGGTGCCGACCCTGTCGCGTAGCGGCGAGCGCCGCCCTTCCTCACCAGGTGGTCACGTCCTGGGACCTCTGCCCCGGTCGGCGATTCCTGATCGCCGATGTCCACGGGTCACATCAGAATGACTCGTCCAGGGGGCGTGATGGGGAGGAGTCGACGTGGCCGTTCAGGTGGCGGTGTCTGGTCCGCACGACTGCACTGATGACGACCGCAGGAACGCGTACGAGGTCGGCCGGTTGCTGGCCGGACGTGGCGCGGTGGTGATCTGCGGTGGGTATTCCGGGGTCATGGCGGCAGTCGCCGCTGGGGCCCGGTCGGCGGACGGAACGGTCGTCGGCATCCTGTCGGGCGACGACGCTGTTGGGGCCAACCCGGACCTGTCGGTCGTGATCCCCACCGGGACGGGTGATGCTCGGAACAGCATCATCGTCAACTCGGGTGACGCGGTCGTTGTGGTCGGCGGTTCATGGGGGACGCTTTCGGAGCTGGCGCTGGCCATGCGGCGGGGACGGGTTCCGGTCGTCCAGCTCGGTGGCTGGACGATCCTGGACGAGCACGGCGAGCCCGTTCCCGGCGTCCGGCGCGCCACCAGTCCGGAGGAAGCCCTCGCCCTTACTGGGCTGTGGGACTGACGGACGGGAGCTAAGCCTGTGCGGGAGCGGGTTCGGGGATGCCTGCGAAGCCGCGGAAACAGCGTTGGACGTAGGCGGGGTCGTGCTGGTTGTCGGCCAGTTCCCGGGAGCGGCGGTCGTTGTCCATTCGGGCGGCGAACAGGGTGCCCTCGTAGGCGGGCGTGAAGTCGTGGACGAGTCGCCGGGCATAGTCGGTCAGGGCCTTGCCGACCCGGCGGTGGTCGGCGAGAGGCATGTCGAGTGAGTCGGCCAGCATGCTCGCCTGGGTGAAGGCGTCGGTGATACCCCGGGCCCAGCAAGGGTCCTTGGTGTGCGCGGCGTCGCCGACCAGTGCCCAGCCCGGTCCGTGGGCACGCCGAAAGAAATTCGGCTGGTCCGAGCAGCAGAACAGCGGTCCTTCCTGGCGGGCGTCCGCGAGCTGTCGTTCGAGGTCGAGGGACGTCTGCCCGAGCGTTCCGAGGTAGGTGCGCTGACGGTCACTGTTGGCGATGGGGTGACCGGTGCGGGAGAACGCGACCGGGATGACCGTCAGCCCGTCATGGGTGGGCATGCAGGCGGTCCCGGCTCCTCGCGTGAGGTAGAAGCGCAGGCCCTGGTTCGCGAGGCCGCTCCAGTAGGCGTAGTAGGTGCGGGTGAGTTCAGGGTCTTGGTGAAGGTAGGGCGCGCGGGCCAGGCGGGCCACGGTGGAGTGGCGGCCGTCGGCGCCGATGACCAGCGGGGCGCGTTCCACGTGTTGCGTTCCGTGGCGTGTGCCGTGGACGATTCCGGCCACGACACCGTCCTGCCAGTGCAGGTCGAGCACGGTGGTACGCGGGCGGAACTCGGCTCCGGCTCGGACGGCGGCCCGAACCAGGATGTGGTCCAGGATGTGGCGGCGAGGGGCGCAGCCTCCCGCGACAGCGCCCAGGGAGGGCGCCGGGCCGGTGAGGTGGGCGTCCGAAACGCTGAGGCTGACGCGCGTCAGCGTCGGACAGCCGGTGGCGAGGAGTTCGTCCAGGAGGCCCCATCGGTGCAGGTGGGCCAGTCCGGGCTGGTGGACGTAGTGGGTGGACACGGTGTCGCTGGGAAAGGGGGCGCGGTCCAGCAGCAGAACCTTGCGGCCGGCGCGAGCCAGGAGCATCGCGGTGACCGCTCCGGCGCACCGCGCACCCACGACGATCATGTCGTACACGTGGCCTCCTTCCGAGGTGGTGGCGGCGCAGCGGGACGGATACCCCAGAGTCGCTCAGGCATCCGCCCCGCTGCTTGGGTTCATCGACTGCAGTCGGTGCCACCACAGCCGCAGTAGAAGGGCGCGGCGTCGGTGCCGTCCGTTGTCTGCTCGGTGTCGGACGCCCGCACTTCGATCGTGCTGGTGGGCAGGTCGTTGAGCTCGTTGATGATCTCTTCCATGGTCGGCACTCCTTCTTGTGTGCGCGTGGGTTCTGACCCCTGTGGTCGGGCAGATGCGTGACCGCTGGCTCACTGTGGTGAGGTGGGCCGATCCGGCGACGACGTCGCCGATGGGATCGGTCCCTTCGAGGCGCAGCGGGCGGGTGCCCAAGGCATGTCAGGCCACCGCCCGCTGCTGGATCAGCGGACTGTTACCTGCTGCAGTCGCTGCACTGGCACTGACAGATCGGAGCGATCTCGGTGCGGTCGGGCGTGTGCTCGGCGTCGGACGCCCGCACTTCGATCGTGCTGGTGGGCAGGTCGTTGAGCTGGTTGACGAGTTCTTCCATGGTCGATCACTCCTTCTTGTGTGTGTGTGGGGTTGTGACCCTGCGGTCAGGCCGCCGCGTGAGCGTCGGCCCGCTTTGCGTGCGGGTGGCTGCCTGGTTCAGCGGTGGCAGTCCACGCCTCCCAAACCGCAGTAGGAGGACGTGGCCGTGGTGGCGTCCGCTGTCTCGGCGTCGGCGCGCCGCACCTCGATCGCGTCCGTGGGCAGGTCGTTGAGTTCGTTGATGAGTTCTTCCATGGTTGATCACCCCTTGGTGTGGTGGTGAGCGTTCGGGGTTGCGATCCTGCGGTCACGCCGACGGGTGAGCGCCGACCCGCCTGAGTAGCGGCCGATGAGCGGGAGCTCAGCCCCTCATGGCACCCGCCCGCGATCAGCCGCAGTGTGTTCCGCAGGAGCTGCCGCATGGGCAGAGGCAGGTGCAGCTGGTGCACTCGCAGGTGCAGTGGTTGCAGTCGCATGGGGGCAGGCCGGGGACGGCCGATGTCTGCTGAGCGTCGGCCGCCCGGACCTCGATCGTGCCGGTGGGCAGGTCGTTGAGTTGGCTGATGAGTTCTTCCATGGTTGATCACCCCTTGGTGTGGTGGTGAGTGCCTGGGGTTGTGACCCTGCGGTCAGGCCGACGGGTGAGCGTCGGCCCGCTTGGGTGCGGGTGGCCGATGAGCAGGAAGCTCAGGGACCGGCGAGGTGCGGTCAGGCCGAGGACGGCGTCGGTGGTGAGGTTGGTGCCGTCGGAGTGGATGCGGCCGGTCAGGCCGAGGGCGGCGGCGGCCAGGGTCGCCCGGTGGACGACCATGCCGGTCTCGGCCTGCTGGAGGCGGTAGGCGAGGTCGCCGCAGGTGGCCGTCTCGGTCAGCGGAGCGCCGACCGGGACGAGTGCGGCGGCGGCACCGCGCAGGGCATGGCGGGTGTTCGGGCCCAGCGGGCCCGCCTCGATGGCGGCTGGGCCGTGGTGAGTGAGCGTGCGCCGGTCGCGGTCGTAGCGGTAGGCGCCGGGCGGGATGCCTGGAACGTTCCAGACCAGGACGTACAGGTCTGTGGTGACTCGGTCGCCGGGGCGTGCCGCCGCGAGGATCTGCGCCAGGTCGGCGGTGGTGAGAGGGCTGCGGCGGAAGCCGTTGATGGGTGAGGCTCTGTGCGGGATGCCTTCCGCCAAGTCGGCGTCCGTGACCTGCGGGAGGGCTATGGCTGGTTCGGAGGCTGTCGTGGCGCGACGGGGCGCTGGCGGTGGCGGCGGTCCTTGTGTCCTGGTCGCGGCGTGCAGTTCGGTCAGGTGGGGCAGCAGCAGGGTGACCGGCGTGGACGGATTGGCAGGCTGAGCGGCGTCCCGGTCCGATGGTGCCTCGCTTGTGGTGTTTCGGGGGGCGTCGGCTGTTTTGAAGGTCAGGATGGCGAGGGCGCCTTCGGCGGCGGGGTCCAGGTCCAGGATTCTTTCGGCCTGTTCGCCGTCGAAGTCCAGATGGACGGTGGCGTTCAGCCCCAACGTGTCGGCGAGGACGAGGGCCTGGGCGCAGAGGGCGCCGGTTTCTTGGCATTGGAGTCGGTAGGCGAAGTCACGGTATTTGAAGCCGTTGCGCCAGAAGACGGCGGTGAGGATCAGGGCCGCGTCCGCGTTGGCGGCTTGCGGGAGCAGCGTGCTGCGGTGGTCGCCGTCGCGGACGGTTTCCAGGGCATGGTGGACGGTGTCGTAGTGATGCAAAGCCGTCCCGTCGGCCAGGTACGCCTCGATCGGGTATAGGGCACCACCGGACGCGACCGGGCGGCCGATCTGGACGCGGCGGGCGCCGGGGGCGAGCTGGCCCGCGTCGTCGGTCGGGTAGGTCCAGGACACTCGGGTCAGGCCGAGCAGGCCGCGGAGCAAGTCGCCTTTCCAGGCGTCGCGTCCTGCCGCAGGCAGGGCGGTGCGTGTGGTGTCCCGGTACCGCTTGTAGCGCGGTGGGGCCGCACTCCAGTCGACCGGCTCCGGGCGTCGCCGGTCGATGGCCGCCAGAAAGCGGCGGGTCGCGTTCCCGTCGGTGGCCGTCATGTACTCCGCTCCTCTGCCGTGCCTTGGTCGGATGTGGTGCTGGGACGTGGACCAGGCTCAGGGGAAGGGGTGCGGGAACGGGTTGAGCTCGTCAGGACGCAGGTCGCGATCGCGGTACCCGAGCAGGCGGGGCACGCTCAGCAGCCGGGGCAGGGCGTGGACGCGCCGGTAGCGGTGGCCGAACGTCATCGACGCGGCACCAGGGACTATGACCTTCGCGCTGGCCAATCCACCCGCCTTCAGGTCGGGGCAGGTGGTGTCGACCGCGATCACGTTCAGGCCGGTGGACAGGTAGCGGCCGACCAGTTCGCTCAGGTCGTCGTTGAGATCCCGGTGGACCGGCCAGGGCTCGACGAGCTCGGCGAGCGGCCAGCCGGGGGCGTCGACCGGCAGGAAGTCCAGCCTCGGCCACGCGTCCGGATGTCCGTACAGGGTGTGGTGGTCCGGCATGTCCCGCACCTGGTCGGGGTCGTCCAGCATGGCCTGCAGGCGATCGTCCCGCGCTGGGTCTTTCGCGCTGTCCCGTCCGGGGTCGGCGGCTCCCTGGACGAACACGAACAGTTCCATCAGCGCCGAATGCAGTGCCTGTTCGGGGTTGGGGTGGGCTCCGGCACCGCACAGGGCGTGCGGGCGGCCTCCTTCGCCCGACCGGTCCACCGCCATGACCCAGAAGGCGGGGACGCCCTGTTCCATCGGCATCGCGAACGCCATCACCTCGTACCCGAGGGTCTGACGGATCTGCGCGACGGTCAGGGGGATACGGCGGTCGGCCACCGAATCCAGGTCGACCTTGGGGACGGGCAGGCGTCCGTACCAGGTCATCAGGAACGCGTCCCGTTCGGCGACCTCCAGCAAGCCGTACAGGATCGCCTCACTCAGGCGGCTTCCGAGGGCGGCGCCGTTGGAGCACTCGTAGACCCAGCCGGGCTCGGCCCGCGTCCTCGCGCCGTAGTAGGCGTAAGTCGCCGGGACCAGTAGCGGGCGGGACGTGGCGAAGGAGTAGCCCCATACCCAGCTGGCCAGCTGATCCGGGTCGAAGCGGTTGTAGTGGAAGCCGGGCTGGTCGTACCAGGGGTCGGGGTACAGGCCGAGGGTGCGTGGGTCGAGCGCGTGGTCGGCGATGTCGGCGTAGGCGGCCTTCACCGTGCTCCGGCCGCACAGGTGGGAGCCCGCGTGGCGTTCCAGGGCCTCGGCGACGGCGGTCAGGCTCGCCGAGCGCGCGTCACGGGTGCGGCCGTAGCCGTGGCGGCTGTCGTCGCCTTCGCCCGTTGGGCCGCGCCGGGCGACGGCCCACGGGATCGGACCACTGTCGTACACCCCTACCGAGCTGATCAGTCCGGTCTCGGCGTCCGCGTAGATCTCCTCCAGGCTCTCGTCCAGCTCGCCGGTCCGCAGCCGCGCCGGATCAGGTTTCGGAGCGGGTTCGGCCATCAGCCGCGAAGGACGCTCCTGGGACGGCGTCGCGCAGTCCGGGCAGGACGGGTCGGGAAGCAGCCGGTGATGGGTGAAGGCGCTTGTGGCCGCCGAGACCCTCAGCACGCCGTTCCGCGTGCGCGCGAAGCCGGACTCAAGCTCGCCGCGCACCAGGGCAGTGACCAGCTCGGTGACCAGCGGCAGCAGCGGAAGTCCTCCGCGCCGTCGGCCGTCCTGGAGGCGTTCGCGCAGGTCTCGGCGGGCAGCGGCCTGCGGCAGGTTGCCGTTGCGACGCCTGCTCAGGCAGGTGGGGCAGCCGGGCCGCTGCGGCTCGACCGCCGGGCCGATGAGGATCACCCCGGACTCGAGGCGGACGGGGAGCCAGGGAACGCCATCGGCGCGGGCCGCCTTGTGCGGGACGGTGTCGTCGCCGTCGGTGACGACCACGCGCAGTTGCGGCGGCACCGGCATCCGGCGCAGCGCGGCATGGAGCGTGCCCGAACCCAGCAGGTCGCCGGTCCGGTCATCGTCCGGGTCTGCGGCCGGGCCGCTGATGAGACCGTCAAGCATGAGTGGTCACCGCCTGCGCCATGAACGGCAGCAGCCGGGCCACCTGGGCGTCGTGGGCCAGCGGCAGGACGGTCAGCCTGTGGCCCGCCCTCGCGAGGGCCTCGGTCATCGCGTCCGCGAAGCGCTCGGTGGTGCCGTCGTCGGCTTCGTCGTCCTCGTACCAGCGGGATGGTGGGTCGGCATACCAAGGCTGGCGCTCGGTGCGGGACTGCCAGGCCAGCAGCGCCCGCTCCAACGCCGCGCACATCGCCGTGGCCGGGTCGGCCCCGCAGGCGGGCGCGGCATACGTCATCGTGATCCGGCCGTGCTGCTGGGCGGTCGTCGTCAAGCTGGACGCGGTGCCGACCATGTATGCGGGCAGGTCGAGGACGTCGCTCAGGTCGCGGATCTCCACCTGTTCACCGGCCGCGTCCAGCAACGCGACGAGCTGCGCCACCCGCACATCGGGCGGCGCGGCGACTGCGGGAAAGTCGGTCGGATCGTTCTGGCGCAGCAGCACCTGGCAATGCTGCGCGAGTGCCCCCGCCACGGCCTGCGGCCATGACAGCCCGGCCGCGACGCCGATCGGCGCGGCGTAGGGGGCTCGCGCGTGCTGGGACCCGGCCAGCGCCTGATAGGTGGCCAGTCCTGCCAGCACCGCCCGCAGCCGCGCGGCGCTGGCGGTGTCGCCCCAGCCGATCACCGACGGGCCGGTTGACCAGGGCGGGAGCGCGCCCTGGGGGTCGGACACGGTCGCCTGGCAGACGCGCAGCGGCGACTGCGCCATATCGCCGGAGTCCAGCGTTCCCAGCACTCCGGTGCGGGCGTCGACGTACTCGGCGACCCGTTCCAGCAGGTCATCGGCCGCCAACGGCGGAAGGGAAGCCACATTCGGGCTTGTGTCGTGAAGGCCGGAGTAGGGGTACACGCGGTGCCGCCGCGTGTCGAGCGTGCGCAGGTCGATCCGGGTCACCGTCGAAGCTGTCGGCCCCACGTCCGCTGATGCCGCGTCCGTTGATGCCGCACTCGCCGATGCCGACGGGGTGTCTGTCATGCCGGTGAGGTGCTCGAAGCAGGACAGGGCCGTCTGGGCGACCAGGACCGTGGGGACCGTGCCCGTCAGCCAGTCGCCGTCGTCCTTCGCCGCATGCTGCGGCAGCCCGGTGATCCGCCGCCAGCACGAGGACGCGCTGTCCGCCGTCCCGACCGACGTCATCCACGCCTCGTCCGGCCGCACCCACAGCTGGCCCAGGGCCACGCCGTGACGGGCGCATGCCGTCGCCATGGATTCCAGCTCGTCGGTCCGGTCGCCGTCGTGGACCTGCAGCACCACGTCGGTGTCGTCCCAGATCCGCCCGGAAGCGTTGATCAGGACCATCTGGTCCGGGTCGCGGCGGCTCGCGGCGACCTCAGCGACCAGGTCGATCGGCTCGGCGCCCACGTCGGTGAGCCGCACGAGACGCCAGCCGCTGTTCAGTCCGGCGCGGAGCAGGGCCGCCAGCACCGGGCCCGATCCGGTCAGCGAGACCGTCGCCTGCCGCAGGCGTTCGAACCGCCGCTCGGCGGAGTCGAAGCCGTACCGGATGAAGGCGATCTCCGGGGCGTAGGTCTCCTGTTCGGCCGCGCTCAGCCCGTGGGGCTCCTCGACGCGGGCGTCCACCACGAACCGGTGCTCGGCCAGCGCGCCGACCAGCTTCTCGACCAGGTCCCGCCGGTCCGGGGACAGTGGCCCGGTCAGTTCCCGCAGGGTGTGCTCGCCGGTCAGGAACGGGGCCAGGCGTGACAGCCACGCGTACCCGTGCTCCCCCGCGATCGTGCAGGCACCCCGATCACTCTCCAGGAACACCCCTTCGTCGCACTCCACGTAGCGAACGTCATCCAACAGCCGCGGCCGCATGCTTCTCCCCTGAGCGGTGTCCTGTCAGTCCCACTGCGAGATGCCCGACCAGGTCGGGACTCCATCCCGCAAAGGAGCAAAGTCAAGGGAAAGGGGTGGGGCGGCTCGGCGCGGGGGTGGGTCAGAAGACGAACTCCTCGTAGTCCTCGTCCGGGTCGGTGTCCTGGGTGTCGTCCAGGACAAGGGCCAGTTCGGCGACCGTCGAACGGTCGAAGAGGGTCGCCAGGGACAGTTCGGTGTCGAACGCCTCGCGGACGCGGCTGACCACCTTCGTCGCCAGGAGCGAGTGGCCGCCGAGCTCGAAGAAGTCGTCCTCGATGTCGACGCGTCCGACGCCGAGGACGTCCGCCCAGATGGCCGCGAGGCGTTCCTCGGTCTCGGTGCGGGGGGCCGTGCCGCCGCCATCCTCCTCGATGCGGGACGCGCCGGGCGCGGGCAGCGCCGCCCGGTCGAGCTTGCCGTTGGGGGTGAGGGGCAGCTCCGCCAGTTCGGCGAACATCGACGGGATCATGTGCTCGGGGAGCTTGCCTCGGAGGAATTCGCGAAGGTCGGCCGGGGTCGGGACGCCTGCGGTGGTGTCGGCCGGGACGAGGTGGGCGACGAGGCGGCGGTCGGTGTCGTCCGCGCCGTCCGCGATGACGACGGCCGTGGCGATCGCCGGGTGGGCGGTGAGGGTGTGCTCGATCTCGCCGGGCTCGATCCGGAAGCCGCGGAGTTTGAGCTGGTGGTCGGCGCGTCCGAGGAACTCCACCTGGCCGGACGCCAGCCATCGGACGCGGTCGCCGGTCTTGTAGAGGCGCTCGCCGTCCCGGGCGAACGGGTCGGCGATGAAGCGCTCTGCGGTCAGGTCGGGACGGGCGTGGTAGCCGCGTGCGACACCTTCGCCGCCGATGAACAGCTCGCCGGGAACACCGACCGGGACGGGGTTCAGGTGTTCGTCCAGGACGTGGAGGCGGGTTCCGGGGAGTGGCGCGCCGATCGGGGCAGGGCCGTCCTGGCTGGGAGCGAGGGCGGAGAGGTCGCCGTAGGACGAGTCGATGGTCGCCTCGGTGACGCCGTACGCCGTCAGGGTGCGGACGTCCGGGCCGAGGGTGTCGGCGGCTGCGCGCGCGGACGGCATCCGCCACACATCGGTGGTGATGAGAAGAAGGCTCAGGTCGGGCAGGGTTTCTCCGCTTTCACGGAGGTATGCGACGAGGTCGTCCACGTAGCGCGGGGCGCTCTCCAGGGCGTTGACGCGCTCCTCGGTCAGGAGCGCGTGCCACTCGGGCGGGGACAGTTGCAGGCCGACCTCGCCGAGGACGAGCGTGCCGCCCGAGCCCAGGGACCGGACGATGTCACCGGTGAACACGTCGAAGCTCGCGCTGGTGAGGGACAGCCAGCGGTGGGCGGCGTCCGGGGCGAAGTGCGCGCGCGTCCAGCCCGCGAGGACGGCGGCGAGGGACGCGTGGGTCATCCGGACGCCCTTGGGCCGTCCGGTCGAGCCCGAGGTGTAGATGACGGCGGCCGTCTGGAGCGGGTCGACGGCGGCGTCGGGGGCGGTCGCGGGGTAGGTGGCGAGGACGGGGTCGTCCGGGCTCACGGTCTCGCCGATGACCACCTCGGCGCCGGTGTCGGCGGTCATGAAGGCGAGGCGGTCGCCCGGGTAGTCGGGGTCGAGCGGCAGGTAGGCGGCTCCGGCGCGCCACGCCGCGAGGACGGAGACGACCAGGTCGGCGCTGCGCTCCAGGCGGATGCCGACCACCGACTCCGGTCCGGCGCCGAGGGCGCGGAGGTGGTGCGCGAGGCGGTTCGCGCGGGCGTCCAGGTCGGCGTAGGTCAGGCGGTCGGGGCCGCAAACGACGGCTTCCGCGGTGGGATGGGCGGCCGTGTGGTCGGCGATGAGTTCGTGGACGGGCTTCGGCGACGGTTCGGCGGGAACGGCGTTCCAGGCGTCGAGTTCCGCCTGCTCGGGGGCGGTGAGCATCGGCAGTTCGGAGAGGCGGCGGGCGGGGGCGGCGGCGATCTCCGCGAGGAGGGTGGTCAGGTGGGCCGCCAGGCGCTCGGCCGTGGTCCGGTCGAACAGGTCGGTGCTGTACTCGATGAGGCCGGTCAGGCCGTCCGGGCCGGAGTCGGAGATGCCGAGGGTCAGGTCGTACAGGGTGGTCGTGGCGGTCAGGTCGCCGCCGCCGGACGCGTCGAGTCCGCCGCCGAATCCCGCGTCGCCGCCCGCGTCGGACGTCTCGTAGTTGAAGAGGACCTGGAAGAGCGGGGTGCGGGAACGGTCTCGGTCGGTGACCAGGGTGTCCACGAGCTGCTCGAACGGGAGGTCCTGGTGGGCGTAGGCGTCCAGCGCGGTGCCGCGGACCTGCTCCAGGAGGTCGGTGAAGCGGGGGTCTCCGGAGAGGTCGGCGCGCAGGACGAGCGTGTTGATGAAGAACCCGATGAGGTTCTCGACCTCGGCGCGGTCGCGGCCCGCGACCGGGATCCCGACCGCGACGTCGTCCTGGCCCGCGTACCGGGACAGGAGCGTCGCGAAGGCGGAGAAGGCGAGCATGAACATCGTCGCGCCGTGTTCGCGGGCGGTGGTCCGCAGGCTCGTGACGACCTCGGGGGCGAGCGCGAACTCGACCACTCCGCCCGCCGAGGAGCGAACCGCCGGGCGGGGACGGTCGGTCGGGAGGTCCAGGACGGGGACGCCGGTGAGGCGGTCGCGCCAGTACGACAACTGCTCGTCCAGGGTGTCGCCGCTGAGCCACTCGCGCTGCCACACCGCGTAGTCCGCGTACTGGACGGGGAGGGGCGGAAGGGCGGGGGTCTCGGCGTTCGCGAGCGCTTCGTAGGCCGTGGAGAGTTCGCCGAGCAGCACCCGTGCGGACCAGTCGTCCGACACGACGTGGTGGACGCACAGGCCGAGGACGTGCTCGGCCGCGTCGAGGCGGAGCAGGACGCCGCGCATCAGCGGGCCCTCGGCCAGATCGAAGGGGCGTCCGGCGAGGTCGGAGAAGTGCTCGTGGGCGGCGGCCTCGGGGTCCGGGCGGCCGGAGACGTCCACGAGGGGCAGGGGGAACGCGGACGGCGGGTCGACGACCTGGTGGGCGGAGCCGTCGCCGTCCGGGACGAGCCGGGTGCGGAGCACCTCGTGCCGCGCGACGACGAGGTCGAACGCGCCGCGCAACGCGTCCGGGTCGAGGTCGCCGGTGAGCCGCAGCAGCATCGGGACGTTGTACTCGATCGACTCGGGCTCGAGCTGCGCCAGGAACCAGAGGCGCTGCTGGGCGAACGAGAGCGGCAGCGGACGGTCACGATCGGCCGGGACGACGGGCGGGGCGGTGTCCACGCGTCCTGCGGATCCGACGGCCTCGGCGAGGGCCGCGACGGTCGGGCGGTCGAACAGGACGGACAGGGGGACCTCGACGCCCAGCACCGACCGGACGCGGGAGATCACGCGGGTGGCCAGCAGGGAGTGGCCGCCGAGCTCGAAGAAGTCGTCGTGGATCCCGACGCGTCCGGTGCCGAGGAGTTCGGCCCAGATCCCGGTGAGGAGCTCCTCGGTCGGCGTGGTCGGCTCGGCGAGGGCGGCGGACGGGTCGGGGCGGGCGGCTTCGGGCGCGGGCAGGGCTGCGCGGTCGAGCTTGCCGTGCGCGGTGAACGGCAGCGCGTCCAGCGCGACGAACGCGGACGGGATCATGTGGTCGGGCAGCGTCGCGCGCAGGTGCTCCCGGAGCTCGCCGGACGTCGGGAGTCCGGCGTCCGGGTCGCTGGGGACCAGGTACGCGGCCAAGCGCGCGTCGTCGGCGGATCCGCCGCCGGTCGTGGCGACGGCGGCGGACGGACCGGCGACCGCGACGACGGCGGCGGACGCCACGGACGGGTGGGCCGTGAGGGCGTGCTCGACCTCGCCGGGCTCGATGCGGAAGCCGCGGAGTTTGAGCTGGTGGTCGAGGCGTCCGAGGAACTCCAGCTGGCTGTCCGCGCGCCACCGGACGCGGTCGCCCGCGCGGTAGAGGCGGGCGCCGTCCGCCGCGAACGGGTCGGGGACGAACCGCTCGGCTGTGAGGTCCGGGCGTCCCGCGTAGCCGCGCGCGACGCCGGATCCGCCGATGAACAGCTCGCCGGGGACGCCGTCCGGGACCGGGCGCAGCGTCCGGTCGAGCACGTACAGGCGGACGCCGGGGAGCGCACGGCCGATCGGTGCGGGGCCGTCCGGGCCGGTCAGCGGGTCGCCGTAGGTGGAATCGATGGTGGTCTCGGTGATGCCGAACGCGGTCAGCAGCCGCGTCCGGGAGCCGAGGACGTCCCGGGCGCGGGCGGCGGACGCGCTGCGCCACACGTCGGTGGTGACGACGAGCAGCTTCAGCGACTCCAGGGCCGTGCCCGTGGCCTCGAGGTGATCGACCAGGTCGTCGGCGAAGCGCGGAGCGAGTTCCAGGGCGTTGACCTGCGCGGATGCGATCGTCCGGGCCAGGTCGGACGGGGTGAGCTGGAGGCCGACGTCCCCGAGGACGAGGGTCCCGCCCGAGCACAGGGCGCGGACGACGTCGCCGGTGAACACGTCGAAGCCGACGCTGGTGAGGGTCAGCCAGCGGTGGGCGGCACCGGGCTCGAAGTGCGTCGCGGACCAGGCCGTGTGGACGCCGACCAGCGAGCGGTGCGTGATCAGCGTCCCCTTGGGACGGCCGGTCGAGCCGGAGGTGAAGATCACCGCGGCGAGGGCGTCCGGACGCGTCGTGACGTCCGGGCGGGTCGGTGGGTGCGCGGAGACGGCGGGGTCGTCCGGTTGGAGTTCGTGCGTGGTGAGGCCGGGGATGCCGTCCGCCAGGCCGGACGCGACGCCGGGGTGGGTGAGGAGGAACGACGCGCCGCCGTCGCGGAGCATGGTGGTGAGGCGGTCGCGGGGCAGGCCGGTGTCGAGCGGCAGGCAGGCGCCGCCCGCCTTCCAGACGGCCAGCATCGCGACGATCAGGTCCGGGTCGCGGCGCAGCGCGAGGCCGACGACCGTGTCCGGGCCGACGCCGGACGCGCGAAGGTGGTGGGCGAGCCGGTTGGACCGGGCGTCGAGGTCGGCGTGGGGCAGGGTCGTTTCGCCGTGGACGACGGCGGGCGCGTCGGGGCGTCCGCTGATCAGGTCGTGGACGGTGGAGGCCGGGGGCGCGGACAGCGGTGCGCCGACGCCGCGTTCGGTGAGGAGCGCGTGTTGCTCGTCCTCGGCGAGCATCGGCAGCTCGGACAGCGGTCGTTCAGGCGCGGAGGTCGCGGCGTCGAGGAAGGTGACCAGGCGGTCCGCCAGGCGCTCGACGGTCGCGGCGTCGAAGAGGTCGGTGGCGTACTCGACGCCGCCGACCAGGCCCTCGCCCGCGAAGTCGATGAGGTTGAGGGTCAGGTCGAACAGGGCCGTCGCGCGGGGCACGCCGGTCTCCTCGACCGCGATGCCACCGGTGGGGAGGCCGTCGGCGGCGGCGTCCTCTGTGCGGGTGTAGGTGAACATGACCTGGAAGAGCGGGGTGCGGGACCGGTCGCGGCCGGGTGCGAGGTCGTCGACGAGGCGCTCGAACGGGACGTCCTGGTGGGCGTGGGCGGCGAGGTCGTCGCGGCGGACGCGGGCGAGCAGCTCGGCGAACGCCGGGTCGCCGGACAGGTCGCTGCGCAGGACGAGCGTGTTGACGAACAGTCCGGCCATGCCCTCGGTCTCGGCGGCGGTGCGGCCCGCGATCGGGGTGCCGAGCGCGACGTCGTCCTGTCCGGCGTGCCGTCCGAGGACGACCGCGACGGCGGCGCGCAGCGCCATGAACATCGTTGTGCCGGTCTCGCGGGCGAGAGCGCGCAGGCGGTCGGCGACGTCGTCCGGGACGCGGAACTCGGCGAGCGCGCCCCGTCCCGAGCGGACGGGGGGACGCGGGCGGTCGGTGGGCAGATCCAGGGCGGGCAGGTCCTCGAGGCGGCTCCGCCAGTAGGCGAGCTGCTCGTCCAGAACGGGTCCGCCGAGGCGTTCGCGCTGCCAGACGGCGTAGTCGGCGTACTGGACGGGCAGCGGCTCGAGCGGGAACGGACGGCGGGTGCGCAGCGCCTCGTAGAGGCTGACGAGCTCGCGGCGCAGGATCCCGTTCGTCCAGTCGTCGGTGACGGCGTGGTGCATGACCAGGCCGAGGAGGTGCTCGCCGGGCGCGAGCCGGTACAGCGTCCCGCGAAGCAGCGGCCCGGCCGCCAGGTCGAACGGGGTGGCGGTGTCCGCGGCGATGCGGTGGCGGGCGGCGGCCTCGGGGTCCGGGTCGTCCGAGGCGTCCACGAGGGGCGGGCGGAACGGGGTCGGCGGGTCGACGACCTGCCGGACGGTCCCGTCGGCGTCCGCGACGAGGCGGGTGCGGAGGGCCTCGTGCCGGTTGACGAGGGTGTCGAGCGCGCCGTGCAGGGCCGCGACGTCGAGGTCCCCGGACAGGCCGAGGACGAGCGGCAGGTTGTAGTCGGCCGAGCCGGGCTCCAGTTGGGCCAGGAACCACAACCGCTCCTGCGCGAACGAGGCGGGCAGCGGGCGGGTCCGGTCGACCGGGGTGATCGGCGGGAGCGCGGCCGCTGGCGTGGCGCCGTCGAGGGCGGCGGCCAGGCCCGCCACGGTCGGGGCGTCGAACAGGGCGGCGACCGGCAGTTCGACGCCGAACGCGGAACGGACGCGCGAGACGACCCGCGTCGCGAGCAGCGAGTGCCCGCCGAGCGCGAAGAAGTCGTCGGTCGCGCCGATCCCGGCGACGCCGAGCACCTGCTCGAAGATCCCCGCGAGGAGTTCCTCGGCCGGGCCGTTCGGCGGGACGTGCTCCTCGGCGGTCGCGGCGCGGGCCCCGCCGGGATCCGGGAGGGCGGCGCGGTCGAGCTTGCCGTTGGGCGTGAGCGGCAGTGCCGTCAGCTCCACGAACGCGGACGGGATCATGTGGCTGGGCAGGTCGGCGCCCAGCAGGTCGCGCAGCTCGGCGGCGGACGGGATGCCCGCCGTGCCGTCGGCCGGGACGAGGTGGGCGACGAGGCGGCGGTCGATGTCGTCACCGTGGGCGGTCACAACGGCGGCGGCGATCGCCGGGTGCGCGGTGAGGGTGTGCTCGATCTCGCCGGGCTCGATCCGGAAGCCGCGGAGTTTGAGCTGGTGGTCGGCGCGTCCGAGGAACTCCAACCGGCCGGACGCGAGCCACCGGACGCGGTCGCCCGTCCGGTAGAGCCGGGTGCCGTCCGCCGCGAAGGGGTCGGCGACGAAGCGCTCGGCGGTCAGGTCAGGGCGTGCGTGGTAGCCGCGCGCGACACCTTCGCCGCCGATGAACAGCTCGCCGGGAACACCGGCCGGGACGGGGTTCAGGTGCTCGTCCAGGACGTGGACGCGGGTTCCGGCGATCGGGCCGCCGAGCGTGACCGGTCCGCCGCGTGTCAGGTGTTCGCAGGTCGACCAGATGGTGGTCTCGGTCGGGCCGTACATGTTCCAGACGTCCGCGACACGTTCCAGGAGGTCTGCGGCGAGCCGGTCCGGCAGCGCCTCTCCCCCGCACAGGGCGCGCAGCTTAGGGCGTGTCTCGAAGTCGGCGGCCGTGGCGAGCGGCGTCCGGGTGCGTGCATCGTGGGGGCGGAGGAGGGAGTCGGCCCGGGTTTGGCCGTCGACCGACGACAACCCCGCGAGGTGCGTGCCTGGGCGTCGCGCAGTAGGGCAGGTGGCTTTGAGACACGTCCTCAACGCGCCAGGCCAGCCGTCCGCGACCAGGAGCCGCCATGTCGCGGGCGTGGCCTGCATGACCGTGACGCCGCGCCGCTCGATCTCGGCGGCGAGGAGGCGGGCCGAACGGGTGGTCTCGCGGTCCGCGATCACCAGGCGGGCGCCGTTGGTGAGCGGCAGCCACAGTTCGAGGCCAGCGATGTCGAAGCCGAGCGTGGTCACCGCGAGGAGGACGTCCTCGCCGGTCAGGCCGGGTTCTGCTGTCATCGCGGCCAGGAAGGCGGCGAGGTTGCGGTGGGTGACGACGACGCCCTTGGGACGTCCCGTCGAACCTGAGGTGTAGAGGACGTAGGCGGCCCGCCCCGGGTCGCTCGCGACGGCGGGCGGGGTCGCGGGGTGGGCGTCGAGGGCGGGGTCGTCCGGCTGGAAGGTCCGCCCGATGATGACGTCCGCGCCCGCGTCGGCGGTCATGGAGGTGAGGCGGTCGGCGGGGAACTCGGGGTCGAGCGGCAGGTAGGCGGCCCCGGCCTTCCAGACGGCGAGCGCCGACACGACCATGTCCACGCCGCGTTCGAGGCTGATGCCGACGACCGACTCCGGCCCGACGCCGAGGCCGCGCAGGTGGTGCGCGAGGCGGTTCGCGCGCTCGTGCAGCTCCGCGTAGGTCAGCTGGGAGTCGCCGCAGACGACGGCGACCGTATCCGTGCCCTCGGGGATCAGATGGTGGACGGGCTTGACCGGGGGTTCGGCGTCGGCGGCGGTCCAAGCGTCCAGTTCCGCGCGCTCGGCGGACGTCAGCATCGGCAGTCCGGAGAGCGTGCGTGCAGGATCGGCAGCGATCTCCGTGAGGAGCGTGCGCAGATGGCCCGCCAGGCGCTCGGCCGTCGCCGGATCGAACAGGACGGTGCTGAACTCGATCGCGCCTTCGAGGCCCGATTCGGCGGACTCCCTGAGCTGCAGGGAAAGGTCGTACTTGACCGGCAGCGCCTCAGCCGGGGCCAGCCCCTCGCCGCCGTCCCCGTCCTCGCCCCCGGGAGCGGTGAGGTAGTTGAAGAGGACCTGGAAGAGCGGGGTGCGGGAGCGGTCCCGGTCGGTGACCAGGGCGTCGACGAGCTGCTCGAACGGCAGGTCGTGGTGGGCGTAGGCGTCCAGCGCGGTGGCGCGCACCTGGTCGAGGAGGGCGGTGAAGGAGGGGTCGTCCGACAGGTCCGCGCGCAGGACGAGCGTGTTGACGAAGAAGCCGATCAGGTTCTCGGTCTCGGCGCGGTCGCGGCCCGCGACCGGGGTGCCGAGGGCCACGTCGTCCTGGCCCGCGTAGCGGCCGAGGAGCGTCGCGAAGGCGGCGAACGTCAGCATGAACATCGTCGCGCCGCGCTCGCGGGCCACCGTCCGCAGGGCCGCCACGGTCTCGGCGGGCACCGCGAAGGCGACCACCGCGCCGTCCGACGACCGAACCGGCGGACGCGGACGGTCCGTCGGCAGGTCCAGGACGGGCACGCCGGTCAGGCGGTCGCGCCAGTACGACAGCTGCTCGTCCAGGACGTCGCCGCTCAGCCACTCGCGCTGCCACACCGCGTGGTCCGCGTACTGGACCGGGAGCGGCGGGAGGTCCGGGGTGCCGCCCTGGGAGAGGGCCTCGTAGGCGCGGGTCAGCTCGTCCAGGAGAAGTCTCGCCGACCACTCGTCCGCGGCGACGTGGTGCACGCACACGCTCAGGACGTGCTCGTCCGGCGCGAGGCGGAGGAGCCGGGCGCGCAGCGGCGGCGCGGACGCCAGGTCGAACGGGACGCGCGCGTCCTCGGACAGCCGCTCCCGGGCCGCCGTGATCGGGTCGGGCTCGTCGGTCAGGTCGAGGACGGGCAGGTCGAGCCCGGAGAACGGGTCGACGACCTGGAAGGCGGCGCCGTCGTCGCCCGTGACCAGGCGGGTGCGGAGCACCTCGTGCCGGGCCACGACGAGCCCGAGGGCGGCGCGCAGGGCCGCCACGTCCAGGTCGCCGGGCAGGCGCAGCGTGATCGGGAGGTTGTACTCCGACGATCCGGGGTCGAGCTGCGCCAGGAACCAGAGCCGCTGCTGCGCGAACGACAGGGGCAGCAGGCCGTCGCGTTCGACGGGGACGACCGGCGGGGCGGCGGCGGTCGTGCGCGTCCCGGCGTCGACGAGCCGGGCCAGGCCCGCGACGGTCCGCTCGTCGAACAGCGCGGACAGCGGGAGTTCGACGCCGAGGGCGGCGCGGACGCGTGAGACGACCCGCGTCGCCAGCAGGGAGTGGCCGCCGAGCGCGAAGAAGTCGTCGCGGACGCCGACCCGGTCGACGCCGAGCACCTCGCACCAGATGCCGGTGAGGACGTCCTCGGTCACGGTCCGCGGGGCGACATGGGATCCGCCGGTGGCGAGACGGCCGCCGTCCGGGGCGGGCAGCGCGGCGCGGTCGGTCTTGCCGTTCGGGGTGAGCGGGACGGACGCCAGCTCCACGAACACGGCGGGGATCATGTGCGCGGGAAGGGTCTCGGCGAGGAAGGCGCGCAGCTCGTCCACGCCGGGCACGCCGCCGGGCGCGACGCCGCCGTCCTCCGCCGGGACGAGGTAGGCGGCGAGCCGCCGCTCGGCCTCCTCGCCGAACGCGGTGACCACGGCGGCGGCGACGCGCGGGTGGGCGCGCAGCGCGGCCTCGATCTCGCCGGGCTCGATCCGGAAGCCGCGCACCTTGACCTGGTGGTCGACGCGTCCGAGGAACTCCAGGTGCCCGGACGCCAGCCATCGGACGCGGTCGCCCGTCCGGTACAGGCGTGAGCCGTCGCCCGCGAACGGGTCTGCGACGAACCGTTCCGCGGTGAGGTCGGGGCGGCCCGCGTAGCCGCGCGCCACGCCGTCCCCGCCGATGAACAGTTCGCCGGGGATGCCGACGGGCTGCGGGCGGAGCCGGTCGTCCAGGACGTGGACGCGGGTGTTGGCGATCGGCGCGCCCAGGTCGATGTCGTCGTCCGGCGCGACGGCGCGGACCGCGGACCAGATCGTCGTCTCGGTCGGCCCGTACAGGTTCCAGAGGCCGGCGGTGCGGGCGAGGACGTCCTCGGCCAGCGCGGCGGGCAGCGCCTCGCCGCCACACAGCGCGCGCAGGCCGGACGCGCCGGGCCAGCCGTCGTCCACGAGCATCCGCCACGTGGCCGGGGTCGCCTGCATGACCGTGGCGCCGCGCCGCTCGATCTCGGCGGCGAGGAGCGCGGGCGAACGGACGGTGTCCCGGTCGGCGATGACCAGCCGCGCGCCCGTGATAAGCGGCAGCCACAGTTCCAGTCCGGCGATGTCGAAGCCGAAGGTGGTGACGGCGAGCAGGACGTCTTCGCTGGTCAGGCCGGGCCGTTCGCGCATGGAGGCGAGGAGGTTGAGCAGGTTGCGGTGGGTGACGGCGACGCCCTTCGGACGGCCCGTCGAGCCGGACGTGTAGATCGTGTAGGCGAGCCGTTCCGGGGACGCGGCCAGGGGTGGCGGTGCGGACGCGGGCATGGCGGTGACGTCCGGGTCGTCCAGGGTGAGCGTGTCGCCGATGACGATCGAGACGTCCGCGTCGGCCGTCATGAAGGCGAGGCGGTCGGCGGGGAAACCGGGGTCGAGCGGAAGGTAGGCGGCCCCGGCCTTCCAGACGCCGAGGGCGGCTGCGACCAGGTCGGCTCCCCGCTCCAGGCGGATGCCGACGACCGTTTCCGGGCCGACGCCGAGGCCGCGCAGGTGGTGGGCGAGGCGGTTGGCGCGTTCGTCCAGGTCACGGTAGGTGAGGCTGGTCGTGCCGCACTCGACGGCCGTCGCGTCCGGGGTCTCGGCGGCGCGGGTGGTGACGAGCGCGTCCACTCCGGGAGCGTCGGGGACGGGGGCGGGCGTGGCGTTCCACTGTTCGGTGGTCAGGCGCAGTTCGGCGGGCGGCGGGACGGTCACGTCGGCGAGCGTCCGGGACGGGTCGGCGGCGACCTGCTCCAGGATCCACGCGAGGTGCGCGACGATCCGCGCGGCGGTCGCGTCGTCGAACCGGGACCGGTGGTAGGCCGCGCCGAGGACGAGCTGCTCGTCGGGGGCGGCGATGATCGTGAGCGGGTAGTTGACCTGCTCGCGCGCGAAACCGGGGGCGGCCTCCAGCCTGCCGTCCGGGACGGAGGCGTCGTCGTCGCCCGCCGAACCGCCCGGGAACGGGTAGTTCTCGAACAGCAGGAGGCTCTCGAACAGCTGCGTGCCGGGCGCGAGCTCCGACCAGCCCTGGACCTGGACCAGCGGGGTGTGCTCGAAGCGGCGCGCGGCGACCTGCTCGGCCTGGAGGCCGGTGAGCCAGTCCAGGACGGGGCGTCCCGGTTCGATACGGGCGCGGAGCGGCGTGGTGTTGATGAACAGGCCGACCATGTCGGGAAGGCCCTCGGGTCCGGAGTCGCGTCCGGACGTCGTGACGCCGAAGACGACGTCGCCGGTGCCCGCGTACCGGGCGAGTAGCAGCGCCCACGCGCCCTGGACGAGGGTGTTCAGCGTGAGGTTGTTCCGGGCGGCGAGCGCGGTCAGCGCCTCGGTCGTGGCGCGCGGCAGGAGGGTCTGGTGGACGCCGTGGCCGTGCCCGCCGGTCGCGCGGTCGGCGCCGAGCGGGGTCGGGGCGGTGAACCCGGCGAGGCGGTCGCGCCAGTACCGTTCCGCCTCCGCCTCGTCGACCGTGCGCAGCCAGGCGACGAAGTCGCGGAACGGCGACGCGGGTTCGCGGACGGGTTCGCGTCCGGCCGTGTGGGCGGCGTAGGCGTCGAGGACGTCGCCGAGGACGATCGGGGCGCTCCAGCCGTCCAGCAGCAGGTGGTGGTAGCTCCAGACCATCTGGTGCTCGAGCGGCCCGAGACGCAGGACGGTCACCCGCATCAGGCTCGGCCCGCCCGGGTCGATGCCGCGCTCCCGGTCGCGGGCCGCCCACGCGCCGAGCGCGGCCTCCGGGTCGTCCGCGCCGGTCAGGTCGATGGCCTCGAAGGCCGGTACGGCGGTCTCGGTGATCGCGAGGAGGGGAACGGGCAGGCCGTCGTCGACGATACGGGCGCGCAGGACGGAGTGCCGGGCGAGCGCGTGATGCCAGGCGCGGCGCAGGACGTCCTCGTCCAGGTCGCCGTCCAGGGCCAGGCCGTTCTGGACGAAGTAGACGCCGGATCCGGGGGCGAGCCGCGTGTGGAAGAGCATGCCCTGCTGCATCGGCGTCAGCGGGTACAGGTCGCCGACCGGGACGTCGAGCCGCGCGAGGACGCGGTCCAGCGCGGGCTGGTCGAGGTCGGCGAGCGGGAAGTCGGACGGTGTCGCGCCGCGCGTCCCCGGCTCGCCGCAGTGGTCGATGAGCCCGGCGAGGACGTCCATGCAGCGGGCGGCGATGCGGGCGACGGTCGCACGGTCGTGGACGTCGCGGGAGAACGTCCAGCGGACGTCGAGGCGGCCGTCCTCGACCAGGCAGTTGATCTCGATGAGGTGGGCGCGCTCCCCCACGTCGGAGCGTTCGCGGCCGAGCGTCCAGGACTGCCGTTCGAACGGCTCGGCCCCGCCGGGAGCGGCGTCGCCCCCGCCGACGTCGTCGACCCGGCCGAGGTAGTTGAACACGACCTCGGCGCCCGCGTCGGGCAGGGCGTCCGCGCCCGCGTCGGGCAGCGCGTCCGCGAGGTGGCGGAGCAGGCCGTGGCCGAGTCCGCGCCTTGGCGCGGCCCGCAGCCGCTCCTTGGTGGTCTTGATCAGCGTCGGCGCGTCACCGGCGGTTCCGCCGAGCAGGACGGGGTGGAGGCTGGTGAACCAGCCGACCGTCCGGGACACGTCGATCTCCGGGCCGAGGTCCTCGCGTCCGTGGCCTTCGAGGTCCACGGGCACGGGACCGCCCGCCCAGGCGCCGAGGGTCGCGCCGAGCGCGGCGAGCAGGAGGTCGTCGACGCGGGCGCGGTAGGCGGCGGGCGCGCCCCCGAGCAGGTCGGCGGTGTGCGCGGCGGACAGGCGCGTCTCGACGGTCTCGGCGGACGCCAGGTCGTTGCTCCCGTCGGCGTGGTCGCGCGGCAGCGCCGTGGCGCCGTCGGTGACCGAGCGCCAGTGGTCGGCCTCCGCTGCGACCTCGTCGCCGGCCGCCAGCTCGGCCAGGGCCTGCGCCCAGCGCCGGAAGGACGTGGTCTTCGGCGGGAGGACGACGGCGTCGCCGCGTCCGGCCTGGGTGTGGGCGGTGGTGAGGTCTTCCAGCAGGATCCGCCAGGACACGACGTCCACGACGGTGTGGTGGGCGACGAGGAGAAGCAGCGGGACGCGTCCGCCCTCGATCGGGGCCGCGTCGAACAGAACGGCGCGGAACGACGGCCCGGTGGCCGGGCACAGGCTCCGCTGGGCACGCTCGGCCTCGGCGCGGAGCCGGTCCTCGTCCTCGTCCGCCAGGTCGATGATCTCGAGGACGTCGTCGTCGCCCGGTGGGGCGATGAAGGCGGTTCGCTCGTCCGAGACGAAGCGCAGGCGCAGCGCGTCATGGTGCTCGACCAGCGCTTTCAGCGCGGTGCGGAGCGCGGTCACGTCGGGTGAGGCGACGGTGAGGGCCGTCGACTGGTTGTAGTGGTGCGGCTCGGCGGGGCCGTGCTCGGCGAACCAGGCGAGGATCGGGGTGAGCGGGACGTCCCCGGTCACCGGGCCCTGCTCGGCGTCGGCGACGGCTCCGGCCGTGCCGACGTCGCGGGCGAGGGCGGCGAGGTCGGCGAGGGTCTGCCGGTCGAACACCTCGGCCGTGGTCAGGTGCAGGCCGTGCGCCCGCGCCCGCGCGACCATCTGGATGATGAGGATCGAGTCGCCGCCCGCGTCGAAGAAGTTGTCGTTCGCGCCGATCCGGTCGCGGCGCAGGACGTCGGCCCAGACCTCGGCGAGGATCCGCTCCGCGCGCGTGCGGGGTGGGACGTGACTGGTGTCCGCTTCGTCCCGGACGGCGCCCGGGGCGGGCAGCGCGGCCTTGTCGAGCTTGCCGCTGGGCGACATCGGCAGGGCCGTGACCTCGACGAACTCGGCCGGGACGAGGTGGGCGGGCAGGACGCGGCGCACCGCGTCCCGGAGCTCGCCCGCGGCGGGCAGGCCCTCCGCGCGGTCGGCCGGGACGAGGTAGGCGACCAGGCGGGCGCCGGTGCCGTCGTCGTCGCGTGCCACGACCGCCGCCGCCGCGACCTCCGGACGGGCGGTGAGCGCCGCCTCGACCTCGCCGGGCTCGATCCGGAAGCCGCGCACCTTGACCTGGTCGTCGACGCGCCCGAGGAACTCCAGGCGGCCGTCGGCCCGCCATCGGACGCGGTCGCCCGTCCGGTACAGGCGCGAGCCGTCGGCCGCGAACGGGTCGGCGACGAACCGTTCGGCCGTCAGGTCGGGGCGACCGCCGTAGCCGCGCGCCACGCCCGTGCCGCCGACGTACAGCTCGCCGGGGACGCCGACCGGGGTGAGGTCGAGGGACGAATCCAGGACGTGCACGCGGCTGTTGGCGATGGGCGTCCCGATCGGCGGCGCGCCGCCCTCGCCGGGCGTGACCTGCCCGGCCGTGGCGCAGACCGTCGTCTCGGTCGGGCCGTAGGCGTTGACGAGACGTCGGCCCGTGGCCCAGCGGTCGGCGGCGTCCCGGGGCAGCGCCTCCCCGGCGGTGACGAGCGTGGTGAGGCCGGTCAGGGCGCCGGGGTCCAGCGCCGGGAGCAACGACGGAGGGAGGGTGGCCATCGTCACCGCCCGCCGCTGGACCAGCCCGGCAAGCCGTCCGGGCTCCGCGCGCTCCTCCGCCGTGGCGACGACCAGCGCCGCGCCCGAGGTCAGCGCGAGGAGCGTCTCCCAGACGGCCGCGTCGAACCCGAAGGGCGCGAACTGGAGCACCGCGTCGTCCGGGGTGAGGCCGAACTCGCGCCGCTGCGCGTGCGCGAGGCTGACCGCGCCGCCGTGCGTGACCTGCACGCCCTTAGGCCGTCCGGTCGAGCCGGAGGTGTAGATCACGTAGGCGAGCCGTCCGGGATGCACCGGCCCCTCCGGCTCGGCGGGCGGGGTCGCGGCGATCAGCGCGGACGTGGCGGGGTCGTCCAGCTCGACCGTCCTGGCGCGGCCCGCGGGCAGCTCGTCCAGGACGTCGGAGTGCCCGACCAGCACGGACGCTCGGCCGTCGGCGAGCATGAACGCGAGCCGTTCGGCCGGGTAGGCGGGATCGAGCGGCAGGTACGCGCCGCCCGCGCGCCAGACCGCGAGCATCGCGGTCACCATGTCGACGCCGCGCGGCAGGCACAGGCCGACGACGGTCTCGGGGCCGACGCCGAGGGCGCGGAGGTGTCCGGCGAGACGGCCGGCGCGCTCGTCAAGCTCGGCGTAGGTGAGCTCGGTGTCGCCCGAGGCCAGGGCCAGCGCGTCCGGGCGGGCGGCGGCCTGCGCGGCGACCAGGTCGTGGACGCCCGCCGGCTCCGGTTTCCCGGGCCGTGTCCCGGCCCATTCGGCCAGCTCCGCGCGCTCGTCCGCCGGGACGAGCGGGATGCGGGAGAGCGGCAGCCCGGGGTCGGCGGCCACGGCGGCGACGACGGCCTGGACGTGCCCGACGATCCGCTCGGCCGTGGCGCGGTCGAACAGGTCGGTGCTGTACTCCAGGTGCCCGCCGAGCCCGTCGCCCGCGTCGCCGAACCGCAGGGTCAGGTCGAACCGCGCGACCGACGCGCCGAACGGCACGGGCTCGATCCGGACGCCGTCCAGCGCGGGCGGCGTCCCGCTGATGCGGTCGACGCCGAACATCACCTGGAACAGCGGGTGCCGGGAGCGGTCGCGTTCGGGCTGGAGCTCGTCCACGAGCTGCTCGAACGGGACGTCCTGGTTGGCGTAGGCGGCGAGGGCGCGTTCGCGGACGCGTCCGACCAGATCCCGGAACGCCGGGTCGCCGGACAGGTCGGTGCGCAGCACCAGCGTGTTGACGAAGAACCCGATGAGGTCCTCGGTCTCGGCGCGGCCTCGGTCGGCGATGGGCGTGCCGACGACGACGTCCTCGGCGTCCGCGTACCGGCCGAGGACGACGGTGAACGCGGCGAGCAGCGTCATGAACACCGTGGCCCCGGTGTCCAGGCCGACCGCGCGGATCCCGGCGGCGACGTCGTCCGGCAGGTCGAACTCGACCATGTCGCCGCCGTGCGTCCGGACGGCCGGGCGCGGACGGTCGGTCGGCAGCTCCAGCACCGGCGCCCCGGCGAGCCGGTCGCGCCAGTAGCCGAGCTGCCGGTCGAGGACGGCGCCGGTCAGCCACCGCCGCTGCCACACCGCGAAGTCGGCGTACTGGACGGGCAGCGGCGGCAGCGGCGACGGCTCGCCCCTCCGGAACGCCCCGTACAGGGCCTCCAGCTCGCCGCGCAGCACGCCGGTGGACCACTCGTCCGCGACGACGTGGTGCATGCAGAGCGCGAGGATGTGGTCGGACGGCCCGAGCCGCAGCAGCGTCGCGCGGATCGGCGGCTCGGCGGACAGGTCGAACGGGACGGCGGCGTCGTCCTCGACCCAGCGGACCCCCTCGGCCGCCGGGTCGTCGCGTCCGGCGAGGTCGACCACCGGGAGGACGGCCGGGGCGGGCGGCTCCACGACCTGGTGCGCGACGCCTGCCGCGTCCGCGACGAGCCGGGTGCGCAGCACCTCGTGGCGGGTGATGATCTCGCCGAGCGCGGCGCGCAGGGCGGCGGGGTCGAGCGGCCCGACGAACCGCAGCGCCATCGGGACGTTGTACTCCGGCGACCCCGGCTCGAGCTGCTCCAGGAACCAGAGCCTTTGCTGGGCGTACGACAGCGGCAGCGGACGGTCCCGGCCCACGGGCACGATCGGCGGGACGACCCCGCCGGACTCCGCGTCGCTCGCGTGACCGGCCTGGTCGATCACGCCGGACAGGGCGCGCGGAGTGGGGTGGTCGAACACGGCCGCGAGCGTCAGCTCGACGCCGAACGCCTCCCGGACGCGCGAGACGACCCGGGTGACCAGCAGCGAGTGCCCGCCGAGGGCGAAGAAGTCGTCGTCGGCGCCGACCCGGTCCAGGCCGAGCACCTGCGCCCAGATCCCCGTCACGGCCGTCTCGGAGGCCGTCTCGGGCGCGGCGAACCCGGCGACCTCCGGACGGGCCGCGTCCGGCGCGGGCAGCGCAGCCCGGTCGACCTTGCCGTTCGCGGTCAGCGGCAGCGCGGTGAGCTCCACGAACGCCGCCGGGACCATGTGGTCGGGCAGGAAGCCCCGCAGGTAGGTCCGCAGCTCACCGGCCGCCGGGACGCCCTCGGCGGGGTCGGCGGGCACGAGGTAGGCGACCAGACGCCGGTCTCCCCCGGCCCGCTCCTCGTCCGCGCGCGCGACGACCACGGCGGCGGCGATCCCGGCGTGCGCGATCAGCGCGGTCTCGATCTCGCCGGGTTCGACGCGGAACCCGCGGACCTTCACCTGGAAGTCGACGCGTCCGAGGAACTCCAGTTCACCCGCGGCCGTCCAGCGGGCGCGGTCGCCGGTGCGGTAGAGGCGGGAGCCGTCGGCGGCGACCGGGTCGGCGACGAACCGCTCGGCGGTCAGGTCGGGCCGTCCGACGTACCCGCGCGCGACGCCCGCGCCGCCGAGGTACAGCTCCCCGGCCGCGCCGACCGGGACGGGCCGCAGCCGCCGGTCCAGCACGTGCGCGCGCATGTTCCGCAGCGGACGCCCGATCGGGACGATGCCGCCGGTCAGCTTCGGCATCGCGTGGCTGGTGGCGAACGTCGTGGTCTCGGTCGGGCCGTACACGCTCACCATCCGCCCGGGACGGCCCAGGGTCAGGATCCGCCGCACGCTGGCCGGGTCGGTGACCTCACCGCCCGCCAGCAGGTGCCGGACGCCCCGGACGCTGTGCGGGGCCTCGGCCGCGAGCCGGTGGAACAGCGCGGTGGTCAGGAACACCACGGTGATCCCGCGCCGCTCGATCTCCGCCCCGAGGTCGCGCGGCCGGAGCAGCGTCTCGCGGTCGATCCCGGCGAGCAGCGCGCCGTTGGCGAGCGCGCCCCAGACCTCGAAGGTGGCGGCGTCGAACGAGGTGGTGGACGCCTGCGCCACCACGTCGTCCGGGCCGATCACGCTGTGGTCGTGCGCGGTGACCAGCGCGACGACGTCCCGGTTCCGGACGCCGATCCCCTTCGGACGTCCCGTCGAGCCGGAGGTGTACATCACGTACGCGAGGCCGTCCGGGTGGGCCGGGACACCGAGGACGGTGCCCGGTCGCGCCGCGATCCCGGCGACCGTGTCCGGATCGTCCAGCAGGACGACGGGACGTCCGGCATCAGCGGACGAACCGGACGGCGCGGTGCCTCCGCCGTCGGCGGGCGTCCCGGACGTCGCCGTGTCGGCGAACCAGCCGGTCGTCGCGGTTGTGCCGACGATGACGGCGGCGCGTCCGTCGTCGCACATGAAGGCGAGCCGGTCGGCCGGGTAGCCGGGGTCGAGGGGCAGGTACGCGCCGCCCGCGCGCAGCACGGCGAGCATCGCGACGATCATGTCGGGGCCGCGTTCGAGGCAGAGCCCGACGACGGTCTCGGGGCCGACGCCGTGGTCGCGCAGGTGGTGCGCGAGGCGGTTCGCCGACCGGTCGAGATCCGCGTACGTCAGCTCGTTCGCGCCGTAGGCCACGGCGACGGCGTCCGGACGTTCGGAGGCGCGTGCCGCGACCAGCTCGTGGACGCTCCCGACGTCCGGGATCGGCGCGGACGTGGCGTTCCACTCGCCGAGCAGCCGCCGCTCCTCGGCCGTGCCCGCCGGGAGGTCGGCGACGGGCCGTCCAGGATCGGCGGCGATCGCCTCCAGGACGGCCAGCAGGCGGGCCGCCAGCCGCCCGACCGTGTCCGGGGCGAACCGCGAACGGTCGTAGTACAGCGCGACCGACAGCTCCGGGCCGGGCCCGGCGACGACCGTGAGGGGGTAGCTCGGCTGCTCGCGGGAGAGGTTCTCGTCCAGCGCCAGCCCGTCGCCGGCCGCTCGTGCCCGGCCCTCCTCCAGCCGCTCGTCCGGGTAGTTCTCGAACAGCAGCAGGTACTCGAACAGCGGCCGCCCGGCGGGCACGTCGCTCCACACCTGCGCCTGGACGAGCGGGGTGTGCTCGAACCTGCGCGCCTCGGCCTGCTCGCGCTGGAGGCGCCGCAGCCAGCTCGCCACCGGCCGGTCCGGCTCCAGGCGGACCCGCGCCGGGGTCGTGTTGATCAGCAGCCCGACCATGGTCTCGACACCGGGCCGGTCGCCGCGCCCGGACGTCGTGACACCGAACAGCACGTCGTCGGTGTCCGCGTGCGCGGCCAGCACGGCCGCCCACGCGCCCTGGACGACGGTGTTCAGCGTGAGCCGGTGCCGCCGGACGAGCGCGGCCAGTTCGGCGGTCGCGTCCGCGTCGAGCCAGGACCGGTGGACGTCGTGCCCGGTGTCGCCGGTGGCGGTCTCGACGCCCAGGACGGTCGGCTCCTCGATGCCGCGCAGCCGGTCGCGCCAGTGCTCCTCGGCCTCGCCGAGGTCCTGCCCGGCGACCCACGCGACGTGCTCGCGGAACGGCCGGTGCGCGACGTGCGGCGGCCTTTCCCCCGCCCGCAGCGCGTGGTAGGCGTCGACCACGTCGCCGAGGACGATCGGGACGCTCCAGCCGTCCAGGAGCAGGTGGTGGTAACTCCACAGCACCTGGTGGCGGCGGTCGGCGAGCCTGACGAGGGTGAGGCGGGCGAGGGTCGGCGCGTCGAAGTCGGCGCCGCGCGCCCGGTCGGCGGCCAGGAGGTCGTCGAGCGCGGCCTCCTGGGCGTCCTCGTCCAGGGCCGTCCAGTCGAGTTCCTCCCAGGGGAGCGGCACCGTGCGGGACACGACGGCGAGCGGCGCCGGAAGGCCCTGCCAGACCACGGCGCTGCGCAGCACGGCGTACCGGGCGACGACCAGCTCCCAGGCCCGGCGGTAGGCGTCGAGGTCGACGTCGCCGTCCAGGAGCAGCCCGTTCTGGATCCAGTACACGCCGGAACCGGGCGCCATCGCCGAGTGGAGCAGCATGCCCTGCTGCAGGGCGGTCAGCGGGTAGACGTCCTCGACGTTCCGGCGGAAGCGGCCGTACAGGCCGTCGAGCGCCGCCCGCTCCAGGCCCGCGAGCGGGAAGTCGGACGCTGTGAAGCCGCCCGAGGACGGGTCGCAGCAGTGGTCGACCAGCGCGGACAGGGCGTCCAGGTGGCGGCGGGCCAGCGCGGTCACGGTCGCCTCGTCGTGGACCTCGCCGGAGTAGGTCCAGGCGAAGGTGAGGCGTCCGTCGCCGATCTGCCCGTTGATCTCGATGAGGTGGCTGCGGACGCCGGAGGCCGCCCGCTCCCGGCCCAGGCCGCCGTCCAGCGGGCGGAACGTCCCGCCGCCTCCGGCCGTGCCCTCGCCGCCGCCGTCGAGGCGGCCCATGTAGTTGAAGCTGATCTCGGCGGCGGGCGGACGCTCCTCCCCCGGACGCAGGAACCGCAGCAGGCCGTGGCCGAGGCCGCGCCGGGGCACGGCCCGCAGGTCCTCCTTCGTCCGGCGCAGCGCCGCGCCGAGGTCGCCGTGGGACGCGACGAGCGCGACGGGCGCGAAGGAGGTGAACCAGCCGACCGTCCGGGACACGTCGATCTCCGGGCCGAGGTCCTCGCGTCCGTGGGTCTCCAGGTCGACGACGGCGGTGTCGTGGCCGGTCCACTCCGTCAGGGCCGCGCCGAGGGCGGTGAGCAGGACGTCGTCGACGCGCGTCCGGTACGCGGCCGGGACGTCCCGCAGGAGCCGCCTGGTCTGCTCCTCGTCCAGGGTCACGTGGACGGCCCGGGCCGAGGCGACGGTGTTCGGGCCGTCGTGGTCGCGGGGCAGCGGGCGGACGGCGCTCTCGACCGCGTCCCAGTGCCCGGCCTCGGCGGCGGTCTCGTCGGTGGCGGCGAGCTCGGCCAGCCGTTCCGACCAGCGGCGGAACGAGGTCGTCTTCGCGGGCAGCCGGACGGCCTCGCCGCGCGCGGCCTGGTCGTAGGCGGTGGCGAGGTCCTCGAGCAGGATCCGCCAGGACACGACGTCCACGGCCAGGTGGTGGACGACCAGCAGCAGCACCCGCGAGCCGAACAGGACGCCCCGCAGGAGCGGCCCGCGCTCGATGTCGAGGCTCGCCTGCGCCTCGTCCGCCCTCGCCTCCAGATCGGCGTCCGGGACGGTCCAGAGCAGGTCGTCGTCGGCGGCGGGGGCGGCGTTCCGGGCCGTCCATTCGTCGCCGTACCGGACGTACCGGGAGCGCAGCGCGTCGTGCTGCGCGACGACGGCGCGCAGGGCGGTGCGGAGCGCGGCGACGTCGAGCGGGCCGTCGATCTCGACGGCGATGGACTGGTTGAAGTGCGACGGCTCGGGCAGGTCGCGGCCCAGGAACCAGCGCTGGACGGGCGACAGGGGGAACGCGCCGACGACCGGGCCCTGCTCGGCGTCCGCGGCGGACACGCGGGACGCGACCGCGGCGAGCCCCGCGACGGTCTGGTGCTCGAACATCTGCGCCGGGGTGGTGTGCACGCCGCCGGTCCGTGCGCGCGCGACGGCCTGGATGCTGACGATCGAGTCGCCGCCGAGTTCGAAGAAGTTGTCGTCCACGCCGACGCGGTCGAGGCCGAGGACCTCGGCCCACGCCTCCGCGAGCACCCGCTCGACGTCGGTGCGGGGCTCGGCGTACCGGCCGCCGAGATCGGGGCGGGCGCCGTCCGGGGCGGGCAGCGCGGCCTGGTCGATCTTGCCGTTGGGCGTCACCGGGAACGCGTCGAGGGCGACGAACGCCGCCGGGATCATGTGCTCGGGAAGCGTCGCCCCGAGGAGTCCGCGCAGCTCACCGGTGCCGGGCACGCCTTCGGCCGGGTCGGCGGGCACCAGGTAGCCGACCAGGCGGCTCCGCCCGCCGTCGTCGCGGACCACGACCACCGCGGACGCGACGCGCGGATGCGCGGCCAGGGCCCGTTCGATCTCGCCCGGCTCGACCCGGAACCCGCGGATCTTGACCTGCCGGTCGACGCGTCCGAGGTACACCAGCCGTCCGTCCGGACGCAGGACGACCAGGTCACCGGTGCGGTAGAGCCGTCCGCCGGACGCGTCGAACGGGTCGGGGACGAAGCGCTCGGCGGTGAGGTCGGGCCGGTGGGCGTACCCGCGCGCGACTCCCGCGCCGCCGAGGAACAGCTCACCGGGCACGCCGACCGGGACCGGGTTGAGGTTCCGGTCGAGCGCGTACGCGCGGGCGTTGGCGACCGGGCGGCCGATCGGGAGCCGTCCGGTCAGGTCGGGGTCGGTGTCGAGGACCGCGTACACCGTCGCCTCGGTCGGGCCGTAGGCGTTGATGAAGCGGCGTCCGCGCGCCCAGGCGCGGGCCATCTCCGACGAGCAGGGCTCACCGCCGGAGACGATGAGGCGGAGGTCCGGCAGGTCGTCCGGGTCCAGGCCCCGCATGGCGGTGGGCAGCATCTGCGCGACCGTGATCGCCCGGTCCCGCATCAGCCGTTGCAGGTCGGGCGCGGACCGGCGGGTCGGGCCGTCCGCGATGACCAGGTGCGCCCCGGCCGCCAGCGACGCGAAGACCTCGCTCTCGGCGACGTCGAAGCTGAACGACGCCATCTGCAGGCACACGTCGTCCGCGGTGATGCCGAGGTCGGCGCGCTGCGACACGACCATGTTCGCCATCGAGCGGCGCGAGACCGTCACGCCCTTCGGACGACCCGTCGACCCCGACGTGTAGATGATGTACGCGGCCTGCTCCGGATGCCGGACGCCCCACTCGGCGGGTGGCGGTTCGGCGGGCGGGGTGTCGGCGGGACCGTCCGGGTCGAGGCGGCGGACGCCGGTGACGCCCGGCACGGCCGCGCCGAGGAGGAGCCCCGCGCGGCTGTCCTCGATCATGAACGCGAGGCGTTCCGCCGGGTAGGCGGGGTCGAGCGGCAGGTACGCGCCGCCCGCCGCGAGCACGGCGAGCATCGCGGTGACCATGCCCGTGCCGCGTTCGAGGTGGAGGGCGACGACGGTGTCCGGGCCGACCCCGGCGGCGCGGAGGCGGCGGGCGAGGCGGTCCGCGCCGTCCAGCAGCTCGGCGTAGCTCAGGGTCTCGTCGCCGCAGGTGACGGCGGGCGCGGTGGAGCGGTGGACGGCGAGCAGCTCCGGGACGCTCTCGGCCGGTTCCGGCGCGCCGGTGTCGTTCCAGTCGCGGACGATCCGCCGGTGCTCGTCCGCGTCGAGCAGCGGCAGCGCCGACAGCCGCCGGTCCGGGCGTCCGGCGACCTCGGCCAGCAGCCCGGCCAGGTGGCGGGCCATCCGCTCGGCGGTGGCCTGGTCGAACAGGTCGGCGGCGTAGCCGAGGTCGAGCCGCAGCCCGGCGTCGTTCTCGGTGAAGGCGAAGGTCAGGTCGAACTTCGCGGACGCGACGGGCAGGTCCAGGCCCTCGGCGTCCAGCCCGGCGAAGGCCAGGTCGCTGACCGTGCCCCGGCCGTGCGTGATCATCACTTGGAACAGCGGCTGCCGGGACCGGTCCCGGCGCGGGGCGAGCGCGTCCACCAGCTGCTCGAACGGCAGGTCCTCGTGCGCGTAGGCGGCCAGGGCGTCCCGCCGCACGCGCGCGAGGACCTCGGCGAACGTCGGGTCGCCGGACAGGTCCACCCGCAGCGCGAGGGTGTTGGAGAAGAACCCGACGAGGTCCTCGGTCTCGGCCCGGTTCCGGTTCGCGACCGGGGTGCCGAGGACGACGTCGTCCTCGCCCGCGTACCGGCCGAGGAGCGCCGCCAGCCCGCCCAGGAGCAGCATGAACATCGTGGCCCCGGCGTCGCGGGCCACGCCCCGCAGACCCGCGGCGACCTCGTCCGGGAGGTCCAGCCCGACCTGGCCGCCCGCGGCGGACCGCACGGCCGGGCGCGGACGGTCGGTCGGCACGTCCAGGACGGGCGCCCCGGCCAGCCGGTCCCGCCAGTAGCCGATCTGGTCCTCCAGGACCTCGCTGCTCAGCCAGCGCCGCTGCCACACGGCGAAGTCGGCGTACTGCACCGGGAGCGGCGGCAGCGGCGACGGTTCGCCGTCCCGGAACGCCGCGTACAGGACGGCCAGCTCACGCGAGAACACGTCCGCCGACCAGTCGTCCGACACGACGTGGTGGAGCACCAGGAGCAGCGCGTGGTCGTCGTCGCCGAGCCGGAGCAGCCTGCCCCGGACGAGCGGACCGCGCTCCAGGTCGACCGGCGTGGCGGCCTCGGCGGCGGCCAGCTCGCGGGCGCGCCCGGCCGGATCCGGCTCGCCAGACAGGTCCGCCGAGGCCAGCGCGAACCCGGCCGGCGGGTCGACGACCTGGAACGCCTGCCCGTCGACGGCGACCAGCCGCGTGCGGAGCACCTCGTGCCGCTCGACGATGGCGTCCAGGGCGGCGCGGAGGGCGCCCACGTCGAGGGGGCCGCGCAGCCGCAGCGCGATCGGGATGTTGTACTCGGCCGATCCCGGCTCGAGCCGGTCCAGGAACCAGAGCCTCTGCTGCGCGAACGACGGCGGCAGCGGACGGTCCCGGCCGACCGGGACGATCGGCGGAGCGGGCGCGCCGGGGGCGGCGGCGTCGACCAGCGCGGCGAGCGCGCCGACGGTCGGGTGGTCGAACAGCGCGGCGAGCGGCAGCTCCCGGTCGAACGCCCGGCGCAGCCGCGAGATCACCTGGATCGCGACGAGCGAGTGCCCGCCGAGCGCGAAGAAGTCGTCGGCGACGCCGACCCGTTCCGCGCCGAGCACGTCCGCCCAGATCCCGGCGATGACCTCCTCGGTCGGCGTGCGCGGCGGCCGGAAGGACCCGGACGCGCCGGGGCCGGATCCGGACCCAGGGCCCGGCAGCGCGGACCGGTCGAGTTTGCCGTTCGGCGTGCGCGGGAGCTCCGCCAGCTCCACGAACGCGGCGGGCACCATGTACTCGGGCAGCGTCCCGCGCAGGTGTTCGCGCAGCTCGGCGGGGCCGGGCAGGCCGCCCTCGGGGTCGGCCGGGACGACATGGGCGACGAGCCGCCGGTCCTGGTCCGCGCCGTGCGCGACGACGACGGCCGCGCCGACGGCCGGGTGCGCGCGCAGCGCCGCCTCGACCTCGCCGGGCTCGATCCGGAAGCCGCGCACCTTCACCTGGTGGTCGGCGCGTCCGAGGTAGTCGAGCCCGCCGTCCGGACGCCGCCGGACGCGGTCGCCGGTGCGGTAGAGGCGGGAGCCGTCCCCGTCCGCGAACGGGTCGGCGACGAAGCGCCCGGCGGTGAGGTCCGGACGGGCGTGGTAGCCGCGCGCCACGCCTTCGCCGCCGATGAACAGCTCGCCCGCGACGCCGACCGGGACGGGTTCGAGCCGCTCGTCCAGGACGTACAGGCGGGTGTTGCCGAGCGGCTCGCCGAGGGTGACGTCGAGCGGCTTGCCGGGGGTGACGTCGAGAGGCTCGCCGGGGGTGGCGTCGCCGCCGGGCGCGATCTCGGCGCGGGCCGACCAGATCGTGGTCTCGGTCGGGCCGTACACGTTCCATAGGCCCGCCGTCCGGGACGCGAGCGACGCGGCGAGGTCGGGCGGCAGCGCCTCTCCGCCGCACAGCGCGCGCAGCCCGGACGAGCCGGGCCAGCCGTCGTCCACGAGCATCCGCCACGTGGCCGGGGTCGCCTGCATGACGGTCGCGGACGTCCGCTCGATCTCCGCGGCGAGCGCGGCGGGCGAGCGGACGGTGTCCCGGTCGGCGATGGCCACGCGTCCGCCCGTCCAGAGCGGCAGGAACAGCTCCAGCCCGGCGATGTCGAAGCCGAGCGTGGTGACGGCCAGCAGCGTGTCCTGGCTGCTCAGGCCCGGTCTGTCGGCCATCGTGGCCAGGAAGTTCACCAGGTTCCGGTGCGCGACGACGACGCCCTTCGGACGGCCCGTCGAACCCGAGGTGTAAATGACGTACGCGGCCTGGGCGGGCTCGGTCGCGGGGAACTCGGCGTCGGCGGGCCCGGCGTCGATCCGCCGCGCGGTGGACGCGTCGTCCAACCACACCCGCGTCCCCGCCTCCAGGTGACCGGCCACGCGCCGATGCCCGACCAACACGGAGGCGCCGCTGTCGGCGAGCATCGAGACGAGCCGGTCGTGCGGATACTCGGGATCGAGCGGGAGGAACGCGCCGCCCGCCTTCCAGACGGCCAGCAGGGTGACGACCAGGTCGAGGCCCCGGTCCAGGCAGACGCCCACGACGGTCTCCCGCGTCACACCCGATCCGCGCAGGTGCGCGGCGAGGCGGGTGGCGCGTTCGTCCAGCTCAGCATAGGTAAGCGACTGTTCGCCGTGGATGACCGCGACGGCCTCGGGGACGCTCGCGGCGCGTGCCGCCACGACCTCGTGAACGCCGCGCTCGGACGGCATCGGCATCGCCGTGTCGTTCCAGCCGTCGACGAGCGCGTGCCGCTCGTCCGGCGCGAGGATCGACAGGCGCGAGAGCGGACGATCCGGGCCCGCGGCGACCGCGTCGAGCAGGCGCAGCAGGTGGCCGGTCATCCGCTCGACGGTCGTCCGGTCGTACAGGTCCGCGCTGTACTCGAAGGCCCCTTCCAGCCAGCCGCCGCCGGTCTCGGCGAGGCCGAGCGTGAGGTCGAACTTGACCGTGGTCTGCTCGACGCCGAACCCGGCGGCGGTCAGGCCGCCGAACGCGATGTCCCCGTCCCCGCCGCCGCCCTCCGCGCCGAAGTCGAACAGGACCTGGAACAGCGGCGTCCGGGAGCGGTCGCGTTCGGGCAGCAGCGCATCCACGACCTGCTCGAACGGGACGTCCTGGTGGTCGTAGGCGTCCAGCGCGACCCGGCGGACGCGCGCGGCGAGCTCGGCGAACGTCGGGTCGCCGGACAGGTCGGCGCGCAGGACGAGCGTGTTGAGGAACAGCCCGATCAGGCCCTCGGTCTCGGCGCGGCCCCGGTTGGCGACCGGGGTGCCGACGACCACGTCGTCCTGGCCCGCGTACCGGCCGAGCAGGACCGCGAACGCCGTGAACAGGGTGATGAACGGCGTGGTGTTCGTCCGCCGCGCGACCTCCCGCAGCGCGGCGGCGGTCGCGTCCGGGACGGTGAACGGCACGACCCCGCCCGCCGCCGACCGGACGGGCGGACGCGGCCGGTCGGCGGGCAGTTCCAGCACCGGCGCCCCGGCCAGCCGGTCCCGCCAGTACGCCAGCTCGGCCGCCGCCGTCCCGCTCTCCAGCCAGTCGCGCTGCCAGAACGCGAAGTCGGCGTACTGCGCGGGCAGCGGCTCGAGCGGCGACGGCCCGCCGCGCCGGTACGCCTCGTACAGGACGCCCAGCTCCCGGTTCAGGACGCCGAGCGACCACTCGTCGCAGACCACGTGGTGCAGGCACATGCTGAGCACGTGGTCGTCCGGTCCGAGGACGACCAGCGTCCCCCGGATCAGCGGCCCGGCCGCGAGGTCGAACGGCGCGGTCGCGTCCGCGCGGACGATCCGCTCGGCCTCGGCGAGCGCGTCCGGACGTCCGGTCAGGTCGGCGCGTTCCAGGGCGAACGGGCCGGGCGGGTCGATCAGCTGGCGGGCGACGCCGTCGACCTCGACCAGGCGGGTGCGCAGGGCCTCGTGCCGCTCGACCAGCGCGTCGAGCGCGGCACGCAGGGCGGGCTCGTCCAGGTCGCCGGACAGCCGCACCGCGAGCGGCACGTTGTACTCGACCGACCCGGGTTCCAACTGGTCCAGGAACCACAACCGGCGCTGCGCGAACGACGGCGGCACCGGGCCGTCCGGGCGCCGGGCGGGCGCGCGCGAGGGCGGGGCCTGCCCGCGCAGGCGACGCTCCAGCAGTTCCCGCTGGGACTCGGAAAGCATCGGGGACCCTCCCGCTGGGTCAGGCGTCGGAGTCAGGCGTCAGGCGTCAGGCGTCAGGCAGGCATCGGGCCTCGAGGTTCAGGCGAGCACGCTCAGCAGGGCGTCGACCCCGGCGAGGATCGCGCCGTGGTCGAAGCCGAAGTCGATCAGGCAGGCGACCTCGTCCACGTCCCAGGACGCGACCTCCGCCAGCCGCTCCTGGACGTCCCCGGCCGCGCACACCAGGCCGCCGCGCACGTAACGGGCCGCCCCCGCGGCGGCGATCGCGCCCCGGTCGGCGTCGCCGAGCCCGCCGACCGCCGCCGCGTCGGACGCCGCCGCGACGTTGGACACGTCGAGCCGCATCGAGCTGGTCAGGTAGCGGGCGAGTTCGCGTTCGGCCCGGTCCGCGGCCGCGCGGGACCCGTCGTGGACGTGCGTGTGCAGCATGAGCGTCACGTGGCCGCGGCCGTCGCCGTGCTCGCTCCGCGTCTTGCGGTACGCGGCGATCTTCTCGCGCAGCTCCCCGGGCGTCTGCCCGACCAGGTGCGTGAGCAGGCCCGCGCGGAGCGTCCCGGCCAGCTCGAACGTCCCGACCGAGCCGCCCGAGGTGATCCACATCGGCAGCTCGGGCTGGGCCGGGCGCGGCTGCGTGCGGACCTCGACCGGACGGCCCGAGGCGTCCTCGAACGTCCACGGGTCGCCGCGCCACAGCGCCCGGACGGCGTCGATGCCGTCCCGCATGACGCGCCGCCGCTCGTCCGCGTCGAAGCGGGACAGGACGAAGTCCGCGCCGTGCCAGCCGGACGCGAACGAGACCCCGGCGCGTCCGCCGGACAGCCGGTCCACGACCGCCCACTCCTCGGCGACGCGGGCCGGGTGGTGCAGCGGCAGGACGACGCTGCCCGCGCGGATCCCGACGTGCCGGGTGGTCGCGGCGACGGCCGCCGCGGGCACCGCCGGGTTCGGGAACGGCGAGCCGAAGTCGCCGAAGTGCCGTTCCGGCAGCCACACCGCCTCCAGCCCGGCCTCGTCGGCGAGTCGGGCGGTGCCGAGCAGCACGGCGTAGGGCCCGGCGGACGGATCCGCCGGGCCTCCCGCCGCGAAGTACGCGAGGCTGACGCTCACCATCTCCGGGCTCCTTCGGTTGCGGTCTTCGTCTGGTGGTCCGCGGCGATCGGGGCGGCGCGCCCGCCCGCGTCAGTCACGCCACTGGGAGAGCGCGGTGGTCAGCCTGTCCAGGCCGCGGGTGAGCAGGTCGGTCGGCCCGCCGTAGCCGAGGCGGATGTGCTCCGGCGCGCCGAAGCATTCGCCCGGGATCACCAGGACGCCGTGCCGGGTGAACAGGTCGTCGCAGAACGCGCGGGTGTCGTCCAGGGGGTTCAGCCGGGGGAACGCCGCGACGCCGCCCATCGTGGGCGCGAGCGTGACCAGGTCCGGATGCGCGGCGGCCCAGTCCAGGACGATCCGCCGGTTGAGCCGGGCCTGCTTCAGCCGCGGCTCCAGGAACGCGTCGGCGTTCTCCAGGACGCGCAGTGCCAGCAGCTCGACCAGAGGCGCGAGGTGCAGCGTCGTGTAGTCGCGGATCCGGACGCAGTCGGCGAGCACGTCCGGCGGGGCGAGGCACCAGCCGAACCGCAGGCCCGGCAGCCCGAACGCCTTGGAGAACGTGCCGAACCCGATCCCACGCTCGTACAGGACGGACGCGTCGGGCAGCGGCTCCCCCTCGTGCGCGAGGTCGGCGAACGCCGCGTCCCACAGCAGGTACGCCCCGACGCGTTCGGCGATGCCGACGAGCCGGCGCAGCTCGGCGGCCGTGATGGACGCGCCGGTCGGGTTCTGCGGGAAGTTCACGATGATCGCGCGTGTCCGGTCGGTGACGAGCGCGTCCAGCTCGTCCAGGGACGGCCGCCAGGCGCGGTCCGGGTGCAGCCGCCAGGCGCGGGTCTCGGCGCCGAGCGCGGCGGCGTACTCGACCAGCGAGTGGTAGCCCGGACGGACGACGACGACCTCGTCCCCCGGCCGCACCAGCGCGTCCAGCACCAGCGTGATCGCCTCGCTGGACCCGCTGGTCGTCATCACCCGGCCCGGGTCGCCGTCGCCCCAGCGCCGCGCGATCACCTCGCGGACGGCGGGCGCGCCCAGCGAGTACCCGTCGTCGAACACCAGCGCGTCGATCTCGGCGTGGTCGAGCCCGGTCATCGCGCGCAGCTCGGCCATCGAGTAGGAGTTCACGCCGCTGGAACTGATGTCGATCTCGGCGGTGAAGTAGTAGTCGCGCAGCCAGTCCTCCAGCGGCGCGGCCGGGACGCGTCCCGCGCTCATGAGCCCGCCTCCTGCTTGGACAGGAACTCCAGGATCGCGGAGTTCACCTCGTCCGGACGTTCCAGGTAGCCGAAGTGCCCGGCGGATCCGACCTCGATGACGTCGCAGTCCGGGATCGCCTCGGCGACCTCCGCGCCCAGGTGCGGCGGGGTGACCAGGTCGTCGGAGAAGGAGATCACCCGGCAGGGCGCGGTCACCCCGCGCAGCGCCTCGCGGCGGTCGCCGTCGAGGTCGACCCAGTTCTGCCCGGCCGCGTGGTCCACGCCGCCCGCCGCCTGCCGGATCGTCTCCAGCCACAGCGCCGACGACTCCTCGTCGTCGAGCGTCGCCGGGGACAGCATCTCGAACGCCAGGACGGCCGCCTCGAAGTCGCGGGGCAGCGTCACGCCGCTCTCGGCGAGCGCCTGGTAGGCCTTCTGGTGCGCGGCCCGCGCCGGGTCGGACCGCGCCTTGGTCGCGATCAGCACGCCGCAGCGCACCAGCTCCGGGTGCCGGATCGCCAGCTCCTGGACGACCAGCGCGCCCATCGACACCCCGACCAGGCGGCAGGGCGCGGCCCCGATCGCCTCGATCAGGCCCCGGGTGTCGGCGACCATGTCGTCCAGGGAGTAGCGGCCCGGCGGGACGTCCGACGGCGGGACGCCCCGGTTGTCGAAGGTGACCGCCTGGTACCCGGCCGCGGTCAGCGCCGGGGTCTGGTGCAGCGTCCAGACCCGGCCCGCCGCGCCCGAGCCCATGACGAGCAGCACCCGCTCGCCCCGCCCGTGGCGTTCGAAGGCGAGCCGGATCCCGTTGGTGAACACGTGCGGCATGGCGGCGGCTACGTCATTCGCCGTCGAGCGCGACGCGCAGGCTCTTCGGGCGCATGTCCGTCCACGTCCGCCGCAGGTACTCGTCGCACTCCTCCTTGGAGGCGTGCACGCCCGTCTCCGTCCAGCCGCCGGGGACGGGCAGGTCGCCCGGCCACAGCGAGTACTGCTCCTCGGCGTTGATCAGCACCTTGAACCGGGCCTCGGGCGACTCGAAGTCGAAGCTCACCGTGCGCACGTCCGTACCTCCATGCTCTGTTCTGGCAATGCTGTGTTCCAGGGGGCGCCGACGCCGGCGGGCGGCTACCAGCGCCACTCGCGCTGCCGCAGCAGGTGCCCGGCGCCGACGCCGTTCTCCTCGCACCAGGCCAGGAACTCGGCCACCTGCTTCAGCTGGAAGGACTCGTCGTTGTAACTGGTGGCCATCACGTGGCCGAGCCAGTCCTCCTCGCCCATCGCGTAGATGTATGCCTCGTCCGCGCCGAGCTCGGTCACGATCGCCGCCGCCTGCGCGGCGTTGGAGCCGGACAGCTTGCGCGAGTCGCTCATCTTCTTGGTCACCGGCCGGGTCAGGAGCGCCTGGTACAGCCAGGTGAGCGGCGCGCCGTCGCACTCCATCCCGAGGAACGCGATGTCCGCCTTGCCCAGGTGGTCCCGCACGTACCGGTACAGGACCGGGTCGATGCCGGACGAGTCCGCGCCGACGAAGATGTTCTTGCCGCCGAGTTCGACCCAGAAGGTCGACTTCGAGCGGATGTCGAGGTCGGCGTGCTCGCCGAGGAACGGCGTCGCGGTGACCTTGCCGCCGGGGAACGGCACCTCGTCGAAGTCGTCCACCTCGACGACCGGCAGGCCGATGTGCTGGAGGTAGAGCCCGAGGGACGGGTCGCACACGTTGCCCCGGGACGACCTCGGCACGACCACCGCGCCGACGCGTCCGCGCAGCTGGAGCAGCGTCTCCAGGACGATGTGGTCCTGGTGGCCGTGCGTGATCAGCACGAGGTCGATGAAGTCGGGCAGGTCGTCCAGGGTGTAGCGGTCGGTGGCGTTGCTGTCGGCGCTGATGAACGGGTCGGTGACGATCGCCGCGTCCGGGGTCTGCAGGACGAGGCAGGCGTGGCCGTAGTAGCGGATCCGGCCGCCGGCGTCGATGTGCCGGTCCGGGCGCAGGCCGCACTCGTCGGTCAGCAGCCGCTCCTCCATCCAGGCGGCCTGCGCGTCGTCCAGTTCGAGGGCCTCGCGCAGGTGTCCGGCCGTGGCCGGGTGGAGCCGGGTCTTGAACAGCTCCTCCAGGCCGGGATGCCGGAACGGGATCGGCAGGTCCAGGACGTCCGGGGAGGCCAGGCGGGGCGTGCTCAGGATGAAGGGCCGCTCGTAGCCGGGCTCGATGGACAGCTGCACCGACTGCCGCGCCTCGGTGTAGGCGGAGCTCTTGTAGACCAGCGGCTCCATGAACCGCAGGCCCGCCTGGTTCTCGGTGTCGTAGGCGAGCTCCACCAGGCCGTTCAGCTCGGTCGGCAGCTTGGGGTACAGCGGCGTCAGGTCGAACCCGGTCGCCTCCTGCCGCACCAGCTCCTCGGCCTGCGAGATCGCCTCGGCGAACCGCAGCATGTCCGCGCGGTCCCGCTTGATGGCGGCGACCAGGTCGCGGATCTCACCGCTGCGCTCCTCCGGGACGTGCACGAAGTAGCCGCCGCGCAGCGCCGGATTCGTGCTCGCCGCGACATGCACCTGCGGCGCCTGCAAATACGATTCCAGCAAGGGCAGCTGAAGGAACGCGAGATTCATCGCCGCCTGGACGGGCGCGACCGTGTGGGCCCACGCGTAGAAACCGTCCACCAACGGCTCGATGATGACGTTCGACCGAAGAAATCGCGGACTTTCTGCCATGAGAGTTCTCCATCGAGAGCCGTGGCCGTTCATTCCGTCCGGCGTCATGCTCACACGGCCCCGGTAAGCCGGACAAGAGCCACTACACAGACGCCATATCGGCTCCATCGAGGCTCCATCGGCGCACCGGAGGGCGGCAATTCCGGGCGGTGAATGACCCGGCCGGGGAAGGGAGGCGCGCGGCGCGGACGGGTGTCGGGCGGGCGTGCGGTCGGCAAGGTGTGCGGGCATGCCGCGGGGGCGGCGCAGGCATGCCGGAGGGGCGGCGCGCCGGGCACGCCGCCCCTCGGGCCGGGCTCGGGTCAGCCGATCGCGCGGACGTCGCGGGCGGCCCGCTCGGCCCGCGACTTGCGCAGGTCCTTGGTGAGGTTGATGCGCTTCAGCCAGCGGTCGGTGCCGTCGTGCCGCGCCTGGAACGGCTTGCGGCCGTGCACGACCCGGTAGTTGTCCAGGAAGCAGAAGTCGCCCGCCTCCAGGCGCATGTCGACCATCCTGGCGTCCATGCGCTCGGTCAGCGCGTCCAGCGCGGCGCGCGCCTCGCGGTCGGCCGCGTCCACGCTCATGAAGTACGGGTCGGCGCGGATGTAGGGGCGCTCGGGGTGGCCGAACAGCACCGGGACGGGGTCCGGCGCGCGGTCCAGCCGCTCGATCGCCTCGAACGCCTCCTCGGCCGGGGCGGAGTTGTTCTTGGGCAGGTGCGACTCGTCCGGGCGGATGCCGAACCGCGCCCCGGTGAGCACCTCCCGCACCTCGCCGGGCAGCTCCAGGTCGTCCACGTGCCCGATGGTCGTGGCCGCGCCGTAGGGGTTGCGCAGGCACGCGAAGCCGATGAAGTCGCTGCGCAGCGGGTGGAAGGCGTCCTCGGTGTGCCAGGTCAGCAGCGCCTCGCTGCTCGACCCGAGCTGCTCGTTCTCGTGTCCCTTGATCGGGATGACGTCGTGGATGAGCCGCCCGTCCTGCTGGGTCGTCCAGGCGAACGGGTCGCCGAGCAGCGAGCCGTACAGCACCAGGAGCAGCTCCTCGCGGTGCGCGGACGAGTGCCCGGTCCGGTCCCGCCAGTGCCGCGGCGTCGGGCCGACGCGGTCCTGGTCGACCTGGTGGCCCGAGATGATCAGGACCCCGGACAGCCGTTCCAGCCGGAACTCGTTGAGCGCCCGCCGGACCCGGGCCGGCAGCCGGTGCGCCAGCACCGTGGCCCGGTGCAGCGCGTCGTCGGAGTCGAGGCCGTCGAACTCGGCCTCCACCCCGTCCAGGAGCCGGTCCACCTCGCGCAGCTCCTCGGGTTCCATCACCAGCCGGTCCATGCCGCATCACGTCCTCTCCGGTTTTTCGACATACGACATCCGCACATTCGCGCCGTGCTCTGCGCTGCCTCGGCGAACGCTCTTCTCGTCAGCGGGATCGCTGGCTCGAACGCCGCTCCCCTTCGCGAGCGGCCGGACGGGTGGGCGCCCCTGAAATCCCCGGGGAAAACGACCCCGTCCGTTCCGCTGGTCATGGTCACATGGCCCGTTGGCCCGGACAAGCCGCGCCATTCGTCCGCCAGCGCGGCGCTAACCGCACTCCAGCGGGCCCCTTTCGGCCGCCGCCGGGGAAATGGCCGGGAAAAGCCGACGGCGCCCGCCTCCCGGGCGGGTGCTCGGGGAGGCGGGCGCCGAGGGGGCGCTCAGGCGGCCAATACCGATGCCATGGGGCGGGGGGACCTTTCTGGAGCGACGTGGTAGGGACGGGGGCGTGGTGAGTTTGATTGATGTTTCAATCCGCCGTGCGCGGCGGTCAGCCGAGGATCGACTCCTTGGTACGGCGGCTGAGTTCCATCGCGGGAACGCGGTTGAGAATGGACCGGTGCAGCTCCTGCAACTCCTGCCCGGGTTCGATGCCGAAATGCTCGGACAGCCGGCGGCGCATGACGGCGTAGTGCTGGAGCGCCTCGGCCTGGCGTCCGGAGGCGTAGAGCGCGAGCATCAACTGCGCCCGGAACGCCTCGTGGACCTGGTAGACCGAGACCACCTTGTGCAGTTCCGGCACGATCTGGCGGTGCCGGCCGAGCCGCATTTCGGTGCCGAACAGCTCCTCGTAGACGGCGATGCGCTCACCCTCGAGAATTCGGGCCTCCTGCTGAATGGCGGCGCCGGGAATTCCGGCGAGCGCGCCGCCGCGCCAGGCCCCGAGCGCCTCCCGGAACCGGGGCACCGCCTCCTCCGGCTCGCCGAGCGCCACCGCCTCCCGGGCGGCCTCCGCCCGCCGCCGGAAGTACCACAGATCGGTGTCGACCTCGTCGACACTGAGCAGGTAGCTGTCGGTGGCGGTGCCGAGTTCCACCCCGGGGACGGCCCGGAGCAGCTGGCGGAGCCGGTAGATGTAGGACTGCAGGGTCGTCTGCGCGGTGGCCGGCGGCCTGGCGTCCCACACGTACCTGATCAGAGAGTCGATCTGCACCTCGTTGTTCGCGTTCAGCAGCAGCGCCGCCAGCACCGCACGCTGCTTCGGCGCGGTAATGGAAATTCTTCTCCCGGATGACTCCACCTTCAGGCTGCCCAGGAGGAAAAAATGCATGGACGGCTCCCTTCCGCCACCCTGCAGTTGCGAATGTTTCCGCATTCTGCCATCAGCCGACATGGCTAACAAGGCTTGATCGGAATGTCAGGGAGTCATTGACCGTGCGCGTTTCGTGACCTTAGGGTTACCTATCCTAAGGTCACGGTGAGTGGCCGTCAGAAGAATTCCGCCTACTTGTCAACAGTGGGCAAAGACGGCGGCCGGTCCGGCGGACGGGTCATCAGGCCAGCATGATCACCGGTTGCGCGACCATCACGAGTAAGATCGAACTTTACTCGTGATCAGACCCCGACGCCCTGTGCCGTCACCCGGCGTGACCTCGCGCCGGATGCCCGATTCGCGTCCGGTGTGGCGGATAAACAAAGTACGTACAGCCCTGAATGTCAACTCCAGATCCGTTTACGAACGATATTCTGCATGACCGTTATCGGCCTGAGATTCGACGCGGGCCGGGGACCGCGCCAGCGATCCTCCAGCCCGCCTCCATCACTCCGCCAGCGGCCTGGTCAGCCGCGCAGGTCGGCCGCCCGGACGGCGATCCGCCCGAACAGGTCGCCGATCGTGGTCAGCGCGGCGGCGTGCAGGACGTCCGCCGGAACCGCCGCCCCGTCCGGCCCGGTGAGCGGACGCGTCGCGCACGCCTCGGCCACCACGACCGGGCTGAAGCCGAGGTTGAACGCTCCCTGCGCGGTGAACTGCACGCACATGTGGGTCATGAAGCCCGCGAGCACCAGGTCCGGCCCGGCGCCGAGACCGCGCAGCACGGCCTCCAGCCCGGTCTCGTGGAACGCGTTCGGGAAGCCCTTCACCACGACCGGCTCGCCGTCCCGCGGCGCGACGCGGGACTCGATCCGCCCGATCTCGGCGCGGATGTCGTACGGGGTGCCCTCGCCGCCGTCGTTCACGACGTGCACGACCGGGGTCCCGGCGGCGCGGGCGGCGGCCAGCAGCCGCGCCCCCGCGTCCAGCGCGGCGTCGGCCCCGGGCAGCGCCATCACGCCGGTGGTGTAGGTGTTCTGGAAGTCGATCATGATCAGGGTGCTCGCCGACAGCGCGGGCAGCGCGCCGTCCAGGCCGATCACGTCGCGCAGGGTCGTCGAAACGGTCATCATTCCTCCTTGTTTCCGGGCAGGGTGAATCACCCGTCCACGTCGGGACGGGGACGAACAACAAGGTCAGGCGGCGGTGCGGAACCGCCGCCGGTAGGCCGCCGGGGTCGTGCCGAGGCGGCGCCGGAAGGCCCGGTGCAGCGTCTCCGCCGAGCCGAGCCCGGACGCCACGGCCACGCGGTCGAGCGGCTCGTCGGTGCCCTCCAGCAGCCGCCGCGCCGCCTCCACGCGCGCGGCCTCGACGAACGCGGCGGGCGTCGCGCCGGTCTCCTTGCGGAACACCCGGCTGAAGTGCCGCTCGCTCAGGCACATCCGCCCGGCCAGCGCCGCCGCCGACAGGTCGCCGGTCAGGTTCGCCGTGATCCACGCGCGCAGCTCGTCGATGTCCCGGCGCTCGGCCGGGGCCTGCCACAGCGGAACACTGAACTGGCTCTGGCCGCCCTGCCGCTTGAGGTACATGACGAGCTGCCGCGCGACGTCCAGCGCGACCCGCTCCCCGTGGTCCTCGGCGACGAGCGCGAGCGACAGGTCCATGCAGGCGCTGATGCCCGCGCCCGTCCAGACGTCCCCGGACCGGACGTAGATCGGGTCCGGGTCCACGATGACGTCGGGGTGGTCGGAGGCGAGCCGGCCCGCGGTGGCCCAGTGCGTGGTGGCCGTCCGGCCGCTGAGCAGCCCGGCCGCCGCGAGCAGGTGCGCCCCGACGCACACCGAGGCGACCCGTCCCGCGTGCCGCGCCGTGTCCGCGATCCAGCCGACCAGCCCCGGGTCGACGACCGGCGCCCCCTCGCCGTCCACCGCCCCGGGCACGACGAGGGTGTCCACCCGGTCCCCGACGTCCGCGAAGGTCAGGTCGGTCGCGACCCGCACCCCGGCGCTCGTCCGCACCAGCCCCGCGTCCTCCCCCGCCAGCAGAACCTCGTAGGGCCTGCGCCCCTCGGGCATCTCCCGGTTGGCCAGCGCGAACACCTCGGCGGGCCCGGTGACGTCGAGCAGATCGACGTCCGGGAACACAGCGATGACGACACGGTGCGAAGCGGCCATGCCCCCATTCTGAAGCCCCACCCCCATGTCCGCCATGACGCCCTCCTGTCACATCCGGCCATGCCCTCAGATCACCGGCGGCCTTCCCACGCGCGTGAGCCGCCCGACGGTCCGCCAGGAGATCGGTTTCCGCACCTGCTCGTGACGCGTGGCCAGTCCCTCCCGAAAGCCGCGCAGGGTGGCGCCGAGCGCCGCCCGCGACCGCACCCGCGCGAGGGTCAGAACCGCCCACAGCCCGACATAGACCGAGGTCAGGGGCATCGGCAGGTTGCGGTAGGCGGCCCAGACCCGGTTCCGCGCGCTGAGCCGGTGGAACCCCGCGTGGCGCGCCGGATCGGTGGCCGGGTGGTGGACGACGACGTGCGGCGCGTAGCGGCCCGTCCGCCCCAGGTCCCAGAGCCGCCAGGCCAGATCCAGCCCCTCGTGGAACAGGAAGTAGTGGCCCGGCCACCCGCCCGCGCGTTCGAAGTCGGCTCGGCCTACCAGCACGATGCCCTCCGACATCGTCGCGACCGCTCCCCCGCGCCGCGGGCCCGCTCCGCGAGGCCGAGGGACCCACCTCGCCAGCGTCACCCCCGTCACGGGGTCGGCGAAGCGTGGCTGCACGTAGGCCGTCCCGGGGTGCCGCTCGAGCTCCGCGACCAGCCGCGCGACGTCGTCCCGGCGGGGCAGGACGGCGTCGTTGTCGAAGAACAGCACGAACTCCCCGCGGCCGAGCGCGTCCGCGCCCACGTTCCGCCCCTCGGGAATGCCGACGTTCTCGGGAAGCGTGACCGTCCGGACGCCGTCGGGCACGCCGTCCGGGACACAGCCGTTACCGACGACCACGACGTTCAGCGTGACCCCCTCCTGAGCCAGGAGCGACGCCATGGCCTGGGCGAACTCGTCCGGACGGTCGTTCATGGTCAGGACGACCGCGTCGACGGTGCTCATGCCGGGTAGTGAAGCAGGCCGGTGCGCGGGCCGTCCGGAGGTTTGCCGACGGGTGGGACGGTCAGGGGATGAGGACGATCTTGCCTCGGGTGTGGCCGGTGCGGCTGGAGTCGAAGGCGGCGGCGACCTCGGCCAGGGGGAAGGTCTGGGAGACCTCGACGGTGAGGACGCCCTGGTCGGCGAGGCCCACGAGTTCGGTGAGGGCCGCGCCGCCTGGACGGGTCCAGACGGACGAGCCGCCGTGGCGGCCGACGGCGGGGTCGGCGATCGAGGCGTGGCGGCCCCCGAAGGCGAGGACGGCGAGGGTGGTGTCGAGCTGGCCGCCGACGCAGTCGGCGACCGCGGTGACCCCGCCCGGGGCCAGGTCCTGGACGCGTTCGGTCTGGCCGTCCCCGTGGGCGACGGGCTCGCCGCCGAGGACGCGGACGAAGTCGTGGTTGGGGGCCGAGGCGGTGCCGATGACGCGGGCGCCGCGCTCGCGGCCGAGCTGGACGGCGATGCTCCCGACGCCCCCGGCCGCCCCGTACACCAGCAGGACGTCCCCGGGCCCGACCTCCAGGCGGTTCAGCATGCGCTGCGCGGTGAGCCCGGCGAGCGGGAGGCCCGCGGACTGGGCCCAGTCGAGCGCGACCGGGCGCCGGGCGAGGAACTCGGCCGGGACGGCGACGTACTCGGCGAACGTGCCGTGCCGGACGATCGGCATGCGGGCGTAGGCGATCACCTCGTCGCCGTCGGCGAACTCGGGGGTGTCGGGACCCGCGCCAGTCACGACGCCCGCGAGGTCCCAGCCGGGGATGACCGGGAAGCACGCCTCCACGAGCGGGTCCAGGCCGCCCGCCATGACCTTCCAGTCCACCGGGTTGACCCCGGCGGCGCGCACCTCGACCAGGACCTGGCCCGGTCCGACGCGGGGATCGGGGACGTCCCCGAACCGCAGTCGCGAGTTGTCGGGCGCGTAGGCGTCGTAGCTGGCGGCCTTCATCGTTCGTGGTCCCTCCGGACGGGGTCAGTGGCTGTTCTCGGTCGGCCGGAAGTCGGACGGGATCACCCGGTACCCGATGTATCCGGACAGCAGGAGCAGGATCCCGGCGACGGCGAACGCGACGCCGAGCGCATGGGTGAACGAGGCGGACGCGACGGCCATGATCCGCACGCCGAGCCCGCCGCCGTTCTGCGCCGCGATGACGGCGGCCTCGCCGATCGAGTCCCGGACGCGCGCCATCTCGGCCTCGCTCAGGCCGAGGTCCGGCACGTCCCCCCGGTACAGGACGGCGGCGAGGCTGCCGATCGCGGCGACGCCCATCGCGCTGCCCAGCTCGTAGGAGATCTCCTCGACGGCCGCCGCGCCGCCCGCCTCCTCCTGAGGCGAGGACGACAGCAGCGCCACGGACGCGGCGGTCGTCGCGATGCCGAAACCCGTGCCGAGGCACACCAGCGCGACCGCGATCTCGACGTACTCGAGCCGTCCGGCGAGGTCGGCGATCCACGGGACGGCCATCCCGACGGCCGCGAGGACCATGCCCGCGCCGAGGACGACCCGGACGCCGAACCGCTCCATCAGCCGGGGCGTGAACAGCGGCGCGACGATCAGCGTGGCCGGGGCGGGCAGCAGCCGCAGCCCGGCCTCGAACGGCTCCAGGCCGCGCGCGTACTGGAACCACTGGGTGAGCAGGAACAGCACCGCGCCCAGCCCCATCATGCCGAGGAAGATCGCGACGGCCGAGACGGTGAAGACCGGGTCGCCGAACATCCGCACCGCCAGCAGCGGGTTGTCGATCCGCAGCTCGCGCCGGACGAACACCGTCAGCGTGACCGCCGCGACACCCAGCAGCACCAGGCCGGACGGGACGTCGTGACCGCCGACCAGCTTGATGCCCCCGGCGAGCGCGACCATCCCGACGACCGACAGGACGACGCCCCACCAGTCCCAGCCCCCCTCGCGCGGATGGGACGACTCGGGCACCAGCCACAGCGCGAACCCGATGCACAGGGCGGCGACCGGGATGTTCAGCAGGAACGCGGCCTTCCAGCCGGACGCCTGCACGACCAGGCCGCCGACGAGCGGGCCGAGGGCCATGCCCGCGCCGATCACGGCCGTCCAGACGCTGTAGGCGACGGCGCGCTCGCGCGGGTCGGTGAACACCACGCGCAGGATCGAGATCGTGGACGGCATGATCGCCGCGCCGCCGACGCCGAGCAGCGCCCGCGCCGCGATCACCCCCCAGGGCGCGGTGGCGACGACCGCGAGCAGCGAGGCCACCGCGAACAGGACGAACCCGATGAGCAGCAGCCTGCGCCGTCCCCAGCGGTCGCCGAGCGCGCCCGCCGTGATGAGCAGCCCGGACAGCACCAGCGCGTACGCGTCGATGATCCACAGCTGCTCGACCGAGGACGGCCGCAGGTCCGCCACCAGCGACGGGAACGCCACGTTCAGGATCGTGGCGTCCATCGCGATGATCAGCAGGCTCCCCGACAGGACCGCCAGGACGGCCCACCGCCGCCGCGTCCCGGTCACCCGTAGTACCCCGGCGGGGGCGGCGGCCGGACGTCGGGGGGACGCTGCACCGCCGCGGACGCGACCGCGCACAGCAGGCTGACGATGCTGACGCCGGTGACGAGGTTGATCCCGGCGGTGGCGAGCGCCGAGTCGTCGAGACTGTTCATGGTCAGCGGGAGCAGGACGGCCGCGGCGGTCGCCAGGGAGCCGATCCAGCCGAAGAACGCGACCGGCCTCGGCACCGCCACGAGCAGCAGGTGCAGCAGCGCGGTCGCGAGGAGCGCCGCGGCGGCGGCCACGACGGCGTAACTGGTGGTGGACGAGTCGCCGTAGGTGCCCCTCCCGCTGGGCGCGAGCACCGGGATGTCCAGGACGCCGCGCACGAGCAGCACCCCGACCACGACGACGAGCGCGGCCACGACAGCCGTCGCGAGGCCCCCGGCCCACAGCCGTCCCGGGCGCAGCCGCGGCCGGGACGCCGCCGGGTCGTCCGGCCGGGGCGCGGGACCGTACATCGAATCCGACACGACCCGCCTCCTCCCCACACCGCCCGTCATGGGACCCGTAGCCGCAACCCCTCAGCGAGAAGCCCAAAACCCGCCCCAGGTTGGGCAAAAAGGCTGGTCAGGACATCCCGGAGACGGCCTGGGCAAGGGCAGGTCAGGACGTCCCGGAGACGGCCTGGGCGAGGACCATGCCGACCCACGCCGAGCCCAGCCCCGCGCCGAGCGAGGCGACGACGTTCAGCACCGCGTACGGGCGCGCGCCGGTCTCGGCGAGCCGGACGGTCTCGTACCCGAAGGTGGAGTAGGTGGTCAGCGCGCCGCAGAATCCGGTTCCGGCGAGCGCCATGAGCCCGCCCGCGGGATAGGCCGCGAGGAACCCGAGGAGCAGGCAGCCGAACACGTTCACGGCGAACGTCCCCCACGGGAACACCGAGTCGTGCCGGGCCTGGACGGCGCGGTCGGTCAGGTAGCGCACGGGCGCGCCGACGGCCGCGCCGAGCGCGACGAGCAGCAGCGTCATCGCGCGTCCCCCTCGGACGCCACGGCGGCGACCCTGGCGGCCTCCTGGGCGGCGGCCCTGGAGTCCGTCCGCGCCGGGGTGAGCGCGCGGGTCAGCCGGACGCCGGTCCAGACGGCGGCGAGCGCCGTCACCAGGGTCGCGGCGAGGTAGAGCAGGGCCGTGCGGGACGCCCCCTGCCCGACGGCCTGCTGGACGTCCACCATCGCCGTGGAGAAGGTGGTGAAGCCGCCGAGGACGCCGACGCCGAGGAAGGGCCGCAGCAGCGGGTGCGGGCGCGGCCCCTCGGTGATCACCACCATGAGCACGCCGATGATCAGGCAGCCGAGGACGTTGGTCCCGAAGGTGGCCCAGGGGAACGCGCCGGGATCGTGGGGAAAGGCGGTGGCGAGCCCGTAGCGGGCGAGCGCCCCGCACACCCCGCCGGCCGAGATCGCGCCGAGCGTCGCCCAGGGGGCGTGGGCCAGTTCACGTCGCTGTTCGGGGACGCGCAGCTCCACATCGGGATCGACGGGCAGACGGGGCTCGGGCATCGGTTCCTCCTACCAGGGCACGGCGGATCACTCTGGCAGGGACCGTTGGCGGATCAGGCGTCGCGGTTGCCCCGGGCCCGTGTCACGGGCGATCGGGGGCGGCGGGCCCCACCGCCGCGGCCTCGTCCTCACGAGGACCTCAGGCCATTTTAGCCAACCCTGTCCCCTCCGGCATGCGACCCGGCTCACACCCGCCCTTGATCGCGAAGCGCCCGCCCCGGCCGGTGACCGGGGCGGGCGCGCGGGAGGCGGGCGTCAGTGGCGGCGTGGGTGGGCGTTGAGGTGGGTGGGGACGGCCAGGCGCGGCGCGGGGTGGGCGAGCGGCGGGCCGGAGTTGACCGGGCCGGGCCCGAAGACGCCGCTGTAGACGTCCGTCGCGTCGGACGCGTCGCCGGTGGTCGCGACCAGGACAGGGCGGAAGGACGTGCCGCCGCTCACCGCGACGGCCTCGTAGTCGCCGAGGAAGTGGCCCCACCCGGCGTACGGCGCGAGCAGCCAGTCGAACACCGGGGAGATCCGGCGCTCGGACGGCCGCGTCCCGCCGCGCGGGTAGGTCGCCATCCACATGGCCGTCGGCAGCGTCGTGGCGTCGCCCGGCTGGAGGTAGCGCAGGTCGTAGTAGGTGACCGCGACCTGGCCGTGGTCGTTCACCGCGATGGACGGGGTGAACGCGGGCGCCGCCGGGGCCTGGTTGATCTGGACGGGCGCCGACCACGTCCGGCCGTGGTCGGCGGAGTGGACGAGCTCGACGTCGTCGTACCGGCCGCCGGTGAAGGCCGAGCCCTCGAACGCGGCGTACAGCTCGCCGGTCACCGGGTCGATCGCGGCGCTGATCAGGTTCGCGCCCGCGCGCAGCGCCTTGCTCGCGTCGTCCGGCGCGTTCGGGTGGACCTCCGGCACGGACGTGTCGGAGGCGATCGTCGTCGGCTTGCTCCACGTCCGGCCCTGGTCGTGGGACGTGACGAACGCGTAGTGCAGGTCGGTCGGCCGGGTCCCGGTGGTGTCGCTGTAGGTCTGCCACTCGAAGAAGTCGTACAGGGTGTCGGTGCGGGCGTCGGCGACGATGACGTTGCCGATGGTCTGCGAGTTCGGGACGACGCTGGTGTCGACGAACACGTGCGCGGGACCCCAGGTGCGTCCGTGGTCGCGGGTGATCGCGATGTAGGACGGCCCGTCGTAGTGCGCGCCGGGCCCGCTCGCGACCTGGTCGATGCGGTCCCACACCTGGTAGGCCGTGCCGGGGTGGCGCGGGTCGGCGGTGACCGAGTTCTTGTCGTCGGTGAACGCCGCGTCGGTGTCGTCGATCAGCTGGGTGACGTGCGTCCAGGTCCTGCCGCCGTCGTAGGACGTGGCGGCGCCGACGCCGTTGCGGGCGCTGCTGACGTCGAAGTCCAGGCCGCTGGAGTAGGCGACGCCGTCCGGGCCGAAGTCGACCCAGGCGTCCGAGGCGCGCTCGTAGTCCAGGCCGCCGGGCGCGCACTTGCTGAACGGCAGCGGAACCTTGGTGAAGTGCCTCCCGTCGGTGCTGTAGGACGCGGCGACGCCGTGCGCGCCGCCGTTCGACCAGCGGTCCTGCTGGTAGGCGGCGATGACGTGCCCGGGGTTGCGCCGGTCCACCGCGACCCACGGCTCCTCCTCGGCCCCGACGGTGACCTTGGCACCGGGCGTGGCCCCCGCCGTGCAGGAGGCGTAGGGATTCCCGGGCGAGATGTTCCCGACGGACGGCCCCGCCGCAGCGGACGCGACCGCGGTCAACGCCCCGCCCAGCACCAGGACGATCCCGGCGGCGGTCAAGCTTCGGTGTCTCATACGGGGGCTCCTCAGCAAACTGCCGCTACAGAGGTGTAGATCTTCGCGGCCTTCGCAGGGAACGTAGATCTGCCCTCGAACCCCTACAACCCCCGGTGGCCGACCCCGGCCAACACCGCCCCGTCCGGATCCGGACGCCCACCCGCACGGCTCCGCCGCACCCGTAGGACTCCCACAAGCACGGCCGTCGCGACCGCGCAGACGACATACCCGACGAACCCAACCTCGCCGACCGCAGTCAGAACACGTCCGGCGGTGCCATAGGAGGCGATGACCCCGCCACCAGAGCCAAGCGGCTCACCGAGCCCGAACAACGCCGCCGCCGGGACGGCGATCTCGTTCGAAGCGTCAGAGAAGTCCGGGTAAGCCCAGGCGAACGCAAGCAACGCCACGTCGGTGACCGCGAACGCCGCGACCGTGACGACCCCAACCCGTCCACGCGGCAACACCAAGGTCGCGACGATCAGCGGCGCAAGCAGCACCAACGGAACAAGCCCAAGCGAGAACAACATCATCGCCGCGAGCCAGCCAGGCGCCAACACCCGCGCGCCCACGGCAAACAACATCACGCAACACTGAACAAGCACCACACGGCGTCGGGTCATACATCAACCCTCACGCCGCGCCCACCCCACCAACAGCGCTCAAGTACTCAGACCAGCCGACACCGATACTCAACCAGTCCGCCCTCCGCCTAGCGAACGGCCAAGAACCAACGCGCCGGTGCCAGCACTCGACCCCTACCGAACTCGCCGCCCATCCCGTCGAGGTAGCCGTGGCCCCCAAGCGTGTCTCCAACCTGGAAAGGGTTGACCGCATTTGTCCCTTGGGGCAAGATCAAGCGCCGAGTCCTGCATCGTGGCGGGGATCGAATATGGGCGAGAAGGTCACATTCGATGGGGCATGGATACGGCAGCATGCTCAACAACGCGCACGATTAGCGGCGAACGAAGACCAGCCTGGGCCGCGCAGGAGCTCTACTCCTATTTGTCGCACCCCGATCGACCTGTTCTATGGTTCGCGGAGTCCTGGTCAGGGGCTCGGGGTCGCCCCTGGGGCACGTTGTCGAACGGAGAGCCATGCCAGACCGAGACCACTCAGCCGATCCACACATCGACACCAACGTTCCTCACTCGGCCCGGGTGTGGAACTACTGGCTCGGCGGCAAGGACAACTACCCCGCGGATCGCGAGGTCGGCGAGAAGGTGCGCGCGGTCTACCCGGCGATCGTGGACGTCGCACGACACTCTCGGCTGTTCCTCGGGCGGGCGGTGCGCTTCCTCGCCAGCGACGTAGGCATACGCCAGTTCCTGGACATCGGCACCGGATTGCCCACGGCCGACAACACCCACGAGGTCGCCCAGCGCGTCGCACCAGAGTCCCGGATCGTCTACGTCGACAACGATCCCCTGGTGCTGGTCCACGCGCGCGCCCTGCTGTCGAGCACGCCGGAGGGAGCCTGCGACTACCTCGCCGCCGACGTCCGCGACCCCGGCACGATCCTGCGCCAAGCGGCAAAGACCCTGGACCTCACACGTCCTGTCGCGCTGATGATGCTGGGCATCCTCGGCAACATCTGGGACGACGCCGAGGCGATGGCGATCCGCGACCAGTTGATGAAGGCTCTGCCCTCAGGAAGCTACCTGGTCCTGGAGGACGGCACCGACGCCGTGGACCCGGACGCCGCGGCCGACGCCGAACGCACCCGCGCGGAAGCAGGCGACCCCTACCGCCTGCGCACCCCAGAACAGATCGCCGCCTTCTTCCACGACCTAGACCTTCTGGACCCCGGCATCGTCTCGGTCTCCCACTGGCGCCCCGAGCCGAACCGCTGGGGACCCCCTCCCGAGGTGACGGCCTTCTGCGGAGTAGCCCTCAAACCCTGACCACTGCACCACCAGTCCGGCCCTCTGCCCACCGAACCGCAAATCGGCCGACGGCCCACCATCCGGCGCACTCCGAGCCTCGCCGCATCATCGGAGCTGAAAGCAACCACCTGTGATGCAGAACGCTCGCCTATTCCGTCCGCAGAATCGGATGTGCACACCGTCAGGGCTTACGTGTGCAGGTAAACCAAAAAAGCAGGCTGGCACGCCTGCAGCGGCGCTCCTTCGGAGCAGCCGCCAAGACGTTGTGGCTACTCATGGGCGACCCCGATATGCCGATGACCTGGCAATACTCTCCGCACCCCCTCCCCCATCAATTGGGCAACCAAGTGAACCGGGTCGAGTGGGTGCCGGAGTTCACGGGCCTGTCGGTGCGGCAGTTCCGCAAGGTGGTGCGGATCGTCTGTGCCTGTCGCGGCGCGCACGTGACGGCCGACGGCGGCTACCAGGGAACCCGCAGTCGGCTCGGCCACGGCGACCGTCGTTGTGATCGGGACGCTGGTGTCACCCGCCGAATCATGGGCGTCTCACGCTTTGTTCTCCTCCGGCCGCCTCGGCGCGTCTTCGGGAGCGGGGAGGACGCCTCGATTCGGAGTTTTGCGCTGATCAGCGGCGTCTACGAGGGTGCAGTCGTGCTGCCCCTAGAGGTCGTGGGCGGTACTCGGCCAGCCGCACCCCAGCCGGTCGCGCTGGTACTTCGGCGGTGTTCGAGCGGGCCGTGTGAGCTCGGCGGACGGTGTGGGCCGGGGGGCTTTCGGGGCGGGGCTACGATCGGCGGGTGCCTGCGCTTATGTTGCCGTTTTTGCTTGTTGTCGCTGTTCTGACCGTCACTCCGGGGCCGGATATGGCGCTGGTGCTCCGGAACGGCGTGCGAGGTGGGCCGAGCGTCGCGTGGTGGACGGGCCTGGGGTGCTGCCTCGGCATCGCGGTGCACGCCTGCGCTGCCGTGGCCGGGCTGTCGGCGTTGCTCGCCGCCTCGGCCGCCGCGTTCACGGTCGTCCGGCTGGCGGGCGCGGCCTATCTGGTCTACCTCGGGGCTTCCGCGATCTGGCACGCCCGGCGGCGGTCCGGCGGATCGGGGCGCGAGGCGTACGCCGAGACGTCCGCGCCCGTTGTGGCGGTCACGCGGACGGCGGCGTTCCGGCAGGGGCTGCTGAGCAACCTGCTCAACCCCAAGATCGTGCTGATCTTCCTGACGCTGCTGCCGCAGTTCGTCGCGGACGGCGAGCCGCGCCTCGCGACGACGGCCGTTCTGGCCGGGGTGTTCCTGGCCTGCGCCGTCCTGTGGTGGCGGCTGTTCTCGCTGCTGGTCGGGGCGCTCGGGCGGGTGCTGTCGCGGGAGCGGGTGCGGCGGGTGTTCGACCGCGTCACCGGGACGGTCCTGGTCGGGCTCGGCCTCCGGATGGCGCTGGAGCACGGCTGAGGCGGAGGGAGACGATCATGGTGGCGCTGGAGGATGTCGCGCGGCGGGCGAGGCTATCGCTGGCGCCCGCGTCCGGGTGCTGAACGGAAGCACCCAGAAGGTCGGGGACGCCCTGCGTCAGCGGGTCGAGCGCGCCGCGGCCGAGTTCGGCTACCGGCCGGACGTCACGGCGTAGGTCCTCGCGCGCGGCCCGGCGGGGTGCGACGTAGCCTGGAGACATGAGGCGCCGCAAGGTGGCGTACGGCATCATGATGGGCACCTGCCTCACGCTGTTCGTCCTGTCCTGGACGGTGGTCGCCCGGTTCAGTCCGCCGGCCGCCATCGTGATGTCGATCATCGCCATGGTCATCCCGCCGTTCGCCGCGATCGTCGCCAACTGGGGCATCGACCGCCGGGACTGATCCGGCGGCCTGAGATGATCGCCTTGTGAGTGATCTCGGAATTCCCGGCGCGCTCGACCTCGCCGGGATCTTCGTGTTCGCGGTGTCGGGGGCGCTCGCGGCGGTGCAGAAGCGGCTGGACGTCGTCGGCATGGTGGTGCTGGCCGAGATCACCGCGCTCGGCGGCGGGGTGCTGCGCGACGTGGTGATCGGCGCGGTGCCGCCCGCCGCCTTCACCAGCGTCGGCTATGTGGTCGTCCCGCTGCTCGCCACGGCGCTGGTGTTCTTCTGGCACCCCCAGGTCACCAGGATCATGCCGACCGTCATGATGTTCGACGCGGCCGGGCTCGGCCTGTTCTGCGTCACCGGCGCGATCAAGGCCCTCGACTACGGCCTGTCCCCGCTGCACGCGGTGCTGCTCGGGGTCATCACGGCGGTCGGCGGCGGCATCCTGCGCGACATGATGAGCGGGCAGATCCCCTCGGTGCTCTACGACCGGCAGCTCTACGCGCTGCCCTCCCTGGTCGGCGCGACGGTCGCGACGGCCCTGTGGGAGGAGGGGCTGCACGGGGTGTTCGTGTCGGCCGGGTCCGCGCTGCTGGCGTTCGGGCTGCGGTTGGCCGCGATGCGCTGGAACTGGCGGACGCCGCGCGCCCGGGGCGTGCGCGACTGATCGTCCGGTGAGCGGGTGGTAACCAAGCGAGGGAGTAGTTTCGGAGCATGGGGCGGATCACGGTGCGCAGGCCGGTGGAACGGCTGGCGGTGGGCGGCGCGCGGAACCGGCGGGCGGACACGCTCGCGGTCGAGGAGCCGCTGGAGATCCGGGTGGCGGGCGCGCCGCTCACGATCACGATGCGGACGCCCGGCGACGACTTCGACCTGGTCGCCGGGTTCCTGGCGGCGGAGGGGATCGTCCGGTCGGCCGACGACATCGCGGCGATGCGGTACTGCGCCGACACCCACGAGCAGAACACCCTGGACGTGGTGCTCGCGCCCGGCGTCCGGCCGCCGGACGCGTCGCTCGTCCGCGCGTTCACCACGACCAGCGCCTGCGGGGTGTGCGGCAAGTCGAGCATCGAGGCGCTGCGCGCCGAGCGGCCCTACGACGTGGCGGCCGACCCGCTGGAACTGGACGCCGAGGTCCTGGCCTGCATGCCCGAATCGCTGCGCGCGGCGCAGCGGGTGTTCGACCGGACGGGCGGGCTGCACGCGGCGGGGCTGTTCGACGCGTCCGGCAAGCTGCTGGCGCTTCGGGAGGACGTCGGACGGCACAACGCGGTCGACAAGGTCGTGGGCTGGGCACTGCGCGACGGCCGCCTCCCGCTGGCCGGGACGGTGCTCATGGTGAGCGGCCGGGCGTCGTTCGAGCTGACCCAGAAGGCGATGGGCGCGGGGATCCCCGTCCTGGCGGCGGTGTCGGCGCCGTCCTCGCTCGCGGTGGAGCTGGCGGAGGACGCCGGGATGACCCTGGTCGGCTTTCTTCGTGGCTCGACGATGAACATCTACACCCGTGGCGGCCGAATTCGCGCATGAAGTGACTACTCACCAGTAGGTCACTTCTGTACCCTGCTCCCCATCCCACCCGTGCGGGCGTGGGACGGACCCCGAAGGAGCGCCCATGGCCGAGTCCCTTACTCCCAGGGGGACGGACTTCGAGATCGACGAGCGGCACCCCCCGATCCGGCCGCGCCGGGTGGTGTTCGACTGGTCGTCCACGCCGCTGCACTGGATCCCCGGGGATCCGGTCGCCACGCACATCATCAACTCCTTCCATATCGTCCTGCCCGAGGGCGAGAAGTGGTTCATCCAGGCCGTCCGGGACGCCCGGCCCCACCTGCGCGACGAGACGCTGCTGGAGGAGATCCGCGGGTTCATCGGCCAGGAGATGGTGCACGCGCGCTCGCACCAGGGCGTGCTCGACCAGATCCTGGAGGCCAACGGGATCGACACCGAGCGGATCACCCGCCAGATGGCGGCGGGCAACGCCCAGCGCCCGGCGGACATGGAGAAGCTGAAGGCCAGGTCGCCGCGGTCCTGGCGGCGGCGGCTGCGGTTCGAGCTCGCGGCGGTCTCCTCGATCGAGCACTACACCGCCGTCCTCGGCCAGTGGATCATGGACAACCGGCGGCTGGACGAGGCCGGCGTGGACCCGACCATGCTGGACCTGCTGCGCTGGCACGGCGCCGAGGAGGTCGAGCACCGGTCCGTCGTGTTCGACACCTACCAGGCGATGGGCGGCCGGTACCCGATGCGCGTGGCCGCGTGGGTGGTGTCGCTGTTCTTCCTGTACTGGGCGCTCATCGGCGGCTCGCTCTACCTGCTGAGGCAGGACCCGACGGTCCGCGGCAGGGTGACGCTGCCGCGCGTGTGGCTCGCCTACCGGCGGTCGGTGCGCAGGGGGCACGTCCCGGGCATCTTCAAGCTCCTGCTCGGTGAGGCCCCGGTCTACCTGCGGCCGTCCCACCACCCGTCGCAGATCTGCTCGACGCCCCGCGCGCTCGACTACCTCATGACGTCCCCCGCCGCGAAGGCCGCGGGGCACAACCCCTACTAGGAGGAGCGGGGCCCTGGAAGCGGCCCGGGGTGGCGGGGGTCACCCGCGGGCCGACTTGACGGGGGCCCGTGCGCGCGCTTAATTAACACTGTGTCCAATAATGTCGCGCTCGCCCGCACCGACAACGCGGCGGAGCTTGAGCGGTTCCGTGAGATCCAGCGCCTGTGCTACCAGTGCGCCGAGGAGGTGGCGGCCACGCTCGAGCCGGGCGTGACCGAGCGCGAGGCGTGCCGCCGGATGCGGCGCTGGCTGCGCGACCACGGCGTGGACGACTGGCTGCACACCCCGTTCGCCTGGTTCGGCGACCGCACCGCCTTCCAGGGGTTCAAGGTGCCCACCCAGTTCCTGCCGAGCGGCAGGCGGCTGGAGGAGGGCATGCCGTACATCCTCGACATGGCCCCGGTGAAGAAGGGCTTCTCCGCCGACATCGGGTACGGGGGCGTCCTGGGCGAGAACCGGATCTGGCAGCAGCTCGACGCCGACCTCGCCGCCCACCGGACGCTCATCCTGGAGCTGGTGCGTGAGCGGCGGACGTTCGCCGACATCTACGCCGAGGTGGACGCCCTGATCGACCGCCAGGGCTACCAGAACCGGCACAGGAAGTACCCGGGACGCGTCATCGGGCACCAGGTCGGGATCATCGGCGGGCCGCTGCCGAAGGGCGTCGGGTTCCCGTTCGGGGTCCGGTTCCTCCAGACGATCGGCCGCGAGCTGGTCAAGGAGCGGCTCGAGGGCCGCTCGCCGCTGTGGAACGGCGCGAGGCAGTCCCAGCACCCGCCGACGCCCGGCCTGTGGGCGGTCGAGCCGCACATCGGGTTCCGCGGCGTCGGGGTGAAGTTCGAGGAGCTCCTCGTGGTCACCGAGGACGACGCGTACTGGCTCGACGACGACCTCCCCCACGTCCACCGCTGGGCCGCACGAAAGGCGTCCGCATGACCTCCCCGCAGACCTCGGAGACCGTCCGGCGCAGGCGTGTTCGGGGGGACGGTGTCGATCTGGCCGTTTACGAGCAGGGGGATCCGGCGCGTCCGACCGTCCTGCTGATGCACGGGTACCCCGACACGCACGCGGTCTGGGACGAGGTGGCCGGACGGCTCGCCGAGCGGTACCACGTCGTCCGGTACGACGTGCGCGGCGCGGGGGCGTCGTCGCGGCCGTTCGGGAAGCGGAACTACACCTTCTCCTACCTCATGGCCGACATGACGGCCGTCCTCGACGCGACCGCGCCGGAGCGGAAGGCGCACCTGGTCGGGCACGACTGGGGGTCGATCCAGGCGTGGGAGGCCGCCTGCACGATGCCGGAGCGGTTCGCCTCGTTCACCTCGATCTCCGGGCCCTGCCTGGACCACGTCGCGGGCCTGACGCGCCGCAACCTGCGGCGTCCGACGCCGCGGAACGTGCGGAACGGGCTCGGGCAGGCCGTCCGGTCCTGGTACATCTACTTCTTCCAGACGCCGCTGCTGCCCGAGATGGTGTGGCGGGCCGGGATGGCCGGGGCGTTCGCGAAGGCGCTGGAGGTCGGCGAGGGCGTCCCGTCGCGGGACGGGCATCCGGCGCGCACGCTGCCGCGCGACGGCGCGGCCGGGGTCGGCCTGTACCGGGCGAACATGCTGCGGAGAATGCGCCGTCCGCTCGACCGACGGACGGACGTCCCGACGCAGGTCATCGTCCCGACCAAGGACCTGTTCGTGTCGCCGCACCTGGTCGGCGGGCTCGGCGACCGCGTCCCGGACCTGTCGCTGCGGACGATCCCCGCCGGGCACTGGGTGGTGCGCAGCCACCCGGAGGTGATCGCGCGCTGGATCGGCGAGCACATCACCGGGACGACCGGCGGCACGCTGACCGCCGCCGAGTCCCGCGCGCTGCGCCGGGCCCGGGTCGCGCCGGACCGGCGGCCGTTCGAGGGCTCGCTCGTGGTCGTGACCGGCGCGGGCAGCGGCATCGGCCGGGCGACCGCGCTGGCGTTCGCCGAGCGCGGCGCGGAGGTCGTCGCCGCCGATCTGGATCCGGCGTCCGCGCAGCGCACCGCCGAGCTGGCGCGCCTGCTCGGCCCGGACGCGCACGCCTTCCAGGTGGACGTGGCGGACGCGGACGCGATGGAGGACTTCGCCAAGACCGTCCTGCACGACCACGGCGTCCCCGAGGTGGTCGTCAACAACGCCGGGATCGGCATGGCGGGCGGCTTCCTCGACCACACCCCGGACGACTGGAAGCGCGTCCTGGACGTCAACCTGTGGGGCGTCGTCCACGGGACGCGGCTGTTCGCGGGGCAGATGGCCGAGCGCGGGCAGGGCGGCCACATCGTGAACACGGCCTCGGCCGCCGCGTTCACGCCGTCCCGGACGCTGCCCGCCTACGCCACGAGCAAGGCGGCGGTGCTGATGCTCAGCGAGTGCCTGCGCGCCGAGCTGGCGGGCCAGGGCATCGGCGTCACCGCGATCTGCCCCGGCGTCGTCAACACCAACATCACCAGGACGTCCCGGTTCGTCGGACGGGACGCGGCGGCGCAGCAGCAGGACCGCGAGCGCGCGTCCCGCGCCTACGCGCTGCGCAACTACGGCCCGGACCGGGTCGCCGAGCAGGTCGTCCGGGCCGTGCTGAAGGACCGCGCGGTCGTCCCGGTGACGCCCGAGGCGCACGTCAGCCGCCTGGTCTCCCGGCTGTCACCCGGGTTGATGCGCCTGTTCGCCCGCATCGACGTCGGCTAGTCCCGGCGCGCACTCGGACGCGTGCCCGGAGGCGCACTCGGAGACGTACTTCAGAGCCTGTCCGGGGACGCGCCCGGACGCCTGCTCTCCGACGCCCTCGGAAACGTACTCCAGAGCGCCCTCGGGAACGTGCCCGGGCACGCGTTCGGAGGCGTACTCGGAGGCGTACTCGAGGGCGTGGAGGCGCAGCAGCTCGGGGAAGCGGTAGGTGTCGTGGCCGCCGACGTCGTGCCCGGCGAACTCGATCAGGCCCGCCCCGGCCAGCTCGTCGATGACGTCCTCGGCGTTCTCCAGGCTCACCCCGAGCGCGACCGCCGCCTCGGTGGCGCAGAACCGGACCGAGCGCGGGCCGAGGACGGCGAAGGCCCGCCGGGCCGGGGCCGCCAGCGCCAGCGTCGCGGTGGCCAGCACCCGGCGCAGGTCCAGGTCCGCGGCGCGCAGCTCGTCCAGGCGGCGGGCCGCGCTGTGAAGCCGGGCGGCGAACCGCCCGACCTGGGCGTGCGGGCGCATCGCCAGCCGGGTCCCGGCGATCCGCAGGGCCAGCGGCAGGAAGCCGCACAGCTCGGCGATCTCGGCCACGGCCTCCGGCTCGGCCTGCGCGCGGGCCCGCCCGGCGATCCGGGCGAGCATCTCGTGCGCCGTCGCCGCCGGGAACGGGCGCAGCGCGGTCCGGTGCAGGCCGGGCAGGCCGGACAGGCCGGGCAGCGGGCCGCGCGCGGTGACCAGCGCGGCGCAGCCGGGCGCCTGCGGCAGCAGCGGACGGACCGCCGCCTCCCGCTCGGCGTTGTCCAGCACGACCAGGATCCGCCGCCGGGACAGCAGGTCGAGGTACTGGTCGACACGCTCCTCCATCGCGTCCGCGACGTCGGCGACGCCGAGCAGCCGCAGGAGCCTGGCCAGGGCCCGCGCCGGGTCGCCGCCGTGGTCGCGCAGGTCGACGTGGACGCAGCCGCCCGGGAACGCGGCGCCCAGCATGTGCGCCAGCCGCACGGCGAGCGCGGACTTCCCGGTCCCCGGCGCGCCGGAGATCGCGCAGACGGTCGGACGGTCGCCCTGCGCGCCCTCGGCGAGCACCTTGAAGAGACGGGCGATCTCGACCTCCCGGCCGGTGAAGTCGGCCAGGTCGGCGGGCAGCCGCAGGGCCTGCTCGGCGGCGCCCTGAGGGCCCGCGGCCCGGACGGGCGGGTCGAGCACCGGGTCCTCGGCGTGGACGGCACGTTCCAGGGCGCGCAGCCGGGGGCCGGGGTCGAGCCCGACCTCCTCGCGCAGCAGCCGCCCGCCCTCCCGGAAGACCTCGAGCGCCTCGGACTGGCGTCCGCACCGGTACAGGGCGATCATGAGCTGCCCGCGCATCCGCTCGCGCAGCGGGTGCCGCTCGACCTCCGCCAGGATCTCCCCCACCAGTTCGGTGTGGCGGCCCTCGGCCAGTTCGGCGTCGAAGCAGTCCTCGACGGCGGCCAGCCGACGCTCCTCCAGGGCGGGCGCGGCCCGCCGGACGAAGTCGTGGGCGGCGCCGCCGAGGGGCTCACCGTGCCACAGCGCGAGCGCGTCCCGCAACAGCGCCGCCGCGTCCGCCGTGCGGCCCGCCCCGGACGCGGTCCGTGCCAGCTCCGTGCTCCGCACGAAGACCGCCAGGTCGACGCTGCACGGCTCGGCGTCCACCATGTACCCCGAACCCCGACGGACGATCGTCCCCGCGCCGAGGACGCGGCGCAGGCCCGAGACGTGCTGCCTGATCTGCGCGCGGGCGGTCTCCGGCGGAACCGCCCACAGCACCTGGACCAACGAGTCGTCCGAGACGACCCGGCCGGGTTCGAGCAGCAGCGCCGCCAGCAGCGCCCGCCGCAACGCCCCGCCGATCGCCAGCGGCACACCGCCGTCGCGCGCCTCCACAGGCCCGAGCACCGAGAACTCCATCGTTCGTCCCCCTCGCGCAGCCTTCGGCGAGGCCCGCCCGTTCCGGACTGGCCCCCGTGCCGAATACAAGATCAATAAAGAGGTCGATAGCCGCCGCGTCAAGGGCTCCCCGCACGATGAAGTCGTTCGGGCCGACCGGTCCGGACACCTCAGGGAAGGGAGGCCACCATGGCCGCCGTTAAGATCGCCGCCAAGCAGGTCCGCTACGTGACCGGCTCGATGACCGCCGTCTTCTTCGGCTACTGCTCCGTCTCCTGAACATGACCCGGGGGTGCGGGGAGGGTCGCCCTCCCCGCACGCCCGGTCCGTTTCCAAGCAGAGGCGACCCCGCGGAGGCGAAGTGCTGGAGACCGGGATCCGACAGATCCGGGTGGCGATGGCGATGGTGTTCGGCCGGCGGATGAACCCCCGGCTGGTGGAGCGGCTGGTGGACGACGCCCTCGCCACGCTCCACGAGTTCGGCTCACCCGGCGACGACGTGGACCAGCTGGTGGACGGGCCGTTCAACGACCCGAACGAGCGCCGCGACCTGCAGACCCGCGCCCTGCGCCGCACCGCCCGGCGGCTCGCCGACAAGTCGGTGTTCTACCGCGAGCGGTTCGAGGCCGCCGGGGTGGACCCGGCCGGGCTGACCCTGGAGTCGCTGCGCTCGGTCCCGGTGACCGTCAAGGACGACATCGTCGCCCGCTCCGCGGACATGATGTGCGGGGCCCCCTACATCAGCACGCAGACCACCGGCACGACGGGCACGCCCACCCGGGTGTGGCTGTCCCGGTACGAGATCGAGCTCTGGCCCGCGCTGATCGCGCTGGCGATGCTCCTGCGCGCCGAGATCCGACCGGGCGACTGCATGCAGATCAACATCAGCTCGCGCGCGACCGCCGCCATCCAGGAGGACCTGGGGCTGTTCCGGCTCGCGAACGCGCCGGCGCGGGTCGTCGGGCAGGTCCCCCCGGACGAGTCGATCGACCAGCTGCTGGACCGGACCGGACCGGCCCCGACGATCCTGACCGCCTATCCGAGCTACCTCGGGCAGCTCGTCTCGGCGGCCCGGCGCCGCGGGCTCGGCCCGGACGACTTCGAGCTGCGGACGATCTTCTCCGGCGGCGAGGTGCTGTCACCGCACCTGGCCGAGGCGGCGTGCGACACCTTCGGCGTCCGGCGCGTCCACGACCCCTACGGCGTGACCGAGCTGCTCCCCGTGGGCGGCCGGACGTGCCTGGGCGGCCACCTGCACCTCGACCTGAACATGGGCTACACCGAGGTGAAGCGCCTGGACTCCGACGAGCCCGCCGACGTGGGCGAGCTGGGCACACTCGTCGTCACGCCGTTCTACCCGTACCGCGAGTGCATGCCGGTGCTGCGCTACGACACCCGCGACGTGGTGCGCGTGCTGCCCGACGGGCTGGACTGCGAGCTGGCGGGCGTCCCGGCGGTGTCGAAGATCCTCGGCAAGGAGAGCAGGCTGCTGCGCACCCGGGACGGGATCGTCACGCAGCGCGACGTGATCGAGGCGCTGGACGGGCTGCCGGGCGTCGAGTGGCCCGTCCGGCACCGGGCCACGGTCGCCGGGGACGGCCGCCTGCACCTCACGGTCGCGGCACGCGGGCCGTCCCCGTCGGACGTGGTGAAGGCGTTCGCCGACCGGGACCTCGACGTCACCGCCGAGATCATCGAGCTGGACGAGGACGAGGCCCGGCTGTTCCACACGCTGCGCTGCGACCTGCGCGAGGAGACCTTCACCCGCGCGCCCGGCCCGAAGGAGACCCCGTGAACACAGGCCAGCAGATCTACTCCACCGGCGTCACCCTCGCCTTCGCGCTGGCCGTCCCCGCGGGCGCGGTGCTGTACCTCCGGCATTTCCGGGTGCCGCGTCCGCCGGTCGGGACGTTCAACGGCCGCGACATCGTGGTCATGATGGGGTTCGTCCTGGCGCTGCCGTTCGTGTACCTGGCGCTGCCCGGCGCGGCGCTCCCGGCGGTGCTGGCGCTGGTGTTCGCGGGCGGCCTGACCGTCGGCTACCAGCCCGTCGTGGGCCGCACACCGCTGCGCTGGGCCCTGATCCTCGCGCTCCTCGCCACCGACCTCGCCGGACACCGGCTGCTCGGCTCGGACTCCCCCGTGTACTGGCTGGCGAACAGCGCGATCGTCGGGCTGGTGGTCGTGTCGGCGACGAACCTGAACGTCCAGGGCGGCATGCGGTTGCGGCACATCGCGTGGTTCGTGCTGGCGCTCGCCGTGTACGACCTGACGTTCGCGACCGCGATCCCGCTGACGCAGGATCTCGTCGAGGCGATCCAGGGCTACCCGTTCGCGCCGTCCGTGGGCCTGCGGATCGGTGACTACTCCAGTGTGCTCGGCATGGGCGACCTGCTGGCGTACTCGCTGTACTCCACGGTGTCCTACAAGGCGTACGGACGGTCCGGCCTGCGCCTCGCGCTCGTGCTGGTCGCGGTGTTCGGCGCGATCCTGCCGACGCTCACGCCGCCCGTCCTGGACGCCCTGACCGGCCACCGGCCCGACCTGATCCCCGCGCAGGTGCTGTTCGGCCCTGCCGCTTTCGCCGGGTACCTCGCGCTGCGGCGGCGCGGCCCCGAACGCCGCATGGTGGAGCTCACCACGCTCCCGGCCCTGGCCTGACCGGCTACGCCCGGTCGTCCGGTCCGGGCGTCAGGTTCAGGCCGCTGTCCGGGTCGAACAGGTGGAGCGCGGACGGGTCGAAGACGAGCAGGACGTCCTCGCCCTCCCGCGCCGGGGACCTCGGGTCGAGGTGCGCGACCAGCTGCACGTGGGTCTCCCCCGAACCTCCCTGGAACGCGTCGGCGAGGTGATCGGACTGGATCGCGCCCGCCTCGTCCAGCGCGATGTAGGCGAGCTTCTCCGAGCCGAGCGACTCCAGGATGTCGATGTGCCCGGTGACGGTGTGGTGGCCGTCCGAGATCCCGTCGGGGGCGAGCCGGGCGTCCTCGAACGCCTCGGGACGCAGGCCCAGGATGAGGTCCTCCGGCGCGTCGCGTTCGGCGAGCGCGCGGCGCGTGGCCCCGGTGAGCGGGACGTCCCCGATGACCGTCGTCAGGTGGTCGCCGGTGACCCGGCAGGGCAGGAAGTTCATCGACGGCGAGCCGATGAACCCCGCGACGAACAGGTTGCGCGGACGGTCGTACAGCTCCTGGGGCGGGCCGATCTGCTGGACGACGCCCCGGCGCATCAGGACGATCCGGTCGCCGAGGGTCATCGCCTCGGTCTGGTCGTGGGTGACGTACACCGTGGTCGTGCCGAGCCGCTTCTGCAGCCGCGAGATCATCGTGCGCATCTGGACGCGCAGCTTGGCGTCCAGGTTGGACAGCGGCTCGTCCATCAGGAACGCCTTCGGGTCGCGGACGATCGCGCGGCCCATCGCGACCCGCTGCCGCTGCCCGCCGGACAGGTGCGCGGGCTTGCGGTCGAGCAGCTCCCCGAGGTCGAGCAGCCGCGCGGCCTCGTCGATCCGCCGCCCGGCCTCGGCCTTGCCGGTCTTCGCCAGGCGCAGCGGGAACCCGATGTTCTCCCGGACGGTCATGTGCGGGTACAGCGCGTAGGACTGGAACACCATCGCGATGTCGCGGTCGCGCGGCGCGCGCTCGTTCACCCGCGTCCCGTCGATGCGCAGCTCGCCGTCGCTGATGTCCTCCAGCCCGGCGATCATGTTGAGCGTGGTGGACTTCCCGCAGCCGGACGGCCCGACCAGGATGATGAACTCGCCGTCGGCGATGGTCAGGTCGAACCGCTCCACCGCCAGGGTGCCGTCCGGGTACCGCTTGGTCAGCCCCGCCAGGACGATCTCAGCCACCGGTCACCCCCTTCCGGCCTCCCCCGCCACCCGTCATCCCTTCACCGCGCCGGACGTCAGCCCGGACACGATCCGCCGCTGGAACACCAGCACGAACACCACGATCGGGATCGTGATCACCACGGCCGCCGCCGCGATCGACCCGGTCGGGTCCTCGAACTGCGAGGAGCCGGTGAAGAACGAGATCGTGGCGGGCGCGGTGCGGGCCGCGTTCGACGAGGTCAGCGAGATCGAGAACAGGAAGTCGTTCCAGCACAGGATGAACGCCAGGATCGCGGTGGTCACCACGCCCGGCAGCGCCAGCGGCACGATCACCAGCCGGAACGCCTGGAACGGTGTCGCGCCGTCCATGGTGGCGGCCTTCTCCAGGTCCCACGGGATCTCCCGGAAGAACGTCGAGAGCGTGTAGATGGTCAGCGGCAGCGCGAAGGTCACGTATGGCAGCACCAGCCCGGGCCAGGTGTCGAACAGCCCGAGCCGCCGCTCGATCTCGAACAGCGGCGTGACCAGCGAGATCTGCGGGAACATCGAGATCAGCAGGGACACCCCGAGCACCGCGTTGCGGCCGGGGAACCTCAGCCGGGCCACCGCGTAGGCGGCCATCGTGCCGAGCGCGATCGCGATCGCCGTGGAGATCAGCCCGATCCCGATCGAGTTCACCAGCCCGCGCACGAAGTCGTCGTTCTGGAAGATCCCGGTGTAGTTCGACCACGTCCACCGGGTCGGCCAGAACGTCCCGGCGCTGACGGTCGACGGTTCCTTGAACGACAGCGACGCGATCCACGCGACCGGGACCAGCGCGTACACCAGGACGAGCAGGTCGAGCAGCGCCCACCTGGCGCGCGAGTTCCCGCCCATCAGCGCCCCCGGTCCTGCCCCGGCGCGGACGCGCCGAGCACCTTGACGAACACGACCGGCACCACGGCCACGCCGAGGAAGACCAGCACCGACATGGTCGAGCCGATGCCGAGGTTCAGCCCGGAGACCAGGTTGTGGTAGGCGATGATCGACACCGACGAGGTGCTCTGCGCGCCGTTGGTCAGCACGTAGATGTCATCGAAGATCCGCACCGCGTCCAGGGTCCGGAACAGCAGCGCGGCGAAGATCGTGGGCGCCATCAGCGGCAGGACGACCAGCCGGAACCGCTGCCACGCGGACGCGCCGTCCATCGCGGCGGCCTTCAGGGTGTCCTCGGGCACCAGCGCCAGTCCCGCCATGAGCAGCAGCGACATGAACGGCGTGGTCTTCCAGACCTCGGCGACGATGATGATCCCGAGGGCGGGCCAGCGCTCGGTCAGCGGCGCGCTGCCCGCGGGCAGGAACCCGGCGAGCCATCCGGTGCCGGGCGTCCAGGCGTACTTCCAGCCGTAGGCGGCGGCGACCGTCACGATGCCGTACGGGATCAGCACCGCCGCGCGGACCAGGCCCCGGGCGACCAGCGTCCGGTACATCACCAGCGCGATCGCCATCCCGAGGACGAGCTCGATCGCCACGCTGACCACGGTGACGACCGCCGTCACCGCGACCGCGTTCCACCAGAACGCGTCGGTCAGGACGGTCCCGTAGTTCGCCAGTCCGATCCACGCCTTCCTGTCCGGGAAGCGCAGGTCGTAGCGCTGGAGTGACAGCAGCACCGAGTAGAGGACGGGCCAGCCGGTCACCAGCAGCATCACCAGCCCGGCCGGGGCGCACAGCCACCATCCGAGCCTCCGCTCGTCCCGGGCCCCCCGCCCGGCCGCCCTCCCCCCGGTCGCGCGCCCGGTCACGGCAGCACTCCCCGGCTCTCCAGCGCGTCCCCGATGAGCGAGCGCAGCGTGCGCGACGTCCGCGGCGGGTCGATGGACCGGGGCGGCGACAGCGTCACGGCCGTCACCGTCGAGACGTTCTGGTAGGTGGGCGTCTTCGGACGCGGCGCGGCGGTGCGCAACGCGTCCTTGATCGCCCGCCGCATCGGGTACGCCTTCGCCATCCCCGGCGCGTCGTACACGGCCTCGGTCGTGGGCGGCAGGCCGTCCTCGACGGCCGCGACCCGCTGGCTCTCCGGATCGCGCAGGCACAGGGCCGCGCGGAACGCCGCCCGCGGGTGCCGCGAGTACCGGCTGACCGCGAAGTTCGCGCCGCCGAGCGGAGACCGCCCGACGCCGTTGACGCCCGGGTACGGCGCCCAGCGGAAGCGCGCGGCCATCCCCGGACGGTTCGCCAGCATCGACGCGTACACGAACGGCCAGTTGATCTCGTAGGCGCCGCGCCCGGCCTCGACCGCGAGCCGCGCGTCGTCCTCCTGGGTGTTGGACAGCGACGGGTCGGCGGCCTCGGACCGGGCGAACGCGCGCATCACCGTCAGCGCCGTGAGGGCGGGCGCGCCGAGCGCGACGTGCTCGCCGTCCGGCGTCAGGATGCTCCCGCCCGCCGACGCGACCAGGCTGTTGAACCAGACCACCAGGCCCTCGTACTGCGCGCCGGTGACCTCGCCGTACGCGGGCCTGCCCTCCCGGGCCAGGCGCGCGGACTCGGCCATCAGGCCCGACCACGTGCGCGGCGGGCTCGGGATGAGGTCCGACCGGTACCAGAGCAGCTGGACGTTGGTGTTGTACGGCGCCGCGTAGAGCCCGCCATGCCAGGTCGCGGTGTCGAGCGGCGCCGCCAGGGTGCCCTGCCGGACCTGCGCGGCGTCCGCTCCCGTCCACCGGCGGATCCAGCCCGCCTCGGCGAGTTCGGCCGTCCAGGTGACGTCGAGTCCGAGCACGTCCAGGCCGGTGTCCCCGGCCGCGAGCCGCCGGACGAGCTGCTCGCGCTGGTCGTCCGCGCCGCGCGGCAGCGTGTTCAGCCGGATCCGGTACGCGCCGCCCGCGAGCCCGTTGCAGCGTCCGACGATCCGCGCCAGGTGCTCCTGCGGCGCGTTGTACAGGTCCACGACCGGCGGCCCGGACGCACCGGACCCGCATCCCGCCGACGCCCCGCCGACCAGCAGCCCACAGGCCAGCAGCCCGCTCGCGGCGGCGCGCGCGCCGCCGCGGCCCGGCGCCCGCCGGATCCGCATCAGACCGTCGCGGCGACCGTGTGGCCGAGGTCGACGGGGACGCCGGTGCGCGTGTCCAGGAACCCCATCCGGATGAGGTCGTCCCCGCCGACGGCGTGCAGGCCCCACTGGGCCAGGACGCGCGCCTTGGTGCGGTATCCCGGGAGCGTCGACAGGTGGTACCCGCGTGCGAGGGCCTGGGCGAGCGGCCCGGTGAGGCTCGTCCCGAACGTCCGCGCGACCGCCTGCGTCCCGCCCAGGTCCACGACCATGCCGAGGTCGCGGTGCGCGTACCGCCGCGCCGGACGGCCGTGCAGGCCCGCCGCGACGTTGGCGGCGGCCACCCGGGCCTGCCGGGTGGCGTGCTGCGCGGTCGGCGGGCAGATCGCGCCGCCGCCCTTCACCACGTTCGGGACGGCGGCGGCGTCGCCGAGCGCGATCACCTCGGGGAAGCCCGCGAGCCGCAGGTCCGCGCCGACGACCAGGCGGCCCTTCTCGGTGGGCGCGTCCAGGGTCGCGACGACCGGCGACGGCTTCACCCCGGCCGTCCAGATCAGGGTGTGGCACGGCAGCGTCCGGCCGTCGGTGAGGCGCGCGGAGTGGGCGTCGAGCTGTTCGAGGCTGACCCCGAGCCGGACGTCCACGCCGCGCCGCCGCAGCGTCATCATCGCCACCTCGCCGAGCCGCGCGCCGAGCTCGGGAAGCAGTTTGGGCGCGATGTCGAGCAGCGTCCACGACAGCAGGGCCGGGTCGAGCCGCGGGAAGCGCCGCAGCGCCTTGTAGGTCAGCAGCTGCAGGTTCGCGGTGGTCTCGACGCCGGAGTAGCCGCCGCCGACCACGATGAAGCCCAGCCGCGCCGCGCGCTCCTCCGGATCGTGGGTCGCCGCCGCCAGCTCCAGCTGCGCGATCACGTGGTCACGCAGGTAGACGGCCTCGGCGAGGTTCTTCATCCCGTGGCCGTGCTCCTTCAGGCCGGGGATGTCGAAGGTGCGGGTGACGCTGCCCGGGCAGAGCACGAGCCGGTCGTAGCGCAGCGTGGTCTGGTCGCCGTCGATCTTGCTGACGGTGACCGTCCGCTCGCGCAGGTCCACGCCGAGGGCGGTGCCGGGGACGAACCGGGTGCGGTGCAGCAGCCGGTGCAGCGGCCCGGCGATCGCCCGCGGATCCAGCGTCCCGCACGCGACCTCGGGCAGCAGCGGCTGGTAGAGCGTGTAGCCGAACGGCGCGACGAGCGAGATCGCGGCCTCGGCCGGGCGGAGCGTCCGCTCCAGGCGGCGCGCGGTGCCGTATCCGGCGAACCCGGCGCCCACGATCACGATGCGGGGCACGGTCACGGCGACTCCCTTCGACCCGTTGTCGGTCGCGGACCGCGTCCACGACCGGGACGCTGTGCGACTGATCACCCACTCTAGGTAACCTTCTCGAGGAGGGGTCACACCGGGGTCGGCACAAGGCGTTCGCCCCGGTTCAACGACAAATGTCGTAGCCGATTCGTCAGGCTTTGCCCTCCAAGGGTTCCCCCGCGCGCGTCCTCCGTGCGACGTTGGGCAAGACCCTCACCGCCAACCCTGCACCCGACCCCCGGAGCGTGTGAGATGCGTATACGCGACATCCTTCGCAGGAAAGGAGGCACGGTGGCCACGGTCCGCCCGGACGCCACCGTGCGCGAACTGCTGGCCGTCCTCGCCGAGCACAACATCGGCGCGGTCGTCGTGTCACCGGACGGCGCGGCCATCGCCGGGATCGCCTCCGAGCGCGACATCGTGCGCCGCCTGCACGAACACGGCGCCGACCTGCTCGACCGCCCGGTCTCGGCGATCATGACCGAACGGGTGCGCACCGTCGCGCCCGACACCGCCGTGGAGGACCTGCGCCAGACCATGACCGAGCACCGGATCCGGCACGTCCCGGTGCTGGAGGACGACCGGCTCGCCGGGATCGTCAGCATCGGCGACGTGGTCAAGAGCGCGATCGACGAGCTGGAGAGCGAGCGCGAGCACCTGGTCGGCTACATCCGCCGCACCGGCTCCTGACCGGCCCCCACCCCGACCACCGCGCGCCCGATGGCCGTCCCGGCCCGGCGCCCTGATCAGCGCCCCGCCCGGCCCGCCCGCGGAAAACAGCGCCGTGGCGCGTCCTAGACCAGGACGCGGAGCGGACGGGCGGGCGGGGCGTCCCGCAGGTCCTCACGGGCCAGCGCGAGCCGTCCCACGGCCTCCCGCAGCGTCGCGGGCGGCAGCACGAACGGCAGCCGCAGCCGGTCCTCCAGGACGCCGTCGGCGCCGAACACCGGCCCGGCGACCACCCGGACGCCGCGCCGGGCCGCGGCCTCGGCGAGCCGCGTCGCGACCGGTGCGCCGACCCCCACCCACAGTGACATGCCGCCCGGCGGCACCCGGAACGTCCAGTCGGGCAGGTGCTCGTGGAGGGCGTCGACCAGGGCGTCCCGGCCCGCGGTCAGCGCGGCGACCCGCTCGGCGCGCATCTCGTCCGCGCGCAGCAGCAGCTCCCGGACGATGATCTGGTCCAGCACCGGGCTCGCCATGTCCATCGACTCGCGGCCGACCGCGATCCGGCGCGCGACGGGCGCGCTGGCCCGGATCCACCCGATCCGCAGCCCGCCCCACCCGAGCTTGGCCATCGAGCCGATGCTGATCACGTGGCCGTCCCGGTCGTAGGCGGCGACCGGGAGCGGCTCGGGCACGGCCGGGTCGAGCGCGAGGCCCGCGAACGTCTCGTCCACCATCAGCAGGGTGTCGGCGGCGCGGGCGGCCGACACCAGCGCGTCCCGGTCCCCGTCGCCCATGAGGTGGCCGGTCGGGTTCTGGAAGTCGGGGATCATGTAGGCGATCCGGACGGCCGCCTGCCGCATCGCCCCGGCGATCAGTTCGACGTCCCAGCCCGCGCCGACGCCGACCGGGACGAGCCGGGCGCCCCGGCGGCGCAGCGCGTCCAGCGCGTTCGGGTAGGCGGGCCGCTCGACCAGCACGCCGTCCCCCGGCGTCATGAACATCTCCAGCAGCATGCCGAACGCCTGCTGCGCGCCGTTGGTCACGATGATCTGGTCGGCGTGCGTGGGGACGCCGCGTTCGGCGTACCCGGCGGCGATCACCTCCCGCAGCTCGGGCAGGCCGGCCGGGTCGTAGCCGGGGCCGCCGTAGTGCCGCGGCAGCGTGGCGACCGCGGCCTCCACCGCCTCGTGGAAGATCGCCGGGACGGCCGGAGCCGCGCAGCCGAGGTCGATGAACCCGGCCCCGGCCTCGGGCGCGTGCGCCATCCCGAAGCGCGGCACGACCGCGCCGGACGCGACGGGCGACCGCAGCGCGGTCGAGCCGTCGGTCGGGAGGGCCGTCCAGCTGCCCGCGCCCTGCCGGCTCTCCACATAGCCCTCCGAGCGCAGCCGGTCGTAGGCGGCGGTCACGGTCGTGCGGCTGACGCCGAGCGCGGCGGCCAGGTCGCGCTCGGCGGGCAGCCGGGTGCGGAGCGCGAGCCGCCCGTCCTGGACGAGGCGGCGCACCGCGCGCGCGAGTCCCGCGTACAGCGGCCGCTCGCGCGGCACCTCACCCAGCAGCCGGGCCAGTTGCAGTCCACTCACGTACCGCGTTCCGTTCATATGGGCCACTTTCGCACATTGGCCCTATAGTCACCAAGCCACTTGTACCACTATGACCGATATGAACGGAATGGCCTTGACGCTTCGCCGACTCTTCCAGCTCTACGTCGGACTGGCCCTCTACGGCTTCGGGATCGCCCTCCAGGTGGACTCCACCCTGGGCAACGACCCGTGGGACGTGTTCCACCAGGGCCTCGCGCGCCAGTTCGGGCTGTCCCTCGGCGCCTGGATCATCATCGCCGGGGCGGTGGTCATGCTGGGCTGGATCCCACTGCGGCAGCGGCCCGGACTCGGCACGATCAGCAACGTCCTGCTGGTCGGGGTGTTCGCCGACCTCGGCCTCTGGATCCTCCCCGACCCCGACGGCACGGCCCTGCGCTGGACTTACCTGATCGCCGCGATCCTCATCGGCGGGTTCGCCACCGGCTGCTACATCGGCGCGGGCCACGGCCCCGGCCCGCGCGACGGCCTGATGACCGGTCTGGCCTCCAAGGGCATCCCGATCCGCGTCGCCCGCACCGGGATCGAACTGACCGTCCTGCTGGTCGGCTGGCTGCTCGGCGGCACCGTCGGGATTGGAACGGTCCTTTACGCCGTCCTGATCGGCCCGATCTGCCACTGGACGGTCCCCGCCCTCGCGATCAAGCTCCCCTCCCCCGAACAGCCCGCCGAGGACCCGGTCGTCGAGCCGGTCGCAGTCTGACCACCGGAACGTCCCGAACCGCGAGCACGCCCCCCGAACGCCCCGGTCCCGAAGCCATAGGAAAAGCCCGGAAGCCCGCACAGGCGGCGCCTCCGGGCTTTCCGATGTTCTAGAGCGGCTCGGCGCGCTCGCTGCGGGACGCCGGGCCGACGACGGCCGCCGCGAACCCCTCGGGCAGCACGACCGTGCCGTCCTGGTAGCGCAGGTCGAGCCGGTCCATCTGGCCCGCCCGCCACCAGTACACGTGCGGGCTGAGCGACCCCGGCCCCTCCTCGTAGGCGTTCCGGGCGTGCGAGTGCAGCTCGTGCGCGGCGATGGCCGCGGCCCGGTACCGGACGCGGGGCGACGGGTCCGACGACCGCAGCGGGTGGACGATCACCAGGCTGCGGTTCGGGACGGTCACCAGCGCGCCGTGCGGGCCGATGTGCAGGTACTCCTCCAGCCACGCCAGGTGCGTCGCGGTGTAGGCCGTCCAGCCGGACAGCACCGCCACCCGCACCTGGCCGAGGTCGTGCTCGTCCACCCGGAGCGGGCCGTCCGCGCGGACGTTGGCCCGGCCCAGCATGAACAGCGCGTCGCCCGAGACCGGCCAGCCGCCCGCCTCCTGGGAGGTGACCGTCCGGACGGCGGTCGGGGTGTCCACGACCACGGCCTCGATCAGGCCCGGCGCGAACGGCCGGGCGGCGAGGCCGCCGATGTCGGCCGCGCTCTGGTAGAGCCGGGTGCGCAGCAGGTGCTGGGCCAGGTCGAAGTCCGCCAGGTCCAGCGGCTCCTCCAGCGCCGTGGTGAGCGTGGTGATGTGGTCCGACACGAGCGCGGGCCAGTCGTCGCGCGGGATCAGCCGGGCGATCTGCCGCAGGTCCCGCATCCCGACGTGCAGCCGGGTGGGCCCCTCCAGCAGCATCACCTCGGCCGACACCGCGCGGCAGGTGTAGCCGAGGCTCTCGGCGACCAGCACCACCAGCGAGTCGAGCGTTCCGTCGGCCGCGGGGTCGTGCCGGGAGTGCCGTCCGGTCATCCGAGACCTCCGAGGAGGTGGCGGGCGCCGGTGGAAAGGACGGCCGGCGCTCCGAGTTCGAGGGTGAGCTGGCGTGGGCCGTGCCCGGCGGGCAGCCCCGCCAGCACCGGCACGCCAAGCGGGGCGAGGCGGGCCGCGAGCACGGCCTCGGCCTCGGCGGGGTCGCCGCAGTCGTGGAAGGAGCCGAGCGCGATCCCGGCCGCGCCGTCCAGCCAGCCGGACTGGAGCAGCTGGGTGAGCATCCGGTCGAGCCGGTACGGCTCCTCGGTGACGTCCTCCAGGAGGACGATCCTCCCGGCGGCCGGGGGCGGGGCGTGCGGGGTGCCGAGCAGCGCGGTCAGAAGCGACAGCGTGCCGCCGGTCAGGAGACCCTCGGCGTGGCCGTCCCTGATGACCGAGGTCCCGGGCGCTTCGATCGTTCCACTACCGAACAGCGCGGCGCGCAGGCCCGCCACGGCGCCCTCGCCATCCTCGCCGTCGTCCGGTCCGGCCACGATCTGGGACGCGACCATGGGCCCGAAGGACGTGGTGATCCCGAACCGCGCGCCGAACGCGGAGTGCAGCGCGGTGATGTCGCTGGAACCGTGCAGGATCTTCGGCTCCGGGCCGGTCGCCGCGGCGAGCGCGGCCCAGTCGAGGTGGTCCAGCAGGCGGGTCGCGCCGTAGCCGCCCCGCGCGCACAGCACGGCTCGCACGGACGGGTCGCACCAGGCGTCGGCCAGGTCGGCGGCGCGGTCGGCGTCGGTCCCCGCGAGCCGGTACCAGTCGTCCCGGACCGCGTGCCCCGCGTCAGGCCCGCCTTCGCTCAGGTTGGCCGCGTCCAGGGTGTGCTTGCCGACCGTGACGTCCAGGCCCAGGCCGCGCAGCAACGCGCACCCGGCCGCCAGGCGTTCCGGATCCACCCGGCCGCTGGGGGCGATGATCGCCACCCGGTCGCCCGGACGGAGCCGGACGTGCCTGCGGGGCCGGGAGCCGGGCGGACCGTCACGGCCGTCCCGCTCCGTCTCGCGAGCGCCCCCGCTGCTCAACCCGTTCCCTCCTCGCACCGCGATCCCTAGAGCTTGTCAGCAGATGTCGTCCGATGGAAGGGGCGTCTGGTCACGACGTGCCAACGGTTCGTGACCATGCCCCGGCTCCGTCCCTCAGCCGGCCGGACCGCCCGTCGGGCCGTCCTTCGCGCCGTCCTCCGAACCGCCCGGATCGTCGCCCGTGACGGCGGAGACCAGGCGGGGCAGCGCCTCCCCGATGGGGGCGCGGACGATCGCGTGCGCCATCGGATCGTAGGGGGTCGGCTCGGCGTTCATGATCACCAGCCGGGCGCCGTGGTCGACGGCCTCGCCGCACAGCCCGGCGGCCGGGTGGACGGTCAGCGAGGTGCCCACGGCCAGCAGCAGGTCACAGGAGCGGGCGGCGGCGACCGAGGCGTCCAGGACGTCCTCCCGGAGCGCCTGGCCGAACGAGATCGTCGCGGACTTCTGGATGCCGCCGCACTCCGGGCACGGCGGGTCGTCCTCACCGGCCTCGACCCGCGCCAGCACCTCCGGCATCGGGGTGCGCAGGCCGCAGGACAGGCACTCGGCCTCCAGCATCGTGCCGTGGATCTCCAGCACCAGCGCCGGGTCGGACCCGGCGGCCTGGTGGAGGCCGTCGATGTTCTGGGTGACCAGGCCGTTCAGCCGTCCGGCGCGCTCCAGGGCCACCAGGGCCGCGTGGCCGGCGTTCGGCCGGGCGTCCCACGCGGGGTGGGCGAGCCGGGCCCGCCAGGCGTTGCGGCGCACCTCGGGGTCGGAGATGTAGGCCCCGATGGTGGACATCGCGGCGGCGGCCGGGTCCTTGGTCCACACGCCCTGCGGGCCCCGGAAATCCGGGATCCCGCTGTCGGTGCTGATCCCGGCCCCGGTGAGCACGGTGATCCGCCGGGCGGCGACCATCAGCGACCCGGCGCGCTCCACGTCGCCCGGACCGGCCCCGGGGGGTGCTGCTGCCATGCCACCAGCCTAGGGCCGGAGCGCCCCGGTTCCGACCGTCTCGCCCGTCCGGCCCGGTCCGGAGGGAATCGCGCTGCCGGGCGAAACACGCGGCGCCGCTCTGGGCGTGGCGGGCCTGAGAGGGCCCGCGGAATGAGAAACTGAGGGCTCGTATGAGGTCGACGCCGCACATCCTGGTGATCAACGGGACCAAGGTCCGCCGCCCCGTGTTCATCCTGGGATCCCCCCACTCAGGCGCGGACGTGCTCGCCCGCGCCGTCAAGCGTTCCGCCGGATTTCACCTGACGGCGGGCCGCCCGAACGTGCTGCGCCTGGTCTACGCCTACGCCCGGCGCCCGTCGATCGCGACGGGACGCGGGGTCGGGGCCGCCCGGGTGCTGCGCGACGCCTACGCCGAGAGCTGGCAGATCACGCCCGGCGGCTGCCGGGAGTGCCCGGCCGACTGCCGCGCGCTGGCGGGCCTGCCGCCCGTCCCGCCCGGGGCCGCGGGCCGGTTCCGGCCGGACGCGGGCCGTCCGGCGGCGGGCCGTCCGGCGGAGGAGCCGTGCGTCGAGCCGCGCGGCGTGGAGCGGTTCGCCGACGCCACGCCCGACCTGCTGTACAGCGCCGACGTGCTCCTGGACGCCTTCCCCGACGCCCAGTTCGTCCAGGTGATCAGGGACGGCCGGGACGTCGTCGCCGAGATGCTCGCCGACGACGGCTGCCTGGGCTGGTTCCGGCCGGGCCTGTCGAACCTGGACGAGGTGTTCCCCAACCCGTTCCTCGGCGTCGAGGAGGAGGACGAGCGCCGCCGCTGGCCCAGCGCGGCCCTCGCGGTGAAGTGCGCGCTGCGCTGGCGCGGCTCGGTGCGGCTCTCGGCGCGGCTGCGCGCCCAGGTCCCCGAGGACCAGCTGCACACCGTCCGGTTCGAGGACCTGGCGGCCCATCCCCGGCGGACCTCCAAGGCCGTCTCGGAGTACCTGGAGGCGCCGCTGTCGCCGGGCGTGATGGCCGGGCTCGTCCGGTCCGGCGCCCCGGCCGACCACACCGACCCCGAGCGCCGCGTCGGGATCTGGCGCGACCGCCTCACGCCGCGCCAGATCGTCCAGGTCGAGCGGATCGCGGGCAACGAGCTGCACCGCCTCGGCTACCGCCTCAGCGACTGACCCGTCCCTCCGCCCTCCCCGCCTCCGCCGGATCAGGGCGGGGAGGTCAGCGTCGGGCGGGGTCGGCGAGGGGGACGCGGCGGGCGTCGCGGCGCAGCTCGGGCCCGAGCCAGCCGATCGCCACCCCCGCCGCGCCGAGCCCCACCAGGAGCACCGTGTACCGGCCCGTCCCGGTGCGGACGAGCCGGTCCGGGCGGATCTCCACGCGCATGATCTTCTCCTCGGACCTCGCGGGTGCGGCGTCCATCGTGGTGCGCGGACATGGCCGCCGTGTGGCCGCTCCGGCGCGCCGGAAGGAAGACCCAGGAAACCGCATCGACACCCGAGATGTCCGACATTCCGGAAAACCTGGATGCGGGGTCACTTCCGCCAGCGGGGCTGCTGGTCCTTCGGCGTCGTGGTGCAGGTGTAGCCGACCCCCTGGGCGGTCTTGCCCTTGGCGGCCTGCGGCGCGCAGAACGCCCCCGGGCGGACGGCCCCGGGAACGGTCACGGTGCCCGTCTCCGCCGGAGCCCACCGGGCCCGTCCCCCGTTGCTCGACTTCGTGCAGGTCGCGCCCTTGCCCTCGGAGGTCTGGCCGACCGCGCCCGCGTCCGAGCAGTAGGTGCCCACCTGGACGCTCCCCGTGGCGGCGGGCGCGATCCCGGCGGGGGCGGCGGTCCAGCGGGGCTGCTTCTCGCCGTTCTTCAGGGTGCACATGGCGGCCTTGCCGTCGGACGAGCGGGCCACCACCCCGATGTCCATGCAGGTCCTGCCCACGTGCACCGACGCCTGATGCGCCGCCACCGGGGCCATCGCCCTGGGCCTCGCGTTCGCCGCGCTCTCGGTCCCCTTCGCCATCCCGCCCGCGCCCCCGGCCTCGGCCCTGGTCGCGTCCTTGTCCGCGCCGCAGGCCGCGCCCGCGAAGGCCACCGCCGCCAGCATCAGCACGGCCCCTGTCGTACGCATTCTCGTCATCGCGTGCCACCCCCCGTTTGTTCTGTCGCGTTGACAGACATCACCTTACGGAAAGTGATCGCACGATCACGGTATTGCGACGTCGTGGCTGGTCGGCGGCGTGAGACCGGTGACGACACCGGGTCAGTCGGCCGTCCGGCGGTCAGTCGGCGGCGAGGGCGGGCGCGGCGTCGGCTCGTCCCTCCTGGCGGGCGAACTGGGTGCGGTACAGCTCGGCGTACAGGCCACCGCCCGCGAGCAGGTCCTCGTGCCGTCCGTGCTCGACGATCCGCCCGCCGTCGACCACCAGGATCTGGTCCGCCTCGCGGATCGTGGACAGCCGGTGCGCGATCACCAGGGACGTCCGGCCCGCGAGCGCGGTCGCCAGGGCCCGCTGGACGGCCGCCTCGGACTCGGAGTCCAGGTGCGCGGTCGCCTCGTCCAGGACGACCACCGAGGGGGCCTTGAGCAGCAGGCGGGCGATGGCCAGGCGCTGCTTCTCGCCGCCCGACAGCCGGTAGCCGCGGTCGCCGACCACGGTGTCCAGGCCGTCGGGCATGTCGGCGATCAGCTCCCCGACCTGCGCCGCCTCGAGCGCCGCGGTGATCTGCTCGTCGGTCGCGTCCGGACGGGCGTACCGCATGTTCTCGCGGATGGAGTCGTGGAACAGGTGCGCGTCCTGGCTGACGACCCCGACGCGGGCGCGGAGCGAGTCGAGCGTGACGTCCCGGACGTCCTGCCCGCCGATCCGGAGCGCGCCGCCGGACACGTCGTACAGCCGCGACACCAGGTGCGTGATCGTGGACTTGCCCGCCCCCGACGGCCCGACCAGCGCGACGAGCCGTCCCGGCTCGGCGGTGAAGTCCACGTCGAACAGCACGTCGCGGGCGGGCGCGGTGTCGCTGCGCGCGATCGACTCCAGCGAGGCCAGCGAGACCTCCTCGCCGGACGGGTAGCTGAACGACACGTGGTCGAACTCGATCGCGGGCGCCTCGTCCTCGTCCACGGTGAGCGGCGTGGCGTCGTCCTTGTCGTCGATGAGCGGCTTGAGGTCGAGCACCTCGAAGACGCGGTCGAAGCTGACCAGTGCGGTCATCACGTCCACGTGCACGTTGGACAGCGCGGTCAGCGGCCCGTACATGCGGGTCAGCAGGGTCGCGAGGGCGACCAGGGTGCCCAGCTGGAAGCTGCCGTCCACGACCAGCGCGCCGCCGACGCCGTAGACCATCGCGGTCGCGAGCGCGGCGACCAGGGTCAGCGCGGTGAAGAACACCCGGCCGTACATGGCCGAGACGACGCCGATGTCGCGGACGCGGGCGGCCCGTCCGGCGAAGGTCTCCTCCTCCTCGGCCGGACGGCCGTAGAGCTTGGCGAGCATCGCCCCGGCGACGTTGAACCGCTCGGTCATCAGCGAGCTCATCTCGGCGTCCAGCTGCATCTGCTCGCGGCTGACGGCCTGCAGCCGCTTGCCGACCCACTTGGCGGGCAGCACGAAGATCGGGAGCAGCAGGAGCGCGATCAGGGTGACCTGCCAGGACAGCACCAGCATCGTGACCAGCACCAGGACCAGGCTGATCACGTTGGACACCACCGAGGACAGCGTGGTCGTCAGGGCCCGCTGCGCGCCGATCACGTCGCTGTTGAGGCGGCTGATCAGCGAGCCGGTCTGGGCGCGCATGAAGAACGCGACGGGCTGCCGCTGGACGTGCCCGAACACCTGTGTCCGCAGGTCGTAGATCAGGCCCTCGCCGATCCGCGCCGAGTACCAGCGCTGGGCGAGCCCGAGCACGGCCTCCAGCAGCGCCAGGGCCGCCACGGTGAGCGCCAGGCCGACCACGACGCCCTTGTCGCGCGGGATGATCCCGTGGTCGATGATCCCCTTCAGCAGCAGCGGGTTGGCCACCACGATCACCGCGCCGAGCGCGTTCAACGCCAGGAACAGCACCAGGTCGCGGACGTAGGGCCGGGCGTACCCGGCGATCCGCTTGACGGTCCCCTTGGCCAGCTTCTTCTGCGTGACCGAGCTGTCCCGCCGGAACGAGGCCATCACCTGCCAGCCGTTCCCCGGCATCCCGGGCATCCCCATTCAGGCCCTCCCAAGGTCCTCGCGGACGTGGACGTCGCGCGGCACGGACACCGGCCGGCGCACGTCGTCGAGCGAACGTAATCAAGTAAGCATCTCAGCTCGCACCGTGGACAACGTCCCGGAGGCGTCGCGCCTTCCCGATCCCGCGCCCGGATCCCGCGCCCCCGTCCCCGGGCGCCGTTCCCGGCCGCGCCGCGGCCGGGATCCCGGTCCGATCCAGGTCACCACCCTTCCCAAATTCGATCTTGTGGGGTTCACTCCCATGTGACATTTCAGTCACTACCGGCTCATATCCCCCCAGGAGCCCCCATGAAGCGATTCCTCACGGCGGGCGCGGCCGCCGTCGCCGTCGTGACGCTCACCGCGCTCGCGCCGGACGCGTCCGCCGCGACCCCGGGCAGACCGGCAACGAAGCCCACAGAGAAGACGTCCGCCCAGGTCAGGGACGGCGAGACGCAGCCCGTGTTCTCCCGGGCGGACGCGATCAGCCAGGCCGTCGACATCGAGACCACGGTCGACAGCGACCGGGACGGCAAGCGCGACACCGTCCGGCTGCGGATCATGCGCCCGAAGGAGACCGGGCAGGGCCTCAAGGTCCCGACGATCATGGAGCCGAGCCCGTACTGGGCGGGCATCCTGGACGTCCCGAACCACCCGGTGGACATCGGCGGGACCAGCAGCCTGGCCGCCACCCGGTTCCAGCGGAACCTCGCCGAGGTCTTCCCCGGCTACTACGACAACTACTTCCTGCCGCGCGGGTACGCCGTCGCTGACCTGGACAGCGTCGGCACCGGCGGCTCGACCGGCTGCCCGACGTCCGGCGCGCGCAACGAACAGGCGGGCGCGAAGGCCGCGGTGGACTGGCTGAACGGCCGGGCGCGCGGCTGGGCCCCGGACGGGACGCCGGTGAAGGCCGACTGGTCCACCGGGAACGTCGGCATGATCGGCCAGTCCTACGACGGGACGCTGCCGAACATGGCCGCCGCGACCGGCGTGGACGGCCTGAAGGCCATCGTCCCGATCGCGGGCATCTCCGACTGGTACGGGTACTACCGCGACAACGGCGGGGTGATCGCGCCCGGCGGATACCAGGGCGAGGACCTGGACGTGCTCGCCAAGGCCGTCCTGACGCGGAAGAACCCCGAGGTCTGCAAGCAGGTCATCGACGAGATCGAGGCGCGCCAGGACCGCGACACCGGCGACTACAGCCCCTTCTGGGACGACCGTAACTACGTCAAGGACGCCAGGAAGGTGAAGGCGGCCGTGATGGTGGTGCACGGCCTGAACGACTGGAACGTCAAGACCGAGCAGTCCGTCCGGTGGTGGAACGCCCTGAAGAAGGCGGGCGTCCCGCACAAGCTGTGGCTGCACCAGGCCAACCACGCCACCCCGTTCCGCTGGCGCATCGACGAGTGGCTGCGCCAGACGCACCACTGGTTCGACCGGTACCTGTACGGGATCCGCAACGGCATCGAGAACGAGCCGAAGGTGGACATCCAGCACCCGGACGGCTCGTGGGAGACCGCCAAGGACTGGCCGCTCCCCGGCACCCGCACGCTTCCGGTCAGCCTGAACCCCGGATCCGGCTCCGGCGGCCAGCCCGGCGTCCTCGGGACGCGTCCCCGGAGCGGCGCGCCGCAGGCGTTCACCGACGAGGGCCGCACCCGCACCGCCGAGCAGTTGCTCACCGGCGAGGACAAGGCCGACCCGAACCGGCTGGCCTACCTGACCGGGCCGCTGTCCAAGCCGCTGCGGCTGGACGGCATCCCGAAGGCCGACATCCGCGCCTCGCTCAACGGCTCGTCGCCCTACCTGACCGCACTGCTGGTGGACTACGGCACCGACACGCGGCCCACCGGTGCCCGGGTCACCACGACCGACAAGGTCTGCTACGGCCAGAGCGTCCCAGGTGACGAGGGCTGCACCCTCCGGCAGGAGCTCGCCACCGAGACGGCCCCCTACAAGATCATCACGCGGGGCTGGCTGGACGCGCGCAACCGGAGCTCGATCTCCCGCAGCGAGCCGCTCACGCCCGGGAAGACCTACTCCTTCCGCTGGGACATGCAGCCCACCGACTACACGGTCAAGGCGGGACACCGGCTGGGCGTGATCATCCTGTCGACCGACTACGACTACACACTCCGCCACCCGGCGGGCACCGCGGTCACCCTCCGGCCGGGCGCGAGCCGCGTCCTGCTTCCGGTCGCCCCGGGCGGAGATACTTCGCTCAAGTAACCGAAATATCCGAAAACTTCGAGACAGTCCCCCTGAGGACTGGCCGAAATCCTGATCTCTCCGCAAGAATGGCACCGCCGTGCGGACGGGCGCGCCGTCCGCACGGCGGGTTTTCTCCACTTGACCGAATGGGAAGTGGAACGTTCCGCACCGGCCACGACAGCGTGGCCGGTGCGGAAGAGTTCACAGGGGCAGGCGGGTCAGCCGCTGAAGGCGGCGGCCAGCGCGCGCAGCCGGACGAGCTGCTCACGCCGCTCGGCGGCGCGCTGCTCGTCCAGGGTGTTCTGCGGGGCCTCGAGCAGCAGCCGCTTGGTGGCGACGGCGGCCTCGGCGTTGACCGCGAGCAGCTCGGCCGTGAGGGCCTCCACCGCCGCGTCGAGGCCGTCCGACGGGACGACCCGCTCGACGAAGCCGAGTCGGGCCGCCTCGGCGGCGTCCACGGTCCGGGCGGTGAGGCAGAGCTCCATCGCCCGGTTGACGCCCACGATCTCGACCAGGGGTTTGGTGCCGGTCAGGTCCGGCACCAGGCCGAGCGCGGGCTCCTTCATGCAGAACTTCGCGTCCTCCGCGGCGATCCGGATGTCGCAGGCCAGCGCGAGCTGGAAGCCCCCGCCGATCGCGTGCCCGTGCACCGCCGCGACGGTGACGATCTCCGGATTCCGCAGCCAGGTGTAGCCCTCCTGCAGGCCCGCGATGAACCGGTCGCCCGTCTCATCGTCGGCCCCGAAGGGGAACCCCCCTTCCCCGCCGGAGAACATCGACAGGTCGATGCCGGCGGAGAACGACGGGCCGTCGCCGCGGAGGACGACGACCCGCACCTCCGGCGGCAGCGTGCGGCCGATGGCCGCCAGCGACCGCCAGGTGGCGAACGTCATGGCGTTGCGCCGCTCGGGCCGGGCGAGCGTGACGGTCGCGACCGCCCCGTCCACCTCGAGCCGCAGCCCGCCCTCGGCGAGCTCCGCCTCGGTGGGCGGTCCCGCCGTCGTGGCCGGTTCCGGCCGTCCCAGCTCCGCGTCCGCCATGACATACCCCTTCTCCGCTGTGTCGACGTGCAGCACGGCGGACGGGGCGACCCGCGCGCGGCACGCGCGGGGACGGTACCCGGCCCGCCGTCGCGACCGAACCCTACTCGGTCGTCCGCGACGGCAGGTCAGGCGGTCCGCCCGTCCGGAGGGACGCGCCGTGCCTCGTGCGGCAGTGCACGCCGGTTCCCACCGGACCAGGCCCGGGGTCAGGACTTCTTGCCGCGGGTCGCCCCTCCGCGACCGCGCAGGTTGACGCCGGATTCGGTGAGAATCCGGTGGATGAAGCCGTAGGAGCGGCCGGTGGCGGCTGCCAGGGCGCGGATGCTCTCGCCGGAGTCGTACCTCTTCTTGAGTTCCGCCGCCAGCTTGTCGCGCTCGGCACCGGTCACGCGGGTGCCCTTCTTGAGGGTCTCGGCCACGAGTACCTCCCGTAGTGATGTGGTGACCGCTGCGTTATCCCCCGCCATGATCAGTCATTCCCGCGCGTTCGGCTACCCACTCCGCCAGAAAAGATCTGTCGAACTCCCCATGCAGGTCACGCAAGTGCCACCAGATCGGCAAACTCGTCACTCCAGATGTCCTCGACCCCATCTGGAAGCAAAATCACTCTTTCCGGCCGGAGCGCCGACACCGCACCCTCATCGTGCGTCACCAGGACGATGGCCCCGGCGAAGGTGCGCAGCGCCGCGAGGATCTCCTCGCGGGACGCGGGGTCGAGGTTGTTGGTCGGCTCGTCCAGCAGCAGCACGTTGGCGCTGGAGACGACCAGCATGGCGAGCGCGAGCCTGGTCTTCTCGCCGCCGGACAGCACGCCGGCGGGCTTGTCCACGTCGTCCCCGGAGAACAGGAACGAGCCGAGGATCTTGCGGACCTCGACCGGCGGGAGGTCCGGCGCGGCGGACTGCATGTTCTCCAGCACCGAGCGCTCGACCTCGAGGGTCTCGTGCTCCTGGGCGTAGTAGCCGATCCGCAGCCCGTGCCCGGGGACGACCTTCCCGGTGTCGGACTTGTCCTGGCCCGCCAGCAGGCGCAGGAGCGTGGTCTTGCCCGCGCCGTTCAGGCCCAGGATGACCACCCGGCTGCCGCGGTCCACGGCGAGGGAGACATCGGTGAAGATCTCCAAGGAACCGTACGACTTGGACAAACCTTCCGCGGTGAGCGGGGTCTTGCCGCACGGGGCCGGGTCGGGGAAGCGGATCTTGGCGACCTTGTCGGCCTGCCGCTCGTCCTCCACGCCCGCCAGCAGCTGCCGGGCCCGCCGGTCCATCTGCTGGGCCGCCTTGGCCTTGGTGGCCTTGGCGCGCATCTTGTCGGCCTGGGACAGCAGCGTGGACGCCTGGCGCTGGGCGTTGGCGCGTTCCCGCTTGCGGCGGCGCTCGTCGGTCTCGCGCGCCTCCTGGTACTTCTTCCAGCCGACGTTGTAGATGTCGACGATGCTGCGGTTGGCGTCCAGGTGGAACACCCGGTTCACGACCACGTCCAGCAGCTCCACGTCGTGGCTGATCACCACCAGGCCGCCCTGGTGCGACTTGAGGAAGTCGCGCAGCCACATGATCGAGTCGGCGTCCAGGTGGTTGGTCGGCTCGTCCAGCAGCAGGGTGTCGGCGCCGGAGAACAGGATGCGGGCCAGCTCGACGCGGCGGCGCTGGCCGCCCGACAGGGTGCCGAGCGGCTGTCCGAGGACGCGGTCGGGCAGCCCCAGGCTGGACGCGATCGACGCCGCCTCGGCCTCGGCCGAGTAGCCGCCGAGGATGTGCAGCCGCTCCTCCAGCCGTCCGTACTGCCGGACGGCCTTGTCCCGGTCGGCGCCGGTCTTGGTGGCCATCCGCTCCTCGGCCGCGCGCAGCTTGCGGATCACCTCGTCCAGGCCCCGGGCGGACAGGATCCGGTCGCGGGCGAGCTCTTCCAGGTCGACCCCGCGCGGGTCCTGCGGCAGGTAGCCGAGCGTGCCGGAGCGGGTGACCCCGCCCGCGGCGGGCTGCGCGTCCCCGGCGAGCACCTTGGTGAGCGTGGTCTTGCCCGCGCCGTTGCGCCCGACCAGGCCGACCCGGTCGCCGGGGTTGACCCGGAAGGTGGCGCCCTCGATCAGCAGCCGGGCCCCGGCGCGCAGCTCGATGTCGTTCGCGATGATCACAAGTGTTTCCCTGACAGATGAGGCGGGTGGAGGCGCAGCCGATCAGTCTACGTGGACGGCCCGCCCGGTCCGGCCATGCCGAAAACCTTCAAACGCATGTACGAACGCTGGGCGTGGCGAGAACATGCCCGGGAAGACCACCCGAGGGGCCGGGACCCACCCGGCCACGACAAGGGGGAACCGTGATGGTCCGCGTGACCAGCAATCCACCGCTCGGCACTCCGAGCTACGTCGACATCGGCATCCCGGACATCGCGCGCGCGAAGACGTTCTACGGCGGGCTGTTCGGCTGGAGCTTCCAGAACCTCGGCCCGGACGCCATGGGCTACGAGGCCGTCATGCTAAACGGCCAGATGATCGCGGGCATGGTCCAGGTGCCCGCGGACAGCACCGGCGGCCGCCACTGGTGGAACCTGTACTTCGCGACCGACGACGCCGACGGGACGATCAAGCGGATCGCCGACGCGGGCGGCGAGGTCGTCCAGCCCGTCGGGGACGTGTTCGAGCACGGCCGGATGGCCATGGCGAAGGACCCGTCCGGCGCGCAGTTCGGGCTCTGGCAGGGCAAGTCCATGCCGGGCTCGGGCATCGTCAACGAGCCGGGCTCGTTCGCCTGGGAGGAGCTCCACACCCGCGACACCGCCGCGGCGCGCTCCTTCTACCAGACGGTGTTCGACCTGCGTCCGGAGAAGGTCGACGCCGGGCCGGACGAGGAGTTCCACGTGCTCGCCCGCCCGGACAACCGGCCGATCGGCGGGATCGCGCGCGACGAGAAGCGCGAGTTCCCGCTGTGGGTCATGTACTTCGAGGTGACCGACACCGACCAGGCCGTCCAGCGGGTGAAGGACGGCGGCGGCGTCCTCAGGGGCGGCCCGTGGGACACCCCGTACGGCCGGATGGCCGACGTCAGGGACCCGTTCGGCGTCGAGTTCCGGATGATCCACAGCACCGCACAGTGACGCGGATCGCCGCCGCCCCGCAGGCCGTCCGAAGGCGGGTGCCGCGAACGGCTGTCCGCTGTGCCGCTGATCGGGAAAGATGTCCTCCATGTGGTTGGCTCCCGAACGCAGGTCGGCACGTCGGTGGGCGGTTCCCGTCCTCGTCCTCGGCGCGGGTCTGGTGGTCGGCGGGGTCCTGCTGGCGGACGGCCGCCGGGGCACCGCGCTGGTCGCCCTGGCGGTGCTCGCCGGGTACGCGGCGCATCTGGCGTACCGGCGGGACGAGCAGGGCTTGGCGATCAGCGAGGCGTTCGGCCGCGGACACCGGGGCCGGACGCACCTGAAGGCGGCGGCGATGACCGGCGACGTCCTGTCGGCGGGCCTGGTGGCCGCGCTGGTCGTCCAGGCGCTCCGGGGCGCCGACGTCGCGCCCTACGCCTGGCTCGCGCTCCTCGCCGGTGTCACCTACCTCCTGTCCGCCCTGACCGGTGGCCGCGCCCCCTAGCAGCCGCGTCCCCTTGCGGCGGCGTCCTTTGTGGCGGCGTCCTCGAAGCCTTCGGCGGCGGGGCGTAGTCGGGCGTCCGACAGGCGGTGAGGTTCGTCGCGCGGTGACGAAATGTTGGTGAACGGCGGCTGACGACGCTCGTTTTACCCGCTTTGACCAGCGATGATGCGGTCGTGTCACCGCAAGAAGTTCTGATCCCGGCCCGGGAGCTGTTCCAGCCGGTCATCGACCTGGAGTCGGGCGCGGTCGTCGCGGTCGAGGCGCTCGCCCCGGACGCCGGGGCGCTGCCGCTCGACCCGAGGCTGAGCCCCGAGCCCACCGACGACGCGGTCCGCGCCGATCTCGGGCGCGCCGCGCACGCCGCCGGGGCGGGCGCCCTGCTGCCCACCCGGCTGCCCCTGCTGGTGACGGTCCGCGCCGAGACGGTCGCGCGCGGGGAACCGGTGCTGACCGAGCTGCACCGGCGGCTCGCCGCGACCGGACGGCGGCCCGGCGAGTTCATCGTCTCGGTCGCCGGGGGCTTCCCGCCGTTCCAGCGGCAGGCCGTCGCCGCCGGGCTGCACGCCCTGCGCCGGGCCGGGTACCTGGTCGGCCTGGGCGAGCTGGGCGCCGCCCACGCCCCGCTGGACCTGCTCGCCGAGACCGTCCCCTACCTGGTCGCGGTGCATCCCGACCTCGTCCGGCGGGCGCCGACCGACCCGCGCAGGGAGGCGCTGGTGCGGGCGCTGGTGGAACTGGCGCACGGCCTCGGCACCCACCTGCTCACGCCCGGCCTGGCCACCGAGCAGCAGGTGCTCCAGCAGCGCGGGCTGGGCGTCCGGCTGGCTCAGGGCCCGGCGTTCGCGCCCCCGGGATGGCGGCCCGGGGAACCGGTCACGGTCCCGGTGGCCGGACGCGACGCGCCCGGCCCGGCCCGTCCGGCGGCGGCGGACCTCGGGCCGCGCGTCTCGGAGTTCACCATCCCGGCCATGACGCTGCCCGAGACCGTCACCGCCGACGAGGTCCTCACCACGCTGAACGCCGAGACGGGCGCGACGAGCGTCGTCCTGGTGGACGCGCGCCAGCGGCCGGTCGCGAGCGTCGACCGGACCCGGTTCCTGCTGAAGCTGTCCGGGGCGTACGGGCACGCGCTGCACGCGCACCGGCCCGCCGTCCGGCTCGCCGACGCCCCGCGTCCGGTGCCGCGCACCGTCCCGGCCGTCGCCGCGCTGCGCGCGGCCGGGCAGGACGCCGAGCGCGTGTACGACGACCTGGTCGTCACCGACGAGCTCGGCCGCTGCCTCGGGATCGTCCGGGTGGCCGACCTGATCCGTGGCATGGCCCCCTGAGCGGGGTCAGCGGAGCTCGTCGCCGTGCTCGCGGGCCACGATCGCGGCCTGCACCCGGCTGCGCAGCCCCAGCTTGGCCAGGATGCGGCTGACGTGCGTCTTCGCGGTCGTCTCCGCCATCTCCAGGCGTTCGGCGATCTGCTGGTTCGACAGGCCGTCCCCCAGGCACGCCAGGACGTCCCGCTCGCGCGGGGTGAGCACGTCCAGCGCCACGGGCTCGGCGGGCGCGGGCGCGGCGGCGAACGCGCCGATCAGCCGCCGGGTGACCTGCGGCGCGATCACCCCCTCCCCCGCCGCGACCGTCCGGACGGCGTCCACCAGCCGGTCGGCGTCCACGTCCTTCAGCAGGAACCCGGCCGCGCCCGCGCGCAGGGCCCCGAACACGTGCTCGTCGGCGTCGAACGTCGTCAGCACCAGCACGTCGGCGAGCCCGGCGACCTCGCGGGTCGCGGCGATCCCGTCCATCCTCGGCATACGGACGTCCATCAGGACCACGTCCGGCCGCAGCTCGCGGGTCAGCGCGACGGCCTCCTCGCCGTCGGCGGCCTCCGCGACCACCTCCACGTCCGGGGCCGCGCGCAGGATCAGCGCGATCCCGGCCCGCACCGCCGCCTGGTCGTCGGCCACCAGCACCCTGATCACCGTGTGCCCCCTCCGTCCACCCCTCCGTCGAGGGGCAGCTCCGCCCGCACCACCCAGGCCCCGCCGTGCGCCCCGGCGGCGAACTCCCCGCCGAGCAGCGTGGCCCGCTCCCGCATTCCGATCAGCCCGGCGCCCGCGCCCGGCAACTCCGACGCCCCGCCGAGCGGGCTGGTCACGCGCACCGCCACCCGTCCCGTCCCGTAGGTCAGCCGGACCTCGGCCCGCCCCGGGCCGCCGTGCTTGAGCGCGTTCGTCAGCGACTCCTGGACGATCCGGTAGGCGGCCAGCTCGACGGCCGCCGGCGGCGCGTACGGCTCCCCCACGACCTCCAGCCGCGCCGACAGGTCCGAGCGCGCGGCGTGCGCGACCAGGCGGTCCAGCTCAGCCAGCCGGGGCGCGGCGGGCGGGTCGGCCCCCTCCTCCCGCAGCAGGCCGATCATGCGCCGCATCTCGGTCAGCCCCTGCACGCTGTTCTCCCGGATGACCTCCATGGCCCGCCGCAGGCCCTCCTCGTCCAGGTCGCGCACCCGCAGCAGCGCCGTCGCGTGCAGCGCCACCGCGCTCAGGTGGTTGGCGACCACGTCGTGCAGCTCCCGCGCCATCCGCGCCCGCTCGGCCGTCACGGCGGCCAGCCGGTCCATCTCCGCCAGCCGCGCCACCTGCCCGGCCCGCTCCCGCTCGGCCTCCGCGCGGTCCCGGTGCTCCCGGACGATCATGGCGGTCAGCACCGGCGTCAGCCAGGTCGTCCCGGCGACCGCGCCGAGCACCACGCCGGGCCCGAGCCTGCCGACCAGCAGCCCGACCCCGGCCACCACCGACAGCGAGGCCCCGACCGTCGTGCCGAGCAGCCATCGCACCGCCGCGCGCGGCCCGTACAGCGTCGCCGCGTACAGCGCGTCGGTGTAGATCACCGCGCCGCCCAGGCTCGGCCCGAGGATCACCTCGAAGAGGTTCCCGGCCGTCGAGATCGCCAGCCCGGTCATGGGGGCCGTCCGCCGGAACAGCATCCCGACGCACATCACGGCCAGCGGGACGGCCCGGAGCCCGATCGGCGCGCTCCAGCCGTGCACCGTCCACCGCACGTACCCGTGGGCGAACAGCAGCAGGACGCCGCCCGCGAAAGCGAGCGGCGCGATCATGGCGTCCTGCCTGGTGGTGAGGCGCTGCACCCCCCTATCCCAGCACCACCGCGGACCTCCCGCGCCCTCCCCCGGGCCGGACCCGCCTACATCCTTCGGAGTACACCCGATCTCCGGCCCGCCGACGATGTCCCCGCAGGCCGAGGCCGCGACGATGGAGGCATGCACGCCTGGTACCCCCATCTCACGGGCCATCCGCCCTCCGGAGCGGCGCTCCAGGCTCTGATCGTCCTGATCCTGGTCTGGACCATCGCCGCCCTCCGCCGCCACCGCCGGTAGCCGGCGCCGCGCGGCTCAGCGGGCGACGGCGCGGATGGTGAGGGTGATCAGGGGGAGGTCGAACTCGCCGGCGGCGGTGTCCGGGGTGGCGCGCAGGTGGTCGACGATCCTGTTCAGGAGGGCCTCGCGCTTCGGGGCGTCCATGATCAGGACGTGTGAGTGGGTGCCGATCGTCGCGGCCATCGACTCGGCCGTCCGGCGCTGGAGGTGCGGGAACTCGGTGCGCTCGACGTGGGGGAACAGCGGGTGGTCCGGCAGCCGCCTGGCGCGCCCCTGCTCGACCGCGAAGCCGCCGCGGGCGATCCGCTTCATCTCGGCCACCCACGGGACCGCGGTGTCGTACCGGTTCCAGAGGGCGCCCATGACGCCTCCCGGCGTCAGGACGCGGTGCATCTCCGGGTACGCCCGGTCCAGGTCGAACCACTGCATCGCCTGGCCCGCCAGGACGGCGTCGACCGAGCCGTCCGGCAGCGGGATCTCCTCGGCGGTGCCCTGGAGGGCGGTCACACCGGGGTGGGCCCGGCGCAGCTCGGCCAGCATCGCCGCGTCGGGCTCGACAGCGGTGATCGCCTCGGCCGGGATCCCGGCCTCGAGCAGGACGCCGGTCAGCTTGCCCGTCCCGGCCCCCAGATCGAGCACACGGGCCGGACGGCCCGGAAGGCGGTCCAGCGCCCACCGGACGGCCGCGACCGGGTAGTCGGGGCGCTCGGCGGCGTAGGCGGCCGCGTTCGCGCCGAAGGACGCGGCGCGGCGGGCCCGGAGTTCCTCGGGTGACTCGGGGAGGGCGTCCTGCATGGGGACAAGGCTAGGACGGCGGAGGCCGCACCCCGATTCGGGGTGCGGCCTCCGCACGACGCCTCAGGTCAGGCGTCCGGGGCCCCGCAGGGGCCGGACGGATCAGACGTTGAAGCCGAGGGCGCGCAGCTGGTCCCGGCCCTCGTCGGTGATCTTGTCCGGGCCCCACGGCGGCAGCCAGACCCAGTTGATCTTCACGTCCTTGACCAGGCCCTCCAGCGCGCTGTGCGCCTGGTCCTCGATCACGTCGGTGAGCGGACACGCGGCGCTGGTCAGCGTCATGTCCAGGGTGGCCACCTCGTCGGCGATGGTCACCCCGTAGACCAGGCCCAGGTCCACGACGTTGATGCCGAGCTCCGGGTCCACCACGTCGCGGAGAGCCTCCAGGATCTCCTCGTCCGGGGTGGCGTCGGGCTCGGGGGCCGGAGTGCCCGGCACGGCCTCGGCGGCCGTCTCGGGCTCGCTGACGGCCTCGGCGGCCGTCTCGGTGACGGCCGAGGGCTCCACGGCCGTGGCGACCTCGGCGGTCTCGGTTTCGGTGGCGTTCTCGCTCATGCTGCCTCTCCCAGGGCGCGGGCGGTCGCGTCCTTGAACGCCATCCAGGCGAGCAGGGCGCACTTGATCCGGGCGGGGTACTTCGACACCCCGGCGAAGGCGATGGCGTCCTCCAGGACGTCCTCGTCCAGTTCGACGTCCTGGCCGCGCGACTGCATCAGCGCGAGGAACTCCTCGCCGACGCCCATCGCCTCCTTGACGGACTTTCCGATGACCAGGTCGGTCATGACCGACGCGCTGGCCTGGCTGATCGAGCAGCCCATGGCGTCGTACGAGACGTCCGCGACGACCGCGTCCCGGCCCACGCCGTCCAGGTGGACGCGCACCGTCGCCTCGTCCCCGCAGGTGGGGTTGACGTGGTGCGCCTCGCCCTCGAACGGCTCCCGCAGCCCCTTGTGATGGGGATTGCGGTAATGGTCCAGGATGACCTCCTGGTACATCGCCTCAAGCTGCATGGCTTCCGTTTCCTCGTGAGGGGCCTTCGTCGTTCTTCAACAGCCCGCTGGATCAGGCTGTTCCGAAGAACTTCTGCGCCTGCCGGACGCCGTCGGCGAGGGCGTCGACGTCCGCCAGGGTGTTGTGCACGTAGAAGGACGCCCGGGTCGTCGCGGGGATGCCGAACCGGCGGCAGATCGGCTTGGCGCAGTGGTGTCCGACCCGGACCTCCACGCCCAGCTCGTCCAGCACCTGGCCGACGTCGTGCGGGTGGATCTCCTCCACCGTGAACGACACCGCGCCGCCGCGCGCCTCGGTCGTGCCCGGGCCGATGACCCGCACGCCCGCGATCTCGCCGAGCCGCTCCAGGGCGTACCCGGTGAGCGTGACCTCGTGCGCGTGGACGTTCGCCATGCCGAGGTCCGACAGGTAGTCGACCGCCGCGCCGAGCGCCACGGCCTGCGCCACGTTCGGCGACCCGGCCTCGAACCGCTGCGGCGGCGGCATGAAGGTGGTGCCCTCCATCGTGACGGTCTCGATCATCGAGCCGCCGGTGATGAACGGGGGCATCGCCTCCAGCAGCTCCGAGCGGCCCCACAGCACGCCGATCCCGGTCGGGCCGAGCATCTTGTGGCCCGAGAACACCAGGAAGTCGGCGCCGAGGGACGCCACGTCCACCGGCATGTGCGGCACCGACTGCGCGGCGTCCAGCACGACCAGCGCGCCGACCTGGCGGGCCCGCGCGGCGATCAGCTCGACCGGCGGGACGGTGCCGAGCACGTTCGACTGGTGCGTGAGCGCGACCAGCTTGGTCCGCTCGTTCACCAGCGAGTCGAGCTCGGACAGGTCCAGGCGGCCCTCGTCGGTGATCCCGAACCAGCGCAGCGTCGCGCCCGTCCGCTGGCAGAGCTGCTGCCAGGGGACGAGGTTGGCGTGATGCTCCATCTCGGTGACGAGGACCTCGTCGCCCGGACCCACCTTGAACCGGTCGGCCTCGGGACCGAACGTGGCGGCGTTGCTCATCGCGTACGCCACCAGGTTGATCGCCTCGGTCGCGTTCTTGGTGAACACGATCTCGCCCGGCACGGCCCCGACGAACCGCGCGATCTTCTCGCGCGCGCTCTCGAACGCGTCCGTCGCCTCCTCGGCGAGCAGGTGCGCGCCCCGGTGGACGGCCGCGTTGCGCTTCTCGTAGAACTCCCGCTCGGCGTCCAGCACCTGGACCGGCTTCTGCGAGGTCGCCCCGGAGTCCAGGTAGATCAGCGGGTTCCCGCCCCGGACCGTCCGCTGGAGGAGGGGGAAGTCCTTCTTGATCTCCTCGGGCAACAGGGTCATGCCGACGCGCCCGCCTTCACGTACTTCTCGTAGCCCTCGCTCTCGAGCTGGTCGGCCAGCTCCGGGCCGCCCTGCTCGACGATCCGGCCGCCGGCGAACACGTGCACGAAGTCCGGCTTCACGTACCGCAGGATGCGGGTGTAGTGCGTGATCAGCAGGACGCCGGTCTCGGGGTCGCCGTCGTGGAACCGGTTGATGCCCTCGGAGACGACCTTCAGGGCGTCCACGTCCAGGCCGGAGTCGGTCTCGTCCAGCACCGCGATCTTCGGCTTGAGCATCTCCAGCTGGAGGATCTCGTGCCGCTTCTTCTCGCCGCCGGAGAAGCCCTCGTTCAGCGAGCGCTGGGCGAACGCCGGGTCGATGGACAGCGCGTCCATCGCGGCCTTGGTCTCCTTGGCGAACACGCGCAGCTTCGGCGCCTCGCCGCGGACGGCGGTGACGGCCGAGCGCAGGAAGTTCGACACCGACACGCCCGGCACCTCCACCGGGTACTGCATCGCCAGGAACAGGCCCGCGCGGGCCCGCTCGTCGACGCTCATCTCCAGGACGTCCTCGCCGTCCAGGGTGACCGTGCCGGAGGTGACGGTGTACTTCGGGTGGCCCGCGATCGCGTAGGCGAGCGTGGACTTGCCGGACCCGTTCGGGCCCATGATCGCGTGCGTCTCGCCCGCCTTGACGGTCAGGTCGACGCCGCGCAGGATCTCCTTCGCGTCCTCGCCCGCTCCGACGGAGACGTGCAGGTCGCGGATCTCAAGGGTGGCCATATCTGTGTTTCCTAGTCCTCGGAGTCGAGCGAGACGTAGACGTCGCCGTCCTCGACCTTGACCTTGTAGGTGGCGACGGGCTGCGTCGCGGGCGGGTTGGTGGGCTTGCCGCTCCGGAGGTCGAAGCAGGACCCGTGCAGCCAGCACTCGATCGTGCCGTTGTAGACCTCGCCCTCGGAGAGCGAGACCTCCGCGTGCGAGCAGATGTCGCTGACCGCGAACACCTCATCGCCGCTGCGCACCACCGCGACCGGGGTGTCGTCCACCTCGACGGCGAGCGCGCCGTCCGCCGGGATCTCGGCCAGCGGGCAGACCTTCACGAAGCTCATCGGGCCGGCTCCGTCTCCGGCGCCGGGGCCCGGTCGAGCTCGGCCTCGATCGCCGCGGCGACCTTCTCCCGCACCTCCTCGACCTGGATCCGGTCGACGAGCTGGCCGAGGAAGCCCCGCACCACCATGCGGCGGGCCTGGTCGAACGGGATGCCGCGCGCCTGAAGGTAGAACAGGTGCTCGTCGTCCAGCCTTCCCGACGCCGACGCGTGCCCCGCCCCGGCGACCTCGCCGGTCAGGATCTCCAGGTTCGGCACCGAGTCGACCCGCGTCCCGTCGGTGAGGACGAGGTTGCGGTTCAGCTCGTAGGTGTCGGTGCCCTCGGCCTCGGCCCGGATGATCACGTCGCCGATCCAGACCGCGTGGGCGTCCTGGTCCTGCAGCGCGCCGCGGTAGTCCACGCGGCTGCGGCAGGTCGCGACGGCGTGGTCGACCAGCAGCCGGTGCTCCAGGTGCTGGCCGCCGTCGGCGAAGTACACGCCGTACAGCTCGGCGTCGCCGCCGCGCTCGGCGTACTCCACCGACGGGGAGATCCGCACCAGGTCGCCGCCCAGGCTGATGTTGTGCGAGGTGAAGCGGGCGTCCCGGCCCAGCTTCGCGTGCTGCCGGCCGACGTGGACGGCGTCGTCCGCCCAGTCCTGCAGGCTGATCACCGACAGCGAGGCGCTGTCGCCGACCACGAACTCCACGTTCTCGGCGTAGAGCGCCGAGCCGCGGTGGCTCAGCACGACCGTCGCCTTGGCGAACGGCTCCACGATCACCGTGGTGTGCCCGTACGCCGCGCCGGACGCGTCCTCGCCGTGCCGCCGGATGACGACCGGGGCGGACGCCTCGACCTCCTGCGGCACGGTCACGACGGTGGCCTCGGTGAACGAGGTCCACGCCTGCGCGCTGACGCGGTCGGACGGCACGAACGCCTTGCCGAGGCGCTCGTCGTCCCGGCCGACGGTCTCGACCTTGATCTCGGCCGGAGTCTCGATCTCCGAGATGACCTTGCCGGACGCGTCGGCCGTGCCGTTGTGCAGGCCCTTCAGGCGGCGCAGCGGGGTGAACCGCCACTCCTCCTCACGCCCGGTCGGGACCTCGAAGTCGGCGACCTCGTAGGACGCCTTCTCGTGCAAGGTCGAGAGAGGCCTGGTGTCGAGCCCCATCAGCCGACGGCTCCTTCCATCTGAAGCTCGATGAGCCGGTTCAGCTCGAGCGCGTACTCCATCGGCAGCTCGCGCGCGATGGGCTCGACGAACCCGCGCACGATCATCGCCATCGCCTCGTCCTCGGTGAGGCCGCGGCTCATCAGGTAGAACAGCTGGTCCTCCGACACCTTGGAGACGGTGGCCTCGTGGCCCATCTCCACGTCGTCCTCGCGGACGTCGACGTACGGGTAGGTGTCGGACCGGGAGATCTGGTCGACCAGCAGCGCGTCGCACTTGACCGTGGACTTGCTGTGCTCGGCGCCCTCCTGGATCTGCACCAGGCCGCGGTAGGACGTCCGGCCGCCGCCGCGCGCCACCGACTTCGACACGATCGTCGAGGAGGTGTTCGGCGCGGCGTGCACCATCTTGGCGCCCGCGTCCTGGTGCTGGCCCTCGCCCGCGAAGGCGATCGACAGGGTCTCGCCCTTGGCGTGCTCGCCCAGCAGGTAGACGGCCGGGTACTTCATGGTGACCTTGGAGCCGATGTTGCCGTCGATCCACTCCATGGTCGCGCCCTCGTAGGCGACGGCGCGCTTGGTGACCAGGTTGTAGACGTTGTTCGACCAGTTCTGGATGGTCGTGTAGCGGACGCGGGCGTCCTTCTTCACGACGATCTCGACGACGGCCGAGTGCAGCGAGTCCGACTTGTAGATCGGCGCGGTACAGCCCTCGACGTAGTGCACGTACGAGCCCTCGTCCGCGATGATCAGCGTCCGCTCGAACTGGCCCATGTTCTCGGTGTTGATCCGGAAGTAGGCCTGGAGCGGGATCTCGACGTGCACGCCCGGGGGGACGTAGATGAACGAGCCGCCGGACCAGACCGAGGTGTTCAGCGCGGCGAACTTGTTGTCGCCGACCGGGATCACCGAGCCGAAGTACTCCTGGAAGATCTCCGGGTGCTCCTTGAGACCGGTGTCGGTGTCGAGGAAGATGACACCCTTCTCCTCAAGATCGTCGCGGATCTTGTGGTAGACGACCTCCGACTCGTACTGCGCGGCGACGCCCGCGATGAGGCGCTGCTTCTCCGCCTCCGGGATGCCGAGCTTGTCGTAGGTGTTCTTGATGTCCTCGGGGAGCTCCTCCCAGGAAGCGGCCTGCTTCTCGGTGGAGCGGACGAAGTACTTGATGTTGTCGAAGTCGATCTCCGACAGGTCCGAGCCCCAGCCGGGCATCGGCTTCTTGTCGAACAGCCGCAACCCCTTCAGCCGGAGGTCGAGCATCCAGTCGGGCTCGCCCTTCTTCGCCGAGATGTCGCGGACGACGTCCTCGTTCAGGCCGCGGCGCGCCGAGGCCCCGGCGGTGTCGGGGTCGGCCCAACCGAACTTGTACCTGTCGAGCCCTTCCAGCTCGGGGTGGGCAGCCGTAGTCATAGGGAGGACCCTCCGGTCTCCTGGTCATCGGTGTTCTGAACGTCGGCTCCGGACGCCTCGCAGAGGGACCGGGAGCTGACGTGGGTGGTGCATATTCCGTCGCCGTGGGCGATGGTCGCCAGCCGCTGGACGGGGGTGCCCAGCAGGCGGCTGAACGCCTCGGTCTCGGCCTCGCACAGCTGCGGGAACTCCGCGGCGACGTGCGCGACCGGGCAGTGGTGCTGGCAGAGCTGCTCGCCGCCCCCCGGCTGGGGGGCCTTGGCCGCGGCGGCGGCGTAGCCGTCGCCGGACAGTGCCTCGGCCAGGCGGCGGACGCGCTGCTGCGGCGGCGCCCCCTGGACGACCGGGTGGTAGCGTCGCTCGAGGTCGGCGATCTGCCGCCGGGCGAACTCGGCCACCGCCCGCTCCCCCGCCGTCTCGGCGAGGAACCGCAGGGCGCTGGTGGCCAGGTCGTCGTAGGCGTGCACGAACGCGTTGCGGCCGGCGTCGGTGATGGCGAACCACTTGGCCGGGCGGCCGCGGCCGCGATGCGCCGGACGGCGGTCGCGGCGGACCTCGATCATGCCCTCGGCGAGCAGTGCGTCCAGGTGCCGGCGGATCGCGGCGGGCGTGAGCCCTATGCGCTCCCCCAGCGTGGACGCGGTGATCGGGCCGTGCTCGAGAATGAGCCGGGCCACGCGCGCGCGGGTGTCGCGCTCGCCGCTCGGCGGTGTCGACGGCACGCCGACGGGCCGCGCGGGGGCGGCCTCGGCGCTGGTCGACGTCTCGCTCACGTTTTTCACAACATCAGTGTGCCGTAATTCCTTCCCACCCTTCAACCGTTCGCCGGTGCCGTCGCTCACGCAGGCAAGCCTTACCTAACTAACTTTTCCGGCCTTATTACCCAGCCTGGGAGTTCTCGGACGCGTCGCCCTTGAGCACCGCGGCCCGCGCGGCCCGCCAGCGCATGTACACATAGACCGGGATCGCCACGAACAGCAGCAGGACGCCCTGGTAGACGGCACTGTAGCCCGCCCCGGCCACGAGCCAGATGGTGAACCCCACGGCGATCGCGCTGACCAACACGTCCCGGGCGAAGCGGACCGCGGCCTCCGGACGTCCGGCCGGGCCGTGGTCGGTGAGCAGCCAGAGCAGGTGCGCGGCGGCCGAGAACACGTAGGGGACGGCGGCGGTGAAGGTCGTCAGCAGCGCCAGCGCGGTGAACGCCGCCTGGAGCCCGCCGGTGTAGTTCAGCAGGGTGATCAGGGAGGCGAGCGTCCCGGAGACGACCAGGCCGAACCATGGGACGCCGTGCCGGTTCCGGCGCAGGAACATCTGCGGGAACAGGGAGTCGCGGGCGGCGGCGTAGGGCATCCGGGCGCTGATCAGCGTCCAGCCGACGAGCGTCCCGGCGCCGGAGATCACGGCGGCGATGGCCATCGTGTCGTCCGCGCCGCTCCAACCGGGGATCATGGCCCTGGCGGCGTCCGCGTAGGGGGCCGTGGAGTGCTCGAGCGTTCCGTGCGGGACGAGTCCGAAGATCGAGATGGTGCCGGCGACGTAGACGACGGCGGACGCGACGGTCCCGATGACGGTGGCGCGCATGACGTTGCGGCGCGGGTCGTGGACCTCCTCCGCGGCGACGGTGGCCGACTCGACCCCGAGGAAGCTGAACATCAGGACGGCGGCGGCCGCCGAGAGCGAGCCGATCGCGCTGCCGTGCACGAGGAACGGCCCGAAGTTGTCCGTCTGGACGAAGAAGAGCCCGACGAAGGCGATGAGCACGAGCGGAACGAACTTCAGGATGGTCGTGATCAGCGCGATCGCGCCCGCGCCGCGCACCCCGACGAGGTTGGCGAGCACGGCCAGCCAGAGTGCCCCGATGGTGATCAGGAGGTTCCCTCCCTTGCCGTGCAGCGGGACGACCACGTTCACGTAGCCCACCCAGGCGACGACGAGCGCGCCGTTGCTGGCCCAGGCGGTGATCCAGTAGGACCAGGCGGTGAGGAATCCGGAGAGCTCGCCGAAGGCGTCGCGGGCGTAGACGTAGGGGCCGCCGGTGTGCGGGAGCCGCTGGGCGAGCCAGCCGAACACGACGGCGAGCAGCACCGAGCAGATCGAGACGACGACGAACGCGACGATGCCGATCGTCCCGTAACCGGCGATGGCGGCCGGGAGCTGGAAGACGCCGACGCCGACGACGTTGCCGATGACCAGCGCGGTCGCGGCGGGCAGCCCGAGCACCCGGCGGGGCCTGGGCTCGCCGGCGGCGGCGCCCGCCATCACCTCGGCGCCGCCGGATCCGATCCCGCCGCTACCGGCCATAGCCCCGGGGCAACACCAGGACGGGCACGCCCGAGGCGCGGACGATCTTGCCCGAGCTCTCCCCGACGAACACCTTGCGCAGGGGCCCCTCGTGGCTGGACATGGTGGCGAGCAGCTCCCCGGGAAGCATGTCGACGTTGTTCAAAGCCTTGTTTACGTGGGTGCCCTGGACGGCCTCGGTCTCGACGTCCTTGACGCCGCGTTCGGCGAGGGCCTCCCGGGCGTGGGCCAGGTCCTTCTCTGCCTGGTCGAACTGGCGCTGGACGACGTCGTCCGCGCCGAGGAACCGGGCGGGCAGGCCGGACGGGCGCAGCACGAGCGTGACCAGCCGGACGGGCACGCCGAACTCGACGGAGAAGGCGGTGAGCAGGTCCATCGTGGACTGGACGTCCCGGCGCCGGTTGTAGGCCAGGGTGAGCCGCTCGAACCGGTCCGGTGGACTCTCGGCGTAGCCGCGTGGGGCGAGCAGGACCGGGACGGGCGAGCCGTGCAGGAGCTGGTCGGCGGTGCTGCCGATGGCGATGCGGTCCCGGCGTCCGCGCGGCCCGGACCCGATGACGATCAGGGTCGCGCCGATCTCCTCGGCGACCTCGACCAGGCCGCGTCCGCTGCCCCGGTGGGCGTTCACGCGGTAGGTGACGCCGCGTTTGGGATGCTTCAGCCCGGCCAGCCGTTCGGCGGCCTGGGCGCACGCGGCGGCGGACTGCTCGCGCAGGTAGGCGAGCCATTCGGCGTCCACCGAGCCGGCGCCGCGGCTGGGCCAGGCGGGCGGGTGGACGTTGGCGACGACGAGCGGGGCTCCGACGGTGCGGGCGGCCAGCGACCCGAGGGCGAGGGCGTCGTCGCCGCGGTCATCAGGCGAGTAGCCGACCAGGACGCGGTGGCCGTCCCCGTTCCCGTTCTTGCCGTTCCTGCCGTTCCTGCCGTTCCTGCCGTTCCTGCCGGACGGTTTCGCTGCGGGCGTGGCGTCGCTCATGGCGCCCCCTTCTGGATCGGTGGCTGCCCTGGCCCCGCGGCCTGCCGCCCGAGCAGCGAGTGGCGGCGGCTGTAGGCGAAGTAGACGACCAGGCCGACGGCCATCCAGATCAGGAAGATCTGCTGGGTCACGTGGTCCAGGGTGAAGATCAGCCCGGCGCAGAACAGCACGCCGAGCACGGGGGTGACCGGGTAGAACGGGGTTCGGAAGCTGCGGGTCAGGTCGGGCCGGGAGCGGCGGAGCACGATCACGCCGATGTTGACCAGGCCGAACGCGAACAGGGTGCCGATGCTGGTGGCGTCGGCGAGGTGGCCGAGGGGGACGACGGCGGCGAGCAGGGCGATGAACGCCGACACGATGAGGGTGTTGGCGACCGGCACCCGGTGGCGCGGGCTGACCCGCTGGAACACCCTCGGCACCAGGCCGTCGCGGGACATCGCGAACAGGATGCGGGTCTGGCCGTACATCACCGACAGCACGACGCTGGCGATGGCGATGACGGCGCCGAGCGACAGGATGGCGGACGGCCACGACATGCCCGTGGCGCGTTCCAGGACCAGCGACAGCGACGCCTCGCTCTCGCCCTGCTTGAACTCCGTCCAGTTCATGGCGCCGACGGCGGCGAGGCCGACCGCGACGTAGACGACGGTGACGATCACCAGTGAGCCGATGATGGCGAGCGGCAGGTCGCGCCGGGGGTTCTTGGCCTCCTCACCGGCCGTGGACGCGGCGTCGAAGCCGATGTAGGAGAAGAACACCTTCGATCCGGCGGCCTGGATCCCGGCCCAGCCCATCGGCGCGAACGGCGTGAGGTTGCCGGTGTCGAAGGCGGTGAAGGCGACGACGCAGAAGAAGACCAGCACACCGATCTTCAGGAACACCATGATCGAGTTGACCGTGGCGGACTCCGACGCGCCCTGCAGGAGCAGCAGCATCGCCAGCACCACAACGACGATGGCGGGGATGTTGAGGTAACCGCCGGAGCCGGGCGGGTTGCTGATCGACTCGGGCAGCGTGAAGTCGAAGGTCTGCCTGAAGAAGTCGTTCAGGTACTGGCCCCAGCCGACCGCGACGGCCGACACCGACACGGCGTACTCCAGCAGCAGGCACCAGCCGCTGACCCAGGCGATCAGCTCGCCCATGGTCGCGTAGGTGTAGGAGTAGGACGATCCGGACACCGGGATCGTCCCGGCGAGCTCGGCGTAGGAGAGCGCGGAGAACAGCGCGGTGATCGCGGCGAGGACGAACGACAGCACGATCGCGGGCCCGACGAGCGGCACCGCCTCCCCGAGCACCACGAAGATGCCGGTGCCGAGGGTCGCACCCACGCTGAACATCGTGAGCTGGAGCAGGGACATCGAGCGTTTCAGCTCGCCCTGCCCGCCCTCCTGGACGATCTGGTCGACGGGCTTGGTCCGGAACAGGCTGTGCAGCATGGAGCCTGATGAAGCGGTGGCCACGGTGGTCGCTGCTTTCGTCGGGAGCCGTTGAGGCCGCTGAGCAGAGGTGCGACGGGAGGGTGCCCGATCCGCCCGCCCCGAACCGGTCACCCTGCGTCGCTGATCATATACTCCTGGTCACAGCGTGCTGGCGAGCGGCCACGTGGCGTTCGGCGTCACGATCGTGCCCGCGGCCCCGTCCAGGATCTCGATGCACTGGTCGAGCTTGCCGATGGCGGCCATGTCGCCGGTCTTCTCCACGAACCCGCAGACCGCGTCGATCTTGGGGCCCATCGACCCGGCCGGGAACTCCTCCGAGCGCAGCTCGAACGGCGTGGTGTGGCCGATCGGCTCGGCCTGTGGCGTGCCGTAGCCGCGCACCACGTTCGGCACGTCGGTAAGGATGAGGAAGGCGTCGGCCTCCAGCGTCTCGGCGAGCATCGCGGCGGTGAGGTCCTTGTCGATGACCGCCTCGACGCCCTCCAGCTGCCCGACGTCGTTGCGGATGACCGGGATGCCGCCGCCCCCCGCGCAGACCACGACGGTGCCGGTGCGGACGGCCTGCCGGATCAGCCGGGTCTCGATCACCCGCTGCGGCTGCGGCGACGGGACGACCCGCCGCCAGTAGTCGCCGTCCGGCCGGACCGACCAGCCGTACTCCTTGGCGAACTTCTCCGCCTCCTCCCGTGTGTAGACCTGCCCGACGAACTTGGTCGGGTCCTCGAACGCGGGGTCCACCGCCGACACCAGGGTCTGGTTGACCAGTGACAGCACCTGGCGGCCGGGCAGCGCGTTCTGCAGCGCCTGCAGCATCCAGTAGCCGATCATGCCCTGGGTCTCGGCGCCGATGGTGTCCAGCGGGTAGGGCCGGCTCAGGTTCGGGTCGTTGATGCTCTCCAGCGCCAGGACGCCGACCTGCGGACCGTTGCCGTGCGTGATGATCAGCTCGTGCCGTTCGGCCAGCGGCGCGAGCGACCGCACCGCGGTCTGGACGTTGGCGCGCTGGATCTCCGCGTCGGGCTTGTCCCCGCGTTGCATCAGGGCGTTGCCCCCGAGTGCGACGACGACTCTCATGCTGTGTCCTCTGAATCGAAGGTCGAAGGGCGGAAGTCGTGGGCGGAAGTCGTGGGCGAAGGGAGCCGGTCAGCCGAGCGTCGCGACCATGACGGCCTTGATGGTGTGCAGGCGGTTCTCGGCCTCGTCGAAGACGATGGACGCCTCGGACTCGAACACCTCCTCGGTCACCTCCAGGGCGTCCAGGCCGGTCTTGCGGTAGATGTCCTCGCCGACCGTGGTCTCGCGGTTGTGGAACGCGGGCAGGCAGTGCATGAACCTCACGTTCGGGTTGCCGGTCGCCTTCATGATCTCGGCGTTGACCTGGTACGGCTTGAGCAGCTTGATGCGCTCGTCCCAGATCTCCTTGGGCTCGCCCATCGACACCCACACGTCGGTGACGACGTAGTCGACGCCGCGCACGGCCTCCCGCGCGTCCTCGGTGATGAGCAGCTTGCCGCCGGTGCGGGCGTTGATCTCCTGGGCGGGCTTGACGGCCATGTCCTGGTCGGGCCAGAGGGACCTGGGCGCGGCGATCCGGACGTCCATGCCGGACAGGGCGCCCGCGGCGATGTAGGAGTGCGCCATGTTGTTGCGGGCGTCGCCGAGGTAGGCGTAGGACAGCGAGTTGAGCGGACGGCCGTTGCCGTGCTCGAACATGGTGAGCTGGTCGGCGAGCATCTGGGTCGGGTGCCACTCGTCGGTCAGGCCGTTCCAGACCGGGACGCCGGAGTACTCGGCGAGTTCCTCCACCGTCTTCTGGCTGTCTCCCCGGTACTCGATGCCGTCGAACATGCGGCCCAGCACGCGGGCGGTGTCCTTGGCCGACTCCTTGTGGCCCATCTGCGAGCCGGACGGGGGGAGGTAGGTGACGTGCGCGCCCTGGTCGTAGGCGGCGACCTCGAACGCGCAGCGGGTGCGGGTGGAGGACTTCTCGAAGATCAGCGCGATGTTCTTGCGCCGCAGCCGGGGCTCCTCGGCGCCGCTGCGCTTGGCCACCTTGAGGTCGGCGGACAGGTCGAGCAGGTACTTCCACTCCTTCGGGGTGAAGTCCAGCTCCTTGAGGAAGCTGCGGCCGTACAGGTTGTAACCCATGGTGTCGGTATCTCCGTTCGGGCGAGATGCGGGCGGGCAGCGGGCGGGAGAGCCCGGCGGACGGGCGGTCCGGGTGGACGGGCGACCGGACCCTGGCGGGCCCGGCCCTCGCGTCCGGCGGCCGGACCGGTCAGGCGTCGCGCTCCAGCGGGCAGCTCATGCAGCGGGGGCCGCCGCGGCCCCGGCCGAGCTCGCTGCCCCGGATGGTGATGACCTCGATGCCGTTCTTGGCGAGGTAGTTGTTGGTGGTGGTGTTGCGCTCGTAGGCGACGACGACGCCCGGCTCGACCGCCAGGACGTTGGAGCCGTCGTCCCACTGCTCGCGCTCGGCGGCGAACACGTCCTGGTGGGCGGTGAGCACCTTGATGTCGTCCAGGTCCAGGGCGTGGGCGATGGCCTTGTGCATGTCGTCGGCCTTGTGGTCGGTGACCTTGAGCTCCTTCTCGGTGTCACCGGGCTCGACGGTGAAGGACGGCAGCAGGCCCATTCCCGCGTACTTGGTGAAGACGCCGTGGTCCACCATCGTCATGACCGTGTCCAGGTGCATGAAGGCGCGCTTCTGCGGCATCTGCAGGGCGACGATCTTCTTGGCCGAGCCCTGCGCGAACAGCGACTTGGCGAGCATCTCGACGGCCTGCGGCTGGGTGCGCTCGCTCATCCCGATCAGCACCGAGTCCTTGCCGATGACCAGGACGTCGCCGCCCTCGATCGTGGTGGGGGCCATCGGGGTGCCCTCGTTCCAGACGTTGAACCCGCCCGCGTCCGGCTTGTTGTAGCCGCCGGCGAACAGCGGGTGCCACCTGTAGACGGCCTCCATGTTCACCGTCTCGCGCATCCGGGCCTTCTTCTTCATGGCGTTGATGGACACGCCGTCGTAGACCCAGCAGGAGGTGTCGCGGGTGAACAGGTGGTTCGGCAGCGGCGGGAGGATGAAGTCGTCCATCTGGATGGCGTGGAACGCGATCGACTTGATGTCGTCCATCCGCTCCAGCAGCTCCCGCTTGGTGATGCCGCCGATGAGGAACGAGCCGAGCTCGCGCAGGTCCATGGCGTCGAAGGCGTTGCGGATCCCGTCGGTGGCCAGGGGACCGAACCAGTGCGGGTCGATCACGTAGTCCAGGATGTGCTTCTTGGCCTCGGGGATCTCGATGGTCTCGCGCAGCAGGTCCAGCAGCAGGTGCACCTTGATGCCGCGGGAGCGCAGCACCTTCTGGAACTCCTCGTGCTCCTCCCCGGCCCGCTGCACCCAGAGGACGTCGTCGAACAGCAGGTCCGCGGCGTTGGACGGGGTCAGCCGCTTCAGCGAGAGCTCCGGGCGGTGCACCAGCACCTGGCGCAGCTTGCCGACCTCGGACTCGACGTGGAAGGACATGATGTTCAGCCTCCTTGCTGACTTGCTCGGTGGTGGAAGTTCAGATGTGCGGCGGCGGCGGTGGCGGCGTCCGGCCGGGGCGGGCCGGGCGGGACGCCGCAGGGCTCAGCCGCTGGAACCGGCGGCGGTCCCGGGCCCGCCGGACGGGCCGGAGGGGGCGGGCGGCGCGGTCGCGCCCTCGCTCCTGGGGCCGTACTCGCCGCGCCGGGCCTTGGTCCAGATGTAGACGACGACGCCGATCAGCATCGCGAGGGTGCCGAGCATGACGGCCTGCTCGCCGGAGCTGTAGACGATGGCGAAGGAGAAGACCAGCGCGACGACCCCCACGGTCATGTCCTTGGCCATCCGCGCCTTGTTGACCTCCCGTCCCCCGGTGACCAGCCAGAACAGCTGGGCCGCGGCGGAGAAGAAGTAGGGGATCGCGGTGGTGAAGGACGCGAACAGCAGGATCGTGTTGAAGGTGTTCTCGGACGCGTAGGCGAACAGCAGCATCAGGGTGGTCAGGCCCGTCCCGACGAGGATGCCGACGACCGGGGCCTCGCGCTTGGACAGCCGGGCGAAGGACCTGGGGAACATGCCGTCGCGGGCGGCGGCCATGGGCATCTCGGCGACCAGCATCGTCCAGCCGTTCAGGGCGCCGATGCCGGAGATGATCGCGCAGACCGCCATCACGTTGCCCCACATGGCGCCGCCGAACATGTTGTTCAGGGAGTCGGCGAACGGGGCGGTGGAGTTCATCAGCTGGTCGTGCGGGACGGTCCCGAAGACGGCGAAGGTCGCCAGCAGGTACATCGCGCCGCAGGCCAGGACGCCGTAGACGCTGGCCCGGCCGACGTTGCGCTCGGGGTCCTTGATCCGCTCGGCGACGATGGTCACCGACTCCATCCCGGAGTAGATGAACAGGATCAGGCCGAGGGACAGCGTGATCGCGCTCCACATCGAGCCGCCGCCGGCGTTGAACGGGCCGAAGTTGGCGGACGTGACGAAGAACAGCCCGATGATGCCGACGAAGATCAGCGGGACGAACTTCAGCACCGTGGTGACGCTCTGGAACAGCCCGATGTTCTTCACGCCGGTCAGGTTGATCAGCGCCGGGATCCAGATGCCGACCAGGCCGATGACGATCTGCCCGGCGGTGTTGTCCCAGTGCAGGAAGTGGTTGACGTAGCCGACCCAGGCGACCGCGATGCCCGCGTTGCCGCCCCAGGCGGTGATCCAGAACGACCAGGCGCTCCAGAACCCCATGAACTCGCCGAAGGCGTTGCGCGCGTAGGCGTAGGGCCCGCCGGACGCCGGGATCCGCGCGCCGAGCTTGCCGAACACCAGGGCCAGCGCGATCGCGCCGACCGTGGTGGCGATCATGACCGGGAAGCTGATCGTCCCGATGGCTGCGAGTGAGGCGGGCAGCAGGAAGATGCCGGTTCCGACGATGTTGCCGACGACCAGGGCCGTGGACTGCGGGAGCCCGAGTTTCCCCGCCTCTCCGAGGACCTTGCCCGGCTGCGCCTCCCCGGCCCGGTCGAGTTCGCCCGCCTCCCCCGCCGATGGCCTCGACGGTGTCGCCCGATCGCTCATATCCCGCGCCCCCTCGACCGATCCGATTCACCCCCGGCCGCACCAAACGATCATGCGACATGCGGGGAATTACCCCTGGGCGGGTTCACGAAAACTCGTGAACGATCAAGACGTTAGTACGCCCGAAATGCGAGTGGCTTGGAGGGGTTTTCACATTTACCGCGCAGGGCGCTTCGCATGACCTTCCCTTGGCCCGCACGACCTCTGAGCGCCTGGCCACACAGGCCGTCCGAGGTGTTCCGAGGCCCAGCGTCGACAGATCGGGGACGCTTCTTTGACCGCCCTTTGCGACCCTGAGGACCCCGACGCATCACCCTTCGAGAAGTGTTGGCGGCACGTGGTGACCGGCACCACTTGAAACTCGCATATTCACATGAGAAATAAGATCGCCCCGGCCGATTTCACATCGGCCGGGGCGATCCCGGAAAGGTTCGGAGAAGGTGTCGAGTGGTCAGCCCCGACAGTTCCCGGCGAGCGCCTGGGCGGGGTGCCCGGCACAGGCCGCGGGCCCGGTCCCGGTCCCGGCGTCCGCGCCGCCCGAGGCGCCCGCGCCCGAGGTCATGACCGAGACCACCAGGAACCCGGCGACCAGTATGGCTCCGACGAGCGCGACCGGGACGAGCGTCCAGCCCGACGGAAGGCCGAGGACGCTGGTCTCGTAGCCGCCGAACGCCGAGAGGCGGCGGCCGAACTCGGGGTCGTCGGCGGCCACGCGCCGCGCGATCTCCGCCAGCGTCCTGTGCTCACCCGCGCTCAGCGCCATCCTGCTTCCGTCCCCCGGTCGGCGATCCTCCTGATTGAGGGACGGTTTTAGTCTGTTTTGAGCTTTATGTCCAGTTTTAGGGAAGGTTTTACCCTCGCCTCGGGGCCTCGGGCGGCTCAGTCGCTCCGGCCGGCCCCGAGCGCGTTCGCACCCGCGACGATCTCGGTGATCTCCATCGTGATCTCCTCCTGGCGGGCCTCGTTGGCCTGCCGGGTGAGCCTCTCGATCAACTCGATGGCGTTGTCGGTGGCCGACATCATCGCGGCCCGGCGGGCGGCGTGCTCGGCGGCGGCCGACTCCAGCCGCATGTGCCAGAGGCGGCCGTGGACGTACTGCCGGAGCAGCCCGTCCAGCAGCAGGAGCGGATCCGGCTCGAACTCGTAGGCCGACTCCGCCCGCGCCTCGGCCTCCCCCTCCTCCACCTCCTCGATCTCCAGGGGCAGGACCCGCCGGACGGCCACCCGCTGCGACAGCATCGACACGAACTCGGTGTAGACGACGTGCACCCCGCCGACGCCGCCCTCCCTGGTCGGAAGGTCGAACGCCTCCAGCAGCGTCTGCCCGATCTCGGCGGTGGTCGCGTAGTCGGGCCGCCCGGAGTCGCCGTGCCAGGAGCGCTCGACCGGCACGCCCTTGAACCGGAAGTGGTCGATCCCCCGCTGCCCGCACACGTACAGGACGGGCTCGGCGTCCTGCTCGCGCAGCCGCGCCATCAGCGCCTCGCCCTGCTTGATCGCGTTGTTGTTGAACGCGCCGCAGAACCCGCGGTCGCTGGTCACCACCAGCAGCGCGACCCGCGAGGTGTCGGGGGCCTCGTTCAGCAGCGCGTGGTCCATGTGGACGTGGTGGCCGATCAGCGCCTCGACGGCCCGCGTCACCTGCCGCGCGTACGGCATGGCCTGGAACAGCCGCAGCTGCGCCTGCGAGATCCGCGCGGCGGCGATCAGTTCCTGGGCCCGGGTGATCTTCGCCGTGGACTTCACCGAGCGGATGCGGTTGCGCAGTTGACGCAGCTGAGCGGCCATGACCGTCACGCTGCCACCGGCCCCGGCCTCCCCCGCGCCGACGGACCGTCCCATCACCGAAGCTTTGTCGGGACTTTCACCGACCTGCGTCCCCGTCGCGCGGGCCGCCCGCAGGGGCGTCCGCAGGGGCGTCCGCGGCCGTGGGCGGGCTCCGGAGAGCCGCCGGAACGCGGACGTGGCGACCGTCACGGCGCGGCACGGGCATCCCGGGCCGGAACGTGGAAGGGCCGGTCATAAACTCGGGGGCATGGCACCCCCCGGAGACGACACCACCACATCCGGCAGCGCGGTCCGGATCGACGGGCTGGTCAAGCGGTACGGCGCGAAGACCGCGGTGGACGGGTCGTCCTTCGGGGCCGCGCGCGGCGAGATCACCGCGCTGCTCGGCCCGAACGGCGCGGGCAAGACCACCACGATCGAGATCTGCGAGGGCTTCCGGCGCGCCGACTCCGGCACCGTCCGCGTCCTCGGCCTCGACCCCGTCGCCGACGCCAGGGCGCTCAAGCCGCGCGTCGGCGTGATGCCGCAGTCCGGCGGCGTCCCCGGCACCGCGAAGGCCGGCGAGTTCCTCAAGCTCGTCGCCGCGTTCCACGCGAACCCCCTCGACCCGGAAGCGCTTCTGGAACGGCTCGGCCTCACCGGCCACGCCCGCACCCCGTACCGGCGGCTGTCCGGCGGGCAGCAGCAGCGCCTCTCGCTGGCCCTCGCCATCGTCGGACGCCCCGAGCTGGTCTTCCTGGACGAGCCGACCACCGGGCTCGACCCGCAGGCCCGGCACGCCACCTGGGACCTGGTCGCGGGGCTCCGCGACGCCGGGGTGTCGGTGGTGCTGACCACGCACTACATGGAGGAGGCCGAGCGGCTCGCCGACCACGTGGTGATCGTCGACCACGGCCGGGTCGTCGCGCAGGGCTCCCCCGCCGAGCTGACCGGCGCCGAGCGGCAGCTGCGCTTCCGCGCCCGTCCCGGCCTCGGCCTGGACGAGCTGCTGGCGGCGCTCCCGGTGGGCAGCGCCGCCAAGGAGTCGCCCTCCGGGCACTACCTCGTCGAGGGCGAGGTCGGCCCCGAGCTGCTGGCCACCGTGACGGCCTGGTGCGCCTCGCACGGCGTCCTCGCCGAGGACCTGCGGATCGAGCGCCGCACCCTCGAGGACGTCTTCCTTGAGCTGACCGGACGGGAGCTGCGCTCGTGACCACCTCCGCCGAGACCACCACCGAGGCCACCGCCGCCGGACGGCTCGACCTGACGCCCGCCCCGGGCGCCGTCGCGCTGCCCCGGATGATCGCCGCGCAGACCGGCTACGAGCTGCGCGCGCTGCTGCGCAACGGCGAGCAGCTGCTGCTCACGCTGATCATCCCGGTCGTCCTGCTGACGCTGTTCTCCGCCACGTCCCTGCTCGACCTCGGGCCGGGCGACCGGGTCGACTTCCTCGCACCCGGCGTCCTGGCCCTCGCGGTCATGTCGACCGCGTTCACCGGCCAGGCCATCGGCACCGGCTTCGAACGCCGCTACGGCGTGCTCAAGCGGCTCGGCGCGACGCCGCTGCCCCGGGCCGGGCTGATCGCCGCCAAGACCCTCACGGTCGTCCTCGTGGAGATCCTGCAGGCCGTCGTGATCGGCGCGGTCGCGCTGGCGCTCGGCTGGCACCCGCACGGCGACCCGTTCTCCGTGGTCGTCCTGCTGCTGCTCGGCACCGCCGCGTTCAGCGGGTTCGGGCTGCTCATGGCCGGGACGCTGCGCGCCGAGGCGACCCTCGCCGCCGCGAACCTGGTCTACATCCTGCTGCTCGCGGTCGGCGGGGTGGTGTTCCCGCTGACCAAGTTCCCCAACGGGGTGCGCGCCGCGCTGGAGCTGCTGCCGATCTCCGCGCTCGCGGGCGGGCTGCGGCAGGTCCTGCAGCACGGCGCGACGCTGCCCGGCAAGCCCCTGATCGTCCTCGCGGTGTGGGCCGTCGCCGGTCTCGCCCTCGCCGCCCGTTTCTTCCGCTGGGAGTAGTCCGTTGGCCCTCGCCGAAGCCCCCGGTTCGGCCCTTCCGGCGGGTGGCGCGAGCCGCGCCGCCCGCTTCTCGCTCGGCGCCGTCCCGCCGCCCGCGCTGATCCTGCTCGGCATCCTGTCGCTGCAGGTCGGGGCGGGCATCGCCAAGCACCTGTTCGGGCAGCTGCCGCCCGCCGCGCTGGTCCTGCTGCGGCTGGTCACCTCCGCGGTCGTCCTGGCGTTCGTGGCGCGCAGGGCGCTGCGGACGATCCTGCGCGACCACTCGCGGCGCAACCTGGCGGTCGCGGCGGGCTTCGGCCTGACGCTCGGCCTGATGAACTTCGCGATCTACCAGTCGTTCTCCCGGATCCCGCTGGGCGTCGCGGTCACGATCGAGTTCCTCGGGCCGCTGGCGGTCGCGGTGTTCGCGTCCCGGCGTCCGCGCGACCTGCTGTGGACGGCCCTGGCCGCCGGCGGCGTGCTGCTCCTGGCACGCGGCAGCGGCAGCGCCACCGACCTGGTCGGCATCGGCTTCGCGCTGCTCGCGGGCGTCGGCTGGGCCCTCTACATCCTCCTCAGCGCCGCCACCGGACGCCGTTTCTCCGGCTCCACCGGCCTCGCCCTGGCCAGCATCGTCGCGACCGCAGCGATGCTCCCGGTCGGCATCGCGACCGGCGGCGCGAAGCTCCTCGACCCGCGGCTGCTGCTGCTCGGCCTGGGCGTCGGCCTGATGTCGTCGGTGATCCCCTACTCGCTGGAGCTCGAGGCGCTGCGCCGCATGCCCGCGCGCGTGTTCGGCATCCTGATGAGCCTCGAACCGGCCGTCGCCGCCCTGGTCGGCGTCGTCCTCCTCGGCGAGGTCCTGTCCGGCCTCCAGTGGGTGGCGATCGTCTGCGTCATGGCCGCCTGCGCGGGCGCCACCCTCGGCGAGAAGCCCCCGCCCGAAACCCCCCAACCCTGACCCGGCGCCCGGCGAGGGCGTGATGTGGCGGGGCGCGCGGTAGCGTGCAAGGATCGATCTCGGGACGGACCCGGCGTCCCGACGAGAGCGAGAGGAGCCGCCGTGACCGGCCTGAACGACGAGCAGGGGTTGCCGCCCGAGTTCTTCGAGGCGGGACAGGCGTCGTTCGTGGACTTCCTGCGCCTGCACGCGCCCGAGCTGCTGCCGGTGAACCGGACGCCCGAGGCCGCGCGCCCGCTGGACCTGCCGCACGGCACCACGGTCCTCGCGCTCACCTTCCCCGGCGGGGTGCTGATGGCGGGCGACCGCCGTGCCACGCAGGGGCACCAGATCGCCTACCGGGAGCTGAACAAGGTCCAGCGCGGCGACGACCACTCGGTGGTCGCGTTCGCCGGGACGGTCGGCCTGGCGATGGACATGGTCCGGCTGTTCCAGGTGGAGCTGGAGCACTACGAGAAGATGGAGACCGTCCCGCTGTCGCTGCCGGGCAAGGCGCGGCGGCTCGGCGCGGTCGTCCAGGCGAACCTGGCGGCGGCGCTGCAGGGCCTCGCGGTCGTGCCGCTGCTCGCGGGCTGGGACCTCGACGACGGCGTCGGACGCATCTACTCCTACGACGTGACCGGCGCGCCGACCGAGGTGCGCCGCTACCACGCGGACGGCTCCGGCTCGCCGTACGCCTCGGGCGCGCTGAAGAAGCTGTACCGGGACGACCTGACCGAGGACGAGGCCGCCCTGGTCGCCGTCCAGGCGCTGTACGACGCCGCCGACGACGACTCGGCGACCGGCGGGCCCGACACGTCCCGGCGGATCTACCCCTCGCTGGCCGTGGTGACCGCGGACGGGTTCCGCGCCTACTCCGACGAGCGCGCCGGGGAGATCGCCGAGGCCGTCGTCCGAGGGCGCACCGAGCAGCCGGACGGCCCCGTCGCCCCGCTCCGCTGACCCTGTCGCGCCGCTCGGCTGATCCTGTCGCCCGATCGGGCGGGCGGATCGTGGCCCGCCCGGCCCGTGTTCTGTCGTAGGCGCCTCGTAGGCTGCCGGTATGGCACGCGCGAACGAGGAGGCCGCCGAGCTGCTACGGGAGCTCGCCGACCTGCTGTCCATCACCGGCGGTGACGCCTTCAAGATCCGGGCCTACGAGAAGGCCGCCCGGGCGGTCGAGGGCTTCCCGGACGACATCTCCGGCCTCGGCCTCCCCGGCCTGCGGAAGATCCCGACGGTCGGCGAGGCGATCGCCAAGAAGCTGCTCGACTTCAACCAAACCGGCACGATCCGGCAGGTGGAGGACCTGCGCGCCCAGATCCCCGCGGGGGTCCGGGCGCTGACCGAGATCCCGACGCTCGGCCCGAAGCGCGCCTACCAGCTGTACGACGAGCTGGGCATCTCCTCGGTCGCCGAGCTGTCGGAGGCGATCGGCAAGGAGCGACTCAAGGGCGTCAAGGGCTTCGGCCCGAAGTCGGTGGAGAACATCCTGCACGGCATCGAGTTGCTGTCGCAGACCGGTGACCGCGCCCTGATCGACGTCGCGAGCGGGCTCGCCGACGACGTCGTCGCGGCGATCTCCGGGCTGCCGGGCGTGGAGCGGTGCCAGTACACCGGGTCGCTGCGGCGGTGGCGCGAGACCATCGGCGACGTGGACGTCCTGGTCGCCTCGGACGATCCGCACCCGATCATGGAGGCGTTCAAGGAGCTGCCGTTCGTCACCGAGATCATCGGGAGCGGCGACAAGAAGACCTCGGTGCGCACCTCCCGCGGCCTCCAGGTCGACCTGCGGGTCGTCCCGCCGGAGTCGTGGGGCGCGGCGCTCCAGTACTTCACCGGGTCGCAGGCGCACAACATCCGCACGCGCGAGATGGCCGTCCGGGCCGGGCTGAAGCTGTCGGAGTACGGCCTGTTCGACGTCGAGTCCGGCGAGCTGGTGGTGTCCGAGACCGAGGACGAGGTGTACCGGCGGCTCGGCCTGCCCTGGATCCCGCCGCCGCTGCGCGAGGACACCGGCGAGATCGAGGCCGCGCGGAAGGACGAGCTCCCCCGGCTCGTCCAGGTGGACGACCTGCGCGGCGACCTGCACACCCACACCGACCTCACCGACGGCGTCGCCTCCCTGGAGGAGATGGTCAAGGCCGCCGCCGCGCGGGGCCTGGAGTACTACGCGGTCACCGATCACGCGCCCGACCTGGTCATGCAGCGGATGACCGACGAGAAGATGCTCGCCCAGCGCGAGCGCGTCCGGGAGCTCCAGAAGCAGTACCCGGACCTGGTGATCCTGCACGGGACCGAGCTGAACATCGGCCCGGACGGCTCGGTCGACTGGGACGCCGACTTCCTCGAGGGCTTCGACGTGTGCGTGGCGTCCGTCCACTCGCACTTCACCCAGAGCCGCGAGGAGGTGACCCGCCGCCTGATCACCGCGTGCGAGAACCCGCACGTCCACGTGATCGGCCACCCCACGGCCCGGTCCCTCGGCCGCCGCGCCCCGGTCGACGCCGACTGGGACGAGGTGTTCCGCGCCGCCGCCCGCACCGGGACGGCGATGGAGGTCAATTCGTTCCCCGACCGGCTCGACCTGCCCGCCGACCTGGCCCGCCGGGCGCTCCGGCTTGGCGTGAGGTTCGCGATCGACACCGACGCGCACTCGGTCGCCGACATGCGCAACATCCGGTTCTCGGTCGGCACCGCCCAGCGCGCCTGGATCACGCCCGACGACGTGATCAACACCTGGCCGCTCCCCCGCCTCCGCGAGTTCCTCGCCAAGAAGGGCTGACGAAAGGCCGCAGGCCCCCGTCCGGACGACCGGACGGGGGCCTGCGCCTGTGCCGTGCCAAGCGGAGAACCCCGCAGCCCAGGCTGGCTTCAGAGAACCATGCGGTTCAGGCGGGCTGAGGCTCGGTGCGGGAGGACGGGGCCGGGGCCGCCGTCTCGGCCGCGGGCATCGAACCGCGGTCGCGGGTCGCGAACAGGATGCGCAGGGCGGTGATCCAGAGCAGCACCGCGCCGAGCATGTGCAGCACGACCAGGGGCCCGGGAACGCCCATGAAGTACTGGATGTAGCCGAGCGCGCCCTGCGCCACCTCGATGGCGACCAGGGTGAGCACGCGGCGGCGGTAGGCGGCGGGCGCGCCGGTCCGGAAGGCCACGATCAGGGCCAGGACGGTCAGCCCGACGGTGATCCAGGCCAGGCCGCTGTGCACGCGCGTGACGTCCTCGATCTCGAAGCCCCAGCGGCGGGACTTGTCGTCGCCCGCGTGCGGGCCGGTGCCGGTGACGACCGTCCCGGCGACCAGGACGACGGCGGCGGCGGACGCCAGCACCGCCGACAGCCCGCGCAGCACCGGCCGGACGATCCGCTCCGGCGCCGTGTCGCCCTCGCCCGAGCGCTCGTACAGGGCCACGCAGAAGACCAGCAGCGCCGGCGAGATCAGGAAGTGCAGGGCGACGGCCGCCGGGTGCAGCTTGCTCAGCACCACGATGCCGCCGATGACCGCCTGCGCGACCACGCTCATCGGCTGGGCGAGCGCCCACCAGACCAGGTCCTTGCGGCGCGGGACCAGCCGCAGCGCCGCCACGAACACCAGGACGCCGATCGCCAGCACCACGAAGGTGAGCATCCGGTTGCCGAACTCGATCGCCATATTGGCGGCCGAGTGCGCCGGGTTGTGCGTCGGGACGAGGCTGTCGCCCGAGCACCGGGGCCAGTCGGGGCAGCCGAGGCCGGACTTGGTCACCCGGACCGCGCCGCCGGTCGCGACGATCAGCGCGTTGCCGATGACGCCGAGCAGCGCCAGCAGCCGCAGCGACGCCGGGGTCGGGTTCCAGAAGGAGTCGATCACCCGGGTGAGCGGATTGCGCGACCGGCGCGGGTCGGCAGGGCGTGGGGCAGCAGCGGTCTGGGATCGTTCGGCCACGCCCCTCATCGTAGGGCCGGGCCCCCGAAGCCTTGACCCGGCCCCCGTCCAAGGCGTATATGGGCGTTTCGCTTACCGGCCCGTCCGCCAGACCGCCCGGCGGGCCGCCCTGCGGCCTCTGCCCGGCCCTCAGCCGTAGGGGCCCGGGGCGGGCGGCGGGACGAAGCCGGACGGCCCCGGATCGGCCCAGGGCGGGCCCTGGCGCTGCGCGGGCGGCGCCGTGCGCAGGAACGTCTGCCGGGCCAGGCCCATCAGGCTCAGCAGCGAGTCGCGGCGGGCCTCGAACCAGCGGGGCTCGGCGACGCCGCGCTCGGCGCGCTTGTGCAGCAGGGCGAGCTCGGTCGCGGCGAGCTGGTAGTCCTCCATCGCCTTGGCCGCGCCGCGTCCGCCGAGCGCGCGGGCCCACCGGCGGGCGGCCCGGCGCGCCGGGATGGACTTCAGCATCCGGATGTCGGCGGGCGTGACCAGGCCGGTCGGCTCGTACATCGGCAGAATGTGCTCGATCCGCTGGACGGTGTTGTGCCGCTCGACGAACACGACGGTGAGCAGGGCGGCCAGGACGACCGCGTCCAGGACGTAGACCGAGCCGAGGCCGCCGAGGCCCATGGCGGCGGCACCGTTCCACAGGCCGTGCAGGAGCATGGCGCCGAGCAGGCCGAGGGCCGGCGCGGTGATGCGTCCGCGCCGGTGGGTGGCGGCCCAGGCGACGCCGATGCCGGTCATGGAGGTGAACAGCGGGTGGCTCAGCGGGGCGACGATGCCGCGCAGTATGAACACGGTCTGGAGCTGCTTGGTGCCGCCGAGGTCGAACGCCCGCATGTAGTAGGTGACGTTCTCCATCATCGCGAAGCCGAGGCCGACCATGCAGGCGTACATGATCCCGTCCGCGAAGCCGTCGATCTCGTTGCGCCGCCACCAGAGCAGCCCGAACAGGACCGCGCCCTTCAGCGACTCCTCGATCACCGGGGCGCCGAAGGTGGCGCTGATGAAGTGCCCCTTGACCTCCCCGAAGATCGGGACGGTGATGTAGAGCAGGCCGAGGGTGTTCAGGACGAGCGCGCCGAGGACGGCGACGCCCGCGCCCCACATGAACGAGAACACCAGGGCGCGCGGAGGCTCCGGCTCCATCCGGTCGAGGGTGAGGACCAGGGCGATCAGCAGCGGGATCGGGAGGATCGCCAGGATCATCCCGACCCAGAACCCGGCGCCGCCGTAGATGGCGTCGATGCCGAGCGCGATGAGGGCGCACAGGGAGGAGACGGTGAGGCCGAGCAGGAGGCCCACCGGGGGACGCCCCGGCATCCGCCCCTCGAGCACCGCCTTGGGATCAATGCGCGCCATAGCGGGAGCGTAACGGTCGCGTGAGCGCGGCGTTGACACTACCCCGCCGACCTGGGGCAATCGTTCAGGAACCGGCGGCCGGGCGCGGACCCGCGCCCGCCGCGATGATCAGTGCAGGAGGGGGTCCACGGCGACGGCGGTGAACAGCAGCGCCAGGTAGACGTTGGAGAGGTGGAAGAAGCGCATCGGCCGCAGGTGCACGCCCGTCACGCCCCTCAGGACGTCCTTCAGCAGCCGGTGCCCCTCGGCGAGGAAGACCAGGCCGAGCAGGATCGCGACGGTCCCGTACACCGGGGTCATCCCGGCGACCGGCCAGAGCAGCAGCGAGCAGGCCACGGTCGCCCAGGTGTAGGCGAGGCTCTCGCCGAGGACCCGCTTCTCGGACGCCACGACCGGCAGCATCGGGACCTTGGCGACGGCGTAGTCCTCCTTGTAGCGCATCGCCAGCGTCCAGGTGTGCGGCGGCGTCCACAGGAACACCACGCCGAACAGGACGAAGGGGGTCCAGTCGATGGAGCCGCGGACGGCCGACCAGCCGATCAGCACCGGCATGCAGCCCGCGATGCCGCCCCAGATGATGTTCTGGGAGGTGCGGCGCTTGAGCAGCAGCGAGTACACGAAGACGTAGAACAGGATCGCGAACAGCGACATCGCGGCCGACAGCACGTTCACCGCGAGCGCGAACCCGACCGTGGAGATCACCGCGAGGGCGATCCCGAAGGCGAGCGCCCGGCCCGGCAGGACCTGCGCGCGGGCCAGCGGGCGGCGCCGGGTGCGGCGCATCTTGGCGTCGATGTCGCGGTCGATGTAGCAGTTGACCGCGTTCGCCGCGCCCGCCGACATCCAGCCGAAGGCGAAGGTCAGCAGCACCCGGCCGAGCGAGGGCAGGCCGTCGGCCGCCAGGAACATCACCGGGATGGTCGTGATCAGGAGCAGCTCGATCACGCGGGGCTTGGTGAGCGCCACGTAGGCGCGGACGCTCGTGCCGAGCGTCCGCCTCTCGGCCGGGGTCGCGGCAGAGGGGGCCGCCGCCGATGCCGCCCCCGGCATCGGGTCGTCCAGCTGCTCGACGCCGAGCTTGTTACTGAGCACCGTCACAATCGGGTCCACGTCCAACTAGGCAAGGGAATTCGCGTCCGCCAAATCGCGTCCACCAAACGGTGCCCCCGCGATCCTTCGGGCCGGTCCGGGACGGGTGCCCCGGCCTGCTAATGCTTTTCGCGGTCGCTTTCGGCGTCGTGCCGGTCGCCTCAACCGCGGGTCCACTGTAGTCCGACCCCTCCGGGGTTCACGCACCGGGGCACCGGACGCGCCGCGCGCTCCCTCCGGCCCCCGTCCGACCTGCGGCGTCGTCCCGGGCCGTCCGTCAAGGGCCCTGCGGCCGGGGCGATGGGGCGGGTCCTCCCTCCCGGTTCGGGCCGGTCTCCTCCCCGCGTGCGTGCCGTCCGGCCCATGCGGCCCCAGTCGCTCGGCCTCCGGCCTTCTGGACGGGGGTTATGGCGTGAAACGATCGGGCAGGCTCCCGGACGAGGCGGTCCGCGGGGGTTCCACCGGTTCCGGGCCGGACGAGGTCACGGGAGCCGACCGCAGGGTTGGATAGGCTCGGAGGCGGGCCGGAGCGATCTCGCCGGAGCGCCCGTGACACGGGTCGTCCACCGTTCCGTGGGCCCCTCCGAGGGGGGAACACGCACGGTGCGCGTCATGTTGCGACGTACGGACGCGACAGAGGAACGACTCCGCCTCCGTGTGACAGACATCGCTAAATATGTGGTTCGAGAGGAGCCTGGCGTCCGTGAGTGGGGACAACAGCACGTTTGAGTGGTCCGAGCTGGACCGGCGGGCGGTGGACACGGTCCGCGCCCTCGCGATGGACGCGGTCGAGGAAGCCGGTTCCGGGCACCCCGGCACGGCCATGAGCCTGGCGCCCGCCGCCTACCTTCTGTTCCAGCGTTTCCTGCAGCACGACCCGACCGACCCCGAGTGGGCGGGCCGGGACCGGTTCGTCCTGTCCTGCGGGCACTCCAGCCTGACCCTGTACATCCAGCTCTACCTGTCGGGCTACCCGCTGACGCTGGACGACCTGAAGCGGCTGCGCAAGTGGGGCAGCCTGACGCCGGGCCACCCCGAGCACGGGCACACCGCGGGCGTGGAGACCACGACCGGCCCGCTCGGCCAGGGCATCGGCAACGCGGTCGGCATGGCGATGGCGGCCCGCCGCGAGCGCGGCCTGTTCGACCCGGAGACCGCCGCCGGCCAGTCCCCCTTCGACCACCGCGTGTGGGTGATCGCCTCCGACGGCGACATCGAGGAGGGCATCAGCCACGAGGCCAGCGCGATCGCCGGGCACCAGCGCCTGGGCAACCTGGTCATGATCTACGACGACAACCACATCTCGATCGAGGACGACACCCAGATCGCGAAGTCGGAGGACGTCAAGGCCCGCTACGCGGCCTACGGCTGGGACGTCCAGACCGTCGACTGGACCGTCGACGGCGAGTACGAGGAGAACGTCGGCCGGCTCGCCGAGGCCCTCGCCGCCGCCGAGCGCGAGAGCGCCCGCCCGTCGCTGATCTCGCTGCGCACGATCATCGGCTGGCCCGCGCCGAACAAGAAGAACACCGGCAAGATCCACGGCTCCGCGCTCGGCGCGGACGAGGTGGCCGCCACCAAGAAGATCATGGGTATGGACCCGGACCGCACCTTCGACGTCAACGCGGAGGTCCTGGACCACGCGCGCGGCGTCGTCGAGCGCGGGCGCGCGGCGCACGCCGAGTGGGACGAGCGCTACCAGGCGTGGCGCAAGGCCAACCCGGACAAGGCCGCCCTGTACGACCGGATCTCCCGGCGCGAGCTGCCCGAGGGCTGGAAGAAGGCCGTCCCGTCCTTCGCCGCCGGCAAGGACCTGGCCACCCGCGCCGCGTCCGGACAGGTGCTGAACGCCCTGGCCCCGGTGCTGCCGGAGCTGTGGGGCGGTTCGGCCGACCTGGCCGAGTCCAACAACACCACGATGAAGGGCGAGCCGTCCTTCATCCCCGAGGAGTTCCAGACCAAGGAGTTCCCGGGCGGGCCGTACGGCCGGACGCTGCACTTCGGCATCCGCGAGCACGGCATGGGCTCGATCCTCAACGGCATCGCGCTGCACGGCGGCACCCGCCCCTACGGCGGCACGTTCCTGGTGTTCAGCGACTACATGCGCCCGGCCGTCCGGCTCGCGGCGCTGATGAAGCTGCCGGTCACCTACGTCTGGACGCACGACTCGATCGGCCTCGGCGAGGACGGCCCGACCCACCAGCCGGTCGAGCACCTGTGGGCGCTGCGCGCGATCCCGGGGCTGGACGTCGTCCGCCCGGCCGACGCCAACGAGACCGCGGTCGCCTGGGCGACGATCCTGGAGCACACCGACCGTCCGGCGGGCCTGATCCTGTCCCGGCAGAAGCTGCCGACCTTCGACCGGTCCGGCGAGCTGGCGTCCGCCGACGGCGTCGCCCGGGGCGGCTACGTCCTGGCCGAGGCCGAGGGCGGACGGCCCGAGGTGATCCTCATCGCGACCGGCTCGGAGGTGCAGCTCGCCGTCGACGCCCGCGAGACGCTGCAGGCCGAGGGCATCCCAACCCGCGTGGTGTCGATGCCGTCGGTGGAGTGGTTCGAGGAGCAGGACGACTCCTACAAGCAGGAGGTGCTGCCGCCCGGCGTCACCGCCCGCGTCGCGATCGAGGCGGGCATCGGGCTCGGCTGGCGCTACTACGTCGGCGACGCCGGCCAGGTCGTCAGCCTCGAGCACTTCGGCGCCTCGGCCGACCACAAGACGCTGTTCGAGCAGTTCGGCTTCACCGCCGAGCGGGTCGCGGCGGCGGCGCGGGCCAGCCGTATCAAGGCCGCGGCGCCCGGCGCGGGACGCGGCAGCACCACGGGTAACTGAGGCGAGAGGAAGCGACGAGCGATGAGCGACACTCTGAAGAGGCTCTCCCAGCAGGGCGTGTCGATCTGGCTGGACGACATCAGCCGGGAGCGGCTGCGCACGGGCAACCTCGAGCAGCTGGTCAAGGAGAAGAGCGTGGTGGGGGTCACCTCCAACCCGACGATCTTCGCCAAGGCGCTCGGCAAGGGCGACGCCTACGACGACCAGGTCCGTGACCTGGCGGTGCGCGGCGTGGACGTCGAGGAGGCGTCCCGCGCGATCACGACCTACGACATCCGCTGGGCCGCCGACGTGCTGCGCCCGGTCTACGACCGGAGCGAGGGCGTGGACGGCCGGGTGTCGATCGAGGTGGACCCGCGGCTGGCCCGCGAGACCGAGAAGACGATCGCCGAGGCGCGCGCGCTGTGGTGGATGGTCGACCGGCCGAACGTGTTCATCAAGATCCCCGCGACGAAGGAGGGACTGCCCGCGATCACCGCGGCGCTGGCCGACGGGATCAGCGTGAACGTGACGCTGATCTTCTCCCTGGAGCGGTACGGCGAGGTCATCGACGCCTACTTCGCCGGCCTGGAGCAGGCCCGCGCGAACGGGCACGACATCCGCCTGATCGAGTCGGTGGCGTCCTTCTTCGTGTCCCGCGTGGACACCGAGATCGACAAGCGCCTGGACAAGATCGGCACGGACGAGGCCAAGGCGCTGCGTTCCCAGGCGGGCCTCGCGAACGCGCGGCTCGCGTACGCGCTGTTCGAGGAGAAGTTCGGCACCGACCGCTGGTCGAGGCTGCGTGACGCGGGGGCGCGTCCGCAGCGTCCGCTGTGGGCGTCCACCGGCGTGAAGGACCCGAACCTCCCGCCGACCCTGTACGTGGACGGCCTGGTCGCCGACGGCGTGGTGAACACGATGCCGGAGGCGACGCTCGAGGCGGAGTCCGAGAAGGGCGACCCGGCCGGCGACACCATCACCTCCATGTACGACGAGGCGCGCGGTGTCATGCAGAGCCTGAAGGACGTCGGCGTCGACTACGACGACGTCGTGAAGGTCCTGGAGGACGAGGGCGTCGAGAAGTTCGAGGTCTCCTGGAAGGAGATGCTCGACACGATCACCTCCGAGCTGCGGGACAAGGCGGCCAAGGCGTGACCTCGGTGGTGACCGCAGCGGGGGTGTCGGTCACCATCCGGGGTCCGCTGGTGGACGAGACCGAGTCCGTCCTGGACCGGCTCGTCTCCGACGGCGTCCCCGGGGCGCTGTTGCAGGGCGCCGGTCGCCTGTGGGGCCCGGACGCCGCGCCCGTGGCGGCGCGGCGCCTGGGCTGGCTGCGGCTGCCCGAGACCTCCCGTGACCTGCTCGGCCGTCTGGCCGGGCGGGTCCGGGAGGCCCGGGCCGCCGGGCTCACCCGGGTCGTCCTGGCCGGGACCGGCGCGGCGACGGCCGCCGCCGGGGCGATTGTCCGGTCGGCGGCGCCGGAGGGGACGGAACTGGTCGTCCTGGACACCGGTGACCCGCACACGGTGCGGGCGGCCCTGACCGCGTTGCCGGCGACGCTGCTGGTGGCCGCCGACAAGAGCGGGACCACCGTGGAGACGGACGCCCACCTGCGCGTCTTCGAGGACGCGTTCGGCGCCGCCGGGCTCGACCCGGCCGCGCACGTCCTGGTCGTCACCGACCCGGGCTCGCCGCTGGACGGCCGGTACGACACCCTGCACGGCGACCCGGAGACCGGCGGTCGCTTCGGCGCGCTGGACGCCTACGGGCTGGCGCCGTCCGCGCTCGCCGGCGCGGACACCGAGGAGTTGCTGGACGAGGCGTCCGTGCTGGCCGGGACGCTCGACCAGCCCTACGACAATCCGGCGCTGGCCCTGGGCGCGGCGCTCGGCGCGTCCGCGCTCGCGGGGCGCGACAAGCTCGTCGTCGCCGACCACGGCTCGGGTCTGCCCGGCCTCGCCGCGTGGATCGAGCAGCTGGTCGCGGCGTCCACCGGGAAGGACGGGCGGGGCCTGCTCCCGGTCGTCGTGGAGGCCGTGGCCGCGCCCGGTTTCGAGCTCACCCCGAACGTCCGGCGCGTCATCCTGGGCGCCCGTCCGGACGAGCCGGGTCCCGCGCGGGAAGCAGGTCTGTCGGTCTCCGGGCCGCTCGGCGCGCAGTTCCTGCTCTGGGAGTTCGCGGTCGCGGTGGCGGGACGGGTGATCGGGGTCAACCCGTTCGACCAGCCCGCCGTCGCCGAGTCCGCGGACAACACCGCCGCGCTGCTGCGCGCGGCCGAGGGCGCCGCCCCGACCGTCATCCCGAGCGCCCCCGCCTTCACCGACGACGCCGTCGAGGTGCACGGGCGCGAGGACCTCCTCAAGGGCGTCCGCTCCCTCTCGGACGCCGTGGACGCGTTGCTCGCCGCCGTCCCGGACGGCGGGTACCTGGCCGCCCTGGCCTACCTGGATCCGGACGGCGACGCGTCCGCCGCGGCGCTGCGTCCGCTGCTGGCCGAACGGGGTGGCCGCCTGCGCCGCTCCCCCGTCCCGGTCACCTTCGGCTGGGGTCCGCGCTACCTGCACTCCACGGGCCAGTACCACAAGGGCGGGCCGGAGAACGGCGCGTTCCTTCTGGTCACCGGCGCGGCGGAGCACGACGTGCCGATCCCCGGACGTCCGTACAGCCTGGCCGAGCTCCAGCTGGCCCAGGCGTTCGGCGACCTGCGCGCGTTGCGCGCCCGGTCCCGTCCGGTCGTGCGCGTGCACCTGAAGAACCGCGCCGACGGGCTGGCCCGGCTCGCCAAGGCGCTCACCTGATCCACCGGCTCCGAAGCCCGGCCGTCCTGTATGGCCGGGCTTCACGGTTTTGTCCTCGTTTTTTCTCACTTGTTCACAAATCGACACATGGAAGATCGGAGAGTCGGTCGCGAATGCCGGGTGAGTCCTGAAACGATGGGTCGGGGAGGAACGGTGTCCGGATTCGACGTACTGACGCGCGGCGACGTGCTCGAGCAGGCGCTGCAGGCGCGCGACTACCTGGTCGCCTGCGGGGTGCCCGCGGCACTGGCGGCCAAGGACCCGCGGCTGTGGGGCCGGCGGGCCGTCGACCACAGCAGGCTGGCCTGGCTGGACCTGCCGTTCGCCTCCCGCTACCTGCTGGACAAGGTGGACGACGTCGTCGCCGAGGCGCGGTACGCGGGCCTGGACCACGTGGTGCTGGTCGGGATCGGCGCGGACGCCCTGGCCGCGCAGGCGATCATGGAGCAGCACGCCGCCGCCGGGACCACGGCCGGGGCCCTCACCGTCCTGGACGGCTCGGACACCGCGGCGCTCGCGTTCACGCTGGAGCGCCTCGACCGCACCCTGGTGGTGCTGGCGAGCAAGTCCGGAGTGTCCCTCGAAGGGGACGCCTACCTGCGCATCCTCGCGGACGCGTTCCGGCAGAAGGGGCTCACCGACCGGGAGCTCGCCGCGCGGTTCGTGGTGATCACCGACCAGGGCAGCCCGCTGCACGGGTTCGCGCGCGGCAAGGGGTACCGGGTAGGGCTGACCGATCCCGGCCTGCCGGGGCACATGGCGGCGCTCTCGGCGTACGGGCTGGTGCCCGCGGTGCTCGCGGGTGCGGACGTGGGCCAGGTGCTGGACGAGGCCGCCGCGCTCGCTCCCGCCCTGCAGAACGACAAGGACAATCCGGGCCTGCTGCTCGGCGCCATCATCGGCGGCTGCGCGCAGCGCGGGCCCGAGGGACTTGCGCGGGCCAAGCTCGCGCTGCACGAGCCAGGCGGGTCCGGCGCGCTCAGTGGCTGGATCGCGCAGGTGCTCGCGGCCGGAACCGGCAAGCGCGGCCGGGGCGTGCTGGCGCTCGAGCCGCCGGGCAGCCCGGCGCAACTGGCCGACGCGCACGCCATCGCGCTGAACCCCAAGCAGGGGACGCACGGCGACGCCGAGACCTCGGTGTGGGCGCCGCTCGGCGCGCAGTTCCTGCTGTGGGAGTACGCGACGGCGGTCGCCGGGTGGCTGCTCGGCGTGAACCCGTTCGAGCCGGGCGGCACCGTCGCGCAGGACGCCGAGGACGACGCGGCCTCGCTGCTGGCCACGGCGGCGGGCGGACCGCTGCCGACCGGCCGTCCGGTGTTCGCCGACGAGGACATGGAGATCCACACCGACCTGCCCGTCCCGCACCACCCGGACGGGCTGTCCGCGACGCTCGTGGCGCTGCTGGCGCAGGTGCCGCCGGAGGGCTACCTGTCGGTGGTGACGTACCTGTCCGGCGAGTTCTCCGGGCGTTACCTCGCGCCGACGCTGGCGCGGCACACGGGCCGTCCGGTGGTTTACGGCGCGGGTCCGGGGTATCTGCACGCGACCGGTTCCGTGCACAAGCGCGGCCCGGGTGGCGGCGCGTTCCTTCTGGTCACCAGCAACCCGCCGGAGGGCGACCCGGTCGCCGACATGCCGGTGCCGGGCCGTCCGTACGGGCTGGCGTCGTTGCAGCTGGCGCGGGCGCTCGCCGAGGAGCGGGCGCTGCGCGCGCTGGGTCTGCCGGTCGTCCGCGTCCACCTGCGGGACGCGGTGGAGGGCGCGGGACGCCTCGCCGAGGCCGTCCGTGCCCTCGGCACGTCCGGCGCGGCGCAGGGCGGGGCGGGCACGGCGCAGGGCGGGGCCGCCGGGGCGCCGCAGAGCGGAGGGTCCGGGATGAGAGCGCAGGCGACGGGGTGACCGACCGGCCTGTGACGATCGCCTGGGGTTGCCGTTACCCCGCCGAAGGGAATGATCTTCGCGAGATGGGCGTATACCTGGGGGTGACCGGCGCCGACGCGCCGGTCCGGGACCGGTGCGCGACGCCCGGCCCGACGCGCCGCCCGCGACGCCCTCGCCCGCGCGGACGGCGCGAGCCGTGCACGGCGCGGCGAGGGGACTCAAGAAACAAGTGGGCAGGAACGGTCCACGGCATAGTGCGAGAAGAGGGGACCGCCACGTGACGGACACAGCACCCAATCCGCTCCGGGATCCGCGGGACAAGCGGCTGCCACGTGTGGCCGGGCCGTGCGTGCTGGTGTTGTTCGGGGTCACCGGGGACCTGTCGCGCAAGAAGCTGCTTCCGGCCATCTACGACCTGGCCAACCGGGGGCTGCTGCCGCCCGGGTTCTCGCTGGTGGGCTTCGCCCGCCGCGACTGGGACCACCAGGACTTCCGCCAGATCGCCTACGAGGCGGTCAAGGAGCACGCGCGCACCCCGTTCCGCGAGGACGTCTGGGACCACCTGTCGGAGGGCATGCACTTCGTCCCCGGCGAGTTCAACGACCCCGGCGCGTTCGACGCGCTGGCCATGGCGGTCAAGGAACTGGACGCCAGCCGCGGCACCGGCGGCAACTACGCCTTCTACATGTCGATCCCGCCGAAGTTCTTCTCGACGGTCACCGAGCAGCTGCAGCGCAGCGGCCTGGCCGACCGGTCGGAGAACTCCTGGCGGCGGGTCGTCATCGAGAAGCCGTTCGGGCACGACCTGAAGTCGGCCCAGGAGCTCAACGACATCGTGCACCGGGTCTTCCCCGAGGAGTCGATCTTCCGGATCGACCACTACCTCGGCAAGGAGACCGTCCAGAACATCCTGGCGCTGCGGTTCGCCAACACGATGTTCGAGCCGATCTGGAACCGGTACCACGTCGACCACGTGCAGATCACGATGGCCGAGGACATCGGCATCGGCGGACGCGCCGGGTACTACGACGGCATCGGCGCGGCCCGCGACGTCATCCAGAACCACCTGCTCCAGCTGCTCGCCCTGACCGCGATGGAGGAGCCGACCTCGTTCAGCTCCGAGGCCGTCCGCGCGGAGAAGGCGAAGATCCTGTCGCAGGTGCGGCTGCCGGACGACCTGTCGCTGGCGACCGCGCGCGGCCAGTACGCGGCGGGATGGCAGGGCGGCGTGAAGGTCGCGGGATACCTGGAGGAGGAGGGCATCCCGCAGTCGTCCACCACCGAGACCTACGCGGCGGTCAAGCTGGAGATCGACAGCCGCCGCTGGGCCGGGGTGCCGTTCTACCTGCGCACCGGCAAGCGCCTGTCGCGCCGGGTCACCGAGGTCGCGATGGTGTTCCAGAAGGCCCCGCACCAGCCGTTCTCGCAGACCGACACCGAGGAGCTGGGGCAGAACGCCCTGGTCATGCGGGTGCAGCCGGACGAGGGCATCACCGTCCGGTTCGGCTCGAAGGTGCCCGGCACCTCGATGGAGATCCGCGACGTCAACATGGACTTCGCCTACGGCGAGTCGTTCACCGAGTCGTCCCCCGAGGCCTACGAGCGGCTGATCCTGGACGTGCTGATCGGCGACCCGCCGCTGTTCCCGCGGCAGGAGGAGGTCGAGCTGTCCTGGCGGATCCTCGACCCGGTCGAGGAGCACTGGGCGTCCCAGAAGAAGGTCGACCAGTACAAGTCCGGCGGCTACGGGCCCGACAGCTCGGACGCGATGATGGCGCGCGACGGCCGTGTCTGGAGGCGGCTCTAACCCATGAACATCGATCTCACCAACACCACCACCCGCCGGATCCAGGAGTCGCTGACCCAGGCCCGGCACCTGATGGGCGGCCCGGCCGTCGGCATGGTGCTCACCCTGATCATCGTCACCGACGAGTCGGCGCAGTACGACGCGGTCCGCGCGGCGACCGAGGCGGCCCGCGAGCACCCGTGCCGGGTGCTGACGGTCATCTCGCGGGACGCGCGCGGCAGCTCGTCCCGGCTGGACGCCGAGATCCGGATGGGCGAGACCGGGCCGGGCGAGACCGTGCTGCTGCGCATGTACGGCCCGCTCGCCGAGCACGCCGACTCGGTCGTCGTGCCGCTGCTGATGCCGGACACCCCGGTGGTCACCTGGTGGCCGGGCGGACGGGTCCCGAAGGCCCCGGCGTCCGACCCGCTCGGCGCGCTCGCCGCGCGCCGGGTGACCGACTCCTACGCGGCCCGCGACCGGCTCGGCACCCTCGCCCGGCTCGCCGAGGTGTACCGCCCTGGCGACACCGACTTCGCCTGGACCCGCATCACCAACTGGCGTTCGCTGCTGGCGGCGGCGCTCGACCAGGACCACGACCGGATCACCGGTGGCGAGGTCTCGGCGGAGCCGGACAGCCCGTCCGCCGAACTGCTGGCGGCCTGGCTCGAGGTGCGGCTCGGCATCCGGGTCGTCCGGTCCTCGTCGGACGGGCCTGGCATCACCGCCGTCCGGCTGACGACCAAGGACGGCGACATCCAGGTGTCACGTCCCGACGGACGCGTCGCGACGCTCGCGCGTCCCGGCCAGCCGGACCGGCAGGTCTCGCTGCAGCGCCGTCCGATGGCCGACCTGCTGGCCGAGGAGCTGCGACGGCTCGACCCGGACGAGGTGTACCAGGACGCGGTGACGCGGTTCGCCAAGGACCTGTCCGCCGCGACCACGCAGCAGGAGGCCGAGGCGGCGGACAAGAGCGCCGCGAAGAAGGCGGCGCCCGCCAAGCGGCCGGGCTCCGGCTCGGGTTCGGGGTCGTCCAAGTGAGCACTCCGACCGTCCTGATCCACCGCGACCAGGAGCTGCTGGCGAAGGCCGCGGCGGCGCGCCTGGTCACCCGGATCGTGGACGCCCAGGCCGCGCGCGGCACCGCCTCGGTGGTGCTGACGGGCGGCGGCGTCGGCACGGCCGTCCTGTCCGCGCTGAACGCCACGCCCGCGCGGGACGCGATCGACTGGCACAAGCTGGACATCTGGTGGGGCGACGAGCGGTTCCTGCCGACCGGCGACCCGGAGCGCAACGAGACCGGGGCGCGCGCGGCGCTGCTCGACCACGTGGACCTCGACCCGGCGCGGGTGCACCCGATGCCCGCGACGAACGGCCCGGACGGCGCCGACCCCGAGGCCGCCGCCGCGCGGTACGCCGAGGAGCTGCGCCGGGCGGCGCGTCCGGAGGACCACGGCCCCGTCCCGTCCTTCGACGTGCTGATGCTGGGCGTCGGGCCGGACGCGCACGTCGCGTCGCTGTTCCCGGGGATGCCCGCGCTGTACGACGACCGTCCGGTGGTGGGCGTGCGCGGCGCGCCGAAGCCGCCGCCGACGCGCATCTCGCTGACCATGCCGTCCCTGCGGGCGGCCCGGGACGTGTGGGTGCTCGCGGCGGGCGAGTCGAAGGCCAAGGCCGTCCGGCTGGGCCTGTCCCCCGAGGCCGGGCCCGTGCAGGTCCCGGTCGCGGGCGCGCGCGGACGTCGCTCCACACTGTTCCTCCTGGACCGCGCCGCCGCAGCAGAACTCCCCCGCGGAATCGAGCGCATCGCATCCCCCTGACCTGATCCGGGACAGACCAACCGGGAGCCGTGCGTTGGCACGGCTCCCGGTTGGTCTGTCCCCAAGGACCTTCAGCGCGCGGGCAAGGGCGGTCCCCAACCTCGGGGACCGCCCTTCTCGCGTGCTGGAATGCCATCTGACCTGGTCCTATGGCACGCGAAGAGTCGGGTGGAGGCGTGGACCTTGGTTCGGATGGGGCGGCCGATGCTGCGGGCGGCGCGGCGGGCTTGTCGGCGGAGGTCCCGCCTTCGCTCTTGGTCCCGTGGTGCCCCCTGCGCCGGGGTTTCAGTGGGCAGGTCGACACGTTTGAGCGGGCTCCGTTCTCGGCGACATGCCTGCCCGTCGAGATGCAGTTACCATCCGCAGTGATTTGGATACGGTCTGGACATGTCAACAGACTTGCTCGAAGACCTCAGCGACGACTCCTACGTCCTGCGGATCAGCGACGTCACCTTGGATCCCTCGTTCCCCAAGCCGGGGAGTCAGCTCCGCGTCGACCTGGAGGGTGAGCTGCGCCAGAAGGTGGATCTGGCGCAGGTGTACGTGCAGATGACCGTGAAGCTCGGCCTTATCACCCTGGTTCGCCGGACGCTCTCGCTGCCCGATCTGCTGGCGAGCTGGGGCGGCAAGCTTTCGGGCGACCTGGAGGCTCCCCCAGGACCCTGGAAACAGACCTGGACGTTCCAGTTGCCCCGGGAGATTCCCCGGGGCGACTTCCGAATCTCCTTCGACGCGTACACGGAGAACGACGACGAGTTCGCCGCCCTGCGCGCGAAGGTCGACTTCCGCAATCGCTGACAGCGGCATGGCGCCCAGTTCCGACAGGGCGGGCCGCCGGCCTTGTGAAGAGAATCGGCTCGGCCCTGCTGGCCGGAGGTGCGTGCTTACCCTGGAGGGGACGACGGGGAGGTACGAGCGTGGGCAGGTTCAGGGAAGGTGTGGCGCTGGTCGGGGTGTTCTCGCTGGTAGCGGGCTGTTCGTCCGGTGGCGGGTCGGGCGGGGGCGGCTCGAAGGACGCCGCTCCCCCGCCGTCCATCACTCCGGCGAACGGGACGCAGCAGGTCGCTCCCGACCAGCCGGTCGTGGTGAAGGCCGCGAAGGGCAGACTGACGGACGTCTCCGTCGCCGACGCCAAGGGGCGCAAGGCCGACGGAAAACTGTCGCCGGACGGTAGGAGCTGGCAGACGTCGTGGGGTCTCGTCCCGGGCGCGACGTACACGGTGACCGCGCACGGCGGCGACGGCGGCAAGCAGGCGACCGCGACGTCCACGTTCACCACGCTCGCCGCCAAGCAGAAGCTCGAGAGCGGCCTGGCGCCGCTGAACGGCGAGGCCGTCGGCGTCGGCATCCCCATCCAGCTGCTGCTGAGCGGCGACGTGCCGACGAAGGCGGGCAAGCAGGCGGTCGAACGATCCCTGGAGTTGCGGACGTCCACCCACATCACGGGCGCCTGGTACTGGATCAGCGACCGCGAGGTCGACTTCCGGCCGAAGGAGTACTGGCCGTCCGGCACGAAGGTGAAGCTGGTCGCGCACCTGGCCGGGGTGAAGGCGGGCACCGGCCTCTACGGCACCAAGGACCGCGCGCTCTCCTTCACCGTCGGCGCGAAGCACTACACGAGGATCAACGCCGAGACCCATGAGGCGAAGGTCTACAAAGCGGGCAGGCTCGTCCGGACGCTGCCGGTCAGCCTGGGCCGTCCGGGCGACGACAGCTACACCGGCGTCATGATCGCCCAGGAGAAGGACGCCCACATCATCATGGACTCGGCGACCACCGGCGATCCCGGCGCGTACCGGATCCCCACCGACTGGAACGTCCGCATGACCTACAGCGGCACGTTCGTCCACGCGGCCCCGTGGTCCACCGGCTCCCAGGGCAACTCCAACGTCAGCCACGGCTGCGTCAACGCGTCCCCCTCGGACGCGAAGTGGTTCTTCGACTTCACCAACGTCGGCGACATCATCGAGGTCACCGGCACGTCCCGCAAACTCCGCTTCGGCAACGGCCCCACCCCTTGGGCCAAGTCCTGGACCGACTGGCTCCAAGGCAGCGCCCTAGGCCAACCCGTCACCACCACACCTCTGACGGGGTGAGGCGGGTCGGGTGTGGGGTCAGAGGGCGGCTACGGCGTCGATTTCCACGAGGTGGTCGGGGCCGAGGCCGGTGACCACGTGGACGGTGATGGCGGGTGGGGGGTTCTTGGGGTCCCAGATCTCCTGGAAGGCGGCGTAGCCGTCGTTGAAGGAATGGCCTTCCACGACGGCGACGCGCCAGTGGACGATGTCCGCCAGGGTCGCGCCCTCGCTCTCCAGGATGGTGGTGATGTTGCGGAGCGCCTGGGCGGCCTGGTCGGCGAGGGTGGGGCCGACGACCTTGCCGTCGGGGCCCACGCCGTTCTGGCCCCCGATGTAGATGGTCTTCGCGGGCTGCTCGACCACAACGGCCTGGCTGAACGCCGGGCTGCGGTGCATGCCCTCGGGGTTGATGTGACGGACGGTCATCGTTGCCCTCCTCGGAGACGAAACCCGTTTAAGGGGTGTCCATGTGAAACCAGTTATAGTGGTTTCATGCGCACGAGCACAACCGGTCGGGTTCTGCACGATCCCAAGGGCGGGTCATTTCGGTTCGACGCCGGGGCCGTATGCCTGGATTTCGCGCACACCGGGGGCGAGGGCCCGTACGCGGTGTTCGAGACGCTTCATGAGCCCGGCGACCTGGCCGAATGGCTGGCCGAGCCGCCGTTGTCGGTTGCCCTGACCGTTCCGGTCACGCCGTCCGAGCTGGTCGCGGCCAAGACGTTGCGGCAGGCCGTCTGGGTCGTCGCGCACGCTCGCGCCGACGGGCTGCCGCTCGCGGCCGAGGACGTGGCGGTCATCAACCGGGCCGCTTCCGCGCCTGCGTTGGCTCCGGAGTTGGCCGCGGACGGCGGCTCCGTGGGGTGGGCGCCGCCGGTGACGGCCACGCAGGCGCTGTCGACGATGGCCAGGGAGATGATCGAGCTGCTGACCGGGCCGCTCGCCGGGCGCATCCGGGAGTGTGCGAGCGACAACTGCCCGCTCGTGTTCGTCGACTCGTCCCGTCCGGGGGCGCGGCGCTGGTGCTCGATGGAGCGGTGCGGCAACCGGCACAAGCTTCGCGCCCACCGTGCTCGTCAGTCGACCGACGGCTGAGCCCGACGCGCCTGAACCTGGTGGGCGCGGGTCAGGGGATGGTGAGGGTTGTTGTGAGGCGCAGGTCGGTGGCGTCGTGGGCGGCGTGGATTCGGTAGTCACCGGGGACGGTCGTCCAGGTGGAAGTTTCCTCATCCCAGATCTGGAAGGCGCGGAGCGGTAGGGGCACCTCGATGTCGGCCATCTCGCCAGGGGCGGCGGTCGCGGTGGCGAAGCCTGCCAGCCAGTGGGTGGGGCGGGACGGGTCCGCCTCGGCCGGGCCTACGTAGAGTTGCACGGTCTCTCGGCCCGGACGGTCGCCGGTGTTGCGGACGCGGACGCGCGCGGAGTCGGCGGTCGTCTCCAAGGTCTCGTAGGTCCAGGTGGTGTAGCCGAGGCCGTGTCCGAACGGGTAGGCGGGGACGGCCGGGTGGCGCTGCCAGGCGCGGTAGCCGATGAAGACGCCCTCGTCGTAGGGCAGGACGCCGTCCTCGGGGGTGACGCGGGTGACCGGGGCGTCGGTGAGGCGGGCAAGCCAGGTGGTGGGGAGGCGTCCGCCGGGCTCGTCAAGGCCCAGCAGGACGTCCGCCAGCGCGGCCCCGCCCTCCTGACCTGGGAACCAGGACAGGAGGACCGCCGCCACGTCGTCGCGCCACGGCATCTCGACCGGCGATCCGGCGTTCACGACGACGACGGTGCGGGGGTTGGCGGCGGCGACCCGTGCGACCAGGTCGTCCTGGCGTCCGGGCAGGCGCAGGGTCTCGCGGTCGAAGCCCTCGCTCTCGACGGCCTCGGTCGTGGCGACCACGACGACCGCGACGTCGGCGGACGCGGCGGCGGCCACCGCGCGGTCGATCAGGGGGTCGTCGGAGCGCGCGGGCGCGGCGTGCGCGAGGGCGAAGGAGACTCCGCGCAGGTCGCCGTACTCCATCTTGGGAGTGGTGGCGAGCAGGACGACCTCGACCGGTTCACCTGCGCGCAGTTCGATGTCGCCGCGTGGGATCGGACGGCCCGTGAGGGCTTCCAGAGGGTCCGCGCCCGCTGAGCGGTGCTCTCCGTCGAACAGGACGTGGCCGTCCACGGTGAGAGTGAACGCCCCGACGCCTCGCGTGCCGAAGGTGTGCGAACCGGATTCCCGCGGGGTGAAACGGCCGGTCAGCTCGACCGTCGCGAGCGCGTCGTAGTCGACGCCGCCCGGCAGGGACGAGTCCGTCCAGCGGATGCGCCCGCTCGTGACCTCCTGTTGGGCGAGCACCGCGCCGCGCTCGGCGCGCAGGACCGTCCACAGGTCGAAGCCCTCCCCCGCGACGGCGAGCGCCTCGGTGAGGTCGGTTCCGGGTTCGTGGGTGAGCGGAGTCGCCTCGGGGAGGGCGTCGCGCAGGGCGTCCAGGAGGGACACGACGCGTTCGGGGAAGACGGTGGCCGAGCCGCCGCCGAGGACGCGCGGTGCCTCGGCGGCGCGTCCGATGAGCGCGATGCCGCCCGGAAGTACCGCCGGGTCCAGGGGAAGGACGCTCGCGCGGTTGTGCAGCAGGACGAAGGAGCGCGTCGCGATCTCGCGAGCCACCGCGCGGCCGTCCTCGGGGACAGGGCGGCTCTCGGCGGGCACTTCGGGAGGGAGGCCGTCGAGCAGGCCGACGCGGGCGGCCAGCCGCAGGACGTTCCGGACGGCGTCGTCCACGCTCTTCTCGCTCACGCGCCCGTCCCGGACGGCCGCCGCCAGCGCGCGCCCGAACACCGTGCGCGGGCCGGGCATCGCGACGTCCAGCCCGCCCTCGATCGCCCGGACGGTGTCGCGGGCCGCCAGCCAGTCCGACACCACCACGCCGTCGAAGCCCCACTCGCCGCGCAGCACGCCGGACTGGAGCTCCCGGTTCTCGGTCATGGTCGGGCCGTTGACGGCGTTGTAGGCCGACATCACCAGCCACGGCCGGGCCTCCGCGACGATCTGCTCGAACGGCGCGAGGTACAGCTCGCGCAGCGCGCGCTCCCCGATCCGGTTCGTCACGGTGAACCGCTCGGTCTCGGCGTCGTTGGCGACGAAGTGCTTCACCGTCGCGGCGACGCCGCACTCCTGGACGCCGGTGACGTGGGCCGCGCCGATGCGGGCGGTGAGCAGCGGGTCCTCGGAGTAGCACTCGAAGTGCCGTCCGCCGAGCGGTGACCGGTGCAGGTTGACGGTCGGCGCGAGCAGGACGTGCACGCCCTTGCGATGGGCTTCGGCCGCGAGGGCCCGTCCGGCGCGTCGGGCCAGGTCCGGGTCCCAGGTCGCGGCGAGGGCGGTCGGGCTCGGCAGGGTGAGGGACGTGTCGGACGGGTCGAACGCGGTCCCGCGCACTCCGACCGGGCCGTCCGACATCACGATCGAGGCGAGGCCGATCTCGGGCAGCGCGGGCAGGGTCCAGAGGTCCTGCCCGGACAGCAGGCTCGCCTTGGCGTCCAGGTCGAGCCGGGCGAGGGCCTCCTCGACGCGGGCTTCACGGTCTGCGGCGTTCATCGGCGGAGTGCTCCTCAGGCGGTGGCCCGTTCCGGGTCGGCTTCCAGGTCGAACAGCAGCGTGCCGAACGCGAACGGATTCGACAACGCGCCACCACACGCGCACACGCAGGCCCTCCCCGTGGAACCGGGGAGGGCCTGCGTTTCCGGGAGCGCCCTGCTCTTCTGATGGTGGCTGGACAGAAGGGCCGGGCTCCCGGCGTCCTATCTCCGAGCCGTGCTGATGAGGTGACCTGGTAGTGCTAGGTGAGCAAGAGGCTGTTGTACGAACCGATGTCCTTGACGTCGTGGAACTGTCCGGGACCGATCCAGATGTCGCAGTTGTTTCCGTCTTGGCCGTGACACACGTAAACCCGTCCGTTGTGCGTCGACGTGGCGTACTGGTTGTTCATCACGCGCTTGGTGCCGTACAGGTTGTAGAACCGGGCGGCACCGTACTCGTAGAAGCGGTAGATGGGCTGGCTGTTGTTCCAGTCCGCGCCAGGGTAGATGCAGACGGTCCCGCTTGCGCATCCGTAGTAGGCGAGCAGACCAGGCTTGGAGGCGTCGCCGGTTCGGGCGTCGGCCTTCCCGTGCAGCGGGATGACGATGCCCTTGCCGGCCACGGGGGTCTGGACGGTGGCGTTGGCGGGGCCGGTGCTGACGGCGCCGAGGAGTGCGGTGGCCGCGCCGAGCACGGCGACGGCGCGGACGCTCGATCTGATCTTCATTGGGTGGTCCCTTCCCTGTCCGACGATCACGGACGACCTCTTGACCGGTGACCTTTCGGCTGGTCAGACCCCACTCTGGGACGCACGGGTTTGTCCGACAATCCCCATCCGTCACTCCAGACAAAGCAGCGAAGCTCCAGACAAAGCGGCGGACGCCGCGTGAGCCGTGGCCGCGAGCGAGGAGGGGCCTCCGTCGTAGCGGCCCGCCGGAGTTCGTCGCCGCAGCCGCGCGCGTGGGACCGCGCCGACAGGTCAGGAGCGGCCGGTGTGGAGGGCTTCGTGCTGCCAGTCGGGGCGGGGCTGCTCGTGCAGGCGCCAGTAGTGCTCGGCGATGTCGTCGGGGTCGAAGTCGGTGCCGGGGGCGACCGGGCCGGCGATCGTGACGCTCGCCGCGTGCACCCCGGCCTCGCCGTACTGCTGGTCGATGAGCGTGACCAGCGTCCGGACGCCCGCCTTGCCCAGGGAGAGGCTGACGTACTCCGGCTTCGGCTCGGGCATGCCGCCGGTGATCAGGAACGTCCCGCCGCCGCGCTCGGCCATGGCCGGGGCGAGGCGGGCGGCGGCGTTGGCCGCGCCGACCACGTTGACCGCCCACGCGTCCATGTGCTCGCGCACCGACAGCTCGCCCAGGACGTCCGGACGGATGAGGGCGGCGTTGTAGACGACGACGTCCGGGACGCCGTGCTCGCCGACGGCCTTGTCGAGCGCGGCGTCCAGGTCGGTCCTGTCAGCGGCGTCGGCCGTGAACGTGGCGACCGGCACGCCGGTGGAGGCGAGCGCGTCCGCCGCCTCGCGCAGGGTCTTCTCACTCCGGGCCAGCAGGGCGACCGGCAGTCCCTCCACGGCGAACCTGCGCGCCACGGCCTGCCCGACTCCCGGACCCGCTCCGATGATCACCACACCCGGCATCGTCGCCACCTCGTCTCTTCAAGATCTTTTGAGGGGACGACCCTAATGCCTGACATCGATGTGAAGGTCAAGTCCAGGGCGGTCACGTCCCCGGCGGGGATAGACCAAAGTCGATGGGCGGGCGACCGTTGGCGGGCCCGCGCGGGACGGACGGTCGATAGCGTCGCTTTCGTGAGAGATGGGCGGTCTGCCCGGGAATGGGCCGGGGACCTCGGCGTCACGGCGCTCGGAGCGGTGTTGGCGCTGGTCACGAACGGGCTGTCCCAGATCGACCAGCCGAGCCAGAACAGCACGTCGGCGCAGGCGCGGGAGCTGGTGCTCGGCGTGCTGTGCTGCCTGGCGGTGCTGCTGTTCCGGCGGAACCGTCCGGTGGCGCTGGCGATCGGGCTGATCCTGGCGCAGTTCACCGGGGCCGCCGCGTACGGGGTCGCGGCGATCGCGGTGTTCAACGTCGCGGTACTGCGGCCGTGGCGGGCGGCGGTGCCGATCGCGCTGGCCGAGACGACGGTCGTGTGCGGGCTGATGGCGCTGACCACCACGTCCCGGCAGGGGTTCGTGGAGGGGGCGGTCGTCTTCTCGCTGCTGCACGCCGTCCTGGTCACGGCGGGGATGCTCGTCCGGTCGCGGCGGCTGCTGGTCGAGTCGCTGCGGGAGCGGGCCCGGCAGGCGGAGGAGGGGCAGCGGCTGCGCGTCGAGGAGGCGCGGCTGCTGGAGCGCGAGCGGCTCGCGCGCGAGATGCACGACGTCCTGGCGCACCGGATCTCGCTGCTCGCCGTCCACGCCGGGGCCCTGGAGTTCGGCCCGGACGCGCCGCAGGCGCAGCGCGAGGCCGCCGGGATCATCCGGCGGGGCGCGTACGAGGCCATGGAGGACCTGCGGGAGGTCATCGGCGTCCTGCGCGCCGTCCCGGAGGTCCCGGACGACGCCCCGGAGCGTCCGCAGCCGACGCTCGCCGACCTCCCGTCCCTGATCACCGAGGCCCGCGCCGCCGGAGACCGCCTCGAGCTGGACGATCGGGTGGGGGCGGGCGGAGGCGTGCCCGAGCGGATCGGACGGCACGCCTACCGGATCGTCCAGGAGGGGCTGACGAACGCGCGGAAGCACGCTCCCGGGGCTCGCGTGCGGGTGGGGCTGCTCGCCGAGGGCGGGGAGCTGGTCGTCCGGATCGAGAACCCGCTTCCGCCGGGGGCCGGGGAGGCCGGACGGGCGGTCTCGGGGCTGCCCGGGGCGGGGGCCGGGCTGCTCGGCCTGGGCGAGCGGGTCGCGCTGGTCGGCGGGACGCTGAGCCACGGCCGGACGCCGGAGGGAACGTTCCTGCTGGTGGCGCGGCTACCGGTGGGTGAACCATAAGGTGGAGGGTGTGGCTGAGGTGATCCGGGTGCTCATCGTGGACGACGATCCGCTCGTCCGCGCGGGGCTGACGATGATGCTGGCGGGCGCGGACGACCTGGAGATCGTCGCGGACGTCGCCGACGGCGCCGAGGTCGTCGCCGCCGTGAACGCGCACCGCCCGGACGTGGTGCTGATGGACATCCGGATGCCGCGCGTGGACGGCCTGGCCGCGACCCAGCTGCTGCGCTCCCGGCGCGAGCCGCCGGAGATCATCATCCTGACCACGTTCGACACCGACGACCACATCCTGCGGGCGATGCGCGCGGGCGCGAGCGGCTTCCTGCTCAAGCACACCCCGCCGCCGGAGATCATGCGGGCGGTCCGGCAGGTCGCGGCCGGGGAGCCGATGCTGTCCCCGGCGGTGCTGCGCAAGATGATGGGGTACGTCGCCGAGGCGGGCGTCGACCCGCGGCAGGAGCGGGCGCGCGCCCTGCTCGACCGGCTCAGCGAGGGTGAGCTGGCGGTCGCCACGCGCGTCGGACGCGGCCTGACCAACAGCGAGATCGGCCGCGAGCTGTCGCTGAGCGTCGCGACGGTGAAGGCGTACGTGTCGCGGCTGCTGGCGAAGCTGGAGCTCAACAACCGCGTCCAGATCGCGCTGCTCGTCCACGACGCCGCCCTGAACGACTGACTCCTCCCTGAACGACCGACCTCCCTGGACGGCCGACCCCCTCCTTTCGTGCCGTGCCCGATCGACCTCGGTCGATCATCCGCCGACTTTCGAATGTTCCGGACGTACCGGGCGAAAGGCCAGGCTGGGGGCATGATCGAAGTCGAGCGACTGACCAAGCGCTACGGCCCGACCACGGTGGTCGAGGACGTGAGTTTCGGGTGCCGCCCGGGCACCGTGACGGGGTTCCTCGGGCCGAACGGCGCGGGCAAGTCCACCACGATGAGGATGCTCTGCGGCCTGACGCCCGCGACGTCCGGGACGGCGACGGTGCTCGGCGTGCCGTTCGCCTCGATTCCGAACCCCGGGCGGCACGTCGGGGTGCTGCTGGACGCGTCGGCGCAGCACGCGGGACGGACCGGACGCGAGACCCTCGCGCTGACCGCGCGGGTCCTCGGCGTCCCGGCGAAGCGCGCGGACGAGATGCTCGAGACGGTCGGGCTGGCCGGCAAGGCCGCGGGCCGCCGGGTCGGGAACTACTCGCTCGGCATGCGGCAGCGGCTCGGGATCGCGCAGGCGCTGGTCGGCGACCCGTCCGTGCTGGTCCTGGACGAGCCCGCCAACGGCCTGGACCCCGAGGGCATCTACTGGATGCGGACGCTGCTGCGCGACTTCGCCGACCGGGGCGGCGCGGTGCTGCTGTCCTCGCACCTGCTGCACGAGGTGGAGGCGGTCGCCGACACGCTGGTGGTGATCGCGGGCGGACGCGTCGTCGCGAACGGGGCCAAGTCCGACCTGCTCGCGCCGTCCGGCCGGACGTTCGTCCGCGCCCTGGACCCGGCGGCCCTGTACACCGCGCTGGTCGCGGCGGGCCTGCCGGTCCTGCGCCGCGAGCCCACCGGCGACGGCGGCGAGGCGTTCGTCGTGGAGGCCCCGGCCGAGGCGATCGGGCGGGCCGCCGCCGCGTCGCGGGCCGTCCTTCTGGAGCTTCGCCAGGCCGGCGGGGGCGGCCTGGAGGAGCTGTTCCTCACCCTGACCGGCGGGCAGGCCGGTCCGGCGACGCCGTCGCCGTCCGTTCCGCAGGAGGCTCTCCGATGACCGTGCTGGACCTCACGCAGGCCCCGGCGCGTCCGCCGCTCACGCGGCTCGCGCTGGTCGAGCTGGTCGAGCTGCGCAAGATGACCGACACCCGCGCGGGCCGCTGGCTGCTCGCGATCATCGCGCTGGTCGCGATCGCGACGGTCGTGGTGTTCATGGCCGTCCGCCCGGCGGACGAGCAGTCGGCGGGCCAGCTGTTCGGGCTGTCCCAGATCGGGGTGGGCCTGCTGCTGCCGGTCGTCGGGATCCTCGCGGTCACCGGCGAGTGGTCGCAGCGGACGGCGCTGACGACGTTCGCGCTCGTCCCGCAGCGGCTCCGGATCCTGACGGCGAAGGTGCTCGCGGCGGTCGTGCTCGCGACCGGGTTCGTCCTGCTCGGCCTGGTCCTCGGCGTCCTCGGCCGCGGGGTCGGCGGCGTCCTCGGGGTGTCGTCGGGCGAGTGGGACCTGCCGGTGCGCGCGATCGGCTCGATGCTGCTGGTCGAGGTCGCGACCGTCCTGATCGGCGTCGCGTTCGGCACGCTGCTGATGAACACGCCGGTCGCGATCGTCCTGTACTTCGTCCTCCCGACGGTCTGGACGACGGTCGGCTCGATGGTGAAGGCCCTGCGCGACGCGTCCGTGTGGCTCGACACGAACCGCGCCTTCGAGCCCCTGACCGGCGAAAGCGCGGCCACCGGCACCGAATGGGCCCGCGCGGGGACGGCCATCGCCCTCTGGATGGTCGTCCCCCTGGCCATCGGCGCCTACCGCCTGATGAAGCGCGAAGTGAAGTAGGACGACGAGGCCGTCTTCCGCTGGGAGGGCGGCCTCCATGCTTTGCGCGACGCGCGTCCCGGTTTGTGCGACGCTGCTGGCGATGGACGGGCGAATCGGGGCTTTCCGGGACACGTCGGTGCGCCGTTGGCGGGACGAGATCGCCAGGGTGCCGTGGGCCCTGGACGTCGCGGTCTGCGTGGTCGCGGCGGCGGGGAACGCGTACCGGATCGGCGCCGGGACGGTGGACGCCGGTGAGCGGGGCGCGGACGGCTGGGCGTTCGGGCTGGGGGTCGCGATGGCCGTCTGCCTGCTCGGACGGCGACGGTGGCCCGCGTCCGTCCTGGCGGTGGTGGCGGGCCTGTGGCTCGTCTACCACCTGCTCGACTATCCGGGCGGGGCTCCGGCGGTCGCCGTCTGGGTGGCCTTGTACTCGGTGGCGGTCGCGCGACGGCGGTGGCCGGGGCTCGTCGTGGCGGCTCTGCTCATCGTGGCGGACCTGGCCGGACGGGCGCGGCACACCGGGGCCGAGGTGTTCGATTCCGTCCTGGACGGGTCGACCGTGGTGTTCGTGGCGATGCTGCTGCTCGGGGACTCCGTCCGCAGCAGGCGGGCCCGGCGGGCGGAGTTCGAGGGGCGGCTCGCGGCACTGGCCGAGCGGCGGGAGCACGAGACCGCGCAGCGCGTGGCCGAGGAGCGGATCCGGGTCGCCCGCGAGTTGCATGACGTGTCGGCGCACACGATCGCGGTGATCGGGGTCCAGTCGAGCGTGGCGGCGGAGTTCCTGGACGACGATCCCCCGCGCGCGCGTGAGGCGCTGCTGGCGGTGCGCCGGGCGACGAGCGAAGCCCTCGGGGAGTTGAGGGCGACCGTCCGCGTGCTGCGCGAAGAGGGAGACACCGAGGGGACGACGCCCTCACCTGGGCTGGACGACTTGGAACGTCTCGCCGCGTCTTACGGGGACGCCGGGCCGCGCATCGTCCTGCGGGCGGAGGGCGAGCCGCACGCGGTGCCGCGGCTCGTCGGGCTGACGGCGTACCGGATCGTCCAGGAGGCACTGGCCAACGCCCTGCGGCACGGGGATCCCGAGACGGTCGAGGTCGTCGTCCGCTACCGTGACGACGGTCTTGATCTTGAGATTCGGGACGACGGCCGGGGCGCGGAGGACGGGACGTCCGGCGGGCACGGGCTGCGGGGCATGGCCGAGCGCGCCGCGGGACTGGGCGGACGGGTCGAGGCCAGGACGGCCCCGGAGGGCGGGTTCCGGGTGCGCGCGTGGCTGCCCGGCGGAGGGACGACATGATCCGGGTGCTGCTGGCCGACGACCAGACGCTGGTGCGCGCCGGGTTCAGAATGCTGCTCGAGCGCGCGGACGACATCGAGGTCGTCGGCGAGGCGGCCGACGGAGACGAGGCCGTCGCGCTCGCGCGGACGCACCGACCCGACGTCGTCCTGATGGACGTGCGGATGCCCGGCACGGACGGCCTGGCCGCGACCCGGGCCGTCCTCGCGGACGAACGGCTCGCCGCGACCAAGGTCGTGGTGCTGACGACGTTCGACGACGACGAGTACGTGTTCGGGGCGCTTCACGCGGGCGCGAGCGGCTTCCTCCTCAAGGACATCGACCCCGAGGGGCTGCGGCAGGCCGTCCGGACGGTGATGGCGGGCGACGCGCTGCTCGCGCCGAGCGTGACCAGGCGGCTGATCTCGGCGTTCGTGGGCCGCGCGGACGGAACGGCCCGGACGGGCCGCGCGCCGGTCGAGCCGGAGCGTCTGGCGGCGCTCACCGCCCGCGAGCGGGAGGTCGTGACGCTGGTCGCGGAGGGCCTGACCAACCAGGACATCGCCGTCCGGCTGGCGATGCGTCCGATGACCGCGAAGACGCACGTCAACCGGGCGATGGCGAAGCTCGGCGCCCGCGACCGGGCCCACCTGGTCGTGATCGCCTTCCAGACCGGGCTGGCCGGGATACCGCGCCCGGAGTAGCGGCCCTGCCGCGAACGCCGTACCGCGATGCAGTCCGAGGGCCGACGGAATGGATCGCGCGTTTCTCTAGCGTCCAGGGCATGGCTTCACACACGAGATTCATCGCCGGGAGCTGCCTGATACTCGCCCCGGTCGTCCAGGCCCTTTCGACGTTCTTCTGGGAAGGCGACCGGCAGGGAATCACCACCGGCACGCTCATCATGCTCGCGACCCTCGGCTGGATCGTCGGCCTCGCCCGCGTCTTCCACGACATCGAGGAGCGCGTCCCCCGCTATGCGGCGGTCGCCTGGCCGCTGGCCGTCTACGGCTGCCTCGGCGGCGCCTCCTTCGGCCTCCAGGGCCTGTCCGAAGAGCTCTTCGGAGTCAGCCACGACCAGGCGGTCAAGCTCATGGGAGAACACCCGGCCGCCGCGTTCCTCACGCTGTGGGTCGCCGGAGTGCTGTTCCCGACCAGCATGATCGCGCTCGGGGTCGTGCTGACGCGCATCAGGTACGTGCCGCTGCCGACCGGCGTCCTCATCGTGGTCGGGGCCGTCGTCTTCCCGCTGAGCAGAATCCCCCGCGAGGTCGTCATCGCCCACGTCGCCGACCTCATCCTGATCCTGCCCTTCGCCCACCTCGGCTTCCTGATGCTGACGCGGAGGCCGTCCCGGACCTCGCGCAGGTCGTCCGAAATGCAGCACGCCTAGCGGACAGCCCTGGCGATGCCGATCCCGCTGGCCTTCTCGTGGCGCGGACGACGTCCAGCGACGGTCAGGCGAAGCGCCAGCGGGTGGCGCCGAAGGGTTCGGCGAGGGCGACGCCGACGCCCGCGTGGACGGTGAAGCGGAAGAGGTGCCAGGGGCCCGGACCGGCGCTCTGTGCGCTGTAGGGCGCGGTGATCGCGTCGCCGTCCTGCTCGGCGGGCCAGCCGCCCGCGGCGTAGACGGCGGCGACGCGGGCGATCTCGGCCTGGTCGGTGGTGCGGGCGGCGTCCCCTTCCAGGACGAGGTCGACGCCGGGCAGCCGCATGGAGATCGTGCAGGCCGGGTTGGCCTCGAGGCGCTGCGACTTGCGGGTCTTCGGTCCGCTGGTGAAGTACAGGTGGCCCTCGGACTCGGCGGCTCCGATGCCCGCCGAGTGCGGACGACCGTGCGGGCCGACCGTCCCGAGGAAGACGGCGGTCTCCATGAGCGGGAGCCCCTCGTCCAGGGCGGCGGCCACCCGGTCCCAGGGCAGCTTCGCGTCGCCGTAGATGTTGAGATCGGTCGCCTCGACGGGTTCTGCCAGCATGGTCTCTCCTTCGTCGGTGTGTCAGGAGTGACCGCCGGGCGGGCGCGAACTCCTCGGCGCCGAACTCGTCGGCGGTCGAGGATCATCCTGCCTCGCTTGCCTCCTGAGCTGCGAGGAGTTCCTCGGCGTGTCCCTCGAGCCAGTGGCCGAGGGCGAGGAGCGGGCCCTCCAGGAGGGTGCGGCCGAGCGGGGTCAGCGCGTACTCGACCCGGGGCGGGGCCTCGGCGAACGAACGGCGCGCGACCAGGCCGTTCGCGAGCAGCCGGTGCAGGGACTCGGTCAGCACCTTGTCGCTGACGCCGCCGATGGCGTTCTTCAGGACGCGGCGGCGCAGCGGCTCGCCGCGCAGCGCGACGATGACGAGCGGGTCCCAGGTGTGGGCGAAGAGTTCGAGCCCGGAGCGCAGCTGGCAGTCGACGATGAGTTCATCGGTCACCCGTCCATGGTCCCCGATCCGAGACGCACCGATCGGTGCATTTCGGAATCCCTACGTTGGCCTTCCGACCAGCAAGGGAAGGCGGAAATATGCGGATCGGAATCATCGGGACGGGCAACATCGCGAGGACGCTCGGCGCGGCATGGGCGCGGGCCGGGCACGAGGTGGCGATCGCGGGCCGCTCCCCCGAGAAGGCACAGGCCTTGGCGGACGAGCTCGGCGCGCGTTCGGTTCCTTTGGAGGACGTGGCCACCGGACGGGACGCGGTGCTCGTGGCCGTCCCCTGGGACGCGTCGGAGCAGGTCGTCGCCCTCGCGGGCGTCCCGTCCGGGACGGTGCTCATCGACCCGACGAACGCCGTCGGGCATGGAATCGGAAGCCTGCTCATCGCGCCCGGCGAGTCGATGGCCGAGCGGATCGCGTCGGCGGCGCCCGGCGCGCACGTCGTGAAGGCGTTCCACACGTTCCCGTTCATGCAGTGGACGGGGCCGTCCGAGGGCCGCACGCCGGTCGTGGTCATGGCCGGGGACGATCCGGGCGCGCTCAAGGCGGTCGGTGAACTGGCCCGTGACCTGGGCGGAGACCCGGTCGTCCTGGGCGGGCTGGACCGGGCCCGGCAGCTGGAGGAGGTCGCCGGGTTCGTGATCGGGATGGCCTTTGCCGGACACGACCCGTCCGCCGCCGTCCCGGCGATATGAGCGCTTCGCCAACTACGTTTGGCACATGACGGGACAAATTCCTGATTCGGTGATTTATCGCGATCAGTCATACGCGCTGACGGGCCGGGACGGCGACGGCCTGTTCGACCCGTCAGCGCTGGGGCTGAGGCCCCTCGCGATGTCGACCGCCTGCTGGCGCGGCTACGTGTGCCAGTACACGGTGGTGGACGGCGGGCTCGTCCTCACGGAACTGGAGATGCTCGTCGAGGGCGAGCCGCCGCCGCTGTTCGGGGTCACGCCCCTGAAGGAGGGGCTGCGCGGCCCCCGCTACGAGGGCCTGCGGGAACCGGTGCGGTTCACCGGACGGCTGCTGCTCGGCCGCGGGTTCCTCAGCGAGCTGTACGTCCACATGGGATTCCAGAGTTCGTGGAAGTACGAGGACGTCCAGGAGCTGCTGTTCGAGAACGGCCACCTCACCGAGGCCCACGACCGTTCGGAGGACGCCGCCCGGCGGCGCGCGGAGCCGTCCCCGGACGACGTCCCGCCGTCCCCCGCCGACCGGACCTCGACGCGCACCTGGATCCAGAGGACCTTCAGCCGGGACGCCGACCTCTGAACACCGTCCGCGTGGCCACCGACGACCGTCCCGTCCCGGGCATAGCGCGCGAAGTGGTGGCCGCGACGGGCTGGACCACTCCCCCGTAGACTCCGCGCATGCTCCTCAGGACGCCACGCGCATGATCCTCAGCAAGTCCGCCGACCACCCCGAACTCATGCGCCTCTCGCGCCGGGCACACGACGAGCTCGCGCTCGGACGGCCCGTCCCGCACACGGCCCTGAGCGAGATGCTCAGGATGGCCGCCCGCGAGAACCTGTTCCCCGCTCTGAGGGGCAAGCACGGCACGGCCGCCTTCGAGGACATGGTCATGGCCCTCGGCCGAGAGATCGACCGCCAGGCCCCGGTCGTCCGCCGCTGACCTCGCTGCCCCGCCACCGAGCCGCGAGCGGGCCCGGGGGCGGCGCTTAGGATTGGGTGGGTTTCAGCGGGAGGGTTGGAGATGGACGGGTACGAGGCGCTTGACCGGTATCTGATTCGGCTCGCCGACATCCCGCGAACCGAGTTGCCGAGGACGCGGCAGGTGTTCCGGCCTGTGTCGTTGCCGCGCGGTGAGCTGCTGTTCCGTGCCGGTGAGCCCGCCGACAAGGTCGCCTTCGTGACGCGCGGCCTTGTCGCCCTCTGGTACTCGGCGGCGGACGGGCGCGAGCGGGCGCTCGGGTTCCGCGCCGAGGACGAGCTGGTGTGCGCGTACGGCGCGGTGCTGCGCGACTCCCCGGCGCACGCGACGGCCGAGGCGCTGGAGGACTCGGCGCTGCTGGTCGCCTCCCGGCCCGCCTTCGACGAGCTCTGCGCGGGCCATCCGGCCTGGGAACGGGCGTTGGCCAAGCTCACCGACCACCTCTACCTGCAGCAGGACGAACGCCAGCGCGCCCTGCTGCTGGACGACGCCGAGACCCGGTACCGCGATTTCCTCGCCGCTTATCCCCATCTCGCCGGACGGTTGACGCAACGGCAGATCGCGTCCTTCGTCGGGGTGACGCCGGTCGCGCTGAGCCGGATCCGTTCCCGCATGGCGATTAACCTGGGTTAACGACAGGCCGCGCGGACGCTCCTAACGTCGTCCGCATGGAGACGCTAGCCATGGCGGTCGAGACCTTCGGACCGCCCGCGAACCTGAAGCCCGTCCACCTGCCCGTCCCCGAGCCCGGCCCCGACGAGGTCGTGGTCAGGGTGAAGGCCGTGGCCGTGAACCCGGCCGACCTCGGCATGCGCGAAGGCCGCTACCCGTGGGCGGACGAGCCGCGGCTGCCCCTCGTCCCGGGATACGACCTGGCCGGAACCATCGAGGTCGGCACTCCCGAATGGCCGTCCGGAGCCGACGTCATCGCCATCACCGGCCACAAGCACACCCAAATCGGCGCGTACGCCGAGTACGTCACGCTTCCCACCCGGCTGCTCGCCCTCGCCCCGGACGGCATGGACGCCGCGCACGCCTCCGCGCTCCCCCTCGCCGGACTGACCGCGTTCGAGGCCCTGTCCGCCCTCGATCTCGCGCCCGGCGCGACGCTCCTGGTGAACGGACCGCGCGGCGCGGTCGGCTCGCTGACCGTCCAGCTCGCCGAGCACCGGGGCATCACCGTGACCGCGAACGGGGAGGGCCCGGTGGACGCGGCGCTCGACACCGTCGGCGGCGACCGCGCCCAGGCCGCCTTCGACGCCGTCCGCGACGGAGGCCGCTACGTGACCGTCGTGCCCGAGTTCTGGGTGCCCGGCGGACCGTTCACCGAGGCACGCGGCATCACGCCCCAGGTGATCGGCGCCCAGTTCGACACCGGCCGCCTCCGCGAACTGTCACGCCTGGCGTCCGAGGGCGTCCTGCGCACCACCATCGGCGAACGCCTCCCCCTCACCGAAGCCGCCACAGCCCACACCCGCCTGTCCACCGGCACCGCCCGCGGCAAACTCATCCTCATCCCCTGACGGCGCCCCTCCCGGATGGGCAACGGCGAGCGGAGCCCTCCGATCGTCCCCGACCTGAGGACGATCGTCAGGCTCCGGCCGTCCGGCCTCGCAGGTCGGTGCCACGTGGTTCGTCCAGCCACAGGTACTGTCCGTCCGGGGCGACCGTGAGGCCGTACCGGCTGACATCTGGCTTTCCGGCCTTCAGCCAGCGTGTTCGTGCCGCCTCGGCCTCGTCCCATAGGGAACGGTCGCCGAGCTGCCGAACCTGCGCGTGCTCGCCGCCCCAGCGCGATTCGATGACGGCCTGGCTGGTGCCGTCCACGGTCGCCATCTCCAGGCGAAGGGTCCCGTCGCGCATGTCGAGCCGCTTGTCGATGATGACGTCGGGCATCGCGGCGGTGAGCATGAGGTCCTGGCCGGGTCCGTCCCAGACGATGGCGCGTGGGTCGGTGCGCGTTCTGGCTTCACTCCACCGTTCGCTGCCGTCCGGGTCGATGTCGGGCATGCGCGTGCGCTGACCGCGCAACATCATGTAGGAGGAGATGCCGCTGAACCGCCCGTGGGCCGTCCGCCCATCGTCCTGGACGACCAGCCGCAGTTCGCGCCCGTCGCCGTGCTCCGGCATCCACGGCAGGACGATCACACCGCCCGGCCGCGTCTGCGTGATCCAGGTGTGGGGGACGGTCGTGACGCCGCAGGTCACATGCACCCTGTCGAAGGGCGCGTGGTCAGGATGCCCGTCGGTCCCGTCGCCGACGACCAGGTGGACGTCCGCCCCGGGGACGAGCCCAGCCGACGCCAGGTTCGCCGCGGCCTCGACGGCCACCGCGGGATCGACCTCGATGGACGTGACGCCACAGGACCCCACGCGGTGCGTGAGGGCGGCGGCGGTCCAGCCGGTTCCCGTGCCGATCTCCAGGATCCGTTCCCCCGGCTGCGGCCCGAGCAGTTCCAGAAACCCGATCGCGACGCCCGGGGCTGAGAGCGACGATGTCGGACGTCCCTTGCCATCAGCCGGGTCGCCCGCGCCGTCATCGACCTGAGTGATGATCGCCGAATCGGAGTAGACGGCGTCGAGCCACCGATCCGCCTTGAGAGCGCGGTCGATCGCATGGGGCGCACCGTCCGGGGTGTCGGGAAGACACCAGGCACGATCAGGGACGAAGTGGTCGCGCGGCACCTCGCGCAACATCGCGCCCCAGTGCCCGGACCTCAGGTGCCCCTCCCGGACGAGCTGGTCGACCAGACGATCGGCCAGCTCGTCGATCGGCGGACGGGTGCTCACTTCCCGCGCTTCCCGCCGCCACCGGTGTTGTCATCGTCCTTCTTGTCAGGCGGGATCGGCTGGCCGGGCCGGTGACCGTCACCAGTCGAGTCATGCTTGCCCATGAGACTCCTCCAAGCGCTGCGTGGTGAGTGCGCTGCTTCACTGCGAGTATTCGCCCACAGACTGCATAACTCAAGGGCCTTGACTTATTCACTGACGGACCGAATGCTGAGTGATGGCGTGCTTCCCGAGTCCCGGAGGTCAGCGTGTGGGCACTGGTCCGAACCGACTGCGAGAACAAGCCAATCTGCCCGTCCGTCTACCGCACCGGCATCAGGACGGCCGTCGTGCAGGGCTGGGTGGTGGACGAGGCGGACCGAACACTCGTGGAGGTCCCCACGTCCCTCCTGGAGGACCTTCCGTCGTTCGGCCAGAGCCTGACCGACCGGGGCACGTGGCTGATTCGCGGGAAGCCCGTCACCGAACCCGAGGCGCTGGACCGCCTGGCCCTTCCCGAGGGTGAGCAGGCCGTCGAGGTCGAGGTGCGGTGGGAGGAGGAGGTCGATGCTGGATCTGGAGCGGCTCTCTGAGATGTTCGACCACTTCGAACGCGAGGTCTTCCGCCTGGAGAACCTGGACAACTACGACACCGAGCATGAGTCCGAGCAGGTCCGCCGCTACGTTGCCGGGGAGCCTTACCGTCCTCCGGCGGACATGAGCTGGAACGAGCAACTCGCCGCGCAGGTGCGGATGGGCAAGGGGTGGGGCAAGGTTCATGTGTTGCGCGACCCCACCACCGCCTACTTCCGCTATGCGTGCGAATGGGCGTGGCCGGCGTCCTCACGGTACGGACAGCGGGTGCGGATACTTGACCTGTCGGAGCGCATGCCTCCGGACGGGATGACCGACGCCGACTTCTGGATCATCGATGACGCCGTTGTCGTCCTGCGGTACGACCGGGACCAGCGGTTCACCGGCGCGCACCTGGCCGACGATGGGGAGGCGGTCAGGTTGCGGCACGCACGTGCGGTGGCCGAGCGGGACGCCGTCCCCTATGACCAGTGGTGGCAGGCTCACCCTGAGCACTGGCGTTCCTCCTGGTTGCGGGCATGACGCTCCGCGCCAAGGGCTGAGGCGGGGTGTCCCGCTTGGGCCCGCCACGGTCTCGTACCCTGTCCGCCCTAGACTTCAGGCCCTGATGGAAGAGGCACCTGAGCGATATGAGCGTGGAGGCCGGGAGTTGGCCGACGCGCTTCGTGAACTGCGTGTGAGGTCGGGGCTGACCGGGATGCAGGTCGCTGAGCGCACGGGCACGAGTCAGCCGCGAATCTCCCGCTTCGAGACCGGCGCGACCGTCCCGCCCGCAGAGATGGTGGAGACACTGTGCCTGATCTACTCCGCGCCCCCTGAACGCACCACCGAACTGGTCGAGCTGGCCACGTCCCTGCACCGACGCGTCGAGAGCCGGAAGGTTCTGATGCGCGGAGGCGCCTGGACCCGCCAGCAGCAGATCGCCCGCGCCCAGGGCGAGGCGCGAAGATTGCGCGTCTACCAGCCGGTCATGGTGACCGGGCTGCTCCGGTCACCCGACTACGCGCGGCAGATCTATGGGCTGTCGTTGGAGGGCGAGGCCCTGGAGCGATCACTGCGGGCCCTGCACGAGCGGCAGAAATCGGTGCTCTCCAGACGTCAGCTCTCCATCACGGTGGTGCTGTCGGAGGCGGCGCTGCGGTGGCGCGTCGCCGATGAGGCGGTCATGCTCGGCCAGCTGGAGCATCTGCGAACACTGATCGGACGGCGGCGTCTGCGCATCGGGATCGTCCCCTTCAGCGCCCGGGTCTCCGAAGTGCCGCTCCACGGGTTCGAGATCTACGACGAACGGCTGGTCACGGTCGGCACCGAGACACAGGTTCTGACCTTGACCGGGCCGGACGTCGAGCACTACGAGGGGCTGTTCGCCGCGATGGAGCAGGCCGCCGACTTCGCCGACGCCGACACGATCATCACGTCGATCGCCGCCGAGTTCACCGGTTAGCCAAGCCCGATGGCGGTGCGGTGCGTCGGGTCGGCGTGGGCTGCTGACATGTCGCAGTTCGATGAGTTGCGGAGTGGGATCGGGCTGGACGCCGTCCAGGAGATCGTGGCCAGGCATCCCGGCTCGTGGGCCGTAGCGTTCCAGGACGCCAACGGCGCCGCCGTGCGGTTCTGGCGGCGGGTGGCCACGGAGATCGCCGGGGATGTGTGGACGGAGGAACGCCGAGGTGTACCGGGTCGTCCGGAGCTGGCGCCTGACGTCTGGATCTCGTTCAGCACTCCCGTGTAGGCGGCTCGCGACGGCGGTGGCGCGGTCAGACCTTGCGGCTCGCCCGGGGGCCGTCCAGGTGCCAGGAGACGATGTGGGTCGGCGTGATCCTGATGTGGTCGCGGGAGACGCGCGGCATCGGGGGTTCCTCGGCCGTGATCGCCTCGGCCGTGCCGCGGATCTCGATGCCGCGCGCCTTCCAGGGGTCGATCGACTCCAGGTCGTCCACGACGAAGGACACGGTGCTGCCCTGCTGGACGTTGCGGAACTTCTTGGACGTCCCCATCGCGCCGCCGCCGATCAGGATCGTTCCGGCGGCGGCGTCCACGGAGAAGTTCACGGGGTTGTTCTGCACCTGGCCGGCCGGGGAGACGGTGGCCAGGCGGCCGAGGGGCTGACCGGCCAGGTAGTCGAGTTCCGCCTGAGTGAAGATCACGGCGCCAGCCTGCCGCCTCGCCGCCCGCACGGTCAAACGCGTGGACGTCGCTAGGACGGCAGTGCCATTCCCAGGGCCTCGCCGGCGGCCAGGACGTTCACGTAGTCCTTGAAGTGGACGATCCGGCCGTCGCGAACCGTCAGGACGACGATGTTGGGGAGCACGAAGTCGCGTCCGGTCACGTTCGAGAAACCGACGGCGAACTGCTCGACGACGATGACCTCGGGGTCGGTGGTCTCGCGCACCACCACGTCGCCATAGGAGTCGTAGCGGAGCGGGCCGTCCCGCCAGCCCGCCTCCAGGAAGGCGCGGATCTCCTCGCGTCCGCGCAGTTCGGACGGCATGCCCGGACGGCTGAAGGGGAACTCGTGCACGGCGTCCTCGGCGTACAGGTCGACCATGACGTCCAGGGCCTTGTCGATCGACGCCTGCTGGTACCGCGCCAGCACGTCGCGCGGTCCGGCGGTGGTGTCCTTCGAGTCAGTCACGAGCCCTCCTCAAAGATCGGAAACGCCGTCCTCAACGCACGCTAGCAAGATCGCCCATGTTTCCGGACCGGAACGGCCGACAGCGCGAAGTGGCCTGAAGGGACGCCGACCGCCGGAACCGGTCATGCGGGAGTGGTCTGCTCCTTGAGCCAGTCGGCGAAGGTCTGGGTGCCGCGAGGACCGGCGCCGGTCGGCAGCAGACCACCGCTGCTCATCCCTCCGGGCAAGTACACGGGAAGGACCGGGCGCCTGCGGGCCCCACCGGCGGCGATGAGGCTCCGGGCCATGCCGACCAGCGACTCGACCCGCGGGCCGGCGAGTTCGGGGGCCATCCCCTGCGGTGCGCCGAGGGCGGCGTCGACGAGGGCTTCGGCCACCTCGCGCACGGCGACGGGCTGGACCCGCCCTGTCGGCACCAGGGCGATCGGCCCGGGCACTCGGTCCAGCAGTTGACCGGCGAACTCGTGGAACTGCGTCGCCCGCAGAATCGTCCACGGCACCGCCCCACCCTGGACGATCTCCTCCTGCCGCAGCTTGCCCGCGTAGTAGCCGAACCTGACCCGGTCGATCCCCACGATCGAGAGCGTCACGAGGTGCCGCACCCCGGCTCGTCCGGCCGCGGCGACGAGGTTCCGCCCCGCCTTGTCGAAGAACTCCACCGCCGCCGCCTTACGGCTCGTGGCCAGATTGGCGACGTCCACGACGGCCTCGACCCCGGCCAGCGCCGCATCGAGTCCGGCCCCGCTCACCAGATCGACGCCCCGCCCGCGCGACATCACCACGGGTGTGTGCCCGCGCGCCTTCACCACGTCCACGACGAACCGCCCGGCCACCCCGGTACCACCAGCGACTGCGATCTTCATGACCTCTCCCGTTCTGTTACTCCGGTGCACGAGGAAGACGATGGAGCCGCGGATTCTGTGACCTCCGTCGTCTGTGACCTGAGTCGCATGCCCCCATACCCGTTCCGCAGCTGCCGAGGATGCCGCCGACCTCGGCCCTGGCCCGGTTCCAGAGCCAGGCCGGACACGTCATCCCGCGCGAGGACGCCCGGAGGCTCGTACCGCATGTTCCTCGGGTCGAGCACCAGTCGCTATTGGCGTGATTCTTGTCGAATTGTGCAGTATGTCGCAATGCCTGTTCATGCCCAATTGGGCATGGTTGTTTACCTGCCGGAGCGGTGATTCCTTCGCGCCCCTGGTAAATCCTTCACGAGAAGCGCAGCGCGGCCCGCGGACGTGTCGGACGCCGCTGCTCCGTGCGTCGCGCGCCGGACGGCGGATGCCGGACGCCGGACGCCGGACGCCGGTCGATGATTTCCCGAACCCAACGGATGGACATGAGAACCGCAGAGCCGACTCAGGAAGCCGTTCCAGCAGCCCGGACGAGCAAGGGGAGACTGGTCGCCGACTGGCTGTCCACGACCGACCACAAGAAGATCGGGTACCTGTACCTGATCACCTCCTTCGCCTTCTTTCTCTTCGGCGGCGTCCTCGCCATGCTCATCCGGGCCGAGCTTCTCAGGCCCGGGCTCCAGATAGTCAGCAACGAGCAGTTCAACCAGTCGTTCAGCATCCACGGCACGATCATGCTGCTGATGTTCGCGACGCCACTGTTCGCGGGCTTCACGAACGTGATCATGCCGCTACAGATCGGCGCGCCGGACGTCGCGTTCCCGCGCATGAACATGCTGGCGTACTGGCTGTACCTGTTCGGCAGCCTGATCGTCGTGCTGGCCTTCCTCACCCCGAGCGGCGCCGCGCCGTTCGGCTGGACCGGCTACGCCCCGCTCTCCAACGCCGTGCGCTCGCCGGGCGTCGGCGGCGACATGTGGGTGATGGGTCTGGCCATGTCGGGCTTCGGCACGATCATGGGTTCGGTCAACTTCGTCACCACGATCCTGTGCATGCGCGCCCCCGGCATGACGATGTTCCGGATGCCGATCTTCGTCTGGAACATCCTGCTGACCTCGATCCTGGTCCTGCTGGCGTTCCCGATCCTGGCCGCGGCGCTGCTGGCCCTGGAGGCCGACCGTAAGTTCGGCGCGCACGTGTTCGACGCCTCGCACGGTGGCGCGCTGCTCTGGCAGCACCTCTTCTGGTTCTTCGGCCATCCGGAGGTGTACATCATCGCCTTGCCCTTCTTCGGCATCGTGACCGAGATCTTCCCGGTGTTCAGCCGTAAGCCGGTGTTCGGTTACATCGGCCTGGTGTTCGCGACCATCACTATCGCGGGCCTCTCGATGACCGTGTGGGCGCACCACATGTTCGTGACCGGGCAGGTGCTGCTGCCGTTCTTCTCGTTCATGACGTTCCTCATCGCCGTCCCAACCGGCGTGAAATTCTTCAACTGGGTCGGAACGATCTGGCGAGGGCAACTCACGTTCGAGACACCGATGCTGTGGTCGATCGGCTTTCTCGTCACCTTCCTTTTCGGCGGCCTGACCGGCGTCATCCTCGCGTCCCCGCCGATGAACTTCCAGCTGTCGGACTCCTACTTCGTCGTCGCGCACTTCCACTACACCGTCTTCGGAACCGTGGTCTTCGCGATGTTCGCGGGCTTCTACTTCTGGTGGCCGAAGTTCACCGGCAAGATGCTGAACGAGCGGCTCGGCAAAATCCACTTCTGGATGCTGTTCGTCGGCTTCCACGGCACGTTCCTGATCCAGCACTGGCTGGGAGCCGAGGGCATGCCGCGCCGGTACGCCGACTACGCCAGCCAGTTCACCGGGCTGAACGAGACCTCCTCGATCTTCTCGTTCATCCTGGGCGCCTCCATGCTGCCGTTCTTCTACAACGTGTACATCACGTGGAAGAAGGGCAAGCGGGTCGAGGTCGACGACCCGTGGGGCCACGGCGCGTCCCTGGAATGGGCCACTTCATGCCCGCCTCCCCGTCACAACTTCCACTCGATCCCGCAGATCAGGTCGGAACGGCCCGCGCTCGACCTGCACCATCCGCACCTGGGAACCGAGGCGGAACAGGTCGAGACATAGCGACACGCACCGGTTCGACATCGCTGGGCTTCGCCGGGCCGCCCGGCCCTCGAACGAACCATCACCCGGTCGGGTCGTTAGGGCTGGGGCGTCCTCTCTCGGGATCTCACCCAGGTGGTGAAGCCCTCGATGGCGTCGACGAGCGCCTCGAAGCGGAAGGAGTGGTAGAGGTCGAAGGCGTGGTTGCCGCCGCGCAGCTCGGCGTAGACGACCGGGTTCGCCGAGGTGCGGCGTAGTTCGTCGGCGAAGTGCCGGGCGTCCGCCACGGGAACCAGCGGGTCCAGGTCGCCGTGCGCGACGAGGAACGGCGGCGCGTCCGCGGTGATGTGGCCCAGCGGTGAGGACTGGGGGCCCATGCCGAAGTAGTCGCCGTACCAGCCGTTCAGGTAGATGGCGCCGGTGACGGAGGTGTCGGCGTCCTCGAAGCCCGGCTGGAAGTCGGGGTCGTTGGGCGTGAGCGCGGCGAGCGCCGCCATGTGTCCGCCCGCCGAGCTGCCCGCCACGAACAGCGTCGCCGGATCGGCTCCGTACTCGTGGCCGTGTTCCCGCGCCCAGGCGATGATCTTCTTGAGGTCGATCAGGTGGTCGGGGTGCTGGGCGTGGGGCCGCAGCCGGTAGTTGGCGCTGATGCACACCCAGCCCCGGCCGGCCAGGTGATAGAGCAGCGGAAGCGACTGGCTGTTCTTGTGTCCGTGACGGTACTCGCCTCCGTGCAGGTGGATCAGCACGGGCGCGCCTTCCGGCCGCGAACGCGAGTGGTAGACGTCGAGGAGGTTCCGGCGGCCCGCGTCGCCGTAGGAGTGGTTCGCCACGCGCCGGACGTCCCGGCGGCGGCGATAGACGGGATGGAACAGGATGCGGACCAGCGGAGGTCGGCTCCGCAGGCCCTGGGCCAGGCCGGAGTCGAGGGTGCCGCGCCACCCTGCGCCGAGCCCTTCGTCCATGGCGTGCTCGATCCGCGTCCGGTCCCCGATTCCGCGACGTGCGATGACCACGAGCCCGGCCGTGGTCACTGTGGCCGCGGCGACGATCGCCCATCCGCCCGCCGAGTCGATGTCGCCCTGGCCGAATGCCAGCAACGTCGGCAGGACCAGCATGTAGAAGAAGGCGGCGAACGGCATCTCGTTCGCGACGAGGCCGAAGTGGTAACTCAGCATCTGGAGCGGGCGCGGCCTCCGCACCGGCGCCAGAGCGCACAGTGTGCCGACCGCGACGATCGCCACTGTGATCAAATAACCGACGGGCACCGGACCTCCACGGACGAACACGGGCTGGCCGAGTACCGCGACCACGTTGCGCACCCGCCTCGATCCGTGGTCACCCGGACCCTATGCCCGAGGGATCCTTGATCCAAGATCAGTATTGCCATGACGCCATGCCTCAGGGGACATGAGGACCCCGTCCTCTGGTCGTCCCGTACCCGAGGCACGGGTATACCCGCGACAGCGACTCCACTTGGTTTTCAGAACGCGGTCTCCGGGGCCCCTGGTCGCTGCGGTGTCCGGTCAGTTCCTGTAAGGCGATCGCCGCGTCGTTGTTGGGACGTCGCCCGCAGAAATCCGTTTTGTGTGTCACCACGGCTCTGCCAGCATGAGGCCCATGCGCCACCCTCTTGACACTCTGGACTGGCCGATTTCCACCGACCGGCTGCTGTTGCGCCGGGCTGCCCCTGACGACGTGGACGCGACCTGGGTCTACCGGCAGCTGCCGGAGTCTCACGAATGGGTCGGGGCCGCCACGACGTCGTACGACGACTACCGTGAGCGTTTTCTCCGCGAGGATCGGCTCACAGGCCTGCTCATCGTCGAACTGGACGGCCGGGTGATCGGCGATCTGACGCTGCACGTCCAGGACGCTTGGGCCCAGGAGGAGGTCGCCGACCAGGCGAAAGGCGTCCAGGCGGAGCTCGGGTGGACGTTGGATCCCTCCTACGGCGGCAAGGGCTACGCCACCGAAGCGGTACGCGCCCTCATCGACGTCTCCTTCGGGAGTCTCGGCCTGCGCCGCCTGGTCGCGGAATGTTTCTACGACAACGAACCTTCGTGGCGGCTGATGGAGCGGGTCGGGATGCGCCGCGAACAGCACACGGTGAAAGACTCCCTCCACCGCACCAAGGGATGGCTCGACGGCCTCTCATACGCGCTCCTGGCCGAGGAATGGCCCACTCCCGAGTGATGAACCACCACGCTGTCCGGTCTCGTAGAGCTGGCACAGCCTCACCGACCTGACGCACCGCAGGCCGGGCGGCAGTGCCCGGCCCTTACCGCCGATCTTCTTGCGGTGCCAGCGGACGACGCCGGTGGCGTGCGATCAGAGGTCGTACGCGCCGTCCTTCACGGCTCCGAGGAAGTCGGCCCACTCGCCCGCCCCGAGCGCGAGCAAGGGCCCACCCGGATCCTTCGAGTCACGAGCGGCCACCGCCCCTGAGGCGAGCAGTGCCGCCACCTCGACACAGTCGGTTTTGTCAACACCGCTGTAACTGCTCTTCCGCCACGCAAGCACAGACTCGGAAACCTTGCTCATTTCTCCGACGCTATCTGGTCGAGGCGCTCACAGGAGTCTGATCGTGAGAGCGCGAGCGACTGGAGCTTCTTGAAGACTCGAACGTAGGTTCCGACGTTCGAGGGATCATCGATGTACCAGCTTCGGCTGAGGCTGTGCACTGCGACGACCTGCATCAGTTCGTCAGGAACGACGTCGATGATGGAGAAGGGCCCGTCCACACCCGGATGGCTGCCCGCCGTGAACGGAAGCACCCTCAGGTCCACATGAGGCAGCTGCGAGGCCTCGCGCAGTGCGCCGATCTGCTCGCGCATCACCTCCAAACCCCCGACCCGAAGATGCAGCGCCGCCTCACCGATGACCCATTCGACGCGTGGCGGATCATCGCCTCGAAGGACGCGCTGACGATTGAGCCTGAACTGAAGCGAGGATTCCACGTCGTGCGGCTCGTCAAGCACACCGTCGTAGGAGCCAAGGAGCACGCGAGCGTAGGACTCCGTCTGCAGGAGGCCCGGCACCAGGTGCAACTCAAGCGAGCGAATGCGTGACGCATCCGCCTCAAGCGAGGCGAAGTCCACCACCGTGGGGTCTTGCCGCTCTTCGAAGCTGTGCCACCAGCCGTCCCTGCGCCCCTGGGCCGCCAAGTCCATGAGTTGCTGCCTCTGCTGGACATCGCGCACGCCGTAACGGTCCAGGATTTGCTCCAGGTCTCGCGGACGGATCGCACGGTGCCCGTTCTCGTACGCGCTGAGGGAAGCTTGCGAACGATCGAGCCGACGCGCAGCGGCATCCTGGGTCCAGCCGCGCGCCTCACGAAACTGCCGAAGCGCGACGCCGATCTTGCGGCGGCGATATGACTGGCGATCCGCTGGGGACATGAGCACCACCTTGTCACCCTGCGTGCTCGCGTCAATCGCTTCAGTCGAAGTTAGAAGTATTCGTTCTGCGGGCCATCAGCTCCGCGACATATCACGCCCGAATGTCTCGAACTTCCTGTGAGAGCGTTGAGGCGATCACTCTCGGCGACGAACCTGGCGTTGACATGGAACGGAGGGTCGATGACGACGCCGAGTGAGGATCGCTTCCGGCTGCTGGTGCGGCTGGTCTGGGAACTGCGGGCGGTGCCCGTGTCCACAATGCTCATATTCCCCCATTACGCCGAGCCTGTGGTTTTCGTGCCGTGCCGGGACGGGCGCAACGAGCCCGTTCTCGCCGTCTTCCGGGACGGGTGCTGGCGGCTGGTGTGGCGCGGACGCCTGCTCAACGAGCCGCACCTCGCGCGGGCCGCGCATCGCATCGCGACGGAGGCCGCGGCGTGAGCATTCAGATGACCGTCCTCGCGTCGCTGACGCTGCCGGGACAGCCGCAGTCCGTCCGGTACGCACGTTCCTTCATCTTCGACACGCTCGTGCCCGCGCATGTGAACGACGGCAGTGACGCGCTGGACGACCTCACGCTCGTCGTGGACGAGTTCGCCGGGAACGCGATTCGGCACACCGCGTCCGGGCGGGGCGGGAAGGTGACGATCGCGCTGCTGCGCGGGCCGGAGCATGTGCGTGTGGAGGTGACGGACGATGGCGCGGACGGCCGCCGTCCTTGTCTGCGTCCTGCGCCTGAGGGCGAGTCCGGGCGCGGGCTGCACATCGTCCAGGCTCTGACCAGCGCCTGGGGTCACCGGGCTGACGGCGACCGCACGACGGTCTGGGCGGACATCCCCCTCACGCCAGCAGAGTGACGGCCAGCGTGCCGATCGCGAAGTGGACGGCGTAGGGCACGAGCAGCAACACCTCGAACCGTCCACACGCCGCCAGCGCGGTGATGAGTGCAGGCGGCCAGCGACACGCCGGTCCACAGCGTCGCCGCCAGGACGTCTTCGAGAGCCACCCCGGTCACTCCCTCCCAAACGCACCCTGGTGGGGCTGGGGCGGCGTCCGGCCGCGGCAGGAAGTGCGGGCAGAGCTAAAGGGCCTGCCGGGGCGTTCAGTCCTGGCAGGCCCTTGTTCGACGAGCACCGGTGGCAGCCGGGGCGTCATCGGTTCCCCTGGTCAACGGGCCGGATCCCGTACCGGTCACGTTCGGGGGCGGAGGCCGCGGACGGCTTCCGGTCTCTAGGAAAGCGCTCGCGCGAGGTGTCCAGTAGTCCCAGCCGACAGCTTTGGACAGCTTGGGCCATCCGGGTACGGGGCGGACCACTCCATCCCGGACACGGTGAAACAACTGTGTCTAGAACCGTCCAAGATTGTCATGCCGCATTCCCCACGTGGCTCCGCGGAGAGAAGATGCCCCAATAACGGGCGGCTCGACGCCTTGGGGAGGCCGGTTGGCAGACCGGTGGTCCGGGGTCCACGGCGGCAGGTCGCTCTTCGAAGGCCGGATCCCGTACCGAGCGAAGGGCACACGCACCGATGAAAGTCACCCTCAAGATCGAGGGCAAGATCCGTCCCGCCACGGTGATCACGGGCGCGTCGGCGGTCACCACCGGGCTCGCCTCGGCGGCGGGCGCGTACACCGCGACCGGCGCGTCCGGGGCGATCTCACTGGCGGCTCTGACCGTGGGCGGCCATCTCCTGGCGTACCGCGCCGGGTCGCGCGCCCAGGGAGCGTGAGCCGATGCCGTCCCCTGACAGGCTGGTCGACGACGTCGACGGCCTCGACCTCAAACCCGACCCGCTGACCGCCGCCACCTTCACCGAACTCGAGGACCTCATGCGGCAGTTCTGGCGTTGGGCGGGCAGCCCGTCCTGCCGGGACGTGGCGAGGGACTCCAACGGGGCGTTCTCCCACGGCACCGTCAGCAAGTTGCTCTACGACAGAGCCGACAAGCCCGTCCTCAAGCTCACCTACCTGCGCGGATGCATCCGCGGCTGCGGGGCGGGCGAGCAGGAGGAGCGGCGGTGGACGACGGCCTGGCGCCGGATCCACATGGCGCCTCCCGCTGACGAGGACGGGTGCGCATGACCGAGATCTCCACCCTGCTCCCCCACACCAGCAGCCGGGACGGACTCCTGCGCCTGCTCCGGCAGGCCCACGAGAAGGCGGGACTGCCCTCGCTGCGCACGTTGGAGCAGCGCGCTCAGCGGAACGGAACCCCCGTCTCCAAGTCCTCCCTTTCCGACCTGCTGGCCGGCCGGCGCCTGCCCAGCCCCGGAGTGGTGGGGGCCTACCTGCGAGCGTGCGGGATCGACGATCCGGCCGAGCTGGCCGAGTGGGAGGACGCCTGGATCCGTGCCTCCGTGGACCCCTCGTCCCAGAAGGGCCGGGAGCCCGACGCGGCGAAAGGCCAGCCGCCGCCGTCCGATCGTCCGGAAGGCCGCTTCGCCATGGTGATGGTCCTGAACATCGCCGATTTCGGAGCCCCGTGGCGGGACGATGACGCCCGGGTACACGTCCGCTCGGCCCTGTTCGGCGCCCTACGGTCAGGCTTCGGAGCGGCGCGCATTCCCTGGGCCGACGTCCACCACGAGGACCGGGGCGACGGCGCGCTGGTCATCGCACCGCCCGACGCGGCACCCGAGGTTCTCGTGGGGCCCGTCGTGACGGAGATCGCGCGGCAGGTTCGCCGTCACAACCGGCTGTCCAGCGCCATCGGGCAGCTCCGGGTGCGGATCGCGCTGCACGTCGGCTACGTCCTGCGGGACCGTCACGGCTTCTGCGGTCATGCGCTCGTCCTGCCGTTCCGGCTGCTCGACGCGGGCCCGTTCAAGCAGAAGTGCACCGAACGCGCCGCCGAGGTCGGGGTGATCCTCTCGGACTATCTGTATGACGAGATGGTCCGCAACGGCGTCCTCGATCCCGGCGACTACCTTCCGCAGTCCGTCCACGTGAAGGAGACCGTGGCGCAGGGGTGGATCCGCCTCCTGGGAGAGCCGTCGGCACCCAGCGATCCCCTGACAAGCGCCCGTGTCGCTGTGCTCGTCGATGCCGCATCCCCTGCGCTGACCACCGGGTCCGGACATCCCATCTCGACGGCGGACGCGCCCCACAAGCGCTACGGCCTGTCCGCGCGCGAGGCCGAGATCCTCGAGCTGGTGGCCGAAGGTCTGTCCAACCCGCAGATCGCCAACCGCGTGTTCATCTCCGAGAAGACGGTGAAGAACCACCTGAACCGGATCTTCACCAAGCTCAACGTCACGAACCGAGCCGACGCCGTCGAGGTCTGGTGCCGAGGAGCGTCCAGGGCGGACGCGACGGGCTGACCCCCGAGCCGACCGGTGGCCCGCAGGCGGAGTACCACCTGCGGGCCGCCATGCGGCCGGATGCGGACGGGACGCCCGGGCTGTGACCTGGGGCACTCACGATCGCGGCATGACATCCGACAGCTGGATCTCCGTGGGCCGGTTCCTCATGGTCACCGCCGCCATGCTGGCCATCGTGTCGGCGGGACTGTTGTTCACCGCGATCGACAACGATCCCGTCGTCGTGCTTCCGATGAGCCGGGACGACCCGCGAACCCAGGCCGTCCACATCACCGGGTTCATGGTCGGGATCATGGTGGCCGTGCTGGCGGGGGTGGCGTTCTTCTCAGGGCTGGCGTCCTTCTTCTGGAGCGCCACCCTCCGCCGGCACGAACTACTGGAGGAGATCCTGCGCAAGCTGCCCGACTAGGCGGCCCGCAGGGTCTTGAGGAAGGTGCGTACTTCTTGTTCGGGGTTCGGACGAGTTCGCCGCCCATGCCGACGGCGCCGGCGCCGGCGTTCAGCCAGGACGCGGCGGACGCGAGAGACACGCCGCCCGTCGGGACGAGCGGGGCGTGCGGGACGGCCTGGACGATGGCGCGCAGGTCGTCCGGGGTGAACTGGGACGCCGGGAACAGCTTCACCAGGTCGGTCCCGGCCTCCAGCGCCTGGACGATCTCGGTCGGCGTGGCCGCGCCCGCGACGACGGGGACGCCGTGGCGGTGCGCCGTGCGGAATGCGCGAGCGCGGCCACCTCGTCGGACACCAGGCCGACGCGCTCGCCGCCGTCGACATCGCGCTGTGGGACGTGGCCGGACGCCTCACCGGCCGTCCGGTGTCCGCCCTGCTGGGAGGCGCCTTCCGCACCGAGATCCCCGTGTACGTGAGCGGGCTGCCGCGTCCGACGAACGAGGAGCGCGCGGCCCTCGCCATGGAGTGGGTGGAGCGCGGCGCGACCCGCGTGAAGCTGCACCTCGGCCACGTCGAGGGCCACCGCGACCTGGCCCGACGCGTGGACCTGCCGATCGCGATCGGCGAGACCCTGCGGAACCGGTACGAGCTAACGCACTGGCTCGACCGGCGCGCGACCGGGCTCGTCCAGCCCGACGTGGGCCGCACCGGCATCACCGAGCTGATGGCGATGGGCGAGCTGGCCGCCGCGCGGCACCTGCCGGTCGCGCCGCACCACTCCACCGGCCTCGGCGTCGTGCTCGCCGCCGGGCTGCACGCCAGCGCCGCGCTGTCCGACCTGGCGTTCTTCGAGTTCCAGCCGACGTCCCACGAGGTCGGCGGACGCGTCCTGACCACCCCGATCACCGGCGGCGCGACGGGCTTCGCCGTGCCGTCCGGCCCCGGTCTCGGCGTCTAGGTCGACCTCGACGCCGTCGCCGAGTTCTCGTCAACCCCCCTGGAGGTCTGAGTGAGCCTGTCCGGGCTCGTCCCCGTTCTCGCCACCCCGTTCAGCCCTGACGGTTCGCTGGACCTGCCGGGCCTGCGCCGTCTCACCGCGTTCCAGGTCGCGTCCGGCGCGACCGGCGTCGCCCTGTTCGGCATGGCCAGCGAGGGGTTCGCGCTGACCGCCGACGACCGCGCGCGGGTGCTGGCGGCCGTCCGCGAGACGGTCGCGGGCGCGGTGCCGATCGTCGCGGGCGTCGCCGCGACCGGCACGCCGACCGCGCTGGAGCAGGCGCGCGCCGCCGCCGAGGGCGGAGCGGACGCGCTGATGGTCCTGCCGCCGTTCATGGTGAAGCCGACGCCTTCGCAGCTGGTCGACTTCTACGGCGATCTCGGCGAGGTCGGGCCGGAGGTGATGGTGCAGGACGCGCCGGGGGCGACCGGCGTCGCCATGCCGGAGAGCCTGATCGTCGAGCTGAGCAAGCCGCACGGCGTCGGCTCGGTCAAGGTGGAGGCCCCGCCGACCGCGCCGAAGGTCGCCGCGGTCGTGCGCGGCGTCGACCCGGACTTCGCGGTGTTCGGCGGGCAGAACGCCCTGTTCGTCCTGGAGGAGTACGCGGGCGGCGCGGTCGGCACGATGCCCGCGTGCGAGTTCACCGACGTGATCGCGCCGATCCTCGCCGACTGGACGGCCGGGCGGCGCGCCGACGCGCACGCGGCGTTCGCGCGGCTGCTGCCGCTGATCCGGTTCGGGATGCGGCAGGGATACGCCTGGGCGGTGCACAAGAAAGTGCTGGTCCGGCGCGGGCTGATCGCGTCGGCGGCGGTGCGCGCTCCGGCGCGTCCGCTGGACGCGGGCACACTCGCGGGCCTGGACGAGGTCCTGGCCGTCCTCGACCTTCCGGCGGCGCCGTGAGTTCCGGGGCCTCGTCGAGGGGTGTGCTGCTGTCCGGCGGGAACTCGCCGATCGGGCGCGCCATCGCCGCCGCGTTCGCCGCGCGCGGCGAACGTGTGGTCGGCGTCGGGCTCGAGCCGTGCGACGACCCGGTGTACGCCGGTTTCCTGGTGGCCGACTGCACCGACTCGTCCGTGGCGGGCGAGGTCGTGGCGGCGGCGGCGGAGACGCTGGGACGGCTCGACGTGCTCGTCCCGGCGGCGGCCGTGATGCCGGTGGCGTCCGTCCGGGACACCACCGACGAGCAGTGGCGGACGGCGCTCGGCTCGGTCCTGGACACCGCGTTCTTCCTGACCCGCGCCGCGCTCCCCCCGCATGGAGCGCGGGTCGGCGATCGTCGCGGTGAGTTCGGTGAACTCGTTCCTCGCCGCGCCGTGGCTGGCCGCGTACGCGACCGCGAAGGGCGGGCTGGACGCCCTCGTCCGGCAGCTCGCGCTGGAGTGCGGGCCGTCGGGCGTGCGGGTGAACGCGGTCGCGCCCGGGCTCATCGGCGGCGGGCACCTGGACCGTGCCACCGAGGGCTACCCGGTGGGCCGGACGGTCAGCGGCGCGTGCATTACTACCGGCGTGGGTCGGCGGCCTCGGCGATGGACGAATCCGACGCCGATCGTGTGCTCGCGGCTCGTGCGCGCGCGGTGTTGCTGTCCGGGATCACCGTCGCGCTGGGACCGGGGCCCGCGGCGCTCGTGCGGCGGCTCGCGGAACAGGCGGACGGGCTCGTGGTGCTCGATCCGAATCTGCGGCCCGCGCTCGGGCCCATCGAGCCGGTGGCCGACGTTCTGCGGTCGCTGCTCGGCCGCGTCGGGCTCCTGGCGCTCGGGTTGGAGGAGGCGGACGCCCTGTTCGGGACGGACGATCCCGTCAAGGTGTTCGCCACCGCGCGGGAGGCGGGCGTCGGCGAGGTGCTGCTGAAGGCCGGGCCGGACGGCGTCTGGCACGCGTCCCCGGACGGTCCGGGGCACCTGCCGAGCGCGGCCGTCACGGTCGTGGACCCGGTCGGCGCGGGCGACGCGATGCTCGGCGGCTACCTGGCCGGACGGCTCTCCGGCGCGTCCCCGGCCCGGGCCGCCCGGCTCGGGACGGCGCTGGCCGCCTCGGTCGTGGCGTCCCCCGGCGACACCGAGGGGCTCCCGGACGCCTCGTCCGCCTGGGCGTCGCTCGATATTGCCCCGGTATAGAACGCCGCGAGAGGATGGCGGGCGTTCGGTTCGTGCTCGCATCGACGGACGAGACGGGGTGGCCGGTGCGCATCGGTGTCGATCGGCGTTCGGCGTGGTGACGGCGGAGCCGGTGGTGACGGCCGAGCCGGTGGTCCGGCTGTCGGCGATCCGCAAGTCCTTCGGCGGAGCGGGCGGCGGCCGGGTCACGGCGCTCGGCGGTGTCTCGCTGGAGTTCACGGCGGGCACCTTCACCGCGATCATGGGACCGTCCGGGTCCGGGAAGTCGACGCTGCTGCAGTGCGCGGCGGGCCTCGACCGGGTCGACGAGGGCACGGTCGAGATCGGCGGCACCACGCTCAACGGCATGCGGGAGAAGGCGCTCACCGAGTTCCGGCGCCGCCGCGTCGGGTTCGTCTTCCAGTCGTTCAACCTGATGCCCTCGCTGACCGCCCGCCAGAACGTCGAGCTGCCGCTGCTGCTCGCCGGGAGCAGGCCCGATCCATCCGGCGCGCTGAAGGTGCTCGGCGAGGTCGGGCTCGCCGACCGGGCCGGGCACCGGCCGAGCGAGCTGTCGGGCGGGCAGCAGCAGCGGGTCGCCATCGCCCGCGCCCTGGTCACCCGTCCCGAGGTGCTGTTCGCCGACGAACCCACCGGCGCGCTGGACTCGCGCACCTCACGCGAGCTGCTCGGCATGCTCGCCGGGCTGGCGGCCGAGCAGGGGCAGACGATCATCATGGTCACGCACGACCCGGTCGCCGCCGCGTACGCGAGCCGGGTGGTCTTCCTGGCCGACGGCCGGGTCGTGGACGAGATGGAAGCGCCCACCGCCGAGTCGGTGGCCGCGCGGATGGCGCGCCTGGAGGCCGCCTCTTGCTGAGGCTGGTCGTGCCGGGGCCGATCGCCGAAGGAAGCGGATCACTGAAGGAGGCGGAGCCGTGCTGAGGCTCGCACTCGCCACGTTGCGCACCCGCTGGGTGAGCTTCCTCGGCGCCTTCGTGGCGCTCGCCCTGGGCACGGGCGTCATCGCGACGATGGCCCTGACGATGGCGGCGACCCTCGGCACGCCCTTCTCCGGTCCGCAGCGCTTCGCGGACGCGCCCACCGTGGTGCTGCCCCACAACGGCGTCCGGTTCGCGGGCGACGAGGACGGCGAGGAGCACGTCCTCGACCGTCCCGCCGGGATACCGCCCGAGCTTTTCGCGAAGATCGCCGCGACCGGCCGCGCCGTCCCCGACCGAACGTTCCCAGTCCGGGTGCAGGGCGGGCCGTCCGACCAGGTCGGACATCCGTGGTCGGCCGCCGAGTTCACCCCGTACCGGCTGGTGGCGGGGCGCGCCCCGCGCGCGGCGGACGAGGTCGTGGTCGGCGGCGGCGCGAAGGCGAGCGTCGGCCGCACCCTGCCGGTGACCACGCTGGACGGCGTGCGCCAGGCGAGGATCGTGGGCGTGACCGGCTCGGCCTGGTTCGAGCACGCCGTGTTCTTCAGCGACGACGAGGCCGCGCGGATCTCGCCCCGCGTCGACGCCGTCGTCGCGTTCGGCAAGGCGGGCGAGGTGCGCGGCGCGGTCGGCGGAGCGGCGCAGGTGCTGACCGGCGACGAGCGCGGCAAGGCCGACCCGGACACCAGCGGCGGCCGGGACGGTCTGCTGAACGCCCAGGGCATGGCGGGCACGTCCACCGGCATCGTGGTCTCGGTCGCGATCTTCCTCGTGGTGGTCACGTTCGCGTTCGTCGTCGACCAGCGCCGCCGCGAACTGGCCCTGCTGCGGACGGTCGGGGCCACCCCCGACCAGGTGCGCAAACTCGTCCTCGCCGAGGCGGCGGTCGTCGGCCTCGCCGCGTCGTTCACCGGATGCGTCCTCGGGACCCTCGCGGTCCCCGTCCTCGGCGACTGGATGGTCGACCAGGGCGTCGCACCTGAATGGTTCACGATCGAGATCAACCCGATCCCCCTGGTCATCGCGTTCCTGCTCGGCCTCGTGTCCGCCGTCGCGGGCGCGGCGGCGGTGTCCCTGCGGGCCGGACGAGTCCGTCCCACCGAGGCGCTGCGCGAGGCGGTCGTGGACCGCAAGGGCATGACCGCGCTGCGCTGGCTGCTGGGCCTGGCGCTGCTGACCGGCGGCGTCGTCACCAGCGTCGTCATCGCCCAGCGGTACCCGATCTACGCGGGCAACCTCCGCAAGTACGCGGCCGTACCGCTCCTGCTGGTCGGCGGGTTCGCGCTGTTCGCCCCGGTGGTCATGGGCCCGCTCACGCGCCTGGCGACGCGTCCGATGGCCCGCATGGGCGCGGGCGCGATGGTCGTCCGGGAGAACCTGCTCGCGTCGCGGCGGCGCACCGCCGCCACCGTCACCCCGGTCGTGATCGCGATCGGGCTGTCGGCCTCGGTGCTGAGCGCCCAGGCGTCCGCCGACGACGCCCGGGTGGCGCAGGCCAGGCAGCAGACCCGCGCGCAGTTCGTCGTCGTGCCGACCGGGATCGCCGTCCTGAACCAGCGGACGGCCGACGCGGTCCGTACCGTCCCGGGCGTGGACGTCGCGACGGTGACACCGACCCGCGCCCTCCTCTCGACGCCGCAGGGCCAGTTCGTCGACACCCTCTCGGCGGACGCGGTGGAGCCCGCGGCGATGGCGTCCGTGGAGAACCTGCGCCTGGACCGCGGCTCGGCGTCCGGCCTCGCCGACGACTTCCTGATCGTCAACCAGCGTCTGGCGCGCAGCGACGACCTTTCGGTCGGCTCCCCGATGAGGGTCACCCTCCCGGACGGATCCACAGCGGCCGTGCGGGTCGCGGCGATCACCAAGGACGGCATCGCGGGCGACGTCGGCTACCTGTCGTCCGCGCACGCCGTCGGCGGCCTGCCGTCCCGGATCGAGGTGCGCGTCCGGCCCGGGACCGACCCGGCGGCCGTCGCGGGCGCCCTGCGGAACGCGACGCGCGGACAGGCCGCCCGGGTCGTCCCGATCGCCGCACTGACGGGCGCCGTCGACGCGCAGCAGAAACAGCACCGGTCGGCCGCCTACTCGATCCTGGCCATCGCGCTCGTCTACTCGTGCATCGCGATCGCCAACGTCCTCATGATGGCGGCGGCCGGACGCCGCCGCGAGATCGCCGCGCTGAACATGGCCGGAGCCACGCGCCGCCAGACACTGCGCTTCATCGCCGCCGAGTCCCTGATGGTGGTCCTGATCGGCCTCGTCCTGTCGTCCGCCGCGACCGCCGCCGTCCTCGCCGGACAGTGGGCCGCACTCGACACCCTGGTCGGCGGCACCTCCCTCCACATCCCCTGGCTCGCCATCCTCGAAATCACCGCCCTGTGCGCCGCCACAGCCGTCGCCGCCGCCACCCTCCCCGCCTGGCAAACCCTCCGAGGCCGCGTAATAGAACAGGCCGCCCTACGCGACTAACCCAAACCCCCACCCCGCCAACCCACACGGCACTGCTGGTGCTGGTTCATCTACGCAGAAGCGAGACGTTCGCCGAGGTCAGCAGCGGGTTCGGAGTGTCGATCAGCACGGCCTGGCGGTACGTGGAGGAAGCCGTGACGCTGCTGTCGGCGCGGTCGCCCAAGCAAAGCCGGCCACCTCGTCAAGGCCATCGCCGTCCCACAGAATCACGAGACCAACCGAGCATGAAAAAGACTCAGAGACACTTCGCTTCCAGTCTGGACAGTTGTTTCATGAGATATATCCAGCGAAACGGCGGTACTACCTTGTTCCCACGTTTTGGGAAATCGAAGTAAAATTGACATCCATGAGACTTCAGTGGTGATGAATATCGATGGTTCGGAATGGCATCTGGTGTGTCAGGATTGCATATGAAGGACATGCGAGATCTCCCCCCCCGGGGGGGAGTAATCGATCCTGTGGTCACCATCGGCGACCGTCACAAGAGCAGGCTTGAAGCCTGACGCTTTACAGATATCACCGAGGCGTTCCGCAAGCTCGCGCTCACGAGTGCGACCGCCGTCAAGAACGAGCTTCATCCTGCGCAGGTGGACGCAAGGGAGATACCCACCATCGGCCTCCATACCGCGGACATGACCGGGGCCGGGTCACCGCGAGGGGCCGACCGCGAACAGGCACCCGACGAGGAGCCAGAGCGTGAGGTGTGAGCTGATGCGCCAGGCGAATGAAGGCGCGCTTCCCGTCGGCGACGAGACTCGCAACGATCGGTTGTGCGGGATCATCACCGGGACATCGTCCGATTTCGTCGAGCACCTCTATCCGGCGGCCCGGTGAGGTATTGAACTGAGCCGTCGTCCGGCGCCGCTCTCGTGTGGGCATGACGTCCCGTCACACGGGGGCGGTCGTCGGTATGTTCGTTCCGCCCTCGACCGGCTGCCTCCATCAGCTGTGACAGGCCATCAACGGCCGAGTCGACCGCGCCCTGGGGCCTGATCACGGCTGGGATCCGGCAGCCCCGCTGGCGGCCTGGGACGAATGTGGGAAGCACGGGACTTGCACGCTTGGCGTCTGGTCGGCGCTGACGAGGACGGGACGCGGAGAGCGGACTGTCCAGGTCTCGCCGCGCGAGGCGCAGCGCAGGTCCCTTCGCGGAAGGCGATGGGGCTCTGGTCCGGCGCCGGGTGGCATGGTGGAGGTTGGGGCGGTGTTCCATGAAGCAGAACGTCCGGCTGGGGACGATCGCCGGTATCCCGGTGGGGCTGCACTGGTCGGTGTTGGTGATCATGACGTTGATCACCGGGGGGTTGGCCTACGGCGCGCTCCCCCCGGTGCGGCCGGGACTGCCGACTGCGCTGTACCTGCTCACCGCGCTCTTGATCGCCTCGGTATTCTTCGGGTGCCTCGTCGCGCACGAGCTGGCGCATTGCGTCATCGCGCTCCGCTCGGGCATCCGGGTCAAGCGCATCACGTTGTGGATGCTGGGCGGTCTCTCCGAATTCGAGGCCGAGGCCCCGACTCCCCGCAGCGACCTGGCCATCGCGATCGCGGGACCCGCGACCAGTCTCCTGCTCGGGCTGTTGGCCGGGGTGGGCGCGGTCTTGGCCGACGCCTGGCACGCGCCGAAGCTGGTCGGTTTCAGCCTGGGCTGGCTCGCGGTGACGAATCTCCTGCTCGGCGTCTTCAATCTGCTGCCGGGCGCGCCGCTGGACGGCGGCCGTGTGCTGCGCGCGCTGCTGTGGCGGCACTACGGCGATCGCGCCCGCGCGGACAAGGCGGCCACCGGCGCCGGACGCCTCATCGGCGCGGCGCTGATGGGGCTGGGTGTGGTGCAGGTGCTGTTCGCCGGCGTCGCGGGGCTCTGGTTGATGCTGCTCGGCTGGTTCCTGATGCGAGCGTCCGAGGCCGAGGAGGCGTTCCGCGAGGTGAAAGAGTTGCTGCACGGGCTGACCGCTGCCGATGTGATGACCTCACGCCCCGAAGTGGCCGCCGCCTGGAACACCGTCGCCGACTTCACTCGTCGCGTCGTGGACGACTCGCGCCAGTCGGCGTTCCCGGTCGTCGACGCGGACGGCCGTCCGGTCGGCGTGGTCGACCTGAGGTTGCTCGACCGCCTCCTCGCGTCCGGTCCGGCCGCGTCCCGTGTGGGCGCCGTCGCCGCCGACGTTCCGCCGGAGTATCGCGTCGCCCCGTCCGCCCCCGCCATGGAACTCCTCGGACGCCGTCCCCTGATCGGCGGTGTCCTGGCCCTCGCCATCGAGGACGGCCACCTACTCGGGATGGTCACCGTTGACGACATCGACCGGGCGATCCGCCGTCAGCGGCTGACCCGCGAGGAGGACCGGAACCGTGATTCTTGATCTGGCGGCCCGGCGGCCCCGCTAGGTGTAATGACCACGAACGTTGTTGACGCGGGCTGTGGGGTGCCTGCTGAAAGGTGAAGACCCCCGGTGTGGTGGAGGTGTCTGGGCTCCCGACCACGCTGGAGGTCTTCGTGTCCCACCGTAATGCCCGGCTGACGGTTCATGGGCGGCGATTGCTGGTCGAGCGTGTCGCCGCGGGGCGTCCGGTCGCACATGTGGCGGCCGAGATGGGGATCTCCCGGCAGACCGCGCACAAGTGGGTGCGCCGGTGGCGACAGGAAGGACTCGCGGGCCTGCGTGATCGCTCCAGCCGTCCGCACACCGTTCCCCACCGCACCCCCGACGTCCTGGAGGCACGGGTCTGCGCACTGCGGAGGGACCTAACGTCCGCTGATGCCAGAAGGTGATCGTCGTAGGGATCCGTCCAGGTGGCCGGGTGTCTGACCCGGGATCCTGAACGGACTATGTCCGTAAATGCGCAGACGCGGCGGACTGCGGTCTCGGCCCGGCAGGCTTCGTTCATTCTGATTCTGTGTTGGGCTGATCGGCTGCGGTGTCAAGGTCGTCGACGAGCGCATCCGGTGCACGCATGCGCCAGGCGTCCGTGATGAGCTCTTCCAGACGATCGAGATCCACTTCGCCCAGCCGCAGCATGACCAGAGGCATCCCGTCGTAGCTGGGTGTGGTGAAGAAGCGTTCCGGCTCACCGAGCAGCAACGCCTGCTTTTCTGCCTCGTCGCCGACGTACAGCACGGCGATGTCAGTGCGGATGACGCGCGGACCACCCGGTCTGCGCTCGGGGTAGGACCAGACGAATCCCTTGCCGCCAACCCGGAAATCGAAGCCGTCGCTGTCGATCTCGACCGCGTGAGGTTGCGCGAGTGCCAGTCGGCGAACGTCTTCGGCGTCAGCCATCCTGGTCGCTCCCGGTCACCGGTTCCTGCACACGTCCAGGCTATCGGTCCACAGACCGCGAAGAGCCCGAGGCCGCCGGACTGTCGCAGCCGGATGCTCCAAGATCCGCCTGGGTTTGATCCACGCTCTCGTCTCGCACAGCCCGGGGTCACTCTCATGCCGCAGGCCGAGCACCGAACACCCCGCAGCCAGCAGACCTTCCCAGCCCAGACGCGCCGATCCCGTCGCCGCTGCTGCCGCCGGTCACCGACGACAACTACACCTGGATCTAGCCGAGCCCTGCATGGCTCCGCAGTCACGGGGGCGGAGCCAGCCTCACAGGACGACGAGCAGCGCCCGTATCACCGACAAGTCTGGGACTTCGCAGGGGCCTTGGGCTTCTTCGAACCTGCCGACAGCCGCCCGTGAGCACCATCGTGGGGGTTGCCGCCGTCGAAACGGCATTGGTGAAGTCCAGGTCGTGGCCGCGCCCGGGGACTGCGGCGCCGTCGCGCAGGTGGTTGCGGATGAGTTCCACCGCCTCACTGACCTCGCTTCAGCAATGCCTTGGGCTTGCGTTGAGAGTACCTGTCATGTCACCCGCCGTGAGGGGGCGTGGATAGCGGGGCGGTCTCCAAGCCCGAGCTGTACGCGGTGATGTGCGGGATGGGCTGTCGATTCCCGGCGGTGATGCGTCAGGACATCGCAGCGTCCTGGCTGGGGCACTTGATGGTGTCGGGCGCTTGGAGTCGGCTTGGGCGAAGTCGCGTTAGCGGTGCTGGATGGTTGGTGGGAAGCCCCGTGGGAGGGAGGCGAATCTCCGTCGCTGGGACGAAGGGACCGGTGCTGCGAGGGGATGCCTGCCGTGCGGGCGCCTCGGGAGTATGACGAGATGAGTCGATCGACAGGCGGCGCACGGTATCGCGGCCCTTCCAAAGCCGTGGTCTGGACGGCGGTCGCGGGCGCCGCCGGGGCCGTCCCCTATCTGGTGATGAAGATCTACTGGCTGGCGGGCGGGACGGCGGGCAAGCCGGCCAGGATGAATCTGGGCGACGAGTTCGCCAAGAACGGGGCTCCCCGGTTCCTGGTGTGGCTGGAGCGGCACGGCATCGACTTCACCGTCGTGGGGATCATGCTGGGCATCGTCCTGCTCGGCGCCCTCGTCCGGCCGTGGGGCCAGGTCTACCCGCGCTGGGTGCCGTTCTTGCGAGGTCGCCGGGTACTGCGATGGATCCCGCTGACCCCTGGCTGGACCGCCGGGCTAGGGCTCGGCGCCTACGGGTGCATAGGGATGTCGGTGATCCTCACCGGCGGGCTTTCAACGGCGCACACCGCCGGGCTGGCACCGGGAGTGTTCGTCATCGGGTTCCTCAACTTCACGTCGATCGGGGTGTCGCTCAGCGTCTGCTCGCTGTCCTACCAGCGGCGGACCCGTACCGTGCGCGCCTGACACTCGCCCCATGGGGCAGCGCCAGACCCTGCTGGTGCTCGTGGTTCTCCTGGCGGTGGCCCCCACCGCCGCGGGAATCGCCGAGGCGAGGTCGAGCGCCGGCCGCGCGTGGCCGAGTTCGACGGCCTTGGACCGTGGGGGCGGAGCGTGGCCGCGCATCTGGTGGTCACCGACGTAGGGCCGCTGCGACAGACCTTGTTTGTCGCCGCAGTGACCGCGTCCCTTCCGTGTCGGGTCCGGGCGGCGGGTGAGAGCCTTGGCTCCTTGATCGAGGTTGCGGTGTCTCGTTCACGGCGGGACGAGGGTGTCGGTTGGAGTGTTTGGCCTGGCGGACGCGGCTGCTCGGGCGGCGGCGCATGTCGGGGGTGTGGATGTTGGGTTGGTGCGTTGTGTTGGTGGGCGGGCCGGCCGCGCGGGGTGGGGGTGCCGCGCGGCCGGCTCGGGGTGGGGGGTTATCCGGCGGCGGACGTGGCTTTGGGGTTGGGCTCGGGTTCTGGGGTGGTCTCCGGGTGGTCGGGGTCGTTCTTCGGGGAGGGTGCGGCGGCTGTGGGGGCGTCGTCGCCGGGGAGCCAGTGGAGCCAGGTGGGCATGGCCCAGGTGGCGCGGCCGAGGAGGCTCATGATCGCTGGGAGGAGGACGCCGCGGACGATGGTGGCGTCGAGGAGGATGGCGACCGACATGCCGACGCCGAACATCTTGTACTCGATGGCCGACAGCGTGGTGAAGATGGAGAACACCGCGACCATCACCACGGCCGCGCTGGTGACCACGCCGGCGCTGCTGGCGATGCCGCCGATGATGGAGTCCCGGTGTCCGGCGCCGCCGAGGCGCCGCTCGCGGATCCGGCTGAGGATGAAGATGTGGTAGTCCATGCTGAGCCCGAACAGCATCACGAACATGAACAGCGGCAGCCAGCTCAGGACGGCGCCGTAGGAGGTGAAGTCGAACACCGAGGTGAGATGGCCGTCCTGGAAGACCCAGGTCACCACCCCGTAGGCCGCGCCGACCGACAGCAGGTTCAGCGCGATCGACACCAGCGGGATCGCCACCGAGCGGAACGCCGCGAGCAGCAGGACGAACGCCGGCGCGAGGACGAACGCGAAGACGACCGGCGAGCGGCCGTGTAGCCGGGCGGCGAAGTCGTGGGGACCGGCCGTCTTGCCCGTGACCGCGTAGTGGATGCCGTCCACCTTGCCGAGGGTCTCGGGCAGCGCGCGCTCGCGCAGCAGCTTCAGAGCCCGTGTGGACGCCGCGTCCGACCCTGATCCCGCCAGCGGGACGTTGACCACCAGGGCCTCGCCGACCTGGTCGACCTGGATCGGCTCGCCCAGGGCGCCGCCGCTCGCCGCGGCCTGCTCGTGGAGTCCGTCGACGGCCCGCTTGACCGCCGGGCCGTTCACCTGGTCGCCCCAGACGACGACCTCGGCAGGGGACGGACCGCCGGGGAACGCCTCCTGGATGCGCGCCGCCGCGTCCACCGTCGCGTTGCTGCGCGGGAGGTCGTTGGTCAGGGACGGGTCCTGGAGGCGCATGCCGAAGGCGGGGATCGCCAGCAGCGCGAGCAGCAGCGCCGCGGCTCCCCCGAACAGCACCGGCCGCCGCACCACCGAGCGCGCGATCGCGGCCCAGGCCCGTGACTCGCCCGCGGCCGTCCGCCGCCTGCCGAGCCAGGGGATCCGGCCGCGGTCCACCCAGCGGCCGAGCGCGGACAGCAGCGCGGGCAGCACCGTCACCGAGCCGACGACGGTGAGGCCGACCACGAGGAGCGTGCCGACCGCCATGCCGCGGAAGACGTCGATGCCGGTGAGGAACAGCCCGGACAGGCAGAGCATGACCGTGATGCCCGACATCACGACCGCGCGGCCCGAGGTGCGGGCGGTGATGCGGAGCGCCTCGCCCACCGACCGGCCCGCGGCCCGCTCCTCGCGCTCGCGGCGCAGGTAGAACAGCGAGTAGTCGACGCCCACGGCCATGCCGATCAGCAGGACCATCGAGGCCACCGTGCTGTTGATCGGCATGAACTGCTTGATGACCTGCACGAGGCTGACGGTGGCGACCACCGCCGACAGCGACAGCAGGACGGGGATGCCCGCGGCGATCAGCGCGCCGAACACCACCACGAGGATGAGCAGCGTGAGCGGCAGCGACAGCACCTCGGAGCGTTCGAAGTCCTTGCCGTAGACCTCGTCGGTGGCCTTGCTGATGCTGCGGTCCCCCGCCTGCGCGACGCGCAGGTCCGGATACTTGGCGCGGACGTCGTCGACGGCCTTCCTGGTGGCGTCGAACTTGGCGTCCTTCTCGTCGTCGGTGCCGGTCAGCTCGAAGACGACCAGGCCGGACCGTCCGTCGGACGAGATCAGGCGGCGGCCCGACCCCGGGTCCAGCGGCGACATGATCCCCGACGCCGGGGTGGCCCTCAGCGCGGTCACCAGGTCCTGGGCCGCCTGCCGCGCCTTCGGGTCCGAGGCGAAGGGCGCGCCGGGCGTCCGTTCCTGGACGAGCACGTTCTCGCGGGCCGCCCCGTCCACTTTCTGCTCGTTCAGGATCTTCTGCCCGAGCCCGGCCTCGCCGGGACCGGTGGTGTGCGCCTGGTCGCCGGTCACGAGGCCGCTCAGGACGAACGCGACGACGACGAGCCCGAACCACGCGGTGATGGCCCACCACTTGTGCCGGGCCGACCAGGCCGCGACCCGCTCCACCACCGGCCGCCGCACGGCCCGCCGAGCCTCCGCCGGAGCGGGGACGGGCTCGGTCGCCTCTTTGTGGGCCTTTTCGGACGGCTTTTCGGATGTCGTCTCAGGGTCCTGTTCGGGGAGCGGGTCGCCGCTCGCCTCTGGCGCGGGCTCGTCCGGGCGGGCGTCTTCGGACGGTGTGGCGTCCTCGGGCGGTGTCGGGGCCTCAGGGGGTGTGGGGTCTTCGGGGGGCTTCGGGGGGTTCTCGGACATGACCGTTTCTCTCCTCGCTCAGCTGTGGGGGATCACGCCGCCATGACCCGTGCCGTCGCCCGCACCGGGCCCGCCGAGACGGTGACCGAGCGGAAGCCCGAGTCGACCTCGGCCACCCAGAAGAGGCCCAGCAGGAGGACCGGGCGGGCGATCACGGACTCCTGCCGCCTGCGGAACACCACGTGGACGGTGTCCGCGTCCAGCGGGACCTGCCCCCAGGCCAGCGACCAGGGCCGTCCGGACCCGTGGCCTCGGCGGGTGCCGCGCAGCAGCGCGGCGCCGATGACCGCGGCGGCCGAGACGTCCTCGCAACCGGTGCGGGAGTAGACCTCGAGGGCGGGGCGGCGTCCGGTGCCCCGGGCGATGCGCAGCAGCCAGCCGCTCAGCGGGAGGGAGAGTTCGTATGGATCGGAGCCGCCGGCGCCGTCGCTGGTCGACTTGCCATCGGGCAGCATGGGCTGCTCTCCTTTCCATGGAGGCGCGTTTCCGGTGAGACCTCGCCCGCGGGCGAGGCGGTGGTGCGTCGTCCATCGCTGGGTCGCCGAGTTGCAGCTCGGCGGCCCAGATCGGGCCAGGGTCGTTACTCGACCTCCTTGAGGATGCGCTCCATCGACTCCACCCGGCCGCCCATGTCGTCGAGCCGCGCCCCGATGTCGTCGAGGCGCGCGCCGATCTCGCGGAGCCGGAGCTCGGTGTGCTCCTGGAGGAGCAGGGCCGTCTCGGCCATCCGGTGGTAGTCCTGGTCGTGCACGGCCTGCGCCCTGGCCTTCTTGACGCCCGCGACCTGCCGGATCCCCACCGTGATGACCGTGGTGAGCAGGACGAACACGCCGATCACCGAGAGGATGTCCTCGAAGATCCAGGAGTCCATCAGCGGCCTCCGTCTCCGGCGCCGCCCGCGCGGCCCGCGCCGTCCGGACGGTCGGTACCGGCGTCCTCGGCCGCGGGCGGCGCCAGCGTCCCGGCCACGGCAGCGAGGCTCTCGGGGGTGAGGTTCAGCGCGAAGGGCGCGACCTCGTAGAACTTCATCGCCTTCCCGTCCTCCGACAACTCGAGGGTGGCCGTCACCAGCCCCACCGCTTCCAGCCTGCGCAGGTGGACCTGCAGGAGCGCCCGGCTGATGCCCAGGTCCCGGGCCAACCGGCTCACATAGTTCCGTTGCTTCGACAGGACCGCGATCACCCGTATCCGGTGCGGATTGGCGAGCGTCGCCAGCACCTTCACCAGGTCGTCTCCCGTCAGATCCCCGGTGCCCATGTCAACCTCTTGCACATGCCAACGAACGCTAGCGGGTGCCCCCGTGACGCGGCCAGGGTCCGGGAAGGAACCAGGGTCCCCCTGAGACCAGATCAGGGGGACCCTGAGATCGGGGCGGTGGACCGCCCCGGGGCCGGTCGCGGGGGAGGCGGGGCGCCGGTCACCTCCCGTGCAGCCTGCGCAGGTAGTCGTAGTTGCTCGGCAGGGACGCGACCAGGTCCGCCTGGGCCCGCTTGACCTCGGAGAACAGCGGCTGCGCCGCCTCGACCGACTCGGGCTTGTGGGCCAGCAGCGGCAGCGGGTGGTCGGGGGTCAGGCCCAGTCCCGCGAAGATGCAGTAGTAGCTGCCGTTGGTCCAGAAGTTGCGGAACTCGGCCTCGAAGTTCCCGTAGTAGGTGCTCTCGTCGGTGACCGGCGGGTTGACCGCCAGCCCCGCCTTGTACATGTCGACCTTCTTGCGGATGTTCTCCGGCAGGTGGATGTCCTTGGCGTCCCGCCAGAACGGGGTGTCCATGCGCGGCGCCAGGAAGAAGTGCGCCTGGATGAAGTCGCGGGTGTCGTCGAACATGACCGCGATCTCCTCGTTGAACGAGTCGATGAGGGCCTGGTCGAAGTCGGTGTCGGGGAAGTGCCGGACCAGCTGGTGGATCGCCGCGGTGATGAAGTAAATGCCGGTGGACTCCAGCGGCTCGAGGAAGAACGAGGACAGGCCGATGCCCACGCAGTTCTTGACCCACGTGCGCTCGTTCCGGCCGACGCGGAAGCTCACCTGGTTGAGCGGCGTGGTCTCGGGGTCCAGGCCCCACATCTCGCAGAACTCGGCCGTCGCGTCCTCGCGGGACTGGTGCCTGCTGGAGAAGACGTAGCCGGTGCCGAAGCGTCCCAGCATCGGGATCTTCCAGGTCCAGCCGCTGCTCATCGCGATGGCCGAGGTGTAGGGCTCGACGCCGTGCGCCTCGTCGTCGTGCGGGATCTGGGTGGCCACGGCGCTGTCGCACGGCAGGTGGTCGCCCATGTCGATGAACGGCTCCCCCATCGCCTTGTTCATCAGCAGGCTGCGGAAGCCGGAGCAGTCGATGAACAGCTGCCCCTCCAGCCGCTTCCCGCCCTTGGTGGCGAGCGCCGTGACGAAGCCGCGCTCGTCCTGCTCGACCCGGGCGAGCTCGTCCTCGACGTGGATCACGCCCTGCTTGCCGGTGGCGAAGCGGCGCAGGAAGTCGGCGACCAGGTGGGCGTCGAAGTGCCAGGCGTACCGGGTCACCGGACGCCCCTCCATGTCGCGCGGGGCGCGCTTGGCGTCCATCAGGGCCGGCTCGCGGAAGCAGGCGTAGTCGAACGGCTCGTCGGTCCTGCCGTGGTGACGGTTGTCGTTCCAGTAGTGCGACAGCGGGATCCGGTCGTGCTCGGGCAGCAGCCCGAACGGGTGGTAGAAGTGGTCGCTGCCCTGGGCGTCGGAGCGGGCGTGCGGGGTGGACTCGCCCGGAGTCCGCCAGTTGATGAACTTCACCGCCATCTTGAACGCGGCGTTGCACTCGGGCATCCACTCCTCTTCGGAGAGCCCGAGGTAGTCGAAGAAGGTCTTCTGCAGGTTCGGCACGGTGGCCTCGCCCACGCCGATCCTCGGGATGCCCGGCGCCTCCAGCACCGTGATCCGCGCGGTGCCCTGCAGGGCCTTGCCGAGGTAGGACGCGGTCATCCAGCCGGCCGTGCCGCCGCCGAGGATGACCACGCTGTCGATCTTGGTATCCCGCATGAGCTGTCCCCTAGTGAGAGTTCGTGCCGAGGTCGGTGGCGGAGTCGGTGGCGGCGGCGGCGACGCCGGCCAGGTGGGCGGCGAGCGCCGCGACGCTGTCGTGGTCCCAGACCAGCGTCGGGTCGACCGCGAGGTGGAAGGCGTCCTCGATGTCGCCGCAGATGGAGAAGGCGTAGACCGAGTCCAGGCCGTAGGAGGTGAGCGGGGCCTCGTGGTCGATCTCGTCCACCGCGCGTTCCAGGTAGTAGGCGACCCTGGCGGCGAGCCAGGTCCGCAGGCGGTCGGCCGACGGCGGCCCCGGCGGGCCGGGGTCTCCGGGCGTCGCGAAGGTGTCGGTGGTCGGTTCGGTCATGCGGTTCCTCCGGTGGGGATGTGCGGAACGGGCGCGGGCGCGGCCGGGGTCAGCCGCGGACGGCGCGGCCGGTCAGGTCGAGGAGCCGCCGCCCGTCGTGGCGCTCGCGGGCCAGGCGGAACATCGCCTCCTCCAGGTCCCGCCGTTCGGGCTCGGTGAGGACGGGCGGACCGCCGAGCCGCCGGTCGAGCCGGTCCAGGGCGGCGGGCAGCCAGCGCTCGTCGAGGTCGCCGAGGCCGTCCCGTCCGTGCCGCCCGACGCCGAGGCACGCGGCGGCGGCGAGGACGACGGTGTAGCGGCCCGCCAGCGCGTACGCCTCGGGGCGGGCGTCGATGGTCAGGTCGCGCGGGCCGAGCGCGGCGCAGTCGCGGCGGAGGCGGTCCAGCTCGTCGCGGAAGCGCGCGGCGAAGCGGCCGACCACGCCGTCCGAACAGGTCTCGGCGGTCTCGACGAGCGTGCCGCTCAGCCCGTCCGAGCGGGGCGCGCCCGGCCGCAGCGCGCCGAAGTCCAGGGGCGGGAGGTCGCCGCCGAGCCGGAACAGCCCGGCGGGCGCGGGCCCGCCCTCGAACCAGGCCCGCCGCGCGAGCCTCGGCAGCTGCGGCAGGATCGTCACCTGGCAGGCGGCGCGCGACACGTGCGCGAACCCGGCGGGAGCCAGGTCACGCGCCAGCTTCTGGAAGACGCCGAACGGGCCGTCCCGCAGGTAGGCCCGCGCGCCGAGGACCGTCCTCAGCTCGTCCATGGCGTCGATCAGCAGCCGGGAGACCAGGTACTTCACGGCCGGCGCCGACACCCCGGTCTCCTCGGGCAGCACGTGCAGCGCCCTGGTGACGACCGTCGCGAACGCGTCGGCGGCCAGCAGGTCGGCCTGGGCGCGCCCGATCACGGCCCGGACGTAGGGCAGGTCGGCCGCCGCGCCGCCGTAGAGCCGCCGGTCGAGCGCGGAGGCGAGGGCCGCGCGCAGCCCGGTGTCGACGACGCCGACGCACATGCTGGGCAGCGCGCTGCGGGTGAGCTGGAACGAGCTGAGCGCGGTCTCGATCCCCCGGCCCGGCTCGTCCCCCAGGAGCGCGTCGCCGGGGACGGGGCAGCCGTTGAACACGGCGCCGCCGAGTTGCACGCCGCGCATGCCCGAACTCGGGAAACGCGGCAGATAGCGCAGCGCGCCCTCGGGGATCCCGGCCTTGGGCACGAGGAACTGCGCGTGGCTGCGGCTGCCCGGGTCCGGACGCGTCCTGGCGAAGACCACCAGGGCGTCCGCCCGGCGCAGGTTGGTCACGACCTCCTTGCGGCCGTCCAGCCGCCAGCCCGTGCCGTCGCGGACGGCGGCGAACTCGGCCCGGGAGAAGTCGTTGCCGTGGGCGAGCTCGTGGTAGGCCGAGGCGACCTTGCGGTTCGCCAGCAGCAGGTCCGCGACCTCGCGCCGCTGCCGCTCGTCGCCCGCGCTCCAGACGTTGACCGAGGCGATGAACGAGCTGGCTCCGTAGCCGAGGCCGAGGCAGGGGTCGCGTCGCCAGACGGCCCGCATCACCTGGACGAGCCGGTCGACCTGCGCGAGCCTGCCGCCGAGCCCGACCGGGACGAACTCGGCGTTCAGGCCGTAACCGTCCAGGACGCGTTCGGACTCGGCGTGCATCTCCTCCCGCTCGTCGGCCTCCAGCAGCGCGGCGAAGCCGGTGGGGTTGCCCGCGTCCCAGGGGTCGCCGAGGAGCCCGTCGAGCCGGTCCACGTCCGTCGCCGTGCTCGTGATGGTGCTCGTGCCGGTGCTCATGACGGCCCTCCTTTCCGCCCGTGGAGGGGCGACAGCGGCGCGCCGTCCGCGACCGCGCGGGTCAGGAGCCCGGCGATCCGTTCGTCGTCGGAGGGGTCCGGGTCCGGCGCGCGTCCCAGCTCCGCCAGCAGGTGGCGCAGGGTGATCCGGAGCCACAGCGCGCCGTCCGGCGTCCCGTGCGCCGCGCCCGCGGCCCACAGGTGCAGGCACGCCGCGGCGGCGAAGCAGAGTTCGTAGTCGGCGGCGACCTCGAAGGCCGCGATGTCCGGCCGCGCGGACGGCCCGACCGCGACCATCCGCACGTGCACCGCGTCGGTCGCCGCGAGCACCTCCCGCGCGAGCGGCAGGAGGCTCTGTGACTCCGCGCTCCCTTCCAGCTGCGCCACCGCCGCGCGCACGCCCTGGACGACGCTGCAGCCCGTCCGGGAGACCAGCGACAGCCGCGCCCAGTCCAGCTCGCCCGGCGGGGTGCCCGCGCGGGCCGTCACCGCCAGGCCCTCGGCGTCCGCGGTTCCCGCCGCGTACGCGCGGACAAGGCGGGGGAACTGGTTGATCAGGCCGTTCCGGTTGACGATGGTGCTGCCGTCGAAGATCCCGACGACCTGGTGGTCGCGCTGGATCTTCTGGAACGCGCCGGACGCGTACTCGCGGGTGAGGAAGGCGCGGGAGCCGAGCAGCTCGGCCAGTTCGCCGAGCATCCGGTCCGTCAGCGTGGGCGCCAGCGCCTTCACCACCGCGGAGACCACGCTCATCTCCCCGGTGAGGCCGTGGGCCGCCCGGGCGCCGACGATCCCGGCGGCCTCGACGGCGGTCAGCGCGGCGGCGGCGCGGGTGAGGACGGCGCGGACGTTCGGACGCTCGACGAGGGGACGGCCCTGGATGAGCCGCTCGGCCGCGAAACCCGCCGCCAGCCGCAGCGCGTGCTCGGCCGCGCCCGCCGACAGCGAGGCGCAGACCGTCCGGGTGAGCTGCAGCCCGAGGAGCACGGTCTCGATCCCGCCGCCCTCCCGTCCGACCATCGCGGTCGCGGGCAGCAGGGCGCCGTCGAACGCGATCCCGCTGATGTCGGCGCCCCGGATCCCGTGCGTGCGCGCCTTGGGCAGCAGGCGGTAGGAGCCGTCCGGCAGATCGGCCTTGTCCACGAGGAAGAGGCTGTGGCCGCGCGGCCCACCGCTGTCGTCGGTGCGGGCGAGGACGCAGAGGTGGCTCCCAGCCGTGGCGTTGTTGAGCGGCCACTTGGTCCCGTCCAGCCGGTGGCCGCCGCCTTCGGCGGGCGTGGCCGAGACCTCGTTCGCCAGCAGGTCCGCGCCGTGTTCGGGCTCGGTCAGCGCCCAGCTCACGCGGGCTCCGGCCGCGACCCGCGCGCCGAGGCTCCGGGCCTGCTCCGGGGTGCCCGCGATCCAGACCGGGACGGCCCCCAGGTAGGTCTTGCCGTGCGCGACCGCGACCGTCAGGTCGTGTGCGGCCACCGTCCGCAACAGCCGGAACAGCACCTCGTGGTCGTCGAGCCGTCCGCCCGCGCCGACCGGGACGTAGTAGGCGGGCAGGCCGAACGCGTCCAGCAGCGCGCATGCCTCGGCCGGGAGCTCCTCGTCCCGGTCGAGTTCGCCCGCGCGCTCAGCGGAGAAGACATCGCTTCGCTCGGTGGCGGCGGTGTCGGCGGTGTCGCTTCGCTCGGTGAGGAACGCCTCCAGGGCGGCGACGGGGTCCGTCCGTTCCCGGGTCGCCGCGGGCGCGCCGGTCATGACTCACCGGCCGCGACCAGCGGACGCTCGAGGACGCGCCGCACGGCCGGTTCCAGTTCGGCGTGCAGGACGGCCATGCCGCCGCCGAGGAACCGCGTCCGCATCTCGCCGCGCCGGATCTTGCCGCTGGTGGTGCGGCGCACCGTGCCGCGGCGGACGAGCACGACGTTCCCGGCGGGGACGCCGAGCGTGGTGGCGAGCCGCCGCGAGACCGCGCGCGCGATCCCGGGCAGGTCGGCGGGCTCGGCGCGCGAGGACACCTCGTGCAGCAGGACGACCCGCTCGTCCGGCGCCGGGACCTGGAAGGCCGCGCCGACCAGCCCGGTCAGCGCCGGGTGGGCCTCCCGCGCGGCCTGCTCCAGGTCCTGCGGGAACAGGTTGCGGCCGTGCACGATGAGGATCTCGCGCAGCCGCCCGGTGACGAAGACCTCGTCGTCGGTCAGGAAACCGAGGTCGCCGGTGCGCAGCCACCGGCCGCCCTCCCCCTCGACGGCGGCCTCGAACGTGGCGGCGCTCTCCTCCGGGCGACGCCAGTAGCCGCGCCCGACGCTCGCGCCGCTCAGCCAGATCTCGCCGATCTCGCCGTCCGGGAGCGCGCGCCGCGTCCCGGGGTCGACGATCCGCGCGTCCAGCCCGGCGACGGTCCCGCAGCCGACGACGTCCCGGCCGTCGACCGTCCGCGTGCGCGGCGCGGCCGTCCGCAGCGACACGAACACCGTCGCCTCGGCCAGGCCGTAGCCGGGGCTCATCGTCTCGGGACGGAACCCGCAGGGGGCGAAACGCTCGGTGAACGCGTCCATGGTGGGCGCGTGGATCGGCTCCGACCCGTTCCACATGTAGCGCAGCCGGGACAGGTCCAGCTCGGCGAGCTGCTCGTCGGTGACCAGGCGGGTGCAGCGGTCGAAGGCGAAGTTGGGCGCGGCGGTGCCGGTCAGGCCGTGCCGGTCGATCGTCCGGAGCCACTCGACCGGGCGCTTGAGGAACGCCACCGGCGACATCAGCACGCACGTCCCGCCGATCAGCAGGGCGTTGCTGAGCAGCGCGAACAGCCCCATGTCGTGGTGGAGCGGGATCCAGCCGCCGAGCCGGTCGGACGGTCCGAGCCCGCCCGCGACCCGGAGCGCCTCGACGTTGGCGAGGATGTTGCCGTGCGTCAGCATGACGCCCTTGGGGTCGCCCGTGGATCCCGAGGTGTACTGCAGGACGGCCAGGTCGCCGCGTTCGGGTCCGGGTCCGAGCTCGGCCTCCTCCCCCTCGTCCAGGTGCGCGAGGGTGAGGCAGGCGAGCCCGTCCAGGCCCGCCTCGTCCGTCCACGCGCGCGCGGCCTCCAGCCCCGGCTCGTCGGTCAGGACCAGTGCGGCGCCCGCGTCGCGGGCGATGCCGGTGACGCGTTCCAGGGCCTCGCGGCGGCCGTCCGGCGCCGGGACGGGCACGGCGACCACCCCGGCCGTCAGGCAGCCGAGGTAGGCGACGACGAAGTCCGGCCCGGTCGGCAGCGCGAGCATCACGCGCTCCCCCGGGGCGAGCCGTCCGCGCAGCAGCCGGGCGCACAGGCGTACCCGGCGCTCCAGGTCGCGGTAGGTCAGGATCGTGTCCGGCCCGTCGTCCGGTTCGCGGACGAACACGAAGGCCGGTTTCCCGGGCGTCGCCGCGGCGCGTTCGGCGAAGGCCTCGCCGATGCCGCGGCAGTCGGGCAGTCGCGTGGTCATCGTCATCCTCACTCGTGGTGGTGTCGGCCGGCGGCGTGTTGGGCCAGCAGGGTGTCGGCGCGCACGGGTTCCGGTCCGAGCGCGGCCCGTACCCGGAACCGCCGCCGGGCCTCGGCGTTGCGCCTCGCGACCGCCATGACCTGGCCGAGCATGAGGTCGAGGCGGTCCCTGGTCTCGGGCCTCGCGGGCTCGCCGTCCGGGCGCAGCGCCGCGGTCGCGGCGGTGAGCGTCACGCCGAGGGGCGTCGGCCAGCCCCGCAGCGCGTGGGCGACCGTCCGCAGCGTGGCGAGCGTGGAGGCGGCGCCCTGGTCGCCGAGCGCGAGCGCGACGCACCCGATGGACCTGTCCTGCAGGAACGGGCGGCGCTCCTGCGCGAGGTCGTTGGCGTAGTCGAGGGCGTTCTTCAGCAGCCCCGAGATCGTGCCGTGGTAGGCCGGGGAGAGCAGCACGACCCCGTCGGAGTTCGCGAGTTCGTACAGGTACCGGGTCAGCTGGGGGTGGCGGCCGCTCAGCCCGTACCGGTAGTGCGGGAACTCCAGGTCCTCGCCGGTGAAGACCGTCGTCGTGGCGCCGCGGCAGCGTCGCGCGCACCAGGCCGCGATCCGGTCGGCCTTGGATCCGGCGTGCAGGGTCCCGCTGAGGAACACCACGTGGGGCGCCGTGCCGTCGCCGCGACGCGCGGTCTCGCCTGGCCTCATGACCTCACCCGATCCGCTCTCCGGCCTCGGGCCCGAGCAGGGCGGCGCCGCGGAGCCGCTCCTCGGCGGTGTGCTCGACGCGCGCCATGGCCACGCGCAGGATCGGCGGCGCCATGAGCGAGGTCACGACGGCGACCAGGATCACGATCGTGAACGTCTCTCCGCTCAGCACGCCGAGGTTCAGCCCGGCCATCGCGACGACCACCTCGATGACGCCGCGCGCGTTCATCCCGGCCCCGAGCGCGAGCGCCTCCCAGCGGCCGAGCCGCCCGAGCCGGGCGCCGAGGTAGGCGCCGCCGAACTTGCCGAGGATCGCGACCGCCAGCACGGCGAGGCCGGTGCCCAGCACCTCGGGACGGGCGAGCGCGGACAGGTCCACGCGCAGCCCGACCGTGGCGAAGAACACCGGGGCGAGCACGCCCAGCACCACCGTCCGCAGCGGCGCCAGGGCGTGCGGTTCGATCGCCCCGCAGGTGCCGATGACGATGCCCGCCACGAACGCCCCGAAGACCGCCTCGAGCCCCATCGCCTGGGTGGCCGCCGCGCCGCCGAGCATCAGCGCCGTGGCGGCGGCGACGGTGCCGCCGGGCCCGGCCGAGGCGCCCGCGCGCTGGAGGATCCACCGCGCCAGGGGCCGTCCGGGAAGCGCGGCGAACGCCACGACCAGCGCCAGGTAGAGCAGGGAGAGCCCGAGCCGGCCGCCGTCCAGGTGCGACACCGCGAGCGCCGACACGACCGACAGCAGCAGCCAGCCGATGATGTCGTCGACGATCCCGGCGGCGAGCGTCAGCTGCCCGATGTTGCGGTGCAGCAGGTTCATGTCGGTCAGCGTCTTGGCGATGACCGGGATGGCGCTCACGCACATGGCCACGCCCAGGAACAGCGCGAAGACCGGCCGGTCGACGCTGTCCGGCACCAGCGAGCCCGGCACCAGGTAGCCGACCCCGACGCCGAGCGCCAGCGGGATGAGCAGTCCGCTGAGGCTGACCTGGGCGGCGGTCCGGCCGCGCCTGCGCACCATGGCGAAGTCCAGGTGGCTGCCGGTGATGCCGACCAGGAGCAGGACGCCGATCTGGCCGAACGCGTCGAGCAGGTGCATCTGGCCGGCCTCGCGCGGCAGCAGCCAGCCGGACAGGTCGGGCGCGATGTGGCCGAGCAGCGACGGGCCGAGCAGCAGTCCCACCAGCAGTTCCCCGACGAGGGCGGGCATGCCGATGCGGGCGGCGGCGCGTCCCATGAGGATCGCGAGTCCGAGCAGCGCGAAGACCTGGAGCAGGAAGATCAGGAGCTGGTGCGGGGGCAGTGGGGGGACGGGGGATGAGGCAAGGGGCATGGGGGTCTCCACAGAATGGGGGTCTCCACAGAGGGGGTCCGACGGGGGACGGGACGCCTGGTGCCTACTGGCCGTAGCCTCCCCACTCGATCAGGAGGCGCTGCCGCTCCTCGGGGGTGAGCACGTCGATCTCGCGGACGGGACGGTCCTGATCGGCCGCGAGGTTCTCCAGCAGCCGGGTCAGCCGGGCCGCCCGGCGCTCGATCTCGGCCCGCTCGAACGCGTCGGACCGGTAGCCGAGCCACAGTTCGAGCCGGGGGCCGGGGATCGCGATGAGGCGGAGCGGGTAGTGGGTGCCCTCGTCGACCTCCAGGCCCGCGAGCCTGACCTCGCGCAGCGGCGAGCCGAGCGCCGCGACGTCCAGGGGGTAGTTGACGCACACCATCGTGCTGTCGAAACGCGCGCCCTCGCCCGCCCGCCGCTGGATCTCCGCCAGGCCGAGGTGGTGGTGCGGGATGAGGGCGGCCTGCTCGTCCTGCGTCCGGGTGAGGAACGCGAGGACGGTCTCGCCGTCGCGTGGCGCGAGGCGCACCGGGACCAGGTTGGTGAACAGGCCCACCATCCGCTCGACCCCGGGCAGCTCGGGCGGACGGCCGGAGACCGAGCCGCCGAACACCACGTCGTCCCGTCCGGTCGCGTGTGAGAGCAGCAGCCCCCACGCGCCCTGGACGACGGTGTTCAGGGTGAGCCCGTTGCGGCGCGCCCAGGCGGTGAGCGCGGCGGTCGCCTCCTCGTCCAGGCCGCTGCGGATCTGGTCCTGGGGCGCGGACGGCAGGTCCTCGACGGCGGGGGCGACCAGGGTGGGTTCGGTGAGGCCGTTCAGCGCGTCCGTCCAGGCGGTCGCCGCGGCGTCGGCGTCCTGCCCGTCCAGCCAGCCGAGGTAGTCGCCGTAGCGGGTGACGCGCGGCAGGCCGGACGTGTCGCCGCCCCGCTCGTACAGCGTGAACAGCTCCTCCAGCAGGACCGGGGTGGACCAGCCGTCCCACAGGATGTGGTGGATGGTCAGCACCAGCCGGTACCGCTCCGGCGCGAGCCTGAGCAGGAGGAAGCGCAGCAGGGGCGGCCGTGCCATGTCGAAGCGCTGGGCGCGTTCCCGCTCGGCGAGGCAGGTGGCCTCGGCCGACGCGGCGGACTCCCCCAGGGCGGTCAGGTCGACCTCGGTCCACGGCGGGGCCATCTCGGCGCACAGCACCTGGACGGGCCGCGTCAGCCCGTCGTAGCGGAAGGCCGCGCGGAGGTTGGCGTGCCGGGCGAGCACCGCCGCCGCGGCCGTGCGCAGGGCCGCCGGGTCGAGCGGGCCTTCGAGGTCGAAGCGCAGCTGGGCGCTGTAGACGTCCACCTCGTGCTCGGTGAGGAAGGCGTGCGACAGCAGCGCCTCCTGCATCGGCGCCAGGGGCAGGAGGTCGGCCAGGCCGGGATGGGCGGCCTCGAGTTCCTCGATCCGTGCCTGGTCGAGGCCGGTCGCGGGCACGTCGGACGGCGTGCGTCCGGCGCCGGTGTGCTTGGCCAGGCCGTGCAGCGCCGCCGTCCACAGGTCGGCGAGCGCGGCCACGTCGTCCCGGTCCAGGAGGCCCGGCGCCCAGGTCACCGTGGCCTCCAGCTCGGGGCCGCCGTCGCCCGCCTGGTCACGGGCGATGACGTCGAACCCGAGGACGTGGGTGAGCGGCATCCGCGGATCGGCTCCGCCCTCGACCTCGATCGGGCTCCAGTCGCCGTTCCCGTCCAGGTCGAAGCGTCCGAGGTAGTTGAACGCGATCTGCGGCGCGGCGAACTTGGCGAGCTCGGGGCCGCTCTCCGGGTCGAGGTACCGGAGCAGGCCGTGGCCCAGCCCGTGGGCGGGGACGGCCCGCATCGACTCCTTGACGCGCTTGAGCACGGTCCCGGCGGCCGGGCCGCCCGCGACGACCTCGTCCCAGGACGCAAGGCCCGGCTCGAGCCGCACCGGATGGGCGCTGGTGAACCAGCCGACCGTGCGGGACAGGTCCGCGCCCGGCACCACCGACTCCTCGCGGCCGTGGCCCTCCACGTCCAGCAACACGTCGGGCACGGTCGTCCGGCCGGTGCGGCCCCGCCACTCGGCGACCGCCAGCGCCAGGCCGGTGAGAAGGACGTCCGCCGCGCCCGCCCGGTAGGCGGCCGGGACGCGTGTCAGCAGCGGCGCGCTCACGTCCGCGGGCAGGCGCAGCCGGAGCCGCCCGGCCTCCCCGGCACGGTCGGCGGCAGGATCGAGGGGCCGCCTGGCCAGGGGCGGGTCGGGCCGGTCCAGGGTCCGCGTCCAGTGGTCGAGCTCGCCCGCGTGGGCGGGCGCGGTGGCGGCGAGCCCGTTCGCCCAGCGCCGGAACGAGGTCGGCACCGGCGGCAGGACACCGCCGTCGAACGCCGTGACCAGGTCGGGCAGCAGGATCCGCCAGGACACCCCGTCCACGGCCAGGTGGTGGACGACCAGCAGGAGCCGTCCCGGGGTGCTCGCCCCGGCGTCGAACCACACGGCCTGGAGCGTCGCGCCCTCGCGGGGCGCGAGCCGGGACCGCGCGGCGGCGGCCTCGGCGGCGACGACCGCGGCGGTCTCGTCCTCGCCGAGCCCGGCGACGTCGACGCGGGTGAGGGGCGGGACGGCGTCCGGCCCGGACGGCGGGGGGATCTCGAGCGACCCGTCCGGACGCAGCGTCAGGCGGAGCGCGTCGTGGTGGTCGAGCAGCGCCTTCAGCGCCGCCGCGAGCCGCCCGCCGCCGAGGCCCGCGGGCGCGCGGAGCAGCACCGACTGGTGGAAGCCGTCGATCTCGTCCGCCGTCTCCAGCAGCCACCGGACGATCGGGGTGGCCTGGACGGTCCCGAGGCGCTCCCCGGGCGGTTCGGCCGTCCCGGCGTCGGCGTCGCGGACCGCCGCCGCGAGGCCCGCCGCGGTCCGGTGCTCGAACACCTCCCGGGAGGAGATCCGCAGCCCGGCCTCGTGCGCCCGGGAGACCAGCTGCAGCGCCATGACGCTGTCGCCGCCGAGGTCGAAGAAGGAGTCGTCCGCGCCGACCGCCTCCAGGCCGAGGACCTCGGCGACCAGCGCGCACAGCGTCCGCTCGGCGGCGGTGCGCGGCGGCCGTCCGGTGACCGGCGCGGCGAAGTCGGGCTTGGGCAGCGCGCGGTGGTCGACCTTGCCGTTCGGCGTGACCGGCAGCTCGTCGAGGACGACGACGGCGGCGGGGACCATGAAGTCCGGCAGCGCCCCGGCCGCGAACTCGCGCAGGTCGGCGGGCCGCGCGTCCCGTCCCGGCTCGAGCACCGCGTAGGCGGCGAGCCGCCGGTCGCCCGGCCGGTCCTCCCGGGCCACGACGGCGGCGGCGCGCACCGCGGGATGCCCGATCAGGACCGTCTCGATCTCGCGGGGCTCGATCCGGAAGCCGCGCACCTTCACCTGGTCGTCGGTGCGGCCCAGGTACTCCAGGCACCCGTCGGGCCGCCACCGCACCAGGTCCCCGGTCCGGTACATGCGCCCGCCGGGCGGCTCGTACGGGCACGGGACGAAGCGGTCGGCGGTCAGCGCGGGCCTGCGCAGGTAGCCCCGGGCCAGGCCGTCCCCGGCGACGAACAGCTCGCCCGGCACGCCCGGCGGCAGGAGCCGCAGGCCGGGGTCGAGCACGTACACCCGCGTGTTGGAGACGGGACGGCCGATCGGCGGACGCTCCCGGCCGCGGATCGGGTCGCTCGCGGTCGCGGCGACGGTGGCCTCGGTGGGCCCGTACACGTTGATCATCCGGCGGCCCGCCGCCCAGCGCGCCACCACCTCCGGCTCGGACACCTCGCCGCCGGTGGCCAGCGTGACCAGGCCGGGCAGGTCGGGCTCGGGCAGGCCCGCGAGCACCACGGGCGGCAGGGCGGCGTGCGTGATCCGGTCCTCGGCGAGCCGCCGGACCAGCTCCTCGCCCAGCGGCGGACGCCCGGCCGGGGCCAGCACGAGCGTCGCGCCCGACAGCAGCGCGGGCCAGATGTCGGCGACGGACGCGTCGAAGCTGGGCGAGTTCAGCTGGAACATCCGGGTTCCGGGGGCGATCAGGAACCGCTCGATGTGGTCGGCGGCGAGGTTGACCACCCCGGCGTGCGTGGCGACGACGCCCTTGGGCAGGCCGGTCGATCCTGAGGTGTAGATGACGTAGGCCGGGTGGGCGTCGTCGGCTTCGGTGGAGGTGGCTTCGGCGGGGGCGGGGTCGTCCGGGGGCTGGGCGGAGGTCGTGGGGAGCTGGCCCGGGGTGAGCGAGCGCACCCGGGCGTCCGCGTCCAGGTCCACGCGCGCGGGGCCCGGGACGTCCGGCGCCCCGGCCCCGGCGCCGGTGATCACGCAGATCGGGGCGGAGTCCTCCAGCATGTGGCGGATCCGCTCGGCCGGATACTCCGGGTCGACCGGCAGGTAGCCGCCGCCCGCCTTGAGGACCGCCAGCATCGCCACGACGAACTCCGGCGACCGGGGGATCACCAGGGCCGCGAACCGCTCGGGGCCGACGCCGATCGCGCGCAGCCGGGACGCCAGGTCGGACGACCGCGCGTCCAGCTCTCCGAAGGTCAGGGCCGCTCCGTCGGACTCCAGCGCGACCGCGCCGGGCGTCGCGGCGGCCTGCGCGGCGAAGCGTCCGTGCAGCGTGCCGTCGCGGTCCCGGGAGCGCGCCGAGTCGTTCCAGCGGTGCAGCAGCGTGTCCCGCTCGGACGGTGTCAGCAGGTCGATCTCGCCGACCGGCCGTGCGGGGTCCGCCACGGCGGCGGCGAGGAACCGGGGGAACCGGTCCCGGTGGTCGGCGACGTCGTCCTCGTCGTAGAAGTCGGGGTTGGCGTCGAAGGCGATCGCCGCGCCGCCGTCCTCGGCCCCGTCGTACACGCCGAAGGTGAGATCGACGGCGGGCCCGGACGACAGGTTGTGGGCGGTCGCGGGCGCTCCCCCGAAGGCCGTTCCGCGCGGGAACGTCAGGATGTTGACCATCGCGCCCAGGAAGCCCCGGTCGTCCCCGGTCAGCCCGAGGTCACGGCACAGGTCCTCGTGCCGGTAGCGCTGGTGCGCGAGCGCCGCGCCGAACTCCGCGCCGACCACGGGCAGCAGGTCGGCCAGGCTCGCCTGCGGGGGGACCTCGATCCGCAGCGGGACGGTGTTGGCCAGCATCCCGGGCGTGCGGCGCGCGGACGGGGAGGTCCGCCCGGTCACCGGCAGGCCGAGGACGACCTCGCGCCGTCCGGTCATCCGGGCGAGGTAGGCGGCCACGGCCGCCACGAAGACCACGGGCCAGCCCGTGCGCGCGTCCCGCGCGACCGCGCGGAGGGCGGCGGTCATCCCGGGGCTCAGGGCGCCGGTCCGGCGCAGCCGCTGCCGGGTGTCGCGCTCCCCTGGCCGGGCGGAGCCGCGGATCAGGCGGGTCGGCGCGGGCATGTCGGCGAAGCGTTCCGTCCAGTACGCGCGGTCCCGGACGAAGTCGTCGGAGGCGCGGTAGGCGGCGTCCTCCGCGACCAGCCCGGCGAGCGATCCGAACCCCGAGGGGCCGGGTTCTTCGCCCCGCTCCAGCGCCGTGTAGATCGCCGCGAGCCGCCGCGGGACGAGTGAGTAGCCGAAGCCGTCCGCGACGGCGTGGTGGTAGCGGTGGTAGAAGGTGTAGCGGTCGTCCGCCCGCTTGAGCAGCATGAACGAGCTGAGGGGCCCGGTGGCCAGGTCGAACGGCCGGTCCATGTCGGCCCGCATCAGGGCCAGCGCCGCCGCGTCCGGTTCGGCTTCCCCAGCGACGTCGGCATACGGCAGTTCCGGTCCGTCCGCGTCGTCCGCCGGGGCGAGGACCTGCCACAGCCCGTCGCGCTCCTCGATCGAGCGGACGCGCAGGACGTCGGCCTCGCCGCGCAGCCGCCGCCACGCCTCCGTCATCAGCCGCCGGTCCACCGGCCCGTGGATCTCCAGGTACTCGCCGACGGCGTACCGGCGGCCGGACGGGTCGCGCTGGTGCGCCAGCCACACCCCGGTCTGGGCGGCAGACAGCCGCAACCGCTCACCGGATCCGGGGCCGGGGCCGGGGCCGGGGCCGCCGAGTTCGTGTCCGCTGTGTTCGGGTTCGCCGAGTTCAGGCATCGCGCGCCTCCACCCGCTCGTCGGAGCCGTCCAGATCCCCCCGCAACCGCTCCAGCAGAAGTGCCACCAGGTCCCCCGGGACGTCCTCGTTGTAGAAATGGCCGCCCGGCAGGGTCCGCGCCTCGAACCCGCCGACGGTGTGCGCCGCCCAGCGCGGCGCGTCGGAGGCGGTGAACGTGGTGTCGGCGTCCCCGGCGATGGCGGTGATCGGGCAGGTCAGCGGCGCGCCCGGCGTGTAGCGGTAGTCGTCGGCCATCAGGAAGTCGCTGCGCAGCATCGGCAGCGTGAGCCGCCAGAGCCCCTCGTCGGCGAGCGGCGCGGCGCCCGAGCCGCCGAGCCGGTGGATGAACGCCCTGACCTCCTCGTCGTCGAACCGCAGCCCGGTGGGCACGCGGGCGTCCGGGGCCTTGCACGCCGAGGCGAACAGGTGCGCCAGCGGCGACGGGTAGCGCGGCCGGACGCGCCGGGCCGTCTCGAACGCCACGATGGCGCCCATGCTGTGCCCGAACAGCGCCGCCGGGCGGTCGAGCACCGCCATGACCTCCTCGGCGATCGCGTCCGCCATCGCCGTCAGGTCCCGAACGAGCGGTTCGGCGTAGCGGTCCTGCCTGCCCGGGTACTGCACGGCGAGCAGCTCGACGGACGGGGGCAGCAGGTCGGGCCAGTCACGGAAGGCCGAGGCGGCCCCGCCCGCGTTCGGGAAGCAGATCAGACGCAGGCGCGCGGCGGGGCGCGGACGGAAGGCGCGGATCCAGGAGAGGCCCACGGGTCAGGCGCTCCCCGCCGGGTCGTACGACCCGGTCCCGGCCGGGTCGTACGACTCGGCCATGGCGACGGCGATGCTGCGCGGCCCGGTGAACCGCTCGCGGCCGTGCGAGGTGAGCATGTTGTCGATGACCAGGACGTCGTCCTGCCGCCAGTCCTCGCGGACGAGGTTCTCGCGGTAGCACGCGCGCAGGTGGTCCAGCACGTCGTCCGGGATCCGGCCGCCGTCGCCGTAGTAGGTGTTGGTCGGCAGGCCCTCCTCGCCGAGGATCGCCAGCAGCCCCTCCCGCACGTCCTTGGGCAGCGTCGTGTGGTGGAAGAACGTGACGTGGTTGAACCAGACGGTCTCGCCGGTCTCGGGGTGGACGTGGGCGGTCTCGCGGACGGCCCGGGTGCGCAGGCCGTCCTCGCCGCGCCACTCCAGCTCCAGGCCGCGGCGCGCGCAGTACGCCTCGACCTCCGCGCGGTCCCCGGTGTTGAAGGTGTCCCGCCAGGTGACGCCGAACCGCTCGTGGAAGTTGCGGACGAGCATCCAGCCGCGCCGGGCGAACTCCTCCCGCACACCGGGGTCGATCGAGGCGTGCACGCGGCGCGCGTCGGCGAGCGGCGTGGCGCCCTCGGTCTCGGGCGGACGGTCGCAGAAGAAGTACAGGAACCTGGGCCAGGTGACCTGGTACGAGCTCTCGTTGTGGAGGAAGATCTCCTCGTCCGGCGGGTAGTCGGTCGAGGTGTAGACGTGCCCCTTGATGGCCGAGCGCGGCGAGGACCGCTCGGCGTACTTCAGCGGCGGCTCCCCCGACAGGGCGCGCACGACGCCCGCGAACCCCTCGACACCGCCGATCGCGAACCCCCGCAGCAGGATCGCGCCGTGCTCGGACAGCAGCCCGCGCAGCCGGGGCCGCTCGGCCTCGATGAACTCGGTGGCCGAGGAGGATCCGCCCGGCTCGGCGGCCACCCTGTACGGGAGCACCCGCCCCTGTTCGGTCATCGGTCTGTTCTCCGGTCCTCGTGGTGGACGTGGCTGACGGGGTCTTCGATCGCGGGGATGCGGGCTTCGGTCGCGGGCGTCCGGGCGGGTGTCAGTCCGACATCGCGACGAGGACGCGACGCGGCCCGGTGAAGGGGCGGCGGCCGTGCCCGACGAGGACGTTGTCGATCAGCAGCAGGTCACCGGCCCGCCAGTCGACGTCCACCGCGCAGTCGAGGCCCCGGTCGCGGACCTGGATCACGTGCTCGGGCGGGATCGGCGAGCCGTCGGCGTAGGTCACCGACTGCGGCAGGTCCTCCGCCGGCATGATCTTGGCGAGGGCGGCGGCGGTCTCGTCGCCGAGCCCGGCGGCGTGCCACTGGTCGGCCTGGTTGAACCAGACCTCCTCGCCGGTGACCGGGTGCGTGATCGTGGCGGGACGCAGCTGGCCGACCCGCAGCCCGCCGTCCGGCCGCCACTCCCACTCGGCCCCGGACTCCTTCAGGTAGGACTCGACGTCGGCGCGGTCCCCGGTCTCGAAGGTGTCCTGCCAGCTCTTGCCGAGTCCGAGGCCGTCGTGGAGGTTCTGGTGGTAGCGGACTCCTCCGGCGAAGGCCGCGCGCACGTCGTCGTCCAGCGCGGCCAGCCAGCGGGCCCCGTCCACGACCGGGGTGGCGCCGCCGGTCTCCGGCGCGCGCTCGCAGAAGAACGCCAGCCTGGCGGGCCACCGGTGCGCGTACGACATCTCGTTGTGCATCGAGATCGTGTACTTGGGCGGGTACTCGGTGGAGGTGTAGACGTTCTTGCCGACCTTGGTGCGCGGCGAGTTGCCGTGCACGTACGCCAGCCGGTTGGGGAGCAGGAGGTCCAGGATCGGGTCCAGCTCGCCCTGGGTGACGCCGAAGCCGCGCAGGACCAGCGCCTTCTCGTGCGCGAGGAGCGCCTCGAGGTCGCCGAGGGCGCGAAGGTGGGCGGCCAGCCCGGCCGCGCTCGCCTCGGCCCCGGCCCCCGCCGGGTCGATCTCCAGTGGGGCCCACCGCGAGCCGTCGCCCATCTGCCTCTCCCTCACCGTCCCGGACCGTGATCTCCAGCGTGCGCCGGACGCCTATATTTCTTCGCTATCCCGGCTATCCCGGCCGTCCGGACGGTCCAGGCCGTCCAGTCCGTCCGGGCCGTCCGCCGGGTCGTCGGTCAGGCGGATCCGGTTGCCGCTGCGGACGGCCGGGCTGACGGCCGCCGTGATCGTGATGAGGAGCATCACGACGCCCACGCCCGCGAGCGTCGCGGTGGAGCCGAACCCGCTCAGCAGGAAGCCCGCGCCCATGACCCCGAACGAGTTGGCGCCCGAGGTGACCAGCAGCACGACGCTGCTGATCCGGCCCTGCATGGCGTCCGGGGTGATCCGCACCTGGTAGACGCCCGCGGTCACGTTCATCACCGCGCCGCAGAACGTCATCCCGGCGAACAGCAGGCCGAGCAGGACCAGGTCGTCGGTCAGCGCGACCGCCGGCATCAGGACGGTCCAGGCCGCGAACGACAGGGTGATGATGGTCGCCAGCGGCAGCCGCTTCACCCACCACGAACCCGACAGGGCCCCGAGGACGCCGCCGACCCCCGACACGACGCTGATGACGCCGACCGCGGCGGGCGAGCCGCCGCTCTCCTTGACGATGACCACCAGCGCCAGGCTCAGGACCTGGAAGAGGATGTTGGTCGCGGCGACCAGGACCACGGCCGCCCGCAGGAACCGCTGCCGCACCAGCCAGCCGATCCCCTCGCGGATCTCGGTCTGGAGCCGGCGCGGCTCGTCCTGCCGCTCGGTCTGGAAGTCGCGCCTGATCAGCAGCAGCATGACGAACGCCAGCGCGTGCCCGGCCGCGGTCACGACGAACGGGGACCACCGGACGAGCGCGAACAGCGAGCTGCCCGAGGGGCCGCCGATCAGCCCGAAGGCCCGTCCGCGCGCCTCGTTCTGCGCCAGCGCGGCGGGCAGGTGCCGGGGATGCACGACGTTGCGGACGGCGGCCCGCTCGGCCAGCCGGTAGAAGATCGTCGCCGCGCCCTCGACGAACGCGGCGGCCATCAGGTGCGGCAGCCAGACGTGCCCGTACAGCAGCGCGACGCCGACGCTGCCCATGGCGGCGAACCCGGCCACGTCGCACCAGATCATCAGCCGCCGCCGGTCCCAGCGGTCCACCAGCACGCCCGCGGGCAGCTGGACGAGCAGCGTCGGCAGCAGCGCCGCGAAGCCCACCAGGCCCGCGCCCGCCGTCGAGCCGCCCTGCCAGATCATCACCAGCGGGTAGGCGACCACGCTGATGCGCCCGCCGAGCATCGACAACCCCGCGCCGAACCACAGCATGAGGAAGTCGCGATTGCGCCGCAGCGGCGCGGTGGGCTCGGTCGGCTCGTCCGGCGCGGCGACCTCTTCGACGATCTCGCTCACGCGATCACCCCGCCCATGGCGTCGACTCCGGCCAGCAGCGCGCGCACCGCGTCCCGGCCGGACGAGCCGTTGGTGAGGACGACGGCCCCGGTGCCCGCGCCGAGCCGCAGCATCGTGAGGGCGTGGTAGCCGACCGGCTCGCCGCCGTGCCCGAACCCCGGATCCCCTCCCCCCGGATCCACGACCGTTCCGAGGCCGTAGAACGGGCCGTCGTGCTGCGCGGTGAGCATCTGCCTCGCGTTCTCCGCCGACAGCAGCGCCAGCGGACGGCCGAGGTGCGAGCGGCGGACCTCCAGCGCGAACCGGGCCATGTCCGCCGCGGTCGTCCAGAGCCCGGCCGCGGCCATGTCCGGGCGGAGGAGCCAGCCGCCCTCGACCGGCGCGCCGGTCTCGTCGTGCCCGCGCGCGGCCCGGCGGCCCGGTTCCTCGGGGAAGGAGTGCTCGAAGCCGCTCCCGGTCATCCCGACCGGGCCGAGGACCAGGTCGCGCATCAGGTCCGGGAACGCCCGGCCGGTGGCGTCGGTCATGACCTGCTGGAGGACCGAGTAGTGCACGTTGGCCTTCCGGAAGACCGTCCCCGGCTCGAGGTCCATCGTCACTGGCGGGTTGGTCGCGGGCGGGCGGCCGTGCAGCACGTCCGTCACCGTCGGGACCGGCCCCCCGCGCGGGTACCCCTTGCCCGGGTTGGGCGCGAGCCCCGACAGGTGCGCGAGGAGGTGCCGGACGGTGACGCGCGCCCCGTCCGGAACGCGCCAGGCGGTGAGGTGGGCCGCGACGTCCTCGTCGAGGCCCAGGACGCCTTGGTCGACCAGGCGGAGCACGGCGAACGCCGTGACGTGCTTGCTCATCGAACCGACCTGGAAGCAGGTGTCCGGGGTGACGGGGTCGTTCCCGCCCGCCACGAGCACGCCGCGCGTCTCCAGGGCGACCACCTCGCCGTCGCGGATGATCGCGGCGCTGAGCCCCGGCACCCCGTCCTGAAGCGGTTCCGCCTCCGTGGGGCTCGGAACGGACGCCGCCGCCTTCCGCGGTTCGGGTTGGGGTTCGGGTTGGGGTTCGGGTTGGGGTTCGGGGAGTGGTTCGGCCGCGTCGATCGCCGCGGCGAGGTCGCGGAGGGTCTCGTGCTGGTAGAACATCAGCAGCGTCACCGGCAGCCCGGCCTGCACCGCCTCCAGGACGACCTGGATGAGGAGGATGGAGTGCCCGCCGAGCTCGAAGAACCCGTCGTCCCGGCCGACCCGCTCGACCTTCAGCGCGCGGCTCCAGATGTCGGCCAGGCCGCGTTCGGTCGGCGTCGCGGGCTCGGCGTGGGGCCGGTCCGGACGCGTCCCGGTCGCGGGCAGCGCCGCCCGGTCGAGTTTGCCGTTGGCGTTGAGCGGCAGGGCGTCCAGCCGGACGAAGACCGCCGGGACCATGTGCGCGGGCAGCTCGGCCGCGCAGTACGCGGCGAGTTCGGCCTCGCCCCCGTCGGGCCCGTCGCCCGGGACAGCGTCGGCTGGGACGACGTAGGCCACCAGCCGGACGTCGCCCGCCTCGGTGCGGTCCGCGACCACGGCCGTCTCCCGGACCGCGGGATGGGCGGTGAGCAGTGCGGCGACGGCGCCGGGCTCGACCCGGTGTCCGCGGATCTTGACCTGGTGGTCCAGCCGTCCGAGGAACTCGGTGGCTCCGTCCGGCCGCACCCGGACCAGGTCGCCCGTCCGGTACAGCCGCGATCCCGGGGGGCCGAACGGATCGGGCACGAACCGCTCCGCGGTCAGCGCGGGCCGGTCCAGGTAGCCGCGCGCGACGCCCGCGCCCCCGACGAACAGCTCGCCCGCGACACCGATCGGCACCTCGCACAGGTTCTCGTCGAGGGTGTGCGTGCGGACGCCGGGCAGCGGCGCTCCGATCGGCACCACCTCGCCGTCCGCGGGCGCGGTCACCGGGTGGACGGTCGCGCCGACCGCGGTCTCGGTCGGTCCGTACTCGTTCACGAGCCGTCCCGGTCCGAGCCGGTCGAGCCACTGCCCGGCGAGCCCGGCGGGCAGCGCCTCGCCCGCCACGACGACCACCCCGGCGAGGCCTGCGGCCTGCTCGGGCGTCACCTGCCGGGACAGGATCTCCAGGTGGCCGGGGGTGAGCTTGAGGAAGGCGAACGGGGCGTGCCGCACGAGTTCCTCGCCGAGTCCGGTCAGCTCCAGGTCGGGCGGCAGCAGGCGCACCGGCCGCCCGGTCATGAGCGGCGCCCACAGGTTGGGCACGACCAGGTCGAACGCCACGGACGAGAAGACCGCCGAACCGCCGGGCCCGCGTTCGGCGAGCTCCGCAGCGGCCCAGCCGACGTGGTTGGCCAGCGCGCCGTGGGTCACCTGGACGCCCTTGGGCCGTCCCGTCGAGCCCGACGTGTAGATCACGTACGCCGCCTCGTCCGGGTGCGGACACGCGGGCGGGTGCGGCACCGGTGCCGGGGCGTCCTCGAGCCGTTCCACGGTGAGGACGGCGCCGCCGAAGACCTCGCCGAGCGGTTCGGCGAGGCCGAGGCCGTCCCGGGTCAGCAGCGCCACCGCGCCCGCGTCGGTGAGGGCCTCGCCCAGCCGCGCGGCGGGGTGGGTCGGGTCGAGCGGCAGGTAGGCGGCTCCGGATCGCCACACGCCCAGCAGGCCGGAGATCAGGTCCACGCTCCGGTCGAGCAGGACGCCCACGACGTCGCCGGGGCCCGCGCCGAGGTCCCGCAGCCGGGCGGTGACGGTGTCGGCCCGCTCGACGAGCCCCGCGCAGGTGAGCACGTCCTCGCCGCAGACGACCGCGACCGCGTCCGGCGTGCGGACGGCCTGGTCGGCGATCCGTTCGGGCACGGTGCGCGTCCCGTGGACGGCCTCCGGCCCGGTCGCGGCGCGCCGGAGCGTCTCGCCCTCGCCCTCGGGTAGGCAGACCTGCCGGGAGTCGCCGTCCGGGTCGGCGGCCATCGTGGCGAGCACGGCCCGGTACATCGCGGCGAGCCGCCCGGCGTTCTCCTCCGACAGCACCCTGGAGTTGGTGTGGAAGGTGAGCCGGGCCGCCTGCACGGCGACGGTCAGCGGGAACTCGTTGGTGCTGAAGCAGAAGTCGAGCCTGCGGTCGACCGGTCCCTCCTCGGGCTGGTCGAAGTCGATGTAGCTGAAGTAGACGTCGATGAGGCGTTCGCCCCCGGCCAGGTCGTGCTGGATCGCCGACATCGGCAGGTGCCGGTGCTCCCAGATCCGGGCCTCGGTGGCGAAGACCCGGGCGACCAGGTCCCGCCAGCTGCCGGAGTCCCGGGTCATGACGACCGGGAGGGCATTGAGGCTCATGCCCGCGACCCGGTCCGCGTCGATCACCTGGGCCCGCGAGTGGCACATCAGGCCGGTGACGAACGCCCGCTCGTGCGTGAGCTGGCTCAGGACCTTCAGGTGCGCGGCCAGCAGCACGCTCTTGATCGGCACGTCGGCGCTGCGCGCCAGCTCGTCGATCCCCTCCATCAGATCGTCGAAGTGGACCTGATGGAGGTGGACCTCGCCGGGGCCGGACGAGACCGCGCCCCAGCCGTCCGGGAAGGTGAACTTCGCGGCGCCGTCCAGCGCCGACCGCCAGAAGTCGCGGTCGCCGTCGCCGGACAGGGCGGCGCGCTCGGCCGCGACGAAGTCGGCGAACCGCACGTCGGGGGCGGTGTGGGGCTCGGGCTCGCGGCCGTCGCGGTAGGCGCGGAAGAGGTCGAGCGCCTGGGTGCGCAGGAGGTAGAAGCTCCAGCCGTCCAGGATGACGTGGGACTGGGCGAAGGTCACCTGCCAGCGTCCGCCCGCCAGCCGGTGGACGGTCAGCCGCATCAGCGGGGCCGTCCGGTGGTCCAGGGGGGCGTCGGCCTCCGCGTCCAGGTGCGCGGCGAGCGCCGGTCCCTCGGCGTCCGCGTCCAGGTCGCGGGCGTCCACCACGCGCAGCCGGATCCGCGCCTCGCGGTGGACGAGCTGCAGCGGCTCGGAGTAGCGCTCCAGGTCGATCGAGGTGCGCAGGATCTCGTGCCGGGCCACCAGCTCGTCCATCGCCCTGCGCAGGGCGTCCTCGTCGAACGGCTCGGCCGCCGAGAAGCCCACGGTCTTGACGATGTGGTAGTTCGGGCGGCCGGTGCCGGAGAGCGTCTCGACGAGCATCCCGGCCTGCCCCTGGGTGAGCGGGTAGGCGTCGACGACGTCCGCGGGCAGCCGCTCACGGTCCCGTTCGGCGATGAGCTCGAACGGGGCGACCCTGGCCTCCGACTCGTGGATCTCGGCGCGGTCCGCCAGCGCCTCGGCGAGCCCGGCGACGGTCCGGCGGGACAGGACGTCCGGGACGCCGACGTCCAGTCCGCCCGCCCGCAGCGCGCCGACCAGCGACACCGCGCGGATCGAGTCGCCGCCGAGGTCGAAGAAGCCGTCCTCGACGCCGACGCCCTCCACCCCCAGCACCGCGGACCAGACCGTCGCGATCCGCTGTTCGAGCGCGGTGCGCGGGGCGACGTAGGCCCGCCGGGCCCGCAGCGCGGCGGCCCCGGGGGCCGGGAGCGCGCGCTTGTCGAGCTTGCCGTTGGGCGTGAGCGGGATCCGGTCCAGCGCGACGAACACCGCGGGCACCATGTACTCGGGCAGGGTCCCGGCCAGCCGGTCCCGCAGGACGGCGGCGTCGGGCCGTTCCCCGTCCGCCGGGACGAGGTAGCCGACCAGGGCGGGCTCGCCGCGCCCGTCGTCGCGCAGCAGCACCACGGCGTGCTCGACCGCCGGGTCGGCGGCGAGGGCGGCCTCGATCTCGCCGAGCTCGACCCGGAACCCGCGGATCTTGACCTGGTCGTCGATGCGTCCGGCGAACTCCAGCGTGCCGTCGTCCCGGCGGATCGCCAGGTCGCCGCTGCGGTACATCCGCGCCCCGGGCGGGCCGAAGGGGTCGGGCAGGAACCGTTCGGCGGTGAGGCCGGGACGGCCGAGGTAGCCGCGGGCCACGCCCGGACCCGACACGTGGATCTCGCCCGCCACCCCGTTCGGCACCCGGTTGCCCTCCGCGTCCAGCAGGTGGACGCGCAGGTCGCTGAGCGGGCGGCCGACCCCGTTGCCCGCCTCCGGGTCCAGGTCGCGCCTGGTGATCCGGTGGTAGGTCGTGTGGACGGTGGTCTCGGTGATCCCGTACATGTTGACCAGCGCGGTGCGGGCCAGGCCGCAGCGTTCCGCCCAGGGCCGCAGCTCGGGGATGTCGAGCCGCTCCCCCGCGAACACGACCGCGCGCAGGGAGAGCCGCCTGATCCGCGGGTCGCCGGACGCCGCCGCGCTCACCAGGGAGCGGAACGCGGTCGGGGTCTGCGACAGCACGGTGACCTCCTCCTCGACCAGCAGGTCGAGGAGGTCCTCGGGCGAGCGGGACACCTCCGTGGGCACCAGCACCAGCCGTCCGCCGTTCAGCAGCGCCGCCCACATCTCGAACACCGAAACGTCGAAGGCGTAGGAGTGGGACATGGAGACCACGTCGGAGTCGTCGAAGGCGTAGTGCTCCTGCGCGGTCGTCATGAGCCGGACGACGTTGGCGTGCGTGACCGCGACGCCCTTGGGACGGCCCGTCGATCCGGACGTGTAGATGGTGTAGGCGAGGTTGCCGGGCACGATCGTCGGCGCGGGCGCGGCAGCGCCGTCCTGCCCGTCCTCGGCCTCACCGGCGAGCACGGCGGCCTCCTCCGGGGCGTCGAGGACGATCATCGGCCCGCCGTGGATCGTCCGTGCGAGCCCGGTGCGTGCGTCGTCGGTGACCAGCAGGTCCGCGCCCGCGTCCTCGACGATGTAGCGGAGCCGGTCGGCCGGGTTGCCCGGGTCGAGCGGGAGGTATCCCGCCCCGGACTTCAGGACGCCGAGCAGCGTCGGCAGCAGGTCCGGGCCGCGGCCGAGGCAGACGCCCACGAGCCGCTCGGGTCCGGCCCCGAGGGCCCGCAGGCGGCGGGCGAGCCGCTCGGCGCGCTCGTCCACCTCGGCGTAGGTGAGGGTCACCCCGCCCGCGGTGACGGCCGCGCCGCCGGGCGCGCGCGCCGCCTGCTCGGCGAACAGCTCGTGGAGGCAGGCTCCGACGGTGGCCTCGGGCGCGTGCTCGGCCCGGTCGTCGGCGTCGCCGCCGGGCGCGTACATGGCGAGCGCGTCGCCGTCCGGACCGGCGGCCATGTCCTCCAGCACGGCGCGGTACATCCCGGCGAGGCGTTCGGCGGCGGCGCCCCCGATCGCCCCGGTGTGGGTGCTCAGGTAGAGGCGGTCGCCGCGGTTGTGGACGGTCAGCCCGATCCCCGACTCGACCGGCGCGTTGCTGATGCGGCGGCCGGTGTCGACGGCGTCGGTGTCGACCTGGTGGAAGTCCAGGTAGTTGAAGTACACGTTGACCAGGCGCCCGCCGCCCCACTCCCGCTGGATGTCGGGCATCGGGTAGCGGCGGTGCGGCCACAGCTCGACCTCGCGGTCGAAGGTCCGCCGGACGAGGTCGCCCCACGTCCGGGCCCCCCGGTCCGTCGCGAACGGGACGGTGTTGAGGTACATGCCGTAGACCCGGTCCGCGCCGAGCTCCTCGGGCCGGGTGTCGCAGACCAGGCCGGTGTGGAACGCCCGCGCGTCGGTGATCTGGCTCATCACCTTGAGGTGGGCGGACAGCAGCACGGCCTTCAACGAGACCCCGGTGGACGAGGCGAGGGCTCGCAGGCCGTCGCCGAGATCCTCGAACGGCACCTGGGCGTACACCGGCTCGACCCGGGCCTCGGTCCCGGCCGTCCCGGACGCCGTCGGGGACGCGGACGTCGCCCAGCTCGCGGGCAGCGCCAGCGGCGCGTAGTCGGAGGTGATCCGCCGCCAGTAGCCGCGGTCCTCGGCCGACTCCAGCGACGTCAGCTCGGCCGCGACGGCGTCGGCGAAGCGCACGGCGGGCGCCGCGTACGGCTCGGGTTCGAGGCCGTCCCTGACCCGGTGGTAGACCTCCAGCAGCTCCATCAGCAGCAGGTGGTAGCTCCACCCCTCGGTGATCAGGTGCGCCTGGGTGAACGTCAGCCACCAGGCCTCGTCGCTCTCCTGGTGGGCGAACATCCGCAGCAGCGGCGCGGTCTCCAGGTCGAACGCGTCGGCCCGTTCGGCGGCGACGAACTCCCGCAGGATCCGCTCGCCCGCCGCGCCGGTCACATCGGGCACGTCCCGCAGGTCCCGCGTCCCGACCCGGACGCCGGCCGCGCCGCGCGGGTCGTGGACCAGCTGCATCGGCGCCGAGTACCCGGTGAGGTGGATCGAGGTGCGCAGGATCTCGTGCCGCGCCACGAGCGTGCGCGCGGCCTCGGCGAGCGCGTCCACGTCGACCGGGCGTTCGTCGAGGATCCGGAAGGTGTTGACGATGTGGTACGCCCTGTGGCCGCCGTCGGCGAGCATCTCGACGAGCATGCCGGTCTGGTTGCGGGTCAGCGGATAGGCGTCGACGACGCCCTCCGGCAGCGCGGCGCGGTCCTCCTCGGAGATCAGCTGGAACGGCTCCACCAGGGCGCGGTCGTCGCCGGTGAGCCGCTCCCGGCCCGCGAGCACCGCGCAGAGCCGGGCCACCGTGCGGTGTTCGAGGACGTCCCGGACGGCGACGTCCAGGCCCTCGGCCCGCAGCGCGCCGACCAGCGCGACCGCGCGGATCGAGTCGCCGCCGAGGTCGAAGAACCCGTCGTCGACGCCCACCCGCTCGGCGTCCAGGGCACGCCGCCACGCCTCGGCCACGCGCCGCTCCAGCGGGGTGCGCGGGGCCACGTGCTCGCCGCGGGCGAAGTCGGCCTCGCCGGGGACGGGCAGGGAACGCCGGTCGAGTTTGCCGTTGGAGCTCAGCGGCAGCCGCTCCAGCGCGACGAACGCCGCGGGCACCATGTAGTCGGGCAGCGTGCGGGCCAGCTCCGAGCGCAGGCCGGCCGGGGCGGGGCGGGCGCCGTCCTCCGGGACCAGATAGGCGATCAGGCGCTCGTCGCGGACGACCACCACGGGCTGCCGGACCCCGGGAGCGGCGGCGAGCGCGGCCTCGATCTCGCCGAGCTCGATCCGGTGGCCGTGGACCTTCACCTGGTCGTCCAGGCGGCCCAGGAAGTCCAGCGAGCCGTCCGGCAGCCAGCGCGCGCGGTCGCCGGTGCGGTACAGGCGGGCTCCGGCGGGACCGTGGGGGTCGGGCACGAACGCCGCCGCGGTGAGGTCGGCGCGGCCCCGGTAGCCGCGTCCCACCCCGGAGCCGCCGACGCACAGCTCGCCGGGGACACCGACCGGGACGGGCTGCAGCCACTCGTCCAGGACGTACAGCCCGGTGTTGCGGACCGGACGGCCGATCGGCACCCGCGTCTCGGTGGACGCGCCGTCCTCGGCGGTGATCACGGCGTGCGTGACGTCGTCGGAGCACTCGGTCGGCCCGTAGGCGTTCACCACCGGGATCCCGGGGAAGCGGGCCGACCAGCGGGCGCACAGCTCCGGCGGCAGGGCCTCGCCGGTCACCACGAGCCACCGCAGGTCGGGCAGGGCGGGAGCGGCGACGCCGCCGTCCCAGGTGTCGAGCGCCGCGCGCAGCAGCGACGGGACGACCTCCAGGACGGTGACGCGGTCGGCGGCGACCAGCGCGAACAGGCCCTCCGGGTCGAGCGCGGTCGGCCCGTCCACCACCCGGACGCCGCCGCCGGCGACCAGGGCGGCCAGCATCTGCCACACCGAGATGTCGAAGGCGGGCGAGGCGTTCAGGACGACGGAGTCGGCGGCGGTCAGATCGAGGTCCTCGATCTTGGCGAGCAGGTGGTTGCCCATCCCGCGCCCGGTCACCATGGCGCCCTTCGGCCTGCCGGTGGACCCCGAGGTGTAGATGACGTACGCCAGGTGGTCGTGATCCTGGTCGGGATCGGCCGCGGGGAGGGCGTTCGCGGACGGCTCCGGCCACTGGTCGGGGTCGTCCAGCAGGATCGTGGCGCGCCCGTCGGTGGGTGCGACCTCCAGGAGGTCACGGCAGGTGAGGACGGTGTCCAGGCCCGCGTCCGCCGCGATGTGGGCGAGCCGCTCGGGCGGTGACTCCGGGTCGAGCGGCAGGTAGGCGCCGCCCGCCTTGAAGACCGCGAGCACGCCGAGGATCAGCTCCGGCGACCGGCCCGCGCAGATGCCGACCAGCGTCTCCGGGCCGACGTCCAGCGCCCGGAGCCGGTGCGCGAGCCGGTCGGCGCGCGCGTTCAGCTCGGCGTAGGTGAGCGCCTCGCCGTCCGCGACGACGGCGACGGCGTCCGGGGTCTCGGCGGCGTGCCGCTCGAACTCGGTCCGGACGCGGATCGTCTCGGGTTCGGCGGCGGTCGCGGTCAGCTCGGTGAGCAGCAGGGACCGCTCCCCCGGCTCCAGGCAGGCGGCGCGGGCGTCCCCGTCGGCGTCGGCGGCCATCGCCGCCAGGACGGCCCGGTACATCCCGGCCAGCCGCTCGCCGTTGGCGCGGGTGAGCACGCTCGTGTCGGTGCTGAGGCTGAGCCGGTCCGGACGGCAGTGCACGGTCAGCCCGAACTCGGTGCGCGAGTCACCGAGCCGCAGGTCGGCGCCGCCGCCCTCCCCGGACGCGTTCGCCCGGCCGAAGTCGAAGTAGTTGAAGACCACCTCGACCAGGCGTCCGCCGCCCCACTCCCGCTGGATCGCGGGCATCGGGTGGCGGCGGTGCGGCCACAGCCCGGCCTCGCGGTCGAAGACCTGCCGGACGAGGTCGAGCCAGGTGCGGGCGGTGCGCCTCATGCCGAACGGCACCGTGTTGAGGTGCATCCCGTACACCCGGTCGGCGCCGAGGATCTCGGGGCGGGCGTCGCAGATCAGCCCGACGTGGAACGCGGCGGCGTCGGTCAGCCCGCTCATCACCTTCACGTGCGCGGCGAGCAGGACGCTCTTCATCGAGACGCGGGCCCGCGCGGCGAGGACGTTGAGGGGCCCCTCGAGATCTCCCAGCTCCACCCGGACGTCGTAGGGCTCGCCCGGCCCGGTCCCGGCCTCGCCCCAGCCCTCGGGCAGGGTGACCGGCGCGTGGCCGTCGACGACCTCCCGCCAGTAGGCGCGGTCCTCCTCGGAGTCGAGTGAGGCCAGCTCGGCGGCGATGAAGTCCGCGAAGCGCACGGGTGGCGCCTCGTAGGGCGCGGGTTCGAGGCCGTCCCTGGTGCGGCGGTAGCAGTCCAGCAGCTCCGCGAGCAGCGAGTTGTGGCTCCAGCCCTCGGTGACGGCGTGCGGGCGGGCGACGGCCAGCCACCAGCCGTCGTCGTCGGCCACGAACGCGGCCAGGCGCAGCAGCGGCGCCACGGCCAGGTCGAACGGCTCGTCCCGCGCCGCCGCGAGCAGGTCCATGAGCGCGGGCTCGCGCTCGCCCTCGGGCAGGTCCCGCAGGTCGCGGGCGCTCACCGGGACCTCGACGGTCTCGTGGACGACCTGCATCGGGACCGAGTACGAGCCGAGGTCGAGGGAGGAGCGCAGCACGTCGTGCCGCCGGACGACGGTCTGGGCGGCGGCGCGCAGCGCGTTCTCGTCGAAGGGCCGCGGGTCGGGGATCCTGTAGGCGGCGAAGCTCAGGTAGTGGCCCTCGCCGCCCATCATCTCCACGAGCATGCCGATCTGGGCCTGCGACATCGGATAGGCGTCGGCGACCCCGGCGGGCAGCGCGGCCCGGTCGGCGGGTGTGAGGAGTTCGAACGGCTCGACGGCACGCCGGGCTTCGGCGAGGGCGTCGCGTCCCGTCGCGGCCTCGGCCAGCCCGGCGACGGTGGGGGCCGCGAAGAGGTCGCGGACGGAGACGTCGTAGCCCTCGTCGCGCAGGGTGCCGACCACGACGATGGCGCTGATCGAGTCCCCGCCGATCTCGAAGAAGGCGTCGTGCGCGCCGACGCGGGCGCGGCCGAGCGCCTCGCCGAAGACCGCCGCGACGCGTTCCTCGGCGGGGGTGCGCGGGGCGAGGAAGCCTTCGTCCTCCTGCGTCTCCCCCGGGTCGGGGAGGGCGCGGCGGTCGACCTTGCCGTTGGCATTCAGCGGGATTGCCGCCAACTCCACGAACACCGCCGGAACCATGTGCTCCGGCAACGCCGCCGCACAGTGCTCACGCAGGCCGGACACGTCTCCCGCAGGGACGACGTAGGCGATCAGGCGCTCGTCACGGGCGATCACCACCGCCTCGGCCACACCCGGATGGGTGGCGATCCGGGCCTGGATCTCGCCGGGCTCGATCCGGTAACCGCGGATCTTCACCTGGTCGTCCAGGCGTCCCAGGAACTCGACGGAACCATCGGGCAGCACGCGCACGAGGTCGCCGGTGCGGTAGAGGCGTGATCCGGCCGGGCCGAAGGGATCCGGCACGAACCGGTCAGCCGTCAGCTCAGGACGGCCTACGTAACCGCGCGCGACGCCAACTCCGCCAACGAACAGCTCACCGGTGACACCGATGGGGACCAGACGCATGTCGGCGTCCAGGACGCGCATGGTCATCCCGGGCAGCGGACGGCCGATCGGCACCACCTCACCGGCCACATCACCCACGACCGGGAACACGCACGTCCCCACCGACGCCTCCGTCGGCCCGTACTCGTTGATGATCCGGGTGGTGGGCGCCAGTTCCCGCCACGCCTCCAGCGTCCGCCGCTCGAACGCCTCGCCAGCGACGACGAGCGTCGCGGTGAGGCTCCGGGCCTGGTCACCGTCGATCTGGTGGACGAGCATCTCCAGGTGGGACGGGGTCAGCTTGACGAACGCGAACGGGCCGGACGCCGCGAGCCACTTCCCGAGGTCGGCGAGATCGCCGTCCTGCGGGAACAGATACGCCGGACGGCCGGCCACCAGCGGAGCCCACAGATTCGGCACCTGAAGGTCGAACGCCGCCGACGAGAACACCGGCGCGCCCCCGTCGGCCTCACCGATCAACTCCCCGGCAGCCCAGCCCACATGGTTCGCCAGACCGCGATGCGTCACCTGCACGCCCTTCGGACGCCCCGTCGAACCGGACGTGAAGATCACGTAGGCGGCGCGGTCCGGGTCCGGAGTGCGTTCGGGCTTGCTGGACGCCATGGACCGGACGTGCTCGGCCTCCTCGTTCAGGAACGCCTCGTCCAGCAGCAGGCAGGCGCCGGCGTCCGCCAGCATCGACGCGGTCCGCTCCGCCGGAGCGGAGGGCTCCAGCGGCACGAACGCCGCCCCCGCCTTCCACACCGCCAGCAGGGAGACCACCAGGTCGGCACTCCGGCCCAGCAGGACGCCGACCACCGACTCCGGGCCCACGCCTCGTCCGATGAGGTGCCTGGCGAGGCGGTTGGCGCGGGCGTCCAGCTCCCCGAAGGTGACCGGGGCTCCCCCGGCGACCAGCGCGACCGCGCCGGGGGACACCGCGGCCTGAGCCTCGACCAGCTCCGGCACCGACCGCGAACGCTCCGGCGTGGTCGCCTCCGGAACGAGAGCCCCCGCGCCCCACGACAGCAGCCGCTCCAGCTCGTCCTCCGGCAGCGGGACGGCGTGCGGGTTCCCGTCGAGGTCGTCGGCGATCGCCTCCAGCGCGGCGCGGTACATGGCCGCCAGCCGGTCGGCGTTCTCCTGGGTCATGGTGTGGGAGTCGGTGCGCAGGGTGAGGATGCCGCCCAGCACGGTGACGCCGAGCGGGAACTCGGTCGCGCTGGCGTTGATGCCGTTGCCCTCGTCCTCGGCCAGGTCCGACCCGACGTTGTCGAAGTCCATGTAGCTGAAGAAGACGTCGGCGACACGGCCGCCGCCCCGCTCCCGCTGGATCGCGGGGAGCGGGAAGTGCCGGTGCGGCCACAGCTCGACCTCGCGGTCGAAGACCTGTCCGGCCAGCTCCCGCCACGTGCGGGCGGTCCGGTCCATCGGGAACGGCAGCGTGTTGAGCAGCATGCCGAGCACGCGATCGGCGCCCGGGGCCTCCGGCCTGACGTGCGTGACGAGCCCGGTGTGGAACTCCGGCTCGGGCGTGATCCGGCTCAGCACGGCCAGGTGCGCGGCGAGCAGGACGCTCTTGAGCGAGACCCCGGCCTCGGCCGCGCGGGCGCGCAGTGTCGGCTCCAGGTCGCGGAACGACAGGCCGGAGCGGATGTCGACCGGCGGGAGGGCGTCGTCGCCGCGCCAGCCGCCGGGCAGGGTGAGCGCGCCGCGTCCGCCGACGATCTGCTTCCAGTAGGCGCGGTCCTCCGCCGAGTCCAGCGCGGCGAGCTCGGCGGCGACGGCGTCGGCGAACCGCACGGCGGGCCGTTCACCGGACGGTTCGCCGGGCCGTCCGGCGAGCGTGCGCTCGTAGGCGTCGACCAGCTCGCCGAGGAGCAGGTGGTAGCTCCATCCGTCCAGGAGGGCGTGGCTCTTGACGAACGTGCAGCGCCAGGTGTCGTCGTCGTGCAGGTGGACGAAGACGCGCAGCAGCGGCCCGCCGACGTCGTCGCCGAACCCGCGCGACCGCTCCGCGGCGACGAAGGCGGCGAGGGCGGCCCGTTGCTCCTCCTCGACCAACCCGCGCAGGTCGCGAACGTCGCAGGGGATGTCGGCGCTGTCGTGGACCAGTTGCATCGGCACCGAGAGGCCGTCCAGGTCCATGGACGAGCGCAGCACCTCGTGCCGCTCCACGACGGTGTCCAGGGCGTCCTGGAACGCCTCCGGGGAGAACGGACGGCCGCTGCGGATCCGGAAGGACGTGACGTCCACGTAGCTGTTGCGGGTGTCGTCCGCGAGCATCTCGACGAGCATCCCGGCCTGGTTCTGCGACAGCGGGTAGGCGTCGACGACGCCGTGCGGCAGCCGGGCGCGGTCGGTCTCGGAGATCAGGGCGAACGGAGCGACCGGGGCGAACGGCATCGCCGCCTGGGCGGACGTGCCGTCGGCCGACCGCTCGGCGAGCCGGGCGCACAGGCCCGCGACCGTCCGGTGCTCCATGACGTCCCGGACGCCGACCTCGAACCCGTCGGCGCGCAGCGCCGCCGCGAGCACGACGGCCCGGATGGAGTCGCCGCCCAGCTCGAAGAACGGGTCCTCGACGCCGACGCGGCCGACGTCCAGGACCTCGCCCCACAGCGCGGCGACCCGCTCCTCCAGCGGGGTGCGCGGCGCGACATGGGAACGTCCGACGCCCGCGGCCTCGCCGGTGGGGACGGGCAGGGCGCGCTCGTCGAGCTTGCCCGCCCTGGTCAGCGGGACGCGGTCGAGCCTCACGAACGTGCGCGGCACCATCGGGTCGGGAAGCCGGGCCTCGCAGTGCACGGCCAGCCGGTCCGCCTCCTCCCGGCCCAGCGGCTCTCCGCCCGGCTCCTCCTGGTCGGTGACGACGTAGGCGACGAGCCGGAGCCCGCCTGACGCGTCCCGCCCGGCGACGACCGCCGCGTCCCGGACGCCCGGGGCCTCGCGCAGCACGGCCGCGACCTCCCCCGGCTCGACCCGGTGGCCGCGGATCTTCACCTGGCCGTCGCGGCGGCCGAGCACCTCGGCGTTCCCGTCCGGACGCAGCCGCGCGAGGTCGCCGGTGGCGTACAGGCGCGCCCCGGCCGGCCCGAACGGGTCCGGCACGAAACGCTCCGCCGTCATCGCCGGATCGCCCGAATAACCGCGCGCGACGCCGACGCCGCCCACGTACAGCTCACCGGCGACGCCGAACGGGACGGGCTCCATCAGGTCGTCCAGGACGCACAGGGTGGTGCCCGGGATCGGGCGCCCGACGGGCACCACGCTCTCCGGGCACGGCTCGGTCACGGTGAACGCGGCGTCGGCGACGGTGATCTCGGTCGGGCCGTACTCGTTCACCACCCGGCCGCCGCCGAGCAGCCCCGACCACCGCGCGGCGACCGGGCCGCGCAGCGCCTCCCCGCCCACCACCAGCGTCCCGGCGAGCCCGGCGGCCCGGTCCCCGTCGAGCTGGTGGTCGAGCATCCCCAGGTGGGACGGGGTCAGCTTGACGAAGTCGAACGGGCCGGTCGCGACAAGCCATCCGCCCAGGTCGGCGAGGTCGCCGTCCTGCGGGAACATGTGGACGGGCCGTCCGGCGACCAGCGGCGCGAACAGCGTCGTGACCGACAGGTCGAAGGCGACCGAAGAGAACAACGGCGCACCACCCGCCACACCCGCGCCAGGCCCGCCGTCGCGGCCGATGTACTCCGAGGCCGCCCAGGACAGGTATCCGGCCAGGCCCCGGTGGGTGACCCGCACGCCCTTCGGACGACCGGTCGACCCGGACGTGTAGATCACGTAGGCGGTCGAGTCCGGATCCCGGTGAACCGGCTCCGACACGACCTCCTCGGACGCCATCAGGTCGGAGACCAGCAGGCGGACGCCGCCGAAGCGGCCGTCGAGCAGTCCGGCGTACGCGTGCTCGGTCACCACGACCGGAGCGCCCGCGTCGGCCAGGACGTGGGCGAGCCTTTCCGCCGGGTCGGACGGGTCCATCGGCACGTACGCCGCGCCCGCCCGCCACACTCCCAGCAGGGTCGCCATCAGGTCCGCGCCGCGTCCGAGCAGCACGCCGACCACGGTCTCGGGGCCCGCGCCGAGGTCGCGCAGCCGACCCGCGATCCGTCCGCTCCGCTCCCACAACTCGGCATAGGTGACCGGCGCATCGCCGGCCGTCCCCGCCGCGCGGGTGACCGCGACCGCCTCGGGGGTGCGGGCCGCCTGCTCCTCGATCATCGAGCAGGCGTCGGTCGCCTCCGGGACGTCCGGCCCGGCGGCCAGGCCGTCCAGGATCCGGTCGCGCTCGCCGGGCGGCAGCAGGGTGCGCTCGGCGTCGCCGTCCGGGGCGGCGGCCATCGCCTCCAGGACGGCGCGGAACATCGCGCCGAGCCGGTCGGTGTCCTCGAGCGTGAGGTGGTGCGAGTCGGCGGTGAGGATGACGTGGCCGACCCGCGAGGAGATGGTGAGCGGGAACTCGGTCGGCGCGTCGTCGCTGCCCTCCCGGTCGTCGACGAGGGCCGTGTCGACCTGGTGGAAGTCCTGGTAGTTGAAGTAGACGTCGATCAGCCGCCGCCGTCCTCCGGCCCGCCGCCGGATCTCGGGGAACGGGAAGCGGCGGTGCGGCCAGAGCTCGACCTCGCGCTCGAACGTGCGGCGGACGAGCTCCCGCCACGTCCGGGCGCCGCGGTCCACGGCGAACGGCAGGGTGTTGAGGTACATGCCGTAGACGCGGTCCGCGCCGAGCACCTCGGGCCGGGCGTCGCAGACCAGCCCGACGTGGAAGGCGGGCTCCTCGGTGAGCTGGCCCATGACCTTGGTGTAGGCGGCGACGAGCACGCTCTTCAGCGACGTTCCGGCGCTGGTGGCGAGCGCGCGGAGGCCGTCCTCGAGGTCGTGCCACGGGATGCCGACCAGGTGCTTCTCGCTCGGCTTGGGGTCCGGGCCCTCGGGTGGGGGCCGCTCACCGGACCAGGCGGCGGGGAGGGTGAACGCGGCGTACCCCTCGACCACGCCGTCCCAGTAGTCGCGGTCCTCGCCCGACTCCAGGGACGCGCGCTCGGCGGCGATGAAGTCGGCGAAGCGGACCGCGGGCGGGTCGTGGGGCGCGGGCTCCCGGCCGTCCCGGATGGCCCGGTAGCAGTCCAGCAACTCCATGAGCAGGGAGTGGTGGCTCCAGCCCTCGAGGATCGGGTGGCACTCGGTCACCGCCATCCAGAACCCGCCGTCGCCGGTCAGGTGCGCGTGGAAGCGCATCAGCGAGGGTGTCCCGAGGTCGAACAGCGCCGCCCGCTCGCGGGCGGAGAACTCCGCCAGGGCCGCCCGCGTCTCCTCCTCGGGGAGCGCGGTGAGGTCGTGGACGCCCATCGGCATCTCGGCGGTGGCGTGCACGAGCTGCAGCGGCACCGAGTAGCCGGTGAGGTGGATGGACGTGCGCAGCGCCTCGTGGCGCGCGACGACGATCCGGCCCGCCGCGAGGAAGGCGTCCGCGTCGAAGGGAGCGCCGTCGTTGATCCGGAAGAGGGTGACGTTGTGGTAGGCGTTGCGGCCGTCCTCGGCCAGCATCTCGACGAGCATGCCGATCTGGTTCTGCGACAGCGGGTAGGCGTCGGTGACGCCGTCCGGCAGCGCGGCCCGGTCGCGCTCGGGGATCATCTCGAACGGCCGGACGAGCGCTCCGCCCCGGTCCGGGAGCGCGGGGCGGGAGGCGGCCAGCTCCGCGAGCGCGGCGACCGTGCGGTGCGCGAAGACGTCCCGGACCGAGACGTCCAGGCCGCGTGCGCGCAGCTCGCCGACGAGCGCGACCGCGCTGATCGAGTCGCCGCCCAGTTCGAAGAACCCGTCCAGGACGCCGACGCGCCCGACACCGAGGACCTCCGCCAGCACGGCCGCCACCTGGGCCTCGCCGGGCGTGCGCGGCGGGACGTGCGCCCCGAGCTCGCGGACCGCCGATCCGTCCGGCTCGGGCAGGGCGCGCCGGTCGAGCTTGCCGTTGGGCGTGAGCGGGATCGCCGCCAGCGGCACGTACACCGCGGGGATCATGTGGTCGGGCAGCGTGCGGGCCAGCAGTTCGCGCAGCTCGCCCGCACCGGGGACCTGTCCGTCCTCGGCGGGGACGAGGTAGCCGACGAGCCGCTCGTCGCGGACCACGACGACGGCCTGACGCACCCCGGGATGCCCGGACAGCGCGGCCTCGATCTCGCCCGGCTCGACGCGGTGGCCGCGCACCTTCACCTGGTCGTCCAGGCGGCCGAGGAACTCCAGGCCGCCGTCCGCGGTGCGCCGGGCGCTGTCGCCGCTGCGGTACATCCGCGAGCCGGGCGGGCCGAACGGGTCGGGCACGAACCGTTCGGCGGTCAGGCCCGGCCGGTTCAGGTAGCCGCGGGCGACGCCGGGCCCGGCCACGTGGATCTCCCCCGGGACGCCGACCGGCACCGGGTCGCCGTGCGGGCCGAGGAGGCGGATCGCGAGGTCGGCGAGCGGTTCCCCGACCCGGTTGCCGGACGCGGGGCCGAGGTCGTCCCCGGTGAGCCGGTGGTAGGTCGAGTGGACGGTCGTCTCGGTGATCCCGTACATGTTGACCAGGGCCGGGACGTCCAGGCCGAGCCGGTCGGCCCACGGGCGGAGCTCCGCGGTCTCCAGCCGCTCGCCCGCGAACACGACGGCGCGCAGGGCGAGCCGGTCGATCCGCCCGTCCCCGTCGGAGGCCGCCGCGACGAGCCCGCGGAACGCCGTCGGCGTCTGGCTCAGGATCGTCACGCCGTTGTCGGCGAGCAGGTCGAGGAAGTCGTCCGGTGAGCGGGTGACGTCGCGGGGCACCACGACGAGCGTCCCGCCGGACATCAGCGCGCCCCACATCTCGAAGACCGACACGTCGAAGGCGTAGGAGTGGAACAGCGACCAGACGTCCGCCGCGCCGAACCCGTACCGCTCGTGGGCGGTGGTCATCAGCCGCACGACGTTGGCGTGCGTGAGCGTCACGCCCTTCGGCCGCCCAGTGGAGCCGGAGGTGTAGATCACGTAGATCGCGTTGCCGGGGACCGAGCGGTTCGGCGGGTTCGTAGCTGGCGCGTCCGCGTCGTCCCGTCCGACCACGACGGTGGTGCCGTCGTGGACCTTCCCGGCCAGCTCCAGCAGTTCGGGCCGGGTCACGATCACCCGCACGCCCGCGTCGGCCGCCACACCCGCGAGCCGTTCCGGAGGGTTGACCGGGTCGAGCGGGACGTAGGCCGCGCCCGACTTCAGGACGCCGAGCAGGGTGGGGATGAGGTCCGGGCCGCGTTCGAGGCAGACCCCGACCAGCGACTCGGGGCCGACGCCGTGCGAGCGCAGGTGGTGGGCGAGCCGGTTGGCACGCTCGTTGACCTGCGCGTACGTCAGTTTCTCGCCGCCTGCGACGACGGCGGTCGCGTCCGGGGTCTCGGCGGCGCGCTCCTCGAACAGCTCGTGCGCGCAGCGGGTGACGGGCGGCCGGGCCGCGGGTCCGGCGAGGACGAGCGCCCGTTCGGCGTCGTCCAGGATCTCCAGGCGGGACGCGGGCGTCGCGGGGTCGTCGAGCGCCGCCTCCAGCAGGGAGCGCAGGTGCCGGGCGGTCCGCTCGACCGTGGCCGCGTCGAACAGCGACGTGGCGTAGCGGAGCCGCGCGGAGAACGCGCCGCCGGATCCCTCCATGACCTGGAGTTCGAGGTCGCACTTGGCCGGGCCGGAGCCCGAGCCGAACTCCTCCACCCGCACGCCCGGCATCTCGACGCCCTGGTTGCGCTCGCCGTGCATGGTGAAGGCGGCCTGGTAGAGCGGGGTCCGCGACATGTCGCGCTCGGGCTGGAGCTCGTCCACCAGGCGGGCGAACGGCACGGCCTGGTGGTCGTGGGCGTCCAGCACCATGTCCCGGCCGCGGTCGAGCAGGTCCGCGAACGACGGGTCGCCCTCCCAGGACGCCCGCATGACCAGGGTGTTGATGCCGTAGCCGATGAGGCGCTGGAGTTCGGGCCGGGTCCTGCCGGACACCACGGTTCCCACGGGGACGTCCTGCCGCCCGGTGTAACGGGCCAGCAGCACCTGGAAGGCGGTCAGGAACACCACGAACGGCGTCGTCCGGTGGCGCGCCGCCAGTTCCCGCACGCGCTCCCCCAGCGCTTCGGGGACGTCGAACGACAGCTCGGCACCCGCGTGCTCGCGGACGGCGGGCCGCGGCCGGTCGGTGGGGAGGTCGAGGGGCGCGAGCCCGGCGAGACGGTCCCGCCAGTAGGCGAGCTGGCCTTCCAGTGCGTCACCGGCCAGTTCCCGGCGCTGCCAGGCCGCGAAGTCGGCGTACTGGACGGACGGCTCCGGCAGCTCGGCCGACGTTCCGGACGGCCGCGTGGGCTCGTCCGAGGCGAAGGCGCGGTAGAGCGCGGCCAGCTCGGTGCCGAAGACCTGGCACGACCAGGCGTCGCAGGCGATGTGGTGGAACACGACGACGAGCACGTGGTCGTCGTCCGCGAGGCGCACGAGCGTGCCGCGCACCGGCCAGCGGTGTTCGAGATCGAACGGCTTCCCGGTCTCGCTCGTGACGAGCCGGTCGGCGAGGGCCTCGCGTTCGGCGGCGGGGTGGCCGGTCAGGTCGGCGTCGTCCAGCGGCGGGACGTCGCGGGGCTCGTCGATGACCTGGACGGGGGCCGCGCCCGCCATCGCGTAGCGGGTCCGCAGGATCTCGTGCCGGACGATCATCTCGCGCCACGCGCGCTCCAGCGGCTCCCGCTCGACCCGCCCGCGCATCCGCAGCACCAGCGGGACGGCGTACTCGGCGCTGTCCGGGTCCAGCCGGTGCAGGAACCACATCTGCTGCTGCCCGTACGACAGCGGCAGGGGGCCGGTGCGGTCGGCGCGGCCGATCGCCGCGGCCCGGCGCCCGGACCGGCCGCGTCCGGCGCCCCGGAGGCGGCGCCGGATCAGCTCGTCGCGGAGCGCTCCGGCGTCGGGCGCGTTCTCGTCGATGCTCATCTGTCCTGCCCCTCCAGGGGAAGCGGGTCGGCGAGCAGGTCGGCGTCCGAGAGGCTCGCGACCTCCGCGCGGACGCGGGCCTCCACGTCCAGTGCCAGCGCCGCGATGGTCGGGTTCTCGAAGACGGTCCGGACCTGCAGATCGATGTCGAAGGCCTCTTGGATCTCGGCGATCAGCCGGATGGCGACGATCGAGTTCCCGCCGGCCTGGAAGAAGTTGGCGTGCACGCTCACGGTGGCGCCGAGGAGCTCGGCCCAGATCTCGGCGATGCGTTCCTCGACGATGGTGCGGGGCTCGACGATCTCGTCCTCGCCCGCTCCGGAACCGGGGTCGGGGAGGGCGTGGCGGTCGACCTTGCCGTTGGCGTTCAGCGGGATCGCCGCCAGCTCCACGAACACCGCCGGAACCATGTGCTCCGGCAGCGCCGCCGCGCAGTGCTCACGCAGGCCGGACACGTCTCCGGCGGGGACGACGTAGGCGACGAGCCTTTCGTCGTGGGCGACGACCACGGCGTCGGCCACCGCCGGGTGCGCGGCGACGACCGTCCGGACCTCGCCCGGCTCGATCCGGTACCCGCGGATCTTCACCTGGTCGTCCAGGCGTCCCAGGAACTCCACGGAACCATCGGGGAGCACGCGCACCAGATCGCCGGTGCGATACAAACGCGAACCGGCCGGACCGAACGGATCAGGCACGAACCGGTCAGCGGTCAACTCGGGACGACCCACATAACCGCGCGCGACACCGACGCCGCCCACGAACAGTTCGCCCGCCATTCCCACGGGGACGAGGCGCATGTCGGCGTCCAGGACGCGCATGGTCATCCCCGGCAGCGGACGGCCGATCGGCACCACCTCACCGGCCACAGCACCCACGACCGGGAACACACACGTCCCCACCGACGCCTCCGTCGGCCCGTACTCGTTCAGGAGGCGTCCCCGCGCGTTCACCCTCGCCAGCGGTACGGCCAGTGCCGACGGCAGCGCCTCACCCGCGATGACGAAGTTCTCGGCCAGCCCGCGCAGCTCGTCCGCCGGGAGCTTACCGGCGAGGATCTCCAGGTGAGACGGCGTGAGTTTGATGAACGCGAACGGGCCGGACGCCGCGAGCCACTTCCCGAGGTCGGCGAGGTCACCGTCCTGCGGGAACAGATACGCCGGACGACCCGCCACCAGCGGAGCCCACAAGTTCGGCACCTGAAGGTCGAACGCCACCGACGAGAACACCGGCGCACCACCCTCAGAATCACCCACCAACTCGCCAGCAGCCCAGCCCACATGGTTCGCCAGACCCCGATGCGTCACCGCCACGCCCTTCGGACGGCCCGTCGAACCCGAGGTGAAGATGACGTAGGCGATCTGGTCCGGGTCGGTGGTCCGGTCCGGCCGGACGACCGGCATGCGAGCGATCTCGTCCGAGTCCTCGTTCAGGACCGCCTCGGTCAGCGTCAGCGAGGCACCGGCGTCCGCCAGCATCGCGGCGGTCCGCTCAGCCGGAGCGGACGGCTCCAACGGCACGAACGCCGCCCCCGCCTTCCACACCGCCAGCAACGACACCACCAGCTCGACACCCCGACCCAGCAGCACCCCCACCACCGACTCCGGGCCCACACCCCGTCCGGCCAGGTACCAGGCCAGGCGATTGGCGCGGGCCTCCAACTCCCCGAAGGTGAGCGAGCCGTCGTCCATGGCCACGGCGACCGTCCCGGGCGACTCGGCGGCCCGCGCCTCGACCGCCTCGGGAACCGTCCTCGTCGCCCCGGGCAGCGGCGACTCCGAGACGGGGACTCCCTCACCCCACGCCAGCAGCCGCTCCAGCTCGTCGCCGGGGAGGAGCCCGAGCGCGCCCACCGGGGTGTCGGGCCGGGCCGCGACGGCCTCCAGGAGCAGGCCGAAGCGACCGGCCATCCGCTCGACGGTCGACGGCTCGTACAGGGCCGTGGCGTACTCCAGGCCCCCGGCCATCGTCCCGTCGGGCTCGCGGCGCATGAACAGCGTCAGGTCGGTCTTGGCGACGCGCCAGGCCCGGACGTAGGCCTCCAGGTCGTCCCCGCCGGCCGAGGCGGTGAGCTCGTCGTCGTGCAGGTCGAAGGCCGCCTGGTAGAGCGGGGTGCGGGACAGGTCGCGGTCGGGGGCCAGGTCCTCCACGAGCCGCTCGAACGGCAGCTCCTGGTGGGCGAAGGCGTCGCGGCAGGCGTCCCGGACGCGTCGCAGCGCCTCCTCGAAGGTCGCCTCCGGGCCGAGGGCGCAGCGCACGACCAGGCTGTTCAGGAAGAACCCGACGACGCCCTCGACCTCGGGACGGTGCCGTCCGGCGACCGGCGTCCCGACCGGCACGTCCCACTCGCCGGTGTGGCGGGCCAGCAGCACGCCGAACGCGGTGAGCAGCGTCATGAACGGGGTCGCGTCGTTCCGCCGTCCGACGCGGGTGAGTTCCTCGACGACGGCCCGGGGAACGGTGAACGGCACGAGGGCGCCGCGCGGGTCCCGCACGGGCGGCCGGGCGCGGTCGGGGCGCGGCGACAGCGGGGACGACCCGGCGAGGACGCGGCGCCAGTGGCCGAGCTCGGCCTCGATCGCGTCCTCGGTCAGCCGTCCGCGCTGCCAGACGGCGTGGTCGGCGTACCGCACCGGCAGCTCCGGCAGGACGCCCGGCCCCTCGCCGAGCAGCACCCGCAACTCGCGCTCCAGGATGGCGGCCGACCACCCGTCGCAGCAGATGTGGTGCATCGTCACGACCAGGACCCGCTCGCCGGGGAGGACGGCGAGCGCGGCGCGCATGACCGGGCCGTCCCGCAGGTCGAAGCCCCGGCCGAACTCCTCGTCGAGCAGGGCCGCGAGACCCCCGCGCGCGACCTCCACCGTGCGGAACTCGGCGGGGCCCGGAGGGTCGATGAGCTGGACGGGCTCACCGTCCACCACGTCGTACCGGGTGCGCAGCGTCTCGTGCCGGGCCACCAGCGCGTCCAGCGCCCGGCGCACCGCGTCTGCCGGGATCCCGTCGGGGACGCGGACGAGGAGCGGCGACACCCATTCGGAGCCGCCGGGACTCATCCGGTCCAGCACCCACAGGCGGCGCTGGCCGAACGACAGGGGAAACCCGTTCTCCCCGGGCACGCGCACCACGCCGACGTCCCCGTCGCCGGACTCTTCGGGGTTCTCGCCGGAGGGCGGGGCGATCAGGCGGGCCTGCTCCTCGACGGTCGCGGCGGCCAGCAGCCCGGGCAGGTGGATGTCCCGGCCCGAGGCCGTCCGCAGCCGGTTGGCCAGCCGGGTGAGCTGGAGCGACGTGCCGCCGAGCCGGAAGAAGTCATCCCGGGCGCGCACGCCCTCGACCTTGAGCAGCTCCTCCCAGAGGTCGGCGACCAGCCGTTCCTCCGGTGTCCGTGGCGGCGAGTCGGGCGCCCAGGGCAGGTCGCCCGCCTTCGCCGGGTCGGGCAGCGCCGCGCGGTCGACCTTGCCGCTGGAGTTGAGCGGGAAGGACTCGATCTCGACGAACGCCGACGGAACGTGCGTGCCCGGCAGCCGTTCGCCGAGGAAGTCGCGCAGGTCGCCGGCGAGCTCAGCGGGGCCGAAGTCGGCGTCGGCGGTCAGGCGGACGTAGGCGGCCAGGCGGAGGCCGAGCCCCTCGGTCTCGTACGGGGCGACCACGGCCTGCGCGACCCGGGGATGGGCCGTCAGCGCCGCCTCCACCTCGCCGGGTTCGATGCGGACGCCGTTCACCTTGACCTGGTGGTCGAGGCGGCCGACGAACTCCAGCGTGCCGTCGTCGCGCCAGAAGACCTGGTCGCCGGTGCGGAACAGCCGCGAGCCCGGCGGGCCGAACGGGTCGGGCACGTACCGCTCGGCGGTCAGGTCCGGACGGTTCAGATAGCCGGGGCCCACGCCGATCCCGCCGATGTGCAGCTCACCGCGCGCGCCCGGCGGCACCGGACGGCCCGCCCCGTCCAGCACGATCACTCTCATGCCCGGCATGGGCCTGCCGATCGCGACCGGCCCCGACACCTGGGCCGGGTCGAAGCGGTGTGCGGTCACGTCCACCGAACATTCGCTCGGCCCGTAGGTGTTGACGACCTCGACCGGCACCCGGTCGCGCAGCCGCCGGGCCAGCTCCGCGTGCAACTGCTCGCCGCCCGACAGGACAAGCCGGAGGTCCGCACAGCCGTCCCAGCCCGGCTCGTCCACCAGCGCGCGCAGCAGGGACGGCACCAGCTGGACGATCGTGATCCGGTGCGCGGCGATCGCGCGAAGCAGCGCGGCCGGGTCGCGCTCGGCCCCGTCCGGCGCCGCCACCAGCGTTCCCCCGCCGACCAGCGGCGCGAACACCTCGAGCTGGGCGGCGTCGAACGTCATGGCCGTCTTGTGCAGGAGGCGGTCGCCGGGCGAGAACGCGTGCGCGCGCGCCAGCCAGCCGACCGCGCCCGCGAACCCGGCATGGTCGATCACCACGCCCTTGGGCTCGCCGGTCGAACCGGACGTGTAGAGCACATACGCGATGTCGGGCCCGGTCACCGGCTCGAGCGTCGCCCCGTCCGGGACGGCCGCCTCGGCATCGCTCATGACGACAGCGCGGGCGCCCGCCTCCCGTGCGGCCTCCGCACCCGCGCCCCCGGTGGCGTCGGTGAGCACCAGGTCGGCGCCGGTGTCGCGGATCATCCACGCGAGCCTGCTCCGCGGATGGCCGGGGTCGAGGGGCACGTACGCCGCCCCCGACCGCCACACGCCGAGCAGCGCGACGACCAGATCGGCGCCGCGGGGCAGGCACACGCCCACCCGCGCGCCCCGTCCCGCCCCAAGCCCGCGCAGGCGGTGCGCGAGCCCGTCGGCCCGCGCGTCGAGCTCGGCGTAGGTCAGCTCGCCCGCCCCGTCCACGACGGCGACCGCGCCGGGCGACTCGGCCGCCCTGCGGGCGATGAGGGCGGGAACGGTGGCGGTCTCCCCGGGCGGGCCCGGCACGAAGGACATTGAGACTCCCAGGCGGAAGGCGGGCAGGCGGAAAGCGGGCAGGACGGAACGGACGCCCGGCGGTCGGGCGCCGAAGGGACGGGGCGTGCGGGGAAAGGGGAACGGGCGGAGGGCCGGACGTCAGCCCGCGGCCCCCTGCTCCATGCGGCGGCGCAGGCTCAGCGGGCGCATGTCGGTCCAGACGGCGCCGATGTGCTCCAGGCACTCCTCACGGGTGCCCTCGGTGCCCTCGGCGCGCCAGCCCGCGGGCAGGTCGCGGTCGGCCCACCAGATCGAGTACTGCTCCTCGTCGTTGAGGACGACGCGGTACGGGCGCGCGTCGGTCTGCTCTTCGGCCATGGGGACGTCCTTCCGAATTCACGGATTCACGGATGTGCCAACTCGATGGACTCAATGGATTCAGATGCCGGGCCCGGAGCCGCCCGCCGCCCTTTCCGCGGCGCCGTCCCCGGGTTCCTTCCACAGATGCGAGACCTCGCCGAAATGCTCGAACACCCAGTCGTCGGAATAGATGGTGTCGAGATAACGGTCGCCGCCGTCCGGGAAGATCAGAACGCAGTGGGAGCCGCGGGGCAGGCCGTCCGCGAGCTTCTCCAGGGCGGCGACGGCCGCGCCGGACGACCCGCCGGCCAGCACCGCCTCGCGGCGCACCAGGCGGCGGCAGGCGGCCACGCACTCCAGGTCGGTCACGTGCACGACCTCGTCGGCCGCGCCGGTGTCGGCCAGGGCCGGGCGGACCGAGGCGCCGTGCCCCGGGATGAGGCGGGGCGCGGGCGGGTCGCCGAAGATGGCGCTGCCCACGGCGTCCACCGCGACGATCTTGGTGGCCAGCCCGCGCTCGCGCACGTAGTCGGCGCAGCCGCGCAGGGTCCCGAAGGTGCTGACCGGGCAGAAGAGGTAGTCGACCCGGCCGTCCAGGGCCTGGCCGATCTCGTCCATGGTCCGGATGTGGGCGCGCGGGTTCAGCGGGTTGGCGTACTGATTCGGCCAGTAGGCGTGCGGCAGCGTCGCGGCCAGCTCCCGGACGCGGCGCAGCCGCACCGGCAGGAACTCGCCGGTCTCGGGGTCGGGCCGGGTCACGACCTCCACCTCGGCGCCGAGCGCCCGCAGCGCCGCCAGGTTGCGGGACGTCGTCCGGGCGTCCACCACGCAGACCAGGCGCAGCCCGTAGTAGAGGCAGACCTGCGCCAGCCCCACGCCGAGGTTGCCGGACGTGGACTCCACCACGACCGACCGGCCCGGCTCGAGCTCACCGGAGCGGATCCCGTCGCGGAGCATCTCGAGCGCGGTCCGGTCCTTGACGCTCCCGCCCGGGTTGAACCGCTCCATCTTCCCGAACACGCGCAGGGACGATCCCGCGAGGATTCTCTCCAGCTCCACGAGAGGCGTGTCGCCGATGCTCTCGAGCACACCTCGCGCGAGCTTTCCGGGCACGGCTTCCCCTTTTTCCCGAGTGCGCTTTCGTTTCAGGAGTGCGGTCCCGGGCCGCCCCCGGCCCAGGACTTCTCCACTGTCACGGGGACGCCAATATTTGGCCTATATCGCCGCTACCTCACGGATCTGGCGGTCCGGCGGGCGCGGGACCGGTGCAGCCGGACGGGCCGGGCCGGGAGCTCACGGCGGTAGCGCCGCCGGACCTCCGGGTCGAGTTCCTCGTGGAGCGGCGCCAGCGCGTCGGCCATGAACAGGTCGCGCAGCAGAGCGCGGTCGACCCCGCCGTCCAGCGTGCGCGGCACGTCACCCGCGCGCAGGAGCACGACGTTGCCCGCCTGCGCTCCGAGGCGGTGCGCGAGGGCGTCCCGGATCGTCCGGGTGAGCGCGGGCAGGCAGAACTCCTCGTCGCCGCCCTGCCGGAACTCGTGCACGACGACGAGCCGTCCGTGCGGCGCCGGGACGGTGAAGACGCCGCCCGCCATGCCCTCGAACGCGCGGTGCAGGCCCCGCACCCGGCGTTCGACGATCCCCGGATACAGGGTGCGGCCGTACGCGGAGAGGGTCTCGTGGCTCCGGCCGACCAGGTGGACCCGCCCGGCGTGGCGGACGCCGAGGTCGCCGGTGCGCTCTCGTCCGAGTCCGTCCCTGCTCGGTATCTCGATCTCGCCGACGCGCAGGTCCGCGAGCGTCTCCCCTGTGCGCGGATCGACGACGTCCAGCGTCAGGCCCGGCGGGATCTCAAGGCCGACGAGAGACACGGCGTCGGCGTCGGCAGACCCCGTGGTGGGGCCGGTGGCGCCGAGCGTGCCGGAGCGCAGCGGCCTCAGCACCCCGTGCTCCAGCGTCCGGACCTCGGCCTGGACGAGCGCCGGGGACGTCGACACCAGCGACACCCACGGCGCGGGCGAGTAGCCGACCGCGAACGCCCCGGGCCGGAAACCGGCACGCGCGAACCGGGCGGCGAACCGCGCAGGAGCGCCCTCGGCGGCCTGGCCCGCCTCGATCAGGGCCAGCCGCCAGCACGAGAGGTCGAGCCGGTCGATCCACTCGTCGGGCACGCCGCGCACGCACTCGTCGTAGAAACGCGCGGGCGCCCCGCTCACCTCGACGCGATGCCGGTCGATGAGTTCCAGCCAGTGGCGCGGCGGCATCGGCTCGTCCGGCGAGACCGTGATCGCCGTGCCGCCCGCGTAGAGCGTGGCCAGCACCTGCCTCATGGCGGTCCCCCCGGACCACATCGGCAGCCAGGCGCCGGAGCGAACCCCCGCGGTCAGCTCCATGGCCCTCGCCGTGTCGTCGAGCCTGCGCGCCATCTCGGCATGGGTGCAGGAGACGCGCTCCGGCCCGGCGCCGGGCCGTGGAACGTACCACTGGAGCGCGACCGCATCCTGCGGGACGGATCCGAGCCCCGCCACGCCGTCCCCGAACTCCGTGACGCCGTTCTCGAACTCCGCCTGGACGGTCCCGGACTCCACCAGCGCCCTGTGGTCGCCCGGGCCGCCGGTCATCAGCAGTGTCATCCGGGGCAGGCCGTCCTGCGCCGCCCAGTCCGAGACCGCGACGAGGTCGGCGGCGTCGGTGAGGACCACGCGCGGCTCGGCGTCCAGCGCCATGCCGGTGGCGCTCGACAGGTGCCGGGCCGGGCCGGGCACCGGCGCGACCACCGCGATCACGCCCGCGCGCAGGCAGCCGAGCAGGCTCTTCAGCATCTCGGTGCCGGTCGAGTAGAGGAGCAGCACCCGGTCCCCGGGTGAGCAGTGGCCGCTCAGCCAGGCGGCCCGGACGCGCCCGGCGGCGTCCAGCTCGGCGTAGGTGAGCCCGGCGGGGTCGCCCCTGCCCGGTCCCTCCACGTCCACGACCGCGATGCGCGACGGCGCCTTGCCCGCGTGTTCGCCGACCCGTTCCGCCAGGCTCGCGATCGGACTCACGTCCCCATTCCTCGTGTCCATGCTCGACTGCCTCACCCCGTCTGATCGGCCGTTGTGATGATGTCCACTATGTCCCTGATGTCGATTTCCGTGGATCCCCCGCGATTGTTGACGAAGACCGGACGGAATCGTGCCCGGCCGCCGTGCATGACCCTGCGGCGGCAGCATGCTGCCAGCCCCCGCCCGCCCGGACGCCGCCCCGCCTCGCCCCGGCACACCGCAACCCGGTACGACCGCCTCTCCCCCCGGGCGGCGGCGCCGGGACCGGTCAGAGGGCCTTCAGCCAGCCCCTCTCCACGGCCTTCACCCCGGCCTCGAAGCGGCTGCGCGCGTCGAGCCGCCGCATCACCCCCGCCGTGATGCGGCGTCCCGTGCGCACCGAGACCCCGAGCCTGCGCGCGACGGCCTCGTCGGTGTGGCCCTGGGCGAGCAGCCGCAGCACCTCGCGCTCCTGCGCCAGCAGCCCGTCGGCGTCGCGGCAGGGTTCCCCGCCGAACAGGGAGGCCCCCTCCCACACCTGCTCGAAAAGGGCGTACAGCGCGGTGAGCAGCCCGGTCCCCCGGAGCAGGATCGCGCCCGCGCCGCTGTCCTCGGGATCGACCGGCACCAGCGCGGTGCTCCGGTCGTACAGCGCCATGCGCAGCGGCAGCGCGGCCACCGTCCGCACCTCGGCCCCCGCGCCGATGAGCCTGCGCGCGTAGGCCGCGCTCGGCGGGCTGCCGGCGATGCTGTCGAGGTAGACCGTGCGCATCCGCAGGCCGCGCGCGAGGATCGCCCGGTCGAGCGGCCAGCTGGCCGACATGTTGTCGGCGGTCTGCGGACCCCCGTCCGCGAACCCCAGGACCTCCGACTCGCAGCGGTGCGCGAGCTCCTCGATGCGCGACCGGATGGCGTCGATCCCGACCAGCCGCTCGGCGTCGAGGCCGTCGCCGCCGCAGCGCAGCTCGCCGTACTCGTCGAGCAGGCTGGCGACCGCGGCGCGGCTGGCGGCGATGCGCCGCTGGTACTCGCGCACCTCCGCCTCCTGGCGGGTCAGCAGCGTCTCCAGGCCGACCTCGGGACTGACCACGCGGTACTCTCCCGGTTCCTCCCAGGAGTGGCGCACCAGCGCGAGCGTGACGAGCTGGCCGCGGGCCTCGCGCACCCGGGCCTCGGTCCACGCGAGCCGCCGCGCCAGCTCGGCGGTGGAGCCACGCGGATTCCTGATCATCGATCGGTACAGCGCCTCGGCGTCGGATCCCAGTCCGAGCCCTCGGAGCATCCCCATCCCCCTCGGTCCTGATCTTGATCATGTCCCGTTCCGGATTGTGCATCGGACTTCGACGTGGGCGAAGTCACCGGCGATTCGCTGACCACAGGTGGACAGACCCTGCCACGGCATGAAGCTGCCAGTCGCGCACAGTGACGACCTCGCGGAACGTCCCGCACGCTGTGTCCCTGGAGGGCTCCGGCGGGAGCTCCACGGAAGCGGTCCGGCCCACCCACCCCGACGCGACGGACCGCGCTCTCCGCTCACCCTCCGTCACGGATCGCGACGCCGAAGGGGGTATCGATGCGGGTCCGGGTCCTCGGTCCGGTCGAGCTGTGGAACGACGTCGACAGGGTCGAACTGCGCGGGTCCAAGCTGCGGACGTTCCTCGCCTCCCTGGCGCTCGCGCACGGACGGGTGGTGTCGGACCGGACGCTGGTCGAGATGCTCTGGGAGGACGCGCCCCCGGCGACCGCGCAGGCCCAGATCCAGACCTACGCCTCCCGGCTGCGCGGCCTTCTCGGCGACGACGCGGTGGTCGACCGGCACCGGCCCGGGTACCGGCTGCGCATCGAACGCGACGACCTGGACCTGACCGGGTTCGAACGGCTCGCCGCCGGAGGCCGCGCCGCCCTCGCCGAACACCGCGTCGACGCGGCGGCGCGGGCGCTGTCGGACGCGCTGGCGCTGTGGCGGGGCGAGGCGCTGGCGGGCGTCACCGAGGCCCTCGCCGACCTGGAACGCCCGCGGCTCGAGGAGGCCCGGCTGGCCGTCCTGGAGGACCGGATCGAGGCCGACCTGGCCCTGGGCCGCCACGCGGGCCTCGTCCCCGAACTCACCGCCCTGGTCACCGCCCATCCCATGCGGGAACGGCCGCGCGCGCAGCTGATGGTCGCGCTCTACCGGTGCGGACGCCACGCCGACGCGCTCGCCGCCTTCCACGAGCACCGGCGCGTCCTGGCCGAGGAACTGGGCATCGACCCGTCGGCCGAGCTCCAGGAACTCCACCAGGCGATCCTGGCCGACAGGCGCGCGTTCCTTGCCCCGGAGGCGAGCGTCTCGCTGCGGACGCCCGCGCCGGCGCCCGTCCCCGCGCGCCTGCCGCCGCCGCCCGCCGACTTCACCGGCCGGGAGACCGCGCTGGTCCTCGCCCGGGCCTACCTCGGCGAGGCGGCCGCGCCCCGGGTGTGCGCGATCACCGGCATGGGCGGCGTGGGCAAGACGGCGCTGGCGCTGCGCGTCGCGCACGAGGTCGGCGACGCCTACCCGGACGGGCGGATCCACGTCGACCTCCGGGGCGGCACCCGCCGTCCCCTCCTCCCCGGCGAGGCCCTCGCCCACCTGCTGAACGCCCTCGGCGGGCAGGACGCGGAGCAGGACGGGGAGGGGGACCTCCCGCGCGACACCGAGGCGCTCACCCGGCTCTACCGCGATCGCCTGGCCGGACGCCGGGTCCTCATCGTGCTGGACGACGCGTCCGGCGAACGGCAGGTCCGCCCCCTGCTGCCCGGCGCCTCCGGCTGCGGCGTCCTCGTGACCGGGCGGACCCGGCTGGCCGCGCTGGAGGGCGCCGCCCGCATCCCCCTGGAGCCCTTCGAACCCGCCGAGGCCGCCGCGCTGCTCGCCCGCCACGCGGGTCCCTGCCGCGCCGCCGCCGAACCCGGCGCGCTGGCGCTCATCGCGGAACGCTGCGGCTTCCTCCCCCTGGCGGTCCGCGCCTGCGGCGCCCGCCTGGTCGGCCACCCGCACCGTCCGCTGTCGCGGCTGGCCGACCGCCTGGCCGACCCGCACCGGATCCTGGACGAGCTGTGCGTCGCCGACCTGGACGTCCGGGCCGTGCTCGCGCTCGGCCACCGGCTGCCCAGGGGCGACCTGCGCCGCTCCCTGCGCCTCCTGTCACTGCTGAGCGCGCCGTCCTTCTCCCTCTGGACGGCCTCGGTCCTCCTGGACCGTCCTCTGGCCGAGACACAGGAGCACGTGGACGAGCTCGTCGAAGCCCATCTTCTGGAGGCCGTCCCGGAGCGGCCCGACCGGAGCCGCTTCCATCCCCTCATGCGCGCGGTGGCCAGGGAGCGGGTGCTGGCCGAGGAGACGTCCCAGCTGCGCGCCGCCGCGATCCAACGCGTGAACGCCGCCCTCACGGCTTGACCGCGGGCCCGACCGGGCCCCGGATGGAGAGAAAATATAGCGGCCGGCCGCAGGCTGGAACCCGTGAACGGCCTCCCGCCAGCAGAACGTTCCGCGCGTCCGGTGGTCGTGGTCGCGGGCGAGATCTCCCCGGCCGCCGCCGAGGCGCTCGCCCCCGGTCTCGACGTCCGGCACTGCGACGGCGCCGACCAGGCCGCGCTGGTCGCCGCCGTGGCGGACGCCAGCGCCCTCGTGGTCGACGGCGCGACCCCGGTGGACGCCGAGGTCGTCGTGGCCGGCGGACGCCTGAGGGTGGTCGCGAACCTCGCGGCGGGCCCCGGCCGGGTGGACATGGCCGCGACCGCCCGCGCCGGGGTCATGGTCGTCAACGCCCGCACCGCGTGCGTCGTCGGCCACGCCGAGCTGACCGTCGACCTCCTGGTCTCGGCCGCCCGCCACACCCCGCCGCGCGTGCGCCTGGAGGACAAGGTGCTCGGCATCGTCGGCCTCTCCGCCTGCGGCACGATGGTCGCCGAGCGGATGCGCGCGTTCGGGATGCGGGTCGCCGCCTGGGATCCCGCCCCCGAGCGCAGGCGCGGCGCGAGCCCGCACATCACCGTCCTGCCGCTGGACGACCTGCTCGCCTGCGCCGACTTCATCGCCGTCCAGGTCCTGACACCCGGGCTGATCGGCGCCGCCGCCCTGTCCCGCGTCCGCCCCACGGCCCGCCTCGTCTACCCGGCCGCCCAGGGGGTCGTGGACGAGGAGGCCCTCCGCGCCGCCGTCGAGGAGGGCCGTCTGGCGATAGGCGTCGGCGTCCTCACGGGCGAACCTGGAAACGGCGAACCGGACGGCGGCGAGACGGCCGTGGCCGAGGCGGTCCGCCGCATCCTGGCCGACGAGATCCTCCCGTCCACCTCTGGAACCCATCGACCGACGATCGATCCGGACCTCCCACCCGCCCACGAGTAACGAGGAGAAGAGATGAACAGCACCTGCCCCCCGCCGCCCAACGACAGCACCGGCTGGCAGTAGACCGACTTGGCATAGACGAGCTGGCAACAGACCGGCCGCGAACGGACCGGCGTCCTCGGCCTCGCTAGCTGGAAGGGCGGGGCCGGGACGTGAACGCGAGGGTCGTCCAGCGCACGCCGGGACGCCCGAGCAGGTCGCCCCACGTGCTCAGGTGGACGGCGCGCAGTCCCGCCTCGTCGGCCTGCGCGACCGTCTCGTCCGCCGGGACGTCGAACATGTGCCGTCCCGGCGGGGTCGGACCGTGCCGCAACGTCAGCAGCACCGTCCCCTCGGGCGCGAGCAGCCCGGCGAGGCGACGCATCGCCCGAGGCCGTTCGGCCGCTTCGAGATGCATCCAGACCGCGACGAGCAGGACCAGATCGAACGTCCCGCTCACGGCGGACAGATCGGGAAGGGTGTCGTCCACCCACGCGATCCCTGCGCCCTCGTGCAGCCGTCGGCCGTGCGCGCGCAGCTCGGGCGTCGGCTCCACCGCCGTCACCGTGTGGCCGCGCAGCGCCAGGGCGGCGGCGTCCCGGCCCGTCCCCGCGCCGACGTCGAGGACGCGCCCGGGCTTGCCCGGGATCAGGTGCAGCACGTCGCCGAGCACGTCGTCGCTGGTGAGCGACTCGTACTGGTCGGCGAGGCGGTCCGCCTCGACGCCGTACCCCTGCGTCCCCTTTGTGCTCATCCCGCCGAAATTACCAGCTCAGTGGCCGGTGATGGCGTCCGCGACGCGGGCGACCGCCGACGTGCGGGGCGTGTCCGATGCCGCCTCCCGGCCGTCCGCGACCTGGTAGAGCGCGTACATCGCCTGGACGCCAAGCCAGCGCAGCGGTTCGGGCTCCCAGCGCCTCACCCGCCAGTTCACCCACGGCAGCGCGGTCAGCTCGGTGTCGTGGCGGAGCACCAGGTCGCGCAGGGTGCGTCCGGCCAGGTTCGTGGTCGCGACGCCGTGCCCGGTGTACCCGCCCGCGTGGCCGAGGCCGGTGGCGTGGTCGACGACCGCCGTGGAGCACCAGTCGCGCGGGACGCCGAGGACGCCCGACCAGGCGTGGTCCACGCTCGCCTCGCCGGCGACGGCGGGGAACATCCCGGTCAGCATGCGCCAGAGCTGGTCGACGGTCCCGGGCCGCGTGACGCCCGCGTCGTCCACGCCGGAGCCGTAGCGGTAGGGCCTGCCGCGTCCGCCGAACGCGATGCGGCCGTCCGCCGTGCGCTGCGCGTACATGTAGTAGTGCGCCATGTCGCCCAGCACCTCGCCGTGCCGCCAGCCGATCGCGTCCCACACCGCGTCCGGCAGCGGGGTCGTGACGATCATGGAGCTGTTCATCGGCAGCCAGTCGCGGCGGTGCCCGGCCAGCCGCGCGGTGAAGCCCTCGGTCGCGCGGAGCACGTACTCGGCGGTGACCGTGCCGTACGGGGTGACGGCGGCGGCCGGACGCCCGCCCTCGCGCGGGACGACGCGCAGCACCGGCGTGTCCTCGAAGATCTCCACGCCGAGCGCCCGGACGGTCGCCGCGAGCCCGCGCGCGAGCTTGGCGGGCTGGACGCGGGCGCAGTGCGGCGAGAACGTGGCGGCGCGCTGGCCCGCGATGCCGATCCGCTCGTCCGCCTCGCGCCCGTCCAGCAGGACCATGTCGTCCGGCGTCCAGCCCCACGCGCGGTTCTCCTCGACCAGGGCGCGCACCCGCGCCGCCTGGGCCGCGTTCCGCGCGGTGTTGAGGACGCCTCCCTTGACCAGGTCGGCGTCGATGCCCTCGTCCTTCGCCACGCGCAGGATCTCGTCCACGGTCGCGAACATGGCCCGCTGGAGCGCGACGGCCGCCTCGCGCCCGTGGCGGCGCGCGTACCGTTCCCGCGATCCGGCCAGTTCCCCCACGACCCAGCCGCCGTTGCGCCCGGACGCCCCGAACCCCGCGAACTCCTTCTCCAGGACGACGATCCGCAGGTCAGGCTGGGCCTTCTTGAGGTAGTAGGCCGTCCAGAGCCCGGTGTAGCCCGCGCCGACCAGGCAGACGTCGGCGGCGCGCGGGCCGGGCAGGCGGTCGCCGGGCGCGGGCAGGCCGGGCTCGCGGTACCAGTGGGACACCGCGCCGTTGCCGAACGCGGCGGAACGGGGGGCGGAGGCGGGGGTGGCCCCGGACGCAGTAGACATGCGCCAATACTGCTGTATTCGACCGCCTAAAGCATCTCTGGCGACGGATTCTGTTGTCTTCGCGTCTGCCTATGACGCGTTCCGAGCCACTGCGTCCGGTCGATCGCGTAGATCGCGGTGCCGCCGGGGCCCATCCCCCGGTGCCGCATCCCGAGCTGCTGCGCGACACCGAGGGACGAGGCGCTCGCCATGTCGATCTCGGCGGTCACCCGGCGCAACCCGGCGGTCGTGAACGCGTGCCGCAGCACCGCCAGGCACGCCTCGGCGGCCAGGCCCTGGCCCCAGCGGTCCGGCTCCAGGCTGTAGACCATCTCGACGTCGCCCGCCGCGTCCGGGCCGCACAGCCCGGCCACCCCGACCAGCGCGCGCCCGGTCACCGAGGACTCGCCGAAGCGGCGGGAGGCCGGTCGCAGCGCCCACAGGCCGTAGCCCTCGGCGGCGAAGTCCCTCCGGCTGGCCTCGATGATCTCGGTGACCTGCTCGGCGGAGACCCGCCGGTCGCCGAACAGGTGCCGGCGGACGAGCGGGCCCGTCCAGTGCGCCAGCAGCGCCGTGTGGTCGCCCATGCTCACCGGGCGCAGCGCCAGCCGCCCGGTGCGCACCTCCCGGCTCACCGCACCGCGCGGCGGAAACCTCCGCCGGGGCCGGACAGAACGCAGATCACTTACGTGACGCTAGGCGCTCGCGCGGGGTCGCTCAAGACCGGTGCCGAAGGTGAAACTCTCACCTCACGCGGGTGTAGCGCTTCCGTAACACCGGCGGGCGACAGTGGCCTGGCCAGAACCCCACCGGCCCGGAAGGACCAGGTCAATGCCGCTGCTGCGCATCCGCACCGAGATCGAGGACCGCCCCGGCAGGCTCGCCGTCCTGACCGCCGCGCTCGCCGCGCGCGGCGCGAACATCCTCGGGCTGACCGTCCAGGTCGGGACCGAGGGCGTGGTGGACGAGTTCGTCGTGGACGTCCCGTCCGGCGGGGCAGGCCCGGACGAGCTCGCCAGCGCTGCGGCGTGGGCGGGAGGCGTCCGCACGACCATCGTCCCCGCGCGCCCGCGCGAGCTGGTGGACGAGCCGACCCGGGCCCTCGCCCTCGCCACCCGCGCCCGCCTCGAACCCCACGCGCTGCCCGAGATCCTGGCCGAACTACTGCGCGCGCACGAGGCCGCCTGGACGACCGCCCCGGCCGCAGGTGACGACGAAGGGGAGGTGCTGACCGTCCGGGCCGGACGGCGGTCGGTGCGGATGAGTCGTCCCGGGCTGCCGTTCACCACGACCGAGGCCGCCCGCGCGGACGCCCTCGTGCGCGCGGCGCTGCCGGCCGGGCCGCCGTCCGCCGCGTCCGCGTCCCGGGTACTGCCGCTGGCCGACGGGACGCGCGTGACCGTGCGTCCGATCGAGCGGGACGACGCCGACGCCGTCCGCGCCATGCACGAGCGCTGCTCCCTGGACAGCCGCCGCATGCGGTACTTCAGCGCCAAGCCGTTCCCGCCGCGCGCCGCCATCGAACGGTTCTGCGAGCCCTGGCACGGGCTGACGCTGGTCGGCGAGGGCCCGGACGGCTCGGTCCTCGCGCTCGCCCACCTCATCCACGTGCTCGATCCCGGCGTCGCGGAGGTGGCGTTCCTGGTCGAGGACGCCTGGCAGGGCCGCGGCCTCGGCCGGGCGCTCGCCGAACTGCTCGCCGTCCTCGGCCGCGAGCGGGGCCTGGTCGAGCTGCGCGCCACCGCGCTCGCCGAGAACACCCGGATGCGGCGGCTGCTGGTCTCCCTCGGCGGCCGGACCCGCCGCACCGGCGAGCCGGGCATCGTGGAGATCCGGCTCCGCCTGGACGGCCGTCCCGCGCCCGCCGCGCCCGGGGAGTCGTCCGCGCCGGAGCGTTCCGCGCGGGGCTGACGTCGGGAGGCCCGGGGCGCGCCTGGCAGGATTGGCGTCGTGAGCGGCATCTACGACGATCCCTGGGCCTACGAGCTGGCGTGCTCGTTCCGCGACGTGTCCGCGGAGGTGGACGCCCTGCTGGAGTGGACCGTCCGGCACCGCTCGTCCGGCGCGGCGGCCCGGACCGTCCTGGAGCTGGCGGCGGGCCCGGCCGAGCACGCCCGCGAGTTCGCCCGGCGCGGCGTCACCGCCACCGCCCTCGACCTGCACCCGGCCATGTGCGCCTACGCCGACCAGCAGGCCAAGGAGGCGGGCCTCGAGCTGGACGTCGTCCAGGAGGACATGACCTCCTTCGCCCTCGGCCGCCGGTTCGACCTGGTCGTGACGATGCTGGACTCCACGTCCCACCTCATGACCCTGGACTCCTTCGTCGCGCACCTGGACCGCACCGCCGACCACCTCGGCCCCGACGGGCTCTACGTCCTGGAGATGTCGCACCCCCGCGACCGGCTCACGGGCGACCCGAGCGTCTCCACCGGCTGGACGGTCGACCGTGACGGCGTGGCCGCCACGGTCCGGTGGGGCGAGCCGTCCGACGAGCTCGACCCGGTCACGCAGATCGCCGACGACCACGTCACCATGACCATCACCAAGGCGGACAGCCCGACCCGGGTGATCGAGGACGTGGTCCCCTACCGCTTCTGGACCGCGACCGAGCTGACCGCCGCCGTCCGGCTGTCCGGAGCGCTGGAGACCGTCGCCCAGTACGGCGACTTCGGCGACGTCGCCCTCACCGACCCCGGCGCCTGGCGCATGATCACCGTCCTCCGCCGCGCCTGACGACCGGCTACACCGGCTCGACCAGCTGGGCGGCCAAGGTCGCGTAGCACCACTCCTCCCACCTGTCCGCCGACCAGCCGCGCTCCTGGACGAGCAGCAGGTACAGCTCAGGGCTGAGCAGGCCGAACAGCACGTCCGCCGCCCCGTCGGCGGAAACGCCGGGGTGCGCCCCGGGTTTGCCGACCAGCGCCCGGGCCGCCGCCTGATGCACGGTGAAACGCGGGTCGGGACCGTCGGGCCACTCGGCGGCGATCTGCGGATCGGTGGCCGCCGCGGCGGCGATCATCGGCGTGATCGGGGCGACCCGGGCGAGGATCTCGCCGGTGCCCCGCACGTGCGCGCGCAACTGCTCGGCCGCGGTGGGCGCGGCGCACGCGGCACGGAACCACTCCCGGTCCAAGGTCGCCACCGGTTCGGCGTCGCCCGCGATCGAAGTGTCCACGACGTCCTTGAACAGCGTGCGCTTGTTGCCGAACACGAAGTACAGCGTCTGCACCGCCAGGCCCGCCCGGTCGGCGACCTGCTGCAGGCTCGTCGCCCCGTACCCCTGCTCGACGAACAGCTCCCGCGCCGCCTGGACGGCCTTCTCCCGGGTGCGGCGCGAGCGCTCGGCCCGCCTGTCGGGCCGCTTCTCCGGCCGCTTGACGGTGTCCATGGCGCGAGTATATCTCTAGAGTCGAACACTAGAGTTCAACTCTAGTCACTGGACCATGAGACGAGGGAGACCTGATGCGCGGTGTTGTCAACGTCCAGCAGGCGGAGGCGTGGAACGGATGGGAGGGGACGGCCTGGGCCGAGAACGCCGCGCGGTACGACGCGATGATGGGCGGCTTCAACGAGCCGATCCTGGACCTCGCCGCGATCGGCGGGCACGACGAGGTCCTGGACGTCGGATGCGGCACGGGACAGATCACCCTGCTCGCCGCACGCCGTGCCGGGCGAGCGGTCGGCGTCGACATCTCCGAGCCGATGCTGACCCGCGCCCGCGCCGACGCCGCCGAGCAGGGCATCGCCAACGCGCGGTTCGAACGGGCCGACGCCGAGGTCCACCCCTTCGGGAAGGGCGGGTTCGACGTCGTCCTCAGCCGCGGCGGCGTCATGTTCTTCACCGACCCCACGGCCGCGTTCGCCAACATCGCCCGCGCGCTGCGGCCCGGCGGACGGATGGTGTTCATCGTCCCGCAGGCGGGCGGCCCCGACAGCGAGTACGCCCAGGCCACGGCAGCGCTCGCGCCGCTGATGCGCGGCCCCTCACCGGCCGCCCAGGGAATGGGATCGCTGTCCGACCCCGACCGCATCCGCGCCGTGCTCGGCGACGCGGGCCTGGCGGACGTGGACGTGCGACCGGTCTCGGCACCGATGGACTACGGCCGGGACGCCACGGACGCCGCCGACTTCATCCTCAGCCAGGGCCCGGTCCGCCACAACCTCCGGGACCTGGACCAGGCCGCCCTCATCCGGGTCCGCGAGGAACTCCGGGACGGACTCGCGCCCTTCGCCGAGCCGGACGGAGTCCGCATCCGCGGCTCCGTCTGGCTCGTCAGCGCCGGTCAGCCGACCGGCTGAGGTTGCGGGTCGCCCGGCTGCGGGACGACCATCAGCCCGACCGAGTCGGAGCTTCGCATCCAGGCCCCGGTGACGCGGCGCTCGCCGGAAGGGCGCCACGTCACCGGCGCGTCCCAGAACGAGCCCGACCCGTCGGCCTTGAACACCCCGAGCGCGAACGCCGGGGTGAGGCCGCGGCGACGCAGTTCGGCGAGGGCCTGGGCGACGGTCCGGCCGGTCAGGCTCAGACCCTTGGCGCGGTCGCCGCGGACCGGCTGGGCGTCGAAGTAGACCTCACCGGGGTCGGCTTTGCGCCCGATGACGATGTCGGCTCCTCCCAGGCGGTACATCGCGCCGCCGACCCGGACCCTCAACGGGCAGGAGCCCTGAGCCGGTGGGCATTTCATCACAACATCGGTTGTTCCCGACATACCTCCCGCAGGCATCCCGCCCTTGGGCTCGTGCAGCGAACCGATCCGCACGACCGTGCGTTCATGCCCCGGCGTGACCGGGACGATGCGCAGCCTGGCGTCGAGTCCGACCTTGGCGAACGCCTCACTGAACTCACGCTGGTCGGCGTAGGCGTTCCTGACCTCCACCTCGTACTCGGAGTCCTTGACGTCGATCGCCACGGCCGCGTTGGCGTAGCTGCGGAGCGGCTCCGGATCCCGGCCGTCCACCACCAGGACGGCGACCGCGGCGGCGGCGACCGAGACGACGGCGGCCCCGCCCGCCAGCCCGGGAAGAAGACGCGGACGACGACGTCGCCGAGGCTCCGGCACCTCCCCGGCGGTGACGGCCTCCAGCAGGGACCGCCCACCGACGCCGTCCGGTTCGCTCCTGATGTCGCCGTCGCTCACCGTGGCCAGACCCGCCACGAGATCGTCGATGCGGGATGTCATGTCAGATCACTCTCCTGGAGAACGGGCCTGGCCCTCACGGCGGCGGGCGGGCGCTCGACGCCCGCCGACCGCAGGGCACGCGCGAAGCGCTTGCGTGCCCTGTGCAGGCGGATGCTCACGGCGTTGGACGAGCAGCCGAGCACCGTCGCGATCTCGGTGGTGGACAGCCCCTCCCAGGCCACGAGCGCGAGAAGCTCGCGATCGCGGTCCGGAAGGCGGCCGAAGACCTCGGCGACCGCCGAGTCGTCCCGCGGCGGCGCGTGGACGGCCAGCTCGGCGATCAGCGCCTCGGTCCTCAGGCCGTGGCGTCGCGCCCCGCGCCGCTGGTTGGCCAGGACGCGGCGCGCGACGCCGTACAGCCACAGCCGGGCCTCTCCCCCGCCCGGCATCTCCGCCGAACGCCGCCAGGCGATGGCGAACGTCTCGGCCACCACGTCGGCCGCGTCCTCGGGCGAGTCACAGCGGCGCAGGGCGTATCCGAGCAAGGGCTTGTAGGTCGCGGCGAAGACGTCCGCGAACTCGTCCTCACCCATCCGGGTTCCTCAACATCTGGGCTCCTGTACATGTGACCCCTCATTGGTCGGTCACCCTGCACATGTCCAGCCCCCACCCGGATCTTTCACCCCACGGAGAGCGACGCGATGTTCCGCCCCCGGGTCAGGGGGTGGGGGCCCAGCCGGGCATGGGGTGGGCGGCCATGAGCCCGCGGATCTCGGCCGCGACCCGTCCCACCACGGCCTCGTCACCCTTCGCCGACGCCTGGACGACCTCGTCGATCCACGCGGCGAGCGGCTCCATGTCCTTCTCGGTCAGCCCGCGCGTGGTGACCGCCGCCGTGCCGATGCGCAGCCCGGACGGGTCGAACGGCTTGCGCGGGTCGAACGGGACGGCGTTGTAGTTCAGCTCGATCCCGGCCCGGTCGAGCGCCTGCGCGGCGGGCTTGCCCGCGACGCCCTTGTTCGTCAGGTCGATGAGGATCAGGTGGTTGTCGGTGCCGCCGGAGATCAGGTCGTAGTCGCGGGCGAGCAGCGCCGCCGCGAGCGCGCGGGCGTTCGCGACGACCTGCCGGGCGTAGGCCGGGAAGTCCGGCTGCGCCGCCTCGCGCAGCGCCACCGCGATCGCGGCGGTCGTGTGGTTGTGCGGGCCGCCCTGCAGGCCGGGGAAGACCGCCTTGTCGACCGCCTTGGCGTGCTCCTCGGTGGACATCACCATCGCGCCGCGCGGGCCGCGCAGCGTCTTGTGCGTCGTGGTGGTGATCACGTCCGCGTGGCCGACCGGGGACGGGTGCGCGCCGCCCGCGATCAGGCCCGCGATGTGCGCGATGTCGGCCGCCAGGACCGCGCCGGCCTCCCGGGCGATCTCGGCGAACGCCGGGAAGTCGATCGTGCGCGGGATCGCCGTCCCGCCGCACCAGATCAGCTTCGGCCGCTCCCGCAGCGCCAGGTCGCGCACCTCGTCCATGTCGACGCGGCCGGTGTCGGCGCGCACCCCGTACCGGACGGGGTTGAACCACTTGCCGGTCGCCGACACCGACCAGCCGTGCGTGAGGTGGCCGCCCATCGGCAGCGACAGCCCGAGGACGGTGTCGCCCGGGTTCAGGAACGCCATGTAGACCGCGAGGTTGGCGGGCGAGCCGGAGTACGGCTGGACGTTGGCGTGCTCGACCCCGAACACGGCCTTGGCCCGCTCGATCGCGGTCAGCTCGATCGGGTCGACGTTCTGCTGGCCCTCGTAGTACCGGCGGCCCGCGTATCCCTCGGAGTACTTGTTGGTCAGGACGCTGCCGGTCGCCTCCAGGACCGCGGGCGACACGTAGTTCTCCGAGGCGATGAGCCGGATCTTCTCGTACTGGCGGCGCGCCTCGGCCTCCACCAGACCGGCGATCTCCGGGTCCTCGGACGTCAGATGGGGAATCGACGGGACGTGCACGGCTGCCTCCGCTGTGGGTTCAGTCGGGCCGGAGGCTCGGTCGGGCACCCCGGCATGGTGAGGTGTCCCGTACACCCAGGCGCGCGGTGTGCGGACGGCGGTATTCGCTCCCCGGTGGTCGACTCCACCTTGACTGCGCCAGTCGCGTGGTCGTCATCATAGCGGCCCACCCCAGGCCACGGCGGGCACGACCCGGGCCGCAGCCGGCCTCGCCCCAGGCCACGGAGGATCCGCCCCGGGCCGTGGCCGAGCCGACACCAGAAGTTCCGATTGGTCTTTTATGCCCCGCTAACTCCGAAGCGCTAGGGTCGCTGGGATGCGTTCCGAACCCCCCCTTCGCAGACCGGACGCGATCGTCCGGCTGGGCTGGCTGGACGCCCTGCGCGGTGTCGCCGCGATCACGGTGGCGCTGCACCACGCGTCCTACCACTACCTGCCGGACTCCCGCCGGACGATCCTGGCCTGGTTCGATCCGGGGGCGTTCGGCGTGCTGGTGTTCTTCCTGGTCAGCGGCTACATCGTGCCCGCGTCGCTCGAGCGGCGCGGATCGGTGCGGCGGTTCTGGACCGGCCGGGTCTTCCGGATCTACCCGCTGCTGCTCGCCGCCGTCGCGGTGGTGGTCGTCCTGCACCTGACGGGCGGGTACGAGCTGCGGGACGGCCTGGCGACCGACTACCACCCCGTCACCGTGGCGCTGTCGCACCTGACGATGATGCAGGACCTCCTCGGCGTCCCGAGCGCGATCAACGTGCTCTGGACGCTGTCCTACGAGATGGCGTTCTACCTGCTCGTGGTGGCGCTCTTCTCGGTCGGATGGCACCGGAGGTCGGTGGCCACGGCCTCCACGCTGGCGATCGGCGCCCCCGCGCTCGCGCTGGTCCTGCCCGCCGGGGCGCTGTCCGCGCGGTTCGGGGAGGGTTGGGTCTCGCTCGCGGCGTTCCTGCTGATGGCCGCGTCGATCGGGCTGGCCTGCGCCCGGCGGACGGCCGTCGCGCGGGCCGGGGCGCTGCTCGGCGGCGTCCTCGCGCTCACCCTCGTCATGGTGAACGGACGCGTCGACCCCTGGCAGGGCCTGGCGATCCTGGCCGTGATGTTCACCGGGACGGTCGTCCACCGGGCCGAACGCGGCCAGATCAGGGGCCGCACCGCCGTCGGCGTCTGCGTCCTGGTGATGGCGAGCGCGGCGGGGACCGGGATCTGGCGCGTCAAGGGCTACACCGACTGGGACACCGACCTCGGTGAGAAGCGCGCCTGGGCGCTCGCCGTCGTCGGCGCGTTCGTCCTGTTCGCGGTCGGGTACGCGCTGCGGGACCGGCACGTCCCGCGCTGGCTGGCCTGGTCCGGCGTGGTCAGCTACTCCGCCTACCTGCTCCACGAGCTGCTGCTCATGGGCCTGGACCTGACCGTCGGACGGCCCAAGAGCGATCAGCCGCTGTACTTCGTCCCGTTCCTGGTGGTCCTGCTGGCCGCGAGCTGGGCGACCCACCGCTGGATCGAGAAGCCGGGCCAGCGCCTCGGCCAGGCCCTCGCCCGCCGCATCGACCCGCCCCCGCCCCCAGCGCCGGAACCTGCCCCCTCAATGGCCCAGGCTCCAGCAGAGGACCCGGCCCCGGCAGGGAACCCGGCTTCAGCGGAAGCCCCGGTTCCAGCTCCGGCTCCAGCGGGAGACCCGGCCCCCGCCGCCTGAGGCCGGAAACGGAACGGCCCGGCCCCCGCTGATTCGGGTACCGGGCCGGAGGGACTCGCGCGTCAGGAACGCGCGGCCTCCATGGCGCGCTTCACGGCAGCACGCTTCTCGCGGAGCTTGTTGAGGGCCTCCTCGAGGATGGCCTCACCGTCGGCGTCGCTGCGCCGCTCCTTCACGTACGCGAGGTGCGTCTTGTAGGGCTCGGTCTTCGGCGGGGCCGGCGGGGCGTCCTTGTCCTGCCCGGCCGGGAACCCGCAGCGCGGGCAGTCCCAGGTGTCGGGGACCGCGACGTCGGTCGCGAAGCTCGGACGGGTCTCGTGCCGGTTGGCGCAGTAGAAGGTCACCCAGACACGGGGCGCCGCGTCCCCGCGCTCGGCCTCACCCATCGGACCGGCGCCGACACGGCTTCCCCGAATCGCGTTGCCACTACCCACGGACATACTCCTCGGTCGATACGCCGCCGCCCGCTTCGAGGTCGCTCTTGGGGAGCCGGGCGGCGGCTCGGCGGTGTTGGTGTTACTTCGGCTCAGTGCTACGGGACCAGGCCCGGCGAGCGCGGCTCAGCCGTGCTTGAACAGCAGGCCCAGCACGATGATCGAGGCGAACCAGACGACGCCGACACCGATGGTCAGCCGGTCCAGATTCCGCTCGACCACCGACGATCCGCCCAGCGACGACGAGATGCCGCCACCGAACATGTCGGACAGTCCCCCGCCCTTGCCCTTGTGCATCAGGACGAGAACCACCATCAGCAAGCTCGTGATGATAAGCACGATGGACGAAGCGATGATCACAGTTGCGCGCCTTCTCTGGCCTGCCCCGCCGAGGCGGGGCCTGTCTGATGTTGGACGGAGGATCTAGCCGGGCGGTTTACCCGTCACCCCCGCAGGGTACGACGAACTCTTCGCTGGTTCGGCAAGAACCGGCGGGTCGAGACCGAATTGATCTCAAGTCGCCGGTCCCCCACCGCCGGATTCAGGCCGGAAGGTCCCGGTAACGGCAGATCTTGACGAACTCACCCGCGTCCAGACTGGCACCTCCGACCAAGGCGCCGTCCACGTCCGGCTGCGCCATGATCCCGGCGATGTTGTTCCCCTTGACCGAGCCACCGTACAGGATCCGCACCTTGGCGGCCGTCTCGCCGTCGTACAGCTCGCCCACCCGGGCCCGGATCGCGCCGATGACCTCCTGCGCGTCCTGCGGCGTGGCGACCTCGCCGGTGCCGATCGCCCAGACCGGCTCGTAGGCGATCACCAGCTCGGCGACCTGGTCGGCGGGGATCTTCTCCAGCGCGCCCGCGACCTGGTCCAGGCAGTGCGGGACGTGCTCGCCCGCCTTGCGCACCTCCAGGCCCTCGCCGACGCACACGATCGGAGTGATCTTGTTCGCGATCGCGGCCCTGGCCTTGGCGTTGACCAGGGCGTCGTCCTCGTGGTGGTACTGGCGGCGCTCGGAGTGCCCCACGGTCGCGTAGGCGCAGCCGAGCTTGGCCAGCATCGCCCCGGAGATCTCGCCGGTGTAGGCGCCGGACGCGTGCTGCGAGATGTCCTGCGAGCCGTAGGTGATCTCCAGCTTGTCGGCGTCCACCAGCGTCTGCACCGAGCGGATGTCGGTGAACGGCGGCAGGACGGCGACGTCCACCGCGGCGAGGTCGGCCTCCTTCAGCCCGAAAGCGAGCTTCTGGACGAGCGCGATCGCCTCGAAGTGGTTGTTGTTCATCTTCCAGTTGCCCGCCATCAGCGGCTTGCGCGCGGGGGCCTTAGCGGAAGGGGCCATCTCGGTCAGTCCTCCAGGGCAGTCAGGCCGGGCAGGGTCTTGCCTTCCAGATACTCCAGGCTGGCGCCGCCGCCGGTGGAGATGTGCGAGAACGCGTCCTCGTCGAAGCCGAGCAGGCGGACCGCCGCGGCGGAGTCGCCGCCGCCGACCACGGTGAACGCGCCCGAGTCGAGCAGGCCCTGCGCCACGGCGCGGGTCCCGTGGGAGTACGGCTCCATCTCGAACACGCCCATCGGGCCGTTCCAGAACACGGTCCGGGCGTCCGCGAGGCGGGAGGCGAACAGCTCGCCGGACTTCGGGCCGATGTCCAGGCCCATCCGGTCGGCCGGGATCGCGTCGGCCGGGACGACCTCGTGGTCGGCGTCGGCGGCGAACGCGGTGGCGGCCACGATGTCGGTCGGCAGGACGATCTCGACGCCGTTCTCCTCCGCCCGCGCCAGGTACTCGCGGACGGTGTCGAGCTGGTCGTTCTCCAGCAGGGACGTGCCGACCTCGTGGCCCTGGGCCTTGAGGAAGGTGAAGACCATGCCGCCGCCGACCAGGATCCGGTCGGCCTTGCCGAGCAGCTTGTCGATCACGCCGAGCTTGTCGGAGACCTTGGAGCCGCCGAGGACGACCGCGTAGGGGCGGGCGACGTCGTCGGTGAGCTTCTTCAGCACGTCCAGCTCGGCCGCGATCAGGTACCCGGCGGCGTGCGGCAGCAGCCTCGGGACGTCGTAGACGCTGGCGTGCTTGCGGTGGACGGCGCCGAAGCCGTCCCCGACGTAGATCTCGGCCAGGGCGGCCAGGCGGCCGGCGAACGCGGCGCGCTCGGCGTCGTCCTTGCTGGTCTCGCCGGGCTCGAAGCGCAGGTTCTCCAGGAGGGCGACCTGGCCCTCGGCGAGACCCGCGGCGGCGGCCTGAGCGGAGTCGCCCACGACGTCGGTCGCGAACGTCACGTCCTGACCGAGCAGCTCACCGAGCCGCTCGGCGACGGGCGCGAGCGAGAACTCGGGCTTGACCTCGCCCTTGGGACGGCCCAGGTGGGCGCAGACGATCACCTTGGCGCCGCGCGCGGCCAGGGCCTTGATCGTGGGCACGCTGGCCCGGATCCGGCCGTCGTCGGTGATCGTGGAGCCGTCGAGCGGCACGTTCAGGTCGGTGCGGACCAGCACCGTGCGGCCGGTCACGTCCAGGTCGTCGATGGTGCGCATCGGAACGCGGTGTCCTTCCGTCGAGTCGCGTGCGGGTGTGCCGCGGGCGGCCGGGTGCGCGGGCCGCCCGCAGACGTGCGCCCGCCGTGGCCACGGACGCGCGTCCGTGGCCACGGCGGGCGGCGCGGCTCAGACCGAGGAGCCGACCAGCTTGACCAGGTCGACCAGGCGGTTGGAGTAGCCCCACTCGTTGTCGTACCAGCCGACGACCTTCACCTGGTTGCCGATGACCTTGGTGAGGCCGGCGTCGAAGATGCAGGACGCCGGGTCGGTGACGATGTCGGAGGAGACGATCGGGTCCTCGGTGTAGGTGAGGATGCCGCGCAGCGGGCCCTCGGCGGCGGCCTTGAGCGCCGCGTTCACCTCGTCGGCGGTGGTCTCGCGGCCGACCTCGACGGTCAGGTCGGTGGCCGAGCCGGTGGGGATCGGCACCCGCAGGGCGTAGCCGTCCAGCTTGTCCTTCAGCTCCGGCAGCACCAGGGAGATGGCCTTGGCCGCGCCGGTGGAGGTCGGCACGATGTTGATCGCGGCGGCGCGGGCGCGGCGCAGGTCCTTGTGCGGGGCGTCCTGCAGGTTCTGGTCCTGCGTGTAGGCGTGGATGGTGGTCATCAGGCCCTTCTCGATGCCGAAGGTGTCGAGGATCACCTTCGTCATCGGGGCCAGGCAGTTGGTGGTGCAGGAGGCGTTGGAGATCACCGTGTGCTTCGCCGGGTCGTACTGGTCGTCGTTGACGCCCATGACGATGGTGATGTCCTCGTTCTTGGCCGGAGCCGAGATGATGACCTTCTTGGCGCCGTTGTCGGCGTGCACCTTGGCCTTGGTGGCGTCGGTGAAGAAGCCGGTGGACTCGACGACGACGTCCACGTCGTGGTCGCTCCACTTGAGGTTGGCCGGGTCGCGGTCGGCCATGACCTTGATCGGCTTGCCGCCGACCAGGATCTCGTCACCGGCCGCCTTCACCTCTTCGGGGAAGCGGCCCAGAATGCTGTCGTACTTGAGCAGGTGGGCGAGCGTCGCGGTGTCGGTGAGGTCGTTGACCGCCACGACCTCGATGTCGGCTCCGCTGGCCTTGACCGCGCGGAAGAAGTTGCGTCCGATCCGGCCGAAACCGTTGATGCCTACTCGGATGGTCACGGAACCGCTCTCCTCGTACGTCGTCACGCGCCCGGCACGGGTGAATTCCGGGCGGCCTACCGTTGATCCCAGGGGTCTCCCCCGCACTCGACCCTACCGAACCGGCCGCCCCGTCCCCGCACCGGCGGGCCGGATTTCGCCAGGTGACGCGCCCTTGTCCGGACCGGCTCCCGGACCAGGACAGGCAGAGGTCTAGACCGCACCGTCTAGACCAATCGCACATGTCCCCTGAAACCGACGGGTTCATTCCCACCGGTTCGGCTCCCGACACGCCAACGGCCCGCCGTCCGTCGGGACACGGCCGGACACGGCCGGAGTGACGAAATACCCAGAAATCCGAGCGGAACGCTCAGCTGAGCAGGCCGTGGGCGACCACCGCCAGGTGCGCGCGCAGCAGATCGTCCGGCCGTTCCAGGCGCAGGCCGAGCCTCGCCTCCACGTTCCGTAGCCGTTTGGCGACGCTCGTGTGATGCAGGTGCAGCTCGGTCGCCGCCGCCCGCAGCGACCCCCGCGCGCAGAACGCGGCCAGCGTCTCCCGGTCGCTGTCCGGCAGGGCCGCCACCGCCGCCACGTCCGGGTTCGCCGCAAGGATGTCGCGGGGGACGTCCGCCAGCACCGCCAGCGCGCCCAGCTCCGCGTGGTCGACGAACGGCCGTCCCGGACCCGCGAACCGCAGGGCCACCCGCGCCCGCCGCCACGACTCGTCCGCCCTGGCTGCCGACATCACCGGCCCCGCTCCCAGCAGCACGCCCGCCGGGACCTCGGTTAACGGCCCGGCCTCCGGGGATCGCGCGGGCGGCCCGCCAGCCGGGACCCCGGTGAACGACCCCGCCTCCAGAGACCGCGCGAGCGGGCCGCCCGTCGGGGGCTCCGCGCGTGGTGCGCCCGTCGCGACCTCGGCGAGTGTGCCGCCGCGGGCCAGGACGACGCCCACATCCCCCAGATGTGCGGCGCGTCCGCCGAGCCTGCGTGCGAGCGTCGCCAGGGCCTCCGCCGGCAGCCCTCCGCCCCCGGTTCCGTCGGCCGGGAGCCCGACCGCGAAGGCGCGAAGCGGGGTGCCCGGGGCGAGGCCGAGGAGGCTGAGAGCCCGGGCGCGGGCGGGCTCGCCGGTCTCCTCGGCGATCACCAGCTCGACGAGCGCGGGGTCGGTCATGGACACCGGGGCGCCGCCGCGCTCCCAGACGGCCGCCGCGGCCAGCGCGAGCCGTTCCAGCAGCACCTCGTCCAGGGGGAGCGGGCCGCCCGGACGTTCCAGCCAGACCGTCCCGACCCGTGCCCCGGACAGGACGACCGGAGCCTCGCCCGAACGCTTCCCGGGCGCGCCGCCGTCGCGGACCTCGGACTCCGCGCCGTCCGCGAGCAGCGCCACCGGGCATCCGGCCAGCCCCGCGGTCGCGCGAACGAGCGTGGCGAACCCCACTCCGGCACGCACCAGGGGGTCGAAGAACGCGATGATCCGGACGGCGCCGCCGACGTCCGGATCCAACTCCGACAGGCGGTTCACCAGGGCTTCCACGGCGGCAGTCTACGAGCGTCGACCGACGGGCCCCGGACCGGCGACGGGCGTCGGCCGACAGGCGGCGCACCACCGGCCAGGATGATCGGCATGGACCCCGAACTCGAAGCCTTCCTCCCGGCCCTGCCCGACCCCACCTTCAGCGACATCGAGGCCGGCCGCGAGCTGCGGCGGCGCATGGCCGCCGCCCGTCCCGCCGACCCCGAAACGGTCTCCCGGACCGACATCACCGACGTGGCCGAGGCGCGCGTCCGGCTGTACCGGCCCAAGCGGCTCGGGCCCGGCGGGCCCGCGATCCTGTGGATGCACGGCGGCGGGTTCTGCGTCGGAGACCTGGACACCACCCACCGCGAGGCGCTCTCGCTCGCCGACGAGGTCGGCGCGACCGTGGCCTCCGTCGACTACCGGCTCGCGCCCGAGCACCCCTACCCGGCCGCCCTGGACGACTGCCACCGGGCCCTGGTCTGGCTGGCCGGACAGGACGTCGACCCCTCCCGGATCGCGGTCGCCGGGGTCAGCGCGGGCGGCGGGCTGGCCGCCGCGCTCGCGCTCCGCGTCCGCGACCTGGGCGGACCCGCGATCCGGTTCCAGGCGCTGCTGATCCCCGAACTGGACGACCGGCTCGACACCCCGTCCATGCGCGCCTTCACCGACACCCCCGGCTGGACGAGGCCCAACGCCGAGATCAGCTGGCGGCGCTACCTGGGCGGACGCGAGGACGTGCCGCCGCATGCGGCCCCCGCGCGGGCCGAGGACCTGTCCGGGCTGCCGCCCGCCTACATCAGCGCCGCCGAGCTCGACCCGCTGCGCGACGAGGCCCTGATCTACGGGACCCGGCTGCTCCAGGCGGGGGTCTCCACGGAGCTGCACGTGTTCGCGGGGACCTTCCACGGCTCGGCGGCCATCCCCTCGAGGGTCTCGGACCGGCAGAAGTCCGAGACGGCGGAGGTGCTGCGGCGCGCGCTCGAAGCCTGACCCCGCGCGATCTCGCCTGCCCCCGAACGGCCTCGGGTCAGGGGGCGAGCATCTCGGCGGTCAGGTTCGCCTCGGTGCCGGGGATGCCCTGGTCGCCGGCGCGCTTGTCGGCCATGGCGAGCAGACGCCTTATACGGCCCGCGATGGCGTCCTTGGTCAGCGGCGGGTCGGCGAGCTGGCCGAGCTCCTCCAGGGACGCCTGCTTGTGCTCCAGCCGGAGCCGCCCGGCGCTGACCAGGTGCTCGGGGGCGTCGTCGCCGAGGATCTCCAGGGCGCGGGCGACCCGGGCGCCCGCCGCGACCGCCGCGCGGGCGCTGCGCCGCAGGTTGGCGTCGTCGAAGTTGGCGAGCCGGTTGGCGGTGGCCCGGACCTCGCGGCGCATCCGCCGCTCCTCCCAGGCCAGGACGGAGTCGTGCGCGCCGAGCCGGGTGAGCAGGGCGCTGATCGCGTCGCCGTCCCGGACGACCACCCGGTCGACCCCGCGCACCTCGCGGGCCTTGGCGTGGATCTTCAACCGGCGGGCCGCGCCGACCAGCGCCAGGGCCGCCTCCGGGCCCGGGCAGGTCACCTCCAGCGACATCGACCGGCCCGGCTCGGTCAGCGAGCCGTGGGCCAGGAACGCCCCCCGCCAGGCCGACTCGGCGTCGCAGGCCGCCCCCGCGACCACGTGCCGGGGCAGCCCTCGCACCGGACGGCCGTTGTTGTCGATCAGCCCGGTCTGCCGGGCCAGCGACTCGCCGTCCCGGAACACCCGGACCACGTACCGGTTGCCCTTGCGCAGCCCGGACGGGGCGAGCACCACCACGTCGGAGGTGTGCCCGAACACCTCGGCGATGTCGCGGCGCAGGCGGCGCGCGGCCGACCCGGTGTCGATCTCGGCCTCGATCACGATGCGCCCGCTCACCAGGTGCAGGCCGCCCGCGAAGCGCAGCAGCGTCGAGACCTCCGCCTTGCGGCAGCACGGCTTGAGCACCTGGAGCCGGCTCAGCTCGTCCTTCACCACGCCGGTCATCGCCATAGATGAACCCCTCCCCCTATCGAACTTCCAGCAGTGTGGCCGATCGCGGCCCGGCCGGACGTCAGTCAGCGAATATCTGTACGAAGGCTTGGGCCAGCAGGGCGGGATCATGACGTGGCGAGCCGTCCGCGGCCGCCACGTCGGCGAGCACCAGGCGCCCTCCGAGATCGCCGACGGCCTTCTCCAGGGCGTCCGGCTCGTCCACCACGCCCCGGTCGGCCAGCACCACGTCGATCTGGAGGTCGGGCGCGTGGGCCTGGAGCACCTCGAGATGGTTCTGCGGCGAGAAGTCGTCGGTCTCGCCGGGCTGCGGCGCGAGGTTCAGCGCGACCGCGCGGCGCGCCGACGTCCGGCGCAGCGCGCGCGCCAGCTCCGGCACCTTCAGGTGCGGCAGGACGCTGGTGAACCATGATCCCGGGCCGAAGACCACCCAGTCGGCGTCCTCGATCGCGGCGAGCGCCTCGGGGCACGCGGGCGGGTCGGACGGGATCAGCGAGATGCCCTCGACCGTGCCCGGCGTCTTCGCGCACGCGACCTGCCCGCGCACCTTGACGACCTCGCCCGGGCACGCCGGATCGCCGCCGCGCACGTCCGCCACGATGTCGAGCGGCACCGACGCCATCGGCAGCACGCGTCCGTGCGCGCCCAGCAGCCGTCCCACCCAGTCGAGCCCGGCCACGACCCCCGGACCCCCGACCGCCGCTCCCCCGCCGGACGGCCCGCCGAAGGGCACGGCACCGACGGAAGCAGCACCCGCGGGCGCGCCTCCAGCGCCGGTCGCGGTGGTGGCGGGAGTTCCGGCGGCCGACGGGCCGGTCGGCGCGTTCGGGACGGCCTCGGGGGCCGACTGGCCGAACAACTCCCACAGGGCGACGATCAGAAGGTTGCCGACGGCGTGGTCGTGCAGGGCGCCCTCGCTGCGGAAGCGGTGCTGCACCACGTCCCGCCAGGTCTGGCCCCACTCGTCGTCGCCGCACAGCGCGGCGAGCGCCATTCGCAGGTCGCCCGGCGGCATGACGCCCAGCTCGCGGCGGAGCCGCCCGCTGGAGCCGCCGTCGTCGGCGACCGTGACCACGGCCGTGAGGGCGTCGGTGACGCGGCGCAGCGCCGACAGCGAGGCGTACAGGCCGTGCCCCCCGCCGAGCGCGACGACCTTGGGCCCACGGGGGTTCACCGGTTCGTCAGTCTCCTCGGTCCACCCGCGCGGGCGCTCACCCGCGCGGCTCACTCGCGGCCGAGGTCGCGATGGGCGACCTGCACCTCGACGCCCTCGTCCCGCAGCCGTGCGGCGATCTGCTCGGCCATGGCCACACTACGGTGTTTGCCGCCGGTACATCCCACGGCCAGTGTCACGTAGTGCTTGCCCTCGCGCTCGTACCCGGTCGTGAGCAGGCGCAACACCTCGGTGTAGGCGTCCAGGAACTGCTTGGCGCCGGGCTGGGCGAGGACGTAGTCGCGCACGTCGGCGTCGCGGCCGGTCTTGGGCCGCAGCTCCGGCACCCAGTGCGGGTTCGGCAGGAACCGGCAGTCGACGACCAGGTCGGCGTCGACCGGCAGGCCGTACTTGTAGCCGAACGACACGACGGTGGCGCGCAGCCGCGACTCGCGGCTGCCGTCCCCGAAGAAACCGATGATCTTGTTGCGCAGCTCGTGCACGTTCAGGCCGCTGGTGTCGAGCACCAGGTCGGCCTCGGCGCGCACCTCGCGGACCAGCTCGCGCTCGCGCGCGATGCCGTCGACCAGGCGTCCGTCGGCCTGCAGCGGGTGCGGACGGCGGACGCTCTCGAACCGGCGCACGAGGTCCTCGTCGCTGGCCTCGAGGAACACCACGCGCGGGTGGACGCCGCGCGCCTCCAGCTCGGCGATCGAGGAGTGCAGGTCGGCGGTGAACGCGCGGCTGCGCACGTCCACGACGACGGCGATGCGCGGCACCGCGTCCTTCACCCGGCCGCCGAGGTCGGCCATGGTCGCCAGCAGCGCGGGCGGCAGGTTGTCGACCACGAACCAGTCCAGGTCCTCCAGGGACTTGGCGGCCGTGCTGCGGCCCGCGCCGGACATGCCCGTGACGATCACGATGTCCGGAATGTGCGTCTCGCTGGTCACGTTCGTTTCCCCCTGTTGTCGGCGTCGCCCCGGTGTTCCGTCCCGCCGTCCGCCGCCCCCGTGGCGTCCGGCGTCATGCCCTTGCCTGTGTCCGTTCCCGTGCCCGGCTCCGCGCCCGCGTCCGTGCCGCCGTCCGGTCGCCGCGCCGCGTCCTCGGCCGGACGCGTCGCCGCGGCGGCTCCCGGGCCGTTCAGCGCGACGGCGATCGTCTCGGCGGTGCGCAGGCCGATGCCGGGCACCTCCGCAATCTGCTCGGGCGTCGCCTCCTTCAGGCGCTTGACCGAGCCGAAGTGCTTCACCAGCGCCGTGCGCCGGGCCGGGCCGAGCCCCGGCACCCCGTCGAGCTCGCTGACGGTCATCGACTTCGACCGCTTCTGGCGGTGGAAGGTGATGGCGAAGCGGTGCGCCTCGTCGCGCACCCGCTGGACCAGGAACATGCTCTCACTGTTGCGCGGCAGGATCACCGGGTCGTCGTCGCCGGGGAGCCACAGCTCCTCCAGCCGCTTGGCGATGCCGACCACGGCGATGTCGTCCACGCCGAGCTCGTCCAGGGCCCGCTGCGCGGCGGCGACCTGCGGCGGGCCGCCGTCCACGAGCACCAGGTTCGGCGGGTAGGCGAAGCGGCGCGGCTTGCCGGTCTCCGGGTCGATCGGGCCGTGCGCGGCGGGTTCCCCCGAGTCGGCGGCACCGGGCCCGGAGCCGTCCGCGCCGGGCGCGCGCTCGGCGTCCTCGTGGCCGTCGCCGAGGACGGCCAGCTCGCCGGTCTTCTCGCTCTCCGCCAGGTAGCGGCGGAACCGGCGGGTGATCACCTCGTGGATGGACCGGACGTCGTCCTGCCCCTCCACGGCCTTGATGGTGAAGCGGCGGTACTCGCCCTTGCGGGCCAGGCCGTCCTCGAACACGACCATGGACGCCACGACGTTGGTGCCCTGGAGGTTCGACACGTCGTAGCACTCGATGCGCAGCGGGGCCTCGTCGAGCTCCAGCGCCTCCTGCAGCTCGCTGAGCGCGAGGCTGCGGGTGGTCAGGTCGCTGGCCCGGCGCGTCTTGTGCTGCTTGAGCGCCTCGTGCGCGTTGCGCTGGACGGTCTCCAGCAGCGCCTTCTTGTCGCCGCGCTGCGGGACGCGCAGCCTCACGGGCCCGCCGCGCGCCTCGGTCAGGAGCTCGGTCATGGCGTCGGCGTCCGGCGGCAGCGCCGGGACGTACACCTCGCGCGGCACCGCCTCGCTGTCGCCGTAGATCTGGATGAGGAACTGCTCGACCAGGTCGGCGGTGGTGACCGCCTCGACCTTGTCGACCACCCAGCCGCGCCGGCCCCGGATGCGCCCGCCGCGGACGTAGAACACCTGGACGGCCGCCTCCAGCTCGTCCTCGGCGAAGGCGACCATGTCGAGGTCGGTGTCGTCGGCGAGCACGACGGTCTGCTTCTCCAGCGCCGCCTCCAGCGCGCGGATGTCGTCGCGCAGCCGCGCGGCCCGCTCGTACTCCATGGACGCGGCGGCCTCGCGCATGTCGCGCTCGAGCCGCTTGATGTAGCGGCCGGTGTTGCCCGCCATGAAGTCGCAGAAGTCCTCGGCGAGGAGGTGGTGCTCCTCGGGGGTGACGCGGCCCACGCACGGCGCGGAGCACTTGTCGATGTAGCCGAGCAGGCACGGCCGGTCGAGCTGGTGCTGCCGCTTGAACACCCCGGCCGAGCAGGTGCGGACGGGGAACACGCGGAGCATCTGGTCGACGGTCTCGCGGATCGCCCAGGCGTGCGAGTAGGGGCCGAAGTAGCGCACGCCCCTGCGCTTGGCGCCGCGCATGACCTGGACGCGCGGGAACTCCTCGTTCAGGGTGACCGCGAGGTAGGGGTAGGACTTGTCGTCCCGGTACTTGACGTTGAACCGGGGGTCGAACTCCTTGATCCAGCTGTACTCCAGCTGGAGCGCCTCGACCTCGGTCGACACGACCGTCCAGTCGACCCGCGCGGCGGTGCGCACCATCGTCTGGGTGCGCGGGTGCAGGGTGGCGAAGTCGGCGAAGTAGGAGCCCAGCCGGGAGCGCAGGCTCTTGGCCTTGCCCACGTAGATCACCCGGCCGTGTTCGTCGCGGAAGCGATACACGCCGGGTTCGTCGGGGATCGTCCCCGGTGCTGGTCGATAGGTCGCCGGATCTGCCACATGGAAAGCCTAGTCGGCGGCACCGACAACCAGCGCCCCGTGAGGCCCCCCGACGTGATCGGGATCTCGTTCCGAACGGCCTGCCGCGGAAAAGGATCCCCCCGGAGTGACCACCGCGTTCGTCCGGACGAGTCCGAGGGGGGATTCCGCTTTGCCGACGCTCTGGGCGCTGATCGTTCCCGTGATCGCCGTGGCCGTGTCGGTGGGCGTCGTGGAGGGCGCCCGGCGGCTGCTCGCCGGGCGCCTGTCGGCCCGCTGGCCCGCCGCCGGGGAGGCCGCGCGCCGCTGCACCGCGCCCGCCTTCGCGTTCGCCGCCGCGGTCAGCGCCGACGGGGCCGTCCCGTACGGTGACCTGCCGCCGCGCCTGGGCGCGGACCTGCGGCACCTGCTGCACATCGCGGCGACCGGCGCCACCGCCTGGCTGATCCTGCGGATCTTCTACGCGCTGACCGACCCGCCTCTGGAGCGGCTCACCCGGGTCTCCGGCGAACGCAACCGGCGCGCCCGCCGCACCCGCACCCAGCTCCTGCTGCTCCGCCGGATCGGCGCGGTCGTGCTGACCGTGCTGGCGGTCGCGGTGGCGCTGTTCACCTTCCCCGCCGTCCGGGCCCTCGGCGCGGGCGTCCTGGCGTCGGCGGGCGTCGCCGGGCTGGTCGTCGGCATCGCCGCCCGGCCCACCCTGGGAAACCTCCTGGCCGGGCTGCAACTGGCGTTCAGCGACGCGCTGCGCCTGGACGACGTGGTGGTCGTCCAGGGCCAGTGGGGACGGATCGAGGAGCTGACGCTGTCGTACGTGGTGGTGCGGCTCTGGGACGAGCGGCGGCTCATCCTTCCGGTGTCCTACTTCATCGAACAGCCGTTCGAGAACTGGACGCGGCACACCAGCCGGGTGATCGGGGCGGTCGAGCTCCGGGTGGACTGGAACGTCCCGATCGGGGAACTGCGCACCGTCCTGCACGACTACCTGCGCGAACACCCGCTGTGGGACCAGCGCGACTGGGTGCTCCAGCAGACCAACGTCCTGCCGAACGGGCTGGTCGAGATGCGCGCGCTGATGAGCGCCGCCGACTCGGCGAGCGCCTGGGACCTGCGCTGCGACGTCCGCGAGCACCTGATCGGCTACCTGCGCGACCACCATCCCGAGGCGCTCCCCCGGCTCCGCGCCGAGATCCCCGAGGAGACCCGCGTCCGGGAGGGCGCGGGCCCCGCCGAACCCGCCGGCGAGGCCGTGCGCTACACCGAGTCGTCCGGCGCCCCGGCCGTCGGCCCGGACGCCCCGCCGGGCGCGAACGGACCGCGCACGGCGGACGCCCGCGCCGACGCGGACGGGGCGGACGCGTTCAGACGAGGATGATCTTCCCGTCGGAGATCTTGATCAGCTTCTCGACCAGGGCTTTCGCCGCGGGCCCGCGCGCGACCTCGCCGCTCTCGATGCGGTACTCGCTGCCGTGGCAGGGGCACCTGATCAGGCCGTTCTCCACCGATCCGACCGTGCAGCCCATGTGCGTGCAGACGGCCGTGTACGCGTGGTACTCGCCCGGCTTCGGCTGGACGACCACGATCTTCGGCCCCTTGAAGACCTTGCCGCCGCCCACCGGGATGTCGGCGGCGGCGCCGAGCACGATCCCCCCGCCGCCGCTCTCCGTCATCCCTCCGTTGGTCGTCGGCGTCGCCGTCGAGGGCGTCGCCCCGGACCCGTCGTCGGACGACCCGCCGCACGCCGCGGCCAGCCCGGCGGCGCCCACGACGCTCACACCGAGCAGCAGCCCCCGCCGGGCGAGGTCGCCGGACGGGGGCCGCTCGGGTGCGTCTCCGGTCGTGGTCTGCTCGTGCGCCTGCGACATTCCGGACCTCCGGTGCGGGTTGGGGGTTCTTCGCCGTCACCGGGAGCACGTATCGCGATCAGGACCGGTTCAATCCAGGGGATCGCCCGCGGAGCGCCAAAGACGAACCGTGCGGAGCGCCGCGGGTCAGACGACGACGATGCCGTCGCCCTTGACCTGGACGGGGTACTCGGTCAGCGCCTTGTTCGCCGGGCCCTGCGCCACCGAGCCGTCCGCGATCTTGAACTCGCTGCCGTGGCACGGGCACTTGACCACGCCGCCGGCCACCCGGTTGGTCAAGCAGCCCTGATGGGTGCAGATGGCACTGAACGCCTTGAAAACGCCCTGGCTGGGCTGGGTCACCACGACCTTGGTGTCGGCGAAGACCTTGCCGCCGCCGACCGGGACGTCGGCGACCTTGGCGATCTCCTTGCCCTTGAGGTCGCTCACGGGCGCCGCCTTGTTCGACTTCGGCCCGCAGCCGGTCAGCAACCCCGCCCCGAGCGCCGCTCCCACCACGCCCGTCCCGCACAACACCATCCGGCGTCCGACGGCCCCCTCCGGCGCCTCTCCACCTCCGGCGACCCGGTTCTCCCGGCCCCCGCTCGTCGCTTCGTCGCTCATGGTCACCATCATTCCGGACGATCCGCCGCCCCCCGCAGCACCCCCGCCGCAAGCCGCCCGGGCGGTGCGCGCTTTCCCTCACACCGGCGCTCTTTTCGGAACCGGCCTCATCGTCGTCGGCCTGGGCACCGTGCCCGCGCCCACCCTGGCGCGATCACCAGCCCCTGATCCGCGTTCCGGACATGCCACGGGCCGCGCGGAAGGAGATTCCGCGCGGCCCGCAGCCCGTCCTCGGGTCAGTTGAGGATCTTGGCGAGGAAGGTGCCGGTGTGGCTGCCCTCGACCCTCGCGACCTCCTCGGGGGTGCCCTGCGCGACGACGACGCCGCCGCGGGAGCCGCCCTCGGGGCCCATGTCGATGATCCAGTCGGCGGTCTTGACGACGTCCAGGTTGTGCTCGATGACGATGACCGTGTTGCCCTTGTCGACCAGGCCGTTCAGCACGCCGAGGAGCTTGCGGATGTCCTCGAAGTGCAGGCCGGTGGTCGGCTCGTCCAGCACGTAGATCGTGCGGCCGGTCGAGCGGCGCTGGAGCTCGGAGGCGAGCTTGACGCGCTGCGCCTCGCCGCCGGACAGGGTCGGCGCGGGCTGGCCCAGCCGGACGTAGCCGAGGCCGACCTCCACCAGGGTCTTCAGGTGCCGGTGGATCGCGGTGACCGGCTCGAAGAAGACCGCGGCCTCCTCGATCGGCATGTCCAGCACCTCGGAGATCGTCCTGCCCTTGTAGTGGACCTCCAGGGTCTCCCGGTTGTACCGGGCTCCGTGGCAGACCTCGCACGGGACGTAGACGTCCGGCAGGAAGTTCATCTCGATCTTGATGGTGCCGTCGCCCGAGCAGTTCTCGCAGCGGCCGCCCTTGACGTTGAAGGAGAACCGGCCCGGCTGGTAGCCGCGCACCTTCGCCTCGGTGGTCTGCGCGAACAGCTTGCGGATGTGGTCGAACACGCCGGTGTAGGTCGCCGGGTTCGACCGCGGGGTGCGGCCGATCGGCGACTGGTCGACGTGCACGACCTTGTCGAGCTGGTCGACGCCGTTGACCCGCTTGTGCTTGCCCGGGACGGTCTTCGCGCCGTGCAGCTGCTTGGCCAGCGAGTTGTACAGGATGTCGTTGACCAGCGTGGACTTGCCCGACCCGGACACACCGGTGACGGCGGTGAACACGCCGAGCGGGAACGCCACGTCGACGCCCCGCAGGTTGTTCTGCTGCGCGCCCTTGACGGTGATCTCGCGGCTCCTGGTCCGCGGACGGCGGATCTCGGGCACCGCGATCTCACGGCGGCCGGACAGGTACTGCCCGGTCAGCGAGTCCTCGGAGGCGAGGAGCTCCTCGACGGTGCCGGACACGACGATCTTGCCGCCGTGCTCGCCCGCGCGCGGGCCGATGTCGACGATCCAGTCGGCGGCGTTGATGGTCTCCTCGTCGTGCTCGACGACGATGAGCGTGTTGCCCATGTCGCGCAGCCGCAGCAGCGTCTCCAGCAGCCGCTGGTTGTCGCGCTGGTGCAGGCCGATGGACGGCTCGTCCAGCACGTACAGGACGCCGACCAGCCCGGACCCGATCTGGGTGGCGAGCCGGATGCGCTGCGCCTCGCCACCCGCCAGCGTCGCGGACGCGCGGTCGAGGGTGAGGTAGTCGAGGCCGACGTCCAGCAGGAACCCGAGCCGGGCGTTGATCTCCTTCAGGACCCGCTCGGCGATGTGCCGGTCGCGGTCGTTCAGCTCCATGGCCAGCAGGAACTTGGCGGCCTCGCCGATCGGCATCGCCGAGACCTCGGCGATGGACTTGCCGCCCATCGTCACCGCGAGGACGACCGGCTTCAGGCGCGCGCCCTGACAGGCCGGGCACGGGATCTCGCGCATGTAGCCCTCGAGCTTCTCGCGCGAGGAGTCGCTCTCGGACTCGGCGTGCCGCCGGTGGATGTAGGGGATCACGCCCTCGTAGGCCGTGTAGTACGAGCGGGTGCGGCCGTACCGGTTCTTGTACCGGACGTGCACCTGCGTCTCGTGGCCGTTCAGGATCGCCCTGCGCGCCTTCAGCGGCAGCTTGCGCCACGGCGTGTTCAGGTCGAAGCCCATGGCGTCGCCGAGCGCCGACAGCAGCCTCAGGAAGTAGTCGCTGACGTGCCCGCCCGACCACGGCTGGATGGCGCCCTCGCCGAGCGCGAGGTCCTCGTCGGGGACGACGAGCTCGGGGTCGACCTCCATGCGGGTGCCGAGACCGGTGCACTCGGGGCACGCGCCGTAGGGCGAGTTGAAGGAGAACGAGCGGGGCTCCAGCTCCTCGAACGACAGGTCGTCGTAGGGGCAGTAGAGGTGCTCGGAGTACATGCGGGTGCGGTTCTCGTCGTCCTCGGGGAGGTCGACGAAGTCGAGCACGATCGTGCCGCCCGCGAGGCCGAGGGCCGTCTCGACGGAGTCGGCGAGCCGCTGGCGCGCCGAGTCCTTGACCGCGAGCCGGTCCACGATCACCGAGATGTCGTGCTTCTCCTGCTTCTTGAGCGTGGGCGGCTCGTCCAGGCGGACCATCTCGCCGTCCACGAGCGCGCGCGAGTAGCCCTTGGACTGCAGCTCGCGGAACAGCTCGAGGTACTCGCCCTTGCGGCCGCGGATGACCGGGGCGAGCACCTGGAAGCGGGTGCCCTCGTCGAGCTCCAGCACCCGGTCGACGATCTGCTGGGGGGCCTGGCGGCTGATCGGACGGCCGCAGACCGGGCAGTGCGGGTGCCCGATGCGCGCGTACAGCAGGCGCAGGTAGTCGTAGACCTCGGTGATCGTGCCGACCGTGGAGCGCGGGTTCTTGCTGGTCGACTTCTGGTCGATCGAGACCGCCGGGGACAGGCCCTCGATGAAGTCCACGTCGGGCTTGTCCATCTGCCCGAGGAACTGGCGGGCGTAGGCCGACAGCGACTCGACGTACCGGCGCTGGCCCTCGGCGAAGATCGTGTCGAACGCCAGGCTGGACTTGCCGGACCCGGAGAGCCCGGTGAACACGATCATCGCGTCCCGCGGCAGGTCGAGCGAGACGTCCTTCAGGTTGTGCTCGCGTGCTCCTCGCACGATGAGTCGGTCATGCACGGCGTCTATTCCGGTTCCTCTTCTGGGGCACGGCGGCGATGGGACGGGATGTCCCCACGGTAGTCAGGGGGTCCGACAGAACGCAGGCGCGCGCGGACTCCCCCGTCTTGACAACAGAAAAAAGGCCCGCCGAATTTCACCTCGGCCGTCCCGCCCCCACGGGACCTCCGGCCACGCCCGAACCGTACACGTGTTCGAAGATCTACCGCCACCGGAACGCGCCGGGCCACACCTGGTCACACCCTGTGTTCGCCGTGCGGGCAGGGGCCGTGGCGGGTTCGCCGGGGGGGCTCCCGCCCTTGCCGCACAGGGCCTTGCCGGTCTCAGGCGTCCCGGCGGGCCCAGGCTTCGCGGGTCATGCCCCAGCGCATCCTCGGGCCCTCCTCGGCCGGGGCCTCGCGGACGTCGTCCTCGACGGCGATCAGCTCGTACCCGAGCCTGGACGGGACGGCCGCGCTGCGCTTGTTGGCGATGTCACAGTGAATCTCGACGCGTTCGATGCCGGGCAACCCGAACGCGACCTCGGTGACCGCCTCGGCCGCCCTCGTCGCGAAGCCGCGCCGTATGTACGCCACGTGCACCCAGTAGCCGATCTCCAGGGCTCCGGGGCCGAGCCTGCCGTGCAGGCCGACCGTGCCCGCGATCGCGCCGTCCGGGCACTCCAGCAGGTAGGCGTAGTCGGTGCCGTCCTCCCAGTTCCGGCGGGATTGGACGATCCAGGCGCGCTCGGCCTCGAGGGTCTGCGGCTCGGCGGCCCACGGCATCCACGGGTGGAGGTGGTCGAACGAGTCGTTCAGGGCCTTCAGGAGGGCCGGGACGTCGTCCTCGGCGGCGCGGCGGAGGGTCAGGCCGGGCAGGACGATCCGCTCCGGCGGGCGCGCCCCCGAGCGCGGATCAGGCCGCGGATCAAGGCGCGGTTCGGACGGTTCAGGCGGTTCGGACGGCTCGGACGGGCGCTCGATGCTCATACCGCGATGCTCGCCGAGCCCCCGGGACCGCTCCACCCATTTTCCGCAACCGTGACGAATGGACTCTGACCGGTGCCACGCCGGGGCCGTCAGCTCCACGGGGCCGGGTCAGATATCCCCTGCCGTCGGCCGCCTCTCGTCGTGCCGGGACGTTCCCGGCACGACGAGAGGCGGCACGTGGTTCCGTGTTCCCTGCCGTGGGGCGAGGTCAACCGACCGGCAGGCACACCGCGTAGGCGGTGGCCGTGATGCCGCCGAAGCCTGCGGAGAGGGCTCCGAGTTTGACGATCCAGGTCTTCGCGGACGCGTCGGGGTAGGAGCTGACGATCAGCGGCAGGCGAGCGGATCCCGGTGAGATGTCGTCCCTGAGCCCGCCGCCGGTCAGCGTGGTGCCGAACGGGCAGGTCGCCTTCACGAAGGTGGGCACGCCGTCGAGCACGTCCGTCGGCTCGCCGTACGCGATGACGGTCGGCGAGGCCACCCCGTTCCTGCCGTCCACCCCCGCCGGACCTCTCGAACCTCTCGGACCTCGCGGACCAGGGTGCCCGTCCTCCCCCGGCGGGCCGGGGGGACCGGGGTGCCCATCCTCCCCCGCCAGACCTCTCGGACCGGGGTGCCCATCCTCCCCGGGCGGCCCGGGCGGACCGGGGTGTCCATCCTCCCCCGCCAGACCTCTCGGACCGTCCTCACCGGCTTGTCCCACCGGCCCTCTCGGACCCTCGGCACCGGCTTGCCCTTCTGGACCTTGCGGACCGACGGCGCCGGGCTTGCCCTCCGGGCCTCGCGGGCCTCGTGGGCCTCGCGGGCCGGGCCGTCCGGCCGCGGGGACGCGGCACACGATGTGCTTGCCGTAATGGTCGCAGTCATCACCGCCTCCGCCTCCCGCCGCCGCTGCGTATGCGGCGGTGCCGTCGACGGCGAGCGCCACGACCGCGGTCGCGGTCAGTGTGGTGATCAGGCGCCTCGCGCCAGGGGTGGTGCTCATCGTTCTCCTCACGGTGGTGAATACGGGGCTGTGCGTCGTGTTGCCGCCGTCCGTCCGGCGTCGGGACGGCAGGACGGCCGGATCGCGTCATGTGCGGGGTTTGCGTCCCCAGATGTGGACCGGCTGCCCGGTCGAGGTGAGGGCCCAGAGCCGCCGGGCCGCCGCGTATTCGAGATTGATGCAACCGTGCGAACCCGGTCCGGTGGTGATGTCGCCGTAGACGCCGTGGATGGCCTGCCCTCCGCTGAAGAACTGGCTGAACGGCATCGGCGATGCGTAGGCGGTCGACCAGTGGAACTTGTGCCGCCACCAGATGCGGAACCATCCGGTGTGCGTGGGCCGCCCTCGGCGTCCGCTACGGATGGCCACCGGCCCGAAGAGTGTCCTGTGCCCCCGCTGCACCCAGAGCCGTTGCCGGGTCAGGTCGACGCACACGACCTTGGACGCCCGCGCCGCGCAACGGCCACGGGCCCCGGCCGCGGCGCCCTCGGCGCCCCAGGCCCGATCCGCACCCCAGGCCCGATCGGCCGCATACACCGGAGCGGCCGGAACGGCGAACACAGCGGCGATCGCCAGGCCACACCAACGCAGAGGATCGACGCGACCACGCAAGGTCATGATCACAAGTTAGATCGGCCGATCTCATGGCCAGGTAGCACGTCGGGCAAAGGAGTTCCCGGGCTTCACCAAGCGCGCCCCCGTCCGGTATCGCCTCACGTCGGCAGGGTGTATGGCCTCGCATCCGGAGTATGTTCCGGCAGGTCGGATCCTGTTCGCGAAGGCGTGCGGTCGCCGGGGGCCCGACCACGAAATCACCGCAACCGTGACAAGCTGGCCTCATGGATCTGCCGCCCCGCCCCCTGGATCTCCAACCCCGGTTGCGGCCGCGTGGTCCGGCCCGTCCGGACGCGGTGGCGCTCGTCCTGCACGGGGGCCGGGAGTTCGGCCGCGAGCCCGCCACCGCGCGGCAGGGACCCGCGCTGCGCATGGTCCCCTTCGCCATGCACCTGCTCAGCGCCGGACGGCGGCACGGCCTGGCGGTCTGGTCGCTCGGCTACCGCTACCGGGGCTGGAACGGCGACGAGGCGTCCCCGGTGCCGGACGCCCGCTGGGCGCTTGAGGTGATCCGCAAGGCGCATCCGGACGTCCCGATCGTGCTGGTCGGCCACTCCATGGGTGCGCGGACGTCGCTGCGGGTCGCCGACGATCCGCAGGTGGCCGGGGTCGCCGCGCTCGCCCCGTGGGTGCCTCGGGACGAACCCGTCGGGCAACTCGCGGGACGACGCGTCCTGGTCATGCACGGGACGGAGGACGGCACGACGCCGTACCGGGCGTCGGTCCGGTACGCCGACCGCGCGCGACCGGTGGCCACGTCACTCGCCTTCGTCACCGTGCCGGGCGAGGGCCACGCCATGCTGCGCCGCCCCGGCCTCTGGCACCGGCGCACCACCGGCTTCGTCCTCAACGTCCTCACCGACGCGGGGCCGGGGCGTTCGCTCAGCGCATCCTGAGGTTCAACGCGGGCCGCGGCGTGTCAGGATGAGCTCTCCTGAGAACGTCGAGGAGGCGTGATGGGCGGCGTGACTGGCGGATCCGCGCACGAACGTGCGGCGATGCTGGCGGCGATCGAGGCGGGCGCGGACCGGCTCGCCAAGAGCGTGGCCGGGCTCGGCGACGCGGAGCTGCGGGCGGCCTCTGGCCTGCCGGGTTGGACGCGTGGGCATGTCGCCACGCACGTGGCGCGCAACGCCGATTCGTTGTGGAACCTGCTGGAGTGGGCGCGGACGGGCGAGAAGGTTCCGCAGTACCCGAGCATGGAGGCGCGCGAGGAGGGGCTGCGCGCGGGCGCGGGACGCGGCACGGGCGAGCTGGTCGACGACCTGCGGACGTCGGCGGAGCGGTTCGCCGAGCAGACACGGACGCTGTCCGAGGCGGCCTGGGACTTCCGCGTGCAGGGCCTGGTCGGGCCGGAGATGCCCGCCTGGTTCGTCCTGCACCGGCGGTGGCGCGAGGTCGAGGTTCACCATGTCGACCTCGCCGCCGGGTACGGCCCCGCCGACTGGCCGGCGGACTACGTGCGCGCCGAACTCGGCTTCACCCTGCGCGGGCTCTCCGAGGTCGGCCCGGACGAGCACGGTGGTCTGCGGGGGTTGCGGCTGCGCGCCACCGACACCGGGCAGTCCGCCGACCTCGGCGACGGCCCCGAGGTGACGGGTTCGGCGGCGGCGCTGCTCGCGTGGATCACCGGGCGGTCGGACGGCGCGGGCCTCACCACCCGTCCGGACGTGGCCCTCCCCTCCCCGCCGAGGTGGCCCGTCGACCCGTCCGTCCCGTAACACCGAAGCTCACCGTCGAGTCGGGCGCGCGCGTCGCCGCGAAGCGACCGCGCGCCCACCCGGGAACGGTCCGGCCCGAACCGGACGCGGGTCAGCCGGTGTCGGCGAACAGGCCGTCGGGGTCGTCGCCCGCGAGCCGGTCCAGGACCTCGGGCGAGCGCAGGGTGATCGCGGTGCGGGTGACGACGATGCCGTCGCCGAGGCGCTCGCGGGCGAGCAGCTGCGCGACCTTGCGGCGGCCCATGCCCGCCCAGCGGCCGAGGTCGCGCTGGCAGAGCGGAAGGCGGACGACCAGACCCCCGGTCGCGACCGGGGTGCCGAACCGCTCGGCGAGGCGGCGCAGCCGGGACGCCAGGCGGCGGCCCGGCGCGTCCGGGTAGTGCGCGGTGCGCAGGTCGTTGGCGTCGCGCAGCTTCTCCGACAGCACCGCGGTGAGCGCCCAGATCGCGGCCGGATGCCCGTCCAGGACGGCGCGGAAGCGGTCGCCGGGCAGCGCGAGCGCCTCGACGCGGGTCAGCGCCTCCACGTTGGCGTTCCGCTCGCCGCCGTCGGCGATCTCCATCTCCCCGGCCACGTCGCCGGGGCCCAGCACCTCCAGGATGACGGTCTCGCCGTCCCGGTCCACCCAGACCTTCGCCGCGCCGGAGCGCAGCACGTACACGTTGGTCGAGCGGGTGTGCTCGCGTGCGAGGAAGGCTCCCGGCCTGATCAGCGCCACGGTCCCGGCGTGTTCGAGCGCCTCCCGTGCGGGCCCCGGCAGCGCGTCCCAGAACGCGACCGGCATCGCTCCCGTCTCCTCTCCCGCGCGGCCGGCCCAGGCGGGGAGGCCGCGCGCGCAGGTCTCCCTGACCTAGATAGTGAACGCGCGGCGACACCCCGAAACCAGGTAATTCGGCACAGAGCGCGGTGTGTCGCGGACGTCACACCGGTTCCGGGCCCTCCGACTCGAGCCACTGGTCGATCGCGCGGATCCGGCGGGCGCAGTCGGCCGCGCCGGTCTGGTCGCCGAGCGCCGTCAGGGACGCGCGGCGGCGTTCCAGCGCGCGCCGCAGTCCCGTGTTGTCGCCCATGTCGCGGCGGATCGTGATCTCGGTGTTGAGGTGCCCGGACGCCTCGGCGTGCCGTCCGAGCTGCTGGCAGGCGTGCCCCATGTGGTGCAGGACGCGGGCCTGCTCGCGGGTGTCGCCGAGTTCCTGCGCCAGGTCCAGGCCGCGCCGCCCGGCCTCCAGGGCGTCCTCGGCGCGGCCGAGCTCGAGGTGGATGCGGGCGAGGTGGACGAGCGCCGCGCCCTCGCTGTGCCGGTCGCCGACCTCGCCGAGCACGCGCAGCGCCTCGGTCTGCACCTTGAACGCCTCGTCGGCCCGTCCGCCCGCGCGCAGGGTCGCGGCGAAGGTGTCCAGGCCGATGCCCATCCCGTAGGAGTCGCCGATCTCGCGGCGGATCGCGAGGGCCTGGCGGGCGGCGCGCTCCGCCTCGTCCGGCAGGCCGAGTTTGATGTAGGTGCGGGCGAGGCTGCCGAGCGTCCCGGCCATGTTGCCGCGGGCGCCGAGCCGGTGCCACAGCTCCAGGGCCTCCAGGCCGTGGACGAACGCCTCCTGGTAGCGGTGCAGGCGGCGCATCACGACCGACAGGTTCTCCAGGTCGTGCGCCTCGCCGTGCTGGTCGCCGATCTCGCGGCGGATGTCCAGCGCCCGGCCGAGCCGCTCGCGCGCCTCCCGGTACCGGCCGAGCCGCCAGCACACGACGCCGAGCTGCGCGAGCGTCTCGGCCTCGCCGTGCCGGTCGCCGGTGTCGCGGTGCATGCCCAGCGCCTGCCCACAGAAGGTGAACGCCTCGGCGAACCGGGCGGCGTCGCAGGCGAGCCGTCCGAGCGTGGTGAGCGCGCGCGCCTGCCCGTGCCGGACGCCCAGCTCACGGTAGATGCGCAGGGCGCGCTCGGCGTCGCGGCGGGCCAGGTCGCGCAGGCCGAGCGTCGCGTACATGCGGGCCAGCTCGGTCAGCGCCTGCGCCGACCCGAACCGGTCGCCGTCCTCCTCGCGCAGGAACAACGACTCCAGCGCGTTCGCGACCGCGTCGTCGACCACGCCGCGCCTGCGGTGGACGAGCGCGGTGGTCAGCAGCGTCTCGGCGATCCCGCGCCGGTCGCCGAGACCCTGCCGGATCTCCAGCGCCCGCCGGGCGTGCCCGAGCGCGGTCTCGTAGTCGGCGAGCGCGAGGTGCGCGCGGGCGAGCGTCTCGTGGCCGCGCCCGACGCCGCCCTGCTCGTCCAGCTCGCGATGGATGTCCAGGGACCGCCGCGCGTGCTCGATCGCGGTCAGGTAGCGGCCCTGCGCGGCGTGGACGTCGGCGAGCGTCGCCAGCGCCACGGCCTCCCCGTACCGGTTCGGCGGGTCGGCGGAGCGGAACGCGCGGCGGGCGTCCTCGCTGTACCCGATCGCCTGGACGGCGCGTCCGACGTCGAAGTGCGCGACGGCCAGGTTGTGCAGCATCACGGCCGCCGCCGCCCAGTTCTCCTCGGCGCGCGCCGCGCCCAGGCCCGCCTGGTGGACGGCGATGTTGTCCTCGCTGTAGCGGCGGAACTCCTGGAAGCCGAACAGCGCGTCCGCCAGCTCCCAGCACGTCCGGTGCAGGCCGAGCCGCGCCGCGAGCTGGACGGCCGCGACGAGCGTCCGCCGCTCGGACTCGAACCAGGCGAGCGCCTGCGCCCTCGCCTCCGCCGAACCGGGCCGCGCCGGATCGGGCACGTTGCGGTCGTCCAGGGACGGACGCCGCCGCCGGTCCAGCGCCCGCGCGGCCGAACGCGCCGAGGCCAGGCAGGACGCCAGGAACCGGCGCTGCGCGGCGAACCGGTCGGTGTCGGCGTCCTCGGCGAGGCCGCGTTCGTGCGCGAAGTCGCGGAGCAGGTCGTGGATCCGGTACCGGCCGGGCCCGGTCTCGTGCACCAGGAACGCCTGCCGCATCCCCTCCAGCGCCTCCGCCGCCACGTCGGCCGGGCCGCCCAGCAGGGCGGCGAGGGCGGCGGGCGTCACGTCCGGTCCGGCGGCGAGGCCGAGCATCCGGAACGCGGCCCGGTGGTCGCGCCGCAGCCCCCGGTAGGCCAGGTCGAACGTCGGCCGCATCGGCGCGGGGTAGGACGCCCCGGACCGGTCCGCGAGCGTCCGGACGGTCTCGGCGATCGGGACGTCCGGGTTCTCGGCGAGCGCGCCCGCCGCGACCGCGAGCGCCAGCGGCAGGAACCCGCACTCCCGGGACAGCCGCTGCACCGCCCGCCGTTCCTCGCGCGGACGCGGGTCGCCCGGGCCGAGCACGCCCGCGACCAGGTCGGCCGCCTCGTCCGGACTCATCTCGCGCAGTTCCAGGACGCGGATGTCGCCGTCGGGGCGTCCGTCCTCCCCGGCCAGCTCGGGCATGCGGCGCTGCGCCGTCAGCACGACGAGGCCCGCGTTCACCGCGTCCAGCAGCGGACGGACCTGGTCGGCGCCGGACGCGTTGTCCAGGACGAGCAGGAGCCGCCGGTCCGCCAGCAGCGACCGGCACTGCGCGGCGAGCTCGGCCTCGGTGCGCGGCAACTGGTCGCCGGGCACCCCGACCCCGCGCAGCACCTGCCCCATCGCCTCGGCCGGCTTCGCCGGGCCGCGCGTCCCGTTCCGCAGCTCGGTGAAGATCACCCCGTCCGGGAAGCGCTCGGCGACCCGGTGCGCCCAGTGCACCGCCAGCGTCGTCTTCCCCACCCCGGCCATGCCCTGGATCAGCACCGCGCGCGGCCACCGCGACTGCGCGAGCAGCAGGTCGAGCTTGCCGAGGCTGATCGCCCGCCCGGTGAAGAACGGCTTGTCCGGCGGCAGCCGCCGCGGCGGGCCGGACGCGCCGATCCGCACCGGCGCCTGCCGCGCCAGGCCGACGGGCGGTCCCTGGCCGGGCTCCGGCGGCGTCTCCCACGCCGGGACGGCGGGCCACTCGTCCCCCCACGGCGCCGCCTCCCGCCGCAGCGCCTCCGGGTCGAGCAGCGTCAGCGGACGCGGCGTCATGATCCCCTTCGAGCGCCACCGCCGGTACCAGCGCACCAGCGTCTCGCGGGACACGCCCGCCCAGTTCGCCAGATCCGCCTGGCTCAGCCGCGACGGCACCGCGACCGCGCGCTCCGGCCCACCGGACGGCCGGGCCTCCGGGTCGCCGAACCGGTGCGCGAGCTCCAGCAGGTGGTGCGCGAGCCGCTGCGGATGGTCGGCGACGCGCACCGCGTGCCGCCGTCCGCTGTAGGTCTCCTGATGGGCGAAGGCGTCCATCGCGGCCGCCGCGACCTGCGGATTCGCCGCGAGCAGCCCGCCGAACTGGCGCCGGTCCACGCGCAGCGCCGCCAGGTGGTCGAGCGCCGCGACCGTCCCGCGCTGCGGATGGCCCCACGGCGCGAGGCCCGCCACCAGGTCCCCGGCGCCGAACAGCTCGATGATCGACTCGTCGCCCTCGCCGTTGGCGACGAACTCCTTCGCCAGGATCCGTCCCGTCGTCCGCGATCCCGCCGGGAACAGCACGACCACCGCCGGTGAGACGACCCCCTGATGGCACAGCATGCCCCCGGGCGGCACCTCGACCCGCCGGCCCATCGCCCACAGCGCCTGCTGGTCCGACCTGCTGAGCCGGCTCCAGAACCCGCCGGGACGCCCCTCGATCGCGCCCACCGTCACCTCCGCCCCCATCGTGCGTCCCTTCGCCGGTCCATTCCGCCTCACACGACACGACTCCGATGAGTCCGCGGACTCATTCCACTCGTGCAGGCGCGATAGGGGAAGATGCGAGACGAACCCAGGATCGGAGAAGCCATGGCCTACACCGGCAACGTCGAGGTCGGCGGACCACCGGACACCCGCGACCTGCCCGGTCTCACCATCACCAAGGTCGCGGTCGGCCCGTACGACAACAACGCCTACGTCCTGCGCTGCGCCGCCACCGGCGACCAACTGCTCGTCGACGCCGCCAACGAGCCGTCCCGCCTCCTGCGGATCCTCGGCGACGGCCCGCTGAGCCGCATCGTCACCACGCACCGCCACCAGGACCACTGGGTCGCGCTGAAGGACGTCGTCGAGGCCACCGGCGCTCCGGTCACCGCCCACCCCTTCGACGCCGACCCGCTCCCGGTCCCGGTCACCGAGCCCGTCCACGACGGCGACCGCATCCAGGTGGGAGAGGCGACCCTCGAGGTCATCCACCTGCGCGGCCACACGCCCGGTTCCATCGCCCTGCTCCACACCGGCGCCGACCGTCCCCACCTGTTCACCGGCGACAGCCTCTTCCCCGGGGGCGTGGGCAACACCTGGGGCGACCCCACCCGCTTCCGGCAGCTCATGACCGACGTCACCGAGCGCGTCTTCGACCGCCTCCCCGACGAGACCTGGGTCTACCCGGGCCACGGCAAGGACACCACCCTCGGCAGGGAGCGCCCCTCCATCCCCACCTGGTGGGAACGCGGCTGGTAACGCGCGGACGGGGGGCTTCGGCTAGGCGGCTGTTCTGGTGGCGAGTTGTTGGAGTTCGGCGGTGCACATCATGAGGGTGCGGGTCGGGAGGTGCCGCAGATAGTGGTCCAGGTCGGCGCCCAGGGCGAACACGTGCACCGGGACACCGGCGGCGTGGCCGGACTCGACGGTCTGGCGCAGCGCGGCCAGGACCGCCGGATGCCGGGTCTGGTAGACCGACGAGACCAGGTGGTTGCCCCGGTCGGCGGCCAGGTAGAACTGGATCAGGTCCTTGGTGCCGACGAACAGCTCGCTGGCTCCGGCGGCGCAGAAGGCCGGGGCCGAGTGGACGGCGGCCGGGGTCTCGACGAAGACGCCGAGGGGTGTGTCGCCTCCCAGGTCGAGGTGGCGTCGTAGCCGCACGAACTCGTCCGGGTCGTTGATGAACGGAACGGCGAAGCTCACCCGGTCGGCGTCCTCGCCCAGGTGCTTGCGAAGGTGCGTGCGCAGCGTCCGGAAGGCGAGCGGGTAGTGGGGTTCGCGGAGCAGCCATCGCGCGCCGTGGCGGCCCATCTCGGGGTTGGGCTCGGCGTCCACCGGGACACGGGTGGTGATCTTGGCGGCGTCGTCCGAGCGGAGGTCGAGCAGCCGCATGATCAGGCGCTGGCCGGGCAGGAGCTCGGCCGCCATCGAGCTCAGTTCCTCGGCCACCCTCGCGCCGTAGCTCTCGGCCTCGCGGGGGCCCGCCCGGAGCGCGTCGATCGGGCTCAGGCCGGCGGCGAAGCAGAGGAACTCCTCGCGGATGAACCAGGAGTTCGCGCGGTGGACGCGCGGCGCGAGGGCGTTGGTCGAGCGGATGTCGGTGGCGTCGGCGATGACCACGCAGATCGACTCGATGTCGTCGAAGGACGCCGTCCGGTCCTCGGCCGGTCCCGGCGCGGGTTCGACGCCGCCGAGGACGACCGCCGCGCGGTCGGGCAGCAGGGTGATCTCGCCGACGAGCGCGTCCAGCTCGGACGGGTCGACCCGGAGTACGGGGATTCCGCGCGACCGGCAGAGGGACTGCATGTGGCCGGTCCTGCCACCTTTGGCGCAGATGACGGCGGAGCTGGAAACGATGGCCTCGTAGCGTTCGGGGGTGAGCGTGTCGACCACCAGAATGGCGCCGTCGCCCGGGTTCCCTGTGCGATTGCAGAGGCCACGGACGGCGCGCTGGTGTGAACCGACGAGCATTACCCCTGGAATTTCGCGAGGGTTCGCGGACATGGTTAGAGGCTGGCATCCCCCGGAACGGCGACGCATCTTCTCGAATGCCGGACGAACCGTGTTCAGCGCGACTCCGGGCGTTCACCGTGACCCGGAGGCTCGGCGGGAGACCGGGAGGTTCAGGGGGACTCCGGGGATTCGTCGAGGTGGAGCATGGCCCGAAGGTCCCGGGGTGTCACCGACAGGTCGTTGAGTCTCGTCATGGCGGCCGTGTTGACGGCGATTCGCAGTGCGCGTTCCGACACGGCGATGTCGTTGTCGACGGTCAGAATGCGGTGAAGGGCGCCCAGGCGCTCCTCGAGCCGGACCGCCAGGACGTCCCGGTCGCGCCGCCTGCGAGCGGCCATCCGGTGCACGTCCAGCTGGACCGCGCGTTCGAACTCCTCACTCGCCTTCGGGTCGTCCAGGTCCGCCAGGGCTTCCGGGGGCTCCTCGAAACGGTCTTCGAGCCGGTGCAGCACCGTCGCGGCGATGCCCACGGAATGGTTCTTGATGGCGGCGAGGTTGAAGGCGAACGCGCCCAGCCGGCCGTGTCGCACGATCTCGTCCCCTTCACGGGGGGCGCCGACCACGGAGATCGGGCCGGAGCGGGTGCCGTCCGGCCGCAGCAGGACGCCGCGCTCGTCCACCTCGACACCGCGTCCGGTGCGCCGGTGCGGCGTGGCGAGGCGCTGGCGCTTCAGGCTCGTCCAGAGCGGTGAGCCGACGCGCTCGTAATCGGTCTCGCGTCCGAAGTTCGAGATCACCAGGTCCGCGTCGATCGTCCGCACCGGCCCCCGGCCCGCCACCGACACCCTCAGCCTGGCGGTCCCGGTGCCCGTGACCGCCTCGACCCTCCCGGTGGTGAGGACGACCTGTCCACCATCGGCCAGCGCGGGCCCGACGACCTCGGTGATGTAGGGAACGGCGCCGACGCGCAGGGTGGCCAGCAGGCTTCCGTGCTCGTCGAGCAGGGCGCGGAGGTCGGACGACGGCACGCGCTCCAGGACGCGCGGTAGGTGCGACTCCCACGACTTGGCGACATGCTCGGTCACCACCGCGGGATCGACGCCGGGGTACTCGCGCGCGACCATCGCGCACAGCCGCTGCCATTCGTCCATGAGGAGCCGGACGAGGCGGTCGCGGCCCTCGTAGTCGTCGGCTCCCAGTCGTGGCTCGGGCAGGGTGAGGACGCGGTGGCGGTGGTCCGAGGGGTAGGCGCGGAGCGTCAGGCCCGACCGCGAGATCATGTGGATCGTCCCGGTGTGGCCGCGCCGCAGGAGCATCGACGCCGAGTCGTACGCGCTGAGCAGCGTGCCGACGATGGCGACCTCGGCGTCCTTCGGGACGCCGAGGATGCGTTCGATCCCGTCCTGCGAGTAGGGGTGCCGGACGAACGCCGGATGGTCCCCCACGTCGGTCGCGAACGGAAGGTCCCGCTCCTCCAGGCCGGTCGCCAGGACGACGTGGTCGGCCCTGAGGGTCGTCCTGGGGGATCCGGTTCCGGAGCGGTCCCGGGAACGTTCCTCCAGGACGACGTCCACGTGGTCGGCGGCGACCTCGAGGTCGACCACCTCGCCGTCGATCTCGCGCAGCGTCACCCCGATCGACGCCTCGCCGACGGCGGCGGCGAGCCGGGCGGTGAGGTAGTCGGCGTAGATCCGGCGGGGAGCCGGTCCGGTCTCGAAGAAGGTGAAGCCGCGCCATTCCGGGGGCCAGTCCGTCCGGTCGGCCTCGTGGTCGATCCACGACAGAAAGTCGTCGACGTCCTCGCGGAACATCGACATGCGGCCCACCTGGATATTGAAGACGTGGTGCCAGTCGTTGCCGGACGGGTGATAGGCGATACCGGCGTTCCGGTATTCGGGCCGCCTCTCGACCACCACGATCTGCAACGGTTCCCTGGCGAACTGCATCAGGCGAATGGCGGTGGCGGTGCCGCCGAGGCCCGCACCGACGATGACGACCGTCTTGCGCGGTCCCGCGAAGCCCATCGTGGCCCTCCTGCATGCACCGAACGGCCCGTGGCGGCCTTACTGCGGATTGACCGTATCGCGAAGATCACCTTGGCTCAATGGGCGTCAATCGCCCGACTGCCAGGGGACGGCATCCGTTCATCTCGACAGTTGCCGTCCGGCCGTGATATTGGCCCTGACCAGCGAGTTGGCGGCGGTTCCCACAAAGTGACGAACGGTAATTGCGCGCGGACCCGCGACCGATGCCGTCGGCGGCGACGAGGTCGGCCGGCGCCCACCCGAACCGGGTCGGCGCGTCCGGTTCGGGGGCGAGCGCGGTGGCGGGGATCGGTCAGTGGTTCGGGGAGCGGTGGACGGGGCCGTGAGGGTCGGCGCAGTGGTCGTCGGCCGCGGCGGACGAGCCCGCCGGAACGACCTCGGACCCGGTGTGGTCGACCTGGAGGGTGGTGTGGTCGATCCCGTACTCCGCCTTCAGCATCGCCTCGATCGCGCGGCGGACGGCGTGGCAGTCGCCGCCCACCTCGACCAGGATGTGCGCCGACAGGGCCGGGTACCCCGAGGTGACCTCCCAGACGTGCAGGTCGTGCACCTCGACCACGCTCGGGGACGCCGCCATGGAGGCTCCGACCTCGGCCGGGCTCAGGCCGTCGGGGGCGGCTTCCAGGAACACCCGGCCCGCGCCGCGGACCAGCTCGTACCCGGCCTTGAGCATGAGCACGGCCACGATGAGCGCGGCGATCGCGTCGGCCCGGGCGAAGCCGGTGAACAGGACGACCGTGCCGGCGATGGTGGTCGCGATGAACGCGAAGAGGTCGTTCAGGATGTGCTGGTAGGCGCCCTCGACGTTCAGGCTCGACCGGTTCGCCTTGCTGATCAGCCAGGTCGCCAGGACGTTGACCACGATCCCGGCCAGGCCCGTGGCCACCACCAGGCCGCCCTCGACCTCCGGCGGATCGATCAGGCGGTCGATGCCCTCGTACACGAAGAACGCGGCCAGGAGCAGCAGGCTGATGCCGTTGATCAGGGCGGACATGATCTCCGCCCGCTTCAGCCCGTAGGTGAAGCCGCCCTGCGGAGGACGCGCCGACAGCCGCATCGCCACCAGCGCCAGCACGATCGACGCGGCGTCGGTCAGCATGTGCGCGGCGTCGGAGACCAGCGCCAGCGACTGCGCCAGCAGGCCGACCACGACCTCGCCGACCATGAACCCGGCGATCAGGACCAGCGCGCCGGTCAGGTAGCGGCGGTCGGCGTCCGCCGACACTCCGTGCCCGTGACCATGGCCATGCCCGTGACCGTGCCCGTCGCCCTCATGGTCGTGCCCGTCGTGGTCGTGCCCGTCATAGTCGGGCTCGCGTTCGTCGTGGCCGTGATCGTCGTCGGTCACCGTGGCCGCCGCTTCCCGCGTGCGTCCAGCCGGATTCTCCATGGGGGACTCCAATAGAGGGGGTCGGGCCCGGGTCAGCGGGCTTCGGGACCGGGCAGGCCCTCGCGGGCCGCCGACGAGGTCTCGTGTCCGAAATGGGTCAGCGCGAGGTCGAGCAGCAGGCGGACGTGGGAGTCCGCCAGCCGGTAGTACGCCACCCTGCCGGACCTGCGGACCGTGACGACCCGCCCGGCGCGCAGCAGCCTCAGGGCGTGGGAGACCGCCGACTCGCTGCTCGCGCAGACGGCGGCGAGGTCGCAGACGCACATCTCGCCGCCCTCCAGGAGCGCCGTGATGATCCGCACGCGTCCGGGGTCGGCGAGCATCGAGAAGACCGAGGCGAGGTCGGCCACGACCTCGCCGCCGGGCATGACGGCGCGCACGGCGGCCACGCGTTCGGGGTCGACCATCCGGACGTCGCAGCCGTCCAGGGGGGTCGCAGCTATATCTGCACGCTTGCTCACATGTGGAGATTAGTGCCTTTCGCCCGCGCACTGTCAACCGTCACCCGCGTCCGGCGGGGCCGCTCGCCGGGAGGCCACCCCTGGGTGTCCGCGGCGTCAGCCGCGACGGGCGGCGGGTTTGGCGGCCTCGAGTCGAGCGTCCGGCACGGCCACAAGCCGGTGACGCCGGACGAGGTCCGGGCCGCGGTGTTCTCCACGACCCGCTTCCGTGAGGGTTACGACCTCAGCGAGGTGGACGCCCTCCTCGGACGTGTCGAGACCACGCTGACCGTCCTGTACGAGGAGAACGCCCGGCTCGGCAGCCGGCTCGCCGCCACCTGCCGCCAGCTCGCCGACCGCGCGCGGCAGGACACCGACAAACGTCTCTCGCCGGACGCGAAGGACGAGGCGGAACGCCGTGCCGCCCTCGAACGGGTCATGGCGCTGGCCCAGCAGACCGCCGAGCGGCGACGGGCGCCGACCACCGGCGCGTCCCGCGTCAGTCGCCCCGCGAGCACCGGTCCCCAGCGCCCTTGTCCCAACCAGGCCCTCCGCCCGAACTCCCCGAGCAGCCCGGCCCACGGCCCGGCCCCCACGAGCGGTCCGGCACCGAGCAGTCCTGAACCGCCCGCCCACGACGGGCCGTCCGCCCCCACCAGCGAACGGGAACTCGAGCATGTCCATGACGCTCGCCGCCGTCCTGTCCGCGACACCGCCGCCGGACGGTCCCGCACCCCTCGGCCCCGCCACCTGGGCCGCCGTCGCCCTGGTCTGCGCCGCCACCCTCGCCGGAGCGTGGCTGGCGCACCGCGACTCGGCGCACGTGGCGATGTGGCTCGCCGTCGCCTCGGCCACCATGCTGATCGTCGCGATCACCGACCTGCTTCCCGACGCCTGGGAGGGGGCCGCACGCACCGGCGTCCCGATCTGGGGCGTCGGCCTGGCCGCCGCCACCAGCTTCGCCGTCCTCACCTATCTGACGCGCAAGGGCTGCGCCCACACTCACGAGGACGACCCGGGCGGGCATCGGCCGCCGCGCGGCGTCCACGCTCCGGGACGTCACCGGCGGCTCCGCCAGGCGGCCACCGCCGCGGCGTTCGGGGGCATGGGCACGGCCGCCGCGCTCAGCCTGCACCGCGTCATCGAGGGCGCCACGCTGGCCGTCTCCACGTCCGCCGTCGTCATCGCCGCCCTGATGGTGAGCTCCGCGAGCGACGGCCTGGCGCTGGCCGGGTTCCTGCAGCTGGCCCGCCAGCGCCTGGCTCCGTGGCTGGTCGTGGCCTCCCTCAGCCCGGCCGTGGGCATCGTGATCACCGCCGTCAGCCCGCTGCCGGGCTGGATCATGCCGATCTGCTCGGGGCCGTCACCGGTGTGCTGGTCCGCATGGCACTGGTCGGCATGGGCATCGCCGCCGCCAAGCACAGGACCAGCAGGCTCCCGAAACGCCACCTGGTCCTCGCGGTCGTCACCGCCCTGGCCATCGGCGTCCTGCTCATCGCATCGCGGGCGGTCCCCGACGCGCGATCCGCAGCTCCCGGTCCGTCCTCGGGCTCGAGCGGCGTCGGGCACTGGTGAGCGGCCTATAGTGATCCCTGACGTGACCGCGGGCAGGAGGGGAGCGCGGGTTCATGGCGAAACCTGCATGGTCCTCGCTGCGCCTCGCGCTGCTCGCGCTCGTCTCGCTCCTCGTCGTGGGATGCCTGACCCAGGCGGGCAAGAGCATCGCGTCCGTCAGCGCAGCCACGAATCCGGTCAACGCGTCCGCGAACGCGTCCGCACGGTCGGTCGGCGCACCCGCACGATCGATCGACACGGACGCACGGTCGTTCGGCGCGCCCGCACGGTCAGGCGACGCGCCCGCGCGGTCGGTCGGCGCGGCCACGCAGTCGGTCGGCGCGGACGTGCAGGTCTGCCGGTTCGACGACGCCGTTCGCGTCGATGCCGTCCAGCGCGCGTCGGCGCGGCCGGACGGCTCGGGCGGTGCGGCCGGGCAGGGGCACTGCACCAAGCAGGCGGTGGCCGAGAACTCCTCCATCGCGCCCGCCGCGTCCAGCATGCAGGTGGCGACGGTCCTCTCGCCCGCTGAGGGCGACAGCTCCCTGGAATCGGCCGGTCAGGCGTACGGGTGCGCTCCGTCGGCTCCCCCTGATGTGGGGCGTCTCTGCGTTCTGCGGATCTAGGCGGCCGTCTTTCGACGGTCATGCCGGTCTGACAGAACGGAGTTCTTGTTCGATGATGCTTCTGCGCTCGGTCGCACGGGCGTTCACCACCTCACGGGCCGCCTTGGGGCTCGCCGGGCGGGCGCTCGGGCTGTGGACCGCCCGTCGATGGACGGTGGCCCTGGCGGCGGGTGTCGTGTCCGCGTTGGTCGTGGGGATTCCGACCGACGTGGTGCCCAATCCGGTGTTCGGACGGTCGGTGCCGGTGCAGTGGTGGAACTACCCGATCCTGGCGGCCACCGCGGTGCTCGGTGGGCTGGTCGTCGCCAGCTATGCCGGTGGGCGCTCCGGTCCGACACGTCTGGGGCCGTTGGGCGGGGCGATGTCGTTTCTCGCGGTCGGCTGCCCAACATGTAACAAGCTGGTGCTGGTCTTCGTCGGGTCCTCGGGGGCGCTGACGGTCTGGGCTCCGCTTCAGCCGTTGCTCGGGGTGCTTTCAGTCGTGCTTTTGGGTTTCGCCGCTGTTCGGCGGCTTTCCGGTGAGGTCGCCTGCCCGGTCGCCGTTCGCGGCTGATCCAGGGCGGGCCGCCCTTCCGCTTCCCTCTATCGAGAGGTGTTCACGAATGTCTTCTGCGAACAGGGCGGCGTCGCGCCGTCTGATCGTCGGGGGTTCGGCGCTGCTGGTCGCGGCGCTGCTCATCACGGTGCTGGCCTTCACGCGGGGCGGGGACGACCCGCCGCGTAAGGCGGCCGCTCCCCCGGCGAAGGGGACCGCGTCCGCGTCGCCGCTGACCACTCCGCCGACCGACGGAAAGCCGGGGAAGCCGCACCGGCAGAACGGCGACCCCTACGCGATCGGACGGGTCGACGCCCCGGTGGTGATGATCGAGTACTCCGACTTCCAGTGCCCGTTCTGCGGACGGTTCGCCCGCGAGACCAAGCCGCGGCTGATCCGGGAGTACGTCGACACGGGCGTGCTGCGGATCGAGTGGCGGAACTTCCCCATCTTCGGTCCCGAGTCCCGGAACGCCGCGCGCGCGGGGTACGCCGCGGCGCTGCAGGGACGGTTCTGGCAGCTGCACGACCTGTTCTACGCCAAGCCGCGCCGCCGCAACGCCGGGGACTTCGCGAACGACAAGATCATGGCCTTCGCGCGGCAGGCGGGCGTCCCCGACATGGAGCGGTTCCGCCGGGACATGAACAGCGAGGAGACCAAGGAGGCCGTCCAGGACGACTGGGACGAGGGGTACATCGTGGGCGCCATGAGCACGCCGACCTTCATCATCAACGGGAAGCCGCTCCTCGGCGCGCAGCCGTTCAAGGAGTTCGCCGACGCCGTCGACGCGGCGAAGGGCGGCCGGTGAACGGCGTCGGATACGCCGCGGCCTTCCTCGGCGGGCTGCTCACCCTGCTCAGCCCGTGCAGCGCCCTGCTGGTCCCGGCGTTCTTCGCCTACTCCTTCACCGACCACACGCGGCTCGTCGGGCGCACCGCCGTGTTCTACCTCGGGCTCTGCCTGACGCTGGTGCCGCTGGGCGCGGCGGGCGCGGCGGCCGGACGGCTGCTCTACGGGCACCGGGACCTGCTGATCGGCATCGGCGGGTGGACGGTCATCGCGCTCGGCGTCGCGCAGATCCTCGGGCTCGGGTTCGGCCTCACACGGCTCGGACAGGTCGCCGGACGGCGCGGAGACGCCGGTTCCGTCCTGTCGGTGGGGTTGCTGGGGACCGTGTACGGGTTGTCGGGGTTCTGCACCGGGCCGCTGCTCGGCGGGATCCTGACGATCTCGGCGGTGGGGGGCGAACCGGTGCGCGGGGCGGCGTTGCTGGCGGTGTACGCGCTGGGCATGGCGGCCCCGCTGTTCGTCCTGGCGCTGCTCTGGGACCGGTTCGACCTCGGTCACCGGCGGTGGCTGCGCGGGCGGCCGATCACCCTCTGGCGGCTCCGCACGCACTCGACCTCGCTGGTCGGCGGGATCCTGTTCATCGCCATCGGGGCGAGCTTCCTGTATTACGACGGTGGTGTCGTCCTCCCCAGCCTCGTCGGCGAGGACACCGAGGCAGCGGCGGAGGAGCGGGCGCTGCGCATCGGGGACGCCCTGCCGGACGCCTGGGTCCTGGGAACGCTGGCCGCCGTCCTGGCGGCGGTCGCGGTGGCTCTGCTGTGGCGGGGCGTGAAGGGCGCACGGCTCGCCGCGCTGGAGGACGAGCCGTCCGCAGAACCGGAATGCCGGCCGACGCCAGGGCCGTGACGCGAAAATCGGGTGGCGTGCCGCGTGGGCGCCTGGCACGCTCCCGCCATGTTCGTTGTCACGGTGACCTACACGGCACCGCTTCCCGAAGTGGATCCCTTGCGCCCGGCTCACGGTGCAACGCCCTGACCGGGGCCGCCCCGGTCAGGGCGGAGAGGTTGGGCCTTCAAGGTTCTCCTCGCGCTACTCGGGCGTCTTGCCCTGGCTGACCATCCGCATCCACCTCTCGGTGACGGCGACGAGGTCGTCGACGTCGAAGGTGTTGTGGGAGGCCCGGATGTCGTCCCAGCCCGGGTCGAGGAGCACGACGCGGAAGCCGTACGCGCCGTACCAGCCGATGTCGAGGTTGAACTCCCGGGCCCGCAGGTCATCGCTCTCCGCGAGTTCCTCCGCGGTGAACCACGGAGGCGGGGTGGTGCGCGCCCAGTACAGGTCCTCGGAGTCGTTGACCTCGATCCGGCCGTCGGCCAGGCGGCAGGCCATCAGGGTGTTGTAGATGACGTTCCAGCCGGGCGGGACGCGCAGCGGGATCAGGCTCCACTCCTCCGAGACCGCCGCGGACAGCGGAGAACCGGAGGGGAGTTCGAAGATCGGTTCCACGCGTCAGGAGCGTAGCGCGGCCCTGACTTCGCGGGCACCGCGGAAATTCCCGCGATGGCCGAGCCCGGCGGGCGCCGCCGGAGCCGGTGCGCCGTCTGGGCTCGGACCCCGGACACGGTTACAGAGCGAGTGCTCTGTTACAGTCCCGGGCATGCCACGGCCGCGGACGCATGGTCTCGACGAGTTGCTCGATGTCGCCGAGCGGCTGGCGGCCGACGCCGGGCTGGGCGGCGTGACGATCCGCGGGCTCGCGGCGGCGTCCGGGATGTCCAACGGCGCGATCTACCACGCGTTCGGGTCGTTGCCCGTGCTGCTCGGCCAGATGTGGTTGCGGGCGGCGGGCGCCTTCCTTGATCTGCAGGAGGAGCTCGCCGACGCGGCGTCGGCCTCGGGGGGACGAGGCGACGCGGTCGCCGCGGCGGCGAGCGCGTTCGCGGAGTTCGCCGACCGGCGGCCCGCGGCGGCGCGGATGCTGGCGCGCGTGAAGCGCGACGAGCTGCTCGGCCCGAAGGTGCCCGACGAGCTCGCCTCGGCCATGCTCGCGCAGGACGAGCGGCTGGTCCGGCTGCTCGTCCGGCTGGCCCGTGACCTGTGGGGACGCGGCGACGGGGCCTGCGTCGAGGTGATGACGCTGTGCCTGGTCGACCTGCCGACCGCCGTGTTCCACCGTGCGCTGACCGGGCCGTCCGCGGGCGGGCCGCCGGTCATCGGCGCGGACGTCCGGCGGCGGCTGGACGTCGCGGTCCGCGCCGTCCTCGCACTTCCACCACCCCCTGCGCGCGGCGGACGGCCCGCGCCCGCCGAGCCCGAGAAGAAGGACTGACCATGCCCGAACTGCGCCGCGACGGCGACGTCTTCATCCTCGACCTCGGCGACGACATGAACCGGTTCTCGCCGGACTGGATGAAGAGCGTCCGCGCCCATCTCGACACCGTCGTCGACCACCCCGGGCCCGCCGCCCTCGTCACCGCGGGCCGGGGCAAGTTCTTCTCCAACGGACTCGACCTGGACTGGCTCGCTGCGAACGGGGACCGGCTCGTCCCGTACGTGGCGGAGGTGCAGGCGCTGCTGGCGCGCTTCCTCACCCTGCCCGTCCCGACGATCGCGGCCGTCAACGGGCACGCGTTCGGCGCCGGGGCGATGCTGGCGACCGCGCACGACTTCCGGATCATGCGCGCCGACCGCGGCTACTACTGCCTTCCCGAGGTCGACATCCTCATGCCGTTCACGCCCGGTATGGCCGCTCTGGTCCAGAGCAGGCTGACGCCCTCCGCCGCGACCCTGGCGATGACCACCGGGCAGCGCTTCGGCGGGCACCTGGCGGCACGCCACGGCATCGTCGACGACGTCGCCGAGGAGGCCGGCCTGCTGGACGCCGCGATCGCCAGGGTCCGCGACCTGGCCGGAAAGGACCGCGGCACGCTCGGCAAGATCAAGGAGACCATGCACGGAACGGTCGTCACCGCGCTCACCAGCGAAATGGACACTCTTCGCATGTGACCGCTTACTCTGTGCGATATCTGGGGATATAGGCCGCGAGCTTCCGTGACTGACGGTGACCGCGCAGAGGAGTGACCGGTGGGCCCAGGAAACCTCGCCGACGTCGCCGTGATCGGCACCGGGATCATCGGTTTGTCCACCGCCCGGGCGGTGAGCGGACTGGGGATGCGGGTGCTGCTGGTGGGCCCGCGATGCCACGCGGGTCAGGCGTCCGCCGCGTCCGGGGCGATGCTGGCGCCGTTCAGTGAGACGACCGCCGAGGACGATCCGCTGTCGGCTACGGCGGAGATCGCGCACCGGGCCGCCGCGCGGGCCGCCTACGGCGACTGGCTGACGCGGCTCCGGTCGGAGAGCGGACGCCCGGTCACGATGACCAACGGGATATGGCTGGTCGCGACCGCCCACGGCACCGGCGACCTTGAGGCGCTGGACACGGCCGCGCGGGCCGCGCGCGACCACGGCGCGTCGGCGGAACCGCATCCGCCGTCCGAGGTTCCCGGCCTGTCCCCCGCCCGCACCTGCCCGGCGCACGCGGCGCTGTGGCTTCCGGACGAGGCGTCGGTCGACAGCGGTGAACTGCTGGAGACCCTGTCCCACCTGCTCTCCGCGCGCGAGAACGTCCAATGGGCCGACACCACCGCCGTGGCTCTGGAACCGGGGAACGGTGGCTCCGAGGGGCCGCTGGTCGTCCGGTGCGCGAACCACGAACGGTACGAGGCGGAACGGGTCGTCCTGGCGGCGGGCACCGGCACCGGCGCGCTTGCCGACGCGTCTCCGGGGTTGTCGCTCGGCCTGCCGCCGATCCTGGCGGGCAAGGGCGTCAGCGTGCTGGTGCGTGACACCGGGTTCGCGTTGCCGACGACGGTGCGGACGCCCATGCGCCGCTTCGCCTGCGGCGCCCACCTGGTGCCACGGGCGGGCGGAGCCGCCTACCTCGGCTCCACGAACCGTCTGACACCGCCCGGCGAGACGTCCACGGCTCCGGCCCTGGAGGAGATCCTCGCGGTGGTGCAGAGCGTCGGGGACGAGCTGAACACCGGCGTCTACCATCGCGAGCTGGCGTCCGTCGGCGTCGGGCATCGCCCGTACACGCCCGACCACCTGCCGCTCGTCGGTCCCACCGAGGATCCCCGCGTGCTGGCCGCCACCGCCGCGTACCGCAACGGGGTGCTGCTGGCTCCCCACATCGCCGACCTGATCGCCGGGCACCTCACCGGCGCCCTCTCGCTCGACGCCCAGCCGTGGCGTCCGACGAGGCCGGTCGTCACGCCGTCCCTGGAGGAGGCGCTCGGCGGCCGGATGCAGATGCTCATCGACGTCCTGCTGCCCGCCGAGGGCGTGACCGCGCCCTGGGATCGGGACCTCCAGGCGCTGCTCGGCGTGGCCGCGCGCCACCTCGTCGAGTCCCCGGACGACGCGCGATGGCGTCCGCTGCACGCACTGTGGGATCGGGCGCCCGTCGTCGAGACCCTGCCCGTGCTGCTCCGCGCCGTCCGCGACCTGCCGCACGCGGGGAACGGAACGCCCGCGCGGTCCGCTGCCAGGCCCGCCGTCCGGGAGCGCAGGCTGACGCCGTTCGGGGTGCGGCTCTCGCCGGACGGCACGACCGACCTGAAGGGGCTGGCGCCGGAATGGCTGAAGGAGCTGCTCCTGCGCGAGCGCCTCGTCCTGCTGCGCGGGTTCGCCGGGGCGTCGTCCCCTGACCGGTTCGAGGCGTTCGCTCGCGGGCTCGGGCCGCTGGTGGTGTGGGGGGACGAGCCGGTCGCGTCGGTGGTGGCGCGGGCCGAACCGGACGACCACGTCAACGACACCGGCTTCATGCCGATCCACTGGGACGGCGTGTACAAGCCCGACACCCCCGACATCCAGATCTTCCAGTGCCTGAAGTCCGTCGGCTCGGGCGCGGACGGCGGCGCGACGCTGTTCAGCGACACCACCAGCGTGATCGCGAACACCGACCCCGACACCGTCGCGCTGTGGCGGACGCTCACCTTCCGGTACGAGCGTCCTCTGCGCGGCGAGATGCTGTCGCGGACGTGCCCGCTGGTCGTCGACCATCCGCACACCGGCGCCCCGACGCTGCGTTTCACCGAGCCGGTGCCCGAGGGCGTCCACATCCTGAACCCGCCACGCACCACGCTGCATCGGGCGCCCGACGGCTGCGACGAAGCCGAGGCCGTCCGGCGGATCCGGGACGCGATCTATGATCCCCGGCACATGTACGCGCACCAGTGGCAGGTCGGCGACATCGTCCTCGCCGACAACCGGGCCCTGCTGCACACGCGGGAGGCGTATCCGCCGGGCACCGAGCGGCACCTGCTCCGCGCCCACGTCACGATCGGCGACGTGGCCGGGGACACGCCGGCGCTCCGCGCCTCCCTGGCCGGACGGGCGGCCGGGTGATGCACGAGTCCCACGGAATCAGTCACGGCCGCGACATCCACGGAACGCCGCACTGGCTCGTGACGCGATACGCCTGCGGCGAGGCGCTGCTGACCGACGAGCGGCTGCGCAACGACATGGACCGGTGGGCTCGCCCCGAACAGCTGCGAGCGTCCTGGCTCGCCCCGGACGTGCGGCCGAAGCTGGGCCGTCTGATGCTGTTCACCGACGATCCCGACCACGCCCGGCTGCGCCGCCTGATCGCACCGGCGTTCACCTCGCACCGCACCCAGGCCCTGCGCGGCCTCGTCCAGGACGAGGCGGACCGGCTGGTGCGCGGTCTCGTCCGTTCGGGCGGCACCGCGGAGCTGGTGGAGGACTTCGCCTACCCCTTCGCCGTCGAGACGCTGTGCAGGTCGGCGGGGTTCCCGGCGGACTTCGGGCGCCGGTACCTGCGCCGTCCGCTCTTCACCGCCGGGATGACCGCGGTCCCGGTGGGCTCGCCGGAACGCGACGTCAACGCGGCCAACCACCGTGAGCTGATCGCGTTGCTCGAGGACGTCATCGAGGCCAAGCGCCGCCGTCCGGACGCCGACCTGGTCAGCGCCCTGGTCGAGGCCGAGGGCAGGCCCGACGGCCTGAGCCGCGACGAGCTGACCGCCGCGCTCGGGCAGCTGGTGATCGCGGGCATGGAGTCGGTCGCGCGCTTCGTCGCCCAGGCCGTCCTCGTGCTGCTCGACCATCCCGACCAGCTCGCCGACCTGCGCGCCCACCCGGACCTGGCGCCCCTGGCGACTGAGGAGCTGCTCCGCTTCGTCACCCCGAACCGGCAGGCGTCCCCGCGCTACCCGGCCGAGCCCATCGAGGCGTGCGGGGTGTCCCTCGCGCCCCACGACAAGCTCTGCGTCATGTTGCGCGACGCCAACCGTGATCCGCTGCGGTTCACCGACCCGGACCGGCTCGACCTGCGCCGCGACGAGGGACCGCACCTCTCCTTCGGCAAGGGCGCCCATCGTTGCCCGGCCTCGGGCCTGGCCGCCCTGGAGAGCCAGATCGCGCTCACGAGCCTGCTCCGGGCACTGCCCGGCCTGCGTCTCGCCGTCCCGCGCGGGGACATCGACACCCAGGACCACCTCCCCATCCTGGGAGGCCCGGTCGCCGTCCCGGTCGCCTGGAACCCGCGCCGCTAGTCGCCTGGGCGCGCGCCGAAGGTGAGGCGGGCCAGGTGGGCGGCGACGCCGTCGGGGTAGGGGTTGGCGACGCTGAGCACCTCGTCGATGGGACGGATGATGGCGCACAGCCCGGCCAGGTACAGGTCGCGGACGTCATCGCCGAGCGCGGCGGCCCTGCTGTCTGTGCGTGAGGCCCCTCAGCGGGGTGCGGCGAGGATGCTGTCGCGCAGGCGGGCGAGGGCGTCGGCGCGGAGGGCGATGGACGCCGCCGACGGAACGGAGGCCGGACGCAGGACCGGGACGCGGGGGTTGCGGGACGTCGCGTCCTGGAGCGCCTCGAAGATGTCCGGGTCCTGGCCCCACGGGCCGCCGACGACGATGTGCTCGGGGTCGGTGAGCGAGGCGATGGCCGTGAGGACGCCGCCGACCGCCTCGGCGAGCGCCGCGCGGACCGAGGCGGAGCCGGTCGCCGCGTTCAGAAGCCGCTCGGGGTCGATGGCGGTGGAACCCGGCCGCCGCAGGCCGAGCAGGCCGAAAACCTCGATCAGCGCGACGGCCCGTCCGCCGGGGCCGGTGGTGATGAGGTGGGAGACCTCGCCCGCCAGGCCGCGGTTCCCCCGCAGGACACGGCCGTCGCTCACCAGCGCGCACCCCAGGCCCTCCCCCAGGTAGAGGTAGGCGAAGCTGTCGTCGCCGGGGCTCGCGGCGAGTTCCGCGCGGGCGGCCCAGTTGACGTCGTTGTCGACCGTCACCGGGCCTGTGACGTGGCCGGTGAGGATGCCGGGCGGGTCGAGTTCCCCGATGAGGAAGTGCGAGTCGGGCAGGTGGACGAGGCGGCCGGTGGCGCGGTCGACGGGGTCGGCCGCGCTCACCACGGCCAGGGACGCCGGGGTTCCCGATTCCGCGGCGAGCCGTTCGGCGACGGCGCGCAGGGCCGCGGCGACGTCGTCGGGAGCGGCGGACGGCCCGGAGCCCTCCCTCGCGCGGGCGACCGTCTCGCCGTGGACGTCGACGGCCTCGGCGACGACCCCTTCGGGCGCGACGCTGATCGCCCAGGCCGTCCGGGCGGCGTCGGCGAGGACGTAGTAGGAGCCGACCCGGCCGCGTCCACGTCCGCCGGGCGTGCGCTCTCCCGAGTCGGCCACCAGGCCCGCCTCGACCAGCCGCCGGACGCTCTCGCCCGCCGTCGGCCGGGAGACGCCGGTCTCGGCCGCGATCTCCGCGCGGGTCATCCTCCGGTGCCGGATGAGCGCGCGCAGGACGTGCTCGTCGGTCACGTTCCGGACCAGGTCCAGCGTGGGCTTCGAGGGGGTCATGGCCCGGATTCTAGTAAGCAGCCTTGCCTAGAAGGGATTCCGGGGCGTAATGTCCGTTTCAAGTAAGGAGCCCTGCCTTGAAGGAGCCCGCCACCGTGACCCGACCCGCCGACGCGAACAGCCCCGCCGTTCTGGCGAACACGCCGCTGCCCGCGCTGCCCCACTGGGAGCGGACCCCGGACGACCTGCCCGGCGCGATCCGGCAGGTCAAGCGGGCTCTGCGCGCCCGGATCGCCGCCTCGGGCCGGACCGTCGAGGAGGTCTTCGCCGTCGTCGAACGGGCCGTCCGGGCCGAGGTCGCCGACATCGCCGCGGCGCGCGAGCGGGGCGAGGAGGTCTGGCCGGTCATCGACTACGCCGACGTCCAGGCCGGGACCGTGCCGGACGAGACGGTCCGGGCGCTGCGGCGGCGCGGCTGCCTCGTCGTCCGCGGCCACTTCCCACGCGAACAGGCCCTCGCCTGGGACCGCGACATCGTCGACTACACCGAGCGCAACGGCTTCTTCGAGGCGTACCGGGGGCCAGGCGACGACTTCTTCGGCAGCGTCGGGTCCAGGCCGGAGATCTACCCGGTCTACTGGTCCCACGCGCAGATGCAGGCGCGCCAGAGCGACCGGATGGCGCGCGTCCAGAGGTTCCTGAACGCGCTGTGGAAGCACGAGTCCGAGGGCGTCCGGTGGTTCGACCCGGACCGCGACTCGCTCTACCCCGACCGGATCCGCCGCCGCCCGCCGGGCGCCGACTCGGGCGGCCTCGGCGCCCACCTGGACCCGGGCACGCTCGACCTGTGGATGACCTCGGCCTACCAGCGGGCCTTCCGGCACCTGTTCGACGGCACGGTCGAACGGTACGACCCGTGGGACGCCGCCCACCGCACCGACGGCCCGCAGTACCCCGGCACCACCATGTGCTCGGCCTTCCGCACCTTCCAGGGCTGGACGGCCCTGTCGGACATGGACCACGACCAGGGCGTCCTGCACACCGTCCCGATCCCCGGCGCGATGGCGTACCTGATGCTGCGTCCGCTGCTGCCGGACGTCCCCGAGGACGACATGTGCGGCGTCACCGTCAACCAGGTCTTCCCCGCGAGCGAGCGGTGGCACCCGCCGCTCATGGAGGCCCTCACCGGCATCCCGGACGTCCGCGCCGGCGACTCGGTCTGGTGGCACTGCGACATGATCCACAGCGTCGCGCCCGTCACCGGCCAGATGGGCTGGGGCAACGTCATGTACATCCCGGCCGCGCCGTGGTGCCCGCGCAACGAGCGCTACGCCGCGGACGTCCGCGACGCGTTCGCCACCGGCTCCAGCCCGTCGGACTTCCCGGACGAGCACTACGAGCGCGCCTGGCCCGACCGCGTCCGGGAGGCCGACCTCAACACCACCGGACGCCGCGGCCTCGGCCTCGACCTCGACTGACGCCGCCCTAGAGGGCCGTGAGTCTGCGCAGGGCCTGTTCGGACGGCGAGCCCGGTTCGGCGGCGAACAGGTCCAGCCCGCTGCACGTGGGCTCCTCGGGCGGCGCGACGAGCTCGCGGTGCAGGGTCAGCTCGCCGACGACCGGGTGGTGCAGCACGTGCACCCGGGACCGGACGCGGGCGACCGGGCGTTCGTCCCACAGGCGCGCGAAGTCGGTGCTCAGCTCCCGCATGCGGGCGATGTGCCCGACGAACGCGGCGTCCCCGCGATGCCGTCCGAACAGGACGCGGAGCTGCGCGACCTGCTCACGCGCCGCGTCCTCCCAGCCCGTGCCGTACAGCTCGCGCAGGGAGGGGACGGTGAACAGGAGGTGTGACACGGTGCGGCGGTCCTCCGGCAGTGCGGGGAAAGCGCCGAACACCGCGACGGCCAGCCGGTTCCAGCCGAGGATCTGGCCGTGCCTGCCGACCACCAGCGCCGGTGTCATCACGAACGACTCCAGCAGGTAGCGGAAGCTCGCGGGCACCTCGGGCGAGGCGGCGGCCGAGCAGCGCCGCGGAGGGCGCGCGATCTGGTGCAGGTAGGCCAGCTCGTCGGTGTCCAGGCGCAGCGCGGTTCCGACGGCGTCCAGGATCTCGTCGGAGACGCCGTCGCCCCTGCCCTGTTCCAGGCGGGTGTAGTGGGCGATGCTGACGCCCGCCACCAGGGCCAGCTCCTCACGCCTCAGGCCCGCGACGCGGCGCACGCGGCCGTGGTCGCGGAGCCCGACGTCCTGGGGCCGCAGGCGGGCGCGGCGTGACTTGAGGAACTCGCTCAGCTCGGTCCGGTCGTCCACGCGGAGAAGCCTACGTCGGACGCCCGCAGGGTGATCACGACGTGAGGACGCGGGACACGGACCTGGTTCGGCGAACGAGGCCGTCGCAGGCTGTCACGCGCAAGCCGACGCGAACGCGAACGCCGACCGGCGTTCGGCGCTTCCACGACAGCACGACGAAACGGAGACAGGCGTGTCCCAGACGCTCGGACTCATCGGCAGCGGAATGATCGGCGCCTCGGTGGCGCGGCTGGCCCTCGCGGCCGGTCTCGAGGTCGTCCTCAGCAACTCGCGCGGCCCGGAGACGCTCGCCGAACTCGTCGCCGAGCTGGGCGAGGGCGCGCGCGCCGCGACCGCCGCGGAGGCGGCACGCGCCGCCGACCTCGTGGTGGCGGCCGTCCCGCTGACGGCCTTCGAACGGCTTCCCGCCGAGGCCCTGACCGGCAAGACGGTGCTGGACACCGCGAACTACTACCCCGAGCGCGACGGTCACCTGTCCGAGCTGGACGAGGCCGAGCTGACCTCCAGCGCGCTGCTGCAACGCCACCTGCCGGACTCCCGCGTGGTCAAGGCGTTCAACAACATCACCCCGCACCAGATCGTCACCCTGGCCCGGCCCGCGGACGCGCCGGACCGCAGCGCGCTGCCCGTCGCGGGCGACGACGAGCACGCCAAGGCCGAGGCCGTCCGCCTGCTCGACGTCCTCGGCTACGACGCGGTGGACATGGGCTCGCTGGCCGGCAGCTGGCGCAGCGAACCGGACACCCCCGTCTACGTCCTGCCCTACCTCGGCGACGTTCCGGCGATGAGCGTGGAGGAGTTCCTTCGCTGGACGTTCGAGACCCCGGGCGTCACCGTCCCCGCCGGGCAGGTCGCCAAGCTCGTCGAGGTCGCCGAGCGCCGGCGGGCGGGTGAGGCCAGGTTCCCGAGCGACGGCTGACCGTCCCGCGTCAACCGTCCCCGGATCAGCGGTTCGAGGTGAGGAGGGGCTTGAGGTCCAGGATGGGCGTCCCGTCGAGGGCCTCGAGGTTGCGCACGTGGACGCGCGGACCGTCGACGGCGAGGATGCGCACCTCGTGCAGGCCGATCGGGTTCGGACGGTCAGGGCTGCGGGTCGCGAACACGCCCGTGACCGGACGGGTCGCATCGCCGCGCGGGTGGACGGCGAGGGTGTCGCGGTCGGCGCGGTCGAGCCAGGTGAGCAGCAGGACGTCGGCGCCCGGGGACAGGTCCGCGAGCGCGGGCAGGTAGCGGTCCTCGAAGACCAGCCACGCGTCGGGCGCTCCCTCGTCGGGCTGGCGGGGCGCGTCCGCCCGGTCGGACAGGGACGATTCGACGCGTCCGATGAGGCGCAGCGCGGTGTCGGGTGCCATGATGCCCGGCGCCGCGCTTTCGCGCGTGGTGGTGAGTGGTGTGGTGTCGGGCCGGGGGTTCTCGGTCGGCTCGGGCAAAGGTCGGCTCCGTTCTGAACGGGCGGCTGGTTCGCTTCGTCCAACTTCATGACCGAGCGGACGCCGCCGCGAGGCCATCGGGACGGACGGTAGTGCAGGGGTCGGCGAGACCCGCCGCCGGGCCGCGCCGAGGCTCCGTAACGACGCTTAGCCGACATAAGTTCTGTATAAAATGTCGCGATATTCCAGGGGTGCCGGATTGCCGGGGGACAACCACGTGTCGACTGCTCATGCCCGCGGCGATCTGACGCCGCAACTGATCGGAACGCCGGTCTGGTACGACCAGGCCTTGGCGGCGGCGGGCATACCGATCTACGACACGCCGTTCGTGTCGGTGGGCGGCGGGCTCGGCTCGTTCATCCTGGCCGACGTCCTGCGTGTGCAGGGGGCGCCCGCGTCGGCGATCCGGGTGGTGTCCACCAGTGAGACGCCGTGGCAGAGCTGGGAGTACCTGACCCGCGTGTCGCAGCTTCCGGTGCGGGAACGGATCCGGTCGGATGCCGGGGCGCGTCCCGACAACCTGTGGGGCTTCCCGTCGTACGCGATGCAGGAGGCGTGGCAGGACAAGTCGCTCGCGCTCGTGTGGCAGGTGCTGGTCGAGCCGCTGTTCGCCGACTTCTTCGCCCCGCGCGCCGGGACGGTGTTCGCGACGGTGCGCAAGGAGGCCCAGCGCATCGCGTACTGGGACATGCTGGCCCAGGGGCAGGTGCGCATGGTGCGCCGCCGCGCGGGCGGCGGGTACTTCACGCTGGTCACCCCGCCCGCCGGGACGACGCCGACCAAGCGGATCGCCATCCGGTCCCGCTACGTGCACCTCGCGGTCGGCTACCCGGGCCTGAAGTTCCTGCCCGACCTGCAGGAGTTCCGCGAGACCTACAACGACTACCACCGCGTCGTGAACGCCTACGAACCGCACGAGCACGTGTACGAGTTCCTCAAGGCGCGTCCGGGCCTGGTCGTGGTGCGCGGCGCGGGGATCGTCGCCTCGCGCGTCCTGCAGCGGCTCATCGACGACCGCGAGCGGCTCGGGTTGCAGACGCAGATCGTGCACATCTTCCGCACGTACGTGAAGGGGTCGCACGGGCCGGGCGTGTGGATGCGCCGCAAGGGCGGGGACGGCTGGGCCTACCAGGCGTTCACCTTCCCCAAGTCGGCGTTCGGCGGCCAGCTCAAGGCGCAGTACCGGACCGCGGACGGCGACCGGCGCAAGCAGATCGTCAAGGCCGTGGGCGGCACCACCACGCCCAAGCTGCGCCGCTGGCAGGGGCAGCTGGGCCGGGGCAGGCAGGGCGGCTGGTACCACCCGATCCAGGCGGTGGTCGAGAAGGTCGAGCCCACCCTGGACGGACGGCTGCTGAGCCACACCCGCGGCGACGACGGCGCCCGGAACAGGATCGTCTCCGACTTCGTCATCGACTGCACCGGCCTCGAGGCCGACATGGCCGAGCACCGCGTCCTGGACGACCTGCTCCAGAACGGCGGCGCGCGGCGCAACGGCGCCGGACGCCTCGCCGTCGGGCCGAACTTCGAGGTGCTCGGCACCGAGAGCGGCGACGGCGCCCTGTACGCGTCGGGCGCCGCCACCGGCGGGAACCACTTCCTCGCCGTGGACAGCTTCATGGGCATGCAGACCGCCGCGCTGGACATCGCCGCCGACCTCGCCAGGCGCGGGTTCGTCAAGCGGCTCGGTCCGGTGCGCTCGACGAACCAATGGCTGAAGTGGGCCCTGAACCGCTCGATCTAGAGGGAGTAGTGCGAAGGTGACCCCCACTCTCGCCGGCCGGATCCAGACCCGGCTGTTCATGCTCGGCACCGTCGGCGTGGTGCTGACCGCGCTGATCGTCCCGGTGCTTCCCGGCACCGGCGGCGGTCTTGTCGCGACGTACAAGTCCGCGTACCTCATCCTGCTCGCGGTGGCGGTCGTCGGCGTCCTCTGGGAGCTGCTGTACCACCTGCTCATGCAGTTCCGCTGGGACAAGGACTGGCCGACGCTTCTCGGGCTGGTCACGATCCTGCCCGAGGGCCTGCTGATGTTCCTGCTGCTGCGGGCCGGGGTCGTGCCCGGCGTCGGCAAGGTCGCCGCGTCCACGTTCGTGACGATGTTCGTGTTCGTGTGGATCGGCGTGTGGCTGGTCTCCAACGGGCCGATGCGCGTGCCGTTCGTGCAGTGGCGGCTTCGCGGGGGACGGCTCCTGTGACCGCGCCGTCCCGGGACGGCGTCCCGCCCGCGCCCGTCGTCCGGCCGCTGCCCGGGGACGGGCTGGTCGCGCGGGAGGGGGACCTGTCGCTGGTCTGCGCGCGTCCGGGGCCGTCCGCCGCGGCGGTTCTCGTCGACGGCTTGCTGACCGCCCTGGCCGACGCCGCCGCGGCGGGCGAGGGTGGCCGTGAGCTGGTCGGACGGGTGATCCGCGTGCTGTCGGCGGCGGACGAGGGCGACGGTGGCCCGCTGGCCTGCGCCGCCGCCGGTCCCACCTCGGACGGCGGGGTCGCGGTGCTGGTCGGCGGGGGCGCCGAGGCGCGCGTCCTGGCGTCCGACGGGCGCGAGACCCGCATCGACGGCACCGCCTCCTACGCCTGGACGGAACGGACCGTCTCCGGTTCGGTCGTGCGGCTCGACCTCGTCCTGCCCGGCGCCGGAGAGGTCGACCCGCGCCTGCGGCTCTCCTCGGGCGTCGTGCACGGCGGCGGGCTGCGCCAGATCGCCCAGACGGGCCGCCGCGTGGCGGGCGCGCTGCCCGTGCCCGCGAGCGCCGCACGCCCGAACAAGCAGGAACCGCACCGGCCCGAACAGGGCCGGAAGGACGCCGACCGTCCGGTCGTGCGCTGGCAGGACGCGAGAGGCCAGGACGCGACGCGGGCGGAGACGGCACCTGAGCCGCCCCGGACGCGCATCGAGCACAAGGTCGCCGCGTCGCCCTCCGCGTCACCTGGGCCCGGGCCGGGAATTCCGGTCGCGGGCGCCGCCGCCCGGCGCGCGGGCTCGCCGGGCGCACCCGCCGCGTCCCCTGCGTCTGCCTCGGCCTCACCGTCGGCGTCGCCTTCCGCGGCGCCCGCCGCGAAGTCGTCGGCTGGTTCGTCGGCTGGTTCGTCGCCCGGACGGTCGATGCCCGAGCCGCCGCACGTGCTGGGCGTGAACTGCAAGAACCACCACTTCAACGATCCCCGGGCGCGCTACTGCGCGGTCTGCGGGATCTCGATGATGCAGGCGACGCTCGCCCCCTTCAAGGGGCCGCGTCCGCCGCTCGGCGTGCTGCTGGTCGACGACGGGCAGACCGTCCCGCTGACCGCGGACCTGCTCATCGGACGGGAACCGCGGCGCGCGACCGAGGTCGCCGAGAAGCGCGCGATCCCGATGCGGCTGACCGACGACGACGGCTCGATCTCCCGGCGGCACACCCTGATCTCGCTGGACGGCTGGCAGGTGCGCCTGGTCGATCTGGGGTCGGTCAACGGCACCGCGGTCAAGCCGCCCGGCGCGGCCGACTTCGAGCGGATCCCTCCCGACACCCCGGTGCCGCTGGCCCCGGGAACGGTCGCGCGCATCGGCGTGTCCAGAACGTTCCGATTCGAGTCGAACCGGGAACCCTGATCACACGTCCGATCCTCCAGCACGCCCCGCACGGGGACCCCGCACGTCGCATCCAGCCCAAAGTACCCCGCTCTGGCCATCCCCCCGAGTCCGGAAGGACGACCACACGCCATGCGAGCACGCTCTTCGAGCGGCATTGCCTTCGCTCACCCCCTCTTCTTCTGGGGCGGCTTCGCCGCCTGCGTCGCGGGTGTGCTGCTGCACCTGCCGATGTACCTGCACGGCAAGGACATGCACTACCACCTCAACGGCATGCCGATGGACACCCCGATGATGATCGGGATGGCCCTCATCGTGCTGGGCCTGGTGGCCGTCGGCTACGGCCTGGTCCCGCGCGACTTCCTGAAGAAGGCCCCGCCCGCCGAGCTGCGCGTCCGCGCCGCGGGCGACGCCAAGCTGCGCCCGGCGCACATCGCGCTGATCGCGATCCTGACCGCGGCCGTCACCATCGACGCCATGAAGCCCATCTCGCTCGGGTTCACCGCGCCGGGCGTGGCGAAGGAGTACGGGCTGAAGTCGGCCCTCAACCCGCACGGCGACCTGCCCGTCGCGCTGCTGCCGTTCTTCGGGCTCAGCGGCACCGCGGTGGGCTCGTTCGTGTGGGGCTGGCTCGGCGACCGCATCGGGCGGCGCGCGGCCATCCTGTTCGCCGGGGTCCTGTTCGTGACCACGGCGACGTGCGGCGCGATGCCGTCCTTCGGCTGGAACCTGGCCATGTGCTTCCTGATGGGCGCGGGCGCCGGGGGCATGCTCCCGATCACCTTCTCGCTGCTCGCCGAGACGATCCCGGGACGGCACCGCGGCTGGCTGATGGTGCTCATCGGCGGCACGCTCGCCCTCGCCTACGTCGTGACCAGCTGGCTGTCGTCCGAGCTCGTCCCGACCTACTCGTGGCGCATCCTGTGGCTGCTGGGCATGCCGACCGGGGTGGTCCTGATCCTGCTGAACCACTGGATCCCCGAGTCGCCGCGCTTCCTGCTCTCGCACGGGCGTGAGGAGGAGGCGCGCGCCGTCATGGCGCGCTACGGCGCGTCCCTGGTCGAGGCCACCGAGCCGGAGCCGGAGCCCGAGGCCGGAGCCGACGGGCACGGCGGGTTCGGACGGCTGTTCCGCCCGCCGTTCACCGGCCTGACCTCCGCGGTCGTCGTCCTCGGTCTCGGCATCGGGCTGGTCACCTACGGGTTCCAGCTGTGGATCCCGTCCAACCTGCAGAAGCTGGGGCTCCCCCAGGCCACCGCGGACCGGGCGCTGCGCGACTCCGCGCTGCTGGGCCTGCCGCTGGTGTTCCTCGCCTCCGCCCTCTACGGGCTGTGGAGCGCGAAGAAGACGATCATCCTGTTCACCGCCCTGGTCGCCGCGGCGCTCGGGGTGCTGACCTTCGCCGGGGACGACCTGGCCAAGCACCGCGACTGGCTGTACGTGCTGCTCGCGGGCCCGATCGTCGGGACGAGCGTGATCGCGTCGGTGCTGGCGGCCTACAGCTCGGAGATCTACCCGACGCGGATCCGCTCGCGCGGCTCGGGCCTGTCGGCCGGTGTCGGCAAGCTCGGCGGCGTCCTGGTCACGATCCTGCTGGTCTCGGGCATCGCCGCGCCGTCCATCGGCCTGACCGCGCTGCTCGGCGTCGTCCCGCTGGTCCTCGCCGTCATCGCGGTCGCGGTGTTCGGCGTCGAGACCCGCACGTCCGCGCCGAAGGTGGTCCCGGCCGTCGCCACGGCCGAGACGTAACAACGGGACGGCCGTCCGGACGAACGTGAAGGGCGGCGGCGCGGGGTGCCATCCCTCTGGCACCCCGCGCCGCCGCCCTTGTCCGTTCCCCGGTTCGTCAGCCCTTGAGGGCGGCGAGGGCGGCGTCGAGGTCACCCGTGCGGGGGCGGTTGTGCGGGAGCTTGGAGAGCATCGCGGCCATGGCGCAGGAGTTGGAGACGGCCGAGTAGACCAGCCCCGCGGCGACACCGCCGGACAGGACGAGGGCGGGCTTCCAGAACGCGCCCGCGACGACCCCGGCCAGCACGAGGGAACCGGCCGTGAAGCGCACCTGGCGGTCCATCGCCCAGATCTCGCGGCGCCCGCCCGGCTTGTGGACGTCGCGTCCGCCCTTCGCCCACGCCTGGGTGCCGCCGGACAGGGTGGCGACCTCGACGCCGAGCGCGGAGAGCCGCTCGCACGCCTGGCCGGACCGGGCCCCGGACGCGCAGACCACCAGCAGCGGGCCGCGCCCGGCGGCGGCCTTGAGGGCGTCGAGGGCCTGGTCGAGGCTGTCCAGCGGGACGTTGAGGGCGCCCGGCAGGTGCCCGGAGGCGAACTCGCCCGGGGTCCGGACGTCGACGACGGTCAGCTCGGACAGGCGGGTCTGGGCCTGCTCGGGCGTGAGGGAGGTGATGGCCATGGTGTGACGAACTCTCTTTCTTCCGGGATGTCGGCCCACCGTAGGATACCGGCCGGGGTATTTCGACATGGGGGGTTGGAGAATCGGGACCGCCGAACGCCCGAAAGGGCGGCGGACGGGTCAGCTGAGCGCGTCGATGAGCATCAGGCCCGCGACGGCCAGGAGCATGAACGCGAAGGCGCGCTGCAGGAGGCGTCCGGAGACCCTGGACGCGACGCGCCGTCCGTCCCGCGCGGCGAGGATCGCTGCCGCGGCGAACGGGACGACCGTCGCCCAGTCGAGGGAGGACGCGGCGGAGCCGCGCATGGCCAGGGACGCCAGCGCGTTCACCGCGATGACCAGCAGGCTCGTGCCGATCGCCGCCCGCATGGGGAAGGCGAGCCGGGTGACCAGCGCGGGCACGGCGAGGAACCCGCCGCCGACGCCGAGCAGCCCGGTCAGCGCGCCCAGCCCGGCCCCCGTGGCGGCGGCCTTGCCCGGATGCGCCTCCGGCTTCCCTCCGCTGGCGGCGACCGTGGCCGTCCGCGCCTCGGAGGGGCCCTCCCCCGCGCTTTCGCCGTCCTCACAGGAGGCGGACGGCTTGGCGAAGGCGGCGCGCAGCATCCGGACGGCCGCGAACCCGGCGACCAGCGCGAAGGCGGCGGTGAGGACGGGCTGCGGCAGGCGGTCCGCCGCGAGCCCGGCCACCGCGGCGGGGACGATCCCGGCCACCGCGAACAGCGTCCCCGCCTTCCAGCGCACGTCACCCGCGCGGGAGTGCGTGACGAGGGCGGTGAGCGAGGTCACGGCGACGATGACGAGACCGGCGGTGGTGGCCTGCGCCGGGGTGAACCCCAGCAGGTAGACCAGCGCCGGCACGGTGAGCATGCTGCCCCCCGCGCCGAGCGCGCCCAGCACCAGCCCCGCCGCGGCTCCGCAGCCCAGGGCCAGGATCAGCGTGGTCATGCCACCGAGCCGGGACGACCGTCCGGAGAGACCACGGGGAAGCCCTCACGCGCCCAGGCGGACATGCCGCCCGTCACGTCGACCGCGTCGGCGCCGCGCCCGGCGAGGATCTGCGCGGCCTGCCGGGACCGGTTGCCGGACCGGCAGATGACCACGACCGGCTTGTTCCGCGCGGCGGCGGGCAGCTGCCCTCCGGCGGCCAGGCGGCTGAGCGGCAGGTGCAGCGCGCCGGGCGCGTGCCCCGCCTTCCACTCGACGGCCTCGCGGACGTCGAGCAGGACGGCCTCGCCGTCCTCGACGCGCTGCCGCGCCTGCTTGGCGGAGATCCTGCCGCCGCCTCCCGAGGAGCCGAAAAGGTTTCCGAAGATCATGGTGGTGTCCTCCTGTCGGTGGTCAGTGGGCGCCGTCGGCCGAGGCGATGGTGAGTCCCGCGTCGACGGCCGCGTCGAAGCCGTCGTCGACGGCCACGACCTGACGGCCCACGGCGTCCAGCAGGGACGCGGCCGTCGCGGCCCGCAGCCCTCCCGCGCAGTGCACCCAGACCTCGCCCGCCGGGATCTCGCCGATGCGCCCGCGCAGCTGGTGGACGGGGATGTGGACCGAGCCCTCGACGAAGCCGAGCTCCCGCTCGGAGTCGCGGCGGACGTCCAGGACGACCGGCGGCTCGCCGCCGTCACGGAGCGTCGCGGCCAGGTCGGCGAAGGTGGCGCGGGCGAAGGACCGCGGCTTGTCGCCCTCGACGATCCAGTCGGCGGGCCCGCCGGTCGCGGCGGCGGCCGGACGGTCGATGCCGACCCGGGCCAGCTCGCGCTGGGCGTCCGCGATCTGCTCGGCGTCCTCCCCGAGCAGGGTGACCGGACGGCCCCACGGGATCAGCCAGGCGAGGTAGGTGGCGAGCTTGCCGTCGCCCTCGAAGTTGAACGACCCGGCGACGTGGCCCGCGGCGAACGCGACGCGGCTGCGCAGGTCGACGACCCACTCCCCCGCCGCGAGCCGCGCGGCGATCTCGGCGGCGCCCGCGCGGCGCACCGGCGTGAGGTCCACCGGGGCCGGACCGGCGGCGTTCACCGGACCCATGTGCGCGTAGTAGGCGGGGATGTCGTCCAGGCCCTCGAGCAGCTCGGCGACGAAGGCGTCGACGTCCTTGGTCAGCGCCGAGTTCCGCCGGCGCTCCACGCCGATCGTCGTGGTGTCGCCCTCGGCCTGCGAGGACGAGCAGAAGCTGCCGAAACCGTGCGTGGGAAGGACCGTGACCTCGTCGGCCAGCTCGTCGGCCAGCCGCCGGACGGACGCGTGCTGCGCCCGGGCCAGCTGCTCGGTCAGGCGCGGCTCGACCAGGTCGGGGCGTCCGACGGAGCCGATCAGCAGCGAGCCGCCGGTGAAGGCCGCGACGGGCCGTCCGCTCTCCTCCAGGACGTAGGAGGTGTGGTGCGGCGTGTGGCCGGGGGTGGCGACCGCGCGCAGTACCAGGCCCTCGTCCAGGGTGACGGTGTCGCCGTCGGCGACCGGGACGCGGTCGTAGGCGACGTCCGCGGCGGCGGGCACCAGGTACCCGGCGCCGGTGATCCGGGCCAGGTCGAGGCCGCCGGTGACGTAGTCGTTGTGGACGTGCGTCTCGGCGACGTAGGCGATCCGCACCCCGCGCCGGGCGGCCGACGCGATCACCTGGTCGATGTCGCGCGGCGGGTCCACGACGACCGCGGCGCGCGGCCCTCCGGCCAGGTAGCTGCGGTTGCCCAGGCCCTCCAGCTCAAGGGTCTCGACGAAGAACACGATCCCGCCTCCTTGCGGTCGCCATTTACCCCGGGGGGTATATGAACACCTTCAAGCTAGCACATATACCCCCAGGGGTACCAAGAGAGTGATCTCACCCCGTCCGGGCGCGACTTGACGGCCCGTGGCGATCTTGCGTTGAATGGACCCCGGTGCCGCGTGGCGTGCGCAAGGGAGCCCCGACGGAGGACGGCGGGCCAGGCCGCGGACGAGTGGGCGAGCACCGGGAGACCCCGAAGGGGATGATGCAGGTGGCCGTCTACCGCATGGATCTCGCCTAAGCGCATCGCGCCGACGCCGTTCACGACGTCCCACTAGGCCCTTACCCCGGCTCCGAGCACTCACCGCGTTCCCGCCTGAGAGCTCGCGCACAGCACCCGCCCCGAGTGCCTCGTCCGGACGCCGTGATCCGAGCGCACCCGCCGACCTGCGGCTTCCTGCCTCATCCCCCCGCGCCCTCGGCCGGACGGGCGCGCCTTCCCCCCCTTTCACCTCGCCATGCGAACGATCAACGAGGAGTGTCTTGACCACACCGTTCGTGGACTTCCAGAAGCAGGTCATCGACGAGTTCCGCGCCCACCACGGACGCGTGGGCGGCATGTTCGAGGGCGCCCGCCTGGTCCTGCTGACCACGACGGGCGCGCGCACCGGCCGTCCGCACACCACCCCCGCCGGATTCCTCCCCGACCCGGACCGGCTGCTGGTGATCGCCTCGGCGGGAGGCGCCCAGCGGAACCCGGCCTGGTTCCACAACCTGGTGGCCCACCCGCGCGTCACCGTCGAGACCGGCCCGTTCACGCTGGAGGCCGACGCGGTCGTCCTCGAAGGGGCCGAACGCGACGAGGTCTGGGCGCGCGCCGTCGCGTCCGATCCCGGCTGGGCCGAGTACCAGCGCAAGACGACGCGGACCATCCCGGTCATCGCGCTGCACCCCGTCCGGACGACCCACGTGAACCTGCCCGAGGACGAGCTTCCCGGGCACCTGGACGAACGAGGGCTCGCCCCCCTCTGGACCACCCTGAAGAACAAGGAGAACCGTTTGACGACCCACCGTGTCACCGGCCCCGACACCTACGACACCCTGTCCGCCGCGCTGTCCGGCGTGTTCGGCGGCCCGCCGCCGCTGCCGTCCGACGCGAACACCGCCGAGCCGTTCACGCTGCCGGTGCCGGGCCGGTGGGTGGACGCGTCGGGCCGCACACCGCAGGAGGCGGGCGTCCTCCTGTACGCGCACGGCGGCGGCTTCGAGCACACCCTGCCCGACTACGAGCAGGCCATGGCCTATCACCTGGCGAAGGCGGCGGGCCGTCCGGCGTTCGGCCTGGCCTACTCGCTCGCGCCCGAGCACACCTTCCCGGTCGCGCACGACGAGTTGGTCAGCGCGTACCGCGCGCTGCTCGCCGAGGGCGTCCCGGCCGAGCGGACGATCTTCTTCGGGGAGTCGGCGGGCGCGACGCTCGTCCTGGAGGCCCTGCACACGCTGCGCGCGGAGGGCGTTCCGCTCCCGGGCGCGGTGGTGCCGGTGTCCCCGGTCACCGACTTCACGGCGACCAACGCGTCCATCGACGCCCCCGCGGGCCGGGACGGCCTGTCGCGGAAGGTCCTCGAGCACGTCGTCACCCAGTATCTGGGCGGTCTGCCGAACGACCGGGCGCCCCAGTCGCCCATCCACGGCGACCTGGCCGGCCTGCCGCGCATGCTCGTCGTGGTCGGCGGCAACGAGGCCCTCCTGGACGACTCCCGGCTCTACGCCGAGGCGGCGGCCGGGGCGGGCGTCGAGGTCACCCTGGACGTCTACGAGGACATGCCGCACGCCTTCGAGCTGGCCATCCTCGCCGAGCCCCGTCCCGCGGTGGCGACCACCTTCCTCGACCGCCTGACCGCCTGGCTCTAGCGGACCCGCCGCTGACCGGCCCCTTCGCGGGGCCGGTCAGCGGCTCATCGAGGACAGGCCCCACAGCTCCGCGATGCGTCCGTCCCGAACGCGGAAGATCTCCATCATCGTGGGCGCCTGGCCGGGGACGCCGTGGACGCTCGTCCGGACGGCGGCGGTGTCCCCCTCGACCACCATGTCCTCGACCGTGACCCGGAGCTCGGGGAACGCCTCGTGCATCTGCCGCCAGCGCGTGGCGACGCTGTCCGGCCCGGTCGCGTCCATGGGGTGGCTGTGGAAATCCGCCGTGAAGATGTCGTGGGCGGCCTCGTGGTCACGGGTGTTGAACGCGGTGTACATCGCCTCGGCGACCGTCCGCACGTCGTTGCTCATGTTCTCTCCTGCTCGGTGATGTTCGTCCGGATGTGCCGCAGGGCGCGCAACACGGCGTCCTGGTCCTGCGCGGAAAGGCCGTCGAGCAGGCGCTCCTGGTACGCCTGGTGCGATCGCTCCAGGTCCGCGGCGGCGCGCTCGCCGTCCGGCGTCAGTGCGGCGAGCGTGTACCGGTTGTCGGACGGGTCGAGGCGGCGACGCGCCAGCCCCTCCCCCTCCAGCTCCTTGACCAGCCGCGTGATGGACGCGCCGTCGACGCCCAGCGCCTGCCGCAGGTCGCTGTGACTGGTCTCGCCCTGCCGCCGCAGCCGGACGAGCAGCTGCACCCGGTGCGCGCTCATCCCGACATGCCGGGCGAACGCCTGCCTCAGCTCCGTGCAGGTCCCACCGACCTCGCGAAAGAACCTGTCCTCGACCGTCTCCTCATGCACGATCTCTTTATAAGGCCAACTCTTGATGAGATCAAGTGTTGGAGGATCGTCTGGGAGTTGTCTGTGATCGGGGGGCCGGGGGCCGTGGATTGGGGGTCGTTGGTCCCTGGAGTGCGTCGCGGCTCTCAGGGAACTCACAGGATCGCACCGGAGGCGGTCAGGCTCGGTTGGCACTCTCGGTTTCGCTGGGCGCGGTCGGAGAGACCGCCGTCCGGCGTCCGAAGCCGTGATCTGACTGGAGCCCTACCTGTGGCGACTCTCTTGTACGCGCTGGGACGGTTCTCGTTCCGGCGACGCTGGTTCATGGCGGTGCTCTGGGCGGGGCTGCTGGTCGTGGCCGGTGTGCTGGCCGGCCAGGCTCCCGCCGCCCCGCCGACCGACTTCTCCATGCCGGGCACCGAGGCGCAGCGCGCCTTCGACCTGCTCGACCAGCGGTTCCCCGAACTCAAGGCGGACGGCGCGACCGCGCGGGTCGTGTTCAAGGCCGAGAACGGCAAGGTGACCGACGCGCAGGCGCGCGAGGACGTCACGAAAACCGTCAGCGCGCTCGGCCACGACCCTCAGGTCGCCCTCGTCACCGACCCGTTCAAGACGGGGTCGGTGAGCCAGGACGGCTCGACCGCCTTCGCGCAGGTCTCCTACAAGGTGTCGGCGTCGGAGCTGGACGACGCGTCCCGGACGGCGCTGACCGACACAGTGGACCACGCCAGGTCGGACCGGCTGGCCGTGGAGGCTGGCGGCAACGCCGTGTCCGCGCAGGAGGGCGGGCACTCGTCGGAGAGCGTGGGGCTGCTGGTCGCGGCGATCGTCCTGGTCCTCACGTTCGGGTCGCTGGTGGCGGCCGGGCTGCCGCTGCTGACGGCGCTGCTGGGCGTCCTGGCGACGTCGAGCCTGATCACGGCGCTGTCCGGCCCGCTGGGGCTGGGGTCGACGACCGCGGCCCTGTCCACGATGCTCGGGCTGGCGGTCGGCATCGACTACGCGCTGTTCGTGGTCTCCCGATACCGGAGCGAACTGGCCGAGGGCCGGGACCGTCAGGAGGCGGCGGCGATCGCGACCGGGACGGCCGGGTCGGCGGTCGTGTTCGCCGGGCTGACCGTGGTGATCGCGCTGGCCGGGCTGAGCGTGGTCGGGATCCCGGTGCTGACGCAGATGGGGTTGGCCGCCGCCGGGGCGGTCGTCCTCGCGGTCCTGATCGCGGTCACGCTGGTTCCGGCGCTGCTGGGCATCGCGGGCCGGTGGATCGGCCCGGCCCGTCCGCTTCGCCGCCGCCGTCGTGGGGACGCCGCGCCGCGTCCGGCGATGGGCGTGCGCTGGGCGCGGTTCGTGACGCGGCGTCCGGTCGCGGTGCTGCTGTTCGGCGTCGCGGTCCTCGGCGTGGTCGCCGTCCCGGTCGCGTCGATGGAGCTGGGACTGCCCGGGGACGAGAGCAAGCCCGCGTCCACCACGCAGCGGCGCGCCTACGACCTGGTCGCGGACGGTTTCGGGCCGGGGGTCAACGGGCCGCTGACGCTGGTCGTCCAGGGAGACGGCGGCGGCGGCGCCAAGGCCGCGGCCCAGGGCGTCGCAGGACGGATCCACGGCATGCCCGGCGTCGCCTCCGTGGGGCAGCCGGTGTCGAACGCCTCCGGCGACACGGCCGTGGTGAACGTCGTGCCCACGACCGGGCCCGGCACCACCGAGACCGCCGACCTGGTCCGCGCCCTGCGCTCCCCGGACCTGGCGCGGGACGCCCACGCGCGCGTCCTCGTCTCCGGGACGACCGCGATGAACGTGGACGTGTCCCAGAAGCTCGACGACGCGCTGCTCCCCTACCTGGCCCTGGTCGTCGGACTGGCGTTCCTGCTGCTCATCGCCGTGTTCCGGTCGCTGCTGGTGCCGCTGAAGGCCGCCCTGGGGTTCCTGCTGTCGATCGGCGCGGGCCTCGGCGCGGTGGTCGCGGTCTTCCAGTGGGGCTGGCTCGGCTCCCTCCTCGGCGTGGACGAGCCGGGCCCGCTGATGTCCATGACGCCGATCTTCATGGTCGGCGTGGTGTTCGGCCTGGCCATGGACTACGAGGTGTTCCTGGTGACCCGGATGCGCGAGGCCCACGTGCGCGGCCGGTCGCCGCTGGACGCGTGCGTCCACGGCATGGAGCACGGCGCCCGGGTGGTCACCGCCGCCGCGCTGATCATGATCGCGGTGTTCGCCGCGTTCCTCGGCGCGGACGACCAGATGATCAAGACGATCGGGTTCGGGCTGGCCGCGGCCGTGCTGTTCGACGCGTTCGTCGTCCGGATGACGCTCGTGCCCGCCGTCCTGGCGCTGCTCGGCAAGCGGGCGTGGTGGCTGCCGCGCTGGCTCGACCGGATCGTCCCGAACCTGGACGTCGAGGGCGAACACCTGCCCATCGCCCAGCCCGCCGCACGGCCCGCCGCCCCGCCCGTCCCGGCCGCGGCTCCGGCTCCGGCTCCAGAGGACGGCAGGTGGCCGACGCACACCCCCTGACCTGCCCGCTTGCCGTCCACGACCGCAGGGCATGATCTCTAATCGACAGGCCGGACCACCACCCGAGACGGACGACACACCCATGCGCAAGGACCACCTGCTGGTCGTGGACGACGAGCCGACCGTCCGCGAACTGCTGCGCACCGCGCTGCGCTACGCGGGCTTCGAGGTGGACGCCGCCGCGACCGGCCGGGAGGCCCTCGACCTGGCCGCGGCGCGCCCGCCCGACCTGGTGCTGCTCGACGTCATGCTCCCGGACATGGACGGCTTCGAGGTCGTCCGGGAGCTGCGCGCCGGTCCCCGCGACGCGATGGGCGGGCAGGTGCCCGTCCTGTTCGTCACCGCGCGCGAGGACCGCCGCGACCGCATCCACGGCCTGGAGATCGGCGGCGACGACTACGTCACCAAGCCGTTCGACCTGGAGGAGCTCATCGCGCGGATCCGCGCCGTGCTGCGCCGCACGCGCGGCGAGCCGCCGCCCCGGCTCGTCGTCGGCGACCTGGAACTCGAACCGGAGGGCCACCGCGTCACCCGCGCCGGACGGGCCGTCCGGCTCTCCCCGACCGAGTTCCGCCTGCTGCGCCTGCTGATGGCCAACGCCGAGCGGACGCTGACCAAGAGCCAGATTCTGCTGAGCGTGTGGGAGTACGACTTCGGCGGCGACCCGAGCATCGTCGACACCTACATCAGCTACCTGCGCCGCAAGGTCGACACCGGCGAACCCAAACTCATCCACACCGTGCGCGGCGTCGGCTACGTCCTGCGGGGGCCACGGCCGTGACCGGCCGGACCGGGGGGCTGCTCTGGCGGACGTCGCTGCGGACGCGGCTCCTCTGCCTGTCCGTCGCCCTGGTCGCGGTGGGGCTCCTGGCCGCCGGGGCGGTCGTCACCCTGGGAATCGGCGGCTACCTCCAGGGACGCCTGGACGACCGGCTCACCCTCACCGCCGAGGTCGCCTCCCGCGCGCCGCTGCCGCCCGCCAGCAACAGCCGGGCGAGCATCCCGGCGCTGAGCGTCCTCGGCGACACGACGATCACCTTCGCGGACGACAAGGGCTCGGTCCGGCGCGTCTACGACGCCGGGACCGCGCTCCCCGGCGGCGGCCCGAAGCTGCCCGGCCTGGACCGTGCCGCCGTCACGGCCAGGAAGGGACGCCCCTTCACCGTCCAGGCCCTCGAAGGCGACCACCCGTGGCGCGTCGTCACGCTTCCCCGGTCCGGGACGTCCCTGCTCGGCCCGCCGGAGCGAGCCGCGTCCGGGAGCATCGCGGTCGCCACGTCCCTGGACGAGATCCGCCGGACGATCGCCCGGACGGGCCTCTTCTCCCTCATCGCGGGCCTCGCGCTCCTCGCCGTCCTCGCCGCCGCGGGCTGGATCGCCGTCCGCTCCAGCCTGCGCCCGCTGACCCGCATCGAGGAGACCACCACCGCCATCGCCGCGGGCGACTACTCCCACCGCGTCCCCGAACTCGCGGGCCCGCGCACCGAGGTCGGCCACCTCACCAGCGCCCTCAACCGGATGCTCGCCGAGATCGACACCGCCTTCCGCGACCGCGCCGAGGCCGAGGCCCGCACCCGCCGGTTCTTCGCCGACGCCAGCCACGAACTCCGCACACCCCTGGTCGGCATCCGCGGCTACACCGACCTCTACCGCCTCGGCGCCCTCCCCACCCGCGCGGACGTCGACCGCACCATGGACCGCATCGCCGCGGAGTCCGCCCGCCTCACCCGCCTGGTCGAGGACATGTTCCTGCTGGCCCGCGTGGACGAGGCCGCCCACGGCTCCGCCTTCGACCTCGACCTGGCCCCCATGGACCTGCGCACCCTCGCCGCCGACGCCCTCCACGACGTCCGCGCCCTGGACGCCGCCCGCCCGGTCACCCTCACCGGCCCGGACGGAGGCCGTCCGTCCAGCGCCCCCGCCCTGGCGGACGAGGCGCGCCTCCGCCAGGTCGTCACCAACCTGGTCGGCAACGCCGTCGCCCACACCCCGCCGGGCACGCCCGTCCGCATCGGTGTGGGAACCATCGGCGACCACGCCGTCCTCGAAGTCGCCGACCAGGGCCCCGGCCTGACCTCCGAGGAGCGCCGTCACGTGTTCGACCGCTTCTACCGGACCGACGACTCCCGCAACCGCACCACCGGCGGCTCCGGCCTCGGCCTCCCCATAGCCCAGGCCCTGGTCACGGCCCACAACGGCGAGCTGGACCTGCGGACGGCCCCCGGCGAGGGCGCCACCTTCCGCATCCTCCTCCCCCTCCTCCGGGACACCGTTCCGCCTGACGCCTGACGGCGGTGGCATCACCCACACATTCGGCCACCGCCAGCAATTTCGGCCATAAAAGAAATCTCCCCATTCGGGGTCGCGCAATTAGGCGTCGCCTTGGGTGTCGGTTGATCAATGGGCAACCGCGATCTTGCTACGTTTCGATTCCCTGGGTTCGCGCTCCTTTGTGCGCGCTCTTGTCTTCAATGGGGGAATCGTGGCGCTCCATCACCGCGGGCGAAAGCCGGACCGGCCGTATCGCCGGGCACGGGCGGAAACGAATCGATTCATCGCCGCGGTGGTGGCCGTGGCGATGGTGGTCGGGCTGACGGGCGTCCAGGCCGACAGGGCCGCCGCGCAAGGCCGTCAACCCGGTGACGCCGCGACCCAGGTGCTGACCTGGGGACGCAACCAGTTCGGGCAGCTGGGGAACGACTCCACCGCGCACAGCAGCGTGCCGGTGACGGCGCTGCTCCCCGCGGGCACCTCGGTCAAGCAGGTCAGCGGTGGTTACGGGTTCAGCGTCGCACTGACCTCGGACGGGCAGGTCTGGTCCTGGGGCGAGAACCCCAACGGCCAGCTCGGGGACGGCACCTCCAACGGCAGCCTCGTGCCGGTCCGGGTGGCCCTGCCCGAAGGTGTCACCATCACCGCCATCGCCACCGGCGACGACCACACCATCGCGCTCACCTCCACGGGACGGCTCTTCGCGTGGGGGTACAACGACTTCGGCCAGGTCGGGGACGGAAGCACCACCGACCGGCACGCGCCCGTCGAGGTGGACCTGCCGAGCGGCACCACGATCACCGCGATCGGCGCGGGAGCCGGGCACAGCCTCGCGGTGACCTCTGCCGGACACGTCCTCTCCTGGGGCTACAACAACACCGGCCAGCTCGGGACCGGCAACTACAACGACAGCAGCGTCCCAGTGCGGGTTCCCCTCCCCGAAAACGTCGATTTCACGGCGGTCGTCGGGGGTTCGGCCCACAGCCTGGCCCTGTCGTCCGACGGTCGCCTCTGGTCGTGGGGATGGAACAACTATGGCCAGCTCGGCAACAACAGCACCACCACCAGCAACGTCCCGGTCCAGGTGCACCTCCCCGCGGGAACCACCATCACCTCGCTCGGGGACGGGAGCGGCCACGGCTGGTTCAGCCTCGCGCTCGACTCCGACGGGCGGATGCTCGCCTGGGGCGACAACTCCTACGGCCAGCTGGGCAACGGCAGCACCACGCGCAGCCTCGTGCCGATCCACGTCCACCTGCCCGAGGGCACCACCGTCACCGCGATCGCGGGCGGAGACGACCACACCGTGGCGCTGACGTCCGAGGGCAGGGTGCTGACCTGGGGATACAACCGCTACGGCCAACTCGGCGACGGCGGCACCACCAACCGCAGCCTGCCCGTCATGGCGGACATGCCCCAAGACGTCCGGGTCCTGGTGATCGGGGCCGGCCAGTATCACACGCTGGCCGTCGTCCCGGTCGAACCCGCGGACACCACGACCACGCTGGAGGCCTCGCCAAACGAGCAGGCGCACGGCCAGCCGGTCACCCTGACGGCCCAGGTGGACTGCCCGGCCGGAACCGCGACCGGCTCGGTCGTCTTCGAGGCCGACGGAATCCCGCTGGGCGCCGCCGAACTCGTGGACGGCACGGCCACCCTCACCGTCAGCAGCCTGGACGTCGGTGAGCACGCCGTCATCGCGCACTACCAGGGCGACGGCCAGTGCGGCCCGTCCACCTCCGAGCCCGTCACGGTCACCATCCACGGCGCCGAACCGACGGAGGCCAGCCTTCACCTGACCAAGGAGTTCGCCGGGTTCGTCGGCCCGTCCGGGACCAAAACCGGGTACAAGACCGGGCACAAGGTCAAGCACAGGACCTGGTCCAAGCCCAGGCGGGGCGCCCGCATGAGCGCCTGGCGCGACCACGACGTGATCCGGTACCGCTTCGTCGTCACCAACGACGGCGAGACGATGATCGACGCGATCACCGTCCACGACTCCCTGACCGGGGACGTGTCCTGCTCGTCCGGAAGCCTCGAACCCGGACAGTCGGTCACCTGCTACAGCGTCCACAAGGCCACCTCGCGGGAGAAGTCCCAGGGCTACGTCGACAACACCGCCATCGCGTCCGGCACCAACCAGGACGACGGCGAACGAGTCGTCTCCAACGAGGCCCACCTGAGAGTGGACATCACCTACAAGTAGCCACCACCACACTCGCCGCCCTCGGAACCCTCGAGGGCGGCGAGCCCTTTTTGCGGCTTCCGGCGGGTGAGATCCCGGAGCGCGCCTCCCGGCCGCTGATGACCTGCGCGCCACGGAGCCGGACGGGGTCTGGCGGGAGGCCGACGGGGTCGACGCGAGACGGGGTGGATGCGGCCCCTCGCCGACCTCCCTGTCTAGGTGGGCAGGCGCAGGTCTTCGAGCACCTTCGCGAACGCCTCGGGATCGGCGTCGCCCAGCGCCTGGACGAACCCGTCACACGAGCTGGCCGAGATGAGGATGGAACCCTCCGCGCGCCAGATGCCCTGACGGCACAGGTGGATGTCCCAGGCGGGGAACATCCGCCGGAGCACGAGCAGGATGACCTCCCGCGCCGGAACGGTCCCCCTCCCCCCGATCACGGCACCACCAGATCCAGGACGGCCCACACGGTCTTGCCGCCACCATCGAGCAACGCCCATCCCCAGCAGGCGGCGATCTCGTCGATGAGGGCGAGCCCCCGGCCCGAGAAGGAGTCGAGGGTGATCGGCCTGACCACCGGGCGGACGTTGCTGTCGTCGTCCACCTCGATCGTCGGACGGCCGTCCTCCGCCACGTACGCGCGAAGGACGATGTCTGCGGTTTCGGTGTGCTTGATGGCATTCGTGACCAATTCAGTCACGATCAGCTTCGCCGTGTACAGCACGTCCGGGTCGGCTATGCCGATCGCCTGCAGCAGATCACCCAGAAAATCCCGTGCATCCTTGACCCCCTCCTGATCGTTTCGGTCGATCGCCAGCCGAGGCGTCGGGCTGCACGGCGTGATCTGCATGGACATGCCGGTCACCCTCCCTCTCCGAATGATTTTTCGCGTGTCCACATGTTGATAAGCCCCAACCGTCTACACTCGCAATGAACCTGCTCGAAGAGTTCAGAAGTACAAAGCGCACAACGATCCTGGTTACCTCGGTTAAGGGAGCGTGATCATGCGTCCTCGGCGGCAACGTCCCACGTCAGAGCCCGCCCTCAAGGCGTTCGGCAGCCAGATGAAGCGCCACAGAAATCGGGCGAACATCACACAAGAGGCCATAGCCGCGCGGACCCATGTAACCGCCTCGTTCGTCTCGCAAATCGAAAACGGCAAGAAGGCGTGCAAGCGGGAATTCGCTGTGGTCGCCGACCAGATGACCGGGGCGAACGGGGCTCTTCTGGAGCTGTGGGAGGACCTCTACAAGGACGGCAGCCCGGTCCCCAGCTGGTTCGCCGACTGGTCCGCGATAGAAGGCGAGGCCGAGTCGCTCGTCTGGTGGGAGCCGACGATCATCCCAGGCCTCCTCCAGACCGAGTCGTACGCGTTCGAGTTCCTCAGGACAGAGAAGGCCATCAAGAGCCGTCTCGAACGCCAAGAGATCCTGACACGAGACGACCCGGCCCCCATCCCCCTCACGGTGTTGCTGACCCGGGCAGCGCTCACCTACCCCATCGGCACACGTGAGACCAGAAAAGAGCAACTGCAGCACCTGGCCTCCATGGCCGAGCGCCCGAACATCTCCGTGCAGGTCGTGACGCTCTTCGGCCAGCCCGCAGGGACCGGAGGGGCCTTTGGCATCGCCACCATGCCGGATCGCACCCAGGTAGCATATTTGGAAACCACGGTCCGAGGCGTTACGACCGACGCCCGCGAAGACCTGAGCAGCTTGTCGGAGGCACTTAGGAAGCTTCAGGCCAAGGCACTCCCCGAAAACCAGTCACTCGAAGTAATCCTGAAAGGGATTGAGGCACTATGAAGGCCGACATGCCCAGGTGGCGCAAGAGCAGCTACAGCGGCGAGAACGGCGGAGCCTGCATCGAACTCGCTGACCTCGCGACCGTGGTCGGCGTGCGCGACAGCAAGGACCCCGAGGGCCCCCACCTCACCGTCACGCGCGAGAACCTCGCCACCCTCACCCAGATCATCAAGAACATCTGAATCACAAACACAGCAACGCCCCCGCTCCCCCTCCACCGGCGGAACGAGGGCGTTCTTCTTTGCCTGACGTGACTGACCGAACCTGGGCCCGGGTATGGCAAGGAGGGCTTGCCGGTCACGACTACCGAAGGCGCCCAAGAATCATGAGCCAGAACAACTCACGCTGGATAAAGAGCAGCCACAGCGGTGAGAACGGCGGGGACTGCGTCGAGCTCGCCGACCTCACTCCTTCGGTCGGCGTGCGCGACAGCAGGGACCCCGAGGGGCCCCGGCTCACGATGACGCGCGAGGACCTCGCCGCCCTCACCCAGATCATCAAGGTGACTTCGGAAGCTCCAGGCCAAGGCACCCCCAGAAAGCCAGTCACTCGAAGTAATCCAAAAGGAGATCAAGGCACTATGAAGGCCGACATGCCAGCGTGGCGCAAGAGTAGCCACAGTGGCGAGAACGGCGGAAACTGCATCGAACTCGCCGACCTCGCGACCACGGTCGGCGTGCGCGACAGCAAGGACCCCGAGGGCCCCCACCTCACCGTCACGCGCGAGAACCTCGCCACCCTCACCCAGATCATCAAGAACATCTGAATCACAAACACAGCAACGTCCCCGCTCCCCTACCACGGCGGAACGAGGGGCGTTCGTCTTTCGGGAAGCGTCTGGTCAGCCCCGGCACGGGTATCGACAATGAACGTCACCCTTCAGCAAGACCAGGAAGGCGGCCGAGAACATGGGACTGGATGACCCGCGCTGGAGAAAGAGCAGCCACAGCGCCGACAACGGCGGGGACTGCGTCGAACTCGCTGACCTCGCATCCGCTGTCGGCGTGCGCGACAGCAAGGACCCCGATGGGCCCCGGCTGACCACGACCCGCGAGGAGCTCGCCGCCCTCACCCAGATCATCAAGGTGACTTAGGGCTGGGACGCCGGTCGCCAGCGACGCAGTCGTGTTCCTGTGAACCGGCGTCGACTGGTGGTGATCCACGTGCCGTCACCTACTCCGGCGATGTCGTCCCGCTTCTCGTTGCTGAAGGTCTTCGGGTATTCCACCAGGGCCGAAACCCGTAGTGTGCCGACGTCCAGCAACACGTGGGAGTCAGACTCGCGGGGCACGGCCAGGATGAGCTCCCGATCCATGAAGGACGCCTGGTCATACTCATGTCTCGATCGGATCGAGGAGTCGCCGTCTTCCGCCTCGGCCGTAGCTTCGAATCGGTTGATGGAGAGCGTCCAGGATTCGTTTCCAAGCCAGGCGGTGCCGTCGGGGTGGACGTCGATCGGGTGTCCGGCTCCGGCTGCGGCGACTGATCCCGCGCCGTCCTGCCATCGCCACCAGTACCCGTCGACGCTGTGCCCGTCGAAGGAGGATGAGCCGGTTCGCTGGCCGTCCGGATGGAACAGGACGTCCTGGCCCCAGGACTCATCGGCCGCCTGAGTGCCGGTGGCGGTCATGCCGGGCAGGTCCACCACCAGCCGCCGGGTGCCGAACCCGGCGTCGTCGAACCGGTCGTCGTCCAGGACCGGAACGAACACCCACAACTCATCGCCGCCGGGATGGAACACCGCACAGCTCGGCACCGGATCGGCGTCGATGGTAAGCCGCGCGGGGTGATCGAGTGTCCAAACGGCCGCGCCGTCGGCCCCGACGCATTCGGTGCGGTGGACTCCGGCGAACACCGCCCACCGACCGCCGGGGTGGACGTCCCAGTCGTAGCGTCCGCCGTCGCGAAAGTGGCCAGGGACAGGGAAGCGTTCTCGAACTTTCAGATCCGCGCCGAGCAAGAGGACGTTGCCCACCGTGTCGTGAACCGTCCAACCGCCGCCGCGGACTCTGCCGATCCCGGCACCGACGGGCTCATCGAACTCGGCTATCAACTCAGCGCGGACGCGAGGAAGTCTGGCCACCCGAGAAGCATAGGCCGGATGGCCGTTCCACATCTCGCGTCAGTGAAGTCCTTCAGCAGCAGCAAGTCCACTGCGAGGACGCAGCCGTTCTGGAACCGAGCTTCGTGAAATCGACGGTGTTCGCACGAAGCGGCAGCCCTTGCGCCAAGCCCGCGCCGGTAAAGGATCGTGGCGGCCCCTACGGCCTTCTCTTGTGAGTGCGTCTTTCGCTCTCCGTTCACTCGCCGGAGGAGCATCCCGCCGGAGAGGAAGACCGTTCTGCCGGTACCTACACAGCCTCTACCCGCCCGAAATCCGTATCGCGATCGTCTGTGACAGCTTCTCCCCGCACCTGACCACGAAGAAGTGCCAGCGGGTCAGCACCTGGGCCACGGCGAACAACGTCGAGATCGCTTACACCCCAACCAACGCTCCTGGCTCAATCCCATCGAAGCCCAGTTCACCGCCCTGCGCTACTTCACTCTCGACGGTACGGACCACGCCACCCACAAAGAACAGGGCAGCATGATCCGCCGCTACATCATCTGGCGAAACCGTCACGCCGACGACCGGCGCCTACGCGCCGTCGTCATCAGGGCAAATGTCGCCTGAGGCTCAGTCGAGTTTCTTGCGCATCTTCACCGAGGTCGTCTCGTAGCCGAGCGATTCGTAAAGGCCACGCGCGCCTGTGTTGAAGCCAAAGACGCTGAGACCCAGAGTGTGAGCGCCCTGCGCCCGGGCGTACTCCTCACCGAGGAGCATCGCCGTTCGTCCCAGGCCCCGACCACGCTTGTCGGCGTCGATCACGATGTCCCAGATCCACCAGGCGCCGGCGTCGTCGCTCGTGTCCGGTCCGATCCAGAGGTAGCCAACGGTCACCCCGGCATCGTCGACTACGTCGAAGACCACATGCTCCGGGAGCGGTATCCCGGACGGAAAGAACTCAGCCATGCTCTCGTCCGCGTGCCGGTTGGCGTCCTCGGACGTTTGCCCCAGAGTAACGAGATCCTTGGCGTACTCGGCTCGACTGCGTTCGAGCCAGGCAGAGAAGTGTCGGGCGTCCAGGGGACGGAGGGTTACAGGCACCGGCCCAGCCTCCCATACCGCCGACGCCTGAGCGGTGACACCCCTGCTCAGCCGTACGGCACATCACCAACAGGGCAAACGTCGCCTGACGCGGCACTGGCCAAGGCGATCATTGCGGTGACACCGAGATCCCCGCTCCTCCGCAAGACTCAAAAGTCTGGCTGGCAGGCTCGGGACTCGGCACCGCGCGGCAAGCCATCAGGGCGGCAGGTGACAGGCGGGCAACCCGCGCGCTGGCCGAAATCGCAGCGCGCCTGCGCCAGGCGCGGGGCCGGCGCGTCGCCGTCAGCCGGTGCCGTAGGTCCACGATGTCGCGGTCCGGCACCGCGATGGTGAAGTCGGCAGGTTGAAACACGCCCATTCGTCCCTCTGAGAAACTGACGCCGCCCCCGGACGAAATTGAAGGTCGCCCCCCAGCCTGCACGAACGGACCTGCGGCAGCCAGGTACTGCCATTCCCTGGCCGTCATGCCCGCAAAAGGCGGAGCCTTGCTGCCATCAGCTTCGCGGCTCCCGAACAAACCGGCCTCAGCTCAGGCGTGACAGGCTGGGCGCGACGCCCACGACAAGGAGAATACGTGCCCGACGGACCGGTGCTTTACCTCATCGCCTGTGGCGGACGACCCGCCGGCGGCCTCACGGACCTCGTCCCCCGGCTCCAGGCGGACGGCTGGACGGTCTGCGTGATCGCGACTCCGTCCGGCACCAGGTTCATCCCGTCCGACGAGCTGCGCACGCTCACCGGCTACCCGGTCCGCTCCGACTACAAGCGTCCCGACGAGCCCGACGTCCTCCCGCCCGCCGACGCGTTCGCCGTCGTCCCGGCCACCTTCAACACCATCAACAAATGGGCGCAGGGCATCAGCGACACTCTCGCCCTGGGCCTGCTCAACGAGGCCCTCGGCCTCGGCCGCCCGATCATCGCCGTCCCGTGGCCCAACCAGGCCCTGGCCCGCCACCCCGCCTTCGAACGCAGCGTCGCCGACCTCCGGGCCTGGGGCGTCACCGTCATCCTCGACCCCGACCAGCTCCCCGCCCCCGACTCGCCCGGGGCGAACGAGGGCACCTTCCCTTGGAACGACCTCCGCACGCGACTCAACCACCTGCGACAGGAACTCCCGGGCGCGCTCAAACCCTAAGCCCAGCACACGCGCGGACGGCGGACGGCCCTACAGCGCTGTCAGCGCACCGCGCTCCGCGTCCTCGAGCCAGCGAAGGTACCAGCGGGCGAAGGTGACCGGAGTGCCGCCCTCCTCGAGAAGCGGCACGAGGTCGACGTCGTCCACGCGGCAGTCGGACCAGACCGTCCCACGGTGAGTGCCGCTGACGACCAGCCACTCCCTCTGCGCGCAGCCCAGGTCGGAAATGACAAGGGCGCCCACGGTGCGCTCCCGCGCGAACATGACGCCCTCCCACCGCTCCTCCCACGCCTCGTTGGCCTCGTCGAAGTCCTCGATGGCGTCGAAGTCCTCTTCCTCAGGACGCTGGGCGAGGAGTCCGGCGACAAGCTTCGCGTCCGGGCCCTCGGGGAACGGCTCAGCAAGCCTCGAAAGGTCGGCCAAGTCAGCGCAATCGCCCTCCCACCGCCAGCGGCCCTGCACCCGCCGAACCGGGAACACCCCGTACGCGGGCCCGGCACCACCCGCGCCGACGTGAAGCAGGAAGGCCCGGTACTCCTCCGGCAACCCGCACACCGATCTGAGCCTCAAGCTCAGCAACCTCGTCCCGCGTGAGCGGCTCCTCCAAGCCCCACCCATGCCCAAGCGCCCCGAACACCTCGCCGCCCCCAGGCCCCGCCCCCGCCACCTCAACCCGCCGCCGCACACCCGACCACCACTGCTCACCCATGCCCAAACCGTACGCGCCCCCTCCGACACCCAGCCCCCGCCTGAAGTGGCCCCCATCCTTGTGAAGGACGCGGAGGCGCTAACGATCTGCGACGTGCTCCTGCTTGCCGGAACGGCGACCACGCTCGAGCGCCCCCACCTCTGGCCAGCGAGTCGACCGCACGCGTTCACCGGGTCCGGTGGCACGCTCGTCGATGTCCGCGAGGGTGCTTGATCGAACCCGGTGAACGCGTCTGGTCAGTGCTCAGGATCAGGGCGCGCTAGGCGGGTTTCTCCACAGCGGACCGTACGGCGTGAAGGAGCTCCACAGCACGGTCCAGCCCGACCTTGTTGGCGCCCGTTCTAGGGCTGAACTGAACGACGACGAAGGTCGTCGACGTCAGCCAGGAACATCCGACACCTACTGCTCCCAGATTCGAGCATTCGGCTGACCCCCCGTTGGGACCTGGCTCCACGGACTGGAGTTCGAGTGGATTGTTCGCCTCGCGATCGAGCCTCTTCTTCCCGGACATGTGCTTGCGGGGGATGAAACCGGTGCCCGTCATACCATCGATGCTGAGCTTCAATCCGCTGGCCGCCTCGGTGTAGACGACGGACATGCGGTCGCTGGGCGTACCACCGAGTGCGGCCTTGAGCCGCACTCGGTAGTCCTCACTCAGCTCGCTGGGCGGGTCGAGGGCATTGGCGGCGGGATCGAAGGAGAAGCCCGCGATGGTGGCGGGGGCGACGAGCTTGTACGGCCTGGTGCCGACGTCGTCATCGTCCGACGTCAGGACGACAGCCGTGGCGACGACAGCCACGGCGGCTCCACCGGCGAGTAATCCGACGATCAAGCGTTTCCATCCCCGATGTCCGCGACCGCCGAACCGTTCGCCCTGCCCTGACCCTGGGACGTACACCTCGTCACTCATGCCAGGTTCCCCCCGATTCGACTCCCGCTGATGTGGTCTTCCTTGATCAACAACATGCCGCGGACTTTAACGCGCTGCCCGGGGAGAGCACGCAGCGACCTTGAAGGTGGGGGCGACTCCTCACGTGCGGTCGCCAGTGCGCCGACCACACGCCGGCCAGCGGCCGAGGGCGACACCGGCCGCTGACCTTTACGCAGTAAGGTTCTGCCGTGAGGCATCGGACGCGTCGGCCCGAGATGCGGATCATCATTCCGGGCGCTTGAGCACCGCCAGGGCTCGAGGCGCGAGCGCGCTCAGGGAGGGGCCGCCGTCGGGTAGACCTCAGCGTGGGTGTCGTCGGCTCCTGGAAGCGGCGCGTTGGTAGCGTCGGGAATGCCGTATCAGCAGGTGCGGCGTGCCGTTCGACGACCGGGAGAGACCTGATGTCCCCGACGATCCGCAGGGCCGTGATCCCCGCCGCCGGACTCGGCTCCCGCCTGCTGCCCCTGACCAAGGCCATCCCGAAGGAGATGCTGCCGGTCGGCGACCAGCCCGTGATCGAGCACACCGTGCGGGAACTGGTCGACTCAGGCATCACCGACATCACCATCGTCGTCTCCGGCGGCAAATCCATCATCCAGGACCATTTCAGGCCCAACCCGGCCCTGGTCGCGCAGCTGCGCGCCGACGGCAAGACGGCCTACGCGGACGCGGTGGAGGAGGTCGCCGAGCTCGCCCACCGAGGCCACATCACTTATCTCGACCAGCACGGCCCCTACGGCAACGGCACCCCGGTCCTCAACGCCGCCCGGTCGTTCGGCGACGAGCCCGTGTTGGTGCTGTGGCCCGACGACGTGTTCGTGGCCGAGGTGCCCCGCGCCCAGCAGCTGATCCGCGCCTACGAGCGGACGGGCTGCCCGGTCCTGGCCCTCATGCCCATGGACCCCGGCGACTCCCAACGCTATGGCGTGCCGATCGTCAAGGACGACCTCGGCGACGGCCTCCTGCGCATCACCGGCCTGGTCGAAAAGCCCGCCCCTGCCGACGCGCCGTCCTCATACGCGGCGATCGGCGGCTACGTCGTCACCCCCGGCATCATCGACGAACTGCGCGAGCAGACACGACGCTGGTACGAAGCCGAGAAGCAGGGCCACCCGATGGGCGAGGTCTACCTGACCGACGCCATCAACGCCTACGCCTCCACCAAGGACGCATACGGGCAGGTCATCCAGGGACGCTGGTACGACACCGGCAACCCGTCCGACTACCTCGTCGCCCAGATGGCCTTCGCTCTCGCCCACCCGAAGTACGGCCCCATCCTGCGCGACCTCGCGGAGGACTTTCGTCCCGCCGGGCACACCCCAACGAGCCGTCCAACGCCAGGCGGCCACGGCTCGAGCCACCCCTGAGCACCTGGCCTGGCGCGCACGTGAACCTCCTGAACCGGGACGTCCAGGCGGCAGTCCGGCGTGTCGGGCCGGAGGGCCGAGTCTTGGACAGGCTCGACACTCTCACAGGAAACACACAGGAATCGCCTATTGGTGGCACAGCCGCACATGCGAGGCTCGGCATGTGATCGAGGTGAACAAGGGCGGGCTGCGTCGGCCGGACGGCAGCCTGGTGCGCGTCCTGGTCGTCGACGACGAGGCGACCCTGTCGGAACTGCTGGCGCTGGCGCTGCGCTACGAGGGCTGTGAGATACGGACCGCGGCCGACGGGGCGTCGGCGATGCGGGCGACGCGGGAGTTCCGTCCCGATGCCGTCATCCTCGATGTCATGCTGCCCGACCTGGACGGGCTTGAGGTGCTGCGGCGGATGCGGGCGGAGAACCCGGAACTGCCGGTGCTGTTCCTCACCGCCAAGGACGCCGTCGAGGACCGGATCGCGGGACTGACCGCGGGGGGCGACGACTACGTCACCAAGCCGTTCAGCCTGGAGGAACTCCTCGCGCGGCTGCGCGGGCTGCTGCGCCGGGCCGGTATGACGGCGGCGAGGCAGGGCTCGCTCCTCGTGGTGGGCGACCTGACCCTCGACGAGGACAGCCACGAGGTCCGCCGCGACGGCGACCTGGTCGAGTTGACCGCCAAGGAGTTCGACCTGCTGCGCTACCTGATGCGCAACCCGAAACGCGTGGTGTCCAAGGCGCAGATCCTCGACCGGGTCTGGAACTACGACTTCGGCGGGCAGTTCAACGTCGTCGAACTCTATGTCTCCTACTTGCGCAAGAAGATCGACGCCGGACGCCCCGGCATGATCCACACCGTTCGTGGCGCCGGGTACGTCCTGAAGCCGGCGGTCGACGGGTGAGGACCTGGTCGCTTCGGGCGCGGCTGGTGGCCCTGGTGCTGCTGCTGCTCGCCGTCGCGGGGTCGGTGATCGTGGTCATCACGGCGGTGGTGTTGCGCGGTTTCCTCATCGACCGTCTCGACGGTGACCTGCGCTCGGCGAGTCATCGCTTCGGATCGGGCGACGCCGCCTTCTTCGCTCCAGGGAACGGCATGCTGGTGGCGGTCGTGCGGGACGGGCGGGTGCTGGAGGCCAGGATGCTCAACGCGGCCGGTGAGCGCCCGGTCCCCGAGCCCGCGGAGCTGCTCCCCCTGTCCCCCGGCGCCCTGCCACGCACCCTCGACCTGACCGGGCTCGGCGAGTACCGGATGGTCGCCGTGAACGGGGCCTCAGGCGAGGTCTTCGTGACCGGTCTGCCCGAGGCGACCGTGGACGAGACGGTCGCGGCCCTGGTCAGAACGGAACTCGTCGTCGCCGGTGTCACCCTGCTCGGCGCCGGGACGGCCGGGGCCGTTCTCATCCGCCGTGAGCTGCGACCTTTGCGACGCGTCGCCGCGACCGCCGCGCGGGTGAGCGCGCTGCCGCTGGACCGTGGCGAGGTCGACCTCGGCGAACGGGTGCCCCATGCCGGCGCCGGCACCGAGGTCGGCCAGGTCGGAGCGGCCTTCAACCGCATGCTCGATCACGTCGGCTCCGCGCTGGAGGCACGCCAGGACTCCGAGACGCGGCTGCGCCGCTTCGTGGCCGACGCCAGCCACGAGCTGCGCACGCCGCTGGCCGCGATCCGCGGCTACGCCGAGCTGACCCGCCGCGACGACGAACTCGGTCCCGAGGCGGCGCACGCGCTGAACCGGATCTCGTCGCAGGCCGAGCGGATGAGCTCGCTCGTCGAGGACCTCCTGCTGCTCGCCCGGCTGGACGCGGGCCGCCCCCTCGAACGCGAACCGGTGGACCTGACACGGCTCGTCATCGATGCCGTCAGCGACGCTCACGCCGCCGGTCCGGACCATCGCTGGCGGCTGGACCTGCCCGACGATCCCCTGGTGGTCACCGGCGACGCGGCACGCCTGGCACAGGTCCTCGGCAACCTGCTGGCCAACGCGCGCACCCACACCCCGCCCGGGACCGACGTCACCGTCGGATCGGCCGCCGCCGACGACGGCACGCGCATCTGGGTGGTGGACTCCGGTCCCGGGATCCGGGCCGGGTTGCTCCCGCACGTGTTCGAACGGTTCGCCCGCGGTTCGTCGTCGCGCTCACGGACCAGCGGGTCGACGGGTCTGGGCCTCGCGATCGTCGACGCCGTGGTGACCGCGCACGGGGGGAAGGTCAGTGTGGTCAGCCGGCCCGGCCGGACCGCGTTCTCGGTGTGGCTGCCCGCGCCGTCCGCGCCCCGCTGAGCGACCGGCTCCTCACCCGTCACCTCGTCACCCGTCACCTCGTCAACGCACAGCGGCCGCACAGGTCAGGCAAACGGACCGCACAGCGACGATCGACACCGTGGACGGCATGAGTGTTGATACCTCGGAGACCGAGCCGAAACCGGGCCGTCCCCGACCCGCGCACCCCGTGCTCGACATCGCCGTACCCGTCCACAACGAGGAAAAGGACCTGGAGCCGTCGATCCGGCGACTGCACGCCCACCTGCTCAGCGAGCTGCCGTACAGCTTTCGGATCACCATCGCCGACAACGCCAGCACGGACGCGACCCAGGCCATCGGGACCCGCCTCGCCGAGGAGCTGCCGGCGGTCACTCTGATGCGGCTGGCCGAGAAGGGCCGTGGACGCGCGCTGCGGACGGTGTGGTCGTCCTCCGACGCCCAGGTGCTGGCCTACTGCGACGTCGATCTGTCCACCGACCTCGCCGCGCTGCTGCCGCTGGTCGCACCGCTGATCTCCGGGCACTCCGACCTCGCCATCGGCACCAGGCTCAGCCGGGGTTCGCGTGTGGTGCGCGGTGCGAAACGCGAGTTCATCTCCCGCGGCTACAACGTGCTGCTGCACCGCACGCTGGCCACCCGGTTCTCCGACGCGCAGTGCGGGTTCAAGGCCATCCGCGCCGACGTGGCCCGGCGCCTGCTGCCGCTGGTGGAGGACACCAGCTGGTTCTTCGACACCGAGATGCTGGTGCTCGCCGAGCGGTCGGACCTGCGCATCCACGAGGTGCCCGTCGACTGGATCGACGATCCCGACTCGCGGGTCGACATCGTCGCCACCGTCGTCGCCGACCTCAGGGGCATCGCCCGGCTGGGCCGGGCGCTCATGACAGGGCGACTCCCCGTGGCGCACCTGCGCCACCAACTCGGGCGCAGCGCGCTACGCGCCGACGCCGGCGCCGCGGGTGTCCCGCCCGGCCTGCCCGGTCAGCTCGCACGATTCGCGGTGATCGGCGCGGTCAGCACACTCAGCCACCTGGCTCTGTACGTACTGCTGCGCGGCACGCTCGGCCCCCTGGCGGCCAACCTCGTCGCGTTGCTCGTGACCGCCGTCGCCAACACCGCGGCCAACCGGCGCCTGACCTTCGGTGTGCGCGGCCGCGGGAGTGTCGCCGTCCACCAGTTCCAGGGGCTGGTGGTGTTCGGCCTCGGTTTGGCGCTCACCTCCGGCGCGCTCGCCGCGCTGGAGGCCTGGGCGCCCACCGCCGGACGGGGCGGCGTCGAGATCCTGGCGCTCGTCGCCGCCAACGCGACCGCCACCGTGCTGCGGTTCGTCGCGTTCCGCTCCTGGATCTTCCGCACCCGCCGCGCCGACGACGCACCCCCGGCACAGGAGACCTCCGCATGACCATCACGCAGACCATCCCACCCGCACCACCGGCCCCCTCGCCCGGCACCACCGGGCATCGACGCGGCCGGGGCGAGCTGGTCGCGCTGACCGTGCTGCTCGGCGGCACCGCCGTGCTGCACCTGTGGAACCTCGCCGCCGTCGGCTGGGCCAACACCTACTACGCCGCGGCCGTCCAGGCGATGGCACAGGACTGGACCGCGTTCTTCTTCGGCTCGCTCGATGTCGGGAACATCATCACCGTCGACAAGTCACCCGGCTCGCTGTGGGTGATGGCGCTCTCCGCGCGGGTCTTCGGGTTCTCCCCGTGGAGCATGCTCGTGCCGCAGGCCCTGATGGGGGTCGCGGCCGTGGCGCTGCTCCACGCCGCGGTCCGCCGGGTCAGCGGGCCGCAGGCGGCGCTCGTCGCCGGCGCCGTGCTCGCGTCGACCCCCGTGGCGACGATGATGTTCCGGTTCAACAATCCCGAAGCGCTGCTCGTGCTGCTCATGACCGCCGCCGCCTACGCGACGGTGCGTGCGATCGAGAAGGCGGGCACCCGCTGGCTGCTGCTCGCCGGAGTGCTGATGGGCCTGGCGTTCCTCACCAAGATGGCCCAGGCGTTCCTCGTGCTGCCCGGGTTCACGCTCGCCTACCTCTTCGCCGCGCCCACCGGGTCGTGGCGACGGATCCGCCAGCTCCTCGCGGCCGGCGTCGCGATCGTGGTGAGCGGCGGCTGGTGGTTCGCGGCCGTCGAACTGTGGCCGTCCGGCAGCCGTCCCTACATCGGAGGATCCACGAACAACAGCGCACTTGAGCTCGCGCTCGGCTACAACGGCCTCGGTCGCGTCTTCGGCGGAAGCGGCAACCCCACCGGCATGCGGAGCGCCCGAGGCGGGGGCTTCGGAGGCGGGACGGCGGGCTTCGGCGGACAGAGCGGCTGGCTGCGCATGTTCAACGAATCGACCGCCGGGCAGGCCGGCTGGCTGCTGCCCGCGGCTCTCGCGCTGCTCGTCACCGGGCTCTGGCTGACCCGTCACCGCCCCCGCACCGACCCCGTGCGCGCCGCGCTCATCATCTGGGGCGGCTGGACTCTCACCACCGGGCTGGTCTTCAGCCTGATGAGCGGGATCTTCCACGAGTACTACACCGTGGCGCTGGCACCCGGACTCGCCGCCCTCGTCGCGATCGGCGGCCACCGGCTGTGGCGACACCGGGGCTCCTGGCCGGGCCGGGTCACCCTCGCCGTGGTGGTGATCGGGACCGCGGCCTGGGGCTGGGTGCTCCTCGGCCGCGTGCCCGACTTCGTGCCATGGCTGCGGTGGATCGTCGTCGCGACCGCCGCCGTCGCCGTCGCCGCGATCCTGCTCGGCGCCGTCACCCGGCGTGCCGTGGCCACCACCGCGCTGGCCGTCTCGGTCAGCGCGCTCGCCGGGCCCATCGCGTACGCGCTGGACACCGCCGCGACACCGCACTCCGACACGGGGCTGGCCGGACCCCAGGCCAGCACTCCGAACCAAGCGGGCGGTCCGGGCCCGGCCGGCCAGACAGGGGACGAGCCGGCCACCACGGACGCCGATCTGGTCACACTGCTGCGATCCGCCGGCACCCGATGGTCGGCCGCGACAATCGGCGCACAGAACGGCGCCAAGCTCCAACTCGACAGCAACACCCCGATCATCTGCATCGGCGGGTTCGGCATGCACGACCCGGCACCCACACTCGAACAGTTCAAAGCACTGGTCGCCGCACGCCAAGTCCGCTACTACATCGAGGGAGGCGGCCCCCAGATCGGCGCCAAACATGGCGGCCCACCCGGCAACGGCGGCCCACCCGGCAACGGCGGCCCACCCGGCAACGGCGGCCCTCCCGGCAACGGCGGCCCTCCCGGCAATGGCGGCTCTCCCGGCAATGGCGGCCCTCCCGGAAACCGAGGCGAAAAGCCGACCAGCTTCGAAATCGCGAACTGGGTGGACACGAACTTCACCCAAACCACCCTCGGCGAATACACCCTCTACGACCTCACCTCACCGGCCAACCACTGACCTTCAAAGGGTGTTGTCGTGGAGTGTGCGACCGGTGCGGCGCTGGCACCGGACCTGGCAGGACGAAGGGACCGCGGCGTTGCGGGCGCCGTTCGGGCAGGTGCAGCGGGCTTCGGTGGTCCTGCCACTGGCCGAGGGAATGACGAACGCCGACACCTTCATCGGCTCCCTACGCCAACTCAACGAGTCCATCCCCGCCGGCACCAGCGTCCACCTGGTCATAGACAGCGGCTCATCCCACGTCGCGAAGAAGACGAAGGACTGGCTGGCCACCCGTCCCCGCTTCAACATCCACCACACCCAAACACGCCAGCTGGCTCAACCAAGTCGAGCTGTTCTTCACCCTGACCCGACGTCTACTACGCCGCGGCCAGTTCGCCTCCCGCGACGAACTGGCCGCGGCCACCCGCACCTTCGTCTTGGCCTACGACGAACACGACGCCAAGCCCTACCGCTGGACCTGCGACGGCAGCCCACTCAAAGCCGCATGAACCCCCGAAGGATCAACGCGGCGCTGCGCTAGTGCTGGAAGAGTACTTCCGGGTCGTTCGGCGAGGGGCCGTCCAGCAGCGGACTGTGGCTCCCCTTCAGCGTTTGGTCGAAGAACGCTTTCACGTACTCGCGGGTGATCACCACCCCGCGTTCCGGGGAGAGGGTCGGCGTCGGGAACCCGGCCTGCTCCAGAAGCACGGGCAGGTCGCTGAAGCTGAAGTGGTCGGCGCCGGCGACCGTCAGCCACTTCTTGTAGCCGCCGAGGGCGGCCCAGGTCTGCCCCCACGTGGTGTCGTGGCCGCCGACCGAGTGGTTGGCGGGAATACCCAACATGAGGAATGGCCGGTTGATCTGGCCGGGCATCGGGGCCGGGTCGAAGGAGCCGTCCATGTTCACTCCGGCCCGTACTCGCGGGTCGGCGATCATCGTGGCGGCGGCCGCCGCTCCGCCGAGGGAGTGTCCGGCCATGCCGATCTCGTGCTTGTCGATGAGGTGTGCCAGGCGCCACGCGGTATTGCCATGCTTCAACCGGTCGATCACGAACGACACGTCCAGCGCGCGGCTGGCGGTGACGGAGCCGAAGTCGAGCGCCGGGTCATCGCAGATCGCGCACGGCGGCGTCTGGCCGTTCGCCAGCGTCTCGCCGGTGTCCTCGTAGGTGTGGCCGACGAGCGCGACGACGTAGCCGTGACTGGCCAGGTCGGTCGCGAGTGAGGTGAGCGTCATGCGCGGGTCCTCGTATGCGGGTGAGAGGACCACCAGCGGATACTTGCCGCTCTTCGGCCGCGCGCCGTCGAAGGCGTGAGTGGTGACGCTGGAAAGGTTCTGTGGGGTGACGCCGGAGCTCGCCGGCAGCTTCCGGTGCTGGATGGATCCGGCTGCCTCGGCGAGGGTCATATACGGGGCCGGAGTCCCGGTCCCGGGGACGGCCGGGTAGACCATCGTGACGGTCAGTTGGCGGGGGCCGGATGACGGCACCCACGGGTCGGGACGGCTCGCGTCGGTGAGGTGGATGACGTCCTCGCCGGCGGCGTAGGGGCCGGTCGGCGCGGGGAGCGTGCCTTGGAAGGACCGCGAGGGCGCGGTGGCCGTGGCCGGTGCGGTGTCGAACGTGTGTGTGGCCACCCGTGTGGTCGTGGCGGCGAACCCGGTGCCGGTTCCGGTGGCGAGGGCGGCGAGCGCCAGCACCGCGACAGCGCTGATACGGCGATTGCGTTTCATGGGATGGACGCTAGGTTCCACAGCTCCCGTACCGAATCAGCCCATAGATGTAAAGTCGTTCGTAGCCCCCACGATGTACCGGAGTCATCCGCCGGGAGTATGTCGTGCGGCGCGGGGTTCCCTTCGCCGGCATCGTCGAGCGCCACCTTCGTCTTGGCCTACGACGAACACGACGCCAAGCCCTACCGCTGGACCTGCGACGGCAGCCCACTCAAAGCCGCATGAACCCCCGAAGGATCAACGCGGCGCTGCACCAGTGCGGCGGCTACAGCGCCGCGTACCGCTCCTTCGGCGGGCGCGGCCTTTCCCATGGCGGCGGCCATTTCCGCAAAGGGGGTCATGGCGACCTCGGGCAGTCCGCAGGCCGTGAACGTCGAGAACGCGGCCAGGCCCGATCTGCGATCACCCCCTCTTGCCGCTGGCGGACCCAGCAGCCCATCTGCCCAACCGCTTCGCCGTAGGGAATCTCACCCAGATCAACCCGTTCCAGCCCGCTCCCGCCAGCGCTCTTTACGCAGTAAGGTTTCGCCCGCCCGGGCTCGTCGTCGCCGGACGGCCCGATAGGCGGGCCATGGCCGGCCTTTCCACGTATCTGTGCAGCAGCCAGGCCGCTGCAAGGGAGCAGGGAATGCTCAGGAGTAGCGAGCACGCGGTCGCGCCCAGGATGCCGAGCGCTGCGTCCCATCCGAATACGAACCGGCACAGATACGTGATCACGACGTAGTGGATGATGTACAGCGCATAAGAGCGGTCGCCCAGGTAGACCATAACGGAATGATGCAGAAAAGAAGGGGCTTTGTGGAGTTCACGGCTTGCCGTCCCTGCCACGATCAGCAGCATCGGAAGCGCAAAGTAGGGCCCGAACGCGAAAACAGGGGGAAGGAAAGCGAGCATCGCCATCGCGGCCAGGGCGAGGCCGATGCCGTATCGCAGGGGCACTTGTGGCCAGATGCCCTCTTGGAGCATGCGTGCGGCCAGCATCCCGAGAACGAACTCCGGAAGTCTCATGAGAGGCAGTGTGTAGGCGAACCAGATTTGGTCGAGGGGAACAGGAACGTCGGGCACGGTACTGGAACCGTCGAACATGAGAGCCAGACATGGAACTGACAGGCAGACTGCCACGGCAGCCGCGCTGGCCGGCGCGAGATGGCGAGGCGGGATTCTGCGGATGCCCGGGAGAAGGAACGGGAAGAGCGCGTAGAAGAAGACTTCGCATGCCAGGGACCAGCTGGGTGGGTTGGCGACGAACGGGAGGTGGTCGCCCGCCGGGATCCAGGACTGCAGCAGGACGAGACCTGCTATTTGGCTGAAGACGTCAAAGCTTGCATCGCCGGGAGCGGCGAAAGTCGCTTGGCTCCCAAAAGTGGCGACGAGAAACACGGCCAGAATCCATGCCATGGAGTGGTTCGAGTATATCCGGACCATCCGACGTCGCCAGAACTGGGCCCTGGTATCCGACTCTCGAGCCGACCAAGTGAGGACGGTTCCGGAGAGTATGAAGAAGAGACTGACGGCTGCGGTGGCCAGAGGAAGCAGTGCGGCGGCGGCTTTTTGGGCGGCGACATTTGCATAATGAAGGGGGATGAACAACGCATGGGGTACGAGTACGAAGCCCGCTGCGACCGCACGCAGGCCGGTCAGGGAGTGGAGGCGCCGCGTGGAGCGGGTGGCCGGCTTGGTCATGGCGTGCCACCCGCCTTCCGTCCACCATCCAAGGGTTCCTCAGGCCACTGTGGCCGCCGACGGCCCACATCTCAAGCAAATATTGGCCGAACAACTACTTTCTGTAATTGATGCTAAACATACCGATCCGGCCAGAGAATGGGGACAACCGAAAGTGCGCCTCTGCCCTGCTGTCAACGGGGCTGATCTCCGAGCCGCTCACCCCTTCGGGCCGTCGACGCGCCCTTCGGTGACCGTTGGAGATCGGTGACGGACAGTCGAGATCGTCCAGCGCATGTGAATGTCCGAAGTCGCGTGCACGGGTGAGCTGGGTGGTTGCGGACGGTGCGGGTGCTGACCGCCAGCCGCTCGGCCGGTTCGGCGCCGGTCCACTCGCGGGGCGTCTGGAGCAGGCGCAGCAGCCGCGCCGAGGTTTCCAACATTCTTCGGAGTCCGCCGCCCGGGGTTCATTAGGAACGAACTCTGCCTAAATGGATCCTACGCTGATGACCATGACGAACGACAGCACGACCGCCCCGTTCCGGATCGGCATCCCCCAGGCCGACCTCGACGATCTCCAGCAGCGGCTGGCGCGGACCCGGTGGGCGGAGGAACTGCCCGCGGGCGAGTCGGCGCCGCCCGACCACCGTGCCCTCGGCCTGGCCGACTTCGCCTGGGACTTCCAGTCCATCCGGACGTTCGCCGTCGCCGCGCACGACGCCCCCGATCTGTTCGTCGGCGACATCCGGCAGCTCTTCGGCAAGGTTCGCTGATCCGCCGCCGGTTGTCGGCGGCCCCCTCAGACCCGTGTATTCACATGAAGGAAATCTCATGTATCTCGTCATCGGTGCCACGGCACACTTCGGACGTCAGGCGGTAGAGGAGCTGGTCACCGCGGGTGCCCCGGTGCGGGCGCTGACCCGTACTCCGGAGCGGGCCGGGCTCCCGCAGGAAGTCGACGTCGTCCGGGCCGATCTGACCAAGCCCGAGACATTGCCGGCGGCGTTGGCCGGCGTCCAGGCCGCCTTCCTGGTTCTGCAGTACGGGATGGATGTCGCTCCGCTGCTGGCGGCCGCGGGCCGGGCCGGGGTGCGTCGGATGGTGTTCCTGTCCTCGGGGGCGGTCGTCCCGGGCGCCGAGCGGCAGCCCGACGTGATCGCCCAGTACCACCGCGACGTCGAGCGGGCCGTCGAGGCGTCCGGAATCGAGTGGACGTTCCTGCGGCTGCTGTTCCCCGCCATCAACTCGTTGACGTTCGCGATGCAGCTCCAGGGCGGCGACGTCGTTCGCGCGCCGTACACCGAAGCGGCCTTCAGTGCCGTGCACGAGCGTGACGTCGCCGAGGTGGCCGCGCGGATCCTGATCGGCGGCGGGCACGCGGGGCGGGCGTACGACTTGACCGGCCCCGAGTCGCTCACCCAGACACAGCAGGTCCGCATCCTCGGCGAGACGCTGGGGCGCCCGCTCACCGTCGAGGACCTCGCCCCGGAGCCTGTGCTGGAGCAGATGAGCCGGTTCATGGACCCCGAGTTCCTGGCCGCGCTGTTCGCTCTCATGGCGCAGGCGGTCGGCAAGCCCGCGCCGGTCAACGACGTCATCGAGCAGATCACCGGGCACCCCGCGCGGACCTACGCCCGGTGGGCCGCGGATCACCGGGCCGACTTCGGCGGCTGATCAACGATGCTGGGACGGCATCCGCCGCCCCAGCCGTGTGGACGGAGAGGACGGCACGGTGGCACAGGTACTGGGGCGACGGGAGTTGGGGAGAGCCCTGCTGGCCCGTCAGTGGCTGCTGGAACGGGCCGACGCGACCGCTGAGGAGGCGGTCACCTGGCTGGTCGGCATGCAGGCGCAGGCGCCGTACGCGCCCTACTTCGGGCTCTGGAGCAGGTTGCGGAAGTTCGGTACCGCCGACCTGGCGGACGCGCTGACTGAGCGCCGCCTGGTGCGGGTCGCGCTGATGCGTAGCACCGTCCACCTGGTCACCACGGCGGACTACCGCTCGTTGCGGCCATGGGCGCAGCCCGCGCTCGACCGTGAGCTGGACATTGCATTCAGAACGGCCCTGACCGGTCTGGACCGTGTGGCCGTGGCGGAGTCGGGCCGGGCGCTGCTCGACGCACGGCACCTCACCCCCAAGGAACTCAGGGCGGCGCTGCACGAGCGGTGGCCCGATCACGAGCCCCGCGCGCTCGCCACCGTGGTGCGCAACCTCGTGCCGCTGGTCCAGGTGCCGCCACGCGCCGTCTGGGGCGTCGGCGGCACCACCCGGTACGCGACGGCGGCCGGCTGGACCGGAGCCGAGCCCGCCTCCGCCGCCGACTCCGAACACATAGTGCTGCGCTACCTCGCCGCGTTCGGCCCGGCCTCGGTCGCCGACGTGCAGACATGGGCCGGCCGAACCCGGCTGCGTCCCGTCCTGGAGAGGCTACGGCCGCAACTGGCGGTCTTCCGCGACGAGCACGGGGTGGAGCTGTTCGACCTGCCGAATGCGCCACGCCCCGGCGCCGACGCCCACGCGCCGGTCCGCTTCCTGCCCGAATACGACAACCTGCTGGCCTCCCACGCCGACCGCGCCCGCGTGATCTCGGGGGAGGCCCGCAAGCGAGTCATGACACGCAACGGAATGCGCGCCACCTTCCTGGTGGACGGGCAGGTGACGGGCGCCTGGAAGCTCCACCCGGGCAAGGCGTCAGCGACTCTGGAGATCGACCCGTTCCGGCCGCTGACCGCCACCGAGCGCGCCGAGGTCGAGACCGAAGGCGCCCGGCTGCTGGAGTTCGCCGCGCCCGGCGCCGTCCACGACCTCCGCAGCGGCAGGGCCACGCTCGTCGGCTTTGACGAGGCGGTCGCCGGCGAGAAAAGCGATCGGCAGTGAGCAGGCCCTGCTCATGTGTGCCATCCACAGACGCCCGCGCCATCGGCGACACCCTCGTCAGCCGCGGCGTCCGCCTGTCCGTCGGCGGCACGATCCATGACCCCGCCGATCCGATGGGCGAGATGTTCTTCAACCTCCTGGCCACCCTCGCCAAGTTCGAAGCCGACCTGATGGAATCCTTCTCCGTGGGCCGCGCCACGGTCTACCGGGTCCTGGAACGCGCTCAAACCGCAACGCCGGAAACGACCTCATGACCGACCAACCGTGGCCCCTGCCGTGGCCCTTATGCCCATGTCGAGGACGGGTTGTTCAGAAGGCCATCACTAGTGCCGTGAACGGGACGGTTCACCGTGATCGGAAGGCGGCTTGTGGGAGGAGCGCACGCGTAGCGGCTGGTATTACTGGGGCATGCCGGAAGAGACCGCACGCTCCGCGATCGACACGTTCATCTCCGCCTTCAACGCCTCGGACGACAGCCATGTGACTGCCCTGCTCTCCCAGGCCCTGACCTCAGACGTGGTCTTCTGGGGGCCGTTGGGTCGCAGCGAAGGAATCGGGGCGGTCGAGCGGTTCGTGTTGGACATCCGACGCCACCCGGCGGGGACCGGCACGATGGTGCGCTGCTCAGCGGTGGACATGCCTGACGAATGGGCCCGTTACCAGTGGGTCTTCGCCACGCCTGATGGAGGCCTCCGCCTGGCGGGAACGGATGTCGTCCATCTGCGACGGAGCCTCATCGACCAGGTCATCGTCTTCGCGGGGGAGATCAAGCCCCTCGCCTCCTGAGTCGTCCTTCTGCCGCTGTCCTTCCCCCTGAACCTGGCCAGTTGTTCCGAGAGCGGGCGGAGCAGCTCGTCCAGGACGGCACGCTTGCCCTCGTAGGTGCGCGACCACGCGGTCCGTCCAATGATCGTCCAGCGGACGTCGTCCGCCAGCGCGTCGACGAACGGCCGCCCGTTCCCCTTCGCGGTCCCCTGCAGAAACGCCTTGTTGTCAGCCTCGGACACCTGGCATGCCTCCTGGCGGGAACCACGATCCGGCGACCGCTTCGCGATCACCGTGGTTCGGGTGGCATGAGGATGGTCATCACGTGATCAGGCCGGGTCGTCGAAGGGGCGGCGGGCGAGGCCGCCGTCGCACCACAGGTCGTACTGGAACGTCTCCGGCTTCGCCATCAGCGCTCGGGTCCGCCGCGCCCAGGTCCCGGTCACCGGCTCGTCCAACTCGTCCGCCCGCCGCAACAACGACATGAGGTGCTCGCGCGTCCTGAGGTTGTACTCGGAGCGCACGGCGTCGCCGGAGATGACGTAGAGCGCCCCGAGGAAGAAGCCCCGCTTGGGACACTCCGGATCGGCCACCAGGCCCGGCAGCTCACCAGAGACGTCCTCGCCGAGGAGCATGAGATCGAAGTCCTGCGTCGGAGCGTAGGCGTCCGGGTCGTAAGCCCACCGGACGACCTCCTCGGCCGTGGGGTTGTAGGGATCGGCGAAACCCGATGTCGAACGCAACGCGATACTCCCGGACGAGCTGATACAGGCCGGCTCTCGGCCACGATGATCTTAAGGCCCGGCCCACAGGCCAGGGCCCGGTGAGGCTGTCACCAGGGCACTGGGCCGGCGTCGTCGAAGAAGCCGCCGGTCGGGCCGTCGTCGGGCAGGGTCGCGAGGTGGATCGCGATCGCCGCGCCCTGGTTGGGGGTGCGGACGCCCTGGAAGCCGTTGAGGTCGGTGGCGGTGAAGCCGGGACAGCCGGAGTTGATCAGGATGTCGGTGTCGCCCAGTTCCTTGGCGTATTGGACGGTGACGGCGTTGAGGAAGGTCTTGGACGCCAAGTACGCAACGGGAACCGGGCCCATGTCGACGCCGGGCGTGGTCTGCAGGGTGAGCGAGCCGACGCTGCTGGACATGTTCACGATCCGCGGCGATGCCGAGCCGCGCAGCATGGGCAGCATCGCGTTGGTGACGCGGACGACCCCGATCACGTTGGTCTCCACGACGTCTCGCACGGTCGCGGGATCGACCGTGGTGGGCGTCTGCGGCATGCCACCGGTGATCGCGGCGTTGTTGACCAGGACGTCGAGCCCTCCGACGCGGCCGGCGATCAGCTCGGCCGCGGCGGCCACACTCGCGTCGTCCGCCACGTCCAGCGGAACGCCGAACGCGTCGGTCCCGGCCGCGCGCAGCTTCTCCACCGCGGTGTCGCGGCGCCGTTGATCCCGCGCGCCCACGCCGACTCGCCAGCCGAGGGCGCCCAGGCCCGCGGCGATCTCGTATCCGATTCCCTTGTTCGCACCGGTCACCAGCGCGATCGTCTGTTCGCTCATGTCATCGATCGTGGTGCGAGCTCGGGTGGGACGTCCAGGACCGACTGGGTGGGCGTCGATACCGCACGGATATCGGTCGTGGTGAGCGCCGGATACGATGACGCGGTGGAGACGCGGGAGTTGCGATACTTCGTCGCCGTCGCGGAGGAGTTGCACTTCGGGCGGGCGGCGCAACGGCTCTCCATGGCGCAGCCACCGCTGTCGCGGGCGATCCAGCAGCTCGAGCGGCGGCTCGGCGTGGTTCTGCTGCACCGCACCGCTCGTGCGATCTCCTTGACCGAGGCCGGGTCGGTGCTTCTGAGGGAGGCCCGGGCCGCACTCGACGCGGTCGAAGCCGCCGAGCGCCGCACCCGCCGCGCAGCCGCCGAACGACCCGGCGTGGTGCTGGCCACGAAGGCCGGAGCGTCCAGCGAACTGGTGTCGAAGCTGCTGGACGCCTACGCCGCCGAGCCCGGCGCGGTCGCCGTCGAGGTGATGCTGTGCGGGCCCGGCGAGCAGGTGGGGCTGCTGCGCGACGGGCGCGCCGACGTCGCTCTGCTCCAGCGTCCCTTCGACCCGACGGCCGGACTCGACACCGAGGACCTGCACACCGAACAGCAGGTCGTGGTCCTGCCCGCGGGGCACCCCTTGGCCGACCGACCCCACATGTCGATAGCCGAGGTCACCACCCTGACGGACCTGCCCCTGCCGCGCTGGCCTCGACCGGGCGGTGGCTATCGGGACGGACCTGGACCGCAGGTGCGCGACCACACCCAGCTGTTCCAGCTGATCGCGCTCGGACGGGCCTGCGCGGTCGTGCCCGAGTCCCTCCGGGCCCACCTGCGCGACGATCACGCGACGGTGCCGGTGCCGGACGCGCCGACTGTCACGACCGTCATCGCCTGGCCGCCGCACAGCAGGTCCAAAGCCGTCGCCGACCTGGTCCGCACCGCGACACGCCTCTAGCCAACGGCAGGAGCGGGTGGCCGGTGGTACTCGAAGACGGCCGGGCGAAGCGGGGCCGACGTGGGGGTGCTCAGAGGTAGTCGCGCCAGAACGGCACGGTGGCCCGGAGCGCCCAGCCGTCGGGGTGCTCAGGGCGGGGTTCTTCGAACTCCTGGCTGATGTAGTCGAGCAGGTCGGCGCCGTAGTAGATGATGTCGCTGCCCCAGATCGACAGGACCGGGTGGCCGAAGGTGCCGTGGCCTGCGGGCAAGAACCTGTGCCCATAGACGGGAATCATCTTCGGCACCCCGGCCAGCTGCGATCGTGCCAGGTCGAGGGCCGCTTCGCCGGAATCGGGCCGCTCGCCCCACGCGGGGTGCCAGTGCCCCTGCCGGACGTCCTGGAGCAGGAAGTCGATCGGCCAGTCGAGGTGTCGGCGGAGTTCGTCGGGAGCGCCGTTGCGCCAGTCCGGCCATGGCCTCTCCCACGCGTAGGTGGTGCCCGGCTCCTCTTCCCGCGGCTCGTGGACGGGCAGTCCGGCGGCGAGGAACGCGCGGTGGTCGTCGGCGAACTCGAATCCGTACTCGCGCTCGATGCGAGCGAACTCCGCTTCGGTCAGGCCTGGCTCGATCACGCAGCGGCCAAGGTGGACCAGGCGCTGCGCGGCCTGTCGCCCGAGCTGAGCCCCTCCGTCACTGATCACGTTCGAACCGTACCGCGGTTGATCCGGGCCGAGGACGGGCGACCGCTGGGCCCGGCCACCCCCGGCGTCAACGGGTCTCAAGCATCGAGTACGGCGGCGACGGCCTCGATCTCGACGAGCTGGTCCTCGTAACCGAGCACGGTGACGCCCATCAGGGTGCTGGGGACGTCGTGATCGCCGAACGCCTCCCTGACCACTTTCCAGGCGGCCCCCAGGTCCGCCTGCCGGGTCGACACGACGAGGACCCTCGTACTGATGACGTCCTGGAGTGACGCGCCGGCGGCGGTGAGAGCGGTCTGCATGTTCTCGATGGCCTTCGCCGCCTGGCCCGGGTAGTCCCCGATCGCCGCCGTGGAGCCGTCATCGTTCAGCGGGCACGCCCCGGCGAGGAAGATCAGGCGTGACTCGGCGGGCGCCGTGGCCGCGTAGGCGTACTGCGCGACGTCGGAGAGGGAGTCGGAGCGGATCAAAGTGATGGCACGAGCCACGGTCGGTGGGTCCTTTCACGGGCGGACATGGAACATGGACCAGGACATCCTGCCAACGCCATGATCGTTCTCGCCTCCCCTTTTTTCGCCGACCCACCACGCGATGACTGCAGGCGGGGCCCGGCCCCGTGAGGCGTGGATGGACGCGCCCGGTCGAGTGCGAAGGCTCCCGCGAGACGGTCAAGCGACACCGCGCGGGCAAATGGGCACCCATGAGACATGACTGTATGGTCAAGGCCGGTGGCCAGGAGTAACGCCGACATGTCAGGATTAGGTGGTACGCCACCAGCGTCTCGCACCTCAGGGAGCAAGCGATGGATCTCACGGTCACCATTGAGTGACCGTCGCCAGATCGGACTTGGCGCCCGACCCTCACGACAATGACCGGCGTCGCGCGAGTTCACGTCAACCATCGCGGCTCCATCGTGGAGGTCTTCGTTCTCAGTGCCCGCCAATCCGCGTGGCCGAAGCGTCAAGGTTCGATTCGCGAAGTCGACATGTCGGGAGGCGACGCGAAGGCCGGGACCAGGCAGCACACGTGAGGCGTACCGCGCTCTTCGCGGTCGCAGCGATGAAGGAGGACGCATGACCACGGCCAGGGACATCATGAATCCCGGTGCTCACTGGATCACCAAGAGCGACACACTCCAGCACGCGGCCCAGCTGATGCGCCGGCTGAACGTGGGCGCGCTGCCCGTCGGCGACGAGACGCACAACGAGCGGATGTGCGGGATCATCACCGACCGGGACATCGTCACGAAATGTGTCGCGGAGGGGCGCGACGCGGCCGAGTGCACGGCGTCCGAAGTCATCGAGGGCACCCCGCGCTGGATCGGCGCGGACGCCGACATCACGGAGGTGCTCCACGAGATGGAGAACCACCGCATCCGCCGACTCCCCGTCATCGAGGACAAACGGATGGTCGGCATGATCAGCGAGGCGGATCTCGCCCAGAACCTTTCGGACCACCAGCTCGCCGAGTTCGCCGGGCACATCTACTCGTCGAGCCGATGAACCGCTGAGCCGAATCCGCCGCCAGGCGAATTCCACCAAGGCAGGACCATCCCGCCGAAAGAACAAATGAGCCCCGGCCGATAAACGGCCGGGGCTGCTCTCCGGCCAGGGCATTGGCCGGATGAAATCGGTGGTGATGGCGGGCAGGGCGGCCGGAAGCAGCGCGTCGCGTTCGCCCGCGCCCTCGCCATGGAACCGGAGGTCATCCCGTTCGACGACCCGGTGAGACGCCGACGAGCTTGGTGAGGAAGCGGTCGACCTGGTCCTCGAACGGCGGCCAGGGGAAGTCCGGCTGGTTGACGCGCATGGAGATGACGCCGTGGACGGCGGCCCTCAGGTCCAGGGAGACCACCGCCGCGTCATCGTCGGACGGGGCGACACCGGCGTCCATGCACCGCTGGACGGCGGCGGTCGTGCGCTCGGCCAGCTCCGCCTTGAACGCCATGGACGCACGCCGGTTGAGCGTGCTCTCGTGCATCACCTTGTAGAGGCCGGGGTGCTCCTGGACCCACCGGCCCAGCAGCAGGACCCGGGCCCGGAGCCTGCCGACGGGGTCGGTCTGGGCCTGCTCCGCCCCGTCGACGGCCCGCATGAGGTCGTGGTGGGCGCGTTCGAGCGTCGCGAGGACGAGTTCGTCGCGGTCGGCGAAGTGGATGTAGACCGAGGTCGCCGCGATGCGGAGCTCGCGGGCGACCGCGCGCAGGGACAGGGCCTGGTCGTCGCCCAGCTCGTCCAGCAGGCGCAGGGTCGCCGCGACGATGTCCTCTTTCAGCCGCGAGCCCTGGCCGCGCGGGTTGCGTCCCCGGGGCGCGGAGGTCGTGTCCATGGTTCGCCATTGTAAGGGCGCGCCCGTTGCCCTACAGTCGTAGCGCTACAGCCGTTAACCTAGAAGGGACCGGCGATGGGCCTCCAGACCCTGGACTCGGTGTTCACCGAGATGCACGACGCCACCGACCGCCTGCTGTCGGACGGGATCCCCGAACTGTCCGCACGCGAGAAGGCGCTGCTCCGCCTGGTCGCCGACGTCTGCCAGCAGACCCTCGGACCAACGTTCGAGGAGCATGTGCGGACGGCCTACGAGAACGGCCTCTCCCCCGACGACCTGCGGGAGCTCCTCCGCTTCATCTCCTACGACAGCGGCTACCCGGCGGCGGCGACGGCGCTCGGACGGCTCGTCGCGATCGAGCGGGACCTCGGCGTGAGCCCGACGGGCGCGGGTCACGCGGTGAACGCCGACGGCACGGGAAGTCCGCTCCCCGCGGCGATGCTCCAGAGCGTCCGCGACCTGAACGAGGGCTTCGCCGACTACATGTCACTCCAGTCGCGCATGCGCGCCGACATGCGGATGCTCAGCGTGCGCGAACGCGCGTTCGCCACGATGACCGTCGACGTCCTGTACCAGACCCTGAACGAGAGCTTCCGCGCCCACGTGACCCGCGCCCTCGGCGCCGGGGCCACCCCGCAGGACGTCCGGGCGGTGGTCCGCTTCTCCGCCCTCTTCGGCATGACGAAGGCATGGCGGGCCCTCATCGTCCTCGAAGAGCTCCTCGCGGACCTCGAACCCGCCAACCCCTGACCGCGCGCCGCCGATCTGCTAGGTCAGCGCCGTCTGCAGGACGACGGCGACGAGGTGGGCGGCGGCGTCGGGGCGGCCTTGGGCGCGGGCTCGGTGTGCCATGTCGGCGCGGCGGGACGGGTCGCCGAGCAATGGGCCGATCGCGTCGGCGAGCTGGCGGGGTGTCACTTCGCCGACGAGCGCGACCGCCGCCCCGGCCCGCTCGAGGTGCTGCGCGTTGTGCGCCTGCTCGCCACCCGCCGAGCTGGCCAGCGGGATCAGCACGGACGCCTTCCCCAGAGCGGTGAGCTCCGCGATGGTGCCCGCGCCGCTGCGAGAGATCACCACGTCGGCGAGTGCGAGCACGTCCGGGAGCTCGGGGCCGACGTAACCCGCCAGGCGGTACCGGCCGGCGAGCGCGGGCGGCAGGTTCGCGGTGGCCTGCCGAAGCCCGTCCTCGTTGGCCGGACCGCACTGGTGCACCACGTTGGCGTACTCCAGAAGCCACGGCAGGACGTCCAGGACGAGCGTGTTGATCTGCTGCGAGCCCTGCGCCCCGCCCGTCACATAGATCGTGGGGTACCGGCGGTCCACCCCGAGCGCCGCCGCGCCCTTCTCGGCGTGCCCCGCCAGGACCTCCGGCCGGACGGGGTTGCCGGTCACCACGGCGGTTTCGCGGGCCGATCCGGGGAGCAGCGGAAGCGTCGACTCCGACGACACCGCCATCCGCGTCACGACGCGGGCGAGCGCGCGGTTCGTCAGCCCCAGCCGGACGGTCTGCTCGTGCACGACGAGCCGCCGCCTGCGCATCCACGCCGCCAGCCCGACCGGCACGGCCACGTAGCCGCCCGTGGCGAGGACGACGTCGGGCCGGAACCGTCCCACGACCGACCACGCCTGCACCACGCCCAGCGGCACCCGGAACATGTCCCGGATGTTCCTCGCCGACAGCATGCGCAGCGGGTTGGCGCTCCGGCGGATCTTCCCGGTCGCCACCGCGGCGAACTCGATGCCGTCCCCGGCGGCGACGCGGGCCTCCAGGCTGTCGGCCTGGCCGACCCACAACACCTCGGCGGGCGGGGCTCCGACGGCCCTCAACCCGGCCTGGAGTGTGCGGACGGCGGTCAGCGCGGGATAGGTGTGCCCGCCGGTCCCGCCACCCGTCACGATCACGCGCATCGGTCGGTCGAGCTGCCGGAGCGCGTTCACGACGTCCGGATTGGTGATCACCACGATTGCCGGTCTCCCCCTGTGCCTCGAGCGCGTGACGCTAGCAGACCCCGGCGCGAGGCGAGACCGGCGAGCTCACGACCCCGGCCGTCGCGATGTCCTCGGACGGGACCGGGCCGCGGGCCGGTCAGTCGCACATGCGCATGGTGCGCCAGTTCTTGAACGAGGTGAGGCACTCGTCGGCGAGGTCGGAGAGGTTGCGTGGGCAGGACCAGAGCGCGAACCACTCGGCGGACGGGGCCTTGGGCCCGAAGAGGGCGGTGACGGCGGACAGGCGGTCGCGGTGCTGGGTGGTGGACCACGGATGGGGCGTGTCGCCGTGCGGACAGTCCGTTTCGCCGGGCGTGAGGTCGATGGTGGCGATCGCGGCCTCCATCGCGGGCAGGTAGGGGTCGACGAGACCGTCGTACCAGGCCGAGACGCAGAGAGCGAGGGAGAGCAGGAGACCCAGGCGGTCCTCCGGGGTGTCGGCCGTGCCGGAGACGATCCGGTGGGCGGCCCACAGCCCGGCGGCGGGGGACGCGTCGGGGTTCTGCCACTTGGCGTGCGCGGTGCGGGCGAGGAGGGGGACGTCGACGCGTCCGTCCGGGGCGACGTACCGCTCGTCCAGGCCGTCGGTGATCCCCTCGCCGCGCATCTTCCGCAGCCTGTCCGACAGGGCCTCGACGGCTTCGGTGGCGAGCGCGGCGAGTGCCTTCGGGCAGCGCCACGCCTCCAGGGGAAGCTCGTGCTCGTCGGGGTCGTAGAGGCGGCGGCCCTTCTCGGTGAGGAGCTGGGCCCCGACGCTCACGGCCGACCCCAGGTCCCAGCTCGCGCTGTCGACATGCGGGTGGCCGCCGTCGCAGGCGTCGGGGTCGAGCGTCGCCAGCGCCGCGCCCAACGCCGCCGCCATGTCCTGGAGGACTTCGGACGCGCCGATCCGTCCTGAGGCCGCGTACCAGGCCGTGGCGTTCAGGATGATGACGAGCCCGTCACGCTCCGGCCCGCCCGGACCCGCGGCGAGCCGGTCGGCGCACCCCTGGAGCGTCACCCGCGGATCGTCCATCGGGTAGTCGGACACGATCCCGCACAGCGACTCGGCCAGCTCCTCGGCCTCGTCCTCGCTCAGCTCCACAACACTCATGCCGGAAACCTACCGAGATCCACCCACATCTCGATCAGGACCACCCGCGCCGCCGGGGATCTCGTGCCGCCGGAGATCAGGCGGCGATGACGGCGGTCGTGGTCCGGCCGCCGTCCACGTCCAGGACGATGCCGTGGACGAACGCGGACTCCTCACCGGCCAGGTAGACGGCGGCGCGGGCGATGGACCTCGGTTCGCCCATCCGGCCCGCGGGGGTGCCGTTCATCATGGGGGCGGCCCTGCGGGCGGCGTCCGCGGCCGGGTCCATGACCACGCCCGGGGAGATCGCGTTCACCCGGACGCCCCGCGGGCCGAACTCGGCGGCCCAGGCCCGGGTCAGGGTCTCCATCGCGCCCTTGGTGGAGCTGTAGAGCGCGCCGACGGGGATTCCCAGGCGGGCGACCCACGAGCCCAGGTTGATGACCGCTCCGCCTCCCGCCTCGGCCATGGCCGGGGCGATCGCGGCGGTCAGGAAGAACGGGGCCTTCACGTTGACGGCGTAGACGCGGTCGAAGGTCTTCTCGTCGGTGGCGACGGTGCTGTCACCGGGGAAGACGCCCGCGTTGTTGACCAGGATGTCGATCCCGCCGCCCAGGACGGCCGTCGCCTCGCGGGCGAGGGCGTTCGAGGCCTCGGCGGTTCCGTCCAGATCCGCCTGGACGAAGTCGGCGCGTCCACCTCGGGCGCGGATGCCGTCCACGACTTCCGCGCCGCGACCGGCGTCGCGTCCGGAGACGACCACGTGCGCGCCCTCGGCGGCGAACTCCTCCGCGACGGCGCGTCCGATGTTGCTGGTCGAGCCGGTCACCAGCGCGCGCCTACCCTCGAGCCGTCCACTCATCTCGATCCCCTTCGGTACCGCCCGCACCGGGATCGGCGCGGGCACATGCCACTATGCGAAGGGGAAAATGGACTGGCAAGTCCAAACTTGGGGCTACGCGGCGGCGCTGCGGCGGAGGTCCTCGATGCTCTGGTCGAGCGCGGCGCGCAGGTGGGCCGCCTGGCCGGTCGCCTGGAGGATCGCGACGCCGCCCTGGATGGAGGTCAGCAGCGCGGCGGCCCGCCGGTCGACGTCGACGTCGGCGGGCAGATGACCGGCGGCCTGCATGGACCGGATGCCGACGGCGAGGCTCTCCTGCCACTGCCCCAGCATCTCCACGACGATGGCGCGCGCACCGGGGGTGGCACGTCCGACGTGCAGGAACAGCGAGCCGAGCGGGCAGCGGTCGCCCTGCTTCTCGTAGCGTTCGACCACGAGGTCACGCCACTTCCGCCACGCCTCCCACGAGTCGAGCCGGCCGAGGTAGGGCTTCTGGTCCTCCAGGACCTGGTCGGCCTCGTGCTGCGCGATCGCGAGGAGCAGTTCGTCCTTCCCCTTGGGGAAGTAGTGGAACAGCTGGCTCTTGCTGGCCCTGGTGTGCGCCATGACGTCGTCCAGCGTGACCGCCGCGACGCCGGTCTCCCGGACCACCTCGGCGGCCCCCACGATGATCCGGTTCCGGGTGGCCGTCCCCTTCGCCGTCAGCTTCTTCTCCACGGCACCTCATTCTCTGGACTGGACGGTCCACCTTAGGTCCCCTCCCCCGGCGAAGCCGAACGAGGGCCCGGCGCCCGCGTGGGACCTGTGGCGGCGCATCGCGTCCAAGGACCCGGCGTTCGGCCGTCCGGACGTGTTCGGGTCGCCCATCCCCGAGACCAAGTGGGAGTCGGCGACCGTCACCACGCTGGACGAGCGCATCCCCCGGTACATCCAGAAGATCTGCAAGCGCGACCCGTTCAGCGGACGCGTCGTCACCGGCGGCATCGTCACCGTCCGCGACTCCGCCTGGCTGCTGAGCTGGACGGTCAACCGCCAGCCGCACTTCAAGCAGCAGCCCGAGGGGCAGATCGTCGCGTGGCTGTACTCGCTGTTCGTGGACGTTCCCGGCGACTACGTGAAGAAGCCGATGCAGGAGTGCACGGGCGAGGAGATCGTGCAGGAGTGGCTCTACCACCTCGGCGTCCCGGAGGAGGAGTTCCCCGGGCTGGCCGCGACCGGGGCCAAGGCGGTGCCGGTGATGATGCCGTACGTTCGTCGCCGGGCTCGCCGCCTCGGGCGTCCTGCATGCGGCGCTCGACGGCATCGACCTGGTGTGGCGGGGCGGCGTCTGGCCCTGGGCCGTGCTCGTCCTGGAGCTGGGGATCTTCGCCTTCCCCCTGCGCCGCGGACGCGCGCCTGAGGAGGAGACCCCTCAGGGTGGCCGGTTGTGGTGGACGCTCGGCCCGGCGCTCCTCCTGTGGGGTCTGTACACGGGCAGCTCGTCGCATGGGCAGGCCAGCGCGGACGGCGCGATCTGGGCGGCCGTGGTGGTGGCGACGGGAGCCGTCCTGTCGGTCGCGGTGGTCGAGCGGCCCGCGTTCTGGACGCGCCACCCGGCGGTGCCGGGGGTCGTGCTCGTCCTGTCGGCGCTCGGTTTCGCCTTCGGGCGCGCGACGGTGGACGGCGTCCACGGCGCCCCCCACCTGGACGCTGATCGCACAGGTCGCCGGGCAGCTCGCGCTCGCCGGATGCCTCGGCTGGGCGGCTGCGGCGCGCCCGTCCGGCTCGAGCGCGGGGCGCGGACTGGCCACCGCGACCGGGTTCCTGGTCTTCGTGGTGCTGTTCTCGCGTACTACTCGGCCTACGACCTCGGCATGCCGAACCGGTGGGTGCCGGTGGTGGCCTCGGTCGTCGTCGCGGCGGTCTCGTTCAGCCGCGCCGAGCGCCGTCCCGAGGCGGGACGGCAGTGGGGCGTGCTCGCCGCCGCGCTGGCTTCCGCCCTGGTGGTGACACTGACCACGAGCTGGCCGGGAACGCCGTCCTGGAGGCCCGCCGGCGGGGGCGGGCTCCGCGTCGCCGCCTACAACCTGCGCATGGGCTTCGGCATGAACGGGACGATGACCGTCGACCGGCAGGCCGCGGCGCTGCGCCCACGCCGGACCTGACCGCCCAGGACGCCGATAAACGGGACGTCCCGTCCTCCGACCACCTCCCCGTCGCGGTCACCCTGCGCCCGTAGCCACCGCTGTTTGCCGACTCTTACCGTTCGCCAGAGAGATGATCTCGGATACAGATGGTCACTCAGGGTAGCGATATAGGTGCGAAACGCGACATTCAAGTTGCCGGAGGACACCGTGAGTGCGAACAGGAAGAACAACAAGCCGTCGGTCCGCCCGAACAAGAAGCCGCGCAACGGTAAGAAGCGGCACGGCGCCAAACAGGTGGAGCAGGCCCGCCGGGGGACCTACGACATCAAGCTCGCCGAACGGTTCGAGACGTTCGACCGCAACAACGACGGCGTGATCTCCCGGAAGGACCTGGAGTTCATGGCCGACGGCATCCTGAGGGCCGTCGCGCAGAACCCCGGATCGGAGAAGGGACGGGCGCTGCACGAGGCCGCCCGCCGCTACTTCGAGGGCCTGGCGCGCAGCGTCGACGCCGACCCCGAGGGCGCGATCGGCCGGGCCGAGTTCCTCGCCGCCGCGCAGGACTCCCTCCACTCGGGCATGCGCGGCTTCGACGACGCGCTGCGCCCGTGGGCCGAGGCGGTCATCGCCGTCGCCGACCACGACGACGACGGCCGGGTGTCGGTGGACGCCTGGACGCAGGTCCTGACCGCGATGGGCGCGAACCAGCGGCAGGCGACGGCGTCCGCGCGTGGCCTCGACACCGACCGCGACGGGCACATCAGCACCCAGGAGCTGCTGGCCGAGGCCCGCCGGTTCTACGTCTCCGACGAGCCGGTGGAGGTGTTCTCGGCTCGATGACCGGCCCTTGGGAGCCTCCCCGGCCGCTGCCGGCCGGGGAGGCGCTCGGCGATCGGGGGGACGCGGGCCCGCATCCGCTCGACGTGATCACCCGGTGGGTGCGGGACTACCTGTGCCGTCCGCATCCCGAGCTGGGACGGTCCGGCGCGGTGTGCCCGTACACGCGGCAAGCCTTGGAGGGCGGGAGGCTGCTGGGCGCGGTATGGCCGACGCGTCCGGACGGGCCGGAGCAGGTGGCGCGGGTGATGCGCCGGTACCTCTCCTGGTTCGTGGCCCGGCAGGACGGCGCGGACGATCCGCACCGGGCGCTGCTCGTGGCCTTCCCCGGCGTGGACGAGCCCGACTGGGGGACGATCATCGAAGGCGCGCAGCGGCGGTTGAAGCCGTCGTTCGTGCGGCACGGGCTGATGGTCGGCGAGTTCCATCCCGGCCCGCCCGCAGCCCAGGGCATCCGCAACCCCGGGTTCCGGCCGCTGCGCAGCCCGCTGCCGATCCTGGCCGTCCGCCCGATGGTGCGGTCCGACCTGCCCTTCCTCGACCAGGCCCCGTGGTCGCTCGACGCCTGGACGGCCCGGTTCGGGTGAGGCGGGTCAGGTCTCGGCGAAGGCGCGCGTGAACGCCTCCGCCTGGTCGGTCGCGTGATGTACGGCGTTGACGAACGGCATGCGCACACCGGACGAGACGCCCAGCAGCCAGATCCGCTCACTGCGGCCGTCCACGCGAAGACGCAGGTCGGCGTCCAGTTCCGGAGGCGCGCCCGCAACGGGCGACGCGTCGTGGGCCTTGGGCAGGGTCAGGACGCCGCTCCGCACGCGCAGCGGCCTGCCGGTGAAGCCGGTCGCGCAGACAACGCCGTCGAAGTGCTCGGACCGGCCGTCCGGCCACTGCACCCGCCAGAAGGGGGACGGACCGTCCAGGCGTCGAGGTGTCCCCGCGCGCACCTTCACCTGTCCGGTGTCGAGCAGCCCCAGCAGGCGTTCGGCGTTGCAGAGCGGAAACGAGCCGAGGTAGCGCGTCAGCGGCTCGCACGCCCTCAGGACCCGGCGGCGCGCGTCCTGGTCCCGGCGGACGAGGATCGGGTTGGCGAGATCGACCAGTTCGACCAGGACGTCCTGCCAGCCGACCTGTCCCCGGCGCGCGAGTTCGACCTCGGAGCGGAGCCGTTCGAGCGTCCCGATGGACGCGTCGGCACAGGTCGGCGCGGTGCCGAGCGTCCGGGTGACGAGGTCCAGGATCCGCCGGGTCAGGCGCGGGTCGGCGGGGTCGAGGGCGTGCACCTCGGCCGGATCGATCCGCGCGGCTCCCCGGACGGTTCGGGTGCGCACGGCGGGCAGCGCGCCGGACGGCGAGGCCAGCGTGACCCGATGACCGTGGCGCGTCAGCAGGAGCGCGGCGTCGATGGCGGACAGCCTCGTCCCCAGTACGAGAACCCGGCCGGACGGCCGCACCGACTCCAGCATCCGCTCCTCGGGAAAGGGGCTGGTCACGATGCCCGGACGGTCGCGCAGACCGTCCGGGACGCGCGGCGGTCCCCACCCCAGGCACACCAGGACGTCGCTGGCGGTCAGGCCCGATCCGTCGTCCAGGACGACGCGATACCCCTCGCCCGGCCCCAGGGGCCGGACGGCCAGCGCGCGCCGCGACACCCTTCGATGCGACATCCCCGGACGTCCCGCCCAGGTTTCGTAGACCTCGCGCAGGTACCGGGCGAACTCCCGGCGCGGCGCGAACTCCTCGCGTCCGGCGGGCACGCCGCGTGCGCGCAACGACTCGTGGAAGTCGGCGGGCAGGCCAGGGAGCAGGGACATCAGGTCCACCGAGGTGTTGCACAACAGTGCCGCGTCGCCGACCCCGAAGGCCGGACCCGCTCCGGCGGCCAGCGGGTCGACGATGTCGACCTGGACGTCCACCCCGGCACGCGCGAGAGCGGCGAACGCCGCCGTTCCCGCGACTCCCCCGCCGATGATCACCACACGTCGCCGCACCACGTCCGTCCCCTGAGCCGGAGAGATCGTCACCCACCGTGTTTCTATCAACACACTCCCAGAACGCCGGCCCCAGGGCGTCCGGCGGCGAAATCCAGCGCGCCGAGCGGGAGCCGCCGATCACCTTTGGATACCCCATGGGGTATCAGGTACGGTGGGCCTGGTCAGATACCCCATGGGGTATGTCCGGATCCTGGAGAGGAGCCGCATGAGCGTCGTGGAGAGCCGAGGGGGACACACTCGGGAGGCGAACCGTCCACCGGGACGGGACGGGCTGCTCGGCCGGCTCGGCGGATGGGCCGCGGGGCACGCGCGGCTCGTCCTGCTGGCCTGGGTGATCCTGGTCGCCGTCCTCGGAGCGTTCGCGCCCAAGGTCAACTCGGCGCTGTCCGGGGCGGGCTGGCAGGCGGACGGATCGGCCTCGGTCCAGGTCCGCGAGCTGGCCGAGAAGCACTTCGGCGGCAACGCCTCCAGCGCCCTCCAGGTCACCATCAAGGCCGACAGGCCGGTCACCGACCCCGCCGTCGCGGCCATCGTCGACAAGGCCGTCACCACGCTGGACGCCGACTCCCGCGTCGGGCAGATCGTCCGGCCCCAGCCGGGGGCCACGGTCAGCCAGGACGGCAGGACCGCGATGATCCTCGCGGGCGCGGCGGCCGACCCCAACGAGATGGTCCGCGCCGCCGACGACCTCAAGGACCCGCTCGCCGGGCTGTCGGCGGACGGCGTCCAGGTGCGCGCCACCGGCGCCTCGGTGCTGTGGAGCGACTTCAACAAGGCCAACCACGACGCGATGATGAAGTCCGAGATGCTGTCGTGGCCGGTGACCATGGCCATCCTCGTGCTGGCGTTCGGCTCGCTCGTCGCCGCCGGGCTGCCGCTGCTGCTCACCCTCGCCGGACTCGCCGCCTCGGCGGGCTCGCTGGTGCTGCTGACCGAGCTGACCCCGATCTCCATCTGGGCGATGAACTTCGCGATGATGTTCGCGCTCGCGCTCGGCATCGACTACGCGCTGTTCCTGGTGATGCGGTTCCGGGACGCCCTCCAGCGGTCCGGGCCCGTCCGCGCGGTGGTCGAGACGATGGACACCGCGGGCAAGGCCGTCCTGCTGTCCGGGGTGACCGTGCTGGTCAGCCTGTCGGCCGTGATGCTCGTGCCGTCCCCCGCCTTCCGCTCCATGGCGGGCGGGATCATGCTCGCCGTCGTGTTCGTCCTGGCCGCGACGCTGACGCTGCTGCCCGCCGTCCTCGGGATGCTCGGCAGGAGGATCGACCTCGGGACGCCGCCGTGGGCCCGCCGCAAGGACGGGGCGAAGGCCCGGCCCAACCGGTTCGAGGCGTGGGGACGCCTGCTGTGGCGCCGCCCGGCCCTGTTCGGCGCGGTCGCGACCGTGCTGCTGGTCGCGCTCGCGATCCCGGTCTTCGGCCTGCGCACTGCGATGCCGTCGATCACCGTCGTCCCCGAGGACGCGTCGGCCCGCATGGGCTACTCGGCCGTCCAGGAGGCGTTCGGAAAGGGCGCGCCCGGCGCGCTCCAGATCATCACGCCGCAGGCCGAGGCCGAGGCCGCCTCGTCGGTGCTGCGCAACGACCCCGGCATCCGGGCCGTCATGCCCGCCGCCCCGTCCGCGGACGGCTCCGGGCTGTCGCTCGTCCAGGCCGTCCCGAACGTGGACCCGTCCGACCCGGCCCTCGCCGGGACCGTGGACCGGCTCCGCGCCGACCTGCCGGACAAGGCCCTGGTCGGCGGCGCGGCCGTGGAGAACCTGGACCTGAAGGACCTGCTGGACTCCAAGACCCCGCTGGCGCTCGGCACTGTCGTCGGCCTCGGGTTCGTCCTGCTGCTGTTCGCGCTGCGGGCGCCGCTGATCGCCGCGCTCGGCGCGCTGACCAGCCTGCTGTCCACCGCCGCCGCGTTCGGCGCGGCCCGGCTGGTGTTCCAGGACGGGCACGGATCGGGCCTGCTGGGCTTCACCCCGCAGGGCTTCCTGGACGGCTGGGCCCCGGTGTTCTTCTTCGCCATGATCTTCGCGATCGCGATGGACTACACCGTGTTCCTGCTGGCCACGGCCAAGGAGGAGTGGGAACGGACCGGCGACCCGAAGCAGGCCGCCGTCGGCGCGCTCGCGCGCTCCGGCCGGGTGATCTTCGCGGCGGCCGGGGTGATGGTCGCGGTGTTCTTCACCTTCGCGCTGTCCGGGCCGCTGCCGCCGAAGGAGATGGGCGTCATCCTGGGCGTCGCCGTCCTGCTGGACGCGCTGCTCGTCCGGCTGGTGCTGCTCCCGGTGCTGCTGCGCGCGACCGGGCGGGCCGCCTGGTGGTGCCCGCGGTGGCTGAACCGGCTGCTGCCCGACGTCAGGTTCTCCCATGACTGAGCCCGAGGCCGTCCCGGAGAATGAGACGCCCGCCACGAAAGCGGTCCGACCGTATACCCCCGTGGGTACCATGGAGTCGCCGCTCAGCTCGACAGGGAGGTCAGCGATGAAGGTCGACGAGAACGCGCAGGGCGCGGTCCTCAACCGGCTCCGCCGCGCTCAGGGCCAGCTCGCCGGCGTGATCGCCATGATCGAGGCCGGCCGCGACTGCAAGGACGTCGTCACGCAGCTCGCCGCCGTCGCCCGGGCCCTGGACCGGGCCGGGTTCAAGATCGTCGCGAGTGGGATGCGCCAGTGCATGGTCGCCGCCGAGGAGGGCGCCCCGCCGATGAGCGAGGAGGAACTGGAGAAGATGTTCCTCACCCTCGCCTGACCGGCGCGGAGCCTCTCCACCTCAAGGGCGCTTCACCCGGCCTCCGCCAGGAGCCGGGCGAAGCGCCCTTTCGGCGCGCCGACGATCCGGTGCGTGACAGAACTGTCACGCAGCGTGCCCATAGAGTGTCTGCCCAAGAATCGATCCCAGGGAGGGATCGAGCGCAGAACGGGAGTCATCTCTATGAGCAAGACCCTCGCCGCCGGTGCGGCCACCGCAGTCCTGGGAATCCTGCTGAGCGCGTCACCGGCCCAGGCCGCGTCGCTCACGAACCACGTCGGCGCCGCGCGGGACGCCGCCCCGTGCGGCTTCGCCCCCGCCCCGCTTCCCCTGCCCATCCCGCTTCCCATCCCGCTCCCCATCCCCGGGCCGCCGATGGGGCCGATGGGGCCGATGGGCTGCGCCCCCATGGCGCCGACCGCCCCCTTCCCGATGGGCGGGTGACCATGCCGGCATGAAGGGCGCCGAACGACGCCGGCCCGGCCGACACGCGGGGCGTGTCGACCGGGCCGCAGGCGCACTCGGGTCGTCAGTCGGTCAGGCGGCGGAGGAAGTCGCGGATCAGCGCGGCGCTCTGCCCGGTCCGGGTGACGAACGGGAAGTGGCCGGTGTCGAGCAGCTGGATGTGCGCGTCCTTCAGGTCGCGGGCGAAGGCGAGCGCCCCGTCCGGGCCGAAGATCTCGTCACCGCGACCCCACACCGCCAGCAGCGGCGGCTGCCGCGTGCGCAGGTACTCCTGCCAGGACGGGTAGAGCGGCGGGTTGCCGCCGTAGTCCAGGAACAGCGCGAGCTGGATCTCCTGGTTGCCCGGACGGTCCAGGAGCGCCTGGTCGTGCAGCTCGTAGGCCGGGTCGACCAGCGACGCGTCCGGAAGGCCGTGCGTGTACTGCCAGTGGGTGGCCTCGCGGGTGAGCAGGCCGCGCAGCGCGTCACCGTTCTCCGCCGACGGGTCGGCCCAGTAGGCGCGGATCGGCTCCCAGAACGGGGTCAGGCCCTCGTCGTAGGCGTTGCCGTTCTGCGTGACGATCCCGGTGATGCGCTCGGGGTGCCGGGTCGCCAGCCGGAAGCCGACCGGCGCGCCGTAGTCGTGGACGTGGATCGCGTACCGGGTCAGGCCCAGCTCGTCGAGCAGCCTGCCCACCACGTCGGCCAGGTGGTCGAAGGTGTACTCCCACTCGTCCACCGAGGGGGCCGAGCTGAGGCCGAAGCCCGGGTAGTCCGGCGCGATCAGGTGGAACTCGCCCGCCAGCTCGTTCATCAGCCCCTGGTACACGACCGAGGACGTCGGGAAGCCGTGCAGCAGCACCAGCGTGGGCGCGGACGGGTCGCCCGCCTCCCGGTAGAACACGTCGAGCCCGTCGATCCGGACCGTCTTGTGGCGCACGTTCGCCATGGTCTCTCTCCAACCATCTAAAGGCGTTTAGCCGGTTGCCGATGGAAGGAACGTACTCCGGACACGATCAACCGGTCAAGTCCACTTAGCCGGTTGATAGGATGAGGGCATGCCACGACCACTCACCGGAGAACCCCTGGCGCTCGACCTCGTCGACACGATCTGGATCGACCAGGGGCAGGACTTCGACCAGTTCGACGAGCCGGACGGCCTGGAGAGCTGGCTGACCGAGCACGCCCTCCCCGTCCCGCCCGAGGGCCCCGAGGTCGTCCGCGCCCACCTCACGACCGCGCGCGACGCCGTCCGCACCGCCCTGGAGCAGGGGGACGAACGACCGCTCAACGCCGTCCTCGCGCACGGTTCGCGACGCCCGCTGCTACGCGACGGCGAGCCCGCCGCCGAGGTCGTCGTCGACGACCCCGCCTGGACGCCCGCCTGGATCGCCGCCGCCGACCTCGTCCGCCTCCTCGGCGAACGCCGCGAACGCGTCCGCAAGTGCGCGAACCCCGCCTGCGTCCTATGGTTCTACGACCTCACCAAGAACGGCTCGCGCCGCTGGTGCTCCATGGCCGTCTGCGGAAACCGCACCAAGACCGCCCGCTTCCAGCAAAGCCACCGCCGCCCCTGACACGCGCGGCGACACCATCACCCTAAGCAAGGACATCGGTGCTTTGCGTGAGAGGATCTGCAGAGCCAGAACACTCGAACGTGAGCAGGAGCAGACATGGCGGAGCGCCAGAACGGCACCGTGAAGTGGTTCAACGACGAGAAGGGCTACGGCTTCATCAGCCCGGAGTCCGGCCCGGACCTGTTCGTCCACTTCCGCGCCATCGAGACGAGCGGCTTCAAGTCCCTGAAGGAGGGGCAGGCGGTGACCTTCGAGGCCGTCCAGGGCCAGAAGGGAATGCAGGCGGACAAGGTCCGGGTCGAGGAGTAGCGGGCCCTTCCCCCGGGGGCTCGCGCCCGCGGTGTTCGCGGTGGGCGTGAGCCCTGACCTGGCGGGTCCCGGCCGGGTGAGTGGATGATCAGCCGATGAGGAACTTCCGCTTCGGGTTCAACTTCTTCGACATCCGCTCACGCGAGGACTTCGTGGACCAGTGCCGCCGGGGCGAGCGGTACGGGTTCGACGTCGCGCTCGTGCCCGACCACCTCGGCTCGCCCGCGCCGTTCCCGACGATGGTCGCGGCGGCGGACGCGACCGAGCGGCTGCGGGTCGGCTCGCTCGTGCTGAACGTCCCGTTCTGGAACGCGCACCTGCTGGCCCGCGAGGTCGCCTCGGTCGACCGCCTCACCGGCGGACGGCTCGAGCTCGGGCTCGGCGCGGGCCACATGAAGTGGGAGTTCGACGAGGCGGGCATCCCGTGGGAGGGCTTCGGGGCGCGGGCCCGGCGGATGGAAGAGACCATCGCCGAGCTGAAGCGGCTGTTCGCGGCGGACGGGTACGAGCAGCGGGCCGCGACCGAGGAGCGGTTCGGCCTGGACGCCCTGAAGCCCGTCCAGCACATCGGGTTCGGCGGCCATGGCCCGCCGCTGCTGGTCGGGGGGACCGGCGACCGCGTGCTCCGCGTCGCCGCCGCGCACGCCGACATCGTCGCGGTCGCCGGGACCTACCAGGTGCCCGGCGCGCCGCCCGGGACGTTCCGGCTCGGCAGCGCCGCGGAGGCCGCGGGCCGGGTCGCCTTCGTCCGGGAGCAGGCGGGCGACCGCTTCTCCGGCCTCGAGCTGAACGTCCTCGTCCAGCACGTGCAGGTCACCGCCGACCGGCGCGGCGTCCTGACGGAGATGGCGACCAGGTTCCAGCCGCACCTCACCCTGGACGAGGTGCTCGACACCCCGTTCCTGCTGGTCGGGACGGAGCGGCAGATCGCCGACCAGATCCGGGAGTCGCGCGAGCGCTACGGCTTCACCAACGTCACCGTCCACGCGCCCTTCATGGACACCCTCGGCCCGGTCCTCGAACACCTCGCCTAGCCGCCCCTGATAGTCAATTTGTTGATTAGGTGCGTGTGCTAGCCTGCGGGCACGTGGTCGGACTCGATTTGAGCAGGGGTGAGGCATGCATCCGTTCCGGAAGGCCGCCGAGGCGCACGACATGGCCGCCATGGAGGCGCTGCTCGCCGACGACGTGGTGTTCACCAGCCCGGTCGTGTTCAAGCCCTACACCGGCAAGCCGATCACGATGGCGATCCTGCGCGGCGTGCTGCGCGTGTTCGAGGACCTCCGGTACGTCCGGGAGATCTCCGATCCGGACGGCCGCGACCACGCGTTCGTGTTCCGCACGACCGTCGGCGGGCGCGAGGTGCACGGCTGCGACTTCGTCCACGTCCGCGAGGACGGGCTGATCGACGAGCTCACCGTCATGGTGCGTCCGCTGTCCGGCGCGAACGCGCTGGCCGAGGCCATGGGCGCGCAGTTCGAGCGGATCGAGCGCGAGGCGCTCGGCGGCTGAGGCCGGGCGCCCCGCGCGTCCCGCGCCGCTCAGCAGGCGCCCTGGTCGGCCCAGACTCCGGCCGGGCCTCCCGGGACGTCGGCGTAGGTCCACCACTTGGCCTGCCATGTGTGGGTCTGGTAGCTCACGACGGCGCCCCCGTTGTAGGCCGTCGTGGCGTTCCACGCCGGGGCGGTGCAGGTCCCGGGCGGCGGACTGGTCGGCGGGGTCGTCGGCGGTGAGGTGGGCGGGGTCGCGCCCGCGAACGCGGCGGTGAACCTGGTGAAGTCCCATGCTCCCTGCGCGACGCTGCTGCACGTCCCGGACGTCCGGCCGTTGTTGTCGGGCGGGACGCACTGGCGGTCGCGGTTCACCGACCAGAACGTGAAGCGGCTCAGGTGGTGGCTCGTCGCGTAGTTCAGGACGGCCTGGAAGTCGGCCTGGGAGAAGTACTCGCCGGAGTCCGAGCGGCCGTTCATGCCGGAGAACCCCTCGTGCTGGTAGGCGGTGGCGCCGTCCCAGCCGAAGGTGCTCATGAGCAGCGAGTGGAAGTTCTCCAGCGCCGAGATCTGCGACGACGATCCGCTGAAACCGCCGTCGAACTGCATGATCGCGTAGTTGTCCGGCGTGAAGCCGAGGCCCTTGGCCGTGTTCAGCATCTGCGTGCCGAACCAGCCGGTGCCCGAGGCCGTCCCGGCGGTCGTCACCGACACGTACAACCCGGGGTTGTTCCGCTGGAGGATCTGCGCCGCACCCAGCTCGTTGGAGACGGCGGCGCTGTTCTCGTACTCGGGCTCCTCGAGGTCGAAGTCGATGGCCTTGAGCGAGTACTTGCTGATGACCTGCTGGTATGCGGCGGCCGTGGCGGCGGCGCCCGAGCAGACCTGGCCGAGCTTGGTGCCGTTGTAGCCGCCGATCGAGATCGACACGTCGCCCCCGGCCGCCCGGACGGTGTTGATGACCGCGCCGACCGCCGTGTCGGACGAGACGGGCGCGGTGCCGTCCCACGCCGGTGAGCAGGAGTTCCCCGAGGCGAGGATGAAGGCCAGCTCGAAGGACTTCTGCGAGGTCGCCGCCATGACCTGGGACAGGTCGGGCGGGGCGTTGTCCAGCGGCATCACGTAGGGCGCGGCCCCGTACCAGTTGCGGGTGACGTCGGCCCGCGCGGCGCCGGGACGCAGCGCGACCGCCAGGGCCACGGCGAGGACGGCGACCGCGAGGGCCGCGAGCGCGCGGAGGATCCCGGCGCGCCGGGACGATGCGCCGGACGGGGTTGTCGGAGCCATCGGGGGAGCCTCCTTCGAGGACGGGCGAGCGCTCCCCCGGCGGCGCAGCATTTAAGAAGGTTTCCTATTGATACGCCCGCGGCCCGGGCTTGTCACCCGTCCCCCGGGCCGTCCGGCGTGGCCCGAAGCGGACAGGTCCGCGACACCAAGATCATGGAACTCCCTCGCGGCGGCGGGACGGCCGGTAGCGTGGCGTCCGGAATGTGCCTTCGCCGCCCGCCCGACCGGAGTCCCGATGAGTAGCAGCGACGCCATCGCCGACATTCACAACACGCCGTCGTCGGCGCGCCTGTACGGCATGTCGCTCGGCGGCAAGGACTGGTACGAGGTGGACCGCCGGTTCGCCCTCCAGTCACTCCCCCACTTCCCGGGGATCGTGGACATCGCCCGCGACAACCGCCTGTTCCTGTACCGGCTGGTCCGCCACCTGGCGGCCGAGGCGGGGATCCGGCAGTTCCTCGACATGGGCTGCGGGCTGCCGACCAACAACAACGTCCACCAGGTCGCGGCCGAGTTCGGGCCGGGCTCGCGCGTCGTCTACGTCGACAACGACCCGACCGTGCTCAGCTACGGCCGCGCGCTGATGGCGGAGGACGACACGACCGCGTTCGTCGCCGCCGATTTCCGCGACCAGGACCGCATCCTGTCCGACCCGGGCGTGAAGCGGCTGATCGACTTCGGCGAGCCGGTCGCGGTCCTGTGGCTGTCGGTCGGCCACCACCTCCTGGACGACATGGACCCGCGCGGCCTGCTGCGGCACATCGTGGACGACGTCGCCGTCCCCGGCTCCCACCTGGCGTTCACCCAGATCGTCACCGCGGACGCGGCGATCCGCGCCGCGATGGACGAGCAGGCCAACACGAACGGCATGCCGTGGCGGACGCGCTCTCCCGGTGAGGTGGACGAACTGCTGTCCGGGCTGACGCCGGTGGAGCCGGGCCTGGTCAACATCAAGGACTGGCGCCCGGACCCGTCCCAGCCGCCGCTGCCGCCCGTCCCGGCCGACCTGGAGCGGTTCCTCGGCGCGTCCGCCCACTTCCCCGGCCACGAGTACGGCGGCCTCCTCCGCAAGGACGCCTGACCGCTCACCCGGGCCGGACGATCAGCTCCGACCACCCGAGGAAGGTGCTCGACGTCCGCCGGCGCGGCTCGGGACCGGCGAGCGCCAGCTCCGGGAACCGTGTGAACAGGCGCGTCAGGGTCTCGGCCGTCTCGAGCCGGGCCAGCGCCGCGCCCAGGCAGTAGTGGTGGCCGCCGCCGAACGCCAGGTGCGGCCCGGGGGCGCGGGAGAGGTCCAGCCGGTCGGGATCGGCGAACCGGCGCGGATCGCGGTTGGCGGCGTCGATCCGGACGATCACGCGCGACCCCGCCGGGACGCGCACGCCGTCCAGCTCGTGGTCGGTGAGCGCGACGCGTCCCGCGAGCCGGACGGGCGGCTCGGCGCGCAACAGCTCCTCGACGGCGCGCGCCGGGTCGGCGTGCAGGTGGGCGATATGACCGGGGTCGCCCAGCAGGGCGTGCGCGCCGTTGCCGATGAGGTTCGCGGTCGTCTCGTGCCCGGCCGCGAGCAGCAGGACGCAGGTGGCGAGCAGCTCTTCGAGGCTCAGCTCGTCCGTCCTCACCAGGGCGCTGACGAAGTCGTCGCCGGGGTCACGGCGACGCTCCACCAGCAGCGGCAGCAGGAACATCATGACCTCGTCGGACGCCTCCACTCCGCGCTCGACGTCCTCCCTGGTCGGGGCGACCTCCAGCATCCGGACGAGCCCCGGCGTCTGGTCGCGGAAGACCCGCGCGCCCTCCGCGCCGACGTCCAGGAGTTCGGCGATGACGGCGAGCGGGACCAGGTGGGCGGCCTCGGTCATCAGGTCCGCCCGGTTCCCGTCGGCGAACAGGCCGTCCAGGACGGCGTCGGCGATGGCGGCGACGCGCGTCCGCAGCCGCCCGACCGCGCGCGGGGTGAACGCGGGGCTGAGCAGGCGGCGCAGCCGGGTGTGGTCGGGCGGGTCCAGGAACAGGAGCACGCCGGGCGGCACGTCGAGGGGCCGCCCGGTGATCCGGCGCGGGTCGCTGCTCCAGCCGGGTTCGCGCAGCACCCGCGCGGCCTCGTCGAAGCCGGAGACGACGAACGCGTCGAGCGCCTCGTCCCGGACGACCCTCGCGCCCGACGAAGCCGTCGCGTCGGACGAGGCCGTCGCCTCAGGCGAAGCCGTCGTTTCAGGCGAGGCTGCGGCCTGCATGATGCTCCTTCCAGAACGCCTGGTCGAGCTCGCCGTACGGCGTCGCGGGCGGGCCGCCGCGGTCCCATTCGGCGCAGATGTCCAGCCAGGGACCGGTGGCGTTCAGTTCGCCGAGGACGGCGTTCATGCCCAGCTCGATGCGCATGAGCAGCATGAACTCGGGCGGCAGGCTCAGCTTCCGGACGAGCGGCCCGTACCGTCCGCTCGGCGAGTACGCGCTCGCGATCGTGGCCGCCGTCCGCTCCGGGGTGAAGGTGAACGGCTGCGGCTCGACCAGCGAGTTCAGGGACGTCCGGAACCAGGCGACCACCTCGGCCGGGTCGAGGTTCCCGTCGCCCGCCGGCAGGAACCCGGTGTCGCGCATCACGGCGGCGAACCCGTCGGCGTCGTCGTCCACGGCGGCGGTCACCATCGCGCAGATCTCGGCGACCTGCCGCGGGGTGAAGCGCTTGACGCAGCCGAAGTCGAGGAAGGTGACGGTGCCGTCCTCGTGGAACAGGTAGTTGCCGGGATGCGGGTCGGCGTTGAACAGCCCGACCCGGCGCAGCGAGCCGATCGTGAAGCGGTAGAGCGCCTCGGCCCACCGGTCGCGCAGCGCGGGCTCGGCGGTGAGGGCCTTCTGCCAGCGCATCCCGTCCGACAGCTCCATCGTCAGGACGCGGTCGGCGCACAGCTCCGGAACGATCTCGGGCACGCGGATGAACGGGTGTCCCCGGTAGATCCCGGCGAACTCGGCCTGGCTGGCGGCCTCGGCGCGGTAGTCCAGCTCCGCGCCGATGCGTTCGGACACCTCGTGGGCGAGGCCGCGCAGGTCCATGCGGGTCAGGGCGGGGGCCATCGAGCGCGCCAGGCCGAAGAAGCCGACGAGCAGCTCGGTGTTCGCCAGGTCGGCGCGGATGGCCTCCGCCACGCCCGGGTACTGCACCTTCACCGCGACGCGGCGTCCCTCCTGGAGCGTCGCCGCGTGCACCTGCCCGATGGACGCGGCGGCGAGCGGCTCGCGGTCGAACTCGGCGAACAGCTCCTCCGGCGGCGCGCCCAGTTCGGCGGTGACCACCGCGGCGGCGTCCGCGTAGGGCATCGGGGGCGCGTCGTCCTGGAGCCGGGCGAGGGCGGCGCGGTAGATCGGCGCGTACTGGCCGTCCACGGCGGGGGTGAAGCTGACGAACGACAGCAGCTGCCCGGCCTTCATCAGGACGCCCTTGGACCGGCCGAGCCGCTGCGCGTACCGCTCGGCGACACGTTCGTGGAACCCGGTGTCGCGGCGTCCGCGCAGGGACGCGACGATCGCCTCCCCCGCCGTCCGGCTCGCGGCGCCCAGCAGCGGCGCGGCCCGGGACACCCGGCCGCGCCGCACGACATGGGACCAGCCTTGTTCGGTCATCGATGAGCCCCCGTAAGTGGACACTGTCTACTCCTCAGTGTTTACTTAGGAGATGACGTCGTCAACCCCGACCCGGGACCGGATCCTCGACGCGGCCATGCGGCTGTTCGGCGAGCAGGGCTACCGCGGCACGAGCGTCGCGCAGATCGAGCGGGCCGCCGGGCTGACCCCCGGCGCGGGCGGCCTCTACCACCACTTCCGCACCAAGGAGGAACTGCTCCGGGCGGGCATCGAGCGCAACCTGAGCCGGCTGGACGCCCTGCGCGACATCCGCCGGGTGCTCGGTGGCCTCGGCGACCTGCGCGCCGAGCTGACGCTGAGCGCGCGCTACGTGCTGGCCGAGCTGGACGGCGAGGAGGAGCTGCTGCGCATCATGCTGACCGAGGCGCGCAGCCGTCCGGAGATCGTCGAGGACGCGGTCCGCCAGCTGGTGAACACGACGTTCACCGAGTTCACCGCCTGGCTCCGGGACAGCGCCGGCGTCCCCGGGGAGCGCGCCGCCGCCGTCGCGTCGGTCGGGCTCGGGGCCCTGTTCTCGTCCCGCGTCATGAGCGGCCTGCTGAAGGTCTCCTCGGTCGGCGTGGACGACGAGACGTTCGTCGCCACCTGGGTCGAGATGATGCACGGCATGCTGACCCCGGACGAGAACAGGCCCCCGACCGGCCGGGGCTGACGCCGGGCCGGGCGAGGTTCGGGTGTCAGGCGTAGTGGCGGTAGACGGCCTGGGCGACGAGCGCGGGCTTGTCGCTCCGGTCGGTCTCCATCGTGAAGTCGAGCGTCATCTCGACGCCGTCGCCCTTCACCTCGGTCACGTCGGCGACGACGCCGCGCAGCCGGATCCTCGCGCCGACCGGGACCGGCGCCGGGAAGCGCACCTTGTTCAGCCCGTAGTTGACGCTCATGTTGACGCCGTCGATCGTCAGCAGCTCGCCGAACAGCGGGATGAGCAGGGCGAGGGTGAGGTAGCCGTGCGCGATCGTGCCGCCGAACGGGCCGTCCGCCGCGCGCGCCGGATCGGTGTGGATCCACTGGTGGTCGCCGGTGGCGTCGGCGAAGGTGTTCACCCGGTCCTGGGCGATCTCGGTCCAGGCGGTGTGGCCGAGGTCGGTTCCGCGCAGCGCGAGGAGTCCGGCGAGGCCGTGGGCGACGGTGGTGTCGGGGCCGGTGGCGGGGGCGGTGTCGGAGCTCATGCTGGGTCCTTTCCGAGGTGGGCGAGCAGGGCCCGCTTGATGATCTTGCCGGTGGGGTTGCGGGGCAGGCCCGCGGCGAGGACGACCGACTTCGGCACCTTGTAGCCGGCGAGGTGTTCGCGCAGGAAGGCGAGGATCTCCGCCTCGCCCGGGGACGTGCCCGGGCGCGGGACGACGACGGCCCGGCCGACCTGGCCCCAGCGCTCGTCGGGGACGCCGACGACGGCGCACTCGGCCACGTCCGGATGCCGGGCGAGCACGGCCTCGACCTCGGCGGGGTAGACGTTCTCCCCGCCCGAGATGATCACGTCCTTGATCCGGTCCACGATGGCGACGTGGCCGTCCTCGTCGGCGGTCGCGACGTCGCCGGAGTGGAACCAGCCCCCGGCCAGCACGCGCGCGGTCTCGTCGGGACGGCCCCAGTAGCCGCGCATCACCGTGGGGCCGGAGACGAGGATCTCGCCCTTCTCCCCCGGCGGGACGTCCCGTCCGGCGGGGTCCACGATCCGGACGCCGGTGAAGAAGTGCGGGACGCCCGCCGTGCCCGCCTTACGTGTCGCGTCGGCCTTGTCCAGGAACAGGACGCCCGGGGACGCCTCGGTCATGCCGTAGCCCTGGCTGAACGCGAGCCCGCGCTCCCGGTAGACGCCGATGGTGCCGAGCGGCACGGGCGCGCCGCCGCAGTTGAGCTGACGCAGGCTGGTGAGGTCGGCGGACGGCCAGCCGGGGTGCGCGGCCATCGCGTCGAACATGACCGGCACGCCGAACATGTACGTGACGCGGTGCGCCTCGATCTCTGCGAGCGCCCGCCCCGGGTCGAACGCGGACATCAGCACGACCGTCCCGCCCTTGAGCAGCGTCGGCAGGCAGGTCATGTTCAGCGCCCCGGCGTGGAACAGCGGAGCGGCGACAAGGGTCGTCTCATCCCCGGCCAGGTCGACGTCCACCAGGACGTTGACGCTGTTCCAGGTGATGTTGCCGTGGGTGAGGACGGCGCCCTTGGCCCGTCCGGTGGTCCCCGACGTGTACATGATCAGGCACGGGTCGTCCAGGCTCACCGGGGTGTCGAGCGGCTCTGCGGACGCCCCGGCCAGCAGGTCCTCGTAACCGAGGACGCCTTCTCCGTCCGGACCGGCGAGCGCGATCCGGTGCCGGACGGACCCGGCGGCCCCGGCGGCGGCCTCCGCCTGCTCGGGGGCGTGGACGAGCACACCGCTGCCCGAGTCGGTCAGGTTGTGCTCCAGTTCCGGGACCGCCAGGCGCGTGTTCAGCGGGACGAAGACCGCGCCGAGCGCGCCCGCCGCGAACAGCGTCTCCAGGAAGGCGGGGTGGTTCGGGCCGAGGAACGCGACCCGGTCGCCCTGCCGCACGCCCAAGCCGCGTAGCGCGTTCGCCAGGCGGCACACGCGTTCGTGCAGCTCACCGTAGGTGCGCCGGGTCTCCTCATGGACGATCGCGATCCGATCCGGGGTCTTGCGGGCGCGGCGGGCCGTCCACGAGCCGATGCCCTGGTCTCGCATGGCGCTACACCTCCTCAGGGGCGGCGAGCCCGAGCAGCCGCGCCGCGTTCGTCTTGAGGATCTTCCGCCGCACCCCGGGTTTGATGTCCAGCCCCTCGAAGTCGCGCAGCCACCGGTCCGGGGTGATCACCGGATGGTCGGACCCGAACAGCACCTTGTCCTGCAGCAGCGAGTTCGCGTACCGGACGAGCTGCGGCGGGAAGTACTTCGGCGACCAGCCCGACAGGTCGATGTGCACGTGCTCCTTGTGGAGCGCCACCGCGAGCGCCTCGTCCTGCCAGGGGAAGGACGGATGCGCCAGGACGATCCGGAGCCCGGGGAAGCCCGCCGCCACGTCGTCCACGAGCATGGGGTTCGACGGCGCGAGCCGGATGCCCCCTCCGCCCGGCACGTCAGCGCCGATGCCGGTCTGCCCGGTGTGGAAGAGGGCGGGGACGCCCAGCTCCTCGATGGCCTCGTACAGCGGGTAGGCCATCCGGTCGTTCGGGTGGAATCCCTGGAGGCTCGGGTGGAACTTGAAGCCGCGCGCGCCGTGCTCCTCGACCAGCCGCCGCGCGGCGCGGACGGCCGCCTTCCCGCGCCAGGGGTCGAGGCTCGCGAACGGGATGAGCGTGCCCGGGTGCCGCGCGCAGCCCTCCGCGACCTCCTCGTTCGGGATCGGCGGGTGCCCGGTCGCGTGCTCGGCGTCCACGGTGAACACCACGGCCGCCATGTTCCGCTCGCGGTAGTACGCGGCCGTCTCGTCGATGGCCGGCTGCCGGTGCCCCTGCGCGCCGAAGTACTTCTCGGACGCCTCCATCAGGTACGGCGGCAGCGACGGATGCCCGGACGAGGAGACCTCCGCGTGCGTGTGCACGTCGATCGCGACGATCTCGTCGAGGTTCACACCGGCCGCTCCCACGCCGTTGGGCTCCACACCATCATCACTCACATCGGCCGGGTTCACATCGGCGGGGCTCACGCGTTCGGGTCCTTCGGTGCGGGGATGCCGACGGTCTGCGCCGCGGCGCCGACGCCGGTCGGCCAGGCGGTGGCGATGTCGTCGGCCGTCCAGCCCCCGGTCCGGTAGGCGACGGCGACCTCCTGCGGGTGCGACCAGAGCGAGAGCCGGTCGCCGCCGATGCCGATGGCCTGGCCTGTCACCCCCGCGGACGCGTCGGACGCCAGGAACACCGGCAGGGCCGCGACGTCCTCGGGCAGCCCGAACCCCTCGGCGGCGCGCAGCCACGCCGGGAACGGCTCGCCGCGCTCCTCCCACGCCTCGATGTGCGGCGCGAACGCCGGGATGGTCTTGGTCATCGCCGTCGCGGCGACCGGGACGACCGCGTTCACGGTGATCCCGGCCTTGGCCAGTTCCATCGCCCAGGTGCGGACCATGCCGACGATCGCGGCCTTCGCCGCCGAGTAGTTGGTCTGGCCGAAGTTCCCGCGCTGTCCGGCGGGCGACCCGACGACGATGATCCGTCCGCCCTCGCCCTGGTCGCGCATCCGCCGGACGGCGGCCCGCACGCAGGTGAACGTGCCGCGCAGGTGGACGTCGAGCACCGCGTCGAAGTCCTCGTCGGACATCTTCCAGAGCACCCGGTCGCGCAGGATGCCCGCGTTGGTGACCAGGGCGTCCAGTCGCCCGAACGCGGTGACCGCGCGGTCCGCGAGCGGCTCGGCGACCTCGGCGGGCCCGACCGCGCCGGGCTCGGCGACCGCGCGCCCGCCCGCCGCCTCGATCTCCCCGGCCACCCGCCCGGCCGCCTCGGCGTCGACGTCGTTGACGACGACGGCGGCCCCGGCCGCGCCGAGCGCGAGCGCGTAGGCGCGGCCGAGCCCGCTCCCCGCCCCCGTGACGATGACCGTCCTGCCGTTCAGGTCCACAGCGTCCTCCCTTCGCGGCGAGGGCGCCCGCCCCCGCCGTGTCCTCCTGCGCGCCCCGGACGGGGCGCGGCAGGAGCCAGGGAAGCCGGTCCCGGCGAACTACGTCAATAGCGTTGACATAAGCGCCCGGAGGGGGCCTCACGCGGACGGGACGATGGGGCCGAGCCAGGTGCCGCCGGAGACGTCGATGGTCTGGCCGGTGATGTAGCGGGCGTCCGGTCCGGCGAGGAACCCCACGACGTCCGACACGTCCTCGGGCTCGCCGAGGCGGCCGAGCGCGGTGATCGACGCCAGCCCGGCGGCGGCCTCGGGGATCGCGAAGTACCCGGCGGTCATGTCGGTGCGGATCGCGCCGGGCGCGACGGTGTTCACCGTGATGCCGCGCCGTCCGAGGTCGTTGGCGAGGGTGGGCGTCAGGGACTCGAGGGCGGCCTTGGTGAGGGTGTAGCCGATCTGCACCGACACGGCCATCCGGCTGGCGACCGAGCCCATGTTGATGATCCGGCCGCCGTCGTTCAGCAGCGGCGTCGCGCGCTGGGTCACGAAGAACGGCGCGGAGACGTTCACCTTCAGCAGCCGGTCGAGCTCGTCCGGGGTGAGCGCCGCGGCGGGGCTGGCCGAGGCGATGCCCGCGTTGTTGACCAGGATGTCCAGGCCGCGTCCGTCCAGTTCGCGGACGAGCGCGTCGAACAGGCGGTCCACCGCGCCGTCCTCGCCGAACCGGGCCTGGATCGCGACCGCCGAGCCGCCCGCCTTCTCGATGTCGGCGACCGTCCGCTTCGCCGCGTCCGCGTCGCTGCCGTAGTGGACGGCCACGAACGCGCCCTCCGCGGCCAGCCGCAGCGCGACCGCCCGGCCGATCCCCCGCGAGCCGCCGGTCACCAGCGCCACCTTGCCGTCGAGCTTGCCCTGCGACGTGTCCACTGCCGTCTCCTTCTCGGCGGCCGGTCCTCGGTGCGGACCGGCGATGAGGAGACAGTGCCGGGCGGCGCTCACCGCCTCCTCACCGCGCGCTCACCGCGCTCGCCGGTCAGCCCGCCCTGTACACCGCCTCGCCGCCGACGTAGGTGGCCAGGACGCGGGCCTCGGCGATCTCCTCCGGCGGGCCGGTGAGGATGTCGCGGTCCAGGACCACCAGGTCGGCGAGGTTGCCGACGCGCAGGCTGCCCGCGTCGTCCTGGCCGTTGACGTGCGCGGATCCGGCGGTGTAGGCGGCGAGCGCGGTCACCGGGTCGAGGCGCTGCTCGGGCAGGAAGACGCGGTCGTCGCGGGTCCCCGGCTCCTTGCGGTTGACGGCGACGTGGATGCCCGCGAGCGGGTTCGGGCTGCTCACCGGCCAGTCGCTCCCGGCGGCGAGCGTCGCGCCCGCGCGCAGCAGGTCGCCGAACGGGTACTGCCACGCGGCGCGCTCGGGGCCGAGGAACGGGATGGTCAGCTCGTCCATCTGCGGCTCGTGCGCGGCCCAGAGCGGCTGCATGTTGGCGATCGCGCCGAGCCGGGCGAACCGCGCCACGTCATCGGGGTGGACGACCTGGAGGTGCGCCAGGTGGTGCCGGGTGCCGCGGTGGCCGTTGGCGGTCCGCGCGGCCTCGACCGCGTCCAGCGCCTCCCGGACGGCCCGGTCCCCCAGCGCGTGGAAGTGCACCTGGAAGCCCAGCGCGTCCAGCTCGGTCACGTGGCCGCGCAGCGCCAGGGGGTCGACGAAGCTGAGCCCGGAGTTGTCGGTCGCGCAGCCGCAGGCGTCCAGGTACGGGCCGGTCATCGCGGCGGTGAAGTTCTCCGCGACGCCGTCCTGCATGATCTTCACGGTGTCCGCGCGGAACCGGCCGTGGCGCAGCCGCGCCCGCGCCTCGACCAGTTCGGGGATCTGCTCCGCGCCGCGCTCGCGCTCCCACCACAGCGCGCCGTTGACCCGCGCGGTGAGGCTTCCGTCCCGCGCGGCGGCCAGGTACGCCTCGTCGTTCCCGGCGAAGCCGCCGAACGAGCCGACCGCCGCGTCCTGCCAGCCGGTGATGCCGAGCGAGTGCAGCAGCTCCTGCGCGCGCAGGAGCCCGGCGAGGGTCTCGGCGGGCGTCCGCGCGGGGACGAGCCGTCCGACCAGTTCCGTCGCGCCCTCCTGGAGGACGCCGCTGGGCGTGCCGTCGGCCTCGCGCTCGATCCGCCCGTCGGACGGATCGGGCGTCTCGGCGGTGAGCCCGGCGAGCTCCAGCGCGCGGGTGTTGCACCAGGCGCCGTGGTGGTCGCGGTTGAGCAGGTACACGGGACGGTCGGGCACGACCGCGTCGAGCAGCCGCCGGTCGGGGAGCCCGCCCTCGAAGCTCTCCATCGACCAGCCGCCGCCGGTGATCCACGCGCGGTCCGGATGCGCGGCGGCGAACGCGCGGACGGCCTCGAGGTAGTCGGCCACCACGACCGTCCCGGTCAGGTCGCACTCGCCGAGTTCCACGCCGCCGCCGACCGCGTGGACGTGCGCGTCCACGAAGCCGGGGACCAGCAGCCTCCCGGCCAGGTCGACGACCTCGGTGCGCGGGCCGACCAGGTCGCGCACCTCGTCGTGCCCGACCGCGGCGATGCGCTCGCCCCGGACGGCCAGGGCGGTCGCTCGCGTGCGGGCCGCGTCCACCGTGTGGACGGGTCCGCCGAGAAAGACCAGATCGGCATGGGTCATGGGTGTCGCTCCCGTCGATGATGTCGATGTCGCGTCCGAACCGTGTGCCTGGCGGCCCGGACGGCAGCCAAGGCAAACCCGCCCGCCCTCGCAACGTCAATAACGTTGACGTAAAGTCCCCGGCATGAGCGAACGCGTCACCCCCGAGGACCGGCGCCGCCGCAGGCGGCCGACCAAGCAGGGCACCGTGCTGTCCGAGCGTCTCATCGTGGAGACCGCGCTGCGGCTGGTCGCCCGGCACGGCGCGGCGGCGCTGACCGTCCGGCGGCTCGGCGCGGCGCTCGGCGCCGACCCGAGCGCGCTGTACCGGTACTTCCACGACACCGACGACCTGCTGCTGGCCGTCGCGGACGAGCTGATCGGCCGCACCCAGGCGGGCTGGACGCCGAGCGGCGAATGGCGCGCCGACCTGCGCGAGATCGGGCTGCGGATCCACGCGTCCTACCAGGCGCACCCGCAGCTGGCGATGCTCGCGGCGCACCGCACGACCGGGCGCGACAACGAGATGCGCGCGGTGGAGGCGATCCTCGGCGTGCTGCGCTCGGCGGGGTTCCCCGACGCCGAGGCCGTCATCCTCTACCACGCGTTCATCGACCACGCGCTCGGCCTGGCCGCACTGGAGGCGGCGGCCATCGCGATGCCCCCGGCCGCGCGGGACGCCGACCTGAGGGTCTGGCGGGGGCGGTACGCCGGGCTCAGCCGGGAGACGCATCCGCACATCGCCGCGACCTCGCAGCTGCTCGCCGCCGACATGCGCCACAGCGTGTACCCCTTCACCCTCGATCTGCTCCTGGACGCCATGGAGGCCCGGCTTCCGGCGGCCCGCGCTTACGACAACACCATTGACGGATGACCGCGGGAGGACTCTGATGGCCGTCATGCAGCAGCTCAGCGCGTCCGGCGTCGAGCCCCCGCGGCCAGCGACGACGCGCGGACCTCCAGCCGGGCCCCGAACAGCCGGCCGTCCGGGCCGGGACGCCCCTCGATCGCGTCCACCAGCAGCTCGACCCCGGCCCGCGCGCTCTCGACGGGCAGGTAGCCGAGCGTGCTCATCCCCGGGTCGGTGTAGGCGGCGGCCGGGTCCTCGGTCGCGCACACCACCAGCAGATCGTCCGGCACCGACCGGCCGAGTCTGCGCAGGGCGTCGAGCAGCAGCGGCGGGCTGACCTCGGTCAGCACGAGCAGCGCGTCCGGCGACCCGGCGGCTGAGGCCGGGCCCGAGGCTGAGGCTGAGGCGGAGAAGACGGTCTCGACCGCGGCGAGCACGTGCGCCGGGCCGGGCGCGTCGGTCGCGACGCTGACCGGGACCCTGCCGTTCTGGGCGCACCACCGGCCGTAGGCCTCCCCGGAGCGTTCGAAGAAGCAGGACGTCGACCGGGCGGTGACCAGGGCGATCCGTTCCGCGCCCTGCTCGCGCAGGTGGTCCAGGACGTCGAGCGTCGCGCGTTCGTAGTCGAAGTCGAGCCACCGGGCGGGCCGCGTGCCCGCGGTTCCGTCGCCGCTCGTTCCTCCGGCCTCGCGCGCTCGGGCCGCGGCCTCCTCCAGGGCGCGGCGGTCGCTCACGACCGGGACGCCCGCCGACAGGAAGTCGGCGACCAGCGGGTCGCCCGCGACCGGGTCGATGACGAACACGCCGTCCAGGGGCATGTCCAGCCAGCAGTCGTCGGGCGCGGCGGTCGGCAGCAGCACCACGCCGTAGCCGTGCTCCAGCGCCGTCCGGGTGACCGCGGTCGTCAGCTGGGAGAAGTACGCGAGCTCCGCGTAGACCCACGGGGAGCACACGTACTCGCGGGCGGCCAGGCCCAGCAGCCGGGTCCGCCCGGCGCGCAGCCTGCGGGCCGTGGCGTTGGGCCGGTAGCCGAGGCCGCGCGCGACCTCGCGGACGTGCTCGCGCGTGGCGGCGGGCAGGCGGCCGGTGCCGTTCAGCGCGTCGGAGACCGTCGTCTTGGACACTCCGGCGACGCGCGCGACGTCCACCAGCCGGACCCTGGGCGAGGGTGAGGTCATGCCCGGATCCTAGCCCGGCCATGTCCCGGTTCACCCCCGCTTCACCTGTGCGGAATCGTTCCTTCAAAGTCTTGTGCAGGAACGTTCCTTCACCAATACTCACCAGCACTCTCCGGCCGGTCCCCGCGGCCGGACCGTCGTAAGGGGTCGTCCGATGCGCACCTCCCGTTCCCTGGCCGCGCTGGCGCTCGTCGCGCTCGTGGCCGCCGCCTGCGGCGGCAGTCCGAGACCCGTCGGTTCCGGCGCGTTCCAGATCTCCAAGGACACCCCGCCCGCCAAGGGCCCGGTCGACTCGGTCACCTGGTCGCTGTACGGCGAGCCGCAGTCGCTCGACTACGCCTACGCGTTCGACTACCCGCCGAACACCGTGCTCGCCAACGTCTGCGAGCAGTTGCAGCGCATCACCCCGGACCTGAAGATGCAGCCGGGCCTGGCGGTCGCCTCGTCCGCGCCCGACGCCAAGCGCTGGGTCTACACGATCCGTCCGGGAGTGAGGTTCCATGACGGGACGACGCTGACCGCCGACGACGTGGTCGCCAGCCTCCAGCGGCACCTGGACCCGAAGATCGGCTCGTACTGGATCTCGGCGTTCACGAACGTCGCGTCGGTGGAGAAGACCGGCCCGATGCAGGTCACCGTCCACCTGAAGAAGCCCGACCAGCTGTTCAACGAGGAGATGGGCACCTCGGCCGGGACGGTCGAGAGCGCCGCGACGCTCAACAGGGCCGGACGCTCCTACGGCACCCCCGACGGCGGCGTGAACTGCACCGGCCCCTACACGCTGGACAAGTGGCAGAAGGGCCAGTCGATCACCCTGAAGCGGTTCGACGGCTACTGGGACGCGTCCCTGAAGCCGAAGGCCGCCACCGTCAGGAACGTCTTCATCCAGGACCCGTCCACCCGCGTGAACTCCATGCTGTCCGGCGAGGTCGACGGCGGCTACCTGATCCCCATGTCCGGGTTCGCGAAGCTGCGCAACGCGCCCAACGGCAAGCTCTACTTCGGCCCCAACACCACCGCTGTCTCCCTCATCCCCACCAACCTCAAGGGGACCCTCGGCGACGTGCGGGTGCGCAAGGCGCTGTCCATGGCGCTCGACCGCCCGGGCATCATCAAGGCCGCGGCGGGGGGCGTGGCCACCCCGGCCAAGGCCCCCGGGGCGACCGGCGCCTGGGGCATCGCGCCGGAGGCGGCCAAGGGCTACTACGCCAAACTTCCCGAGCCCGCCCACGACGTCGCGGGCGCCAAACAGCTCGTCCAGCAGGCGGGCGCGACCGGAAAGAAGCTCGTGATGACGACGAGCACGGTCGCTCCGGAGATCGGCGTCATCGCCAACGCCGTCCAGGCCGCCGCACGGTCCATCGGGCTGAACGTCGAACTGCGGTCGGTCGCGCCGGACGCCTACAGCGCCCTGTTCTCCGACCCCAAGGCCCGGTCCGGCGTGGACCTGATGATGACGACCTGGTACGACTCCACGCCCGACCCGCTGGAGTTCTACGGCATCCTGCAGACCGGCAACTTCTCCAACTACGGCGGCTACTCCAACCCCGCCTACGACAAGCTGGTCGACCAGGCCAACACCCAGCCGAACCCCGCCGCCCGCGCCGCCGTCGTCGCGCGGCTCCAGCAGATCGCCGTGGACGAGATGGTCTGGATCCCGCTCTACGAGGTCCCCCACAGCCTGTTCCTCAACCGGAAGGTGACGGGCGCGCCGACCGGGATCACCCAGCTCATGTACCCCTGGGCGGCGATGCTCGGATCGGCGGGCTGACGTGGCGTTCTTCCTGGTCAAAAGGCTCGCCGCGATGGTCGCGACACTGGTCGCGACCTCGCTGGCGGTCTTCGGCTCCCTCTACCTCGCGCCCGGCGACCCGGCGACGTTCCTGATGCGGGGACGTCCCGTCACGCCGGAGACGCTCGCCGCGATCCGCGCGCAGTACCACCTGGACGACCCCTTCGCCGTCCAGTACGCCAAGTGGCTCGGCGACGCGCTGACCGGTGACTTCGGCCGGTCGGTGCAGTTCCGGCAGGACGTCGGCGGGCTGATCGCGTCCCGGCTGCCGACCACGCTCTGGCTGGTCGCCTACGCGGCGCTGCTGATCCTGGTCGCGGGCCTGGCGCTCGGCGCGGTCGCCGCGCTCCGGCGCGGGGCGGCCGACCGGATCGTCCTGATCGGCACGGGCATGGCGACCGCGACGCCCGCGTTCGTCGCCGCGATCGGCCTGATCTCGGTGTTCTCGGTGAAGCTGCACTGGTTCCCCGCGTTCGGGAACGGCAGCGGGTTCGGGGGGCGGATCAGCCACCTGACGCTTCCGGCGATCGCCCTGGCGCTGACGTTCGCGGGCCTGCTGGCGCGCGTGACGCGCTCGGCGATGCTGGAGGAACTCGCCCGCGAGCACGTCGAGGTCGCCCGCTCACGCGGCGTTCCCGGCGCGACCGTCGTCCGCCGGCACGTGCTGCGCAACAGTCTCGGCCCGATCAGCACCGTCACCGGGACCGTCGTCGCCGGGCTGCTGGTCAGCACCTCGATCGTCGAGACCGCGTTCGGGCTGTCGGGCGTCGGGCAGCTGCTGGTGTCGTCGGTGACCGTCAAGGACTTCCCCGTGGTGCAGGCCGTGTCCCTGCTGGTCGTGTTCGCCTTCGTGGCCGCGAACCTGCTGGTCGACCTGCTCCAGCCCCTCATCGACCCCCGAGTGAAGGGAGCCGCCCGGTGACCGCCGTCCCCTTCCAGAAGCGCGCCCTGCTGCGCCGCCTGCACGGCGGCGACGCTCTGCAGACGGCAGCGCTGATCGTGCTGGTCCTCGTCGTCCTGGTGGCGGTGCTCGCCCCCTGGATCGCGCCATACGACCCGAACGGCCTGGACCTGTCGGCCGCGCTCGGCGGCGCGTCCGGCGACCATCTGCTCGGCACCGACGAATCCGGACGGGACGTGTTGTCCCGCCTGGTCTACGGAGCCCGCAGCGGGTTGCTCGGCCCGCTGGTCGTCGTCGCGGTGTCGACCGCGCTCGGCGCCCTCGTCGGCGTCGCCGCCGCGTGGTGCGGCGGCCTGGTGGACGCGGTGCTGTCGCGGGCGATGGACCTGGTGTTCGCCCTGCCCGGCCTGCTGCTGGCGATCGTGCTCGTCGCGGTGTTCGGGCCGGGCCTGACCGCGCCGACCGTCGCGATGAGCATCGCCTACGTCCCCTACGTCGGACGACTCGTGCGGAACGTGGCCGTCCAGGAGACGACGCGTCCCTACATCCAGTCGTACCGGGTGCAGGGATGGTCCGGCTGGACGATCTGCCTGCGCCACCTCGTGCCGAACATCGCGCCGCTGGTGCTGGCGCAGTCGGCGATGAACTTCGGGTACGCGCTGATGGACCTCGCCGCGCTCAGCTTCCTCGGGTTCGGCGTGCAGCCGCCCGCGGCCGACTGGGGCGCGATGATCAACAACGGCGCGAACGCGCTGCTCCAGGGCGCGGCGCTGCCCGCGCTCGCGCCCGGCGCGGCCATCGTGGTCGCGGTCGTGGCGTTCGGCATCGTCGGCGAGGGCGTCGCCGACCGCGTCGCGAAGCGGGAGGCGTGATGCCCGGGACGACGGGAGAGACGCTGCTGGAGATCGACGACCTCACCGTCCGGCTCGCCTCGGGAGCCGCCCGGCCCGTCCTCGACGGGGTGTCGCTGCGCGTGGCGCGGGGCGAGTCGGTCGGGCTGGTCGGCGAGTCCGGCTCCGGCAAGTCGGTGACCAGCCGGGCCGCGCTCGGACTGCTGCCCGCCGGGGCCACCGCCACCGGGACCGTCCGGGTGGCCGGGGACGACGTGCTAGCGATGCCGCCCGCGCGGCTGCGCGAGCTGCGCCGCCGCGAGGCCGCGATGGTGTTCCAGGACCCGCGCGCCTCGATCAACCCCGTCCGCCGCGTCGGCGACTTCGTCACCGAGGGCCTGCGCGCCGGGGGCACGCCCGCGCGCGCCGCGCGGAAGACGGCCGAGGAGCTGCTGGAGGCGGTCGGCATCCCCGACCCGCGCCGGGCGCTGCGCCGGTTCCCGCACGAGTTCTCCGGCGGCATGCTGCAGCGCGTCATGATCGCCGGGGCGCTCGCGGGCGGCCCGCGGCTGCTGCTCGCCGACGAGCCGACCACCGCTCTGGACGTCACCACCCAGGCCGAGGTCATCTCGATCCTCACCCGGCTCCAGGCCGAACGCGGCACGGGCCTGCTGTTCGTCACGCACGACCTGGACCTCGCCGCCGCCGTCTGCGACCGGATCTACGTCATGTACGCGGGCCGGATCGTGGAGGAGCAGACCGCGGACGGCCTGTTCGCGCGCCCCCGCCACCCGTACACGGCGGGCCTGCTGGCCGCGACGCCCCGGATGGGGTCCGCCGAGCCGCCGCGCGGCGTGCCGGGCCGTCCGGTGTCGCTCGCCGAGAACCCGGAGGGGTGCGCCTTCGCCGCCCGCTGCCGCCTCGCCGCGCCGGAGTGCGCCGCCGAGCGGCCCACCCTTCGCCCGGTGGACGGCGTGTCCGTCGCCTGTCTTCGCGCCGAGGAGCCGATCCATGACTGAACAGCCGGTTCTGGCCGTCGAGGGGCTGCGCAAGACGTTCGGCGACCACGCGGCCGTCGACGACGTGTCGTTCGCCGTCCCGCCGGGCGGCTCCCTGGCGATCGTCGGCGAGTCCGGATCGGGGAAGACCACGACCGCGCGGATGCTCGTCGGGCTGGAGCGGCCGTCCGCCGGACGCGTCCTGGTGGACGGCGCCGACCGCACCGCACCGCCGCGCGGGCGGACGGCCCGCCTCGCCCGCGCCCGCGCGATCCAGATGGTCTTCCAGGACCCGTACCTGTCGCTCGACCCGCGCGTGACCGTCGCCGACGCCGTCGAGGAGCCGCTGCGGCTGCACTTCGACCTGGACCCGGCCGCGCGCCGCGCCCGCCGGGACGAACTGCTCGACCGGGTCGGGCTCGGCGAACGCGAGGCGGCGGCGCTCCCCCGGCGGCTGTCGGGCGGGCAGCGGCAGCGCGTCGCGCTCGCCCGCGCGCTCGCCGTCGAGCCGAGGGCGCTGGTCCTGGACGAGGCGACGTCCGCGCTGGACGTGTCGATCCAGGCCCAGATCGTCGAGCTGCTGCGCGACCTGCGCGCCTCGCTCGGCGTCGCCTACGTGTTCGTCAGCCACGACCTGTCGCTGGTCCGGCACGTCGCCGACGACCTGCTCGTCCTGCGCCGGGGACGGACCGTCGAGGCGGGCCGGGCCGCGGCCGTGCTCGACGGGCCCCGGCACCCCTACACCCGGCTCCTGCTCGACTCGGTGCCCCGGCCCGGCTGGGACCCGGCCCGCATCGCCGCCGACCGCCGGGCCCTGGACTGACCGAGCCCTGGCCCCGGCCATCGCCGGCCGGGGCCAGGGCTTCGTCAGGACGGTGTGGGCTCGGCGGCGGCGCGGCGGTCGCGTTCGCGGTCGAAGCGTTCCAGGATGCGCTCGGAACCGCTCGCCCAGTTGGTCTTGAGCGCGGTGACCGCGCCCTCGACGTCGCCCTCGAGCAGGCACTCGGCGATCCGCTCGTGCTCGGCGGCCGAGCGCTCCAGCACGTCCTGGTCGCCGACCACGACCCGCTCGTAGCGGTGCATGGTCAGCTTCAGCGAACCGATCATGTCCAGCAGCCGCTCGTTGCGGCAGCCCGAGGTCAGCATCTCGTGCCAGGCGTCGTCGTGGCTCTCCAGGACGGCGTAGGCCGCGCGCGGATCGGGGAACGCGCGCGCCTCGGCCAGCAGCCGCGGCGCGAGCGACACCAGGAACGCCGGGTCGCTCAGCCGCAGCGCCAGGGACTCCATCTCGCGCACGATCGTGCTGAGGTCCAGGAACTCCTTGCGGCTCATCGGCGCGAACCGGAAGCCCTTGCCGCGCTCGCTGCGGATCACCCCCTCGCGCTCCAGCGCGATCAGCGCCTCCCGCAGCGGGGTCCGGCTGACGCCGAGGTCGGCGGCCATCCGGTTCTCGTTGATCGGCTCGTTCGCGGCGAACTCGCCCCGGCCGAGCCGCTCCAGCAGCTCGTCCTTGATCTGCTCACGCAGCGGACGGCGCTCGATCGCCATGCTCTCCCTCTTCCCCAGTCCCCGGATCCGACCGTGACGGCGGGGCGCGCGGCCGGTTCGTCCCGCCGCGCACCCGGCCTGGATCAGGCGGTGCCCGCGCCGTCCACGGCGAGGACGGCACCCGAAACGAACGCCGCGGCGTCGCTGGCGAGGAACGCCACGGTGCTCGCGATGTCGCGTGGGGTGCCGATGCGTCCGAGCGGCCGGTCGGCCGCGTCGGCGTAGAACGTCTCGACCGATTCTCCGAGCTGCGCCGCCTCGTCGGCGAGCATCCCGGTGGCCGTGTCGCCCGGGCAGACGCAGTTCACGCGGATGTTCCGCGGCCCGTGGTCGATCGCCATCGCGCGGGTCATGTTGACGACCGCCCCCTTCGACGCACAGTACGATACGGCCTGCGCGCCCCCCTGGATGCCCCATCCGGACCCGGTGTTGACGATGCTTCCGCCGCCCGCCTCGGCCATCAGCGGGATCGCGTACCGGCTCATCAGCATGATCGACTTGATGTTGACCGCCATCACCAGGTCCCAGTCGTCCTCGGTGATCTCGCACACGGTCGAACGGCGGATGATCCCGGCGTTGTTGAACAGCACGTCCACGCCGCCGAAGGCGTCCTTGGCCAGCTCGATCGTCCGCTCGCAGTCGGCCGCCCTCGAGACGTCGCAGCGGGAGAACAGGGCGTTCGGGATGGCCTTGGCGGCCTCCTCGCCCGCGTCGGCGTTGAGGTCGGCGAGCACGACGGACGCGCCCAGCTCACCGAGCAGCTCGGCGGTGGCGCGGCCGATTCCGGACGCGGCGCCGGTCACGACGGCGCGCTTACCGGTCAGGTCGATCATCTTCAGGCTCCTTGAACGGGATAGCGGGCGGTACGGCCGCGGCCGGTGATCACGGTGCGATAGCCGGCCAGGGCACGGTCCAGGTCGGGGTCTCCGGTGTCGAGCAGCAGCGGACGGCCGCCGAGCGCGGCGAGCTTGGCCTCGGTCGCGACGGCCAGCAGCCGGTCCGGGCCGACGGCGCGCAGCACCTCGGGCGCGATCTGCTGGTTGCCCCGGCCGAGCAGGAAGCCCTGCCCGCCGATCGGGGTGACCGCGATCCAGGTGCCGGCCGGATCGGCCTCGACGATGCGGGCGAGTTCGGCGGCGTTGACGTCGGCGGCGACGAACCGTCCGCCGCGCAGCACGTTGACGCCCATGACGGGGACGTCCACGCCGAGCGCGGCGGCGATCGCGCGGGTCGTCCCGCCGGGGCCGAGGACGAGCCGCCCGCCGCCGACGCGTCCGGCCAGCTCGGCGGCGATCCCGCCGACCGCGTACGGGTCGGCGGCCGAGCTGCCGACCTTGCGCTGCTGCACGCGGACGGGCGCGTCGGGGACGAGCAGGTGGCCGTACAGCCGGGCCGAGACCCGGCCGGACCGGACGGCGTCCTCGTCCAGGTCCATGACCTCGGCCTCGGTGAACGCCCGCGTCGTGGCGACACGGGCGGCGACCTCGCCGGCGGCGCGCGGCCCGACGCCGAACACCGCCGAGTGCATCTTCACGCCGGTCGGGACGCCGAGGACGGGCACGGACGAACCGACCGCGTCCAGGACGTCCCGGGCCGTCCCGTCGCCGCCCGCGAACAGCAGCAGGTCAACGTCGGGAGCGAGGGCCCTGGCGGCGGCGACCGTGTCGGCCGCCGTCGTGGCCGAGCCGTCCGGCGTGTAGCGGACGTCCGGCTCGAGCCCGGCCGCGCGGGCCGCGTCCTCGCCCATCGGCCCGGCGGCGGTCAGCACGACCGGCGCGCCGACCCGGGCCGCGAGCTCCGCCAGCGCGGCGGACGCGCGTTCGGACGCGCGCGGGACCGCGCCCAGCTCACGGGCGCGGGCCTGCACGTCAGGGCCGTCGCTGCCCTTGAGGCCGACCCGGCCGCCGAGTCCGGCGACCGGGTTGACCACCAGTCCGTATCTCACTGGCCGAGGATCTTCCGGCGGTAGGCGCGCCAGGTGACGGCCCAGGTCTTCGGGTCGTCGAGGGTCTCGTGCCGGACCTGGTGGATCGTCGAGTTGTGCGGGGCGGTCCGGACGGTCTCCGGGTCCTCGTACGCCTCGCGCGCGACCTCGGCGAGGATCGCGGCGTACTCGTCCAGGTCCTGCCGGGAGTAGGACTCGGTCGGCTCCAGCGTCATCGGCTCGGGCACCACGTACGGGTGGTGGCTCGTCCAGTAGTGCGTGCCGAAGTCGGCGGCGCGGACGCCGATCTCCTCGCTGTGCACGCCGGTGTCCCTGCCGAGCTCCTCCCAGGAGTACCGCACCTGCTCGATGCGCCGCTTGCCCTCGGCGTACGGCGCGGACACGCCGCGGATCTCCAGGATCTTCTTCATCAGGTAGTTGTTGTTCAGCACGGCGATCTCCGCGACCTCACGGAGGCCCTCCGCGCCGAGCGACATGATCCACGCGTACGCGCGCACCAGGTTCGGCACCACGCCGTAGAACGGGCGGATCTTCCCGACCGACTCGGGACGGTCGTCGTCGAGGTGGTAGCGGGTGCCGTCGAACTCCACGGTCGGACGCGGCAGGAACGGCACGAGCTTCTCGCTCACGCCGGACGCGCCCGCCGCCGGACCGCCGCACGCGTGCGGGGTGGAGAACGTCTTGTGCAGGTTGAAGTGGCACATGTCGAACCCGGCGGCACGCGCGCGGGTGATGCCGAGGATGCCGTTGGCGTTCGCCTGGTCGTAGGCGCACAGGCCGCCGGCCTCGTGCACGATGTCGACGAACTCGGCGATCCGCGAGTTGAAGATCCCGGTGTCCTCCGGGTTGGTGATCATCAGGGCGGCGGTGCGCGGCCCGACGGCCGCCTTCAGCGCCTCGATGTCGGGGTAGCCGTCCTTGTCCGGGTACAGGGTGATGACCTTGAACCCGGCGGTCTTGGCGCACGCCGCGTTGGACGGGTGGGAGAAGATCGTCGTGATGACCTCGTCGCGCTGCTCCAGCTCGCCGCGCGAGGCGAAGTAGGCGCGGATCATCGCGATGTTGGTGTAGATCGCGGCCGAGCCCGCGCCCGGCTGCAGCGAGACCCGGTCCATGCCGGAGATCTCCGCGAGCATCTTCTCCAGGTGGTGCATGACCTCGAGGACGCCCTGGACGGTCGACTCGTCCTGGAGCGGGTGCAGCTCGGAGATCCGGTGGTCGCGGACGAACCGGTCGTTGACCTTCGGGCTGTACTTCATCGTGCAGGTGCCCTGGCCGACGTCGATGTTGAGGTCGACGCCGAGGTTCTCCTGCGAGAGCCGCAGGTAGTGCCGCAGGACGTGCAGCTGCGACATCTCCGGCAGACCCGGGGCCTCCCTGCGGCGCAGGGCCTCGGGGAGCGAGTCGTCCAGGGGGACCTCGGGCGCGGGCACCGCCACGCCGCGCGTGCCGGGCGTGCCCAGCTCGAACAGCAGCGGCTCGTCCCAGCGGGCCTGGTGGAAGCGGCGCAGCGCGGGCTTCGGGGCGATCCGCGCGTCCTCGGTCGAGACGGGTCCGGTGTTGGCGGGGGCGCTCACTGTGCGATCTCCTCAAGCAGGGCGGCGAGGCGGTCGATGTCGTCCTTGGTGTGCACCTCGGTGACGCAGTACAGGGCGTCGCGCTCGGACAGGGCGTGCCCGCCGAAGACGTCCCGCTCGCGCAACGCCTCGTTGATCTCGGCGACGGTGCGGGAGCCGGTGAACCGGACGGCGAAGTCGGCGAAGTGCGGCGCGTCGGCGTTCGGCACCTCGACGCCCGGGATCTCCGACAGCCGGGTGATGGCGTAGCGGGTGTTCGCCATGATGGTCTCGCCGATCTCGCGCATCCCCTGCGGGCCCATCAGGGCGAGGTAGACGCCGGCGGCGATGCCGTTGAGGGCGGCGGCCGTGCCCACCCACTCCTTGCCCTCCTCACGGATCGCGAAGGACGTGCGCTCGTAGGCGACGTCGCCGAAGCCGTACTCGCCCTCGACCACGGTCGGCACGACGCCGAACAGCCGGGACGGGAACTCGGCGACCAGGTGCTCCTCGTCGCGGGTGGCGATGAACCCGGCGTTGCCGCCGCCGAAGCTCATGTGCACGCCGAGCGGCTGGACGTCGCCGCAGACGATGTCGGCGCCGTAGGACGCGGGCGGCGCGACGACGCCGAGCGAGATCGGGTTGCAGTTCACCACGTACAGCGCGCCGGCCTCGTGCGCGAGCTCCCCGAGCTCGGGCAGCGCCGGGTCGACGACGCCCAGGAAGGACGGGGCCTCGGCGTAGACCGCGGCGACGTCGCCCTCGGCGATCGCGGCGCGGACGGCCGCGACGTCGGCGCGTCCGTCCACGACCGGGACGACGACCACGTCGTGGTCGGGACGCACGTAGTCGACGACCTTCGACAGCTTGTCGGCCGCGACGGCCGAGGCGACGACGACCCGGCGCGCGCCGGTGACCCGTCCGGCCATGCGCAGCGCGGTGCCCACGGCCTGGAAGCCGTCGTAGGTCGGGACGTTGACGACGTCCATGTCGAGCAGCTCGCCCATGAGCGACTGGTACTCCCACAGCGCCTGGAAGCGGCCGTGGTCCTCGTAGGGCTCGCCGGCGTAGGCGGTGAGGAACTCGGAACGGTCCACCACCTCGTCCACGACGGCGGGCACGTGGTGCTGGTACACGCCGCCGCCGAGGAAGCTCAGCGCGTCCCGGGTGCTGGTGTTGCGGCCCAGCAGGCCGTTCATGTGCCGGACGAGCCCCGCCTCCGAGCGCATCGGCGCCGGCAGGTCGAGCGGGCCCTGCAGCCGCAGGTCCGCGGGGACGTCGGCGTAGAAGTCCTCAACCGATTCGGCCCCGACGGCGTCGAGCATCGCCCGCTTCACATCGGGTGCCGAATTGGGGATGTACGGGTGGGCAAACGAGCCGGTCATGCTCCCCCTCTTGACGAAACATCATCATTCGGTGTGCTGTATACAGCATTCAGCATGACGGTGTCAGGAGGCAAGGGTGCGTATCAACCGGATGAACCGGACACGAAGGTCGGTTCTGCTCGCGGGCGCGGTGGCCGCCGTGGTCGCGGTGAGCGGCTGTGCCGCGGGCGGCGGATCGGGCGGCAAGAAGGCCGCGCCGAGCCTGGCCGCCGGGGCGGACGCCGACATCAAGGGCGACGTCACGATCTGGTCGTGGGACGTCGCGGCGACCGCGCTCAAGCGCCTCGCCCCCGAGTTCGAGAAGCAGCACCCGGGGACGAAGATCAACATTGTCGACATCGGCTACGACAACGCCTACGACAAGATCACCGTCGGCCTGAAGGCGGGCAAGGGCCTGCCGGACATCACCACCGTCGAGGGCCCGCGGTTCCAGAGCTTCCTCGGCTCGTTCCCCGGCGGCTTCTACGACCTGACCTCGCTCGCGTCCAAGTACGAGGACCAGTTCAACCAGGCCTCGTGGAAGACCGCGACCGACGAGAAGGGCCGCACCCTGGCCCTGCCGTGGGACGCGGGACCCTGCGGCGTGTTCTACCGCCGCGACCTGTTCCAGAAGGCGGGCGTCGACCCGAACTCGATCAACACCTGGGACGACTACGTCAAGGCCGGTGAGCAGGTCAAGGCCAAGACCGGCACCAAGTTCATCACCCTGGACCCGGCCGAGGACAACACCTTCCTGATGATGCTCCAGCAGCAGGGTCAGGGGTACTTCAAGGACGGCAAGGTCGCCGTGAACTCGGCGCAGGCCGTCAAGGCGATGACCGTCCTGAAGCAGCTGTCCGACAAGGGCCTGGTCGACTGGGCGCGCGGCTGGGACGCCACGGTCACCTCGTCCAAGACCGGCAAGTCCGCCACCACGCCGCAGGCGGCCTGGTGGGGCGGCACGCTCACCGGCGAGATGAAGGAGATGAGCGGCAAGTGGGGCGTGTTCCCGCTTCCCGCGTTCGAGCAGGGCGGGGCGCACACGTCCAACAACGGCGGCTCGCTGCTCACGGTCACCTCGCAGACCAAGAACCCGAAGACCGCGTGGGCGTTCACCGAGTTCATGCTCGCCAACAGCGCCAACCAGGTGTCCATGCTCAAGAACGAGGGCCTGTTCCCGGCGTTCCTGCCCGCGCTGAAGGACCCGCTGGTCCAGCAGGCCGACCCGTACTTCGGCGGCCAGCCGGTCAACAAGGTCTTCGCCGACCTGCTGCCGTCCGTCCCGCCGATCGAGTACACCAAGGACGGCGCCAAGGCCACCCAGCTGGTGTGGTCGGCCAACGCGGGCGTGATGCTGCGCGGCAAGGACCCGAAGGCGACGCTGGACTCCACGGCCAAGCAGATCGCCTCCGCCACCGGCCGTCAGACCGCCGGATAGCGCATGGCAGCCGTGCAGACCGAGCCCGCGAGGCTCGAGAGCGTCCCCGCGGGGGACGCTCCCCGGCCCCGCCGGCGACGGTTCAGCCTGACCCACTGGTGGTTCACCGGTCCGGCGACCGTCCTGTTCGTGGCCTTCTTCGCCTATCCGCTCGCCGCGAGCGTGTACCAGAGCTTCACCGCCGACCAGGACGGCGCGACCGTCTGGGTCGGACTCCGCCAGTACCGGCGGCTCGTCCAGGACCCGGTGCTCCTGCAGTCGCTGGTCAACACCGCGCTGCTGCTGGTGATCCAGGTCCCGGTCATGATCGGCCTGGCGCTGGTGCTGGCCGGGGTGCTGAACGCGTCCTGGCTGCGGTTCCGCGGCGGGTGGCGGCTGGTGTACTTCCTGCCCGCCGTCACCACCCTGGTCGCCTACTCCGTGGTGTTCCGGGTGCTGCTCAAGACCGACGGCGGCATGGTCAACCAGCTGCTGGACGGCGTCGGCGTCGGCGGCGTGGACTGGCTGAACGACGCGACCTGGGCGCGGATCTCGCTGATCCTGTCGATCACCTGGCGGTGGACGGGCTACAACGCGGTGATCCTGCTGGCCGGGCTCCAGGCGATCGGCCGGGAGCAGTACGAGGCGGCGTCCATCGACGGCGCCGGCGCGGTCACCACGTTCACGCGGGTGATCGTGCCGCAGCTCAAGCCGGTGATCCTGTTCTGCTCGATCACCTCCACGATCGGAACGCTCCAGCTGTTCGACGAGAACTACGTGCTGACGCGCGGCGGACCGGACAACGCGACGATGACGCCCGTCCTGTACCTCTACAAGGTCGGGTTCGACCAGATGGACTTCGGCTACGCCGCGGCGATCGCGTGGGTGGTCGTGCTGCTCATCGGGCTGGTGTCGCTGATCCAGTTCCGCCTGTTGGGGAAGGGGGCGCGGTGAACCCGCGGATTCTGGGCCGGGCGGGCGCGTACCTGATCCTGCTGGCCGGCGCGGTCGTCAGCCTGGTGCCGTTCTACTGGATGGCGGTGGCGGCGACGCACGACACCGCCGACCTGTTCGGCTCGCCGCCGCCGTTCATGCCCGGCGGGGCGCTGATGGACAACCTGTCGCGGCTCTCGTCCGAGCACCGGTTCGGACGGGTCGTCGTCAACAGCCTCGGCGTCGCCGTCGTGTACACCGTGCTCAGCTCGCTGATCTCGGCAATGTGCGGGTACGGCCTGGCCAAGTACACCTTCCGGGGCAGGGGGATCCTGCTCGGCGTGGTGCTGGCGACGATGATGATCCCGATGCAGGTGCTGCTGGTCCCGCTGTTCCAGATGATGGCGAACCTCGGCTGGACCGACACCTACCAGGCGGTCATCCTGCCGTTCCTCGCCAACGCGTTCGGGATCTTCCTCATGCGGCAGGCGTTCCTCGCCTTCCCGGACGAGCTGATCGAGTCGGCCCGCATCGACGGGGCGAGCGATCTGCGGATCTTCTACCAGATCGTCCTGCCGGGCGTCCGCCCGCAGCTCGGCGCCCTGGTCATCTTCACCTTCATGAGCCAGTGGAACAGCTTCATCTGGCCGCTGCTCATGCTGAACACCGAGGAGAAGTTCACCGTGCCCATCGCGCTCAACCAGATGATCGGGCTGTCCCATGTGGACTACTCCGGCCTGATGCTGGGCTCGTTCGTGGCGACCCTCCCGATCATGATCGTGTTCTTCGTCTTCCAGCGGCAGTTCGTCGCCGGCCTGCTCGGCGGGGCGGTGAAGGGATGACGCGCGGCACGGGAACCGGCGGCGGGAACGAGACCCTGACGCGCGTCGGGGGGATGCTGTACGGCGGGGACTACAACCCCGAGCAGTGGCCCGAGGAGACGTGGGCCGAGGACGCCGCCCTCATGAAGGAGGCCGGGGTCAACATGATCACGGTCGGCGTCTTCTCCTGGGCCAGGCTGCAGCCCGGTCCGGACACGTGGGACTTCGGGTGGCTGGACCGGCTGCTCGACCTCCTGCACGGGCAGGGCATCGCGGTCGACCTGGCCACGGCGACGGCGTCGCCGCCCGCGTGGCTCGTGCGCGCGCATCCGGAGGTCCTGCCGGTGCGCTCGGACGGCGTGCGGCTGGAGTTCGGGTCGCGGCAGCACTACTGCCCGTCCTCGCCGGTGTACCGGGAGGCGGCGCTCACGCTCGGACGGAAGATCGCCGAGCGGTACCGGGACCACCCGGCGCTCGCGCTGTGGCACATCCACAACGAGTACGGCGACCACGTCACCGAGTGCTTCTGCGCGGAGTCGGCGGCCGACTTCCGGCGCTGGCTGCGCGAGCGGTACACGAGCCTGGAGGCCCTGAACTTCGCGTGGGGCACGGCGTTCTGGTCGCAGCACTACGGGTCGTGGGACGAGATCGAGCCGCCGCGCGACGCGCCCGGCCCGGTCAACCCGACGCAGACGCTCGACTGGCGGCGGTTCTGCTCGGACGCGCTGCTCGCCTGCTACCAGGGCGAGAAGGACATGCTGGACGAGGTGTCCCCCGGCGTCCCGGTGACCACGAACTTCATGTCGATGTTCAAGGCGCTGGACTACTGGAGGTGGGCGTCCCGCGAGGACTTCGTGTCCGACGACGCCTACCCCGACCCGCACGACCCCGAGGCGCACATCACGGCCGCGATGAACTACGACCTGATGCGCTCGCTCAAGGGCGGCCGGCCGTGGCTGCTGATGGAGCAGGCCCCGTCGGCGGTGAGCTGGCGTCCGGTGAACGTGCCGAAGCGTCCGGGACTGCACCGGCTGTGGTCGCTGCAGACGGTCGCGCGCGGCGCGGACGGCGTCATGTACTTCCAGTGGCGAGCCTCGCGCGCGGGCGCGGAGAAGTTCCACAGCGCGCTGCTCCCGCACGGCGGGACGACGTCGCGCGGCTGGGCCGAGACCGTCCGGTTCGGGGCGGAGCTGGCGAAGCTCGGCGGGGTCGCGGGGAGCCGCACCGAGGCCGACGTCGCGATCGTCCTGTCGTGGGACTCGTGGTGGGCCCTGGAGCAGGAGGACCACCCGTCCACGCGGCTGGAGCTGCGGGCGATCGTCGCGTCCTGGTACCGGGAGCTGTGGCGGCGGAACATCGCGGTCGACTTCGTCCCTCCGGAGGCCGACTTCGAGCGGTACAAGGTCGTCCTCGCGCCGAACCTGTACATGCTCCGGACGGACACGGCCGAGCGGCTCACCCGGTTCGTCGCCGGTGGCGGCCACCTGGCCTGCGGGTTCTTCTCCGGGATCGTGGACGAGCACGACCACATCCACCTCGGCGGCTACCCGGCGCCGCTGCGCGACGCGCTCGGCGTCGTCGTGGACGAGTTCTGGCCCGTGCCCGACGACGCGACCGTGCGGGTCGAGGACCTGGGCGGGGCGACGCACTGGAGCGAGTGGCTGGACGTCACGACCGCCGAGAGCGTCGCGTCCTACGCCGAGGGGCCGCTGGCCGGACGGCCCGCGATCACCCGCAACGTCCACGGCGACGGGCTCGGCTGGTACTTCAGCTGCCACCTGCCGTCCGCGCTGGGCCTGGTGCTGGACGCGGCGGAGGTGCGCCCGGTCCACGAGGCGCCCGAGGGCGTCGAGGTGACCCGGCGCGGCGACCACCTGTTCCTGCTGAACCACGCGGACACCGTGTCACGCGTGACCGGATTGTCCGGTGTTGATCTGTTGTCCGGCGCGACCGTCCGGGGTGGGCTCGACCTCCCCCCGCTCGGCGCCGCCGTCCTCACCCCCGAACCCCCCGCATCCGAAACAAGGTGACCATGCGCAATCCCCTCAGCGCCGCCATCGGTGTCGTCGCTCTCCTCCCCCTGACGGCGGTGCCCGCCCACGCGGCCCCCGCCGGCGCGCCCGGCCTGTCCGGTTACGCCAACGTCCTCGACATGCGCGGCACCCCCACGGCGTCCGAGCCGCCGGAGTTCAACGACATCAACGTGTTCTCCGACCGCGGCGCGTGGCACGCCTACGCCCTGCCCGAGGACCCCGCGACCTACGGCGGCTTCACCGGCCCGCTGTACATCGCGCAGGAGTACCCGTGGTGGCTGAGCAAGGCGTTCAGCCGCATCCGGCTCAGCGAGAACGGCCACGCGATCGACCTCTCCGGCGCCAAGCCGAAGCTGTCGTCGCTGCCCGGCCTGCTCCGCCAGGTCTACGAGCTGGACGGCCTGAAGCTGACCCTGGAGCTGCGCTTCGGCAGCGGCCACACCGCGCTCGTCCGCGCGTTCGTGGAGAACACCGGCCGGACGGCCCGGACGCTCCGGGTCGGCTGGACCGGCGAGCTGCTGCGCCCGGACGCCGAGCCGATGAAGAGCGCCCCCTCCCTCAGGGCGACCGGAACCGGCGTCCAGGTCGACTTCGCCAAGGTCCGCAAGACCTGGTCCTACCTGACCAACGGCACCGAGCGGTTCCAGATCACCCACGCCGAGCCGGTCAGGACGACCGTCGCGGGCGACTCCTACACCACCGACCTGGCCCGCCCGCTCACGGTCAGGCCGCGGGCGACCAGCGCCCTGACCTGGGCGGAGACCTACACCTTCGACGACGCCGAGCGGCGTACGGAGGCCCCGGCCGTCGCGGGCCTGCTGCGCTCGCCCGAGCACGCCGAGGCGCGCGGCGACGCCCGCTGGCAGGGGTACGTCTCCAAGGTGACGCGCGGCGTCCCGGCCGGGCGGCGCGGCCTGGCGGTCAAGTCGGTCGAGACGCTGGTGTCGAACTGGCGCGGCCCTGCGGGCGCGATCCGCCACAACGGAATCACGCCGTCCATCACCTACAAGTGGTTCAGCGGCCTGTGGTCCTGGGACACCTGGAAGCAGGCCGTCGGCACGGCGGAGTTCGACCCGGCGCTCGCCCGGGACCAGATCCGCTCGATGTTCGACTACCAGATCACCGCGGGGTCCAAGGACCGTCCGCAGGACGCGGGCATGATCCCGGACGCGATCTTCTACAACACCCCGGCCGAGGGCGGCGGCAACTGGAACGAGCGCAACACCAAGCCGCCGCTCGCCGCCTGGTCGGTCTGGCAGGTCTACCTCAAGGACAGGGACGCCTCGTTCCTCCGCGAGATGTACCCGAAGCTGGTCGCCTACCACGACTGGTGGTACCGGACCCGTGACCACGACCGCAACGGGCTCGCCGAGTACGGCGCGACGGTCGACCCGGCCAACGGGACCGAGGAGGACCAGCGCCAGGCCGCCGCGTGGGAGAGCGGCATGGACAACGCGCCGCGCTTCGACGCGGAGCTCGGCGTGAGGATGCTGGCCAACACCGACGCGTCCGGCAAGGTCGTCGGCTACTCCATCAACCAGGAGTCGGTCGACCTCAACGCCTACCTGGCCGCCGAGAAGCACTACCTCGCGCTGATCGCGGGCAAGCTGGGCAAGCGCGCCGGGGCGGCGAGGTTCGAGAAGGACTCCGCCAAGGTCGCCGGGCTCGTGCGCACGCGGATGTACGACGCCAAGTCGGGCTTCTTCTACGACTCGTCCATGGCCGCCGACGGTGGGAAGACCCTCACCGAGCGCGGACGCGGCATCGAGGGCGCGATCCCGCTGTGGGCAGGCGTCGCCTCGAAGCAGCAGGCGGCGGCCGTCCGGTTCAAGATGGTCGACCCGAACGAGTTCGCGACCAAGGTCCCGTTCCCGACGGTCTCCAAGAGCTCGCCGTACTTCCAGTCGACCAAGTACTGGCGCGGGCCGGTCTGGATCGACCAGGCGTACTTCGCGCTCACCGGCCTGCGCGGCTACGGCTACAAGGCCGACGCCCGCGCCCTCGCCGACCGGCTGCGCGCCAACGCGTCCGGCATGCTCGGCGACGGCGCGCTGCACGAGAACTACGACCCGCTGACCGGCGCGACGCTCAACTCGCCGAACTTCAGCTGGTCCGCGGGCCTGCTCCTCGCGCTGGACGACTGAGCACTGGACGACTGAGTCCGTCCGCCCGCGCGGCCCCGGCCGGACGCCCCACGGGGCTAACCGGCCAGGGCCGCGCGGGTGCCCGCGGCGATCTCCAGGTCTTCGCGGGCCCCGACCACGGCGACGCCGACCTCACCCCCCGCCGGGCTGAGGACGGCGTCGCCGTGCGCGTTCTCGTTCGGGACCGCGTCGATCCGGACGCCGAGGAACGCCAGGTCGGACGCCAGCCGGGCGCGGGCCGCCGCGTCGTGCTCGCCGACGCCGCCGGTGAACACCAGCGCGTCGAGCCCGCCGAGCGAGGCGGCCATCGCGGCGACGCACTTGCGCAGGCTGTGGTGGTAGACGTCGAGCGCCGCCTCCGCCGTCTCGTCCCCGGACGCCGCCCGCCGCCGAAGTTCGCGCATGTCGCCCGTCCCGTCCAGGGCGCGCAGTCCGGAACGGTGTTCCAGGGCGTCGTCGATCTCCTCCGCCGGGACGCCGTGCCTGAGCAGCCACATCGGGATGCCGGGGTCCACGCTGCCCGCGCGCGTGGCCATCACCAGCCCTTCGAGCGGCGTGAAGCCCATGGTCGTGTCGACCGACCGTCCGTCCAGGACGGCCGCCAGCGAGGCCCCCGCGCCGAGGTGGCAGACGACCATGCGGCGTGGCCGTCCGAGGAGTCCGGCCGCGCGGCGCGACGCGTGGGCGAACGACAGCCCGTGGAAGCCGTAGCGGCGGATCCCGAACCGCTCACGCCATTCCTCGGGCAGCGCGTACGTCGCGGCGGCGGACGGAAGACCGGCGTGGAACGCGGTGTCGAAGCAGGCCACGACCGGGACGTCCGGCAGCGCCCGCCGCATCTCCCCCAGCGCGTACAGCGACATCGGCTGGTGCAGCGGCGCGAGGTCGGTCAGCGTGAGCAGGTTCTTGGTCACCTCGTCGTCCACGACCACCGGACGCGTGTAGTCCCGCCCGCCGTGGACGAACCGGATGCCCACCGCGTCCGGGCGGGGCATCCGGGCGACCAGGGCGAGCACGCGCTCGGCCTCCCGTTCCACGCCTCCGGTCGGCAGCTCGGCATGGACGAGCACCTCGTCGTCGGCGTCCAGCAGCGCGAGCTTCACGCTGCTGGACCCCGGGTTCACAGTGAGCACACGCATCGCAATCCCCCTTGATGAGACCTGGTTCAGTAGGGCCAGACCCAGTCGCGGACCTCGGGGGCGTCCTCCCCGTGGTCGCGGGTGTAGGCGCGCAGCCGCAGCCGCGTGTCGGCCATGCGCTGCCGGATGTGCCCGACGCGTCCGCCGAGGCCCGGGACGCGGTCGATCACGTCCATGACCAGGTGGTACCGGTCCATGTCGTTCAGCATGACCATGTCGAACGGCGTGGTGGTCGTCCCCTCCTCCTTGTAGCCGCGCACATGCAGGTTGTCGTGGTTGGTGTGCCGGTAGGCGAGCCGGTGGATCAGGTACGGGTAGCCGTGGAACGCGAAGATGACCGGCTTGTCCGTGGTGAACAGGGCGTCGAACTCGTTGCTCGGCAGGCCGTGCGGATGCTCCCCGACCGGCAGCAGCCGCATGAGGTCCACGACGTTCACGACGCGGACGCGCAGGTCGGGCAGCAGTTGCCGGAGCAGGTCGGCCGCGGCGAGCGTCTCCAGGGTCGGGACGTCGCCCGCGCACGCGAGGACGACGTCCGGGTCGGCGCCGCAGTCGGTGCTCGCCCACTCCCAGATGCCGATGCCGCGCGCGCAGTGCCGGACGGCCTCGTCCATCGGCAGCCACACCGGCGCGGGCTGCTTGCCCGCGACGACCACGTTCACATAGTCGCGCGAGCGCAGGCAGTGGTCGGCGACCGACAGCAGCGTGTTGGCGTCCGGCGGCAGGTAGACGCGCACGACCTCGGGTTTCTTGTTCATGACGACGTCGATGAACCCGGGGTCCTGGTGGGTGAAGCCGTTGTGGTCCTGCCTCCAGACGTGCGAGGACAGCAGGTAGTTCAGCGACGCGACCGGCACCCGCCAGGGCAGGCCCCGCGTGACCTTCAGCCACTTGGCGTGCTGGTTGAACATGGCGTCCACGATGTGCGTGAACGCCTCGTAGGTGTTGAACAGGCCGTGCCGCCCGGTGAGCAGGTAGCCCTCCAGCCAGCCCTGGCACAGGTGCTCGCTCAGCACCTCCATGACCCGCCCGGACGCCGCCTGGTGCTCGTCGGTGTCGCGCCGCTCGCCCGCGAAGACCCGGTCGGTGACCTCGAAGACCGCGCCGAGCCGGTTGGAGAGGGTCTCGTCCGGGCCCGTGATCCGGAAGTTGTCCGGGTTGGCGGACACCGTATCCCGCAGGTAGGCGCCGAGGACACGGGTGGCCTCGGCCATCGTGGTGCCGCGCTTGTCCACGGGGACGGCGTGCGCGGCGACGCCGGGCAGGGCGAGCGGGCGCAGCAGCCGTCCGCCGTTGGCGTGCGGATTGGCGCTCATCCTCCGGTCCCCGGCGGGGGCGAGGCCGCGGAGCGCCTCGACCGGGCGTCCGTCCTGGTCGAAGAGCTCCTCGGGACGGTAGGACCGCAGCCACGCCTCCAGTTGCGCCAGGTGCCCGGGGTCCTCCCGGACGCGGGCCAGCGGCACCTGGTGCGCGCGCCAGGTGCCCTCGACGGGCAGGCCGTCCACCTCCTTCGGGCCGGTCCAGCCCTTCGGCGTCCGCAGGATGATCATCGGCCAGCGCGGGCGGTCCGTCGCGCCCTCCTCGCGGGCCGCGCGCTGGATCCGCGCGATCTCGTCCAGGGCGGCGTCGAGCGCGGCGGCCATCTCCCGGTGCACCCGCGCCGGGTCGTCACCGGACACGATCACCGGCGCGTACCCGTAGCCCTCGAACAGCGCGCGCAGCTCGTCCTCGGGGATCCGGGCCAGCACCGCCGGATTCGCGATCTTGTAGCCGTTGAGCGCCAGGATCGGCAGCACCGCGCCGTCGTGCACCGGATCCACGAACTTGGTCGAGTGCCAGCTGGTGGCGAGCGGCCCCGTCTCGGCCTCGCCGTCCCCGACGATGCACGCCACGACCAGGCCGGGGTTGTCGAACGCGGCGCCGTAGGCGTGCGCGAGCGAGTAGCCGAGCTCACCGCCCTCGTGGATCGAGCCCGGGGTCTCCGGCGCGACGTGGCTCGGGACGCCGCCAGGGAAGGAGAACTGCCGGAACAACCGCTCCATCCCGGCCGCGTTCTGCTGGACCTCCGGGTAGACCTCGCTGTAGGTGCCCTCCAGCCAGGCGTTCGCGACGGCGGACGGCCCGCCGTGCCCCGGCCCCATGATGTAGATCATGTCGAGGTCGCGGTCCCGGATGACCCGGTTGAGGTGGACGTAGCAGAGGTTCAGGCCGGGCGAGGTGCCCCAGTGCCCGAGCAGCCGGGGCTTGATGTCCCCGAGCCGCAGCGGCTCACGCAGCAGCGGGTTCGCCATCAGGTAGATCTGGCCCGCCGACAGGTAGTTCGCGGCACGCCAGTAGGCGTCGATCAGGCCGAGTTCGGCGTCGGTCGGCGGCGCGGTCGTGCTCACGGTTTCCTCCCGGTGATCGCCTGTCCCACACCGCCGATCCTTCCCGGAGACGGCCGTGGGAGTCACGTGCCGAAGGTCCTTTTCCGCCATGCCGTGCGGCCCAATTCATATGGATTGGACTATTTATCCTGGTTTATCGTCGACGTGTGCGCGGGTTCCGTCCTCCGGGGGAGTGACTGATGGACGTGTTCGGCGAGGTGCGCGAACGGGAGTTCGCCCGGCTGGACGAAACGGGCCAGACCTACCTCGACTTCACCGGATCCGGCCTCGCCCCGCGCCGCTTGATCGACGGACACCACGAACGGAACCTGCACGGCGTCTTCGGGAACCCGCACTCGGAGAGCCCGTCCTCCCAGGCGTCCACCGACCTGGTCGAGCACGCCCGCGCGGCGGTCCTGCGCTTCTTCCACGCCGACCCGGGCGAGTACGCGGTCGTCTTCACCCCGAACGCGACCGGCGCGTGCCGCCTGGTCGGCGAGGCGTACCCGTTCCGGCGCGGCACCCGGCTGGTCATGCTGATGGACGACCACAACTCGGTGAACGGCATCCGGGAGTTCGCGAGGGCCCGCGGGGTACGTGTCCGGTACATCCCCCTCCGTGCCGGGGACCTGCGCGCGGACGGCGCGACCGTGCGGGCCGGACTGCCCCGCCGCCGCTCACCCGGCCTGTTCGTCTACCCGGCGCAGAGCAACTTCACGGGCGTCCAGCACCCGCTGGAATGGGTCACGCTCGCCCAGCGGCGCGGCTACGACGTCCTGCTGGACGCGGCGGCGTTCGTCCCCGCCAGCCCGCTGGACCTGAGCGCCGTCAAGCCCGACTTCGTGCCGGTGAGCTGGTACAAGGTGTTCGGCTACCCGACCGGCGTCGGCTGCCTGGTCGCGCGCCGGGCGGCGCTCGCCCGGCTCCGCCGCCCCTGGTTCGCGGGCGGGACGATCCAGGCGTCGAGCGCGCTCGGGGGCTGGCACGTCCTGGCCCGCGACGAGACCGCCTTCGAGGACGGCACGCTCAACTTCCTCGCCATCCCGGACGTGGCCGAGGGCGTCGAGTGGATCGGCGGACTCGGCATGGACCGCGTCCACGCGCACGTCACCGCCCTCACCGGCCGCCTCCTCGACGGCCTGGCCGCGCTCCGCCACGCGTCCGGACGCCCCATGATCCGGATCTACGGGCCCAGCACGGTCCGGCGGCGCGGCGGGACGGTCGCCTTCAACGTGCTGAGCGCGGACGGCCGTGTCGTGGACGAACGGGTCGTCGCCCGCGACACGGCCGCGCGCGGCATCTCGGTCCGGACGGGCTGCTTCTGCAACCCGGGCGCGGGCGAGGCGGCGCTCGGCATCGAACGGCCCCGGCTGCTCGCCGCCGCCCGCGCGGGCACCGACCAGGACACCCTCGACGACTACCTCGTCCGGCTCGGCCTGCCGACCGCGGGAGCGATCAGGGCGTCCCTCGGCGTCGCGTCCAACGCCGACGACGTCGACCGCCTGCTGGCGTTCCTCGCCGACACCTACCGCGACCGCTCCCCCGGAACCACCGGCCTCGACCCGCGCGAACGCTGCTGACCACGGTCACCGGGCGGCCGGACAGCGGCGGGGCGCAAGTGGGGAGGCGCCCTGCACGGACGCCTCCCCACGGGGGTGTCAGTTGAAGCAGTTCTGCTTCTTGAGTTCCAGCATGACGCCGGTGACCTTGCCGTGGCCCACCGCGAAGGAGTACAGCGCCTTGCGGTTGCCCGGCGCGGTCACGTCGTAGTAGCCGTGGACGGTGCGGCGAACGCCCGGGTAGGCGCGCTTGAGCTGGGCCAGCGACGATCCGGCGTGGATGCCGCGCGTGGTCGAGACGCCCTTCGGGGCGGTGATCAGCGCGACGCCGTACTTCGTGGAGATGTAGCCGCCGACGTTGTCGCGCCCGGTCGGGTGACCCTTGAGGTCGTAGCCGACGCAGTAGCGGTCGCGGTGCTTGACCACGACCGCGCCCGAGCGGAGCGCGGCCTTGGCGGACTCCCCGATCCGCACCTTGCCGTACCCGAAGGACGTGAGGCGCTGCTTGGCCGCGGCCTGCTGGTCGGCCGCGCCCGCGGCGGTCGCCCCCGTGGCGAGCGCCAGTCCGGCGGCGACCACCACGATCGCCGGACGCGTGATCTTCCTGCTGAGTCTCATGCTGATTCCCCGTTCTCGATGGACTCCGTGCGCATCATGAGATGCCGGTCACGAAGCGCCGGTTCGGGATGAATCGCCAAATCTGGAACGACTGGGCTCGGCGGTCCTACGAACCCATGCGGGCGATGCGGCCCTTCTCGCCGGACGCCCAGCAGCCCCCGCGCGCGCACGAGACGGTGTCGAAGCTGCCAGTGTCGAAGCGCGTCCAGGTGCGTCCGTTGTCACGGGACACGTCACTGCCGGTCGGGCCCACCGCGAACAGCATCGGACCGAAGTACGTCACTCCCGAGCGGTACTCGGCTGGCGGACGCGGCGCGAGCCGCCAGGACCGTCCGGCGTCGCCCGTGGTCGCGGCGGCGTCCGGGGACGGCTCGCCCGCGCGGTAGTCGCCGCCGACGGCGACGCCGTGCCGGGCGTCCCGGAACGCCAGCCCGAACACGCCCGCCGCCGCGCCGCTCGGCAGCGGCGCGTCGGTGACCGTCCAGGTGCGGCCCCGGTCACGGCTGTGGAACACCCGCGAGCGCTCGCCGCCGCCGGTCGCGATCCACGCGTCCCGGGAGCCGCGTGAGACCAGGCACTGGCCGCTCGCGGCGAACCCGGCCTCGCCCGGAAGCGCGGCGGGCATCCCGGCGTTCGGGAGCACCTTCCAGCTCCGGCCGCCGTCGGCCGTCGACAGGATCCGGAACCTGCCGTCCACCGGGTCGCTGACCGCGAGCCCGTGGCGCCGGTCGAAGAAGGTCATGCAGTCGTAGAACGCCTTCGGGTCGTCGTTCCTGAACCCGGTCGTCCAGGTGCGTCCGCCGTCGGACGTCCGGTACACCCGGGACGCGTCGCCGTCGCCGATCGCCAGCACCACGGCGTTGTCGGCGTCGAACGCCTCCACGTCGCGGAACTCCAGGCCCGCCGCGTCCGCCGGGGCGGCCTTCGCCCACGTCCGGCCGCCGTCCACGGTGCGCAGGACGGTCCCGCCGCTGCCCGCGGCCCAGGCGGTGCGCCGGTCCACGGCCGCCAGGCCCCGGAACCGCGCCTGCACGCCCGTGTCGGTGAGCCTCCAGCCGAGCCGCGCGTCACCCGGGTGCGGACGTCCCGCGTGCGGGGTCCCCGCGTGGGCCGTCCCGGCGAGTCCGGCGGCCAGGGCCGCCGCCGCCAGGCCCGCCAGCGGGAGGGTCCGGACGATCTTCCGCGTGAGAGTCATGGCGCGGAAGGTAGCGAAACGTGATCTTCCCGTCCAGACCCGGCGTACCGGAGGTTCCTCTCAGAACGCCGGGGCCCACGCCGGGCCGGACGGCTCGGCCGTGTGGACGGTGCTCCCAGCCGCTACTAAGGTGTGCGCTGGACGACACCGAGCGGACGGAGGTGGGCGTGGACGGCACAACGCCACGTCGCCGCAGGCTGCTCATGCTCATGGCCGGCCTGTTCGGACTCGTCACGACCGTCGCGTCCGCACTGCCCGGCGGCGCCGCGGGCGTCCCGGAGAGCTCCGCCGCCGCGTCCGGCATGCCCGGGCAGGACTGCGCGAGCCACTGCGCCCCTCGCACGGCCCAGGAGCGCCCCACCCGGGTCGGGGCCGCGCAGGAGCTGGCGGCGCGCGAGCGGGCGACCCAGCGCAGCGAGGCCCTCAGGGCGGGCGCCGCCCTCTTCCACCGGTACTACGCCGCCATCATCGCCCGTTACGAGACGCGGTCAGGCCATGACGGCG
>NZ_KI912410.1:228773-1148980 GCF_000518265.1 Actinomadura oligospora ATCC 43269 | reverse complement strand
GCCGCTCGAGTACCCCCGAAGGGGCCTTTCCGCTCGACTTGCATGTGTTAAGCACGCCGCCAGCGTTCGTCCTGAGCCAGGATCAAACTCTCCATCAAGGTCCAAACGACAATCCCCAGGGGCGAACCCGGAAACCATCAAACCCGAAGGAGGATCCGAAGATCCCAGCATGCGATCCCCAAAAAATGAGGACCACTTGCCTCAAAGAAATCCCCACCCCGAACCGTGAAGGTTCAGAGCACGGGGTGATCAGACACGTTGGCCTGATCTATAAAGGCACTGGCTTTTAACACGCTGTTGAGTTCTCAAGAAACGGACACCCACCGCGCTCGACCCACTCTCGCGGGCCTCGCTCCGGGGCAACCCTTCAATCTTACCGGAATCTTCACTCGTGTCAACCGGCTCTTTCGAGTCGATCTTCTGAGCTTGCCCGTCCACTCATGAGGACGTGGACGACTAGACGTCGTCCGACGTGATCAATCTGTGGAGTCCCTCGGGCCGGCCGCCTTGTCGGCGTCCTGCATCCCGTTCCGGGCTGACCACTCCAGACTAACGCGGTCCGAAGAGTACTTCGAACGGTTTTCCTTCGGTGGTCTCCCCGGGGCCGTCCGCCTCTCGGCGTCCCGCATCCCCTCGGGGCAGGAAGAACATTAGGTACTCCCCGAGGGGGCGTCAAATCGAGGCGTTCAGGCAGGTCCAGAAGGTGCGGGCTCAGTCGGCGGCCGGGGTCTTGGCGGACTGCATCCGGGTGAAGGGGGCCATGCCCGCGAGCTTGCCGCCGTCGATCGGCAGGACAGCGCCGGTGATGAAGGACGCGGCGTCCGACAGGAGCCAGACCACGGCCTCGGCAACCTCGTCGGGCGCGCCGATGCGGCGCATCGGCATGGCCCGGGCTGCCGCGGCCTGGGCCTGCTCGCCGGCGCGTTCCAGCTGCTCGGTGAGGATGGGCCCGGGGGCCAGGGCGTTGACGCGGATTCCGGCGTCGGCGTAGTCGAGGGCGGCGGTCTGGGTGAGGCCGATGAGGCCGAACTTGCTGGTGACGTATCCGGCGAGGCCGCCGACGGCCTGGAGGCCCGCGGTGGAGGACATGTTGACGATCGCTCCCCCGCCGGACTCGAGCATCGCGGGGATCTCGTGGCGCATGGCCAGGAAGACTCCGCGCAAGTTGACGGTCAGGGCGCTGTCGAAATCCTCGATGGCGACGTCCGCGAGTGGGGTGGGCCGGTGGCCTCCGCCGGCGGCGTTGTTGAGGGCGGCGTCGAGGCGTCCGTAGGCGTCGAGGGTCTGCTGGACGAGGTGCTCGACGGCGGCGGCGTCGGTCACGTCGGTCGGGACGGGGAGGGCGCGTCCTCCGTCGGCGGTGATCTCGTCGGCCAGGGACTTGAGGGCGTCGGCGTCACGGGCGGCGAGGACGACGGCGGAACCGGCGCGGTGCAGGGCGCGGGCGGTCGCGGCGCCGATGCCCCGGCTGGCTCCGGTCACGATCGTCACGCGGCCGTCCAGGGGACGGGTGGTCAAGGTGTTCACGGGTGGCCTGCTTTCCGATAGTATTCGTTGGACAGACAGTAAATCCAATTCGAAGGTCGGTCAAGGATGTCGCCTCGTCCCTACCGTTCGGACCGTCGTAGCGCCGCGGCCGAGGAGACCCGCCGGCGTGTGCTCTCAGCTGCGCGGGAGCATCTGGCCGGGGACGGCGTCACGCGTGTGTCGGTGGACGCGGTCGCGAAGGCCGCGGACGTGTCGCGGCAGACGGTCTACAACGTGTTCGGGTCCAAGACGGGGCTGCTGGAGGCACTGTTCGACTCGCTGGCGGAGCATGCCGGGTTGTCGTTGGAACCCGCGTTCACGGCGAATGACGTTGACGAGGCGTTGGCGGAGTTCTGCGGGGCGTTCTGCGGGTTCTGGGCGGCGGAGCGGCCGGTCCTGCGCAGGCTGCGCGGCCTGGCGGTCATGGACGACGATCTGGACCGGCTCCTGCGCGAGCGCGATGACATGCGCAGGGCGGGCCTGTCGGCTCTGCTCAGCCGGTTCGGCGAGGAAGCGCCTGCGGAGGAGCTGCTGGACGTGGCCTGGCAGTTGACGAGTTTCGAGTCCTTCGACCTGCTTGCCGGGCGTGACGGCGGTCGTGACACGGAGGAGGTGGCTCGGGTGATCGCGCGGGCCGTCGCGTCCGTCCGGGCGGAGGCGCGCGGGGCTTGATGCTCGTGCGCGCGCGTCAGGAGCGGGATGCGGAGCAGGAGATCGCAGCGATGCGGCCGTGCTCGTCGAAGCGGACGGCCAGTTCACCGCCGTCGACCATGTCACCGGCCACGACGTCCGGGCTCTCCTTGTACCGGGTGCCGTAGCGGGCGATGTAGCCCTGGACGATCAGTTTGGGGTTGGCCGGGAAGACCTCGGCGGCGGTCATCAGCAGGCGCGGTGTGGCGATGTGGCTGTAGGTGGCCTCGGGGATCTGCGGATCGTCCAGGTGGATGTAGGCCGAGCCCTTGCCGTCGTTGATGCGGCATGACCAGCAGCCGTTTCCGCCTAGGAGGTAGGCCGCGGCCAGGGCCATCGTGGTGGCTGCTTGGTGAGGGTTGGGGAACTCGGAGAAGTCGATGTGTCCTGTGGTGAACTCGACGATTCCCTGCTGGACGCCGTGGTCGTACAGCGCGCGCAGGGGAGCGATGGCCGGGTCGTCCCAGGAGAAGTTGGGGTTCGCCCAGGACCAGAGCCAGGTCTGGCTGAGGTGGGAGAAGCTGCCCATGCTCGTGAGGCCGCCGAAGACCTGGCCTCCGCCGGAGAGCGTGCGGGCGCGCAGGTCGAAGTGGCGGTCGGTGGCGCCGAGGAACTCGTTCAGCACGTCCTGGCGGTGGATCACGACGGCGGACGAGCGGCCCGCGAAATCCTCGAAGGCTTCGCTGTAGCGGGAGAGCGCGAGGGGTTCTTCGATGCCCGGCATGCGCCGTGATCTTAGCCACGCGTCAGGGCCGTGTCAGTGGGACGTCAGCCGGGACCGGGGCGATGTCGGTGGCGCGTCAGTCGTGGGGCCGACTGTGGAGGACGTGGGCGGAGCTCGTAGGGCGTCCACGTGATGGATGGCGGATACGTGAGCCGCCGACATAGACCACGGGAGGCCAAGGGTGGGTCAAGTCATTAGGGCCGAGGGGCTGCGCAAGCGGTTCGGTGAGACGCAGGCACTGGACGGCGTGGACCTGGAGGTTGCGCAGGGGACGGTACTGGGGGTCCTCGGACCTAACGGTGCGGGCAAGACGACGGCGGTGCGGATGCTCGCGACACTGCTGCGTCCGGACGAGGGGCGCGCGGAGATCTGCGGCTTCGACGTCGTCCGGGAGGCGACGCGGGTGCGGGCGCTGATCGGGCTGACCGGGCAGTACGCGTCTCTGGACGAGGAGCTGACCGGCCGGGAGAACCTGGTCATGATCGGACGGCTGCTGGACCTGCCCCGGGCGGAGGCGCGGGCGCGGGCGGCGGGGCTGCTGGAGCGGTTCCGGCTCAGCGACGCGGCGAACCGGGCCGTCAAGACGTTCTCGGGCGGGATGCGGCGGCGGCTGGACATCGCGGCGAGCATGATCAACCGTCCCCGGGTGGTGTTCCTGGACGAGCCGACGACGGGGCTGGACCCGCGGGCGCGCGGGGAGGTCTGGGAGACCATCCAGGAGCTGGTCAGGGACGGCGCGACCGTGCTGCTGACCACGCAGTACCTGGAGGAGGCGGACGCGCTCGCGGACCGGATCGCGGTGTTCGACCACGGGCGGGTCATCGCGGACGGCACTCCGGCGCAGCTGAAGGCGCGCGCGGGGCGGCAGACGCTCGTCGTCCGGGCGTCGGAGGTGTTCCGGACCGAGCAGCTCGCGGCGATCGTGGCGGAGCTGACGGGTGAGCGGCCGGACGTGCGCGCGGAGACGGGCCTGGTGACCGCCCCGGTGACGGATCCGGGAGTCCTGCGGGCGGTGGTCCAGCGGCTGGACGAGACGGACCTCGTGGCGGCTGAGGTGGCCCTGCGGCTGCCGAGCCTGGACGAGGTGTTCCTCAGCCTGACCGGGCACACGACGTCCACACAGACGGCGTCTGAGGCCGCCGCCGCGCAGCAGCAGCTCGAGGGGAGCGTTCGATGACCACAACGACGATGGCGGGCACGGTGGCGGACGTGTTGCCGCCCACGCGGATCAGCGCGCGCAGGACCGTCCGGCACAGCCTGACGTTGGCGTGGCGGAACATCGCGCAGTTGCGGCACTCGCCGGAGAAGCTGCTCGACGTCACGCTGATGCCGCTGGTGTTCCTGACGCTGTTCCTGTACGTGTTCGGCGGCGCGGTCGCCGGGAACACGCACGCCTACCTGCAGCAACTGCTGCCGGGGCTGGTGGCGCAGATGGCGATGTTCTCGACGATGGGGCTGGGCACGGCGCTGAACGAGGACCTGCGGAAGGGCGTGTTCGACCGCTTCCGGAGCCTGCCGATCGCGCGGTCCGCGCCGCTGGTCGGGACCGTCCTCGGCGACACGGTCCGGTTTCTCACGGTGATGGTCATCCTGACGGCCGCGGGCACCGCGATGGGGTTCCGGTTCGGCTCCGATCCGCTGCGGGTGCTGGCGGGGTTCGGGCTGGTGTACGTGTTCTACCTGGCGTTCTCGTGGATCTCGGTGATGGTCGGGCTGCTGGCGCCGTCGCCGGAGACCGTCCAGGGGCTGGCGTTCCTCTTCGTCATGCCACTGACGTTCGGGAGCAGCGTGTTCGTGGCGGACACGAGCACGATGCCGGGCTGGCTCGAGGCGTGGACGAAGGTGAACCCGGTGTCGCACCTGACGGACTCGCTGCGTGCCCTGCTGGTGGGCGGTCCGGTGGGGAACCACGTCTGGTTCACGCTGGCGTGGGCGATCGGGATCGTCACCGTGACGTTCCCGATCGCGATGGTCATGTACAAGCGGCGGGCCTGACGGCCGACGTCGACAGATGACCGCCGACAGGCAGCTGTCGGCGGTCATCTGTTTTGCCGTGCGACCGATCAGGGGGTCAGCGCCAGCGCGTCCTCGCGGGTGGCTTCGCGGCCTCTGGCGTAGGCGGCGTCGAAACGGTCCTGGCCGAGGACGGGCAGGACGGCGGCCGTGACCCGGCGGCGTTCGAGGCTCTGCCGGTCGTGGTAGCCGACGACGCCGTGGGCCGTGCCGAGAAGCTCGGCGGCGCGCTCGTGGTCGCCACGGGCGAGCGACAGCCCGGCGACGCCCTCGACGATCTTGGCCAGCGTGTGGTTGACCAGCATCGACTTCGGGTCGATGTGCTGAAGCGCGCGGGCGTGCCACTCGGCCGCGCGATCGAGGTCCCCGTCCAGGGCCGCGAGGACGCCCAGCCTGCTGTAGGTGAGCGTCCTCGGCTGCAGGAAGTCACCGCGGGAGACGCGGGGGGTGACCAGTTCCAGGGCGCGTTCGGCGGCGGCTCGCGCGGACGCGAGGTCGCCGTCGCGCTGGTGGAGCTCGGCCTGCGTGAGGTAGCCCGTCGTCGCGTCGGCGTACTCGCCGATGCGCAGCGCGGCGCGGATGCCCTCGGTGAGGTCGTCGTGGGCGCGTTCGGTGTCGCCGAGTTCGGCGCGCGCGACCGCGAGGTGGATGAGGACGACCGAGCCCTGGTCGGGGTTGACGCCTTGGTCGGAGTACCGGCGGGCCTCCTCGCCGTACCGGATCGCCTCTTCGGGTCTACCCCGGCTCAGCGAGATCTGCAGCAGGACGATGAGGGTGATCCCCATGCCGAGCCGGTCGCCCAGGGCGCGGAATCCCTCGTAGGACTCCTGCGCGCGCACGTAGGCGGCGTCCAGGTCGCCGTTGTGGAGGGCGTTGAAGGTCAGGAAGGTCTCGGCGATGGCGCCGACCCACGGGTCGGAGTGGCCGACGAGCCCGCGGAAGCCGTCCGCCGTGGCCTCGACGTCGCCGGCGAACATCCGTGAGATCGGCCGGGCGATCACCGCAATCGGGTGCCTCGGACGTTCGGGCAGGAAGCGCAGCAGCTCGTTGATCGTCTCGCCGAACAGCTCCGGCGCGGGGCCCTCCCGTCCGGCCCGCGCGACGACCTTCCCGGTGAACGCGCAGATCGCGTACTCCTCGCTGAGGCCCGGCGGCGGCCCGTCCCCGGCGATCTTGGTGATCGACTCGGCCCACACGCACGCCTCGCGCTCCATGTCGCGCATCAGCCAGTACCAGACGAGCGCGGCGACCAGGCGCAGGCCGGTCGTGACGTCCCGGCTGTCCAGGACGGTCTGGAACGCGGCGTTGTGGTTGTCGCGCTCGGCGGTGAGCCGTTCGACCCAGACGAGCTGCTCGCTGCGGCGCAGCTCGGGTTCGGCGGCCTCGGCGACCTGGAGGAAGTGGGCGGCGTGCGCGGCGCGGACGGCCCCGGTCTCGCCGGTCTCGTCCAGGCGCTCGCGCGCGTACACGCGGACGGTCTCCAGCAGCCGGTAGCGCGGCTCGGCGTCGCCGTCGGCCATGACGAGGGACTTGTCCACCAGGGACGCGACGACGTCGATGACGTCGGCGGACAGGCCCGTCCCGCAGACGCGCTCGGCGGCCTCGGGGGTCGCGCCGCCCGCGAACACCGACAGGCGGGCGAGGACGGTCCGCTCGGCGTCGTCGAGCAGGTCCCAGCTCCAGTCGACGACGGCGCGCAGCGTGCGGTGGCGGGGCAGGGCGGCGCGGCTTCCGCCGGTGAGCAGCCGGAACCGGTCGCCGAGCCGGGCCGCGACCTGCGCGGGTGTGAGGGCGCGGAGGCGCGCGGCGGCGAGTTCGATCGCGAGCGGGATGCCGTCCAGGGCCCGGCAGATCTCGACGAGGTCGGCGACGTTCGCGTCGTCCACGGCGAAGCCGGGCCGGACGGCGGCGGCCCGGTCGGCGAGCAGCCGCGTCGCCGCGTGCCCGAGGGCGGTCGCGGGGTCGGCGCCGGTCGGCGGGAGCGCGAGCGACGGCACCGGGTGGAGGGTCTCGCCGGTGATGCCGAGCGGTTCGCGGCTGGTCGCGAGGATCCGGACCTCGGGCGCGGAGGCGAGCACCCGGTCGGCGAAGGCCGCGACGCCGTCCAGGACGTGCTCGCAGTTGTCCAGGACGAGCAGGGTGCGGCGGGTGGCGAGCAGGTCGGCGAGGCGGTCCAGCGGGAGCGGCGCGGTGCGGCCCTCCGCCTGGAAGAGCAGGTCGGGGACTTCCAGGGCGACGAGGACGGCCTGCGCGACCGCGTCGGCGGCGCTGTCCGCCGCCATCGGCGCGAGCGGGACGAACCAGACGCCGTCGGGCAGCCGGTCCACGAGCGGCGCGGCGGCCTCGGACGCCAGCCGCGTCTTGCCCGCGCCGCCAGGGCCGGTGAGGGTGACGAGCCGGGACTCGCCGAGCATCTTGCCGAGTTGCCGGACCTCCTCGTCCCGCCCGACGAAGCTGGTGAGGGCGGTGGACAGGTTCGTCTGGCCCTTCTCGTGCGCGGGCGGGCCGATCGGCTCGGACGGTCGTGTCTCGGTGTCGCGGCGGAGGATCGACAGGTGCAGGGCGGCCAGCTCCGGGGCCGGGTCGACGCCGAGATGTTCCGCCAGGTGCTCGCGCGTCTCCTCGTACACGCGCAGGGCGTCGGCCGGACGGCCCGCCGCGTTCAGCGCGCGCATGAGGAGACCTCGGAGGCGTTCGCGCAGCGGGTGCGCGGTGGTCAGAGCCTCCAGCTCGGGGAGCAGCGAGACCGACTCCCCCAGCGTCAGCTCGGCCTCTATGCGGTCTTCGGACGCGGTGAGACGGAGCTCTTCAAGGCGGGCGGCTCGTGCGCGCGCGAACTCGGCGTCCGCGACGTCCGCGAGCGCGGGGCCTCGCCACATGTCCAAGGCTTGGCGAAGCGCAGCGGCCCGGTCGGATGGTCCGGACAGCGCCCGCGCGGCGGCGACGGCCCGTTCGAAGGCGACGGCGTCCACGGCGGACGGATCGAGCGCGAGGCGGTATCCGGCCGGGCTGTGCTCGACCAGGTCCCTGCCCGTCGCGGCGCGCAGCCGCGAGACCAGGGCCTGCAGGGCGTTCCCGCCGGGCGGATCGCCGTCCCACAGGTCGTCCAGGAGCCGGGTCGCGGACACCGGGCGGCCCGGCTCCAGCGCCAGCCGGACGAGCAGCGCGCGCAGGCGCGGACCGCTGACCTCGACGGGACGACCGGTCTCGTCCCGCGCTTCGAGCGGCCCCAGAATGCCGATGCGCGCGCCTGTCATGCCTGCATTGTCCCCCAACCGGAAAGTCCGGACCGTCCGCGCCCGCAAACACGTTTGAGGTGAGTGGGGCGGGTAGGGCGGGCACATGGATCTGACTTTCCTCAAACCGCTGTACGCCGGGTCCGGTCCGTTCTCCTCCCTCTACCTGGACCTGACCCGCACCACCGAGGACGCGGCCAAGGCCGCCGAGCTGCGCTGGCGCGCGCGGCGCGGGGAGCTGGCCGCGCAGGGCGCCCCCGAGGGGGACCTGCGCGCCCTGGAGGCCGTCGTCGAGGAGGACCTCCGCGACCGCCGCTCCGAGGGGCTGGTCGCGTTCGCCGCGGGCGGGAAGGTCGGCTACGTCCGGCGGATGAACCGTCCGCCGCGCGCCGAGCACGCCCGCTGCGCCCCGCTCCCGCACGTCCTGCCGCTACTGGCCGAGCTGGGCGAGCGGTTCCCGTACCTGATCGTGAGGGTCGACCGGCGCGGCGGGACGATCACCTGCGCGACCTCCGACGCCTCGCCGGACGCCCCGCCCCGGACGATCGACGTCCCCGGCGACGAGGACTTCCCCCTCCGCAAGCCGAAGGGCGGCGACTGGAACCAGTCCCGCTTCCAGCGGGCCGCCGAGGAGGCGTGGAAGGCCAACGCCCGCAAGGTCGGACGCAGGATCGAGGCCGTGGCGCGGCGCCACGGGGCCGAGCTCGTCATCCTCGCCGGGGACCCGCACGCCCGCTCCGCCGTGATGGAGGAGCTGGGCGAGAACCTGCTCACGCACACCGTCGAGACCGACCGGGGCCCGGACGGGGCCGCGATGGACGCCGAGGTCGGGCGGATCCTGGAGCTGAAGCGCGCCGAGCGGATCATGCGGGTGGCCGAGCGGTTCGAGCGGGAGCTGGCGGCCGGCCGCCGCGCCGTGACCGGGCTGCCCGCGACGGCCGAGGCCGCGTTCGGCGGACGCGTCGAGTCGCTGCTGCTCGACGAGGACCCGGCCGCGCCGACCCGGCTGTGGGTCGGGCCGCGTCCGCACGAGATCGCGGCGACGCCCGAGCGGCTCCGGGAGCTCGGCGTGGCCGAGCCCGCCGAGGAGCGAGCCGACGCCGCCCTGATCCGCGCGGTGGCGGCGACGGACGGCGATCTCACGATCATCCCGGCGATCACGCCGCAGGCCGAGCTGGGCGTCGGAGCGGTCCTACGCTACTGACGGCGCTTCCCGCTGGACGAAACGCGAGAGGGGCCGGTGTCTCCACCGGCCCCTCTCGTCCTCACTGTGGAGCTATGGGGATTCGAACCCCAGACCTCCTCCATGCCATGGAGGCGCGCTACCAACTGCGCCATAGCCCCGCATCAAGCCGTTTCCCGGAGGTGTCTCCGTGGCGACCCGCAGAGAAAAGCTTAGTGCATGGCGGAACCGGTTCGGACCATCCCGAATCCCGGCGGCGGAGGCCGTCCCGGGGTGGGTCAGCGCCAGCCGAGGCGTTCGGCGACCTGGTCGGGGGCGTAGCCCTCCTGGCGGCCTTCGCCGATCCACACCAGGCCGTCCGCCTCGGTGATAGCGCCGAGGGTGTGCTCCTGGGGCATGCGCGGCTGCGTGGCGAGCCGCACCTCCATGTCGGCCGGGTACCGGCGCAGCGCGTCGATCAGGTCGGCGACGGTGACCTCGCGCCGTGCTCCCCTGCGGTGTCGTCCCATGGTCGGTAAGGAAACCACCACCGCCGGAGTGATCTGTCCATTCAAGTGCAAGAGTGTCCGTTTTGAAACTGATCACCTGCGGGCCTGGGCGCCCGGCCGGAAAAGCGAAAGAGCGGCGAGCTCAGGCTCGCCGCTCTTTCGGTGTTGTGGAGCTATGGGGATTCGAACCCCAGACCTCCTCCATGCCATGGAGGCGCGCTACCAACTGCGCCATAGCCCCGTGCGACTGCGATGGACGTACATCCCCGCAGCGCTCCGCCAGCATATAGGACCGGCGGCGTTCAGACGAATCGAATAGGCGGTCGGCCCGGGTCAGGCCCGGTCGTCGCCGGCGCGGTCGTCGCTCATGACGGGCTCCGGCAGGGTGCCCGCGTTGTGCTCGGCGAGCCGCCAGCCGCCGTCCCGCATCTCGGTGAGGACGGACCAGCAGCAGTTGGAGAGGCCACCGAGACGGTTCCACACCTCCTCGGGAAGGCCGAGCATGTGCGCGATGCCGAGGCGCAGGGCGGCACCGTGCGAGGCGACGACCAGGACGCCGTCGGGCCCGAGGGCGGCGGCGTGCCGCTCCAGGGCGGTGCCGACGCGCTTGGCGACCTGCGGGCTGGTCTCACCGCCCGGCGGCTCCCAGCGGACGCGCTGCTCCGGGTACCGCTCGGCGATCTCCCGGTCGCTGAGGCCCTCCCACTCGCCGCCGTCCCGCTCGATCAGCTCCTGGTCGGGGCCGACCGGCAGGCCGGTCAGGTCGGCGAGGCTCTGCGCGGTGTCGCGCGCGCGCACGAGGGTGGACGAGACGATCGCGGTGGGCTGGAGCGCGGCGAGCAGCCGGGCCGCCCGGCGCGCCTGCTCGAGGCCCGTCTCGTCCAGGGGGACGTCGGTCTTGCCCTGGAAGCGCCGCTCGACGTTCCAGGACGTCTGCCCGTGCCGCCACAGGACGAGACGGCGGCGTCCCGGCTCACCGCGCGCGACCGGCGTCTCCCCCGCGTTCGCCGTGGCGGAGGGGTCACTCACCGGGGACCGCCGACCGGGCGCGCTGCGCCATGTGCGCGTTGACGTCCTCGGGGAGCTCGATGGTCGGGCAGTCCTTCCACAGCCGTTCGAGGGCGTAGAAGACGCGCTCCTCCTCGTGCTGGACGTGCACGATCACGTCGGCGTAGTCGAGCAGGACCCAGCGGCCCTCCCGCTCGCCCTCGCGGCGGACGGGCTTGGCCCCGGCCTCCTCGCGCAGGCGCTTCTCCACCTCGTCCACGATCGAGCGGACCTGCCGGTCGTTGGGGGCGGAGCACAGCACGAACGCGTCGGTGATGACGAGCTGCTCGCTCACGTCGTAGGCAATGATTTCGTCGGCCAGCTTGTCGCCCGCCGCCTCGGCGGCGATCCGGACCAGCTCGGCGGCCCTGTCGGATGCGGTCACGGTGCGCTCGTGATCCTCCCTGTGGGGGTGGTGTCCGCCACCAGCCTCTCACGGCGGTGGCCGGCTCCCCCGGTGTCGTCGTATCCCCGCGCACGGGCCGGGACGGCCCGCGACGGTCTTCGCCTTCCAGGGTATGGGGCGTCCGCCACCGCTTTTCCGGACGCGGCGGCGCGGGCCCGGCGGCGGAGGCGGTCAGGCGGTGATCAGGTGGGGTGATCACGTGGGTGATCAGGTCGGGTGCTGATCAGGTGGGGTGCTGATCAGTCGCGGTAGAGGTTGCGTTTGTTGATGTACTGGACGATGCCGTCCGGGACGAGGTACCAGATCGGCTCGCCCGCGCGGACGCGGTCGCGGCACTCGGTGGAGGAGATCGCGAGGGCCGGGACCTCCACCAGGCTGACGCGGCCGTCCGGGAGGCCCGGGTCGGTGAGCCGGTGCCCGGGGCGGGTGACGCCGACGAAGTGGGCGAGCTCGAACAGCTCCTCGGTGTCGTGCCAGTCGAGCATCTTGGCCAGCGCGTCCGCGCCGGTGATGAAGAAGAACTCGTTGTCGTCGCCGTGGATGCCGTGCATGTCGCGGAGGGTGTCCACCGTGTAGGTGGGGCCGGACCGGTCGATGTCGATGCGGCTGACCGAGAACCGCGGGTTGGACGCGGTGGCGATCACCGCCATCAGGTAGCGGTCCTCGGCCGGGGTGACCTTCTGGTCGGGCTTGTGCGACGAGAGCCCGGTGGGGACGAAGATCACCTCGTCCAGCGCGAAGAAGTGCGCCACCTCGCTCGCCGCCACCAGGTGGCCGTGGTGGATCGGGTCGAACGTGCCGCCCATGATCCCCAAACGCCGCTTTTGCGTCATGCCGACGAGAATAGCCAGCGGAGCGAGGCGCTCGGGCGGCGGGTCCTCGGGCGGTCGGGCGGGCGGATCAGCTCGACGGCGGGACGGCCTGGTCGGCGAGGCCGGGGAGGGGTGGGGCGCCCTCCGTCCAGTGGACGACCCGGACGGCCTTGCCCACCTCGACGCGCGGCACGTCCCCGGCGGGCAGGACGGCGACGTCCGCGTGCAGGCCGAGGCCCTCGCGCAGGAGGTGGGCGAGTTCGGCGGACGGGTCGTCCCCGGTGAGCGCCTCGCAGGCGACGACGAGGCGGACGGCGGCCTCCTCGCGGCGGTCCACGACGATCTGGTAGTGCGGGGCGACCAGGCCGGAACCGAGCAGGACGCGTTCGATCTCGCTCGGGTACACGTTCACGCCGCGGACGACGAGCATGTCGTCCGCGCGGCCCATGACCTTGCTCATGCGCACGAGGGTCCGGCCGCAGTCGCAGTCGCCGCGGGTGAGGGACGCCACGTCGCCCGTCCGGTAGCGCACGAGCGGCAGGGCCTGCTTGGTCGGCGTGGTGAAGACCAGCTCGCCGGGAGTGCCCTCCGGGACGGGCTCGCCGGTCGCGGGGTCGACGGCCTCGACGATGAAGTGGTCCTCGTTGACGTGCAGGCCGTTCTGCTCCAGGCACTCGGTCGCGACGCCGGGGCCGATGATCTCGGACAGGCCGTAGATGTCGAGCGCCTTCAGCGGCAGGACGGCCTGGATTGCGGTGCGCAGCTCCTCCGACCAGGGTTCCGCGCCGAAGATCCCGGCCCTGAGGGACGACACGTCGGCGCCGGCCTCGGCGGCGGCCTCGCCGAGCCGGAGCGCGTACGCGGGCGTGCAGGTCAGGATGTCCGGACGCAGGTCGGCGATCATCCGGACCTGGCGGTCGGTCATGCCGCCCGACATGGGGACGACGGTCGCGCCGAACTTCACCGCGCCCTGGTGGATGCCCATGCCGCCGGTGAACAGCCCGTAGCCGTAGGCGTTGTGGACGACGCTGCCCGCGTCGGCCCCGGCGCAGGCCAGCGACCGCGCGCACATGGAGGCCCAGAGGTCCAGGTCCGCGCGGGTGTAGGCGACGAGCGTCGGACGGCCCTTCGTGCCGGACGACCCGTGCACGGCGGCGACCTGGTCCTGCGGGACGGCGACCATGCCGAACGGGTAGGCGTCCCAGAGCTGCTGCTTGGTGGTGAAGGGCAGGCGGGGCAGGTCGTCCAGGTGGACGTCCGCGCCGCCGTCGACCCCCGCCTCGCGGAGCCGCCGCCCCTGGGGGCCGTCCGCCGCGAGCAGCCGGTCGATCATCCCCCACACGCGGTGCCGCTGCAGGGCGGCCCGCTCATCGACGGACATCGCCTCGGCCTTGGGGTCGAACATCCGCGCCTCCTCGTCCGGGCGTCGTTCTCGTCCGGTGTCGTCCATTGTGAAGTGAAGCGCGTCACACGCTCCGGGCGCACGACTTTATTGACCGATCGTTCGGTAAGTCCAGACGTCCACTCGTGGTCGGGATCCCTGTCGGATGAGGAAGGCCAGGGTGGCGGCCCCGGAAGGCGGGGCCGGTGCCGGACGCGCGGTCCGGGAACCTCGGGTTCTCCGCGTTCGTCGGACTTACCATGCCGGACATGACGACCAACACACCGGACCGAGCCCGAACGCGCTTCCCGGGGATCAGCTCCCGGGCCTACGAACACCCCGCTGACCGCTCGGCGCTGGTGGCGCTGCGCTCGCTCACGGGGTTCGACGTCGTCCTGCGGAAGATGTCGGGGCTCTTCAACGAGCGGGCCATCCGGCTGACCTTCCTCGGCGGGGCCGTCCGCGCCGGTGAGGACCAGTTCCGGAACCTGCACGACATGGTCCGCGACGCCGCCTACATCCTGGACCTGCCCGAGGTCCCCGAGATCTACGTCATGCAGGACCCGCGCGCCAACGCGATGGCGATCGGCTCCGACCACCCGTTCATCGTCGTGACGACCGGGCTGCTCGACCTGCACGACGACGAGGAGCTGCGGTTCGTCATCGCGCACGAGGTCGGGCACATCCTGTCCGGCCACGCGGTCTACCAGACGATGATGATGATCCTCATGCAGCTCGGGTCGCGGCTGGCGTGGCTGCCGCTCGGCAACATCGGGATCGCGGCGATCATCATGGGGCTGCGCGAGTGGTTCCGGAAGGCCGAGCTGTCGGCCGACCGCGCCGGCCTGCTCTGCGGGCAGGACCTCGAGGCCGCCAAGCGCGTCATGATGAAGCTGGCGGGCGGCACCCGGCTGTCGGAGATGAACGCCGAGGCGTTCCTCGCGCAGGCGCGCGAGTACGACGCGGCCGGGGACGTCCGGGACGGGTTCCTGAAGTTCCTGAACCTGCTGAACCAGTCGCACCCGTACTCGGTGATCCGGTTCGCCGAGGTCGACAAGTGGGCGCGCGAGGGCGAGTACCAGAGCATCCTGGCCGGGAACTACCCGCGCCGCGACGACGACTCCAGCGCCTCGATCAGCGACGAGGTCAAGAACGCGGCCCGGGCGTACCGCGAGTCCTGGGAGTCCAGCGCCGACCCGTTCGTGGGGAAGGTCCGCGACATCGCGGACGCGGCGGCGAACGCCGCGGGCGGCCTGTTCGACCGGATCGGACGGCGCGCGAACGGCGGGGGCTCCTCGTCCGACTGACCCCTTCGGGGAGACGGTCGTCGCTGTGCGGCGGCCGTCTTCGTGGTTTCCGGAGGCGGTCAGCGCAACGGGCGGCGTCTGGGCAGGTGGCGGAGGTGGTCGCCCGGGTTGAGCTGTTCTGGACGAGTAGGATCCGGGCGGTATGGCCGAGACCTCGTCGCGTCTGCTCAGACTGCTGTCGCACCTCCAGACGCCGCGGCGATGGTCGGCGACCGAGCTGGCCGGGCGGCTGGACGTCACGACGCGGACCGTCCGGCGGGATGTCGAGCGGCTGCGCGACCTCGGGTACCCGGTCGAGACCACGATGGGCCCGGACGGCGGATACCGGCTGGTCGCGGGCACCGCGATGCCGCCGCTGCTGCTGGACGACGAGGAGGCCGTCGCCGTCGCGGTGAGCCTGCGGACGGTCGGCGGGCAGCCGGTCGAGGGCATCGGGCCCGCCGCCGTCCGGGCGCTCGCGAAGCTGGAGCAGGTCCTGCCGTCCCGGCTGCGGCACCGGGTGTCGGCGCTCGGCGACGCGGTCGACGCGCCACTCCCCGAGCCGGACGCGCCCAGCGTCGACCCGGACGTCCTGGCGGTGATCGCCGGAGCCGTGGCGGCCGGGGAACGGCTGCGCTTCCTGTTCCGGGACGAGCGGCGCGTCGTGGAGCCGCACCGGCTCGTCCCTGTGCGGCGGCGCTGGTACCTGCTGGCCTACGACGACGGACGGGACGACTGGCGGGTGTTCCGCGTCGACCGGATCTCCGAGCCCGCCCGGACCGGGCAGCGCGGCACGGCACGGGACGTCCCGGGCGGGGACGCGGCCTCGTTCGTCCTGGGCAAGCTGTACTCGGTCATCCCGACCCACGAGGTGGACGCGACGCTGCACATGCCCGCCGCTGAAGCCGTCCGGGCGCTGCGCGCCGACCCGGACGAGATCACGCCGGTCGACGCGTCCACCTGCCGCCTGCGCGGGCGGGCCGACACCGTCCCGTGGCTCGCGAACCGGCTGCTGATGCTCGGCTGCCGTTTCGAGGTGCACTCTCCTCCCGAACTGGCCGACCACCTGCGTGAACTGGCCGTCCGCGCGGCGTCCGCGGCCGAAGGCGGACCCCGCCCTCCCGCTTGATCATCACGGGCGTACGATCGGCTCCTCCTTATCGAGAAAGGTCGAGGTTCGGTGCGCCGTTCCGCTCTGTTCTCCCTCGCCGCGACCGCCGTCACGGTCGCCGCGTCCCTCCCCCTCCAGCCCGCCGCGTACGCCGCCACCACGGTCGGCACCCAGTTCACGGACCTGTCCACGTCCAGCACGACCGTCAGCTACGAGCACCGGACGGTCACCGTCCGGGGCCTGCTGCGGCAGCTCGTCCAGCGCGAGTGGCAGCCCCTCGGCGGCGCGTCCGTCGACGTGCGGCTCAACGGCACGACGGTCGGCGCCGCCAGGACGGGCGCGGACGGCACGTTCTCCGCGACCGTGGACCTGCCGTCCGGCGGCACGCTGACCGCCGCGTTCGCCGGGGACGACGGCCACCAGTCGTCCCGGGGCACGATCGCGTCGGAAAGGGCCGATCGCGCGGGAACCCGCGTCCTGCTCGACCCGACGCCGTCGTCGGTGCGCGCGGGCACCACGGTCACCTTCTCCGGCGTGGCGCAGATCCTTCTGGACGGCGTCTGGAAGCCGCTCCCCCACGTCCCGATCAGCCTCACTCCCAGCGCGCCCCAGCGCGGCATGACCGGCGACGACGGGCGCTTCAGCATCCCGGCCACGGTCACCGCACCGGACGTGTGGAAGGCCCAGCCCGTGGCCGGTTCCCATGCCTACTACTCGTCGGACGGTTCCGACGGGCGGATCGTCCAGGCGTACGACGACACCCGGTTCGTCGCGTTCGTAATGCCGTCCAAGACCGAGGCCCATCACGAGGCCTACGCCACCGGACGGGTGCAGTGGGGCCACGGCTCGCACTGGGGCGGCCCCGCGCAGTCCCCCATCGTGGCTCTGTACTACCGGGCGAAGGGCTCGACGACCTGGCACTCCTACGGCGGGATGCAGACCGACGACTTCGGGAACTTCTCGATCCCGGTCTACGGTCTGCTCGGCACGGCCGACTGGCAGGCCCGCGTCGTCCGCGACGAGGCGAACCTGCCCAGCACCAGCGGAAACGTGGTCCATACCACCACCGACCAGGGCCACTTCGAGACCGTCTCCGCCTCACGGTCGAGGCGTGGCACCCAGGTGAACGGCCGCCTCCAGGACTGGTACGACGGCCAGCACTCGTTCTCCACGATGAAGGGCCTCAAGGTCGGGCTGTACTACCGGCGCGCGGGCACCAAGACCTGGCACTGGTACCGGACCACCACCACGGGCAAGAACGGCCTCGTCTACTTCAGCGGCCTCAAGCTGGGGAAGGGCTACTACTTCCGGCTGTACCTGCCCGCTCAGGGCCCCTACCTGACGACGACCAGCAAGACCTTCTGATCACGCGCCTGAGCGGGCGACGCGGAAGCCGACGTCGTCGACGCGGTAGGTGGGGTGACTGCGGCGGCGGGCGGACGCACGGCAGCTCCAGTGCTCGTCGAACCATCCGCCGCCGCGCAGGACGCGGTAGGCGCCGTACACCTCGGGGTCGTAAAGGTCCCAGCACCAGTTCCAGACGTTGCCGAGCATGTCGTGCAGGCCCCAGGCGTTGGGCTGCTTGGTGCCGACCTCGTGGGGACGTTCGCCGGAGTTCTCCCGGTACCAGGCGATGTCGTCCAGCGGAGCGTAGTGGGGGCCGCTCGTGCCCGCGCGGCAGGCGTACTCCCATTCGGCCTCGGTGGGGAGCCGGTATCCGCCAGCGGACCGGTCCCATTCGACCTCGTCGCCGTGGACGCGGTAGGCGGGCAGGAGGCCGTCCTGTTCGGACAGGGAGTTGCAGAAGTGGATCGTGTCCCACCAGGAGACGTTCTCGACGGGCAGCAGGTCCCCCGGCGCGGCGGACGGACGGCTGCCCGTGACCCGGGCGTACAGCTCCTGGGTCACGGGCAGCGCGGCGATCCGGAAGGCGTCCAGTCCGACCTGCCAGCGGCGGCTCGTCCGGCGGTCGGACAGGGTCACCGTGCCCGCCGGGATGTCGATCATCACGTCGTGATCGTAGGCCCGGCGTCCGCCCCGCCTTACCGCAGGTCGCGACCTCCCTTACCGCGGGTCGTCGCGTCCCTTACTTCATGGGGCCGCGCGGCAGGACGGGCGTGACGGTCTTGCACTCGCTGCGGCAGTGCGGCTGCAGGGCCGAGACGACCCTGTTGCGGACGCGCGTTCCGCCTCTGGTACTTCGCTTGACGGTCACGCTGAACCTGATGGTCGCCCTGTGTCCGGCGCGGAGCGGTCCGCGCCAGTGCAGGACGCCGTCGCGGAGGTCCACGTCCCCGTGACTGGCTCTCGCGTCATGGTCGTACCTCGCGTAGCGCAGGAGTCTTCGCAGGTCGTCGGTGAAGTGCGCCGGATCCTCCGAGGTGAAGTCGCCGCGTCCGACGTTGCGCGCGGTGATCGTGTAGTGGATGCGCTGCCCGGGCCGGACCGCGTACGGCTCGGCGTCCTTCGACAGGACCAGCTGTGGGTGGTGCACAGGCGGCGGCGGGGGCGGCGGCGGGGGCGGAGGCGGAGGCGGCACCGGCGGACGCTGCGTCTCCACGAGCAGGTTCCGGATCAGGTGGACGTCGGTCCACAGGCCCGTGGACGCGCCGAAGCCGAACCGGTAGCTCTCCGGCACCGGCGTGGGCGCGTCGAAGTCGAGGACCCGCTGGAACCCGTCGCCGTCGTTGAAGTCGATGTCGACCGACATCTTCGGGTCGGGCGCCGGTGTGACCTCGACGCGGACGGTCCGCTTGCTCGGCTCGAGGAGGGCCTCGGCCTCCTGGGGTGAGACGCCGGGGGGCAGGGACGTGGTCGGCCCCTGCAACTCCCCGGGCAGCGTGGACGGCCACGGCGGCGTGGTGCTCCTGTTGGTCGTCGTGGCGTCCAGCCAGCAGTACCCCTCGGTGCCGTTGCCCGGCCCGCGCACCGTCACCATGTTCGCACCCGGAGCCGGGACGCGGATGCTGGTGCCCGCGGGCGACCGCTCAGGACAGCCGTTGCCGCGATGCTCCCAGTCGCCGAAGTAGTTGCCGAGGACGTCGAGGCCGACGCCCACGTATCCGTGCCCGACACCGGGCAGGAACGTCTGGCCCGGGTCGTCGTCCGGCCACTTCTGCGCGTAGCCGAGGCTGCCGCCGAACGGGCCCGGGTTGGACAGGTCGTACGTTCCGTCGGTGAGGAAGAACGAGATGCCGTCCGCGGGACGCACGGTGGTCGTGGCGTACTGCCACTGCTCGAAGGTGACCCGCAGGCCGTCCTTGGACGGGATCGGCGTGTCGAACAGCACCGACCCCTCGCGGTCGTTCGCGGCATCGGTCAGCTGCAGGTACCCGTGCGGCGCGGCGTTCCCCGGCGGCACCCCCGCCCCGACGTAGTCGGAGCAGCCGCCGAGCGGATGGTGGATCCCCGGCGGCGGCGAGGTCCGTGGCGCGCCGGTCAGGCAGGCGGCCCCGTAGGCGTGGAACCGCGGGTCGGCGGTGGCCCCCCTGAAGGTCTCCCGGACGAACTCCTCGAGCTGCGCCGCCCTTCCCGGCGCGGGCCTCCCGGTGTGCGCTCCGGACGGCGGCCCGCCCGGCCCCGCGACGGCGGCGGCGGGAAGCGCCGAAATCACGGTCGCGGCGGCCACTCCGACCACCACTCCGCGGACGCCCCACATATGCCCCACGAATCTCGACAATGTCATGTTCATTCCATTCCACCGATGAGTCACCTCCGCCCCAAACCGGAGCGATCACTTGGCACGTACTTCCGTCGAAGCGGACGCCCCATTCGCACCCCTCCGGCGGGTGGCGCCGGCGGTCGTGGCGGGTCCGGGATGATGAGGGCCATGAGCAGCATCAGGCAGGTGAGCAGCCGGGTCGTGTACGAGAACCCCTGGTTCCTCCTCCGGGAGGACGAGGTCGAGCGGCCGGACGGGTCGCGGGGGATCTACGGGGTCGTCGACCGGCCGGACTTCGCCCTGGTCATCCCCATGCAGGACGACGGGTTCGTGATGGTGGAGGAGTTCCGGTACCCGGTCGGGCGGCGGTGCTGGAACTTTCCGCAGGGGTCGTTCCCGAACCGGGCCGAGGGGGATCCGGAGGAGCTGGCGCGGGCCGAGCTCGTCCAGGAGACGGGGCTGCGGGCCGGGAAGATGCGGCACCTCGGGTTCCTGCACGCGTCGGTGGGGGCGTCGACCAACGGGTTCAACGTGTTCGCGGCGACCGAGCTCGAGCAGGGCCCGCACGAACGGGAGCTCGAGGAGCAGGACATGCGGCAGGGGTTCTTCTCCCGCACCCAGTTCCAGGACATGGTCCTGCGCGGGGAGATCACCGACGACGCGAGCGTGGCCGCCTACGCGCTGCTGATGATGCGCGGGCTCTGAGCACGGCGACGGCCGGACGCCATCGCGCGTCCGGCCGTCGTTCCCTCCCGGGTCAGTTCAGGCGGGCGAGGTAGCCGTTGTCGACCAGCCACAGGACGTTCAGGCGGGACGGGGCGCCGGGGACGAGGGCGCCGTCCAGCATGTACTGGACGCCGTGGCCGGGCTGGGCGAAGGCCGGGGCGATCGGGCCCGACTGCACCTCGAAGGCGCGCAGGACGCGGTAGGCGCGCCAGTTGCAGCCCGCCGGGTTCTGCGCGTTGTCCAGGCTCTGCGGCGGGATGGAACGCTTCGCGTAGCGGGTGCCGTAGGGCGCGAGGAAGCCGCCGTACTCGCTGCCGAAGCGGTCGACGCGCAGGTTCACGCGCAGGCGGTAGGCGTGTTTGACCGGCTTGCCGTCCCGGCCGATGAGGAAGCCGTCGGCGGGCGGGTAGCGCCAGCCGTTGGCCGCGGAGTCCCAGTACTGCTTCAGGAAGCCCGCCTCGGTCATCCCGCCGAAGCGCTGGTAGCCGACCAGTTCGCGTCCGACCACGCCGCGGTCGGGCAGGACGGCCGGGCCGAGGCGCGCGTCGTTGTCGTAGTCGTCGGCCGAGCACGCGCTGACCGGCCCCAGGGGCTGGAGGGGAACCGACGCGGACACCGGGCCGGTCTCGGCCGCGGACGCCGGGCCGGGTCCGGCGGCGGACGCCGGGGACGCGGCGACCGGCCCGGCGAGCAGGGCGAGGGCCGCGAACAGCCAGGCGAGTCGATGGCGCAGGGGCCGCTGACGCAGGTGAGGCAGGTGAGGCATGGTCCGCCTTCCGTGACGGGTGAGACACATGACCACGCCAAGGATGCGAGCGAACACGTCCAGTGACAAGAACCCCGGGTGGCCATAATCGGCTACCCGGGGTTCGCACGCACTCCCTGGAAGAGCGCGCCGGAAGGCTCGTTAGAAGGGCGCGGGGACGAGGAGCTCGACGTTGCGGTCCTCGGTCTTGCCGCGGCGGTGCTGCGGGTCGTCCTGCCAGTCGTTGCCGGAGAGCTCACGCGACAGGGACGCCAGCGAGACCGGGTCGCCGAGGCTCGCGTGGGTCTCCGGGCCCGCGGTGTCCAGGACGGTCGCGAAGACCGAGAGGGTGCCGTCGCGGTTGTCGGCGATCTCCAGGATCCGGGACTGCTGCGGGTAGTCGATGTGGGCGGCCGTGTTGACCTCCCAGAACCCGCCGCCGCCCTGCCGCGCGTGCGGGGTGACCTGGTTGACGTGCGTGTGGCCGTTCACCCACAGGACGACGTTCGGGTAGCGCAGCAGCAGCGCCTTGACCTCGTCGCCCAGGACGCGTCCGCCGCCGAGGGAGTTCTTCAGGGACGCGATCGTGTGGTGGCTGAACAGGACGAACAGCCGGTCCTTGACGTTGTGCGTGACCTTCTTGCCCGCGGTGTCGTAGTACGTCCGGCTACCGGCCTTGAGCTGCGCCTCCAGCCAGGCGAGCTGCGTCTTGTCGAGCGAGCCCTCCGAGTAGCCGTTCGGGTTGACCGTGTCCAGGACGAGCCCGCGGACGATCCCCTGGTCGAAGCCGTAGTACGCGGTGCCCTTGAGCAGGTTCTCGGCGGTGAACCCGTGGCCGCGCAGCCCCGGCGAGGTGTTGAAGTGCTCCCGGACGACCTCGGCCCGCGACAGGACGCGACGCTTCGGGTCGGCCGTGACCTGCCGGAACAACCCGCCGTTGGACTGCGCCGCGAGACGCGCGAACTCGGCGGTGTTGCCCGTCTGCAGAATCCGCGCCAGCTTGTCGGCCTGGGCCGCGTCGGCGGGCGCGACGATCTTCGTCCCGCCGGTCGCGAGGGCCGCGAGCAGCGGGTTCGGCGGGAGGTTGCCCTGCATGAGCCCGTCGTGGTTGCCGAACGCGGCGAGCCACGGGGTGCGCAGGCCGGTCGCCTTGAAGGGGCGGCGGGCCGCGTCGAGCAGGCCGGGGACGCGCGGGAAGCCGTGCTTGGCGAGGGCCTGGTCGGTGGCGTGGCCGGGCGGCGGGCCGTCCGGGTGCCAGTAGGCGGTGCTGTAGCCGACGCCGTCCATCACGCCCTCGTAGCGGCGCAGGTCGCCGGAGTCGGGGGTGATGGCGCGGCCGTCGAGCAGGTCGATGATCCAGCGCAGCTCGTTGTACTGGGTGTTGTCGGCGGCGTCGCCGGTGTTGATGGTGAACGCGAGGCCGAGGCCGGTCGCCGGGCCGTGCCCGACCCGGTTCATCGCGCGGACCATCGCCTCGGCGACGTGCGTGGTGAGGATCTCCTGCGGACGGTAGGCGCCCTCGGTCGGGATCGCGCTCACCAGGTCCTTGATCCGGTCCAGGAACTCGACCCGGCCCGGGGACTGCGCGTCCACGATGTGCACGTCGGTGAGCTGCCCGAACGCCAGCAGGCCGCGGCGGGTCGCGGCGCGTTTCGCGGCGGCCGTCCCCCCGAGGTCGCGGCGCAGGACGTGGGGTTCCCCGGGACCGGCGACGATCTTCCGGTAACCGCCCGTCCCGGGACGACCGAGGACGAGCGTCCGGTCCAGGGTCGTCCCTGCGGCGGAGCCGCGGAGCGGGGGCGCGGCGAAGCCGGGACGGGCGGGGAAGGCGGCCAGGCCGGAGACCGCGAGACCCGCGGCCCCCGCTCCCAGCAGGACGCTGCGGCGGGTGACGCCCGCCGTCCGGGACGAAGCACGATTCACGAGAGTGAATAGACCACACAGTGCACAGTTACATCAAGGGTAAATCTGTCACATTCCACGCACGAAGCGAAGCGCCGCGCCCCGGCGGGGGACGCGGCGCTCGCTTCCGGCCTCGCCGCGCACGGCGATCGGAGTCAGCCCCGGGTGTGTCCCTCACCAGTGACGACGTACTTGGTGGACGTCAGCTCCGGCAGCCCCATCGGGCCGCGCGCGTGCAGCTTCTGCGTCGAGATGCCGATCTCCGCGCCGAAGCCGAACTCCTCGCCGTCGGTGAAGCGGGTCGAGGCGTTCACCATCACCGCGGCCGAGTCGACGAGCGCGACGAACCGCTTCGCTGCAGGCTGCGAGTCCGTGATGATCGCCTCGGTGTGCCCGGACCCGAACTTCCGGATGTGCGCGACGGCCTCGTCCAGGGACGGGACGACCCGGGCGGCGATGTCGAGCGACAGGTACTCGGCGTACCAGTCGTCGTCGGTGGCGGCGACGACGTCCGGCGAGTAGGCGCGGACCAGCGCGTCCCCGTGGACGGTCACGCCCTTCTCCTTCAGCGCGGCCAGCGCGCGCGGCAGGAACCTGTCCGCCACGTTCGCGTGGATGAGGACCGTCTCGGCCGCGTTGCACACCGACGGACGCTGCGTCTTGGCGTTCACCAGGATCGCCAGCGCCATGTCCAGGTCGGCGGCCTCGTCCACGTAGACCGAGCAGTTGCCGACGCCGGTCTCGATCACCGGGACGGTCGACTCCTGCACGACCGAACTGATCAGGGACGCGCCGCCGCGCGGGATCAGCACGTCCACCAGGCCCCGCGCCCGCATCAGGTGCTTCACCGACTCGCGCGAGGTGCCCGGCACCAGCTGGACGGCGTCCTCCGGCACGGCCGTTCCGCGCAGCGCGTCCTGCATGACCGCGACGAGCGCGGTGTTCGACTCGAACGCCGAGGACGACCCGCGCAGCAGCGCCACGTTGCCGCTCTTCAGGCACAGCGCCGCCGCGTCGACCGTGACGTTCGGACGGCCCTCGTAGATGATCCCGACGACGCCCAGCGGCACCCGGACCTGCTGCACCGACAGGCCGTTCGGCAGCACGTACCCGCGCACGGTCTCGCCGACCGGGTCGGGCAGCGAGGCGACCTTCCGGACGGCCGCGGCGACCGCCTCGACGCGCTCGCGGCTCAGCGCCAGCCGGTCGACCATCGCCTCGGACGTGCCCGCCTCGCGCGCCCGCGCGACGTCGGCCGCGTTCGCCTTGACGATCTCGTCGGCGCGGTCGGCCAGCGCGTCCGCGATCGCGTGCAGCGCCGCGTCCTTGGCCGCCCGCGGCAGCGGGGCCAGCTCCGCCGACGCCGCCCGGCCGAACTCGGCCACGCGCAGGAACGCTTCCCGCTCTTCGTTGATCGGCTCGCTCATCAGCGAACCCCTTTCCTGGTTCTCCGCGGTTCGGACGGGCCATCGACCGCACATGTGAGCGCTGCTCAGGCGAGGACGACCAGGTGGTCGCGGTGGATGACCTCGCGTTCGTACTCCGGGCCCAGCTCGCGCGCCAGCCAGCGGGTCGAGCGGCCCATCAGCTCGGGGATCTCGGCGGCGTCGTAGTTGACCAGGCCGCGCGCGACGACCAGGCCGTCCGTGCCGACCAGGTCGACCGGGTCGCCCGCCGCGAACTCGCCCTGGACGCCGGTGACCCCGGCGGGCAGCAGCGACTTGCGGCGCTGCACGATCGCCTCGATCGCGCCCGCGTCCAGCACGACCCGGCCGTGCCCGGTCGTCGCGTGGGCGAGCCACAGGTTCCGGGACGACATGCGCGGCGCGTCGCCCGGGTGGAAGTAGGTGCCGACCGGCTCCCCGGCGAGGGCGGCGGCGGCGCGCGCGGCGTCGGTCAGCACGACCGGGACGCCCGCGATCCGCGCCGCCTCGACCTTGGTGACCATGCCGCCCGTCCCGACGCGCCCGGACCCGCCAAGCTCGATCCCGGCCAGGTCGGCCGGCGACCGCACCTCGTCGATCCGCCGGACGCCGGGCCGTGCCGGATCGCCGGTGTAGAGAGCGTCGACGTCGGAGAGCAGGACGAGGGCGTCCGCCCTGGTCAGATGGGCGACCAGGGCCGCGAGCCGGTCGTTGTCGCCGAACCGGATCTCGTCGGTCGCGACCGTGTCGTTCTCGTTCACGATCGGGACGATGCCGAGCGCGAGGAGCTGCCCGACCGCGCGCTGCGCGTTGCGGTGGTGCGAGCGGCGCATCATGTCGTCCGGCGTCAGCAGCACCTGCCCGACCGTCAGCCCGTACCGCGCGAACGACGCCGTGTACCGGGCGACCAGCAGGCCCTGCCCGACGGACGCGGCGGCCTGCTGGGTGGCCAGGTCGCGCGGGCGCCGGGCCAGCCCGAGCGGGCCGAGCCCGGCGGCGATCGCGCCGGACGACACGAACACGACCTCGGTCCCGGCGGCGCGGCGCGCGGCCAGGACGTCCACCAGCGCGTCGATCCGGTTGGCGTCGATGGTGCCCTGCGGCGTCGTCAGCGAGGACGACCCCGCCTTCACCACGATCCGCCGGGCGTCGCCGATCGCCTTTCGGATGGTCACCAGTCCTCCTGGGGGGGTCGCCCGCTCCGCGCGGGGGTCAGTCCTCGTCGTCGGTGTGGCCCGCGCGGCGGGCGGCGCGCTTCTCCTCCAGCTCGGCGCGGCGCTCGACGTTGGTGCGCCGGTGCCCGGCGGCCGCGTCGAACCGCCGGTCGGTGCCGCGCGGGGACTCGGCGACCGCGGCGGCGGAGGTCTCCGGCTCCCAGTCGAAGACGATCGCGTCCTCCATGGTGCCGATGAGGACCGTGGCCCCGGCGGACGCGCCCGCCTTGGCGAGCTCCTCCTCCACCCCGAGGCGGGCGAGCCGGTCCGCGAGGTAGCCGACGGCCTCCTCGTTGGCGAAGTCGGTCTGCTTCAGCCAGCGGACGGGCTTCTCACCGGTGATCAGGTAGGTGTTGTCGCCGACGTGGCGGACCTCGTACTCGACGTCCCCGCCGACCGGAACCGGGCGGATGACCAGGCGCGTCGGCTCGGCGGGCGGCAGGCTCGCCCGGTACTCGCGGACCATCTCGGCCATCGCGAACGACAGCTCGCGCAGCCCCTCGTGCGTCGCGGCGGACACCTCGAACACCTTCAGCCCGCGCTTCTCGAACTCGGGCCGGACGATGTCGGCGAGGTCGCGGCCGTCCGGGACGTCCACCTTGTTCAGCACGACGATGCGCGGGCGGTCCGACAGCGGACGGTCGCCGAGGACCCGGTCGTAGGCCTGCAGCTCGTTCTCGATGACCTCGAAGTCGGAGATCGGGTCGCGGCCCGGCTCCAGGGTCGCGCAGTCCAGGACGTGCGCGAGCGTGGACGACCGCTCGATGTGCCGGAGGAAGTCCAGGCCGAGGCCCCTGCCCTCGCTCGCGCCCTCGATCAGGCCGGGGACGTCGGCGACGGTGAAGGTGGTGTCGCCCGCGCTGACCACGCCGAGGTTCGGGATCAGGGTGGTGAACGGGTAGTCGGCGATCTTCGGCTTGGCCGCCGACAGCGCCGCGATCAGCGACGACTTGCCCGCGCTCGGGAAGCCGACGAGCGCCACGTCCGCGACGCTCTTCAGCTCCAGGACGACCTCGCGCTCCTCGCCGGGCTCGCCGAGCAGCGCGAAGCCGGGGGCCTTGCGCTTGGCGGTCGCGAGCGCGGCGTTGCCGAGGCCGCCGCGTCCGCCCTGGGCGACGACGAACCGGGTGCCCTCGCCGACCAGGTCGGCCAGCACCTCGCCGCCGCGCGTCTTCACGACCGTGCCGTCGGGCACCGAGAGCACGGTCGGGTCGCCGTTCGCGCCGGTGCGGTGGCCGCCCTGCCCCGGACGGCCGTTGGGGGCCTTGCGGTGCGGGCGGCGGTGGTAGTCGAGGAGGCTGGCGGTGTTGGTGTCCACCTCGAGGATCACGTCACCGCCGTTGCCGCCGTTGGCCCCGTCGGGGCCGCCCAGCGGCTTGAACTTCTCGCGGTGGACCGAGGCACACCCGTGCCCGCCGTTTCCGGCGACCACGTGCAGCACGACCCGGTCCACGAACTGCGCACCGGCTCCGGTGTTGGCGGCCACGAATCCTCCAGGTGGGAAAGAAAACAAGCAAAGGGGCGGACCGAGATCGGTCCGCCCCTTCTCTAACGTCGCTGCGTGGCGGACTTACTCCGCCGGCGGGACGATGGCCACGGCGTTGCGGCCACGGTAGCGGCGGAACTGCACGTGGCCCGCGACCAGCGCGAACAGCGTGTCGTCACCGCCACGGCCGACGCCCGGGCCGGGGTGGAAGTGGGTGCCGCGCTGACGGACGATGATCTCGCCGGCGTTGACCAGCTGGCCGCCGAAGCGCTTGACACCCAGACGCTGTGCGTTGGAGTCGCGGCCGTTACGGCTGGACGACGCGCCCTTCTTGTGTGCCATTCGGGGCCTCCCTTACTTCCCGGCCTTGATACCGGTGATCTTGACCTCGGTGTACGGCTGACGGTGACCCATCCGCCGCTTGTACCCGGTCTTGTTCCGGTAGTGCATGATGTGGATCTTCGGGCCCTTGACCGCGCCGAGGATCTCGGCGGTGACCTCGTAGGAGGCCAGGTCGGCCTGCTTGCTCACGACGTTGGCGCCGTCGACGACCAGCAGCGCCGGGAACGTCACGGTCGCGCCGACCTCGGCGTTGAGCTTGTCGACGGTCAGGACGTCGCCCTCGGCGACCTTCTCCTGCCGCCCGCCTGCGCGGACAATCGCGTACACGCGGAAACCCTTCGTTCAACGCGCGCTTCCGGAGCGAACCGGCCCCGCGCGTGGTCTTCACCAGCCCCCGGGATCGAGGGCCTATCCCCGGCCGGAGCCGAGGACGGCACACCGCACGGTCTCGGGGACCATGGGCGCTCTCTGCTCCTCCCCGCCTGTACGGACGGGGTGTCTGCACCGCCGTCGCGTCGCCGCGGCCTCGCGAGTGCAAGTCGAGATGGCGCGCTGACACGCACCGTCTGTCAAGGTTACCGGACGCCCTGAGGTAAGGCGAACCGCGCGGATCGCCCGCCCGGACGCCCCGGCTCCCGTCAGGAACGGAGATCGTCCGCCCCGGCCGTCACCGGGCCGAACCGCCACCCGAGCGAACCGCAACCGGACCGAACCGTCAGCGGACCGACAGGACGATCTTACCCGCGGTGCGCCCGGTCTCCCCCGACCTGTGGGCTTCCGCGGCCTTCTCCAGCGGGAACACGTCCTGGACCCGCGCCCGGAGGCGGCCGTCGTCGACCAGGGCGGCGATCTCCCGGAGGCCCTGGTGGTCGGGCTCGACCAGGACGAACCCGGCCCGTACGCCCTCGGCCTCGGCCTCGGCGGCGGGCCACGACGCGTCCAGGGGGAGGATCGAGACCAGCCGTCCGGTCCCCGGCCTCAGGGTCCGCAGGGAGCGGGCCGGGTAGTCGCCGCCCATCGTCTCCAGGACGACGTCGACGTCCCGGACGACCTCGGCGAAGTCGGACTCGCGGTAGTCGACCAGTTCGTCCGCGCCCAGGTCGCGCAGGAAGTCGTGCTTGGCGGCGCTGGCCGTGCCGATCACGTGCGCGCCCCGGGCCTTGGCGATCTGGACGGCCAGGTGCCCGACCCCGCCCGCCGCGGCGTGGATCAGGACGCGCTCGCCAGGCCGGACATCAGCGGTGTCCACCAGCGCCTGCCACGCGGTGAGCGCGGCCAGCGGAAGCGCGGCGGCATGGACGTGATCGAGCTTCGCGGGCTTGCGCGCGAAGTGCCGGGCGGGCGCGGTCACGTACTCCGCGTAGGCCCCCGCGGGGTCCGGGAACCGGGGCATTCCGAACACCTCGTCCCCCGGCGCGAAGAGCGCGACGCCGTACCCGACGGCCTCCACCACCCCGGACACGTCCCAGCCGAGCGTGAACGGCGGCCGGGTCCCGTCGTGGAGGCGGCCCCTGGAACGGGTCTTCCAGTCGACCGGGTTGATCCCGGCCGCGTGCACCCGGACCAGGACCTCCCCCGCCCCCGGCTCCGGCCGCGCCGTCTCGACGATCTTCAGGACCTCCGGGCCGCCCGGCTCGTCCTGGCTGACCGCGCGCATCGTGTTCTCTGCCATGTGCCACTTCCTGACCTGCGGTGATCTGACCAGGTCCAGATTTGCGGCCCAGCGAGCCACCCGGGAGTGGCCCGATGGACGCGCTGCGAAAGAATCGGGCCATGCATCGTGTGGCGGTCCTGGCCCTGGACGGCGTCGTCCCGTTCGAACTCGGCATCCCGGCGCGGATCTTCGGCGCGGCGCTGGCGCCGTCCGGCGAGCCGCTCTACGACATCGCCACGTGCAGCCTGGACGGACGTCCGGTCCGGGCGCACGCGGACTTCTCGATCACCGTGGAGCACGACGCGTCCCTGCTGGCCTCGGCGGACACCGTGGTGATCCCGCCCTCGCACGCGCTCGACACGCTGCGGAACGGCGGGGCGCTGCCGGACGACCTGCGCGCGGCGCTCGCGTCCGTCCGGCCCGGGACGCGCCTGGTCGCGATCTGCACCGGCGCGTTCGTGCTGGCCGCCGCCGGGCTCCTGGACCGCCGTCCCGCCACCACGCACTGGGGCGAGGCCGACCTGCTGCGGCGGCTGTTCACCGGCGTCCGGGTCGATCCGGACGTGCTGTACGTGGACGACGGGGACGTGCTGACCTCGGCGGGCGTCACCGCCGGGATCGACCTGTGCCTGCACCTCGTCCGGCGCGACCACGGCAGCGGGGTGGCGGGCCAGGTCGCGCGCCTCTGCGTGACGCCCCCGTGGCGGGACGGCGGGCAGGCGCAGTACATCCCCCGCCCCGTCCCGGAGGACCGTCCGGGCGGGCTGGCCGCCACCCGCGCCTGGGCGCTGGAACGCCTCGGGGACCCGCTCACCCTCGCCGACCTGGCGGCGCACGCGGGCCTCAGCGTCCGCACCTTCACCCGCAACTTCCGCGCCGAGACCGGCGTCAGCCCTGGTCAGTGGCTCGCGGGTCAGCGCCTGGACCTCGCCCGGCGGCTCCTGGAGGCCACCGACCTCCCCGTCGACACCGTGGCCCGGCGCGCGGGCTTCGGCACCGGGACCGCCCTCCGCCAGCGCTTCCGGGCGTCCCTCGGCGTGCCGCCTCAGGCGTACCGGCGCACGTTCCGTCCCACCGCCGCCTGAGGACCGTCCACGGGGGGCTGAGTCGCCCGTGCGGCGGCCTCGATCGCCCGCTTCATCTCCACGACGCCCCGCTCGGTGCGGACGCGGATCTCGGGCGCCAGGGCGTGCGGCAGGACGTCGGTGATCCACACCAGGCGGGCGGCGCGCTCCCCCTCGGGACGGACCTCGAACGACGCGTGATGCCGGTCGACCGCGGGACGCGCGCCCTCCACGACCGCGTAGGCCAGGCGGCGGGCCTCGTCGTCGACGGCGAGGATCAGCTCGCGGATCACATGCCCGTCCGGGAAGGTCAGGAAGCGCTCGTCGCCCTCGACGCGGGTGTCCGCGACGCGTCCGGGCAGCAGCCGCTCGTGCACGGCGCCCACGTCGCGCAGGACGTCCCACACCTGCTCGGGCGACGCGTCGATCACGATCTCATGCCGTACCGAGGCCACGGGCCAAGGCTCCTCTCACAGGCGAATCCCCAGGGGGAAAACGAAGGCGCCCCCGCCGCCCGGAACTGGACGGCGGGGGCGCTCCCGTTAGCGGTTCACTCGACGGACGCGGGTCACTCCGCGTTCGCGGGCTCCGGCGGGGCCGAGGCCGGACGGGTCGCGCGGCGCGTCCGGCGGCGGGTGCGGCCGTTCGAGGAAGCCGCAGACGCCTCGGGCGCCTCGTCGGTGAGCGCGCCCGGGGACGTGCCCTCGGTCTCCTCCGCGGCCTCGGCGGCCTCGACGGCGGCCTGGGCCGGCGGCTCCTCGTCCTCCTTCTTGGTGGACTTGGCGAGCTTCTCCTCGACCGCGCGCTCGACGTCGCCCTTGCGCTTGCGGCGGCGGCCGGTCTCCTTGGCCGCCCCCTTCTCCACGGCCTTCGACGGCTCGACCGGGGTCAGGTGGACGTGGATGCCGCGCCCGTTGCAGCTCTCGCAGGTCTCGGAGAACGCCTCGAGCAGGCCCTGGCCGACGCGCTTGCGGGTCATCTGGACCAGGCCCAGCGAGGTCACCTCGGCGACCTGGTGCTTGGTGCGGTCCCGGGACAGGCACTCCACCAGGCGGCGCAGCACCAGGTCCCGGTTGGACTCCAGCACCATGTCGATGAAGTCGATCACCACGATGCCGCCGATGTCGCGGAGCCGGAGCTGCCGGACGATCTCCTCGGCGGCCTCCAGGTTGTTGCGGGTGACCGTCTCCTCCAGGTTCCCGCCCTGGCCGGTGAACTTGCCGGTGTTCACGTCGATCACGGTCATCGCCTCGGTGCGGTCGATGACCAGCGAGCCGCCGGACGGCAGCCAGACCTTGCGGTCCAGCGCCTTGGCGATCTGCTCGTCGATCCGGAACGCGCCCATGACGTCGCCGTCGCCGGTCCACTTCTCGACCCGGTCGGCCAGGTGCGGCGCGACGTAGCCGACGTACTCCGACACGGTGTCCCAGGCGCCGTCGCCCTGGACGACCAGCTTCCCGAAGTCCTCGTTGAAGATGTCGCGGATGACGCGGATCGTGAGGTCCGGCTCACCGTGCAGCAGGGACGGCGCGGACGCCGACTTGACCTGCTTCTGGATGTGCTCCCACTGGGCGGCCAGGCGGGACACGTCGCGCGCCAGCTCCTCCTCCGTCGCGCCCTCGGCGGCGGTCCGGACGATCACACCGGCGTTCTCCGGCATGACCTTCTTGAGGATCTGCTTGAGGCGGCTGCGCTCCTTGTCCGGCAGCTTGCGGCTGATGCCGGTCATCGAGCCGTCCGGCACGTAGACCAGGTAGCGGCCGGGCAGCGAGACCTGGCTGGTCAGGCGGGCGCCCTTGTGGCCGAGCGGGTCCTTGGTGACCTGCACCAGCACCGACTGGCCGGACTTCAGCGCGGACTCGATCCGCCGCGGCTGGCCCTCCAGCCCGGCGGTGTCCCAGTTGACCTCGCCCGCGTACAGCACGGCGTTGCGGCCCTTGCCGATGTCGACGAACGCGGCCTCCATCGACGGCAGGACGTTCTGGACCTTGCCCAGGTACACGTTGCCGACGTAGCTCTGGTGGCTGGCGCGGTTGATGTAGTGCTCGACCAGGACGTCGTCCTCGAGCACCGCGATCTGGGTCCGGTCGCCCTCCTGCCGGACGACCATCTCGCGCTTGACCGACTCGCGGCGGGCCAGGAACTCGGCCTCGGTGATCACCGGCGGGCGGCGGCGGCCCTGCTCGCGGCCCTCCCGGCGGCGCTGCTTCTTGGCCTCCAGGCGGGTGGAGCCGCGCACGGCCTGCACCTCGTCCTCGACGGGACGGGGGGCCTGCTCGCGCACCTCGCGGACGTGCACGACGGTGTTCGGCGGGTCGTCGGTGACGGTGGCCTCGTCGCCCCCCCCGGAACGGCGGCGACGACGGCGGCGACGGCGGGACGAGCCGGGCCCGCCCTCGCCCTCGTCCTCGTCGCCCTCGTCCTCGGCCTGCTCCTCGGCCGCGGCGGGCTTCGCGGTCTCCTTGGCGGACTCGGCGGCCTCGGCCTCCTCCTCGCCCTCGGCACCCTCGTCCTCGGCGCCCTCACGGCCCCGTCCACGGCCCCGTCCGCCGCGGCGACGGCGGCGGCGGGACGGACGGTCGTCCTCGTCCTGCTCCTCGCCGGGAGCGGCCTCGGCGCGCTCCTCGGTCTCGGGCTCGGCCTCGTCGGCGGGCCGCTCCTCCTCCTGCGCCCGCTTGCGGGCGGGCTTGGCGGCGGTCGGCTGCGGCGGCTGGAACACCACCATCGTCGGCGGCTGGAAGGTCACGCCCGGGACGCCCACGGAGGACGCGGGCTCGTTCTCGTCCACCTCCGGCTCGGCGCCCGGCACGGCCGGGACCTGCGGGACGGCGGAGCTGAAGGCGGCCTCGTCGGTCGCGGCGGCGCGCTTGCGCGACCGCGTGCGGGACGACCTGGGCGCGGCCTCCTCGGCCGGGGCGGCCTCGGCGGCGGCCTCAGACGCGGGCTCGGACACCGACACGGCCTCGGGCGCGGTCTCCTCGGCCGGAGCCTCGGCGGCGCGGGCCGGACGGCGACGCGTCCGGGTGCGCTTGGCCGCGCCCTCGTCCTCGGCGGGGGCCTCGGCGGGTGCGGCGGTCGCGGCGGTGGGCTCGCCCGCGGTCTCCTCGACCTCGGGCGGCGGCGCTGCGGCGCGGGTCGCGGCCCGGCGGCGGGTCGTCTTGACGACCTTCACGGCGGGCTCGGACGTCTCGTCCTTCTCGGCCGGGGCTCCGGCCTCGGCGGACGCCTCGTCCGCGGCGGCGGCGGACGTGCGCGCGCGCCGGGTGCCCTTGGCCTTGGCGGCCCCGCGTCCGGCCCCTGCCTCCGCCTCGGGGGCGGACGCGGCGGGCGCCTGGGCGGTGGGCTCCACGGCGGTGGGCTCCGCAGCGGCCCCGCTGGCGGTCTCCTCGACCTCAGGCGGCGGCGCTGCGGCACGGGTCGCGGCCCGGCGGCGGGTCGTCTTGACGACCTTCACTTCGGGCGTCGCGGTCTCGGTCGCCGCGGCGCGGGTGGTCTTGCGGGCGCGGGCCGGCTTCTTCGCCGGCGTCCCGGACGCCCCGTCGTCGGAGTCCGGCGGCGGACCCGCCGGACGGCTGGCCACGCGTCGCCGCGTGGTGGTCACGGTGGGACGTGAATCCTCGGGGCCCTCGGGCCCGGTGGCCGGATCGGCTTCGTTCTCAAGCATGCGGGCAATCTCCCGTCAGGCTCCCGGGCGCGTCCGCACGCCCCGCCCCACTGGGGCGGTTCGCCGCGGTGCGCCGCACGGGAGCACTCCGTCAGTCATCGGCGCCGACGCGCCCGGACCGGTCGTCCGGACACGACGACGAAGTCGTCGGGGGCGCGCCCGCCGCTCCCTGCAGGCCGGTTCCGCGCCGCCACGGGCGTGGCGGCGGCGGCTTCGGCCCTACGAGCGGGCGCTGACGGCATCCACGCCCACGGCGTCGCCGGACCGCGGCAAGGCGGGACCGTCCACCGCGCCGGCCTCGTCGCCGGAGCTGGTGGCGGTCTCCCGGTCGGGATCGAGCGGATCCGCGAGCACACCGGTTCGCTCGTCCAGGGGCCCCTGCGCCAGCCTGGTCACCAGCGGGGGTGACGGCGGCGCGAGGTCGGCGACCTGGCGGAGACCGGTGAGGATGTCGTCGGGTCGTACGGCGGGTGTGGTGTGCCGCACAACCATGCGAAGTATCGCACATGGGGCATCCGTCGCCTCGGTGCCGCGCCGGTCGGCGTCCTGGGCACGCTCTGCGGCGAGCTCCAGGGCGGACACGGCGGCACGCACGTCGAAACGGCGGCGCCCCTTCTTGGTGAGGCGTTCGACCTCCACCGCCCCGGCGTCCAGGAAGACGGACACGGCGGTCGCGGCGTCGCTTTCGGCGACACCGTCGAGCCGTACCCGCCACTCGGAAGCCTGGAGCCGATCGGCCAGCGCGGTGCTCTTGCCCGTCCCCGCCGGGAGGGCCACGACGTCGACGACGTCGAGGCCCGGAGGCAGGGCGGCGTCGAGCTCGGCGCGCACCCGCGCAGGGTCGCGGGGCTCGGTCAGCCCGATCTCGAGGTATTCGGCCTCACTGGCCACCCCTGTCGCCGCCGCACCCGTGTAAGAGATCTTCGGGTGCGGAGTGAATCCGGCACTGAACGCGACGGGGATCCCGGCACGCCTGACGGCGCGTTCCACGGCCCGGGAAATGTCACGATGGCTCGTGAACCGGAGCCTGCCCCGCTTGGTGTAGCGGACACGCAGGCGCTGGGTCACGGGGGCCGGTGCTGGACCCTCCGGCATGGGAGCCAGGGTTCTGGTCCTTCCTACTCGTGTCGAGTCGAAAACGTCTCCCTATAGAGTACGGCCACCGCGACCCACTTGAGCCCCCGGGCATCCCGGAGGCGCGTCCTCTCCCAGCTCAGGCCCTGTACGCCGGGGCGACGCGCCGTGGGAGCGCGCCCTTCAAGCCTTGGTCGGGGGCGTCCAAAGGAACGGCACGCCGCCCCGTCCGGGACGACGTGCCGTGGGAGAGCGGCGGCGGACGATCAGACGACCGACAGCGGGAGCAGCCTCTTGCCGGTGGGGCCGATCTGGATCTCGGTGTCCATGGTCGGGCAGACGCCGCAGTCGTAGCAGGGGGTCCAGCGGCAGTCCTCGACCTCGGTCTCGTCGACGGCGTCCTGCCAGTCCTGCCAGAGCCACTCGCGGTCGAGACCGGCGTCGAGGTGGTCCCACGGGAGGACCTCGACCTCGTCACGGTCGCGCAGCGTGTACCAGTCGACGTCGACGGGCTCGCCGTCCAGGGCCTTCGCGGCGGCGTTCGTCCAGCGCTCGTAGGAGAAGTGCTCGGACCAGCCGTCGAACCGGCCGCCGTCCTCCCAGACCGCGCGGATGACCTTGCCGACGCGGCGGTCGCCGCGCGACAGCAGGCCCTCGATCACCGACGGCTGGCCGTCGTGGTAGCGCAGGCCGATGGCGCGGCCGTACTCCTTGTCGGAGCGCAGCTCGTCCTTCAGCAGGCGCAGGCGGCGGTCGACGGTCTCGTGGTCGGTCTGCCCGGCCCACTGGAACGGGGTGTGCGGCTTCGGCACGAACCCGCCGATGGACACCGTGCAGCGGATGTCCTTGCGGCCGGTGGCCTCGCGGCCCGCCTTGATGACGCGCTTGGCCATCCCGGCGATCTCCAGGACGTCCTCGTCGGTCTCGGTGGGCAGGCCGCACATGAAGTACAGCTTGACCTGCCGCCAGCCGTTCTCGTAGGCGGTGGTGACGGTGCGGATGAGGTCGTCCTCCGACACCATCTTGTTGATCACCTTGCGCATCCGCTCGGAGCCGCCCTCGGGCGCGAAGGTCAGGCCGGAGCGGCGGCCGTTGCGGGAGAACTCGTTGGCGAGGGTGATGTTGAAGGCGTCCACGCGGGTGGACGGCAGCGACAGCGAGGTGTGCGTGCCCTCGTACCGGTCGCCGAGGCCCTTGGCGACCTCGGCGATCTCGCTGTGGTCGGCCGACGACAGCGACAGCAGGCCGACCTCGGTGAAGCCGGTCTGCCGGATGCCCTCGTCCACCATCGCGCCGATCGTGGTGATCGACCGCTCCCGGACCGGACGGGTGATCATGCCCGCCTGGCAGAACCGGCAGCCGCGCGTGCAGCCGCGGAAGATCTCCACCGAGAACCGCTCGTGGACGGTCTCGGCCAGCGGGACCAGCGGCTTCTTCGGGTAGGGCCACTGGTCGAGGTCCATGACGGTGTGCTTCTCGACCCGCCACGGCACGCCCGGACGGTTCGGCGCGACACGCTTGATCCGGCCGTCCGGCAGGTACTCGACGTCGTAGAACTTCGGCACGTACACGCCGCCGGTCTCGGCGAGGCGCAGCAGCACCCCGTCGCGCCCGCCGGGCTCGCCCTCGTCCTTCCACTCCCGGATCACCTCGGTGATCGCGAGCGCGATCTCCTCGCCGTCGCCGAGGACGGCGGCGTCCAGGAAGTCGGCGATGGGCTCGGGGTTGAAGGCCGCGTGCCCGCCCGCCAGGACGATCGGGTGATCGCCCGTGCGGTCGGCGGCCTCGAGCGGGATGCCCGCGAGGTCGAGCGCCGTGAGCAGGTTGGTGTAGCCGAGTTCGGTGGAGAACGACACGCCGAACACGTCGAACGCGCCGACCGGACGGTGTGAGTCGACGGTGAACTGCGGGAGCGCGTTGTCCCGCATGACCTGCTCCATGTCCGGCCACACCGCGTAGGTGCGCTCGGCGAGCACGCCCTCGCGCTCGTTCAGGATCTCATAGAGGATCTGGACGCCCTGGTTGGGCAGCCCGACCTCGTAGGCGTCGGGGTACATCAGCGCCCAGCGGACGGTCGCGGCGTCCCAGTCCTTGACCTGGGAGTTCAGTTCGCCACCGACGTACTGAATCGGCTTCTGCACGCTCGGGAGCAGCGGCTCCAGGCGCGGGAAGATCGACTCTACGGACATGACGGTGGCCTCCGGTGGCTGGACGTGGGAGAGACCCTCAAGCCTATCCCCGGCGAGCCGGTCGATCGTCCGCCCGTGATCAACCCCGGATGATCGTCGACTGGTGATCATCCGCCGGGACGGCGGTTAGTCGAACGGACGCCTGCGGACGTGGACGGCCTGCAGCAGGCCCAGCGCGATCATGTTCGCGAACGTCGCGGACCCGCCGTAGGACACGAACGGCAGCGGCAGCCCGGTGATCGGCATGATCCCCAGGGTCATCCCGACGTTCTCGAACGTCTGGAACGCCAGCCAGCACACCACGCCCGTCGCGACCAGCGTGCCGAACAGGTCGGCGGCCTGCGAGGCGATCCGCAGCCCGCGCCACAGCACGAGGCCGAGCAGCAGGAGGATCACCGCCGCGCCGAGGAACCCCAGCTCCTCCCCCGCGACCGTGAAGATGAAGTCGGTCTGCTGCTCGGGGACGAAGTGCCCGCCGGTCTGCTCGCCCTGGAACAGGCCCTTGCCGAGAAACCCGCCGGAGCCGATCGCGATCCGCGCCTGCTGGGCGTTGTAGCCCGCGCCGCGCGGGTCGGCGGACGGGTCGATGAACGCGGTGAACCGGGCGAGCTGGTACGGCTGGAGGATCCCGAGGAACCAGACGGCCAGGGCCGCCAGGACGCCGCCGCCGACCAGCCCGGCGATCCACCGTTTGGCCGCGCCGGACACCGCGAGCATGCCGATCACGACGACGGCGAACACCAGGGTGGTGCCGAGGTCCGGCTGGAGCATGATCAGCGCGGCCGGGACCCCGGCCAGGCCGAGCGCGAGCAGCACGTCCCGGCGGCCGGGTCCGACCTCGCCGTCGCGCGGCTCCCCGAGCACCATCGCCATGACCACGACGAGGCCGACCTTGGCGAACTCCGACGGCTGCACCTGGAAGCCGCCGCCGATCACGATCCACGAGTGCGAGCCGTTGATCGTCGAGCCCAGCGGGGTGATCACCGCGAGCAGCCCGACGCAGGCCAGGCCGTACAGGATCGGGACGTAGGCACGCAGCAGCCGGTAGTCCAGGACGGTCACGACCGTGCCCAGCCCGAGCCCGATCACCAGGTTGAGCACGTGCCGCTTGAGGAACCACTCCGGGTCGCGGCCCTGCTCGGTCAGCAGGTGGAAGGTCGCGGACCGGACGAGCAGCGTCCCGATCACCGACAGCGCCAGGACCGACAGGATGAGGGTCCAGTCGAGGCGGCGCAGCCCGGCGGCGTGCCGCCTCCAGGTGTTCCGCTCGCCGTAGCCCTCGACCGGCCCGGCGAACCCGCCCAGCCCGGTCACGGCGCGCCGCCCGCGCCCGGCTTCCGCCCAGACGTCCCGCTCTGGGGCGAGGGCCCGACCGTCGGGAGGGCCGCGCCGGCGGGGTCGTTCGCGCGGTCGGGGCCGTCCGAGGGCTTGGCGGACGGCTTGGCCGACGGACCTGCGGACGGGGCGGACGCCGGGTCGAGCGCGGCCTGCGGACGCGGCAGCTCGGACGGCAGCCGCCCGTCCTTGCCGACCATCGGCTTGCCGCCCTTGCCGAGCCCGTACATGGCCTCGTAGATCTGCCGGACGGCGGGCGCGGCGGTGTTCGCGCCCTGCCCGCCCTGGGAGACCATCACGACGACCGCGTAGCGCGGGTTGTCCACCGGGGCGAACGAGGCGAACCAGGACGTGTCGTCCTTGCCGTAGACCTCGGCGGTGCCCGTCTTGCCCGCCACGTCCACCTTCTTGAAGTCGAAGCCGTTGAACGCCCCGGCGGCCGTCCCGGACTTGGTCACCCCGGCCAGGCCGCCCCGGATGTACTTCAGGACCTTCGGGTCGACCGGCAGCTTCCCTGCGGGCGGATCGGGGACGCGGCGCACGACGCTGCCGTCCGCGCGGACGATCGCCTGCCCGATGCGCGGGACGACCAGCCGTCCGCCGTTGGCGAGGGCCGCGTACGCGCGCGTGAGCTGGAGCGGCGTGGAGAGCACGTCGCCCTGCCCGACCGAGAAGTTCGCCGCGTCGCCCGCGCGCCACACGTAGCCCTCGGCGCAGTTCTCCGCCGCGACCGCCTTCAGGTACGCGGCGCGCGACGGATCGGACTGCTCGATGTCGGGGTAGCCGTCCTTGGCGGCCTTGCAGTCGGCCTTCTTGGTGGCGTTCCAGTACGCGGTCTTCCAGGCCCGGTCCGGGAGCCGGCCGGACGACTCGCTCGGCAGGTCGATCCCGGTCCTCTTGCCGAACCCCCACTGCCGCGCCATCGCGACCATCGGGTCGGAGGGGTTCTTCTTCGGCTTGGTGCCGCCGTCGCGGAGCCACTCCTCGTAGGCGAACTTGTAGAACACGGTGTCGCACGACACGACCAGGGCCTGGTGCAGGCTCATGTCGCCGTGCGACTCGCCCTCGAAGTTGCGGAACGCGCGGCTCCCCACGTTGTAGGAGCCGGGACAGGCGTAGGTGCCGTGCAGGTCGTAGCCGTCCGACACGGCCGCCGACACCGACGAGACCTTGAACGTCGAGCCCGGCGCGAACTGCCCCTGGGTCGCCCGCGAGATGAGCGGCTCGCCCTTCTTCTTGCCGAGCAGCGCGTCGTACTGGTCCTGCGAGATGCCGCCGGTCCAGATGGACGGGTCGTAGGTCGGGTAGCTGGCGAGCGCGACGACGTGCCCGGTCTGGACGTCCATCACGACGGCCGCGCCCGAGTCGGCGTGCTTGCCCTGCGAGCGGGCCGACTTCACCGCGTCCTGGACGGCCCGCTCGGCCGCGCCCTGCACTCCGCCGTCGATGCTGGTCACCAGGTTCCCGCCGGGGGTCGCGGCCTTCTCCTGCGCGGTGCCGGTGACGCGGCCCTGGCTGTCGACCAGGACCTTGCGGAAGCCGGGCACGCCGCGCAGGTCGGCGTCGTAGGCCGCCTCCAGGCCGTCCCGGCCGATCAGGTCGACCCCGCTGTAACCGGTGACCTTCAGGCCCTTGCGCTTGTCCAGCTCCTCCTGCGTGATCGGCTGCAGGTAGCCGAGCGTCTGCGCGGCGTTCGCGCCGCCCGGCCGCGGGTAGTCCCGGACGGCCTGGACCTGCGCGGTCACGCCGGGGAAGTCCTCCTGCCGCTCCATGATCTGCAGGGCGCGCTTGGCGTCGACCTTGTCGTCCACCGGGATCGGCTGGTACGGCGAGCCGGGCCAGCACGGGCGCTTGATGCCGGGCCCGCACAGCCGGGTCTTCCTCGTCAGGTCGTCGTAGCTGCTGCCGAGCACGCCCGCGAGCCGGGTCAGGACGCCCCTGCCCCGGTCCTTCTGCCGCATCAGGACGGTGCGGTCGACCGACACGACGAGCGCGGTGCGGTTGCGGACGAGCGGGCGGCCCTGGTCGTCCAGGATCATGCCGCGGACGGCCGGGACGACGATGTCGCGCGTGCGGTTGTCGGCGGCGACCTGCCGGTAGTGCCGCCCCTCCAGGACCTGCATCGTCCAGAGCCGGCCCATCAGGACCAGCAGCAGCGCCCCGACCGTCACGTACAGGACGATCAGCCTGAGGTGGGTCCGGCTGGTCACAGGCGCGTCCGTCCCGACATCGCCCGGTACCGCGCCGCCGGGACCGAGAACCGGTCCCGGCGTTCCGGCCGGTCGTAGCGGCGTGTCGCGCGGAGCACGCACCACACCACGAACGGGCTGGCGACGACGTCGTAGAGCACCTGGAGCGGCACCACCCGGGCCACGATCGTCCAGGACGCGCGCGGGTCGCCGAGCAGCATCCCGATCGCCGCGTAGGCGACCGTGCCGAGCAGCGCGCCCGCCGCGACCGCGAAGAACGGCACCATCGACTGCCGGTCCATCTCGGCGGCGGCGACCCCGCAGACGTAGCCGATGATGCAGTAGACCAGCGCGTACCGGCCGATCGTGTGGTCGGACGGCGGCACGATGTCGGCGGCGAGGCCGGCGCAGAACCCGGCGACGCACCCGGTCAGCGACCCCGACACGAGCGCGAGCGCCACCACGCTGAGCAGCACCAGGTCCGGGGTGACGCCGCCGGGCAGCGGCAGCCGGTTGGCCACCGACACCTGGAGCACCAGGGCCACCACGATCACGATCGCGGAGATGACGCGCCGTCCGTTGGGCGACGCCTCCGGAGCGTTCAGCATGTCAGGCTCCCTTGGACGGCTTGTATGACGACGGCTTGGAGGGACGGCTCACAGGGCGGCTCAGTGCGACGGCGACGGCGACGTGGCGGACGGTTCCTTCTTGCCCTTGCCCTTGTGCGGCGAGGCCGACGGGGACGGGCTCGCGGGAGAGGGCGGCGCGGACGGCGTCGGAGACGGCGGGAGCACAGCGTCCCGCGGGTCGGACTTGGGCGGTGCGACCACGACCGCCACGACGTCCAGGCTGGTGAAGTGGACGAACGGCTGGACATAGGCGGTGCGGGTCAGGCCGCCGGCGGGTGCGTCGATGCGCTCGACCATCCCGACCGGGACGCCCGGAACGTACGGGCGCTCACCCTGCGAGCCGAGCGTGACCAGGCGCTGCCCGACCCGCATCGGCGCGTTCGCGTCGAGCAGCTGGAAGCGCAGCGGGGTGCGCCCGCCGCCGCCGAGGCCGCGCCGTCCCCGGCCCTGCACGATGCCGATCTCCTTGGAGTCCTCGAGCCGCGCGCCGACGGTGGAGTTCACGTCCGTGGCGAGCAGCACGGTCGCGGTCGCCGGGCCGACGCGCGTGACGCGTCCGACCAGGCCGTCCGCGCTCATCACCGTCATGTCGGTGCGGATCCCGCTGCCGGAGCCGGCGTCGATGGTGACCGTGTCCTCCAGGCCCTGCCCGACCGAGATGACGTTCGCCGCGACGATCTTGTAGCCGCCGAGCCCGGCCGCGCCGAGCAGCCGGTCGAGCTGCGCCGACTTGCCCTGGTCGACCTGGGTGCCGCGGAGCTGGTCGCGCAGGCGCTGGTTCTCGCGCTGGAGCCGGTCGGCGCGTCTGCGCTCGGCGGGCGCGTTGGTGATCGCGTCGACGGCGTTGCCCACCGGACGGACCACCGAGGCCGAGGCGCGCTCGACCGGGCCGAACACCGCCTCCCCGACGCCGCGCAGGCCACGCAGGGGCGAGTCGTCCCCGCCCCGGTAGTCGATCGTGATCATCGCGAGCGCCACCACCAGCAGCGCCGCCAGCACCATGCGGCTGCGTCGGGTGTCGTTCACCCGCGGACCTCCCGTCCCATCGTCCTAGGAGATCAGTGCCGCGACTCCGGTACCAGCACCTGGCGTAGCGAGTCGAAGTCCTCCACGGTCTTGCCGGTGCCCAGCACGACCGAGTCGAGCGGATTGTCCACCAGGTGGATCGGCATCCCGGTCTCCTCGCGCAGCCGCTCGTCCAGGTGCTTGAGCAGCGCACCGCCGCCGGTGAGGGCGATGCCCCGGTCCATGATGTCGCCGGACAGCTCGGGCGGGCACTTGTCGAGCGTGGTCTTCACCGCGTCCACGATCGCGTTGACCGGCTCCTCGATCGCGCGTCGCACCTCCTCGGAGGAGATCACCACGGTCTTCGGCAGCCCCGACACCAGGTCGCGGCCGCGGATCTCGGCGTGCGGCTCCTCCTCCCCGCCGGGGTAGGCCGACCCGATCGCCATCTTGATCTCCTCGGCGGTGCGCTCGCCGAGCATCAGCGAGTACTCCTTCTTGGAGAAGCTGATGATGGCCTGGTCGAGCTCGTCCCCGCCGACCCGGACGGACTGGCTCGTCACGATCCCGCCGAGGGAGATTATGGCGACCTCGGTGGTGCCCCCGCCGATGTCGACCACCATGTTCCCGGTGGGCTCGTAGACCGGGAGCCCGGCGCCGATCGCGGCGGCCATGGGCTCCTCGATGATGTACACGCGGCGGGCGCCGGCCTGGTAGCCGGCCTCCTTGACGGCGCGCTGCTCGACCCCGGTGATCCCGGACGGCACCGCCACCACGATCCGCGGCTTGGCGAAGTGCCGTCGCTTGTGCACCTTCTGGATGAAGTAGCGCAGCATGCGCTCGGTGACGTCGAAGTCGGCGATGACGCCGTCCTTGAGCGGACGGACCGCGACGATGTTGCCCGGCGTCCGGCCGATCATCCGCTTGGCCTCGATGCCGACCGCGACGATCTTGCCCGTGTTGGTGTTGATCGCCACCACGGACGGCTCGTTCAGCACGATCCCGCGCCCGCGCACGTACACCAACGTGTTCGCGGTGCCGAGATCGACCGCCATGTCACGGCCAAGGAACGACAGCTTGTTACCCATGAAGAAAGGGAGCCCTTCATGCTTGTCGGGCGTGCAGAGCGGCGCCCCCATCGTAACGTGCCCACGCCGCGCCGGGCAGTCGCCCCTCCGGCGGCACGCTGTCCGGTTCCACACCGTGACCAGGCACGTTACGCGAAAAACACCCGCGCGTCCGAATGATTCAGACCCGCGTGTCTACCCCCACCCCGCCCGGTCAAACCGGGTCGTCCGCGAACCGCGCGACCACCGGCCCTCCCGAACACGGGCACGCCGCGAACCGACGCCACGCCCCCGTCCGCACCCGACCCCGATGATCACTGACAGTGACCGAAGGTGGTGCGGCGGGCGTGGACATGGCCGTGCCCCGGCGCGCGGGGCGCGCCGGGGCACGGGTGGGGCGTGTCGGCGGACGGTCCGGCGACGGGCGCCGGGTGCCGTCGTTCCGCTCGGGCGGGTCAGCCCAGCTCGGGGAAGAAGAGCTTGATCTCGCGGTCGGCGGAGTAGGTGGAGTCGGAGCCGTGCACGATGTTCTCGCCGATCTCCAGGGCGAAGTCGCCGCGGATGGTGCCGGGCGTGGCCGAGACCGGGTCGGTGGCGCCGGCCAGGGCGCGGAACGCCTCGATGGAGCGCGGGCCCTCGACGACCAGCGCGACCAGCGGGCCGCCGGTGATGAAGTCGACCAGGTCGCCGAAGAACGGCTTCTCGCGGTGCTCCTCGTAGTGCGACTCGGCGGTCTCACGGGCGAGGGTCTTGAGCTCCAGCGCCACGAGCTTCAGGCCCTTGCGCTCGATCCGCGAGATGACCTCGCCCACCACGCCGCGGCGGACACCGTCGGGCTTGACCAGGACAAGAGTGCGCTCGGACACGGAGATTCTCCTCAGGAAAAACGGGATCGTGGGTGGCGCGGACCGCGCCGGGCGTAACGCCAGTGCTTACTGTACCGAGGCGCCCGCTCTGCTCCGGTTGGCGCCGGGCCTCGCGCGCCCGCGGGTGGCGGCGCGTCCGGCGGCGGCGAGCAGGACGGTGAGCACGGCGGCGGCGGCGAGCCAGGCGCGGTAGCCGCCGGTCAGCGCGACGAGCTGGGCCGCGGCACTGGTCGGCGCGGGCTGGAGCCATCCGGCCTGGAGCGACAGGACCACGAGCTGGCCGACGAGGATGGCGGGGAAGCACAGCGACAGCCCGAACAGCGCGCCCGCGACGCCCGCCTCGCGCAGGGACATGGCGAGCGCGAGACCGGCACCCGCGCCGAGCGCGATCATCGAGGCGGTCGCCACGGCCGGGATGTGCGCGGCGTCCGGAAGGTGCGCGGCGGCCACGAACAGCGACGGCAGCGTCGCGAGGACGAGCAACGCGTGTGCCGCGAGCACCGCCACGCGCGCGGTGTGCCTCGGCAGCCACGCGGCGAGCAGGGCCCCGGCCAGCGCGGACGCCGCCCCCATGGCGAACGGCAGGTACGTGGTGGGGGACGTGCCGTCCCCGTTGCGGGCGGCGACCGCGGTGATCCCGGCGAGGGGCGCGGCGACCGGGTAGGCGAGCAGCCCGGTCGTGACCATGACGACGGCCGCGCCGAGCGGGCTGCCCGCCGTGGCGTCCCGGCTGCCGACGAGGGCGAGCCCGGCCAGGCCGAGCAGCGCCAGCCCGGCGAGCGCGAGCCGTCCGCCCGGGGACCAGCCGTAGGTGGTGACGACCGCGATGAACGCGAACCCCGCCGCCGGGGCCAGCGGCAGGACGAGCTGCCCGCGCTCGGTGTGCCTGGACGCGGGCAGCCGTCCTCGGCGTCCGCGCACGAGCAGGCAGAACGGCAGGACGCACGCCACGGCGGCGGCGCACCACGGGAACGGCGCGAGCGCGTCGCGCCAGTCGGTGACGTGCCCGGGAGCGGGGACGCCGTCCGGCAGCGGGACGCGGGCGAGCGCGAGCGGCATCGCGCCGACCAGGGACGCGACGAGCACCCCCGACCAGAGCGCGGAGGCGAGCCGTCCGCCGCGCTCCCAGGCGAGGACGAGGGTCCCGGGCAGCATCAGCCCGGCGCCCATCCCCTGCGCCGCGCGCACCGCCCCGACCAGCGGGACCGAGTCGGCGCGTCCGACCCCGAGCAGCCCCGCCAGCAGCAGCGCGACGCCCGCCAGCAGCACCGGCCGGGCCCCGAACCGCCGCGCCGCGACCGCCCCGACCGGCACCGCGCCCAGCAGCACCGGGACGCTCATCCCGGTGGCGCGCAGGAACGCCGCATACCCGCCGGGCCCGAGCCCGAGCGAACGCCCGGCCTGCTCGATCACGTTGGCGGAGGTGTCCGGCAGCACCAGCACCGCCGCGGGCACGGCCACGACGATCACGGCGAGGACCGCCAGCGTCGCCGCCGCCTCCCGCGCCCCCGCCGTCCTCGTCTTGGAGGTGCGCGCCGACGCGACCAGCCGTCCGAGTTCCTCGCTGGGAGGCTTGGCGGCCAACGCCGCCTGCCCCAGCAGGGACTCCGCCAGCGAGGGCGCGGCGGGCTCCGGCACCTTCACCCACACCCGCTCGCCACGCAACATCGCGGCGGCGTCCGAATCGTCCTCCGGTACGGCGCCACCGGGCACTGCGCCCGGCTCCGGGCCGTCCACCTGCCGAACCTCACGGCCAGGCAGCTTCTCGGCCTCCGGGCCGTGGACGTGCGGGAACTCGCGCGGAGACGTGGCCGGGTTCGCCGCGTTCGACTCGACGGCCGCGTCCCGGGGCGGGTGGACGGGCTCCGGCGCATCCGCCTGCCAGGGGTCACGACTGCGCGGCGCGTCGGCGGGTGCGTGGTCGGCCTGCGGGAGCGGGGTGGGTTGCGGCGCGCCGGTGTACCGGGACTCGCCAAGGGGCGGCAGGACGCCCGACGGGCCGCTGAACTGCGGAAGCTCATCCAGCGGCGGCGCGGGATTCGGGTTGAACGGCGGCGGGAGTTCGTCGGCCGGGCGGGTGTGGGGGTTCTGATGGAAGAACTCGCCCTGAGGCGGGGTGGCGGGACCCGGGACGTCCGCGTGCCAGGGCTCACGGCCGGGAGGCGCGTCGGCGGCCGAGCGGCCTGCCTGCGAAGGCGCGGCGGGTTCCGGCGCGCTGAGCGGCCACACGTCCCTGTCCAGCGCACTGACCTGCGGGAACTCGTCCGGCAGGGGCGCGGGATCCGGGTTGAACGGCGGCTGGGGCTCGCCCTGCGAGGGAGCGGAAGGGCTCGGACGGCGAGCTTCGGGCTGCGGCGGAGCGCCGGGCGTCGGAACGTCCGCCTGCCGGTTCTCAGCCCAAGGCGGGGCGGCAGATTCCGGAACATCCGCGTGCCGGTGCTCGCCCCAGGCCGAGGCGGCGGAATCCGGCACATCCGTACGCCGATGGTCAGCCCAGGGCGAGGCGGCAGGATCCGGAACGGCCGAACGCCGGTGGTCATCCCAGGGCGGGGCAGCGGAATCCGGGACATCCGCATGCCGATGGCCGTCCCAAGGCGAGGCGGCGGCTTCCGGGACATGCGCGTGCCGATGGCCGTCCCAGGAAGAGGCGGCGGGTTCCGGGGCATCCGCGTGCCGGGGGTCGGCGGGCGGCGGGGCGGTGGGGATCGGCGCGTCCCCGTGGGGCGGCGCGGTGCGGGTCGGCGGGTGGCCGGAAGGGAGGTCCGAGGGCGGGCCGTCGGCGGGGACGGGCGCAGGGATGTCGGACTCGGGGTGCTCGGTGGGCCGGAGGAGGTTCGGCGTGAGGATCACCGTGGGGCCGTCCGGGCGGACGGGCGTGTCGGCTTCGACGTGCTCGGCCCGGGGCGGCGTCGGGGGTACCGAGCCGTCCGGGTGCGGGACCTGGTCGCGCGGGACGTCCGGCTGCGCGATGCCGGACGGGAGGATCACCGTCGGGCCGTCGGGACGGACGGAGCCGTCGGCCGTGTCCGGGCCGGGGTCGGCGGGGTTCGGGGACGGGCGGCTTGGCTGTTCGCTCGAGGAGGACACGGCCTTGCTCCTACGGAAAGGCCGCCCGCCAGATCATGATGTCCAGAATGTTCGCTATTTCGGAATGGCGAATTATGGCGGGCGGAATTCGGCTGCCTTCCCCGGGAATTTAGCGCGCCTGAGCCTTTTCCGCCTGGCGTCCCAGCCAAAAAGCCGTTCCCCAGAGAGCGCCGAACAGCACTCCGAGGACGAACATCATCGGGGCCATGAAGCCGGTCAGGAGCACCAGCACCTGCAGGACGGTGCCGACCGCGAAGCCCCACGGACGGCCCATGACGCCGCAGGCCAGCAGGCACAGCACCGCCAGGGTGCCGCCCACCCAGCCCGCGACCGAGCCGTCGACCTTCTGCACCGAGATCGCGACCGGGATCGCCAGCCCGATGACGACGGCCTCACAGGCGAGGACCGCCGAGTACAGACGCCGTTCCGGGTTCATCGGCCCTCTCCCACCCGCAGCAGGGTGCGGGCCTCACCCGCGGTGGTGACCGAGCCGGTGATCAGCACGCCCGCGCCCCGGTACTCGCCGGTCTCCTCGGCGAGGCCGATGGCGCGGTCGATCGCGTCGTCGAGCCGGTCGACGACGTGCACCCGCTCGGGGCCGAACGTGCCCTCGGCGACCTCGCCGAGTTCCTCCGCGGACAGCGAGCGCGGTGAGGAGTTCCGGGTCACGACCAGCTCGGCGACGACGGGCTCGAGCTGGTCGAGCACGCCCGCGATGTCCTTGTCGGCGGCGATCGCGAGGACGCCGACGAGCCGGGTGAAACCGAACGACTCGGTGATCGTGTTGACCGTCGCCTCCATGCCGACCGGGTTGTGCGAGGAGTCGATCAGCACGGTCGGGCCGGTGCGGGCGACCTCCAGGCGGCCCGGCGAGCCGGACTTGGCGAACCCGCTGCGCACGAGCGCCGGGTCGAGCTGGCCCTCGCCGCCGCCGGTGTAGTCCTCGCCCGCCGCGATGCGGGTGGCGGCCTCGAGGTTGTGCTCGCCGCGGGTCGGAGCGCCGGAGGCGAACGCCTCGACCGCCGCGAGCGCGGTCGCCGCGTTGCTGGCCTGGTGCTCGCCGAACAGCGGCAGGAAGATCTCGTCGTACTCGCCGTGCAGCCCGCGCACGGTGATCATCTGGCCGCCGAACGCCACGTCCCGGTGGACGACGCCGTACTCGATGCCTTCGCGCGCCGCGAGCGAACCGGCCTCGCCGATCCTGCGCAGCAGCACCTCGGCGGCCGGGAGCGGCTGCTGCTCCATGACCACGATCTGGCCGGGCTTGATGATCCCGGCCTTCTCGGCCGCGATCTCCTCGACGGTGTCGCCCAGGTAGGCGGTGTGGTCGAGGCCGATCGGGGTGATCACGGCGACGACCCCGTCGGCGAGGTTGGTGGCGTCCCAGGAGCCGCCCATGCCGACCTCGACGACCGCGACGTCGACCGGCGCGTCGGCGAAGGCCGCGAACGCCATCGCCGTCAGGACCTCGAAGAACGACAGCTTCGCGTCGTTCTTGGCGTCGATGAGGTCGACGTAGGGCCTGACGTCCTCGTAGACCTCGACGAACCGGTCCTCGGAGATCGGCTCGCCGTCGATCGCGATGCGCTCGCGCAGGGTGGTCAGCTCGGGGCTGGTGTACAGGCCCGTGCGCAGGCCGCGCTCGCGCAGCAGCGCCTCGATCAGCCGCGCGGTGCTCGACTTGCCGTTGGTGCCCGCCACGTGGATCACCGGGTAGGAGCGCTGCGGCTCGCCCAGCACGTCCACCAGGTCACGGACCCGGTCGAGGGTCGGGTCGATGTCCCACTCGACCCCCCGGCTCATGATCGCGCCGATCGTGTCGCGGTAGTCCGACGACCCCGTCACCTGACTCACGTCCTGTTTTCCTGCCTGTTCAGCGGTGCGTTTCTGCCGACACAGGAAGCCTACTCGCGCCCTGCCACAGGGCCGTCCACACCCGGCACTCCTGTGGATATCCTCCGACGAATGGCCGTTGATCAGGTGTTCTTCCGCGAGTGGGAGGCCCGGCGTCCGGGTTCGGGGCGTTCCGTCGCACGGGCGCGCGAGCTGGCGGAGGCGCTGGGGCTCCTGCCGGTCGGCGTCCCGGTGCTGGCCGTGGTCGGTTCCAAGGGCAAGGGGACGGCCGCGACGTACGCCTCCGCGACCCTTGCGGCGGCGGGGCTGCGGGTGGTTTCGGTGATGAGCCCTGGGCACCGCTCGAACCGGGACCGGATCCGGGTGGACGGACGTGCCGTCTCCCCCGAGGAGTTCGCCGCCCTGGCCTCACGCCTGTCCGAGGCGATGGACGGGCTTCCAGAGGCGTCCGAGGGCTATCTCTCCCCCGCCGGGCTGTTCACGTTGGCCGGGCTCGTGCACGCGCGCGAGGTGGGGGCGGACGTGGTGGTCCTGGAAGCGGGGATGGGCGGCGGCTCGGACGAGATCAGCCTCTTCCCGGCGTCGGTCGTCGCGGTGACGCCGATCTTCGCGGAGCACGTGGGTGTGCTGGGCGACACCGTCACGGAGATCGCCGCCGAGAAGGCCGCGGTGATCGTCCCGGAGACGCGCGCGGTGGTCTCGACGCCGCAGTCGGCCGAGGTCGGGGCCATGCTGGACGCCACAGGTGAGATTCAGGTGGCTGTGGACAGCCCCTGGGACGACGTGCTCCCACCAGGGTTCTCCCGCGCGAACGCCCGGACCGGCGTGCTGGCGGCCCTGCACCTGGCCGAGGCCCTGGGACGGCCTCCTGCGGACGCGCGGGTGCGCGAGGTCCTGAGCACGGTCGTTCTGCCTGGACGGCTCTCCGCGCACGGGCGGGACGGCGTCGAGGTGCTCATCGACTCGGCGATCAATCGGGCCGGGGTCGCCGCGGCGCTGGACGCCGCGCGGGCACGCTGGGACGGCGAGATCGATCACGTCCTGCTCTGCCTGCCCGACCACAAGGACCTGGACGGCGCGATCGCCGAGCTGGACGGCCTGCCGGTCACGTTCGTCCGGCTCCCTCACGCCCATCTGCGGTTCTCCCGCCCGCTGCCGTCCTCCTGGGACGTCCTCGACGCCGCTGAGCTGTCCATGGACGGCCTGGCGGGCCTGGGGCCACACCTGCTGACCCTGGGGACCGTCTACTTCGCCGGTCTCGTCCTGGACGTCCTGGACGCCGACGTCGAGCGGCTCTTCAACGGCCCCTGACCGGCTCGTCGACCGGCGCTCTGGCTAGCGCTCAAGGTCGGCGCGCAGGCGCGTGGCGAGCTTCGCAAGGTCGGTCGTGTTCTGCGCGGGAAGGTTCGACGCGACGAACCCGTACGAGTCGGACGTCGCCCAGGCGCAGTACGGATGCACCGCCGACAGCACGGCGAACGTCCCGCACACGCCCCGCCCGACGTGCTGGAAGGACAGGACGGTGTTCGGCTTCGCCCTGTCGAGGAAGGCGATCGGGTCGCCGATCGAGGCCGTCCCGCCGACGAACAGGACGTTGCTCGCGGCCCCCGAGTAGACCGCCGACGTCTGGCGCGTCCGCGACAGGCTCCCACGCCGCACGGCCTCGACGATGAACGGGTAGGCGACGCTCGCCTCCGGGTCGGACGCGTTCCGGCGCAGGCCGCCCGCCTCGGGCCGCAGCGTGATCCGCTTCTCGGGACCTCCGTCGTCGCCGCCCAGCAGGAGCGTCCCGCCCGCCACGGCGATGGCGACCGCGAAGAGGCCGCCCACCGCGCCGACCACCACGATCCGCCGCCACGGACGGCGGCGGGGTGCCCCGCCGTCTCGCGCGGGCGCGCGAGACGCGGGTTCGTGCTCGACGAGCACCGGCGTCGGAGCGGTGGATCGGGGACCGTCCGCCTTGTGCGGCGCGCCCTCCCGGGACGGGACGGACGACGGCGGCGGCTGAGCCTCCACCGCGTCGGCATTCAGCCACCAGGGCGGCGAATCGCCCCAGCGGGACGGAGGGACCGGCGAATCGGGCATCGCTCTCCTGCACTCGGAAGGACGGCAGGATCGTATCCGCACCGGGACCTCGGCACGCCGGGAAACGGACCAGATCAGCGCAAGTAGAGCCCGTACTCCACCAGCTCGGGCACCAGCCGCGGCGGCAGGTCGCAGACGACCGCGAGGTCCTCGCCGGAGCTGAACCCGCCGGTCTCCTCGCGCAGTTCCACGACCCTCTCCGCCTGCTCCGGCGTCAGCCCGAACCGGGTCAGCTCCAGAGCGGGGACGGCGTTCACGTCGATCAGGCCGCCGTCGTCGTAGGGGCGCTGCGCGGGCGCCAGGTCGGTGCGTCCGATCCGCAGCTCGCGGGCCATCAGCGGGTTGTCGGAGGCGAGCGCGCGGGCCTCCCGGCGGCGCTGCGCCCGCGCGTTCATGTGCTGGACGGCCGCGCGGTTGGCCTGGTCGGCGCTGATCGGCTGCTGCCAGGGCTGCGGCGGCGTGGGCGGCAGCGGCGGACGCCGGTTGCCCGCGACGACCGCGTGCACGATCCACACGGGGATCCAGAGCCCGCACGTCACCACGGTCAGGATCAGGTGCAGCGCGTGCGCGGTGTTGTCCAGCCCGGCGGGCGGACGCGGCGGAGGCGGGGCCTCGTGCGGACGCGGCGGCCTCGGCGGCCTCGGCGGCGCAGGGTGCGCGGGCGGCACCGGTGGCGTCGGCGGGACATGCACGTTGACGTTCACGATCGGCGGCTGCTGCTGCGACGTGGACGGCGCGTCCTTCGGCGGCGCGGCGGGCCGCTCGGGCTCGACCGGCGCGGACGGTGGCATCACGACCTCGGCCGAAACCGACGGCACGACCGCCGCGGGCGGCCCTGAAGGCCCTGGCTGAGCCGGAGCGGGCGCCGGACGCGCGGGTTCCGCAGGCACGGGAAGCGCGGGGTCGTCCACCGCAGGAGGCTGGGGAACGGCCGGAACCGAGAACTCGGGGGCGGTCTCCGGCGCCTTGGGACGCAGTGGCGTGGGATCGGGAGACTGCGACGGCGGCACGGACATCACTCCCCCTGCACTGACCCGGACCTGACCCGGACGACACCGACAGTTTACGAAAGCCCACCCCCTTCGAGTGATCCGAGGTCGATTCCGTTCCCGAAACGACGTCGCCACCCCCTCCCGGAACGACGTCGCCCCCGCCCCGGAACCCGGGACGGGGGCGAGCGCCGAAGCGGTGCGTCAGGCGGCGGGCAGGGCCGCGAGCTGGGCCTCCAGCCGCGCGATGTCGGCCTCGGCCTGCGCGAGACGGCCGCGGTTCTTCGCGACGACGGCGTCGGGGGCCTTGGCCATGAACGCCTCGTTCGCCAGCTTCTTCGAGGTCTGCTCGACCTCCTTGCGGGCGGCGGCCAGGTCCTTCTCCAGCCGCTTGCGCTCGGCCGCGACGTCGATCGTGCCCGCCGTGTCGAGCCGGACGACCACACCCTCGACGGGCAGCGACGCCGTGGCGGAGAAGCCGTCCTCGGGCGGGGTGAGGCGGAGCAGCGCCCGGACGCCCTCCTCGTGGCCGCGCAGCGGCGAGTCGCTCCACTCGAGCGCGGCGGCGACCTTCTGGCCGGGCTTCAGGCCCTGGTCGGCGCGGAACCGGCGGACCTCGGTGACCAGCCGCTGCAGCGACTCGACGGTGAGCTCGGCGGCCTTGTCCTCGCGCGCCGGGTCGGCGGCGGGCCAGGCGGCGCGGATGATCGTCTCCTCGCCGGTCAGGGACGTCCACAGCTCCTCGGTGACGAACGGGATCACCGGGTGCAGCAGGCGGAGCAGCTTGTCGAGCACCTCGCCGAGGACCCGCTGGGTCGCCCCGGCCCGCTCGTCGGCCAGCTGGACCTTCGCGAGCTCCACGTACCAGTCGCAGACCTCGTCCCACGCGAAGTGGTACAGCGTCTCGCACGCCTTGGCGAAGTCGAAGGACTCCAGGTGGCCGTCCACGTCGGCGACGACCTGCTGGAGCCGGGACAGGATCCAGGCGTCCACGGTCGAGACCTCGGCGGGCAGCCCGCCCCGCACGTGCGCGCCGTTGATCATCGCGAACCGGGTGGCGTTCCAGAGCTTGTTGCAGAAGTTGCGCGAGCCCTGCGCCCAGTCCTCGGCGACCGGGACGTCGCCGCCGGGGTTGGCGCCGCGCAGCAGCGTGAAGCGCGTGGCGTCCGCGCCGTACCGGTCGATCCAGTCGAGCGGGTCGACGACGTTGCCGAACGACTTCGACATCTTCTTGCCGTGCTGGTCGCGGACCATGCCGTGCAGCGCGATCGTGTGGAACGGCTGGACGCCGTCCATCGCGTAGAGGCCGAACATCATCATCCGGGCGACCCAGAAGAACAGGATGTCGTACCCCGTGACCAGCACGGACGTCGGGTAGAACCGCTTGAGGTCGGCGGCGTCCGCATCGGGCCAGCCGAGCGTCGAGAACGGCCACAGCGCCGAGGAGAACCAGGTGTCGAGGACGTCGGTGTCCTGCGTCCAGCCGGCGAGGGGCTCATCGTCCGGGCCGGGGCAGACGGTCTCGCCGTCCGGGCCGTACCAGACCGGGATGCGGTGCCCCCACCACAGCTGGCGGCTGATGCACCAGTCGTGCATGTTGTCGACCCACTCGAAGTAGCGGGGCGCCATCTCCGGCGGGTGGATCGCGACGCGGCCGTCGCGGACGGCGTCGCCCGCGGCCTTCGCCAGCGGCTCGACCTTGACGAACCACTGCAGCGACACGCGCGGCTCGACGACCGTGGAGCAGCGCTGGCAGTGCCCGACCGCGTGCTCGTAGGGACGGACCTCCTTGACGATCCGTCCGTCCTCGCGCAGCGCGGCGACGACGGCGGGACGCGCCTCGAACCGGTCCATGCCCTGGAACGGGCCGTGCGCGGTGATCACGCCGCGCTCGTCCATGACCGACAGGGTCGGCAGGTCGTGGCGGCGGCCGATCTCGAAGTCGTTCGGGTCGTGCGCCGGGGTGACCTTGACGCAGCCGGTGCCGAACCCGGGGTCGACGTGCTCGTCGGCGACGACCGGGATGCGGCGGCCGGTCAGCGGCAGCTCCACGGTCGTCCCGACCAGGTGCCGGTACCGCTCGTCGTCCGGGTGGACGGCCACGGCGGTGTCGCCGAGCATCGTCTCGGCGCGGGTGGTCGCGACGACGATCTCGTCGGAGTAGCGGATCGAGACCAGCTCGCCCTCGCGGTCGTAGTGCTCGACCTCGATGTCGGACAGGGCGGTGAGGCAGCGCGGGCACCAGTTGATGATGCGCTCGGCGCGGTAGATCAGGCCGTCGTCGAACAGCCGCTTGAAGATCGTCCGGACGGCGCGGGCGCGCGGCTCGTCCATGGTGAACGCCTCGCGCGTCCAGTCGACCGAGTCGCCGAGGCGGCGCATCTGGCCGAGGATCCGGCCGCCGGACTCGCCCTTCCACTGCCAGACCCGCTCGACGAACGCCTCGCGGCCGAGGTCGTGCCGGGACAGGCCCTCCTTGGCGAGCTCGCGCTCGACCACGTTCTGGGTCGCGATGCCCGCGTGGTCCATGCCGGGGATCCAGGCGACCTCGTGGCCCTGCATGCGGCGGCGGCGGACCAGCGTGTCCTGGATCGAATGGTCCAGGGCGTGGCCCATGTGGAGGGAGCCGGTCACGTTCGGCGGCGGGATGACGATCGAGTAGGCGGGAGCCGCGGGGTTGCGGGCCGGGTCCGCCGTGAAGTAGCCCGCCGATACCCAGCGCTCGTAGAGCCTGCCCTCGACGTTCGCCGGTTGGTACTGGGTGGGCAGATCGACGTCGGCGGCCGGGTTCTCGCCGCGCTCGTTGCCGGGATCGTTGCTGGGCTGAGTCACGGCCCCTGATTCTACGGGTCGCCGACACGTATAACGTGCGGGGTCAAGAGAGATCAAGGATCTAGGAGAGAACGTGAGCGGCTGGAACCCTCCGCCCCAGTCGCCGGGAGGCAATCCCGGCGGTTACCCGCCCGCCCCCGGCGGGGCCCCCAACCCCTACGGCCAGCCAGGTTACGGCCAGCAGCCCGGATACGGCCAGCAGGCGCCCCCCGCCCCGCAGGGCCCGCCGCCCGCCCAGCCGGGATGGGCCCAGCAGGACCAGCCCGGCTGGGGCCAGCCGCCCGGCGGCTTCGCCCCGCCGCAGCCCGGGTTCGGCCCGCCCGGGGTCCCGCCGCGCAAGTCCAAGGCCGGGCTCGTCATCGGCCTGGTCGGCGGCGGCCTCGTCCTGGTGATCATCGCGGTGGTCGCGGTCGTCGCGCTCAGCGGCGCCGGGGGCGACAAGTACTCCATCAGCACGCCCGCCAGCGTGGCCGGGCGCAGCCGCGACGCGTCCATGGAGTCGCAGCTCGCGACCAAGATGGACAACCTCAAGACGCAGATGCGGACGATGACCCACGGCAAGGTCACCGATGTCAGCTCGGCGTTCTACAAGGACTCGGGCAGCAGCGGCGGGCTCACCGGCAGTACCGGCGTGATCTTCTTCGGCGGCACCGGCCCGATCGGGAGCCCGGACACGTTCATGAAGGGCATCCGGTCGTCCGCCAGCACCAGCGGCACCACCGTGGAGGACGTCGAGCCCGGGTCGCACGGCGGCAAGGCGGGCTGCTTCCAGCTCCACTCGGCCGGGATCACCATCACCGAGTGCGCCTGGGCGACCAGCAGCAGCTTCGGCGCGATCGTCCCGACCAAGCCGGGATCCTCGATCAGCGACACCGCCGCCCTGATGCGGACCTTCCGGGACGCGGTGGAGCAGAAGAAGTAGCCGTCACGGGTACCATCCCCCTACCCGCGCGGCGACGGCCGCCGTCGCACGGGTAGGGGGACGCGGCCTCCGGAGGACGAGCCCATGGACACCGCAACCGGCGCCGCGACCGGCAACGGACCGATCCGGGTGCTGATCAGCGACGACCACCCCGTGTTCCGGCAGGGCCTGCGCGGCCTCCTCCAGGCGCTCGGCGTCGAGGTCGTCGGCGAGGCCGAGAGCGGCCCGGACGCGGTCCGGCTGGCCGCCGAGCTGCGGCCGGACGTGGTCGTCATGGACCTGCACATGCCCGGCGGGAACGGCCTGGAGGCCACCCGCACGATCACCCGCACCACCCCCCGCACCGGTGTCCTGGTCCTCACCATGTTCCAGGACGACGACTCGGTGTTCGCCGCGATGCGCGCTGGCGCCCGCGGCTACCTGCTCAAGGAGTCCGGCGCCGAGGAGATCGCGCGCGCCGTCCGCGCCGTCGCCGCGGGCGAGGCCATCTACGGCCCGGAGATCGCCCGGCGCGTCCTCACCTACTTCGCGGGCATGCCACACCCCCGGCAGAACGCGTTCCCCCAGCTCACCGAGCGGGAACGCGAGGTGCTGGAGCTCATCGCGCAGGGCCGCGGCAACGCCGACATCGCGTCCGCGCTGTTCCTGTCCACCAAGACCGTCCGCAACCACGTGTCCAACATCTTCATGAAACTGCAGGTGGCGGACCGCGCCCAGGCCATCGTCATGGCGCGGGAGGCCGGTCTCGGCGAGTCCGGCAAGGGCTGAAACCCCCGCGTTCCCGGCACTGAGCGCGCCGCACGGGGCTGAGCGCGCCGCACGGGGCCGGGGCTGACACGTTCCCGGGCACGCGAAAGGCCCGCCACGGAGGTGGCGGGCCTTCCCGAGGTGCTAGGCGCTCTTCTCGCGGGGTTCGCGCTTGTTGCGTTCGCGCGGGACGAGCGTCGGGTTGACGTGCTCGAGGACGGCCTCGCGGGTGATGACGACGCGGGCCACGTCCTGCCGGGACGGGACCTCGTACATCACCGAGAGGAGGACCTCCTCCATGATCGCGCGGAGGCCGCGGGCGCCGGTGCCGCGCAGGATGGCCTGGTCGGCGATGGCCTCGAGGGCGTCGTCGGTGAACTCCAGGTCGACCCCGTCCAGCTCGAAGAGCCGGTGGTACTGGCGGACCAGCGCGTTCTTCGGCACCGTGAGGATGTTGATCAGGGCCTCGCGGTCCAGGTTGTGGACGCTGGTGATCACCGGTAGGCGGCCGATGAACTCGGGGATCATCCCGAACTTCAGCAGGTCCTCCGGCATGACGTCGCCGAGCACGGCGGCCGAGGTGTCGAAGTCGGACTTGGAGCGGATCACCGCGCCGAAGCCCATGCCCTGCTTGCCGACCCGGGACTCGACGATCTTCTCGAGCCCGGCGAACGCGCCGCCGCAGATGAACAGCACGTTCGTGGTGTCGATCTGGATGAACTCCTGGTGCGGGTGCTTGCGGCCGCCCTGCGGCGGGACGCTCGCGGTGGTGCCCTCCAGGATCTTCAGCAGCGCCTGCTGGACGCCCTCGCCCGAGACGTCGCGGGTGATCGACGGGTTCTCGCTCTTGCGGGCGATCTTGTCGACCTCGTCGATGTAGATGATCCCGGTCTCGGCCTTCTTGACGTCGTAGTCGGCCGCCTGGATCAGTTTCAGCAGGATGTTCTCGACATCCTCGCCGACGTAACCGGCCTCCGTCAGCGCCGTGGCGTCCGCGATCGCGAACGGGACGTTGAGGAGTTTGGCGAGCGTCTGCGCGAGCAGCGTCTTGCCCGATCCGGTGGGGCCGAGGAGCAGGATGTTCGACTTCCCCAGCTCGACACCGTCGCCCGAGCCCGTGTCACCGGACTGGATCCGCTTGTAGTGGTTGTAGACGGCGACCGAGAGGGCCTTCTTGGCCGTCTCCTGCCCGATCACGTAGGAGTCGAGGAACTCGTAGATCTCCCGCGGCTTGGGCAGGCTGTCCCACTTGAGATCGGAGGTCTCGGAGAGCTCCTCCTCGATGATCTCGTTGCAGAGATCGATGCACTCGTCGCAGATGTACACGCCCGGACCCGCGATGAGCTTCTTGACCTGCTTCTGGCTCTTCCCGCAGAACGAGCACTTGAGCAGGTCACCACCGTCGCCGATGCGTGCCACCCAACTGTCTCCTTTTCGTGGGGCCGCGGCCTGTTCGGCCATCCGCTGCGGCTGGGTCTGGTCCCGGAGGCTCCAGGCGTTGGATTCGACGTTACCGCCTCGCGGTGGGTTGTTAAGCCCCCCGCCCGCTACCGTCGCCGGGCGGGGGCCCAACGCGCCCTCCCAGAGGGGACGCCGTCAGCGCCGTATCAGGACGACACTACCTCGGCTTTGCGCTTCCTGCTGACGAAGACATCGTCGATCAGGCCGTAGTCCTTGGCCTCCTGGGCCGTGAGGATCTTGTCCCGCTCGATGTCCCGGCGGACCTCCTCCAGGTCCCGCCCGGAATGCTTGGCCAGGATGTCCTCGAGCTGCTCGCGGATCCGCATGATCTCGCGGGCCTGGATCTCGATGTCGGACGACTGGCCGTAGCTGCCCTCGGTCGCCGGCTGGTGGATCAGGATCCGCGAGTTCGGCAGCGCCGCGCGCTTGCCGGGGGTGCCCGCGGCGAGCAGCACGGCCGCGGCCGAGGCCGCCTGGCCGATGCAGACCGTCTGGATGTCCGGCTTGACGAACTGCATCGTGTCGTAGATCGCCGTCATGGCGGTGAAGGAACCGCCCGGCGAGTTGATGTAGATGCTGATGTCGCGGTCCGGGTCGATCGACTCCAGCGTGATGAGCTGCGCCATCACGTCGTTCGCCGAGGCGTCGTCGATCTGCACGCCGAGGAAGATGATCCGCTCCTCGAAGAGCTTGTTGTACGGGTTCATCTCCTTGACCCCGTACGTGGTGCGCTCGACGAAGGACGGGATGATGTAACGGTTGTCCACCGGCATCACCGCGCCGGATCCGCCCGCCTGGATCTGGGGCCGGTACAGTTCGCTCACTTGCTCTGCCTCCGCTTCGGGATGAATTCGTCAGCTGACCGTGCCCTCGGAGGGCACCTGGTTGGCGCTGAGCACCACGTGGTCGACGAAGCCGTAGTCCTTGGCCGCCTCGGCGGTGAACCAGCGGTCCCGGTCGGAGTCGCGCTCGATCTGCTCCAGCGGCTGGCCGGTGTGGACGGCGATCTTCTCGGCGAGCGTCTTCTTGACGTACAGCATCTGCTCGGCCTGGATCTTGATGTCGGACGCCGTGCCGCCGATGCCGCCGGACGGCTGGTGCATCATGATCCGGGCGTGGGGCAGGGCGTACCGCTTGCCCGGGGTGCCCGCGCAGAGCAGGAACTGCCCCATCGACGCCGCCAGGCCCATTCCGACCGTGACGATGTCGTTCGGGACGTACTGCATGATGTCGTAGATCGCCATGCCGGCCGTCACCGAGCCGCCGGGCGAGTTGATGTAGAGCGTGATGTCGCGGCGGCCGTCCTCGGCCGAGAGCAGGAGCAGCTCGGCGCAGATGCGGTTGGCGATGTCGTCGTCCACCTGCTGGCCGAGGAAGACGATCCGCTCGCGCAGCAGCCGCTGGAAGAGCTGGTCGCCCAGGGGCAGCAGCGGCGCCTCGGCCACCCGCGCCTGGATCCGGGACGACTCGTCGAAAGTCGGAGGCATGCTCACCGGGTGTTCCTCCGGTCCTTTAATCGGTTCGGATGATTGGACATTAACGCGCCCGCGACCCCGGTTAAGCCCGAGGGCCCTGCTTTTCGCCAGGGGCGTACCGATGGCGAGAACCGGCCCCCGTCGCGTAGGAGGCGGCGTGGGGCCCCGCGTGGGCGCCGCGGGACGAACGGGCTGGAACGCCGAGCGCCCCGCAACCCTGGTGGGGGTTGCGGGGCGCTCGGCGTGTCAGGACCTCGTCAGAACCTCGTCGGAGGCGCCGGCGAGGCGGCTCGGAGGGCGCGTCAGGCGTCCTTCTTGCCTTCCTCGGCCTCGGCGGCGGCCTCGGCCTCGGCGTTGGCCTCCTGGGCCTCCTCGCGGTCGGCCTCGGCGGCGGCGTCCGCGTCGGCGGCGACGTCGGCGATCTCCTGGGCCTCCTCGGCCACGTCCTCGCCGGCCTCGACGGTGTCGCCGTTCAGCTCGCGCTGGATGGCCTCGACGTCGAGGGTCTCACCGGACTCGGTCTTCAGCACGATGTGCTCGACGATCAGGTTGAGGGCCTTGCTGCGCAGGACCTCGGAGACGATCGCCGGGAGCTGGTTGTTCTCGGTGAGGTACTGGGCGAGCTGCTGGGGCGCGACGCCCATCTGCATCGCCTGGGTGACGACGTACTCGCTGAGTTCCTCGTTCTCGACGCCCAGTTCCTCCTGGACGGCGAGCTGGTCGAGGACGAAGCCGCCCTTGACCGCGAGCGCCGAGGCGTCCCTGACCTCCTGGTCGAAGTCCTCCTCGGACTTCTCCTCGTCCTTGAGGTAGTCGGCCTTGGTCATGCCCGCCATCTGCAGCTGCTGCTCGAGCTGCTGGTAGCGGCGGTCGATCTCCTGCTGGACGACGGCGTCGGGCAGCGGGATCTCGACCTTCTCCAGCAGGGCCTCGAGCGCCTTGTCGCGGGCGTCGGACAGCTGCTGCATGCGGACCTGGCGGCCGAGCCGGGTGCGGACGTCCTCGCGGAGCTCGTCGATGGTGTCGAACTCGGAGGCGAGCTGCGCGAACTCGTCGTCGGCCTCGGGCAGGTCCTTGACCTTGACCGACTGGACGGTGACGGTGATCTCGGCGTCCTCGCCGGCCTTCTCGCCGCCGACCAGCTTGGAGGAGAAGGTCTTGGACTCGCCGGCGGACAGGCCGGTGACGGCCTCGTCCAGGCCCTCGATGGCGCCCTCGCTGCCGACCTCGTAGGAGAAGCCGGTGGTGGCCGCGTCCTCGACCGACTCGCCCTCGGTCTCGGCGGAGATGTCGATGGTGGCGAAGTCGCCCTTCTCGGCGGCGCGCTCGACCGTGGTCAGCGAGGCGAAGCGCTCACGGAGGGTGTCGAGGGTCTCGGCGACCTTCTCGTCGGTCACCTCGGCGTCCTCGACGACGACCTCGAGGCCGTCGTAGTCCGGCACGTCGAACTTCGGCCGGATGTCGACCTCGGCGGTGAAGGCGAACTTCTCGTTGTCGTCGAGCTCGGTGACCTCGACGTCCGGCTGGCCGAGGACGAAGATCTCCTTCTCCTCGACGGCGCGGCCGTAGAGCTCGGGCAGGGCGTCGTTGACGGCCTCCTGGAGGACCGCGCCACGCCCCACGTACTGGTCGATCAGGCGGGCGGGGACCTTGCCGGGCCGGAAGCCCTTGATCCGCACCTGACGCGAGATCTCCTGGTACGCCTTGTCGAGGTTCGGCTTGAGCTCGTCGAACGGAACCTCGACGGTGAGCTTGACCCGGGTGGGGGTCAGCTCCTCGACATCGGTCTTCACTGGGGTAGGTCTCCTTGATCGGGCACTGTCTCGGCCGCGGCGTTCGACGCGCTTGCTCAGCCTCTGTCAGTCTCTCTGGCTCGCGAACAGGGCGGGCACGCCGAAAAAACGGCTCCGCGCCCATGCGCGCCAAGTCTATGGGGTAACCGGGGGAACTGCGGACATCGGCGGGTCCTTCGGGACCCTGCGGTCCCCGGCGTCCGGTCAACCCCCCGGACGTTACCAGGTGCGACTCGGTGGCATCCGCGCGTCTCCAGGTCGCCGCACGCCCTTCCCCGCCCGCCTGCCGGTTCCTCCCGCCGGTCGTGCCGGGCGGGTTCGGTCCGCGGCACCACGGGCACGGAATTCTGTCCCCGGCTTTCCCGCCCCCGCCCTTACCTTTCTAGCGCTACATTAACTCTGCGCTTACTTCTGCGGCGTCCGCTTTTGTCGCCATTCGCGGGAAGAAGGTAGCAGGCACGGTTAGGATCCATTCGGGGCTTCCGGGCTCAGTGGAGGGGACATGGCCTGGTTCGAACGGGAATTCACCGTGGTTCCGGAGGAGCGCGCGGGGCGGTGAGAGCGCGGCGGGCCAGATGGCGCAGGGCGCGGGGCCGGGCATGACCCGGAGCGGGCCGGTCGGCGCGGGGGCGTTCCGATGGTCCCGTTTCTGTGCCGACTACGGGCGGGCCGTTTCGGGCTGACCCTTCTCAGACCACGCGCGGATCGCGTGCCGACCACACGGGATCCGCGCCTTCCGAAGGCTTCCGGGCCGTGTCCTCGGCGTCAGACGAGGACACGGCCCGGAAGTTCATTCAAAGCGGGTTGGCGTCGGTCACTTGCCCCGGCGGTCCTGCTTGGGGAGGCCCTTGTCGAGGCCCGCGCGGCGCAGGGCGTCGGCCATGGCGCTGTTGCCGACGGGGGCGCTTCCGCCCTGACGGCCGCGCCCTCCGCTGCCACCGTTGCCGCCGCCGTTGCCGCCGCCGCCCTGGCGACGCTGCTGGCCGCCTCCACGCTGGTCACCGCCGCGCTGGCCGCCACCGCCGCGCTGTCCGCCGCCCCGCTGGCCTCCGCCTCCGCCGCCGCGCTGGCGGTCGGCGGGCTTCTGGCGCTCGGTCTCGTCCTCCAGGCGGAGGGTGAGGGAGATGCGCTTGCGCTGGAGGTCGACGTCCAGGACCTTGACGCGGACGATGTCGCCGGGCTTGACGACGTCGCGCGGGTCCTCGACGAACTTGCTGGACATGGCCGAGATGTGGACCAGGCCGTCCTGGTGGACGCCGACGTCGACGAACGCGCCGAAGGCGGCGACGTTGGTGACCACGCCCTCCAGGATCATCCCGGCCTCGAGGTCGGCGAGCTTGTCGACGCCCTCCTTGAAGGTGGCCGTCTTGAAGGCGGGACGCGGGTCGCGGCCCGGCTTCTCCAGCTCGGACAGGATGTCGGTGACGGTCGGCAGGCCGGTCGTGTCGTCCACGAACTGCTGCGGCCTGAGGGAGCGCAGCGTCGCGGTGTTGCCGATCAGGGCCTTGATGTCGGTGCCCGCGGCGTCCAGGATGCGCCGGACGACCGGGTACGACTCGGGGTGGACGGCCGAGGCGTCGAGCGGGTCGTCCCCGCCGGGGATGCGCAGGAAGCCCGCGCACTGCTCGAACGCCTTGGGGCCGAGCCGGGCCACGCCGCGCAGGCCGTCGCGGGTGCGGAACGGGCCGTTGTCGTCGCGGTGCGCGACGATCGAGGCGGCCAGGCTCTCGCCGATGCCGGACACCCGGGTCAGCAGCGGTGCGGACGCGGTGTTGACGTCCACGCCGACCGCGTTCACGGCGTCCTCGACCACGGCGTCCAGGGAGCGGGACAGCTTCAGCTCGGACACGTCGTGCTGGTACTGGCCGACGCCGATGGACTTCGGGTCGATCTTGACCAGCTCGGCGAGCGGGTCCTGGAGGCGGCGGGCGATGGAGACCGCGCCGCGCAGGGACACGTCCAGGTCGGGCAGCTCGCGGGCGGCGTAGGCGGACGCCGAGTACACCGACGCGCCCGCCTCCGACACCATGATCTTGGTGAGCTTGAGGTCGGGGTTCGCGGCGATCAGGTCGGCGGCGAGCTTGTCGGTCTCGCGGGACGCGGTGCCGTTGCCGATCGCGATCAGGTCGACCTTGTGCTCCTTCGCCAGCCTGGCGAGGGTGGCGAGCGAGGCGTCCCACTGGCGGCGCGGCTCGTGCGGGTAGATCGTGTCGGTCGCGACGACCTTGCCGGTGGCGTCGACGACCGCGACCTTCACGCCGGTGCGCAGGCCCGGGTCGAGGCCCATCGTGGCGCGGGTCCCGGCGGGCGCGGCGAGCAGCAGGTCCTTGAGGTTCCCGGCGAAGACGCGGACGGCCTCGTCCTCGGCGTCCTGGCGCAGGCGCGTGCGCAGGTCGATGCCGAGGTGGACCAGGATCCGGGTGCGCCAGGCCCAGCGGACGGCGTCCTGCAGCCACTTGTCGGCCGGACGGCCCTGGTCGGTGATCCGGAACTGCGCGGCGATCTCGGTCTCGTAGCCGGTCCGGACGGCCGGGTCGGCCTCTTCCATCTCGGGCTGGAGGTCGAGGTCGAGGACCTCCTCCTTCTCGCCGCGGAAGAGGGCGAGGATGCGGTGCGACGGCAGCTTGGCGAACGGCTCGGCGAAGTCGAAGTAGTCGGAGAACTTCGCGCCCGCCTCCTCCTTGCCTTCGCGGACCTTGGCGACGACGCGTCCGCTGGTCCACATGCGCTCGCGCAGGGAGCCGATGAGGTCGGCGTCCTCGGCGAACCGCTCGACCAGGATGGCGCGGGCGCCCTCCAGGGCGGCGGTCGCGTCGGCGACGCCCTTCTCGGCGTCCACGTAGCCGGCGGCGGACTCGGCCGGGTCGTGGGTCGGGTCGTCCAGCAGCAGGTTCGCGAGGGGCTCCAGGCCGGCCTCGCGGGCGATCTGGGCCTTGGTGCGGCGCTTGGGCTTGTACGGGAGGTAGATGTCCTCCAGCCGGGCCTTGGAGTCGGCCGCCATGATCTGGGCCCTCAGCTCATCGGTGAGCTTGCCCTGACCGTCGATCGACTCCAGGATCGCGCCGCGCCGCTCGTCCAGCTCGCGGAGGTAGCGGAGCCGCTCCTCCAGGTCGCGGAGCTGGGTGTCGTCGAGCGCGCCGGTCGCCTCCTTGCGGTACCGGGCGATGAACGGGACGGTGGACCCGCCGTCGAGCAGCTCGACGGCGACCCGCACCTGCCCCTCCCTGACGCCGAGCTCGCCTGCGATCCGCTCGGTGATGGGCCGCGGCTCGGCCTGCTCGGCGGCGTTCTGGCTGGTGACTGTCACGTATCGATTCGCTTTCTCCCCGGGATGTCGCCCGTGCATTGTCCAGGAACCGGGGCCGCTTGTCGCGTCAGCCCCGGTTCCCGGACGGTCTCGTCCCCGATCGGTGGAGATCACCCGGGATGGGAGGCCCTGGTCAGCCCACCGGCATGCGCGGGGCGATCCGGTCGCCCGGCGCCGGGCGCCTCCTCGACAGCGGGCCCGGCCACCAGTTCGCGCGTCCGAGCAGGACCATCAGCGCGGGCAGGACGATGATCCGGATCACCACGGCGTCGATGAGGACGGCCACGGCGAGCCCGACGCCCATCTCCTTCATCTCCATCAGGCGCAGCGCCCCGAAGATCGCGAAGACCGAGATCATGATCACCGCGGCGCCGGTCACCGTCCCGGCCGAGCCGGTGATGCCCTCGGCGACGGCGCGGCGGGTCGGGAGCCCAGCCCGGGCGGCCTCGCGGATCCGGCTGACCAGGAAGACGTGGTAGTCCATGGACAGCCCGAACAGGACCGCGAACAGGAAGAGCGGGATCCAGGCGACGATCGTGCCGGTGCTGCGGAAGCCGAGCGCCCCCTCCAGCCAGGTGTGCTGGAAGATCAGGACGAGCGCGCCGAACGAGGCCCCGACCGACAGCAGGTTCACCAGGATCGCGGTCAGCGCGACGACCACCGAGCGGAAGATCACGGTCGTCATCAGGAAGCTCAGGCCGAGGACGAACGCGACGACCAGCGGTGTCCGGTCGGACATCTGCCCGCCGAAGTCGACCGAGGCGGCGGCGTCCCCGCCGACCCAGGTCTCGGCTCCGGCGACCTTCCCGGCGGTGGCCGGGACGAGGTCGTCGCGGAGCCGGGCGACCGCGTCGCGTGCCTGGGCGCTGTTCATGCCGTAGGGGGTGGCGAGCGTGAGCATCTGGACGCGTCCGTCCGCGGAGGCCCGGATGTCCGGACGCGGCCCGCGGGCGACGAACAGGCGGTCGCCGGCGGCGCCGGCCGCGAGGCCGGTCAGGGCGGCGTGGACCTCGCGGGCCCGGTCCGGGGTCGTCCGGACGACGATCTGGTGCTCGGTCGACCTGTCCGGGAACGCGGCGACCAGGCGGTCGTAGGTCCGCAGGGCCGGGATGGCGCGCGGGAGCTGGTCGGTCGTGGTCGACCGCAGCTTCATGTCGAGCGCGGGGACGGCGAGGGCGAGGAGCGCGACGACGGCCAGGACGAGCGTGATCGCCGGGTGCCGCAGCGCCGGGCGCAGCAGCGCGGGCCACAGGCGCGGGTTCTCGCGGGTCGCGGTCAGCCGCCACAGCACCGGGACGCGCGGCCGGTCCACGCGCGGGCCGAGCTTGGCGAGGACGGCGGGCAGCACGGTCAGCGAGCCGAGCATGGCGACCGCGACCACGACGATCGCGGCGGTCGCGAGCGAGGTGAAGATGACGTTGCCGGTGAGGAACATCCCGGCCATCGCGACGATCACCGCGACGCCCGACACCACGACCGCGTGCCCGGAGGTCGCGGCGGCGATCTCGATGGCGTCCCGGTGGCCCGCGCCGCGCAGCCGCTCCTCGCGCTCGCGGCGCAGGTAGAACAGCGAGTAGTCGACGCCGACGGCCATCCCCATGAGCATGGTCATGCTGCTCGCCGTGTCGTACATCGGGACGAGGTGGGAGACCAGCGCGGTCAGCCCGGTCGCGCCGGCGATCGCGGTGATCGCGAGCAGCACCGGGACGCCCGCGGCGATCAGGGCGCCGAACGCCACGATCAGGATCAGCAGCGTCACCGGGAAGCCGATGCCGTCCGCGCGGATCAGGTCCTTCGCGATGAGCTCGGACATGTCCCTGCCGATGGACGCGCCGCCGGTCTGCTCGACGCGCAGCGCGGGGAACCTCTTCTGGACGTCGGCCGTCCGGTCGAGCAGCGGCTTGACGCGGTCCTTGGCGGTGAGCGGGTCGCCCGCCACGGTCGCCGGGACCATGAGCGTCGTGCCGTCCTTGCTCAGGACGGGCGCGTCCACCTTCGTGACCTGCGGGATCCCGCGCAGGGCGGTGGTCACCTCGGCGGCGGCCGTCCGCGCCTCGGCCTGGGGCAGCGGCCCGGACCGGGACGTGATCACCACGTTCTCCACCGCGGGCGGGGTCACTCCGTGGTCGTGCGCGACGCGTCCGGCGGTCCCCGCGTCCCGAGCGGCCTGGTCGAGGTCGGTCGCCTTGTTCGTGCCGAGGGCGCCCCCGAGCACCACGCACGCCACCACGAAGACGATCCACAGCCCGATCGCCCTCCAAGGGTGGCCCGCGCTCCAGCGGGCCACCTGCACCGTCACCGATCGCCTGCTCATGAGCCCGGCACCATCCCGTTCCGTTCGACCGTCCTGCTTTCAACGACGGTTCGATGCTCGTGCGGCGCGGGCTCCGGGACAGTGGGGCCACGTCCTCTTCGGGGTAGGCCAAAGTCCACCTTCGGGATGGGGGGTCCAGGCCCCCTGCCCGGAATGCGCCGTCCGGGCACAATGGGCCTGTGAACGGCGAGCATGTGGACGGCGAGACCCGCGAGCAGGCGGGCGTGGCCGGGCTCGCGGTCGGACGCAGCCTGCTCCAGGCGCTGCTGGCCCAGGTCGCGAACCTGCCGCTGGCGATCCTCCTGCTGGTCTCGCTCGCGCTCGTCCCGCTCGGGGTGGGGCTGGCGCTGCTGCCGCCGGTGCTGGTCGCGGTGCGCGGCCTGGCGAACCAGCAGCGGCGCTGGGCGCGGGACTGGTCGGGGGTCGAGATCCCCGTCCCGTACCGGCCGAGGCCCGCGGAGGTGACCGGCGGCGGCCGGGTGTGGTGGCTGCTGCGGGACCCGGCGTCCTGGCGCGACATGCTCTGGACGGCCGTGAACTCGGTGACCGGGCTGCTGCTGGCCGGGCTGCCCGCCGCGCTGGTCGTCTACGGGCTGGAAGGCGTCCTGGTGATGCCCTGGATGCCCGACCTGCGGACGTTCGGGTGGGGGCCGTTCTGGCCGCTCGGCGACTACGGCCTGCTCGGCTCGTTCGGCTGCGCGCTGCTCGGGTCGACGCTGGTGCTCGTGGGCTGGCTGGCCGGGCCGTCCATCATGCGGGCGTACGCGCTCGTCAACCGGTCGATGCTCGGGCCGACCCGGGGACGGCTGGAGGAGCGCGTCCGGGAGCTGACCGAGACCCGGTCGGAGACCGTGGACACCTCGGCCGCCGAGCTGCGCCGCATCGAGCGCGACCTGCACGACGGCCCGCAGGCCCGGCTCGTCGCGCTCGCGATGCACATCGGCCTCGCCGAGCAGATGGTGAAGGACGACCCGGACACGGCGGTGCGGCTGCTGGTCGAGGCGCGGGAGGCGAGCGGGACGGCCCTCACCGAGCTGCGCGACCTGGTCCGCGGCATCCACCCGCCGGTGCTCGCCGAGCGCGGCCTGGACGGCGGCGTCCGGGCGCTCACGCTGAGCCTGCCGATGCCGGTCGAGGTGGCCGTGGACGTTCCCGGACGGGCCGCTCCCCCGGTCGAGTCCGCAGCGTACTTCGCGGTCGCCGAGATGCTCGCGAACGTCGTGAAGCACGCGGACGCGGAGCGGGCGTGGGTGGACATCCGGCACAATGGCACCGCGCTCGTGATGATCGTCGGGGATGACGGGCGCGGCGGCGCCGATCCCGGGCGGGGCACCGGGATGCGGGGCATCACGCGCCGCCTGGCGGCCTTCGACGGCACCATGGCGGTCGCCAGCCCCGAGGGTGGGCCGACCGTCGTGACCATGGAGCTGCCGTGCGCGTTGTCATCGCCGAAGACCTAGCGCTGCTGCGGGACGGCCTGATCCGGCTGCTGTCGGCCTACGGGTTCGAGGTCGTCGAGGCCGTGGACAACGGGCCGTCGCTGAAGCGGGCCCTGGTGGAGCACCGTCCGGACGTGGCGGTCGTGGACGTCCGGCTGCCGCCGACGTTCACCGACGAGGGGCTGCGGGCGGCGCTGGACGCGCGGCGCGAGATCCCCGGGCTGCCCGTCCTGGTGCTGTCGCAGCACGTGGAGCAGCTGTACTCGCGCGAGCTGCTGTCCGACAGCTCCGGCGGCATCGGCTACCTGCTGAAGGACCGCGTGTCCGACGTGAAGCAGTTCGTGGAGGCGGTGCGGCGCGTCGCGGACGGCGGGACGGCGCTCGACCCGGACGTGGTGTCCCAGCTGCTGACCCGCCGGTCGCGCGAGGAGCCGCTGAAGGCGCTGACGCCGCGCGAGCGCGAGGTGCTGGAGCTGATGGCCGAGGGACGGTCGAACGCCGCGATCGCCGGGAAGATGTTCGTCACCGAGAAGGCCGTCACCAAGCACACCGCGAACATCTTCGCCAAGCTCGGCCTGCCGGTGTCGGAGGACGACAACCGGCGCGTGCTGGCCGTCCTCGCCTACCTGCACGCCTGACGCGCGAAGGGGCCGCCCCTTCCCGGGACGGCCCCTCTCTCGCGGGTCGGGGTCAGCCGACGGTGTAGGAGTAGGGGATCGCGGTGAGGACGTCACCGCCGTTGTAGATCGCGCCGAACTGGCCGTTGAACGCGCCCACCGGTGAGGTCACCAGGTAGAGCACGCCGTTCACGACCGTTCCGGGCTTGGCCGTCGGCGTGATCGTCACCGACACCTTGCCGCTCTTGCCCGGCTGGACGACGACCGGGGTGCCGTTCGGGTCGAAGTTCCCGGTGATGGCCGTCTTGTACGGGTCACCGGCCGGGGAGGTCACCGTGGTGTCCCACGGCTGGGTCTTCGCCAGCGCGGCGAGCGTGCTGGTGCCGGACGGCGCCGGACCCGCGAACGGGCCGATCTGCTGGACGTAGCTGAACCAGAACCCGCGCGCGAGGACGTGCCGTCCGCCCGCCTCGCTGACGCGCGCGATCGAGGTCAGGTCGCCCTTCCTCGCCGAGGCGAGGTCGCCGAACACGTCCGGTTGACCGGCCGGGCCCTGCAGTTCGACCTGCGCCGGGGTGCTGGACTGCGCGGCCAGCGACAGCGACCGGGTGCCGGGCGGCACCAGGTACGCCGGGACCGACGAGGACGGCGTGATCGGCAGCGTGATGGTCGCCGGGCCGAGCGGCGCGAGCGTCACGTCCGGGCGGCAGGCCGGACGGGTCGCCGCGGAGCAAATACGGCGAACGTCCGAATATCAACGGATCTTGACGAGTGGGACAAGAGGGAGAAAAGCGACGATTAGATCACGCTTGTGTTCAGGACACGGCGGGGAGCCGGTTTGCGCCGGACGGTAATTCGTCGCACTAACGGTCGGCTCGCTCCCCGCGACGGCCCGTCAGCGGGCCCAGAAGGGGACGATCTTCTCGTCGCCCTTGGGGGCCAGGTCGCAGCCCTCCTGCACGACGGGCACGGGGGTGTGGACGAGGATTCCTGCGGGCGCGGCGACGACGGCCTGGTAGCCGTCCGCGGAGACGACCATCTGGCGCTCGACCCCGCCCGGCAGGAGCAGGGTGTCGCCGGGCGCGACGTCCACGACCTCGTCGCCGACGGTGAAGGTCGCGGCGCCGCCCAGGCACGTCCAGACCGACTCGTCGTCGAGGACGTGGAACGGGCCGGTCACGCCGGGCACCGCGTCCACCTTCCAGACGGCGAGCTTCGAGGTGCCGCCCTGGGTGGGCGTGGCGAGGGAGGTCATGATGCCGTTCGGGGTCTGGAAACGGCGGGACTCGGTGTCGCGGATCACGGGCATGGGGTTCTCCCGGTAGAATTTAGACAACTGGGTTGTCCATATAGTCAACGAGGTTGTCTTTCATGTCAAGCGCCGAACCCGACGCCCCGGGCTGGGAGCTGCCGCTCCGGCTGTTCCTGGCGTTCCGGCAGATCATCGACGAGACCCACGATGAGCTGGCCGAACAGGGTCATCCGGACATGCGTCCCATGCACGGCTTCGTCTTCCAGGCGATCGGCGTCGAGAGCACCACCGCCATCGAGCTCAGCCGCCGGCTCGGCGTCAGCAAGCAGGCCGCGGGCAAGCTCGTCGACACCCTCGAACGGCTCGGCTACGTCGAGCGGGCGTCCGACCCGTCCGACGCGCGGCGCAAGCTCGTCCGGCTGACCGCGCACGGCTGGGACGCGCTGCACCGGTCCGCGATGATCTTCGACGTCATCCGGAAGCGCTGGGCGGACGAGCTCGGCGACGACCGGATGCGCGCCTTCGAGGCCGCCCTGCGCCAGATGACGCCCGGCGACATGTGGCGGCTGGACGCCCCCGGCTGGTTCGGCTCCACCTGAGCGCGGGCCTGGGCGCGGCCTGGGCGCGGGCCTGGGCGCGGGCTGGGCGCGGGCCTGGGCGCGGGCTGGGCGCGGAGGACGAGGACGAGGGCGAGGGCGCGGGCGCGACCCGCCTGGAACCGATCTTCCAGACCGGCGCAGCGTGCGGGGCGGACCAGCGTGATCGCGGCGAACCGGTGTGCCCAGGGCCCTTGCCCGGGCCGGTCAGCGCGGTTAACATCGCGGCGATTCTTAGGAAACTTTCCTAAGAATAATCAAGATTCCTGTTGGTTCGGGGGCGCGAACTGAACGGAGAATCATGGCCACACCGGGCCCACGGCGGATCCTGGCGATCCTGTCCGCACTCACCGCCGCGGCGGGGCTGACCCTCACCGCGGCGCATCCCTCGGCGGCGGCCGGAGCCGTCACCGCCACCTGCACCAAGACCTCCGACTGGGGCACGGGCTTCGAGGGCTCGTGCACGATCAGCAACGGCACGTCCGCGGCGATCAGCAGCTGGAGGCTGGAGGGCGACCTGCCGTCCGGGACCGCGATCACCGCGGCCTGGAACACCACGCAGACCCACTCCGGCAACCACTACACCTTCGCGAACGCGTCCTGGAACGGGACGGTCGCGGCGGGCGCGTCCACGAGCTTCGGCTTCGACGGCAGCGGCACGGGCTGGTTCTCCGGCTGCACCGTCAACGGCGCGGCGTGCGACGGCTCGGGCAACCCGCCCGGCGGGGACACCCAGGCCCCGACCGCGCCGTCCGGGCTGAAGTCCACCGGCAAGACCGACACGACGGTCAGCCTCTCCTGGACGGCCTCGACCGACAACGTCGGCGTCACGGGCTACGACGTCTACCAGGGTTCGGCCAAGGCGACCTCGGTGACCGGCACGTCCGCGACCGTCACGGGCCTCACGGCGAAGACCGCGTACAGCTTCAGCGTGAAGGCGCGGGACGCCGCCGGGAACGTGTCCGGCGCGTCCAACGCGGTGTCGGTGACGACCAACGACTCCGGCGGCGGGAACCCGCCCGGCGGGACGAAGGTCATGGGGTACTTCACCGACTGGGGCATCTACCAGCGGAACTACCACGTCCGGAACATCGACACCAGCGGCACCGCGAGCAAGCTGACGACCATCAACTACGCGTTCGGCAACGTCACCAACGGGCAGTGCGCGGTCGGCGACGGCTACGCCGACTACGACCGCTTCTACGGCGCGGGCGAGAGCGTGGACGGGACGTCCGACAGCTGGGACAACGGCGCGCTGCGCGGCAGTTTCCACCAGTTGCAGGAGCTCAAGAAGAAGTACCCGAACATCAAGGTGGTCTGGTCGTTCGGCGGCTGGACGTGGTCCGGCGGCTTCACGCAGGCCGCGCAGAACCCGGCCGCGTTCGCCGACTCCTGCTACAAGCTGCTCAACGACCCGCGCTGGGCGGGGCTGTTCGACGGCATCGACATCGACTGGGAGTACCCGAACGCCTGCGGCCTGAGCTGCGACACCAGCGGTTTCGCGTCGTTCAGGAACCTGCTGTCGGCGGTGCGCTCGCGGTTCGGCTCGTCCCAGATCGTGACCGCGGCCATCACGGCGGACGCCACGTCCGGCGGCAAGATGGACGCGGCCGACTACGCGGGCGCGGCGCAGTACGTCGACTGGTACAACGTCATGACCTACGACTACTTCGGCGCGTGGGACGCCAAGGGCCCGACGGCCCCGCACTCCCCGCTGACCACCTACGACGGCATCCCGATCAAGGAGTTCAACAGCACCGACACGATCGCGAAGCTGAAGGGCCTCGGGATCCCGTCCGGCAAGCTGCTGCTCGGCATCGGCTTCTACGGCCGCGGCTGGACGGGCGTCACGCAGAAGGCCCCCGGCGGCACCGCCACCGGCCCGGCCGCGGGCACCTACGAGCAGGGCATCGAGGACTACCGCGTCATCAAGGGCAAGTGCCCCGCCACCAGCGTCGTCGCCGGAACCGCCTACGGCCTGTGCGGCACCGAATGGTGGAGCTACGACACCCCGTCCACGATCGCGGGCAAGATGTCCTACGCCAAGTCGCAGGGCCTCGGCGGCGCCTTCTTCTGGGAGATGTCCGGCGACACCGACAACGGTGAACTGGTCACCGCCGTCCGCTCCGGCCTCGGCTGACCCGCTCCTCCGGTCGCGGCCCGGACCTCCCCAGGACAGCACCCCGGTCCGCGACCCCGCCCGAAGGCCCCCGGCCACTCCTCCCGCCGGGGGCCTTCACCCGGCTCAGAGAGCGTCGAACGTGGGGCGGAGCGCCTCCATCAAACGGTCGATGTAGGGCTGGGGCGTCGTGGCGATGTTCGGACGGTCCTTGCGGAACTCGTCCCACTCGACGTAGGTGAGGGACTCCCGGAGGCTCGCCTCGGCGATCGGTTCCTCCTTGTAGGAGTCGTCCGCCAGCTCGAAGACCTTCGCCAGCAGGTCGGCGGAGACGAACGTGTGCTCGGCGAGCAGGCAGGCGTCGTACAGGTCCTTGCCCTCGGGGTAGATGTCGCTGCTCAGCCAGAGGAGCTTCCAGGCCAGCGACAGTTCGGGCGACGCGGCGAGGACCCGCGCGGCCCCGGAGCCGTCCGGGCGCGGGACGTCGGTGAACTCCGGCTCGGACGGCAGGTGCTCGTTGAACACGAAGTCGAGCTGGACGGTGCCGCCGGGCAGGCCCTCGGTGTCCCACGGGAGGACGACGCGGCGGCCGGGCACGCGGTCGTAGGTCCAGATGTCCGACCAGACCGCGCCGTCCGCGTGGATGAGCACCCCGGAGGCGCGGGACACGTCCTCGGCGGCCCGCGCGACGCCGTGCAGGAGGACGTCGGTGCGCGCCTCGGTGACGCCCCAGGTCTCCGGGCGGAGGACGAAGTCCAGGTCGCCCGGGTCGCGGGCGGCGGAACCGTACCAGGCGGACAGGAGCATGCTGCCGCGCAGCATCAGGTTCTCCGCCCAGCGCGAGCCTCCGACCGCCGCGAGGACGTGGTCGAGCGCGCGGCGGCGGGCCGCGAACCAGCGGGCGGCGTCATCCGGATCGCGGAAGCGCGGCTCGCTGGGACGCAGCGCGCGGCCGTGGTGCTGCATCGCCGGGTCGAACACCGGGACCTGCTCGGCGCCGGGAACCGGCCGGACGGTCGGGGGAAGGCTCAGGCGGGCCGCGGTCGCGGCGTCGGGAGCGTCCGCCGGGATGCGCGCGGTGTCGGGCCAGGGGCCATGGCGCAGGTCGTCCCAGGTCATCGGGTCTCCCGAGGGGCGTCGAAGGTGCCGTGAAGGGCCGCCAGCAGTCGGGCGGCGAACGGGGCGGGAGTGACCGGGCCGTCCGGCAGCTCCCGATTTCGGAAGGCCTTCCAGCTGGCGTCGGCCCGGTGCAGCGCGGCCCGCAGGGTCGCCTCGGTCACGGGCCTCGGGGTGGCGTCCGCCAGCACGCTCACCTCCACCAGCAGGTCGGCGGACAGGTACACGTGCTCGGCGAGCAGGACCGCGTCGAACAGGTCCTTGCCCTGGGGAGCGGCCTCGTTGACCAGCCAGAGCAGCTTCCAGGCCAGCGACAGCTCGGGCGACGCGGCGAGGACGGTCGCCGGGGCGCCGCCGTCCGCCCTCGGGATCTCGGTGGCCACCGGCCCGGTCGGGACCCGCTCGTTGAACGTGAAGTCGATCTGGAGGCGGCCGTGCCCGGCGTCCCCGGCGTCGTAGGGCAGTTCGTACCGGCGGCCCGGCGCCGCGTCGTAGTCCCAGATGTCGTCCCACTCCGCCTTGGCCGCGTCGATGCGCACCGGCGTGGCCGAAGTGTCCGCGCGGGACGCCCGGGCGGCGGCTTCGAGGACCCCGTCCAGGAGATCGTCGGCGTAGCCGTCATCCAGGTTGACGGTGTGCGGAATGACCACGAAGTCCAGGTCGCCGGGCTCGCGGGCCATGTCGCCGAACCAGGCGCGCAGGAGCGTGCTGCCGCGCAGCATCAGGTCGGCGGACCAGACCGAGCCGGCGATCCCGGCCAGGACGTGGTCGAGAGCACGCCGCCGTGCCGCGGTTCGGGTGGGGTCGTCCCGGTTCATCGGGGCTCCTCGGTGATCCAGCCGTCGTCCAGGGACGGGGTGTCGTCGTGGACGACGTACTCGCGTTCGACTTCGACGATCTCGTGGGCGGCCGAGCGCAGCGCGGTGACCAGGGCGTCCAGGCGGGCCCCCGCGGTGGGCGCGCCGACGCGGTGGCAGCGCTGGGTGACGAACCGCTCGGGACGTCCGTCCGGGCGGACGCGCCGGGCGTTGCGGGACACGTGCGCGCCGTGCGCCAGCGCGAGGGCGGCGAGCGCGGCGAGGTCGGCCTCCGGGGTGAGCAGCAGCTTGACGTGGTGCTCGAAGTAGGAGCCGAGCGCGTCGCCCTCGGCGTCGGTGCGCGGGACGCCCTCGTTCCAGGGCGCGGCCTCGACCTTGACGCGGACGACCCGGAGGCCGTCCCCGCGCAGGTCGTCGGCGGCACGGGCGGCCTCGGCCAGGACGGCGTCGCCGGTGCCGGAGCGGCGCAGGCTCAGCATCGGCTGCGCGGGCGTCCGGCCGCGGGCGAGTTCGATCAGGGTGAGCTTGAGTCCGCGCGCCGCGGCGGCCTCGCGCGCCCGCGGCGCGTCCGGCTCGGCGACGGTCAGATGAATCTCGAAATCACCCCTGATGTTCACCCTGCCGAGGGTCGCAGAATCCGGGAAGACGGGTCATCCGAATTTCGAGTGCCAGAATCCCGGATATGGGCCTTCCTGTCGCCGCCGTCCTGTTCGACCTCGACGGAACGCTGATGGATCATGAGACGGCGGCCGTCCGGGCCGTCGTGGAGTGCCGGCCGGACGCCGATCCGGCGTTCGTGGAACGCCGGTGGGTCGAGCTGACCGACGAGTACGTGGAGCGGTTCGCGGCGGGCGAGATGAGCTTCGCCGAACAGCGGCGGCGCCGGGCCGTCCTCCTCGCGGCCGAACTGGGGCGTCCCGGCTGGGACGACGCGGCGGCGGGGCTCACGGGGGTCTGGCTGGACCGTCCCGGCACCGGCGCCGCCGCCGACGTCCCCCGCATCGGCACCCTCGCCGAACTGCCCGGCCTACTCGGCTGAGCCGGAGGCCAGGACGGCCTCGACCTCGAGGACGATCTCGACCTTCTCGCCGAGGGCGACGCCGCCCGGGATCGGCATGTTGGTGTCGACGCCGAACTCGGTGCGGTCGATCACGCCGGACGCGGTGAACCCGGCGCGGGCGCCGCGGCCGTCCGGGTCGAAGTGGTCGGGGCCGAAGCCGCCGATCTCCAGGTCGAAGGTGACGGGCCTGGTCACGCCCTTGATCGTCAGGTCGCCGTCCAGCTCGTAGCGTCCCGCGCCGCGCGCCGGGCGCAGGCCGGTCGAGCGGAACGTCATGGTCGGGTGCTCGTCCACGCCGAAGTACTCGGCGGTGCGCAGGTGCGCGTCGCGCTGGGTGTTGCCGGTGTCGACCGAGTCCGTCCGGACGGTCGCGGTGACGGTGGAGTCGAGCGGGTCCTCGCCGGTCGTGAACGTCGCGTCGAAGTCGGCGAACCGGCCGCGGACCTTGCTGATCATCAGGTGCCGGACGGCGAACCCGACGGTCGAGTGGACGGCGTCCACCGTCCATGAGCCCGCGATGTAGCCGGGGATCTCGACAATCTGGGCGGTCATCGTGTCTCCTTGGTTCTGGGAAGTAAGTCGGTTCCCCGGAGGAACCGCCTTCATCCTGCGAGAACCCAGCAAGCCCCACAAGAAGGCACTTTTTCCTGCCCCAGGAACCCGGAGATAACCATGGACTTCAGCGGCCTGAGCGAGCACTCCCTCGAGGCCTGCCGTGCACGCGAGACCCTCGACCGCGTCGCCGAGAAGTGGACGGTGATGGTCATCGCGCTGCTCGGCGATCGCACCAAGCGGTTCGGCGAGCTGAAGCGCGAGTGTGTCGGGATCAGCCAGCGGATGCTCACCGTGACGCTGCGCGGCCTGGAACGCGACGGCCTCGTCGTCCGGACCGTGTACCCGGAGATCCCGCCGCGCGTCGAGTACACCCTGACCAAGCTCGGCCGGACGATGCTGGAGGCGCTCGAGCCGATCATCGTCTGGACCGAGTCGCACGGCGACGAGATCGACGCCGCCCGCGCCGCCTACGACCACCGAACGTCACCGGAGGAGTAACCCGGTGCGCGCGAGGTGGGGGTCGGGGACGAGGCGGGCGCGGTCGCGCTGTTCGGCGAGCGGTATGGCGAGCGCGTGCGGATCGTGGACATCGGCGACGCGTCCCGCGAGCTGTGCGGCGGCACGCATGTCGGGCACGGCGCGCAGGCGGGGCCCGTGCACCTGCTCGGGGAGTCGTCGGTCGGGTCGGGCCTTCGCCGCGTCGAGGCGCTGACCGGGCCGGACGGTCGCGAAGCGGACCGTCCTCGTGTTGTGACCGCCGGACGCCGTGTCTCGCAGGCCGCCCTGCGGGACGCGGCGGCGCGGGCCTGTCGGTTCGGGATGCGGTGGCGCGGGTGGTCAGTCGGGGATGATGACGGCGCGGCCGTCGATCTTGCCTTCGTGCAGCCGCTGGTAGGCGATCGGGGCCTCGTCGAGCGAGTACGTCTCGACGTGGACGTCCAGCATCCCGGCGCGGGCCAGGTCGAGCACCTCGACCAGCTCGGACCGGCTGCCCCAGTACGGCGACCGGACGGACGCGTCGTAGGCGATCGCGCCGAAGCCGACGGTGGCCGTGCCGCCGCCGATGCCGACGATCGCGACGTCCGCCTCGGTGCTGGCGACCGCCGTGGCGATCGCGGTGGTCGGCGGGGCGCCGACGAAGTCGAACACGGCCTGCGCGCCGAACCCGCCGGTCACCTCGCGCACGCGCGCGACGGCCTTGCCGTCGGACATCACGGCCTCGTGCGCGCCGACCTCCTTGGCGAGCGCGAGCTTGTCGGGCGACACGTCCAGCGCGATCACGCGGGCCGGGGTCAGGGCGCGCAGGAGCTGGATCCCGACGTGCCCGAGGCCGCCCGCGCCGATCACTACGGCCGTGGCGCCCGGCACCAGGCGCGGCAGCGCGCCCTTGATCGCGTGGTACGGGGTGAGCCCGGCGTCGGTCAGCGGGACGGTCCGCACGGGGTCGAGATCACCCAGCGGGACGAGGTGGCGCGGCGCGTCCACCAGCAGGTACTCGGCGATCGCGCCGGGCGCGCCGAGGCCGGGCGGCCGGATCCCGAGGGCGGCGGCGCGGCGGCAGTAGTTCTCCTTGCCCTGGGCGCACTCCGGGCACGTCCCGCAGCCCCACGGCCCGTACACCGCGACGGACTCGCCCGCCGTCAGGCCCGTGACGCCCGCGCCGAGCGCGGCGACCGTGCCCACGCCCTCGTGGCCGAGCGTCAGGGGCAGGCCGATGCCCAGTTCGGCCGAGCTCTGCATCACCACGAAGTCGGAGTGGCAGACCCCGGCCGCGGTCACCTTCAGCAGCACCTGCCCTGGTCCCGGCTCCGGGTCCGGCACCTCGACGACCTCGGGCTGGCTCCCGACCTCGCGGAACTGGACGGCCCTCATGATCTCCCCCTCAGGTGCGGCCCCCGCCTCACGCGGTCCATACCCCCCAGTCGCCCCACCTCCACCTCAACCCACGAAAAGCCCCAGGTGGGCAGGATCTTCCCGGGGAGACACATCACTCGCCCTCGCATCTCTGCGCCGATGCCGCGGAACGGGATAGACTGCTGCGCGCTGCGGGCTGTAGCGCAGTTTGGCTAGCGCACCGCCTTTGGGTGGCGGGGGTCGCCGGTTCGAATCCGGCCAGCCCGACGGACGAGGCGAGGCGGGGCCCACGGGCCACCGCCTTCCTCACCCCGTCAATCGAAGCGACAACCACTGGGAAAACCCGGTACGCTACGGTCACGGACGAGGCGATGCCTCACCCACGCGGATGTAGCTCAATGGTAGAGCCCTAGTCTTCCAAACTAGCTACGCGGGTTCGATTCCCGTCATCCGCTCCACGTGAGAAACGACAACGGCGGCCCGAGGGCCGCCGTTTCGCTTTTCCACCGCCGCCGTTTCCCGCCGCTTCAGCAAAGGCTTCCGGTGAGCGCGACGGAACGCGAGGAACTGCCGACCATCACCTTGGCGCACCCCTTCGCCCGCTGCCAGGAATGTGACGAGGTGTTCCAGTACGAGAGGGCCCGGGCGTCCAGCGGGAAGGTGACGCGGGCCGAAGCGCCGGGCGCGAGCGCGACCTTACTGAAGCCCCTGAGCTGCCAGGCGGGCTCCGGCACGGCCTTGCTGGACGGCAGCCCGAGGTACAGCTGCGGGACGGCGTAGCCGCGGCGCCTGCCGGTGTTGGTGACGGTCACACTCACCCCGGTCCGCGACACCTTCAGGGAAGTGAATTTGAAGCTGGTGTAGGAGAGCCCGTATCCGAACGGGAATGCCGGGACGTAGCCCTTGGCGTCATAGTGCCGATATCCGACCAGCAATTCCTCGCTGTACCGGACGGTGTCCCCGACGCCCGGGTACTGGGACGCGTTTCCGCTCGCCGGGGCCTGCTTCTCGGCGGCGGGGAAAGTGACCGGGAGACGTCCGCCCGGATCGACGTCGCCGAAAAGAACGCGCGCGATCGCCGTCCCGCCGGGCCCGCCCGCGTACCAGGACTCCACGATCCCGCGGACCTTTCCCGCCCAAGGCGTCAACACCGGGCCGCCGGTCTGCATCACGACGACGGTGTTCGGGTTGGCCTTCGCGACGGCCGTGACCAGGGCGTCCTGGTCGCCGAGCTTCCCGTCGCCGCAACGCAGCGTCAGGCACGTCACGTCGGCGTCCTCGGCCCGCGCGTCGGCGACGAACACCACCGCGGCCTTCGCCGCCCTGGCCGCCTTCACGGCCGCCGCGACGTCCGTCCCGTCCCGGTACGTCACGTTCTTGGCCACGGCGCGCGTGGTCAGGGCCTTCAGCGGTGTGATCGACGACACGGGCTTGACGTAGGCGGACCCGACCGCGGAACGCACCTGTGCGGCGGGCTTCCCGATCACCGCGATCTTGGTTCCGGCCTTGAGCGGCAGGACGCCACTCGTGTTTTTGAGCAGGGTGATGCCCTGTTCTGATAGTTGCTGCGCGGTGCGGCCGTGCGCGGTGTAGTCGATGCGTCCGTCGTTGACCGGACGGGCCCGGTCGAACACCCCGAACGCGAACAGCGTCCGGAAGCGGGCGCGGAGCCGCGCGTCGACGTCCGTCCAGGTGATCTTGCCGTTCTCCAGGGCCGAGCCGAGCGCGGGCGGGCTGTACTGGACGCCGACCGGCATCTCCAGGTCGAGCCCGGCCTTCATCGATCCGTCGGTGCTCTTCACGCCGCGCATCCAGTCGCTGACGACGAACCCGGTGAACCCCCACTGCTTGCGCAGCACGCCGTCCAACAGCGGGGTGTTGGAGCAGCTCGGCAGGCCGTTGACCAGGTTGTATCCGCACATGACGCTGCCGACCTTCGCCTCGCGCACCGCCGCCTCGAACGGCGGCAGGTACACCTCCCGCAGCGCCCGCTCGGACACGACCGCGTTCACCGAGTACCGGTTGGCCTCCTGGTTGTTGGCCGGGAAGTGCTTGACCTGCGCGATCAGTCCCCTGGCCTGGACGCTCCCGATCCAGGACGCGCCCATGCGGGACGTCAGCAGCGGATCCTCGCCGTACGCCTCGAACGCCCGGCCGCTCCGGGCCGTCCGCATGAGGTCGACCGCAGGGCCCAGGACCACGTCGTTCCCGTGGTGGACGGCCTCGTCCGCGACCAGCGCGCCCGCCTGCCGGACCGCCTGCGGATCGAAGGTCGCGGCCAGCGACAGCCCGGACGCCAGCGCGGTGTTCGGCCCCTGCTTCACACCCATCGACCCGGCGTCCACCAGGTACAGCTCCGGGATCCCGAGACGGGGAACGCCGTGGACCGTTCCCGCCCGGTACTTCGGATCGTCGGCCGCCCGCAACGGGCCGACCAGGTCGTCCCCGGCGAGCAGCGCCTTCTTCTCCTCCCCGGTCAGCGCCGCGACCAGCGCTTCCGCGCGCCGCTCGGCCGACAGGCCGCGATCGCACCAGGGCCGTCCGGACGGATCGGCGCACGGCGCGCTGTCCGGGGCCGCGCCCGCGACCTGCGACCGGACGACCGGGGAGACGAGGAACCCGGCCGCCGCCAGGGCCCCCACGACGACGACGGTCCTGCTTCTGATCATTTCTCGCCGTCTCAGGAGGTTTGGAGGAGGGCGAGCCCGGCGGCGCGGTGCTCGGCGGCGGTGTTGGGGTCGGTTTCGGCCAGGACGGCGGCGATGCCCTCGTGGGCGAGGGCCTCCTCGTGGCGGTAGCCCACCTCGGGGGCCAGCTCCAGGGCCTGGCGGTGGAGGCGGAGAGCCTCGTCGGGCAGACCCGCCAGGCGGCAGGTCTCGCCGTAGCCGTTGAGGAAGTGGATCTTCCAGTGCTCCTCGAAGAGCTCGTCCAGGAGGGCGAAGGCCCGGCGGTGGCTGGCGAGGGCCTCGTCGTAGCGGCCCATCTGGCGCAGGGCGACGCCCAGGCAGTTGAGGCACCAGGCCTCGTTGTGCTTGTGGCTGTCCTCGCGGGCCAGTTCCAGGGCCCGGGTGAGGTGGTCGTTCGCCTCGTCGGGATTTTCGGGGGCGAGGGCGACGCCGAGGGTGATGCGGGCCGTCAGCGTGGACGGCCAGTCGGGCTCGTCGCCGGTCAGGTCGAGGGCCTGGCGGGCCCGGGCGGCGGCGTCCTCGCGGTAGCCGAGCTGGAGGAGCGCCCAGGCCTCGTTGGCGGTCGCGTGGGCCCTGCCCTTGAGCGAGCCGATGGAGTCGTAGAGCGCGGCGGCCCGGCAGAAGAGGGTCAGGGGCTCCTGCACGTTGCCCTCGTCCCAGAGGAGGAAGGCGCGGCGCATGGCCAGCTCGGCCTCGGCCCAGGTGTCGCCGGTCCCGGCGATCAGGGGCGCGGCGGTGTCGTAGGCGGCGTGGGCCTCGGCCATGCGGCCCGCGTTGTAGCGGGCGAAGCCGAGGTCGCTGTGGGCTTCGGCCAGCCGGAGCGGGTCGTCCAGGCGGCGGGCGGCGTCCAGGGCGCGTTCGAACAGGACGTTGAGGTGCGTGGTCCCGCAGCGGCGGGCGAAGAACGCCCGCATGAAGCGGGGCAGTTCGCAGGCGTGGACGTCGGCTCCGGTCGCGACGGCCGTGTCGAAGACGGTCATCAGGTTCGTGTACTCGGTGCCGAACCAGAAGAGGGCCTGGTGCTTGTGGCCGAAGGCCGGGAGCTCGGCCGGGGCCTCGCCCGCGGTCGGCGCCCGGCTGCGGGACAGGTACGGCATCGCGGACTCGGCGGCTGCCGCCGCGTGGACGTAGTAGTCGAGGACGCGTCCGAGGGCCCGGTCGCGGTCGTCCTGGGTGTCCTGCTCGGCGGTGGCGCGGCGGGCGTGCTCCCGGACGAGGTCGTGCAGCCGGTAGCGACCCCCGGACGGCTGCTGGACGAGGTGCGCGTCGAGGAGGTCCTCCAGCATCGTCCTCGCGGCGCGCAGGGGGACGTCCGCGACGGCCGCCGCCACGTACTCGTCGAAGGACGAGCCGGGCAGCAGCCCGAGGAGGCGGAAGAAGCGGCGCTGCGACCGGTCCAGCTGCCGGACCGACATCGCGAACGCCGTGTCGAACTCACTCGGGCCCTCCGCCATCCGCTCGACGAGGATGCCGACGGTCCAGCCCGGACGGTGCCGGAGGCGGGCGGCGGCCAGGCGCAGCGCGAGCGGCAGGTGGCCGCACAGGCGCAGCACCTCGGCGGCCTGCTCGGGCTCGCGGGCCAGGCGTCCCTCCGGACGGCCGGACTCGCCGCTCGCGCGGGCCAGCAGCTCGGCGCTCTCCTCGGGGGACAGGACGTCCAACGACACCGGCGGGACCTCGTCCAGGCCGAGCAGGCGGTTGCGGCTGGTGATCAGCGCGACCGACGGGCCCGCGCCGGGCAGCAGGTGGCGGACCTGGTCCGCCCCCGCGGCGTTGTCCAGGACGACGACCGCGCGCCGGGACGCCAGCTCCGCGCGCCAGCACGCGGCGAGGGGCTCGATGCCGCCCGCCTGCGGGATCCGCTCGGACGGGACGTCCAGCGCGGCGAGCAGCGTCCGCAGCGCCATGTCGGGGTCGAGCGGCTCGCGTCCCTCGGTGAACCCGTGCAGGTCGAGGTAGAGCTGCGCGTCCGGGTAGCCGGTCGTGAGCCGGTGCGCCGCGTGGACGGCGAGGCAGGTCTTGCCGACGCCCGGCATGCCGTCGATCGCGACCAGCCGGTCGGCCTCGACGGCGGCGAGCACGGCGGCGAGGCCGTCCTCGCGTCCGGTGAAGTCGGGCACGTCGCGGGGCAGGTCGTTGCGCGGCGGACGCGGCGTCCCGGCGGGCGGCGACGGCGGCTGGACCTGGCGGCTGGTCTTCGGCGGCGCGGGCAGCGGGCTCCCGGCCCGCTCCCACAGCGGACGCAGCGGACGCGGGTCGCGCTTCACCAGGCGGCACAGCTCGACGACCGCGGGCCACGGCGGGACGGTCTGCCCGCCGAGGTACCGCGACAGCGAGGACGAGCTGAGGCCGGTGTCCCGCGCGAGCGCCCGGACGCCGCGTCCGGACAGTTCCTGGATCAGCCGGAGCCGTTCGGCCAGCTCCTCCTGCGGATCCGTCGTCCGCTGTTCCGCCACCATCGCGACCCCTGTCGATCTGTCCCGCGTCGCCAGTCTTTTCCTGGTTCGAGTCCTGGCTGGTCGTGACCGTACCAGCTGTCCCACGGTGTCCCACGGGGATCGTCCCGGCGGCCCGTTCCGGCTGTGATTAAGCCATGCCGCACCGACCACGGAGCGGCCGACGAAACCGGGCGGAACGTCCCGGACGAAGGAGAACGACATGCAGGCTCGGATGCAGAACCCCGCCCAGGTCCTCGACGGCGCGATGAAGCCGATCCTGGACATCTTCAAGGCCGTCCACACCGGCGGCGTGGACGAGCAGACCCTGGAGCTGGTGCACCTGCGCGTCAGCCAGATCAACGGCTGCAGCGCCTGCGTCGACGCCGGGGTGAAGGGCGGCCGGAAGGCGGGCGTGAGCGAGGAGAAGCTGGCCACCACCGCCGCGTGGCGCGAGGCCCCCTACTTCTCCGACGAGGAGCGCGCGGCGCTGGAGCTGGCCGAGGCCGCGACGCGCCTGGCCGACCGTCCGGACTCGGTGAGCGACGAGATCTGGGACAACGCCGCCACCTACTACGACGAGAAGCAGCTCGCCGCGATCGTCATGATGATCAGCGTCACGAACCTGTTCAACCGGCTCAACGCCACCACCCGGCAGATCGCCGGCGCCTGGGGCTGATCCCCCACCCCCCTGGAAGACGACGGAGACGAGGAGAACCACCATGGCCGAGAAGTCCACCGCAGCGAAGAACGACGCCGACGCCGAGACGTTCTCGGCCGGGGAGCGCGCGGCGATGAAGGAGCGCGCGAAGGAGCTGAAGGCCGCCGGGCGCAGCGCCTCCCGCGTGGAGAAGGCCGCGCAGGCCGAGCGGGACGTCCTGGCGAAGATCGCCGAGTTCCCGGAACCCGACCGCGCCATGGCCGAGCGGATCCACGCCATCGTCAGGGAGGCCGCCCCGAACCTCGAGCCGAAGCTCTGGTACGGGATGCCGTCCTACGCGCTGGACGGCAAGGTCGTCTGCTTCTTCCAGAACGCGGACAAGTTCAAGGCCCGCTACGCGACGCTCGGTTTCAACGACACCGCGAAGCTCGACGACGGCACGATGTGGCCGACCGCCTACGCCCTGACCGAGCTGACCGAGGCCGCCGAGGCCCGGATCGCCGACCTGCTGAAGCGCGCGGCGGGCTGAGCCCAGCCCCTCGCAGGTGATGCGGTGCGTCCCCCGGGACGCACCGCATCACCTGCGTTGGCCTGCCGTCCGGGCGGTCCGGCAAGACTGGGTGATAGAGGAGATTCGCGACACAACGGTGTGTCTTGGGTGGGGCTTGGGGTTGGGGAGCGGCACGGGGCGGTAGAGAGTGGCTTAGGGCCCACGTGATCACCAGCGACGTCACCGAGGAGATTCGTCATGCCGCCGCAGGCGCAACCCCAGCGACCCGACCCGCAGGCGGTGCTCGGCCCGCTCACCGACGCCGCCGTGTTCCTCGTGGTCACCATCGAGGCCGGGGCCGAGCCGGTGGTGCACGAGCTGCTCGGCGACCTGTCCGGGCTGGTCAGGGCGGTCGGGTTCCGGGTCCCCGAGGGGAACCTGACATGCGTGACCGGCATCGGCTCGGACGCCTGGGACCGGTTGTTCTCCGGGAACCGCCCGGCCGGGCTGCATCCGTTCACCGCGCTCGACGGGCCCCGGCACCGCGCCCCGGCCACACCCGGCGACCTGCTGTTCCACGTCCGCGCCCGCACGATGGACCTCTGCTTCGAGCTCGCCACGCAGATCATGGACCGGCTGCGCGGCGCGGTGACCGTCCAGGACGAGGTGCACGGGTTCCGGTACTTCGAGAAACGTGACCTGATGGGGTTCGTCGACGGCACCGAGAACCCCGCCGGTTCCGCCGCCGAGCGCGCGGTGCTGGTGCGCGCCGAGGACGACCCGGAGTTCGCGGACGGCAGCTACGTGATCGTCCAGAAGTACCTGCACGACCTCCCGGCGTGGAACGCGCTGCCGGTCGAGGCGCAGGAGCTGGTGATCGGCCGCCGCAAGCTGAACGACATCGAGCTGGACGACGCGACCAAGCCGGACGACTCGCACGTCGCGGTGAACACCGTCCTCGGCCCGGACGGCGAGCAGCGGCAGATCCTGCGGGACAACATGCCGTTCGGCGCGCCCGGGAAGGGCGAGTTCGGGACGTACTTCATCGGCTACGCCCACACGCCCGAAACGACCGAGCAGATGCTGCGGAACATGTTCCTCGGCACCGAGGACGGGCACACCGACCGCATCCTCGACTTCTCCACCGCCGTCACCGGGTGCCTGTTCCACGCCCCGACGCTCGACTTCCTCGACTCGCCTCCCGACCTGCCGGATCCCGACTCCGCGGCGGTCGCCCCGCCCGTGCCCGCCGCGGTACCCGAGCCCGCGCCGGGCGACCTGTTCGGGTCACTCGGCATCGGCGGACTGAAGGAGACCCCGTGAACAACCTGCACCGCGAACTCGCGCCGATCTCCGCGGCGGCCTGGGCCGACCTGGAGGACGAGGTCCGCCGCACCTTCACCCGCGGCGTCGCCGGACGCCGCCTCGTGGACGTCCCGGACGCCGCCGGACCCGAGCTCGCGGCCGTCACCACCGGCTACCTCGACGCGGCGGACTCCCCCGCCGACGGCGTCACCGCCGCGCTGCGCACGAGCCGTCCGGTCGTGCAGCTGACCGTCCCGTTCACCGTGTCCCGCGAGGCCGTGGACGCCGTGGAGCGCGGCGCGCAGGACGCCGACTGGCAGCCCGCCAAGGACGCGGCCACCAAGCTCGCCTTCGCCGAGGACCGCGCGATCTTCCACGGCTACGCCCCCGGACGCATCGCCGGGATCGCCGCCGAGGCCGTCACCGTGTCCCCGGCCCGTCCGCTGCCCGTCGAGGCGTCGCACTACCCGGACGTCGTCTCCGAGGCCCTCGCCACGCTGCGGCTCGCGGGCGTGGGCGGGCCGTACGCGCTCGTCCTGGGGTCGGAGGCGTACACGGCCGCGACCCGCTCGTCCGACCAGGGCTATCCCGTCTACCAGCACCTCGCCAAGCTCGTGGACGGCGGCATCGTCTGGGCCCCGGCGATCGACGGCGGCGTCGTGATGAGCACCCGGGGCGGCGACTACCGGCTGAGCCTCGGCCAGGACCTCTCCATCGGCTACACCGGCCACGACGCGTCGGGCGTGAACCTGTACCTGCTCGAGAGCTTCACCTTCCTCGCCTCCACGGCCGAGGCCGCCGTCGCGCTGACCGGCCCGTCCCCGCAGTCACACCCCACCGGCTTCTAACCGGCTGGGCGTCCTTCGGTGACCGTTTCGCCGAAGGACGTCACGAACGCCGTGATCAGGCGGGCGAACTCGTCCCGGTCGGTGTCCGGCCAGTCGGCCATGACCTGCGCGAAAAGCCTCCGCCGCGTCCGGTGCGCGCGGTCGAGGCCCTCGCGGCCGGTCGCGGTGAGTTCGAGCAGCGTGCGCCGCCGGTCGGACGGGTCGGGCCCCCGGGTCACCAGGCCCTCCTCCTCGGCGCGCAGGGCGAGGCGGCTGGCGCGCGGCTGGTCCACGCCGAGGGCGGCGGCGACGTCGGTGACGGCGCACGGGCCGCCGTGCCCCTCGATCGCGTCCAGGACGCCGAACAGCGTCGGGTCCATGCCGCCGGGCCCCGCGAGTCTTCCCAGCGTGCGGCGGGTCTGGCTGCGCCGGATCGCCACCATCGCCCGCTCGACCGCCGCCACCGCGTCGCTCGCGTCCGCGGCGGACCCGTCCTCGTCACCTGTTGCGCTCGACATGCATGTCATCCTACATTCATTGTAAAAGTACATGCATTGGAGGAGAGCATGACCGAGACCTTTCCCGACGCCCGCGCGGACCGTCCGATCGGGTACTGGCTGCGGCACATCGACGGCGCGCTCGACGCGAACCTCGGCCGCCTGCTCGCGGACGACGGGCTCACCCGGCGCGGCTGGCAGGTGCTCAACACCGTGTCCTACGAGCCGATCACCATGGCCGACCTGGACCGGACGCTGGACGCGTTCGTCTCGCCGGACGAGCCGACGATGCGTCCGCAGGTCGAGCGGCTGGTCGACCTCGGCTGGGCGCGCCTCGACGGCGACACGGCCGAGCTGACCGAGGACGGCGTCCGCGCCCACCGGCGCGTCCGGGACACGATCGGCGCCCAGCGCGCCCGGATGATCGAGTGCTTCACCCCGGAGGAGTTCCGGTCGCTGATGGAGATGCTGCGGCGGTTCGCCGCCCACCTCGAAACGGTCTAGCGGACGGCGTCCAGGGCCTGGAGGACGTCCGCGACCAGGTCGCCGGCGTCCTCGATGCCGCAGGAGAACCGGATGAACCCGGGCGGGACGGCGTCGCCGCCCCAGCGGGCGCGGCGCTCGGCGGTGCTGTGCACGGAGCCGAAGCTCGTCGCCTCGCCGACCAGGCGCAACGCGCCGAGGAAGCCCTCGGCGGCGTCCCGCGAGGGCAGCGTGAACGACACGACGCAGCCGAACCGCCGCATCTGCCGGGACGCGAGCGCGTGCGCCGGGTCGTCCTTCAGGCCGGGGTAACGCAGGCCGCCGACCAGCGGGTGGTCGCGGAGGGCGGTCGCGAGGGCGAGGGCGTTCGCGGTCTGGCGGTCGAGCCGGAGCGCGAGCGTCGCCAGGGAGCGGTGCGCGAGCCACGCCTCCATCGGGCCGGGGATCGCGCCGATCGTCTTCCGCCACGTCCGGATCGAGGCGGCGAGGCGCGGGTCACGGGTGGTGACGTGGCCGAGCAGCAGGTCGCCGTGGCCGGTCAGGGACTTGGTGTCGCTGGCGACGGCCAGGTCGGCGCCGAGGTCCAGGACGCGCTGCCCGAACGGCGTCGCGAGGGTGTTGTCCACGGCGACGAGCGCTCCGGCGGCGTGCGCGGCGTCCGCGACGCGCGCGATGTCGCAGACGTCCAGGCCGGGGTTGGACGGCGTCTCCAGCCAGACCAGGCGCGCGCCCTCGACGAGCGCGAGCTGCGCGTCGCCCGCGGTCGGGGCCATGCGGACGCGCACCCCGTAGGACTCCAGGCGGTCCCGCAGGGCGCGGGTCGTCTGGTAGCAGTCGTCCGGCATGACGACGGTGTCGCCGGACGCGACCAGCGACAGCATCGCGGCGGACACGGCGGCCATCCCGGAGGAGAAGACGGTCGTCGCGCCGCCGCCCTCCAGCTCGCTGATCGCGTCCTCCAGCAGCGTCCACGTGGGGTTCGCGTCGCGGCCGTAGGTGTAGGGCCCGGCGGCCTCGCCGGACAGGTGGAAGTGCGCGGCGAACGTCGGGCCGGGCAGCTCGGGCGTGTACTGCTCGGGGGCGGGCCGCCCCGCCCGGACGCTGCGCGTGCTGTCGCCGTCGGCCATGCCGTCCTCCTTCGGGATCTTTCGCCCGAAGGGTAACCGCACAGGTCAGAGCACCAGCGCCCGGGGTGACGAAGGACCCCGGGCAGGGCACGGCCGCAGGCGGCGGCCGGGCAGGTGGCAGGGCCCGGAAACGGACGGTCGGGGTGGGGGCCGTCAGGGGTGGCGGCGGGGGGGGGGGGCCGGGTCGGGGTCGACGCCGCGGCGGGACGGGCCGGACGGCGCGGGCGACGGGGACGGGGCGTCGCCGTCCGCCGGGGCGGGCAGCAGGCCGATCTCGGACAGGTAGGCGCGCCCTCGGGGCGTGATGTCCCACAGGTTGCTGCGCCACTCCTTGCGCCGCCACACGACGCCCGCGGCGAGCAGGCGGCGGCCGACCCGGCTGATCTCGGTGTCGTCGGTGCCGAGCTCGGCCGCCAGCTCGCGGTTCGACCGGCCCGGACGGGCCGCCACGGCGACCAGGAAGCGGGCCGCGTGGCCGCCGGGCCGCAGGCCGAGCTGGAGGCCGGACGGCATCCGCCGCAGCGCCCAGTGCGCGACGTCGATGAGCCCGAGCACCCGCCCGCGCTGCTCGCGCTGGTCGGGATCGAGCGCCGGGACGTCGAGGTAGCGCGTCCGGTGGAGCCACTGGAGACCGTCCTTGAGGGCGGTCAGCGCGGGCTCGTCGGAACTGAGCGACGCGTCGGTGATCAGCATGCCGAGCGCGCTGAACTGCCCCTCCTCGATCGACTTCGCGTGCTCCAGGGTCTCCAGCAGGCGCTCGGCCTCGGCGAGCCGCCCGCGGCTCGCCCCGGGGCCCGGGGGCGTCGCGGGGTTCGTGGTGGAGGTCGTCGTGGAAGTCGTCGCGGGGGTCGTCGCCATGTCGGTGGTCCTCGTTCTCGTCGGCGTCTCTTCGACCGGTGTCCTTCCACTGTCCGTCGATGCCAAGTGAATGTCAAGTGACTCATCGGATCCGCGCCAGACGGCACGAAACCCTTACCAGGACGGCGATAGCATCGAGTCACCCCCTGCCGCGCGCTGTCACCCCCCGGAGGGCGCACATGACGGAACGGCTCGCGGAGCACCCACCCGCGACCGCGGACTACCCGTCCGACCCGGCGGACCTCTTCGTCCGCCTCTACGACGAACTGCCCGTCCGGCTGCACCGGGCGTGGCCCCTGAACCTCTGGTACGAGGACGCCCGCGTCCGGCGCACCGCGGGCGACCTGCGCGAGCGGATCACCGACGACGGCGAACTCGATCCGGCCGAGACCGCCGCGATCGTCGCGGCGGACGAGGACCGCGGCCGGTTCACGCTGCTGCTCGCCCTGGACGGCGCGCTCGCCCTCGCCAATCCCTACGGACCGTTCCACGACGCGTCCGCGCTGACCGGGATCACCGTCCGGTACCTGGTCGAGGGCCGTCTCGACAGCGGGGCGGCGGGTGGCGCGCTGCTCCCCCGCTGTGCCCTGCCGGGACGTCCGGACGGGCTGCGCACGCTGCCGGACTTCTTCGGCGTCCACCGCGTCCCGCCGCATCTGTGGGACGGGATCGAGCACACGCAGCTGGCCGCCGTCCACGACCCGCACCTCTCCCGGGACGTGCCGGTCGAGGTCGGCTGCGCGCCGCTGATGGAGTCCTACGACGACGTGCGGATCGGGTTCGCCGAGCGGGCCGAGCGCACGGTGTACCGGCTCGACCCGGCCGACTCGGCGGCGGTCCGCTCCCGGGTGCGGACGATCATCCGGAAGCTGGACGGGGCGGGCGCGCGGATCGCCGTCCTGCCCGAGGCGACGCTGTCGGACGGGCTGCTCGAGGTGTGGAAGGAGGCCGCCTTCGACACCGCCCGGCCGGGCTCCCCGCTGCGGCTGCTCATGCTCGGGTCGGGGCCGCTCGGAGGAGGCGACCCGCCGCCGAACCGGGCCGTGCTGATCGACCGCTGGACGGGCACGGAGCTGCTCGTCCAGGACAAGCTGAGCCCGTTCGTCCTCGGCGAGCAGCAGCTGCGCGACTGGGCCCCGCCCGGCGCGCCGCGCGCGGGCACCGCCGAGGAGGACATCGCGCCCGGCGCGACCGTCCGGCTGCTGGACTGCTCGCTCGGCCGCCTCGCCGTCCTGATCTGCGAGGACCTCAGCCGCGCGGACCGCTGGGACCGCGAGCTGATGGCGGCCGGGGCGTCCCACCTGCTGGTGCCGATCTTCTCCAAGCCGATCCTGCGGTTCCGCTGGGAGGAGCAGAACGCGCAGCGCCAGGTCAACACGCTCGGCGCGTGGGTGGTGGTCGCCAACAGCCTGGTCGTCGGGAACACCATGCCGCACGACCCGGCGTTCGGCGAGCGGTACACCTGCCTGGTCGCGGGCCCGGCCGGCGCGGCCCGGCTCGACTACGCCTCGGTCCTCGCCTTCGGCGCGGCCGGACGCGGCGACGAGCCCGGCCTCACCGCGGACGGCGCGCTGCCCGTCCTGCACGCGGGAGCCGCGCACGAGGCGTGGCTCCCGCACTGGTCCGACGACCTCACCGAGGACGACCCCCTGGACGGCTGCACCCTGGAGTGACGCTCACCCCGGACCCGGCCGACGGGGTGCCGCCTGAGTCGGCCGGGCAGGGTCGGCCCGGGTCGGCAGGCCGGGGTCGGCCGGGGGCCGGTTCTCGACGAGGCGCTGGTCGGGGACGTCCAGGGACAGGCCCGAGCGGCGCCAGGGCGTCTCGGCGGCCTCGCGGGCGCGGGCGGCCTCCTCGGGACGGTCCAGTTCGTCCAGGGCGACGGCGAGCAGGGACAGGACGCGTCCGCCGAGGTGCTCGTCGCCGATGTCCGCGAACAGCCCGGCGGCGTGCGCGCCGACGTCCGCGGCCTTGTCGGGCTGGCCCAGTTTCAGGTACGCGACGACGATCCGGGGCAGGCACCAGGCCTCGCGGAGCGGCATCCCGCGCGTCCGGTAGATCTCGCGGGACGTCTCCAGCTCGCGCAGCGCGCGCTGCGGATCGTCCGCGTACAGGGACGCGACGCCGAGGCCGAGCCAGCACAGCCCTTCGGCGTTGCCGTCGGCGACGGGCGCGGCGAGCGCGAGCCCGGCGCGCGCGTGTCCTCTGGCCTCCTCGGTCATCCCGGACTCGGCATAGGCGATCGAGAGCTGGGCGTGGGCGCGGCTGAGGACGGCGTCGTCGTCCGGGAGGGCCTCCAGCGCGTCGGTGAGCAGGCTGATCGCCGCGTCCGCCGCGCCCATGAGGCGGGCGCCCGCGCCCATCGCGAACAGCACGCCGCCGGGCAGCAGCTCGGCCGGGACGGCCGTCCGGTCGGCGAGCGACGGGACGACGAACAGCTGGCCGACGAGCCGTCCGGGCGATCCGCCGCTCGCGAGGTAGCCGCGGATCGCGGCCATGACGTTGGCGTGCTCGGCGCGCATCCAGGCGACCATCTCGGCGGCGTCCGCGAAGGGCCTCCCCGTGTGCAGGGCGTCGGCGGCGGCGCTGTGCGCCTCGACGACCTCGGGGTCGGAGTAGGCCTGGTAGAGCGTGAGCGTCTGCCGGAACAGGCCGCGGACGCCCGTTAGGTAGTGCTCCAGGAGCCGTTCCAACGCGCGGGCGCACGAGACCGGGCCGTCGCCCGTCTCCGCCAGGCCGCGCGCGTAGAGGCGCAGCAGGCTGTGGTAGGCGTAGCGGCCCGGCGCGCGGCATTCGAGGAGGCCGGAGTCGACGAGCGACTCGCAGAGGTCCTCGGCGTCCAGGACGTCCAGGTCGAGCAGGGCGGCGGCGGCCTCGACGAACAGGTCCGGGCCGTCGTGCAGGGCGAGCAGCCGGAACGCGCGGGCCTCCTCGATGCCGAGCTGGGCGTAGCCGAGCGCGAAACAGGACTCGACGGCCTCGTCCCCGATCCGCAGCTCGCCGAGCCGCCGTCGCTCGTCGGCGAGGCGTCCGGCGAGGACGGCCGGGCGCATGCGGGGGCGGGCGGCGAGCCGGGACGCGATGATCCGCACCGCGAGCGGCAGCAGCCCGGACGCCTGCACCAGGCGCAGCGACGCGTCCGGGTCGGCGGCGATGCGCTCGGGCCCGGCGACCCGTTCGAGCAGGGCGGTCGCGGCCTCCGGGGTGAACGGCGCGAGGTCCAGGTGCGCGGCGACGGGCAGCTCGGCGAGCCGCGTGCGGCCGGTGACCAGGACGGCGCTGCCGGACTCGCCGGGCAGCAGCGGCGCGATCTGCGCGGCGTCGCGGGCGTCGTCCAGGACGACCAGGACGCGGCGTCCGGCGAGGTGGGAGCGGAGCAGCGCGGCGCGGCGGTCCGGCTCGGGCGGGATCTCCCGGTCGGGCGCGCCGAGCGCGCGCAGGAACGCGGCGAGGACGGCGGCGGGCGCGGCCGGGGCCGGTCCGGCGCCGTGCAGTTCGGCGTAGAGCTGGCCGTCCGGGAAGGCGTCCCGGACGGTGTGCGCGACGTGCAGCGCGAGCGCGGTCTTCCCGATCCCGCCGAGCCCCGCGACGGTCACGACGGGCACGGCGCTGCCGTCCCGCGTGGTGAGCGCGGCGGCGAGCCGTGCGGTCTCGGCGTCCCGCCCGGTGAAGTCGGGCAGATCAGGCGGAAGCTGCCCCGGCGGAACCGCCCGGCACCCGGGCTGGGCGTCGGCGGGCGGAGCTTCGGCGGATGGAGCCTGGGTGGGTGGGGCGGTGGTGGGTTGTGCGTCGTTGGATGGAGCTTTGGCGGGCGGCGCGTCGGACATGGCGATCCCCTCGTTCCCCTCAGGCGTTATTTTGCATGTCGGTCACGTCTGCGGCGGAAGGGACCGGATGGGCGATGGTCCGCGGTTCGCGGTGCTCGGACCGGTTCGCGGGTGGCGCGGGGACGCCGAGCTGGACCTCGGCGCGCCGCAGCAGCGCGCGATGCTGGCGTTCCTGTTGCTGCAGGAGGGACGGGCCGCCGCCGCGCAGACCATCGTGGAGGCGCTGTGGGGCGACCGTCCGCCGGAACGGGCGCGCGGCGCGATCCGCACGTACGCGTCGCGGCTGCGTTCGGCCGTCGAACCGGACCGTGCGCGGCCCGCCGTCCTGGTGACCGCCGGGGACGGGTACCGGCTCGTCCTGCCTGGTGAGGGCCTGGACGCGACGCTGTTCCGGACCAGGCTCGCCGCCGCCGAACGCGCGCGGGCGTCCGGTGAGCTCGACGCCGCGCGGCGCCTGGTGGCCGACGCGCTGGCGCTCTGGACGGGTGATCCCCTGGACGACCTGCCGGGCCCTTTCGCGCGGGCTCAGCGGGCGCGGCTCGCGGAGTGGCGGCTCGTCGCGTCCCAGACGCGGTTCGAGCTGGACCTGGCGCTCGGGCTGCATGAGGAGGCGGTCGCGGAGCTCACGGTCCTGGCGGCCGAGCATCCGCTGCGGGAGGCGTTCCAGCGGCTGCTGATGCTCGCGCTGCACCGGTCGGGACGGCGGGCCGAGGCGATCGAGGTGTTCGAGCGGTCGCGTTCCCTGCTGGACGCCGAGCTCGGGCTCGATCCCGATCCGGACCTGGTCGAGCTGCGCAGGCTCATCGCCGCAGGTCCGACCGTGTTCTCGGCGGTCGCGCAGCTGCCGTCCGACCTGATCGACTTCACGGGGCGCCAGGAGCGGGCCCGGGAGCTCGCGCGCCTGCTGTCGGACGGGCCGACGGTCGCCGCGGTATGCGGGCCGGTCGGGGTCGGGACGTCGGCGCTCGCCCTGCACGTGGCCCATCTCGTCAGAGATGTGTATCCGGACGGCCAGTTTTATGCGGACCTGCGGCGCAGCGGTCCCGACGCGATCCTTCTGGACTTCCTGCGGACGCTCGGCGTCCGGGCCGAAAACGTCACCGACCGCGAGGAACGGGCCGCGCTGTTGCGTTCGGCGCTACGCGGACGCCGGATGCTGCTCGTCCTGGACAACGCGCCGGACGCCGCGTCGCTGCGTCCGCTGCTCCCGGACGGCGGCGAATGCTCGGTACTGGTCACGTGCCGGGCCCGGCCGGAAGGCATCGCGCACGTGATCGAGCTGGACGAGTTCTCCGAGGACGAGGCCCTCGCGTTCTTCGGACGCGTCGCGGGCCATGACCGCGTCGCGCGAGAGCCGGACGCCGTGGCCGAGGCCGTCGCGCTGTGCGGACGGCTGCCGCTGGCCCTCCGGATCCTCGCGGCACGACTGGCCTCCCGGCCCGGCTGGACGGCCGGATCCCTCGTCCGCCGCCTCGCGGACGAACGCCGCCGCCTCGCCGAGCTCAAGGTCGGGACGCTCGGCGTCGAGGCCGCCTTCGCCCGCGAGTACGCGCGACTCGACGCCGGACAGGCCCGCGCCTTCCGGCTTCTGGCGCAACGTGGCCGGCCTTCCTTCTCTCTCGATATGGCCGCTGAACTGCTGAAACGTCCGCGCGAGGAGGTGGAGGGCACGCTGGCGGCGCTGGTCGGCTTCGGCCTCCTGACCTCGCCGTCGCCAGGCCGGTTCCGGTATCCCGACCTGCTCCACCTCTACGCCCGGCATCTCCCCTAGTCCGCTCGGAAAGCCTCAAAGGCGCGTCAGCGGGCGCAGGTGCCGGTGGCGCTCGGCTGGGCTCCGGTGGCCAGGAGGGCGCGGACGTCGTCGGCCTCGGCGATGCCGAGACGGGTGAAGATGTCCAGGGCGGCGCGCCATTCGCGGCGGGCGCGGGAGGTCTGGCCGAGCGCGGCCCACGCCCGGCCGAGGACGACCCGGGTGCGCGCCTGCTGCCAGTCCACGCCGATGACGCGCGCGACCGCGAGGGACTGCGAGGCGGTGTCGGCGGCGTCCTGGAACTGGCCCAGCGCGAGCCGGGTCTCGGCCATCCGCGTGAGGACCTGCGCCTCGCGCAGCGGGAGCGAGTGCGTCCAGCAGACCGTGAGCGCCTCGTCGTACGCGCCGAGCGCGTGGGCGTGCTGGCCCAGCGACTCCTGGATCTGCCCGACGAGGTAGAGCGCGTAGGCGACGGCGACCGGCGCGTCCGCGCGGCGGGCCAGCGAGAGGCCGTGGTACCCGCTGGCGAGCGCGGACGCCCGGTCGCCGAGGGCGAGGTGCAGTTGCGCGATGTTCGCCAGCCGCGTCGCCTGCCCGCGCAGGTTCCCCGTCCGGATGTCGATCCCGAGGGCCTCCTCGCAGCGGCGCAGGGCGGACGCGTGGTCGCGGCGGTAGAACGCGTCCAGCGCGAGGACGCTGAGGGCCTCGGCGAGCGCCGGTTCGTCGCCCAGCTCGCGGCAGAGTTCGACGGCGCGTCCGACGAGCGCCGCGCCGCCGGGCCGCTTGACGCAGTGGATCAGGTGGTAGCCGAGGACGAACGAACCGGCCATCTCGGCGCGCCGGTTCCCGGCCGCGAGCGCCGCGTCCAGGAGGGCCCGCGCGGCGACGACCAGCTCCGTCCAGCGGGGGCCGTCGTCGAGTTGCTGGGCGAGCGCGAGGGTCAGTTCGGCGACGCCGTCCAGGGGCAGGGCGTCGTCGGCGGCGAACCGCGTGACCAGGGCCAGCAGCTCCGAGAGGTGGTCGGTCGTCCACTGGGTCGCGGCGTTCGCGGACGCGAACCGGGGCGTGCCGGAGCGCGGGGCCTGCGCGCTGCTCTCACCGAGCAGGACGAGCGCCTCCCGCTGGGCCTCCAGGTGGTGGGCGAGCAGCCGCGCGAACGCGGCCCGCCGCTCGTCCGAGCCGGGGTGGTCGGTGAGGGTGCGGGCGAACAGGAGGGTGAGGTTGTGGAAGCGGTACCTGCGGGGGGCGGGTGAGGCGAGCATGCCGAGGCCGACGAGGGAGTCGGCGAGTTCCTCGGCCTCGTCGCCGTCGGCGCCGAGGAGGGCCGAGGCGGTGCCGACCGAGATCACGGGGGCGTCCGAGAGGGCGAGCAGGCGGAAGGCGCGGGCCTGCGCGGGGTCCAGGTGCTCGTAGGCCAGCCGGAAGGTGGACTCGACGGCCGTCGGGCCGATGCGGAGCTCGGCGAGCCTGCGGCGGCCGTCCGACAGGCGGGTCAGGAGGCGCTCGACCGTCCAGTCCGGGCGCGCGGCCAGCCGGGACGCGACGATCCGGACGGCGAGGGGCAGCCGGTCGCAGAGGCGCAGGACCTCCTCGGCGGCGGACCGCTCGGCGGCCGTCCGCGCCTCTCCCGCGATGCGCGCGAACAGGTCCAGCGCCTCGCGGCGTCCCAGGGTGTCGAGGTCGAGGTGGCGGTCGACGGGGAACGCCGGCGGACGGGCCCGTCCGGTGACGAGCACCGCGCAGCCCTCGCCGCCGGGCAGGAGCGGACGGAGGCGCGCGGTGTCGCCCGCGTTGTCCAGGACGACCAGGACCTTCCGGTCGGCGAGCCGCGAACGGTAGAGCGCGGTCGCGGCGGCGACGTCGTCGGGCTGGTGCGCGTCCGGGACGCCGAGCCGCCGCAGGAAGCCGCGGAGGACCTCGCCCGGCTCGACCGGCGTGGCCCCGGGGACGGCCTCCGGTTCGGCGGGCCCGCTCGGGGCCGTGCCGAGGTCGGCGTAGAGGACGCCGTCGGGGAAGGCGTCGGCGACCTCGTGCGCGGTCTGGACGGCCAGGGTCGTCTTGCCGACGCCCGCGCCTCCGGCGAGCGTCACGATGACGGGGGCGCGTCCGGGGCGTCCGCCTCGGTCGGGGTCGGTGAGCGTCGCGCGGAGGTGCGCGAGCTCGTGCGTCCGTCCGACGAAGTCGGGGACGGCCCGGGGCAGCTCGTACGCGCGCGCGGTGGCGCAAGTCTGCGGCGTGGCCGGAGCGGCGGGCTCCAGATCGGTGGCGGAGCGAAGGATGCGCTGGTGCAGGTCCTGCAGGACAGGGCCCGGACGCGTGCCCAGTTCTTCGGCGAGCGAGCGGCGGACGGTGGCGTACGCCTCCAACGCCTCCACGCGGCGTCCGCTGCGATAGAGGGCCAGCATGCGGAGGGCGTGCAGGCGCTCGCGGAGAGGGTGGCACGCCGCGAGCGCGGCCAGCTCGACGGCCGCTTCGGCGTGGTCGCCCAGGGCCAGGTCGGCGTCCAGGCGGGCCTCCAGGGCGTCCAGGCGGAGGAGGCGGAGGCGCTCGCGGTGGGCGGACGCGGACGGTCCGGGCAGGCCGACGAGCGGCTCACCGCCCCACAGGGCGTCGGCGTCCAGGAGCAGCCGGCGGGCCTCGGCGTGGTCGCCGCGTCCGGCGGCGTCGCGCGCGTCCTGGACGAGCCGTTCGAACACCACCGCGTCCACCGCCTCGGGCGGGACGCGCAGCGCGTAGCCGCCGCCCACCGAGACCAGGACACGCGGACGCGTCCGGTCGTCCTCCAGCGCGTGCCGCAGCCGGGACACGTAGGTGCGGATCATGCCGACCGCGCGGGCGGGCGGCTCACCCTCCCAGAGCCCGGCGACCAGTTCGCCGATCCCGGCCGTCCGTCCGCCGCGCAGGAGCAGTGCCGCGAGCAGCGCCCCCTGCTGCGGCGATCCCGTGCCGGGCGGCTTGTCAGCCTCCCCGGTCCCGTCGCGCCGGACCGTCAGCGGTCCGAGCAGCGTGAAGCGCAGTCGTGTCGAGGTCACCCCGGAAACCCTCTCGAATGCCTTGTGGTCGAACGTGGTCGGCCCGTCGGTACCTGGTCGTTCCGGACATGGTCGTTCCGGACGTGGTCGTTCCGGACGTGGTCGTTCCGGACGTGGTCGTTCCGGGCCCGGTCACCGCCGCGTCACCGGCGGACGGTGAACGGGTCCGGGCTGGTCGCGCTGCCGCCCGGGACGCGGACGACCAGGCGTCCGGTCGCCGCGTCCGCCGGGACGGTGGTGGTGAGCCCGGTGTCGGTGACGCCCGTGACCGGCGCCTCGGCGGCGCCGAAGCGGACGGCCGTCGCGGACGCCAGCCCGACGCCGGTGATGCGGACGGTCTCGCCAGGCGCCGCGTCCGCCGGGTCCACGCCCCGGACCTGCGGACCCATCGCCTGGTCTCGCCCCTGCTGCGCGGGAGCCAGCAGTGTGGTGAACACCGCGCGCAGCTTCTCGGACGTCTCCCGCGAGAACAGTCCGACCAGCGCGGCGATCGCGGCGATGCCGTACGGGTTGACGTCGTCCGCGCCGCCCGCGCCCGTCACCAGGCCGCCGCGCAGCACCAGGTAGACGATCAGGCCGAGCAGCGCGCCCGCGAACGGGAGCGTCAGGTACATCATGAGCCAGCTGCGCCGGAGCGACCGGTTCCCGACGTACCAGTACAGCGAGCGTGACACGTGCACGCACGCGCCGAGCGCGCCCGCCGCGAGGACGACCAGGAACATCGCCTTGTCGCGGGAGACGTGCGTCCGCCACCCGAACCAGTTCAGCGTGTGACCCGGCGCGGCGGACACACCGGGCTGCGCGCCGGGAGGCGTGGGCGGTGGCCACGCCTGGACGAGCAGGGTCACCAAGGCGGTCGCCAGCAGCGCGACGACCACCGCCACCGCGACGATGTCGCGGGTGCGCGCGTAGTCGCTGCCGACCGGTGACTCCTGCACGGGTGTTCCTCACGTCGGGGACGTCTCACACATATCGCTCGGTTCGGGCACGCCGTTTCCACGGTGACACACCCTGGAGAGCGGTGAATTCACCCCATCCCATTACAAATTGGTGGAGTCTTCACCCTTGGTTCTGTTTCGGACGGACGTCCCGCCCTACGCTCGCGTGCCATGCGCCGAAAAGCATCAGCACTCGCGACCGCGGCGGTCGTCGCCGCCGGGCTCGCCGGGTACTCCGGCACCGCCCGCGCCGAGGCCCCGGGCACCCCCGCGGCCGCCTGTGAGACGCCCGCCGACCACCGGATCGCGCAGGTCCAGGGCTCGGCGGACGCCTCCCCCCTCGCCGGGCAGACCGTCCGCGTCGAGGGCGTCGTGACCGGCGACTTCCGCCGGACCGACCAGCTCAAGGGGTTCTACGTCCAGGACCAGGCGCCCGACGCCGACCCGGCGACCTCCGAAGGCCTGTTCGTCTACTCCACCAAGGACGTCAAGGCGGGCGACCGCGTCCTCGTCACCGGCAAGGTGACCGAGTACAGCGGGCTGACCGAGCTGTCGCCCGTGTCCGCCGTGGACGTCTGCGGCACCGCGACCGAGCCCGTCAAGCCCGTCGACATCCGGCTTCCGCTCCCCGCGGGCGTGACGATGGAGCGGTACGAGGGCATGGCCGTCCGCTTCAAGCAGCGCCTCACCGCCACCGAGGTCTACAACCTCGGCCGCTACGGCGAGGTGTCGCTGTCGTCCGCCGGACGCCTGTTCAACCCGACCGAGGGACGCGGCAGGACGCAGGCGTGGAACGACGCGCACCGCATCCTGCTTGACGACGGGTCGAACGTGCAGAACCCGGCCGTCCCGCCGTACACCAAGCCGAAGGTCCTGCGCGTCGGCGACTCCACGGCGAACCTGACCGCGATCATGTCGCAGGGCTTCGGCACCTACCGGCTCGAGCCGGCCACGCTGCCGAAGTTCGCGCGGACCAACCCGCGCCACGCCAAGCCGTCCCCGGTCGGCGGCGACGTCCGCGTCGCGAGCTTCAACACCGAGAACTGGTTCACCACGCTGAACCAGCGCGGCGCGACCTCCGCCGAGGAGCGCGACCGCCAGCTCGCCAAGCTGGTCTCCGCGATCAAGGGCCTCAACCCGGACGTCGCGGGCCTGATGGAGATCGAGAACAACGACGCCGCGGGCGCCGACTCGGCCATCCAGACCCTCGTCGACAAGCTGAACGCCGAGGTCGGCGCGGGCACCTACGCCTGGATCAGGCACGTGAACCCCGGCACCGACCAGATCCACGTCGCGGCGATCTACAAGCCCGCGAAGGTCCGTCCGGTCGGCGCCGCGCGCTCGTCGGACGCGCCGGTCTTCGAGCGTCCGCCGCTCGTCCAGACGTTCGGGCTCGCCAGCGGCAAGGGCACGACGTTCACGCTCATCGCCAACCACTTCAAGTCCAAGGGCTGCACCGGCGCGACCGGCGCGGACAAGGACCAGGGCGACGGCCAGGGCTGCTTCAACCCGCGCCGCGTCGCGCAGGCGAAGGCGATCGGCGAGCTGGCCGCGCGCGAGAAGAACCCGGTCGTGCTCGGCGACCTCAACGCCTACACCGCCGAGGACCCGGTGAAGGCGCTCGTCGGCGGCGGCCTGGTCGGCCAGACCGAGCGGTTCGTCAAGCCCGCGGAGCGCTACAGCTACGTGTTCGACGGCCAGTCCGGCGAGCTGGACCACGTCCTGGCCGGGAAGGCGATCTCCAAGCGCGTCACCGGCGCGGCGATCTGGCACATCAACGCCGACGAGCCGCTCGCCGAGGGCTACTCGACCAAGTACAACCCGCCGTTCCTGTACCACCCGGACGCGTTCCGCTCGTCCGACCACGACCCGGTCGTGATCGGCCTCAAGCTGCGCTGATCCCCTTCTGACGACGATGCCCGGAGCGCCGCTCGTGCGCTCCGGGCATTCTCGTTCGGGTCAGGACGTGGCGGCGGCGAACGCCTCGGCGAGGATGTCGAGGCCCTCGTTCAGCAGGTGGTCCGGGATGACCAGCGGCGGCAGGAAGCGCAGCACGTTGCCGTACGTCCCGGCGGTGAGGACGAGCAGCCCGGCGGCGTGGCAGCGGCGCGCGATCTCGGCCGTGACCTCCGGGTTCGGGTCCTTGGTGCCGGGCTTGACCAGCTCGATGGCGATCATCGCGCCGCGTCCGCGGACGTCCCCGACCACCTCGTGCTCCGCGGCGAGCTCGCGCAGGCGCGGCAGCATCGTGTCGCCGATGGCGCGGGCGCGCTCGACGAGGCCCTGCGACTCGATCTCCTCCAGGACGGCCAGGGCCGCCTCGCAGGCGAGCGGGTTGCCGCCGTAGGTGCCGCCGAGGCCGCCGCCGTGGACGGTGTCCATGATGTCGGCGCGTCCGGTGACGGCGGCGAGCGGCAGGCCGCCCGCGATGCCCTTCGCGGTCGTGATCAGGTCCGGGACGACGCCCTCGTGCTCGCACGCGAACAGGTTCCCGGTGCGCGCGAAGCCGGTCTGGACCTCGTCCGCGATGAACAGGATGCCGTTCTCCTTGGCGAACTCGGCGATGCGCGGCAGGAAGCCGGGGGCGGGCTCGATGAAGCCGCCCTCGCCCGCGATCGGCTCGATCACCACGGCGGCCACGTTCTCCGGGCCGATCTGCTTGGTGATCTGCTCGATGGCCTGCTGGGCCGCCTCCGGCCCGCAGTTCTCCGGCCCGGTCGGCCAGCGGAACGGGTAGGCCAGGGGCATCCGGTAGACCTCGGGCGCGTACGGCCCGAAGCCCTGCTTGTACGGCATGTTCTTCGCCGTGAGGGTCATCGTGAGCAGCGTCCGGCCGTGGTAGCCGTGGTCGAACACCACGACGGCCTGCCGCCCGGTCGCGTACCGGGCGATCTTGACGGCGTTCTCCACCGCCTCCGCGCCGCTGTTGACCAGGATCGACCGCTTCTCGTGGTCGCCGGGCGTGAGGGTGTTCAGCGCCTCGCAGACCTGCACGTACGACTCGTACGGCGCGACCATGAAACACGTGTGCGTGAACCGGTCGGCCTGGGCCTTCACCCGCTCGGCGACGCGCGGGTTGGCGTTGCCGACGTTGGTGACGGCGATCCCGGAGCCGAAGTCGATCAGCGAGTTGCCGTCGACGTCCACGACCACGCCGCCGCCCGCGTCGGTCACGTACACCGGCAGGACGCTGCCGACGCCCGGCGGGACGGCCGCCTTGCGGCGCTCCTGCAACTCCCGGGAGCGGGGGCCGGGGATCTCCGTGACGATGCGCCGTTCCTGCGCGATTTCGCTGGTCATGGGCCGACGGTAGACCGGCGGGGCCGTAGGCTGAACTCGCCGTGGCGGCGAATCGACGCCGCCCACCTCGCCCTGACGGAAGGACGTGCCGCTCCGGCCCGCGCCTGACCGAAGGACCCCGGACGCGCCGCCCGGCCCGTCCTGACGGAAAGGACCCCGGACGTGCCGCCCCGCCTCGCCGCCGTCGCCGCGCTGCTCCGGCTCGGCCTGCGCCCGCTCACGCCCGTCCCGCCGGACGCGCCGGTCGCCTGGGTCGCGGTCAGCGAGCTCGCGGACCCGACCGCCTACCTGGAGGGCGGCGAGCTGCTCCTCACCACGGGCATGCGGCTGACCTCGGACAACGCCGACGACTACGTCACGCGCCTCGTGCGCCGCGGGGTCGCGGGCGTCGGCTTCGGGGTCGGCGTCGTCCACGACGCCGTGCCCCCGGCCCTGGTCGGCGCGGCGCGGACGCACGGGCTGGCGCTCCTGGAGGTCCCGCGCGCGACGCCGTTCATCGCGGTCGGCAAGGCCGTCTCCCGGATGCTGGCCGCCGAGTGGTACGAGGACGTCACGCGCGCCTTCCAGGCCCAGCGCGCCCTGTCCCGCGCCGCGCTGGACGGCCCGTCCGCCGTGATCGTCCGGCTGGCGCGCGAGCTGGGCGGCTGGGCGCTGCTGCTGGACGCCGCCGGGGCCGTCCGGCACGCCGAGCCCCCGTCCGCCGCGTCCCGGGCCGACGCCCTGACCCCCGACCTGGCCCGCCTCCGCCCGGCCCCGTCCCCCGCCGCCCCGCGCGGGTCGGGCGCCCGGGGACGGGCGGTCGTCGGCAGCCTGTCCCTCGTGGACGGGGACGCGCACGTGGTCGTCCAGGGGATCGGGCTGGGCGACCGTCCGCTCGGGTTCCTGGCGGTCGGGACGCCGGAGCCGCTGCCGCACGTGGCGCACACGATCGTGGGGGCCGCGGCGGCGCTCCTGGCGCTCCGCTCGGAGACCCCCCGCTCCGGCCGCGATCTCCGGGCCGCGCTGGCCGCCGCGCTGCTCGGCCTCCCGGCTCCGGAGAGGGCCGCGCCACGCTTCCCCGCGTCCGTCCTGGCCTGCGCGAACACCATGATCATCGATGCCCTGGAGGCCGACCCCCTCGGCGATCGCTGCCTCGCCCTCCCCCGCCCCGGGCACGTCGTGGTGATCACCCCGTCCGCCGACGTCCACCGGGTCGCGGCCCTCGCGGACGGCCCGGCCGGGGTGAGCGAGCCCGCCGCGTCCGCGTCCGAGCTCGCGGCGGCGCTCGTCCAGGCGGAGCGGGCCCTGTCGGCCGCCCGCCGCACGGGCGGGCCGCTCGGGTACGACGAACTCCCAGGTCAGGGCCTCCTCAGCGTCCTCGACCCGGACCTCGCCCGGGGCTTCGCGGACGCCCTTCTCGCCCCCCTGCGCGCCGAACCGTCCCTCCTGACGTCCCTGCGCGCTTATCTGGCCGTCGGCGGACGCCTCGAGGAGGCCGCGCGCGACCTGGACGTCCACCGGCACACGCTGCGCACCCGCGTCCGCCGCGTCGCCGATCTCCTCGGCCGTGACCTGGACGAACCGGGCGTCAGGGCCGAGCTGTGGGTGGCTCTCGCCGTCACGGACAACGCGGCCGGTCCGATTGGCCTGACCGGCGCATCCGGCCCCGAGTAGGCAGAGATACCGTCGACATATGGACGTGACTCCTTTCTGGCTCGCCGGGCGCCCCGAGACCGGCACCGAAACCCTTGCCGTGACGCACCCGTACGACGGCCGCGAGGTCGCCGTCGTCGCCGTGCCCACTCCCGAGCAGGTCGAGGAGGCCGTGGCGGCGGCCCACGCCGTCCGTGACCAGGCCGCCGCCCTGCCCGTCCACGTGCGCGCGGACGCGCTCACCCACGTCTCCCGCCGCCTCGAGGAGCGGCTGGAGGAGATCGCCCGCCTGATCACCGCCGAGAACGGCAAGCCGCTCATGTGGGCGCGCGTCGAGGTCAGGCGCGCGGTGTCGGTGTTCCGCTTCGCCGCCGAGGAGGCCCGCCGCTGGTCCCCCACCACGCAGCGCCTCGACACCGAGCCGGGCGGCGTCGGCCGCCTGGTCTACGTGGACCGCGTCCCCAAGGGCCCGGTGCTCGGCATCTCGCCGTTCAACTTCCCGCTGAACCTGACCGCGCACAAGGTCGCCCCGGCGATCGCGGCGGGCGCGCCGATCGTCGTCAAGCCCGCCCCGGCGACCCCGCTGTCCGCGCTCGTCCTCGGCGAGATCCTCGCCGAGACCGACCTGCCCGCGGGCATGGTCTCGGTGCTGACCGTCCCGAACGACCGGGCCTCCGACCTCGTGGACGACCCGCGCCTGCCCGTCGTGTCGTTCACCGGGTCCGTCCCGGTCGGCTGGTCGATCAACGACCGCGTGCCGCGCAAGCACGTCACCCTGGAGCTCGGCGGCAACGGCGCGGCCGTCGTCCTGCCGGACGCCGACCTCGACTGGGCCGCCCAGCGCGTCGGCCTGTTCTCCAACTACCAGGCCGGGCAGTCCTGCATCGCCGTCCAGCGCGTCTACGTCGACGACGCCGTCCACGACGAGTTCCTGCCCAAGCTGGTCGAGACGGTGAACTCCCTGGTCACCGGCGACCCGTGGGACGACAAGACCCAGGTCGGCCCCCTGGTCAGCCAGGCCGCCGCCGAGCGCGTCGAGGCCTGGGTGAACGAGGCCGTCGCGTCCGGCGCGAAGATCGCCGCGGGCGGCGTCCGCGAGGGCTCGACCTACGCCCCGACGATCCTCACCGACGTCCCCGAGGACGCCAAGGTCCTCCGCGAGGAGATCTTCGGCCCCGTCCTGGTCGTCCAGCGGACCTCCGGCGTGGACGAGGCGTTCGCCAAGGTCAACGACTCCACGTTCGGCCTCCAGGCGGGCGTGTTCACCCGGAACGTCGACACCGCCTTCCGCGCCCACCGCGAGCTGAACGTCGGCGGCGTGATCATCGGTGACGTCCCGTCCTACCGGGCCGACCAGATGCCCTACGGCGGCGTCAAGGACTCCGGCGTCGGCCGCGAGGGCCTCCACTCCGCCATGACCGACTACACCGAAGAGAAGATCATGGTCCTCACCGGCCTCCCCCTCTGACCCCCCCGGACGGCCGGGGCCCGCGAAGGCCCCGGCCGTCCGCCACAATGCCCCACGTGACCCCCGATCCAGCGCCCGCCCTACTCGGCCTGGCGGCCAACCCGTCGCTGCCGCCCGACCTCCTCGACCGCCTGATCGCGCTCGGCTCCCGGGTCCTGGCCTGCGAACTGGCCGAACGCGACGACCTCACCCCCACGCAGGCCCTCGCCCTGATCGCCCTGGACGAGTCGTGCGCATGGTCGCTGGCCGGAACCCTGGATCCGGACGACCTCGACCCGGCGGCCTTCCCCGAAGCGGCCCTCGCGCTGCTAAACCAGGGCCACGGCCGCCCCGAGTGGTCCCGCTTCCTGGCGGCCGACCCCGACCCCACGCGCCGCGCCCGGCTCACCGACTCCCCGGACCTCCCCGCCGACGTCCAGCACACCCTCTCGCGCGACGAGGACCCCGATGTCGTCGAGGAACTCGCCCGGGTGGCACTCCCCGAGCTCGCCGCCACCCTCGCCCGGCACCCGCACGCCGCCGTCCGCGCCGGGGTCGCCGCCAACCCGGCGACCCCTCCGTCCCTTCTCGCGTCCCTGCTCACCGGCGACGGACTGCCCCCGGCTGTCCGCTGCGAGGTGTGCGAACGCGAGGAGATCCCGTTCGTCCACGACCCGTCCTGCCCGCGCATCGACTGCCACCTGCCGCCCGACGCCGCGTGCGACGGCTCGCACCAGTCCACCGTCCGGCTGACGCGCCTGCGGGCGCTGGAGAACCCGTCCACCCCGGCCTCCGCGGCCATGCCGTTCGCGGACGACCCGTCCTACCTGCTCCGCTGCACGCTCGCGACCCGCGCCGACCTGACCCGCGAGGCGGCCGAACGCCTCGCCACCAGCAGCGAACCGGGCGTCCTCGGCGAACTGGCCGCCAACCCGGCGATCAGCACGTCACTGATGCGGACCTTCGCCACGTCCACGGACCCGTCCATCCGCCGCGACCTGGCGAACAACCCGCGCGTGCCCCTCGACGTCCTCGCCGCCCTGGCTCCGACGACCAAGCTGGGCACCACCCTCCTGCCCCGCGTCGCTGCCGCCTCCCCCGCCGAGACCGAGACCATGGCCGCCTCCCCGAACCCGGCCGTCCGCATGCTGGTCGCAAACCGCCGCGACCTGCCCGCCCCCATCCGCGACGCCCTGGCGGACGACCCCGACGCCAAGGTGGTCAAGGCGATCGCGCCCCACCCTGGCCTGTCCGGAGCCCGGCTCCGCGCCATGGTCGACGCCCACGGCGCGAGGGTCGCGGCCCACGTGGCGTCCAATCCCGACGCCCCGTCCGGCGTCCTGGAGGCCCTTGCGACCCTGAACCCCGCCCGCAAGGCGCTGACCAAGATCGCTCAACATCCCAACGCCACCGCTCCCGCCCTGCTCGCCTGCCTCGGCGACGCCAAGGCGGGGCGCTTCGCCGCGAGCCATCCGGCACTACCACCGGAAGTCATCCTCGAACTGCTCACCGACCACGAAAAGGCCGAGGCAGCCGCAGCCAACCCTTCCCTACCGCCCGACGTCATGCGGCGCATAGCTGACAGAACGCGGGGCGACTCCGGCCGCTACTGGGCCCAGCAGTGAATGCTGAAGTCGTCGAGCCGGAACAGCGCGGGCTGGCCGTTGTTGTTGTTCAGAATCACTGAGACACGCAGGGACGGCGCGCCGAGCAACCGCCACACGTCGGAAGTGATCAGCACCCACTGGTTCGGCGGGAACTGCTTGTTGCCGTCGTAGATGGGGATGCCGTTCGGGTCGGTGACCCTCCACTCGGCCGTCCCGATGCCGACCGAGTTCACCCAGATCTGGGCCTGGCAGTAGGCGTCGTATATCGACACCGAACCGGTGTTGACGCTGACGCCTTCACGGGCCGATCCGTGGGTCGCGAACAGCCACCCGTCGTTGGCGCCCGTGCGCGCGGATCCCAGTCCCTTCTCGAACCCGGCCTGCCCGTCCCCGGGTGTAGCCCCCCACCTGACCGAGTCCGGACTTCCTCAACCCACTATTTTCACAACGACACCAAAGCATTCACCGCATATCACCACACAGCTCCCGGACGCCCCCATCGCCTTTAATGGACATTCGGAATATCAACCCCCAAGTTCCGCGCAAACGAATGCACGTTCACATCGCCATTTCCCGAAAACGCGCAACGTGAGGACTCGAACACCATTAGCGTCCGACACATGCCCCCTTCTGAAGATCACGAGATCACTCTCGAACTCTTCCGGAACCGCCCCGAGTTGGCCCGGAAGGTCGCCGCCGAGGTGTTCGGCCTGGACATGCCGGACGATCTGTGCTGGCGAATGGGCCCCGAGACTGTCACCAACCTCGCGCCACAGCAGATCACCATGGACATCGCGCTGATCGGCTCGTCCGCGAACAGCCCCCGGCGGGCGATCATCCACGAGGTCCAGCGCAAAGCCGGCAGAGCAGACCTGGAGCGCATCTCCTACTCCTGGCCGGAGTACGTGACCAGCATCCGGCGGCGCTTCCAGTGTCCGACGACCCTCATCGCCATGTGCCCGACCCCGTCCATCGCGCGCCGCGTCGGTACCCCCATGAAGACCGGACACCCGGGATTCGACCTGACCGTACTGGCCTACAGCCCACACGATCTCAAGCCGATCGTCGATACCGCCGAGGCCCAGGAGTGGCCCGAATGGGTACTCCTCTCCTCCCCGGCCCACGCCGACGCGGAGGGGACGCCCGTCCTGGAGGCCGTGGCAGCGGCGTTGCAGGTCACGGACGAGGAGTATCAGGGAAAGTACTATGACTACGTGCTGGCACGCCTGACGGACGCCGCCCGACACACCCTGGAGACCATCATGATGAGCGACACCTACAGGCCGCAGAGCGACTGGGGCCGGCGCCTCTGGTCCGAAGGCGAAGCCCACGGCAAGGCCGAGGGCAAGGCCAAGGGAGAGGCCAAGGCGCTGCTGGCGGTCCTGCGGTCGCGTGGGATCGAGGTCTCACCGGAGGCGGCCGATCGGATCACCGCGTGCGCTGACCTGGACGTGCTCGATGTGTGGCTGGACAAGGTCGCGCTCGTCGAGCGAGTCGAGGAGCTCTTCGAAGGACCCACCGCAGGCTGATGGGCGGGGAGGCCGACAGGCCGCAGAGCGACGGGGCCGCAGGAAGAGCCGAAGACAGGACGGAAGGTCAGGCCGAAGCGCTGCTCCGGGCCCTGTCGCCGCCACCGAGGCGGGGCGACCTCGGGTCGGCCAAGGCATATGGGGCGGAGACCGCTCACCTGCTGCGCTTCCCGGAGAACGCGCAGCGGCTGGTCGAATCGCTCCGGGAAGCCCGACAAGGCCGCCGTCGGCCCCGCGAACTCATCGAAGCCGACGAATGAGGGGCGCCGTCACTATGAGGGCAGGGCGATCTTCCTCAAGCCGATCGGTCGGACATTCTGAGGCCGTCCCTCATCGGGCGTGGCCAGTTCGACTGACTCGGCGTGAACGGGAACGCGAACGCGTTGAGGAGCTGTTCGCCTGAACCGGGTTGGGTGAACGCCCGGACCGCGCTTCCTGAGGAGGGTCTTCAGGGAGCGCGGTCATTGTTTCGCGGGGATGCGCGGATGGCCGTCCAGGTGGTCAGGTGGGTGGTGAAGTGGGTGGCGGCTGGGGATGGGGTTGTGGGGAGGACCAAGGCGAGGTGGCGTTTGAGGGTGGGGTTCTTCAGGGGGATCAGGCGGAGGGTGTTGGTGGGGTCGTCGGCTCTTGGGGTGAGTTGGGTGGGTGGGGCCAGGGCTATGCCCATGCCTGCTTGGACGAGGTCGCGGAGGAGTTGCCAGTCGGCGACCTCGCAGACGATGCGGCGGGGGACGGCGGCTTCGGTGAAGGCCGCGTCGGTGCGGCGGCGGGTCGTCCAGGCGGGGTCGGTTTCCACGAAGGGTTCGTTCGCGAGGTCCTGGAGGGTGAGGGTCTCGCGGGTGGCCAGGGGGTGGGTCGTGGGGACGACCACCTGGAGTTCTTCCGAGAGCAGGGGGATCGCGCGCAGGCCGGGCGGGAGTGGGCCCATCTGGTCGAAGAGGGCGCAGTCGAGTTCGCCGTCGGCGACCTTGGCGGCGAGGCCGGTGCCGGGGATCTGGCGGACGGAGACGTCCAGGGCGGGGTGGGCGCGGGCGAAGGCGACCAGGAGTTCCGGGAGCGGGAGCAGGCGCGGGTTGATCGGGTAGGTGCCGATCCGGAGGTGGCCGGAGAGCAGGCCGCGGACGTCCTGGACGGCCTGACGGGCGGCCTCGGCGGATTCCAGGGTGCGGCGGGCGGCCGGGAGGAGCGCCGCGCCCTCGGCGGTGAGGCGGACGGGACGGCTCCCCCGGACGAAGAGGTCCGCTCCGACCTCGCGTTCCAGGGCGCGGACCGAGGACGACAGACCCGACTGGACGATCAGCTCGCGGGCGGCGGCGCGGGTGAAGGTGCGCTCCTCGGCGAGCGCGACGAAGTGCCGGAGATGGCGTAGCTCCATCGGCCCAGTATCTCCGGGAGAGATGGTGAATATCTCGTTTTGCTGCTGGAGAGGGGGTTATCAGGGGGGCGCGGGTTTGCTTGCCTGGAGGGGTCCCCATCGAAAAGGAGCTGGTATGCCCGTCGTGTCCCTAGTCCGGAAGGCACCCCGCGAGGACGTGGGGGCCGGTGCGTATCTGCGCGCGTTCTGGGTCACGGCGGCGGCGTTCGCCGTGGTGATGGCGTTCGGGACGGCGCCGACGCCCCTGTGGCCGCTGTTCGCGGCGCGGGACGGGTTCGGGCCGACGATGGTGACGGTGGCGTTCGCGGCGATCGTCGTCGGGACGGCCACCGGGTTCCTGCTGCTGGGGCACCTGTCGGACCGGCACGGGCGGCGGGTGGTGATCGTCCCGGCCCTGCTGGTCACGGCGGCCTCGGGGGTGCTGTTCCTGGTGTGGCACGGGCTCGCGGGGCTGATCGTCGCGCGGGCGCTGAACGGCGTCGGGACGGGGCTGATGGCCTCGACCGCGACCGCCTACCTGTCGGATCTGTACCACCGCGCGCGTCCGGGCCGTCCGCTGTCGCCGGTGCCGGGGGTCGTCGCGGCGTCGGCGAACCTGGGCGGGCTGGCGCTCGGGCCGCTGGTCGCCGGGGCGCTCGGCGCGTGGGCGCCCAAGCCGCTGGCGACGACGTTCGTGGTGTTCGCGGTGGTGATGACGGCGCTCGCCGTCATCCTGCTGCTGGACGCGCCGGAGACCGTGACCGAGGCGGAGCGTGCGCCGCGCCGGTTCGGGCTGCGGCAAGGTGCGGGCGCGATGTTCGCCGGAGCCGCCGGGACGGGCGTGGCCGCGTTCGCGGTGATGGGGTTCTTCTCGTCGCTGAGCGCCGTGATGCTGCGCGGCGAGCTCGGCGAGTCGTCGGTGTTCGCGGCCGGGATGCCCGGGTTCGTGCTGTTCGCGGCGAGCGCGGTCGTGCAGCTGGCGGCGGGGCGATGGACCGGGGCGCGGATGTCGGGGGCGGGCGTCGTGCTGTTCCCGGCGGGGCTGGCGCTGACCGTCCTGTCGCTGTACCGGCCGTCGCTCGCGGTGTTCCTGGTCGCGGCGACGGTCACGGGGGCGGGCGCGGGCCTGCTGTTCAAGGCGGCGCTGGCCGAGGCGGCGGAGGCGGCGCGGCCCGAGTCGCGGGCGGGCGTCCTCGCGGTGTTCTTCGCCGTCGCCTACGTGGGGCTCGGGCTGCCGTCGGTGGCGTTCAGCGTCGCGCAGCGGCGGTTCGGGCTCCACACGTCGATGGTGTGGTTCGCCGTGCTGCTCTCGGCGGGCGCGGTCGCGACGGTCGTGCTCGCGCGACGGCGGTGACCGAGGGCGGCTTGTGCGGCGCAGGTGACGGCAGGGCGGGCCCGTGCGGGCGGGCCCGCCCCGCCGTGGGGGCGGCCCGCCCTCCGCCACGGCGGGCGGGCCGTCCCCGGGATCGTCAGGCGAGGGTGACGGTGACCGGCATCTCCTTGATGCCGTTCACGAAGTTCGACCGGACGCGCCGGACGTCGCCCGCGAGGCGGATGTCGGCGAGGCGCGGCAGCAGCTCCTCGAACATGACGCGCAGCTCCAGGCGGGCGAGCGCGTTGCCCAGGCAGAAGTGCGGGCTGCCCTTGCCGAAGGTGACGTGGTCGTTCGGCGTGCGGGTCACGTCGAAGACGTCGGGGTTCTCGAAGACGTCCTCGTCGCGGTTGCCGGACGCGAACCAGAGGACGACCTTGTCCCCCTCGCGGATCGTCCTGTCGCGCAGCTCGACGTCGCGGGTGGCCGTCCGGCGGAAGTGGTACACCGGGGACGCGAAGCGCAGGAACTCCTCGACGGCCTGCTCCATCAGCGCGGGGTTGGCGCGCAGGAGGTCGGCCTGGTCGGGGTTGTCGATGAGCGCGCGCATGGTGTGCGTGATGGCGTGCCGGGTGGTCTCGTTGCCCGCGACGACCAGCAGCAGGAAGTAGTTGTCGAAGTCGTGCCCGGACAGCGGCTGACCGTCCATCGGGGTCTCGTTGACCAGCTTCGACACCAGGTCGTCGCCGTCACCGCCGCGGCGCTTGGCGGCCAGGTCGCGGCCGTACTCGAAGACCTCGAGGGCGGCGGGCGAGCGGAACGGCAGGTCCTTGTACTTCTCCGACTCGGCGCTGTGGATGACGACGTCGGCGTACTCGGGGTCCTGGTTGGCGATGATCCGGTTGCCCCACTCGATGAGCCGGGTGGTGTCGTCCTCCGGGACGTCCATCATGCGGGCCAGCACGTTGATCGGGAAGTCGGCGGCGACGTCCTTGACGAAGTCGAAGGTGCCCTTGGCGAGGGCGCGGTCGAGCGTCCGGGCGGTGAGGCCGCGCAGGAACGTCTCGTACCCGGCGACGGCGCGCGGGGTGAACTGGCGCTGGAGGACGCGGCGCAGGGCGTGGTGGCGCGGCCCGTCGGTCTCCAGCAGCGAGCGCCGGATGCTCGCCTGCCGCTCGTCCACCTCCTCCAGGTTCACGAACTTCGTGGACGTGAAGGTCTCGGCGTCGCGGTCGACCCGGACGATGTCGGCGTGCTTGGTCACCGACCAGAAGCCGCTGCCGCCGTCGTGCTCGGGCGTCCAGTGGACGGGGTCGGTGCGGCGCAGGTCGGCGAAGATCCGGTAGGGGGTCTCGCCGTCCAGGAACAGGTCCGGGTCGGCGAGGTCCAGGGACGTCGCGGTGCTCAAACGATGCTCCTTACTCAGAGGTGGTAGGCGTACTCGCGGAACTCCCAGTCGGTGACGTACCGCTGGAAGCGCTCCACCTCGTCGCGCTTGTAGGTCAGGAACGCCCGGACGAACGCCTCGCCGAGCACGGTGGTCAGGTCGGTGTCGGCCTCCAGCGCGTCGAGCGCGGCGGGGAGGCCCGCGGGCAGGACCGGGGAGCGCTCGGCGTCGTAGCCGTAGCCCTCCAGCGGCGCCGGGCACTCGAGCTTGTCGCGGACGCCGAGGTGCGCGGCGGCGACCAGGCCCGCGATGCCGAGGTAGGGGTTGGCGGTCGCGTCGCCGAGGCGGACCTCCAGGCGGGTCGAGGTGCCGCGCTCCGGCGGGATCCGCACCATCGCGCTGCGGTTGTCCAGGCCCCAGTCGATCAGCCAGGGCGCGAGCGTGTCCGGCCCGAACCGCTTGTAGGAGTTGATCGTCGGGTTGAACAGGGCGGCGAGGGCGGGCGCGTGCGTGAGGACGCCCGCGATGGCGTGCCGCGCGGTGTCGGAGAGGCCGTGCTCGCCGGTCTCGTCCGCGAAGACGTTGCGCCCGGACTCGTCGCAGACCGACAGGTGGACGTGGAAGCCGGAGCCGCCCTCGTCGTTGAACGGCTTGGCCATGAAGGTCGCGAGCCGTCCCTCGTGGCGGGCGATCTCCTTGACGGCGGACTTGAACCGGAAGGCGCGGTCGGCGGCGTCGAGGGCGTCGGAGTGGTTCAGGTTGATCTCGAACTGGCCGCCGCAGAACTCGTGGTTGCCCATGGTCGCGCCGATCCCGTACTTCTTCAGGAGGCGCAGCGTGGACAGCAGGTGGCCGTCGGGGTCGCCCTTGCGTCCGGCGACGTAGACGTTGCCCGGGGCGTCGCCGTAGCGGCGCCATCCGGTGGGGCTCTGCGGGTCGGGCTCGCAGAGGAAGTACTCCAGCTCGGGACCGGCGACGGCGGTCAGGCCCGTCGCGCCGAGCGCGGCGGTGACGCGGCGGAGCACCTCGCGCGGGCCCTCGGGGCAGAGCTCCTCGCCCTCCGGCTCGTACGCCTCGCCGAGGCAGTGCGCGACGCCCGGCTCCCAGGGGACCGGGGTGAGCGTCGCGAGGTCCGGGACGACCCGGACGTCGGGGAGCCCGGCGCCGATCCCCTCGGGGACCGGGACCACGTCGCCCATCGGCGTGGTGTGGTACACCGCCCGGCAGAACGCCAGGCCGTGCTCCATCACGGAGGGCAGCTGCTCGACCAGGACGTCCCGGGCGCGCTCGGTGCCGATGAGGTCGGGGTAGGCGACGCGGACGACGTCGATCCCGTCCGCGACGAGCCGCTCCACGACGGACGCGACGTCCGCGTCGGCTGCGTGCGCCTGCGGGCCCGCGGCGGCGTGGTCGCGGGCCGCGTCGAGTGGGTTGTTCACCGTCGAACACTCCCTGCACGGGGGGTCATTTGAGCCCAAACCATATGAGGCGAAGTAAGCGCTGACAAGACCCGCGGACGAACGGAATCGGTCCCGGCCCCTGGTCATGTCCCGGACCCGCCGATAACGTACGGACCCAAACGAACATCCGAAGGAGCAGCATGGACGTGCGAGGCTTCCTGCACCCCCGAACCGCGACGGGCAGGTCGTCGCTGATCCCGAGCCCGCCGTGGCACTACTCCGGCGACCTGCTCACGATCGAGTACCGGACGGACCCGGCGCGCGTGGCCGAGCTGCTGCCCGCACCGCTGTCCCTCGCGGACGAGGACCCGGGCGCGGTCGCGCTGATCTGGGCGGACTGGCAGTCGTGCTCGTCCTCGGGCGAGGAACTGCTCGACCCCGTGCGCGCGCAGTACAAGGAGTGCTTCGTCGTCGTCCGCTGCTCCTTCGAGGGACGGACGTACTCGCGCTGCGTCTACATCTGGGTCGACAAGGACTTCGCCATCGCGCGCGGCCTGCACCAGGGCTACCCGAAGAAGCTCGGCTCGATCCACCAGACGCGTCCGCACCCGTTCGGCGGGGCCGCGCCGCGCATCGCCGAGGGCGGACGGTTCGGCGCGACCCTCGCCGCCGCCGACCGCCGCCTCGCCGAGGCCGTGGTGACGCTGCGCGAGCCGTCCGAGACCAACGGGTTCGTGAACGGCCACCCGATGGCGCACCACCGCTTCCTGCCGAGCATCGAGCTCGGCGGCGCGCCCGCGCTGGACGAGCTGGTCGAGTCCGGCGCGTCCTCGTTCGAGGCGGGCCAGGCGTGGCGCGGGGACGCCGAGTTGCGGCTCTTCGAGGCCCCGACCGAGGAGCTCGCGTCCCTGGAGGTCGACGAGATCATCGGCGCGTACTACCGGCAGGTCGGCGTCGTCTGGAACGGCGGCCGCAAGCTCGCCTGAGCCAAGCAGAAGCGGCGTGCCGGGGCCTCCCCCGGCACGCCGCTTCTCGCGTGTCAGCCTCGGCCGATGCGTTCGTAGACCTCGGGCCGCGTGGCGCGCAGGACGAGCGCGAACACCACGCCCACCAGCCCGGACACGAAGATCATGCCGGGCAGGACCCAGACCAGCGGCGAGTCCTTGTCCGCGCCGAGCAGCGCGTCGAAGTTCCGCAGGCAGACGACGAACAGCGCGGCCAGGCCGAGCCCGGCGAGGGCGGGCGCGACCAGGCGGTTCCACAGGTTCTCGTTCCGCGCGTCCCTGAGGAAGTACGCGACGACGGCGGCCGAGGTCAGCGCGAGCAGCAGCATCACGCCGAGCGCACCAAGGTTGGTGAGCCAGTTGAACAGCGTCAGCACCGGGTCCTTGCCGGACGCCGCGAACGCGACGACCACGACGACCGCGAGGACGGTCTGCGTCGCCGACCCGATGTGCGGGGACCGGTGCCGGGCGTGCGTCCGGGCGAGCGGGCCGGGGAGCACGCCGTCCCGGCCGAGCGAGTAGAAGTACCGCGCGACCGCGTTGTGGAACGACAGCAGCGCCGCGAACAGGCTCGTGACCAGGAAGAACTGGGCCGTGTCGGAGAACGCCCTGTTGACGTGCTGGGTCGCGAGGCCCCAGACCATCCCCGGGCCCTCTTTCCCGGACCGCTCGATGATCTGGCTCGGGCCCGCGCCGATCGTCATGGCCCACGCGGTGAACGCGTAGAACCCGGCGATGACCGCGACGGCGATGTAGGTCGCGCGGGCGACCGTCCGGCGCGGGTCGCGGCACTCCTCGGCGTAGATCGCGGCGGCCTCGAAGCCCATGAAGCTGGCCATCGCGGCGACCATCGCCGCGCCGGTCGCGCCCGTCCGGACGGCGTCCCAGCCGAGCGGCCCGGCCGACACGCCGTCCGGCGCGCCGCCGAACTGGGCGATGTCGAACACCAGGACGGTCAGGAACTCGACCGCGAGCAGGACGCCGAGGACCCGCGCGTTCAGGTCGATCCGGCGGAACCCGAGGACGGCCACGACCGCGACCCCGGCGAGCGCGACGGCCCACCAGGGAAGGTCCCAGCCGAGCCTGCTCTTCAGCAGGTCGGCCGTGGTGAAGCCGAAGATGCCGTACAGGCCGACCTGCATGGTGTTGTACGACAGCAGCGCGACGAACGCCGTCCCGACCCCGGCGACGCGTCCGAGGCCGTGGGTGACGTAGGCGTAGAAGGCCCCGGCGTTGGCGATCGAGCGGCTCATCGCCGCGTATCCGCCGGTGAAGACGATGAGCAGGACCCCGAGCACCACATAGAGGGCCGGGATGCCGAGCGTCCGCGAGACCGCGAACGAGGTGGGCAGGCCGCCCGCCGCGACGGTCAGGGGCGCGGACGCGGAGACGACGAAGAACACGATGCCGGGCACGCCGATGCGGCGGCCGGGCTGGTCGGCGGGAGCGGACAGGGGGGATGCGACATCTGAGATCGCCATCGGCGGCTCCAGGCTGGGCGCGGAGAGTTCGCGCGGGAGGTTCGCCCGGCGGGGTTCGTCGGAGGACAGGGCGCGGATCACCCGCCACTGCCCGACATGCAGGACGAAAAGGGTCATTTGGCCCCGCACGACTTCCGGGTTGCAGGGATCGTACGGATTCAAACGAGCGGCGACAAGGGTAGGTTCAGGAGGCCGACGACGGATGGAGAGCGCGTGACCGGGCATCACACCCTCGGCGAGACCGAGCAGGCGATCCAGCGGCGGCTGGGGGACGTGCCCATCCGGCACGACGCGATGATGGCGGTCTCCAACATCTACCGCGCCGCCACCGCCATCCGGCAGCACGTGGAGGGCTCGGTCCTGCGCCGCGCCGACCTCACCTGGACGGCCTTCGTCGTCCTGTGGGTGGTGTGGATCTGGGACGAGATGGAGACCCGGCACGTCGCCGAGGAGGCGGGCATCTCCAAGGGCACCCTGACCGGGGTCGTCCGCACGCTGGAGGGCCGCGGCCTGCTGGAACGCCACCAGCACGCCACCGACGGACGCCTGGTCCTGCTGCGGCTCACGCCGGAGGGCGAGACGCTGATGTGCGACCTGTTCCCCGCGTTCAACGCCGAGGAGTCCTTCGTCGCCGCGCCCCTGTCCCCCGACGAGAGCCGGGACCTGGCGCACTCCCTGCGCGCCATCGTCGAGCACCTGGAGGCCGACGGCGACGACCGCCGCCAGTCCCTCCTCGCGGGCTCCCCTCCCCCACCCCGCCGCTCCGGCCGCCGCCCCCGCCTCTAGCCTTCGCCGGTCCGGAGGAACTCCGGCCGGACGCGTCGCCAGTCGGGGACGTCCAACTCGTTGAGCGCGGAGACGATGCGTTTCTCCTCGTAGGTGAAATGGGTCTCCATGAGCGCGGCGAGGCCGTCCAACTCGCGCCGGACCTCGTCGGGATCGCTCTCCGGCGACAGGCCGTCCACGATGGCCTGGACCCTGCGGAGGGATTCCTCGATGACGCGGTGATCCTGGGACAGTTCCTCGAGCACCGGACGCAGTTCGGGGAACCGCGCGGCGAGCACGCGGAAAGCGCCGCCGTCCTCGCCTCGGTGGTGGCGGTCGAAGGCCGAGCAGAACGTCAGGCAATGGGCCCGCAGTTCGCGCGGGCGCGCTCCGCCGGAAAGATTCCGCTCGACGCCCTCGCGCAGGACGTCGAGTTCTTCGCGGAGCCAGAGATGGACTTCGATGAGCTGGTTTCCGAACGCCGTGAGGCGCTCAGTGGGTGAAGACAAACCCGTTCCCTTGTTACCGCGCCTCCATGCCCGCGACGTTCTCCCGAAGGGCGCACGCGACGCTGGGCATGGTTGTACCAGCGTGCGGGACGCCCGCTCAACCCGCGTCCGGACCCGGTGCTCAGACCGTGGCGGCGAAGGCGTCCATGAGCTGTTTGCGGTAGCGGGGGATCGCGCCCGGGAGGCCGAGCAGGACGACGCCGACCAGTTCGCCGTCGCGGTGGTAGCCGACGGCGCACTCGCCGGACGGCTCGCCCTCCAGGACGCGGATGTCGTCGCCGCCCAGCGCGGGCGCGCCGAACGACTGGATGCGCAGCTCGTACTGGTCGCTCCAGAAGGACGGCAGGGGCGCGAAGGGCGGCGCGTCCACGCCGAGGAGCGTCCGGGCCGCCTTGCGGGCGGTGTCGGTCGGGATCGACCAGTGCTCGACGCGGCGGCACACGCCGTCGTAGCGGGCGTTGGGGAAGCGCGCGACGTCGCCGACCGCCACGACGTCCGGACGGCCCTCGACGCGCAGGTCGGCGTCGCAGAGGACGCCGTCCGACAGGTCGAGGCCGTTGCCGTCCAGCCAGGACACGCAGGGCGTCGAGCCGACCGCCTCGATGATCGCGTCCGCGGGGAGGGAGGTGCCGTCCGACAGCAGGACGTCACCGGCGTCCGAGGTGCCGAAGGACGTGACCGTGCGCCCGAGGAGGAAGCGGACGCCCCGGGCCTCGTGGCGGCGGCGCAGCTCCGCCCCCAGGTCGGGGCCGAGGGGGCTCATCAGCGGTTCGGACGTGGCGCAGACGACCGTCACCTCCGCGCCGAGCCCGCGGGCCGTCGCGGCGACCTCGCAGCCGACGAAGCCCGCGCCGATCACCACGACGCGGGCGCCGGGGGTGAGGACGGCCCGGAGCCGGGTCGCGTCGTCCAGGGTGCGGACGACGTGCCGCCGGTCCTCCAGGCCGGGCTGGGGCAGGCGGCGGGCGCGCAGGCCCGTCGCCACGACCAGGCCGTCGTAGGCGAGGGACGAGCCGTCCAGGAGGGTGAGGGTGCGGGCGGCCAGGTCGGACGAGACGACCGGCACGCCGAGCCGCCAGTCGACGTCCTCGACCGAGGCGCGCATCCGGAACGCGACCGCCTCGTGCGTGACCTCGGAGGCGAGCACCTCCTTGGACAGCGGCGGACGGTTGTAGGGGCGGTGCGGCTCGTCGCCCACCACCGTCAGGTCCCCCGCGAACCCGGCCGCGCGCAGTTGCTCGGCCGCGCGCAGCCCGCCCATGGACGCGCCGACCACGACGATCCGCCGCATGCTCATCCCTTCGTCAGCCGGAAAAGGCGAGGTCAGCCCTCGATGGTGATGGCCTGGAGCGGGCAGACGTCCGCGGCCTCCTCGACGGCGTCGCGGAGCGACTCGTCGGCGGTCTCCTCGTACTCCAGGTGGCCCTCGTCGTTCAGGCGGAACACGTCGGGGGCGGAGAAGACGCACTGGCCGTGGTCCTGGCAGCGGTCCATGTCCACGATGATCTTCATGGGGGTGGTTCCTTTCGAACGTGCAGGGGGTCAGCGGCGCGGGGCGCGGACGCCCCGGAACTCCCAGTCGCCGCCGAAGGCGGTGGAGACGACCTCTTCGGACTCGGTCGGCTGGGCTCCGCAGTCGTCCCGGACCGGCACCGGCCCGGTGACGATGTGGTTGCGGAGGCGGCCGAGGCCCTCGGCCTCGACCTCGACGACGTCGCCGGGCGACACCGGGCGCGAGTTGGCCGGGGTGCCCGACAGCAGGACGTCGCCGGGGTTGAGGGTGATCGTGCGGGCGATGTCGGCGACGAGGTAGTGCATGTCCCACTGCATCTCGTCGGTCGAGCCGTCCTGGACGATCTCGCCGTTGACGTACGTCCGCAGGTACTTGCCGCGGAAGTCCCAGCCGGTGACGAGGCCCGGGCCGAGCGGGCAGAGCGTGTCGGAGCCCTTCACGCGCAGCATCGAGCCCGCGTCGGTGTCGCGGAAGTCGTGCAGGCCGTAGTCGTTGGCGACCGTGTAGCCCGCGATGTGGTCGCCCGCCTCGGACGGCGCGATGTTGCGGGCGGTGCGCCCGATGACGATCGCGATCTCGCCCTCGTAGTTGAGGTACTTGCAGCCCTCCGGCCGGACGATCGCGCCGCCGTGCGAGTTCAGCGCGGACGTCGGCTTGTGGAAGTAGGTCGGCGCGGGCGGCAGCGAGGTCTGGAACTCCTCGACCCGGCTGCGGTGGTTCAGGTGCACCGCGACGATCTTGGACGGCTCGACCGGCGGCAGGTGCGCCGCGTCCTCGACGCCGACCCGGCGGCCGTCGGCGGCGACGAGCTCCTCGCCGTCGCGCACGACGCGGGTGACCGCGCCGTCCAGCAGGATCCGGCGGTATTCCACGGTCATCGGGCCGTCCATCCGTTCTCGGGCCGGTCGAACCAGATGTGCACCTGGCCCGTGCCGACGCTGTTCTCGTACTCGCTGTAGAGGCGTCCGGGGGCGACGCAGTCCCGCTCGCCCAGCGCGCCGACCATCATGAGGTAGTGCCCGAACCGGGCCTCCGGCTTGTGCCTGAGGAACTCCGGCATCGTGTCCAGGACGCGGGCGTGGTCGCCCTTCCCGAACCACTCGATGCGCTCCTCGTCCGCGCGCCGGGCCTCCTGGGTGCGGATGTGCTCGGGGCCCGCGGCCTCGTGGTCGCGGATCTCGCGCAGCGGCCAGAAGGTGTGCGACAGCGCGCCGGACGCCACCAGCAGGACGCGCCGGTCGGTGTCGGCGATCCCGGCGGCGAGGGCCCGGCCGAGGCGCAGGCTGTCCTCGACGTCGGCGGTCTGGCAGACCCCGATCGAGATCCACTTCTTGCCCGGACGGTCCAGGTACGGCTGGTCCCGGACGCCGAGGTACTCCCACAGGTTGACCGTGGCGTACTGGATCGGCAGGTAGGGGTCGTCGACCGGGGTGATCCACGTGCCCTGCGCCTCGGCGTGCGCCGCGATCGCGTGCGCGAGCTCGGGGTCGCCGGGGATGTCGTAGGGCATCCGGCACATGCCGCGCGGCAGCTCGTCGGAGGTGTAGAGCCCGGCGCGGCGCTCGTGCGAGGTCACGACGAACTCGACGGTCGTCGCCCAGTGCGAGTCGAGGACGACGACGGTGTCGTAGTCGTCCCGGTCGAAGACCTCCGCGCGGAGCCTCTCCAGGCCCGCGACCAGCGTGGAGTCCTCGCCGTTGTTGAGCTCGCGGCGGGTGACCTCGGGCAGGACGATGGTGGGGACGTGCGCGAGCACGCCCGCGCCGACTACTTCTCCCATGGGGCCGTCACCGTGTTCTTCAGGTCGCAGTAGAAGTCGAAGGACCAGTCGCCGCCCTCGCGGCCGACGCCCGACTGCCGGGACCCGCCGAACGGGGCGCGCAGGTCGCGGACGAAGAAGCAGTTCACCCAGACCGTCCCGGCGACGAGCCGGGACGTCACGCGCTCGGCGCGCTCGGGCGAACCGGTCGCGAGCGTCGCGGCGAGGCCGAACCTGGTCTCGTTGGCCATCGCGACGGCCTGCTCTTCGGTGTCGAACGTCTGGAGGGTCAGGACGGGCCCGAAGACCTCCTCCGACGCGATCTCCTTGCCGGGGTTCGCGAACAGCGTCGGCCGGTAGAACAGGCCGCCGAGGTCGTCGTTCGGGCCGCCGCCGAGGAGCGTGGTCGCGCCGTCCGCCTTCGCCCGCTGGACGAACCCGTCCACGCGCTCGAAGTGCCTCCGGTGGATCTGCGGGCCGATGTCGGTGGCCTCGTCGCGGGGGTCGCCCTGCTTCAGCCTGGACGCCTTCTCGACGAACCGCGCGGTGAACTCGTCCACGACGGACGACTCGACGAGCAGCCGCGTCGCGGCGAGGCAGACCTGCCCGGCGTTGTCGTACTGCTCGACGGCCAGGTCGACGGCGAGGTCGAGGTCGGCGTCGGCGAAGACGATGAGCGGGGACTTGCCGCCCAGCTCCAGCGAGAGCGGGGTGAGGTTCGGCCCGGCCGCGGCGGCGATCGTGCGGGCGGTCGGGACGGAGCCGGTGAAGCTGATCCGGCGGACGTCCGGGTGCGCGGTCAGCGGGCCGCCGACCTGCGCGCCGTACCCCTGGACGACGTTGAACACGCCGTCCGGGAGCCCGGCCTCGGCGGTGATGTCGGCCAGCAGGGACGCGGTCAGCGGCGTCCACTCGGCGGGCTTCAGCACGACGGTGTTGCCCGCCGCGAGCGCCGGGGCGATCTTCCACGTGGCGAGCATCAGCGGCGCGTTCCACGGGGTGATCAGCGCGGAGACTCCGGCCGGGTCCCAGGAGACGTGGTTGGTGTGGCCGCGGGTCTCGAAGTCCTCGTGGCCGAGGTTCAGCAGCCAGTCGGCGAAGAACCGGAAGTTGTGCGCGACGCGCGGCATGACGCCGCGCCGGTGCGACCGGATCAGCGCGCCGTTGTCGTACGTCTCGACCTGCGCGAGGTCCTCGACCCGCTTCTCGACGCCGTCCGCGATGGCGTGCAGGAGGCGGGCGCGCTCCTCGCGGGACGTGCGGGCCCAGGCCGGGAACGCCTTGCGCGCGGCGTCGACGGCGGCGTCGACTTCGCGCGCGCCGCCGGAGGAGATCTCCGCGAGCGGCCGCTCGTCGATCGGCGACACGTCGGTGAAGGTCTCGGCGACGTCGCCGGTGCCCACCGAGGGGACGCGCTCACCGCCGATCCAGTGACCGGTGTCGACGGCGACACCCGCGATCGTTGCCACGCGGCACCTCCAGGTTGTTTGATTCCAAACAAGTTTCCGGACGGGAGTGACTCGGGTCAACCCCCACCCCTAACATTCGGGACCAAATGACATCCCCCGGACCCCGAGGAGGGACCGTGCCCGAGGTCTCCCACGCCGAGTGGCTCGACCGGGCCGGCCGGCTCGTCCCGGCGACCGCCCACCGCATCGACGGCGCGGACTCCGCTCCGTCCACCGACACCGGCTTCGACCTGGTCTCCCCTCGGGACGGGAAGGTGATCGCGCGCGTCCCGTCCGCCGGGAAGGACGACGTGGACCGCGCCGTCGCCGCCGCGCGCCGCGCGTTCGACGAGGGTCCGTGGCCGCGCATGGCCCCCGCCGAGCGCAAGGCCGTCCTGCTGCGCTGGGCCGACCTGGTCGAGCGCGACCGCGCCGAGCTCGCGCTGCTGATCTCGCTGGAGATGGGCAAGCCGGTCAGAGAGGCGGACGGCATCGAGCTGCGCGCCGCGATCAACGGCCTGCGCTGGTACGCCGAGATCGCCGACAAGGGCCTGGACGAGGCCCCGCGCACCGCCGCCGGGTCGCTGGCCCTGGTCACGCGCGAGCCCGCCGGGGTCGTCGCGGCCGTCGTCCCGTGGAACTTCCCGCTCACGATGGCGACCTGGAAGCTCGGCCCGGCGCTCGCGGCGGGCTGCACGGCGGTGCTGAAGCCCGCCGAGGAGTCGCCGCTGTCCGCGCTGCGCTTCGCCGCCCTCGCGGACGAGGCGGGCCTGCCCCCGGGCGTCCTCAACGTCGTGAACGGGCCGGGCGAGGTCACCGGCCGCGCGCTCGGCGAGCACCCGGGCGTGGACGTGCTGGCGTTCACCGGATCCACCGAGGTCGGACGGCACTTCCTGCGCTACGCGGCCGACTCCAACCTGAAGCGGGTGTGGCTGGAGCTGGGCGGCAAGTCGCCCAACATCATCCTGCCGGACGCCCCCGACCTGGACGCCGCCGCCGACACGGCCGCCTGGGGGATCTTCTTCAACGCCGGGGAGATGTGCACCGCGCCGTCCCGGCTGCTGGTCCACCAAGACGTCGCCGAGCGCGTCGTCGAGCGGATCGTCGCGCGGGCGTCGGCGATGCGGGTCGGCGACCCGCTCGACCCGGCGACCGAGATGGGGCCGCTCGTGTCGGCCCGGCACCGCGACCGCGTCCTTTCCTACGCCGACGCCGGACGCGCGGACGGCGCGACGCTGCTGGCCGGGGGCTCGGCGATCGACCGTCCGGGGCACTTCGTGGAGCCGACGGTGTTCGGCGACGTCACGCCCTCCATGCGGATCGCGCGCGAGGAGATCTTCGGGCCGGTCCTGTCCGTGCTGACCTTCACCGACGCCGACGAGGCCGTCCGGCTCGCGAACGACACCGACTACGGCCTCGCCGCCGCCGTCTGGACGTCCGACCTGTCCGCCGCGCACCGGATCTCCCGCGCCCTCCGCGCCGGGACGGTCTGGGTGAACTGCTACGAGGAGGGCGACTACAGCGTCCCGTTCGGCGGCGTGAAGCTCTCCGGGCACGGCCGCGACAAGTCCCTGCACGCGCTCGACAAGTACACCGACCTCAAGACCACCTGGATCGAGCTGTGAGCCCCCGGGACGGCCTCAGGCCGCTGATCGCGCTGCCCTGCCGCTTCTCCGAGTCGGCGTCGGCGCTGCGCTACCGGGCCGAGGTGACCGCGCGGGCGCTCGCGGAGGCCGTGTGGCGCGGCGGCGGCGAGCCGTTCATGATGCACCCGGCCGCGCCGGAGGACGTCGCGTCCCGCCTGGCGCGCTGCGACGGCGTCCTGCTGCCGGGCGGCGGCGACCTGCACCCCCGCCACTACGGCGTGGCGGACGAGCACGAGACGCTCTACGACGTGGACGACGACCAGGACGACTTCGACGTCGCGGTCGCCCGCCACGCGCTCGGGGCCGGGCTACCGCTGCTCGCGGTCTGCCGCGGCCTCCAGGTGGTGAACGCCGTCCTCGGCGGGACGCTCCGCCAGCACATGGAGCCCGACCACCGGCACCACGTCCACCCGGTGACCGTGACGTCCGGCACCCTGCTCGCGAAGATCACCGGCGGAGGGGACCTGACCGCGTCCTGCTACCACCACCAGGCCGCGGAGACCCTCGGGACGGGCCTGACCGCGGTCGCCCGCGCGGCGGACGGCACGGTCGAGGCCGTCGAGCTGGACGGGCCGCGCGGCTGGTTCCTCGGCGTGCAGTGGCACCCGGAGGACACCGCCGCGTCCGATCCCGCCCAGCAGGCGGTCTTCACCGAACTGGTCGAGGCGTCCCGCCCCGCCTAGGAGAAGCCCTAGGCGGTGGCGGGCTGGACGGCCGGGGCCGGGGCGACGGCGATCTCGACGTCGGCGATCTCGGCCTCGACGGTCTCGGCGGGGCTCGGGGCCGTGGCGACCTGGATGAAGAAGGCCTCGACGAGGTCGTCCATCAGGCCGGCCGTCTCCCCGGCCCGGGTCTGGACCTCGGCGAGGACGGCGGCCGGGTCGTGCCCCTTCGCGCGCAGGACGGCCGTGCCGCCGCCCGCGAGCCAGTGCCCCAGCAGCGCCGGGTTGATCTCGGGGTGGAACTGCACGCCCATCGAGCGGCCGAGGACGAACGCCTGCGGCGCGGAGCCGGTGCTCGCGATCGTCCGCGCGTCGGGCGGGGTGATCCAGCGGTCGTCGTGGAACTGGAACCACGGCCCGGACGGGACGAGGCCCGGGTCCTCGGTCTCGATCTTCACGTACCCGTGCTCGGAGTACGCGGCGCGCTCGGTCCGGCCGCCGAGGGCGGTCGCGAGGAGCTGCCCGCCGAAGCAGATCCCGAAGATCGGGACGCCCGCGGCGTGCGCCCGGCGGAGCAGCGCGAGCTCCGGCTCGATCACCTGCGCGATCTCCGGATCGTGCGCGGTCCAGATCGAGCCGAGCGGCACGACCAGGTCGAACCCGAGGGGGTCGGGCAGCACGTCACCGGCGCCGGTGAAGGTGTGCACCTCGTACTCCCAGCCCCGGGCGGTGAGCGCGGACTGGAGGCCGTTGACCGGGGCGGGGGCGGGGGAATCATGCTGGATGATCAGAGCTCGCATGTCCATATCGTATGACCCCGGACAAAATGCCTATCAGGACATCTCGGACGCCCCTCACCCGCCCCCCGGGTAGCGCCGAAGCCCCACGCCACAGGGGGTTTCCGGCGTCCTCCGCGTGGTCACCCCGGGCCCGCCGTGCCGCTGAAGCCGGGTCCGCGGCCTCAGAAGCGGCGGTGTGAGAAAGAACGTAGGCCCCGCCGGGAAGAGCGGGCGGCGCCCGGGGGTTGGGAACGGGCATGGTTCTCCCGTTCTCCGTGCTCGATCTCGCGCCCGTGGCGTCCGGTTCGACGTCCGCGCAGGCGCTCCGCAACACCCTCGACCTGGCCCGGCTCGCCGAGGACCTCGGCTTCCACCGGTACTGGCTCGCCGAGCACCACCGGATGCCGGGCATCGCGTCCTCGGCGACGTCGGTGCTGATCGGCCAGGTCGCCGCGGCGACCGAACGGCTGCGGGTCGGGTCCGGCGGGATCATGCTCCCCAACCACGCCCCGATGGTCGTCGCCGAGCAGTTCGGCACGCTGGAGGGCCTGTTCCCGGGCCGGATCGACCTCGGCCTCGGCCGGGCCCCCGGCACCGACCAGGCGACCGCGCGGGCGCTGCGCCGCACGCCCGGCCCGCTCTCGGTGGACGACTTCCCCGAGCAGGTCCACGAGCTGCGCGCCTACTTCGAGGACGGCGGGGCCGTCACCCCCGCGGCGGGCAACCGTCCGCCCGTGTGGCTGCTCGGGTCCAGCGGCTACAGCGCCCAGTTCGCCGGGATGCTCGGCCTCCCGTTCGCGTTCGCGCACCACTTCAGCGCCGAGAACACGCTGCCCGCGCTGGCCCTGTACCGCGAGTCGTTCCGTCCCTCCAAGGACGGCCTGGACAAGCCGCACGCGATGATCGCCGTGTCCGTCACCGCCGCCGAGGACGACGCGACCGCCGAGCGCCTGGCCCGTCCGCAGGCCCTGTCGTTCCTGCGGCTGCGGCAGGGGAATCCGGGCACGCTGCCGTCCCCGGAGGAGGCCGACGCCTACCCGTACACGCCCCTCGACCACGAGATGATCCGCGCCCGGCAGGACGCGCAGGTCGTCGGCGGCCCGGACACCGTCCGGCGGAGGATGGACGCGCTGATCGAGTCCACCGCCGCCGACGAGGTCATGGTCACCACGATGGTCCACGACCACGCGGACCGCCGCCGCTCCTACGAGATCCTCGCCGGGCTGTACGATCTGCCCGGCGCGTCCGGCGACGCGAAGCCGGACGCGGACCTGGCCCGCCGCTGACGGCGGGCCGGACCCGCTCAGCCAGAGGAGGAGGACGAGCCGACCACCGGCGCGTCCTCCTCTTTCTCTTCCTCAAGGGAGAGGACGGCGTTCGGGCACATCCGGACGGCGACCCGGACCTTCTCCACCTGCTCCCCGGGCGGCGTCTCGGTCAGCAGGACGACCGTGCCGTCCTCGTCGGACTGGTCGAACACCTCCGGCGCGTGCAGGACGCACTGCCCCGCCCCCAGGCAGAGATCATGGTCGGCGACGACGCGCATGACGCTCACTCCTCCCAGGCCACCGGCAGCCGGTGCACCCCGTAGATGGCCATGTCGTCCCGCATGGGCACCTCGTCCGCCGGGACGGCCAGGCGCAGACCCGGCAGGCCGTCGAAGAGGCCGGTGAACGCGATCCGCATCTCGACGCGGGCGAGCTGCTGGCCGAGGCACTGGTGGATCCCGTGCCCGAACGAGACGTGCTGCGACGGCGGCCTCGTGACGTCCAGCTCGTCCGGACGGTCGAAGTGCGCGGGGTCGCGGTTCGCGGCGGGCAGCGACAGCACCACGGTCTCGCCCCGCCGCACCCGCCGCCCGTGGACCTCGACGTCCTCCAGGGCCAGCCGCGTGGTGCCGAACTGGATGATCGTCAGGTAGCGCAGCAGCTCCTCGACGGCGCGGTCGGCGGCGTCCGGGGCGCCGCGGAAGGCGGCGAGCTGGTCCGGGTGGGTGAGGAACGTCAGGGTGCCGAGGGCCAGCATGTTCGCGGTGGTCTCGTGCCCGGCGATGAGCAGCAGCCGCCCGATCCCGCCGAGCTCGGCGTCGGTCAGGTCGTTGTCGGCCCTGATCAGCGTGCCGAGCAGCGCGTCGTCCGGATCGCGGCGCTTGGCGTCGACGAGCTCGCGCATGTAGGACTTCAGCGCGTCCCGGGCGGCGAGCACCTCCGCCTCGGGGGCGGTGAGGCTGAGCGAGGCCGCCGACCAGGCGTGGAAGCGGGCGCGGTCGGCGTACGGGACGCCCAGCAGCTCGCAGATCACCAGGGACGGGATCGGCAGCGTGAACGCGGGCACCAGGTCGGCGGGCGGTCCGGCGGCGCGGAGCGCGTCCAGGTGCTCGGCGACGATCCGCTCGACGCGCGGCGCGAGCGCCTGCATCCGGCGGGTGGTGAAGTACGGCGTGAGCAGCCGCCGGAGCCGGGTGTGCTCGGGCGGGTCCATGGTGAGCATCAGGCCCGGCCGTTCCTCGGGCCTGAAGTTGATCCGGCGCACCGGCGAGGACGCGGTGATCCGGTCGGCGCTGAACCGGCCGTCGGCGAGGATCGCGCGGACGTCCTCGTGCCGGGTGAGCAGCCAGCCCTCCTCGCCGTCCGGGAAGGTCATCCGGGAGATCGGCGTCTCCTGGCGGATCAGGGCGAGCTCGGGCGGCGGGTCGAGCGGGTCGTCGCGCCGGAGGGGCAGGGCGGGCAGGTGACCCGGCGCGGAGCGGGCCGGAGCGGCGGGGGGCGTGGGAGCGGAGGCGGGGGGCAGTGGAGCGCGCATGAGAGGGTCCCTTCCTCGGCGGGTCGCGCTGTGCCGCCATGCCCCGGCGGGACGGACGCGGGCGGCCCGCCGGAGGGGACGGCCTCGTCTCCGAAAATAGAACTGTTCCGTTCTATCTTCTAGGAACGCGCGGGTTCGGGGCGTCCAGAAGGGGCCGGAGGATGCCGTCCACAAAGCGATCCACCAGCTCCTGGCCTGGCGTTTCGTCCTTGACGAGGACATGGCTGAGGATGATCGCGAAGGGCAGGTCGACCAGCAGCCCGGCGTCCACGCCGTCCGGGATCTCGCCGCGCCGCATCGCCCGGTCGAGCGAGGACTCGATGGACCGCCGCACCGGCGTCGCCAGCCGCTCCCGCCGCAGCCGGGCCAGCTCGGGATCGGTGCGGCTCCCCTCCAGGATCGCGATGAGCAGGCCCCGGTCGAGTCCCGACCAGCCCGCGACGTAGGCGGTCAGCAGCTGCCGGATGTCCTCGACGAACGATCCGGCGTCCCCGTCCGGCGCCTCCGGCCGGTAGCGCTCCATCGCCGCCACCACCAGGTGCGCCTTGGACGGCCACCGCTGGTAGAGCGTCGCCTTCCCGGCCCGCGCCCGCCGGGCGACCAGGTCCATGGTCAGCCGCTCGTACCCGACCTCGGCGAGCACCTCCAGGACGGTGTCGAACAGCTCCGCCCGCCGCTCCGGACGGCTCAGCGGCACCTTCCGCACGCCGCTCCCCGCCCCGCTCCCCCCGGGCGTCCCGTCCACCGCACGCTTCCCGTCCTCTGGCCGCCCTCGCGCCGCCGATTCGTCCCGCACGCCGTCCGCCCTCCGCACCCGGATCCCTGGGTGCACAGCACGGTAAGCCCCAAGCCGCCGCAGGGCAGCCCTTCGGATGTGTCCTGTTGGGGCAACGTCCCAGCGGACGATCAGGAGGCCGCCCGGCGGGCGTAGCGCGCGCTGCGTCCGTCCGGGTCGGCGCGCAGCGCGGGCAGCTCGCGCGCCAGGACGTCCGCGACGCGCGCGCAGAACGCCTCGGCCTCGTCGGCGGCGTCCGGCTCCTCGGGGACGATCGCGTCGACGATGCCGTCCTCGTACAGGTCGGCCGCGCGGATCCGCTGGGCCGCGGCCAGCTCGGGCGCGCGGTCCGGCGTCCGGTGGACGATCCCGGACGCGCCCTCCGGCGGCAGCGGCGCGAGCCAGGCGTGCCGTGCGGCGAGGACGCGGTCGGCGGGCAGCAGGGCCAGCGCCGCGCCGCCGCTGCCCTCACCCAGCAGGAGGCACAGCGTCGCCGCCCGCAGGGTGATCAGGTCGGCGAGGCAGCGGGCGATCTCCCCGGCCAGCCCGCGCTCCTCCGCCTCCGGCGACAGCGCCGCGCCGGGCGTGTCCACGACGGTGAGCAGCGGCAGGCCGAGCTCGGCGGCGAGGCGCATCCCGCGCCGCGCGACGCGCAGCCCGGCGGGCCCGATCGGCCGTCCGACCCGCTGCGCGGCCCGGTCCTGCCCGATCACCACGCAGGACGCGTCGCCGAACCGCGCGAGCGCGAGCAGCAGGCCCGGGTCCGCCTCGCCGTCGCCCGTCCCGGACAGCGGCGTCACCCCGGAGGCCCCGTGACGCAGCAGCTCACGAACCCCCGGCCGGTCCACGCGCCGCGACCGCTCGACCGATTCCCAGGCGGGAACGTCCGCCGCCCCCGGATCGGCGTGGTCGCCCGAGACGAAACGTCCACGCCGAGGCTGCGCCGGAACACCTTGGACGGCGCACAGGACGTCCAGGGCCTGGGCGGCGACGTCCGGGAGGTCGTCCACGCCGACGACGGCGTCCAGCAGCCCCTTGGCGGCCAGGTTCTCGGCCACCTGCACCCCCGCCGGAAAGGGCTCGCCGTGAAGCGTCTCGTACACGCGCGGACCGAGGAAGCCGATGAGCGCGCCGGGCTCGGCGGCGGTCACATGCCCCAGCGAACCCCAGGACGCGAGAACACCCCCGGTCGTGGGGTGCCGCAGATAGACGAGGTAGGGAAGCCCCGCGGCCCGGTGCGCCATGACGGCGGCCGTGATCCGGGCCATCTGGACGAACGCGATGGTCCCCTCCTGCATGCGCGTCCCACCAGAGGACGGCGCGGCGAGCAGCGGCAGCCCTTCCGCGGTGGCGCGCTCCACCGCCGCGACGATCCGATCGGCCGTGGCCACCCCGATGGACCCGGCGAGAAAGGCGAACTCGGATACGACGACGGCAACACGCCGCCCACGCAGAATTCCGGATCCGGTGAGGACGGCCTCGTCACGTCCGCTGCGCTCGCGCGCCCGCGCGAGGTCCGCCTCGTACCGGGTGCTCAGCGCCGCGTACGAGGGCGGGACGTCCCAGGACGCGAAACTGCCCGGATCCAGAACCCGGTCCAGCAGCCCGGCCGCGTCCGGCCGCTCCAGCGACGCGCTCATGCCTCGCAGGCTAACGTCCGCCCTCGTCGGGCCTCCCGTCAGGGGCCAGCGGAATCCGCAGGACCAGGCGCGCGCCGAGCTTGGTGTCGGCGATGACCAGGCTGCCGCCGTGCGCCTGCGCGATGTCGCGGGAGATCGGCAGTCCCAGGCCGGACCCGGCCGTGTCGCGTTTGCGGCCCTCGGCCAGCCGCTGGAACCGCTGGAAGACCCGTTCACGGTCGGCGACCGGAATTCCGGTCCCGTCGTCCGCCACCGACAGGACGGCGTCGGATCCCCGGTGCTCGACGGTGAGGCTGACGACGGTCCGGGCGTGCCGGGCGGCGTTGTCGAGCAGGTTGGTGATCAGGCGGAGTAGCGGCCCCCGCGCGCCGAGAACGACCACGCCCGGCTCGACGTCGAGGTCCACCGGGACGCGCCGTAGGCGCTTGCCCTCCTGCGCGGCCAGGTCGCCGAGGTCCACGGGCTCGCGGTCCAGCGGGACGCCCGCGTCCAGCTTGGCCAGCAGGAGCAGGTCGGTGACGATCCGCTGGAGCCGGTCGGCGTCGTTCAGCGCGGACCGGGCGACGGCGGGCCAGTCCTCGTCCCCGGGATGCTCCAGGGCGACCTCGAGCTGGGCGCGCAGGCCGGTGAGGGGGCTGCGGAGCTCGTGCGAGACGTCCCCGACGAACTGCCGCTGCCGCGTGACGTTCTGCTCCAGCCGGTGCAGGGTGACGTTGACGGACGCGGCGAGCTGCGCGATCTCGTCGTGCGTCTCCGGAACGGTCACCCGGCGCGGCCTGCCCTGCCCCGTCCCGGTCACCTCGGCGAGCTCGGCGCTCATCCGGCGGACGGGCCGCAGCGCGCTCCGCACGGCCAGCCAGACCGAGAGCGCGATCAGGGCCAGCCCCAGTGGCACGGCGAGCACCACCAGGAAGACGAAGTAGTCGCGCGACTCGGTGAACCCGGGCATGGACACGCCCGCGTAGAGCGTCCGCCACCCGGCGGGCACGTACTCGCGCGAGGCCACCACGAACACCTGCTCCCCGGACAGGGTGGTCGTCCCGCTCAGCGTCGGATGCTCGGAGTCCGGACGCAGGTCGACGATCGGCGGGAGGCCGCCGACGGCGTGACTGGAGGCGCGGACGTGCCGCTGGTCGTCCAGGACCTGGAGCAGCCGGAAGCCGGTGTCACCGGGTTCCAGGACGCCGACCCCCTGCGGATCGCTGGCGCGGACGGTCGCGGCGAGCGACGCGACGGCGCGGTCGCCCCGCTCGCGCAGCGAGCCGTAGACGGCGTTCCGGAGCGTCGCGTAGAAGCCGACCGCCGCCGCGATCAGCAGGACCCCGACCACCATGGTCGCGACCACCGTCACCCTGGTGCGCAGTGACCAGGGACCCGGCGGCCAGCGCCCCGACATCGTCCGCACCCTCCCCGTCGCAGCGCCACGCGGTGTGAACCGCCCGAAGGCCCACGCTGAGGGTTGCGGCGGCCGGACGCCACCACCGGGGGTGGGGGCTGGCCGTACCGGGACGATCCGCTTACGCAATCTTGCACGGCGCTCTACCGTTCCGGCCCCGTCCTGGGGGGAGACGTGCCGGTGGCCGGGACGGGCCGTGCCAACGCCGTCCCGGCCACCGTGCGCCCCGCCGGAAGAGCGCCCCAACGGCGGGGTGGCCCCTGCCTCGGGCCTGACTTCGCGTTCCCCATCCTGAACCGGATTCCCTATAAAGTCAACCGATTTTATAGGGAATCCGGCGGCCGATGTCCGCGCGGGCCGGAGCCTCCCACCCCTGGGGTCCCGTCCGCGCGAACACCGCCTTCGGAGCCGCCGACCGCCCGCCCGTACCGCGCCGAGGAGGTTCCGCCGGGAGACCGGGCGATCGCCGAACCGCTTCACACTCTGCCCTGCCTTCGTGCACTGCCTGCTACATCCAGATGACGATCACGTTTCGCGGTTTCGTGCGAATGGGGCACCATGTTGGGCCTGACGTCCGGAGCGCGATCCGGACCAGAGCGACGAAAGGGCCCAGGGGACGGCATGGACCAACACGAGCCCGAGCCGCCCCGTGGGCTGACGCCGCTCGGCCCTCCGCCGCCGCCCGCTCCCCCGCCCGCGCCCGTCCGCCCGGATCCGGCGGACGCCTCGGCGACCCCGCTCGAGCCGTCCGACCCGCGGGCGGTCGGCGCGTACGCGCTGCTCGGACGGCTCGGCGCGGGCGGCATGGGCACCGTCTACCTGGGCGTCGACCCGAACTCCGGGGCCCGCGTCGCGGTCAAGGTCATGCGCCCGCACCTGACCGACGACCCCCGGTTCCTGCGCCGCTTCCGGGACGAGGCGGTCATCGCCGGACGCGTCGCGTCGTTCTGCACGGCCCGCGTCCTCGCGCACGGCGAGGAGGGCGGCCGTCCCTACATCGTCAGCGAGTACGTCGCCGGGATCACGCTCCAGCAGCGGATCTCGTCCGGCGGCCCGCTGCCCGCCGCCGACCTGCACGGCGTCGCGGTCGGCGTCGCGACCGCCCTGGCCGCGATCCACGCCGCCGGGCTCGTGCACCGCGACCTCAAGCCGGCGAACGTGATGCTCACCCTGTCCGGCTGCCGCGTGATCGACTTCGGCATCGCGCGGACGCAGGGCTCGCCGGGCTCGGTCAGCACGTCCGGCACCGTCCTCGGGACGCCCGGCTGGATCCCCCCGGAGGTCATCGCGGGCGGCCCGGCCTCCCCCGCCGCGGACGTGTTCTCCTGGGGCTGCCTCGTCGCCCACGCGGGCACGGGACGCCTTCCCTTCGGCGAGGGCCCGGCCCCCGAAGTCGTCCTCCGCGCCGCCAACGAGGCCCCGGACCTCGCCGGACTGCCCCCGCAGCTGCTCGCCGCCGTCCGCTCGGCGCTCTCCAAGAACCCGGGCGACCGGCCCACCTCGTCCGAACTGCTGATGTCCCTGATCGAGCAGACCGCCGCCGGGACGTCCGACGCCAAGGACCAGACCGAGATCTTCGGCGCCGTCCCCTTCGCAGCGCGCGCGCACGAGGACGACCCGTCAGCGCACACCCAGGTCTTCAGCCCCGTCCCGAACAACGCCCACGCACAGCCGTTCAACCCGGTTCACGACAACGCGCACACGCAGACCTTCGACCCGGTTCACGTGGACGCGCACACGCAGGCGTTCCGGCCCACTCAGGGGAAGGCCGCGCCCTCCCACCTCCGGACGCGCGTCCTCGCCGGAGTCGGCGCCGCCGCCGCGACCGTCCTCGTGGGCGCGCCGGCCCTCGGCCTCACGGACCAGAGCGACGCCGCGCCGCCGCCCAAGCCGTCGCCGACCGCCACCGCCCCGGCCCCTAAGCCACCCGCGCCGACGGCGAAGCCGAAACCCAAGCCCAAACCAAAGCCGAAGCCCAAGCGCAAACCGAAGCGCGGGCACAAGAAACGCCACTAGAACCGAACAGCCCGGGGTCGGGTTCAGGTGCGCCAGATGAGGAGCAGCGCGCAGTCGTCGTCGCGCTCGGCGGACATCAGCTCGACCAGCTCGCGCGCGCCCTTGCGGAACCCGTTCGGGACGAGCCGCTCCGCCTCGCCGAGCAGCCGGTCGATCCCGGCGTCCAGGTCGCTTCCCGGCGACTCGACCAGGCCGTCGGTGTAGAGGAGCAGCGCGTCGCCCGCGCCGAGCTGCCCGCGCTCCGGGACGGCCGCCAGGTCGGGGATCACCCCGAGGACGACGCCCTTCGCCGGGCTGACCTGCCACGTCCCGCTGCTCGCGTCGAACTGCACGGCGGGCGGATGCCCGGCCGACTCGACGGTGTACTCGCCCGTCGCCAGGTCGATCACGACGTGGACGGCGGTGACGAACCCCTCGTCCCACCGCTGCCGGTGCAGGTAGGAGTTGCACGCGGGCAGGAACCGGTCGGTCGGGACCGACCCGAGCAGCCCGCCGAACGCGCCGGACAGCATCAGCGCCCGCGTGCCCGCGTCCGTCCCCTTGCCCGACACGTCCACGAGCGCGACCTCGAGCACGCCGTCGTGCAGCGCCGACACCACGAAGTCGCCTCCGAAGGACGACCCGCCCGCCTGGAGCATGACGACCTGCGAGTCCCAGCCGTCCGGCAGCTCGGGCATCTCGCCCTGGCTGCGCAGCCGGTCGCGCAGCTCCAGCAGCATCGAGTCGCCGCGCAGCCCCATGACGCCGAGCTGCTGCCGCGTCCGCGCCAGCGTGACAGCGAGGACGGACGTCACCCCGAGCGTCGCGACCATCCCGGGCCCGGTCTGGTTCGGCGCCTGCCAGGCGTCGTAGCAGACCATCACGGCCACGACCCCGAGCAGGACGCCCAGGCTGCGCACGCGCAGGAGCAGCCCGCCGCCGAGCAGCGTGAGGACCAGCGCGCCGGACGGCGACCACCGCTGCGACTCCACCGCCCCGAAACCGAGGACGACGGCGAGCAGGGCGAGGCTCGCGAACAGGTACCGGTCCCGCGACTGCCTCCCCCGCCGCAGCCACCTGTAAAGGGCCACGAGCACGGGGATCCTGCGCAGGAAGGCGCGTACTCGCGGCGGAAGCAGGTGCACCAGACGTTGAAGCATGACGTGGGCACTGTACCGAGCCTCGGCGCGAACGGCCCGGCATCCGCGCCCGCCGTGACCGATCGCGACCGCCGCGCGACACACGATCACCACACGCGCGATCACCGCGCGACGCACGACCACCGCACGCACGACCATCGCGCGACGCACGGTCGCCCACCGCGCGACGCACGATCACCGGATGATCGTCAAGGCCGTCCGCCCTTGCGGCGCACCCCGCCCGCAGGTGTCCAATGGGTGAACTCCCGATGCAAGGAGCCGCGATGTCCCAGCCGAGCATGCGCATCACCGTGGACGCCGCCATGCGCGCCCGCGACGTCTCCCGCCCCGTCCCCGAGGGCGTCCAGCCCCCGGCCGCCGCCGCCCCCGCCGACCCGCCCCGCCAGTCCCGGGCCGCCAAGAACGAACGCCGCCGCCTGGAGAAGCGGGGGCACCGCCCGTCCCTCTGACCGTTCCGGCGGGCCCCCGGACGTCCGGGGGCCCGCCGCCGTCCACCCGAAAGGACTACTCAGCGTGGCTGGTCAACTATTATAAGTAACAGACGGTCGGATCGTTGATCGTCACGCACCAGAGGAGCACGTCATCAACATGAAGCCGCAGGCGTCGCCCGAACCGGACCCGGGCCCGTCCGGAGGCACGGACCCCGCCCCGTCCCGGGACGCGGCCCCTGTCCCGTCCCGGGACGACGACCACCACGCGGCGGGCTGGTGGCGGCGGGAGGTGTTCGCCGATGACCTGGCGGCACGCGCGGACGACACCCCGGACGCGCCGGCGTACGTGAACCACCGGCGGGGCGAGACGGTCACGGTCACCTTCGCCGAGCTGGCCGGATGGGTCGAGCGGCTGGCGGCGGCGCTGCGGGCCCGGCGGGTCGGCCGCGGCGAGGTGGTGGCCTTCCAGCTGCCGAACGTCTGGGAGGCCGCGGCCCTGTGGCTGGCCTGCGGACGCGCCGGAGCGGTGGCGGCGGCGTTGCCCCCATGGTTCGAACGACGGGAACGCGACCTCGCCCTCCGCGCGACATCGGCCGCACTGGTGGTCGGCATGGACGGGGACCTTCCCGACCGGCTCCCGGACGGCGTCCCCGCGGGCGAGCCCGTCGCGCTGGACGAGCTGGTCGCCGAGGCGGCCGTCCAGACCGAGCGCGTCGAGCCGGTTCCGCCCGTCCAGGCGGACGAGCTGTGCCAGCTGGCGTTCACGCCGGGCACCACGGGGCCCCCGAAAGCGGTGGCGCACACGTTCAACACCCGATACGCGGCCCTGTGCGCGGCGATGCGGCAGGTCCCGCCCGGTGCGGCGACGTCCGCGATCGCGGACCTGACCCACACCGTGGGCCTCATGTTCAACACGCTCGCGCCCCTGATGACCGGACGGCCGTCGGTCTTCCGCGCCGACGACGACCTCCAGGGCTGGCTCGACCTGCTGGCCGCCCAGCGGGTCGGATGCGTGGTGGCCACACCGCCGGTCCTGCGCGACCTCGTCGCCGCCCGGACGCGCCGCCAGGATCCCCTGCCAAGCCTCCACCAGGTCATCAGCGTGGGAGCCCCGCTGCCCGCGCCGCTCGCCGCGCGGCTGCGCACGACCCTGGCCCCGCACCTGGTCAACGGTTTCAGCACCGCCGAGACCGGCATGCTCACGGCGTCCTCGCCCGCGCTGGACATCGCCGAGGAGACGCTCGGCCGTCCGGTCGAGGGCGTCCGGGTCCGCCTGCGTCCCGGGAACGGCGCCAGGGCCGCCGACATCGGGCGCCTGGAGGTGCTGGCGCCGGGGCTGTGCCGCAGCGTCGTCGACCTGCGGACGCGCGAGCGGGTGTGGTCGGCCGACGACGGCGACGGCTGGTACTCCACCGGCGACCTGGTCGAACGCGACGTGGAGGGCCGCCTGCGCCACCTCGACCGCGTCACCGGGCGGATGGGCGGCGACGGCATGGTCCCCACCGTGGGCGGGCCGCCCGCCTGAGGCGGAGACGAAGAACGCCGATGGGCTGAGGACGCCTCAGCCCATCGGCGCGTTGCCGGATCCGGGTCAGGACTCGCGCGGAAGGGGCGGGAGTTCACCGGTCTGCTCGAACTCGCCCAGCATCTTGATGCGGCGGGTGTGGCGCGGTTCCTTGGAGTACGGGGTGCCCAGGAACAGCTCGACGAAGCGCGTGGCGTCCTCGACGCTGTACTGGCGCGCGCCGAGGCTGATGATGTTGGCGTCGTTGTGCTCGCGGGCCAGGCGGGCGGTGTCGTCGCTGAAGACCAGGGCCGCGCGGGCGCCCTTGATCTTGTTGGCGGCGATGGCCTCGCCGTTGCCCGAGCCGCCGATGACGATGCCCAGGGAGCCGGGCTCGGCGACGGTCCGCTGGGCGGCACGCAGCACGAACGGCGGGTAGTCGTCCACGGCGTCGTAGACGAAGGCACCGCAGTCGACGGGCTCGTGGCCGTTGTTCTTCAGCCAGTCGACCAGGTGCTCCTTCAGCTCGTACCCGGCATGGTCGCTTCCAAGAAACACGCGCATGCGCCGATTCTCGCAGGTCGCGGACGATCTTGGGACACGCGGGGCCTCCGGGCGTCAGGGCGCCGGGGCGTCCTCCCCGGACGCCGTGCCCGGGCCCGGCTCCGGGTCCCGCGCCGGGCCCGGAGCCGGGGGTCCCGGCGGAGGCACGTTGGGCGCCCACTGCGGATACCCGGGCGGCGCGTACTGGACGGCGGGAGACGGCGCCTGCGGGTATCCGGCCACCGGCGGGCGCTGCGGAGCCGCGGGCCCCGGAGCCGTCACCGGCGTCGGACGCGTCCGCCCGGCGCGGAGGATGGCGACGGCCAGCACCGCGCCCAGACCGGCCACCCACCCGAACCAGAGGCCGAACTGCGCGCCGAGACTCGCCTGCTGCCAGATGGCGTAGTCGGCCATCTCGTTCCGGAGACTGCCGCTGAGCACGTTCCCCCGGTAGAGGGTGTCGCTGTAGAGGAGACCGCGGAGGAGGCCGGTGAGCCCCGCGGCCACCAGGGTGGCCCACCATCCGAGGACGAGGGCCGCGAACAGGCCGCGTTCGGGGCTCAGCGCCCGAGCCCCCGCGAAGACCAGCCCGGCCAGGACGAGCAGGAAGAGGAAGGTCGAGATGTCCTGGGCGAAGACCAGGTCCCCGGCGCTGCCGCGAAGCCCGCCGCCCGGGGCGGTGAGCCGCCAGGCCGGGGCCTGGGCGATCAGGAGCAGCGGCCCCAGGCCGCGGCTGGTGTTCACGTCGTGCTTCGCGATCGCGTCGGCGACCCACTGGTTCGCGACACCGAGGACGTACAGGACGGTCGGCACCAACGCGCCGACCGCCACGACGAGCATCCGCCGGACGGTCATGCGCGCACTGTAACCCTGATCACACCGGCGCGGCAGACCCCATTCGCACCACAACGCCCCCTTCGCACCGCGACACCCGTTCGCAGCGCGACGTCCATTCGCATCGCTACGCTGGGGCCGTCCCCAGCGTTCTCAGGCGGGATAGCGGAAGTCGGGGTCGATCTGCTTCTCCAGGGCCTGGGCCGTCGCGGCGTCGGGACGGCTCCGGGCGTGCCTGAGGTGGAACCCGACGGCCTGGCGGTGGTACTTCGGCCAGTCCTTGCGGCGGGCGTCGACGGCGGCGAGCATCCAGTCGAGCGCGGCCTCGTTCGCCGACTCCAGCTCCACCCCGTGACGGCCCTGCTCCAGGGCGCGGACGGCGGCGGACCACCCGACCCAGGTGAGCAGGTCGTCGCCGACCTCCTCGCGCAGGAAGGCGATGTCGCCGTCGCCCTGGATCTTGTTGCCGACGACGGTGATGGCGACGTCGTGGTCGGCGGCGTACTCCTTGAACCGCCGGTAGACGGCGACGCCCTTGCGCGTGGGCTCGGCCACCAGGAACATCAGGTCGAACCGGGTGAACAGGCCGGACGCGAACGCGTCGGCGCCCGCGGTCATGTCGACGACGGCGTACTCGCCGGGGCCGTCCACGAGGTGGTTGAGGTAGAGCTCGACCGCGCCGGTCCTGGAGTGGTAGCAGGAGACGCCGAGGTCGTCGTCGCCGAACCGGCCGGTGACCAGCAGGGTCGCGCCGTCCGCCTCCTGCCCGAGGGCGTGCACCGGGTCGTCCGCGGCGAGGGTCAGCAGCCGCGAGCCGGAGCCGGGCGGGGTGGTCTTGACCATGGCCGACGGTGAGGGGATCCGCCAGTTCCGGCCGCGCAGATGGGTCCTGATCTCCGGGAGGTGGTCGCCGAGCGCCGGGATCTTGGCGGCGACCTCCTCGTCCAGGCCGAGCGCGGCCCCGAGGTGCTGGTTGACGTCGGCGTCCACCGCGACCACGGGCAGGCCCCGCGCGGTGAGGTGCCGGACGAACAGTGCGGCCAGGGTGGTCTTGCCGCTTCCCCCCTTGCCGACGAGCGCTACCTTCACGAATGCCCCCGATGCCCCCGAAACGGATATGAAAACCGTTGCCACGTGCGGAGAGCCGAGTCTGCCGCCGTGGAGATCGGGAGGCAAGGAGAATCCCCGGGCGCCGGGCAGGCCGCCGTTCACACCCGCCGCGTCCGCGCAAGCGGATGCCCGAATCCCGGGCGAATGTCACGGTCGCGGGTATTGCAAATCTCTTGCAACTGCGTACATTTGGCCAGAGCGACACGAAGGCGAGAACACGTGGGCGAGAAGGGGCGGACCGGATGGGTGAGAGCGGCGTCGGGGTGCGGCGTTCACTCGGCGCGGGCGAATGGGGACGGCTCGGCGGGATGGCCGCGTTCATCCTCATGCTGCACGTCGTCGGGTGGGGGATCCTGCTCCTGCTGGTGCTGCCCGGCCACTACCGGCTCGGCGACGGCAAGCTGTTCGGCGTCGGCATCGGCCTGACCGCCTACACGCTCGGCATGCGGCACGCCTTCGACGCCGACCACCTCGCCGCGATCGACAACACCACCCGGAAGATGATGAACGAGGGCAGGCGCCCGATGTCCATCGGCTTCTGGTTCTCGCTAGGGCACTCCTCGGTGGTGTTCGTCTCCTGCATCCTGCTCGGGCTCGGCGTGAAGGCGCTCGCCAACGGCATCTCCGACGACCAGTCCGGCCTGCACAAGGTCACCGGGACGATCGGCCCGACGGTCTCCGGCACCTTCCTCGCCGCGATCGCGACCATCAACCTGGTCATCCTCGTCGGCATCATCAAGGTGTTCCGGAGGATGAAGGCCGGGGAGTACGACGAGGCCGCGCTGGAGGAGCAGCTCAACAACCGCGGCTTCATGAACCGGATCCTCGGCCGGTTCACCAGGCTGATCACCAAGCCCTGGCAGATGTATCCGCTCGGCTTCCTGTTCGGGCTCGGCTTCGACACCGCCTCGGAGATCGCGCTGCTCGCGCTCGCCGGTAGCGCGGCGGCGGGCGCCGGACTCCCCTGGTACGCGGCGCTGTGCCTCCCGATCATCTTCGCCGCGGGCATGTCGCTGTGGGACACCATCGACGGCACGTTCATGAACTTCGCCTACGGCTGGGCGTTCTCCAACCCCGTCCGCAAGGTCTTCTACAACATCACGCTGACCGGCGTCTCGGTCGTGTTCGCGTTCGTCATCGGCGGCACCGAGCTGCTCCAGGTCCTCCAGGACCGGGCCGGGCTCACCGGCGGGTTCTGGGACTGGATCGGGAACCTGGACCTGAATGTCGCCGGGTTCGTCGTCACCGGGCTGCTGCTCGTCCTGTGGGCGGGCGCGCTGCTCTACTGGAAGCTCGGCCGGGTGGAGGAGCGCTGGTCCGCCGGGCTCGCCGAAACCGACGGCGAGCCCGCGCGAACCGGCGCCTGACCAGGCCCTACCTCCTTGGCCCCCCGAGGGTACGGGCCCGGTTCGCCGGGCCCTGCCCCCTGATGCCTGACGATCCTCAGGACCCGGCGTCCGGCCGCGCCGACCCGGTCAGTCGAAGATCGGGTCGCGGGTGCGGGTGCGCTTGAGCTCGTAGAAGCCGTCCACCGACGCGACCGCGAGGACGCCGTCGAAGAGCCGCAGCGCCTGCTCGCCGCGCGGGATCGGCGTGACGACCGGGCCGAAGAACGCGTGCCCGTCGATCTCGATGACCGGGGTGCCGACCTCCTGGCCGACACGGTCGATGCCGTCCTTGTGGGACGCGCGGACGGCCGGGTCGAGCGAGGTGTCGTCCGCGGCCGAGGCCAGCTCCGGGTCCAGGCCCGCGGCGGTCAGCGCCTCGCGGAACAGCTCCGGGCTCCACTCGCGGCGGTCGTGGTGCCGGCGCGTGCCGAGCTCGGTGTAGAGCCGTCCGAGGGCCTCCGCGCCGTACTTCTGCTCGGCGGCGATGGCGATCCGGACCGGACCCCAGCCCCGCTCGATCATGTCCTTGTACTCCTGCGGCACGTCCTTGTCCTCGTTGAGGACCGACAGGCTCATCACGTGCCAGTGGACGTCGAGATCGCGGTGCTCCGCCACCTCGTGGATCCACCGGGACGTGATCCACGCCCACGGGCACAGCGGGTCGAACCAGAAGTCCACGCGCTGGGACATCGTCATCCTCCTCAGGGGCCACGCCAGAACTTGTCAGCGGCAACCCCGGCCGATCCCTCCGCATTCCCGCACGCGGATGCGAAGTCGGGCACTCGCGACGCCGTGACCAGCGTACGGGCGGTGTCCGCGTGACCCCTCACCGCCACATTTCGTCCTGCTCACGGCGAACAAGGCGCCCCTCCCTCGCATCGAACGGCGCCGCCGACGCCGCGGGGGCCCGGGCATTGGTAGACATGGGGGGACAGGGTTCTTTGACGACGCACTTTGACCACGAGGGAGTACACGTGGCAGGCAACCTCACGCGCGACGAGGCGCGGGAACGGGCGCGGCTGCTCACCGTCGAGTCGTACGAGGTGGAGCTCGACCTGACGACCGGCGCCGAGCGGTTCGGCTCGACCACCGTGATCCGGTTCGGCTGCGCCGAGCCGGGCGCCTCGACCTTCGTCGACCTGCACGGCGGGGTCGTGCACGAGGTGACGCTGAACGGCCGGGCGCTCGACCCGGCGTCCTACGACGCCGAGAAGGGCCGCGTCCCGCTGCCCGACCTCGCCGCCGACAACGTGCTGAAGGTCGTGGCGGACGCGACGTACTCCAACTCCGGCGAGGGCCTGCACCGCTTCGTCGACCCGGTCGACCGGTCGGTGTACCTGTACACCCAGTTCGAGACGGCCGACGCGCACCGGATGTTCACCTGCTTCGACCAGCCGGACCTCAAGGCGGCCCACGAGTTCACGATCACCGCCCCCGAGGACTGGCAGGTCGTGTCCAACGAGGCCCCCGACAAGGTCGCGGGCCAGGTCCGGCACTTCCCGAGGACGCCGCGGATCTCGACCTACATCACCGCGCTGGTCGCCGGTCCGTACCACGTCGTCCGGGACGAGTACCGCCGCGCGGACGGCTCGGTCATCCCGCTCGGCGTGTTCTGCCGCGCGTCGCTCGCCGAGCACCTGGACGCCGACGCGATCGTGGACGTGACCCGCCAGGGCTTCGCGTTCTTCGAGGAGGTCTTCGGCCGTCCGTACCCGTTCTCCAAGTACGACCAGCTGTTCGTGCCGGAGTTCAACGCGGGCGCGATGGAGAACGCGGGCTGCGTCACCTTCCTGGAGGACTACGTCTTCCGGTCGCGGGTCACCGACGCCGCCTACGAGCGCCGCGCCGAGACGATCCTGCACGAGATGGCGCACATGTGGTTCGGCGACCTGGTCACCATGCGCTGGTGGGACGACCTGTGGCTGAACGAGTCGTTCGCGACGTTCATGAGCGTCCTGTGCCAGTCCGAGGCGACCAAGTGGAAGGGCGCCTGGACGACGTTCGCGAACCTGGAGAAGGCGTGGGCGTACCGGCAGGACCAGCTGCCGTCCACGCACCCGATCTCGGCCGACATCCCCGACATCCGGGCCGTGGAGGTCAACTTCGACGGCATCACCTACGCCAAGGGCGCGAGCGTCCTGAAGCAGCTGGTGGCCTATGTCGGGCGGGACAACTTCCTCGAGGGCGTCCGGCACTACTTCGACCGGCACGCATGGGGCAACACCGTCCTCGCCGACCTGCTCGGCGCGCTGGAGCAGACGTCCGGACGCGAGCTGACGTCCTGGTCGAAGGAGTGGCTCGAGACCGCGGGCGTCAACACCATGCGGCCGGTCTACGAGCTGGACGCCGACGGCAACTTCACCTCGTTCGCCGTCCAGCAGGAGGCGAAGGCCGACTACCCGACGCTGCGCTCGCACCGCCTGGCGATCGGCCTGTACGACCGGACGCCGGACGGCATCGTCCGCCGCCGCCGGGTCGAGCTGGACGTCGTCGGCGCGCGCACCGAGGTGCCCGAGCTGGTCGGCGACAAGCGCCCTGACCTGATCCTGGTGAACGACGACGACCTGACCTACACCAAGGTCCGGCTCGACGACCACTCGCTGCAGACCCTCGTCGACGGCATCGGCGACATCAGGGACAGCCTGCCCCGCGCGCTGTGCTGGTCGGCCGCGTGGGACATGACCCGCGACGCCGAGATGGCCACCCGCGACTACGTCCGGCTGGTCCTGTCGGGCATCCGCGGCGTCACCGACATCATGGTCACCCAGACCCTGCTGCGGCAGGCGCGCACGGCCGTCCAGCAGTACGCGGACCCGTCGTGGCGTCCCGAGGGCCTGCGCCTGATGGCGGACGCCCTGTACGACCTGGCCCGCGAGGCCGCGCCCGGCTCGGACTTCCAGCTCGCCTACGTCCAGGCGTTCACCGCGGTCGCGTCCTCGGCCGAGCACCTGGCCTACGTCAGGGGCCTGCTGGACGGCTCGCAGGTCCTCGACGGCCTCACCGTCGACACCGAGCTGCGCTGGACCCTCCTGCGCCGCTTGGTCGTCACCGGCGAGGCGGGCCAGGCCGACCTGGACGCCGAGCTGAAGCGCGACCCGACGGCCGCGGGCGAGCGCCACGCCGCCGCCGGCGCCGCCGCGATCCCGACCGCCGAGGCCAAGGCCGCCGCCTGGGACAAGATCGTCTCCGGCACGCTGCCGAACGCCGTCTTCCGCGCGACCATCGGCGGCTTCGTCGACCCCGACCAGGCCGAACTGCTCCTCCCGTACGTGGACAGGTACTTCGCCGAGGTCGGCCGCGTCTGGAAGGAGTGGTCGAGCGACACGTCCCAGACGTTCGCCGAGAGCGGCTACCCCTTCCTCGTGGTCGACCAGTCCATCGTCGACCGCACCGAGGCGTACATCGCGGACGAGAACCCCCCGTCCGCCCTCGTCCGCCTCCTGTCCGAGGGCCGCGACGGCATCACCCGCGCCCTCAAGGCCCGCGCCAAGGACGCCACCGCCTCCTGACGCGCAGCACGACACCAGGCCGCCCGGCCCGCCGGGCGGCCTTTGTCATGCGCGTCAGTCGTATGTCATGCGGGTCAGTCGTAGACGTACATGCGCTGGACGCGACCGGTGGTCCGGCCTCGGCCTTCGCGCTGGCGGCGGATGACATAGGTGCCGGGGGCGATTCCGGAGCCGCCGTGCTCCGGGTGCATCAGGTGGACGGGATGGTCCGCCCAGAGCACGCCGAGCGCGAGATTCTCCAGGTCGCCGACGTCCTCGGTCCAGCGGCACGTGTGCGGCTCGGCGACGAGCGTGTGCGGGTTGCCGCCCGCGCCGCCGCGCAGCACCTCCACGCCGTCCGGCGGGACCGGGCGCCAGCGGGCCCACTCCGGGACGGTCACGGCCCCGGCCAGGTCGTCGAACGGGACGATGAGCAGGTCGCCCTGGGCCTGCGGGCCCGCGAGGACGGGGATCGCGACGTCCATCTCGAGGTGGTCGAGGACGTCGAGGCCGGTCTGCCGGGTGAGGTCGGACAGGGTCATGGTCATGGGCTTCACCGTGGTCATGGGCATCACCGTGGGGGTCTCAGGTCCGGCGCTGGAGCCGGGCGTACTGGTCGGGGCCGAGGCCGTAGGTCCAGGCGGCGGCCGCGACCGGGTCGGGGAGGTCCACCGGGACGGTCAGGCCGTACCGGCGGCGGGTGCCGTCGCGTTCGAGGGATCCGTTGACGGCGAGGAGCAGCCGCGCGGGGGTGCCCCAGGTGTCGCTCGGCAGATCGAACAGGCGCAGCTCGGAGCCGGGGTTTCCGGGGTCCGGGGCGGCGCCGACGAGCCGGAGGCCCGCGGCCTCGGTGTAGGCGTCCCAGCCGATGCGCTCGATGGCGCAGCGGCGGACCTCGATGTTGGGTTCGGCGGCGATGCGCTCCGGGGTCGGGTCGGTGATGACCCATTCCGGGACGCGTGTGCCGTTCACCGCGTGGAAGCCCCAGCCGTCGGCGTAGCGGACCGCCGGGCCGTCCAGGCTGTGCGGACGCCGTCCGCCGTCGGGGGCGGGCTCGGCGCGGACCTCCACGGGACGCTCGGACACCACGCAGACCTCGTCGCCCGGCCACCACCAGCCGCAGGAGCGCGCGAGCGCCGTCCACACGTCGAGCGCCTCCGACTCCTCCGGGCGAAAGCGCAGCAGCCCGCTGCGGCGCCAGAGGTCGTACGCGCCGACCTGGTGGACGCCGTGCTGGCCGAAGCAGGAGTACCCGGACGGGTCCCCGCCCTCCGAGTTCAGGAGGTCGCGGAGCGGAACCAGCACCGAGTCCCGGACGGTCCGGGTGAGCGCCGGGATCACCGCCCGCGACACGACCAGCATCGCGTCCGTGCCCTGCCGGACGGCCTGTTCGGGCGCGTCCGTCCGCCAGGGGTCGAAGAGGTAGGTGCCGTAGCGGCGTCTCCGCAGACTCACCACCTCACCTATGCGGTAGCCCAGCCGCGCGTACTGGGCCGCGATGAGGCCGGCGGTCGGCCAGTCGTCGCGGTGGCGCGGCAGCGCGTCGAAGCGGGGCGGGAGCGTCGGACGCGCCGAGACACCGGCGTCCGTGGCCGCGGCCGGGGACGGCACCCAGACGAAGCGGGGCACGGGTCTTCGGACGCGGGTGTACAGCTCGGAAATGGCCGCTTCGGCGGCCGGACGGTCCGCGGGGAGGGCGGAGAGGCCCTCATCGATCCATTCGTCGCGGATCCGGATCGCCCGGCGCACGGTGTCGAGTGCGTCTCGCCTGGCATCGGCCGCGGTTCTCAGAGCGCCGCGCGTGGGCGGCGTGGGGTGCGTCATCGCACCGGGGCGTCAAGCCCCCTTCTGTTGATCACGGGGTGATGGTGACACGGCGGGCTCGGGCGGGCAAGGGCGGCGGCGGAAGGTTTTCCACGGACGGGCGGGGCGAGGCGGGGAAAACGCGTGGCAGAGTTACGGGGTGGAGACCGCGCGGGACGTGCTCAGGGTGTTGGCGAAGCGGCAGGCGTTCGGGGATCTGGAGGCCCTGACGACGGGCGGACGGGGGCCGGTCCCGCCGCTGTGCGCGTTCGGGCAGCGGGTGCTGGACCTGGACGCCGAGGACTTCGGGATGCCGGAGGAGGCCGGGGAGGTCCCGAAGGACCTGCTCGACCGGGCGCGCGCGAGCCGGATGCCGCAGACGGCCAAGGAGCGGCCGCGCGGGGCGCTGGCGAGCCTGCGTCCGGCGTACCGGCTGCTGCTGGAGGTCATCGAGATCCGGTGGCGGCGGCGGGAGATGGCGCCGCTGGTCGCGGCCGTCCACATCGCGAGCGAGTACGCGCCGATGCTGGCGTGGGAGCCGGTGCTCGGGCACGCGGGCGACCCGGCGCTGATCGGACGGTCGGTGACCGGGCCGGGCAGCCGGTTCGGGGTGCCGGTCGAGCCGGGGTCGGAACGCAACTGCGACCACACGCGGCCCGAGCGGTCCGCGTGCGAGCGGACGCTGCGGGTCGCGAACGAGCCCGGGCCGGGCTGGCGCGCCTACCTCGACCGGCAGCACAGCCAGGTGGCGCGGGCGCTCGGCGACTGCGCGGCGCGCTGCCGGACGCCGTGCAGCGTGATGACCCGCCTGGACGAGGGCGCCCGGCGCGACCTGGTCGACCGCTGCCGCCTCGCGGCGGACTTCGCCGACAGCGCCCTGGTGCGGCTGCGGCACGCCGCGCCGGTCGGGCACGGTTTCGGAGTGCCGTCGCCGGAGGAGGTGCAGACGGCGTGGGCGCGGGCCCGGTCGTCGCTGCGGCACCATCCGCTGGGCGAGGAGGCCCTGAAGAACGAGGACACCGACGGCTACCCGCTCCCCGGCCTGCCCGGCCTGTTCTCGGTGATCGGCGCCACCGAGCTCGTCCCGGACGACCTGCTGGCGGAGGTCTCCCGCAGGCTGCTCGTGGCGCTCGCCTAGTCGGGCAGGTCGTCCAGCAGGACGGGACGGCCCGACGCGTCCGCGAGCGGGACCCGCCAGTTCGGGTACTCGTCGGTCGTGCCGGGCTGGTTCTGGGTGCGGCGCTCCCCCACGAGGTCGACGAGCGCGAGCCCGGCCAGGCGGGCCGGGGTACGGCGCAGGAACCCGTGCAGGGCGTGGACGACCTCGGCGTCGTGCGCGGACGAGCCGGAGTCGAGGGCCGCGAGGACCGTCGCCGGGGACGTGGCCAGCAGGCCCTCGGCGGCGAGGAGGTCGAGCCATCCGGCCAGAGTGCGGCGGTGGTCGGCGATCTCGTCCGCCAGCGGGCGGGTGAGCAGGCCGAGGCGGTCGCGCAGCGCGAGGTGGTCGCCGTGCAGCATCCCGGTGATCGGCGGCATGTCGTGCGTCCCGACCGTCGCCAGGGACGCCTCGCGCCACTCCCCCGGCCGTTTCGGACGGCCCGAACCGTCGCGTTCGAACCAGAGCAGGGACGTCCCATGCAGGCCGCGCGCGGCGAGGTCCTCGCGGAGGCCGGGTTCGACGGTGCCGAGGTCCTCGGCGATCACCACGCCGCCGGTGCGGGCGGCCTCCCAGGTCAGCGCGGACAGCATCGCGTCCCGGTCGTAGGCGACGTACGCGCCGTCCGCCGGGGACGCGCCGTCCGGGATCCACCACAGCCGCGACACCTGCATCGCGTGGTCGAGCCGGAGCCCGCCGCCGTGCCGGAGCGCCGCCGCGACCATGCCGCGGAAGGGCAGGTAGGCGGCCTCGGCGAGGTGTCCGGGGTGCCAGGGCGGCTGGCCCCAGTCCTGGCCGAGCTGGTTGAAGGCGTCCGGCGGCGCGCCGACGCTCATGCCGGGCGCGAACAGCGTCCGGTACATCCAGGCGTCCGCGCCGGACGGGTGGACGCCGACCGCCAGGTCGTGGACGATCCCGATCGTCATCCCGGCCTCGCGCGCGGCGGCCTGCGCCGCGCCCAGCTGCCCTTCGAGCCGCCACTGGAGCCAGGCGTGGAAGTCCACGCGGCCGGCGAGCCGCCGCGAGGCCGCCGCGAGGGCCCTGCCGTCGGCGTCGCGCAGCTCGGCGGGCCACGCGCGCCAGTCCGGCCCCTGCTCCTCGCACAGCGCGCACCACGTGGCGAAGGCCGTGAGGGGCGCGCCTTCCCGGCGGCGATACACCGCATACGAGACATGCCCCTTAAAAGCCGCGTAAAGGACCTCCAGGGCGCGCATCTTGGCCGTGTGGACCGCGTCCCGGTCCAGGACGTCCAGGGACGCGTTCCGGGCCCTCAGGGGCGCGCTGAGGCGGTCCACGCGGTCGCGCTCGTCCGGCGGGAGGGCGGCGTACTCGGGGACGTCCTCGACCCGGAGGTACAGGGGGCTCGTGAAGCGACGGCTCATCGGCGAGTACGGCGACGGCCCGACCGGCGGGACGGGCTCGGCCGCGTGCAGCGGGTTGACCAGGACGAACCCCGCCCCCTGCCGCGCGCCCCACACGGCGAGGTCGGCGAGGTCCCGAAGATCGCCCATCCCCCAGGACGCCCGCGACCGGACCGAGTACAGCTGCGCCGTCAGCCCCCACGCGCGCGGCCCAGCGCCGAGCCGCTCCGGCGCGACGAGCAGGGCCGCCTCCTCGCCGCCGACGGTCAGCCGGTGCCAGCCGAGCGGCAGCTCCTCGGCCGCCGGAAGATCGAGGACGCGCCCGTCCGCGAGCGCGACCGCACCCTCCTCCACCGGCGGACGGCCGGGCCGCGCGACCACGACCGGCGGAAGTCCCCGCTGTTCGGCGGCCCGCGCCGCCGCCAGCCCGTCCCGGACGGCCCGGGACGTCGAGACGTCCGCCCCGAGCGAGGTCAGGACGGCCCGGAGTGTCTCGACGGACACCTCGGCCTCGCGTCCACGCCAGTCGACGTACTCCGTCAGGACACCTCGAGCACGGGCCAAGGCCCTCAGATCCCGGTCAGCCACGCCTGCACCATGCCCCCGCGGGGCGGGGGCATGACAAGTGTCAGGCGTGCCAGATCTCCGGTTTGCGGTGGGCCCAGGGCCGGGCCTCCTCGAGCTGCGCGGACAGCGAGATGAGCGTGGACTCGCCGCCGAGGCGTCCGGCGAGCATGACGCCGACGGGCAGTCCCTCGTCCGTCCAGTGGAGGGGGACGTTCACGGCGGGCTGGCCGGAGACGTTGTAGACGGAGGTGAAGGGGGTGAAGAGCTTCTGGCGCTCGAAGTTCTCCTCGGGGGTCTGGCCGTGGAAGTGGCCGAGGGGGGCCGGGAGCTGGGCGAGGGTCGGGTGCAGGACGGCGTCGTACGCGTCCAGGACGGGGATGACGGTCCGCATCGCGGACTGCAGGGACGCGTGGGCCATCATCAGCTGCGGCGCGGTCGTGACGTCGCCACGGGCCCGCAGCCAGCGGGTGAGGGGCTGGAGCAGCTCCTCACGGTCGGGGGCGACCGGGGTGAGGGACGCCATCGCGGCCCACAGCGTCTCGAAATGCGGGACGAGGTCGGCGTTCCAGAGGAGCGGGACGTCCACGACCTCGTGCCCCAGCTCCTCCAGCAGCTCGGACGCGGCGTCGTAGGCGGCCTGGACGTCCGGGTGGATCTCCACGCCGGGGACGCCCGCCTCGATGCTGCGGGCGATGCGGAGGCGGCCCGGCGGACGCTCGGTGGCCGCCAGGAAGCCGCCCTCCCCGGACGGGGCGTGGAACATGTCGCCCGGCCGCGGGCCCGCCATGACGTCCAGCAGGAGCGCCGCGTCCCGGACGGTCCGGGCGATCGGGCCGTTGGTGGACAGGCCGAACAGGTCCGGGACGATCGGGCCGTGCGAGATCCGCCCCCGGCTCGGCTTGATCCCGAACAGCCCGCAGGCCGACGCCGGGATCCGGATCGAGCCGCCGCCGTCGCTACCCTGCGCGACCGGGGCCAGGCCGGACGCGACCGCCGCGGCGGCCCCGCCGGACGAGCCGCCCGCCGAGCGGGAGGTGTCCCAGGGGGTCCGCGCCGGGGGCGCGACGTCGTTTTCCGTATAACAGGGCAGGCCGAATTCGGGGGTGTTCGTCTTGCCCAGATGGACAGATCCCGCTTCCCTCAGCCGGACCACCACGGTGTCGTCGGCGAAGCCGGTGAGGTCGGCGTGCGCGGCCGAGCCGAGCGTCATCCGGACGCCGGAGACCATGTTCAGGTCCTTCACCGGGACCGGGACGCCCAGCAGCGGCGGCAGGTCGGCCGGGTCGTCCGCCGAGGCCACCGCCTTCTCGGCGGCCCGCGCCTGCTCCAGGGCCAGCTCCGGGGTGAGCGTGACGTACGCGCCGACCCGGTCGTTCAACCGCTCCGCGCGGTCGAGGTAGTGGCGGGTCAGCTCGACGGGCGAGAGGTCCCGGGAACGGACGGCGGCGGCGGCCTGTTCGGCCGTGAGGTCGTGGGTATGAGTCACAGAGTCGAACGCTAGCCGCAGGCCCGGGAGGAGAATGGACCTACCCGTCCGCCGGGTCCGTGAACCCTGCGGAAACGGCGACAAAAGTATTAACCCGACATGACTGGTCGGGGACCCGCGAACTGATTACTCTGCGCTCGGAGGATCATGATTCCGGCGCGAAAGGAACACGGAGCGTCACCTATGGCGATCACGGAACGGAGCAACGGCCAGCAGGCCCGCGGCCAGCCCGACCCGGCCGCAGAACAACGTCCGCCCGAGGGCGAAACGGTCGCCGAACGGCCCGACGAGGGCCCCGTCGACGAGTCCCCCGGCCCCCGCTCGTTCGGCGAGACGCTCGCCGACCCCGCCGTCCGGCCCTGGATCCAGCGCGGCGTCGCGGCGCTGGTGGTGCTGATCGTGGTGTCGGTCGCGTCCACTCTCCTGCTCGGCATCGTCGCGGCGGCCCTCGTCGTGGTCGGGGACGTGGTCCGCCGCGCCCGCACCGCCTCGAGCGTCGAGGCGTGGCAGAAGGCGTCGGCGGTCGAGCGCAAGACCGAACGGCAGCTGAAGTCCCTGGAGAAGAACGGATACCGGGTGCTGCACGCCCGGGCCGTCCCCCGCGATGACGAGGGTGTCAGCGACGGGCGGATCGACCACCTGGTCATCGGCCCGAGCGGGGTGTACGCGATCGACTCCGAGGCCTGGGACAAGCGGCTGCCGGTGCGCACGCTCTCCCACCGCAAGCTCTTCCACGGGCCCTTCAACAAGAAGGACCGGCTGGACGAGACCGCGTGGGAGGCCGACCTGGCCAGCAAGATCATCAGCCGGCAGGTCGGCTTCGAGGTGCCGGTCCAGGGCTCGGTGGCGATCTACGGACCGTCCATCCCCTGGAAGGTGATGCGGGTCCGCGACGTGGACGTCTACGCCGGGAACCGGGCGCGGGGCTACCTGCGCCGCAGGCCGCGCGTGCTGACCGTCACCGACGTGGAGCGCATCTTCCAGGCGGCCGAGGACTCGCTGCCGCCCAAGTACCCCGACTCCGACTGATCCGATCGGACCGGTCCAACCGGCCGGTCCCCTATTGATCACCACACACCGCCCGGGCGGTCCAGCCGGACCGGGCCGCCCACCAGGCTCGACGACGAGCCCCGGCCGCCGGGCCACGCGCGCCGGCCGCCACGGAGGGGCACCCTGGCGCCCGGGGTGCCGCTTCCCGCTCCCGGCCGTCCCCGGAGCCCCCTCCCCGGCCCCCGGAAGGCGCCCCCTTCACCTCCCGCCTCCCCGGCCACGCGCCTCCCGCGCCCCGGCCGCGCGCCTTCCCCAGCGCCGTCCGGGACGCTCAGGCAGGGCACACGCAGGGCGTTGGTACGATCGAACGACACCGGCCGGCCGACCCGTTCCGCGGACCGGCGTCCGCGCGCGGCGGCCCGTCCGACGCGTCCGGGACGCCCGACCCCGCACCCCGAACGGATCGGGCAGACCCGGCCCCGCGCCGACCGGCGGCAGCGCCGCGCGACCCGCCCGCTGCGGCCCGAGCCCGGCCCGCGCCCGCCCCACCCGCCGCGGACGAGGTCCCCGCTCGCCGAAACGCCGCTTGCCCGAAACGCTGCTCGCGTCCACGCTCGTCACGGTTGGAGAAGGTCCCGATGCCACCGCTCAGGTCACGTACGGTCACCCACGGCAGGAACATGGCGGGCGCCCGCGCCCTCATGCGGGCCAGCGGCGTACAGCGCGAGGACTTCGGCAAGCCGATCGTCGCCGTGGCCAACAGCTTCACCCAGTTCGTCCCCGGGCACGTCCACCTGCGCGAGGTCGGCGACGTGGTCGCCGGGGCCGTCCGCGAGGCGGGCGGCGTGCCGCGCGAGTTCAACACGATCGCCGTGGACGACGGCATCGCCATGGGCCACGACGGGATGCTGTACTCGCTGCCGTCCCGCGAGCTGATCGCCGACGCGGTCGAGTACATGGTCGAGGCGCACCGCGCGGACGCGCTCATCTGCGTCTCCAACTGCGACAAGATCACGCCGGGCATGCTGCTGGCCGCGCTGCGGCTGAACATCCCGACCGTGTTCGTGTCCGGCGGCCCGATGGAGGCCGGCAAGCCCGTCGCGGGCGTGTCCGGCGGCCACAAGCTCGACCTGATCGACCCCATGATCGCCGCGGCGAACGAGGCGGTCAGCGACGCCACGCTCGCCGAGATGGAGGAGAACGCCTGCCCGACCTGCGGGTCCTGCTCGGGCATGTTCACCGCCAACTCGATGAACTGCCTCACCGAGGCGATCGGCCTGGCCCTGCCCGGCAACGGCACCGTCCTCGCCACCCACACCGCGCGCCGCCGCCTGTACGAGGACGCGGGCCGGACGGTCGTGGAGATCGCCAAGCGCTTCTACGACGGGGACGACGCGTCCGTCCTGCCGCTGAACATCGCGACCAAGGAGGCGTTCGAGAACGCCATGGTCCTCGACATCGCGATGGGCGGCTCGACGAACACGATCCTGCACCTGCTCGCCGCCGCGGTCGAGGGGCACGTCGACTTCGGGCTGAAGGAGATCGACGAGCTGTCCCGGCGCGTCCCGTGCGTCTGCAAGCTGGCCCCCGCGACCGGTAAGTACCACGTCGAGGACTGCCACCGCGCGGGCGGCATCCCGGCGCTGCTCGGCGAGCTCGACCGGGCCGGGCTGCTGCACCGGTCCGTCGCCTCCGTCCACTCGGCGTCGTTGACCGAGCACCTCGCCAAGTGGGACGTCCGCTCCCCGGACGTGCTGCCCGAGGCCGTCGAGATGTTCCACGCCGCGCCCGGCGGCGTCCGCACGACCTCGGCGTTCAGCCAGTCCGCGCGCTGGGACGAGCTCGACCTCGACCGCGCGGAGGGCTGCATCCGCGACGTCGAGCACGCCTACACCGCCGACGGCGGCCTGGCCGTCCTGCGCGGCAACATCGCCGAGGACGGCGCGATCGTCAAGACCGCGGGCGTCGACGAGGAGCTGTGGACCTTCACCGGCCCGGCCGTCGTCTTCGAGTCCCAGGACGCGGCGGTCGAGGGCATCCTCGGCGGGAAGATCAAGGAGGGCGACGTCGTCGTCATCCGCTACGAGGGGCCGCGCGGCGGGCCGGGCATGCAGGAGATGCTCTACCCGACGTCCTTCCTCAAGGGCCGGGGCCTCGGCAAGTCCTGCGCGCTGATCACCGACGGCCGCTTCTCCGGCGGCACGTCCGGGCTGTCGATCGGGCACGCCTCGCCGGAGGCGGCGGCGGGCGGCGTGATCGCCCTCGTCCGGGACGGCGACCGGATCGTCATCGACATCCCGAACCGGGTGCTGGAGCTGGACGTCCCCGAGGAGGAGCTGGAGGCGCGCCGCGCCAAGCTGCTGGAGGAGCTGGGCGGCTACCGTCCGCGCGACCGCGACCGCAAGGTCAGCGCGGCGCTGCAGGCGTACGCGGCCATGGCGACGTCCGCGTCCACCGGCGCGGCCCGCGACGTGAGCCTCCTCGCCCGCTGACCGCACCGAGAGGCCCCTCCGCCCGCTGACCGCGTTGAGAGGGTCCTCCGCCCGCTGATCCGTTCCACCTGAACGCCCGTCCGGACGCCCCGTCCGGACGGGCGTTCCGCGTGCCGGGGCCGTTGCGCGGATGAGCGTTCCGTGTGCCGGGCGGGACGCGTGAAAGCGATCGGGCCCTCGGGTCAATACAGGAGAGATCAACCGAAAGGACTCTCCTTGCGACCCATCAGATCCGGGGTGGCGGCCCTCGGCGGCGCGGCCGTCCTCGCCACCTCGCTCGCGCTTCCCGGCGGCGCGGACGCGGCGGCGCGCCCCGCGCCCAGGCAACCGCTGCCCGTCGGGAAGTCCTGGAAGGTCACCCTGTTCACCGGGGACGTGGTGACCATCCGGACGCGGAAGGGTGCCATCCCGATCGTCGGCGTGCGGCCCGGCGCGGACCGCCGCAACAAGCTCTTCAGCACCTCGGTGCGGCCGGACGGGCACGTCGTCGTGCTGCCCGCCGACATGGCCCGCCTGCGCGGACGCGTGATCGACCCCGCGCTGTTCGACGTCACGACCCTGATCCAGAACGGCTACGACGACGCGCGCAGCCGGGACCTCCCACTGATCGTCCAGGGTCCGGGCCGGTCGGTGGCGGCGGCGCTGCCCCAAGGGCGGCGGCTCGTCAGCATCGGCGCGGTGGCCGTCCGGCAGCCCCGGTCCAGGTCGGTGCGGCTCGGCACGGCCCTCGCGGCGGCGCCGTCCGGCGCGTCCCACGTCTGGCTGGACCGGACGATCCGGGCGTCGTCGGCGTCCACCGCGAAGCCCAGGCCCACCAGGACGGCCTCGCCGAGGCCGACGAGCACGAGGCCGGCGACCCCGGGCGCGGAGTCGCTCGACCCCAACCTCACCCAGGTCGGCGCGCCCGCCGCGTGGCAGGCCGGGGCGACCGGACGCGGCGTGAAGGTGGCCGTGCTGGACAGCGGCGTGGACGCCACGCATCCCGACCTCAAGGGCCGGGTCGCCGAGACGGCCAACTTCTCCTCGTCCGCCGACGGCGTCGACCGGTACGGGCACGGGACGCACGTCGCGTCGATCCTCGCGGGCGACGGCACGGCGGCGGACGGGGCCCGCAAGGGCGTCGCCCCGGACGCGTCGCTGCTGGTCGGCAAGGTGCTCGACGACGAGGGCCGCGCCTCGGAGTCGCAGCTCATCGCGGGCATGGAGTGGGCCGCCGCCCGGGCGAAGATCGTGAACATGAGCCTCGGCGGCGACTCCTCCGACGGAGCCGACCCTCTCTCGGAGGCGGTCGACAAGCTCACCAGGGCCCACGGCACGCTCTTCGTGATCGCCGCGGGCAACGGCGGCGCGACCGGCTCGGTCGAGTCGCCGGGGGCGGCCGACAGCGCACTCACCGTCGGCGCGGTCGACGGCGCGGACCGGCTCGCGGGCTTCTCCAGCCGGGGCCCCCGCCAGGGACGGACCGCCGCCAAGCCCGAGATCGTCGCGCCGGGCGTGGACATCGTCGCCGCCCGTGCCGCCGGGACGTCCCGGGGCAGGATCATCTCCGCCCGGTACACGGAACTGTCCGGAACGTCCATGGCCACCCCGCACGTCGCGGGCGCCGCCGCGCTGGTCGCGCAGCGGCACCCGGACTGGGCGCCGGACCGGATCAAGGCGGCGCTCGTCGGCTCGGCCGCCCCGGCGACGGGCGGCGACGCCTTCGAGCTCGGGGCCGGACGGCTCGACGCGGCCGCCGCGGTGACCTCGCCGCTCCTGTCGCGGCAGGCCGTCCCGCACCTCGGCACCTCCTCGTTCCCCGACCACCCGGCGCTCCGGACCAAGCTGGTCTGGGACGCGCCGTCCGGGGCGGTGCCGGCGGACCTGTCCGTCAAGGTCACCGACCGTGAGGGGCACACCGTCGCGGACGCCGCGACCCTGTCGGCGACGCGGGTCGACGTCCCCGCCGGGGGCACCGCGACCGCGGAGCTGAGCGTCCGCGTGGCCCGTCCGGGCCTGTACTCGGCCGAGGTCGTCGCGAGCGGGGGTGGGCACACCGCGCGCACGCCCGTCACGTTCTCCGTCGAACCGCCCAGCCACACGCTGACCCTCGTCGGCAAGCCGATCCCGGGCACGGCCGGTGACGGCTACGCGGCTTCGGCGTCGGTCGTGAACCTCGACGACGTCGCCCGGTTCGCGACGGGCATGGACGTCCCGGCCGACGACAGCGGCAGGATCCGCGTGCCGGACGGCCGGTACAGCGTCCTCGGCAAGGTGTGGGACTTCAGGACGGACAACTCCACGCGGCTGGCGCTGGTCGGTGCTCCGGAGATCACCATGGACAAGGACCTCACGGTGACGCTCGACGGCGCGGCGGCCAAACCGTTCGACGCGTCCGTCCAGGGGGTCGGGACGGAGACGGCGATGAGAGCACTCACGCTCCTCCAGTCCTTCCGGCAGGGTCTCCTCGGCGAGACCGGGTACGCGTCCGGAACGTCCGACGAGGTGCTGGTCCAGCCGATGCCGGGAAACGTCTCGACGGGTTCCCTCAGCACGACCACCGCGTTCCGGCTGACCGCGCCGGGGACGGTGTTCGACCTGTTCTACACGCGTCCCGGCGGGGTGCCCGCCGACGCGTCGCACGTGGTCACCCCGGCCGAGATCGCCACGATGGCCCGGTTCGACCAGCGGTTCGCGGCCGTGGACGGCGACATCTCCAAGCCGATCCGCGAGACCCGGTACGGGATGACGCTGGACACGGGCCTCGCGGCCGGGTTCCAGGCCGATTCCACCGTCCCGGCGGGCACGACCCGGACCGACTACGTGTCGGCGGGCGGCGGCCTGTTCTGGACGCACGAGGCGGCTCCGCAGACCGTCGCCGACGGCCGGTGGATCGACGAGCTCCCCTTCACCGAGCCGAAGCCCGGCTCACGGACCACCGAGACGTGGGGCCGCCAGCCCTTCCGCCCCGGACCGTACTCGGGGACCCTGCCCTCCCCGAGCTTCTGCACCCCGACGCCGTCCGTCCGGACGAGCGGGAACGTGCACGTCCACCTCGTCGACCTCCAGGTCCGCCCGGACGGCTTCGACTGCGGCGACGTCGAGGCGCTGCAGCACACCCTGACGCTCAGTGAGGGGACGCGCGTCATCGGCCGCGCCTCGTCGGGCGCGGCGGACTTCTCCGTCCCGGCGCGGCCCGCCGTGTTCACGCTGCGCTACGACACCGACGCGTCCTCGGTGCTCTCGGTGTCGCCGAAGACGTCCACCACCTGGACGTTCACGTCGGACGCCCCGTCCGGGCCGTCCTCGGTGCGGCTGCCGCTGCTCGTCGTCGACTACGACCTCGGCCTCGACCTGCGGAACCAGCCGACCGGCGCGCCCGCGACGTTCACCGTCGCCCGGGTCGCGGGCTCGGCGGACGCGACGATCGCCGGGATGACGGTCGAGACGTCCGTGGACGGCGGCGGGACGTGGCGCGCGGCGCAGGTGCGCGCGCTCGGCGGCGGCAGGTTCTCCGCCGCGCTGCCGAAGCCGGGCGCGGGCGGCGGCCTGTCCCTGCGCGTGACCGCGCGAGACTCGGGCGGCGGGTCCGTCCGGCAGGAGATCACCTCCGCCTACCGGCTGCGTTGAGCCGGGCTTCCCTCGGGGGTAGGCGGCGGCATGACCTCCGACGTCATCGCCTGCCCCCGGGGTCTCGGGCCAGACTAAAGATCATCAACCGGACGCACCGGGCGTCCGGAAGGATCAGAGGAGCCCGCCATGCCGTCCTACGCCATCGCCCGCATGTACCCCGAGCCGCGGATCCACGACGACGCGCTCGAATACATGGAGCGCATCCAGGCGACCATGGACCCGTTCGGCGGGAGGTTCCTCGTCCACGGGGCCGTCCCGGACGTCAAGGAGGGCGAGTTCCCCGGTGTCGTGGTGATCCTCGGCTTCCCGGACGCGGACGGCGCGCGGGCCTGGTACGCCTCGGAGCCGTACGCCGAGATCAAGGGGTTGCGCGCCGACCACATCCCCGGCGACCTGTTCCTCGTCGAGGGCGTCGAGGGCGACTACGACGTCGCGAAGACCGCCGCCGAGCTGCGCCGGCTGCGCGACGCCGCCGGCGCGGCCTCGGAGTGACCGCGCGGAGGGGCGGCGGGGGTCAGGAGCAGCAGCCTCCGCCGCAGCACCCTCCGCCCCCGCCACCGCGTGGGGCGGGCGCGGACGCCTGCCCCGTCACCGCGACGGTGGACAGCAGTTTGACGGTGTCGTCGTGGCCCGCCGGGCACGGGGCCGGGTCGGACGCCTGGATCATCGGGCGAGAGACCTCGAAGGTCGAGCCGCACGCGCGGCAGCGATAGTCATACCGTGGCACGCCACCAGGATACGTGCGGACGCCCCCGTGAACAGAGGGGTCAGGCGGCGGGTTCGGTGACGTAGGGGGCCCACTGCGGATCGCCGTCGTGGACGATGCCGATCAGCCTCCAGTGCGCGCCGCGCGGCACGCCGGGCGTGATCGGGAGCGTCCAGCCCAGTTCCTCGAGTAGACGGTCGGCCTTGCTGTGGTTGCAGGTCTGGCAGGACGCGACGCAGTTCTCCCAGACGTGCTTGCCGCCCCGGCTGCGCGGCTGCACGTGGTCGATGGTCTCGGCGCGGCGTCCGCAGTAGACGCAGCGGAAGTTGTCCCGGCGCATCAGCGCCGTGCGGGTCAGCGGGACCCGGGTCCGGAACGGGATCCGCACGTACCGGCGGAGCCGGATCACGGAGGGGACCTCCACCGTCATCGCGGCGGAGTGCAGCACCGCGCCGGACGCGTCGTGGTGGACGATCTCGGCCTTGTCGCGGAGGACGAGCACGACCGCGCGGCGGAGCGGGAGGGTCGTCAGGGGTTCGTAGGTCGCGTTGAGGAGCAGGACCTGGCGCATCAGACGGCCTCCGCCGGGGTGAGCGCGGCCGCCGTCAGGGGGATGACCGTTCGTTTCTTCGCCTCGGCGGGCGCACGACTCGCGCGCGCCCCGTCCCGAGGCCCGAGTATCGTCTCCGGCACCTGCGCATCCGCCACGAGGACCTCCTCAGGGGCGTTTCCGGTCCGTCCTTTACGAGCCTGCCGTCCACTGCCCGGCCCGCGGGGGCGGGCGGCGGCAGCCGACCGAAACGGCCGGCCCGCAATCAGTGTGGCCCCTGAGCTGACCGCCCGCTACCCCCTTTCATCCCCACGATCGGGGCGGTTCGAACGGCCGGGCCCCGGGCGCCGCGAAATTTCCGACGCGCGAGGACCCTCCCGCGAACCCGGCGCCCGGCCCGGCCCGAAAGGCCGGACCGGAACACCCGCTCACCTCAGTGCCGCGCCCCCCGCACCGCACCAGGCACCGCCTGCCCCCTCGGAGCCGTCTGCCCCTTCGGAGCGGCCTGCCCCCGCGGAGCCACCTGCCCCTTCGGAGCGGCAGCGCCGTTCACGCCGCTGGCGCCGTTCACACCGGTCGTGCCGGTCGCGCCGGCCATGCCGTTGGAGCCCGACGCCGCCAGCCCGCCCGCCGGCACCGGGCCCGGCTGCCAGGTCACCCTGCCGTTGACCTTGACCGACCCCCTGGCGGCCGAGGGCACGGTGGCCGTCAGGTCACCCCTGGAGGTCGCCCCCGCCTGCAGCACCCCGTAGGAGCACCGGATCTCGGCCGCGACCGCCTTGCACTCCTGCGGCAGCTTGCCGACCTTGAGCTGCGGCGTCAGCCTGTGGACCAGGACGACGTCCTTCACGGCCTCGCCGCCCGTGTTCCGGACCGTCCAGCTCCAGGTCAGGACCCCGCCCGCCTGCACGAGCTTCGGCGAACTGTAGGAGACCTCGACCTTCCCGGCCCTCGGGTCGGCCCCCCGGCCTCCCTTCCCCGTCGCGCTCCGCGCCGGCGTCCGCAGCGCCACCGCCCCCGGGATACGACGCGGCACCCGCCCCGCAGGCGCCGTACGCGGCGTCACGCTCGAAGGCACGAATCGCGGCGCCACATTCGCGGCCGCCTGACGCGGCGTCACGTACGCGGGCACGCTCCGCGGCGGAAGGTTCGCAGGCGCCGTCCTCGGCGCGAGGTTCGCGGCCGTCGGACGCTGCGCCAGGTTGCCGCCCGCGCTTCGGGGCGCCAAGTTCGTCGGCACCTGGCGCGGCGCGAGGTTCGCGGGCGTCGTCCGAGGCGTCACGTTCGAGAACGTGGATCGCGGCGGCAGATTCGCGGGCGCCTGACGCGGGTTCACCGGCGTCGTCCTAGGTACGAGATACCCAGGCGCCGGACGCTGCGCCAGGTTGCCGCCCGCCGTCCGCGGCACCAGGTTCGTGGGCACCTGACGCGGCGCGAGATTCCCGGGCGTCCACCTCGGCGCAAGGTTCCCGGGCGTGCGCGGCGTCAGGTTCCCGGGCATCGACCTGGGCGTCAGATTCCCGGGCGCCGACCTCGGCACGAGATTCCCGGGCGTCGTGCGCGGCGTCAGATTCCCGGGCGTGCGCGGCGTCAGGTTTCCGGGCGTCGTCCTGGGCGTCAGGTTCCCAGGCGCCGTCCTCGGTGTCAGGTTTCGGGGTGGCGTCCTCGGCGTGAGGTTCGCGGGTATTTGGTGCGGTGTGAGGTTCCACGGTGTGGTTCTCGGCGGCGTGTTCGCGGGCGGTGTTCTGGGGGTGGGGTCCGCGGGTGTGGTCCGCGGGGTGGCCTGCGCGGGCTTCGGCAGGGCCCTAGGACGTGTGGGCGTGTTCCGCGGCGGCGTGGGCGCCGGTTTCGGTATCGGTTTGAGATCGGGCGTGACGCGCGTCGGCGTGAAGGCCGGCGTGGCGTCCGCGTGGCCGGGGACGGGAATCGGCGTGGCCTGCGCGGGCGCGGCGGCGATCAGTGCGGCTCCGGCGAGCGCCCCGCCCAGGACCGTCCCGCGAACGGCCTTGCTGTTCTTCATGTACTCCCCCGTTGTTGATGAACCCAGTGATCTTTTGCCTATCTACCGATGTCACCGAGCGTGTACACCTCGTTACGCGGATTGATCTGGGATCAGGCTCGGGTCGAGATGAATACAGTGCTTCGCATGAGCCGACCGCAGTACCCCGCCGCGCCGCGCGCGGACGTCGCCGACGACCTGCACGGTCATCGTGTGCCCGACCCGTACAGATGGCTGGAGGACGCCGACTCCGAGGACACCGCCAAGTGGCTCTCGGCGCAGGACGACCTGTTCCGCCAGACCGTGGACGGCCTGCCCGGGCGCGACCGGCTGCGCGCCCGGCTCGGCGAGCTGCTCAGCGCGGGCAGCGTCGGCGCGCCGGTGTGGCGCGACGGACGGCGGTTCTTCACGCGCCGCACCGCCGAGCAGGAGCACCCCGTCCTCTACACCGTCGACGCGGACGGCGCCGAGCGCGTCCTGGTCGACCCGACCGCGCTCGACCCGGACGGCACGACCACGCTCGACGGCTGGCAGCCCGACAAGGAGGGGCGGCGGCTGGCGTACAAGGTCTCGCACGGCGGCGACGAGGAGTCCCTGCTCCACGTGCTGGACGTGGCGTCCGGCGAGCCCGTCGAGGGGCCGATCGACCGGACCCGCAACTCGGTCGTCGCGTGGCTGCCGGGCGGCGAGGCGTACTACTACGTGCGGCGGCTCGCGCCGGGCGAGGTCCCGGACGGCGAGGAGCAGTTCCACCGCCGCGTCTATCTGCACCGCGTCGGCGCCGACCCGGACGAGGGCGACGTCCTGGTCTTCGGCGACGGACTGGACAAGACGAACTACTACGGCATCTCGGTCAGTCGCGACGGGCGCTGGCTGACGGTGACCGCGTCCGCCGGGACCGCGCCGCGCAACGACCTGTGGATCGCCGACCTCACCGCCGCCCCGCTCGAGCGCCCCGAGCTGCGCCCCGTCCAGGTCGGGGTGGACGCCTCGACCAGCCTGCACGTCGGACGCGACGGACGCGCCTACGTGTTCACCGACCGGGACGCCCCGCGCTCGCGGATCTGCGTGACCGACCCCTCCGACCCGTCCCCCGGGACCTGGCGCGACCTGGTCCCCGAGGACCCGGAGGCCGTCCTCACCGACTACGCGATCCTGGACGACCTCGACCGGCCCGTCCTGCTCGCGGGCTGGGAGCGGCACGCGATCAGCGAGATCACCGTCCACGACCTGGCGTCCGGCGAGCGGCTCGGGACCGTCCCGCTGCCCGGCCTCGGCTCGGTCGGCGGCATCGTCGAACGTCCGGACGGCGGGCACGAGGCGTGGTTCGGCTACACCGACAACGTCACGCCGTCGTCGGTGCTGCACTACGACGCGCGGACGGGCGAGACGCGCGTGTGGGCGTCCGCGCCGGGCTCGGTCAGCGTCCCCGAGATCGAGACGCGGCAGGTCACCTACGCGTCCTACGACGGGACGCCCGTCCGGATGCTGGTGATCTCCCGTCCCGGCGGCGACGGACCGCGTCCGACCGTTCTGTACGGATACGGCGGTTTCAACGTCTCCCTCACCCCGGCGTACTCGGCGTCCATCCTCGCCTGGGTCGAGGCGGGCGGCGTGTACGTGATCGCGAACCTGCGCGGCGGCTCGGAGGAGGGCGAGGACTGGCACCGCGCGGGGATGCGCGACCGCAAGCAGAACGTCTTCGACGACTTCCACTCCGCCGCCGAACGCCTCGTCGCGGACGGCCTGACCACGCCGTCCCAGCTGGCGATCTCCGGCGGATCCAACGGCGGCCTGCTCGTCGGCGCGGCCCTGACGCAGCGCCCGGACCTGTACCGCGCCGTGATCTGCTCGGCGCCCCTGCTCGACATGGTCCGCTACGAGAGGTTCGGCATCGGCCAGATCTGGAACGACGAGTTCGGCTCGGCCGACAAGCCGGACGAGCTCGCGTGGCTCCTCGCGTACTCGCCGTACCACCACGTCCGCGAGGACGTCGCGTACCCGGCCGTCCTGTTCACCATCTTCGACAGCGACGGCCGCGTCGACCCGCTGCACGCCCGCAAGATGTGCGCGGCCCTCCAGCACGCCACGTCCTCGGACGAGCCCGTCCTGCTGCGCCGCGAGTCCGACGTCGGCCACGCCGCCCGGTCCGTCAGCCGCTCCGCCGCCCTCATGACCGACACCCTGTCCTTCCTCGCCCACGAAACAGGGTTGCGTCTGCCCTGAGCCTCCGGCTCCGGGTCCGGTGCCGTGTGAGCGGCCCGGACCGGTGGGGTCGGTCACGGGGGCGACCCCGGGCGGGACGTGGGGTGCGGGCGCATGATCGAATTCAGTCGTGCCCTCTTCGACACCGCAGGACGACGGGCTGCTCGACCGGGTCTGCGCGCTGCTCGCCGACCCGCCGGACGAGCCCGCCGCACCGGACGGCTACCTGGACCTGCTCGAGGCCGAGCCCGTGCCGACGCTCGCCCAGCGGGCCATGCAGTCCACGCTGCTGCCGCAGGTCTACGAGCGGATCTGGCGCCCGTTCGCGTTCAACATCGCCAAGGGCTGGCCGTCCGGGCCGGACACCGCCGAGGAGCACGCGCTCGCCCGTGACTGGCTCGGCCTCGCCCAGCCCGGCGACATCGCCAAGCCCGCCGCGACCGTCCTCGACCTGGCGTGCGGGCCGGGCAACACCACCCGCGCCGTCGCGTCCGGCGTCGGTGAGAACGGCCTGGTCGTCGGGCTCGACGCGTCCGCGTCCATGCTCGCCCGCGCCGCCGCCGACAGCCAGGGCATCGCCTACGTCCGCGGCAACGCGATCGACCCGCCGTTCCGCACCGGCGTCTTCGACGCGGTCTGCTGCCTCGGCGCGCTCTACCTCTTCGACGACCCCTGGACCGCCCTGGACGGCATGGCCCGCGTCCTGCGGCCGGGCGGTCGCCTGGTGATCCTCACCACGCGCCGCCCGGCGTTCCCGGTCTTCCGCGTCACCGGCGACATCCTCGGCCGCGCCACCGGCGTCACCGTGTTCGACGACGACCTTCCCGACGAACTCACCTCTCGCGGCCTGACCGTCCTCCACCATCGCCGCTATCCCTTGATGCAGTTTCTCGCGGCGGAATTGAAGAAGTAGGTCCCCGGGCCCGGCGGAATGGCACGAAAAAGCCCGGGACGGCGGCCTTTCGGCGGACCGCGCCTCCGCCGGAGGCCGTCGTCCCGGGGGCCCACTGGTGCTCAGTGGAGTCTTTTCTCGATTCTCAGCGAATCCGTTTTTCGATGTAGATGTTGACGATGCCGTTGATGACCTCGCGGTTGGTCTCGCGCCAGCCGAACTTGCGGTAGAGCGCGAGGGCGGGGCCCTGCCGGGACGTGGTGTCGGCCCGCAGCAGGTGGTAGCCGAGCTCGGCTGCGCGTTCCTCCAGCGCCTGGACGACGGCCTCGCCGTAGCCCCGGCGCTGGAGCTCCGGCCGCACCCGCAGCCGCACCATCTCGACCACGGGTTCCTCGCGGACCCGGACGACCGGCGCGCCCGGGCCCTGCGCGCGCTCGGCGCCGCCGGGGACCAGGTCGCCGCGGCGGAGGCCGCCCATGGCGACGATCCGTCCGTCCACCTCGCCGACGAGGAACTCGCCGTCGCCCCGAAGGTAGATCTCCTCCATCCGGAAGAAGTCGTGGTCGTAGTAGACCCCGTCGCCGGGCCGCAGCCCGACCTGCGCGAGCCCCTGCCGGTGGAGGAGGAGCACGGCGGCGTGGTCGGCGTCGGCGTACCGGCGCAGGACCAGCCCTCCGTACTCCCATGCGGGCGGGTCGTCCCGCACGCGGACGAGGCTCGGACGGTCGGCCCGGCGCCGTCGCGGGACGGCGCCGTGTTCGGCGGCGCCATGCTCGGCACCGCTGTGCCCCGCCCCCTCATGGCCCGCACCGGCGTGGCCCGCACCAGGATGGCCTGCACCGGCGTGCCCCGCCCCTGCGTGGCCCGCTCCGGTGTGCCCCGCTCCGGCGTGTCCTACCCCTGCGTGGCCTGCACCGGTGTGTCCCGCCCCCGTGTGCTCGGGGACGGTGTGCTCCGGGGCGGGTGCTCCGTCGGCCGGTGGAACGGCCCGGTCGCCCGTGGCCGGCGGACGCGCCGGGACGGCCGGGGAGGCGGGGGGCTGGCCTTCTGACTGTGGCATGCGCATCAGACCTGCTCGGCCGGCGGAACCGACGGCCTGGACGATGGGGGCGGCGAGCCGGACGGACCCTGGATGTTCGGGCCGGACAGCGACTCGTAGAACTCGGTCAGGGCCGGCAGGCCCGGGTGCTTGGCGCCGACCGCCGCGCCGACCTGCCGCGCCCGGTGGACGAGGATGTCGGAGCGGTGCTCGGAGGGCAGGTCCAGGATGGCCTCCTGGGCCGCGACGAGCGCCGCGTCCGGCTGGCCCGCGTGGAGCTTGCAGGACGCCCGGTCGAGCCGGACCAGTGTGAGGTCGACGCGGTCGGTCGGGGCGTACAGCGTGAGCGCCTTGCTCAGCGACTCCTCACCGCCCTTGTGGTCGCCCAGGTTGGTGTAGGTGTCGCCCTCGTAGAACGTCATCTGCCGTTCGGTGAAGCCGAACACCAGGTCGCCGGTGTGCTCCTTGCTCAGCTGGTCGAACACCGACCGGCCGCGCAGCAGAGCCCGGCGGGCGCTCGGCGCGGCGTCGCCGCGGCCGCGCAGCGCGAGCTGGCCGAGGGCGCGCGCCTCGACCGCGGGCGCCATCGCGGCGGCCACGCTCGGGTCGCGTCCGGCGAGGTCCTGGGCCTTGCGGGCCAGGTGGAGCGCCTCGCGCGGGTCGCCGTAGTACATCGGGACGAGCGCCTCGCGCACGGTCACCCAGGCGCGCAGCTTGCGGTCGCCGGTCTCGTCGGCGGCCGTCCGCGCGGTCCGGAAGAACGAGCGCGCCAGGCGGTGGTCGCCCAGATTGATCATGATCAGCCCGGACAGCCCGGACAGCTGGGCGGCGATCCGCAGCAGTCGCTCCTGGAGTTCGACGGGCTGGCGTTTGTCGGCCATCCGCCGGACCTCGGAGAAGTCGAGCAGCACGTCGCAGAGCATCCGCAGCGACGGTGTCGCCTGGTACTGCTGCCCGTAGCCGAGCGTCGTCTCCTCCCACTGGTCGAGCATGGTCGGTGACACGGTCGCGCTGACCAGGGTGTCGTCCATCTTGCGCCGAAGATTGTCCACGGCGCCGAGGATCTGGCCGTCGAGCGTCACGACGCCCGATCCGGCCAGCAGGCTCAGCAGGGTCCTGCGAAGCACGATGTCCTCCTCTCCCACATCAATGGAGGCGGGGCCGTCAGCGCGGTCCGGACCCCTGGGGTTTCTGACGGAGATCCAGTGCCGGTCGTCCGGCGCCGGGACCACCACCGCCCCGATCAGGGCGTCGGTGTCGGACGGCGGGCGGAGACCAGGTTCCCGCTGGGACGGGACGCCCGCGGGCAGCGGGGCGCCGGCCGTCTCAGCGGGCCGGGTCGAGTGGCCGCGCCCGCAGATGCAGGGGCTGCGGTACCCGAGGTCGTCGGGCTCGACCCGGTAGACGGCGCACAGGTAGTGGAGGTATTCGGGCCCGGGACGCTTGTAACCGCTCTCGTAGGCCGACAGCAGCGTGTCCCCGAGCTTGGGCTCGGGCTTGCCGTCGACCTCGAACAGCGCGCGGACCTGGGCGACGATGTCGGACAGCGCCACGCCGTGGGCGAGGCGGTGCGCCTTGATCGGCGTGATGCCGAACAGCGGCCCGCACTGATCGTGGATGTCGACCGCGATCTGGGCGGGGGTGCGTCCCCTGGCGAGACCACGCGCCCTGATCCGGCGCGCGATTTCCGTCTCCTTCTTCGGGGGGTCTGACATCGTTCCGGCCTCCTCACCGCTGGGCCGGGGGGGTCCTCGGAGCGAGGGCCTGACCTCGGGTGCCACGGCGACCGGTAGCTAGGTCAACCTCATCGGACGGGGATTCCCGCACACCGGCGGTGAGCTGGCGATACGAGAAATAATCTCTTGCGCACGCAGCGTAACGCCCGCACCGGGGCAGGCCAAGCCATTCCCAAGAAACGCGGGCGTGCCGGGGACGGCTTCTCTCCCCCGGGTAGAGATTTCTCCTCCAAGGTCTGTGGACCTCCGCCTGAGATGGGGGAATCCCGTACTTCGGCGGACAGCCGGGCCCTTGACCCATCACCGTTGGGGTTGCGATTCTCGCCGCGTGTAATGGTACGGAAGCACTGAGTTCGATCACGTGGGGGTCCGGCCCCGGCCGGGATGAAGATCATCAACCCGCGGCGAGAAGGACCATTCGGCCACACGGGAACGGCACGAGCAGTCCTCACTGCACGGATGACGGAGGGGGTGCGTCAGGTGGCACACGACGAGCGCGTCGGCTACCTGGAGGAGCTGGAGCACGAACTCGACACGCGCGGCCTGGTCGCGCGGGTGGTCCGGACCCGGTCCGGCCCGGCGTTCCTGCGGGTGGTGAACCCGGAGGCGGCGAGCCTGGCCGAGGACGTCACCTGCGCGCCGGCGCCGGAGACACGCGACCACTACTACTGGTGGTCCTGGGGGGAACGCATGCACCGGGTGGACGACCCGCGCGGGGCCGCGTCGAAACTGGCGCACGTCCTGCAGCCGCTGCGACAACAGACGCGCGGTCTCGAGGCCCACGGCTTCGAGATCCGCGATCCGGCCACCGCCGGAGGCCGGCTCTCGGGCCGTCCCTGACGGGGCCGGAGGCGTCCCCGGGGGTCGTGGCCGACACGGCGCGGCAGCCACGGCCCCCGCGGGACCAGCCCAACCAGTCCGACCGGTTCGATCAGTCCGAACGGTTCGATCAGTCCGAACGGTTCGACAGGGCCGCCTGATCGTCCGGACGGTCCTGATCATCCGGCAAGTCCGACACACCCGACCGTCCGCCTTCTCGATCTTCCGCCGCCCGGCGGGGGCGGGGCGGCCGATCTCGCACCCGGCCAGGGGGGGAACCGGCCGGGACAGCGAGACGGCGCCCTCCGGCCACCGGGTCGTCACCCGCCGGGCAGGCCGCCCGGCGGTGGCCGGAGGGCCGGGCCGTGCGGGCGGCGATGTGACCAGCGCCTCCGTACCGGCACCCACTGAGCGGCCGCGGGTCCGCTTCCCATGCCCGTCCGACCGGGCCCGCGGCCAAGGGCAGACCCTCCCCGTCCGATGCGCGTCGATCGTCCGGCGCTGGACGAACCCGTCGTCACCGTCCCCTACGATCGGGCTCGTACCGCCGCAGGTCCACGACGATGTGACGCGGCATCCACCATCGGTCGGGAGGGTCTGCCCCCATGTACGGCACAGTGGCGTCCAGCGCGCCCGTCCACGCGGCGACGGCGCTGAGTGAGCCCCTGGTCAAGATGGACGGCAAGGCGGAGCAGTACTGCGGCGTCGATCCGTCCGCGCCCTGCCGGCTGTTCTGGAACATCACCCACAGCCCGGGGGCCACCAGGTTCGTCCACGACTACAACCTGGACGCCTGGACCGGCAAGCTCGTCTCGATCGTCGTCACGTTCGTGATCGCCCTGATCATCCGGAACATCGCACACCGGATGATCACCAAGGTCACCCAGCGGATGTCCGAGGGGACCCTCTCGGAGAAGGCCCGGGAGAAGAGCCGGACGATCTTCGAGGGCAGCCAGGCGCTGCTGTCCCAGCGGCGCGCGCAGCGGGCCAAGACGCTCGGCTCGGTGCTGCGCTCGGTCGCGTCCGTGGTGATCATGGGGACGGCCCTGTTCAGCATCCTCGGCTACCTCGGACTGAACCTCACCCCGATCGTCGCCAGCGCCAGCGTCATCGGCGTCGCGGTCGGTTTCGGCGCCCAGAACATCGTCAAGGACTGCCTGGCCGGCATCTTCATGCTGCTGGAGGACCAGTACGGCGTCGGCGACGTGATCGACGTGGGCAGCGCCAAGGGCACGGTCGAGGCGGTCACCCTGCGGGTCACCCGGATGCGGGACGTCAACGGCGTCGTCTGGTACGTCCCGAACGGGGAGATCAAGAAGGTCGGCAACGAGTCCCAGAACTGGGGCCGCGCGGTGCTGGACATCCCCGTCGACATCGGCGAGGACGTCGAGAAGGTCAAGGACATCCTCCAGGGCACGGCCGACACGATGGCCGAGGACCCGGCCTGGGCCGACCTCATCCTGGAGCGGCCGTCGGTCTGGGGCGTCCAGGCCCTCGCCGCGGACGCGCTGGTCATCCGCGTCGTGCTGAAGACCGCGCCGGGCCAGCAGGCCGCGTGCGCCCGCGAGCTGCGCGAGCGCGTGAAGCTCGCGTTCGACCAGGCCGGCGTCCAGGTGGCCACCCCCGCCACCGCCTCCTGAGCCGCGCCTCCCCCACGGCCGTCCCGCCCGCGTGGCGCGGACGGCCGTTCCGCGTGACGACCTTTCCGCCGGACGGACCTTCCGCGTGACGGCCGTTCCGTGTGACGGCCGTTCCGCGTGGCGGCCGTTCCGTCGGACGGACGATCAAGAGGCGTAAGCGGGCTCGTACCGCATAGGCTTGGGGCGTTATGGCTGAACCCGAACAGGTGACCTTCTACGAGGCGGTCGGGGGCGAGGAGACGTTCCGCGTCCTCGTCCACCGCTTCTACCAGGGCGTCGCGGACGACCCGGCGCTGCGCGCGATGTATCCGGAGGAGGATCTCGGCCCCGCCGAGGAGCGGCTGCGGCTGTTCCTCATCCAGTACTGGGGCGGCCCGAACACCTACAGCCAGGAGCGCGGGCATCCGCGGCTCCGCATGCGGCACGTCCCGTTCGTGGTGAACGAGGCGGCCAAGGAGGCCTGGCTCAAGCACATGCGCAAGGCGCTGGACGACACGGTCGCCGAGCGCGGCCTCCCTCCGCAGGCCGAGCAGATGCTCTGGAACTACTTCACCATGGCCGCCCAGTCCATGGTCAACTCCCCCTCCTGACCGGGCGGCGCCCGGAAACCCTCCACGACCCGAGATCCGGCCCCGGACGCGCATGCCGCTCCGGGGCCGTTCTGTGCGCTATGGCTATATGTGCTATGGCCGGTCGAGTGAAGGTTCGGGCGGTTCCGGGTAGATCGTTGGAATGACGCGATCCCCCTGGTGGCGCAACGCCGTCGTGTACGAGGTCTACGTCCGCAGCTTCGCCGACAGCGGCGGCGACGGGGAGGGTGATCTCCAGGGGGTCCGGTCCCGGCTGCCCTACCTGCGGGAACTCGGGGTGGACGCGCTGTGGCTGACGCCGTTCTACCCGTCCCCGCTCGCGGACGGCGGCTACGACGTGGCCGACTACACCGGGGTGGACCCGCGGTTCGGGACGATCGGGGACTTCGACGCGCTGGTCGCCGACGCGCACGCGCACGGGCTGCGGCTGATCATCGACATCGTGCCGAACCACACCTCGGACCGGCACCCGTGGTTCCGGCGGGCGCTCGCCGCGCAGCCCGGCGATCCGGCGCGGAACCGGTACGTGTTCCGGCCGGGACGGATCCGTCCGGACGGGCGGATGGAGGGTCCGCCGAACGACTGGCCGTCCATGTTCGGCGGCCCGGCCTGGGAGCGGCTCCCGGACGGCCAGTGGTACCTGCACCTCTACGCGCGCGAGCAGCCGGACCTGAACTGGCGGCACCCGGACGTCCGCGACGCGTTCGAGGACGTCCTGCGGTTCTGGCTCGACCGGGGCGTGGACGGCTTCCGGATCGACGTCGCCGCCGGGCTGTTCAAGGATCCGGCGTTCGCCGATCTCGGCGCGGACGCGCGGCACGCCCTGCACGGCCGGATCTACAGCCGTCCGGAGGCGCACGGCGTCTACCGGGACTGGCGGCGGATCCTGGACTCCTACGACGGTGACCGGATGGCCGTCGGCGAGATCTGGACCGACTCCCCTGGCGATCTCGCGAAGTTCCTCCGCCCGGACGAGCTGCACCAGGCGTTCCAGTTCGACCTCCAGCTCGCGCCCTGGTCGGCGCCCGCGTTCCGGGACGTGATCAAGGCGGCGTGCGCGGCGGTCGCGCCGACCGGGGCGGCGCCGACGTGGGTGCTGTCCAGCCACGACATGCCCCGGCACGTCACGCGTTACGAGCTGCCGCCGGGGCCGCCCGGGATCGGGACGGCCCGCGCCCGCGCCGCGCTGCTCATGCTGCTCGCGCTGCCCGGCTCGGCGTACCTGTACCAGGGCGAGGAGCTGGGCCTTCCCGAGGTCGAGGACCTGCCCGACGCGGCGCGGCAGGACCCGATCTCGCGCCGCACCGGCGGCCGTCAGCCCGGCCGGGACGGCTGCCGGGTGCCGATCCCCTGGTCCGGGACGAAGGAGCCGTTCGGCTTCTCCCCGGACGACGGCGTCCGCCCCTGGCTGCCGATGCCCGCGAGCTGGGCGTCCCTCACGGCGGAGGCGCAGGACGGCGACCCGGCGTCCATGCTCGCCTTCTACCGCCGCGCGCTGGCGCTGCGCCGCGAGCTGCTGGACGGTGGTCTGCCCGAGGAGATCGAGTGGCCGGACGCCCCGTCCGACGCGTCCGTGGTCTTCCGGCGCGGACGGCTGACCTGCGTCGTGAACTGCTCGGACGCGCCCGTCCGGCTGCCGTCCGGGGAGGTCGTCCTGGCGAGCGGGCCCTGCGACGGGGGCCTGCTGCCGGGCGACGCGTCCGCCTGGATCATCGACGGGGAGAAATGACGAGGCGTGGGACGCGGACCTGGGGGATGGTCCATGTCCCACGCCTCGGGGGTGGGAACCGCGAGCCCTCGGGAGGCTCACGGCTCAGCGGCTACAGCGGGGGACGCTGCGCCAGGGTCGGGTCCTCGCCCATCGGGGTCGGAACCGCGGTGGTGGCCTTCATGGTCGGCGTGACGCCGGCCCAGCGCTGCAGGTCGGCGACGGCCTTGGCGCGCTGCGCGTCCGGCAGCTTGGCGATCAGCCGGCCGCTGTGGTTCATGCCGGGGGCGACGTAGACGGCCGAGTCACGGCTGCCCTTGCCGAGCCGGAACGGCTTGCTGCCCCACGGGTCGTTCGCACCGTAGACGAACAGCATGTGGTTGGCGTTGCCGCGCACCCACGAGTCGATGTCACGCATCGCCCTGCCGTTGTCGAACCTCATCGCGATGTCGCGCGGGACGTACGTCCGCGGCACGTAGCTGCTCTCGTAGCGCAGCAGGTCGTGCAGGTTCGGGAACTTCGGCGACGGCCAGCCGAGCTGCGTGCCCGCCTGGTAGTAGTACGGGATGTACGCGCTGAGGTTCTGGTCGGCGTAGGACGAGCCGTCGGCGACGTCCATGAACACCTTGTAGATGTCGTCGTCGGACGCGCTGGTCGCGGGCAGCGAGGCGCACTCGGCCTGCAGGTGGTACTGCCAGAAGCCCCACTCGAAGTCCATGACGGAGTTCTCGAAGGCGCGGTCGGTGCCCTTGAGGATGGAGAACGTCCACCCGTTGGTCTTGGCGTCCGCGTTCAGCCGCGTCTCCATCGCCGTGCGGCGCTTGAGGATCTCGCGGGCCAGGTCCTTCACGTGGGTGCGGCACTTCGCGTCGGTGCCGACCGTCTGGAAGAACTTGTCGTACGCCTTGTCCTTGTTGTTGTTGTAGTCGTTGGGCGCGACGTACACGACCGACCCGGCGACGTCGTTCGGGTAGAACCGCTTGTGGTACGTCGCGGTCATGCCGCCCTTGCTGGCGCCCGTGTTGATCCACTTGGCCTTGTAGATCGGCTTGAGCGCCTGGACGATGCGGTGCTCGTCGGTGGCGGCCTGCCAGATGTTGTCGTTCTTCCAGTTCGCGTCCGCCGGGCGGGACGGCGTGAAGTACCGGTACTCGACCGAGATCTGGTTGGCGGACAGCAGCGCCGTCGGCTCCGACTGGAACATCGTCTCGGGAGTGTTGTAGCCGCTGGTGTACTCCACCATCGGCGCGCTCGCGTCCCGGTGCTCCAGCATGATCCGCTGCTCGAACCACTTGCCCTTGGGCTTGCGGTGGTCGACCGGCTGCTTGTAGGTCAGCCAGAACCAGCGGTAACCCGTCAGGGTGGAGGTCTTCTCCTGGACGGTCATGCCCGGGATCGCCTTGAGCTGGGCCAGGATGTCGCCGCTCGCGGCCGGGGCCGGGGCCGCGGCCTGGGCCGCGCCGGCGAGGCCGAGTCCGGAGGCGGTCAGACCGCCCGCCAGCAGCAGGGTCATCGCCCTGTGGGAAACGCGCCGCATCTTCTCACCTTCACGTGGGGTCGCCACAATTCGCTTTGCGACCGTAGAGGTAAGAAGTGGGACGAAAACATACCGCAGGGACGCTTGTTACACACCCGTGACCGTGGCGATCTCCCGGCATCAGACCAGGCCATCCCCGCACGGACGCCCACGACACGCCGAAACCGCAGGCGAGCGGGACGGGAAGTCAGGAAGGGTCAGCGGGACGGTCAGACGAGGCCGCCGCTGAGCAGATGGGCGACCAGCCAGGCGAGCCCGAGCAGCAGCGCGAGGCGGCGGAGCTGCCAGCCGAGCGGCTTGCCGCGGACGGCGAACACCTTCCAGACGACCTCGGACAGCGTGTCGCCCGGCTGTCGGTTGAACACCGCGGGCATCTCGATCGCGAAGAACATCGCGACCCACAGGATCCAGGCGAAGACATAGGGGGACATCGGCACCTCGAACGGGGGTGGGGCTGGTTGCCCGTTTGATCCCCATATGCCGAGATCGTTACCCCTGGCCAGGGCTGGTATTTCCGGAAAGCTCCGGAAAGTCAGGTCAGGACGTCCACGGCCCGTCCGAGCAGGACGCGGAGCGCCTCCAGTTCGTCCTCGTCGAACGCGTCCACGATCCGGCGCTCGACGGCGACGGCCGCGGCGTCCGCCTCGTCCAGGAGGGCCTCGCCCTCGGGGGTGAGCCGCGTGACGAGCACCTGCGCGTGATCCTCGGACGGACGGCGTTCGACCAGGCCACGGCCCTCCAGCGTCTTCAGCACCGTCGTCATGCTCTGCGGTGTCACCGCGCAGTACCGGGCGAGTCTCGCGCCCGAGATGCCCGGCGCCAGGGAGAGCGCGTACATCGCCGCGTACTGCGGGACGGTCAGCCCGAACGGCCGCAGCACCCGGGTCTTCTCGGCGATCAGCGCCTGCTCGGCGCGCTTGATCAGCGAGCCGGGACGCCAGGCCGTGGCCCGCTCGATCCGTTCGTCGGCCTCCATCGGACCTCCCCTTCCGCAGGAACCCTACCAACCCTCGACGACTTGACAAGGTCCGCATTCGTATCAGAACTTGTATCTCCATCAGGGTTCTTATGGTTATCGACCTCGAAGGGATCATCCGTCATGCCCGGCTCCGCCCGGCACGCCACCTCGCCCAGCCCCGCACACCCCGGCTCCCGGCGCGGGTCGCCGTCCACCTCGGCGCGGCGCGCCTCCCCCGGCGTGACGCTCACCGTGGTCTGCGGCGCACTGCTGCTCATCCCGATCACCGCCACGGGCGCCGCCGAGGCGACCGCCGACGTCGGACGGTCGCTGCACGCGGGCCTCGCCGCCTCCCAGTGGGTCGTCAACGCGTTCTTCCTGACCTTCGCGAGCCTCATGGCGAGCACCGGCTCGCTCGCCGACCGGATCGGACGGCGACGGATGTTCACGGGCGGGCTCGCCGTGTTCACCGCGTCCATGCTTGTCGCGACGCTCACGCCGGACATCGGGACGCTCGTCGCCGCGCGCCTGCTCACCGGGGCGGGGGCCGCCGCCGCGACCACCGGCGGCAGCGCCCTGCTGGCCGCCGCCTTCCCGGACGGGCCGTCCCGCACCCGCGCGTTCGGCGTGTTCGGGACCGTCCTCGGCCTCGGCCTCGCGTTCGGCCCGGTCATCGCCGGGCTGCTCGTCACCGGCCTCGGCTGGCGTGCGTTCTTCGGCGTCGCCGCCGTCGCGCTGGTGCCGAGCCTGCTGGCCGTCCCGCTGCTCACCGAGTCGCGGCGGGACGCGTCCGGGCCGATCGACTGGACGGGCGCCGCGACCTTCACGCTCGGCCTCTCCGCGTTCACGTTCGCGCTGGTCGAAGGGCCGACGCTCGGCTGGACGCACGGGGCCGTCCTCGGCGGGTTCACCGCGTGCGTGCTGCTGCTGGCCGCGTTCGCGACCGTCGAACGGCGTCATCCGAACCCGCTCGTGGACCTCGCGCTGCTGACCCGTCCTCGTTTCGTGGCGATCTCCGCGATGCCGTTCCTGCTCGCGTTCGGGTTCGTCGCGCTCACCATCGTCCTGCCGCCGTACTTCATGGCGACGCTGCACGCGTCCGCGAGCACGGCGGGCCTGACGCTGATGCTGCTCACCGGGCCGACGCTCGTCCTGCCGCCGCTCACGGGCGTCCTCGGCGGACGGCTGTCCCAGCGCGCCCTGCTCGTCCTGACGTTGCTGCTGGTCGCGGCCGGGACCGCGCTGCTGGCGCTCGTCCCGGGAGGTGCGGGCGCCAAATCCCTCGCGGCCCCGCTGCTGCTGATCGGCACCGGCTTCGGGATCTCCCTGGCCATCATGGACGGCGCGGCCATCTCCTCCGTCGAGCCCGAACGCGCCGGGATGGCCGCGGGCCTGTTCAACACCGCCCGGATCAGCGGCGAGGTCGTCGCCGTGGCCGTCCTCGGGGCGCTGCTCACCACGTTCACCCGCTCCGACCTGGCCGGACACTACGGCGACCGCACCGCCTCGGAGGCCACGTCCCGGCTGCTGCAGGGCGACATGACTCCCCCGGGCGGAGTCGCGGCGACCGGCTACGCCGAGGCCGCCACGCACGCGTACGCGGGCGCGCTCCACGACGTCCTGTGGGCGCTCTCCGCGTTGTCGCTGGTCGGAGCGCTGATCGTCGCCCGTCTTCTCCGTCCCACTCCTGCCTCCGCCCCCGCCGTCGCCGTCGAGCGACGCGCGGTGGCCGAACCCGTCCGCTGAAAGGAACCCGAAGAATGCCCACCGCCGACGTCCAGCTCAGCACCGGCCTCAGCACTGTCAACTACCTGCTCACCGGCACCGGGCCCGGCCTCGTCCTGGTGCACGGCACCGGCGCGGACGGCCCCGGCAACTGGGGCCCGCTCATCGACGCCCTCGCCGACCGCTTCACCATCCTCGCCCCGGACCTCTCCGGCGCGGGCGCGACCCGCGACCCCGGCGGCCCGATCCTCCTGGACGACCTGGTCAGGCAGGTTCTGGGTGCGGCCGACCACGCGGGCTTGGACTGCTTCCACCTCGCGGGCCACTCCCTGGGCGCGACCGTCGCCGTCGCCGTCGCCGGAACGTCCCCGGACCGCGTCCTGTCGCTCACCCCGCACGCCGGATGGGCGAAGACCGACCCCTGGATGGCCTTCCAGTTCGACCTCTGGGCCCGCCTCACCCGCATGGACCCCGAACTCCAGGCCCGCCTGCTCCAGTGCACGGCCATGGGCGACGCCACGCTCCGCGCCCGCACCGGTGCCGACTTCGACGCCGCCACGGCCGGTTTCACGCAGGCGATCCAGGCTGTCTCGGACGGCTACCTCCGCCAGATCGAGACCGACCTCACCGTCGACATCACGGCCCTGCTCCCGGAGATCACCGCGCCGACCGTGATCCTCTCCAGCTCGGACGACCGCGTCGTCCCGCCCCACCACCAGCGGCACCTGGCCGAGGCCATCGCGGACGCCCGCCTCGTGGAGGTCCCCGGCGGCCACGGCCTCCCCTTCGAGAACCCCGAGCTGTTCGTCCGGTCCTTCACCGAGGTGCTCGACGCCCACGCCTTCGCGGCGGTCTGACCCGCTCAGTCCGCGTGGCCGACTCCAGGTCGGCCACGCGACGCCGCCCCGCTACTCGGCGGGGGCGAGGTAGCGGCCTATGAAGTCGCGCTCGTACGGCGTGAAACGGCGCAGCCGGTTCTTCTCCACGTCGAACGCGACGAGCACCGAGGTGGCCCGCGCGTACACGTTCTCGTCGTCCCGCACCTCGTAGGCCAGCGTGAACGACGCGCCCCGCACCCGGGTGATCCACGTCTCCACCCGGACGGGCTCGACGGTCGGCAGCAGCGGCGTCACGTAGTCGATCTCGTGCCGCGCGACGACCATCCCCCGGATGGGCTCCTCGCCCTTGCGGACGGGATCGGCGTGGAACATCTCCAGCCGCGCGTCCTCCAGGTAGCCGAGGAACTTCACGTTGTTCACGTGCCCCTGCGAGTCGATGTCGCCGAACCTCAGGTGGAACTCGTAGACGTGCCGGAAGTCCGCCATGGGCCGTTCGTCACCGCTCTGCATGTCCTCGCCCGGGTCGTCGAAGTGGATCGGGCCCGAATCTACCCGCCGTCCCCACCCCCTCGCTCATGCACCCAACCCACAACAACCCACCACGATTTGTATCCGGCGTCCCCTTGCCACCACGCGGAAGCGCCGCGTCCTCGTGGAGGACGCGGCGCTTCGGACGACCATGACGGAGCCGCCGGCGGATCGGCGGCTCCGCGCTCGGTCAGTCGCGGGTGAGACGGCGGTGGGTCACCCGGTGCGGACGGGCCGCCTCGGCGCCCAGGCGCTCGATCTTGTTCTTCTCGTAGTCGGCGAAGTTGCCCTCGAACCAGAACCAGTTCGAGCCGTCCTCCCACGCCAGGATGTGCGTGGCGATGCGGTCGAGGAACCACCGGTCGTGCGAGGTGATCACGGCGCAGCCGGGGAACTCCAGGAGGGCGTTCTCCAGGCTCGACAGGGTCTCGGTGTCGAGGTCGTTGGTCGGCTCGTCCAGCAGCAGGACGTTGCCGCCCTGCTTGAGGGTGAGCGCGAGGTTCAGCCGGTTGCGCTCGCCGCCGGACAGGACGCCCGCGGGCTTCTGCTGGTCCGGGCCCTTGAAGCCGAAGGCGGCGACGTAGGCGCGGGACGGCATCTCGACCTGGCCGACGTTGATGTGGTCCAGGCCGTCCGAGACGACCTCCCACACCGTCTTGTCCGGGGCGATGCCGCCGCGGCCCTGGTCCACGTAGGAGACCTGGACGGTCTCACCGACGCGCAGCACGCCGGAGGTCGGCTTCTCCTCGCCGATGATCATGCGGAACAGGGTGGTCTTGCCGACGCCGTTCGGGCCGATGACGCCGACGATGCCGTTCGGCGGCAGGTTGAAGGACAGGTCGTCCATCAGCACCCGGTCGCCGAAGCCCTTGGTGAGCTTGTCGGCGACGATCACCGTGTTGCCCAGGCGCGGCCCCGGCGGGATCTGGATCTCCTCGAAGTCCAGCTTCCGGGTCTTGGCGGCCTCGGAGGCCATCTCCTCGTACCGCGCCAGGCGGGCCTTGGACTTGGTCTGGCGGGCCTTGGGGTTCGACCGAACCCACTCGAGCTCGTCCTCGAGGCGCTTCTTGCGCTTGGCGTCCTTGTTGCCCTCGACCTTGAGCCGCTCGGCCTTCTTCTCCAGGTAGGTGGAGTAGTTGCCCTCGTAGGGGTGGCAGCGCCCCCGGTCCAGCTCCAGGATCCAGGTCGCGACGTTGTCCAGGAAGTACCGGTCGTGGGTGACGGCGAGGACGGTGCCCTCGTACTTGGCGAGGAACTGCTCCAGCCACTGGACGGACTCGGCGTCCAGGTGGTTGGTCGGCTCGTCCAGGAGGAGCAGGTCGGGGGACTGCAGCAGGAGCTTGCACAGCGCCACGCGGCGGCGCTCACCACCGGAGAGCTTGGTGACGTCGGCGTCCCGCGGCGGGCAGCGCAGGGCGTCCATCGCCTGCTCGAGCTGGGAGTCGAGGTCCCAGGCGTTGCTGTGGTCGAGCTGCTCCTGCAGCTTGCCCATCTCCGCCATGAGCTCGTCGGAGTAGTCGGTCGCCATCTGCTCGGCGATCTCGTTGAACCGGTCGAGCATCGCCTTGGTCTCGGCGACGCCCTCCTCGACGTTGCCGAGGACGGTCTTCTCCTCGTTCAGCGGCGGCTCCTGCTGCAGGATGCCCACCGTGAACCCCGGCATGAGCTTGGCGTCGCCGTTGGACGGCTGCTCCAGACCGGCCATCATCCGCAGCAGCGTCGACTTGCCGGTGCCGTTCGGGCCCAGCACGCCGATCTTGGCGCCGGGCAGGAAGTGCAAGGTGACGTCGTCCAGGACGACCTTGTCGCCATGTGCCTTGCGCACACGCTGCATCGTGTAGATGTACTCGGCCATAATCCTCAAGCCTATTGGGTCCCGGGCACCGTTCGTCGCACCCTTCGAAGACCCCGCCCCCTCACTCCCAAACCCACCCCATCCCCCCATCCCCAGCGCCCCACGCCCCCCACCCGACACACCACCCCCAGCACCCCTCCCCGCTCCCGCCCTCACCCCCACCCCCAAGCCCCACCCGCGCGGCAGCCCCCCGCGCCACCCTCACGACGTCCGCACCACGCACCCCTCATGATCAAGGGCCACAGCCAGCAAATCCCCCACCTGACCTGCCCCAACCCCCCAAATGTGTCCGAAACCACGCCCCCCGCCCCTCCAGCCCCGGCAGTCCGCGACCAGGCGAAGCCGAGCCCACGCAAGGGCCAAACCAAGACACGAACAAGCGAACCTGACCACGCGCCCCCTGCCGCCGGGCACCCCCGCACGGGCGACGGGCACAGGCAGACCGCCCCAGACCGATGAGCACCGCCCGCACGGAGCTGGCCCGACGGACACGAGCAAGCAGGCGGACGCAGGCAATAAACGCGGACGGGCGAGCGTGGCTGGGTGGCGGGGCGGGGCACAGGCGGAGCCGAGTGGACATGGCGTGGGCGCAGTCGGGTGGACCGCCCGCGCAGGCGCAGCCCGTGGCCGTCACCGAAGCAAGGTGGCCGGACGGACGCAAGCCGACGCACGTAGCCGGGGGCACGCGGCCGGGGCACCTGGCCGGGGCACCTGGCCGGGGCACACAGCCAGGCGCACGTGGCCAGGCGGAAGCGGTCCGATGGGCGTCGCCCGCAGTGGGCCAGCGGATGCGGGCGGCGAAGGTGAGTGTGGCTGGGTGGGCGGGGGGCCTGCGGGCGCGGCGGGGTGGACGTAGGCGAGGGCCTGCGGGCGCGGGTGGTGGGGGTCAGTCTTCGGAGGGGTGGGGGTTTTCTACGGCGGGGAGGCAGACTCGGTCTCGGCCGGATTCCTTGGCTCGGTAGAGGGCGAGGTCGGCGGCGGCGAGGAGTTCGATGAGGTCGGAGCCGTGGGTGTGGAGGAGGGCGACGCCCACGGAGATCGTGACGGCCACGGTGCCGCGTTCGGCGGGGACGGCGAGGCGGCGGACGCGGCCACGGAGTCGTTCGGCGATGCGGCACGCCTCGACGGTGTCGGCGCCGGGGAGCAGGACGACGAACTCCTCGCCGCCGAAGCGGCCGACGACGTCGTAGTCTCGGACCTGGCCGCACAGGGTGGTCGCGACACCGATCAGCACCTGGTCGCCGACCAGGTGGCCGTGGTTGTCGTTGACCCTCTTGAAGTGGTCGATGTCGATCAGGAGCAGGGCGAGGGCCTCGTCGGTGCGCTGGGCGCGGGACAGCTCGGTGTCGGCCTCCCGCTGCCAGGCTGCGGCGTTCAGCAGGCCGGTCTTGGCGTCGGCCCGGGCGGCGGCCTGGAGTTGCTGGTGCATCAGGCTGCGCTGCAGCAGGACGACCGGGGGCAGCGCCAGCAGGAGGAGCGCCGGGGAGACCGCGCTGGTGATCGTGACGATCACGCCGACGCACAGCTCCACGACGTCCAGCAGGAGGCTCTCGCGGTTCCAGAGGACCTCGCGCCACCGGCTCTCGGGGGCGGCCGCGTGGGCGGCGACGGCGACGATCCCCGCGTTGAGGACGGTGAACAGGGCCGCGCACGCGATCGCGACCGGGATGCCCGGGTAGCCGTCGACGACCCAGCCGGGGCCGTCCGCCAGCGGCTCGGGCACCACGGAGTGGAAGACCACGCTCGCGCACGCTCCCGCCAGGCCGAGCGCCGAGGTCACCATAACGCGCCGGTACAGCAGCGTGCGGCGGACGCGGAACTGGAGCAGCGTCTGCAGCGGGATGGGGATCAGCAGCGCGTAGACCGGCGGGAGCAGCAGCGCCACCGGCAGCCACCACGCCGAGAGCAGGTCGCGGGCGACGCCCGCGGGCATCCCGAGTCGCCGGGACGCCTCGATGCAGACCGCGCCGCAGGCCAACAGAGCGGTAAATGTGAGTAGATCTTCCAGCCGGAACGAGGTGCGCCAGAGCCCCATCGCGGTCAGCGCCAGGTGCAGGAGCACCACCGCGGGAACGTAGACGGCCAGCAGGGACGGCCGCCCGGATCCCCCTGGGCGCCGGGACGTGTGGGTCAGGTCGCCACCTCGGTCCTCGGCGGACGACTGCACTGCCGTCATCCTTCCCCCCTATGCATCACGTTGTGTAACACGATAGTTGCAACGTGTGCGGAGTGCGTCGGAAACCGGTACCTTCGATACCTCAACAGGCGGACGGCCGCCGTGGCCGTCCATAGGGGCCGCGGGGCTCCGCGGCCCCCCGCACATCTGGAGGGGGAATCCACCATGCGCGGCGTTTCCTGGGTCTAGCGCTCTGGGCCCTGCGCACTGTGGTGGCATCACGACAGTGTGCCTTCGCCGCGGAAGCGTTCCGCGGCAGGCGGCCTTCCTGACCCGAGGCCCGCGCCGCACCGGGCCGAATCGCCAGCGCCGGCTTCTGCCCCCCCGCGGCGGTTCCCGTCCCGGCCCGCGACCGGCCTCGCAAGACCGCCCGGCCCGGTGGCCGCGCCCTCCTCGGACGGGCCGCGCCGCCCCGGCGGTGCACCGCCCACTCCGGCCGACCGCACGCCCACCGGGCCACCCAAGCCCAGCCCTCCACGCCCCGATGCCCACGCCCCCGAGATCCATGGCCCCGATGTCCATGGCCAGCCGCCCCCTCCCGTCGCCCCCACTCTCGCCGTCCATCCCTCGCCCCACCCCACCCCCGTCCGTGGCGGACGACCACGGCGGACGGCCGTGGCGGACGGCCGTGGCGGACGGCCGTGGCGGACGAGCCGTGGCTGACGGCCAGGGTGGACTGTCAGGCCCCGCCGCATTTGCTCCTCTACCTTCAGACGGGGCGAGGCTTCGACTTGTTCACCGGCCCAGGGGCCTGCGCCTCCCCCGCGCCTCCCCCGCGCCTCCCCCGCGCCTCCCCCGCGCCTCCTCCGCGCCTCCTCCGCGCCTCCCCCGCGCCTCCTCCGCGCCTCCTCCGCGCCTCCTCCGCGCCTTCCCCACTCCTCCTCCGGTGGGACCTGGTCTGCCTCGGAGTGATCGCTTGTGCGGGGTCGCCTCGTGGTGTTGAGCCCAACGGACAGCGCCCGCGTTAGGCGCTGGCAGCCCGCACGAGCACGACGCGTGTGGGCTGGCCACCCACACACAGGGAGAGAGTGCGCGTGTGTGGCGGCCCACACGTAAGAGCTCGGGCTGGTGGCGGCCCGTGTGTACGGATCTCCCATGTGGTGGCGGTTCGCGGAGAGGACGCACGAGGTGATGTTGGCCTCCGCTGATCAGGTGCGCGGGTCGCTGGTGGCGGACCGCGCGGGCAAGGTGGATGGGGTTGTGGCCGCGCAGAGGGGACGCGGGATGCCAGCGGTCAGTGCAGAGGCGGAGCGCGGGGTGGTGGCGGGCCATGTGGATGGGTGCGCATGAGATGGCGGTCCTCATGGAGAGGGGACGCGGACTGGTCACAGGCCGTGCGGACGGGGTGCATGGGGTGGTGGCCCGCGCGCGGAGGGCGCGCGGGGTGATGTTGGCTCGCGCGGATGACGCGCCGAGGCTGGTCACGCCGGGGGCGCCAGGGGGCGTGGGGGTGGGAGCCGGGCCGCTTGGGGCGGCCCGGCCTTGCAAGGGGTGTCGGGTGGGTTGGGTTAGGCGGCCTTGGCGGGTTCGGTGGGCTCTTCGGTGGGCTGGTCGCCGGTGAGGGCGAAGAGGTCGGAGAGCTCCTGGGCCTCGCGGCGGTCGGACTCGGTGAGGGAAGACGACCGGGACGCGGTGCGGAAGTCGGCGGTGCCCCGGGTCAGGTCGTGGCCGAGGGTCGTCGCCTCGATCTCGGCGCAGTAGCGCCACTGGCCGTCGCGCTCGTACTGGCGGATGCGGAGGCGGCCGGTGACGATCACGGGATGACCCCGGGCGAACTCCGAGGAGTTGATGTTCTCGGCCAGGCCGCGCCAGCAGTTGACGGTCAGGAACATGGTCTCGACGTCCGCCCACTGACCGGTCGTGCGGTCGAAGCGGCGCGGGGTGCAGGCCAGGCGCATCGACAGGTACGGGGTGCCGTTCGCGGTGATCAGGAACTGCGGGGTGTCGGCCACCCAGCCGATGACGGTGATCTGGGCCTCGTTCATGGTTCCTCCGGTTTGTCTCGTGGTGTGCGGAAGCGTTCTCGTGACGCTTCCGCACTCCACGATCGCGGAGGGTGAGGGTCCTTGGAAAGTCGGCGGCGCAGGTGTGGACAACCGGTGCGGTTGCTTAGGCGGAGGCTAGCGGCAGGTGCCGGTCAGGCGCCTCTGACCAGGTCCACGTCGTCTCGGAAGGCGGCGTAGAGGGCCAGTTCCTCGCTGATGGGCTCGAGCACCTTCTGCTCGGTCACCGTCGCGATGCGGTCGCGCATGTGGCGTTCCATGCGTTCGCCGTGCTTGGTGGACGAGAGGGCCACCAGGTTCCGGGAGGTCGCGGTGGTCAGCCAGCCCATACCTAGCGTGCAGACCACAAGGACGGCCACGTACGGAATGAGCCCGGCCTCGCCGACCCAGCCGCTCGGGGCCTTGGCCACGTGGGCCACGCCGTAGGCGACGAGCAGGCCGATCCAGGCCAGGCCGAGGACGGAGACCAGGACGAGGAAGTACTGCCAGGTCTTCACCAGCCACCACCAGCGTGGCACCTGGTTGAAGCCTGGAAGCGCGTCCCGCATGGCCTCGCCGAGCTCTTCGGGCAGGTCGGCGGCGTTCCGGCGCGCGGCGGCGCGGACGGAGCGGGCCCAGGCCGCGGGGAGGTCCGCGACGACCTCGTCCGTGACGTCCAGCAGGGCGGTGTCGACCTCGCCCTGCTGCGCGCCGGTCGGGCCGGTGAAGGCGCCGCGCAGCTCCTCGCGGAGCCGTCCCAGGCGCATGCGGCGCAGGGGGTCGCTGCGGAGGCGGGCCGCCATGGACAGGATGGGCCAGTTGATGAAGTCGGCGGCGCGCAGCTCGTAGGCGCTCTCCATGGCCTCGGCCACGGCGGGAGCGCCCGCGGCGTCCGTGAGGGCGCGCTTGAGGGCGTCGCCGTGGGGAACGTCGACGGCGGTGGGCGGCTCGGCCTCGCCCTTGTAGGGCGCGAAGCGTTCGCCGATGTCGTTGACGTCCACGGCGAGGCGGTCGCCGCGCACCTGGCGGGCGGCGACGGTGTCGACGAGCACCTCGCGCAGGCCGCGCACGCCCTCGTCCGTCACGGCGGACGTGGTGACGATGCGGGGCTTGGCCAGGCCCTCGGCCTCCAGGAGGCGGCGCAGGTCGGCGACGCACTCGTCGACCTCGTCCGCGGCGAGCCGGTCGACCTGGTTCAGGACGATCAGCGTCACGCCCGCGTGCCTGGCGAACGGGACGATGTAGTTGCGGTGCAGCGCGGCGTCGGCGTATTTCTGCGGGTCGACGACCCAGATCAGCAGGTCGGCGACCGAGACGAAGCGGTCGACCTCGGCGCGGTGCATGGCCTGGATGGAGTCGTGGTCGGGCAGGTCGATGAGGACCAGGCCCTGGAGCGAGTCGTCCGCGCGCTGGAGGTCGAGGGCGGACGCGCGCGCGTAGCGGTGCCGCTTGTCGACGTCGAGCCAGTCGAGGAGCGGGCCCGCGCCGTCCAGGCCCCAAACGCACGCGTGCGCGCGGGAGGTCATCGGGCGGCGCATGCCCGTCGGGGACAGTTCCAGACCGCAGACGGCGTTGAACAGCGAGGACTTGCCGCTGCCCGTGCCGCCCGCGAGGGTCACCACGGTGTGCTCGCCGGACAGGCGGAGCCGCTGGCCCGCGCGGTCGAGGAGGACGGCGGCGTCGTCCAGCAGGGCCGGGTCGAGGCGTCCGGCACCCGCGGTGGTGATCCGGTCGAGCGCGTCCAGCCTCGCGGTCAGGCCCGGGGCGGCGGCCGGATCCCGTGGCAGGTCGGCGACGGCGGGCGGGGCCGAGGTGGTCATCGGGCGACCTCGAGGTTGTAGACGGCCTGGTAGAGCCGGACGGGGACGGTCTCGTCGGGGATGCCCGCGGAATCGAGCGCCTGCCCGAACCGCAGGCCCTCCTCGTCGAACAGCATCGCGATCCGGCTGCGCAGGTCGGCGCGCGCCTTGGCGCCCATGCCGCGCAGCGACTCGGCGCCGAACAGGGCCTTGAGCAGCCGCTGCGGGACGGCGCTGTTGCCGCCCTCGACGTTCACCTCGGACGTGCCGTAGCCGAGCAGCCCGATCATCAGGACCAGCGCGAGCGCCTCGGTGTCGAACGACACGACCTTGGCGACCGAACGCTTGGTGACGCCCTCGGTGCGGACGAGTTCCTGCACGTGGTCCTGCCAGGAGCTGACCGCGCGCGAGACGCGGCGGGACAGCTCGGGCGAGATCTCGCCGAGGCCGGAGACCGACGATCCGGCGAGCACCTGCGCTCCGGCCGGATGGTCGCGCCAGGCGGTGACGGCCTGCTCGGCGGCGTGTTCGGCGGACGCGATGATCAGCGACTCCAGGCCGCTGCGCAGGGCGCCCTTCAGCGCGCGCACACGAGCCGGGCTGCGGTGCCGCCGCGCGGAGCGCCGTCCGAAGCCGAGCTTGTTGCGGCGGGTGCGGAGCGCGCGCAGGAGGTCGCCGGTGCCCGCGAAGTCCTGCCAGCGGGCGAGGACCTCGCCGCGCAGGAGGGAGCCGTTGCGGGTCGCCTCGTCCAGCTCGGCGAGGTTGCCGCCGTAGGCGGACTCGACCAGCCCGGCCAGCTCGGCGCGCACCTCGACCTGCGCCTTGACGTGCTCGGCCAGCTCGGGGACGCGGGTGCGGAGACTGTCCAGGACGCCGCCGAGGGTGTCGCCGATCACCACGCGGCGGTGGTCGGGGTCCTCGGCGATGCCGGTCATCCAGGCGCGGATCTCCTCGACGGCCTCCTCGGGCAGGCGGCTCTCCTCGACCCGGGTCTCGGGGACGGTGAACCGGCGCGCGTCGCCGACGCCGTGCTCGACGAGCATCTCGCCGAAGTGCTCGACGATCTCGCCGCCCGCGCCGTCCTGGACGCGGGACAGCACGACGCCGATGGTCGCGCCGTTCTCGCGGGCGCGTTCGAGCATCTGCCAGACCATCGCGTCGGCGTACCGGGACGCGGTGACCACGCACAGCCAGACGTCGGCGGCGGCCATGAGCTTGGTCGCGAACTCGTAGTGGTCCTCGAAGACCGAGTCGAAGTCGGGGCTGTCCAGCAGGGCCAGGCCCGGCGGGATCTCCTCGCTGGTGATCACGACGAGCTGGTCGCCAGCGATCGCGTCCGGCGCGGGGCCCTTGACGCGGCCCATGCCGGGCAGCAGCGGGCCCTCGAGGAACCACTCGGCGTGCTCGGGGTGGCAGACCAGGATCGGGCTGGACGTCGTCGGACGCAGCACCCCGGTCGCGCTGACCCGGCTGCCGACCAGCGTGTTGACCAGTGTGGACTTGCCCGCGCCGGTGGATCCGCCGAGCACGACCAGCATCGGGGCGCTCGCGCCCTCGATGCGCGGCAGCGCGTAGTCGACGAGCTGGTTGCGCAGGTCGAGCCGCTGCTCGCGGGCCTCCTCGACACCGGGGACGGGCAGGACCAGCTCGAACGCGCCGAGCTGGTCGCGCAGCCCGGACAGCGCCCGGGTCAGCTCGCCCTGGCGCGTCCCGACGCCGGGCAGCGTCCCGGCCTCGGCGGCCTTCGCCGCGGCGACCAGCTTCTCGCCGGTCGTCCAGCCCCCGATGCCCGCGAGGTCGACGTCGTCGGGGGTCCTCTTGGCGGTGTCGGCCGTGGACGGGCCGTCCCCGGGGGTGGGCTTCGGTCTCGGTTTCGCCGTGCTGAACAGGACGTTCGCTTCGGGCGCCGTCGTGGCGCCGGTGCCGGTGGACGGTTCGGTGGCGGTGCCGGTGCCGGTGGCGGTGCCGGTGTCGCCGGCGGGAGCGGGTGCGGAGACCGGCGCGGAGTCAGGATGGACGCTCATGTTGGACGTGTGGTCCTCGGGCGACGGAGGGTTTGCGGCGGGGGTTGCCGGAGCGGCGGACGCTGAGGGTTCGGCGGACGCTGAGAGGTCGGCGGACGTCGTGGGTTCGGCGGACGCTGGAGGTTCGGCGGACGCTGGAGGTTCGGCGGACGCTGGAGGTTCGGCGGACGCGGTGGGATCGGCGGGCGGTGCGGAGTCGGAGGGCGCGGCAGAGTCGGCGGGCGCGGCGGATCCGGGGGACGGCGCGAGGCCGCCTGGGCCGACGCGATCCGCGGACGGCGCGGACTCGCCGGACGGCGTGGACTCGGCGGGCGGCGCGGAGTCGGTGGGGCGGTCGGGGTCGGTGGGGGGTGTGGGCTCGACGGAGGTCGGGCGGGCATGGCGGGGGGACGGAGCGCCCTGCCGGGCGTCCGGGCCGGCGGGCCGGTCGCCCGCTCGGGGGGCGTCCCCGCCGGGGGCCGCGCTCTGCTCTGCCGGGGGTCTCACGGATCCCGCCCCATGTCCGCTCGGATGATGTCGACCTGCTGTGCCACGGTGACGACGTCGCCCACGACCACGATCGCCGGAGGCCGGACGCCGGAGGCCGCCATCTCCTCGGTCACCGTGCCCAGCGTGGCGGTGAGCGCGCGCTGACCGGGGAGCGTGCCGTCCTGGATCACGGCGACCGGCGTGTCGGACGAACGACCATAGCGCATGAGGCTCGCGGCGATGCGATCCATCCGCTCCACCGCCATCAGCAGCACCAGGGTGCCGTGCGAGCGGCCGAGGGCCTCCCAGTCGACGGTGGACGCGGGGTCGCCGGGGGCGACGTGCGCGGAGACGACGTGGAACTCCTGCGCGACGCCGCGGTGGGTCACCGGGATGCCCGCCGCGGACGGGACGGCGACGGCGCTGGTGATGCCCGGGACGACCAGCACGGGGATGCCGTGCTTCGCGCAGTGGATCACCTCTTCGCCGCCGCGGCCGAACACGAACGGGTCGCCGCCCTTGAGCCGGACGACGAACTTGCCGAGCGCGACCTGCTCGACGATGTGCTCGTTGATCCGGTCCTGGGTGACGGTGCGTCCGTAGGGGATCTTGGCGGCGTCGATGATCTCGACGTCGGCGGGCAGCTCGTCCAGCAGCTCGCGGGGGGCGAGGCGGTCGGTGATCACCACGTCCGCCTGGGCGAGGAGCTGGCGTCCGCGCACGGTGATCAGGCCGGGGTCGCCGGGACCGCCGCCGACCAGGGCGACGCCGGTCGGCTTGGTGCGGGAGTGCCGGGCCTCGAGGGTCGCGTCGCGCAGGCCGTCCACGACGGCGTCGCGGATGCCGGCGGCGCGGCGGGGGTCTCCCCCGGCGAGCACGCCGACCGTGGTCTCCCCGACCTGGCCGGACGCGGGGGTCCAGGCCGCGGACGCCTCGGCGTCGTCGGCGCGGACGCACCAGACGCGGCGGGCCTCGGCCTCGGCGGCGACGGCCTCGTTGACCTTGGCGTCGTCGGTCACCGCCTGGACGAGCCAGACGCCGTCGCAGTCACCGGTCTCGAACGGGCGGGCGTGCCAGGTGATCCGGCCGTCGGCGACCAGGTCGTCCAGGGCGGGGGTGACCTCGGGCGCGATCAGCGTGATGTCGGCGCCGGCGGCCAGCAGGGCGGGCACCCGGCGCTGGGCGACCCGTCCGCCGCCGACGACGAGGACGCGTCGCCCGCCGAGGCGCAGGCCGAGCAGGTACGGAGGCACGGAAATCTCTCGTTCGGTGGACCAGGTGACGGACATGGCTGTTTGTGGACCAAAGGTACTCGGCCCCGGGGGCCCGTGCCGAGTTGTCCCCGGCACTCGACACCCGAGCGTGACTCAAAGCGTGATCATCGTGTTACGCGCCCGCGTCCTTCTCGTTCACGCCCGCCTCGTTCACGCCCGCCGGTTCCTCCCCGGCGCCCGCCGGCTTCTCGCTGACGCCCGCCGAATCGAACGTGGCGACCTCGTGGAGCACGCGGACGGCGCTCTGGACCAGCGGCAGCGCCAGCAGCGCGCCGGTGCCCTCGCCGAGCCGGAGCTCCAGGTCGACCAGGGGCCGCAGGCCGAGGTGGCCGACGGCGGCGGTGTGGCCGGGCTCGGCGGACCGGTGCCCGGCGACGCAGGCGCCGAGCGCGTCCGGGCAGAGCGCGGCGGCGACGAGGGCGGCGGCCCCGGCGATCACCCCGTCCAGGACGACCGGGACGCGCAGGGCCGCCGCGCCGAGGACGAACCCGGCGATACCGGCGTGCTCCAGACCGCCGACGGCCGCCAGGACGTCCAGCGGATCGCGTCCCGGCATCGGGTGGACCAGGTCGTGGCGGCGGAGAGAGGCGCGGACGACCTCGACCTTGTGGGCGTGGGTGGCGTCGTCGATGCCGGTGCCGCGGCCCGTGACGTCCTCGGGCGGGAGGCCGGTGAAGGCGGAGATCAGGGCGGCGGACGCGGTGGTGTTGGCGATGCCCATGTCGCCGGTGATCAGGCAGCGCGCGCCGGACGCGACCAGCTCGCGGGCGACCTCGATGCCCGTCTCGACCGCCCGCCGGGCCTGGTCCGCGGTCATCGCGGGCCCCTGGGTCATGTCGGCGGTGCCGGGAGCGACCTTGCGCGGGAGCAGGCCGGGGGCGACGGCCAGGGGCGTGGCGACGCCGATGTCGACGATCGTGACCCCCGCGCCGACCTGGCCCGCGAAGGCGTTGACGACCGCGCCGCCCGCGAGGAAGTTGGCGACCATCTGCGCGGTCACCTCCTGCGGCCACGGCGTGACGCCCTGGGCGTGGACGCCGTGGTCGGCGGCGAAGACGGCGACGGCGGCCGGTTCGGGCAGCGGCGGCGGGCACGTCCCGGCGAGGCCCGAGAGGCGGACCGAGACGTCCTCCAGGACGCCGAGGGAGCCCGGCGGCTTGGTGAGGCGTCCTTGCAGGTCGCGGGCGTCCTGCATGGCGGAGGCGTCGAGCGGCCGGATGGCGGCGACGGTGTCGGCGATCAGATCCACGGTGTCCACGATGTCCTCGGTGTCCTCTTCCGGCAGCGCGCGCCGCCCGTCTTCGTTGCTGTCAGGTGCCGAGGTCACGGAGGGCCTCGAGGAGTTCGTCGTCGGCCGCGCGGTCGCGGACGGCGATGCGGAGCCAGTCCGGGCCGAGGCCGGGGAAGGTGTCGCCGCGCCGGACGGCGAAGCCGCGCTGCCGCAGCAGGACGCGGATGCCGAGGGCGTCCGGGACGCGCAGGCACAGGAAGGACGCCCGCGGGGACGGCACGACGTACAGGCCGCGCGAGGTCAGCTCGGCGGCGAGGCGGTCGCGTTCGGCGCCCATCTCGGCGGCCCACGCGTCCGCCTCGGCGACCGCCTCGGGGGCGCTGCACGCCTCGACGGCGACGAGCGCGGGCGTCGAGACGGCCCAGAGCGGCTGCGCCGCGCCCAGCCGGGACACCAGGTCGGGCGCGGCGAGCAGGTAGCCCGCGCGCAGCCCGGCCAGGCCCCAGGTCTTGGTGAGGCTGCGGACGACGACGAACCCGGACGGCAGCCGCCCGGCGAGGCTCTCGGGCTCGCCGGGAACGCAGTCCATGAACGCCTCGTCGACGATGACCGTCCGGCCGGGCCGGACGAGCGAGGCGATCGCGCCCGCCGGGTGCAGCACCGACGTCGGGTTGGTCGGGTTGCCGATCACCACCAGGTCGGCGTCGGCCGGGATGTCGGCGGGGTCGAAGGTGAAGTCCTTGGCGAGCAGGACCCGCTCGACCTCGTGCCCGGCGGCGCGCAGGGCGGCCTCGGGCTCGGTGAACTGCGGGTGGACGACCACGGCCCGGCGCGGCCGCAGGACGCGCGCGAGCAGCACGAACGCCTCGGCGGCCCCGGCGGTGAGCAGGACCTCGTCGGGCGAGCGGCCGTGCCGCCGGGCGACGGCCCGGCGGGCGGGCTCGGGATCGGGATAGGCCGCCAGGTCGGCGACCGAGGCGCGGATGCGCTCGGCCAGCCACGCGGGCGGGGTGGCGGTCCTCACGTTCACCGCGAAGTCGCGCAGTCCGTCGCCCACCTCGGCGTCGCCGTGGTGGGAGAGATCGACATCGTCGCCGGTCAGTGCCTCAAGGTTCACTTGGTACCCCAACGTCTCAGCGGGCGTGAACGTGCCCGTGGCCGTGATCGAGGCCGTGGTCATGGGCGTGGCCGTGACCGTGGCCGGAGGGATCGTCCGGATGGTGGTGGGGGGTCTGCGGGGCTCCGACCTTGTCCTCGAAGCCGGGCATGGCGATGCGGTAGACGCAGGTGTCGCAGTTCATGCGGATGTCGCCGCGCAGGGCCTCGCGGTACCGCTCGACGACCAGGTCGGCCAGGCCGTCGCAGTCGCCGATGACCTCGGCGCAGCGTACGTCCACGCCGGGGTGTGACGAGGCCCACTCCCGCGACTCGGCGACGACCCGGTCGGGCAGGACGCCGGAGAACAGGAAGTAGGGAAGCACGACGATCCGCTCCGCGCCCAGGCGGCGCAGGCGTTCCAGGCCCTCAGGGACGCTCGGGCGGGCCAGCGAGATGAACGCGGGCTCGACGGCCGAGAGGCCGTGGCCCTCGCCGGGGCCGCCCGCGCCGCGTCCTTCCCAGAACAGGCGGGCGACCTTGTGGACCTCGGCGTTGGCGTCCGGGTCGGTGGAGCCTCGTCCGACCAGCAGGACGGCCGTGCCGGGGCCGGGCTCGGGGCCGGGCTCGGGCGAGACGGCTTCCAGGCGCTCCTCCAGGAGGGTCAGGAGCGTCGGATGCGGGCCCAGTGGACGTCCGTACGCGTAGGACAGTCCTGGATGGCGGACGGTCTCGCGTGCCATCGCGCCCGGGATGTCGCCCTTGCCGTGTCCGGCGCCGACCAGGACCAGCGGGACGGCCGCGAGCCGCCGGTGGCCGTCCGCGTACAGGCCCGCGACGGCCTCGGTCAGCGGCGGGCGGGACAGCTCGATGAACCCTCCGGCCACCGGCGTCCCGGCCATCCGGAGGGCGAGCCGCCGGACGAACCGTCCGAAGTCGGCGACGCCGTCCGCCGACCGCGTCCCGTGGCCGACGAGCAGCAGCGGCGCGTTCACTGGGGGTCCCCCTCGTAGTAGAGCAGTGCGTTGCAGGCGGCCGCCGCGACGGCGGACCCGCCCTTCTCGGAGACGTTGCTGACCTGCGGCAGGCCGCTGTCGCGCAGGGCCTGCTTGGACTCGGTCGCGCCGACGAAGCCGACCGGCATGCCGATGACCAGGGCGGGCCGGACGCCGCGCTCGATGATCTCGGCCAGCGCGGTCGGGGCGCAGCCGACGACCCAGACCGCGCCGGGGCCGACCTCGGCGTAGGCGAGCCGGACGGCGGCGGCCGAGCGGGTGATCCCGGCGGCGCGGGCCATCCGTCCGGTCGCGGGGTCGGCGACCTGGCAGACGGTGTCGCGGGCGGTGATCCCGGCGGCGACCATCTCGACGTCGGTGACGATCGGCGCGCCCGCGCGCAGCGCCGCCAGCCCGGCGGCCAGGTGCTCCTCGGTGGTGAGGACGTCGACCGCGTACTCCAGGTCGGCGCTGGAGTGGATGACGCGCTCGGTGACCGCGCGCCAGAGCGGCGGCATGGGCGACAGGTCCACGCGGGACCGCAGGATCTCGAACGACTCGATCTCGATCGGGTGCGGCTTGCGGACCCTCGGGTTCGCGGCCCGCTCGGCTCCGCCCACGCCGCCGTTCGCGGCGGGGTCCATGGTCGCTTGGTCGGTCATCGTGTGGGCTCCTCTTACGGTCACGCCACCTCCTCGATGGCGTCCACCGGACAGACTTCGACGCACTCGCCGCAGCCGGTGCACAGGTCGGGCAGCACGAGCAGGGGGTCTCCGTGCGGCCTGATCGCGTGCTCGGGGCAGGTCAGCAGGCACGCGCCGCAGCCCTGGCACCGGTCGGTGACGGCGACCAGGGTGACACGGCCCGGGACGGTCACGCCCATCGGTAGCCCCGAGGGGTGACGAACCGTCCGGCGACGTCCCGCGACCGGCTCGACCCGACCAGGACGACCGTGAACATGTCCACGTCGGCGGGGTCGAGGTCGGCGAGCGTGGTGAGCGTCGCGGTCTGGTCGCGGCGGGTGGCGTTGCGGACGAACCCGACCGGCGTCTCCGGCGGACGGTGCTCGGCCAGGATCTTCAGGACGGCGGCCAGCTGCCAATCGCGCGCGCGTGAGCGTGGGTTGTAGAAGCAGACCGTGAAGTCGCCCTCGGCGGCGGCCCGGACGCGGCGCTCGATGACCTCCCACGGCGTGTGCAGGTCGGAGAGCGAGATGTAGGCGTGGTCGTGGCCGAGGGGCGCGCCGAGCAGGTTGGACGCGGCGAGCGCGGCGGTGACGCCGGGGACGCCGTCCACGTCGACGCGGGCGTCGGCGAACTCCAGGGCGGGGCTCGCCATGGCGTAGACGCCCGCGTCGCCCGAGCCGATCAGGGCCACGGCGTTGCCGCGCGCGGCCTCCTCGACGGCGGCGCGGGCGCGCTCCTCCTCCTGGCCGAGGCCGGTCTCCACGACGCGGGTGCCCGGACGGACCAGGTCGCGGATCTGGTCGACGTACTGGTCGAGGCCGACGATCACGGCGGCGCGGCGCAGAGCGTCCTCGGCGCGCGGGGTGAGCAGGTCGCGGGCGCCGGGGCCGAGGCCGACGATGCTGAGCCGTCCGCGCGGGGTGAGGCGGGCGACGGCGCAGGTCGCGTTGGCGGTCTTGCTCTTGGCCGCGACCAGCTCGCCCGCGCGCCCGAGGACGCGGGCGGCGTGCAGCGCGGAAGCCTCGGCGACCGACGGCGTCCCGACCTCGGCCTGGACGACCTCGGACGGGTTCGGCACGTCGACGGCGGCGAGGGCCTCGGCCGGGTAGGTGACGACGTCCCAGCCGCGCTCGCGGGCGGCGTCGAGGATGCCCTGCTCGTCCGCCTTGAGGTCGATCGTGGCGACGCAGCGGACGGACTCGGGGGCCAGCCCGGCCTCGGCGAGGGTCCGGTCGACCAGCTCGCCGACCTCGGCGGACGTGACGCCGCGGGCCGAGCCGATCCCGACGACCAGGGACGGCGGCCGGTACACCAGGCGGCTGCCGAACCAGCCCTCGTGGCACATGCAGGTCGGCTCGGCCTCGTCGCTGACCAGGATGCCGGTCGCGGCGTCCGCGGCGTCCTTGGAGACGTTGGGCGGGAGGGCGGGGAGCGGCCAGGGGTCCGCGCCCTCGATCAGCACCGGCTCACCGGACAGGACGGCCGCGCCGACGTGCGCGAGCAGCTCCGGGTTGTGGACCGTGAAGCCGAGGTCGCGGCCGAAGGAGTCGAGCGCGGAGACGCCCGCGCCGTCGCTGGCCGTCGTGATCACCGGCTGCGTGCCGAGGACGCCGGTCAGCCTCCTGGCCAGCAGGTTCGCGCCGTGGTGGCCGCCGAGGACGGCGACGGCGAAGCGCATCGACTCGTCCACGCAGACGACGGCCGGGTCCTCGGTCTTGTGGCCGAGCAGCGGCGCGAGGACGCGGACGGTAGCGCCGACGGCGAGGAACGACACGACGGCGTCGCAGGTCCGCCACGCCTCGCGCAGCGCGTCGGCGGGCTTGCGGCCTTCGGCGTGCTGGTCGGGCAGCACCCGGACCTCGCCGGGCCAGGCGGCGGCGAGGGTGGCGGCGGCGGTGCGGCCGCTCGCGGTGGCCGCGATGACCCCGATCACAAGGCGCCTCCAGGCAGGTCGGTGATGGGCCGCCGGTGCGGCGGCTCGGGCGGGCGGACGGTCGTCGGGTTCCGTTCGCCCCAGACGACATGGACGGGATTGGTGGCGGCGAGCCTGTGCACGTCGCCGGGCAGCGGCGACAGGCGGTTCGCCTGGAGCTGGACGGCCTCGACCGTGAACCCCTCCGCGCGCAACGCGTCCATGGACGGACGGACGCGTTCGAGCGCGGCGAGCGTGACGACGACGGTACGCAGTGCCCGCTCCGCGCACGCGCGCACGACGTCGGGTCCGCCGCCGCCCACGAACACGGCGTCCGGGTCGGGCAGGTGCCGGAGGACGTCGGGGGCCGTGCCGCGCGAGACCGCGACCTTCACCTCGTGCGCGCGCACGTTGGCACGGATGCGTTCGCAGGACGCCTCGTCCTTCTCGATGGCGATGACGGCCGCGCCGAAGCGGGCGCACTCGATCGCCACCGAACCGCTGCCCGCGCCCACGTCCCAGACCATGTCCCCGATGCGCGGGCCCAGCTTGGCCAGGGCGAACGCGCGGACTTCGGCCTTGGTGACGAGGGAGTCGCGGTGGGCGAAGGCGTCTTCGGGGAGGGCCCAGACGGACGGCCCGGGGCGTCCGCCCGCGAGCCAGCCTTTGGCACCGACCGCATGGCGTGGGTCCAGGACGAGCACGACGTTCGGGTCGCGCCACGGACGGGTCGACGCCTCGGCCGGACGGACGTGCACGACCCGCTCGTCCGGTTCGCCGAGGTTCTCGCAGACGACGAACGTGCGCGGGGTCTGCGGGAACAGCTCGCGCGCCAGCTCGGCGGGCCCCGAACCCGGCGCGGTCAGGACGGCGACCTTGGGGTGCGCACGACACGCGTTCACGACGCGCCGCAACTCGCGCCCCTGCTCGGACGCTCCATAAGCGGGGGCTCCCTGCGTGGGGGATCCGTGGGCGGAGACGATGAGGGCGTCGTCCCAGGGGAGGCCTGCGCGCGCGAACGCCTGGGCCACCGACGACACGGCGGGCAGGACGCGTGGCTCGTGCCCGCGCGCGCGTAGGGCGCGGACGATGCCGAAGAAGCCCGGATCGCCGCTGGCCAGCACGACGACGTCGCCGGACGCGTCGGCGACGGCGTCCAGGGCGGCGGGGACGTTGCCCATGACGACCGTCCGCGCGCCCGGGGGCACGGGCACGGCGGCCAGGTGCCGCGCGCCGCCGACGATCAGCGACGCGGCCGCCAGCAGTCCGGGGAGGGAGGGCGGGGGCGGGCCGCCGTCCAGGCCGACGACGGTGATCATCGCGATCTCGCCATCCGGCCGAACATTCCGACCATCTTCTCTCCGGTGAAGTCGACCAGGACGACCTGCGCCGCGATCGGGCTCCGCTCCGTCCCCGCCTGTTCGGCGGCGAAACGTTCCAGGACGTCCGCGACGCGCCTGCACAGTTCACGGCCGCACGGCCCGAGGACCCCGGCGGCCTCCCAGAGCTCGTAGGCGTGCCGTCCGGTGTTGGCGACGGCGACCTGGGCGGCCAGTTCCTCGTTCCCGGTCATGTCGCGGGTGAGGTCGCCGAGCAGCGCGGTGTCGACCTTCGAGCGGGTGTAGTGGGTCATCAGGATCCCAGCGGCGAGCTTGGTCAGCTTGCCCGCCATCCCGACGAACACCAGCTGCGTGACGCCGTGCTCGACGGCGCGCCGGATCGCCGCGCCGGTGAAGTCGCCGACCTCCACGAAGCACACCTCGGGAAGCTTGGGCAGCATCCTCATCGCGCCCTTCTCGGTGCGTCCGCCCGTGCACAGGACGAGCGTCGACTCACCCTGCGCGGACATGACCGACACGGCCTGCTCGACGCTCGCGCGCCACGACGCCGTGGAGAAGGGGCGGACGATGCCGGTCGTCCCGAGGATCGAGATGCCGCCGAGGATGCCGAGCCGCTTGTTGGTCGTCTTGCGCGCCATCCGCTCGCCGTCGGGGACGGAGATGACCACGCGGACGCCGCGCCCGGTCGCCGGGTCGGAGCACTCCTCTGGGCCCGGGGCCTCGTCGAACACCGCGTCGTGCAGGGCCTCGGCGACGGCCCGAGTGATCATCGCGCGCGGGACGGGGTTGATCGCCGGGCCGCCGAGGTCCAGGCCGAGGCCGGGCTTGGTGACGACGCCGACGCCCTCGCCGCCGTCCAGGTCGAGGCCCGGCTCGTCCCGCCAGGACACATCCGCGGTGATGTGCGCGCCGTGCGTGACGTCGGGGTCGTCGCCCGCGTCCTTGACAACGACCGCCCGCGCGCGCCCGCGTTCGCCGTCCGTCGCGGTCTCCTCGATCTTGAAGGTGACGCGGTTCCCGGACGGCAGGGCGATCTCCACGTACCCCGGCAGCTCCTCGCCGCGCAGCAGCAGCGTCGCGGCCTTGGCGGCGGCCGTCGCGCAGGATCCGGTCGTCCAGCCCGTGCGCAGCGCCTTTTGCCGCACCTTCATCGTTCGGGGAAGGTCCGGTTCAAGCAGGGTTCGGGGAAGGTCCGGTTCGCGCAGTTCGCGGTCGTCGGTCATGGGTGTTCTCCGTCGCGCGTCGGGGTCAGGACGACCGACGAGCCTCTCGAAGAGAGCGGCGCGCGGCGGGCTCGGCACGCCGGAAACCGTGGAAGTGACCGGGGTGGTACAGGTGCGAGCGCGTGCCGCCCGCGGCCAAAGCGGGACCGACCAGCACGAGCGTGTGCTTCCACAGCTTGTGCGCCTTCACGGTCGCCGACAGCTCGCCGAGCGCGCACCGGACGATCAGCTCGTCCGGCCAGCTGCACTGGTAGGCGACCACGCAGGGCGTGTCCTCGGGGTAGCCGCCCTCGATCAGCTCGTCCTGGAGCTGGCCGGAGCGCGCCGCGGACAGGAACAGCGCCATCGTCGTCCCGTGCCGGGCGAACTCGCGGACCTCCTCCCCCGGCGGCATCGGCGTCTTGCCGCCGCCGAGCCGGGTCAGGACGACCGACTGCGCGACCTCGGGGATCGTCAGTTCGCGTCCGACCGCCGCCGCGACCGCGCTGAAGCTGGACACGCCGGGGATGACCTCGGTGTCCAGGCCCATCTCGACGCACCGGTCGAGCTGTTCCTGGAGCGCGCCCCACAGCGCCGGGTCGCCCGAGTGGATGCGCGCGATCGTCAGCCCCTCGGTGAGGGCCCGCTCGTAGTAGGGCAGGACGCCTTCCATCGGGAGCTGCGCGGAGTCCACGATCTCGGCGTCCTCGCGCGCGTGCACGAGGACGTCCGGGTGGACGAGCGAGGCGGCCCAGATCACGACGTCGGCGTCGGCGATGGCCTTCGCTGCACGGAACGTCAGTAGATCGGCCGCACCAGGCCCGGCCCCGACGAACAGGACGCGTCCGGTGCTCACAGTTTGCCTCCTCGGCTGGTCCGGCGGCCCGGAACGATCAGGGTGGAGAGATAGGGGACGGGACCGTCGATCGCGGCGGCGGGCCCCACGGCCTCGCCGGGCAGGCCGAGCCGGGCCCCGTAGACGGCGTCGTCGAGCCGTCCGGCGTCCTTGAGCGCGTCCACGACCTCGGACGCCCTGGAGCCGAACTTGTAGGCCACGACGGTGTCGCCGGTCTGGAGGGCGTCTTGGAACGTGCCGTTTCCAGCGGTGAGCGGGACGAGCACGACCGACTCGGTCCCCTCCGCGAGGACGGTCCCGGAGCGGGCGGCGAGGTCCTGCATCGCGGTGATGCCGGGGACGGTCTCGACCACGACGTCCGGACGTCCGGCGCGGACGCCCTGCGCCAGGTAGGTGAAGGTGGAGTACACGTTCGGGTCGCCGATCGTGGCGAACACGACCGTCCGGGCCCCCTGCTCGAAGGCGTCCAGCACGCGCGCGGCAGCGGCGTCCCAGGCGGCGGCGCGCTTCTCGGTGACGCCGCCCCGGTCGTTGAGCGCGAAGACGACGCGTTCGGCCTTCGCCGTGTACTCCCGGACGACCGACTCGGCGCGGCCCGGCTCGTCCAGTGCCAGGACGGGGACGAGCACGACGTCGGCCTCCTGCAGCAGCCGGACGGCCTTGGCCGTGACCAGCTCCGGGTCGCCCGGCCCGACGCCGATGCCGACCAGCCGCACCGGGCCGTCCGCCGGGACGTCGGTGGCGAGCCGGGAGAACATGACCAGGTCCTGGCGCCTGCCCGCGCCACGCTGGACGCCCTCGCGCCGGAACCCGGCCTTCTCCGCGACGCGCATGGACGCGATGTTGTCGGTGAGGGTCCGCAGCTCGATCCGGTGCAGGCCGCAGTCGTTCAGCGCCCAGTCGGCGCCCAGCAGCAGTGCCTCGGTGGCGTGGCCGCGTCCGCGCACGCCCTGGCGGAGCGCGTACCCGACCTCGCAGGAGTCGTGCGTCGCGTCCACCCGGAACAGGCCGAGGAACCCGACGAGCGTGTCGGTCTCGCGGTCGGCGATCGCCAGGTGGACCGACACCCCGAACCGCTGCCCGTTCGGCACCGACACCGTCAGCCAGTGCGCGAGCGCCTCGGCGTCGTGCACGCCCTGAAGGGTCTGCGGCAGGATCTCCGGCTCGGTCCGGACGATGGAGACCAGCGCCTCCGCGTCGTCCAGGGTGAGCTGGCGGACGATCGTCCGGTCGGCGGTCAGCCGGACGGGGCGTCGGAACACACTCTCGTTCATAGGGTGGCGGCCTCCACGAGACGGCGGGCGGAATCAGGCGATCCCGCCCAGTGAAGATGCAGGTAGGAGGCGACGCAACCGCCCTGGACGAATCCGGCCGCTCTGTCCTTGCTCCACTGCCATGCGGCGGTCGCGCCGTGTACGGGGTCGGTCGCGGTGCGGTGGAACTCGTGCCCGTGGAAACGCTCGCCCGCGCGCGCGACCACCGAGTCGGACACGGCGACCGCCGCCCGGTAGCCGAGCGTGAGTTTCGAGGTCATCGTCGCCTTCACACCGTGCAGGACGCCGCACATCGGTTTTCCGTCCAGCTCGTCCGCGAGGTAGAGCAGGCCGGCGCACTCGGCGTAGAGCGGGCCGGTGAAGGCGGAGATCTCCTTGCGCAGCGGCTCGTTCGCCGACAGGTCCGCCGCGTACACCTCGGGGAAGCCGCCGCCGATGACGACGGCGCGCGTCCCGTCCGGCAGGTGCTCGTCGCGGAGCGGATCGAACCGGACGACCTCCGCACCCGCCGCCGCGAGCAGTTCCTCGTTCTCGGCGTAGCCGAACGTGAACGCCGCGCCCCCGGCGACCGCGACGCGCGTGCGCGCGGGCTCGTCGTACGGCGGCGACCACGGCTCTTCGTGCAGGTCAGGGGCCGAGTGCGCGAGCGCCGTGAGCGCGTCCAGGTCGCAGTGCGCCGCGACCAGCTCACCCAGCCGCCGGACGGTCTCGACCGCCTCGGCGTGCCGTTCCGCCGCCGGGACCAGCCCGAGGTGCCGGGACGGCTTGGCGATGTCGTCCGTCCTCGGCAGCGCGCCCAGCACCGGGACGCCCGTCTCCTCGATCGCGTCCCGGCACAGCGCGGCGTGCGCCTCCGACCCGACCCGGTTGAGGATCACCCCCCCGAACCGGACGGATCTACCCCGACCAACCGACCCCGACCGACCTCCCGTGCCGAAACTCCGGAAACCGTGCACGGTCGCGGCGACCGAACGGCTCGCCGCCGACGCGTCCACGACCAGGACGACCGGCGCGTCGATCAGCGTCGCGACGTGCGCCGTCGACGCGAAGTCGCCGCCGGACGCCCCGCCCGGACCGGCCTTCGCCGCGCCGTCGAACAGCCCCATGACGCCCTCGACGACGGCGATGTCCGCGCCGCGCGCGCCGTGCAGCAGCAGCGGCGCGACCAGCGCCTCCGAGGTCAGCCAGGGGTCGAGGTTGCGGCCCGGACGCCCGGTCGCGAGACCGTGGTAGCCGGGGTCGATGTAGTCGGGGCCGACCTTGTGCGGCGAGACGGCGAGGCCGCGCGCGGCGAGCGCCGCCATCAGCCCGGTCGCGACCGTCGTCTTGCCGCTCCCGGACGCGGGCGCGGCCACGACGAGCCGGGGAAGCGCTACCACTCGATGCCCTTCTGCCCCTTCTGTCCCCGGTCCATCGGGTGCTTGACCTTGCCCATCTCGGTCACCAGGTCGGCGGCGTCCAGCAGGCGCGGATCGGCGTCCCGGCCGGTGATGACCACGTGCTGGTTGCCCGGCCGGGCCGCGAGCGTCGCGACGACGTCCTCGACGTCCACCCAGCCCCACTTCATCGGGTAGGTGAACTCGTCCAGGACGTACAGGCGGTAGGTCTCGGCGGCCAGGTCGCGCTTGATCTGCTCCCAGCCCTCGCGGGCGTCGGCGGCGTGGTCGGCGTCCGAGCCCGGACGCTGGATCCACGACCAGCCCTCGCCCATCTTGTTCCACGCGACCGTCCCGCCCTCGTCGCTGTCGCCGAGGACCTTCAGCGCGGTCTCCTCGCCGATGCGCCACTTCGCGGACTTCACGAACTGGAAGACCCCGATCGGCCAGCCCTGGTTCCAGGCGCGCAGCGCGAGCCCGAACGCGGCCGTGGACTTCCCCTTGCCGGTGCCCGTGTGCACGACCAGCAGCGGACGGTTCCGGCGTTCGCGCGTGGTCAGGCCGTCCCTCGGGACGTACTCCGGCTTGCCCTGCGGCATCGTCAGGCCACCTTCCGCACATCTCGGACGACCCCGGCGAGGGAGTCGGCCCCCAGTTCCTCCAGCCGGACGACCTCGCCGCCCAGCCGCTCCCCGAGCCGTCCGGCGAGGCCGAGCCGCACCGGGCCGGACTCGCAGTCCACGACCACCGACGCCACGTCCGCGAGCAGCGCGGCGACGCGCGTCGGGTCGTCGCCGTGCGTCGCGCGGCCGTCGGTCACGACCACCAGCAGCGGACGCCGCGCCGGGTCGCGCAGCCGCTCGACGCGCAGCACCTCGGCGGCGCGCGTCAGCCCCGCCGCCAGGGGCGTCCTGCCGCCGGTCGCCAGCCGCTCCAGCCGCCGCGCGCCCGCGTCCACCGAGGACGTCGGAGGGAGTGCCAGCTCGGCGGACGTCCCCCGGAAGGTGATCAGGCCGACCTTGTCGCGGCGCTGGTAGGCGTCCAGGAGCAGGCTGAGCACCGCGCCCTTGACCGCCCGCATCCGCTGCCGGGCGGCCATCGAGCCCGACGCGTCCACGAGGAAGAGGACGAGGTTGCCCTCCCGTCCGTCGCGGACGGCCTCACGCAGGTCCTCGGACGCGACGACCAGACCGGGTCCGGATCGTCCGCGTGCCTTCTGGTGCGGCGCGGCGGCCCGCAGCGTCGCGGTCAGGTGGACGCCGCGCGCGCCCGGCCTCGCACCGGCGACGCGTCCGAACGGGCTGCGCGCCTTGGACCTGCGTCCCGGCGCTCCCGTCCCGGTGCCGGGCACGGTGAACAGCCGTGGCTTGTACTGGGCGGCGGGCTCGGCGGCCTCCTGCTCACCACTCCCCTGCCGCTGGCCCTGCTCCTGCCCGCCGTCTCCGGACGGCTGCCGGGCGTCGCCGCCCGACGCGTCCACACTCTCGGGCTCCGGCGCGCCGCCGGGGCCTCCGTCCGGGCCTCCGTCCGGGCCTCCGTCGGGGTCGCCATCCGGGCCGCCGTTCGGGGGTTCGGGTTCGTCGTCGTGCTCGTCGAGGACGTCGTCCAGCCGCTGCTCGTCCAGGCCGGGCGCGTCGAACGGGTCGCGGCGGCGACGGTGCGGCAGGGCGAGCCGGGCCGCCGTCCGGACGTCCTCGGACGTCACCGACGTGCGCCCGTTCCAGGCGGCGAGCGCCATCGCCGCCCGCGCGGTGACCAGGTCGGCGCGCAGGCCGTCCACCTCGAACGCGGCGCACACGGCGGTGATCTGGCGCAGCGCGGCGTCGGTCAGCTCCACCTCGGGCAGCAGCGCGCGGGCGGCGGCGACCCGCAGCGCGAGGGCGGCCTCCGCGTCGGTCCAGGCGGCGGCGAACCCGGCCGGGTCCTCCTCGAACCGCAGCCGCCGCCGGACGACCTCGGCGCGCTCGGCCGGATCGCGGGTGGCGGCGACCTCGACGGTCAGGCCGAACCGGTCGAGCAGCTGCGGACGCAGCTCGCCCTCCTCCGGGTTCATCGTCCCGACCAGCAGGAACCGCGCCGCGTGCCGCACCGACACGCCCTCGCGCTCGACGTGCGACTCGCCCATCGCCGCCGCGTCGAGCAGCAGGTCGACCAGGTGGTCGTGCAGCAGGTTGACCTCGTCCACGTACAGGACGCCCCGGTGCGCGGCGGCCAGCAGGCCCGGCTCGAACGCCTTCACGCCCTCGGTCAGCGCCCGCTCGATGTCCAGGGACCCGGTCAGCCGGTCCTCCGACGCCCCGACGGGCAGTTCGACGAGCCGGGCGTCCCGCTCCTCGCCGGGAGCGGCGTCGTGCGGCCCGTCCGGGCACCGCGGGTCGGGATCGGCGGGATCGCACGAGAACCGGCACCCCGGCACGACGCCGACGGCCGGCAGCAGCGCCGCGAGCGCCCGGACGATCGTGGACTTCGCGGTGCCCTTCTCGCCCCGCACGAGCACGCCGCCGACGGCGGGCGACACGGCGTTGACCAGGAGGGCGAGCTTGAGGTCGTCCATTCCGACGACGGCGGAGAACGGGTACCGGACGGCGGAGCCGCGCGTCATCGGCGCATCAGAGAGCGCATGCCTCAGAGTCCTTCCCTCGGGTGTCCACGCCCGTGGTCGGCGGTCGGTGTCACGACGACCGGAGTTCCTGACTCACCGGCTCCCACCGGCTCACAGTTGCGGGCACAGCCCCGGATTCGCACCGGGTTCCTCCGCCTTCGTCGCCTGGACAGGATGACACACCGCCCCGCCTCCACCCAAGCCGCCACCACCCAGGAACACCCGCCCGAGCTGGGACGCCACGGTCACCCGGGGCCGGATCAGGCCGCCGCGAGGACCCCGTTCCGGACGTCCATATCCAGCTGCGCGACCGCGCACCGCATCACGTCGACGCACTCGGTGGCCGGACACGTCCACGCGCCGTACGCGCCGAGCGCGGAGGCGCTGGTCTCCGGCCCGTCCGGCATCACGTGGATGCGCGGGCCGACGCCGACGACCGTCCGGTACGAGCACTGCGCGCCCGTGCTCGCCTGGCCGGACGGCGCCCGCACCCGCCCTGGACGCCGAGCCGTACGAGGCGGCCGTCCCGCTGGTGAAGCACCGGCGCGCGGCCCCCGACTTCGACCACGAGGCGCTGACGGCCAGTTGCCGAAGGTGGAGTCCGGCGATCTGGACGCCGGTCTCGCGCTGCTGGCCGGAATACGCGACACCCTGAGGACCGCGGCCTGGTGGCCGTGCGGCTCGGCCGTCCGCACATCGAGCGGCTCGCGGAACTCGCCGCGTCGCGTCCGGACGACCCCGACGCCCAGCTCTGGCTCGGCTCGGCGCGCATCACCCACGCGTGGGAGGCCAGGACCAGCGGGCTCGCGGAGAACGTGGACTCCGTCCGGTTCCACGCCTTCTGGCGGCGGCTGGCCCTGGCGGGCGAGCCGCTGTACCGGGCCGCCAGCTGCTGCCGGAGGACCCCGCCCCTGGGAGCGCCTCCAGTGGCACGCGATCGGCCTCCAGCTCGGACGGCCCGAGCTCGACCGCCTCTGGGACGAGGCGGTGCGGCGCGGCCCGGCCCTGTACGCCGCGCACCAGGCCCGGCTGCAGGCCCTGTGCCGCAAGGGGTGGGGCTCGAACGCCGAGGTCCTCGCGTTCGCCGAGCGGGCCTCCGCGGACGCCGGACCCGGCGGGGTCGTGCCCTCCTCCACGTACACCCGTGTACCGCAGGCCCTTGGTCATGTAGATCGAGGCGTGCCCGTCCGCTTCCTCGTGCGAGTACTCCGCGTCGAGGAACGCCGCCGTGAAGAGCGCCATGTGCGTCGCCGTGAAGGCGGCGAACAGCGCGAAAACCGCCACCGGAACGTCATTGATGGCGCGCGCCGCTGACCGGTGGGTCGAGACGTCCCGGCGGCGCCTGGACGGCCCTCGCGCGCACAACGAGTTCGGGACGGCTTTCTCCTACGCGGGCGACTTCGAGCGGGCGCGGCGGCACCTGAAGCTGGCGGGCGTGGTCTTCCCTGGGGAAGCGGCGAAGGCGATGCGCCGCGACCTGGGACTGAAGCCACGCCACATCCGGCGGCCCGCCCGCTGACCATCCCGGCCGCCTCCGACCGGCCTGCTCACGGCGGGGCGGTCAGAGGGGGACGGCGAACCAGACGGCCTTGCCGGGCGACGGGGGGCCGAGGCGGGACGTGGTGCGGACCATGCCCCAGCGGCCCTCGGAGAGTTCGCGGACGATGGACAGGCCCCGGCCGCAGTCGCCGGACGTCCAGGAGTAGCCGGGCAGGTCGCAGGCGAGGCGGTCGAAGATGGCGCACCGGACCTCGTGCCCGTGGCCGGGCGGGCCGTCGGCGAGGTACAGCCAGAGCTCGTGCGGGGCGTGGTCGCCCGCGTGCTGGTAGGCGTTGGTCGCGAGCTCGCTGACCATGAGCTGGGCGTCGGAGATCTCCGAGCGGCCCGCGCCGAGGTCGGCGAGGGCCTCGCGCAGGACGGCCCGGGCGTAGCCGGGACAGGCCGGGCCGCCGGGCAGCGCCCACACGCGGCTGCGGCGCGCGCCCTCGGCGCTCGCGCCCCTCGCGCTCGTGTGCCCTGCGCTCGTGTGCGCCGCGCTCGTGTGCGCCGCGTTCCTGTTCCCTGCGCTCGCGTTCCCTGCGCTCGTGTCGCCCGAGCCCGGGCGGGGCGCCAGGGCCAGGCGGGCGGACTGGTCGTCCACGGCGTCTCCGGCGATGTCTGGAGAGGTGGTCACGGGGTTCCCTCCCTGGGAGCGGACGGCGGGCGCGAGAACCGGCCGCAACCCTCACGGTGAGTATCTGGTCACGTAACTCTGGTTACGCAACGACACCGAACGGTCACGGTTCTCAGAATCGCGTGAGATTCTCAGTACCGCAACACCGTTGGGCAGATTGCTCTGGCGGGAGAGATTCCTCTACCCGGTTCGTCATTCCCGTTGTGGAACGTGGGGCGAACGGCGAGACTCCCCGCCATGAGCTACCGGCCCACCGTCCGCGGCCGCCGCCTGGCGCGTGAGCTGCGGACGCTCCGTGAGAAGCGCAACCTCACCCTGCAGGAGGTCGCCGACAGGCTGAGCATGTCGCGGGCGACCGTGTCCCGGCTCGAGACGGCCCAGACCAGGCCGAAGGCCGAGGACATCGACCGGTTCCTCGACCTGTACGGCGTGCCGAGCCCCGAGCGCGACGCGCTGTCCAACCTGGCGAACGCGGCGCAGCGGCGCGGCTGGTGGACGGCCTACTCCGACGTGTTCACCGGCAGCTACGTCGCGATGGAGCACGAGGCGTCGCTGATCCGGACCTGGGACCCGCAGCTCGTCCACGGGCTGCTCCAGACCGAGGACTACGCGCGGGCCGTCATCACGGCCGGCCGCATGCTGCCCAACCCCGAGGACGTGGAGCGGCGGCTCGCCGCGCGCCGCACCCGGCAGGCGCTGCTGGACCAGGCGGAGGCGCCGCGCGTGCACATGGTCGTGGACGAGGCGGTCCTGCACCGCCCGATCGGCGGACGGGAGGTGCTCGCGGAGCAGTTGCGGCATCTGGCCCGGCTGGCCGAGCGCGACCGGATCACTGTCCAGATCCTTCCGTTCACCGTGCGTGAGCACGCCGGACTCGACGGCCGCTTCACAATCCTGTCGTTCCCGGACCCCGCGGACCCCGATATCGCCTACGTGGAGGGCACGATGGGCGACGTTTATGTCGAAAGCATCGCGGAAATAGCCAGTCACGGGGAACGCTTCCAGCGGATCGCCGAGGCGGCCCTCCCTCCGGAGGAGTCCGCGCGACTCGTCGCCGACTCAGCAAGGAGAGCTTCGTGAACCCATGCCCCGCAGACGAGTTCGACGGCCCGATCGACCGCGGCCCGGGTGGTCCCACGGGCCGCTCGCTCGACCGCTCGCCCGCTCGCGAGCTCGACACCGCGCTGTGGACCAAGTCGTCCCACAGCGGCAGCGGCGACCAGTGCGTCGAGGTCGCCGCCCTGTCCGGCGCGCGCCGCGCGGTGCGCGACTCCAAGGACCCGCGCGGCCCCGCGCTGCTGCTCGCGTCCGGCGAGTGGCGCGCGATGCTCGACAGCGTCGCCCGCCTCTGACCAGCACGCCCTCCGCCCGTCCCGCACCACCTCAGTTCGACTGTTCATCTGTTCGTCCAGCGTTCCCCCCGTACGTCGCACGTTCCCCCGCGTTTCGCGTCATTCCTGATCGTCGTGCGCCCCCCGATCCCTGTTCGCTTCTGATCCGTGTTCGCTCCTGATCCGTGTTCGCTCCTGACGTCCGCGGCCTCCGGCTCCGGCGTCCCGACTCCCGCAGGCTCCGGCCCCTCGTCCCCGACTCCCGGCGGCGCCGCTCCGCGCGCGGCCCGCCGGCCCTTCCGAGAAAAGTAGAACGTGTTCTAGCATCGCGGTGTCCCCCCACGGGTGTTCCCCTGCGGGCGTTCCCCCTACGGAAGGTGCCACCGTGACCTCTGCCGACCTGAAGCTCGGGATCAACGTCGGCTACTGGCAGCGCGACCCGGACGACCAGACCGAGACCGTGCTCGCCGCCGAACGGCTCGGGTACCACGCGGTCTTCACCGCCGAGGCGTACGGATCGGACGCGTTCACCCCGCTCGCCTGGTACGCGGCCCGCACGTCCCGGATCAGGCTCGGGACCGCCGTCGCGCAGATGTCCGCGCGCACGCCCGCCGCGACCGCCATGCACGCCCTCACCCTGGACGCCCTGTCCGGCGGACGGATGATCCTCGGCATCGGCGCGTCCGGTCCGCAGGTCGTGGAGGGCTGGTACGGGGTGCCGTTCCCCAGGCCGCTCGCGCGCACGCGGGAGTACCTGGAGGTCATGCGGCGGGTGTGGCGGCGGGAGGAGCCCGTCACCAACGACGGCCCGCACTATCCGCTCCCCTACCCGGGCGGGACGGGCCTGGGCAAGCCGCTGAAGTCGATCGTGCATCCGGTGCGTCCGGAGATCCCGGTGTACCTCGGCGCGGAGGGGCCGAAGAACATCGCGCTCGCCGCCGAGCGCACGCAGGGGTGGCTGCCGCTTTTCGTGGACCCGGCGCAGATCGACGCGCTGTTCGGCGCGTCCCTGGCGGGCCGTCCGGCGGACTTCGAGATCGCCGCGACCGTGACCACGATCGTCACCGACGACCTGGCGTCCGCGCTGGAGTTCGCCAAGATCCCGCTCGCGTTCTACATCGGCGGGATGGGCGCGAAGGACCGCAACTTCCACCTCGACCTGATCGGCCGCCTCGGGTACGCCGAGCAGGCCGCGCGCGTGCAGGAGCTGTTCCTCGCCGGACGGCGGGACGAGGCGGTCCGGGCCGTCCCGGACGAGCTGGCCGACTCGATCTCGCTGCTCGGCCCGATCGGGCGGATCAAGGAGCGGCTCGAGCTGTGGCGGAACAGCCCCGTCACGACGCTCCTCGTCGCGGGCGTCCGGGACGAGCCGACGCTGCGCGCCGTCCGTGACCTGGTGCTCGGCTGAGCGGAGCGACACGCTCGGGGTGAGGTTGGCCACAGCGGGAAATGCGCCGGGGGGTGAAGGATGCTCTCCAGGCAGCACCCCACAACAACACCCCACAGCACCACCCGACCTCACCGAGGAAGAAGGACAGGCGATGTCCACGCAGGCGGACGCAGCGAAACTCCTGGTCCGCACCCTGGAGGCCGAGGGCGTCGAGTACGTCTTCGGCATCCCGGGTGAGGAGAACATCCACTTCGTCCAGGCATTGGACGACTCGTCCATCCGCTACGTCCTGGTCCGCCACGAGCAGGGCGCGGCGTTCATGGCGGAGATCTACGGGCGGCTGACCGGCAGGGCCGGGGTCGCGTCCGCGACGCTCGGGCCCGGCGCGATCAACCTCCAGCTCGGCGTCGCCGACGCGCAGACCAACTCGACCCCGGTCGTGGCGATCTCCGCGCAGGTCGGGCTGGACCGGATCTACAAGGAGTCGCACCAGATCGTCGACCTGGTGTCGCTGTTCCGGCCGATCACCAAGTGGTCCGAGCTGGTGCCGACGCCCGAGGCGCTGCCGGAGATCGTCCGCAAGGCGTTCAAGACCGCGCAGACCGAGCGTCCGGGCGCGGTGTACCTGGCGATCCCGGAGGACGTGGAGTCGGCGTCGGTCTCGGTGGACCTGAAGCCGCTGCCCGTCAACGTCGTCCAGCCGCAGGAGCCGTCCGCGGCGCAGATCGCGCGGGCCGCCGACGTGCTCGCGATGGCGAAGCAGCCGGTCGTCCTCGCCGGGCACGGCGCGACGCGCGCGCACGCGAGCGAGGCGCTCGTCCACTTCTCCGAGAAGCTCGGGCTGCCGGTCGCGACGACGTTCAACGGCAAGGGCGTCTTCCCCGACGACCACCGCAACGCGCTCGGCGCGGTCGGGTTCATGCGGCACGACTACGTGAACTTCGGGTTCGACGAGGCGGACGTGCTGATCGCGGTCGGCTACGAGCTGCAGGAGTTCGACCCGGTCAAGGTCAACCCGAACGCCGACAAGAAGATCATCCACATCCACGCGATGCCCGCCGAGGTGGACGACCACTACCCGGTCGAGGTCGGCATCCAGGGCGACATCTCGCGCTCGCTGCGCGCGCTCGGCGACGCCGTGCACCGCCGCTGGGACGTGAACGGGACCGGCCGCCGGATCCGCGAGCTGATGCGCGACGAGCTGGCCCAGGGCCGCTCCGAGGACGGTTTCCCGCTGTCCCCGCGCCGCATCGTCGCCGACGTCCGCGAGGCGATGGGCCGCGAGGACATCGTGCTGGCCGACACCGGCGCGGTGAAGATGTGGATGGCCCGGATGTACCCGACCTACGAGCCGAACACGCTGCTGGTGTCGAACGGGCTGTCGTCCATGGGCTTCTCGGTGCCGGGCGCGCTCGCGGCCAAGCTCGCGCACCCGGAGCGCAGGGTGCTCGCCGCGACCGGCGACGGCGCGTTCCTGATGAACTCGCAGGAACTGGAGACCGCCGTCCGTGAGAACATCCCGATCACCGTCCTCATCTGGGAGGACGACGCGTACGGGCTGATCGAGTGGAAGATGGACCTGGAGATGGGGCGCAGCTCGAACATCAAGTTCGGCAACCCCGACTTCGTCGCCTACGCGGAGAGCTTCGGCGCGCACGGGTACCGCGTGAACTCCGCGGACGAGCTGCTCCCGACACTGCGGAAGGCGCTCGCCGACGAGGGCGTGTCGGTCGTGACCGTCCCGGTCGACTACTCGCACAACATGCAGCTCACCGACAAGCTCGGCGAGCTGACCGACCCGTTCTGATCTGACCTGCACTGACCCGACCGGCCCGTGTGGGCCGGTCGGGTTCGCATGTCAGGTGCGGCAGAGGATCTCGCCGTGCTGGGCGGTGAAGGTCCCGTCGGGCGCGGCGGCCCACTCCTGCCAGCCCTGGTGGATGCGTTCCAGGTCCTCGCGGGTCGCGTGGCCCTTCTCGACGGCCGTGTCCGCGAGGGTCGAGTGGAGCATGCGTCCGCCCCACGATCCGCTCCACCACTCGCGCTCTTCCGGGGTCGCGAAGGCCCACGCGGACGAGGTGAACGTGATGTCGGTGAAGCCCGCTTCGCGCGCCCAGGAGACGAGGCGGCGTCCGGCTTCGGGCTCGCCGCCGTTGCCGCGCGCGACCTTGGAGTAGACGGGCAGCCAGTCGGCCATGGCGGGCGGCTCCGGGTACCAGGTGAAGCCGCCGAAGTCGGCCTCGCGGGCGGCCACGACGCCGCCCGGCTTGCACACGCGCCGCATCTCCGACAGCGCCCGGACGGGTTCGGCGATGTGCTGGAGCACCTGGTGCGCGTGGACGATGTCGAACGTGTCGTCCGGGAAGGCCAGGTCGTGGACGTCGGCCACCGCGAACTCGATGTTGTCGCGTCCACGACCGGCCGCGTGCGCCCGGGCCTGCTCCAGGACGGTCTCGGCGGCGTCCACGGCGACGACGCGTCCGGGGGCGAGGCGTTCGGCGAACTCGGTGCTGATCGTCCCGGGGCCGCATCCGACGTCCAGGAGCGTGAGGCCCTCGCGCAGGTGTCCGGCCAGGTAGGCGGCGCTGTTCTCGATGGTGCGCCAGGTGTGGGAGCTGAGGACGGTCGGGTGGTGGCCGTGCGTGTAGACGGTCATCCGGATCACCTCTCGTGGGATCGGCCGGTCTGCGCTGTGCCACGACCCTGCCACGGTTCTCAGGGATTGAGAAACACGTCTCGGAGAATGAGATCCCAGAAACCTAACGTTTGCTGATAAATCCACCGAACGCGATCATCTTTCACTACCGTGACGTTCGCGACTGAAGGGGCGAACGTGCGCAAGAAGACCGAACGCAAACTTGCCGTGGGCGCGGTGGCCGTCGTCGCCGCCGTGCCGACCGCTCTCGTGCTGATCCCGTGGGACGGGTCCGGCGGGCAGCAGCCCGCGGCCGGGACCGCCCCCCTGGGCGCGCAGGCCTCCGCGTCCGACCCGAAGCCGGTCAAGCAGACTCCGCCCGCGCCGTCCCCGGCGCAGGGCAGGATCTCCAAGCTGCCCACCGCGCAGCCGACGACCGCGCCCGTCCCGACCCAGGTGCCCACCAACCCGCCGAGCACCCCGCCGAGCGGCGGCGGAGGCCTGAAGGGCTGGGCCGCCGCCGACGACGGCGCGGTCGTCACCCGCGCCAAGTGGTCGGGCAAGTACCAGGTCGACCTGAGCGTGAAGTCCCCCGCCCTGGGGACGAGCCGCTACGTCCGGGTGCTGGTGCCGCGCGGCTGGAAGGCCAAGACCACACAGACCTGGCCGACCCTGTACGCGCTGCACGGCGGCAACGACACCTACGTGTCCTGGACGCGCAGCACCGACATCGCGACGGTCGCCCGCCAGTGGAACACGATCGTCGTGATGCCCGAGGGCTCGAACGGCTCCTACACCGACTGGTACAACGGCGGACGCGGCGGCACCCCGCGCTGGGAGACCTTCCACACCGCCGAGGTCCGCCAGCTCGTCGAGCGCAACCTGCACGCCGGGACGACGCGGGCCATCATGGGCATCTCGTCCGGGGCGCAGGGCGCGGTCACCTACGCGGCGCGGCACCCCGGGATGTACAGGTACGCGGCGTCCTACAGCGGTGTGCTGTCGATGCTGTCGCCCGGCATCCCGGCGCTGCTGCTCTACATCAACATGCGGCCGGGCACCAACCCCATGGACATCTGGGGCGACCCGTTCACGGCGCGCGCGAACTGGGCCGCGCACGACCCGGCGACCCTGGCGAAGAAGCTGCGCGGGACGAAGCTGTTCGTGTCGTCCGGGAACGGCAAGGAGGGCCCGCTCGACAAGCCCGGCAAGAGCCCCTGGGACATCGGCTACCTCAGCGAGAGCCAGGTGCTGCGCGCCACCGGCGACTTCGTCACGGCCGCGAAGGCCGCGGACGTGCCGGTCAAGACCGACTTCTACGGCGCGGGCTCGCACAGCTGGCCGTACTGGAAGGCCGAGATGCACAAGACGTGGCCCGAGATCATGGCGAGCATCGGCGCCAAGAAGTTCTAGGCGGCCGGGAGTTCTAGGCGGCTGGGAGTTCTGGGCGACCGGCCTGTGACGGGCCGGTCAGGCGGGCTGGAAGGTGTCGCGGTACGGCTGTGGCGCGACACCGACCACCTTGCGGAAGTGCGGGCGCAGCGCGACCCCGTTGGCGAAACCGACCTGCCGGGCGATCGAGTCGATCGGCAGGTCGGTGCTCTCCAGGAGCCGCTGCGCGTGCAGGACGCGCTGGGACAGCAGCCACTGCAGGGGTGAGGTGCCCGTCGCCTCGCGGAACCGGCGGTCGAAGCTGCGTCGGCTCATGTGCGCGCGGTGGGCGAGGGCGTCGACGTCCAGGGCCGGGTCGTGCAGGTTCCGTACGGCGTGCTCCAGGACGGGCGCCAGCGGGTCGTCCATGCCGGGCTCGGGGATCGGACGCTCGATGTACTGCGCCTGCCCGCCCGACCGCTGCGGCGGGACGACCATCCGGCGCGCGATCGACGCCGCCGCCCGTGCCCCCGCTTCCCGCCGGACGAGGTGGAGGCACGCGTCGATCCCCGCGGCCGTGCCCGCCGAGGTGACGATCGACCCCTCGTCCACGTACAGGACGGCCGGGTCGACGCGGACCTTCGGGTAGCGCTCGGCGAGCGCGGGCGCGTACCTCCAGTGCGTGGTCGCGCGGAGCCCGTCGAGCAGGCCCGCCGCGGCCAGGACGAACGCGCCCCGGCACAGGCCGACGACGGTCGCGCCGTCGGCGTGCGCGGCGCGCAGGGCGTCGAGCGCGGCCTCGGGCGGCTCCTCTTCCCCGAAGCGCCAGCTCGGGACGACGACGAGGCCCGCGTCGTCCAGCGCGTCGAGGCCGGGGGGCGCGTGCAGGACCAGGCCCGCCTCCATCCGGATCGGGCCGGGCTCGGCCGCGACGGCGCGCACCTCGAACGGCGTCGCGCCGCGCGGGTCGCTGCCGAAGACGCTGAGCGGCACGCTCGTCTCGAACATCGGGACGCGGTCGAACAGGAGCACCGCGACCGTCCGGGGATCACGCATGGCTGGAATCTATCGCACGGTGGCTTTCTCGCCACTCACTCCCGGACCCGTCCGGGCGGCAGGATCGGTGCCATGACGATCACCATCACGGCCCTCGGCGGCCCCACCTCCCTTCTCGAGCTCGGCGGCCTGCGGATGCTCACCGACCCGGCGTTCGACGAGCCGCGCGACTACGTCCTCCCCGGCAACCGCAAGGTGACCAAGACCGGCCCGACGGCCCTCACCACCGACGAGGTCGGCCGGATCGACGCCGTCCTGCTGTCACACGAGCAGCACCCCGACAACCTGGACGAGTCGGGCCGCGCGTTCCTGCCGAGGGTGCCGCTCGTCCTGACGAACGCGTCGAGCGCCGCGCGCGTCCCGGGCTCGACGGCGCTCGGCCTCTGGGAGCACCACGACATCGCCCGTCCGGACGGCGGGACGCTGCGGGTCACCCGCGTCCCCGCGCTGCACGGCCCGGAGGGCGCGGAGGCCGTCACCGGTGAGGTCGCGGGCTTCGTCCTGACCGCGGACGACCTGCCGACCGTGTATGTCAGCGGCGACAACGCCTCGCTGGACGTCGTCCGCGAGATCAAGGAGCGGTTCCCCGTCATCGACGTGGCGCTGCTGTTCGCGGGCGCGGCCCGGACGATCCTGCTGGACGGCGCGCTGCTGACCCTGGACAGCGCGGGCGCGGCCGAGGCGACCCGGATCCTCGACGCGCGCCACACCGTCCCGCTGCACTTCGAGGGCTGGGCCCACTTCACCGAGGGAGGCGACCTGCTCACCAAGGCGTTCGCCGAGGCGGGCCTCACCGACCGGCTGACCCTGCTCACCCTGGGCGGGTCCGCCACGCTGTGACCCGGCCGGGGCCGGGACAGCGGCCGGAGGACGGATCAGGCGACGGCCAGCCCCTCGGGGCGCCCGACGGGCTGGCCGACGAGCTGGGGGGCTCGCCTCAGCGTCACGACCTGGCCGTCGACCGGCTCGTCGGCGTAGGCGTTGAGCGGAAGGCGGGTCAGCTCGCTGAGCCACGGTTCGACGATCGTCCGCTCGGCCGGGCCGGTCAGGCTGGCCCGGGAAAGGTGCCGGGAAAACCCGTTCACGTAGCCCACAACGACCCCTTTCCATGCCACCGCCGAACCGTCCGGCTCGGGGTGTTCCCCCACGTCACAAGGCAAACTCTAGGCACCGCCTACGACATTTCCGGGGGACCGGAGCAGGGGCGGTCAGAGCCAGCGGGCCACGCCTCCGTGGTGCGAGCAGGTGCCGCGCCGATGCTGCGAGAAGGAGAACGTCCCGTCCCGGCAGATCGCCGTCGCGCCAGACGGGAACCGCGGCGTCTTCGGCTTGGCGCTCGGCCTCTGCGGACTCGGCGTGGACGGCTTCGGGCGGTGGACCGGCGACGTGGACGGGCGCGGCGTCGGCGGTGACGACGGCCGCTTGCGCGGGGGCGTCGTCGTGACCGTCCTGCTCGGGGATCCGGTCGGCGAGGTGGCGGACGGGCTGTTGGTCGGGATGACCGCCGCCTTCGGTTCGGGAACCGCGTTGCAGCCGGTCAGCAGGACGGCGGAGAGCAGGACACCGGTGAGGCTCTTGCGCATGGACCACTTCCTCGGTGCGGGCGTGTCAGGGGAGGACGCCGGTCCGCCCGCCCTGGTTCACCGTCCGCCGATGTCGGCCACGGCGCGGCCCGTCAGTCCGGACGCGGGGCCGGGTCGGTCGTCACCGCGCGGAGCAGCGGACGGCTCAGGGCGCTCGCGGCGAGGACGCCGCCGAAGCCGAGGACGAGGAAGCCCGCCAGGGTGACGGCCCCGGAGGTCCCGAGGCCCATGGCGAAGGGCGCGGCGAAGAACAGGCCGGTCAGCACCGAGCCGCCGCCCATGACCAGGAGCGGGATCAGGGTCTCCTGGCGGCGGGCCTTGTCGAGGACCGCCAGCGGGGTGCCCGCCAGGCGCAGCATGGCGTAGGTCTGGCGGCGGTCCAGGACCGCGGACGCGCCGGTGATGCCCGCGCTGGTGATCGCGATGAGGAACGAGACGCCGAGGACGGTCAGCGCGCCGGTCCGCAGGTCGGCCAGGAGGTTGCCGGACGCGACGGCGGCGTCCGCCTCGGTGGTGGCGGTGTGGCCGGGGACGAGGCCGGTGAGGGCCGTCCGGGCGCGGTCGACGTTGTCCTGGCCGCCGTCCACGGTGGCCTGGAGGGTCGTGGAGTCCTTCTGGCGCGTGCCCTGCGGGCTGGCGTTCTGCCGCGGGGCGTCCTTCCGGTGGTCGATGGTGACCTTGGCCGGGAGGCCGCGCAGGCGGTCGCGGGCGGCGGACGCGAGTCTCTCGGCGGACGCGGCGGGCACGGAGATCTCCAGGCGGTCGGCCGACTCGTGCCGGAGCGCGCCCGCCGACGGGTTCAGCAGGGCGAGGAAGCCCGCGACGAAGCCGGTGAGGGCGATGCCCGCGACGGTGCGCCAGGCCGAGCGCGGGTCGTCCATGAGGCGGCGTCCGGCGAGCAGGCGGGCGGGGCCGCGGGCGGTCCCGGCGGCGATCCGCCCGATGAGCGCGACGATCCACGGGCCGACCAGGTTGATGCCGAGGAAGGCCAGGGCCAGGAAGACCAGCAGGATCACCAGGCCCGCCCGGCCGAGGGACGTCAGGGTCCCGGCCATCAGGCCGAAGACGACCACGATCGCGAGGAAGACCAGCGGCCGGACGGCGCGGAGCGCGGGCGGCGTCTCGCGGCGGGCGACGCCGAGCGGGCCGACCACGACGCGACGCAGCCCGACGACGGCGCTGATCCCGACCAGGACGGGCACGGCGAGCAGGACGAACGGCGTCCAGACGCCGGGCCACAGGTCGGAGGCGTACCACGTGCCGCCCGCGATGCGGATCCGGGTGAGGGCGGGCAGCGCGGCGCCGAACAGGGCCGTCCCGAGGACGGCTCCGGCGGCGGCGGTCAGCACGGCCTCGGCGGTGGTGACCGCGACGACCTGCCCGGGCGTCGCGCCGACCAGCCGGAGCGCGGCGAGCCGCTGGTCGCGGCGGGCGACGGTGAGCCGGGCGGCGGCCCCGCCGAACACCAGCAGCGGGACGACCATGAGCACCGACGCGATGGCGGCGAGCACCTGGTAGAGGAACGCGTTGGAGGAGTCCGACGCCGCCGCGTAACGGTCGATGCGGGTCGGCGACGCGACGTCGTCGACGGCCGACGTGTCCGCGCGGACGGCCGTCATCGACGGGTCGGACGCGGCGCGCCCGACGACGGCGACGAGTTCGCCGGGGTGGGCGACGGCGGCGCGGCCGAGCGTCCCGGTGGGCGCGTGGGCCGGGAAACGCCGGGAGAGCCGGTCGGCGGGCAGCGTCCGCATGAGGTCGGCTAGCGCCGGGGACGTCCAGACCTCACCGGGCTTCGGGAAGGCCCTCATCCCGGGCGGGACGGGCGCGTCCCCGGACAGCGCGGCCAGCTCGACCACGGTGACGGGCTTCCCACGCACGTAGTCGGTGGTCAGCGCCTCGATCGCGGTCGGCGTGCCGTGCGCCCGGGCCGGGTGCCGCCACGCGTCGGCCGCGGACCGGGCGGCGAAGGCGTGGTTCGCGCCGACCGCGAACAGCAGCAGGCCGGTCGAGACGGTGACGGCGGCGAGGGTGAGCAGGGAACCGAGCAGTCCCCGGCGTCCGCCGCCGCGCAGCAGCCGCCAGGAGAGGTCGAGCGTCGTGCGCATCACGCGGCTCCGCGGGACGAGAACGGAAACGGAGTCTGGGGTGCGGAGGACGGTTGGGGCGCCGATGGGGGCGGGGGTGCGGAGGACGGTTGGGGCGCCGATGGGGGCGGGGGCGCGGACGTGGGCTGGGACGGGGTGAGGAGGCGGCCGTCACGGACCTCGACGGTGCGGTCGCACCAGGCGGCGACGCCGGGGTCGTGGGTGACGACGACGAGGGACGCGCCGTTGTGCCGGGTGGCCTCCACGAGCAGGCGCATCGTGTCGTGGCCGGTGGCCTGGTCGAGGGCGCCGGTCGGCTCGTCCGCGAAGACCACGGCGGGCTCGGTCACCAGGGCCCGGGCGATGGCGACGCGCTGCGCCTGCCCTCCGGACAGCTCGCCGGGACGGCGGCCCTCCAGCCCGGCCAGGCCGAGCGGCCCGAACCAGGCGCGGGCCGCCCGCACGGCCTCGTGGCGTCCGGTGCCGCCGAGCATCAGCGGCAGCGCCACGTTCTCGTCCGCAGGCAGCTCGGAGAGCAGCTGCCCGAACTGGAACACGAATCCGAACCGGGTGCGGCGCAGGGCGCTGCGGCGGCGCTCGCCGAGGTCGTCGATCCGGTCGCCGAGCAGCCGCACCTCGCCCCGGTCCGGGCGCATGATCCCGGCCAGGCAGTGCAGCAGGGTGGACTTGCCGGACCCGGACGGGCCCATGATCGCGACGGCCTCGGCGCGGCCGACCGCGAGGTCGACGCCGCCGAGCGCGACGGTCGGGCCGAACGCCTTGGCCAGTCCGGTCCCGCTCAGGACGGGTGGGGCGGGGACGTTCACGCGGCGGCCTTCCGGTCGGTGCGGTCGATGATCTCGGGACGGTCGATGGCCTCGGGGCGGTCGATGGGCTCGGGGCGGCCGGTGGGCTCGGGGTGGTCGGCGCGGAGGCCGATCGGGTCCGTCCGGCCGTCCGGGCCGCGCGGGCGGCGGTGGCGGGGGGAGAGCGAGTCGCGCATCTCCTTGGCGGGCATGACCAGCCCGCCGTAGATGACGAACGTGACGAACGCGACAGCGACGGGGATGTAGACGAGGGAGAGGCCGTTGAAGTCCATGCCCCCATGGTTCGCGAGCGCCCTGGTCCGGCACATCGGACGCAGGATCGGTCCTCGGAGGCCGGGCATCAGCCGAATGGTCGATCCGGGCATAGCCCCCAAGCCGTAGCCTCGGTTTCCATGAACGCGACGGGGGGCGTGCCGGGGACGCCGTACGGGACTCCGAACAAGGGGCCCGAACCGGAGCCCCGGCAGCCGGACCGGCTGGCCCGGGTGCAGTCGGTGGGCGGCTGCCTGTTCCGGCTGATGGCCTGGGGCTGCGCCGCGCTCTACCTGCTGCTCTGCCTGGCGGGGACCTACCACCGCCGGAGCCCGTGGGACCTGGCCGGGATCCTCGTCGCGGCGCTCGTCGCCTACGCCTGCCTGACCCGGCGCGGCCTGGAGCGGTGGGCGGCGGCGAGCGCGTTCGCGTCCCTCCTGCTGACCTGGGCGGTCGCGGCGCTCGACCCGAGCATCCAGGACCAGGCGGGGGTCGTCGAGGTGACCGGGCTGCTGGTGCTGGTCTCCCGGATGGCCTGGACGGCCCCGCAGAACCGGCTGGTCGCGATGACGGCGCTGGTCGGCGTCCCGGTCGTGGTGCTCCCGCTGCGCGGCTCGTCGATGCTGCTGCTCGGCCTCGCCGGGCCGATGGCGGTGCTGGTCGCGGTCGCGATCGGCGCGGGCCTGTACCTGCGGGCGCTGGACGCGCGCCGCCGCCGGTCGCTGTCGGACGCGCGCCGGGACGAGCGCCTGGAACTGGCCCGCGACCTGCACGACTTCGTCGCCCACCACGTGACCGGGATCGTCGTCCAGGCGCAGGCGGCGCGGTTCGCCGCGTCCTCGGGGGCGGCGGCGCAGTCCCCCGAGCAGCTGGACAGGATGTTCGGGCAGATCGAGAAGGCGGGCACCGAGGCGCTGACGTCGATGCGGCGCATGGTCGGCCTGCTCCGGGACGCGCAGGACGCCACCCGTCCGGGCGGCGCGTCCGAGGGCGGGGCGACGCGTCCGGTGGGGGATCTGACGCAGATCGCCGACCTGGTGGACGGCTTCGGCGACACCCCGCCCGCGACCCTCGCCCTGGCCGACGACCTGGGCGAACTGCCGCCCGAGGTGGTCACCTCGGTGCACCGGGTCGTCCAGGAGGCGCTGACCAACGCCCGCAAGCACGCCGCGGACGCGTCGGTCGTGCGGGTGTCGGTGGCGCGGCTCGGGGACGGCTCGGTCGAGGTGGCCGTCCGGGACGACGGGCAGGGGCGCGGGCGGCGGCTGCCGTCCGGCGGGTTCGGGCTCGCCGGGCTGGCCGAGCGCGTGGACGCCGTGGACGGCCGCCTCACCGCCGGGCCCCGGCCCGAGGGCGGCTGGGAGGTCGTCGCCGTGATCCCCGTCCCGGACGGGGCGTAGCGTCGTGGTGATCCCGGTTTCGGAGAACTGAGAGAATCCCACCCGTGACGATCCGCGTACTGATCGCCGACGACCAGGAGATGGTCCGCACCGGCTTCCGGATGATCATCGACTCGCAGGGCGACATGGAGGTGGTCGGGGAGGCCGCCGACGGCGCGGCGGCCGTGGAGCTGGCCCGCCGGCTCCGTCCCGACGTGTGCCTGTTCGACATCCGGATGCCGCACATGGACGGCCTGGAGGCGACCCGCCTGCTCGCCGGCCCGAACGTGCCGGACCCGCTGCGCGTCGTGATCGTCACCACCTTCGACATGGACGAGTACGTCTACCGGGCGCTGCGCGGCGGCGCGGCCGGGTTCCTGCTCAAGGACAGCGGCCCGGCGCTGCTGGTGGAGGCGGTGCGGGCGGCGGCGAACGGCGAGGCGCTGGTGTCGCCGTCGGTGACCGTCCGGCTGCTGGCGAACCTGTCCGCGCCCAGGCCGGAGCCGCCCCGGCTGCCCGAGCCGCTCACCGGGCGGGAGCTGGACGTGGTCCGGCTGGTCGCGCGCGGGCGCACCAACGAGGAGATCGCCGCCGAGCTGTTCGTCTCGCTGTCCACGGTGAAGACGCACCTGGGCAGCGTCCAGCGCAAGCTCGGCACCCGTAACCGCACCGGGATCGCCGCCTGGGCCTGGGAGTCCGGCCTGATGCGCGGCTGATGGCGGCCGGGACCATCGGCGGAGCCTCCTGGCCGCTGTTCACCGTGTGGATCGTCGCCGCCGTCGGCTGGGGCGCGCTGCTCGCCATGCTCCGCAGGTCGGGGGCGGACGGGTCGGCGGCCTTCCTGCACGTGATCACCCCGCCGACGCTGGTGCTCGGCTTCGCCTTCGTCGGCTACGGCTCGCTGCACGCGACGGTCTTCATGGCCGTCCAGTGGTGGACGCTGATCGCCGCCACCGGCGGACGCCCCGAACGGCTCCTGCGCGGCGGGCCGTCCGCCGTCTGGACGGCCGTCCTCTGGCTCGTGCTGACCTTCGCCGCCGCCTACGCCGTCACCCGCGCCCTCCTCTGACGGCGTCCGCTGCGGGCGCCCTCTGAGGACGTCCGTAATTGTCACCTGCGGCGTTCCGGCCCGGCGCGCGGTATGAGGCAAAGGTACGTAGTATCCGAGGCAATGGACGAGTAAGTCCTCGGAGGTGTCCCCCATGCCGTGTGCGCTGTGCGGCGACATCGTCCCGGCGGACGTCGCGCGCTGTCCGGCCTGCGGAGCGTGGGCCAGGCGCAGGGACTTCCGCGCCGTCGGGGTCGCGGTGTTCATGCTGCTGGGCTTCCACGCGTTCCTCGCCCTGGGCGCCGGGATCAGCCTGCTCCGGATGGAGCATCCGCTGCGGACGGCCACCCAGGACGGCTACGACCCGGCCTCGACCCGGCACTCCCTCGTCCCGTTCGCCGACCTGTTCGTCATCTGCGCGGTGCTCGCCGGGGTCACCGGGGTGATGTTCGTCTCCTGGCTGTGGCGGGCCTACACCCAGTCCCCCGGCCCGCACCGGCACCGCCGGGGCTGGGTGGTGCTCGGCTGGATCGTTCCGGTCGCCAACCTGTGGGTGCCGCCGCGCCTGCTGTACGACGTGTGGGTCACGACCGGCCGCTACCGGATGTCGCAGCGGCACGTCGCCGGGGGCCTGATCACCGCGTGGTGGCTGAGCGTCCTGCTCACGCTGCTGCTGTCCCGCTCCTTCGCGCGGGGCGGGGCCGACTCCCTCGCCGACGCCCGCCTGACCGTCCACGTGGGCGTGGCCGCGGCGGCCCTCCAGTCCCTCGCCGCGACCCTCGCGATGACCGTCGTCTACCAGGTCACCCGCCTCCAGATCTCCCGCCCCGACTAGTGCCGGTCAGGGGCCGGTTCAGGGATCCGTTGGGCCGGAGCTGCCCTGGCTGGCGTGCCAGAGCCGGGCGGGCGGCCCGCGCCGGACCTGCGGGCCCGCGTGGCCGACGTCGGCGTACGGGCTGACGGCGAAGCCGGAGCTGTAGGTCGTCCGGCGGCCGATGGGCCGTCCGCCGGAGGACGGCCCGGACGCGGCCATGATCCGCCGGACGGCCCCGATGCCGCCCTCGCGCCACGCCTCATCCAGGACGCCGAGGTCCCAGCACTCGGACGCGGTCAGGGACGCGGCCCGGAAGCCCGGCTTGTGGACGCGCCCGCGCGCGAGCAGCAGCCACGACCCGAACACCGTCGCGGCGCAGCGGTCCTGGACGGACTCGAAGAAGGTCAGGTCGACCGGGCCGGTCGCGTCGTCCAGGGTCGCGAAGATCACCCGCTGCCCGGACCGGACGGCCGGGGTCTGCGTCGCCACCTTCACCCCCGCGACCAGCACCTCCTCGCCCTTCCCGCGGTCGGGCAGGTCGCGGGCCGGGACGACGCCGAGCGCGCGCAGCAGGTCGCCGTAGAAGCTGATCACGTGGCGGCTGACGTCCATGCCGAGGATGTCGAGCTCGGCCTCCACGATCTCCGACGGCGCCATCGGCGGCAGCTCGCCCAGCGGGACGTCCTCCAGCATCCCCGGCTCGGGCGTCGCGAGGTCGTCCCCGAGCGGCAACTGCCCGGCGACGAGCCCGGCGGACGGCCGCACCGACGAGGCCCGGTCGAGCGCCCCGACGCGGCACAGCAGGTCGCGGCGTCCGACCGGGGTGTCGCGGTACAGCGCGTCGAACGCGCCCGCGAGGACGAGCCGCTCCACGGTCGGGCGGGACGCGTGCGCCCGCCGCCAGAAGTCGCCGAGCGACGCGTACGGGCGGCGTCCGGCGATCCGCTCGACCTCGACCTCGCTGATCCCCCGGACCTCGGCGAGCGCCACCCGGATCCCGCCGTCCTCGACCCGCCAGAGCGCCTGCGAGTGGTTCACGTCCAGCGGCAGGATCGGCACGCCGAAGTGCCGCGCGTCGTCCAGGATGACCCGTTTCGGGTACATGCCGGGGTCGTGGCTGAGGACCCCGGCGAAGAACGCGGCCGTGTGGTGCCGCTTCAGCCACGCCGACTGGTAGGTGGGCAGCGCGAACGACGCGGCGTGCGCCTTGCAGAACCCGAACGCGCCGAACGCCGCGAGCGTCCGCCAGACGCGCTCGACGGTCGGGCCGTCGTACCCGCGCGCGTGCGCGCGTTCCCGGAACCACGTCCCGACCGCCTGCAGCCCCTCGTCGCTGGACATCCGGCGGCGCATGCCCTCGGCGTCGGAGAGCCCGCACCCGGTCATGACGTCCAGGACGCGCAGCACCTGCTCGTGCCAGACGACGATGCCCTGGCTCTCCCGCAGCACCGGCTCCAGGTCGGGGTGCGGGAAGACCGCCGGGCGGCGTCCGTGCCGGGCGTCCAGGAACGGGTTGACCATGTCCGAGCCGACCGGACCCGGCCGGAACAGGGAGATGTCGACGACCAGGTCGTCGACCGTGCGCGGCAGCAGCTTGGCGACCAGCTCGCGCTGGCCGGGCGACTCGATCTGGAAGCAGCCGAGCGTCCGCGCGGACCGGATCATCTCGAAGGTCGGCTCGTCCGCGCGCGGGACGGCCGCAAGGTCGAGGCGCTCGCCGGTCGTCCGCTCGATCTCGGCGACCGTGTGCGCCATCGAGGACTGCATCCGGACGCCGATGACGTCCAGCTTCAGCAGGCCCATCGTCTCGACGTCGTCCTTGTCGAACTGGCTCATCGGGAACCCGGCCGTGCTCTGCTCGACGGGCGTCCGGTCGCGCAGCGTCGGGTTGGACAGGATCACGCCGCACGGGTGCAGCGCGATGTGCCGGGGCAGGCCGTCCAGCCGCTCGGCGATCCTGAAGATCACGTTGAGCTGCGCGTTGTTCAGGTTCGACCGGCGCAGCTCGGGCAGGTCGGTGAGCGCCGCCCGGATCTGCCGCGCCCGGATGTGCGGGAACGCCTTGGCGATCGCGTCGATCTCCTGCGGCGGCAGGCCCATCGCGCCGCCGACGTCCCGGATCGCGCTGCGCGCCCGGTAGGTCTCCATCATCGACACGCACGCCGTCGCGTCCGTCCCGAACCGGTGGAACAGCGCCTCGTACGCCTCCAGCCTCCGCGCGGACTCCACGTCCAGGTCGATGTCGGGCAGGCCGGGACGGCTGTCGGCGAGGAACCGCTCCATCACCAGGTCGTGGCGGAGCGGGTCCAGGTCGCCGATGCCGAGCAGGAAGTTCACCAGGCTGCCCGCGCCGGACCCGCGGATCGCGCACCGTATGCCCAGGTCGCGGATGAGCGCGGCGGCGTCCGCGACGGTCAGGAAGTAGGACGCGAAGCCCTTGCGCCCGATGATGTCGAGCTCGTGCGCGAGACGCGCCTCGTAGCCCTCGCGGCGCTCCAGGCCGCGCCCGCGGAGCCCCTGGAGGCATCGCGCGAGGAGTTGGCCGTGCGGCTCGGGCCCGGTGTCGGGCAGGTGCGCCCGGCCCATGCCGAGGTCGCGCCCCGGATCGAGGACGCACCGCTCGGCGAGCCGTTTCGTGGCCGCGACCAGGTCGTCCGCCTCGTCCAGGCCGCAGGCGAGCGCGGCCGACCGGCGCATCTCCTCCTCCGACTTCAGGTAGGCGTGGCCGGTCTGGTCGTCCAGGTGACGGCGGTGCAGCGGGACGAGTTTGCGCGCCACGTCCAGCACCTGCGCGACGGGATGGTCCGCGCCCTCCAGGTAGCGGACGCCGTTGCCGAGGACGGCCGGGACCCCCGCCTCGCGCGCGAGCGCGAGCATCCGCGCCGCGCGAGGGCCGTCCCCTCGGCCATGGTGGTTGACGATCTCGACCGCGACCTCGGCGCCTGTCGCGCGCCAGGCGTCGAGCAGCGCCACCGCCCGTCCACGCTCACGCTCCGTCACGGCCCGTCCGAAATCGGAGGACGGGCCGAGCAGCACGACCAACCCGGCCGAGTGCTCGGCGACCATGGCGCGTGTGATCCGCGCCTGGCCGCGCTCGCCCGCCGCGTGCGCGGCCGTGACCAGCCGGCACAGCGACGTCCAGCCCGCCTTCCCCTCGGCCAGCACGACGACGCGTTCCAGGCCGGGGCCGCCGGGGCGTGCCTGATCGGCGGGGAGCAGGGCGAGGTCGGCGCCGAGGACGGGGGCGATCCCGGCCTCGGCGCAGGCCCGGACGTGCCGGACCGCGCCGTACAGGCCGTCCCGGTCGGTCAGGGCGAGGGTGCGCATGCCGAACTCGGCGGCCCGGTCGGCGAGCGCCTTCGGAGAGGCCGCGCCGAACCGCATCGAGTAGGCGGACGCGACGTGGAGATGCATGGCGGCCCGTCAGTCCCACAGCCGCGAGAGCGTCCAGGCGTCCGTGGTGGAGTCGTGCCGCAGCTCGTACACCCCGGGCTCGCCGCCGTTCGCGGCGGCCTCGACCCGCCAGTACTCCCGCTCCCCCGGCTCGTCGGCGTCCGGCTCCCGCTCCCGCCACCAGTCGCGGGTGGTCACCCAGTGCTCCAGGACGCGGCGCACCGCGTACCGCCGCCCCCGCCAGGCGAATCCGGCCGGCCGCCCGCCGGTCACCCGGACCTCGACCGGATCGCCGAACACGCGTGTCATCCGCCTCCCCCTCACGCTCACCGCACGGGGGAAGGCATGCGGCCACTATCTCGAACATACGTTCGTATCCGAGTCTAGGGAAGAGCCACCGGCCCAGCAAGGCGGGGTCGTCCCACAGACCGGGACGACGATCGAAACCCCAGGTCAGAGCACGCAAAGAACCCCGACAAGGCGAACCACGGACGCCCACCGGACGAGGCGGAGCAGGTCAGCGCAGGCCCAGGCGGAACGAGGCGGGGCGAGGCAGCGCGGGACGAGGCAGGGCTGGCCGGGGGTGGGCAGGTCAGCGCAGGGCCGGGCGGAACGAGGCGGGCGAGGCAGCGCGGGACGAGGCGAGGCTGGCCGGGAAGTGGGGCAAGGCAGCGCGGGGCGGGCCGGGCCGGGCCGGGTCGGCGGGGTGGGGGTGGGTCAGGTCAGGAGGCGGGCGAGCTGGTCGGCGACGCCGGAGACCCGGGACACGTCGGCCATGCCGCCGCCGGACCAGAGGTAGGACCAGCCGGTGCCGACCGGGGTCGCGACGACCATGATCTGGCGGCGGCTGACGGGGCCGACCACGCCGAGCACCATCTCGTCCGGCCCGGCGAGCCGCCAGCGCAGGCCCCGGGCCTCGACCTCGTAGGCCAGGGCGGCCAGGTGGTGCCGGCGCACCTCGGCGATTTCCCGCTCCCCGACAACAGACACCGCGATCAGCCGCCTCATCCCTGGATGGATCCGCCGTCCACAGGATGGCCCGCGGCAAAGAATCACCGCAGGGAAATCCCGAGGACCGGGTATACCTCTTCGCTTCCCCCGCGCACACCCGCGTCCTTCGGAACGGAGAGTGACGGCATGCTTACGTCGCCGCACCGCGCGGCGCCGCGTTACCGCCGAAACGGACGAGACGCCCGCCGCCGTGGTAGACCGGCTGGTGGAGCATCCGGCCCGTGCTCCGCACCCCGCCGTCCAAGGAGCCCGTCGTGTCGTCGTCCGCCCCAGAAGCACCGAACGCGCCGAACGTCCCGGATCGTCCGGGTCTCGGTTCGCCGGGCTCCGCACCGTCCGAGGGCGCGTCCCCGGCCGACGCGCCGTCCGGAGGCGGCGGGCTGCGCGAGCGCAAGAAGCGGCTGACCCGGACGGCGCTCATCGACGCCGCGCTCGAGCTGTTCCTCGCCCAGGGCTACGACGCGACGACGGTGGACGAGATCGTCGCGGCCGTGCACGTGTCCCAGCGGACGTTCTTCCGGTACTTCGCGACGAAGGAGGACGTGGTCACCGACTTCCTCGGCGAGCACGACCAGTGGTTCGCCGAGCGGCTGGCGGAGCGTCCGGCGGACGAGCGTCCGTTCACCGCGCTCCTCGGGACGCTGCGCCTGGTGCTGAAGAAGATCGCCGAAGGCGATCCCGAGGAGACCGAGCGGTTCCGCCGCGTCCGCCGGGTACTGGAGGCCGAGCCCGCGCTGAACGCCGCGCAGATGGCCCGCTACAAGCGCACCGAGACCCGGCTCGCGAGGATCATCGCCGACCGGGAGGGCGTCGACCCGGACGTCGACCCCCGTCCCGAGATGGTCGTCGCGTTCTACACCGGCGCGTCCCGCGTCGCGTTCGAGCGCTGCGCCCACGCCGACATCTGGGAGCCGAAGGAGATCGCCGTCCGCGTCGGCGCGGTCGTCGACCTCGCCGGCGCGACCCTCCGCGACTGGATCTGACCCGACCCGCCCCTGGTCGGACGGACAGGGCCGCGTGGTCGCCCACGCCGGGACGGGCAGCGCGCCGTTCGCGGGAAGCGCCGTCCTGGAGATCCTCTACCGCGTCGCGCACGAGCCGCCCGCCCTGGACGGCCTGGACGCCGGAGATCAAGGGCTGACGTCGCCGTCCGTGACGGCTTCGCCGGGCAGGTAACCGCGCATCCAGCGGCCCAGCTCGCCGAACACCTGGTCGCGGACGGGCTTGGCCGACAGGACCAGGTCGTGCAGGCCGCCCTCGATCCGGACGAGCGTGACGACCGGCCCGAGCCGGGGCGCGTAGCGGGCCATGTGCTGGACGTCCAGGACGGCGTCCGCGCTGGTCAGGTCGGGGGCTCCGGGCTTCGGCCGGACGCTGCGCACCGACGCCATGACCAGCACCGGCACGTCGATCGCGAGGCCCTTGTGCAACCGGAGCTGGCCGCGGCGGATCGCGTCCAGCCAGGCCGCCCGCACCGGGAAGCCGAGCAGCGGCTTCCAGCCGAGGTCGAAGTCCCACTCGCCGTCGTGGTCGCGGTGCAGGCTGCGCGGGTACAGGTCGGACACCCCGGCGGGCAGCTTCGCGGTCGGGAACCGTCCGCCGAGCATCCGGGCCAGGCCCGCGCCCGCCTTCCGCAGCGGCCACGGCTCGGCGATGTCGAACCACGGGCTGTTCAGGAACAGGCCGTCGACCAGGCCCTGCCCGCGCACCCGGTCGGCCCACAGCGCGGCGATCAGCCCGCCGGTGGAGTGCCCGTTCAGCAGCAGCGTGTCGTGACCGTCCACCTCCCGGACGATCCGGACCGCCTCGTCGATCTCCGGGAAGTACTCGCTGAGGCTGCGGACGAAGTTCGGGGTCTGGTGCGGACGCAGCGACCTCCCGTACTTGCGCAGGTCGAGCGCGTAGAAGTCGTAGCCGAGCGCCACGTAGAAGTCGGCGAGGTGGCGCTGGAAGAAGTAGTCCACGAACCCGTGCAGGTAGAGGACGGCCCGCCGGGACGGCTCCTCGCCGCGCCGCCGCACCAGCGTCGCGACGACCTCGCCTTCGGCGTCCTCGCCGAGCGGCAGCTCGATGGCCTCGTACCCGGGTCCCAGCACGTCCGCGGTCGCGTTCATGGGACCAAGGGTACGACCGGGCGATCACCGGCTCCCAGGTGATCCACTAATGTCCCGAACATGCCCACCGCACCCCGTCCCGGCGACCCCCCACGCCCTGACGCCCCACCCCCCACCACCCCGGGCACCGGCGCGGCGGGCCCCAACGGGCTGGGCACCGGCACGCCGAGATCTGGCACGCCGGGCACCAGCGCGGCGGGCACCGGCGCGGCGGGCACCGGCGCGGCGGGCACCGGCGCGGCGGGCACCGGCGCGGCGGGCGTCAGTGGGCTGGGCGACGGCTTGCCGGGGCCCGGGGAGCCGCTGCGTTCGGGGGATCCGGAGCGGCTCGGCGCGTACCGGCTGACCGCGCGGCTGGGACAGGGCGGGATGGGGACCGTCCTGCTGGGCGAGGACGCGTCCGGCGGCCGGGTCGCGGTCAAGGTCGTCAACCCCTCGCTGGCCGGGGACGAGGCGTTCCGGACGCGGTTCCGGCGCGAGGTGACCGCCGCCCGCCGGGTCAGCCGGTTCTGCACCGCGCCCGTCCTGGACGCCGAGCTCGAGCGCGACCCGCTCTACGTCGTCACCGAGTTCGTGGACGGCCCGACGCTCGCCGAGGCCGTCCGGGACGGCGGGCCGCTGCGGGGCGGCGACCTGGAGGGCCTCGCGGTCGGCGTCGCCACCGCGCTCTCGGCGATCCACGCGGCCGGGATCGTCCACCGCGACCTGAAGCCGTCCAACGTGCTCCTCTCCGCGACCGGCCCGCGCGTGATCGACTTCGGCATCGCGCGCGCCCTGGAGTCCTCGGACGGCCCGACCGCGACCGGCCAGTTCCTCGGCACCCCCGCCTACATCGCGCCCGAGCTGATGCGCGACGGCCCACTCACCCCGGCCGCCGACGTCTTCGCCTGGGGCTGCGTCGTCGCGTTCGCCGCGACGGGACGTCCGCCGTTCGCGGGCCGCAACGTCCACGAGACCCTGTACCGCGTCGCGCACGAGCCCCCGCTCCTGGACGGCCTGGACGACACCCTGCGCCCCCTCGTCGAGGCCGCCCTGGACAAGGACCCGACCCGCCGCCCACCCGTCCCCGACCTCCTCGCCACCCTGATCACCACCCCGCCCACCCCGCCCGTCCCGTCCACCCCGCCCGTCCCGTCCACCTCGGCCGCTCCGACCACCCTGGAGGCTCACTCCACCGCGGAAGCTCCGGCCACCCCGGAAGTTCCGTCCGCCCCTGAGGCCCCCTCCGGGCCGGACGCGACGCGAGTGCTGGGGTCGGCGCCGTCCGAGTCGGAGGCCGGGAAGAGGGGGCGTCCGGTCGTCTCGAAGTGGATCACCGCGGTCGCTCTCGCGGGGGTGTTGGTACTCCTGCTGGGTGGCGCGGTCGGCTGGCGGCTCCTGAGCGGCGAGTCGGACCCGAGTGTGCCGCGGCTCGGCGCGGCCCTCGTCCCGGCCGGGTCGCTGACCGACAAGGACTCGGGCTGGGACGAGGACGACTGCGGCACGTACGGCAGCCACGGCTTCGAGATCCAGGGCGACAGGGACGACCCCGGATACTGCGTCGCCCCGAACGAGACCTTCGCGTCCCACTTCGTGGCCGCGGCGCGGGTGCGGCTGGGCCATGCCTCCAAGAGCGGGCTCTGGCAGGCGGGCCTCCTGCTCCTCGGCACGGACGATCAGGACTACGCCGTCCTGCTGCGCTCGGACGGCTCCGCCCGGCTGGTCAAGGAGACCAGCGACGGCGAGACGCACGTCCTCGACAGCGTCCCGGCCGGGAGCTACGAGCCGGGTTCCAGGGCCGTCCGCGTCCAGGTCGAGGTGCGGGTCGCGGCGGGACGGACGAGCCTCCGCGCCTGGCTGGACGGCGACTACGCCCTCGACGCCGACGACGAGGACCACCCGTTCACCAATGGCCGGACCAGCCTGGTCGCCGATCCGCTGAACACCGCGACCGGCAAGGACGACTACGTCGAGGCCTGGTTCTCCGCCTTCACCCTGAACCGTGCCCGCTGACCCCCACGGCCCGCCGCCCTCAGCCCGACCCCGAACCGCCCCGCCGAACACGCCCCCGCACCAACCAGGCACGCCCGCAGCGGCAAGCTGAGCACGCTCGCCGCCCCCTGAGTACCCATCACGCCCCCAAGCACGTCCAGCCGCCCCCTGAGCACGCCCGCCCCACCCCCTGAAGGCGCCCCCTGAGAACGCTGGCCGAGGGCGCTCGCGGGCCGCATCGCACGGCCACATCGCAGGGCGGGTGTCGCAGGGCGGGTGTCGCAGGGCGGGTGTCGCAGGGCGGGTGTTTCAGTATCTGGACCTCGGTACGCATTGCGGTGCGTCGTAACCTAGAGTGATCGAGTCCATTTTGCCCATGCGACAGGATCAATTTAGGCATGTCCGAAAACAGTCCAGACCGTCCGGGCGAGCTGCGCACCGGGTTGCGCCGCCGCCACATGACCATGCTCGCCATCGGCGGGGCGGTCGGCGCGGGCCTGTTCGTGGGCAGCGGCCAGGTGATCAGGACGGCCGGTCCGGCGGCGATCCTGTCCTACGCGGCGGCCGGGCTGCTGGTGCTGTTCGTGCTGCGCGCGCTCGGCGAGATGGTGGTGGCGCGGCCGGTCGCGGGCTCGCTCGCCGAGTACGCCCGGATGGCGCTCGGCCCGTGGGCGGGCTTCACCATCGGCTGGATCTACTGGTACCTGTACGTGATCCTGGTCGGCGCGGAGGCGGTCGCGGGCGCGGCGATCCTGGCGTCCTGGATCGACCTGCCGCAGTGGCTGCTCGCCGCCGCGCTGCTGGTCCTGATGACCGGCGTGAACCTGGCCTCGGTGCGGTCGTTCGGCGAGTTCGAGTTCTGGTTCGCCTCGATCAAGGTCGCGGCGATCATCGTGTTCCTCGTCCTCGGCGTCCTGTACATCCTCGGGCTGTGGCCGGACTCGCCCGGCGGCCTGCACAACCTGACCGCGCACGGCGGCCTCATGCCGAACGGCCTGACCTCGGTCTTCACCGCGATCGTCGCGGTCATGTTCGCGTTCGGCGGCACCGAGATCGTCACGATCGCCGCCGCCGAGTCCGCCGAGCCGGGACGCGCCGTCGCCCGCGCCACCGGCAACGTCCTCTGGCGGGTCGCCCTGTTCTACGTGTTCTCGATCTTCCTCGTCGTGTCGATCCTGCCGTGGAACGACGCCCAGGTGCTCCGGAGCCCGTTCGTCAGCGCCCTCGACCGGCTGGACGTCCCCGCCGCCGGGACGATCATGCAGGCGGTCATCCTCACCGCCGTCCTGTCGGTGCTGAACTCGGCGATCTACGTCTCGTCCCGGATGCTCTACGTCCTCACCCGCGACGGCGACGCCCCGGCGGGCCTGACCAAACTCAACGCCCGCGGCGTCCCGGTCCGCGCGATCCTGCTCGGCACCGTCGCCGCCTGGGGCGCGGTCGTCGCGTCCTACATCTCCCCCGACCAGGTCTTCAAGTTCCTGATGAACTCCATCGGGACGATCCTGGCCTTCGTCTACCTGGCGATCCTGCTCTCCGAGCTGCGCCTGCGCCGCCGCCTCGAACGCGACGACCCCGCCAGCCTCACCTACCGCATGTGGTTCTACCCGGTCCTGCCGATCCTCTGCATCCTCGCCCTCGTCGCCGTCCTGGTCTCAATGGCCGTCATGCACGAGGTCCGCTCCCAGCTCATCGCCTCCCTCATCAGCCTCACCGCCGTCGCCGCGATCTACCCCCTCCGCCGCCGCTACGGCTCCCGCCCCCCGGTCACCACCCCACCCCTCACCCGCACCCGCTGACACGAACTTCGTCCACTGAGCGCATACAAACCCTCGACTGTGGGGATTTTCGTCGTAGAGTGCTGCCAGACTGCTGTCTACACGCGAACACATTGAGGGAAGATCATGAGGTTGCTGCGCTTCCGGGTCGCCAACCACAAATCGATCCGGGACGAGCAAGCGCTGTCGTTCGTCGCCGTCCCGAAGCGCGGCGAGCCGAAGCCGCGCGCCACCGAGATCCCGCCCACGACCCGGGTAACGGGCGTCTACGGCGCCAACGCCTCCGGCAAGTCCAACGTCCTGGACGCGTTGATCTTCATGATCGGCTGTGTCGACCGGTCACAGACGGACTGGTCGCCGACCGGCGGAGTCCCCCGCAGGCCGTTCAAGCCGGTGCAGGGGGAGCCTTCGCTCTTTGAACTCGACTTCATCCTGGACGGCATCCGGTACACCTACGGCTTCGAGGTCGATGACAAGGCCGTATGTTCCGAGTGGCTGTTCTCCTTCCCTCATGGCAAAGCACGCCGGCTCTTCGAGCGGACTAGTCCGGAGGACTACGAGTTCGGACGCGCGCTGACCGGTCCGACCAGCCAGATCGCCAGGCTCACGCGCTCCAATGCTCTCTACCTGTCGTCCGCCGCGAGTAACAGCCATCCACTCCTGGGCAGGCTCTACGAAGCCTTGACGAAGAACATCCAGGTTGCCCGTCAGAGCGACCGGGATACTCGCCTCCGACTCACCAAGAGAATCCTCAAGCACGAGCACACGCCCCAACTCCTGGCCCGACTGCTCAAGGTCGCGGACCTCGGCATCGAAAGCGTCCACGTCGAGGAAACTGAACTGCCCGCCAACGTTCAGCGCGCCATGGCCCGTTTCGGCGAAGAGTTGGACGGGCTCGAGCTGACACCTCCCCCAACCCATATCGATGAGGTCTTCCTCTCTCATTCCAGCGCCCCGACGGTCCGCTTCAGCCTGAGCGAGGAGAGCGACGGCACGGTGGAGTGGCTGACGCTCATCGGCTATCTCATCGTCAGCATGAGCACGTCGAACGTCCTCATGGTGGACGAAGTCGACGCGAGCCTGCATCCCCATCTCACCTCAACCGTGATTCGCATGTTCAAGGACCCTGAGATCAACCGACACGGCTCCCAACTGCTCTTCGCGTCCCACGACACCACGCTGCTGGGCACGCTGCTCGACGACAAGATCCTTGATCGGGACGAGGTCTGGTTCACCGAGAAGGGCGAGGACGGTGCGACGACGCTCTACGCGCTCGCGGAGTTCAAGCCGCGCAAGGACGAGAACGTCGAACGCGGATACCTCCAGGGTCGCTATGGTGCTGTTCCCTACCTGAGTTACGCGGAGATCCGCCGGATCTTCCAGGAACTTCACGCGGAGTCGGATGAGTCGCGGACGTACCCCCCAGTCCCTCACCCGCAAGACGAACACCAAGAGCACGAAGAATCGGCTGCTCATCGTCTGTGAAGGGGAAGTCACCGAGGTCGAGTACTTCGAGGGCATCACCCGGCTCTACCGGGCACCGACGGTGAAGGTCGAGTGCGTCGGCATCGGACGCGATCCGCTCGCGACCGTGAACCGCGCCCTCCGGCTGCGTGAGAACTCCGAGAAGGCAGCGCGGAGCAAACGCGACTCGTTTCTGAAGATCGACCATGTCTGGTGCGTGGTCGACGTGGACGATCACACCACGCTGGACGCGGCGCTCCTTCTCGCGAGACGAAACGACGTGCACCTCGTCGTCTCGAACCCATGCTTCGAGATCTGGCTGCTCTGGCACTATCAGAACTTCGCATCCCAGACGAACCGCTTCGACCTGCCAAAGAAGCTCGACTCGCGCATCCCCGGCTACAGCAAGAGGAAGGCCATCCCTGGCGACTTCCCCTTCAAGGACGGCTACGAGAACGCGAGGAAGCGAGCCTTGGGCTGCGACCCTGAACACGACAAACCCTGTCGGCGCGGCCAGAACCCCTCGTCCAACGCGTGGCTCGCCGTTGAGGCCATCCGCGGCGAGGGCCGGAAGCGCTGAGGGTAGCGAAACGGCCCGCGTCCAGGGGGGGACGCGGGCCGTTCGGTTTATGGGGCTGGGGTCAGGCTTTACGGCGGCGGAAGAAGGTGCCGATGGCGCGGGAGAGCAGCACGATCGGCAGCAGGAAGACGAAGAAGAACATGTGGTACGTGCCGCCGGAGAAGATGAAGAGCAGGTAGAAGGCGTAGCCGGACATTCCGAGGCCGACCACCGCGTAGAGGAGACGGTCCCGGGCGGTCGAGCCGAGGCCGGTCGCCGCCGCGACCAGCATGGCAATGCCGCTGATCGCCATCAGCACCACGTACCAGGAGAACGCGGGCTCGGCACTGAAATCGAGGTTCACGAGCATTCCAGGGGTTGTTCCGAAAAAGTCGGGCAACGATATCGGAACACCCCCCTTCACGCCTACTGTAAAGCGGTCATTCAGGTTCTTCGAGGGTGCCTTCCAGGTCCAAGTAGGTCTGGCGGAGGCGGTTCAGGGTTTCGGGGTCGGGGGCGGCCCAGAGATCACGGTCGGCGGCTTCGAGAAGACGTTCTGTGACGCCGCGGAGGGCCCAGGGGTTGGACTTCTCCATAAAGGCGCGGTTCTCGGGGTCGAAGACGTATTCCTTGGCGAGCGTCTCGTACATCCAGTCGTCCACGACTCCGGCGGTGGCGTCGTAGCCGAAGAGGTAGTCGACGGTGGCGGCGAGTTCGAAGGCGCCCTTGTAGCCGTGGCGGCGCATGGCGGCGATCCAGCGCGGGTTGACGACGCGGGCGCGGAAGACGCGGTGGGTCTCCTCGGCGAGGGTGCGGGTCCTGACCTGGTCGGGGAGGGCCGAGTCGCCGACGTAGGCGGCCGGGTTCCGGCCGGTCAGGGAGCGGACCATCGCGACCATTCCGCCGTGGTACTGGAAATAGTCGTCGGAGTCGACGATGTCGTGCTCGCGGGTGTCCTGGTTTTTGGCCGCGACCGAAATACGGCGGAAAGTGGACTCCATATCGGTCCGGGCCTCGCGTCCGTCCAGGCCGCGGCCGTAGGCGTAGCCGCCCCAGACGGCGTAGACCTCGGCGAGGTCGGAGTCGTCGCGCCAGTTGCGGGCGTCGATGAGCGGCAGGAGCCCGGCCCCGTACGCGCCCGGCTTGGAGCCGAAGATACGGGTGGTCGCGCGACGCCAGTCGCCGTGCGCGGCGTGGTCCTCGACGGCGTGGGCGCGCAGGAGGTTGCGGTCGGACGGCTCGTCCAGCGCGGCGACGGCGCCGATCGCGTCGTCGATCAGGGCGATGACGTGCGGGAACGCGTCGCGGAAGAAGCCGGAGATGCGCAGCGTGACGTCGATGCGCGGACGGCCCAGCTCCGCGAGCGGGACGATCTCGAAACCGGTCACCCGGCGGGACGCGTCGTCCCAGGTCGGACGGCATCCGATGAGCGCGAGCACCTCGGCGATGTCGTCACCCTGGGTGCGCATCGCGGACGTGCCCCAGACGGTCAGGCCCACGCTGGACGGATACTCTCCGGTGTCGTCCAGGTGACGTTGGATGAGCGAGTCGGCGAGGGCGACGCCGACGTCCCACGCGTTGCGGGACGGGATGGCCTTCGGGTCCACCGAGTAGAAGTTGCGGCCGGTCGGCAGGACGTTGACCAGCCCGCGCGTCGGCGATCCGGACGGCCCGGCGGGCACGTAGCCGCCGTCCAGCGCGTGCAGGACGGCCCCGATCTCGTCGCGCGTGGCGTCCAGGCGCGGGACGACCTCGGACGCCGCGAACTCCAGCAGCCGCACGACGTCCGGAACGTCCGCGCCGAGGGTCCCGGCGGCGATCTCCGGGGCTCGGGCGGCGTCCCAGCCCGTGTCCTCCATGGCCTGGACGAGCCGCCGCGCGGTGTCCTCCAGGATGTCGATCACGTCGGACGCGGTGCGTCCGCCCAGCGCGTTCACGACCGCGCCCGGCTCGGCGAGCAGCGCCTTCTCGTCCAGGCCGTGCGGTGCGGCGAGCGCCGTCCGCAGCCCCGGCATGGCCCCGGCGACGCCTCCCCACACCTGCGTCGCGCGCAGCACGGCGAGCACGAGGTTGACGCGCGTCTCACCCTGCGGCTCCTGCCCGAGGATGTGCAGGCCGTCCCGGATCTGGACGTCCTTGATCTCGCACAGGTAGCCGTCGATGTGCAGGATGAAGTCGTCGAAGTCGGAGTCGTCCGGCATGTCCTCCTGATGGAGGTCGTGGTGGAGTTGCGCGGCCTGGACGAGGGTCCAGATCTGCGCCCGGACGGCCGGGAGCTTGGTCGGGTCGAGGTCGTTGACGGTGGCGTACTCGTCCAGCAGCTGTTCGAGTTTGGCCAGGTCACCGTAGGTTTCGGCGCGTGCCATCGGCGGCACGAGGTGGTCGACGACCGTGGCGTGCCCGCGCCGCTTGGCCTGCGTCCCCTCGCCCGGGTCGTTGACGATGAACGGGTAGACGAGCGGCAGGTCGCCGAGGACGCCGTCCGGGGCGCACCCGTCCGAGAGCCCGAGGCCCTTGCCCGGCAGCCACTCCAGCGTGCCGTGTTTGCCCAGGTGGACGACCGCGTCCGCGCCGAACTCGCCGTCCAGCCAGCGGTAGGCCGCCAGGTAGTGATGGGAGGGCGGAAGGTCCGGATCGTGGTAGATCGCGACGGGGTTCTCGCCGAACCCGCGCGGCGGCTGGATCATCAGCACGACGTTCCCGAACCGCAGCGACGCGAGGACGATGTCGTCGCCGTCCACGTACAGCTCGCCCGGCGGCTCGCCCCAGTGCTCCCGGATCCCCTCGCGCAGCGACTCGGGCATCGCTTCGAACCACGTCCGGTAGGACGCCAGGGACGCGCGCGCAGGAGCCCTGCTCAATTGCTCCTCGGTCAGCCACTCGACGTCATGTCCGCCCGCTGCGATCAGGGCGTGAATCAGCTCATCGCCCGTATCGGGGTCCTCCCATAGGGAATGGTCGTCGCCGAGGTCGTATCCGGCGTCCGCCATCTGCCGGAGCATCCGCACAGCGGACGTAGGCGTGTCCAGCCCGACCGCGTTCCCGACTCGCGCGTGCTTGGTCGGATACGACGACAGGACCAGCGCCACCCGCTTCTCCCCATTCGGGACGTGCCGGAGCCGCGCGTGCCGAACCGCGATGCCCGCCACCCGCGCGGCCCGTTCCTCGTCCGCCCTGTAGACGGGGATGCCGTCCGGGCCGAGTTCCTTGAAGGAGAACGGCACCGAGATGATGCGCCCGTCGAATTCGGGAATCGCCACCTGCATCGCCGCGTCCATGGGGACGAGCGCCGCGTCCGACTCGTCCCATGCCTGCCGCGACGACGTGAGGCAAAGCCCCTGGATGACCGGCACATCGAGCGTCCCTAGAGCCCCGGCGTCCCACGAGTCCTCATCGCCACCCGCACTGGCATCGGCCGCTACCGCCCCGCCCGCCGCCAAAACCGTCGCCACAACGGCGTCGCTCTGCCCGAGCAACGCCATCAGCTCCGGATCGGCTCCCCGCAACGATCCGCAGTACACCGGCAACGCATTGGCCCCGGCCCGCTCGATCTGCCTACACAACACGTCCACGAACGCCGTGTTCCCCGACAGCTCATGCGCGCGATAGAAAACCACGCCGACCGTGGGACGCCCGTCCACCCGCGCATACTCGCCGTGCACCCCGAACGAGGGCATCGCCACAGGCGCCTCAAACCCTTCCCCGGTGAGCAGCACTGTGTCCGAGAGGAACAGGGCCAGCTGGCGCATGTTCTCGACGCCGCCCTCGCGCAGATAGGCGAGCGCCTCGGCCGCAACCCCGGGTGGAACTGTGGACAACGCCATCAACTCGGCGTCCGGATCGGCCTCCCCACCGAGCAGAACCACGGGCAGGCCGCTGCCCACCAGCGCGTCCACCCCTTGTGGCCAGGTCTTCCGTCCGCCCAGCAAGCGGACCACGACAACGTCGACTCCGTCGACCAGTGAAGCCAGATCCTCGATCCGCGTGGGGTTGGCGGTCGCCCACCCCACGTCCGCCGCGCGCGCGGCGAGCAGTTCGGTGTCGGCGGTGGACAGCAGCAAAGCACGCATGAGCGTTGCCTCCAACGGGGTCCGCGCCCCGGCTCGGGTGAAGGGCCGCGACGGCGCGGAGTCTCCTGGCTCCCGGATCGACGCCCCCGCCCCGGCCTTCCGGCGGAACCGCCGTGGCCAAGCATGAGGGGGGACTCCCCGGTGACAGTTGCGGGACAGCTCCGGACTCACACCGGATTCCTCGCCCGCCGTCGCCGCGCCAGTCTACGGAACGCCTGCCTCGCCCTCACCCCCGCGATTCCGGTGGCCTCACCGCCACACAAGGCGTACCCTTCCGAGTGTCGGCGAGTGGGGAAGCTCGACCGGCCGAAACGCCCGACCTCACCTAGCCGAGGCCGGGCGTTTCGCATGGTCAGCCCCCACATTCGAACACCCGCCCCCACGTCGCCGCGGCCATGCCGACCCCGGAATCTCGGACGCTCCCAGCATCCCCGCGCGTCCCGCCCAACCCCCTCCCACCCCCGAAGGCTCGACCGCACCAACGGCCGACCGCCCTCGGAACTCCAAACGAAGTGCCGCTTCGCCATTCAGGAAATGGCGCGGAGGTCAGAGGAGGGAGAAGCCGATGGCCTTGCCTATGCCGGGGCGGGAGAGGGTGGTGGTGGGGTAGGCGGCGCAGTGGCCGGACGTGAGGGTGTGGACCATCGAGAGGCCGCGGCCGTCCGTGCTCAGGGTGTCGATGAGGGCGTCCAGGTCGTCGCCGTCGAGGACGGGCGGCGGGCGCAGGAGGTCGGGGACGCGGCCGAGGAACGGGTCGGCGTCCGCGATCTCGCACCACACGGGACGGCGCGACGAGCCCGCGAACAGGACGCGCATCTCGAGCGGCGGTTCGGCGTGCTGGACGCCGTTCGCGGCGAGCTCGGCGGCGACGAGTTCGAGGTCGTTGACGCCGTCCTCCGGGACACCGGCACGCACCAGGAGGTCCCGGACGATCTCCCGCGCCCGCCGCTCGGCCCGCGCCGGATGCAGCCGCCACACCCGAGCGGTCCACGGCCCGACCCCTAACGTCGCACCCCCCGGCTCCACCACCATCCGCGCCGCCACCGTCCTCCACAACATGGCCCCGCCTTCCCAGTCGTGTCCTCGTGATCGGAGGTCCGGAATCGATCGAAAGGCGTCCGGACGATCACTTTGAGTACTAGCTTTGTCACTTAGAGCTTCCTCGGGCGACGGATGGTGCGCAACAAGTTGCGCGATACGTAACGCCGGATCGGCGGTTCCAGGCACGCGTCAGCGGATGACATCGAGCACAGGAGGGGCCCTTGACCAGCAGAAAAGCGACCACGGCCCGTGGACGCACCCTGGGTGCCGAGCTTCGCGAGCTCCGGGACCGGTCAGGGCTCAGCACGCGAGAGGCCGCGTCGCGCATCGGCTGGACGGCGGCGATGCTGAACCGCACCGAGAACGGGCTCCGCGCCACCAACCCGGAGGAGGTCGCGTCGATCCTCGGGGCTTACGGCGTGACCGGCGCCGACCGAGAGCGGCTCCTCGCCTTGGCCCGAGACGCCGAACGGCCCGGCTGGTGGGAGCCGGGTGACAGCATTTACCCGGCCGCACTCAAGGCTCTGATCGGCTTCGAGACCCAGGCGACCCGCATAACGGACGTGGAGACATCACTCGTCCCCGGTCTGTTGCAGACTGCCGAGTACACACGCGCCGTCATGCAGGCCTGCGGCGTCCCTCCACTTGAAGTGGAGACACGCGTGGCCACTCGCCTTGGACGCCAGGCGATCCTCAGCCGTCCGGCGCCGCCTATGTTCTCGGCGTTCATCGACGAGGCGAGCCTGCGCCGTCCGGTTGGCGGAGCACGCGCCATGGCAGAGCAGCTGCACCACATCAGGCGGGCCGCGTCCAGGCCCAACATCAGCGTGCGGATCATTCCGCTTCACACCGGCGCCCATGCCGCGCTGAGCGGGCCCTTCACCATCCTGGAATTCGAACGCGCGAAGCCACTGGTTCACCAGGAAGGCAAGAGCACCCTGTGCTTCGTGGATTCCAGTGCCGAGGTGAAGACTTTCGTCACGTGCGTGGATACGCTGAAGTCGACTTCCCTCACCCCCGAGCGTTCGATCGAGTACCTGGACTCGATCATCGCGGATCACGGGAGACAGGAGCCAGCATGAAGCGCGGCGACCTCACCTGGAGAAAGTCCAGTCACAGTGGCGAAGAGTTCAACTGCGTCGAAGTTGCACGCCTCACCAGCACGCGAATGGCCATTCGCGATTCCAAGGCCCCCGACGACCCGGCTCTGACACTCGATCGGAACGCCTGGGCCTCGCTCTGCACAACGCTCGGCGAAAGCAACATGACGTGACCACGTCGCGCTTGGCCTGGCGCAAGTCGTCCCGCAGCGACGAGGAGGTCAACTGGGTCGAGGTGGCGGTCATCAGCGCCGAGGCTCTCGCAGTCCGCGACTCCAAGCTCCCGGGTAGCGCAGTGTTCACGCTCGACCAGCAGGAGTGGCGCGCGCTCCACGCGGCACTCAGCAAGTACACGCCATGAGCGGAGAGCACCTGACCTGGCGCAAGTCGTCGCAGAGCGATGAAGAGTTCAACTGCGTGGAAGTTGCTCGCGTGGCGGGATACGCCGTGGCTGTTCGGGATTCCACGGATCGGGACGGTGGGGCGTTGTTCGTCCGGCTTGCTGATTGGAGCGCGCTTGTCAGTGCGCTGCGCTGACGCGTGGTGGGCACGTTCAGTATCAGTGGGCGACGCTGGCTGATTTTGGTGCGGTGACGGGGGGTGGTCATTGTTGGCGGTGGGCGGCGGTGACTATGGCTTTTAGGAGGCCGGGGAAGGTCTGCTCTAGTTCGTCGCGGCGGAGGGTGTTCATTCGGGCGGTGCCTGCGTAGTGCTGTCGGATGAGGCCGGCTTCTCTGAGGACGTTGAAGTGGTGGGTGGCGGTGGACTTGCTGACCGTGAGGTCGAAGCCGCCGCACTTGATGTCGGTGTCGGAGTCCCAGAGGCGGGTGACGATGCTGCGGCGGACGGGGTCGACGAGGGCCTCGAGGATCTGCTGGAGCGTCACGTCCTGGACGGACGGGTGGGGTGGGGTGCGGTCGTCCATGCGGGCCATAGTACGACAGCGATCAAAGTTTGACATCGGTCGAACTTAGGCGTTCACTGATCATCCGTTGGACGGAGACGATCGGAAGGACGGTCCACTATGGCCAGGACGGTGTTGTTCCACGAGCTCGGCGGCCCCGAGGTGATGCGGATCGAGGACGTCGAGGTCGGCGACCCGGGGCCCGGCGAGGTGCGGATCCGGGTGGACGCGTTCGGGCTCAACCGGGCCGAGGCGCTGTTCCGCTCCGGGCGGTACATCGAGCCGGTGAAGCAGTTCCCGGCGAAGCTCGGGTACGAGGCCGCAGGGGTTGTCGAGGCCGTGGGTGAGGGTGTCGACGGGATCGCGGTGGGCGACTCGGTCAGCACGATGCCCGCGTTCTCGCAGAACGACTACGGGGTGTACGGCGAGCAGGCGATCGTCCCGGCGCACGCGGTGCTGGCCAGACCGGACTCTGTGAGCGCGGTCGACGGCGCGGCGGTGTGGATGCCCTACGTGACGGCGTACGGCGGGCTGGTCGAGGTCGGCGGGATGCGTCCGGGTGACACGGTCGTGCTGAACGCGGCGTCCAGCAGTGTGGCGCTCGCGGCGTTGCAGGTCGCCGAGCGGACGGGCGCGACGGCGATCGCGCTGACGCGGGGCGAGGGCAAGAAGGACGCGCTGCTCAAGCTCGGCGCGGAGCACGTGATCGTGACCGACACCGAGGACATGGTCGAGCGCGTCCGCGAGCTGACCGGTGGACGGGGCGCGGAGTTCGTCTTCGACGCGGTCGCGGGTCCGGGCGTCCTCGACCTGATGAAGGTCGTCGCGCCGGACGGGATGATGATCGAGTACGGGATGCTCAGCGGGCAGCCGACGCCGTTCCCGGGGTTCGACCTGGGGATGCCGCCCGTCAGCATGCGGACGTTCACGATGCGCGAGACGTCCCACGACCCGGAGCGGATGCGGCGGGCGGTCGCGTACGTGAACTCGGGGCTGCGGTCGGGGGCGTTCCGTCCCGTCGTGGACCGGACGTTCGAGCTCGGGGACATCGTCGAGGCGCACCGCTACATGGCGGCGAACAACCAGGTCGGCAAGATCGTCGTCACCGTCGACCGCTGACGTTCAGGTTCAGGGCCACGAGGACGACGACGGTCGTCGCGAGGACGGCCATCGCGGGGAAGGCGTACGGGATCGGCTCCTCCACGGTGGCCAGGCTCTGCGGGACGCAGATCACGGCGATCAGCACTTCGAGGACGAGCGTCGCGATCCGGACGCCCCTCCCGGACGCCAGTTTCCAGGCGCAGCCCGCGGCGGCCAGGGCGAACACGCCGACGAACAGGCCCAGGACCACGACGACCTGCGAGAGGTCGGCGGTCAGCTTGTCCGTGGACCGCGCTTCCTGCGAGCCCGCGACGACCAGGTAGCCCGCCGGGACGGCCATGAGCACGGACTGCACGCCGAGCAGGACGCGCGCGAGGGTGAGGCCGTGACCGGTGTGGTGGCGGGAGGTGTCGGACGTCATGCCTCCAGGATTCCGGGCGAGGTCCGGGTTCCCCAGCGTTCGCGTACTCAGAGCGGTACTCAGTGGAGGAGGCGGCCGAGGCGTTTGAGGTTGCGGATGACAGGGGTGGTCTCGACGTGGGTGACGCCGGGGAGGGCGGCGACGCGGCCGGTGAGGTAGCGGTAGAGGTCGTGGGGGTCGCGGCAGAGGACGGTGGCGGACAGGTTGGTGTTTCCGCTGGTGGCGGCGGCGAAGACGACCTCGGGGTGGGTGGCCAGGGCGCGTCCGGCGGCGTCCAGGTCGGACGGGGTGACGGTCATCCAGAGGCGGGTGCTGTGGTTCAGGCCGACGAGGCGGAGGTCGAACTCGGCGTAGAAGTGCAGGGCGCCGAGGGCGCGCAGGTGCTCGACGCGGCGGCGGACGGTGGACGCGGACCAGCCGGTCTCGGCGGCGAGGTCCGGGAGGGCCGTGCGGCCGTCGCGCGCGAGGACGTCCAGGAGGGGACGGTCGTCCGCGCTGCACTGGGGGATGTCGGCGGGGTCGGCGACGAACTCCGGGTGCGGGTTGAGGGCGGCGGCCTGTTCGGGGGTCAGGGCGTCCAGGAGGCGGATCGGGCTGGGCGAGCCGTAGAAGACGTGCAGGACGGAGTGGGCCGCGACGTCGACGATGCGGTTCGTGCGCGGGAGTCTGTCGAGCAGGAGGTGTTCGGCCTCGTCCGGGGTGCTGGCCCGGGTGATGCACTGGACCTCCGTCCCGCCTGAGGCGAGTTGGACCCAGGCGGTGTCGTCGCGGCGGGCCAGGGCCTCGGCGACGGAGAGGGCCGCGCCGGGCGCGCAACGCAGGCGGAGCACCCAGCGTCCGTGGGCGAGGTATCCGGCGGGCGGGACGGCGACGACGCGCAGGAGGTCCGCCGAGCGGAGGCGGCGGTAGCGGCGGGCGACGGTCTGGTCGGAGACGTCGAGGATCTCGGCGATCCGGCTGAACGGGGCGCGTCCGTCGAGTTGCAGCGCATGGATCAGCTGCCGGTCGAGCTCGTCGATATCCACCACGGCAGCGTACGTGATGTCGAAATCTGTTCATTCGGGTGCTTCTTTGTCGCTTTGGTGGCGGTGAGCGGCCGAGAGTCGTGGGGTTCGATCTGAGCGACTCGAAAGGATCCGGATATGGGCAGGTGGGGACCGCTGACGGCGGTGTGCCTCGGCGCGTTCATGCTGCTGGTGGACGTGAACATCGTGACGGTGGCGCTGCCCGACATGGCGCGCGGGCTCGGCACGACGTTCGGCGCGTTGCAGTGGGTGATGGACGTCTACGCGCTCACCCTCGCCGCGTTGCTGATGGGCGCGGGGACGCTCGCCGACCGGATCGGACGGCGGCGGCTGTACGTGGTCGGACTGGTGGTGTTCGCGGCGTCCTCGCTGGTCAGCGGGCTCGCGCCGGACGCGGCGACGCTCGTGGCGGCGCGGGCGGTGCAGGGCGTGGGCGCGGCGGCGATGTTCGCGACGACGGTGGCGCTGATCGCCGCGTCCTACGAGGGGCGCGAGCGCAGCGTGGCGTTCGGCGTGTGGGGCGCGGTGTCGGGGGCGGCGTCCGGGATCGGGCCGATCCTGGGCGGGGTGCTCACGCAGCACCTGGGCTGGCGGTGGATCTTCCTGGTGAACCTGCCGGTCAGCGCGGTCGCGATCGCGGTGACGCTGCGGCGGGTGCGCGAGTCGCGGAATCCGGACGCGCGGCGGCTGGACGTTCCGGGCATCGCGCTGTTCGCGGTCGCGGCGGGGGCGCTCACGTACGGGCTGACACGCGGCGGCGACACGCTGTGGATCGCGGTCGTGGTGGCCGGGGTGGCTCTCGCGGGGTTCGCGGTCGTCCAGCGGCGGACGGCCTATCCGACGCTTGACCTGGGGCTTTTCCGGCGTCCGAGGTTCGTGGGGGTGATGATCGGGTCGCTGGCCATGTCGGGGGCGGCGTTCGCGACGCTGATCGACACGTCGCTGTGGCTGCGGGCGGTGCTCGGGCTGTCGCCGATGGAGGCGGGCCTGGTGATCCTGCCGCTCCCAGCCGTGTCGTTCGCGACGTCCCTGCTGGCCGGACGGCTGTTGCACGGCGTCTCACCACGCTGGACGGTCGGCGGCGGCCTCGCGCTGATCGGGGTCGGCGGGTTCGCGCAGGCGTTCCTCACGGCGGACGCGGGCTGGACGGATCTCGTCCCGGGCCTGGTCGTGACGGGGATCGGGGCCGGTCTGGCGCTACCGAACGTGACGGCGGCGGCGGTCGGGGCCGTCCCGGCGGAGCGCGGCGGGATGGCGTCCGGGGCGGTCGGGGCGCTGCGTCAGCTCGGCTACGCGCTCGGCGTCGCGGTGCTCGGCGCGGTGTTCCGCGCGGCGGTGCCCGGCGACCCGGCCGTCTCGCACGACGCGGCCGGGTTCGCCTCCGGGCTGTCCGCCGCGTACGCGACGGCGGGGACGCTCGCGCTGGTCGCCGCCGCGAGCGTCCTCCTCCTCGTCCGGGATCGGGACCGGGTCCCTGCGTCGCACACGGAACGGCCGCTGGTCAGGACGTCACCGCGTAGCGGTGCATGACGACGCCCTCGTCGAAGGTGCGCGGGGCCTCGAGGAGGCGCAGGCCGAGCCGCCGGTCCAGGCCGGGGAACAGGGACACTCCCCCGCCGAGGATGACCGGGTGGACGCCGATCCGCACCTCGTCGAGCAGGCCCAGCCGGGCGAGCGAGGTCGCGGCGCGGGCGCCGCCCATGAGGAGCAGGCCCTTGCCGTCCTCCTCCTTCAGCTCGCGGACCTCCGCGGCGAGGTCGGACCCGATGATCCTCTCGGCCCAGTCGCTCTTCTCGAGCGTCCGGGAGATGACCATCTTCCGGGACGCGCGCCAGACCGGCGCGTACCGGACGACGTGCGGGTGGTCGGTCCTGGACTCCGCGTCCGGCCACCAGGACTCCATCATCTCCCAGGTCACGCGGCCGTAGAGGGTGATGTCGTTCTCCTCGTCGAGCTCGAAGGAGTGGTCCGACAGCTCCGGGCCCATGACCGGCCAGTCGAACTCGCCCTTCGGGCCCACGACGTGCCCGTCGGCGCTGGTGTGGATGAAGTAGGTCAGCTTCCGCATCGTTCCGCTCCTTCTCGTCGGTGCCTTCACCCTGGAGTCGGAGCGGTCCGGACGTCCTCTACATCCCGTCCGGGACTTTCTTGTCAGTTCTTCTGGCCGGTCGTGGCGACGGCGAAGCCCAGGCCGATCATCATCAGGCCGCCGGTGCCGCCGATCGCCGCGAGGCGGCGCGGGGAGCGGGCGAGCCAGGTGCGCGCGGACGCGGCGGCCAGGCCCCACACGCTGTCGAGGACCAGCGCGATCGCGCAGAAGATCAGGCCGAACAGGGCCATCTGGAGCGGAACGTGCCCGGCGCTCCGGTCCACGAACTGGGGCAGGACGGCGGCGAAGAACACGCTGGTCTTCGGGTTGGTGACGCCGACGACCAGGCCCTGCCAGAAGGCGCGGCGTCCGGCCGAGGCGTCCGTCCCGCCGAGCGCCTCGGTCAGCTTGCGCCGCTGCCGGACGGCCTGGACGCCCAGGTAGACCAGGTAGACCGCGCCGACCAGCTTGATCGTCGTGAAGAGCAGCGCGGACTCGGCGACGAGCGAGCCGATGCCGAAGGCGACGGCCAGGGAGAGCGTGAGCGCGCCGACCTCGTTCCCGGCGACGCTCGTGAGGGCCGTCCGGCGGCCGTGGGCGAGCGCGCGCCCGACGACGAACAGCACGGACGGCCCGGGGACGAGGATGATCACTGTGGCCAAGGCGCAGAAGGCCAGCAGACGTTCGGGGGACACCATGTCCGGAGATTACGCTCCGCCCGATTCGTCCGGCGAATGAGTTTTGACTGGTGAGACCGCCTGCCCGGACGATCAGGCGGTCGGCTGGCGCAGCGTGGGCGTGGACGCCAGGAGGGCGGCCGTCTCCGCCGCCGTCCGGGTGGATTCGAGGTCGGCGGCGGGCAGGTCGTCCACCACGCGTCCCCCGGCCAGGACGACCACGCGGCCCGCGACGCGGCGCGCCACCCGCAGGTCGTGGGTGACGAACACGATCGCGAGACCCTCGTCCCGGCGCAGCTCGTCCAGCAGGGCGAGGACCCGCTCCTGCGTGATCACGTCCAGGCCGGTGGTCGGCTCGTCCGCGAGCAGGACCCGGGGCCGCGACGCCAGCGCCCGCGCGAGCGCGACCCGCTGACGCTCCCCGCCCGACAGCGTCCTCGGCCTGCGCTCCGCCAGCTCCGGATCGAGGCCGACCCGGGTGAGCAGGGCCGCCACGTCCGCGCGGGTCGCCCCGGCCTCGGCGATCACCTGGTGGACGGTGTGACGGGGGTCGAAGGAGGCGAGGGCGTCCTGGAAGACCAGGCCGGTGCGGCGACGCAGGGCGCGGCGGTCGCGGTCGGGCAGTGACCACACGTCCCGGCCTCCCGCAAGGACCTGGCCGTCCTGTGGACGGTCGAGCGCGGCGAGCACTCCGACCAGCGTGGACTTCCCCGATCCGCTGCGTCCGACGACCGCGACGGCCTCGCCCTCCCGGACGTCGAAGCCGACGCCGTCGAGCGCGACCGTCGTCCGACCTCGACGCGCGACGCGCCCGCTTCCGCCCAGAACGCGCCGCACCCCACGCAACGACATCACCAACGCCCCCGGCTCACCCGAACCGCCCAGACCCGAACCGCCCGGACCACCCGGCTCACCCGGACCGACCAGACCGCCTGGCCCCGGACCGCCCGGCTCGCCTAGACCACCCGGCTCAACCAGACCGCCCGGCTTCACCAGACCGCCCGGCTCGACCAGACCGCCCGGCTCAGCTGGAACGCGCGCGGACGGGGCCGGGTGCGGCGACATCTCCACGGCCACCTGCGGCTCGCCCCGAACTCGCGCGGGCGGGTCCAGGCGCGCGGCGGCGACCAGTTCGCGGGTGAAAGGGTGCTGCGGCTCGGCGAGGACGGTTCCGGACGGGCCGTGTTCGACGATGCGGCCGTCCGTGATGACGGCGACCTCGTCCGCCCAGCGCGCCGCGACGGCGAGGTCGTGTGTGATCAGCAGGACGGCCCGCTCCTCGTCCAGGGCCTGGGCGCGGACGGCGTCCAGCACCTCGGCCTGCGTGACCGGGTCGAGCGCGGTGGTCACCTCGTCCGCGATCAGCACGTCCGGGCCGAGGACGGTCGCGAGCGCCAGCGCGGCGCGCTGCGCCTGCCCCCCGGACAACTCGAACGGCCGCGCACCCCAGACCACGTCCGCATCCAACCCACACCGCCACAACGCCTCCCGCCCGTCGCCCGCCGATCCGTGGGCGTGGAGGGTTTCGGTGAGGTGGTGGCCGATGGTGATCGTGGGGTTGAGGCTGGCCAGGGCGTCCTGGAAGGCGTACCCGACGCGGCTCCCCCGGACGGCCCGCAGCTCTCGCGGGGACAGCGACAGCAGGTCGGTCTCGCCGAGCAGGATCGAGCCGCCGACCCGGACGCCCTCGCGGTGCAGTCCGACGACCGAGCGCGCCGTCAGCGACTTTCCACTGCCGGACGGTCCCACCAGCGCGACGACCCGTCCGCGGGGAACGGTCAGGTCCAGGCCGTCCACGACCCGGCGACCGGGGACGTCGATGGTCAGTGACCGGAAGGTGAGGGCGTTCACCAGGCGCTCCCTTCGCCCCGCGCGAACGCCGAGGCCAGGACGTTGACCGCGAGGATCGTCACGACCACGCACGCGGCCGGGAACGCGACGGTGTACCACTCGCCGGTCAGCAGATGCTGCTGGGCCTCGGTCAGCAGGTTCCCCCAGCTCGGACGGTTCGGGGGAACGCCGAGCCCGAGGAAGCTCAGCGTGGACTCGGTCAGGATCGCGTGCCCGACCTCGAAGGCGGCGATCGACGCGATCGGGGGCAGCGCGCCCGGCAGCAGGTGCCGCCGGAGCACCTGCCACCGCGACAGCCCGAGCGCGTACGCGGCGCGCACGTAGAGCCGTTCGCGCTGGCTGATCAGTTCCGCGCGGGCGGTGAGCGCGACCGGCATCCAGCTCGTCACCGCGATCGCGACGACGACCGTGCCGAGGGACGGTCCGAGCAGCGCCGACAGCGCGAGCGCGACGATCAGCATCGGGACCGAGAGCAGGACGTCCGCGACCCGGGAGATCACGGCGGACGGCCAGCGCGGCCCGGCCGAGGCGAGCGCGCCCAGCAGGACGCCGGCCGCGACCGTGACGGCCCCGGCGAGCAGTCCGGCGGACAGCGACGTCCGCGCGCCGTACAGCAACCGCGCCCACAGGTCGCGTCCGAGCAGGTCCGTGCCGAGCGGGTGCCCGGACGACCCGGGCGGCAGCCCCGTCGCGTCCGTGTCCGTCGCGATCGGATCGTGCGAGGTCAGCAGGGGTGCCGCGACCGCCGCCAGCGCCATGACCGCGAGGACCAGCCCCGCCGCCCACACCCCGGGCCGTCCGGCGGGCAGCCGGAACGCCAGCAGCCCCCGCCACGAAGCCCCGGCACGTATGGGCGAGGTCTCAGTGGGCATGGGCGGGCTCCAGCTTCACGCGGGGATCGAGCCAGGCGACGGCGAGGTCGCCGAGGAGGTTCGCGACCACGACGATCACCCCGGTCAGCAGGACGATCGCCGTGAGGACGGGATAGTCCTGGCTCTGCGCGGCGAGGATGGCCTGGCGGCCGATCCCGGGCCAGGAGAAGATCAGCTCGGTGGCGTAGGCGCCCGCGACGAGGCCGCCGACGCCGACGCCGAGGCGGGCCGCGAACGGGACGAGGCCGGGGCGCAGCAGGTGGCGCGCCACGACGACGCGTCCGGGGAGGCCGCGGGCGCGGGCGTTGTCGACGTGCGGGGCGGTCCGGAGGCGTCCGACGCCGGTCTCGACGAGGCGCGCGTACGCGCCGAAGTGGTGGCCGAACGCGAGGGCCAGCGCGGGCAGCACCAGGTGCGGCAGCAGGACGCCGAGGGTGACCGCCTGATCAGGCCCCGACAACCCGCCGGACGGCAGCCATCCGAGCCAGGCCGAGAAGATCCAGAGCAGCAGCAGCGCCACCACGAAACCGGGCATGCCGCCGACGACGAACAGCGCGGTCTCGATGCCGCGGCGCAGCCAGGCGCGGCGGGTGAGCGCGGCGGCGAGGCCGACCGCGACCGCGCCGAACACGCTGATCAGGACGGCCGCGCCGGTCAGCAGCAGCGTCCACGGGACGGTGTCCGCGAGCACCTCCGACACCGGACGTCCCGTCTTGTAGGAGGTGCCGAAATCACCGTGCAGGACGCCGCCCACCCAGCGTCCGTACCGGGTGGGCGGCGGATCGTCGAGCCCCATGGAGCGCCTCAGCTCGGCGACGGCGGCGGCGCTCGGCGGACGTCCGCCCGACCGCGCCTCCAGGATGTCCGCCGCCGGGTCGCCGGGCGCGGCGTCCAGCAGCGCGAAGCACAGCGCGGACAGGGCGACGACGACCGCGACGGCCGCCCCCGCCCTGCGCAGCACCGACCGCGCTAGGGCGTGCGAGACACGCACTAGGACCAGGACCACTTCTCGGCGTTCCAGAAGAAGCCGTAGCCGTGGTGGCCCAGCGTGCGCTGCTGCGGTCCCCTGAGCGTGTCCGGGATCGCGTTGTCGGTCTTGAGGTAGGAGATCCAGACGAACGGCGGGTCCTCGGCGAGCGCCTTCTGCAGGTCGGCGTACGCCGCCTTGCGGACGGCCGGGTCGTCGGTGTCACGGCCGCTGGCCAGGGCCTTGTCGACGTCCGGGTTGCTGTAGGAGCCGTAGTTCGAGCCGCCCTTGGCGAGCACCTCGCTGGACGAGAACGGGCCGAAGACCGACGAGTCCGGGTCGTAGGGCGTGCCCCAGCCGACGACGAAGGCGTCCAGGTCACCCCAGTGCTTGCGCACCCAGTCGCGCGGGCGCGGGTTCGGCTGGACGTCGAATCCGGCCTGCTTCAGCTGCGTCGCCGACACGTTCAGGATCGCGACGCGCGCGGAGTCCTCGGCGAACGTGCTCAGCTCGAACCGGACGGTCTTGCCGTCCTTGGCCCACAGGTTCTGCGCGTTCCTGGCGTATCCGGCGGACTTCATGAGCGTGTCCACCTTGGCCGTGTCGAACGCGAACGGCGCGGGCGCGGTCTTGTAGGGCGACTCGTCCAGCGGGCCGGTCGCGGGGCTGCCCTGCCCCTTGAGGACGCTCCGGACGATCGCGTCGCGGTCGACGGCGAAGTTCATCGCCTGCCGCACCCGCTTGTCGGCGAAGACGGGCTTGCGGAAGTTCAGCATCAGCGCGCGGTAGTCGGCGGTCGGGTAGGTCTCGACCTTGACCCGCTTCACCTTCCCGGCCTGCGCGACCTGCTGCGGCTGGACGTGCGCCGCGTCCACCTCGCCGGTCCTGAGCTGGATCAGCCGGGCGCTGTCGTCCGGGACGTACTTGATGACGATCTTCGGAAGCTTCGGCTTACCCTCGTAGTAACCGTCGAACGGCACGAGCTCGGCGTACTGCCCCGGCTTGTAGCTCGTCAGCCTGAACGGCCCGGCCCCGACCGGATTCCGCCCGAAGTCGGCGTCGGTCAGCTTCTTCCCCTGAAGGACGTGCTGGGGCAGCAGGCCGACCGCCATCGCGTCCAGCAGCGGCGCGAACGGGCGGCTGAGCTTCAGCGTCGCGGTCGTCGCGTCCGGCGTCTCCACCGACGCGACCGACGCGAAGTTGCGCGACAGCGGGACCTCGGCCCCCGCCCCCTTCATCTCCTCGATCGTGAACCTGACGTCCGCCGAGGTCAGCGGCTTGCCGTCCTGCCAGGTCAGGCCCTTGCGGAGGACGAAGGTGTAGGAGCGGCGATCGGGGGAGACCCGCCACGACTCGGCGAGGCCGGGCACCACCTTGTTGGCGGCGTCGTGGCGGGTCAGCCCGCGGAACACCATCTCGGTGACGGGGTCGATGTGCTCGTCCTGGAGGACGGGGTTCAGCGTGTCCGGCTCGTCCCCGATCGCGTAGGTGAACGTCCCGCCGGACTCGCCCCCGGCTCCGGAGCCGCCGCCCGCGCCCCCGCAACCGGCGGCCACCAGGACCGTCACCACCCCGATGACCAGCGCCGACTTACGCATATCACTCCTAGTTGCAAATTCTTCGCAACAAGGACCCTAGCAAGCGCGACGCCGGGACGCCGAGTCGGCGACCGCTTACCCCGGGGCCCGGCGGAGCGCGGAGCGGCGGATCTTGCCCGTGGACGTGCGCGGCAGCTCGTCCAGGAAGCTCACGCTCGCGGGCACCTTGTGCTCGGGCAGCCGCGTCCGCGCGAGGTCCAGCAGCTCGGCGAGCAGGACCATCTCGTCCGCGCCGTTGATCGCGACCGCGTACGCGTGCAGCGCCCCCGCCTCCGAGCCGTCCGGGACCACCGCGACCTCGACCAGGCCGGGGTGCTGGCCGAGGATCCGCTCCACCTCCAGCGGCGACACCCGCCGTCCCGACACCGTGACCTGGTCGAGCACCCGGCCGTGGTGGTGGACGAACCCGTCGTCGTCCACGTGCACCAGGTCGCCCGTGCGCAGCCAGCCGTCCGCCGACAGCACCTCGGCCGTCTGCCCCGGCTTGCCGAGGTACCCCGTCATCACCGACGGCCCCCGCACGTACAGCACGCCCGGCTCCCCCGGACGCGCCGTCCGGCCGTGCCCCGCCTCGTTCCGGACGGAGATCTCGTACGGGTCGAGCGGCACCCCGAGCGCGCCGCGCCGCCGCCGCGCCACCGTGTTCGACACGAACGTGTGCCCGACCTCCGTGCTGCCCAGGCCGTCCAGCACCGGGCAGCCGAGGACCTGCTCGATCCGGTCGGCGAGGGACGGCAGCAGCGGCTCGCCCGCCGACGCCGCCGCGCGCAGCGAGCCGAACGCGCGCCGCACCCCGGCGTCCCGTTCCGGCGCGGCGACCAGCCGCGCGTACCAGGTCGGGACGGTGAACAGCAGCGTCGGACGGTGCCGCCGCGCCTGCTCCGCCGCGCCCTCGACGCTCGGCTGCGCCGCCCACAGCACCGCCGCCGCCCCGCAGAACATCGGGAACAGCACGGTCGCGCCGAGCCCGTACGGGTAACACGCCTTGGCCAGCGAGAACACCACGTCCGAGGAGCTCATCGCGAGCGCCCCGACACCCATCGCGCGGAAGTACGCCTCCGCGTCGGCGTGCCGGTGCACCGCGCCCTTGGGCTTTCCGGTCGTCCCCGACGTGTACTGGACGTAGGCCGGATCGCCCGGCCCGACCGGCGCCGGATCGGGGACGGACGCGGGCTCGTCGGCCAGGTCGTCCCCGGTCAGGACCTGCGCCGACGGGAACCGGCCGGCGAGCTCCGGCGCGCAGACCACCACGCGCGGGCCGGAGTCGGACCGGATGTGGGCGTGCTCCTCCTCGCCCTGCTCGGGCCCGGCGAGGACCGCCACCCCACCGAGCCGGAGCGTTCCGAACAGGGCCGCGACCAGCGGGACCGAGTCGGGCAGCGCGAGCAGCACCCGATCCCCGCGCCGGACCCCGGCCGCGCGCAGCACCCCCGCCGCGCGCGCCGCGGCGTCGTGCACCTCGCCGTGGCTGAACGTCGCGTCTCCGGTGTGGAACAACGGCCGGTCGCGCCACCCGTGGGTGTCCGCGCGACCGGCCAGGACGGACGCGAGATTGCCTTCCAATGTCGGCTCCTTCCGCCTGGGACGACAAGCGGAGGCTACGCCGGGTAGGCGTACCGACACGGCCGGTTCATGCCGTTTCGGTCTAGCAAGGGGGGTAATTAGGTCATACCTACGGACACCACAGTCCGTCCTGGTTGTCTTGAAAGAACCGCATCTGAGCGGCCTTCGGGGGCTTTTAGGGCGGGATTTTCGGCCCCAACCCGTCCGGGAGCCCCCGGAATTCGGTCTACCGCCGTCCCCCTCGGACCGTGGTTTTCGGTCACCCCTTCGGGCACGCGCGGGACAGATGAGCCGTACGAGGAGGAAATTCCGGCCTTTCGGCAGGTCAGACGGGTAGAGGTTCCCACCCCGTGGGACGCCGCACCAGCAGGTCGCGGGTCAGGAGGGACCCGGCGGGGACGTCCCAGTTCGCCGGGACGGCCGGGTCGGCGGCGCGCTCGGCCGCCCACACCTGGTCGACCGCCCAGCGCAGCTTCGCGATCCCGTCCGCGTGCCCGGTGCCGGACGCGACGAACACGTCCCGGGCGGGCGCGGCCACGACCAGGTCGCCCTCCACGTCCTGGGCGAGCTTGTCGCAGAACCCCTCGTCCAGCAGGAGGCTCGCCTCGAGGCCGCCGCGTCCGGACGGGTCCTTGGCGTCCGCCGAGCCGAGCGTCACGGTCACCGCCCGGGCGTCCGGGTACCAGCTCATCCCCAGCTCGGGACGCAGGTCGCGCAGGTTGATCGACGCCTGCCGCGCCAGGTCGCGCGGGTCGATGCCGAGCTCCCCGCAGTGCCGCCGCGCCACGTGCTCGTACCGGCGTCCCGCGCCCGCGCCGGGCAGCGTCACCGTGCCGGGCTCGGCGGGCAGCTCCAGCGCGTACGTCACGTACACGTCGGCCGCGAACGGCTCGCGGATCGGCTCCTCGCCCGGCGGCAGCGGGAACTCCAGCTGCACGTCGCAGGGGACCTTGGCCCTCATGAGCGGCACCACGAGTCTGCTCCGCGGCTCGGTCACCGGCGAACCTCCTTGCACGGCGGGGTTGGCGGGGTACGCAAGTCGATCACCCTACCGGCCCACCCGCCCGGGAGAGCGCCCCACGCCGGTGTCCCCGCCGATCCGCGCGCCCGGGACGTCCGGTGGTCCGGCGGGTGGGACGAGGGGGAGGCCGGACGGCGCGCCGCGTTCGATGAGCGTCATGATCGCGGCGGTGTCGAGGTGCTCGTCGACGAGGTCGGCGACGGTGTCGAGGGCGGCCTCGCGGAGCGCGGCGAACGAGACGTCCGGCGCGGGCGTGAAGTCGCGTCCGGCGCGGGCGGCGACGTCGGCGAGGAACGCGCGCCGGAAGCCGTCGTTCTCCAGCGCGCCGTGCCAGGTCGTGCCGTACGTGGCGGCCACGCGGCAGCCGTCGAGGAACGGCTCGCCGCCGTCCGGCTCGACGATCCCGTGGTGGATCTCGTACGCCTGGACGGGCTGTCCGTACGCCGTTCCGGACGGCCGTCCGAGCGTCTTGTCCGCGCCGAAGACCACCCGCGTCGGGAGGAGCCCCAGGCCCTCGACCGTGCCCGCGCCCGACTCGTACTCGTCCTCGATCGTGCGGGCGAGCATCTGGTGTCCGCCGCAGATGCCGAGGATGGGCCCGCCCTCGTGCGCGCGCGTGACGATCGCGTCCGCGAGACCGCGTTCGCGCAGCCACGCCAGGTCTGCGACCGTCGCGCGCGAACCCGGCAGGATCACCAGGTCGGCGTCCGCGAGCTCGCCCGGCGTCGTCACATACCGGACGACCACGCCGGGTTCGCAGGTCAGCGCGTCCACATCCGTGAAGTTGGAGATACGCGGCACCCGGACGACCGCCACGCGCAGCGTCTCCCGCCCGACCGGAGGCGCGGACTGCGCGCGCGGGCCGTCCAGGGCGAGCGAGTCCTCGGCGTCCAGGTTCAGGCCCGGCCGCCACGGCAGGACGCCCAGCGTCGGACGGCCCGTCAGCGCCTCCAGCTGCACGAGCCCCGGCGCGAGCAGCTCCGCCGCGCCCCGGAACTTGTTGATCACGAATCCGGCGACCAGCGCCTGGTCCGCGGGCTCCAGCAGGGCCAGCGTGCCGAACAGGGACGCGAACACCCCGCCCCGGTCGATGTCCCCGACCACGATCACCGGGAGGTCCGCGGCGCGCGCGAGCCCCATGTTCGCCAGGTCGCCGCGCCGCAGGTTGATCTCCGCCGGGCTGCCCGCCCCCTCGCACACCACCACGTCGTGCGCCGCGCGCAGCTCGGCCAGGCTGTCGAGGACGACCTTCCGCAGCCGCTCCTTGTGCGCGCCGTACTCCAGCGCGTCCACCTCAGCGACCGGACGCCCGAGCAGCACGATCTGGCTCCGCCGGTCGCTGCCCGGCTTCAGCAGCACCGGGTTCATCAGCGCGGACGGCTCGACCCCCGCCGCCAGCGCCTGCGTGTACTGCGCCCGACCGATCTCCGCGCCGTCCGCCGTGACCATCGAGTTCAGCGACATGTTCTGCGCCTTGAACGGCGCGACGCGCACGCCCTGACGCGCCAGCCACCGGCACAGGCCCGCCGTCAGGACGCTCTTCCCCGCGTCCGACGTCGTCCCCGCCACCAGCAGCGCCCCACCGGACCTCATGCCCGAACCCCCTCGCCTCGCGTCCGCCATTCCGCTTCCCCTCGCGCGCACGCGAGGCCCGCGCACAGGACGGCCGCCGCAGCGGTCACCCGCGCCGACAGCCGCACCGCGTGCCGGATGTCGGCGACCTCCGGCGAACGCCCGTCGCCCAGCTCGGGGCGCGTCTCGACCTGCCCGCCGTACGCGTTGGCCCCGCCGAGCCGGACATCCAGGGCACCGGCGAACGCGGCCTCGCACCGCCCGGCGTTCGGGCTCGGGTGGGACGCGCCGTCCCGGCGCAGCACCCGCCACGCCTCGGACCGCCGTCCACGCGGCGCGACCGCCACCACCACCAGCCCCGTCAGCCGCGCCGGAACCCAGTTCACGACGTCGTCCAGCCGCGCGGACGCCCATCCGAACCGCTCGTAGCGCGGGCTGCGGTACCCGACCATCGCGTCCAGGGTGTTCGCGGCACGGTACGCCAGCAGCCCCGGGACCCCGCCGACCGCGCCCCACACCAGCGGCGCGATGGACGCGTCCGAGGTGTTCTCGGCCACCGACTCGACGGTCGCCCGCGCCAGCTCGTCCGCGCCCAGCCCGGCCGGATCACGCGCGCACAGGTGCCCGAGCCGTCCCCGCGCCGCCTCAAGATCCTGATCTTCGAGAAAGCCGCTCATGACGCGTCCCTCGCGCCCCAGGGACGTCCCGCCGAGCACGGCCCACGTCGCGAGCGCCGTCACCCCCGCGCGCACGAGGGGCCGCCCCCGGACGGCCCGCTCCACCGCAACGCCCCCGGCAAGCGTCCCGCCCACCAGAACAACCGTGTACGCGACCCCGCGCGCACGAGAGTCGGCGTACACCTTCTTCTCCAGCGCGGACGCCACCCGTCCGAACGCCGCGACCGGATGCCCACGCCTGGGATCACCCACCAGGGCGTCCAGCGCCACCCCGGCGAGCAGCCCGACGGCCCTAGACGAGACGCGCATCAAGCTCGTCCCAGTGGGTCTCCAACCAGTCCTGAGCCCGCCGGATGCGCGCACCCGCGCCCCCGCTCCACAGCCGCGCCCAGGCACCGCCGCCCTCGGCACGCGTCCTCATGGCCCGATACGACCGCTCGAACCGCACCAGCGCCGCGGGCAGCAGCTCACGCCGCTCCCCCGCCGCCAGCCCGTACGCGTCCGCGAAGATCCGCATCCGGCGTCCCACGTCCACCCCGTACAGCAGATCGTCACGATCGGCCGGGTCGGCGATCGGAGCCCAGTGCCGCAGCGCCGTCACCACGTCGTACATCCGCGTCGTCGGCCGCGCGAGATCGAAGTCGATCAACCCCACCGGCACACCACCACGGAACACCACGTTCTCGGGCGTCACATCGCAGTGCCCGATCAACTCCGCCGGACCGTCGAGATTCGACGCCGCCGTGTCCCAGGGATCATCCGGCCGCGTCCCGTACGAGACGACGGCGTCGTGGTACTCCCGCAGCAGCAGCCCGACCCCGGCCAGGGCCTCATCACTCACGGCCCACTCCGCCAACGGCCGCTGCGGACTCTCCCCGTCCACCCAGCTCAGGATCTCCCGGCCACGCTCGTCCACGCCGAGCATCCGGGGCGCCCCGTCGAACCCGACCGCCTCCAGATGCCGCAACAACCCGTGCACCGCCGGGCTGTGCGCCCCCATCACCCGCCGAACCGTCTCCCCGGCGCGCACCACGCCCTCGGTGACATCCCCGCCCGCGAGCGGCACCTCGATCTCCAGCACCACAAACCAGAACGATATGACCTGTTCGCACGTCCCGAAGCCGCCCGCCGCCCAAACCCCCCAAGGTGACCACGCCCCCTGGTCAAACAGTGCGAACACACCCCGCCTCGCTCTAGACTCCTCTCTCACAAGCGCCCATAGCTCAGCCGGATAGAGCAGCAGACTTCTAATCTGCCGGTCGGGGGTTCGAATCCCTCTGGGCGCGCCACCCACTGACCTGCAAAAACACCCGCACGGTCATGATCAAACCACGCCCACCTTGCCCCATTTCGCCCCCGTGGTCGCTCGGTGGTCGCTCGGCAGCCATCCAACGCCCGCCCCGCGGATTTGTGACCCACGCCACCCCACATGGCCCGCCGCGCCACACCGCACCCATGGGACCGGACCGGCGAGTCCGACAGCCCCCCGGCCCGCGCCCCGTGCGTTCGGACGCGTGAGCACGTCAGCCCCGGGCCTGTACGCCAACGGGTGGTCGGGTCACGCGGTGCGCATCGGACGCTGATCAAGATGCGGCCGGAGCGGACGCGCGACGTGGCGCACATAAGCCGCAGCCTGCCTCTGGACCCGTCCTTGACGCTTCCCCGCGTCGGGCTGCTCAGCCTGGTCCTGGCCAGCACCTCATCCCGATCAGCCGGTGCGCCGGTGGTGTCTTTCCGGCTGTCCCGCAATATCAGGCGGTCTCGTCAGGCCGGGGTCGGCGCGTCCGCCGCTGAGGTGTCGGGTCGTAGACCTTTGTCGATGAGGTCGATCAGGTCGTGTACGGCCGGGTCGGTGAGCTCGTCGGGGAGGCCGCGCAGTGGGCCGTCGATGAGCAGGACCGCCAGGCCGTGCACGCACGACCAGACCAGGAACTCGGCTCCGGGTCGGCGCTCGGGGGCCATCAGCGCGCAGTCGACCAGGCCGTCCAGAGCCTCGCCGAGCAGTTGGAACGGGGTCAGGCCGCCGTGCCCCGCCGAGACGGTGTCCTGGGCCCGGGTCATGTCGTCGGGGACGTAGAAGGCCGCGCGGAACAGGCCGGGTTCGGTGCGGGCGAAGCGCAGGTAGCCGGTGCCGACGGCGCGGAAGCGGTCGCGGGCGCCCTGGACGGGGTCGTCGGTGGGGGGAAGGGCGGCGATGTCCTCCTCCATGGCGTGGGCCAGTTCGGCCATGGCTCGCAGAGAGATCGCCTGCACCAGAGCGTCGCGGTTGGGGAAGTGCCTGTAGGCGGCGTTGGGCGCGACCCCGACCCGCCGGGTGGTCTCGCGCAGGGCGATCGCCTCGGGGCCGCCGGTGCGGGCCAGTTCGGTTCCCGCCTCGATCAGGGCCTGGCGCAGGTCGCCATGGCGGTAGGTGTCGCGGGTGGGCTTGCCAGGGCGCTCGGGCATGGCCGGAAACCTCTCAAGTGGACAGCGTCCACATGAGTATGCCATGATCCTGCCACGCCAGAATGTGGACGCCATCCACATAGCGTTTTCCCTGATCAGAGCGGATAAATGCCCTGGCTACCTGACCGCTTTGGCGGCGTCGCACGACACCACCGGACGCTTGCGCCGACGAGCGACGCGCCCGCACCCCGATACGCGAGAACAAGAGGATCCGCCATGCGCACGTTGATCAGCACCGCGTTCGTCTCCACCGACGGCGTTGTGGAGGGCCCCGGCGGTGAGCCCGGCTACCGCAACTCCGGCTGGACGTTCAAGGACGTCGAGTTCGTCCCGGAGGCGTTCGAGATCAAGGGGCGGGAGCAGGAGGAGGCGGCCGCGATGATGATGGGCCGCGCCAGCTACGAGGCGTTCAGCAAGGTCTGGCCGGGGATGGCCGAGTTCGCCCGGTACAAGACCCTGCCGAAGTACGTCGTGTCCACCACCATGACCGAGGACGACCTGGTCGACGACTGGGGCGACACCACGATCCTGCGCTCCCTGGACGAGGTCGCCGCCCTGAAGGAGACCGACGGCGGGCCGATCATCGTCCACGGCAGCGCCTCGCTCAACCACGCCCTGTCTGACGCCGGCCTGATCGACCGCTACCACCTGCTGGTCTTCCCGGTGCTGCTCGGCGCGGGCAAGCGCCTGTTCAGCACCACCGACAAGGACACCCAGAAGCTCAAGCTCGTCGAGCACGCCGTCTACAGCAACGGACTGCAGAAGCAGATCCTCGACGTCCTCCACTAGCCAGACCGCACAACGGCCGGGCGTGAGGCGAATCGGACCGGAATCCGCCTCCAGGCGCGTCGGCCGGACAGAGCAGCAACTCTGTCCGGCCTCGGCCACCGCACCCGCCCAGTAAGCGGCCCCGCCCGCTCCGAGGGGGCCAGATGGACATGATCGGTAGTGAGACTCCACGATAGGGCGCATGCTGAGCACCCTCTTCGCCTTTCTCGGCGCCTGCACCCTGATCGCGGCCTCGCCCGGCCCGAGCACGATGCTGATCATCCGACAGTCCCTGCGCAGCCGACGTGCCGGTTTCCTCACGGTGCTGGGCAACGAGACCGGCGTCTTCATTTGGGGTGTCATCGCGGCACTCGGGCTCACCGCACTGCTCGCGGCCTCTCAGTTGGCGTACGACGTCATGCGGATCGCCGGGGCCGTGACTCTGGTCGGCTTCGGTATCAAGACGCTGTTGGACGTCCGTGGCGAGCGGGGAGAAGAGGAGAGACAGGATGCACAGGCAGTGCACTCGGGCTGGGCTTCGTACCGCTCGGGCCTACTGCTGAACCTCGCCAACCCCAAGGCCGCGGTGTTCGCGATGTCCTTCCTGCCGCAGTTCGTGCCCGCAGGCGCCCCTCATCTGCCCACCATGATCGGCCTGGCGGCCATCTGGGCCGTCTTCGAGGTCGGCTACTACGGACTGTACGTATGGTTCGTCGGCCGGATGAAGAAGATCATCTCCCGGGCCAAGGTACGCCAGCGCCTCGAGTGGGTCTCCGGCACTGTGCTGGTCCTTCTTGGTGTTCGGATGGCTATGGAGAGCTGAGGGCGGCTGACGCCGTGGGTCAAGTCTGACCAGACCGTCGAGGCGCAACGTGCTCAACCGTTCTTCCCGCCACTACCTACTGGATTGGGGTGGCTTGGGAGTTCTGGGGGCGGGGGACCGGGGTTACGGCTTGAGGAGAGCTGCTGCCTTTGCCAGGGCCGGGTCTTTGCCCGCGGACGCGTCCGCGGCGGTGAGCGGCGCGTGGAAGTCCGGGGGGACGCCGATTCCGTCCATGATCTCGCCGTTGGCGCCGATGGCGCGCTGGGAGGGGAAGCGGATCACGCTGGTGTTGTCGTTGAGCGCGTACAGCTGGGTGGGGCCGGAGTTGGCCCCCGCGGTGCGGGTGCCGACGAGCTTGCCCAGGTGGAGGTCCTTGACGCCCATGGCGAACGCGTCGCACGCGGAGGCGCAGCCGTCGTCGGTGAGCGTGACCATCGGCAGGTGGAGCAGCGGGGTGCTGTCGTCCACGCGCTGGGGGTCGCAGGTGCCGTTGGCGTTGCAGAAGGACATGACCGTGGCGTCGTGGACGAAAGCACCCAGAAGTACGTTGCCCTCGGCGGCGACCCCGCCGCGGTTGCCGCGCACATCGAAGATGACGCCGGTCAGCTCGGTGGTCGCCCGGAGATCGGCGATGGCCTTGAGGACGTCCTTGGCGACGCCCGGGTAGAAGGCGTCGAAGCGAATGCGGGCGACGCTGCCGTTCACCAGGGTGGCGTCCACGTGTGGCTTGGGCTGCGCGGCCAGTTCGCCGGGGGTGACGCTCACCTTCCGGGTCTTGCCGGTAGCGGGCCGCTGAACGGTGAGGGTCACCGGCGTGCGCTGCGGGTACGGCGGGCGGAGGTAGTCCAGGATTCCGGAGTTGAGCTTTCCGTTGGTGAAGGCCGGGACGCCGTTCACCGACTCGATGACGTCACCTGGCTTGAGCCCGGCCGCGGCGGCGGGGGTGCCCGCGCCGACCGTGCTGAGGAAGAGCGGCCCGGTGAAGTCCGGGGCGGTCTCCGCCCGGGGAAGGGTGTAGTTCAGGCCGACCCCGAGGCCCCACGGGTGGGGGTCCTGCATGGGGCCGCCCGGACCGCCGGGGCCCTGGTACCCGGCGTGGTCGTCGTGCAGGGCGGCGGGCCGTGTCGTTTTCACCAGGGCGGCGGAGGCGGTCGTGCCCGGATGGACTCCGCTGGCGACGAGGATGCCACCTGCCAGTACGGCCGCGCCGATCGCGGCCAGTGCGGGCCGCTTTCGGGTCATCCGGGTCCGGCGGCGGCCAGCCCGCCGGCTCGCCGGCACGGGGTCGCCCGGCTTGTCGGCAGGGGGCATGTCGTTACTCATGTGGAGTGCTCCCGAACTCATTTCGGTCTCACGGACGGAGCGGCGCCGCTGCGACCCGCACGCTGCAGCACCAGGCAGCCGGAAGCGGCGCTCGACAAGGGCATGGATGTTCCCCGGGGGATGCGTGGCAGTGTGATCAAGAAGCTGCGACGCCATGCAACCGGGAGCGGCATAACGGCGCTGTAACCCTCCACACCTCCCCAGCCCAGGCCCGAGCCAAGGCGTTCAGGGGAGGTAGCCGCCGAGGGCCACGGCGGACTGGGATGTCTGGATCGTGAAGGTCCTGCCGACGTCGCGGTATTTGCCGGTGGTCAGGTCGACGATGACGCCTCGTAGGGCCCGGGGCGGTATCCCCCTCTTGCGCGCATCCGGGTGCCCGGACAGATCCCTCGTGGTGAAGTACGTCGTCGGGCCCGTCCAGGCATGGGCCCCACCCACGCCGTCGATCCGGCGCACGGAGGTGATCTTGCCGGTGGCGACGTCCACGAGGACGGCCTTGTCCAGACTCGTCGTGAAGGTGAGGAGCGTGCGCCCGTCGGGAGAGAGCAGGTTGCCGGAGGAGCCGCGCAGGTCGACCTCCGGATCGAGCGGGACGCTGGCGCGGACGGAGCCGTCCGCGCCGGAGACGGTCAGGGGCGTCCGCTCGTCCTCGGTGTCGGCCTGCACGATCGTGGAGGCGTCCCGGCTGAGGCCGATCACGGTCCCGGCGTGCAGGGCCGTCGCGGCTCCGGTTCTGGTGTCGACCAGCAGCGTCCGGCCGCTCTGGTCCACCTTCGGGGAGAGGGCGAGGCGTGTTCCGTCGCCGGAGAACATCATCAGGGGGATGGCCGCCGGAGCGGTGCGCGCGCTGACCGGCGTGACCCTTCCCGAGGTCAGGTCGCGGACCACGAGCCGCTGGTCCTTCGCGCGGTAGTAGGCGATGCGCCATCCGTCCGGGCTGACGACCAGCGGCGCGGAGCCGCTCATGTAGTCCTCCGGCTTCACCACGCGCGAACCGACCGCGTCCGGCAGGCGCCACTGCTTCCCCGACCGGCCGACCAGCCGCCACTGGGCGCAGTCGCCCTTGGCGCTCGTCGTCTCCTTGAGGCTCTTTCCCCTGCAGTAGTCGAGGAAGGCGAACACGATCGGTTCGACCTTGCCGGACGGCAGTCGCCCGGGCAGCACGCCCGGAGGGTTGAGGACCTTGCCGGGCTCGGTGACCAGAGGCCGGTCAGGCTGTGCGGCGGGCCTGGCGGGCTCGGCACCGCCTCCGGCCAGCGTCGCCCCGACGAGGATCGCCGCGGCGGCGGTGGCGGCCACGGAGGGGACGGCGATGAGACGGACGCGCCTGCGGCGGCGGGCACCGGCCAGGACCTGGGCGGCGCTCACCTCGGACGGAGCCCCCTGGGCAAGTTCGTGCAGTGCGTCGTGCAGGCGGGGGCTCATCGCGCCACCTCCGGGATCTCGGTGTCGGTCAGGAGATCGGCGAGCCCGGGTTCGAGGGCGCGCAGCCGCGCGAGGGCGCGGTGGGTCTGGCTCTTCACCGTGCCGACCGAGCAGCCCAGCAGCCGCGCGGTCTCGGTCTCGGAGCGGTCCTCGTAGAAGCGCAGCACGATCATCGCGCGCTGCTTGGCGGTCAGCCTTCCGAGCGCCTGGCCCAGGAGGATCGTCCGCACCGCGCGGTCGGCGATGTCGGGATGGCCCGCCGGCTCGGGCGGGTCCGCGCTCGGGTGGACGTGCCTGCCGCGGCGCTTCCACCAGTTGAGATGCTCGTGGTAGAGGATCTTGCGCACGTAGGACTCGGGATCGCCGCCGGCCGCCACGCGCCGCCACCGGGGCGCGAGCTTGACCAGGGCGGCCTGCACGAGGTCCTCGGCGAGATGCCGGTCACCGGTGAGCAGGAACGCCGACCGCAGCAGCGCCGGTCCCCGCGCCGCAACGAATTCGGACAAGCCGTCGTATCGCACCATCCGCCTCCTTGTTCCCCGTTACACACACCGGAGAGGCGGCAAAGGTTGGCACCCGGCGAGGATTATTCGATCAAGGCGTCGGCTCGCCGGGGAAGGGTTTGCGGGGTGTTGACCGGAACTTCTGCGTCGCCCTGGCATGGCCAGGAAAGGACACTGTCAGTAATTCTTGCGCTTCGAGCGGTGAGGGGCGGACGGTGGGGACGTTGCCGAGGCTGGGATCGGGGCTGGGGTACCGGGCGGAGCTGGCCGAGGACATCGACCTGCACGCCGACCGGATCGACTGGCTGGAAGTGATCAGCGAGCACTTCCTGTTCGCGCGCGAGGCCCGGGAGCGGCTGCGGGAGCTGGCTCGGCGGTTCCCGGTCGTCCCGCACGGGGTGGAGCTGTCCATCGGGTCCGACCGGGAGCCGGACGCGGCCTACCTGGAGGCGCTGGCCTCCCTGGTCGAGGACGTCGACGCGCCCTGGTTCAGCGATCACCTGTGCTTCACCAGGACGGACGAGGTGGCGCTCGGGCTCCTGGCTCCCCTGCCGCGCACCCGGCAGGTCGCGCGGCGTCTGGCCGGACGGGCGGACTGGGTGCGGCGAACGGTCGGACGGCCGTTCCTGCTGGAGAACATCACCTACTACGTGGACCTGGCCACCCCGCTGACCGAGGCGCAGTTCATCGCCGAGGTGCTGGAGCACTGCGACTGCGGCCTGCTGCTGGACGTGGCCAACCTCGACATCAACGCCCGCAACCACGGCTTCGACCCGCTGGACTTCCTGGACACCCTCCCCCTCGAACGCGTCGTCCAGGTCCATCTGGCCGGTGCGGGCGAGGAGGAGGAGATGACCCTCGACACGCACAGCGAGGCGGTCCCGGCCAGGGTGTGGGACCTGCTGGAGGAGGTCGTCGCGCGCACGCCGGTCCAGGCCGCGCTCATCGAGCGGGACGCCAACTTCCCCGACGACTTCACCGAGCTGCTGGACGAGGTCGGCCGGGCCCGGACCGTCCTCGCGTCGCGTCCCGCCGAGCTGATCGGCGGCGCGTGATGGGCCTGGCGGACGCGCTGGCCGCCATGCTGACCAACGAGGACGACCTCGCGCTGCTCCGGCGGGACCCGACGGCGCTCCGCGACCGGTTCGCGCTGACCGAGAACGAGCTGGCCATGCTCGCGGGAGCCGGGCCCGCCGGTTACCGGGTCACCCGCCGCAACGTCCAGGCCAAGCTGCGGCGCGCCATCGGGGGCTGCCTCCCTGTCACCGTCGCCCACCTGCACCGTCACCACCCCGACCTGTGGGAACGGTTCGCGTCCGGGCTCGTCCGGCCGCCGCAGCCGGTGCACAGGCACGGCATCTGGGAGTCCGAGCGGCTGACGGACTGGCTCACCGCCCGCGACCTCGCCCCGGTGGCCGACTACGCCCGCTACGAGCTGGAACGCGCCAAGCTGCGGCGCGCCGACCATGACAGGACCGGTCGAGACCCGGCGGACGTCCTCGGACCTGGAACTGGAACTGGAACCGACCGGCCGCTGACGCTGTCGAGCGACGTGCGGATCCTGATGTTCGACCATGACGTCACCGCCGGTCCCCCGCTCGCCGATCTCCCGGTCCGGCGTACCCACGTCGTCCTGCACCGGCCGTCCCCGTCGTCCCACCTGCAGACCTACCGGGTCAGCCCGGGGACCGCCCTGCTGCTGGCCGGCTGCGACGGCACGCGCACCACCCAGCAGCTCGTCGCCTGCGCCGCCAGCGACCCCGCCGCCGTCCGGACCGCGCTGGACCGCCTCATGGCCGCCGACCTCGTGCGTCCCGCGTGATCACCCACCGGCTCCCGCGCCCGCGCGCCTGAGCGGCGGGCGAGCGCGGGGAACCCGGCCCGCCAACGGGCCACCGACACCGGGCCCGCCGGACGGCGGGCCCCTCACGAAGGGAGAACGGACCATGGAGCCGCAGCTCACCGAAGAGGAGAAGACCGACCAGGAGTTCACCCTGGAACCCGTCGAGGACCACTCCGACACGACCGCCGAAAGCTCTGCCGGCTGCAGCTCCTGCGCCTGCAGCAGGTGACCGCCGGCACCGAGACGAGGGCGGGGCGGCCCGTGCCCCGCCCTCACCGTCCTCAGTGGCGGGACAGGTGGGCGAGGACGTGGGTCACGGGGCGGAGGCTCGCGGCCCTCAGCAGGAAGTCGCGCCTGAGGAGTTCGGACCGGGTGGACGGCGCGTGCATCGCGGCGGCGCGGCGTGCCCGGGTCTGGAAGCGGTCGGCCTCGGGGCGCAGCCGGGCCTCCCAGGCGGTGAGGGCGGCCGGGATGTCGGCCGGTTCGGCTTCGAGGGCGGTGCCCAGGAGGTCGGCTCCGGCCATCGACAGGGACGCGCCGTAGCCGGAGAACGGGGTGAGGCACCAGGCGGCGTCGCCGACGAGGACGACGCGTCCCCGGTGCCAGCGGTCGGCGGCGATCTGGGCGACGCCGTCGAAGTAGACCGAGTCGGTGTCGGCGAGCTGGCCCAGGAGGTCGGGGACGACCCAGCCGAGGTCGCCGTAGCGGTTCGCGAGGGTCTGTTCGGGTCCGAGGGCCCGGTCCCCGGCGGGGTCGGAGCTCTTGTGGATGAAGTAGGCGGCGGCGCGGTCCCGTCCCAGGGACGCGACGGCGATGCTGCGGCCGGGAGGGGAGAACGTGGTGACGGCCCTCTCCGCCAGGCCCGCGGGGAGTTTCCGCAGGCTGAACGCGGCGACGGTGTAGCCGAGGTCGCGGAGGACGGACGGTCCGACGTCGAAGGCCAGGTCGCGGACGGCCGAGTGCAGGCCGTCCGCGCCGACCAGGAGGTCCGCGCGCTCGGTGGTGCCGTCGTCGAGGACGGCCCGGACGCCGTCCTCGTCCTGGGCGATGGACGTCACGGTCGCGCCGAAGCGGACCTCGACGTCGTCCGGGACGGCGGTGAACAGGACGTCCTCGATGTCGCCGCGCAGGAGGTTGAGGGCCCGCCCGCCCCGGAGGGCCTCGGCCCGGTCGGCGGGGAGGGTGAAGCGCCGTCCGCCGTCGGCGTTGACGAAGAGAAGGTCCACGTCGAAGTGGCGTTCGCGCAGGCCGGGGAGGATGCCGAGCGCTTCGGCGGCGGCGTGGCCCCCGCCGGTCAGCGTCAGGGCGTAGCCGCCCCGGCGGCGGGCGGGCGCGCGTTCGAGCAGCAGGACGTCCCAGCCGATGCCGCGCAGGCGCAGCGCCGTGGTCAGTCCCGCGATGCCCGCTCCCACGACGATGGCCCGCCGGATGTCGGAACCCATGGCTCCCCCTTTGATGATGAACGAGTGCTCATCATAATGAGCGACTGTTCATTCCCTGTCCAGGGCCTAGAGTGGATCGCCATGTCACCCCGTGGTGTGCCGATGACCGACGTCCGGCGGCAGCTCTTCGACGCGGCCGAGCGCGTCCTGGTCCGCGAGGGGCCGGGCGCGCTGAGCGGACGGGCCGTCACCCGCGAGGCCGGATGCGCGACCGGCCTGCTCTACAACCACTTCCCGGACTTCGACGAGTTCCTGGCCGAGTTCGTCCTCGACCGGGTGCGGCCCACGGCCGACCGGCTGGCCCTGCTACCCGGACGGGCCGGAGCCGGGACGGTGTCCGGGAACCTCACCGACGGCGCGACCCTGCTGCTCGAGCCGACCCCGCTCGCGCTCACGAACCTGGTCCGGGCCCGTCCGCCGCTCCTGCACCGCATGCACACCGTCGCGCGGGAGGAGATGCCCGAGCTGCACGCCGGCGAGGCGGCGTTCGCGGACTACCTGGACGCCGAGAAGGCCCTCGGACGCGTCGCCGCCGACACCGACGCCGAGGCTGTCGCGCTCGCGCTCGTCGGCGCCGTCCACCAGCTGCTGCTCAGCCACCCCGTGGACGAGCCCGACCTGCGCGGACGGATCGAACGCGTCGTGACCGTCCTGATCAAGGGCCTGGCGACAGCCGAATAGGACGTCCGGCCCTGGCGGAGGGCCGGACGTCGACGAGGGGTCAGCGGGAGGCCGCCTCCGGCGCGGCGGCGGGGGCGCGGTAGGACGCGATCAGGGCCAGGACGCCGAGGACGACCAGCGCCCAGCTACCCGTGACCGGGAAGTAGATCGCGCACAGCGGGACGCCGGTCGCGAGGAGGAACCAGCCGACCTGGGCGGGGATCCGCCCGGTGAGCCGGACGGCCAGGCGGGTCATGGTGCCGAGGACGAGCAGCAGCGCGCCCGCGGTGAGGAACCAGACACTGGCCTCGCGGTTCCAGTAGCCGGGCGCGTCGGTGTCGACGACCGTGGCGGCGAACCCGTCGCGGACGATGTCGTCCCAGGCGTTGGGCTGGACGAACGCCCAGACGAAGTGCAGCACCGACGTCGCGATGATCAGGCGCGGGACCCAGCGGTTCAGGCCGTTCACGGTCGTCCCCTTCCGTTCGTGCGGGCGCGGGCGGATTCGTAGGCGGCGCGGGACCTCGGCAGGAGGGCGCGCCAGAGCGGACGCCAGACGCGTCCGGGCAGGTAGCGGCTGCGTTCCTCGTGCGCGACGCGTCCGCGCGGGTGGGCCTTCCAGCCCGCAGGGCCCGCGGCGTAGGCGGTGCGGTACTCGATCTGGCAGACGTGCTTGACGCTCTTGTAGCCGTAGTGCGCCGGGGCGACCAGCCGCAGCGGCGCGCCCTGGTCGGGCCCGAGGGACGCGCCGTCCAGGGCGTCGGCGAGAAGGACGTCCGGGGCGAGCGCGTCGTCCAGGCGCAGGGTGGCCGAGAAGCCGTCCAGGCCGGTGAAGGTGACCCAGCGCACGGCCTGACGGACCGCCACCAGATCAGTGAGATACGCGTGGACGTCGCGGAACGGCACCCCGCTCCAGGACAGCCCGAGCGCGCTCCACGTGGTGACGCAGTGCAGGTCGGCGACGCGGTCGGTGCGGCCCGGCAGCGCGGCGAGCTCCGCCGCCGAGACCTGGCCGGGATGGCGGACGGCCCCCGTGACGGTCACGGACGCCGTGCCACGCGGACGCGGGACGACCGGCCCGAAGCGCGGCAGCCCGAACGGACGGTGCCCGGCCGGGACCTGTCCCGGCGGCAGGCCGGATGCGGTGTTCACGCGTCCCTCCTGTTTTTAGAGAGCGATCTCCAATATTGAGGGGAGCGTACCCCACCGGTACCCTCGCCGCATGGGGCGACCTGCGCGGCACGACCGCGACCGGCTGCTGGACGCGGCCGTCGACCTGGCCTTCGAGGCCGGGCCCTCGGGCGTCACGGTCGCGGCCGTCGCGCGTTCGGCGGGCGCGCCGAGCGGCTCGGTCTACCACCGCTTCCCCAGCGCGATGGCGCTGCTGGCGGCCGTCTGGCTGCGCACGCTCGAGCGCTTCCAGGACGGCTTCGTCGCCGCCGCGTCCGGCGAACCGGCCGGACGCGCCGCCGTGGACGCCGCCCGCCAGGTCGTCTCCTGGAGCCGCGCCCACCCCCGCGAGGCGCTGCTGCTCCAGTACGGCCCCCGTGATTTCGGACAAGCCGAATGGCCGGACGCCGACAAGGACCGCCTCGCCCACGGCAACCGGCGCGTCCAGTACGCGCTGACCGACCTGGCGGCCCGCCTCGGCCACGCGGCCGACCCCGGACGCGTCGTCCTCGCCGTCGTGGACGTCCCGCAGAGCCTCGTCAGGCGTCATCTCCGGGAGGGGACGCCGATCCCGGAGTCCGCCGAGGACCTCGTCGCCGAGGCCGCCACCGCCCTGCTCAAGCTCTGACCGCCCGCGCCCAGCCTCCAAGATCGGACCGGCCGTCTCACGGCGGCCGTCCCACGACGGCCCTCTCGGAATCGGGCCGGTCGCGGCCGGATCACGCCTGGTCAGCCCCGCCGGAAGGGGTTTCGCGGCGCCCAGCAGGGGCGTGCGGGGATTTCGGTCGGTGATCGGCGGTCGCCGGGAGCGGCATCTTCGGGCTCGGGACGGTAGATTGCGGGCCTGGTCCTCTCCCTGTTCTTCACAACGACCTTAGGTGTGGCCTGGCAGGGTGGTTGACCTTTGGACCTGGTGTCGACGAACCCGGAGCGAGTGAGGAAACATGTCCGACGACGACAAGCCCCGGGGTGAGCCGGCGGTCAAGGCCAAGCTGCCCAACGCCAAGAACATCCGCAGCCCGGAGTTCACCCCGCACGGCATCAGCGGCGGACGGTCCGGCGGCCAGCCGCTCAAGCCGTCCGCGAAGCCCTCGGGGCTGACGGCCGCGCAGGCCAAGAAGCGCCGCAACATCGCGATCGTGGTCGCGGTCGTCGCGGTACTCGCCATCGCCGGGGGGACCACCTGGTACGTGACGCGGCCCGCGCCCAAGGTCGAGGTGACCGGGGCGTTCGGGAGCGCGCCGAAGGTGAAGATCCCGGGCGCGGTCACGCCGGGCAAGGCGCTGAAGGTGACCGAGCCGGTCACCGGCACCGGTCCCAAGATCGGCGCGAACACGCTGGCCCTGCTCCACTACGAGATCTACAAGTGGACGCCCAAGGGCGGCGACAAGTCGGACAAGAAGGGCTCGACCAGCAAGAAGGTGCTGGACACCCGGGAGAAGTCCGAGCTCAACCCGCAGCCCGGCCCGCAGCTGCTGCCGGTCGACAAGCTCCAGGTCAAGGGCCTGAAGAACGGCCTGACCAACAAGGCCGAGGGCAGCCGCGTGGTGCTGCAGATCCCGCCGGACCAGAGCTTCGACCCGCAGTCCGCGCAGCAGTTCGGCCTGGCCGAGGGCGACTCGGTCGTGTTCGTCGCCGACGTCCTCAAGGTCATCCCGACCAACGCCGAGGCGACGGGCGCCGAGCAGAAGCTCACCGACAAGAACCTGCCGACGGTCGAGCCGCAGAAGGGCAAGGCCCCGAAGGTCACCATCCCGAAGGTCGACCCGCCGAAGACCATGCAGGTCAAGACCCTGATCCAGGGCACCGGCCCGGCCACCACCAAGGACGACACCGCGGTGGTGAACTACGTCGGCCAGATCTGGGGCACCGGCAAGCAGTTCGACTCGTCCTGGGAGAAGGGCGCGCCCGCGGCGTTCCCGCTGGCCGACCCGCCGCCCGGCGCGATGCCCGGCTTCTTCAAGGGCCTGCGTGACCTGAAGGTCGGCAGCCGCGTGATGCTGATCCTGCCGCCGAACGACGGCTACGGGAAGACCGGCAACCCGCAGGCCGGCATCAAGGGCACCGACACGGTGGTGTTCGTGGTGGACATCCTCGGGGCGGCCAAGACCGGCTGATCCGACATCGAGGTCCCGAATGGCGGGACGGTCCGGAACCGGACCGTCCCGCCATTCGTTTTCGGTCCATCCGCAGGCCGTCCGATATCGGACGAATCGAAAGACCTTCCCTTTCGAGCGGCCTGCGACCTGGGCATTTCCCGGCGTCTCCGGGCAGCCCGGGATTCTCCGAGGATCCGGCGCTCTGTGACCCGCGCCACGCGAACCTCCGGGGCTTTCCAGTCGTCCTTGTAGTGGGGGCCATGTGAGCGCGCTGACCCGCCCGACGCACCGAAACCCCTCGGGTATCGTCGATAACGAAAAAATCACGGGGGGCCAGTGAGCAGCAAGAACAGGACCCCGGGGGGCGAATCGTCCACCGGGTCGAACAAGGACGTCTCGTCCCGGAACGCCTCCGCCGCGCGGCTCGGCGGGATCGCCGAGAGCCCGCGCACGGCCGGGGCCAAGGCCGCCGCGACCTCCCGCACCGCGGCGGGCGTCGCGGGACGGGCGCCGGGCACGGCCGGGGGGCCGCGAGGGCCGCGCAAGAAGCGCAGCCGCGGCGCGAGGTACACCCGCCGCGCGCTGTTCGTCCTGCTCGGGCTGATCGGCCTCGGCGTCGCCGGGTTCGCCGTCGCCTACCTGCTCACCCCCGTCCCGTCGCCGTCGCAGGCCGCCGTCGCGCAGGGCCCGACGTACTACTACGCCGACGGCAAGACCGTGATCGCCAAGACCGGCACCAACCGCGAGGCGGTGCCGATCAGCCAGGTTCCCAAGAGCGTGCGCGACGCGGTCATCGCCGCCGAGAACCGCAGCTTCTACAGCGACCCCGGCGTCTCGGTGAAGGGCACCGGGCGCGCGCTCTGGTCCACCGCGACCGGCAAGCAGCTGCAGGGCGGCTCGACCATCACCCAGCAGATGGTCCGCAACTACTACGGCGGCATCGGCCAGGAGCGCTCGGTCACCCGCAAGCTCAAGGAGATCATGGTCTCCCTGAAGGTGGGCCGGGAGAAGTCCAAGGACTGGATCCTCGAGCAGTACCTGAACACCATCTACTTCGGCCGCGACGCCTACGGCATCCAGGCCGCCGCGCACGCCTACTACAACAAGGACGTCCGGGACCTCACCCCGTCCGAGGGCGCCTACCTGGCCGCGGCGATCCAGCAGCCGACGCCGTTCGGCGACCCGTCCGGCGCGTCCCTGACCTACGCCAAGCAGCGCTGGCAGGCCGTCGTCGGGAACATGGTCCGCGACCACGCGGTGACGCCCGCGCAGCAGGCGCAGATGAGGTTCCCGGAGCCGCGCAAGCAGAAGCTGAAGAACGTCTACCGCGGCCAGAACGGCTACATGATCAACGTGGCCCGCAAGGAGCTGATCGAGCGCCGCGGCTACACCGAGGACGAGATCAACCGGGACGGCCTGAAGATCGTCACGACGTTCGACAAGAACCTCATGGACGCCGCCAAGCAGGCGGTGAACGGCAACGTCCCGAGCGGGATGAGCAAGAAGATCCGCACCGCGCTGGTGTCGGTCGACCCGTCCACCGGGCAGGTGCTCGCCTTCTACGGCGGGCGCAACTACCTCGACGAGATGGGCTCGAGCGTCTGGTACGACTGGGCGCAGCCGGGTTCGGGCTTCAAGCCGATCGTGCTGGCCGCCGCGCTCAAGGCGGGCTACGGCCTCGACACCACCGAGGACGGCTCGTCCCCGCAGACCTTCGCGGGGACCCCGCTGCACAACGACTCCGACGAGCAGTTCGGGAACATCAACCTGGTCACCGCCACCGAGCACTCGGTGAACACCGCCTACGTCAACCTCGGCCAGCAGGTCGGGCTCGACAAGGTGACGAAGATGGCCGAGGCGCTCGGCATCCCGAAGAGCCAGCTCACCGCGAACGGAGCGAACACCGCGCCGTCGCTGCCGCTCGGCCCGATCTCGGTGCACCCGATCGAGATGGCCGGGGTGTACTCGACCTTCGCGGCGGGCGGCACGCACCGCACCCCCTACGTGGTCCGCTCGGTCGAGGACAACAAGGGCAACTCGGACGAGTTCTCCGAGAAGGGCGACAACGTCTTCAGCGACCAGGTCGCCAAGGACGCCACCTACGCGATGCAGAAGGTCGTCCAGGGCGGCACCGGCACCGGCGCCCAGCTCGACGACGGACGCGACGTCGCGGGCAAGACCGGCACCACCAACGGCGGCGCGGCGATCTGGTTCAACGGGTTCGTCCCGCAGCTCCAGACGACCGTCGCGATGTTCCGCAGCGACGGCAAGCCGCTGAACATCCCGGGCTACGGCTCCTACGGCGGTCAGCTTCCGGCGCAGATCTGGAAGAGCTACATGGGCGACGCGGTCTCCATCAAGAACCTCGAGGCCAAGTCGTTCGACCCGCCGTCCATCGACACCGGCTACGACCAGGGCCCGGTGACGAACCGCCCGACCGACACCCCGACGACCAAGCCTCCGTCCGGCAGGCCGACCAAGCCGGGCGGCCGTCCGACGGTGCCCGGCGGGCAGCCGACCGGCCGTCCGACGCACCGTCCCACCGACAAGCCGACGGGCGGCCCGACCAGCCCCGGGCCCGGCGGCGGAGGCGGAACCGGCGGAGGTGGCGGCGGAACCGGCGGTGGCGGCGGGGGTGGCGGCACCGGCGACCTGGGCTTCTGACCCGAGGGGTCCCGAGTTCTCTCGGGACCCCTTTTCCGTGCCCGGCGTCCGTCAGGGCGTGTCTCGAAGTCGGCGCCCGTGGCGAGCGGCGCGCAGTAGGGCAGGTGACTTTGAGACACGCCCTAGCGCGGCGGGGTCAGTGGCAGGCGGTGCCGAGGGCTCCGGGGGCGGCGGCCAGGGCCGCGTTGAGTTGTTCGACGTCCCCGGCCGCGACCGTTCCGGCGGCGGCGCGGAGCTTGTCCGCCTGGTCCTTCAGCGTGTTCTTGAGCTTGGCGTCGGACGCCTTGTCCGCCAGCCCCGACAGGTTCGCGGCGAGCTGCTCGGTCGGCTGCCGCCACTGGGCGGCGTCCGCCGCCGACACCGCGCGCACGCCGCCGATGTACTTCTCGTAGGCCTGCTTGGCGTCTCCGCAGGTCGTGGCGGAGTTCCCGCCGCCGCCGGCCGCCGCGCCGCACCCCGCCAGCAGCGCCGACGCGCCCGCCGCGAGCGCTCCCCCGATCATCAGCGTCCTGATCGCCCCGTGCCCCATCCGTTGCCCTCCGACTTGATCCACATCCCGTCCTCCTATACTTTCGCACCAGGTCATGAGCGCCAGCGTCAAGCCCCGGCTAGCTGGCCGGCAACCCTTCGTCCGCGATGGGGTGCCCCGGGTGAGGACCAGGCCGGGCGTGGTTCCACGCCCCGGCAAGCGCGGATCCCGTCGATCCAGGGCCTGGCCCTCGGGATCCCTGATCCCGAGGAGTGCACACCTATGTCCGCGACCACCCTTGACGCCCCTTTTGTCGGGTTCGCTCCGTCCGTGATCGGGACGGACGCGCCCGTCCCGCTGGACGACGGACGCCGCGTCCCCTACGCCAACCTCGACTACGCCGCGAGCGCGCCCTGTCTGGAGGCGGTGCGCGAGGCGATCTCCGAGGCGCTGCCCTACTACAGCAGCGTGCACCGGGGCGCGGGCTACGCGTCCCAGGTCACGACGGCCGCGTATGAGAAGGCGCGGGAGACGGTCCGGGGCTTCCTCGGCGCGCGGCAGCGCTCGTCGGTCGTGTTCACGCGCAACACCACGGACGCGATGAACCTGCTCGCGCACTGCGTCCCGTCCGGGACGACGGTCGTGGTGTTCGAGACCGAGCACCACGCGACGCTGCTGCCCTGGCGGCGGGCCGTCCGGCTGCCCGCGCCGTCCTCCCCGACCGAGGCCGTCGCCGCGGCCGACCGGGCGCTCGCCGACTCCCCCGCCGGACCGCGCCTGCTGGTGGTCACCGCCGCCTCCAACGTGACCGGCGAGGTGTGGCCGCTGGCGGAGCTCGCGGCCGTCGCGCGGACGCACGGCGCGCGCATCGCGGTGGACGCGGCGCAGCTCGTCCCGCACCGCCCGCTGGACACGACCGCGCTCGGCCTCGACTACGTCGCGTTCTCCGGGCACAAGCTGTACGCGCCGTTCGGCGCGGGCGTGCTCGCCGGACGGTCCGACTGGCTGCGCGCGGCCGGGCCCTACCTCAAGGGCGGCGGGGCCAGCGCGTCCGTCGACGAGCACGGGAACCGCGCGCGCTGGCACGCCGACCCCGAGGCGCGGCACGAGGCGGGCACCCCGAACGTCCTCGGCGTCCTCGCGCTCGCCGCCGCGTGCGAGACGCTCGCCGCGACCGGCTGGACGCCGCTCGTCGAGCACGAGGAGCGGCTGCTCGCCCGCCTGCGCTCCGGGCTGGCCCGGACCCCGGGTGTGCGCGAACTCACGCTCTGGGGGGACCGCTCGCCGCGCGTCGGCATCGTGTCGTTCGTCGTGGACGGCTGGGACGCGCGCGACCTCGCGGTCGCCCTCTCGGGCCGCTTCGGAATCGGCGTCCGAGACGGCAAGTTCTGCGCGCACCCCTTCGTCCAACACCTCCTCAACGCCGACAACCCGACCAGCACGGACGCGGGGGGCGAGGGCTGTGCGGACGGGGGGAGCTCGGCGGTGCGGGCGAGCTTCGGGATCGGAACCACCGAGGCGCATGTGGACCGGCTCGTCGAGGCGGTCGCGGAACTCGCTCGCCGAGGGGCCTGAACCGCAGTCCGCGCAATTGCCGCGGGGTTAGATCTCCATTACTCCGGCGGGCCCCCGGGCTGGTGGCGTTCAGCGGATGGCGCGGGAATGTCACCGTCCCGCGCCATACTGGCCCGAGGGTCGTCCGCGGACCGGTCGAGTGGGCGCTTTAGCTCTGTTCGCCCATGTAGCGTAAGCAGGTCCGTAAGGTGCCCCAGGGGCCCGCCTCCCGGCGTCGGGGTCCGGGAGGAGGAAGGTCCGGGGCGGGATGAAACAGGGGGTGGCGACCGTGGCCGACGGCTGGCAACCCACGTCGGAGCTCGAACGCCGACTGGGGGACGCGGTACGGAGCGGCGACCAGGAGGGGTACTTCCGGCTGCTGGCGGAGAGCGAGCTGGTCGTCCCCGTCGCGCCCGACCTGGTCGACGACGTCCTCGCCAACCGGCGGCAGCCGACCTGGCCCACCCAGGACGAGGACGACCGCACGTTCGTGCTCGCCTACACCTCGCCCACCGCGATGCGCGCCTGCCTCGGCCCGTCCTACCGGCACTACGTCCGGCTGCGCTTCACCGCCCTCGCCGAGACCTGGCCGGACAACAACTGGTGGCTCGCGGTCGACGTCCCGTCCCACGCCGCCCGGCACGAGGTGTCGCTCCCGATCGAGGGCCGCCTGCCCGCCTGGTTCCTCCTGCAGCTCGCGCAGGGCGACCCGCGTCCGCCGCTCGCGGGCCACCACCAGGCCGACCCGTCCGCGCTGTCCGGCCCGGCCACGCCGCCACCGCACGCTCCCGCCGCGCCGCTTCAGGACGGCGCGCACAGCACGCCGCCTTCCGCCGCCGCGCCGCAGGGTTCCGGCTACGCGCCCGCGCATGAGGATGGCGCGGTGCAGGCGTCCGCGCCTTCCGCGCCGCACGTCCCGGTTTCCGAGGGGGACGTGTCCGTCGCGGGCAAGGCGGCGGACGTGCCGCAGAAGGCGTCCCGTCCCCCGATGGACGACCCGCGCGCCACCGTCCCCGACCTGTCCGTCTACACGGGCCGCGAGGCACCCGAGCCCACCGCGCCTGGACCCACCGCGCCGGGGCCTGCCGCCTCCGAGGCCGCCGCGGCCGGGCCTGCTGCGGGCGGGCCTGCTGCGGGCGGGCCCGTCGCGGAGGGGGGCGCGCCTCCGCTTCCGCCGGGCATCGCCGACATGCCGCCCGTCCCGGAGCCGCCGAGGTCCGCGAAGGCCTCGCCCGCCGCGACGTCCGTCGACCCGATCCCCGTGATCACGCCGGGGCAGGACGCGGACGAGCCGTGGGAGGAGCTCCAGGGCCAGCACCGCGACCTGCCGCGCACCGAGCCGCGTCCGGAGTTCCAGCCCGCCAACGACGTGGAGCGGTCGCTGCTGCGCGCCGCGACCGACAACGACCACGACCTCTTCCTCCAGACCCTCGCCGACGCCGAGGTGCTGCTGCCGGTCGGTCCCGACGCCGACTTCACGCTCCGTCCGGGCCGCGCCGAGTTCCAGTGGCGGACGCGCGAGGCGGACGGCGCGACGCTCGTCCAGGTGTTCAGCTCGCCCGAGCGGCTGGCCGAGGCCGCCCTCACCGCCGGGACCGGCACCGACTCCATCCGCATGCCGTTCCCGCTGATCCTGCGCTACTGGCCGGAGCACGCGAACGCGCTCGCTATCAACCCCGGCTCCCCCGCGGGCGGCACGATCCTGGCCGAGCAGCTGGTCGGCCTCGCGACCTGGGCCGACCAGCGCGCCGCGCGCCGCATGTCGGAGGAGTTCGAGGCGCAGAACGAGGTCGAGCAGCGCCTGTTCGACGCCGCCGTGCGCCGCGACACCGACGCGTTCTTCAAGGTCCTGCTGGGCGCGCAGGTCCTGATCCCCGCCGAGCCCGAGACCCCGTGGGGCATCACCCCGGACGACCCGGAGTTCCCGTGGCGTCCGTCCCGCGTCCACGGCCGCGTCGCGATCCAGCTGTTCACGTCGCTGCGCTGGATGAACGAGGCGGTCGGTTCGTCCCGTTTCGTGATGCCGACCTTCCTCGAGGTCGTCGCCGCCTGGCCGGACGCCGACTGGACCCTCGTCCTCAACCCCGGCACCCCGGTGGACGCCGCCATCCCGGGCGAACAGGTCCGAGCCCTCAGCGGCCCCACCGAACCGTCCCCCGAGACGGCCGCACGCGCCGACTCCCCTGGACAGGCCGAAGCCGCTGGTGCCGACACGTCCGGTGGACGCCCCGACGGGCACGTTGATGCCCCCGCGGGCGCGGACGCACCCCGCCCAACCGACGGGCCTGGGCTCGCGGACATGCCGTACGCAGAAGCCAACGGCCAGACCGAAACCGCCCCGTCCGACTACACGGGCACTACCGCCCCCACCGAAGCCACCGACCGCACCGACACGTCCGCCCACGGCACCCCCAGCGGCCACACAGACACGAGCGGGCGCGCGGACGTAAGCGGGCGCGCGGGCACCAACGGGCTCGACGATGCGAGCGGACTCGCGGACGCGAGCGGACTCGGTGACGCGCACACGCGCAATGACGTGAGCGGGCCTGCGGGCACAAGCATGCGCGACGACGCCCGCGGCCTCGCGGATGCGTCCACGCGCGACGACCTGAGCGGGCCCCCGGACGCGGACAAGCGCGTCGATGTGAGCGGCCCCGCAGGCACCAACGGGCCCGGCGACGTGCGCGGATTCACGGACGCGCACGCGCGCGAGGACGTGAGTGGGCCCGCAGGCACGAACGAGCTCGACGATGCGAGCGGACTCGCGGACACGCACGCGCGCGACGACCTGAGCGGGCCCCCGGACACGAACCAGCGCGATGACATGAGCGGGGTCGCGGACGCGAGTGGGCCTGCGGACGCGAAGGCGGTCGGGGGCGCTGACGGGCGTGCGGAGGCCAACGGGCTCGGTGGCTCGGAGGCGGATGCGGGCGCGGGGCGTCCGGCGGAGCCTGGGGCTGAGCTCGGTGCCGAGCCCGAGGTGCCGTTCGAGCCGGGGAACCGGATTGACCAGGAGCTTTACGAGGCGGCGCTTGGCGGTGACTCCGACGCGTTCCTGCGGGTGCTGCTCGCGGCGAACGTGCTGGTGCCCATCCCGCAGGACGCGCCGTTGCAGGTGACGCCGACGCAGCAGGAGTTCCGCTGGGAGGCGGCGCTGCGCGGCTCGGCCGCCGTGCAGGTGTTCACGTCGCTCGTGCGCCTGCGCGAGGTGCTGCCGAAGTCGCGGTTCGTGTACGCCGACTTCCGCGAGCTGATCGCCGCGTGGCCGCGCGAGGACTGGGCGATGCTGCTCAACCCCGGCACCCGGATCGGCGCGTCCCTGCGCGGTGACCAGGTGCGCGCGCTCGCCGAGTGGGCGATCCGTGTCGGTCTCATCCAGCCCGTCCCGGAGCCGGAGCCGGATCCGTCGACTCTCTCTTCCTTCGCCCACTCCCCCGACGCCGCGCAGGGCGCGAGCACGACGGGGACGCTCCCTGTCGCGTCCGGCGAGCATGCCCTCCCCACCTCGGCCCCTGCTGGGGGCGCTCCTGGCACGACCGTCCAGGGTGACCCGAGCGGCGCGCACGCTGGCACGGCCGACGCGTCCGCGCCCGCGAGCCCGAACCCGAATCCGCAGGTCACGGCCCACTCGGATGCGTCCGGAGGGACGGTCGCGGCGGCGCCTGGAGAGCCCGGCGTAGGCGCGCCTTACGCTTCGTCCGGTGGCCTCGGCGCGGAGGGCGGCGCGCACGCGGAAACGCAGAGTGCTTTCGGTGCTGGCGGGCCGGGCGGCTCCGGCGCTGATGCTCGTGGCGAGGCTGAGCCACCCGCGCTTGGCGGGCCTCACGCGGGGGCGTCCGACGCCGCGTCCGGCGGCTTCGGCACGGACGCGCGTAGCGAGGCGGACGCGAGCGCACCTTACTCGGACTCGTCCGGAATCGCGGGCGCCTCGACACCTGGGGCTCTCGGCACGGACGCGCCGGGCGGGGCGCCGGTGGACGCGCAGGGTGCATTCGGCGCCGGGGCGCAGGGCGGAACCGGAACCGGTGCTGACGCGCCTGCTTCGGCCGAAGTGCCCGCGTCTGGCGGACCTCGTGCAGGAGCGCCTGACGTCGCGTCCGGCGGCTTCGATGCGGACGCGGGTGGGGCGGCGGAAGTGCGCGCGCCTGGTGGGCCTCACGCGGGGGCGGCTGACGTTGCGTCTGGTGGGCTCGGGGTGGACGCGCCTGGTCGGGCTGGTGTGGGGGTGTCCGGCGGGGCGCTTGCGGACGGGCCGGGTGTGCGCGACGCCGCGGCTGGTGTGGGCGCGCCGAGCATGCCTGACGTTGTGCCCGGTGGGTTCGGTGTGGACGGGGCCGGGCCTGGGGGGCGGGCTCCGGGGATGCCTGGTGGGGGTCGGGCCGGGAGTCCTGGTGAGGTCGGCTCGTTCGACGGGGTCGCGGCGTTCGGGGTCTCCGGGGAGCGGCGGCGGGGCTCGGAGGCGGACGGGGAGTTCGGGGCCGAGCCGACGATCATGCAGAAGGTCGTCCCGCACACGCATGTGGCCTGGTACCTGGAGCAGGGGTACGACCGCGTCGGAGGGTTCGTCCACCTGACAGCGGACGTGGCGGAGCTGCTGACGCCCGGACAGTTGTACGAGACGCTTGGGCTGCTGTACGAGGACGCGCCGTTCTCGGTCGCGGACGAGTCGGTGCACGTGATCCGGTGGCCGGCGTACTGCCCGGATCTGTACCGGGTGCCGTTCGGCGGGCGGACCGAGGAGGAGGTCGCGTCCTGGGGCGAGGCCGGGTGGGTGCTGGAGCGTCCGCCGTTCACCGGCGCGGGGTTCGCGCCGGGGAGTGCCGGGTCGATCCGGGAGTACAAGGTGGACAGTGTCCGGCTGCCGTTCGGGGCGGAGATGTACGTGCTCGGACGGGACGGGTCGGAGCGGTTCGTCGCGATGTACGACCCGGACCGGCTGGCCTGGCTGCGGCCCGAGGGCGCGACGCCCGCCGGGCGGACGGAGGCGGCGCGATGAGCCGGGACGGGTACGTGGCGCGCTGGCTCGGGCGCGAGTTCGAGGCGGTGCCGGGCGCGGACGGCGAGATCCGGCTGTACGCGGCGGAGCCGACGGACGGGTTCGAGGAGCTGCGGCCGGACCGGTTCCGGCGGATCGTCCCGGCGTTCGAGCTGGAGTCGCTGCGGTACGTCCGGACGGTGTGCCGGTGGCGTGGCGAGCCGTTCGTGGTCGTCGGGGAGCACGACGGCTGGTCGCGTGTCGAGTACGCCGGGGGCCGGGCGCCGGTCGCCGAGGGGCTCGGGCTCGAGCGGATCGATCAGGGCGTGTGGCAGGCGTGGGCGCCGAGCGGGGAACTCCAGGACGTGCGCGAGGAGTTCATCTGACGGTAGTGTCCGAGTTGCCCGTCCGAATCGGACACAGGGTTGATTTCAGCTCTAGATCCGTGTTGGCATGATTCGGGTACGAGACCCGGGGTAAGCGGATCTCGGGCGTTCGACGACGACGCGACGGAGGTGGCTCGGGCGTGGCTTCCCGGCGGGCAGGCGTACCGGCTCTGAAGGGTCTCGGCGCGGCGGCGGTGGTCGCCGTGGGGGCCTGCGCGGTTCTCGCGCTCCCGGCGTCCGCCGAACCGACTCCGTCCGGTTCGCCGTCGGGCACGACCCCGTCGCCGTCGGCCGCGCCGTTCGGGCTCTCGGTGGCCGTGGTGAAGAGCGAGGTGAAGGCGGGCGAGACCGCGACCGTCCTCGCGCTCGTGTCGAAGTCCGACGGCGACTACTCGGGAGCGAAGGTGCTGCTCAGCACGGGCGCCGCGCACGTCGACCTCGACGCCGTGTCGTGCGGGTCGGGCGCGCCGCTGAGCTCGTCGCACGGATGCGACCTCAAGGGCGCGAAGGGCGACTCCACGCTCGTCCGGCAGAGCTTCACGCTCCCCAAGGCGTACGTGAAGAAGAAGATGTCCGTGACGGTGAACGTCTCGCTCGTCCAGGGCGGCGCGACCACCAAGTCCGGTCAGGGCACGGTCGTGTTCGACCCGGTGGCGAGCCCGTCGCCGACGCCGTCCAGCCCGAAGCCGTCCAAGCCCGACCCGGGCAAGCTGACCCACCCGCCCAGCACGCCCAAGCCGACGACGACGAGGACGACCTCGGGCGGCGGCGGTGGCGGGACGAACAACACCGGCGGCGGGACGAACAACACGTCCGGGAACGGCGGCGGTTACACGCCTCCGACCACCAACGGGTCGTTCAACGGTGCGAACAGCCCGCAGGTCGCGCTGCCTCCGATCACCGGGAACGCGCCGAGCCCGTCGGTCGCCGCGCCGGACACCTCGGTGACGACCCCGCAGAGCACGCTGCGTTCCAACCAGCGTCCGGTCGCGCAGGAGATGACGTTCCAGCGGGTCGCCAGCACGCAGATCGCGTGGCTCGCGGCGCTGCTGGTGGCGTGCTCGCTACTGCTGACGCAGCTGCGCCTCGGCCGCCGTCCGGCCGCGTCGGGCGCGTCGGGCGCGGCGGCTGCGAAGCGCGCCAAGGGCGGCGCCCACCGGCGTCCGCGCAACGGCGCGTTCGGCAAGTAAGGCCCACGCCGACGGCCGCTCAGCGGGAGCGGACGAGGTCGTGGCAGGCGATGGCCGCCGCGGCGACGACGTTCAGCGAGTCGACGCCGTTCGCGAGCGCCGTGTCGCTCATCGGGATGCGGACGAGCCGGTCGGCCTCGTCCATCCAGTGGGACGAGAGGCCGTCGCCCTCCGAGCCGAGCATGAGCGCGGCGCGGTCGCCGAAGTCGGCCTCGTCCAGGGGGACGGCGGACGCGTCGGGTGTGAGGGCGAACAGCGCGAACCCGGCGGCGCGGAGCACGCCCAGGTCGTCCCGCCAGTTGGTCATCCGCGCGTACGGGACGGCGAACACCGCGCCCATCGAGACCTTCACCGAGCGCCGGTAGAGCGGGTCGGCGCAGCGCGGCGCGAGGACGACCGCGTCCACCCCGAGCGCCGCCGCGCACCGGAAGATGGCCCCGACGTTTCCGTGGTCGACCAGGTCCTCGAGGACGAGGACGCGGCGGGCGGAGGTGACGACGTCCTTCACCGGGGGGAGCGGGAGGCGTTGCAGGGAGGCGAGGGCGCCGCGGTGGACGGGGAATCCGGCGACGGCCTCGACGACGGCGTCGTCGGCGACGTAGACGGGGGCGTCGACGTCGTCCAGGAGGTCGGCGAGGGGGTCGAGCCAGCGGCGGGCCATCAGCAGGGACCGGACGGGGTGGCCGGTGCCGATCGCGCGGCGGATGACCTTCTCGCCCTCGGCGATGAACAGACCGTGCTCGGCCTCCAGGCTCTTGCGCAGGTTCACGTCCCGCAGCCGGGTGTAGTCGGCGAGGCGGGGATCGGCGGGGTCGGTGACCGGAACCTGGTGGACCATCCCCCTATTGTGCCTGTTCAGGGGAGTCGCAGGCGCGCGTAGACGGCGCGGTGGTCGCTGCCGGGCAGGTCGAGGACCACAACATCGCGGACCGCGCACCGCCGGTCGAGCAGGACGTGGTCGATGGTCAGCGGCGGGCTCGCCTGGCCGACCCCCCACGTCGGGATCAGGCCCTTGCCCGTGCGGGCGGCGGCGTCGGCGTAGCCGCGTCCGAGCAGGCGGCGGAGGGTGGCGTGGTCGAGGGTCGCGTTGAAGTCCCCGGCGAGGACGCGGGTCACGCCGTCCGCGGGGGCTCCGCCCGCGGACGCGGCGGCCGTGCTCGTCCCGGAGGGGAGTTCGCCCAGATCGCGCTTCCAGTCGCCCAGCGACTCGGCGTTGATGGGCGGGACGGGGTGGACGGCGGTGATCTGGACGCGCCGTCCGCCGGGCAGGGTGAACTCGGCGGACGGCATCGCCATCTGGGTCTTCGGCAGGGACGGCAGCGCGCGCAAGGGGTACTTCGAATAAAGGCCGGAACCGGCCGCGCCCCACCGCGTGTCGGTCACCTTGTACGGCAGGAGCCCGGTCAGCCCGGCGCGCTCGAACTTCGCGACGGCCTCCGGCGGGTACTCCTGGAGGCTGAGGACGTCGGCGTCCGTCCGCCGGACGAGGTCGACGACGCGGTCCGGAGCGGCCGAGCCGAATTTCAGGTTCGCGGTGAGGACGCGCAGCTCGGGGCCGCGTGCGGCGGGCTGGCCTCCGGGGATCGCGCGTGGCAGGACGGCCGCGGCCAGCCCGGCGGTGACCAGCCCGGCGGCGATCGCGGCGCGCGGACGCCGCAGGACGAGCGCCGCGACGACCGGGATCGGCGCGGTCGCGGCGACGTACGGCGTCACGGCCAGCGCGGGCGCGGTGAGCACGCCGAGGCCCGGGATCCGGTCGCCGTCCACCCAGCGGAGCAGCGCGAACGTGCCCCAGGCGGCCACCCCGCCCCACGCCACCCAGCTCCGCCAGGCCCGTCCGCGCCGCTTCCTCCCGCCGGTCGCCGGAGCGCTCCGTCCGGACGGGTCGTCCTCGCCGGTCAGGGCGGGCAGTGGGATCTGCCCCGCCGGACGGTCGGTCGTGTCGTCGCCGCTGGTCTCGCTCACACCCGCTCCCCCGGTCGCGCGGCCCCCGGCGAGCCCCGCCATGTGAAGCCGTTCCGGTCTTCATCCTCTGGGACGAACGGGCGCGGACGAGAGTTGCCCCTCCGCCGGGCCCTCTGCCCGAGCCGCCGGACGCGCCGTCCGAGCCTCCCGGCAGACTCTCCGCGAGGGCCCCGAAAGCCCCGCCGCACCGCCGCTCCGCGCCTCCCGGAGGGCCCGCCGCCGCCCCACGCGAAGCCATGAATCAAGGGGTCATATGCTCATGACCTGCGTCATTATCGTTTTTGGAGGTCTTTGTAACCTCTGGGCCGTACTACTACAGTGCCGTGGAACATCGACGGGTTTCTGCTGAAACGAGGACAGCCGTGAACGGACGTCATCGCAATGACCTCCCGGAAGGGACGCCGGGTGACGGCGGGCGCGACGACGCCCGGCCGCCCCACGGCCCTGCCGACGAGGGCCGGGCGTCCTCCGACTGGTTCGGCCCCCGGGGCGGCGCCCCGGACGGGCCTCGGCAGCCCCAGCAACCTCCGCAGCCGCCCGGCGATTCCGGCGGATACCTGTTCGGGCCGTCCGCGCCGCAGGGGCAGGGGGCCTATCCGTCGAGCCCGTCCCCGAACGCGGGGCAGGGCGGGTACCCGGCCGGTCCCGGTGGCGCGGGTTCCGAGTCGCCCGAGTGGTTCTCGCAGCGTGAGTCCGGGCCGCAGCAGACCTACGGCGGGGCGGGCGGGTTCTCCGGCGCGTCCGACGCGGGCGGCTACGGCCTCGGACGGCAGGCCCCGGCGGCGGACGAGTACGGCAGCGGACACTACGGCGCGGCCACCGGCCCGGAGGGCTCGGGCGAGGCGCGCTACGGGCAGGAAGGCCCGGGTGAGGCGCGGTACGGACAGGAGGGCGCTCCCCGTCGAGGCCCCCTCCGGTCCGGCTACGGCGACTCGGGCTACGGCGACGAGGACGACGTGCTCGGCCGTCCCGACGACCGTCCGACCGGGTTCTTCGGCGGACGCGCCGGCGGCTCGGGCGACAACCCGTCCGGCGGTTCCGGTGGTTCGGGTGGTTACGGCGGCGGTTCCGGGGACGGGACGGGCGGCTACGAGTCCGGACGCCGCAGGCGCAAGCGCAGCCTGTCCACGCTGATCGGCCCGATGGCGGGCGCGATCGGCCTGGCGCTGCTGCTCGGCGTCGGCGTGTACGCGTTCGCCGAGAGCGGCGGCGGCTGCTCGGGCGGCAACGCGATCAGCCTCAAGGTCGCCGCGTCCCCCGACATCGAGCCCGCGGTGACCAAGGCCGCCGGACGCTTCAACGACGACCGGCGCAAGGTCGGCGGGAAGTGCGTCAAGGCGACGGTCACCCGCAGCCAGCCGTACGAGGTGTCCACCGTCCTGTCCGGGACGGCCGTGGACCAGGGCGGCGACCAGCGTCCGGACGTGTGGATCCCCGACTCCTCACTGTGGACGTCGCTGGTGCGCAGCAACTCCAAGGGCGGCGGCGCGACCATCCAGCCGACCAAGACCTCGGTCGCGACCAGCCCGCTGGTGATCGGCCTGCCCGGAACGCTGGCCTCGACGCTGAAGAAGCAGGGCGTCACGGCCTCGCCGTCGTGGGACAACCTGCTGAAGGCGGCGGGCGGCGTCCAGGGCGGCGGCGTCACCAAGAACCAGATGATCCCGCCGGACATGATCCGGCTGCTCGTCCCCGACCCGGGACGCAACGGCGCGGGCATGGCGGCGCTGATGGTCACCAACATCCTGCTGGCCAGCGACACCAACAAGGACTCGATCTTCACCGGGATCGTCCGGACCGTCCGGGAGAGCACCGTCCCGACCGTGGACGACCAGTTCAAGCAGTTCCACAAGGGGCAGCGCGCCCGCCAGCCGGTCGCGCTGTCGTCCGAGCAGGCGGTGTTCAAGTACAACAGGACCGGCCCGGCCGAGCCCGCGCAGGCGCTCTACCCTGACGACGGCACGCTGATGTTCGACTACCCGTTCACGGTCACGACCGCCGACACCGACCGGCAGAAGGCCGCGGGGCTGCTCGAGCAGGCGATGAACACCGACGCCACCCGGTCGGACGTGCGGGACCTCGGGTTCCGGTCGGCCGACGGCAAGGCGCCGTCCTCGTTCTCCCCGAAGCTCGGCGTGAACGCGGGCCGCGTGCGGCAGCTCCCCGCGCCGAAGTCCGGGGACGTCGGCGAGGTCATGCAGGCGTGGTCCAAGCTGTCGCTCGGCCTGCGGATGCTCACCCTGATCGACGTGTCCGGCTCGATGGTCGCGCCGGTCGCGCCGAACACCAACCGGCTCCAGGCGATCCAGCAGGTCGCGCAGGGCGGGCTGAGCATGATGTCGAACGACACCGAGCTCGGCGTCTGGCTGTTCTCCACGAACATGGGCGCCGGCGGCGTCCCGTACAAGGAGGCCGTGTCGGTCGGCCCGCTGGGCGAGCGGATCGGGTCCAGCACCCGGCGGACGACGATCCTGTCGCAGTTCCAGCAGATGAAGCCGAAGCCGGACGGCGACACGGGCATCTACCGGTCCGTCCTCGCGGCGTACAAGTACATGAAGCGGACGTACAAGCCGGAGTTCGGGACGTCGATCGTGCTGCTCACCGACGGCACCAACGACGACAAGAACGGCCCGACGCTGAAGGAGACGCTCGCCAAGCTGAGGTCGGAGAAGGACCCGAACAAGCCGATCCAGGTCAACATGATCGGCTTCGGCCCGGACACCAACCCGGCCGAGCTGAAGCAGATCGCGCAGCTCACCGGCGGTGACGTCGAGGTCGCCAAGACCCCGCAGGAGATCAGCCGCATCTTCCTGGCCATGCTCTCCCGCCGCATCAAGCAGTGAGCGCCCACCGGTAGTCCCACGCTCCGGACGGCCCGGACGGCCCCGCCGAGTTCGACCTCGGCGGGGCCGTTCCGTTCCCGGCACCCACCTCCCGAGGTCCTGTTCCTGCCGTTCTGTTCCTTCTGTCCCGTGTTCGCGCTCGTCACGGACGGAGCACGGGACGTCACCCGAAATCACGGAAATTTCTCTGGCAACCCGTGTCAACCGGACGGCGGAGTGGGCCGTCTTTCTCTGTGGAGGCCCGACGGGGAGCGGGGCCGTCGGGCCTCCACACATCTTCCACGCCTCTTCTTCCGGCGGGCCTTCCCCGGGGTCGTCCGACCTCCGCCCGTCCCAGGCATCACCGCTCCGCCGAGCGATCCGGCGGCCCCGGCGGCACCCCCCGCGCGCGGCATCTCCCGCGCGCCGCCCCGGTTTCCGCGCCAGGCTGCGAGCGCGCTCCCTCGAATCCCCTGTGCCCAGCCTGCGGGAGGACCTCGTGTCCGGTTGGCCCACGCTCGATCACCAGGACGACGAACGACTGGCGCGTTCCCTGGCCAGATCGGGGGCGCACGTCCTGTCCGGGCCGCCGCCCGGCGACGCGACCGCGCCGTTCCAGGCGGCCGACACCGACGCCCTCGCGCGCCTGGTGGACGCCTACGCCGCCCGCCTGTTCGACTACTGCCACGCCCTGCTGCGCGACCAGGACCAGGCCGCCCGCGCGTTGCACGCGGCGTTGCTCGCCGCCTACGCGCACGCGAGCGGGCTCACCGATCCGGCGAGTTTCCGCGCGTGGCTGTACGCGCTCGTCCGGAACGAGTGCCTGCGCCGGTTGCGCGATCCGCAGCGTCCGGCCGAGCGGCACGAGGCCCCCGAGGTCGAGGACGTGTTCCTGGACGAGGCGGAGCGCACCCGCCGCCTGGCGACCCGGCGGCTCGTCCACGCCGCCCTCGGCGACCTGCGCGGGCCCGAGCGGGAGTCGCTCGACCTGCTGCTGCGGCACGGCCTGGAGACCGCCGAGGTCGCGGCCGTCCTCGACCTGTCCGCGCCGCGCGCGGCCGAGCTGACCCGGCGGGCGCGGGGCAGGCTGGACGACGCGCTCGCCGTCGCCGTCATCGCCCGCACCGGGCGCGACGACTGTCCCGAGGTCGCCGCGCTCGCCGGGGACGGCGCCGACGAGACCCCGCTGCCCCCGGCGGTGGTGCGGCGGCTGATCCGGCACATCGACGCGTGCCCGGTCTGCCGTGAGCGCCGCGGCCGGACGGTCTCGACCGCGCGCCTGCTCCAGGTGCTGCCGGTCGCGCTGATGCCCGCCGACCTGCGTCCGGCCGTGCTGTCCGCCGCGTCCGATCCGGCGCGGTTCGACCGGCTGCTGGCCGCCGCCAAGCGTGCCGAGCCGTTCGACGAGGACGGCTGGCCACTCTCCCTGGACGGGTCGGGGTCGGGGTCCGGTTCCGGTGGGGACGACGAGCCGCGACGGTCGTCCCCGCGCTTCTGGCCCGCCCTCGCCGTCGCGGCGGCGGTCCTCCTGATCGTCGCCGTCGGGTTCTTCCTGATGCCCGGCTCGTCCACCAACACGAGCGCGAACGGCACACCGCGGCCGTCCGGCAGCAGCGCCCCGGACGCGTCGGACCCGCCGTCCTCCTCATCCGGCCCGACCGAAACCCCGTCCCCCACCAAGAGCGCGTCGCCCTCGCCGACCACGTCGTCCGCCTCGCCGTCCCCGCGCTCCCCGAGTCCGTCCCGCCACTCGCCGCGTCCGGCCCCGACGCGTCCGACGACGCCGTCCGGGCCGACGCACACGGCCCCCGCCGGACGGCTCGCCGTCTCCCCGGGCAGCTGCGCGCTGTCGGCGCAGAACACATCCTGCGGGATCACCGTCGTGGCCGTCGGAGGCCCGGTGACATGGAGCGTCGGCGCGAGGTCGCCGCTCGTGGCCCAGGGCGGCGGCACGCTCCGCTCAGGTGGCACGGGGCACGCGACGATCACGCTGGCCGCCTGCGACGAGAGCGGTTCCGGCACGGTCTCGTTCTCCCCCGGCGGCGGCGTCGCGGTCTCCTGGACGTGCCCGTAGCGGCCCCGCGGTGATCCCCCGGAGTGATCATCCGGGTGTGATCGCGTGAGCGGGATGATCACGCTCGGCGCGAGGACCACGACGCACCGTCGAGCCCCGGAGGGCATCCGGGGCCAAAAGGAGATTTTCCTCACAGTGCGATAAACGCGATGGTCAGCGGGCGCGCGCGTCCGCGGATCCGCAGGTCTCGGCCGTCCGAAATCCGGCATGGCGCCAATCGGACGGCGAGCGGTGGCAAGATCGGTCAACCAGGCAGCCGGTCCGCCGTCGGACCGGCGCGGGAAGTGACCACCGCGGGAAGCGACGCCGCGGAACGACCGCCGCGGGAAGTGACCGCGCACTCATCTCATCCGGGAGGCACCACGTGACCGGTCGGGCCGTGCCCGGTGCGAGCGACGACGCCCGGCTCGTGGAAGCGCTGCGCACGGGCGACGTCATAGCGCTCAGCGAGGTGTACGACACCTTCGCGCCGTCCCTGTTCGACTACTGCCACGGGCTGCTGCGCGACCGTGTCGAGGCGGCGGGCGCGCTGCGCCACTGCCTGTTCGCGGCGCGCGAGCACGTCGACGCGCTGCGCGAGCCCCAGCGGCTGCGCGGCTGGCTCTACGCGATCGCGCGCAAGGAGAGCCTGCGCCGCCGCGAGGACCCCACCCGCAGCACGGGCCAGGAGGCCCCCGAGGCGGGCGCGGACGAGATGTCCCGGCAGGAGCGCGGGCGGCTGCTCGAACGGCGCGAGCTCGCGCACGCGGCCCTCGGCGCGCTGGACGGCCCCCGGCGCGAGATGCTCGACCTGGCCGTCCGGCACGGGCTGACCGCCCCCGACCTCGCCAAGGTCTTCGGGAGGGCCCCGGACGAGGCGGACGCCGCCCTCCGCGAGGCCCGCGCCGCGCTCGCGAGCGGCCTGCGGGCCGCGCTGGTCGCGCGCCGCCACTCCCGCGACTGCGCCGACCTCGCCGCCCTGCTCCCGCGGACGTGGCCGCCCGCGCCGCCGCAGGCCCGCGCGCTCAGCGAGCACGTCGCGTCCTGCCGGGTGTGCGCCGCCCAGTCGGTGCCGGACCTCCCGTCCGACCAGATCCTCGGCTACATGCCGATCGCCGCGATCCCGGCCGACCTGCGTCTGGACATCCTCAACGCCGCCGCCTCCCCCGGCCGCGCCGAGGCCCGCCGCTCCGCCGCCGCGCTCTCCGAGCCGCTGGACCCCGACGGCTGGCCCACCCCGTACAGCCCGCGCCGCTCCAAGCGGGGCCGCCGGGCCCGCGCCAACGACGCGCGCCCGCCCGCCCCGGCCGCGCACGCCGGCGGCGGGCCCGGGTGGGAGTCGCCCGCCGAGGCCCCGCGGGAGGACCTCGACCGGACACCGAGCTGGAACGCCGAGGCGACCGCGCCCGACACCGCACGTCCCGCCGCCGACGTGATCGGCTCGGGAGCGCCGGACACGACGCTCACCTTCGACGCCGTCCCCGGCCAGGACGCCGCGGGCCACGCGCCCGCAGGCGGCCTGTCACGCGGACGCGGACCGGCAGGCGAGCGCGGACGCGGGCCTGCGGGCGGAGGCGGTGGACGCCACTCGCGGGACGCGTCGTCCGACGGCGGCGACGCGGACGGCGGGGAGCAGCTGCAGCCGCGGCGCTCCGGCCGCATCCCCGAGGACGGGGACCGCTGGGTCGCCGGTGAGCTGCGCAGCGCGCGCGGACGCAAGCGGGCCGTCCTCGCCGGGGCGGGCGGCGTGGCCGCCGTGGCGATCCTCGGCGCTTCGGTGGCGGCGTTCGCTGGCGGCGGCGGAGGCGGCGGGTCGTCCGCCGCGAAGGGCGGGCACCCGGCCAGGCCCACGCCGTCCGAGAGCGTCGTGGAACCGTCCATGACGGGTGCGGGATCGCCCTCGGGAACGCCGACGCTGCGCCCGAAGAAGGGGACGGCGTCGCCGACGCGCACGCCGTCCGAGACACCGTCGTCGCCGACGTCCTCGCCGAAGCACTCCCACACGCCGCCCCCGAAGCGCTCCACGACGCCGCCTTCGTCGCGTCCGCCGCGTCCGGGGACGCTGTCGGTGACCGGATGCAGCATCGGCTTCGGCAGCAGCTGCCCGATCGTCGTGACGGCGACCGGCGGGTCGGTGTCATGGCGCGTCGTGGGCGTCTCGAACGGCCTCTCCGCGTCCGGCTCCGGAACGCTGGCGGCCGGTCAGTCCACGACGGTGCAGGTGCGCCGGGAGGACATGTGCTTTGGATCGCGGACGGGCCAGGTGGCGTTCGCACCGTCCGGTGCCGCCGCCGTCAGCTACTGCTGACCCGCCCCTCGGCTACCAGGGAGAACGCGCGTCCAGAACACCGTGCGCGCGGTCGAGCAGCATCGGGACGGCCGAGCCGATCTCCTCGAATCCCTCGCCGACCGTGGCGCGCTGCAGGAACCGCGCGTGGATGCCCTCCAGGACGACCGCCAGCTTGAAGCACGCGAACGCCACGTAGAAGTCGAGGTCGGAGAGGTCGTAGCCGGTCAGCTCGGCGTACCGCCCGGCGAACTCGCGGCGCGTCATGAACCCGGGCGCGGTGGTGATCGTCGCGCCGACCGGGAGCAGCGCCGGGTCGGTCGCCTCGGCCCAGTAGACCAGCGTCAGGCCGAGGTCGGACAGCGGGTCGCCGAGCGTGGACATCTCCCAGTCCACGACGGCGGCGATCTCCGGCCTCGGCTCCAGCCGGACCAGCGCGTTGTCGAGCCGGAAGTCGCCGTGGACGAGCCGCGCCGGGGCTCCGGCGGCGGGCACGGCGGGGAGCCGCCCGGCGAGCCGCGCGACGAGCCGGTCGTATTCGGGCAGGTCACGCTCGGTCCCGGTGGCGTGGATCGCCTCGCGCGAGGCGTCCCACTGCTTGCCCCAGCGGCGCAGCTGCCGCTCCATGTACCCGGACGGACGGCCGAAGTCGGCGAGCCCGGCCTTCTCGACGTCCACGGTGTGGATCGCGGCGAGCGCGGCGGCGAGCGCCTCGCTGAGCCCGCGCGCCCGCTCCGGGGTGACGTCGGGGGCCTCCTCCGGCGTGCGCAGGACGCGGCCGTCCACGAAGTCCATCAGGTAGAAGCGCGCGCCGACGACCTCCGCGTCCTCGCACAGCGCGAGGACCCCCGGCACCGGGACGCCCGTCCCGTGCGCGCCGAGCGCGGACAGCACCCGGTACTCGCGTCCCATGTCGTGCGCGGTCGGCAGGACGTGCCCGAGCGGCGGACGGCGCAGCACGATCCGGTCGCGGTCGCCGCCGTCCAGGGTGATCGCGTAGGTGAGGTTGGACCGTCCGCCCGCGATCACCTCGATCCGGGTGATCCGCCCGGACCCGGGCAGTTCACGGGCCAGCCAGGCGGCCAGCCGGGGCGCGTCGATGCCGGGGACCCCGGCCGGGAGTTCAGCGTCTGCCGTCATGAGGCCCTATTAGAACGCGGCTCGGTTCCCCTGGGAAGCCCACCCCACCGGGCCGTTCCAGTGCGCCCGCGACACCGTTCCACCCGGCCCCGCGACGCCGTTCCGCCCGGCCCCGCGACGCCGCGGCGGCCGGGACCGGGCCCGGCCGGATCCGGCCGCAGCGCGCACCACCTTCCCCAGCCGTCCCGGCAGCCCGCCACCTGCGTGTTCATCACCGTGCGGGGAGTGACGCGTGGCTGATGGACGGGGGTGCGCGCAGGAAAGTCGCCGTCCCAGGTGAGAGCGGACGCCGGTGGGGGTAGTCATCAGCGACACAAGGCACGAATGCCTAATAAAGAGCCATCCAAACCGGCCCAGGGCGGGCCGACCGGACCCCAGGGTCCGGCCGGGCACGAAGGCAAGGACCGGACCGAACGGGGCCGTGACCCACGCGCCCCATAGGGGGGAACGCACCGTGGCCGACGCATGGCTGCCCGCGGCCGTCCGGCTGCCCGCACGACTGGACGGCGGCGCCCTGCGGGGCGGAGCCCCCCGGGCCGTGTGGCTGACCAGCGGGTCCGATCCGCGCGCCGTGTCCGCGCGGTCGCTCGCCGCCGACCTCGCCAAGATCGGACGGCCCGCGCACCTGGTCTGGAACCCGCTCTCCGGCGAGCTCGTCCAGCAGATCCCGATCCTCCGCGCGTCCCTCGCCCTCGCCGAGGACGGCCCCGAGGCCGGTTCCGGCCCCGGGCACGAGGGCCGGATCTGCGCGCAGATCATGGTCGTCGGCGAGGCCCGCGAGCCGTTCACCGGCGGCGCGCTGACCGGCCTCGACCCGATCCTGCGCTGGCTGGACGGCTGGGGCGTGGCGCGCCGCTGGCCCGCCGGGCCGCCGCTGCCGACGCCGCAGTCCTACGAGTCCCGCCGCGAGCGCCGGGCCTGGGCGCGCGGCGGGCACTTCGGCGCGTCCCAGGTGCCGGACGTCGTCCGGCCCGACCCCGGAGGCATCGACGTCCGCCGCGTCACCGGCCCCGACACGACGCTCCCCGCGCTGCCCCGCCCGCGTCCCGTCGCGGGTGACGACGGGCCGCTCGGCAACGGCTCCCGCAAAACACTCCTCACCCGCGCGGCCCCGCCCCCTCCCCCGCCACCGGCCCCCACGGCACCCCCGCAAACCCCCCGGCCCGTCCCCGTGAACGCCCGGTGACCCCCTCCACGCGGCGTCACGCGGTGGGCGTCAGTTCACCTCCGCCCTGGACGTGACGAGGCGGCGGACGAGGGTGCAGGCGGTGCGGAGTTCGGTCCGTCCCGCGACCGCGCCGTAGCCGATGACCAGCCCGGAGAACCGGGCCGGTCCGGCGTGGTGGTGTTCCAGGACGTCCAGCAGGACGCCGTGCCGGACGGCCTCGGCGGCGATCGGCTGGGCGCGGCCCGGCGGCAGCGACACCACCAGGTGCAACCCGGCGGTGTCGCCGACCAGCGGCAGCCCGGCGAGCTCCTCGGTCACCACGGCGCGGCGGCGGGCGTACTCGGCGCGCATCCGGCGGACGTGCCGGTCCAGGTCGCCGCTCTCCAGCAGCAGCCGGACGGCCTCCTGGGACACCGCGGCCGTCCGGTCGGCAAGGTCGATCCGGCGGCGCGCGACGGCCTCCGCCAGCTCGGGACGGGCCACCAGCCACCCCACGCCCACGTCCGAGGTGAGGATCTTGGCGGTGGTGCCGAGGTGCACCACGACCTCCGGGTCCAGGTCGAACAGCGCGGGCAGCGGCGCGACGTCGTAGCGGAACTCGCCGTCGTAGTCGTCCTCCACGACCAGCGCGCCGGTGCGCCGCGCCCAGGCCAGCAGCGCCTGCCGTCGCGGCACCGGCAGGACGCCGCCGAGCGGGTACTGGTGGGACGGCGTCGTGTACACCATGCGCAGGTCGCCGGGCAGCGCGTCCACGACGAGGCCGTGCTCGTCGACCGGGCACGGGACGGGCGTCATGCCGCGCGCGTCCAGCACCGTCCGGGCGCGCGCCCAGCCCGGGTCCTCGACGCCGACGCGGTCGCCGGGACGCAGGACGGTCGCCGCGAGCAGGTCCAGCCCGTTGCCGACGCCGCGCGTGACGACGACGCCGTCCGGGGTGCAGGACACCCCACGGCTGCGCCGCATGTGCTCGGCCAGCGCCGCGCGCAGGGCGGGCCGTCCGTGCGGGTCCGGACGCGCGGACGGGACGGCCGCCGCCGCCAGCCGCCACGCGCGCCGCCACGCCGGGCCGTCCAGGCCGCCGATCCACGCCGCGCCGGGCCGCAGGTCGATCACGCCCTCGGGGACGAACCGCTCGTGCGGCACCGGCCCGTCCCAGGTCGGACGCGGCGCCGGGACGATCTCGGTCACGTACGTGCCGGACCCGTGCCGTCCCTCCAGCCAGCCCTCCGCGTACAGCTGCCCGTACGCCTCGGTCACCACCGTCCGGCTGACGCCGAGCGCCGCCGCGAGCGTCCGCCCGGACGGCAGCCGCTCCCCCGCGACGAGCCGTCCGTCCCGCAGGGCCGCCCGCAGCTGCCCGGCGAGCTGCGCGCCGAGCGGCTCGGCCCGCTCCCGGTCCACGGTGAGCGGCAGGTCGAACATCGCCAAAGTGGTCTCCCGGAATCCCTGTGAAGTGGCCCTTCTTCCCAGTCCACTCGCCTCCTAGCGTAGGTCCATGACCACCGTTTCGACCCCGGACGGCCCGCTCGCCCCGGACCTGTCCGTCACCGACCGCACCCGCCTCCGCCGCATGCGCGCCCGTGGCCGGACCGACCGGGCCGACCTCCACGCCGTCCTCGACGCGGGTCGCATCTGCCACCTGGGGGTCGTGGTGGACGGCTCGCCGCGCGTCCTGCCGACCACCTACGGACGCGACGGGAACACCCTCTACCTGCACGGATCCTCCGGCGCGTCCAGCCTGCTGGCGGCCCCGGCGGGCGAGATCTGCGTCACCGTCACCCATGTGGACGGCCTGGTCCTCAGCCGCTCGGCCAACCACCACTCGGTGAACTTCCGCTGCGCGATGATCTACGGCGTCCCCCGCCCGGTCACAGGCCGTGACGAGAAGCTGCACGGCCTGCGCACGGTGGTGGAGAACATCGCCCCCGGCCAGTGGGACGCCACCCGCGCGCCCACCCGCAAGGAGATCGCGGAGACGGCCGTCCTCGCCCTCCCCCTGGACGAGGCGTCGGTCAAGATCCGCCAGGGCGGCCCGGGGGACGATCCGGAGGACCACGCGCTCGACGTCTGGGCGGGCGTCGTCCCGGTCCGGACGACCTACGGCGAACCGGTCCCCGACCCCGCGCTCCGGCCGGGCATCCCGGTCCCCGGGCACATCCTGGCCACGTTCCAATCCGGATGACCCACCGCCCCCCGGGTGGCCGTATGGTGAACCCATGAATGAGCGGCTCGTATGGGTGGACTGTGAGATGACCGGCCTCGACCTGCGCAATGACGCGCTGATCGAGATAGCCGCACTGGTCACCGACAGCGAGCTCAACATCCTCGACGAGGGCGTCGACGTGGTGATCAAGCCGCCGCAGGAGTCCCTCGCCCAGATGAGCAAGGTCGTCCGCGACATGCACACCTCCTCGGGCCTGCTGGACGTCCTGGCCAAGGGCGTCACCCTCGCCGAGGCCGAGCAGACCGTCCTGGACTACGTCCGCAAGCACGTCCGGGAGCCGAAGAAGGCGCCGCTCTGCGGCAACTCCATCGCCACCGACCGCTCCTTCCTGGCCCGCGACATGCCCGCCCTGGACGGCCACCTCCACTACCGCATGGTCGACGTCTCGTCGATCAAGGAGCTGGCCCGCCGCTGGTACCCGCGCGCCTACTTCGCCAGCCCGGAGAAGAAGGGCGGCCACCGCGCCCTCGCCGACATCACCGAGTCGATCGTCGAGCTCCGCTACTACCGCGCCGCCGTCTTCGTCCCCCAGCCGGGCCCCGACTCCGAGCACGCCCGCGCCCTGGCCGGCGAGATCCTCTCCCAGGCCTGACCCGGGGGCCCTCCCGGAAATCCGGTGCGCGACCACCCCCCGCGAACCGCTACACTGATTCTCGCCGGGGCAAGCCCCGGCCATGGTGGGTGTAGCTCAGCTGGCAGAGCACTTGGTTGTGGTCCAAGATGTCGGGGGTTCAAGTCCCCTCACTCACCCCAAGGTGAGAGGCCGGTTCCGCACAGCGGAACCGGCCTCTTCGCTTTTCCGCACGTCCCCGGGCACGCCACTCTCCCGTCCGGTGCCCTTTGTCCGGCGTGGATGACCTTTTGTCTGACGTGGCCGGTACGGCTTGCCAGACAATCCTCCGCGCCGAAGTCTGGGTTCCGGCCGGTCCCGAAGTCCGACACGTGACCGCTCACCCAACCCCGCAGGTCCATGACTCACCCGAACCCCGCTGGTCCCTGAGTGGAGGTACCTGTGTTCAAGCGATGGCTGACCCTCGGCGGAGCCCTGGTGGCGGCGGGAGGACTGCTCACCGCGCCCGCGCAGGCGGCGGCGACGCGTCCGCCCCTGCAGAAGATGACCGACGTGAAGGGCGTCCAGTACCAGCTGACGGAGAAGTACGACAGTCCCCTGTCCCCGCCCCCGGGATACGAGCAGGTGGGCATCGACGGTGCTCTGAGCGGGGATGATCGCGTAGCCCTCCTGGGCGTCGGCGACCCCGCGTGTCCCGCGAGCGTGAAGGCCAACCTTCCCAAGATGGGCACCACCAGGGCGTTCTGCTGGGACAAGGCGATGCAGGGCGTCGCCGGTTCCGCGAACGCCTGGAAGCAGCCGTGGGTGCCGCAGGGCATCGCGACGTCCGGCGAGGCGCGGGCCGGAGGCGTCCTCAGCGGCGGTCAGCAGGCCGCCGTGGCCAGCTGGAACTGGCAGAACGACAACCCGAGCGACATCCAGCACCCGACCAGCGACGGCAAGGACTACCGCAACAACTCCGTCAAGCTCGCCTTCGCGAACCTCGACGACGGCAAGTACCGCTGGGTCCTGCCCGTCTGGGACGACGGGACCGGCAACCTGCGCCGCGTGTACGGGCACGGCGGCGGGCTCGCCTGGTACGGCAAGTACCTGTTCATGGCGAACACGAGCAACTGGAACCACCAGACCGTCCCGCCCGGGGACGCGGGCAAGGGCGCCGTCCGGGTCTTCGACACCACCAAGATCTACCGGAGGCTGGACGGCAGGACCGGCGACTACCAGTACGTCATGCCCGAGGTCCGGCGGTACACGACCGGCTTCGAGCCCGCCTACATCTCGCTGGACCGCAACAGCACCGGCGGCGCCAGCCTGATCGCCGGGACCTACGAGTCGTCCCAGAACTCCGTCGCGGGCACCCGGATCGTCCGGTACGACTTCCTGGACGACGACTACCGCCTCGCCCCCGTGGCCACCGAGGGCTGGGTGTCCACCACGACCGCCGACACGGCGAACGCGATCAGCGACGTCCAGGGCGTGCAGGCCAACGGTGACACCCTCTACATCAACATGTCCGGCGGCTGGGTGAAGCCGCCGACCGTCAACAACAGGCTCGCCGTCGTCAACGTGCACGGCGACCCGAGCACCTGGACGATCAGCACCCGGACGGACTGGGCCGAGCACCCCGAGGACCTCGCCCCCTGGTACGAGGCGGGGAGCCCCTACCCGGTCAAGGAGCTCTGGGGCCTGACCGAGGCCGAGGAACAGCGCGCGATGTTCGCCGTGGCTCCGAGCCTCCTCAACGGCTGACGGCCATTCGCAGGGCGATGCCGCCCAGAGCGTCCCTCGCGGAGGGCTGATCACGGGTGTCCGGCGAAGCTCGATGATCACGCGGATGCCGGGGACCGATGTTCCGTAGGGGCCGAATCCGATCATCGGATTCGGCCCCTACGCCGTTCACCGGCCGGCCTGGCCCGCCCCTCCGTCGGCGGGACGGGTGGGTGGCCTGGCCGGGGTAGTAGTGGGGCGCTTGGGGTCAGGGTGGCGGCCCTGGGCGGCGGTTACACATGGACACGACGCATCGTTCCGCCGCGTCCGGACGCCGCCGGGGTGGTGGTGGCCCGGAGCACGGCGCCGACGGAGAGGACGCCGTGACCAAGCCCGTGGCGGAGCCCGTGACCGTGGACCTGATGGACGCCGACCTGCTGCGCGACCCCTTCCAGGGGTACTCCCGGCTGCGCGAGCGGTCGCCGATGCTGCAGGTCGCCTTCGGCGGCGCGGGATCGCCTCTGTGGCTCGTCACGCGGTACGAGGACGTCCGGTCGGTGCTGGGCGACCGGCGGTTCGTCAACAGCCCGGCGAACGTGCCGGGGCTCGGGCTGAAGGACGTCCGGGAGGCGACGGTCCGGAGCATGGGCGTCGCCGACGAGTACGCGCCGTACCTGCTCAGCACCGTCCTGGACGCCGACGGGGACGATCACCTGCGCCTGCGGCGGCTGGTCGCGCGGACGTTCACGCCCCGGCGCGTCCAGGAGCTGCTGCCCCGGGTCCAGGAGATCACCGGCCGGCTGCTCGACCGGCTGCCCGCCGAGGACGGCGTGGTCGACCTCGTGGAGCACTTCGCCTACCCGCTGCCGATCACGGTGATCTGCGAGCTGGTCGGCATCCCCGAGGAGGACCGCGGACTGTGGCGGGTCTGGGGCGCGGCGCTGCTCCGCCAGGACGAGCCGGAGGGCATCGGCGCGGCCGTCGCGGGCATCGTCGACTACGTGAGCGAGCTGGTCCGGCGGCGTCGCGCCGAGCCCGCCGACGACCTTCTCACCGCGTTGATCCGGGTGCACGACGAGGACGGCTCGGTGCTCAGCGAGTTCGAGCTGGTCACGATGGTCCTGGCGATCGTCCTCGCCGGGCACCAGACGACGGCGCACCTGATCGGGAACGGCATCGTGGCCCTGCTCGACCACCCGGACCAGCTCGACATGCTGCGCGCCGACCCGTCCGGGCTGATGCCGGGGGCCGTCCACGAGCTGATGCGCTGGTGCGGGCCGGTGCAGTCCACCCGGTTCCGGTTCGCGACCGAGGACGTGGTGATCGCGGGCCGGATCCTGCGGAAGGGCTCGCCCGTCCAGGCCAGCCTCGTCTCCGCCAACTTCGACCCGCGCCGCTTCGACGACCCGCACCGGTTCGACATCACCCGCCAGCCGGACGGCCGCCGCGAGGCCCATGTCGGCTTCGGGCACGGCCTCCACTACTGCCTCGGCGCGGCCCTCGCCCGCCAGGAGGCCGAGGTCGCCTTCACCTCCCTCCTCGCCCGGTTCCCGAACCTGTCCCTGGCCGTCCCCAGGGACGAGATCGACCGGGCCCGGACGCCGGGGGTCTGGCAGCTGGGCTCGCTGCCCGTCCGGCTCGGCCCGGAGGCACGCCGGGAGGCCGGTCGGGAGGCCGGTCAGGCGGCCGGTCAGGCGGCCGGTCGAGAGGCGGGCCGGGTGGCCGGTCAGGAGTAGGTGGTGATCGTGATGGCGGCGCCGGCGGTGGCGGCCAGCGTGCCGAGCAGGATGAACAGGACGCCCATCAGGGTGCCCACGCCGAGGAGGTTCTCCGGGCGGGCGCGGTCGGGGCGGGCCGGATCGTAGACGACGGTCACCTGGTCGCCGGGACGCGAGCGGGCGGGGTTCGTCCCCACGTCGGACGTGGTCCGGACGAACGAGCCGTCCATCGTGTGGAAGTGCAGGACGGGGTAGTAGTTGCCGCCGCCCTCCGACCCCCGCTCGAAGTTCAGCCCGTGGACGAGGCCGGGGACGCGGTGGCCGTTCCTCCGCAGGCGCCGGGTCGAGCGGATGCTGTACACGCCCGCCCCCGCGAAGAGCAGGCCGAGGAGGATGAACGCGGGCGGAAGGTACTGATGTGGGTTCATTTCGACCAGTTCGCCGGGATCATTGCGGGCCAGTTTCCCGCACCGGGGCGCTCCCGGCCAGCGAGCCCCGATCGGCCGGACGAGCCACAACCGGCCACCCAGCCGGGGCCTGATGGCGGCCGACGGGAGGTCTTACGCATTCGGTTGAAGGCAGTTGCGAGCCGGTTCGGACGTCGTGCCAGCCGTCACCGGAGGCGCGAGACGGCGGCTGAACTGGACGAACACCTCCGATCGAGGGCCGGGCATGGCCTCGCGGGGCGTGGACGGGAACCGGTCGTCCGTCCGACCCCGTGGTATCCGAATGATCGTCGGGTTATGCTCCTGCCCTGCACTGCCCACCGTGAACGCGACCACCGGAGACGGGATGAGCGTGGACGAGACGGCCCCCCTTCGCGTACTGGTGGTGGGCGGTGACGCCTCCGCCAGAGCGGACGTCGCCCGCCTGCTGTCGGCCAGCGACGAGCTGAACGTGGTCGCCGAGGCCGACCAGGCCGCGGCGGCGGTCGAGCTGACCGGCCGGCTGCGGCCCGACATCGTCCTGCTGGACGCGTCCGCCGCGCGTGCCGGACGCACCGCCGAACTGGCCCGCGCCGCCCGCGTGTTCGTCCTCGCGGGGCCGGACGACCCCGTCGCGGTCGACTCCGCCGTGCGCGGCGGCGCCTGCGGCCACCTGGTCCCCGGCGCGTTCACCGCCCGCGACGTCCTGCGCGGCGTCCGGGACGCGAGCCGGATCAGCATGGGCCTTTCCGCGCGCGAGTCCGAGGTGATGGACCTGATCGCCAGCGGACGGTCCAACGGCGAGATCGCCCGGCAGCTGTTCCTCAGCGAGAAGACCGTCAAGAACCACGTGAACCGGATCTACGCCAAGCTCGGCGTCAGCTCCCGCGCCACCGCCATCGCCCTCTGGCGCGGCATGGTCAGCGTCCTCCCCGGCCGCGACTGACCCCGACGCAGCCCCTCCGATCCGCCCCCGGGCCGCGCTCGTTCGTCCAGCGCTCGCCCCTCGGGGCCGCACTCGGTCCTCGGGCACTCGATCCCTTCGGCCCACGCTCGGCCCTCCGGCACTCGGGCCTCCGGGCCACAGCCTCCCGCCTGGCTCTCGATCCTTTGTGATCAATGGCGCTTCCCGACGGCGTGATCGAATTCCCTCCGGGGCCTGGAGGACGGGTTCCAGGGGCCTGGTGGGGCGGGTCCGCGGGGTCGGATAAACCGATTCGCGCAGGAGGGCGGGGCCCTGCTAATCTCTTTCTCGTCGCCAGGGAGGCCGCAGAGCCGACCGGAACGACAACGCGCCGTTAGCTCAATTGGCAGAGCAGCGGACTCTTAATCCGCGGGTTCGGGGTTCAAGTCCCTGACGGCGCACCCGCTACGAAAGCCCCGGGCTCGCTTCGACGCCCCGGGGCTTTCGTGCTTTCTTCGCCGAGCGCCCGTCCCGGCGGGAGCGTTCCTGGTTCACTGGAGGGCACCCCCGCCCCGGCGGGAGGCGACCGCCCGCCGTCGCGGTGAACAGGGGCGAAGCGATGGACGACTTCCAGGCGATCGTGGTCCGCAACCCGGACCACCGCGTCGTCGCCCTCTACGGCGACCTCGACACGGCCAGCATGCCGGCCCTGGAGGCCGAGCTCTTCTGCCAGCTGACCGAGAGCGACCTGCCGCTCGTGGTGAGCCTCGACGGGGTCGCCTTCTGCGACACCGGATGCCTGCGCTCGCTGATGCAGGCCGTCCGGCACGCGGACGCCGTCGGCTGCCGGCTGGCGTTCTGCTGCCGGCTCGAAGACCTCCTCCGCGTCCTGCGGGACGGGCGGATCACCGACCGCCTGGGGATCTGGCCGACCATCGAAGAGGCCGTGGAGGCCGTCCTCCGTCCGTGACCCCGGTCGGGGGGGGGAAGCCCGTCCTGCGTCCGTGGCCCTGGTCAGCGGCGGAGGCCGTCCTGCACGGGGCGGAGCCGTCCTGCGCCCTGACGCTGCTCAGGGGGGCGGGGCCGTCCCGCGTCGGTGATCCGGGTCAGGGGCGGGGGCCGTCCAGGTGTGGGAGGACGGTCTGGGGGGTCAGGGGGAGTTCGCGGAAACGGACGCCGGTGGCGTCGTGGACGGCGTTCGCGATGGCGGCGGCCATGCCGACGGTGCCGATCTCGCCGATGCCCTTGGTGCCCATGGGGTTGAGGTGCGGGTCGTGCTCGTCCAGCCAGACGGCCTCGACGGACGGGACGTCCGCGCTGGTCGGGACGTGGTACTGGGCGAGGTCGGTGTTCAGGAACCCGCCGTCGCGTTCGAGGACGGACCGCTCGGTGAGCGCCATGCCGACGCCCATCGTCATGCCGCCGATGAACTGGGACCGGGCCAGGACGGGGTCGACGACGCGTCCGACGGCGTAGACACCGAGCAGGCGCGGAACGCGGATTTCGCCGGTGGCGCGGTCCACGCGCACTTCGGCGAAGTGCGCGCCGAACGCGTGGTGGGAGTAGCCGGAGTCCTTCTTGACCTCGTCGGTGGTGTCGGCGGTGGCTTCGCGTGCGCTCGGATCCGCCAGGAGCTTCTCGCACGCGCGCACGATGGCCGTGCCCCAGCTCGCCGTCCCCTTCGAGCCTCCGGCCAGGGTCGCTTTGGGGAGGTCGCTGTCGCCGATCTCGACCGTTACGGCGTCGGACTCGACACCGAGGGCTTCGGCGGCGATCCGGGTGAGCGCGGTGCGCGCGCCTGTGCCGATGTCTATGGCGGCTATCCGAACGGTGTAGCGGCCATTGGATTCGCGGCGTGCCGTGGCCTTACTGCCGCTTCGGTAGACGGGGTACGTGGTGGCGGCGACGCCGAGCCCTTTTCCACTGTGAGCCTGCCAACCGAAGCGGCGGGCGCCTTCACGTAGGCACGCGACGAGATTCCGAGAACTGAAGGGGTGTCCTGTGGTGGGGTCGGTTTCGGGCTCGTTGCGTATGCGGAGCTCAATCGGGTCTATGCCGAGGGTCGTGGCGAGTTCGTCCATGGCGCATTCCAAGGCGAACATGCCGGGGGTGTCGCCGGGGCCGCGCATCCAGGACGGGCTGGGCACGTCGAGGCGGGCGAGACATCCGGCCATCCGGCGGTTGGGGGCCTGGTACATGACGCGGGACGGGTTGGTGGAGTCCTCGGTGAAGCTGCGGACGGTGGAGGTCAGCTCGTTCGCCTCGTGCGCGATGACGCTGAGGCGTCCGCTGTCGTCCGCGCCGAGCCGAACGCGCTGGATGGTCGGCGTCCGGTAGCCGGTGATCGCGAACATCTGCCGCCGGGTCACCGCGAAACGGACGGGACGTCCGACGACGCGGGACGCCAGCGCCGCGAGGACCACGTTCGGGCGCGGTGTCCCCTTCGAGCCGAAGCCGCCGCCGACGTGCGGGGAGATCACACGCACGTTCCGCTCGTCCAGGCTGAAGAGCCGCGCGAGGGTGGCGTGGACGCGGCTGGGACCCTGGTTGGAGTCGTGCACGGTGAGGCGGGTGTCACCTTCCCAGTAGGCGAGTGTGGCGTGCGGCTCCATCGGGTTGTTGTGCTCTGCGGGGGTTCGGTAGGTCGCGTCCACCATGATGGGGGCGTCCGCGAAGGCGGCGTCCGGGTCACCCATCTCGACCGGTGCGCCGTAGGGCTCGTCGGCCTGGGACTCGGCCGGGGATCTCAGGACGAGGTCGGGGACGCGCTGGTCGCGGTAGGTGACGTGGAGGAGGCGGGCGGCCTCGTGCGCCGTCTCGCTGGTTTCGGCGATCACCGCCGCGACGAGTTGTCCCCGGTAGGAGACCTGGGGGCTCTGAAACACGTTCAGCTCGCCGTCGCGGGGGTCCTGGACGAGCGGCGGGACGTTCTCGCAGGACAGGACGGCCAGGACGCCCGGCATCGCGAGCGCCTCACCGGCTCGCACCTCGTCGACCTCGCCGCAGGCGATGGTCGAGAGCACGGCCGCGGCGTACGCGACGTCCTCGGCCGGGAAGTCGACGGCGTACCGGGCCGCGCCGGTCACCTTCTCACGTGCCTCGACACGGCTCACGTCAGCTCTCCGAGGGTGCGGACGACCAGGTTGCGGGCGAGCGGGATCTTGTATCCGTTGTCGCGCAACGGCTCGGCCGCCGCGAGCTCGGCGTCGGCGGCGCGGGTGAAGGCGTCCTCGGTCGCGGGCCCGCCGCGCAGGGCCGCCTCGGCCCGGCGGGCGCGCCATGGTTTCGCGGCGACCCCGCCCAGCGCGATGCGGCAGTCACGGACGACACCGTCGGCGACGTCCAGCGCGGCGGCGATCGAAACCAGGGCGAACGCGAACGACGCGCGCTCGCGCACCTTCCTGTAGGTGCCCCGCATGGCGAGCGGCGGGACGCGGACGTGCGTGATCAGGTCGTCCGGGCGCAAGGCCGAGGCGCGGACCGGATCGTCGCCGTAGAGGTCGTCCAGGCCGGTTTCGCCTCGTCCGTGGACACGGACCCGCGCGTCCAGGGCGGCGAGCGCGACGGCCATGTCGGACGGGTGGGTGGCGACGCAGTCCGGCGTGTGGCCGAGGATGGCGAGGTTCTCGTGCTCGCCTTCGCGCGCGGGGCATCCCGTCCCGGGATCGCGGCGGTTGCAGGGGCGGGTGACGTCCTGGAAATAGGGACAGCGGGTGCGTTGCAGCAGGTTTCCGCCCACCGTCGCCATGTTCCGGATCTGGCCGGACGCACCCGTCAGCACCGCCCGCGCCAGCATCGGAAACCGCTCGCGGACGACCGCGTGCGCCGCGAGATCGGAGTTCCGGACGGCCGCGCCGATGAGCAGCCCGTCGCCGTCGGTCTCGATCTGGGCGTGGGGCAGGCGCGTGACGTCCACGAGGTGGGACGGGAGGGCGACCCCGAGGCGCATGAGGTCCACCAGGTTCGTCCCGCCGCCGAGGTAGGCCGCGCCCTCGGTGTGCTGCGCGACGGCCTCGTCCGGCGTCGTGGCCCGCGCGTAGGTGAAGGGCCTCACTCGGCGACCCTCCTGACGGCCTCGACGATGTTGACGTACGCGCCACAGCGGCACAGGTTCCCGCTCATGCGCTCGCGGATCTCCTCGCGAGTGAGGTCGGTGGGTTCGGCGAGGTCGTCCGTGACGGCGCTGGGCCAGCCGTCCTTGGCCTCGGCGAGCATCCCGGCCGCCGAGCACAGCTGGCCGGGCGTGCAGTAGCCGCACTGGAACGCGTCGCATTCGACGAAGGCCCTCTGGAGCTCGGACGGCTCGCCCGGCTCGCCCGCGTCCGCCAGGCCCTCGACGGTGGTGACCCGCGATCCGTCCGCCGCGACGGCGAGGACCAGGCAGGCGTTCACCCGGCGCCCGTCGAGCAGGACGGTGCAGGCCCCGCACTGGCCGTGGTCGCAGCCCTTCTTCGGCCCGGTCACGCCGAGCCGCTCGCGCAGCAGGTCGAGCACGGACGTGCGGGTGTCCACGGCGATCCGGCGCGTCCGGCCGTTCACGACCAGGGTGACCAGGGATTCCTCCGGCATGCTCGGAACCTACCCATGATCCCGCCGGAATCCCGCCGCGCCGCCCGGTGATTGTCCCGACATCCTCCCGCCACTTTTCAGAGCCCGCACGCCCGTTCAAAGCCCCCACGCACTGCGGAACTTGCGCGCACTGCCGAGCTTGCGCGCACGCCGAGCTTGCGCGCACGCCGAGCTTGTGCGCACTGCCGAACTTGTGCGCACTGCCGAACTTGCGCGCGTCTCAGAGCCCCGCGCACGTTGCGGAGCTTGCGCCGCACTACCGAGTTGGCGCGCGCGTTTCAGAGCCTGCGCGCCTTGCGGACCTTGCGCGCGTTGCGGAGCTTGCGCGCGTTGCGGACCTTGCGCGCGTTGCGGAGCTTGCGCGCGTTGCGGAGCTTGCGCGCGTTGCGGAGCTTGCGCGCGTTGCGGCACCAGGTGTTCAGGCGGTCGGCCGCAGATCCGGCGAGGTTCTGAGTCGACGTGGCCGGTTCCAGGCCACGCGTCAGGTCAGGGCAAGTCCTTGGCCATACAGACAGAAAAGGTGAGCTTTTGGTATGCGGGCAGGAGAGGGATGTGCTGGTATCCCTCTCGCTCGTACATGCGGACCGCATCGGGTTGCCTCGGGCCTGTCTGCAGGACGATCCGGGCCGCTCCGCGCGCACGAGCGGCCCCCTCCGCCGCGTACAGCAGCACCCGCGCGACTCCCGTCCCCCGGAACGCGGGCGCGACGTACATGCGCTTCAGTTCCAGCGCGAACCGGGTCGTTCCGGTGGGCGTGCTGGCTGGCTCGGGCTCGTCGTCCGCGTGACAGAGCGCCACGTGACCCGCCGCCACTCCTGCCACGCGCGCGATGCCGACCCAGGCGACCCGCTCCGGGTGGACGGTCATCGCCGCGACCATGTCCTCCACGACGGCGCCGGGCGGTAGCGGGATGTCGCCGTAGCGCTCGTCCAGTTCGGACTGCAGGGCGGCACGCAGCGCGGTCGCGTCCGAATCGTCCCAGGGGACGTCCCCGACCTCGATATCCGTCACGCCCGCGAGGCTATGCCAGCGGCATCATTTCAACCATCGACCTCCCGTGCTCAATCGACCTTCCGTACTCAGACGACGAACCTGCAGTAGAGCCGCCGATCGCGCTGGAGGGCCTGGCGCGCGAGCGCGCACAGATCCACTAGGAACTCCGTGAGCACGGCCGTGTCGGCCCGCTCGTCGAACTCCTCCGTTCGAGCCCACTGCTCGGCGGCCTGCGCGAACGCCTCCGGCTCCCCGGCCGCGAGCGCCCTGGTCAGGCCGTCCGACAAGGTGACCACGCAGACCTCGTGCCCAGGCGTGGACGCCACCAGCTTCGCCCACCGCCCGTCCGAGGACACCTCCTCGTAGGATCGCTCGGTCAGCAGCGCCTCGAGCGTGCCCAGCTGGACGGCGGGCTCGATCCCCTTGACGTCGAGCGCCCCCAGCGCGCACAACGACGGAAGCTCCAGGGCAGCCGCGGCGGTCGCGTCGTCCGCCGCGGCGAAATACTCGAACACCGCACCCACGTCACCACCCTGACATCCGCCTCCGACATTTCCGGGCCCTTGCCGTCCCATGCCCTCGCCAGTAGCGTGCCGCTCCACCGCCGCCTCAGACGGGAGGACGGGCCACCGCGCAGCTCATGGACCGGTCCGGTGCACTCATGACGAACCCGTTCGACGAGGCATCGCAGGGCGCGTTGCCGAAGGGCTGCCTCGTGGGCTGTGGCGCACTGTGCGTCGCCGCGTTCCTCCTGCTCGGCGGCATGTTCGTGGTGGGCAGGTGGCTACCGGGCGGGTTCTCGTGCGAGGACCAGGCGCCTAAGGTCAGAGCGCTGTCCGAGCCCGTCCGACAGGAGCTGTCCGGGTTGCCGATGGCCTCGGTCACGGCGGTCGCTTATTGCGACTCCGGTGACGCGCCATACCTGGATGTCAGCCTGTCGCGCGTGATGGAGCCGTCCGACGTCGTCCGGTATCTGGAGCGGACGGGATGGCGTCACGAGGCGGCGTCCGAGCGCGTTCAGCCGTTCGCTGATCGGGTCCTGCACAAGAGCGTCGCGGACCGGCCTTGCAGAGCCGTCGTCTCAAAGCACGGCAACAACTCCGCAACCCACGTTGAGGTGACCCTGCGCTGAGCGCGGAACGTCCCTGCGCTGAGCGCGGAACGCCCCTGCACTGCGCGCGAAACGTCCCATGCTGAGCGCGGCGCTTCCCTGCGCTGAGCGCAACGCGTCCCGGCACAGGGCAGGACGCGTCCCCTGCACTGGGCGCGAGGCGTCCCTGCGCTGAGCGCACGCGTCCCGGCACGGGCATGAGGCATCCCTGTGTTGAGCGTGGCGCGTCTCTGCGGCTGAGCGGATCGTTCTCGCCAGCACTGTCTTCCTAGAGCACCCTTCGCGTTGTCCACAGATCGCCGTTGGGCTTTCTGGGCAGGTGAGGCGGGTGCCACGATCGAAAGCGCGGGGTGGTGCCGGTCATGTCATGTCGTGGGAGGAAGGGGGTGATCAGAGGCGGCCACGGCGGCGCTTGGGGCGGAGCCGTTCGAGCTGCCACCAGGCGAGCACGGTGAAGACGACGCCGAGTCCGGCGAGGACGCCCATGTCCAGGGCCCAGGTGTTCAGGTCGGGCAGCCAGATGCGATCGGGAGGCTGGGACGACGGGACGATGTGGCCGAGGTCGACGGTGGAGGCCGCGGCGGCGAGGCCCCAGCGGGACGGGGCCAGCCAGGAGACCTGTTCGAGGCCCGGTTTACCCGCGAGGCGGACCAGGGCGCCGCACAGCACGAGCTGGGCCATCGACAGGACTATCAGCAGCGGCAGGGTCTTCTCGGAGCTGTTCACCGACGCCGACACCAGCAGGCCGAGGGTCATCGAGACCAGGCCGAGCAGGCCGGTGGCCAGGACCAGTTCCAGGAACGGGGAGGTGAAGACGCCGGACGGGGGCAGCTTCACGCCGGCCAGGCCGATGCCGACCAGCACCACGGCCTGGAAGGTCGTGATCAGTCCGAGGACCAGGAGTTTGGAGGTGAGATAGACGCCCGCGGAGAGGCCGGCCGCGCGTTCCCTGCGGTAGATCGTGCGTTCCTTCACCAGCTCGCGGACGGCGTTGCCGGTGCCGACGAAGCACGACGCGAAGATGAGCACCATCAGCTTGGACGCCGCGTCCGCGTTGCTGCCGGGCGGGCCGGTGAGCCCCTTGGGGGCGGGGATCGCCGCGATCAGCCCGCCCATGATCAGCGGCATCAGGCCGAGCAGCACCAGGTAGGAACGATCGGAGGTGATGACCGACAGGTATCGGCGGCACAGCGTGGAGAGCTGGGCGAACTTGCTCTGCCGCGGCGGCGGCGGGGCGGGCGGCCTGGCGTCGGTCGGCCCGACCGCACCGCCCATCCCGTACCCCACGTACCGGGACCAGCGTGGGGACGTGCGGAACTCGCCCGCCCAGTCGCGATCCGGTTCACGGTCGAACGCCTGGAACACCTCCGCCCACGCGTTGGCGCCGAAGTGCTGGAGCCCCTCCTCGGGCGGGCCGTAGTAGGCCATGCGCCCGCCGGGGACGAGCACCAGCAGCCGGTCGCACGCGTTGAGGTTCTCCGTGCTGTGGGTGACGACGATGACCGTCCGGCCGTCGTGCGCCAGGTTCCCCAGCAGTTCCATGACCGTCTTGTCCAGGCCGGGGTCGAGACCCGACGTCGGCTCGTCCAGGAAGAGGAGCGATGGCTTCGTCAGCAGTTCGAGCGCCACCGACACGCGTTTGCGCTGGCCACCCGACAGTTTGTCGATGCGTGTGCCGGCGTGCGGGGTGAGGCCGAGTTCGGCCAGCACCTCGTCCACCCGCCGCTCCCGCTCGTCCCGCCGGGTGTCGCCGGGGAACCGCAGCTCCGCCGCGAACAGCAGCGCCTGCCGCGTCGCGAGCTGGGTGTGCAGGATGTCCTCCTGCGGCACGAGCCCGATCCGGTGCCGGAGCTCGTCGTAGTCGGAGTACAGGTCGCGGCTGTCGTAGCGGACCGTCCCCTCGGTGGCGGGACGCGTCCCGGTCACGGCGCCGAGCAGTGTGGACTTGCCCGCCCCGGACGGCCCGATCACCGCGACCAGCGACCGCTCGGGAATCGGGAACCCGACCCCGTCCAGCAGCACCTTGCCCTCGGGCGTCCGCACGGTGAGGTCCTGCACGAGCACGGACACGTCCCCCGTGTCCACGAACTCGCGCAGCTCGTTCCCCACCAGCCGGAACGTGGCATGCCCGATCCCGAGCAGGTCGTCCTCGGTCAGCACGGCCCGGTCGATCCGGACCCCGTTGACGTACGTCCCGTTGTGGCTGCCCAGGTCCACGATCTCGGCACGCCCGACCCCGGTCACCCGCAGCTCGGCGTGGTACCGCGACACCACCAGGTCCGGCACCACGACGTCGTTGTCCGGCGACCGTCCGATCCGCACGCCCTGAACGTCCCCGCGCCCGCCCCGTCCGCGCCCGAACCCCCCACCACGCCGAGTCCCCGGCCCCCCAACCTGCGAACCCCCCACAACCTGCACGGCCCCACCCGCGACAGGCACGCCCCCGTGCCCCTCCACACCCCCAGCACCCCGCACGTCCGCAGCCCCAGCCCCAGCCCCACGCAAGGCTCCCTGCCCGCCCGCACCCCCACCGCGCGCGACCGCCTGCCCCTCCACACGACCAGCCGCGCGCGCACCCCACTGCTCACCCGCACGATCAGAACCCGAGGCAGGCCCTAGCCCCTCCGCAGGAACCGGCCCACGCAAGGCTCCCGCCCCACCCGCGCCACCACCTCGCACAGGCGCTTGGCCCTCCACACGGCCGAATGCTCGTGGAAGCCCCTGCTCGTCCACACCCTCAGGAATCCGCGCAGATCCCCGACCTTCCAATCCAGCAGGCCCGCGTCCCCGCCACTGCCCCTCGCCACCTGCACCCCGCGCGGGTCCCTGACCCGCCGCGCCGCCGACGCCCCGCCCAGGGGCCTGGGCCGCCGCGCCGCCGGCGCTCCGCGTGAGTCCTTGGCCTTCAGAGCCGCCGGGGCCTCGTCCAGGCCGCTGGCCTTCCGCGCCACCGGGACCCAGTGCGGAAGGTTGGCCCTCCGCACTGCTGGCACGCCGCCCGGGGTCCTGGGCCGTCGCGCCGCCGGGGCTCCGCGCAGCTCCTTGGCCCCCCGCGCCACGCGGCCCCCGCGCGGGGGGTTGACTCTCCGCGCCACTGGCCCCCCGCCCAGGGTCGCGGGCCGTCGCGCCTCCCGGGCTCCGCGTGAGTCCTTGGCCTTCGGAGCCGTCGGGGCCTCGTCCAGGCCGCTGGCCTTCCGCGCCAGCGGGACCCCGGGCAGGGCCCTGGGCCGGTGCGCGGCCGGGGCTTCGCGCGGGTCCTTCACCTTCTGGGTCCGCTGCGCCTCGTTCGGGCCACTGGCCGCCGGGGCCTTGGGCCGGTGCGCGGCCGGGGTTCCGTGCGGGGCCCCTATCCGCTGCGTCACGGGGGCTTCGTGCGGGTCCCTGGGCCTCAGCGTTGCCGGGGTCTTGGCTGGGACGTTGGGGTTGCGCGCTGCCCGGGGCCCGTGCGGGGGCTTGGCCTTCGGCGGCGCTGCTTCTCTGGGCTGGTGGGTGGCCGGGGGGTTGGGCGGGCTGGTGGGGGGTTGGGGCGAGTCTTTTGTCTTCGGCGGGGGCGGGGGGTTGGGGGAGTTTGAAGATCTGGCTGGGGTTGCGGTCGACGCCGGGTCTCGGGTCGGGGGGGTAGGTGGCCGAGCAGGCCAGGGGGGCGCCGTCGGTGGCGTGTCCCAGGTGGAAGAGGTGGTCGCCGTCGAGGGGCATCCGCTGGACGCGGTGGCCGTCGAGGAAGGTGCCGTTCCGGCTGCCCGCGTCCTCGATCGTCCAGCCGTCGGGGCCCGACCGCAGGATCGCGTGGTGCCAGGAGACCCGGGCGTCGGTCAGGACGATGTCCGACTGCGGGTCGCGTCCGACCCCGTACGTTCCGCCCGGACGCAGCCTGTGGATCCGCTCCCGTGTCCGGACGACCAGGAGCGGCGGTGCCATGGACCCAGCTGAGGGACCCGCCGTCATGTCCGGAGTGTAAGACGTCGCACCTGCCATTGACAGGACGGATTCGGCGGCTTTGCATGAGTCCATGCCGACCGGAATAGGCCGCGACCCGGAGAAGCGGGCGCGTCCGGTCCGGCAGGTCCCTCCCGCCCCAGCACCGCGCTCCGCCCCCACAGTTCACGTCGCGCGCGTCCACGATGTGGACGGTCGGACGCGTGCGGCTCGGCGCGTTCCGCGGCGGTGCCGGGCATCGGCCGCGGGGTCCGGGACGCTCGGGTCCGTCGGTTGCGGGGGTGTCCGGGGGCTTGCGTGGCGTGGCAAGTCGCAGGTCATGCCCGTGGAGGGATGGGGGTGCGGTCGGCACGGTCGCTTTGCGGTGCCACTCGCGTCGCAGAGGTGGCGCTTGCATCGCAGGGGTTGGGGCTTGACGACGTTCTCGGTCGTGCGCGTTCGGTGCTGGTGGTCGCAGGTGCGTGGGTGGCGGGGTCGCGTCGCTGGCGCTCGTACGGGTTTCGGGGCGTGTTGTCGGCTTGGTCGCGTCACGCGCGAGCGGGGTCGGGTGCGGTCCCGGGTGGCCGGGTGTGGTCTCGGGGCGTCGGGGTGGGCGGCGGACGAGTCTGTTCTCTGTGTGTCGCTTTGCGCGGTTCGGGGTTGGTGAACGGGGTGCGGAGGGTGATCAGGGTGCTTGAGCGGGTGGACGTCCGGGGTGGAGTCGTCGTTTCCGGTGGGCCTCGGTGGGCGGATTCGTTGGGGCGGTGGGGGGTGTGAGCGCGGCGGTCACCCGGGTGGACCGGCTGCCCCGGCCCCGGCGGCGGCGGTGGCCGATCGTGCTCGTGGTCGTCGTGGTGGCGTTGGGGCTGCTGGCGGTGATCGCGGACCGGGTGTCGTTGTACGTCACCGAGGACGCGATGGCCGGGGAGATCAAGAAGCAGGGGTTTCCCAGCAAGCCGGACGTGACCATCGAGGGCTTCCCGTTCCTGACGCAGGTCGTGGGACGGCACTTCGGGGGTGTGCGGCTGAAGGCGAGGAACATCCCGGCCGGGCCGTTGAGCGTGACGCGGCTGGACGTGCGGGCGACGGACGTCCGGCTGAAGTCCGACTACCAGAGCGGGACGCTCGGGAAGGTCACGGGGGAGGCGTTCGTGGGGTTCGGCGACCTCGCGAAGGCGGGCGGGAGCGAGGTGGAGCTCCAGGCGGACGGTCCGGACAAGGTCAAGGCCACCGTCGGGGCGTTCGGGCTGGGCGCCACGGCGATCGCTTCGGTGACCAAGGAGGGCAACAACATTCGCGTGAAGGCGCTCTCCGCCGAGGGGTTCGACCTGAGCGACCTGGGTGACGATCTCGACTTCACGGTGCCGGTGAGCGGGCTTCCGCTCGGGATGCGGTTCGACAGCCTGTCGGTGACCGGATCCGGGGTGATGCTGCGGGTCAGCGGCTCGCAGGTGAAGTTCGGGTAGGCGGACGGAGCGTCCTGAGCACGGATGGGGTCCTGCTAGAGTTGTCCTGTCGCCGGGGATGACCGGCGGCAAAGCGCCGTTAGCTCAATTGGCAGAGCAGCGGACTCTTAATCCGCGGGTTCGGGGTTCAAGTCCCTGACGGCGCACCCGTTTTCCTCAGGAAGTCGGCGTTCTTTGGACGCCGACTTCGTCGTTTCCACGCCCGATTCTGTACCAGGGCGGGTTTGCTCCTTCTCGGAACCCGGCGATAGGCCAGGGCGGGGAAAAAGCTGCTCATGGCAGGCCTTCTTCCGGTAGATCGCCGTTTCGAGTTCCGTGAAGGGGTTGAAGACCTCCCGGTATGGGAGCTTCGGTTCGGTTCGCGGCAGGCGTGCTGGCGATCGGCGCGCTCGGCGCGCTCGCGTCGGGGTGCGGGAGTGTGGACGCGCGATCCGTCCTCTCGCGGACGGTGGGCAGGCCGCCTGCCGTCCATGGAACCGACCGGTTCACCGTTGTGGGGACCGGGGACTTCCTTCTGCATTCGGTGCTCATCGAGCAGGCGGCTTCCGACGCGCGCGGTCATGGGTACGACTTCATGCCGATGCTCGCGCAGCTCAAGGCCCTGATCAGCGGCGCGGATCTGGCGGTCTGTCACCTCGAGACGCCGGTGGGCTCGCCGTCGGGGCCGTTCCGTGGATATCCGGAGTTCAACTCGCCGCCGCAGATCGTGAAGGCGATCCGGCGACTGGGCTACGACACCTGCTCGACGGCGTCCAACCATGCCATCGACCAGGGAGAACGGGGGGTGCGGCGGACGCTGGACGCGCTGGACCGGTCGGGGATCGGGCACGCCGGGACGGCTCGGAGCGCGCGTGAGGCGGAGAAGATCGACATGCGGGACGTCAAGGGGGTCAGGGTCGCGCATCTCTCCTACACCTACGGCACCAACGGCATTCCGAAGGCGGATGACTGGCTGGTGAACGACACCCTCAAGTCCGCACGGATTCTCGCCGACGCCGCTCGCGCGAAGAGCGCCGGAGCCGAGGTCGTGGCGGTCAGTCTTCATTGGGGCGAGGAATACCAGCACGCGCCCACGGCCGCGCAGCGGCGCTTGGCGAAGAGGCTGTTGCGCTCTCAGGATGTCGATCTGATCCTTGGCGACCATGTTCACGTCGTTCAGCCGTTCGAGCGGTTCAACGGCAAGTGGGTCGCTTATGGGATGGGCAATCAGGTCGCCAATCCGTCCGCGAATGCCGAGGCGACCCATGAGGGGCTGGTCGCGCGGTTCACCTTCGGCCGGGACGCGGAGGGGCGGTGGAGGGCTCAGCCGTCGTTCGTGCCCACGCTCGTCCGGTCCGGGCCGCCCATCAGGCTGCGGACGCTGACCGCCGATTCTGCGGAGCGAGGTGCCGTCGAACGCACGGAACGGGTGGTCCGCAGCCTTGGGTTCGACGTTCCGATCGCGCCGGACGCGGTGATCAGGCCGCCGTCCGCCCCGCCGAACGGTGAGGCCTCGCGGGTGACACCGCTCTCACGGCCGTGAGGCACCCCCCGGGCCCGGGGGGTCAGGAGAGGCGGGGGGACGAGGTGAGGTGCTCACCTACCTGGCGGACCAGGACGGCCATCTCGAAGCTGATCTGGGCCGGGTCGACCTCGGCGTCGCTGAGGACGGTCAGGGAGGCGCCCTCGCCCGCGGCGGTGACGAACAGGAAGGCGTCCCGCATCTCGATGATCGTCTGGTGCACCTCGCCCGCGCCGAAGTGGGACTGGGCGCCGCGGGCCAGGCTCTGCAGACCCGCGGCCAGGGCCGACAGGTAGTCGGCGTCCTCGCGGCCGAGCCCGGCGGACGCGCCCATCAGGATGCCGTCCGCGGACTGCAGGACCGCCCGGTTCACGTGCGGCACACGGCGGACCAGGCCGTCGATCAGCCAGTCGAGCCGGTCGTTCGGTTCGCCCCGCTGCGGCGTCACGGGAGCTCCTCTCGTCGGGGTCGGGCTCGCGGTTCCGGCGGCGCGGTCGGCGTCACCGAACGTCGCCACATGATCGCACCACCGGTACAACAAGATCCACAAAATCAGACAAATGATCAAACCAGCGGCTATGGTGTCCCGAGTTTTCGTCCCGTCCGACCCCCCGTCCGCCCCCGCCCGACGCTCCCCGACGCTTGAGAGACGATCACCGTGAAGAGCTCTCGACGACGCTCGATCAAGTTCTCGCTCTACAGCATGCTCGTCATCCCCCTGGTCTCCCTGGTGGTCCTCTGGGCCTTCGCCGCGCAGAGCGTCGCGAACCAGGCGATCGACCAGCGGCACATCGACACCGCCAACAAGATCTACGGCAACGCCGTCCAGCCCATGCTCATCACCCTGGCCCAGGAGCGCCAGGAGTCGGTGGTCTGGATCGCCGCCCACGGCAAGCAGCCGCGCACCGCGATGGACGCCGTCCGCAAGCGGATGGACGGCACGATCGTCCAGATGAACAAGGCGGCCAAGTCCGGCTCGTTCCAGAACACGCTGACGCCGCTGATGAAGCAGCGTCTCGCGACGCTGATCGACAGGCTCAACCGGATCGACACCGTCCGCGGGCAGGTGGACTCCGGCGCGTTCAACAAGCTCGCCGCGTTCGACGCCTACAACGAGGTGCTCGACACGCACTTCCGGTTCATCTACCTGCTCGTCGCCGAGAACGGCTACCAGCAGGCGTACCACCTGACCGGCATGTCCCGGGCGATGGAACTGGCCGGGCGCGAGGCCGCGCTGGTGGGCGGCGTGCTCGTCAGCGGCGGCCGGATGAGCGCGGACGAGCGCGCCGCGATCGCCAAGCTCGTGTACGAGCGCCGGTACCTGGAGGAGTCCAGCCTCTCGGAGTTCAACGGGGCCAACGGCGCGCCCTACAAGGCCGCCCTCGGGTCGCCGGAGGTGAAGAACTTCACCACGGTGGAGGACAGGGTGCTCGCCGTCCCCACCAAGTCCAGGCTCAAGATGAACCCCGTCACCTGGCAGACCGCGGTCGGCGGTTACCTGCAGCAGATGGACGGCGCGCTCGGCAAGTCCCGCGTCACGCTCGCCGCGGACGCCAAGAAGACCTCCGACGACACGTTGCTGCGGCTCGCGCTCATCGGCGCCATCGGACTCGTCGCGCTGCTGCTGACCGCGGGCCTGATGCTGCGGTTCGGCCGCCGGATCGTCCGCGACCTGCGCGGCCTGCAGAGCGCCGCGCACGACCTCGCCGACCAGCGCCTGCCGGACGTGGTGACGCGGCTGAAGCGCGGTGACGAGGTGGACGTCGCGGTCGAGGCCCCGCCGATCACGGTCGGCCGGTCGGCCGAGGTGGACAGCGTCGCGCAGGCGTTCTCGACCGTGCAGCGCACCGCGATCGAGGCCGCCGTCGGCCAGGCCGACCTGCGCAAGGCCGTCAGCGGCGTGTTCCAGAACCTCGCCCGCCGCAACCAGTCGCTGCTGCACCGCCAGCTGTCCATGCTGGACACCCTGGAGCGCAAGGCCGGCGACCCCGACGACCTCGCCGACCTGTTCGCGATCGACCACCTCACGACCCGCATGCGGCGGCACGCGGAGGGCCTGATCATCCTGGCGGGCGCGACGCCGGGCCGCGGCTGGCGGCATCCGGTGAGCATCCTGGACGCGCTGCGCGGCGCGATCGGCGAGATCGAGGACTACGCGCGCGTCGAGGTCGTCAGCAACGCCGAGGAGGGCATCGACGGCGCGGCCGTCGCCGACGTCATCCACCTGCTGGCCGAGCTGATCGAGAACGCGGTCACCTTCTCGCCGCCGAACACCCCGGTCGAGGTGGACGCGGGCATGGTCGGGCGCGGGTTCGTCGTGGAGATCCAGGACCGCGGCCTCGGCGTCAGCCCGGACAAGCTCGCCGCGCTCAACGATCGGCTGAGCCGCGAGCCGGAGTTCGAGCTGGCCGGCGGCGAGCAGCTGGGCCTGCTGGTCGTCGGGACGCTGGCGCACCGGAACGGCATCAAGGTCGTCCTGGAGCCGAACTCCTACGGCGGGCTGAAGACGATCGTCCTGCTGCCGCACTCGATCGTCGTCTCCGCCGACCGGATCGGCCGTCCGAGCGAGTCCGCACCCACAGACGCCGAGGCGGAGGCGCCGCCCGCGCCCGAGCAGGCGTCCACGGACACCGGTGGGTGGGTCGCGGTCGCTCCGACCGGACGGCTCACGCCCGCGACGACCGGTGGCATCGGCGGCTGGGGTGACGGATCCGAGGGGTCCGACGCCGCCGCCGGGGCGAGCGGACCGTACGCCGGTGCGCACGCCGCACCGCAGTCGAGCACACAGGAGGCGCGGCAGTTGGGAGTGCACGAGGCTCAGCCGTCCGGCGCGCACGCGGCCCCGAGCGCGCACGAGGCGCGGCCCGCGGGCGCGCGCGACGGGGCGCGGCCGGGTGCGTCCGGCGGCTATCCGACGGCTCCGAACGGGGACGGCGGGACGCACGCGGGCATGCCCCGGCGGGTGCGGCGCGCGAACCTGGCCCCGCAGCTGCGGGACGCCGAGCGGCCGAAGCCCGCCGCCGTCCCGGAGGACGAGCCGGGACGCGAGGCCGAGCGTGAGGCGCGGTCGCCGGAGCGGGCGCGGTCGGTCATGGCGTCCATGCAGAGCGGCTGGCGGCGCGGACGGGCCGAACCGGCCCAGCCGACGCGGCCCGCGGGGTGGAACGACGACGAGGTGGAGCGATGACGGAACCGGCGATGACCGCCGAACAGGTGCGCCTCCTGCTGGACGGCCTGGTGGCGCAGGCGGGCCCGAAGGGCGGCGGCGCGGTCGTGCTGTCCAGCGACGGGCTGGTCGTGGCGGCGTCCTCCGGCATGGGCCAGGAGGACGCGGAGCACCTGTCCGCGCTGGTCTCGGGCGTGCAGGGGCTCGCGCGGGGAGCGTGCCGGCGGTTCGCCGGCGGCGCGCTGATGCAGAGCGTGATCGAGATGGACTCGATGCTGGTGTTCATGGTCCCGGCCGGGGAGCACGCCTACCTCGCCGCGCTGAGCCCGGCCGAGGCGGACGCGGGCGCGGTCGCCTACGCGCTGGCCGAGACCGCCGAGCGGCTGGCCGAGCGGCCGCCGGTGATCCCGCGGCTGTCGGGTTTCGGCGTGAGGTGACCCTGCGTGAGCGATGACCGCTGGCTGGACGAGGACGCCGGGCCGATCTTCCGCCCCTACACCGTCACGCGCGGCCGGACCCGGCTGCGCGACGACAGCCTCAACCTGATCTCCCTGCTGGAGGCGACCGGGCTGCCGGTCCCCCGGCGGACCCGCCTGGACCCCGAGCACCGCCGGGTGCTGGCCGTCTGCGCGGAGCCGATCACCTTCGCCGACCTGTCGTCCGAGATCGACCTGCCCGTGGGCGTGGTCCGGGTCATCGTGGACGACCTGCGCGAGGAGAACCTGCTCCGGGTGCTCCGGCCGACCCCCACCGGCGACGTCCCGGACGAGCTCGTACTAAGGAAGCTGCTTCATGGACTACGCGCACTCTGACACCGCCGTCCACGAGCCCGCTGCCCGCCGGCGCGGCGGCGGGCAGCCGATCGCCGCCAAGATCCTCGTCGCGGGCGGGTTCGGCGTCGGGAAGACCACGATGGTCGGCTCGATCAGCGAGATCCGCCCGCTGCGCACCGAGGAGCTGCTCAGCGACCGGAGCGCGGGCGTGGACGACACGACCGGCGTCTCGGGCAAGACCAGCACGACCGTGGCCATGGACTTCGGCCGGATCACGATGGGCGACGGGCTGATCCTGTACCTGTTCGGGACGCCCGGCCAGCAGCGGTTCTGGTTCATGTGGGACGAGCTGGCGCTCGGCGCGGTCGGCGCGGTCGTGCTGGCCGACGTCCGGCGGCTGGCCGACTCGTTCGCCGCCATCGACTACTTCGAGGACCGCGGCACCCCGTTCATGGTCGCGGTGAACTGCTTCGACGGCGCCGAGCGCAAGGACCCGGCGGACGTCCGGATCGCGCTGGACCTCGACGCGGACGTCCCGCTCGTCATGTGCGACGTGCGCAGCCGCGACTCGGCCAAGGAGGTGCTGATCAGCATGGTCGAGCACGTCCTGGCCCGCACCGCCGCCGCGCGCCGCTGACTTTTCCGGGTCCGGCGCTGCCCCCGGCCCCGGAGAGACCCCCGCAATCCCCCGCTGAGAAGGAGACAAGCGTGAGCGGAAAGCTCGCTGGCAAGGCCGTCCTCATCACCGGCGCCTCGCAGGGCATCGGAGCGGCGACGGCGCGTGTGTTCGCCGGGTACGGCGCGCGCGTGGTGGTCGCCGACATCCTCGAGGACGCCGGACGCGAGACCGTCGCCCAGATCGAGAAGGACGGCGGCGAGGCCCGGTTCGTCCGGGCGGACGTCACGGTGGGCGCGGACGTCGAGGCCGCCGTGGCCGCGACGGTCGCCGCGTTCGGGCGGCTCGACGCGGCCGTGAACAACGCGGGCGTCGAGGAGCAGGGCTCCGCGCTGCACGAGGTCACCGAGGAGGCCTGGGACAAGCTCGTCGCGGTCAACCTCAAGGGCGTCTGGCTGTCGATGAAGTACGAGATCCGGCAGATGCTGGAGCAGGGCGGCGGCGTCATCGCCAACATGGCGTCCGTCGCGGGCCTGGTCGGCCTGCCGCTCGGCATCTCCGACTACTCGGCCACCAAGGGCGGCGTCGTCGCGATGACCCGCACCGCCGCGATCGAGTACGTCCGGCAGGGCATCCGGATCAACGCGGTCTGCCCCGGCGTCGTCCGCACCTCCCTGCTGGACGCCGCGATCGAGGGCGGCATGTTCACCGAGGCCGAGGCCGCCGCGCTGCACCCGTCCGGCGTCCTGATGGACCCCGAGGACGTCGCGGAGACCTTCGCCTTCCTCTGCTCGGACGAGTCGAAGCACATCACCGGCCAGTCGATCGCCGTCGACGCCGGGATGTCCGCCGGCTGACCACCGGCCTCATCCCGGAGGCCCCGCTTCCCGAAGGCCCCGCCCGGCACGCACCTGCCGTGCGGGGCCTTCGTCATTCCCGCGCCACCGCCCGATAAGCAACTCTGGTTGACACCTTCATATAAGCAACCTAGGTTGCCTATATGGAGGACGCGGAACGGGATCCGGGGGCGGAGCTGGCGGCCGTGGTGGCCATGCGGAAGCTCGCCGACCGGATGGAGGACGCGGCGGTCGAGAAGGCCATGCGGGCCGGGTGGAGCTGGTCGGACGTCGCGCAGGCGCTCGGGGTCACGCGGCAGGCCGTCCACAAGAAGCACGCGAAGCGGCTGATCGAGGCCGGGGTGCGGTTGCGGAGGAGGAAGTGATGGCGCGGACGTACGTGGATGCGCTGCTGGTGCGGGCGTCGGAGGAGGCGCGGCTCAGGGGGGCGCGGCTGACGGAGGCGGAGCACGTGCTGCTCGCGCTCGCGGGCGAGGCGGAGGGGGACGCGCCCGACCTGCTCGCGCCCGCGGGGCTCGACCGGCGGGCCGTCCAGGACGCGTTGCGGCGGGAGTTCGAGCACAGCCTCGGGGAGGCCGGGGTCTCGGTCACCGATGAGGAGGTGCTGCGGCCACGGGAGTCGAGGCGGAAGCCGTCCGATATCGGAGAGTCCGGCAGGCGGGTGCTCGAGGTGGGGATGGCGAGCGCGCGGAAGAGGGACCTGGGGCCCGCGCACATCCTGCTGGGGATCCTGGAGCTGAAGGTCGGCACGGTTCCGCGGGCGCTGGCGCTCGCCGGGGTGGACGTCGAAGACCTGAGGGCCCGGGCGCGGGCGAGGGTGGACGGGGCGTGAGCCGCGAGGTGGTCATCGAGGTCGACGACCTGCGGATGCGGTACGGGACGACCGAGGTGCTGCGCGGGGTCACCTTCCGGGCGCACCGGGGCGAGGTGCTCGCGATGCTGGGGCCGAACGGCGCGGGGAAGACGACGACGATCGAGATCCTCGAGGGGTTCCGGACACGGTCGGGCGGACGCGTCGACGTGCTCGGCGCGGATCCGGCACGCGGCGGCGAGGCGTGGCGGGCGCGGGTCGGGATCGTCCTGCAGTCGTGGCGTGACCACGGGAAATGGCGGGTCGGGGAGCTGCTCGCGCATCTCGGGTCGTACTACCCGAGGCCGTGGGACCCGGCCGAGCTGATCACGGCGGTCGGGCTCGCCGAGCACGCGGGCCGGAAGGTGCGGACGCTGTCCGGCGGCCAGCGGCGGCGGCTGGACGTCGCGATCGGCATGGTCGGACGTCCCGAGCTGCTGTTCCTGGACGAGCCGACCACCGGGTTCGACCCGGAGGCGCGGCGCGAGTTCCACGAACTCGTGCTCGGCCTGTCCCGGACGGAGGGCACGACCATCATGCTGACCACGCACGATCTGGCCGAGGCGGAGAAGCTGGCCGACCGCATCGTGATCCTCGACGGCGGGCGGATCGTCGCGGACGGCACGGCGTCCGAGCTCGCGGAGCGGATCGCGGGCGAGGACGAGGTGGCCTGGACCCTCGGCGGGCGGCGGCACGTCCGGTCGACGCGCGACGCGACCCGGTTCGTCCGCGCGCTGTTCGAGGAGCACGGGGACGCGGTCGAGGCGCTGGCCGTCCGGCCGTCCTCGCTGGAGGACACCTATCTGTCGCTGGTGCGGCGGGCCGAGGAGACGGTGTGATGCGGACGGTCCGGAGGGGCCTGGCACGCGGCCTGATCGAACTACGTCAGGCGTTCAGCGGGTCCGAGCTGGTCAGCCAGCTGCTCTGGCCGGTGCTGACGCTGGTGGCGGTCTTCTTCTACCGGGACCGGGAGTTCCGGCACACCGGGATCAGGCTGGGCGGGCTGGTGCTGCCGGGCGTGCTCGGCATGTTCGTCGCGCTCGGGATGGTCCTGGTGATCCAGTACCTGACCGTGGAGCGCGAGGACGGCACGCTGCTGCGGGCGCGCGCGACGCCGCACGGCATCCGCGCGTACTTCCTCGGGAAGCTGGTCACGACGTCCGGATGCGTGGTCGCGTACCTGGCGATCCTGCTGGTCCCGGGCGCGTTCATGGTGGACGGGCTGCGTCTCGGCTCGGCGTCGTCCTGGTTCACGCTGGCCTGGGTGCTGCTGCTCGGGCTGGTCGCGACGCAGTCGGCCGGGGCGGCGCTCGGCGCGCTCGTGTCGAGTCCGCGCGCCGCCGGTTTGATCACCCTGCCGGTGATGGCGGTGATCTCGGTCTCCGGGGTCTTCTACCCGGTCACCGCGCTGCCCGGCTGGCTCCAGGACGTCGCGCAGGTCTTCCCGGTGTACTGGCTCGGCCTCGGGATGCGTTCGGCGCTCCTCCCCGACGCCATGGCCACGGTCGAACTGCACCAATCGTGGCGGCACCTGGAGACGTTCGGTGTGCTCGGCGCGTGGGCCGTGGCCGGGCTGGTGCTCGCGCCGGTCGTCCTGCGCCGGATGGCCCGCCGCGAGTCGGGCGCGCGCGTCGCCGCATACCGGGAGAAGGCCCTCCAGCGCATCGGTTGAGAGCAGGGAGAGCGGGAAGAGCGGCGTGCGGCGGGCGGATCCCTCAGGGGGGTGAGGGGTCCGTCCGCCGCACGCGGTCATGCTCTGCTCAGCCGATCGGGATCAGCCGGTCAGAAGGCGCTGGTCCCGTTGGGGGTGCCGAGGCCGGTCGGGCCGTCCCAGCCGGTGCGGGCGGTGCACAGCTGCGACGGGGAGCAGGAGCCGTTGCTCCCGCTGGTCACGTCGAACAGGCCCGAGGTGTGGGAGTACGGGTAGTTGTTGTCCACCGAGGACGCGTTGCCCGCGAGGGCGTAGACGGCCGCGATGAGCGGGGCGGACGCGCTGGTGCCGCCGAAGACCATCCAGCCGGACTGGCCCTGGTAGGCGGTGCTGTCGTAGACGGCCACGCCGGTCGCCGGGTCGGCGACGGCCGAGACGTCGGCGACGGCGCGGTTGGAGCAGCCGGTGTTCGCGCTCGCCTGGCCGGTCAGCGCGGTGTTGTAGGACGAGCAGCCGCTGCCCGCGCCGCTCCAGACGGTGTCGGTCCAGCCGCGGGTGGTGCTGGAGGTGCGGAGCGAGGTGCCGCCGACCGCCGTCACGTAGTGGGACGAGGCCGGGTACTCGGTGCCGTAGCCGGAGTCACCGGAGCTGACGGTGATCGCGACGCCGGGGTGGTTGTAGTACTTGCCGTAGGAGGAGTCCGCGGCGTCCGAGCCGCCGTAGCTGTTGCTCACCACGTTGGCGAGCTTGGCCGCGGTGTTCTCGGCGGTGCCGAGGTTGGCGAACGTCGGGGACTTGGCCTCGACCAGGACGATCTTGCAGTTCGGGCAGGCCGCGGAGACCATGTCCAGGTCGAGCGAGATCTCCTGGGCCCAGCCGCCGTCCACCCGCGGGAGGCTGCTGCCGCCGGTCTGGTTGACCTTCTTGAAGCATCCGTTGGCCGTGGTGCAGGCGGGGAGCCCGTACTGCGACCGGTAGACGTTCATGTCGGCCTCGGCCGTCGGGTCGTCGTAGGCGTCGACGATCGCGACGGTCTGGCCGGATCCGGCCGTCGAGGACGGCAGCTTGTAGGCGCTCTGCAGGTTGGCGGGGCTGAGACCGCTGGGCGCCGCGGCGGCGGCCTTCAGGGTCTTCTCCGAGACGGCCACGTCGTTCCGGACGATCGCGTGGCAGTGCGCCTGACCGGCGTGGGCGGTCGCGCACGAGTGGTGCGTCCCGGCGGGGGCGGCCGGGAGCGCGGGGCTCGCGGAGGCCGTTCCGAAGGGGGTGCTCAGCACGGACGCCGCGGCCAGGATCATCCCGGTCATGGCGTACCGCAGTGGGGGTCGCCGCATGGGCTCTCCTCGTGAAGCGAAGCGGGGGGACAAGGGCGGCGCCCACGAGAGGCGCGCCGCCCGAGAGGATCACACGAGAAGAGCCGGTACGAATAGCCCAAAACCAGGCATTTCTTCACTTCTGTCACTGGTCGCCAGCGGAGCGTGCGGGCGGCTGTGACAGGACGCCAAACTTGCTCGCTTGAGCAAGCGATAGGGATTTCCCTCTTGCCGCCCAGAGGGCAGCATGTGAGCGTGCTCAGCTCAGACGACCTTCGCCGCATGTCCTCCGACGAGCGCGCCGAACTGCTGCGCGAACTGATCCTGCTCGCCGACGACGACCCCCTCGCCGCGCCGCACATCAGGCTGCGGCGGCGGCTCGGCCTCGCGATGCTCACCGCGTGCTGCGCGTGGCTGGTGCCCTGGACGGTGATGCTGGGCTTCACGCTGCCCGAGCACTACATCGCCGGGCAGTGGCGGGCGGCGTGGATCGGCTTCGACATCGGCCTGACCCTCGCGCTCGCCGGGACGGCGTTCGCCGCGTGGCGGCGGCTGCAGGTCGTCGTCCTCGGCCAGATCGTCTGCGGCACCCTGCTGGTCTGCGACGCCTGGTTCGACGTGATGCTGTCGTGGGGCTCGGGCGAGTTCCCGGTGAGCGTCGCGACCGCGCTGCTCGGCGAGCTGCCGCTGGCCGGGCTGCTGTTCTTCGCGGCCCGGAAGGTGGTGCTGACGACCGTCCACAGCATGTGGATACGCGAGGGCCGCGCCGGTCCCGAACCCCGGCTGCGGGAGATCGGCATCTTCACGATCGACCACCACCGCCCGCCCCGTCCGCGCGACCCGCAGGGTTAGCAGCGGGACGGGCGGCGGAGGCCGACGGCCTTTGGAGCGCTCGGGGGTGTGGGCGTGGTCAGCGGGCGGAGCGGGTGCGTTGGGCCGCTACGGCCCTGGCGACGGCGTGGAGGGCCGGGAGGGTGTCGGTGTCGTTGAACGAGTAGAACGTGGACCGGACGATCACGACCTTGCGGGCCGGGTCGACGTAGGTGACCTGGCCGCCGAGGCCGCTCGCGTAGTAGCCGTCCGTGCCGTCGATCCACCACTGCAGGCCGTAGGACGGGCTGACTCCGGACGGCTTGTGCACCCGCTCGACCCAGGACGCCGGGACGACGGTTCGCCCGGCGACGCGTCCGCCGTCCAGCATCATCTTCCCGAAGCGGGCGAAGTCGCGGTCGGTGGCGTAGATGCAGCAGTAGCCGAGCGCGTGCCCGTGCGAGTCGGTGCCGACGTAGTCGGTGTCGGCCATGCCGGTCGGCTCCCAGATGCGCTTCTGCAGGAAGCGCGTGAACGGCATGCCGTACACGTTCGCGACGACCTGCGCGAGAAGCGCGCTGTTCAGGCTCGTGTAGTTGAACTTGCTGCCCTGCGGCGAGACGGTGCGCCGCCCGGCGGCCCACTGGACGGGTGTGCTGAGGCCGAGGCTGAACGCCGGGTGCATGGCGATGTCGTCGGTCGTCTCGTCCCAGCCGATGCCGGACGACATGCGCAGCAGGTTGTAGAGGGTGACCTTGCCGTAGTCGGCATTCGCCAGCTCGGGGACGTACTTCGCGACCGTGTCGTCCAGGGAGTGGATCCGGCCCTCGGCGAGCGCGATGCCCACCGCGTCGCCGGTGTACGACTTGGCCATCGACCAGGACTGGAACCGGCTGTTCTTGCCGAACCCCGGGGCGTACCACTCGGTGACGATCCTGTTCCCGTCCAGGACGAGGAAGCCCTGCGTGCCGGAGGTGACCATGTAGTCGTTCAGCGTCTTCGTCGCGCCGTTCGAGGTGTAGGTGACGTGCAGGTCGCGCTGCGCGTCCACCAGCGTCACCGGCCTGGACGAGGGCCTGAGCGGGTCGAGCCCCGGAACGATCGACAGGATGTCCGGGGGTGAGGGGTTCGCGCCCCGCGCGGTGTCCGCGCGCGCGGCGGCGCCGGACGGCACGGCCAGCGCGGCGGCGGTGAGGACGGCGGCGGTGGCGAGGGACGGCATCCTGCGGCGGCGCATGGCGGCTCCCGGGTGTGGCCCGCTGGGCGACCACCCGGACCGTCTGGGTGATCAACCGGACCGTAGACCGCGGACTCCCCCGCCACAAGGACCCCGCGGCGGCGCGTCCCGATTTGAAGAACAAGAATGTTCTTCTGACGTCGGGGTCCATCCCGGACGGGCCCGCCGAGCCTGACCGGAATCGGCCGGAGCGTCCCCTCTTGACGGTGTGATCACCGAGGTCTTAGATGCATCTGCGGTGCACGCGGTCCTCCGCACTGGGCGGTGCGGGGACCAGGAAGCGGCCCCGGGGACACCGTCCGCGCGACGACCGCCGCGCGGTGTCCCTCTCGTGCCGGGAGTCCCCTTGTCCCTGCCCACCACCGCCCCCGGGCGCCGCGCGCCCCTCTGGCTCGCGGCGATCGCGCTCGCCGGGGCCGCCGTGGCCGCCGTCCCGGTGGCCGCCTCGTCCGGCGACGACGCCCTTCCCGCGCCGCGTCCGCACGCGACCGACTTCAGCTACCTGGGCGCGTCCGAGACGCCCCCGGCCCAGGGCGACTGCGCGTCCGTCGGCCGCCGCTGCTTCACCCCGAAGGCGCTGCAGAACGCCTACAACGTCGGCCCGCTGCACGCCAAGGGCCAGGACGGCCGAGGACGCACGATCGCGATCGTCGACGCGTTCGGCTACGACCAGGCCGAGGCCGACCTCAAGGTCTACAGCCAGCAGTTCGGCCTGCCGCTGATGTGCGGCATGCCGGACGTCGCGTGCACGCCGGGCATGCCGTCCATCACCCGCCTCCGGCAGGGCAACCGTCCGGTCGAGCAGCCGCCGGACAACAACGGCACCGGCCAGGAGGACAGCAACGGCTGGGCGCTGGAGATCGCGCTCGACCTGGACATGGCGCACGCCATGGCCCCCGGCGCGAACATCGTGCTGGTGTCCACCCCGACCGCCGAGACGCTCGGGACGCAGGGCTTCCCGCAGTTCATGAACCTCGAGCAGCAGGTCGTGGACAACGGGATGGCCGACGTCATCTCGCAGAGCTTCGGCTCCGGCGAGGAGGCGTTCCACACGACCTCGTCGCTGGAGAACCTGCGCCACGCGTTCAAGTCGGCGGCGGCCAAGGGCGTGACCGTCCTCGCGAGCTCCGGTGACGGCGGCAGCGAGAACGACTTCAAGTCGCCGGTGAAGAACCCGGCCGCGATCCCGTACGCGTCCGTCGGCTGGCCCGCGTCCGACCCGCTGGTCACCAGCGTCGGCGGCACCTACCTGTGCCTGGACGGCGCGACCGGCACGCACGTCGACAACACCAGCGCCCCCGCGGCCTGCTCGAGGTTCCCGGGTCAGCGCGAGGTCGGCTGGACGTTCGCCGGCGGCGGCTTCAGCCACGTGTTCGGCAAGCCCGCCTACCAGAACGCCCTACCCGCCGGGTCCACCGGCATCGGCTCGATGCGCGGCGTCCCGGACATCGCGTCCCAGGCCAGCTCGGCGACCGGCGTCCTCGTCCGGGACACCGCGCCCGGCGCGACCGGGATCAAGTGCCCGAGCGGCGACCCGTGCAGCTCCGGCTGGTACGTCGTCGGCGGGACGTCCGCGTCCGCCCCGCAGTGGGCGGGCATGGTCGCCATCGCCGCGCAGATCGCCGGGCACCCCCTCGGCCAGATCAACCAGTCGCTGTACGACCTGGCGAACGGCCCGGACTACGGCGCGTACTTCTACGACGTGACGACGGGCAACAACTCCAACCCCGACTACCCGGACATCCCGGGCTACCCGGCCACCAAGGGCTGGGACCCGATCACCGGCCTCGGCACCCCGAACGCCGCCACCCTGCTCCCGGCCCTCGCCGCCCACTCCTGACCCACCGCGCCACGGCCTCCTGACCGCTTCCGGTCGGGAGGCCGTGCCTTTGTGCCAACGGGGACGAGGAGTCCGTCAGAGATCCATGTCATGGTGACGGCAGTGCCTCGATCCCCCCGGAGGTCGCCGATGGACGCCCCACTCCCCTCCGACCACCCGGCCGCGCGCCGTCCTCCGGGACGCGTCGGATCCGCCGTCGCCGGGCTCGCCGCCGGGCTCCTCGCGACCATCCTGCTGTGGTTCTACTGGGAGCAGATCCTCTCCCTGCTCTTCGTGGGCGCGGTGGTCGCGGGCGGGGTCGGGCTCTTCGTCCGGCACCGGCGGCAGATCGCGCGCGAGCACGAGGCCGAGCTGCGGGCGCGCGAGGCGGAGCTGCGCGAGCGCGCCCACCTCGACCGGGTGGACGTCATGTCCGGCGTCGAGTTCGAGGAGCTCACCGCTCGGCTGCTCGAACGTGACGGGTTCCTGGACGTCGAGGTCGTCGGACGGTCGCGGGACCGGGGCATCGACGTGCTCGCCACGGCCCCGGACGGGCGGGAGCTGGCCGTCCAGTGCAAGCGGCAGGCGAAGCCGGTGGGCGCCGACCGGGTCCGGAACCTGATCGGGGCGGTGCACTCCAGCTACGCGGGCCGCGTCGGGGTCCTGGTCACCAACAACACCTTCACGGCCCAGGCGCGGGAGGAGGCGGGGCGGGTGGAACCGGGCCGCCTGTTCCTGGTCGGACGGGACGACCTCGCGCGCTGGATGGACGGCGGCCCGTTCCCGCCCTGAGCCCTGAGCTCCGCCGCTGGCGCGTCATTCGGAGAGGCGGATGAGGCGGCGGTCGGCGGCGGCCCGGACGGCGGCGGTGCGGGAGTCGACGCCGAGCTTGGCGAAGATGTGGACGAGGTGGGTCTTGACCGTGGCCTCGCTGATGAACAGGGCGCGGGCGATCCGGCGGTTGGACATGCCCTGGGCGAGGTGCTCGAGGATCTCGACCTCGCGGGGGCTGAGGGCCGGGGCGGGGTCGCGGACGCGGTTGACCAGGCGGGTCGCGACGGCCGGGGACAGGGCGGTCTCGCCCCGGGCGGCCGTCCGGACGCCCTGGAACAGCTCGTCCGGCGGGCCCGCCTTGAGCAGGTAGCCGGACGCGCCGACGTCCAGGGCGCGGGCGATGTCGGCGTCGGAGTCGTAGGTGGTCAGGACGAGGACGCGCGGCGGGTCCGGGAGCGCGAGGACGCGGCGGGTGGCCTCGACGCCGTCGATGCCCTCGCCGAGCCTCAGGTCCATCAGGACCAGGTCGGGGCGGAGCAGGCCCGCCTGCCGGACGGCCTCCTCGCCCGTCCCGGCCTCGCCGACGACCTCCAGGTCGTCCTCCCCGGCGAGCAGGGCGCGCAGGCCCGCGCGGACGACCGGGTGGTCGTCGGCGATCAGGACCCGGATCGGGACGGCCGGTTCGGTCACGGGTGGCTCCTCGGCAGGCGGGCGGCGACGACGGTCCCCTCGCCCGGCTCGCTCTCGACGACCAGGGTGCCGCCGACGCCCGCGACGCGGTCGCGCATGCCGGGCAGGCCGTACCCACGGTTCGAGCCGCCGCCCGAGCCGCCCGAGCCGCCCGAGCCGCCCGAGCCGCCCGAGCCGCCGGGGCCGCCGGGGCCGCCGGGACGGGGTGCGGCGGGGTCGAAGCCGCGGCCGTCGTCGGCGACGTCCAGCGCGACCTCGTCGTCCAGGTAGGACAGGGTGATCATGATGTGCTCGGCGGCGGCGTGCTCGCGGGCGTTGGCGAGCGCGCCCTGCGCGACGCGGTGCAGGGCGGCCTGCGCCTCGGGGGTCAGCGGGTACTCCTGGCCCTCGACGCGCAGGGCCGCGCCCTCCCGGTCGGCGAGCGAGCGCAGCGCGTGCGGCAGCGACCCGGCGGCGAGGTCGGACGGGGCCAGGGCGCGGACGAACCGGCGCGCCTCGTCCAGGTTCCCGGCCGCCTCGTCCGCGGCCCGCCGGACCAGGGCGCGGGCCGCCGCAGGGTCGGCCGGAAAGGACCGGTCGGCGGCCTGCAGCAGCATGCCCATGCTGGTCAGGCCCTGCGCGAGGGTGTCGTGGATCTCCCGGGACAGCCGCTGCCGCTCGCCGAGGATCCCGGCGGTGCGCTGGGTCGCGGCCAGGGCGTCCGCCATCCGGTTGAACTCCAGGAAGATCACCAGGATCATCCCGGACACCGCGACGGGCGCGAGCACCAGGCTGAGGTCGAACGTCGCGGTCAGCCTGAGCTGCGCGAACACCACGGCGGCGGTGACGACGACCGCGCCGAGGACGGCCGCCCGGCGGGTGAGCAGGCGCAGCGCGGCGAAGTACAGGGGCGGTGCGCACCAGGCGAAGCTCGGCGCGATCAGGACCAGAGACAGCCAGACGACCATCACGACGACCAGCCAGGCGAGCAGGCCGCGACGGCCGAGCCGGTCCCACAGGAGCGTCCCGGCGACGTAGAGGAGCGCGAGCAGGCCGCAGAGCGCGAGCTTGGGCCAGGCGCTCTCCTCCAGGCCGTGCCGGACGGCGAACCGGGACGCGGACGAGGCGAGCAGCAGGAAGAACGCCACGTGCATGGCCAGGTCGATCCGCGTCTGCGCGGTGCGCGCGGCGCGCCCGGCCTCGGCCTGCGGGCCGATCTCCGCTCCGCTTTCAGCTCCGGTCTCCGCACTGGTCACAGGCTCCTCCTCCCTGATCACGCACGGTACTCGGCGCGGCGGGACGGCCGGGCCTCCGGGGCATCCATCGTTCGGTTGATGCCGGTCCCCACCGTCCTTGCGATGGCAGGGGGCGGGCGCGCGGCGAGGCTGGAGACATCGCAAACGGAAAGGGACCGAACACCATGAAGAACATCAAGACCCTGGTCGGCATGACGGCGGGCGTGGCCCTGGTGGGCGGCGCCGTGGCGATGGGCGCGGCGACCGCGAACGCCGCCCCGGCCGCCCCCGCCGCCGCGAAGAGCGTCCAGGCCGTCACCCAGAACCGCGTCCTCACCGCCGACGCCGCCATGAAGGTCGCCGACGCGGCGCAGAAGGAGGCCGCCGAGCAGCACCAGCGCGTCGCCGTCGTGATCGTGGACCGGTCCGGCGACCTGAAGCTGGTCGTGAAGGGCGACGGCGCGGGCCCGCAGACCGTCGAGTCCGCCAAGCGCAAGGCGTACACCGCCGTCGCGTGGGGTCAGCCCACCTCGAAGCTGACGCAGAACGCGTCCGGTGCCGCGCCCTCGATCAAGGACATCCCGGGCACCCTGTTCCTCGCGGGCGGCGTCCCGGTCGCGTCCGGCGGCTCCCCGATCGCGGGCATCGGCGTCGGCGGGGCCCCGCAGGGCTCGATCGACGAGTCCATCGCGCAGGCCGGTCTCAACGCCATCGCGAACCAGCTCGGCTGATCTCCCCACCCCCGCGAGCCCGTCCCCGCGGGCTCGCCCTGACGAACCGGCCCGTGGCGCCCCCTGCCACGGGCCGGTTCGACGCGTCCGGACGGGTCACCAGGAATGGCCGCCTCCGCCGCCGTCTCCGCCGTGCCCGCCTCCCCCGTGACCGCCGCCCCCGGACCAGCCGCCGCTGTCGGTGCCTCCCCAGCCCCCGCCGCCACTCCCGTATCCGCCGCTGGACGGACGACGCCGCGTACTGGACGAAGCCGAACGCGCCTGACCCGGCCGCTTCGGCCTCGGCTTCGGCTTCCCCTTGAACATCCCGATCAGGTTGGTGAAGCGTTCCACGGCCTTGTCGGGGTCGCCGGTGTAGGAGTACCAGGACGGGAGCGTTCCGTCGGCCGCACGGGCGTGGTGGAAGGCCGCCATCCAGGACGTCTCGCCCCAGGCGGCGTTGTAGGGGAGGTACGCCTCGGCGTCGGGGTCCACCCGCTTGTCCCACACCGCGAAGATGAAGCGCTGGTACCGGACGCTCAGCTCCTGCCCCTTCCGCGTGTCCGGGCACCGTGGCCGGAGGAACCCGGACGCGACGGCGACGACGATCAGCGCTGTTCCGATCGCGGAGAGGTCGTCGAACCCGCCGTCCCCCGGGAGTCCCACCAGGACGAGGATGATTCCGACGATCCCGGTGACAAGGCACGCGGGAAGCAGCCAGCGGCCGACGCTGGGCGTGAATGTGCGCTGGTAGCGGCGTCCGCGCTCGCGGCTCGCCTGGAGGATCCGCTGTTCGGCTTCCCGGAGGCGCGGCCAGTCGACCGGTACGGTCCTGACCGGCCTCCGCGCGTCCGCCCTGGCGTCCGCCCTGGCCTGCCTGCCCTTCTGGGCCCGCGACGGACTGGTCGGCCCGACCCCGACCGGCCCGATCCTGACCGCGTCCCCAGGCTCGAAGAGGGCCTCCACGAACGCCCGCTCGTAGTCGAACTCGAGGGTCTCGTCGGCGGAGCGGACGCGGATGAGCATGACGTCCCGTCCGTCGTCGGCGATGCGCACATGCCCCCGGACGGCCAGGTCGAGCGCGAGGACTGCGAGCGGGTCCCACGGCTCAGCGCCGTTCGGAATGCTTCCGATCTCGACCGGCGGCGCTTCCCCGCGCGTGATCGACGCGGGCAGCCGCTTGCGCCGCCACCGGTCGAACAGCCGCAGGCCGACCCCGGCGAGGACGAGCAACAGCGCCAGTCCGAGCGCGACCAGACCCGGGACGCCGACCGTCAGCGGGGACGCGCCAAAACGCTGGTTCCGCACCGCCCCGGACGGAAACTCCGCCCGGACGGTCAGCCCCTCCCCCGCCCCGAGGCTCTGCCCGAACACCGCGTTCCCGTCCCCGGTGTTCCAGGCGCCCTTGCACGACGCCGTCGCGTTCCTCGGACCGGCGTGGCAGCCGAACGACCGGAGGGCGACCGGGCCCTTGAGGAGGACGGTCGCCGCGTCGATCGGGACCGTCCACTCGGTGCCGATCGCGTTCCAGTTCAGCGTGTCCGAGGCGACCGCGTGCCGGACGTCGTAGTCGATCGTGTAGTGCCGCTGCCCGGTCACCGGCGTGCCCGGATCCCCGATCCGGATGTCCAACTCGTCGCCGTGCTCGCTGACCTGGCTGGCGGCGGGCGCGTCCGGGCTGGAGACCCGCACGTGGCCGATCTTCACCCGCTTCGTGGGGATCTCCCGCTCGACCCCGTGCTTCCCGGACGCGTCGCCGAAGTCGTACGTGATGGCCTCGTGGACGCGCAGCAGGCCGTCCGCCCCGAGATTCAGTTCGACCGCGTACGAGCGGATGCGCTCGGAGGACACAGCCGAGGAGGCGTGCGCTGGAGCGGCGGGGAGGAGGGCGAGGCCGACCGCCGCCGCCGCGCAGAGGGGGAAACGCATGACTCTGGACCTACCAGAACCTCCGCGCGTTCCGGAAGAAGCGACCGCCCCCGCCGTCCGGGGAGGCGGACGGCGAGGGCGGACGATCAGGGCTCCGCCGGATGCGGCGGAAGCGGCGGGGTCAGGAGCGGGCGCCCGTGTTCGGGTCGAGGATCAGCTTCCCGGCGCGCGGCCTCTTGAAGTCGAGCAGGCCCTTCAGGCCGGTCACACGCGCGTCGAAGGAGTGGTCGCCGATGCGGCCGAGGTTCCAGTTGTCCTCGATGAACCGCAGGATCGACGTCTGCTCGCTGTAGGTGTGGTCGACGTGGTTCACCTTGCTGTACGGCGAGATGACCAGCAGCGGGAGGCGCTGGGACGGGCCGCAGCGGTCCTGGTAGCCGCCCGCCGCCGAGGGGGCCTTGCCGCACAGCGCGGAGGCGTCGACGGAGGAGTCCTTGGAGCCGTTCAGGAGGCGCGGCTTCTGGTGGTCGTACCAGCCGTCGGAGTCGTCGTAGGCGACGACGATCGCGGTGTCCTTCCAGAACTTGGACTTCTGGATCGCGTTGATGTACTTCACCAGGAAGCGCTGCTCGTCCAGCGGGTCGGAGTAGCCCGCGTGGCCGTCCTGGTAGGCGCCCGCCTTGACGAAGCTGACCGACGGCAGGTTGCCCGCCTGGAGCGTGGCGTCGAAGTCGGTCAGGTCGTACTGGTGGTTCGCCTGGTCCTGGTGGCCGATCCGGGCGACCGAGGTCGGCGGCAGGTGCTTCTCGTTGGCCGTCGACTTGTAGTACTGGAACGGCTCGTGGTGCGGAATGTAGTCGGTGGACGCGATGCCGCCGAGGTTCGGGTGGGTCGCGCCGCAGGCCGCGTAGGAGCCGTTCGTGCCGGTCGGCTTGAACCCGCCCTGGAACCAGCCCCAGGTGACCTTCCGCTTGTTCAGCAGGTCGCCGACGTTCGGACCGGTCATCACGCCCAGGTTGTTGGCCGCGGTGTGGTTCTTCGCCGAGCAGTCGTCGAACGCGGGCTGCGGGTCGTTGATCATCGTCCCGACGCCGTCCTTGTCCGGCGACTGGACGACGGACGGGTCGGTGACCTTCTCGTGGGTCCTGTTGTCCACGGCGTGGATGCCGTGGGTCTGCCCGGAGACCAGGTTGACGGCGCCCGGCGAGGACGGCCCGAACACCGTGTCCCACGAGTTGTCGCTCATGGAGTAGTGCTGCGCGTAGTTCCACAGCGCGGTGACGGTGTTGCCGTCGTAATAGTCCATGACCAGGCCGGGCTCACCGAAGAGGACCGGCTGGCCGGTGCACTTGTCCTTCTCGGTGGACTCGACGAACTTGTCCATCCTCCCCGCGTTCAGCGCCTTCTGCTCGCTGCCGTAGGTGTGGTCCTGGTCGCAGGTGAGCGCCTGCTTCGGCGACAGCCGCTTGGGGTTGTACTGGTTCGGGTTGTGCGTGAGCAGGCTCTTGGTCAGGCCGTTCACGCGCGGCGTGTTCCTCGCGGCGGTGAACTTCGTTCCGTCGCTGTTCGCCGCCTTCGGATACGTGCCGAAGTAGTGGTCGAACGAGTTGTTCTCGTCGAACAGCACGACGACGTGCTTGATGGGCGTCGCGGTGTGCGCCCGGGCCGCGTCGGTGAACGTCTCGGCCGCCGTGAGGGACGCGCCGTGCCCCGTGGTCGTGCCGCACGCGGCGGCGGTGGCGAGCGCGAGCGCGCCCGCGGCGACCGCGGTGGCGGTGCGCCGCCTGGTCCAGTTGCCGGGGGTCATTCTTCCTCCTGAACGGGTCACGGCCGCGGCCCGTCCGCACGGGGGCGAAGCCGGTCACCGGATTGATCTCCGGGCGGTACCCAACCAGCGCGCGGCGACGAACTCAAGGGTCCCGGGTAACAGGCGGGTGACCGGCACAGAACGGGCAGATGTTTCCTTGAGGAAGGTGAGCGAAAGGTTAATTAGGCAAGCGTAGTTCTTACCCTTGGCCGACGCGGCGGAGGATCAGGCGAGCAGCGCGCGGCCGAGAAAGTCGCCGCCGTCGCGGACGCCCGGCAGGACGAGGAAGTACCCGCCCCCGAAAGGACGGACGTAGTCGACGAGCGGCTCGTCCTTCAGGCGGTGCTGGACGGCCTCGAACTGGGACGGGATGTCGCGCTGGTAGCAGGTGAACACCAGGCCCATGTCGAGGTCGCCCGCCGCGTCCACGCCGCGGTCGTAGTTGAACCCGCGGCGCAGGATCCGGCTGCCCGCCGACTGCGCGGTGCGCGGGTTCGCCAGCCGGATGTGGCTGGTCAACGGGATGATCTTGCCGATCGGGTCGGCGGTGAACCTCGGCGGATCGAACTCGTCGTCGCCGTCCAGCGGCGCGCCCGTGTCGCGGGCACGGCCGATGATCTGCTCCTGCTCGGTGATGCCGATCCGGTCCCAGAACTCGACCAGCATCCGGATCAGCCGGACGACCAGGTACGTGCCGCCGTCGTCGGTCCAGACGAGGCGTCCGAGGTCGGCGGGGGCGGGGTTGGCGGTGCCGTCGCGGAAGCCGAGCAGGTTGCGCGGCGTCCCGGACGGGCGCGGCGGGCTGACGAACCCGTCCATCTTCCAGCGGATCTGCGCCGCGCCGCGGGTGTGCCGGGCGATGTCGCGCAGCGCGTGCACGACCGTGTCCTCGTCGCGCGCGGACAGCTGGAGGCTGAGGTCGCCGTGGCACCACGCAGGGTCGAGCGCGTCGTTCGGGAAGGTCGGCATCGTGGTCAGCCGGGGCGGACGGCGTCCCGCCAGACCGAACCGCCCGTCGAACAGCGACGCCCCGACACCGGCCGTGACCAGCAGGTTCCCACCGGGGACGGCCGGTCCGAGCACACCGGAGTCGGCCGGGGGCGCGGTGATGCCCGCGCCGTCCGGGACGCCGCCCGAGGTGAGGACGCGCGCCCGTTCGGTGATCGTCCGCATCAGGTCGGTCAGCTCGCGCCGGTTCTCCGCGATCACGTCGAACGCGACGACGGTCGTCCGGGGCAGCGGCGACTCCTCGACACCCGCCTGGTGCACGCCGTGGAACCCGCGCAGCGCGGTGTCCTCCTTCGCCTCCGACGCCGCCGCACCCGACACCGAGGCGGCGGCGACACCACCCACCCCGGCGGCGAACGCCCCGCGCAGAAACGATCGGCGATCGGTCACGTCACCCTCCAGGTCGTCATGGAATCCGGGGTGGTCATGGAATCCGGGGGCGTCATGACGTGCGGCGGGGGGCGGCGATCTCGGCGACCGGGGCCAGCAGTTCGAGCGCCTGGCCGGTCGTGCCGTCCAGGCGGCGGCGCTCCAGAGGGGACAGCTCCGACAGGGACGCGTGGCCCTTGAGCTGCGCGTCCAGGCGGGCGAGCCACGCGTCCACCTGAGGCAGCGCCGGGTACCGGGAACGCAGGACGGGACGCAGCGCGTCGAGCACGAGCCGCGTGCCCTCGACGTTCGCCGCCGCCGTCCTCAGCGAGGTGCCGCTGCCCTGGTCGGCCTCGCCGGTCAGCTCGACCCGGAGCGTCCCTTCGAGGATCTCGTGCGCGCGCAGGGGGAGATCGGCAGGGTCGATGCGCTGCTGCGGCAGATCGGCCTGGAGGGCGCGGACGTCCTTGTCGAGCCGGTCGGCGACGCGTCCGAGCGAGGACATGCTCTCGCCGTGCCACAACCCGTACTCGAGCCGGTGGAAACCCGTCCAGCCGGGATAGTGGACGCCGCCGGGCAGGCCCTCCGGACGCCCGTTGATCTGGCCGTCGAAGTCGCCGAACGTTCCGTAGGCGGCGCCCAGCCGCTCGTACGCGAGGTGCGCGGGCAGCCACGCGCGGCGCGCCTCGCCGACGTCGCCGGACGCGACCGCCGACCGCAGCGTCCCGGTCAGCCCGGTGAGCCTGCCGACGCCCGCGGTCACCTTCGTCCAGTACGACGACACCGCGCCGGACAGGTCGCTCGTGCTCACCGCCGGGACGGCCGGTCCGCCCGCGCCGCCGCCGGTGATCCGGACGAACGTCCCCGTGCGCGGGTCGCTCGCGCCGTCGTCCGAGCAGCGCAGCGCGTACTCCCCCGCGCCCAGCGTCACCCGCATCGGCCGCGTCACGCCGGGGCCGAGCCCTTCGAGCTCGGCGTGCACCGCGCCCGCCCGGTCCACGAGCCTGACCTCGGCGATCGCGCTGCCGCTGTTGCGGACGAGCAGCGTCTGCGCTCCTGGGTGCGCGTGGGTCCAGCCCGTCCCGCAGCGTCCGATCGACGCCTCCAGGACCGTCCCGGACGCGTGCGCGCCGCCGCCGGACAGCAGGTCGTCACCACCCACGACGGCCGCCGCGACCACGGCGACGGCCACGGCCGCACCGGCCAGCGGCACCCACGGTCGCATCGGGACACTCCATCGACGAGCGGACGAACGCGCACACTCTAGTCCTCGTCCAGATGCTCGTGACCACCGTGTTCCGGGGCGCCCGCCGTACCGGATTCCCGCAGGTGAACACTGGTGAACGGGCCGGTGAACACCCCGCGCGGAGAGGTCGCGGACCCCGCCCACCTGCGCTGACCCGGTGCGAGCGCGAGGCTGCGCAGCGTGGGGGGTGAGTTCGCGTGGCGGTCCGTGATCATCTAACGTCAGGACCCATGGCGTGCGCGGTCTTTTTCGCGAATATCCGGTGTCGCGCGGACGGGGTGCTGCATCCTACGGAGGGTGTCCGAACGCTCGACGCGACGTCGCGGCGGGCCGGTCGCCCGCGTCCCGTGATCCCGTCGACGCGCGCCGCCGTGAACCGGTTCGAGCGCACGCCGTCCGCCTGACCCCGCCCCCCGAGGACCCGATCCATGTCAGCACCCGTCCCCGCAGGTCGCAGGGGTGATCACGCCCCACTGGAACGCGCCCTCGCGGTGTGGCTCGTCGCCGTCGTCGTGTTCGGCGCGGCCTGGCTGTACGGCGTCTTCGAGGCCGGGGACGATCTCCGGCCCGTCGTCGCCTGGGGTGGCGGCGCCGCCGCGCTCGCACTCTGCGTGACGATCGCGCTCGCCGCCTACTACGCCGCGCTCGCCTCCCGCGTCCGCGAGGCCGCCCAGGCCGAGACCGGCGGCGCGACCACCCTGGAACGGCAGATCGCCGAGGTCGCCGACTCCACGCTGCCCGCGCTGCTGCACCGCGTCGGGTCCGGCGCGCCCGCCGACACCGCGCTCGGCGAGATCCTCCCTCCCGCGGACCCGGGGCTGCGGCGCGTCCTGCAGCTCACCGCGCTCGACGCCGCCGCCCGGCAGCGCGACGCCGCGTCCGCGCTGGCCGAAGTGAACGGCCTGGAGAAGGAGGTCGACCGGATCATCGGCGAGGCCATGCCGGTGATCGTGGAGCGCATCCGCCGGGACCGGGTCGGCCCCGAGACCGTCCTGCCCGAGGTCGGCGAGCCCGAGTCCCCGCAGCTGCGCCGCCTGCTCGCCCGCGTCGTCGACGACCTGGCCACCGGGGAGCGCGGCAGCGCCGCCGCGATGATGTCGTGCGCGAACGCCGCCGCCCGCATCCAGGCCGCCTGCACCCGGCTGCTCGGCGACCTGCGCGACCTCGAGCACCGCTACGGCGACGACCCGGTCTTCCACGACCTGCTCGACATCGACCACGAGGTCTCCCAGGCCGGACGCATCGCCGACTCCATCGCGCTGCTCGCGGGCGGACGCTCCGGCCGCCGCTGGACCAAGCCGATCGTCATGGAGTCGATCCTGCGCGGCGCTATGGGCCGCATCCACGACTACCGGCGCGTCAAGCTGCACTTCACCACCTCCTCGGCGATCGCGGGCTACGCCGCCGAGGGCGTCATGCACTGCCTCGCCGAGCTCATGGACAACGCCGCGACCTTCTCCGCGCACAACACCGACGTGCACGTGTACGTCGAGGAGGAGGACGCGGGGATCGTCATCACCATCGAGGACAGCGGCCTCGGCATGCGGCGGCGCGAACGCGCCCGCGCCGAGCGCCTGGTGAACGAGCCGTCCGACCTGACCGCGCTGCCCGGCACCCGCCTCGGCCTCGCCGTCGTCGGCCGCCTCGCCGCCAAGCACGGCCTGCGCGTCAGCTTCCGCCCGTCCTCGCGCGGCGGCACCGCCGCCATCGTCCTGGTCCCCCGCCAGCTGGTCACCCAGCCCCGCCAGGACCTCCTCCCGCCCGAACTCCGCGAACCGTGGGACGGCTCGTCCCGCCCGCCCCTCGCGGGCACCGCCGACCTCCGGGACGCCACCCCCCTCGCCGAACTGGACGCCGCGCCGGACACACCGGCGGAACTGCTGTCCGACGCGTCCACCACTCCTCCGGTCGAGCCGTCCCCGTCGCCGCTCACGAGCGACTCCCCGGACGAGACCGAGGACGACGGCGAGGACGACGCGTTCGAGCTTCCGCAGCGTCGGCGCGGCGAGACGCTGCGCACCTCCCCGGACCCGGTCCTCGCCGACGTCGGCCGCGACGAGGGCCGTCCGGCCCCCGGCGCGCGGTTCGCCGCGTTCCGCTCCGCCACCGGCGGCCCCCGGACGGTCGCCCGCGACACCGGCGCGAACCCCGCCCCCGAGGCCCCGAAGCCCCGACCCGCCACCTCCGACGCCGACACCCCCGCGCAGGACGCCCCGGAGACGTCCCCCGCCACCGAGACCTGGTCCGCGTCCGGCGACGGCGTGGCGTCCACCCCGCCGGACGCCTCGGCTCCGGAGCCGGGCCGGGGGCGGTCATGACCGCCCGCGCACAGCAGCGCCCCCACGGCGGACACCCCTCGGTCCGCCCGGCACAACAGATTGGAGGCAGGGGCGGACGTCCCGTGGCGTTCCCCCCGCGATCCCGATGAGTTCCGAAGAACGCGACCTGAGCTGGCTGCTCGACGGACTGCGCGACCGCACCCCCGGGGTGCGGCACGTGCTGGTGCTGTCCAAGGACGGGCTGAAGATCTGCTTCACCGCCGACCTCGACGTCGACCGGGCCGACCAGCTGTCCGCCGTGGCGGCGGGCGTGCAGAGCCTGTCGCTGAGCGCGTCCGCCGAGTTCGGCACCGGCCTCGGCGTGGGCCAGTCCATGCTGGAGTTCGCCGGCGGGCTGCTGCTGATCGTCCCCGCCGGGGAGGGCGCGCACCTGGCGGTCGTCGCCGCCGAGGACGCCGACGTCGGCCTGGTCGGCCACTCGATGAACGAGCTGGTCGAGCAGATGGGCTCGTTCCTCACCGCCCCGCCCCGGCACACGGCGCGGCGATGAGCGCGCGGCGGCACGAGCAGGAGGACCCGGACCGGTACTTCACCATCACCGGGGGACGCCGCGACGCGTCCCTCGACCTGGTGGCGCTCGTCGTCGCCGAGATCGGCCCGCTCCCCGGCATGTCGTCGGAGCAGGTGCGGATCCTGCGGCTCTGCCGCGACGCCCCGGTCGCGGTGGTCGAGCTGTCGGCGCACCTGGCGCTGCCGGTGAGCGTCGTGCGGATCCTGCTGCGCGACATGCTGGCGGACGGCCGGATCACCGTCCGCCACCCGGTCTCGGCCCCCGAACCCGAGCAACTCCCCGACCTGGAAACCCTGAAGCAGGTGCTCGTTGGACTCCACCAACTCTGACCCGCCCGCCGCCGGACCGGCGCTCGCCGAACCGTCCCCCGAGCGGGCCCCGCTGCGCGGCACCGCCGCCGACGGCCTGAAGATCGTCGTCGTGGGCGGGTTCGGCGTCGGCAAGACCACGATGGTCGGGTCGGTGAGCGAGATCCGCCCGCTGTCGACCGAGGAGCTGATGACGCGGGCGGGCGAGGGCATCGACGAGGCCGACGCCGTCCCGGAGAAGACGACCACGACCGTGGCGTTCGACTTCGGCCGCATCACCCTCAACGACCGGCAGGTGCTGTACCTGTTCGGCGCGCCCGGGCAGCAGCGGTTCTGGTTCCTGTGGGACCAGCTGTTCTCCGGCAGTCTCGGCGCGGTCGTCCTGGTGGACACCCGCCGCATCGAGGACTCCTGGTACGCCATCGACCGGCTGGAGCACCACCGCATGCCGTTCGTGGTGGCGGTGAACCGGTTCGCCGAGCGCGGGCCGTCGCTGCCGAAGGTCCGCGCCGCGCTCGACCTGGACGAGCACGTCCCGCTGGTCGAGTGCGACGCGCGGCTCCGCGAGTCCAGCAAGTCCGTGCTGATCGAGCTCGTCCGTCACCTGACCAGGCTGCACGACCGTCCCGCCGGAGAGGACGCGCGATGACCGACCCCGCCCCCGAGTCCGCTCCAACCCCCGAGACCACCGGGCCGCTCCATCCGGGGCATCCGCGGCCCGTCCGGCTGTACGGCCCGACGATCGCCGACGACCCGGCCGAGCTGTACCGGTCGCTGCGCGAGCGGTACGGGCCGGTCGTGCCGATCCTGCTGGACGGCGACGTCCCGGCCTGGTTCGTCCTCGGCTACCGCGAGGTGCACCACGTCACCGCGAACCCGCAGCTGTTCGCGCGCGACTGCCGCCGCTGGAACGCCTGGGACCGCATCCCGGACGACTGGCCGCTGATGCCGTACGTGGGCTGGACGCCGTCCATCATGTTCGCCGAGGGCGCCGAGCACCAGCGGCGCGCGGGCGCGGTCGGGGACGCCCTGGACGCCTTCGACCGCACCGAGCTCGGCATGATGGTCGGCCAGGTCGCCGACCGCCTCGTCGACACGTTCGCGGGGTACGGCCACGCCGACCTGATCGAGCAGTACTCGCACCAGATCCCGCTGCACGTCGTGGCGCGGCTGTTCGGCCTTCCCGAGGCCGACATCCCCACCCTGGTCAAGGACGTCGCCGACTCCCTCGACGTCGACTCCGACCCGGTCGCCGCGCACGGGCGCATCCACGCGCGGATGGTGCGGCTGGTCGCCGACAAGCACCGCGAGCCGGGGTCGGACGTGCCGTCCCGGCTCATCGCCGACCCCGCGGGGCTCACCGACGACGAGGTGGTCATCGACCTGCTCATCGTCATGGCCGCCGCGCAGCAGCCGACCGGCAACTGGATCGGCAACGCGCTGCGCCTGATGCTGGTGGACGACACGTTCTCCAACACCATGCAGGGTGGTCGCGGCAGCGCCTCCCACGCCCTGAACCAGGTCCTCTGGGAGGACACCCCGACGCAGAACTTCATCGGACGCTGGGCCGTGCACGACTGCCAGCTCGGCGACCAGCGCGTCCGGCGCGGCGACCTCCTCGTCCTCGGCCTCGCCGCCGCCAACCGCGACCCGGGCGTGACGCCCCGCGAGTTCGGCGGCCCCGTCGCCAACCGGGCGCACATGTCCTTCGGCCACGGCGAGCACGGCTGCCCCTTCCCGGCCCCCGAACTCGCCGAGGTCATCGCCAAGACGGCCGTCGAGGTCCTCCTGGACCGCCTCCCCGACATGGAGCTCTCGGTGGCCCCGGAGGCCCTCGAATGGCGCCCGTCCGTCTGGATGCGCGGCCTCTACTCCCTCCCGGTCAAGTTCACCCCCACCGCCGACCTCCCCCTCGACCTCCCCTGACCCCGCCTCAGGAGGTGGGGGTGAAGACGAGGGGGAGTTCGGCGGGGCCTCGGGTGAAGAGGCCCTGCTCGGTGAGAGTGTGGCCGTCGGCGACGCGGACGTCCGGCATGGCGTCCAGGAGCTGGTTGACGCCGACCTCGACCTCGGTCTTGGCGAGGAGCGCGCCGACGCAGAAGTGGCGGCCGAGCGCGAAGGCCAGGTGGTCGGCGGCGGCGGAGAAGGCCGTGTCGGCGGACAGGTCGTCGCGGAAGACGTCGAACGCGTCGGGGTTCGCGTAGCGTTCCGGGTCGCGGTTGGCGGCCCCGATGAGGGCCGTGACCGTCCTGCCCGCCTCGATCGTGCCGCCCGCGATCTCGACGTCCTCGGACGGCTGGCGCATGATCATGTGGACGGGCGGGGTGAAGCGGAGGGTCTCGGCGAACGCGCGCGGGATCAGCGTGCGGTCCTCGCGGACGGCGTCCAGTTGCTCGGGGTGGGCGAGCAGGTTCGCGAAGACGGCGGAGATCGCCTTGTCGGTGGTCTCGCCGCCCGCGGCGAGCAGCAGCGAGACGAACGACTTGATGTCCTCGTCGCTCATCGCGGTGCCGTCGATCTCGGCGGCGCAGAGCGTGGACAGCAGGTCGTCCCCGGGGTTCGCGCGCCGCTCCCGGACGATCGGGATCATGTACTCGGCCAGCTCGACGCGGGTGCGCTCGCCCGCGGCGGCGACGCCGGTGTCCTGCGTGAGGTTGCTCAGGAACGCGATGATCGAGGTGTACCACTTCTGGAACCGGGCGTGGTCGGCGCGGTCCAGGCCGAGCATGTCGACGATCACGCGGATCGGGAAGTGCGTGGAGTACTGCGCGACGAGGTCGACGCGTCCATCCTTGCGGAAGGCGTCGATGAGCTCGGCGGAGTTGCGCTCGATCACCGGCAGGAAGCGCGACTCCAGCTCGCCGCCCCGGAACGCGGGCGCGACCAGGGCGCGGCGGACGGCGTGCTCACGGCCGCTGAGCTGCAGGATCGTCTTCCCGTGGACGGGCTCGAGCTGCCAGTCGTAGTTCGCCGTGGTGAAGACCTGGTCCTTGAAGACCCGCGCGACGTCCTCGTGGCGGGAGACGACGTAGCTCTGCATGGGCTCGTGCCACAGCAGCGGCGCCTCCCTCCGGTAGGCGGAGTACGCGGCGTAGGGGTCGGCCGCGAACTCCGGCGACAGGATGTCGGGCACCTCCGGGGCGGTGGTCATGCGGTCCTCGCTCACGTCGTCGCTGTGCACGGTCACTGTGGGTCGTCGTCGTCCCGAGCCTAGGGAGCGGCTCCCCGCCGGTCGATACCGAAATGATCAAGTTTGTCCGAACCCTCGGCGGCAGCAGGTCTAGACCAAATTGCGATGTGGACGGGGTCATCCGCGAAAATCTGTTCGCTGTACTCACTTCCGTCCCGCCGCCGGCGAACCGCGCCGACGACGGACGGGACCACGGGAGGACGACGACAACGATGAGCGCCGCTCTGGCCAATCCCCGCCGCACCCGGCTCGACACCTGGCCGTCCCAGGGCCGCCAGGACCACGAGCCCGAGCCGACCGCCGCCCCGATGGGCTCCGCGACGCCCACGTCGGACGAGGAGAAGTCCGCTTCCTGAAGCGGCGCCCCGGGGCCCGTCCACGCCGGACGGCCCCGGGGCACACGGCCGTCCCACTCCCCCGGATCCCCGCCACGCGGCGCGGGATTCTTTTCGTCTGTCCGGGTTCCCCGGGATCCCGTGGAGATCCGGTGGCGTGGAACGTCCGCGTCCGATATGCCGTCCATGTCACAGAGGGCGGTTCCCCGTGGGAGGGGTGGGCGTGCGGCGGAGCGAGTTGTCGCGGGCGGAGCGGCGGGTCTGGCGGGCGTTCGCGCGGGGCGAGGAGGTCGACTTCCGCGACTCCCCCGACGAGGACGCGTCGTCCGGCGCGTCCTGGGGACGGGAGCGGACCGTCCGGGCGTCGGTCCTGCGCGCCCTCCTGCTGGACGGCCCGAGCCAGGACGGTGAGATCCCTGCGCTGCGCGTGAGCGGCGCGCGGATCGTCGGAACGCTGAACCTCCGGTACGCGACCGTCGAGCACGCCATCCGGCTCTGGGGATGCCACTTCGAACGCGTCCCGAACCTGTACGGCGGACGCTTCCGGCAGGTGAACCTGAGCAAGTCGTTCCTGCCCGGGCTGGAGGCGGCGACGATCCAGCTTTCCGGCGTCCTGCGGATCACCGACTGTGTCATCGCGGGCCCGATCGAGCTCGGCGGCGCGAACTTCGCGGGCGCGCTCTTCATGAACGGCGCACGGCTCGGGACGCCCGGCAACACCGACGCCAAGAGCGCCCTTCACCTCAACCACGCGACGCTCACGGACGACCTGTGGGCGCCCGGTCTCCAGGTGCACGGACGGTTCACGCTGGTCGGAGCGCGGATCGCCGGAACGCTGAACCTGGACGAGGCCGTCCTGGACCACCCGGGGCACACCGCCCTGGACGGCGAGATGGCGACGATCGCCAACGACGTCCGGGCCAAGCACCTGCGCGCTGACGGACGGATCAACCTCCGTGGCGCGAAGATCGGCGGACAGCTCAGCCTCTGGCACGCGAAGTTGTCGCATCCGGGCGATGTGGCGCTGCGGGCGAGCGGCTGCACGATCGGCGAGATCTGGTTCGGGGGTGAGGGCACCTCGATCGAGGGCCTGGTGAACCTGCGCCGCACGTCCGTCAGGCTGCTGAACATGCCGCCGAACCTGTGGCCGGAGTCGGTGTACCTGGACGGGCTGAGCTACACCTCGCTGACGCCGCGGATGGCCGCGGGTGCCCGCATCGAGGTGTTCCTGCGGGACAGGGCCGGGTACGTGCCGCACTCGTACGAGCAGCTCGCGGCGTACTACCGCCGGATCGGAAACGAGAGGAACGCCCAGAACGTCCAGATCGCGAAGCACCGCCACTACCGCCGGACGCGTCCCTGGTACGGCCGGGTCTGGGGATACCTCCAGGACTGGACGATCGGGTACGGGTACCGTCCGCTGCGCGCGGCGGGCTGGCTGGCCGCGCTGTGGGCGATCGGCGCGACGGTGTTCGCCCTGCATCACCCGCCGCCGCTGAAGGTGGACGAGCATCCGCCGTTCAACGCGTTCTCCTACTCCCTGGACCTGCTGCTGCCGATCATCAGCCTCGGCCAGGAGGACCGGTTCGCGCCGCGCGGCGGCTACCAGTGGCTCTCGTACGGGCTCATCCTGGCCGGGTGGACCCTCGCCTCCACGACGATCGCGGGCGTGAGCCGGGCGCTGAACCGGCAGTGAACTCGGCGGGGGCGCGGCGGGCCGGGGACGGGCATGATGGGAGTGCCGCACTCCTGACGGCACAACCTTGACGACACAGCCTTGACGACCGTTCGAGCCCGGCCCGGGGAGTCTCCTGATGGATCCGATCACGATCGCCGTTCTGACCGCCGCGACGGGGAAGGCCGTCGAGCTGGCGGGCGACCCCGTCCGGAGCGGGACCAAGCAGCTGTGGGCGCTGATCCGGGGTCGGTTCAAGGACGACGAGGAGCTCGTGAAGGCCGAGCAGGCGCCGGACGGGCCGGGAAAGGCGCTGGCCCTGGAGGGCGTCATCCGGCGGGCCGCCGAGGCCGACCCGGAGGTGCGGCGGGAGGCCGAGGCGCTGGAGGCGCTGATCAGGCAGGCGATGGACGTGAACCAGGAGTTCTGGCGCGAGCTGGAGGAACTGCGCGCGGCCGTGCGCGCCCAGGCGCGCCCGGGTTCGTCCAACAACTTCTACGGCCAGGCGCAGAAGGTCATCCAGATCGAGTCCAACAGCGGGACCATCAACTTCTGATTTCTTGCGGTGGCCGTCCGGCGGCGGGTGGCGCCAGGGACGAACTGACGCAAACCGGGGTGTGCCGCGTACGCTCACTGAGGTGAGCGTGGTGCGTCGCGATGCCCGGCGTCGCTGGGCGGTGGTGGTGGCGTTCGTGGCCGCGCTCTGCGCCACGCCGGTCGCGCTCGCCGCCTACCCCGCGTCGTCGTCCGGACGGGATCCTGCGGAGCAGATACAGCGCGCGCTCGGTTCCGGGACGCGCGCGCACGAGGGGCTCATAGAGGTCACCGGGTCGCTCGGCCTTCCGAACCTTCCCGGATTGGACGACGCGACCGGAGCGCTGCACGGGACGTCCCGGATGCGCAGCTGGTACGACGGGACGCATCGCTGGCGCGTGGCCGAATTGTCCATGACGGGCGAGCGCGACTACCTCGCCAACGCCGACGGACTCGACGTCTGGGATTACGAGCGGAACCAGCTCACCCGCATAGCCGGACGTCCCGTGGTGCGGCTGCCCAATGCGGCCGATCTGACTCCGCCCTCGCTGGCGCGCCGCCTGCTCAAGCTCGTGCGCGCGCGGGACAAGGTGACGGCGCTGAAGCCTCGTCGCATCGCCGGAGGGTCCGCCGACGGCCTGCGCATCACCACGTCCGACCAGGACACGACGATCGGAGCGGTGGACGTGTGGAGCGACCCGTCCACGGGGGTTCCGCTGGAGGTGGACGTGGTGTCGCGCGGGGCGGCGCGTCCCGCGCTGACGACCCGGTTCCTGGAGTTCACGGCGAAACGCCCGGCGACGTCGGACGTCGCGCCGCGTCCGGCCCGCGGGCTCATGCGCGGCACGGTCGACGCGCCGGACCTGCTGTCGCGGCTGGTCACGTTCACGAATCTGCGCCTGCCGGACCGGCTCGCCGGACGCGAGGCCATGCCCGGGACGGCGTCGGTCGCGAGCATCCGCGGCTACACGGGCGGGTTCGCGTCGCTCGCCGTCGCGCCGCTGCCGCCCCGGTACGGGCAGCGGCTGGTCGGCGCGGCGCAGGAGGCGGGCGCGGACGCCGTACCGCTGCGGCCAACGGCGGGACGCGGCGGCGAGTACCTGATGCTGACGACGCCGCTGCTGAACGCGATGCTGTTCCACGCGGACGTGGGAACGACGTTCCTGCTGGTCGGGGCCGTCCGGCCGGAGGTGCTGAAGACCGCGGCCGCGGAGCTCGCGTCGTGATCGCCACGCGTGGCCTGACCAAGCGGTACGGACGTGTCGTGGCCGTCCGGGACGTGGACCTCGCGGTCGGCGCGGGCGACCGGTTCGGGCTGCTCGGGCCGAACGGGTCGGGCAAGACGACGCTGGTCAGGATGCTGCTCGGGCTGGTCTTCGCGACGTCCGGGGAGATCGAGGTGATGGGCCGCCCGATCCCGCGCCGCACCGGCGAGGTGCTGCCGCGCGTCGGCGCGATGGTGGAGGGGCCGGGCGCGTACGGGCACCTGTCCGGACGCGCGAACCTGGCATTGCTCGACGCGTCCGGGCCTGGACGCGGGACGCGCCGGACGCGCCGCCGCCGCGTCGGCGAGGCCCTGGAACGGGTCGGGCTCGGCGGCGTGGACGACCGTCCGGTCAAGGCGTACTCGCTCGGCATGCGGCAGCGCCTCGGCCTCGCCGCCGCGCTGCTGCACGAGCCGGAGCTGCTGATCCTGGACGAGCCGACCAACGGCCTGGACCCGCGCGGCATCCGCGAGATCCGCGACCTGCTGCGCGCGCTGAACGAGGACGGCACGACGATCCTGCTGTGCAGCCACCTGCTCGGCGAGGTCGAGGAGCTGTGCACGCGCGTCGGCGTCATGGACCGGGGACGGCTCGTCCTGCAACGGGACATGTCCGACGTGCGTGCCCTGACCGGGCGCGTCGAGCTCCGCACCCCGGACGCGGCGCGCGTCGTCGCCCTGCTGGACGGCCGGGTCGAGCACCGCGACGGCGACCTGCTGCTGGTCAGGGCCGCCGACGCCGCCGAGCTGAACGCGCGCCTGGTCGCGGACGGCCTGCGCGTCACCGAGATCCGGCCGCAGCGGCGGACGCTGGAGGAGGTCGTCCTGTCCCTGACCGGCGCGAGCGCCGACCGTTTCGACCGTCCCGGCGCAGCCGCCGACGCCCGCGCTGGCACCGACGCCCGCGCCGACGCCGACCGAACCGCCGGGGAGCTGACGTGATCCGGACCGAGCTGGTGAAGATGCTGCGGCGGCCCCGGACGTGGGTGTCGCTGATGCTGCTGTGCGGGCTGCCCGGGCTCGTCGCCGCGTTCCTCGGCGTCACCAAGGTCGCGCCGCCCGCCGGGCAGGGCCCCGCGTTCCTGTCGGCGGTCCTCTCGAACGGGACGCTGTACCCGGCGGCGGCGCTCGCGATGGTGCTGCCGCTGTTCCTGCCCGTGTCGGTCGCGGTGGTCGGCGGGGACTCGGTCGCGGGCGAGGCGGGCTCGGGGATGCTGCGCTACCTGCTGCTCCGTCCCGTCGGCCGGACGCGCCTGCTGGTCGCCAAGCTCGCCGCGCTCGTCGGGTTCGTGCTGCTCGCGGTCGTCGCCGTGACGCTCAGCTCGTACGCGATCGGCATCGCGGTGTTCGGCGCGAAGCCCGCCTCGGCGGTGACGGGCGCGAGCCTGGTGACCTCGATGTCCGGGACGGGCCTGACCACCCCGCAGGTGCTGCTGCGCCTGGCCTGCGCGATGCTCTACGTCGGTGTGTCGATGCTCGGCGTCGGCGCGATCGCGCTGTTCCTGTCGACGGTGACCGACTCGGCGCTCGGCGCGGCCCTGGGCGCGCTCGCCGCGCTCGTGACCAGCCAGATCCTCGTCTCGCTGGACGCGGCGGCGGCCGTCCACCCGTACCTGCCGACGCGCTACTGGCTCGCCTGGATCGACTTCTTCCGCGCCCCGGTCCTGTGGCACGACATCCAGCGCGGGCTCGCGCTCCAGGCGGTCTACGTGGCGGTCTTCCTCGCCGCCGCCTGGGCCAACTTCGCCACCCGCGACATCACGAACTGACCGGGCGCCCCCCTGGGGAGGTCACGAGCCGTCCGCGCGCAGGGACGCGCAGTCCGACGGCGCCGGGGTCGTCATCAGGTCGCTGCCGAGGGCCCGCAGGACGAGGCCGCCCACGAGCGGGTCGGACGGCAGGGCGTCGTGGCCGGTCCGGACGTCCGGGCAGATCTCCTGCAGGACGACGTTGATCGCGCCGTCCAGCCGGGCGGACTCGGGAGGCGTGACGACCTGGTCGCGGGTCGTCCACACCGACATCCACTCGGGACTGTCGCCGACGCGGTCGCCGAGGCCGCGCAGCAGCGGGCTGTCCGGGACGAGCTGCTGGCACGCCGTCGGACAGGCCCCCGGCGACAGCGCCGCGCCCGCCGCCGAGACGTCCGCGCCCTGGTGCGGGGAGCCGAGCGTGACGATCCGGCGGGCCTTGTGCGCGCCGTTGTGGTCACGCGCCCACAGCCGCGTCACGACGCCGCCCGCCGAGTAGCCGACGACGTCCACCGAGGGCGCGCCGCCACGCAGCAACGCGTTCACCCTCCGGTCCAGCGAGTCGGCCTGTTTTCGCAGGTCACCGGTGCCGTTGCCGGGCGGGAGGACGATCACGGCGCGGCGGCCGAGGCGTTCGAACCGCCGCGCGAGGACGGCCAGGCCGTCCGTCCCGCCGCCGTAGCCGGGGACGAGCACGACCGGGCCGGGCGTGGACTGGTCGGCGGCGGGGCCCGCGTCGCGTCCGGCACGGGCGAGGGCGAACCGTCCGGCCACCACGAGGACGATCACCGCGACGAGCGCCGACATCCCGCCGACGTACCAGCGCCGTCGCGGGCTGAGTCCGGCGAGCCACCACACACGTCCAGATATACCCGCCCGAAGAGGGCCCTCTACTCTCATGCCATGGCGTTCCTCCTCTCACTGAACATCGGGCACCGGCGCGACAACCCGTGGCAGAGCTATTCCGGGACCGGAATCGACAAGCGTCCGGTGGACGGGCCCATCCGCGTCGAGGCCCCCGGACCGCGTGGCACCGGCGCGGTCGGACTCGCGGGCGACCGCGTCTACGACCTGCGCCACCACGGCGGCGACGACCAGGCCGTCTACGCGTACGCGCGCGAGGACCTGGACGCGTGGGGCGCCGAACTCGGCCGCGACATCCCCAGCGGCTCGTTCGGCGAGAACCTCACCACGTCCGGTGTGGACGTCAACGCAGCGCTCATCGGCGAGCGCTGGCGCGTCGGCCGCGACGTCCTGCTGGAGGTGTCCGCGCCGCGCATCCCGTGCCGGACGTTCGCGGGCTGGATGGACGAGCCCGGATGGATCAAGACCTTCACCGCCCGCGCCCTGCCCGGCACGTACTTCCGCGTCGTCGAGCCCGGCGACATCGCGAAGGGCGACGAGATCACCGTCGTCGACCGTCCGTCCCACGAGGTGAGCATCGGCCTGGTCTTCCGCGCCCTCACCCTCGAACCCGAACTCCTCCCCCGCCTCCAGGACGCCGGAGACGCGCTCCCGGCGGACACCCGTGAGACCGTGGCACGCCGACTTTCCCGATCGGAATGATTGAGAGCCACCGCGGGTTGGCCGGTGAGGGGAACACCGAGGACAAGGAGTCACCTATGCAGTCGACGGCGATCGTGATCCGGGAGCAGGGCGGGCCCGAGGTGATGCGGCCGGAACAGGTGGACGTGCCGTCCGAGGTCGGGGCGGGTGAGGCGCTCGTCGAGGTCGCCTACGCCGGGGTCAACTTCATCGACATCTACCAGCGCAACGGCCGCTACACGATGGAGACGCCGTTCGTGCCGGGCAACGAGGGCTCCGGACGCGTCGTCGCGGTCGGCGACGGCGTCACAGCGGTCGAGGTCGGCGACCGCGTCGCCTGGGAGGGCGTGGCAGGGTCGTACGCGCGGCACGTCGTCGCCCCGGCCGCGCGCCTGCTGCCCGTCGCGGACGACGTGGACGACGCGCAGGCCGCCGCGCTCCCCCTCCAGGGCCTGACCGCGCACTACCTCACGACCGAGTCGCACCCCATCGCCGCCGGGGAGACCGTCCTGGTCCACGCGGGCGCGGGCGGCACCGGCCTCGCGGTGACCCAGGTCGCGAAGATCCTCGGCGCGACCGTCATCACCACGGTCTCCACGGAGGAGAAGGCGAAGATCTCCCGCGAGGCCGGGGCCGACCACGTCCTGGTCGGCTACGACGGCTTCGACGCCCGCGTCCGCGACCTGACCGGCGGCCTCGGCGTCCACGCCGTCTACGACGGGGTCGGGCAGGCCACCTTCGACGGCTCCCTCGCGTCCCTGCGCCGCCGTGGCACGTTCGTCCTGTTCGGCGGGTCGAGCGGCGCCGTCCCGCCGGTCGACCCGATGCGCCTCAACGCGGCGGGATCGGTCAAGTTCACCCGTCCCACCCTCTGGGACTTCGTCGCCGACCCGGCCGAGCTCCGCGCCCGCTACGGCGACGTCCTCGGCTGGGCGTCCCAGGGCCGCCTTTCTGTGCGCGTCCACGCCGAGTACCCGCTCGAGGACGCCCCCCAGGCCCACCGCGACCTCGCCGGGCGCGGCACCGTCGGCAAGCTCCTGCTCCGCACCGGCTGACGCCCTCGGGGGCGGCGGACGGATCTCAGGATCCGTCCGCCTTCCCGAGCAGGTCCCAGCGGTTCCCGGCGATGTCGAGGAACACCGCGACCCGTCCGTACGGCTCGTCCCGGGGCTCGGTGACGAACCGCACTCCCGCCGCGACCATCTGCTCGTACTTCGCGTCGAAGTCGTCCACGTTCAGGAAGAACCCGACCCGTCCCGCGACCTGGTCACCAACTGCGGCCTCCTGCCGCTCCCCGTCCGCCCGCGCGAGCAGCAACCCCGTCCCGCCTCCCGCCGGACGCACCACCACCCACCGCTTGGCCCGCCCGTCGTTCGTGAGGGCCGGAGAGTCCTCCACCAGCTCGAACCCGAGTACTCCGACAAAGAACTCGATCGCCGGGTCGTACTCCTCGACCACCAGCGCCACCAGGTCAATCCGCATCCGCCGATCGTAGATCCACACTCACCCCGAATGGCCTGGGGTGATGAGGCCGGTCTCGTAGGCGACGATGATGGCCTGGGCCCGGTCGCGGAGGTCGAGTTTGGACAGGATGCGGGCGACGTGGGTCTTCACGGTGGCCTCGCTCAGGTGCAGGTGGGCGGCGAGTTCGGCGTTGGTGCGGCCACGGGCGAGGAGGCGGAGGACCTCGAGTTCGCGGGTGGTCAGCGGGGTCAGGTCGCGGTGCAGGGCGGTGGCGGGCTCGGCGGCGTCGGCGCGGGTGGCGAAGCGTTCGACCAGGCGGCGGGTGATGGACGGCGCGAGGAGGGCGTCCCCGGTGCGGACGAGCCGGACGGCGGCGGCGAGGTGCTCGGGCGAGACGTCCTTCAGGAGGAAGCCGCTGGCGCCCGCGGCGAGGGCGGCGTAGACGTAGCGGTCGAGGTCGAAGGTCGTCAGCATGATCACCCGGGACGGGGTGCCCGCCGACAGGATGCGGCGGGTGGCGGTCAGGCCGTCCAGTCCGGGCATCTGGATGTCCATCAGGACGACGTCGGGCCGCAGCGCGCGGACGGCCTCGACCGCGCGGGCGCCGTCCTCGACCTCGGCGACCACGTCGATCCCGGCGGCGGTGAGGATCATGCCGAAGCCGGTGCGGACGAGGGCCTGGTCGTCGGCGATCACCACGCGCGGCGCGGTCATCGCGCCGCCGGGAACGTGGCGTGGACGCGGTAGCCGCCGGACGGCGTGGGCCCGTGCTCCAGGACTCCGCCGAAGACGGCGACGCGTTCGCGCAGGCCGAGCAGGCCGCGTCCGTTCCCGGAGTGGGACGTGGCGCCGCCGCCGGTGTCGGTGACCTCGACGGTCAGCTCGCCCGGAGTGTGGGCGACGACGATGCCGACGCGGGCTCCGGCGGCGTGCTTGAGCGTGTTGGTGAGCGCCTCCTGGACGACCCGGTACGCGGCCAGGTCCATCCCTTCGGGCAGGTCGGACGGTTCGCCACTGACGATCAGGTCGACCTTCACGCCGGTCGCGCGGACGCGCTCGGCGAGGGCCGGGACCTGGGCGAGGCCGGGACGCGGCGCGAGATCGGCCTCCTCGGGCTCGCCGTCCATGGTCAGCAGGTTCATGACGTGCCGGAGCTCGGTCATCGCCGCGCGCCCGCCGGACTCGACGGCCCGCATCGCCGCCTCGGCGCGGTCCGGTTCGTCCCGCAGGACCATGCGGGCCGCACCCGCCTGAACCACCATCACGCTCACATTGTGGGTCACGACGTCGTGCAGTTCCTGGGCGATGCGCGATCGTTCCCGTTCGACGGCGCGGCGGGTGGCCTCCTCCTGCCTCGCCTCCAGCGCGCGGACGCGCTGCTGCCAGGTGTGGATCGCGTTCGCGCCGAGCCCGACCGGGATCAGCAGCAGGAAGCCGAGCAGGCTCGGGTTCATCTGGGGCACCAGCGAGTGGCGGAAGAGGACGACCGCCAGGACGTCCACGACGGCCGTCCCGATCGCGAGCCGCTGGTGCGGGCTGTAGACGACGGCGCTGTAGGCGGCGATGACCAGGGCCGCGAACGTGAAGGTCGGATTCAGGTAGACGCCCTTGTGGAACAGCACCGCCGCGACGGACACCGTCCACAGCGCGCCGAGCGGGTACCGGCGGCGGACGGCGATCGGCAGGGCGATCAGGAGCGCCAGCGCGATGTGCCACCACACCGACAGGCCATGGAGCGTGGTGTGCGCGGGGTCCAGCCCGCGCATGCCCGGGACGTGCACGCCCGGCCCGTAGTGCGGTTCGGGCGGTGGGGGTGGTGCGAGCGGTGCACCCGGAACATCCGGCGCGTCAGGTTCGTCCGGGACGTCCGGCGGGTCGCTCGGGTCCGGGGGGTACTGGTCCCCCGGAGGAAACGGGTGCGGACCATCGTCGGACACGTCCATCACGACGCCCAGCGCGCCCACGGCCAGCAGGACGGCCAGCACCGCGTCCGCCATGACGGCCCAGCGGGACGTGCGCGACGGCGGGTCCGGCGTCACGCGCCAGAGCGCGTTCCAGAGGGCGGCCCGGCGGTCCGCGAGGACGGTTCTGCTCACCGGCTCACTATGGCAAGCAACCAGAAACCGGCACATCCTCCCCGGGAACGCGACGGACCCGCCGCGCGGCGTACATCGCGAGGATGACCCGGACCGGGAATCGCCCGCGCGGCCGACCCGATCCCATCAGCGCGGCCGACGCGCCGTCCGCCCCACGCTTCCTACCGTCTGGGCGACCCCAGACGATGAGGAGACGCCGTGATCGAGATCCGCGCGGTGACGAAGTCCTATGACGACGGCGGGCCCGCCCTCGCCGACCTGAACCTGACCGTGGCGGAGGGCGAGGCGCTCGCCGTGCTCGGGCCGTCCGGCAGCGGGAAGTCGACGCTGCTCAACCTGGTCGCGGGCCTGGACCGTCCCACCGAGGGGACGGTCACGGTCGCCGGGACGCGCGTGGACGACCTGTCCGAGACCGCGCTCGCGAGGTACCGCCGCAGGAAGGTCGGGATGGTGTTCCAGTTCTTCAACCTCCTGGACGACCTGACCGTCATCGACAACGTGCTGCTGCCCGCGCAGCTCTCGCGCATGTCGCGGCGCGCGGCCCGGGACCGCGCCGAGGAGCTGCTCGGGAAGCTCGGCGTCCTCCAGCACGCGCGGGCGTTCCCCGGACGGCTGTCGGGCGGCGAGCGGCAGCGCGTCGCGGTCGCCCGCGCGCTGATGAACCGCCCGCCGCTGCTCCTCGCCGACGAGCCGACCGGCGCGCTGGACACCGCGTCCGCCGCCGACGTCCGCGACCTGCTGACCGGCCTGAACGCCGACGGCCAGACGATGCTGCTGGTCACGCACGACACCGCGCTCGCCGACGCGTGCGCGACCCGGACGATCGAGCTGACCGACGGCCGGATCACCCGGATGGCGACCCGATGAGCGCGCTCGGACGGATCGTCCGCTCGGGCGTGGCGCGCAAGCGGGTGCAGACCCTCGTCCTGACGCTGACGACGATGCTGGCGGTGACCGCGTCCGTGCTGGCGGCGGGGCTGGTCGTGGCGTCCCGGGCGCCGTTCGACCACGCCTTCGCCAAGCAGCACGGCGCGCACCTGACCGCCCGGTTCGACGGGAGCCGCGCCACGCCGGAGCAGCTCGCCGCGACCGCGCACGCGCCCGGCGTCACGGCCACGGCCGGGCCGTTCCCGGTGCTGACGCTGCGGCCGTCCTTCGGTGAGGGCGGCGGCGGCCCGGACCCGCTCCCGATGACCATCGCCGGACGTCCCGCGCCGGACGGCCCCGTCGACGACGTCGACCTCGTCGACGGCCGGTGGGCGACGACACGGGGCGAGATCGTCGTCGACGCCGACGGCCCGCCGTTCCCGGTCGGCCACAAGGTCACGTTCTCGCAGGCGGCGGGCCATCCGACCCTCACCATCGTCGGACGGGCCCGGTCGGTCGGCCGCAGCGCCGACGCGTGGGTCGCCCCCGCGCAGCTCACCGCGCTGACCACGCGGGCCCCCGACCAGCAGATGCTCTACCGGTTCCGGCACGCGGCGACCGACGCCCAGATGTCCGCCGGCCGCGCCGCGGTCACCGCCGCCGCCCCGCGCGGCTCGCTGACCGGCGCGGGCTCCTACCTGACGATCCGGCACAAGGCGCAGCGGGAGACCGCGACGTTCGTGCCGTTCATCGTGGCGTTCGGGCTGCTCGCGCTCGTGATGTCGGTGCTGACGATCGGGGTCGTGGTGAACGCCGCCGTCGCCGCCGCGACGCACCGGATCGGCGTGCTGAAGTCGCTCGGCTTCACGCCCTCGCAGGTCGTGACCGGGTACGTGGGCAAGGCGCTGATCCCGGCCGCGATCGGGACGGGCCTCGGCGTCGTGTTCGGCAACCTGCTGGCGATCCCGGCGATGCGCCAGGAGGGCAACGCCTACCAGACCGGGTCCCGGACGGTCGCGCCGTGGATCGACGTCGCGGTGGCCGCCGCCGCGCTCGCCGCCGTCGCGGTCACGGCCCTGGTCCCCGCGCTCCGCGCCGGACGGCTCCGGGCGGCGGAGGCGATCGCGATCGGGCGCGCGCCGCGTCCCGGCCGGGGCCGGACGGCCCGCCGCCTGCTCGGAAGACTGCCGCTGGCGCGTCCGGTGAGCCTCGGCCTCGCCGCGCCGTTCGCCCGTCCGGCCCGGTCGGTGGCGATGGGCCTGGCGCTGATGCTCGGCACGGCGGCGGTCGCGTTCGGAACGGGCCTCGCCCTCTCCCTGAACGGCATCCAGAACGGCCTGAACCAGGACGAGGCCGGAGCCGTCACGGTCCACGTCATGGGCCGCCCCGGCATGCAAGCCGGCCCGGACGGAGCACCCGAGGCCCCCGCGCCCGGTCAGCGGCCCCGGAACGGGCCGGCGCCCACCCCCGAGCCCGCCGACCCCGCCGCCATCGCCCGGACGATCGAGGCGCAGCCGGGCACCCGCCGGTACTTCTCCGTGTCCGAGGCGCGGATCGGCGTCGCCGGGATGACCAGCGCCGCCTCCCTGACCGCCTACACCGGGGACGCGTCGTGGGGCGCCTTCCAGATCGTCTCCGGGCGCTGGTTCCACGGCCCCGGCGAGGCGGTCGCGCCGTCCGCGCTGCTGAAGGCGACCGGGACACGGGTCGGCGGCACGATCACCCTGACCAACGCCGGACGGACCGCCCGGGTCCGGATCGTCGGCGAGATCATGATGGTGCGCGACGACGGCATGGACGTGCTGACCGACACCGCGTCCACGGCACCGCTCGGCATCGGCTTCGACCCCGGAATGACCGAGTTCCACATCGACGTCAAGGACGGCACCGACGCGGGCGCCTACACCAGGTCGCTGGACCGTGCCCTGCAAGGCGTCGGCGGAGCCGCCGACCGGAACACCGCCCACATCAGCCCCACGGTCGTCGCCATGGACACGCTCGCGGGGATGCTGACCGTCCTGCTGGTCGTGGTGGCCGGGCTCGGCGTGCTCAACACGGTCGTGCTCGACACCCGCGAACGGGTGCACGACCTGGGCGTCCTCAAGGCGCTCGGGATGGCTCCACGGCAGGTCATCGGCATGATCATCACAACGGTCGGGCTGGTCGGGCTGTGCTTCGCGGCGGCCGGGATCCCCCTCGGGATGGCGCTCCACGCGGCCGTCGTCCCGGAGATGGGCAAGGCCGCCGGGACGGGCATCCCCTCCGCCGACCTGAACGTCTTCGACCTGCCGCTGCTGGCCGTCCTGCTGCTCGGCGGCGTCCTGATCGCGGTCGCGGGCGCGCTGCTCCCCGCGGGCTGGGCCGCCCGGACCCGCACGTCCACGGCCCTCCGCACCGAATGACCCACCCCGAACCCCCGCACACCAGACACCCGCGCACCGGACGACGGCGTGCCGGACGGGTCAGGGCCAGCGGTGGGCGGCGTCCGGCGCGGGAAGGTGGGGCGGCAGGTAGCACATGGTGGTCACGTGCTCGTCCTTGCAGGTCAGGCACAGGTAGGTGCGATGGCCGCGCAGCCCCCGCCCCCGTTCCAGGCACGGCGGGCAGCCGCACGGGGACCAGCCGACGATCACCCGGCCGGGCCCCAGGCGGTGCCCGCGCGGGCACAGGAAGGGCACATGCTCGGTCGTCACACCGAGCACTCTAATCGAACATACAATCGAAAAACACCAGCGGCCCGGCATAACGCCGGGCCGCGAGGCGTCGGGTCACCGCGTCCAGTGGGGGTCGCGGCCGGACAGCGCCAGCGCCCGCGCGAACACCGGCGCGGACGCGTCGATCTCGACCGGGTCGGCGAACCCGTCGTACTGGCGGTAGATCTCGGCGTTCGCCTCCACCACCGACAGGACGAACACGGCGGCCTCGTCCGAGACCTCGAACGTCTGCCCCGTGGACATGGCGACGTCCCATCCGTGGACGGCCATCTCCTTGATCACCATCCCCGCGATGTCCTTCGCCGGGACGGTCATCTCGCCGAGGTCGATGTCGCCCTCCCAGACCTCCGGGTCGGCCCAGGCGGCGACGGCCCGGTCGAGCTGCGCGGCGTAGGCGACGGCCCAGTCCGGGTCGGCGGTGAAGTCGCGCCCGGTCAGCTCGTCCGGCAGGGCCTCCCGCCGCGCCCGGTGCTCCAGGCCGTGCGAGGTGTAGAGGACCCAGTGGTTCACCAGCGTCCGCAGGTCGAAGTCGGCGCACGTCGTCGTGTCGTCCCAGTGGCCCGCCGGGACGCCCCGGGCGACGCGCGCGGCCTCGGCGGCGCATTCCTTCATGTGAGTGTGCAGGTCCTTCATGACGACCACACTAAGGGCCCGCGACCTCCCGGTTCTTGGAGATTCGCGACAGCTAGGCTGGTCCCCGTGGAGAACCCGTCACCCGGCGACAGCACGACATCCCGCGAGAGCACACCCCCCGCCGGGAACGCAACGCCCGACCCGAACACGACGCCCCGCGCGGGCGCGGCACCGGGCGCGGCGTCCGGCTCAGCACCTGGCGCGGACGTCACGGCCGACGGCGGCGCGGCGGCCCTCGGACGAGTCGCGCGGGGGGTTCTGTATCCGGCGCGGCATGTGGAGGTGGTCGAGACCGCGCGGCACGACCCGTCCCCCGAGGCCGCCCGGTACGTCGAGCTGTACTGGCACGTGCGGTGGCGTGTGGACGAGCCGCACGACAGCAAGGTCCTGTCGTATCCGAGCGTCCACCTGGTGTTCGAGGACCCGGAGCCGATGATCTACGGGGTCGTCCGCGACCTGTTCGTGCGGCGGCTGGAGGGCGAGGGCCAGGTGCTCGGGGTGAAGTTCCACCCGGGCTGCTTCCGGCCGTTCGCGGGCGGACCGGTGAGCGCGTTCACCGACCGCACCGTCCCGGCCGCCGAGGTCTTCGGCCCTGAGGTCGTCGACGTCGGACGGCGGGTCATGGCGGGCCGCGAGACCGCCGACCTCGCCGCCCCGGCCGAGAGGTTCCTGCTCGACCGGCTGCCCGAGCCCGACCCGACGGCGCACGAGGTCGCGGGGATGGTCGAGCGGATCACCGCGCGTCCGGACCTGTTCCGCGTCGACCAGGCCGCCGAGGCCCTGCACGTCTCCACCCGCACGCTGCAGCGGCTGTTCGCCGAGTACGTCGGCGTCACCCCCAAGTGGGTGATGCGCCGCGCCCGGCTCCAGGAGGCCGCGACCCGCGCGGACGCGGGCGACACCGTCGACTGGGCGGCGCTGGCCGCCGACCTGGGCTATTTCGACCAGGCCCACCTGGTGCGCGACTTCACCGCCACGGTCGGCGTCCCGCCCGCCCGCTACGCCCGCAGCGTGTAGACAGTCCGATCCGAACCAGGAGTGGGGGACGCATGGCCCGAGCGGGGCTGACGGTGGACAGGATCGTCCAGGCGGCGGCGGAGATGGCCGACGAGCAGGGGGTGGAGAACGTGTCGGTCTCGGCGCTCGCGCGCCGGTTCGGCGTCCGGGACGCGAGCCTGTACTCGCACATCAGGAGCCTGGCCGACCTGCGCCGCCGCGTCGCCCTCAAGGCGGGCGACGAGCAGGCCGGACGCATCGCCGAGGCCGTGGCCGGACGCGCCGGACGCGACGCCCTGGTCGCGTTCGCCAACGCCTACCGCGACTACGCCCGCGAGCACCCCGGCCGCTACGCCGCCATGCAGATCCCCGTCGACCCGGAGGCGGCCAGGCTCGTGGCCGAGGGCCGGGCGGAGGGCTCGCGCGGCGTCGAGGTCACCGCCGCGATGATGCGCGCCTACGACCTGCCCGACCCCGACCTGACCGATGCCGTCCGGCTGCTGCGCAGCACCTTCCACGGGTTCATCTCCCTGGAGGCGAACGGCGCGTTCGGGCATCCGCGCGACGTCCAGGCGTCCTGGGACAAGGCCCTGGAGGCCCTGCACCAGCTGCTCACCGCCTGGCCGAGGACCTGAAAGGCCCGGCACCACGGCATGGCTTGCCGTCGTGCCGGGCTTGACAGGTGGTCTGCGCCGCGCAGGTGGTCAACGCCGCGCGGGCGGTCGGCGGGTCAGTGGTCGCGCGTGGTGACCAGCCCGGCGAGGCCGCGGAGGTGCTCGGCGGCCGGGCCCGCCGGATCGGCCGCGTCGAGCTCGGCCAGGGCCTCCTCGAGCAGTTCGAGCGCGCGGGTGCGGGCCCAGTCGCGTCCGCCCGCGGCCTCGACGAGCTCGGCGGCCCGGGCGCGTTCGGCCTCCCCGAGCGGACGGTCCTGGTGGTAGAGGGCGGCGAGCTCCCCGGCCGCCGCCGTGCCGGACGTCAGGGCCGCGACCACCGGCAGGGACTTCTTGCGGCTGCGCAGGTCGGAGTGCGCGGCCTTGCCGGTGGTGGCCGGGTCGCCCCAGATGCCGAGCAGGTCGTCCACGAGCTGGAAGGCCAGCCCGAGGCGGTGCCCGAACGCGGTGAGCCGGGCGGCCCGCGCCGCCGGGGCGCCGCCGTACAGCGCGCCCAGCCCGCAGGACGCCCCGATCAGCGCGCCCGTCTTCCGGTCGGCCATCTGGACGCACTCGGCCAGGTCCACGTCCGAGCGGCGCTCGAACGACATGTCGCTGGACTGCCCTTCGACCAGCTCCAGCACCGCCCGCGACAGCATCACGACGCCCTCGCCCGCACCGGCGAGCAGCTCGAGCGCGCGCGCGAGCAGCGCGTCCCCGGCGAGGATCGCCGGACCGGCGCCGAACACGTTCCACGCGGTCGGACGGTGCCGCCGGGTGAGGTCGCCGTCCATCACGTCGTCGTGCAGCAGCGAGAAGTTGTGCACCAGCTCCACCGCGACCGCGGCGGGCAGCGCGGCCTGCGCCGTGCCGCCCGCCGCCTCGGCGCACAGCAGCGTGAGCGCGGGCCGCAGCACCTTCCCTCCGTCCGCGCGGGCCGGACGGCCCTCGGCGTCCTCCCAGCCGAAGTGGTAGGACGCGATGCGGGCCATCGAGCCCGGCATGCTCCCGACCGTGTCCCGAAGCCCGGGATCGATCAGGTCCCGGGCCCAGGTGAGCGTCTCCGCCGAGGACGCGCCCGCCGGACGGGCCGGGCCGCGCGCCCGCCGGGCCGCGGGCGGCTCGGCGGGCGGCTCGGCGGGACTCGGTGTCGCCTCGGTCGCCGGCGGGGCCGCGGGAACGGTCGCTGCGGCGCGCGTCGGCACAGTGCGTCGGCGGGGCACTACGGCCTCCTGGTGGGGGTGAGGGGGATGGGGGGACGTGCGGGTCACCGGTTGACTTCGACGTTCTCCAGAACACCGAGCGCGTCCGGGACCAGGACGGCGGCGGAGAAGTAGGCGGACACGAGGTAGGACAGGACGGCGCGGTCGTCGATCCCGGTGAACCGGGCCGACAGGCCGGGCTGCAGCTCGTCGGCGAGGCCGGTCTGGTGCAGGCCGACGACGCCCTGGTCGTCCTCGCCGATCCGCATCGCGAGCACGGCGCTGGTGCCGCGGTCGCTGATCCGGATCTTGTCGCAGGGGAAGATCGGCACGCCGCGCCAGGCCATCACCTGCCGCCCGAACCGCTCGACCGACCCCGAGTAGACGCCCTGCCGGGTGCACTCGCGGCCGAACGCGGCGATCGTGCGCGGGTGCGCCAGGTAGAACTTCGTCCCGCGGCGGCGGCTCAGCAGGTCGTCCATCGCCTCGGGGGTCGGCGGGCCGGACCGGGTCTGGATCCGCTGCTTCAGGTCCGCGTTGTGCAGCAGCCCGAAGTCGCGGTTGTTGACCAGCTCGTCCTCCTGCCGCTCGCGCAACGCCTCGACGGTCAGCCGCATCTGCTGCTCGACCTGGTCCATCGGGTCGCTGTACAGGTCGGCCACCCGGGTGTGGACGCGCAGCAGTGTCTGCGCGACGCTCAGCTCGTACTGCCGCGGGGACGGCTCGTAGTCGGCGAACGTGCCGGTCAGGACGGGCTCGCCCTCGTGCCCGGACATCAGCTCGATCTCGGCCTCGCCCTTGGCGTTGGTCGCCGGACGGGGCGCGCCCGCGAACGACGCCAGCCGCTCGCGCAGCTCCGGGTAGCGGCCGAGCAGCTCGCCGATCTGCTCGTTCGACAGGACCAGGACGCTCGTCGGGGTGACCGCGCGGTAGGCGTGCTCCCACTCGCCCGGCGCGGGCAGCAGCGCGCTGGCGCCGAAGTAGCGGCCGTCGGCGAGCAGGTCGAGCACGGCCTCCGCGCCGTACTCGCCCCGGCCGACCCGCTCGACCTTGCCGTGCGCGACGAGCACCACCCGGTCGACCGGGCCGCCGGGCTCGACGATCAGGTCGCCCGGCTCGTACTCGCGCTGGACGAACCGTCCGGCGGTGTCGGTCAGGAGCGCTTCGTCGACGCCCGCGAGCTGCGGGATCTCGGCCAGCTCGGCGGGGATCACGTTGATCGCGGCGCCGGTGTTGACGAACTCGACGATCCCGTCCCCGACGGTGTGGGCGAGGCGGCGGTTCACCCGGTAGGTGCCGCCCCCGACCTCCACCCAGGGCAGCAGCCGCAGCAGGTAGCGCGGCGTGATGCCCTGCATCATGGGCGCGGACTTGGTGGTCGTCGCCAGGTTCCGCGCGGCCCCGGTCGACAGGCTCAGCTGCTGCGGGTCCGCGCCCGCGGGAGTGGTCACTGCGCCACCCCGATCTCCACGCTCTCCAGCACGGCGAGCGCGTCCGGCACCAGCACGGCGGCGGAGTAGTAGGCGCTGACCAGGTAGGACATGATGGCCTTCTCGTCGATCTGCATGAAGCGGGCCACCACGCCGGGCTGGACCTCGTCCTTGAGGCCGGTGCGGTGCAGGCCGACGACGCCCTGCGCGGACTCGCCGGTCCGCATGAGCATGACCGAGCTGGTCCGGGTCTTGCTGATCGGGATCTTGTTGCACGGGAAGATCGGCACCCCGCGCCACGCCGGGATGTGGTGGCCCTGGACCTCGACCGGGTCCGGGTAGACGCCCTGCCGGCTGCACTCGCGGCCGAACGCGGCGATCGTGCGCGGGTGCGCGAGGAAGAACGCGGGCTCCTTCCACACGAGGGTGAGGAGCTCGTCCATGTCGTCCGGGGTGGGCGGGCCGGACCGGGTGGGCACGCGCTGCCGCAGGTCGGCGTTGTGCAGCAGCCCGAAGTCGCGGTTGTTGACCAGCTCGTGCTCCTGCCGCTCGCGCAGCGCCTCGATGGTCAGCCGCAGCTGCTGCTCGGTCTGGTCCATGGGCTGGCTGTACAGGTCCGCGACGCGGGTGTGCACGCGCAGGACGGTCTGCGCGACGCTCAGCTCGTACTCGCGCGGCTCGGGCTCGTAGTCGACGAACGTGCCGGGCAGGACGGGCTCGCCCTCGTGTCCGGCGGCGAGCGCGATCGCGGCCTCGCCGTCGGCGCTCTTCGCCGCCTCCGGACGGTCGCGGAAGGAGTCGACGTGCTCGCGCAGGCCCTGCGCGCGGTCCATCAGCTCGCGGAACCGGGCCACCGGGAGGGTCAGGACGGTCGCGGGGGTCACGGCCCGGACCGAGAACTCCCAGTCGTGCTCCCCGCCCTCCAGGACGTCCGCGCCGAAGAAGGACCCGTCGGCGAGGGTGGCGAGGACGGTCTCGCCGCCGTACTCGCCCTCGCCGACCTTCTCGAGCTTGCCGTGCACGACGAGCACGACGGTGTCGGCGTTCTGCCCCGCCGTGACGATCACGTCACCCGGCTCGTACTCGCGCTGCTCGAACCGGCCCGCGAGCTCGCCGAGGACGTCCTCGTCCTCGTAGCCCCGCAGCACCGGCAGCTCGCCGAGCTCGAGGGGGATGACCTGGACGTCGGCGCCGGTCTGGATGAACTCGACCCGGCCGTCCCCGATGGTGTACGCCAGCCGCCGGTTGACCCGGTACGCGCCGCCCGCGCACTGCACCCACGGGAGCAGCTTGAGCAACCAGCGCGAGGAGATGCCCTGCATCTGGGGCACGGTCTTGGTCGTGGTCGCGAGGTTCCGCGCCGCGCCGGTCGCCAGACTCCGCTGCTGTTGGTCGGTCTGCTGTTCGGTCACGCTGGACACCACCGTTCCGGTACTTGTCGGCCGCCGAATGGCGCGCTATCGCGCGCGGTCCTCCTGACCGACGCGTCGCCGGGGGGATGGACCGCGTGCAGCAGTGACATTACCCAGCGTAATCACACTGACACAACGGAAGTATTACCTCACCTTGGGTAACACAAAACGCAATCCTTAGGCGACCCTTGCCCTGCCGCCGCGGGGACCGGCCCCCGGGAACCGCCCACCCGCCGCCGTCCCGCCGCCGGTGGACGAAGTCGATCAACGACGGCGACCCGGCGATCACGCTCGGTGATCGCCGGGTCGCGCCGGACGGGGAAGGGCCTTACAACTCGTCAGGAAGTTCGGGGAGCTGGACGGTGCGCTGCGGGTCGCGTCCGCCGTTCGACGACCCCCCGGTCTCGTCCTCGTCCTCCGGGATCATCAGGAGCGCCTGGGTCGTCTGCGACTCGCGGGTGATCACGCCGCTCGACAGGATCGTGTTGCGGTGCCGCAGCGCGCCGTTCTCCCGAAGCAGGTCGTCGTTGTCCCTGCGCGCCCGGGCTAGCCGCCTGGACATGCGCGCGTAGACGACGAATCCGCCGATCGCCGTGCCGAGGACGAAGCCCGCCAGGGGCAGGCCCACCAGGCGCGGCAGCGCGAGCGCCGCCGCGGCCGCCAGCACGAGAGCCACCACCGCCGCGAGCGCGCCGAAGTGCTGCTCCGCCCAGTCGAGGGCCGCGTTGACAGGCTTGGGGATCCGCACCTTGGACTACTCCTCCTGAGCCGTGACGGGGACGGGCGTCCCTTGAACGTTACCGTCCCGCAACCAGGCCCGACCCTGACACAGTGTGACGAACGCCTCTCCGGGGATGGCGCATAAGATGCGAGCACTGCTCCGCGCGCAATATCGTCGGAGGAATGAGCGAACACTTTGACGTCGTGGTCCTGGGTTCCGGCCCGGGTGGCTATGTCGCCGCGATCCGCGCGGCCCAGCTCGGCCTGAAGACGGCCATCATCGAGGAGCGGTTCTGGGGCGGCGTATGCCTCAACATCGGCTGCATCCCCTCCAAGGCGCTGCTCCGCAACGCCGAGCTGGCCCACATCTTCACCACCGAGCAGGACAAGTACGGGATCAAGGTCGAGGGCCCGGTGTCGTTCGACTACGGGGTGGCCCACAAGCGCAGCCGTCAGGTCTCGGAGAAGCTCGTCAAGGGCGTCCAGTTCCTGATGAAGAAGAACAAGATCACGACCTACGAGGGCCGTGGCTCGTTCTCCGACCCGAACACCCTTCAGGTCGCCGGGAAGGACGGCTCGTCCGAGACGGTCACCTTCGACAACTGCATCATCGCGGCGGGCGCGCACACCCGCCTGCTGCCGGGCACCAGGCTCTCCGAGCGCGTGGTGACCTACGAGGAGCAGATCCTCTCGTCCGAGCTGCCCGAGAGCATCGTGATCGCGGGCGCGGGCGCCATCGGCGTCGAGTTCGCCTACGTGCTGCACAACTACGGCGTGAAGGTCACGATCGTCGAGTTCCTCGACCGGATGGTCCCGAACGAGGACGCCGACGTCTCCAAGGAGCTCAACCGCCGCTACAAGAAGCTCGGCATCGAGGTCCTCACCTCCACCCGGGTCGACGCGATCGACGACTCCGGCGCGAAGGTCAAGGTCACGATCACCGGCAAGGACGGCGTCCAGAAGGTCCTGGAGACCGACAAGGTCCTGCAGGCCATCGGCTTCGCCCCGAACGTCGAGGGCTACGGCCTCGACAAGGCCGGCGTCAAGGTCACCGACCGCGGCGCGATCGACGTGGACGGCCGCTGCCGCACGTCCGCCGGGCACATCTACGCGATCGGCGACGTCACCGCCAAGCTGATGCTCGCGCACGCCGCCGAGGCCATGGGCATCGTCGCCGCCGAGACCATCGCGAACGCCGAGACCATGGAGATCGACTTCGCCATGGTCCCGCGCGCCACCTACTGCCAGCCGCAGGTCGCCTCCTTCGGCTACACCGAGCAGCAGGCCCGCGACCTCGGCTACGACGTGAAGGTCGCCAAGTTCCCCTACAGCGCCAACGGCAAGGCGCTCGGCATGGGCGAGGGCGACGGCTTCGTCAAGCTCGTCTCGGACGCCAAGTACGGCGAGCTGCTCGGCGGCCACCTGATCGGCCCCGAGGTCACCGAGCTCCTGCCCGAGCTGACCCTGGCCCAGCAGTGGGACCTCACCGTCCACGAGGTCGCCCGCAACATCCACGCCCACCCCACGCTGAGCGAGGCCGTCAAGGAGGCCGTCCACGGCCTCGCCGGCCACATGATCAACCTCTAGCGACCAGGCCCCACCACGGCGCTCACACCGGCCGTCCCCGCCCCGCGGGGACGGCCGCGTGCGTCCCCGGCCCCCTCCGGACGACGGCCCCTCACCCCCGCGGGGGGACATCTCACGCGCGCGGACGATGGTCGCGCGCGCACGGCGCGAAGGGCGCTCTGCGCCCGTAGTGCCGGGCTTGGTGGGGTGGGCGCAACGAATCGCCGGGGGGAGGGGGATAGACGCAACGAAACTCCTGGTCAGCGCAATTTCGTGGGGTTGGGTGCGGGGCGCGGCGTTCCTAGGCTTTCGGTCATCTGATGGCCCGTGGACTGAGCAGGAGCGCGCGTCATGACCGTCACCCCGGCGATGGAGCCGACACAGCAGCCGTCCGCCGCACCGGCGATCCCGGAGCGGACGGCGCACCGGCGGCACTACCTGATGTGCCGTCCGGAGCACTTCGCGGTCACCTATGCGATCAACCCGTGGATGGACCCGTCGGCGGGGGCGAGCGCGGAGCTGGCCGTGACGCAGTGGGAGATGCTGCGCTCGGCCTACCTGGCGCTCGGGCACGAGGTGAGCCTGATCGACCCGCTGCCGGGAATGCCGGACATGGTGTTCGCGGCCAACGGCGCGCTCGTGGTGGGCGGACGGGCCTACGGGGCGCGGTTCACCTTCGAGGAGCGGGCCGCCGAGGGCCCGGCGTACAGCGCCTGGCTGCGCGCGAACGGGTTCGCGGACGTGCGTGACCCCGAGCACACCAACGAGGGCGAGGGCGACTTCCTCACGCTGGACCGGCTGATCCTCGCCGGGACCGGGTTCCGGACGGACCTCGCGGCTCACCAGGAGGCGCAGGAGTTCCTGGGCCGCCCGGTGGTGACGCTGCGGCTGGTGGACCCGCGGTTCTACCACCTGGACACGGCGCTGTTCCCGCTGGACGGCGAGAACGTCGCGTACTACCCGGGCGCGTTCTCCCCCGGCAGCCGCGCGGTGCTGGAGCGGCTGTTCCCCGACGCGGTGATCGCGACGGAGGAGGACGCGGCGGTGCTCGGCCTGAACGCGGTGAGCGACGGCCGGAACGTGGTGGTGAACGCGGAGGCCACCGGGCTGATCAGGACGCTCGCCGAGCACGGCTTCGAGCCGGTCCCGGTGGACCTGACCGAGCTGCGGAAGGCGGGCGGCGGCCCGAAGTGCTGCACGCTCGAACTGCGGGCCGGCTGACCCCGGTTCGCCCGATTCGCCCGACGTCCGGGACGATGGGGTCATGCTGCTCGAGGACTCCCCCGGCCACCTCCCGTTCGACGGCGCGGACAACGTGCGCGACCTGGGTGGGAACGCCCTGCCCGGGGGCGGCGCGACGGCGTCCGGCCGGGTCCTGCGCGCGGACGCGCTGACCCGGCTGAGCGACGCCGACGTGCGCCGGCTGGAGGAGTTCGGGGTCCGGACGGTCATCGACTTCCGGACCCCGATGGAGGTGGACACCAACGGCCGCGACCGGCTCCCGGACGGCGTTCTGACCGTCCACCTGCCGGTCGGTGGCGGCAACCTCGGCGTGTTCTACGACGTGATCGGCAGCGGCGACGCCGACCGGCAGCGCGAGGCGTTCGGGGACGGCCGCCTCGAGGGCCTCATGATCGACATCAACCGGACGTTCGTCCGGGACGAGGCCGAGCGCGGCCGGTTCGCGGACGCGGTCCGGCTCGTCGCGGACGCCGGGTCGGTGCCGCTGCTGTTCCACTGCACGGCGGGCAAGGACCGCACCGGCTGGCTGGCCGCCGTCCTGCTGGCCGCGGTCGGCGTGGACCGTGCCACGATCATGGACGACTTCCTGCGGTCCAACCACCACCTGCGGCACACCACCCGGAAGATCCTCGAGGTGATCGGCGAGACGCGCCAGATGGCCGAGCCGGAACTGCTGCGCCCGCTGCTGGAGCAGCAGCCCGCCTACCTGGAGGCCGCCTTCAACGAGGCGGACGCCCTGTTCGGCTCGTTCGAGGACTTCCTCCGCGACGGCATGGGCCTGGACGACGCCACTCTCGCCGCCCTCCACAAGAACCTCACCTGAGGGCCGCCGGGGATCCCGCCCCCGAAGGCTGTTGACGGCTCGCCCGTCTCGGTCGATATTCGGCGCACGGCCAGCCGTACGGAGGAGGCGGTGCGTTTGGGCGGTGCGCGGGATCACGGGGGCGCGCCGGGCGGACGGTCGCGGGCCGCTACCGGCTGCGGGAGCGGATCGGCAGCGGCGGCATGGGCACGGTGTGGCGGGCGGACGACGCCGTCCTGCACCGTGAGGTGGCGGTCAAGGAGCTGACCGTTCCGGCGGGCGGCGGCGAGGAGCTGCGGCTGCGCCGGGAGGCGCGGGCGGTCGCGCGCATCGATCATCCGGGCGTGGTCCGGGTGCACGACGTCGTGGACGACGGGGGCGGGCTGTGGATCGTCATGGAGCTGGTGCCCGCGCCGTCGCTCGCGGACGTCCTGACGGCGCGCGGCCCCCTCCCGCCGGGCGAGGTGGCGGCGCTCGGCGCGCAGCTGGCGCACGCGCTCGCCGCCGTGCACGCGACCGGGGTGCTGCACCGGGACGTCAAACCCGCGAACGTGCTGCTGCGCGGGGACGGGCGGGCGGTGCTGCACCAGGATCCAGAGCGCCGTCCGTCCGCCGGGGAGGCCGCGCGGCTGCTGGAGACGGGCGCCGAGCCGCCGAGCCGACGCCGGGCGGCCGTCGTCGCGCCGGTGATCGCGACCGTGGCCGCGGTGGCCGCCGGGACGGCCGCGGCCGTCCTGTTCACGCACCCGTTCGACCGGCACCATGCCGCCGCCCAGCCGCGCGCGGCGCTGAGCGGCACGATCAGCGTCCCGCCGTCGAGCAGCGCACCGCCGTCCTCGCCGCCGTCGACGCCGTCGTCGTCCGCGCCGCCGACGTCCGACGCGCCGGAACCGTCCAGCCCACCCGCGACGCACACGGCGGCGGCCCCGCCGAGCGCGAGCCCCTCGCCCACGCGCCGGACGGAGACGGTCTCGGTGCGCGTGGACGCCACGAGCGGCTGGCAGAGCACCGGCCTGAACGTGAAGGCGGGGCAGCGGATCGGGATCGACTTCGTGGGCGGCGGCTGGACCGTCGACCACCGCTACTTCCCCGAGGTCGGGCCGCAGGGCTACGACTCCGCCACCGACGCGCGGATCTACCAGGCCTGCAAGCTCGACCCGAACCTGCGCTACGGCGTCCTGATCGGCCGGGTCGGCGGCGGGAGCCGGTTCGTGGTCGGGACGCGCGACTCGGTCACCGCGCCGGACCCGGGCGAGTTCCAGCTCCGCATCCACGACCAGGACCACTGCCTGGTCGACAACGGCGGAAGCCTGTTGCTGAAGCTCACGTATGTACCGTGAGGGGCATGTGGGAGCGGACGCGGGAGCGCCTGAACGACGACCGGCACGGCTTCGGGCTCGCGGCGGCGGAGCTGTACCCGGACGTGCCGCGCGTCGCGGACACGACCCTCCTGACGCGTCCTGGGTGGGTTCCGGACGCGCCGGTGCCTCTGGCGGACGTCCACACGCGCTGGGAGCCTCTCCCTAAGCCTCCCGCTGTTACAGCGCCCACTGCGGGTCTGCCGGAGGGCTTCAACAGTTACGCGGACGCCATGGCCGTCCTCGCGCGCCCGCGCGTGTTCGAGGACAGGTCGTCCTACCGCCTCCTCGCCGTGGACGACCTGACTTTGACCTTCGGGCCCGCCCACTACTTCGACGCGGTCAATGTGGGCGAGGCCGCCGCGCACGAGCTCGCCGCCGCCGTCCCCGGGCTTCCGGTGCGGACGGCGATCGGCGACCCGACCGACCTGACGCGGCGTCCGGCGCTGATCGCGATCACGACGCTGACCGTCACGACGTCCGGACGGTACGTCCTGCACTGGCGCGATCCGGCGAAGGTCGCGCACGCGGGCGGGCTGCGCCACGTGATGCCGGTCGGCGTGTTCCAGCCGCTGACCGGACGCGCCGCCGAGCTGGACCCGTGGTTCACGATGGTCCGCGAGTACTCGGAGGAGCTGCTCGGCGCGTCCGAGGAGTACGAGGACGACTTCGACCAGGAGGCCTGGCCGTTCCACCAGCGGATGACCAGCGCCCTCGACGACGGTTCCCTGCGCGCGTACTACCTCGGTCTCGGCGCCGACCCGCTGACGCTCGCCGTCGACCTGCTGACCGTGGTCGTCTTCGAGGACGAGGCGTTCGACGCCCTGTTCGGCGGCGGACGCCTCGTCCGGGAGAACGCGGAGGGACACGTCCGGCTCACGGACCTCGACGGGACCGTGCCCGAGCCGATGCAGCCCGCCGGAGCCGCCGCGCTGCGGCTGGCATGGCGGCACCGGCGGGCCCTCGGCATCCGGGCGCGCTGAGCCTCAGCCCTCGGCGAGCGCCCTGAGCTCGGCCATCGCGTCGGCGAGGTGGTCGATCAGCTCGCCCGGGTTCGGGACGAGGTCGCGGCAGGACACAAGGCCCACGTGCACCGTCCCGTCGTAGGAGAACACGGTGATGTTCAGGCCGCCGCTGATCCCGCTGACCACCGAGAGCGGGTAGTACGCGAGCACCCGCGCGCCGCACAGGTACAGCGGGAACTGCGGGCCCGGCACGTTCGACACGATCAGGTTCAGCGGCCGGACGGGCAGCCCGGGCAGGACGCTCAGCGCGAGCCGCGCGACGGGCCCGGCGAGCGGCGCGGGCACCATCCCGGTCAGGTCCCGCACCCACGCCCCGGACGATCCGACGAACCTCCGCTTGGCCCGCTCCATGTCGTCCCGGACGGCCGCGTACCGCTCGGCCGGGTCCGCGATGTGCACGGCGAGCGGCGCGGACATCAGCGACACCTGGTTCTGGCCGTCGTTCTGCCCGCCGTCCGCGCGCCCGGCGTCGTCGCGGCGCAGCGACACCGGGACCCCGGCGACGAGCGGGCCGTCCGGGAGCGCGCCGCGCTTGTCCAGCCAGGTCCGCAGCGCGGACGCGCAGACCGCCATCACCACGTCGTTCACGCTGCCGCCGAGCGCCGCCCGGACCCGCTTGATCTCCGCCAGCGGCAGGTCGCCGAACGCGACCGCGCGGTGCGGCCCGACCGGCCCGTTGAACGGCGTCGGCGGAGCGCTGACCCGTGGCGCGCCGGGCGCCTGCTCGCGGCCGAGCGCGCCCTGCACGGCGTGCGTGACGCGGGCGACGCCGGGCAGCGCCGCCACGCCCGGCACCTCGTCCAGGTGCGGGGCCGTGCGCGCCACCGACAGCGCGGCGCGGAACGGGTGCACCGCGGTCCTCAGCAGGCCCGTGCCGACCCGTGAGAACGGGCTCGGGGCGCGCAGCGGCGCGGCGTCGGCGGCGGGCAGCTCGCGCGGCTCGGGCGACAGGTCGAGCAGCGCGGCGAGCGTCTCGGCGGCCAGCACGCCGTCGACGGCGGCGTGGTGCGCCTTGATGTACACCGCGGCCCGTCCGCCCGCCAGGCCCTGGACGAGCACCAGCTCCCACAGCGGACGGCTCCGGTCGAGCGGGCGCGCGTGCAGCGCGGCGACCGCCTCGGCGAGCTGCTCGTCGGTTCCGGGGGCGGGGAGCGTCACCTCCGACACGTGCCGTCCGGGATCGAACTCCGGGTCGTCCTCCCAGTAGGGCAGGTCGAGCCCGAAGGGAACCCCGGCCAGCCGTTGCCGCAGCGGCCTGGCGGCCAGGTGCGCGCGGTCGCGGATCAGCTCCACGGCGGCGGCCACCGTGACCCTGCCGCCGGGCAGCGCGCCCGGGTCGAGGATCCCGAGACCCGCGATGTGCGCGTGCGTGCCGCCGGTCTCGGCGTGGAGGAAGGTCGCGTCCAGGGTGGTCAGCTGAGTCATCTGCCGGTTTCCCGCTCTCGTCGCCGGATCGTGCGCCGGGCCTGCTGGAGGTGGGCCGGTCCGACCGTCGGGCAGAGCGGTCGGGCGTGCCGTCGGGGCGATGCCCTGTCTCAAGGAGTTATGCGGTACGGCACGGTAGGTCAATGCTCGGTGTCAGGAAGTAACGCCGACTTAACGGGACGTTCCACCCGCTTAACTTGGGCGCCTTCGGCTGGACGGTCGGAAAATAACCTGTTTCGAGCGTCCGCATGTGGTCAGATTCCCACCCTGGCTAAGCTGGTGCGCCATGACCGCACGACCACTCGCGGAGACCGTCGAGGCGGGATGGGCCAACGCCCTCGCGCCCGTCGCCCCCCAGATCGCCGCCATGGGCGAGTTCCTGCGCGCCGAGGTCGCGGCGGGGCGCCGCTACCTGCCCGCCGGGAACCACATCCTGCGCGCCTTCCAGCAGCCCTTCGACGAGGTCCGGGTGCTGATCGTCGGGCAGGACCCGTACCCGACGCCGGGCCACCCGGTCGGCCTGTCCTTCTCGGTCGCCCCGGACGTCCGCCCGCTGCCCGGCTCGCTGATCAACATCTACCGCGAGCTCAACACCGACCTCGGGCTGCCGCAGCCGTCCAACGGCGACCTCACGCCCTGGACGCGGCAGGGCGTCCTGCTGCTCAACAGGGCCCTCACCGTGATGCCCGGCAGGCCCAACTCGCACAGCGGCAAGGGCTGGGAGGAGGTCACCGAGCAGGCCATCCGCGCCCTCGCCGCGCGGGGCGGCCCGCTCGTCGCGATCCTGTGGGGCCGCAACGCCCGCAACCTGCGCCCGCTCCTCGGCGGCGTCCCGTGCATCGAGTCGGCCCACCCGTCCCCGATGTCGGCGAACGGCGGCTTCTTCGGCTCCCGCCCGTTCAGCCGCGCCAACCAGCTCCTCGCCGAGCAGGGCGCGTCCCCCGTCGACTGGAAGATCCCCTGAGCCGCTGACCCCTTGGGCTGAGCCACTGAGCCGCCCTGCCCCCGAACCTCACGAGCCGTGCCTCCGGCGCCCGGACGGGCGCGACGGGGCACGGCTCGGCTAGTCCCCGGTCTCGGGCAGGGTCCGCAGGAGCTCCTTGAACTCGGTGTTGACCGGGCCGCCCGGGGTCTGGAGGACGGGCGTCAGGCGGCGTTCGCCGTGCGACCAGTAGACGCCGGGGGCGCAGGGGTCGTCGGCGGCGGCGTGCATCTCGGCGACGACGTCGGCGAAGACCGGCAGGACCTCCTCGACGGCCCGCGTCGTGACCGGGTAGACCAGCAGCGTGTTGTGGCTGGGGGCGCCGACGAGGGCGCCGTGCTCGTTCGGGGACGGCAGGAACTGGTGCACCTCGGAGAGCAGGGCCGACACGTAGCGGCTGCCGGGCTTGGTGATCACGCGGACGTCGCGTCCGGGCAGCAGCGGCTGGTCGCGGACCTCGACGTCGGCCAGCTCGCGGTCGTGGGTGTTGGTCATGACGTAGCCGAGGCGGCGCAGGCCGAGCAATCCGGCGCGGTCGCGGGTGAGCGGCCCGCCGTAGCGCGGGTGGTCGATCACCACGACGGCGTCGAAGTGGTCGCCCGCCGGGACGACGACCAGGCCCTCGCGGTCGCGGGGCGTGAGCTTCGGGACGATCCGCAGCCGCAGCAGTTCGCGGACGTCGCCGAACAGCTCCATCTCGCCGACGGCGCGGAAGGCGCGGTCGCCGACCTCGCGGACCCACTCGTCCACCAGGCTGGGCCAGCGGGTGCGGGGCTGGTCGACGCAGCGCTCCAGGACGGTCGCGGTGGAGGCGCGCGCCTGCGAGTGCCCGATCGTGAGCACCATCTCCGACGTCGCGGCGTCCAGCCACGCGCTCGGCGCCAGCACCGGGAGCAGATCGCGGATCAGGGCGTGCACGTCGGAGGCCGCGTCACGCGGAGCGCCCGCCCGGCCGCCGCCGGTCATCTCCGGGTCCATCTCGCAACCCCCCTTCACCGGAGCCCACCGCTGTCCCACACAGCTTCTCAGAGTCGGCCCCTCCCGCGCGATCCATCCGGCACGACCGTACGTGATCTTGGTAGTCGGAGGCGGGGGGCAAGGTAGGTTGCAGGCATGTCGGAATACGTGTACCCGCCGGTGATCAAGGCGGCGCTCGGCCTGTTCAGGGCCCTGAACCTGAAGATCCGTCTTGAGGGGACCGAGCACGTCCCGCCCACCGGGGGCGCGGTTCTGGTCAGCAACCACATCAGCTACCTGGACTTCATCTTCGCCGGGCTCGCCGTCCACCCCGCCGGGCGACTTGCCCGATTCATGGCGAAAAGTGAGATCTTTGACCACAAGATCGGCGGGCCGCTCATGCGCGGCATGCACCACATCCCGGTCGACCGGGACGCGGGCGCCGCGTCCTTCAAGGCGGCGCTCACCGCGCTGAAGGGCGGCGAGATCGTCGGCGTGTTCGCCGAGGCCACGATCAGCCGCTCGTTCACCGTCAAGGACATCAAGAGCGGCGCCGTCCGGATGGCCGTCGCGGGCAAGGTCCCGCTGATCCCGATCGCGATCTGGGGTCCGCAGCGGATGTGGACCAAGGGCCGCAAGAAGCGGCTGTTCCAGCGGAACATCCCGGTCACCATCCTCATCGGCGAGCCGATGTACCCCAAGCGCGGCGACGACTACGACCAGGTCACCAAGGACCTGCGCGCCCGGATCTCCGAGCTGCTGGAGAAGGCGCAGCGCGAGTACCCCGACATCCCCTCCGAGTCCGAGACCTGGTGGCAGCCCGCCTACCTGGGCGGATCCGCGCCCACCCCCGAGGAGGCCGAGGCGCTGGACGCCCAGGAGGCCGAGGAGCGCCGCGCCCGCCGCGAGGCCCGCGCCGCCGCCGAGCAGGAGAAGCAGGCCGCGCAGGCCCCCGCCCCCGCGCCCAAGCCCGCCCCCGAGCCGAAGGAGACCCCCGCCGCCCCGAAGCAGGCGGACGCCCCCAAGGCCGAATCCGAGCCGAAGGCGGAAGCCGCGGACGTCACGTCCGAGCCCGCGGACGCCAAGTCGGATGAAACGGAAGAGAAGTAAATCGCTGGACGCGAACGGCCCCCGCTACCGATCATCGAGGACATGACGGCATCACGAGAGGGACGCGGGGAGTTCCTGCATCTGGTCGAGGTTCCGGAGGTCGCCACGGCCTCCGGTGACGACCTCACGCTGCCCGTGGTGCTGAACCTCAACGACGGCAACTCGCCCGCGGACGTGATGGACGTGCTGTCGCTGCGTCCGTTCGCGTCCGGGGAGCAGCCCTGGTCGCGGTCGACGCGGCTGGACGACGTCCGCAAGGACGCGCCGCTGCTGCCCGAGGGCGCGCGGCTGTTGCGGGTGGCACAGGAGAAGGACAAGAAGTCCGTGCTCGCCGTGGGCGAGGGCTGGACGCTGCTGGTGAACCGGTGGTCGCACGGCACCGCGTACATCGCGGTGTCGGCGGTGGACGAGACGCTCGCCGAGTCCGTCCTGGACGAGACCGTCCGGGACGCGACCGAGCCGCCGAAGCCCGCCGACACGCACGTGGAGATGGGGTTCTGGCACCACGGACGGCACGGTCCGCAGCGCACCGAGCGGTCGATCACGGCCGATCCGTGGAGCGACGTCCGGCGCAACTACACCGCGGGCGTCGCGACCGCGCTCGACCGGGTCATGGCGCTCACGCCGGGCGAGATCAGCGGGCGGATCCTGCTGCTGCACGGCCCGCCGGGCACCGGCAAGACGACGGCGCTGCGGGCGCTCGCGCGCTCGTGGAAGGACTGGTGCCGGTCGGACTGCGTGCTCGACCCGGAGGTGCTGTTCTCCTCGCCCAGCTACCTGTTCCAGGCGACGATGGGCGAGGACGACGACGAGGAGCGCGACTGGCGGCTGCTCATCCTGGAGGACTGCGACGAGCTGATCCGCGGCGAGGCCAAGCAGTCGGCCGGGCAGGGCCTGTCCCGGCTGCTGAACCTGACCGACGGCATGCTCGGCCAGGGCCGGGACGTGCTGGTCGCGATCACCACGAACGAGGACCTGGCGCAACTGCACCCGGCGGTCGTCCGTCCGGGGCGCTGCCTGGCCCAGATCGAGGTCGGACGGCTCGGACGCGCCGAGTCGGTCGCCTGGCTCGGCGACGAGGCGGACGACGCGGCCCGCAGGGCCATCGGCCCGGACGGGGCGACGCTGGCGGAGCTGGCGGCTCTCCGCAAGGGAGAGCCGCGCCCCGCCGACGGCCCGGATGCCCACGGCACCGCGACCGGCTTCTACCTCTGACGGCCCGGCGGGGGTGACCAGGCCGGGGACCGCCTCACGCGGCCGTCCCGCGGGAGCGCCCTTCGGGGCGTTCTCCGGGACGGCTCCCGCGCGGGCGTCCCCGGGACGCCTCGATGGACGTCCGGGAGGCCCGCGATGGGCGTTCCCCGAGGTGAAGGCTTCGGCAGGACCGTCTTCGGAACGTGGGGTCGTTCCGTAGGACCGCCGCACCGCGCGGCTCCGGGACTCCCCACCCTTCGCCGCGCCCCCCGATCGAGCACCCTGGCGCGGTACGGGCGCGCGCCCGTTCACACCGCCTTCGGGTGCCCCGCGCCCCCGGCCGACCCCCCGGCCGGGGTGCGCAGGTCTAAGCCCCCGCGCGCCTCCTCGGCGCACGGGGGAAGCCTGTTCTGTGGCAATCGGGATCACAGGACGGCGCACCCGGTCCCCCGAGACCGGGTGCGTCCGCCTTGTCGCCGCGGCCCCGGATCCCCCGATCCGGGGCACGGCCACCCCGTGCCGCCCCGGTCCCCCGACCAGGGCGTGTCATGCGGGGCGTCCCGGTCCCCCTCGGGACGCCTCCCCCGCGAACGCCCCGGCCCCCGAGCCGGCGCGCTCTCCGCCTGACGCCCCGCTTCCCCCGAAGCGGTGCGTCGTTCTGTTGGACGCCCCGATCCCCCGATCGGTTCGTCCCGTTTTCGCCGCACCGGGAGCCCCCGATCCCGGTGCGGGCGGCCCCGCCCCGAGGCGGCCGCCGAACCCCACTGGTCGACGATCGCACGCCTGGTCGGTTTCGCCAGTCGTACTGCCCGGCCGGAGCGCCCGCCCACCTCGGGAGGAGAGGGTCCGTCCACCGGAACTCCCACCCCGCGAAGGAGCTCCGGCGGCCGGGGCCCGTGCCCGGTTGGGCGGGGCGCTCTCGGCCGGTGAAAGAACTATCCCTCGTACCGGCCCCCACCTACATCCGGGATTCCACGGCCATCGAACCCGTATCCCTACGCAGCGGGACCACGTACCGAGTACGGACCTCCGCCACATACGTGGTCACGAACCCCTGACGCGCCCGGACGCGCCGGACGCGAACAGCCGCCGGTACGCGCGGCGCAGACCGTGGACATCCCCGACCGCGCCGCCGAAGCCCACGCGGAGGTCGCCGTCCGTCGCGCGCAGCCACAGCCCGTACCGGTCGAGCGCCACCGGGCGGACCCGTCCGGGCTCCGCGCCGGGGACGAGTCGTCCCAGCTCAGCGCGGTGCGCGGCGTCCAGGTGCCCGAGCAGGGACGCCTCGACCGCGACGAACGGGTCGGGGCGGGCGTCCCGGTACTCCTCGGGGCCGAGGTCCGCGGAGCCCCAGGCGTCGGCGATCTCGATCTCGGCGAGGTCCATGGTCAGGATCGTCCAGCCGGACGCGTCCCCGTCCGGATCCGCGCCGGACGGATCACCGGCGGCGGCGAGGTCGAGGAGCTCGGGGCGGGGGTGGAGGCGGGCGAGGCGGTCGGCGGCGGCGCGGCGCTCGCCCGCGGGGAGTTCGGAGACCCAGCCGTGCAGCCAGGCCCGGCCGCGCACCCGGTCGGCGAGCGGGACGGGGGCGACGTCGCTGATCCGCAGGGTCGCGGGGAGGTCGTCGGCGCCCGTGAGAGCCACCACGGTGGGCGACTTCCGGGGCATGAGGAGGAGCGGCGCACCGTTGTCGTCGGTGGCGTGCGCGGGCACAGGGTCGTAGGGGACGCCGGGCGCTACGAGCACCGCCCCCGCGATGCCGTAGGTGGCCGTCCGGGCCCGTTCGGCGGCCGTGGGGGCGTCGTGGGGCGCGTCCCGCGCGGCGTCGCGCGGGGCCTGGGCGGCGTCGCGGGGTGCCTGGGCGGCGTCGCGCGGGGCCTGGGCGGGGTGCGCGTCGTGCGCGCCGGCGCTCGCCTCGTGCATCACGGCCTCCTTTGACTATGTAGGTTAGGCTTACCTAAGTAAGCATGTCCTCAGCAAGGAGGTCAATCCGTGAACAACACCGGGCCGAAGGTCCGTCTGTCCCGCGCTCTCGGCCTGCCGCTCACACCGAAGGCCGTGAAGTACTTCGAGGCGCGTCCCTATCCGCCGGGCATGCACGGGCGGGGCCGCAAGAACGAGTCCGACTACAAGATCCGGCTGCGCGAGAAGCAGCGGCTGCGCGCGCAGTACAACATCCGCGAGACCCAGCTCCGCAACGCCTTCGCCAAGGCGTCCAAGGTCAAGGACGCCAAGACCGGCGAGGCCCTGATCGTCGACCTGGAGCGCCGGCTGGACGCGATGGTCCTGCGCGCCGGTTTCGCCCGGACGATCTACCAGGCGCGGCAGTTCGTGGTGCACCGTCACGTCCTGGTCAACGGCCGCCGGGTGGACCGGCCGTCGTTCCAGCTCCGCCCCGGCGACGTGATCCAGATCGCCGAGCGCAGCCGTTCGATGGAGCCCTTCCAGGTCGCGGCGGCGGGCGCGCACGCCGAGCACGTCCCGGCCTATATGGAGGTCGTGCACGACGCGCTGACCGCGCGGCTCTCGCGGCTGCCCGAGCGCGCCGAGGTCCCGATCGTGTGCGACGAGCAGCTCGTCGTGGAGCACTACTCCCGCTGATCCTGCCGGGCCCGTCCCCGGTCGCCCCTGGACAGGCGTCCGCCTCCATCGGTTAAAGTCAACCTAGCGATTGCTTGGCTTCGCGAGCGCCGCCGCACCCCGGCCGCCGTCCGCACCCCCCGATGGAGGCACCAGGACATGATCGAGTTCCAGCCCATGACCGCGAACATCGGCGCCGAGGTGAGCGGCGTCGACATCGGCAAGCCCCTGGACGAGGAGCAGATCCAGACCCTGCGGGACGGGCTGCTGAAGCACATGGTGCTGTTCTTCCGCGAGCAGCACATCTCCGACGAGGAGCACGTCGCGTTCGCCAAGCAGTTCGGCACGGCGAACATGCCGCCGATGGACACCTCCGGAAGCGCCGTCCACATCCTGGACCAGACCGACCCCAAGGGCGAGGGCGGCGACCAGTGGCACAGCGACAACACCTTCATGAAGGTGCCGCCGATGGGGTCGCTGCTGCGCGCGGTGATGCTGCCCGACGTCGGCGGCGACACGCTGTGGGCCAACATGTACATGGCCTACGACTCACTCGCGCCCTGGCTGCGGCGGCTCTGCGACGACCTGTACGCCGAGCACGACCTGACGATGTCGGTCAGCAAGGCCATCGACAAGGGCCACCGCATGGACCTGCGCGCCATGCAGGAGAAGAACCCGCCGTCCGTCCACCCGGTCGTGCGCATCCATCCGGAGACCGGGCGCAAGGCCCTGTACGTGAACCGGTCGTCGGTGACGCGGCTGATCGGGCTGTCGCGGCGTGAGAACGAGGCGCTGCTGCCGCTGCTGTTCGACGCCGTCCGGGACCCGCAGTTCCAGGTCAGGCTGAAGTGGCGGGTCGGGACGCTGGCGTTCTGGGACAACCGTCCCACCCAGCACTACGCGGTCGCCGACTACACCCAGCGCCGCAAGATGCACCGCGTCACGATCAACTGCCCCGAGACGATCGACGACGGCGTCCCGAAGGGCCCGGACGGCGTCACCGGCGCGGACGCCCCCGCCGAGAAGGCCGCCGCCCGCTACCTCTGACCGTCCGCCGCACCCCTGGCCACGCTGCCCCCTCGACCGCCCCTCGCCCGTCGTCCGCCCGCCCTGCCTCCACCCCTCAGGGCGGACGGCCGGCGGTCGTCGCTTCCTGACCGCTCCACCTGACCTTCACAGGTTCCGGACGGACAAGTTGATCAGCGCGCGCGGGGCTACCTAGGCTCGTGCTCCCGTAGTCCCCAACCATCTCGGGAGCACCCATGCGTGCCTGGGGTCACCCCGCCGTCCTCGCCTCGGCCGCCGCCGCCTCGGTCGGCCTCGCCGCCACCCTCGCCTCCCCCGCCATCGCCGTTGCCCCCGCCATCGCCGTCTCCCCCGCCGTCGCTGCTGTGAAGGTCAGCCGGTACAGCGTTCCGTACGGCAGGTCGTCGATGAAGGGCACCGTGTCCTGGTACGCGGACCGCGCGGTGTTCACGACCACGGAGGTCGCCGCGGACGGCTGCCACGTGTTCGCGTACGTCGTCGGCGGACGGTCGAAGGAGCGGACCGTCCGGACCTTCTACTGCGACACCACCAGGAAGCGGACCGTCACCCTGAAGGTGACCGCGCCGAACGTCGCGCTGGTCTCGCTGTACAGCTTCGATCTGAGCGGGATCAGTTCGGCCTGCTATCCCGTGCGCCGGACCTGCGACCGGCCCGTCCTCATCAAGCCGTAGCGGGACGCGGGCCCGGATCCGTCCGGGCCCGCCGCCGCGTCAGTTGCTCGGCTTCGCCGACGGAGTGGAGGACGGCTTGCCCGTGCCGGGCTGCCCGTTCTGACCGTTCGGGCTGACCGGGATCTGGTTCGAGCCGGAGCAGTCGTTGCTCTGCTGGTTCACCCCGGACGGGAACTGCTGCGTCACCTTCCACCCGCCGCCGCTCTTCGCCAGCGACAGGCGGATCAGGCTCGCCGGGGCGGACGTCGAGCCCTGGCTGCTCTGCACGGTGATGTCGGTCGCGATCGTCGCGGTCGCGAACTTGCCGTCCACGTCGCCGACGAACACCTTGCTCGTCCGGGACGTCAGCGACAGCCCCGGGTTGGACTTGAAGTTGTCGCCCAGGTTCGGCACGGTGCACCGCTTGTAGAGGTCGAGCAGGTCCCCCGCGAGCATCTTCTGGACCTTGTCCATCTGCCCCTGGTAGTTGGACGAGTTGTAGGTGAACACCGCGTCCCCGTACGCGGCGGCGGCCTTCCCGACGTCGTCGCGCGCGTGCTCGTCGCCCGACAGCTTCGACGCGCTCGTCCACTGCCAGATGCCGAGGCTGGCCAGCAGCGCGACGACGACCACGGTCACGATCGCGGCGTTGCGGCTCATCGAGAACCCGCTGGAGCCGGAGGCCGCGTCGAGATCGATCGCGCCGCCGCCCGAGGACGCCTTCTGGACGACGGCCTTCGCCTCGGGCTCGGCGGCCTTTTCTTCGTCGGCCAGGATGGACTTCGGCTTGGACTGCTTCGCGGCGGGCTTCTCCGGCGTCGGCTCGGGTTCGGGCTCCTCCTCGAGGAGTTCGCCGGACTCGATGGCCTCCAGCACCTCGTCCAGGTCGTCGTCGTCCTCGATGACCTCGATGACGCGGACGCGCCGCTTCTTCTTCGCCGGGGCCTTGGTCCTGGTCTCCTCCCGGGCCCGCCCGGCCTCGAGATCGTCCTCGGCGACCACCTCCGCGGCCCCGGACGACACACCCTCCGTGGTAGCGGACAGCACACCCTCCGCGGTAGCGGACAGCGCGGCCTCTTCCGCGGCGTCGTCCTTACCGGTGTTCCGGGTGGTCTTGGCAGTCACTTGGAGCACTCTCCTCGCGGGACTATCGACTCACTTCCTGCGGCGGCGACGTGGCCGGGGCAGGCGGGACAGGCGGGACATCACAGGCACCGAGCCCATCATCACCCTGACCAACACCATCAAGGCGACAACCGGGGGGACGTACACTAGCCAAGCCGGAGGCCCGGATGAAGGGTTCCCGCCGCTGCCCGCGGCGTTCCTGGCGTTGATGTCCCTCGGGCGGTCGAGCGCCGGATCGTGGACGGGAAGCGTGTCCCCCGTGTTCTTGCCCTTGTAGGGCTTCTGCGGGACGGCTCCGGGCACACGTCCGCCGGGGCAGGTCGGCGGGGTCGTCACCTGCGGCTGCGGCATCGGGTACTTGTACTCCAGCGCGGCCTGGGTCTTCAGCGTGAACATGAACGCCACGTTCAGCACCGTCTGGCCCTGGTGCTCGCCGATGATGCCGTTCAGCACCCTCCCGAGCGCGGGGGCCTGCTGGAAGATCTGCCCGAGGTGGGTGAGGATCGCCGGGTCGTACCGCTTGAGGTGCAGCGTCCCGAGGTTGTCGACCATGCAGTCGAGGTCGTCGCCGCTCTTGTCGAGCAGGGTGTTGACCGAGTCGAGCAGCCCGGGCCCGCGGTCGCGCAGTTCGGCGAGCTCGCCGCGCACCTGGCTGAGCGCGCCGGTCAGGGACGCGAGGTTGTCGACGCCCTCGCCGAGCGCGTTCCGGTTCTGGTTGAGGACGGTCGAGACACGGCTGAGGTCCCTGACCAGGCCGTCCAGCATCTGGGTGTTCTGGGCGAACGTCCCGGCGAGCTGGTCGCCGCCCTGGATGATCTGGCGCAGCGAGTCCTGCCGTCCGGACCAGCCGGCGGCCAGCTCGTGCGTGATGATCTTCGCGTCCTCGGGCTTGATCGACTTGAGCGTCTGCAGGACGGCCGCGAACAGGTCGCTGTACTTCGGCGGGACGGTCGTCTTCTCCTTCGGGATGACCGTGCCCGGACGCATCGGCGGCGCGTGTCCCATGCCGGGCGCGGGCGTCAGCTCGACCACCGGCTCCCCGACCGCCGACTTGCGCGCCGCGGCGGCCGTCGCGCCCTGCGGGATCTTCACGCCCCGGTCGATCCCGAGCCTCACGACCACGCGGTCCTTGGCGAGCCTCACCTGCTGGATGTGCCCGACGCGCAGCCCGAGGTAGTCGACCTCGAAGTTCGGGTGCAGACCGGGCGACGACTCGAACTCCACGGTCAGGTGGTACGGCCGTTCGATCGCGTCGAACCGGACGACGTTGGTGAACGCCCACACCGTCATGACCACCGCGAGGGCGGCGAACACCCCGAGGTTGATCGCGATTCGCCTGTTCATCGCGGCGGCTCCAGGAGGGAGTCGAGGTTGGGGAACGCGTCGCGGACCTTGGGCGGGAGGGCGCTGGTGTTCTTCGCGCCCTTCTTCTTGCCGCCGCCCGAGCCGGAGCCGCCGGAGCCGCCCAGGCCGGGGAGGACGGGGGTGCCGTCCGGCCAGACGAGGCGGAGGACGGGGTACATCATCAGGTTGCCGTCGTAGCTGGCCAGGGGCAGTTTCTGCTCGAAGGAGACCAGGCCGTTGACGAGGTTGGTGAGGCGGGTGCGCTCGCTGCCGAGCTCGGCGATGATCGGGTCGACGTCGTTCAGCAGGCGGCGGAAGGTGGCGACACGTCCGGCGAGGACCTTGTCGTTGAGTTCGGCGGCGGCGTAGCCGAGCCGGTCGACCGTCTTGAGGATCTTGTCCTTGTCCTCGTTGAGCAGGTCGGTGGTCTTGGCGATCTCGCCGGGGGCGCGGTTCAGGGCGTCCTTGCCCGCCGCGAGCGAGCGGCCGAGCCGGGCGAACTGGTCGATGGACTCGCCGAGCTCGGCGCGCTGGTCGGCGAACAGTTTCACCAGGTCGGAGGTCTGCCTGACGGTCTTGTTGAGCTTGTGGCCCTGGCCGTCCAGGGCCGTGGCGCCCGCGTTGACGATGGTCGAGATGTCGTTGCCCGCGAGGGACTTCAGCAGGGGGCCGGTCTGGCCGACGACCTGCTCGAACGCGGGCTGGACGGTGGCGTCCTCGATGCGGGCCCCGTTGGCGAGGTAGGGGCCCTGGTCCATGCTGCCGCCGGGCGGCAGGATCATGTCCACGTAGTTCTCGCCGAGCAGCGAGGTCACCTTGATCTCGGCCCTGGTCCCCTGCGGGAGCCGGTACCTGTCCATGATCGCCATGGTGACCTTGGCCTTGTAGCCGTCGCGCCTGACCGACAGCACCGTGCCGATCTTGACGTCCGACATCTGGACGCCGTGCCCGGCGACCAGGCCCTGCGCGTCGTCGAAGTCCGCGGTGAGGTGCACCTTGCCCTTGGGCGCGCCGAAGGTCTGGAACGAGCAGCCGGTCAGCGCCAGGGTGAGGGTGAGGAGCAGGGCCGCGAGCGTCCGTCCGCGCATCAGTGGCCTCCGGTGATGTCGCCCGAGCCCGGCCACGGGCAGTTGGAGTTCGGCTTGGGGAGCGGGCAGCCGACGTTGTCGTCACGCAGGATCGACTTGAGCCACGTCCGGAGGAAGGCGTCGGTGGCGACCCGGATCTGCAGCGACTTGTTCTTCGGGTTGTAGCCGTCGATGAGCGCGCCGCTCAGGCTCGGGAGCGCCTTGACGAGCTGGGCGAGGCGGGCCGCGTTGCCCTTGAGGATCAGCGCGACGCGGGTGAGGACGGCCAGGTCGTCCGGCAGCTGTCCCTTGTACTTGTCGAGCAGCCTCTGGCCGTTGCGGGAGAGGTCGACGAGGCCGTGGACGAGGTCCTGGATCTCGCCGCGTTCCCCGGCGAGGACGCGGCTGGCGGTGCTGAAGTCCTGGATCACCTCGCCGAGGACCTGCTCGCGGCCCCGGACGACCCCGGCGAGCCGGTGCAGGTTGCTCGCGACGGCGATGAGGTTCTTGTCCTGGCCCGCGACGTTCTGGACGAGCCGGGCGCTCTCCTCGAGCGTCGCGTTGAACGTCCTGCCGTTGCCGTTGAAGGAGTTCGCGGTCTGGTCGAGCGCGGGCTGCACCTTGGTCGGGTCGAGCGCCCTGGCGAGGTTGGTGAAGGAGTTCAGCGCGTCGTCCACCTCGACCGGGACGCTCGTCCGCTCGATCGGGATGGTGTCGGAGGTCTCCTTCGGGTCGCCCGGCTTCCACGCGGGGTGCAGGACGAGGTTCCGCTCCCCCACGAGGTTCAGCGGGACGATCGCCGCCTGGACGCCCTTCGGCAACGGCACGTCCCTGGAGATGTGGAAGCGGACCCTGATGCGGTCGCCGTCGGTCTGGACCGAGTCGACCGACCCGACGTCCGCGCCCATGACCTTGACCTTGGACTCCTTGTAGAAGGAGCGGGCCTTCGGCAGGTAGACGGTCATCTCGCGGTCCCCGCCGCCCCCGGTCGGGGAGAGCGAGCAGCCGCCGAGGACGGTCGCCAGCGCGAGGCCGATTCCGGCGAGCGCGCGCTTGCTGCGGCCGTCGCGCGCGCGTTTGTGGCGGCCGTCGCGCGCGCGTTTGTGGCGGGTGGTCATCAGTTGCCTCCCCCGTGCGCGCCGGTCTGGTCGGCGGTCTTCCCGCCGGGCGGTTTGATCGGGGTGGAGATCGGGCCGTCGGGCTGGAGCGGGCCGAGACCGGTCAGCACGCCCTCGATCCACTTGCCGTTCCCGCGCACGTTGGACACGCCCTCGAAGGTCGGGCCGAGCAGGGAGAGGTCGGTGTTGAGGACGTCCATGTTCGGCGCGAGCCGGGTCGTCAGCAGGTGCAGGTTGTCGAGGAGGGTGTCGAGCTGCCGCTGGTTGCGGGAGATCGTGTTCGACAGCGTCCGGACGGTCCGGCTGCCCTGCCCGATCGTGGACGCGAGCTGGTCGCGGCGTTCGATCAGGACGCGCAGCAGGATCCGGCTGTTGTCGATGATCTCCCTGAGCCGCCCTTCCTTGGCGGCGAGCGTCGCGGTGATCGTCTTGGAGCCCTGGAGCAGCTTCTCGACCTCGGGGTAGGAGTCGTTCAGCGCCCGCGACAGCGACTGGACGTTGCGGAGCATCTCGTTCAGCTTCGCCGCGTTCGGGGACTTGATCTTCGACATCTCGGTGAGCAGCTTGTCGATGGACCTCTCGTCCAGCTTCCCGATGATGTTGTTCGCGCCCTGCAGCGCGTCCGGGACGGTGTAGGGGACCCTGGTGCGGTCGAGCGGGATGCGCCGCCGCGACGTGGACAGGCTGGACATGTAGGGGTGCGCGACCGGGCCGCTCAGTCGGATGTAGCGTCCGCCGAGCAGGGTGGTCGTCTCGATCGCGGCGCGGGTGTCGGGGCCGAGGTCGATGCCCTTGTTCATGTGCCACGACACGATGACCGTGCCGGTCCTGAAGTCCGGGTGGACGCCCGTGACCCGGCCCGCCTTGACGCCCGCGACCCGGACGTCCTGTCCCTTCTTGACGCCCGCGGTGTCGGCGAAGACGCCGCTCATCGAGTAGCCCTGGTCGAACAGGTGCAGCTGCCCGACGGCGAACGCGAACACGCAGCCCGCGCCGATCACGGCGAGGGTGCCCACGGCGACGAGCTTCTGGTTGACGTCGCGCAGCGAGGGGAACAGCGGCATGCGTCACCGCCCCCCGTTGAGGATCGACTTGAGCTTGGCGAGGTCCTGCTTCGAGGGCCCGTCGTTCCCGGGTTCGTTCGGCAGCCGCATCGGGAACGGGCACGGCCCCTCGACGAGGTTCAGGCACATGACGTCGGTGCGGAGGAAGTGGCCGCCGTTGGTGGTGGCGAAGAGCTGCCGGAGCGGGAGCGGCAGCGTCTGCACCATCTTCTCGAGCTGGTCCACGTTGATCCGGAACGTGTCGCTGAACTTGCCGAGGTTGTCGATGATCCGCGCGAGCTGGGCGTCGTTCCCGCCGAGCACCGCGTTGAGGTTGGTGGTCACGCCGGACACCTGGACGACGGCGTTCTCCAGCACCTTCTTGTTGTCGGCGAACACCTTCGCCAGGTCGCGCAGGTTGTCGACGCTCCTGGCGATCTGCTTGTCCCGGACGGCCACGGCGTCGGTGACGGCCGAGTAGTCCTTGATCATCTGCTGGATCGTCTGCCTGCGGGAGCCGAAGGTCCGCAGCAGGCCGTCCAGGTTGGTGATCATGGTGTTGATCGCGGTCTCGTTGCCGTCGAGGGCCTGCGAGAGCGCGAACAGGATCCGGTTCAGCTGGTTCGGGTCGAGGTTGTTGACCAGCGGCTGAACGGCGTTGACGAGCTCGCCGAGATCGACGACCGAGCGGGTGTGCGGGACGCGCGCGCCGCCGTGCAGCATCGTCCGGCTCTGCCCGGGTTCGAGGTAGACCACGCGCTGGCCGAGGACGTTGCGCCAGCGGATCGCGGCGGTCGAGTCGTCGGGGAGCTTGACGTCCTTGTCGACGGCCATCCCGACGACGGCGCGGCCCTGCCTGACCTTGATGCTCCTGACCTGGCCGACCGGGGTGCCCGCGACCTTCACCTGGTCGCCGGTGAGCAGGCCGGTGACGTCGTCGAACTCGGCGGTCAGCCGGTACCGGTCGTTGAAGCTGGTGCCGAGGATCTGCTGGCCGATGAAGAACGTCAGCATCCCGGTGACGACGACGAAGACCAGGAACTTGGCGGTGGTCGCGTAGTCGGGGCCGCGCGCGGCCTTCCGGCGGAGGGCGAGGCGGGGGCTCACTTGCGCATCACCCGCCTCAGCCCGTCGTTCTTCTGGTCCACGTTGGCCTTCTGGTCGAACACCGTGGTCTTCGGCGCGACGGGGCAGACGTCGATGAACACCTTGCAGAGGTCGAGCGGCAGCGGGCCGACCACGTTGGCGATCATCGTGCCCTTCGGGCCGGGCACCTTGATGACCTTCACGAGCAGGGTGAAGAAGCCGTTCAGGTCGTCCAGCAGCACCGGGATGTTCCTCTGCTGGCCGTGCACGACGCGCGCGGCGTCGCCCGCGCCGTCGATGATGTTCCCGATGTTGCCGCCGTGGTCGCGGAGCGAGTCCCCGACGCGTCCGGTGAGCTCGCTCGTGCCGTCCAGGATCTGGTTGATCTTGTCCGGACGGTCGTAGATGACGGGTGAGATGCGGTTGACGTCGCCGACGATCTGGTTGACCGTCCCGCCGCGCGAGGCGAGCGTGGGGGCGAGCCCGGCGACGTTGTCCATGATGGTCTTGAGCTGGGCCTTGTCCTGGTCGGTCGCGTCGATGACCTTCGCGCCGTTCGAGAGCGCTCGGCGGAGGGCGGGGCCCTGGCCGTCCAGCCCGGCGGAGAAGGTGCGCAGGATCGTGGCCAGTTCGTCCGGGTTGATGGCCTTGGTGAGCTTGTAGGCGGGCCACGCGGTGTCGGACAGCTCGACCGGGTCCCTGCCCTGGCCGAGGTCGGCGTTGTTCTTCAGGTACGGGCCGGTGGTCTCGTTCTTGCCGAGGTCGAGGACGAGGTCCTTCGGGCCGAACACCGACACGGGCTCGATCCGCGCGGTCGTCCCCTGCGCCAGTCTCACGCCCTTGTCGACGCGCATCCGGACGCTCACCCGGCCGTCCCGGTCGAGTTTCACCTTCTGGACGGTCCCGACCGTGATCCCGCGGATCTTCACGTCCGACTTGCCGGGGTCCAGGCCCTGGCCCGCGCGGTGGAACCGGGCGGTGAAGTAGGTCGAGCCGCCGTTGGACGGCGTCGCGCCCAGCACCAGCGCGGCGACCGCGGCGGCGAGCGCGCCCGCGCCCGCGACGCCGAACATCGTCCGGGTCCTCCCGGAGAGGGTCTCGTCGCTCATCCGGTCAGCCTCACCGTGCCGCCGTGACCCCAGAAGATGTAGCTGAGCAGGAGGTTCATCAGGATCATGAGGATCGTGGACTCCCGGATCGCGCGTCCGGCCGCGACGCCCACGCCCACCGGTCCGCCCGCCGCGTAGTACCCGCGGTAGCAGTGGACGAACATCACGATGAACGCGAAGATCGCCACCTTGACCACGCTGTAGAACACGTCGATCGGCGGCAGGTACAGGTGGAAGTAGTAGTCGTAGATGCCGGGTGACAGGCCGTAGACGGAGACCGAGATGAACCTCGTCGCCCAGAAGGCCATGAACAGCGAGACCAGGTAGAGCGGCACCAGGGCGATGACGCCGGCCGCCACGCGCGTGCACACGAGGTAGACCAGCGAGTTGATGCCCATGACCTCCAGCGCGTCGATCTCCTCGGAGATCCGCATCGCGCCGATCTCGGCGGTGAAGCTCGTCCCGACCTGCGCGACCAGCGCGACCCCGGCGATGATCGGGGTCACCTCGCGGACGTTGGAGTAGGACGCGACCAGTCCGGTGAACGCCTCCGCGCCGATGCGTTCCAGCCCGGGGTAGCCCTGCTGGCCGACGATCGCGCCGGTCGCGAGGGACATCGTCGCGATCACGAAGATCATGCCGCCGCCGATCACCAGCGCGCCGACGCCGACGGTGATGTCGCTGACCTGCTTGGCGAGCGTCCGGCCGTACTTGCGTTTGAGGATGATGTCGAACAGCAGCCCGTACAGCACCCGGCCGAGGAAGACCGGCAGGTTGAACGAGGCGGCCAGGCCGGCCGTCCGGCCGCGCACCGCGCGGCCGATCCGGCGTACCGGGGAGATGGCGACCATTCAGAACCTCGGGGGGAACAGGACCTGGTAGAGCGTGGTGAGGACGTAGTTGGAGGCGAACACCACGATCGAGGTGACCACGACCGCCCGGTTCACCGCCCGTCCCACGCCGACCGGGCCGTAGTCGCAGTTCATGCCCATGTAGCAGGCGACCGCGGCGGCGATGAACCCGAACACCCACGCCTTGAACAGGGTGATCATCAGGTCCGGGAACTGCAGGAGCGTCGTCGCGCCGTCGAAGAACGCGCCGGGGCTGACGCCCTGCTGGATGACGTTGAAGTAGTAGCCGCCCAGCGTCCCGGCGACGATGACCACCGAGGCGAGCAGGACCGCCACCGTGCTGGCCGCCCACAGCCTGGGGGTGACCAGGCGGTGAATCGGGTTGATGCCCATGACCTCCATGGCCGCGAGTTCGTCGCGGATGTTGCGGGCGCCCATGTCGGAGGTGATGGCCGAGCCGCCGACGCCGGACACCAGCAGCGCGGCGGCGAGCGGCGCGACCTGCTGGACCATCGCGGCGATCAGCAGCGCCCCGGTCGCGGACGCGGCGCCGAGCTGCCGGGCGATGTCCCCGACCTGCAGCGAGATCGTCGCGCCGAGCGGGATCGCGATGAGCATGACGGGGATCGAGGTGACCCGCGCGAGGAACCAGCACTGCTCGATGAACTCGCCCCACCACTGGCGCACGTCCCAGGTGCGGCGGAGGCCTTCGAGGAACGTGACGCACAGCAGGCCGGTCTCGTCCAGCGCGCGGGCGGCGCGGCGGCGGGCGAGATCCGGCACGGCGGTGAGGCTCAGGGCCATCTCGCCCCCGGGGGGCCGGGGCGACGGAGCATTCGTGCCTCCTGGGGTGTTCGGGCGGCGGGGTCCCGTCCGATGGAGCACAGGGTGGTCCGGTCGAGCTTGATGGTTCCGGTCGAGCTGGGCAGAGCACACAGGTGGCAGCAGCATCACATGGACACACCGGCACCGCCTGTGATCTGGAGCACTCTATTGGAGAAAGGTCTAAGAAGCGAGTACTTACTTCCGGGGGTGTCCAGGGCTAGGATCTGCTGGTGCACCAAGACCTCGACGGTTCCGCGGGCCGGTCGGCCGACCTTCCGGAAGATCCGCTGGTGACCGGGATCCACGACCGCTGGGACGGCCAGGGGCTCCCCGGCCAGCCGTGGCCGTTCATGGCCATCGCCTCCGTCGGACGCCTCTACCAGCTGATCAAGAAGGCGCTGGACGGCGAGCTGGAGAAGTCCGGGCTGAGCCGCACCGGGTTCTTCGTGCTGACCACGCTGGCGCTGACGTCCGAGGGACGGGCCCGGCTCAGCACCCTCGGCCGCCTGCTGATGCTGCACCCGACCTCGGTGAAGCTGACCGTCGACCAGCTGGAGGCCGACGGCCTGGTCTCCCGCTCCCGGCACCCCCGCGACCGGCGCGCCACCCTCGTCCTCATCACCCCGTCCGGACGCGACCTCGCGGGCCGGGTGAACGTCGCGCTCGAGTCGCCGGACGGCCCGCTGGGGCGACTCGCCGGGCTGCACCGTCCGCTGTTCGAGTCGCTCCAGCCCGCGCGGCTCGCGGCCGGGGACCTGGAGATCTGAGCCCCCTCCCGCCGGGGATCCGGAGGGGTCGCGAGGGCCGTCCGCGAGGTGTGAGGGTGACGACACAGGGCGTCGTACCAGGGGATTGACGGACGACCCGCTCCGAGCTTGCGGCAAGGTATGGGCATGGCACCGACCCGAACGAGTCCCCCGCCGTCGTCGTCACGGCCCCCGCGCCGTGGCAAGCGGCGCTCGTCCGGACGCTCCCCGAAGCGCTCCCGCGCCCGTTCCGCGGAACGCCCGGACGAGTATCCGGCGGAGTTCCTGGACGAGAACCCGTGGGAGCGTCCGCCCGGCAAGGTGCGCAAGACCTGGCGCTTCCTCACCCACAACGTGACGATCACGATCGTCGGCATCGTCGCGATGCTCGTGGCGATGGTGTGGGTCATCCCGAAGTGGATGGGGCCGGGCGAGCCGCCGAAGGCCGCCGACGGCGGCATGTTCTCGACCAACGACATGCTCGCGAGGCTCTCGTCGTCCAGCATGGACCCGGTCGCGGCCGGGGTGATCGCGCAGGCGAAGAAGAACGCCTACGAGGAGCAGCAGCGGCGGCTGAAGGCGCTCCGGGAGAAGGCCAAGCGGGACGCCAAGGCGCGCGAGCAGCTCAGGATGCAGCAGGAGCGCGAACGGCTCGCCAAGTCCAACCCCAGCGCCAGGCAGAACAAGGCGTGGGGCAGGAAGATGAGCGCCATGAAGGGCTGGGGCCGCTGCTGGGACTCGCTCGAGACCCTGTGGGACCACGAGTCCAGCTGGGACGAGCACGCCACCAACCCGTCCAGCGGCGCGTACGGGATCCCGCAGGCGCTGCCCGCGAGCAAGCTCGCCGACGCGGGCCCGGACTGGAAGAACAGCTCCCCCACGCAGATCGCCTGGGGTCTTGCCTACATCAAGGCTCGGTATCACGACCCCTGTGGAGCCTGGTCGTGGTGGTCGGCGCACCACTGGTACTGAGACCATCGGACGATGCAGAACGGTGGGGCGCCGGTGTCCCGTCAGTGGGCGCGCGCGGACGCCACCCGGCGCGCGTTGCTGGACGCCGCGCAGGAGGTGTTCGCCGACCGCGGCTACGCGGACGCGGGCATCGCCGAGATCGTCGAACGGTCCGGGATCAGCGTCGGAAGCCTGTACCACCACTACGGGGGCAAGTCCGGGCTGTACCTGGCGCTGTACGAGGAGCTGTCCGGCGAGCAGGAGACCCGCGCCGCCGAGGCCGTCGCGGACGCGCGCTCGTCCGGGGAGGACGACCCGATCGCGCAGTTCGTCGCGGGGGCTCGGGCGTACCTGGAGACGTGCTGGGAGCGCCGGTCGGCCGCGCGGCTGTTCCACGCCGGTGAGGGGCCGTCCGGGTTCTCGCTGATGCGGCGGAGCCGGGCGCAGCGCTGGATCGAGCGCAACACGCGGCTGCTGCTCCGCCGCGAGGACGGCGGCGACCGCGCGACGTCGGTGCTCAGCATGGTGCTGACGACGGTGATCGGCGAGGCCGGGCGGGAGATCGCGCTGGCGGACTCGGCGTCCGACGCGTCCGAGATCATCGACGAGGTCCTGCGCATCCTCATCCGCCTCGCGGACTGATCGCGGACGGCTCGCCTGCGGCTGGCAGGGCGTCTACCTGCGGCGACGCGAGCGACGGGCCCGGAGGGGGGCGGGAACGCGCGCAAACCCTTGTGGACAAGGGCCTGCGGAAGATCGGGGATCGGGTGTAGAAGACGTGGCGGGACGGTTACGCTGACCGTCGCGTCACCGACTCTGACACCCCCTGTGATCATTTCGGAGAGCCGACGGCCGATGCCGACTTCCACCTGGTTCCGCCTGAACGTCGCCAAGCGTGAGCGTGTGCTCGAAGCGGCGATGCGCGAGTTCGGCGAGCACGGCTACTCGACCGGCAGCCTGAACACCATCGCGCGCGAGGCGGGCATCGCGAAGGGCTCGCTGTTCCAGTACTTCAGCGACAAGCTGGAGTTCTTCGCGTTCGTGTGCGACGAGGCGTCCCGGCGGATCCGCGAGGAGATGGAACGGCGGATCGCCCGCCTGGACTTCGACCAGCCCTTCGACGGCTGGCTGTTCGACACGCTGTGCGAGTGGTCGGAGTTCTACGCCGACCATCCCCTGGAACGCGGCATCACGGCGGCGACGAACTTCGAGCTCGACAACGGCGTCCGGTCGGTGATCCGCGAGACCGCGAACCAGCACTACCTCCAGGTCATCGACCCGGCGCTGAAGCTGTGGAAGGAACGCGGCGACATCCATCCGGACGCGGACGTCGAGGTCCTCGCGTCCTTCCTGCTGATGACGCTGCCGTTCCTGGCCCTGGCCCCGTACTACGACGGCATCGACCCCGTCCTGAACCTGCGCGGGCGGACGCCCGCCGAGCAGCGTCCGATGATCCGGCAGATCGTCGCCGGGATCAGGCCGATGTTCGGGCCTCCTTCGTCCTAGTCCCGCCGGATGTCGGCGACCAGGACGTCCATGCGCCGGACGAGGTGGCGCGCCATGCCCGGTAGCTGGTCGGGTGGGGTGTCGGCGTCGAGCACCCGGGGGTTGTCGATGCGCCGGAGGCGCCCGAGCCGTTCGACTCCGGCGTGACCCGCCGCGAGGACGTTGCGGACCCAGTCGCTGTCGGCCCCGTAGGCGAGGCCGACGATCAGCTGGTCGCCGTGGCGGAAGGCGACCACGGGCGTCCGGTACTCGCGGCCGGACTTCCGTCCGAGGTGCACGATCACCGCGTAGGGCGGCAGGTAGGGAGCCCAGATCCCCTGGATCGGGTTGGTGACGATCCGGTTGAACCTGGCCAGTGAGCGAGGAAGCAGAGCGTCTTTCATCTTTCCATTCTGTCCCGGAGGCCACGCGTGGCTCGGATGAGGGCGGCTTCGGCCTCGGCGGCGATCGTCCTGACGAGATCCTCGGCGGACGGGACGTCGTGGATGAGGTCGACGCCCTCCCCCGCCCAGACGGGCAGTTCGGGGATGGTCCCTCGTTCCAGGTCGCGCTGGTAGTCGCGTTGGGCCTGCCGGTCTCGGGCGATCTCGTCCTCGGCGCGCCCGCGATGCCGGTCGAGGTGGGGATGCGCGAGCGTGCGGGCCGTGTAACGGGACGGCCAGGGCGAGCGGCGGAGCCTGTCGAGCGCGCCGCTGCGGACGGTGTCCTCGGCGCGTCCGGCGACGATGGCGTTCTGGACGTCCGGGGCGATGAGGGCTTCGCGCGCCGCTTGGAAGCGGGTTCCGATGAGGGCTCCGTCCGCGCCGAGCGCGAGGGCGGCGGCCAGCCCCCGTCCGTCGGCGATGCCCCCGGCCGCGAGCACCGGCACCTGCGCCTGGGCCTGGTGGACGAGGTCGAGCACGGCGGGGACGAACGGCAGCGTTCCCCGTCCGTTCCGGGCTCCGTGGCCGCCCGCGTCCGTGCCCTGCGCGACGATGACGTCCGCGCCCGCGTCGAGGGCCTGGCGCGCCTCGTCCATGTCCGTGACCTGGATGACCAGGGTCCTGCCCGCGTCGTGGACGGCGTCCGCGAAGGGGCGCGGGTCCCCGAACGAGAACATCACCGCGTGGGGCTCGTACTCCAGCGCCCGTTTCACGCCCAGGACGTCGATTCCCCAGGTCAGGAAGCCGACACCCCACGGCCGTCCCTGCCCGGCGACGATCGGGGCCTCGCGTGCCAGCCACTCGGGATCGGCGTTGCCGGAGCCCAGCAGGCCGAGCCCGCCACCGCGTGACACGGCCGCGGCCAGCTCCCCTCCGGCCGACCCGCCCATGGGCGCGAGGGCGATCGGATGCCGCAACCCGAACATTTCCGTGAACACCGTCGACAACGTCATGCGGTCATCGTCGCCGAGAGGTGTGGGCGTGGGGTGTTGGGTGGGGGTGTGAATGGTGAGTTTCGTGAGGCGCTCATTTATCAGGGTCGGGCGGTTCGGCTGCTTGACGGGTTCTTGGGGGCCGAGCTGCCGCCTCTGATGTGGAGCGTGGGGGACGGTGCCCACACGCACAAGGTCGATCTGCGCGGTAATGCCCTGTACTGCGCGGACGCTCGGGAGCTTCGGACGTTCCTGGAACCTTGGGCCGTGCACCTGGACGAGTCGCTGGTGGCCGATCGGACCTTCGCGGAGATCTGGCTCAGGAGTACGTGCGAGCGTGACGGGGTCGAGATGACCTGCGTCGGTTACGCGCCTCGGCGGCGGTTCGGGATCCGGCGGCGTCCCGGAGGGGTCATGCCGCCCCGGGTGGGCGAGGGGGCCGGGGAGATCCGGCGTGAGCAGCGGAGGGCGGCCCAGGTGCTCGGATCACTGCTCGGGGAGGATCTCCCGGTGCTGGGCTGGCACGTCCACGACAGCGTCTTCCGAGGGCAGGTGACCTTGTCGGGAAGCCTGTCGACGTACCCGGTCGCCCAGGCCGAGGGGCCCCTACGGGCCGAGGCGGTCGCTCGTGAGGCCATGGACCGCTGGGGACGGTTTCTTGGATCGGATCCGGTGGAGAGGGCGCTTCCCAGGACGCGGGTCGTCGAGGTCAAAGCCGAGTGGGACGAGTTCCGCGTCGGGGTGTCCGCCTACTGGACGCCCTGAACGGTTCACATGACAGCGGCGCCGCACTCCGGATCGGATCCGGATCTGCGGCGCCGCTTGGTCTGTGCTGCCTCTGTCTGAGGCTTCCTACATCGAGGTGGACGGGTCGGGGGTCTCATCGGGGTCACCGGGTGGTGAGGCGCTCGAGGAGCCAGGCGGCGAGCATGGCGGTGGAGAGGGCCGCGCCGAGGATCGCGACGGAGGACCAGCCGCCGTGCGTCCAGGCGAGGGAGGCGAGGGCGGAGCCCGCGGCGCCGCCGGCGAAGTTGCCGGTCATGAAGGCCGAGTTGATGCGGTTGCGGGCCTCGGGGCGCAGGGCGTAGACGACGTTCTGGTTGCTGATGAGCAGGGCCTGCTGGGCCATGTCGAGGCCGACGATGCCGACGATCAGCCAGGCGAGGTTGTGCCCGCCGAGGGCGAGGGGCAGCCAGGAGACGAGGTAGACGACGGCGCCGATGCCGGTGACGGCCTGGACGCGGCCTCGGTCGGCGAGGCGTCCGGCGATGTTGGCGACGACGGAGCCGAGGGCGCCGAAGAGGCCCATGAGGCCGATCGCGCCTTCGCTCCAGCCGTAGGAGCCGCCGGAGAGCAGGAAGGTCAGGGACGTCCAGAGGGCGGAGAAGGCGGCGAAGGACAGGGCGCCGATGGCCATCCGCCAGCGCAGGACCGGCAGTTCGCGCATGAGGGTGGCGATGGAGCCGAGCAGCTTCGGGTAGGTCATGCCGGCCGGGGTGTGCAGGGTCGGCAGGTTGCGGCGGAGCAGGACGGCCATGAGGAGCATCAGCCCGGCCTGGACCCAGTAGACGGTGCGCCAGCCGCCGACCTCGGCGAGGGCGCCGGAGACGGTGCGGGCGAGCAGGACGCCGAGGAGCAGGCCCATCATCACGGTGCCGACGACGCGTCCGCGCTCGGCGGGGGCGGCGAGGGACGCGGCGAAGGGGACGACGACCTGCGCGGCGACCGAGGTCAGCGCGGTGAGGGCCGTTCCGATGAGGAGCACCGTGCCGTTGGGGGCGACGGCGGAGATGAGCAGGAACGCGGCGGTGAGGAGGTAGAGGGTGACCGCGAGGCGGCGGCGTTCGAAGAGGTCGCCGAGCGGGACCAGGAGGAAGAGGCCGATGCCGTAGCCGACCTGCGCGGCGGTGACGATCAGCCCGGCCATGCCGGTGCTCAGGCCGAGGGAGCCGCCGATGAGGTGGAGGAGGGGCTGGGGGAGGTAGTTGGACGCCACCGTCAGTCCGGTCGCGACCGCCATGAGGAGGAGGAGTCCGCGGCTGAGGCCGGTGCCCTCGGCCGCCACCGCCGTCGTCTTCGTCGTCGCCCGCCGCTGCGCGGGGCGCTGAGTCATGATCGCCATGGCAAGAGAATGCGTCATCGGGGATCAATGAGTCCAACGCATTCTTTTCATCCGATCGATCGCGATTGTAGATTGATCGGATGGACCTTCAGCAGATGCGGTACGTCGTCGCGGTGGCCGAGGAAGGCGGGTTCACCCGGGCGGCGGAGCGCTGCCGGGTCGTCCAGTCGGCGCTGTCGCACCAGATCGCGCGGCTGGAGCGGGAGCTGGGCGCGCGGCTGTTCGAGCGGACGTCGCGGCGGGTGCGGCTGACGCCCGCCGGGGAGGCGTTCCTGCCCGCGGCACGGCAGGCGCTGGACGCGTCGGAGCGGGCGCGCGCGGAGGTGGCGGCGGCGGCCGGGGAGATCCGCGGGCGGCTGGCGATCGGCGCGATCACGACCGTCGCGGCCGTGAACCTGCCGTCGCTCCTGAAGCGGTACCGGGAGCGGTATCCGCAGGTGCGGATCACGCTGCGCGCGGGGATCAGCGAGGAGCTGATCGAGCAGGTCAAGGACGGTTCGCTCGACATCGGGTTCCTCGGCCTGCTGCCCGGGACGATCCCGAAGGGCGTCAGCGACCTGGAGCTGGAGCGCGGCAACCTGGTCGCGGTCGTCGCGCCCGACCACCGGCTCGCGGACGCGTCGGAGACCGACCTCGCGTCCCTGGCGAACGAGACGTTCGTGGACTTCGCGGCGGGCACGATCGGCCGGTCGCAGTCGGACCAGGCGTTCGCGGCGGCGGACGTCCAGCGGGACGTCGCGTTCGAGGTGACGTCCCCCGAGTTCATCGCGGAGATCATCCGGGAGGGCCTGGCGATCGGGATGCTCCCGGCGAACTACGCGCAGCGGTTGCAGGGCGTGCGGCGGCTCTGCGTCCGGGACGCGCCGGGCCGGGTCGAGCGCCTGATCTGGTCCCGGCACCGCCCCAGCCCACCCGCCGCCGCCTTCCTGAAATTCCTGGACGTCGAGATCTAACGGCTGCCACGGAGATCCAACGGCTGCCGCAGAAATCCAACGCCTGCGGCAGAGATCCAACGGCTGCGGCAGAGATCCAACGGCTGCCGCACAGACCTAGCGGGTGCCGCAGAGGGCGTTGTCAATGAGGGTGGAGGCGGCGTTCTCCTGCTGGACGGCGTGGTCCATGGTGTCCTCGAGCATCGTGGACATGGAGATCACGACGCTGCGGCGGCCGTCGAAGGTGACGGCGTTCCGGGTCTTGTAGCCGAGGATGTCGCCGGAGTGGAAGGAGTAGGTTCCGCCGCAGGTCAGCGGGCGGGTGAAGAGGCCGAGGCCGTCCTTGGCGCCCGCCCAGACGGTGGCGAGGGGGCCCTTGACCGGAACGCCCCGGCGCATCTCCCCCTGCTCGGCGGGACGCAGGAGCCGGCCCGCGTCGAGGGCGCGGAGGAAACGGTCGAGGTCGGCGGTGGTGCCGATCAGGCCGCCCGCGGCTCCGGCCCAGGCGCTGTCGCGGTTCTCGGTGACGTCGGTGAGGCCGCCGGTCTCGAACCGCTGGTAGCCGCGGGCGTGCGGGCCGGTGATGCGCGGCGACCCGTCCGGGAAGGCGGTGTGGTTCATTCCGAGGGGGCGCAGGACGCGGTCGCGCACCTCGGCGTCCCAGGGGTTTCCGGTGACCCTCTCGATGATCATCCCGAGGAGGATGTAGCCGGTGTTGCTGTACTTCCAGTCCGTGCCGGGCGCGAAGTACGGCTCGTGCCTCATGGCGCGCGCGACGAACTCCTCCGCCGTGTGGGTGTCGAGCCGGTGCAGGTCGTAGGACTCCGGTGAGTCGATCGACGGCATGTCGTCGTGCAGGCCGCCGGTGTGCTGGAGCAGGTTCCGGACGGTGATCCTCCGTCCGTCGTTGCCGTTGCCGTGGACGACGCCGGGCAGGACGTGCTCGACGGTGTCGTCCAGGGAGAGGCGTCCCTCGCCGACGAGTTGCAGGACGACCGTGGCGGTGAACGTCTTGGTGACGCTCGCGAAGCGGAAGCGTCCGTCGGGCGGGACGGGCCGCTTCGTCCGGACGTCGGCGACGCCGCTGGTCACGACCTGCGAACGGCCGTCCGGCCCGGTGACGCGGGCTTGGACACCGGTGACGCCGAGGTCGCGGATCGCGTCGGCGTCCCGCTGCAAGGCGGACGGGGCGGCCGAGGCCGGGGCGGCCGAGGCCGGGGCAGGGGCCGGGCCGCCGGAGGCCAGGACAGGGACGACGAAGGCGGCGGCGACGGCGGAGGCCGCGACGGCGAGGGCGAGTGGTGCGGTCAGGCGCACGGCGGATCTCCTGGTGAGAGCTTTCTTGATCAACATTCTCGACGCTAGGTTCCGCGTCCGGACGTCACTACCGGCCTCGCCCCCTGATCGGTGGTGGTGCCCGCTACACCTTCACGCGCCGGGGACGATCAGGCCGGATTCGTAGGCGGCGATGACCGCCTGGGTGCGATCGCGGAGGCCGAGCTTGCCGAGGATGCGGCTGACGTGCGTCTTCACCGTCTCCTCGCTGACGATCAGGTGCGCGGCGATCTCGGGGTTGGAGAAGCCCTCGGCCATCGCGCGCAGCACCTCGGTCTCGCGCGGGGTCAGCGCGGCGAGCGCGGACGGGGTCGTCTTCGGGCGGCGGCGCGACCGGGCGAACTCCTCGACGAGGCGGCGGGTGACGCCGGGGGCGAGGAGGGCGTCTCCGGCGGCGACGATGCGGACGGCCTCGAAGAGGCGTTCGGCGGTGACGTCCTTGAGGAGGAAGCCGCTGGCTCCGGCGGCGAGCGCGTCGTAGACGTATTCGTCCAGCTCGAAGGTGGTGAGGATGAGGACGCGCGGGGTGTGGTCGGCGGCGGCGCGGACACGTTCGGTGGCCTCGATGCCGTCCATTCCGGGCATCCGGACGTCCATGAGGACGACGTCCGGGTGGAGCGTCGCGCACAGGCGGACGGCCTCGGAGCCGTCGGCGGCGGTGCCGGTGACGGTGAAGTCGGGCTGGGTGCCGAGGAGCGCGGCGTAGCCGGAGCGGACGATCTCGTGGTCGTCGGCGACGACGATGCTGATGGTCATGCGGGCCGTCCGGGAAGGGTCGCTTCGATGAGGAAGCCGCCGCCGGGGGCGGGGCCGGTGCGGAGTTCGCCGCCGACGGTCGCGGCGCGTTCGCGCATGCCGAGCAGGCCGTGCGCGTCGGGGCGGACGTCGTCGCGCGGGCCCGGTCCGAGGTCGCGGACGCGCAGGTGGAGGGCGTCCGGGGTGTAGTGGAGGGCGATGTCGACGGCCGTTCCGGGGGCGTGGCGGCGGGCGTTGGTGAGGGCCTCCTGGACGATCCGGTACGCGGTGAGCTCGACGCCCGGGTCGAGCGGGGCGACCTGCCCGCTGACGATGAGCCGGACGGCCGAGCCGGTCGTCTCGCGCGTCTCGTCCACGAGGCCGACGAGCTGGGCGAGGCCGGGCTGGGGGCGGCGGGCAGCCTGCTCGTCGTCCCCCGCGTCCTCGCGCAGGACGCCGAGGAGGCGGCGCATCTCGGTGAGCGCGGTGCGGGCCGTGTCGCCGATGCCGAGCAGGCGTTTCGCGCCGTCGGCGGGCATGCCGGGGGTGGCGAGGCGCGCGGTCTCGGCCTGGACGGCGATCATCGAGATGTGGTGCGCGACGACGTCGTGCAGCTCGCGGGCGATGCGGGCGCGCTCGCTCTTGGCGGTGTTCTCCAGGAGGGTCGCGCCGATGGTCTGCTCGGCGGCGGTCTGGCGTTCGGCCTGCGTGCGGGCCCATTGGACGATCCCGGCTCCGGCGGCGACGGGCGCGAGGACGGCCGCGACGCGGGCGGCGAAGCCGGGATCCGGAAGCAGCGCGAAAACGGCGAGCGGCACGATGAGGACGGCGGCGAGGGCGTAGGTTCCGGCGCGTCCGAGCAGGTAGAGGGTGATGAGGAGCGCGGCACAGCCCGCGCCGGTGAGGCTTCCGGTGGCCGCGAGCGACGTCAGGCACGCGCCGGACACGGCGACGGCCGCGAGCCCGACATGCGGGATGACCAGCGGCAACGTCGTGAAGACGCACAGGAGCAACCCGTAGAGGAGCGCGTTGGTGTCCGTGCCCCTGCCGGTCATCTGAGCGACGGCGGCCACCGCCAGCAGCACCCCGAGCCCGACACGTCTCCACACGCTGGACATCTTCCCGGGGTTTCGGACATCCCGCCATCGCTCGCGTGAGGGACCCGCCGCTCGCGCCGGGGACCCCGAAGACCGCTCACGTGGGGGACGCGCCGCGCGTGCCGCCCCACCTAGCGTCGGTGAGCATGGAAATAGAAGTCGACGGCCTGCGCAAACGGTATGGGCAGGTCAGCGCACTGGACGGAGTGTCGTTCACCGTGCGGTCCGGCCTGGTGACCGGGTTCGTCGGGCCGAACGGCGCGGGGAAGTCCACGACGATGCGGATCGTCCTCGGCCTGGACGCGGCGGACGGCGGGCGGGCGCTCGTCGGGGGCCGTCCGTACCGGTCGCTACGCGATCCGCTGCGCGCGGTAGGCGCGATGCTGGACGCGTCCGCCGTCCATCCCGGACGGCGCGGACGCGACCACCTGCGCTGGATCGCGAACGCCGCCGGGCTCCCGAAGCGCCGCCTGGACGAGGTGCTGGAGCAGGTCGGCCTCACGGGCGGCGCGGCGAAGCGCCGGGTCGGCGGGTACTCGCTCGGGATGCGGCAGCGGCTCGGGATCGCGGCGGCGCTGCTCGGCGATCCGCGGGTGCTGATGCTGGACGAGCCGGTCAACGGCCTCGATCCGGAGGGCATCATGTGGATCCGCGGGCTGCTGCGCTCGCTCGCCGCCGAGGGCCGCGCGGTCCTGGTGTCGAGCCACCTGATGGGCGAGCTGGAGGACACGGCCGACCGCCTCGTCGTGATCGGCCGAGGCCGGATCATCGCGGACACGAGCGTCCCGGAGCTGCTGGCGGCGGCGTCCGGCGGACGGGTCGCGCTGCGGACGTCCGCACCCGCCGAGGCCATGGCCGTGCTGAGCCGGGCGGGCGGGACGGTCGCGTCGGTCGGCTCGGACGCCCTCACCGTGACGGGCCTGGACGCGGAGGCGACGGTGGCCGCGCTGGGCGCGTCCCGGGTGCCGTTCACCGAGGTCAGCGCGCATCGCGCGACGCTGGAGGAGGCGTACATGGAGCTGACGCGCGACGCCGCCGAGTTCCAGGCCGCGCCGGGAGGCCGGTCATGAGCGCCGGGGGGACGGACGTGAGCGCCGGGCGGTCGGGCGTGGGTGCGGTGGCGTTCCGGCAGGTCAGGGCCGAGTGGACGAAGCTGCGGACGGTCCGCCGGTGGACGCTGACGCTGCTCGCGGCGGCGGTCGCGATGGTGGTGGTGTCGCTGCTCGGCGCGTCCGGCGGGAGCGTGCAGCACGCGGGCGGCCCGGAGGCCCCTCCGCCGACGGGCCCGGACGGCAAGGTCGTGCGGGACGCGTTCCGGTTCGTCCACCAGGGGCTGAACGGGGACGGGACGATCACGGCGCACCTGGCGTCGTTGAAGAGCCTGGTGCCCGCCGGGCCCCAGGGAACCGCGACGGAGCCGTGGGCGAAGGCCGGGATCATGGTGAAGGCCGGGACGAAGCCCGGCGCGTCCTATGTGGCGCTGCTGTCGACGGCCGGGCACGGCGTGCGGCTGCAGAACGACTTCACGCACGACAAGACGGTCTCGGCGGACAGTTCAGGCGCGTCGTGGCTGCGGCTGACGCGGTCGGGGTCGCGCTTCACGGCGTACGTGTCGTCCGACGGGACGAAGTGGACGAAGGCGGGCAGCGTGACGGCTCGCGGGATCCCGGCGGACGCGCAGGCCGGGGTGTTCGCGACCTCTCCCCCGCACACGATCATGGAGCGGCACTTCGGGTCGTTGACCGTGAACGACGTCCCCGCGCACGCGGTCGGGACCTTCGACAACGTGGACGTCACGGGCACGCACCCCGGCACGTGGACGGGCACGACCGTCGGCGAGTCCCCCACGAACGGGCTGCCTGGCGGCGGCGGTCCCGCACAGACCGGCGGGAACGACGCGCCGGACGTCAAGGACGGCTCGTCGATCTCCGCCGGGACGATCACGGTGACCGGATCGGGTGAGATCGCGCCCGAGCCGCACGGCATGGACCTGGTGCAGAAGGGGTTGCAGGGCGCGCTCGTCGGGATGCTCGTGGTGGTGGCCGTGGGGGCGCTGTCCATGACGTCCGAGTTCCGGCACGGGCTCGTCCGGACGACGTTCACGGCGCTTCCGCGACGCGGCGGGATGCTGGTCGCGAAGGGGCTGGTGCTGGGCGTGACGGTGTTCGCCGTGTCGGCGGTCGCGCTGGCGGTGGCGTTCCCGATGGCGGAGTCGAGGATCCGGTCGTCCGGGTTCAAGCCGCCGGGGTTCCCGAGCTGGAGCCTGTCGGATCCGGAGGTGCTCCGGGCGATCATCGGGTCGGCGCTGCTGGTCGCGCTGGTGGCCGTCCTCGCGATGGCGTTCGGGGCGGTGTTCCGGCACAGCGCGGCGGCGATCGCCGTGGTGCTGGTCATCGTGCTGGTCCCGCAGATCCTGGCTCCCGCGCTGCCGATCGGCGCGTCGCGGTTCCTGATGAGCGTGACGCCGGCGGCCGGGTTCGCCGTCCAGCAGAGCCAGCCGCACTACGCGTTCACGGCGGACCTGTGCCTGCCCGAGGACGGCTGCTACCCGCTCTCGCCGTGGGCCGGACTGGCCGTCCCGTGCCTGTACGTGCTGGTCGCGATGGTGCTCGCGTGGTGGCTGCTGCGCCGGAGGGACGCGTGAGGCGCGAACTGCACGCCGAGTGGACGAAGTTGCGGACGCTGTCCAGCACGGCGTGGCTGCTGCTCGCGACGCCCGCGCTGACCGTCCTGGTCGGGGCGCTCGTCACGGCGGGGACCGGGGTTTCGGACGGTCCGCAGGACCTTCCGAAGCTGGTGCTGGGCGGCGTCCAGTACGGGCAGGCGACGATGGTCGTCCTCGCCTGCCTCGCGGTCGGTGCCGAGTACGGGACGGGCACGATCGGCCCGACGCTGGTCGCGATGCCTGGGCGGCTGCGGGTGCTGGCGGCGAAGTCGCTGGTGGTCTGCGGTTTCGCTGTGGTCGCCGGGGTGGTGGGCGTCGTCGGGTCGCTGCTGATCGGACGGGTCGTCCTGGCGTCGGACGGTCTCGACTCGTTCGCGCTCGCGGACGGGGCCACGCTGCGCGCCGCCGCCGGGACCGTCCTCTACCTGGGGCTCGTCGCCCTGCTGAGTCTCGGGCTGGCGACGGCGCTGCGCGACTCCGGGGCCGCGATCATCACGGTCCTGAGCGTCCTGTACGCGGTGCCGATCCTGACGCGGCTGGTGTCGTCCGAGCACTGGAAGCGGCGGCTGGAGAAGTACGCGCCGATGAAGGCCGGGCTGTCGGTGCAGGCGACCAAGAACCTCGCGGAGCTGCCGCTGTCCCCCTGGCACGGGCTGGGCGTGCTGGCCTTGTACGCCGTGGGGTGCCTGTGTCTTGGTGCGCTGCTGTTCCGCTTGCGCGACGCCTAGCGTCGAGGAGGCTAGGCGTCGCCTGCGAGGGTTCGGGCGGCGGCGAGTTCGTCGTCGTCCCAGCCCAGGTGGCCGGGTTCGGGACGCTTGGCCTGGTCGTCGATCCAGCGCTGGTGGGCCTCCCAGGCGGCCTGCTTGGTGGTGCCGAGCGCGCCGCCGATCTGCGACCAGGACGCGCCCGCCTGACGGGCCGTCCGGACGGTGAGCTGGCGTCCGTACCCGGCCTTGCGGGCGATGACCTCGCCGAGCGCGAGGAGTTCGAGGGCTTCCGCCTGGGTGAGCGCCTCGTCCGCGATGATCTCGCGGGTGCGCAGGTCGTCGAAGCGGGCGACGGCGGCCACCAGCGTGTACTGCGTTTCGAGCTCGTCCACGGTTCCCATGGGACGAGCATGCGCGTCAGGATGCCCTGACGTCAAGACCCCTTGACGATTGGGTGATCTCCCCTCACGGAACGCCACCCGTCACTACGCTGACGGCTTTTCGGGCTCCCGAAGGTGGACGAACGATGCTTCAGACCGTGGAGGGCGGCCGGTACTGGTGTGCCCTGGTCATCCGGCTTGAGGACGAGGTGGACGACGCGCTCCTCGCGGCGGTCGGGGACGCGACGGGCCTGTCGTTCGAGCAGTACGGGACGGGCGGGTTCGGCGGCGAGACGCTCGCCGAGGTGTGGAAGGCGGGCGACAACCTCCTCATGGAGGTGCTGTGCGACGAGGTCGGGGTCAAGGCGGTGCTCGTCCGGGCGGACACGGCCGAGCACGCGATCGCGATCCGGTCCGCCGTGGGCGACCACATGTCGGCGTGGAGCGAGCAGATGCTGCGCGCGCAACTCGTGGACTCGTTCGCCGAATCGCCGCAGGCCCTGGTCGCGCTGCTGATGGCGACGGGCGGCGCCCGTCCGGACGACGAGACCCTCGACCTGCTGCAACGCGCGCTCGACCACGAGAACGAGGAGGTCCGGCACTTCGCCGAGTACGCCGGGCTGGTCGCGGGCGAGCTGGGGCATCCGCCGGTCGTCATGCACGACGACGCGTCGGAGCGGGAGCTGGAGGAGATCCTGCGTCCGGCGCGTCCGGTGGAGGGCGATCAGGAGTGGGTGACCGTCCGGGCCGGGGAGCCGGGGCGGACCGTCCCGAGGCCGGTGACCTGGCTGAAGACCTCCCTTGACGACCTTGACGACGTCCTCTGGTGGGTCGGCGACCAGTTCTGGGTCATGATGATCAGCCGCGACCACATCGACCGGACCTGGCAGGAGGACATCCACCTCTCGCCCGGTTACGACACCGCGCTGCACGTCGTCCGGCATGAGGCCCTGGGCAGCGTCCACCTGGCGCTTCATGGGAAGGACGTCGAGGCCACGGTGGCTCAGCTGACCGAGGAGTTCGGGGCCGAAGTGCTCCCGGAGGCTCCCGCCGCTCTGGCTTCGACCGCCTCAGGAGAGGCGCGGGCGGAGTAACCGGGCGACGTCGTGGGCGCGGCTGAGCGGGGACCAGGTGTCGCCGGGGTTCCAGTCCTCTGCCGTCCAGACGTCCGACATGACCGCTTTGACGAATCCCCAGGCGATCACGCGGTCGAGAGGGACGGCGAGTTCGCCCGCGACCTGTTCGACGCGGGCCGGGACGAGGGCGGTGAGCGCTTCGTCCCGGTCGTCGGGTTCGGGGTCGTAGAGGAAGGTTCCGGTGTCGTAGCCGGGGTCGCCGACGAGTCCGTGCGGGTCGATGGCGAGCCAGGGTTCGCGCGTCCCGCTGAGGACGTTGTCGTGGTGCAGATCGCCGTGCAGGACGACGCGTCCGGCCGCGTCCGAGCACAGTTCGCGCATGAGCCCGCCCGCGCGGACGACGAAGTCGAGCGGCAGCGGACCGTTCTCGCCGAGCCTGCGCGCGTAGTCGTCGAAGGCGCTGACCTGGGTGATCGCGTCCGGGAGTTCGCAGCCGTCCGGCGGCGGGACGTGCAGCCGCCGCATCACGCTGACCAGCGCGGACGTCGCTTCTTCGTCGCGCTTGGGCACGAGGTCGCGCAGGCGCGTGCCGGGCGTGGCCCGTTCGAGGAGCAGCGCGCCGCGCGCCAGGTCGTCCCGGATGACGCGGACGGCCCCGCGTCCGTCGAACGCTCGCAGGGCCGGGATCTCACCGGTCAGCGACTCCGCGTCCGGAAGGCCGAGCTTGAGGACGGCCGGGGTGCCGTCCGCCGCGTTCGCCCTGGTCACGTAGTGGTAGGAAAGCTCGTACGGCTCGCCGAGCGTCAGTTCCCAGTCGCGGGCGACGGCGGCGAGCGTGGCGGGCAGGTCGTTCAGCCACCGCTCGCCGTCCGCGCCCCACACCTCTACGACGTTCTTGGCCAGCGCCCTCGTGATCACACGTGGACGCTACCTCTCAGCCTTCGGGGTCGAGCTTCTTGAGCGCGTAGCGTCGGGCGTCGAACTCGGCCAGGTCGCGAGCCGGATCCTGCGACTCCTTCCAGATCCGGTCCGGGTGAAGCTTCCCCTGGCCTTGCTGCGCGAGTTCGAAGAGCCGGTAGTTGTCGACCTGCTCGTCGAAGTCGCTGAGCGCCCGCAGCGTGGCCTTCTCGGCACGCCGCCACTTTCCTCTCGCGAGCCAGGTGACGGCTTCGACCTCGCACGCCTCCCACGAGACGGCCCCGCCGTAGCCCGGCCCCGAGGACGCCGCCATCGCCGCGTTCCGGGCGTGGTTCCCGGCCTCGGCGGCCTTGATCGCGTCGTCGTACCGTCCGTCCGCGACGAGCAGCCAGGCGGCGCGGAGCTGCAGGTTCATCCGCCGAAGGTTCGCCTGGAGGTCGGGGTTCGGGACGCTCTCCTCCTCGGAGATCTGCCCCTGAACCCGCTCCAGCTCGGCGCGCACCTCTGTGTCGTCCACCCGTCCTCCTCCTGACACCGCCACGCGCGCATCCTCCGGCATACCGGCCCGGATGATCAACACCCGCAGGTGACGGCCCCGCGCGGGCTGGGGCCCCTACGCCGTGCCGCCTTCGGCCTGCTGCCGAAGCCAGTCCCGGTAGCCGTTGCCGAGCTCGGACGCCTCGCGCTCGAACTCGGCGAGCGCTTCGGGAGTGCGGGTGAACCGGGCCCGATAGGCGGCGCGGGCTGCCCGCAGTTTGGGCTCGTCCGGCGCGTGACGAAGCCCCTCCTCGGCGGACGCGAGCGCCGCGCCGTGGTCGCCACGCGTGGCGTGCAGGTCGGACAGGTCGAGGTGAAGCGACCAGTTGTCCGGTTCGAGGTCGAGCGCGCGGGCGAACGCCGCCGCCGTCTCGTCCAGGTTCCCGAGCGCGCGCCAGGTGCCCCCGCGGACGACCTCGGTGAAGACCGTCCGGCTTTGGGCGTCGGCGCGGTCGCAGAGTGCCAGCGACTCGTCCGGACGTCCGAAGGCGCGCAGCAGGATCGCCATCCTGGCCAGATCCTCGGAACCGGCCTCCGGACGGCCCGCGACCGCCTGAGCCGCGCCAAGCCAAGGCCCTGCGGCCACCTGCCCTGGCTCGGCCCCGTGATCGAAGAGCCGAGGCGACCCTTCGCAGAGCGCCTCGGCACTGACCTGCGAGAGGAATCGCTCGTCACCGAACCAGGGCGCGTCCGCCCACACGAACCGGGGACTGACACCGCCAAGCGACCCGAGGACGAGCACCGCGTCGTCCATGCGCCCGTCCAGAAAGTGCCGAAAGGCCACCACCGGCGCGACCCGCGCATCGTCATCAGGAAGCTCGCCGAACTCGTCCATCAACTCGGCCGCAGCCGCGTAGGGCTCCGGGTCGTGCGGCGCGGCGGCGATCGCACGAGACAGGTGATGAGCGGCCTGAACAGGGTCGCCACCACAGTGGGCGAGCACGTTCGCAAGGGCGATCTCGTGGGACATCCGCCGAGGTTAACGTCCAGGACGAATCGGAAAGGGGACGTCCTGCGACAATCACGCCATGAAGCTCGCCTCGATCACACTGAACTCGGGACGCCGCGTCACCCTCGGCAGCCTTGAGATCTCCTCGACCTACGGCGGGTTGCTGGCGGGGTATCCGTGCGCGCGGCTGAACGATCGCAAGCTGGCACGACTGGCGAAGCGCCCCGAATCGGACCACCCCACGTGCCCGGTCCACCTGATCACCCCGCCACGCCGCTACCCAGAGGGCAAGTCGGGCGGACGGCGGCCGTTCGGCCCGGTGGAGGAGCTTCCCGCGCTCTACTGTCGCGGCGTGTTCACCTCGCATTGCGTCACACCGAACCCGGACGGGGCATTCGACGGCTCATGGCTGACGGTGATCTGGTTCCAGGACGACCTCGCGACCCCCGTCCCAGACTTCGCCGCGACGGCGATCGCCGACCTCGCCTGGGACGAGCTGGCCGAGGACTACGAACTCTAGAAACACCAATGGCGGACGGCACAAGCTCCCGTCCGCCATCAACCCGAGTCAGTCCAGCAGGTCTTCGGCTCGCTCGACATCGAAGGAACGCTTGAACCACCGCTCCGCCTGCTCCGGATCGGTACACGCCTCCGCCCGAGCCCACATGTCCGCAGAGACCTTGAGGCCACGGTGCTCCAGGATCTGGAGCGTGGCCAGAGCCTTGCCCCTGGCCTCTCCCCTGGCTTCGCCCTTGGCCTCGCCGATGGCCTGCTGGGCGCGCTTGAACTCGCTGACGACCTCGTTTTCGGTGGTCATGTTCAAGAGCGCCTTCAGTTTGCTCCTTGCCTCACCCTGAGCCAGTTCCAGCGCGTCGGCAACGTGTTTCTTCGCTTCGGTCGGATCCTCGATGTCCTCCAGGCCCTGAAAGAAGCGCTCACACGTGCCGGTCAGGTGGCCGTGGGCCATGACGGACAGAGCTGCCACGCTCGGGTTGTCGATGACCTGCTGGACGGTCTCGATCTGCGGGATCTGGTTGGGACCAACGATGCAGAGCTTCAAGGTGAGCGTGAGGGATCCGCTCGTGAGGGCCACCTCCCTGGGGAACTCGTCGGCCTTCGGGTCGGGCGTGAAGACGACCACGTGGACGCCCTCAGGGGCGTGGGTGCGGTGGAGCCACGAGGCAGCCGCGTCCGCGATGCAGCGCCGGAACTCCCTCTCGGCGAGGGCGGACCCGAGCTCCTTGATGACGACGCAGATCGCCTGCTGTGCCTGACCTCCGGCCCGAGAAACGTCGGCGCGGAAGCCGCGGAAGTCTCGGAGCAGCCTGTTGTAGGCCTCGGCGCCGCTGACCACCTGGAAGTTATCGGGGAGTTCGGTGCCCGCGAAGGTGGCCAGCGCCCAGCTGGACAGTTCGGGATGGGCTTGGAGGACGGCTTTGACGCCGTCATGTCGTCGTCCTGGCATGTCACGAGAAGCTACTGATCGTCACCGACGGTGGCGAACGGGAGGCCAAGGCGACTTGCGAGGCATCGCCAGAGAAGGCGCGATTTGGCAAATGCCTCCGTGGCCACATCCGGCCACACCCCCTCCCACCTGGGACGATCGAGCCTCCACAGGTGGCGGACGTCCCCAACACAGTCCCTCGGCGGCATGCCTGGGAGTGTCACGTCCTGATCATGCTGAACAGGGGGTTCTCCGTGTCGCCGTTGACGGCGACCTCCACCCCCAAGCCGTCTCTGATCAGGGTGACGATCTGGGCGACGTGCACGAACGCCACCCGCGAGATCACTTCGTCCGGCTCGCGAACCCTGATAACGAGCACGCCGTTCCCGGGCTCGAACGTGATGAGGATGGCACCTTCGGAATCAATGATCGGTTCCGGGAGAGGGAAATCTTCGAAATTGATCCCAGCGGAAGACTCAAGCGTCCACGAATGAACCCACCACGATCCTTGCCTGGTCGGCACAGGCAGAGCCGTCGTTCTAATTTTGTCCGCTGAGTAATTCGGCACGCCATCACAATACTTCGAACGACCTCAGCCGAACCAGCTGCGCAGTTATCGACTCACGGGATCCAGAACCCTGCGTATCGGAACCGATTCGCTGGGCGTCAATGACAGGTCTGGGCCGTGGCGACCAGTGCCAGGTGGAGGTGTGTCGAGCCGCTCAGCCAGTAGGCCCAGCACACATCGTTGCCCAAGCTCAGGTCGTGGAGGGCCCGGCCGAAGCGCACGGTGTCGGGGATGGCGTCGGCCTCTTGGCCCACCTGGGCCTTGATCGGGCTCCACTGGGCCCGCAGCCAGGTGATGCCGTCCTCTGGGGTGGTCGCGACGTGCCTGATCGTGCCGGGCGGTTTCCGCAGCCAGTCTCTGATCGCCTTCGGGGCGTATTCCGTGGCCAGGTCACGTCGGGCCGACTCGTTTCCGTATGTCTCCCCGTCCATCCGGGACGAGTGGCAGTGCCAGTGCAGCCCCCGGTGCTTCCAAATGACAGGCGACGCGCCCTGCCAGTAGTCGTAGTCGAACGTCTCCACTTGGCCCCCGTTGACGCGTGGCCCGGTCCCCTGAGACAGATGCGAGGACCGGGCCGGTGGAGCATCGGTCAGATGTCGAACTCTCCGGCCTTCACCCCTCGGATGAAGCCCTCCCACTCGTGGCGGGTGAACACCGACGTGACGCCGGTCTTGGAGTCGCGGAGTCCGATCGTCCCGCCGGTCTCCGCGTCCGCGAGGTTGGTCGCGACCTCCACGCAGCCGCAGCCGCCGTTCTCGCCGTTGCACAACGTACTGACCTTGAACAGGTAGCGGTTCGACTCAGCAGCCACAGTGCTCTCCCATCCGCAGGGCCGGTTCGAAGCCCCGTCAACCGCGGAGCTCATGGGAATCACGCTAGGAGCGGGCAGCCGGACGCCTCCATGAGGTTGCCCAAGGTTGTCCCCGACTAGGCAAGAGCGGCAAGCGCCGCCGCGATGAGGTCGCGAGCCGATCGACCGTAGACGGCAGCCTTCTCCAGGCCGGCGAACTCTCGCGCGTAGGCCCTGACCTCGGCGGGCTGCGTGACTCTGAGGTATCCGGAGATGAGCTCCACGGACACCTGGTCCTCGTCGAAGATGAGGAAGCCCTCGGTCGGACGGGCCCGAACGCGGTCGGCGTCCAGCGGGATGATGCCGAGGGACACCGCTGGCATGCCCATCACTTCGAGAAGGTGACCCAGCTGCTCGGCATGCGCCGCAGGTCCCGCGAGGCGGTAACGGAGCACCGCTTCTTCGAGGATGAAGATGAACCGACGCCCAGCGCGTTTCAGGAGTTGCTGACGGTCCATCCGCTCCGCGACCGCTGCGGCGACGTCATCGAGGCGCACGCCTTGCCGCAGCCGCACCTGTTCCAGGGTTGTGGTGGTGAACGCGGCGGTCTGGATCAGCCCCGGGAAGGTCCGCGACTGGTAGGAGCGGATGAGCGAGGCGCGTTCGTAGACCGGCCTGACCGACTGCTGGGCCTGCTTGAGGCCCGCACGGTTGAGCCGCTGATAGGTGAGCCACATACCAGCGGCCGCGCGCTGCTCGGCGAGGAGCTCCGCTGTCCGTTCCGGGGAGACCCCGCAGACCGCGCACCAAGTGCTGACGTCTGCGAACGAGGCGGGCCGAGTCCCGTGCTCGATCTTGCTCACCTTGGAGTTCCCGTGCCAGCCCGCCCGCAGGGCCAGTTCCTTGGCGGAGAGGCCGGCGGCCTGACGGACTTCGCGCAGTTGGTCGGCAAGGGCCTGCCGGGCCTGCTGGGCACTGGAAGACGAGGACGAGGGCACGGGAGGAGCGTTCAGCCGAGCGTGTAGTCCTCATGCGGGATGGCCAGGTCCCATGCCGTTTCGAAGGCAGAGGAGCACAGCGCGGTCACACGCGGGTCGTCACTGAACTGATGCCCTACGACGTTGCCCTCGCCGTCGAAGACGGAGAACCGCACGACCCTGCCGTCGAAGATCCAAAAAGGGTTTCCGGGAAGGGCCAGCGTCGAGGTCTGGGAACGGGGCAGCCAGCGAACGTCCTCACCGATCGCGATGTTGTGGTCGGCGGTGATGCTGTGCTCCCAGCGGATGTAGTCGCTTACCGGTTCGGAGACGATCCGGACGCGTCGGACGTCGACAGCGCGGTTCACAGCTCCCCGCACGGCGTCCTGGAACGCGCTCCCCGCGGAAACGGACGGTTGGGGGCGTCCCTCCTTCCAGGCGAGGAAGCGAGGGTCATCCGTGATGTGCCAGTCGTGGAGCTCCAGGTGGAAGGCGGACGAGGTGGCGTCCGCGATCAGATCAGGGAAGCTCGGCTTGCTCTCGTCGCGTCCGTACGTCCTCAGCAGGGCGGGGGTGGTTTTCAGGGGTGAAGCGCCGTCTGCCGCGCTCGAAATCCCCACCGGCCGCCTCCATGATGATCTGTGCCATTGCTGCGGGAAGCCGAACCACCGACTCGGTCTCTTTGAGTCGGCTGTCGGAGTTGATCCAGGCGAGGACGCCGGGGTCGGTGACGGTGTCCCCCTGGAAGAAGAAGTCGCCGCTCTCCGAGTCCACCCACACAGCCGGGCAGTCGTCGTCCGGGTTCGCCGGATCAACACCCACGAAATCTAGTGCCATGCCGCGCTCCCGGTTGACCGATGGCCGAAGGTTGCCCTTGGGAGGGTCCGATGCCAGGGGCGGCGCGTCAAGACGTGGCCCTCGCTTCGCGTGGACGAGTGGCGCAGGGGGCAGGTGATTCTGGCGTCGTGGTCATCCGGTCCACAACGGCCGCTATCGCGTCCACGCGATGTGCTACATCTGCCCGATCGAGCAGCTCGGGCGCTGCGCCGACGCGCACAGGACTCCGACAACGCAGATCCACGAGGCGGCGGGCGGCCTGAGGCGGTGGGGGTGCGGGTGGTTCATGTGGGCGTGCGGATGGCATGTGTTGAGGGGGGCCGGACGAACCGCCGCGGTACTTCCTGCAGCGTCACCCGCCTCTCAGGCTTATGACGCCCCGACGCCCGCTTCTGCTCCGTTGGCGCGGACGCGCTGGGATCGGATGGGAGAGACCCGCATGACCCAGCCATGGAACGGTCACCGGTACGTCGTGGTCGATGTCGAAGGCAATGGTCAACGGCCGCCGGATCTCGTCGAGATCGCCATCGTGCCGGTCGAGGACGGGGTGATCGGTGAAGGCCGGAGCTGGCTCGTCAGGCCGCCTCGGCCCATCACCGCGATGGCTCGGCGCATTCATCGCATCGGCGACGACGAGGTTGCCGCGGCCCCTCTGGCCGGAGAAGTCGCCGGGGAGATCGGCGAGCATCTGGACGGCGCGGTCTTTGTCGCCCACAACGCCCACGTCGATCTCGACGTGATCGGGCGTGCTGTTCCCGGTTACACGCCTTCCCTAGTTGTGGACACGCTCAAGGCCGCACGCCGCCTCCGGCCCGGCCGGATGTCCTACAAGCTCGGCAGCCTTGCCGACGCCTTCGGCTTGGCGGATGGGATCGGGGTGGGCCTGCGTCCACACCGCGCCACCTATGACGCGCTGATCTGTGCTCGCCTGCTCGTCCACCTAGCCGCGCCGCAGGACGGTCCGCCGCTCACGCTCGCCGATCTCGTCGGGGAGGAGCGGACCGGCGACGCGGCTCCGACTCTGTTCTGATCGCCGCCATGGGCTCTTCCTCGCGGCGGACGGTCCTTCCGGCGCTGGCATCGTCGTGGGGGTTAGGGGGTGAGGGCGTGTTCGGTGAAGTGGCCGGTGGGGTGGAAGCCGAGGGCTTGGTAGACGGGTTGGCCTTCGGCTGAGGCTTGGAGGACGGCGGTTTTGTGGGTGTGGGTGCGGGCGGTGTTCAGGGCGGCGAGGGTGATGGCGCGGCCGTAGCCGCGGCGGCGGTGGGTGGCGAGGGTGGCGATGTTGTAGATCCCGGCGACGTCCGCGTGCAGGAAGACCTCGGCTGAGCAGACCGGACGGTCGTTCAGGTAGCCGACCAGGTAGCGGGCCGGGCAGTCGTCGGCGAGCGCGGGTTTCGCGGTCAGGGTGAAGAAGCGCTGGACGGTCTCGGCGGGCGGATTCCAGTTCGCGGCCAGGACGGTGGCGTAGTCGGCGAGGGCGTCGGGGGTCGTCACGGGGCGGATGTCGAGTCCGGCGGGGGTCTCCGGTGGCGGGGTCTCGTCCAGGGACGCCCACATGGCCACTTCTTGTTCGGACACCTCGAGGCCGGCGGCGGTCAGGCGGGCGGGGAGGTCCGGCGGGGTTGAGGCGGGGCCGACCCACCAGGAGAACGGGCGCCGCCTGGCGGACAGGGTCCGGATGGTGTCGGCTATGCGCGCGTCGGCGGTGTCCGGGGTGAAGCGGGCTATGGCGACGATGTTGAAGGTGTCGTCGTCGAGGCCGCTGTCGGCGATCACGAGGTCGCCGGTGTCGGCGACGGTCATGCCCGGGGTGTGCCGGTGCAGGTGGCAGGCGTGTTCCGCCAGGTTCTGCTCCATCCTGGTCAGCAGATCGGCCTGGTCTGGAGCGGGATGCTGTGTCGCATTCATGGCGGTTGATTCCATCACGGACGAGTCGGAGCGGGCTCTCGATTTTGCCGGGCGGACCAGCGTCGCGATGACGGGCGCGGCCACTAGGTGATCACGGCGACCGGAACCATTGCCTCGCGGCGGACGGCGAAGCCTGGCCCACCGGGTCGCGACTGCCCGGCGGTGCCGCCTGATGCCGTTGATCCCCTCCCCCGCCGCGCGGCGTCCCGCCCGGGACCGGCGTTGTGGGAGGGGGCGGGACGGTCGTGGACAGGTGGCGTCAGGGGGTGACGTTGTGGCAGGTGGGGTCTTGGGGGACGACGGCGATGGAGGCGTACGGCTGGTCGCCGTGGTAGGCGGTGTAGATGCGGTTGCCGTGGTCGCACTTGGTGGCGGCGTTGCTGAAGCCGTCCGGCATGCGGATGAGGTCGGCGGGAGCGCCGTTGTCGTTGCCGGAGCGCGGGGCGTCCTTGAACGGCTCGGTGTACTTGGCACCGCATCCGGACAGGCCGCCCAGGGCGAGGGCGAACGTGGCGACGACGGCTGCGAGGGCGGCTTTGGGGTGCTTCATGTCGGGCGCGTCCTTCCGAGGGGGCGGGCGGGTTGCGGCGTCGGCCGGAACCCGGAGGGCGTGAGGCCCGTCCCGATCATGGTGATGGACGCGCCCCGCGTGCGCGTCACACGACTCAACCTGCGGCTCAGTCCCGTGGGGATGGGCGGGAGTCGTGGACGATTCGCCAGTGTGCGGGGGCGAGGGTCACCCGGCGCGGTACTCCGGGAAGGGGACGGAGTGGGCGAGGGCCAGGCGCTTCTGTTCGATGTACGGGGTGGGGTCGGCGTCGTCCAGGAGTTCGCGGCTGGTCTGGGTGCCGTCGTCGGCGTAGTGCATGAGGACGACGTGGGTGTCGTCGAAGAGCCAGAAGTCCTGGGCTCCGGCGAGCGGGTTCGGGCGGTCGGTGACGTCCAGGATTCGGATTTCCTCCCCGGCCTGCGAGCTGTGCGGGTAGAAGGCGAACTCGAACCGCAGGTACTCCGTCAGGGGGCGGATGAGCACGTGGACGCGTCCGATGCTGCGCCCGGTCTCTCGGAAGCGGCGGACGCGGACGAGCCACGGGTCGTCCTCGGGGATGTCCAGGCGGCCTGTCTCACGCCAGACGCGGAACTCCTCGTCCTCTTCGGGGACGCCGTAGACGGGGAGCGTCTCCAGCCGGAAGGCGTCACGCCGGTAGGAGTCGAAGAACTTCCGCCAGTCGTCACCAGCCAAGAGCACGGACGGCCTCCCACAGCAGCTCGACGGAGATCTCCACGATCGCCTCACCTTCCGAAGTCCGGTGTCCCTTGATGTAGTCCCCCTGCACCGCCAGCGTTCCCCGATCGGTGCCCACTTCCTCTATGGCGTCCCCCCAGCTACGCGAGGTCTGGCCGGACGAAGCGGCCCCTGCGGGGCGGACGCATCCCAGCGGCTGCGGACGACAGCCCCGCTGGCGAGACGTCCCGCAGCCACGAACTCTGGACACTCCGATGCGCTTGTCCCTGCGGCGCGCGACCCATGCACACGGGCCCCTCCCCTTGCCCCTGGACGGCTGAGGCCAAGGGGTTGGTCCGGGACATCAGCGTGACGCGCTGGAGGAGCACCGTGCGCGAAGTTGAGCGTGGACGTCCTCGTGCGGAGGCCCGAACCCCGTAGAGGCCGTCCCGGACGAGACGGCCTCTCAACCCTTCACGCTCTCATCAGGCCATCAACGCCGCGCCTATGCGCTCCTGATCAGCGCGACAGCACTGCGGAAGGCATCGCGTGACATCAGCAGGTTCCCTGCCTCCGGGGCCTTGCTGTCCCGAAGTGCAACACCCTCACACGTCCAGGCCAACTCAACACAGTCGTCACCCTTGTCGCTGCTGTGGGACGACTTGCGCCAACGCGCTTGAGAGATCTCAGACATCACTGGCACCTTTCGATCTAGCACCTACGACATCTCGATGCCTCGGATGTAGTCCAGAAGCTGACCGAAAGAGCCGCGCTCAAGTTGCACGGTGCCGCCGTCACGATCCTTGCTGTCACGGACCGCCACGCCAGCCGTCATTCCTGCGACCTCTATGCAGGCGTCTCCCTTGTCACTGCTGCGCGACGACTTGCGCCACTGAGCTTCGTTCACATCCACTTCGCCTCAAGCACCTTCCCGATGTGTGCTCGCGAGTCGGCCACGTTGCGCGCCCTGGCCTGGAGGTTGGCGAACGCCTCATTGACGAGCGCCAGGTGCTCGGCCTCCTCAGACGTCTCGCCTCCGAACGCCGATGCAGCATAAGCGGCTTCATCGCGATCATCCTGAGTCGCGATACAGAACGACCCACTTACGCTGCGATAGTAGGCCGTCGGAGCAATCTGGAGACAGATCTTCTCTCGGGATGAGACCTCGTACAGGTATGTGAGCTGGTCCTTCATGACCTCACGTGTTCCGACCTGCCGATGCAGCACCGATTCGTCCAGGATGAAACAGGCCATGGGCGCTGGATCGCGAACCAACGTCTCCTGACGCTTCAGGCGCGCCTGCAGCGACGACTCGGTGCGCAGGAGCGCACGCGCATAGGACTCGACCTGCAAAAGCCCGTCCACCACGTCCGAGGAGTAGTGGCGGAGCATCACGGCGGTTCCTTCGAGGCTGGCGTAGTCCTCGAAGTACTGGGGGTACTTGGCGCTCCTGACGAGGTCTCCCCATGCTTCCGCGACTTCGTCCTTGCGCCCCAGCGCCTCACCAAGGCGTTCCGAGAAGTCCCGGCGACAGCGGGTGATGCCCCGCTCAACCTGGCCGACATAGCTGCGCGTGACGGCGACCAGCTTGGCCGCTTCCGCCTGGCTCAGCCCCGCCTCTTCCCTGAACCTCTTGACCCTCGCGCCGAAGGTCCGCAGGTGGGGGTCGATCCGCTTCTTCGTCGCCATGTGAGCTCCCAGATCGGGCCGGTGGTACCGGCAACCCGGTTGGTAGTGATGTGCGACTGCCTGAGGAGTCGCGGCCTACCGTACGTCGCTCCGTGGCTGGATGGTGACGGAACGCGAAAATCCCAGGACACAGATCCGAGGCCAAGGTGATGATCACAAAAGCCGAACTCCGGCCGACGCCGCCGCCGAACGGCGTCGCGGTGCTGGAGGTCAAGTCCGAGCCCGAATCCATCAAGGCTGCTCGCGACTTCGTCGCGGACTGGTTCGCCGAGAACGCGTACGACAGCGACCTCGCCTACCTCGCGCGAACGGTAGTGACCGAGTTGGCCACGAACGCACACCGGCACGGGTCCGACAACGGCGATCCCATCACCACACGCGTGTTCAACACGGACGCGGGCCCCGTCATAGAGGTACTGGACGCAAGCACCAAGCTCCCTACCGTCAAGCCCCTCACTCTCGACGGCCTTACGGGACGCGGCCTCGCCATGGTGGATCTGATGGTCCCCGCATGGGGATTCACCCGTCTCCCAGAGGGAGGCAAAGTCGTATGGGCGCTCCTACATGCGCACGCGTGAGCGCTCGCACACTGCTAACCGCCATCCTCCGCGACCTCTACCCGCGCTGGGACGTCCAGGTGGACACCCGAGGCATCTGGCGCGCCACCGGCCCCATCCTCATCAGCGCCTCATCCCCCGAAACCCTCCTAGACGCCCTAACCACCGCCGACCCCGCCGCCACCACCAGGGCCGCCGCGCACCTCCTGCCTGAGAGCGGAAGCGCGGCGTTGCCATCGGAGCCGCCACCGAGAGTCCGGTGGTGAGCGCAGCCAAAGCCACGGTGGTAGATCTCGTCAACTGCAATTGCCTCGTGGTCGGCGGCTTGAACGTGGAATGGTGCGACTCCCTCCCTTGAAAGAGGGAGTCGCACCACATGCACCTACGGGAGGTTCGAGTACGAAATCATGCCGACGTGCATGGGCAGGATCACCGTGCTGACGCCAGCCGGGGAGGGCAGACCACCGAGTTTGTTGAGGAACGCGTTGCCGTTGTCGCTGCACCCGGTCGCCGTCGGAACCGGGAAATTGTTGTCCACGACCGTCCCCGCGCGCACACCTGGTGCGACACGACTCCACGGGACGCCGCTGATCGGCTGGTACGGGGGTGGAGGTGTGGTGGTTCCGGTGGTCAGATGCACGGAGATGGGGTCGCTGTCAGTCCCGACCGTGCAGTGACTTCCGAGGTCCTCGCCCGTGAACCTGATTTTGAAGCTGAGGTTCAGCCCCAGGGACTGGGTGAACTCGAATGCGCCCGCATACTCGGGCTGGGCGTAGACGGGCTCGCCATGCCGAGTCGCCACCTGGAACCGCTCGGCACGGAGCGCGCCGAAGACCTGGCTGGGTCCCGTCTCATCGGACCAGGGGCTCCCGAAGGTCAGCTTGAGCGGAGTGTCGATGACGTGAGTGACGTTGCCGATCGTCACGCTTCCGCTGCTGGCGATTGCCTCGAAGCAGAAGGACCCCGAGGGCGTCGTTCCTGGGGGGAGGGGCGGGCAGTCCGCGTAGTCGAAGGTGGGGATCTCATCGGTCGGCATGGCCTGGCGCGCCTGCGCGGGGGCCGCCGCCAGGCCCAGGGCGGCAGCGGCCACGGCGGTGGCGCAGAACGCACGGCGTGCAGACTTGCCGAGTCTCATCTTCTCTCCTCGCGGGGTGTGGGTGGACGAGTCGTGCCCTTCGCTGCGGGTGGGCGGCGGGCACGACTCGGGTGCCTACTTTCGCTAGGGAAGAGCGGTGTAGAGCTTCTGGCCGATGTACTCGTTGAAGACCATCTGGTTCTTGCCCGCCGCCGATGGGACACCGGCCTGGGCGTTGACGATCGCATTCACGAGCCCGAAGTCCAGGGCGCAGCCGTCGGCGCCGGGGACGGAGAAGGTGTTGTCCACGTGGGTCGCCGAACGGATCACAAACGGCGTCCGCTGGACAATCGTCGCGGGCTTGCCCGTGATGGGCGCGGTGCCTGCGGGCGGGCTCGTGGTGCCCGTGGTCAGGTTGAGCGTGATCGGGTTGCCGGTGTCACCGATCACGCAGGTCCCGCCAAGGAACGGGTTGGTAAGGCGGATCCGCATGCCAAGCGTGATGTGGTAGTCCGGCCCCGTCGGCTGGTCGAAGACGCCTGCGTACTCCGGCTTGGCGTAGACCGCCGTGACGATCGGGTCGCCAAAGATGCCAGGCTGGACGAGCATCTTGTCGGCCTGCATCTTGCCGAAGATCGGCGTGTACAGCTGCGTGTCCGGGTTCAACGCGCTGGCGAACGTCAGCTTGATCGGCGAGGTGATCTGCTGGTTGAACTTCCCCAGCTGGAACGTCCCGCTCGTGACGATCGACTCCACACAGACCGAACCCTCGTTCACATACGGAGCCGGCAACACCGGACAGTTCGCGAAATCAAACGTCGGAATCGGGTCATCCGCATGCGCGGCCGTCCCCGACATGACACCCGTGACCGTCGCGATAGCGGCGACACCTGCCGCCACCCGCCGCCTGCCACGCCCTGCGAAGGTGAACTTCTGCATGGCCATTCCCTTCTGCCTGCCGGCCCGTCGCCAGGCCGGAGTCGATGGAGAAACAGCCCCCGATACATGCTGTCGGCCCCGAAGTTCTGCCGGGTGACCGATGTTTACGTCCCGACTCGGGTGGGAGGTGGGACGGGCCGTGCCCGCGCAGGGGTGGTGGTCGCGCGGGGCACGGCCCGGGTCAACGGGACTACTAGGTCGCGGGGTAATTCTTCTGCCCGAGGTACTCGTTGAAGATCATCTGGTTCTGGCCCGCCGCCGACGGAACACCGGCCTGAAGGTTGACGAGCCAATTCGCCGTACCGCCGAGCCCGCAACCCTTGGCACCCGGCACCGCGAAGGTGTTGTCCACGTGAGTCGCCGAACGGATCACGAACGGCGTCCGCTGAACGATCGTCGCGGGCTTACCCGTGATCGGCGCGGTACCCGCGGGCGGGCTGGTCGTCCCCGTGGTCAGGTGCAGCGTGATCGGGTTGCCCGTGTCACCGATCACGCAGGAGCCGCCCAGGAACGGGTTGCTCAGACGGATCCGCATACCGAGCGTGATGTGATAGTCGGGCCCGGTCGGCTGGTCGAAAACACCCGCGAACTCAGGCTGGGCGTAGACCGCGGTCAGGAGCGGGTCGCCGAAGATACCCGGCTGGACGAGCATCTTGTCGGCCCGCATCTTGCCGAAGATCGGCGTGTACTCCTGCGTGTCCGGGTTCAGAGCACTCGCGAACGTCAACTTGATCGGCGAAGTGATCTGCTGGTTGAACTTCCCGAGCTGGAACGTCCCGCTCGTGACGATCGACTCCAGACAGACCGACCCCCCGTTCACATACGGAGCCTGCAGCACCGGGCAGTCCGCGAAATCGAACGTCGGAATCGGGTCATCCGCATGCGCGGCCGTCCCCGACATCAGACCCGCGGTCGTCGCGAGAGCAGCGACACCCGCCGCCATCCCACGCCCCGTCCACCTGGTGAACGACTTATTGCGCATGGCCATGCCTTTCTCCTCTGCCGGTCCACGGATTGGACCGAAATCGATGGGGAGCGACGCCCCGACGACGGGCAGGCAGCGTCAGGGGGAGGTGATCTTCTGGTGCGGACTGTACGAGAAATCGCCAGCGACATACCAGGTTGCGGTCGGCTGCAAATCCGGATCCGGATCGCTGCACTGGGGTTCCACTCCGACGGCAACTGGATTTCCCGTGCCGAAACTGAGGCGATCCTTGCTGGGGTCAACGGAAACTTCGCCCAGCGTGGCCGGCATATCCGTTGTACCGTCATCGGATATCCTATTCAGGCTGAAGTTGCAACCGTCGGAGCCGGTCATCTCGAGCTTGAATCCGGCCAACTGCATCGCCCACTGCCCCGGAACGCCTTGAGTAGTGTTCACGTGCAGCGTCCACGGGAATCCCGCACCATGCACTTCGGTCGGGACTCCACCGTTCCCTCTGACGCACTTCTTGAACTGAGCACCGTCAACGGTCGCGATTCGATACATGGACAGATAGCGTCCACGCTTGAAGTTCATCTTCAACCTTGCAGACTCACATTGGACCGAGTTCCCGTTATCAGCAGTCAGTGTGAATGGACTGACGGTTGCCTCTACCGCCTTGCCGGGGAGGACCGTGTACGAGAGGGGCTCCGGCTCGTCCGTACAGCCTCCCGGTACATCTGGACTCGCCAGACACCAGAGACCGGATTCGACCTTCAGATAGTTACTGGTTCCGGCGCTCGTCGCATCCACCAGAGGTGTCAGATCCTCACCGGCCCCACACCCGCTGAAGCCCGGCACATACACGCTCCCCGTGTACGTGCCGCCCTGCTCCGGACTCAATGTACCGACACTGTCGTTGCCCAGGTCCGCGGATATATTCAAGGGCAGCGCGCCCGTATGGCAGTTCTCACCCATACTCAGACTGGTTCCGTTGACGGAAATATTCTTGACACGGAGATCCACGAATGAGCGCGCATACGCGCGACTTTCAAAGGAAGTCGGAGCGCCGGTGAACGGCCCATCGGCATACAGGTTCCCCATTTCGCTGGAACCACCGGGTGGAGCCGCCTGCCTGGTAAGCACCGTTGCAGTGGTCGGCATGAATCCAAACCCCAGTGCAGTCCCCGTCGACGGGGTCGTTGCCGTACTCCCGTAACTATTACTCCGAATATAATTATTCGCCAAATCGGTCCGACTTTGAATGTTCATGCGGAACCTGATCTGCGCACCAAGCGGAATGGCGGCCTTCAGTTTTCCGAGATTTCCGAACCCTGCAGCCTTCCCGCATTTGGGCGTGCCCGGGCGGATCGGCCTCAGCGGGCCTGGATTCACCCCGGGCGGCGCGGGAGGCGGGTCCAGGCGCGGGTCGGGATTCATCCCCCCGCCGGGCTCAAACGGGGATGGAGTAACGATGCAGTCAGCACGCGAATCATCGCCCGCCGGCTGATTTGCCAGCGGTGACCGCTTGGGCAAGGCGGAGGGTGTCGTCCTCCCCTTCAACGCCAGCCTTCCGAGGACGGTCCCGCTCTTGGGGGTACAGGTCAGCGTGACGGTGGACGCCTTCTGCCCCTCGGCCGACAGCCGGAGCACCATCTGCCCGGCCTTCCAGACGACCTGTCCCGCTTGATCCGTCAGGAGCGCGGGGACAGCGCCGGTCCCTTGCAGGAGCACCTGATTCGTCTGGTCTGAACCCGACGTCAGCGAGAAGGTGGGCCATCCCGCGTTGACAGACGTCTGGCCTTGGCCGACGTTCACCGCGATCGATGCCACACCGTTCAGCGACGGGGCTGGTGCCGCCCCCGTCGAGTCCGGCTGGCCGGTTCTCGCCAGCTCGCTGCGCAGACTCCCCGGCGCCTTCAGGGTCACGCCGACGTCGCCGATACGCACCGGCGCGTTGATCTTGCCGGTCGCAGGCACTTCGGCCTTGATCCCGAGGGACACCCCGTAGGTGGCTTTGGGCGTCGCACACAGGTAGGACACCTGCGCCCCGATGTCGGCGGATGCAACTCGGACTGCGGCCAGCACGCCTGCACTTGCCAGCAGGGCGGTCACGGTTGCGCCGCGTACGACTCTGTGGGGGCTCGCGAGCATGAAAGTCCTTGGATCAGGTAGTGGGGCGGGCCGCCACAGGAGGTCCCGTGGCGGCCCGGTCATCGGCTTACGCCGTTACAGAGGTCAGGGAGTGTTGATGGTCAGGAAGCCCGTCGCCGGGGAGACAGGGGTGACCTTGAAGGACCCCAAGAGCGTGATGGGGTCACCGGCGTTGATCAGCGAGGGGTCGCAGTTGGCGTCCACCGTGGCGACCCTCAGGTCGCTGACGCCGGTGCTGTCGAACTTCAGAATGCCGGTGGAGTCGGTGTAGCTGCCGTTGTAGAGGGTGCCTGTGCCACCGCCGGGGCCCGTGACGGTCGCGTGGCAGTTGTCGCTGCCGACGATGTGCGCCTTCACACCGGTCATCGCGCCCTTCGCGGAGACTCCGTTGACGACGGTGCTCGGGTCCACGCTGATGGACCAGGGCAGGTTGTCCGCGGTGACCTGCACCGTGATGCCGAGAGGACCGGAGCACGCACCGCCCGGGTTGGCCGGGCTGGAGAAGGTCGCGGCGGTGAGGCTCGCGGATCCGTTGGGACTGATGCCCGAGCCGAGCTTGGCCGTGCCGGTCCCCGTCGCCTTGGTGCAGGTGATCGACGCCAGGGTGGTCAGGTCCTTGGCCGTCACGTTGGTCGTGTTGGTGACCGTGACGCCGATGGAGGTTCCGGTGGCTCCGGTGGCCGAGACCGAGATGGTCCCGGTGTAGGGGGGCGGCCCGGCGGCGAAGGCGGTGCCGGCGGTGAGACCGAGCGCGGCGGTGGCGACCGCGGCGCTGAAAATGCTGTTGCGAGTGAGCTTGCGCATGCCGGTTCTTGTTCCCTTCAGTGGGGTGGTCTGCGAGTTCTCGTAGGGACGGTGACGGCGTGTGCTTTCGGGCATCTCCTCTACCTGTCGAGAATGGACGGGACCTCCTCGGTGGCGGTGAATCTCTACTGCTCCGCCAGGGGGCTGGTTCTCCCTCTCCCGCCCGCTTGCATGGTCTGACCATAAGCGGGGGTCCCGGCGGATTCAATAGGAGATTTGGAACTTTTTTCGTCTTATCACCAGGTGATAAAACGCGAGCCCGACGTATTCACTTGAAGTGAGTTTTGGATCTCGCGTTTTTATCACCGAGTGATGATCCTTGTGACTCCAGGGACCGGAGGGGACGATGAGGGCGGGCTTCCCTGCGCGCGCCAGGTGGACTGGTCGAGGCGAAGGTCGCGGCCGGGCGGCGCACCCGGTCCTCACCGGGTGCGCCGCACAAACTCGCCTGTGGTGACGGCGCGACGTCCGCTTGTCGCTGGTCAGGGACTCGGCGACACATCCGCGATGCTCGCCGTCCCGGGTCGGTCGAGTGAGGGCTGAGCGTCCACACCCGGCGATCGCCACGCCGGTCCGAACGTTGCGGGCCAGTTCGGCGAGCTGCGCCACCGGCGATTCCCCAAGGAGTCCACCTCGCCTCCACCCATAGCGCGGCAGCTTCGGGACGCACGATGCACCTCCTTGAGGGAGTGACCTTTTATGCACTGCCAGTACCGGAAATTCCGCTCATTTTCTTCATCGGTCACCCGGTGACGTCAAACCCTGACCCGAAGCAGTTTTCATCTGCCGAGACTCATTCGGGTGAGGTTCTTCCTCGGGTCACTGGACAAGGAAGGAATGTTGATGACGACGTACGGGCTGATTGAGTAAGTGCCGTGGATGCTGAAGGAATCGCCCACGTCGGTCAACACCGGGTCGCAGTTGGCATCCACCGACTGGACGGTCAGGTTGCTGGTGCTGCCGAGCCCACCGATGGTCAGAGCGTGGGTGGCGTTGTTGTACTTGCCACTGAGAGTGCCGCCGACGCCGCCAGGGCCTGCGAGGGGCGCGTGGCAGGCGTCGCTGCTGAGGAGGCTCAACTTCACGCCGGTCAGCGTGCCGGGCGTCACGCCGGAGACGGTGGGGCCCGTCACGTTGAAAGCCCAAGGGGTGGTGGTGTCTGCGGTGACCTGCAGCGCGAAGAAGCCGTTGCACCAGCCGTTCCAGCCGGTCGACGGGCTGGCGGCCGTCAACGAGTTGACCCGAAAGACAGGGTTCGACGCAGGATCGCTGACGTCCGCGGTCCCCGTTCCCTTCGAGGTGGTGCAGGACCAGCCAGCACCAGTCGTGTTGTCCTTCACGGAGACGTTGCCGCTGTTCGTGAGCGTGATGGCTTGGGGGGTGGCCAGCCTCTGCCCGGTCGCGTGGGCGGGGGTGGTGAGGGCGATGACCGAGCTGGCTGCGGCGGCGGCGAGCAGGGCCTTGCGTACCGACTGCTTCATGACTGGTCTCCCTTCGACCGGGCGATCGCAACGGGCGGGCGCCTGTCGCTATGAGCTGAGGCTTCTCGTTCAGCCTCCGAAGGTGTCGACGGCGTTCGGTCCGGGCTGGTCTAGAAGACGAGAGGTGGGCTGACCGTGTACGAGGCGTTCATCGTGATGGAGTCGCCCACGTTGATCAGCCCGGGGTCGCAGTTGATGTCCGCCGTCTGGACGGTCAGGTTGGAGGTGCTTCCGACGCCGCCGAGGGTCAGGGAGGCGGTGCCGCTGGTGTACTTACCGGTGACCGTCCCGCCGCCACCGGCAGGGCCCGTGATGGTCGCGTGGCAGTTGTCGCTGCCGACGAGGGACGCCTTAATGCCGGTCACGGAAACGGGTGTCACCCCGCCGACGGTCACGCCCGTCGGACTGAGGGTCCATGGGAATCCGGAAGCAGTGACCTGCATCAAGATGCCGGGGCCAGTGCACCAGCCGTTCGGGTTGGCCGGGCTGCTGAACGCCATCGAGTTGATCTGGACAAAGGCGTTCGGCGGGTCCTGTGCGATTCCCGTTCCCGTCGACTTGGTGCAGGAGATCGTCCCGCCGGTCGTGGTGCTCTTCCACGTGGCGCTGCCGGTGAGGGTGATCGGGTGGCTGGTGGTCACGCCCTGCCCGGTCGCTTGGGCGGGAGCGGTGGTGAGGGCGATGACCGAGCTGGCCACGGCGGCGCCGAGCAGGGCCTTGCGTACCGACTGCTTCATGACGGGTCTCCCTTCGACCGGGCGGTCGCGACAGGCGGGTGCCTGTCGCTATGAGCTGAGGCTCTTCGTTCAGCCTCCGAAGGTGTCGATGGCGGTGAGCTTCCAGGTGCCGTCCACGCGGATCGCGGTCACCGCGAACACGGCTGCCGAGTAGCTGGTCTGGTTCTTGTCCGTGCGGGTGTTGCGCTGGTCGGCGAAGATCAGCAGGCGGGCTTGGTCGTCCTTGAGGGACTTCACGGCCGTGTCGGTGACCGTGGTCGTGAGGATCTGCTTCTGCTGCGGGGCCTGCTGCCGAACGGTCGCGAACAGCGCGTCGTACTGCCGGACGGCATCGCCCGTGAGCAGCTTCTTCGCGGCCTGCTCGGTCTTGGCCGTGTCCGCGTAGTTGTACGAGAACACCGTGTTGAGGGCGCTGGTGACCTCGCCCTTCACCTCGCTCGTGCGGGCGTTGTCGGTGAGGGCGTGGTTCTCGGCCGCGGTGTCGCCGGTCAGGGCGTTCGCCTTGCTGGCCGTCCAGGCGGCCGTGGTGCCGAAGGCGATGGTGAGGACGCCCAAAAGGGCGACGACGCGCGTCCGGGCGGTGCCGGGGATCTTCTTCTTGCTCTTCGTCTTCTCGCTCATCAGTTCCCCGACGACGTCGCGGCCTGGCCGAGGGCGGAGAGCCTCCACCCGTCGGACGTCCTGGTCAGCTGCCCGGAGAGACGCCGGGTGGTCGTGGACGACTTCCCGTCGGGGGTCGTCACCGTCACGCGGATCGCGACCATGACGCCCGCCTTCCCGGCGTCGGAGTCCAGCTCGGTGATCCCGGACTCGAGGATCTTGGCGGTGCTGACCGTCTTCGCCTTCGTGATCGAGGCGGCGAGCTGCTGGCGGCCCTGGACGATCTGGTTGTACAGATCGGCGGTGGTCGAGTCCTGCCAGAGCGACAGGCCCTGGTCGATCTTCGTGTAGTCGAGCGTGTTCAGGTTGACGACCTCCTGCTCGGCGGAGCGGAGGACGTCGTCGCGCATGCGGGCCTGGTTGATGCCCTTGTCGTTCGAGGCCGAGTGGTAGCTCCAGCCGAACCACGCCGCCGCGAGCCCGGCGATGACGGTGATCGCGAGCGCGACGAGGATCAGGGGATCGCGTCGCCAGCTCCGCTTCCTCTCCGGTTCGTCGGCCTTCGGCTTCTCCGCCTCAGCCTCGGTCTCGGCCTCCGAAGACTCGGGTTCCGGCTCCTCGGCTTCCGCGTCCTCGTCTGAGGGTTCGGGCGGGGGTTTCTTGGTGACGTCCCTCGTCCTGACCTTGGACTTCGGCTTCGGAGTCGGCTTCTGGTCCGCCTCCTCCTCCACGGATGTGGCAGCCTCGGCCTTGTCCTTGAGTTCTTCCTTGGTGTCCACCTGAAATCCACCCCTTCCTTTCAGGCAGCCCGCAGTTCGGTGATGCGCCACGTCCCGCCGGAGCGGTGGGCCGTGACGATGAGCTGGGCGGCCACGGGCGTGCCCGTGGCCTTGCCCGCCCGGGTCGACTGCTGGTCGAGGAACACCACGACCACAGCCGTTCCGTCGCGATCGAGACGAACGACGCCGGCGCGCGAGACCTTGGTGGTCAGCGCGAGTTGCTGGCGTGGCGCCTCCTGGCGCACCTGTCCGAAGAGCGATTGGTACTGGGATGCGGCCTTGCCCGTGAGCAGGCTGGACGCGGCGCGCGCCGTCGAGTCCGGGTCCGTGTACGAGTAGGTGAAGACGCGCTCGACCGCCTTGCTGACGTTCGTGAGCGCGTCCGATGTGGCCGTCCTGTCGAGGAGGGCGCGGTTCGCGGCCGGGCCGCCCGACGCGCGGTCGGACGCCCAGGTGTTCAAGGCGAAGGCGGCTGCGGCGACGACCACGGCGACCAGGTAGGGCCACCAGCGCTTGAGGAAGGCGCGCGAGCGCTTCTCCGGCTTCTGCTTCTTCTTGGGCCTCGCCCGGACCTCGACCTCGACGCTCACAGGTGGCCTCCCGGCGCGACCGGCGTCAGTGACTCGACCTTCCACAGGCCGTCCGAGATCCGCTTCATGCCGACCTCGAACCGTTTCCGCTGCTCGGAGGACGGCGCGCCGCCCGAGTCCGCGCCGAGGAACACCCGGACGGACGCGAGCACCGTCGCCTTCCCCGCGTCCTTGTCGAACGACGTCACCGCGGCGGCCGTGACCTCACCGCGGGTCGGCACCTGCTGCTTCGCGAACTTCGCCTGAGCGGCGGGCAGGTCGCGTTGCAGGGCCTCGCGGAGCGTGCCGGTCGAGATGTCGAGCCAGTGCTCCATGTCGAGCTGCGCCCGGGACGGGTCGACGCTGTTCAGCATCACCATGTCCCGGACGGCCGTGTCCTTCATGTCGCTCAGCTGCGCCGCGTACGTGCGGTCCTCGTTCCAGACCGTCCCGGACCACCGCCACCCCGCGAACCCGAGGAACGCGAGGGCGGCGGCGACCAGGACGAGCCCGACGATCTTTCTCATTGGCCGATCCCGAGGAGCCGCTGCAGGGACGTTCCGCTGTCACGTCCCATGGCCGGGAGGCCGACGGCGGAGAAGAACGGCTGCGCGGCCGTGAGGTTGGCCCTGTCCACGCCTGGGACGGCCGCAGACGGAACGCCGTAATGCGGGGCGTTCTGGGCGCCACGGACGTTGATCCCGCTGCTCTTCGGCTCAGCGCAGTGCGCGTCGCCGTTGAAGTCCACGGGCTTCAGCTCGGTCGTCCCGTTCCGGTACCGCGTCCCGCCGTAGCCGCGCGTGCACGGCTGCGGGTTGAAGAACGTGTTGATGAGGCCGAGGCGCAGCTTGCCGTCCTGGACGATGGACGGCCCGATCGCGGAGATCTTCGGCAGGTTCGCGAGGGTCGTCTCCAGGCCCGGCAGGCGGGCGTCGGTGAGACGCGCCGTCGTCAGGAGGTTCGCGAGGAGGGTCGGCAGTCCGGGGTCCAACTCGTGGAGCAGCCTGGAGAACTCCCGGTTCGCGTCCGGCCCCTCCTCCAGGATCGTCCGGATGTCGCCGTCGGACGACCGGAGCGTCTGCGCCAGCAGGTGGGAGCTCCGGGCGAAGTCCTTGAACGCCTGGGCCTCGTCGTTCTGCGTCTTCAGGACGACGTTGCCGTTCTTGATCAGCTCGTCGGTCTCCGGGAACGCGGCGTCCGACGCGGCGATGAACTCGCCGCTGGTGTCCAGGAGCTTCTGGAGGTGCGGGCCCTGCCCGGCGAACGCCTGGCCGAGCTCGTCCACCACGATCTTCAGGTCGTTCAGCGGCAGCGTCCCGGACAGGTCGTTGATGCTCTTGAGCGTCTGCTCGACCGGGACGGGAGTGGTCGCCGCGCTGCGCGGGATCACCGATCCCTGCGCGAGGTACGGGCCGCCTTCGCGCTCCGGCTCCAGCTCGACGTACTGCTCGCCCACGGCCGACCGGTTCGCCACGATGGCCTTGAGGTCGCGGGGGATGTCGGGGGCGCTGTCGGAGATGTGCATCTCGGCGAGCACGCCGTCCGAGGTGAGCTTGAGGTCGCCGACCTTGCCGACCGTGATCCCCCGGTAGGAGACGGCCGAGCCCTTGAAGAGGCCGCCGGTGGTGGGCAGTTCCAGCTTGACGACGTAGTAGCCGCGCAGCCCGACGTACTTCCCCAGGTCCGCGTACGTGATCGCGATGTAGGAGATCACGAAGACGGCCAGCAGGGTGAAGATGATCGCCTTCAGGCGAGCGCCGACGGTCAGCATGTCAGTTGCCTCCCAGAGTCGGCAGGGGCAGCGCCGGACGGTTCGGGTCCGTCCCGCCGCTTCCGTTTCCGGTCCCGCCCGCAGGGGTGGACGGGCCCACCTGCTGCGGGGCGTTGGTGGGCGAGGGAGCCGTCTTCGCCGGGGACGAGGCGGGCTTGTTCGCCGGGCAGGGCGTCGGCAGCGGCCCCGCGGGCGGGGTCTGCGCGAGGGCGCGCAGCTGCGGCGCCTTCTTCTTCTCGACCGTCTCCTTCACCGGCGGGATGACGCAGTCGTTGCCGGGGGCGGCGATGACGGTCAGGTAGCCGTTCAGGTAGTCGCCCTTCACGGCCTTCATCGCCTCGTCGGTGAACGGGTAGGTGAAGAGGATCTGGAGCGACTTCGGCAGGTCGCGGCCCGAGTCGGACAGCTTCCGCAGGACCACCGACAGCGAGTTCAGGTCGGCGACCGTGTTGTCGCGGCTCTTGTTCAGCACCCCGGTCGCGACCTCCGACAGGTCGTCCAGCTTCTGGAGCATCTGGACGAGCTGTCCGCGCTGGTCGGACAGCACCTGGAGCCCGGGTGACAGATCTGTCAGCACCGTGTCCACCTGGCCGCGGCGTGACGCGACGGTCGAGGACAGGCGGTTGAGGCCGTCCAGGGCGTCCACGATGGCCTGGCGGTTGGTGTTCAGGGTGCTGGTCAGCTTGTTGAGCTGTTCGAGCGAGTCGCGGATCTGCGGTTCGCGGCCGTTGAGGGTCTTGTTCAGCTCCCGCGTGATCGTGCGGATCTGCGGCAGCCCTCCCCCGGACAGCAGCATCGACAGCGCGCCGAACACCTCCTCGGTGTCGGCGTTCCGCTTCGTCCGGGCCAGGGGGATCGTCGCGCCGTTGGCGAGCGGCTGGGGGGACGCGTCGGCCGACGGGGCGGCGAGCTTGATGTACTTCTCGCCCAGCAGGCTGGACTGCTCCAGGTTCGCCGTCGCGTTCGCGGGCAGCTTCACGTCCCCGTTGATGAGGACGGTCGCGTCCGCGTACCAGGCGTTGTCCGGGAGCGAGATCTTCTTGACCCGGCCCACGGGCACGTCGTTCACGCGGACGGCGGCCTGCGGGACGAGGTTCAGGGCGTTCTCCAACTGGACGTGCACCGTGTACGGGTGCGAGCCCAGGTTGGCGCCGCCCGGCAGCGGAAGCTGCTCGACCGAGACCTGCGAGCACCCGGCCGCGAGCACGACGGCCGACAAGGCCGTCGCCGCCCCGGCGACGCGGACACCGCGATGGAACCCGCCTTGGAAACGTCGCATCACCGACCTCCCCCTGCGTAGACCTGACCGGCGGGTGGGAACGGCAGCGCCGGGACGTTGCCGGATGTGGACGGGGCGACCGCGGTGAGGCCGTTGGTCTGCAGGCGGCTGCACTGGAGCTTCAGCGCGGGCGTCTGGGCGGACGCGGCGGCGCACACCGGGCGGGTGTCCGCGCCCGTGCCGTCCAGGCCCTTCTGGTTGAGGTTGCCGAACGCCTTGGTGATCTCCAGCAGGTTGCCGCGGGACATCAGCGTCCGGGTGTCGGGGTCGTAGGCGTTCAGGGCGTTCTGCGTCAGCACCGGCGCGTTGTCGAAGACCTCGGCGAGCGAGGCGCGCTGGTCGACGAGCACCTGGGTGATGTCGGCGAGCTTGTCCACGTTCTTCTTCAGGGCCTCGCGGTTCTCGCTGACGAACGCCTTGACCTCCGACAGCGCGATCGCGAGGTTGTGCAGGGAGTCGGCGAGGTCCTGGCGGTCGTCGGCGAGGAAGCCGCTGACGTCGGCGAGCTGCTGCTCGGCGAGCCGGATCTGCGAGTCGTTGCCGCGCAGCATCTTCACGAAGCGGTTGAGGTTGGTGATCGTCCCGTACAGGTCGCCGGACGACTTGTTCAGCGTCGTCGAGAGCTGCCCGAGGTTGTCGATCGTGGTGTTCCACATCCGGCCGTTGCCGTTGAGGTTCGCCGCGCCCGTGTGGATCACCGACGACAACGCGCCGCGCGCGTTCACGCCGTTGGGGCCGAGGTCGCTGCTGAACTTGCGGATGCTGTCGTACAGCGCGTCCAGCTCGAGCGGCGTCGCCGTGCGGGTGACGTCGATGGTCGAGCCGGGCGCCAGCTTCGGGCGGCCACTGCTGTACGCCGGGGCGAGCTGGACGTAGCGGTCCGACACCAGGTTCGGGGCGATGACGACCGCGCGGGCGTCCGCCGGGACGGGGACGTCCTCGTCGACCTTCATCACGACCGACACCTGCGTGCCGTGCGGCTTGATCGACTGGATGCTGCCGACCTTCACCCCGAGGACGCGGACGTCCGAGCCGGGGTACACGCCGATCGCGGTCGCGAAGTTCGCGCGGATCACGCGGGTCTTCCCGCCGCCGAGCACCGCGTACAGCGCGAGGGCGATCATCAGCACGAACACCACGCCGATGATCTCGATCACGCGGATCCGGTTGTCCCTGATCGCTCCCATCAGCGGCCTCCGGTCAGGTGCGGAGGCTCGCAGCCGACGGCCGGGGGCTGCCAGCGGCCGTTGACCAGGTACTCCTTGGGGACGGTCCCGCACAGGTACCCGTCGATCCAGCGGCCGTTGCCGGTGGCGTTGACGACCAGGCGGGTGTAGGGCGCCGCGACGCGGAGGGCCCGGTCGAGGTTGGACTGGTTGCGTTCGAGCATGTCGGTGACCTGGTCCAGGTGAGCCAGCAACGGTCTGATCGGGCCGCGCAGCCGCTCCACGAGCCTGAGCAGCGCCTCGGCGAGGTTCTTGGTGCCGACCAGCAGGCGGTGGATGGCCTCGCGCCGGTAGCGCAGCTCGGCGAGCAGCAGGTTGCCGTCCTTGAAGAGCGTCTCGAACTGCGCGTTCTGCGCGGCGAGGGTGCCGGACAGCTGCTTGGTCCCGGCGAGCAGCCGGGCCAGGTCGCCGTCCCGGCTCGCGATCGTCTTCGACAGCGCGGACAGGCCGGTGAGGGCCGACCGCACCTCGGGCGGGGTGTTCTCGAACGTCTTGGAGATCGTGGTGAGGGACTCGGCGAGCTTGGTCGAGTTCACCTGCTGGAACGTCCGGCCCAGGTCCTCGAACGCGGTGGTCACGTCGTAGGGGGCGACCGTCCGGCTGAGCGGGATCGGCTCGCGGGGGTTCTGGGTGCGTCCGCCGAGCGGGTCGAGGGCGAGGTACTTCGACCCCAGCAGCGTCTTGATCATGATGGTCGCGGTGCTGGCGTCGCCGACCCAGGTGTGCTTGACCCGGAAGCGGACCTTCACCCTGTCCCCGGCCAGGGACACCTTGGTGACCTTGCCGACCTTGACGCCCGCGACGCGGACCTCCTGGCCGTCCTTGAGGCCGGCGGCCTCGGAGAAGTACGCCGTGTACGTCGTGCCGCCGCCGACGACCGGCAGGTCGTCCACGCGGTAGGCGAGGAACCCGGCGACCAGGATCAGGACGAGGCCGATGACCGCGATCGGGATCGGGTTGCGGTCGCGGAGCGGCTTCACGCGCGGGAGGATCCGTGGGCTCATCCGCGGCACCTCGCGTCCTTCAGCGGGACACCGGTGGGCGGCGGGCGGTGGTCGATGTCGGAACCGGCATAGTGGACGCCGATCAACTGGACCTCGCACTGGTAGAAGTTCATCCACGAGCCGTAGGAGCCGAGCCGCCCGATGGTGTCGGCCTTCTCCGGGAACCGCCGCAGGAAGTTCTCCACGAGCGGCTGGTCGCGGTTCAGGTTGGTCGCGAGCCGGTCCAGCTGGACGACGCTCTCGCGCAGCGGCTCGCGGCCCTCGTCCAGGAACCCGGCGGTCGCGTCGGCGAGCTCGGAGATCCCCTGGAACGACTCGCCGATCGCCTTGCGGTCGGCGGCGAGGCCCGAGGTGAACTCGCGCAGCGTGCTGATCAGCGTGACCAGTTGCTTGTCGCGGTCGTTCACCGTGTCCACGACGGTGGTGAGGTTGTGGATCACGTCGCCGATCAGCTGGTCGCGGTTGGCGAGCGTGTTGGTGAGCTGCGCGACGGTCCTCAGCAGGCTCGTCATCGTCCCGCCCTCGCCCTGGAGGACCTGGACGACCGACTCCGACAGCTTGTTCACGTCACCGGGCGACAGCGCCTGCATGAGCGGCTGGAACCCCTGGAACAGCTGCGTGAGGTTCAGCGGGCCGGTGGTGCGCTCGGCCGGGATCGTCGCGCCGCGCGGCAGGTACTCGCCGGGCGTGCCCGCGCCCTGGTCGAGAGAGACGTACCGTCCGCCGACCAGGTTCAGGTACTTCACCGACGCCATGACCCCGGCGGGCAGCCGCCGTTTGCGGTCGACCGAGAACTTCACCAGCGCGAGCCGGTGGTCGGTCACGCTGATCTTGTCGACCTGGCCGACCCGGACGCCCGCGATCCGCACGCCGTGGCCCGGGTGCAGGCCCGCGACGTCGTTGAACTTGGCGTAGTAGGACACCCGGTCGCCGGAGGTGGTGTCGGTGATGCTGGCCGCGAGCAGCGCGGTCGAGGCGACCGTGACCACGATGAAGACGATCGAGCTGATCAGCGGGACGCCGAGGCCCTTGAGCCCCTGGCCGGTGAGTCTCACTTCACCGTCACCTCCGTCCCGCGGTAGATGGGGCCGACCAGGACGGACGACCAGTCGGGAAGCCGGTCGGGCACCTCGTCCATGGACGGCGCGACGAACTCGTTCACCAGGTCGTTCTCCGAGGCCGAGTTGGCGGGGCCGAGTCCGGAGCCGGGGACCGCGCCCGCGGTGGGCGCGCCCACCCGCACGGCCTTCGGGGACTTGCCGCCGCCGGGGTAGTAGGGGGCGCTGTAGCAGCGCGGGCCGCCGCCGGGGCCGTAGTGGACGTCGTCCTTGCCCGCGACGTACCGGCCCTTCTGCTGCACCGACACGACCATCGCGTGGACGCCGTGCTTGTTGGTGCCCTTGCCGAGCGCCCGGTCCATCTGCGGGACGAAGTCGGCGAGCGCGCGGAACGTGCAGGGCGCGGCGGGCGCGTACTGGCGCATCAGGTCGAGCGTGCCGCGGCTCGCGCCCGACAGCTCGATGATGTTGCCGCCGTTGCGCCGGATGAAGTTCGCCAGGTCGTCGGCCAGCGTGCCGGTGGTGTCGAACATGTCCGACAGGTTCTGCCGTTGCTGGACGATCGTCCGGCTGGTGGCGGAGAAGTCGGTGAGCGCGTCGAGCAGGTCGGGCGACGCGTCCGCCCAGTTCTGGGAGAACGACGCGAGCCGCCGGAAGTTCTCGCTGAGCGCGGGGACGTCCGGGTTCAGCTTGCGCAGGTACTTGTCGAGCTGGACGAAGTTGCGCCCGAGCTGGTCGCCGCGTCCTTCGAGGGCCGTGGCCATCGCGTTCAGCGTGGCCGACAGCTTCGACGGCTGGAGCGTGTTGAGCAGCGCCATCGTGTTGTTGAGGACCTGCGACAGCTCGACCGCGTTCTGGCTGTGGTCCTCGCTGATCTGGCCGCCGTCGCGGACGGGCGAGGCCGTGGACCCGGCGGGCGGGACGAGCGACACGAACCGCGCGCCGAACACCGTCGTCGGGAGCAGCTGCGCCTGGACGTCGCTCGGGACGTACTTCGCCTTGTCCGGCTGGAGGGCCAGTTTCAGGACGGCGCCGTTGCCCTCGGTGCTGATCGTCCGGACCTCGCCGACCACGACGCCGCGGACCTTCACGTCCGCGTTCTCGTGCATCTCGTGCCCGGCCGTCGAGGTGTGCAGCGTGACCATCGTGACCTTGGTGAACTTCTTGTCGTAGATCGCGATGGACAGCCAGATGAGCAGCGCGGGCACCAGCAGGAACGCCACGCCGAGGGCGCGCTTCTCCAGCGTCTGAAGGGTCGTCGAACGCGCCATCGCTACCCCGTCACCTTCACGGTCGTCGTCGCGCCCCAGATGGCGAGGCTGACGAAGAAGTCGGTCACGCTGATCAGCACGATCGCCGTCCGGACGGCGCGTCCGACCGCGACGCCCACCCCGGCCGGGCCGCCGACGGCGCGGTAGCCGTAGTAGCAGTGCGCGAGGATCACCATGACGCTGAAGATCAGCACCTTGGCGAACGACAGCACCACGTCCTCGGGCGACAGGAACAGGTTGAAGTAGTGGTCGTAGGTGCCCGTCGACTGGCCGTTGACCAGGACGGTGATCTCCCTGGACGCCAGGAACGAGCTGAGGAGCCCGATGCCGTAGAGCGGGATGATCGCGACCGTCCCGGCGATGATCCGGGACGTCACCAGGTACGGGAGGCTGGTGATGCCCATGCCCTCCAGGGCGTCGATCTCCTCGTTGATGCGCATCGCGCCGAGTTGCGCCGTGAAGCCCGCGCCGACCGTCGCCGACAGCGCCAGCCCTGAGACAAGGGGCGCGATCTCGCGGGTGTTGAAGTAGGCGGAGACGAAGCCGGTGAACGCGGCCGACCCGATCTGGTCGAGGGCCGCGTAGCCCTCGAGGCCGACGACGACGCCGGTGAAGATCGTCATGCCGAACATGACGCCGACCGTGCCGCCGATGACGGCGAGCGCGCCCGACCCGAAGGCGACCTCGCCGAGCAGGCGGATGATCTCCTTGGGGTAGCGGCGGAGCGCGCGCGGCGACCACAGCAGGGCGCGGATGTAGAAGCCGAGCTGGTCGCCCGGCTGGTCCAGCCACGTGTGCGGCCGGATGGTCCTGACGCTCGCCATCAGGCCCCCTTCGGCGGGACGACTTCGAGGTAGATCGCGGTCATCACGAGGTTCACGAAGAACAGCAGCAGGAACGTGACGACCACCGACTGGTTCACCGCGTCGCCCACGCCCTTCGGGCCGGGCCGCGGGTTCAGGCCCCGGTAGGACGCGACGACCCCGGCGATGAACCCGAAGATCAGCGCCTTCAGCTCGCTCACGTACAGGTCGGGCAGCTGAGCCAGGGCGGAGAAGCTCGCCAGGTACGCGCCGGGCGTGCCGTCCTGGAGCGCGACGTTGAAGAAGTAGCCGCCCGCGACGCCGACGACCGAGACCAGGCCGTTCAGCAGGACGGCGACGGCGGTGCAGGCGAGCACCCGGGGGACGACGAGGCGCTGGATCGGCGAGACGCCCATGACCTCCATGGCGTCCATCTCCTCGCGGATCGTCCGGGAGCCGAGGTCGGCGCAGATCGCCGACCCGGCCGCGCCGGAGATCAGCAGCGCCACGATCAGCGGGCTGGCCTGCTGGACGACCGCCAGCACCGACGCGCCGCCGGTGAGCGACTGCGCGCCGAGCTGCTTGGCGAGGGACCCGACCTGCAGCGAGATGACCGCGCCGAACGGGATCGACACGAGCATCGTCGGGAGGATCGCGACCGAGGCGATGAACCAGAACTGCTGGATCAGCTCCCGGACCTGGAAGGGCCGTTTGAACGTCATGGCGAGCACGGTGCCCGCCAGGGCGAAGAGCCGTCCCGTCTGGCGCAGCGCCGCCGCGCCCGGTACGGACATCTGGGGTGTTGTCACGGGGTCTCCCCGGGTGGCTTGAACTCGGGAGGCAGCGGCGGCGGTGCCTGGAGGGTCTGTGGGGGGACGCGCGGCGCCGACCGCGCCGACTGCGCCGCGGCGGCTGCGGCGGCCTCGGCGGACGCGGCCCGGCCGCGCCGGATGGCGGCCACGGCGGCGGGCGGGAGGGACGGCAGCAGCGCGTCCACGCGCGCGGCGTGCCGGATCTCCCCGGCCCGTTCGGGCTCGCCCGGACTGGGCTGCAGCTGCGCCGGGATCTCGATGGGACGGGCCTTCGGGCGGGGCCGGTTCGCGGCCCGCTCGGCCTCCTCGGCGAGGAGCGCGGCGTCCTTCTCCTCGCTCATCCCGATCGGCCCCTCGGGGCTGCCCCGCAGGAACTGCGCGATCACCGGGTCCTCGGAGGAGATCACGGTCTCGCGGGGCCCGAACGCGACCAGGTCGCGCCGGTAGAGCATGCCGATGTTGTCGGGGACGGTGCAGGCGATCTCGATGTTGTGCGTGACGATCAGCATCGTCGCGTCGATGCGCGCGTTGACGTCGATGAGCAGCTGGGACAGGTGCGCGGTGCGGACCGGGTCCAGGCCCGAGTCCGGCTCGTCGCACAGGATGACCTCGGGGTCCATGACCAGCGCGCGGGCGAGGCCGGCGCGCTTGCGCATGCCGCCGGAGATCTGCCCGGGGACCTTCTTCTCCTCACCGCCGAGGCCGACGGTGTCCATCTTCTCCAGCACGATGCGCCGGATCTCGGCCTCGGTCTTGCGGGTGTGCTCGCGCAGCGGGAACGCGATGTTGTCGTACAGGTTCAGGGAGCCGAACATCGCCCCGTCCTGGAACATCAGGCCGAAGCGCTTGCGCTCGCGGAAGACCCGGCGGTCCGGGTCGTTCACCATGTCCACGCCGTCCACCCGGACGGTGCCCTTCTCGGGCTTGATGAGTCCGATGAGCGACTTCAGGAAGACGGTCTTGCCCGTCCCGGACGGGCCGAGCAGCACGGTCACCTCGCCGGCGGGAAGCGTCAGGTCGACGTCCCGCCAGATCGTCTGCGAGCCGAAGGATTTCGTCAGTCCCTCGACGGCGACCTCAATTCCCACGAACCACCGCCAGCGAACCGGAGTCGAATGTTGTTGCCGTGGCGGCGACCGTACGGCGGAAACTGTCGTGAACTCAATAGAGAAAGGCAACGAATCGGCTTCGCTACGGACCGGTTGTCAACACATGAGTTCTTTGGGTCCGGAAAACTCCCCCGAAGTTAGTACCAACGGGTAACCGCTAAACGATCATCAGCGGCACACCCGTGTTTGTCAGAACGCGAGCAACGCCCTCGCACGGACTTGTCATCCGGTTAGTACTGACCGGGCATCTTGACGCCCGGCCCTTGTCCCCCACCGAACCCATGCCTAAGCTCCGCGTGCCCTGCATCACACGCGTGCTCCGAATCACTGTTCGAGGCGGTGAGGTCTTGACCGACACGCTGGATCACCTGTCCGGGCCGCTCGGCATCCGGGTGCCCCGGAACCTGGCCCGGCTGATGCGGGACGACCTGCCCGCCGCGATCGACGAGGTGGACGCGGAGATCCGGCGGACCGTCCCGGAGTACGACCGGCCGGCCGACTCCGCCTACGGCCGGATCCTCCGGGTCGGCGTCGAGCAGATGCTCACCGCGTTCGTCACCCAGGTCGCGGGCGACGGGCCCGCGCTGGCCGACCGCGACGAGACGTGCCGCGCGCTCGGCCACTTCGAGGCCATCGAGGGCCGCAGCCTGGACCTGCTCCAGGCCGCCTACCGGACCGCCTTCCACGTCTGCTACCGGCGCACCGTCGCCATCGCCGAGAGCGAGGGCCTGCCCAGCGGGCAGCTCGCGGGCCTGGTCGAAGCCATGATCGTCTACGTGGACGAGGCCGTCGGCGCCGCCCGCACCGGGCACCGGCAGGCGCTGAAGCACGCCGACCTCCACCACCGCGAGGTGCGGCAGGAGCTGCTGCGCACGCTGCTGCGGCAGCCCCCGGCGTCCGCCGAGGCCATCGAGGAACTCGCGCGGAACGCCGCCTGGTGGCCGCTGCCGGAGGTCGCCACGGCCGTCGCGGTCGCGCCCGGCGCGCCCTGCACCCGCTCGGCGCTGGACGGCGACGTGCTCATCGACCTGGACGACGCCGAGCCGCGCCTGCTGATCCCCGGGCCGTTCACCCCGGCCCGCGCCGCGATGCTCGGCGCCGCGCTGGAGGAGGCCGACAGCGTGCTCGGCCTGACGCTCCCGCTCACGCGCGTCGCGCACGGGCTGCGCTGGGCCGTCCGGCTTCTGGAGCTGACGCGCGAGGGGGTCATCCCGCGCGGGTCGCTCATCCCGTGCGAGGACCACCTGACGACGCTCTGGCTGCTCTCCGACACCGTCCTGGCCGACGAGATGGCGCGACGGCACCTGGCTCCACTGGCGGATCTGACTCCCGGGCACCGGAGAAAACTGACCGCGACGCTCACCGAATGGGTCACCACCCGGGGGACGGCCGTGGACATCGCCGAGAGCCTGCGCGTCCATCCGCAGACCGTCCGGTACCGGCTGCGGCAGCTCGACCACTACCTGGGCGACAGCCTGGGCGACCCCAAGGCCCGGTTCGCGCTGGACGTGACGCTGCGCGCGGCCTCCCTCCTGCACGAGGACGACGCGTCCGCGTCCGACGCCGACCGGGACGGAGCGTCACACATAAGGGGCGGAAAGTGATTTTACGCTCCTATTACCTCAGTGTCCGGCGTCACATATGATCACTGATCTACCTTCAGTGTGCTCCAGCACACATCTGCGAGCGCACGAGCCGTCACCGACGAGCCGCTCCAGCGCGTGGGGACCCCCCGCTCGACGCGCCTGGAGCGGTCCCACCCCCGGACTCCGGTCCGCCCCCGCCCGCCCGCGGGGCCGACCCGGGGCCTGACACCACCGCCGGGCACGCCGCGGCGGCAGCCGAGCCGGAGCCCCCACCGGCCCCGTCGCCGCCCACGCGCGCCCAGCGGAGGAGCGCGATGGCGCAGACGCACGGCGACCCCGGGACGGGCCCGGCACCCCGGTGGCTGGTCGCGCTCGTCCGGCCCGAGCTGCCCACCCTCGCCGCGGAGATCATCACCGAGATCAAACGCGCCGTCCCGGAGTACGGGCGCGCGACCGACGGCCCCTACGTGCAGGCGCTCAGGATCGGCGTCGAGCGGGCCCTGTCGCACTTCGTCGACTCGCTCGCCGACCCGTCCACGCCGCGCGACCGGCACGACGAGACCTACCGCAGGCTGGGCCGGTTCGAGGCGATGGAGGGCCGCACCCTGTCCAGCCTCCAGACCGCCTACCGGATCGGCGCGCAGATCGCCTGGCGGCGGGTCATGAAGGTCGCCGCCGAGCGGAACCTGCCCGCGCCCGTCATGGGACGCATGGCCGACGAGCTGTTCTCCTACATCAACGAGCTGGCCTCGCTGTCGCTGGAGGGCTACGTCAACGCCCGCCCGGACGAGGAGCAGCAGGACCACCGGCGGCGGCTGCTGCACAGCCTGCTGCGCGAGCCGCCGCCCAGCACGCAGACCGTCGGGAACCTCGCGCGGCTCGCGGGCTGGAGCGTCCCCGACGAGGTCACCCTGGTCGCGCTGCCGACCGGGCCGCAGCCGTCCCCGCACACCCTGCACCGCGACCTGCTGGTCGACCTGTCCGGGGACGCGCCGCACCTGCTGGTGCCCGGCGAGGTCGACGCCGGACGGCTCCGGATGCTCACCTCCGGCTGGCCCGGCGGCAGGCTCGCCGTCGGGCTGACCGTCCCGACCGTGAAGGCCGCCGAGTCGCTGCGCTGGGCCCGCCGGGCGCTCACCATCGCCCGCACCGGCGCGCTCGGCGACGTCGGGCAGGTCATCGACAGCGGCGAGCACCTGGTCACCCTGTGGCTGCTGTCGGACGAGACGGTCGTCGACCACCTGACCCGGCGGCTCCTCGGCGGGGTCACCGAACTCGGCGGCGGCCAGCCCGAGCGGTACCTGGAGACCCTCTACGCCTGGCTCACCACGCGCGGCAAGGCCGCCGACCTCGCCGAACGCCTCAACATCCACCCGCAGACGGTCCGGTACCGGATGCGGCGGCTCGAAGAAGCACTCGGTGACAAACTCGGCGACGCCGACTCACGCTTCGCGATGGAGGTCGTACTCCGCGCGACGAGATTACTAGAGGAGGTGGAGCGAACGCCCCCCGCGGAACGCCGAGACGGCTCACGTGAACGCGGAGACGGCACACCGGGCGCGTCCGCACCACTCACCTGATGATAATTCGGAGGACGCGGCGGCTGCTTTTTTCGTCGTCGGCGACGACTCTTCCCCGAAGGGTTGAAAGCCATTCCTCCGGCATGGTCACATTACTCTCCGAGGAATTGTTTCCCATGACGCCGAATGGCGGAGGTGAGGGCGGGGTGCGTACCCGACCGGTCGGTCTTCCCTTGTTCGCGGGCCTCGGCGCCGCCGCGGTCCTGGCCTTCGGCGGCCTCGCCGCCCCGGCCGCGTTCGCCGACGACCCCACTCCCACGTCCGGGGCGTCGTCGGACACGCCCGCCCCGACGGACGGCACGCCGCCGACGACGGACACCCCGACGCCGACTCCCACGGAGACGACGCCGACGGACCCGCCGACCACGCCCACCGATCCGCCCACCACGCCGACCAGCCCTCCGACCACTCCCCCGACCAGCCCGCCCGGCGGCGGGGGCACGCCCGGAGGCGGCGGCACCCCGGGTGGAGGATCGCCGGGCGGGAACGTCCCCGGCGGACCGGGCACCCCCGGGCCGGGCGACGGCAAGCCGGGACTCGGCCTCGGGATCGCGCTGTCGACGTCGGCCGTCCACGCCGGGGACACCGTGTCGGTGTCGGTCTCGGTGTCGGGGACGGCAACGGGCGTGACCGTCGGGCTCGGCGCGAGCGGCGGAGCGTCCGCCTCGCCGTCCAGCTCCTACGTCGGGAGCGTGTCCGGCACGACGTCCGTGATCGGTGCGGTGACCGTCCCGGCCGGGACGAAGCCGGGGACGATCACGATCAAGGCGACCGTGACGTCCAGCAACGCGGGCGCGCACACCATCCGGACGACGCTCAGCGTCGTCCCCGCGTCCGTGACCATCCCCGGGAACGGCGGACGCGGCCCGACCGGGCCGTACGGCACCCTGCCGCCCGGCGTGAACGCCCCGCCGCCCGGACTCGACCCGCTCGGCGACCGCAACACCTTCCAGGCTCCGGCCGTCGCGCTGCCGCCGGTCGCCGGACCGCAGGTCGCGGGCGTCGCGCTGCCGCTCTCCCCCGTCACGAGCCTCAAGGCCGCGCACGAGCCGCTGATCAGCGGCACCGAGCCCGGCGCGGTCGCGTGGGCCGGAGCCGCGGTGGTCGTCGCGTCCGGGATGCTGCTGACCCCGCGCTACTGGACGCGCCGACGCCGCACCCTCGCGCGCGACGAGCGCACCAACTGGATCCTGCTCGGCAAGGGCATCACCGCCCGGGACCTGACCGCGAAGGGGCTCGTCCGGCTGAACCTCGCCGAGAAGCGCCTCACGGTCGCGCGGATGCGGGCGCTGCCCCCGCAGCCGGCCCCGGAGCGGCGGCGGCTGCTGCGCCCGCGTCCCCGCTTCAGCAGCTGAGCGCCTGAGCGACTGAGCGCCTGAGCGACTGACCGAGATCAGCGGCCAAGGAGGCACTCCGCCTCCTTGGCCGGCTGAGCGTCCGGCTCAGGTCAGCGGCCGAGGAGGTACTCGTCCTCCTTGGCCTTCCTGGACGACGCCCAGAACTCGAAGGTGAACCCGGGCCACAGCGTCCGGTTCACGCCGTGCTCGTCCAGGTACCAGGACTGGCAGCCGCCCTCGTTCCACACGGCTCGGCGCAGCCTGCGGTGCATGCGGTCGTTGAAGGAGCGGACGGCTCCGGGGCGCGGCTCGATGGTGTCCATGCCGCGCTCCTGGAGCAGGCGCAGGCAGCTCAGCACGTGCGCGATCTGCACCTCGATCATGAACACGACCGAGTTGTGGCCGAGGCCGGTGTTCGGGCCGAGCAGCATGAAGAAGTTCGGCATCCGCTCGACCGTGGTGCCGTGGTGCGCCTCGATGCCCTCAGCCCAGACCTCCTGGATCTTCACGCCGTCGCGTCCGGTCACGCGCATCTCGGTGAGCGCGTCGGTCACCTTGAAGCCGGTGCCGTAGACGATGACGTCGACCTCGTGCTCCACGCCGTCCCTGGTGACGATCGAGTGCTCGCGCACCTCGGCCACGCCGGACGTGTCGAGCTCGACATTGTCGCGGGTGAGCGCCGGGTAGTAGTCGTTGGACAGCAGGACGCGCTTGCAGCCGATCGTGTAGTCGGGCGTGAGCTTCGCGCGCAGCTCGGGGTCGGCGACCTGCTTGTTGAGGTGGCTCATCGCCAGCTTCTTCATCGGCCCGGCCAGGCTCGGGCTCACCGCGAAGCTCACCGCGCGGGCCTCCAGCGCCCAGTAGATCCCGGCGCGGAACGCGCGGGCCGCGCCCGGGACCTTGTCGAACAGCGTCCGGACGGGCGCGGGGATCGGACGGTCGGGCTTCGGCTGGATCCACGGAGCCGTCCGCTGGAACAGCACGACCTTCGACGCCTTCTTCGCCACCTGCGGGACGAACTGGATCGCGGACGCGCCCGTCCCGACGACGGCGACGCGCCTGCCGGTGAGGTCGACGTCGTGGTCCCACTCGGCGGAGTGGAAGGACGCCCCCTGGAAGCGCTCCATGCCGGGCAGGTCCGGGAAGGACGGGATGTGCAGCGCGCCGACGCCGGTCACGATCGCCTTGGGACGCAGCACGTCGCCGTCCGCGAGCGTGACGTTCCACCGGCCGCCGGCGTCGTCCCACTCCATCGAGTCGACGGACGCGCCGAAGCGGATGTGGTCGCGGACCCGGTACTTGTCGGCGGTCGCCTCCATGTACGCGCGGATCTCCGGCTGCGGCGCGAACATCCGCGACCAGCCCGGGTTCAGCTCGAACGAGTAGGAGTACATGTGGGACGGCACGTCGCACGCGCAGCCCGGATAGGTGTTGTCGTGCCAGGTCCCGCCGAGGGCCTCGCTCTTCTCGAGCACGACGAAGTCGTGGAAGCCCTGCTGCCTGAGCCGGATCGCCATGCCCAGCCCGGCGAAGCCGGAGCCGATGACCACGATCGCCGGGGAGGTGCGCTCGCTCATTCAACCCATCCCATCGAACGGAGACCTACTATGAGTAAGTTACCGCCGGTAGGTTACTGACGGTAGATCCAATAGATGGGGATTCCTGTGAGCAGTGCCACAGCACGCCCGCGCCGCCGCATGTCCCGTCCCGAGCGGGAGCGGCAGATGCTCGACGTGGCCGAGGAGGTCTTCGGCGAGCGCGGCTTCCGCGCCGCGTCCATGGACGAGATCGCCGACCGCTGCGGCGTCTCCAAGCCGATGCTCTACGAGTACTTCGGCTCCAAGGACGGCCTCATGCAGGCCTGCATGGCGCGCAGCAAGGCCGAGCTGTACGAGGTCACCCAGCGCGCCATGGCGGACGGCACGAGCGCCGAGGACGTCCTGTGGCGCGGCATGGTCGCCTACTTCGAGTTCATCGACGCACACGCGCCCACGTTCGCGCTCCTGATGCAGCACCCCATCGACAGCGACACCCCGCAGGCCGCCGCCGAGGCCGTGGAGGACACCCGCCGCCAGCAGAGCGCCCTCATCGCGGGCGGCCTCCGGCTCTTCGCGCCCGAGGCGCCGGAGTCGACCGTCCTCGCCTACACCGAGATCATCATCGGCGGCTGCGAGCGCCTGGCGCTCTGGCGCACCCGGCACCCCGAGGTCACCGCGCAGGACGCCGCCCGGCACATGACCGACTTCTGCCGCCAGGGCCTCGCCCCCTACATGCCGAACTGACCTCGTTGTCCGCGCCTGGCTACTCGCGCGTCGCGCGGAGTTGCAGGGCGGTGATGAGCAGGTCCAGGCCGAACTCGAAGTCGGCCTCGGGGTCGTTGTCGCCCATCTCGGACGCCAGCGCGATGACGTGCGGGAACTCGTCCGGGTCGAGCCTGGCGAAGGCGTCGCCGGGCGGCGTGCCGAGGTGCGCGAACGTCTCGGCGATGCGCACCTCGCGCATCTGCGTGCCGACCGCGTAGGCGAGCAGCGCCCGCATCGCGCGGACCGACGTAGGGCCGTCGAACCCGGCCGCCGCGGCGACCGCGAGGGCCCGCTCGGCGGGACGCAGCCCGGCGGGGGTGTCGACCTTGTGCGTCAGCACGACGGTGAGGCTGCGCGGGAAGTCGTGCGCCATCTTCCGGTGGGCGCGGACGAGCGCTCGGGCCCGGTCCGGCCACGGCGCGGACGGGTCGTCGGCGAGGTCGATGCGGTTGGCGACGTGCTCGGCGATGCCCTCCAGCAGCGCCTTCTTGTTCGGAACGTGGTTGTAGAGCGACATCACCGCGACGTCCAGCGCGGTCGCGACGCGGCGCATGGACAGCGCGTCCGCGCCGTCCTCCTCGATCAGCGCGATCGCGGCCCGGACGATCCGGTCCCGGGTCAGCGCCGGGCGGGCGGGCGGGTCCGCCGGGAGCGGGTCCGCCGCGTTCCGGGCGGCGGCGGGCGGCGTCGCTTCGTTCATCGGTTCGTCGCTTTCGTGGCCATTGACTCAGGTAAGTGAACCATGACACGGTACGTACAACGTACGCCGGACGTACAACGTACGTACGTCGCGGCCCGCCCCGTGTCGGGAGGTCCGTCTTGTCGACCCATGACCTGTACACCACGCCCGTCGACCCGTCCATCCAGGCGGTGCCGATGACCGGCGACACCCGGTTCACCTGGGAGTACGACGACGGCCGGGACAAGCTCCTCGCCCTGTACCAGAAGGGCAAGGACCGTCAGTGGGACTCCACCACCCGCATCGACTGGGACCTGGAGGTCGATCCGCACAACGTCCTCGGCGTCCCCGACCAGTCCCTGGCGATCTACGGCACGCGCCACTGGGACCGGATGGGCGAGGCCGAACGCGGTGAGCTGCGGCGGCACGCCTCGTCCTGGCAGTTCTCCCAGTTCATGCACGGCGAGCAGGGCGCGATGCTCACCGCCGCGCGGATCGTCGAGGCCGTCCCCGACCTGGACTCCAAGTTCTACTCGGCCACCCAGACCATGGACGAGGCCCGGCACGTCGAGATCTTCTCCCGCTTCCTCCAGGAGAAGATCGGCCTCGTCTACCCCATCAACACCAAGCTCCAGGACCTGCTGCACGAGACGCTCGGCGACTCCCGCTGGGACATGCCCTACCTCGGCATGCAGGTCCTCATCGAGGGCCTCGCGCTCGCCGCGTTCGGCGTCATGCGCGACATGACCACCAAGCCCCTGCCCAAGCAGGTCCTCACCTACGTCATGCAGGACGAGGCGCGGCACGTGGCGTTCGGACGGCTCGCGCTCCGCGACCACTACAAGGAGCTGTCCGCGCCCGAGCTGAAGGAGCGCGAGGAGTTCGTCATCGAGGGCTGCCACCTCATGCGCGACCGCATCCGCGGCCGGGAGATCTGGACGAACTTCGGCATCCCGCTCGCCGAGGTCGACGAGCTGGTGGAGAAGTCCCCCTACATGCGGATGTTCCAGGCGCTGCTGTTCAGCCGGATCGTCCCCTGCGTGAAGGACATCGGCCTGTGGAGCCCGCGCATCCAGGCGACCTTCGAGGAGATGGGCGTCCTGGACGCGTCCCGCTCCGACCTGGACGCCCTCATGCGCGACGACGAGGAGCTCGCCGACAGGCTCGACGCCGAGCGGTTCGCCGCCGAGGAGGCCGGGCGCAAGGCCGAGGTGGACGCGGTCATCGAGGCCGAGGCCGCCCGCTGACCAGAGGGTAGGTCTCCGGGTGGGATGCGCTGAGCTGCGTTGATCGCGCGGCGGCGGTGACCTGAGTAGGTTTGGGCGCACCCCACCCACGGAGGTCAGCAATGTCCCTGGCGCTCTTCGACGGAGCACTCGCCGTCGTCACGGGAGCAGGCGGCGGTTTCGGACGGGCCACCGCGCTCGCGCTCGCCGAGCGCGGCGCGACCGTGATCGCCGCCGACATCGACCTGGCGGCGGCCGAACGGACCGTCGTCCTCACCAAGGCCCTCGGCGCGGTCGGCGCGGCCTACCAGGTGGACGTGTCGGACGCCGCCGCCATGGAGGAGTTCGCCGCCGCCGTCCGGGAGGACCACCGCGTCCCCGACATCGTCGTCAACAACGCGGGCATCGCCGTCTCCGGCCCGCTCCTCGACACCGGCGTGGACGACTGGGAGCGCATCCTCGGCGTGAACCTGTGGGGCGTCATCCACGGCTCCCGCCTGTTCGCCGGGCAGATGGTCGAGCGCGGCCGGGCGCTCCCCAACAAGCCGGACAAGCCCAACTACGGCGGCCACATCGTCAACATCGCGTCCGCCGCCGCGTTCGCGCCGTCCCGCGCCCTGCCCGCGTACTGCACGACGAAGGCGGCCGTGCTGATGCTGAGCGAGTGCCTGCGCGCCGAACTCGCCGGGCACCGCATCGGCGTCACCGCCGTCTGCCCGGGGTTCAGCAAGACCGGCATCATGCGGCACGGCACCATCGTCGGCGTGGACGCGGCGGGCCAGGAGCGCATGCGCGCCCGCGCCGAGAAGCTGCTGCAGATGCGGAACTACCCGCCGGAGAAGGTCGCCGAGCGGATCGTCCACGCGATCGTCAAGAACAAGGCCGTCGTGCCGGTGAACGCCGAGGCGCACGTCCTGCACGCCCTGTCGCGGATCGCGCCGGGCGCGCTGCGGGCCATCGCCCGCATCCCCGCACCGCTCGGCTAGGACGAGTCTCCAGGTCGGCGCCCGATGCGGCAGGTCGCTTCGGGCTAAGGCAGGAGGTCGGTGGACGGGCGCTGCCGGACCTCGACGCCGCCGGGGTGGTCGAGCAGGGCCAGGTGGGCGGAGTAGCCGGGGCCGGGCGCGAGTTCGTGGAGGACGAACCGGCCGGGGTGGTCGTCACGTCCGGTCCAGGCGAGCAGGCGGGGCTCCTCGTGCGCGTGCGAGGTGCGCAGGTGCGGCATCGGGACGCGCAGGCCCTCGCCGGTGGCCTTGAGGAGGGCCTCCTTGCGCGTCCAGTAGACGAGCAGCTCGGCCGTCGTCGCCGCCGTCTCACCGGTGGCGAGGACGTGCCGGGCGATGTCGTCGCTGACCTTCCGGGACTCCTCGACGTCCAGGCCGAGCGGCCCGTGGGACGAGACGGCGACCCCGATGCGGTCGCCCGAGTGGGAGACCGACACCTGAGGCGCGTCCGGACGGCCCTTCACGCGCGGGCGGCCGTGCGGCTTGTCGCAGTCGTCGCAGGAGCGGTCGATCTCCACCCGCTCGGGCGGCAGGCCCAGAAGCCCGCCCAGCGCGAACCGGGTGAGGGCCACGCCGAGGGTGAACCGGTCGGCGTCGGCGTCGCGCAGGTAGCGCTCGCGGCGGGCCCGCTCGGTCGGGTCGAGGACGGCGGTCAGGGCGGGGGTCGCGGCGGTGCGTTCGGCCCACCAGACGGTCACCGGGTCCACCGACACCTCCATTCGCTGCCGCTTCTGGTCACGCGGCTCGGTCGTACTGCGGGGCCACAGGCTCGTCGTTGCTTCGTCAGTCGTCGCTTCGTCACTCGTTGCATCGTCACTGGTTCGTCACAGGCGAGATTAGCCGATGAGCGAGCGATACCGAACAGGCTTCGCGGTCGGGTCATTGCGGACCGTCCACCCAATTCACCGCGAATACGGAAGCGGGCCGTGGAACGGCGTTCCGTTCCACGGCCCCTCGCGGAGTCTTGACGTTCGGTGTCCGGGCCTACACCCAGGACACGCCTTGCGGCTTCACGGCCACGGGCTTCAACCTCCTCCTCCCCAGGCTCTACCACGCCGGACGGCACTCCCGGCCGACGTGACCCTCCCCTTTACCGCCCCACCCTAGAAGTCTCTGACTGAGAGCACGACATGATCCGGCCGATTCAGGCCAGAAATGGTTTAGCGCAGTGCATCCAGCACTTCCCGCGCGGCGTCGGTCGCATTGGTCAGGGCGCTTTGCTGCACTGACTCCGGCTTGGTCCCGGATGGCAGCTGCCGACTGTAACCAACCCTGATCACCACGTTGCCACGGCGTGCGGTGACTTCTCCCACAACGAGCGGCTGGCCCTTGTCCTCCTTGAAACTGCGGAACGCCTCGTCCCCCAGGCCGGACACCTGTTCGAGAGCGAACGTGCGCGCCAGCGGGGCGCTGTGGGCCTGCGTCCAGCGGGCGTCGTAGTTCCGCCGGGCGTCGCCGACGGCGTCCGGGAGGTTTCCGGTCGGGTAGAGGTACATCTCGACCAGCAGCCAGCGGAACGGCGCCTTGGAGGTGAAAGTGCAGGTCGCGAGGGTGTTGTTGGAGTTGGCCTGCTTGCTCGCCCCGGGCGCCACCCGGTTCAGGACGGCCCCGGAGACCGTCCCGCAGGCGTCCGGAAGGGCCAGCGCCGTGAACGGCTTAGCGGTCGGCTGAGCCGTCCTGGACGGGCTCTTCGGCGGCGTGGACGCCTTCGGCGGAGCCGAGGACGGCTGCCCGCCGGTTCCGGCCGGGGCCCGCGGGCTCGTTTCGGTCGGCCCGGCTTTCGGCTCGCCGCCGCCCCCTCCGGACGGCGCGAGCAGGAAGACGACCCCCGCCGCCACAGCGAACGACACGACCGCCACCAGCACCATCAGCAGCCGCGGGCGGCGCTCCGCCTTCGGCGACTCGGGCGCCGAGTAGACCCGCCGGAACTGCTCCTCCCCGCGCGTCAGCCCGCCCCCGCCATGGCCCGGCGGGACGTCCCCGAGCGCCCCGGAACGGCCGGGAGCCGCGTACTCCTCGTCGAACTCCCCGAAGGACCAGCCGCGCTCCTCGGAGAGTCTGCCGGGCTCCTGGGAGGGCCAGGTGCGCTCCTCGGACGGCCAGGCGCTCTCCTGGGGAGGCCAGCTCTGCTCCTCGGACGCCCAGGTCCGCTCCTCCGGGGCCCAGGTCTGCTCCTCGGGGGGCTCGTTCCGCGCCTCGGGCGGCAGGCTCCGGGGGTCGGAGGGGTGGCCCTCCCTCTGCTCAGGGGGCCAGGCGCCCTCTCCGGGCGGCCAGGGTTCCTCCTCGGGAGGCGGCCGGCGGTCGGACGTGGTCGGGGGACGCCCCGAACCGGCCCCGCCGGGCTGCGTCGGACGGCCCACGCTGCGGCTCCTCACTCCCCCGATTACCGCCGGTCCCCCCGACGGTAGACGGGGCGGGCACGGCCACGCCAGGGCCACGCCGCCGGACTGTCCGACCCCTTGGTCAGAATGGGACCGTGCTGTTGTCGGAGATCGCCCGGGCCTCGACCGAGGTCGCCGCCGAGCCGGGCCGCAAGGCCAAGGTCAGCGCCCTGGCGGGCGTGCTGCGCGCCGCCGGGCCGAGGGACGCCGCCGTCGTGGTCGCCTACCTGTCCGGCGAGCTGCCGCAGCGGCAGATCGGCGTGGGGTACGCGTCCCTGCGCGATCTTCCGGCGGCGGCGCGCGAGCCGTCCCTGACCGTGGCCGAGGTCCACGCGGCGTTCAGCGAGATCCGCGCGGTCTCGGGGGCCGGGTCGGTGGCCCGGCGGCGCGAGCTGGTGCACGCCGTGTTCGCCCGCGCCACGCTCGCCGAGCAGCAGTTCCTCGTCCGGCTGCTGTCCGGTGAGCTGCGGCAGGGCGCGCTGGACGGGGTGATGACCGACGCCGTCGCCACCGCCGCCGGGGTGCCGCTCGCCGAGGTCCGGCGGGCCGTCATGCTGCGCGGCGCGCTCGGTCCGGTCGCCGCCGCCGCGCTCGCGGACGAGGCCGACGGCGGCGGGGTGCCCGCGCTGCGCGGCTTCACGCTGGAGGTCGGGCGTCCGGTGCGGCCGATGCTCGCCGCGTCCGCGCCGTCGGTCGCCGAGGCGCTCGGCAAGATCGACGGGCCCGCGGCGGTGGAGTGGAAGCTCGACGGCGTCCGCGCCCAGATCCACGTCCGGGGCGGCGAGGTCCGCGTGTTCACCCGCACCCTCGACGAGATCACCGACCGGCTGCCGGAGGTCACCGGCGTGCTGGGCGCGCTGCCCGTCCAGGACGCGGTGTTCGACGGCGAGCTGATCGCGCTCCGCGAGGACGGCCGTCCCCACCCGTTCCAGATCACCGCGGCGCGCACGGCCACCCGCACCCGCAAGGAGGGGCCGCAGGTCCCCCTGTCGCTGTTCCTGTTCGACGTCCTGCGGCTCGACGGGGTCGACCTTCTCGACCATCCCGACGCCGAACGGCACGCGGCGCTCGCCGGGGCCGTCCCGGCGGAGCTGCTCATGCCGCGCACGGTCACCGCCGATGTCGCCGAGGCCGAGGCGGTCTTCGCGGACGCGGTCGCGCGCGGGCACGAGGGCGTCGTGGTGAAGTCCCCCGCCACGCCCTACGCGGCCGGACGGCGCGGCGCGGGCTGGATCAAGGTCAAGCCCCGGCACACCCTCGACCTGGTCGTCCTGGCCGTCGAGTGGGGGCACGGCCGCCGCCGCGGGTTCCTGTCGAACCTGCACCTCGGCGCGCGCGATCCGGAGACCGGCGGGTTCGTGATGCTCGGCAAGACCTTCAAGGGCCTCACCGACGAGCTGCTCGCCTGGCAGACCGAGAAGCTGCGTGATCTCGCCGTCGAGGAGGACTCCTACACCGTCCGCGTCCGACCCGAGTTGGTCGTCGAGATCGCCTTCGACGGCCTCCAGACGAGCCCGCGCTACCCGGCCGGGCTGGCGCTGCGGTTCGCCCGCGTCCTGCGCTACCGGCCCGACAAGAAGGCCGAGGACGCCGACACCATCGACACCGTCCGGGCCCTGGCCCCGGTGATCGACTGACCGGCTGACCGGCTGACCGGCTGACCGGCTAGTCGACGCGGGAGCGACGTCCTCTGCGGCGAGGCTCCCCTGTCTGATCCGGATCCCCCGTCCGGCTCGGATCGCCGGTTCTGCTCGGGTCGCCCGTGCGGCCGGGATCGCCCGTACGGCCGGGGTCGCCCGTGCGGTTCGGGTCGCCGGTTCGGGTGGAGGACGACCTGCGGAGGCGGGACTCGGGCGGGATGAGGTCGTGGCGTCCGGCGATGAACTCCTGGATCCAGATCTTGGCGCGGATCATCGGCCGCCGGTACCGCTCCTCGCGCCGGACGGCCCGCCGGTGCTTGCGCGAGCCGGGCGCGTACAGCCAGCGCGACCACGGGGACCCGGGCCTGGCCACCCGGATCGCCCCGAAGATCAGCACCGCGGGCACGAACAGCCCGATCAGGCCCGTCCAGATCTTGCCCTTGAGCAGCGCGACCACCGCGAGCCCCAGGTTCGCCGTCACCGACGCCACGTAGACCACCAGCAGCACCGGCCGGGTGATCTCCTCGCCCGGCTCGGGCTGCTGGATCCCGGTCAGGCCGAGCGGATGGACGCCGAGCAGCAGCAGCCCGGTGACGGCGATCGCGACGAACACCGCGTCCACCGACGCGCGGCCCCGTTCGGTCCAGTAGACGTCCTGCAGGTGCAGGATCAGCGCGAACTCGTCCAGCACGAGCGCCGCGCCCATGCCGAACACGCCCGCCGCCAGGACGTTCGGCCAGGACCGCACCTCGGGGATCGCGAACCCCGCGACGCCGCCCAGCAGCATCAGCACCACGCCGAACACGACGTGGTGGATGTGGACGTCGCCGGCCTTGACGTTCCGGAACCACCAGCGCACGTTCGCGCGGATCAGCCGAACGTTCACCCGGGTGAACACGAACGTCACGATGAACGCGACGAAGAAGCAGAACAGCGGCAGCCGCCCGGTGTCGACGATCCGCCGCGTGAAGAACTCGGCCATGCACCCCCCGTATCCACCATCATGCCCCGTGATCTGCGGCGATATCGTGAAGGTCCAGGATGATCAGCGAAGATCACACCCGAGGGAGCACCGTGAGCCGCACTGGGAGCGGGCCTGTGAGCCGCAACGTCGACCACGCCGACCCGGTCTGCCGGGCCTGGATCGCCGAGGCGATCAGGAAGGTCGAGGCCGACGCCAACCGCAGTGCGGACACGCACCTGCACGTTTTCCCGCTGCCCCCCGAGTGGGGCATCGACCTCTACCTGAAGGACGAGTCCGTCCACCCGACCGGGTCGCTGAAGCACCGGCTCGCCCGGTCGCTGTTCCTGTACGGGCTGGCCAACGGCTGGATCCGGGAGGGGACGACGATCATCGAGGCGTCGTCCGGGTCCACCGCGGTGTCGGAGGCCTACTTCGCGCGGCTGCTCGGGCTGCCGTTCATCGCGGTGATGCCCGCGTCCACCAGCCCGGAGAAGATCGAGCTGATCGAGTTCCACGGCGGCCGTCCACACCTGGTGGACGACCCGACCACGATCTACGCCGAGTCGCGGCGGCTGGCCGCCGAGTGCGACGGCCACTTCATGGACCAGTTCACCTACGCCGAGCGGGCCACCGACTGGCGGGCGAACAACAACATCGCCGCGTCGATCTTCGAGCAGCTGGAGCTGGAGCGGTTCCCCGAGCCCGCGTGGATCGTGGTCGGCGCCGGAACGGGCGGCACGTCCGCGACGATCGGGCGGTACGTCCGGTACCGGCGGTTCCAGACCCGCGTCGCGGTCGTGGACCCGGAGGGCTCGGCGTTCTACGGCGCCTTCCAGGACGGCGACATGACCCGCACCGCGCCCGGCTCGCGGATCGAGGGCATCGGCCGTCCGCGGGTCGAGCCGTCCTTCCTGCCGACCGTGATCGACCGGATGATCCAGGTTCCGGACGCGGCGTCGGTCGCGGCGATGCGCTGGACGAACGAGGTGACCGGCCGGAGCGCCGGGGGTTCCACCGGCACGAACATGTGGGGCGTGTGCGAACTGGTCGCCGAGATGCTCCGCACCGGGCAGCGCGGCAGCGTCGTCACGCTGATCTGCGACGGCGCCGAGCGGTACCGGCACACCTACTGCTCGGACGAGTGGCTCGCCTCGCAGGGCCTGGACATCGAGCCCCACCTCGCGGCGCTGCGGAGCTTCCCGAAGACCGGCGAGATGCCCACCGAGGCCTGACCCCCCTGAACGGAACGGCCGCGCGCCCTCCCGGGTCGCGCGGCCGTGACGTCTCCGTGGTCAGCCGTTGAGGGTCAGCCGTTGAGCCTGATCGGGTTGACCAGGTCGGCGTAGATCAGCAGGCCGCCCATGACCACCAGGACGGCGGCCATCACGTAGGTCACGGGCAGCGCCTTCGCGACGTCCACGTAGCCGGGGTCGGGGCGGCGGGTGATCCGCGCGAAGCCCTTCTTCAGCGCCTCCAGCAGCGCGCCCGCCATGTGGCCGCCGTCCAGCGGCAGCAGCGGGATCAGGTTGAACAGGCCGACCGCGAGGTTCAGCGAGCCGAGCAGCCCGACGAACACGCTGACCTTCTGGATCGTGGTCAGGTTCTTGGACGCGGCGACCTCGCCGCCCATCCGGCTCACGCCGACGACGCCGACCGGGCCGTTCGGGTCGCGCTTCTCGTCGCTGAACGCGGCCTTCCAGATGCCGACCATCTTCTGCGGCATGTTCACCAGGGCCTGGACGGTGCGCCCGGTCATGTCGCCCATGGTGCTCGCGACCGCGCCGGGGCCCGTCCGGACGAACGCCTCGGTGGGCGTGATCCCGAGGAAGCCGACCTCGACGGTCTTGTCGACGTCCTTCAGGTCGGCCATCTTGTTGCGGATGATCGGCGTGCTGGTCCGGACGACCTGGCCGTCGCGGCGGATGTCGATCGCCACGGTCTTCCCGGCCGAGTCGCGGATCAGGCCCTGGAGCTGCGAGTACGACGTGATCTTGTGGCCGTCGAAGCCGGTGATCCGGTCACCGGCCTTCAGCCCGGCCTGCGCGGCCGGGGTCAGCGGCGCGTTCGCCGGGCACTCGGTGACCGTCTGGCCCGCGCTGACCACGCACTTGGACACCGACTCGATCACCGGCTGCGGGGTCTGCTGCCCGATCCCCATCAGCAGGATCGCGAAGAACAGCACCGCCAGCACCAGGTTCATGGCCGGGCCGCCGAACATGATCAGCAGCTTCTGCCACCACTTCTTGGAGTAGAAGACCCGGTCCTCGTCGCCGTCCCGGATCTCCTCCAGGGCCGCGCCGCGGGCGTTCTCGATCAGCCCCTGCCAGGGCCCGGTGGACACCTGCCGCACCTGGCCGGGCGCGTCGCCCTTGCGCGGCGGCAGCATCCCGATCATGCGGATGTAGCCGCCGAGCGGGATCCATTTGACGCCGTACTCGGTCTCGCCCTTCCGGAACGACCACATCGTCGGGCCGAAACCCACCATGAACTGCGGCACGCGCACGCCGAACAGCTTGGCGAAACTCATGTGGCCGAGCTCGTGCAGGGCGATCGACGCCAGCAGGCCGAAGAAGAGGATCAGCACCCCCGCCAACCAGAACACGCTTCCCCGTCCTCCCGGTGATCTCCAGCAACCCACCCAGGGTACGTCAGAAGACCGTGGCGGACCGCGTACAACGCCATACCCCGCCGGGTAGGGACATCCGCGACCTGCACGGCGACATGATCTCCGGAGGTGGGTCAGGCGAGGAAGGCGCGTAGGAGGGCGGCGGTGCCGTCCAGGTGCTCGGCGACGGCCTGGCGGGCGGCGTCCGGGTCGCCGGACAGGACGGCCCCGGCGATCGCCTCGTGCTGGGCCGCGGCGTGCTCGATGTTGGCGTCCAGGACGGGGATCGCGTTCAGCAGGTCGGTGATCCGCATCCGGGCGTCGGCGCAGGTGGCCACGAGGGTGGGCGAGCCGGTCAGCTCGGCGATGGTCAGGTGGAAAAGGGTGTCGAGGCGGCGGTAGTCGTCCGGCCCGGCGGCGTTGAGGCCCGCGAGCCGGGCGCGGAGCAGGTCGCGCTGCCCGCCGGTGAGGTCGGTGGACGCCGCCAGCTGCGCCGCGCCGGTCTCCACGGCCAGCCGGAAGGTCAGCGTGTCGTGCAGGTCGTCGCCCATCGCGATCAGCGCGCGGCGCAGGTCGGCGCTCTTCGGACGGGGCCGCCGGTAGGTGACGAACGTGCCTCCGGACCGTCCGCGCCGGGACTCGACGTACCCCTCCTGGGCCAGGACGCGGATCGCCTCGCGCAGCGTCACCCGGCTGACGCCGAGGAGCGGGGCCAGCTCGCGCTCGGGCGGCAGCCGGTCGCCCCGGTCGACCACGCCCAGCTTGATCGCCTGGAGCAGGCGCTCGACGGTCTCCTCGAACGCGTTGCCCGCCCGGACCGGCCGGAACACCGCCTCGCTGAGCGGGCTGCGCTCGGCCACGATCTCCTCCACAGGGATCCACGTTACAGGTGGGTTTCCGTCCTCCGACCCCTTGACGGGACGCCTCCCAGAAACCTTAATGGTCTGACGTTAGCCCGTTTAACGGGCGTCAGACCCCCCTGCGAGGAGGCGCCGTGAGCCTCGACGAACACGCCCCCACCCGTTCCGACGACGAACGACGCCTGCACGAGCTGGGCTACGCCCAGGAGCTGCGGCGGTCCATGTCCGGCTTCGCCAACTTCGCGGTCTCGTTCACGATCATCTCGGTGCTCACCGGCTGCCTGACCTCCTACACGATCGGCCTCAAGGGCGGCGGCCCCGCCGTGATCACGTGGGGCTGGCTCGGCGTCGGCGCGATGACCCTGCTGGTCGCGCTCGCCATGGCCGAGGTCTGCTCCAGCTACCCGACCGCGGGCGGCCTGTACTACTGGGCCGCGAAGCTCGCCCCGCGCAACGGCGCGGCCTGGTCCTGGTTCACCGGCTGGTTCAACTTCACCGGCCAGGTCGCGGTCACCGCCGGGATCGTCTACGGCTCGGCCGCCTTCCTCAACCCCCTGCTGGACGACCGGTTCGGCTACACGGTCTCGCCCGGCCACACCTTCCTGCTGTTCGGCGTCCTGCTGGTGGTCCACGCACTGCTGAACCAGTTCGGCGTACGGCTGGTGGCGCTGCTGAACAGCGTCAGCGTGTGGTGGCACGTCCTCGGCGTCGCGGTCGTCATCGGGGTGCTCGCGTTCAAGCCGTCCCACCACCAGAGCGCCACGTTCGTGTTCACGAAGTTCGTGAACCAGACCGGCTGGCAGTACGGCGTGTACGCGGCGCTGATCGGGCTGCTGCTGTCGCAGTACACGCTCACGGGGTACGACGCGTCCGCGCACATGACCGAGGAGACGCACGACGCGGCGCGCTCCGGGCCGCGCGGCATCGTGAACTCGGTGCTGATCTCGATCGTCGCGGGCTGGCTGCTGCTGCTCGGCATGACCTTCGCGATCGGCGACTACGACAAGGCCGCCGCCGAGGGGCCCGCGCAGATCTTCACGTCCGCGACCGGGCGGTCCCTCGGCGACGTCCTCATCCTCATCTCGTTCGGCGCGCAGTTCTTCTGCGGGATGGCCTCGGTCACCGCGAACTCCCGGATGATCTACGCGTTCTCCCGGGACGGCGCGCTCCCCCTCTCCCGCGCCTGGCACCACATCAACCCGCGCACCCGGACACCCACCAATGCGATCTGGCTCGCGGCGACCTGCGCGTTCGTGCTGGCCCTGCCCGCGCTGTGGAACTACACCGCCTACCTCGCCGTCACGTCCGTCGCGGTGGTCGGCCTCTACATCGCCTACGTGATCCCGACGTTCCTGCGGCTGCGGCAGGGCGACGCGTTCGAGCGCGGCCCCTGGCACCTCGGCCGCTGGAGCCGTCCGATCGGGACGGTCGCGGTGGTCTGGGTGGCGGTCATCTCCGTCCTGTTCATGCTGCCGCCCGCCAACCCGATCACCACCGACAGCTTCAACTACGCGCCGATCGCGCTGGCCGCCGTCCTCGGCGGGGCCTCGCTGTGGTGGGTGCTGTCGGCGCGACGCTGGTTCAAGGGCCCGAAGGTGCAGGGCAGCGCCGAGGAACTGGCCGCCATCGAGGACGACCTGAAAGGCATCGGATGAACCTCGACGAACTTCGGGACGAGGTCGCCGCCGGACGCGTCGACACCGTGATCATCGCGATCACGGACATGCAGGGACGGCTCCAGGGCAAGCGGCTGTCGGCGCGGTTCTTCCTGGACGAGGTCGCCGGGCACGGCTCGGAGGGCTGCAACTACCTGCTCGCCGTGGACGTCGACATGAACACCGTGGACGGCTACGCCATGGCGTCCTGGGAACGCGGGTACGGGGACTTCGTGATGCGGCCCGACCTCGCGACGCTGCGGCGGCTGCCCTGGCAGGAGGGCGCTGCGCTCGTCCACGCCGACCTCGGCTGGGAGGACGGCTCGGACGTCGCGGCGTCCCCGCGCCAGATCCTGCGCCGCCAGGCCGACCGGCTCGCCGAGCGCGGCTGGACGGCGTTCGCGGGCACCGAGCTGGAGTTCATCGTCTACGCCGACACCTACGAGGACGCCTGGAACCGCGCCTACCGCGACCTCACCCCGGCGAACCAGTACAACGTGGACTACTCGCTGCTCGGCGGGGCCCGGGTCGAGCCGCTGCTGCGGCGGATCCGGCTCGGCATGGAGGGCGCGGGCATGTACGTCGAGTCCGCCAAGGGCGAGTGCAACCTCGGACAGCACGAGATCGCGTTCCGATACAGCGACGCCTTGTCAACGTGTGACAACCACTCGTTGTACAAGACGGGGGCTAAGGAGATAGCCGCGCAGGAGGGCATGTCCATCACGTTCATGGCCAAGCCCAACGAGCGCGAAGGGAACTCCTGCCACATCCACCTTTCTCTACGGGACGCCGACGGACGGCCCGTCCTCGCCTCTTCGGACGGCCCGCACGGCCTGTCCGATATCGGACGGGCGTTCATCGCCGGGCAGCAGGCGCTCATGCGCGACTTCACACTGCTCTACGCGCCGACGATCAACTCCTACAAGCGGTACCAGCCCGGCTCGTTCGCGCCGACCGCGATCAAGTGGGGCCTGGACAATCGGACGTGCGCGCTGCGGCTCGTGGGGCACGGGCCGTCCCTGCGGATCGAGAACCGGACGCCCGGCGGGGACGTGAACCCGTACCTGGCCGTCGCCGGGATGATCGCGGCCGGGCTGCACGGCATCGACAACGAACTCCCCCTGGAAGAGCCGTACCAGGGCAACGCGTACGCGTCCGACGCTCCCACGGTCGCCCGCTCGCTGCGCGACGCCGCCGCCGACTGGACGGCGTCCGACCTGGCCGCCGAGGCGTTCGGCAAGGAGGTCGTCGAGCACTACGCCAACAACGCCCGCGTGGAACTGGACGCCTACGACCGGGCCGTCACCGACTGGGAACTGTTCCGCGGCTTCGAACGACTCTGATCCGGAAGGGAACGCGTTGGAGCTGATCAACCCCGCGACCGAGGAGATCGTCGCGTCCGTGGCGATGGCCTCGGTCTCCGACACCGACCGGGCCGTCGACCGGGCCCGTCGCGCTCACGCGCGCTGGCGGGCGGTCTCCCCCGGCGACCGCGCGCGGCTGCTGCGGCGGTTCGCCGAGGTGGTGGACGAGCACGTCGAGGAGCTCGCCGAGCTGGAGGTGGCCGAGGCCGGGCACCCGATCACGCAGGCCCGCTGGGAGGCCGGAAACCTCCGTGACGTGCTGCTTTATTACTCGGCCGCGCCTGAGCGGCTGACCGGGCACCAGATCCCGGTGCCGGGCGGGCTGGACGTCACCTTCCACGAGCCGCTGGGCGTGGTCGGGCTGATCGTCCCGTGGAACTTCCCGATGCCGATCCTCGGCTGGGGCCTCGCCCCGGCGCTCGCGGCCGGTAACACCGTGATCGTCAAGCCCGCCGAGACGACGCCCCTGACGGCGATCCGCGTCGGGGAGCTGGCGCTGGAGGCCGGGCTGCCCGAGGACGTGGTGACCGTCCTGCCCGGTGAGGGCCCAGTCGCCGGACGGCGGCTCGCCGACCACCCGGACGTCGCGAAGATCGCGTTCACCGGCTCGACCCGCGTCGGGCGGGAGCTGATGGCCGCGTGCGCGGCGAGCGTCAAGCGGCTCACCCTCGAACTCGGCGGCAAGAGCGCGAACATCGTCTTCGCGGACGCCGACCTGGAGAAGGCCGCCGCCACCGCCCCCGGCGCGGTCTTCGACAACGCCGGGCAGGACTGCTGCGCCCGCTCCCGCATCCTCGTCCAGCGGACGGCCTACGACCGGTTCATGGAACTGCTGGAACCGGCCGTCCAGGCCGTCGTCGTGGGCGACCCGTGCGACGAGAAGACGCAGGTCGGGCCCCTGATCAGCGCCGCGCACAAGGCGCGCGTCGCCTCGTACGTCCCGGACGGCGCCCCCGTTGCCGTCCGGGGTTCGGCTCCCTCGGGGAAGGGGTTCTGGTTCGCCCCGGCCGTCCTCGCCGGGGACGGCGTGACCGACCTGCCCGCCTGGCGCGAGGAGGTCTTCGGGCCGGTCGCGGTCGTCGTCCCCTTCGAGGACGAGGCCGACGCCGTCCGGATCGCCAACGACACGCCCTACGGCCTGTCCGGCTCGATCTGGACGCGCGACGTCGGCCGTGCCTTCCGCATGTCGCGGGCGGTCGAGGCCGGGAACCTGTCGGTCAACTCCCACTCGTCCGTCCGCTACTGGACCCCGTTCGGCGGCTTCAAGCAGTCCGGCCTCGGCCGCGAACTGGGCCCGGACGCCCTGGCCGCCTTCACCGACACCAAGAACGTCTTCATCTCGACGGAGGAATAGCGTGCAGCGATTCGAGGACCGCGTCGCCGTCGTCACCGGCGGAGCCAGCGGCATCGGCCTGGCGACCTCCCGCCGCCTGGCCGCCGAGGGCGCGAGGGTCGTCATCGCCGACCTGGACGAATCGGGCGGCCGGAAGGCGGCCGAGGAGGTCGGCGGCCTGTTCGTCCGCACCGACGTCACGTCCGAGGACGACGTGAAGGCCCTGTTCAGGGCCGTCCACGACGCCTACGGGCGGATCGACGTCGCGTTCAACAACGCGGGCATCTCGCCGCCCGACGACGACTCGATCCTGGAGACCGGCCTGGACGCCTGGAGGCGCGTCCAGGACGTCAACCTGACCAGCGTCTACCTGTGCTGCAAGCACGTCATCCCGTACATGCGGGAACGGGGCGGGGGCTCGATCATCAACACCGCGTCCTTCGTCGCGGTGATGGGCGCGGCGACCTCGCAGATCTCCTACACGGCATCCAAGGGCGGCGTGCTGGCGATGTCGCGGGAGCTCGGCGTCCAGTTCGCCCGCGAGGGCATCCGCGTCAACGCCCTCTGCCCGGGGCCCGTCTCGACCCCTCTGCTCCAGGAGCTGTTCGCCAAGGACCCGGAGAAGGCGGCCCGGCGGCTCGTCCACATCCCGGCCGGACGCTTCGCCGAGCCCGAGGAGATCGCGGCGGCCGTCGCGTTCCTGGGCTCGGACGACGCGTCCTTCATCACCGCGTCCGAGTTCCTCGTGGACGGCGGCATCTCCGGCGCCTACGTCACCCCGCTCTAGCTAGGGAGCGTCGGCGTGGGTGAGGGTCTCCCAGCCGAGGAAGTAGGACGGCCCGGCCGGGCGCTTGGCGGTCACCAGAGCGCCCGTCTTGGGCAGTGAGACGCCGAGGCGGTGGTGGTAGGCGTTGTAGCCGACCTCCAGGACCGGGCCGAGGCCGGTCTTCAGAGTGCCCTTGCAGAGCCAGGACGGGGCCTTCTCCCCCAGGTCGTACCGGGCGTGGAACTCCATCGCCTTGGTCAGGCGGGGCTGGGCCTCCTTGTAGAGGTCCAGCCCCTGGAGGCGGGCGGTCTCGGCGACGTGGACGGCGGCGTCCAGGGCCCAGCCCGTGTGGCCGAAGTCGCGGCAGGTCTCCTGGGCGAGGCCGTCCACGAAGGTGCCCTGCCCCTGCCAGTACTTGATCGTCGCGGCCTTGCCGCTGATCCCGGCCGGGGTCTTCGGGAGCGCGCCGTCCTTCTTGAGGTAGACGTACTCGGGCAGGCGCCTGCGCCAGCGCGCGACGGCCGTGTCGTAGGCGGCCCGGTCGTCGGTGTGGACGGCGATGGAGAGCGTCGCGTCCGTCATGATCAGTTCCCAGTTGCCGTTCGTGGTCGGCCGGTCCTTGTTGACCACGGGCAGGTAGACCGTCCGCAGGAAGGACGCGAACCGCTTCCGGCCCGTCCACTTCGCGCCGTACGGGGAGTACCGGATGATCTCGGCGGCGCGGGCCCAGTCGTTGGCGGCCCAGGCCGACTGGAGCGGCGCGTTGGAGTTGGTGTGCTCCTTGAGGACCTTCGCCCACGCGTCCATCAGCTGGACGGCCTTGGCCGCGTACCGCTGGTCACGGTTGACCGTGTAGGCCAGGGCGTCGGTGTAGGCGGCCATCGCGTCGTCGCGCTCGTCCGTGCAGCCGTGGTTCGGGTTGGACGAGGAGCCGCACTCGACGTTCGCCCGGGGCTTCGGCGACCGCTTGAGGTCGGCGTACCTGCTCGCGACCATCGCGTCATAGGCCTTCTTCCACGGCTGCTTGCCCGCCTTCACGCGGGCGCGCATCGTGTCGAGCTGCTGCCTGCCGACCAGCACGCCGGGATGCCTGAACCCGGCCGCCGACGTCGCCGACACCGCCCCCGCCTCGTGCCCGCCGGACGCGCCGTCCCAGGCGGCCGCCGTCACGGACGCGGCGAGCACGGCGGCCCCCGCTCCGGACGCCAGCCACACGCGGTTCCTGGTGAATGCCATCACGAGATCCTCTCGTCGGCTGAAAAGTCCCTGAACGCCCGATCATGCAACCGTCGTGATCGGACGCCGTCAATCGGAACGCCGAAAACCGCCGCAAAGGACGACAAGCTGGCTGGTAGGGGGCCGAGCGCGCTGGTACATTGCGGGCAGCCGTTGAACCCGCGCGGGAGAGTGCTCCCGCCGCCAGCGGGGGCCGCCGAAGGAGCAACTCCTCCCCGGAACCTCTCAGGCCCCACGGACCGCGCGGACCAGGCACCTCTGGAAAGCGAGGGCGTCCCGCGCCCTCCGCCGAAGGTGAAAGCCCCCCTCTCTCCGGTGGGGTGAAGCTCTCAGGCGCCGATGACAGAGGGGGAGGCACCGAGCCGCCCGGGGCGCGATGGGACCATTGACGGGACGTCCACGCGCGCCACCGCGACCAAGGAGCCAGACCCATGTCCGCCGATCCGACTCCCAAGAAGACGCCGCTCTACGACGTCCATGCCGCTCTGGGCGCCAACCTCGTGGACTTCGCGGGCCACCTCATGCCGCTCCGCTACGCGAGCGAGACCGCCGAGCACAAGGCCGTCCGCACCGGCGCCGGGCTGTTCGACCTCTCCCACATGGGCGAGATCTTCCTCACCGGGCCGCAGGCCGCCGCCGCGCTGGACCACGCGCTGGTCGGCAACATCACGCCGATGGCCGTCGGCAAGGCCCGCTACACCATGATCTGCGCCCCGGACGGCGGCGTCCTGGACGACCTGATCGTCTACCGCCTGGCCGCCGAGACCTACCTGGTCGTCGCGAACGCCTCCAACGTCGCGGTCGTCCGGGACGCCCTGGTCGAGCGCGCGAAGGACTTCGAGACCGAGGTCGACGACCGGTCCGACGCCTACGCGCTGATCGCCCTCCAGGGCCCGGACGCGCAGGACATCCTGCTCCGCTTCACCGAGGCGCCGCTGCCCGAGCTGAAGTACTACGCCATCCTGTCCGGGACGGTGGCGGGGGTCGACGCGCTGATCGCGCGCACCGGCTACACCGGCGAGGACGGCTTCGAGCTCTTCGTCGCCGCCGCCGACGCCGTGAAGCTGTGGAACGTCCTGGCCGGGGTCGAGGGGGTCGTGCCGTCCGGGCTGTCGGCGCGCGACACCCTGCGCCTGGAGGCCGGGATGCCGCTCTACGGCAACGAGCTGACCGCCGAGACGACCCCCTTCGAGGCGGGGCTCGGCCGGGTGGTCAAGTTCGAGAAGAGCGGGGACTTCGTCGGGCGGGACGCCCTGGCCGCGCGTGCGGAGGCCGCCGCAGGCCGTAGGCTCGTGGGACTGGTGGCCCGCGGACGGAGGGCGCCCCGCAAGGGGTACGCGGTCGTCGGCCCGGACGGCACGCCGTGCGGGGTGGTGACCAGCGGCGCTCCGTCGCCCACACTGGGCAAGCCGATCGCCATGGCCTACCTGGACGCCTCGGTCCCCGAGGACACCTCCGAGCTGGCCGTGGACGTGCGCGGCCGGCACGAGCCGGTCGACGTCGTCGCCCTGCCTTTCTACAAGCGTTCCTGAAACCCTGGAGAGAGAACAACCGTGAGCGTTCCGGAGCAGCTCCGCTACAGCGAAGAGCACGAGTGGGTCGCGGGCCTCGACAACGAGGACCGCATCGTCACCGTCGGCATCACCCAGCACGCCGCCGACGCGCTCGGCGAGATCGTCTTCCTCGAGCTCCAGCCGGGCGAGGGCGACACCGTCGAGGCGGGCGAGGCCTGCGGCGAGGTGGAGTCCACCAAGTCGGTCAGCGACCTGTACTCCCCGGTCAGCGGCGAGATCACCGCGATCAACGCGGCCGTGATCGACGAGCCGAAGGTGATCAACGACGACCCGTACGGCGAGGGCTGGATCTTCAAGGTCCGCATCACCGACGAGCCGGGCGACCTGCTGGACGCCGCCGCCTACGACAAGCTGACCGAGGAGTCCTGACGATGACGGCCCCCGCGTCGAATTCGTCGCACGACGCGCCGCTGGCGGAGGTGGACCCGGAGGTCGCCGCCGCGGTCGCCGACGAGCTGCACCGCCAGCAGTCGACCCTCGAGATGATCGCCTCGGAGAACTTCACGCCGGTCGCGGTGCTGGAGGCCCAGGGGACGGTCCTCACCAACAAGTACGCCGAGGGCTACCCGGGCCGCCGCTACTACGGCGGCTGCGAGTTCGTGGACGTCACCGAGCAGCTGGCCATCGACCGGGCCAAGGCCCTGTTCGGGGCCGAGTTCGCCAACGTCCAGCCGCACTCGGGCGCGCAGGCCAACACGGCCGTGTACTTCGCGCTGCTGAACCACGGCGACACCATCCTCGGCCTGGACCTGGCGCACGGCGGCCACCTGACCCACGGCATGCGGCTCAACTACTCGGGCAAGGTCCTCAACGTGGTGCCCTACCACGTCCGCGAGGACGACGGCCGGGTGGACATGGACGAGGTCGCGCGCCTCGCCGAGGAGCACCGGCCGAAGATGATCGTGGCGGGCTGGTCGGCCTACCCGCGGCAACTGGACTTCGCCCGGTTCCGCGAGATCGCCGACTCCGTCGACGCGCTGCTCATGGTCGACATGGCCCACTTCGCGGGCCTGGTCGCCGCCGGGCTGCACCCGTCGCCCGTCCCGTTCGCCGACATCGTCACGACGACCACCCACAAGACCCTCGGCGGTCCGCGCGGCGGCCTGATCATGGCGAGGGAGGAGTTCGGCAAGAAGATCAACTCCGCCGTCTTCCCCGGCATGCAGGGCGGTCCGCTGGAGCACGTGATCGCCGCCAAGGCGGTCGCGCTGAAGGTCGCGGCGTCCGAGGAGTTCGCCGACCGGCAGCGCCGCACGCTGGAGGGCTCCCGCATCCTGGCCGAGCGCCTGCTCGCCGAGGACGCGGCGAAGGCCGGCGTGAAGGTGCTGACCGGCGGAACGGACGTCCACCTGGTCCTGGTCGACCTGGTCGACTCCGAGCTGACCGGCCGGGACGCCGAGGACCGGCTGCACGACATCGGCATCACCGTGAACCGGAACGCCGTCCCGAACGACCCGCGTCCGCCGATGGTGACGTCCGGGCTGCGGATCGGCACCCCGGCCCTGGCGACCCGCGGCTTCGGCGCGGACGACTTCCGTGAGGTCGCCGACGTCATCGCGCTGGCGCTCCAGCCGTCGTTCGACCAGGCGGCGCTCGCCGCGCGGGTGAAGGCCCTGGCCGACAAGCACCCGCTCTACCCGAACCTGTGATCACCCGTGCCCCCGTCCGTCGACCCGGCGGCCGGGGGCACGTGTCTTCCCGCCGCTACAATGGAGTAGCAAGCCCATGGCTATCAGCGTTTTCGACCTCTTCAAGATCGGCATCGGGCCGTCGTCCTCGCACACCGGCGGACCGATGGCGGCGGCGCACCGCTTCGCGCGGGGACTCGACCAGGACGGCGTCCTGGAGAAGACGGCGTCCGTCCAGGCGATCCTCTACGGCTCGCTCGGCCTGACCGGCAAGGGGCACGGCAGCGACAAGGCCGTCATCCTCGGCCTGGAGGGCGACAAGCCCGAGCTGGTGGACGTGGACACCGTGGACGAGCGCCTGGCGCGCGTCCGCGAGACCGGATCACTGACCCTCTACGGCTCGCACCCGGTCCCGTTCGTGATCGGCGAGCACCTGGTCTTCGAGCGCAAGATCTCCCTGCCCGGCCACCCGAACGGCATGCGCTTCACCGCCTTCGACGCCGACGGCAACGAGCTGCGCACCCGCGTCTACTACTCGGTCGGCGGCGGCTTCGTCGTCGACGAGCACGCCACCGGCGCGGACCGGATCAAGGCCGACGACACCGTCCTGCCCCACCGCTTCGACACCGCCGCCGAGCTCCTGGAGCGCTGCCACGAGACGGGCCTGTCGATCTCCGCGCTGATGCTGGAGAACGAGAAGGCGTTCGGCCGCTCCGAGGCCGAGATCCGCTCCGGCCTGGTCGAGCTGTGGCAGGTCATGCGCGCCTGCGTGGACCGCGGCTGCTCCCGCGAGGGCCTGCTGCCCGGCGGCCTGAAGGTCCCCCGCCGCGCGCCCCGCCTGCACCGCAAGCTGGTCTCCGAGAAGGCCACCGACCCGCTGCACGCGATGGACTGGGTGACCCTGTTCGCCCTCGCGGTGAACGAGGAGAACGCCGCGGGCGGACGGATCGTCACCGCCCCCACCAACGGCGCGGCGGGCATCATCCCGGCCGTCCTGCACTACTACGACCGGTTCGTCCCGGGCGCGGACGACGACGGCGTGGTCCGCTTCCTGCTGACCGCCGGGGCCATCGGCGTCCTGTTCAAGCAGAACGCCAGCATCTCCGGCGCCGAGGTCGGCTGCCAGGGCGAGGTCGGGTCCGCCTGCTCGATGGCCGCCGCGGGCCTCACCGAGGTCCTCGGCGGCACCCCCGAGCAGGTCGAGAACGCCGCCGAGATCGGCATCGAGCACAACCTCGGCCTCACCTGCGACCCCGTGGGCGGCCTCGTCCAGGTCCCCTGCATCGAGCGCAACGCCGTCGGCGCGATCAAGGCCATCAGCGCGGCCCGCATCTCCCTCCGCGGCGACGGCAAGCACTTCGTCTCCCTGGACCGTGCCATCAAGACCATGAAGGACACCGGCCGGGACATGCTCGACAAGTACAAGGAGACCTCGCGCGGCGGCCTCGCCGTCAACGTCATCGAGTGCTGACCGCCCCGCTCAGGCGGGGCTCGGGGCGGGTCCGAGAGGGCTCAGGGCAGGTCCGAGAGGGGCTCGGGTGGGTCCGAGAGGGCTCAGGCGGGGCGGATACCCCGGCCGCGGGCGGCGGAAGCGCCCTGGCGGGCGGGTTCGCCGCAGGCGGCGCAGACGACCTCGGGGACGAGGTCGACGCCGCAGGAGTGGGTGAAGACGACGGGCGGATCGTCCTGGTTGATGTGGCGGTCGCCCCACTTGAGCAGCATGAGCAGGACGTCGCCCAGCTCCTGTCCGGCCTCGGTGAGGTGGTACTCGTACCGGGCCGGACGGTCGCTGTACTGCTCGCGGTGGATGATCCCCGACCGCTCGAGCTTGCGGAGGCGCGCCGTGAGGATGTCGCGGGACGCGCCGGTGTTGCGGGCGATGCCGTCGAAGCGCCGGACGCCGTGGAACAGCTCGCGGACGACCAGGACCGACCAGCGTTCGCCGATCAGGTCCAGGGTGTCGGCGATCGAGCAGGGCCTCGGGTCGGCGTCCTTCGGCGGCATGGTCATCATCGTATGCGCTGCTAGAGCCGCTCGATGATGGTCGCGTTCGCCAGGCCGCCCGCCTCGCACATCGTCTGGAGGCCGTAGCGTCCGCCGGTGTCCTCCAGGGTGTGCAGGAGGGTGGTCATGATCCGGGCGCCGCTGGCGCCGAGCGGGTGGCCGAGGGCGATCGCGCCGCCGCGGACGTTGGTCTTCGCCGGGTCGGCGCCGGTCTCCCGCAGCCAGGCGAGGACGACGGGCGAGAACGCCTCGTTCACCTCGAACAGGTCGATGTCCTCGACGGCGAGGCCGGAGCGGGTGAGGGCCTTGGCCGTGGCCGGGATGATCGCGGTGAGCATGAGCAGCGGGTCGTCCCCCGCGACGGCGAAGGTGTGGAAGCGGGCGCGGGGGCGCAGGCCGAGGCGCTCGGCGGCCTCGCGGCTCATCACCAGGACGGCGGCGGCCCCGTCGTTGATCGGGGAGGCGTTGCCCGCCGTGATGTCCCAGCCGATCTCCGGGAAGCGGCGGGCGGCCTCCTCGTAGTAGTAGGCGGGCTTCAGCCCGGCGAGGATCTCCGGGGTGGTCGTCGGGCGGACCGACTCGTCCCGTCCGGGCCAGGCCAGCTCGCGGTCGAACTCGTGCTTCTCCCAGGCCTGGGCGGCGCGGCGGTGGGAGTCGGTGGCGAACCCGTCCAGCTCGGCGCGGGAGAGCTTCCAGCGGGCGGCGATCAGCTCGGCGCTGATGCCCTGGCCGACCAGGCCCTCGGGGTAGCGCTCGTTCAGCATCGGGCCGAACGGGTCGCTTCCGGGCAGGACGGCCGATCCCATCGGGACGCGGGACATCGACTCGACGCCGCACGCGATCACGACGTCGTACGCGCCCGCGATCACGCCCTGCGCGGCGAAGTGCAGGGCCTGCTGGGAAGAGCCGCACTGGCGGTCCACGGTCGTCGCGGGGACCGACTCGGGGAAGCCCGCGGCGAGGACGGCGTTGCGCGTGAGGTTGAGGGCCTGCTCCCCCGCCTGGGTGACCACGCCGCCGATCACGTCGTCCACGGCGGACGGGTCGATGCCCGTCCGCTCGACCAGCGCCTTCAGGGTGCGGGCGAGCAGGTCCACCGGGTGGTCCTCGTGCAGGGCGCCGCCCGGCTTGCCCTTGCCGATCGGGGTCCTGACGGCCTCGACGATCACCGCGTCGCGCATGGCTTCCTCCTCAGTTGGATTCTCCAACCCAAGAGTCCCGCTGTCAGTTGGATTTTCCAACCCACTAGCGCCGTGGCACGTGTCACACGAGGCCGGAACACGTCACACGAGGCCGGAACACGTCACACGAGGCCGGAACGCGCGAAGACGTCCGGGACGCGAACGTCCCGGACGCCTGGACAGTGCGAAATACGGGTCGCGCTCCCAGAGGTCGTGGCGGTTGGTCACGGCCTCCGGAGCGCTCGGGCCGCTCTAGTGGAAGGGGCCCGTTGGGAAGTCGTTCAGATCACGCCTCCATCCGTCGAAGGGCTCCCTGAGGGAGCCGTCCGTCCTCTGGTGCTCCAGCAAGCGAACACCTCCAAACGCCCTCGACGTCAGCGGGTACCCCAAACGTTAGGACGCGAATGGGTGATTTTGGGGATAATGCGGACAAAGATGTCGTCAAGGTGCCAGAGCCATGGCCCCGAGGATCCGCGCGGCCAGCCCCTCGTCCCCGCTGACCCCCACCGTGACCTCGGCGGACGTGCAGCGCCCCGTCACCAGGCGGGTGTAGGTCTCCCAGTCCATCCGCAGGACGGTCGCGTCCTCAGGGACGGTCTCGGCGAAGGCGGCGCGCCCGTCCTCACCCACCTGGACGTGCCGGGTGAACTCGAACTCGCCGCTGATCTCGAACGTCACGGCCGTCCCGGCGGGCGCGGCGGCGCGCTTTCCGACGATCATCGGCAGGCCGCGCACGACGATCTGGAACATCCGCCGGCCGCCGGGACCGTCCAGGTTGCCGGGCCGTCCGACCGCGCGCCGGATGTCCTGCTCGTGCACCCAGCAGTCGAACGCGCGGAACACCATCAGCTCGCTGTAGGGGCCCTCGCCGCCGATCGGCAGCCACGTGCGCTCGTCGGGCGAGGTCGTCGCGAGCCGCTCAAGCCGCCGTTCGAGGACGGCGCGCAGCTCCTTCAGCACCTCCGGGCCGGGCGTCCCGCGCCGGTGGTCCACCGCCGCCTCGACCAGCCTGCCGAGATCGTTGCGGACGTGCGGCAGGTCGTCCGGGGTCGTGTGGCCGGGCGCCGGGTCCTCGCCCATCAGCATGACCTCCACACCGGCCAGGTGCGACACGATGTCCTTGACGGTCCATCCGGGGAGCTCGGTCGGACGGTCCCAGTCCGCGTCGTCGAACGTCTCGGCCAGCTCGATCGTCGACCGGACGGTCTGCTCGTACGCCGCCACATGCCCCGCCATCAGTTCGTCCATGGCGGGCATCATCGCGCACGTCCGGCCCGGCGACCAGAGCCGGGTTCGGTCTTGGGCCCGCGGCGGAACGTCACTCGGCATGCTCACCGGGACGATTCCTGGGAGGTCACTCGACGGTGCGGCGCTCGTCCCCGGTGACCAGGCGCAGCCGGACGACCGCGGGCAGCCGCTCCACCTCGAGTGACCCGCGCAGGCGCGCGAGCGCGGGCGCCTGGATGCTGCGGCGCAGCTCCAGCAGGTCGGCGCGACGGTCGTAGGCGACGTTCAGGCACAACCTCGGCGCGGACGGCTTCCCGGTCAGCCTCGCCCGCACCGCCCGGACGCCGGGCAGCCGCTGGACATCGTCCTGGAGCGCGGTCACGAGCGTCCCGGCGGGGACGATCGTCCGGCCCGTGCCGTCGCCGTCGTCCAGGACGACCCCTGTGATGCCGTCGGAGCGTCCCTGCGCGAGCAGCCAGGCGATCCCGACGATCGCGGCCACCACGGCACCGGCCCCGATCGCGGGCCAGTACCAGGAGTGGACCGCCGCGAAGTGCCGCGTCGCCCTGCTGAGGACGGGCTCGTGCGCGCGCGAGGCGCCGAAGGCCCGGAGGCCGAGCGCGAGCCCGATCCCCCCGGCCCCGGCGAGAAGCACCCCGGTCAGGACGAGCAGGACCCGGTTCAGGCGCGCGGCATGCCGGTCCATCGCTCACCCCTGCCTGGTCCGCGCCCGGACGGCGACCCTGTACCGCGTCAGCGGGCGGATCTCGTCCAGCCTCTCCTGGACGGCCGCTCTGACCTGCTCCTTCACCGCGTCCACCTCATGGGACGGGCAGTGCACGGACACCCTCACCCGGTGGCGGCCCAGCGTGACGTGCGCCTGCGACGCGCCCGGCACGCTCTCGGCGACCGAGGCGAGCGTGTTGCACAACCCGCCGCGCGTGAGCGCCATCGCCAGATCCCTGTTGTCACCGCGCAACGGGACGACCCGGGGCCGTCCCGGAAGCAGCCCGGCCAGCAGGAACCACAGCCCGAGCAGCGCCACCGCGGCGCAGATCGCGAGCACCGCCCAGTTCTGCCAGGACGAGCGCTCCGCCCAGCGCACGGCCCGGTCGTACGGGACGAGCCGCGCCGGATGCCCGCCCAGCGCCGAGAACACCTCGATCGCGGCGATCGTCCCTCCCGCGGTCAGCGCCACGGCCGCGACCAGCGACGTCACGATCCGGCGTGGCCGGAACGCCGACCGCGCCACCCGCGCCGCCCGCGTCCCCTTCCCCACCGGGACCCCCGCGTCCACCGCCGCCCGCGACGTCGACTTCGGCAACCGTCCCGCATGCGTGGTCATTCGAGCCGCCTCGGTCCGGAGGCGGCGGCGTCGGCGCGGTCGAAGGAGGCGACCTCGACGTCCACGCGCTCGACGGTCATCCCGGTCATCTCGAAGACGCGCGCGCTCACCAGCTCACGGATGCGCCGCGCGACCTGCCGGACGGGAACCGGATACTCGACCGACGTGGACACGCGCGCGGTCACCCGGTCGCCGTCGACGGCGACGCGGGCACGGGCCTCGCCGCGTCCGCCGACGCGCACACCGAGGACGGACCGGTCCCGCCCCGTCGTCCCGGCGGCCTCCCCGGCCGCCCGGCCGACCACCCGCGTGATCACGCGGTCGGTGACCCGGGTCGTCCCGCGCTGCGACGCGGCCGGAACCGTGTCCCCTGCGGGCCCGGTGCGGACGACGACGGTCATGCCATCGGCCGTTTCCGGTTGCCGAGCGACTCCCACACCCCGGCGACGTCGATCTCTCCGGCGACGGCGCGCCCGGCCAGCAGCCCCACCAGGCCGAGCACCAGGACCAGGAGGAACCCGCCCAGTCCGCCGAACACCCCGGCGAAGCCGAGCGCGGTCCCGTACCCGAGGCCCACCATGGACCAGATCGAGATTCCGTTCATGCTCTCCCCCTCGGGCCGCTGCCGCAGCCGTCCCGACGCGCCGCCCCTGCGGCCCGTCCCGTTGCGCCCGCCAGCGCAGCCCCATCCCGTCCTTCAGGCGGTCACCGCAGTCCCGTCCCTTCAGGCGGTCACCGCAGTCGTCGCGCCCGGCGGCGGCGGTAGCGCCAGCGCTCCACCGCCGCGACCGGGCCGAACCGCCTCTGGACGCCGACGATCGGCGCGTCCGGCGCCGGGTCCCCCCTCGTCCGGGCGCGCCGCCTGCGGCGGAGTTCGGCGGCGAACTCCGCCGGGTCGCCGCCGAGGTCCGGGTGGTGGTCGCGCACCCAGGCGCGGAACGCCTCGCGCTCCGCCCTGTCCTCGCCCCGCGCGCCCATCAGGCCGTGCCTCATGCCGGATCGCCCGCGCCCGCGACGCCCCCGCCCGGCCGGTCGTCCGTGCCCGGCCGCTCGTCCCCGGCCGCGCCACCGTCCCCGCCCACTCGGCGGTCCCCGGCCGCGTCGCGGTTCCCGCCCGCGCGGCCGTTCCCGCGCGGCCGGTCGTTCCCGGCCGCTCGGTCGTCCGCGCTCGCTCGGTCGTCGGTGACCGTTGCGTCGTCCTCGACGATGTCGGCGATCAGGACGTCCACCCGGCGGTCCCCGGCCAGCGCGCGGGCGGCGGCCCGGACGTCGTCGGCGAGGTCGGCCAGCGGACGCCCGAACCGGGCCACCACTCCGATCTCGACGGCGTCGTCCCGGACGGCCACCCCGTTCACCGGCGTCCCGGCACGGTAGGTCGCGAGCAGGGGCGTGACCCCGCTCGCCGGGGGCGCGACCCCGCTGGCCAGCGGCGAGCGCCCGCCCGCGAGGCCCGCCACGTCCGGCAGCGCGGTCACCGCGGCGGCGACGCGCTCGGCCAGCTCGACGGACGGCGGCCCCCCGGCCCCCGCCCGTCCCACCGGACCGGACGTCCCGCCGGTCACTGCACCCGCGGCGACGGCCTGTCGGCCTCGTTCGACGCCTCGTCCTGCCTGTGGTTCTCGTCCCCGGGCAGGTGGACGTCGTCGACGGTGATGTTCACCTCGACCACCTCCAGCCCGGTCATCTGCTCGACCTGGTGGATCACGCTCTCCCGGACGGCCCGCGCGAGGTCGGGGATGGCGACCCCGTACTCGACGACCAGGTCGATGTCCACGGCGGCCTGCCGCTCGCCGACCTGGACCGCGACGCCCCGGGTCACGCTGGTCCCGACGCCCGGGATGCGCTCCCGGACCGAGCCGATCGTGCGGGCCATCCCGGCGCCCATGGCGTGGACGCCGCCGACCTCGCGGGACGCCATGCCGGCGATCTTCGCCACCACGCCGTCCGCGATCCTGGTCCGGCCGGTGTCGCTGACCAGCGCGCCGTTCTGCTTGGGCGCGACCGCGCGGCCGGCGCTCGCGTCGCCGACCGGTCCCGGTTTGCCCGCGGCACCGGACTTGCGGTCCGCGACGGTCCGCACCTGCTGGTTCGGCAGCCCGTCCATGCGTTCCCTGGTGGCCTGCTGCCCGCTCTGTGGACTCACGGCGATTCCCCCTGTGGCCTCGTGATCTGTGGCCTCGTGATTGCCGAGTTCATGCTCACGTTCCGTAACAGGAAAACCGCCCCACAAGGCAAGAGACCACCAAAAAGGACCGGTGGCACGATCACGCCACCGGTCCCCTGTCATCGGGTCGAACGCCACCAAGGCCGGGAGGCGTCAACACTCCCGACCTTCCCGACATCCCTACCCGACATCACGGTCGGTAACCGGCGCGGACCCGTCGTCCCCCGTCGGGGGCCGGGACGGGCGCCGCCTCGCGTGCGGCACCAGTGCGTCCTCGACGTCCTCGTCGCTGGGGATGTCGAGCGGGTCCGACGCGTCCGCCAGCCGGTACCGGACGGCGACCAGCAGCGACTGCATGCCCAGCGCGTCGCGGAACCGCGTGGCGGGCTCGCCGCCGAGCACCGCGTGCACCTCGCCGGGACGCGCGTCCGGCGCGCACTCCACGGTCATCGCCAGCCTCGGCCGCGCCGCCGTCCCGGTCAGCCGCACCCGGACGGCCCGGACGCCCGGCGCCCGCGTCACGTCCCGCACCAGGTCGCCGGACGCGGCGCGGGCGTGCATGCGGGTCGCGCCGTCCACGCTCGCACGGCGGCGGCGCACCGCGGCCCGGACGACACCGCCCACCCCGACCAGCCCGGCCAGCGCAACGACCTCGGCGACCGCCCCGGCCAGCGGCCAGAACCAGTCGTGGCCCACGATGAACCGGTCGGTCGCGGGCGACAGCACCGCCGTGCCCGCCACATCCGGCCCGAACACACCCAAACCGGCGCACAACGCCAGCACCCCGGTCCCGAGCAGCAGCAGCCCGGTCAGTCCCGCCACGATCCGCATGCCCAGCCCTCTCCGTCGCCCGCGCCCCCGCGCGGTGGATCCGTCACCGTGCTCAGTCGTCGTCCGTCGCCCGGTCACCCACCGCCTCAAGGTCCGCCGCTCACGGTGGCGTCCGCCCGCGCTTCGGATCCGTCGCCATGCTCAGTCGTCGCGCCAGCTCAGGCGGACGTCGACGCGGCGTGCGCGCATCAGGTCGAAGTCGTCCAGCCGGGCGCGGACGGCCCGCCGGACCAGGTCGGCGCAGTTGGCGGGGTTCCGGTACCGGGTCGCGGCGCGGACGACGACGCGGCGGCGGAAGCCGTCGCGCAGCCGCACCCGCGCCCTTTCGACACCGGCCACGTCGAGCGCGGCGTCGGCGAGCGCGCGGCGCAGGTCACGCCGGGAGACACCGCCCGCGAGGCGCGGGTCCGTGCCCCGCAGCGGCTCCCGCCGCGGACGGCCGGGAACCAGCGCCAGCAGCAGCAACGCCCCGGTGACGGCCAGCGCGGACGCGACCGCCAGCACCGGACGGTCGTGCCACGCGGCGTGCCTCAGCGCGTGCGCGACCGGCCTCACCTGGACGAACCGGACCGGCGTCCCGACCATCGTGGACAGCGCCTGCACCGCCGTGCCACCGCCGACGACGGCGAGCACCAGGCCCGTCCCGGCGAGCAACGCGACGCGACGCGGCCGGAACTCGGCCAACGCGGTCCGCCGGGCCTGCTGCCGGGCGTGCGCCTCTTCGATGAGGTCGTCGACCAGCGTCTCGCCCATTCACCACCCCCACGCGGGAACCGGACCGCCCCGGAATGCCGTTACCCATGGTGAGGCAGCGGCACGCTCCGTGAAACCCGCCATGCCGAGAAGCCTCTATCTGCAAGGGCTGCAGGCCGAGCCGCCGGAACCCGGGACCGGCGCAAGGCGGTTGGGCGGAGAGGGGGCCAGCGGGAGGCGAGTCGGCGGAAGACGGGACCAGCGGAAGACGGGTCGACGGAGAGAGGGGCTGGCGGAAGGCGGGTCGACGAAAACGGACCAGCGGAAGACGAGTGGACGGAAGGCGGACCAGCGAAAGGCAGGTCGACGGGAAAGGGGCGGAAGGAGGCAGAGGGCGGGTCAGCGGAAGACGACGGTGCGGTCGCCGTTCAGCAGGACGCGGTGCTCGGCGTGCCAGCGGACGGCGCGGGAGAGCGCCAGGCACTCGACGTCGCGTCCGACGGCGACCAGTTCGTCGGCGCTGTGCGCGTGGTCGACGCGCGCGATCTCCTGCTCGATGATCGGCCCCTCGTCCAGGGCGGGCGTCACGTAGTGCGCGGTCGCGCCGATGAGCTTCACCCCGCGCGCGTGCGCCTGGTGGTAGGGCTTGGCGCCCTTGAAGCTCGGCAGGAACGAGTGGTGGATGTTGATGATCTGCCCGGGGAGCTTGGCGCAGAAGTCGTCCGAGAGGATCTGCATGTACCGGGCGAGGACGACCAGGTCGGCGCGGTAGTGCTCGACCAGCGCGAGGATCTCGGTCTCCTGCGCCGCCTTGCCGCCGCGCCCGACCGGCAGGTGGTGGTAGTCGATCCCGTACGACTGGGTGAGCGGGCGCATGTCCGGGTGGTTGGACGCGACGGCGACGATGTCCACGTCCAGCAGCCCGGACCGCTGCCGGTAGAGCAGGTCGTTCAGGCAGTGCCCGAACTTCGACACCATGATCAGCACGCGCGGGCGCTCGGCGGTGTCGTGCAGCCGCCAGTCGAGGCCGAGCTCGGTGCCGAGGGCGGCGAACCCGGCGCGGAGCCCGTCGGCGTCCAGGTCCGCCGAGGCTGTGAACTGGACGCGCATGAAGAACGTGGCGGAGTCGGGGTCGCCGAACTGCTGGCTCTCCAGGATGTTGCAGCCGCGCTCGGCCAGCGCCCCCGAGACGGCGGCCACGATGCCCGGACGGTCCGGGCAGGAGAGCGTCAGGACGAACTCGCGCTGATCTTGCTGGGTCATGACTTCACTTTCGCCGCGGTCGGGACGTCCGGAATGAGGCTACGAGCTTACGCGCGGCCTCCCTCCGGCGCTGACGTTCCCCCACGTCGGAGCGGCATTACCGGCGTTCCGGGGCGAAGTGGGCCGTCCTCAGCGCACGGCGCGGAGCCGCGACCGCGTCCACGCCCGGGTGCTCGGCGAGCGCCGCCCGCACCGCCTCGGGGTCGACCGGCGTCGTCCAGCGGGTGAGGTCGCCGCCGTCCGGGCGGACGGTGTGCGCGGTGATCCCGTTGGCGCGGGCGATCCGCAGCAGCCGGTCACCGTAGACCTCGTTGTCCACCACCAGGATCTCCCGGCCCTCGCGGACTGAGCTGATGACGCCATCTCCATCGCCGAGGTGCCGGATCCGGTCACCAGCAGCGCCTCGTGGGCGGTCAGGTTGAGCGCGCGGGGAAGGTCCGCGCGGATCTTGGCGAGGAGTTCGCCGAACTCCGGTTCGCGGTGGCACAGGTCGCCTCGGAGCAGCGCGTCCTTGACCCGCTGGGAGGTGCGGGCGGGGCCGGGGTTCAGGAGGATCAGTTCGTCGTCCACGGCACCGGACGCTAACCACGCGCCGGACGGGCGACCAGCCCCCGTTTCCCCATACCCGCCATAGCCGTTTGCGTATTGCCCAAATCCGCGGAGCGGATGTGCAATAACGCCATCCTGAACGATCCCACACCGTTCACCACCCGTTCGCTCTCCCTTCCGGAGGCCGCCACGAACCCCGGGACTGTTCGCCGCCGCGCCCCTGTCCCGCCTGGTCACCGGCGCGAACGACGGGCGCACTCCTCGCCTCGGAACTGAAGCTCACCGCGCCCGCCCCTCGCTTTCCTCGCCACCGCACTGCTCGCCGTCCCGTTCGTTTTGGGGACGTCGATCGCCGCGACTTTCACCGGTTCCTTGTCACATTCGACTACGAGATCGCGCGTGTCCCGGACGGCGAGATGACCACCGACACCATGAAGGAACGCGAACTCGTCGGCCGCCACGTGTGCGACTCGGCCGACGCCATCATGGACGGTGCGATGAAACGCTGGCACCGAGGAGGCTTCGCGTGGAGACCTACGAACCCGCCGACTGGTCGGCGCGTCCCGCCGTGCGGATCGTCTGCGTGGACGGCGCGGGCCGCGTCCTGCTGATGAACTGGAACGACCCGCACAACCGTCGCGTGTTCTGGGAGCCGCCGGGCGGCGGAGTGGACCCGGGCGAATCCGACATCGAGGCCGCCCGGCGCGAACTGCACGAGGAGACCGGGCTACCCGGTTCGTCCATCCGGGACGTGTCCGTGCGAGTCGAGCGGGACTTCCTCTGGCTCGGCACCCGGTACGTCAAGACCGAGCCGTTCTTCCTCGCCCGCTTCGACGACACCCCAGACGTCCGCCCGACCGCGTTCACACCGCAAGAGAACGACACCTTCCTCGGAATGGCATGGCTCTCCCCCCGCGAGATCGCCACCTTGTCCGACGCCGTCGAACCATCCAACCTGCTGACCGCGATCATCCCGCTCCTCAACACCCCCTGACCACCACCCCCGAGCACGAGCCGGACGACCTGGTCGGAGGAAGCCTCCAGGGCAGCCCACCCAGTCTGCGCGAGCACCCCAACCGGCGCGGGAAGCGGACAGCCTGGTCGAGGCGAGCAGTCTGGTCAGCGCGAGCCACAAGGCCAGCCGACAGCGCGGCAGCGCGAACAACGCGGGCAGCACAGGCAGAGCGAGGCGGTCAGCCCGGTCAGCGCAGGCATCGAGGCATAGGGCCTGGTGCGGGCGAGTGGCTTCACCGGCGCGGGCATCGATGCGGGGGGCGGTCTAGGCGGCGAGGGTGTTGAGGCGGGTGGTCTGGTCGGCGGTCAGGGCGAGGTCGAGTGCCGCGAGGTTCTCGGCCACGTGCGCGGCCGACGTCGTGCCGGGGATCGGCAGGAGGGCCGGGGAGCGCCGCAGCAGCCAGGCCAGCGCGGTCTGCGCCGGAGTCGCGCCGAGTTCCGCGGCGACCTCGGCGACCGCGCCGCCGGGAGCGGCGTGCGCGCCCATCGCGACGGGGAAGAACGGCAGGAACGTGATGCCGTGGCGCTCGGCGTAGTCCACGACCAGGTCGTGGTCGCGCGCGGCGAGGTTGTAAAGGTTCTGGACGGCCGCGATCGGTGCGACCGCGCGAGCCGCCTCGAGCTGCTCGACGGTCACCTCGGACAGGCCGATGTGCCGCACCTTGCCCTCGTCCTGGAGCTGCTTCAGCGCGCCGATCTGGTCCTCCAGCGGGACGGTCGGGTCGACGCGGTGCAGCTGGAGCAGGTCGATCCGGTCGGTGCGCAGCCGCCGCAGGCTCAGCTCCGCCTGCTGCCGCAGGTAGGCGGGGTGCCCGAGCGGCACCCACTCGCCCGCCGACGGACGCGCGACCCTGACCTTCGTCGCGACCACGACGTCCTCGCGGTACGGGTGCAGCGCCTCGCCGACCAGCTCCTCGCCCCCGCCGAGCGCGTACGCGTCGGCGGTGTCGATGAGCTGGACACCCAGCTCGACGGCCTCCCGAAGGAGCGCGAGAGCGGCGTCACGGTCGGCGGGCGGCGTCCAGACGGGCGCGGCGGTCGGGTCGGCGGGACGCCCCGGACCGTCCGCGAGCCGCATCGTCCCGAGCCCGATCCGCCGGACGCTCAGGTCTCCGCCAAGGTTCAGGGTCTTCGCGTTCACCATCGTGTTCGTCATGCGTCCAGCCTCGTCCCGGCGCCACCCGGGAACAACGCCGACCTGCGAAACGATCTATCATGCGGGCTTATCGACGGAGGTGAGGCCGGTGGAACGGCAGGAGATCGAGGTCTTCCTGACCCTCGCGGACGAGCTGCACTTCGGCCGCACCGCCGAGCGCCTGCGGCTCTCCCAGGCGGCGGTGTCCCAGACCCTGAAGAAGCTGGAACGCCGCATCGGCGCGCCCCTCTTCGAACGGACGAGCCGCCGCGTCCTCCCGACACCCGTCGGCAAGCAGCTGCACGACGACCTCGCCCCGGCCTGGACGGCCGTCGAACGCGCCGAATCCGCCGCGATCGCCATGGCGCGCGGCGTCGCGGGCACCCTCGCCATCGGTTTCCTCGGCGCGTCCCAGGGCGAACTCACCCCACGCATCATCGCCGCCTTCCGCTCCGCCCACCCGGGCACCGAGGTGCGCATGCGCGAGGTCCACCTCGGCGACCCGTTCGGCCCCCTCCGCGACGGCACCGTGGACCTCCTGCTCACCCGCCTCCCGGTCGCCGAACCCGACCTGACCGTCGGCCCCGTCGTCCTGTCCGAGCCGCTGCTCCTGGCCGTCGCCGCCGACCACCCGTTCGCGAGCCGCCCGTCCGTCCGCATGGACGACCTGTCCCGCGACACCACGTTCACCGCCCGCGGCCCCGCCCCGTCCTACTGGTGGGACGCCCAGGTCCCCCCGGTCACTCCGTCCGGCCACCCCGTCCGCCGCGACGAACCCGTGGAAACCCTCCAGGAAATGATGACGCTGGTCGCGTCGGGCGCGGGCATCGCCCCGGTCCCCAGCTCGGTCTGCTGCGCCTACTCCTACTCCGCCGTCACCTACGTCCCCATCGAGGACGCCCCACCCAGCGAAGTGGCCCTCGTCTGGCGCACCGCCACCGAGACCGCCCGAACCCGAGCCTTCCTAGACGCCACCCAAGAAACCCTCCAAACCACCAACACCCCCCTCTAACCACCCCAGCTGCCCACCCACTCGGACACCACGCCCCCTGTCCCCCGGACGCGACGTCCCTGTCCCCGCGCCCCGGACGCCGCGTCCCGTGCGCCCCCAGACGCGACGCCCCCTCCCCCCGGATGCGCCATCTCACCAGCACTCGGGCGCGACCACCATGACGCCGGGCGGACGGAACGCCGGTCGGACGGAACACCAGCCCGACGGAACGCCGGGCGGGCGGAACGCCGGGCGGGCGGCGGACCACTCAGGTGGACGGCTGACCAGCCGGGCGGGTGCTGGTCAGGGGAGGACGCGGTGGGCCAGGTTGGTCAGGGTTGCGGTGATCTCGGTGGTGGTGCGTCCGTCGGCTCGTAGGCGTTCGAACAGTTCGGGGGCTAGTGGCGCCAGCAGGACGTCGGCCAGGGCGTCCACCTCGGCACCTGCGGCGACGGTCGTGGTGTGTTCGGCGGTGAGGGCTCGGACGTGGGCGCGCCAGAAGCCGTAGGCGCCGGTCTCGAAGCGGCGGGGGCCGGTCTCGGCGCCGAGGACGAGGGCGATGTGCGCGTCCAGGAGTTCGACCATGGCGGCGTAGAAGGCCGCCAGGCGTTCGGCCGGGGGCGCGCCGGGGCCGAGCGGCGGCTCGCCGCGCAGGAGTTTCTCCTGGAGAGCGCGCTCGTGTTCGTCGAGGAGGGCGCGGGCGATGGACGCGACGTCGGGGAAGCGCCGGTAGAGGGTGCCGCGGCCGACGCCGGCGGCCTTCGCGACGTCGTCCATGGTCACCGTGCGCGGGTCGCGGGAGGTGAACAGACCGGCGGCGGCCTCGAGAACGCGCGCCCGGTTGCGGGCCGCGTCCGCACGCTCGCGGGGGCGTTCCGGCTGGTCGGCGAGCAGGTTCATGGCCGTGACACTAACCCATGCGAGGAAAAGTGGACAAGCTGTCCGCTTATCGTCTACCTTCTCAAGCGGACAGAGTGTCCACTTGTTGAAGGAGCCCTTCCATGTCCTCGTTGCTGCACCTCACCGCCAGCGCCCGCCGTGACTCGTTCAGCCGCCGCGTCGGCGAAGCCTTCGCCGACGCCTGGCGCGAATCCCACCCGGACGGCGCCTACGTGCTGCGCGACCTCGCGGCCGACCCCGTCCCACACATCACCGAGGCGTGGACGGAGCTGTGCGACTACGCGCTCGCGCACCAGATCTCCGACCCGGCACGCCTGCACGAGGCCGTCCGCACTCCCGCGCAGCGCGAGGCGTGGGCGATCATCGAGCCGCTGCTGGACGAGCTGCTCGCCGCCGACGTCATCCTCATCGCGACGCCGATGTACAACTACTCGGTTCCCTCCTCCCTCAAGGCGTGGCTCGACCAGGTGACCTTCCCTCGCGTCTCCCTCGCGCCGCGCCGCTTCGTCGTGGCGTCCGCGCGCGGCGGCGCCTACGGCCCGGGAGCCCCCAAGGAGCGCTTCGACCACCAGGAGAGCTACCTGCGCGACTTCTTCCAGGGCCACTTCGCCGTGGACGACACCACGTTCGTCCACGCCGAGCTCGTCAACAGCCTCATCGACCCGGCCCTGGCCGACCTGCGTCCCAAGCACGACGAGTCCCTCGCCGCCGCCCTCGACGCCGCCCGAACCCTCGCCAAGGACTACTGACGTGAACCGTATTCCTCACCCGGAGGCCACGGACGTACCCCGCCCACGCCCGCACAAGGAACACGTCCGTGAAGCATCACCCCTTTCGACTCAGAGGCGCCGTCGCGCTCCCACCCTCATGCGGGCCTTGGTCCGCCCGCACGAGCCAACCCCTCTTCCTCGAGGAGCTGTAACGTGAACTGGTTGTTTCTGGGGTTGGCCGGGTTGGTGGAGATCGCGTTCTCGCAGAGCATCCGGCCCACCGAGAACTTCACCCGACCGCTGCCCACGCTCGTCTGTTTCCTGCTGGGCGCGGCGTCGATCTTCCTGTTGTCGCTGGCCATGCGCGGACTGCCGGTCGGCACCGCCTACGCGGTCTTCACCGGCATCGGCGCGGTCGGCGCGATCACGCTCGGCATCGCCGTCCAACGTGACCCGGTCAACGCCGGACGCCTCGCCGCGCTGACCCTGATCATCGGCGGAGTCGTCCTCGCCCGCGTCACCAACCCCGAGTGACACCCCCGGCCATGCCGGAGGATTCGGCGCGGTCGGGTCAGGTCGTCTTGACGACGCCGCCGTCGATGAGGTGGTCGGAGCCGGTGATGCTGGACGCGGCGTCGGAGAGCAGGAAGGTGATGAGGGCGGCGACCTCCTCGGGTTCGATGAGGCGGCCGGTGGTCATGCCCATGACCTCGGGAACCTTGGTGAGGAACTCCTCGTGGGGGACGTCGAAGGACTCGGCGAGGCGGGCGCCGAAGTTGTCCGGGGCCTCCCAGATGGCGGTGCGGACGGGGCCGGGCGAGACGGTGTTCACCCGGACGCCGCGTGGGCCGTACTCCTCGGCGAGGGCCTTGCCGAACGCGGTGAGGCCCGCCTTGGCGACGTTGTAGGCGACCGGGCCCGCGGCGGGAAGCCGCGCGCCGATGGACGAGACGTTGACGATGTTCCCGCGCCTCCCGGCGAGGCCGGGCAGGATCGCGCGGGTCACGCGGACGGCGCTGAGCAGCGTGAGGTCGAGGTTGCCCTGCCACTCGGCCTCGGACACGTCGAGGAACCCGTGCACCTCGACGGTGTCACCGCCGCCGAGGTTGTTGACGAGGAGGTCGACGCCGCCGAGTTCGGCGGCGGCGCGGTCGGCCAGCTCGCGCGCGCCCGCGTCGGTGGACAGGTCGACCTGGATGGGGATCGCGCCGGTCTCCTTGATTTCGGCGCTCGCCGTGCGGGCGGCTCCGGCGACGGTGACGCCCTCGGCGACCAGCGCGCGGACGGTGGCGAGGCCGATGCCGCGGCTGGCTCCGGTGACGACCGCGGTCTTGCCGGACAGTGCGAGGTCCATGACGGACACCTTTCTTGACCTGGAGGTACAGAATATGGGTACAAGAGGGGCCGGCGCGCGAGACGCCGGCCTCTTTTCGCTACAGGGAGTCGAGCAGGCCGTCGACCACCTGGTTCAGCCGTTCTCTGCCCTCGCCCGCGCGAGCGAGGACCTGCAAACCCAGCAAGGTGCTGAGGATCATGCTGGCGAGGGTGCGGGGATCACGCCCCCGATCGATCTCGCCGGAACGCTGCGCCTCCTCGACCGCGCCACGGAACGCGGCCTCGGTGCGCGCGAACTGGCTCCGGACCGTCTCGCCCATCGCCGGATCGCCGCCACCGCCCAGCTCGGCCGCGGTGTTGACCACCAGGCAGCCGCGGGGGTCGAGGACGTTGACCTCGACGAGGAACTCCAGGGCCCGCCGCAGGCGTTCCTTCACCGGACCCGGACTCTCCAGAAGCTCGATCAGCCCGGCCGCCTGGTCGTCGCGGTACCGCTCGAGCGCCTTCTCGAACAGCGCGCGCTTGCTACCGAACGCGTGGTACAGGCTGCCCTTGCCGATGCCGAGCGCGACGACGAGGTCCTGCGGCGTCGTCGCGCCGTACCCCTTACGCCAGAAGACGTCCATCGCCTGCTCGACGGCGGCGTCCGGATCGAACTGCTTCGGTCTGCCCACGAGACCCACCTCACCAGTATTTGACCTCGAAGTCAAATTCCGGAATGCCGCAGCGCGCCGCGCGTTGTCCTGAAGGTGAGCGATCCTCTGCGAAGCATCCGCTGGTCGATCCTGGACCGGTCCCGCACCCGGGACGGCGAGGAGCCGTCCCAGGCCCTCCGCAACACGGTCGCGTTCGCCCAGCAGGCCGATGAGCTTGGCTTTCATCGCTTCTGGGTGGCCGAGCACCACAGCGTTCCGGGCGTGGCCGGGTCCGCGCCGACCGTCCTGGCGGCGGCGGTCGCGGCGGCGACCTCGCACGTGCGCGTGGGGACGGGCGGGGTGATGCTCCCGAACCACCAGCCGCTCATCGTCGCCGAGCAGTTCGGCGTGCTCGCCTCGCTCCACCCGGATCGCATCGACATGGGGCTGGGACGGTCCGTGGGTTTCACCGGCGGCGTGCGGCGTGCGCTCGGGCACGACCGCGAGGACGCCGCCGATTTCGCCACGCAGATACACGAACTCCTCGGCTACTTCAGCGGCGAACAGGACGTCCATCCGGGCGTGCACGCATGGCCCGCCGAAGGGCTGCGCGTCCCCGCGTTCATCCTGGCCACCGGGCAGGGAGCGGATCTCGCCGCGCAGCTCGGCCTGCCGCTCGTCATCGCGCCCGCGCGAGGCGAGGACGCCATGGTCGCCGCGATCGAGCGGTATCGCGAGGCGTTCCGTCCGTCCGCGCAGGAAGACGAGCCCTACGTCATCGTGTCCGGGACGGTCGCCATAGCCGACACCACGGAAGAGGCACGCCGCATGCTCGTCCCCGAAGCGTGGGCCCAATGCCTACTCGCGGACGCATGGCGAGTTCCCGCCGCTCATCCCCGCGTCGCGCATCGAGGCGCTCACCATGACAGACCGGCAGCGCCGCATCTTCGACGACTCCATGCGCGGCCATGTCCACGGCACCGAAGAGCAGGTCGCGGACGAACTGAACCGTCTCCTCACGCGCACGCGCGCAGACGAGTTCCTCGTCCACACGAGCACCTATGACCGAGTCGCGCGATTGGATTCCCACCGGCGGCTCGCCGAACTCGCGGGCCTGCTCACCACCTGCTGACCAGCTAGGACGACCAGTGCCAGCGTGGCTGCGCCGAACGCCAAGGCACGCGCGCCCGCGTGCGCGAGGACGACCGTCGAAAGCAGCGACGCGATAGCGGCCAGCGACCAGACGGCCGCGTCCACAGCACCCTCTAGGCGGGCGCTCTCCGCAGGCGGCAGCCCAACGGCGAGCAGGGCGCTGCCACCGACGAAGCACAGGTTCCAGCCGTATCCGAGCAGGAACAGCGTCAGCATGCGCGCGTCCGGGAACATCCCTGCGAGCGCAGTCGAAACCACCAGAACGACCAGCCCGGCACGTGTGACAGGCCAAGCGCCGAAGCGGTCCACGGCCCGTCCGGTGAGCGGAGACAGTGCGAACATCCCCAGCGTGTGGGCGGCCAGGGTCGTCCCTACCGCGGCGAGCCCGTCCCCATGCATGTGCATGTCGACCGGTGCCGCCGTCATCACTCCGAACATGACGACCTGCGCGGTCACCATCACCGGTAGGGCCGTCCGCGCGGACGGCAGGGCGAACAGTGACCGCAGCGGGACGCTCGGCTCCGAGTCCTCCACCCCGAGCCGCCGTCCGGACATCCCGAACGCGGCGATGGCGGCCGTGACCGCGGCGAACACGAACGGTCCGGCGAGCGTGGTCAGGCCGAACGTCCCCGCGACGCGTCCGGAGGGTTCGAGCAGCAGCGGCCCGCCGACCGCCCCGACCGCCGCCGACCACACCACCAGCCCGATCGCGAACCCGCGCCGCCCCGGCGGGTACAGCTCGGCCGCCGCGTACCGGGAGAGCTGCGCGGCGGCGTTCCCAAGGCCGAGCAGCAGCATCGCCAGGGTCAGCACCGGAACGTTCCCCTGGACGGCCGCCACCGCCCCCAGCGCCCCGCTGAAAGCCGCGATCCCGTAACCGAGGGCCAGGACCGTGCGCCGATCGTGGCGCCGGAACAGCCTGGTCAGCAGGATCGCGCCCGCGCCCGTGCCCACCACGTCCGCCGTGGGCGGGACCGCACCCCAGCCCGTCCCGAGGTGGTCGCCCGCGACCAGCGAACTCGCCGTGCTCGCCACCGCCATCGTCGCGCTCATCAGCGCCACGCCCGCGCACAAACCGATCATCCGCGTCATGGACCAGAACGGTAGAAAAGCGGAGGCGTCGGATGAAGGGGCGTTCGATGGCGTTCGCCCCTCTCCGCCGTTACTTTGAAAGCTCTTCCCGCCGAAGGGCCTTCCACATGGACCAGACCGACCAGCGGATCATCGCCGAGCTCCAGCGGGACGGGCGCCTGTCGTTCAACCGCCTCGCCACACGCGTCAACCTGTCCCCGCCCGCCGTCGCCGAGCGCGTCCGGCGGCTGGAGGAGTCCGGCGTGATCACCGGCTACCGCGCCGACGTGGACCCGGCCGCCGTCGGCCTCCCGCTCACCGCGTTCGTCCAGATGCACTGCACGCCGGGCCGCTGCCTGCTCAAGACGACCAGCGCGGAGGACATCCCGGAGGTCGTCGAGATCCACAAGCTGAGCGGCGCGTGGTGCACGATGCTGAAGGTGCGCGTCGCGTCGTTTCCGCACCTCGAGGGCCTGTTCGAGCGCCTGGGTGAGCATGGCGAGATCAACAGCCACATTGTCCTGTCCACGCCGTACGAGGCCGCGACCGTGAACCCACGCCCCGCCGAGTCGCGTCCCGTCACCCCGTCCCAGGGCTGGACGCGCTGAGGCCGTCCAAGAAGCCGTCCAGTAGGCGAAGCTGCCGTTCGGGCGGAAACGCGTCCGCGTCGAACAACACCTGAACGATGAGGCCCAGCACGAACGAGTTGATGGACGCGGCCACATCGTCTGCATCGGATTCCGGAATCTCGCCGAGCCGCTGGGCCACCTGAACGTGACGTCGAATCCGCTCACGCGCCCGCGCGTACCGGACGCCATGTCCTGCGGCTAGTTCGGGAGCGCCGAGCGCCGCGTCCCACGAACCGACCCAGATCCGGTTGCCCACGGCGGCCTCCGGGGTCAGGGGAAGGATGTCGGTCAGAACGGCCCGCAGCCCCGCCAGTCCCTCAGGCGCGGACAGCCTCGGACGGGCTTCGCGCCGCTCGTCCAGCAGCGCCAGCGCGTGCTCGACGAGTTCCCGCTTGCTCCCGAAATAGTGCGTGACGAGTCCGGTCGTGGCGCCCATTTCGGAGGCGACCGCGCGCATCGTCAACCCGCCGAACCCCTGCGCGGACAGCACTCGCCACACCGCCGCCGACACGTCCCGGCGGCGGGCGTCATGGTCTCCCTTGTGGCGCGGCATGCCGACAGAGTACGTTCACAAAACACCCGTTATGCGAATGGAGCCGTCTTGCTCGTCCACCCACTGCGTCTCGACGCCGACCTCCGCGCGCTCGAACCGCACCACGCCGCCGAGTTCCTGGCCCACCAGGACCGCGCCCGCGCGCACATCAAGCCGTGGGTCGGCGCCGCGTTCATCGCCTCCGACCTGGACGGCGCTCGCGCGGTGCTGCAGCGCTACGCCGACGGCGCCGCGTCCGGCGAGCGTTACCTCTACGGCATCTGGCTGGACGGCGTGCTCGTCGGCGGCACCATGTTCGTGTCCTTCGACGCGGGCGCGGGCGTGTGCGAGATCGGCTGCTGGCTGGAGCCCGCCGCCGAGGGCCGCGGGCTGGTCACCCAGGTCGTCCGGCTGATGATCGACTGGGCCTTCCGCGAGCGCGGCCTGACCCGCGCCGAGTGGCGGACCCTGCCGGACAACGTCCGCAGCATCCGCGTCGCCGAGCGCCTCGGCATGACCCGCCAGGACGAGAAGCTCTGGGCCCTGTCGTCCGAGGACTGGAACCCGCCCGCCCCCGAAACCGCCGAGATCGACCGCGTCATGGACGCCATGCTCGCCGCGTTCGACAACACCGGCGGCCGGACGCCCGACCTCGACGTCCTCCGCGACCTGTTCCTCCCGCAGGCCGTGATCGTCAACAACACCGGTCCGGCACCCGACATCTATGACCTGGACGGCTTCATCACGCCGCGCCACAAGATCCTCACCGACGGGACACTGACCTCTTTCTCCGAATGGGAGGTCGCCCACCGGACCGAGATCACCGGCTCGATCGCGCAGCGGCTCAGCGACTACCGTAAGTCCGGCGTCCGCGACGGCGCGCCCTTCGAGGGCTCGGGACGCAAGACCACCCAGTTCGTCCGCACCCCGGACGGCTGGCGGATCGCGTCCCTCGCCTGGCACGACCACCAGGGCTGACCTGCCGGGACGCGCCTCCGGCATGACTGCGCGCGTTCACGGGACGGCACTGCGTCGGGATTCCTTACGGACTTCGAACGTGATCGCCGAGGTCCTGTCGGCCCGGGCCGCGGAGATCGTTTACTTCGGGCATGACGATCACGCGCACGCGTCGGCTCGGCCTCGCCGCCGCCGCCGCCCTGGCCACCCTCCCGGCCGCCCTCACCGCCCTGCCCGCACACGCCGAGACCACCCCGCAGGTCGTCGCGACCAGCGTCTCGCCGTCCACCATCACGGGCGGGGACGAGGCCGTCCAGACCGTCCGGCTGAGCGCCCCGGCCCCACCGGGCGGCCTCGCGGTCGAGGTGATCAGCGTGGGACGCGGCGACCGGAACTACGCCTACTCGACCAATGACGTGGTCCGGGTCCCCGCCGGGGCCACCAGCGTCAGCTTCCCGATCCGGCTGGAGGCGTACTCGTCCACGACGACCGTCCCCCTGATCGCCAGCTCGAGCGACTCCAGCGCCACCACCGACGTCACCGTCGTCCCGCCCGACTGGCGCGACCAGACGGTGGAGCGGCTCGACCTCGACGTCCCGAACGACGCCAAGGCCGTCGTCGCCGGGACCAAGGCGACCGGCACCGTCCACATCAGCGCCCCGGCCAAGGCCGGCGGGACCGCGGTCGACCTCCGGCTCAACCACCACTCCGGCCTGCCCGACAGCCCCGAACCGAAGATCCCGCCGTACGTGATCGTCCCCGCGGGGAGTACGGAGGGCACCTTCACCGTCGACTACCCGAGCGTCCCGGTCTGGCCGATCGGCATCACCGACATCGACGCCGACCTGGGCCACCCGCCCGCGGGCCTGGCCCCGCTGTTCGTGCCCAAGAACTTCACGGTCGGCGTCACCCGCAAGCTCCAGGCCGGAGCCTTCCCCAACATCGGCTCCATCGGCCTGGGCACCAACTGGCACCCGCTCGGGGCCGTCATCGAACTCACCAGTGACACCCCCGGCGTGACGGTCCCCGCGAAGGTCGAGATCCGCGCCGACTCCGCGGGCGCCAACTTCCCCATCCAGGTGGACGCGTCGGTCCCCGCGGGCACCCAGATCAAGATCTCCGCCAAGTGGGTCCTCTCCCTCGCCGGAACCGTCACCACCACGGCCACCGTCGAGAACTGACCCCCGGCCGACCGCGTCCGGCGGGTCGTCCCAGGGGCGATGACCCGCCGGACCAACCGGTTCAGAAGAAGGACGATGAGCGCAACCAAGGCCGAGGTCTTTGACGATCCCGACGAACTGGACCTCATCGAGACGTCGGCCAGGCTGCGCCTGACCGACATCAGACTCAGCGACATCCGCGAGCACCTCGGCCTCACACCGGCCAAACCCGCCGAACGCGAGCGTCCAGCGTCCTGGGCAAGAGAGCCGCGAAGCCGCGGCCAGACACTCCGCCCCAGGTCTCCCTCGGCAACGTCAGCAGAGGCAAACAATGCGGACGCTCGTATGTCATCGTGTCGAACATGGGACGATGGGAGCGATGAACACCGAGAATTCCGCTCCTGAGCCGGCCGTGACCGATGGACGGCTGCTGCGGGGCGCGCGATCGCGGCGAGCCATCACCCGGCACGCCGTGGACGTCGCGTCGGCCGAGGGCCTCAACGGGCTCAGCCTCGGCCGGCTCGCCACCGACCTCGGCCTGAGCAAGAGCGGCATCCAGACCTTGTTCCGGACGAAGGAGAACCTTCACCTGGCCACGGTCGACGCGGCCCTCGACCTGTTTCTCGACGCCGTCGTCCGCCCGGCCCAGACCGCGCCCCCCGGAGTGACGCGGCTGCGGGCCCTCATCGCGAACTGGATCGCCTACGCGGAGAAGCCGCTGTTCACCGGCGGCTGCTTCTGGTCCGCGAACCTGCCCGACTTCGACAGCCGCCCCGGCCCCGTCCGCGACGCCCTGGCCCGCCAGCGCCAGGACTGGCTGTCGCTCATCGCCGCCGAGCTGCGCAACGCCGTCGATGCCGACGAGATCGCCGCCTTGGACGCCGACCTGACCGCCTTCCAGATCGACGCGATCCTCAACGCGACCAACCTCGCCCTACGCCTGGACGACAAGAACGCCACCACCAAGGCCCACCGCGCAATCGACGCCCTCCTCCCCAGCCCCTGACCAGGCATCCACGCACCGGGCCACGGCCCTCCGATCGCCCTACCCGTCGCCGGCGGGCCTCAGGAAGGCCGGTGGACTCAACCGCGTCGGAGCCGAGTCGACTCAGCCAGGTGGGGCCGTCGGCTCAAACAGGCCCGGGACCGTTGGCTCAGCTGGGGCGGAGGCCGGTGAGGGTCAGGGTGAGGAGTTGCTCGGCCTGGTGGTCGGCGTCGGGTTCGTGTTCGGTGCTGAACGCGATGCCGTTGGCGAGTTTGAGCAGCTGGACGGCTGTGACGTCGGGACGGACGGCACCGGCCTTCTGCGCGCGCGTGAGCAGGTGTTCGGCGGCATCCTGAATCCGGTTCCGGCACCACGCCACGTCGACGCCCTGGGTCTGCAGCGCCGACTTGAGGGTCGCGGTGAACCCGCGCGAGCTGCTTCCGTCGCGGACGACCTCCAGCAGCCACGTGGTGAGCGCCTCGTCCGGTGCGGTGGTCGCGAGCAGTTCGGCCGCGCGAGCCCCGATCTGTTCGACGCGGTCGCGGTAGACCGCCTCCAGTAGGTCCTGGCGAGTCGGGAAACGCCTGTAGAGCGTCGCGTTCCCCACGCCCGCGTGGCGGGCGATGTCGTCGAGCGGCACGTCCACGCCACGCTCGGCGAACACCTCGCGGGCCGCGCCGACCAGTCGCTCGGCGTTGCGGCGCGCGTCGGCGCGCAGCGGACGCTGTCCGGGGGACGACGTCATGACCACCTCCGTTGCAAAGTGGGGAATTCTCCCCATATGCTACCCGGCGAAAACCGGGGAATATTCCCCGCTTATGTCCTGACTTTGATGGAGGCACTCATGTCCGCTGAACCGACCGTGCTGGTCACCGGGGCCACCGGGCTCCAGGGCGGAGCCACCGCCCGGCATCTGCTCCGCGCGGGATGGCGTGTGCGAGCGCTCGTCCGCGACGCCTCCTCCACGGCGGCGCGGGCGCTCGCCGAGGCCGGGGCCGAACTGGCGACCGGCGACATGGACGACCGCGCCTCACTGGACGCGGCGATGCGTGGCGTCCACGGCGTCTTCAGCGTCCAGCCCACCGCCGGATACCCCGGCACCCCGCCCGGCTTCACCGTGGCCGACGAGATCCGGATGGGCCTGAAGGTCGCCGACGCCGCCAAGGACGCCGAGGTCGCCCATCTCGTCTACGCCTCGGTCGGCGGTGTCGACCGCTCCCCGGGAATCCGGCGCTGGGAGAGCAAGGGCCAGATCGAGGATCACATCCGCGCGCTCGACATGCCCTGGACGTTCCTGCGTCCCGTCCGGTTCATGGAGAACCAGGCGAACCCGGTCACCGGGGTGCGCAACGGCGTCCTGACCGATGTCATCAAGCCGGACGTGCCCGTCCAGCTCATAGCGGCGACCGACATCGGCGCCTTCGCGGCACTCGCGTTCACCCACCGCCAGCACCACCTCGGACAAGCCCTCGAGATCGCCGGAGACGAACTCACCTTCCTCCAGATCGTCGACGCCATCACCCGCGCGACCGGCAGCCCGGTCACCTACAACGCCATCCCCCTCGAAGACCTCACGACCGCAGACCCCGACGCCCGGGCCGGATACGAGTTCGCCAACAACCGAGGCGGCTGGCAGGCCGACATCCCGGCCCTGCGGGAACTCCACCCCACACTCATGACCTTCGATACCTGGCTCACCCGCGAAGGCACCACCCTCCTCAAACGAATCCGATAGTTGGCCTCCCCCCGGCCCCCTGTACGGCCGGAATCGTCCTGTCCGTCGGCGGCGGGCTTCAGGAAGACGGTCGCGTCACACCGGCGACGCTCCGCACACCGGCGACGCTCCGCGATGAACCCAGCGACCTCCTCGCCGGTCGACTCCTCGCCGATCGCCTCCTCGGCCTCGCGAAGCGGCGCTTGCCCCTTGGTCACCGCGCGCCATCGTCGCCTGCTCGCCGGTCGCCTGCTCAGGCTCGCGAAGCGGCGCTTGCCGTCGGTCGCCGCGCACCATCTACGTTCTTGATAGGCAAGCAGCACGGCACAAAGGGGTGGGGATGGCGGACGAGACCGAGCGGCTCACGGACTTCCTGTTCGAGGTCGGCCTCATGAAGCGCTACAAGCGGACGGGCTGGCTGGTGGCCGGGGTTTCGAACCCCGAGAGCATCGCCGACCACTCGCACCGGGCGGCCGTCATCGCCAGCGTGCTGGCCGCCATGGAGGGAGCCGACCCGGAGCGTGCCGCGCTGCTCAGCCTCTTCCACGACACCCAGGAGACGCGCCTCACCGACCTCCCGTACCTGGCCAAGCCCCACGTCACCACGGCGTCCAACGAGGACGTCACCGAGCAGCAGACGCACGGCCTCCCGGACACGGTCACCCGACTGATCACCGGAGTCGTCGCCGAGTACGAGGGCAAGGAGAGCGTCGAGGCGCTCTGCGCCCGTGACGCCGACAAGCTCGAATGCCTGATCCAAGCCGTCGAGTACCGCGACCAGGGCAACCGGATCGTCCACCCGTGGATCGAGAGCTCACTCGCCCAACTCCGGACCGAGTCGGCCAGACGCGTGGCCCACCAGGCCATCGAGACCGGCTCCGGCGAGTGGTTCATCCGCGCCCTGAAAGGCGACGACTCCGAATCCTGAACCACCGCGATCCCAGAACCACCTCGAACCCTGAACCACGGTGAACCGAGATCACGCGGCTAACCGGGGCCGTGGTGGGTCTTGAGGTGGTCGCGGGAGTCCTGGTCGAGGCGTTCGAGAAGCCGGGCCATGGGTTGCATCGTCGCCACGAGCTCGTTGCGGAGGCCGTCGAACCTGGCGCCCATCTCGGCACGCAGACCCTCGACACGCGCGTTGGTGCCGTCGATCTTGGCATCGAGTTCCGTGCGAGCACCGCTGATCTCTGTGCGGACACCGTCGATCTGGGCGTTCAGCTCGCTGTGGAACCCGTCCACCTTGGCGTTCAGTTCACTGTGGAAGCCGTCCACCTTGGCGTTGAGTTCGCTGTGGAAGCCGTCGATCTTGGCGTTGAGTTCGCTGTTGACACCGTCGATGCGTGTGGTGAGCCCGGAACGGATGAGGGTGATCTGGCGGAAGTTGACGCCGATGATGGCGACGGCGGCCGCGATGAGCGGCCAGATCTGAGCGAGATGCATGACGTGTTCCCTTCGTCACGGAGTGCTGACATGACGATCATCCGGGAGCACGGCGAGTGATCACAACGTAACGCCGGAACTGTGGACAACTCAGCGTCCAAGGCGCGGCGCGTATGAAACACACGGCACCGCGCCCAGGGACACCGGCAGCGTCAGAGGTGGCGGTCGGCGGGGCCGTCGTAGTGGTCGGGGCCCTGCATCTCGAGGGAGAGCGGCTGGATCATGTCGCTGTTGGCGGACGCGTGCCAGCCCTTCTCCCGCGTGGCCTCCTCGATGGAGTGCGCGCACAGCGACAGCGAGCGGCAGACGATGAACATGGCCTTGAGCTGCAAGGGCTCGTAGCCCAGGTCGAGGCCGACGCAGCCCATGGACCCGGGCCCGTTGAGCCACACGCGCCGGCCGAAGACGTCCTCGGTGGCGTCCTCCATGGCGCGGGCGATGGCGACGTAGCGGCCGGAGATGCCCAGTTCGTCCGAGAGGCCGAGGAGGCGTTCGGTGCGGGGGTCGCGGATGTGCTGGACGCGGTGGACGTGTCGGTCGCCAAGGGCGAGATGCTCGCGCTGCTCGGACCGTCCGGCTGCGGCAAGACCACGCTGCTGCGCTGCATCGCCGGGCTGAACGACGCCGACGCCGGGACGATCTCCATCGGCGGCGGGGACGTCACGCGCATGCCCGCCCGCAAGCGTCCGATCGGGATGGTGTTCCAGTCGTACGCGCTGTTCCCGAACCTGTCGGCGGCGAAGAACGTGGCGTTCCCACTGACCGTCCGGCGGCACGACCGCAAGGACACCACGAAACGCGTCGAGGAACTGCTCGCGCTCGTCGGCCTGGAGGAGCACGGGCACAAGCTGCCGAACCAGCTCTCCGGCGGTCAGCGGCAGCGCGTCGCGCTGGCCCGCGCGCTCGCCCCGGGCCCGGAGGTGCTCCTGCTGGACGAACCCCTCTCCGCCCTGAACGCCCAGGTCAGGACGCGTCTCCGGGACGAGGTCAGGCGCATCCAGCACCAGGTCGGCATCACCACCGTCTTCGTCACCCACGACCAGTCGGAGGCGCTCGCCATCTCCGACCGGGTCGCGGTGATGAACGCGGGCCGGATCGAGCAGTGCGCCACCCCGCCCGAGGTGTACGCCGCGCCGTCCACCCGCTTCGCGGCCGGGTTCGTCGGCAACCGCAACACCCTCGAACTCCCCGTGACGGACGGACGCGTGGCCTGGGGTGCCGCTTTCGACGTCGAGGCGCCCTCCGGGGACCGGGCGCTCTGCCTGTTCCGTCCCGAGGACGTCGAGATCGGCGCGGGCGGCCTCGGCCTCCCCGCGACCGTGGACGTCAAGGTCTTCCTCGGCGCCGTGACCAGGGTGTACGCGACCCACGAGGGGACGACCGTGTTCGCGGACGTCCCGTCCCGCGCCGCCGCGTCCCTCGACGAGGGCCAGAAGGTCCTCGTCCGTGTCGCGCCCGAACACGTCCAGGTCTTCGCCGCCTGACCTCTTCACGCATCGTGCCATCGGGGTGGTGGTTTCGTGGGCGGCGAGGCGGTTAGGTTCGGCCGTATGCGCCGGAATGTGCTGACCGTCCTCGCCGCCCTGCTCGTCGCGGCCACCTCGCTGGCCGGATGCTCGGGTGATCCCGGGCAGGGCGCGGGCTCCGGCAAGCCCCGCGGCAGCGGTGGCAAGGCGAACACGACCGTGCCGCGCGAGGTGGACGGCTTCCCCACCGCGTCCGGCACGACCAAGCACAAACTGGACGTCGGGACGCCCGGCCACCGCGAGTTCCTCCTCCACGTCCCGCCCGGCCTCGCCGACCGCAAGTGGGGGAACGGCAGGCCGTCCGAGCCGTTGCCGCTGGTCATCGCCCTGCACGGCGGGGCCGCGAACATGTCGGCGATGGAGTCGCTGTCCGGCTTCGACCCGATCGCCGACGAGAAGGGGTTCCTCGTCGCCTACCCGGACGGTTTCCTGCTGTCGTGGAACGCGGGCGACTGCTGCGGCCCGGCGAAGATCGGGAACATCGACGACGTCGGGTTCCTGACGAAGCTGATCGACCGGCTGAACTCGTCCGGGCTGAGCGACCCGAGGCGGGTGTTCGTGACCGGGTTCTCCAACGGCGCGGGCATGGCCTACCGGATGGGCTGCGAGGCGGCGGGCAAGGTCGCCGCGATCGGGGTCGTGGAGGGCGCGCTGGTCACCAAGTGCGACCCGTCCCGTCCGGTGTCGGCGATCGTCGTCCACGGGACGGCCGACCGCAACGTCCCGTTCGACGGCGGCGGCAGGCGCGACATCAACGACGACCGGCCGTATCCTCCCGTTTCGTACGCGATGGACTTCTGGCGGAAGCACGACGACGTCCCGAAACCCAGGCCGACGAGGCTCGCCGCGCAGAGCGGGAACCTCGACTGCTCGTCCGCCGCGAAGGACGACGTGTCACTCGCCCTGTGCAGGGTGGTCGGCGGCGGGCACGCCTGGCCGAAGGGCGTCTCCCCGATGTTGTGGGACTTCTTCGCGGCGCACGGACGATCATGAAATACTGATGATGATCATGAATACATGAAGCGGTTTCATATTTGACCGTTTTGTGGCAATGTGGGGTCATGAACCTCCGGGACCGCTACGACGCCGCCACGGCCCATCTCGACGCCCCCTTCGCGATCGTCGACCTGGCCGCGCTGCGCGCCAACGCGGAGGACCTGGTCCGCCGGGCGGCCGGCAAGCCGATCCGCGTCGCCAGCAAGTCGGTGCGCTGCCGGGCGATCCTGGACGAGGTCCTCGCCATGGACGGGTTCGCCGGGATCATGGCGTTCACCCTCCCCGAGGCGCTCTGGCTCGCCCGCGAGGGCGTCAGCGACGACATCCTGGTCGCCTACCCGACCACGGACCGGGCCGCGCTGCGCGAGCTCGCCGCCGACGAGCACGCCGCCTCGGTGATCACGCTCATGGTCGACTGCGCCGAGCACCTCGACCTCATCGAGACCCACTCCGCCGGACGCCGGATCCGCGTCTGCGTCGACGTCGACGCGTCCTACCGGCTGCTGCACGGCATGCTCCAGATCGGCCCGCGCCGCTCCCCGCTGCACACCCCCGACCAGGTCCGCGACTTCGCCGAGACCGTCCTCAAGCGCCCCGGACTGAGCCTGGTCGGACTGATGGCCTACGAGGGCCAGATCGCGGGCGTCGGCGACCAGGTCCCCGGACAGGCAGCCAGGTCCCGCGTGGTCAGGGCGATGCAGAAGCGGTCCCGGCTGGAACTGGCCCGCCGCCGCGCCGCGATCGTCCGGGCCGTCCGCGGGCTGACCGACCTGGAGTTCGTCAACGGCGGCGGGACGGGCAGCGTCGAGGCCACCGTCCGGGAGAAGGCCGTCACCGAGGTCGCCGCGGGATCCGGCCTCTACCAGCCGCACCTGTTCGACTACTACTCCAACTTCCAGGGACGTCCCGCCGCGCTGTTCGCGCTGCCCGTGGTACGCCGCCCCGGACCGGGCGTCGTCACCTGCCTCGGCGGCGGCTACCTCGCCTCCGGAACCGCCGACGACCTGCGGCTCCCCCGCCCCTACCTGCCGACCGGGCTCTCCTACAACTCCCTGGAGGGCGCGGGCGAGGTCCAGACGCCGCTGCACGGCGAGGCCGCCGACCTGCTCTCCATCGGCGACCGGGTCTGGTTCCGCCACACCAAGGCCGGCGAGCTGTGCGAACGCTTCGCCGAACTGCACCTCGTCGACGGCGACCACGTCGTCCGGACCGTCCCGACCTACCGAGGCGAGGGCAAGACCTTCCTCTGACCGCGCACAGGCCGTCACCCCCCGCGACCAGCACGGTCTTGTAACGCGAGACACACGCCCGGACGCTGCTGTACCGGTTAAGTTGGCCGGTATGAGCCACGCTCCGGTGATCAGCGTGCGCGGCGAGGCGGTGCTCGAGGCACCGCCGGAGATCGCCCGCCTGTCCGTCAACGTGCAGGTCCAGGAGCCCGACCGCCGGACGGCGCTGGACAGGCTCACCGCGGCCAACCGGCGCTGCCTCGACCTGCTCGCCTCCTACGGCACGGCGGTCGAACGGGCCGAGACCGGCGACCTCTACATCACGCCCCTGGTGAAGTACCGGCGGCGCGAGGGCGACATCCGCGCCTACCAGGGCACCGTCCGGACGAAGGTGACCGTCGCCGACTTCACCGTCCTCGGCGAGCTCATCACCCGCCTCGCCGACCTGGAACGCACCACCGTGGACGGCCCGAACTGGGCGCTCCGCCATGACTCTCCCGTCCACGCGCGTGCCGCCGAACAGGCCGCGCACGCCGCCGTCGAGCGCGCCCGCCGCTACGCCACCGCCCTCGGCGCCTCCCTCACCGACCTGATCGAGCTCTCCGACGAGGGCCTGAACGGCCGCGACGACCACGCCTGGATGCTCGCCGAAGGGCCCCGCGGCCTCGCCGCCGCGGCCTCCGACTCCGCCGCCGAACCCGAGGCCCTCGACCTGTCCCCGCAGATCCAGCGGGTCACCGCCTCCGTCCTCGCCCGCTTCCACAGCACCGCCCCGGACCTGGCATGACCACCCCCGGAACCCCCGCCGACGCGCCCCTCCGCGCCGCGCTCCGCCACCCTCCGGCGAACGCGGACCGGCGGGTCCCCGCCCCGGCGGCCCCCGACCCCTGCGGCGAACGCGGCCCCGGCGTCGGAACCGGCGGCGGAGACCTGGACGTCTTCCTGACCGGCCGGGTCTTCATGGACATGATCTTCACCGGCCTGCCCGGACTCCCGCCGCCCGGCACCGAACTGGTCACCGACGGCCTCGGATCCGCGCCCGGCGGCATCGCCAACATCGCCGTCGCGATGAGCCGGCTCGGCCTGCGCACCGGCCTGGCCGCCGCGTTCGGCGACGACATGTTCGGCTCCTACCTGTGGCGGACGCTCGCCGACCAGGAGTCCGTCGACCTGTCGTCCTCGCTGCGCGTCCCCGGCTGGCCCACTCCGGTCACCGTGTCGCTCGCCACCGACGACGACCGCAGCATGGTCACCTACACCCGCCCGCTCGACCTGCCCGCCGACTCCCTCGTCGCCGAGCCGCCCGCCGCCCGCACCTGCTTCGTCGACATCGACCGCCCGGTGCCGGGCTGGGCCCTCGACGCCCGCGCGAACGGCTCCCTGGTCTTCGCCGACCTCGGCTGGGACCCCACCGAGACCTGGTCCAGCCACGTCCTCGACCGCCTGGACGACGTGGACGTCTTCCTCCCCAACGCCGTCGAGGCCATGGCCTACACCCGCACGTCCACCCCCGAGGACGCGCTCGACGCCCTCGCCGGACGCGTCGGGACGGTCGTGGTGAAACTCGGTCCGCGAGGCGCGATCGCCGCGTCCGGCGACGAACGCGCCGCCGCGTCCGCGCTGCCCGTCCGCGCCCTCGACCCGACCGGCGCGGGCGACGTGTTCGCCGCCGGATTCGTCTTCGCCACCCTCAAGCGGTGGCCGCTCGAACAGCGCCTCCGCTTCGCCAACCTGGTCGCGGGACTGTCCGTCCGGCACCGGTCCGGCTCGCTCGGCGCGCCCTGCTGGGGCGAGATCGCCGCGTTCGGCGAGTCCGGCGAGGTCCCCGCCGCCGACCTGGAGCAGTACGCCTTCGTCGTCCCCCACATCCCCGAGGCCGAAATCGGCCGCGGCCCCGACTCGGTCACCCGCGCCGAACCCACCCTGAGGTGACCCGGCGACAAAGAAGCCGGGCCGTCCCCTCGGGGACGACCCGGCTTCCACGCGAAAACCGGAGAACTCAGCGTCGGCGCCTGGCCCGCCGCCGCATCATCCCGAGCACCGTCAGCCCGACCACCACACCGACCCCGGCCATGACGATCCTGGGGTTGATCGGCCCGGGCTCCCCGTTCTCGTCCGGCACCCGGATCGCCGTGTCCACCGTCCGGCGGACCTGCTCGGCCTCCTCCTTCAGCCGCTCCACGCCCCGGTGCGCGACGTTGCTCGGGTTGACCCGGTCCGCGAGCTCGTCGATCGTGCGCGCGAGCTCCTGGCGGGACCGCTCGATCTCCCGCTGCAGCGCCTGCGGGTCGCTGGACCTGTCAGCCATGCCCTAGTCCTATCGTGTCTGGCGGCGAAGTCGCATGATCCGTCCAGTCTTGCAGGTCCTCACCTGAAACGCCCGCGCCACCCCAGCCGGTAGGTTGTAGCCGAGCGTCCCCACGGAAAGGCGGAACAGGTGTCCGAGCGGTTGCAGCCAGGCGATGACGCACCGGCCTTCGAGCTTCCCGACGCCGACGGCAAGCCGGTGTCACTGGAATCCCTGCGCGGCAGGCGGGTCGTCCTGTACTTCTACCCTGCGGCGATGACCCCCGGCTGCACCAAGGAGTCCGTCGACTTCCAGGGCAGCCTCGCCGACCTCGAGGCCGCGGGCACCACCGTCGTCGGCATCTCCCCCGACAAGCCGGAGAAGCTCGCCAAGTTCCGCGAGAAGGAGGGCCTCACCTTCCCCCTCCTCTCCGACCCCGGCACCGAGGTCCTCAAGGCCTACGGCGCCTACGGCGAGAAGAAGCTCTACGGCAAGACCGTCGTCGGCGTCATCCGCTCCACCTTCGTGATCTCCCCCGAAGGCAAGATCGACAACGCCTACTACAACGTGAAGGCCACCGGCCACGTCGACCGCCTCCGCCGCGACCTCACCCTGTGACCGTCGCCGGCTGACCGCGACCGTCCCGAGACGACCCGGCGGGAATCGTGATCGCCGGGCGGGTGGTCGGCGTGTCACAATTCTCCAGTCGGTGGCGGTACGCCGGCTTTGGGGGATAATTCCCCCAAACTTCGCGGACGTGGCGAAATGGTATACGCGCCAGATTTAGGTTCTGGTGGTGGAAACACCGTGGGGGTTCGAGTCCCCCCGTCCGCACCACCTTCTCCGACGCTCCATCCGCGCGCACGAACGGCGGACGACCGGCCGGGCCGCCGTTCACAGTTTGAAAACGGGGGCTCGGCTTGGGGGGGTTCGCGGGCCTAGGGTGAGGGGAAGCCGCCCGTGGGAGCGTGTGTGGGGCGGAGGCGGCCGACACTGACCGGGTGGGGCACCGTGAGCCAAGCTTTCAGCCATCGCGTGCTTCCGTACGACCGCGCGGACGACCTGCTGGACGGCGCGCTGCCGTTCCTGCGGGAGGGCATCGAGGGCGGCGACCGGGTGCTCGCGGTCACGACGCTGGCGATGCACATGCTGCTGCGGGACACCCTCGGGGCGGACGCGGCCGGGGTGGAGTTCTTCGAGTCGGACAAGTGGTACGCGCATCCGGCGCGGTACCTCGCCGACACGCTGGCGCTCGCCGAGACGGCGGCGTGGCAGAAGCGGCGGCTGCGGGTGCTCGGGGAGCCCACGTGGGCGCGGCGCGGACGGCTGGAGCTGCTGGAGTGGCAGCGGGTCGAGGCGATCACGAACGCCGCGTTCGCCGACACCGGGGCGGCGATGCTGTGCGCCTACTCGCGGTCGCTGCCCGCCGGGGTGGTCGCGGCGTCCCGGCAGACGCACCCGGAGACGGCGCGGGGGCGGACGACGCTGGCGAACCCCGGGTACCAGGAGCCGTGGGCGTACAACGCGCGGCTCGACGCGGCGCCGCTGCCGCCCGCGCCGGACGACTCGCTCGACCTGGACATCGAGGTCGCCGACCTGTACTGGATCCGCGCGTACGTGACCGACTTCGCGCGTCGCACGCCACTGCCGGAGGACGACCTCCAGCGGCTGCTGGTGGCGGTGACCGAGGTGGTGACCAACGCGCTGCGGCACGGACGTCCGCCGATCACGCTGCGGTTGTGGCTGGAGCCGGGCGAGTTGGTGTGCGAGGTGACCGACCACGGGCACTGGACGGAGCGGACCGGGTTCGGACTGATCCCTCCGAAGCCCGTGGGCGGCGCGGGACGGTTCGGACTGTGGGCGGTGCGGCTGTTGTGCTCGATCGTCCAGATCCGGACGGGCCGGGACGGGACGACGGTGCGGCTGAGGCTGCAGGTCCCGGCCGTGGCGGCGCAACTGCCCGTCAACTCAGCGTAAGGGAGCTTGTGCAAAGGGCTTCTCATTCCGATGGCCCGGCGTACGCTGGACGGGTCCACGACAACCTGGATGGGCAGGCCATGGAGACCACCTGGTTCCACGAACGTCCCGTCAGCGAGGTGCGGCCGGGCGACCACGGGCTGCTCGGCTACGCCGACGCCGAGGAGCGCGACCGGGTCGTCGGGCCCTTCGTGCGGGCCGCGCTGGCGACCGAGGAGAAGGTCGTCTACATCACCGACGAGCCGGCCGAGCGGCTGCCGGGTCTGGAGCACTGCTCGTTCGACCTGGCGCGGCTGAGGTCGTCGCGCCAGCTGCGCGTGCTGCCGCGGCAGGAGGCGTGCCTGGACCGGACGGGCGCGTTCGAGCCGGGCAGGCTCGCCGACACGTTGTTCCGTGAGCGGGAGTCGGCGTTCGACGAGGGGTTCCGGGCCGTTCGGATGACCATGGACTCGACCTGGCTGCTGACCGGGCAGGGCGGGTCCGAGACCGTGCTGAGCTGCGAGGACCGTGTCGACCAGGCGATCTCGCCGAGCACGATGGCGATGGGCATCTGCCAGATCGACGTGCGCCGGTGCGGGACACGGCAGTTCGGCGCGCTGCGCGAGTCGCACGAGGTGCTGATGCGAGTGGACGCCGAGTTCGACGACGGCATTCTGACGATCCGGCGGATCTACGGTCCGTTCGGCCTGCAGTTGCGGGGCGAGCTGGACGCGTCGCGGCACTCGCACCTGTCGGAGCATCTGCTCCGGGCGATGGCGAGCCGCGGCGGTGACATCCACCTGGACGTCGCGGAGCTCGACTTCATCGACATCGGCGGCCTGAACCTGCTGGCCCAGCACGCCACCGAGCTGCCGAAGGGCGGCGAGCTGATCCTCGACCACCTGCGTCCGGACGTGGAGAACGTCATCACGATGGTCGGCTGGAACCGGCTGCCGCGGCTGAGGCCCGGCGCGCGGGTGGGAGGGGCCTCGTCATGACCTCGTTCGCACGGACGGCGGCCCTGGAGCCGAGACCCCTGGAACACCGGGCCTTCCTGTTCGACGGCATGGTCGACTTCCTCGAGACGGCCGTGCCGTTCGTCCGGGAGGGCCTGGAGGACGACGAGCGGTCGGTCGTGGTCGTGGTGAAGGAGGCGCGGCTGGCGGCGCTGCGCGACCACTTCCCGGGTTGCCTGGACGACATGTTCGTCGACGCGGAGTCGTTCTACGAGCATCCGGTGCGGACGCTGCGCAGCTACCTGGAGCTGGTGAAGGCGAAGGCTCCGCGGCATGTGCACGCGCTGGCCGAGCCGGTCTGGCGGGACGGCTGGAGCGACCGCGAGACGCTGGAGTGGGCGCGGTACGAGTCGCTGATCAACGAGGTGTTCCAGGGCACCGGGGCGTCGGCGCTGTGCCCGTACGACACCTCCACGCTGCCGCCGCGGATCCTGGAGCACGCTCGGCGGACGCATCCCCGGCTGGTGCAGGGCGGCGGCGAGTCCGACAGCCGCCGGTTCGCGCCGCCGAAGGAGTTCTCGGCTGGTGTCGACCGGGTCCGGGAGTTCCCGATGCCGCAGGAGTCGGAGTACCTGCCGCTGACCAGTCATGACCTGCACGAGCTGCGGCAGTGGGTGGGCGACCGGGCGGATCGGCACGGCCTGTCCGGGCAGAACGCGCAGAATCTCGTCACGGCGGTGAACGAGGTCGCGGCGAACGCGTTGCGGCACGGTGTCCCGCCGGTCGGCGTCCGCTTGTGGACGCAGGACGTGGATCTGTTCTGCGAGGTCGGCGACAACGGCTACTGGAGCACGTTCAGCCCGCTGGCCGGGTTCGTCCCGCCGAAGACGGCGCTGGAGAGCGGTTTCGGGTTGTGGACCGTCCGGCTGCTGGTCGACCTGGTCGAGGTGCGGGCGGGCTGGGACGGCACGTTCGTCCGGATGCGTGTGAGCCGCTGAGTCTCGGGACGCGCGGGGCGCCGGCCGTTCTGCGGACGGTTCGGCGGCGTCCTCCGTGATTGGTGGACGACGCGGTGGTGGGCCCCGAGTCGTCCGGTTGTCAGATACCGGGAAAACAGGGTGAGGGTTCGGCTACGTGACGTGGCTCCCTGGTCGTAGTCTGGACGCATCCGGAAGTGGCCGCGGTGGAAGGCGTTATGGAGACCCTCAGCTCGGTCCGCAGGCCGGTCCGTGAGCTGCGGCCCGGCGACCACGCGTGGCTGGCGTACTCGGGTGAGGACGAGCAGCGGCATGTGGTCGGCTCCTTCGTCCGGGACGGGCTCGAGGCCGCCCACAAGGTGATCTATCTGGCCGGTTCGGCCGATGTGGACATTCCCGGCATGAACGGCGTCCCGTCGAGTCCGGGCCTGCTGACGGTGATTCCGCTCGCGGGCGCGCGGCGTCCGGACGGAGGGTTCGATCCGGGCAGGGTGCTGGAGGCGCTCGCGGGCGAGATCGCGGGCGCGGAGGACGGCGACTACACGACGATCCGGGTCACCGCCGACATGACCTGGGCGCTGGACCTGCCGAACGGCCTGACCGAGCTGCTGCGCTGCGAGCGGCACATCGAGCGCGCGGTGTGCCCGAGCACCCGGGTGACGGCGATCTGCCAGATCGACCGGCGGCGCCTGAGCGCGGACGCGCGGCACGCCCTCGCCGCGTCCCACTCGACGTTCGTGACGCCGAACCCGGAGTTCTCCGACTCGGTGCTGCAGATCGTCCGCACGTTCGATCCGGTCGGGCTGTCGCTGCTCGGCGAGCTCGACGCGTCCCGGCACGGGGTCCTGGACGAGGCGCTGAACGCCGTCCTCGCCGCGAGCAGCGGCGAGGAGATCCACCTCGACCTCGCCGGGCTCGGCTTCATCGACCTCGGCGCCCTCAACATGCTCGCCGACGTCGCCGCCCGCCGCTCCGGCGCCGGTCCCCTCGTCCTGGACAGCATGCCCGTCCAGCTCCGCACCATCATGGAGACGGTCGGCTGGCACATGCTGCCCGGCCTCCGCCTCGGCACCGTCTGACCCCGCCGTCCTCCGGAGCGGTCAGGGGGTGGGCCGGGGGTGGCTGCTCGGTGTCATGCCGTGCGGAATATCCGGCGCGCTGGATCCGGTGGACGGTCGTCCGCCCGGCTGAGCCGTCGGCGGGCGCATCGACGGCGTTCGGGTGGGTCGCGCCGACGGCGGGCCGTCCGCGCCGGTCGGTGCTCCGGGCGTGGGGTGGAGCGACGGTTTCGGTGTGGACGTGGGCTTCCCGGGCGGTATCGGCTTGGGCACGGGCCCGGGTTGCGTGGGCGTGGACGCCGGAGGGACGACCCGGTTGGCCGGACGCGTCTTCTCCTCCACGCCGGGACGCAGCACGAACACCAGCGCGATGAGCACGACCGCCGCCGCGACGCCGGCGCCGGCCCACCACGCGCGCCGCCGAACGCCGCGTCCGGACGGGTGGGGCGAAGGTGCTGTCGCTGTGGGGTGGCGGAGGAGGGAAAGGGCGCGGCGGGGAGAGGGCGCGCGGTCGCGTGAGGGGGACGCCGTTTCGCGGAGGCGCCGCAGCAGTGCGGCGTCGGGCTGGATGTCGTCCGCGGCGCGGCCGAAGTGGTCGCGCAGGGCGGCGCCGAGCTCGTCATCCATGCGTGCGGCCCTCCCGGACGTGCGCGCGCAGCGCCGTCATGGCGCGCGCGGTGTGGCTCTTGACGGTGCCCCGGCTGATTCCGAGGGCGTCGGCGATCTCGCGTTCGCCGAGGTCGCACCAGTAGCGGAGGACGACCACGGCGCGCTGCTGGGCGGGTAGGGCGCGCAGCGCCTCGTCCAGTTCGCCGTCGCCGGTCGGGGCCTGGTGCGGGTCCCGTCCGGCGATGCGGTCGAGGTCGGCGACGCTCCCGGCGGGCAGGTCGCGGCGGCGGGAGCGGCGTTTGCCCTCGTCGATGGCCAGGTTGACCAGGACGCGCCGGGCGTACGCCTCGGGATCGCCGTCCGCGAGCCGCCGCCAGCGCTTGGCGACCCGTTCGTAGGCGACCTGGAGGAGGTCCTCGGCCAGGTGCCGGTCGTAGACGAGGAACACGGCGGTGCGCAGCAGGCGGCCCGCGGTGGCGTTCACGAACTCCTCGAACGTGTCCGCCGTACCGCGGGCCTCCTGGGTGCTCAACGTGGACAGGGCCGCGCTCCTACTGCCCGCCGGGGGTCGGCCGGTACGACGGCACGCCGCGTCCCGGAGCACCGGGGGTGTCCGACGGCGGGACGGGCGCGGGCTTCCCCGGCTTCCCGGTCTTCGGCGGGACGGGCGCGGGCGTCGGCGTCACGCAGTCCACGGGTCCGCCACCCGGACGTGACGTCGGCGGCGGCACCGGAACCGGGTGCTTGGTCGGCGTCTTGGTCGGCGGGACCGGACGGCTCGTCGGGGTCTTGGTCGGAACCGGTTGGCCCGGGAGTGAGGGGCTCGCCGTGGGCGGCACCGGCCGGGGAGCCGGACGCGTCGGCTTGGGATGCGTCGGCTGGTGGTGTCCGGGACGCGTCGGCTTGGGGTGTGCCGGACGCGACGTGGGCGGAAGGTGCCCGGGCCTCGTGGGCGAGGGGCACGGCCGCGCGGTGGACGTCGGCTTGGGAGCGGGGGCGCCGGTCCGGGCCATCTCGTTCGCGGACACCGTGGCCGTCCGCGACGAGCCGCCGTCCGCGCCGGTGCCCAGCCAGATCCCTGCGGCGAGCACTCCCGCACCGCCCAGCCCGGCGACGATCGCCGCGGTCGCACGCCGTCCGCCAGCTATGTTGATCATGCTGCTCCTCGGGGAAGTCGAACTACATCCCCTACAACCCCCGCTCCCCCGCGCCGGGTTGTCATGAGTCCGGACTTCTTCCGAAATCTGTTGAGCCCGGTATCCAGGGCGAGACAAAACGGGCAGGCCGAGAGGGCCGCGCGCGGGACGGGCGGGTGGGGCTCGCGTGGGAGCGGGTCAGGCGGAGAGGGCGCGCGGGAGGATCTCGGCGAGGGCGCGGAAGGCGCGGCCGCGGTGGCTGATGGCGTCCTTCTCGGCGGGGGTGAGTTCCGCGCTGGAGCGGGTCTCGCCGTCCGGGAGGAAGATGGGGTCGTAGCCGAACCCGCCGGTGCCGCGCGGCTCGCGGAGGATCGTGCCGTGCATGCGGCCGTCCACGACATGCTCGGCGTGGCCGGGGACGACGAGGGCGGCGGCGCAGAAGAAGTGCGCGCCGCGGGCGTCGTCGTGGACGTCGGCGAGCTGGTCGAGGACGAGGTCGAGGTTGGCGCGGTCCTTGTCGCCGGTCTTCTCGCCGAAGCGTCCGGACCAGCGGGCGGACAGGACGCCGGGCATGCCGCTCAGGGCGTCCACGCAGAGGCCGGAGTCGTCGGAGACGGCGGGCAGGCCGGTGTGCGCGGCGATCGCGCGGGCCTTGAGCAGGGCGTTCCCGGCGAAGGTCAGCTCGGTCTCGGGGACGTCGGGGGCGTCCGGGTAGGCGTCGAGGCCGATCACCTCGATCCCGTCGAGGATCCGGCGCAGCTCGCCGATCTTGCCCTGGTTGCGGGTGGCGAGGACGACCCGGCTCATCGGCCGAGCGCCTCGGCCTGGAGGCGGGTCAGCTCGGCGCAGCCGCCCGCGGCGAGGTCGAGCAGCGCGTCCAGCTCGGCGCGGTCGAACGGCGCGCCCTCGGCGGTGCCCTGGACCTCGACGAACCGGCCGTCGCCGGTGCAGACGACGTTCATGTCGGTCTCGGCGCGGACGTCCTCGGTGTACTCGAGGTCGAGCCGCGCCTCGCCGTCGATCACGCCGACGCTGACCGCGGCCACGGACGTGACCAGCGGGTCGCCCTTGAGCAGTCCGCGCTCGCGCATCCACGAGACGGCGTCGGCGAGGGCGACGTACGCGCCGGTGATCGCGGCCGTGCGGGTGCCGCCGTCCGCCTGGAGGACGTCGCAGTCGAGCTGGACGGTGTTCTCGCCGAGCGCCTTGAAGTCGATGCAGGCCCGGATGGACCGTCCGATCAGGCGGGAGATCTCCTGCGTCCGGCCGCCGAGCCGTCCCTTGACCGACTCGCGGTCGCTGCGCGTGTGCGTGGCGCGCGGCAGCATCGCGTACTCGGCGGTCACCCAGCCGAGGCCGCTGTCGCGCCGCCAGCGGGGCACCGAGTCCTGGACTGACGCCGCGCAGAGCACCCGGGTCGCGCCGAACTCGACCAGCACCGAGCCCTCGGCGTGATCGAGCCAGTCGCGCTGGATGCGAACGGTTCGGAGCTGGTCTGCCGCGCGGTCGTCAGGACGTGCCATGCCCACCACCCTAGTGCCCTCGCCCGACCGCGCACGCCCCCGCTCCCGCCGTCCCGGCGACGCCCCGGCCCTCCGAACACGCAGGCAGAGGCCCGTGGGCGGTGTGGGCGCGCGGTGGGTCAGACGTCGTAGGTGGCGCCGACGTGGGCGAGTTCAATGGGGCCGCCGAAGCCGCTGGCCTTGGCCTCGGCCAGGGAGTCGTTGGCGTCGTTCCAGGGGACGAGGTGGGTGAGGACGAGGCGTCCGGCTCCGGCGCGCGTGGCGTGCTCGCCGGCCTCGCGGGCGGTCAGGTGGAGGTCGGGCGGCAGGTTCGGCGCGTCCAGGAACGACGCCTCGCAGAGGAACAGGTCGGCGCCGCGGGCGAGTTCCACCAGGTCGGCGGACTCGCCGGTGTCACCGGAGTAGGCGAGGACGCGTCCGCCCGCCTCGATGCGGAAGGCGTACGCCTCGACCGGGTGCGGGGTCTGGACGGCGGTGACGGTGAACGGGCCGATCTCCCAGGCGCCGCCGGGAAGCGGGCGGAACTCGAACGCCTCGTCCATGCCGTCGTCGGACGGCAGGCCGTAGGCGCGGGACATCTGCCGTCCGGTGTCGGCGGGGCCGTAGACGGGGATGCGGGGCGAGCGGCCGTCGGGGTTGTAGTTGCGGGCCACGTAGAAGCCGCACATGTCCATGCAGTGATCGGGATGCAGATGGGAGAGCAGCACCGCGTCGATCTCGTACGGCGAATGGAACCGCTGCAGGACGCCGAGGGCGCCGCTGCCGAGCTCCAGCAGCATGGCGAACCCGTCCGCCTCCACCAGGTAACAGGACGCCGGGCTCTCCGGCCCCGGAAAGCTGCCCGAGCAGCCGATCACAGTGACCCGCACGCTCACTCCTCCTTGTGTCTTCCCGAGGAATCCGTACCCCTCCAGGGGCTTCAGTAGGTCAGGACGTCCATGTCAGCGTCCATGCCCTCGATCACTTGCGCGGCCACGTCCCGCACCGCCTCGGCGTCGCCGGCGCGGACGGTCTGCACCGCGCCGATCTCCGGCCCGAGGAAGCGGCGGCCCAGAGTGGCGAACACGTCGGGGTCGCCGGTGGCCCGGAAGCGGTGCTCCGGACGTCCGGCCCCTTCCTGGCGGGCCAGTCCCCGATCGTGCAGCACGCGGTACACGTCCTTGGCGGTCTCGTCGGCGCTTGAGACCAGTGTGACCCCGTCCCCGACGACATACGAGACAACTCCGGCCAGGAGCGGGTAATGCGTGCAACCGAGGATGAGGGAGTCGCACCCCGCGTCCATGATGGGCTGAAGGTACTCGCGGGCGAGGGTGAGAACCTCGTCACCCATCGTCACTCCGGCCTCCACCAGCGGGACGAACCGGGGGCACGCGGCGCTGACGAGGTCGATGTGCGGGGCGGCGGCGAACGCGTCCTCGTAGGCGCGGCTCGTCACCGTGGCTCGGGTGGCGATCAGCCCGACGCGTCCGTTGCGGGTGGCCGCCGCGGCGCGCCGCACCGCCGGGCGGATCACCTCGACCACCGGGACGTCGTAGCGCTCACGGGCGTCGGCGAGCACCGACGCGGACGCGCTGTTGCACGCGATCACCAGCACCTTGACGCCCTCGTCCACCAGCCGGTCGAGCATCTCCAGGGAGAACGCCCGGACCTCGGCGATGGACCGCTCGCCGTACGGCTGGCGCGCCGAGTCGCCGAGGTAGAGGACGGGCTCGTTCGGCAACTGGTCCAGGATGGCGCGGGCCACCGTGAGCCCGCCGAAGCCGCTGTCGAAGATCCCGATGGGCGCGTCTGACATGGTCCCCAAGGCTAAGTGCTCGCGGCCGTAACTCGGCCGTCATGCGGCCGACATCACAGCGTCCGACATCACAGCGTTCGCCACGTCACGTCCGGCGTTCCCCGGGCGGGTCGGGGAAGGCTCACCCGGCCGGCACGGCGGAGCCGGGGCCCTTGGGCGGGGTCAGGCCCGGCCGGTACGGGCGAGCTGGCGGGACTGGGCGACCATGCGGCCGGCGGAGTCCCAGATCTCGACCTCCTCGTCGAACCAGCCGCCCGCGGAGAGACGGCCGGAGCCGAGGACGGCCAGCCAGCCCGGGGCCGGGACGGCGCGGAGGTGCCAGGTCAGCTCCACGGTCGGGGACCAGCCCCTGGCGTCCACGTTGAGGGCGACGGGCGGGAGGGCGTCCACGGCGAGGGCCAGGGAGAACGCGTCCGGCTCGTAGCCGCAGCGCAGGCGGAACCAGGCGCGGCCCTCGAGGCGTCCGCTGGGACGTCCGTCCAGCCAGCCCACCGTGGACGGGTCGAAGCGCATGTCCACGCGGTCGGCGAAACCCCGGTCGGCGCGCTCCCCGGATCCGCCGTCCGAGGGCCGGTTCTTCGGGCCGATGCCCTGCGGAGGGTGGTCCATGCTCGAGCACGACTCGACCGGCGGTAGGGCGGGGACCGGGTGGGGGCCCTCCCAGACGGGCTCGGTGGACGGGTCGAGGGTGGCGGTGGTGATCAGGGCGTCCACGATGGGCGCGTCGTCCTGGAGGAGGGTGACGCGGGACATCTCGGTCGTCCGGCCGCCCTTGCGGCGCTCCACGAGGATCTCGGCCGGGCCCGGCTTCGCCACGCGCAGGAAGGACGCGGCGGTGGAGACGGGGTGGGCGTGCGAGGACGCCTCGACGGCGGCGCGGCCGAGCACGGCCATGAGGTAGCCGCCGTTGAGCGCCTGGGCGAAGCCGAAGCCCTCGTCCAGTTCGACCCGGTACCGGTCCGCGGCGAGCCGTTTCACCGCCGTCGCGTCCCCGAACCTGCTCATCCGCGTCCTCCCGGGGGCCTTCTAGAACCACGTTCGAGAACGAGCGTACAGATCCAGGACGCGCGCCGTGCGCCCGCTCCCTGGGAACCACCCGCGCCCGGCCGTCCCGGTCCACTCCGCTTGACCCGGAAGCACCCCGTCCGGACCAGGCCCGATGCCCCGGACGTGCCGGTCGCGACTAGCCCGCCCGCACACACAGAAGTATGGAGTTCGGACGGCGCGTCGGCCGCCCGAACTCCACTTCCGACGTCGGTGAATCCCGCCCCCACCAGGGCGGATCGCCGCCGATGTCCGGCTGTCGGCGGCGATGCGCGGATCGGGGTCTAGGCCCAGAGTTGCCCCTCCAGGCGGGATTCGGCCTCCTCCAGCGTGCCCTCGTAGGCGCCCGTCGACAGGTACTTCCAGCCGCCGTCGGCGACGATGAAGGCGATGTCGGCCCGCTCGCCCGCCCTGACCGCCTTGCGGGCCATTCCCAGGGCGGCGTGCAGGGCGCCGCCGGTGGACAGGCCGGCGAAGATGCCCTCCTGGTCGAGCAGCTCCCGGGTGCGGCGCAGGGCGTCCGCCGAGCCGACCGAGAAGCGGGTGGTCAGGACGGACTCGTCGTACAGCTCGGGCACGAAGCCCTCGTCGATGTTGCGCAGGCCGTAGACCAGTTCGCCGTACCGGGGCTCGGCGGCGACGATCTTGACGTCCGGGACGCGTTCGCGCAGGTAGCGGCCGACGCCCATGAGGGTTCCGGTGGTGCCGAGTCCGGCGACGAAGTGGGTCACCGACGGCAGGTCGGCCAGGATCTCCGGGCCCGTCGTCTCGTAGTGGGCGCGGGCGTTGGCCTCGTTGCCGTACTGGTAGAGCATGACCCAGTCGGGGTGCTCGGCGGCGAGACCCTTCGCCACGCGGACGGCCTCGTTGGACCCCCCGGCGGCCGGGGACGGAATGATCTCCGCGCCCCACATCCGCAGGATCTGGCGGCGCTCCTCGGAGGTGTTCTCCGGCATCACGCAGATCATCCGGTAGCCGCGCAGCCGCGCGGCCATGGCGAGCGAGATGCCGGTGTTGCCGGACGTCGGTTCGAGGACGGTGCAACCCGGGGTGAGCAGGCCGTCCTTCTCCGCCTGGGTGATCATCCAGAGGGCGGGACGGTCCTTCACCGAGCCGGTCGGGTTGCGGTCCTCGAGTTTCGCCCAGAGGCGGACGTCCGGGGACGGCGACAGCCGGGGCAGGCCGACGAGCGGCGTGTGCCCCAGCGAGTCGAGCAGCGAGTCGAAGCGCATGGCACGGACGCTTCGGTCAGCCGCCGGCGACGGCCGGCAGGATGGTGACGTTGTCGCCGTCCGAGACCTCGGTCTCGAGCCCGCCGAGGAAGCGCACGTCCTCGTCGTTCAGGTAGACGTTGACGAACCTGCGCAGCTTTCCGCCCTCGACCAGCCGGGCCCGCAGGCCGGGGTGGCGGGCGTCCAGGTCGCTGAACAGCTCGTCGAGCGTGCCGCCCTTGCCCTCGACGGCCTTCGAGCCGTCGGTGAGGGTGCGGAGGATGGTGGGAATCCGAACCTCGATCGCCATCGCGAAAGTCTCCTTGTGTCGTGCTTGGCGGACCCCGTCGCGCGGCAGGACGGCCGGACGGGGCGCTGGGTCATTCGGGGAGGAGATGCGAGGGCGGACAGTCGTAGACGACCTCGGCGCGCGAGTGCCCGAACAGAAAGCTCTGCACGGGGGGCACCGCGCCGTCCCCGGTCCGGGGGAGGCTCGTCGTCCACATAGCGCTCATTTTACCTGTTGGTAGCTCTCCGGGGCCTGATGGCTCTCGGTGGCCGTCAGTGGCTCTCGGTGGCCTGGCGGCCCTCGGCGGAGTCGCTCTCCACCACGGTGACCTCCTCCTCGGTCACCACGCCGTCCACGATGCGGTACGAGCGGAACTCCACGTCCTCGGCGTCCCGGGTGGACACGAGCACGTAGTGGGCGTTCGGCTCGGAGGCGTAGGACACGTCGGTGCGCGAGGGGTAGGCCTCGGTGGCGGTGTGGGAGTGGTAGATCACGACGGGTTCCTCGTCGCGGTCGTCCATCTCCCGCCAGACCCTGAGCTGCTCCATCGAGTCGAAGCGGTAGAAGGTCGGCGAGCGCTCGGCGTTGGTCATGGCGACGAACCTGGCCGGACGGTCCGACCCGGCGGGGCCGGCGACCACGCCGCACGCCTCGTCCGGGTGGTCCGCGCGCGCGTGCGCGACGATCTTGTCAACCAGGGCGCGCTCGATCGTCAACATGCGCCGAAGGCTACCCGGCGACCGTCCGCCGGACCGTGTCACCCCTGGGTGACCGGGGCGTCCGGGGCGTCCAGGCGGACGTGCAGCCGGATCCGCGTTCCGGACCGGGCGTCGGAGCGGATCTCGACGATGTGGCACAGGCAGCGGACGGCCCACATGGCCGCCTCGGTCGGACGGTCGAGACGCGGCGGGATGTGGCCGAGGAAACGGTCCTCGACGCGGGCGGCGGGGTCGGCGAGCTCGCACACCAGCTCGTCGGCGGTCGCCCAGACCCACAGGTCGCCCCGTCCGCCGCCGTTGCGGATGACGGCGGTCGCGACCTCGTTGGCGGCCAGCAGGAACGGCAGGCGGCGGTCGGGCGGCAGGCCGTGCCGCTCCGCCCGGCCGGACAGGAACCGCCGGACGTCCGGGAGCTGCCCGGTGCAGAACCGGCGGTGCTCGGCGGCCAGGGGCGGCGGGCCGAGCGGGCTCCGGTTGCACTCGGCGTAGAAGGCGGCCGGGTCGGTGTAGGAGGGGCTGGGCCACTCCCCCGCCGCGTCCGTGAAGGCCGGATGGGTGCGGGCGGCCCCGGCCAGGACGTCCCCGGAGACGGCCCGGATGTCGTAGGCGCAGGTCAGCAGGGTCGGAGTGGCCGCGAAGGCGACGTTCAGCAGCGACTCGTGCCGCTGCCACTCGACGATCTCCAGCGGGCTCCGGCCCTCCCAGGGCGGCTCGGTGAGGACGCGCAGCCGCCCGCGGCCCCACCAGCCGGTGCGTCCCCGCTCGTGGAAGGACGCGATGGTCCTGGTCGGGCCGCCGTACCAGTCGGACGCGTCCAGGATCTCGATCTCCCCGAGGCCCTCCGCCGCGTCGCCGGGGGCGGCGAACAGCAGGCGGCGGCGCGCCTCGGGGAGGATCGCGACCAGGACGTCCCCGGCGGCGGCGCCGTCGGCGAGGTAGGCGAGGGCGATCTCGCGGAACTCCTCATCCGAGGCGTAGAGGAGCGCGCGGTGCCGGAGACGGCCACGGGACGGGCGGCGTCCGAAGTCGTCGTCCGCCGGACCGTCGTTCGTGAGGGGCTCGTCATTCGTGAGGGGCTCGTCATTCGTGAGGGGCTCGCCGTTCGTGAGGGGCTCGTCGTTCGTGAGGGGCTCGCCATGCCGCGGGGAGGGAGCCGGGGTGGGCGCGCCGCCCGTCATGTCGCCGCCTCCTCCACGAACACGCCGGGAAGCCGGTCCCAGCCGGCGATGCGGAGCATCAGGGCCAGGTAGCCGGGGACGGACCGGAGGACGACCTGGCGGTCCAGGCCGTCGCCCGACGTGCGGGTCTCGAGCATCGCGCGCAGGCCCTCGGTGTCGCAGAACGCCAGGCCGGACAGGTCCAGGCAGAGGTGGCCGTCGCGGCGGGCGGCGACGGCCAGGGCGGTCCGCAGGGCGGGCAGCGTGGACTCGTCGACCGCGCCGGACAGGGCCAGGCCGGGCGGGGTGAAGGTCGGGGTGATCCGCAGGACGCCGTCGTCGTGCAGGTCGTCCACGCGGACGAGGCCGTCGTGGCAGGCCAGCAGCAGCCTCAGCTGCTCGTCGCCGAACCAGCGGCGGTCGTACTGGCAGATCGCCATCGCGCGGGAGCCGGGCGCGCGGAACGCCCCCTGGCACTTGTGCTCGAACTCGCGGAACCGCTCGGTGCCGGGCCATCCGCGCAGCGAGAACGAGGTCTCGCCGGTGATCCGGACGCCCCGGTACCCCTGGACGAGCGCGAGTTCGATCTCCGCGCCGAGCAGCTCGACCGTCCCGTCCGGGTCGAACCGCCCGGACGCCATGAACGCCTCGATCACCGGACGCGGCGCCAGCCGCCCGTCCGCGGCGGCCTCGCGCACGTCCACGTCCGCCTCGGCGAAGGCGGGGGCGGCGGCGAGCCGGTCCAGGACGGCGTCCGCGTCCTCCTGGTCGGCGAGGTAGATGATCTTGTGGTCGCGGCGCAGGCCGTCCCGGACGTAGGCGGCGAGCACCGCGTACCGTTCCTCGTCACCGGTGAAGGCGAGCGCGAGGTGGTCGCCGAACCGCATCTCGCCGACCGCCACGGCCACGGCCTCGGCATCGGCTGCCGCATCAGCGGTGGCACCGGCCTCGGCAGGTCGGCGCATCGCGCCTGAACCGGACACGGCGTCCGGACCGGCCGCGGGCAGCGGCAGGCCGTCGTCTCCCAGCGTGGACATGGACACGCCTCCCGGGGTCGGGGCGGCGGTGCCGGGAAACGGGAAAAGGATCCGGGTCCGCCGTCGAGCTCGCCCTACCCCGCCAAACTAGCCCTGCCAGACGGCCTGGACGAGGCTTTCCTGAAGCATCGTGAGCCAGTCGTAGGCGGCGTACATCGGCATCCGCGGGTCGGACGGGTCGAGGCGCTCGGCCTCCTCGTACCACTCCTCGGAGATGTCGAGCCGCGTGCCGAGCGCCAGCCGAACATCGTTCAGCGCCCGCAGCCACGCCTGCGCGTGCTCGGTGGTCAGCTCGACCTCCGCGGGCGATCCGCCCTCGATCCCGGCGAGCGGCCCGGACGCGTCGTCGCCGGACGTCCCGGGCGCGCCGAAGGCGTCCGCGAGGGTGGCCAGGACGATCCCGGCGGCCTCGCGCTTGCCGTCCCGTAGTCCCATCTCGGTGTAGCGGCGGAACTCCCCGGCGGCCTCGCCGTCGTCGCGGTAGGCGTCGGGGAACAGCCGGGCCAGGACCGGATCGTCGGGCGTGGTGGCCCGGTCGGTGATCCCGACGGCGGCCAGCTCGTCGTCCGCGCCGGGCGGATCGCCGAGCAGGTCGAGCATCTGCTCCATCAACGTCCGGACGAGCGCGGCCTCCTCCGGTTCGAACCGGATCCGGACGGTTCCGCCCCGTCCCTTGCGCACCTTCATCAGTCGTCCCGTCTCACGGTCGCCCACAGGCCGTAGGAGTGCAGGATCTCCACGTCCCGCTCCATCTCCTCGCGGGTGCCGCTCGCGACCACCGCGCGGCCCTTGTGGTGGACGTCCATCATCAGTTTCTCGGCCTTGACCTTCGGATAACCGAAGACGGCCTGGAACACGTACGTCACGTAGGACATGAGGTTGATCGGGTCGTTCCACACGATCGCCAGCCAGGGCCGGTCCGAGGCCACGTCCTCGGCGATGTCCGGCCGGTCGAGTTCGACCGGTGCGGGTGCACTGCTCATGGCTCGCCGTCTTCCTCTCCCCCGGTCCAGATGGCCGCCCCTCTCCACGAATGCTAGTTCGTGCGGCCTCCGTACGGGGAGCACGCCCCCGTGTCACCTCCGCTCCCTCTGGACCACTCGGACCACATTCGTCACAGACGTCACGTCCGTTTCCCCGTTCCGGTCATCCCGCGGGCCCGCGTGGGACGCCTCCGGCCACCACGGCGTTCCCGCCGCTCAGTAGGGTTTGCGCTGTGAACCAGGGAAGTTTCGGCACGACCGGTATGTCCGGTACGACCGCGTTGCTCACCGACCAGTACGAGCTGACCATGCTCAAGGCCGCGCTGCGGTCGGGCACGGCCGAGCGCCGGGCGGTGTTCGAGGTGTTCGCCCGCAGCCTGCCCGCCGGACGCCGCTACGGCGTGGTCGCGGGCACCGGGCGGCTGCTGGACGCGGTGGAGGCGTTCCGGTTCGACGCCGACGCGATCGCGTTCCTCCGGGAGCGGGACGTGGTGGACGAGCCGACCGCCGAGTGGCTCGCGGGCTTCCGCTTCACCGGCGACATCCGGGGCTACGCCGAGGGCGACTGCTACTTCCCGAACTCCCCGATCCTCACCGTGGAGGGGACGTTCGCGGAGGCGGTGATGCTGGAGACCGTGATCCTGTCGATCCTCAACCACGACTGCGCGATCGCGTCGGCGGCGTCCCGGATGGCGGTCGCCGCCGGGGGCCGTCCGATGATCGAGATGGGCTCGCGGCGGACGCACGAGATCGCCGCCGTCGCCGCCGCGCGCGCCGCCCACATCTGCGGCTTCACGACCACGTCCAACCTGGAGGCGGGCCGCCGCTACGGGGTGCCGACCGCCGGGACCGCCGCGCACGCCTTCACGCTGCTGCACGACAGCGAGCGGCACGGGTTCCGCGCCCAGCTCGACTCGCTCGGCGACGGGACGACCCTGCTCGTGGACACCTACGACGTCGAGCGGGCCGTCCGGACGGCGGTGGAGCTGGCCGGGCCGTCGCTCGGCGCGGTCCGGATCGACAGCGGCGACCTCGGCATGATGGCCCGGCGCGTCCGGGCGCTGCTGGACGACCTCGGCGCGACGGGCACCCGGATCATGGTCACCGGCGACCTGGACGAGTACGGCATCGCCGCCCTCGCCGCCGCTCCCGTGGACGGCTACGGCGTCGGGACGTCCCTGGTCACCGGGTCCGGCGCGCCGACCGCGTCGCTGGTCTACAAGCTGGTCGCGCGGGCCGACGCGCCCGGCGCGGACGCCCCCATGCGCCCGGTCGCCAAGCGTTCCACGGGCAAGCCGAGCCGCGGTGGCCGCAAGTCCGCGCTGCGCCGCCTGGACGGCCACGGCATCGCCTGCGCCGAGGTCGTCACGACCGGCGAGCCGCAGCCCGGCGGCCGTGACCGGCTGCTCCAGATCCCCCTGGTCGCCAAGGGCGAGGTCGTCGGCCGTGAGCCGCTGGCCGCCGCCCGCGACCGGCACGCCGCGGCCGTCGCCGAGCTCCCCGCGACCGCCCTCCAGCTCTCCCGCGGCGAGCCCGCCCTCCCGACCGAGTTCGTCGACGGCGGTCCGCGCCGCTGACTGGGTAGCAACATCCCGAGAGGGACGGACAGCGAGGAGCGATCATGACCAAGGCACTGCTCATCATCGACGTGCAGAACGACTTCTGCGAGGGCGGGTCGGTACCCGTCAAGGGCGGCGCGGACGTCGCCGCGGCGATCTCGGCGCACGTCAAGGCGAACGCCGGCGACTACGCGCACGTCGTCGCGACGCGCGACTTCCACCTGGATCCGGGGGAGCACTTCTCCGAGGAGCCCGACTTCGTGAACACCTGGCCGCCGCACGGCGTGATCGGCACGGCGGGCGCGGACTTCCACGAGGCGCTCGACCTCGCGCCGATCGAGGTGGTGTTCAGCAAGGGCCGCGAGGCCGCCGCCTACAGCGGCTTCGAGGGCCTGAACGACGACGCCCAGCCGCTCGGCGACTGGCTGCGCGAGCGCGGCGTGGACGAGGTGGACGTCGTGGGCATCGCGACCGACCACTGCGTCCGGGCGACCGCGCTGGACGGCGTCCGGCAGGGGCTGCGCACCCGCGTCCTGCTCGACCTCACCGCCGCCGTCGCCAAGGACACCACCGACCGCGCGCTGGCCGAGCTGCGCTCGGCGGGCGTCACCCTGACCGGAGACCCCGTGCTGCGCCCGTGACCCCCGAACAAGCACGCGCCGCCTGGGGACGTCCCCTGCCCGCCACCCCGATCGTGCTGGTCATGGGTGTGGCGGGCAGCGGCAAGACGACGGTCGGGCGGTTGCTGGCCCAGCGGCTCGAGTGGAACTTCGCCGACGCCGACCAGTTCCACCCGGCCGCCAACATCGCCAAGATGAGCGCCGGGACCCCCCTCACCGACGCCGACCGCATGCCCTGGCTGCGCACCATCGGCACCTGGATCGACGTCCACGGCGCGGTGGGCCGTCCCGGCGTCGTCACCTGCTCGGCCCTGAAGCGCTCCTACCGGGCGCTGCTGACCAAGGACCGCCCCGAGGTGCTCCCGGTCTTCCTGGACGGCGACAGCGTCCTCATCGCCCGCCGGATGGCCCAGCGGTCCGCCCACTTCTTCCGCCGGGGCATGCTCGACGGCCAGTTCCGCATCCTCGAGCGCCCGGCCCCGGACGAGCACATCCTCGTCCTGCCCATCACCGAGACCGCCGACGACCTGGTCTCCCTGATCGCCGCCGCCGTCCGCCCCTGACCGCGCCGGGCCCGCCCGGTGTCGGCTGTGGCGGGCCCGCCGGGTTCAGTTGCGGCGGCGGGCGGCCCAGTCGCGGATCTTCGCGATCCGCTTGCGGATGTCCTCGCCGGTCGCCTGGGCGAGGACGGGACCGCCGCAGGTGCGGCGCAGCTCGGAGTGGATCACGCCGTGCGGCTGGCCGGTGCGGTGGCTCCAGGCGCCGACCAGGCCGTTCAGCTCCTTGCGGAGGGCGTGCAGGTCCTCGGCGGCGGTGCGGTCGGCGCGCGGGTCGCCGGTCTTGCGGCTCCGCTCGTTCTTGATCTGCTCGGCCTGGCGCTTGCGCAGCAGCTGGGTGACCTGCTCGGGCTCGAGCAGGCCGGGGATGCCGAGGAACTCCTCCTCCTCGGCCGAGCCGGGCAGCGCCTGCATGCCGAACTCGCCGCCGTCGTACAGGACGCGGTCGAACGTCGCGGACGCCTCGACCGTCTCGAACGGCAGTTCGTCGCCGACGACGTCCGGGGTGTTGCGCTCGCGGTTGGCCTCGGCGAGCAGGTCGTCGTCCAGGCCGTCCTCGCGGACGGGGCGGTCGAGGACGTGGTCGCGCTCGGTCTCCATCTCAGCCGCGTGCCCCATCAGCGTCGGCACCGACGGCAGGAACACCGACGCCGTCTCGCCGCGCTTGCGGGCGCGGACGAACCGTCCGATGGCCTGGGCGAAGAACAGCGGCGTGCTGGTCGAGGTCGCGTACACGCCGACGGCCAGGCGCGGGATGTCGACGCCCTCGGACACCATGCGGACCGCGACCATCCAGCGGTCCTCGGTGTCGGCGAACGCCTTGATCTTCTTGGACGCGGTCGGGTCGTCCGACAGGACGATCGTCGCGCCCTGCCCGGACACCTCGCGCAGCGTCCTGGCGTAGGCGCGGGCCGCCTCGTGGTCGGTCGCGATGACCAGGCCGCCCGCGTCGGGGATGGCGCGGCGCAACTCGGTCAGCCGCTTGTCGGCGGACGCCAGGACGTGCTTCATCCAGTCGCCCTTGGGGTCGAGCGCCGCGCGCCACGCCTGGGACATCTGGTCCTGCGTGAGGGGCTCGCCGAGGGTCGCGGCCAGCTCGTCGCCGGCCCGGGTGCGCCAGCGCATCTCGCCCGAGTACGCCAGGAAGATCACCGGCCGGACGACGCCGTCGGCGAGCGCCGGGCCGTAGCCGTAGGTGTAGTCGGCGCGGCTGCGGCGGATGCCGTCCGGGCCCTCCTCGTACTGGACGAAGGGGATCGGGTTGATGTCGGTGCGAAACGGCGTGCCGGACAGGCTCAGCCGCCGCGTCGCGGGCTCGAACGCCTCCCGCGCCGCGTCGCCCCAGGACAGGCCGTCGCCCGCGTGGTGCACCTCGTCGAAGACGACCAGGGTCTTCTTCATCTCGGTGCGGTTGCGGTGCAGCGCCGGGCGCGCCGCGACGGTCGCGTAGGTCACGGCGATGCCGTGGAACTCGCGGCCGACCGCGCCCTGCCCGTTCTGGAACTCGGGGTCGATCTTGATGCCGACCCGGGCGGCGGACTCGGCCCACTGCCGCTTCAGGTGCTCGGTCGGGCAGATGATGGTCAGGGCCTGGACGAGGCGGCGGTCCAGCAGCTCGCGAGCCAGGCGGAGGGCGAAGGTCGTCTTGCCCGCGCCGGGGGTCGCGACGGTCAGGAAGTCGCGCGGACCGGGCTGCGTTCCGTCCGACCCGAAGTAGACCTCGAGGGCCTGCTGCTGCCAGGCGCGCAGGGACGACGCGGTCCCCCACGCGGCCCGTTCGGGGAACGCGGGGGGCATGCTCGATGCGGCGAAGGTGCTCACGGTCATCGAAGGCTACCGATCCCGACCGACAGATCGCGCCGCCTGTCCCCTGTCGGCCTCCGTCCGACCCTCCCGGTACGCCGCCCAGACGGCCCGCACACGTTGCCCCTGACCTGCGGTGAACTCGCTCATGCAGTCGTCCCAGGCGTAGTCCATGAAGTTGTGCACCGGATCGTCGCCGGGCTGCGGGCAGGTGTCCTTCCTCACGGGACACGCCTCGGCCGCCGACGCCTCGTACGGGGTGTCGTCGACCGAGTCGCCCGGCGGACGGCAGCCGTTCTCGAACGTGTGGTAGAGCCCCAGCCAGTGCCCGATCTCGTGGACGGCCGTGTACCCCCGGTCGTAGTGCTGGAACCGGCCTCCGGGGATCGCCCGGTAGTCGATCACGACGCCGTCCAGCACCGGCTTCTTCCGGTAGGCCTGCGGGAACGTCGAGAACCCGAGCACGTCCGAGCCGACGGCGGCCGTGTACAGGTTCAGCGTGCCGGGCCCGCCGTGCCGCAGGGCCCGCTTGAACCGCTGCTCGAGCCGCTGCGGGTCGCTGAACCAGTTCGCGTGGTTCGTCCGGTCGATCCCCTTCAGCTTGAACACGACCGTCGTGTCGACGCCGCCGATCTTTCCCCCGTAGGCGTCGTTGAGCGCGGACACCTGGCCCTTGACCTCCTCGTCCGTCAGCGCGCCCTGGGAGCCGTCGGTGAGCACGTGGACCCGGACCGGCACCTCCAGCGGCCCCGCCCGCCGCACCGACCGGTCGACCGCCGCGATGTCGGACGTCCCGAACCGCGCGACCAGCATGCGCCCCAGATCGGCCTCCATCGCCTCGAAGCGCCTCCGCCCCAGCGTCTGCCCGTCCGACCCCCGAGCCGCCCGCGCGGCCCCGCCCAGGCCCCCAGCGCGCCGCTGGCGGGTGCAGGCGGGATGGACGGCCGAGACCGTCCGGACCTCTCTGTGCGCGCCCGTCCGGGACGCACCGGACACAAGCGGACGGACATCACCATCCGCGCTCGCGACCGTACCGAACGTGACCGACAATGCGCACAACGACAGCGCGAAACCCCGCCCCATGAGTCACTCCCCCGAACAGACCCGTACCGGAAAACGTCGTGATCCCCCTGCCGATCGTCGCACGACCGGCAGGGGGATCACCGCGAAGAACGCGCGCGGCCTGCGGCTACTTGTCGCCGCCCTTGTCGCCGCCGCCCTTCATCGACTCGTAGATCTCCTTGCACTCCGGGCAGACCGGGTACTTCTTGGGGTCGCGGTTCGGCACCCAGACCTTGCCGCACAGCGCGATCACGGGCGTGCCGGTGACGGCGCTCTCGGTGATCTTGGCCTTCTTGACGTAGTGCGCGAACCGCTCGTGGTCGCCGTCGCCGGTCGACAGGTCCGGCCGTACGTCGCTCTCGGGAAGGATCTTCGTGCTCACGTCACTCACCTTAGCCGTCAGTTCAGGGTGGGGTCGTCGGGGAAGGTCGACACGAACGCCAGGTCGCCGGCCTGGCGGCGCAGGACCTGCTGCCACAGGTGCTCGGGCTCGGCGGCGAACACGTCGCCGGCCTCGGCGGAGACCAGGTACCAGGCGCCGTCCTCGATCTCGCCGAGCAGTTGCCCCGCGCCCCAGCCCGCGTACCCCGCGAAGACGCGGAGCTGGAGCAGTTCGGGCGCGAGCAGCGCGGGCGGGGCGTCGAGGTCGACGAGGCCGACTCTGGCCACCGAGGAGTCGCCGTCGAGCGCCCGCCAGCCGAGCGGCTCGTCCTCGCCCGGCAGCCGGGCCAGGGCCAGCGCGTTGTCCAGCGCGACCGGGCCGCCCTGGAAGACCACCGAGGGGACGGTCACCAGCTCGGCCCACGGCGGCAGCACGCGGTCGACCGGCACCTCGGTCGGCCGGTTGAGGACGACGCCGAGGGTGCCGCCGTCACCGTCGTGCTCGACGACCAGCACGACCGTGCGGCGGAAGTTGGGGTCGTCGAGCTGGGGGGTCGCCACCAGCAGGGTCCCGACCGTGATGCCGTCTTCCATTGCACCATCATGCGTCGCCACACGCCCCGGCGGCACATCCCCCCACCGGTTGCCCCGTTACACGGGCCCGGCCGGGGGGATATGAAGAAAAATGGGTCAGGGTTTATGCATGCTCTAGATTACGGCCGTGCGCGGGGCGCGGTCCCGTCGGGTCGCTGGGCCGGAGGTCACCGATGCAGTTGCCGAGGGTCGTCATAGCCGCCGTCTTCTTCGTCATCGGAGCGCTGATCGCCGTGCCGGCGCTGATGAAGTGGAGCTCGGGCGGGGCCCACGCTTCGAACGAGCCCGTCTCCAACTCCAGCTCGGAGCCGACCGGGTCGCCGTCCGGCGGGACGGGCTCCCCGACCAAGGGCGCGCCGACCAAGGGCAAGGCGTCGCCGACGCACGGGACGACGCCGTCGTCCCCTCCGACCGGCGCGCAGCCGCTTGTGGTCACGTTCGGTCCGGTCGACTGCCCCGGACGGACCGTCGAGGTGACCGTCCGCAACGAGAGCTCCAAGGAGCAGGGCTACTCGGTCGAGCGGGACGACAACTCCACCCCGGTCACGGCCAAGATCGCCGCCGGTGCGACCCGGATCAGCACGCTCAGGATGCAGCAGGGACGGCGCACGCTGGTCGTGGTGAACGACTCCGCGCACCGCCTCGTCAAGCAGAAGGCGATCAAGGCGAACTGCGCCGCCGCCGCGCCCGGCAAGAAGCCGAACAAGCTGCCGCACACCGGCGCGGACTCGGCCATGATCTGGGCGCGGGTCGCGACCGGTGCGGGCGCCCTGGTGACCGGCGCGATCATCCTCTGGTACGGCGGCATCTGGCCGCGCCGCCGCGACCACATGTTCGGAGGCAAGCCCGCCAAGTAGGGCGGACGGAACCGGAACGGCCCGGGGCGGCGAAAGCGCCCCGGGCCGTTCGGCTGGTTCGTGCGGTGTGGCCGGAAGGTCAGGCTTCCGTGCGGGGACGGCCTCCGGCGGCCTCGCGGACGGCGCCCGCGACCCGTCCCGCGACCTCCGGGTGGAAGACGCTCGGGACGATGTAGTTCGGGCCCAGCTCGCCCGGCGTGACGACCTCGGCGAGGGCCTGGGCGGCGGCGAGCAGCATGCCCTGCGTGACGCCGTCGGCCTGCGCGTCCAGCAGGCCGCGGAAGACGCCGGGGAAGGCCAGCACGTTGTTGATCTGGTTCGGGTAGTCGCTGCGGCCGGTGGCGACGACGGCGGCGTGCTCGCGCGCCTCGTCCGGGGACACCTCGGGCTCGGGGTTGGCCAGCGCGAACACGATCGCGTCGTCGTTCATCGCGGCGATGTCGTCCCCGGTCAGGATGCCCGGCGCGGACACCCCGACGAACACGTCCGCGCCCGCGACCGCGCCCTTCAGGTCGCCGCTGTAGCCCTCGGCGTTGGTGTGCTCGGCGATCCAGCGGAGCGAGTCGTCCAGGTCGGTGCGGCCCAGGTGGACGGCGCCGTAGTAGTCGCAGACGACCACGTTCTTGGCCCCGGCGTGCAGCAGCAGCTTCAGGATCGCGCTGCCCGCCGCGCCCGCGCCGGACATCGCGATGCGGACGGACCCGATGTCCTTGCCGACCACGCGCAGCGCGTTGGTGAGCGCGGCGAGCACGCAGATCGCGGTGCCGTGCTGGTCGTCGTGGAAGACCGGGATGTCCAGCAGCTCACGCAGCCTGGCCTCGACCTCGAAGCAGCGCGGCGCGGAGATGTCCTCCAGGTTGATGCCGCCGAACGCGGGCGCCAGGATCTGCACGGTCCGGACGATCTCGTCGGTGTCCTGGGTGTCGAGGCAGATCGGCCAGGCGTCGATCCCGGCGAACCGCTTGAACAGCGCCGCCTTGCCCTCCATCACCGGCAGCGCGGCCTCCGGGCCGATGTTGCCGAGGCCGAGCACCGCCGAGCCGTCGGTGACGACCGCGACGCTGTTGCGCTTGATCGTCAGCCGCCGGACGTCCTCGGGGTTGCGGGCGATCGCGAGCGAGACCCGCGCGACGCCCGGCGTGTAGGCCATGGACAGCTCGTCGCGGTTGCGCAGCGGCACCTTGGACTGCATCTCGATCTTGCCGCCGAGGTGCATCAGGAAGGTCCGGTCCGAGACCTTGTGGATCTTGATGTCGTCGATCGTCTCCAGCGCGGCGGAGATCGCCTCGGCGTGCTCGGTGTCGCGGGTGGCGATGGTGACGTCGATGCGCAGCGTCTCGTGTCCGGCGGTGTTGACGTCGAGGGCGGTCACGATGCCCCCGGCGTTCTCCACGACGTGGGTGATCTGGCTGACGGCCTTGCCGCCGGCGGGAACCTCCAGCCGGACGGTGATGGAGTACGAAACGCTGGGCACGCTGGCCACGACACTGCTCCCTATCTACCGGCTACGCGCGCCGGCTACGTTCGTCGACCCGTCCGGAGCCCGTGTACCGGGTCCGGGACGGCGTGAGCGCGCCACTCCGAGGCGTCCTTCGAGGAGGGCGTCGCATGGGGCGGGCGGGGCGCGGTCACCGCCAATGAGGATACGCGCTCGCCGCGCGCTCCCCGATCAGAAGGACACTTTGTGCTTGCGGCGTTAAAAACGCGCATTCTGCAACATGTCGCACTGGTGCGTTCTGTCCCGGCTCGCGGTAGAGGCTCCGGAAGCGTCGGGCGGGGACGGCGCAGGGCGCGTCCCCGCGGCGGAGGAGCGCGCCCTGCGGCATGCCGTCGTCCGGTCTGGAAGTCGTCCCCTCCGAGAGGAGACGGCGTCTAGAAGAGGGCGCTCTGCAGCGAGCGGCGGCCCTTGGCGACGCGCGGGTCATCCGGCGGGAGGACCTCGAACAGCGTCAGAAGGTGCTTGCGGACGGCGTCGCGGTCGTCGCCCGCGGTGCGGCGGACGGCCGACACCAAGCGCCCGAACGCGGCCTCGACCTGGCCGGAGACCATCTCGACGTCGGCGCCGTCGATCTGCGCCTTGGCGTCACCGGGCTTGGCCTCGGCGTCCCGCAGCGCCTGCTGGGCGTCCAGCGCCTGGACGCGACGGCTCAGGTCGACGAGGGCGATGCCACGCCTGGCCTCGTCGTCCCGGGGGTCGCGGGCGAGGATCTCCTCGAACGCGGCGCGCGCCTCGTCCAGGTTCCCGGCGCGCAGGGCGTCCTCGGCGGCGGCGTAGGTGGAGTCGGCGGACGGCTCGGCGGACGACGCGGGGGCCTCACCGGCCGGGACGTCCGAGATCAGGCCCTCCTTGACCAGCGCCTCGAAGAGCTGGTCGATGGCCTGGCGGACCTGGGCCTCGGGGGCCGCGCCGTTCAGGAACGGCAGCAGCTGCCCCTGGACGACCGCCGCCACGAACGGGATGCCGCGCACGCCCATCTGCTGCATGTAGGCGCCGAGCTGCGGGTTGGCGTCGATGTCGACCTTGGCGAGGACCCAGCGGCCCGCGGCCTCCCCGGCCAGTTTCTCCAGGATCGGGCCGAGCTGCTTGCAGGGCCCGCACCACTCCGCCCAGAAGTCCACGAGGACCGGGACGGCCTGCGACCGCTCCACGACCTCGGTGTTGAAGGTCTCGTCGGTGACGTCCACGACGTACGGGCCGCCCGCCGGTGCACCGGCGGCCCCGGTCGCGCCGTCCCCGGCCTCGGCCGCGCGCGCCTGGCGTTCCTGGCGCTGCTTCGAAGCCGCCTGGACGGCTCCCAAGTCGACGGCCCCGTACATCGAAAAGTCCCGAGAAGGCATATGTACATCCTGCCGCATGAGAGCGCGTGTCGCATGAGCAGCCGCAGGTGTCCTCTGGAGGCGAACTCGATCTGCCTCCCGCGCCGCGCACTCCGTGGCGCGCGGTCTGTAGCACGCGTCACACCCCGCCGCGCCTCGCCGCGCGTGACACCTCGTCCGGCGACCGATCGCGGAGTGCCCACGAAGGGAAGCAGCGGACATAGACGACCGGTCCGGAATTCGGGCGACACGGATCCGACAACGGCACGAAAAGTAAAGAATCAGATCGCCGCAGCTCAATAGCAAAAGCGAGCTGACGCCGATCACCAAGACTGGTTATAGTCGCCTGGTCGTGCACGGTTCGACGTCCACGAGAGTTTCATCAGCCGGCCTGCTCGGCCGGGTGAAACTCTCCGCCGGGCGACGGGGGTCGCGGGCGGAACCGGGGCGTCGCGAACCGAGCTCGTGAACCAACGGGGGGGAAAACTGAAATGGTCGCGGACGCTTCCGCGATCGTGGCCCATGGGATGGGGGTCCGCCGCGGGGGGCGGTGGCTCCTCCGTCCGACGGCCCTCGGTATCGCTGAGGGCCTGATCGGTGTCGCCGGTCCGCCGGGCGCGGGCAAAACGACATTGCTGGCCACGTTCGCGACGCTTCGCCGACCCAGTGTCGGCGAAATCGAAATCCTCGGTCACCGTACCGGGAAAACATCAGATCTGCGCGCCGTGCGCGCCAGGATCGGCTATCTGCCGTCGGACTTCTGGCGCGAACCGCATCTCACCGCCGCTGAATTCGTGGGTTATGCGGCCTACTACCGGCGGGCACGGGAATCGGACGCGCGCGGCATTCTGCGGCGCATGGAACTGGCGGACGTGGCGGACACCGAACTGGCACTGCTGCCACCGGACGTCCGGCTCCGCGTGGGCCTCGCCGCCACGTGCGTCCACGAGCCCGACCTCGTCCTGCTGGACGACCCGCTGGACGAGCTCGTCGAGAGGACCGGCCCGGAAGGCGATCGCGGGGAGTACACGGCGTCCCTGCCGCGCCTGCTCGGCCGGCTGGGCTCGTTCACCCGAGGCGAGGACGACGGGCCGTCCGACGCGGGCAGGGACGCGGCGGTGCGTCCGCGGGATCCGGAGGCTCTGGGGGGAGCGGCTCATGCGCGCGCGTTGTCAGAGCTGGTTCCGGTGTTGCGTTCGCTGGCGCCGACCGTCCTTGTCACCGGGTCCTCGACGAAGGCCCTCGCGGGCATTTGTGATCAGGTGCTCTCGCTCGCGCGCGGACGGCTCACCGTGGTCTCCGAGGTGAGCCACGCGTCCCCGCCCCGCGCGTACGCACGAGCCGCCGCGCCCGCGCCCGCGCGGAGTGGCACGAGCATGCGCAGCGCGATCGTCCACCGACCGCGCCGGAACGAAGCTCAGAACGCTCCGAAGGCCGACGCGCGCCGCCGGAAGGACAAGACGGCAGGCCTTGGGGTGTGGAGGAGGCTGGTGCCGTTGGGAAGCACGGCCGGTGGCTGACCTCAGCCGCGTGCTCCGGGCGGACGCGCGGCGGGCCAGGCCCTTGGCCGGGGCCGCGGTGCTGGCCGTCTCGGGCGTGGCCGCCGCCTGGCCGACCCTGCTCCCGGGGGTCGCCTACTGGGACAACTCCATCGTCGCCCTCGTGAACGCGGTGCGGGTGATGGGCCCGATCACCGCCGGGTTCGCCGCCCTCGCGGGCGTGCGCGAGCGGCGCCTCGACTACCTGCGGGTCGTCACGTCCCGCTCTCCGATCACCGGCGTGCTCTTCGATCTGGCCCTGCTGATCACGGTGGCGCTGGCGTCCTACGCGGTGGTGGTCGGGGTGATCGTCGTCCGGACCCTGCTGCGCGAGGAGGCCGGGCACCCGAACCTGCTCGGCCTGACGGCGGCGTCCGCCGCGCTGGGCCTGCACGTCACGGCGGGCTACCTGGCCGGACGGCTCGTCCCGCGCCCCACGACGGCGCTGGTCGTCCCTGCGGCGGCGGCCCTGTGGGCGGCGGCACGGCTGCCCGGGACGTCCTGGTGGAGCCTGCTCCCGCCCGCCGCGCTTCACCGCGTCGAGCTGTTCACCAGCCTGAACCCCGTCGTCCTGGCGGATCAGACGGTGTGGGCGGTGGGGGTCGCCGGGGCGCTCGCGCTCGCGTACTGCTGGTGGATGACGCGCCGGTCCGCGCTGCTGCTGGGGGTCGCGTCGGCGCTCGTCCTCACGGGGGCGGTCACGGTGCGGCTGCACGGCACGCACGGGACGGCCGTCCAGGCGTCCCCGGCCGCGGACGTGTGCCACGAGTGGCCGCTGCGGGTGTGCGTGCACCCGGCGCTCGCGCCCGCGCTGCCCACCCTGGAGGAGACGCTGACGCCGCTCGCGGCACGCCTGGCGGACACCTCCGCCGCGTTCACACGCGTCGAGCAGCGTCCGGGGTCGGGGCCGGGCCCGGCGCTGGTCCGGCACGGGCTGGTCCGGCTGTACCTGCCGGGCGAGCTGGGCCCCGGTTTCGCCGACGGCGTGCTCCGGGACGTCCGGGACGGCCTGATCCGCCGGAACGCGTGCGCCGGGCGGGCCCGTCCGCCCCAGGAGTACGAGGCCCTCGTGGACGCGTGGCTGCTCGGCGGCGCCGCCCCGGTGATCTCCGACCGCGGCGCGGCCCGCCGCTTCGGCCTCTGGGACGAGGAGGACCGCCGCGCCTGGCTGCGCGTCCACTTCACGGGCTACCGGAGGTGCTCGCTCGACTCGTCCGACTTCTCTCCGCACACGCTCGCGAGGGTGAAGCAGCGTCCCGGCACGACGGACGGAGCGCCCGCGGGGAGGGCGTCGTCGGGGAGGGTGTCCTTGACCACACGATCGTCCGGCGGCGCGTCGACGTCGGGCGGGACGTCAGTGTCGGCGGCAGGCGATGAGTCGTCGTCCGACGGGAAGTCGTCGCCCCGCAGGAGGGCGTCGTCCGGCCGGACGTCGTGGGGCACGTCACCGTCGAGCAGGGCGTTCCCCAGGCCGTCGGCGTCCCGCAGGCCGGTTCCCGGGAGAGGGACGTCCGGGCGGACGGCGCCGGAGCGGGGCTGGAGGCACGGCGGCGTGGTGCCCGCGCCGTCAGAGAAGAGTGGCGGAAAAGGAATGCGCCCCGCGCCGGACGATCCCTTTCAGGACGCCCGGCGGGGGCGCGAAGACCCTCTGCGCGGCCACGACAGGACCCCCCAGACCCGCCGCGGCCACGCAGAAGCTTTTTGACGCGGCGCTCAGACCGCCTGCCGCTCCGGGGCCTCGTCCGCCCGCACCGCGGCGTCGGCGACCGGCCGGAGCCAGTTCCGCTCGACGAAGAACGGCGCGATCGGGAGCACCGAGGCGATGAGCGCCAGCAGCGTCCGCTTGTTGTCCCAGCCGGTGGCCTGACGGCCGACCAGCACGAGGCCGACATAGGCCAGGAACAGGACACCGTGGATCGGCCCCATGATCTGGACCGCGACCGGAGCGTCGGCGCCGTACTTCAGCGGCATGGCCACAAGAAGCAACACCAGGAACGAGACGGCCTCGGCCACGGAAACGATCCGCAGGGTCTTAACGATGTCCACGTGGAACTAACGTACCGGCACCTCCGTAGTGTTTCGGACGGCCCTATGGCGCTGCTCACATCCGGAACCCGGCCGGTGTCCCCCCACACCTCTAGGGTGACCGCGTGGACTGGAGTTTGCTGACCTGCGCGCGTAAGGGACACATCACCTACGCGCCCGACGAGACCCGGTTGCGGCTGCGGCTGCACACCGAGACCCCCATCGGCGACGCCTGGAGGTGCCTGCGCTGCGGCGCCTACATCCACGGCGAGCCGCACGGCGAGGGCCCGGCCGACCACGCCCCGCTGGTCCGGCGCGGCAAGGAACTGCGTGACGCGTTCATCATGCGGTTCTTCGCGGTCGAGCGGGTCATCCGCGGCCTGGTGGTGCTCGCCGCCGCCTACGGGGTGTGGCGGTTCGCCGCCAACCGCGGCTCGATCCAGCGGATCTTCGAGAAGGAGATCCCCCTGCTGCGCCCGCTGGCCAGGCAGGTCGGCTGGGACCTGGACCACTCCAAGATCGTGGAGTCGTTCCGGAAGGTGTTCGACCTGAACGCCGACACCCTGCGGTGGCTGGCGGTGGGCCTGCTGGTGTACGCCGCCGTCGAGATCACCGAGGCCATCGGGCTGTGGCTGCTGCAGCGCTGGGGCGAGTACTTCGCGGTGATCGCGACCTCGTTCGGGCTGCCGATCGAGATCTACGAGCTGACCGAGCGGATCACCGTCGTCCGGATCGGCGCGCTGGTGGTGAACATCGGGCTGATCGTCTACATCGTGGCCACCAAGCGGCTGTTCGGCGTCCGGGGCGGCAAGGCGGCCCACGAGGCCCACCTGCGCAGCGCGTCCCTCCTGGAGGTGGAGGAAGCTGCCGAGAGCCACGCCTGAGGCGGTTTCGGAACGCGCCTGAGGCGGGCGGCGGAACCGCGACGAGGCCCGCGCCTGAGCGGTTCCGAGAAGAGCCCCACATTCGTCAATTGGTAGTAAAGCGCAGTCATGGGCATGTTCTGGTCATGGCACGCTCACGACCGGACGACGCCGGTCCCGGGACGGAGGCGCCCCCGGCGCCCTCCCGGGGCCACCAACCCCCTCGGCGGCGCATCGGGGTCGCGCTGCTGCTGGTCGCGGCGACCGTGGCCGCCGTGATCGCCCTGCAGAACGGCCTGCGGCTGCTCCCCCACTGGCTGAACCCCTTCGCCGAGACCACCAGGGACCGCAGCGGCCCGGCGCTGCTGCGGTCCGTCCGCGACATGCACCGCTACCAGGCCGCCAGCGGCGACTTCCAGGTCGTCGTCGACCTGGACAAGGAGGGCAAGTACCTCCCGAACTCGCTGCGCGGCAGGCGCACGCTGTTCATCGGGCAGGGCACGGTGAACGCCTACGTGGACTTCTCCCGGCTCGGATCGGGGGCCATCAGCGTGAACTCCGACCGGACGGCCGCGACCGTCCGGCTCCCCCACGCGCAGCTCGACTCGACCAGCCTCGATCCGAAGCGCAGCTACGTGTTCTCGACGCAGCGCGGCCTGTTCGACCGCGTCGGGGACTTCTTCAGCTCCAACCCCAACGACCAGCAGCAGCTGTACGTGCTCGCGGCCCAGAAGATCCAGACGGCGGCGCGGGACGGCGGCCTCCAGGCCCGCGCCGACCAGAACACCAAGACGATGCTGGAGAACATGCTCCGCGCCCTGGGGTTCAAGACCATCACCGTCCAGCAGGCGGCCCAGTAGGCGCGCGAGCCCCCGTCCGGCGGACCGGACGGGGGCTCGACTGCAACAGGATCAGGCGGACGGGACGCGCAGGATCAGCGCATCGCCCTGGCCGCCGCCACCGCAGAGGGCGGCGGCGCCGACGCCGCCGCCGCGGCGCTTCAGCTCGTAGGCCAGGTGCAGGACGAGCCGGGCGCCGGACATGCCGACCGGGTGGCCGACCGCGATGGCGCCGCCGTCGACGTTGACCTTCTCCGGGTCGACGCCGAGGTCGCGCATGGACTGGATGCCGACGGACGCGAACGCCTCGTTGATCTCGATGAGGTCCAGCTCGTCCACGGTCATCCCGGCCTTGCCGAGCGCGTGCTTGATCGCGTTGGACGGCTGGGAGTGCAGCGAGCTGTCCGGTCCGGCGACGTTGCCGTGCGCGCCGATCTCGGCGATCCAGGTGAGGCCCAGCTCCTCGGCCTTCGCCCTCGACATCACCACGACGGCCGCGGCGCCGTCGGAGATCTGCGAGGCGGACCCGGCGGTGATCGTGCCGTCCTTGGCGAAGGACGGGCGCAGCCGGGCGAGGGTCTCGGTCGTGGTGTCGCCACGGACGCCCTCGTCGGCGGAGAACACGATCGGGTCGCCCTTGCGCTGCGGGATCTCGACCGGGGCGATCTCGGCGTCGAAGCGGCCGTTCTTGATGGCGTCGGCGGCGCGCTGGTGCGAGCGGGCGCTGAACTCGTCCTGCTCCTCGCGGGAGATGCCGAGCTTGGCGTTGCCCCGCTCGGTGGACTCGCCCATCGAGATGCCCTCGAACGAGTCGGTGAGCGCGTCGTAGGCCATGTGGTCGAGCACCTCGACCGAGCCGTACTTGTAGCCGCCGCGCGACTTCGGCAGCAGGTGCGGGGCCTGGGTCATCGACTCCATGCCGCCCGCGACGACGATGTCGAACTCGCCCGCGCGGATGAGCTGGTCGGCGAGCGCGATCGCGTCCAGGCCGGACAGGCAGACCTTGTTGACGTTGATCGAGGGCACGTTCATCGGGATGCCCGCCTTGGCCGCGGCCTGCCGGGCGGGGATCTGGCCCGCGCCCGCCTGGAGTACCTGGCCGAGGATGACGTAGTCGACCTGGTCCCCGCTGATCCCGGCGCGCTCCAGCGCGGCCTTGATCGCGTGCGCGCCGAGGTCGGCGGCGGTGAAGTCCTTCAGGGAGCCCAGCAGCCTCCCGATGGGGGTGCGGGCACCGGCGACGATGACGGAACCGACGGACAAGGGGGCCTCCACGAGAACGTAGGCGGGACGTTTGCCACGATACTCAGCAGGATCGAACGCACTTCGCCCCGGGGAGGACCCTTGCTGACCCGCATCGACCACATCGGCATCGCCTGTCACGACCTGGAGGCCACCGTCGCCTTCTACCGGGAGACCTACGGCTTCGCCGACGCGCACTTCGAGACCAACGAGGAGCAGGGCGTCCGGGAGGCCATGCTCAAGATCAACGAGACCGGGGACGGCGCGGCGACCTACATCCAGCTGATCACCCCGATCCGGGACGACTCGACCGTCGCCAAGTGGCTGGCGAAGAACGGCGAGGGCGTGCACCACATCGCCTTCGGGACCGACGGCGACGTCCAGGACGAGGCGGACGGCATCGCCGCCAAGGGCGTCCGGGTGCTGTACGACAGCCCGCGGAACGGCTCGCTCGGCTCCCGGATCACCTTCCTGCACCCGAAGGACTGCCACGGCGTGCTGACCGAGCTGGTGGAGAAGGCCACGTCCTGACCCGGTCCGGGCCCCGGCGCGACCCCTGGCGGCCCCACCGCGAGCCCGCCGGGCGGGCCGCCGGCGGGCCACTGACGGGCCGCCGCGAGGGCTCTGCCAGATCGTGATGTGATCGATATCACAAGGCGGTTCGGGGGCGTCCCGGGCGGTGCGCTGTAACCGTTCAGACACTTCTGGTGCATTTCGGGGCCAGAACCCCTGCGATACCGGGCCTCCCGGGTTCACAGGACAAACAGGACAAACCTCCCAGTCCGTTCGGTTGGGCCCCCAACAGCACAGCACCCGGAGTACGCTTCATTCGCCGGAGGAGGTCTGGGGCGGCGCGCCCCTCAAGCAGGCGATCGTCCGGTCCCCGGAACCTTGGCCCGTAGCCCCGTCACACCAGGATTGAGCCACATGCAGTCCGACATCGACGCCCAGCTCAGCAACTTCTTTGAAGACACGCCCCCGCGCGAGTTCGACGTGGTGCTTCGCGGCTACGACCGGCACCAGGTCGACGAGCACATCAAGCAGCTCGACAACGAGGTCCGCACCACGCGTGAGTCGACCTCGCAACTCCAGCGCGAGCTGTCGGACGCGCACCGCCAGCTGCAGGAGCAGGAGCGCCCGACCTACTCCGGTCTCGGCGCCCGCATCGAGCAGCTGCTCCGGCTCGCCGAGGAGCAGGCCACCGAGCTCGTCCAGGCCGCCCGCAGCGAGGCCAACGAGATCAAGGCCGCCGCCAAGGTGGAGGCCGCCGAGCTGCGCGCCGCCGCCGAGAGCGACGCCTCCGAGCTGCGCGCGACCGCCCAGCGCGAGTGCGACGACATGCGCGGCTCCGCCGAGCGCGAGGCCGAGGAGGTGCGCACCGCCGCCCGCCGCGAGGCCGACGAGCTGACCTCCACCACCGAGCGCGAGGTCGCCAAGCTCCGCGCCACCGCCGACCACGAGGTCGCCGAGAAGCGCGCCGCCGCCGAGCGCGAGATCGCCAAGCTCCGCACCACCACCGAGCGCGAGGTCGCCCAGCTGCGGGCGTCCACCAAGCGCGAGCGCGACGAGATCCTCACCACCGCCAAGCGGCAGGCCGACGAGATGCGCGCGCAGGCGCAGCGCATCCTGGAGGAGTCCGAGGCGCAGCGGGCGCAGGCCGAGGCCGAGTTCGAGATCCAGCTGGCCGCCCGCCGCGAGGAGGCCGACCGCCAGGACGCCGAGCGCCACGCCGCCGCCCAGCAGGCCACCCAGAAGCTGGTCGCCGAGGCCGAGCAGCGCGCCGCGTCCGCCGAGCAGCGGGCGGCCAAGGCCACCCAGCAGGCCGAGCAGACCCGCCGCGAGGCCGACTCGCACGCCAAGCAGCTGATGGCGAACGCGCGCAAGAACTCCGACCAGATCATCAGCGAGGCCAAGGGCCAGGCCGAGCAGCTGCTCGCCGAGACCAAGGCCGAGGCCGAGCGGATCCGCACCGCCGCGCAGCGCCAGGTGGACGAGCTCACCCGCCAGCGCGACAGCATCACCAGCCACCTCAACCAGCTGCGCCAGCTCATCGGCGGCGTCGGCCCGGCGCTCGGCGGCGCCGAGGAGGCCCCGGCGATCGAGAAGGCGCCCGCCCCGGCCCCCGAGCCGAAGCCCGCTCCCAAGCCGGCCCCGGCGCAGCAGGGCGGCCAGTCCGGCCCGTCCGGAAACGGCCAGGCCAAGCCGCAGGGCGCCAAGCCCGCCCCGAAGGGCGCCCAGGGCAAGAAGTCCGAGGACGACGACGAGGACTGGTGGCAGGAGTGACGACCGCCTGACGGTCGTCCTGCCGAGCACACGGCATCACCGAGGCCCAGCGGCATCGCCGCTGGGCCTCGGCCTTTCCCGGCTCGCGGGAGTGTCGCGGGAGGTTAGCGCGCCTTTACCCGATGTATCGTTTCCGTCCTGTACGTTCCGCCCGGACCAGGACCTGAAGGAGAGCCGGAGTGCCCGACGACACCCCGCCGTCCGCCGGGACGGAATCCCCGACCCCCGAGGCCGCCGCCACGCCCACGCCGGACGGCGGCTCCGGAGTGGACGGCGCCGTTCCCCGGCCCGCGCCGGCCGCCGACGACGTCCCCGCCGAGGGCGACACCACGGCGGAGGCCGGTGTGCCCGTGAAGTCGGTGCCCGTGAAGTCCGTGGTGGTGAAGGCCGCGGCGGTCAAGGGCGACGCCGCAGGCAAGGGCGACGTCGCGGCCGAGGAGGACGTGGCCGCGGCCCGCGACGCGGTCGAGCAGGTGGAGCAGCTCAAACAGGAGGCGAAGGCCGACCGGTGGCCGTTCGGACGGCCCGGAGAGCCCTTCGGACGGCACCATCCGTTCGTGTTCGGGTTCACCGCCGCGCTCGGCGTGATGACCGCCTACCTGCTGCTGAAGGCCGCGACGGGGGCCAAGTCCACGCTGGTGACGATCGTGGTGGCGATGTTCCTCGCGGTCGGGCTGAACCCGGCGGTGGAGCGGCTGAAGCGGCTCGGGCTGTCGCGCGGCTGGGCGGTCGCGGTGGTGTTCCTCGGCGTGGTGCTGTTCTTCGCCGGGGTCGTCGCCTCGCTCGTCCCGCCGATCGTGGACCAGGTGAACGGGCTGACGCAGAACCTGCCGCACTACATCGAGCAGTTGCAGGGCAACAAGCGGATCGCGGACTGGGACCGCCGCTACCACCTGCTCCAGCAGGCGCAGGACAAGCTCAACGACTCCAAGTTCCAGCAGAAGATGGCCAACTGGGCGGTCGAGGCCGGGAAGCAGGCGCTCAGCGGGACGTTCAAGACGCTGACCATCCTGATCCTGACGCTGTACTTCCTCAGTTCGCTGCCGCAGATCAAGGCGTTCTTCTACCAGCTCGTCCCGCGGACGCGGCGGGCGCGCGTGGCGCTGCTCGGCGACGAGATCCTGGACCGCATCGGCGGCTACGTCGCGGGCCAGTTCACGATCGCGTTCATCGCGGGCCTGACGTCGTATGTGTTCCTGGAGATCCTGGGCGTCCCGTACGCGCTCGCGCTGGCGCTGATCGTCGCGGTGACCGACCTGATCCCGCTGGTGGGCGCGACGATCGGCGCGGTGATCGTGTGCCTGGTCGCGTTCCTCACCGGCACCTACGAGGGCATCGCGGCCCTGGTCTTCTACGTGGTCTACCAGCAGGTCGAGAACTACCTGGTCTACCCGCGCGTGATGAAGCGGACCGTGGACGTCCAGCCCGCGGTGACGATCGTCGCGGCGCTCATCGGGGCGGCGCTGCTCGGGGTCGTGGGCGCGCTGATCGCGATCCCGACGGCGGCGGCGATCTCGCTGCTGATCAGGGAGATCGTCCTGCCGCGCCAGGAGTCCGCCTGACCCCTTCCGGGGGTCAGCGGGCCGTGCGGGAGAGGGCGGCGGCGAACTCGGCGACGGCCTGGTTGAACAGGTCCGGCTGCTCGACCGGGACGAGGTGCCCGGCGCGCGGGACGATCAGCAGCTCGGCGTTCGGCATCGCGTCGGCCATCGCGCGGGCGTCCGCCTCGGACGCCAGGACGTCCTCCGCGCCGACCATGACCAGCGCCGGGACCTTCACCGCGCGGAGGGCGTCGAACGCCTCGGGACGTCCGGCCATCGCGCGCTGCGCCCACGCGGCCGCGCGGGGCGGGGTGGACTGGACGAGGCCGCGCACGCGCCCGTAGACCAGGGCCCGCTGCCGCATGGTGGTCGGGCCGACGAGGTCCGGGAGCACCTCGTCCACCAGGACCGAGACGTTCTCGTCCCGCTCGAGGCGCTCGGCCTGCCGGAGCCGCGTCGCGCTCGTCTCGGGGGCGTCGGCGGCCCCGCGCGTCGCGCACAGGACCAGGCCGAGGACGAGGTCGGGGTGGCGGCGGCACAGCGCCGTCGCGACGTGCCCGCCCAGGGACAGGCCGCCGACCACGGCGCGCTGGAGGCCGAGGGTCCGGAACATCCGGGCGACGTCGTCGGCCATGGCGTCCACGGACGGATCGTCCGGGCCGAGCACGGACCCGCCGAAGCCGCGCAGGTCGGGGGTGACGACGCGGAAGCGGTTCGCCAGCACCTCCCGCTGCGCCAGCCACATCGCCGAGGACAGGGGGAACGCGTGCAGCAGCACGAGCGGCGTGCCCGTCCCGACGTCCCTGGCGTACAGCTGCACAACGGTCATGACAGCGCTGCCCCTCCCCGTTGACGACCTCGACCCCCACCGGCCACGCGGCGGTCCGCCAATCGTCACCCCGAAGTGGTGGCACGCCGACACCTCTGGCCGCGATCGGCCGTCCGGGTTTGTCCACATCATGTGGACGAATGCTGGTTTAGGGCGAGATCAGTAACGCGGGGCGTTGCGGGAGCGGACGACGTTGGGCGCGCGCCGCAGCCGGGCCTGCCAGCAGGGGCGATGCCAGTGGCGGCGGTCGTCCGCGCCGCCGCGGTCGGCGGGCCACGCCACGATGTGCCCGACACCGGCCGGGATGAGCTGGTCGCAGCCTGGGCAGCGGTACGCCTTGGCCGCGTTCGCGCCGGCGACCGTCCGGACGTGCCACTCGCCGTCCGGCGCGTCCTCGGTGTCGTCGACCCAGGACGCGCCGCCCCCGCCGCCGGCACCGTGCTTACCGGGCGGATTGCGGCGATTCTTCCGGGGGCTCATGGGATCAAGGATAAAGGCGCGGCCGGGGTGCGCCCCCGCCGCGCCCTCATCCGGATGATCAGCGGAAGGTCAGGCCGAGGTCCCACTGCTCGCGGAGGCGGTCGGCGACGGCGGAGTTCGCCTCGTCCGGGTCGTACTCGAGCTGGTCGAGGGCGCGGCCGATGCCCAGGCGGTCGATCTCGGCGATCGGGCCCGCAGGGTAACCACAGCCCAGGGTCATCGCGGCGTCGATCGCGTCGGCGTCGGCGTACCCGGCGTCCAGCATGGTGACGGCGTCGTTGATGTACGGGAAGCGCAGCGCGTCCACGATGTAGCCGCGGCGGGCCCGGCAGCGGACGGGGGTGAGGCCCAGGGCGGCGACGAGCTCGGCGGCGCGGTCGGCGGAGGCGGACGTGGTGACCGGGGTGAGGCCGATCTCGACCAGGGGACGGTCCTTCTCGGGCTTGTGCGCGGCGAGCGCGCCGCCTCCGGTGAGGCCGCCGTCGCTGAGGACGACCGCGCCCTTCTTCGCCCGGCCCTCGATGGACGCCACGTCGGCCTCCTCGCCGGACGCCACGATCAGGTCGGCGTTCTCGATCTTGGCGGTCGGGGCGCCGACGGCGGACGCGGCGGCGGCGAACGCGCGGGACAGCGCCTCGTCCCCGACGATCGCCACGGACGGCGGCGGGCCGTCCTGCGCGGTCTCCTCGGCCGCGGCGGCGTCGTGGGCGTAGAAGCCGCGGCCGGTCTTGCGGCCGAGCAGCCCGGCGGTGACCAGCTCGCGCAGCACCGGCGCGGGCGCGTGACGGCGGTCACGGGTCTCGGCGTAGATCGCCTCCAGGACCTCCAGGCAGGTGTCCAGGCCGATCAGGTCCATGAGCGTGAACGGCCCCATCGGGAGGCCGCCGCCCGCGGTCATCGCGGTGTCGATGTCGTCCCGCGACGCGTGCTTGGTCTCGAGCATGCGCGCGGCGTCGTTGAGGTAGCCGAAGAGCAGCCGGTTCGCGACGAACCCGGCGCGGTCGCCGATCACGACCGGGGTCTTGCCGAGGCCCTTGACCAGGGCGGCGACGCGGTCCACCGCGCCGTCCTCGGTCAGGACGGTGCCGATGACCTCGACCAGCTTCATGACCGGCGCGGGGTTGAAGAAGTGCACCCCGACGACCTTGGCCGGACGGCTCGTCGCGGCGGCGATGGCGGTCACCGACAGCGAGGACGTGTTCGTCGCGAGGATCGCGTCGTCCCGGACGACCTTGTCCAGCTCGGCGAACACCCTGTGCTTCAGGTCGAGCCGCTCCGGCACGGCCTCGACGACCAGGTCGCACTCGGCGAGGTCGCCGAAGTCGGTGGTCAGCCGGATCCGGTCGAGGATCTCCCGCTGCCCGTCCTCGGTCAGCCTGCCGCGCTTCACCGCCCGTCCGGTGGACTTCTCCAGATGCCCCCGCCCGCGCTCCAGCGCGTCCTGGTTGATCTCGACGCCCACGACGGCGAGCCCGCCGCGCGCCAGCACCTCCGCGATGCCCGCACCCATGGTGCCGAGACCGACGACTCCGACCCTGCTGAACGAACCCTCACTCATGGACGGCAGTGTCCCAGAAGCCCCAGGCGTCCAGGACGGGGGCATCCGCTTCGGCACCCCTCACGTCCGGACCCACCCCGTCTCGTGCCCGGCGCGACCACCCCCGCGGGACGGGCGCTCACCGGGCGTGTGCGGTGTGGCGGCGCCGCGGACGCCACGGAGCGGCCACCAGCAGAGCCTCCCGGTCCCGCTGCTCCGCCGCCTTCTTCGCCCCCACCGCGTCCCGCTGCTCACGCGCGAACTCCTGACGCTCCCGCGCCCGCTCCCGCATCACCGCGTAGATCACGTCGTTGTGGAACATCCGAGTCCTCCTCAGTACCGGGCCACCTGACCCCGACACCCTCGAGAATCGCCCTAAGCCCCCACCCCCCACATCGGCACAACGCCCTAAGTCCCTCCCCGGGACGTCCTAGGCGGGCCGTTCGGGCCCGTGGGGTCGGTGGGGTCACTAAGCTCGGCGGTCGTGCGTCTCGTTATCGCCCGGTGCAGCGTGGACTACGCCGGCAAGCTCACCGCCCATCTGCCCTCCGCCGTCCGGCTGATCATGGTGAAGGCGGACGGAAGCGTGTCCATTCACGCCGACGACCGTGCCTACAAGCCGTTGAACTGGATGAATCCGCCGTGCTCGCTGCGGGAGGAGCCGTTCGAGGAGAACGGCGCCGTCTCGCGGTGGACGGTCACCCACACCAAGTCCGGGGAGCGGCTCATCCTCACGATCGAGGAGGTGCTGCTCGACCACGGGCACGAGCTCGGGCCCGACCCGGGGCTGGTCAAGGACGGGGTCGAGGCGCACCTGCAGGAGCTGCTGGCCGAGCACATCGGGACGCTCGGGGACGGGTACTCGCTCGTCCGGCGGGAGTACCCGACCGCGATCGGGCCCGTGGACATCCTGTGCCGGGACGCCGGCGGCGCGACGGTCGCGGTGGAGATCAAGCGGCGCGGCGAGATCGACGGGGTCGAGCAACTCACGCGGTACCTGGAGCTGCTGAACCGGGATCCGCTGCTCGCGCCGGTGCGCGGCGTGTTCGCCGCGCAGGAGATCAGGCCGCAGGCGCGGGTGCTCGCGACCGACCGCGGGATCGACTGCGTCACGCTCGACTACGACGCGCTGCGCGGCATCGAACACGAGGGCACCCTGTTCTGAGCCATCATGAGGCCATGAACGCTATCGCCGCCGGCACCTTCGACATCGACGCGTGGGACGACGAGAAGCCCTACGACGAGCGGGGCGACCGGAAACTCACCAAGGTCCGGGTGCGCAAGACCTTCCACGGCGACCTGGTCGGGACGAGCGTCTCCGACCTGATCACCGTGGAGACGGCGGGCGGGCCCGCGGCGTACGTCGGCGTGGAGACCGTGGAGGGGATCCTGCACGGCCGGGAGGGCTCGTTCGTGCTGCAGCACAGTGCGGGCAGCGACGAGGGCGCGCAGTGGCTGCGCTGGCTGATCGTCCCGACGTCGGGAACCGGGGAACTCAAGGGCATCCGGGGTGAGGGACGGATCACCGCCCGCCCGGACGGCTCGCACGAGTGGGATCTCGACTACACCCTCGACTGACCGCCCGCACGTCGTGACGTGCCGTTTCCGGGGGCGGACGCCGGAGGCGGGAAGGCCGTACGCTTCGGGCATGTCCCCTGGGGTTCCGGCCGCCGCCGAGCGTGCGCGCGAGCGGATCATCGACGCCGCCGAGGAGTGCTTCCGGCGGGTCGGCGTCGCCAGGACGACGGTGGAGGACATCGCGGCCGCGGCGGGACTGTCCCGGGCCACGGTGTACCGGGCGGTGACCGGCGGCCGGGACGAGCTGATCCTCGAGGTCGTGCTGCGCAGCCTGCGCCGGTTCCTGGACGTCCTGGCGGAGCGGCTGAGCCGGGAGCGGTCGGTGCCGGACGCGATCGTCGAGGGGACGCTGTCGGCGGTGGCGTTCGTCCGGGCCGAGCCGACGATCGCGCGGCTGCTGGTGCCGGAGGCGGCCGGGCATATGCAGGCTGCCGTCGCGGGCGCGGGCGAGCAGGTGCTCGCCGTGTGCGCCGACTACGTCCGGCCGCACTTCGAGACGGCCCAGCGGCGGCGGCTCGTCCGGGCCGACATCGACGTCGAGGGCGCGGTCGAGTTCCTGTTCCGGCTGATCACGTCACTGATCGTGATGGACCGGGACCGGAGCGAGGAGGCCACCCGGACCTTCCTGCGCACCTACGCGGTCCCCGCCATCGCGGCGTCCTGATCATCCCGGTTCCTGACACGGGGCACACTCCCGGACGCGATACCGTCGAATCCGTCGGGACGACCGGGGGGAGACTGCTGAGGATGGGCTCGGTGCACCAGATGCGGGACCGGGGAGCGGTGCGTCCGAGCCCGGTGTTCCTGGCGATCTGCGCGGTCACCGTGCTGTGCGGGCTGATGGCCTGGCGGTACGGCGAGATCACGATGACCCTGCTTCAGCACAGGTTCGAGGCGGGCCGCATCGCGGTGTTCGGGTTCGTGATCGCGGGCTGGGTGCTGTCGCTGTGCCTGCACGAGTTCGGGCACGCCTACCTGGCCTACCGGGCGGGCGACCACAGCGTCGCGACGCGCGGCTACCTGACGCTGAACCCGGCGCGGTACACCGACCCGATCCTGAGCTTCGCGATCCCGGTGCTGTTCATCCTGCTCGGCGGGATCGGACTGCCGGGCGGCGCGGTCTGGATCGACCGGTCGCGGATCCGGGGCAAGTGGCGGCACAGCCTGGTCTCGGCGGCGGGGCCGCTGAGCAACGTGCTGCTGGCGATCATGCTGGCGGTCGTCTACCGGAACTTCGCGAGCAACGAGCACGGGATCTTCTGGTCGGGCGTCGCGTTCCTGGCGTTCCTCCAGGTCACGGCCGCGCTGCTGAACCTGCTGCCGGTCCCGGGCCTGGACGGCTTCGGGATCGTCGAGCCGTACCTGCCGCCGCGCTGGGTGAACCAGGTGAGCGCGTACGGCGGCTACATGTTCCTGCTGGTCATCGCGCTGCTGTGGGTCGGGCCGATCAACCGCGCGTTCTTCGGGCTGGTCACGCACATCACGAACACGATCGGGCTGAACGAGCCGATCATCCAGATCGGGCACGCGGTGTTCCAGTTCTGGAAGGGCCTGAACTTCTAGGCCGTCTCCCCTTCGTCTCCACCGGAGTCGGCGAGGTGCGTGATGACGCGGCGCAGCTGGTCGGCGTAGCGGGCGCGGAACTCGGGTGACCTGGCGTCCTGACCGCAGACGTACTGGACGAGGTTCGGCATCGTGGTGGGGACGGCGACGGCGGCCATCATGATCAGCATGACGATCTCGGGGTCGAGGTCGGCGGCGAGTTCGCCCTCGTCCTGGCGGCGGCGCAGGTCGGACATGTCCTCGCGCTCGCCGGGCAGCTTGGTGTAGTCGCCCGTCAGGCCCATCCAGGCGTTCAGCCGGGTGGCGCGCGGCTCGTTCATCGACTGTTCCAGGTACCGGACGATCAGTTCCGGCAGCGGGACGTCCGGGGTGGCGAACTCGGCCTCCCGTTCGCTCCAGAAGCGGCCGATCTCCGCGTACAGCCCGGCCTTACCGCCGTAGTAGTAGCTGATGAGCTGCTTGTTCACCCCGGCGCGGTCGGCGATGTCCTGCACGCGCGCGCCCGCGTAGCCCTTGGCGGAGAACTCCTCGAGCGCCGCGTCCAGGAGCAGCCGCCTGGACCGTTCGGCGTCGAGCTTGCGCTCACCGTCGCGCGGCGCGCGCCGTCGCGCCCGTCCGCCCCCGGTCCCGTCCGGGGCGCCGTCGTCTCGCTCGTCCTTCATGGCGACATCGTAGCCAACGCTTCATCCATCTAGTTGGTTGACATGTTCATCTGTTCGGTTGAACATGGAGATGTTCAACCGAACAGATGAGACTGAACACATGAAAGAGAGACCCCCATGTTCCTGATCACCGGAGCCACCGGAAACGTCGGACGCCACCTGGTCGCCGAGCTGGCCAGCGCGGGGCACAAGGTGCGCGCGCTGACCCGCGACCCCGCGTCCGCGCGCTTCCCCACGGGCGTCGAGGTCGCCGCGACCCAGGACTTCCCGCTGGACGGCGTCAGCGCCGTCTTCGTCAACCCGTCGGTGTTCTGGGGCGGGTTCGGCGACCTGCTCGACCGCTGCCGTGAGCACGGCGTCCGGCGCGTGGTCATGCTGTCGTCGTCGTCCGCCGAGCACGCCGGGCCGGGCAACCCGATCGGCGAGTTCCACCTGGCCAAGGAGCGGGAGATCGAGGCGTCCGGGCTGGAGTGGGCGTTCCCGCGGCCCGGCGCGTTCGCCGCCAACGCCGCGAACTGGGCCGGGCAGATCCGCGACGGCGGCGTCGTCTCGGGCCCGTTCGCGGACGCGGAGACCGCGCCCATCCACGAGCGCGACATCGCCGCCGTCTCCGCCGCCATGCTGACCCGGGACGACCTGGTCGGGACGCGTCCGGTGCTGTCCGGGCCGGAGTCGCTGACCTTCGCCGACCAGGCCCGGCTGATCGGCGAGGCCATCGGCAGGGACGTCCGCTACGAGGAGCTCTCCCCTGAGGACGCGCGCGCCGCGATGCTCGGCGGCGGGCACATGACGCCCCAGATCGCGGACTCGCTGCTGGACATGTGGGAGCAGTGCGTGGGCCGTCCCGCCGAGATCTCGCCCGAGGTCGAGCGCGTCACCGGACGTCCGGCGCGTTCGTTCGCGGAGTGGGCGGCCGACAACGCCGGCCACTTCGCCTGAGCCCCACAGCTCCGCCAGAGCCTCGGCTTTTCGCCTGAGCCCCACCGTTTCGCTGGCGCCCTGGCTTTTCGTCTGAGCCTTACCGCTTCGCCAGAGCCCTGGCGTTTTGCCTGAGCCCTACCGCTTTTCCGGGGTGTCGCGCTCGGCCAGCTCCTTGAGGACCCAGTCGTACCATTCGCGCCGCATGGCCATGGAGCGCTTGCCGTACTCCATCGCGAGGCGGCCGTAGAACGACAGGTTGTCCTCGCCCCAGTCGATGGCGCCCTCGAGCTCGCCGAGCGCGACGAGGCGGGCGTCCAGGGCGGCGGCCTGCTCGCGGACGAAGCCCGCCGCCTCGTCCGGCTCGACCTGGCCGAGGAAGAACAGCCGCAGCAGGATCTCGTCCCGCCGGACGATCTTCGGCGGGACCTCCAGGAGCCAGTGCCGCAGTTCACCCAGGCCCGCGTCGGTGACGCGGTACTCCTTGCGGCCTCGCGGCCCCTCGCTCGCCACCTCGATGAACCCGTCCGCGGTGAGCCTGTTCAGCTCCCCGTAGAGCTGGCTCTGCGTGGCCTGCCAGACGTTGCCCATGGTGATCTCGAACATCTTGAGCAGGTCGTAGCCGCTGGCCCCGTCCATCTCGACCAGCAGTCCCAGCGCGGCATGTCGAAGGCTCATATTCCGGAGCATACACGTCGATGTTGACATGTCAGAAGTAGAAGGTCTACGTTTGACATGTCACAACAGACATGTACCTCCCGAGTGGCCAGAAGGCGGCGCGCACGATGTTGAAGTACTACGGGCTCACGTTCCTCCCCTGGATCATCCTGGCCGTGGTGAGCGGCTTCAACGCGCAGGCCGGAGCGGCGGCGGGCCTGGTCGCGGCGGTGGTCCTGCTGGCCGCCGACCTGCGCCGCGGGCGCCGCTGGGACGGCCTGGTCCTGGAGATCTCCACGACGATCTTCCTGGCCGGCTTCACCGGGCTGGTCCTCGCCGCGCCGCACGCCGCGATCGTCCACTACGGCGCGTCCCTGTCGATCGGCTGGCTCGCGCTGACCGCGTGGGTGTCGATCGCCGTCGGCGTCCCGTTCACCGAGGGCATCGGCCGCCGCCAGGTGTCGGAGGAGATCGCCAGGACCGAGCTGTTCCACCGGATCGCCGTCGTCCTGACCAGTGTCTGGGCCGCCGCGTTCACCGTCTCGGCCACCTGCCTCGGCATCGTGCAGCACTTCGCGCCGCACCAGACCGGGCTGCTGATCCTGGTGAAGGTCGCCTGCTTCCTGGTCCCGGCCTGGTTCACCCGCTGGTACCCGGAGGTCGCGCAGAAGCGGTACTTCGAGGAGCACGACATCGAGCAGCCCATCGCCTGACCCGCACCTCCACGCTTCCCTGAGGAGGACGCCATGGACCTCTGGCTCGACGGCCACCGGGCACCCGTCCCGGACGAGACCACCGCGCACGACCTGCCCGTCACGGGCGTCCTGCCCGCCGAACTGAACGGCCGCTACCTGCGCAACGGACCGAACCCGAAGCCGGGCGAGCCGAGCGGGCACTGGTTCACCGGGCACGGCATGGTCCACGGGATCCGGCTGCGCGACGGGCGCGCCGAGTGGTACCGCAACCGCTGGGTCCGGACGCGCCGGTTCACCGAGGACGCGCCGTTCGTCCGGGAGGACGGCACCTTCGACCTCGCGTCCGTCCAGGCGAACACACACGTGATCGCGCACGACGGGACGGTGTACGCGCTGGTCGAGGCGGGTCTCCCCCACGAGCTGACGCCCGAGCTGGAGACGGTCGGCGCGTGCGACTTCGGCGGGCTGCTCACGACGGCGATGACGGCGCACCCCAAGCGCGACCCGCGCACCGGCGATCTGCTGTTCTTCGGCTACGGGTTCGTCCCGCCGTTCCTGACCTACCACCGGCTGTCGGCGGACGGGAAGCTCGTCGAGAGCCGCGAGGTCGAGGTGCCCGGGCCCACGATGATGCACGACTTCGCGATCACCGAGCACAACGTCGTCTGGCTCGACCTGCCGATGGTGTTCGACCTGGAGCTCGCCGGACGCGCCGGGATGCCGTTCCGCTGGGACGACTCGTACGGCGCGCGCCTCGGTGTCATGCCGCGCGGGGGCGGCGGGCCGGTGCGCTGGTTCGACGTCGATCCCTGCTACGTGTTCCACGTCGGCAACGCCTATGAGAACGAGCGCGGGGGCGTCGTTCTCACGGGTGCGCGCTACCGCGACGCCGACATCACCGCGCTGTGGGGCGGCATCGGCGGAGCGCCCGGCCCGGCGTCCGCCGCCCCAGGGCTGGGCACGGCGACAGGGCTGGGCGCGGCGAGGCTGCACCGCTGGACGCTCGACCCGGCGACCGGACGCGCGTCCGAGGAACCGCTGGACGACCGGAGGGTCGAGTTCCCCACCCACGACGACGACCACACCGGGCTTCCTCACCGCTTCCTCTACACCGTCGCCGGATCCGCGCTGGTCAAGTACGACGTCCAAGCCGGGACGGCGGACGAGCGTGACTTCGGCGGGCACGTCGGCGAGGCGGTGTTCGTGCCGTCGGCGGACGCCCGGTCCGAGGACGACGGGTGGCTCCTGACCATCGCGTCCGACCCGGCGGGCTCCCGGCTGCTCGTGCTGAACGCGGGCGACCTGTCCGAGCGGGCCCGGGTCGAGCTGCCACGACGCGTCCCGGCGGGCTTCCACGGGAGCTGGATCCCGGACGACGACGTAAGGTGATTTACTAGCCGGTACGTTGGCAAGTGGTCACTTACCCGGTTGAGCACCCCGGAGGCAGCCCCCATGTCCGTCGCCACGGAGCGCACCACGTTCCCCTCGCTGAACCCGGCCACCGGCGAGGTGGTCGCCGAGCATCCCGTGCACGACGCCGCGGCGGTCGCCGAGGCCGTGTCCAAGGCCCGCGACGCCGCCGCCTGGTGGGGCGAGCTGGGCTGGAAGGAGCGGCGCGTCCGGCTGCTGAACGTCAAGGGCGCGCTCACCCGCAACCTCAACCGGATGGCCGAGCTCATCCACCAGGAGACCGGCAAGACCCTCCAGGACGCCCAGATCGAGACGATCATGGCGATCTCGCACCTGGACTGGGCCGCCCGGCACGCCGCCAAGGTGCTCGGCCCGCGCACGGTGTTCCCGGGCGTCCTGTCGCTGAACCAGAAGGCCGTCCTGGAGTACCAGCCGCTCGGCGTCGTCGGGGTGATCGGCCCCTGGAACTACCCGATCTTCACCCCGATGGGCTCGATCGCCTACGCGCTCGCCGCGGGCAACGCCGTGGTGTTCAAGCCGTCCGAGTACACCCCCGGCGTCGGCGTCCTGCTGGCCGAGCTGTTCACGACGGTGATCCCGGAGCGTCCGGTGTTCCAGGTGGTCACGGGCTTCGGCGCGACCGGCGGCGCGCTCGCCTCGTCCCCGGACGTCGACAAGGTCGCCTTCACCGGCTCGGGCCCGACGGCGAAGAAGGTCATGGCGGCCTGCGCCGAGAACCTCACCCCGATCGTCGCCGAGTGCGGCGGCAAGGACGCCTGCATCGTCGACTCGGGCGCCGACCTCGAGGCCGCCGCCGACTCGGCGCTGTGGGGCGCGATGGCGAACGCGGGCCAGACCTGCATCGGCGTCGAGCGCGTCTACGTCGTGGACGACGCCTACGACGCGTTCCTCGCCAAGCTGACCGAGCGCGCCGCCAGGCTCCGTCCGGGCTTCGACCGTGAGGCGGCCTACGGGCCGATCACCATGCCGTCCCAGCTCGACATCATCGAGCGGCACATCAGGGACGCGCTGGACAAGGGCGGCAAGGCGGTCGTCGGCGGGCCCGAGTCCGTCCGCAGGCCGTACGTCGAGCCGGTCGTCCTGACCGACGTCCCGGACGACTCGGCCGCCGTCCGTGAGGAGACCTTCGGGCCGACCATCACCGTCCACCGCGTCCGCGACCTGGACGAGGCGGTCGAGAAGGCCAACGCCACCAACTACGGCCTGGCGGGCTCGATCTTCTCCGGCGACAGGTCCCGCGCCATGGACGCCGCCCGCCGCATGCGCTCGGGCATGACGTCCATCAACGCCTTCGCCGCGTTCGCGATGGTCGCCGCCCTGCCCTTCGGAGGCGTCGGCGAGTCCGGCTTCGGCCGCATCCACGGCGCCGACGGGCTGCGCGAGTTCGCCCGTCCGAAGGCGATCACGCGTCAGCGCTTCGCCCTGCCGACGAACCTGGCGTCCTTCGACCGCACCGAGAAGCAGATGGCGCAGATCCTGCAGCTCGTCACCATGATCCACGGGAAGCGCTACAAGCGCTGACCTCGCCCGCTCAGCGGGCGCCGAGCGGCTTCCTGCGGGCCTGGACGGTGCGGCGGGTGATGCGCCAGCCGTCCGGGCCGCGCTTGACGACGTCCTGGTAGACGGCGCTTCCCGCGGTGCCGTCCGCCAGGATGCCGATCGCCTTGGAACGGGCGTGGACCTCGTCCTCCGACGCCTCCCTGAGGACGACGTTGGTGACGTGGTGGCCCACCGGGTTGGCGTCCCCGAGGGTCTCGGCGGCCGTCCTGAAGGCGGCCAGGCCGTGAAGCTCGCCGAAGCCCATGTCGGACACGTCGTAGACGAGGTCGTCGGTGAAGACCTCGTGGAGGCGGTCGAGCTCCCCGTCGTCGCACAGGTGGCCGTGCATGGAGATCAGGTCGGTGATGGCGGCGCGGTCGTCCGGTGTCATGTTCTCTGCTCCTTAAACGGGGAACTCCCCAGTTAAGGCGGTAGGCTACGGACCACGTCCTCGATCCACAAGGGGTTGCCGCCGATGCCTCCTCGTCGTCCGCGCGCCGATGCGGCGCGCAATGCCGCGCTGCTGCTGGCGGCGGCGAAGGAGCTGTTCGACGAGCGCGGGCCGGACGTGCCGCTCGACGAGGTCGCCAAGCGGGCCGGGGTCGGCAACGCGACGCTGTACCGCAACTTCCCCACCCGGGAGGACCTGCTCATCGCCGTGTACGCCGACGAGGTCGAGGGGCTCCGGCGGCTCGGGCGGGAGCTGGCGTCCTCGCCGTCCGGTGAGGCGCTCTACGTGTGGCTGGGCGAGTTCGTCGCGCACGTGGCGTCCAAGCGGGACCTCGCGCTGGCCATCACCGAGACCCCGGACGGACGCCGTTCACAGCTCTTCCACGAGTGGCACACCGCGCTGAACGAGGCGGCGGAGGTCCTCGCCGTACGAGCCAAGCGGGCCGGGACGCTCCGGGACGAGATCGCGACCGCCGACCTGCTGGCGCTGGTCAGCGGGGGCGCGATGACGACGGGGGACGCGGGCGACGCGCGCAGGCTGCTGCGCCTGGTCAGGGACGGCCTGGAGCCGCGGCGGGCCCGAACGCCTTGAGGAAGGTGTCGACGGCCTCGCGCGCGGCGGTCTTCAGCTCGCCCTCCGGAACGGTCCGGGTGCCGAGCCGGGTGCGCTTCTCCATGGGCCCCATCAGCAGCGCCGTGAACTGCTCGGCGGCCAGTTCGGGGTCGGTCAGGCTCAGCCGTCCGGCGAGGGCGAGGCGGGCGAACCGGTCGGCGAGGGTCCGCAGGACACGGTCGGCGACGCCGCTGTGCGTGACGTCCAGCAGGTCGGGGAACCGGTTCCCCTCGGCCAGCAGGATGCGCCGGACGGCCCAGGACCGCTCGTCGAGGTAGCACTCGAGCAGCCGGACGCCGACGTCCTCCAGCAGGACGCGCAGGTCGTCGCCCGCGTCGGCGAGGACCTCGAGCGCGGCGAGGTTGGCCGCCAGCACGCGCTCGGCCTGCGCCGCGAAGGACGCGCGGAGCAGGGCCTCCTTGTCGCCGAAGTGGTTGTAGACCGTGGCCTTGGCGACGCCCGCCTCGGCGGCGATGACGTCCACGCCCGCCTGCGCGTACCCCTCGCGGCCGATCACCGCGAACGCGGCGTCGAGGATCGCCTGCCGCTTGTCGATGCGGCCTCGCGCCGCCGCCGTCGCCTCCATGCCGCGCAGTGTACCGGCCGTTTTTCCAACTTGGACCCAACAGTCTAGTTATACAAACCACCTTGTCTAAGACTTCACAGACTCCTATGTTGGACGCGCCAGTCTAGTTAAGGAGTCTGATGAATACAGATGCGTTCGATCCCGCGCTGCGGCGCCTGATCGCCGTGGTGCTGCTCGGCGGGATCATGGGCATCCTGGACGCCACGATGGTGTCCGTCGCCGCGGACCGCCTCGTCGGCGAGTTCGGCACCACGCTCAGCGCGGTGGGCTGGGTCTCGACCGGTTACCTGCTGGCGCTCACGGTGACCGTCCCGGTGACCGCCTGGGCCGCCGGACGGTTCGGCACCCGGCGGCCCTGGCTCCTCGGCCTCGTACTGTTCGTCGCCGGGTCGCTGGCCTGCGCGTTCGCCGGGAACCTGCCGCAGCTCGTCGCGTTCCGGATCGTCCAGGGGCTGGGCGCGGGCATCCTCGACCCGCTGGTCATGGTGATCCTGGCGCGCGGCGCCGGGCCCGCGCGGGCCGGACGGGTCATGGGGCTCATGGGCGTGGTGCTGTCGCTCGGGCCCGTCCTCGGACCGGCCCTGGGCGGCCTGGTCCTGGACGGTCTCGGCTGGCGCTGGATGTTCCTGATCAACCTGCCGATCGGCGTGGTCGCGTTCGTCCTCGCGCTGCGCGTCGTGCCGCGCGACCGTCCGGACGGCCCTGCACAGCGACTCGACCTGCTGGGACTCGTCCTGCTCGGGCCGGGGTTCGCCGCCGTCCTGCTGGGCCTCTCGCGCGTGGCGGGCGGCTCGGACGCCTGGGCGCCGTTCGCGATCGGGGCCGTGCTGCTCGCGGGGTACGGCGTGCGCGCGCTGACCGTCCGGCGCACGCCTCCCCTGCTCGACCTGCGGCTCTTCGCCCGTCCGGCGTTCAGCGCCAGCGTCGGGATCATGTCGCTGTCGGGCATCGTGACGTTCGGGATGCTGTTCCTGCTGCCGCTCTACTACCAGCAGGCGCACGGGCACGGCGCGCGTGTCGCGGGCCTGCTGGTCGCCCCGGTCGGCCTCGGCGCGTCCCTGGCCATGCCGATCGCCGGACGGCTCTCCGACCGCGTCGGCTCACGCGTCCTCGCCCGCTGCGGCGCGCTGCTCGCCGTCGCGGCCCTCGTCCCGATGGCGTGGCTCGGCGCGCGGACGCCCGAGGCGTGGAGCGGGCTCGCGGCGTTCGCCGCCGGGATCGGCATGGGCCTCATGGCCGCGCCGACGATGGGCGCGCTCTACCGGACGCTGCCGCCCGAGCTCGTCGCCCAGGGCAGCTCGGCGCTGTACATGCTGAACCAGCTCGGCGGGTCCCTGGGGATCGCCGCGGTGGCGGTCATCATGCAGCGCTCGGACGGCGCGGTCCAGGGCGTCCACCATGGCGTCTGGCTGCTCGCGGGCGGGCTGCTCCTCGCCGCCGCGACCACCCTCCTGCTGCCCGGCCGTCCGGCGCCGGTCACCACGAACCCGCAGGTCGGACAGGAGGTGCCCCAGGCGTCCTGACCCTGCGTCCGCTCAGGTCTCCGGGCGTTCGGCGACGGCGGAGAGGGTCCGCGCCTAGGCCTTCTCCGCCGACTCAGGCGGGCGCCCGAGCGATTGGATAATACGTGCCGCGTACTAGGCCCGTCCTAGGACGCCCGAATAAGGCGTCATCCCCATGTGCCCACCGGGGTCTTAGGGCGAATCTATAGATGTCGGCAGGGACCTGCCGGCAGAGAAGAGGAGACAGAAGATGTTGCACCACTCGTTCACCCAGGGCATCGCCAACCAGCGCGTAGCGACGTGGCGCTCGGAGGCCAAGGCCACCAAGCGCGCGGCGAAGGCCAAGGAGAAGGCGCGTCAGCGGTGAACCCCGCAGCAGCCGGGCGACGCTCGTCCCTGAAACAGGACGGCTGTCGCGATGACAAGAGGCCCTCACCACCGCATGGTGGCGAGGGCCTCTCCCTTTTCACAGCGACGCGGCGGCGAGCGGCTCACGTCCCCGGATCAGGTCCGCGGCGCGCTCCGCGATCGCGATCGTCGGCGCGTTGGTGTTCCCGCGCGGCACGGACGGCATGACCGACGCGTCCACGACCCGCAGCCCCTCCACACCGCGCACCCGCAGCTCCGGATCGCACACCGACGACTCGTCCCCGCCCATCGCGCACGTGCTCGTCGGATGGAACAGCGTCGCCACCTCCCGCCGGACGAACGCCTCGACGTCCTCGTCCGACGCGGCCTGCTCGCCGGGCGCGAACTCCCCCGCGACCATCGACGCGAGCGGCCCGGTCGCCGCGATCTCGCGGGCCTGCCGGACGCCCGCGACCAGGATGTCCAGGTCCGACTTCGCCGCCAGGTAGGCCGGGTCGATCAGCGGCTTGGCGTACGGCGACGCCGACCGGAGCGTGAGCGCGCCGCGGCTCTCGACCGCGACCGCCGTGGCGAACACCGACAGCAGCCGCTGCGACGACTCCACCAGCCCCTGCTTCACGAACGGCGTGGGCAGCACGTGGTACTGGAGGTCCGGCGCGGGCAGGCCGTCCACGGTCCGGGTGAATCCGCCGACCTCCGCCACATTGGACGCATAGGGCCCGCGCCCGAACGCCTGCCACTGCGCGAACTTCAGCGGGCTCGGCAGCTCGAACAGGCTCTTCACACGCGGCGTCGCGAACATGACGTTCACGAACGGGTGGTCCTGGAGGCCCTGGCCGACCGGCGCGTCCACGACCACGTCGATGCCGTGCTCGCGCAGGTGTCCGGCCGGTCCGATCCCGGACAGCATGAGCAGCTGCGGACTGTTCACCGCGCCCCCGGACAGCACGACCTCGCCTTCGGCGCGCGCCGTGACCGTCTCGCCGCGGGCCTCGTAGGTCACGCCCACGGCCCGTCCGTCCTCGATGACGACCCGGGTGACCAGGGCGTCGGTGACGACGGTCAGGTTCGGACGCTCCCGGACGGGACGCAGGTACCCGGTCGCCGTCGACCAGCGCCGCCCCTGCTTGTGCGTGACCTGGTAGTAGCCGACGCCGTCCGGGTCCGCGCCGTTGAAGTCGCGGTTCTCCGCCAGCCCCGCCGCCCGCGCCGACTTCACCCAGGCGCGCGAGAGCGGGTGCGTGTACCGGCGGTCCTCGACGTGCAGCGGGCCGCCCACGCCGTGGAACTGCGACTCGCCGCGCGCCTGGTCCTCGGCGCGCCGGAAGTAGGGCAGCAGGTCGGCGTAGCCCCAGCCCTCGCAGCCGTGGGAGTCACGCCAGGTGTCGTAGTCGTACCGGTGCCCGCGGATGTAGATCATCGCGTTCGTGGACGACGAGCCCCCGAGCGTCCGGCCCCGCGGCCAGTACACGCTGCGCCCGTCCGCGTGCTCCTGCGGGACGGTCGAGTAGTCCCAGTCGAACGGCCCCTTGATCAGCGCCGCCACCGCCGCCGGGATGTGGATCTCCACGGCGTCGTCCGGCGGCCCCGCCTCCAGCAGCAGCACCCGCGTCCCCGGGTCCTCGCTCAGCCGGTGCGCGAGCACGCAGCCCGCGCTGCCGGCGCCAACGATGATGTGGTCGTACGTCACAGCCGCCTCCGAGCAGGGGGTCAGACCAGGGCATGTAAGTGAGAACCTACAGAACCAGACTCGGGGCCCCGCTGGATAGGCTCGGCGTATGGCGAAGAACAGGGAGACCCCCGTCGTGCTGTCGCGCATCTACACCCGCACGGGTGACGACGGCACCACCGCGCTCGGCGACATGTCCCGCACCCGCAAGACCGACCCGCGGCTCGCGGCCTACGCCGACGTGGACGAGGCGAACGCCGCGATCGGCGTCGCCGTCACGACGGGCGGCCTCGGCGAGGACATCGTCACCGCCCTCACCCGTGTCCAGAACGACCTGTTCGACGTCGGCGCCGACCTGTGCGCCCCCGTCGTCCCCGACCCCGAGTACCCGCCGCTGCGCGTCGACGCGTCCTACGTCGAGCGCCTGGAGGGCCTCTGCGACGAGTTCAACGCCGACCTGGAGCCCCTCCGCAGCTTCATCCTCCCCGGCGGGACGCCCGGCGGCGCCCTCCTGCACGTCGCCCGCACCGTCACCCGCCGCGCCGAGCGCACCGCGTGGGCCGCGATCGAGGCGCACGGTTCCGCCCCGCTGGACGAGTCGGGCCGTCCCACCGGGGACGCGGAGGCGAACGGCGTCAACCCGCTCACCGCCAAGTACCTCAACCGCCTGTCCGACCTGCTGTTCATCCTCGGCCGCGTCGCGAACGCCGAGCACGGCGACGTCCTGTGGAAGCCGGGCGGAGAGCGCTGATCCACCCTGGGGGTGGGGTTAACCCCACCCCCAGGTCTGTAGCCCCCCACCTCGTGTTTCATGGCGCCGGGCCGGGAGAATCGAGGAGTTCGCTTCTCCTGACGGAAAGACGCCACGCAATGAGCCTGTCCGCGAAGACCCTTACTTCGGCCGCCGCACTGCTGGCCGTCCTGTCCCTGTCGGCGTGCGGCAGCGGCACGAGCTTCGGCCTCACCAAGACGGAGAACGACCAACGTTCCTACACGGTGGCGCAGAAGCTGACCGGCCTGCGGGTCACCGGACACACCGGCAAGGTCGAGATCGTCGGCGCGGACGTCAGCGCCGTCAGCGTCACCGAGAAGCTCCGCTTCACCGACAACGGCCACCCGAACGCCCGGCACCAGGTCACCGGCGGCGTCCTCGAACTGACCTACTCCTGCCCCGGCTCCATCTCGCTCAGCGGGCGCACCTGCGAGGTCGACTACCGCGTCACCGTCCCCCGCGCCCTGACCGCCGAGCTGCGCACCGACACCGGCGACATCACCGCCTCCGGCCTCACCGGCTCGGTCACCGCCCGCGCCAACACCGGCACGATCACCGGCACCGCCCTGCGGCCCGCCGCGTCCGCGCACGTCACCGCCCGCACCGACACCGGCAGCATCCGCCTCAGCCTCGGCACGGCCCCCGCCGACGTCAACGCCCACGCCAACACGGGCCAGATCCGGATCCTCGTCCCGTCCACCGGGCAGTACGCCGTCACCGCCGACACCAACACGGGCAAGAAGAAGATCACCGTGCCGACGTCGTCCTCCGCCCCCCACACCATCCAGGCTCGGACCGACACCGGCGACGTCACCATCGCCTCCGCCTGAGGCGCCCGCCGAAAGCAACGAGCCCCGCACGGAGCCGAGACGGCTCCACGCGGGGCTCAGGCCGCTGGGATCAGCGGACGAGGTGGCCACCCCGGTACAGGGGAGCCGTCGGAGCGGGCTTGGCGAACGCGCGGCCGGTGCGAAGGGCCTCGCCGTTCACCGGAAGGGTGCTCTTGGCGAACGACTGGACGGCGAAGGCGACGCCGTCGGCGTTGGTGTCGAGCAGGTTCCAGTTGATGTTGGTGAGGCGGTCGCACTTGGCGTGGTAGCAGCCGTCGTAGGGCTTGCCCGCCTCGCCGCCGAACAGCTTGGCCTCCTCGGCGGTCTTGATGCCCTCGGCGCCGGTGTCGATGCCGCCCGCCGGGATGCCCGCCTCGAGGAACGGCCCGTAGTCGGAGCGGCCGTTGAAGTCGCTCGGGACGGTCGGCAGCCTGCGTCCGCCGAAGTAGTCGTTGATGACCTTCTGGATCGCGGCCGAGCCGTGCGGGGCCGTCGGGTCCGAGCCGTTGTAGACGCCGCGGACGCCGTTCGGGGACGCGGTCATGTCGAAGTTCAGGTTCAGCGCGATCTTCGCCCGGTCACCCGCCGACAGCGAGGTGACGTAGTGCTCGGCCCCGAGCAGGCCCTCCTCCTCGGCGCCCCACCAGGCGAAGCGGACCTTGTTCTGCAGGCCCTTCTTGCCCAGCTTGGAGGCCTTCTGCGCGACCGCGAGAAGGGTCGAGGTGCCCGAGCCGTTGTCGTTGATGCCGGGGCCCGCCTCCACGCTGTCCAGGTGCGCGCCGACGACCACGACGTTGTCGGAGCGCCCGGACTTCGTCTCCGCGATGACGTTGTTCGTGGTGCGCTTCTCGTTGAGCGTGTCGGTCTTGACGTGCAGCTTCAGGCCGCCCGCCTTCGCGAGCTTCACCAGGTCCGAGCCGACCTTGTAGGTCGGGCCGACGACCGGGAGCGTGGCGGGGCCGCCGAGCGTGCCGCCCACCGGGGAGTCCGCGACGGTCGGCTTCTGGTAGATGACGACCGCGGTCGCGCCCGCCGTCTTGGCGTTGGCGGCCTTCACCGCGAAGTCGCAGCCACCGCGCTGGATCAGCGCGATCGCGCCCTTGGGGAAGGACGCGAAGTCCTCGGTCTGGCACCCGGAGTCGCCGTCGGTGTTCGGGGCCGGGGTGTCGACCGCGGCGGCGTCCGCCGTCACGTCGCCGCTGCCGGAGTACTGGTACGAGGTGAACTCGTCACCGTTCTTGTAGTCGACCTTGTTCGGCGCGGTCTGGCCGAAGGTCGCCGGGGACTTCTCCTGGAAGTAGTCGAAGTCGAAGTTCTGGACCGTCGGGGTGTACCCGGCCTTCTTCAGCTCGCTGACCACGTACCTGGTCGAGACGGTGAAGCCCGCCTGGCCCGCGGCCCGGTTGCCGCCGTTGTGGTCGGCGATCGTCTGCAGGTTCCGCAGGTGGCGCTTGATGTCCTTGGCGGTCACCAGCTTCGCGAGGTCGGGCGAGGCCGGGGCCGCGTTGGCGGACGGCACCGCGAGACCGGTGGCGGCCAGCGCCGCGGCGGCGCCTATGGCGAACTTGCGCACATGAACTCCCGAGGGGGGACGTACAGGGGTGCCAAGATCATGAAATGAACGGGACCAATACGACAAGTGTCGTCGCGAGATTTGACCAAGGCGAGACTCTTCGCGCCGGGCCGCGGTCAGGAGTCCTGCCCCGGCGGATCCACCGGTGAACCGGGCGGCGCCGCCTCCAGCCACGCCAGGAACCCGGTCAGCGCCGCCGCGCCCATCGCCAGCTCCAGCCGCCGACCGCCGTCCCGCACCTCGACGATCGTCACGTCCGGCAGCAGCCCGGCCGCCTCCTCGCCCTGCGGGACGCGACGTCCGGCGACGACAAGGCCCCGGCGGTGAATCACCTGCCGGGGCCTACGCCTGAAACCGAACACGCGGTGCCACTGGAGCACGTCGCCTTTGTAGCGGCCGAAACCGAGCCGCCACGGACCATGGCCGCCGTCCGCCGCGTCGCCGTCCGCGCGCAGCTCGCGCAGCGAACACTCGACCGTCCCGCCCGCCCGGACGAACAGCCAGCGCCGCAACGTGAGCACGCCGAACACCAGCGCGACCAGCAGGACGACGGCGGCGAGCACCGTGCCCGCGTCCAGAGCCAGGTGTCCGCCCAACGCCGTCGGCTAGGCTTCCGAGCCCGCCGCGCGCAGCCGGGCCCGGGCCCGGCGCTCGGCCGTGGTGTCCTGGTCCGCTCCCGCCGCCGTGAGCGCCTCGTCCAGCGCCCGGCGTGCGTCGGCGACGTCCACCTCGGAGCCCAGTTCCGCCTGCTCCGCGAGGACCGACACCTCGTTGTCGGCGATCGAGAAGAACCCGCTGCCGACCATGGCGCTGATCCACTCGCCGCCGTCGGCCGGCTCGATCTTCACCACGCTGCCGTCCAGCAGGACGCCCAGCACCGGGGCGTGACCCGGCATGATGCCGAGCTGGCCCTCGATGGTCTGCGCGACCACCATCTTGGCCTCGCCGGACCAGACCTCACGCTCCGGTGAGACCAGCCCGACCTTCAGGGTTGCCACGAATCATTCCTCCGAAAACTGGAGCGGACCGCCGGCCCGCGCCCGCGCGTGGCGGACACGGACCGGCGGAGCGGACTACTTCTCCAGCTCCTTGGCCTTCTTCTCGACGTCCTCGATGCCGCCGCACATGAAGAACGCCTGCTCGGGGATGTGGTCGTACTTGCCCTCGCAGAGCGCCTTGAACGAGGCGATCGTCTCGTCCTTCGGCACGGTGACACCGGGCTGGCCGGTGAACTGCTCGGCCACGTACATCGGGTGCGACAGGAAGCGCTCGATGCGCCGCGCCCGCTGGACGGTGACCTTGTCCTCCTCGGACAGCTCGTCGATACCGAGGATCGCGATGATGTCCTGGAGTTCCTTGTACTTCTGCAGGATCCGGATGACCTCCTGCGCGACGGAGTAGTGCTCCGCGCCCAGGATCTGCGGGTCCATGATCCGGGAGGACGAGTCCAGCGGGTCCACCGCCGGGAAGATGCCCTTCTCGGAGATGCCACGCGAGAGCACGGTCCGCGCGTCGAGGTGCGCGAACGTGGTGTGCGGCGCCGGGTCGGTGATGTCGTCCGCGGGGACGTAGATCGCCTGCATCGAGGTGATCGAGTGACCCCGGGTCGAGGTGATGCGCTCCTGCAGCTCGCCCATCTCGTCCGCGAGCGTGGGCTGGTAGCCCACCGCGGACGGCATGCGGCCGAGCAGCGTGGAGACCTCGGAACCGGCCTGCGTGAACCGGAAGATGTTGTCGATGAACAACATCACGTCCTGCTTCTGGACGTCCCGGAAGTACTCCGCCATCGTCAGACCCGACAGGGCGACGCGCATACGCGTGCCCGGCGGCTCGTCCATCTGGCCGAAGACCAGGGCGGTGTCCTTGAGGACGTCCGCCTCGTCCATCTCGACCCAGAGGTCGTTGCCCTCACGGGTGCGCTCACCCACGCCGGCGAACACCGAGGTGCCACCGAAGTTGCGCGCGACGCGGCGGATCATCTCCTGGATGAGGACGGTCTTGCCCACACCCGCGCCACCGAACAGGCCGATCTTGCCGCCCTTGACGTACGGGGACAGCAGGTCGATGACCTTGATGCCGGTCTCCAGCATCTCGGTCCGCGACTCGAGCTGGTCGAACGCCGGAGGCTTGCGGTGGATCTCCCACCGCTCGTTGATCTCCAGCGACGCGGTCGGGACGTCCAGGGTCTCGCCCAGGGCGTTCCACACGTGGCCCTTGGTGATGTCACCGACGGGCACCGAGATGGCCGCGCCGGTGTCCACGACCGCGGCGCCGCGGACCAGGCCGTCGGTCGGCTGCATGGAGACCGCGCGGACCATGTTGTCGCCGAGCTGCTGGGCGACCTCGAAGGTCAGCTTCTTGGTCTCGCCGCCGAGGTTGATCTCGGTGTGCAGCGCGTTGTTGATGCCCGGAATGGCGTCGGCGGGGAACTCCACGTCGACGACCGGGCCGATGACCCGGGCGACGCGGCCGGTGGCCGTCGTCGTCTCCTCTACCTGTGCGGTCACTCTCTCACTCCCCGCCAGAATCGGCGAGCGCGTCAGCGCCACCGACGATCTCGCTGATTTCCTGGGTGATCGCCGCCTGTCGCACCTGGTTCATCTGGCGCGTGTAGACACCGATCAGTTCGTTGGCATTGTCGGTCGCCGACTTCATCGCGCGCCGCCGCGCCGCGTGCTCGGACGCGGCCGACTGCAGCATCATGTGGAAGATGCGGCTCTCGATGTAGTTCGGCAGCAGCAGGTCGAGCACGTCACCGGCCGTCGGCTCGAACTCGTACGCCGGGGGCGTACCGCCGTCGGTGGCCGTGGTGTCCTCGATCTCCAGCGGGATCAGCCGGCGAACCTGGACCGCCTGGGTCAGCATCGAGACGAACTCGGTGTAGACCACGTGGATCTCACCGACACCGCCCTCGGCGTCGGTCTTCAGGAAGTCCGCCGCCAGCCGCCGCCCGATGCCCTCGGCGTCGGGGAAGGACGGCCGGTCGCTGAACCCGGTCCACTGCGCGCCGATCTCCCGGTTCCGGAACCGGTACCAGGTGACGCCCTTGTTGCCGACGACGTACGGGACGGGGCGCTTGCCCTCGGCCCGCAGCTTGGCGATCAGGGCCTCGGCCTCGCGGATCACGTTGGCGTTGTAGCCGCCCGCGAAGCCGCGGTCGCTGGTGATGATCAGAACGGCCGTGCGCGCGTCCTCCGGCTGCTCGTTGAGCAGCGGGTGGTCGATCCCGACGTTGTGGCTGACCAGCGCGGTGAGGGCGCGGACGATCTGGTCGGCGTACGGCTTGGAGGCCGCCACCGCCGTCTGCGCCTTCACGATGCGCGACGTCGCGATCATCTCCTGGGCGCGCGTGATCTTCGCGGTGGACTTCACCGACCGGATCTGCTGCCGCAGTTGACGAATCTGGGCCATTGCGTCAGCCCTTCTTGACGCGCTTGATCGTCTCCTGCTCGACGGCCTCGTCCGCGATCGGCTCGGCGGACTCGTCGCCGAGCAGCCCGCCCGAGCTGGTCTCGAACCCCTTCTTGAACTCCGTGATGGCGTCCTTCAGGGTGGTCAGGCCGTCGTCGGAGAGCTGGCCGGTCTCGCGGATCGCGGTGAGCATGCCGCCGTGCTGGCGCTCGAGGTGGTCGAGGAACTCGGACTCGAACCGGCGGATGTCCTCCACCGGCACGTCGTCCAGCTCGCCGGACGTGCCCGCCCACACCGAGACGACCTGCTTCTCGACCGGGAACGGCGAGCCCTGCGGCTGCTTCAGCAGCTCGACCAGGCGGGCGCCGCGCTCCAGCTGGGCGCGGGAGGCCGCGTCCAGGTCGGACGCGAACGCCGCGAACGCCTCCAGGTCACGGAACTGCGAGAGGGCCAGACGCAGGGTGCCGGCGACCTTCCGCATGCCCTTGATCTGCGCGGAGCCACCGACGCGGGAGACCGAGATACCGACGTTCACCGCGGGCCGGACGCCCTGGTTGAACAGGTCGGTCTCCAGGAAGCACTGGCCGTCGGTGATGGAGATGACGTTGGTCGGGATGAACGCCGAGACGTCGTTGCCCTTGGTCTCGATGATCGGCAGGCCGGTCATCGAGCCGCCGCCCAGGTCGTCCGACAGCTTCGCGCAGCGCTCGAGCAGACGCGAGTGCAGGTAGAAGACGTCGCCCGGGTAGGCCTCACGGCCCGGCGGACGGCGCAGCAGCAGGGACACGGCGCGGTACGCCTCGGCCTGCTTCGACAGGTCGTCGAACACGATCAGGACGTGCTTGCCCTGGTACATCCAGTGCTGGCCGATCGCGGAACCGGTGTACGGCGCGATGTACTTGTAACCGGCCGGCTCGGACGCCGGGGCGGCCACGATCGTGGTGTACTCCAGCGCGCCCGCTTCCTCGAGGGTGCGGCGCACGTTGGCGATCGTGGAGCCCTTCTGGCCGACGGCGACGTAGATGCAGCGGACCTGCTTGCTCTCGTCGCCCGACTCCCAGGCTTCCTTCTGGTTCAGGATGGTGTCGATGCAGACCGTGGTCTTGCCGGTCTGCCGGTCACCGATGATCAGCTGCCGCTGACCGCGACCGATCGGGGTCATCGCGTCGATGGCCTTGATGCCGGTCTGCAGCGGCTCCTTGACCGACTGCCGCTGAACGACGGTCGGGGCCTGCAGCTCCAGCGCACGACGCTCGGTCGACTCGATCGGGCCCTTGCCGTCGATCGGGTTGCCCAGCGCGTCCACGACGCGGCCGAGGAAGCCGTCGCCCACCGGTGCCGAGAGAACCTCGCCGGTGCGGCGGACCTTCTGGCCCTCCTCGATCTTGCTGGAGTCACCCAGAACGATGGCGCCGATCTCACGGACGTCCAGGTTCAGAGCCAGACCGCGCGTGCCGTCCTCGAACTCCAGGAGTTCGTTGGCCATCGCGGAGGGCAGGCCCTCGACGTGCGCGATGCCGTCGCCGGAATCGACGACGGTGCCGACCTCTTCGCGCGCGGCGGCCTCGGGCTCGTACGACTGGACGAAGCGCTCCAGCGCGTTCCGGATCTCATCCGGACGGATCGTCAGCTCCGCCATGATTCCTCTCTTGCTCCCTTGGGGCTCAGGTGGCTCGTCGGTGGCTCGTCGTGCGTGAAGCGCGTGCCGAGCGACGCGAGCCGTCGCTCGTCAGCTCGCGAGCCGCCGGCGGACGTCGTCCAGCCGTCCGGCGATCGTGCCGTCGATGATCTCGTCCCCGATCTGGACCGACAGGCCGCCGACCAGGTTCGGGTCGAGTTCGATGTTGAGGTGTACTTGGTGGCCGTACGCCGTGGCGAGCACGGCGGCGAGCCTGTTGCGCTGTTCGGCCGACAGTTCGACCGGCGTGCGCACCAGCGCGACCAGCCGCTCCCGCCGCTTGGCGACGAGCTTGCCGTACTCGGCCAGCCCGCCCTCCAGGCTACGTCCCCTCGGACGCAGCACGAGCTCGGTGACCAGCTCGAGCGTCGCGGCGGTGACCTTGCCGCCGAGCAGCGCGTCGAGCACGCCCGTCTTGCGCTCGTCCGGCAGTCCGGGCGACGACAGCGCCCCGCGCAGCGCGGGGTCGCCCTCCACCACCCGGGAGAACCGGAACAGCTCGTCCTCGAGGTCGTCGATCCGGTCGTCGGCCTCCGCGCGGGCGGCCTCGGCGGCGACCGCGAGGGTCTCCACCGCGTCCGACAGCTCCGAGGGCTTGGACCACTTCGACCGCACGACATCGGCGACCAGCCCGAGAGCGGCCGGCGAGACCTTGCCCTCAAGCAGGACCTGAACGAGCTGCGCCTTGTCCGCGCCGTCCCGGGACGGGTCGGAGACCGCCCGCCGCAGGCCGTGCTCGCGGTCGAGCAGGTTCAGCACCGCGAACAGGTCCGCGCCGAGCCGGCTCAGGTCGGCGGACGGGATGACCGTCTCGAGCCGCTCCTGGGCCGTGGCCAGCGACGCCCTGCTCACCGCTCCCGTGATGGTCATGATGTGATCTGCTCCCGCGTGCTCGCGCGTCCCTCGAGCTCCTCGAGGAACCGGTCGACGACGCGGCTCTGCCGGGCGCTGTCCTCGAGGGACTCGCCGACGACACGGCCCGCCAGCTCGACCGACAGGGTGCCGATCTCGGCGCGCAGCGACTGGAGAGCCTGCTGCCGGTCGGCCTCGATCTGGGCGTGCGCCGACTCGACGATCCGCCGGGCCTCGGCCTGCGCCTGCTCGGTGATCTCGGCCTTGATCTGGGCACCCTCCTCGCGAGCCTCCTCGCGAAGCCGGGCGGCCTCCTTGCGGGCCTCGGCGAGCTGGGCGCGGTACTGCTCCAGCGTCTCCTTGGCCTCGTCCTGCGCCTCCTCGGCGCGCTTGAGACCGCCCTCGATCGCGTCCGTCCGCTCAGCGAGGGTCTTCTGGATCTGCGGGACCAGCTTCCAGCCGACCAGGATCAGGACGACCAGGAACGCGACGGTACCGAAGATCAGCTCAGAGGCTTCTGGGACCAGAGGGTTTTCCGAAGCCAGAATCATCTAGTTCCCACCTTCCGATTCAAGTAGTGGAAGGACGGTTCTTTACTTGTGCACGAAGGGCACAACGAAACCGATGAGGGCGAGCGCCTCGGTGAGCGCGAAGCCCAGCAGCATGTTCTGGCGGATGACGTTGGTCAGCTCGGGCTGGCGGGCGATCGCCTGCACACCCTGACCGAAGATGATGCCCACGCCGATGCCCGGGCCGATGGCGGCGAGGCCATACGCGACGGAGCCGAGGCTGCCGGTGACGGAGTCGCTGCCAGCAAGAACGTTGACGGCTTCAGCGAGCATGTGCTCTTTCCTTTTCACTCGACCGGCGGGGCCGCCCCGCCGGAGGGTTGCTTGGTTGCGGGTGGTTCTGATCAGTGGTCCGCGTGCAGGCCGCTCTGGATGTAGCTGGCGGCGAGCAGCGTGAAGATGAACGCCTGGAGAGCCTGGATGAACAGCTCGAAGGCCGTCATGACGATCGTCATGACGAAGCCGACGATCCCGACTCCGGCGCCCAGGACGGTGAGCTTCTCCACCAGGAACCAGTAGGCGACCGAGGCGAAGAAGGCGAGCAGCAGGTGACCGGCGAACATGTTCGCGAACAGTCGGACCGAGTGCGTGAAGGGGCGCAGGATCAGGTTCGAGAGGAGCTCGATCGGCGCGAGGATCACGTACAGCGGCTTGGGCAGGCCGGGCGGGAACATCATGTTCTTGAAGTAGCCGACCAGGCCCTGGTGCTTGATGCCCAGGAAGAGCATCATCACGTACACCGCGATCGCGAACACGATCGGGAACGCGATGTGCGAGTTCACCGGCAGGTACAGAACCGGGACGACGCCCATCCAGTTCATGAACAGGATGAAGAAGAAGGTGGAGAACAGGAACGGCATCCACCGGTCGCCGTCCCTGCCGAGCATCGGCCGGGCCACCTGGTCGCGGACGAACAGGTAGGCGACCTCGCCCACGTTCTGCATGCCCCGCGGCACCAGCTGCGCGCCGGCGAACGCGCGCCAGGCGAACACGATCGCGATCAGCCCGGCCAGGGCGACGATCAGGGTGGGCTTGGTGAGCCAGTGCAGCCACGAGGGACCGTCGGGGAACAGCGGCCCCCAGTGGAAGATTTCGAGGCCGGGTGCCTCGAACTCGTCTCCACTGCCGGAGGCGAGGAGGTGCGGCGCGCTCACGCGGCAGTCCCTTCGTCAGTGACTCGGCTAGTCAGTCGGTGGTTCTTCGTCGGCTGCGTGCCCGGGGGCAGCGGCGACATTCCAAAGTCGGCGTAGGGCTTCGCGGCTGCGGTCGGACCGTGCTGCGGCTGTCGCCTCAGCTCGTTCGCCCGTAGCGGTGGAAGACCAGGTAGAGCGCGAGAGCAAGGCCCACCAGGATTCCGATGGGGAACAGCGCCGAGGTGCCCAGCCATCGATCCAGCAGCCAGCCGAGACCGCCGTACACCGCCATCCCGCTCAGGATGTAGCTCGGGATCGACCAGGCGGCGTTGGCGAAGCCTCGGTGTTCCGCATCGATTCGATCCTGCTCGGATTCCTCGGAGTCCTGCGGATCGGGCCGGTGCCCCTCCTCGCTCATCGCAGGACGGACCATAGCAGGCCACCCCCCCGGTGGTCATATTGGAGTAGTCCAATCCCGCCATGATCATCCGAGCGCGCATCACGGGCTCCGGTCGGCCGGAGTCGCGACGTCCTGCTCGGACACGTCCTGCGCCTGGGCGTTCTGCCCGGACGGGGCGGGGTCGACGTAGAGCTGCTTGGCCTTCAGCGTGGTGCGGATCTCGGCGCCGAGCCAGACCAGGGTCAGGGCGACGACGGTGAACGCGAACGCCCGCGGGTTCCACGCGGTGGCGTCACTGAAGGCGGCGATCAGCGCGAGCATGACCAGCAGCTTGCCGATGTAGCTGAAGACGGCGGCCGCGAACATCATCTGCGGCGAGATCCGCGAGGCGTAGCTGACCGCCACGACGCTCACGGAGAAGAAGACGAGGACCGTGACCGTGCCGAGCCCCGCACCGATGGCTCCCTTGGTCCCGGCGAACAGTGTCGCGAGAACGATGGCGATGACCCCGGCGATCGCCGAGGGGATCGCGGCGCCGCGTAGCATGCGGGCGTCGGAAGTGTGCATGTGGGCTCCGAGCGGTCACTTTCAGTGGTCGGCTCTTGTTAGTGAAAGGTATCACAAGCGTCCAGAACGTCCACAATTACCCAAGATGTAATGAATGGACGCTCCCCTAACGTTACCTGCGCACCACGGACTGTAGCCCAGGAGAACGTTCGGATTCCGCGGAACGCCGTGGGGCGCGCCGGGGTCCGGCACACCCGCTGCATCCTGCGGTGACGGGCGCCAGTCTAGGAGCTACCGAACCGTGCTCGGACCGTCCGGAGGTCCGGTCAGATGTGCTGGCGGTGCTTGCCGGTGCCCGTGTCCGGGACGTCCGGACCCGGGGCCTGAGCTGCGGAGACGTCGGGAACCGGCAGGTCGGCGGCGACCACGGGGGCGACCGTCGCGCCGACCGGGACCGACAGCGTCGGGCCCGCCGTGGCGGCGGCCCGGCGGCGGGCCACCCGCGGCAGGACGATCATCAGCACGACCCCGCCGACCGCGACGGTCAGCGTGGCCGACCCCACCAGCACGAGGTTGCTGGTGGTGGCCATCCCCATCAGCCCCCCGGCGAGCAGCCCGACCCAGAAGTACATGATCAGGACGGCGCGGCGGACCGAGTGGCCGAGTTCCAGCAGGCGGTGGTGCAGGTGCCGTTTGTCGGGGCTGAACGGCGAGCGGCCGTCGTTGGTGCGCCGCCAGACCGCGAGCAGCATGTCGACGAACGGGACGGCCGCGACCAGCGGCACCAGCAGCAGCGGCACGTACAGCGGGAAGAGCCGGTAGGTGCCGATGATGGCCGGGTCGAACTGGCCGGTCAGCATGATCGTCGAGCCGGACAGCAGCAGCCCGATCAGCATGGATCCGGTGTCGCCCATGAAGATCCGGGCCGGGTTGAAGTTGTGCGGCAGGAAGCCCGCGCAGATCCCGACCAGCACGGCGGCGGTCAGCGTCGGACCGCTCAGCGTCGTGATGCCCTTGGCGTGCGACAGCAGGTAGGCGTAGGAGAACAGGGCCAGCGAGGCGATGCCGACGACGCCCGCGGCCAGGCCGTCCAGGCCGTCGATGAAGTTCACCGCGTTGATCGTCGCGACCACGACCAGGACGGTCAGCGGGACGCCGTAGGCGGGCGGCAGCGACAGCGGCTCGCCGCTCGGCAGGGGCAGCACGTACAGCTGGATGCCCTGCATGATGAAGATCCCGGCGGCGGCGACCTGCCCGGCGAACTTGGTGAGCGGGTCCACCTCCCAGCGGTCGTCGGCGATGCCGAGCAGGACGATCAGCCCGCCCGCGAGCAGCAGCGCGCGGCCCACGCTCACGTCGCCCTCGGCCAGCACCTGCCGCATCTTCGGCAGCCCCGAGGCCACGATCAGCGCCCCGACCATGCCGACGAACATCGCCAGGCCGCCCAGCCGCGGCGTCGGGATGACGTGCACGTCCCGGTCGCGCGGCACCGCCTGCGCCCCGAACCAGACCGCGAACTTCCGGACCGCCGGGGTGATCAGGTAGGTCACGAGGGCGGCCACGAGGATGGTCAGCAGGTACTCCCGCAACGCCCCGCGCCTCCCCTCGGCAGTGGTCCTGGGTGGGGCTCCGCGGCCCCACGGAGGTGTCTACGTACGGCGGGCACCGAAAGGTTCCGCGTCGTGCACCCTGGTGGTGTTCCGGGCCAACTCTATTCCTCCCGTCCGTCGCATGACGCACATTGCCCGCACAGTGCCGCCGCTCCGGCGATCACCATCGTGATCCCCGCCACGGTCAGATCGCCCAGCGACACCGCCCAGATCCCGTACTGATCAACGTCGGCGGCGGCATCGCAGAGAACCGCGAGAACCCCCGCCACCAGCAAGATCCGCCCGTACAGAACGCGCCGCGCGGCCCCCGCCAGCCGGACGGCCTCGGCGGGCCCGGGACGCCGCAGCATCCACGGCAGCAGGACGAGAGTGAGGCCCAGCAGGCCGGTTCCGGTCCATCCCCCGTCCCAGTATGGGCGGACATACCGGGGTGATTGCGGTGTGATCGCGCTCCCGGGTAGCCGTACCCGGACGGTCATGCCCTCATGCGGGTCGAGCCCGGTCTGCAGGAAGTCCACGGCGTAGGGGCCGTCCCGGTCACGCAGGCAGGGGACGGTCGCGTCGCCGTGTCCCGCCCTGCAGGACGACTTCCAATGCGCGGTCGGCGATTCCAGCCGCACGGCGGCGTTGTCGATCGGGACGTCCCAGGTGGTGCCGATCGCGTCCCATTCCAGCTCCCACCGGCCGTCCGGCAGCCGCGCGAACGCCCGTCCGAGGTCGTACTCGATCACGTACGCCTGCGGCCCGCGGACCGTCTGGTGGCGGTCCCCGACGGTGATCTGGAGATCATGCGGCAGCGTGCGGGTCCGCGCCCGCGCAGGGGCCCCGGTGGACGAACTGGTCCGCAGGTCACGGATGTCGAACATCCGTTCGCCCCGCCGGTACGGCACCCGCCGCGTGAACCCGTGCCCACCCTCGGCCCCGAAGTCGTAGGTGATCGTCTCCCGGACGTCCACGACCCCGTCCCGCCGAATGACCATGGCCACGTCGTAGGTGGGGATCGTCCCGTCCGCGGCGGGCCGCCGAACCCCCTCGCGCGCCCGCGCGGGCGCGCCGGACAACAGGACCAGCACAAGCGCGCAGACGCCCGCGACCGCCGTCCCACGGCTCCGCACCGGCACCTCGCCCCCAGCTCTCAGCTCAGCCCGCCCATGCTCCCACCGCCCACCACGAGACGCCCATACAACGAAATGATTACTCTTCGAATCCTTTGACCACTCTGCGTAGAGGGCGCGTGGCGCATCCGCCGCCCAGCACTTCCCATCGGACGCCGGCCGCCGTCCGTGGACGCCGGCCCACCAATGGGACGCTCCCCGTGCGCCCGGCATTCCTCGGCGGCGCCCCCTCGCCCTCACGGCCCCACCCCCGCCCCGCCGACCGTGATCACGGAGCGTGCGCGAACGGACCCCCACCAGGCGCGCGATGTCGGACTGAACGTGTAAAAGTACCGAGATGGTCGCCGCCGATCTTGCTACGGTGGCGATCTTTCCCTGGCCCGCACCCCCCTCATTCAGCAAGTGGAGGAACGCATGCGACGCATCGCCACCGTGGCGATCACCACCGGCGCACTCGCCGCCGGTCTTCTGGTCAGCGCCGGCTCCGCCAGCGCCGACCAGGGCTTCACCCAGTCCGCCAAGCTGCCCACCGCCTCCGGCGTGCAGGCCGCCGCCTCCTACTCTTGGACCTCCAAGAACGGGTGGACGACCATCAAGGCGTACGGGAAGTACACCCGCTCCAAGAGCGGCGTGAAGGTCAGCTTCTCGCTCGCCGACGGCAAGAAGAACGGCTGGTCCCCGGCCGTCCAGTTCCGCACGAGCAACGGCTCGCGGTACTACACCTCGGCCGTGTACTACCTGCGGTACGGCGGCGTCCCGGCGGACTTCAAGTTCAGCCACTACTACGGCGTCTTCAACTCGAGCTACACCAAGCACCTCTACGTGCGCGAGGCCGGCGTCTCCACCAAGAACACCAAGAAGATCGCCTACGGGCCGTGGAAGAAGCTCTACTGAGCCTTCTAAGCAAGATCATCTAAATGGCCGGGCGATCCCTCATCGCCCGGCCATTCGCCTTTCCCGGGTCTTGCCGATCCGTTCTCGCCGCCGTTTGCCCGACCGTTCTCAGGTCCGGACTCGGTCGCCCGGAAAGAATGTGGTCAAGGCCACACCACAGTCGGGCACTTTCCAGGCGATTCACGTTTCCGCAGGTCAGAAGACTTCCGAGTAGCTCCAGAGGAGCATCCCGGAGCTGTCCCGAGGGTGTTTGGACGTCGGTCGAAGCGCTTCGGTTCCCGTCTCGGCGAACATTGCCGTGCGTCACGGAAAAGGGTCGCGGTGGTGTCGGAGGATCCTGCTACGGTTACGGCGATCTTCACCCGATATCCCCCCAGAAATGGAGGATCCATGCGACGCATCGCCACAGTGGCGATCACCTCCGGCGCACTGGTCGCCGGACTGCTGGCGACGGGCGGAAGCGCCCTCGCCGACGACGGAGTCCTCAAGGGCTCCGGCGCGGCTCCGGCCACCTCGGCCCCGGTCCTCGCCAAGGGCGACGTCCAGGCCCAGGGCAAGCACGGCTTCACCCTCAAGTACTCCGGCCTGGCCGCGACCAGCGCCTGGGGCTACTACTGGTGGGGCAAGTACAAGTACCACGGGAAGTACTACAAGACCCGCGTCGTGGACGGCTACGTCCGCGACAACAAGAAGGGTCTGTACTCCTGCATGGTGGTCGCGTTCCACGCGGCGAGGGGCCAGAACTTCAAGACCGACACCGAGGTGATCTACAACCGGTCGGGCAAGGGCACGACGGCGCACCGCGCCATCCAGTCCTTCAACGTCGGCAAGATCTACATGCGCGAGTGCGAGGGATACCCGACCAGCAAGGGTTTCCACATCTCGCACGCGGGCAAGTGGCGCGTGTTCTCCTGATCTCCTCTGTCCGCCGCGCTGACGGCCGGCGGACGTGATCAGTAGGCGGAACAACGACGGGGGCCTCACCGCAGCGGCTGCGGTGAGGCCCCCGTTTCGTTGTCCTCGGAGCCCTGTGCTCGACATCTTTGGGTGTCGAGCACAGGGTTTCGTGGCGTCTTGGATGGGTTTGACGTCCGGAATGGGGTCAGACGGCGCTCAGGAGGCCGTACCCGGCTCGTCCTTGCGGGACGGGGGCTCCGCCTCTCCCCCGGGGGTCTCGGCGCGCTGCGCTCCGCTCGCGGCCTCGGGCTCCTCGGCCTTCGGCTGCTCCTTGGACGACCCGTCCGACTCGGCGGCGGACGGCTTCTCCGGCTCGGCGGGGACGTCCAGCGGGGCTTCCGGCTGGATGTCGTCGTCCGGCGTGAAGTCGTCCTCGTCGGTGAGCAGGACGCCGACGACCGCGCGGATCTTGTCCTCGGAGATCGCGCCGAGGCGCAGCAGGCGCGGAATCGGGCCGGTCAGGTCCACGATCGTGGACGCGTCGCCCTGCGCGACCTGGCCGCCGTCCAGGTAGACCTCGACCGAGTCGCCGAGCATCTCCTCGGCCTCATCGGCGTTCCGGGCGGCCGGACGACCCGACAGGTTCGCGCTGGACACCGCGAGCGGGCCGGTCTCCTTCAGCAGCTCGACGGCCAGGGTGTCCATCGGCATCCGGACGGCGACGGTGCCCTTGGTCTCGCCCAGATCCCACATCAGGTTGGGGTTCGCGCGACACACGAGGGTCAGCGCGCCCGGCCAGAACTCGTCGATCAGGTCCTGCCCGTAGGTGCCGAGATCGTCGATCAGGGCGGTCGCCGCGCGGACCGAGCCGACCAGGACGGGCGGCGGCATGTTCCGGCCGCGGCCCTTGGCGTTCAGCAGGCCGGTCACCGCCGACGGGGTGAACGCGTCCGCGCCGATCCCGTACACGGTGTCGGTCGGCAGGACGATCAGCTCGCCGCGCCGGACGGCCGACACCGCCTCGGCGATCCCGCGCGTCCGCTCCATCGGATCCGAGCAGTCATAACGTCGGCTCACGGCTGTCCCCGTCGAACTCGGCTTGCTGTGCTGACGTGGGAAAGACTATCGGCGGCCGGGCAGTGCGCGGGCGCGGGCGGTTCGCGGGCCGGTCAGGACGTGCCGAGGCGGGCGGTGACGAAGCGGTCGCGGCCGACGAGGTCCTTGTGGTTGCGGACGTCCCGCCAGCCGTTCTCCTCAGCGAAGATCCAGTAGACGGCGGTGCCCTGCAGGTCGCTGTGCTCGACCGCGATGTGGCCGCCCGGACGCAGCAGGCGGCGGGCGGTGCGCTCGACCACGCGGATCGCGTCCAGGCCGTCCTCGCCGCCGCCCCACAGGGCGTCCGCCGGGTCGTGGTCGCGGACGTCGGTCGGGACGTACTCCCACTCGCTCATCGGGATGTAGGGCGGGTTCGACACGACGAGGTCGACCGAGCCGTTCAGCTCGGGCAGGGCGGACGCGAAGTCGCCCAGGTGCAGCTTCACCTGGCCGCGCTCGTCGAGGTCCTCGATGTTGCGGTCGGTGTGGACGTAGGCGGTCGGGTCCTTCTCGACCGCGTGCACGCGCGCGCGGGGGGCCTCCTGCGCCAGCGACAGCGCGATCGCGCCGGAGCCGGTGCCGAGGTCGACGACGAGCGGGTCCTGGACGTCCATGTCGCGGAGGGTCTCCAGGGCCCAGCCGACCATGACCTCGGTCTCCGGGCGCGGGACGAACACCCCCGGCCCGACCTTCAGCTCCAGGTACCGGAAGAACGCGCGTCCGGTGATGTGCTGCAGCGGCTCGCCCGCCTCCCGGCGCGCCACGTACTCCCAGAACAGCGCGTCGAACGCGCCGTCCGGGACGGTGTGCAGCTCGGCGCGGCTCACCTCGTGCACGGCGGCGGCCAGCTCCTCGGCGTCCGCGCGCGGGGAGGCGACCCCGGCGTCGGCGAGCCGTGCCGTGGCCCTGGCGATCTCGTCGAGCAGCAGGTTCATGACGACTGCTGGGCCTCCGCGAGGCGTCGCTCGGTGTCGGCGTCCACGAGGGCCTGGACGACGTTGTGCAGGTCGCCGTCCAGCACCTGGTCGAGGTTGTACGCCTTGTAGCCCACCCGGTGGTCGGAGATCCGGTTCTCCGGGTAGTTGTAGGTGCGCACCCGCTCGGACCGGTCGACCGTCCGGACCTGCGACTTGCGCTCGGCGGACGCGGCGGCCTCGGCCTCCTCCTGCGCCATCGCCAGCAGCCGGGACCGCAGGATGCGCAGCGCCTGCTCCTTGTTCTGGAGCTGGGACTTCTCGTTCTGGCAGGAGACGACCACGCCGGTCGGCAGGTGGGTGATGCGGACCGCCGAGTCGGTGGTGTTGACCGACTGCCCACCGGGCCCGGACGACCGGTAGACGTCGATGCGCAGGTCGTTGGCGTCGATCTGGACGTCCACCTCCTCGGCCTCCGGGGTGACCAGCACGCCGACGGCGGAGGTGTGGATGCGGCCCTGCGACTCGGTCGCGGGCACCCGCTGGACGCGGTGGACGCCGCCCTCGAACTTCAGCCGGGTCCAGACGCCCTCGGCCTCGGCGGAGCCGGACTTGTTCTTCACCGCGACCGTGACGTCCTTGTACCCGCCGAGGTCGGACGGGTGGGTGTCGATGATCTCGGTCTTCCAGCCGGTCCGCTCGGCGAAGCGCAGGTACATGCGGAGCAGGTCGCCGGCGAACAGGGCCGACTCCTCGCCGCCCTCGCCCGCCTTGATCTCGAGGATCACGTCCTTGTCGTCGCTGGGGTCGCGGGGCAGCAGCAGGTGCCGCAGCCGCTCCTCCAGCTCGCCGGCGCGGCCCTGAAGCTCCTCGGCCTCGGTGGCGAAGGCCGGGTCCTCGCCCGCGAGCTCACGGGCGGCGGCGAGGTCGTCCTCGGTCGCGCCCAGCTCACGGTAGGTCTCGACGATCGGGCGCAGCTGGGCGTACCGCTTGCCCAGCTTTCGGGCGAGCGCCTGGTCGGCGTGGACCGACGGGTCGGCGAGCCGTCCCTCGATGTCGGTGTATTCGCTGATGAGTTCGTCGAGTTTCACGATGGGTCCCGGCCTGGTAGCAGACTTGAGCGGGCCCGGGGACGGCTCGTCCCCGGGCCCCCTCCTTGGCGCTGTGGTGCAGGCCGCGGGCTACTTGGCCTTCTTGCCGAAGCGCTGCTCGAAGCGCGCCACCCGGCCGCCGGTGTCCAGGATCTTCTGCTTGCCCGTGTAGAACGGGTGGCAGTTGGAGCAGACGTCGGAGTTGATGACGCCGTTCTTGGCGGTGCTCCGCGTCTCGAAGGTGTTACCGCACGTGCACGTCACCGTCGTGACGGCGTAGTTCGGGTGAATCTCGGGCTTCACTGGTTCTCTCCTCGCTCGGGGCGGTCGCCGGACGTCCCGCGACGTGGGGGCGCGAACCGGTACCGCAGCGCTTGCACACCAAGTGTGCCAGATACCCGAACGTGCCGAGGTCACCGGGCATTCCCGACCCGCCTCAATGATCTTGCTCCGGCCCGTTCTCACGGGCTTGGAACCCGGATGACGGTGAGCACGTTCTGTTCATATGCGGATGCTGTGGGTGATGGGGCCGCCGGACGCGGCCCGGGTACCGGCCGGTCCCGGCCGGGAAGGGAAGACAGGCGTGGCCCGGCGGGGAGGCCCGGCGGCCGTTGGAGGGCCGTGGTCGGGTGTGACCAAGAGTAGACGCGGTCAGGCGTGACCAAGATAGGTGAGGACGGCCATGACGCGGCGGTGCTCGCCGTTCGCGGGCTGGAGGCCGAACTTGGCGAAGATGCTGGAGATGTGCTTCTCCACCGCGCCCTCGGTGACGACGAGGTCGGCGGCGATGGCGCCGTTGGTGCGTCCCTGCGCCATCAGGCCGAGCACCTCCTGCTCGCGCGGGGTGAGGCTCTTCAGCGGGTCCCCGGCCCGGCGGCGGCCGAGCAGCTGGCCGATCACCTCCGGGTCGATCACCGTGCCGCCCGCGGCGATCCGGCGCACCGCGTCCACGAACTCGGCGATGTCGGAGACCCGCTCCTTCAGCAGGTAGCCGACGCCCTGGGCGCCGCCGCCGATCAGGTCGGTCGCGTACCGCTCCTCCACGTACTGCGACAGCACGAGGATCGGCGTCCCGGGCAGCCGCTCCCGGACGGCCAGCGCCGCCCGCAGCCCCTCGTCGGTGAAGGACGGCGGCATCCGGACGTCCACGACCGCCAGGTCGGGACGGTGCTCCTCGACCGCCGCCAGCAGCCCGGTGCCGTCCCCGACCTGCGCGACCGTCTCGATGCCCTCGTCCGCCAGCAGCCGGACGAGTCCCTGACGCAACAACACCGAATCCTCGGCGATCACCACCCGCATGTCCCCAGTATCCCGGCTGCCGGGGCCGGTTCCGCCCGCCACCTGCCGCTACGCCGGGCAGGCCTGGCGCCGGGCGGTCAGCTCCAGCGGCTTGCGGATCGAGCTGAGGCCCAGTTTCCGCGACGTCGGGCAGAACCTGGCAAGGGGCAGCTCGTACTCGGCGTGGAACACGGCCTTGCCCGCCCTGATGAACGGGACCAGCCGGCTGCACTCGCCGTACTGGGCGCACTGCTCGTTGACCGCGAAGTCCATGGTCCCGACGAGCTGGGGGATCTGGTCGAGATCGTTCTTCAGGCCGATCGCGAGGCCGCGCTGGTGCGCCATGGACGCCAGCATCCGGTTGAACGCGAGCTGGTCGCGCGCGGTCAGCTTGAACCCGGTGTCGTTCTTGTAGCCGTCCATCCAGTCGGGCTCGACGCCGTCGAAGCCCTTCTTCTTGCACTGGTCGAGCCGGGCGGCCCAGATCGGGCGCAGGACGTTCAGCTGCCGGATGTCCACCCAGCGCTCACCCGGCCAGTCCGCGACCTTCTTGCCCAGCACGCGCGCCGGGAAGCGCTTGTAGTCCGGCCGCCAGTTCTCGGCCGAGCCGATCGCGGTGTAGCAGATCGTCCGGCGCCCGGCCTTCTTGAGCTTGGCGACCGTCGCGGCGGGCGTCTCGAACAGGTCCACGTCGTACACCTGGGCCCGGACGGACGTGTCAACACGTCCGCTGAGCTGCCACTGCCAGGTCGTCCGCGGCTTGGGCCGCCACCACGACGCGGCGGCGCCCACCGCCTTCTGATCGACCTTCCCCTCGGACGCCGTGTCGGCCGCCCGCTCCCCGCCCGTCCCACCGCACGCACCCGCGGCCAGAACGGCCGTCAGGACGAGCGCGAGTCCCCGTATCGAACGCGACATGGTGTTCCCCGTCAGCTATGTCGGCATTGCTCCGATCATGCCAGGACGGGCGTCGCGATGATCACCAATCGCAGGGAAGATCCGCGCGGATCACCGTCGGGCCGCCGGGCGGGCTGTCCACGGTGAGGATCCCGTCGATCGTCGCGGCCCGGTCGGCCAGCCCGGCGAGACCGCCGCCCGGCTCGGACGTCGCGCCGCCCACACCGTCGTCGGCGATCTCCACCACGACCCACCCGTCCTCGCGCGTCACCAGGACGGACGCGCTCGTCGCCCGCGCGTACTTGGAGACGTTCGTCAGCGCCTCGGCCACCACGAAGTAGGCGATGCTCTCCACCGCCGCCGGCGGGCGCTCGGTGAGATCGACGTTCACCTCCACCGGGACGGCCGCGCGGCCCGCGAGGCCCGACAGCGCCGCGTCCAGGCCCCGGTCGGTGAGGATCGCCGGGTAGATCCCCCGGGCCAGGTTCCGCAGTTCGGCGATCGCCGACTTCGCGCCCGCGTGCGCCTGCTCGATCAGCGCGCGGGCCGCCTCCCGGTCGGTGTCCAGCTTGGCGCGGGCCCGGCCGATGTCCATCGCGACGGCCAGCAGCTGCTGCTGGGCGCCGTCGTGCAGATCGCGCTCGATCCGGCGGCGCTCGGCCTCCACGGCGTCGACACCGCGCGCCCGGCTGGCCCGCAGCCGCTCCGCGCGCTCCCTCAGCTGGGCGTTCTCCTCCTGCGAGCCGGACGAGCCGAGCAGCATCCGCGCCCACAGCGCGTGCGCGATCGCCATCACCCGGGTGACGTACAGCGCCGGGACGAGCAGGACCAGCCCGATCCCGGTGGCCCACAGCCCGCTCAGCGCGTCACGGACGTACACCGTGAACGGCCCGATGACGTACTGCATCCCGCCGTCCTGCACGGCCAGCAGCGGGGACAGGAGCAGCAGCCCGACCATCCCCCAGACGAACACCCACACCACGAACTCGGCCATCGCGATCGGCAGCAGCACGCCGAGGTAGATCAGGTCCTTCCAGGTCGCCGGGTCGGCCACCATCGCCTTGACCTTGGCGAACACGCTGCGTCCCGGTGGCAGCGGACGGTACGGGTCCTCGATCCGCAGCCCGAAGGTGACCCGCAGCAGCCGCCGTTCCAGCATCGCCCCGGCCCGCCACAGCACCATCATCCCCACGAGCATCAGCAGCCCCACCCACAGGGCCGACAGCGCCAGCGACAGGAACAGCCCGACGACCAGCGCGACGAGCCAGAACAGCCCGAACCCGAACGCCAGCGGCGCCTGCGCCACCGCCAGCCACGTCGCCGGCGTCCGCAGCATCGCCACCGGCCGCCACGACGCGTCCAGTACGGACCTGTCCCACAGCCTCCGGGACCTGCCCCACAACGTCCGGGCCGCCTCGCCCACTCGTGCCTCCACATGCTCGTCCAAGCCACCACCACCCTGCCCGAGGCGCCCGCTCCCCCACCATGAAGAAGCCACCCGGCCCGTAACTGGGGCTAACCCCACCCCGGGCCGCCCGCCGCGCGCTCCCGGAGAAAGAAAACGCCCCGGCCGGACGGCCGGGGCGTTCCTCAGGAATTCACTCAGCGGTCATCGGACACGGTGGTCTTCTGGACCTGCAGAAGGAACTCGGCGTTCGACTTGGTCTCCTTCATCTTCTCGATGAGGAGCTCCAGCGCCTGCTGGGTGTCGAGGGCGTGCAGGACGCGGCGCAGCTGCCAGACGATGCGCAGCTCCTCCGGCGCCATGAGGATCTCCTCCTTGCGGGTGCCGGACGCGTCGACGTCCACCGCCGGGAAGATCCGCTTGTCGGCCAGAGCCCGGTTGAGCTTGAGCTCCATGTTGCCGGTGCCCTTGAACTCCTCGAAGATGACCTCGTCCATGCGGGATCCGGTCTCCACCAGGGCGGTGGCGAGGATGGTCAGCGAGCCGCCGTTCTCGATGTTGCGGGCCGCGCCGAAGAACCGCTTGGGCGGGTACAGCGCGGTGGAGTCCACACCACCGGACAGGATGCGGCCGGACGCCGGGGCCGCCAGGTTGTAGGCGCGGCCCAGCCGGGTGATCGAGTCGAGCAGCACGACCACGTCGTGGCCCAGCTCCACCAGCCGCTTGGCGCGCTCGATGGCGAGCTCGGCGACCGTGGTGTGGTCCTCGGCGGGACGGTCGAAGGTCGAGTGGATGACCTCGCCCTTCACCGACCGCTGCATGTCGGTGACCTCTTCCGGACGCTCGTCCACCAGGACGACCATCAGGTGGCACTCCGGGTTGTTCTTGGTGATCGCGTTCGCGATCGACTGGAGCACCATGGTCTTGCCGGCCTTCGGCGGCGACACGATCAGACCGCGCTGGCCCTTGCCGATCGGCGACACCAGGTCGATGATCCGCGTGGTCAGCACGCCCGGGTCGGACTCCAGGCGCAGCCGCTCCTGCGGGTACAGCGGGGTGAGCTTGGAGAACTCCACACGCTGCCGGGCTTGCTCGGGCTCCATCCCGTTGACGGTGTCGAGCCGGACCAGCGCGTTGAACTTCTCGCGCCGCTCGCCCTCGCGGGCCTGCCGCACCGCTCCGGTGATCACGTCGCCCTTGCGCAGGCCGTTCTTGCGGACCTGGGCGAGCGAGACGTACACGTCGTTCGGGCCGGGCAGGTAGCCGGTCGTCCGGACGAAGGCGTAGTTGTCGAGGATGTCGAGGATGCCGGCGACCGGGATGAGGACGTCGTCCTCGTTGATCACGGGCTCCTCGTAGCGCTCGCCACGTCCGCGGCCGCGGTTGCGCTCGCGGAAGCGGCGTCCGCGCCGGCCGCGGCCGCTGCCGTCGCCGTCGTCGTCGCCCGCCGGACCGCCCTGGCCCTGGCCCTGGCCGCCGCCGCGCTGGCGGTTGCCGCCCTGGTCGCTCTGGTCGCGATCACGGTCGCGGTCACGGTCACGGTCGCGGTTACGGCCGTCGCGGCCGTCACGGTCACGGCCGTCACGGTCACGCCCATCGCGGTCGCGGCCGTCACGGCGGCTGCGCTGGCGTCCCCCGCCGTCGCGCTCGCCGCGCTCGCGGCCACCGCCCTGCTGGTCACCGCCGTGCTCGCCGGACTGCTCGTCCCGCTGACCGCGGTCGCGGTCACGGCCGCGGCCGCCGTCGCGCTCGGAGCGCTCGCCCCGGTCGCGGTCACGGTCGCGGTCGGAACGCTCGGCGCGCTCCTCGCTCTGCCGGCCGTCCGCCTGCCCGGCGTCGGCCGTCACGGCCGCCTCGGCCTCGCGCTTGGCGGCGGCGGTGCGGGTCCGGCGCGGACGCTCGATCTTCTCCGCCTTCTCGGCCTTCTCAGCCTTGTCGGCCGTCCGGTCGGACGCCTTGTCGGACGCGGTGCGGTCGCTGGCAGCGGCTCCCTGCTCGCCCCCCGAAGCGCCCTGCCCCGCGCCACCCTGCTTCTCCTGGATGGCGGCGATGAGCTGGCCCTTGCGCATCTGGCTGACGCCCTTGATGCCGAGGTCGGACGCGATCTTCTTCAGATCGGTCAGCACCATGGCCGACAGGCCCGTGCCGGTGGCGCGGCGGCGCCGGGGGGCGGCGCCCTGGCCGGCCTCGTCCGCGGTCGCGGCTGCCGTGCTGGATGCGTCCGTAAGGAGTTCGCTGGATTCGCTCACTAAGGGTCCTTCCCAGGGAGCGGGCGTTGGCCGGCGTTCGGCCAGTCAACCCGGTGGTGCGGCCCGGCGGGGGCGCCGAGTCGGGCTCGCCGTACCGCGGAGGCGCCGCGGCAGGCGATGCTGGGCAACAGCCAGATGGCGGTCGACCGGGACGGCTCGCTCATGGGTCTTCCCAAGACCGCGGGGATCCGAAGTTCGCTGGAATGCCGGACAACGGAGTGTCACGGAGACGGGAAGCCTGGTACGCGGGACCGACTCGGCCGACGGGCCGGTCAGGTGAAGCGTGGCTGACGAGCACTTGGCCCCGATCGGGGCATCTGGTGCGGCATTCAGCCTAACATCACCAGGGCACACTGCTATTCCCCAGAGGTCGATGTCTTCGCATTTTACCTAGCCGGTTCGTCACACCCGGCCGCCCGCGGACGCGGGTCAGGTTAGGACTGAGGCGCCTTGGGGGGCGACACGCAAGGGGTGTATGTGCCACCCATTACCCACTTCACACGCGTTCGAATCAATCCGCGACGCGGATGTGAAGGCCAGGACAGTCGGCCCGGCTCCGGACACGACGGCCGGAACCCCCTGTTCGCGCAGCTTCCGGATCAACTCGGCGGACTCCGGCATGGCCGGGGCCCGGTACGCCTGGTGAAGCCGGTCCTCGCTGGCGGCGAGGACGGTGGCGTCGTCCAGGCCGCCGGTCAGGGCCGTGACCAGCAGCGCGGCGCGCGCGGCGTTCGCGGCGGCGTCGGCGTGCGGGACGGTCTCGGGCAGCAGCCCGCGGGCCTGCTCGGTCGCGAGCCGCGCGTCCGGGACGAACACGACGACCTCGCGGTCGAGATCGAGCCGGACGGCCCGGTCGTCCCAGGCGATCGTCAGCCCGCCGAGCAGGCAGGGCGCGACGTTGTCGGGGTGGCCCTCGATCCAGGACGCCAGCCGCAGGGCGGCCGCGTCGTCCATCGCGTCGCCGCCCGGATGCAGCGCCCGCGCGGCCAGGATGCCTGCGACGATCGCCGCCGAGGACGACCCGAGCCCCCGGCTGTGCGGGATGCGGTTCACGCAGCGCAACCGGACGCCCTTGCCGAGCCGGGCGGCCTCGTCCGCGCCCGCGAGCCGGTCGATCGTCTCCAGGGCGGCCCGGACGGTCGTGACGATCAGGTGCCGGTCGCCCCGGTCGGCGACGTCGGCCCCCTCCCCCACGACCTCGATGGAGACGCCGTCGCCGCCGAGCTCGACGGTCACCTCGTCGGTGAGCGTCAGCGCGACCCCCAGCGAGTCGAAGCCCGGCCCCAGGTTCGCGCTGGTCGCCGGAACCTCGACCGTCACGCCCCCCGGCCTGGTCATGCGAGGCCCAGGGCGGAGGCGGCGGCTTGGGCGTCGACCTTGACGGTGGTGGGGGCGGGGGCGCCGGCGATGGCCCAGTCCGGGTCCTTGAGGCCGTTTCCGGTCACGGTGCAGACCACGCGCGAGCCGCGCTCGACCACGCCCTGCTCGGCGGCCTGGAGGAGGCCCGCGACGGACGCGGCCGACGCGGGCTCGACGAACACGCCCTCCTCGGCGGCGAGCATCCGGTAGGCGCGCAGGATCTGGCGGTCGGTGACCGCGTCGATCGCGCCGCCGGACTCGTCCCGCGCGGCGATGGCGAGGTCCCAGGAGGCGGGGTTGCCGATGCGGATCGCGGTGGCGATCGTCTGCGGGTTCAGCACCGGCTCGCCTTTGACGAACGGGGCCGCGCCGGACGCCTGGAAGCCCAGCATGCGCGGGCGGCGCGAGGCGACGCCGTCACGGGCGTACTCGGAGTAGCCCATCCAGTAGGCGGAGATGTTGCCGGCGTTGCCGACGGGCAGGCAGTGCACGTCGGGCGCGTCGCCGAGGGCGTCGACGATCTCGAACGCGGCGGTCTTCTGGCCCTGCAGCCGGTACTTGTTCACCGAGTTGACCAGCGCGACGGGGTAGTCGACGGCGAGCTTGCGGGCCAGCTCGAGGCAGTCGTCGAAGTTGCCGTCGACCTGGAGCAGCCGCGCGCCGTGCACCAGCGCCTGCGCCAGCTTGCCCATCGCGATCTTGCCCTGCGGGACCAGGACGGCGCAGGTCATCCCGGCGCGTACGGCGTACGCGGCGGCGGACGCCGAGGTGTTGCCGGTGGACGCGCAGATGACCGCCTTCGCGCCGTCCTCGGCGGCCTTGGAGATCGCGACCGTCATGCCGCGGTCCTTGAACGAGCCGGTCGGGTTCAGGCCCTCGACCTTGAGGTACACCTCGCAGCCCGTCAGCTCGGACACCCGGGTGGCGGGCACGAGCGGCGTTCCGCCCTCGAGCAGCGTGACGACGGGCGTCGCCTCCGTCACCGGCAGCCGGTCACGGTACTCCTCGATGAGCCCACGCCAGGGACGGGTGGTCGCGTTCACAGTCGGTCTCCTTGTTGACCTGCGGTTATATCTAAATCCTAGGGGACCGGCCGACGCCTTTGTCGTCCGTGACGGGAGTTGTGGAAAACCCCGTCGCTTTTACACTTCGTCCGCTTCCACGCGCATGACGCTGGCCACCTGGCGGACGTCGTCCAGGCTCCGCAACCGCTCGACGGTGGCGGACAGCGCGGCGTCCGCGGCCCGGTGCGTCACGACCACGAGCTGGGCGTCCTCACCCGACCCGACCTGCCGGACGGCCTGGATCGACACGTCGTGCTTGGCGAACTCCTCCGCGACCGTCGCGAGCACGCCGGAGCGGTCGGCGACGTCGAGCTGGATGTAGTAGCGCGTGCGCGTCTCGCCCATGGGCAGGACGGGCAGCTTCGCGTAGGTGACCTCGAGCGGACCGGGCGTCCCGCCGCGCATGTTGCGCGCGACGGCCACCAGATCGCCCAGGACGGCGCTCGCCGTGGGAGCGCCTCCCGCGCCCGCGCCGTAGAACATCAGCGATCCCGCGGACTCGGCCTCCACGAACACCGCGTTGTACGCCTCGCGCACGCTCGCGAGCGGGTGCGACCGGGGGATCATCGCCGGGTAGACGCGGACGGAGACGCCGCGTCCGTTGCGTCCCTCCTCCGCGGGCACGCGCTCACAGATGGCCAGCAGCTTGACGACCGAGTTGCTCTCCTTGGCGCCCGCCACGTCCGCGGCGGAGACCTCCGTGATGCCCTCACGGTGCACGTCGGCGGCCGTGACCGGGGTGTGGAAGGCGAGCTGGGCCAGGATCGCGGCCTTGGCGGCGGCGTCGAACCCCTCCACGTCCGCGGTCGGGTCGGCCTCGGCGTAGCCGAGCGCCTGGGCCTCCTCCAGCGCCTCGTTGAACCCGGCGCCGTGCGTGTCCATCTGGTCGAGGATGTAGTTGGTCGTGCCGTTCACGATGCCCAGGACCCGGTGCACGTGATCGCCGACCAGGGACTCGCGCAACGGCCGCAGCAGGGGGATCGCCCCCGCCACGGACGCCTCGTAGTACAGGTCGACGCCGTACTCGCGCGCGGCGGCGAACAGGGTCGCGCCGTCCTCGGCGAGCAGCGCCTTGTTGGCGGTGACGACCGACTTGCCGGTCTTCATCGCCTCCAGGATCAGCGTCCGGGCGGGCTCGATGCCGCCGATCACCTCGATGACGATGTCCACGTCGTCCCGGGTGACCAGGCCCAGCGCGTCGGTGGTGAGCAGCTCGCGCGGCACTCCCTCGCGGACCCGCTCCGGCCGCCGGACGGCGATCCCCGCCAGTTCCAGCGGCATCCCGACACGCGCCGCGAGATCGCCCGCCTGCTCGAGCAGCAGCCGTACGACCTCGGTGCCGACGACGCCGCACCCCAGCAGCGCCACCCGCAGCGGCCCGCCCTGTTTCACGCCTCTACCTCCGCATCGAGCCGGAGCAGGTCGGCGTCGCTCTCGCGGCGCACGACGACCCGCGCCGCGCCGTCCCGCACGGCCACGACGGCGGGCCTCGGGACATGGTTGTAGTTACTCGCCATCGATCGACAGTACGCACCGGTCGCGGCCACCGCCACCAGGTCTCCCGCCGCCAGGTCGTCCGGAAGCCACAGGTCGCGGACGACGATGTCGCCGCTCTCGCAGTGCTTGCCCACGAGCCTGCTGAGCATGGGCTCCGCCTGCGACTCCCGGCTTGCCAGGACGCAGGTGTACTCGGCGCCGTAGAGGGCGGTGCGAAGGTTGTCGCTCATGCCCCCGTCGACGGACACGTAGGTGCGCAGCCCCTCGACGTTCTTGACCGTGCCGACCTCGTACAGCGTAATGCCGCCCGGACCGGAGATCGCCCGTCCGGGCTCGACCGTGAGCTTCGGCATGGTGAGCCCGTAGGAACGGCATTCGCGCTGGACGATGTCCCTGAGCGAATCGGCCATCGTCTTCGGATCGATGGGCTCGTCGCCGTTCGTGTAGGCGATGCCATAGCCGCCGCCGAGATCCAGCTCGGGCAGCTCGACGCCGTGCTCGTCCCTGATGGAGACGAGCAGTTCCGCCAGCCGGTGCGCGGCGACCTCGAAACCGTCCGGATCGAAGATCTGGCTACCGATGTGGCTGTGCAGCCCGACCAGCTCAAGGGTGTCCCGCAGTTCGAGAACGCGCCGGACGGCCTCCAGCGCGGCCCCGCTACTGCGCGAGAACCCGAACTTCTGGTCGTCGTGGGCCGTGGCGATGAACTCGTGCGTGTGCGCCTCCACGCCGGTCGTGACGCGCACCATGACCTTGGGTCGCCTACCCAGCTTCTCGGCCAGGTAGGCGAGCCGTGCGATCTCCTCGAACGAGTCGATGACGATGTGCCCGACGCCGACGGCCACCGCCCGCTCGAGCTCGTGCACGGACTTGTTGTTCCCGTGCAAAGTGATGCGTTCAACAGGGAAATCCGCCGCCAACGCGATGGCCAGCTCTCCTCCTGTGCACACGTCCAGACCCAGGCCCTCTTCCTTGAGCCACTTGGCCATCGCCACGCACAGGAACGCCTTGCCCGCATAGTGGACGTTGCCGTCATGGAACGCCGCCGCGTACTCACGCGCCCGCGCGCGCACGTCGTCCTCGTCGTACACGTACAGCGGGGTGCCGAACTCCTGGGCGAGGTCGCGGACGTCGACGCCGCCGACGGTCAGGGCGCCCTCGTCCCTGCGGGCGTGGTGCGGCCAGACCCGCTCGTCCAGCGCGTTGAGGTCGGCCGGGGGCGGCAGGGGGTGGTCTTCGGGGAGGACGTCGGCGTGACGGCCGCCGGCCGGGTGAACTCTGCTCATATCCGCTCTCTAGGGGTTTCGCCGATCATGGTGAGGCCGTTGCGCAAGGCGATGCCCGCCGCCGCCGCGATCGTCACACGGGACGCGTGCACCGCCGAGGGTTTCTCCTGCACCGGCAACGCCGGACAGCGCTCATAGACCGTGTGATAGGCGTCCGCCACCTCGACCAGCGCCTGCGCCAGAATCCGTCCGTCCCGCTTGCGGGCGGCGCTCCGCGCCCACCCGGGCAGCTCCCCCAACACCTGGATCAGCGACAACTCGTCCCCTGCGGGCTCAACCCGCCCACGCCGAATGCCGAAATCCTCGGCCCGCCTCTGAACGGCCATCGCGCGCGCATAAGCGAATCGCACCGAAAACCCTGGATTCTCGAAAACCCGAGGCCGGTCACTCAGCTCGACCGTCGGCACCTCGTCCACGACCCCGTAATCCGGATCGTCCACGATCGCCTCGGCGAGCGCCCCGGCCCGGACGCGCAGGATCACGAACCCCTGATCAACCTCGGCCGAAATCTCATCATGCGAGACGGCCTTTGCGACGTCTCCCGCGTCAAGCCCCAGCCTGAACGCCACGGGACTCGCGTAAACCCCCGCCCCCACGCAGCGCAGTGCGACGTCGCCGGGCTCTACGCCCGCGACGTCCCGCACGGCGTCCCGAAGCACGCCGCTCACCACCGCTGGAGTCACCCTCGCGAGACTATCCGACCACTATGCGGACACGTCACGCACCGGCCGCGAGCGTCCGCACCGTCTGAATCAGCCGGTTCGGATCGAACGGCTTGGTGACGTAGGCGTCCACCCCGATCTCATGCCCCCGCCGCACGTCATGCTCCTGCGCGCGCGCGGTGATCATCACGACCCGGATGTGCCGCGTCTCGTCGTCCTCGCGCAGCCGCACCGCCGTGACCCACCCGTCCAGCCGCGGCATCATCACGTCCAGCGTGATCACGTCCGGACGCACGTCCCGGACCTTGTCCAGGCAGTCCTGACCGTCCACCGCCGTGACGACCTCGAACCCCTCCAACTGCAGGTTCACAGCGATCAGCTGCCGAATCACCTCGTCGTCGTCGACGACCAGCACCCGTCCCAGTGGCTCGGTCACGCCCCCGAAGCTAGCCGACGTCCGATCCCCCCGCACCCCAAACAACCAGGTGCGCACCAGGCCCCCAACCCTGGTAGTCTTCTTCTCGCGCCGAAGAACACCGGGCGCAACGCCCCCTTAGCTCAGGGGATAGAGCAACGGCCTCCGGAGCCGTGTGCGCAGGTTCGAATCCTGCAGGGGGCACCTTTCCGGACCAAAGAAAACCCCGGTTGACCAGGCATCATGCCCGGCACGGGGGTTTTTTGTTTGTGTGGCCATGTGCCGCTGGAAGCAGCCGTTCGTCACCATCCGCGGAACATTCACGGAACGGCTTCCGCGCCTTTTCCGCAGGCCAGGAGAGAGAAAAGAGCCCCGGCACGGAACCGGGACTCCTCTTGGGCTGCCACCGGCCAGGACACCGGTCCATTCGGACGAACCAGTGCCCGGCCGGATGGTCCTCAGGCGAGGGGGGCTCAGCTCTTCTGGCAGTCCTGGCCATCGGCCCGGAGGCTGCCTTCGGCCCGGCCGGTCTTACAGGAGTACGACCTCTGGTTGCGGTCTTTGAGGGTGACGTTCGAGAGCGGACCCCAGTGGGTGGTGTTGCAGATCTGCCCGTGGACGTTCGTACCGTCCACGCCGAGCGAATCGCAGGTGATGGTCTCGGCGGCCTTGGGGCCGGGCTCAGCCGCCTGAGCCGACGCGGGGGTTGAGACGGTCTGAGTGAGCGCTGCTGCGACGACGGCGACCAAGGCGCCGGTACGACGTGCCATGAATCTCTCCCCGTGTTGAAGTGACCACCCTAAGTTACAAGAGAGAGATGGCGGTCGCCCCTGGGCCCTTGGGATCGCTCCAGACTTTCTCGCCGAACCTGACCGCTTGGGATCAACGACGGCGGCGCTCGCGCCGTTTGGCGCGAGCGCCGCCGCCTCACGGGTATCGGGTGGGGTTAGTTGCTCGGGGCTTGGGCGTAGGTGTGGAGGTGCATGGTGTAGGTGGCTCGGCCCTGGGTGAGGGTGCGGAGGGTGGCCACGTAGCCGAACATTTCGGCCAAGGGGATCTCGGCTTCGATGGTTCGGGTTCCGCGGTCGTCGGTCAGGGCTCGGACGCGGCCTCGGCGGGCGCCGAGGTCGCCGATCACGTCGCCGGTGTGGTCGTCGGGGGTGGTGATCTCGACGGCCATGACGGGTTCCAGGAGGACCGGGGACGCGTTCTGGGCGGCCTCGCGGAAAGCCTTGGACGCGGCGATGCGGAAGGCCAGTTCGGACGAGTCGACGTTGTGGAAGTCGCCGTCCAGGAGGGTCACGCGGACGCCGGTCATCTCGTGGCCGTGCAGGATGCCCGTGCGCATGGCCTCCTGGCAGCCCTCGTCGACGGCCGGGACGTACTCCCTCGGGACGCGTCCGCCCGTCACGCGGTTGACGAACTCATAGGTCGCGTCTCCTTCGGTGATCGGTTCGATGCGTAGTTCGACCTGGGCGTACTGGCCCTTGCCTCCGGTCTGCTTCTTCCAGGTCAGGCGGGCCGTGGCCTCGCGGGTGATCGTCTCGCGGTAGGCGACCCTCGGTCGGCCGACGTTGGTCTCGACGCCGAAGTCGTCCGCCAGGCGGGTGACCTGGACCTCGAGGTGCAGTTCGCCCATCCCGCCGATCAGGGTCTGGCCGGTGCGCGGGTCGGCGCGGACCTTGAAGGACGGGTCCTCCAGGGTCAGCACGCGCAGCGCGGTGGCCAGTCTCTCCTGGTCGGCGTGCGTTCGAGGCTCGACGGCCAGCTCCAGGACGGGCGCCGGGAACTCGATCGGGGCCAGCTCGACCGGGTGCGCCGGGTCGCACACGGTGTCGCCGGTCGTGGTCTCGCGGAGGCCGCGGACGGCGACGATGTCGCCCGCGACCGCCTCGGTGACCTCCTCGCGCCGGTCGGCCCGGATCCGGAAGATCTGGGCGACGCGTTCCCGCCGTCCGTGCCGGGGGTTCAGCACGGCCTGGCCCCGGACGAGCCGTCCCGCGTAGAGGCGGACGAAGATCAGCGCGCCGACGTGCGGGTCGGTCGTGACCTTGAACGCCAGGGCGCTGAACGGGTCGTCCCCGGCGGCCTCGGGAGAGGGCAGGTAGCGGACGACGGCGTCCAGGAGCGGCTGCACGCCCTTGTTCTTGAACGCGCTCCCGCACAGGACGGGCGTCGCCGCGTTCGCGAGCGTGAGGCGGCGGATCGCCGCGTGGACGTCGTCGGCGGACGGCTCACCGTTGAGATAGACCTCCGTGAACACCTCGTCGTGATCGGCCAGCGTCTCCAGGAGACGGGCGCGCCACCGGGCCGCCCGGTCCGCGTGCGAGGACGGGACGACGGTCGTCTCGTAGGCGTCGCCCGGCTCGGCGTCCGCGGGCCAGACCAGGGCCCTCATCGTGATCAGGTCGATCACTCCGCGCAGGCCGGGGCCCGTTCCGAGAGGCAGCTGGACGGGCAGCGGCACCGCGCCGAGACGATCGGCGATCATGGCGACGCAGCGCTCGTGGTCGGCGCCCACGCGGTCGAGCTTGTTGACGAAGCAGACGCGGGGGACGCCGTGCCGGTCGGCCTGCCGCCACACCGTCTCCGACTGCGGCTCGACCCCGGCGACGCCGTCGAACACCGCGACCGCGCCGTCCAGGACGCGCAGGCAGCGCTCGACCTCGATGGTGAAGTCGACATGGCCGGGCGTGTCGATGAGGTTGACCGTGTGGCGGACGCCGTCCAGCGTCCAGTGGCAGGAGACGGCGGCCGAGGCGATGGTGATGCCGCGGTCGCGTTCCTGTTTCATGAAGTCGGTGACGGCCGCGCCGTCGTGGACCTCGCCGACGCGGTGGGAAACGCCGGTGTAGAAGAGAATACGTTCCGTGGTCGTGGTCTTGCCCGCGTCGATATGGGCCATGACCCCGATGTTCCTGACGGTGGACTGGTAACGGTTCGTGGTGAGCATGGGGAAGGCCCTCCCTACCTGATCGACTGTTTCGGGCCGACACGAAACTAACCGTTGACTCAGCGTGAGGGCGAAAGGTTTTTCCGGGCCGTCACTTTCGGTGACGTCATTTCCGGCGGTGGCGTCTTCCGCCGTGGCGGCGGGTGACGCGGCCGGTCCTGGTCCACCACGCGGGCGGCTCGGGACCGAGGTGGCGCGCCGGTGGCTGGTCGGGGTGAAGTCCCAGCTCACGCAGGGCGGAAGCGCTCAGCCTGAGGGTGATCCAGCCGTGCCAGCGGCCGGTCTCGTCGGGGCCGCAGGCCAGATCGACGCGGATCTCGTGTTCCTCGAACGGGATCGAGAAGACGCCGCGGTCACGCAGTCAAGCGTGGACGGCGTCGGCCGGGCGCGGGGCGCCGGGGACGTTCTCCCACCCGGCGATCCTGATCCACTCTTCGTCCGTTGGCCGCTGCATGCCGTCCATCATGGGGGTTCTCCGGTGACGCTGGGAAGGCGTGGCGGGGAAATCCTCGCGGGGCTTTTCGTCCAGCGGAACTCGAAAGTCGGACGGCACGCGGCCGACGCACTAATGTGGGCGGGAACATTCGTGGGTGAAGGGAGTTGTCGTGGGCGGCTCTGACGTCGGGGGTTCGCGGATCGACTCGTCGGTGCCGCATTCGGCGCGGGTGTGGAACTACCTGCTCGGCGGCAACGACAACTACGAGGTCGACCGGGAGGCCGCGGAACGGTTCATCGCGACGTTCCCCGCGATCCTGGCGATCGCCCGGGCCGACCGGGCGTTCCTCGGGCGGGCCGTCCGGCACCTGGTCGCCGACCTCGGGATCCGGCAGTTCCTCGACATCGGGACGGGCCTGCCGACGATGGACAACACCCACGAGGTCGCGCAGGGCATCGCGCCCGAGACGCGGATCGTGTACGTCGACAACGACCCGCTCGTCCTCGTGCACGCGCGCGCCCTGCTGACCAGCACGGCCGAGGGCGCGTGCGACTACATCGAGGCCGATCTGCGCGACCCGGAGTCCATCCTGGAGCGGGCGGCCAAGACGCTCGACTTCGACCGTCCTGTCGCGATCATGCTGCTGGGGATCCTGCACTTCGTCCACGACATGGGCGACGCGCACGCGATCGTCCGGACGCTGCTGGACGCGGTGCCGTCCGGCAGCCACCTGGTCCTCACGCACTCCACGCTGGACTTCGACCCCGACCCGTCCGCGCAGGCCGAGGCGCAGAGCGACTGGAACGCCAAGTCCGCGAACCCGATGCGGCCCCGGTCCCGGGACGAGGTCGCCTCGTTCCTCGAGGGGCTGGACGTCCTGGAGCCGGGCGTGGTGTCGATGACGCGGTGGCGCTCGGCGTTCGAGGGCGCCGACAACGTCGCCGGGTACTGCGCGGTGGCCCGGAAGAACTGACCCGCGCGCCCGGCCCCCGTCCGAACCGGACGTCAGGCGGGTTCGTAGCGGTAGCCGCGGCCTCGCAGCGTGGTGATCGCGCGCGGGTCGGCGCCGTGCTGCGCGAGCTTGCGGCGCAGCGCGGAGATGTGCACGTCCAGGGTCTTGGTGGGGCCGAACCAGTTGACGTCCCAGACCTGGTCGATGAGCTCCTCGCGGGTCACCACCTCGCCCGCCCGGGACACCAGGCAGGCCAGCAGGTCGAACTCCTTCGGCCGCAGCGCGATCTCGGAGCCGTCGAAGGTGGCCCGGCGGGCGGCCAGGTCCAGGTTCAGGCTGCCGGACCCGACGAACCGCTCGTCCGCCCGGGACGCGTTGCTGCGCCGCAGGTGGGCGCGGAGCCGGGCCATCAGCTCGGTGAGCCGGAACGGCTTGGTCAGGTAGTCGTCGGCGCCCGCGTCCAGCGCCACGACGACCTCGAACTCCTGGGTGCGGGCCGTGAGGACGACGATGACCGTGTCGGTGAGGACCGAGCGCAGCCGCCGGCAGAGGGTGACGCCCTCCATGTCCGGCAGGCCGAGATCGAGCAGGATCAGGTCGGGGGCGCGCACGGAGACGCGCTCGAGCGCGTCCTTCCCCGTGGTCGCCCAGCCGGGCTCGTATCCCTGCGCGGCCAGGGCCTCGCCCAGCTCGGTGCCGATGACCTCGTCGTCTTCCACGACGAGCACGTATGGTCCCGCCATGCCACCTAGCGTAGGGGCGGCTAGGTTAGCGTGACGTTCACACCCGTACCGGGCGTTCACCCCGGTCAACATGAGGTCCCCGGTCAACGCGAGATCCCCGGACGCCGCGCGTCCGCCCGGCCCCGGCGGGGTCTCGGACGGCTCGGTGGTCACCTGCGCGCTCCGGGTCGTCCTACGCGGGCGCGTCGTGGCCGGATCCGGGCACCGGGCGGCTGACGCCGCCGCGCTCCGGGTGGCAGTAGGTGTTGCGTTCGGTCATCTGCAGGGTGTCGCTGACGGTGTCGACGACCTTGGACAGCCGCCCGCCGCTGTGCGGCTCGGCCTGGCAGGCGCTGGACAGGGGCGACCGGGCGGCGTGCCCGATGCCCAGCGAGGCCAGCAGCACCAGGGCGAGGACCCCTACGAGCACCTTGCGCATGTGACCTCCCGGGCACGTTCCGTCGCCGTTTCGCCGGACCAGGCTAGTCCCCTACGGGTGAGAAGTCCTTCCAACGGTGGTTATGGTGGCGTTTACCTTCGCCGCGAACCCGCCCGGATATCCTCCGGTCACCACCGGTGCCCAGGTGAGAGGGGGATGCCGATGCCGGTCCGGAACCCGGCCGGCGCCGCGAGCACGCCGCTGCGCCGCCAGCTCCTGGTCACCATCGTGGGCATCACCTCCATCGCCGTCCTCGTGCTCGCGCTGCTGCTCGCCGTCGCCGTCGACCGGCTGTACCACAGCGAGGCGATCACCAAGCTGGAGCGGGACGCCACCCGGGTCGCCGCGACCGCGCCGGACGACGAGGCGCACAACCCCCGTCCGTTCACCAAGCCCGCCGGGCTGAACGAACGCCTGGTCGTCGGGATCTACCGGGTCGACGGCAGCCGCATCGTCGGGGACGGCCCGGACGTCTCGCCGCTGGCGTCCGAGGCGGCCAACGGACGGCTGCACGAGTCGGTCGAGGGCGGCACCCTCACGGTCGTCGCGCCCATCCCGTCCGAGGTGGGCGTGACCTCGATCGCCCGCGTCGGCATGCCGCAGGACGAGGTGCACGACCGGCGCGACCGGTCCTGGCTGCTGATGGGGGTGTTCGCCGTGGTGGTCGTCGGGCTGGCCGCGGCGGCGGCGTTCTACCAGTCGCGCCGCCTCGCGCGGCCGCTGGAGCGGCTGACGCGCGCCGCCCAGGCGCTGGGCGACGGCGACTTCACCGTGCGCGCCGAGCCGTCCGGGGTGCGGGAGGCGGACGAGGCGGGCCGCGCGCTGGAGGTCACCGCCCGCCACCTCGGCTCGATGCTGGACCGCGAGCGGGCCTTCAGCGCGGACGTGTCGCACCAGCTCCGCACCCCGCTGACCGGCCTGCTGCTGGGGCTGGAGTCCGCGCTGGAGCGTCCGGGGGCGGACCTGACCGCGGCGATCCGCGCGGCCGTCCGGCGCGGCGAGCACCTGCGTGACATCATCGACGACCTGCTCCGCCTGGCCCGCGACGCCGGTCCCGACGCCGAGGTCCTGGACGTCCCCGAGCTGCTCGGCGGGCTGCGTTCCCGCTGGTCGGCGACCCTGACGGGGGTCGACCGCCCGCTGTCGGTCACCGCCCACGACCCGCTGCCGGAGCTGCACGTCAAGGCGTCGGCGGTCCGGCAGATCCTGGACGTCCTGGTCGACAACGCCATCTCGCACGGCGCGGGGCGCATCACCGTCGAGGCCAGCGACATCGGCGGCGGCCTCGCCATCGACGTCTCCGACGAGGGGCCGGGCGTCACCGACGACGCCGAGGACATCTTCGCCCGCCGGAGCTCGGCGTCCGCCGAGGGGCACGGAATCGGCCTCGCCCTCGCCCGCTCCCTCGCCGAGGCCGAGGGCGGACGCCTCGTCCTCCGCCGTCCCTCCCCGCCCATCTTCACCCTGCTGCTCCCGGCGGCCGAACCCCTCCATCCCATGGATCACCCCCATCCGTGAAATACCCCAGAGTTACATTTTCCGGCCTCTACTTCACCCTTGGTGAGCGCAATACCGGGCACCCTCTAGGCTGAGCTTCTGTTGGGCCGACCACGCGCGGCTTTTTGATCTGGCCGTCTGCGCGCGCTCATCCGTACCACCTTGTTGACCTGCACGGTCCCTTCTTCTTGGGCGACACAGATGGCGAAGGAACCGGACGGCTGGCGTTTCCGGTTCGGCCTGCTCTGGACGGGTTCGGCGGCCTCCCTGCTCGGCGCGATGAGCGTCACCACCGCGGCGCCTCTGCTCGCCTTCACGCTTACCAGATCGCCTACTTTTGTCAGTTATGTCGTTGCGGCCGGGACGGTTCCGAGCCTGCTGCTGCACATTCCCGCCGGAATGCTGGTGGACCGGCTGGACCACTGGTGGACGATGCTGCTCAGCCAGACCGTCCGGACGCTGGTGTCGCTGGCGGTCGTGCTGACCCTCGCCGCCGGGGTGTTCCGGCCGCCCGTCCTGATCGTCGCCGCGCTCGTCAGCGGGACGTGCACGACCTTCTACAACGTCGCCGAGGTGACCGCCGTCCCGAGCGTCGTCCCGGCGGAGCACTTCCAGCGGGCGATGGCGCAGAACGAGGGGCGGGCGAACGGCGCGATGCTGCTCGGACGGCCCCTGGGCGGCGTCCTGCACGCGGCGGGCACCGGCTTCCCGTACGCCGCGGACGCCCTGTTCGGGCTGGCGTCCACGGCGGCGATCCTGACGCTGCGGTCCGCCGGGCTCCGGGGGCGCTGGAACCATGCCCGTCCGCTGCGCGCCGATGGGCCGACCGATGCGTCCAGGGTGCGATCCGAGCTCCAGCGAGGCGGGTCGCTCGTCGCCGAGATGCTGGAGGGGTTGACGTGGCTGTGGCGGTACAGGTTCCTGCGCTCGACGCTGATCGCGTGCACGGCCACGAATCTGCTGTTCCAGGTCGTCACCTTGCTTCTGGTCGTGCGCGCGCGTGAGGCGGGCCTTCCGCTCGCGATGGCAGGGGTGCTGCTCGCCGCGCCCGGCTTAGGCGGGTCGTTCGTCTCCGGATATGTGGCGGTCACGCGGCGACGCCGTTTCGGACGCCGTCCGATCAAGCTCGTCAAGCTGTGCATGTGGGCCTGGCTCGGGATGACCACGCTGCTCGCGGTCTTCCCCTGGGCCGGCGTCTGGATGGTCGCGTGGGGCGGCGTCGGGTTCGTGGGGGCGCGGCTGAACATCGCGTTGTCGACCTACCAGGCCAGCCGCACCCCTCCTGAGCTGCGTGGACGCGTCGCCGGGACGAACCGGTTCGTGACCCTCGGGATCGCGCCCATCGGCACGATGTGCGGCGGGGTCGCCATCACCGCGGTGGGCGCTCTCGCCGTCGCGTGGGCGGTCCCGATCGCCATCGCCGCCACCGGCGTCCTGCTCTGGGCGGCCCGGCGGGCGCGCGTCCTCCGGCTTCGGCGGCGGCTCCGTCACGGGACGGTACGGAAGGCGGCCGTGCCCGCTCGGGTATGAGGGACGAACCTGTCGGGGACGGTTCCGTGAGGGTGCGTCCTATGTCGCTCATGCGGCGCTGGAGTTCCTCGTCCACGGCACCGGCGCTGCGCGGGTCCTGCTTCCCGGCGTCACCGAGACCGTGCAGCCAGGCCCTGCGAACCTCGGCGCGCAGGGCGTCCACCGGTTTCACCAGGTCCGTCCTGTGGCCGACGGCGTCGAGGAAGCCCTGGATCTCGCGGACGGCCGTCCGGTACTCGGAGGAGACGCGGCGTCCGCCCGCCAGCTCCTCGTCCTCGCCGAGGGCTCCGAGGGAACGCAGGCGTTCGCAGAGGCGGACAGTCACCCCGAGGTCGACGACGGCGTTGTCCATGCTCCGCAGGGCCTCGCGGACGCGCTGGTCGGCGGCGTCGGACTGCTCGTCACGCCGGGCGTCGGCCGCGCGGCGACGCTCGTAGGCATGACCCAGGCGGGCCGTGACGACGCCGACGACCGCGGTGAGCGTTCCGGTGAGGACGGCCGTCCCGCCCGTCACCAGCGCGGTGGCAGTGGACCCCATGCCTTGATCCTCCGTCCGGGGCGGACGGCGCTCAGCGTCACATGCCACACTCCCCGGACCCGGCGTCCGGGGTTCCTCACACGTCCGCCAGCAGACGCCAGGCCTCGGCGCGCAGGTGCTCGGGCAGCGGCGGGTGCCGGGCCTCGACCGCGCGGGTCGCGAGGTCGGTGGCCGTTCCGGTGTCGCCGGTCATCAGCTCGACCTGCGCCGCGCGGTACAGCGCCGGGCCGCTCTCCGCGCCCGCCACGACGACCTCGCCGATCTCCGCGCGGGCCGCGTCCAGGCGGCCCCGGCGCGCGAGCGCCAGCGCGCGGGCCGCGCGGGCGGCGGGGTCGGCGGACCGGCCGAGCCGGTCCAGGTCGCGCAGCGCCGACTCCGACTCGCCCCGGTCGGCGCGGATCTCACCGCGGATCTCCAGGGCCTCGTGGACGTCGCCGTGCCGGTTGAGCACGCCGCTGAGCACCGCGAGCGCCGCCTCGGGACGTCCGGCCCGCCACAGCATCCGGCCCAGCCCGACCTGGACGGACGCGTCGCCGGGGGCCAGGTCGGCCCCGCTGCGCAGCAGCGCGACGCCGCGTTCGACGTCACCGGCGGCGAACCGCGACCAGCCCTCGGCCGCGAGCTGCCGGACGACGGCCGCGCTGTCCTCGATCGTCTGGAGGAGCTCGCCCGCGCGCTGGTGGCAGCGGGCCGCCTCGTCGTAGCGTCCGTGCAGGTAGGCGATGTTGCCGAGGACGGTCTGCACGTCCGCCTGGAATCCGGCGTCGGTGCCCGGGTCCCCCGCGGCCGACCCGGCGAGTCCCCGCGCGAGCAGCGCCTGCCCGGCGGCCAGCGCCGCCTCGGCCGCGCGCAGGCGATGCCAGGGGCCGGTGTGGTACCTGCTGCGCCTCGGCCGCTCCCCCAGCCGTTCGAGGGCGAGGGCGAGGTCGGGATGCTGCAGGACGTCCGTCACGGAGTCGCCGGACGGCACGGTGTCACCGGTCGTGATGGTGTCGCCGGTCGTCGAGGTGTCGCCGGTGCGGACGCTCCGCACCAGGTGCGCCTCCCTGAGCAGGTGCCGCGCGGCGGCGGACGAGGCGGGGCGGCCCCGTGCCCGCTCTCTGGCGGGAGCCGCGGCGTCCTTGGGATCCGACGGGATCTCGGCGGCCCGGCGCGCGACCTCCTCGGGCGCGTGCTCCCACGTCCTGAGCGTCCGCCACTCGGTTTCGGAGATCGCGCCCGCGGAACGGGCTGCGGCGTCCAGGTCGTCCGTGACGCTGTCGACGGTCGCGGTGCACAGGTCGGCGAGGATGTCGTCCAGGTTGGGGAGCAGGCGTCCGGGGATGGTCTCGTCGGTGTCGGCGAGGCGGCCCCAGAGGGTTCGGCACGCGGCCTGGAGGAGCACCGGTTCCACGAGCGCGTCCTCGTGCCCGGCGCTCAGCTCGTCCACCAGGCGTTCGGCCGCGCCGTCCTCGAACGGGCGGCCCGCCCGCTGCGCGGGTTCCGCCACGGCGGTCAGGGCCCCGCTCCAGGTGAGCGGCCCGAGGCGCATCTCCGCGACCGGCAGGTCGTGCCGGGCGACGGCGTCGATCAGGTGGTCGGCCCCCTCCTCCCGGGCGGAGAGCAGCAGCCGGACGCTCGGATCGGCTGCCACGGTCGCGAGGACTTCATGAAGGCCGGTCTGTTGGCGGAACAGTACGCGGCCGGTGAACCAGCGTTCGGCGCAGTCGATCGCGAACAGGGTCGGACGCCGTTCGCCGAACCGGCCGCGTCGCTTGGTCTGGTGCGGGAACGCGGCCACGGGAATGGTCTCGCCGGGCTCCTCCCGCCACGCGGCGAGCAGCGCCAGCAAATACGGATCAGACTCCGGAAACGCCGCGTTCGGCAGGACCCGTCCCTGCGGCGGGACGGCCAAGGGGCCGACGTCCGCGACGGGGACGAGGTCGTGCCGGGTGTCTCGCAGGAGCGGGATCACACCTGCGTTGATCAGTGAGGTCCGGCCACAGCCGCTCGGCCCGCGCAGCACCGTGACGGGACGGTGCGTCCAGAGATCGGCGAGTCTCTGTGACTCCTGGGCACGGCCGAAGAATCGGTGTCCCTCAGCATCGGTGAACGGCCTTCGCCCCGGATAGGGGTTTGGGTCGTGGCGGGACGTGAGCTTCTCCACGTCGCCCACTCCCTCGCCCGACGTCCTTCTAACTGTCGGAGCCCAGCTCGATATCACGGATCGGGCGCGTCACTCGTCGCCGAGGTAGGCGCTGAAGTTCGCGCACACCACCGCCGGCTTGCGCACAGGCTTGAGCAGGGTCTCGATTTCTTCGGCGAGAACCGTCCCGCCCAGGCCGCTCAGCTCCTCCAGGGAAGCCCCGGAGAGATCCGGCAGGTCGCTGCGGAAATCCACCTCGTCGCGCATCGGAAGACTCCTTGCTCCGGCGGTCGGGGCTCATCTGTGATTCTGCATGTTCCCTGCAGGCCGTGGGGCAACCTGACCACATCGCGCCATTATGCTGTCCGGCATTGCCACCCTGCATTGCGCGAGAGACCATGCGCCCTTCACCATAGTCTCACCTGACCAATCAGGTGAGACCGGCGCCGTGGCCGGGCAGCCTCTGGCGGCATAGGATGCGAAGCGAGATCAGTGGTGCGACCACGTGCGGAGGCGAGCCGCGTGAAGGATTCCATCGACGCCACCCCGATAACCGCAGGAGTCCCGCGCATCTGGGGCACCAAGGTTCCCGCACGCAACCACAATTTTACCGGGCGCAAGGATTTGCTGTCCTCCCTACGGGAGAGCATCAGTAATAATGTCGCCGCAGCGGTAGTGCCATATGCCCTACACGGGATGGCCGGAGTCGGCAAGACGCAGCTCGCGATTGAGTACGCCCACCGCTTCCGCTCCCAATACCAGCTCGTCTGGTGGATTCCGTCCGCGCAGGAGAGCCTCGTCCGCGCCTCACTCGCCGGGCTTGCACCTCACCTGGGCCTGCCGCCCGCCAACAAGGTCGGCGTGGAGGAGGCCGCCAACTCGGTCCGTCAAGCCCTGGAACGTGGAGAACCTTATGGCCGCTGGCTGCTGATCTTCGACAACGCAGACGAACCGGAGGACATCTACTCATTCGTACCTCAGGGCCCCGGCGACGTCCTCATCACCTCCCGTAATCCCAACTGGAAAGGGCGCGGGCGCGTCGCCACAGTCGAGGTGGACGTCTTCTCCCGAGTGGAGAGCGTCGAGTTCCTCAGTCGGCGGCTGCCCGGCGCGCTCGTTGACGAGGACGCCTCCCGCCTCGCCGACGAACTCGGCGATCTCCCGCTCGCGTTGGAGCAGGCGGCGTCGCTCCTACAGGAGTCCGCGATGTCGGTGAGGGATTACCTCTCCCTGCTCCACGACCGGATCGGCGACCTCCTTCTGGAAGGCGAAGCGAGCGAATATCCGCGTCCAATGACGGCAGCGTGGCGGCTTGCGGTAGAGGAGCTGGAACGGAACTATCCGAACGCTGTCTCGCTGTTGCGCTGCTGCGCTTTCTTCGGACCGGAACCTTTCCCGCGAGACGTCTTTCGAGCCGCTCCCAAAGGCGTGTCGCCTGAGTTGGCAGAGATCCTTGCCGACTCCATCGAGACCAGCCGTGCCATCGCGGGCCTGCGCAGGTACGCCCTAGTACGGGTGGAGATCGAAGGAGACAACCGCACGATCCAGATGCACCGACTTATTCAGGGTCTCGTCCGCAACGCATTGTCAACGGAGGACAAGGCACGCTATCTCTCGGACGTCCACCTGCTGCTCGCCGAAGCGACCCCCAAGGACCCCGACCAGACCGAGTCCTGGCGGGATTTCGGCGCCCTTTACGGCCATATTCACCCGACTGCTGCTATCGACAGCACTGATCCAAGGGTTCGCGCGATGATCCTGGCGTTCGCGCGCTACCTGTACGTGTCGAGTGATCAGGCAGGCGGAGCCAGCTTTACCAAACGGGTTCAAGACCATTGGCGGCTAACCTCGCCGCCGGACGATCCCGACGTCCTGGCAGCACAGCGTCTGCGCGCCATTCTCATCCGGGAACGGGGTCAGTACGCCGAGGCATACATGATCAACCAGGAAGCTCTACGCACCATGCGGGCCAGTGGCCGTGACGACGACGCGTTCCGCGACCTGCTACTCGCCGTGATCGACAGCAGCGGTGCCGACCTGCGCGCCCGCGGCGACTTCCGACAAGGGCAGGAACAGGGTGAGCTCTCGCTACGCGAGCATGAGCGCTTCTTCGGACCGGGCCACTTCCGCACCCTCCGCGCGATGAACAATCTGGCGCTCGACCATGGCCTGGTCAGCGACTACGTGAAGGCGCGAGATCTCCAGGAACGCTGCTACCGGGCGTCCTCCGGACGGCCACGTCCCCAGGGCGTGAGCGCCATGGAGGAGGCCCTGCGGCTGAACGGTCTCGCCCGAGCCGTCCGGCTCCTCGGGGATTTCCGGGACGCGATGGACTTCGGCGAGGACGCGCTCGCCCTCGCCACCGAACAACTCGGGCTGGAGCACGCGGTGACGGTCCGCGCGTCCACCGACCTTGCGATCGCCAGGCGCCGCGCCGGCCGCTACCAGGAGGCGTTGGAGCTCGCCAGGGAAACCCATGACCGGTGCCTGCGCGTATTCGGCCCGATCCACCCTGACACGCTCGCGTCGGCGACCAATCTGGCGAACACCTACCGGACCGTGAACACACAAGATGAGGCGCTGAAGTTGGCAAAGAGCGTCGCCGACCTCTACCCGGACATGTTCGGTCCAACGCACCCCTACGTCTTCGGCGTCCAAGGAAACCTGGCGCTGCTGCACCGGGTCCGCGGTGAGACGACGACGGCTCGGTCAGTTAATGAGAAGGCCCTTGACGGACTGGAAGCCAGGCTCGGCCGCGACCATCACTATTCACTGACCATCGCCACCAACCTCGCCAGTGACCTCGCTGACCTGGGCGACCTCGACAGCGCGATCGCGCTTGGCCGGGACACGATGCGGCGGCTGCGGTCACTGCTCGGCACGGACCATTTCATGACGCTGGCGTGCGCCGCGAACCTCTCAGCCGATCTGGAGCGCGAGGGCCGAGAGCAGCGAAACGACGCCCTCCAGCAGGAGGGCGAGGAGTTGTACGAGGACACGATCCACCGGTACGCGCGGGTGCTCGGCCTCAACCACCCAGACGCGGTCGTCGCAGCCGAGCGACGCCACCTGGACTGCGACTTCGACCCGCCACCAATCTAGGCTGCACTGTCCGGCGAGTCAGGCAGCGCCACCGGCCTAGAACAGCGGGCGGAGGTCGCCGTGCCGCCCCCGCCAACGCTCGCGATGCCGGGCCGCGATGGCGCGAGCGAGGTCGAGCGCCGCAGTCGGGACGGGTTCGCGCCGCCATGCGCGCAACGTACGGTCCATCTCGGCGACGAACCGCTCGCCCTCAGCGGTCAGCCTGCCGCTGCGTATGAGAACACCGGTGACCAGCGCAGACGCGTCACGCCACCGCGCGAACTCGGTGTGTGCGTGCAACGCTGCGGCACCGTGCTCGTGGTGGCGCTGCCTGCGCCAGAATCCGGCGACGCCGAGGTGCGCGTACGCGCCGGTGAGCAGTCCGGCCGCCGGGCGCGGGTCGTCTCGCCAGGGCGCGTAGTGAAGACCGCCATCGTCCGCCTTGGCGAGGGGGATCGCGTCGTTCAACGCACCGAGTTTCGCGTGCTGAACTTCGTGGGCGAAGGCCACGGCGAGGTCCCGTTCGTCCTGCGGTAAAGACGTAAACACGACGCCGAAAGCCTCGTGGGCGGTGGCACTGCTCATTCCCCGCTCCGAAGGGGCGATGGGGGTGAGGACGCGGAGGGTGCGGGCCGCCTCCTCGGCGATCGTCCAGTGGCGGCGGACGAGCAGGCGCCACGCTCCGCGCAGGATGTCCCGCCACTGCTCGGTCTCCTCGGGGGTGAGGCGCGGCATCGGGTCGCCGCCGACGGAGCGGAGGGGGTCGCAGTCGTCCAGGAGGAGGCGCAGGGCCATGCCGTGGTACTCGGCCTCGAGCGTGCGCAGGCCGTGCCAGCCGGGGGCGTCGCGGTGCGGGTCCTCGCCGGGCAGGACGGTCGTGCCCGCGCCGGACGAGATCGTGACCGGGCCCTCGGGGGCGGCGCGGACGACGCCGGGCCCGGCGAAGGGGACGGCCATGCCGAGGGACGGCAGGAACAGGCCGTCCGGGCCGCCGGCGACCTCGACCGGACGCGGGTCGCGGGCGTGGATCGCCGCGGCGGCGGCCAGCGCGCCGATCGGGTCGGTGTCGGCGCCCGCGGAGGCGACGGCGTGCGCCCAGACGCCGACGGACGGGTGGTCGAGGACGACGCGGACGGCGTCCGGCGCGCGGCCCTGGATGTCGGCGAGCAGCGCGTACGCCTGGCGCGCGCGGGCCTCGCGTCCGGGGTCGCGTGACCTGGCGGCCTCGCGCACCCAGCGCAGGAGCAGCAGGCGTTTGGACCGCTGAACGCGCCACAGCTCGTCCACGGCGTAGGCCCCGCCGCCGCCTTGGGCGAGACCCGCGAAGACCTTCTCGGGGAGGGACAGGCGTTTCAGTTCCGGCCGCATCGGTTCGCTCCTCGTCCGTGCGTCTCCCACCTGCGCTTGTCGGGTCCGCGCTCGTCCGGCTCTCGCGGCCTCGTCCTTCGCGCGCGCGAGGTCGCGGGCGACGGCGTCGCGGACGTGGCTGACCAGCCGGAACAGGTCGCGGCAGTAGACGGACGGGTTCTGGAAGCCGCTGCCCGCCCGGTACCTGTGGACGTATTGGCCGCCGCCGCAGATCCGCCCGACCCGGCAGGCGCGGCAGGTCGCGGACAGGGCGTCCGCGCCGATCTGCCGGGCGGCGGTCGAGGGCAGGGCGAGCGCGGCGTCGAAGCCGTCCCGGCCGACGTGCAGGCCGGTCGCGGCGGCGCCCTCGTAGGCGGACTTGAGCGTGTCGACCTGCTCGACCGTGCCGTCCGTCTCGACCACGACCATCGCGGCCGGGGACAGCCCGACCATCTCGCTCGCGGACGGACGGCCCAGGCTCAGCGCGATGAGCTCGCGGAACAGCCGGACGTGCGTCTCCCGGCGCGGCGCGGCCGTCCAGCGGTCGAAGACGGCGGTCAGCCAGTCGCCGTAGGGGGCGTCCGGGGCGGCGGGGTCGCGTCCCGGCGGCGGAGTGTCCCAGTTGCCGTGCGGAAGCAGGAAGTCGACGGCGGGCGGACGGAACCGGAGCAGCGCCTCGTAGGTCTCGACGGGCGGGTTCGCGAGGTCGATCGTGGCGAGGAGGCCGCCGAACAGGTGGCGGTACGGCTCGGCCGTGAGCCTTTCGAGTCCGGCGGCCGTCTGCGCGTAGCTGCCCCGGCCGTTCGCGTGCAGCCGGTGCCGGTCGTGACCGCGTTCGTCGCCGTCCAGGCTGACGCTGACCCGGATGTCCAGCTCGTCGAAGAGGGCCAGGAACGTTTCGTCCAGCAGGACGCCGTTCGTCTGGACGCCCACCCGCACGCGCGCGCGAGCTCCGACCTCCTGACGGACGGCCACGACCGCGTGCCGGATCAGGTCGGGCCCGGCGAGCAGCGGTTCACCGCCGTGCAGGATCACCTCGATGTCGGTCAGCCCGTGCGCGCGGACGTGTTCGCCGATCCGCCGCGCGGTGGCGTCCACGACCGCGCCGCTCATCCTCCGGGGCTGTTCCCGCCACCCCTGGTCGGCCATCTCGTAGACGTAGCAGTAGTCGCACGCCAGGTTGCAGCGACTGTGGACCTTCAGGATGAACTGGCGGAACGGGGTCGGCCGCCAGCCGGACTCCCGCAGCGCCGCGAGGCCCGCCGCGAAGTCCGGGGAGCCGGGCCACTCGCCTCCGTCGGTGCGAGCCGCCACGCCGATCAGCCCCCAGGGTTGGTCCGGGCACGGTGCGACGCCGGACGGCCCAGCACCTTTGTCCGGATATGTAAGCAGTCTTCAAGATCAACAAACCCGTCACTCCGGCCACATGCGGGCAGCCCGGACGCGTCCTTCGACGCGGCGGGTTCCGAATCCGTCGCCCCCGGCCCCGCGACACCGCACCGGCTCCGGGGCGACTCCAACACCGCCCCGAATTGCCTTTCAATGGTTATCGGGAATTTATTTTCGACTGCTATGATTGCTTTAATCGCCCACATCAGCGATTTAGCATCTCCGCCGGGACGATTTTCGGGAGGCGGAGAGATGCGGGACGGAACGGCGAGCCGGACGGCGATGATGGTGGCGGCCGCGCGGGCGGCCCACCTGGCGGTGGACGGGGAACCGGCGATTCTGCGGGACGACGTCGTGGCGGCACTGCTCGGGGACGCGGCGGACGAGCTGGTCGGATACCACCGGGCGCATGGCGACCATGTCGTCCTGTGGGGGACGCGGGCGCTCGGGGTGACGCGGAGCCGCTTCGTCGAAGACCGGATCGCGGCGTCCGGAGTCGAACAGTACGTGCTTCTCGGAGCGGGGCTCGACACGTTCGCCTTCCGGAATTCGGACGTCCGGGTATTCGAGGTGGATCACCCTGACACGCAGGCATGGAAACGGGAGCTGATCTCGACGGCGGGGCTCGCCGTGCCGGAGGGGCTGGAATTCGTCCCGCTCGATCTGGAGCGCGGCGGGTTGGCCGAAAGGCTTGCGGCGGCGGGGTTCGATCCCCGGCGGCGGACGCTCGTGGGGTGGCTCGGGGTGAGTGTTTATCTGTCCCGGGCGACTGTTGAGACTACCGTCCGCGCGGTCGCCGGGCTCGGGGCCGAGCTCGTCATGGACTACATGGTCCCGCCCGGGCTGCGGGACGGGATCGGGCGCGAGTACGGGGCGTTCGCCGACCAGGCGGTCGTGGAGAGCGGCGAGCCGTACCGGACGTTCCTGACGCCCGACGAGGCCGAGGCGCTCGTGGCGGAGTGCGGGATGAGGACCCGCGCGCACGTGGGGATGGAGGACGCCGTTCCGGCCGGGACGTGGCGCCGGGACGACGTCCTGCGACCGTTCGTGTTCTCCCGGATCCTGGACGCCACCGCGCTCACCTGAGGTGCTCGAGGCAGCGGCGGGGACGCAATCGCGGTTAGGTGCCGGGCCGCAACCCCGGGAGGACGGCGGCCGGAGACCGGACCAGTCCTGCGTACGGCACGTACCAGCACAGACCAGGGCAAGAGAGCCGATAACGGTTGAGACTCGTGGGTAAGTGGACTCTTGAACTGGTACGGACCACCTCTTATCGTCGGGCCACGCGCGTTTCTGCTCATAGGGCATTCGTACCGCGCACATTCTTTCAATGTGCGCGGAGAAGGCGGGGACCAGATGAAACGGCATCTCACGGTCGCCATCGCCGCGGGTCTCACGGTCGCCGTGGGCGCGAGCGGCTGCGGCAAGGGAAGCTCGTCGAGCGACGGCGGGTCCGACAAGACGATCAAGTTCGTCGCGGCCATCTACGACGACAACACCAAGGGTTACTGGGACGGCCTGATCAAGGACTTCGAGGCCAGGAACTCGGGGTACAAGGTCGACCTGGAGATGGTCGACTGGACGCAGATGGACGCCAAGGTGAAGACCTACGTCCAGACCAAGCAGGTCCCCGACGTGCTGAACTACAACGCGTTCTCCGACTTCGCGCGGGACGGCCTGATCTACCAGGCGTCCGACGTGGTGTCGCCGAACACCCTGAGCGACTTCTCCCCGACCTTCGTGGACCAGGCCAAGTACAACGGCACGCAGTACGCGCTGCCGTTCATCTCCAGCGCCCGGCTGATGTTCTACAACAAGGACCTGTTCAAGAAGGCCGGCATCAACGACGCGCCCAAGACGTGGGCGGACGTGAAGGCCGACGCGCAGAAGGTCAAGGCGGGCGGGGCGATCGGCTACGGCCTGCCGCTCGGGCCCGAGGAGGCGCAGGCCGAGTTCTACTCCTGGGCGATGAACAACAACGGCGGCTGGGTCGACGCGTCCGGGAAGTGGGCGATCGACCAGCAGGCCAACGTGGACACGCTGAACTTCCTCAAGGACCTCAACAAGTCCGGGCTGACCCAGCCGAACCCGGAGAGCACCGACCGCAAGACGGTGTTCAACCAGTTCGCGCAGGGCCGGGTCGGCATGTCGATCGGCGGACCGTTCACCCGCGCCGGGTTCATCGACCCGGTCAACAAGAACCTGAACTACGGCATCGCCCCGCTGCCCAGCAAGGACGGGACCGCGCACAACACGCTCGGCGTCATGGACGTCCTCGCCGCGTTCAAGAAGAACGACGGCAAGAACAAGGAGGCCGTGAGGAAGTTCCTCGACTTCTTCTACACCAAGGACAACACCAGCAAGTTCCTCAAGCTGGAGAACTTCCTGCCGGTGACCAAGTCCGCCGGTGACGCGCTGAGCGCCGACCCGTACTTCAAGCAGTTCGTGGACGCGCTGCCCACCAGCAAGTTCGCCCCGACGAGCAACCCCGCGTGGAGCGCGGTCGCGGGCGCGGTGAAGCAGCAGCTCGGCACGGCCGTCGCGAGCAAGGACCCGAAGGCCGTCCTCGGCGACATCCAGAAGACCGCCGAGAAGGCCGGCTGATCGAGCCGTGCACGACGTCCAACACACGGACGACGTGAGCCCGCCGGACGCGGCACCCGGGGCCTCCCGCCCCGGGGCCGCGTCCCCGGCCGCGCTGCGGGCGCTGCGCAAGCTCGCGCCCCTGCTGTGGCTCGGCCCGTCGCTCCTGCTCATCGCCTTCGTGGTGCTGTGGCCCGTCGTGGAGATGGCCCGCACCTCGCTGCAGAAGATCACCTCGTCCGGCCTGACCTCGGGCTGGAACGGGACCGGTAACTACTCCGACCTGTTCGACGAGGACGCCCTGGTCCCGGTCCTGCTCCGCACGGTGCTGTGGGTCGGGGGCGTCGTCGTCGTGACGCTGCTGTTGTCGCTGGCGCTCGGCCAGCTGCTCAACGCCCGCTTCCCCGGCCGCCGCGTGGTGCGCTGGGCGGTCATCGTGCCATGGGCGGCGTCGGTCCTGATGACCGCGCTGATCTGGAAGTGGATGCTGGACAACTTCTCCGGCCTGGTCAACCGGGTGCTGCTCGACCTGCACGTGATCGACCAGCCGCACAACTGGCTGGGCGACCCGCACCAGGCGATGCTCTGGATGATGTGGGTGGCGGTGTTCGTGTCGCTGCCGTTCACCTCGTTCGTGATCCTCGCCGGGCTGCAGACCATCCCGGCCGACGTGTACGAGGCGGCCCGGGTGGACGGCGCGGGCCCGTGGCGGTCCTACTTCCAGATCACGCTGCCGCTGCTGCGCCCGGCGATCCTCATCGCCGGGATCATCAACGTCATCAACGTGTTCAACTCGTTCCCGATCATCTACGAGATGACCGGGGGCGGGCCGGGCAACGACACCGACACCACGACCACGTTCATGTACAAGCTGGCCTTCTCCGACCAGCACGTGGGCGAGTCCGCGGCGATGTCGGTGGTCAACTTCGCGCTCGTGCTGGTCATGGTGCTGCTGTACCTGCGCTTCTCGCGCTGGCGGGAGGAGACCCGATGAGCGAACGGACCTCCGCGGCGGCCTCCCCGGGGCGTCCGGCCCGGGGGAGGCGGCGGCCGGTGCGGTTGCGGACGATCCTGCTGACCGCCGTCGGGTGGATGGTGGGGCTGCTGTTCGTGCTGCCCTACCTGCAGATGTTCCTCACGTCGCTGAAGTCGCCGGCCGACCTGACGCACTCGCCGGGCACGTACGTGCCGTCCCACTGGCAGTGGTCGAACTACGCGGACGTGTGGAAGGGCACCGGCGTCGGGCAGGCGCTGGGGGTGTCGCTGGAGGTCGCGGTCGCGTCCACGCTGGTGACGCTCCTGTGCGCGCTGCCCGCGGCGTACTACACGGCGCGCAACCGCTTCCGGGGGCGCGGGGCGTTCCTGCTGCTCGTCCTGGTGACGCAGATGTTCGCGCCGACGGCGCTGGTCATCGGCATCTACCGGGAGATGGTGGCGCTCAACCTCACCGACACGCTGCTCGCGCTGATCCTGGTGAACGCCGCGTTCAACCTGCCGTTCTGCGTGTGGATCCTGCACGGGTACTTCTCGTCGATCCCGCGCGAGCTGGAGGAGGCGGCGTTCCTGGACGGCGCGGGCCGGATGGGCGCGCTCACCCGCGTGACCCTGCCGATCTCGATGCCGGGCGTGGTCACCGCCGTCGTCTACACGTTCATCGCGGCCTGGAACGAGTTCATCGTCGCGCTGACCGTGGCCGTCTCCCCCGACCGCAAGCCGCTGACCGTGGTCGCGCCGTCGTTCGTGACGCAGTACCAGGCGCACTGGCAGTTTCTCTTCGCCACCTCGGTCATCGCTATCGTGCCCGTTGTGATCCTATTTGTCGTTATCGAGCGGTACCTGGTCGGCGGACTCACCGCGGGCTCCGTCAAATGACCGTCGTCGCCCTGGACGTCGGGGGGACGTCGATGAAGGGCGCGCTGATCGAGCCGGACGGGACGGTCCTGCGCACCGAGGGCCGTCCCACCGGGCGCGAGCACGGGCCTGACACGGTCGTCCGGGCGATCATCGGGTTCGCGGCCGAGCTGGCGGCGAGCGCGCCCGGCGTCACCGCCGCCGGGATCGCCGTCCCCGGCCTGGTGGACGAGGCGACCGGCACGGCGGTCAACTCGTCCAACATCGGCTGGCGGGACGTGCCGCTGCGCAAGCTCGCCGCCGAGCGGCTCGGGCTGCCCGTGGCGCTCGGGCACGACGTGCGGACGGGCGGGCTCGGCGAGGCCGTGCGCGGGGCGGGACGCTCCGGCGGCGACTTCCTGTTCCTGCCGATCGGCACCGGCATCGCGGCCGCGATGGTGCTGGCGGGCACGCCCTACCCCGGCTCGTCGGGGTGGAGCGGCGAGATCGGGCACGTGGTCGTCCGGCCCGGGGGCGAGCCGTGCGCCTGCGGGAACCGGGGCTGCCTGGAGACCTACGCGTCCGCGTCCGCCGTCGCGCGGCGGGCGGGCGGGATCCCGGCGGAGGAGGTCGTCCGGCGCGCCGCCGCCGGGGACGAGCGCTGCGGCGAGGTCTGGTCCCTGGCGCTCGACACCCTCGCGGACGCACTGGCCGCCGCGACGCTGATGCTCGATCCGTCCCGGATCGTGCTGGGCGGCGGACTGGCCGAGGCGGGCGACGCGCTGCTGCCGCCGCTCGCCGAGCGCCTCGTCCCCCGGCTGACGTTCCGGGCTCCCCCGCCCCTGGTCCCGGCGGAGCTGGGGCCCCTCGCCGGCATGCACGGCGCGGCTGTCATGGCGCAGCGGCTCGTCACTGCCTGAGCGACTCGCCGCTTCCTGATCACCGGGCGGTGGTCGTCGCTTTCGCAGGACGGCGGCCATCGTCCGGCCTCAGCTCGCTGAAAACGCCGGATCTGGCCCGTTCCCAGGGAAGTGGAACGGACCAGATCCGGGGGGAGCGGCGCGGCTCGCGGGTCGCCGCTCGTTCGGGGGGTGGGGCCGGGGTCAGGCCAGGGCCTTCTCGCTGGACGGGCTCTGGGTGGACGCGCTGTCAGTGGACGCGCTGTCAGTGGACGCGCTGTCGGTGGCTGGGGACTGGTCGGCGAACTGCGTTCGGTGGAGCTCTGCGTAGCGGCCTCCTTCGGCGATCAGGGTGTCGTGGGTGCCGCGCTCGACCACGCGGCCGGACTCGATGACGAGGATCTGGTCGGCGGCGCGGATGGTGGACAGCCGGTGGGCGATGATGATCGCGGTGCGGCCGTCGAGGGCCTCGGACAGCGCCTCCTGGACGGCGGCCTCGGACGTGGAGTCGAGGTGCGCGGTCGCCTCGTCGAGGATCACCACGCGCGGGCGCGCGAGGAGCAGGCGGGCGATGGTGAGGCGCTGGCGCTCGCCGCCGGACAGCCGGTAGCCGCGCTCGCCGACGATGGTGTCGAGGCCGTCGGGCAGGGAGCGGATCAGGTCGTCGAGGCGGGCGCGGCGCAGGGCGTCCCAGATCTCGTCCTCGTCGGCCTCGGGACGGGCGAGCAGCAGGTTCTCGCGGATCGAGTCGTGGAACAGGTGGCCGTCCTGGGTGACCATGCCGAGCGTGTCGCGGACGGCGTCGAAGGTCAGGTCGCGGACGTCGACGCCGCCGAGCCGGACGGCCCCCTCGTCCACGTCGTACAGGCGCGGCAGCAGTTGCGCGATCGTGGACTTGCCCGCGCCGGACGAGCCGACGAGCGCGATCATCTGGCCGGGCTCGGCGCGGAACGACACCTCGTGCAGCACCTCGACGCCGCCGCGCGTGTCGAGGGTCGCGACCTCCTCCAGCGAGGCGAGCGAGACCTTGTCGGCGGACGGGTAGCCGAAGCGGACGCCGTCGAACTCGACCGAGACCGGGCCGTCCGGCACGGATCCGGCGTCGTCCTTCTCCTTGACCAGGGGCTCGAGGTCGAGGACCTCGAAGACGCGCTCGAAGCTGACCAGCGCGCTCATGACCTCCAGGCGGGCGCCCGCGAGGGCGGTGAGCGGCGCGTACAGGCGGGTGAGCAGGAGCGCGAGCGCGACGACCGCGCCCGCGTCGAGCTGGTCGCGCAGCGACAGGAAGCCGCCGACGCCGTAGACGAGCGCCAGCGCGAGCGCGGACACGACGGTCAGGGACGTGATGAACACGTGCTGGAGCATGGCCGTGCGGACGCCGATGTCGTGCACCCGGCGGGCCCGGACGGCGAACTCGGCGGACTCGCGGGCGGGCCGTCCGAACAGCTTGACCAGGGTCGCGCCGGGCGCGGAGAACCGCTCGGTCATCTGCGTGGACATGGCCGCGTCGTTGGCGGCGGCCTCACGGCGCAGCCCGGCCAGGCGGCGGCCCATCCGGCGCGCGGGCAGCACGAACACCGGCAGCAGGACGAGCGCGAGCAGCGTGACCTGCCAGGAGATGCCGACCATGACGGCGAACGTGAGCAGCAGCGTGACCATGTTGCTGACCACGCCGGACAGGGTGTCGGAGAACGCGCGCTGCGCGCCGATCACGTCGTTGTTGAGCCGGGAGACGAGCGCGCCGGTGCGGGTGCGGGTGAAGAACGCGACCGGCATGCGCTGGACGTGGTCGAACACGGCGGTGCGCAGGTCGAGGATGAGGCCCTCGCCGATCCGCGCGGACAGCCACCGGTTGAGCAGGCCGAGGCCGCCCTCGGCGAGCGCGAGCGCGGCGATCGTCACGGCGAGGACGATCACCACGCTGGACGAGCGGTGCCCGACGATCGCGTTGACGACGCGTCCGGCGAGCACGGGGGTGACCACGGCGATCACCGCGAGCACCACGCTGACCAGCAGGAATCCGGTGATCCTGCGGGAGTGCGGGCGGGCGAACGCCGCGATGCGGCGCAGCGTCGCCTTCGAGAAGGGACGGCGTTCGTCCTTGGCGTTCATCGCGTGGTGCAGCGAGTGCCACGCGGTCACTTCCATGTCCATGTGCGTCCTGCCCGGGTCGAGTGGTCCAGATGCGTCGGAGACCCATCCTGAGACCTCAACCATTGTTGAGGTCAACTCCGCTCGCCGCACCACTGTGCCGGAAGGGTCTGACATTCCGCGGGGTACGGTCCGATCATGACGATCGATGTCGCGAAGGTCCGGAAAGAGACGCCCGGCTGCGCCCGCGTCGCGCACCTCAACAACGCCGGGGCCGCGCTGCCGCCGCGTCCGGTGACGGACGCCGTCGCCGGGCACCTGGAGTTGGAGGCGATGACCGGCGGCTACGAGGCCGCCGAGGAGAACGCCCAGGCCATCGACCGTTTCTACGACGCCGTCGCCGGGCTGATCGGCGCGCGCCGGGACGAGATCGCCTTCGTGGAGAACGCGACCCGCGCCTGGGACATGGCGTTCTACGGCATCAGGTTCGCGCCGGGCGAGCGCGTCCTGACGACGACCACCGAGTACTCCAGCAACGCGATCGCCTATCGGCAGCGCGACGTCCAGGTGGACGTCGTGCCGGACGGCCCGGACGGCACGATCGACCTCGACGCGCTGGAGGCCGAGCTACGCAAAGGCGACGTGCGGCTCGTCTCGCTGAACCACATCCCGACGTCGAACGGCCTGATCAACCCGGCCGCCGACGTCGGACGGCTGTGCCGGGCGGCGGGCGTGCTGTTCCTCCTGGACGCCTGCCAGTCGGTCGGGCAGCTCCCCGTCGACGTCGACGAGATCGGCTGCGACCTGCTGTCGGCGACCGGACGGAAGTTCCTGCGCGGGCCGCGCGGCACCGGTTTCCTCTACGCGCACAGGGACGTCCTGACCGAGATCGAACCGCCGCTGCTGGACAACCTCGCCGCCGACTGGCACGCGCCCGACCGTTACGAGCTCCGTCCGGACGCCAGGCGGTTCGAGACGTGGGAGCGGTACATGGCCGGGCAGATCGGCCTGGGCGTGGCCGCCGACTATGCGAACGACCTCGGCATCAACGCCATCGCCGCCCGCATCGACGTCCTCTCCACGCTCCTGCGCGCGGAACTGGCGGCGAAGCCGGGCGTGACCGTCCACGACCGGGGCGTCCTGCGGTCCGGCATCGTCACGTTCAGTGTGGACGGCCGGACGCCCGCCGAGATCGTCCAGGCCGCGCGCGCACGAGACATCAACGTGAACGTCGCCCAGCCTCGTTGGCACGGATACGACCCGGACGCCGTGGAGTCGGCCGTCCGGGCCTCCGTGCACTACTACAACAGCGAGGACGAGGTGGAGCGCCTCCTCGCTCTCCTCTAGCTCGCCCTCATCTGGGGGTCATGGCTGCTTGAAGGGGGCGAGTACCCGGGCCACTCGGGGCTCGTCCACTTCGAGCCGGTTGGGATCCGAGGCGGCGACACGGTTCGGCAGGGTCGTGTAGCGCGCCTGGGACGGATCGGTGCGCCTGAGGCTTTCGGCCAGGGCCTTCATGTTCCCCAGGTCCAGCCTCGGGACGGTCTTCACCGAATCCGCGCTCGCCTTGAGGAACTGGGCGAAACGGATCGGATCGCTCCGCATCATGTGCAGGGCCTGGCTGTAGAGGGTGGCCATGAGCTTCTGCTGGCGCTTGATCCGGTCGAGGTCCGAGCCGTCCCCCATGCCGTGCCGGACGCGCGCGTACGCGAGGGCGCTCTTGCCGTTCAGCATGTGCTTGCCCTTGCTGAGGCGGAGGCCCGACGCCGGGTCGTTCACCGCCGTCGGCATAGTGACCTGCACCCCGCCGAGCGCGTTCACCATGCGCTCGAAGCCGCTGAACTCCACGACCACGGCCTGGTCGATCCGGACCTTGGTGACCGCCTCCACCGTCTTGATCGCGCAGGAGACGCCGCCCTCCGAGTAGGCCGCGTTGATCTGTCCCGGGCCGGGCCTGGTCGTCCCGCCGTCCGGGCGGACGCATGCGGGCCGCCGGACGAGCAGGTCGCGCGGCATGCTGACCACGGTCACGCGCTTGCGGTCGGCGGGCAGCCTGACCAGCATCATCGTGTCCGAGCGGGCGGCGAGGCGGTGGGCCGCGCTCCCCGACACGCGCGCGTCCGAGCCGAGGAGGAGGACGGTCAGCGGACGGCCGTCCCCACGCGAGAGGCCGTTCAGGGGCGCGCGATGGTGATCACCGGAGCGCAGCAGGACGGCCGGGACGAGCAGCAGGGCCGCCACCGCGCAGGCGGCGAGGGCCAGGGCCGTCCAGCCGCGCGGACGCCTGCGGCGCGGGGCGCGGCGGGCGGCCGGGTCGCGCGCGGCATCGGTCAGCCGGGAGCGCTGGCGGGCCAGCGACGGCGGCGGATCATGGTCGAGAGCGCGGCCGAGGTCGCGCAGGGGCGAGAGGTCGTCCACGGCTCAGCCCTCCTCAGCGGCCGGGTCGGCGGCGGTCGGGTCCACGCCGCCGAACGCGGCGCGCACCTTGCGGCGGGCCCGGTTCAGCCGCGACCGGACGGTGCCGACGGGGATGGACAGGGCGCGGGCGACCTCCTCGTAGGTGAGGTCGCCCCACGCCACCAGCAGCAGGACGTCGCGGTCCCGGCGGGGCAGCGCGGCGAGCGCCCCGGCGAGCGCGGTGCGCGACGCCCAGGCGGCCACGCCCGCCGCGACCCGGTCGGCGGGGCCGTCGTCCGGGCCGTCCACGGGGGTGCGGCGCAGCGCCCGGTAGTGGGCGGCCTCCCGCCGGTGGTGCCGCGCCATGATCTTGGTGACGATGCCGAACAGCCAGGGCCGGGCGTCCCGCTGCGACAGGTCGTAGCGGTGCCGTCCGCCGAACGCGGCGAGGAAGGTGTCCCCGACCAGGTCCTCGGCGGTCTCGGGGCCGAGCCGCCGGGCCACGTAGCGGTACAGCATCCCTGCGTAACGGTCGAACAGCGCGGCGAACGCCTCCGGATCGTCGTGCGACCGGCGGATCAGCTCCGCGTCGTCCGCCGTCACGGCGGGCGGGGCGGTCATCGTGGACACCACGGCCTTCCCAGGGGTTAGCGGGCCTCGTTTCGACGGTGTCTTGCCGCCGGGGGCCGCCGAAGTTCGCGATTCCATGATCACCGTTTAGTAACGAAGTGAACTTTCCGGATAACCTGCGCATCTTCCCAGGGTGAGCGCGAGAGGACCCGAATCACGGGGAGTTCCGGTCCACATCCGCGCTCTTCCGCTTTCAGGGGGCCGAGCAGGAGGACGCGGCGTGATGGACGACGCCCAGAACCGACCGGACGAGATGGAACCGGCCCGGTCGGAGGAGATCGAGTTCTCCGCGGACGACGAGACCAGGGAGACCAAGGACACGGGCGGCGACGCACCGGCGGCCGAGGACCGTGACCAGGACGATCAGCCCGACCAGGCCGATCAGGCGGACAAGGCCGACCAGGCGGACCGGGCCGACCGGTCCGGTGAGGACGATCAGGCCGACCACGCCGAGCCCGAGAAGACCGAATCCTCACGCGAGTCGGGCACCCACCCGGTGCAGGCGGCCACGTCCTCCGGGCAGTGGACGGTGGTGTTTCCCAAGCGCCCCGAGCAGCCCGAGCAGCCCGAACGCGCTGAGCGGGCCGAGCGCTCTGAGGAGCCTGCGCGCTCGGAGACGCCGGAGCAGGTCGAGCGTCCGGAGCAGATGAGGCCTTCAGGGCAGGCTGAGCGTCCTGAGCAGGCCAGGCGTCCTGAGGAGCCAGAGCGTTCTGAGGAGCCGGGCCGTCCAGACGAGCCCGAGCAGCCGGAGCGGCCCGAACGACCGGAGCGACCTGAACGGCCTGAGCAGCTCGAACGGCCTGAGCGGCCTGAGCGGCCTGAGCGGCCGGAGCGGCCCGAAGGGCCTGGGCGGCGTGGACGGCCGGAGGCGACGCCTTTCCGGTCGGCTTCCCCGACGGTCGAGGACAGGTTGCCCACCGTCCGGGCTCCGAAGCCGGACGCGCCCGCGCACGAGGAGGATGCACCGCGTTCCAGCGGGCAGCATCCGACCACCCCGCACACCAGCGGCTCCCACCCGTCCGGGCCGGAGTCGGGTGGCGAGCCGTCCGGCCCGCCCCGCACGAGCGGAACGCACCCGACCACGCCCCGCACCAGCGGCCCCCATGAGACAGGGCCTCGTCACAGCGGTCGCCACGCGGCCACGCCCCGGACGAGCGGCCCTTACGAGGTAACCCCTGGGAGCAGCGGCCAGCACCAAGTCGACCCACGCGGCAGCGGCCAGCACCCGACGACTCCCCGGACGAGTGGTCAGCACCCCACGACTCCCCGGACGAGTGGTCAGCACCCGGTCGGGCCCGCCGCTCATGCCGCTCCCCCGGCGCCCCCGGCTCCGGCCGGGCCCCGGACGATCTTCGATCCGCCCGTCGCGCCCCGGTTCAGCGCGGAAGCGCAGGCCGAGGCCCAGGCGCGCGCGCAGGCACAGGCCCGGGAACAGGGCTGGGGCACCGAAGTCACGCGCATGGACGCGCCGATCAACCCGTCCCAGTACGCCATCGGCGTCCAGCCACCACAGCCGCAACAGACACGGCAACCCCAACAGGCGCCCCAGCAGGCACCCCAGCAGCCACAGCAACAGGCCCAGCAGCAGGCCCAGCAGCCTCACCAGGCGCAGCAACACCAGCCCTATGCGGACTCCTTCGCCGACCCCCGGATGGCGGCCCACGGGGACGCGCCCGCGTACGAGGACGCCTACCAGGACGGGTACGCGGACGAGCCCCGGAAGAAGCGGCGCGGCCTGGTGATCACGCTGGTGGCCGTGCTCGTCCTCGTCGCGGGTGTGGTGGCCGGGCAGTTGCTCCGGCCGGTTCCGGAGCCGTCGCTGGCGCTCGCGATGACCACCGGGAGCCACACCTTCGCCGGTCAGCGGCCGACCCTGCCGTGGCCGGCGGGGGGCCAGGCGACCGTCTACGTGGACGGCCTGGGCACGATGGGGTCGTCCGGCGTGGCGGCCCCGACGCCCACGGCGAGCGTCGCGAAGGTCATGACGGCCTACGTGATCCTGCACGACAAGCCGCTGCGCGACGGTGAGCCCGGGCCGACCTTCACCGTGACGCCGCAGGGCGTGGCGGAGATGCCGGGGCGCAGGCAGCGCGGTGAGTCCCTGCTCGGGATCCGCGCGAACCAGCAGCTCACCGAGCGCAAGGCGCTGGAGGCGCTGCTGGTCATCTCGGCGAACGACGTGGCGCACGAGCTGGCCCGCTGGGACACCGGCTCGGACCAGGCGTTCGTCCAGAAGATGAACGACGCGGCGCGCTCGCTCGGCATGACGAACACGACCTACACCGACCCCAGCGGCTACGTCTCGACGACCGTCAGCACGGCAGCCGACCAGGTCAAGCTGCTGCGTGCGGCGATGAAGCTGCCCGCGTTCGCCGAGGCGGTCGCGCTGCGCCAGTACGTCCCGGACGACGGCGGCCCGGCGCGCAACGCGGGCAACGCCCTGCTCGGCCAGTACGGCGTGGTCGGCGGCAAGACCGGCTACACCGACAAGGCGGGCGGCAACTTCGTGTTCGCCGCGCGCCGCCAGGTCGGCGGGGTGGACACGCTGATCCTCGGCGCGGTGATGAACCAGCGGTCGCCGAGCGCGATGGGCGCGATCAGGGTCGCGGGCCCGCTGGTCTCGGCGGCCGGGGACGCGCTGGTCAGCAAGACGGTCGCGCCGTCCGGGAGCCGTGTCGCGAAGGTCGACGACGGGCTGGGCGGCGGCGCCGGGCTGCGCGCGTCCAGGCCGGTGACCGTGGTCGGCTGGGGCGGGCTGACCGTCCCGTTCGGGGTGACCGGGACCCCGCCGGGCTCGGCCCCGGGGGGCGCGAAGGTCGGCACGCTGACGGCGGGTTCGGCGCGCGTCCCGCTGATGCTGGACGCGCCGCTGGGCAAGCCGTCCCTCCTGCACCGCCTGCTCCGCCTCGCCTGAGGCTCGCCTGAGCATCGGTGAAACGCGGCGGCGCGTCCGAAGTGGACGCGTCGTCGCGTTCCGAGCTCAGGAGGTGGTCCGCGCCTCCGGGCCCTGCTGCTCGGACGCGAGCGCTCCCGCGAGGACGAGCCGTCCGGACGTGCGGACCATGTAGGTCACCTCGTCGAGCGGACGCCGCAGCGAGGTGAGCGCGACCAGCGCGGCGAGCAGCGTGTGCCCGAGGACGATCTCGACGGCGTCCCGGTCCGGCACCGGGTCGCCGATCGCGGCGGACAGCCGGTCGCGGACGAACAGGAACAGCACGGTGCGGGCGTCCTCGACGGACGGGTCGTCCGAGGTCACGGCCTGGATGATGGCCGAGGTGAGGGTCAGCTCGCCGGACGCGATCTCCACGATCCGCTCCAGCAGCGAGGTGAGCCGCTCGGTGGGCGTGTCGCCGACCGCGAGCGCGTCGATGTCGGCGGTCACGCGGTGCGCCCAGGTGGCCGCGACCTCGGTGAGCAGGTGGTCCTTGGTGGCGAAGTACCGGTACACGGTGGCGCGGGCGACCCCGGCGCGGTCGGCGACGTCGTGCATGGTGACGGCCTGGTAGCCGCCCTCGTCCGCCAGCTCGCGGGCCGCCTCGAGCAGCCGCTCCCGGCGGGCCTGCTGGTCCTTCGTCAACGTCCTGGTGACGGTGATCCGCACCTCGCCGCTCACGCCGCCACGCACACTGCCGCTCAACGCGCCTCCTCGTTGTGACACCCCCATTGTCCCGCAGATCGCCCCGCGCCATCGGGCGCGCGGTCGAATCGAGACCCGGCGTTCAGAAACCGCACGAACGCCGCACGTCGGTCAAGGGGCGCCCGCCGAGGGCGGCGGAGGGGCGAGCACGACCCCCGGAACGCGCCCCGCGGACGCGCCCCGGAGGGAGCGGGCTCTGGTCAGGCGCGTGCCCCGAGGCCCGGGCGGCGCCTGGGAGGGTCAGGCGACGACGTCGAGCCTGCGGCGGCGCTCGGCCCACTGGAGCGAGTGCCGGATGGCGTCGCCGATAGTGAACTCGGGCTTCCAGCGCAGCACCTCCCACGCCTTCGCCGGGTCGACGAACGCGCCGACGACGTCGCCGGGACGGGCGGGCGCCTCCTCCACCTCGAAGTCGTCGCCGACGACCTCGCGGAAGGCGTCCACCAGCTCGCGGACGGTCGTGCCGTCGCCGGTGCCGAGGTTGACGACCTGGTAGGCGGGCGGCGCGTCCGCCGCGCGCGCGGGTGGGACGATCGCGTCGAACCGGTCGACGGCCGCGACGAAGGCCCGCGCGATGTCCCACACGTGGATGTAGTCGCGGATCGCCGTGCCGTCCCGGGTCGGCCAGTCCACGCCGGTGATCCGGAACGCGACGCCCGACTCGTAGGACTCGATCATCTTGCCGAGGGCGTGCGTCGGCTTGCTGGACTGCAGGCCGGTGCGCAGCCTCGGGTCCGCGCCGATCGGGTTGAGGTAGCGCAGCGACACCACGCGCAGCCCGTAGGCCGCGGCCATGTCGCGCAGCGCGGTCTCCGCCATCGCCTTCGAGCGCGTGTAGGGGTTCTGCGGGTCGAGTTCGGACGCCTCGGTGACCGAGAGGTCCTCCGACGGCCGGTACATCCCCGCGGTGGACGCGAACACCATCCGGTCGCAGCGGTTGCGCCGCAGGTGGTCGGCGAAGTCCAGGGTGCGGGTGAGGTTGACGCGGTAGTAGCGGGCTGGATCGGCCATCGAGTCGGGCACGACGATCAGCGCGGCGCAGTGCACAGCGGCCGTGATGTCCGGATGCTCCGCGAAGATGCGGTCGACCAGCGCGCCGTCCCCGATGTCGCCCTGGTAGAAGATCTTCCCCTCGGTGAACTCCGGACGCCCGGTGACCAGGCTGTCGAGCACGACGGGCGTGACGCCGCGCTCGGCGAAGGCCGACGCGATGGTGCTGCCGATGAACCCGGCGCCCCCTGTGATCAGGACCTTCACTTGTCTTCCCCTTACCGAAGTGTGCTCCCCGTGGCTCGGTAATCACAGAATCCGCACAGGTCCGGACAAGGTCAACGGAGCGTTGTCCAAGTGACCGGGACCGGACGCTCGTGAACCGGCGTCCCGGGGCCCGAGTCCGTGTGCGCACGCGGAATGACCCCGCGCGCGCGAGTGGCCTGGCCTGCGCGAACGGGAACGTGACCGCTGCCGGACGGCCGTCTACAGCGTTTGCGGGATCCGTTCTCGCCGCCGACCGGCGATGGTGGCGGCATGCAGCCCACCCGGGTCCTCATCGTGGACGACCACGCGCTGTTCGCCGAGGCGCTGTCGGCCCGGCTCGCCCGCGAGCCGGACCTGGTCGTCCTGCCCGTCGCGGCGGCGGGGCGGCAGGCGCTGTCCCTGGCCGCCACCGAGCGCCCGCACGTCGTGCTGCTCGACCTGGACCTCGGCCCCGAGAACGGCCTGGACGTGCTGGCCCGGCTGCGCGAGCGGCACCCGGACGTGCGGGTGGTCGTGCTGACCGCCTCGGACGGCGTGGACACGATCGTGCGCTGCGTCCGGCGCGGCGCGGTCGGGTTCCTGTCGAAGACCGAGCGGGCCGAGCGGGTCGCGGGCGTGGTCCGGCAGGCCGCGCGGCGCGGCGGCTGGATCCCGCCGGAGCTGCTCGGGGACGTCCTGCGCAGGCTGCTGTCCGGCCAGCCCGAGCCGGACGGCGCGGACCGGCTGCTCGCCGACCTCACACCGCGCGAGCGCGAGGTCCTGCAGTGCATGGTGGACGGCCTGAACCGGGCGGAGATCGCCGAGCGGCTCGGCCTGTCGGCCAACACCGTCCGCACCCACACGCAGAACCTTCTCGCGAAGCTGGACCTGCACTCGGCGCTGGAGGCGATCACGCTCGCCATGCGCACCGGGATGCGTCCGTCCGAGGAGCCCTGAGCGGCCCCTGAGCGACCCTTCTGACCTGCGGTGACGTGCCAACTCCGCAGGTTCTGCCCGGGGAACGCGCCCCCCGCAAACGACGTAGCCATGTCGTCTTTTAGGGCGATTCGATCTCTATGCGGCCTTCCTACGCTCGCGGTGTCAGCACCAGCCGAGGGGGCCGTTGCCGTGGAGATCGACGAGGTCGCCGCCCGGGTGATCCGCACCTACTGGGCGCTTCTGCTGGTCATGACGGTGGTGCCGCTGCTCGCGGTGTTCATGGTGATGGACGGCCGGACGCCGCCCGCCGCCGCGCAGTCCCGGATCGTCGTGCCGGGCGGAGCCGCCGCCGGGGCCGCCGGGGACAACGGGGTGAGCGCGGCGGTCAGCACCGCCAAGGCGTTCGCCACCGGGCACGACCTGCTCGCGAAGGTGATCAAGGACAACCGGCTCGCGCGGAACCCGGACCAGGTCGCCAAGCAGATCACGGTCAAGGGGCTCGGGACGTCCACGGTGGTCGAGCTGACCGTCAAGGACCAGGACGGCGCCGTCGCGCTGAAGCTGGCGCAGGCGATCTCGTCCGCGACCGTGGACGACATCAACACCTCCAACCAGAGCGCGATCCAGAACCAGCTCACCCGGGTCGAGCAGCAGATCACCACGCTGGAGAAGCAGCAGGCGGACGCCTCGCCGGGTCCCGCCACCGACCGGATCCTGACCCAGCTCACCGACCTGCGGACCAGCCGCAGCGACCTGCGCGGGCAGCTGGTGACCGCGGGGAACGCCTCGATCGCGCAGCCCGCGATCGCCGCGCCGAAGACCGACCCGAAGATCATGATGACCGTGGTCGGCGGGCTCGGCGGGCTCGTCCTCGGCATCCTCCTGGCGGTCGTCGCCGAGATGGTCCGGCCGACCGTGCCCGGTCAGCGCCGGGTCGCGAGGCGGCTGGACGTCCCGCTCCTCGGGTGGCTCGGCCGGTCCCCGGCGGAGACGGCGGCGCTCGGGCAGCGGGTCCGGCTGGCCGCGCGGAAGGCCGGGGTCGGGCAGGTCACGGTGGTGTCGGCGGCGGGTGGCCCGCTGCCCGCCGAGGTGGTCTCGCAGATCGCCGAGGCCGTCTACGGCGACGGGACGCGCGTCGTGCCGTCGCCCGGAACGCCCGCGCCGCCCGCGTCCGACGCCGCGGACGCCGACAAGGGCCGGTTGAACGGTAAGAGCCGCATGTCCGAGCGGGACGGCGAGGGCGAGGGCGGCGAGCCGCACGGCGCGGTCATGCCGTCGCCGGACGAGCCGCCGTCGACGTCGGTCGTCCGGGCGGCCGGGCGGACCGTGCTGACCCGGGAGTCCGGGGAGATCGCCTCACCGGCCGAGGCCACCCGGCCGGTGGAGCTGCGCCCGCTCACGCTGGTGCACGCGTTCGAGGACGTCGATCCCGGCGCGGACATGCGGTTCGGGGTGGTCGCGGTGGCCGGGCCGGTGACGCCGGTCGCGGGCCTGGAGTCGGTGCGCGACCTGGTCGCCGCGTCCGGCTGGCCGCTGCTCGGGGTCGTCGCGACCAGCCGGAAGATCAAGGGGTAGCGGGATGAGCCAGGATCACGACAAGGTGCCGTTCGCCGTGCCGTCCTTCGCCGCCGGCGTCGCCGAGCGGGTGACCGAGACGCTGACGTCCGGCTGGGTGACCACGGGCCCGCAGGTCGCCGAGTTCGAGCGGGACCTCGCCGCCTACCTGGGCGCGGACGCCGTGGTCGCGGTCGCCTCGTGCACGGCCGCGCTGGAGCTGTGCCTGCGGGCGCTCGACCTGCCGCCGGGCTCGCCGGTGCTGACGCCGAGCCTGACGTTCTGCGGCGCGGTGAACGCGATCCTGCACGCGGGGCTGCGTCCGGTGCTGGTGGACGTGGACGAGGACACACTCGTCCCGTCCGAGGAGACCGTCGCCAAGGCCGCGGCGCGGACGAACCCGCTCGCGATGGTCACGCAGAACCAGGCGGGCTACCCGGTGGACGTCCCGGCCCTCGCGCGGGCCGCCGGTCTCGACCGCTCCCGGGTCGTCGAGGACGCGGCGCACGGCCCGGGAGCGGCCCGCGACGGCGTGAAGGTCGGCGCGGAGTCGCACGCGGCGTGCTTCAGCTTCTACGCCACCAAGAACATGCCGATCGGCGAGGGTGGCGCGGTCGCGACCAACGACCCCGGCCTCGCGGACCGGGTCCGGTCGACGCGGCTGCACGGCATGAGCAAGGACTCCTGGAAGCGGTACCTGCCCGGCGGAAGCTGGCGGTACGACGTCCGGAACGTCGGACTGAAGGCGAACATGACCGACATCCAGGCGACGATCGGGCGCGCGCAGCTCGCCGCGCTGCCGGGCTGGCAGGACGAGCGCGCGGAGATCGTCCGCCGCTACGACGAGGCGCTCGGCGGGCTGCCCGGGATCGTCCTGCCGCAGCGGAGACTGGACGGCGTCACGCACGCGTGGCACCTCTACCAGGTCCGCGTCCCGGACCGGGACGCGCTGATCGCGGAGCTGACCGAGGCGGGCGTCGGGACGTCGGTGCACTTCATCCCGATCAGCCATATGACCGAGTACCGCGGCCTGCTCGGCCCGGACGAGTGCGGCGCGGTGCCGGTGACCGACCGGATCGCCGAGGAGCTGCTCTCGCTCCCGCTCTTCCCCGGCCTGTCCGAGGCCCGGCAGGACCGGGTCGTGTCCGTCCTCACCGGCGCGCTGCGCCGCCGAACCGCGCTGGCCGGCTAGCCATGAGGTGGTTCCCGGGACGACGCTCGCCGAAGACGCGGCCGAAGGCCGCGCCTCCGGCCGTGCCGACACGGCCCGGCGGACAGGCGCCGTCGCAGACCGGCGGGGCGTCGTCGCAGGCGGGCGGCGAGCGGACGCCGCTGGCGATGCTGCTCGGCCGCGACGAGGTGGCGGTGACCGGGCCGCGCGCGAGGCGGCTCGTCCGGGGCCGCCGGGTGCTGGTGACGGGCGCGTGCGGGACGGTCGGGTCGGCGCTCTGCCACGGGCTGAAGCAGCTCGATCCGGCCGAGCTGACGCTGGTCGACATCGACGCGGCCGGGCTGGCCCGGCTGCGGCACGAGATGACCGCGCGCCTGCCCGAGGCCCGGGTGGGCACCGCGCCCGCCGACGTCCGGGACGGCCCGGTCGTCGCGGCCGTCCTCGCCGCCGCCCGCCCCGAGCTGGTCTTCCACGCGGCCGGACGGCACGACCTCGGCCGGGTCGAGCGGGACCCGTGCCGGGGCGTCGCCGACAACGTGCTCGGCCTGCGGCACGTCGTGGACGGCGCGGTCCGGCACGGCGCGCGGCATCTGGTGTTCGTGTCGTCCGACAAGGCCGCCGACCCGACCTCGGTGTTCGGCGCGACGATGCGGCTCGGCGAGTTCCTGCTGCAGGCGGCGGCGGGCGGGCCGACCCGGTTCGCGGCCGTCCGCATCGGCAACGTGATCGGCCCGCGCGGGCGGCTGCTCGGGCTGCTCGCCGACCGGATCGCCGCCGGGGAGACCGTGACGATCACCCATCCCGAGGTGGCGCGGCACTTCATGACCGCCGAGGAGGCCGCCGGGCTGCTCCTGGAGGCCGCCGCGCTCGCCGAGGAGGCCGAGACGTTCGTGCTGGACATGGGCCGTCCGGTGCCGGTGGTCGAGCTGGTGCACCGGTACGCCGAGCAGCTGCGGCTGCCCGAGGTGACGATCCGGTTCTGCGGGCTCGGCCCCGGCGAGAAGCTCGCCGAGAAGCCGTTCGCGGACTGCGAGGCGCGGCTGCGGACCGCGCACCCGAAGATCTGGGCGACCCGGCCCGCTCCGCCGCCCGCGGCGGGGCTGCCCGCCCTGCTGGACGAGCTGGGCGCGGCGGCGGGCGCCGACGACGCGACGCAGGTGCGGCGGATCCTGCGACGGCTGCTCCCCGAGTACCACCCGGCGTGGCGGCCCGAGCCGTCCGCCGCCGCGCCGCCGCGAGACGCGGGATCGCCGACCGATCCCCCCGGCCTGTAGAGGGGTGCGCCTTGGAAGCCCTGGATCCGGACCGCAAGCTGCGCGTCGCCACCGTGATCACGCGGTTCAACGGCGGCGCCGGGAACGTGGCGCTGAACGGCGCGCTCGCGCTCGATCCCGACCGTTACGAACGTGCCGTCATCACCGGTGGCGTCGGCATGGACAGCGCCACCGCGGACGGCTCGGACGGATCCGGCCAGGACGTGCTGCACGGTGAGGAGGCCGTGAAGAACGCCGCGGCCGGTGACCTGACCCCGCGCGCGTACGAGGCCGGGATGGAGATCACGCAGGTCCGGCCGCTCGTCCCGCAGATCTCGCCGCGCGACGACATGGCCGCGCTGCGCACGCTCACGGCCGTGCTCGCCGAGGGACGGTACGACGTCGTCCACACCCACAGCGCGAAGGGCGGCGTGATCGGGCGGATCGCCGCCGCCCGCGCCGGTGTGCCGCGCATCGTCCACACCTGGCACGGCTTCCCGTTCAACGAGTTCCAGTCGCGGCTGCGCCGGTCGGTGTACGTGCGGCTGGAACGCATGGCGGCCAAGCACACCGACGCGTTCCTGGCGATCGGCTCCGAGACCGTGACGACCGCCCTGCGCCTCGGCCTGACCACTCCGGACCGGGTGCGCCTGTCGTGGCCCGCCGTGGACGTGTCGGCGTTCGAGGCGGCGGCGTCGTCAGGCGCGCGCGCACGAGCCCGACGCCGCCTGGACCTGCCGCTCGGTGTGAAGGTCGTCGGGTCGGTCGGGCGGCTCCAGTTCCAGAAGGGCCCGGAGATCTTCGTCCGGGCCCTCGCGGAACTGCCCGACGACGTGTTCGGGCTCTGGGTCGGCGGCGGTCCGATGACCTCTGAACTGGAGAAACTCACCACCAAGCTCGGCCTGACCGACCGGATGCGCTGGCTCGGGCACCGCGACGACGTCCCGGAACTGCTGCCCGCGTTCGACGTGATGGCGATGGCGTCCCGCTGGGAGGGCCTGCCGTGCGTGCTGGTCGAGGCCATCGCCGCCGGGATCCCGCTGGTCGCGACGGCCGTGCCGTCCAACCAGGACCTGGTGCTCGCGGGCGAGACCGGGATGCTCGTCCCGCCGCAGGATCCGCACGGCCTCGCGGTCGCCGCCGCCGCGCTGCTCGACGAGCCGGTCGCCGCCGCGCGGATGGCCGAGCGGGCGCGCGGGCGCGTCGGCGACTGGTTCACCCCCGCCCACCTCGGCACCGTCCTCGACGAGACCTACCGAGGCACGTCCACCCGTCCCTTCCAGCGGTGACGCGATGCTCCTGACCTCGCCGAACGTCGTCGCGCCGGAGGTGGCCCCGTCCACTCCGGCGAAGCGGCACCGGCGGCTGACCGCGATCGTGCTGGTGCTGTCGATCGCGTCGCTGCCGATGCTGATGCCGTTCGGCATGGGTCCGGGGCCGGGCAACACCGCGATCCCCGACGTCCTGCTCGTCCTGCTGACCGGGACCACGCTGCTCTGGGCGACCTCGCAGGGCAGGCCGGTTCCGTGGCCGTTCCTCCTGCCGACGCTGCTGGCCGTCCTCGCGGGGTCCCTCGCGTCGCTGGTGAACGACGGCGCGGGCGCGTTGCCACTGGTCAAGGACGTGTTCGTCCTGCTGTGGGCGGTGTGCGTCGCCACGCTCTGCCAGGACGCGGGCATGACGCGGATCGCCCTGCGCGCCTACGTCTACATCGGCACGCTCTACGCCGTCACCGAGATCGTCGGGATGGCGGCGGGCATCGAGGCGCTGTCGGGCAAGCAGGTGGACGGCGCGCGCGCCATGTTCACCTTCGGCGACGCGAACTACGCGTCCAACTGGTTCATCTGCGTGTTCTTCATCGCGCGCGCCGCCCAGCTGCCGCGCCGGAAGGGCGCGCGCTGGACGGTCTGCGCGATCCTCCTCACCGCCGAGTTCCTGACCGGCTCGAACGGCGGCGCGCTCGCGCTCGGCGTCGCGCTCGTCGTCGGCTACCTCTGGGGGCTGGTCAGGGACGGCAAGGCGCACCACGCGGTCGCCGCGGGCGCGCTCGCGGCCGTCCTCGGCGGCGGGGCGGTCCTCGTCATCACCCAGATCGACACCGCCACCCTGGTCGAACGCGTCGGGAACACCGCGCCGATCCTCCGCGACTCGATCGGGCGGACGACCGGCGAGAGCACCGAGTCGCGCGGGACCGTCCTCAACACGACCCTGACCATGCTCGGCGAGCAGAAGCACCCCTTCGGGATCGGGCCGAACGAGGTGCGCCGGCACAGCTACGACGGGCAGTACTCCTACGTCCGCGAGGCCCACAACGACTACATCGCGGCCGTGCTGGAACGCGGCTTCCTCGGTGGCGTCGCGGTGATCGCGCTGGTGTTCGTCCTGCTGCTGCGCTGCGTCCGGATCGCGCGGCGCGGGGCGCTCAACCGCGAGTACTCCGACCTCGTCCCGCATCCCGAGCTGTTCGGGGCGCTGGTCGTGGTCTTCCTCGTGTCCGCGCTCTTCTACCAGACCCTGCACTACCGGCACGGCTGGGCGTTCTTCGGCCTCATCGCGGCCGTGGACCTCTACGGACGACGGCGGGAGGAGAACGCATGACGCTCCTGGAGGAACGCGCCGCCGGCCTGCGCGGACGGCTGCGCGGGGGCCTGGTCGGCCTGGTCGCGGGCAACATGGCCGGACGCCTCGGCGCGCTCGCCTCGCTCGGGATCGCGACGATCCTGGTCGCGCGGATCGGCGGGCCGAAGCTCGTCGGCGCGCTCACGCTCGTCCGGATCCTGCCCGGCATGGTCTGCCAGCTCTCGAACGCGGGCCTGATGGGCGCCGCGCCCTACTACCTGGCCGGAGAGCGGTACGACCAGCGGCGGGTGCGGCCGACGGTCGCGTGGCTGACGGTCGGCGGCGCGGTCGTCGGCGGGCTCGCCTGGCTCGTCCTGTCCCCCGGGATCTTCCACCTCTTCTTCCGGTCGTTCGGGTTCTGGATCGCGCTGGCCGCGGCCGTGCCGTCCTTCACGCAGGGGTTCGTGTCGGTCGGGAAGGGCCTGCTCCAGGGCACCGGCGACCTGCGCGGCGCGAGCCTGGCGATCACCGTCGAGGAGTTCGTGTTCCTGCCGTTCTACGTCGGCATGCTCGGCCTCTGGTACGGGCCGGGCGCGCTGATCACCGCGCTCGTCCTCGCCGACGTCGCCGCCGCCGCGTGGATCGCGCGCCGCCTCGCCCGGCGCGGCTTCTTCTCCGGCTGGGGACGCCCTTCCTTCGGCCTCGGACGCGAGATCGCCGGGTTCGGGATGCGCGGCCAGCTCGGGCAGCTCGTCGACCTGCTGAACCTGAGGCTGGACGTCGCCTTCCTCGGCGCGATGGCCGGACCGTCCGTCCTCGGGGTCTACACGGTCGCGTCGAAGTTCGCCGAGCTCGTGCAGTTGCCGGGGCTGGCGATGAACTACGTCCTGTACCCCGACTTCGCGAAGGAGGCGCGGGACGTCGCGGCCGAGCGGACGCGGAAGCTGATCCTGCCCGCGCTCGCCGTGTCCGCGGTGGCCATCGTGCCGCTCGCGCTGCTCACCGGGACCGTCCTGCCATGGGTGTTCGGGTCGTCGTTCGACGGCGCGCGCAATCCGACCTACCTGCTGCTCTGCGGGCTCGTCACGTTCGGCGTGTCCGGGCTGCTCCAGGCGTACCTCTACGGCGTCGGACGGCCCGGGCTCACCTCGGTCGCGCAGGCCGCCGGGCTCGCCGTCACCGTCGCCCTGGACCTGCTGCTCATCCCCCGCTTCGGCGCGACGGGCGCGGCGGTCGCGTCCGCCCTCTCCTACACCACGACCACTCTCGTCCTGCTGTTCTGGTTCGCCCGCCTGCGCGGCCGGACCACCCTCGAAGCGGAGGCGGCTCCGTCATGACCGAACTCCAGGTGTCCCCCGTCGACCCGTCCGACGGCGTTCCGCCCTCCGGCGCGCGCCGGGCGCTGGACGTGTTCGGCGCGCTGATCGGCCTGATCCTGCTGTCGGCGCCGCTCCTGCTGATCTGGTGCGTGGTGCGGACGTCCAGCTCGGGCCCCGGCCTGTTCCGGCAGACCCGCGTCGGGCAGGGCGGCCACCCCTTCACGATGCTGAAGTTCCGGACGATGCGGACGGGCGTCGGCGGCCTCACCGTCACCGCGAACGCCGACCCGCGGCTCACCCGCGTCGGACGGCTGCTGCGCGAGTGGTCCCTGGACGAGCTGCCGCAGCTGTGGAACGTCCTGCGCGGGGACATGACGCTGGTCGGGCCCCGTCCGGAGACCTACGACCTCGCCGTCCACTATGGCCCGGACACCCGCTGGGTCTTCGACCACCGGCCGGGGCTCACCGGGGTGTCGGAGGTCCGGTTCCGCGACTTCGACGTCCTCGGGCCGGGCGAGACCGTCGACCTGGTCAACTACATCGAGCGGATCGTCCCGGCGCGGGTCGCGGTGGACGCGGTCTACCTGCGCGAACCGTCCATGCGGGCGACGGTGCGCGCGCTGTGGGACACCGTCCGGCACATCCTCGGCTTCACCGTCCCGCCGCTGGCCGTCGGCCCGGACGGCGCGGTCAGGCCGGTCGAGAAGGAACCGGAGAAGGATCCGGAGAACGCCGGCGACCACGCCCCGGACGTGGCGTGAGGCGACCGTGAGGTTCAGGATCCTGATCGTCATCGCGGCGGTCGCGCTGGTCGCCGGGGTCGTCCTCGCCGTGCAGTGGCGCACGTCCGGCGGCTACCACCCGTACCGGGGGCCGAGCGCGACGCCCGGGACCCCTGCGGCGCGGGCCGTCCCCACCCGCCGGATCGCGCTGAACACCACGCCCGCCGACTACCCGCGGCTGAAGGAGCTCGGCTTCGACCTCGTGGACGCGCAGCCGGACGACGCCGCGCTCGCGCGGATCCCGGGCGGGATGCGGGCGATGCTCTGGGTCGGCAACTTCACCTGCGACGACTTCTCCCTGTCCTTCGACGCGTTCGCCGCGGCCGTCCGCAGGTACGGGCACGACCCGCGCGTCTACGGCTGGTACCTGTCGGACGAGCCGAACCCGGGCGCGTGCCCGAAGGTGCTCGGCGAGATCCGCCGCCGCGCCGACCTGATCAAGGCGCAGGCGCCCGGCCAGATCGCGTTCGTGTCGCTCACCGACTGGCCGATGGGCGACGCGACGCCCGCCAAGCTGAACGTGGACGTCGTCGGCCTCGACCCGTACCCGTGCCAGGGCGGAACCAGCCCGCGCGCCGACTGCGACCTCGGCGCGATCGACCGCATGGTGCGGCTCGCCGACCGCGCCGGGATCCCGCGCGCCTCGGTCGCGCCCGTCCTGCAGACCTTCGGGCAGGGCTGCTCGAACGGCGACAAGAAGTACTGGATGCCGACCGGCGGGCAGTTCCGGGCCCTCCTCGCGCGCTGGGACCGGCTCGTCCCGGACCCGCCGCTCGAGATCGCCTACTCGTGGGGCCACCAGGCGAAGTACGCCTGCCCGACCCTGTCGGACGCCGCCGACCTCCAGTCGATCCTGAAGGAGCGGAACACCCGCTGACGCCGGTGGCTACTCGGCGCCGGTGGCCGTGTGACCGGCCATCGCGGTCGGCCCGTCCTCCCCGGCGAACGGCACGTCGAACGAGCCCATCTTCAGCGCGAGCAGCTCCATGCCGCCCACCAGCAGGACGAACAGCACGGCGACGACGGCCAGGCGGCGGCGGTCGCCGCGCACCTTCCGCACCGTCGGCCGGGCCTTGCGCACAGCACCTTCGATCTTCCCCATGACCATCCGCAAAATCCCCTCAACCCCCGCGAAGCAGGGGAAACGTTACCGGATCGGCGGATCTCACACCCCCGGATTGATCGACCCCACGCCCTCCCGTCAGAACATCCACGCGGCGGCCGCGCTCAGGCGACGGGGCGGCTGCCGAGGCCGGCGGCGCGGGCGTTGACGCACTGTCCGGTCGCGAGGTCGAACGCGAAGTTGTGCGCGAGGCAGTGGATCTGGCCGTCCCGGACGACCGCGCCGATGGAAAGGTCCTCGCCCGCGTGCGGGCAGTAGCGCGGGATGTCGAAGGAGCGCCCGCCGGAACGGACGACGATGCGCTCCGACTCGTCCCGGCCGGTCTCGTACTCCTCGACCGCGCGCAGGGCCTGCGCGTTGGCGTGCTTGAGCAGCCCGACGAGGTAGTCGTTGTAGACGTCGGGGTCGCGGTAGAGGCTGAGCCGGAAGGAGATGAGCAGGTCCTCCCAGGCGAGGCGGCCGGTGAGGACGGTGTCCAGCCAGCGCCCCGCGACGGTGATCCGGTACTGCGGCCGGGCGTCCGGACGGGCCCCGGGGCCGCCCGCGTCGGTGACCGTCACCGCGCCGGGCCTCAGGTCCACGTCCCAGGTGCCGCCGTTCCGGCCGGTCACCTCGAACCGGACGGTCATCGCGATCTGCTCGAGGAAGTAGTCGCTGAGCGCGCCGAGCCGGTGGAAGTGCTCGGCGAACCGGTCGAACAGGTCCGGGCCGGGCTCGGGATAGTCCGCGAGGACGCCCGCGATCAGGTCCTTCCGGTCGGTGGCGTACCGCTCCAGGTAGCCGTCCCGGTCGGCGCCGGAGTAGGAGAACTCGGCCGACACCGGGTCGCGGGTGATCCCGCCGGTGTCCAGCTCGATCGCGTCGCCGGGGTGGAACGACGCGAACGCCTGGTTCGGCAGGTGCTCGCGCAGCCAGCCGACCGACGCGTCCGGGTCGCAGAACGCGCCGTCCTCCTGGTCGAGCACCCAGTTGAGATGGGAGACCTCGTCGTCCAGGAAGCACGGCGGCCCGGCGAACGGGACGGCCAGCTCCGGCGCGGTCTGCCGGACGAGCCGCTGCGCCGCGCGGAGCTTGGAGATCCGCTTGGCCAGCGAGATCCTCGCCATCTCCTCCGGCGGGTACTCGTAGCAGATCGGGTGCCAGGACGCGCCGGAGGTCTGCAGCGCCATGAGGTCGAGCCGCCCGCCCGCCAGGTGCTTGGCGCGGCGCGCCTGCGCGGCGGTCAGCCGGGCGTCGTTGCAGTGCAGGACGGCGCGGCCGTCCGCAACGATCAGAAATGCTGCGTCATGGCACATCGGCGACAACTCGGGAATCGCCGTGATCCACGACCCCCGATTGTCCAAGGGGAATTTCTCCCACGGTGACACTTCAATGACCTGGCGGGAACCGGCGGCCGTTCGCACGCGTTCTCTGAACGCGGGTCCCGGATATCCGGGAATGAGGATTCTGGTCCGCTCCGAAAGCCGTTCGATGACCCAGGGGTCGAAGTGGTCGAGGTGTTCGTGCGACACCGCGACCCAGTCGGCGTCGAGCAACCCCGGAACGTCCAGGTGATCATTTCTCGGATACTGGTGCCACGCTCCCAGGAAGGCCCCGGTGGGGGCGAGCCACGGGTCGGCGAGCAGGCGGAACGCGTCCGCGCGCACCGCAAGTCCGGCATGTCCGAGAAAAGTGACCTTGGGCATACCGGCACTGTGCCTGCCGCGCCAGTGCCGCACACCCATCGGAATGCGCAAGACCGCTACGCCGAAGGCATGAAGGAAATGACGCGCGGATGACCGGCGGGCGGCGTCCGCCGGATGATCGTGAGCCCGTCCTTGGACGTTCCGACAATGGACCCGGTTGGCGCGGATAATCGGACTGTCCACAACCGGTCAGGCAGCGGTCAGTGGCGGTCAATTGACTGGACATGGCGGGCGGTACGGGGTGACCGTCGAGAAACGGGCCGTGTGGGGAGACGGCCTCGCAGTACTCCTGGAGAGGTGCCGGCATCACGGACGGGGGTCCTCCATGCAGCACGGGCAGCCACGGTCCTCACCACCGCTCGACGCGCCACGCCGACCATCCGGCCCGGACCGTTCCGACAGCCCCGCGTCCTCTCCTCACGGCGACCCCTGCGCCCGCGCCGGAGCGGGAGACCCCGTGCTCTGGCGGCGGCGGCTGCGGCACGACATCCGGCACGAGCTCGGCACCGTGATCATGCTGGCGTCCGCGGTCGCGGTCGCCGACGACATCGGCCCGGCCAGCCGCGAGCGCGTCGAGCAGCTGCTCGGCGAGACCCGGTGGCTCGACCACCTGCTCCGCCAGCTCGACGAGGAGGCCGCCGACGGCGGCGACGACGACGCGTCCGCCCCCGCGCCCGCGCAGCGGCTCCGCGTGGACGAGCTGGCCGCCGAGGTCGTCACCGGCATCCGGCTCGCCACCCCGCACGAGGTGTGCTTCGAAGGCGAGCCCGCCTGGGCGCACATGGACGCGGTCGCGCTCTGGCGGGCGCTCCGCAACGTCCTCGACAACGCCTGCCGGGTCGCGGGCCACCGGGTGAACGTCCGGGTCGGCGTCGAACGCGGCTGGGTCGTGCTCCAGGTCGACGACGACGGCCCCGGCTTCGGCCAGGCCCCCGGCGGCCTCGCCTCGCTCGGGCTCGGCATCGTGCACGACCTGGTGTCCGGCTACGGCGGCAGCCTGGAGATCCGCACCTGCGAGATGGGCGGCGCGCGCGTCCGCCTGCTCCTCCCGTCCGCCCCGCCCCCGTCCGTCACCGACGCCCGCGACGTGAGCTTCGACACGGACCTCGACGCAAGCCTCGACGTGGACGCGGGCCGCGACCTGGACCACGGCCTGCGCGCCGGGCTCGGCAGCGACCTGGACGACGCCGACTGGGACGACTGGCGGCCGATCGGATGAACCCGACAGAGCACGCGGGGCACCGGCGGACGGCGCGAACCGGGCGGACGGCATGACGGCCGCCGCCGTCACCGTGGTGGTCTGCGACGACCACCGCGTGTTCACCGAGTCACTGTCGCTGGTGCTCGCCGACGCCGGGTACGCGGTCGTCGGGCAGGTCGACTCCCCCGCCGAGCTGCTCACCGTGCTGCGCGCCCGGCCCGCCGACCTGTGCCTGATCGACCTCAACTTCCCGGGCACCACCGCGCTGGAGTGGATGCCGCGGCTGCGCGCGGCGGCGCCGTCCACCCGGTTCGTGGTGCTGACCGGTTACCTGGAGCCGCCGGTCCTGTCGGCGGGCCTGACCGCCGGGGTGAGCGGGTTCGCGCACAAGGGCCAGCAGGCGGGCGACATCCTCGCGGTGCTGCGCCGGGTCGGCCGCGGCGAGATCGTCGCCGAGCGCGCCGCCCCGCGCCGCCCGGACGCGCGTCCCGGCGTCCCGGGGCAGAGCCAGGCGCAGCGGGTCGCGCGGTTCCTCACTCCGCGTGAGCGCGAGGTCCTGACCCGGCTGGCCCGGGGCGAGTCGACCCAGGCGCTCGCCAAGGCCATGGGCGTCACGCGGAGCACGGCGCGCAGCCACGTCCAGTCGGTGCTCAGCAAGCTCGGCGTGCACTCCCAGCGCGAGGCCGTCATCGAGGCCGCGAGGCACGGCCTGGTCAGCGTGGAGACGGGAGAATGGCTCGCGGGATGACCCCTCCGGGCGGGCTCGGCCGTGTCCCGTGAGCAGGGTCGCGGCGGGTCGCGCAAGGGTCCCCACCTGAAGGTTCGCTGAAACACCGGGCGAGCCCATCTGATCTTGCACATAGGGTAAACATGTGGCTAACCCTCTGGTCGGTAGGGTGACCGCACGGAATCGCCCAGGGCACTCCCGCGCCCCTACGATCCGGTTTCTGAATCTTCGCTGGAACTCTGCCGCATGTTTGCCGAGTTCTCTAAGGGCGCCCGGATGGCGAGGCGAAGCGTGAACCACTAGGGGGACCGACACATGCTGGGATTGACGAGCTGGGGGCTCATCATCCTGCTCTTGGTGATCCTGGCCGCCGCCGTGGGGCTGGTCGCGCTGCGCGGCTGGAACCGGCTGGCGGGACGGGGCCCGCTCGCCCTGGCCGGGCGGATCGGTGTGATGGCGGGCGTCCAGCTGGTGATCGTCTCGCTGGTCCTGACCGCGGTGAACAGGTACTACCTCTTCTACGGCAGCTGGTCGGACCTGCTCGGCGCCGCGGGCGGGAAGTCCCAGGTGCTGGAGAAACCCCCGGCGAACCCGAACGCCGCCGCGTCGTCCCAGGTCACGGTCACCTCGGCGGCGAAGCTCGGGCCGGGCAAGGGCCACACCCCGTCCAAGGACGGCCTGGTCCAGCACCTCGACATCCAGGGCGTCCGGACGGGCCTGAAGTCCGAGGCGTACGTGTACCTGCCGGCGCAGTACTTCCAGAAGCAGAACGCGGCCAAGCGGTTCCCCGTGGTGCTGTTCATCGCCGGTTACCCGGCCGCCGACCGGCTCACCTGGATCGACAAGGGGCACGTCCCCGAGGAGGCGTTCCTCCAGGTCTCGGCCAAGAAGGCGCAGCCGATGATCTACGTGATGATGCGCCCGACCATCGAGAACGGGTGGGACACCGAGTGCGCGGACGTCCCGGGCGGCCCGCAGGTCGAGACCTTCTTCTCCCAGGACATCCCGGACGCGATCTCGAACACCTACAGGAACCGCACCGCCCGCGACCGGCGCGGCTGGGGCCTCGCCGGGTACTCGACCGGCGGCTACTGCGCCACGAAGCTGGCGATGCTGCACTCCGACCGGTTCTCCGCCGCGTCCAGCATGGCCGGGCACTTCCACGCGCTGCTCGACACGACCACGCGTGACCTGTACGGCGGCAGCAAGGCCGTCCGCAACAGCAACAACCTGACCTGGCGCCTGAAGAACCTGCCGCAGCCGCCGGTCTCGATCCTGGTCGCGTCCGCGCTGACCGGCGAGAAGACCTACCCGTCCGCGCAGAAGTTCATGGCGGCCGCCCGGCCCCCGCTGCTGGTGGAGAAGTGGATGCTCCCGTCCGGCGGCCACAACTTCAAGGCGTTCCGCAAGTACATCCCTCCCACGATCACGTGGCTGAGCGATCACCTCCAGGGGGAGTGACGTGGAGCCGTCGAATCTCACGTTCATCGGGCCCGTGTGCCTGCTCGCCGCCGTGCTCGGGGTCGGCACGCTGTGGCTGTGGCCACGGCTGGCCGGCGGCGGGCTGAAACGGCTCGGCGCCCGCACCCTGCTGCTGGGCGTCTCCCAGGTCGCGCTGACCCTCGCGATCACCCTGCTGGTGAACCGCTGGTTCGTCTTCTACAACACCTGGGACGACCTGTTCGGGCCCGTCCGGGCCAACGCCAAGGTGCAGACCGTCCAGCCGAGCCGGGGCAAGGAGAGCACGCTCACCAAGCTGGTCAAGCGCACCACGACCACGCTCGGCCCGCGCCACCCGAACCGTCCCGCCGACCCCAAGGTGGACGGACGCGTCGACAGGCTGCAGATCACCGGCGCGACGACCGGGCTCACCACCGAGGCGTACGCCTACCTCCCCGCGCAGTACTTCCAGCCGCAGAACAAGGGCAAGCGGCTCCCGGTCGTGCTGGCGATCTCCGGAGGGTCCGGGCCGTCCGACGACAAGCTCGCCTGGATCAAGCAGGCGCGCCTGCCGGACGAGGCCGCCAAGCTCACCGCCGCGAACAAGATCCAGCCCGTCATCTACGTGATGCTCCGCTCGGTGAAGGGCCTGACCCAGGCGTCCGCGCCGCCCGCGGGCGGGACGGGCGCCGAGCCGCCCGACGGCCCGACCGGACGCCCCGTCGGCACCGGCGAGAACGGCGTGAAGCCCCCGGCCTCGGCGGGCACGCACCCGGCGTCCTGCCTGAACCTGCCGGGGAAGGGCACCGGGCAGGCCCTCGACTTCTACGCGCAGGACGTCCCGCTCGCGCTCAGCGACCTCTACCACCTGCCGAACGACCACAAGGGCTGGGGCGTGCTGGGCTTCGGCACGAGCGGCCAGTGCGCGGCCCGGCTGGCGATGACCGGCTCCTCCCGGTTCGGCGCCGCCGCGACGATCAACGCGGACTTCGACCTGTCCGCCGAGACGCCGTCCCCCCTCGCCGCCGACGAGACCCCCGGCCGCCCCCGCCCCGGCGACCCGTTCGGCGGCAGCGTCGCGTTCCGCCAGCAGCAGGACCTGTTCTGGCGCCTCGAGCACATGCCCCCGCCCCCGATCTCGATGCTGGTCTGGGTCGGGTCGGACGGACGCCGGGTCCAGCAGAGCGCCCGGTTCGCCTCCCTCGCCAAGGCCCCGATGCAGGTGGAGAAGTACGAGGAGCGCACCCTCCCGCCCGCCGCCGAGGGGACGCTCGGGGCCTGGCGCGGCCAGATCCCGAACGTCCTCAGCTGGTTCAGCCCCCGCCTCCAGGGCGAATGACCCCCTGCCCGGGCCGCGTTCCCGCGCGGCCCGTGGCTCGGCTCCGGCGGCCCGGGCATGGCCGCGCCGCCAGCGCTGTCGGGCCGCGTACTCCCGCGGGAGTACGGATGATCGCGCCCGGTGGGGGACGCGAGGGCGCACGCGGGCGTCCTAATGTGCCCGGGTGAGCGTTTCCGCACCGTCCGCCGCCCCCCGGCGGCTCCGGCCCCGGCTGCGGCCGGCGGCCTGGCCCTTCTGGGTCGTGCCCGTGTTCCTGGCGCTGTTCCAGGTGGGCGCGACGGAGGGGGCGGCGCACCGCCGCTGGGACCACGGCGGCCACCAGGCCCCGCCCGCGACGCCGCTGGACGCGCTGGGGCTCGCGCTGCTGGTCGGGGGTCCGGCCGTCCTGCTGCTGCGCCGCCGGTACCCCGTGGTCTCGCTGGCCTCCACAGGGCTGGTCACGGGCCTGTACTTCCTGCGGGCCTATCCGTACGGGCCGGTGCCGGTCGCGGCCTTCGTGGCGATCCTGGCGGCCCTGTACGCGGGGCACCGGCTGGTCGCCTGGGCCGGGACGCTCGGCGGCCTCGGCGTCTACTTCGCGGTCGCCTGGCTGATCGGGGTCGACCCGGAGCAGCGCGGCCTCTCGGCGAACACCTTCCCGGTCCCCCGTCCGGAGATGGCCGAGGTGCTGTTCGCGCTGGGGTGGGCGCTGGTCGTCCTGGTCTATGGCGAGCTGATGCGGATGCGGGCGCAGCGGTCGGCCGCCGCCGAGCGGTCGCGGGCCGAGCGGGAGCGCCGGCAGGCCAGCGAGGAGCGGCTGCGGATGGCGCGCGAGCTGCACGACGTCCTGGCGCACAACGTCTCCATGATCAACGTGCGGGCCGGGGTGGCGCTGCACCTGCTGGACGACGATCCGGAGGAGGCGCGCGCCGCGCTCACCGCGATCAAGGAGGCCAGCAAAGAGGTCCTCACCGAGATGCGGTCGGTGATCGGGGCGCTGCGCGCGCAGGACGAGTCCGCGCCGCGCTCCCCCACGGCCGGGCTGGTCAGGCTGGACGAGCTGGCCGCCCGCGCCCGCGCCTCCGGGCTGCGGGTCGAGGCCGGGACGAGCGGGGACGTCCGGCCGCTGCCCGCCGCGTGCGACCTGGCCGCGTTCCGGATCGTCCAGGAGTCGCTGACCAACGCGGCGCGGCACGGCGGGCCCGGTCCGGTGACCGTGCGCGCGCACATCGACTACGGCGAGCGCGAGCTGACCGTCCGGGTGGAGGACGATGGACGCGGCGCGCCGGGCCCGGAGGACGACGGTGAGCGGCTGGGCGGCGGCGCGGGCCTGCGCGGGATGCGGGAGCGCGCGGCGGCGCTCGGCGGCTCGTTCCGCGCCGGGCCGCGGCCGGGCGGCGGGTTCCGCGTGGAGGCCGTCCTGCCGATCGACGCTGATGAGGAGCGGGCATGATCAGGGTGTTGCTGGCCGACGACCAGGCGCTGGTCCGGGCGGGGTTCCGGGCGCTGCTGGCCGCGCAGCCGGACATCGAGGTGGTCGGCGAGGCGGGCGACGGCGAGGAGGCCATCGCGGACGCGCGGCGGCTGCGTCCCGACGTGATCCTCATGGACATCCGCATGCCCGGCCTGGACGGCCTGGAGGCGACCCGCCGGATCGCGTCCGACGAGCGGCTGGGCGAGGTCCGGATCGTCATCCTCACCACCTTCGAGCTGGACGAGTACGTCTTCGAGGCGGTGCGCGGCGGGGCCAGCGGCTTCCTGGTCAAGGACACCGAGCCGGTCGAGCTGATCCACGCGGTGCGGGTGGTGGCGGACGGGGACGCGCTGCTGTCCCCGAGCGTCACGCGCCGGCTGATCGCCGAGTTCGCCACCCGGACGCGTCCGGCGCACGTGTCGCCCCGGCTGAACGACCTGACCGACCGGGAGCGCGAGGTGCTCGGACTGGTCGGCGAGGGGCTGTCCAACGAGGAGATCGCGGCCCGCCTGGTGGTCAGCCCGGCCACGGCGAAGACGCACGTCAGCCGCGCGATGGTGAAGCTCGGCGCGCGCGACCGGGCGCAGCTGGTGGTGCACGCCTACGAGTCCGGCCTCGTCCGGCCCGGCTGGCTCACCTGACCCCGGCCGACCGCTGGCACGACCCCGGCGGCCTGTCGCCCTGGGCGCCGGGGCCCGCGCCCGAGGCCCGGAGGGGAATTCTCACTCTGCGACATTCCTCTGTCGCTGAGCGTGCGGACATGCGATGGTGTGAGATCCGGGGGGTGCACGGCGCAGGCTGAGAGGTGTGCTCGGAGGGTTGGCGTGGCCGACGTGACCAGGATCCTCGCGGTCGACGACAGGGCGGACAATCTCGTTGCCTTGCGGGCGGTGCTCGACGCGCTGCCCGTCGAGGTCGTGTGCGCCGACTCGGGCCGCGCGGCGCTGCGCGCGCTGCTCGACGGGGATTTCGGGCTGATCCTCATGGACCTCGTCATGCCGGGCATGGACGGCCTGGAGACCGCGCGGCACATCCGCAGCCGTCCGCGCACCCGGCACGTCCCGATCGTCTTCCTGACCGCCAGCGACACCCCCGACCTGGCCCCGCGCGTGTACGCGGTCGGCGCGGCCGACCTGCTGACCAAGCCGTTCGACCCCTGGCTGCTGCGCGCCAAGGTGACGGCGTTCGCCGAGCTGGACCGGCACCAGCGCGAGCTGCGGCGCCAGGCCGCCCTCCTGCGGGCCGCCGCCACCGCGGCCACCGCCGCGGCGACCGGTTCGTCCACCGTGTCCGTCCCGGTTCAGGTCGCCGACCCCGGTCCGGCGGAGACGCGGCTCAAGCTCGTGGACGCGCGGCTGCGTGAGATCGAGTCGCTCGCGGAGGGCCTGGACCCGGCCGTTCCGCCGCTCTGCGCGCAGGTCCGGGCGCTGCGCCAGGCGCTCGATCCGCTGCTGCGCGGGGGCGTCGCGCACCGAATTTGATCACTGTGGGTAGCGCTTTCCGGTCGCCCCGAACCGCCGCTATTACATGATCAATCGAATATCCCCCCAGCTCAGCCACTGTCAGGTTTTACCTTTAATTTCGGACCTGGGTTTGAGCAAGTAAGTACTTGAGGGTAACTTGCACGATGAGTTACCGAGGTGACGATCGTCACCTGATGACCGTTTCCCACCCCCTCGTCCCCCAGGGAGAGCACATGACCGACTCCAACGAGGCCGCGCTCGGCAAGGTCCGCTGGAAGCGTTTCGCCGCCCTCGCCGGGCCCGCCGTGGTCGGCGCCGGAGCCCTGGTCTTCATGACCGCGCAGGGTGCGCTCGCGTCCTCGTTCGCGGTCTCCGGCGGCAGCTTCAAGGTGAAGGCCGCGGCCCTCGACGGCACCGGCTTCGTCCAGTACGGCGGCGCGGACGAGCAGAAGAACGGCACCAAGCACCTGGTCCAGATCTCCGGCATCAAGAACGCCGAGATCACCAACATGTGCCAGTCGGTGAAGGTGCTGCCGGGCGTGGTCCTGCGGCTCACCGCGGGCGACGCCGGCACCCCGGTCCAGGCCAGCAACCTCACCCTGGACGTCGAGCAGCTCGACGCCGACGCCGAGTTCAAGAACATCGAGATCGGGCGCGACGCGTCCACGATGGACAAGAACACCCAGGCCCTCGGCCGCGCCGGCGCCGGCATGTTCGGGCAGCAGGCCGACGAGGTGCACCTGAAGAACGTCCGCCAGGTCGCGTGGGCCACCACCGCCGGCACGTTCAAGCTCCACAACCTTTCGATGAAGCTCGGCGACGAGTGCTTCTGAGGCGCGCATGAGTTCTCCCACTCCGCACGGGTTCCGCCGGTGGCGGCGCACGCGTCCCTTCTGGGGCGGGCTGCTCGCCGTCCTCGGCGGCCTGGAGATCATCTCCATCCCGCTGGCTCCGATGCCGATCGTGATCCACCAGGGCATGGCCGGGATCGCGAGCTGGCTGTTCGGCGCCCTGCTCGTGGTCGCCGGTCTGCTGCTGTGGTTCCAGCCCGCCCAGCGCTCCTTCTTCGGCGTGCTGGCCGTCCTGCTGTCGCTCGGCTCGTTCCTGACGTCCAACTTCGGCGGGTTCCTGCTGGGCATGCTGCTCGGGCTGATCGGCGGCGCGCTCGGCTTCGCCTGGACGCCCGGCGCCAAGAAGCGCAGGGGCCGCGACCCGGTCCCCGCCTCTGACACGCCGGCCGCCCTGGCGACCGCTCCGCTGGTGGAGGCCGCTCCCCAGGTCGTCCAGGAGTCGCGGAGGGGCGCGCACGCGGCCCCGCGCGGCGGACGGATCCTCGGCCTCGCCCTGCCGATCGCGGCGGCCCCCGCGCTGCTCGGCGGGCACCTGCTGAGCACGTCCCCCGCTCCGACTCCGTCCTCGGCGGCCACTCCGTCCTCCGCGGTCACTTCGTCATCGGCGGTCACCCCGTCATCGGCGGGCACCCCCTCATCGGCGGTCACTCCGTCGGCGTCGCCGAGCCCCAGCGCCTCGCCGAGCACGTCCCCCAGTGCCTCGCCGAGCACGACCGCTTCGCCGAGTCCCAGCGCGACGCCCAGCGCGACGCCGTCGGCGAAGGCCGAGACGAAGTCGGCGGGGTCGGTCCCCGGGATGTACGGCGACGTCTCGACACTGCGCGCGAGCTCGCTCGCGATGTCGGGACTGAGCTACGACGGCGTCGCCGACCTCCAGACCCGGCAGGGGACGGTCAAGGCCCTGAAGTTCAGCATGGACAAGGCCGTGCTGAAGAACGTGAACCAGACCGTCCGGCATGGCGCGGCGTCCTCCTCGATGACCACGCCGAAGCTCACCCTGACCGGCGACGTGGTCATGTACACGACGAAGATGTCGTCGAAGCTGCTCGGGATCCCCCTGACGTTCAGCCCCGAGCACCCGCCGCCGCTCGTCCTGCCGATCATGACGATGACGGACGTGGTGTCGGAGCAGCCCTCGGTGAGCGCGCGCGCCGCGAGCGCCGACGGTCTCTCCATCGGCGCCTGACGACGGCCGGGGGCCGGGCGGTCAGCCGACCTTGAACGTGGCGTACATCGTGTCGCGGGTCTTCTGGCCGGCCGCCCAGTTCTTCTCCGGCGTCCGGAAGTACAGCGCGAACGGACGGCCCTTGATCTGGACGAACCGGTCCACCACGTGGAACCGGGCGTCCCGGGTGAAGGTGAACTCCCAGTCGGCGGCCGGAACGCCCTGGTAGGACACCGGGGTGACGCCGATCTCGTGGTAGCCGGGCAGCCGCGACGACCCCGGCGCCAGCCTGCTCTGCCTCCGGGCCTGCAGGACGGGCGTCGAGGCGTCGGTCGTCCAGGACGTGATGTCCACCTGGAGGAACGAGGTGCCGTCCGGGGACTGGATCTTCGGCGCGCCGTCCGCCGAGTCCGTCCACTGCCAGTCCACCGGCGCCGACAGCGAGTACCCGTCCCGCGTGAAGGTCTTGTAACCGGCGGGCGCGCCCCCGCCCGTGACCCGCTGGCGGATCAGGTACGCGGCGGCCAGCACGGCCCCCACGACCAGCAGGACGATGATCGTCACCAGGACGGTATGGCGGTGGCGTCCCTGGGACGGCGACGCGGGCTGCGGCGCCGGCGACCGGGTGTACGGCTCCCGCTCGAGGGTCTCGGAGGCGTGGGAGGCGGGCCGGGTGGACGGCTCGTCCGGGGCCGTCCGGGCGAGGGGCACGTGCGGCGTGTCGCGGCGGACCGACTGCGGGTCGCGATGGACCGACGGCGGGTCGCGATGGACCGACTGCGGCTCGCGCCGGACGGGCGGCGGCTCCTGCCGCACCGCCATCCGGTGCATCTCGCCCGGGTCGGTGACCGTCTCGACGGGGCCGTCCATGACGGTCCGCGGCTCGTCGCCCATCGTCTCCCCGGCCGACGGCTCGGGCGTCGAGGCGACCCGCGCGAGCAGCGGCTCGGCCTGCTCACCGCTCATCCGGTGCATCGGCTGCCGCGCCAGCAGGCCGTCCAGGACCTGCCGCAGCGGGCCCGCGTTGCGGGGCGGCGGCACCGGCTCCAGGAGGGCGGCCTGCAGCGACGCCATCGCGTCCGACCGCTCGTACGGCGACCGTCCCTCCAGCGCCGCGTACATGGTCGCGCCGAGGGACCACAGGTCCGACGCCGGGACGGCCCGCACCCCCTGCGCCCGCTCCGGCGGGATGTACGCGGGAGACCCCATGACCAGCCCGGTCTGGGTCAGCGTCGCGTCCCCCTCCATCTGCGCGATGCCGAAGTCGGTCAGCACCACGCGGCCGTTGTCGCACAGCAGCACGTTCGACGGCTTGACGTCCCGGTGCAGGATCCCCTTGGAGTGCGCGTGCCGCAGCGCCCCGAGCATCTGCAACCCGATGTCGGCGACGCGCGCGTGCGCGAGCGGCCCCTCCTCGTCGAGGACGTCCTGGAGCGACGGCGCGATCAGCAGCTCCATGACGATCCACGGCCGCCCGTCCTCCTCGACGACGTCGTGGACGACGACCACCCCGGGATGGCTCAGCCGCGCGGACGCCCTGGCCTCCCGCAACGTCCGCTCGTACATGACGGCGCGCTCGTCGTCGGCGAGGCCGGGCGGCAGCAGGACCTCCTTGACCGCCACCTCCCGGTGGAGCATGGTGTCCCGGGCGCGCCACACCGTGCCCATGCCGCCACGGCCGACCACCGCGTCCAGCCGGTAGCGGCCCGCGAGCAGACGTCCCTCTCCCATGACCAAATGGTCCCCCGTCGGAGCAAATGCTGCTGAGTGGGACGCTCCGCGGCGTCCCCCGGTTCATTGGACCAGCATTATCCGGCGCTTTCGAGCACTTGCCGGAGCGTGGGACGCATCGCCGCCCACCGCGTCTCGGGCGCGACGACGATGATCGCGTAGGGCTGGCCCGCCTTGCGGAAGCCCCGGTCCAGAGCGTGCGTGGGCTCGTTGCTGCGGAGCCAGGTGAACTCCAGGTCGGACGCCGGCTGGTTGTTCCTCGCGACGGACGGGCGCAGGTCGAGCTGGGTGAAGCCCTTGAGGGTCCTGAGGGTGTTCGGGTCGCGCACCCAGGTCCTCCAGTGCTGCTCGGGCGTTCCGGCCCAGAAGTTGTCCTGGACCTGGACGTAGCTGGAGGTGTTCGGGTCGACGAAGGTCTTGGCGTCCTGGCGCCGCCACCCCTTCGGGACGGCGACTCGGAGGCCCCCGACGTTCTGCAGCGTCATGCCGGGCGGCGCGCTAGGGGGCCGCTTCACCGGCGTCCCGGAGTGGCCGCCGCCGCCCTTCGGGGGCGTGGTGCCCGACTGCGTCGGCGACGGCTTGGCCCCGGGCTTCTGGTCCTCTCCGGACCGTCCGAGGGCGTAGTAGCCCACCCCGCCGACAAGGGCCAGGGCGGCGAGAACCCCGACCACGGACAGGACGGCCTTGCCCGATCCTCCGCCGGTCGCCACCGCTTGCGTGCCGTCCTGGGGCGAGACGTGCGGAACGCCCCCCTGCGGCGAGACATGCTGCGTGGCGCCCTGCGGCGAGACCTGCTGCGTGACCGGCTCGGCCGTCCAGGCCGGCGGAACCGGCACCTGCGCCTGCGGGGCGGGGACCTGCGGAGCGGGCACCGGCGCCGGGAGAAGGGGCGTCTGCGCGTCCCGCACGGTCGGAGGGCCGGTGGAGACGGCGAGCCGACCGAGCTCCTGCTCGACCCGGTCGATGTCCGGACGGCGCGCGGGGTCGCGGTCGAGCATCGCGGTCAGCAGCGGCGACAGCTCCCCGGCCTGCCGCGGCGGCGGCGCGTCCAGCGTCATGATCGCGGCCAGGACGGCCATGGCGTCGCTGCGGTGGTGCGGCGCCTTGCCCTCCACCACGGCGTACAGCGTCGCGCCGAGCGCCCACACGTCCGACGCGGGGCCCGCCGCCTCGCCCTTGACCCGCTCGGGCGCCATGTAGGCGGGCGAGCCCATGACCATGCCCGTCCGGGTGAGCGTCGCGTCCCCGGACAGCTGCGCGATACCGAAGTCGGTGAGGACGGCCCGTCCGTCGGCGGTGACGAGCACGTTGGCGGGCTTCACGTCCCGGTGCAGGATCCCGACGGCGTGCGCGGCCCGCAGCGCGCCCGCCAGCTGGCGGCCGAGCGCCGCGACCCGCTGCGGCGGCTGCGGACCGTCCTCGTCCATGATGTCCTGCATCGACCGCGACGGGACGAGCTCCATGACGAGCCACGGCCGGTCGTCGTGCACCACCACGTCGTGGACGGTCACGACCCCCGGGTGCCCGAGCCGCGCGGACGCCCGCGCCTCCCGCATCATCCGCGCGTACGCGGTGCTCCGCTCCTCGTCGGTCAGCGAGGGATGAAGCCGGATCTCCTTGATCGCGACCTCGCGGTCCAGCGTCTCGTCCGTGGCCCGCCAGACCGTCCCCATCCCGCCTCTGCCCAGCACGGACAGCAGCCGGTACCGGCCAGCGAGGGGGACGTCGGTCCCCGGTCCCGTCACTTCACCCTCCGCCATGAGCAGCGACTTTACCGACAACGGGTAACGGATCGGCGAACCAGCGGCATTCCGCGCCCGGTCAACCCCGGAAAAATCCACCTTGCCACCCCCGCCCCCCTGTGCTCGCACACCCCACGATCACCATCGAGCGAAGGAGCGACGCGGGCAGGGCCCCTGGTCATGGGAGTCGGCGGGGGCCGGGGGATCACTTGTCGGAGGTGAATCCGGCGTAGACGGGTTGTAGGGCGGACCAGGTCTTGTCCCAGTCGCTGTCGGGCGCGTAGAGGACGATCGCGTAGCCGTGGCCGCTCATCACGAAGCCCCGGTTGAGGGCGTGGAGGCGGCCGTTCTTCCCGTCGAACGTCCACTCCCAGTCGGCGGAGCGCACTCCGGTCGGGTCGCTGACGGGCTTCCCGGTGCGCACCGGCTGGATCGCGATCAGCTTGTAGCCCTTGAAGACGTGCTTGCGGGCGGGCTCGAGGTCCTTCCAGTCCTGGAGCGCGCTGGTGTCCGCCCTCTCCGCCCGGTCGACCTGGATGTAGGACTGGCGGTCCGGCGAGTAGAAGAACAGCCCGCCGCCGCCCTCCCGCCGCTCCGGCTTGCTCCAGTCCTGCGGGATCGGCAGAGAGTATCCCTGCGGGTCCTTGTAGGTGCGGAAGCCGGCGGGGACCGTGGGGGACGCCGGGGGCGCGCTCGACGAGGCCGGCTTGACGGGAGTGGTGGCCGTGGTCGTGGGGGCGTGGGACGCCGGGTGCGACGGGCCGCTCCCCGTCTTCGGGTCGCCCTTGCCGCGCGCGGCGCCCCAGACGATGCCCGTTATGGCCAGGATGATCACGATGATCATCGCGACGACCAGGAGGGCGCGGCGGGCGGAGACGCCCGCGAGCGCGGACGGGAGTCGCGGAAGCTGCGGACGGGTCGTCGGGCGGTCCGGGGACGGGGTGGTCTCGACGGACGGGGCCTGGTGGGTGTGCTCCTGCACGGCCGGGGGCGCGGGCGTCCGGTCCCTGGACGCGGGGGCCGGGGCCGGGGGCTCCACCGGGGTGTACTCGACGGCGATGGTGCGCTGGGTGTCGACCGTGGGGGCGCGGACGATGTCGTCGAGGAGGCGTCCGGCCTCGATCGCGTCCATGCGCTCGTCGGGGTTCTTGCGCAGCAGGCCCTGGATCACCGGGGTGAGGGGGCCGGAGCGGGTCGGCGGGTCGGGCTCCTCGGAGATCACCGCGACCAGGGCGGCCATCGGCTCGTTGCGCTCGAACGGGGAGCGGCCCTCGACCATGGCGTACATGGTGACGCCGAGCGACCAGAGGTCGGAGGCGGGGCCGGCGGTGCGTCCGCGGGCGCGCTCGGGCGCGATGTACGCGGGCGAGCCCATGACCAGGCCGGTCTGGGTGAGGGTCGCGTCGCCGGCGGCGGTGGCGATGCCGAAGTCGGTGAGGACGGCCCGGTCGCCGCCCGCGAGCAGCACGTTGGACGGCTTGACGTCGCGGTGCAGCACGCCCGCGTCGTGCGCGGCGTGCAGGGCCGCGAGCATCTGGCGGCCGATGTCGGCGGCCCGCTTGGGCGGGAGGGCCCCCTCCTGCTTGATCACCTGGTCGAGGGAGCGCGCGTGGATGAGCTCCATGACGATCCAGGGCCGGCCGTCCTCCTCCACGACGTCGTAGACGGTGACGACGCCGGGGTGGCCGAGGCGGGCGGCGGTGCGGGCCTCACGGAAGGTCCGCTTGTACTGGACGGACCGCTCCTCGTCGGTGAGACCATGCGGGAGGATGACCTCCTTCACCGCGACGTCTCGGCCGAGCACCTCATCATGGGCCTGCCAGACCGTTCCCATGCCACCACGACCGACCTGGGTCACCAGGCGGTAGCGGCGGGCGAGCAACCGCTCCCCGGTGGTCTCCTGTGGCATATCCGCGACCATATCGACTTTTGATGACAATCTTGGACCCGGCCCGCGAACGATCCTCTCACCCGCCGGCGCCGGCCGTGGCGAACCTCGCCGAAGACGGCCACGGCACACCGGGCCGATCGTCACCCTACCCAACAGACATAGGGGACGGACCGGACGGGATGGTGACTATCGTCAGCGGTAGGCGTGCTCAAGGCGTCACCCGGTACAAATATCCCTACATTCCGACAGTCCTGACGGGAGAACCATGGCGGCAACAGGCGAAACGGGGAGCCTGCGCACCGGTTGGCGAAGACTCGTGGAGGCGGCGCCCACCGTCTTCTTCTGGTACACCCGGCTCTCCGGGATCGTGTCCATCCTCTCCTGGCTGTCGTCGGACCTGATCGTCCGACTCGCCGACATCTGGGCCCTGCGGTGGCTCTACTACCTGGCGGTCTTCCCCAGCATCCCGTGGGGGCTGCTGTTCATCCTGCTGTCGATGGGGATCCGGCGGCGGAAGAAGGCGGCCTGGCGGGTGCTGGTGCTGCTGTTCGGCCTGTACACCGCGTTCTCGGTGGCGCTGCTGCTGCACACGGCGCTGGATCCGAGCCAGCCGACGGCCCTCGGGGAGGTCGCCACCACCGCCGCGTACGCGCTGGTGCTCGGCACGGCGCTGGCGTCGCGCAGCCAGTTCACCTCGCTGCCGGACCGTGCCAACCGCCGCCTGGCCGCCGTGGTGTTCTCGGTCCTGCTGGTGCTGAGCGGCGGCATCGGGACGTTCCTGGTCACCGTCACCGACGAGGACAAGGCGGGCAGCTTCTGGACGCACCCCTGGTACGTGGCGGCGCAGACCGTCCTCGGTGCGGGGATCACCGGGGAGCCGATAGACGTCAAGGTGCCCGGCTGGGTGGACGTGATCATCGGCGTGCTCGGCACCGGGCTGCTGATCGTCACCATGTGGGCGCTGTTCCGGCCCGGACGGCGGGACGCGGTGCTCAGTCCCGAGGAGGAGCTCGCCGCGCGCGGCCTGCTCGCGGAGTACGGCGACCAGGACTCCCTCGGCTACTTCGCGCTGCGCCGCGACAAGGACTTCATCACCGCGCCGAACGGCAAGGCCGGGATCGCCTACCGGGTCGAGGGCTCGGTCTCGCTGGCGTCCGGCGACCCGCTCGGCGACCCCGAGTCGTGGGACCAGGCGATCGAGGCGTGGCTGAACGAGTGCCGCACGCACTCCTGGATCCCGGGGGCGGTCAGCGTCGGGGAGCGCGCCGCCCACATCTACGCCCGGCACGGCTTCGATGCGCTGGAACTGGGCGACGAGGCGATCCTGGACCTCACCGACTTCAACCTGGACGGCCGGGAGATGCGGCAGGTCCGGCAGGCCGTCCACCGGGTGGAACGTGCCGGGTACACCGTGCGCATCCGGCGTCACTCGCAGATCCCGGACTGGGAGATGGCCAAGCTGATCCGCAACGCGGACGCCTGGCGCGGCGAGGCCACCGAGCGGGGATTCTCGATGGCCCTCGGCCGCCTCGGCGACCCGACCGACGGACGCTGCGTCATGGTCGAGGCGTTCGACTCCAGGGGCGAGCTGCGCGGCCTGCTGTCGTTCGTCCCGTGGGGACGGGCCGGGCTCTCGCTCGACCTCATGCGCCGCGACCGGGGCGCCGAGAACGGCCTGAACGAGTACATGGTCGCCAAGCTGGCCGAGCGCGCGGCGGCGGTCGGCGCGCAGCAGCTCTCGCTGAACTTCGCGATGCTGCGGTCGGCGTTCGAGCGCGGCTCGCAGATCGGCGCCGGGCCGATCGCGCGCTTCTACTACAGGCTGCTGTCGTTCGCGTCCCGGTTCTGGCAGCTGGAGTCGCTGTACCTGTCGAACTCCAAGTACATGCCGCACTGGCGGCCGCGGTTCATCTGCTACCGGCAGTCCCGCGACCTGATGCGGCTCGGCCTGGCCTACGCCCGCGCCGAGGGGTTCGTCCCGTCGCTGAACCGGATCAAGCTGGAGCGGGCCGCCAACCGCGTCCCGACGCCGGAGCTGGTCTCCAAGATCGCCGAGATCGAGGAGGCGGCGGAGGCCCGGCGCGCCCCGCAGCGCCGCCTGTCGGAGCAGGAGCGGGTCCGGCACGCCAAGCTCGCGCAGATCCGCGAGGCCGGGATGGAGCCCTACCCGCTCGGCTTCGAGCGGACCGACTTCGTCGCGGACGTCCTCGCCGCGCACCCGGGCCTCGCGCCCGACACCCGGACAGGGACGCGGGTCGCGATCGCCGGGCGTGTCGTCCTCGCCCGCGAGCACGGCCGCCTGGTCTTCGTCCGGCTGCGGGACGAGACGGGCGACATGCAGGTCATGCTGACCTCCGACGAGCTGGGCGACGAGCCGCTCGAACAGTGGAAGCGGCTGATCGACCTCGGCGACCAGGTCGGCGTGACCGGCGAGGTCGTCACGTCCCGGCGCGGTGAGCCGTCGGTGCTGGCGTCCCAGTGGAAGCTGACCGCCAAGTGCCTGCGTCCCCTGCCGAACAAGCGGACGGGCCTGTCCGACCCGGAGGCGCGCGTCCGGCAGCGGTACGTCGACTTCATCGTCAACGACGAGTCGCGGAAGATGCTGCGGATGCGCGGCGACGCCGTGGCGGCCGTCCGGGACACGCTCCGCGACGGCGGGTACCTGGAGGTCGAGACGCCGATGCTCCAGCCGATCCACGGCGGTGCGACGGCGCGTCCGTTCACGACCCGCATCAACGCCTACAACATGCAGCTCTACTTGCGGATCGCGCCCGAGCTGTACCTGAAGCGGCTGCTGGTCGGCGGCGTCGGCAAGGTCTACGAGCTGAACCGCAACTTCCGCAACGAGGGCGTGGACGCCACCCACAACCCCGAGTTCACGATGCTCGAGGCGTACGAGCCGTACGGGAACTACGACACGATGGCCGTCCTCACGCGCGACCTCGTCGTGAACGCGGCGCTCGGGGCGACCGGCGGGACGGTCGTGGTCCGCGACGGCGTGGAGTACGACCTCGGCGAGCCGTGGAAGGAGATCACCGTCTACGGCTCGGTGTCGGAGGCCCTCGGCGAGGAGGTCACCCCGGACACGCCGCTCCCCGCCGTCCGGCGTCTGGCCGACCGGATCCACCTCGGGTACGCGCCCGAGTGGGGGCAGGGACGGATCGTCCAGGAGCTGTTCGAGGAGCTGGTCGAGGGCGACCTGATGTTCCCGACCTTCGTCCGGGACTTCCCCGCCGAGACATCGCCGCTGACCCGCCCGCACCGCAAGGACCCTCGGCTCGCCGAGAAGTGGGACCTGATCGTCTTCGGGCTGGAGCTGGGCACCGCCTACTCCGAGCTGATCGACCCGATCCTGCAGCGGCGTCGGCTCACCGAGCAGTCGCTCCAGGCCGCCGGGGGGGACCCCGAGGCGATGGAACTGGACGAGGACTTCCTGCGCGCCCTGGAGTACGCGATGCCCCCCGCGGGCGGCATGGGCATGGGGATCGACCGTCTGCTGATCACGCTCACCGGGCGGTCGATCCGGGAGACCGTTCCGTTCCCGCTGGTGCGTCCCGGTATGTAGTTGTTCATTGCTTCTCGCTGACCCCGGCCCGGATTCCTTCCGGCCGGGGTCTTCTCTTTGGGGCAGGGCCTGCTTAGAGGAAGGGCCTGTGGACGGCGCGGAGATTGTGGTCGGCGAGCCACTGGCGGGCGCGTCCGCGTTGCCTCTCCTCACGGAACAGCTCCCAAGCGAACTCCAGGTGGGTTCCGGCCAGGGCGTCGGTGTAGGTGTGGACGGTCTGCATGGGGGCGGGGGTGTTCGCGCTCGTTTCGGCGAAAGCGAGCATGTCGTCGTGGGCCGACGCCATGTCTCTGTAGAGGGCTATGAGGTCGTGAGGGTCGGGGGTGCTGTGCGTGGCGTCCGGTTCCGGTTCCAGGTCGTCTTCGGCCAGGAGGTCGCCTGTCCGGAGGTCGAGGATCGTGATCGGATCGCCGTCCGCGAGGGCGTACGCCAGGGCTCCCAGGTCCACCGGGACGGGTTGGGCGTCGCCGTCGGGCTGGGAAGCGTCGGCGGAGCGGGCGTCCAGCGCCTGGCGGAGGGTCGCCGCTAGGAGCGCGTCACCGGGGGCGTCGCGGGCGTCCAGCGCGTCCAGGCATCTGCGGGCCAGGGGTTCGGCCTCGGTGCGACCCTCGCGCAGCGCGGCCGTCAGAAGGTCGCCCGCGAACTGCAGGACGGGTTCGACCGGACGGTTCCGGAGCATGCCGAAGGCGGCGGCCCCGTCCCCACGGAAGGCCGCCGCACGCAGCTCTGCCAGCGCGTCCGCGTCCCAAATCGCCACAGACCCCAGCCCCGTCCTCCCAGCGGAATGCGGTCGTGGCGCACCCTACGGCACACCTCTGACGATTCGCGTCCGGCCCCGTCCGGGGTCACCAGACGTACGGGACGAGGCGGGCGCGGGTCCGGGCGAACTCGCGGTAGGCGTCGCCCAGTTCGTCCGACAGGACGCGTTCCTCGACCCGGATGCGGACGAGCATCGCGATCGACACGCAGACCAGGAAGACGACCAGGGCGACAAGGTTCCCGAAGCTCAGCGCGGCCCCGACGAACACCAGCATCAGCCCGGTGTAGGACGGGTGCCGGACGACCCGGTACGGACCGCTCGACACCACCTGGTGCCCCTCCTGCACATGCACGCTGGACCGGAAGAACTTCCCCAGCGTCACTATGGCCCAGAACCGCACGGCCAGCCCGGCCAGCATGACCGCCGCCGCGACCAGGTAAACGGTCGTGCCTACGCGCCAGTCCAGGGACGGCACCGCGTGGCCGACCAGCGTGCCGACGACCGCGCCGCCGACGCCGAGGACGACGAAGAGCCCGAGCGTCCCGTGCTCGCTGACCCGCACCGTCGCGGCCTTGCGCATCTCCACGATCCGGAGGCCGATCTCGCCGCCCAGCCAGAGGATCAGTACCGCGTCGAAAATCCAGACACCCATGTCCTTCACCGCCGATTTCTCCGCCCGACGATTACCGACGGTAGCCGGGATGGTGGGTCGCGGTCATCGGCGGTGGGGTGGAGTCACACGCGTCCACCCGGGGGACGAGTCACCCGGGACCCGTCGCGCGGCGGCTAGTCGTCCTCCTGTTGACGCGCCATCACGATCGCTATCACGTAGGGCGCGAGGAGTTGCGCCACGGCCTCGGCGGCGCGGTCGGCCTCGCGGCAGGGGGCCAGCCAGACGCCCGTCCCGGAGCGGAACCAGCCTCCGTCGATCACCACGCTGTCGCCGATGCAGGTGCTCACCGGGGACAGCACGCGGAGCAGCGGGCGCTCGTCCTCGTAGCGGCGCACGACGTCCCAGCCGAGGCCGAGCAGGCAGTGGCGCAGGCGCTCCATCCACCGCCGCTCCCGGCGCGTGGCACTGGTTCTCATGACCGCCTCCGTGGGACGGGCTCCTCGACGCCCCGGCGAGCGGGACGTCCGGCTCAGCGGTCATCGTCGGCCACCGCCGGTTCCGCCCCGAGGCTCGTCCGAACGGCCTTGTCCTCCCCGGACGATTCCGGGGCCCGTCCATGACCGGCCCCGGCCCCCGCGTCCGGCGTCCTGGCTCGGGCTCGGCTCGTCCGCACGACGGCCGACGCCGCCAGGACGGGCGGGACGATGACCCTATCCGGGGCAGTGTGACGGAAGGCTTACCCTCAGGGACCCCGAACTCTCACCTTCGGCATGGGACCAGACGGGCATCGAACACCCGATTCCAGGATGACCCCGAGCAGGCGTCAACCGACGCTCCCGGCCCTCGCCTCCGCTCCCTGGGCGACGGATTCGGATTCGGCCTCGGGCTGCGCCGGGGCGGCGGGCGTCCGCCAGGGCAGGAAGACGACCGAGCCCATGACCAGGACGCCCGCGACCGCGACCGCCGTCCGGGCGCCCGTCGCGGCGGCCAGTCCGGCCCAGGCCAGCGTCGCCGCCGCGATGCCGACCTGCCCGCCGACCTTCCACGCGGTGAGGACGCGGGCGGTGGTGCGGTCGCCCGACAGCTCGAGGCGGCGCGTCGCGAACGCGGGGGTGAAGATCCCCGAGCCGACGATGAGATCGAGCTGGGACACCATGAACACGAGCAGTCCGAGCGGTCCGGGCCCGACGAGGGCCAGGCCGAGCAGCCCGGGGAGGCGTCCGGCGCCCGAGCCGACCAGGACGGCGCGCAGCCCGAACCGCGCCACCAGCGGACGCGACACGCGCGCGCCGAGGAGCCCGCCGAGGCACGGGACCCCGACGCCGAGGCCGTACTCCAGCGGCGAGAAGCCCAGGTCGTCGATCATCCGGAAGGTCATCAGCGGGGACACCGCCATGATCAGCGAGTTGCTCAGGACGGTGGCCGCGAACAGCAGGCGCAGCTCGCGGTCCGCGGCGATCACCCGCCAGCCCGCGGCGATCTCGGCGCGGCGGGACGTCCCGGCGCGCCGTTCGGGCGGGGCGGGCTCCGGCCGCTCGATCCGCCGGATCGCGAACGCGGAGCCGAGGAAGCTGAGCGCGTTCAGCACGACCGTCGCGACCGGCCCGAACAGCCCGATCAGAGCACCGCCCGACGGTGGCCCGATCGCCGTGGACAGCCAGTTCACGGACTCGAAACTGCCGTTGGCGTCGCCCAGCCGGTCGTTCGGGACGAGCGCCTTGAGGTGCGAGCCGGACGCCCCGACGAACACGATGTTCGCGACCGCGACGACCACCGCGACGACCAGCAGGTGCGTGTAGGTCAGCGCGTCCGCGAGGTAGGCCAGCGGGACGGTCGCGAGGGCGGCGAACCGCACGAGGTCCGAGCGGACCATCAGCCGCCGCTTCGGCCGGTACTCCACCCACGGGCCGAGCGGGAAGGCCAGCAGCGCGGCCGCCGCGCCGCCCGCCACCGCGATCAGCGACACGCGCGCCGCGTCCACGTGCAGGGCGAGGACCGCGATCATCGGGAACGCGTCCAGCGCGAGCCACGTCCCGAGGGCGCTGACCGCGTAGGCACGCCAGAGCCAGGCGAAATCCCGTCCGAGGGACAACCGGAGAGCCACATCCGGGATCCAACACCCACCCGTGACCTGCGCTCAAACAACGCGAACCGGCTTCCCCACAACCCGCGGTTGTACCCCGAGGTCGGCGGCGGTGGCCCGCATACCGCGTTCAGGCGCGGGCGTCCTGCCGCCGATGTGTTCCGGCGCGAGGCTGATGCCGGACGCGGAGCTGATGCCGGACGCGGAGCTGATGCCGGACGCGGAGCTGATGCCGGACGCCGGCGTTGTGACACGGGCGCTGGGTCAGGCGCGGGCGTTCCAGTCGATGTGGAACTTGTGGACGGGGGCGAACATCTGCTCCGGCGTCGGGAAGGACGGCTTGTCGCCCGTCTTCCCCGCCTTGGCCTTGTTCTTGCGCTGGGCGTCGCCGGTGATGGCCTCGACGCGCGGGCGGCGCAGGGCCTCGTAGGCGGCGAACGCCTCGGCGGCGGTCGGACGGTCACGGAGGCAGCGGGCCAGTTCGACGGCGCTCTCAGCGGCCAGCGACGCGCCCTGCCCGGAGCTGGAGGACGGCGCGTGCACCGCGTCCCCCAGGAGGACGATCCGGCCGGTGTGCCAGGTCGGGACGTCCGGCATGAATTCCATCGGGCCGACCACCATGAGGTCTTCCGGGGCGGTCCGTCCGATCAGGGCCTCGCCGGGGACGTGACCGGTGTACAGCTCGCGCAGGCGCGCGAGCCATTCCTCGTTGGGCACCTCACGGACCTCGGCGAACGTCAGCGACTCCTCGCGCGGCAGGCTTCCGAACCAGACGACGCGTCCGTCGGGGAGTGACCAGAACCCGAGGAACGTCCGGCCGAACGCGAAGTACATCATTCCGGACTCGATCGGGACGTCCAGGCCGCCTGACGCCGCAGCGTCCACGATGCCGCCGAAGCTGAGGACACCGCCGTAGCCCGGGGCGGGCGCGTCGGGGTCGATCAGGCCGCGGACGGTGGAGCGGATGCCGTCCGCGCCGATGAGGATGTCGGCGGTGGCGGTGGTCCCGTCGGCGAACTCGGCCGTGACGCCGTCCGCGTGCTCGACGACGTTGACCAGGCGCTTTCCATAGCGGATGTCGATGCCGCCCGCGATGGCGTGGTCGGCGAGCGCGCGGAACAGGTCGGCGCGGCGGAGGGCGAGCGACTCGGGCAGGCCGGGGAAGCCGTGGAAGTCGGCGAGGGTGCGTCCGGTGCCGTCCTGCATGACGACGCCCGGGACGGGCTGGCCGACCTCGCGGACCGCCTCGTCCGCTCCGACGACGGCGAGGGCCGCGAGGCCGTTGGGGGCGATGCTGAGCATCGCGCCGACGCCGTCGGCGGCCTCGGGACGCCTCTCGAAGACGGTGGCCTCGATGCCCGCCCTGGCGAGCGCGAGGGCGGTGACGGGGCCGGCGATGCCGCCGCCGATGACCAGGGCCGTGCGAACGTCGGTGATGCGAGTTCCGGTGGAGTTCGTCATGAATGGATAGTCACACTGAAACTAGTGTTGTGTCAACTAGTTGCGTGTCCTAGGCTGGCCGCATGGCCGTACGAAGCTCACCGCTCGCGCTGACCGTCCTGGCGTTGCTGCAGTACAAGCCACTGCACCCGTACGGGATGCAGCGGCTGATCAAGGAATGGGGCAAGGACCAGGTCGTCAACGTCGAGCAGCGGACGAGCCTGTACCGGACGATCGACCGGCTGGCCGAGGCGGGCCTGATCCGCGTCCACGCGACCGAGCGCGACCAGGCGTACCCCGAGCGGACCGTCTACGAGATCACCGGCGAGGGCCGCTCCACGGCGCGCACGTGGCTGGACGAGATGCTCGCGACGCCGCGCCGGGACTTCCCCGACTTCCCGGCCGCGCTCTCGAACCTGCTGATGATCGCTCCGGAGGAGGCGCTGTCGGCGCTGGAGCGGCGCGTCACGCGCGTGTCCGCCACGCTGGACGAGCACGACCGGATCCTCGCCGAGAGCGCGCGGACGGGGCTCGACCGGGTGTCCGGACTCGAGACCGAGTACGCGCGGACGGTCGCCGCCGCCGAGCACGCCTGGCTGCTGTCGGTGATCGACGATCTCCGTTCAGGCGCCCTCACCTGGACCGGCGCGACTCCGTAACCGTCCAGGCGGCGCGAGGCCATGAGCGGCGCCCTGAGGCTCCAGCACGAACCGCTGAAACCTTGCCAGGAGTAACGCGACCGCTGGGGACGCGAAGTCGCCGGGTCGCGTTTTCGGCCTTCTCTCCTTGCGCGACCAGTGCCGCAACACCACGGGCGACGGAGTTATCCACAGTTCGGGCGAGCAGTTCCGTGGGGCCGTCCGGCCGGGTCATCCTCGTCGTAGGAGGTGAGACCGATCCGACCCACGACACTCATCGCGACACGCGACCGCCGACCTCGATCAGGCCGTCCTCGAGCGGTCTGGTGAAGATCTGCGACCCGCGTCCCTGCGTCACGACGAGCGGCCGTCCCAGCTCGGCCGTCAGCAGCAGCGCGGCGGCGCCGGTCGCCTCGTCCTCGTCGATCCCGTCGTCCCGTCCGGGGAACCCCCGGGCCCTGATCCCCAAGGAGTCCCCGACCGCATCGTCCGTTCGCGCCCAGGCGTAGATCCACTCGCCGGGCGGCGGCACCTCCAACGCGTCCACCTCGCCGGACGACCCGTACTCACGCAGCGTCCGCGCGGGCGCCCAGTCCACCCGCGCCGCGATCCACGTGACGTCCCCGTCCCGGCGCACCGAGACCGTCCCGGCCGCCGTCACGAGTTCCGGCACGCCCAGCAACCACGCCGTCCCCACACACGGATGCCCGGCGAACGGCAGCCGCAGCGTGGGCGTGTAGATGTCGATCACTCCCCGCGCCGCGTCCTCCACGAACACCGTCTCACTGAACCCCAGCTCGCCCGCGACGGCCTGACGCTCCTCCCGCGTCGCCACCGCCGGGCCGTCCAGCACCACGCCGAGTTCGTTCCCGAACCGCCCGTCGGCCCCGCAGAAGACCCGGAGCACCTCATGATCCGTCACACACCGGAGTCAACCACGCTCATGCAACGCATACCGAATCCGCACCTCCACCAGCTCGGTCTCGTCCGCCGGACACGCCAGCAGCCGTGTGGCCCGAGCCACCACCTCGTCCTCCGAGAGCCCCGGAGCCGCCCGCAGCAACCTCTCCACCAGAATCCGCAGATCCTCCCGCGCATAGCTCACGATCGACCGGCCCGGCTCGATCCGAACCGCCGGCACGACCTCGTCCGCCCGGCCTCCGCCCGTCGCAGGCCCCTGCCCACCCGCGGAACCGCCCTCTTCACCCCGCGCGTCCGCTGCCTCGTGCACACCCTCGTCGACCGGCCCCTCATCCCGCGCATGCCGAGGTCCTGGCGCACCCCGCCCACCGGGGCCCTCCCCTCGCGCGGAGCCCGGGCCCGTCCCCTCGCCATGCACGCCCGCGTCACCCCGCGCATGCCTGGGAGCAGACGCGTGCCCCTCCGCAGGGCCCTGCCCGTGCGCAGAGTCCTCAACGCGCTCGCTCTCCTCACCACGCGCGTGTCTCGGTCCGGACGCGTGCCTCTCATGAGAAGCGCCGCTCCCAGCGTCCCCCTGCCCCCCACCACTCGCCCCCCGTGCAGAGCCCTCCTGGTCAACGTCCCCTCGAACATGCGCAGACCCGTCGCCACTCACAAGCCGCGCAGCGGAAGTCCGGCTCGGCAAAGCTGCACTCTCCGGCGTAGACGCCACGCCGGATATCCGGCGTGGCGAAGCCGTGTTAATCGGCGTGGACGCCACGCGTCCAGGAAGCGACCCGCCTTCCCCTTGCCCGCCTCCCTCGCCACGCACGTCGCCCCCAGCCCGGTCAGCACCCCCACCCACCGCGACACCGCTAGCCCGCGCAAGCCCCTGCACCGAGCCGTCACCTCGCACGTCACCCCCAGCCAGGTCAGCACCCTCGCCCGCCCCGACATCGCCTGCCCGCGCGGACTCCGGCCCCTCGACCGAGCCGTCCCCTCGCACGTCGCCCCTAGACAGGCCAGCACCCTCGCCCGCCGCGACGCCGCTTACCCGCGCGGGCTCCTGCACCTGCACCGAGCCGTCGCCTCGCGCAGAGCCCTCCACGCCTCCAGAGCCGCCGTCCTCGGACGCGTCCTGCACCTGCGGGGCATCCTCCGCACGCGCGGACATCCTGCCTCGCACATGCTCCTCAAGGCGCGACTCAGACCGCCCTCGCGCGTTCCCCAGAGCCGGGCCAGCCGCCTCCCCCTGCCCGGAGTCTTCAGTCTCTCCGCCGCTCCCGGCATGCGGAGCCGCCTGAGCAGGCCCGCGCCCTTCGGAACGCACCGCCTCGCGCGCGTCGCCCTGCACAGCGCCCGGGCCGCCCGGAGGCGCGAACACCGCTGGCCGCGCGCCCACCCATCCCTCACCCGAGCCCTCGCCCTGGTCCGCCACCTTGGCCAGCGCCGAACCAGAGGCACTCCCAGAGCCCTCGGCACCCACACCACCACGCGCGCCCGCCCGGCCGCCTCCACCGTCCCCGGCGTTCGACAACATCTCGGCCCGCACGGCATCAGACACGCCCGCAACGCTCGCGGCATCCACTTCACCAGACGCGCCCGCCATCCCGTCCGCACCACCCGTGACGTGCGACAGCGCCTCGGCCTGCGCGGCACCCGACGCGCCCGCCAAGCCCTCAAGGGCCACACCACTGTGTGCGCCCGACGGGCCGTCCGCACCGCCCGTGGCGTACGACGACCCCTCGGCCTGAGCGGCATCCGACGCGCCCGCAACGCTCTCCGCACTCACATCCGGGTATGCGCCTGCCGTGCCCTGCGCGGCACCGCCAGCTCGCGCCCGCACGTCACCGTCCACGCTCTGAGGCGCGCCATTCCGGGCAGCGCCAGGCTCGTGGGTGCTCCTTCCCGAATCCCCATCCTCCGCTTCGCGCCCGTAATGCGCCCGGGGCTCGCCCCCCACCGCGCCCTCGCCACCACGCGCGATACCGCCACTCGACACCACCCCGGGAACACGCGGACCAGCCCCCACGCCTTCCCCCGGCCCGCGCGGGCCAGCCTCCACTCCAGTTCCCGGCCCGCGCGGGCCAGCCCCTGCCCCCCGGCCCGCCGCGAGCGAGCCAGCTTCTACTCCAGTTCCTGGCCCACGCGGGCCAGCCTCTGCTCCCCCGCCTGGCCCGCGCGGGCCGCCCTCAGCGCCCGCTCGCGGCGCGTGCGGGCCGGTCTCCCTCGCGCCTGGCACGCGCGAGGCAGCGCCGGCTTCCATACGTGCGCCACGTCCGGATCCCGCCGTGGACGCCTCACTCCGCGCAGAGACGTCCGAGGGCTCGAAGCCCTCCGCGTCCTCACCAGCGTGCGCGATCGGGCCACTCGGTGCGTGGCCTTGCATCTGCGCGTCCTCGGCCTCCGTGGCTTGCACGGCGCGGGCGGAATCGGCGACATGTGGCGTCCCCTCGTGGGGCCGAGGACCCCCGCCCGGACGCGCCCGTGCGGCTTCTTCCTCACTCGGGGCGACCTCGGCACGTCCGGAACCCTGCGTACGCGCATTGGGCTCAGCGTCACGCGCTTGATCGCGTCCTGGTGCTTCAGCGTCCGCAGCTTCGGCCCCCTGCGTGGGCCCGTTGTCCGACTCAGAAGTCCGTGGGTACGCGGTGTCCTCAGCAGACGCCAAGTCCCGCGCTGGCCCAGCTGTCCCATCCCGCACGTCCGGCTCACCACGAGCCCCAGACTCCGCGCGCACGCCATGCTCGGCACGAACATTCGGCTCCACAGGTACACGCGGTTCGGTAGGCGCGCTGGGCTCGGTGGGCGCATCGGGTTCAGCAATGACGCCTGGCTCCGTAGGTTCACCCGGCTCGAGGCGCACGCCTGGCTCCGCACGCACGCTCAGCTCCGTGTGCGCGCCTGGCTCCGCAGGTACACGCGATTGGATGCGCGCGCTGGGCTCGGTGCGAGCGTCGGGCTCAGCACGGACGTCGGGGTTGAGGTGCTTGTTGGGGGCGGGGTGGGGTGGGGCTTTGGTTGGGGGGAGTGCGGAGGCGGGGTGGGTGGGCTGCGAGCTCGATGGGTTGTCGGCGTCTGGGCGGGTGTGGGTGTTTGTTGGGGGTTTACGGGGTTCCAGGGCTCGGGAGAGGAGGGCCTGGTAGAGGGGGGTGGTGGGGGACAGGGATTCGTGGAGGTCCTGTGGGAGGGGTGGGCGTGGGGCGTCCAGGGGTGGGAGGTCCTCGCCCGGACGGCCCAGGAGGATCACGCGGGGGGTGTACCAGAGGAGGAAGAGGGCTTCGGGGCCGGCGTCGTGGACGCCGTCGAGGATGATCGCGTCGAGGGAGTCGGGGGCCGCGGGGACGGCTGCGGGGACGTCCCAGAGGGGGACGGCGTCGGGGTCGATCCGGCGGGCGGCGGTCCACGAGGTCGTCCAGGTGCGGGGCAGGGACGCGAAGGCGGACGGGTCGGCTGCCATACGGGCAGTGAGGTCGGGGTGGACGGTGTGGAGGCGGCCGAGCAGGGCGTCGCGGCGGGTCCGGATGCGCTGGGAGTCCGCCAGGGCGTGGAGGGCTCGGGCGTAGGCGTCCGGGTCGCGGGCGTCCAGGGTGGCGCGGAGGTCGGTGAGGGACGGGTCGATCGCGTCCCTCAGGTGGGTGAGGGCGGCGGAGGCGCGGTCCGCCTCGGTGGCGAGGTGGGCGGCGGCGAGGCCGATGGTCAGGCCGTGCCACTGGAGGGGGTGCGTCAGCGGGATGCCGAGTTCGGCGACCTCGTTGAGGACCGGGGAAAGGATGCGGACGCGGGCCAGGCGGGCGTGGGCCTCGGCGAAGCGGGCGGCGCGGTCGGCGAGGGGAAGGTCGGCGCGGAAGGGGACGCCCGCCGCCTCCCAGGTGTAGTGCAGGTCCTGGCAGGTGACCTCCGCCGTGAGGTGGGTGAGGGCGATCTCCAGCAGGGGGAGCGTGGTCGGCGGCTGGCCGTCGACGGTGGCGGAGGCGAGGAGGGGTTCGGCCTTGCGCTGCGCGGCGGAGCGCATCGGGCCGCGTTTGAGGGTGCCGCCGGTGAGGAGGTGGGCGCGGAGTTCGTGCGCGGCGTCGGCGAGGTCGCGAGCGGACACGTCCGGCGGGAGGAGGACGCGGTGGCCGCGCAGCGAGCGGAGCGCGCGCTGGGCGCGGTCGGCCTGGACGGCCATCTCGAAGACGCGGTCCCAGGCGGGGAGGTTGCGGCGGGCGAGGATGTCGGCGAACGCGCGGGCGGCGGGGTCGGCGGACGGCCAGCGCGACGGGTGCCCGCCGAGGCCGAGTTCGTTGAGGATGCCGTCCACCTGCGCGACGCGTCCGGTCAGGCGGGTCAGCACGGCGGGGTCGAACTGGCGGAGGCGGCGCGCGACCTCCCCGGACGCCTCCGGCGGGACGGCCCGTTCGACGTTCACGAGCGCGCGGATCCGGTTCGGGTCGGGGAGCGCGGCGGTGTCGGCCGGGGGCGCGAGCGTGCGCTGGGTGAGCAGGCGCAGGAGTTCGGCGGCCTCGCCGTCGGTGAGCGGCGGGACCTCGGGCAGGTCCGGGCGCGGCGGGATGCCGCCGGTGTCGGTGTCGGGCCGGACGACCAGGACGCGGCGTCCCTGCGCGGTCATCCCGGCGAGCATCCTGGCGGCGGCGTCCGGCTCCGGGTCCGGAACGTGCAGGACCATCAGGTCGGCGGCCAGGAAGCGGACCAGGCCGTCCGGCGGCGGGTCGGCGAGGCTGGAGATCAGCAGGTCGTAGTGCGCGGCGAGGCCGGTGCTGCGCGGCCTCTGGCGGACGACCAGGGCGGGCGCGAGCCGCACCGCCGGGATCTCCCCCGGCTGCCCGCCCGGCGCCCAGTCGTCGCGGTAGACGAACGCCGGGTCGTCGTCGGTGGCGAACGCGGCGGTGCACCATTTGCGCAGGACGTCCGAGACCGAGGCGCGCAGCGCGAAGCCCTGGCCCGCCTGGACGGCGTCCCAGACCCAGGCGGCGTGGCCGGGCTGGTAGCCGGGCACGTCCGCGAGCAGCTCGTGGTCGAGCGGAGTCGTCGGCCCGGACACGATCACGTCGACGCGCTCGGTCCGGTCGTCCAGGACGATCTCGACGGGCGTGGACAGCAGGTGCCCGCGCACCGGCGGACCGTCCGGGGGACGCCACGACAGCAGACCCGTGACCAGCGCCAGGTCCTGGTCGGCGAGATCGCGCAGGGCCCGGTACCAGTGCCGCATCTCCAGCCAGGTGTCGAACTCGACCGGCACGGACGGAGGCCGCAGCGGGATCAGCGGCACGCTGAACAGCACCTGCCCGGGCCCCGCCTCCGCCTCCACGAACACCTCGGCGGGCAACTCAGACAACCAGTGCACGCCGGACGCCGCCGCGTGCCCGCCGGCCCCGGACGCCACCAGATGGCCGCCAGAGGCCCGCCCGGCGGCCGCCGCGTACCCACCCAGATGATCACTGCCACCCACCGCGTGCCCGCCCGACGCGGCCGCCTGAGGCCCCGACACGCGACCACCCGGCGCGTGGGCACCGGACGCGTTGGCACGCTCCCCGGAGCCGTACTCGGACGCCCCCGCACCCGAGCCGTACTCGGACGCGCCCCCGCCAGAGACGCGCTTGGGCGCGCTCGCGCCGGAACCGTACTCGGGCCCGCTCGGGCCAGAGCCGTACTCGAGCGCGCTTGCGCCAGAGCCGCGCTCGGACGCGCTCGCGCCAGAGCCATACTCGAGCGCGCTCACGCCAGAGCCGTGCCCGGACGCGCTCGCGCCAGAGCCGCGCTTGGACGCGCTCGGGCCGGGGCCGTACTCGGGCGCGCTCGGGCCGGAGCCGTGCTTGGGCGCGCTCGGGCCGGGGCCGTACTCGGGCGCGCTCGGGCCGGAGCCGTGCTTGGGCGCGCTCGGGCCGGGGCCGTACTCGGGCGCGCTCGGGCCGGAGCCGTGCTTGGGCGCGCTCGGGCCGGGGCCGTACTCGGGCGCGCTCGGGCCGGAGCCGTGCTTGGGCGCGCTCGGGCCGGGGCCGTACTCGGGCGCGCTCGGGCCGGAGGCGTGCTTGGGCGCGCTTGCGCCGGGGGGGTGCTCGGGCGGGTGGGTGTGGCCTTCGGAAGCGTGGGCGGGCGTGTCGGGGGTGGGAGGGGTGGGGCCGGATGGGCCGCGGCGGGAGCGCGCGCGGGCCAGCTCGCCGAGGTGGCGCAGGAGGGCGCGCGTCACGGCGAGCGGGTCCGGGGCGGCGTGCGCGCCGGTCGCGGTCGGCGGGGGGAGATCCGGCACAGGACGTCCTTTCCGGAAGTACCCCCAGATCTAACACCCCGCCGGGCCCCCGTTCCAGCGAACGGGGCGTATCCGCCCGGTGCGGCGGCGCCGCCTTGACTCGGCCGGGTCAACGCGGCCCGCCGTGCGGCGGCCGGACGTCCCGTCGACCCGATGCTCCTGGACCGCAGGGACCGCGCCAGCATGGCCGTCGGGGCGCTACTCGCTCGGGAGCATGATCCAGAGGACGATGTAGACGACGAACTGCGGGCCCGGCAGCAGACAGGACAGCAGCGCGAGCAGCCGGACGGTCCACGGGCTCATCCCGAAGCGCCGGGCGAGGCCCGCGCAGACGCCACCGATGACGCGGCCGTGGCGAGGACGGTAGAGGCCGTTCATGTCGTTGTTCTCCCTCGGGGATCGTCGGACCGCGCGTTCGCGGTCACGACAACGACACTATGAATCGGACACCCGGCCCCACATCGCCCTTCCGGCTGGTTCGCACGCCCTACTCCGGGTCTAGGGGGCTTCCCCTAGGGGGAGTTGAACTCGGCCACGCGCGCGGGGAGGGAGGCCAGGTCGTCCAGGACGAAGGTGGCCTGGGCCTCGGCCTCCGGATCGCGCCAGATGTGGCCCCAGGGGCCGCGGCGCAGGAAGGCGGTGCGCATCCCGAAGCCGGCGGCCGGGAGGACGTCGTTGTCCAGCCGGTCCCCCACGTACAGGACGTGTTCGGGCAGCGCGTCGGCGAGCTGGGCGCAGCGTTCGAAGAACTCCTGGTCGGGCTTGCTGACGCCCCACACGTCGGAGATCCCGAGGACGTCGGCGTCCAGGTCGAGCGCCTCGATCTGCTCGGCGGCCTCGACCGGCTGGTTGCCGGCGATGCCGATGAACAGTCCCTGGGCGCGCAGCCCGGCGAGGCATTCGCGCACGTCCGGGTACAGGTCGGACGGCCCGAACCCGTTGGGGACGCCCGCCTCCGCGCGCGCCTTCTCCTCCCGCTCCAGATCGAAACCCGGACGGAAGTACTCGAACACGTCCATGTTGGACGCGCCCTCGGAGATGAACGCGCCGAGGACGGTGAGGAAGGTGTGCCGGGGGACGCCGAGCCAGTCGGCCCAGCGGGCGTAGATCTCGCCCTCGCTGATCAGGGTCTCGCCGATGTCGAAGAAGACGGCCTCGACGCGCACGCTCGTCACAGCTCCACCGACTCACCGGGCGCGAGGCGGCGGAAGTCGCGGCCGAGCTCCTCGCCCGCCGCGTCGACGTGCTTGTTCATGACGCCGATCCCGGCGTCGTTCAGCAGGCCGTCGTGGATCACGAACGCGCGCTCGGGGTTCACGGCGCGGGCGTAGGCGTACAGCTCGGGGACCTTCATCCAGGGCGCGTTGCCGGGCAGGCACAGCGTCCGGACGGTCTCGGACGGCACGGTCAGCGCGTCCCCGGGGTGGAAGACCTCGCCGTCGACCAGGAAGCCGGAGTTCGGGATCGGCGGGACGTCCGGGTGCAGGATCTCGTGCTCCTCGCCGTAGACGTGCACGTCGAACCCGGCGACGGTGACCGCGTCGCCGTGCCCGACCTCGTGGACGCGTCCGCCCAGGTCGGCGAGGGACGCGGCGACGGCGCGGGAGCACCAGACGTCCAGCCGCGGGTCGGCGGACATCGCGGCGCGCAGCCGGTCCGGGGCGAAGTGGTCGAAGTGCTCGTGCGTGATCAGCACGGCGTCCGCGCCGTCCAGCGCGCCGGTCTCGGGCGTGAGCGCGCCGGGGTCGATGACGAGGGTCCGGTCGTCCTTCTGGAGCCGCACGCAGGCGTGGCCGAGCTTGGTGAGCCGCATTCGCCGATTTTTTCACGCCCGCCCCGCGCCCCCGCACACCGGTCGGCATTGACCGGAACGGGGGCCGTTGATAGAACACGTTCTAGTTTCACCTTCCGGAGGTGCCCGTGCCGGTGCCCGACCTACGTGATCCCGAGGTGACCCGCGACGCGCTGACGCGGTGGCTGGCGGGCCGGCTGCCCGGCGCCCGCATCCCGGTGATCGAGACCCCGGAGACCAGCGGGTTCTCGTCCGAGACGCTGATCTTCGACGCCGTCTGGACGGACCCGAGCGGCATGGAGAACCACGAGCCGCTGGTCGCGCGGGTCGCGCCGTCCCGCTACCAGATCTTCCCCGAGCCGCGGTTCGGCGAGCAGTACCGGCTGATGCGCGTGCTGGACGAGCGGACCGACGTGCCCGTCCCGCCGATCCGCTGGTACGAGCCGTCCGACGGGCCGCTCGGCGCGCCGTTCTTCGTGATGGGACGCGTCGAGGGCCGCGTCCCGACCGACATGCCGCCGTACCACATGGACGGCTGGGTCACCGGGGTCCCGGAGGCGGAGCGGGCCGCGATGTGGTGGTCCACGCTGGAGATCCTCGCCCGGCTGCACACGCTCGATCCCGACGCTCTCGGCCTCGGCTTCCTGGACCAGCCGAAGTGGGGCGAAACGGGCCTGGACCAGCGGCTGAACTACTACGAGCACTACCTGCACTGGGCGTACGACGGCCCGCAGGAGACCGCCCTGCGCGCGCTCGACTGGCTGCGCGCCCACCGTCCCGCCGAGCCGGACGGCCCGAAGGTCCTCTGGGGCGACGCCCGGATCGGGAACGTGATCTTCCGGGAGGGCCTGCCCGCGGCCGTCCTGGACTGGGAGAACGCCGTCCTCGGCGCGCCCGAGGAGGACCTCGCCTGGTTCCTGTTCCTGGACCGGCACCACAGCGAGGGGATCGGCGTCCCGCGGCTTCCGGGATTCCCGTCCGCCGCCGAGACCGTCCGCCGCTACTCCGAGACGCTCGGCCGTCCGATGCGGGACATGGAGTTCTACGAGGTCCTGTCCGGTTTCAAGTTCTCGGTGATCATGTCCCGGATCGGGCAGGCGATGATCGACTTCGGCTGGATCCAGCCGGACGACGCCTTCCCCCACGACAACAACTGCACCCGCCTGCTCGACCGCATCCTGGGAGGTCTCGCGTGACGCTCTCGCCGCTGGACGACTACCCGATCCACCAGGCCCCGGAGGTGATGCGGCACGTCGCGACCTCCGACCGCAACTTCTACGACCGCTACTACTTCAACGTCCACGACACCTCCGGCGAGTTGATGATGCTGATCGGCGTCGGGCAGTACCCGAACCTCGGCGTGACGGACGCGTTCGCGGTCGTCCGGCGCGGGCCGTGGCACAAGGTCGTCCGCGCGTCGCGCGAGCTCGGCGCGGACCGCATGGACACCACCGTCGGGCCGTTCCGCGTCGAGGTCATCGAGGGCCTGCGGAGGCTGCGCGTCGTCCTGGACGAGACCGAGCACGGCCTGTCGTTCGACCTGACCTGGGACGCGTCGGTCCCGGCGCAGCTCGAACCGCCGCACTACGTCCGCTGGCAGGAGCGCGTCATGTTCGACTCGCGCCGCCTCGCCCAGACCGGCCGCTGGACGGGCCACATCCTCCTGGACGGCGAACGGATCGACGTCACACCCGACGCCTACTGGGGATCGCGCGACCGCTCGTGGGGCATCCGCCCGGTCGGCGAGCCCGAGCCGCCCGGCATCCAGGCGAAGAACGCGGGCACCTTCTACTGGGTCTACGCGCCGTTCCAGTTCGACGACCACTCGGTGCTGTGCATCCTCCAGGAGGACGAGAAGGGACGCCGCGTCCTCGAGGAGGCCGTCCGGATCTACCCGGACCCCGAGCGCGAACCCGAGCATCTCGGACGCCTGGACTACCGTCCCGTCTACGCCGAGGGCACGCGGGACGTCGTCACCGCGACGCTCGGGTTCCATCCGCCGGGCGGCAAGCCGTTCGAGATCAAGGTGACGCCGATCCTGCCCGTCCACCTGATGGTCGGCACCGGCTACGGCCTCGAACCGGACTGGAAGCACGGCATGTACCAGGGGCCGGGGCCGGTCGTCCAGGGCGTCGCGTACGACACCCGCGTCCCGGCGGACGCCGCGCGCATGTGGGGCATGGTCGACGCCGTGGGCCGCTACGAGTACCAGGACGGCTCGGGCCGGACCGGCTACGGCCTGTTCGAGTACTGGGCGCTCGGACCGCATCCCACGTTCCCCGGGTGACGCTTCCGGCGGACGCCCGCCCGGCGTGACGGGCGTCTGCCAGACTGACCGCCGTGGACACCGGAGACGACGCGGGCCGGGCCCCGCGAGAGGAGCTGGACCGGCAGGTGCGCGGCCACTACGGCAACTGGCGCGACCAGCCCAAGGGGCTGGCCTGCGCCGTCGTCGCCGCGTTCTGCCTGCTCACGACCCTCGCGCTCGGCGTGGTCGTGCTCCTGATCGTCCTCGCGATCAACCGCTGAGAGCCCGCCCGTGAGCCCCCCGTGAGGCCGCGAAGCGGGCTGAGAGGCCGTACAGGCGGCCCTGAGAAGGTCGTGGGCGGCCGGATCAGGTTCCGGCGGCGGTGTCCGCGAGGGTGAACGCGACGTCCCCTCCGGCGTCCACCTTGGCGTCAAGGGTCATGTCGGAGAGCATCTCGGCGGTGCTGCGCTCCAGGTAGACCCGCGCGCCCTGCTCCTCGACGACCTCGTCGCCCGCCTCCGGCGCGGGCGCGACCGAGAGTTTGAGCGAGTCGGAGCCGTCGATGCCCTGCTGGATGCGGATGCCGCTCTCCGGCGGGAGCTGCGGATCGGCGGTGACGGTACGGATGACCTGGACGGCGTCGTTGGTCAGGGTGAGCATGGGAGCTGACTTCCTCTTTGCCTATGGGTTCGGACCCGCACCCCCTGCCCTGGTTCGGCGTCCGTAAACACTCAGCTCGGGCCCGTCACACGTTGCGTGAGCCACTCGAACGACTTCGGGAGCATCCCTTCCCACACCTTCGGGAGGTGCCCGCCGTTGTCCAGGATGTACTTGAACGTCCGCGTCGGGGGCTGGACGTGCGTGACCATGTCGTCGATCGCGGCGGCCGTCCCCCGGTCGGTCCGGGTGCCGCCGAGCAGCAGGTCCACAGGCGGACGCGTCGCGAGCAGTTCCCTCGGGCTGTTGGCGTGGACGGCGTTCGCGTCGCGGGTGATATCGGGCGAGGTCGGCTTGAAGTAGCCCGCGAGGCTCACCGCCGCGCGGAACAGGTCCGGCCGCTGCTCGGCCAGCTTCACCGCGCAGAACCCGCCGGTCGAGTAGCCCATCGTCGCCCACGACTCGGCGTTCGGCAGCGCCCGGAAGTCGCGCGTCACGGCCGTCCGGACGTCGGTGGTGAGCCAGGTCGCGACGCGCGGGCCGCCCGCGATGTCACTGCACTCGGTGTCGCGGCCGGGCTGGACGGTGATCGTCGGCGAGACCAGGATGTACGGCTTGGCCTGGCCGTTCTTCATCGCCTTCTCCAGCTCGCCGGCCACGTGCAGCGCGCCGAACCAGGTCCAGGACGAGCCGGGGAAGCCGGGCAGCAGCTCGATCACCGGGAACCGGCGTCCCCGGTACTCCGCGTCGTCGTACTGGGGCGGCAGCCACACCCGGACCTCGGCGCGGATCCCGGACATCGCGCCCCGCGGATGCCCGACGTGCGTCCGGCTGTCCCGGTCGAAGCGGAACCCGCCCTCGTCCAGGCCGCGTCCGCCCGCGGGCCGCGTCAGCGTGGGCCCGGCCGCCTCGATGTTCCCGTTGCGCCCGGCAGTCCCGAACAGGTCCGCCCACGTCGGGTACAGGTGCAGGCTGCGGTTCAGCAGCGTCCCGACCAGCAGCAACGCCGTCGCCTGGCACAGCGCGATCATCCCGAGCCGCGCCGCCACCCGCACGGCGTCCGGTCCCGGCACCCGGTTCCAGGCCGCCAGGCAGCCGACCGGCGCCGCCAGGGCGAACACGACGAACAGGACGAGCAGCGGCCAGCCCAACAACGACATCCGGATCGGTCCCCCGTCAAGGTGCGCACCTCCCGAGGGTGCAGCGAGACCCTAGGGAACCCATCCGAATCCGGCGTGAACACCCCGTAAATGAGCGGAGCTCCCGGCGCCTCGACGGCGCCGGAAGCTCCGCGCACCGACCGAATCCACGCGAGCGCGAAGGGGTGGGGCGGGGGTTAGTCGTTGGTGGGGGCCAGGGCTCTCACGGCCTCCGGCAGGGACAGGCCGCCACCGGGGACGACGGCCAGGACGGGGGTCGTGAGGCCGTTGTCGACGTACTCGCGGACGCGGGCGCGGCACGCGGACGGGGAGCCGTGGACGATGAGGTCGTCGACGACCTCGTCCGGGATGACCTCGAGGGCCTTCTTGCGGTCGCCCGCCGCCCACGCCTCGTTCATCGGGGCGAGGGCGTCGCCGCGGCCGAGCCACTCGTGGAAGGCGCGGTAGACGGGGACGGTCATGTACGCGGCGATCATCCAGCGGCCGATGGCGCGGGCCTCGTCCGCGTCCTCGGTGGGGCAGACGAAGAGGCGGGCGATCAGCTCGGGCTCGTCGCCCAGCTCGGCGCGGACCTTCGGGACGTCCGTGGGGGCGAGCCAGTTGGTGATCGCGCCGTCGGCCTCGCGGGCCGCCAGGCGGAGCATGCCGGGACGGAGGGCGGCGAGGACGATCGGGGGCGGCGTCGCCGGGGCCCGCTCCAGCTTGAAGCCCTGGACGGAGAAGGTGGCGTAGTCCTCCTTGACCTTCTCGCCCGCGAGGGCGCGGCGCAGGAACCGCAGGGTGTCGCGGACGCGCTTGTACGGCTCCTCGAACGGGATGCCGTTCCAGCGTTGGACGATCGTGTCGGACGAGGTGCCGACGCCCATGACGAAGCGTCCGGGCGCGAGGTCGGCGAGGGTGGCGGCCTGCTGGGCGAGCAGGGCCGGGCCGCGCGTGTAGACCGGCACGATGGCCGGGCCGAGGCGCAGTTCGGGCGCCCACTGCGAGGCGAGGGCCAGCGGGGTGAACGCGTCGGTGCCGTTCGTCTCGGCCGACCAGGCGTCGGTGTAGCCGAGGGACGGCAGTTCGGCGACGAGCGCGGCGTGCTCGGCGAGCGGGACGCCGGTCAGCGGAATGGTGAGTCCCCAGCGTGACATCGCGTCCCCCTAGGCGATCGAGGGACGGATGGTCGCGCCGCCGTCGACGACCATGGTCTGCCCGGTCATCCAGGACGAGGCGGATCCGGCGAGGAAGACGGCGGCGTTCGCGATGTCCTCGGGCTCGCCGATGCGGCCGAGCGGCATGTACTTGTTGATCTGCTCCTCGTTGTTCTCCCACAGCGCGCGGGCGAGGGCGGTGCGGACGAGGCCGGGGGCGATGCAGTTCACCCGGACCTTCGGCGCCAGCTCCATGCCGAACTGGCGGGTGATGTGGATCACGGCGGCCTTGGTGGCGTTGTAGTAGCCGATGCCATGCTCGGTGACCAGGCCGCCGACGGACGCGATGTTGATGATCGACCCGCCGCGCTCGGCCATGGACGCCCTCCAGGCCAGCTGCGTCCACTGGACGACCGCGAACTGGTTGACCTGGACGGTCTTGGCGGCGGCCTCCGGGGAGATGTCGGTCATCGCGCCGAAGTGGGGGCTGGTCCCGGCGTTGTTGACCAGGACGTCCACGGCGCCGAACTCGGCGACCGCGGCGTCCACGCAGGCGGCGGCCTGCTCGGCGTCGCCGACGTGGGCGGCCTTGGCGAACACGCCCACGCCCGGGTGGGCGGCGCGGATCTCGGCGGCGACCTCGTCCAGGGCCTCCTGCTTGCGCGAGGAGAGCACCACGTTGGCGCCCTCGGCGGCGAACGCGGTCGCGATCGCCCGGCCGATCCCCCGGGACGCGCCCGTGACGAGCGCGGTCTTGCCCTCAAGTCCAGTCCGCATGTGCTGCTCTCCTCGTTCGAATCCGGCTCGGTTTCACTCTACCGAAGTAACTGACGAGTCAGTTAGCTGGCTCCGGGGCCGTCCCGGGGGTGAGCACGAACCGCCGGAACGCCTCGGCGACCGGTGGCCGTGTCCGCCCGTCCGACCAGGTCAGGCCGATCGTACGGACCGCGAGGGGGTCGGCGAGGCGGACATGCGCGACACCGTGCGACTCGCCCGGCAGCGGCGGCGCGACGATCGCGACGCCGAGCCCGGCGGCGACCAGCCCGCGCACGGTCGCCGACTCCTCGCCCTCGAACGGCATCTCCGGCGCGATCCCGGCCCGCGCGAACATCTCCTCGGCGATCGCGCGCAGGCCGGTGCCCTGCTGGAACGCCACGACCGGCTCGCCCGCGAGCTCCGCCGTCCGGACGAGGCGGCGGCGCGCGAGCGGATGCCCCTGCGGGACGGCCAGCAGCAGCCGCTCGGTCACCAGCGGACGCCACTCCAGGTCCGTCCCGGACGGGCGGGGGCTGGTGATCGCGAGGTCGGCGCGTCCGTCCCGGACGGCCGCGACGATCCGCGCCGACCGGTCCTGGATCAGCCGGAACGTCACGCCGGGACGCGTCTCCCGGAACCGCCGGACGAGGTCGGGCACGAACGACGGCCCCTGCGTGTGCAGGAACGCGAGCGCGACCTCCCCCCGCGACGGGTCGGCGGCCTGCGCGAGGACGCGCCGCGCCGCCTCCTCCTCGGCGACCAGGCGGCGGGCGTGCTCGGCGAAGACCCGTCCGTACGGGGACAGCTCGACGCCGCGTCCGACCCGGTCCAGCAGCGGGACGCCGAGGTCGTGCTCCAGCCGGGCGATCGCGCGCGACAGCCCCGGCTGGGAGACGCGCAGTTCGAGTGCGGCGTTGGTCACATGCCCGTGCTCGGCGACGGCCAGGAACCAGCGCACCGTCTGGAGGTCCATACCTTCATGCGTATCACGCATCGATCTCCGCCAGAACCGTCATTGGACGCATCACTCCCGGCGGACGCACGCTTCTCGGCATGACCGCCGTCCTCGAACCCCCTCTCGAACGGCACCGGACGGGTTCGGCCGGGCTCCACCGGATCAACCTCGCCCTCTTCGCCGCCGGGCTCACCACGTTCATGTCCCTCTACTGCACGCAGGCGCTCCTGCCGCAGCTGTCGGAGGCGTTCGACGTCTCCCCCGCGCGCGCCAGCCTGCTGGTCTCGCTCGCGACGGGCGCGGTCGCGCTGGCGGTCATCCCGGTCAGCTCGCTGTCGGAGCGGTTCGGCCGGACGCGCGTGATGATCGTGTCGTCGGTGGCGTCCGCGCTGGTCGGGCTGGCGATCCCGCTGTGCTCGACGTTCGCCGAGCTGGCGGCCGTCCGGGCCGTCCAGGGGGTCGCGCTCGCGGGCGTCCCGGCGGTCGCGATGGCCTACCTCGCCGACGAGGTGCACGGCGCGTCGCTGGGCGGCGCGATGGGCCGGTACGTCGCCGGGACCGGGATCGGCGGGGTGCTCGGACGCCTGGTCCCCGGCCTGGTCTCGGACGTCGCGGGCTGGCGCTGGGCGCTCGCCGCGACCGTCCTCGTCGCGTTCGGGTTCACGCTCGCGTTCTGGGCGCTGCTGCCGCCGTCCCGTTTCTTCACCCCCGGACGCGTCGACTACAGGCCACTGCTCGCCCACCTGCGCGATCCCGGCCTGCGCCGCCTCTACCTCGTCGCACTGACCGCGATGGCCGGGTTCGTGACCGTCTACAACTTCCTCACCTACCGCCTGCTGGACGCGCCGTTCCACCTGCCCATGGCGGTCGTGTCGCTGATCGCGGTGACGAACCTGGCGGGCTCGGCGTTCTCCGCCCGCGCCGGGACGGCCGCCGACCGGCTCGGGAAGCGGCCCGTCCTGCTCGGCTCGATCGCGCTCGCCGCCGTCGGGCTCCTCCTGACCCTGCCGTCGACGCTCGCCCTGGTCGGCGCCGGACTGCTGATCTTCACCTGCGGCTTCTTCGGGACGCACGCGGTGGCCAGCGGCTGGGTCGGCCTGCGCGCCCGCACCGGCCGGGCCCAGGCGTCCGCGTTGTACCTGTTCGCGTACTACTTCGGCAGCTCGATCGGCGGCTCGGCGGGCGGCGTCGCGTTCGAGCACGGCCACTGGACGGCCACCGCCCTCTACGTCCTGGCCCTCTACGGCGTCGCCTTCGCCGCCGCGTCCACCCTTGATTTGAGCGTGCGCTTGGTTGGTAAACTGCGCCGGTGAGCGACACCAGGCGACACGACCCGGGACGGCACGGATCCAAGGAACGGCGGCCCGCCGTCGAAGGATGGTTCACCGCCGCGGACGGCACGACGCGCCTGCTCGGCACGCGCTGCGCGTCCTGCGGCACCCCCTACTTCCCCCGCAACGAGCTGGCCTGCCGGAACCCCGGCTGCACCGGCCCGAAGGACGGATCCGAACTCGTCCCCTACGCGTTCTCGAACCACGGCCGGGTCTGGTCGTACACCGACGCCCGCTACCAGCCGCCGCCCCCGTACGTCGCCGCCGACCCGTTCCGGCCCTTCGCGATCGTCGCGGTCGAGCTGGAAGCCGAGCGCATGGTGGTGCTCGGGCAGGCCGTCCCGGAGGTCACCGTGGACGACCTGTCCGTCGGCATGGAGGTCGAGCTCACCGAGGGCGTCCTCCACGAGGACGACGAGACCGTCCACACGGTCTGGATGTGGAGGCCGGTCTCGTGAACGACGTCGTCATCCTGGGCGCGGGCATGCACCCGTGGGGCAAGTGGGGCCGCAACTTCGTCGAGTACGGCCTCGCCGCCGCCCGCGCAGCCCTCGCCGACGCGGGCCTGACCTGGCCGGACGTCCAGTACGTCGCGGGCGCGGACACCATCCGCAACGGCTACCCCGGCTTCGTCTCGGGCGCGACGTTCGCCCAGGCGCTCGGCTGGTCGGGCGCGCGCGTGTCCAGCTGCTACGCCGCGTGCGCGTCCGGCGCGCAGGCCATCGCGAACGCCCGCGCCCAGATCCTCGCGGGCCTCGCGGACGTCGCCCTCGTCGTCGGCGCGGACACCACCCCGAAGGGCTTCTTCCGGCCCGTCGGCGGCGACCGCCCGGACGACCCGGACTGGCTGCGCTTCCACCTGCTCGGCGCGTCCAACCCGACCTACTTCGCCCTCTACGCCCGCCGCCGCATGGCCCTGTACGGCGCGTCCACCGACGACTTCGCCGCCGTCAAGGTCAAGAACGCCCGGCACGGCCTCGGCAACCCGAACGCCCGCTACCGCAAGGAGGTCACGGTCGAGGACGTCCGCGCGTCCGCCGTCGTCGCCGACCCCCTGCGCCTCCTGGACATCTGCGCCACCAGCGACGGCGGCGCGGCCCTCGTCCTGGTCTCCGCCGACTACGCCCGCCGCCACGGGGTGACGGACCCCGTCCGCATCGCGGGCCTGTCCACGGTCACCCCGACGTTCCCCAAGACCGTCCTGGACCTGCCCGACTTCGCGACCGACTCGGCCATGACCGTCCCGCCGCCCGAGCGTCCGTTCCGCGCCGCGCTGGCCCACGCCGCCTACGAGGAGGCCGGTCTCGGCCCGTCCGACCTCTCCTTCGCCGAGGTCTACGACCTCTCGACGGCCCTCGAACTCGACTGGTGCGAGGACATCGGCCTCTGCCCCGAAGGCGAGGCCGAGGCCCTCCTCCGCTCGGGCGCGACGACCCTGGGCGGCCGGATCCCGGTCAACCCGTCCGGCGGGCTGGCCTGCTTCGGCGAGGCCATCCCCGCCCAGGCCATCGCCCAGGCCTGCGAACTGACCTGGCAGCTGCGAGGCCGGGCCGAATCCCGCCAGGTGGAGAACGCCCGAGCCGCCATAGCCGTCAACCAGGGCCTCTTCGGCCACGGCTCCGCACTCGTCGCCGTCACCTGACGGTGAACCCCGAACAGCCGATCAGGCGCGCCCCGCCGTCGCCCTGCACGTGGTACCAGAGGACGGTCCACATGCCGCCGTCCAGCGGCCATGCCTCGGGCGCGACGAAGCCGGGCGTGCCGTTCCAGGCCCCGGATACCCGCCGACCTGTCGCGGATCACCATCCCGCAGAGCCTCCACGAGCGGATCATGCCACCCCCAACCGGCACGATCCGCCGAAACCCTGATTACTCCACCGCGAACCCCGCTGCGAGGTCAGCTCACCAGGACGCGCCGTGACCGCAGTGTTGGATGTTGACGTCGACGACACAGAGCTCGACCCGGGCCTTCACGGAATTGTTCGAGCCGTCCCAGTGCCAGCCCGTCTTCCGTCCGCCACCACCTGCCGTCATCGTGTCCTTGGACACCTGACGCCATCCCTTGCCACTGTTGACCTCGACCCACCCGTAGCACACGCGATTGAGGCCGGGGGTCTTGTAAAAGACACCCTGAACGTACGCGGTGTGCCCACTCCATTTGGTGTTCATCGCAGCGGAACAGTGGCCTCTGCCCAGATTGATTCGGACGTAGCCGACCTTTGATCCCGCTGAAGCGTCGACCGAACCCGACATGACGGCACCGAAAACGAGCCCCGCCACAGAAACTCCCACAACTCTTCTATGGAATTTCCTCATCACACCCCTTACAGCAGTGATCACAACGCTTTTCCCACAAGATAGGGGCTGTCACGAAGGCCAGAGGAAGTCCTTGACCGAACCCGGCCATCCACCGGGCTCGGATCGCGACACCCGGCCCGGATCAGGGCACCGCGAAGCCGTCGCAGGAGAGGTAGTAGGCGTCCCCGTTGGGACGGACGTGGAGCCAGATGACCGTGTAGTTGCCCTTGACCAGCTCCGCGTGGTCCTTTCGGTTGAAGTCGTCGGGGAAGGTGAAGTCGGCGTAGTCGCCGTCGGTGGGCAGGAGTTTCGGCTTGCTGAGGACGACCCCGCTCGAGTCGCTGCCCGTGAGGGAGTCGGGCTGACGAACCTCGGCGGCGACGTAGTAAGGCGAGGGCCGTTCGTACTTGAACCGCGCGGACAGGGTTGTCGAGCCTCCGGCCTTGACGTCCGACGTCGAGCGCGGCGCGCTGCTCTGGAAGCCGTCGGGCGCTCCTGGTTCGGTCCGGGAGTTCGGGCTGCACGGCGTGAACAAGCTCGTCCACTTGACCTTCAGGAAATGGTCGTCGAGTGGCTGGACGAGGATGTCGTCCGGGGGGACGCCGTTGGTTGCGGCGGGTGGGGAGTTGGTGGGGTTTGTTGCGCTGGACGGGGTGGAGGGGTGGGGGCCTGTCGGGTTCGCCGACGGGCCTTGGGAGCCCTTGGTGGGGGCGTACTGGACGATCAGGGCCACGGCGACGGCCACGGCGCCGACTCCGCCTGCGGCCAGGGCCGGGAGGAGGAGGCTGGAGCGGCGGGGCTGGCTCGGGGCCAGGCCCATCGTGACGGCTTCGGCGCGGCTGGCGGGGAGGCGGTCGCCGGTGCCGACGATGGCCCGGTAGGCGGGGACGGAGCCGGGTGGGGCGGCGTCGGCGGTCAGTTCGAGGAGGCGGGGCAGCGGGACGCGGCGCCTCGGGTCCTTCTCGGCGCACATGCGGATGAGGGCGGCCAGGCGCGGGTCGACGCCCGCGACGTCGATGTCGCCGGTGAGGGTGCGGTGCAGGAGGGCCTCGACCGGGCCCCGGCCGAACGGCGGACGTCCCGTGGCGGCGAAGGCGATGGTCCCGGCGAGGGAGAAGAGGTCGGCGGCGGGGCTCTGGGCCTGCTCGCGGATCACCTCGGGGGCGACGTAGCCGGGCGTGCCCGCCCAGGCGCCGGTGCGGGTGATCTGGGTCTGGTCGGAGCCGCGGGCGATGCCGAAGTCGATGAGGCGCGGGCCGTCGGGCGCGAGGATCACGTTGCCCGGCTTGAGGTCGCGGTGCTGGACGCCCTGGCCGTGGATCTCGGCAAGGCCGCGGGTGAGGGCGGCGAGGAGGGCGAGGCAGAGGGGCACGGGCAGGGGGCCGTTGCGCTCGACGGCCTGCCTTAGGGTGGGGCCCGGGACGTGCTCGGTGGCCAGCCAGAACGGCGGTTCGCCGAGGCCCGCCGCGACCATGGCGGCGGCGTAGCGGCTGCGGACGCGTTCGGCGGTGGCGACCTCGCGGCGGAAGCGGGCGAGGGCCTCCGGGGCGTCGAGCCCGTCGTGGATCATTTTGAGGGCCACGTGACGTCCGCCCCGGGTGACGCCGAGGTAGACCTGGCCCATGCCGCCCGCTCCCAGGCGCGCCAGGACGGGGTAGCCGCCGATCTCCGCCGGATCGCCCGGCCGCAGGGGTTCCACGCGCGAATCCTGCCAAAGCGGTCACGCCGTCGCCAGAGGGCGCGGGTGGTGAAGCTCACCCGGAGTCCTGGACGTTCCAGCCATCCGCCCGCGTTAACGTTTTGTACTGACCGGTCAGTTCAAAAGTTGCGAGGGATCCGAGATGGCGGACGACGAGCACTCCAGGACTCCGGCGGCGGACGGCGCGTCCGGGGGGAACAGCGCCTCCGCCGCCGGTTCGGCCGCTCCGGCGGCCCCGGCCGCCAGGCCCGCGGCCGTGCGTGCTTCCGAGGGGGGCAGGCGCGCACGGCGCGGGCGCACGGCCGGCGCGCCGGTCCGCGTCACCGCGGACGGCCTGGCGATGCGCGGCAGGCGCGGCATGGTCTACTCCGGCGTCACGTTCGACGTCCCCGCGGGCGGGCTGCTCGCGGTCAGCGGCGCGGGCGGCACCGGCCGGACGGCCCTGCTCCTCACCCTCGGCGGACGGATGAGGCCGACCGAGGGCGGAGCCGAGGTCGGACCGTTCCGGCTTCCCGGCGACCTGCGGGCCGTCCAGCGGATCTCGGCGCTCGGGATCGTGCCCGGCGTGAACGAGCTGGACCCGGCGCTGACCGTCCGCGAGCACCTCGGTGAGGCCCTCGACCTGCATGAGGGCATGTTCGGCCGGTGGCGCGGCCGGGCTCAGCGGGCCCGCCACGCGCTGGAGCGCGTCGGCCTCGGCGACCTCGACGTCACGCTGCCCGCGGGTGACCTCACCCCCGAGAAGGCCCAGCTGCTCGGCGCCGCGTGCGCGCTGGTCGGCCGCCCCGGCCTCCTCCTGCTGGACGACGTGGACGAGGGCCTGCCCCTCGACCGGCAGCGCGCCCTCTGGGAGCGGCTGCGCGCCGTCGCCGACTCCGGCGTCACCGTCGTCGCGTCCTGCCAGGATCCCGCCCCCGCGCGCGGCCTGGCCCTCGAACTGCGTTTGGAGACCCCCCGATGAGACTGCCCTCGCTGACGGCGGGCGCGCTGGAGCTGCGACGGTTCCGGCGGCATCCGCTGACGATGATCGCGCTGGTCGGGATGGTCCTGCTGCCCCTGCTGTACGCGGGGTTGTACCTGTGGTCGTTCTGGGACCCCTACGGCCGGATGCACAACCTCCCGGTCGCGCTGGTCGTCGACGACAAGCCCGCGAAGGCGGGCGGCACCAGCGTGAACGCCGGGCACGACCTGGCCGAGCAGCTGAAGAAGCGGCAGGTCTTCGACTGGAAGAGCGTGGACGACGCGACCGCCGAGAAGGGCGTCCGCGACGGGAAGTACTACATGTCGCTGACGATCCCGGCGGACTTCAGCGAGCGCATCGCCGGGGCGTCCGGGAAGGGCCTGCCGACTCCGGCCGACCTGAAGGTCCGGATCAACGACTCGAACAACTACGTCGTCGGGACGCTCGCGCAGGCCGCGTTCAAGGAGATCGGCGCGGCGGCGGGTGACACCGCGGCGAAGGGGTACTTCGACCAGGTCTTCGTGTCCTTCGGGACGATGCACGGGCAGCTGGAGAAGGCCGCGAAGGGCGCGGGCGAGCTGGCCGACGGCAACAGGAAGCTCGCCGAGGCGGGCGGCAAGGTCCAGGACGGCGCGGGACAGCTGAAGCAGGGCATCGACAAGGCGCACGGCGCGTCCCAGCAGATCACCGACGGGCTCGGCACGCTCCAGCAGGGCGCCGACCAGGTCGCGGCCGGGAACAAGAAGCTCGCGGCGGGCGTCCAGCAGCTCGACACGGCCGTGGGGAACGCGGCCGACACGATCGTCCCGCTCCTTCAGAAGCACGCGCCGGAGATCCGGGACGGGGCGCTGCTCGTCGCCCGGGGCGCGGACGCGCTGTCGGCGGGGGCCGGGGAGCTTCCGAAGCAGAGCGCGGACGCCGTCCGGCAGGCCGAGGCCGCGCAGGCGGAGCTGAAGAAGTACCTGGCCGCCCATCCGGAGATCCCGGCGGACGTCCGGGGGCAGCTCACCGGCTCGGCGGAGCGGGTGACCGGCGTCGCGCGGCAGGTGGACGCGTTCGTCCGCTCTCACACCGGTGACCTCAAGCGGCTCGCCGCGAACGCGCGGGAGGTCAAGGCCGCCGCGCAGAAGATCGCCAAGGACGCGCCGACGCTCGCGGGCAAGGTCGAGGCGGCCCGGCAGAACGTGGACAAGCTGAACGCGGGCGCGCAGCAGCTCGCCGGTGGCTCGGCGCAGCTCTCCACGGGTTCCGGCAAGCTTCTGAACGGTTCGACGCAGCTGACGTCCGGCATCGGGCAGCTGTCGGGCGGCGCGGTGACGCTGGAGACGGCGCTCGGGCAGATCAGCGACGGCAACGCCAAGGCCGCGCGCGGCGGCGGGGAGCTGTCCGGGCAGCTCGGCAAGGGCGCCGGGCAGGTCCCGGACTACGGCTCGGACGAGCGGAACTCCCGCGCGGACATGATGAGCAGCCCGGTCAAGCTCGCCAGCACGACCGACAACGCCGTGCCGAACTACGGCACCGGGTTCGCGCCGTTCTTCGTCCCGCTGTCGCTGTGGGTCGGCGGGATGGTCGTCTACATGCTGCTGCGTCCGGTGAACCCGCGCGCGGCGGCCGGGACGGCGCCCGCCTGGCGGGTCGCGCTCGCGGGCTGGCTGCCCGCCGCCGCGATCGGCGTCGCGCAGGTCGCGGTCGTCCTGGCGGTGCTGCGCTGGGCGCCCGCGCTCGGCCTGCACGCCGAGCGGTGGCCGGGACTGATCGCGTTCCTGTCGCTGGCGTCCGCCTCGTTCCTCGCGGTGATCCAGTGGGTGAACGTGAAGTTCGGGCCGGTCGGACGGGTGATCGCGCTGGCGCTGCTGATGCTCCAGCTGACCTCGGCCGCGGGCACCTACCCGATCGAGACCAGCCCCGGGTTCTTCCAGGCCATCCGGCCGTTCCTGCCCATGTCCTGGGTGGTGGACGGGGTCCGGCGGCTGATCAGCGGCGGCGAGCTCACCCCGGTATGGCAGGGTACGGGAGTGCTGGCGGCCTTCCTGGTCGGCGGGCTCGCGCTCACCGCCCTCGCCGTCCGCGGGAACCGGGTGTGGACGATGAAGCGGCTGCACCCCGTCCTCAAGCTCTGAGCGGAGACACAGGAGACACACGTGAGCCGGACCGAGACGCGCGAGCGGCTGTTCACCGCGGCGATCGAGCTGATCGCCGAGCGGGGTTTCGCGGCGGCCTCGGTCGACCAGATCGCCGACCGGGCGGGCTGCGCCAAGGGCACCGTCTACTACAACTTCGGCAGCAAGAACGCGCTGTTCACAGCGCTGCTGGAGTACGGCGTCGAGCGGTTCGGGGCCGCCCTGCGGGACGCGTCGGAGGGCCTCGCGCCCCTCGACGCGCTGTCCGCGGTCGTCCGGGCCGAGCTGGTGTTCATCGGCGAGCACGAGTCGTTCGCGCGGCTGCTGATCGCCGAGACGTGGCGGGCGGGCGGCGACTGGCCGCAGGCCGCCCGGCTGATCCGGGAGCGCACGATCGACGTGGTCGGCGACGTCGTCCGCGCCGCCGTCGCGGCGGGCGACCTGCGCGCCGACCTGGACGTGGGCATGGCCGCGTCCGCGGTGTTCGGGATGGTGCTCACGGTCGCGCTCGACTGGCGCACCCTCCAGCCGGACCGTCCGCTGGACGACGTCCACGCCACCCTCATGGACCTGCTCCGGGGCCGCATCACCACGTGAGCGGCCTCGCCGCGCCGTCAGCCCGTCTCGCGGAGCTCCGTCAGTCCATCCCGCGGATCTTCTCCGTCAGTCCATCCCGCGGATCTTCTCCGTCAGTCCATCCCGCGGATCTCGGCGATGACCGACGGCATGACGCGGTTGTTCTCCTCGATCCAGTCGAGCAGGACGCGCAGCCTGTCGTCGTCCATCCCGGCCATGCGCTCGCCGAACGCGCGCGCGATGGGCTCGAAGTAGGCACCGAACGCGGCGACCCGCTCGGGGACGGGCTCGACGATCACGCGGCGCCGGTCCTCCGGGTCGGGGCTGCGCCGGACGTAGCCCGCGCGCTCCAGCCGGTCGATCACGGTGGTGATCGCCCCGCCGGTGGTGATGCCCATGAGCTGGGCGAGCCGTCCCGGCGTCTGGGGGCCGTCCAGGACCAGCGCGTTGATGCACTGGGCGTCGGTGACGTTGAGCCCCGCCTTGGCCGCCGTGGCGTGGTGCAGCAGCACCGTGTACATCGTGCCGCGCTGCATCGCCGCGCGCAGCTCCTCGACCATCCGGGCCCGTTCGGGGGTCACCGATCACCTCCGGCAAACGTCTCTCAACAGCAGGGACGTTACAACGTTCCCAGCTCACGGACGTGAGGGGTGACCGGTCGGCGCGGTCGGGTCACGGGCGGGCGCCGGGAGCTGGCGCCCGCCCTCATCGGTCAGGTGTCAGTTGGCGGGTCAGTTACAGGACTTGCCCCAGGCCTTCACCAGGTCCGCGGGCACCTTGCCGCAGAGGGCGCCGCCGGTGTCGCCGACGTAGGACCAGCTGTTCTGGCTGTCGTCCTTCTTCCAGACGTGCGGGCCGTCCTGCTGGGAGACCGGGTCGTTCTTGAACCCGATGTCACCGACCGCGTAGAACTGGACGCCTCCGTTCGCGCCGGTCACCTTGCCGAACAGGACGTGCTTCGGCAGCATCACGTTCTCGCGCTTGCGCTTCGCGTCGCCCTTCCCGGCCACCGCGAAGTAGGTGTCCTGCAGCGCGCCGGACAGGTCCCCGGGGACCGGGAGCTTGACCGCCTTCAGCGAGCCCTTGGGCTTGGGGGAGGAGCCCGCCGCCGGAGCGCCGCCGTTGGTGTCAGAGCCGCCCGTGCCATCGGTTCCTCCCGAACCCTCCGCTCCCTTACTGGAAGTGGCCGTGCTTCCGGCTTCCGTCTTGTCGTCGGACTTGGAGTCTCCGCCGCAGGCCACGAGGGCCGGGGAGGCGAGGCACAGCGCCATGGCGAGGGTCGCGCCCCTCACGATCATCTTGTTCATGCGTCATGAGATACAGGACATCGCCGGAAGGTTGGCGACCAGGGTGATCTTTTTCCCCGTTTCCGATCTTCCCGAAACGTGAAAGGCATCACCTCGGACGATCTATACTCGGCAATGGTCTGGACCACTGACCAGCGATCCGTGCCGTACCAGGGCGAACCCGCCCGCGAGCGGCGCGCGCGACGAACACGATTCCGCGCGGGGGCGAGAGCTTGAGCACCAACATCATCTCCACCGAGACCGTCGGCCTCTCGTCCGGCGAGGAGGCCGCCGTATGCCTGCGGCTGTCCGGCCTGGCGCCGGGCGAGCGCGGCACCCGGACGGTCACCGTCCGCTACACCGGCACCTGCGACGCGGTCGTCGCGATGCGCGTCCGCCGCGAGAACGCCCCCTGCCCGCAGGCCCAGGACATCCGCGTCGGCATCTACGAGGCGTCCCGGCGGCGGCTCCCCTACCCGGTCTTCAGCGGCTCGCTCGCCGACTGCACCAGCCCCGAGCGCCCCGAGCGCGGCTTCGGCAACTGGACGGCCCAGGGCGACGGCGCCCCGCACGAGGTCACCTACCAGGTCTGCTGGCACCTCCCCGAGGACGCCCCGGCCGACGACGCCGACCTGACCCTCACCTTCGCCGCCCGCAGCGTCGCCTGACCCGGACGCCCTCGCCCGCCCGCCTGGCCCGGCACCACCGAAGCTGATCAAACGCCTTCGGCGATCTCCCGCGCCCACCGGTAGTCGGCCTTGCCCGCCGGGGAGCGCCTCATCTCCTCCACGAACGCGTACGCGCGCGGCACCTTGTACCCCGACAGGTGCCGCCGGCAGTGCGCGTCGAGATCGTCCGGATCCGGGGACACTCCGGACGACGGCTGGACGACGGCGGCGACCCGGGCGCCCCAGCGCTCGTCCGGGACCCCTGTGACGACCGCGTCGTAGACGTCCGGATGCCCCTTGAGGACGGCCTCGACCTCCTCCGGGAAGACCTTCTCGCCGCCGGTGTTGATCGCCTGCGAGCCGCGTCCGAAGACCGAGATCGTGCCGTCCGCCTCGACCGTCGCGATGTCGCCGGTGAGCAGCCAGCGGCGGCCGTCCGCCTCGGGGAACGTCCGGGCGGTCTTCTCCGGGTCGTTGTAGTAGCCGCGCGCGATGTACCCGGTGCGGGCGAGCTGCCCGATCACCCCCGACCCCGGTTCGACGGGCCGGAGCGCGTCGTCCAGGACGGCGATGTTCGGCACGTCCGGGGTGAAGCGCAGGCCCTTCTCGGGCGAGGTCCCCGCGACGGCCTCGGCGGTGGAGCCCGACTCGGTCGAGCCGAACCGGTCCAGGATCATCGTGTTCGGCAGCAGCGCGGCGATGCGGTCGCGGACCGTCCCGGTGAGGATCGCGCCGGTCGAGACGAACGCCAGCAGCGAGGACGTGTCGTAGCCGCCGCGCGCCAGCTCGTCCGCCATCGGGATCGCCATCGCGTCGCCGGTGATCGTCAGCGAGTTGACCCCCTCGCGCTCGATCGTCCGCCACACCTCGGCGGCCTCGAAGCGGCGCGCGTAGACGACGGTCGCGCCCATGCACCAGGAGATGAACGTGGCCTGCTGGGCCGCGCCGTGCATGAGCGGCGCGATCGGCATCATCACCATCGGCCCGGACGAGCGCGCCAGGTCGATCACGTCGGCGGGCTTGTCCGGGGGCGGGAAGGACGGGTTCCAGAAGGCGCGGAGCATGCTCTCGACGCCCCACATGACGCCCTTGGGCATGCCCGTCGTGCCCCCCGTGTAGATGATGTAGGTGTCGTCGGCGGAGCGCTCCGGGAAGTCGCGCGTGTCCGGCTGGGCGGCCACGGCGTCGTCGTACCGGACGGCCCCGGCGATCGACGACTCCCCGACCGAGACGAGATGCCGCAGGTCAGGGACGTCCGAGAGGGCCGCGGCGACGCGGTCGTCGAACTCGGCGTCGTAGATCAGCGCGACGCTGTCGGAGTCGCGGTAGAGGTAGCGCAGCTCGTCCTCGACGTACCGGTAGTTCACGTTGATCGGGACGGCGCGGATCTTCAGCGCGGCCAGGATCGCGGCGGCGTACTCGATCCCGTTGTAGAGCTGGATCGCGACGTGCCGGTGCGGTTCCACCCCGGCCGCGCGCAGGTGGTGCGCGAGCCGGTTGGCGTGCGCGTCCAGCTCGGCGTACGTCATGCGGCGGTCGCCGCAGACGACGGCGGTACGGTCCCCGACCGCGTCGGAGACCCCCTCGAACAGATCGGCGTGGTTGAACTCCATCGGGGCCTCCGGGGGGTGGGCCGCCGGGACGGCCCGGGCCGTGTTGCCTGTTTCTCTCGGGGTTGCCTGGTTTCTCTAGGGCTTGTCGCTACCGACGATCCACATCGCGAAGAACTGCGCGCCGCCTCCGTAGGCGTGGCCGAGGGCGCGGCGCGCGCCGTCCACCTGGTGCTCTCCCGCCATGCCGCGCACCTGGAGCGCGGCCTCGGCGAACCGGATCATCCCGGACGCGCCGATCGGGTTGGACGAGAGGACGCCGCCGGACGCGTTCCACGGGATGTCGCCGTCGAGCGCGGTCGCGCCCGCCTCGGTGAGCTTCCAGCCCTCGCCCTCGCCGCAGAACCCGAGGTTCTCCAGCCACATCGGCTCGTACCAGGAGAACGGCACGTACACCTCGGCGACGTCGATCTCGCGGCGCGGGTCGCTGATCCCGGCCTGCCGATAGACGTCGGCGGCGCAGTCCTTGCCGCCCTGCGGGTTCACGGTGTCGCGTCCGGCGAAGAAGATCGGCTCGGACCGCATGGCCGTGCCGTGCACCCAGGCGGGCCTGTTCGGGGCCGCTTTCGCGGCGTCCTCGGACGCGAGGACCATCGCGCACGCGCCGTCCGAGGACGGGCAGGTCTCCAGGTAGCGGATCGGCTCCCACAGCATCGGCGTCGACTCGACCATCTCGCGCGAGATGCCGGGGATCCTGAGGTGCGCGTACGGGTTCTTCAGCGCGTTCTGGCGGTCTTTGACCGCGACGAGCGTGCCGATGTGGTCGGGGGCGCCGCTGCGCCGCATGTACGCGCGGATATGCGGGGCGAAGTAGCCGCCCGCGCCCACGACCAGCGACGTCGTGAACGGGCCGGACACGGTCAGCCCCCACGTCGCGTTCGACTCGGACTGCTTCTCCCACGCGACCGTGAGGACGCGGTCGTGGACGCCCGACTGGACGAGGCTCGCGGCGACGATCGCGGTCGAGCCGCCCACCGACCCGGCGGTGTGCACCCGCATGATCGGCTTGCCGGACGCGCCGAGCGCGTCGGCGAGGTACCCCTCGGGCGTCATGACGCCCTCGAACAGGTCGGGCGCCTTGCCGATGACGACGGCGTCGATGTCGGTCCAGGTCAGGCCCGCGTCGTCGAGCGCGCGGCGGGCGGCCTCGCGGAGCAGCCCGGCCATCGACACGTCCGGCCGCTTGGTCCTGTAGGCCGTCTGGCCCACGCCGATCACGGCGCACGGGTTAGCCATCGCTCTGTTCTCCCGACATCACGCAGACGAGGTTCTGCTGGAGGCAGGGTCCGGACGTGGCGTGCGCGAGGACGCGTCCGGCCGTCCCGCCCGCGATCCGGGCGGCGGCCTCGCCGATGCGGATCAGGCCGGTCGCCATCACCGGGTTCGCCGCGAGCGGCCCGCCGGACGGGTTGACCGCGACACCGTCGCCGAGGTCCAGGGCGTCCCGCAGGATCAGCTCCTCGTGGCTGAACTGGGTGTGCAACTCGGCGACCTCCACGCCGCCTGTGCCCCCCGCCTTCGCGGCGGCCAGGCGGGTCGACGGCGAGCACGTCAGGTCGCGGAAGCCCGGCTGGTGCGGCTCGCTCCGATGGTCGATGCCGGTGATCCAGGCCGGACGTTCGACCAGGTCACGGGCCCTCTCCCCGGCCGCGAGCACGATCGCGGCGGCGCCGTCGGTGACGGGTGCGACGTCGTGCGGGCGGAGCGGCGCGACCTCGTAGTCGGCTTCGCCAGGGTCGTCCAGGTGGAGGGCGGACGGGTTGTCGCGTCCGCCCGCGCGGGCCTTGGCGGCGATCTCCTGGAGCCGCCGTTCGTCGGTGCCGGTGTGCTCCAGGTAGGCGCGGGCCTGGAGGGCGGCGAGCGAGACCTGGTCGACGCCGAGCGGCGCGAGGTAGTACGGGTCGAGGCCCTGGGTGAACACCTCGGGGTAGGCGGCCTGCGACGTCTTCCCGAAGCCGTACACGAGCGCGGTGTCGATCTCGCCGTGCTGGAGCTTCACCCACGCCTCGTACAGCGCCCACGCGGCGTCCATCTCGACGTGGCTCTCGGAGATCGGCGGCCACGCGCCGACCGCGTCCAGCGCGGACACGAACGAGAACGGCGCGCCCGCCAGGTAGTCGTTGGAACCGGAGCAGGTGAACCCGAACCGGGTGACGCCGGTGGCCCGCTTGATCTCGGTGATGACCGGGGCGAGCAGCTCGGTCTCGGAGAGTCCCGCGTCCTCGCCCGTGTGCCGGGTCTGCGCGAACGCGACGACCGCTACGGGACGCATCAGTGGTGGTCCTTCGCTACGGGACGCATCAGAGGTAGTCCTTGATCTCGTCGAAGGGGACGTCCGGCTCGCCGGTCGGCTCGAACCACCTGATGTTGGCCATCGACCGGGTCCACTCCTCGCGCGGACGCCACGCCGCGCGGACCCGCATGCCCATCCGCACCTGGTCGGCCGGGACGCCCGCGACCAGCGCCAGCATCGTGAGCCCGGCGCCGTCCAGCAGGATGTAGGCGGACACGAACGGGACCTCGGGCGCGCGCGGGTCGGGCAGGTTGTTCACCGCGAACGTGGTGACGGTCCCGGTGCCCGGAAGCTCGACCTCCTCCGACGTCGGGACGCCGTCCTTCGGGCACAGCCCCTTCATCGGGACGATCACCTGCCCGCACACGTCGCAGCGGTGCCCGAGGATCCTTCCCTGCTCGATCCCCTCCAGGAACCGGTCGAGGGCGCGGCCTCCCTGGAGGCGGTACTCCAGGCGGCTCGGCGCGGTGATCATCGTGACCTCGGGCTGGAAGCACTCGATGTCGCCGATGCCCCCGACGCGTTCCGCCCGCCAGCGGGGACGCACGCGCATCCCCGTCCTGAGCGCGCGCGGCGGCTTCGCGCCCGGTTCGAAGACGCCCATGTCGAGGGCGTGGAGGAGGGCCGTGTCCGCGCCGTCCGGGCGGATGAGCGCCCAGGCGAACGGACGGTCGAGAGGGTGCGTCTTCCGCGGGTTCGGGACCCATGACCAGCTGGTCACTGTCCCGATCGGGCCGACGTCCACGAACTCGCCGGTGACGTCGTCGCCGGTGTCCGGGTCGTACTCGACGGGCGGGAACAGGACGCGGCCCGCTTTCGTCCGCACGCCTGTCAGGCGACCGTCGCGGAGGTCGGACAGGAAGCGTCCGATGACAGGGCCGACCGAGCGCGTGTAACCGCCGGGGAACTCCAGGACGTGGTTCGGCTCGCTCGTCTTCCCGGAGTCGAATGGCACGCTCGCGGGGTCAGATGGCACGCTCGCGGTCCTTCCAGTACGGGTCCCGGAGCTTGCGTTTGAGGAGCTTGCCGTTCGGCTCGCGCGGCATCGTCTCGATGAAGTCGATCGTCCGCGGCCACTTCATCTTCGCGAGACGGCCTTCGAGGGCCGCGAGGATCTCGGCGGCGAGGTCCGGGCCGGGTTCGACGCCCGCGGCGGGCTCGACGACCGCCTTGATCTGCTCGCCCCACTCCTCGTCCGGGATGCCGAACACGGCGACGTCGGCGACCTTGGGATGCAGGACGATCTCGTTCTCGATCTCGGCCGGGTAGATGTTCGCGCCGCCCGAAATGATCATGTCGGACTTGCGGTCGGACAGGAACAGGAAGCCGTCCTCGGTGAGGTGGCCGACGTCCCCGACCGTGAAGAAGCCGTTCAGCCGCGACTCCTCGGTCTTGACCTGGTCGCCCTTGTACTCGAAGTCGCCGCTGACCATCTTCATGTAGATCGTCCCGGGCGCGTTCGCGGGGACGGGCTCGCCGTCGTCGTCCACGAGCAGCAGTTCGCTGATCGGCCACGCCTTGCCGACCGTCCCGGGATGCTCGCGCCAGTCCTGCGGGGACGCGATCGTCCCGCCTCCCTCGGTCGCCGCGTAGTACTCCCAGATGCAGTCGCCCCACCAGTCGAGCATCTGCTGCTTCAGCGGCACCGGGCAGGGCGCGGCGGCGTGGATCGCCCAGCGCATGGACGACACGTCGTACCGCTTGCGGACGTCCTCCGGCAGCGACAGCAGGCGCTTGAAGTGCGTCGGGACCATGTGCGTGTTCGTGATCCGGTGCTCGTCGATGAGGCGGAGGGTGTCCTCGGCGTCCCAGTGGTCGACGTAGACGAGCGTGTGGCCCATGTGCAGCGCCGTCCCGCCGAACTGCGTGACGGCCGTGTGGTAGTTCGGCGAGGTGATCAGGTGCGCCTGCGGGTCCTGCCCGGCGGGACGTCCCGGCTGGATGCCGAACAGGCCGAGCAGGAAGGTCAGCAGCTCGGCCGAGTCGTCCGGGTCGATGCCGTGCAGCTTGCGCTTGACGCCCTTGGGACGTCCGGTCGTCCCGGACGTGTAGTGCATCGTCGCGCCGCTGCTGCGGTCGTCCGGGAGGGTTTCGGGCTGGCCGTCCTCCACCTCGGACGCGGGCCGGAACCCGGGCACGTCCCCGAACGCGAACCGCCGCCGCGCGTCGAGGTCCGACTCCTCGGCGGCCTCCGCGCCCGCCTCCGCGAACCGCTCGTGGACGAAGAACGCCTTCGCCTCGCTGTCGGCGACGATGTAGCCGATCTCGGGTCCGGTCAGATGCCAGTTGACCGGCGTGTAGTACCAGCCCGCCTGGAGCGCGGCCAGGTAGAGCACCAGCCCCTCGACGCCGTTCGGGACCAGGCCGCAGATCCCGTCGCCCGCCTCCAGCCCGAGCCCTCGCAGCCCGTGGACGAGACGGTTGGCGCGGGCGAGCAGGTCCCCCGCGCGGTGCTCGGTTCCGTCCGGATCGACGGCCGCGACCCACTCCGGATCGGCCTGCGCCAGCCGCCAGAAGCCCAACGATCCCATCGGCTCTCCCTCGGTGATCGCGTGCGTCGCCGGAGCCTCGACACCTCCGACGGCAAAAGTAGAGCACGTTCTCGTTTTGTCCGGCAAGACCTGTTGGCGTCGGCGGATCGTTACTAGAATCCGTTCCTGTTTTCTGGACGTCGCCGGAGGTGGCCATGCCCGAGACCCTGCCGATCAGCACCAAGCACTGCACCATCGAGCGGGACGGCCACGTCGTCGTCGTCACGATGAACCGCCCCGAGGCCCGCAACGCGCTGTCGTCCGCGATGCTCGTCGGCCTCGCCGACGCCTGGGCCTACATGTCCGAGACGCCCGAAGTGCGCGTCGGCATCCTGACCGGCGCCGAGGGCCACTTCTGCGCGGGCGCGGACCTGAAGGCCATGGGCAAGCCCCCGTCCGACCCGCGCGTGCAGGAGCGGATGTCGCAGATCCCGAACTTCCACTGGAAGGGCCTGCTGCGCGAAGGCCAGCCCACCAAGCCCCTCATCTGCGCGGTCGAGGGCTACGCGGTGGCGGGAGGCACCGAGCTCCTCGTCGGCACCGACCTCCGCGTCGTCGCCGAGGACGCGACGCTCGGCCTTTACGAGGCGAAGCGCGGCCTGTTCCCGATGGGCGGCTGCGCGATCCGCCTCCCCCGCCAGATCGGCTACGCCAACGCGATGGACATCCTGCTGACGGCCCGTTCGGTGACCCCGTCCGAGGCCCTGTCCATGGGCTTGATCAACCAGGTCGTCCCGTCCGGCACGGCCCTGGACGCGGCCCGCGCCCTGGCCGACCAGATCGCCGCCTGCGGTCCCCTCGCCGTCCAGGCCATCCTCCGCACCTACCGCGAGACGGCCCACCTGCCCGAGGACGAGGCCCTCAAGATCTCCGACGAGATCGGCTGGCCCGTCATCGCGTCCCAGGACGCCAAGGAGGGCTCCCTCGCCTTCAAGGAGAAGCGCCCCCCGCTCTACAAGGGCGAGTGACGCGGCGCGGGGCGCTGGCCAGTGCTCGGCGCGGACGGCCTGGTCGTCGTGCCCGGCTGGCGCGGGCCCACCCGCCCGCCGCGCGGAACGCCTCCGGCGGCTGCGCGGGCACCACGCGTCCGGCGGGACGATCCTCCCCTACGCGATCGGCCCGTCGCCCACGGCCGCCTACGGCGACGCCCTGGTCACCGTCCTCCCCTGGCAGGTAGCCGCCTACGTGACCGCCGCCCTCCTCCCCCTCCCCCTCCCCAAAACCACCACCCCCGCCGCATGACCCAGAACGGCCCGTCCCAACTCATCCAGGACGGGCCACCGCACCGGCCTCAGCGACGCCGGAATCCTTTGAAGACGTGCCCCCGGCGAAACCCGGTGATCTTCCACCCGCGCCCCATAACCTTCCGGCGTGACCACCGAATCCAGCGAGCCGTTCACCACGCTCACCTGGGACTACGACACGATCAGCCTGGGCGGTGAAACCGCGGTCGTGGTGCCCCTGCACGAGTTCCGAGTGCTGCGCGCGCTCGCGGACGCAGCCTCCCCCGAAGCCCTCGAACAGGCCGAAGGGGCGGCCTTTTCAGCAGAACTGAAGGAGTGGCGTGAGGCGGGATGTCCCGGTGCCCTCTCTCACGAGGAATTCATGGCCCTGACCCTGGAATCCCCCCAACAACCGCCGACAACGAATGCGCGAGACGATGGCAACGCCGAGCAGACCGGATCCAGCTGATCCAACCGAGATTCTGGAGACGCTGCCCGAGCCCTGGCACGAGATGTTCCTGAACGAATACCGGGTGGGACCGCGTGGGCAGCGGCTCCGAGACCTGCTTCACCTGTGGCGGCTACGGGCAATCGCCTACTCGACCCCAGGTTTCGAAGCCTCCCTCATGGAAGCACGAACGACACGTCCCGAATCACTCCGGGACCTGCCATCCCTCAGGAGTAAGGGCCGCCGAGGATGACGGCGAAGGTGCCTCGAGGGCGGGGGCCGTTCGGGCTGCGCCAGGATCCGGCGAGGTGACCGGTCGTACCGCCGGGGCGGCGGGTCGCGTCGTGCGGGGCGGGGTGCAGAACGCGCTGCAGGCGCAGGACGGTCCCCTGCGACGCGCGCAGTTCGGTGCCCTCGTCATCGTCGACGGCCGGGGCGGTGAAGTCCGCGGGGTCGAGGGCGTCACCGGTGTAGGTGCGGAAGACATCCCGGTCGGGAGTGTCGCTGAGGTGCTGGTCCTGGGCTTCGGCCCGTCCCTCGATCAGGGCCAGCAGCTGGCCGACCATCACCGGGTCGTGGCATCCGTCGTAGGCCCAGCGCCGTCCCAGCACCCCGTGTTCCATCGTGCCGACGAGGGCGTGCTCGGCCCCGTCCAGCGGCGCGCCCCGATAGGTGAGCGGCACGAAGTACGTGGTCGGACGCGTCCCCGAGGAGTCGGTGACCACCTTGAACTCGATCCCGACCTCGCCCTCGGGATCGTCCAGCCGAAAGCCGCCCACATCGGCCAGCTCCGGCACACCCTCACCCCGGTACCAGGCCCGGGTGGGAAGCCAGGCGGTCAGCAGCTCCAGCTTGGACGGCGTGAGTTCGGTCTGATGTATGACGGCCATGCCGAGGATTCTTCCGGTCGGCCGAGACCGCAGCGAAACGGCCCGTCCCGGAACGCTCCAGGACGGGCCGTCGAGCATGTCGCCTACCTCAGGCGGCCGAGCAACTCAGCGAACGCCTCCCGACTCACCCGCAGATGCCCAGCACCCGGAGCCTTCGAGTCCCGCACACCGACCACGGGCTCCAGCGCCGCCACCTCGACACACTCGCTGCTCCCGGTGTTGCCGGAGTAGCTCGACTTACGCCACCGGCGGACGTGGTCGGTCACGATGGCTCGCGGAGGGACGCGAGCAGGCTCCCGAACGCCTCCCTGCTCACGTGCAGATGCGGCTCGTCCGGAGCCTTCGAGTCGCGGATGCCGATCAGCGGCTCCAGCGCCGCGACCTCGACGCAGGTGCTGCCTCCCGTGTCGCCCGAGTAGCTCGACTTGCGCCACCGAGGAACATGCCTGATCACAGAGCCTCCCTAATCGACCTGATCAGCTCTTCGGTCTCCACCACTGTCAGGGCTTCGCCTCTGGCCTGATCAAACTTCAGGGCGAGACGGAGCACAAGGGGCGGAGGCTCGACGATGTGTCCCTGGTCGACCGCGGCCTCGACATGGCCCAGGTCGGCCGCGTCGTCGTAGCTGAAGATCGTGAACTCGCCCATCACGTAGACGCGCGCACCGGACGGAATCACCTGAATGGTGATGTTCGGGCGCGCGGCGAGTTCGAGCAGGCGGTCGAGCTGTTCCGCATGCACCTCCCGTCCGCCGACCGGCTCCCGAAGAGCCGCCTCCCTGATGAGGACGATGAGGTGAGGAGGATCCTCACGATCGAGAATCACCTGGCGAGCCATGCGGATCTCCAGCATCTGCTCCAGCCGGTCGTCCCGCTCTCCGGCGCGGAGCATGGCTCGCGCGTACGCCTCCGTCTGGAAGATCCCCGGGATGTAGGCGGGCGCGAAGATGCGGATGATGTCGGCCCGTGCCTCCTCCTGCGTGTAGCTGAGCAGGCCGGGGATGAGCTCGGCGTCGCGGAGGATGAGCCAGTACAGGTCCTCGAAGATGTCGACGCCGAAGAGCTGGTCGAGCTTCTTGGCGACGTCGTCGTTCGGGATGCGGTACAGGTTCTCGATCGCGCTGATCGTCTTGTGCGACACGTTGCAGAACGTGCCGACGTCCGTCTGGCTCATCCCTTCGCGCTTGCGGTACGTCCGCAGCTTGTGCGCGAAGAGCGCGAAGTTGCTCGACCGGGGGTCGAAGTCGCGCGGGTCCTGGTCGTCGTCCTGGTCCTTGCGCTGTGGAGGCATCGTCGGCTCCATCGTTTCGATTCTTCTCGGACGCCCTTCTGTTCGCGGAGCGTAACTCGACGCGTGCGCTCCGTGTCAGGCGTTTGTGAAAACCGGTGTCCCGAATTCCTCGCCCGGCGTCCGGATCACGCCGGACGACGCGTCCGAAAACCCGGACGCGGTTTGTTCTCCGAGGCGTGCGGTAGCCCGAACGCGTTGCACAAGTGAGGAGTGAACGGCATGTCTCTCCACCTGGGACGTAGAGAGAAAGAGACGGAGACGACCACTACCGAGGCCCCGTCGCGCCGGTGGCCCTGGTCACCCGGCCCCGACGGCGCCCGACCCTGGACGCGTCGCACGACCACGCTCAAACGCCGTCCGGGACGCTGGCGTCGCATGCGGCACAACCCGATCAGCCTCGCCATTCTGGGAGCCGGAATCGCGGCCGCCGCGATCCTCGTCCTCGGAATTCTGCTGACCCTCGGCGGCGCCAACCCGTCCAACACGCTCGTCCACGCCACCCTGCGCGCGGGGAACTGGCTCGCCACCCCGTTCCACGACCTCTTCATACGCCCCAACCCCAAGCACCAGCTCTACCTGAACTGGGGCATCGCGGCAGGCGTCTACTACCTCCTGGCCCGCGCCCTCTCCTGGCTCACCCGGTTCTGATCAGACGAAGTCGACGGTCTCCAACGGAAAGCCGAACAACTCAGGAAGAGGCAGCGGCTTCCCGAAAGGCACCTGGGCGATCCCCAAATAGTCCTGCTTCTGTTCGTCCGGGTCGCTGAAGAGCGTCACCAGCTTCTCCTGACGGTCCACCAGCATGTAATGCGGAAGCGCGGCCTTCGCATAGCAGTAGCGCTTGATCGTTCGGTCGTGGTCCGCTCTTCCGGACGTGACCTCCACGACCATGGCGACACCGTCCGGGGATATCCAGTTCCCCTCTGGATCAAAGAGATCGAGTTCCATGGGCGCGAACACCCCGTCCGGGATCGCGTAGTTCTTCGTACACCGACCACCACTCTGCAGCACCAGCCCCGCGTTTCCCGAGTAGTCCATGGGCGTCACGGACATCCGAGCGACCTGGCGACTGAGCCGGGAGAGGCACTTCTCGTGACGTGGAGCGGGGGCGGGCGACACGACGACCTCTCCTTCGATGAACTCCGCGCGGATCCCTTCAGGAGGATCGAAGTCGAGGAACCACGTGAGCAGCCTCCGCTCCTCGTCCGAGCAGTCCTTCGCCACCTCAGCCGCCATGCCACGCCCCCTCTGCGCTCGCCTCTTCACCCTAGAAGCCGAGGCTGTGGCAGATCCATGGGCCACACGACGAGCGAGGACAAACATGCACGACACCTCTCCGTGACGGGTCCAGCACCCTGAGCTTCGACCATACGAAGCGCCTACCCACCGCCACCCGCCGTGGCGGCCATTTCGCTGATACAGGGATCCCGTAGCCCGCATCCTGGACATTTGCCCCGCCCTCGGAGATGTCAGTGGCGCGTCAGGGGGTGGGGGCAGGGTTGGTTCTATGACGGAACTTGTTGCGGCTTCGGCTGGTGGGTACCTCGTTCGGGCGCTTGATGAAGGGCGTGGGACGAATGTGTTGGTCGTTCATCCGGGGGGCGGGGATGTGGCGGCGTGGGACGGGGTGGTGCGGCTTCTCAGCGGTGAGTTTCGGGTCGTTCGGGTTCGGCGGCGGATCTACGTTCGTGGGGCCGAGGTCGTGTTGCCGCATTCGATGAGCGTTGAGGCGGCGGACATCGTGGCCGTCGCGCGGTTGCTGGACGGGCCGACGCTGCTTGTCGGGCATTCGTCCGGGGCGGTCGCGGCGTTGGAGGCCGCCCTGCTGGAGCCTTCGGCGTTCGACGGGATGGTTCTGTACGAGCCGCCGATGCCTACGAAACATCTGGTCGCGGGGGCGGCGGGGGTGCGGGCGCGGGCGCTGCTCGATGCGGGGGACGCTGGGGAGGCCATGCGGGTGCACATGCGGGACATCGTCGGGATGCCTGCCGAGATGGTGGACGGGATGTTCGCCGAGCCGCAGGTGAGGGCCATGTTCGCGAAGGTGGCGGCGGCGCAGATCGCGGACGACGAGGCGATCGACGCGCTCGGCACCGGGATCGGGCGCTTCGCTTCCCTGGACGTCCCGGCCGTCCTGGTCGAGGGCGACCAGAGCCCCGCTCACCTGCGCGAACGGCTCGCCGACCTGGCGGACGTCCTGCCGGAGGCGCGGGTGGTCACGCTCGCCGGGCAGGGGCATGTCGCGCACCTGACCGCGCCGGACGTCCTCGCCCGGATCGTCCGCGACGCCGCGGAGCCGTTCAGCTCTTGATCCAGTCGATGGCCACGGCCAGCAGCACGGCGTTGAAGAAGAAGCTCAGGACGCTGTGCACCGTCACCCTCCGTCGCATCGGGGCGTCCAGGACGTTCACGTCCGACACGGCGAAGGACGTCGCGATCGTGAAGGAGAAGTAGACGAACTCGGTGAGGTCGGGGTGGTCGGTCCCGGGGAACTCCAGGCCGCCGTCCGCCTCGTGGGCGCGGGCGTACAGGCGGGCGTAGGCGGAGTGGAGCACCATCCACGAGGTGAAGATCGTTAGGATCGCGAGCGCCTGCTGGGCCCGGTCAGCATGGTGCTCGCGGCCCAGCACGACCGTCAGGCCGCTCAGCATGCCCGAGCCGCTCGCGACGGTCGCCAGGATCGATGAGTACCAGCGGGGGCCGACCAGCTCGGCCAGCTCCGACGCCTGCCGCTCGACGGCGACCTTCCGGTAGGTGAGCAGCCAGCCGGCGGCGAGGTAGCCCACGGCCAGCGCGTTCCACAGGGCGAGGATCCACACCTGCGCCTCGAACCCGCTCGGGAGGAGCCAGCCCGCCCCGAAGACGACCAGCCCCACCTCCATCACCCAGAGTGACCATTTCTCCACGGAGAAGGGATACCACGGAGCCGATATTGCACTGACTGGTTGAGTATTTACACTGGTCGGTGTACTTTCGAGCCACGCTCTCACCAAGGAGGCAGGGATGTCCTATCCACAGGACCGGTACCACGGGGAGAACGGCGAGGTCAGCGCCTCGTTCCGGGCGGCCTCGGAGAAGCCCGAGCTGGCCGGGCCGACCGGCATGGAGACCTACTACCTCGCGACCGGGAAGCCCACCGGACGCGAGAACGACATCTCCACGGACGGGGAGTTCGGGCTCTACCACGTGCGGAACCTGCCTCCGGGCAGCGGCACCGGGACGCACTTCCACAAGACGATGTCCGAGTCGTTCTTCGTCACCGACGGCGGGCTGGCCGTCTTCGACGGCGAACGCTGGCGCGAGGCGTCCAAGGGGGACTTCCTCTACGTCCCGGCGGGCGGGCTGCACTCGTTCAGGAACGAGTCGGACGATCCGGTCTCGTTCCTGATGCTGTTCGCGCCCGGCGCGCCCCGCGAGGGGTACTTCGAGGGGGTCGGCCACCTCGCCGGGCTGTCGCAGGAGGAGCGCGAGGACTTCTTCCTCGCGCACGACAGCTACTTCATCGACCTGGGGAACGGGCCCAGGCTCGGCCGATGACGCCGACTACACTGCACCGGCCAGTGCAGTCAGGCGGAGGAGGCCCGGCGTGACGTCCACCGGACGACCCGAGAAGCGGCGCGCGATCCTGGACGGCGCGCGCCGGGTGTTCGGACGGGACGGCTACACGCGGGCCAGCATGGACGCCATCGCCGACGAGGCGAAGGTCTCCAAGCGCACGATCTACAACCACTTCGCCGACAAGGAGCAGCTCTTCCAGGCCGTTGCGGTCGAGGGCGGGCAGCAGGTCACCGACGCGATCGCGCGGCTGATGGACGTCCACCTCCTCAAGATCCTCGACCTGGAGGAGGACCTGCTCGCCTTCAGCCGCGACCGGGCGGCGACGATCGGCGGGTTCCCCGACCACTTCGCGCTCGTCCGGGCGCTGGAGGCCGAGGTCACGCGGATCCCGCGGCCGGTGCTCGACCGGTGGATCGCGGCGGGCCCGCAGACCGCGCACCAGCGCCTCGCCCCCTACCTGGCGAGGATCGCCGAGCGCGGGCTGCTCGTCCTGGACGATCCGGAGACGGCGGCCCTCCATCTCGACCAGCTGACGGTCGCCGCGATCATCCGGCGGACCTTCTACGGCGCGCTCCCGCTCTCCCCCGAGGAGACCGAACGGATCCTGGCGGACGGCGTCCGCGCGTTCCTCCGCGCCTACCGCCCCGCATCGTCCTGATTCGTGTTAATTTCGTGCCGTTCGGTTGGCACGAAAATAACGGGTGATGTCATGACCGATGCCTGCGAGCACTGCGGGAAGACGCTCGCACAACCCGCCGGACGCGGGCGCAAGCGGCGGTTCTGCGACGCCACCTGCCGGAGTGCGGCACGGCGGGCACGGCACGCGAACCAGGCCACCCCGAGACCGGACGTCAAGGATCGCTTGACATCGATTACCGGCGGTGACAGCTTGGGCGGCCAGGTGCCCGAAGCTCCTGGAGTGCCGGACGACGCGCCGGCGGCGGTGGCAGCCGCCGCCGAGGCCGTCCGACGGGCGGAGGACCACCTGCGCGGGACGGTCGGGACGGCGCGCTCCTCCGGTCTCACCTGGCAGGAGATCGGCGACGCCCTCGGCATCACCCGGCAGGCGGCGTTCCAGCGGTTCGGGCGTCCCAACGAACCGTAGAACGGGGACTGCGATGCCGATCAACGCGCGCACGCGCGCCACAACCGCCTCCCGCAAGCCGGTCACCTCCCACGAGCAGGTCACCGCCCTGAGCGCTTCCCGCAAGCGGGCCACCGCCCTGAGCGTCTCGCGCACGCGCGCCGTGGCCGTGGCCGTCGTCCTGTTGAGCGGGGTGACGGCGTGCAGCGGCTCGAAGGGGCGGGACGCTACCGACGCCGCGCCCGCGGCGGGCAGGCAGCTCGACTGGATCGTGTCGGCGTCCCGGCACCTTCCGATCAGCGACGCCGACGCGAAGGAGCACATCGCCTCGTCCGCGCTGACCGCGTTCGGCGGCACGGCCGGGCTGTCGAAGGAGCTGTCGAGGATCGGGCCGCTCACCGCGCAGTTCCCGCCCACGTCCGGACGGACGCGGGCGGCCGGATGGTTCACCGCGGGGCACGGCGTCTCGGTGTTCGGCATGTTCTCGACGGACCGGGCCGGGCGGATCGCGGGGCTCTACTTCGCCAAGCAGCCCGATTCCTGGCGCGACCTGGACGCCCGGCTGCGCGAGATCGCGCCGGAGGTCTCGTTCGCGACCGCCGAGATCGGGAAGAAGGGACGCTGCCGGGTCGTGCACGGGGTGAACGCGACGACGCAGCGTCCGCTCGGATCGGCGTTCAAGCTGTACGTCCTCGGCGCGCTGTCCGACGCGGTCGCCCGCCAGGAGGTCGCCTGGGACACCCCGCTCCCCATCAACGACGCGTGGAAGAGCCTGCCGTCCGGGACGTTCCAAAACAAGCCCGCCGGGACGACGATGACGCTCGCGCAGTACGCGGACGCCATGATCTCCAACAGCGACAACACGGCCGCCGACCACCTGATCCACCGGCTCGGGCGTGAGGCCGTGGAGCGCGAGGTGGGCGCGCTCGGGAACCGGCGGCAGGACGCCGACCGTCCGTTCCTGACCACGCGTGAGGTGTTCACGCTGAAGGGGTCGGGCTACCCGGCGCGCGCGAAGCGCTACCTGGCCCTGCCCGCGAAGAAGCGGGCCGCCACGCTGCCCGCGCTGAACTCCACGCCGCTGTCCGGCGTCACGGCCTGGCAGCACCCGCGCGACATCGGCACCATCGAGTGGTTCGCCTCGCCGACCGACGTGTGCGCGGCGTTCAAGGGGCTGAACGACCGGACCGCCGTGCCCGGCCAGGCCAACGTGGGCCACGCGCTGAGCCTGTACGACGGCGGGATCGGACTCGACCCGAAGGCGTACCCGACGGTCTGGTTCAAGGGCGGCGGCGAGCCGGGGGTGCTGACCGCGAACTACCTGACCAAGACCTCCGGCGGACGGACGTTCGTCACGAGCGTGATGCTCTCCGACCCGAAGAACGCCTTCCCGGTGAACGCCGAGCTGAACATGCTCGCCGTCGCGCGCGCGGGAATCCAGCTCGCCGGTTCCTGAGCGGGGCCTCCGTCCCCCAGGGCTCCCCTGGGGGACGTTCCCGTTCCGTCAGTCGGCGTTGGTGAGGGTGGTCAGGCGGTCGACCGCCTCGACGTACTCCTCGATGAGGTCGTAGACGACCTGCGCGGCCGGTTTGACCTGGTTCATGCTGCCGACGATCTGGCCGACCGGGAACGTGACCAGCTCGCCGTCGCCGGACCGGGCGATGCGCGGCAGCGCGTCCGCGACCAGCATGAACTGCATCGGCATCGGCAGGGTTCCGGGGGACGTCTCGCTCTCCCACGCGTCCGTCCAGGCCGTCCGGAGGAAGCGCGCGGGCTTGCCCGTCCAGGCGCGCGACCGGACGGTGTCCCGGGACGTCGCGTCCAGCAGCTTCGGGACGGCGCGTTCCGGGGTGTCGGCCTCGTCCACGGTCAGCCAGATGGACCCGCTCCAGACGCCCTCCGCGCCGAGCGCCAGCCCGGCGGCGACCTGCCGTCCGCGGCCGATGCCCCCGGCGGCGAGGACGATCGTGTCGTCGCCCACGGCGTCCACGACCTCGGGGATCAGGACCATCGTGGAGACCTCGCCGGTGTGGCCGCCCGCCTCGGTGCCCTGCGCGACGATGATGTCGACCCCGGCGGCGACCTGCTTGCGGGCGTGCCGGGCGGTCGACGCCAGGCCCGCGACCTTCACGCCGTGCTCGTGGGCGAGCGCGGCGACGTCGGCCGGGGGCGGGCCGAGCGCGCTCGCCAGCAGCGCGATGTCGTGCCGGAGCGCGACCTCGACCTGCGGACGCGCCGTCTGGTCCGTCCAGCCGAGCAGCGCGCGATTGGCCTTCTCCGACGGCGGCTCGACGCCGTGTTCGGCGAGCAGCCCCTCCAGGAAGTCGCGGTGCTCCTGCGGGATCATCGACTGGAGCCGTCCGAGCAGCTCCTCGGCGTCGCCCGCGTCCGCGCCCTCGTACTTGGCGGGCATGACGACGTCCACGCCGTACGGTTTCCCGCCGACGTGCTCGTCGATCCATTTCAGCTCGAGTTCGAGCTCCTCGGGGGTGAAGTACAGGGCGCCGAGGACGCCCATGCCGCCGGCGCGGCTGACCGCAGCGACCACGTCGCGGCAGTGGCTGAACGCGAAGATCGGGTACTCGATGCCGAAGAGATCGGTGACTCGTGTCCGCACCCGTCGAACATAACCCCCGGCGGATCAAAACTGCAACAAGTTCTAGTTGGTGGGATCGCCTGGCATCGGGAGCCTGGCGGGAGACCGATGAGAACACGTACTACAGGAGGGTTCAGCATCCGGCCGCCTCCCGGAGGTCGCGCGGGCGGCACAGCACCGTCAGCCCGGACGGGCGGTACGTGCCCCACGTCGTCGGCGTGAGCGAGTGACGGCGGACCAGGTGGCGGCGGGCCATGAACGCGGCGATGAGGACGAGTTCCACCGAGGCCAGCGACGCTCCTGGACAGGTGCGCGGCCCAGCTCCATAAGGAAGGTAGGCACCGCTTCCCGGACCGTTGGCGGGCCGGAGCCACCGTTCCGGGTCGAAGACGTCCGCGTCGGGGAAGTAGCGGGGGTCGCGGTGCAGCAGGTACGGGGAGACCATCACCCGTTCGCCGGGTTGCAGGTCGTACCCGCCGACCTGGACGGGCCTGGCCACGACACGGGAAAGCAGCCAGTTCGGCGGGTACAGGCGCAGCGTCTCGCGGACGAACGCGTTCGCCGAGGTGAGCCGGGACAGAACGGCGCCGTCGACGTCGTCCGGGCAGGGAAGAACCGCCTCCGCCTCGGCGGCGACGCGTTCGGCCCACCGCGGGTTCTCGGCGAGCGCGGCAAGGACCCAGCCCGCCGCGGGCCCGACCATCTCGCGCGCCGCGACCATCGCCGTGACCATACGGAACGGCAGGTACACGCGAGGATTCACGCCGTTGTCGTCGCAGGTGCGCATCAGCTCGTCTAAGACGTCGCCACCGGACGTCCCATAGGGGGCCGCCCCGGCGCGCCGGTCGATGACGCGCCGGATCCGCGCGGCGAGGTGGTGCTGGGCGCGCCGGACCCGCAGCCGGGACGGAGCCGGAACCCATCCGGGCAGGTGGACGTACCGGGGGCCGAGCGTGGCCCGTAGCTCGGCCAGTTCCTCTTCCCCGTGCATCAGCTCGGCGGCGTCCGGCCCGAAGTGGTAGCAGGCGGCCATCCGCGCGGAGGCGGCGGCGAGCCGGGGCAGCGCCTCGGCCTCGGTTCCCCTGGGCCAGGACTCCGCCAGCTCGGCGGCTCCGATCGCCAGCGTCCCGGCGTGCCGTCCGACCCGGTGGTGACGCAGGGTCCGGATGCGCGCCGCCTCGACGGCCTCGTCCTCGCGGCGGGCGCGCCGGGGAAGCGCGAACGTCCCGCGCGGCGGCTCGAACTCCTCCCCGGTGCGGCGCAGCACCTGCCGGGTGGCGTCCAGCCCGGCGGCGAAGTGGATCCGGGGGACGACCTGCCAGACGTCCCCGAACCGGGCCGTGCCCGCCGCGAGGTAGCCCGGCCGGTCCGCCTCGTACGCGCCCACCCCGGCGATCACGCCGTCGCGCGGGCCCGGTGGCCGTCTCATCGCACACACCTCCGGTTCACGGAAAGGGTTGAGGAAGAACAGAGGAGGAGCACCGGACGGAGCGCCGCCGTCCTTGGCCGCCGGCGTCCGTCCGGTCAGGCGTCCCGCCGCCAGTGGGCGGGAACGGCGGGCTCTACCAGGGGTAGGGCGGGTACGCGCCCATGCGCGCGGCTCGACGGCTCGTTAGATATCGCTTGAAAGCAGTCATTCCTGACACCTCTCCTGGATGATCGGTCTCCACGGCCGGTGGATCTCGATTGACCACACCGGCCGCCGACCAAGAGTAGTTAATCGATCACGGCTGGTGACATACCGGGGAAGTGAGGGAGCCGTCCCCCGGGGACGCCGAAGGTCAGGCAGCGGCGCCAAGGCGCGTCCGGCCCGGTGACCTGGTCGAACGCGGCTGGAGAAGGACGGTCAGGAGCGGCCGAGGCGGCGCGGCCGGCGCTGCGGACGCTGCTGGCGGCGGGCGCGGGCGGAACCGGCGGCGGGGTGGGCGCGGCGGCGCGTGCCGGGCGGCGGGCCGGTCGCGACGCCGCCGAACCGTCCGTCCGGGCCGCGCGGTGCGGTCGGCGGAGGCGGGAGGTCGCGGCGGCGCAGCAGCACCATCGCGGACCCGGTGCCGAGCAGCCCGAGGCCGACGACGAGCGCCAGGACGGGACCGTAGATCCGCGTCCAGCCGATCGCCAGCGCGGACTCGTTCGACAGGTCGGCGAGCTTCTTCTGGTCCTCGGGGACGGTGACCATGTCGGCGTCCGCGACGATCAGCTTGCCCAGGCCGTCCCTGGTGCGCAGGGACTGGGTGACCTTCTGCTCCTGCTTGACCGGGACGCCCGTCCGCGGGTCGACCCACTGGGTGTTGACCGCCTCGAAGTAACGGTCCACGCGCTGCGGGTAGGCGTCCTTGCCGAGGCCGAGCATGTCGCCGGGGAGCTTGACGTTCATCGACTCGACCTTGACGAGCGGGACCTCCTGGATGAACCGGTAGGTCTTCATCCCGCCGAGGTTCTCCTCGCCGCTGAACCTCATCGGCAGGGTGCGGCGGGTGGTCGTGTCGTAGAACGGGTAGTCGCGCTTGTGCACGTTCGCGATCGGGAACAGCAGCCCGTACCCGAACATCTTCACGTTGACGTCGCCGCCGACGTTGACGCCGCAGCAGTTCTCCAGGAGTCCGGTGCGGCGGTCGAAGGCCATCCGGTACGCCTGGAGCTGGACCTGCTTGCCCGTGTCCTTCTCGGTGATGGTGGTCGAGGAGTCCCACACCGCGACGCGGCCGTTGCCGCCGTTGGCCTTCACGTCGCCGCGGATGGTGCTGTCGGCGACCAGGGTGACGCCCGTCCGGAGCTTCAGCTTCGCCATGTCGAAGAGGCTGGCGTTCGGCGCCTCCAGCCGGACCCGCTCGTACCGGTTCAGCGGCGCCTGGACGACCTGCGCGGAGACGTAGAACCGGATCAGCGGGGCGAGCGTGGTCAGGAACGCCCCCGCGACGACGAGCACGAGAGCCGGCGAACGCCGCATCACACCTCCCGGGGCGGCCGGTGCCTCCCGGTCCTCCCGGCGCGTCCGGCCGAACGGCCCTGACCAGGCCCTCAGGCCCGGCATGTCCGGTTACCCTACAGGATCAGACGTCCCTCACCCCCCGTCCCAGGCCCCTGGCAGGAACCCCCACATGACCCGTCTCCCAGGCGTCCCGTGAGCCTGCGCCCGCACCTGCCGGAGCGCCGGTGGCTCGCGCTGCTCGCGGCGCTGACGGCCGCCTTCATGGACCTGGTGGACGTGACGGTCGTGAACGTCGCGCTGCCCCGGATCCAGGACGATCTGCACGCCGGTCCCGCGCTCGGCCAGTGGACGGTGTCGGCGTACGCCCTCGCCTACGCGTCGCTGCTGGTCACGGGTGGACGGCTCGGGGACATCCTCGGGCGGCGGCGCGTGCTGCTGATCGGGCTGGCGGGGTTCGTCTTCGCCTCGTGGGCGGCCGGGGCGGCGCAGTCCCCCGCCGCGCTGATCGCGGCGCGGGCCGCCCAGGGCGTGTTCGCGGGGGCGATGGTCCCGCAGACGCTGTCGGTGATCAACGTCCAGTTCCCGCCCGGACGGGCCCGTGCCCGCGCGTTCACCCTGTACGGGATGCTGCTCGGCGTCGCGCAGGTCGGCGGGCCGCTGCTCGGCGGGATCCTGCTGCACTACGACGTCGCCGGACTCGGCTGGCGGGCGATCTTCCTGGTGAACGTCCCGGTCGGGCTGGTGGCGCTGCTCGGCGTCGACCGCTGGATGGACGACTCGCGCGCCTCGCCGCCGCCTCGGCTGGACGTGGCCGGGGTGCTGCTGGTGAGCGCCGCCGCTCTTGCGCTGACGTTGCCGCTCGTCCAGGGGCGGGCTTCCGGGTGGCCGCTGTGGAGCTTGTTCCTGGCGGGGGCTAGCCTCCCGGCGCTGGTGGCGTTCGGGGTGCTGGAGGCGCGGCGGGAGCGGCGCGGGCTCAGTCCGCTCGTCCCGCCGTCGTTGCTGCGGCGGCGTTCGTTCGCCGCCGGGCTGGTGCTGACCACGGCGATGTTCGGGGCGGTCGCGGCCTGTTTCATCGCGCTGACCTGGGGACTCCAGTCCGGGCTCGGCTGGTCGCCGCTGCGGGTCGCGCTGACCGGGGCGGCCTGGCCCGCCGGGATGGCCCTCACCGCCCAGCCCACGCACCGGCTCGGTCCGCCGCGCGCCCGCGCCTTCGTCCGGACGGGTGTGCTCGTGATGGCGTGCGGGGTCGGGCTGGTCGCCTGGGTGTTCGCGGGGGTCGGGGACGATCTTCGTCCCTGGCATCTGGTTCCGGGGCTGGCGCTCGCCGGGGTCGGGATGGGGCTGGCGCTTCCGGTGCTGGCCAACGCCGTGCTCGCGGACGTCCCGGCGGACGCGTCGGGCGCGGCGTCCGGGGTCTACAACTCGGTCACGCAGTTCGCGGGCGTGCTCGGGGTCGCGGTCGCCGGGATCGCCTTCTACTCCGGGGACGCCGTCGCCGGGCCGGACGCGACCGCCCGGACGCTGCTGGTCGCCGTGGCGGCCCTGGTCGTGGCGGGAGGACTGTCGTCCCTGCTCCCCCGGAGGCTGGCCTGGGCGGAAGCGGGTGGACGGCCGCCGTCCCGGATCAGGGCGGAGGGTGGGAGGGCGCCGTCCCGAATCGGGATGATCCGGGCTAGCCTGCTCCGACACGTCCACCCCGGGAGGTCACGCTGAGCACTCCATGTGACATCCCGCGCGGCACCGTCCGTGTGACCGTCGTGGTCCCGACCCGCGACTCCGCGCGGACGCTGGAGCGCTGCCTGGTCTCGCTGCGCGCGCAGACCGTCCCGGTCGAGGTGATCGTCGTGGACAACGCGTCCGCGGACGGGACACCGGAGATCGCCGCCGCGTACGCGGACACGGTGCTCGCGGGCGGGCCGGAGCGCAGCGCGCAGCGGAACCTGGGGTGGCGGGCGGCGTCCGGGGACGTCGTGGCGTTCGTCGACTCGGACATGGTCCTCTCCGAGGGGGTCGCCGCCGAGGCCGCCGAGGCGTTCGGGGCCGACCCCGGGCTCGGCGGGCTGGTCATCCCCGAGGAGTCGTTCGGGCAGGGGTTCTGGGCCCGGGCGCGGGCCGTGGAGAAGCACGCCTACCTGGGCGATCCCGCCGTGGAGGCGGCACGGATCTTCCGCCGGACGGCGCTCGCCGACGTCGGCGGCTACGACGAGGGCCTCAGCGCCTTCGAGGACTGGGACCTCGCCGACCGGGTCGCCGCGACCGGACGCGCGATCGGCCGGACGGCCTCGGGCGTCCTGCACGACGAGGGCCGCCTGACGCTGCGGTCCGCCTACCGGAAGCGGCGGTACTACGGACGCTGGCTGCCCGCCTACCGGGCACGTCCGACCGCGCGGTCGTTCGGGCGCGGCGGGACGCTGCGGCGGCTTCCGCTGCTGAGCTCCCCGGTCGTGGCCGCCGGGGTGATCGTCCTCAAGGCGACCGAGACGGCCGGGCTGCTCGTGGGCGCGCGCGATGGCGGGAGGGGGCGCTCGTGACGGCGACGGCTTCTTCCCCCGCGCCCGCGGTCTCCCGGCTGCCGGTGATCTCCGGGCGGCAGGACGCGCTGGACGGCGTCCGGGCCATCGCGGCGCTGATGGTTCTGCTGTTCCACGTGGCCGCGAGCACCGGATACCTGACCAAAGAGCCGACCGCTATGACGAGGTTGCTGTCCCGGGGCGAAGTCGGGGTGCCGATCTTTTTCGTGTTGTCCGGGCTGTTGCTGTACCGGCCTTGGGCGGCTGCCGTACTGGGGCAGAACCGTTCGCCAGGCACGGGTAAATACCTGTGGCGGCGGCTGCTGCGGCTCATGCCCGCTTACTGGGTCGTCATGGCGGTCGCGATCGGCATGTACAGCCGTGACCACTTGTCGGACGTCCCGAGCATGGTCGGTCTCGCGACGCTCACCTACGGCTTCGACATGCATCCGTGGTGGACGGACCATCTGGGCCCCAAGGGCCTGGGGCAGATGTGGAGTCTGTGCGTCGAGGCGTCCTTCTATGTGGCGCTGCCTGCGCTGGCCTTCCTGCTAGACCGGTGGGCGCGGCGCGGCACGTCCGTTGACCTGCGTGCTCGGCGGTTGCTCTATGCGTTGGGCGCGATGTCCGTGGGGTCGGTTGTGTACGCGGTCGCGGTGCTCCGGGCGTCCAACCCGGCGTACTGGGGCAGCCTGCTTCCGCAGTACCTCGGATGGTTCGGCGCCGGGATGGCGCTTGCGGTCGTGACGGTCTGGGCGAACGCCTCACCGCTCGGCCCGGCGGCCCGGTTCGCGCGGACGGTCGCCGCCTCGGCCGCGATGTGCTGGGCGGCGTGCGTCCTCGTGTACGCCATCGCGTCCACGCCGGTCACGGGGATCTCGCGGCTGAACTCGACCAACGCCTGGACGACGGGGTTCAGCGTCGTCCTGTACGGGCTGGTCGCGCTGCTGCTGGTCGCCCCGGCGGCGCTGGCCCCGGCAGGCGACCGGCTGGCCGGGCGCGTCCTCGGCAACCCGGTGCTGGCGTTCCTCGGCCGGATCTCGTACGGGCTCTTCCTCTGGCAGTTCGTGGTGATCTTCGTGTGGTTCGACCTCACCGACCACGCGCCGTTCACCGGTGACCTGCTGACCGACTTCCCGGTCTGCCTCGCGCTGACCGTCGCCGTTGCGACCGTGAGTTACTACGCGATCGAGGAACCGATCCGGAAGCTGGGCGGGCGGCTAACCACGCGTCGCGTCCGGACGGGTGAGGCCGTCGCCGGACGCTGATCCCGGCGCGGCGGCCGACCAGCTCAGCGCGACGCCGTCCGCGAGCCAGGTGTCGGGGGCCTCCGGGGCGGTGAGGGCTGCGGCGAGCCGTCCGAGGACGATCAGCCCGCAGATCTGCGGCAGGACGTCCCGGAGCACGGGCAACAGGTCCGCGCGCATGCCGTGCTGGGTCAGCCAGGCCGCGACGGCGACGGAGACACCGCCGACGAGCATGAAGAACGCGGCGATCCAGGCCGACCGGACGTGCCGGGCCGCCCGTCCGCCGGACCACTGCGGCACGGCTCCGACCAGCGCGGACGCCGCCGCGACGCCCAATCCGAGCGGACCCGCCAGCCAGAATCCGAGGGCTGCGGCGAGACCGGCCGGGGCGACGACGCGGAGCGTCCGGGCCGTGCGTCCGGCGGGGGCCGTGGCGGGGACGGCGGCGGGCGGAGGCGGATCGACGCGTCGCGGGCGGCGGACCGAGATCGGGACGAGCAGCGCGAGCAGGGCGAGGCCGCCGAACAGCGCGGTCCGGTAGGCGGTGTCGGGCTTGTACCGGAGGGTGATCGTCCCGGACGTTCCGGCGGGGACCTCGAAGCCCTGCCGCCAGCCGTCCAGGCGGACCGGACGGAGTTCACCGCCGTTAGCGGTCTTCGCGACCCAGCCCGTGTTGAAGTTCTCGTTCACTACCAGGATGGACTTGCGCGCAGCGTTCACCTGGAGCCGCCGCTCGCCCGCGCCCCAGGACTGGACGGTGACCGGGCTCGTCCGTCCGGGCCGGACGGCGGCGAGCGCGCCGCCCGGGTCGACGGTCAGCGAGTCGACGCGGAGGTGGCCACCGGCGCTGACGCGGTTGTCGCCGTTCGCCAGCCGGACCGCGCGGCAGGCCCGGAAGGCGACCGGACGTCCGGCGAGCAGGTCGGCCGCCGTCCCGGAGATCCGCGTCTTGACCGTGCGGCCGTTCACCGTGAGGTCAGGGCCGATGCCGCAGGACGTCGTGAACGGCCGGGAGCCGGGCTCGGGCAGCGCCGGGACGCCCGGGATCGCCACCTCCGACACCTGGACGGGCACCTGGGACGTCACGAACCGCAGCGTCACCCGATCGGTCCGCATCGGCGCGAACCGCAGCCGCCCGTCCCCGTCGAGCAGGCCCTCACGGACCGCGCCGCGCGCGCCGAGGACGGTCACCGTCATCGCGGACCGCGCGCCCGGGGGCCGGATCACTTTCAGCTCGCTCACCTTCAGCTTGCGCCCCCAAGCGAGGGTCAGCGACGGCCGCTTGTCGTCGCCCGCCGCGATCCAGGTGGTCGCGGGGTCGCCGTCGATGGCGGCGCGAGGCTGGGCCGGGGCCTCCTTCGTCCAGGTCGAACTGGCCGCCGTGCGGGTCTCGCCGCGGGTCCGGGTCAGCCTGTCGACCAGGGCCGGGTCGGTGACGACGGCCCGTCCGGTGATCGCGGCGGCGCCGCCGTGGCCGGTGAAGACGCGGCGGAGGGTCGCGCCGTCCTCGTCGCCGCGCGCCAGGTCGGGCGAGCAGACCCAGCGGGACGAACCGCGCATGCACTCCGGTCGCGGCGGCGTCACCCGGCTCATCAGCTGGGGCACCGTCGCGCCCGCCCCCGGGACGGCGGGTAGCCGCAGATAGCGCTCGGCGGTGACACCCGGGATCGACAGGTCGCGGACTCCTACCCGCGCCCCCTCGCCCGGCGTCCCGGCGACCGCGACGATCCGCAGCCGGATCCAGGACGTCGGGCCGGGCGGGGCCGTCAGCGTCTGCGCGCCCGCGACCGGACGGACGTCCTGCTCCCGCGTGCCGCGCTCGGTCTCGACCGCGACCCGCGCCGGAGCCGGTCCGAGCAGGTCGTTGCGGGTGAAGGTGACCTGGAGCGAGCCCGGGTCGAGGGCCGACGGGAGGTCGGCGCGCAACCACTGGCCGACCGGCCCGCGCGTCCCGCCGGTGATCCACTGGCTGTCCGGGTCGGAGTCGACGGCGGCGAAGGGCAGCGCGGACGGGTCCTCGATCCCGGACGGCGTGCCGGGGTCGGCGGCCGAGGACGAGGCCGTGACGTCCTTGATCCCGGTGTACTCGGCGACGGTCCGCGCGTCGTCCCAGGCCGGGTCGCCGGGGTCCGGGCCGAGCCCGCCGGAGGTGTCCGGCCTGCTCCCGGCCGTCAGCGTCGGGCCGATCTGCGTGCGGATCTCCGATCGCGACCGGTCACGCAGCCGCGCGGCGTCGGACGCGACGGGCGTCCCGCCGAGATCGGACGCGTCGTCCCCGACCAGCACCGGACGGCCCTGGAGGGCACCGGCGTCGGCCAGGTCGAGCAGGCCCTCCGACGCTCCGCGCAGCCGGACCGGATCGGCCGCGTCGACCAGCCCGGCCGCCGCCTGCGCGCCGTCCACCTGGTAGATCTCGACCGCCGGGTATGGCTGGTCACGCGCGCTCACGGCGTCGTCGTTCCAGCCCCCGGGCTGGAAGCCGAAGAACGCGACCCGCCTCAGGCCCGGCGAGCCGTCGAGGGCCTGGTGGACGCGGGCGGGCCAGGCTCCGGCCAGGTCGTCCCGCGTGAGGTCGTTCCGGACGAGCAGGTACCGCACCCCCGACCTGGCCAGAACCTCGGTCAGCCCGGACGAGCCCCGGCCCGCCGCGACGCGCTGGTCGATCGCGTCCAGCATCCGCGCGTACCCCGGCGACCCCTGCGGGACCATCTGCCGCGCGCCCCAGCGCGTCCGCAGCAGCGGCTGGACGACGTCGTCCATCGGCCGTCCCCAGGTGTAGTCGCCCGTCCGCGAGCCCGGCAGCGCCAGCACGGACCGCGCCCCGGCGCGCGTGTTCAGCCAGGACGCCGCGTCCCGCCAGTACTTGGGAACCTCCGGGAAGCCGCCGGGCGCGGCCAGGCCGTTCGCCATCGCGGGCGTCGCGACGGCGAGCAGCGTCACGCCCACCGCCGCGATCACACCGACCCGCAGGTTGCGTTTCCGCAGCGTGCCGGGCAGATGCGCGATGCCGAGCGCGAGCGGCAGCCGGATCATCCCGTCGAACTTGTACAGGTTGCGGAGCGGCGCGAGCGGGCCGTCCAGCAGGTCGCGGAGGTGCGGGGCGAGCGGGCCGCCGATCCGGCTCGCGTGCCCGGCCGCGACGATCGCGACCCCGCCGAGCAGCACCAGCAGCGGGAACGTCCGGTCGGGCAGGTCGCGGCGGACGAGCCCCGCGAGCCCCAGCGCGGCCAGGACGGCCGTGACCACGACCAGCCAGGCGTGCCCGGCCAGCGCGGACCCGACGGGCGGCGCCGACGGCAGGTAGTTGATCCAGCGTTCGGTGCCGCGCAGGACGTCCACCAGGCCGGTCGTCGCGGTGGTCGTGTCGGCCTGCTCGGTGTAGCCGAGCCAGGAGAAGCCGTACTTCCCGGTCAGGACGAGCGGCACGAGCCACCACCCGACCGCGACCGCCATGGCGGCCGTCCACCAGGCGAGCAGGCGGAAGCGGCGCGTCCCGCGCGGACGGGTCAGCAGGAACAGGAACGGAACGGTCAGCACCGCCACCGTCGCCGTGCCGTTGATGCCGCCGCACAGCCCGACGGCCAGGCCGGACCGGGCGGCGGCACGGATCCGGCCACCGTCCCGCCGGACGGCCGTCACGAGCGGGACGACCGTCCACGGCAGCATCGCGAGCGGCAGGTACTCCCACGAGTTCTGGCCCAGCGCGGACAGCGCGTGCGGGCTGAGCGCGTACGCCGTCCCCGCCGCGAGCCGCGCCGCCGGGCCGCCGATCTCCAGCCGCGCCGCGAGCGCCCGCACGCCGAGCAGCGCCGCGCACATCAGCAGCGCGAACCACAGCCGCTGGACGATCCAGGGCGGCATCCCGGCCGCGTGCCCGAGCCAGTAGAACGGACCCATCGGGACGAAGTAGCCCGCCGCCTGGTTCTGCAGCTGGCCGAACTGCTCGGCGTCCCACAGGTGCAGCGCCCGGCCGAGGAACGCGCCGGGGTCCAGCACCATGTCGATCTTGGTGTCGGCGAGCAGCAGGCCGGGCTTCGTGCAGACGGCGAGGGCGGTCAGCGCCAGGCAGCAGACGAGCACGCGGATGCGGTCGCGCAGGCGGGGATCGACGTCGGCCTCGGCGGGCACCACCGACACGCCGTCCGGCACGATCGGGACGCCGTCGGGCACGGTCGCGGACGAGTCGCCGACCACCAAAGCGCCCTCCCCGGACCTGTGAACCCTCGCCGTCCGCCGGGTCAGCGGCCGGAGACGTCCCCACCGCCGACGCCGGGCTCGACGCGGCCGAGCAGGCGCTCGAGCGGCGTGGCGGGCCGCACCGGTTCCGCCTCGCCCGCCTCCAGCAGCTCGTCCCGGACCGGGCCCTCCACGACCCGGAGGTGACCGTCACGGTACCGGCGCACGACCTGTGCGTCCGCACCGGCCTCGCCGGTCATGGTGCCCGTGCCGCTCGTCCCGCGGCGGACGGACGCGGCGACCAGCGCGGCCATGCGGTCCGCGGTGTGCTCCCAGTCGAACTCGGCCGCCCAGGCGCGGCAGGCGTCCGCGACCGCGTCCCGGCGGACGGGGTCGGCGAGCTCCTTCAGCGCCCGGTCGAGGGTGTGGACGAGCTCGGCCGCGTCGCCGGTGTCGGCGGCGAGCCAGCCGGTCGTGCCGTCCCGGACCGCGTCGCGCAGGCCGTCCACGTCGTAGGCGATCGTCGGGACGCCCAGCGCGGCGGCCTCCGCGACGACCAGGCCCCAGCCCTCGCCGCGCGACGCGCTCAGGTGCAGGTCGGCGTCCGCGACCACGGCGGCCTTCTCGTCCTCCGGGACGAACCCGAGCAGCTCGACCGCGTCGCCGAGCCCGCGCGCCTCGATCTCGGCGGCGAGCCGGTCCTGATCGGGACCGCGCCCGATGATCCGGAGCCGCAGCCCCGGACGCTCCGGCAGGACGCGTTCGACCAGGTCGAGCAGCAGTCCGGCGCGCTTGTGCGGGACGAGCCGGGTCACGCACACCAGCCTCGGCGCGGACGGATCGGGCGTCCGCCGCTCCACCCGGCCGGCGGGCGGCGTGTCCACGCCGACCGGGACGAGGTAGATCGGGCCCGTCCAGTCGAGCCGCGTCCGCAGCGCCTCGACCGTGGTCGGCGAGATCGCGGTGCAGGCGTGCCGACGGTACGTCCGGCGCGCGACCGGGCCCTCCAGCGTCCGGCCGATCCAGGCGAGCCAGGCCGGGAAGTACATCCCGAACTGCTCGTCGTGCACATGGAAGATCGCGCAGAACACCGGGACGCGGCGCGGCAGCGCCCACGGCGTGAAGAACGGGATGCCGTTCTGGCAGTCCAGGACGGCGTCGAAGCGCCGCCTGTGCGCCAGCATCCAGGCCAGGACCAGCGGATACACGGTGAACCGGCCGCCCAGCCGGACGAGGTCGACGCCGTCCACGCGTTCGCGGCGCGCCTGGCCGGGCGCGCGGCAGGTGACGTAGGTGACGCGGGCGCCACGGGCGGCGAACCGGCGGGCGAGCTCCCACGCGTACCGCTCCGCGCCCCCGGCCGCCGGATGCGCGGGGTCACGCCAGTTCACGATCGCCACGCGCAGGCCGCGGACGTCGTCGCTCATCCGGACCCGGCCCCGCTGATCTCGGTGAGCGGCAGCGCCACCACCCCCGCGGCCTCGGCCGGGAGCGGAGCCGGGGCGGGAGCCGGAACCGGGCGGCGCGCGGACAGCCGGATGGCCACCACGTCGCGCAGGCAGCGCGCGGAGTGCCGCCGCACCGAGAACGTCGAGCCCGGCACGTCCCGCCAGCGGACGGGGATCGCGGTGATCTCCGCGCCGCGCCGCGCGCAGTGCATCAGCAGCTCGACGTCGAACGCGAACCCGCTGGTCGTGAGGTCGGCCGCCGCCGCCCGGACGAGCGGACCGGCGAAGAACTTGAACCCGCACTGGGTGTCGGTCACCCCGCCCGCCAGGTCGCGGGTGAGCCGGTTGAACACGATCGCCCCGACCTTGCGGAGCGGATGGCTGTAGTCCTCCACCAGCGAGGACGGGTGGCGGCGCGACCCGACCACCACCGGGTGGCCGTCGCGGAGCAGCGCGAACGCGTCGTCCAGGCCGGACAGGTCGGTCGCCATGTCGGCGTCGCAGAACCCCACGTACCGGGCGCTCGTGGCGAGCAGACCGGCGCGGACGGCCGCGCCCTTCCCGCGCTCGGGACAGTCGATCACGCGGACCGGGACCGGCCCGCGCCAGGCCGCGGCGATCCGGGCCGTCCCGTCGGTGCTGCCGTTGTCCACGACCAGCACCGACGCGGTGACCGGCAGTTCGGCGAGCCGCGCGCCCAGCGCGTCCAGGCCGCCCGGGAGCCGGACGGCCTCGTTGAAGGCGGGCACGACCACCTCGAGGGCAGGACGCGCGCCGGACGGCGGGGGCGTGGGGACGGCCATCGCGGGGGCGGCGCGAGGCCTACCGGGAGCCGTAGTTGTACAGCGGCTTGATCACCGGGGACTCCTGCGAGGCGTTGGTGTAGTGCACCACGCTCACCGAGGTCAGCAGCGCCAGCAGCGTGCCCGCGATGGCAGCGATCGCTATGCGCATCAGGGGGCCCTTCCACGTCGGGGGATGCGGGGGATGTGTCTCGTCACAGTAGTGCCCTGGGTGACAAATGACCAGGCGATCAACGTAACCATGACAATCCACGACAATGCGGTCGGGAGGAGCGGCGCGCGGGCCTCGTCCGGACGCGCCGGATCCGGGATCCGGTAGAGGACGAGGCCGGATCCGGACACCATCGTCTCCGCCCCCGCGAGCCTCGCGCGCCACGGCGCGTCCGGGCCGGTCTCGGCGTCCACCGCGACGTACCGGACGCCCGCCTCCCGCAGCGCGGGCACGAGCGGCCCGCCGCCCGCCACCACCGGATCGAGTCTCCGCGCCACCGGGTCCTCCGCCGGGACGGTCGTGGAGCCGACCACCACGGCGTCCCGCGTGACGACCCGGCGGCCGAGGTAGCGGGGCAGCGCGTCCAGCGACGTCCGCCCCCCGTTCCAGGGGTAAGCACGGTATGTCGCCCACGGAAGGACAAGCACATCCCCGCGGACAGGGTCGTCTCGGACGATCGCGCGCGCCTTGTCCCAGCCGTCCGGGTACTCGACCGGACGAAGCCGTCCGCCCGCGCCCAGCGCCAGCGACGGCAGCAGCACCACCGGCAGCACCGCGACCACGACCGCGACGCCGCCCGCCAACGCGTCCGCCCCCTCCTTCTCACGCGGCTGGACGAGCCTGACCAGAACATCCGCGACCAGCCCGGCCCCGATCGCGATGACCAGCACGAGCGGCGCGGTGTACTGCTGGCCGTCCCGCAACACGGCGAACCCGGACCAGAGTTCGATCAGGCCCTTGAGCGCGGGCGCGGCGACGACACCGAACGCCGCCACCCCGAACCCGAGCACAGCCGCGACCGCGAGCCCGACTCCCCAGGCAGGACGGTCGGCACGCCACACCCGTCCGGCGAAGGCGGCGAGCGCCGCCACCACGAGCGACGCCCAGCAGAACACCAGGACGCCCGAGCCGTACCCCTTGGGCACGACCTCGGCGTTCCACACCCCGCCGGTGAGCAGCAGGCTTCCGAGCGCGCCGAAGGGCGTGTCCGCGCGCGGCGCGAACGCGTCCACGGCGGACGGCGCGCCCGGCACCCCCGACGGCCGCAACCACCCCGTCACCAGCCACGGCAGACTCGACCCGACGACCACGGCGACGACCCCGGCCACCCCCCGCCCCCACCGCTTCCACGGTCCGGACAGGCCACCCGAGGCGGACCCACCACCCCGCACGGACGCCCCACCTCGGGCGGAGGCACCACCGCGCGCGGAGACACCACTGCGGGTGGAGACGCCACCGCGCGCGGAGGCGGCGATCGCGAGCGTGGGCAGGCCCGCGATCGCCATCGCGGCGAAGCCGCCGATCGCCGCGGGCACGAGCGCCCGCGCGACCCGTTTCGCCTCACCCGTGGACGCGGCGGCGACGGCCCAGGGCAGCGCCGCGTACCCGAGCAGCAGCGCCCAGTGCCCCAGGACGAGCCGCTCCGCCACGTACGGATTCCAGACGTAGCAGACCCCGGCCGCGAGGCGCGGAAGCAGCCGCCGCGTGGGCACCAGCGCCGCCGCACCCGCGCAGCCGAGCACGAAGACGGCCAGGAGCAGGGCCTTCTGCACCAGGTCACCGGGCAGGACGGCCGACAGGGCCGCCACGAACACGTCGCTCGGAACGTGCCGGGGCAGGGTCCCGGTCAGCCCGAAGGTCATGGCCGTGAGCGGCTGGCGCGGCACGGCGACCATGTCGTAGGACAGCAGGAATCCCCGCGCGAGGCCGGGTCCGAGCGCCAGCAGGCCCAGGACCAGGCCGGTCAGCGCGGCGGCCCCGTGCCGGGTGCGCGCGGTCGTCCCGTCAGTCATCCCGTCCGGACGTTATCGGATCCGCAAGGACGAACCGCCCGGAACGTTCCCGCCGGCGGGGGGCCGCCAGGCACGCGGCCCGAAACGCTCCCGTCAGGAACGCTTCGCGCCGGTGAGGGACATCAGCCGGTGCGTGAGGCTCGGGGCCAGCCACGCCTGCGCCATGGTCAGCCGCATCATCAGCGGAAGCGCGGTGCGCGCGCGGTCGCGGCGGACCGCCGCCACCAGGGCCCCCGCGACCTGCTCCGGCGTGACGGTCGGGATGACCGCCGAGATGCCCGGGATCCGCTCCTCCGAGCCCGGGTTGTTCGCGAAGTAGTCGCTGGACACCTTGCCCGGGACGATCTCGGTGACGCCCACACCCGTGCCCCGCAGGTCGACGCGCAGCGCGGCGACCAGGCCGCGCAGGCCCCAGCGGGCGGCGGCGTAGCCGAACGCGCCCGGCCAGGTGGCCCGCGAGACCGGCGAGTTGACCACGACGATCCGGCCGCTCCCCCGGCGGACCATGTCGGCGGCGAACGCCGTGGTCACGTAGCCCGCCGCCAGGTACGGGACGGCGGCCATGTCGCGGAAGTCGTGCGGGGTCGACTCGTCCACGAACAGCCAGCGGCCCGCGCCCGCGTTGTTCACGATCACGTCCGGGACGCCGAGCTCGGCGCGGACGCGGGCGGCCAGATCGACGACGGCGTCCGGGTCGGCGAGGTCGCACGGAAAAACGCGCGCCTGGCCGTCGAGTTCGGCGGCGAGCTCGTCCAGGCGGTCCTTCGAGCGGGCGACCAGCGCGACCGTCGCGCCCGCGCGGGCGAACGCGCGGGCCGACGCCGCGCCGATCCCCGACGACGCCCCCGTGATCAGGACGATTTTCCGGCCCAGCTCCACTGCGGCACCTCCGGGACGACGACATGAAAGATCTTCATGTTAGCCGCCCCGGGAGCCGCTCAGTCGCGCGGCAGGCCGAGGATCCGCTCGCCGATCACGTTCAGGTTGACCTCGGTCGTCCCGCCGCCGATCGACATCGCCCGGGACGCGAGCAGGTGGCGGGTCCAGCGGCGGCGCAGGTCGTCCTTCCAGCCGCCGGTCAGCGCGCCCTCGGCGTCCAGCAGGGTGAAACCGTACTCGGTGACGCGCTGCCCGTGCTCCATCGCGACCAGCTTCCGGACGTTCGCCGTCGCGCCCGGGTCGGTGCCGCTGATCTGCTTCAGCGTCGCACGCAGCCCGAGCAGCCCGAACGCGTGCTCCTCGGCGGCGAGCCGACCCACCTCGTCCCGGACGACCGGGTCGTCCGCGACGCCCAGCTCCCCCGCCACCTTCACGAGTTTCCGCAGGTCACCGCCCAGCTGGAAAGAACTGGTCAGGCCCACGCGCTCGTTCGCGAGGGTGTTGCGCGCGACCCGCCAGCCCTCGTTCACGTTCCCGACGACCAGCTCGTCCGGCACGAACACGCCGTCCAGGAAGACCTCGTTGAACACCGCGTCGCCCGTGCACTCGCGCAACGGCCGGATCTCGATCCCCGGCGACGCCATGTCCACGAGGAAGTAGGTGATCCCGTCGTGTTTCGGACGATCCGGATCCGTCCGGGCGAGGCAGATGCCCCACTGGGCCTCGCGCGCGAGGGACGTCCAGATCTTCTGCCCGCTGAGCGACCAGCCGCCCTCGACGCGCTCCGCGCGCGTGGTCAGGCTCGCGAGGTCGCTGCCCGCCCCCGGCTCGCTGAACAGCTGGCACCACAGGATCTCGCCGCGCAGCGTCGGCCGCAGGAACCGTTTCTGCTGCCCCTCGGTCCCGTACTGGACCAGCGACGGCACGACCCACGCGGCGATCATCAACGGGACCGGCCGGACGTTCGCCGCGCGCAGTTCCTGCTGGATGACGATCTGCTCCAGCGGCCCCGCGTCGCGTCCCCAGGGCCTCGGCAGGTGCGGCGTCACCCAGCCCTCGTCGGCCATCGCCGAGATCCGCTCGATGACGTCCATCGAGGACAGCTCGCGCACCCGCGTCCGGATCCCGGCGCGCATCGACGCCGCGTCGTCCGGAAGCTCGATGTCCCTCTCGCGGCGCACGCCCCGGACGGCAAGTTCCGCGATCTTCGCGCGGGCGCGGCTCGCGCGTCCCAGCAGGGCCCGCAGCGTGAGCGCCCGCCGGTACACCAGATGCGCGTCGTGCTCGAAGGTGTAGCCGACCCCGCCGTGCACCTGGATGTTGCCCTCCGCGCAGGTCACAGCCGCGTCGGCGGCGAGCGCACCGGCCACGGCGAGGGCCAGGGCGCGCTGGTCAGGGTCGTCCTCGGCCAGGACGCGGGCGGCGTCCCAGACCGTGGCGCGGGCCTGTTCGAGGGCGATCAGCATCCGGGCGCACCGGTGCTTGACCCCTTGGAACCTTCCGATCGGACGTCCGAACTGCTCGCGCAGCCTGGCGTAGGCCACCGCGTCGTCCAACGCGCGCGCCGCGACCCCGCACGCCTCCGCGCCCAGCAGGACGGTCGCGAGCGCGTGCCCGTCCACGCCCTCGATCACCCGGCCCGGATCCCCCGCGACGGGCCCCGCGACCGTGACCCGCCCGACCGGACGCGTCAGATCGAGCGATTCGAGCGGCTCGATTTCGGCGTCGTCAGCGTCCACGACCACCCACCGCCCCTCCCCCAGAGGAAGAACGAGCAGGTCAGCGAGCGGAGCGCCGAGCACCGGGCCGACCGTCCCGCCGTCCTCCGTCAGTTCTCCGGTGAGCGCGACGGCCGCCGTCCGCGAGCCGTCCGCCAGACCGGCGAGCAACTCCTCTCCCCCACCACCTGCCGCGATGATCGCCGACGCCAGGACGGTCGGCAGGTACGGTCCCGGAGCGAGCGCACGCCCGAGCTCCTCCAACGCGACCGCCTGTTCCAGCAGCCCCGCGCCCTGGCCGCCGAACCGCTCGGGCAGGTGGAGCCCGGCGAGGCCCTGCCCGGCCAGCGCGTCCCAGAACGCGGGCCGCCGCTCCGGGCCGTCCGCCACGGTGGCTCTGGCCTGCGCTTCCACCCCGTGCCGCTCGACCAGTCCCCGCACGGACGCGGCGAGCGCCGTGTGCTCCTCGGTGAGTCCGATCGCCATGGCCGCACCTCTCCACTCGGAAGTAAGCAGCAGCTTATTAGAACGGCATTCGACTGTCCCTGCACTCAGCGCCAGAGCAGCGCGACGACCAGTCCGAGCAGCAGCACGCCCACGACCCCGGTCATCGCCACGGCCTCGGAGCGCAGCGAGAACCCGCCCGTCTCGAACTCCAGATCGGCGACGGCCTCGCCCGAGCCCGCCGCGTCGTGCCGGACGTCCCGTTCAGGCTCGCCGGAGACCTCGCCCCGCGCGGACGCCACGTCCGGGCCCTGACGCGGCGGCGGCATCACGCCGTCCACGACGGGCCGCCCGGCCCCGGGGAGCACGCGCGGGAGCGGGCCGGTGGGGGCGTCCTCGAACTCCTCCTCGCGCATGCCCTCAACGTAGGCGAGCGATCACCGATCGCCTAGGCGTGCCTCAAGGTCGGCGCCCGTGGCGAGCGGCGTCCAGGTGACTTTGAGACACGCCCTGGCCCCAGAACCTGCGGAAGAGTCACGACATCCCGGTCAGGGGGCGGTGACCTTGAGCCCGTCCAGGAAGGCGTTGAGGTCAGGCCAGAGCTTGCGGCTGGTGTTCGGCAGCGACGCGAACACGACGGCCGGGGCCTTGCGCCCGGTGTCGACCACGGCGGTGATCACGACCTCGCCGGTCGCCTTGACGCCGGGCCGCTTGTACTTCAGGTAGCGCGCGACCAGCCAGCCCTTGTGCGTCCCGACCATCAGCTCCTGCGACGCGAGCGGGGTCGCGTCGTGCTGGAACGCGTAGTAGTCCTTGTCGAAGCCGCCGGCGGCGAGCGCCGTGATCTCCCTGAGGCTCTCCGGGCCCTTGTAGCGCTCCTGGAGCGTGGCGGAGAGGGTGCCGGTCAGCAGCTGGCCGTACCAGATCTGGTCGCCGTGCCTCTCGGTGACGAGGATCTGCTGGCCCGACCACCCGGTCACGCCCAGCTTGTTCTTCTTGGTCGGCGCCTGCCAGGGCGCGGCGAACCGCGGGTAGGACAGCCCGGACTTCGCGTCCGCGACCCGTCCGGCGATCTTTCCGGGCTTTCCGGCGAACTTCGCGAGCGGCTTCTCCGGCGGGAGCTGCGGCTTCGGCGAGTGCGGCTTCTGCGCTGCGGCCGGAAGGCCCGGCCGTTCCTCGGTGGAGCCGGACGAGGGCGCGTCCTTCTTCTGCTGCATGAAGTAGACGCCACCGGCCGCGACCAGCGCCACGACCAGCAGGCCGACGCCGCCGAACAGCGCCACGCGGGACCGCCCGCCGCCGCCGTCGAAGTCGTCGTCGTACCCGCCGGACGGCCCGGACGGCTGCGCCCCGCCGCCCCCGGCCAGCATGTCGTCGGCCGACTTCTCGTCCGCCATCCAGCCCGGCATCTGCCAGTTTCCGCTGCTCGGACGCCCCGGACGCGCCGTCGCGGACGCCGCGGTCGGGTCGGCCACGGGCGCGTACCGCCCATCGCCGCCACCCGCGTCGCCGCCGCCTTCGAACAGCGAGCCCTCCCAGGCGTTCCCGTTGCCGCCCGGCTCGTCCATCGGCGCGACCTTGACGTCGTCGTCGTGCGCGGCCGCCGCCTCGTGGACCGGCCGCACGCCACCCTCGGGCGCGGACGAGCCCATGGCCTCGCGGACGGACGGGGCGCGCTCGTGCGCGGGCGCCGGCTTGGGCTCCTCCCACGCGGGGACGGGCTCGCGCGGCTCGTCGTGCCACCACGGGCCGGACGCCTCGGACGCCGCACCGGCCTGGCGCCGCGCGTCCGGCTCGACGTCGAACTCGACCGCGCCGACGACGTCGGCGAGGTCGCGGGTCTCCTGCGGGAGCTTCGCCTCGACGGACGGCGCGTCCTCGTACGCACGCGCGGCGGGCTCCGCCTCATGAGAACGCGCCGCCTCACGGGGACGCTCTGCCTCACGGGGACGCTCTGCCGCCTGCGCGCGCGAAGCGTGCTCCACGGGGGCCTCGGACGCCTGGACGGCCTCGTCGGCGGCGGGCTCCGGCTCCTCGCGCCTCTGCATGTGCGGGGCCTCGACCTTGCCCCAGACGTCGTGGTACTCGGGCGCCTCGTCCACCGCGGGCGCGGGGTCCGGCTCCGCGGGGACCGGGTCCGGGTCGGAGAACTCGGTGCGGCCGGTGGGCTCGGGAATCGCGACCTCGGGGACCTTCACCTCGACCTCGGGGAACGACATCCGGGACGGGGACTCCGCGGCGGCCCGAGGGGCGCGCCCCTCGGCGGGCTGGGCGGGCAGCGGGCCGGTCGGCGCGTCCGCCATCTCCCCGTCGACTCCGTTCTCGCTCATGTCGGTCCAGCGCGTTCCGCGCTCCCCCTGATCGGACATGCGGCACACGTTACGCGAAGATCACTCATTAGGGACCGGCCGGTAATTACGCTCAGGACACATCTTTCTATCGCCTCAGTGATGTGCCGGTGACACCAGATCCCGGTGCGACGCCGGAATAGCAGGCACGAGCCGTTCCCGCGCGAGGATCGCGCCACCGGCGACCGCGCCGGGCATGGCGAACACGGCGCCCAGCGGAATGAGGAAGACCACGAATGCGGACGCGCCGAAACCCACCGCCAGGGACCGGTGCGCCTTCAGCAACGCGAACCGGTCGCGGCGCAGCAGGCCCCGCCGCTCCAGCATGACGGCCGACAGCTCTCCCGCGAGGAAGTATCCGGAAACGCACGCCGCGAGGACCGGCACGACCGTCTGCCCGACCACCGGCAGGAACCCGAGGACGAAGAACACCAGCCCGAACCCGACCGCGAACAGCCCGAGGATCAGCGCGTCCTTGAGCGCGCGGGCGATCTGCGTGCCGAGCGGGACGTCCGGCTCGGGCGGCGCGCCGCCGAGCGAGTCCTCGACCGCGACCGCGATCCGCTCGTAGAACGGGTCGCCGACCAGCAGCGTCAGCGCGGTGAACGTCAGCACGGCCAGGAACGCCGCCGAACCGAACAGCGTGATCCCCGCGACCACGTGCGTCGTGGTGCGCAGCCCGGACGACCAGTGGTCGGCGAACGGCGTGACCCCGCGCGCCGCGTCGTCCAGGTTCCACGCGAGCGAGCCCAGCAGCGCCGCGTACACGACCAGCACGATCAGCGCCGGGATCAGCCCGAACAGCCACTTCCCCGGACGCCGCGCCACCCACGCCAGCCCACGGAGGAAGTACACGACCCCGGAGCCGAAGTCCTTCAGCCCGCGCCCCTTCACCACCGGCACGAGCGGCCCGGCGGGAACACGCCCGGAAACCCCGCCCCCAGGCCCATACCCAGGACCACCTGGCGCAGCCGCCTGCCCGTACCCGCCCTGCGCAGGCGTCTGCCCATACCCGCCCTGCGCGGGCGCTTGGCCGTAACCACCCTGCGCAGGCGTCTGGCCGTAGCCGCCTTGCGCAGCAGCCTGGCCGTAGCCGCCCTGCGCAGCGCCCTGGCCGCCGTAACCGCCCTGTCCAGGCGTCTGGCCGTAGCCGCCCTGGGCGGGTGGCTGGCCGTAGCCGCCTGGAGCGCCCTGCGCGGGCGGCTGCCCGTAAGCGCCGGGGTGACCCGGTGCCGGGGCCGGGGCCGGGGTCCAGCCGGGCGTGGGAGGACGGCCGGGCTGGTGATGGCCTGGAGGAGGCGTCGACGGGTCGTACGGCTGGCTCACGGGGGCAACGTTAGCGGCAAGGCAGCCCGACAAGTGCGGAGGAACGGTCCCAGACGGCCCGGCGGAGGTCGATGTCCTTCAGGGGCCCGGAGCTGGGCAGGAAGCGCAGGCCGGGTGTGGACGTGACGTACTCGCCCGTCCGCTCCGCGAACACCGGGTCCGTGGCCACCCGGACGACCACGCGCGCGCCCTGCGCCGGGGTCCGCATCGCGGGCGTGTGGGAGAGCAGCCCGGCGACGCGTCCCACGCCGGGGGCGTCGCGGCCGAGGCCGGTTGCGACCATGCCCGGACAGACCGCGTTGGCGGTGACGCCCGTGCCGCCCAGGCGCTCGGCGAGCTCCTGCGTGAACAGGATGTTGAGCAGCTTCGACCGCGCGTACACGCGGAACGATCCGGACGGCCCGTAAGGGTCCGGTTCGGCGAACCGCTCCGGATCCAGGCGGCCCGCCTGGCGGTGCGCCTCGGACGCGACGGTCACCACGCGGGCGCCGTCCGCGTGCCCGGCCTTCTCCAGCGCGCCGAGCAGCAGCTCGGTGAGCAGGAACGGTCCAAGGTGGTTGGTGGCGATCATCCGGTCGTACCCGTCCGCGCTGGTCTTGGCCCGCAGCAGGTGCACGCCCGCGTTGTTCACCAGGACGTCCAGGTGCCCGTAGGCCGCGTGGACGCGCTCGGCCACGTGCCGGACGTCCTCCAGCGCCGACAGGTCGGCCGGGAACAGGTCGAAGATCGCGCCGGGGACGCTCTCGGCCAGCTCCTCGACGGCGCGTTCCGCCCGGGTGGGGTTGCGGGCCACGATGCCGACGCGGAAGCCGCGCCGGGCGAGCTCGCGCGCGGTCTCCTTCCCGATCCCCGACGTGGCCCCGGTGACGAGCGCGATCTTGTCCTCCATGCACCCCAGCCTCCCGGAGAGCTGCGTCACAGTGGAAGCCCCAAACCGAACGTTCGGACGGGAATTCCCGGAAGATCTCCCGCGCAGGGTGCCGTCCGCCCCCGGAAATCCGGTTCTTCCGCCGCATTCGCGGCCGTTCCCGCACCTTCGCGGCACGTTCCCCGTGCGTTCGCCGTCAGCCCCCGGCCGAGGACGCGGGAACGCGTCCGCCCCGTCCGGGAGAGGACGGGGCGGGCACGGGCGGGGGGCGGGTCGTGCAACCGCGCCGGGCCCGGGGCTCGGGGGCTGACCCCGGGCCCGGCGCGGTCAGCCTTCGATGCGGTGCGTGGTCCAGAAGGACGTCAGGTCCGTGCTGGTCGCGGCCTGCGCCGCGGCCTTGAACTCCGCCGTCGTCGAGACCCCGTACCAGTGGGACTGGGCGTAGGTGCGCATCAGGTTCGCCATGGCCGTGTCGCCGAGGACGCGTTGCAGGTCGTGCAGCGCGCACTTGCCGTAGCCGTAGACGACCGTGGAGTACCGCGACGAATGCGCGTCCCAGTACGCCATCGAGTTGGTGATCTTCTCCGCGGACGACGCCCACGAGCCCGACCAGCAGCCCACTCCGGTGTCACCGAAGTACAGGTCGGTCGCGTAGTCGGCGAACGCCTCGTCCAGCCACGGGCCGTTGTACTCGTCGTCGCCCACGATCCCGTACCACCACTGGTGGGCGAGCTCGTGCGCGAGCGCGGTGGAGCTGACCAGGTCGAGGACGAATCCCGGGTACTCCATGCCGCCGAACCAGAAGTTGTTGTCGAGCACGACGTCCGCCTCGCCGTACGGGTAGGCCCCGAACCGCGAGGAGTGCGTGTCCAGCGCGTTCGTCGAGGTGTTCAGCATCGACTGCGCGGACGAGGACGAGATCCCGCTCACCCAGTAGACGTTGACCTTCACGCCGCCGGACGAGGTGCCGGAGATCTTCTGGAACGGCCCGGCCGCCCACGCGAAGTCCCGCACCTTGGTCGCCGTCGCCGTCGTGACCGTCCGGCCGGACGAGCCGGGCGTGTCGGTCGAGGTGCCGGTGGCGGGGACCGAGAGCGAGGTCGGGTGGTCGAGCGTGACCGTGAAGTCGGACGCCAGCGAGTAGAACGACTCGCCGTTGTTGGTGTAGGGGTCGAGGTGCCATCCGGACGCGTCCCTGATGGCGAGCACGGGCAGCGCGTTGCCGATGAAGCTGTACGCGCCGTCGCGGCCGAACCGGTCCGCCCCGGACGGCACGACGACGCTCAGGTCGAAGCCGACCGTCCCGCTCTGGCCCTGGTTCAGCGGCGCGGGCAGGGTGACCTTGAGCGCCGTGCAGCCGACCTCCAGCGATCCGGCCGTCCCGCCGGAGACGTTGGAGACGGTGATCGGCGTGTTGGACGGGCACGTCCCGTGGTAGTTGTCCCAGAGCCGCAGGTAGACCTCGGACAGCGGGGTCGCGGACGCGTTGGTGAACGACACCGACTCGTGCCCGGTCCACGTCGCGCCGGACGCGTCGCTGCTGAGGTTCACCGTGTAGGACGGCGTCGCGGGGGTGCGGTCACCGGCAGGCGGGGTGGATCCGCCGGAGACGTCCAGCGCGACGTCGTCGAGCACGAAGCTGGTCTGGAGGCTCACGTCCTCGGTGCCGGTGAACGTGAGCGTGACGGTCTGGCCCGCGTAGGCGGACACGTCGAAGGTCTTCTTCACGTACCCGCTCGCAGCGTCCCTGTTGGAGTACGTCGCGAGCGTGGTCGTGCCGATCTTCGCGGTGAGCTTGTCGTAGGCGATCGACCCGGGGGACTCGCCGGTGTCGATGTGCAGCCAGAACGACAGGGACGCCGAGGAGCACCCGGCGGGCAGCGTCACCGACTGCGACAGCGTGTCGGTGTGCGTGCTCCCGGTGCCGTCCAGGCGGGCGAACCGGCTGCCGGAGTGCGCGGTCTGGCCGCCTCCGGTGAAGATCACGTTGCTGGACGCCGTCCAGGGCGTGGTGCCGCTCTCGAAGCCGCCGTTGCCGACGACCTGCGCGGGCGTGCAGTCGGTGGCCAGGCGCGGCTTCGGCTTGGCGCCGGGGGCGGCGGGCTGGGCCGAGGCGGGCAGGGACGGGGCGACGAGGCTCGCCGCCACCATCGCGGCCCCCGCCCCGAGGGCGAGGGTCCTTCTCATGCGGAAGCCGATCAGGCGGGGACTTCTCGGGCGGGGGATTCTCGGGCGGGGGGTTCGCGTGCGGCGCGCCACGGGGCGCGCGCCGAGGGGATCGCGGGTCACGGGGGTTCTCCCTCGCGGGCAGGTCCCGAGCGCGGCCGGGGGGATGGGGTCGCGCACGGGACAAGGGGTGGAACCGTCAGGCCGGCCTCCCGGCCAGGGCCTCCGGCCGGGGGGCCTCGCGCCCTGGCCGGGATGGGCCGGCCTTCTCACCGGCTCCGTCGGAGGGCGCCGGCCGCCGCGGGGGGACGGCGGCCGGCGCCGGCGACTCAGGAGGCGTTGACCGCCACGTCGTCGATGACGAAGCTCGTCTGCAGGGACACGTCCTCGGTGCCGCTGAAGGAGATGGTCACCGTCTGGCCCGCGAAGGAGGACAGGTCGACGGTCTGGAGCGAGTAGCCGGTGGCCGCGTTGACGTTGCTGTAGGTCTTCAGCGTCGTGGAGCCCGCCTTGACCGTGAGCTTGTCGTAAGCGGTGCTGCCGCTCTCACTGGTGTCGATGTGCAGGTAGTAGCTCAGCGAGGCCTTGCAGCCGGCCGGGATGGTCACCGACTGGGTCGCGCTGTCGGTGTGGGTGGTGCCGTAGCCGTCCAGCCAGCCGAAGTAGGTGCCGCTGTGCGAGGTCTCACCGCTGCCGTTGGCCGAGCGGACGCCCGCCGTGAGGGTCCACGGAGTGGTGCCGGACTCGAACCCGCCGTTGGTCACCTTGTTGCCGGGGCTGGAGCAGCCGCCGCCGATCGGGTTGACCGTCCACGTGAACGTGGTCGATCCGGTGTTCCCCGCGGTGTTCTTGGCGGTCACGGTCACCGAGGAGGAGCCCGCGGTGGTCGGGGTGCCGGAGATCAGACCGGAGGTGGCGTTGATCGACAGGCCGGCGGGCAGGCCCGTGGCGCTGTAGGTCAGCGTCGTGTTGTTCGGGTCGGTCGCCTGGATCTGCAGGCTGACGGCCGTCCCGACGGTGCTGGTCTGGTTACCGGGGTTGGTCACCTGCGGCGAGCCGGGCTGGCCGGGGCACGTGCCGGGAACCGGGTCGGTGCCGGTCACGCTGACCGCCGCCCACGCGGAGTTCACGGTGTTGTACTCGGTGCAGTGCGTGCCGTACAGGTCCGCGGCGGCCTTCAGCGAGTCGATGCGGGCCTGCGCGTAGTTCTCGCTGCTGTTGGCGTAGGACGCGAGCGCCTTGAACCAGATCTTCTCGGCCTTGTTGTTGCCGAGCCCGGTGACCGTGGAGCTGTTGCAGGTCGGGCTGTTGCCGTAGCCGTGGTCGCCGGAGCCGACCGCGAGCAGGAAGAACCAGTGCGTTAGCGGGCCGAGCGAGTAGTGCGGGTCGAGTCCGCCGTTGCTGCTCGTCCAGCAGTTCGGCGACGCGCCGTCCAGCGACGGGTTGTACATGTAACGGAGCGGCGTGCCGTCACCGTTGATGTCGATGAGCTCGCCCATGGTGTAGTCGGGCGTGTCCTTGGCGTTGTTGGCGTAGAACTCCACCATCGACCCGAAGATGTCGCTGGTGCCCTCGTTCATGCCGCCGGTCTCGCCGGTCTCGTCCCAGCCGGTGAGGGCGCCGCTGACGCCGTGGCTCATCTCGTGGCCGGCCACGTCGATCTCGACGAGCGGCTTGGCATTGCCCGAGCCGTCGCCGTAGGTCATCTGGGTGCCGTCCCAGAACGCGTTCACGTAGGCGTTGCCGTAGTGGGTGCGCGAGGGGACGCCGGCGCCGTTGCCGAAGATGCCGCTGCGGCCGTGGACGTTCTTGAAGTAGTCGAACGTCGAGGCCGCGCCGTAGTGCGCGTCGACACCGGCGGACGCGGCGTCGCTGGTGGTGCCGTTGCCGAACGTGCCGGTCGAGTTGCTGAAGATCGTCCCGGTGCCGCTCGTGGCGTGGTTCAGGTTGGTGGTGGTCCCGTTGCCGTGCGACGGGTCCTTCATCGACCAGGTGCTGCCGGACTGCGTCAGGTCGATCGACACCGAGCCGCTGTAGATCGAGTTGCCGGTGCCGGCGGTGAGGATGCCCTCGCTCGCCTTGGCCTTCTGGGTCTTGGCCAGCTTGGCCGCCTGGGCCGGCGAGAGGAACGAGCTGACCTCGTCCCGCTTGGTGACGACCTTGCCCTTACGCGCGTCCACCAGGACGTGCAGAACGGTCGGCGTCTGGTCGGTCTTGGTGCCCCGGACGACGGTCTCCCACACCAGCTGGGACGACCGGCCGAAGTTCCAGATCGCCAGCTTCGGCGCCTCGGCGGAGGTCACCGTGCCCTTGACCTGCCCGCGCGAGGTCGCCTGCGCCTGCTTCGCGCTGACGTACGGCGCGGTGGGGACGGTCGGCGTCTCGCGGGTGTTGGTGTTGATGTCCTTGTAGGAGCCGCCCGGCTTCAGGTGCACGACCAGGTCGCCGCCGTAGACCGGCAGTCCCTTGTAGCTCCGGTCGAAGCGGACGTCGGCTCCGCCGTCCTTGTTGACGACGACCGTGCGCGGCGTGAACGCGTGCCCGGCCTTCGCGTGCGCCTTGGAGGCGTGCGACGCGAGCGCCTTCTCGGCGTTCTTGATGGCCGCCTTGCGGGTCGCCGGGGACGGGTTGAGCGTGAAGTCGTCCTTGGCGAAGGACGACGGCCCCGCCGGCATACCGGGTTTCGGTTTGGGCCCGGCCTGGGCCGCTGGGGGGAGGGCGACGAGGCCGGCCGCGGCGATCACGGCCGCGCTCGACACCGTCACGATTCTACGTGGGGTCATGTGGATCGGTTCCCTCTCGCCTCGTGGGCAGAGGCCCGCCGCGGGGAACGGCGGGCTGGACAGAACGGGGACGAGGGCGGCGACTTTGGACTAGGAGCTCCTTTCGCGGCATAGCGGGGTAATTCGCCGCAACTCGGATCAAGGTGAGTTTCAGCTCGTTAACTCGTCCAAGGAAGACCGAAGCCCGAACGTTAGGGATATCCCTATGAACAACCCCATGAACCGGACACGACGCCCGCATGACCTCCGACATCGGCGTTTTCCACGCGCCGTGAACGCGATCTCGACCCGCCGTGAGTGAGAATTCCGCGCACCGAAATCGCCTCGGGACCGCGGCGCGGGGCGGCACAGGGTCCGGGCAGGGTCGCGCAGGGTCCAGGCGGGGCCAGGGACAGGGTTCGCGCAGGGTTCCTACGCGTCGCTCCGCGGGGGATCCTGAGGAGGACGGTGCGGAGACGAGGCCAGTCGCGCGAGGTCCACGCGCGACCGGACTCCGAGCTTGCGGTACGTCCGTGTGAGCGCGGCCTCGACCGTCTTGACGCTGATGAACAGCCGCGCCGCGATCTCGCGGTTGGTCGCGCCCTCCGCGACGAGCCCGGCGACCTTCGCCTCCATCGCGCTGAGCACCCCCAGCGCGGCGGACGGCGCGGACGGCGCCTGCGCCGCCCGGTCCAGGTCCCGGACGCGGTCGAGCTCGGTGGTGACCAGCGCGAGCCACGGGCGCGCGTGCGCGTGCGCGAAGACACGGCGCGCCTCGCGCAGGGCCGACCGCGCGCCGGGCGCGTCGTTCTGCCCGAGCCGCAACCGGCCCAGCACCAGCCAGGACCGGCCCTCCTCCAGCCGGAACGGCAGCTCCGCCAGCGCCGTCGCCGACCGCCGCGCGAGGGCGTTCGCCGTGGCCTGGTCGCCGCGTCCGGCCGCGACCAGCGCGGCGGCGCGGTCCATCACCGCGAGCATGACGCGCCGCTCCAGCCGGGTCGCGCGGGCGCGCGTCTCCTCGATCAGCTCGGCCGCCTCGTCCAGGTTCCCCGACAGCGCGAGCGCCTCGGCGAGGTCGCCGTGCCAGCGCCGCATCGCCGGGTCGCCGAGGCCCTGCGCCTCCTCCGACCGCCGGACGCGCCGGAGCAGCGCCGCCGCCGCCTCGTCGCGCCCGGCCATCAGGTGGATGTGCCCGGCGACGAACCACGCCTGCGGCAGGAACAGCAGGTCGCCGTCGTCGGCGCTGTGCTGCTCGGCCCGGCGCGCCGCGTCCGCGGCCCGGTCGGCGTCGCCGCCGGCCGCCTCGGCGAGCGCGAGCGAGAACCAGGACGGGCCCTGGCTCAGGTCGCTGTCCTCGGCCAGCCGGAGACTCTGGCGCGCCACGTCCAGCGCCCGGTCGCACCGTCCGCGGTGGACCTCCACGCGCGCGAGGTTGTGCAGGCAGTGGCACAGGCTCTCGACCGCGCCGCGCCGCCGGACGAGGTAGATCAGCGACCGCAGTTCGGCCCGCGCCTCCTCCAGCCGGTCGGCGAGCAGGTGGTGCCGGTAGCGCTGGAACGCGGGACCGTTGTGATCCACCATGACGCGCGGGTCCTGCGGGGACGACAACGCGCGCGCGAGCGTCCTCTCCGCGTCCGGACGTCCTAGGAAGAACGCCAGATGCGCCTGCTTGGCCAGCGCGAGGATCTCGGTGCGCCTGTCTCCTGCGCGCGCGGCCAGCTCGGCCGAACGCGCGGCGTGCTCGTGCGCCTCGAACGCCGAACCCTCGACGAGCCATGCCCGCCATGCGAGCCGGTAGTGCAGTGGAGCGAGCAGGGCCGGATCGTCCCCGGCGTCCGCGAGCGCGCGCGGGAAGATGTCGCCGAACTCGGCGAGCGCCTGCCCCGCCGAGTCGATCACCGCGAGCCAGCCGCGCACGCGGGGCGCGGGCTCGGACGCGACGGTCAGCGCCTCGTGCGCGATCCGCCGCGCCTCGGGCAGGTCCCCGGCGGCGATCGCGTCCTCGGACGCCGTGAGCAGCCGGTTCACGAAGCCGCCGGTGTCGTCCGGCGGGGTGTGCTCGGCGGCGAGGCGGCCGAGCCGGCACGCCTCCGCCGGGGCCCCGCGCCGCCGCGCCGCGACCGCCGCCTCGTCCAGCGCGGTCGCCAGCTCGGCGTCCGGGCCGGGGGCGATGAGCGCGCGGTGCCGGGCACGCTCGACCGGGTCGGTCACCGCCCCGGCGAGCGCGGCGTGCGCGGCGTGCCGCTCCCCCGGCTCGGCCTCGGCGTACACGACGGCGGCGAGCAGCGGATGCGTGAACCGGACGACCTCGCCCGACCCGATCTCCACGATCCCGTCCCGGACGGCCGCCGCGACGTCCTCGTCCGCGCCGTCCCGCCCGGCCGCGCGCAGCAGCCGCAGCGTCGGACGGGCCGCCGCGCTCGCGGTCAGCAGCGTCCGGCGGGCGTCCTCCGACAGCGTGCCGAGCCTGTCCAGCATGAGATCGCGCAGGCTGTCCGGAAGCGGCAGCTCGTCGTCGGTCGACTCCGGCGGTGACTCCGCCAGGGCGCGTCCGAGCTCCAGCGCGAAGAACGGGTTGCCGCCGCTGACCTCGTGCACGCGCGTCGCGACCGGACGCGGCCACCGGTCGCCCAGCAGCTGCGACACCTCGGCCACGGTCAGGCCGGGAACGTTGATCGCGTGCACCGGACCCGGGCAGAAGCTCGCGTCGTACCGTCCGCGCTGGTCCACCCGGACGGCCACCAGCGCGCGCAGCGGCAGCCCGGCCGCGCGGCGCGCGACGAACGCCAGCAGCTCGGCGCTCGGGCCGTCCAGCCACTGCGCGTCGTCGATAACCAGCAGCACCGGGGACCGCGCGCACAGCACCCGGAACAGGTCGAGGACGGCCAGCCGCAGCGGCAGCGGGCCGCGCTCGGGCGGCGGGTCACCGCCGCGCAGCAGCGCCGACCGCAGGACGGCCCGCTGGTGCCCGGGAAGCAGGTCGAGCACGTCGTCGCCGGTCGTGGACAGCAGGTCGATCAGCCCGAGGAACGGCAGCTGGCTCTCGGACTCGGCGGGCGCGCAGCGCAGCACGGTGTGGCCGGGGTGCTCCCCGGCGAGCCGCTCGAGCAGCGTCGACTTGCCGATGCCGGGCGGACCGGTCAGGACGACCGTCCCGTCGTCGCGGTCCAGGTGCTCCCGCGCCTCGCTGAGCAGGCTCGACATCCCCACGATGTCGACGCCGCGCCGGACGCGGCCGGGACCGACCGGTTCCACGACCACGAACGCCTCGGTCGCCGCCCGTTCGGCGTCCTTGGCGTATCCCCCGGTTGGCCCTGCCGCACGGTCCATCTGGGCGGGTCCTCCGGTTGCTCATGGCCAGGCACGAGTTCCGCGCCGCGAAACTACTCCTCCCGCCGACCATGGTCAACGGAGAAGTCAGCCGTCACCCGGTGCCCGGCGGGCGGTGTCATTTTGGTGGATATGGTGCCGCAACCGTAGTGGAACGGTCTCACCGGGGTCGCGTCCCCCGGACTCGGGCGCTTCGGCAGGCCCCCCACCCGCTCCGGCGTGCGACTCACCGCTCCTGAGCCGTCCGGTTCCGGCCGTTTCCCGAGCGTGGCCGGGCTCGGCCACTCGCGCGAAGCGGACGTCCCCCCGCCGGTGTCCCGGCGTCGCAACCGGGTAGGGCACGACAGGGGGAAATCGTGAAGGTGGACGCTTCGGCGCGTCCGCTCGGAGACGGGCGCGCGGCTGAGGCACAGGGGCTTCGGGGGACAGCACGGCGGCACGGCCCGTTCGCGTTGCTGCTCGCCGCGGCCGTCGTGCCGCGACTGGTCGCCATGGCCGGCTACCCGTCGATGTTGTGGTTCGGAGACTCGGGCACCTATCTACGGGGTGCGCTGGAGCCCGTCCCGTCGATGCTGCGGCCGAGCGGCTACTCGCTCATGCTGTGGATGCTCCGGCCCCTGCACGACTTCGGCACGATCGCGTTCACCCAGCATCTGTTCGGTCTCACCGTCGGCATCCTGCTGTACCTCCTGGTCTACCGGGCGGCGCGCACCGCGTGGCCGGACCGGGTCGTCCTGCCCGGCCTCCTCGGCTGCCTGGCCGCCGCCCCCGCCCTACTGGACGCGTACCAGATCGAGCTGGAGCACCTCGTCCTCTCGGACACGCTCTTCGAACTGCTGGTCGTCGCGGCGATCGCCGTGCTGCTGTGGCGGCCCGCCCCGTCCTGGACGCTGACCCTGGCCGCAGGTCTCCTCCTCGGCGCCGTCGCCATCACCCGGACGGTCGGCCTGCCCCTCGTCGCCATCGCGCTGCTGTTCCTGTTCGTCCGCCGGGTGGGCTGGCGTCCGATCGGCGCCCTGGCCGCCGCGTTCGCGCTGGTCGTCGGCTCGTACGCCACCTGGTACCGGGCCGAGCACGGAAGCTGGGCGCTCACCGGCACCAACGGCCTCTTCCTGTTCGGACGCGTCGCCGCGTTCGCCGACTGCGACCGGATCCGCCCGCCGGACGACGAGCGCGTCTTCTGCCGCGACTGGACGCGCGACACCCCCGGCATGGACCCCGCGTTCGCCGCGATGTGGGGCGTCCACGCGCCGTTCAAGACCTTCCCCGGCGGCGTCTACGACCGGGCCGGGAACGCCCGCGCCGCCGACTTCGCCCAGCGCGCCATCCTCACCCAGCCCCTCGACTACGCATGGACGGTCCTGGTGGACGCCGCACGCGGCTTCGCACCGCACCGCACGGACCGTCCGACGGCCGCGACCGTGGCCGAGTACCGCTTCCCCGTCCGGTACAAACGACCGCCCACCGCCGTGCGGGCGTCCCGCCTGTACGGCGGCGCGACCGCCAGGCCCCGCGTGGTCGAACCCTTCGCGGGCTGGATCCGCGCCTACCAGGACTCGGTCTTCCTGCCGGGGCCGCTGCTCGCCGTCCTGCTGCTCGTCGCCCTGGCCGGGGTCGTCCGGCGCCTCCGCGGCCCGGCGCTCCTGCCGTTCCTGGCCGGGGTCGCGCTGATCGTCGTCCCGTCCGCCACCGCCGACTTCGACCACCGCTACCTGCTCCCGGCCGTCCCGCTGCTCTCGCTGGCCGCCGTCCTCCCCTGGATCACCGGCAAGGCGGACCCCGACGACGGCGGGCGGCCGGCTAGGGCATGAAGCGGAAGCTCCACGCGTAGGGCGGCGCGCCCTCCGTGCCCGCGTGCGGCTCGACGTACTGGTGGCGGCCCTTGCACTTCGGGCGCTTGAAGATCTCCACGGTCGTCCCGGTCCGGTTGCTGAACTTCGTGCCCCTTTCCCTCAGGGAGTGGCAGGGACCGTCCGGCGCGTTGTGCAGGCGCTGCGGCGTCATGCCCTCCCTGTACGTGAAGTCCCCGACCGACGCCGACGCCGCGCCGGCGGCGCTCAGGGCGCACGCCGCGCAGCCGAGCACCAGCGCCCCCTTGAGTACGAGCGTCGTCGTACCCGTCGTCATCATGAGTTCGCTCCTCTTATCAAGGGCAGGCGGACGAGGACCACCTGCGGATGTGAACGCGGCCGCGATGGTGCCCGTCGCCGATGGAGATCCGTCCCCGCAAGGTGCTCCTGCGCCTAATGGACGAGCCGGGCGAAGACCACGTAGCGGTGGCTGTCCAGTCCGCGTGGATAACAGGTCACGAGCGTCGCCCACCCGTCCGTGGCGCGCCGCCCCGGCTGCATGGGGACGGGCGCGAGCACCTGGCGGTCGGTCGGCAGGATGATCTTCGACCCGACCACCTGGTACACGTACCGCCGGTGCCCGGAGACCAGGACGACCTCGTCGCCGTACGTCAGGTGCTCCAGGTCGTCGAAGGGCGCCCGCCCGGTCGTCCGGTGTCCCAGGTACACCGCGTTGCCCACCTGCCCCGGGAACGCCGTGCCCGGGTAGTGGCCGACGCCCAGCTTGAGGTCCGACTCCGAGATGCCCTCGCGGACCCGGTCGTCGAAGCGCAGCTTCGGAATGATCATCTCGACGAGGTCCCGGTCCCGGACGGCCCGCGCCTTCCGCACGCCGCGCCGGTGCGGCTCACCACCGTGCCGGCCCGCCCGCGACGTCCGGCCACGCCGCGCCGCCGCGTTCCGGCGCGCCGCCTTCCGGGCGCGGTGCCCCGCCTTCCCGGCCCGGTGGTCGGTCGTTCCGGCGTGGCGCGCGGCATGGACGGGAACCTGCTCGGCGTGCGCGGGCCCGACGGGACCGGCCCAGCCGAGGACGCCGGCGACCGCGCCGGCGAGAAGCTGTCTGAACCGCACGTACTCCTCCTGGCGATGCTGTTCTCCCGGGACCGCCGCCCCGGGTGGACCCGGCCGGACGGCCCCGACGACGGCGACAGCGCACCGCCGCGCCGGGCTGCGAGGAGATCGAAGCCCGGCCGGACGGTGCGCTGTCGCGGGATGGAGCGGGACCGGCGCCGCTCAGGCGTCCGGCCCGCTCACGTCACGAAAGGCCCGGAAGCCCCTTGCCCAAGAGGCTGAGCGGCAGGCCGTCGATCAGCTTCGGCGGAACCTGCGGGTCGTTCGGGCCGGCGTCCGAGCCCGGGACCGGGACGCCGACGCCGCGGATCAGCCCGCGGACGGTCTTGGCGGCCTCCGGCATCTTGCTCGCGTCGGGTCCGTTGCCGTGGGGCGCGCCGGCGACGACCTGCCGCACCGGCTGGCCGCCCACGGCGGTGGAGGCGGTGTCGGCGAGGGCGGAGCCGCTGGACAGCCCCATGCCGACGACGGTCAGGCCGCCCGCGACGAGCGCGGCGCGACTCACGTTCTTGGTCCGGTTGCGCATGATGTTCTCCTTCGGAGGTTCGGCGGAACGCGTCGCCCACGCCCGGCGATGCGGGGATTCAGGCGCTCGTGGTCGACCGCCGCCTGTCGATATCGGGGTGGCCGTGTACGGCTGTGCGCGAATTCGCGCGGCGGCGGGCCGGGGTCGGGCCCGTGCTTATGACCGCACATTTCGGAGGAATCCGGCGACCGGAGTCCCACTTTCGCACCTTCACTTGTCCGGCCCGGGAACCGTGAACCGGAACTCGTGGCCGTGACAGCACAGTGTGCCACTCGAAGCGTCCCCCCGACCGGCAACACGCCGCATCGACGAACCCGCCGATGCCGTTCCCGGACGCCGTTTTCGGTGGATATGAACCGGGCGCGCGACGTCCTGGAAACCAAATCGACTTGATCAACACATGGGCTTACCAAGATGGGCGCCAACGACCGTTCCAGCTGTCGCGACTTTTGCCCTGCTGCCGGAAATGCCCGAAGCATCTGAAGAACATTCCTGCAACAGGCAACGGTTTCGCAAAACGCGTTTGTCCCTCCAGGCCTCCGGTGAGGCTGTGAGGTGCGATGGTCGAACGCTGTGGCGCGCTTCGCGTCGGCGGCAACGCAACGACAGTTGAATTGGAGCACTCATGCGCAAGCGACAGGCTGCTGTGGCCCTCCTCGGCGGCGTGGGTCTGATGACCCTGATGCCCGCGCCCGCCATGGCGGGCAACAAGCCGGAGCCGCCGCGCAACCTGCAGATCATCGGCATCCAGACCTGCCGCAGCGTCGACATCGTCGGCCTCGGCGCCGCCATCCACAACCTCCTGGGCATCGAGGACGAGCACGGTGACTGCGTGAACGGCGGGGAGCTGGAGAAGTACCACAACAAGTACGTGGGGAACTACCCGGAGAAGTACCACAACAAGTACGTGGGGCACTACAGGGCCAGGACCCGGTAACCGGCCCGTTCTCGACGAGGGTGCGGACGGGGCCGCCGAGTCTCGTCCGCACCCTCGCCGTCTGTACGGCACCCGAATTGTCGGACATCTGCTCCACCATCCGCCCTCGGTCATCACCCGCACCCACATCACAGGCACCGCAGCACAGGCACCCGCACAACAGGCACTCGGACTCCCCCCTGGGCAAGGCGAGGATGAGTCAACCCATGGGCAGCCCGGAAGAACCGGGCGAAAGCGACCAAGGCCGGACGCTCTGGTGCGCCATCGGCGAGGGAGCCCTCGGCGGACTGCTCACCGCCCTGCTCGCGCTCGCCCTCTGGTATCTCATCCCCGTTCCGCCCCCGACCCCGGTCGAGCGCTGGCTCGCCGTCATCGCCACCGCCACCGCCGGTGGAATAGCCTCGATATCCGGACGTTTCCGGCGCGATCCCGGGTCCGGCGGCCCCACTTCCGAGAACGAATAGGGTCGCTCCGCACGCTTCCGTTTCCCGAATCCCCGCTCGCACCGGTTCCGGTTCACCTACGATGCGAAGGCACGTGCCGGCCCACAGGGGGGTGGTCGACACACCGCGCACGTCAGCACACGGAATTCCGCGCCATCCGATATCCGCCGGCGTCCGAGTCGCTCTGATCCGGCCGGCCACCGAAACAGATCCTCGAGAACGGACCGAGGCCGCGTTCCGCCGATGTGACGGACGCAGGCCCTCCCTTCCCCGGTTCCGGACTTCGCACCCAGTTCGCGATATCACCGTCAGCGCCCAGTGCCGTCTCCGGCCGGGCGAACCGAAGTATCAGGTCGTCCGGGGGGCCGATCCAATGTCGTGGATTTCCGACTGGTTCCATCGTCCGGCTCTGACCGCGGGCCCGGTCCCGAGCGGCGTCGGCGGGCCGCCGGGAACCGTCGCTCCCGACCTCCCCCGGCTCCGCCTGGGGCCGGACGCGGACGAGCCGACGCCCGCGGGAGGCACCCGCCACCTCGAGGAACTACAGGTCGTCGTCCTGAAGCTGTCCGGACTCCGGTGCAGCCTCCAGGTGCCCGACGACGGGCCGCCGTTCCTCAGCGTCTGCCGCGCGGAGGCCGTCCGGATGAGGCAGACCGTGTGGTGCGAGCCCCCGCGGATCCCCGCCGGGATCCTGGCCGACGGGACGGAGGGCTGCTGCACGGACGCGTCCGAGGACACCTCGTGCATGTTCGTCTGGGAGGCCGGTCCCATCGCGCCCGCGTACGAGGTGTTCGAGGCGGCGATCGTCATCATCGCCGCCATGACGGCGGCTCACCCGTCCGGGGGACCTGCTCCGGACTGATCCCCTCCGGCGGGGGAGTCGGCGGCCCGGTCCGGGTCGGCAGGGTGGTTCCCATCCAAGATCGCCGACCGGGTGTACAGAACGGACCACGCCGATGAACGTCAAGAAGATCACCGTGCTCGCCCTCGCCGCCGCCGCGTCCGGCACCGCCGCCGTCGCCGTCGCGACCACGGCGTCCGCCGCGTCCGCCGCCACGTCCCACGAGCCGTCCGCCCGCAGGGCCGGGGCCGCGAGCGTGGTCGGGGCGGCGGAGATCCGCCGCACCTACCAGCGTGACGACGACGTCCGGGCGTTCACGATCGACGCGCACGCCGCGCCCTACACCCGTCCGCTTCCCGGCCCGAACGGGCAGCCGGGCCTTCCCGGCTCGCCGAACGACGCCGCCGGGACGGTGACGGTCTCGCACACGAGCGTCGTCCAGGGCAAGAAGGTCACCTTCAGGGCGAGGGGCACGGTCGACTCGCTGGTGACCGCGCCGGGGTACGCGTCACTCACGGCGGTCTTCACCTGGACGAGCCCGGGCGGCCCGCCGTGGGTCGGCAAGCGCCTCGGCTTCAGCGTGTACGACGCCGGCAAGGACGCGCCGGGCCGCTCCCGCGACCGGCTCGGCTACTCCTGGGAGTTCGTGAACCTGACGAAGGGCGCCGACGGGAGCTGGAGCGACGAGACGCCGGTCGGCACGGCGATGGCGCCCGCGCCGTTCGCCCCCGTGACCCGGGGCGGCTTCACCGTGACGCACGCGGACCTGCCGCCCGTCCCTGGCAACTGACCGGGCCGCGAGACCCTGCTCCCGCAGGGGAAAGAGCCACCTACCAGCGCGGATAGATCTCGCCCAGGGCGTCCCCGTCCGGCGGCCGGGTTCGGGCGTGGCGGGCGCGACGCAGGCCAGTATTCGGTGTACGCCGCGTGCGCCCCGCCGGGTCCCCGGCGCCAGCACGCGCCCAGGCGCCGGTGTTTCGCCTCTCCCGCCCGAGGAGGACATGTGAGCTCGCTGGACCCCTACTGCCCGGACTGCGGGGCCGCCGTCGCACGGCCGCACACCGACGGGTGCGCGATCGCCCGCTGCCTCTACCACGGCGGACGGCGGCTCGCCTGCGGGAGCCATCATCGGGCCGACCTCGAGCTGGACCACGCCTGCGGCCGGGACCTGTGGACGGGACGGTGGCCCGGCGAGGCCGAGGCCGCCGAGTTCGGCTGGTGGGCCTGCTGGGACGGCCCCGGCCCCGAGCGCGGATGGGACTACCAGGGGCAGGGCTGGATCCCGGTGCCCGCGGGCACGCCCGGCGCCGTCCCCGACCTCGACCGCCTCAGGACCGACGCCCGCTGGGACCGCGACGCGCTCCGCTGGGTGCGGCGGGTCAAGCACTGAGCCGGACGAGTCCGAGCCGGACGGAGGCGGGGGCGGGTGCGCGCCCGCTCCCGGGACGGTTCAGTCCCTCCCGGGGCAGAGCCGCCGGGTGATCCTGCGGGCGCAGAAGTCGGTGCCGTGGACGAACCGCATCACCGGCCCGAAGCTCGCGGCGGCGGCGAGGCCGGTGAAGAACAGCCCGGGGACCGACGACTCGAACCCCGCGTCCAGCCGGGGCGAGCGTCCGATGCGGGTGATCTCGCGGCGGAGCCCGGGTGAGAGGATCCCGACACGGTCGACGTCCGGGGTGAACCCGGTGGCGGCGATGACGTGGTCGACGTTGAGGATCCAGGGCATCCCGGTGCGGTCGACCGTGGAGAGCGTCACCCGGTCGCCGACGACGTCCGCCCCGGAGAGCCGCTGGCCCGGCCGCACCGTGACCGCGCCCTCGAACCGGTCGCGCAGCCACCACGCCCCGGCGGGCCCGAGCGTGTTCCTGACGATCCTCGCGCGGGCCGCGTCCGAGAGCAGCCGGGTGTACCGCGGCCGTTCGGACCACACCCACGTGCGCCAGCCGCGTCCGAGGCCCGACCGCGGGCCGCGCAGCAGGCGCGTCAGCGGGGACGCGCCGACGCCGGGCGTCGCGTTCCACGCCAGCCTCGTGGTGCGCGTGACCAGGTGCGGTTCCGCGCCGTGCTCGGTGAGCAGCACCGCGGTCTCCAGCGCCGACTGGCCCGCGCCGACCACGGCGACCCGGCGTCCCTTGAAGACCGACAGGTCGCGGTACCCGCTGCTGTGTCCGCACACCTCGCCGGGAAGGTTCCGCAGCTCGGGCGGCATGTCGGCGAACGCCCCGACCCCGATGCCGAGGACGACGTTCGCCGCGGAGACCACCTCACCGGTCTCCAGGGCGACCTCGAACCGGTCGCCGGTGCGGCTGACGTCGGCGACGAGCGTCGGCTCGGCCGGCAGCCCGGCCTCGCGCGTGAACCACTCGCCGTAGGAGGTGAAGGTGTCGAGGGGGATGGGCTGCCCGGTGCGCCAGCCGGGACGGAAGTCGAGGAAGCGCGTCCCGGCGTCCGGGGAGCTGAGGCTGGACGCGAACGGCTCGGACTTCAGGAACATGCCCTCGGGCATGGCGGTGTTCCAGAAGCGCATGGGCGTGCCGATGATCCGGCAGTCCATGCCCGCGCCGCGAAGGTGCGCCGCCACGGAGAGCCCGTAGGGGCCGGCGCCGACGACGACGGTCTCCGCGCTGGAGGTGGACACGTCCTGGACTCCGTTCACTGGGCGGCGTTCACTGGGCGGCGTTCACTGGGCGGCGTTCATGGATGGCGACGGCCGTGGTCCGCAGCGGCGGACGAGTCGGGCGGGACGGGCGGGAGGGGCGTTTCGGGCGCGCGGCGGGCGAGGCGCCGTCCGAGGCGTTCCGCGGACGGGACCCGCCCGGCGGCCCGGCGCGCGGCGACCCGCAAGCTCTGCCGGACGAGCGTCGTCATCGGGGCGAGGTCGTCCGCCGCGAGCCAGGCCAGTTCGCTCTCGCGCAGCGCGGCGAACCCGCGCGGCCGGGTCGTGGCCATCAGCGGGAGGTAGTGGTTCTCGACGAGGATCTTCCGGCCGAACACCGGCCGCGCCGGCGGGACGGGCCGTCCGGACGCCAGCAGGTGCATGACGCGGACGAGGTCGGTGCCGACGCGGTCGGTGAACAGCCGGAACTGGGCCCCGAGCCGGGGGTTGTAGTCGAGCAGGCTGTAGGTGCCGTCCCGCTGGTCGTACCGGAAGTCGAGGTCGGCGGGGCCGGTGTAGCCGAGCCGCTTGGCGAGCGCGCGGACGTGGCCTTCGAGGCGCGGGTTGGGCAGCCACTCCCCCACGACGGTCGCGCCCGTCCGGCGGGGGTAGGCGAGCCGCTTCTTCCCGACACCGCCGAAGACCAGGTTCGAGTCGTCGTCGAAATAGCCCTGGAAGAACCAGTCGTGCCGGGTGTCGCCGACGACCTGCTGGAAGATGACCGGGCCCGCGGCGCGGTGGTCCTCCGCGAGGGAGAGGTGGTGCAGCGCGCGGGCCTGGCGGAAGTCGTGCGCCAGGGTGGTGCTGCGGGAGCCGCGCGGCAGCATCCACGGACGCGCCCATTTCACGATCAACGGGTAGCCGAGCGCGTCCAGCTCCGCCTCGGAGAGGCGCGTTCCGGACGGCACGTGACTGGGCGGGACGGGGATCCCGGCCCGGCGGCAGCATTCCAGCAGCGAGGATTTGTCGGCGACCTCGCCGGGGGCGTGGCTCATACCGGGAAGCCGGAAACGGTTCGCGAGGACGGTCCGGTGGTCGGCCGAGAAGAGCGCGGCGGCGTCGTCCATCGGGATCAGGAGCGGGGCCCGTCCGATGCGGCCGGCGACCCGGGCGAGGTGGCCGAGCAGCCCGGACGCGTCGGACGGGTGCGGGCCGAACTCGTGGGATCGTCCCAGGTAGCGGGACCGGCTCACGGGGCTGGCCCGTCCCTCCAGCAGCGCGTGGACCTCGATCCCGGCGCGTCCGAGGGACCGGACGGCCGCCAGCGTGCCGTGGTGCAACGGGTAGTGGTTGGTGCGGAAGAGAAGCACCGGAAGCCCGGTGTCGAATTCGGGCACGGATCGAGAGTCGAGCAGCGTGGGCCGGTTTGCCGCCTCCGCCAAGATTCACCCCGCTTCGACGTTGGTAAAGAGTTCTTCATTCGGCGAGACCCGCGGTTCGTCAACCAAAGTCATCGGGCATATTTTACGCATGAGGAACGGCCCCGCGCGCGCAGACGGACCGCGTTTCGCCCCACCGGGACCGAGGTCTCCCACGTTCTTGGGGGCGATCTCTCTCGCAGGGATCACCGTTTTTCTCGCACTTGGCGTCGGCACCCCTTCTCGGACGGCGACGCAATCGGTCGGGCAGGCGCAGCACGCCGTTCCACTCGGGGCGTTCCTCGGGTCGGGGGGCGAGGGCGTCGAGGCCATCGGCCACTTCCAGCGCTGGCTCGACTCGCCGGTGGACGTGGGCCACACCTACCTGCCCGGCGACAGCTGGCACGACATCGAGGGCGCGCCCGGAGTGCTGGAACCCTGGCTGGCCTGGAAGCGCGCCAATCCGGGAAAACTCCTGGTGCTGAACCTCCCCATGCTGCCGCGCAACGAGGGCGGCGTGGAGGACGACGAGGTCTCGGCGCTGCTCGAGGAGGGCGCCGAGGGCGCCAACGACCAGCACTTCCGGGAGCTGGCGACGCGCCTGGCCACCGGCGGCGCGGCCGACGCGATCATCGTGCCCGGCTGGGAGATGAACGGCGCCACCTATACCAGCCGATGTGCGCCCAACCCGATCAAATGGACGGCCTACTGGCGGCGGATCGTCACGACGATGCGCGCCGTCCCGGGCGCGAAGTTCCGCTTCGATTTCACGGCGACGCGCGGACTCGACGCCATTCCGTGGCCGCGCTGCTATCCGGGTGACGATGTCGTCGACATCATCGGTTCCGACACTTATGACCAACCCGAGGGCGCCGACTTCGACCACTTCGTCCAGGAGCCCTACGGCCTGGGCGAGCAGGCCCGTTTCGCCACCGTGCACAACAAGCCCATGTCCTTCCCGGAATGGGGGATGTTCCGCAATTCCGATGACCCGGACTTCGTGCGCGGCATGCACGACTGGATCTCCACCCATCCGGTCGCCTACCAGACCATCACCGACTACTGCCCGCACGGCGTGTGGAGCTGCCAGATGAACCCGCGCGCTTCCGCCGAGTACCGGAGACTGTTCGGCGGTCGCGGCATCGCGCTCACGCCGACCGCGCCCGCGTCCGGCACGACCACGGTTCTCCCGGCGAGTCCAGCGGCGAAGGGCCGCTAGCTGACCGGGACGGGGCTGCTCAGCGCCGGTGCGTCGGCGGTGCCCATGGCCACGGCCAGCGTCAGCGCGCAGAGCCGGAGCTGCGTCTCGGCCATGTCGAAGTCGCGGACACGGACTCCGGCCGCCTCCGCCTCGGACGCGGCCAGCCCCGGGTCCTGGAGGCGCAGCGCGAGGGCCCGCGCCAGCTCGTCCGCGTCTCCGCAGGTCACCAGGGCTCCGACATCGGACGTGACGACCTCGGTCAGCCCCGGGATCCGGGACGCGACGACACTGCGCCCGACCGCCAGCGCCTCCAGCGCGACCAGCGGAAGGCCCTCCCAGCGGGACGGCAGCGTGACCACGTTCGCCGCCGCGTACCAGTCGCGCGGGACGACGGCCTCCGGGACGAACCGCACCCGATCCCCGGGCCCGCGACGCCGCAGCTCGTCCAGCGCGTCCCCTGAGCCGACGATCACGAGCTCGGCGTCCGGACACGCCTGACCCACCCGGTCCCAGGCGTCCAGGAGGATGTCCTGGCCCTTCTGCCGGGTGACGCGGCCGAGGCAGACCACGAGCGGGACGCCCTGGGGAAGCCCGAGGCGTTCCCGGGCCAGCTCCCGTTCGCGCTGGTCAGCAGGGGGGAAGCGGCTGAGGTCGACGCCGTTGCGGATCGTCCAGAGCCGGTCCCGGATCCCCTTCCCGGTTCCCTGGCGGCGCTCGCCCTCGCCGACGCAGACGATCGCGTCCGTGCGATGCGCCGCCCTCCGCTCCCACCACGCGCTCGCGCGCGCGAGGACGCCGCCTCCGGACAGCCACGACCAGCCATGCGGCTGGAAGATCACGGGACGCCGCGTGGCGACGCCGGGCAGCCGTCCGGCCAGTCCCGCCTTGGACGAGTGCAGATGGACCACGTCCGGACGCACGACGGCGATGATCCGGCGCAGCATGCGCGCCTCGTCCAGCGTGCCCGGCCCGGGCGCGCGGCCCGCCTCCCACAGGTGGTGCGGGACGCCTTCGGCCCGCAGGTCACGCGGGAGCGCGCCGTCCCGCGGGCAGGCCACGAAGACCTCCCACCCGCGTCGGCGCTGCGCGGCGACGGTCTGGGCGACGTACCCGGCGACCCCGCCCGTCGTCGGCTGGGAGACGTGCAATACCCGCAGCGGACGGTCCTGAGGACCGGTCTCGACCACGGAGGCGGATTCATCGGTCATGATGTGCGGCCCACTCGCTCGGGGACGGAGTCGTTCAAGGACGGGACTGCCCGGCGGCACGCGCGACCGCCTCTTCTCCGGAGACCGGCCCGCGCGTTCGCGCGATCCTCCTCAGCCGCGCCACCCCCGCGCGTCCGGCCACGATGCCCAGGTAGGGGGCCGAACGAGCCGAACGGCACAGGACGATCCGCTCGTTGGGGACGAGGTCCGGCTGCCACTTGAGCTTGTAGTCCTCCTGGCCGCGCAGCAGGTTCAGGGACGGCAGACCGCCCCGGTAGGCGAGACGCAGATCGTTGCTGAGCAGCATCAATGCCACGTCCATGTCGTTCCGGAGGCCGGGCTCCGCGCCGTACAGGTACGCGCCGACCCAGTCCGGGCCGATCACCGCGAGGTCGGCGGCGACCAGCCGCCCGTCCCGCCGGTACTCGGTGAGCGCCGCCTGCCCGGCCGCGATCATCACGGCCGCCGCGTCGCCGAGCATCGCGGCGAAGCGCGGCCGCAGGTGCTCGGGGTTGACGTCGCGCCCCTGCCACTGCCGCCGGTGCAGCCGCAGCATCTCCACGACCGCCCGCCGGGCCTCGGCGGCGCCCGCCTGCCGGACGTCCAGTCCCAGCGCCTCGATCTTCCGGAGCCGCGCGCGGACCTTGCCCGCCGTCCGGCGCGGGAACCGGGCGCAGAACTCGGCGGGCCCGCACGCCGGAAGCCGCAGGCACACCGAGGACGGCACGCGGCGGCCCGGACGCGGCCAGTGCTCGGCCAGCAGGCCCGCCGAGCCGTTCGGCATCACCTCGGGGAAGTCCAGGACACCCCAGCCCGGCTCGTCCAGCAGCGCCTTCACCAGGTGCTCGACCGCCAGGGCCGCGTGCGCCCCGTCGACCAGCACGTCGGTGTGGTCGCTCTGGGCGGCGGCGAGCGGGACCAGGACGCGGTGTCCGTGGCGCCACCGCACCATGAGCGGGGCCAGCGCGATCAGCCGGTCGTCCCGCCAGACCGCGACGAGGCGCAGCCGCCCCGGACGGCCGTAGTGCCGCCACCAGGCGGCGTTCCAGGCCAGCGTCTGGAACGGGGTGGCGCGGCTGCGGCCGTACAGGTCGTTCCAGCCCGCGCCCAGCGCGTCCCACGCGCTGTCGTCGCGGTGCACCTCGGTGCGCCAGCGGGCCGTGTCCACCCGGCAGGCGGACTGCTGAAGGCTCACTGCCCGGCCTCCGGCGCGGCCTGTTCGCCACGGTTCCGGCGCGCCTTCGGGCCGTCCTCCCCGGGCAGCGCGTCCTCAGCGGCGTCGTCGTCCGGTTCGATGCCCGGACCGCCTCCCTGCCTGCGGCGACCTACCGGCGCCTGCGGCCACCGCAGCCCCGCGAGCGCGGCCAGCGCCGCCAGCAGTCCCCCGGACGCCGCGCCGACGGCGATGTCCAGGACGAGCCTGGGCGAGCTGGCCGTCGTGGGGGCGAGCGCGTTGCTCATGAGGATGACCCGGACACCGGTGTCCCTCTGGTGACCGGCGCCGTAGCGGACGAGCGCGGCGGCGGCGGCGTTCGCCAAGGTCGCCGCGCGACGCGCCTCCGACGCGGACGCGGTCAGCCGGATGAGCGGCGTGTCCGGCGAGGTGGACGTCCGCAGCCGCTTGGCCGCCGACTCCACCGCCGTCCCCCACGGCGCCGGGGACGGCGCCCACGTGAGCGTCTCGGGCAGGCTCGCGAGCCTGCCGTACGCCTGCGCGTAGTTGACCGCGTCGGCGCCGGTGCTCTGCTTGTCCGGCGCGATCAGCACGTTCGCGGACGCGTCGTAGGAGGGCGGGGTGAGCAGCCCGTACACGGTCCCGGCCAGCGCGCCGAACACGATCACGGCCATCGGGAGCGCCGCCCCGCGAGCCGGGGCCGACGGCCCGCGCGACCGCCCGGCCGCGTGCGGGAGCCCGGTGCCCGCCGGACCGGCGTCCGGCCCTGTGGCGGGCCCTGTGCCGGGCCCGTCCTCCGCCGTCCGGGTCTTGGCCGTGGTCATCGATGTGCCTCCTCGGAAGTCGTCATGAGGCCGGGCTGGTCGAGCCGTTCGGCCTGGTAGAGCGCGACCAGCCGGGCTACGGGGCCGTCGACCGCGTAGGCCCGCGCGGCGGCGGCGCAGGTGCGCGCCGTGAAGGGCAGGTCCCCGAGTTCGAGGAGCGCCGCCGCGTACTCCCCGGCCGTGCAGGGCACCCGCCGGACGAACGGCTCGCCGGGCTGGTCGCCGGGAGGCCGTCCGGCCAGGTCCTGGAGGGCCGGGCAGGTGGTGTGGAGCGTGGGAAGCCCGTTGGCCAGGGCCTCCAGGACGCTGACCCCGAAGGTCTCCTGCTCCGACGGCGAGGCGAACACGTCCATGGCGGACAGGTGCGCGCCGATGTCCTGCCGCGCGCCCGCGAAGATGACGCGATCCCCCGAGGCGGACGCCAGCGCGTGCAGGCGCGGCGCGTCGGGGCCGTCCCCGACGATCAGCAGCTTGACGTCCGGCACCTGCGCGATGGCCTCGATCAGGACGTCCACGCGCTTGGTCGGGACGAGCCGTCCGACCGTCCCGACGACGAAGTCCCCGGGCGCCACCCCGAACCCGTTCCGGACGCGCTCGCGCGCCACGGGGTCGAAGGCGAAGGCCGCCGGATCCAGCCCGTTCGGGATCGTGACGACCCGCCGCGCCGGGACACCCCAGTCGCGCAGACGCCGTTCGACCGTCGGCGACACCGCGACCGTGGCCGAGCCGAGCCGCTCGCTCGCGCGGTACAGCATCCGCACCGGCCAGGTGGTATCCCTGCCCTCGATGTGCCCGTCGCCGAGGGAGTGCTCGGTCGCGATGACACGCCCGATGCCCGCGATCCGCGCGGCGACGCGTCCGTACAGGCACGCCCGGTAAAGGTGGGTATGGACGGCGTCGTACCCGCCGCTCCGCATCAGCGACACCAGCCTGGGCAGGACGGTCAGGTCACGGTTGTGCGCCATCCCCAGGTTGTGGACAGGAACGCCGAGGTCGCGCAGCTCGTCCGCGAGCGTGGTCGGCCCGGCCAGCGTGGCCACCTCGCACTGCACGGGAAGGTGCCGCGCGAGCAACACCAGCTGTCGTTCCGCACCCCCCAGCCCCAACCCGGTGATGACATGCAGAACACGCGTCACCCCCGCCCCGAGCGTCACCCCGCTCCCGCGCGCCAACCCGCTCCCCCGCGACAATCCAGCCGCCCGCGTCATGCGAGCTTCCTTTGGCGGAACCGGTGGCGGGCGAACTTGAGGCGCATCCGGAGCGGGTCGTCGCGCTCGCCGATGTAGGTGCGGGCGAGGGCGTGCCGGTCGGCGCCCGTCCCCCAGATCGCGCATCCGTAGTCATAGCCCGCGTCCCGGACGGCCTCCGCCTCGCGCGGCGTCACGTGCCCGTAGGGGTAGGCGAACCCCGAGACCGGCCGCCGGAGCAGCTCTTCGAGCCGGGCCCGGCTCTCCCGCAGCTCCCCGGCCAGGACGTCGTCGCTCGCGTCCGGAAGCGAGAGGTGCCGGACGCCGTGGGACGCGACCTCCATGCCCGCGTCGGCGGCGGCGCGCAGCTGCCCGGCGTCCATGAGCCGCCTGCGGGGACCGTCGTCCCAGGAGTTCCCGCCGCCGATCTCCCCGGACACCATGAACACCGTCGCGGTGAACCCCAGCCCGCGCAGCACCGGGACGACATGCCGGACGAAATCGTCGTAGCCGTCGTCGAAGGTGAGGCCGACCAGTCCCCGGCGCCGTCCGGCGGCCCGCGCCGCCAGCAGTTCCGCGACGCCGACGCCGCGCAGGCCACGGGCCTTCATCCAGCGCATCTGCCGTTCGAACCGGCCGGGCGTGACGGTGATCAGATACGGATCCTCGAGGCGGTGGTCCACGGAGTGGTACATGAGCACCGGCGGCATCCGGCCCGGCGGGGCCGCCCGGGTCGCGCCCGGCCCCGGTCCGCCCTGCGGCTGGTCCCTGGTCGTCCACTCGATGCCCATCAGCCGATCACCCTTCGCATGGCCGGCAGTCGTTCCGCTGACGGAGCCGGCCCGGCCTCGCCGGCTCCCCCCGTTCCGCTCTCCGCCCCGCGCCGTCCCGGCAGACCACCCCGCAGGCATTGCGAACCCCTGACGACCAGGGCGAGCGTCGCCGCCATGACCAGCAGCAACACCGCTCCCCCCACCACCAGCCGGACGAGCGGCGGAGCGTCCCCGACCACCAGCCGCGTCACCTGCCCAGAGCCGAACCCGGCGACGAGAGCGCAACCCACGCCGATGACGAGACGCCGTCCCAGCAGGCCGAACCGGATGGGCGCCACCCGCCGCCGGACGGTCACCAGTTGCAGGACGGCGGCGACGCTGATCCCGGCCGCGTTGCCCACGGCGAGCGCGCCCGCCCCATGGCTCGCGCCGAACAGCGCGGCGATGCCGAACGTCACGCCGAGACCGGCCAGCATCGCCACCGGCGTGCGCCAGTTGGGCCGCCGTCCCGCCGACAGGGCGCGGACGCTCACCCCCAGCAGGCACTGGGCGAGCAGGCCGAGCGAGTAGATCCGCAGGATGTGGGCCGTGCTCAGGGAGTCGGACCGGGTGAACGCCCCGTGCTCGAACATCACCCGGGTGATCAGCGGCGCGAACGTCCACAGGTAGGTGATCGCGACGAGGATCAGCAGCCCGACGACCGTCAGGTCGCTCTCGATGCGCCGCCGCAGCAGTCCGGCGTCGTCGTCCAGATGGGCCCGGACGAGCCGGGGGAAGGTGACGGTCGCGACCAGCAGCGCCAGCACCATCGGCACCTGGGCGACCTTCTGCGCGTAGTTCAGATGGGAGATCGTCCCCTCGGGCAGGCTCGAACCGAAGAACCGCTCGATCAGCACCTGCGCCTGCCGCGCGACCGTGTACACGATGACGGGCGCCGCCGCCGCGAGCCGCACCTGCCGCGTCGAGAGCCCCGGATCCAGGCCGCGCGCTCCGTCGAGATCGGCCGTGCCGGAAAGGCGTCCACGCCCGCGCAGCACCCGCACGAACGCGGGCATCTGGACGAGGACCATGAACAGGCTGCCGCACGCGACCCCGAGCGCCGCGCTGGTGATCCCCCACGCGTCCGCCAGCATGACCAGCATCGCGAGGATGCCGACGTTGTACGCCAGGTAGATCGCGGCGGGCGGCCCGAACCGGTGGTGCGGACGCAGGATCGCGCTCATGAGTCCCGCGACGCCGAACGTCAGGACGGTCACGGCCGTGAGCCGCAGGCACACGACCGCCTCGGACCGGTTCGCGACGCCGGGCGCGGCGATCCGCACCAGCCACGGCGCGAGCAGGGTCACGGCCACCGACAACACCGTCAGGACGAGGACCAGCCGCGGCGCGACCCTCCGCACCAGCCGCGGCACCCCGTCCGGCCGGACCATCGCGCGCGTGACGACCGGGACCATGACCAGCGCCATGGCGTCCTCGATGAGCAGCGGCGACACCGTCTCCGGAACCGTCCAGGACACCAGGAACGCGTCCGTGCTCGGCCCCGCCCCGAAGCGGTCGGCGAGCAGCAGGTCCCGGACGAACCCCATCCCCGTCCCGGCGCACACCAGCACCGCCGACAGCGCCGCCGCCCGTCCGACGGAAAGCGCGCGGACGCCCTTCGCGTCGGTCACGGGGACGTCGGCGGCGGTCACCGCGCGTCCTCCGCCCGGACGGTCCCGTCCGGCGAAGCCACAGGCCAGGTGTGCCGGGCGGCGAGCCCGAGCACGATCCCCACGAGGACGGTCGTGGGCCCGCCCACGTCCGAGTACAGGAAGTTGACCAGGATCAGGGTCGCGACGCCCACGGACAGCAGCCAGTGCCCGTCCGAGGCCTCGCCCCTCCGCCACAAACCGACCTGCAACGCGCCGAGGGCCAGCACGAACGCCGCGGCCCCGAGCATCCCCTGCTCCGACAGCACCAGCAGGTACTGGTTGTGCGGCGACAGCAGGGGCTCCCGGACGAACCCGGTCACCGAATCGGCCGTGTCACTGCCCCCGGACAGCCTCGGCGGCGCGTACGCGTCCCGGAAGGCCGGGAAGTTCTTGAGGCCGACGCCGGTCACGGGATGGTCCCGCCACATCCCCCCGGCGGTGCTCCACAGGCTGTACCGGTCCCCGACCGAGCGATCCGGGTCGCGGACGGACGCGAGGATCGACCGGGTGCGCGTCCCGAAGGTCCCCGCGCCGATCCCGAGGCCGCCCACGACCACGGTCAGCAGCGCCAGCGCGCACAGCCCGAGGCGGACGGCGAGCTTCACGTCGAACCGCACGAGGACGACCAGCACGCCGATCCCCGCCGCGATCCAGCTGCCGCGGCTCAGCGAGCACGCCAGCCCGGCGGCGAGGACGGCCGCGACGCCGAGGAACGCGGCGCGCCGCCACCCGTCCGGCGCGGTGAGCGCCAGCGAGACGGCCATGACCAGCGCCATCCCGCAGACGGCCGACATCGCCATCACGTCCAGCGCGCCGAACGTCCCGACCGCCCGGATCAGCTGCCCCGCGTACGAGGCGCCGTTGTGGGTGGCCGTCTGCCAGACGCCCACCAGCGCCTCGACCACACCGAGGGTCACGACCGAGCCCACGACGATCGACACGTCCAGGCGGTCGCGCAGCGAGACGATGACCGCCAGCGGCACCAGGACGAAGATCTGCGCCTGCCGCACCCAGCCCACCAGGCTGGTCGCGGGGTCGGGCGAGAACTCCGCCGAGAGCGCGGCCCCGAGGACGACCCCCGCGAACACGAGCGCGACGACCACCGGAACACGAACACACGAGCCCGCGCCGACACACCCACGCACCCACAGCGCGCCCGCCAGAACGACCATGACCAGACTGACCACGTCGCCCGGCGACACATGCGCCGTCCCGGACCCGACCGCGCCGCCCCCTCCGGGGATCGCCAAGCTCAGCACCGTCGCCGCGACCAGCCAGGACGGCCGCGCCCACAGGACCCGGTCCTGCCCCCACCGAGGCGGGCCGTCGATCCACGGGAGCCGGGGCCGCCCCGCGAGAGCCGACCGCGCGCCGGTCATGCGCTGCCGGGCCGGGAGTCGAAGCCGGAACGGACCCGCCGGTCCATGGCCCCCGTCACCGGCCCTCCCGGACGAGCACGGCCCGGACGGTCATCAGCAGGATCCGCAGGTCCGCGGCGAACGACCAGTGATCGATGTAGTAGTTGTCGTAGCGCACCCGGTCCTCGATCGAGGTGTCGCCGCGCAGCCCGTTGACCTGCGCCCATCCCGTCATCCCCACCGGCATGCGGTGCCGCAGCCCGTAGTTCGGGACGGACGCGCCGAACCTCCCGACGAAGTGCGGGCGCTCCGGACGCGGCCCGACCAGGCTCATGTCGCCGCGGACGACGTTCCACAGCTGGGGCAGCTCGTCCAGCGAGGTCTTCCGCAGGAACCGTCCCACCGGCCCCACGAGCCGCTCGTCGTCGACCGACCAGCTCGTGTCGGCGTGGTGCTCGCTGCTGGGGCGGACCGTCCGGAACTTCACCAGCGTGAACTCGCGTCCGAGCAGCCCCACCCGGCGCTGCCGGAAGATCACGCCCGGCCCGCCCTCGAGCCGCACCGCGACCGCGCACAGCACCATCAGCCAGCCCAGCAGCACCGCCGTCGCCGACGCCACGACGAAGTCGAACATCCGCTTGCCGCGCCGTCCGAGCGTGACCCGCGCGGCGTCCAGGACACGGACGACCGGGATCCCGTCCAGGTACTCGCGGCCCCGCGCCCCGGCGGGCAGCAGGCCCGGCGTGGTCACGACCGCCCAGACCTCCCCTGTCGTCCGCGCGGCGGCCCGCATCGCGGCGTCCAGCTGGCCGGGTTGGACGTCCTCGCAGGCCACCAGGGCGACCCGGGCCCGCATCGCGCGGAGCGTCCGCGTGAGGTGCGGCCAGTCCTCCGCCGCGGACGCCGGAAGCGGCCCCTCGAGATGCCGCAGGTCCAGCCGCGCCGTCACGGTCAGGCCCAGATCGGAACACCGGTCGAGGTGCTGGGCGACGCGGTCCGCGACCGTGCCGGACCCGATGACGACCGTCGCCCGAAGCCGCGACGGCCTGCGCCGGAATCGCCGCGCCGCCCTGAACACCGGCAGCCGTCCCACCAGTGCCAGCACCGACGCCGACAGGACGAACTCCAGCATCTGAAGCGCCGCGTGCGGCAGCGTCGCGGGCGTGGGCGGGAGCAGAACACGGTTGACGGCCAGGTCCGCCAGCAGCACGCGGGCCACGGTCGGCATGACCTCGTCGACGAGGCTGAGGCTCCGGCGCGGCCGGTATCCCCCGGCCACGGCCTGCAACGACGCGAGCACCGCCCCCGTGAGGACGGCCCGCGCCGGGACACCGGCCTGCACGAGGGAGAGCCCCGCGGCGGCGGTGAAGTCCAGCAGAGTGAGCGTCAGGCGGTACCCGGCCACGGGCAGCCGCGACGCGTACCGGCGGCGGGGAGTGCGCCGGTGGGACGGGCGCCGGCGGTCCGTCCCGGGCGCGCGGTCCTGGTCGACCGGCCGGAAAGGCGCGGTCTCCTCGGCCGTCGTGCCGAGGGCCGCGAGTCCCTGAGCTCCCAAATCGACGTCCTTCCGGGAACAGAAAGGCCAAGCCCGGCGATCCACCCGGAATCACCGTCGCGCCACCTGCGGATATCGACGGGAATGGGGCGTTCCCACGAAGTGCCGTCAAGCGGACTCGCGACGTCCGCCCCTCCGGGGGTTTCTGCGGTTCGCTCGGATTCGCGATCTGTTCGCGAGCATCACACGCCCCGGGACCCAGCGGGCCGTGTCACGGCTCCTTTGACGAACATCGAGGGGGACGATGGAACGTCTTTGACCCACGGGAGCCGAGGACAAAGGAACAAGAAAAGGGTCCCGACCAGACATCCGGACAATCCTCAGAAAAAGATCCCGGACAGAACGAACGGGCCGGGAGCAAGAGAACTCGCTCCCGGCCCGGCCAGAACTTGGATCAGTGGTGGTACCCGTAGTGACCCTCGTAGCCATAGCCACGGCCGTTCCGGCCCTCGACGGAACCGTTGTCGCAGTTGCCCGACTCGTCGTCCTGAGCGAGCACGTTGTGGAGGATGATGCCGATGACGGCACCGACCTCGACGGCGCGGCAGGTCTCGACACCGATGCCCTGCTGGTTGGACACCTTGTGGGAGTGGTAGGAGTGGTGCGAGCCAGCGCTCGGGTACGGCTCGTCCCAGGCCATAGCCGGGGAAGCGCTCGCCAGAACACCACCCGCCGTGAGGGCCATGAGCCCTGTCGCCACCAGTCGCTTCATTCCGAAGCCCCTTCTGTGCACAGTGGAATTTCGTCAAGTGCCTGCCCCTTGCGGGGCGGGCACCCACGGACACTCAACACGTTGAGCGCGCCAACTTCCACCTCTCCCCGAACGATTAGCGGGTAGCTCACCGATTCTTGACTTTCCAATGACGCACGACCCCGGCGCAAATATCCATTTCTCCCCATCAACCCACCCGACACGACAGTCCTCCGTTCCTGCCGCCGCCCGACACGCCACCCCAAGACAATCCCCCACAACTCATCCAAGGCACGAATTCACTCACCCACCCGGACACGTCTTCCATCGAGGACCGCACACGTGATCAATGCCGAGAAAGGCCACGTTCTCCCATTCACCCGGAAGACCGGAAAACGCGCGCTCCACCCCACACCCCCACCCGCCACACGACGTGCAGAGCACAGGACACAGGAGCGCAGAGCGCAGGGCCGCGGGCGCAGGAGGTCGGGCGCGGCGGTGTGAGGCACGGAGCACGACGGAGCGGGGCGGGGTGCGGGGTGCCCGAGGGCGGCGCAGAGCGCGGGGCTCAGAGCGGCGTAGAGCGCAGGGGCGCTGTGGAGCGCGGGGCAGGGCGCGCGGAGCGGGGTACAGGGTGCAGGTGCTGAGTGGGGCGGGGGGCTGGGGGTGCTGGAGACGCAAAAAGGCCCCGGGCGGTGGAAGCTTGCTTCCGACCGCACGGGGCCTGTTCGTGGAGGTGGCGGGAATCGAACCCGCGTCCTTCGGTGATGGGCCAGGGCTTCTCCGGGCGCAGCCTGCTTGACGCTTTCTCAGCCCCGGCGCTCTCGCAGGCGAGTCGCCGACGGGCTCAGTCGCTGTTAGGTGTTCTCTACTGCCCCGCGACCGGGCGGCAGAGTGGAGTCTCCTGATGATGCCGGATCCCGGGGCGGAGACGTACCCGGGCCGGCAGAGTCGCTACTCGCCTCAGGCGGCGAGAGCGAACTCGGACTGCTTCTTGTTGGCAGTTATAGGTTTGCTGTCACAGGATTTACGAGGTCACGACAGCAACCCTCGACCCGCTTCCCCTGGCTCGACCTACCGAAGTCGAGACCGGTCACCCCCATGTTGACTTGTCAAGAAGTCGGACGCCTGGGCGTCCACCACCAGACACTAGTAGGTCAACGTCGCGGATGCCAACGAGATTCCCCGGGGCCTGGGAAAAGTGACGCCCCGGTGGGCCGCGAACGTGTCGCGCCCACCGGGGCCGACCGGCAGGGTCGGGCCGGTCCGGACGGCAGAGCCTCCCCCGAGACGAGGCTCTGGTCTCATCACGGCGACTGAGTCCGCAACCCCCCGAGCGGTGTCTCAGTCACCTGTGAAGACGTGCCGGACGGCCCGGATGGTTGCTTCCATCGGGTCAAGAGATCGCCAAAAGGTGACGGAAGTCTCACCGGACATGTCAGGGGTTGCGGGTGGGGGACATCGACGGGTTCGTGCCCGTGGTGGGCGACTGGCGGCCCGGTGTCTGGCCGCCGGTGCCCTGGTTCGTCCCCGGACGCTGGCCCTGGCCGCCGGTGCCGGGAGTCGTCCCCTGGGGCGGCTTGGTGGTGGACGGCGGGCTCACCGTGGTGCCGTTCAGGAAGGACGAGGCGATCTTCGCCGCGTTCGCCCTGCCCTCGACCGCGATCGCGAACGCGATGTCGTCGCGGAACCCGACGAACCAGGAGACGGTCTTGGCCTTGCCGCCCTCCTGGTAGTTCACCACCGCGCTCACGCCGGAGACCTGGCCTCCGCTGCCCACGTTGGCGTCCTTCGCCGCGCCGCTCTGGACGGAGCGGCGCACCATCCGCTTCAGGTCGCCGACCGCGATCGGGTTGATCACGTTCACCTGCGCGGACGGGGTGTCCACCGGGTCCTTGGTGATGAAGGGCGGGCGCCACACGCCGGACGACACGGCCGCGGCGGCGGCGGCCATCGCCAGCGGCGAGGTGGTGACGCCGCCCTGCCCGGTGGCGATCAGCGCCTTCTGGCCGTCGTTGGCGGGGGTCGGGACCGTCCCGGCGTAGGACGGGAAGAGGCCGCCCCACTCCTTGCCGAGGCCGAACCTGGCCGCCGACTGGACCAGCGCCTGCGGCGGGAGCTTGGTGGCGAGCTGCGCCAGGGACGTGGCGCAGTTCAGCGAGAGGGCGCGCTCGAACGTGCTGGTGCGGGCCGCCTTCCCGGACGGGTTGGACACCGTCTGCCCGCCCACGTTCGTCGTGGCCGGGCACTCGGTCTGCGTGGTCTTCGGGACGCCGTTCTGGAGTAGCGCGTCCGCCGTGACGAAGGAGTACGCCATGCCCGGCGGGTAGTGGCCCTCCATGGCCTCGTCACGGCCGCCGGTGCGGTGGTTGGACACGGCCAGCACGTCACCGGTGCCGGGCCGCACCGCGACCAGGGACGCCGGGTACTTCACCTGCGACAGGGCCTGGTCGGCGCGGGGCTGGATCCTGCGGTCGAGGGTGGTGACGACGGGGGCCGGGTCGTGGCCGCTCCACGAGCGCAGCGGCGTGACGTCGTTGCCCTCGGGGTCCTGGGCGACGACCTCGATCGAGGGGGTGCCCGCCAGACGGCGCTGGAGCAGCAGCTGGAGGCCGCTCACGCCGATCGTGTCGCCCGGCTGGTAGGGGGCGCCGACCTGCTGCAGCCGGTCGGCGGTGGCCGCGCCGAGCTCGCCGACGACCTCGGGCGCGAACTGCGGCTGGATCGGGGCGTTGACGATCTTGAACTGGAGGCCGTCCACCTGCCTGAGGCGCTCGATCAGCTTGTCGCCGCTGGAGCGCTGCAGGGTCAGCAGGGGGAGGAACTTCTGCGGGGGCGCGGACCGGACGCGGCCGAGCAGCCGCTCGCCGTCCAGCCGCCGTCCGCCCTCGATCTTGGTGGTCTTCACCATCCGGTCGATGGTGGCCTTCGGGTCCTTCAGGTGCCCGGGGACGACCCCGACGAGGTCGGCGGGGACGGCCTTCAGCACCGTCTTGGAGTTCTGGTCCTGGATCGGGGAGCGCGGCGGGACCTGGGTGACCACCGCGAGCCGCTGGCCCTGCTTGAGGCTCGGGTGGATGATCGACGGCTCCCACTTGATCTTCCAGCCGGACCCCGCGCGCTGCAGGTTCATCGAGCTGTTGTAGGTCCAGGGCTCGCCGTTCTCACCCAGGTCGATCTTGACGGAGAACTGCGCGGTGGCGGTGTCGCCGCTCTTGACGACCTTCAGCATGCCGAGCTTCAGCGCGGCGGCGTCGAGCTGGCTGCGGACCCCTCCGAGGGCCGCGGCCACCTCCGCCTTGTCCGCGCCCATGGTGTGCCCCGCGGCGGCCGGGTAGTTGCCGACCTCCCAGGCGACCAGGAAGTCCCGGACGGCGGGCATCGCCGACTGCTCGGCGAAGCACGCCGACGCCGAGCCGCCGACGAGGAGAACGGCGGCCCCCGCCGAGATCGTCCGGCGCGCCGTGCTGCGGCCTCGGAGGTTCATCGACACCCTTCACCGTCTCCTGAGCCGGGCCGCGGCCGCCTTCTGCATCTCGCGGTCGGCCTCGCGCTTGGCGATCGCCTGGCGCTTGTCGTACGCCTTCTTACCACGGCCCAGCCCGATCTCGATTTTCGCTCGGCCGTCCTTGAAGTAGAGCGCCAGCGGGACCAGCGTCCAGCCGGGCTCGTCGGTCTTCTGCTCGATCTTCGCGATCTCCCGGCGGTTCAGCAGCAGCTTGCGCCGGCGCCTCGGGGCGTGGTTGGTCCAGGTGCCCTCGGTGTACTCCGGGATGTGGACGTTCTCCAGCCAGACCTCGTGGTCCATGACGTGCGCGTAGCCGTCGGCCAGCGAGGCCCGTCCGGCGCGCAGGGCCTTGACCTCGGTGCCCATGAGCACCAGGCCGGCCTCCCAGGTGTCGACGATCTCGTAGTCGTACCGGGCGCGCTTGTTCTGGGCGATCATCTTTCGCCCCTGCTCACGTGGCACGGGAATCAGCCTCGGTTCTGGTCGGGTCACCCCGGCCCGGCGCCGGTCGGGGGCGCCGGAACGGGAACGTCGGCCCAACGCGGAGCCGCCCGCGTCCGGAGGTGGACGGGGCGGCATCGGCACGCCGGACCTCGGCCCAGTGTAGGCGGGTGATCAGATGCGCAGGTATCGGCGCAGGGTGAGGAAGGACGCCACCGCGCAGAGCAGCACGCCGAAACAGATCGCCACGATGATGACCAGCGACACCGAGCCCCAGCCCAGTTTGGACGCCATCTGGATGTTGCTCGCGAGCCGGTCGACCAGCAGCATCTTGGAGAACACCAGCAGCACCGCGGCGAGGATGCCGCCGATCAGGCCGGCGATCGCGCCCTCCAGGATGAACGGCAGCTGGATATAGGTGTTGGACGCGCCGACCAGCCGCATGATCCCGGTCTCACGGCGCCGGTTGAACGCCGACAGCCGGACCGTGTTGCCGACCAGCAGCACCGCCGCGATCACCTGGATGCCCGCGATGATCAGCGCGGCGCTCTGCAGGCCGCCGAGGATCCGGAAGAACTTCTTCAGGATCTCCTGCTCGTTGATCACCTGGTCCACGCCGGCCTGGCCGAGGACGGACTGCGAGACGGCCTTGTACTGCTTGGGGTCCTTCAGCCGGACGCGGAAGGAGTCCGGGATGTCGCCGGGCTTGGTGCTCTGGACGAAGCCGGGGGTGGACGCGAAGCGGTCCTTGAACCGCGCGTACGCGTCCTCCTTGCTCTCGTACTCGACCTTGGAGACCTGCGGAAGCCCCTGGAGCTTGGCCTTCAGCGCGTCCTTCTCGCCCTGCTGCGCGTCCTTGCCCGCGCACTGCGGGTTGGAGGAGGTCTTGGCGCACAGGAAGATCGAGACCTCGATCTTGTCGTACCAGTAGTTCTTCGAGGAGTTGGCCTGGTTGTGCAGCAGCAGACCGGTGCCGAAGAGCGCCATGGCGATGGCGACGGTGATGACGAGGGAGATCGTCATCGTCAGGTTCCGGCGGAGACCGATCCAGATCTCCTGGAGAACGAACTGTGCGCGCATGCCTCGCTGTCCTTGATCGCCTGTGCCCCGGTGGGAGCTTCGAGTGCCGGTGCAGGCTATCGCTCTGCGACCGCTGGGCCGCGCGGGCGACGGGCCCCGGGGAGTTCACCCCGGATCCGCGCCGTCCCGGCGTCGGGTTCGGTGGCCGTGGGGCGCCTAGTACGCCTGACCGTAGACGCCGCGCGACTGGTCGCGGACGACGCGGCCGTCCTCGAGTTCGACGACGCGCTTGCGGAAGGCGTCGACGATGGCGGCGTCGTGCGTCGCCATGACGACGGTGGTGCCCGTCCGGTTGATCCGGTCGAGCACCTTCATGATGCCGATGGACGTGGCGGGGTCGATGTTGCCGGTCGGCTCGTCCGCCAGCAGGATCATCGGCCGGTTCACGAACGCGCGGGCGATCGCGACACGCTGCTGCTCACCGCCGGACAGCTCGTCCGGCATGCGGTGGGCCTTGCCCTCCAGGCCGACGAGGTCGATGACCTCGGGGACGACCTTGTTGATGAACCGGCGGGGCTTGCCGATGACCTCGAGGGCGAACGCGACGTTCTCGAACACGTTCTTGTTGGGCAGGAGCCGGAAGTCCTGGAACACGCAGCCGATGCGGCGGCGCAGGTGCGGGACCTTCCAGTTGCTCAGCTTGTTCAGGTCCTTCCCGGCCACGTGGACGTGACCCTGGGACGGCCGCTCCTCCTTGAGGATCAACCGGAGGAAGGTCGACTTGCCGGAACCGGAGGGACCGACCAGGAACAGGAACTCGCCCTTCTCGATGGCGACGTTCACGTGCTGGAGGGCGGGCCGGTTCTGGTTCTTGTAGCCCTTGGTGACGTTGTCGAAGTGAATCACGGCTGCATCACGGCGGTTCAGCACCATTCTTGCGAAGGACCCGCGCGGTCCCAGGGGACGGACCACTCAGCGTAGCCCTCGGACTTACATCGGGCTCGGAACACTCGACCTTAGGGGCTGAGTCCGAGGAACCGGTAACCGGACGCCCTCAGACCCCGTCCCACCTGGGACGAGTCCGGCCGCACGCCCCGCGCGAACCGGACCGGCTCGACGGGCCGCGTGGCCCCGTGCAGTGTAGAGGCGGGACCGGGCCGGCTCGACCATGCGGACCCCCGGCAGGCACCAGGACTTTACAGCCGGGACGCGACGAATGCCGGGGAATCGCGCCTAAAGTTCTCAGTGACAGAAAGTTCCCGATCGAGAGGGGCAGCCGGATGAGCTGCGAACATCTGGTCTGCGCGAACTGCTCGGGGCCGGTCGTCGAGGGCCGGTGCCCGACCTGCCGGGCCGCCCGCGCCGAGGTGCACCGGCACGGCCCGTCCGTCCCGCCCGCCCTCGTCCTCGCCGGGCTCGTGGCGCTGCTGTTCGTCGCACTGCTGCTCCAGCGCCTCTACGGCTGACCGGGCCTGTACGGGCCGACCGGCTTCCGCGGCTGGAAGGGCCCGGCGGCCCCGCCTCTCAGTTGGCCTTCGGGAGGGGCGCGTCGGCCTTGCTGATCGTCCCGAAGAAGCCGATGACATCGGCCTTCGGCGGATTGGCGTCGCCCTTCCCGGGATTCGCCGGATCGGACGCGGCCAGCTGGAGCGTCTCGGTGTAATCGATCTCATAACCGGGCACGGTGCCGTCCAGCAGATGGGCGGTCTCCGGGGGGATCGGCGGCTTGCGCTTCGGCCGGTCCTTCCCCTTCACATAGAGATCGTTGTTGCGGAACAGGGAGTACAGCACCAGCGCGCCGCCATGCTCGGCGCGCAGGGCGAAGATCGGGTAGGGCGTGGCGACGACCACGCTGGAGAACCCGAGCCCCTGGTGGCGGGCCTTCTTGCGGGCCGCCTGGATGTCGGCGTTCATCCCCGTCGTGACCGGCCCGGACGCCATCACCTTGGACGCCACGCTGGACGGCCCCTCGGCGGCGATCGTCGCCTGGATGCCCGGCAGGTCACGCGGCCGGATCAGCACCGAGGTGTCACCGGTCGCCAGCGCGGTCGCGTAGCCCTGCGCGTCCAGGACGACCTTGGGCTGCTTGGCCTTCGGGTCGAGATCGGTCTCGACGCTCAGCTTCCACCGGTCGCCCGGCGAGCGCAGGATGAACGCCATGAGCGCCGTCCGGGTGCTCTTGGGCTTGCCCAGCTCGGTGCGCGGGACGGACGCGACGAACCATTGCGGGTACGTCTTGACCTCCTGGAACCGCGGCACGTAGAAGGTCGGCTTGCCGAAGGTGAAGCGTGGGACGGGATCGCCGTCGTGGGAGGCCTTGCGGAACTCGGCGGCGGTCAGCGAGTACTGACCGTCCACGACCCAGCTCAGGGCGAGCCGCTCGTCGCCGGACGCGCGCGCGACGTCGTCGTTGACCGTCCAGGAGCGGAACCGGTCGGCCGCCAGCTGCGGCGTCAGGGCCACGGGCGTCGCGGTCGGACGCGGCGGGGCCGGGGTCACCTTCGTGCCGGCCTTGGAGCCGCCACCGCACGCGGACACGGCCACCGACAGCGCGAGCAGCGCTGGGACGGCCGTCGCCCCCCGGTACTTCCTCGGCACCGCGCCCCCTTGCCACCGCACTCAGGCCCCCATGGCCGACCCCATCGTGATTGTGCCATTCACTAGGGTATTGGGCGATCGCTCGGGCACTGGCCGGACGGCGATAAGCTCTAATACGTGGCTGCCATCGATCCTCAGGATCAGCTCAAGGAGCTCGACGCGACACTGTCCGGCATCGAGCAGGTGCTGGACATCCCCGCCATGGAGCGGGACATCGCCGGGCTGCGCGAGCAGTCGGCCGATCCCGAGCTCTGGAACGACCAGGAACGGGCCCAGGTGGTGACGCGCAAGCTGTCCCACCTCGAGGCCGAGCACAACCGGGTCACCGCCCTGCGCCAGCGCCTCGAGGACGTCGTGACCCTCTACGAGCTGGCCGGCGAGATGGACGACGCCGACACCCGGGACGAGGCCGACACCGAGCTCGCCGCCGTGCACAAGGCGATCCAGCAGCTCGAGGTCCGCACCCTGATGTCCGGCGAGTACGACGCGCGTGAGGCCCTGGTCACCATCAACGCCCAGGCGGGCGGGGTGGACGCGGCCGACTGGGCGCAGCAGCTCCAGCGCATGTACATGCGCTGGGCCGAGCGCCACAACTACCCGACCGAGATCTACGAGACGTCCTTCGCCGAAGAGGCGGGCATCAAGTCCACCACCTTCGTGGTGAAGGCCCCCTACGCGTACGGCACCCTGCGCGGCGAGCACGGCACGCACCGGCTCGTCCGCATCTCCCCCTTCGACAACCAGGGCCGTCGCCAGACCTCGTTCGCGGGGCTGGACGTCGTCCCGGTCGTGGAGCAGAGCGACCACGTCGACATCGACGAGAGCGACCTGCGCATCGACGTGTACCGGTCGTCCGGGCCGGGCGGCCAGGGCGTGAACACCACCGACTCGGCGGTCCGGATCACCCACCTGCCGAGCGGCATCGTGGTGTCCTGCCAGAACGAGCGGTCGCAGCTGCAGAACAAGGCGACCGCGATGAACGTCCTGCAGGCCAAGCTGCTGGAGCGCAAGCGCCAGGAGGAGGCCGAGAAGATGGCCTCGCTGCGCGGCGAGGGCACCAGCTCGTGGGGCACCCAGATCCGCAACTACGTCCTGCACCCGTACCAGATCGTGAAGGACCTGCGCACCGGCGTCGAGGTCGGCAACCCGACGGCTGTGCTGGACGGCGACATCGACGAGTTCATCGAGGCCGAGATCCGCTGGATGCGGCAGCAGGAGTCCGAGGCCGCCGCCTCCTGACCCCTGCGCCGCCGCCTCCGGCGTGCCGCGCTGAGGCCTTTCGGCCCCGTCCCCTGAGGGGGCGGGGCCTTTTTTCACCCCACGAAGCGGGCATCCGTCTCATAGCGCATTCGGAGCGTGACGTTGTCGTGACTCTGCGATGATGTTGGGTAGAAGGTTTCTCCACTCCCCTCGGGGGCCGCCATGCTCGCTGGCCAGTACCGTCCCGTCGCCTCCCGGCGCCGCCACGCCGCGTCGTCTCCCGGCCAGGTGGCCGAAACCTCCGTAGCCGCCGGGGTTGTCGCCCGTGCCTTCGTCGCGCGTGGACGCGTCGGGGCGCTGGCGGTGTCGCTGCTGGTCGGAGTGCCTCTCGCGGCGGGATGCGGAGGTCCGGACGCCGGTGCGAGCGGAGCTCCCTCGCTGACGCGGGAGCAGGCCCGCGAGACCGTGGCGACCTACGCGACCACCGTTGGGCAGGCAGGGGACACGCTGGACGCGTCGCTCCTGCCGAAGGCGGAGGCCGACCCCCAGCTCGCCATGGACACGGCCGCCGTGAAGCTGCGCCGCGTCACGAAGGCCAGGACAGGGGTGCTGAAGCTGTCGCACGTCCGCGTCGCCGTTCCGCGCCTGGCCGCGTATCCGCACTGGTTCGCGGCCGAGGCGGTCAGCGGGTCCGGGAAGGACGCCCTGCGGCACGCCATGGTGTTCACCCAGGAGAAGGCGGGCGCGCCCTGGCTGCTGGCAGCCGATCCGTTCCCCACCGACACCCTGTTCTCCCGCGTCGCCCTGGACGGCCACGGCTACGCGAAGGCCGTCGCGGTGTCCGGCGGCGGGCTCGTGATCGCCCCGGACAGGATGGCCGAAGTCCACTCCGCCCTGCTCAACGACGGCCCGAGGGCCGCCGGGGCGGACCGGCTGGCCCCCGGCCCGAAGACCACCGAGGCGTTCACCGCGCTGCGGAAGGCCGAGGCGGGCCTCCGGCAGGACGGCATCACCCTGGAGTCGCGGTTCTCGCCCGCTCCCGCCCAGGTCTTCGCGCTGCGCACCCAGGACGGCGGGGCGCTGGTCTGGTACGTCCTCAAGCAGAACGAGGCGTATTCCGCGACGAAGAAGGGGAAGCTCACCGTTACGGGCGACCTTGTCGGGCTCGCCCCGCCGTCGTCCGTCTCGACCCGCATGACCACCACCGTGCTGATCCAGTACCTCGCGTCCGTCCCGGCCAAGGGCACGGCGAGCGTGACCGGGATGTACCGGAAGGCCGTGGCCGCAACCGGCCATTGAGACCCCGTCGGGGCCGGTGCGCTCCGCTCTTCCTGACCGCTGCAGCGGTCCCGCACCGGCCCCCGACGGTCTACGACTGGGGCGCGATCCTGGTCGTCGCGACGATCTCGCCGAGGCGTTCCAGCGTGGCGACGTGGCCGTCGAGGTACTCGGCGCGCGTCCTACCTGGCAGGACGGCCGTGATCTCGCCGTCGCGGACGCTCCAGGCCGGGATCTCGCTGTCCAGATGGGCCTGGACGGCCGTCTCCCGGAGCCGTCCGCGCGCCTCGGGCGGCTCCACCTCGAACCTCGCGTCGAAGGCGTCCGCGTCGGTGGCGTTGCGGGCGAGCGACCCCATCAGCTTCGCGCCGAGGCCCCGCTCCCGGACCTCCATGTCGGGCGTGCCGTCCTCGGCCTGGACGGTCAGCACGGTCAGGTGGTAGGTGGCGGTCTCGCCGCGTTCGGCCCCGTCGGCGGCGGCGACCGTCCTGCGGACGTCGTAGGAGCCGCAGGCGATCGTGGCGTCCCGCTCGCCGACCCGGCCCCCGAGCAGGAGGCCGAGTCTCAGGTTCTCGTGGGGAGGACGGCCCCGCCAGGGGGGCCGGAGGTTCTCGTCGGCGAACGCCCAGCCGTGCGCGTCCGCCCATTCCCGCACTCCGCGCAGCCGGGCCTTCTCGCCCCGGCTCTGCGCGTACGCCATGCCGCCCGCCGCCGCGAAGATCACGATCGCCGCCACGGCCGCCGCGAGGACCAGTTGGGTACCAGACACGCGTCCTCCCCTTTACCTTGTCGGACGAGGGGCGGCCGAATCCAGTTCCGGTCAGAACCGGTGCCCGAGCAACTCGGCGAGCCTGCGAACGGTGCCGAGATGTTCGTCCAGGTCGCAGGGGTGGAGCGCAGTGTGCCGGACGACCATCAGCTCCCCCTGCCGCAGGCTCCAGAGCGGCAGGTCGTCGTCGAGGTGGGCGCGGATGAGGTCGGACGAGAGGTAGTCGCGGGCGGTCTCCGGGGCGTCCGACTCGACCTGGAAGCGCGCGTCGAACCGTCCGTCGCCGCTCTCCACGGCCGTCCCGTGCCCGAACGCGCGCATCAGGCGTGATCCCACGCCGCGCGGCTTGACCTCCATGTCGGGCCGTCCGCCGTCCATCCGGACGACGAGGACGGTGAGGTGGTTCGTCATGGTCTCGGTGCGCTTGTCGCCGTTGGCGTCCGTGACGACGCGCCGGGTCGGGTACGTGCCGTGGCCGAGGGACACGGGCAGCCCGCCGACGTCCCCGGTGAGCAGCTCGCGGACGCGGAATCCGTCGCGTCCGACCTGCCCGCGCCAGGGAACCCTCAGATCACCCTCGGCGAAGTTCCAGCGGTGCTCGGCCGCCCAGTCGCGCAGGGCCCGGAGGCGCTCGTCCTCGTCGGCACGCTTCTCGCGGGAGGCGCCGACCGCGACCAGCACGATCGCGGCGACGAGCACGATCCCGAGTACCACCATCCCCGCCACGCGGCTCCTTCCCGTCCCCCGTCGGACGCGACGTCCGGGACGCCGGTTCCGCTTGACCAGTTTTGCCCCGATCCAGCACCCTCAACACCATGATCACCATTCGGCCCGGAGACTCCGGGGACATCACGGCCGTCCTCGGCCTGTTCGACCGCGCGGTGGAGTGGCTCGTCGCGCGCGGCCAGATCGGTCAGTGGGGGGACGAGCCCTGGACGGGAAACCCGCAGCGCGAGGGCCTTGTCGAACGGCTGGCCGCGTCCGGCGGCCTGCGTGTCGCCATGTTGGACGGGGCGGCCGTGGGCGCCGTCAATCTGGGCTCGGCACCGGGATACGTCTCCCCCGCGACCGTTTCCGAGCTCTATATCGAGGCCCTGGTCACCGACCGTCGCCACAAGGGCGCGGGCATCGGCACCGCCCTTCTGGAACGTGCCAGGGAGGAGGGCGTCGCCCAGGGCGTCACCCAGCTTCGCGTGGACTGCTGGGCGGGCGCCGATGGTGAACTCGTCCGTTATTACGAAAGCCAGGGATTCGTCCGGGACGCCGAATTCGTCGTCGCCGACCATCCCCGTGGGCCGTGGCATGGGCAGGTTCTCGTCCAGCCACTTCAATGACCGGGGGCCTCAGGGCCTTTCGGTACTGGCGATCACGTTGTCCGGGACGTCGAGCCAGATGGTCTGCTCCTCCGCGGTCACGGTGATGCCGTAACGGGTGAAGTCGGGAGCGCCGGATCTGATCCAGCGCTCCACGGCGTCGAACCCGGCGCGCGGGAGAACGCGCTGGTCGCGGAGGGGCATGAAGAACGCCTGGGCGATGAAGCGTCCCTCGGCGGTGCCGTCCGCCTTCACGACGAACCGGGCGAGCCGTCCGTCCGGGTGGACGGTCTCGGCCCACGGCACGAGGATCACACCGCCCGGACGCGTCTGCTCGACCCACGCGTACGGGACGGTGTGCGCCGCCGCCGTGACGATGACGGCGTCGTAGGGGGCCGCGGGCGCGTAGCCGTCCTTCCCGCTCCCGGTGATCACCCGGACCGGGTACCCGGCCCGCTCCAGGGCGGACCGGGCGTGGGCGGCGAGCTCCTCGTCGATCTCGACGCTGACGACGTTGTCGCTGCCCAGCAGGTACGCGAGCAGGGCGGCGTTGTAGCCGGTCCCCGTCCCGATCTCCAGCGCCCTCATCCCGCGCTCGAGGCCCAGCATCCCGATCATCTCGACCATGAGCGACGGCTGGCTGCTGGAGCTGGTGGACTCCATGCCCTGCCCGGTGGCCGGATCGCACAGGTCGGGCGGAAGCGTGGGGTCGGGCCGGACCTGGACGACGACCGGCTCGTCCAGCTGGACCTGCTCCTGCCACAGCTCGGGGGCGTCCTTCCTGTTCAGCGGCACCAGGTGGCCGTGCTCGCCGCGCACGAAGATCTCGTCGGGGATGAACTCCTCCCGCCGGACCGCCATGATCGCGTCGCCGGGATCCACCGTTCGCCCAGGACGCATGGCCTCCACATCCCGTCGCCGCCGTCCGGATTCCGGGCCGGTCCCGCCGATCGCCGCCAGGAACGGCCCCTTCTTTCTTCCTACCCATTCCCACCTCCTTTCGTGACCGAGCGTGAGCGGCGATCGGGCGGCCCTTTCCGCTATTCCTTCCGCAGGAGTTCGAACCAGACCGTCGTCCTGGAACGTTCCGCCGACCAGCCCCAGTCGGCGGCCAGCACGGCGACCATGAGAAGGCCCCGGCCGGACTCCTGCCAGTCGGACGACTCGACCAGATGTGGGACGGTCCGCGCTCCCCCGTCGTCGGTCACCTCGACCCGCAGGCAGTCGTCCCGGACGAGCAGGCGCACGTCGACGCCCCCGCCGCGACGCCCCGACGCGGTGTACCGGACGGCGTTCGTCAGCACCTCGGACGCGAGCAGTTCGAGATCGTCCAGGTCGACGCCCCAGTCATGCGACTCCGCGACCCCCCGTAGAGCGCGCCTGGCCTCGCCGATGTCCAGCCGCCGGCCCGTCCCGCCGACCAGCCGGAGCGCCGGGCAGCCACCGTCCGGACCGCCCACCGGTCCGGGCGCGAGGTGGCCGCCGGTCACCGCCGCACCGCCGCGATTCGCTCCGCAGCGCAGGACGCGTCGCCCTCGATGGCCGCGGCCTGCTGATCGCCATCCCATCGAAACAGCCACTGCCCCGCTCCGTCCTCCATGGCGAGCACCGCCACCCGCCGTCCACTCACCCTCGCCCGGACGAACAGGACGGGCTCACCGTCCCCGGGAAACGCCAGCCACGACCCGCATCCGAGGCCCCGCAGATCCACCATGAGCCCGCTCAGCAGCACCCACCGCTGCATCGTCCGGGAACGCTCCCGAATCGCATGCACCCCGTCGGCCATCCCCGATCACGCCTTTCCCCCCGACATTCGGACTCTTCGCGTTCGCCTGCGCACCATCGGTGACCAATGGCACGCTATGCAAAGACTGCTTATACGGAGCGCAACATGCAAGTAATGCAAAGGCATTGACCGCACTCGGTGATCAGAGTGTCACCGGCAGGTCACCCTCCGTGCGGCCGGAAGGAGCGAACATGCCGAGTCGCAAACCCGTCCTCACCATCCGCCTCCGCCGCCTCGCCGCCGAGTTGCGCCGGCTGCGGAAGGACGCCGGCCTCACCAGGGACGAGGTCACCCGGCACACGGCGCTGAACCCGGCCACGCTCTGGCGCATCGAGACCGCCAAGACCCGTCCTCAGGCACGTACCCTCAAAACCCTGCTCGATCTCTACGGCGCCCCCGAGGACCAGCGTGACGAGCTGACCGTCCTGCTCAGGGAGTCGGCCCAACGCGGCTGGGCCCATACCATCGGCTCCGAACTCCCCGAGCGTTACGCCGCCTACATCGAGTTCGAGTGCTCGGCCAGCCGGATCTCCAACTTCGAGTGCGCCTTCGTCCCCGGACTCCTCCAGACCGAGGAGTACGCCCGCGCGACGATCGGGGGCTGCCGTCCGGGGATGACGGAGGACGAGGTCGATCACCGGGTCGAGGCGCGGATCCGGCGTCAGGAGCTCCTCACGGCGGACGGCCCGCTGGAGCTGCGGGCCATCCTCGACGAGGCCGCCCTCCGCCGCCGGGTCGGCGGAACCGGGACGATGGCCCGGCAGGCGGAACACCTCCTCCTGGCCGCCGAACTACACAACGTCACCCTTCAAGTCGTGCCGTTCGACGCCGGGGCGCACCCGGGCATGATGGGCTCCTTCGTCGTCATGGACTTCCCCGCGGACGTCGGCGTGCGCGTCGCCTACCTCGACGGCCAGGTCGGCGACTTCTTCCTCGAGGAGGAGGCCGACGTCCAACGCTATAGCCTGGCGTTCGAGCACCTCCGCACGGCGGCGCTCAGCCCTCGCGCGTCGACCGCGCTGATCGCGGAGGTCGCCAGGGATTCCCGAGTCTGAAGGGAAGTCATGGACACCCCCCACCCCCCGTCCGCCCTCCACTGGCGAAAGTCCCGCCACAGCAGCCCGGAGGGCCAGTGCGTCGAGGTCGCCGGGACGATCCGGGGACTCGCGATCCGCGACAGCAAGGACCCGAACGGCCCCCGCCTCGTTCTCGCGCGTGAGTTCTGGGACGCCCTGAGCATGGCGATCAAGTCCCGATAGCCGCAAAACGCCGAGGCCCCCGTCCGAAGAGGGACGGGGGCCTCGGTGGGCGCCTGGTTAGAGGGCGCTGGTGCTGGCCAGGGTGCGGATGGCGCCCAGGGCGACCGACAGGGTCGCCAGGTCGAAGCTGTCGCTCTCCCAGATCTCGGTCAGCGTCTGCTGGGCCCGGGTGACGGCCGTGCGGTTCTTCTCGGCCCAGGCGGCGAGGCGCTCCTCCGGACGGGTGCCGGAGGCCGAGGTGACCAGGACGTCACGGGTGAGCGCGGCGTGCGCGGAGTACAGGTCGTCCCGCAGGGCGGACCGGGCCATGGAGCGCCAGCGGTCGTCGCGCGGGAGGGCGATGATGCGCTCGCGCAGCCGGGTGATGTCGAGGCGGTCGGCCAGGTCGAAGTAGACCTCGGCGACCTCCTCGACCTGACGGCCGGTGTCCTTGGCGATCGTGACCAGGTCGAACGTGGAGAAGGCCGGGACGAACATGGCGGCCTTCTCGGCGAGCTCGTCCGGGACGCCGCGCTCGGCGAACGAGTCGCGGCGCTGCTCGAAGGCGGTGAGGTCGGGGCCCGCGAGCAGCTTGGGGAACTGCGCCGACAGGGCGACCGCGCCGCCGCCGAAGTAGTCGATCGTCTCCTGGATGTCGAACGGGGGACGCCGGTTGTGCAGCAGCCAGCGGGCGCCGCGCTCGGTGAGCTTGCGCGCCTCCAGCAGCATCGCGATCTGCGTCGACTCGTCCACCTGGTAGTCGAGCGCGTCGACCGACTCCCAGAAGCGCGGCATGTCGAAGACCTCGCGGGCGACCAGGTAGGCGCGGGCGATGTCGGAGGACGACGCGCCGGTCTCCTCGTTCAGCCGGAACACGAACGTGGTGCCCGAGTTGTTGATCACGTCGTTCACCACGGCGGTGGTGATGATCTCGCGGCGCAGCGGGTGCCGGTCCATGTGCTCGCGGAACCGCTCGCGCAGCGGGGTCGGGAAGTAGTCGACCAGCCAGGACGCCAGGTAGGGGTCGTCCGGCAGGCCGTTGGCGATCAGCTCGCCGTCCAGGGTGAGCTTGGCGTAGGCGAGCAGCACCGAGAACTCCGGGCCGGTCAGGCCGAGCCCGGCCTGGCGGCGCTCGGCCAGCGCCTTGTCGTCCGGCAGGAACTCAAGGCGCCGCTTGAGCTTGCCGTCCCGCTCCAGTTTCCGCAGGTAGCGGGCGTGGACGTGGAGCATGGACGGGGCCTGCGCGCGGGACGCGGCCAGCACCACGTTCTGCGCGTAGTTGTCGCGCAGCACCAGCGAGCCGACCTCGTCGGTCATCTCGTAGAGCAGGGTGTCGCGCTGCTTACGGGTGAGCTCGCCGTCCCGCACGACCTGGTCGAGCAGGATCTTGATGTTGACCTCGTGGTCGGAGGTGTCCACACCGGCCGAGTTGTCGATGAAGTCGGTGTTGACCAGGCCGCCCGCGCGGGCGAACTCGATCCGGCCGAGCTGGGTCAGGCCGAGGTTGCCGCCCTCGCCGACGACCTTGCAGCGCAGGTCGGCGCCGTCCACCCGGACGAGGTCGTTGGCCTTGTCGCCGACGTCGGCGTTGTTCTCGGTGGACGCCTTGACGTAGGTCCCGATGCCGCCGTTCCAGAGCAGGTCGACCGGCGCGCACAGGGCGGCGTGGATCAGCTCGTACGGGGTCATCGACAGCACGCCCTCGGCGATGCCGAGCGCCCGCCGCATCTCCGGTGTGATCTTGATGGACTTGGCGGTGCGCGGGAACACGCCGCCGCCCTTGGAGATCAGGGACGCGTCGTAGTCGGCCCACGAGCTGCGCGGCAGCGCGAACAGCCGGTGCCGCTCGGCGAACGAGCGGGCGGCGTCCGGGTCGGGGTCGATGAAGATGTGCCGGTGGTCGAACGCCGCGACCAGGCGCGTGTGCTCGCTCAGCAGCATGCCGTTGCCGAACACGTCGCCGGACATGTCGCCGATGCCGACGGCCGTGAAGTCCTCGTTCTGGACGTCCTTGCCCAGCGAGCGGAAGTGGTACTTGACCGACTCCCACGCGCCGCGCGCGGTGATGCCCATCGCCTTGTGGTCGTAGCCGATCGAGCCGCCGGACGCGAACGCGTCGCCGAGCCAGAAGTCGTACTCGGCGGCGACGCCGTTGGCGATGTCGGAGAACGTCGCGGTGCCCTTGTCGGCCGCGACGACCAGGTAGGTGTCGTCGCCGTCGTGCCGGACGACGTCCGCCGGCGGAACGACCTTGCCGTCCACCAGGTTGTCGGTGAGGTCGAGCAGGCCGGAGATGAACTCCTTGTAGCAGGCGATGCCGGCCTTCATGAACGCCTCGCGGTCGGAGGAGCCCGGCAGCTGCTTGCCGACGAACCCGCCCTTCGCCCCGGCCGGGACGATCACGGTGTTCTTCACCGCCTGCGCCTTGACCAGCCCGAGGATCTCGGTGCGGAAGTCCTCGCGCCGGTCGGACCAGCGCAGGCCACCACGCGCGACGGACCCGAACCGCAGGTGGACGCCCTCGACCCGCGGCGAGTACACGAAGATCTCGAACTTGGGCCGCGGGAGCGGCAGGTCCGGGATGCCCTCGGGGTCGAACTTCAGCGCCAGGTACGGCTTGCGCTGGTAGTGGTTGGTGCGCAGGGTCGCCTGGACCATCGCGAGGTAGGCGCGCAGGATGCGGTCCTCGTCGAGGCTGGCGACCTCGTCCAGGCGGCCGGTGAGCTCCTCGGTGATGCCCTCGGAGCGCTCGGCCTCGCCGCCGGCCAGGGCCGGGTCGAGCCGCGACTCCCACAGCCGGACGAGCAGCCGGGTGATGCCGGGGTTCCGCAGCAGCACGCCCTCGATGTAGCGCTTGGAGAAGGACGTCCCGGTCTGCCGCAGGTACATCGCGTAGGCGCGCAGGATCATCGCCTGCCGCCAGTTCAGCCCGGTGTGCAGGACGAGGGCGTTGAACCCGTCGTTCTCGATGTCGCCGCGCCACAGCGCCTCGAAGGCGTCCTGGAACAGCGCCCTGACGTCGTCCTCGGCGACGTCGGCGGCGGGCTCGTAGCGCAGGCCGAGGTCGTAGATCCAGTACCGGCGGCCCTCGGGGGTGTTGATCTCGTACGGCCGCTCGTCCACCACCTCGACGCCCATGTTGGACAGCAGCGGCAGCACCCGGGTCAGCGAGATCGGCTCGCCCAGGCGGTAGATCTTCAGGCGGCGCTCGCCCGGCTCGGCCCGGTACGGCTCGTACAGGTTGATCGAGGTGCCGTCGGCCACGTCCGGGTCGGCGCCGAGCGCGTCCAGGCGGCGCAGGTCGTGCACCGCGGTGCGGGCCGGGAAGTCGGCCTTGTAGCCCTCGGGGAACGCGTCGCCGTAGCGGCGGGTGAGCTCGCCCGCCTTCTCCTCGCCGCACTGCTCGACGATCGCGTCGGACAGGTCGTCGGCCCAGGAGCGGGTGGCGGCGGCGAGCCGGGACTCCAGCTCGTCGACGTCCACGTCCGGCAGCGGACGGCCGCGCTCGCCGCGCACGACCACGTGCAGGCGGGCGAGCAGCGACTCGGTGACGTTGGCGCTGTAGTCGACCGCGACACCGTCGAAGGCGCCGCGCAGGATCTCCTGGATGCGCAGCCGGATCTTGGTGGTGTAGCGGTCCCGGGGGAGGTACACCATGCAGGACATGAAGCGCCCGTAGGCGTCCTTGCGCAGGAACAGCTTGAGCTGGCGGCGCTCGCGCAGCCGCAGCACGCCGAGCGCGATCGGGAGCAGCTCGTCGGCGGAGATCTGGAACAGCTCGTCGCGCGGGTAGGTCTCCAGGATCTCGACGAGGTCCTGGCCGTCGTAGCTGCCGGGGGTGAAGCCGCCGAGCTCGAGGACCTGGTCGAGCTTGCGCTTCAGCACCGGGATGTGCGCGATGGACTCGCTGTAGGCGACGTGCGTGAACAGGCCGAGGAACCGGCGCTCGCCGATGACCTCGCCGTTCTCGTCGAACTTCTTGACGCCGATGTAGTCCAGGTACAGCGGGCGGTGGACGGTCGAGCGCGAGTTCGCCTTGGTGACGATCAGCAGCTTCTTCTCGGTGGCCTTCGCGCGCACCTCGGGGGGCAGCGCGGCGAAGCCGCCGGACTCGGGCTTGTCGCTGCGCAGGATGCCGAGGCCGGTGCCCGGGACGGGCCGCAGCGCGGTGCCGTCGTCGGTCAGCGTGTAGTCGCGGTAGCCGAGGAAGGTGAAGTGGCCGTCGGCGAGCCAGTCGAGCAGCTCGACGGTCTCGGCGCGCTCGCCCTCGGGGACGGGCGGCGGCGTGTGCCCGGTCAGCTCGGCGATCTCGTTGGCCCGGGCCCGCATCTTCGGCTCGTCCTCGACCGAGACGCGCACATCCTGCAGGACGCGCTGGAGGTCGTCCTCGAGCTCCTCCAGCCGGGCGCGGTCGGCGGTCCGGTCGATCTCGATGTGGATCCAGGACTCGTCGACGTCGGTGGGGCTCTCCAGGACGGAGCGGAACCCGTGCAGGTGCCCGGCGACGTCCCGGTCCACCCCGAGCTGCGGGTGGACGATCATGTGGGTGGCGTAGTGGTGCCGGTTCAGCTCCATCGTCACCGAGTCCACCAGGAACGGCATGTCGTCGGTGACCACCTGCACGACGGTGTGCCCGGGGTCCCAGCCCTGCTCGTCCAGCGTGGGGGTGAAGACGCGGACCTTGGCCCGGCCCTGCGGCCGCTCCTCGCCGAGGACCCGGTGCGCCATCGCCGGACCGCAGATGTCGGAGGGATCGCGGTCGAGCAGGTCCTCCGGCGCCACGTGGCGGTAGTACAGCCGGAGGTAGGCGACCGCGTCGTCGAGATCATCCCCCCGCGAACCCGAGCCTTGGAGACAGGTCTCCGCCGCCCTCCTCAACAGGTCGTCCTTGGCCTGGTCGAGCTTGCCGCCCATCAAACAACTCCCGAAGAAGAGACCTCGCCACTCCGTTGTGGCGCTGCTCACTTGCGTCAGCGTAGCCAGGAATGACCAAAAAGCCGACTTGGGCAGCGCCGTTCCGACGCGCCGTTCACCTGGCGGTTCCATGGCGGAGGTCACGGTGGTTTCCGGCCGCGTTCGGCCGGCTGTGAGCGCGTCCGCGAGGTCGTCGCGAACGCCGTCTCCAGCGGCTTCCAGCCTACGGCGCGGCGTCCCGGCGCGCCGTGGACACACGCAACACGCCGGTGCCGGGCGACCTCCCGGCGACCGCCCCGAACAAGATCGTCGCAGCGCATGGCCGGGTCCGGCCGCCCCGAACGTGGCGAAGATCACGTTTGGGGCGCCCCGAAGCACGTTTCGGGAACCGGCGGCGGTACGACCGGTCGCCTTTGACCACGACCGACCAACGGGTCGTCGCGAGATCAGCCGATCGGGGGCGGCGGTCAGCCGGTCAGCGCAGCCTCAGCCGCTCAGCCGGGCCGGACGGCCGAGGCAGACGGTCGGCCAGCCGGAGGCGGCGGGCAGCCGGTCGGGACGGCGGGCGGCCGGACGGGCAGGCGGGCGGGGGTCAGCTGGTGGGGGCGGGCTGGGCCTGGGAGCCGGTGCCGGACGGCGAGTCGGACGGCTTGGCCGGTGGCTCCGTGGTCGTCGGAGGCGGCGACTCCGGCTTCGTCGGCGTGCCGGAGTGCGTCGGAGCGCTGGTCGGTGTGTCCGTGGGCGTCGTCGGCGGCGGGCTGGACGGCCCGGTCGACGGCGGCGTCGAGGGCCCGGTGGGGCCGTCGGTCGGGGTCTCGGTCTCCGAGGACGTCGGGGTGGGGCTGTGCCTGCTCGGCAGCCTGTTCGGCAGGGACGGGCCGGTTCCGCTGGTGTCGGTCGTGACCGGCTGCTGGTCGTTGTCGCCGACCTTCTGCGTGGCCTGGCCCTTGTCGCCCGGAGCCAGCGCGAGGACGGCCGAGACGATGACCACGGCGATCAGCGCGGCGGCGGCGCCCGCGAGCGCGGCGGTGCGGCCGGTGCCCAACCGCTTGGCGAAGGGGGGCCGCCGGAGCGTTCCGCCCTTCGGCTGCGTGATGTGTGCGTCGGACGCCCCGACGCCCTGCGTCCGCTCGGCCTCGGCGGCGGCGCGCTCCCGGGCGGCGAACTCGGCCGGGCTCGGAAGGCGGTCCGGGCCGTCCTGGGGCGGGATCTGCTCCGCGGCGGCGGCACGCACCGGGTTCGGGCCCGTGCGGCGGCGGCCGAAGCGGCGGCGGCTGCGCTCGTTCTCCTCGGCGAAGTCGGCGGCGACGACGCTGCCCGCGGCGAGGATCGAGGTCTCGTCGGACGGCTCGGGCACGGCCGGGACGGGCGTGGCCTGGGTGCTGTGGTCCTCGTGGCCGAGCAGGCGCATGAGGACCTGGCGGGCGTGCGGACGGGCCGCCGGGTCCTTGGCGAGGCAGTCGGTGACCAGGTCGCGCAGCGGGCCCTCGAGGTCGCCGAGCTCCGGCTCCTCGTGCAGGATCCGGTTGATCACGGCGGGAATGGTGTCCTGCCCGAAGGGCGGCGCGCCGGTCGCGGCGAACGCCACGGTCGCGGCCCAGCAGAACACGTCGGCGGGCGTGCCCGCGCCCTCGGCCCGGATCTGCTCGGGCGCCATGTAGGACGGGGTGCCGATCACCTTGCTGGTGAGGGTGGTGGAGCCGCTGATCGCGCGGGCGACGCCGAAGTCGATGACGCGCGGGCCGTCCGGGCCGATCAGCACGTTGTGCGGCTTGAAGTCGCGGTGGACGATGTCGCCCTGGTGGATGGCGGCGAGCGCGGTCGCGGTGCCGACCGCCAGGCGCTCCAGCGGCGCGCCCCCCAGCGGGCCCTCGTCCAGGACGAGCTGGTTCAGGGACGGGCCGGGCACGTACTCGCTGACGATGTAGGGCCGGTCGCCGGTCGCGTCGGCGTCGATGACCTGCGCGGTGCAGAACGGGGCGACCCGCTTGGCGACGTCGAGCTCGCGCAGGAACCGGGCGCGGGCCCGGTCGTCGGAGGTGAGGTCGGAGTGCAGCAGCTTGACCGCGACACGGCGTCCGTCCTCGGCGGTGGCCAGGAAGACCGTGCCCTGCCCGCCCTCCCCGATCCGGCCGATCAGGGCGTACTGTCCCAGCCGCTCCGGGTCTCCGGACCGCAGCGCCCCAACCTCCATGTCGCGAGACCGTCCCTCTCGTGTTGTCGTCGGACCGAACCGTCCTGGAGCCGCGCGGCGTTCCCCGTCAGCCGCCGCCCGGAACCCGGCCCCCACCGGCCGACGATCACGGGCCGCGACCGCGCGGTGAGCCACCGGTGACAGTGGGACGCCCAGGTGCGCGGGGAGGTTCACCCGTCCCTGCGACCTTACGACGCGATCTGACCCGACACGCCGCATCGGACGGGTTCGGTCGCCTCAAGCCTAGTGGGAAGGGGCGCGTCGCGATACCACACAATCCCGGCGGCGACCCACATACCCCCTGGTGAGAACCCTGTTTTCGAAGAAATTCGCGAGTGTGAGCGACACGGCCGGGGTATCGGAACGCCTGACGATCTTGCAAGGAGGTACGACAGGTATGTCCATCCCCTTAAAGGCCGTGACCGGCGCGGTCCCGCTCACCGTGTCCCTGACGCTCGCGCTCGGGACCGGAGTGGCCGAGGCCAGGCCCGTCCCGGCAGGGAACGGCGAGGCGACCGCGAGTCCGGAGCAGTCGGCGCCGATGCGACCCGCTCCACGGCGGCCGGCCGACCGGCCGGGCCAGGAACGATCGACATCGGGGCAATCCGCACTGCAACCATCTCTTCCGGGGCAGTTCGCGCGTGTCGTGAACCCCGCGCTCGTCGCGGACCCCGCGCTCGTCGCGGACCCGGGCACCGACCCGGCACGGGCCGATGAGCCAGAGCTCCTGCCCGGAGCGGAGGCGGCGTTCAGCGCCGCCCGCACCCGGCAGATCGCGAGCACGGGAAAGGCCGTGCAATCCGACCAGGCCGCGGCCCCAGAACAGGCCGCGAGCCCAGAACAGGCCGCGGGCCCGGCACAGGGCGCGAGCCCGGCACAGGCTGCGGGCCCGGAACAAGGCGCGGCCCCGGAACAGGCCGCAGGCCCGGCACAGGGCGCGAGCCCGGAGCAGGGTGCGCAGGCCGTTCAGACCGTACAGATCGTGCGTGGCGACCAGGCCGTGCGCCCCGGAGAGGCCGTGCGGACGGATCAGGCCGCGCGGACTCAGGAGAGTGCGCGAGGGGTTCAGGCCGCGCAGAAGGGACAGGCCGGGCAGGCCGTCCAGGCCGGGCAGGGACGGTCCCTGCACAGCCGGGTGGGACGAGCCGAGCTCGGAGCGCGCAGGGTGGCCGTGCAGCGGCGGGCGGCTCTCAGGCAGCGCGCCAGGATGGCGCGGCGCTGGGAGGCGCGCGCGGCGCGGGCCGTGGACTACGCGACGCGGCAGCTCGGACGTCCCTACGTGTGGGGCGGTAGCGGGCGTGGCGGGTTCGACTGCTCGGGGCTGACCCAGCAGGCGTGGAAGCACGCCGGGGTCCGGATCCCGCGCATCGCGTCGGAGCAGTTCCGGCGCGTCCGGCCGCACGTGTCGGCCGACCGGCTCAAGCCCGGGGACCTGGTGTTCTTCCACGGGCTCGGGCACGTCGGGATCTACGCGGGCCGCGGGTGGTTCATCCACTCGCCGCACTCCGGGAAGGTCGTGACGTTCCAGCGGCTGCGCGGCTGGTACCGGGCGCAGTTCGCCGGGGCGGCGCGTCCCGGCTGGAAGGCTCTGCCGCCACTGCCGGCGACCCTTCCGTGATCATTCGTCCCTGACCGTTCGTCATCGTCCGGTCCGCGGCGCGCCCTGGGAGAGTCCCGGCGGCGCGCCGCGGCCGGTGATCCGATAATCGAGCCCATGACCTTCCTGGACGGACGGCGCGTCTACACCCGCGCGGACCTGATGGCCGAGCACGGCATCGGGCGCAGCACGCTGGAGAAGTGGTACCGGGAGCGCGCCGCCAACGGCCATCCGGAGCCCGTCGGGACGGTCGGCTCGCAGAAGGCGTGGGACGCCGAGGCGTGGGACGCGTGGCACGCGTCGCGGACGTCCGAGGACATCCCGGACGGCCTGATCACCCGCGACGAGCTCGGCGCGAGGCACGGCCTGAGCAGGCACCGGCTGAAGCAGCTGTGGAGCGAGCGGGTCGACAACGGCCATCCCGCCCCGGCGCGTCAGGTCGGCAAGGCGCTGTACTGGGACGACGCCGAATGGTCCGCCTGGTACGCCGAGTACTCGGCGAAGGCGGCGCGGCCGGAGGAGAGCCCGGACGACCTGGTGACGCTCGCCGAGGCGGCCCGGATCCTCGGGCTGGCCCAGTCGAGCGCCACCGTCTATGCGAAGCGTCCTCCGGCGGGCTGGCCCACACCCGCGCGCGAGGAGCGGCTGGGCGGCGGACGCGTCCGCCGCCTCTACAGGCGTTCCGACGTCCTCGCCTACGGCGAGGGACGTCAGAAGTGAGCCGGCGTCAGCTGTCCTGGGTGTAGTACTTCAGGACCTCTGGGTTCGCCATGGCGCCCACGTTGGCGGCCTGCTCGACCGGCGTCCCCTGGAGGATCTTGCGGACCGGCACCTCGAGCTTCTTCCCGGACAGCGTGCGCGGGACGCCCGGGACGACGTGGAACTCGTCCGGGACGTGCCGGGGCGACAGCGCGGACCGGATCTCGCGCTTCAGCCGGGCGGCCAGCTCGTCGGTGAACTCCTGTCCCTCGGCCATCTGGACGTACAGCAGGAGGCGGCCCTCCTGGCCGAGGCGTCCGGTGTCGATGACGAGGCTGTCGGCGATCTCGTCGAACGCCTCGACGACCCGGTAGAAGTCGGCGGTGCCCATCCGGATCCCGCCGCGGTTCAGCGTGGAGTCGGAGCGTCCGTAGATCACGCAGCCGCCGTCCGGGCGGACCTTGAGCCAGTCGCCGTGCCGCCACACGCCCGGGAACATGTCGAAGTAGGACTCGCGGTAGCGGTGCCCGTCCTCGTCGTTCCAGAAGAACACCGGCATGCACGGCATCGGCTCGGTCAGGACGAGCTCGCCGACCTCGTCGATGACGGGCTCGCCCTTCTCGCTGAACGCCTCGATCTTCGCGCCGAGGCCGCGGCACTGGAGCACCCCGGCGTACAGCGGCAGGACCGGGGACGGGCCGATGAAGCCGGTGCAGACGTCCGTCCCGCCGGAGAAGGAGCCGACGAGCAGGTCCTCGCCGACCGACTCGTACACCCAGGCGAAGCCCTCGGGCGGCAGCGGCGAGCCGGTCGAGCCGATGCCGCGCAGCCGCGACAGGTCGTACCTCTCGCCCGGCTTCCGGTTCAGCTTCATCGACGCGGTGATGTAGGGCGCGCCGACGCCCATGTAGGTCACGCCGTTGTCGGCGGCGAGCTTCCACAGGTCGCCGGGCGCGCCGTCGTACATCACCACCGTGGCGCCGACCAGCAGGCCGCCGACCAGGTAGTTCCACATCATCCAGCCGGTGGTGGTGTACCAGAAGAAGACGTCGCCGGGGCCGAGGTCCTGGTGGAAGGACAGCGCCTTGAGGTGCTCCAGGACGATCCCGCCGTGCCCGTGGACGATCGGCTTCGGCAGCCCGGTCGTGCCGGACGAGTAGACGACCCACAGCGGGTGGTCGAACGGGACGTCCTCGAACTCCAGCTCCGCGCCCGCCTTGGGCAGGTCGGCGTAGGACATCCCGGCGCGCAGGCCGTCCGGGGCGGACGCAGGGTCCAGGTACGGGATGAGGATGGTCGAGGTGACCGTGGGCAGCGCGGCCTCGATGTCGCGGATGACGTCGCGGCGGTCGAAGCGGCGGTCGTTGTAGGCGTACCCGTCCACCGCGATCAGGACCTTCGGCTCGATCTGCGCGAACCGGTCGATCACCGAGGAGGCCCCGAAGTCCGGCGAGCAGGACGACCAGACCGCGCCCAGCGAGGCCGCGGCCAGGAAGCAGACCAGCGCCTCGGGGATGTTCGGGACGTACGCCGCGACGCGGTCGCCGCGTCCGACGCCGAGCTCGGCCAGGCCCGCGCGGACCTGGGCCACGTGCTCGGCCAGGGCGCGGCGGCTGATCACCCGGTGGCCGCCCGCCTCGGACCGGAAGATCACGGCGGCGTCCTCCGGGTCTCCCGGAGCGAGCTGGAGGACGTTCCGCGCGTAGTTCAGGGTCGCGCCGGGGTACCAGCGCAGGCCGTCCACCGGCATCGGCCCGCCGGAGCGGACCGGGCCCTCACCACGCTCGCCGAGGACGCCGAAGTACTCCCAGATCGAGTCCCAGAAGGCGTCGATCTCGGCCGTGGACCACTTCCAGAGATCCGCGTAGGACTCGGTCGCGACGCCCCTGTCCCTCAGCCAGTTCCGGTAGTGGGTCACACGCGCGTCGGCCACCACCCCTTCGGACGGCCGCCAGAGCGGAAGACCCTCGGGCACCTGCTGGGACATGCGAAAACTCCCCTCCAGCCCCGCCACCTGGCGGGGGCGTACCCCAGGATCGGACCCCGGAACCGTCCGGCGCAACCCTCACGACCTCGGACGATTCCCCTGCGAGGGTGTGGACGGCCCACATATCCGGGGCTCAGGTGCGTCGGCCGACCCCATGACGCCACATCAGCGGAGGTTCAGGCGGATTCTGGACGGCGAGGCGGATTCTGGAGGGTCAGGCGGATCCGGTGAGCTCCACGACGGCGCGGATGACCGCGTCGGTGTCGGTCAGATCGGACAGGACGGCGTCGGCCCCCGCAGAGCGCAGCTCGGCAGCCGTGGCGCTGCCGGTGGCGACGGCGATGATCGGGGACCGGGCGATGTGCGCGGCCTGGATGTCGCGGGGGTGGTCGGCGAGGTAGACCGTCTGCTTCTCACCGAACGTCGCGTCATGCCGATCCCCCGCGCGCGTGCGCGCGAGCTCCAGCAGAGCCGCCTTGGAGTAGACGCCGTTCTCGTAGCCGCCCGCTACGAGATCCAGGAAGCCGGCCAGGCCCAGCTCGCTCAGCTTCAGCTCCGCGTTCGGCTGGATCGCCCCCGTGAGGACGGACTGGACGGTGCCCGGCAGCCGGGACAGCGCGGTCACGGCCTCGTGCGCGCCCGGGAGGACGCGTCCGTGCGTGGTGAGGTCGGCGCGGCGGGCCGCGAACGCCTCGGTCAGGGCGGCGACGAACGCGGGGAGATGATCGTCGGTCGTGACGATGTCGTTGAACGCCAGCGTCTCGAAGATGATCTCCGACTCGGTGCGTCCGGGGGTGGGAGCGAGCCGGACCAGGGGACGGCCCGTGGTGCGCCGGAACGCCTCGGCGTAGGCGTCCCGGGTGACCCGCCCGACATCCACGAGAGTGTGGTCCACGTTCCAGAGCACCAGGCGGTTCGTCGTACGCATGGGCGCGAGGTTAGCCGAACGTGGTCACCGTGGACACCGGGCTTCCGAGCACGTCGTAGGACACCTGGCCGCGCGCTCCGGGCGCGAACGTCGCCAGGTAGGTGTTGATGCGCAGGACGTCCCCGGGACGGCGGCTCCCCGACGTCGTGCCGACCACCTCGACGGTGCGCCGCTCCCCCGCCTCCAGCGTCGGGAAGCTGCAGATCACCCGCTCGACCCGGTGGCAGGACGGATCGCTCACCGACTCGACGCGCATGGCCGTCCCGGCGCGTCCGCCGACGATCTTCTCGCTGCGCGCGACCAGGCCCCGGACGGGACGGTCACCGGCGTTGGCGACGGTGAAGGCGTAGCTGTACCGGCCGCCCGCCGTCAGCCGGTCGGCGCCGACGGCGCGCGCCGCCGGATCGGCGGACACCCTCAGGTGCGAGGCGGCCTGCGCGGCGTCCACCGGGCCCTGCCCGCGCTCGTCCCAGGGGGTGGTGAGGACGGCCGCCAGCCCCGCGACCGCCAGCCCGGCGAGCGCCGCCCCCGCAGCTCGCCGCACAACACCCCCTGGATCCGCGTTTTACCAGCTCAATGGCTATATCTTACCCGTCAGCCCATGTGCGGATAACGGTGGTCGACGGGCGGGACGAGGGTCTCCTTGAGCGCCCGCGCGCTCACCCAGCGGGTCAGGTTGAGGATCGATCCGGCCTTGTCGTCGGTGCCGCTCGCGCGCGCCCCGCCGAACGGCTGCTGCCCGACCACGGCCCCGGTCGGCTTGTCGTTGATGTAGAAGTTGCCCGCCGCGAACCTGAGCCGCTCCGTCGCCGCCGCGATGGCCGCGCGGTCCTGCGCGACGATCGCCCCGGTGAGCCCGTACGGCGCGACGCCCTCCATCTGCCGCAGCATCGCGTCGTAGTCGCCGTCCTCGTACACGTGGACGCCGAGGATCGGGCCGAAGTACTCGGTCGTGAAGATCTCGTCGTCGGGATCGGCGCAGGTCAGGATGGTCGGCTGGACGAACCAGCCCTCCGAGTCGTCCGCGCGTCCCCCGGTCACGACCTCGATCGCGCCGGACGCGCGGGCCCGGTCGAGCGCGGCGGTGTGCTTGGCGAACGCCCGCTCGTCGATCACCGCGCCCATGAACAGGTTCAGGTCCTCGGCGACGTTCCCCATGGTCAGCGACTCGACCTGGGCGACGAAGTCGTCCCTCATCCGGGTCCAGAGCGACCGCGGGACGTAGGCGCGCGAGGCCGCCGAGCACTTCTGCCCCTGGTACTCGAACGCGCCCCTGACCAGGGCGGTCTTCAGGACGTCCACATCGCCGGACGGGTGCGCGACCACGAAGTCCTTGCCGCCCGTCTCGCCGACCAGGCGCGGGTAGGCGCGGTAGTCGGCGATGTTCTGCCCGACCGTCCGCCACAGGTGCTGGAACGTGCGGGTGCTGCCGGTGAAGTGGATCCCGGCGAGGTCCGGATGGTCGAGCGCGACCTCCGAGACGGCCGCGCCGTCCCCGGTGACCAGGTTGATCACCCCCGGCGGCAGCCCGGCCGCCTCCAGCAGCCGCAGGGTGTGGTGCGCGGCGAGCTGCTGTGTCGGCGACGGCTTCCACACCACCGTGTTGCCCATCAGCGCGGGCGAGGTCGGCAGGTTCCCCGCGATCGCGGTGAAGTTGAACGGCGTGATCGCGAGGACGAACCCCTCCAGCGGCCGGTACTCCATCCGGTTCCACACGCCCGGCGAGCTGATCGGCTGGGTCGCCAGCAGCTCCCGCGCGAACGCCACGTTGAACCGCCAGAAGTCGATCAGCTCGACGGCCGAGTCGATCTCCGCCTGCTGCACCGACTTGGACTGGCCGAGCATCGTCGCCGCGTTCAGCGTCGCCCGCCACGGCCCGGACAGCAGGTCCGCCGCCTTCAGGAAGACCGCCGCGCGGTCCTCGAACGCCAGCGCCCGCCACGCGGGGGCCGCCTCGCGGGCGGCGTCCACGGCGGCGCGCACGTCGGCGGGCGTCGCGTTGCCCATCGTGCCGAGGACGTGTGCCCGGCGGTGCGGTTCCACGACCGGGATCGGCTCACCGCCGCCGAGCCGCCGCTCACCGCCGATCGTCATGGTCAGCTCGGCGTGCTCGCCGCCGAGCTCCTTGATCCGCGCCTCCAGCGCGGCCCGCTCCGGACTCCCCGGCGCGTGCCCCTTCACCGGCTCGTTCACCGGGACCGGCACGTTCGTGACGGCGTCCATGGAAAACTCCCTGATCTCCGACATCGTCGTCAGTGGCCGGAGATCTACCCGTCCCGCCGGGGCCCTACGCGGTTTCGCCGCCTTCCGCGCGGCGCCGCCGGGACGCGTCAGAGCAGGTCGCGGAGTTCCTGGGTGGCGTACCAGAGGAGTTCGTGGCCCTCGGCGCCGTCCACGGTGAAGGACGCGTCGTCGTCGCCCGCGTCGGCGGCGGGCACGGCCCGGGCGGCGGCGCGCACGTCGGCCTCGGCCTCCGCGTCGTCGACGTGGCCGGACGCGATCTTCTTCCAGGGGACGGCGGCGGTGATCTCGACCCGGGCGGGTTCGTCCTCGTCGCCGAGCGGGCGGACCGACGCGTCCGGGACCTCGGCGGCCAGCACCACGCGGCGCGGGGCGCCCTCCGGATCGACGGAGAGCAGCCGCAGCGAGGCGCGCGCCGCGGCCGTCATCGCCGCGTACTCCAGCTCCTCGATGTCAGCGGCGGAGTACCACTCGCGGAGCGCCGGCGTGACCGCGTAGCCGATCATCGGAGCGGGGCCGGCCTCACGGTCCCTGTGGACCCGCGCGAGGTCGGCGAGCGTGGACGGCAGATAGACGCGCATGACCCCGTCAGTGTGCCACACCGCAGGTCAGGGGAGCAGTCCGAGGGACGCCAGGGCCGCGCGGGTGTCGTCCGCGCCGGTGTGGTGGACGCCGTGCATGCCGAGCGCCTCGGCGGCCCGGGTGTTGTGGACGATGTCGTCGATGAAGACGCACTCGCCCGGGGCGAGGCCGAGCCGTCCGACCGCGTGCCGGAAGATCGCCTCGTCGGGCTTGCGCAGGCCGACCTCGCAGGAGATCACCACGGCGTCGAAGAGCCCGGACCAGCGGTCGCGCGGGTAGGCGTTCCCCCACGAGTTGGACAGCAGGGCCGTCCGGACGCCGCTCTCGCGGACCTCCCGGAGCAGCGCGTACATCTCCTCGACCGGGGCGAATCCTGCGAACATCCGCTCGATGAGGCCGGGCGCGGCGACCGGGCCGCCGTCGACCGTGCGGAGCTCGGCGGCGAGAAGGCGCTCGAACTCGGCGGGGTCGAGCGAGCCGTCCTCCAGGCCGTGGATGGGGTTGAGGCCCGCGCCGTCGTACGCCTGCTTCACCCAGGCCCGCATGACGGTCCGGTAGCCGTCCGCGTCGATGCGGTCGGCGGCCAGCCAGGCGTCCACGGCCTGGTCGAGCGGGGAGGTCAGCACCCCGCCCCAGTCGATGATCACAGCTCGGGGGGTCACACCTTCGATGCTAGGAGACGTCTGATTCGTCCGGGAAGTCGCATCGGCTCCACGGTCTCCCCGGGCGCCGCCGGACGGACGGCCAGCACGAAGGCCAGGCACATCAGCGGGACGGCGGGAAGGACGTACCGGTAGTCGAACTGCGCGGTCAGCGACGGGACGACGATCAGGGTCGTCCCGATCAGCCAGGGCAGCAGGGCGTCCCAGCGGCGGCGACGGACCATGAGGACCAGGCCGCCGAGCGTGATCACGCCCACCAGGGTGCCGGGCAGGTAGGCGACCTTCTGGTAGCCGCCCAGAAAGGACGCGTACGGGCCGGTCGCCCTGGTCGGCGTGTAGCCGGGATCGTAGGCGCGCACGTACGGCTCGGCCGTCGGGTCGGGGTTGAAGGTCTTCGGGCCGAACAGGTAGTGCTCGTAGGTCGTCCGGTCCGGGAAGGCGGGGTGGTCCCAGCGGAACGTCCGGCCGAGGTCGGTCAGGGCGACCTGGGCGTAGTCGCCCGGCTGGTGGGTGATCGCGCGGACGGCGAAGTCGAACGCCAGCCGCTCGCCCTCGGGCGTGAAGCCGGTGGCCTCGACGCGGTAGCGCGGCGCGCGCGGCCCCCAGATGTAGGACTCGCGGACGGACCGGTGCTTCGGGTCGCTCGACAGGCACAGCGCCATCTGCTCGACCGGCACGTCCATCTTCTTGCAGTCGGCGAACGGCGCGACGCGTCCGTACAGGAAGACGCCGGTGCTGCGGGTCATCGTGAAGTCCCCGCGGTCGGCGGCGAACCAGGACGAGTAGGCCACGATCGGGATCACGCCCGCGACCGCCATGGCCACCAGGGTCCGCCAGCCCGTCCGCCGGACGACCATCACGAACGCCGCGACCACGAGCAGCGGCAGGCCCGCCGACCGGGTGATCGTCGCGAGGCCGAGCAGCAGCCCGCCCGCCGCCGCGAGGACGAGCGTCCGGCGTCCGGTCGCGCGCAGGAGCAGGACCGTGACGGCCGCCATGACCAGGAAGCCGAACAGCGTGTCCGACATGAGCATGTGCTCGAGCTGCACCTGGTTGCCGTCCAGCAGGACGGGGACGGTCGCCAGGGCCGCCAGCCACCGGGGCGCGCGCGCCCTGCGGGCGAGGACGTAGACCATGACCGCGACGGCGAGCCCCATGAGATGCTGGAGCAGCGACACCGCGGCCAGGCTCTGCAGCGGCTTGACCAGCCACAGGAACAGCGAGTACCCGCTCGGCCGAACCAGGTTCGGGTTGAGGTTGACGGCCCCCGACAGGTAGTCGTTGGAGTCCGGGAACCACATCACCCAGCGGTAACCGAGCATCGCCGTGCCGCGCAGCAGGACGCCCGCTCCCAGCAGCGACAGGAAGATCCAGTGCGTCCGGGCGAACGCGCGCGACCGCGCCGCGCGTGTCTTCGGCGGCCCGGCGGTCCCGGCGCCCGGGACGTCCTCCCGGACCGTCAGCTCGGTCATATCCGCCTCAGTCTAGGCAGGAACCCCCTCTGACCCGGTCGGCTTCCCCCCTGAACCGGCCCGGGCGGGCCCAACCCCCGCGCGCCTTCGAGCAGCCTGGGGCATCTGGCTGAGCTGTCGGGGAGCCTCCGGCTCGGAGCAGGCCGGGAGCCTCCGGCTCCGCGTCCGTTCGGGCGGGGACGCGGAGCCGGAGGCCCGGCCGGCCGGGGGCCGCAGCGGGTGCGGGGGCTGCTGCGAACCCCCGCCGGCCGGTGCCGGCTAGGCCGACTGGAGGCGCTGGAGGGCCTCGCGGACGCCGCCGTCGCTCTCCTCCAGGAGGACGGTGGCGCGGTCGGCGGGAACCTCGCCGAGCAGGCTGACCAGGGCCACGCGGGTGTTGCCGCCGGCCTCGGCCAGCGCCGCGGCGCAGGATGCGGAGTCCATTCCGGTCGCCTCGGTGAGGATGCGGACGAGGCGGGCCCGGAGCTTGGCGTTGAGGGCGTTCACGCTGACCATCAGGTTGGAGTAGGTCCGGCCCAGCCTGATCATGAGCGTGGTGGAGAACGAGTTGAGCACCAGCTTGGTGGCGGTGCCCGCCTTCATCCTCGTCGAGCCGCTGATCACCTCGGGTCCGGTGGCCAGCGGGATGTGGACGGCGACCTCGTCGCCGAACGGAGCCTTGGGGTTGCAGGAGATGAGGGCGGTGTGCGCCCCGGCGGCCGCGGCCGCGCGCAGGGCGCCGATCACGTAGGGGGTGCGTCCGGACGCGGCGACGCCGATCGCGACGTCGCCGGGCTGGACCGCGGCGGCGTCGGACGCGCCGAGGTCCACGTCGTCCTCGACCTCGGAGACGGCCTGGGTGAACGCGCCCGGGCCGCCCGCGTGGTGGGCGACGACCCGGTTCCACATGCCGAACGTCGGCGGCAGTTCCGCCGCGTCCAGCACGGCCAGGCGTCCCGAGGTGCCCGCGCCGAAGTAGTGCACCCGGCCGCCGCGCCGCAACGACTCCACGGCGAGGTCGACCAGGACGGCGAGCTCGGGCAGGACGGCCGCGACGACGGCGGGGACGGTGGCGTCCTCGGCGTTGATGCGGCGCAGCACCTCCAGGGTGGGGAGGGTGTCGACGTCGAGGGTCCGCGGGTTGCGGCCCTCGGTGGGCAGGTCAACCTCGATCACCGACGCCTCCGGTCGGGTCGCACGGTCCGGCCGCGGACCGCCTCGAACGTGGCCTCAAGGGCCTTTCGGGTAGAGCCGAAGGTGCGCTGCGCGACCCCGACGAACACGCAGTCGACCACCGTCAGCTGCGCCAGCCGGCTGGCCGTCGCCCCCGATCGGAACGTGGTCTCCCGCGCGGCCGTCGTCAGGATGAGGTCGGCGACGTCGGCGATGGGCGATTTGGGGAAGTTGGTCAGAGCTACCGTGGTGACCCCCTTGCTCTTGGCGACCTCCAGCGCGTCGATGGTCTCCACCGTCGCGCCCGTGTGCGAGATCCCGACCGCGACGTCCCCCGGGCCCAGCAGCGCGGCGCTGGTGAGCATGATGTGGGCGTCGGACCAGGCGTAGCAGTTCCTCCCGATGCGGTGGAGCTTCTGCTGGAAGTCCAGGGCGACGAAGGCGCTGGCGCCCACCCCGTAGACGTCCACGCGGTCGGCGGCCACGATGACGTCGACGACCTGCTCGAGCATCTTGATGTCGAGCTGGGACGCCGTCTCCTCGACGGCGCGGGCGTCGGCGAAGGTGACCTTCTCCACGATCTGCTCAAGGGAGTCGTCCGGACTGATGTCGCTGCCGATGACCCGTCCGCCGGTGGCGCTCTGGGCCCTCCCCGCCTCCGTCGCGAGGGTCAACCGCAGCTCTGGATAACCATGGAACCCGATCGCCCGGCAGAACCTGATGACCGTGGTCTCGGAGGTGCCGCAGTTCTGGGCGAGTTCGGTGATGGTCGAGTTCGCGACCCCCTCGGGATCGTCGATGACGCGTTGCGCGACTCTGCGCTCCGCCGGTGGAAGCGAGGGCAGCAGCGACCGCACCCGCACCACGGTGCTCAGCGGCGTCTGCGACGTCGCCTCGTCCCGTGCTGTCTCCCGGGTCGCCCCACCCCCACTACTCCCCGACTCTGAGCCGGTGGGTTTCCTCATGTAAGGAATTTTCTTACCCCCGCGATGTTCCGTCAACGGTAGAAACGGCTACGGTCGCCATGTGTTGACCCATTTGGCCGGTCCTTACGTGATCGGCATAGACGCGGGTGGCACGAAGACCCGCTGTGTACTGCTGACTCTCGGGGGAGCGCCGGCCGGGACCGGAACCGGCCCCGGCGCGAACCCGAATTCCGGAGGCGACACCGCGGGTGCCCTCACCACGGCCCTGAGTGAGGCCCTCGGCGACGTGGACCGATCTCTCGTCCTCACGGGCGTGTTCGGGATCGCGGGCGCCGGCTCGGCCGGACGTCCCGCGGCGGTCTCGGCCGCCCGGCGCGCCTGGCAGTCCTGCGGCCTGCGCGGATCCCCCGCCGTCGTGACCGACATCGCCGTGGCGTTCGCGGCCGGCACCAGCGCCCCCAAGGGCATCGTGGTGTTCTCCGGCACCGGCGCGGGCGCCGCGGTCATCAGCGACGGCACGATCGTGCGCCGCGCAGACGGCTACGGCTGGCTCGTCGGGGACGAGGGGTCGGCGGTGTGGCTCGGACGCGAGGCGGTGCGCGCAGCGCTCGCCGCGCTGGACGGCCGCAGCCGCCCGACCCTGCTCACCGAGTCGGTGCCGCGGGCACTGCTCGGCCAGGCCGTGCTGGCAGAACTGGGCGCCGTGACCCCCCGCCATCAGCGCACCCAACACCGTCCCGCCGCGACCCCCGCGCCCGCCCTGGCCTTCGCCGGGGCGGCCGTCAACGGGGCGTCGGCCGTCGCGGGCGGCACCACGACGCTGGCCCGCGGGCCGGCGCCGCGCCTCCCCCAGAACCCCGCCCTCGCGCAGGCCATCATCAAGGAGGTCTACGGCCGCCCGCCCGCGGCCCTCGGCAGGCTGGGCCCGGTCGTCGCCGCCGCGGCCGCCGCGGGGGACGCGGTGGCGCGCCGGATCACCGAGGAGGCCGCCGAGTGGCTGCTGCGCGACGTGGACGCCGTCCGCGCCGCGCTGACCGACCCGGCCGCCCCGGTCGTCATGCACGGCTCGGTGCTGCGGGACGGCCCGGTCGCCGACGCCGTCCGCACGGGACTGCGGCTCCGCTTCGGCGCCGACCCGCGGCGCGCGGGCGACGGCGCCGTCGGGGCCGCGTCCCTGGCGATGCGGCGGCTGGGATTCCCACCTCCGGAGTAGCCCCTCCGCCCCGCGCCGACGCCCCCTTCTCCGCTGGAACGTGCCATTTTCGCCACTCCAGGTGAGTGAGCGCTCACTCACCTGGAGCTTCGGTCCCGTTTGCGCGTCCCCGGATGATCATGCTTAGACTGGGGGCCTCGGCGACGGTCCCGGCTGACCGCGCCGGCCACGAACGTGGCGACCTCCGCATGGCTGCGCAGTTTCCTGTGCAGCGCCGTCCGGCCCCACGCGTCCTTCTCGAGGACGAAGGGGGCGTCCCCTCAGGCCCGGTGAGATCTCTCCTCGCCTCCTGAAACGGGATCGTCTCCCCCTGCCCGCAGTCTCTCCTCCGGGCACACCGCGCCAGGCCTCGGACGGCGGCGAACTCCGGTTCCGACGATCGAGGTCCCCTGACGTGCGCCGTCAGCCGAACCCCCCTGTCCAGCGTGTGCCGTCGGGCAGGGCGGACAGGCCCGCCCCGAGCACACCCCCCGATCCGCCGAATCCCCCAGGCGCGACCACGGCTCCGGCCCAGCCGGACGGCGCGGCCCAGGCCACGGCCCCGCCGGGTGTGCCGGGCAAGTCCGGGCGTCGCAGGCGGGCCAAGCGGAGAGGACGCGTCGCCGGGCGGCTGGTGCCCCGGAGGCGGTGGGCGCAGGTCTGCCTGGGGGTGGTGGCGGCCCTGCTCGTCCTGGTCGTCGGCGGGGTCACCGGGCTCTATGTGACGACGCCCCTGCCGACCGAGCCCCAGCGCGGGGTGACCGACGAGGGGTCGACGGTGTACTTCGACGACGGCCGGAGGCCGATCCTCCGGTTCGGGGCCAACCGGGAGACGGTCCGGCACGACCAGATCCCGGACCGGGTGCGGTGGGCGGTGCTGTCCGCCGAGGACCGGGGGTTCTACACCGGGCACGGGGTGTCGATGACCGGAACGTTCCGGGCGCTGTGGAACAACGCGTCCGGCGGGGACACGCAGGGCGGGTCGACGATCACCCAGCAGCTCGCCCGGAACTACTACAAGGGCCTGAGCCGGCGGCGGACGATGGGACGCAAGGTCAAGGAGATCCTGATCTCCGTCAAGCTCGCCCGGCAGCGGAACCGGGACCGGATCCTCGACCTCTACCTCAACACCATCTACTTCGGGCGGCAGACGTCCGGCGTGCAGGCGGCGGCGCGGGCCTACTTCGGCAAGGACGTGTGGCAGCTGTCGGTCGCCGAGGCGGCGCTGCTGGCGGCGATGATCCAGCGCCCGGCGTACTTCCGGACGCAGGGGAACGACGCCCCGGCCCGGGCGCTGCGCTACCGCTGGCGCTACGTCCTGGACGGCATGGTCGCGATGGGCAGGCTCAGCCGGAGCCAGGCGGACGCCCAGCGGTTCCCCCGGACCGTCCGGGAATGGCAGGGCGTCGGGGTCAGCGGGCAGGCGACGTTCGTCCGGCAGCGGGTCCTGGAGGAGCTGGAGGCCGCCGGGATCCCCGCGCAGAGCGTGGTCAACGGCCGGATGCGCATCCACACCGCCCTGAACGACGGCTGGATGCGGGCCGCCGGGGACGCCGTGCGCGGCGCGGGCGAGTCGCGCTGGGCCGCGTCGGTGCGCGGCGGGCTGGTGGCGGTCGATCCGAAGGACGGCGCCGTCCGGGCGTTCTACGGCGGGGATCCGGCGCGGAGCCAGTACGACTCCGTGTTCAACCCGGTCGCGCAGGTGGGGTCGACGTTCAAGCCGTTCGTCCTGGCGGCGGCGGTGCGGCGCGGCACCGCCGTCCGGTCGCGGGTGTACGGAACCTCGCCGCTGAACTTCGCCCCCGACGGGGAGCTGACACCGATGACGGCGCCCGGCATGAAGATCAAGAACGACGAGCACATCGGGTCGCTCGGCCCGGTGGACCTCGGCCGCGCGACGGCCCTGTCGGTGAACACCGGTTATATGAAACTGGCCTTCGAGACAGGGATCGGGAACGTCGTCCGGATGGCCGAGGACCTCGGCGTCCCCGAGCAGGCCCTGCGGCCGTACAGGGCGCAGGCGGGCGTGACGCTCGGCATCCCCACGATCCCGGCGGTGCGGCAGGCCGCCGCCTACGCGGCGTTCGCCAACGGCGGCATCGCGATCACCCCGCACCTGGTCACGCGCGTCGTGGACGCGTCCGGCCACGACGTCCCGCTGCCCTGGACGCGGACGGGCGCGCGGGTCCTGAGCCGCGAGCAGTCCGCGCAGGTCAACTGGGCGATGCGCCGGACGGTCACCGAGGGCACCGGACGCCGCGCCGCGCTGCCCGGACGGGTGAGCGCGGGCAAGACCGGCACCACCGACCACAATCGCGCCGCCTGGTACGTCGGGTACGTCCCGAACCTGTCGACGGCGGTGATGATGGCCGACACCCGCGGCCGGACGCTGCGGGACGCCGCGCGCCGCCCGATCTCCGGCGAGGACGCCCCCACGGTGATCTGGCACGCGTTCATGGCGAGGGTCTCCGGTTCGCTGCCCGTCCAGGCGTTCGACGAGCCCGCGTTCACCGGGACCGTCCGCGACTGGACCGACAGCCGCGTCCCGGTCCACCTCGCGCCGCCGCCGTCCGGCCGTCCGGGAGCGGCCGGTGCACCCGGGCGGGGACCGGGCAGGACGCCGCCGCCGTCCGTCGATCCGAGACCGAAGGGGGCCGGGAGGGCCCGGCGGTAGCCCCGGGGCCCTGAGGCCGGGCCTGTGACGCGGGCCCCGTGACCCACCGTGGTCTTGGACAGCGCGCCACGCTCCGGCTACCGTCGCCGGAGTCAGATCACGGACTGGTCACGGCTTCGGGAGTACTGTGCGCGCTTCACAACCCTCCTTCCCCGGCGGGGTCGCGCTGGTCGCGGCCCTGTCCGCCACGCTGGCCGCCACGCTGGCCGGATGCGGTGGAGACGCAGAGGCCGGAAAGAGCGGCACGGAGTCCGCCCCGAAGGCGTCCCCGGCGGCGAAGCCGGACTGGATCCCCGGGTACGTCGCCAGGCTGACCCCCGCCGAGAAGGTCGGCCAGCTGTTCGTCCCCACGGTGGGCGACGCGGCCCAGGGCCGGGAGATGGTCCGCCGGTACCACGTGGGCGGCGTCATCTACTTCCCGGAGAACCTGCGGACGCCGCGGTCCACCGCCAAGCTGTCCAACGCGCTGCAGAAGGCGTCCAAGATCCCGCTGACGATCGGGGTGGACGAGGAGCAGGGCATCGTGTCGCGGACGCCGTTCGTGACCCGCTTCCCCGGGAACATGACGCTCGGCGCGTCCCACCGTCCGGCGGACGCCCAGGCCGCGGCGCAGGCGACCGGGGCCGAGCTGCGCGCGGTCGGCATCAACCAGAACTACGCCCCGGACGCCGACGTCAACGTCAACCCGGCGAACCCGGTGATCGGCATCCGCTCGTTCGGCGCCGATCCCGCGCTCGTCGCGCGGATGACGCGCGCGGCCGTCGCCGGATACCAGCAGGCCGGGGTCGCCGCCACGGCCAAGCACTTCCCCGGGCACGGCGACACCGCCACCGACAGCCACACCGGACTGCCGGTGATCAGGCACGACAGGGCCACCTGGGAACGCCTGGACGCGCCGCCGTTCGAGTCCGCGGGCGCGGACGCCGTGATGTCCGCGCACATCGTGGTGCCCAAGCTGGACGACAGCGGCGACCCCGCGACGCTGTCCAGGAACGTCCTGACCGGGCTGCTGCGGGAGAAGCTGGGCTTCCAGGGCGTGATCGTGACCGACTCGCTCCAGATGGAGGGCGTCCGGGAGAAGTACAGCGACCGGTCGGTGCCGGTCCGCGCGATCAACGCGGGCGCCGACCAGCTGCTGATGCCGCCGAGCCTGCCCGTCGCGTACAAGGCGGTGCTGAAGGCGGCCAAGTCCGGCAAGATCCCCCAGGCCCGGCTGGACGACGCGGTGGCGCGGATCCTGCGGCTGAAGGAGCGCCGCGGCCTGTTCCGGGGCACGCAGGTCGACCCGGCCAAGGCGGAGGGCCAGGTGAACACCTCCGAGCACCACGCGCTCGCGCGCAGCGTCGCCGAGCACGGGGTGACGGTCGTCCGCAACGACGGGAACACCCTGCCGCTGAAGGGCCGCACGGTCTTCGTCACCGGCCCGAAGAGCGGCCAGATCGGCGCCGCGCTGCGAGCGGCGGGCGCGAAGACGGCCGACTCGCTCGGGCAGGCGGACGTCGCGGTGCTCACGACGCTGAACCGGGGCGCGGCCAGCACCGCCGCGAGCGCCCGCTCCCTGGCGTCCAAGCCGACCGTCGTCGCCGCGCTCGGCTCGCCCTACGACCTGGACAGGGCCCGCACGGCGAAGGCGCTGGTCGCGACCTACTCGTCCACCGGGCCCGCGATCACCGCGCTCGCACGCGTCCTGTCCGGGCAGGTCAAGCCGACGGCGAAGCTCCCCGTCCCGGTCGCCGGGCAGCCCGTCGGCGCGGGCGTCTCCTACTGAACCCGACCGGGCGGGGCCGGGCATGACGAAGGCGGGGGCACCGTTCGGATGAGCGGTGCCCCCGCCTTTTGACCGGTCAGAGACCGAGGTCCGCCAAAGCGGGCAGTGCCCCGCGGGCGGCCTGCCTCGCCTCCCCTGCGGAGCGGGAACCGCGCGCGGCCTCGGCGGCCTCGCGGCATTCGTCCAGCGTGTGGTGGGCGAGGGCCGCGCGGACGAGCGGCAGCGACGGCGCGCTCATCGACAGCGACGTGACGCCCAGGCCGACCAGGACGCACGCCAGCACGGGGTCGCCCGCCGCCTCGCCGCACACGCCGCAGGGGATCCCAGCGGACGCGGCGGACGCGACCAGGTCCAGGACGGCGGGCTGCCACGCGTCCTGGAGGTGGGCGAGGCCGCCGATCTGCCGGTCGGCGGCGCAGGCGTACTGGGTGAGGTCGTTGGTGCCGAGGCTGAAGAACTCCACCTCGGACGCCAGGTCGCCGGCGCGCAGCGCCGCCGCCGGGACCTCGATCATGACGCCCGGGTGCTCGATCCCGGCGTCCCGGCAGGCGGCGGCGAAGAACGCGGCCTCCTCGGCGTCGGTCACCATCGGGGCCATGACCTGCAGCTTCGCTGCCTGCCCGGACGCGGCGCGGGCCAGCGCGGACAGCTGGGCCGCCAGGACGTCCGGGTGGCGGCGCAGCATGCGCAGGCCGCGCTCGCCGAGCGCCGGGTTCGGCTCCGCGCCGGGCGGCGGGAGGAACGCCAGCGGCTTGTCGGCCCCGGCGTCCAGGGCGCGCACGACGACACGCCCGCCGGGGAACGCCTCCAGGACCTCGCGGTACGCGCGCTCCTGCTCCTCGTCGGACGGCGGGGTCGCGCGGTCGAGGAAGAGGAACTCGGTGCGGTAGAGGCCGACGCCCTCGGCGCCGTTCTCGACCGCCGCCGGGACGTCCTTGGGCCCGCCGATGTTCGCCAGCAACGGCACCGGATGGCCGTCCTTGGTCCGCCCCGGGCCGGTCGCGCGCGCGAGCACGGTGGCCCGGGCGGCGGCGGCGTAGCGCGCGGCGGACACGGCCGCACGCGGCGGGTTCACCACGACCGTCCCGGCCTGGCCGTCCACCAGGACGAGCGTCCCGTCGGCGAGGTCGGTGGCGCCGGGCAGCGCGACGACCGCGGGCACGCCCATGGTGCGGGCGAGGATCGCGGTGTGGCTGGTCGGGCCGCCCTCCTCGGTGACGAACGCGACGACCTTGGCCGGGTCGAGCACGGCGGTGTCGGCGGGCGCGAGGTCCCGCGCGACCAGCACGAACGGCTCGTCCGACTCGGGCACGCCGGGCATCGGCAGGCCGAGCAGGCGGGCGACCGTGCGGTCCCGGATGTCGTCGAGGTCGGTGACGCGGGCGGCGAGGTACTCCCCCGCGCCCGCGAGCAGCTCGCGATACACGCCGAACGACTCGAACACCGCGCGGGCCGCCGCGCGGCCCTCGCCCGCCTTGGCCCTGACGCCGTCGGCGAGGCCGGGGTCGCGGGCCATGAGCGCCTGCGCGTTCAGGACGTCCTGGCCGTCCTTGTTCCCGACCTCGGCGGCGACGACGCCGCGCGCCTCCAGGTCATCGGCGACGGCGGCGAGCGCGGCGAGCGCCGCGGCCGTCTCGGCCTCGGCGTCACCGGCGGGCAGGACGTCGGCGGACGGCTCGGGGACGGCCCCGGCGATCCCGCGCACCGGGCCGAACCCGACGCCCGGGCTCACCCCCGCCCCGCTCAGTTCCACGGAGTCGCCGGAGGTCCCGGCGCCTGACTCGGCGGCGTTCCCCCGCTCAGGCATTCTCGGGCTCGGGCGTGGACAGCAGCGCCTCCAGCGTGCCCAGGAGCTCGTCCGCGCCGTCGAAGTCGGCGGAGATCACGATCTCCTCGCCGTGCCTGGCGTCCAGACCGAGCACGGCCAGGATGCTCTTGGCGTTCACCGGCGTGCCGCCGGTCTTGGCCACGGTGACGTCGCCCGGCGCCTTGGCCGCGGTCTGCACGAACAGCGCGGCCGGGCGCGCGTGCAGCCCCACCTTGGACTCGATCTTGACCTTGCGCTCGCTCACTGGTCCTTCTTCTCCTCGGTGTCCCGGATCCGCAGTTCGGGTCCGGGAGTCACGGTCACTTGCCGCAGATCGGCCACCACGTGCTGCGCGGCGCGCAGCGCGGCGGACGGCTGCGTCGTGGTGATCCCCACGACGGTCATACCCGCGTCCCGCGCGGCGGCCACGCCCGCGGGCGCGTCCTCGAACGCCACGGCCTCGTCCGGCGGGACGCCCAGGCCGCGCGCGGCGGCCAGGTAGCCCTCGGGATCGGGCTTGCCGACGACGACGTCGTCGGCGGTCACGATCAGGTCCATCAGCTCCAGGACGCCCAGCACGTCCAGCAGGTCGTGGGCGTAGCCGCTGATCCCGGACGTCACGACCGCGGTCGGGACGCCGAGCCCGCGCAGCGCCCGGACGAGCTCGACCGCGCCCGGGACGGGCTCGGGGACGGGCATGTCCGGGTCGGCGCCGTAGGCCATCACCTCGTGGAACAGCTCCTCGACCGTCCGGCCGGGGAACAGGTGCAGGCGGTCGCCGAGGACCTCGCGCCCGCGCCGTCCCGCGAACGAGGCCAGCTCGGCCTCGTCGTGGGGGACGCCGTGCGCGTCGAAGAGCCGCGCCCACATCACGCGGTTGCGCGGCTCGGTGTCGATCAGCGTGCCGTCCAGGTCGAAGACGGCGGCGCGGACCGGCAGCCTGGTCAGCTCCATACGAACAGCTCGGCGCCCTGGTTGACGCCGCCGGACTCCACGACGTCCGACAGGGCCTCGGCGGGCGCGTCGAGCGCGACCACGGCGCAGATCGGCGAGCGTCCGCCCGCCTCCACCGCGGCCGGGTCCCAGGCGACCAGCGGCTGGCCCGCCGTCACCCGGTCGCCCTCGGCGGCCAGCAGTTCGAAACCCTCGCCCTTGAGCTGGACGGTGTCGATGCCGAGGTGCACCAGCACCCCGTGGCCCTCGTCGTCCACCACCACGTAGGCGTGCGGGTGCATCTTGACGATCTTCCCGGTGACCGGGGCGATGGCCTTGCCGGGCTCGCGGGCCGGGTCGACGGCGGTGCCGGGGCCCACCATGGCCTGCGCGAACACCGGGTCCGGCACGCCGGCGAGCCCGACGACCCGCCCGCCGACCGGGGACAGAACGCGTGTCATCGGTCCTCCTTGCGGGGTCAGTCGAGGATGTCTTCGATGTCGGTGGCGATCGTGTCGGCCTCGGGGCCCACGACCACCTGGACGACGGAGCCGGACCGCATGACGCCGAACGCGCCGGCGGCCTTCAGGCCAGCCTCGTTCACCAGGCCCCCGTCCTTGACCTCGGTGCGGAGCCGGGTCGCGCAGGGCTCGATCTCGATGATGTTGTCGGCGCCGCCCAGCGCCGCGATGATGTCCTCGGCCTTGGCCATGGCGGGTGTTCCTCTCGATCTCTTGTCCGGCCGCGACCGGCCGGGGGCCGGTCGGAGCGGTGTCGGTCCGTCGTGCCGGGCGGGCCGTACGGTGGCCCGCCCGCGTGTCGGTCGGTCTGTGTCAGTCGGTCTGCGCGTCAGTCGGTCTGCGCGTCAGTCGGTCTGGGTGACCTTGTTCAGCCCGCGCGGGACGTCCGGGTCGATGCCGAGCCGCCGGGCCAGGTTCTCGACCATGATCTGCCCGGGCACGATGAGGCCGAGCGGGGCGACCCATTCGGGCAGGTCGGGGCCGGGCAGCGCGGCCGTGGACGCCTGCGCGAGGCCGCTGCCGCCGCCGAACCCGAACGCCTCGGAGCCCGCGCCGCGCACACGCTCGGCGAGCGCGATCGTGCCGGACAGCGTGGGGCTGTTCTCGGCCGCGACGAGGAGCGCGGGGGTCTGGTCGTCCACAACGGCGATCGGGCCGTGCAGCAGGTCGGCGTAGGACAGGCCCATCGCGTGCAGGTAGCACGCCTCCTTGATCTTCAGGGCCAGCTCCAGCGCGGTGCCGAACGCGATGCCGCGTCCGGACACGACCGCGCCCGGCACCTGCGCGAGGGCCTCGACGATCCGCCCCAGCGCCGGTGACGCCTCGGTGGCCCGGATCAGGCCCTCCACCTCGTCCGGGACGCGGCGCAGGTCGGCCGGGTCCTGGCCGATGCCGAGACCGAGGCCGAGCACCGCGAGCGCGGCGAGCTGGGTGGTGTAGGTCTTGGTCGCCGGGACGGCCAGCTCGTCGCCCGCGAGGGTGATCAGCGCGACGTCGGCGGCCTCGGCGAGCGGCGAGCCCTGGCCGTTGGTGACCGCGACGGTGCGCGCGCCGCACTCCTTCGCCCAGGCCAGCGTCTCGACGATCTCCTCGGTCTTGCCGGACTGGCTGATCGCCACGGCCAGCACGCCGTCGAGGTCGAGCTTGCGGTTGTAGGCCGTCGCGATCGAGGGCGCGGCGAGCGTCGCGAGCCGCCCGGCGTGCGACTCGATCAGGTACCGGCCGTACACGGCGGCGTTGTCGGACGACCCCCGCGCGATGAACAGCACCTGCCGGGTCTCGGCGGCGAGCCGCTCGATCTCCGGGACGCGCGGAAGCAGCGCCTCGATCGTGCGCCGGAGCGCCTCGGGCTGCTCACCGATCTCGGCGCGCATGCGGCTGGTGGTCATGATCCCCCTCCGAAGAGTTCCTGCCCGTTGATCCACGTCGTACGCGCGCGATGGTCGGGACCGAGCCAGACCAGGTCGGCCTTCGCGCCGGGGGCGATGCGGCCGAGGTCGGGCCGTCCGACGAGGTCGGCGGGGACGCGGGTGGCGGCGTCCACGGCCGTCACCAGGTCGATGCCGATCGCCAGCGCGTTGCCGATGGCGTCGTCCAGCCGGAGCCCGGAGCCCGCGATGGTGCCGTCGGCGCGCAGCGGCGGCCCCTGCTCCGGCATGGTGATCGGTTCGCCGCCCAGCTCGTAGGTGCCCGGCGGCATCCCGGCGGCGGACGCGGCGTCGGTGACGAGCACGACGCGTCCGGCCGCGGCGTTGAAGACGACCCTGGCCACGGTCCCGGACACGTGGTGCAGGTCGAGGATGAGGCCGGGGCTCAGCCGGTCGTCGGCGAGCGCCTGCGCCGCCACGCCCGGGTCGCGGTGGTTCATCCCGGACTGGGCGTTGAAGATGTGGGTGACCTTGCGCGCGCCCGCACCGGCCGCGGCGGCGACCTGGCTCGCGGACGCGTCGCTGTGACCGACGCTGACCAGCACGCCGTTCTCCACGAGCGTGCGGATCGCGTCCAGCGCGCCGTCCCGCTCGGGGGCGAGCGTGACCAGCTTGACCAGCCCGGTCTCGAGCAGCGTCGCGATCTTCTCGGGCGTCGGGTCGGTCAGGTAGGCGGGGTTGTGCGCGCCCTTGCGCTTCTCCGACAGGAACGGCCCCTCGAGGTGCACACCCAGCACGCGCGTGCCCCGGCCGTCCAGCGTCGGCAGCAGGTCGCGGGTGCGGCGCAGCGCCGCGGCCTGGACCTCGACGGGCGCGGTGATGAACGTCGGCAGGAAGGAGGTCACGCCGGTCTCGGGGAGGCGCTCGACGACCGTCCGCCAGCCGGTCTCGTCGGCGTCCACCATGTCGTGCCCGAAGAAGCCGTTGACCTGCAGGTCGACCAGGCCGGGGGCGAGCACGCCGTCCTCGAGGTGGAGGTCCGCGCCGTCCGGGCGGCCCTCTCCCGCCTCGATGATCACGCCGTCCTCGAACCGGACGTATCCCGGCGAGACCACGCGGGTAGGACCCTCCGCGGGGGAAGTGATCATGCGGTTCGCGGTGATCAGACGTTGTGCCATCGGGACGCACTCTCCGTGACGCCGGGTTCGCCGGTCGTGTCTGCCACGACTGGTCTAGTCCGGTCTGGACCAGTACGCAACATACCCGACACACGCGGCAAAGCGATAGAGCGAGGGTGTTCGCTCGGGGGAGTCCATCGGCTCATGAGTTCCACGACCACGCAGGCAGACGGCGGGGGCGGCGCGCGGCACGCCTGGTCCGCCACGTTCGCGGTGCTGCAGCGGATCGGCCGCAGCCTGATGCTGCCCATCGCCGTCCTGCCCGCCGCCGGCATCCTGCTCCGCCTCGGCCAGGACGACCTGCTCGGCAAGGACGGCCTCGGCTGGGACCGGATCGCCGAGGTGTTCGCCGCGGCGGGCGGCGCGCTGCTCGACAACCTCGCGATCCTCTTCGCGGTCGGCGTCGCCATCGGCTTCGCCAGGAAGTCCGACGGCTCGACCGCCCTCTCCGCCGTCGTCGGCTACCTGGTCTTCGACCGGGTCTCGAAGACGATGTTCGCCCACTCGTCCACGCTCAAGGACTCGGTGGTCCAGAAGGTCGTGGAGGCCGGCGCGGTCAAGGACGTGATCGGGTACGGCCTGAAGAACCCGACCCAGGTGCTCGGCGGGATCGTCGTCGGGATCATCGTCGCCCTGCTCTACCAGCGCTTCTACCGGATCAAGCTGCCCTCGTGGCTGGCGTTCTTCGGCGGACGGCGGTTCGTGCCGATCGTCAGCGCCGCCGCCTGCCTGGTGCTCGGCGTCGCCTTCGGCCTGGTCTGGCCGACGCTCGGCCACTGGATCGACTCCTTCGGCGACTGGATCACCGGCCTCGGCGCGCCCGGCGCGGGCATCTACGGCATCGCGAACCGGCTGCTGCTGCCGTTCGGCCTGCACCACATCCTCAACTCGCTGATCTGGTTCGTCTTCGGCTCCTACAACGACCACGGGACGATCATCCACGGCGAGATCAACCGGTACCTGGCGGGCGACCCGCACGCCGGGACGTTCCTCGCGGGCTTCTTCCCCGTCCTGATGTTCGGCCTTCCCGGCGCCGCGATGGCCATCTGGCGCGCCGCCCCGCACGGCAGGAGGGGCGTCGTCGGCGGCCTGATGGTGTCGGCCGCGCTGACCGCCTTCGTCTGCGGCGTCACCGAGCCGATCGAGTTCTCGTTCATGTTCGTCGCGCCGCTGCTCTACGCCATCCACGTGCTGCTGACCGGCGTCTCGATGTACGTCCTCGCCGCCCTCGACGCCCAGCTCGGCTTCTCGTTCTCCGCGGGCCTCATCGACATGCTGCTGAACGCGACCAAGAGCAACACCCGGCACCTGCCCCTGATCATCGGGATGGGCGTCGTCTACTTCTTCCTCTACTACGCGATCTTCTACTTCGTCATCACCCGGCTGAACCTCCCCACCCCGGGCCGCGAACCCGAGGAGACCGCGAGCGACACCTGAGGAGCCGCGCACTACCCCGGTTCGGCCTCCCAGCGCAATGGATCCGGATTTCGCTGGCAGCGAACACGCCCTTCGCGCGCGGGACGCGAGCGGACATACACCCCTTCTCACGCGAACGACACGAAGCTTCGACGCCGCCGCATTCAACGCGCTGACCTGCGAAATCAAGTGATCTTCGGCGACCTCGGCGCGATCCGGACGTTACGCATCTGTGAGTTGACACACGTCGAAATCCTGTGGTCTAGTCCGGACTAGACCAGTACATACCGAGTCGATCCGGACTCCCGTCGGCCGGCCATCGGCCCGGGCTCCCCTGAGGATCCCCGTGACGACCATTGACCCGAACAGTCCCGTCCCGAAGTACTTCCAGCTCAGGGCCATCCTGCTGGACATGATCGAGAGCGCCGAGCTCCCGGTGGACGCCCCCATACCCTCCGAGCGCGAGCTGTGCGCGCGGTACGGGCTGTCGCGGATGACCGTCCGGCAGGGCGTCGACCAGCTCGTCTCCGAGGGCCGGCTGTACCGGGTGCCCGGCAAGGGCACCTTCGTCGCCCGTCCGAAGATCGAGATGCCGCTGCGGCTGGTCTCGTTCACCGAGGACATGCTCGCCCGCGGGATGCGTCCTGGCGCGATCGACCTCGACCGCCGCACCGTGCCCGCCGACGCCCGCCTCGCCCGCACCTTCGAGGTCGAACTCGGCACCCCGATCCACGTCGTCGAGCGGCTGCGCACCGCCGACGGCGAGCCCATGGCACTCGAAAGGGCGCATATCCTCGCATCGCTCGCGCCCGACCTGCTGGACCGGCGGCTCGCCGACCGGTCCCTGTACGGCGTCCTCGAGGCGGTGTACGGGCTGGTCTTCGACGCGGGCGACCAGACGATCGACGCCGGCCTGGCGGACGCGACCGACGCCCGCCACCTGCAGATCCCCCGGGGCAGCGCCGTGCTGCTGCTGCGCAGGCGCTCCTTCACCAACGGGACCTGCGCCGAGCTCGGCGTGTCCACCTACCGTGCCGACCGCTACCAGGTCCACACGGCGCTGGGCCACCCCCCGACCCGCTCCTGACCCCCGGCAGCTCCGGGCCGCTCCGCCCGCTGCTGGCACCACCCCGAAATGACCGTGGAGAGGAATCACCCCTGATGAGTTCCATCGCCGCGGCGGAGGGCTCGGCCGGGCGCAAGCCCTGGTCGGCCGCGTTCGCCGTCCTGCAGCGGATCGGCCGCAGCCTCATGCTGCCGATCGCCGTCCTGCCCGCCGCCGCCCTCCTGCTGCGCTTCGGCCAGCCGGACATGCTCGGCGCGGACGGGCTCGGCTGGGTCCGCGTCGCCGAGATCGTCGGCGAGGCCGGCAACGCCCTGTTCGCCAACCTGCCGCTGCTGTTCGCCGTCGGAGTGGCGATCGGCTTCGCGAAGAAGGCGGACGGCTCGACCGCCCTGGCCGCCGTCGTCGGCTACCTGGTCTTCGACCACGTCTCGAAGATCATGTTCTCGCACACCTCGCAGCTCAAGGCGAACGTGCTGATCGACAAGGTGGCGGACGGCAAGACCAGCGCGGTCATCGACTGGGGCGCCAAGAACCCCACCGACGTCCTCGGCGGCATCCTCATCGGCGTCGTCGCGGCCCTGCTCTACCAGCGCTTCTACCGGGTCAAGCTGCCCACCTACCTGGCCTTCTTCGGCGGTCGCCGGTTCGTCCCGATCATCACCGCCGTCGCCGCCCTGGTCCTCGGCGTCGTGATCGGCTTCGTCTGGCCGATGTTCGGCACCTGGCTGACCGACTTCGGCAACTGGATCACCGGCGCGGGCGCGCTCGGCGCGGGCGTCTACGGCGTCGTCAACCGCCTGCTGCTGCCGTTCGGCCTGCACCACATCCCGAACTCGCTGGTCTGGTTCGTCTTCGGCACCTACAACGACAACGGCACCGCCGTCCACGGCGAGATCAACCGCTACCTGGCGGGCGACCCGCACGCCGGCGGCTTCCTCGCGGGCTTCTTCCCCGTCCTGATGTTCGGCCTGCCCGGCGCGGCCCTCGCCATGTGGCGCGCCGCTCCCCCGCACCGCCGCAAGGCCGTCGGCGGCATCATGATCTCCGCCGCCCTCACCGCCTTCGTCACCGGCGTGACCGAGCCCATCGAGTTCGCCTTCATGTTCGTCGCGCCCGTCCTGTACGCCGTGCACGTCGTCCTGACCGGCATCTCGATGGCCCTCCTGGAGGCCCTCCACGCCCAGCTCGGCTTCGGCTTCTCCGCGGGCCTCATCGACCTGCTGCTGAACGCCAGCAAGAGCAACACCAAGGGCCTGGCGCTCATCCTCGGACTCGGCGTCCTCTACTTCTTCATCTACTACTTCCTCTTCAAGTTCCTGATCGAGAAGTTCAACTTCGCGACCCCCGGCCGCGAACCGGACCCCGACGAGGCCGTCGACGCCCCGTCCGAGAAGCCCGCCGCCTCCCGCAAGCGCGAGAAGGCGACCCAGTAACACCAGGCCGGACCCAGCCCGAAGTCCGGCCCTCCCCGAGGCCCTCCCACCCCCTAGGGAGCCGCCTCCCCCGACGGCGGGGCGCACCAGCGCCCCGCCGTCCCCTTTTCCCTCACCCCACGACCACCCCGCGAACCCACGCACGCCACCCACGACCCCATCGCGGTTACGTGACGCAACGTCTGCGTGGTGCAGAACGCAATATGTGCGTGGTGCGGGACGCGTGGCAACGTGTGCACGCCGACACGCATAAGCGCGGCCCCCTGGGCCCGGCACGGCGTGCCTGGCGGGGATGCGCACGACCCCGGCCCGGTCCATGTGGTGTGGCTGGGCTCGACGTCTGGTGGGGAAAAGGGAGCGGCCCCGGTCGGTGGACCGGGGCCGCTGGGGTGCTGGTGTCAGTTGTTGGTCGGGTCGCCGTGGCAGCGCTTGAACTTCTTGCCCGAGCCGCAGGGGCAGGGGTCGTTGCGTCCGACGCCCTCGTAGGGGTCGTCGGCCTCTTCGCTGTGGTGCTCGACGCCGCCCTCGCCGTCGACGGTGGGGGCGGTGTACTCCAGCTTCTTGGGACGCTGGGGCTCCGCGAGGCCCTTGGCCTTGACGACCGGGACCTCGTCCGCGGCCTCGATCTCCACCTCGTCCTCGGCGGGGACGGTGTCCTCGAGGGCGACGGGGTTGACGCCGACCTGCGGGGTCGCGGGCTGCTCCTCGACCTCGACCTCGAGGTTGAAGAGGTAGCCGACCGACTCCTCCTTGATGCCGTCCATCATGGCGTTGAACATGTCGTAGCCCTCGCGCTGGTACTCGACCAGCGGGTCGCGCTGCGCCATGGCCCGCAGGCCGATGCCCTCCTGGAGATAGTCCATCTCGTAGAGGTGCTCGCGCCACTTGCGGTCCATCACCGACAGGACGACGCGGCGCTCGAGCTCGCGGACGACCTCGGCGCCGAGGTCCTCCTCACGCTTGGCGTAGGCGGCCTGCGCGTCCTCGCGGATCTTCTCCGCCAGGGTCTCGGCGTCGAGGTTGGAGATGTCGCCGCCGACCTCCTCAGCCAGGCCGTCCACCGTGAGGCCGATCGGGTACAGCTGCTGGAAGGCCTTCCAGAGCTTCTCCAGGTCCCACTCCTCGGCGAAGCCCTCGCCGGTGGCGCCCGCGACGTAGCCGTTGACGACCTCGTCGATCATGCGCAGCACCTGCTCGTGCAGGTCCTCGCCCTCGAGCACCTTGCGGCGCTCGGCGTAGATGACGACGCGCTGGCGGTTCATCACCTCGTCGTACTTCAGGACGTTCTTGCGCATCTCGAAGTTCTGCTGCTCGACCTGCGACTGGGCCGACTTGATCGCGTTCGAGACGATCTTGGACTCGATCGGCACGTCGTCCGGGATGTTGAGGCGCGTCATGATCGCCTCGACCCGGGCCGAGTTGAACAGCCGCATCAGGTCGTCCTCGAGGGACAGGTAGAACCGGGACTCGCCCGGGTCGCCCTGACGTCCGGAACGTCCGCGCAGCTGGTTGTCGATGCGCCGGGACTCGTGCCGCTCGGTGCCGAGCACGTACAGGCCGCCCGCGTCGACGACCTCCTCGTGCTCGCCCTTGACGGCCTGCTTGGCCTTGTCGAGGGCCTCGGGCCAGGCGGACTCGTACTCCTCCGGAGTGTCCAGCGGGGACAGCCCGCGCTGGTGCAGCTCCAGGTCGGCGCGGAAGTCGGGGTTGCCACCGAGCATGATGTCGGTGCCTCGGCCGGCCATGTTCGTCGCGACCGTGACGGCGCCCTTGCGGCCCGCCTCGGCGACGATCGCCGACTCCTGCTCGTGGTTCTTGGCGTTCAGCACCTGGTGCCGGATGCCGCGCCGCTTGAGCATCTTGCTCAGCCGCTCGGACTTCTCGACCGAGGTGGTGCCGACCAGGACGGGCTGGCCGTTCTCGTGCCGCTCGGCGATGTCGTCGACGGCGGCCTCGAACTTGGCCTGCTCGGTCTTGTAGACCACGTCCGCCTTGTCCATGCGGACCATGGGCTTGTTGGTCGGGATCGGCACGACGCCGATCTTGTAGGTCTTGTTGAACTCCGCGGCCTCGGTGTCGGCGGTGCCGGTCATGCCGGACAGCCGGCCGTAGAGGCGGAAGTAGTTCTGGAGGGTGATCGTGGCGAGCGTCTGGTTCTCGTCCTTGATCGACACGCCCTCCTTGGCCTCGATGGCCTGGTGCATGCCCTCGTTGTACCGGCGGCCGTGCAGGATGCGGCCGGTGAACTCGTCCACGATCAGGACCTCGCCGTTCATGACGACGTAGTCCTTGTCGCGCTTGTACAGCTCCTTGGCCTTCAGGGCGTTGTTCAGGAAGCTGACGAGCTGGGTGTTCTCGGCGGAGTACAGGTTGTCGATGCCGAGCCAGTCCTCGACCTTCTCGACGCCCGCCTCGGTGATGCCGACCGTGCGCTTCTTCTCGTTGACCTCGTAGTCGCCGGGGCCGTACTCGTCCACCTGACCGGCGGTGCTGACCAGCTCGGCGCGCTTCAGCCGCGGGACGATCTTGGAGAACTCGCCGTACCACTTGGAGTTCTGCTCACCCGGGCCGGAGATGATCAGCGGCGTCCGGGCCTCGTCGATGAGGATCGAGTCGACCTCGTCCACGACCGCGAAGTTGTGGCCGCGCTGGACGAGCTCGTCCAGGCTCCAGGCCATGTTGTCGCGCAGGTAGTCGAACCCGAACTCGTTGTTGGTGCCGTAGGTGATGTCGGCGGCGTACGCTTCCCGGCGCTCCTCGGGGGTCATCTGCGGGAGGATGACACCGACCTCGAGGCCCAGGAACTGGTGGACGCGGCCCATCCACTCGGCGTCGCGCTTGGCCAGGTAGTCGTTCACGGTGACCACGTGGACGCCCTTGCCGGACAGCGCGTTCAGATAGGCGGGCAGCACACAGGTGAGGGTCTTGCCCTCACCGGTCTTCATCTCGGCGATGTTGCCGAGGTGCAGGGCCGCGCCGCCCATGATCTGGACGTCGTAGTGGCGCTGGCCCAGGACGCGTTTGGCCGCCTCGCGGGCGGTCGCGAAGGCCTCGGGGAGCAGGTCGTCCAGCGATTCGCCCTCTTCGAGGCGCTCGCGGTACTTCTCGGTGAGCTCGCGCAGTTCCGCGTCGCTCATGTCGACGAAGTCTTCCTCGATCGAGTTGACCTGATCCGCGAGCTTCTTGAGCTTGCGCAGGGTCTTGCCTTCGCCCGCGCGAAGGATCTTATCGATGACTACTGGCACTCTCGGAGGCTCCTTGCAGATCGTGGGTCACCGCCGCCCGGCGGCACGCACACCACACGTACGATGCCATCGTAGGCGAGACTCAGAATGGTCTAGGTCACCCTGCGACGCAATCCCGGCCCGCGTTCAACCCTCTGACACCCGTCCGGGACAATCATCCTGAACACTCTGAGGGGAGGGGCCCAAATTGTCCGATGAGTACGGCTCGCACGCCGGACGGCCGAGTTCCTGGCTGGCGGTCACCGTGATCTTCGCCGGCTTCACCGTGGGCGGAGTCGCGCTCTGCCTGGGACCGCAGTGGGTGCTGTTCTGGGTCGGAGCCGCGATCATCGCGGTCGGCCTGGTCCTGGCCGCGCTCGTGCACCTTTTCGCCGACGTCGTGGTGGACGCGCCGCGCGTCCTGCCCGAGATCGTGGACTACTCGGTCTTCGGCAGCCGCACGAACAAGCGCCGCGGCGGCCTGGCCGGCGAGGCGAAGAAGGCGGTCATGTCCGACGCGCAGCAGGGCGCGCACGGCTGATCCCCACCCGCGTCCCGCCGGAGCAGCGCACCCCGCGCACCCGACGGGACGGCGACCGGCCACCGCGCTCGGTGCTCGGCGATCGGCGATCGCACCGCGGTCGTCCGACCCGATCGGCGGCCTCGACCGTCCGGCCCGCCGGACCTGGATCCGCGTTCCTCCCCCGAGAAGGGACGCCCCTCCAGGCCCCGGCGGGCCGACGCGTTTCCAGGGGCCGATCCTCACCTCGGCCTGCCGGCCGCCGCATCCCCAAGGGCCGTTACTCATCTCGGTCTTCCGGAGTCGTCCGGATCTCGGCGAGTTCCCCGACCCTCGTCACGTTCAGTGCGCTCCTGTGACCGAGCGTGCATTCCCTTGTGACCCACCATGACCTGGACGCGCTTCACGAACTCCTGAAGGACGACACCGCAGCCGAGCCCGTTGATCACGGCAAGGAAACTCGAGGAACCGCGTCCCGAGGGGGCTGGTCGCGTCGAACGCGCCCACCATCCGGGCGAGGTCACATCGGCGGCGGCGTCCCGCCCCCGGCCGCCTGGACGGCAGGCTCCCGCCCCCGGCCGCCTGGACGGCAGGTTCCGGCGGCAGGATCGCCGGGGCGGGTGCTCCAAGCCCCGGCCCCCGGGCCAGTGCGCCCCTCAGGCCCTTTCGACGAGCTGCTTGATCGCCGGTTCGGCGCGTTCGACGCGGACCGAGTCGCATCCCACCCACTCGGCGGCGCCGCGGAGCGCGACGCGCAACGCCTCCGCCCCCTCCTCCAGACGGGCGGCCGACCTGGTGAGACGTGGTTCGAGGGAGACCTGCCGCGCGACGAGCGTCGTCCCCTCGCGGGCCGGGTCGACGCGTCCGATCAGGCGTCCTCCGGCGAGCAGCGGCATCGTGAAGTAGCCGTGCACGCGCTTCGCCTTCGGGACGTACGCCTCCAGCCGGTGATCGAAGTCGAAGACGCGGGACGTCCGTCCCCGGTCCCACACCAGCGAGTCGAACGGGGACAGCAGCGTCGTGGCGTGCCTGCCGCGCGGCGGCGTCACCAGCGCCTCCGGATCGGCCCACGCCCGCTGCCGCCAGCCCTGGACCCGCACCGGCACCAGCCCGGACGCCTCGATCACCGCGTCCACCTGCTCGGCCTTGATCCGGTAGTAGTCGGCGAGGTCGGAGCGGGTCGCCACGCCGAGCGCCCGTCCCGCCAGCCGGACGAGCCTGGTCAGGCACTCGGCATCGTCCGGTTCGGCTCCGTACAGGTCGTCCGGGACGACCCGCTCGGCCAGGTCGTACACGCGCCGCCAGCCGACCCGCTGGACGCACGCGACCTCACCGATGTCCCAGAGCCACTCGATGCCGATCTTGTGGTCGCTCCACTCCCACCAGTCGCCTCCGGCCTTGGCGCCGCCGAGTTCCCTGGTCGTCAGCGGCCCTTCCGCCTTGAGCTTCGCGCGGATCTCGTCGCACACCCCGTCCGGCACCTTGTGCCAGCGGACGCCCTTCCGCCGGAACTCCCGCCGCCGGAAGGCCAGGGTCGGCCATTCCTCGATCGGCAGGATCGACGCCGCGTGCGCCCAGTATTCGAACGCGAACGGCCCGGTCGCTTTCGCGCGCCTGTTGATCGACCGCCGATCACTCGCGCCCACCGGAGTTTCGCCGTTCCGCGCCGTCCCGCGATCAACATCCCGCGCGGGCGCCGCCCAATAGGCGTTCTCGATCTTCTCCTTCGGCATCGCGCCGAGTCGCGCATAGGGGACGAGCTCATGCGACCGCGCGAGCACGGAAATCGTGTCCAACTGGACAGCCCCGAGACGCGAGAGCACACCGGGCACCCCGCCGCGCCGCGCGTCCGCGCCCAGCAGTCCCTGAGCTCGCAACGCCAGACGCCGCGCCTCGTCCGCGCTCAGCTCTGCCTCGGCCGTGTCGGGGGTCATGGTCTTGGAGGTCACCCCGCGATCGTAGGCCACGACACCGACAAAACCCACACACCGGTGTCGATCCACAAGACGGAACGGGCCGCCACCAAAGTCGATCCACAAGGCAGGACGGGTCTCACCAGTGTCGCCCCGCCCCACCCAGCCCTGCCCCCAAGCACGGCAGCCGAGGGCCCCAACCGTGTCCACACCCCACAAACTGCACCGACACCCAACCGGAACAACGTTCGCCCCACCCAGGAGCATTCGCCCCTCACACTCCGGCAACGGGCGTCACCTCAGCAACCCGTACAAACTCAGCCAGAGCGAGCGCTCCCAGCGCCACCCACGCCCACCGCACGCCGCGCGATGGGCGCCGTCCACAATGACCGCCCCTGACGAACGCGCGCGGCATTCGCCTCGACGGATGAGCGGGGAGCAGCGCGAGCAGCGCGAGCAGCGCAGGCAGCGCGAGCAGCGCAGGCAGCGCGAGCAGCGCAGGCAGCGCGAGCAGCGCAGGCAGCGGAGCGGCGCAGGCAGCGCGGGCAGCGGAGCGGCGCAGGCAGCGCGGGCAGCGGAGCGGCGCAGGCAGCGCAGCAGCGCGAGCAGCGCGAGCAGCGCGGACGGCGCGAGCAGCGCGGACGGCGCGAGCAGCGCGGACGGCGCGAGCAGCGCGGACGGCGCGAGCGGCGTGAGCGGCGGGGTGGCGTCAGGATGGGACGCACGTGTGACCAGGACGCTGCCGGCCTCGCCAAAGACCCGCGCGGCAGGCGGCCATCCTCATGCGACCCGCTGATCTACCAGCAACGCCAAGGGGTCGTGCGGCTCAACCTGCTCGAACACCACTGCGCACAGGCAACCCGCTTCGACAAGCTCGCCGTCCGCCACCAGGCCACCGTCCACATCGCCGCCATCAACGGGCGCAGGCAACACGACCCAGACGTCGGAGGCGAGCTAGACAAACCTGGCCGCCTCGCCACTCAGCGCCCTGCGCCGCAAGGGCCCCTCGCACCGCCCCACACGCGGAACCACCGGTTCGGATCGGCACCGCTTCGGGCCACCCACGCAGACAGACGCAATTCGGCACGCCACACCAGCAACGCGTCCTCAGCCGAACCTTCGGCGACCACTCCCCAGGCGGACGGAACCCGCACGCCCCCGCCCCCGGCACCCTCGGCCCAGGCCTTCGACGGCTGCCGTATCGCTCCCTTCCGGCAGAGGCGGGAGCCGGGTGCGGCGCACCGACCTCGCATCACCCGGAAGCTGGACGCGGCTCAGGCGACGTCCAGCGGCCCGATCGCGCGGATCTGTCGGCGGACGGCCGTCAGGTGATCTCCAGAAGCTTCTCCCGGACGGCGTACACCACGGCCTCCATCCGGGAGTGCAGCTGGAGCTTCTCCAGGATGTTCCGGACGTGGTTCTTCACGGTGTTCTCGGAGATGAACAGCTCCCGGGCGATCTCCCGGTTGCCGAGCCCGCGCGCGACGAGCCGCAGGACCTCCATCTCGCGGTCGGTCAGCCGAGGTGCCGGGACCTGCTGCGTCCGCTCCTCGCTGCGCTTGGCGAGCGCGGCGAACTCGGTGATCAACTTGGACGCCATGGACGGGCTGATCAACGACTGACCGCCGTGCACCGCGCGCACCGCCTGCGGGACCTCGTCGATCGAGATCTCCTTCAGCAGGTAGCCGCTGGCCCCGGCCTTGATCGCCTCGAAGAGGTCCTCCTCCTCGTCGCTGATCGTCAGCATCACGATCTTGGCGCTGGGCGCGGCGTCCTTGATCGCCGTGCACGCCTCGATGCCGCTGCGCCGCGGCATCCGGATGTCCATGAGGACGACGTCGGGCAGCAGATCGCCCGCCATCTGGACGGCCTCGTGCCCGTCCCCGCCCTCACCGATCACCTCGATGTCCGGTTCGGCCTGGAGCACCATCTCCAGACCACGCCTGAAAAGGGCGTGATCGTCCACGATCAGTACCCGGATCGGATCCCCCACCTGCGCATCCTCTCCCTGCGCACCACCGGCCGACGCCTCCGCGCTCACACGCGCGGCGCCGCCGCCCGGCCCACCACTTCCACTGCCACCGGCCGAAGCGCCGCCGCTCCGGCCTCGGGCTCCGCTCGCCGACCCCTCGGAGACCATCACCCGGGGAGCCGCACCACCTCCGGCGGCACCGCCTCCCGCCACGCCTCCGGCACGAACCGCGCCGGACGCGGAGACCGTCACTCCACGGGCCCGATCGTCCCGTCCATGACCGCCTCGCGCCACGTCCCGCACACCGCCGACCCGCGCACGACCGGCCGTTCCACGACCGTCCACCACCAGCTCACGACCATTCAAGACAGGCCCATCCGCCTCACGATCGGCCATCGCCACATCAACCGGCGCACACCCACCCAACGAACGAGCATCCAAGCCAGATCCCCCAGCCACAGCCCTTTTCAAGAGCCGCCGCCCCCTGGTCCGCCGCCCGGCGCCACTCGCCGGCCGCCGACCTCGTCCGGAGACGAGCCCGGCACCGGCCTCAGTGCCCAACACCTCGTCAGCATCCCGCGCGGAGCCCCGCCGCCGCAGAGCATTCGCCCACGCAGGCGCACCCAGACCGCCCCGCGCAGCCTCGGCAAGCGTCATCTGTCCCACACGACACTCCCGCGCCCTGCCCGCAGCCAACCCAAGCGTCCGCGACGCACCGCGCCCACAACAACACGCCAAGGCCGCCGCGCCTGTCGCCCCCAAAGCCTCACCTACGAGAATCGCGCCCGCCGAAGCAAACCCGTCTCCCGCATCCGCCCCGACCGCCAAGACCCGACAAGCCGAACACCCAAACGAACCCGAGGGCCCGCGGGGCAGGGTTCGAGGCTCCGGCCCCGGCCCCCGGAAGCCCGACTGGCCCGGGAACCCCAAGGGGACCTGGAAACCCGAGGTGGCCTGCGAACCCACGCGAACCCGGGAAGCCGAGCAAGCCCGAAAGACCGGATCGCCGGGCGAAACCGAGCGGCCCCGTGAAGCCACGTGAGCCTGCGAGACCGGACGCCCCTGCGGAACCGGGCGAACCCGTGGAACCGGGAAAGCGTGTGAACCAGGGGGGCGAGCCTGTGGGAACGGGCGGACCTGTGGCCCGAGGTCCAGGTTGACGTTCCGATAGCCGCCCAGAAACAGAGCAAGCGCCCCAACGCTGATGCCCATCGGGCAAGCCTGCGCCGTCCGGCAGGCCTGCGAAACCGAAAGGGCCCGCAGAGCCGAAAGGGCGTGCGGAATCGAGAGGGCGTGCGGAGTCGAGAGGGCCTGCAGAACCGGAAACGCCCGCGAAGCCCGGGGGGCCTGCAGAACCGGAAGGGCCTGCGGAGCCCGGGGGGCCTGCGGAGCCTGAGGAGCCCGCGGAGTCGAGAGGGAACGCGGAGTCGAGAGGGCCTGCGGAGCCTGGGTGGCTGGGGAGGCGGCGGGGGTGGGCGGGGGCGTGAGGCGGGGGGCCGGTGCGGCGGGTTGGGGAGTGAGGGCCCGTGGGCGCGCGGCGGACGGGGCGGGGCCCGGCCGGCGCGGGGGCGCGGGGGCGCCTCGAGCCTCGGGGTTCTCGCTCACCAGAGTCGCGGCGTGGAGGTGAACGCCGCTTCCCCCCTTCACTGTCAGTGATCTGGGTCAGCCGGGGAACCGGAGGCCGGTGTCGCCCCCGGGGGAACGCTTGGCGTGGCGGCGGCTGGACCGGTGGTGCGGCGCGGATCCTGGGGCCGCGCCGCACCACCGTCCCGAGCTCGGCGGGCGGTCCGTACCGCCGCCGTCACGGCTTGCTGGTAACGCCTTTCTAGATCATGACACGATCCGGGCGGTGACGTGACGCAAGTGCCACATCACTCTTCGACAAGACGGATGACTCCGTAGTCCCAACCCCTTCGCCTGTACACCACCGTGGGATGGCTGGTGGCCTTGTCACGGAACAGGAAGAAGTCGTGCCCGACGAGTTCCATCTCGAACAGGGCCTGCTCGATGCCCATGGGCTCGGCCTTGTGGAACTTCTCCCGGACGATGACCGGGCCGTCGCCGTCCATGGGGATCGGTACCAGGTTCTCGTTGAGCTCGGTCGCCACGGCCTCGTAGCCGTCGGACTCCGGCTCGGTCGCGCCGGAAGGTTCGGGCTCGTGGACCGGAGCGGCCGCGACCTCGGCGGGAAGGTCCTCGGGCAGTGGCTCCATCGTGGCGAGTTTGGCCTTGCCTTTGCCGCCGTTGTGGGCCTTGCGGCGTTCGGCATCGCGGCGCATTCTCGACTCGAGCTTGTCGAGGGCCAGGTCGAGCGCACCGTAACGGTCGTCCGCGGCGGCCTCCGCCCGGATCACCGGGCCCCGCGACCGGATGGTCAGCTCCACCCGTTCGCGCTGGTCGGCGAGGCGTGGGTTCCGCTCCTGCGACACCTCCACATCCACGCGGATGACCCTGTTGTTCAACCGCTCGATCTTGGCGAGCTTGGTGTCGACGTGCTGCCGGAACCGATCACTGACGTCGGTGTGCCGGCCCCTGACGATGATGTCCACGCGGGACCCCCCTTCTCCCGGTTGCGAGGTCCGTCCGGAAGGGGCTCGACGCCACCTCCGGACGCCACAGCTCGGTGGGTCGCACCCGCCCGGCCGACCTGGTCTTCGCCCCCACATCCGCCTGCTGAGGGGCTCGCGGCTCTCTCGCCACTACTGCCCTTCTCCCGGTTCGGGGGATGTCGGATCCCCCGGCGGGGCAGGACTTACCTCTAAGGCGCACCGTGATCAGTCGACGAGAAGTCGCCTTACGTGGGCCGTTTCGCCTGCGCCTGGCATCGGCTAGCCGGACCGCATCACGCGCTCGCGACGAGCGCTGCGATCCAACGCAACCACGGACCCGGGCGGGTGCCATGCCTGGAACGCTAACCCCTTACGCCACGAATGTCAGGGGGGTGAACGGAGGAAAAACTCACGTACGGTCATCGAGGCACCCCCGATCCGGCCCTCGAAGAGCCCCCTGGAGGCCCTCCGCACGCCGCGCATCCCCGTGCCCGCAGGGCTTCCCGACGATCACCCCTCGCGCAGGTCAGAGTGATGCTCCCGGCAAGCGAGTTGGGAAAATATCTACCTTGCTCCTGACTCAGAGTGACTGTTGATTCCACAACCAATGCGACCACTGCCAACAAGACGGGCAGCCAGCTGTCACCGTCGGTAACTATCGACGTGCCGAGCATCTCCCGTGAAGAAAGTCACCCTCCCCCGAGAAACCGCCGGGGAGTCGCCGCGACCGTCGCCGCTCCGACCACGTCCGCGCCCGCCTGCCGCAGCACCCGGACCGCCTCCGCCACCGTGGCCCCCGACGTCACCACGTCATCCACGACAACGACCCGCCACCCCACCAACGGCCCATCCACACTCGCCCCCGTCCCGTCCTCCAGTCCCCCGACCACACGCCCGCTCACAAACTCCCCCGACCCCCCACGCACGCGCCCGCCGACACCTCCACCCACACGCCCACTCGCCCAATCAGGTAAGCGCTCGGTCTCATCGGCAGGGGAGCGCCTGATCGCGGGCCCAGGTGGTCGCTTGGCGGACCCCTGGGCCATGTCCGTGGACCCGCTTCCGGCCGGATCTCTCGAGCTGTGACTCGCCGGGGCCGGGGCCACTCGCCGGGCCGCACTGGCGCCTTTGCCTCGCCTCACTTCAAGGTCCGGGGCGGCGGCATGTTCGCCGTCACCGGCAGGCTGGCTATGACACGCCGCTCCACTCCCGTCCTGGCTTCCGGGCCCCGCCGTGACGGCGCCCAGCGAATCGACATCCCAGGGCGAAGGACGCGTATCGCCGTCCGGCTCTCCCCTGCGCGCCCGATGCCGCGGATGCTCCAGCCATTCCTCAGCTCCGGTGCTCCCGGCTTCGGCGCGTGGCACCCCGTGCCCTCCACTCGTGTCCCGTGCGAACCTCATCGGAAATGCCGTGTCGTCAATCGACGACCGGCTTGCCGATGAGCCCGAACCCACGTTCCCGTTCGAGCGTGGGCTCGATCGCTGCACCGTCTCGGCGCCCACGTTCGGTTCCGTCTCAGTCGTCAGCGTCGCCGTTGCCGGATTCGTGGTCGGACGCGTCCGGAAGCCTCGGCCTGGATTCGGCAACGCGCCTTCCAGGTTCGGCGGGTTGGGACGTATGTCCTCGGCGGAACCAGTGGACCGCTGAGGAGCCAGGTCACCGTGTTTGGCGTACAGGACGCGTATCTCGCGGCGTGAAAGAGCCATGGCTCCGGTCATGTTCGTCTTCCGGTCCGCCTGGCCGAGACCCGCCTGATCCGCCACGGCGCGCCGATGGCGAAGCAGAGGAGCACCGAGCACCAGGAAGCCCTCGGCGCGCAATTCCCGGACGGCGACGGCGGCCATTCGGCGGGTCGGGTCGTGTCCGCGCTTGCGAACGGAACGCACTGCCGAAGGCACCGGAACCACGATCACCGGCTCGTCGCGCTGCCACCAGAACACCGCCTCCTCGCCGGAACCGTCCGTCCCGTGCTGGAGATGATCAGCGGGAGGGGACGTGGTCGGAGCACAGGGCGGGGCGCTGGGCCGTTCGAGAGTCCAGGCCGCGAGTCGCGTCGGCGACCGCTCGTCGCGCCAGGGGAGATCGTTGCCGGGCGGCGGGTCGGCGGTCAGCGCCAGGACGGACTTGATCGCGGTGGCCAGGGCCCGCCCCAGCGGGCGAGCCAGGCCCGTCCGGCCAGACTCCTTGTGCGCGGCGATGAGAGCCCTGATGGGGCCTTCATAGGACGTGACGGTCCAGACGGGTGGGTTGAGGGTCGGAAGGCCCGCAGAGGGCACAGGACGGGCCGGAAGCTCCAGCAGAGCGGCGCAGGAGGGGCACAGCAGGCCCCTGGCGGTCCGGCAGCCTGCGCAGCGCTGGGGCAGCAGCAGGTCGAGAAGATCGCGTACGAACATGCATTCGACGATGCCGCCTCACCCACGACACTCACCAGCCGAACGGCATTCTGTGGATAAGTCGACGACACCCAGGTCTCGCCGGTACGGACGCCCACATACGCACTGCATGCGATCCGCTGGTCAAGGCCGCCACACGTAAGGGCATGCGACAGCACACGAAGCCGCCGGACGACCCGCAGAGGTCACCTGGCCAATCAGTTGGCGTAGGTCGGATCGCTACCCGCGACGCTGCATGCCCATTCGCTGTCACGGTCCCTGAAGGAGGACTGGTGGCAGACCAGGCGCTCGCTGGAGCTCTTGGTGCCGATCAGTACGGGACCACCCGGAACGGCCGCGATGCTCACGGGTTCCCCAAGCGAACCAACACCCAAGGAGGTGACGGCGGAGCCGTCCACGGGCATCAGGTAGGGCAGCACCTGGGTGCCACGCGTCTTGCGGCCCAGGACGGCGAGTGTGTTGTAGTCCCGCCACGACAGGTCGTCCGTCTCAGCGAGCTCGGAGCTGACCGGGACGAAGGATCCGACGTCGATGCGGTCGCCACTTCCCGCGATTCGGCCGAGCTGGACCTGTTTGCGGTTTTCATCGATCTTGGCGACGACCGCGACCCGCACTCCGTCGCGCGCGACCTGGAGCGCGTAGATTTCGCGGCCGTCAAGGCCCCAGTGCCAGACGGGCTTCAGGGTTTTGCCCCGTTCCCGCTTCCAGAGCATGGACTTGCCGGGACTGGTCTCGACCGTCCAGAGGGTGCCTTGCCGGTCCCAGCAAGGCGGCGTGAACCGACCTTCCGGGTCCTTTGCCGTACGCAGGGCACGCGGAACGCCGTTCGAGGTGATGTCGGCGATCAGCAGCTGCTTCCCGTCCGGGCTGAGGCCGGCTGCCTCGTGCTGGTCGGGCGACACGGCAGGACGCACCATCCGGCCCGGCGCGTTCGTGACGACAGGCATGGGGATGAAGCTGTTCAGGTTCAGCGTGGACAGATGTCCCGCAGCCCCGATCGTGTACGCGCGATGGTCACTGCTGGCGGGTCCGTCCGGGCTGTAGGCCTGCCAGTCGCTGAAGGTCTGGACATCGCTCTTGCCGTCCGGTGTGACCACACCGCGGCCCTCGATCCGCAGCCTCCACTGCTTGATCTCCGACAGCGGGCCAAGGCTCCAGGCGAGCTGGGCCGACATCTGGTTGACGTTGCCGCTCGCCGCCTCCTTGCTGAGATCGACGGTCGCGACGTCCTTGTCCAGGGAAAGGCCGACCAACTTGGTACCGCGCGGGAAAGCGCTCCAGACGGTGCCCCTGAGCCAGGAGGAAGGCCCGGCGATAACGGCCTGCACGAGGCGCTGCGGAAGGTCCTCCCGGTTCACCAAGGGAAGGAAAACCCCATTGGGAACGAGCGTGTGCTTGTCCGGTGCGAAGTAGTAGAGGTTGAACGTACGGAAGACCTGTTCGACGTCGCTCTTGTTGAGCAACATGGTCTGGCCCAGCGCATCCGGTAGGGCGGAGATGCGCCACTGGTGCTGAGCGTTTCGCGTGACCTGATAGTCGGCCTGAACATTCTTCTGGAGGGCCGTGTACTGGCCGTCAGTGGTGATGATGCCGAGTTGGGTGCCGATCAGCCTGATCGTCACCTGGTCGTCGCCCGTCCCGATGAGCCTGAGGTCGGGCCGGTCTGCGAAAACCGCGATCGAAGGCCTCGGCCCGGGACGCCAGCTATTGGCGTTGGCCAAATACTCCTTGGCGACCTTGTGGTCGTCGTCGAAGCTGGCCGATGCCGACAGGAAGCCCGAAACGATGTCCCTGGGCGACCAGTTGTTCTGGGGAGCCACGGGGATCAGGCGCACGTACGACTCGTCCGCCTGCTCGGACCGTTCCTGCGCCTTGACGGACGTGACCCGCCCACCCCCCGGCATGGCCGCGCAACCGGACGCGCAAAGCGTCAGCGCTGCGGCGGTGACCACGGCCGCAGGCCCTTTCAGCGCGTTTCCCCACCAGCGGACCGGACTCCCCAGGCACCTACGCACAGCTGAAGCCTCCGAAGCCGCAGGAGTGATTCTCGGGCGATGGGCGGTCATCAGTCACCCGCCTCCAGCTCGGCGAACAAAAGCCGGGAGCCGCCCGCGCCCGGAGGGACGAGCGGGAGGGGGGAGCCACGAAGCTCGGCTCCTGCGGTACGCGGGAGCGAGAGGCGGAACTGTGATCCCTGAGCGGGCTCGCCCCACGCCTGGAGCCACCCACCGTGGAGCTGAGCATCTTCCTTGGAGATCGACAGGCCGAGACCGGTGCCGCCGGTCGTGCGCGCACGAGCGGGGTCGGCACGCCAGAACCGGTCGAAGACCATCTGGCCTTCCCCCGGCTTGAGGCCGACACCATGGTCACGGACCGTGACGGCCACGGCGTCCCTGTCGGCGGCGACGGACACCACGATGTCCTCGCCCTCGCCGTGTTCCACCGCGTTGACCAGGAGATTACGGAGAATGCGCTCAACGCGCCGCCGGTCGACCTCGGCCATGCACGGCTCGCCGGGCAGTTGCAGGACGATCTTGGAGCCCTTGCGCTCGGCGAGGCCCTGGACGTCGCCCACCGTGCGCAGCACGAGGTCCCGCATGTCCAGGGACTCCGCGTCCAGGGTCGCGGCCCCGGCATCGTGTCGGGAGATCTCCAGGAGATCGGCGAGGAGCGACTCGAAGCGTTCCAGCTGGCTTTGGAGCAGTTCCGCCGAACGGCCCACGGCGGGGTCGTCGAACGTGTCGCGGTGGTCGTAGAGCATGTCACCGGCGATCCGGATGGTGGTCAGGGGCGTGCGCAGTTCGTGCGAGACGTCAGACACGAACTGGCGTTGCACCTGTGAAAGATCCTCCAGTTCCCGGATCTTCTCCTGGAGATTGGCCGCCATGTCGTTGAAGGATCTGGCAAGACGGGCCAGATCGTCCTCCCCGCGCACGCGCATGCGCTCTTCCAGCCGTCCGGCTGCGAGCCTTTGCGCGCCCTGCGCGGCCAGCCGCACCGGGATGACCACCTGGCGGGTCACCAGGGACGCGATGGCCGCCAGCAGCAGGACCAGCACGATCCCGACCCCGGCCAGGGAGCGGCTGACGATCGTGAGGGTGTGCTGCTCCTGGACGAGCGGGAACAGGTAGTAGACCTCGTAGTGGCTCGTCTTGCCCGCGACGATCAGACCCCGCTCAGAGGGCCTGTGGCCGATGTAGGACAACTTGCCGTATGTGTAGGCCCGCGTACCCGTGGTGCCGCTTCTCAGCTCGTCTCTGAGCCTCTGAGGGACGCTCTGGGCCCGCAGCTCGTTGGTGGCGTACCCGTCGATGTAGGTCTGGGTGGTGTCCCGGACGTAGACCTCGTACAGCCCGGACGGCCCGCTGCGCGACTTCAGCCCGTTCGCGGCGCTACGGAGCCTGTCCCCGCTGTCGTTGGAGACCCCCACGTCCCGCTGGAGGCTCCCCAGGCCCTCGTCCAACTGCGCCAGAGCGGCCTTGGTCTTGCCGTCCATCAGCGCGGTGGTGATCTGCTGCATCAGGAAGAACCCGAGGATCGCCACCACGATCGCCGAGATGAACAAGGTGGACGTGACCACCCGGACCTGGATGGAGCGCCTCCAGCGCGCGTACGCGGCGCTCGCGACGCGACGCGCGACCCGCTGCCCCCTGCCGAGCCACCGCCGGACCGGCCACCACACGACACGCCGGATCCGCCCGGCCGGCGCGGGGACGACGGCGGGCGGGACGGCGGGGGCGGCGGGGGCCGGTGGGGTCATCAGGCGGCAGCGGTCAGGCCGGACCGGCCTTGTAGCCGACGCCGCGCACGGTCACCACGATCTCCGGACGCTCCGGGTCCTTCTCGATCTTGGCGCGGAGCCGCTGGACGTGCACGTTCACCAGCCGGGTGTCGGCGGCGTGCCGGTAGCCCCAGACCTGCTCGAGCAGCACCTCGCGGGTGAATACCTGGCGCGGCTTACGCGCGAGCGCGACCAGCAGGTCGAACTCCAGCGGCGTCAGGGGGATGTGCTTGTCGCCCCGCTTGACCGAGTGGCCGGCCACATCGATGCCGATGTCCCCGATCTGCAGGGTCTCCGGGGCAGGCTCGTCAGTGCGACGCAAACGCGCGCGCACACGAGCGACGAGCTCCTTCGGCTTGAACGGCTTGACGATGTAGTCGTCCGCACCCGACTCGAGGCCGAGGACCACGTCCACCGTGTCGCTCTTGGCGGTGAGCATGACGATCGGCACACCGGACTCCGCCCGGATCTGCCGGCAGACGTCAATACCGTCCGCGCCCGGGAGCATCAGGTCGAGCAGGACCAGGTCGGGCCGGGTTTCCCGGAACGCCTCCAGGGCCTTGTCGCCATCGTGGACGAACGACGGCTCGAAGCCCTCGCCCCTCAGCACGATGCCGAGCATCTCGGCCAGCGCGAGGTCGTCATCGACGACCAGTACACGTCCTCTCATGGCCCTCATCGCTACAAAGTCGGGGACGGGTGGACAGCGCGGCGACCGGAGCACGGCCATGCCACGCCAGGTAGAGGTATGTCCTGGCGTGCAAGGTTACCTGTCTTTGCCGAATACATGACCCCTCCCACGTTGTGCTTCGCTCGCCGCCTTGCCCGGGCCCAGGAGGCCCCAACGGCCCGTCAAGTTGGCCATACCCGCTCCAGGCCCCGGCGCAGAGGCCGGATTTTAAACAAGGACTCCCGGAGCGCACTGAAAGTTGACTGTTTATACATGGGCATCGCCGCCGGCGCTCTGTCCTCATGCATGCGATAGCACCTCACACAGCCCATAAGGACGGGTGTCTGGTCACTCCTTGAGCCGGTATGGCCGCCTCATGGCAGGATGGCCCGACACACGGACGGGTCAGGGAGCTGGGATGGCGGAATCGGGCGGCAGGAGACGCCTCGTGCCGCGCGGGGTCGACGTGCCGTTCCGGCCCATGTCGATCTCCGAGATGCTGGACGGGGCGATCGCCGGGATCAGGCACAGCACCCGGACCGTCCTCGGGGTCTCCGTAGCGATCTCCACGGTCGTCCAGGTCACCGGATCGCTGATCTCCTACTACTTCATCGGCCAGGAGGCCCGCGGGGAGGTCACTCCCAGGGTTCTGCTCCGATCTGTCGGAGCGCAGGCGACGCTTGGCGGGATCGACCTGATCCTGACGGCTTTCGGGATCCTCTTCCTGTCAGGGCTTCTGGCGCCGGTTCTCGCGCGCACGATGTTCGGCCTGGACATCTCGCTGCGGCAGGTGTGGCTGGACGTGCGCGCCCGGTTCGGGCAGCTCCTGTTGATGGCCTTCGTGTTGATCGTGATCTCTCTGGCTGCCCTGGCCTTGCCTGCGCTCCCGTTCGCGTTGGCAGCAGCCGGCAACGCCCACCCGGCCATTGGGGTGCTTTCAGCGCTGTTCGGGTTTCCGGCCGGTGTGGTTCTGATGCTGTGGCTGTACGTCCTGCTCGTGCAGAGCGTCCCGGCCCTGGTCATGGAACGGCAGGGGATCGGCGGGGCGCTCGCGCGCGCACGACGGCTCTCCAAGGGGCGCTGGTGGCGGACCTTCGGAACGCTACTGCTCGCCATGCTCGTCACGGTCTTCATGGGGTTCTTCGCATTGCGGATCCCGTTCCTGATCGCGCAGGTGGTGCTGTTCGGCGACTCAGGATCCGGGAGCGACCAGGTACTCCCGGCCCTGGCCTTGGACACGGTCGGACGCATCGTGAGCTGGTCCGTGGTGCTGCCCTTCGACGCCGGGGTGATCGCTCTGCTCTACATGGACCGGCGGATGCGTCGCGAGGGACTTGACCTTGATCTCGCGACACGTCCCGCGCCAGAAGGCGATGAGGACTTTTTCGAGCTTTGGCGTCCGTCCGTGCCGTCCCGGCCTGCTCCCTATGCTCCGCCGGTAGCCCCCGCCCCAGGGATGGCCCATAGGCAAGGGGCACCTTGATCACCATGTTTCTGGACCCGCCCCCAGTGGATCGGGACACCGCGCGGGAACTGGCCAGGCGCGAGTTGGAAAAGCCCGTTTACCAGCGGGACAAGCCGTCCTGGTTGGAACGCACGCTTGACCGGCTCGCCGAATGGCTACGCGATCTCTTCTCGCACGCGCAGGCGCCCAACGCAAAGGGCGGCGGTAGTGAAGGCTGGCTTTCGATCGGGGTGATCGTCCTCCTCGTCGTCATCGCGGTGGCACTCGTGTTCTGGCTCATGCGCGGTGGCCGAAACCGCCGGTCCAAGGACGATCCCTTGCTGGACGACGAGCCGTCCACGTCGTCCGACCACAGGGCCGAGGCCGAGCGCCTGGCCGCCGCCGGGCAGTGGCCTGGAGCCATCCGCGAGCGTCTCAGGGCGATGGCCCGTGATCTGGAGGAGCGCGCGATCCTCTCCCCGCGCCCGGGCAGGACCGCCGACGAACTCGCGACGGAGGCGGGCACGGCGCTCCCGGACCTGGCGGACGATCTTCGGGCGACCGTGCGGATCTTCAACGACGTCTGGTACGGCGACCGGCCCGGTAGCGCCGAGGAGTACGCACGCGTCAGGGCCGTTGACGACCGCTTGCGTTCGGCGAGGCCAAGGTCGCTCGACGACGCGGAGCTGGAGCCCGCCGATGGCTGGAGTTCGCGGTGGTGACGGCGGTGGAGCCCACGGCGGGGCAGGTCGTCGGCCGGCGCTGGCGGTCCGCGCGAGGGATCGTGCTGGTCCTGCTGTGCCTGGTGGTCATCGGGGTGGTCGTGGCCGCCCTCAAACCGTCGCGTAAACCGGATGATCTGGACCCGGGTTCGCCGAAGCCCGGTGGCACGCGGGCGCTCGCCGAGATCCTCAAGAGCCGCGGAGTCGGCTTCGACGTGGCCCGTAACGCTTCGGACGCCACCTCCCGCGCGGGCGCGGGCACGATCACGGTGGTGGCCCGGCCGGAGCGGCTGACCCGTTCGGACCTGGACCGACTGCGCGGAACGGCTGGGGACCTCCTGCTCGTCGAGCCGGGCCGCGAGGTCCTGTCCTCGCTCGCCCCCGGCGTCGAGCAGGACGGCCCGACCTTCGTCCTCCAAGCGCACCCGCAGTGCGGCCTGCAGGGGGCCACGCTCGCCGGGACGGTCGCGTTCGGTGAGTCCGAAACCTATGTCGCGCCGTCGGGCGCTACCGCGTGTTACCCGGAATCGGGGAAACCGCGTCTCGTCCAGTACCAGGTGAGTGGCCGGGCGGTCACGGTGCTCGGAGCGGCCAGGCCGCTCACCAACGGGCACCTCACGGACGAGGGCAACGCCGCGCTCGCGATGAACCTGGTCGGAGCGCGTCCGCAGGTCATTTGGCTCATCCCGGATGTGCGTCACGCGAGCTCGGGCGAGCGGGCCGGCGACCGTACGCTTACCGACCTGCTACCGCCCGGGGTCAAGTTGTTCTTCCTCGGCTTGGTGGTCGCGGTCATCCCCATCGCGCTGTGGCGGGGACGGAGGCTTGGACCGGTGGTCGCCGAGGTGCTTCCGGTGGTCGTCCGCTCATCCGAGACCGTGACTGGCAGATCCCGCCTCTATCGTGCTCACCGTGCGCGCGGGCGCGCGGCCGAGGCCCTTCGCGCAGGCGCACGAGACCGGATCGTCCCCTTGCTCGGATTGCCGCGAACCGTCGCGCAGATCTTGCCCACACAGGATCCGGGCGCCGCGCGCGAGGTCGTCATGGCCGTCGCGGCCCGCACCGATCATGACGAGCGGACGGTCGCCACCGCGCTGTACGGTCTTGACCTCGGCCAGGTCACCCAATCCTGGCCTACCGGACAGTCCGACCCTGGCGGTGCCGAGCCCGTGGACGACGCCGGCCTGCTCGCGCTCGCCGATCTTCTCGATGACCTGGAAAGGCAGGTACGCCAGTCATGAGCCACTCGGCCTCGCCCGGCTGGGGTGGGGAGCCCGCTGGGAACGCCTCAGGCGCGCCCTCGGCGCCGTTCTCCGGGGAACCCTCCGCGCAGCCCGCAGGAGCCGCCGGCGTGGACGCCACAGCCGTTGACCACTCCGCTGCGGCCCTCTCGGACTCCGTTCCTGCTGACTCCGTACCCATGGGTTCCGGCGCGGTCGGTTCCGCTGCGACGGGCGCGGACCCGCGCGCGGCGCTCACGGCCCTGCGCGGCGAAGTGGCAAAGACCGTCGTCGGGCAGGATCCGGTGGTCACCGGTCTGGTCATCGCATTGTTGTGCCGTGGCCATGTGCTGCTGGAGGGCGTCCCCGGAACGGCCAAGACGCTGCTGGTGAAGACCCTTTCGCGCGCGCTTGACCTGACCTTCAAGCGCGTCCAGTTCACGCCGGACCTGATGCCGGGGGACGTGACCGGATCCCTGGTCTACGACAACCGCACGGCGGAGTTCGAGTTCCGCGAGGGCCCGGTCTTCACCAACCTGCTGCTCGCCGACGAGATCAACAGAACGCCGCCCAAGACCCAGGCGTCCCTCTTGGAAGCCATGGAGGAGCGGCAGGTTTCGGTGGAAGGCGCCGCGCGCGCTCTGCCAGACCCGTTCGTCGTGTGCGCGACCCAGAACCCCATCGAGTACGAGGGCACCTATCCCCTGCCTGAAGCCCAGCTCGACCGGTTCCTGCTGAAGCTGACCGTCCCGGTGCCTACGCGCGACGAGGAAATCGCGATGCTCCAACGGCACGCGGCCGGATTCGACCCGCGCGACCTGTCGGCGGTGCGTCCGGTCGCAGGAGCGGCCGACCTTGCGGCTGGACAGGCTGCTGTCAGGACCGTCCATCTGGATCCCAAGATCGCCGCCTACGTGGTGGACCTCTGTCGAGCGACCCGTCAGGCCCCCTCCCTGCAACTGGGTGTGTCACCACGTGGCGCGACGGCGCTGTTGGCGACCTCGCGCGCGTGGGCGTGGCTGATGGGCCGCGACTATGTGACGCCGGACGACGTCAAAGCGCTTGCCAGGCCGACGCTGCGGCACCGCGTCCAGCTGCGGCCCGAGGCTGAGTTGGAGGGTGCGACCGCCGACGGCGTGCTTGAGGGAATCCTCGCCCACGTCCCCGCTCCCCGCTGATGGCGCTGACCGGGCGGCTCGGGCTGCTGGCACTTGTCGCGGCCTTCGTTCCGTTGCTCGTGCCCAGCGGGGCCGTCCTGCTGGGCCTGTGGGGCCTTCTGCTGCTCGGTGTGGTCATCGACCTGTGCCTGGCGGGAAACGTTCGGGCGCTGCGCTTCCACAGGGAAGGCGACACGCGCGTGCGTCTGGGTGAGAAGGCGAACGCCGGGCTCATCGTGGAGAACACCGGAAAACGGCGCGTCAAGGCCGTCCTGCGGGACGTGTGGCCACCGTCCGCGGGGGTTTCCCCGCGTACGGCGAAAATCAACGTCCCCGCAGGGGAACGCCGCCGCATCGACCAGACCTTCACGCCTACGCGTCGCGGCGACCGGGAGGCCGTGACAGTCGTCGTCCGTTCAGTGGGACCGCTCGGTCTTGCCGCCCGCCAGCTTTCCCGCTCCGCACCACGGACGCTCCGAGTCCTGCCCGCGTTCCCCTCCCGGCGGCATCTGCCGTCGCGCCTCGCGCGCCTGCGCGAACTGACCGGGCTGCACTCGACGATGATCCGAGGCCAGGGCACCGAGTTCGACTCCCTGCGCGAATACGTCGTCGGCGACGACGTTCGCTCCATCGACTGGCGGGCCACCGCGCGCCGTAACGACGTGGTCGTCCGTACTTGGCGTCCCGAACGCGACCGCCGCCTGTACCTGGTCCTCGATACGGGACGCACCTCGGCCGGACGTGTCGGGGACATCCCTCGCCTGGACTGCTCGATGGACGCGGCCCTGCTGTTGGCGGCCCTCGCCTCGCGCGCGGGCGACCGAGTGGACCTCCTGGCCTATGACCGGACGGTCCGCGCGCGCTGTGAGAACGCCTCCCGGACGGGCCTGCTGTCCGAAATGGTCGAGGCCATGGCCCCGCTGGAGCCCGCCCTGATCGAGTCCGACGCCGCCGGGATGGTCTCCGCGATCATGTCCCGGGTGCGCCGCCGGAGCCTGGTCGTCCTGCTCACGGAACTGAACCCGGCCGCCTTCGAGGAGGGCCTGCTGCCGCTGCTGCCGGGCCTGACCGCCCGGCACCTCGTCATGATCGCGGCCGTGTCCGACCCGATGGTGGACGAGATGGCCGTCGCACGAGGTGACCTGGCCGCCGTCTACGACGCGTCCGCCGCAGAGCGCGCACGCGCGGACCGTCGCCGCCTCACCGCCGAGCTGCGCTCGTACGGTGTGGAGGTCGTGGACGCCCCGCCCGACCGCATAGCGCCGGCCCTGGCTGACGCGTACCTCGCCCTCAAGGCCGCAGGTCGCCTCTAACCGGACGCTGCCGGACGTCGCTCCATCGTTGGCGCTCGTCGCTTGCTGTGGTCACCCTGCGGCAGGGGCGACGGCGGGCTGATCCAGCGAATCGCCGGTCTCGCCAGAGCGAGTCGCACGACGGCCCAGGGCGATGACGTAGGCGAGGAAGGTGGCTTCTGCGACGACACCGATCCCGACCCGAAGCCACGTTGTGTGCACGTAGCCGGTGACGAAGCCCTCGATCAGGCCGGACACCAGCAGAACACCGATGAGTCCGAGCGCGATGCTGGCGAGCGCGCGTCCCTCCTCAGCCAAAGCGCGCGCACGCGTACGTGGGCCCGGGTCGATGATGGTCCAGCCGAGTTTCAGTCCGGCGCCACAGGCGAGGTAGACGGCTGTGAGCTCGAGAAGACCGTGCGGCAGGATCAGCCCGAAGAAGACATCACCCTTGCCGTAGGCGAACATCAGGCCCGCGTTGACGCCAAGGTTGAGCTGGTTGGTCAGCAGCACGAAAATCGTCGGGATCCCTAGGAGGATGCCGAAAATCAGTGCCGTCGCCGACACCCAGGCATTGTTGATCCAGACCTGGAACGCGAACGATGCCGCCGAGTGCTCGGTGTAGTAGTTGGCGAAGTCATGGTCGACCAGGTCGCGAATCTCGTGTGGGGCCAACAGCGTTGCCTGCGCCGTGGGGTTGTGCACGATCCAGATGGCCAGGGCCAAGGACAGGATGTTGCCGAGGACCGCGTTGCCGATCCACCACCAGCGCATTCGGTAGGCGGCGGCAGGGAACGACACCGTGACGAAGCGCGTCATGTCGCGCCACATGGGTGCCTGCGCGCCCGCGACGGCCGCTCGTCCGCGCGCGACCAGCGATGACAGGCGAGCGACAAGGGCCGGATCGGGCGCGCTGGAACGGATCGCCGAGAGGTGCGTCGCAGTCCGCTGATACAGCTCGACCAACTCGTCGATTTCCGCACCCGTGCGCTTGCGGGAGGAGTTGATCAGCTTCTCCAGCCGCTGCCACTCTGCGTTGTGCGCGGCCACGTAGGCATCGACGTCCACCCGGGGGAGCTTAACGCCCTAGGCTGTCCGAAACACGACGAGTGTCGCCGTGGCCCGTAAGTAAGGTCCGGCGTACGGCAAATGAGGTCATGGTGGCGCGTGCGGTGGAGGACGGGGAGCTCGTCGTCGGTGAGGCCGTCGCGCTCGACCTGCGTGTCGCCCGCCTCGCCAGCCGCGGGTGCGCCCTCCTGCTCGACCTGTTCGTGCAATTCACGGCGTTGAACTTCGCCTTCGTCCTGGTCGGGCTGGTCGGGACCGTCGCGGATTCCGCATGGGTCGTCGGACTGTCGATCCTCGTGATGGCGCTCGTCCTGGTCGGTTACCCGTGCGCGTTCGAGACGCTCACACGCGGGCGCACGCTGGGCAAGCTCGCCCTCGGGCTGCGCGTCGTGGCCGACGACGGCGGACCTGTCCGGTTCCGGCAAGCCCTCGTGCGCGCGCTGGCCGGGGTGATCGAGTTCTGGACGCTCTATGGCGCGCCAGCCCTCCTCACCTCGTTGTTCAACCGGCGCGGCAAGCGCCTCGGCGACCTCTTCGCCGGAACCCTGGTCATTCAGGAACGGGTGTCGGCCGCCGGTATGTACGGGCCGGTGGCCTGGATGCCGCCGTTCCTCTCGGGCTGGGCACGGACGCTGGAACTGTCCCGCCTTCCCGACGAACTGGCGATGACGGCGCGGCAGTACCTCGCCCGGTTCTGGGAGCTCCTCCCAGAGGTTCGCGACTCGCTGGGCGAACGCATCACGGGAGAGGTCTTCACCGTCGTCGGGCCTCCCCCGCCTCCTGGCGTCCGGCCCGAAATCCTCCTGTCCGCGGTTCTGGCGGAGCGCCGTCACCGCGAGGAGCTGCGCCTCGCGCGCCAGCGCGAACTGCGCCTCCGCCGCGCCGCCCGCGACCCGCTGGCACCGCCGCCGGTCCCTGCCGGAGGCCCGGCCAAGGGCCAGCCGATGCCCGTTCCCCCTGTCCCTTCTGTTCCCGCCGGACCTCCTGGCGCGCCCGTCCCCCCGGCCCATCCCGGAGGGTGGCCGACGGCCACAGGTGTTCCCGTTGGTGGCCCCTGTCCGGTCGGCGCTCCCGTGCCGTCCGGGCCTTATCCGGTTGCGCCTGGCCCGGTCGCCCCGCCAGCAGGTCCGTACCCGCACGGCTGAGCTTCGGTCGATCCTTTCTCTCGGCGAGCGTCTTCCGTGTGTGCGTGAGCTCTTGAGTTGTGTTCCCTGGGCGCAAGCTCGGTTGTGAGCGAGTTATCCACAGATCGGCACCTTGGTGGCACTCTGGGTGACGACCGCGGAATTCTGGACTCCTCGGCCCATGGACAGCGGTGGCCGCCACCGCCTAACCTCCGAGGAAATTTCATGTTTGGTCGGTCGCTTGCTCAGGGAGCCTCACCGTGCCTCGTCCCGTCGTCACCGCCGTCGTCCGCCTGGCGCTCACCGCGCTGCTCATCACGGTGCCCACAGCCGTCCCGTTGGCCGAAGCGGCGTCGGCCGACCAGGGCGACGGGCTGCGCCAGATCACCGACGGCCAGGGGCGGGCACTCGTCCTGCACGGGCTCAACACCGCCAATGACGCCAAAGGACCGTCCGGCCTGCCCTGGATCGAACGCCGCAACGTCATCGCCGAACGGCAGAACCTCGGAAGCAACGTCGTCCGATACGTCCTGCAGTGGAAGAACATCGAGCCGAGCCCCGGGCGCTACGACGACCGCTACCTGGACGAGGTCGCCCGGCGCGTGGCCTGGTACCGCGAGCAGGGCATCAACGTCGTCCTCGACATGCACCAGGACATCTACGGCCCGGCGGCCTGCAAGGGGGCGGGTAACGGCGCCCCGGCCTGGGCGACGATCACCGACGGGCTTCCCTGTACGCCGCAGGACCCGTGGGTGCTCACCTACCTGCAACCGGCCGTGCTCCGCGCCTATGACAACTTCTGGAACAACACCGGTAAGCACCCGGAACTCATGCAGCACTACGTGGCGATGTGGAAGCACGTCGCGGCTCGTTTCGCCAAGGATCCAGCCGTGCTGGGCTACGACCTGATGAACGAGCCGTTCGGCGGGACGAAGCAGTTCGGCTTCTTCGAGGGCCCGGTGCTCACGCCGTTCTACCAGCGCATCGTGAACGCCATCCGCAAGGTGGACCACGACAAGTGGGTCTTCGTGGAGCCGCAGGCCCTTGGCGTCAACGAAGGCCTCGACACCGCCCTCGGCCAGGTCCGCGACCCGCGCGTGCGTGCGCCCTTGACCAAGCTCGTCGGGCAGGGCGGCCAGCGGACGGCGGGCACGAGCCTGACGCGGCTGTCCGACCCGAGCTCACGCATGGTCCTCGCCGCCCACTTCTACCCGGGCGGCGTCGACATCGGCGGCGGCTACACCGGAATCTCCAAGACCCTCGTCCAAGCCGAATTCGTCCTCTGGCGCCAGAACATGACGAATGCGGCCCGACGCCTCAACGCCCCACTGTGGATCGGTGAGATCGGCGCCATGTCCTTCTCCCAGCCGGGAGCGGCCGACTTCACGCGCGACTGGCTGTCGATGAGCGACGACCTCCGGGTCGGCTGGGCGTACTGGTCGAACGACCCGCAAGCCCAGGGCCCGAAGGAGACCTATGCTCCCCTCGACCGCGAGGGCAGGTTGACCGTCGTCGGCAAGGTTCTGGCCCGTCCCTTCCCCCAGGCGGTCGCCGGCACCCCCACGAAGATCTCCCTCAGCTCCAGCACCTTCACGGTGACCTGGCGCTCCGGCTCCGGCGCGTCCGGCCCCACCGAGATCTGGCTCCCCGCAACCGTCTACCCGGGCACCCCCAAGGTGAGCGCCACCGACAAGAAGCGGCACTGGGACCCCACCCGCCGCGTCCTGTCGGTGTGGAACGACCCAGCGCGCACCACCCACACCATCACCGTCACCCCGTCCTGACCCACACAAATACGCCACCCTGCCTTACCGCCATCGACACCACCGAACCCGAACCGGGAGGAAACGACACCACGCCCCACTACGTCTTCGCACCCACATGCCCTTCACGACTTCCGGGGTTCGCTCCCCACGACCCGGCCTGGGCATCACGCCGTGCGCCGCATCCGCTGACACGCGCGCCCTCGGCAACCACGCGCCCAAACGTTCTCGCCCATTCCCCCGGTCACCGTTCTCGCCCATTCCCACGGTCACGAAGGCCGCACCCCGGAACGTCGTGCACCAAGCGCCGTGGGCCTTGTTGGATGACCGTGGGCGGCTGTCGGGCCGGTTTGGGCGGGGCTCGTTGTGCCGAGTGGGCTCGTTCGGTGTGTCTCGAACGGTGCTCGGGTCAGCTCGTCAGGAAGTTGGGAGGGCCGTCCAGGTCGATCAGTTCGATGCCCGGAGCATCCAGGATGACGTCGCCTGCTAGGTGAACGTGTTGGAGCTCTCCGGTCGACAGGTCCGCCACCTCGTACTGCTCAACCGGCAGGGGCCCGGTCTCGGTCTCGTGCCTTGTCACGGAAGCGAGCCGCCAACGCGATGATTCGGTCAGCGTCGCCAGCGCGAACCCGCTCACACGCACAAGCCGCACGTCCACCGCCGTCCCGGCCAGCAGGGCATTGTGCTCAGAGGCGTCGACCTCTGCGCCGCTGGACGACTCGGTTCCTGCCCATTCCGAGGGGCCGGGTTCGGTTCCCCTCGGGCCGTCCACAGGTGCGGGCTCCTCTGACGTGATGTTCCAGGACTCGGACGACGTGGTGCCTGGGGACTGGGCCTCCGAGGTTGTGTCGTTCGAGAGTGTGTCTTCGGTGTTCGCGTTTGGACTTGCGTCGTCTGGGGGCGTGGCGCTTGGTGCTGTAGTGCCTGGGATTGTGGTGTTCAAGTCGGACGGGTGCGGGCGTTGCGGTCGCACCTCGGCTAGGTAGCGCGCGATGGCGATGGCGAAGGCTGGGGACTCCCCCAGGAATCCTGATGCTGGTGTCGAGTGCTCGGTGGCCTCGCCGGACGAGGCGGCGCGGACCCAGGCGACCTCGCGTCCGGTGACGCCTCCGCGTAGCCACCAGTCGGGTGCGACGAACTCGACCCTGATCTGCCGCCACCGCGCGTCCACGACGAGGTCGACGCGAGTCCCATCCGTGCGGGACGCGACGTAGCGCCAGCCCCCGGGGCCGGGAGCGCATTGGAAACGCTCCTCGGTTCCGTCCTCCAGGTGCAGGTAGGTTCCGCGTGGCACCCGCCGACGCTATCTCAGTCCGAGGCATCCCGAGCCAGGAGCCACCTCGACCCAAGCCAACCGTGCAAGGGACACCCGCCCCTAGAACGGACGGATCGAGGTGCCGCCCCACCGGCACTCCGGAGTACGACAGCGGGCGGGTGAGGGGCCTGGGGGTGGAGGGCCCTGAAGTGACGCGGCCCGACGTGACGCGGCCCGGGTGAAACGGGCCGCGTGTGTAGTGGGCCGCGTGTGTAGGGGGTCGGGTGAAACGGCCTGCGTGGAGGGGGTGGGGGGTGGGTCAGGTTGTGCCCAGGCGCCAGGAGTGGAGGTAGTCCTCCTGGTCGGGGGTCAGGGCGTCTATGGCTATGGACATGGAGGCCAGTTTGAGGCGGGCCACCTCGGTGTCGATGTCCTTGGGGACGTCGTGGACGGCGGGTTGGAGGGTGGGGGCGGATTCGGCGAGCCAGGCGCAGGTGAGGGCCTGGTCTGCGAAGGACATGTCCATGACGGCGGCGGGGTGGCCCTCGGCGGCGGCGAGGTTGACCAGGCGGCCTTCGGCCAGCAGGACGAGGCGACGGCCGTCGGCGAGGACGTACTCGTCGGCCTGGGGGCGGACGCCGTGGTGGACGGCGACGGCGAGGTCGGCCAGGGCGCGGACGTCGATCTCGACGTCGAAGTGGCCGGAGTTGGCGAGGATCGCGCCGCTCTTCATGACCGCGAGGTGCTCGGCGGCGATCACGTCGCGGTTGCCGGTGACGGTGATGAAGACGTCGCCCGCCGGGGCGGCCTCGGCCATCGGGAGGACGGTGTAGCCCTGCAGGGCGGCGTCCAGGGCCTTGACCGGGTCGATCTCGGTGACGACGACGCGGGCGCCGAGGCCGCGGGCGCGTTCGGCGAGGCCGCGGCCGCAGTACCCGAAGCCCGCGATGACGATGGTCTTCCCGGCGAGCAGGGTGTTGGTGGCGCGGACGATGCCGTCCAGGGTGGACTGGCCGGTGCCGTACCGGTTGTCGAACATGTGCTTGGTGTCGGTGTCGTTCACCGCCACCATCGGAAAGCGCAGCGCGCCCTCGCGGGCCATCTGGTGCAGCCGGATCACGCCGGTCGTGGTCTGCTCGCAGCCGCCGCGCACCGTCCCGAGCAGGTCGACGCGTTCGGTGTGCAGCGTGTTGACCAGGTCGCAGCCGTCGTCCAGGACCAGGTCGGGGCCGGTCTCGAGGGCCTGGTGGATGTGCCGGTAGTAGCCCTCGCGGTCGGTTCCGGCGCGTGCGAAGACCTGCGCGCCGTACTCGTGGACGAGCGCCGCGGCCACGTCGTCCTGTGTGGAGAGCGGGTTGGATGCGGCGAGGGCGACGCTCGCGCCGCCCGCCTGGAGGGTCCGGATCAGGCCCGCGGTCTCCGTCGTGACGTGCATGCACGCCGCGACGCGCAACCCGGTCAGTGGAAGCTCGGTCTCGAAACGCTCGCGGATCTGGCGCAGCACCGGCATGCTCCGGTCCGCCCACTCGATCCGCTTGACGCCTTCGTACGCCAGCGAGGCGTCCGCGACGTCGCTCATCCGATCCCCCTCAGTGTCCGCCTCTGTACCCGTCCGGCGCGTCCGGCACGGCCCGCACGCCCGGCACGGCCCGCACGTCCGGCACGGCCCGCACGGCCCGCGCGTCCGGCATGTCCGCTGGATGCGACGGAGCCGCCGCGCTACCGGTTCCCCGGCAGGCGCGGCGGCTCCAGGCTCGTTCGGACCCTACCCCGCGTCCCGTGTGGCGGCCCGTGCCGCCGGGCCCGTTGGAAGCAACTCCTCAGGAACGCGGGCGCCGGAGATCAGTAGCGGTAGTGCTCCGGCTTGTACGGGCCCTCGACGTCGACGCCGATGTAGTCGGCCTGCTCCTTGGAGAGGGTGGTCAGCTTGACGCCCAGGGCGTCCAGGTGCAGGCGGGCGACCTTCTCGTCCAGGTGCTTCGGCAGGACGTACACGCCGACCGGGTACTCCTCGGTCTTGGCGAACAGCTCGATCTGCGCGATCACCTGGTTGGTGAACGAGTTGGACATGACGAACGACGGGTGGCCGGTGGCGCAGCCGAGGTTCATCAGCCGGCCCTCGGCGAGGACGATGATCGAGTGGCCGTCGGCGAACCGCCACTCGTGCACCTGCGGCTTGATCTCGATCTTCTCGATACCGGGGGTGCGGGCCAGCCCGGCCATGTCGATCTCGTTGTCGAAGTGCCCGATGTTGGACACGATCGCCTGGTGCTTCATCTGCGCCATGTGGTCGGCGCGGATGATGTCCTTGTTGCCGGTCGTGGTGACGAAGATGTCGGCGATGCCGACGACGTCCTCGAGGGTCGCGACCTGGAAGCCGTCCATGGCGGCCTGCAGCGCGCAGATCGGGTCGATCTCGGTGACGATGACGCGCGCGCCCTGGCCCTTGAGCGCCTCGGCGCAGCCCTTGCCGACGTCGCCGTAGCCGCAGACGACCGCGACCTTGCCGCCGATGAGGACGTCGGTGGCGCGGTTCAGGCCGTCCAGGACCGAGTGGCGGCAGCCGTACTTGTTGTCGAACTTGGACTTGGTGACCGAGTCGTTGACGTTGATCGCCGGGAACTTCAGCGTGCCCGCCTTGGCCATCTCGTACAGGCGGTGGACGCCGGTCGTGGTCTCCTCGGTCACGCCCTTGACGGACGCGGCGGTCTCGGTCCAGCGGCCGGGGGCGTCGGCGATGGTGCGGCGGAGCGTGTCGAGGATGATCTTCCACTCCTCGGGGTCGTCCTCGGAGGCGGACGGGACGGCCCCGGCGGCCTCGTACTCGGCGCCCTTGTGGACGAGCAGGGTGGCGTCGCCGCCGTCGTCCAGGATCATGTTCGGGAAGGAGCCGTCCGGCCAGCGGAGCGCCTGGTCGGTGCACCACCAGTACTCCTCCAGCGTCTCGCCCTTCCAGGCGAAGACCGGGACGCCCTTCGGGTCCTCGACGGTGCCGTCGCGGCCGACGACGACCGCCGCGGCGGCGTGGTCCTGGGTGGAGAAGATGTTGCAGGACACCCAGCGCACGTCGGCGCCGAGGTCGACCAGCGTCTCGATCAGGACGGCGGTCTGGATCGTCATGTGCAGCGAGCCCATGATCTTGGCCCCGCGCAGCGGCTGGGAGTCGGCGTACTCCTTGCGGGTCGCCATGAGACCCGGCATCTCGTGCTCGGCGAGCCGGATCTCCCGGCGGCCGAAGTCGGCGAGCGAAAGGTCTGCGACCTTGTAGTCCATGCTTCCGTTGCTCCTCTGTTGCGATCCTCGGACACGCCGTACGCGAGCGAGTCTAGGGGCGGAGGCGCGCGTCGAGAACGGTCGGCCATGACTACCTGACACAAATTTGTCAGAATTAGTCCCATGCGCATCACGGAGGCCGCCCGGCGGCTCGGCACCTCACCCCGCATGCTCCGCTACCGGGAACGGCTGGGGCTGCTGCCGCCGACGCGCGACACCGGGGCGAGCGGCGGCCACCGCCGCTTCGGGGACGCCGAGCTGCGCGCCGTCGCGCTCGCCCTGGCCCTGGAGAAGCGGTTCGACATCGGACCCGCCGAACTCGCCTTCGGCCTGCGCGTCCTGGCCGAGCCCGAGGTGCAGGCGCGCGTCCGTGAGCTGGGCGAACGCATCGGACGCCTGTCAGCCCCGCCGGCCCGCGCCCTGGACTTCGAGAAGGAGAAGGCGTTGCGCCTGCTCCGCCGCCCCGGACTACGCTCAGGCAGGACACACCCCTGACGAACCCCCGAAACCCGATCGGGCCGCACGCCCGCCGCCGCCCCTGGCTGTGCAGACCCCGCCACCCCGGCACCGGCCCCCGGCACCGGTCGAGCAGGCCGCCCGGCCCCCGGCGTCGGTCGAGCGGGCACCCCTCCGACCTTCCGAAACCGGGCGCGAAGGACACCCTGCGCGATATCCAGGCCCCGAGCCGAACGGAGCGGACCGACCAGGCATGAGGAACAAGATCCAGCTGCTCGTGGGCGTCGTCGCGGGCGTCCTGCTGTTCGGCTGGGGCGTCTACCGGCTCGTCGCCCCGCCCGGCTGCGAGGGCGTGCGCATGGGCCCGGACGACCTCTGCCGGACGTCCACGCGCGGCCGCGTCCACACCCAGACGTACGAGGAGCGGAAGAGCTCGCTCCACATGTGGGGATACGTGCAGGTCGCCGGGGGTCCCGCGCTGTCCGCCGCCTGCCTGGTCGGCATGGTCGTCTCGTCCCGCCGCCACCGCGCGTCCCAGCCCGGCCCGCCTCCGCCCGGCTCGTCCCAGCCTGGCCCGCCTCCGCCCGGCTCGTTCTAGGTCAACCTGCGCCCGCGCCAAGTCCGCCCAGGTCAAGGCGCGGTGCTCGGACCGGCCCCGGCGCGCAGAGGAAACGGATCTACTCGGACGCGGCGCTCTCGCCCGGGACGACCAAGCCGGACTCGTAGGCGAGCATGACGGCCTGAGCGCGGTCGCGCAGGTTCAGCTTGGTGAACACCCGGGCGACGTGGGTCTTCACGGTGTGCTCGCTCACGACGAGGCGGCCCGCGATCTCGCCGTTCGAGAGGCCCGCCGCGATCAGGACGAGCACCTCGGTCTCGCGCGCGGTCAGCGTGGACAGTGCGGCCGGAGGGGTCGGACGCGTCCGGCGCTGCTTGGTGAACTCGCGGATCAGACGGCCCGTGACCTGCGGCGCGAGCAGCGAGTCGCCGCGCGCGACGACGCGGACGGCGGAGACCAGCTCGTCGGCCGTCGCGTCCTTCAGCAGGAAGCCGCTGGCGCCGACGGCGAGGGCCTCGTAGACGTACTCGTCGACGTCGAAGGTGGTCAGGACCAGGACGCGGGTGCCGTCGCCGCCGGGTCCGCCGAGGATGCGGCGGGTGGCCTCGATGCCGTCCATGCCGGGCATCCGGATGTCCATGACCACCACGTCAGGGGCGTGCTGCTCGGCCAGCCGGACCGCCTCACGGCCGTCCCCGGCCTGCCCGGCGACCGAGATGTCGGGCTGCGCGTCCAGCAGGGCCGCGAACCCCGCGCGCACGATCGTCTGGTCGTCCACCACCAGGACCTTGATCACGACGGCGCTCCCCACGCCCCGGCGGCCGGCACCGGACGAGGTGGGGCGGGGCGGACTAGTGCGTGTCTCAAGGTCGGCGCCCGTGGCGAGCGGCGTCCAGGTGGCTTTGAGACACGCCCTAGCGGCGGCACGGGTGCGGTCGCGCCACGGCGGTCAGCGGCTCGTCCCTGGGTCACGGGCGGGGTCCTCCCTCGTCAGCGGCAGTTCGGCCTCCACCACGAATCCGCCGTCCGCGGCGTGTCCGGCGGAGAACCGTCCGCCCAGCATGGTCGCACGTTCCTTCATGCCGAGAAGGCCATGCCCGCCGCCGGACGGCACGCTCCCACCCCCCGGCGGCGCGTACCCAGGCCCAGACGGCACGGCTCCAACCCCTGACGGCATGTGTCCCGCCCCGGACGGCACGTTCCCGGCCCCGGACGGGACGTTCCCCGCCCGGGACGGCATGCTCCCCGTCCCGAACGGCGCGTTCCCAGCCTGGGACGACACGTTCCCAGGCCCGGTCGGCGCGTTACCAGGTCCGGTCGGCGCGGGTCCGGAGCCGAAGGGCGCGTTCCCGGGGCCGGACGCTTCGGCTCCGAGGTCCAGGACGGTGGTGCCGCCTGCCGCGTCCCGCGGGTTGAGGATCATCGTCCGCCCGTCCGCGCCCTCGTCGCGGACCCGGACGGCGAGCCGGTCGGGCAGGTAGGTGAGCTCGATGTGGACGTCCGCGCCGGGCGCGTGCCGCCGCGCGTTGGTCAGCGCCTCCTGGACGATCCGGTACGCCGACAGCTCGACCGTCGTGGACAGCGCGCGCGGCTGTCCCTGGACGACCAGGTCGGCGCGACCGCCCGCGCCCTGGTGCTGGTCGACCAGTTCGGGGAGCCGGTCCAGCCGGGGCTGCGGCGCGGATTCGGCCTCCGCGCCGGCGTCGGCGCGGAGCACACCGAGCAGGCGCCGCATCTCCACCAGCGCCTCGCGCGCGGTCCGGGCGATCTCCGTGTAGCCCTCACGGGCCTCAGGCGACAGGCTCTCCATCGTGTACGGCGCGGTCTCCGCCTGAACTGCGATCATGGACACCGAGTGCGCCACGACGTCGTGCAGCTCACGCGCGATGCGGGCCCGCTCGCGCATCACCGCCTGCTCCCGCTGAACGGCGTTCAACCTGGTCAGAGTCTCGTTGTTGCGTTCCTCGGCGGCGGCTTCGGTGCGTCCGGCCCGCTCCACCGTCCGGCGGGCGTCGCCGAGGCCGGTCGCGGCCAGGACGGCCACCACGGCCGCGGGCCAGGGGACGTCCCCGAGGGTGTCGGTGGCGAGGTAGACGACGGCGACGGTTGCGACGCCGCCCACGGCGAGCACCCCCGCGGACTGGCGCGGCAGCTGCCGGGCCAGCGCGTACAGCGTGTACAGGGCCGCCAGGACGGTCGTGACCAGCACTTCCTGCCCGGTGAGCAGGCTCGCGGCGAACGCGCCGAGGGCGACGGCCGCGACCGGGCGCAGGTACTCGCGCCGCCACACCAGCGGCAGCGTGGAGGCGACCGCGAACCCGCCGGTGATGCTGATCGGCGTCCGCGAGCCCGGCGCGAGCTCCGCCAGCGCCGCGATCGTCAGCGCGAAACCGGTCAGCGGGGCGAAGTACCAGGATTCGGTGAACTCCCGCCATCCGTTGATCCACCGGGGCAAGGGAGCCGTCACCGTCGTCGAGGCCCCCGTCGGGCCCCCGCCGGACGGCCCCTGTACGCCTCCAGGATGAGGCCCGGGTACACCTGAGGGGGACTGGGCGCGGGGCCCGTTGAGGCGGGCGGAGACCCGGCGTCCGAGGGGACGCAGCACCACGCCGAGGCCGGTCAGGATCCAGAGCAGCAGCTGGCCGACACCCGCGACGACCCGTCCGGACAACAGCCATGCGTGGCGCGCGAGGGCGGGGCCGAACGCGGTCGGCGGGACGGGGTTCTCAGACTGGTCGTCGCTGGTCACCCCTCCAGTGTGACCGCAGGGCGAAGTGCCCTGCCTCACCGTGCGGAGCCATGCGGAGGACCTGTATCCCCCTGGAGGACGACATGTGTTCCCTCCCTGAGGGGGACGTCAGAACGACGGCCGCGGCCGTAATGTCTTAACCGTGACCGACACGGTGACTCCGCCGACATAGGGGGTTCGGCGGGCTGCCGAGGTCACGCGATGCCGTCCGGTTTTCAGGGGTCCGGTCGGCGTGCATGGAAGGCGCCCCGCGTCGGCCGGCCAGCCTCCCTCCGGGGGCATCGCCGATCTTGCCTGGGCTGGGGTCGACCGGCATCCGGCCGGCCGACGAGGGGAGCTGCCTTCCCAGATCTACGGGGCTTTTGCCCACCGCTCCCGCGCTCCGCGCACGTCTCACCGGACAATCGCTGTCCGGAGGGACCAATGGCTTTTCAACGACACGGCGTCCGCACGCTCACGTCCACCGCGCTCCTGCCTCCACTGGCCACAGCCGCGGCACTGGCAGCGCCTTCAACGACTGCGGCGGCGTCTTCCCCGACATCAATGCCGACGACGGCCGCGGCGCTGGGCGCGCCGCCTTCGACAACCGGCATCGACACGGCGTCCTGCGCGCCGGACGCGCATCCGCACACCGGATCCTGCCGGTTGATGGCCGGAACACCCGGAATCGCCGCGCGCCCGAACACCCGGACGCCCCGGAAGGCGGAGTGCCGGTGCTGGCGCTTCGTCCGCCCGGAGGGCCTTTCGGGCGAAACAGCCCTGACCGGGGTCACCGCACCGTCCACCAGGACGGCCTGGGCCGTCGGACGGGACGGAACCGCCCCGCTGGCCGTGCACTGGACGGGCTCACGCTGGCGCCGGACTCCGCTGCCCCTGCCCGACCGGACCGTCCTCGGCGGGATCTCCGCCGCCTCCGCGAACGACGCGTGGATCGTGGGGACGAGCGCCGACGGCAACGCCCGGACCGTCCACTGGAACGGGAGGCACTGGATCCCCGGCGCGCTCCCCGCCTCCGGCGGCAAGCCGAACTCCGCCCGGGGAGTGGCCGAGCGCGCTCCCGGCGACGTGTGGGCGGTCGGGAGCGGCAACGGTTTCGCCGGAACCATGGCCGTGACCTGGCACTTCAACGGACGGGCCTGGACGGTCACGCCCACCGGCTCAGGGCCCGGCAGCACGCTGAACGCCGTCGCCGCGCACGCCCACGACGACGCCTGGGCCGTGGGAACCGCGGGAACCCGCCAACTCCTGCTCCACTGGAACGGCCGCTCCTGGGCCGCCACGACGCCTCCGCAGTCGGCCGCCGACGCGACACCGTCCGCCGTGGCCACCGACTCCCCGAACAACGCCTGGGTGGTCGGCACGACCTCCGCCGGCGCGTCCCTCGTCGAGCACTGGGACGGCGGCAGCTGGTCGGTCGTCCCCGCCCCGCTCCCTGGTTCCGGCCGCCCGGCGGCCCGAGCCCGCGTCCCCGAAGCGGCGAACGGGCCCACGGCCGCCGTCACGGACGGCCAGGACGGGGTCTGGATCTCCGGCGCGGACACCGGCTCACGTCCCTACCTGGCGCACTACAACGGGACGGCCTGGGACATCTCCCGCCCGCCGATGCCCAAGGCGGGCTCCGGCCGGGAGACGTCCGGCGTGATCAGCGCGCTGGCCCTCGTCCCCGGCACCCAGGTGATCCGTGCCGCCGGAGCCTTCAGGGCCCCTGGCGTCACCCGCTCCCAGGCCCTGACCTGGACCAACACCCCACGCCCACGCTGACCGTCCCGGACCGACCAGCCCACGCAAGACCGGTCTGCATCGACCATCTAGCGCTGACCGCACCATGCTGACCGTCGCTCGCCCGGCGCGCCGAGACGGCCGGGCGGGGGACGGCAAAGTCAGGTGGTCGGCGTGGGGTGGGTGCCGGAGCGGTCGATGTCGGGCTCGAGGTAGATCAGGGCGGCCTCGGGGAACCGGGCGCGGACCTTCTCCTCGGCGGCGTCGATGCCGCGCGCGACCTCGGCGGCCGTCTCGTCGTGGTGCACGGCGATCTTGGCGGCGATGAGGAGTTCCTCGGGACCGACGTACTCGGTGCGGATGTGGATCACGCGGTCCACCTCGGGCACCGACTCCAGGGTCTCGATGATCTTCACCTGGGTGTCCGGGTCGGCGCCCTCGCCGATCAGCAGGCTCTTGGTCTCGATGGCCAGGATGGTCGCGACCGCGGCGAGCAGCAGGCCGATCGCGATCGTGCCGACGCCGTCCCAGATGCCGTTGCCGGTCACCACGGCCAGCCCGACGCCGAGCAGCGCCAGGATGAGGCCGATGAGGGCGGCGGCGTCCTCCAGCAGGACGACCGGGAGCTCGGGGGCCTTGGCCCGCCGGACGTACTCGACCCACGAGCGGGTGCCGCGGGTCTGGTTGGCCTCGCCGATCGCGGTCCTGAAGCTGAGGCTCTCCAGCCCGATCGCGACGATCAGCACGCCGAACGCCCAGACTGGGGACTCGACCTTCTCCGGGTGCTGGAGCTTGTGGACTCCCTCGTACAGCGAGAACGCCGCGCCGATGGTGAACAGCACGACCGCCACGATGAAGGCGTAGAAGAACCGCTCACGGCCGAAGCCGAACGGGTGCCGCTCGGTGCGCTCGCGCACCGAGCGCTTGCGCCCGACGAGCAGCAGCACCTGGTTGCCGGAGTCGGCGACCGAGTGGATGCCTTCGGCCAGCATCGAGGACGAGCCCGTGAAGGCGAACGCGACGAATTTCGACACCGCGATTCCGAGGTTCGCTGCCAGGGCGGCGATGATCGCCTTGCCTCCGCCTTCAGCACTCATACGTCCGCAATCCTCGCCTTGAGCTCCTGGATGGTCGCCACCGGCGTCGGGTCGACGCCCAGTGCGATCGCCAAGTAAACCGTGACATAGTCAGCAACGGCTACAAGTGTCGCCATTCTCTCCAGCGGGTGGTCACCCTCCGCGCGGACCTCGGTGACGGGAACCCCGCGCGCGGCGGCGAGTTCGAGCGACACCTCGCGCCGCTTCGCGACCTGCGGATGTTCGTCCGTGTCGCGCATCACGACCAGATGCAGGCCGTGCTCGGCCTCGTCGGCGCGGTCGCGGAAGAAGTCGTCCGGGTCACCGGCGCCGCCGCCCGCGCGGCCGAAGAACCCGTCGAAGGCGACGACCTGGTTGTGGTTGGCCTCGGGCAGCTCGCCGAAGACGCCTGGGTACTTGGCGTTCTCGTTGAGCTGGCAGCACATCCGGTACGCGGCGACGCCCGCGAGCGGGGACGAGCCCCACACCATCGGGAAGTCGCCCGCGAGGTCGAGGGCGATGCGCTTGGCCGGGTTCACGAACGGCTCGCTGGCCGGGCGGCAGCGGTGCGCGACGTCCTCCAGCCGGGTGGCGGTGGACTCGAGCACGCCGTCCGGGACGTCGGCGAGCCGCAGCGCGCGGGCCGCCATCAGCAGCGGGACGGTCAGCCCCCACAGCGTGGCGCGGGGCTGCCCCACCGACCGGACCGGGACGAACAGGCTGCGGGTCTGCTCGGCGAGCCGGGACAGGGGCGACTCGGTGCCGCCGACCAGCAGCAGGCGGCAGCCGCGCCGGGCCGCCTCGGCCGCCACCGCGAGGGTCTCCTCGGTGCCACCGGAGCAGGACACGGCGATCACCAGGTCGGCCGCGCCGACCCAGCCGGGCAGCCGGTGCCCGCGGACGGTCAGCACCGGCACCGGGCAGCCGGGCCCGCACACGGCGGCCAGGACGTCGCCGGAGATGCCGGAGCCGCCCATGCCGGTCACGATGACGGCGCGGGGACGGCCCTCGTCGGCGATCCGGTCGATCCCGGCCTCCGCCGCCAGCAGCCGAGCCTCGCGGATCTGCGCGGCGGACGAGGCGACCTGGCGGAGCATGCCGCCCGGGTCGGCGGCCTCCACCGCGTCGGCGGACTCCAGCCGGGATTCGTCGACGCCGCTCCGGCCGGCCGGGGCCGCGGGGGCCTCCCGATCCTCCGGTGCGGCGCTCACGGGGTGGGCGTCCGGGCCTCGTCGACGAGCAGCACGGGGATGTCGTCGCGCACCGGGTAGGCGTACTTGCACGTCCCCGTGCAGACCAGCTCACCGGCCTTGTCGTCCTGCTCCAGGGCCCCGCCGCAGTTCGGGCAGGCGAGGATCTCCAGCAGCCACGAGTCGAGCTTCATCGTCACTTCTCCCTCACGATCGCCAGGACCTCGTCACGCAGCCCGGTCATGGTCGTCTCGTCGTCGGCCTCCGCGTTCAGGCGGAGCAGCGGTTCGGTGTTGGACGGGCGCAGGTTGAACCACCAGGCGCCGCCGGTGACGGTGAGCCCGTCCAACTCGTCGATGGTCACGCCCGGGCGGCCCTCGAACACCTCGCGCACGCGCGCGGTGGCGGCGGCCTGGTCGGCGACCTCGCTGTTGATCTCACCGGAGGCCGCGTACGGGCTGTACTCGGCCAGCATCTGCGACAGCGGGCCGGACTGGGTGCCGAGTGCGGCGAGCACGTGCAGGGCGGCGAGCATGCCGGAGTCGGCGAACCAGAAGTCCTTGAAGTAGAAGTGCGCCGAGTGCTCGCCGCCGAACACCGCGCCGGTCTCGGCCATCGTCTGCTTGATGAACGAGTGCCCGACCCGGGTGCGCACGGGGACGCCGCCCTGCGCGGTGATGATCTCCGGGACGGCCTTGGAGCTGATCAGGTTGTGCACGATGGACGCGCCCGGGTGCTTGGCCAGTTCGCGCACCGCGACCAGCGCGGTGATCGCGGACGGGGGGACGATCTCGCCCCGCTCGTCCACGACGAAGCAGCGGTCGGCGTCGCCGTCGAAGGCCAGGCCGATGTCGGCGCCGGTCTCGCGCACCTTGGCCTGCAGGTCGCGCAGGTTCTCGGGCTCGATCGGGTTGGCCTCGTGGTTCGGGAAGGTGCCGTCGAGCTCGAAGTACAGCGGCACCAGGTCGATCGGCAGGCCGCGGAACACGGTCGGGACGGTGTGCCCGCCCATGCCGTTGCCCGCGTCGACCACGACCTTCAGCGGCCGGACGCCGGACAGGTCGACCAGCTTCTTCAGGTGCTCGGCGTAGCCGTCGAGCATGTCCTGCCGGGTGATCGTCCCGGGCTCGCCGTCGTGGGCGGGGACGCCGTTCGCGACCATGTCGCGGATCTCCGTCAGCCCGGTGTCGCGGCCGACCGGGCGCGCCCCGGCGCGGCACAGCTTGATGCCGTTGTACTTGGCCGGGTTGTGGCTGGCGGTGAACATGGCGCCGGGCACGTCGAGCGCGCCGGAGGCGTAGTAGAGCAGGTCGGTCGAGCCTAGCCCGGCCTCGATCACGTCGGCGCCCTGGGCGGTCGCGCCGCGCGCGAACGCGGCGGCCAGCGGCTCGGACGAGGTGCGCATGTCGTGGGCCGTGACGACCGTGCGGGCGCCGGTCACGCGGACGAAGGCCGCGCCGACGCGCTCCACGGTCTCGGCGTCGAGCTCGTCCGGGACCACGCCCCGGATGTCGTACGCCTTGAAGATCTTGGCGAGGTCGCCCACTCCTGCTCCCCGGTTTGCCGACACTGACGGGACCCGAGCCTACCGGCGGCGGGCACCGCGGGGCGGAGCACACCCGTCCTGTGGATAACTTCGGCGAACCCCTGGGCCCCGCCCACCGAACCGGCGGGGGATGTGGCCGATGCCTCCCCGAGCGCTCAGGCGGCGCCAGGAGGGGCTCAGTCGGTGCTGCGCAGGACGCGGAGGTGGCCCTTGCGTCCGACCTCCGTGGCCTGCCCTATGGGCTCCTCGCGGTCACTGGGGGCGGGACGGCCCGCCTCGCGGACGGCGTCGGCGAGGGCCTCCAGGTCGTCGGCGCTGGGCTCGGTCTCGGTCTCGACGGGGAGGCGGACCAGCTCCCAGCCCATGGGCGCGGTGAGCCGCTCGGAGTGCTCCGCGCACAGGTCGTAGCAGTGCGGCTCGGCGTACGTGGCGAGCGGCCCCAGGACCGCGGTCGAATCGCGGTACACGTACGTGAGCGTGAAGACTGCAGGCGCCTTGCAGGCGGTGCGGGAGCAGATGCGGACGGGGCTCACGATGGCCGACCGTACCCCGCCGCGACGGCGTCCGCCACCACCGCCGCGGCACGTGTCGCCGTTACCGGTCCATTTCCGCGATAACGATCACAATCCGTGAGCCCGCCGGTCGGGCGGGGTGAAAGCGCGCGCGGGGTACTCTGGACGTGTGCGATCCCGTGTGGCAGGCGCGGGCCGCCCTTCGGCCGGCCCTCAGACGCGGCGCCGTGACCGGCACGGCCGCGGCCTTCGTGGCCCCCTCACGCCGCCGCGTTCCCCGATCTCGCGCACCCGTGCCGAACGGTTCGACGACCTGGTGGCCGACGAGGTGCGCCGTATCGCTCAGCGCTGGGGCCGTGAGCTGGCGCAGGTCGAGTTCGCGGTCGAGGACGTCCCCGACGCTCCGCTCCCGCCGGACGGCCCTGTGCCGCTGGGCGCGACCTTGCCCGGAGACGGCGGACGCCCCGTCCGCGTGGTGATCTACCGCAGGCCCGTGGAGGCGCGAGCGACGACCGAGCGCGACCGGGCCCGCCTTGTTCGTGATCTTCTCGTGGAAGAGGTCGCCGACCTGCTGGGCATGTCCCCCGAGACCGTCGACCCCAGCTACGAGGAATAGCCCCCGGCCCGGGCCTGTACCGATGGCCCGGACGCCGCGTGATCGCTCTCAGTCCAGTGTGTGGTGCGAGTCGTGGGCGGGCGGGAGCATCTGGGCCAGCGGCGACGGGGGCACGGGTTCCGCCGTGACCAGCCCGGACGTGACGAGGGTGCTCCCGGCGTAGAGCGGCCCGTCGGCGTCGACGCGGAGGCCGGTTGCGGCCAGTCCGCGCGTCCCCTTCAGGAAGTAGGACGTTTCGATCGTCCGCCCTGCCGGGACGGCCAGGGTGCGGGGTTCGCCACCGCCCACGGGCGTGAGGGTGACCGTGACGGCCCGGGTGAGCGCGGTCAAGATCAGGCTCCCGCCGAGCCGGGCGTCCGGGATCGCGCCGGGCCCGGTGCCCGGCCCCAGGGGCGCGGACGCGGCGCCGAAGGCCACATCGGGCCCGCGTGAGGCCGAGAACCCGGCGACGACGGGCTTGTCCGAATCGACAAGGATCGCTGCCGGACGGCCCGCCAGAGCCCCATGAAGGTCGAAGGTCGTCACGGTGCGGGGGCGGCCGGGCGAGGCGTTGTCCTGGCTCTGGCCGTTCAGCGCGACGGTCCCGTTGGGGCCGACGAGCCGGACGCGGATCTTCGCGTTCTCCTCCCCCGGCACCGCGACCAGCAGCCTTCGGTCGCCTGGGCCGCTCGGAACCCCGGGCAGGACCAGCGAGGTCGCGGGCGTGGGCGGGACCGGCTCCCAGTCGATGCCGTGGCCCGGGGAGACCCTGACGCGCAGGGCCGCGGCGACGCGTCCGGAGGTTGCCCGTACCCGCAGAGCGAGGTCCCGCGCGGCTTGGACGACCGCGCCCAGCCCCTCCCGAGATTGTCCGATTCGGACAACTCGGGTGCTGTGCGGGGCTACGACCACGCCTTGACCGTCGAGCGTGTCGAGGGGCCCTTCACCCGAGAGCGCGGACAGGTCCACGGACGCGGGGGTGCCGTCCACGTTGGTGAGGTGGAGCTCCAGAGCCTCGGCGGCCAGCGGGCCCGGCCCCAGGAACCACTGGTCGAAGCCCGGCTGGACGCAGCGTGCGGCGGCGACGCCCCGGTCTCGCCCGTGCGGCCAGACGGTCGTCCAGCGTGCCGACAGGCCCGCTGCCAGGTCTCCGTCCGCGCGCACGATGACGGCGGGCTTGTTGCGCCCTCCGACGTCCCCGGCCCAGTGCTGCCCAGGCGACGTGAGCGTGGTCGGACGCGGTCCTTCCACGGAGACTCGTCCGCGCGCGTTCGGAATGGCGGCCGTCTGGACGCCCACCCGTCCGGCTTCTCCTCCTGGGCAGGCCATGACGACGCTCTTGATGGGCTCCTGGACGGGCTTCGCTGAGTGCTCTGGTCCAGGACGGGTCACATGCGCGGTTCCGTACAGCGCGGCCATGGCCACAGGGGCGGCAGCGGCCACGACGTACCTGTTCTTGAGCAGTCCTGTTTCGAACTTCATGACTGCTCCTCGTCACCAGCGCTGATGGCCGTTTCGTGCTTGAACGGGCGCAACTTGGTGTGCGCCGCCGGACGACGGCGTCGTCCAATGGGCTCGTCAGGCTTCCTACGAATCTGACGCGTCGCGCGCCGTAGCGCTGTGGCAGCAGTGGTCGGGGCCCGCCGCGCATGCGCGCGCGTGGCCTGGGCGGCTGTCGGCGTCGAATCGTCCGGACGGGCACCAGGCAAGGCCAGGATCAGGACTACCAGCGCGAACAAACCCTGGATGCCCACCCAGATCTCCCGGGTGAGCATGCTGTGCGACAGGGCGAAGGTGCCGCCCGACGCGGGGATCTCGTACGCGCGCGACCAGCCGTTCACCGCGTGACTCTTCAGCGAGCGTCCGTCGAAAGTGGCCTGCCAGCCTCCGTCGTCGGGCTCGGCCACAGTGAGTGTGCGTGGGCTGCTGCTCGGCGGAATGCGAACGCTCGTGCGCGCGGCGCGCGTCCCGCCGGGCAGGACCTTGACCGATGGGCCGTCCTGGAGGGTGAGGCGTCCTGCGGGCGCGCGGACCTCCCAGCTGGCAAAGTCGGCCGTGCGGCTCTGCCGGTTCAACTCGGGCGAGGCGTCCAGCAACGGCGTCAGCGGGTCGCGCCCCGGGTGCCTGACCAGCAGGTATCGGACGCCCAAGGCGCTGAACCCCGGGCCCTCGTCGGTGTCCGTGCCGCCCGCGATCCCGGAGACCAGAGCGTCCAGGCGCTTGCGCGCGGACGCGTCGTCCGGCACGGACGTGTCGGCCGGGCCGGGGGCCGTGCCGCGCAGGACGGTGTAGTTCACCTGTCCGGACGGCTCGTGGCGCAGCACGACCGTGCGCGCGCCCGTGGAGTCGTGCAAGAAGATCGGGACGGTATCGGGGTTGAAGCGGCTCACCGGGCCGCCCGCGCCGTCCACGATCCAGATGGCGGCGGCGAGCACAGGCGTCGCGCAGGCGGCGGCCAGCAGCAGCGCTCCCCCTGCGCGCACGAGGCGGCCCGTCCCGGCGAAGGCGAAGGCCGCGCGCCGGACACCGACCGAAGCGGCGATGACTGCCCCGGCTCCGGCGAACACCAACGGGACACCAGGCCAGTAGGGCCCGCTGTCGGCCCCGGACTTGGCGGTGAGCCCACTCAACAGAATCGCCGTCAGCAGGCCGAAAACAACCAGCGCCCACCCAGTCACGACGAACTGGCGTCGCTCGCGCACGAGAAGCGCCACGAGCGCGGCCACCGCGAGGCCCGCTGCCGCCCACGGCACGGCGGGGCCCCCGGGAACCAGTCCGAGCAGGTCGGCGGCGGACGCGGGCGCGCGCCCGGTCGGCAGTGTCCCGGCCTCCAGCAGGAAGCGCGACGGATGCAGGAACAGCCCGAGCGACCAAGGACCGAGCAGCAGCGGCGGGACGGCGACGACGATCAGCATGTTGCGCGCACCGCGATCCACCGGCAGCCCACGAGGGGCCGTGACCAGGACGGCGGCCAACACGACCAGAGGCCACGTCAGCGGCACGAACGCCATCGCAACGGTCAGGAGCAGCGCCGTCCCCCAGGCAGCGCGCCCCGAAGCCCGCTTGTCCACCGCATCCGTCAGTGCGCGGTAGGCGAGCAGGCCGATCAGCGGCAGCAGCGCGATCACAACGGAGGTGCCGAGCCGTCCGTCCGCGATGGCACCGGTGGCAGCGGGCAGTAGGGCGTAGGTTCCCGCAGCCCAGAGGCGTAGGGCAGCGCGGTAGGGCGTCCGCGGCGGAATCAATCGGCGCGCGGCGATCAGCGCGGTCACACCCGCGAGCGGCACGCTGCCAAGCAGCAGGACGCTCACCGCCAGCCACGGCTTACCGAACGCGAGCGTGGACGTCATCGCGAGCGCGGCCACCCATGGGGGCGTGCCAGCGTCCGTGCCCAATCCGGTCGGATGCCAGCCCGCCACATAGGCGGCCCACAGATCGGACGCACCACCGGTAGGCGCGGCAAGTGCGCCCCCGGTGAGTCGGGATCCGGCGGTGACCAGCGACCGTTCCGCCACGACGGCGACAAAGGCGAGTGCGATGACGAGCAGTACGCCCGGGCGCGCGAGGAAACGTTGAAGGATCGCGCGCCAACTGGCGTCCTCTGGAGGAGCTGCCTCGCGTTCGGCCGCTCTACGTGCATCTCGTTTGGCGAGCCATATGTGCAGCGCCTCGTAGGCACGCCTCCCCGCGACCCCGTGCGCCATCAAGCTCCGCTGGATGTACCTGTGGGCGTGCCTACGCCCCTCGGACCGCGCACGCCGTGCACGCCACAACCGCAAAGGCGACCGCAGTACGGCCAGGAACGCGCCGAATTCCTGTTTGGCCGCCTCCGGGCGCTTCAGCAGCAGCATCCACGCGATCTGCAACGCCGTGGACCAGACGATGCGCGCGAACGTCCTGGGCAGCGCCCTGGCGGGCCGGTTGGCGAGCAACGTCAGCAGCGCGTTCTGGCGGTCCAGGCGGCGGATCGGCGCGTCCGTCATCCCGATCTCGCGGAGACCGCGCCGCGCCGCCTCCGCGTGGTACACGACCGCGTCGGTGACGACGACCACCCGCTGCCCGGCTGCGTGCGCCCGGAAGCAGAGGTCCGCGTCGTCGCGGAACAGCCCGAACGAGGTCTCCAGGCCGCCGAGCCGGTCCCAGAGGTCGCGGCGGACGAGCATCCCGGCGGTGCTCACCGCGAGGACGTCGCGGTCGCCGTCGTGCTGGCCCTGGTCGAAGTCGCCGGAGTCGATGCCGGTGTCGCGTCGTCCGGCGGCGTCCATGGACTCCCCGGTGGAGAGCAGGACGCGCCGGTTCCTCCAGTCGCGCAGCTTGGGCCCGACGACGCCGATGCGCGGATCCGCGTCGGCGGCCTTCAGCAGGCACGCGAGCGCGTCCGGCGCGGGCGCGGAGTCGTCGTGCAGCAGCCACACCCATTCGACCTGGTCAGAGCCGCCGTCCGGCGAGGACTTGCCGGTGGCGGACGGCGAGGCCGCGTCGGGATCGCCGTCCGACGCGTTCGGCAGGGGCACCGCCGGGTGCCGCAGCGCTTCGGCGACGGCCTCGCCGTAGCCGGTCGTCCGCGGGAGCCGCAGGACGGCTTCGGGCCCGACGACCTCCGCGACCACGTCGGGGCCGCGGTCGGTGCTTCCGGTGTCGGCGACGACCAGCCGCTGGGCGGGTCGTGCCTGGGTGAGCAGTGCCTTCAGCGCCTCCGGCAGCCACCGCACCCCGTCGTGCGTGACGAGGACGGCGGTGACGACGTGCCGGTCGAGTGGGGAGGGCAACAGGTGATCGCTCCAAGGTCGGCGGCAGGTCCCCGCGCCGGCGCCCCCTGCCGACACGGCCGACCACTGTACGCGTGGCCGCCCGACTTCGCCCGAAACAGGGCAAAAGAAGAACGACGGCGCGGAGACCGCGCCGTCGTTCGTTCCGTCCTTCTCATTCCGCCGCACGCACCCCGGTCCGAGTGCCCGCACCGTGCCGCTGACGGCACAGGGAAGCGGTGCGCGGACACCAGGCCCGTGGGACGCGTGAGACCACCCGCCCGACCGCCGGAAGACGAAGTCCGGCGGTCAAGGCGGCGGTCAGACGGCCTGGCGCTTCAGCTTGCGGCGCTCACGCTCCGACAGTCCGCCCCAAATTCCGAAACGTTCGTCATGCTGTAGCGCGTACTCCAGACACTCGGCCCGAACCTCGCATGCGCGGCACACCTTCTTGGCTTCGCGAGTGGAGCCGCCCTTCTCCGGAAAAAACGCCTCCGGGTCCGTCTGCGCGCACAGGGCGCGCTCCTGCCAGCCCATCTCTTCGCCGTCTGTGCCGTGCGCCAGCGGGATCACTACCTCGCTCACAGCGCACCTCCTAGCCCGTGGAGCCCCCCTGGTCGATGCCTTCCCCCAGGCTCCATCCCCCGAGAAGGCATTGAACTACACCGACGAAATTACACGCGTGTAGCGCCCGCTCCGTCAAGCCGAACGAGTTTCCAAGTGGGCAAAGAGGGTTTTTAGGGAGATGACGCACGCCGGTTCAACGCGGTTTTGCTCCTGCGTGGAGGTGCGCCCACACCCCGCCGACCTCAGCGAATGAAAGATCGGAAAATCTCAGCGCGTCACTGCGGCGGACGGTTGTCCCGGTACCAGTCGCCGCCCTCTTCGGATCCGCCCTGCTGCTGACCCGGCTGAGCGGTCTGACCGGGCTGGCCCTGCTGGCCCTCGTGACCGCCCTGCGGCTGCTCGCCGCTGCCCCGGCTTCCGCCGTACGCGCGCGTCCACTCGCCCATCTCGTCCTCGTCGGCGCCCGCCTGCGGCTCGGCGCCCTGCTGCTCCGCACCGGGCTGCGCGGCGGCGGGCTGACCGTGCTGCTGGTAACCGGCCTGCTGGCCGTACGCCTGCTGCTGGCCATAGCCCGGCTGCTGGCCGTACGGCTGCTGCGGCGCGGCCTGCTGCCCGTAGGCGGCCTGGCCGTACTGCTGCTGCGCCTGCTCCTGACCGTAGGGCTGCTGAGCCTGCTCCTGGCCGTACGCCTGCGCCTGCCCCGGCTGCTGCCCGTAGACCGCCTGCTGGCCGTACTGCTGCTGCCCGTAGCCCTGCTGCTCGCCGTACGGCTGCTGGCCGCCCGGCTGCTGCTCGCCGCCGGGCTGGTAGCCGAAGCCCGGGTACTGGCCCGGGGCGGGCGGACCCGCCGGACGCGTCGGCTGCATGCCCTGGAGGATGGTCAGGACGTACCAGGCGCCGAGGCCGATCACCGCGAGCTTGGCCGCGCCGTACAGGAACGCCGAGAGCTTGCCGACGGCCGTGGCGTAGTCGGAGCCCGCGAACATGCTGGCCAGCCAGCAGATCACGCCGATCAGGGCCATTCCGCCGAGCACCCCGAGCGCGCCCACCACGATGGTGCGGGCCTGCGGCGTCGGGCCCTCCGGACGCGAGGTCGCCAACCAGACCGCGAACGCCAGCATGCCCGTGACCGCGACGTTGGTGAACGTCCCGCCGACGGTCTCGTTGAGCGCGTGGAAGGTGAACGGGCCGCGCCCGAACAATGCGACGATGCCCGCGAACAACTGGACTCCCGCCGAACCGAGCAGGACCCAGGCTGCCGGTTCGCGCAGGCGCTGGACGGCTTCCTTGTTCACGGTGACATCTCCCGGTGGTGACGGTTGCGTTTTCCGTATTCAGAAAAAGCTTCGCACATCCCGGCACGCCATGCCCGCAGCGGCCTCGTTCCAAGACCGTGTTCGTCCGCTCCCCCGGAACCGCGTGCGTTCCGGCCGGACGACCCGCGTCCGCGCCGGGGGCCCCGGGCGCACGAGCGGCACCCTCACCGCCCCTAGGCTGGGAACATGAGGATCGTGGCGCTGGCGGGCGGTATCGGTGGGGCCCGCTTCCTGCGCGGACTGCGGGCGGCCGCCCCCGAGGCCGACATCACCGTGATCGGCAACACCGGAGACGACATCTCCCTGTTCGGACTCCGGGTCTGCCCGGACCTGGACACCGTGATGTACACCCTCGGCGGCGGCATCAACGAGGAACAGGGCTGGGGACGGCGGGACGAGAGTTTCACCGTCAAGGAGGAACTGCTCGAGTACGGCGTCGGGCCGTCCTGGTTCGGCCTGGGCGACCGGGACTTCGCGACGCACATCGTCCGGACGCAGATGCTGGAGGCCGGGTACCGGCTCTCCGCGGTGACCGAGGCGCTGTGCGACCGGTGGCGGCCGGGCGTCCGGCTCATCCCGATGAGCGACGACCAGGTCGAGACGCACGTCGTGGTGGACGACCCCGAGCACGGCCGCCGGGCGATCCACTTCCAGGAGTGGTGGGTGCGGCTGCGCGCGTCGCTGCCGGCCGTGTCGATCACCCCGATCGGCGCGGACGAGGCGAAGCCCGCGCCGGGCGTGCTGAAGGCGATCGAGGCGGCGGACGTGGTGCTGTTCCCGCCGTCCAACCCGGTGGTGAGTATCGGGACAATCCTGTCGGTTCCCGGCATCCGGGACGCTGTGGCGAAGAAGACCGTCGTCGGCGTGTCACCGATCATCGGCGGAGCGCCCGTGCGCGGCATGGCGGACGCGTGCCTGACCGCGATCGGCGTCGAGACGTCCGCCCAGGCCGTCGCGGAGCACTACGGATCCGGCCTGGTCGACGGCTGGCTCGTGGACGAGGCCGACAAGGGCGTGGCCGTGGCGGGCATGGAGGTCCGCTCCCGGCCGCTGCTGATGAGCGGCCCCGAGGCGACCCGGGCGATCGCGCAGGCCGCGCTGGACCTGGCCCTGGAGCTGGCCGGATGAGCTTCCATGTGTTCGGCGTGCCCGGGATGCCCGAGATCGGGGAGGGCGCCGACATCGCCGCGCTGATCCCCCCGGACCTGGTCGAGGACGGCGACGTCCTGGTCGTCACGTCCAAGATCGTCAGTAAGGCGGAGGGCCGGGTGCTCGTCGCGGACGACCGCGAGAAGGCGATCGACGCGGAGACCGTCCGGGTCGTCGCCCGGCGTACGCACGAGCGCGGCGAGACGCGCATCGTCGAGACCCGGCAGGGGCTCGTGCTGGCCGCCGCCGGCGTGGACGCCTCGAACACCGAGCCCGGCACCGTCCTGCTGCTGCCCGTCGACCCGGACGCGTCCGCCCGGCGCATCCGCGCGCGCATGCGTGAGCTGACCGGCGCGAACGTGGCGGTCATCGTGTCCGACACCCTGGGCCGTCCTTGGCGGGAGGGCCTGGTCGACAACGCCATCGGCGCTGCCGGCATCTCCCCCTTGGACGACTTCCGCGGACGCACGGACAGCTACGGAAACCCCCTGCAGGCCACCATCACGGCCGTCATCGACCAGTTGGCCTCAGCAGGAGAGCTCGCCAAGGGGAAGGTCTCGGGCGTCCCCGTCGCGATCGTGCGCGGCCTCGGCAACCTCGTGACGGACGACGACGGTCCGGGCGCGCGTGCCCTTGTGCGGTCCCCCGAAGAGGACATGTTCCGGTTCGGTTCGAGGGACGTCCTGTACGCGCGGCGCACGATCCGCGAGTTCACGGACGAGCCGGTCGACCCGCGGGCCGTCCGGAACGCGGTCGCCGCCGCGATCACCGCCCCGGCCCCGCACCACACGACGCCGTGGCGGTTCGTCCTGCTGGAATCGGCCGAGTCGCGCACGCGCCTGCTGGACGCGATGCGCGACGCGTGGGAGGCCGACCTGCGTCGGGACGGCAAGTCCGAGGAGTCGATCGCCAAGCGGCTGAAGCGCGGCGACGTGCTGCGGCGCGCGCCGTACCTGGTGGTCCCGTGCCTGGTGATGGACGGCTCGCACGACTACCCGGACGAGCGCCGGTCGGGCGCCGAGCGCGAGATGTTCGTGGTCGCGACGGGCGCGGGCGTGCAGAACCTGCTGGTCCAGCTGGCCGTGCAGGGCCTCGGCTCGTGCTGGGTGTCGTCCACGATGTTCTGCCGGGACGTCGTCCGCGACGCCCTCGACCTCCCGGCCGACTGGGACCCGATGGGCGCCGTCGGCGTCGGCCACGCCGCCGCGCCACCGCGGCAGCGTCCGCCGCGTTCCCCGGAGGCGTTCATCGAGGTCCGCTGACACCTCGCTCGTCATGGCCCCGACACCGTCCGGTGTCGGGGCCTTTGCCGTTCTCGTCCCACACGGGTGTTAGTAGGGAGGTAGTACGGGAACAGTGCGGAGAATATTTGTCATCCGCCGCACTGTCGCCGTACTCACTTATTGATAACCGGAAGTGCGCGCGACTGATAATGGCCGGGGCTTCCGGCTTCACTGCGACCGAAATGTCCGATGCCGTCCGTCCGGCGGGCGGCTTCGACCCTTTCGGCGTCCGGGACGCCATAGAGCGTCGTGCGCTGTTTGGCCGGACGGCCCGCGCGGGCCGCGATGGCCTCCAGTTCGCTGATGGCCTTGAAGGAGCCGTTCTCGGAGCCCGCCATGCGGCTGATGGTCTCCTCCATGAGCGTCCCGCCGAGGTCGTTGACCCCGCCTCGCAGGACGCGCGTGCACAGTTCGTCGCCGAGCTTGACCCAGGACGTCTGGATGTTGGCGATCGACCCGTGCAGCAGGACGCGCGCGAGCGCGTGCACGGCGACGTTCTCCCGGACGGTCGGCCCCGGACGGGCGAGTCCGGCCAGGTAGATCGGCGAGTTGTGGTGGACGAAGGGCAGCAGCACGAACTCGCTGAAGCCGCCCGTCCGGTCCTGGATCGAGCGCAGCAGCCGGATGTGCGCGACCCAGTGCGCGGGCGTGTCGACATGGCCGTACATCATCGTGGACGTCGTCCGGATCCCCAGCTCGTGCGCGGTCGTGACGACCTCGACCCACTGGTCGGCGGGCAGCTTGCCCTTCGTCAGCACCCAGCGGACGTCGTCGTCGAGGATCTCGGCGGCGGTGCCGGGCAGCGAGTCCACGCCCGCCTCCCGCGCCGCGATCAGCCACTCCCGGATGGACAGGTCGGTGCGCGCGACGCCGTTGACGACCTCCATCGGGCTGTAGGAGTGCAGGTGGATCCCGGGTGCGCGCCGCTTCACCTCGCGCGCGAGGTCGAAGTAGGCGGTGCCGGGCAGGTCGGGGTGGATGCCGCCCTGCATGCAGACCTCGGTCGCGCCCGCCGCCCACGCCTCGTCCACGCGGTCGCCGACCTGCTCCAGGGAGAGCGTGTAGGCGTCGGCGTCCGTGCGGCGCTGCGCGAACGCGCAGAACCGGCAGCCTGTGTAGCAGACGTTAGTGAAGTTGATGTTCCGCGTGACGACGTAGGTAACGTCGTCGCCGACCGCCTCGCGGCGCAGGTCGTCGGCGAGGCGGGTGAGCGCGTCGAGTTCGGGGCCGTCCGCGTGGAGGAGCGCGAGGGCCTCGTCGTCGGAGACGCCGCCGGGGTCGCGTTCGGCCGCGGCGAGGGCGGCCTTGACGTCGGCGTCGAAGCGCTGCGGGGCGGACGCGATGCGCTCGCGCGCCGCGTCCCAGTCGCCGTAGACCGAGTCGAAGTCGTCGCGCCGGTCGGACGTGCGGCCCTCGGTGTCGATGGAAACGTGCAGGTCGGTGCGTCCGGACGAGGTGAAGCCGCCGTCCGGCTCCTGCCACGGACGGCCCTCGGGCACGGCGTCCTCGCGGGCGAGGCCGGTCTCCGGGTCGGCGAGCGCGGCGACGTGCCCGGCGAGACGCGGGTCGAGCCACGGCTCGCCGCGCCGGACGTACTCGGGGTAGATCGTCAGGCGCTCGCGTAGCGTGAAGCCCGCGCCCGCGGTGCGCGCGGCGAGCTCGTCGATCTGCGGCCAGGGCCGTTCCGGGTTCACGTGGTCGGGGGTGAGCGGCGAGACGCCGCCCCAGTCGTCGATCCCGGCGCGCAGCAGCAGGCGGTACTGGTCGTCCACGAGGTTCGGCGGGGCCTGGATGCGCGCCTTCGGGCCGAGGACGAGCCGCGCGACCGCGATCGTCGCGGCGAGCTCCTCGAGTTCGGCGTCCGGCGTGTCGCGCATCTTGGTGTCCGGTTTGGCGCGGAAGTTCTGGACGATGACCTCCTGCACCGCGCCGTACTCGCGCATCGTCCGGCGGATGGCGAAGATCGCGTCCGCGCGCTCCGCGGCCGTCTCGCCGATGCCGATCAGGATGCCGGTGGTGAACGGGACGTTGCTGCGCCCGGCGTCCTCCAGCACCCGCAGCCGGACGGCCGGGTCCTTGTCGGGCGAGCCGAAGTGCGGGCCGCCGCGCTCGCTGAACAGGCGCGTCGCGGTCGTCTCCAGCATCATCCCCATGGACGGCGCGACCGGCTTGAGCCGCTGGAAGTCGCGCCAGGTCAGCACGCCCGGGTTCAGGTGCGGCAGGAGCCCGGTCTCCTCCAGGACCCGGACGGCCATCGCGCGGACGTAGGAGAGCGTGTCGTCGTAGCCGTGGGCGTCCAGCCACTCGCGGGCCGGTTTCCAACGGTCCTCGGGACGGTCCCCGAGGGTGAACAGCGCCTCCTTGCAGCCCACCGCCGCGCCCTGGCGGGCGATCTCCAGCACCTCGTCCGGGCTGAGGTACGGCGCGTCCAGCCGGTGCGGGACGGTCGCGAACGTGCAGTAGCCACAGCGGTCGCGGCACAGGCGGGTGAGCGGGATGAAGACCTTCCGGCTGTAGGTGATCACACCGGGGCGGCCGGCGGCCGCGAGGCCCGCGTCGCGGGCGCGGCCGGCGTACGCCAGCAGGTCGTCGAGCCGCGCGCCCCGGGCGTGCAGCAGGATGGTGGCCTCGGTCGGGTCGAGCGTCTTGCCGTCGCGCGCCCGCGCGAGCGCCCTGCGGAGGGCGGTCTCTGAAGGAGTGGAGTCACGCATGGTCTCAACGTCCATGCGCGCACTCTATGCCAAGCGTCATATTCGCCAGGCGCGCGGGGTCCCGGATCGGGTACTCGTTTTCTCCGCCGCTGCTCAAATCCGGCGGAGCCCGTCCGTCTCCGCAGCTCGGCGGCGCGTGGGCTCCCGCCGCCTCAGGAGGAGGCGGGGACGCGCGGGCCTCGCGCCAGGGTGGGGCGGCGGCCGGTCAGGTCGCCCGCCGACACGCGCAGCGCGTCCAGCAGGGCCCGCACGGACGGCCGGACGTCGGCGCCCGCACGCGTCCACAGCACCATACGGCGGCGCAGCGGCTCGCCGTCGAGCGGGCGGGTGACGATGCCGGGCTGCTGGTCGGCGTACGCCAGGTCGGGCATGACGCTGACCGCGCCGCCGTGCGCGACCATCGCGAACATCACCATGATGTCGTTGGTGCGGTAGCGGACGTCCGGGTGGAAGCCGGCCAGGTCCACGCAGGCGCGTTCGAGCAGGTCGGCGTGGTTGGTGCCGATATGGCCGGTGACCCAGCGCTCGCCGGACAGGGCCGCCAGCGGGACGGGCTCCCCGGACGCGGCGAGCGGGTGCGTCTCCGGCAGCGTGACCTGCATCGACTCGCTCAGCAACTCCTCGGCGACCAGTTCCGGGCGGCGCGCCCGCGGCAGCCGCGGGTAGACGTCGGTGATCGCGACGTCGATCTCCTGCAGCGCGACCGCCTGCAGCACCCGGGCGTAGTCCTCGTCCAGGACGTCCACGGTGAGCTCGGGGTACTCGGCCGCGAGGCCCGGCAGCGCGGGCGCGAGGACGTGCAGCAGCGCGGTCTGGAACGCCACGATCCGGACGGTTCCGGCGACCCGTCCGGACGCGGCGAGCGCCGCCTCCTCGGCCCGGCGCGCCTCGTCCAGCAGGGACTGCGCGCGGGCGGCCAGCACCTCGCCCGCAGGGGTCAGCCGCAGCCGCCGGCCGGCCTTCTCCACCAGCCGCACCCCGACCTCGCGCTGCAGCTGCGCGAGCTGCTGCGAGACCGCGGACGGGCTGTACCCGAGCGCCTCCGCGACCGCGCCCGCCGTGCCGCGCTGCTGGAGTTCGCGAAGCACCCGCAACCTGCCCAGATCCAACATAGTGAAGGGATTCTTACACGAACGCTGAAGAAACTGTCGCTGGACCTGAACATTGGACGGGGTCAAACTGTGAGAGCGGCCGGGGGGACGGCAAGGCGTCCCCCCGCCCCGCACCCGCGCGGGAAGTCCGAGCCCAGGCCAGGGCTCACGAGCACATCCATGCGGAAGGACTTCTCAGATGTACGTCATCCTCGCCATCATCGCCCTCGCCGTCCTCGGCCCGCTGTTCGGACGCGACACCCGGGACGGCCTCGACTGGGCCCGCGGCAACTTCTGGCTGCGGCGCCGCACCACCCCGGACGTCCCGGTCAGAAGCTCCGGTAGTCACGGACGGGGAGCCTCGGGCCACGCCTCGGCGGACGCGCGCCGGTCAGTCCCAGCAGGCGTGTGACCCGGTGCCGGTGCCCCCGGTACGGCTCCAGGAGTTCCAGCATCCCGTCGTCGTCGGTCTTGCTGCCGGTGAGCGCCCAGCCCACCAGGCCGGGCAGGTGGTAGTCGCCCACCGAGACCGCGTCCGGGTCGCCGACCGCCCGCTGCCGGGTCTCGGCCGCCGTCCACACCCCGACCCCGGGGAGTGACCGCAGCCGGGACTCGGCCGCATTATCAACCGGGCCGCCAGGGTCGTTGTCGGCCGGGCCGCCGGGGTCGTCCACGCGCCCCCCGCCGTTCTCCAGCCGGGACGCGACCCGCGCCGCGCCGATGATCGTCCGCGCCCGGACGGCCTCGATCCCGGACCGGTGCCACTCCCAGGACGGGATCCGCGCCCACGTCTCCGGTGGAGGCGGAACCCGCAGGTCCAGCGCGTGCCCGCGGTCGGTGACCACGCCCCGCGGCACGGGTGCGGGCTCGCCGAACCGGCGCAGCAGGTAGCGCCAGGCCCGCCACGCCTCCGTGCTCAGCACCTTCTGCTCCAGGACGGCCGGGACCAGCGCCTCGAACACCCGGTTCGTGCGGCAGACGCGCAGGCCGGGGTGACGGCGCACCGCCTCGCGCAGAACATCGTGCTTCGGCTCGAACCCGGACAGGTCGTCGGCCGCGCCCAGCATCTCCGGCACCGCGTCGAGCAGCCACGCCGCGCCCGGACCCCACGCCGCCGCCTGGACCACGTCGGAGCAGCGCCGCACCCGGAGCGTGCCGGGACCGTCCGGCGTGCGGACGGCACGCCAGTACCCGCCGCCCGTGTCCACGGCGAACGCCGGGTCGCCGGTGCCGCGCCGGTGCGGCCCGAGAACCAGGCCGATGTCGACGGCCCACGGTGGCCGCCACTCCCGCTCCTGAATGCCGACCTCCCCCACGCCGAGCACGTCCCAAGCTACCCGCGGCCCACGACAGAACGGCCTCGCAGGCGTCCTGCCAGCGGGTTCTCAGACGCCGAAGGCGGCAGCGGTGATCGCGGCGAGGTGCTCCGAAGCGCTGCCGGCACCCGTGGAGTTGAGCGAGCACACGACGACGCGGCTCAGGTCGCGGGTCGCCAGGAGCCCGGTCGTGTAGCCGGGACGCGAGCCGACCTGCCCCCACGCCACCACGCCGTCCGGCCCGGCGACCCGCATCAGGCCGAGCCCGAAGCGGTGCTCGCCGTCGGACGGGACGTCCGGGACGCGGAACATCTCGTCCAGCAGGGGGTGAGGGACGACGCGTCCGCGGAACAGGGCCATCATGAACCGGGTCAGATCGGGCGCGGTCGAGATCAGGCCGCCCTCGGCCGCGGACCACGGGCTCTGCCGGGACACGTCGTGCAGGACGGTCCGCCCATCCTCCCGGACGGCGACGTGGCCGTTCACGTGCGGGCCGGGCAGGCGCGGGTCGCGGCGATCCGGCGCGAGGGTGCCCGCCAGCCGCAGCGGACGCAGGATCCGCCGGTTCGCCTCCACCGTGTACGCGTGCCCGGTGATCTGCTCGATCAGCACCCCGGCGATCCAGTACCCGAGCGGATTCTCCCGCTGGACGGTCCCCGGCTCGGCGGCCATCGGCCGCCGCACAGCACCCGCGACGAGCTCCCGCATCGTCCAGGAGTCGAGCCGGTGCGCCACGAACCACTCCGCGTCACCGGCCCCTGGTTCCTCGACGTCCGGCAGGCCGCCGGTGTGGTCGAGAAGCCGCCGGACGGTGATCGGCGGATACGACCCGGGCAGCAGACCGGGGACGTACCGCTGGACGGGCTCGTCCAGCCCGACCAGCCCCTCATCCACCAGCCGCAGGATCACAGCAGCGGTGAAGATCCTGGTCACGGGCCCGATCCGGAACCGTCCGCCCGGCGGAATCGGCGCCTTCGTCCGGACGTCCCGGACCCCGGAGACGCCCTGCCAGTTCCCGGCCGACCCGGTCACCTTGAGGATCGCGCCGGTCGCCGCCGGACTCGGCAAGCCGGTGATCGCCGCCTCCAGGGCGGCGGGGTCGAGCCGGGGAACCCGGCCGGCGACGGGACGCGCGCCCGCGCGAGTGGTCGCGACGATGGCGGAACCCGCCGCGGCGACCAGAGGGATGTTCAGCACCCCTTCAGATTCCGATGATCTTGCCCGGGAGAAATCATCCTCGCGGATGAAACGCCCGCCGCCGGCGGGAGGGATCAGGCGTCGCTGGAGAAGCGGACGGCGGTCGGCGGCAGCGAGATGCCGGGCCACAGCCGCAGCCCGTCGCGCAGCTCGTTGCCCGGGCCGACACTCGCGCCGTCGCCCAGGATCACGCCGTCCAGGACCGCTCCCGGGCCGACCCGCGCGCCACGGCCGATGACCGAGTCGCGGACGGTCGCGCCCTCGGCGACGAACGCGCCGTCCTGCAGGACGCTGCCGAGCACGGTCGCGCCCGCCTCGATCTCCGCGCCGCGTCCGACCGTCGTGCCCTCCCGGACGACCGCGCCGTCGGACACCACCGCGCCCGGCAGGATCAGCCGGTCGCCCGGCTCGCCGGGCATCGCGGGCGAGGCGATCCGGCCCAGGACCAGGTCGCAGGAGCCGCGCACGAACGCCTCGGGGGTGCCCACGTCCAGCCAGTACGCCGACTCGACGTAGCCCGTCACGGTCGCCCCGGACGAGATCATCGTCGGGAACGTCTCGCGCTCGACCGACACCACCTCGCCCTCCGGGATCGCGTCGATCTCCGAGCGCCGGAACACGTAGCAGCCCGCGTTGATCTGGTTGGTGACCGGACGGGCCGCCTTCTCCAGGAACGCCGTCACCCGGCCGTTCCCGTCGGTCGGGACGACGCCGAACCGGGACGGGTCGTCCACGGTGGTCAGGTGCAGGGTCGCGGCGGCGTCCGACCGGTCGTGCAGCTCCACCTGCGCGCGGACGTCGTGCCCGGACAGGATGTCGCCGTTCAGGATCAGCACCGGGTCGTCCGGGGCGGAGGTCAGCGCCGCCGCCGCGTTCCGGATCGCCCCGCCCGTGCCGAGCGGCTCCCTCTCGCTGACGTAGGCCAGCTCGACGCCCTGCGCCTTGCGCCCGAACGCCGCCTCGAACATCTCGGCCCGGTAGGACGTGGCGAAGATGATCCGGGTGACGCCCGCCTCGTGCGCACGCGCGAGCTGGTGCGCCAGGAACGCGACACCGGCCGTGGGCAGCAGCGGCTTCGGCGTCGAGATCGTCAACGGGCGCAGCCGGGTTCCCTGTCCCCCGACCAGCAGGATCGCTTCCACTGGGCTCCTTCAGCGCTGTCCGAACCGGATCGTCCGGCGAGCCTAACGCGTTCCGCGACGACTCGTTCCCCACCGTGAGCGCCCCAGGCGAACCCCCAGATCAGCCGGGATGGGACGCCGCGTAGTGGGACACCGCGCGGGTGTAGGAGTCCAGGTGGGCGCGGGCCGAACCCTCCCAGGTGAAGAGCTCCGCGCGGGACGAGGCGGCCTCGGCCAGTTCGAGGCGCTGATCCGGCGCGTCCAGCAGGGTCGACAGGGCCGCGGCGATCGCGGGCGGGTCGGGCTCGGTGTAGGCGACGGCGTCGCCGCCGACCTCCGGCAGCGGGCCGCGCCGCGTGGTCAGGACCGTCCCGCCGCAGGCCATCGCCTCCAGCACCGGCAGCCCGAACCCCTCGCCGCGGCTCGGCAGCGCGACGACCAGCGCGCCGCCCAGGAACCCCGGCAGCAGCGACCAGGGCAGATACCCCGACCGGACGACCCTCAGGTGCGTCGGGACGACCGCGAGCGCCGCGTCGACCTCGTCGTCCCAGCCGCCCCCGCCCGCCAGGACCAGCGCGGGCGGGTCGGGACGGCCCGCGCACGCCCGCACCCAGCCGCGGATCAGGTTCGGCACGTTCTTGCGCGGTTCCAGCGCGCCCAGGTAGGCCACGTACGGGTGGCCGTGCAGGCCGAGCCGGTCGGAGACCCTCTTGACCTCCTCCGGGGACGGCCGCCGGAACGCCTCGTGGTCGACGCCGTGGTAGGCCACGTCGATGTGGTCGGGGTCGGCGTCCAGCACCCGGACCAGGTCGTCCCGGACGGCCCGGGACGGCACGATCATCCGGGTCGCGCGGCGCGCCGCCGCCCGGGTCGCCGACTTGATGTAGGACGTCCGGAGCGGGTCGTGCCGCTCGGGCTCGGCGAACAGCGTCACGTCGTGGATCGTCACGACCGTCGGCAGCCCGGCGTGCACCGGGATCGCGTAGTTCGGCAGGTGCAGCACGTCCGCGCCGACCTCGTGCGCGACGCGTGGCAGGCCGGTCTGCTCCCAGGCGAGCCGCGCGGCCCGGTGCGCCAGCTCCGCCGGGCCGGACACGACGCGCGCGCCCGGTGCGAGCGCCGCGTACCGCTCCCGCTCCACCCGCTGGCACGCGATCGCCAGGTCGGTCCCCATGCCGTACAGCGCGCGCAGGAGGCCCTCGGCGTAGCGGCCCAGCGCGCCGCGGTCGGCGGGGACGGCGGTGGCGTCCAGAAGGATCCGCGGCGGACGGTCCTCGCGCGGCACGCTCTCGCGCGGCACGTCGTCTCGCATCATGATCCCACCCCCGTGACGTAGATCACTCTTGACGATTCGAGCCTACGCCGATCGGGCCCGCCCGGGGGGTTTCATCCGCGTTCGCACGCCGATGGGACCGGCCGTTCCCGGCGACGCCTGCGCCCTCGCGCGAGCACCGAGATGTCGATCGAGATGTGTCGGTCAGCCCCGCTTGCGGGCCTGGACGAGCACGATGCTGCCGCGCTCGTTCGGGGCCTTGGCGTCCGTCGCGGCCACCAGCGGCGCGAGCGGCGCGGCGGCGTTGAAACCGACCTTGCCGCCGTACGTCGACAGCGACAGGTACAGCCGCTCGGCCGCCGCCGTCCGGAACTGGTAGGAGTGCCGGACGAGGTCGAGCCCGCGCTCGTCCATCAGCCTGGCCAGCGACTCGTGCGTGTAGGTGTGCTGGACGTGGTACCTGGCCTTGTGCGCGTCGCGCAGCTTCGGCCAGGCGTCCGCGCGGCTGAGCACGTCGGCGGACATGAAGATCTGCCCGCCCGGCCTCAGCACCCGGGCCATCTCGTCCAGCGACGTCCCGCCGTCGTCGAAGTGCTCGATCGCGCAGACCGACAGGATCGCGTCGAACGAGCCGTCCTGGAACGGCAGCTTCAGCGCGTCGCACTCGATCAGCGCGGGCGGGTTCGCCAGCGTCTTGCCGTACTCCATCTTCCCGCGCGCCAGGTCGATCGAGACCGCGAAGGCCCCGCGCCTGCGGGTCTGCCCGGCCCAGTACCCGTCGCCGCCCGCGACGTCGAGCACCTTCCTGCCGCGCAGGTCGTCGCCCATCCAGTCGAGGAGCGTCCCCGCCTCGCGATACCGGCACACGTGCACCTGGTGCCCGACGAAGGCCACCACATCCGAGATCTTCATCGGCCCCAGCCTATAGACGAAGCCCGGCCCGTTGGGCGCCGCGCACGCCACATACCCGGCGGAACACGGCGCGTCCGCGTGTCGCAGGAACCCGCGGAAGGCGCGGGCGCGCGGGGTTCGGCGGGTGGTCGTGAGGGTCCCCTACGCTGGGGACGTGAATCCCAAGGCCCTCGCCATGCGCGTGCTGCGCGTCGTGTTGCTGCTGCTCGCGCTCGTGTTCTGCGTGTGGTCGCTGGCCTCGCAGTGGGACGACACCGTGCGCGCGTTCGAGCAGATGTCCTGGTACACGCTGCTCGGGGCGTTCGCCCTCGGATTCGGCGGGCTGGTCGCCTGGATGCTCGCCTGGCGGACGTTCCTGAGCGGCCTCGGATCGGACCTGCCGGTGGTCGCGGCCTACCGGATCGCCCTCATCTCCGGGCTCGGCAAGTACGTCCCGGGCATGGTGTGGGTGCTCGTCTCCCAGGTCGAGATGGCCCGCGAGTACAAGGTGCCGAGGGCGCGGAGCTTCTCCGCGACGGTGCTGGCGATCGCGACGTCCACGGCGTCCGGGCTGGCGGTGGCGGCGGTCACACTGCCGCTGACCTCGCCGGAGGCGCGGGACCGCTACTGGTGGCTGTTCCTGCTGGCCCCGGTCCTCCTGGCGTGCCTGCACCCGAAGATCGTCACGTGGGGCCTGAACCTGGCGCTCAGGATCGTGCGCAGGCCGCCGCTGGAGCACCCGGTGAGCGTCGCGTCCACGCTGCGCGCCGTCCTGTGGACGGTCACCGGCTGGGTGCTGTTCGGCGGCCACCTGTGGGTGCTGTCCGCGGCGGCGGGCGGGTCCGGGGCGGGGCTGCCGTTCCTGGCGACCGGCGCGTACTCGCTGGCCTTCGTCGCCGGGCTCCTGGTGTTCCTCGCGCCCGGCGGGCTCGGGGCGCGCGAGGCCGTGATGGTGCTGGTGCTGTCCCCGGTGCTGCCGGCCGGCGCGCCGATCGTGGTGGCGCTCGCGTCCCGGGTGCTGCTGACCGCCGCCGACCTCGTCGGCGCGGGCTCGGCGTTCCTGCTCCGCGGGCACGCGAGAGAAGATCTCCCGGACGGGAATGAACCGGCCCCCGCCGGACTTTCCCCGAGTACGCAGACGACGGGCACCCGGCCCACCAAGGAGCAAGCATGAGCGCCCCCATCACCGTCACCGACGCGACGTTCGACGAGCTGGTCCTCAAGAGCGAGACCCCGGTCCTGGTGGACTTCTGGGCGGACTGGTGCGGCCCGTGCAAGATGATCGCGCCGGTGCTGGACGCCATCGCGGCCGAGCAGGACGGCAAGATCGTCATCGCGAAGATGGACTACGACCAGAACCCGCTGACCCCGAACAGGTTCGGCGTGCTCGGCCTGCCGACCCTGCTGCTGTTCAAGGGCGGCGAGGTGGCCGAGCAGATCGTGGGCGCCAAGCCGAAGCGCGCGCTGCTCAAGGTGCTCGAGCCGCACCTGGCGTAACGCCTCAGGACGCCGGAGCGCCCGCGCCTCGCGTAACGCCTCAGGGCGCTCGGCCCCCTTGCCGCGCCCGGCGTGGCGGCTCAGGGCGCCGGAGCGTCGGGCGCCGGAGACGCGCCCGGCGGGGCCAGGTCAGGGGCGGTCTCGCCCGAGGGCCCGGCCGCTCCGGAGGCGTCGGGAGCGGACGCCGCGCCGGTGAGCGCGGCGAGATAGACGTCCCACAGCGGGCCGTGGTCGGGAGCCTCGACCGCGGCCCGCAGCCGTTCCGGCTCCCCCGGCCCGTAGAACCGCTTGAGCGCGGCGGCGAGCGAGGCGACGTCGTCGGGATCGGCGAGCAGGCCGTCCGACCCGTCGCGGATCTGGTCCGGGAAGCCGCCGACGCGGGTCGCGACCACCGGGACGCCGTGCTCGAACGCCATCCACACGTTCTGCGAGGCCGTCGCCGCCCGGTACGGCAGGACGAGCGCGTCCACCGCCCCGAACAGCTCCGGCACCTCCGCCGCCGGGACGTACCCGGGCCGCAGCTCGACCCGGCCGGTCAGCCCCAGCGACGCGACCAGCGCCTCGGTCTCGTCCAGGCCGCCCCAGAACTCGCCCGCGACGGTGAGCGACACGTCCTGCGGGCCCTCGGCGAGTGCCCGCAGCAGCACGTCCAGCCCCTTGTACGGCCGGACGATCCCGAAGAACAGCAGCCGCTTCCGGACGCCGTCCGCCCGCTCGACCCCGCCGGACGGGGTGGGCAGGTGCGCGGGCATCTCCGCCACCCGCACCGGACGCGTCGTCAGCGTCCGCGCGAGCCTCGCCTGCTGCTCCGAGTGCACCAGCACCCGGGACACCCGGTTCAGCAGCGCCTTCATCAGCGGACGGTCGTACTGCCGCTGCTCGTGCGGCAGGACGTTGTGGCACAGCGCGACCACCGGCGTCCGCTTCCCGACCCCCGCGAGGATGCCCAGGTAGGCGGGCACCTGGATGGGGCTCAGGACGGCCAGCACGACCAGGTCGCAGCCGCGCAGCGACCGTCCGGCGCGCCACCAGCCGTCCGGGCGCCGCCAGTCGAGCCGGCGGAGCGTGTCCGGGAACGGCTCGCCCTCCGGCTCGGAGATCGTCTGCTGCCCCGGGTACAGGAACCCGGGGTACTGCGCCCGCCACGACTCGACGACCACCTCGTGCCCGGCGGCGGCGAGCCGGTGCGCCAGCTCGGTGGTGTGGTGCGCGCCGCCGCCCTTGTACGGGAAGGCCGGCCCGACGACCGCGATCCGCATCCGCTAGTCCCCCCGTGACCGCACGATCAGGTCCGCGAGCAGCGCCATCGATCCGATGATCAGCCCGGTGACGAAGATCAGGATGGTGTTGCTGGCGAAGTACCCGAAGTGCCAGACCATGTCGAAGACGCCCTTGGCGAGGCCGATGACGATCAGCCACAGCGCCAGCGGCATCAGCACCTTGAGCGGGTTGAAGTACATCACCATGCGCAGCACCTGCAGGATGTACCGGTAGGCGTCCTTGACGAAGTGGAACTTCGAGGTGCCCGCGCGCTTGGCGTAGTCGATCGGCACGTACGCGACGTGGTGCTGGTTCGACAGGAACGCGATGGTGATCGTGGTGACGCAGGAGAACCCGGGCGGCAGCAGCCGCAGGTAGGGCAGCGAGACCTCGCGCCGGAACGCGCGCAGCCCGGAGTTCAGGTCCGGGATCCGGGTGTTGGTGAGCCGCTCGGCGACCTTGCGGATGAACCACTTGGCCGGGACGCGCAGCAGCTTGTGGGTGCCCTCCTCGGACGTCCGCGCGCCGACGACCTGGTCGATCGAGGCGTCCTGGTCGAGCATGGCGACCAGCTCGGGGATCCGCTCGTTCGGGTAGGTCATGTCGGCGTCGGTCCACACGACGATGTCGCCGCGGGCCTGCTGGGTGCCGATCCGCCGGACGGTCCCGGACCCGCTGTTGTGCCGGAACGCGACGACCTTCATGCTCGGGAACCGCGGCTCGGCCTCGCGCAGCCGGGCCAGCGTGTCGTCGGTGGAGCAGTCGTCCACGGCGAGCAGTTCGTAGGCCATGCCGCTGTTGTCCATGGCCTTGGTGATCCGCTCGATCTCGTCGAGGACGTGGTCCTGCTCGTTGTAGCAGGGCAGCACGATCGTCACGTGGACGGGCCGGTCGTCCTCCGGGACGGTCTGGAACGCGTCCCCGGGCTCGGCGCGGAACACGGCGTCCGTCTCGGCGACGAACCCCGCGACGGCCTCCTCCGCGTCCGCCAGGGCGGTCGCGGCGTCCTGCGGGGCGCCGTTCGCGACACCGCCACCGGCTTCGCCGGCGAGGCCGGGCGCGGGTTCGGCCGCGGGCTCGGCCTCGGTCGTGGTCTCGGTGGCCGCGTCGGTCGTGGATGCCGCGTCCGGAGCGTTCTCCGGGGCGCGGGTGGTCGTCGAGGCGGCGGGCTGGGTACTCACGCAGGGCGAGGATAGTCGGTCACGGACGCGGGGGCTCGGTGATCCACACGTCGAGATTCAGTGTCCACGTGCCCTTCGGGGGCTTGACGAGGGTCCGCTCGTCCTGCCGGGTCCGGAGTGTCATGGCGTGCACCGGCTGCCCGTAGGGGGTCACCTCGCCCGCCGTCGCGCCCAGCAGGACGGGCGTCCGGCCCGCGTCGTAGATCTTGCCGACGACACGCCAGACGTCCGCCGGGGTGGCCTCCGGGGAGATCCGCGCGGACGGCTCGCCGCACATGCTGCGCAGAACCTGGAGGAACTGGTCGGCGTAGCTCTGGTCGAGGATCACGACCGAGCGGCCCGGCCCGATGCGGGCGCACAGGTCGCGGACTGCGGCGACCTCGTGCTGGTGTGTCCGGACCATCATGAACGGCGCCGACGACAGCCCGATCGGGATCCCGAGCGTCGCGCAGGAGGCCAGGGCGACCACGGCGGTCGGACGGCGCCCGAACCCGGTGCGGCGGACGCGCCGGACCAGCCACGCCGCCGCCCACACCGCGAGCAGCAGCAGCCCGGGGATGACGACCGCGATGAGCCGCCGGGACGCCCACGGGTGGTCCGGGGTGATCCCGGGCCGGTAGAGCACCAGGACGGTCGTCCAGACGATCACCGCGTAGGGCAGCAGCCACTCCGGGGTGCGGCGCCGCAGCAGCCGCCGGGCCAGCAGCGCCGCGCCGAACGTCGCGGCGAGCAGCGCGGGCACCCCGATGTACCAGATCACCCAGTGCATGGACTGCTCGGAGTACTGCCGGGTGCCGTCCAGCGGCAGGTGGTTGATCCGCTGGACCTCCTCGATGAAGTGCGCGTTCTGCGTGTCGTCGGGGTTCGCCGGGACCCGCCGGACGGTCTGCAGCCACGGCCGTGCGACCAGCGCCGCGACGACGGCGAGGGTGAGCCAGGCCGCCAGGTCCGGGACCCGGCCGCGGGCGACGACGGCGGCGACCGCGCGCAGCCGCGGCCCGGTGCGCTCCCACCGCAGCAGGACGACCAGCGCGGCGGTCAGCGCGACCAGGACGACCACCATCCCCAGCAGCGGCACCAGCGACGCGCGCAGGTAGACCAGGTAGGGACGGGACAGCAGGAAGCCCTCGGCGAGGCCGAGCCCGGCCCCGGCGGTGAGGCCGAGCGCGAGCGGCAGGCCGGTGCGGCGGCGCCGCGCGACCAGCAGCCCGGCGAACACCACCACGGGCAGGACGTCGCGGAGCCCGTCGATCCGGACGAGCACGATCAGCCCGAGCATGCCGCCCGCGAGGAACGCCTTGGCCCGCGCGGAGCTCGGCATGAGCCGCCAGTACCGTCCGGTGCGGCGCGGCTCGTCCACGGCCTGGGCGCGCACGTCGTAGAGCATCGCGAGGCCGCCGAACAACAGCACCATCGCGGGCAGCTCGCTGTAGGTGGAGCGGGACACCCAGATCATCGGCAGCGTCAGCGCGAGCAGCAGCGCCCCGGCGGGGGCCCAGCGCGGCCCGACCAGCCGGGCGACCAGGCCGCCGAACGCGAGCACGGCCGCCGCCCCGAGCAGCGGCGCCATCAGCAGCATCGCCCGGACGCCGCCGAGCCAGCCGCCGAACGACAGCACCAGCGGCAGCCCGGCCATGAACTGCGGGTCGATGTCGTCCCCGACCTGGTAGAAGGCCAGCGAGCCGAAGCCGAGCGCCGGGTCGCCGCCGCCGAACGCGGCCCGGTCCTGCGAGATCGGCAGGGAGCCGTGGTCGTTCAGCCAGAGCGCGAACTGCACGTAGGACGCCGGGTCGCGGCGCACGATGATCTGCTCGGAGCACATCACGACCTGGACGACCAGGAAGGCGACCGCGACGAGCAGCACGCCGAGGGCCGACCAGCGCGGCACCGGCCCGATCGGCCCCGGCCGCGGCTCGTCCGCGACGCGCGGCGCGTCCCTCAGGCCGAGCCACAGCACCACGCCCGCGACCGGCACGAACAGGACGAACGCGGGCCCGAAGTCGAAGACGCCCGCCAGCAGCAACGGCGCGGACACCGTCAACCACGCCACCAGTAGAAGGGCGGGTGCGACGGTGATGCGGGCGAGCAGCCGCCCCGCGCTCATCGGTGGATTCCCCGGACGTCCATCGAAGCGGAGCGTATCGGCATCGCCTGGGCGGCGACGCCGCGCGACGCCCCGCGACACCGTGCGACGCCGCACCGTGCGACACCGCTCGACGCCGTGCGACGCCGTGCGACGCCGTGCCGCACCTGCGGGCGCCCGAGGTCGGCGGGATCCGGGGCCGGGGCGTACGCTCCGTCCATGACGGCTCCCAAGATCGCGACCGACCCCGCGGGGCTGCTGAGCGCCCGTGTGGAGTCGGACCCGTCCCGGCCCTTTGTCACTTTCTACGACGACGCGAGGAACGAGCGCGTCGAGCTCTCGGCCCGGGTCTTCGACAACTGGGTCGCGAAAACCGCCAATTTCCTCGTGGACGGGCTCGGCGCGCAGCCGGGCGACAAGGTCGTCCTGGCGCTGCCCGAGCACTGGCAGACGCTGGTGTGGCTGGTGGCGTCGTGGTCGGCGGGCCTGCACGTCCACCTGGACGGGCCCGGCAAGGTCGAGGGGCCGTACCTCCTGGCGGTGGCCGAGGAGGACCTCGCGGACGTGGACGATTCCGAAGCGGACGAGGTCATCGGCCTCTCACTGCACGCGCTGGGCGGCCCGATGGCGGACGTTCCGCCCGGAGTGACCGACTACGCGGTGGAGGTTCGTGCCCATGGCGACCGGTTCCGGCCGGAACGCTCCTATGCCGACGACCCCCTGCTCACTGTGACAAAGGCCACATACTCGGGGGCGGAACTGGTCACCGAGGCACGGACGTCCGCCGCGCGCTGGGCCTTGGACGCACGGGACAGGCTCTTGGTTCACGTGCCCCTCACCACCCACCCAGGGGTACTGATCACCCTGCTCGCACCGCTAGCCTCAGGATCTTCCGTCATAATCCAACGAAACTTTGACAAAGCGTCGCTAGATCGGCGTTTGACCCTGGAGCATGTGACCGCAGTGGCCGGAGTACCGGCCGGAACCGCCGCACCGAATGCCGGATCCGGACCCGTTCGACGGCTCGACTGACCTAATCTCTGACTGATTCCGCGACCCCCACGGGCGGGCCCGACCCCCATCACGGAGCCGATGAACGACAACCCCATGTACATGGAGTACGTCGACGACGCCGACTCACCGGAGCCGGCGCGCCGACGCGGCTGGCGCATCCTCGGATGGGTGAGCATCGGCCTCTCGGCCGTCATGGTCGCCGGCTCCCTGACGACGTACGGCATCTACCGCCAGGCCTTCGGCAACATCGCGCACGAGGACACCAACGCCCTCGTCGGCCCCAACCGGCCGAAGAAGCTGAACAACGCGATGAACATCCTGATGCTCGGGTCCGACAGCCGGGCGGGCGCGAACGCCGCCTACGGACGCAGCATGAAGGACGAGGCGCCGCGCTCCGACACGATCATCCTGTTGCACCTCTCGCCGGGCGGCGGGCAGGCGTTCGGGGTCAGCTTCCCCCGCGACCTCATGGTGTCGATCCCCTCCTGCAAGAAGACGAACGGCGCCACCACGCCCCCCCAGGGCAAGGCGCAGATCAACTCGGCCTACACGCTCGCCGGGCCGTCCTGCACGGTCAAGACCATCGAGAGCATCACGAACCTGCGGATCGACCACTTCATGGAGGTCAACTTCGTCGGGTTCAAGTCGATCACCAACGCCATCGGCGGCGTGCCGGTCTGCCTGCCCAAGGCCGTCGACGACCCCAAGTCGAAGCTGCACCTGTCCAAGGGCAAGCACGTGATCAAGGGTGACCAGGCGCTCGCGTACGTGCGCGTCCGGCACGGCCTCGGCGACGGCTCCGACCTCGGCCGCATCAAGCGCCAGCAGAAGTTCATGGGCGCGCTCGCCAACAAGGCGATGAGCGCGGGCGTGCTGAGCAACCCGAGCAGCCTGCTGAAGCTGATCAGCGCGGGCACCAAGTCCCTGAAGACCGACAGCGAGCTCAGCCCGAGCACGATGATGAAGATCGGCTCGGGCATGCAGGGCATGACGTCCGGCAAGCTCCGCTTCATCACCGCCCCGTGGGGCCCGGACCCGGCCGACCCCAACCGCGTCGTGCTGAGCCAGCCCGGCGCGGACAACTTCTTCAACGCGCTGCGCAACGACCGCTCGGTGCCGGAGGAGAAGAAGCCCGCCGCCGGAGCCGCGCCCAAGATCCCGGCCTCCCAGGTGAAGGTGCGCGTCTACAACGCCAGTGGCGCGGCCGGGCAGGCCGGCCGGGTCGCCGAGCTGCTGCGCCAGCAGGGCTTCCAGGTCGAGGTCGGCGGCAACTACTCGTCGATCAGCTCCAAGACCAAGATCCAGTACGGCGCCGGCGCCGACCAGCAGGCGAAGACGCTGGCCGCGAAGGTCCCGGGCGCCGCGTCCCCGGCCCCCGCGACGAGCGGCGGCCTGTCCGGCATGGTCGACCTGGTCATCGGCACCGACTGGACGAGCACCAGCCTCAAGGGCGGCAAGTCCGGCGGCCCGATCCCCAAGCAGCAGGGCGAGATCAAGGCCGACGACAACCTCTGCGACGGCAACTAGCCGCGCACCCCGCGGAGGCCGGGCCACGTCCCCCAGCCAAGGCCCCGGCCTCCGCGTCCGCCGAAGTCCCCACCCCGGCAAGGACCCATGACGTACACCGGCACCCCTCCCGCACCCCCGCGCATCGAGCACCCACCGATCCGGGTGGGCCCCCCGGGAGAGGCCCCGGCACCACCTCCGGTCACGGACGGGAACGCTCCACTCACCCCAGGCGACAGGCCGCGCAAGCAGCGCGACCCGTTCTTCGACAACGCCAAGTTCATGGCGATCCTGCTCGTCGTCATGGGCCACTGCCTGGCGCAGCTGGGCAACGTTCCCCTGGCCAGGACGCTGTACCTGGCCATCTACATGTTCCACATGCCGCTGTTCATCGTGATCACCGGCTACTTCTCCCGGAACTGGACGTTCTCGGCGGGCCGCACCCGCAAGCTGATCACGTCCGTGGGCGTGCCCTACGTGATCTTCCAGACCGCCTACACCGTCTTCGACTGGTCGGTCGGCCGGAACAAGCTCGAGATCAGCCTGCTCGACCCGTACTTCCTGACCTGGTTCCTGTGCGCGCTGTTCCTGTGGCGGCTGTCCACGCCGGTCTGGCAGCAGGTCCGCTGGCCGGTCGCCGTCGCCGTCGGGTTCTCGCTGCTGTCGTACATGAGCGATCTCGGCACCACGCTCGACCTGCACCGGGTGATCGGCCTGCTGCCGTTCTACGTGCTCGGCCTGTCGCTGAAGCCGCAGCACTTCGAGTACCTGAAGAAGCCCGTCCTGCGGCCGATCGGCGCGGCCCTGCTGATCGGCGCGGTCGGCGTGGCCTGGTTCGCCCGGGCCCGCATGGACCTGAACTGGCTCTACTGGAAGGACCCGCACAGCGACTTCGGCGTGGACAACATCACCGGCTCGGGCATGCGGCTGGCGATGATGGCCGCCTCGCTCGTCCTGATCGCGGCCTTCCTGACCCTCGTGCCGCGGCGGCGGACGTGGTTCACCAAGCTCGGCGCGACCACGCTCTACGCCTACCTGCTGCACGGCTTGATCACGCGCTTCCTCGGGTACATGGGCTGGTGGGACGTGTCCTTCCTGCACACCGTCCCCGGAGTGCTCGCCGTCCTCGCCGGCGCCTGCGTCGTGGGGACGTTCCTCTGCTCCAAGCCCGTCGTGCGCTGCTTCCGGTGGGCGATGGAGCCGAAACTCGACTGGGCCTTCCGCAGAACACCCGTCGGATAGCCTCTGCACCAAGCCGGATCCGGATCCGGGTCCGGCCTCCTCTAGACAGCCGTTGGAGTACCGTGTCACCGCTGTTGAGCGTCGTCGTGCCGTTCTACAACGTCGAGGCGTACCTTGAGCCCTGCCTGGAGTCGCTGGCCCGGCAGACGCTGAGCGACCTCGAAGTGATCATGGTGGACGACGGGTCGACCGACTCCAGCGCCACGATCGCCAAGAACTTCGCCGCCAAGGACGGCCGGTTCCGGCTCGTCCAGCAGCAGAACCAGGGCCTCGGCCCGGCCCGGAACGCTGGCGTGCCCCACTCGGCCGGCCGGTTCCTGGCGTTCGCCGACAGCGACGACATCATCCCGCGCTACGCCTACGAGCTGATGGTGGCCTCCCTGGAGGAGACCGGCTCGGACCTGGCCTGCGGCGGCGTCCGCCGGTTCGGCGTGAACGGCCTGACCCAGTCGCCCATGCACCGGAAGATCTTCCAGATCGACCGGAAGGCGACCCACGTCAGCGAGTTCCCCGAGCTGCTGAACGACCGGACCGCCTGGAACAAGGTCTTCCGGCGCGCCTTCTGGGACAAGCACTCCTTCGCCTTCCCCGCCGGCCTCTACGAGGACATCCCGGTCACGATCCCCGCGCACGTCCTGGCCGCCAAGGTCGACGTGCTGCACGAGGCGGTCTACCACTGGCGCATCCGCGAGTCGGGCGCCCGCTCGATCACCCAGCGCCGCACCGAGCCCGGCAACCTCGCCGACCGGATGCGGTCGGTCACCTCGGCCTCGACGTTCCTCGCCGAGAACGCGCCGGAGCTGAAGGACCGCTACGACCACTTCGCGCTCGCCGACGACATCCGGATCTTCCTCAACGTCGTCGACCAGGGCGACGAGCTGTACCGCGAGACCTTCTTCGACCTGGTCAACGGCGTCCTCGACCGGATGGACCCGCACGTCTACGACGATCTGCCCGCGATCGACCGGCTGAAGTTCCACGCCGTCCGGCAGCGGCTCATGCCCGAGCTGGTGGAGATCGTCTCGTTCGCCAAGAGCCACCCCGACCGCGGCAGCGCGATCCAGCTCCCCGAGCACCCCGGGAAGTGGTTCGGCGACTACCCCTACCTCGGCGACCCCCGCTTCCCGACCAGCCTCTACGAGCTGCGGGACGAGCTGCAGCTCAAGACCGGCATCGACGACATCCGCTGGCGGGACGGTCGGCTGCGGATCGAGGGGCACGCCTACATCGACCGGATGCACGTCCCGAACGAGTCCGACGCGACCATCGAGATCGAGCTCCGCCGCCGGCGCCTGCTGCTCAAGTCCAAGGTCCTGCGCCCGGACGTCGAGCGGATGCGCCGCCCGGACGTCACCGCCGAGAGCAAGCAGGCCACCGCCGACCTGTCCGGCTCCGGCTTCGCCTTCGAGGTGACCCCGGAGCAGCTCGGTTCCGGCGAGGGCACCTGGCACGTCTACGTGACCGTCAGCGCCCACGGCGTCAGCCGTCACGACCGTCTCACCGGCCCCAAGGGCGCCGGGCTGTGGCCGCCGCTCCACGAGACCTCGCCCGGCAAGCTGATCAAGCCCAAGTACAGCCAGGCCGGAGAGCTGCTCATCGGCGTCCAGTCCGTCCGGGCGAAGGTCACCTCCATCAGCGTGGACGGCACGCGTCTGCTGCTGACCGGCTGGGTCCGGCGCGAGGACGCGGCCTGCGTGACCAACGGCCACCTGGAGATCGCGCTCCGCCAGGGCATGGTCAAGGTCAAGCAGCCCGTCCGCAAGACCGGGACCGGCGACGGCGGCCGGGTGGAGTTCGCCGCCGAACTCGACATCACCGAGCTCGCCGCGCAGACGGAGGCGGGCGACTCCGCCGAGACCGGCGACAGCATCGACTGGGACGTGTCCCTGCGCACCAAGGGCACCACGCTGCGCCTCGCGGTCGAGGCCGACCTGGTGGACCTCCGCGCCGGCGTGGCCGGACGCGAGTACGACGTCATCGCCACCAAGTACGGCAACCTGACGCTGGTCGAGCGCGCGCCGCGGCTGGTGGTCACCGGCACCCGGTGGCTGGACGGCTCCACGATCGAGCTCACCGGCTCCAGCGCCGACGAGCGCAACCGGCCGGACCGGCTGATCCTGCGCATGCGCCGCTCCACCCTGGCCACCGAGGTGCCGCTGACCTGGGACGGCCCGCGCTTCACCGCGCAGCTCGACGGACGCAGCGGCGGGCTGCCGCTGTCCAGCGGGCGCTGGGACCTCTACGCCCCCGGCGAGCGCGGCGACCTCACCGTCGGCATCGACCGGGGCGCGCGCGGCGCGCTGCCCGAGCCCCACTTCGTGGGGATGCACGAGCTGGTGCTGAAGGCCCACCGGGGCGACCTGCTCCACCTGTTCGTCCGGCGGGCCCTCACCGACGACGAGCGCGGCCCCTACGCCCAGCGGCGCATGCAGCGCGCCCTGTACGGGGCGGCGAACACCGCGCCGATCCGCGACGTGGTGGTGTTCGAGAGCTACTTCGGCAAGCAGTACTCCGACAACCCGCAGGCGATCTACGAGGAGATGGTCCGCCGCGACCTGCCCTTCGAGTACGTCTGGGGCAGCAACGACGGCCAGTTCACCGTCCCGGTCGGCGACGCCCGCACGGTGCTGCGCGGCTCGCGGGACTACCACGAGCTCGTGGCCTCGGCCCGGTTCGTGGTCGACAACTGCCTCAAGCCGTCCGGGTACGCCAAGCGCCCCGGCCAGGTGTACCTCCAGACCTGGCACGGCACCCCGTACAAGCACATCGCCTACGACCTGGTGCGCAACGGCCGGATCGCCAGCAACACCACCAAGCTCAGCCGGTACGAGGAGGACGTGCCGCTCTGGGACCGGCTGATCTCCCCGAGCCCGCACGTCACCGGCATGCTGCGGGACGCCTTCCGGTACGAGGGCGAGGTGCTGGAGGTCGGCTACCCGCGCAACGACATGCTCTTCGCGCACGACGCGGACGCGCGCGAGCGGCGGGTCCGCGACCGGCTGGGCATCCCGTACGACCGTCCGGTGGCGCTGTACGTGCCGACCTGGCGCGAGGACATCTGGCTGACCGGCGGCCGGACCGCCGAGCTGGTGCTGCCCGCCGACCAGATCGCCGCCTCGCTCGGCGACTCGTGGGCGGTGCTCGTCCGGCAGCACCACATGGTCGCGGACCGGACGGTCGGGATCGGCGACGGCGTGGTGGACGTCACCCGCTACCCCGACATCTCCGAGCTCTACCTGATCGCGGACGTGGTGATCACCGACTACTCGTCGGTCATGTTCGACTTCGCCGCGACCGGCCGCCCGATCCTGTTCTACGTCCCCGACCTGGACTTCTACCAGGACGAGCTGCGCGGAACCTACTTCGACCTGACCGCCGAGGCGCCCGGCCCGCTGCTGCGCGAGCCGGACGAGGTGCTGGAGGCGCTGCGCGACATCGACGCGACCAGCCGCCGGCACTCCTCCGCGTACGCGGCGTTCCGGCAGAAGTACTGCGCCATGGACGACGGGCTCGCCTCCCAGCGGGTGGTCGACCACCTGCTGTCCCTGCGCACGGACTGATCACCCCGGCCGATCGGGCCTGGTCGGGCCTGATCGGGCCGCTGTCGGCCGATCGCCGTCCGGTCGATGATCATCAGTGACCCGCTGATCATCGACCGGTCCTGTCCCCCGCAGGGGCGCGACGCGGGTGCGCGGGCGCGGGCGGGTGGTCGCTTCGTGCCGGTCCATCGGGCGTCCGGCCGATTGTCCCGGACGCCCGAATGATCACTTCCCGGTGACGACTGGGCGACTTCGCGGAGTCTCGCGCGTGGAGGGCCGGTAGCATCAGGTGGCGCGGGGTTGCGACGTTTTTCCGAGGCACGGGGACCGGCCTCGATCCATTTTCTCGAAAGGACTGGCTCTCCATGGCGAACTTCACGCTCGATGACGTTCGGCAACGGACGTACAAAGCGCGTGACGCATGGTGGACGGTCTTGCTGGTCGATCCGCTCGCCTCGCGAATGGTCAAGTTCACGGCCAACAAGACCAACATCACTCCGAACCAGCTCACCGTCGGCGCGCTGATCCTCGGGCTGGGCGCGGGCGGCTGTTTCGCCGTGGGCACCTGGCCGATGCTGCTGGTCGGCGCGCTGCTCTACCACCTGTCGTTCACGCTCGACTGCATGGACGGCAAGATCGCGCGGCTGAAGGGCACCGGCTCGATCTTCGGCGCCTGGCTGGACTACATCTTCGACCGCGTCCGCGTGCTGGCCTGCGCGATCGCCCTGATGGGCGGCGCGTACGCGCGCACCGGCAACGTCGCCTACGTGTGGACCGCGATCGCCGTGGTGTTCCTGGACATGCTCCGGTACATGGACGCCCTGGAGATCTACAAGGTCCGCTCCCAGATGCGCAACAAGCTGCGCGACCTGGGCGCGCAGGCCACCACCCTGGAGGCCGCCGCCCGCGCCGCGCGCGGCGAGGTCCCGGGCGGCATGGGCGCCGCCGTGGACGCCGAGCTGTCGTCGGCCGAGCGGGCGCTCGGCAGCGACCCCGAGGCCGACATGGAGGACCGGGTCGTCGGCGACAACCCGAACATCGCGCTGCAGGCCGACTTCAACCAGAAGTTCCCCTGGTACGCGCGCGTCCGGGACGCCCTGCTGCGCGGCCGGATCCGTCCGCACCTGATCTCCGGCATCGAGTTCCAGATGGGCGTGTTCATCGTCGCCCCGCTGGTCGCCGCGGTCATCCCCGGCGCGATCATCCCGGTGACCGTGCTGTCCGGCATCGGCATGATGGCCTTCGAGCTGGTGATCATCTACAAGTTCTGGCTGTCCAGCCGGGCCTACACCAAGTCGCTCGGCAAGCTCGAGCGGCGCGTCGAGGAGGCGCGGGCCCAGGTCCCGCAGGAGGAGCTGGAGCGCCTCTCGCTCGCCTGATCCACTCGCGCGGTCCGTCCGGCCTTCCCGAACGGACCGCACTCTGGACGCCCCCGGCCGGTCACCGGCCGGGGGCGTCCGCCGTTTCCGGGTCCTTCTCCGTGCCCTGGTCCCCGGCGTCATCGGCCTCACCGGCTTCCTCAGCCTCTGGGGCCTTTTCAGCTTCCTCAGCCTCTGGAGCCTTCTCGGCCTCTTCAGCCTCGGGGTCCTCTTCAGGCTCCTTGGGCTCTTCGCCGTCCTCGGGGTCGTCCTTCACCTCGGGCTTCACCTCGGGGTCGGGCTCGTCCTCGGCCTCGGACTCGGCTTCCTCGGCCTTGGCCTTGGGGGCTGGTTCGTCCGTTTCCGGCTTCTCCGGCTGCGGTTCCGGTGCTTCGGAGTCGTTCTCGTCCGGTTCACCGGACGGGACGTCCGCCACGGCCTCGCTGGTGGCGGCCACGGCCTCACGGCGCGGCTCGCGGGCGAGGGCGAGCCCGGCGGCCAGGGCCGCGAACGGCGTGGCGGGCAGGACGTAGCGGTAGTCGAAGTCGGCCGTCGCCGCCGGGACGACCAGCAGCGCGAGCCCGATCCCGAACGGCAGCAGGACGTGCCCGCCGATCCTGCGGACCCGGACCACGACGCCGACCAGGCCGACGCCCAGCAGGATCCCGAGGAACGTGCCCGGCATGAAGTAGTGGCGCTGGTAGTCGCGCATGAAGCCGCCGTAGGGCTCCACGACGCGGGACTCGGCCGTCCGGCCGCCGTAGTCGTAGGCGGCCATGGCGTTCCACGTCCGGAGCGCGCCGCCCTCCGGGAACTGGTACTCCTCGACCGTGCCGGGGTTCGGGTAGTCCACGCGCTTCCAGGCGAACGCGCGCCAGGTGTCGCGCCAGACCGTCGCGGCGTAGTCCCCGGGCTGCTTCTCGATGGCCCGCATGGCGAACCGGCCGGCGAGCTCGTTGGTCCGGGGGTCGTCCATGTCCCAGGGCAGCTGGTCGAACGGCGAGTCGGCCATCCACATGGCCTGGAACGCCGCCGCGATCTCCGGATCCCGGATCACCTTGTCCTGGCAGAAGATCTGCAGCTCCGGGTCGGGCTTGATCTTCATGCAGTCGGCGAAGCCGGAGACCCGTCCGTAGAGGAAGACCTTGTCGGTCGAGGTGAACGACCACTGCCCGTAGTAGGAGTGGAACCAGAAGATGTAGCCGACCAGCGGCACGACGCCCGCGACGGCCGTCGCCGTGACCGTCCGCCAGCCCACCCGCCGGACGGCCAGGCAGAACACCAGGACGATCAGCATCGGCAGCCCGACCGACCGGACGTCCGCGGACGCGCCGACGATGAACCCGGCGAGCGCTCCGGCCCACAGGGGCGTCTTCCGCCACCACATCGCGAGCGTGATCCCGCAGGCCAGCAGGAACGTGAACGGCACGTCGGACATGAGCATGTGCTCGAGCTGGATCTGGTAGGCGTCGTAGAGCACCGGCACGGCCAGCAGGGACGCGATCACGCCGGGGACCCAGATCCACAGCCGGGGCGCGCCGCGCCGCAGCCCCCGGTACAGCAGGGTGTAGACCATCAGGCCCATCAGGACGCCCATCGCGTGCTGCATCACGAGCACGCCGTCGAAGCCGCCGAACGGCCGGACCGCCGCGAGGATGAGCGAGTACCCGGACGGCCGCAGCGGGGACGGCCGCAGGTCGAGGGCGCCGGTCACATACGTCCGGGAGTCCCCGAACCACAGGACGGACCCGAAGCCGAGCAGCGTGACGACCCGGAGCGCGATCGCCCCGCCCACCACGACCAGGAAGACGGTGTGCGCGGCGAGGAACCGGCCTATCGCGCGCGGCCGGGGCAGAAGCATCCGCGGCCGGAACCCGCCCGGCCGGAGTCGATCGAACCGCCCGGCCTTGCTCGGCCCGGACGTTTGGACGGCATCAAGGGAGGTCCGGTCGGACAAACCTGCTCCGATGTGTGCTAGGCGGGGTCAGCGGGGTGGGGCGGCCCCACGCCGAAAGGGGGATTCGGCCGCCACGTCGAAGGATAGTGCCGCCAGCAGGGTGATCATCAGGATCGGCGCGCGACGGTCCCGGTGATCCACTCGACGAGCCCGGAAGCGGCGCTGCCGTTCGCGGGGTGGTGGTCCCTCGCGTTCCAGTCGACGGCCGCGTCCACGTCGTCTCCGAGGCCCTGCAGGCCGGTCGCGAGGTTCCCGACGACGGTGAGGGGCACGTCGGTGCCGTCCGTCCCGGCCCGCAGCCACCAGTGGCGGGCCCGGTCCGGGTTCCGCTGCCGGACGAAGTCCATCGGGTTCCGCAGCATGCGGGCCGGTTTCGCGACCGCCGCCAGATCGGCCGCCTTCCGCGTCCCGGTGTGGTCGAGGAAGGCGTCGAGGGTGAACGAGATGCGGCTGTGCATCCAGTCGATCCAGGAATTCCGCTTGAGGTAGAGGGCCCGGTCGCCTTCCGGCAGCTGCTTCAGATAGGCGGCCCCGGCCGGTTCCAGGTATTTGGTGAGGATCCCTTTCCTGTCATACGCGAGATCGGCCTTCCCGATCTCGGTGACGGGCGCGGACGCGGCCACGGCGTAAACGAGGTCCGAAGCCTTGGCCGCGCCGATTCTCCTCAGGTCGTCGTCGTATTGTCCCCGTCCGGCGGACGCCCCGGCCAGCGCCGCCAGCCCGCCGCCCCGTCCGCTCCCGGACGCGACGATCCGCGCGTCGTCTCCGGGCAGTCTCCCCTTGTTGTGCCGGACGTACCGGATGGCGGCCTTGAGGTCCACGATCCCGTCCCAGGCCGTGTCCCGCACGCCCGAGGTCACCACGACGACGCCCGAGGCCAGCGCGATCCCGTTCTCGGCGGCCGGTTCCTCACCGCCGTTCGCGGTGGTCATCATGATCGGCGCGCGGCCGGAGTTCACGGCCTTTCCGTCCACCTCGACCGGGACGCGGACGCTCAGTCTCTGACGGGCCGGATCGGCGGGATGGGAGACATAGGGAATCCCCGAATACAGCCGGTATCTGACCGTCTTCCGAGACTTCCCGACCTTCACCGACGCGCTTTTGAGGAGATACCCGCCGCCGTCGAATCGCAGCGCGGACGCATCGCGGGTTCCGTCCAGGCCCCCGCATCCCGCGAAGCCGCCGACGCCCATCGCCAACACGACCCCGAGAACCGCGCGACGATCCACCTCGGCATGCCCCTTCCCGCCCGGACCGCATTCACCGGCAGCATTTCCCAGCAGCATTCCCTGGCAGCGTTACCCCGGCACCACCCCGAGAACACCTCAGGCCGAAACTTGCCCCACCGCCGACGGGCCGTCCCTGGCGTCCCAGGCGCAGCGTTCCTCACGTCCTCGGAGGTCCGCCCGGGGATGGGAGACGCATGGCGATGGCATGGGACGCAGATGAACCGATGCGGGGCGCCGTCCCCGTATCGTCACGGCCATGATCAACGGAGCGCATGTCGTCGTTCACAGCGTGGACGCCGACGCCGACCGCGCCTTCCTGCGCGACGTCCTCGGCTTCCCGCACGTGGACGTCGGCGGCGGCTGGCTCATCTTCCGCCTGCCGCCCACCGAGCTCGCCGCCCACCCCACCGACGGCCCGCCCGTCCACGAGCTCTACCTGATGTGCGACGACGTGACCGCGACCGTCGACGACCTCACCGAGAAGGGCGTCGAGTTCCCCGAGCCCATCACCGACGCGGGCTGGGGCCTGCTCACCCGCCTGCGCCTGCCCAGCGGTGCCCAGCTGGGTCTCTACGAACCCCGCCACCCCACCCCGCCGGGCCGGTAGCCCGCCAAAGGCCGGGGGCAGTGGTGGCCTACTCGGCGCCGCCGCCCAGGGACTCGAAGAGCTGCTCCCAGGAGTCGGCGATCGGGTCGGGGCCGTATTCGGCGGCCTTCTTGAGGGCGGCCTCGGAGAAGTCGCGGCGGAGGCCCTCGTCCTCGATCAGGCGGATGATGCCCTCGGCGAGGGCCTCGACGTCGCGTTCGGGGACGAGGAAGCCGTCGACGCCGTCGTTGACGAGCTCGCGCGGGCCGACCGGGCAGCTGAAGCTGACGACGGGCAGGCCGCAGTTCATGGCCTCCAGGAGGACCATGCCGAAGCCCTCGGACTTCGAGCTCATCGCGAAGACCGAGCCCTTGGCGAGCTCGTCGTCGAGGCTGTTGGTGGCGCCCATCAGGAAGACGTGGTTGTACAGGTGCTCGGCGAGGATCAGCTTGCGGAGCCGGGCCTCCTCCGGGCCGTCGCCGTGGATCCGGAGCGTCCAGTCAGGGTGGGTCTCGACGACCTTGGCGAACGCCTGGATCAGCATGTCGAAGCCCTTGTTGCCGTCGAGCCGTCCGGCGCTGACGACCTGGGTCCGGGAGAGGTCGGAGCGCGGGACGTCGAGGGCGTGCAGGGCGTTCGGGATCTGCTCGACCCGCAGGTCCGGGAACTCCGCGGAGTAGGCGACGCGGTCGCTCTCGGTGAGCGTGACCAGGGCGTCCATCTGGGTCAGGACACCGTGGTAGGCCTTGCGCCACTCGGCGTTGTGGTAGTCGAAGTTGGTGTGCTCCTGGACGATCCGGATCAGCGAGGGATCGGTGTAGCGCTCCACGAACAGGTCGATGGACGGCTTGGTCGTGACGACGATCCGGTCCTCGATGGTGGGCAGGTAGCGGATCAGCGCGTTGAGGCGGCGGCGCTGCTCCGCCTTCTCCGACACCCCGGCCGGGAAGGACGCGTGCCAGGAGGTGTCCTCCTCGCCGTCGAACCCGTCCCAGTCGACGTGCTCGCCGGAGCTGGAGTCCACCATCGGGATGATCCGGACGCGCTCGTCCAGCGGGAACGGCGTGTCCTCCCAGTACCGCATCAGGGAGACGATCTCGACGTCGTGGCCCCGAGCCACCATGCCGTTCGCCTGGTTGATCACCGTGCGGACGGTGCCGCCGATCCCGAAGGCGTTGAACAGCACGTAGGTCAGCTTCATGCGGAGCCTCTTCACTCTCCGGAGCCGCGCAGCGCGCAGCGGACGGACAGGTGGTCGCCGTCGGTGTAGTACGGCAGGACGGCGACGCCGGCCTCGGTCTGCTCGGGGAACGAGACGATCTTCTTCTTGCCGGGCATGTCGTCGTGGTGCCGGCCGACCCGCAGGGCGAGCCTGCGTCCGCCGCGCGCCGAGACCAGGTGCAGGTCCCAGTGCTCGCGGGGCAGCGCGTCCCGGACGGCCAGGTCGCGGACGGGCACGACGACCTCGAAGTGCGGGCCGTCGGCGGCGACCGGGAAGTACAGCCGGGGCGGGGTGCGCTCGGCGGTGCGGGTCACACTGCGCTTGAGCCGGTTGACGATCCGCTCGGTCACCGAGGGGGCGGGGGCCTTGCGGCGCTCGCGGGAGGTGAGGCGCAACGTCCAGGGCTCGTCCACGGGAGCCTCGTCCGGCGCTCCGCCGGAGACGACCGTGCCGAGGATGCGGATATGGCCGTCGCGCGGCCAGACCTGGCCGATCTCCGCGTGGGAGCCGGGCCCTTCGCTGGTCTCCGCAGCCATCCTCACCCTTTCGTTTCGCCGGTACGGACTCGAAGTATCACAGATCGCTGGAAGTGCTCGAAACAGCTTCGGAGAACCAGCCCAGGGCCGCCGCGAGGGCGGCGAGCGGCACTACCGGAAGCAGGTAGCGGTAGTCGAAATCGGCGGTGAACGGCGGAACGAGGAGCAGGGCCACGGCGGTGAGCCAGGGCAGCAGGGCGGGCCCGCCCCAGTCGCGCGCCCGCCGCGCGACCCCGGCGAGGCCGACGAGCAGCAGGCCGCCCAGGAGCGCGCCGGGAAGGTACGTGACCCGCTGGTAGGAGCGCATCCACCCGGCGAAGGGCTCGACGACGCGCGGGACGGCGGTGGCGCGACCGTAGGCGCGGGCGGGTTTCACGGCGGACCTGGGCTGCCAGGGCTTGGCCGGGAAGCGGTACTCGCCGACCGTCCAGGGGGTCGGGTAGGCGGAGCGGCTCCAGGAGAAGGAGCGCGCGGTGTCGCGGAGCGCCCGGCCCAGGTAGTCGCCGGGCTGGGCGAGGATGGCCGCCTGGGCGAACCGGGCGGCACGGGCGTTGCCCTGCACGTCCGCGACGCCGCCGGGCATGGCGCGGAACGGCGATCTCGCTCCCCACAGGGCGGCGTAGGCGGGGGCGACGCCGGGGGTGTCGTGCTTCCAGTCGTGGCAGAGGCCGGCCAGGTCGGCCGGTGGTTTGATCTTGGCGCAGTCGGCGAACGCGGCCGTCCGTCCGTAGAGGAAGAAGCCGTTGGTCGCGGCCAGTTCGAACCGTCCGTGCGCGGACTTGTACCAGCCCGCGTACCCGCCGACGCAGACGGCGAAGACCGCCACCATCGCCGCCAGGGGCCGCCACCCCGACGCCCACGCGGGGGTGGGGCGGCGCGCGGCCACCCGGACCGCGCCCCAGAGGACGGCGACGGCGAGCAGGGGCAGGCCGATCGTGCGGGTGAGGGCCGCGGCGGCGAGCAGCAGGCCCGCCAGGAGGCCGAGGCGCCAGGTCAGGCGGCGCTTCCACAGCAGGGCCGCGACGGCGGCCACGGCGAGGAACTCGAACGTGGCGTCCGACATGAGCATGTGCTCGAGCTGGATCTGGTACGCGTCGAACAGGACGGGCGCGGCCACGGCGGTGCCGATCAGCCCGGGAATTCCTGGCTTGTCGGGGAATCGTCCGCGCGTCCAGCGCCAGGTCACGGCGTAGAGCAGGACGGCCGTGGCGAGCCCCAGCAGGTGCTGCACGCCCGCGACCAGCCGGAGGTCGTGGAAGGGGTGCAAGGCCCACAGCATCAGCGAGTAGCCGGACGGCCGCAGCGGCGACGGGGTGAAGTGCAGGGCGCTCTTCAGGTAGCTGCCGGAGTCGCCGAACCAGAACGTGGTCGGGTAGCCGAGCATCGTGAAGACGCGCAGCAGCACGGCCGCCGCGAGGGCGGCCGTGAACACCACGTGCGGACGGAGCGCGGCACGCGCGCGCGGCAAAGTCACTTGCAGGCGCGCGCGCCTCCCCGTACCGGTCTCGGCGAACACGCGTCGCTCCGTCCCCGTCATGCGGGTGGCGCCCCGACCGTGCCACCCCGCCTAGCGACCAGCTTCCCCACTGGGGATACGAGCATGTCCGGCGGAGAGTTCCCGGCTCTCCTCCGCATGGACGCCGAAGACGAGATCCACCCAGGCGTCCTCGACGACCCGGAGCCCGTACGAGGCGCGGACCTGGGCGCGGCCGTACTCGCGTTCGTCCTCCCAGCGGCCTCCGGAGACCGTCGCGGCGATGGCGGCGGCCATGTCCTGCGGGGTGCGGTGGATCCAGCGGGTGTCGTAGACAGTGTCCACACCTGGCCACGGCAGCAGCGCGGGGATCGCGCCGGACGCCATGCCCTCGGCGGGCGCGAGGTGGAAGCTCTCGTCGTCGCTGGTGGACAGGACGAATCCGATCCGGCGCAGCCAGGCGGGGACGTCTCGCCCATACGCATCGAAAACGACGCCGTCCGCGAGGGTCTTGGAACGCCGGACGCGCCGGAACACCTGCTCGTAGTGCTCGCGCTCGTCAGGACGCTCCCAGATCCACCAGTACTCCCAGGGAAGCTTGGACTTGACGAACAGCGTGTAGCGCGGGTCGTCGCGACGCAGTTCCTCCAGGACGTCCAGCGCCAGGTCGAAGCGCTTACGGGACGGCGCGATCCCGATGATCCCGAGGTGGTACTTGGCACCGGGCAACTTGACACGGTCGAACTGCTCGTCGTCCACCCAGTTGGGGATGACTTGAACCTTGTGCGCAGGCCACCCCGTCGTCTCCAGCGTCAGGTCCGCGTAGTGGGGGCTGACGCAGATGACCTTGTCCACGGCGTCGATGTCGAGCTTCAGGGGCCAGCCCGAGTACAGCTCGAACCGGTGCAGCCGGACGAGCAGCTTCTGGCCGGGCCGCTTGTTCCGCGCGTACCAGAGGGCGTTCGGGCCGCACCATTCGCAGATGACGACGTCCGCCCACTGGACGAGTTCGAGACTGCGCTCCGGGTCGTGGGTCTTCAGCGCGGGCCACTTGTCCAGGCGGACCTCCATGTCCGGACGGTCACGCAGGTGGTCCAACAGCTTGGTGAAGAACTTGAGGTCGTGCCCCGCGACGACGACCTTCAGCTTGCCGTCGCGCCGCGGCAGGGGGAACGTCGTCTCCAGGTAGCCCCGCATACGGCGGACGGCGGCGTCCAGGCTGTAATCGGCCGCGGCGGCACGGCAGCGCTCCGCGGCCTGCTCGTACAGCTCGGGGTTCTTGCCTATGAGGGTGAGCGCGTCGACGACATCACTCTCGGACGAGGCGAAAAGCGGGTAGTCCTCGCCGAACAGCCGCTCGTGCATGGGGTTGCGGTTCAGCACGACCGGGACGCCCAGCGCGCCGCTCTCCAGCACCTTGGTCGAAAGCTCCAGGCTGGTGTCCATGGTCATGTCGCGCCACGACAGGGCCACGTCCCCGCTCGCCGTGAGGCGCATCGCCTCGGCACGCGGGTGCCCGCCGTGCCAGACGACGCCGTCCCCGCCCTCCAGGGCGGCCTTCATCGGAGCGGCGAAACCCGCTTCCTGATGGATTTTGTCGCCGACCATGTGCAGCTCGGCGTCCACGCCTCGCGCGCGCAGGAGCGCGGGCAGGCGTGTCATCTGCAGCGTGTTCCAGCGAGGGGCGAACTTGCCCGTGTAGACGAGACGCAGTTTCCCTGCGGGCGCGCCCGCCGCACGGGGTTCCAGGCCGTCCGGCAGGACGACCACCGGAGGGAACAGCACGCTCTTGCCCGCCGTCGCGGGAACCGCCGCTTCCATGAAGCCGCGCAGTTCCTCGGTCTGGCAGAGCAGCAGGCGCGACGCGTCCGCGATGCGCCGCAGGTCGCCCTTGGACTTGCCGTCGAACTCGGCCGCCGACTGCGGGACGTCGGTCAGGTACGTCCACAGGCGGCCCTTGAGCGGACCGGCGGCCAGCTGGGTCGCCAACGCGCGCCCGCGTACTACGGCCAGGTCGAACGGCTGCTGCGCGTCGATCCGCGCGATGACGGCCGCGGCCTCCGCGGGACGCATCGGGCCCTCACCGGTCAGGCCGTCCTCGTGTGGGGAGAGGACGGTCACGCGCGGGAGCGCGCGCAGGGGGTCGACCAGCCGTCCGGTCCGGACGGGCGCTTTCAGGACGAGCGTGACGTCGCAGCCCGCGCGGGCGAGCGTCTGCACCATGCCCTGAGCCCAGATGGCCGAGCCGTCGATCAGATTCAGGTCCACGTCGCCGTAGACGAGGGCGCGGGTCAAGAAAGCTCCTTCAGCGTGGCCACGGGATCCCAGTCCAGGACGGCCAGGGTCGGTGGCGGGTCATCTCCCCAGAGGACGACGGGGATCTCTCGTACGCGCGCGATGACGCGCGCCTCGTCCAGGTCGCGGTCCCGGTCGAACATGCCGGGGACGCCGAGATACGCCCACGGCCCACCCGGATCGCCCGCGCGCGCGTCGACGACCAGGGCGTCCACGTCGGCGGTCTCCAGAACCGTCCGCACGTCGTGCGGGTGGAGGGAGACGACGTCGTACCGTCCGGACAGCTCCGCCGCGGCGGCGCGGCCGAGGATGCCCGCGACGACCGGACGGTCCGACGGGCGCTGCACGAGCAGCCGGTCCTCGGGACGGTCGAACCGGTCGAGCCGCCGGGTCGCGCTCTCCCGCAGCGTCGCCGACTCCATCGGCCGGTCGCGCTTCTTCCACAGCTTGTACAGCTCGCGGGGCAGGCGCGCGGCGCGGCGTCGCGGATTGCGCGCGGCCCCGGCGACGAGCCGTCCGAACTGGACGGTCGTCGAGGTCTCCAGCGCGGAGAGCCGCCGCTCCAGCTCCTCGACGCGGGCGTCGCTCTCGCGCAGGGCCGCGCGCAGGCGGGCGGACTTGTCCCGCCCGGATCGATCAGACACGGAGGTACTCCAGGATGACGTCGGCGATGCGGGGTCCGGCGTGCCCGTCCCACAGCGGCGGCACCCGGTCGGCGGGCGGACGCTCGCCCTCCAGGACCTTCCGCGCGGCCGGGACGAGCTCCTCCAGCGACACCAGCCGGTTGGTGCCGTGGGTGATGGTGATCGGCCGCTCGGTGTTCGGCCGGACGGTCAGGCAGGGCACCCCGAGGACGGTCGTCTCCTCCTGGATGCCGCCGGAGTCGGTCACGACGGCCGCCGCGCCGCGCACGGCGGCGACGAAGTCGACGTAGCCGAGCGGGTCCAGGACGCGCACACGCGGGTGGTCGTCCAGCCCGGCGGCCATGAGGTTCACGCGCCCGCGCGGGTGCACGGGGATGACCAGGTCGGCCAGGTCGGCGACGCCGTGCAGCCGCTTGACCAGCGCGGTCGCCTTCGCCGGGTCGTCCACGTTCGCGGGCCGGTGCATCGTCGCCAGGACGTACCGCTCCGGCAGGCCGTGCTCGCGGCGCACGCGCGCGGTGTCGAACCGTTCCAGGTTGCCGAGCAGCGTGTCGATCATCGGGTTGCCGACCAGGTGCGCCCGGCCGACCGGGACCCCCTCGGCGGCCAGGTGACCGACCGCCTCCGGGCTCGTGACCAGGCACAGGTCGGACAGCTGGTCGGTGAGCCGCCGGTTGACCTCCTCGGGCATGGTCATGTCGAAGCTGCGCAGCCCGGCCTCCACATGGGCGACCGGGACGCCGAGCTTGGCCGCGACGAGGGCGGCGGCGATCGTCGAGTTCACGTCGCCGTACACGATGACCAGGGCCGGTGAACGCCGGATGAACTCCTCCTCCAGCCCGACCAGCAGCGCGGCGGTCTGGCCCGCGTGCGAGCCCGACCCGACGCCGAGGTTGACGTCCGGCTCGGGCAGGCCGAGCTCGTCGAAGAACACCTCCGACATCCGCCGGTCGTAGTGCTGGCCGGTGTGCACGACCGCCTGCCGCGCACCGCGTGCCGCGAGCGCGGAGATCACCGGCGCGGCCTTCACGAAGTTCGGCCGCGCCCCGAGGACGTGCACCAGTTCCCCCGCCTCGGCGCCCTGTCCCGGCGCCGCCGAGGCCGCACCTTGGAGTTCACCCACCGTTTCCCTCACCTGTTCACCCACCTGCGCTTTCCCTTCCGTTCATCGGACGCGCCTACGCTCGCCCGCCGTGTTGAAACGCTCCGTGTACATGTCGGCGCTGGCCGTCCGGCAGCTGCGCGACGACCCGTCCCGCGCCGGACGGCTGGCCGTCCGCCTGGCGGCCCGCGCCGCCCCGAGCCTGGGCCGCACGCAACTGGCGAAGCCCAAGCCCCGCGACCCGCAGCGCGAGGCTGCTGACCTGCGCGAACTCCTCGCCACTCCGCCCTATCCGGCGCGTCCGAGGGCCACCGGGGACGTGCGCGGCGTCCTGATGTTCGTGACCAACTCGCTGCCGGTCACGAACGCCGGGTACACCGTCCGGACGCACCGGATCGCGGTCGCCCAGCGCGAGGCGCTCGACTGGGACACCCACGTGGTGACGCGGCTCGGGCACCCCCTCGCGCAGGGCGTCGGCGACGCGCGGGCGCGCGTGGACGTCGACGGGGTCCCCTATCACCGGCTGCTGCCGTGGGGGCCGCCGTCCGGACCCGTGGGGGCCGTGGAGAAGGCCGCCGACCTGGCCGAACGCCTCGTCCGGGACGTGCGTCCGGACGTCCTGCACGCGGTCAGCGACCACCGGAACGCGGCCGTCGCGCTCGAACTCGGGAAGCGCCACGGTCTGCCGATCACCTACGAGGTGCGCGGGTTCCTGGAGGACTCGTGGCTGTCGCGGTCGCCGTCGCACCGCCCGTCCGACGACTTCTACCGGCTGACCCGCGAGCTGGAGACGCGCCGCATGCACGAGGCGGACGCCGTGGTCACGCTGGGCGAGGCGATGCGCGCCGAGATCGCCGGACGCGGCGTCGACCCGGCCAAGATCACCGTCGTGCCGAACGCCGTGGACACCGGCTTCCTCGAACCGCTTCCGGACGCCTCCGACCTGCGCGCCGGGCTCGGCCTGCCAGGCGGCGTCCCGGTCATCGGCCTGACCTCGTCCTTCTACGGCTACGAGGGCATCGACACGCTCATCGACGCCGCCGCGCTGCTGCGCGCCGGAGGCGACGACGTCACGCTCCTGCTCGTCGGGAACGGCCCGGAGCGCGCCGCGCTGGAACGCCGCTCCGCCGAACGCGGCGTTCGCGCGGTGTTCACCGGCCGGGTCCCCCCGTCGGACGTCCGTCGTTTCCACGCGCTCCTCGATGTCTTCGCGGTCCCCCGCCGGGCGGACCGGGTCTGCCAATTGGTCACTCCCCTGAAACCTCTGGAGGCGATGGCGGGGGGAATCCCAGTAATAGCAAGTGATGTCAGCGCCCTGCGCGAAATCGTGGAACCGGGCGTGACCGGCACGTTAACTCTTCCGGAAGACGCGGAGGCCTGGGCCAATTCCCTGGGAGAGCTCATTTACAGTCCCGAACTGAGAATGAAATTGGGGCGGGCCGCCCGGGAATGGGTGCGCGATGAACGCACATGGCACGCGGTGACCGCGCGCTACCGGGCCGCCCACCGCCCCTGAACTCCTGAAGCGAAGGGAGCCACCGGCGTGGATCTGGTGGTCATCGGGCTCGGCTATGTCGGGCTTCCGCTGGTGCGCGAGGCGTGCCGGGCCGGCCTCCGGGTCGGCGGATACGACCGGGACGAACGAGTCGTCTCGGGCCTTTCGGCCGGCACGTCGCATGTGGACGACGTGTCCGACGCCGAGGTCGCGGAGATGCTCGCGGCCGGGTTCACGCCGTCCCTGTCGGAGGAGGTGCTGGACGGCGCCCGCGCGGTGGTGATCTGCGTCCCGACCCCGCTCTCCGACGAGGGCGGGCCGGACCTCACCGCCGTGCGCGGCGCGTCGCGGACCATCGCCGAGCACCTGGCGGCCGGGACCCTGGTGGTGCTGGAGTCGACCACCTACCCGGGCACGACCGACGAGGTCGTCCGGCCGATCCTGGAGGAGTCCGGGCTGGTCGCGGGGGTGGACTTCCACCTGGCGTTCTCCCCGGAGCGGATCGACCCGGGCAATCCGGTCTACGGCGTCCGGAACACCCCGAAGATCGTCGGGGGCCTCACCCCGGCGTGCGCGACCGCCGCCGCCTCGTTCTACGGCAAGTTCGTCGAGCGGGTCGTCCAGGCCAAGGGCACCCGCGAGGCGGAGATGGCCAAGCTGCTGGAGAACACCTACCGGCACGTGAACATCGCGCTGGTGAACGAGATGGCGGTGTTCTGCCACGAGCTCGGCATCGACCTGTGGGACGCGATCGACTGCGCGGCGACCAAGCCGTTCGGGTTCCAGGCGTTCCGTCCCGGTCCGGGCGTCGGCGGGCACTGCATCCCGATCGACCCGAACTACCTGTCCTACAAGGTCAGGTCGCTCGGCTACCCGTTCCGGTTCGTCGAGCTCGCGCAGGAGATCAACGACCGGATGCCCCGGTACGTCGCCGAGCGCGCGCAGCAGTTGCTCAACCGCGAGGGCCGCGCGCTCAAGGACGCCCGCGTCCTACTGCTCGGCGTCACCTACAAGGCCGACATCGCCGACCAGCGCGAGTCCCCGGCCCGTCCGGTCGCGCGCCGCCTGCTCCGGCTCGGCGCGGACGTCTCCTTCCACGACCCGTACGTCGCGTCCTGGCAGGTGGACGGCGCCGACGTCCGGCCCTCAGGCGACGAGCTGGCCGCCGCCCTGGCGGACGCCGACCTGACGATCGTGCTGGCCGACCACGCCGCCTACGACCCCGCGCTGCTGACCCGGCACGCCCGGCTCCTGTTCGACACCCGGGGCCGCACCCGCGCCCTGTCCGGGGCGGGCGCCGAGCTTCTATGAGCGAACTCCACCTTCCCGCCGCCCGGAATTCATCGGCAATTTCCACGGCACGCGCAGAATCCCCGAAGGAAAACCGTCTCCCATCCGGAGTGAGTGGAATGCGGGTCTGCGTCTGCACGGTCGTGCACCATCCGGAGGACGCGCGGATTCTGCACAGGCAGATTCGCGCCCTTCTGGACGCCGGGCACGAGGTCACCTATATCGCCCCGTTCCGGGCGACCAACTCGACGCCGTGGCGGGAGGTGTCGCCGGTCGACGTGCCGCGCGCCACCGGCCGCCGCAGGCTGCACGCCCTGCGCGCCGCGCACCGCGCGCTGGTCGAACACGCCGCCTACGCGGACGTGGTCCTCCTGCACGACCCCGAACTACTGGTCGGCCTGCCCCGCGCGGTCCGCCGCAGGACGGTCGTCTGGGACGTCCACGAGGACACCGCCGCGGCCCTGGCCGCCAAGGGCTGGCTTCCCGGCCCGCTCGCCCCGCTGCTGAGGCCGCTCGTCCGCCGCCTCGAACTGCGCACCGAGCGCCGCCACCACCTGCTGCTCGCCGAGGAGGGCTACCGGGACCGCTTCCGCGGGCAGCACCCGGTCGTCCCGAACACCACCTACGTGGACGAGCGCCCGCCCGCCGCCCCCGGCGACCGCCGGGTCGTCTACATCGGCCATCTGTCGGTCGCCCGCGGCGCCCTCGACATGATCGAGACGGCCCGCCTGGTCGCCCCCGAGGGCGTCCAGGTCGAACTGATCGGCTCCGCCGACCCCGACATCCGCCCGGCGCTCCGCGACGCCCAGCTCGAGGGCGTCCTGCGCTGGTACGGCTTCGTCCCGAACGACCGCGCCCTGCGCATCGCCGAGGGCGCCATGGCCGGCCTCGCCCTCCTGCACGACGAACCCAACTACCGGCACTCCATGCCGACCAAGGTCGTCGAGTACATGGCCCGCGGCATCCCGGTCATCACCACCCCGAACCCGCCCGCGGTCGCCATCGTCGAACCGTCCGGCTGCGGCGAGGTCGTCCCCTACGGCGACCCGAAGTCCGCCGCCGACGCCATCCGCCGCCTCCGCACCGACCCGGCCCACCGCAACGCCCTCGCCGAACGCGGCCACACCACAGCCCGAGCCCGCTTCCACTGGCCCACCCAGGCCATCCCCTTCGTCACCCAACTCGAACTCTGGGCCAAGGGCGCCGGTCAGCGGGAGGCGGCCCTCCCGGGCGCCCAGGGGCTCGGCGGCACCGCGCCGATCACCAGGTCGAGCTGATTGCGGTCGGCCGGGTAGACGGTGCACGTGCAGCGAATGGGCGTCCGTCCGGGGTCGTAGCCGACCCGGTCGTGGACGATCACGACGCCACCGGTGTCGTGCAGCGAGAAGAAGGCGGTCTCGTTGGCGTCGGGCGGCCGGGCGGTCACGCGGTCGCGGTGGGCGACCTGCTCGAGCCCGAGGGTCTCCTTGAGGTAGGCGAACACGCCCTCCGGGATCTCCTCGTCGTCCAGCAGCCGGTCGGCGCCCCGGGTGACGTACTCCATGGGGTAGTACGTGGTCTGGAGTGACCAGGGCCTGCCGTCGACGAACCGCTCCTGGTGACGCAGCACGACCCGGGAGCCCTCCGGGAGCGCCAGCGCCGCGGCCACCCCGGGGCTGGACCGCTGGATCTCGACCCGTGGGTCCGTGCTCTCGAAGGCGTGGTCCTCCAGCCGCGCGTCGAACCGCCGGGCCGCGTCCCCGCCGCCGGACGGGAGCGGCAGGCTCACGAGGGTGACGGTGGTGGGCACCGTGCCCTCGAGGACGAACGTGCCGCGCCCCTGCGTCGTCTGGACCAGGCCGCGGCTCTTGAGGATCTTCACCGCCTCACGGACGGTGTTGCGTGAGGCGTTGTCGTACCCGGCCATGAGCTGCTCCTCGGTGGGCAGCCGCTCCCCCGCGGCGAACTCGCCTTCCCCGATCCGGCGCGCGAGATCGTCGGCGATGTCCCGGTACCTGGCTCCGGCCATGGGTCTCCTCGTTTCCGGGCGTCCGCCCACATGCTAGGCAGCCGAAGCCAGGCAAGTGGGCGAATCCGTCACGGAAGGGTGTGGAGGTTCTGGGCGGCGGAGCGGGCGAGGTGGGCGGCGGCGCCTGGAGGGCGGCTGGCGTCGACGACGACGATGTAGCGCTGGACGCGGAGGGCGATCGTGCCGGCGGACGGGCCGAGTTCGTAGGCGTCGTCGGCGCCGAGGTCGGTGCGGCGGCGGGCCTGGGCCTGGGTGGACTCCAGGGAGGTCAGCAGGTCGGCGGCGGCGGACGGGGTGGGGGCGACCCAGCGGACGGAGACCGTCGCGCCGTCCGGGGCGGGGCGCATGACCCCCGCGACGCCCGGCGGCGGGGTGGTGGGTGGGGGCTTCGGGGTGAGGTCGTCCGGGAGGTCGTACTGGCAGGCGACCGGCCTCGGCAGGCGGACGCCCGCGATCCGGGCGCGGACCGGGGAGCCCGGACGGACGCGGAGGCGGGCGGTGACCAGGTCGGCGGGCTTCAGCAGGGCGCAGGCGTCCGGCCAGGACGCGGCGGGCACGCCGTCCAGCTCGGCCGGGCCGCGGCCGGACGGTCCGCCGCGCAGCGCGATCAGGCGCGCCGCGCCGGACGGGCGGGGCGCGGCCTCGGGCACCGAGACGTAGAGCAGGCCGCCCGCCGCGGCCATCCACGGGCGGACGCCGACGAGGTCCGGGTCGACGGCGAACGGGACGGGCGCGGTGACCGCGGCGCCGGTCGCGGGGGTGACGATGTCGACGCCCGCGGGGAGCAGGCCGTCCGCGAGACGGGGGCGGAGGGCGTAGAGGCGTCCGCCCGCCTCGGTGAGGGCGGCGTAGGCGGGGGCCTCGCGGTCCCAGGCGACGCGGCCCTTCCGCAGGTCGATCGCCGTCATGCGCGCGGTGTCGTCCGGGTCGGCGGAGCGGACGACGACGAGCAGGTCGCCGGACAGGGCGCTCGGGCACATGCCCGCGCCACAGGCGTCGGGGTCGTTCCAGACGGCCGTCTGGTCGCCGTCCCGGTCGTAGACGCGCAGGGCCTCGCCGTCGGCGACCAGGACGGAGCGGCCGTTGACGGTGACGCCGGGCGCGTCGTCCGAGCCGAGGACGCGGTCCCAGAGGAAGACGCCGGTGGCGGGCTCGACGGCGAGCAGGTGGCTGCGGCCCACGCAGTCGAGCGCGAGCGCGGCCAGGTCGGGCGAGGAGCCGGACGGTTCGGGCGCGTCCTCGTAGAGGCGGCACTCCTCGGGGAGCCGGAGTTTCCAGCGCTGGACGCCGTTCGCGGCCGAGCGGCCGATCAGTTCGCGCCGGTCGGCCGAGGCGGTGAGGACGATGTCCGACCCGGACGGCCAGTGCAGCGTGGAGCGCGCGACCGTCGCCGGACGGCCGTCCCGGCTGCGCCAGAGCAGTCCGCCGGACAGGGCGTCGAAGCCGAGGAACTCGTGCTCGTCCGGACGGCCGTCCCGCTGGAAGAACGCGACGAGGCGGCCTCCCGTGGCCGTCCAGCCGAGCAGGTTCCAGCCGGAGCGGCGGTACTCCCAGCGGCGCGCGCCGGTGCGGGCGTCGCGGACCGAGAGGCCGCCGCCCGCGGCCGTGACGACCTGGCCGTCCGCGACCTCGTGCGCGACCGTGTCGTGCCCGGCGACGGCGGCGCGGCGCAGCGTGACCGTCTTGGTCCAGCTGGTGGTGAGGGGGCCGGGCGGCGGGCCGAGGCGGGGCTGGTCGTCCACCGGGTCGGCGGTGACGGTGTGCCGGACCAGGCCGTCCGTCAGCAGGTACCGGACGCCGCCCGCGCCGCCGAAGGCCAGCACGACCGCCGTCACGGCCGCGACCCCGCGCCTCCGCACGCGCACGCCGCGCCACCGGACGCGGATCCCGCGCCTCCGGATGCGGACCACCGCCGGTCACTCCCCTAGGTTGGACGTCACGACTCACTCGAGCGCGGATCCACCGCGCGCGACTCCCATCGGGCCCGGCCCTGGCCGCGCCCTCCACGGCCGCGCGGCGTCACCGCGCCCGGCGGAAAAGGAACCCGACGTGCGGACCTTCACCAGCTGGCGGACCTGGGACGCCGCCCGGGCGGACCTGGCAGGCCACCCGGCGCTGCCCGTCCTCACGCGCGCCGCGGAGGCCGCGCTCCGCTGGCACGGCGACCAGACCCGGCCCACCGGGGCACCCTACGCCGAGCACCTGCTGGAGGCGCTCGAGGTCCTCGTGCGGGGGGCGGGCGTCTCCGATCCTGCCACCCTCGCGGCCGTCCTGCTGCACGACGTCGTGGAGGACACCCCCGCCACCGTCGCCGAGGTCGAGGCCGAGTTCGGGGACGAGGTCGCCGAGCTGGTCGACTGGGTGACCAAGCCGCCCGCGGGCGGTCTCGGACGCAAGGAGAAACGCGCCGCGAAGGCCGCCTACCTGCGCAGACTCGGGGACGCGCCGGACAAGGCGATCCTCGTGAAGCTGGCCGACCGGGCCAGCAACGTGCAGACGCTGGAGAACATGCCGCCGGACTTCCAGCGCCGCTACTACGCCGAGACAATCACCTACATCCTGCCGCTGGCCGCACGGTCGCCATGGTTCGCCGAGTGGTTCGAGGAGTGGCGCCGGGCCTACGCCCACCTGCTCTGAGGAGCCCCTCCGCCCCCTGCTGTAATGGCCTGCATGGAACGGGAGTGGACGGTCGAGGAGTCGGTGCCGGTCGCGGCGTCCCCGGACGAGGTGTACGCGGCGGTGTCGGATCTGCGCCGGATGCCCGAGTGGAGCCCGGAGCTGTTCCGGGTGTGGATCCGGGACGGCGGCGAGATCGCCGAGGGCACCCGGTTCGTCGGGTTCAACCGGCTCGGCTGGCGCGTCTGGTTCACGACCTGCGAGGTCACGGCCGCGATCCCGGGCCGGGCGTTCGCGTTCCGGGTGACGACGTTCGGCATGCCGGTCGCGCTGTGGGGCTACCGGGTCGAGGGCATCGGCGACGGAGAGTCGTCCCGCCTGGCCGAGTACTGGCACGACCTGCGCCGCGACTCGCGCACGGCCGGGATCGCGTCCCTGCTCGGACGGGTCTTCACCGGCGTCGCCGCCGAGGACCGCGCCGAGCTGAACCGGCGCGGCATGCGCGCGACGCTGGACCGCGTCCGCGCCGCCCTGGAGGGCTGAGCGGCCCGGCGGCCGACCCCTTGAGCCCAAAACAGGAACCTGTTCTACTTGTGGCGTGCCCCCCGACGCCGCGTCCGACGCAGCGCCCGACGCCGCGCCCGATGCCATCCCCGAAGTCGCGCCCGCCCCGGCGGCCCACCTGATCCAGGGCGACCGCGTCACGCTTCCGGTCGAGATCCGGGACGCCGCCGTCGCGTCCGCGATGTTCCCCATCCCGGCCGCCGCCGCGCAGGCCGTGATCGCCTACTCCGGGCTGGAGGTCGCACGTCCCCTGGCGGGACGGGCGATCTGCTCGCTCGCGTTCGTCCGGTACGCGGACGGCGATCTCGGCCCGTACCACGAGTTCGCAGTCGCGTTCCTGGTCAAAGGGACGCCCCGGATCGGCGCGTTCATCCACTGGCTGCCGGTGAACCAGGCGTTCACCCTGGAGGCGGGACGGGCGATCTGGGGCTTCCCCAAAGAGATGGCCGACATCCACATGGACCTCGCCGCCCGCACCAAGCGCTGCCTCGTGCGCGTGGACGGGAGGACCGCCATAGAGATGCACGTCCGGCCCGGCTTCCCGGTCCCGTCCGGTAGGGGCGTTCCCAGCGTGGACGCCTACACGTCCATGAACGGCGTCACCCGCCGGACGCCCTGGACCGTCTCCCCCAGCGGCGTCCGGATGCGCCTGGGCGGCGGCACGTACCTCAGGCTCGGCGACCACCCCGTGGCGCACGAGTTGCGCGCGCTCGGCCTCGACCATGCCCGCGCGCTGTCCGCCGCCACCGTGGACCGGCTGCGAATGACCTTCCAGGAAGCGGTGGAGGCACGGCCATGACGGCCGTCCGGACGGCCCTGGTCACCGGTGCCGCGAGCGGGCTCGGAGCCCTCGCCGCCCGCCGCCTCGCCGCCGCCGGCTGGGACGTCGCCGCCGCCGACCTGGACGCGGACGGCCTCGCCGCGACCGCCCGCCGCTCGCCCAACACGCACGTCCGCGTCTGCGACGTCGCCGACGCCGAGGCCGTGAACGCCCTGGTCAGCGAGGTCGGGGCGGTGCACCGGGTCGTGCACGCGGCGGCCGTCGGGCCGATGGTCCCGGCGCTGGAGCAGCCCCTCCCGGACGTCGAGCACGTGCTGCGGACGGACTTCCTCGGCACCGTCCACGTCGTCCGGGCGACGCTGCCGGGGATGCTGGAGCGGGGCCGCGGCGAACTGGTCCTCTTCTCGTCGCTCGCGGCGCTGCTGCCCGTCCCGAAGACCTCGGCGTACGCGGCGGCGAAGGCCGCGGTGAACGCCTACGCGGAGGCGGTCGCGGCCGAGCACGCGGGCAGCGGCGTCGTGATCCGCTGCGTCTGCCCGCGCCAGGTGGACACCCCGGGCTTCCGGGCCGCGGCGTCCGCCGATCCGGCCGCTACCGGCCGTATGCGCGGCGTTCCGCCCGGCCTCGTCCTGGACGCCGTGGACCGCTCGCTGGCCGCCCGTCCCGCGCACGACCTGTACGTCCTCCCGGACCCGCTGACCAGGGCGGTGGCCCGAGCGCGGCGCTGGCTCCCCGGGCCCACCGCGCGCCTTGTGGGACGGGTCACGCTGTCACGCTGAGTGGACCTTGGACCGCGTAAGCTGTCTCTTTCGCATTCCCGGGGGCCGTCCCGGGACGCCGCCCGAAGCCGCGAGGAGCCGCAGCCATGTCGTCCGAGGTCACCGACCGTCCGCCCGGCAGTGCGACGGGCGAGGCCGCCGATGCCGGGGCGGCGGGGACGACCCCGCTGAAGGACCGCGAGATCGCCGCCGAGCAGCGTTTCGTGGACGAGGCGTACGTCCGGCTGGGCGAGATGCGCGAGGACGCCCGGGCCATGCTCCGCGAGGGCTTCCGGCAGTCCCTCGCCGGCACCAAGGGCTCCCTGGTCGACCGGGACGCGATGGTCCACCAGGCCGCGCAGCGCGCGCACGCGCTCGACATCGCCGACGACGGCCTGGTGTTCGGCCGCCTCGACCTGACCCCGCGCGAGTACGCCGACGAGGCGCAGCCGTCCGGGCAGGCCGACGCGCAGCCGTCCGGGCGGATCGTGGACGGCCGCGAGGTCCGCTACGTGGGCCGCATCGGCGTCCGCACGCGCGAGCACGACTCCCTGGTCATCGACTGGCGCGCCCCCGCCGCCGAGGACTTCTACCGCGCGACCCCCGAGGATCCTCGCGGCGTGATCCGCCGCCGCGTCCTGCACTCGCGCGGGCACAAGGTCGTCGACATCGAGGACGACCTGCTCGACCCGGACGCCTCCGACGGCCTGTCCGTGGTCGGCGACGGCGCGTTCCTGGCGTCCCTCGCGCGCACGCGCGAAGGCACGATGCGCGACATCGTCGCCACCATCCAGCGCGAGCAGGACGAGGTCATCCGCGCCCCCGCCGACGGCACCGTCCTCGTGCGCGGGGCCCCCGGCACGGGCAAGACGGCCGTCGCCCTGCACCGCGTCGCATACCTGCTCTTCAGGCACCGCCGCCGGTTCGGGTCGCGCGGCGTCCTGGTCGTCGGGCCGAACGCGCGTTTCACGTCCTACATCGAGCGCGTCCTGCCGTCCCTCGGCGAGGGCTCGGCGACGCTGCGCTCGCTGGGCGACCTCGTCCCGGGCGCGACCGCGACCGCGCACGACACCCCCGACCTGGCCCGGCTCAAGGGCGCGGAGGCGATGATCCACGTCCTGCGCCGCGCCGTGGCCGACCACGCCCCCGGCTCGCCGGACGAACTGCGGGTCGTCTACCGCGGCGTCGTGATCCGCCTGGACCGCGGCCGCCTCGACAAGGCCCGCGCCGAGGTGCACCGCCGCGCCCGCGGCTCGGTCAACACCGCCCGCGGACGCGCCGCCGACGTCCTCCTGGACGCCCTGTGGGACGCGTTCGGCCACCTCGGCGGCCCCCAGGCCGTCGAGGAGGACTCCGGCCAGGGCGAGCTGGCCCTCTGGAACTCGATCCTCGCCGCCGACGGCCTCGGCGAACTGGACACCGGCGGCCGTCCCGCCCCGCGCCTGGGCAGCCGCGAGGAGTTCGCCGCCCGGATCCGCGAGCAGCGCGCGTTCACCGACTTCCTCCAGGCCTGGTGGCCCATCCGCACCCCGCTGGACGTGCTGTCCGCGCTGTCCGACCCGTCCAGGCTGCGCCGCGCCGCCGGCCGCGACCTGGACCGCTCCGCCCTGGACGGGCTCGCCGTTTCCTGGGGCTCCGGCGTCCTCACCTACCAGGACGTCGCGCTCCTGGACGAGATCGACGCCATGCTCGGCTCCCCGCCCCGCCAGCCGCGCCGCCGCGCCGCCGCCGACGGCGACCCCTTCGTCGTGGACGGCGTGAACGTCCTGACCGGCGAGGCCGTCGCCGACGAGGACTGGGAGCCCGGCATGGACGAGCTGACCACCTCGATCGAGCGCATGGAACGCGCCCGCCGCGTGGACGACGGCGTCGTCGAGGAACGCCCCGAGTACGCGCACATCGTCGTCGACGAGGCGCAGGACCTCTCCCCCATGCAGTGGCGCATGCTCGGCCGCCGGGGCCGCCAGGCCAGCTGGACGATCGTCGAGGACCCGGCCCAGAGCGCCTGGGAGGACCTCCCCGCCGCCCGCGCCGCCATGGACGCCGCGCTCGGCGGCGAGCAGCCGTCCCGCAACCGCCGCGGACGCGGCCGTGGCCGTCCCGCCCCCCGCTCGGCCCGGACCGTCCGGCACGAGTACGAACTCACCACGAACTACCGCAACTCCATCGAGATCGCCGCCGTGTCGGCCCGCGTCCTCGCGAAGGCCCTCCCCGAGGCCCGCCCGGCCCGCGCCGTCCGCGAGTCGGGCCTGGACCCGGTCATCCGGATCGTCCCCGCCGAGGACCACCTCACCGCCGCCCGCGAGGCCGCCGAGGAACTCCTCTCCCAGGTGGACGGCACGATCGGCCTGATCGTTCCGATGCCGACCGCGGGCGCCTGGTCCGCCGCCGACCGCGACCGCCTCGCCGAGGGCCTGCCCGAACGCGTCCAGGTCCTGGACGTCCTGGAGGCCAAGGGCCTGGAGTTCGACGCCGCCGCCATCGTCGCCCCGGAGACCGTCGCGTCCCAGTCCCCGCGCGGCCTGCGCGTCCTGTACGTGGCCGTCTCCCGTGCCACCCAGCGCCTCACGGTCCTCACCGCCGACCAGAACTGGCACGACCTACTCCTGGGCCACTGACCACAATTCCCCCAAAAACACGTCCGTCCGGGCCGTTTCCGGTCCGGACCACGAAAAGGGGGGCCGCTCAGGCCAGGACGGTGAGGAGGTGGGCCGTCCGGCCGTCACGGCAGCTCGACGAGGGCGGGGGGCTCACTCGCCGGCCGGGTCGTCGGAGTGGATTCGGCGACGACGTCGGCGCCGTTCGAGGGCGGGGTCGCCGCTCAGCGCTCCTGGTCGTCCGCCCGGCGGGCGTTCTCCAGGAGGCGCGGCGCGTCGGGCCCGCCGTGGGGTGAGCCCTGCGAACCGGGCTCCTTGACGATCACTGGGTCAGCTCGTCCGGAGGGTTTCTGCGAGCTGAGGTCGGTGTGGTTCACATCGGGCCTCACAGGGTGGCCTCTTTCTGTGCGTCCCGCCTGGTCAGCCGATGGTGGACCCGACCAGGGCCGGGTCGGTGGCCGCTTCCTCCACGGCGCACCCGTCCAGAACCCGCCCCTCGGGGACGTGCCCATCCGGGATGCGCGCCTCCGGGACACGCCCGTGCGGCGGCGCGTCCGGGGTGGGGGCGTCGGCCGAGCGGCGCGCCCAGACGAACGGCGTGCTGTAGCTCGCCGGTCCGGAGCCGTCCACCTCCGGCCGCCAGAACTGGGCCCGGCGGCTCATGACGGCGAACCGCAGAAGGAAGACGACGCTGGCCAGCAGCCCGGTCATGGCCAACACCACCAGCAGATAGACGATCACGATACCGATCATCGCGATGACCTCCTCTTTGTCCTTTTCGTCCCTTTCATTGCGTTGATCGCCATCCGCCCCAGGGAGAGGGGATTCGCGATCGCCAGGTGTTCCGAACTTCTCGGAATATCCGCGCTGTCCTGCTGTATTGAGCGGCCTGAGCGGGTACTCTCAACCCACCGAGGTAACTCGTTCAGGTCATCCCAACCACTTGAACTAACCCATTTCCACGGATAGCAGGGTGCAAACATGCGATCATGGGGTTTTCGGGGATGAACCCAGCTATGAGGCTCATCCACCCATCAGGACCCGTCCGGATTGTTGGGATGTCTCACGCCGAGAAGCTCTGGAGGCGCCATGGCCGCCCGCTATGAGGAGATCGCCGCAGACCTGCAGCGGAAGATCCACGATGGGGAGCTCGGGCCCGGTGAGCAGCTCCCGACCGAGCAGGAACTCGCCAGGGAGTACGGCGCCGCCCGCAACACCGTCCGGGACGCCGTGCAGCGACTGAAGAACCAGCGGCTGGTCGAGTCCAGGCCGGGCCTCGGCACCTTCGTGGTCGAGCCGCCGGTGAAGTTCTCGATCACGCTCACCCCGTCCGAGGACACCGGCTTCAGCGGTGGCGAGGGCAGGGCCTGGGTCGACGAGGTCGCCAAGCAGCGTCGCCAGGCCAAGACCTCCGTGCCGACGGTGGAGATCAAGCAGGCGGACGAGCCGCAGGCGCGCGAGCTGGAGATCGAGATCGGGGACATGCTGGTGGTGCGGCACCAGCAGCGCTTCATCACCGACGACGGCGGGGACGTGCCCTGGTCGCTCCAGACGTCCTTCTACCCGATCGACCTGGTCGACCGCGGCGCCACGCGCCTGCAGCGCCCCGAGGACATGCCGGAGGGGACGGTCGCCTACCTGGAGGAGACCCTCGGAATCCGGCAGGCGCGATACCGCGACCAGATCTGGGTGCGCACCCCGAACGAGGTCGAGATCCGCTTCTTCGACATGCCCGCCGAAGGGACCGTTCCGGTCTTCGTGCACCGCCGCGTGGTGACCGACACCGAGGGAAATCCGTGCCGCTACACCCTCACGGTCTATCCCACCGACCGCAACGTGTTCGTGATCGAGTCCGAGCTTCCGCTTGACGATAGTGACATTTCTGGAGGCGGATCTTCGCGGAAATCAAAGTGAAGCGCCGCAGGGGCGGCGAATTGACGGCCGGAAGACCTTGATCGCCAACCATTTGACCGTTTGACCGATCATCGAGACCACCGAGAACGACGACCCACTCCCTTCGCAGCTATGGGCAGGCCGTCAGGGCCCGCCTGAACCAGAGATGGAGAGAACCGTGGCAGAGAATGTCGTGGTGAAGCCGCACGAGGACGCCAAGCTCGACGTCTTCCGGCCGTATCTGACCGAGTCCGTCCGCGCGCTGGAGGCGGCCGGCGTGGAGCCGACGGAGGCGTGGCTCGACCCGTGCGGGCCCCGGGACGCCACCATCGTCCTGGGCAGCCGCGCGCTGGTCTGGGACGAGGAGTCCGGCTGGCGCGTGGGCGGCTTCGTCAAGGGCGAGCCGGGCGTCCGGACGCAGCTCGAGGACGCGCGCTACCTCGGCGGCGGCGTGCTGATCGAGCCCGCCGAGGTGGCCGAGCGCATGGCGGCGGGCACGTCGGAGCCGTACCGCAGGTTCCGCGCGCACGAGGACGACCCGGAGAGCCTCGACGCCGAGGTGCGCGCCAGGTTCTCCTGAGCACAGCGGCATCCCCGGACCGGGAATGACTAAACGAGCGACCGGTCCGGGAGAACACCGAGCGCCGCCGTGCCGCCGGACGGACCGTCCGGGGGCGGCACGGCGGACGAGGGAAGAAACGCGTGCGCGATCCGCTCCGCGATCCAGCCCGTGATCCGGCCTGATGTCCGGCCCGCGGACCGCGCACGGGGAATCTCGCGTCCCCGACACCTCGTCCGTCCTCATCGCGTGAGTTACGGTGATTTTTGTCCGTAAGGGCAGATTGGACGGCCCGGCGCCGCTCCGGCGGTTCGTCACCGGGCCCCGGGACACCGCGCGAACGGGACTGAACGTGGGATCTGGCTTGCGACTCCGTCCGGCCTCCACCGGCGACCAGCCCACCGTCCTCAGGCTCATCGAGGACGCCGCCGGATGGTTGCGCGGACGGGGGATCAGACAGTGGAACGATCCTTACCCGAGCGAGGCGGAACGCGACGCCCGCGTCCGCGCCGCCCTGGCGGGGGGTGAGACATGGCTCCTGTGGGACGGCCCCGAACCGGTGGCGACGGTGTCGGCCACCCCGGTCCCGGACGAGCACCTCTGGACGGCGTGGGAGCACCAGGAACCCGCGATCTACCTGCACCGCCTCGTCGTCCGGCGGCGGTGCGCCGGACAGGGCCTCGGCGCGGCCCTGCTGGACTGGATCGGCGCGACGGCACGCCGCGAGCAGGGCTGCCAGTGGATCAGGATCGACGTCTGGGCCGACAACTGGAGTCTGCACGAGTACTACCGCGACCAGGGGTTCGTGTTCCTCCGCCAGTCGACGGCGATCGCGGACTACCCCGCCGGGGCGCTGTTCCAGAAGGACACCGGCGCCATCCTCCTCGATCCCGAACGGCCGCCCTTCGCGGTCGAGAGCGTGCCCGGGCGGAAGCGGAACGGGTACCGGGCGAAGGGGACGTCGCGGGGGGCTCGGAACGGGGCCGTTCAGCGGGCTGAGGCGAGCTGAGGTCGCCGGGGGTCAGAGGAAGCGGACGCGTTCGAGGTCGGACTGGTCCTGTTCGCGGACGTAGACCTTGCCGTCCTGCTGGATGACGTTCTCCAGGTAGGCGTAGACGCCGAGGGCGCGGTTGATCACGTCGGTCTTGGTGTCGCCGGTGAGGCGCATGAGCTCGGTGAGGGCGGCGGCGCCCTTGGCGGTGAGGTTGACGGTGACCCGTTCGCGCGCGCCGGGGCCCTCGGCTTGGGGGACCTGGTCGCGGCTCTGGTCCGCCGAAGGGGCTTCGGACTTGTTCATCAGCGGGTCTCCTCCACCGGGACGACTCCTCGCCCCGCTCGCGGCCCGTCGGCACCGTCCGCGCGGCCGGCCGCCACGCCCGGGGCGATCCCGGTGGCTGCCGCCGTGTGCGGCCAGTATGCGCCTCGGGCGTACGCCGGTCAACGCGGGTGAGGAGGGGCTTACCCGGTTTGTCGCGGTTCTACTCTTCTTACTTCCACGCCATGCATGCGATGTGCGCGTAACGTATGTACATCACTCACATCGCAGTCTACTCTCGTGAGAGTGGCCCGCACCGGGCGGGCACGTCGCGAGATCGGGGGCGTCCGATGCCCGAGACGATCGTGCTGGTCATGGCCACCCTGCTGGTCGCCGTGGCCCTGTCGCTCACGGCGGCGACGCAGCTGGCCATGCTCCGGCTGCTGCGCGGCCAGGACGGCCGGGGACGGGAGGAGCGCCCGGCCCCGGCCGGGAACAACCGGCTCTGGAACCCCCCGGACAAGGGCCGGGCCATGTTCCTGGTGAAGGGGCGGACCACGGCGAGCGCGCTGCTCGCTCCCCCGGCGAACGTGGTGCCGCCGCTCGCCCCGGAGGACGGGCGGCGCTTCCGCGCGGACGAGACCGTCACGGCGGGCGGGCTCTGGCGGGGGGCCAGGGAGTGCTCGATCATGTTCGTCGACATCGCCGGGTTCGGCGCGGCGCGGCGCACCGAACGCGACCGCCGGACGCTCCGGGACGTGACCTACACGCTCGTGCAGGACGCGCTGGACGGCGTCGGCGCGGGCCCGTCCGTCTGGTACCGCGAGGACCGGGGCGACGGCGCGCTGCTGCTCCTGCCGGACGGCGTGCCGGTCGAACGGCTGGTCGCGGGGGCCGTCCCGGCGATGCTGGACGAGCTGCGCCAGCACGACCGGGCCGCCGGGCCCGGCCTCGACCTGCGGCTCCGGGTGTCGATCGACGCGGGACGCGCCGCCGTGGACGAGCGCGGGGCCTTCGGCGACTCGGTCATCGCCGCCTCACGGCTCCTGGACGCCCCGCTGCTCAAGGACAGGCTCACCGAGCCCGGCGGGCTGCTCGGGCTGATCCTCTCCGCGCGCGTGCACGAGGCGCTCCCCGCGACGGACGCGTTCGAGCGGATCGACGTCCACGTCAAGGAGCACCGGCTCGTCGGCTGGACGGCCGTCTACGGCGGCGGCGTCGACCGCGGCCTCGAAGACGAGGGCGGCGACCGGCGCGCCGCGCTGCCGCCCGTCCGGCTGCACCGGGCCCGGAGGCTGATCCGGGCGGCCGGGCGGACGGCGGGCTAGCTGAGACGGCGGGCTAGATGATCGGCGGACGGCCCGTGCGGGTCATCCGCCAGGCGGTCTTCCAGGAGATCGGACGGCGCGGCCCCGCGGGCTTGCGCCACCCCTCCGCGAAGCCCTTGAACCAGGGCTTCAGCGCGCTCGGCTTGCGCTCGCGCAGGACCGTCATGCCGACCCAGACGCCCAGGTAGGTCAGGGCCAGCAGCCAGGGCAGGTTGCGCCGCGCCAGCCAGACCCGGTTCCGGGCGTTGTACTGGTAGAACATCTCGTGCCGCGTCGGCAGGACGGCCGGGTGGAACATCACCGCGGACGCGTCGTACACGATGTGGTAGCCCGCGTTGAGGACCTGCCAGGCGAGGTCGGTCTCCTCGTGCGCGTAGAAGAAGTCCTCGGGCAGGCCGCCGCCCGCGTCGAACGCGGCGCGGCGGACGGCGCAGGCGCCGCCGAGGAACGTGGTGACCGCGGACGACCGTTCCGGGTCACCGGCGCGGAGCCGGGGCACGTGGCGGCGCTCGCCGCGTCCGCCCTCGGGGTCGCGGACACGGAACGAGACGATCCCGAGGGACGGGTCGGCGGAGAACCGGTCGCGCAGGTGGACGCCGAGCCGGGGCGAGCGGTACCAGCCGTCGTCGTCCAGGAAGAGGACCAGTTCGCCGGTGGACGCCTCGACGCCGCGGTTGCGTCCGCCGGGGATGCCCAGGTTGCGGGGCAGGCTGAGCGTCTTCACCCGGGGGTCGTTGAACGGCGCCTCGCCCGCCCGCTCGCCGACCGGGTCGACGCCGTTGCCGACGAGGACGACCTCGACGTCCACGTGCTCCTGGTCGAGCGCGCTCTGCACGGCGCGGGCGAGTTCGACCGGGCGGTTGCCCATCGTCAGGACGACGACGCTGAGTTTCACTTGAGCCTCCGCGAGGCCAGGATGCTGATCAGGTGCAGCAGGGTCTGCACGACGGCGACCGCGGCGACGGCGACGCAGAGGACGCGCATCGCGGCCGGGGTGTCGGTCTTGAGCACGACGTCCAGCACGGCCGCGCCCAGGATGAACAGGGACAGCTCGACGGCGCCGATGATCCGGTGGAAGCCGAGCATGGACGCGGCCTGCCGGGCCAGCGCGATCTTGGTGGAGCGGGGCCGCAGCGCCCGGTCGCCGCCGGACGGGTCGGCCTGCATGCCGGACTTGGCCCGCGCGACCACCACGTTGTCGGTCTCGGCCTTGATCAGCGCCGCGCCGAGCGCGGCCAGCAGGCCCAGCTCGACGTAGCCGCCGTTGCTCCAGCCGCCCTGCGCGGCGAAGCCGAGCCCGGTCAGCAGCGCGACCTCCGACAGGTAGTGCCCGATCCGGTCGAGGAAGACGCCCGCGACCGAGGTGCGCCGCAGGTACCGGGCGACCTCGCCGTCGATGCAGTCGAGCAGCAGGTAGACCTGGATGAGGACGGCGCCGCCCAGCGCGGGCCAGATCGCGGCCGTCCCGGTCGCCGGGAGCGACACGACCGCCCCGGCGAGGACGCCGCACGCCATCATCATGTAGGTGAGCTGGTTCGGGCTGAACCCGAGGCGCAGCGCCATCCAGGAGACGTAGGGCGACAGCGACCGCATGTAGTAGCGGCCGGCCCAGTGCTCCTCGTTGCGCCGGTCCTTCAGGCCGGGCGGCTGCCCGTAGCGCCGGACGTCCCGGACCTTCGCCGTCTTCCGCGACGGGCGGTCGTCCAGAGGCGGCGCGAACGCGGCCTCCGGCTCGGTCGGACCGGGGGGTGTGGGGGGGCGTCCCCCCTCGGTCGGAACGGTCACGTCAGCCTCCGTAGGCCCGGACATAGTCGTCCACCGCCGCGCGGGTCGCGGCGGCGTCGAGGTCGAGGTGTTCCAAGATCGTATAGCGGCCGGGACGGGTCTCCGGCGCGAACTTCACGGCCGCGGCGAACTGCTCCGCCGACAGCCCGACATCGCCCGGGACGCGCGGCAGGCCGTGCCGTCCCAGGCTGTTCAGGATCTGCTCCAGCCGCTCCTCGCCCGTCCCGAGGTGGGTCGCGCGCAGGTGGTAGCAGAACGCGGCGCCGAGCCCGGCGAGTTCCCCGTGGTTGGCGGTGCCGGGGAACAGCCGGTCGATGGCGTGCATGATCTCGTGGTCGCCGCCGGACGCGGGCCGCGAGTCGCCCGCGAAGGACATCGCCATCCCCGACAGCACCAGGCCCTCGGCGAGGACGGTCAGGAACTCGTCCGACTCGACCGACCTGGGCTGGTGCAGCAGCGCCTCGGCGGCGGTGCGGGCGACGGTGAGCGCCATCCGGTCGACGCGCTCGCCGACGGCGTCGGCGGCCAGCAGCCAGTCGTCCACGGCGGAGAAGTTCGAGACCACGTCGCCGATCCCGGCCCGGACGAGCCGGTCCGGCGCGGCCCGGACGTAGTCCAGGTCGACGATCATCGCCAGCGGCATGACGACGCCGAACGAGCCCTTGCCGCTGTCGTGCTCCAGGGACGCCACCGGCGAGCAGATGCCGTCGTGGGACAGGTTCGTCGCGACCGACACCATCGGGATGCCCGACAGCGTCGCGGCGTACTTGGTCGCGTCGATGGTCTTGCCGCCGCCGATCCCGACGACCGCCTCGTACTGCCCGGAGCGCAGCTTCCCGCCGAGCTCGACCGCCGCGTCGACCGTCCCGCCGTCCACCTGGAAGACCTCGCAGGCCGACAGGGACGTGCGGACGTGCTCGGCGATCTTGACGCCCTGCCCGGGGCCGACCGCGATCGCGACGCGGCCCTCGGTGGCGATCCGCCCGTCGGCGAGCAGGTCGCCCAGGCTCGCGACCGCGCCGCGCCGGACGTCGATGGACAGCGGCGCGTTCAGCATCCGCGTCAGCAGTGGCATGAAGCCTTCTTCCTCGGGCGGGGGGTCGAAGAGCCCGGGTCGGGGCGGTGTCCGGGTGCGGACCTCGGTGCGGTGCGCCTCCACCCGCCGGAGCGGGCGACGCCCGGTGCGGGTGTGCCGCCCGGTCGCGGCGGGCCGCGCGAGACGGCGTCGCCGCCGCACCCCGGACGCGGGTCGTGCGGCGGCGACGGGACGGCTAGTAGGTCTTGGCGATCTCGCGGGCCTTGGCCAGGTCGTCGTGGTTGTCGACCTCGACCCAGGCGACCTCGCCGATCGGGGCGACGCCGATCTCGCCGCCGCGGTTCACGAGCTCCTGGTAGCCGTCCTCGTAGTAGAGGTCGGGGTCGCGCTCGAAGGTGGCCTGGAGCGAGTCGGCCAGCGCCTCGGCGGCGGCGGGCTCGATCAGGGTGGCCCCGATGTACTCGCCGTTCGCGGTCGCCGGGTCCATCAGCTTGGTGATGCGCTGCAGGTTCCCCTCGCCGTCGAGGATGACCTTCATCTCCTCGTCCGCGAGAGTTTTCACGTTGTCCACGGCCAGGAGGATCTGCGGGCCGCGGTTGGCCAGTAGCGTCTTCTCCACGCTCACCGGGTGGACGGTGTCGCCGTTGACGAGGAGGACGCCCTTGGCGAAGTGCTCACGGGCCAGCCACAGCGAGTAGGCGTTGTTCCACTCCTCGGCCTTGTCGTTGTGGACGAGGGTGAGGGAGACGCCGTACTTCTTCTCCAGCTCGTCCTTGCGGTCCTCGACCGCGGACGCGCGGTAGCCGACGACGATCACGACGTCGGTCAGCCCGACCTCCGCCAGGTTGGACAGGGCGATGTCCAGGATGGTGGTCTCGCCGTCCACGGGCACCAGGGCCTTCGGCAGCGTGTCGGTGTAGGGGCGCAGCCTTCGGCCCGCTCCCGCAGCCAGCACCATCCCGATCATGTTCCCTCTTCCTCCAGGTCGTCCATCACTCCGCCGCCGCGCGCGGGGTGCGTCCAGCTGAGGACGCTCTCGCACGCGAACAACACGCCAAGGTAGGCGGCGAGCGCGGCGTACGCGAACGGAAGAAACCCGGAGAGCCCGAAGAGGGCGACCACGAGCATCCGCCCCTCCCAGCCGAGCCCGGCCGGGAACAGCCAATCCGCCGGCCAGAGTCCCTGGCGGGTGCGGTACACGGTGTCGTAGTGGTGGAACGCCAGCACGCCGAGCAGCAGGAAGACCAGCGGCGCGGGCACGCTCTGAGCGAACCCCAGTACGGCCAGGTAACCATACTCGATGGCGCGGATGATAGGCGGGACGAGCCAGTCGAGACGTCCGGTATGTCCGTGGGCGGAGGCCAGTCCGGTCAGCATCAGGACGGCCACCGGGGCGAACAGCGCGAGGGAGTGCTGCTCCCCCAGACCCGTCCCGAGCAGCACCGCCGACACCGCGAGCGCGACCAGAGCGCCCGGCAGCGGCGGCAGGTGGCCGCGCGGAAGCGTCCCGAGGGCCGCGCAGATCGGGCCGTCGTCCCGGTAGGCGCGCAGCCGGACCGTCCCGGTGAGCGGCGTCCCCGGCGCGAACGGCCCGCCGAGCCGGGTGGTCGCGCCGGGGCGGGCCGCGGCGGCTTGGGGCGGCGTGCCGGGGTTGCTCGTGGTGGTCTTGGGCGCCTCGGCGGGCGGGTCGGTCGCGGTCATCCGTGCAGGGCCCTCATCGCTCGTCCGGTCAGGGTGTAGCAGGCCGCGATCCAGCCCCAGACGAGCAGGACGGCGAAGGTGAGGCGCGCGTCGCCGAGGGCGGCGGTCAGCGAGATCACCGCGAACCGCTCCCCGATCGGCAGCACGATGATCTTCTTCGCCCAGTGCGCCACCGGGACGCCCGCGGTGGCCCGGGACAGCCGTTCGGCCGTCCCGGCGGGCGCCGGGCGGGAGGTTCCGCCGGTGCCGCCCGGGTCGTCCGCGACGGTCAGGGGTGTGGCCGGGGTGTCCGGCGCGGGCCGCCGGGGCCGGTCGCCGAACGAGAAGTCGATCATGTGTCGGACGGTCTGCAGGACCAGCGCGGCGACGGTGAGGATCCACACGTTCGCGACGTGCGGGCCGCCGTCCCAGGCCGCCGCGGACGCCCCGACCGCCAGGCCCGCGTAGACCACGTACTCCTTGGCGCGGTCGAGCACGGAGTCCAACCAGGCCCCGAGGCGGCTGTACCGGCGGGTGTAGCGGGCGAGCTGGCCGTCCACGCAGTCCAGGACGAACGCCAGGTAGAACAGGACCGCGCCGGTGATCATGCCGCCGCGGGTGCCGCCCGCGAACCAGAACGCGGCGAGGGCCGCGAGCCCGGCCGAGGCGAGGGTCACCTTGTTCGGCGTGAGGCCGAACCACGCGGCCAGCCTCACCAGGAGCGGCGACCACGAGCTGACCGCGTAGGTCGCGAACCAGCCGTCGTCGCGCTTGACCGCGGCCCGGAGCCGGACCCGCCGCTCGTCGGCCCTCTCCGCCGTCTCCACGGCCGCGCAGGCCTCCTCCGGCGTGGCCACACGGCGGCACACCAGCTCCGGGACGGTCGCCTGCGCGGTGACCGGCATTCCCGCGCGCACGAGGCCGACCAACATCAGCTCGAGGGCGTCGTACTCCTCGTCCGGGGACGAGGAGAGCGCTATGGGAGGCGGGAGGGCCCCGGGGAGTTCGAGGAGTTCGGCAAGGCTCTCGGCGACGTCGGCGGCCTGGACGGTGCGCTGCTCGCCGACGCGGAGGGGGCCGGGGAAGCCGGCCGTGGGCGCGGACACCCGGTGGAACGCCGAGCCCGCCGAGGCGACGCGTCCGGCGGCGTCCACCCGGACGGGACGGGCCCGGCCACCGGCCCAGCGGACGGTCACGGCGGTGACGGGCCGGTCCGCGGCGTCCAGGACGAGGCGGGCGAGCTGCTCGTCGCTGATCACCAGGTCGCCGGGCAGCAGGACCACCGAGGCGCGCGCGCCGCGCGCGAGCCGGGCGATCTCCCGCAGGTCGGCGGCGGTGTCCTCGCACTCGACCGGGTCGTGGCCGTCCTTGCGGAGCGGCGGCGCGAGGTCGGGGCGGGTGATCAGGCGGCGCTCGGCCACGCCGAGCCGGTCGAGCTGGCCGAGCAGCCTGCCGAGCACGGTCACCGACGCGGTCCCGGACGCGCCCGGTGGTGGGACGGGCACCGCCGCCGCCGGGATCGGGTCCGGGCCGGGGGCCCGCCCGGTCGCGATGATCACGGCGAGGGTCATCGGCGCCTCCGGCCGGGTCGGAACACTGTCGTGACCGAGCGTAGTGACAGCGCGACCGTCCGCGTCGCAGCGGCGTGTCCGGTAGAAAAGATCCGGAACGGGTCGAGCCGCGCACCCGGGCGCGGCGGCGGTGTGGCGACGGGTGTCGCCGCGGGTGATCCGGGGACGAGCGTTCCGGTGACGAGTGATCCGGTGATGAAGGGAAGTCGATGGCGACGACGGTCGCGGTGGTGCTCGCGGGCGGCATCGGGCAGCGGATGGGCGCGGGCCGCCCCAAGCAGCTCATCGAGATCGGCGGGCGGCCGATCCTCTCCCTGTCGGTGGCCGCGTTCGACGGGCATCCCGGCGTGGACGAGATGCTGGTCGTGATGGCCGCCGGGCACCTGCGCGACGCCGCCGCGATGGTCGCTCCGTTCCGCAAGGTCACCGGGGTGATCGAGGGCGGCGACAGCCGGACCGCCTCGTCCGCCGCCGCGCTGCGGGCCCTGGCGGGCCGTCCGGACGACACCCGCGTGCTGATCCACGACGCGGCCCGCCCGTTCGTCGGCCGGGCCGTCATCGACCGCGTGCTCGCCGGGCTGGAAGGCTACGACGCGGTCGCGGTCGGGGTCCCGTCGTCCGACACGATCGTCGAGGTCAGCGGCGGGATGGTCGCCGCGATGCCGCCGCGCGAGTCGCTCGTGCGGTTCCAGACGCCGCAGGGGTTCCGGCTCGGCACCGCCCGCGCGGCCTACGAGCTCGCGCTCGCCGACCCCGCGCTGCGCGCCACCGACGACTGCGGGATCGTGCACCGGTACCTGCCGGACGTGCCGATCACCGTCGTCCTCGGCGACGAGCGCAACCTCAAGGTCACCCACCCGCTCGACATCGTCATCGCCGAGCACCTCGCCGCGGAGGATTCATGATCTTCGACAGTCCCCCCGCCGTCATCGGCCACCGCGGCCTGGGGGCGGGCACGCTCCCCGGCCCGGACGGCGTCCCGGTCGCGGAGAACACCCTGGAGTCGATGCTCGCGGCCGTCCGCGCGGGCGCGTCCTGGGTGGAGATCGACGTCACCCGGACCGCCGACGACGCGCTCGTCCTGCGGCACGACCCGACGACCCCGGACGGCGCGTTCATCGTCGGGCGGACCGCCGAGGAGACCGGGCTGCCCCGGCTGGAGGAGATCTTCGACGGCCTGCCGCCCGGGGTCGCGGTCGACGTGGACGTCAAGACCGTCCTCGAGGACGCCGTGGACGCCCCGTCCCGGCGCACCGGGGCGCTGCTCGCGCCGATCCTGCGCCGCGAGGCCCGGCGGCGTCCGCTGCTGGTGACCTCGTTCGACCCGTCCCTGCTGACGTTCCTGAAGGACGAGGTCCCGGACGTCCCGCTGGGCCTGCTGACGTGGCTGCGGTTCCCGCTGTGGCACGGCGTCCCGGCCGCCGCCGGGCTCGGCTTCCAGGCCGTCGCCGTGCACACCGCGTCCTGCGGCTTCGACCACCCCGACACCCGCCTGCGCCCTCTCGACCAGGTCGTCGACATGGCGCACAAGGCGGGCCTGACGTTCATGGCGTGGTGCCCGACCGCCGAGAACGCCCCGTCCTACGCGGCGGCCGGGGTGGACGCCATGGTCGTCAACGACGTCCCGGGCGTCCTGGCGGCCGTCCGCTAGCTAGGCGGGCGGCGGCGGGGTGCCCGGCGGGGTCTGCGGCGGCGCGGGCGGGTACGCGGGCGGCTGCCCGAACGGCCCCGGCGAGGCCCCAGGGCCCGCCGCTCCCGGTCCGGGCATCCCGGAGGGCCCGGGCATTCCGGAGGGGCCCGGCATCGCGGGCCCTGTCATCCCCGGACCGGCCTGGCCGTGCAGCACCGGGCCGGGCATCCCCGGCCCCGAGACGCCCGAGAACGCCACGCCCGAGCCCGGCCCGCCCGCGATCGGGCCGCGCCACCGGGACGGCGGCACCGACAGCACGATCAGCACCAGGCCCGCGAGCAGCATCATCCCGGTGGAGAGCATGCTGATGTAGTTCATCATCCACCGCTCCCTGACGTGCGTCACGACGTTGTCCATGACGAACCTCGGCGCGATCAGCCAGGCGACGTTCACCACGACCAGCACCACACCGGGGATCAGCGACGCCATCGGCGACAGGCGCGGGAGGCACAGGACGCCCAGCAGCACCGCCAGCAGCGCCACCACCAGGATGAGGACCAGTCCCCTCCCGGTCCCGTGCCTCATGTACTGGATCAGGACCGTGCGCTGCCAGTCGGCGTACCGGTTCGCCACCAGGGCGAACCAGCCGAGGAGCACCGCGGACGCGACGAGCCCCACGAGGACGCCGAGACCGTGCCGGGCACCGTTGCTCATGAGCCACCTCCGGATGAGCGGGCCCCGTGCGGCGGGGCCGACCGTTCGGACGCGACTCGGCGGCGCCCCGTTCCATGACGTTGGTCGGAAATGTCAGGTCAGGCCGGAACGTTGGCGCGGCCCGCCGCCGAGAACACGTCCGTCCCGGGGCGGGCCGACGCCTGACCTCGGATTACGAGGCGCCCGCGGCGTGCCGTCCGGCGTCGGACGGACCCGGGTCCGGACGCTCGAACAGCGGCGGGGCGTCCTGGCGGGGGGCGACGGGCGCGTCGCCGGGCGGGGTCCACGACGCGACGGCCGGACGCTCCCCGGCGTCGCCGGTGAACGGGAGCGAGTCGTCGGCCGCGCGGGAGCGCCAGCGCGAGGGCGGGAAGGACGCGAACACCAGCACCGCGCCGAGCACGAGCAGCAGCCCGCTGCGCGCGACGACCGCGAAGTCGAGGGCGGTCTGGGACTTGCTTCCGGGAAGGTCGTCCAGCTTGAGGAGCGCCTGCATCGGGCGGACCGCCCAGAACGCGCCGTAGCCGAGCAGCGGCGCGCCCGCGATGAGGGAGGCGAGGGGCGAGAGCCGGGATCCGCACAGCAGCGCGACCACCAGGCCGATGGCCGCCAGCACGCCCAGGACGATCAGCCCGTCGGTGACCGATCCGTCCTTGTAGGTCCTGGCGATCGTGTTCTGCTGCGAGTTGATCCGGTGGGCGCCGAAGATCAGGAGTGCGCCGAGCGCGGGGATCGCGAGGATCCCCGCCAGTACACCGAGGCCGTGACGGGCTCCGTTGGACATGAACACCTCCGGGGGAGCGAAGCTTGGTCGGTCAACCTAGCCCCGGAGGTCCAAGATCACGTCCTCTTGGAGGTAATTGTCAGGATTTGTTCGGTTTGGCCTGTCCCAGTCCGGGCGGACTGGTGAGGAAGCCCACGCCCCACGAGATGTGCATGGTCGCGAACACCAGCGGCAGGCGGAGCCAGGCGGCGAACGGCATCCCGCGGCCCTCCAGGGCCGCCCCGGCGATCATCGCCAGCGCGTACCCGCCGGGCAGGATCCAGCCCGGCCAGAACCCGAACGCCCCGGCCACCACGCCCACGACCATCGCCACGACCGCCAGCGGCGGCGCGAGGTAGCGCAGGTTCAGCGTGCCCTGGTGCTCGCGGCCGACCACCCGGCGCCAGCGGCCCGTGTGGTAGTACTGCTTGGCCAGCGCCCGCAGGTTCGGCCGCGGCCGGTAGGTGACCTTCATCCGCGGGGTGAAGAAGATCTTCCCGCCGGTCTGCCGGATCCGGTGGTTCATCTCCCAGTCCTGCGCGCGGACGAACGTCTCGTCGTAGAACCCCACCCGCTCCAGCGCGCTGCGCCGGAACGTCCCGAGGTACACGGTCTCGACCTCGCCCGGCTCGCCGCCGGTGTGGAACCGCGCGTTCCCGACCCCCAGCTTGGAGGTCATGGCCCGCGCCACGGCCTGCTCGAACGGCGTGACGCCCTCGGCGGCCATGATCCCGCCGACGTTGTCGGCCCCGGTCTGCTCCATCGTCTCGACGGCGGCCCGGACGTAGTCCGGCGGCAGCAGCGAGTGGCCGTCCACCCGGACGATGATCGAGTACTGGGACGCGCGGATCGCGATGTTCAGCCCCTGCGGCGTCCGTCCGGTGGGATTCGACACCACCCGGATCCGCTGGTCGGAGGCGGCGAGCTCGCGCGCGATCTCCTCGGTCCGGTCGCGGGACGGCCCGATCGCGAGCACCAGCTCCAGCTCACCGGGGTAGTCCTGGGTCAGCGTGTGCCGGACCGCGTCGTCGAGGTGGCGTTCCTCGTTCAGCACCGGCATGACCACCGACACCGCGGGCCAGGTGCGCTCGGCGTGCTCAGCGGAACGGACGTCCTGCAGGTCGCTCTGGGTATGCGAAGGCGGGTTCATCTGATCCTGGGTTCAAGGCGGGTCAAGTCGGCGCCACGTTACTGCACGGACACGAGGTCCAGGAAGCGAACGAATCGCCGCCGTCCACTTTAGAGTGGTGCGGACTCGCGTCGGCACGGGGTGTTCAGGAGGCGGCGGCCAGCATGACGGACGGGCACGACTCGAACCGTGGTTCCCGGGGGGGCGACGACCCGCTGGAGCGGTACTTCCGGCCACGGCCGGGCGGGGTCCCCGGCGGATCCCCTGCCGCCGAGGACGGCGAGATCGACGGGGTCACCGTGGACGGGGTGCCCGCGCCGCGGGTCACCGTGGACACGCCGCGCGGCCCGCGCCGTCCGGACCGGGGCGGCGATCCCGGGCTCGGCCCGCGCGCGGTGATGAGCGCGCGGCGGCAGCGGCGATTCCTGGCGATCACCGGGACGATGTCGGCGTTCGTGCTGCTCACGGCCGGTGGCGCCTGGGCGTTCCAGAACTACGTGACCGGCACGATCGACAAGGTGGCGGTCGGCGGGCTCGGCGGCGCCAAGGACGCGCCGAAGGGCGCGATGACCATCCTGGTGGCGGGCGTCGACCGGCGCGAGGGCCTGACCCGGGAGCAGCAGCGCAAGGCCAGGCTCGGGCACGAGCCCGGCGAGCGGTCGGACACGATGATGCTCGTCCACGTGAACCGGAACCACGACAAGATCAGCGTGGTCAGCCTGCCGCGCGACTCCTACGTGCTGATCCCCTCGCACAGGTCGAACGGGTCCGAGGGCGCCAAGGGCGCGGAGATCCCGGCCCGGTACGGCAAGCTGACCTGGGCCTACCAGTTCGGCGGCCCCGACCTCACGGTGGCGACGATCAAGGAGGCCACCAATGTCCCGATCGACCACTACGTCGAGGTCAACTTCTACGGCTTCGTGAACATGGTCGACTCGCTCGGCGGCGTGGACGTCTGCACCGAGCAGGCCATCAGCGACCCGAAGTCCGGGCTCGAGCTCCCCGCCGGGAAGTCCCATGTGGACGGCCTGAAGGCGCTCGCGTACTCGCGGGCCCGCTACACCCTCGGGGACGGCACCGACCTCGGCCGCATCGACCGGCAGCAGGCGTTCATCTCGTCCCTGATGAAGCAGGCCCTCAGCAGCAAGACGCTGAGCGACCCGGTGAAGTCGACGAAGTTCCTGAGCGCGGCCCTGCACTCGCTGCGCGTCGACAAGAAGCTGGCCGACGACCTGCCGAAGCTCGCCGACCAGATGAAGGGCGTGTCCACCGACGGGGTCACGTTCGCGAAGGTCCCGCTGTCGAACCCGGGCTTCAACACCGTCCTGTGGAACTCGGCGCAGCCGCAGTCGACCGTCCAGTGGGACAAGTCGGCCGCGGGCGACCTCTTCTCCCGGATCCGGCACGACAAGCCGCTGTCCGAGCCCGCGCCGAAGCCGCCCGCGACGCAGCCCGCGTCCCCGACCGCCGATCCGGACGCGCCGACCATCGCCCCGAAGGACATCGACGTCCGCGTCCTGAACGCGGTCGGCACGCCCCGGCTCGCCGCGCGCGCCGGTGGCGACCTGCGCGAGGTCGGTTTCCAGGTCACGGTCGTCCCGGGCATCGCCGAGCGCGGCCGGTCCACCACCCTGATCCAGTACGGGCCGGGCAAGGCCGACTCCGCCAAGACGCTCGCCGCCGCGATCCCGGGGGCGAAGCTGAAGCAGGTCAGCGGGCTCGGCTCGCGCGTGCAGGTCCTGGTCGGCGACGACTGGAACGGCGCGAAGAAGGTCCACGTCACGCCGTCGTCCGGGCCGTCCGCGACGGGCTCGCCGTCCGGCTCCGGATCCGACGCTCCCGTCGAGGCCAAGACCGCCAGCGACAAACTCTGCAAGTAGCCGGACGACAGACGCGCCCCGACTCCCACCGGAATCGAGGCGCGTTCTGTGGTTCCGGGGCCTACTTGAGGAGCTGGCGGGCCATGACCATGCGCTGGATCTGGTTGGTGCCCTCGTAGATCTGCGTGTTCTCGGACGTGCTCCCCACAGCCTTGATCAACTCTCTCGCTCCGCCACCTGGTCTGCTATGCAAGCCCTCGTCACCCCTCGTTGTCTCTCAACGTCTCCGGATGCCTCACGGAACAGGGCCGGAACAGATCGGGGAAGGCGCGCGAGCCGCAGTAGTCAGTGGTAGGCGGCGATCGCGGCGAGATACAGGCCAAGGCTGGTGGCAGCGGCTCCCGCACCCGTGAGGGCGGCGCTGGCGGCCCCGACTCCGGCCCAGCGGGCGAGCAAAGCGATGGTGGTGGCGATGTGGATCGCAACCGAGGCGGCCAGCAACAATCCCATGATCTGAACGGTGGTGAGCACGCGAACCCTTCCCAAGGTTGATGTCGGTCTTGGATCAGCCTTTAGCCGTCTGGGAGGGCGATGCTGGGGTGCGATGAGTCCGTGACCGTTGTTGGCAAACGCCCCATTTCAAAGGAGGCGAGCGCGACGCGGCGCGATGATGGTGCGATGAGCGGCGACGACCACGGGGCAGACGGCAAGCGCAGCTCTCAGCGGCGAATCAAGCAGCCAGCGCTGCCGCCCGGTCCATTGCGTGAGCTGAAGGACTGGGTGTACTGGCTCTATCAGCAAGCTGGGGCCCCGTCGCTGGACACGATCCATCGCGGGTGCGAGCACGACGGGACGGCGGAGGTGGCTGGCTGGCCGGGCCGTGACACCATCCACCGCATCATCGCCGCGGCGGCGGTTCCGCCATCGCAGCCCGACACCGTGGCAGTCGCCCGCGTCCTGGCGCGCCTAGCCCGCCAGGACGCGGACGAGGCCGCCGCTCGCACCCGAGACCTATGGCTGCAAGCCCAGACCTCCATCCCGCTCGGCACGCCGTTGGATCAGGTCCGTGACCCGTTCGACCTACATGTGCACCGGCCGATCGTTTCGGACGAGACGGCCGGGGTGCCGCCGCTGCCGCCTTATGTGCGGCGGGCCCATGACGACTGGCTGGCTGCGGTGGTCGACCACGCCCGCTGTGGGCAGAGCAGGATGGCGGTGCTGGTTGCGGGGTCGTCGGCGGGCAAGACCCGAGCCCTGTGGGAGGCGCTGGAGCCGCTGCGGCAGACGGGTAGGTGGCGACTGTGGCATCCCTTCGACCCGACTCGGCCAAAGGCGGCGGTCGCGGGGCTGGACCAGGTTGGGCCATCCACGGTGGTATGGCTGAACGAGACCCAGGAATACCTTGACGCCCCCGATGACTTCCCCGAGCAGATCGCGGCCAAGCTGCACAGCCTTCTGACCGATCCAACCCGCGCCCCGGTATTGGTGCTTGGCACACTATGGCCCGAACATCACGCGGCACTGACCCGTCGTCCAGGCACGCAGGTGACCCAGCTTCTGGACAGCGCGACCATCCGGGTACCCGAGACCTTTCAAGGCGCTGACCTGCACGCCATGACTCAGGCAGCCGAGGCCGATGCGCGGCTGGCCAGCGCGGTGGGGCAGGCCGAAGGCGGGCACATCACCCAGTACCTGGCCGGCGCGCCGAAGCTGCTGGCTCGCCTGAACGACGCCCCGGCTGCGTCCCGGGCCGTCATCGAAGCGGCGATGGACGCCCGCCGGATGGGACATCGCAACGCTTTACCGCACGCACTGTTGGAGGCCGCCGCACCCGCCTACCTGACCGACCTGCAATGGAACGGGCTCAGAGAGAACTGGCTGGAGGATGCGTTGGCCTACACCAGTGAGCCCTGCAAGGGGGCTCGCGGACCGGTTACCCGCATAGGCCCTGCTCGTATCCCCTCGGCCCGCCGCGCCAACCACCCCTCAACCGCAGCAGACGGCGCGATGGGTGAAGGCGGGCCGACGTACCGGCTAGCCGACTACCTGGAACAACATGGCCGCCACCACCGCGCCGATCAGATTCCCCCGCCCGCTTTCTGGACCGCAGCCGCCGCACGCGCCTGCCCCGACGACCTGGACACCCTCGCAAGAGCAGCCGAGGAGCGCGGACTGCTCCGTGACGCGGCCCAGCTCTACAAACATGCCACCGGCTACGGCGACTCGCACGCCGCTTACAAGCTGGTCAAACTCCTGCAACAGGTGCACCCCACCGACCGTCACGCCGCTCATTGGGCTGCAACGCACAGCTCCCTTACTGACCCGGTCGGCGTGGCCCGTTTGCTGAAGATCTTGCGGAAGGTGGGGGCGGAGGAGCAGGTCATGGTCTTACTGGCCCGCGCCCCCGCCACACACACCGCCCTCACCGACGCCTCCGCCATAGCCGAACTGCTGAGCGGCCTGCGGGAGGTGGGGGCGGAGGAGCAGGTCGCTGCGCTGGCCAAGCGCGCCGCCGTACACGTTCCTGCCATCGCCCTGCTCGGCGTGGCCAGGCTCTTGGTCAGCCTGCGGAAGGCTGGGGCAAGCGAGCAGGTCGCTGCGCTGGCCAAGCGCACCGCCGCGCACAGCGCTTTCCTCAACTTGTCCAACGTGACCTTGTCACTGGACGTGCTGTGGCAGGCAGGGGCAGGCGAGCTGGTCTCTGTGCTCGCCGAACGGGCCGCAGCGCACACCCCTATCAACGAGTTGTTCCGTGTGACTGGCCTGCTGCGCCAGCTGCGACAGGTGGGGGCGGAGGAACAGATCGCCGTCTTGCTGGCCCGCGACCCCGCAGCACACGCTCCCCTCACCAGCACGTCCGGCGTGGCCGATTTGCTGGACAGCCTGCAAAGAGTGGGAGCAAATGCGCAGGTCGCTGCGCTCACCAAGCGGGTCGCCATGCAAAGCCCCCTCCCCCTCCCGTCCGACGTGGCCGAGCTGGTGGACAGCCTGCGGCAGGTGGGGGCAGAGGAGCAGGCCGCGACGCTCACCGGCCGTGCCGCCGCGTGCCTCCCCCTCACCAATGCAGCTGATGTGGCTGAGCTGCTGGACATCTTGCAGCAGGTTGGGGCGGAAGAACAGGTCGCGGCATTGCTAGCCCGCAACCCCGCCGCGAATATTCCACTCACCAACGCG
>NZ_KI912410.1:0-228428 GCF_000518265.1 Actinomadura oligospora ATCC 43269 | reverse complement strand
CAGCCTGCGGCAGGTGGGTGCAAAGGAGCAGGTTGCTGCGCTCGCTGAGCGGGCCGCCGCGAACATTCCCCTCACCCACGCGTCCGATGTGACCCGACTGATGGACAGCCTGCTGAGGACAGGGACGGGGCACATGGCCGGGCTGCTGAGCATGCTGCGGGAGGTAGGGGCAGATGAGCAGGCCACAGTACTCGCCGAACGGTTTCCAGCAGCGGGCCGGTTCGACCAGTTCCTGTGGGCTACTGACGGCAAGGAGCAGTTTCGGTTCGGGCGTGAACCCGATGGGCGTCCCGCACCCCCCTGGACTTGGGAACAGCTTGAGTAGTCGGCCTCCTTCCCCCCAAACCGCACCACCAAGCCACAAGCAGGAACCTGCCTTCGGCCCATTCATGGGGGCAGCGAGGAGAGAACGCCCCCTTGCCACCGCACGATCTTCACCTCATCCCGCTCACCCCAGAGGCGATCGGTAATGAACGGCACGCTATGTTCACTCTTCGCGCACCAATTAGCAGCGAAGGCCGTCCACGCGGAAAGGGCCGGCCTCTTCGCGTTTCCGGCCCTGGCTTGACACGCAGGCAGGCCCCAGATCGGGCTGGGCTTAGTGACTTGGGAACCAGTCTGAGCACCATGGTGCGTCTCAGAAGCGGTCACATCGAAGCGCCGCGCCCGTTCGTCGTGAGGCCGTTGAGTCGATCAGGAACGATCGAGTGCTCACTGGGCTCTAATGATCAGGCAGGCAGCCTGTCTTAATCGTGTGGCGTGCAACATGGAGGAGATGCGATGGGTGGACTGATGAAGCGCGAGACGGAGCCCATGCGGCAACCGAATCGGTTGGTGCCACTTTGGGGCGCGCTAGGCGCGACGTTCACCGCTGCGATCGCGGTGGCGTGCGTGACCCTCTGGGCAGGTTTGGACCTGTTGGAGGTGCACGGTGTCAAGCATGAGACGCAGGTGTCGTCCTCAGTGCTGTTCGACTTGGTGAAGTTGTCGTTTGCAGTGGTGGCAGGACTGGGGGGCCTGGTCGCGTTGGTTGTGGCCTACCGCAAGCAGCGCACCGAGGAGAACGCCGCGCTGCGCGAGGACACCAAGCTGCACAGCGACCGGTTCACCGCCGCCGTCGCCCAGCTCGGCGCCGCCTCACCCGCGGTGCAACTGGGCGGTGTGCACGCCTTGGCCGGCCTTGCTGACGACGCTCCGACTCACGCGCTGCGCCAGACCTGCATCGACGTGCTGTGCGCGTTCCTACGCATCCCGTACGACCCTGACCCCGGAAAGCACCCCACCCAGGGGCAGGACCCCATCAAGCATGCTGAGGCCCACAAGGCCTACCTGACCCTGCGTGAGGTGCGCCATACCGTCATCCGTACTATCGGCGACCACCTGCGCCGCGGCGCCGAAGTCTCCTGGAACGGCCACCACTTCGACTTCACTGGCGTCGTTTTCGATGGCGGTGACCTCCACGGCATCACCATCGACAACAGCGCTCTCACTTTCCGACATGCCAGATTTGCGAGCGGCGTTGTCAGCTTCCACGGAGGGCTCATGAGGAGAGGCGAAGTCAACTTCTATGGCGCGAAATTCGAGGACGGTGATGTCAGCTTCCAAGGCATGGAGTTCGAGGGCGGGGCGGTCAGCTTCCAAGAGGCAGTATTCAAGGGATGTGCGGTCAACTTCCAGGACGCACTGTTCGAAGGCGGCATAGTCAGTTTCCACAGCGCCATGTTCACGAAAGGCGCGCTCGGCTTTATGGGTGCGGCGTTCACGGGAGGCGAGGTCAATTTTCTGCAAGCGCTGTTCATGGGCGGCGTGGTCCACCTCGATGCCGCGAGATTCGAGGGCAGCAAGGTTAGATTCCAGCGTGCGAGGTTCGATGGCGCCAGAGTCAGCCTCCAGCACGCGAAATTCCTGAGCGGCGACGTCGACTTCCTGAACGTGACGTTCGCTGAGGGCGAGGTCGATTTCCAGAACGCGGAATTCTTGGGCAGCGCAGTCAGTTTCCAAGGCGCTTGCGGGTTTCGCCCGAATGGTTTGCCGACCGACCTCGCCGATCACCTGCCTACAGCGCCTTCACCTTCCATTATCTGACAGAATTTCTGCCATAGCCCGGCTTGTTTGCTGTGGGGCTGAAGACTCCGTGATTCGACCGAGACGATAAACGGATGGTGATCCGTCCACTCGGGTGGCCAGCCCTGTTATTCCAGACCATACTCCCTCAAAACCAGCACCAAGGAGTGTCTCGCAACTGGTGCGCGACAAACGGCTTGCAGGTTGCAAAGGGCCCTCTAAACTCCACGTGGACCATCGTGGGCCAGCCGCCTCGGCGGGGCCGTCATCTGGCCAGCACCCATCACTTGATCAACGAACGGGGGCGGACCTCGGTTCAAACTGGCCGCAACCGGTTCGCTAGGCGTCCTGCCTGGACCCTCGGGGCATCTCGTAGCCATGAACCGAGAGCTTGTAGACGTTGAGCTGTTTTGGAAGGGCAACCGGATCCGTCGGTTCAGCAGTGAAGTCGCCCCTGACGACCGGGGCGACCTGTACGAGCTATTCGTTGATGCGATCGGTCGCGATCCGCTCAGGCGCGGGCGCGACCAAGAGGACTACGAGATACGGATCCGGGTCCGCGGCAAGGCCCGAGTCCCGATCACCTACACGGGGAGAAGGGATTGACTCCGAGCATCGTCAAGCGTCATCTTCCAGACCGATCAGGAGCGCAGTGGCGTCGTCGTGACGCTTGGAACGTGGCCAGCGGGTTCGGTCTGGGTCGGCGTTCTCGATTTCGCGGACGCGTCGCAGCCAGGCGGCAGGGCCGCTCTGGGCGAGATTGTGGAAGCACTCGTCCCAGGTCACCGCCCCGAAGGGCTCCACGGGCCGGGCTCCACCATCGGAGAGCAGAAGGGCGTGCGTTAGGTCCGCCAGCGGCAAGCACCCCGTCATCGCATGGTCGGCAGCTTCTGGATCGCCAGCGGCGATCCAGAAGCCATCGGGGTGGTTGCGAAGACGCCGTTCCTCCGCCACCAGGGCGTTCCACAACGCTCGGTCTCGGCCATCGGCTTGCCGGAGAGCTGTCCGCTGCTTCACCGCGCTCTGCTTGAGGCGCTGGTCAGTGATGACCTCGATCTGCGAGTGCTTTCGGAGCGCGAGGAAGGAATCCCCCAGCACCAGCCAGTCCAGGTACTCGTCCCGTCGGCGAACTGCGACCACCGTCGATGACGGGGAGACCGGATGGCTCGGGTCGCAGGTGTCGGCATGCGCCAGCGCCGTTCGTTCTATCGCCCGCTTCAGCGCCTCTGCCAGCGAGATGTCGCCTGCCCGGGCTGCGTTGAGCAGCTGCTCCCCCAGCGTGCGAACGAACCATGGCAACCCATGTCGACATCCCGTTTCGGCTTCCGGTGGCACGCCAGCCCCGTCCAGCAGCACAACCATGTCCGAGGCCGCCAGGACGTAGTCCTCATTGGCGCGGCCCGGCTCCTTGGCTCGGCTGGCGAACGCGACGTCCACCCTCACTCGCCTCCGGGGTGACGAAGCGGCGCCGTCAGGGCTCGCGTTGCGAGGATCTCTTCGGCCTCAGGGTCGTACTCGGACGTGATCACCATCGAGAAGGGGGCCGTCCCAACCGCGTCATACAGCTCCGCCAGGTGATCCGTCAGGTAGCGGGACGCCCCGAGGGATCCGATCGCGTGAACGCCTGCGATGTAGAGGAACGTCCCCCGCGCGTCTGGCCGAGGAAGCCGCCCCAGGAAGGCGATGTCCTGGTGGCGTGGGTCGTCGGGGTCATCCGAAGGGGAGACGTGAGTTTCCCCGCTCCCCCGCTCGGTGATCGCCCATCGCTCATCGGGCAACTGGTGGAAGTCGAGCTGCGGGTCGCGCTGGAGGGCTTCAGCGGTGACGGGGGATGTCTTCGGACCGCAGATCACAACAAGATCGTCGCGGTTGAGGTCGATCTCGCCGGACAGAGGGATGTACTCGAGCTCGCCCGCGAGTCCGAGCGATGACGCCAGGCTCAGGACGGTCTGGCCGGTTGCGGCGTCGGCACGGGCCACGAGGCGCCGTCCGCCTGGCCGCTCCGGCACCGCCACGCTGAGACGCCCAATGCCGAGGAAGGCGCGCTCCGGGGCTGGCCCAGAATCCTTGAGCTGCGCGACGCGGGCACGGCTGACTCCCATCACCCGTGCGACATCGGCCATGGAACGGCCGTGATCGCGGAGCCATTGGATGCTCTCGCGCCGCATCCGAGCCGTCTCCTTCACAGCGTCCTGGAGCTCGTTCATCAGCTTCGCGGCCTCACGCACCCTGACCTCGTGGTCTTCGATCCGAGCAAGATCCCGAACCTCCTCGATCACGTGTCTCCCCCTCGCTGCTCTCGGCCGCCTGCCGCGGATCTCCTCACAGACTAGTGATAAGGGGGGCTTGACAACGCGAGGGACTCGATGCCACTGTCTTGCTAACCCCCCCTTAACACCAAGGGACAAGGGGAAACGCCCCTGGATGCTCAGGGACGACAACTGAAGACGCAGCCCTGTTGGGATGGCGATTCACGAGGCCCCCGCAGCGGTCACCGCGATTGATCAACTTTGAAAGTGCGGCGCTTGCGTCGTCTGGTCTGCACCAGGGCTCCTCTGCCTGGTGCGGAGCGGTGGACACGAGACCGCGCATCACACCCCGGTTTGATCACGGAGGTACTCGTGAAGCACAACGGCCGTTTCCCGATCGCCATCAGCTCCCTCCCCCTGAACCACGTGAACCTGCGCCGTCCCGAGAGCGAACGCGCCGACGGCGAGCGCACGGTGATCGTCTGCCCGGACTGCGGGACCTGGGTGTCCCTCAAGCGGCACATGGTGCTCCCGCACCGGATCAGCCGCTACACCGACAAGGAGATCCGCGACTTCGCGACCGGTCGCCGTCCGGTCCCGGCCGCGCGCTGGCACCGGCAGGAGCGATGCCCCGGATCCGCGCAGCGGGTGATAACCGACCTGGCCTATGAGACCTGGCGAGAGCAGCTGGCCGAGGGAATCGCCGACGCGTCCACCCGGCGCGGCGCCCGGACCATGGTCAAGCCGACCCCGGCGGTCCCGCCGTCCCTGACGCACATGGCCGCGGCGCGACGCGACCGCGAGCTCGCCGCCCGGGCCGCCCGCGCCGCCCTGATCGTGGCGTGCCCCCGGAGCGAAACCGTCTAGCCCCCTTCGCACTCCCTCCGCGAGCGCCCAGCCGAGCCCCGCCCCCGGGGCGCTGGGCGCTCGCTGCTTCTTCACCCCGACGTTCTTGATGGGAGATCCCCATGTTCGACCGCACCGTCTCGCGCCTGGTAGACCGCAACTTCGCTCACCAGCAGGTCCTGGACAAGCTCGCCGGACGCGAGCCCGCCCCGGCCGAGCCCGCCCGCGGTTCGTGCCGCCCGTCGCTGCCGACTTCGCCCTGCTGCGCCGCGCAGCTGTCCGGTGGGCCCGTGGTGCTGTGGTGCGTCCAGTGCGGGCACCAGATCCACGCCTCCCACCTCGACCGCGAGGTCACCGCGCCCCAGCAGACCCCGGCCGTCGTCGACGGGCGGTGGAAGTGATGAGGACCCGGACGTCCGCAGCCCCGGCCCACAGCGGCCACCTTCCCGAGCCGATCGGCTGGGAGCAGCGGCCCTGCATCGACACCGGGGACGAGCTGTGGTTCGGCCCGGGTGACGGTGCCGACCGCGAGTCCCTGAAGGAGTCGCGGCGGCGGGTCGAGCTGGCCAAGCGGACCTGCGCCGAGTGCCCTCTGGCGCTGCGCCGGTACTGCCTGGAGCAGGCGCTGCAGTTCCCGGCGGATGAGCAGTACGGCGTGTGCGGCGGCCTGGACTCCCACGAACGCCGCGCCCTCATCAACGCCGGTGTCCGGTCCATCTCCGAGATCGGACCGGCAGCGGCGGCCTGATCCCCACGTGCACCGCCGTCGCTGCCGAAGACCGCATCGCGGACCACCTCGAGCCCCGAATGCCATCCCCCTACCCCCGCCAGTGCGGGAGCAAGGAGTGCCCATGACGTCCCCCACCTACCTGCGTGACCTGGCCCCGGACGACTCCGGGGTGTTCTGGGTCAGCGAGGTCGACGACCGCGAACGTGCCAGCGACGGCAAGTCTCGGTACGGCGCCTACCTGCGGCAAAACCTGCACCTGTTCGATCCCTGGGACGAAAAGAGTGTCGGCAGTGACCCGGTGGAGTTCGTCACCGTGGCATGGCAGGTCGCCACGAGCCCGGTCATGGCGCCGCCCTACCTGCACTGCCGTTGGGACCGGCTCCTGTCGGCCAAGATCTGGCGGGCCGACACCGGTGCCGCCGTGGCGAACCTGGAGCTGGTCAGCTCCGCGCCGTCGGAGCTGGAGCGTTCGGGACTGGCGCGGAGCTGGAACTCCTGGAGCCATAGCCGGAGTTTGGGCGCCTACCTGGAGCCTTCGGAGCAGGTGATGGCCCAGCGGCCGACGCTGCTGCCGCGCGTGAACCTGCTGTGTCCGGTGCTCGCCGACCAGCTGCACCGGCCCTCTCCGGCCTGGCCGGGGTGCCTGCCGGGCAGCTGGACGAGGGACTGCTGACCCGCGAGGCCAAGCGCGCAGTCGCGACGCTGGCGTCCGCCCTGAACGGCTTCCTGGCGGACGTGGTGGATGCCTTCGAGGGCCGGGAGGCGCGATGAGCGCCCGGCTCGTAAGAATCCGCCTGTCCGGCGAACCTGCCGACCTGCAGCAGGTCATCGACACCCTCGCCGAGCACGTGGACGTCCACGAGGCGTCCGCGCCGTATCCCAACCGCCGCGACCCCGGTGTCCGCCGCTACCTGCTGGTGGAGGTCCCGCCTGCTCAGGCGGGCACGTGAGCGTCGCCGCTGCCCGATTGCCCAGATGACCGCAGGCCTGGCCGGTCCATCACCACCGGCCAGGCCCTGTCGATCTCTTCCAGAACCAACCTGGAGGACCAACATGTCCATCATCGCCCGCCTGCGCCGCATCCGCAGGCGGTCCTGCTCCGCATGCGCTGGCCGGACCCGGGTGTGGAACCCGCCGGTCGGCGCGATCTCCTGCCCGGTATGCCACCCCGGTGTCGCGCTCCCGGCCTGGGCGAACGGGGAGGAGCGACCGTGATCATCCCGCTACGTGACGCCCACGGCATCCCCGACGTGTCCCGGCTGGCCGACTGGACCGCCAGCTGCGACGCCTGCCCGGTCACCATCACGCTGGCCCACATCGGCCCCTGGTTCGTCAGCCGCGATGACGCGACGCTCTGCCCGTCCTGCTGGCACGCCGAGTCCGACCGGCTCATCCATCTGGCGCTGCGCCCTGGCGGCCCGCAGGGTGCCCTTGCCGACCTGCACTACCTGTCGGCCCGCGCCAAGCGCCTCGCCCGCCGCCTACTGACCCGCTTCCGGCACCACCTGGCCGACCGTCTCCCCGGCAAACACCCACGCCGCCTGCGGCCCGCCGCCTGACACCGCACTTTCCGGCCCGGCCATCAGGCCGGGCCACCACACCACTCATGCCAGACACAGGGCCTTTGCGCGCCCTGACAGCTCGCATGCTCCGAGAGGACGTCCATGGCCACCCGAACCCTTCCCGTCCGCACACTGACCGCACCGGGCGACGGCCCAGTGCTGCTGGGGATCTTCCTGCCCGACGGCGTCATCGAGACCCGCACCGAGCCCGGCCGCGAAGTCGCCGAGGTGACCCTCACCGCCACCAGCGCCGACCCGGCCCTGGCCGACGCGCTGGAGGCCGCCAAGCTGACCTGGAACGCCAATCGCCACGAACTGACCGTGGTTGTCCCCATCGTCTCCACCGGCGTCGCATCCCACGTCCACGTCGAAGGCACCTCGATGTTCGCCGCCGTCAACACCGGAACGACCAACGGCATCACCATCGACGGTGACAGCATCAGCGAGGTCACGAGCACCCTGCAGCTCACCGCCCGCCTGCCCGAGCGATCGGGCATCGTGGCCCGCACCCGCTCGGCCGACCTTGACGCCCACGGCACCTACAAAGGCATCAAATACGACTCCCTCTCGGGAGCGCTCACCGCGGGCAACGTCCAATGGCTGCTCGCCGAGACCATGTCCGGCGACATCAGCGCCGACATCACCGAACGCGTCCAGGCCCGGAGCACCTCCGGCGACGTCCGCATCGGCCGGACCCTCGACATCGTCGCCCGCAGCGTCTCCGGCGACCTCAGCATCGGCGACTACGCCGGGCCGACCGGCGCCCCCGCTGGTCTGAGCACCACCTCCGGCGACATCGCGCTGACCGCGACCGGGCCGGGCACGGTCACCGCCCGCTCGGCCACCGGGTCGATCGACATCTCCGCCGGGCCCCGCCTGGCCCCCGGCACCCTCACCGTCGACGCGACCAGCGACCGGGGCCGTGTCCGCACCCCCGGAGCCCACTAATGAAGACCGTCACGCTGCCCCTGATCGCGATGGCCTTCCTGGAAGACCAGCTGCGAAACAAGGAGCCGGAATTGCTCGTGCGCCTCGGCCTGATCGGCTGGATCATGCTCGCCGTATCCGCGCTGGTCAGCGACGGCCTGACGGCCCTTCCCTTCGCCGCTCTGGCATGCGCCGGAGTCGCCTTCACCCGGTACCTGCTGAACGGCATGCACAACGGGGGGCTGTGGTGACCAGCCCGTCCCCCGAACAGCAGATCGCGCAGCTGGCCGTCCGCACCCTGCAGCTGGCCGCCGTCCGGCCCTGACCATCCCCGGTTTCGCTCCGGCCCCAATCCGGGCCGGTAGCACCAGTTCTGCCCATCTTCAGGAGGTTCGATGACTCGCTCCGACCGCCACCCCACGTCCATCACCGACCAGGCCCCACCCGCCGCCGCGCCCGGCCGGGCCGCCATCTCCTCGCCGCCAGCTCAGACATCCCACGACCTCGGGCCGCTGGCGACCGCCTGGCGCGAGGCCCTGGACGTCGCCGAGCTGCAGGAGAACGAGCTCCGGATGCGCCGCGCCCGCCTCGGCATCGCCTCGGTGTTCTTCACCTCCGGCGCAGCGATCACGGTCACCGCCCTGGCCACCCTGCACCCGGTCCCGCACCTTCCGACCGTCACCATCTCCGCCGTCCCGGCCGCGATCGTCGCCGTCGCCGCGCTCGCGGGCTTGACCCGCCTGTTCCAGGACCTCGCAATCCGCTTCACCGCCTCCTACCAGGTAACTCAGAGCGGGTGGCGGTGGCAGGTGTCGCGGCGCTGGTACGCGCCGGGGTCCTACGCCCGCCTGCGTCAGGCACCACAGGAGTTCGTGGTCGTTCTGGGCTGGGCCCACGATCCCGCGTGCGCACAGCCGTGGGTGCTGATCCAGCAGGACGGCGAGAGCGCTCGCTGGGCGCCCCTGTCCTACATCCGGTCCGTCTCGGGCTGTTGACTCTGCTCATCGGTTGGTGACGTGGTCGTTGTCCGACGAGCACGTCACCAACCTCCGCTACTCGGCAGGTCATCCCGCACATTGTTGGCAACGCCAGCCCACTTCACGAGGGGCTGTGGGATGCAGATGGACTGCTGATCTCGCTGCGGCTTCACTGCCGCCAGTTGGGTAGGTCACAAACACAACGCCGACCGATGGCGGTTACGACGCAACCAGCGGGGCGCCGTTGGCTGCGGGGCCTGGTGGTGGAAAGGTAGCGGGCATGCTTGGAATCGATCAGTGCACCGGACTGACCGGGCTGGGCTATCAAGGCCACGTCCTGGACAGCTTCCTCGACCGCCTGGCCGCCGAGCACGTGACCACGGTCGTGGACGTGCGCCTGACACCGATATCCCGCAAGCGCGGCTTCTCCAAGCGGGCCTTTGCAGAAGCGCTGACCAGCTCCGGAATCGAGTACCTACACGCCCCAGCGCTGGGGAACCCCAAAACCAACCGAGCCGCTTTCGCTGGCGGCCCCGAGGAGCTGGCCGCCGGGCGTGACCGGTTTGCAGCGCTGTTGGAGGACCCGACAGCCCAGGACTGGCTGAATCAGATCGCCGTCTTGGCCGCCGAGCACAAGGTGGCGCTGGTGTGCTTCGAGGCCGACCAGCAACGCTGTCACCGGGATGTGGTCGCGGACGCGGTGCAGTCCAGGATGGTCCGCTGATAGCGGCTGCCACCCCTGGGTGATGGCAGCGCAGGCTGGTCAGCACGGAGGATAGAAGACCCCCAGAACCATGAAGGTCTGCCTGTGTTTCTGCTGGTTGCCGACATAGAAGATGGTGTCGCGGTCGGTTCCGCACATCATCTTCTCGAACTTGGTGCGCAGCTCGGCCTCGATTTCCGCGTCGCTGTGGCCGTCGCGACGTAGCCGCCACTGAAGTGCGACGAACTCCCAGTCGTAGATCCCTTGCTCGTGCCCGCGGCAATCGGGTGCTTGGCATCTGTAGCGGTACCAGCCTCTGAACGCAGGCGCCTTCAGGGCGGTACGCGGACCAGTTTCATCCAAGGTCTGCTGCTGCATGTAGGCGTCGATCTTGGCTTGCTCGTCGCGGTTCCAGCCCAGATGCGGCTTGATGACGACCTTGTCAACTTGCCGGGGGCGGATCGCTGCCAGTGACGCGACGGCGTCCTGCCTGCCGTCGCGGACGTCCTGGAGCACCTGGCACATCGACTTGTTCACCAGATCCACAACGAATCTTCGCCGCGCAGGCCACGCCTTCAGCCGCTCCTCGGTACGCACCGTGCCCAGGTCCGGGCGGAAGCTCTCTGGCCGAGGATCCTTGCTACTCGGGCGTGCTCTCAGCCGCACGACGTCGTACTTGCGGAACTGCTTGTCATCGGCCAGAGCCCGGAAGTTGATCGGGTATAGCCGCACCCAGCTCACCTGCGGCTCGTCGATGCGGATTCCGGCCACACACACCGTCTCCCCATAGGACTGCGACGGGTTCGGCGCCGCCTTAACGGTGATCAGCACCCGCATGTCGACCGGCAGCTGGCCAGGCGGCTTGCTAGGGACCGCCTCCGGGTCGAAGAACAGCGACTGCTGATCACCAGAGCCTGTCATCGCGCTCCTACCGGGTCCCCGGATCGCGCCTGCCCATCTGCACGCCTCGTGGATCGGGCCGGGGCTGCGATCTCCATCTATCCCGACATACCACCCAGCGTGTTCAGTCAAGTCCGCACGGCCACGTCCGGCCACAGCCGCTGACCAGCTCTCCTTCGCTCACCCCCGCGACTGCATGGACGTCCTCGTCCATCCACCGAGGAAGCCGCCATGAATCTTCCTACGTACATCTCCCAGAACCCTGAAACAGCCGCCGTGGGCGTCCTGGTCAGCGCGATCTGCGCAGTCCTCGCCCTCTGGTACCTGACCCGGCTCGCCCGCAAGGCGCTGAAGGGGCAGCGGCCCGAGGACGTCCTGACGATGGTCGCCGCGACGCTGGCCACCAGCCTGGCGGCCTCCGGCATGTGGGCGTTCTTCCGCGACGTCCTGCACCTGCCCGCCTGGGCGCGCGTCCTGCTGTTCTCCTTCGCCGAGGTCGCCACCATCGCCTCCGCACTGCGCGCCCGCCGCGCGGTCCGCGAGAACAAGGACCACTCGGCCGGCCTCGACGGCGCGGCGATGTGGGGGTTCACTGCCCTGTCGGCGCTGCTGTCCACCCTGGACGCCGACTCCTTCAAGGCCGCGATCTTCCGTCTGCTGGTGCCACTGGGCGCCGCATGGCTGTGGGAACGGGGCCTGGCCGCCGAGCGCCACCGCGCGACCGGCAAGTCCCGCAAGGTCCACTCCAAGTTCCACCTGGACCGGATCCTGATCCGGCTCGGCCTGGCCGAGCCGGTGGACCGCACGGCCGCCGACGTCGACGCGCACCGCCGCCTCACCCGCGTCGCGCGGGCCGCCAAGCACCTGCGCGCGCTGCGCGCGGCAGGCGACAAGGCCAAGCCCCGGCACCTGATCCGAGCCCAGAAGCGGCTGGACCGGGCGATGGAGGGCGCGGTCGAGCACGCCCGCCTGTCCACCGACCCCGACCGGCAGAACGCGCTGCTGGCGCACCTGGCCGCCCTGTACCACTCGGCCTCGCTCGCCGACCTCGCCCCGGCCGCGCCCTGGGAACTCTCCCAGGAACCGGCACGGGAGCCGCGCGCGCTGCCCGGCCCTCCGACGCCGCCGCGCACTGACGGCGAGCTGGTGGCGCTGGGCTACGACGCGGCCCGTGTGGAGGCGTTCCTCGCCGAGCGCGGCGTCCAGCTTGACCCCACCGACATCACCCGCCGCCTCCCCGCCGCGCCCCGCCTGGAGACCGCCGAGGCGTTCACGGCCACACCGGCACAGGTCCCGGACCTCCCCCAAGGCGAGACCGTTCATCAGGTCCCGGAGCCGCTGGCGGCTCCAGCCGGGACCGGGTCCCGCCCCGACACCGAATCAGGTCCCGCGTCCGCCGCGCCGAAAGCGGCTCCTGCGGAGCCGGACCCGATTCCCGGACCCGCCACGCTCACCAATGCCTCGTCGACCGGTGAGGTCGACGCGGACCGATCCGGCCCCGTCGAAGCCGCCGCCGGTGACCGCCCTTCACCGACTCCGCCCATCAACCCCGTGGAGCCGGTGGAGGGCCCGGCCGGAATGCGGCCTCGCCCAGGCGGGCGGCGCCGGACGTCCCCTTCTCGGCCCAAGGCGCGGCAGAAGGCCGAACCGAGCGACCAGGAGCTGCTGGTGCAGGCGCGCGCTGCGGATCAGGCGTATCTGGACGAGCACGGTCGACACATCCCCGCCGAGAAACTCGCCCGCGTCCTGCAGATCCGCAAGGCCCGCGCGACCCTCCTGACCAAGCAGATCCGCCGTCCCGCGCTGCACTCGGTCGCCGAGCCACCCGCCGGATGACCTGCCGACCCGCCCAGCCAAAGGAGCGCTCAGATGTCGCGCAATTCCCTCTCCACCTCCTCCAAGTCCACCACCTCCGACAACCCGCCCCGCCCTGCGGGCCGACTGGGCCGCGCCATGGGCCACCTCGGCCTGCCCGACGCGCTGATGCTGGCCGGTGCCGCCGGGGGCGGCCTGTGGCTGGCCGCCTCCAACCTGCTGAAGATGAGCGCCGGACCGGCGATCGTGCTGTCGCTCGCCGTCGGAGTCGGCGTGTTCAGCTGGGCGCTCGCACAGATCGACCGCCACCGGAGCCGCCCGCACGCGGCCCCGCCCCAACAGAACGGGTCCGAGGACTCCGCGCCGCAGGCTCCGGGCGGCCCGGTGCAGCAGGCCGGGGATGCCTGACCGGACCTGGTGCCCCTGGCGGGTCCGGCTGGTGCGCCGGACCGCTGTCGAACTGGCGGCATGTTCCGCCGTCGCGATGAGCGGTCCGGCGCTCCTGGCGCTCCGCCTCCCCAGGCCGCCGAGCGTGGCCGGGGTGGTGTCGACGACCCGGGCAGTCCTCCCCGACTGCCACCCGCCCGCTGCGCGGGACCTTCCTGGTTCCGGCTGGAGATCACCCGACCCGACTCAAGCGGGTCCACAGTCCAGGTCTCCCGGACCGCATTCACCCGGTGCCCGCTGCACGAGCCCTATCCGGCGTGCGCCCACCGCGCGCCCGCAACCGAGAGGTAGCCGCATGCCCTCCATCACCACGACCGCCTCCCGCCCGGAAGCGACCGCCGAGACCGAGATCTACGGCCGGGCCCTGAAGAGCCCGCGAGCCCAGGACGCCGCCGACCGGTACGTCGAGGCTGGTCTGATCGCCGAGTCCCTGATCGGGCAGTTCCACGGAGGACTCCCCGCCACCCGCCGCGCCCAGATCCTGTTCGACTTGGCCGTGCAGCGCGCCGTCCAGGCCGAGACCACCACCATCGCCTATGGCTACGAACGCACCACCGACCCCGACCCTCGTCCGCTGTCGTCCGCGCTGCGCGACGAGGCGGTGCTGATCTCGGCGCTGGCCGCCACCGAGCACGCGCTCGCGACCGGCCAGCCCCGGGTTCTGGCCGCCGTCCCGGCGCTGGACGCGCCGATCGCCGCCGTGCTGGACGAGCTCGCGACCGCCAGCGCCCCCGCGGACCGCTTCGACCTGATCGCCGAGCTGTACGAGCCGCTGGAGCCGCTGATCGGCGACCAGACCGCCCGCCAGATCTGCGAACTCGGCGACCGCTACGCCCTCACCACCGCCCAGGAGCGCACGGCCTGATCCACGCCAGCTCCTCCACCCCGTCCTCATTCATTCCGGCCCGGCCGCCCCGCGCGGCCGGGCCGCTCGCCTTCCCAAGGAGTTCTCCGATGACGCTGTTCCTCGTCCTGTGTGGCGTGATGGGCGTGCTGTTCTGGTTCCAGGCCACCTCACGCATCGTCATGCTCATGCTCGCCGCCTGGGGCCTGCTGGCCGCCAGCACCCCCATCGGCCGCGCGCTGCTGGGCCCGCTGCACTCGCTGTCCGGCGCGATGGACGGATGGCTGAAGTGACCACCCACATCAACAACACCCGCGCGAGCACGCCCGAGACCGGCGCGTTCCGCCAGGCCACCTCGTCCACCTGGCGGAACCGCCCCACCTGGGGAGCGTGGATGTTTCTCCTCGCAGCCCCGGGCGGTGCCCAGCTCGGCCTCGACGTGCCCTGGTGGACCGTCGCCGCCGTCCAATGGCCGCTGTACACCGTCCTGTGGGCGGTCGTAGTGGCCGTCGACCTGCGCCAGCGCCCGCCCCGCGGTCACCGCGTCCCGCCGGTGATGTCCGACCCGAACCAGCACGGAGGTGCGTCGTGATTGAGCTGCTGCTGCTGGGAGCGGGCGGGTTCGCGGGCGGCGTCCACGCCGTCCGCAAGAACCGGGCCCAAAGCGGCACCCGAGGCCAGCGCCCTCCGCGGACCGATTCGCTGCTGGTCAAGGCGTGGAACGCGTCCGGTGCGCCTGGCACTGAGGAGACGATGCTCGCCGACGCGCTCGCCGACCTGGGCGGACGGGTCGCTGGTGTCGGCGCGCGCGCCGGGTGGAAGAAGGGGAAGGCGGCCAAGCCGTGGGCCGAGGCGCGCTGGCAGCAGCGCGAGGCCAACGGAGGCACCGCGACGTTCTTCCGCCGCAAGCCCACCACCCGCTCTGGGGCCTCCGGGCCCACGCTGCAGGGCACGGTGCTGTTCCCCAACGGCGGCCCCGGACCTTCCGGCCCCTCTGGCCCGTCCGGGCCTTCCGGGCCTTCTGCGCCGTCGGGTCCGTCGGGGTCGTCGCCCAAGCCGCCCGGTAGTTCGGGTGGGAACCCGGCCGTGGGCGTGCCCGCTCCGGCCGGGCCGAACGGCGGCAGATCTGGCCCGGTCCCCCGGGCGGGTAACCCTGCGAGTAGTCCGGGCGGGGCCCGGCCGGTCCCAGCCACGCCAGGCAGAAGCCCCGCCGCAGGTCCTGCCGGGCCTCCGCCTGGTTCAGGTCCGGCGGGTGGCCCCGCTCCGGGCGGCGGAGCCAGTCGTCCGGCCACGCGACGCGAGGCGCAGCGGCTGGCCCCGACCGGGAACCGCCGCACCGGCCGCGCCCGGCGTCCCCAGCGGGCGCAGACCCGGATGCGGGTGCTGGGTCCTCTGCAGCTGGACGTCCCCGACACCGACGCCGAATTTCTCGACAGCGCCGCCGAGCTGATGCAGATCCTGCGTGGCATCGCCGTCGCTGTGGAGGACTGGACCGACCAGGTCGCGATCCGCAACCTCCCGACGATCGTCACCGGCCCGCTCTACATGGTCGCCGAGGAACTGGTGGACGCCGCGGCCCGCGCCGCGATGGCCACCGTGGCGTTCGAGGTCTGGTTCGCGGAGGCCCGCGACATCGCGGGCACCGGGATCGAGTTCACCGGCGACGACCCCGCCTGACCCTGCTTCTCACGCCCATTCGCCCTTTGGAAGGGAGCGCTGATGCCTCCGCGCCACCAACCACACCACCGGGGCTACCTGGTGGAGTTCGACGACCCCGACAGCGATGGCGAGTTCTTGGCCACCTGCCTGGGGATCGGGGACCTGATGGCCGTCGCCTCCGACCTGGTCGACGAGTGGATCGAGGGCCTGGCTGGCCGCGGCCTGCCCGCACCGATCCTCGCCCAGTTCGAACAGGCCGCCCACGATCTCGACCAAGCCGCCATCTTCGCCCGCCAGTCGGCGGTCAACTTCGCCGACCACTTCGAAGACGCCCGCACCGTCGCCGCCCGTGGCCTGCGCATCGTCGGCTCCAACGGACGTCCCAGACGCGGCCGGGGACCTCTCCCCCGCCGCTGACCCGCTCACCACTGACCCGCCCACCACGCCTCCAGGTGAATACGGCGCCGCCCCGCACGGCCGGGGCGGCGCCGTTCTGTCCGCCCTCTCGGGAAGGAGATCCCGCATGCCCGGTCGTCCGGCCCGACGCGGCCGATCCAACCAGTTCGCCTCGTTCGCCTACCTCTCCCGCACCGGCCAGTTCGGCCGGTTCGGCGCCCGCCACGGCCACCAGCGCGGCCGTGGCTCCCGATACGAGGAGTTCCCGATCCCCCAGCCCGTGGCGTCGATGATGGAGACCCGGCACGGGCCCCGCAGGCAGCCCAGTCGATCGGGCCTGGTCGCGCGCGCCGCGATGCGCGGCTACATCCGCTGGGTCGCCCAGTCTCCCGACACCCGCGGCCTCGGAACTGGCCTGGCCGCCCTGTATCCGGCTGGGCAGCTCAGCCACCAGTACCTGGCGCACGACACCTTCACGCTCGCTGCGTTCGCGCCCCCGGCCGCGCTGGCCGCCTGGGTGGCGACCTACAAGACCCACGGATCGCCGCGCTACTCCGGTGCGATCGCCGCCATCACCACCGCAGTCCCGACGTGGCTGGCCGTCGCCGCCCATACCGGCGTGACCAGCTTGCCGGTCCTGCTCTGGTACTCCCTTGCCGCCAGCGGCCTGTGGTCGGCCTACACCTGGTCCGACGTCCTCAAGCAGCGCCGCCGTACCGCCGAGGTCCAAGCCCGCTGGGAGACCATCGCCGGACTCGCCGGACTCGAAGGCTCCACGCTGCTGGCCACCAAGACCACCAAGGTGGGCGTCCGGTTCAAGGTCGATGTCGGCGTGGACGGCCCGTCCGGCGCCCGCCTGGAACGTGGAGACCTCGCTGTCCAGATCGCCCGCTGCTACGGCATCGGCGTCGACCAGGTCCAGGTCGACCAGGAGAAGAAGAACGCCCGCATCCTGTGGATCACCATCCGGATGCGTGACATGTGGACCGAGGAGGTGTCGCACCCGGCCGTGGCCGAGCTGGCCCCCGGCCAGGTCACCGCTGCCAAGGGCAGCCGCTCGATTCTGGACGGCCCGTTCGTCCTCGGCACCGACCCCGAGACCGGTGAAGACCTGGAGCTGGTCCTGTTCGACCAGGGCGGCGCCCGGCACGTCGAGATCGTCGCGTCCAACGGCGGCGGCAAGTCCAACGTGCTGAGCAACATCGTCCAGCAGGCCGCCGAATGCCATGACGTGCTGGTCGTCGCCATCGACTTGGGCAAGGGAGTCATCCCCTCCCTGTGGGGTGCCTACCTGCACGACAAGGCCGGTGTCGGCGAGGAAGCCACAGCAGTGGAGATCTTCGAGTGGATCGACGCGCTGCTGGACGAACGCGCGATCGCCTGCGCCGGTGGCACCCACAAGCCGTCCGCGACCGCCCCGATCGTGATCGTCGTCGTGGATGAGCAGGACACCGCCTCCGGCTACAACGCCGAGGTCGCCACCCAGATCAAGCCGGTCATCGCCGAGATCCACAAGCGTGGCCGGTCGGGCGGCATGGTCATGGTCACCGCCAAGCAGCGCAACGTCGCCCAGCACACCGGCGACAAGGAAGGATCCGCCAACGCTTACACCACCATCGTCGGCCGCGTCGCCAACACCAACGAGATGACCAAGGCCCTGCCCGACTGGGACAAGCGCGGCTGCCCCGACATGACCAGCTACGGCGACGGCTCCCCCGGCGTCGTCCTGCTGGCCCGCCAGGGCGGCTCCTGGCAAGCCGGACGCACCCGCGCCCTCCACGACCCCGACACCGTCAAAGCCCTCGCCGCCGCCTACGGCCCCGCCGACGCCACCCTCGAACCCCACATCGCCGCCAAACTGCCCGGCTACGCCGACCGCCACCCCGTCCCCGCCCACGCCACCGCAAACGCTGGCGGGTCAGGCGCACCCGCCGACACCATCCGTGCCGGTGCCGACTCGGCACCGGCCGACGTCCCCGTCCCCGGCGGGCCATCCGGCGAGCGTGCTCCGGCGGACGAGGACGGGTGGGGATTCGACACCACCAACCAGCAGGAGGTCGACCAGGCCGCACACGGCCTGGTGGAGAAGATCGACGACTACATCAGCTCCGCCGCCACAACACCGGACCAGCCCACCGGACTGGACGAGCTGTTCGCCGCCGAGCACGCCATCGACAACACCGCCGTTCCCGACGACGCGCGCAAGGCGATCCTGCAGTTCCTCGCCGACCGCGGCCCCGCCGGAGCCCGCCGCAGCGAGCTGGACGACCTGCTGCAGAGGCCCAACAAAACCACCGCCCGGTGGCTGGGCTCCCTCCGCAGGAACAACCTCATCGTGCTGGCCGGGCAGGGGCCTGCCGCCCGCTACTACCTCCCCGACCACGACCCCACCAAAGGTCACGGACAGTAACCATCGGCGGGTTGGAGTCGGCTCACGAATCGGCTCATCCGATCGGCTCACGAATCGGCTCACCGGCCCTCAACGCGCACGCGTGGTGGACGAGCCCCTTTCCCGGTGAGCCGATTGAGCCGATCGGGTGAGCCGATCCCGCCGCGCACACTCCGTAGCACCCGCCCGCACCCGCGAGCCCGCCCGGACGCCCCCACGCGCCCGCCGCGCGCCCCTCGCGCGCGCACCTCTATCACCCGGTCGAAAGCGAGTCCCTCATGGACATCTCCCGCGTGCCCCTGCAACTGGTCCGCCTCATCAACACCGCGCCGCCCAGCCCGGTCCCCACCACGCCGCCCGCCCTCCACCACGACGCGAACGGCGCGGGCGGCCTGCTGTTCCTGGCGCTGGTGTTCGGGCTCGTCCTGCTGGGCAGCTACCTGGTCTCGATCCGCCGCCACCCCTACCGAGCCTGCCGCGCCTGCCGCGGCACCGGGAAGAAGCGCAGCTCGCATTTCTCCAACGCCTTCCGCGCCTGCGACGCCTGCGGCGGCACGGCCCGCCAGCACCGCCCCGGCGCCACCCGCCCCTACCGCCGAAGCCGCCACTGACGTCCACACGGTGGGCGCCCGCCAGCGACACCGCCGAGCAGCAAGGGAGCAACATGCCGCACACCACGTCGTCCCGTCCCGACCCCGACCAGATGGCCCGGCTCGCCGAGGACATCACCGACCGGCTCCGCGAGCACTTCCCCCGGGAGGGCGAAGGCGTCCGCCAAGCGCTCGCGCTGGCCGAGGAGGCTGGCGAATTCCTGGCCGCCTACCGGCGCTGGAGCGGTCGGGCCCGGCGCACCGGAACCCTCAACGACGTCGCCGCCGAACTCGCCGACGTCCTCATCACCACGTACGTCACCGCGTGCGTCCTCGACATGCCCCTCGGGCGTGTCCCCGAGTTCCTGCCGGACGACAACCCCGACCTGCCCGTCATTGGGCTGTTCCGGCTCGCCGGATCGTTCCTCGACAGCTACGTCAACAACGACGGCAAGGGCGCCGAGGTCTACCTGACCTCCATCGCGATCGCCGCGCAGGACGCCGCAACCACCATCGGCATCGACCTGCGCGCGGCCGTCGACGCCAAAGTCCAGATCCTGTACACCCGCGGCTGGCGCGACCCGCGCTGACCACACCCGATCCGCATCCGCACGCCCGGACGGCCCCGTGCCGCCCGGGCTTCGCCGTCACTGGCAGAACACAGCGAACAAGACAACCCTGACAAGAACCCCAACCCAGGAGAAGCATGCCGACGACCACGCTGATGCCCGTGACCGTCACCCGACCGCCTGGCCCGTGCGCCGAACCGCAGCGACGGGCCGAGTTCGAGGAGGTGATCAAGACGATCGCCGGGATCGAACCCACGGTCCGGGAGTCCTCCCGCACCCAGTTCTCGCTGACCGTGGTGCTCACCGACGCGCGCACGGCCACCCTCGAGTTGGTCCTGGCCCGGCTGAAGGAAGCCTTCCCAGGCTGGCACGCCTGTGGGCACTGGCCCATCCGGACCGTGCTGGCGGTCACCCACGGCTACCCGGTCGAACTCGCCCCCTACCGCGACCTGCTGACCGCCATGACGCGGCAGCCGATCGACGTCGTCACCGGCGTCCGCGCGCAGCTAACGTGCCGCCCGGTGATCCTGGACCAGCACCCGCTCCTCACCGTGATCACCACGGCCCCCGCCTACTCAACGACCACCGGCGACTATCGCGAGGTCGACGAGTGGGCGTCGCGGGTAGAGCAACTGATCGGGCCGACACTGCCGGTCGCACCGCTGGCGCCGGGCCAGTGGGAGCAGCGCGGCCTCGTGGAGGAGGTCTTGGACCACGCACCGCCCACCAAGGTCTGGACCTTGGACCCCGACGACCTCCGACAGAACCCGCCCGAGTCCGAGTCCCAGTGACCGCCCCGCGCCTGGCTCGCTGAGAACCGCCCTGTAGTGCGATCCGCCGGGCCCTCAGATGTCAGGGGTCCCGGCTCCAGCTGCCAGCCCGGACGGCCTCGCGCCGTCCGGGCTTTTCTTCGCCCAGCCAGACCACACCCGTCACACGCGCCGCAGGTTCGCTGCCTCTGTGACTAGTCACAGACCCAAAACGCGCCCGCGCGTGGCCGCTTCACCACGGTCGACGAGCCCGACTTGGCACCGTCGTTGATCTTGTGCAACATTGGGTGCAGCGGCACAGGTGTGCCCAAGTAGCCCCGCCCGGCACATCGCCGACAGCGGGGCTTTGTCGTTCCTCGACACGCTCGGCAGCCCGCTCCCGCTCCCGCTCCCGCAGGGAGCGTTCCTCTCCTCGAGGAGCGCACTACAGCCCGCCGCGCTCCGCTCTACCCCCTACAGGAGCGCTCACTGGGTTGATTTCGGCGTCCGAGGCGGCATCTCAGGTTTCCGCAGGTCAAGAGGCTGCGGCAAGGGGTTGGCAAGGGTGCGTCAAGGGTCCCGCTCCCCACCGAGGCGAGATCTGCCGACGCGCTGAGGGCACAAGCGCGCGCTCCTGATCAGTGAGGAGCGCTCCTGCGACCGGCGAAGTATCGCTCCTTGGGTGGCCAGGAGCGCCCGGCGCGCACCGCCCGCTGATGTGATCCACTTCACTCCTCAACTCCCCGGTGTTCCTGTCACCTTCCGGGGTGCCCGTGGACCTGAACGGGATATGAGCAGAACACCCGGAGCCGGTCGGCTCCGCCTCGTCCACCCGTCCTCTCCTCCTCCCGAACCGCCGGACGGTGACGCCGTCGCCGGTGCCGGGGGCGATACCGCCCGCGGTACCGCTGCCGGTACCGGTCGCGGTGCCGCCCGCGTTTCCCGCGACCACGCTGTTTCCGCTGGTCAACCCGCGCGTGGCAAGGGTGGTGAGAGCGCTGAGTTCCTTCTCGATCCTGTGATCGGATCGATCAGTCGCGGGGGCGCGGGGGTGATGGCGACCCTGTACCAGTGCCGGATGGCCACCGCCGAGCAGCTCCGGCGGGTCATCAGCCCCAGCAGCACCTCCACCCGGTACGTCCGCGCCGAGCTCGGCAAGCTCGCCCGCGCCGGGCTGGTGGGCGCGGTCCGGCGGCGCGGCGCGCCCCGCACCAAGGTGTGGTTCCTGACCCGCGCCGGAGCGGTAGCGACCGAAGCGAGCCCGGAGATCCTCGCCAGGCCGTACCGGATGACGGCCGCGACCGCAGCCGGGCCACTGCAAGGCCACGCCCTGGCGGTCACCGAACTCCTGACGACCCTGGAGGCCCACGACCACGCCGCCTTGCTGGACTGCCAGGTGGAGGTCTCACACGGCCAGGGCAACGCCCAGGACCCGACCGGATCGTCCAGCCGATCGATGGTCATCACCGACGCCGTCATCCGTCTCCAGCCCAGCGCGGTCGATGGCGGGGTGCCACCGGTGCTGTTCGTCGAGCTGGACCGGGCGACTACCAGCGCGCACCGGCTGGCCGACAAGCTCCACGCCTACGACCGGTACCGGCGGCACCGCCACGCGGCGTCCCGCGCCAGCAGCCCGTCGAGCTGGCGGACCCGCTACCCCACCAGCGAACGCTGGTTCCCCCCGGTGCTGGTGGTCATCACCGGGCCTCCCCAGCGTGCGGCCCGCCGCATGGACCTGGTCTGGAACCAGCTGAAGCAGACCTATGGCAACGGCCTGAGCAGCGGAGAGGTCGCGGTGGCCGCCGTGTCGCACGCGGTCCTGCTGGACCGCCTCGCGCGCCCCGGTGGCCTGACCGCGCCGATCTGGACCCCGCTGAACCCGCACGCCCCGGCCACCCCGGTCGCCCTCCCCGACCTGCACGCAGCGGCCCGACCGCCCGAGCGCACCTGACCGCCCCGACTCACCCCGCAGGCGCGAGGAGCCTCCAGGCGCTGGGGGCTTCTCGCGACACACCCAGCACGAAGGGTCGCTTATGAGCACACGTGATCACGACGGTGACGACCGTCCCCGAGAGCAGAACGAGGACCCCAGCGACCCCAGCTCCACCGACCACCAGGACCCGTCGGCCGAGGCCAAGGGCCGAGGGCCGACCAAGCACGACCGGGCCCTAGCCCTGCTGACCGGACACCTGCAGCTGCGGCGCAGCGAGTACGGCTGGCCGTATGCGCGTACCGGGGACCGGTTGTTCCGGTTCGACCGGACGGGCCGGACCGAGCTGTACGCCGAGGCCCGGCACCTTTGGCGCATGGCCAACGAGGACACGCCGCCCGATGAGCGCATCCTCCGGCAGGTCGTGGCCGACCTGCAGCGCACCGCGCAGGACGCCACCCCGGATGACGCGGTCGCGACTGAGTGGCTGGGCGAGCACGGCGTGGAGGCTCCCCCGGACGAGTCCGACCACGAGGGCGGCTTGGCCGCCCTGCTGGAACTGCCCGGTGCCCCGGTCGACGGCGACTACGTCATCCCCGATCCCTACACCGTCGCCGCCGATGCGATCTGGCGGTGGCGGATCGATGGCCCGCCCGAACGGGTCGCCTGGGGTCCGGTCCTGGTCACCCGCGTGTTCACCGCTCCCGATGGCGAGGAGCTGGTCGAGCTGGCCTGGTGGCACCGCCACCGCTGGCGCATCGCCACCGTCCCCCGCGCGATCGCCAAGAGCGGCCGGATGCTCGTCCGCGAGCTCGGCGGGCGCGGGCTCCCGATCACCGAGGCCGACGCCAAGTCCGCCGAACGCTTCCTGGCGGCCGTGGAGACCGCCAACACCGACACCATCCAGGAGGTCACCATCGCACGCGCCCTCGGCTGGCAGGCCGACGGAGAGTTCGTCACCGCCAGCGGCCAGCCCTACCAGGTCCACGGGATCGACCACCAGCAACAGTCAGCTCTGGACGCCCACCGGGAACACGGCTCGCTGACCGGCTGGCAGAACGCCGTCCAGATCACCCGCCGCTACCCGTCCGCGGCCATGGGCGTCTACGCCGGGCTCGCCGCCTCTCTCCTGCGGATCCTCGGAGTCAGCTCCTTCACCTTCAACTGGGGCGGCACCTCCTCGCGCGGCAAGACCACCGCCGCCCAGGGCGGCCTGTCGGTCTGGGCCGACCCCGACGAGAACGGCGGCGCCATCACCAGCTGGTCGACGAGCAAGACCTTCCGCGAAGCCCGACTCGCGCTGGCCGGGAACGGCATCCCCGTCCTGTTCGACGAGACCCAGCTCGCGGGCAAACCCGAAGCCGTCTCCGAGATGCTGTACCAGGTCACCCAGAACCAGGGGAAAGGCCGCATGGGTGACTGGCGCACCTACCGGTGGCGCACCATCCTGCTGTCCACCGGCGAACGCTCCGCCCTGTCGTTCGCCACCCACCAGGGCATCTCCGCCCGCGTCCTGGACCTGGCCGGAGCCCCCTTCGGCAACAGCGAAGACTCCGGCCGCGACGCTGAGGCATTCCGCGACGGCGTCACCGCCAACTACGGCGTGGCCGGACCCGCGTTCGTCGACCGCCTCCGCGCCTACCTGGACACCCACGGCCCCGACAAGCTGACCGCCCGGCACGCCGAACTCACCGCGCTGCACCGCCAGGACGCCACCACCATCGCCCGCCGCCGCGCCCCGCTCGTCGCCACGATCCGGCTGGCCGCCGAACTCGCCCACTACTTCGAGATCGTGCCGTTCCCGTCCTTCCCCGACGCCACCTGGCGGACCCTGTTCGTCGCCGACGACCCCCGCGACAACCGCGCCCAGCTCGCCCTGGAGGTCATCAAGGAGTACATCGCCAGCTACGCCGACCGCCTGTACGACTCCGGCCGTCCCGTCGCCCCGCCGGGTGGCTGGATCGGCGTCCGCACCGAGGTCGGCGACGACAAGAACGCCGTCGCGCTCCTCCCCCAGCGCGTCCGCGAAGCCCTGGACCGCGCCGGATACGAGCTCGACGCCGTCCTGCAGGGCTGGCGCGAGGCCAAGGCCCTGCACGAGCACCCGCCCGGTTCCAAGCAGCGCCCCATCTACCAGATCGCCCGGCGCATCGGCGGGTCCAAGCCCCGCTGCTTCGTCTTCCGCGGCGAGCTGTTCAGCGACGACGAGTAGACATCCCCCACCGTTCGCCCCGTGGGGCGCGGCCGAAGCGCGTACCCCGCGTACCCACCTCTACAAGGACTCACATTTACCCAGGTCATACCTGGAATGAGGTGGGTACGCGGGCCGGGTACGCACCGGGTACGCACCGCGCACCACCCTGCCCCTGGGTACGCACCCCGATCGGCCCTGGGTACGCGCTGCGCGTACCCACCATCCCCGCAGGTCAGCCCCTGTTTTTGGGGTGGGTACGCGCCTCCCGAAAACACCCCCTCTGATGCGCGGAAAAGAGTGGGGGATGCCTCGGCTCCTCCCCGGGACGGCCCGCGCTTCCCAGATCTCTCCGGCCGACGTGTCACCTTCACCAGCCCGCAACGACCTGCTGCCTATGACCCCACCCCACAGTCCATGGAACGGAGTCTCGATGGCCGTCACCAATCCGACCGGCGCCCCGCCCGTCCAGCTCGCCCTGGACCTGGCCGCCCACGGCTGGCACGTGTTCCCGCTGTCCCCCAGCAACAAGCGCCCCCTGGCCAACTGCCTGGACTGCCAGGACAACCCGCACTGCGCGGACGACGACTACGACGCCTGCGCCTGCCTGCCCGACGGCCAGTGGTGCCACGGCGTCCGCGCCGCCACCACCGACCCCGACCGCATCACCACCTGGTGGCGACGCACACCCCACGCCGTCCCCGCCATCGCCGCCGGACCGTCCGGCCTCGTCCTGATCGACCTCGACACCCACTCCGGCCAACCACCCGCCGACCCCGCCACCCAGCTGCTGCCCGGCATCCCCCTCGCCGACGACCAGGTGCCCGGTGGTCTTGGCAGCATCCGCAACGGCATCGACGCCATGCACCTGCTGGCCCGCGTCCGCGGCGGCCCCCGCCCCTGGCCCAGCGGCCCCAAGCACCAACCGGTCAGCGTCCACACCCCGTCCGGCGGACGCCACCTCTGGTACCGCGCCCCCGACAACGACCTCCACCAGGCCCTGTCCGCCCTCGGCTGGCAGATCGACATCAAAGCCGGATGGTCCTACGGCATCGCCCCCGGCGCCACCACCGCCTCCGGCACCTACACCATCCACGGCGGGGCACCGCACACGCCCGGCCGCATGCCCGACTGGCTCCTCGAGGAAGTCCGCCGCGTCGCAGGCCCCAAGCCCGCACCAGCACCACCCACTGTCATCCCCGCGACACCCGGCCAGGGCAACGCCGTCGGCTACGTCCGCACCGTCCTCGACCGCGGCACCGCCGAAATCGCACCCCTGACCGACGGACGCAAGGCCGCCCTCTCCGCCCTGGCCTACAAGGTCGGCGGCCTCCTGACCTGGGCCGGACTCACCCCCACCGACGTCGAAGACCACCTCGTCCACGCAGGCCTCGCCAGCGGACTCCACCACCGCGACGCCCACCGGATCGTCCACCGCTCCCTGACCAACGGCCTCAACCGACCGCTCCCCGCCCCCAGCGACCGCCGCACCGCCTGAACACCCGAACAAGCAACCCACAAACCGTGGACGGCCCCGGCGACGACGCCGGCCAGCAGACCCCGCCGGGGCCGCCACCTCCCCTGAGAGAGGCATCGCCATCATGACCACGACCGTGTCGGCCGCGCAGGCCAACCCTGGCATCGCCCGGTCAGCCAATCCCGAGGTCGCTACGACGACCGTTCTGTCCACCGACCGGCTGTGGACCACCGATGAGGTCGCGACGTACCTCGGCGTTCCCAAGGACACCCTGTACGTCTGGCGAAACCGTGGGGTCGGCCCCCGTGGACGCCGAGTCGGCAAGCACCTGCGTTATGAGCCCGCCGACGTCATCGCGTGGTTCCGGGAGCAGGACTGAGGTGGGCTACACCAAGGATCTGTGGACTCGCCCGGAGAAGCAGCCTGACGGCAAGACCAAGCGGGTGCGCAACCCCAAGCGCTGGGGTAAGGGCAAGCGCTGGCTCGCCTGCTGGGTCGACCCGGACGGCAAGGAAAGCTCAAAAGCGTTCACCAACAAGGACGCCGCGACCAGATACTGGCAGGGGAAGGAGACCGACAAAGAGCGCGGCGAGTACTACGACGAAAAGGCCGGAGACGTCCTATTCGGAACGTTCGGTGAGCGCTGGCTGAGCTCCCGGATCGTCGACCCGTCGAGCTCGATCCAGTACGAGTCGAAGTATCGGCTGCATGTCCAGCCCACGTTCGGCGAGCGGAAAGTGCGGCAGATCAAGCCGTCACATATTCAGGAGTGGCTCAGCCAACTCCGTGAACGGTACGAGCCGTCCACGGCCGTGGCGGCCTTTCTGGTCCTCAAGGGCGCACTGGACCTGGCAGTGGCCGACGGAGCTCTCAAGCAGAACCCTGCCAAGAGCGACATCGTCAGGGCTCCAAGCAACCCGCCGAAGGAGATCGAGGCGTGGGCAGATGACCGCGTCGTGGCGCTGATCGGGGCGCACTCCGAGCGGTACCGCCTGGTGCCGATTCTCGGCGCAGCCTGCGGACTCCGCGAAGGAGAGATCTTCGGCCTGGCGGTCGACCCGGACAACCCAGCCAAGAGCGACATCGACTTCGAGGCCAAGCTCGTTCGGGTCCGTCGGCAGGTGAAGAAGATCGGCCGCGAATACGTCTTCGCGCTGCCAAAGAACGATCGCGAACGAATCGTCCCGCTCCCTGACTGGGCAGCAGAGGCGGTCCGCGAGCACATCGACAGGTACCCGCCCAGGCCCTACACCCTCCCCTGGGAGAAGGCGAACGGCAAGGCACACACGTGCAACCTGCTGCTCCGCTGGCATACCGACGACAAGCACATTCGCGCCCGCAACTTCAGCGAGTCGGTGTGGAAGCCCGCGCTCGTCACCGCAGGAATCATCGTTCCTCCCACCCGCGTCAAAGACGAGAAGCCGGGCAAGGACCGCAAGAAGAAGTCACGACTTCGGTACGCCACCACCCGCAAGGAGGGGACGCACCAGCTCCGGCACTTCTACGCCAGCGTCACCCTGGCGGAAGGCGTGTCGATCAAGGAGCTCGCCGAGTACCTTGGCCACCGCGACCCGGGGTTCACGCTCAGGGTGTACGCGCACATGCTGCCGTGCTCCCACGAGCGGGCGCGGGTCGCCATCGACAACCGGATGCGGCACCGCTTCCAGCCCCCTGACGGAACAGGGCCGGAACTGGCCTCCTAGAGCACACCAGGCGGCACCGAACGCGCCCCGGCTCCTCAGGGAGCTGGGGCGCGTTTTCGCATTTCAGGGCCTACTTGAGGAGCTGGCGGGCCATGACCATGCGCTGGATCTGGTTGGTGCCCTCGTAGATCTGCGTGATCTTGGCGTCGCGCATCATGCGCTCGACCGGGAACTCGCGGGTGTAGCCGTAGCCGCCGAGGAGCTGGACGGCGTCGACGGTGATGTCCATCGCGACGTCCGAGGCGAGGCACTTGCAGGCGGACGAGACGAAGGTCAGGTCCGGGATCTTCTCGCCGTGCATGGCGCGCTCGGACTTGATCGCCGCGTGGTAGGTGAGCTGGCGGGCGCCCTCGAGGCGCATCGCCATGTCGGCCAGCATGAACTGGACGCCCTGGAAGTCGCCGATCGGCTTGCCGAACTGCTTGCGCTCCTTGACGTAGCCGACGGCGTAGTCGAGCGCGCCCTGGGCGATGCCGAGGGCCTGGGCCGCGATGGTGATGCGGGTGTGGTCCAGGGTGGCCAGGGCGGTCTTGAAGCCGGTGCCCTCGCCGCCGATCATGCGGTCCGCGGGGATCCGGACGTTCTCCAGGATGACCTGGCGCGTCGGGGAGCCCTTGATGCCGAGCTTCTTCTCCTTCGGCGAGAAGGAGACGCCCTCGTCCGACTTCTCCACCACGAACGCCGAGATGCCGCGGGCGCCCTGCTCGGGGTCGGTCACCGCCATGACCGTGTAGTACTCCGACACTCCGGCGTTGGTGATCCACATCTTCGCGCCGTTGAGGACGTAGTGGTCGCCGTCACGCACCGCGCGGGTCTTCATGCCCGCCGCGTCCGAGCCCGCCTCCGCCTCCGACAGGGCGTAGGAGAACATGGCCTCGCCCTTGGCCACCGGAGTCAGATACTTTCTCTTCAGTTCTTCGGAGCCGGACAGCAGGACCGGAACCGTGCCGAGCTTGTTCACCGCCGGGATCAGCGAGGAGGAGGCACACGCGCGGGCGACCTCCTCGATGACGATCACGGTGGCCAGGGCGTCGGCCCCGGCTCCCCCGTAGCTCTCCGGGACGTGCACCGCGTGCAGTTCGTTCTGCACCAGCGCGTCCAGGGCCTCCTGGGGGAAGCGGGACTCCTCGTCGACCGCCGCGGCGAACGGGGCGATCTTGGCATCGGCGAGTTCGCGGACCGTCTGCCGGAGCATGTCATGCTCCTCCGACGGCGCGTACGCGGGAAAGTCGGCACTCATAGCGCGAATGCTACCCGCCGGTACACTGCCCGTCCGGTGCCGGGACCCCGCCGTGCGCGGCAGGCCCCGCAGGGAGGCGGCAACACCTCCGCGGGACGGACTAGACAGGAGGAAGGGCTTTGACGCACCGCCTGACCGTGATCGGGACGGGCTATCTGGGCGCGACGCACGCGGCCTGCATGGCCGACCTCGGATTCGAGGTCCTCGGCCTGGACGTCGACCGGGAGAAGATAGCCCGGCTCGCCGCCGGGGACCTGCCCTTCTACGAACCGGGGCTGGAACCGGTCCTGCGGCGCAACCTGGAGTCCGGACGGCTGCGCTTCACGACCTCGTTCGAGGAGGCCGCCGAGTTCGGCGACATCCACTTCATCTGCGTCGGCACCCCCCAGAAACAGGGCGAGTACGCGGCCGACCTTGCCTACGTGGACGCCGCCGTGGACGCGCTCGCGCCGCATCTCCACCGTCCGTGCCTGGTCGTGGGCAAGTCGACCGTCCCGGTGGGGACGGCCGCGCGGCTCTCCCGGCGGCTGGCCGACACCGCGCCCGCCGGGACCGACGCCACGCTCGCCTGGAACCCCGAGTTCCTGCGCGAGGGCTTCGCCGTCAAGGACACCCTGCACCCGGACCGGATCGTGGTCGGGCTGCCGTCCGACGCCGAGGCCGCGACGCTGGCCGAGAAGACGCTGCGCGAGGTCTACGCCTCGATGCTCGGCGACGGCACCCCGTTCATCGTCGCCGACTACCCGACGTCCGAGCTGGTCAAGGTCGCCGCGAACGCCTTCCTCGCGACGAAGATCTCGTTCATCAACGCGATGGCCGAGGTCTGCGAGGCGGCGCACGCCGACGTGACCAAGCTCTCCGAGGCGCTGTCCCACGACGACCGCATCGGCGGCAAGTTCCTCGGCCCGGGCCTCGGCTTCGGCGGCGGCTGCCTGCCCAAGGACATCCGCGCCTTCATGGCCCGCGCCGGCGAGCTGGGCGCCGACCAGGCGCTCACCTTCCTGCGCGAGGTCGACGAGATCAACATCCGCCGCCGGATCCGCATGGTGGACCTGGCGCGCGAGCTGCTCGGCGGCTCCTTCATCGGCCGCACGGTCGGCGTCCTCGGCGCGGCCTTCAAGCCGAACTCCGACGACGTCCGCGACTCCCCCGCCCTGGACGTCGCCGCGTCCATCCGCGGCCAGGGCGCGCGCGTCACCGTCTACGACCCGCAGGCCATGCCGAACGCCCGCCGCGCCCAGCCCACGCTCGACTTCGGCCCGTCCGGCCTGGACGCCGCCCGCGGCGCCCACGTCGTCCTGCTGCTCACCGAGTGGTCGGAGTTCCGCGAGATGGACCCGCACGCCCTCGGCGAGGTCGTCGCCGAGAAGAACATCGTCGACGGCCGCAACGCCCTCGACCCCGACCACTGGCGAGCCGCCGGCTGGAACTACCGAGCCCTCGGCCGCCCCTGATCCCGGGTTGACATATCGAAAGTCGTTGCTATCGAATGTCGATAGCAACGACTTTCGATATGGAGCCCCCTTGACCGCCACCTCCGTCCGGCGCCGGCCGCGCAACCCCCTCACCCCGCTCGACGTGACGCTGGACATCCTCGTCAAGGTCATGATCTCGGGCCTCCTGGCGCTCGCGCTCACGACGTTGTTCGGCTCCGGCAGCATGCTCGGCTTCGGCGAGCGCGACATCTGCGTCCAGGACGAGACCAACACGTTCGGCAGCGCCGGTGACCAGGTTCCGCCGCTGTTCAGCCCTGGAGTGGCGGTCAGCCATAGCGGGCTCAGCCTCTGCGTGAACAACGCGCCGATCGGCACGAGGGCGCTGAACGTGGCGACCCAGCTGCCGTCCTTCGTCCTCTACTTCACGGCGATCCTGCTGCTCTGGCGGCTCGTGCGGCACGCGGCCAAGGCGGGCCCGTTCCACCTGGGCAACGTCCGGCGCCTCCAGGTCCTCGGCTGGTGGCTCGCGATCGGCGGCCTCGTCGCCATGACGGTCGAGGAGGGCGCGCGGAGGTCGCTGATCGACAGCATGTACAAGAACCCCGAGGTCAATCCCCTCGGCTGGATCGACGTCCAGTTCAGCTTGATCATCACGGGTGCGGGCCTGCTGGCCGTCGCCAGGATCCTGCGGATGGGCGTGCGGATGCGCGAGGACCTTGAGGGAACGGTGTGAGCGGCGACGAGCACGCCGTCGAGGTCCATCTCGACACGTTGCTGGAGGCGCGCGGAATGACGTTGACGCAACTGTCCGAGCTGGTCGGCGTCTCGGTGGTGAATCTGTCGGTGCTCAAGAACGGTCGCGCGCGGGCGATTCGCTTCTCGACGCTGACCCGCCTCTGCGAGGTGCTGGACTGCCAGCCCGGCGACCTGCTCAGCGTCCGGGGAGGACAGCGGTGAGGTGGGCCGTTGCGGTGCGGGTTCGGAGAGCGGGTCAGGGGATGGTCGTTGGATCGGGTGGAATCGGGCGGGCGGGCGCGGGGTTGTGGGGGGCATGAGTGCGGAGTTCGCTGACCAGCAGGTGATCAAGCGGTTGTTGCACGACTCGCGGACCTGGGTGTTCGTCGGGCTCGGGGACAATCCCGAGCGGGACGCCTACAGCCAGGCGCGGTTGCTGCAGGGGCGCGGCAAGCGGATCGTGCCGGTGCATCCGGCGGCCGAGGAGGTGCTCGGCGAGCGCGGGTTCGCGTCGCTCGCCGAGGTGCCGGGAGAGATCGACGTGGTCGGGATCTACCGGCGGGCCGAGCAGGCCGGGACGGTCGTGGACGAGGCGATCGCGGCCGGGGCGAAGGCGGTGTGGATGCCGCTGGACGTGGTCGACGAGGACGCCGCGCGGCGCGCCCGGGAGGCCGGTCTGGACGTCGTCATGGACCGTTGCCCCGGCGTCGAGTGGGCGCTCCGCCGCTGAGCGTCGCGGACGGCCCCGCCTCCGCCGGGAGAAACCAGGGTGATCGGCTCGATAATGGGCGCATACTGATCATCGGCGACGGAAGGCGGGCGGGGATGGCCGAGGACGGACTGCGCGGCAGGCTCTACGGGCTCCTGCTCCCGGCGGAGGAGCTGTACGACCCGCCCGAGAGCGTCCCCGAGGTGCTGCCCGGCCTGCACATGGTCATCGCGGTGGACGGTGACGAGGGGCTGGACGAGGCGTCGCTGAACGCGCTCGGCGGGCCCGAGGAGCAGCTCGAGCTCGCGTTCCGGAACCTGCGCGCGATGCCGGTCGGCAAGCACGAGGTCGTGCACGCCGACAAGGGCGGCACGTACCACGTGATGACCGGGCCGAACGCGTTCACCGCGAGCCGCGTCCTCGTGCTGGACGACGTGGCGCGGCAGCTGACCGGCCGGCCCGTCCCGGACGACGGCGCGCTGTTCACCATTCCGGACAAGTTCCACATCCTGCTGCACCCGATCAGTGGCGGGACGGTCCTGACCGCGCTCGCCGCGATGGCCGAGGACACCGCCGCCCTGTTCGGCGCGTCCGAGACGCGGCTCAGCCCGCACGTCTACTGGTGGCGCGGCGGCGAGAGCGCGCAGCTCACCGAGATCAACGGACGGTCCCTGACGTTCGACTTCCCGGACGGGTTCCGCGCGATGCTCGGCGACATCCCCGAGCCCGTGGCCGACCCGGTGGGCTTCCGCAGGCACCACTACCACTTCGTCCACACGGTGCTGCGGCAGGTGTCGGAGGAGTACGGCCCGACGCTCCTCGACACCACCCCGGCCGGGGACGTCACGGGCATGCTGGCGAAGACCTGGCGGGACGTCGGCGACGACCTGCCCGCCGACGAGCGCCTCCCGTCCGACGGCCTGCGCGGGAACCTCATCGAGCTGAACGGCGACCGGCTGATGCTGGTCACCCTGCCCGAGCCGGTCGCGGCGGCCGAGGCGTACTTCGCGGCGATGGTCCGGCCGTCCGGGTCGGCGGCCACGCGCTTCTTCACCCTCGAGTACGCGGTCGACCCGATCACGCACGAGCCCGGCGCGATCCTCGGCGAGTGGACGCCCGAGGGCCACCACCTGCACCTGACGGACATGTCCACCGACCCGGGCGAGTTCCTGCGGGCCACCGCCGCCCTCCTGCTGGCGAGCGGCGAGGCCAAGCCGACGGCCAACAAACGGCGCGGCCTCTTCCGCCGCCGCTAACCACCGCTAACCCCGGCTGACCGCCGCTAGCAACTACTCACGTCCCGCTGGCGGCGGGCTCGGGCGCCCGGCCGAGGACGTGTTCGCTCCCCCAGGCGCCCAGCGGGGCCAGGGCCGCGTTGAGGGCGGCGCCGCGCGGGGTCAGGGAATACTCGACGCGCGGCGGCACCTCGTCCAGGACCTCGCGGTGCACGATGACGTCCTCGACGAGCTCGCGCAGCTGCGCGGCCAGCACCTTCTCGGTCACGCCCGGCAGCGCCCGGCGCAGCTCGCCGAAGCGGTGCACGCGCTCGCCCAGCGCCCACAGGATGGACACCTTCCACTTGCCGCCGACGACGTCCATCGCCGCGTCCAGCCCGCAGTGAAACGCCCCCGGCCGCCGCAGTTCCCGCATCCCGCCCCCCACCTGGTCACTAACGCAAGGGTAACCACGCACCTTGAAGTGCGTACTGTTCGCATCACGAACCAACGGCCACGCTGGATCGCATGAGCAACGACACCACGAAGATCACTCTGCTGGGCCTCGGGGCGATGGGCACGGCCGTCGCCCGCGCCTGGCTCGCAGCCGGACACGAGCTCACCGTCTGGAACCGCACCGCGAGCCGCGCCGAGCCGCTCGCCGCCGAGGGCGCGACGGTCGCGGCGTCCGCCGCCGAGGCCGTCGCCGCGAGCCCGCTCGTCGTCGCCTGCCTGCTGGACGACGCGTCCGTCGCCGAGGCCCTGGCGGACGCCGACCTCAACGGAAAGGACCTGGTCAACATCACCACCGGCACCCCCGAGCAGGCCCGGGGACGCGCCACGTGGGCCGTCGCGCGAGGCGCCCGCTACCTGGACGGCGGGATCATGGCCGTCCCGCCGATGATCGGCGTTCCGGAGTCCGGCGCGTACGTGTTCTACAGCGGCTCCGGCGCGCTGTTCGAGGAGCGGCGCGAGGCGCTGGCCGTCCCGGCGGGGACGCGGTACGTCGGCGAGGACCCCGGCTCGGCGTCCCTGCACGACGTGGCGCTGCTGAGCGCGATGACCGGCATGTTCGGCGGCATCGCGCACGCGTTCGCGCTCATGCGCGACAGCGGCGTCCCGCCGACGGAGTTCGCGGGACCGCTGGTCGAGTTCCTGACCGGCATGACCGGCTACGCGCACGGCGTCGCCGCGCAGCTCGAGAGCGGCGACTACACGCTCGGCGTGACGTCCAACCTGGCGATGATGGTCCAGGCCAACGCCACGCTGCTGCGGACGGCCGAGGACCAGGGCGTCAGCGCCGAGCTCGTCTCCCCGTTCATGGCGCTCATGGAACGCCGCCTCGCGGGCGGCCACCCCGACGAGGGCACCACCGGCGTGATCGACCTCCTGAAGCGCTGACCCCGCCCTTCCGACCGTTGAGCCGGTCCGGCCCGGTGGTCAGAGGGATGCGCGGAGGCGGGCGCCCTTGGCCTGCGCCTGGGCCTTCAGCTCCTGCTGGAACGACTCCATCCGCGCCCGCAGGTCCTCGTCGTGCGCGGCGAGGATGCGGGCGGCCAGCAGCCCGGCGTTGCGGGCCGCGCCGACGGCGACGGTCGCGACCGGGACGCCCGCGGGCATCTGGACGATCGACAGCAGCGAGTCCATGCCGTCCAGGTACTTCAGCGGGACCGGGACGCCGATCACCGGCAGCGGCGTGACCGAGGCCAGCATGCCGGGCAGGTGCGCCGCGCCGCCCGCCCCCGCGATGATCACCTTCAGGCCGCGGGACGCCGCGTCCGCGCCGTAGGCGATCATCTCGTGCGGCATCCGGTGCGCGGACACGACGTCCGCCTCGAAGGGGATGTCGAACTCGTCCAGGGCCTCGGCGGCGAGCCTCATGACGGGCCAGTCGGAGTCGCTGCCCATCACGACGCCCACGACGGGTTCACTCATTCGGCTTCTCCTCGATGCTCGTCGCGCGGTCGTCCATGGCCGGACCCCAGCGCAGGAAGTCGGCGGCGTGCCGGGCGCGTTCGCGCAGGTCGGCGAGGTCGTCGCCGAGGACGGTCACGTGCCCGATCTTGCGTCCCGGCCGGACGTGCTTGCCGTAGAAGTGGACCTTGACCCCCGGGTCGTGCGCCATCACGTGGAAGTAGCGGGAGTACAGGTCCGGGTCGTCGCCGCCGAGGACGTTCGCCATGACCGTCCAGCGGGCGTTGGGCTCGGTGGCGCCGAGCGGCAGGTCCAGGACGGCGCGCAGGTGCTGCTCGAACTGGGAGGTGCGGGCGCCGTCGATCGTCCAGTGGCCGGAGTTGTGCGGACGCATCGCCAGCTCGTTGACCAGCAGGCCGTCCTCGGTCTCGAACAGCTCGACCGCGAGCAGCCCGGTCACGCCCAGCTTGTCGGCGATGTCCAGGGCGAGGCGCTGCGCCTGCTCGGCGCGGTCGGCGGACAGGCCGGGCGCGGGCGCGATCACCTCGACGCAGATCCCGTCCTCCTGGACGGTCTCGACCACCGGGTACGCGGCGCCCTGCCCGTAGGGCGAGCGCGCGACCAGGGCGGCGATCTCGCGGCGGAAGGAGACCATCTCCTCGGCCATCAGCGGGACGTCCTGGGCCAGCAGCTCGGCGACCGCGGGGTCGTCCAGGTCCTTGACCACCCAGACGCCCTTGCCGTCGTAGCCGCCCCGGGTCGTCTTCAGGACGAGCGGCAGGCCGTGCTCCCCGGCGAACCGCTTGAGGGCCGCCTCGTCCGGGATGGCGGCGAACGCCGGGCAGGGCGCGCCGAGATCGCTCAGCCGCTCCCGCATGACCAGCTTGTCCTGCGCGTGCCGGAGCGCGTCCGCGCCCGGACGGCACGGCACCCCGGACGCCTCGACGGCCGCGATGTGCGGGCCGGGGACGTGCTCGTGGTCGAAGGTGATCACGTCGCAACCCGCGGCGAAGTCCAGCAGGTCGGCCTCGGAACGATCGTCCCCGACGGCCGTGCCGGGCGTCACCCGGGCCGCCGAGTCGTCCGCCGACCCGGCCAGGACCCGCAGCGACACGCCGAGCGCGATCGCGGCCTGCTGGGTCATCCGGGCGAGCTGCCCGCCTCCGGCCATGCCGACCACGGGGGTGCGGCCCGCGGTACCGCTCTGAGCTGCGTCTCTCACGCAGAGAAGGGTATAGGGCGCGGGCGGCGGGGACGCTCGGACCTGGACGGAAATCGACTTGTGCGAACTCTTTGGACAATCCGTACGTCCAACCCCGTGAAACCTGGCGAGTGCGGGGCATACAAGGTGATTGGGCGGGTACGGTGAAACGTTCATGTTCTGACGCCTCAGACGCCACGTGCGTCTATCCTCGATATGCCTCGACGGTTCGCGCACCGGCCGGAGTCACGGAGCCCGCGCCCAGTCGCCGCCGACCGCACCGCCTGTAGCCGAGGTCCGGAAGGACGGGTCCCCTACGTGAGCTTTGTCGCCAGTCTCTACCGACGGTTCGCGCACATCGTGCACGAGCTCGCGAAGTTCGGCAGCATCGGCGCCCTCGCGTTCGTGATCACCACGGGCGTCGGCAACCTGCTGCACGTCGGCTTCGGCGTCGGCGAGCTGACCTCCACCGGCGTCGGCACGGTGATCGCCGCGACGTTCTCCTACCTCGCCAACCGCTACTGGACCTTCCGGCACCGCGAGCAGAGCGGCATGGGCCGCGAGTACGTCACCTTCTTCGTCCTCAACGGCGTCGGCCTGCTGATCACCTGGCTCATCCAGGGCTTCACCAAGTTCGTCCTCGACCAGCGCGGCTGGATCGCCTACAACGCGTCCCTGATCATCGGCACCGCGGTCGCGACGCTGTTCCGCTACTGGGCCTACAAGAAGTGGGTCTTCCTGCCCGAGGACGCGCCGCCCGTCACCGCCGCCACGGGCCTCCCGGACGCCTCCGCCGCCCACGCCGAGGGCACCGCCGGCGACCTCACCACGCCGCTCGAGCCGTCCCGCCCGCAGCCCGAGGGCCTGGCCGAGTTCACCCGCACCCACTGACGCCCGCCCCCGTGGCGCGGGCCCGGGAGAGCAGGACGGCGGGGGTCAGACGGGGCCGATGACCACGCGTTCCTCGGCGAGGCGCGCCTCGGACGCCTGGCGCAGGAAGATGCCGAAGGTGGCCGGGCGGGGCTGGATCAGCTCGAGCCGCCCGCCGTCCACCGCCGCCAGGGAACGGGCCAGGTAGAGGCCGAGGCCGGTGCCGTGGCCGCCGCTGACGCTCCGCTCGAAGATCCGGGGCTCCAGGTCCGCCGCGATGCCCGCGCCCTGGTCGCCGATCTCGACCACGACCGAGGCGGCGCCCTGCTTGGTGTTGATCGTGACGACGCCGTCGCCGTGAACCAGGGAGTTGTCCAGCAGCGTCGCGACGATCTGGGACAGCCCCTCGGGCGTGGTCATGCCGACCAGGCCCTGCTCGCCGATGATCCGGATGTCCCGGCCGTCCCGGCGGAAGATCGGCCGCCACTCCTCGACCTGCTGCTCGATGATCTGGTCGATCGGCGCGGCGACCGCCAGGCCCGTCCGGTCGTGCCGGGCGCGGGCGAGCAGCTGCTCGACCACCGCGACCAGGCGCTCGGTCTGCGCGATGGCCGCCGCGCCCTCCTCCCGGACGACGTCGGGGTAGTCGGCGGCCTCGATCATCTCCTCCAGCCGCATGGTCAGCGCGGTCAGCGGCGTGCGCAGCTGGTGGCTGGCGTCCGAGGCGAACTCACGGCTGGCGGCGAGCAGGTCGGCGATCCGGACGGCGCTGTCGTCGAGGACCTCGGCGACCCGGTCCACCTCGGGGATGCCGTACCGGCGGCGGCGCGGCCGGGCGTTCCCGGTGCCGAGCCGGTCGGCGGTCTCGGCGAGGTCGACCAGGGGAAGGGTGAGCTTGCGGGCCTGGAACATCGCCAGGCCGACGGTCACCGCGACGCCGAGCGCGGCGAGGCTGCCGATCAGCAGCATCTGCCGGAGCGCCTCGTCCCGGACCTGCTGTGCGGGCTGTGACACCTGGACGTGCACGCCGGACACGGTCGCGGTTGCGGTGAGCTGGCCCGCCATACGGCGCGGCGGCGTGCCCGCGGCGATGGTCCGGTTGTCCGGCAGGGTGATCACGATGTACCGGCCGGGGTACTCCTGCGCGATCTTGTCGCGGGTGATGGGCTGGCGGGACTCCAGGCTGAAGCCGACGCCGCCGACGATGGACGACGCCTCGCGTTCGAGCGACTGCCGGGCCTCCTCGTAGATGAGCTTGTTCGTGGCGTAGGCGAGGGGTATGCCGAGAAGCAGAATCGCGACGATCGCCACGGCGAGCGTCGACAGGAGCAGTCGGCGCCTCATCGGGCCTCCTCGGAGAGAGGCGGTGCGCCGGAACCGCTCGGGACGGCCCGGCCCCCGTACGGGTTGGACGAGATCCACGGTGCCGGAGGGGACAGTTCCCCCGGGCGATGCGGACGGTGGTGGGAAACACGGTGGTGGGAAACACGGTGGTGGGAAGCACGGTGGTGCGCGGAGGGAGTCCGCGCACCACGCGGACGGAACTCACGTGCCCCTGAGGGCGGCGTGTCCGGCACGCGTGAGCGGGCCGCGCGGGCGGCATGCGGGCGCGCGTGACGGTCTGGCGTGACAGGGAGACCCCGTGCGCCCCAGGGGACACACGAGGACGGCGGATGCGCTCAGCGTTCCTCACGCAGCGTATGCGCTCCACCCAAATCACCTGGCTCGCACCCGCGCGGCCGGTGCGGTGGTTCATACCGTGCGCGCGGGTCGCTCGGCGGGCTTGTTCTGTTGGGATGGCTTCGTGTCGGCCCCGACCGCCCGCCTCTGGACGTGGGCCTTGGGCATGGTCTCCGGGACGTGGCCGCCGACCGGGGCCATTGGAGGTGGCGCGGTCGGAGGTGGCGCGGTCGGAGGTGGCCGGTTCGCCGTGTGCGGATCACGATGGACGCGTGTCCCGCCCGGCGTGTGCGCGGCGCTCGGTGTTCTGGGCCTGGACGGCGTTCCGAACGTGGGCGGCGCTCTGAGCGTGGTCGGTGTTCTGGGGCGTGCGGGGCGAGTCGGCCGCCGATCGGCCCGCGGTGCGCGCGCCGATCGGCGGGCCGGTCAGTCGCCGCGTTCGAACCGGAAGCCGACGCCCCGCACGGTGGTGATGTAGCGGGGGCTGCCGGCGTCGTCGCCGAGTTTGCGGCGTAGCCAGGAGATGTGCATGTCGAGGGTCTTCGTGGAACCCCACCAGTTGGTGTCCCACACCTCGCGCATGATCTGTTCGCGGGTGACGACCTTCCCGGCGTCCCGCACCAGGACGCGGAGCAGGTCGAACTCCTTGGTGGTGAGCTGGAGCTCCTGGTCGCCCATCCAGGCGCGGCGGGACTCGGCGTCGATCCGGACGCCCTGGACGATGGGCGTCTCGGTGCTGCCGCGGCGCAGCAGCGCCCGGACCCGGGCGAGCAGCTCGGCGAGCCGGAAGGGCTTGGTCACGTAGTCGTCGGCCCCGGCGTCCAGGCCGACGACGGTGTCCACCTCGTCGGCCCGGGCGGTCAGGATCAGGATCGGTACTCCGTGGCCCTCCGCGCGGACCCGGCGGGCGACCTCCAGACCGTCCAGCTCGGGCAGGCCGAGGTCCAGCACGATCAGGTCGACGCCTCCGCCGAGGGCCCGCTCCAGGGCCTGTGGGCCGTCCGGGCTGACTTCGACGGTGTACCCCTCGCGCCGCAGCGCGCGGGCGAGAGGCTCGGAGATGGACGTGTCGTCCTCGGCGAGCAGTACTGAGGTCATGAACCGATCGTATGGCCATTCATGAACGTTTCCTGGCTACCGCCGCGCTCTTGACCTGCGGTTTGCCACTCGTAGTACATCCTCGAATGCACACATTCTTCTTGTCTCCGGAGGTATACGCACGTGCCGCCCCTCGACCCGGCCGTGGCGCGGCCGGTGGGCGCGATGCTTTTCGTGCTGCTCGGCGCCGTCCAGTTTCTGCTGGTGCCCGATGGTTTCGAGCATGCGCCTTATGTTGGCGTTTGTCTGATCCTTGCCATGCTGATGTCACTCGGAGGGTCCGCCGGATTCCTTGCGGATACCCGAAGTCGAGTGTGGTGGTACGCGCTTGCCGAAGGTGTCGCCAATGTGCTCGGAGTCACCTATGCCATGACCTGGGGCATACCTCTGGTGGAGGGCGGCATCGGCGGCTGGGGGCGCTGGACGCACCTGCTGCTCGTCCTCAGCGGGCTGCTGTCGGCCCTGGCCGTCTGGACGCTCTGGTCGGAGCGCCATCGCCGCCGCGGCGGTCCGCCCGTCACCTCGGCTCTCGAACGCCACCGCCGGCCACCACCGCGACCCCGGTCCCCCGCACGCTGACCGTTCGATCGTCGACCTCCTTCCCGGACGCGAGCAGGAGTTCGGCGGGGCCGAGGTCGAGGGTGCCGTCGCCCAGGTTGGCGGCCACCCGGAAACGTCCCCTGCGCATGATCAGCCAGGTGTCGCCCGTCTCGACGTGGACGCGGGTCAGGTCCGGGTCGGTGAACTCGGGGTGCGCGCGGCGGAGGGCGATCAGCGCGCGGTACCAGTCCAGCAGGTCGCGATGGTGTCCGGTGTCCGGTTCCGTCCAGTCGAGGACGGAGCGCAGAAAAGTTTCCACAGCCTGTGGATCGGGAACCTCGCCGTCCCAGCCGTGGGCGGCGAACTCGCGGCGGCGGCCCTCGGTGACGGCGCGGGCGAGGTCCGGTTCGCGGTGGTCGGTGAAGTAGCGCCACGGTGTGGACGCGCCCCACTCCTCGCCCATGAACAGCATCGGCGTGAACGGCCCGAGGAGCAGCAGCGCCGCGCCGATCTTGAGGTGTTCGAGTGAGAGCCCGCGTCCCTCTCGGTCCGAGAGGCGGTCGCCGGTGGCGCGGTTGCCGATCTGGTCGTGGTTCTGGAGCGAGACGACGAAGCGGTGGGCCGGGGTGCGGGCCCGGTCGACCGGACGGCCGTGGCGGCGGCCACGGTGCGCCGAGTAGCAGCCGTCGTGGACGAACGCGCAGGTCAGGGCCTTGGCGAGGGTGCGGGTGGATCCGAAGTCGGCGTAGTACGCCTGGCGTTCGCCGGTGAGGAGCGCATGCAGGGCGTGGTGCACGTCGTCGTCCCACTGGGCGGTGAGCCCGTGGCCGCCCGCCTCGCGCGGGGTGATCGACCGCGGGTCGTTCAGGTCGGACTCGCCGACCAGGAACGGCCCGCGACCGAGGCGGGCGGCCAGGGCGTCCACGGCGGCCGACAGCTCCTCCAGGATGTGGACGGCCCGCTGGTCGCGGATGGCGTGGACGGCGTCCAGGCGCAGGCCGTCCAGGTGGAAGTCGCGGAGCCACATGAGGGCGTTCTCGACCACGAACGCGCGTACGCCGTCCGAGCCCGGCTGGTCGAAATTGACCGCGTCGCCCCAGGGGGTGGTGGACGCGTCGGTGAAGTACGGGCCGAATTCCCTGAGGTGGTTCCCGGACGGTCCGAGGTGGTTGTAGACGACGTCCAGGACGACGGCGAGTCCTCGTGCGTGCGCGGTGTCGACGAAGCGTTTCAGTGCGTCCGGGCCTCCGTAGGGCTCGTGGACGGCCCACAGGCACACGCCGTCGTAGCCCCAGCCGCGGTCGCCGGAGAACGCGGCGACGGGCATCAGCTCCACGACGTCCACGCCCAGGTGGACGAGGTGGTCGAGGCGCGCGGCGGCGGCGTCGAGGGTGCCCTCGGGCGTGAACGTGCCGACGTGGAGTTCGTAGAGCACCGATCCGGCGAGGGGACGGCCTCGCCATGTGCCGTCCGACCAGCGGAAACGGGTGTGGTCGTAAACGCGGCCGGGGGCGTGGACGCCGCGCGGCTGCCAGGCGGAGCGCGGGTCGGGGAGGACGTCGTCGCGCTCGTCCAGGAGGAAGCCGTAGTCGGTGCCGTGGACGGCGTGGGGGACGTCCGCCGTCCACCAGCCGTCCGCCGCGGGGGTCATGGGGACGACCTGCGGGAAACCCGGCGCCAGGACGGCGACGGAGACCTTTCGGGCGGACGGGGACCACACGGAGAAACGCGTCATGCCTGCCCCTCGGGGACGAGAAGGGCGACGGGCAGGCGGTCCAGGACGGCGGCCAGGTCGAGCAGCGGGCCGTGGTGGACGTAGCCGGTGAGGACGTCGTGCCAGGGGCCGTCGCCGCCCGCGTCCAGCAGCGTGGACGCCCAGCCGCCACGGCGTTCCAGGGTGGCGGGCAGGCGGGTGGCGACGGTCACGGCGCGTCCCCGGCGGAAGGCCACGGCATGGTCGGCGGCCGGGCCGACGGCGGTCAGCGGCTCGTGCGGGCTGGGCGGGGCGAACCAGGCCGGATGGTCGCGGCGCAGGCGGAGCGCACGGGACGTGACCAGCAGTTTCTCGTCGTCGAGACCGCCGGGGACGCCGTTGTTGTCGAGGCGTGTGAGGCGGGCGCGGCGGCGTCCGTAGTCGACCGGACGGCGGTTGTCGGGGTCGACCAGGGCGCGTCCGGCCAGCTCACAGCCCTGGTAGAGGTCGGGGACGCCGGGCATGGTCAGCTGGACGATCTTCTGGCCCAGCACGTTCACGCGGGTCCGGGGCTCCAGGCGGGCGACGAAACGGGAGATCTCGTCCGCGAGGCCGGAGTTCAGGAGGGCGTGGAGGTGGTCGAGAACCCGCTGTTCGTACGCCTCGTCCGGGGTGATCCAGTTCGTGGCGGTCTTGGCCTCGCGCATGGCCTTGACCAGGAAACCGCGCACCCGCTCCTCGGTGATCGGCCAGGCGCCGACGAGCGTCTGCCACAGGAGGTATTCGAGGTCCGGTTCCAGTGGGCATGCGGCCGTTGGGTGGCGGGTCTTCGCGCGCCAGGCCGTGACCGTGGCCTCCCAGGTGTGCGGGACCTCGGCGAGGACGGCCAGCCGCGCCCGGACGTCCTCCTGGCGCTTGGTGTCGTGCGTGGACAGGGTCGTCATGGTCAGCGGCCGGTCGGCGGCGACGCGGCGGCAGAACGCGTGGAACTCGGCGGGCGGGACGGCGACGCGCGCCGGGTCACCGCCGACCTCGTTCAGCGCGGACAGGCGCGACCAGCGGTAGAACGCGGTGTCCTCGCCGCCCTTCGCCGCCAGCGCCGCGCTGACCTGCTGGAACCGGACGACGAACTCCGCGTCGCCGTAGAGGGCCTCGCGGACGACGACCGGGACGAGCGGCGCGCGGCACCGCCTCTCCGCCTCGCCGAGCACGCGGAGCGCCTGGTCGGACGGCCCTGCGCCGGGGACGACGTACGCGCGGTAGACCTTGATCGCCACGAGCAGTTCGAGGAGCGCCTCGCGCAGGGCGTCCGGGTCGTCGGCGGGCCGCGTCCGGACCAGGACGCGGTGCAGCCGGTCGATCTCCGGACGCAGGGTGATCTCGGCCGCGTACCGGCGGGACTCCCGCTCGACCTCCGCGAAGGTCGTCGATCCGCCGGTGAAACGCGCGTGGATCTCGGTCAGGGGCGCTTCCCCGGCCGGATCCAGGAACAGGCCGCCGACCATGCCGAGCGCGTCGTAGCCGGTGGTGCCCGCGCAGACCCATCCGGCGGGCAGCTCCTCGCCGGGCGCGGTGATCTTCTCGACGAGGACCCAGCGGCGGTCGTCCCGGTCGGCGTCGAGGCGGTCGGAGAGGCGGCGGAGGTAGGCCCGGGGGTCGGCGAGCCCGTCGGGGTGGTCGACGCGGAGGCCGTCCACCAGGCCGTCCCGGACGAGCCGGACGACCAGCGCGTGCGTGGCGTCGAACACGTCCGGATCCTCCTGGCGGAGGGCGATCAGGCCGGAGATGTCGAAGAAGCGGCGGTAGTTGGGTTCGCCCTGACCGGGTGGGACGAGCCGTCCGGCGCCCGCGTCCCAGTCCACGTCGAACCAGTGCGCGTACGGGGATTTCGGGCCGTCCGCGAGGACGGACTCGACGGCCGGTCCATGGAACGCCATGTGGTTCGGGACGATGTCGAGCAGCACCCGCAGGCCCTGGGACCGGAAGCGTCCGACCATCCCGGCGAACGCGTCCTCGCCGCCGAGTTCGGCGGAGATCCGGCCGTGGTCGGCGACGTCGTAGCCGTGCGTGGAGCCGGGCGCGGCCTGGAGGACCGGCGACAGGTAGACGTGGGAGACGCCGAGGTCCTTGAGGTAGGGCGCGAGCGCCGCCGCCTCGGCGAAGCGGAAGCGCGGCGGGTGGAACTGGAGGCGGTACGTCCCGGACGGCACGTCCGGGCTCCCCTTCCGGCCCTCTTCACCGGGGCCCTGGCGACCGTCCTCGCGTGCCCGCTCGGGACCGTCCTCGCCGGGCCTCTGGAGACCGTTCCCGCCGGGCCATCCGTGCGCCACCGGCCACCCCTCCCGTCGCTGGGAGGGACCCTTTCCCGCTGAGGGTTAGATCACACCGTTCGGGACGGGACTGGCCAGACCGGGCATCCGTCGCCTACATTTAGGCTTGCCTTACCTTAATGAGGCTGCCCTTACCTGACTCCCGGAGAGGCTCCCGCCCGCATGTACGTCTGCGTCTGCAACGCCGTCACCGAGGATGACGTGCGCGGCTGCATGCTCGACGGCGGCTGCCGCGGAGTCCGCGAGGTCAAGGACGCCTGCGGCTGGAAGCCCGGCTGCGGGTCCTGCACCCGCCGACTGTACTCGCTGGTCAGCGAGGTCCAGACGGCCACCGACCTGGTCGACGCCATCACCGGCGGGCCCCTTCCGCCCGTCCTCCCGGCCGACGCCCCGGTCCCGCCCCTCGGCGTCCCCGCCGAGGCCGAGGCCGAGCGGCAGGACGCCGAGGCCGCCTCCGCCGCCGCCCAGTCCGCGTGCGTCGTGAACGCGATCACGCAGGGCGCGGCTCAGCCGCCGCGCGCCGTGGACGCGCCCGCGTGCGGGGCGACCGGGCCCGCGCCGTCCGAGGTGCTGGTTCCGGCGGAGCGGGTGCTCGCGCCGGTGCGCTCGCGCTGGCTGCGCGACACCGCCGCCTGAGGCTGTTCGATCACGGAGCGTCGTGGAACCATGGCGCCCATGGAAGGCGACAAGGACATCATCGCGCTGCTCAACGAGCAGCTCACCGCGGAGCTGACCGCGATCAACCAGTACTTCCTGCATTCGAAGATGCAGCAGGACTGGGGCTTCGACCGGATGGCCAAGAAGAGCCGGGACGAGTCGTTCGACGAGATGCGGCACGCCGAGCGGCTGACCGAGCGGATCCTCTTCCTGGAGGGCCTGCCGAACTACCAGAAGATCGGCACGCTCCGCATCGGGCAGACGATCCTCGAGCAGCTCCGCTCCGACCTGCAGATCGAGCTGGAGGCCGTCGCGCGGCTGCGTCCGGGCATCGAGCTCATGCGCTCGCGCGGGGACATCACGTCCGCGCGGCTCTTCGAGGAGATCCTCGAGGACGAGGAAGAGCACATCGACTACCTGGAGACCGAGCTCGGCCTGGTCGAGATGCTCGGCGAGCAGAACTACCTCCAGCGTCTCACCGAGGGGCCCGAGGAGACCGGCTCCGGCTGACCACCACGCCGCCGTGGCGCGTCCCGGCACGTCGGCGCCCTGATCACACCACGTGCCGGGCGCGCGGGGCCGTCAGGCGGTCAGGGCGGTGAGGCGTTCACAGAGATCCCAGACCGCGTCCTGGGCCCGCGGGTCCAGAGCGCCGTCCGGCCAGGTCGCGGGACGCGCCCTGGCGTCGACGTAGAGGCCGGTGCGTCCCTGGACCTCGGGGCTCGAGGCCAGGTAGAGGCTGGAGCGCGCCGACTTCGCGCGGTCCGACAGCAGGAGCGGGCCGACGAGCCTGATCAGGGGCGCGACCGGCCGGAACAGGTACGGGAAGGCTCGCACCGGCGTCGCCCGGTTCCCCGGCGTGTAGGCGTGGCCCGGGTAGGCGACGTTGACGGTGATCTCCTCCTGTTCCAGGCGCGCGGCGAACCGGTGGCTCATCGCCATGAGCGCCGTCTTGGCCTGGTTGTAGTGCGCGAACGTCCAGCCCAGGAACCGCTTCTCGGCCTGGAGGTTGGCGGGGTCGATCGTCCCGTCCGGGAGGCCGCCGGTCAGGTTGACGACGCGCGCCGCGTCCGCCGCCCGGAGCCGCGGCAGCAGCAGGCGGGTGAGGGCGTACGGCGCGAGGACGTTGACCGCGAAGGTGAACTCCACGCCGTCCCCGGTGAGCCGCCGTTCGGGGCTCATGCCTCCCGCGTTGTTGACCAGGACGTCCAGCCTGTCGTGCTCGTCGGCGAAGCGGGAGGCGAGGCCGCGCAGGCCGTCCAGCCGGGCGAGGTCGGCGGTCAGGGATGTGACCTCGGCGCCCGTCTCGGCGGTGAGGGCCGCCGCCGCGTCCTTCGCGCGGTCCGGGTTCCGTCCGACGATGATCACCCGCGCGCCGAGAAGGGCCAGGCCGCGCGCGGTCTCCCGGCCGATTCCCGCCGTCCCGCCGGTCACCATGACCGTTTTTCCGTGCATGTCATCCTCCTTGGGGCGGCACTGGACGCCGTACATGTCACCGAGTGTCATGTTAGCCATATGGTGACATAAAGTATCCTTGGTGCATGAGCGGAGCGGAGACGATGGGGCTGCGGGAGCGGACGCGGCGTGCGGTGCGGCGGGAACTGGCCGATCTCGCACTCGGGATGTTCGTGGAACGCGGCTACGAGGCGACGACGGTCGAGGACATCGCCGCCGCCGCCGGGCTGTCCAAGCGCAGCTTCTTCCGGTACTTCCCGTCCAAGGAGGACATCCTGTTCGGGGACGTCGAGGACCTCGCCGAACAGATCGCGGACGAGGTCCGGGCGCGTCCGGGCGACGAGGACGCCTGGGACTGCCTGCGCGCCGTCCTGGGCGAGTGGGAGCCGCACATCCACACCGCCCAGCGCGATCTGGACGCCATGCGCCTCATCGAGACGACACCGCCGCTGCGCGCCCGCCTGCATCAGAAGCGCGACGAGCTGCGCGCCCTGGTCGCCGCCGCGCTGCGCGAACGTCCGGGCGCGGGTCTCGACGCCTTCACCGCCGACCTGCTCACGGCCGCCGCGGGCGCCGCCCTCGACGCCGCGACCCGCGAATGGCTCCGGACCGACGGCGCGGCCGACCGTGCCGCGCTCATCGACCGAGCCTTCGCCGCCCTGTCCCCGTCACCGGCGAAGGCGGAGCCGCGGCGGTTCCGCCTCGACGCGCAGCTGGACGTCCTGCCCGCGCTGGAGGGCCACGGCCTTCGGAACCCGACGCCGTCGGACGTCCCCGCGCTCGGCGACCTGATGTGGCACGCCTACCGGGGGACGCCCGACCAGGACGACGCGGGCGCCGACGTCGCCGCCGCGACCAGCGAGATCGAGCTGACGTTCGGGGGCGAGCACGGCACGTTCGTGCCGACGGCGTCCTTCGTCGCCGAGGACGACGAGGGCCGTCCGGCGGCGGCCTCCCTGGTCACGCTGTGGCAGGGCGTCCCGCTGCTGGCCTACCTGTTCACCTCGCCGGACCACCTCGGACGCGGCCTCGGACGCCGCCTGGTCGCGGCGTCCATGCACGCCCTCGCCGACCAGGGCCACGAGGTGCTGTCCCTCGCCGTCACCGAGGACAACGTCCGGGCCCGCGGCCTCTACGAGTCGATGGGCTTCACCCCGCGCGTCCCGGCGGGCTGACCGTCAGCGGAAGGCGGGGGCGTTGTCCCGCGCCCAGTCCGCGTAGGCGCGCGGGGCGCGGCCGAGGACGCGCTCGACGTCCGGGCTGACGCGCAGCTCGGCCTCGTTCGGCTCCCCCAGGATGGACAGCGTCGTCTCGGCCACGGGCTCCGGCATGAACCGCAGCATGTGTTCGAGGGCCTGCTCGCGCGTCAGTTCGACGAACCGGACGGGCTCCCCCAGCGCTTCGGCGAGGGCCTCGGCCTGCTGCCTCGGCGTGACGAGGGCGGGCCCGGTCAGCTCGTAGACCTGCCCGGTGTGACCGTCCTGGCGAAGGGCGGACGCGCCGACCGCCGCGATGTCGGACGGGTCGATCGTCGGCAGCCCGACGTCGCCGAACGGCGCGGCGACGGTCCGCGACGCGCGCACGGACTCGATCCAGGCGTAGGTGTTGGAGTTGAAGCCGCCGGGGCGCAGGATCGTCCAGTCGAGGCCCGAGTCGCGGACGGCGTCCTCGATGGCCTTGGTCACGACGCCGTGCGAGGCCGAGTCCGGACGGGTCGCCACGCCGAGCGAGGACAGCAGCACCACGCGCCGGACGCCGCCCGCCTTGGCCGCGTCGAGGACGGCGTGCGGGTCGATCAGGTGGGCGCTCCCTCCGCCGTTCTGGAAGAACAGCGCGTCCGCGCCGTCCAGGACGGGACGGAGGCCGTCCGCGTCGGTGAGGTCGGAACGCACGTGCCGGACGCCGTCCGGGACGTCCGACGCGGTGATGTTCCGGGACGTCGCCGTCACCTGCGCGCCGTCCGCCGCCAGCGTCCGCACCAGGGCTCCGCCGACGTTGCCGGTCGCTCCGGTCACCACGATCCTCATGCCGTCCTCCGAAAGTTAGTTAGCTGACTGACTCACTTGCTGAGGAGGACGTTAGCACGGCCGGACCGGGGGCTGTCTATAGTCAGTCAGGTGACCAACTCACCGAGGGCTCGCGGGACCGACAAGCGGAGGCGCCTCACGGCCGCCGCCGCCGAGGTTGTCCACCGCCAGGGCGCGGAGCGCACGACGATCGCCGACATCGCCAGGGCCGCGGACGTGCCGGTCGGGAACGTCTACTACTACTTCAAGACCAAGGACGACCTGGTCGAGGCCGCCCTGTCCGAGCACGCCGGGAACCTGGCCGCCGTCACCGCCGAACTCGACGCGCTGCCCGACCCGCTCGACCGCCTGAAGGCGCTGGTCGACGGGTGGGTGGGGCAGCGCGACACCGCCGCCCGCTACGGCTGCCCGACCGGTTCCCTGGCCACCGAGCTGGGCAAACGCGAGGACGGCGGGCTCGGCGAGGAGGTCGGGCGCGTCATCCGGCTGCTGCTGACCTGGGTCGCGCGGCAGTTCCGCGAGCTCGGCCTGGACGACCCGGACGGCCTCGCCCTCACCTTCGTCGGCGCCTACCAGGGCATGTCGCTGCTGGCCAACGCCCTCCGCGACCCGGACGTCATGACCGCCCAGGGAGCCCGCCTCACCCGCTGGCTCGACGACCTCGTCGCCGCCGCCTGACCTGCGGATTCCGCTCCGCCTCCGGCCGTCCACGACGGCTCGCCACCTGAACGCGCGGACGCCGGTTCGCCCGCCTGGCGGAGGGCTGAACCGGCGTCCGGGGCGAGGGGGTCAGGCCTGGGCGAGGAGGGACTCGTAACCCGCGGAACCCTGGCGGCCGGACATGAAGTCGAGGAACTCGCGGACGAACTCGCTGCGCGAGTAGCGGGCGTCCTGGCCGGTGGTCTCCACGTCGCGGGAGAACGCGGTGCGGAAGAGGGCGCGGTGCTCGACCGCGCTGATCGACTGGTCGCCGTCGGCGTCGGTCGCGTCGAAGAGGACCTCGGCGACCCTGACCAGCGCGGGGCTCGCCATGGTGGACGCGGCGGCGGCGTACTCGGCGCGGCTGACGCGGCCGTCGCCGTCGTCGTCCAGGGCGGACGCGAGCTCGCGCCACCAGCCGGCGTACGCCTCGAACAGGCGCTCCTCGGTGTCCTCGTCCAGGTCCAGGCGGGACCCGACCTCGCGGGCCATCGCGGCGATGTCGGGCCAGGACACGTACCCGTCGCCGGTCTGGTCGAGCACCTCGGCGAAGAACCGGTCGGCCGACCGCGCCGCGCTCCCTGCCGAGGAGGACGAGGAGTCGCCGGAGATCGGGGAGAGCAGGCGGATCAGGGCGGCGGCGCGGGTCTGCTGGCGGCGCAGCGCCGACAGCAGCTGGGATCCGGAGCCGTCGTTCGACAGGCTGGGGTCGAGGAGGCCGATCATGGTGTCGGTCCGCGTCCAGGACTGCGGCAGGACGCGGGCGGCGACGCCCGTCCCCATGTAGACGCCGCGGGCCAGCGCGTGCGAGCCGGGCAACTCCCCGAGGCCCGCCCGCTGCCGGATGGACTCGGGCAGCGTCCCCTTCAGGAACTCGGAGATCACGGGCCCGGCCATGACGCGTCCGGCGGCCCAGATCGTGGGGTGGCCGCGCAGCAGCGGCGGCGCGGGCATGTGGCCGAACAGCTCGAACAGGATGATGCGCATCGCCTCGGTGTTCTCGAGGCCGCGTTCGATGACGTCCTCGAAGTAGGGCCAGAACTCCTCGACCGTCGCGGGGAGATGGTCGGCGTTGCCTTCCAGCAGGACCAGGAACGCGCGGAACTCGGCGTACAGACGCTCCATGTCCTCGGCGCTCATGGTGACGCCGCTCATGCGGCTCAGGTTCACGGTCGACTCGAAGAGGGAGGCGACCACCCAGGCGCGGGCGTCCGGGTCCATCGCGTTGTAGGGACGGCCCTTCGGGTCGACGCCCGCGATGCGCGCGTGCAGCCGGTTGAGACGCGCCGCCTCCTTGTCGCGGACGCGCGTGTCGGCGTCCAGGACGCGCTGCGTGCTGAGCAGGGTGTTGAACACCCGCCGCCACGGATGCGCGACGAAGGTGGAGTTCTCGATCAGCGCCGCGCCGATCTGCGGATGCGCCGCCTCCAGCACCGTCGCGCGGACGACCGCCAGCCCCCACCGGGCGTCCTGGCAGTACTCGCTCAGCAGCGCGTCGGGGCCCAGAATCGATATGTCGGGCTGTTCGACGGCGGTTTCAGCGCTCATCTGATCCCTTTCACCATGGGATTCGGCGACCGGACGTCACCGAACCGTCGTTCGCGGTTCCGGTAGGCGCGCAGGCATTCGTGGAAATGCTCGGCCCGGAAATCCGGCCAGAGCACCTCGGGGAAGACCCATTCGGCGTAGGCGACCTGCCAGAGCATGAAGTTGGAGATGCGCTGCTCCCCCGACGTCCGGATGACCAGGTCGACGTCCGGGGTGTCGGGATGCGGCAGGTGTTCGGCGAAGCTCTCCTCGGTGACCAGGTCGGCGGGGACCCGGTCGCGGATCAGCGCCCGCGCGGCCTCGACGATGTCGCGGCGTCCGCCGTGGTCGAACGCCACGGTCAGCGTCATCCCGCGGTTGTCCCGGGTGAGTTCCACCAGGTCGGCGATGTCGCGCGCCAGTCCCGGAGGGATGCGCGGATCCGAGACGCCGAGGAACCGGCAGCGGATGCCGCGGGCGCACATGGAGAGCGCGTGCTTGCGCAGCGTCCGCCGCACCAGGCCCATGAGGAAATCGATCTCGTCGCTCGGCCGCCGCCAGTTCTCGGTGGAGAAGGCGTACAGGCTGAGCCAGCGCACACCCGACGCCCGCGCCGCCTCGATGACGTCGATGACCGCCGCCTCCGCCGCGCGGTGCCCGGCTGTCCGCGGAAGACATCTCTGCCTGGCCCAGCGGCCATTCCCGTCCATCACACAGGCGACATGACGAGGCGCGCTCACCACGATCCCAACCCCTCGGTTTTCACCTCCCAAGCATCAGGTCCTTCCGCCGCCGGACGCTTCGCTTCGCGACTGTTTGCATCCGCACAGTGACGGATTTGTGGCCGATGCGACCACGAGAAGACGTGGCAGACGAACGGCGCGGCCGGACGGCCACCGGCACGGCCCGGCGACCAGGGGCGGAGATGGCCTGGCGGCTAGGGGGTGGGGGTGGCTTGGGCGAGCAGGCCGTCCACGAAGGCGCGTAGCGCGGCGGTGTAGGTGTCGCGGCCTGCGACGACGCCCCAGCGGCTGCTGACGGCGGCCAGGTGCGGGGTGCGGGACGCGTCGAAGTGGCGGACGAAGGTGCGGCGCTCCTCGTCCGTCACCACGCGGGCGCTGCGAGCGCGGACGAGGATCTCGCCGACCGTGTAGTACCAGAGGTTGCGGAAGAGCTCGACGCCCTGTTCGGGGCCGCATCCGCAGTCGGACGCCCCGGACAGGACGGCCTCGACCATCCACAGCGCGGATTCGTCCAGGCGGGCGATGAAGCCGTCCACGGCGAGGACCTCGGCGGCCCAGGGCCAGTCCGCCAGGACGTCGTGCATCGCGGTCGCCGCGGCGACGATGCGCTCCTTCGGGTCGTCCGGGAGCACGGGCCGTTCGCTCTGGTCGAGATGGTCGTTCAGGAGGAGGACGAGCAGGTCCTCCTTGTCCTTGATGTGGCGGTACAGGGTCGTCGGGCCGATGCCGAGCTCGGCGGCCAGCCGCCGGATGGTCAGGGTCTCCCAGCCCTCGCGGCCGATGAGCCGGTGGGCCGCCCTCAGGATCTCCGCGCGGGAGGTCAGGGGCGGGCGGCCGGTGCGGCCGGACGAGGTGGCGGGACGGGACATGGGTCCCATCATGCCGTCCCTCCGGAGGGCCGCGCGCCCCGGGGCGGTGGACGGGCCGGCGTTCCCGGTGTTATTTTGCGAACGCGTTCGGAACATGTTCGCAAAGTCGATGCGCGGGAGGTTCTCGTGAGGGACGGAAGGCCGGGGCTCACGCTCGCGGCGGTGGCCGTGGTGCAGTTCATGGTGTCGCTGGACCTGTCGGTGGTGAACGTCGGACTGCCCCGGATCGCCGCCGGGCTCGGGTTCAGCACGTCCGGGATGACCTGGGTGATCCACGCGTACGCGCTCGCCTTCGGCGGGTTGCTGCTGCTCGGCGGCAAGGCGGCCGACCGGTACGGGCGCAGGCGCGTCCTGCTGTCCGGCCTCGGGCTGTTCGGGATCGCGTCGCTCCTCGGCGGCCTCGCGCAGGACCCCGGGCAGCTCGTCGCGGCGCGCGCCGCGCAGGGTGTCGGGGCCGCCGCGCTGGCTCCGTCCGCGCTGGCGCTGCTGGCCGCGACGTTCCCTTCGGGGCGCGAACGCGTCCGGGCCTTCGGGATCTGGAGCGCGATGAACGCGTCCGGCGGCGCGCTCGGCGCGGTGGTCGGCGGGCTGCTCGCCGAGTACGCGAGCTGGCGCTGGGTGATGTTCGTGAACGTCCCGATCGTCGTGATCGCGGCGGCGCTGGCCTGGCGCGGCGTCGCGTCCGGGTCGGCGGCCTCGCCTGCCGGACGTCCGGACGCGCTGGGGGCCGTCCTCGCGACGGCGGGCATGACCCTGCTGGTGTTCGGGATCGTCCGGATCGACCGGCACCCGTGGACGTCGTCCGCCACGCTCGTCACGCTCGCCGCCGCCGTCGTCCTGCTCGCCGCGTTCGTCCTGGTCGAGCGGACGACGCGGCGCGAGCCGCTGATCCGGCTCGGCCTGTTCACCAACCGGTCGGTGGCCGGGGCCAACGTCTACAACCTGCTGGTCGGCGCGGCCATGACCTCGGCGTTCTACTTCGTCTCGCTCTACCTGCAGCGCATCCTCGGGCACGGGGCCGCGTCGACCGGGCTCATGTTCCTGCCGCTCGCCCTCTCCGTGGTCGCCGGGTCGGTGGTCGCGGTCAAGCTCGGCTACCGGCTGGCCCCGCGCACGCTGCTGGTCACGGGTGGTCTCGTGACGGCGGCGGGGTTCGGCTGGCTCGGCCTGATCAGCCCGGACGGCTCGTTCGCGGTGGACGTCCTCGGGCCCTCGATCGTCCTCGGCGTCGGGTTCGGGATCTGCCTCGGCCCGATCGTCTCGATCGCCACCACCGGGGTCGCCGCGCACGAGGCGGGGACGGCGTCCGGCCTGCTCAACAGCTCACGCCAGATCGGCGCGTCCCTCGGCCTCGCCGCCCTCGGCACCGCCGCCCAGCACCGCACGGGCCACTCCGTCTCGCCGTCCTCCCTGAACGACGGCTACGCGCTCGCCATGACCCTCGGCGGCGCCCTCGTCCTCGCGGCCGTACTCCTCGCCCTCGCCGTCCTCAGGGGCAACCGCGAGCCGGTCGCGGTGCCGGGTGGAGAGGAAACCGGCGCACCGGCAGCCCTCCATGGCGAACACGCCTGAGCCCGGCAGACCGGTGGGTTGTATCTTCGCGCCGTGGACTACCTGGTTGATCTTCGGCGTGAACTGGACGCGTTCGGCACCGCACTGGACGGTGACCTGTCGGCTCCGGTCGAGCACTGCGGCAGCTGGAAACTGGCGGACCTGGCCGTGCACATGGGAGCGGGGAACCTGTTCGCCGTCGCGGCAGCGCGAGAGGGCCGTGGCGATGGCTATGACGAGAGTGCCGCACCCCGTGACCCAGCCGGTCTCAGGGCCTGGTACGCCAAGACGGCGGACGAGCTCGTGGAGGCCCTGTCGGTCGATCCCTCGACCCACGCGTGGACGTTCTCCCCGCCGCACACGGTCGGGTTCTGGCTTCGGCGTCGCACCCAGGAGACGCTGATCCACCGGTGGGACGCCGAGCACGCCCTCGGCTCGGCGAAGCCGATGGACGTGGCGCTCGCCGCCGACGGTGTCGCCGAGGTCTTCGACACCATGGCGCTGCGCATGATCTCCAGGGGTCTCGCCACCCATCCCGAGCAGGCCGTCCGAATCACCGCCACCGACGCCGACCACTCGTGGACCTACGGCCCCGGTGAGCCGGTCGCCGAGCTCTCCGGCACCGCTGAGGACCTGCTGCTAATGCTGTGGGGCCGCAAGCCCCGGAACACCGCGTCGGTGACCTGGACCGGAGACCGCGAGGCGGCGCTGGTCGTGCTGGCCGGACCGCTGGTCCCCTGATGCGGCACTAGAAGTTGATCGCGGCCAGGGCCCAGTGGCGGTCGGCGGCTTCGCCGACCGCCTCGGCCCACTGCCGGGTGAGGGCTTCGAACTCCTCGAACGTGCCGATCCAGCGGCCGGGCTCGGCGGCGTGGGCGTCGAAGGGCGCTCGGAGTTCGTGGAGGCGTGGGGCCAGGCGCGTCCAGACGTCCGCGAGGGACTGGACGGTCTCGGGGGCGCACGCGATCAGCGTTGAGACGTGGTGGACGTCCTGGCCTGGGAAGACGTCCGGTTCGAGGTGGTCGCGGGTGTCTCCGGCCAGGAGGCGGCCGAAGAAGGCGTCGCCGTCGGCGCGTAGGGACGGGTCGACGGCGTCGCGCATGTAGCCCCAGGAGCGGCCCGTCCAGGCGTGGGGTTTGTAGGACCCGGCGGTGTTACGGAATTCGTAGAGCGCGTACCAGCCCACGTCGGGACGCTCGGGCCAGACGAGGCCGGGTGGCGGGTCGTACGCGGCGTCCTCGGGGATGAGGGCGCTGACGGTGTCTTCGAGGAATGCGTAGCGGGACTCGGGCGCGACGTTCAGGACGCGCGTCCAGTCCACGATGAGGGCAGTGAGGTCCAGGCCCATGGCGGTTCGCCCTCCCTGAGATGTGTGAACAGTGTGGAGGCGGACGCGCCGACCGACATTCGCCACCGGCGCAGGAGTTGCCGGGCGGTCGGCGCGTCCGCCGGTCCTAGCGGTTGACGGACGCCCAGCAGAGGTGTCGCCCGTCGGGGAGGTGGCGGTGGCCGTGGTCGTCGGAACAGGCGGCGACGAGCAGGAGGCCACGGCCGTGCTCGTCGGCGTCGTCGGGCTCGACGGTGTCGGTGGGGCCGTCGTCGTACACGGTGATGCGGAGGACGGCGGCGGTCAGGAGGAGTTCGACGCGGACGCGGCCACCCACGAGGCCGCTGGCCGAGTGCCAGATCGCGTTCGTGACGTACTCGCTGACGATGAGCTCGGCGTCGCTCGCGAGCCTCTGCGTGTGCGGGTCCGCGAGAAGGTTCCTGGCCCAGCGCCGGACGCACGGCACGCCCGACTCCTGCCCCGAGATCTCGACGCACGAGAAGAGGAGCTCGTCCGGGAGGACGGACGGGGTCGCGCCGTCGCCGAGGAGCAGTTCGGCCAGCGCGTCGCCCGAGTCGGCGACGAGGGTCGCGGCCCGTCCACGCTGGAGTTCGTGGTCCGAGAGGCGGCGATGTCGGGTCGCGTACCAGGCGGCGGCCACGCCGTCCGGCCCCTGCGAACGGAACACCGACCAGCCCGGAAAGGCGGCGGCAAGCTGCGCTGGCGTCATCACTCGATCACTCCTCGTCACGCACTCGGGGCAGGTGGAACCCGCTGAGCCCGGGCTCATGGCCTACCCGTCACCCAGCCGCACCAGTCGCGCATCGGCGACAGGCACGAGTATGAGTCGGTCACGAGATCCCAGCAAGGACTTTCGCAACATTGAGTGACACAGTGATCACATTGAGGCATGGAGAAGGGGCCATGGCGGTGATCGCCATGGCCCCTTGAACTGCAGGTCTACCTCGCGTTGGCCAGCTTGACGGCCCCTAAGAGATCTACCCACTCATCCCGTCCCACGATCAGGACAGGCCCCTGATGCTTACTGTCATGCCAACCGCGACACGTCCGCAGGTTGACGCAGGTCGAGTTTGACGGCCGCAAGGAACTCGGCCCAGTCGCACCGTTCCACGACCAGGACCCGTTCCGGAAGCTTGGTGTCGGCGACCCCGACGACCCCGACTCCACGCCCAGCCTCGACGCAGTCCTTGTCATCTCCGCTCAGGCTCGACTTGCGCCAGTCGGTGAACTGCTCGCGGTTGGTGGCCATCTGTGGCTCTCCCCTCAGGGTCGCAGCTTCTCGGCTGCCTTGATCAGGAACTTCTCGCTCTCCTCGACCGACAACGCCGCAGCGTTCAGCCAGCCGAAGAACCGCTCGTAGGCCTCGCTCTGCTGCTCGCTTGTCAGAATCGCGTCCTCGGTCATGCCTTCGATAGCGACGACCGTGGGATCACCATTGTCGTATGTGTAGACCTTGAAAGACGAGATCGGAACGGCGTGATTCTCGAACTGGGCGTCGATGGGAAGCACGCGCACGGTGAAGCGCTCATCCGCCTGGCAGATCGCAACGACCTCCAGCAGTTGGTCGCACATGATCTCGGACGGAACGGCCAGCCGCCGGATCGCGATCTCGTCGATGATGGCGTGGTAGGCGGTGGTGCCGCCCGTCCTTTTGATCATGCGTTGCCGGTTCGCCCGGCCGCGCAGGATGCCGTCCGTGGTGACCCCGTCGGCCATCGGACGGCCATCGGTCCCTGCTCTGAACCGCGTGTATCCCGGAGTCTGGAGCAGGCCCGGAATCAAGGCCTGCGGGTACTCACGGATCGTCGCGGCACCCGCCTCCAGGTCGGCGATGAGCGCCTGGCGTTCGCCGATCTGGCGCGAGATGCCGTCCCACCAGCCGCGCGAGGCGGCCTCGTTGGCGATGCCGACGAGGTCGGTCCACTCCGCGCCCTCGACGCCGAGCGCCTCCAGCAGGGCGAGGACCTCGTCCAAGTCGGGCGGGATGTGGCCGTTCTCGAGCTTCGAGATCATCTGGCGATGCGTCCCGGCCCGTTTGGCGAGTTCCTGGCTGGTCATCTCAGCCGCCAGGCGACGGTCACGAAGTTCACGCCCAAGCCTCAGCCTGCGCACGTACGGACTGATCACACGCCACCTCCGTTGTCGCGGAAGTCGGACTGACCCCGATGTCTGACATGGAGCGTATCCACGAGAACACCGTGCGTGGTGGGTGATCGCGCAAAGCGCGGTCGGATGCAGGACGGGCTCGCCGGTACGGCGGGTGGTTCGGGTCTGGGGTGGGTGTCGGGGGTGGGTGGGAGGCTCGCGCGGAAACGCTCCCCCACAGGAAGACTTCGACATGACTGATCTTTCCCTGCTCGACGCCGATGGACGGGCCGTTCCGATTCCGCCTGACCCCTTGAGCCCGGTGCCGGAGGAGGTCGAGATCGGGCTGGCCGCGTACCGGGCGGGGGACGTCGCGCGGGCGCGGGAGGTGCTGACCGCGCTCGCCAAGGCGGGGCGTACCAGCGTGTCCGGGCATGCGGCGATGGGGCTCGCGGGCATCGAGATCGGCGAGAACGGGCTGGACGGCGACCACCGGCCGTGGCTGAAGCAGGTCGTCGCGGGTGAGGACCCTTGGCTCGGGCCGCTGGCCGCGGTGATGCTCACGCCTGACTTCCGGGCGGGCACGTCCTCGGACGCGGGCCGGAGCCTCCTCACGAGTCTCGCCGCCCAGCTCACCGAGGACCCGGACGAAGCCCAGGACGGGTTCGAGGAGGTCTTCGAGGCCCACAAGGGCACGACAACCGGAGACGTCGCCGGGATTCTGCTCGGCAACCTCCTCATCCAGATCGGTGACGAAGCCGCTGCTCTGGAGCCGCTCAACTACTCGCGGGAGATGTGCGACGGCACCTTGGCGGGCTATGCGGCCCACCTTGAAGGGCACGTCCTCATCGCGCAGGGCGAGAAGGAGCCGGCGAGCGAGGTGCTCGCGTACGGACGTCGCGAGTCCCAGCCGGCCTGGGGCGGCGACAAGGGCCTGTTCCCCTGGGTCGCCATCCGGTTCGGCGAGCTGCTGGCGAGCGAGCCCTGGGTGGATCTCATCTGGGATCAGATGGAGAACAGCGCCGTGAGCATGGGCGAGGTGATCCGGGAGCCCTTCGAGGCCGCTCACCGTGACGGCGCCCCCGCGCTCGTCACCATCGGCGAGTTCCTGTTCCCCGCGACGTTCGAGCCCGTCCACGCGGCCCTGGAACGTCTGAAGACCTGGAGCGACGAGCGGTACGAGCGCGGTCGCAGGCTGGTCCTCACGCTCCACACGCATGTCGAGGACACTCGCGACGCTGGCCGCACCCGGGGGCTCGCGGACCTGCTGGCGAGGCTCGAACTGCCCAAGCCGAAGTACTAGGGCTTGGCGCGGCGGAGGACGTAGGGCTGGACGATGCCGAGGCCCTGGACGGGACGCCGGACCATGCTGGTGATCTTGTAGGCCTCGTGGCCGTCCAGGCTCTCGGCCAGGGACTGGTCGATGACGACCGTCCCCGGCCTGGCCAGGGACGTCAGGCGGGCGGCGAGGTTGACCGTGGTGCCGAAGACGTCGCCCATGAGGGGCAGCACCGGGCCGTGGGCGACCCCGACGCGGACGTCCGGGATCTCGGTCTCGTCCTGGATCGCCGCCGCTATGGACAGGGCGATCTCGGCGCCGACCTCGGGGGTGTCGCCCGCGAACAGGACCTCGTCGCCGAGGGTCTTGACGAGGCGTCCGCCGCAGGTGGCGATGATGTCCGCCGCCGTCTCCTCGAACCACTCGACCACGCGGGCGAGTTCGATCTCGTCCAGTTCGCGGCTCATCTGGGTGAACGAGACCATGTCGGCGAAACCGACCGTGGTGACCAGGCGTCCGGGCAGGTGGGGCTCGTCGTCGGCCTCGCGGGACGCGGCGGCGGCCATGGCCCGGGTCCCGGCGGCGGCGAGCTGGCGGCGCCAGGCGTGGACGACCAGGGGCTCGAACTCGTCGATGTGGCGTTCGGCGATGTCGACGATGGACGACACGGCCTCGGCGGACGGCTGCTCCTGGGGGTCGGTCACGAGCATCGCCGAGAGCAGGTTGACCTGCCATTCGGCGAGCCGGGTCATGGTCTGCCCGAACGCCCTGACCAGGCGGATGCCTCCGTCCTCGTCCAGGACGCCGTCGTCCAGCAGGCGGCGGATGCGGCAGAGCGCGGCGACGTCGCCCTCGGTGTAGGCGACCGCCTCCTCGGGCATGGACGGGTAGCCGAAGGCCCGCCACAGCCGCCGCGCGAACTCGGGCGAGATCCCCGACAGGCGCACGGCGTCCACGCGGGTGTACTTCAGCTCGCCGCCGAGCAGCAGTTCCTCGATCACCTTGGGGTCCGGCAGGCCCTTGTCCGACATCTCCCCCCCTTCACCGTCACGCGAAATATCGTGGCAAATCGCGCCGCTCAGCGCACATGCACCACATCACCCGCGCTCACCGGTCGCTCCCCCTCGGGGGCGTCCACGACCAGGCGTCCCTCCAGGTCGATGTCCTTGGCCTTGCCGCGCAGCTCCTCCCCGCCGGGCAGCTCGACGCGGATCTCGCGGCCGAGCGTCGTGCACAACGCCCGGTAGTCGGCGCGCAGTCCGCAGATCTCCGGATCGCCGGACGCGGCGACCCACTCGCGGTACCGGCCCTCGAACTCGCGGGCGACGGCCCGCAGCAGGGGCGCGCGATCGGTCAGCGGCGCGCCCTCGAGGGACAGGGACGTCGCGGTCGGGACGGGCAGCTCGTCCTCGTGGAGCGACACGTTCAGGCCGACGCCGACGACGATCGCGTCGTCGATCTTCTCGACCAGGATCCCGGCGAGCTTCCGGTCGCCGACGAGGACGTCGTTGGGCCACTTCAGGACGGCCTCGACCTCGGCGTCGCCGTCCGCGCCGGGGAAGAACCTGTCGCCCGCCGCGCCGAACCCGGTGATCCGCCGCACCGCCGACGCGACCGCGACGCCGGTCAGCAGCGGGGCCCAGCCCAGCCGCTCGATCGGAACCTTCGGCCGCAGCAGCATCGAGACCGCCAGCCCGGAACGGGACGGAGCGGTCCACGTCCGGCCGAGGCGTCCGCGCCCGGAGGTCTGGAGCTCGGTGGCGAGCAGCGCGCCCTCGTCCTCCCCCGCGCGCGCGAGGGCGCCGAGGTCGGCGTTGGTCGATCCGGTCTCCTCCACCACCCGGACGCTCCGCCACAGCCCACCGGGCCTGACGAGCGCGCGCGCGAGCGCCGCCTCGTGGAGCGGCGGCCGATCGAGGTCCCCATAACGAGTCACACCTCCATCCAACCCCACCCCGCCCCGTGGTCCACAGGCAGCACGCGATCTAAGGTGCACTCTGTGGACGGAGTGACGCTTAAGCGCGACAAGCAGAACGAACATGTGGCCGAGATCGTGCTCGACCGGCCGGAGGCCCTCAACGCCCTGTCGACCGCGATGGCGCGGCGCCTGGCGGCGGTGTGCGCGGAGGTCGCGGCGGACGGCTCGGTCCGCGCGGTGGTCCTGTCGGCCTCGGGCGACAAGGCGTTCTGCGTGGGCGCGGACCTCAAGGAACGCAACGCCATGACCGACGACGAGATCCTCGCCCAGCGCCCGGTGTTCCGCGCCGCGTTCGGCGGCGTCCTGAACCTGCCGCAGCCGGTGATCGCGGCCGTGCACGGCTTCGCGCTGGGCGGCGGCTGCGAGTTCGCGCTGTCCTGCGACATGATCGTCGCGGACGAGGCGGCAGTGTTCGGGCTGCCCGAGGTGACCGTCGGGCTCGTCCCGGGCGGTGGCGGCACGCAGCTCGCGGTGCGCAAGATCGGCTCCGGCCGGGCCGCCGACCTCGTCCTCACCGGACGCCGCCTGAACGCCGACGAGGCCGCCGAACTGGGCCTGGCCGACCGGCGCGTCGCCAAGGGCGAGGCCCGCGCCGAGGCGCTGTCCATTGCGTCCCAGATCGCGAAGAACTCCCCGATCGCCGTCCGGGCCGCGAAGCGCGCGATGCGCATCGGCGGCGACCTCCCGCTGGAGGCCGGGCTCGACGTGGAGGAGAACGCCTGGCGCACCGTCGCCTTCTCCCCCGACCGCCGCGAGGGCATCGCCGCCTTCGCCGAGAAGCGCAAGCCCAACTGGCCCACCCCCGCCTGACCCGCGCCGAAGCCCCCGCCTGAGCCGCGCCGATGGCCCCTGCCTGACAGCCGTCGGAGCCCCAGGCTGACGCGCGTCGAAGCGCATCGCGACGTTCACGTGTCGCGATGCGCTTCGTCCGTCAGAGCTCCTTGCGCATGTGGACGGCGTGGCGGCCCTCGACGGTCTCGCGGCCGGTCTCGCGGTAGCCGCGGCGCTCGTAGCGGGCGATGTTGCTGGTCATCTTCTCGTTGGTGATCAGGCGCAGGGCGGGAAGGCCCAGCTCGCGGGCCTGGTCCTCGGCGAAGTCGAGCAACCGACTACCGCGTCCGCCGCCCTGCGCGAACGGGTCGACGGCGACGTTGTCCACGTACAGGACGCCGTCCTCGGGGACGAGGACGATCAGGCCGGTCAGGTCGTCCAGGACGAAGACGCGGCCCGCGTCGATCAGCGCGGCGTAGTCCGAGTCCATCGGCAGGGGACGGGTCCCGATGAGCTCCGCCCACGGCGTGTAGGCGGCCTCGACGATCCGCTCCACGGCGGGACGGTCGGACGGGACGGCGGGCCTGATATCCGGCATGCGCGAGTTCTCCTAGTTGTGGCAGTCCTGGGCCTTCAGGTCCAGGGACAGCTCCCTGATCTTGTCGTTCGCCATGAGCAACGAGTACACCGCCTTCGGATTCCCCGGGACGGGCGCGGACGAGCCGTTCACGCCCGCCAGCAGGCGCGGGTAGGCGCGCTTGACCTGCGCGAGGGTGGAGCCGAGGCCGATGCCCTCGGGCGTCCGCATGCCCGGACGGGCCACGATCGACGCGACGCCGTAGCGCGGCGAGACGTAGCCGCCGACGGCGTTCGCCCCGGCGGGGTGCGCCTTCAGGTCGAACGTCCCGCAGCCCCCGCCCCGCGGGGCCCTCTTGAGGACGATCTCCCCCGTCGCCTTCGCGTTCACGCTGGTCATCCCGAGTTTCAGCGCGCCGAATCCGGACGGGCCGAGCGTCGACGCGCCGGACGCCGGTCCGCCGCCGTTCGGCGTGGGCTCGCCCGGCGCGAACCCGCCCGAGCCAGGCGCTGTGGCGGGCGGCGTGCCGGATGGGGACGAGGACGGCGGCGGCGTACTCGGATCGGCCTTGGCCTTGCCGTCCGAGCCGCCGCACGCCGAGAGCGCCACCGCCCCGGTCAGGATGATCGCCGTCGCGGCCGTCCGTCTCGCTGTCATGTCGCTCCCCGTGATCGTCCGGTCCATGGGATTTTGGACGATCTTCGGGGCCGCATGGTTCGTCAGCCGGTGTTCTGGAGGCCCGCCGCGACGCCGTTGACGGACAGGAGCAGCAGATCCTCCAGGTGGGCGCGCTCGGCCTCGTCGGTCACCGTGCCGGAGCGGAGGGCTCCGAGGGCGCGGAGCTGGAGGTGCGAGAGCGCGTCCACGTACGGGTTGCGGAGCTCGACCGCGCGGGACAGGACGTGCCGGTCCTCCAGGAGGCGTTCGTGGCCGGTCACGGCGAGGACGAGACGGCGCGTCCGGTCGTACTCCTCGAGGACCGCCGAGGTCATCTCCGGACGCTCGCCCAGCGCGAGGTAGCGTTCGGCGATCGCGCGGTCGGTCTTCGCGAGGCTCATCTCGGCGTTGTCCAGGAGGGTCTGGAAGAGCGGCCACTCGGCGTACGCCTCGCGCAGTTCGTCCAGGTCACGGCCGTCGTCGGAGACCGCGGCGAGGCCGCTGCCGAGGCCGTACCAGCCGGGCAGGTTCACGCGGGTCTGCGTCCAGGCGAACACCCACGGGATGGCGCGCAGGTCCTCCAGGCCGCGCGCGGCCTTCCGCCGGGACGGACGGGACCCGATGCGCAGCTCGGCGATCTCCTCCAGGGGGCTGACCCTCCCGAACCAGGCCGCGAACCCGTCGGTGTGGACGAGCGACTGGAACGAGCGCCGCGCGGCGTCGCTGATCCGGTCGGCGAGCGGGCGGAACCGGGCGGCGGCGTCGCGCGCGCGGTCCTGGACGGCGTCGGTGGACGCCAGCAGGATCGCGTTGGTGACCTGCTCCAGGTGCCGGTGGGCGATCTTCCGCTGGCCGTACCGGGCGAAGATCACCTCGCCCTGCTCGGTGACCTTGAAGCGGCCCGCGACCGAGCCGGGGGCCTGCGCCAGGATCGCGCGGTGCGCCGGGCCTCCACCGCGTCCGAGGGAGCCGCCCCGGCCGTGGAAGAGGGTGAGCGTGACGTCGTGCCGGACGGCGAACTCAGCGAGCGCCTCCTGCGTGTCGTACAGGCGGAGGGTCGCCGACGTCGGGCCGAGCTGCTTGGCCGAGTCGGAGTAGCCGAGCATGACCTCCATGCGGCGGCCCGTGTCGTCCAGCCGCTTGCGGACGGCCGGGATCTCCAGCATCCCCTCCAGCACGGACGGCGCGCGCTCCAGGTCCTCGCCGGTCTCGAACAGCGGGATCACGTCGAGGACGGGCGCGTCGTCGCCGAGCGAGGCGGCGAGCTCGTGGACGTTCGCGATGTCCCGCGCGGAGCGGGTGAACGAGACGACGTAGCGGCGGCAGGCGTCCACGCCGAACCGGCTCTGGATCCACCCGACGACGCGGAGCGTCTCGAGGATCTCGTCGGTCATCTCACTGCGCGGACCGCCCGCGCGGACCTCCTCGAGGGCCTTCTCGTGCAGCTCGGAATGCTGGCGGATCTCCAGCTCGGCCAAGTGGAAGCCGAACGTCTCGACCTGCCAGAGCAGGTCCTGGACGCGTCCGTACGCCTGCCGGGCCGCGCCCGCCTCCGCGAGCGAGTCGCGCAGGACGCGCAGGTCGGCGAGCATCTCATCCGGCCCGGAGTAGGCGAGGTCGGCGTCGCGCTCCAGGGTCGCGGTGACGCGGTCGGCGACGTGCAGGAGGAACTGGCGGTGCGGCTCGTCCGGGGAGCGCTTGGCGATCTCGGCGAGCGCCTCGGGGTTGGCGGTGCGGGCGGCGGCGAGCGCGGCGCGCAGCGCGGGCGAGGCGGGCGTGGTGGCCTCGCTGACGGTCAGCTCGCGGCCGACGCGGGTCGCCATCGCGGCGAGCGCGCGCAGCACGTGCCCGGCCTGGATCATCACGGCCTCCCGCGTGACCTGCGCGGTCACGTACGGGTTGCCGTCCCGGTCGCCGCCGATCCAGGACCCGAACCGCAGGAACGGCCGGACGCGCGGCGGGCGCGTCCCGCTGCGCCCGTCGTCGAGCGCGGCGTCCAGGGTCCGGTACACCTGCGGGACGACCCGGAAGATCGTCTCGTCGAAGGCGGCCATCGCGGTGCGGACCTCGTCCAGCGGGTCCATCTGGGTGTGGCGGCGCAGCGCGGTGCGCCAGAGCAGGTCGATCTCCTCGCGCATCCGCCGCTCGGTCTCGGCCTGCTCCTCGCCGTCCTCGGGCGCGTCGTCCAGCGCGAACAGCAGGTCGCTGATCCGCTGGATGGACGTGACGACCGCGCGGCGGCGGGCCTCGGTCGGGTGCGCGGTGAACACCGGGCGGAACTCCAGGCCGTCCACCATCGCCGCGAGCCGCTGCTCGCCCGCCTCGGCCCGGACGGTCTCGACCGCCGCCGCCACCGAGCCGGGCACCGTGCGTCCTCGGGCGTCCCGCTCGCGCAGGGTCCGGATCCGGTGGTGCTCCTCGGCGAGGTTGGTGAGGTGGAAGTACACGGTGAACGCGCGGGCGACCTGCCCGGCGCGCTCCAGCGACCAGCCGTCCACGATCGCGGCGGGCTCGTCCGCGCCCGCCTCGCCGCGCCGGGCGGCGATCACGGCGTGCCGCAGCCGTTCGACGTCGGAGAGCAGGTCCGGCCCGCCGTACTCGACGAGTCCGTCGCCGAGCATGGCGCCGAGCAGCCGGACGTCCCGGCGGAGCGCGTCGGGGAGGTCGTGCCGCAGCGTTTCTCGCGTGATGTCAGCCACGGGGCCCACAGTAGTGAGCGGCCTCAGAGGTCTGGACCACTGCGTCCCCCCGAACACGGCCGTGACCACGCGGTTCGCCTCGCGTCCTGGGCTGGTTCGCGATCGGTCCCCGCGACGTCCGCCACGCCGTCTCGCGCGGCGTCCGCGCAAGGTCCGCCACGCGGTCTCCCGCGGCGTCCGCGCACGGGTGGCGGAGCGGGACCCCGGCGGTCGGGCGGTGGTCAGCGGCCGGTTACGCTTCACCGCATGGCGATGGAAGCTCCTGAGCCCGCGGTGGACGACATCGACATCCACACGACGGCGGGCAAGATCGCGGACCTGGAACGGCGACGCTACGAGGCGGTGCACGCGGCGTCCGCGGCGGCGGTCGAGAAGCAGCACGCCAAGGGCAAGATGACCGCGCGGGAGCGGATCGACGCGCTGCTCGACCCCGGTTCGTTCGTCGAGTTCGACACCTACGCCCGGCACCGCTCCACCCAGTTCGGGCTGGAGGCGCGGCGGCCCTACGGCGACGGCGTGGTCACCGGCTACGGCACCGTGGACGGACGTCCGGTCGCGGTGTTCAGCCAGGACTTCACCGTCATGGGCGGCTCGCTCGGCGAGGTCTTCGGCGAGAAGATCACCAAGGTCATGGACCACGCGCTGAAGACCGGCTGCCCGGTGATCGGCATCAACGACTCCGGCGGCGCGCGGATCCAGGAGGGCGTGGTCGCGCTCGGCCTGTACGCCGAGATCTTCAAGCGGAACGTGCACGCCTCCGGCGTGATCCCGCAGATCTCGGTCGTGCTCGGCCCGTGCGCGGGCGGCGCGGTGTACTCCCCCGCGCTCACCGACTTCGTGATCATGGCGGACCAGACCTCGCACATGTTCATCACCGGCCCGGACGTCATCAAGACGGTCACGGGCGAGGAGGTGACGTTCGAGGAGCTCGGCGGCGCGCACACCCACAACACCAGGTCGGGTGTCGCGCACTACCAGGCGTCCGACGAGGGCGACGCGCTGGAGTACGTGAAGGCGCTGCTGGCGTACCTGCCGTCCAACAACCTGTCCGAGGCGCCCGCCTACGACGTCCCGGTCGACCTGGACGAGGTGGACGACGAGCTCGACACCCTCATCCCGGACTCCCCGAACCAGCCCTACGACATGCACCGCGTCATCGAGAACGTGCTGGACGACGGGGAGTTCCTCGAGGTCCAGCAGCTGTTCGCGCCGAACATGGTCGTCGGGTTCGGGCGCGTCGAGGGCCGTCCGGTCGGCGTCGTCGCCAACCAGCCGATGCAGTTCGCCGGGACGCTCGACATCGACGCCTCGGAGAAGGCCGCCCGGTTCGTCCGGACCTGCGACGCGTTCAACATCCCCGTGCTGACCTTCGTGGACGTCCCGGGCTTCCTGCCGGGCACCGACCAGGAGTGGAACGGCATCATCCGGCGCGGGGCCAAGCTGCTCTACGCCTACGCGGAGGCGACCGTCCCGCTGGTCACGGTCATCACCCGGAAGGCCTACGGCGGCGCGTACGACGTCATGGGGTCCAAGCACCTCGGCGCGGACGTGAACCTCGCCTGGCCCACCGCGCAGATCGCCGTCATGGGCGCGCAGGGCGCGGTGAACATCCTGTACCGGCGCGAACTGGCCTCCGCGGACGACCCGGACGCCCGCCGCGCCGAGCTGGTCACCGAGTACGAGGACACCCTCGCCAACCCGTACATCGCGGCCGAACGCGGCTACGTCGACGCGGTCATCAAGCCGTCCGAGACGCGCGGGCAGGTCGTCCGGGCACTGCGCTCGCTGCGCGAGAAGCGGCGCACGCTGCCGCCGAAGAAGCACGGCAACATCCCGCTCTGAGGCGTCCGCTCTTTTTGTGCGGTTTTCGGGTGTCCTGTTCGCGGGCATCCGATTCTCAGGCGTTTCGTTTCGAGGGAGTGCGGTCATGGACGACGGCCTGAACGACGGCCCGGACGGGGCCAGGGACGACGGCCCGGGCGGGGGCGGGGCGTTCCTGCGGGTCGTGCGCGGCGACCCGTCCGCCGAGGAGGTCGCCGCGCTGGTCGCGGTGCTGACGGCGCGCGCCCAGGCGATCGCGTCCGCGCGGGACGACGCGCCCGGCGGCCCGGTCTCGCACTGGGCCGACCGCTCCCGCCTCACCCGCATCCCGCCCCCGCCCCGTCCCGGCCCCGGAGCCTGGCGCGCGAGCGCCCTTCCTTAGGGCGTGTCTCAAAGCCACCTGCCCAACTACGCGGCGTCGACTTCGAGACACGCCCGAGGGCCGAGGCGGGAAGCGGCCATCTGGGGATCTTGGGCTGGTTAGGGGCGTTGTTCCGGCGCGACACGTAACCGTCGTTCACCCGCAGGAGCGGGGGGTGCACGAATAAGGTGTGTGACGATGGCCACCTCGGAGTTCGTTCCTCAGCCCGCGCGATACGCGATCTTCGTCGACGCGGGGTACCTCTACGCGGCCTCCGGGGCGCTGCTGCTCGGCTGCGGTTCGCGGCGCGAGTACCGCGTCGCCGCCGAGAAGCTGATCAAGGCCCTGACCGACCGCGCCGACGACCAGCTGGTCGGCGAGCTGCTCCGGCTGTACTGGTTCGACGCCGCGCCGAAGCGTCAGCCGACCGTCGACCAGCGGGTCATCGCCAACCTGCCGCTGGTGAAGCTACGGCTCGGCAACCTCAACGCGCAGGGCCAGCAGAAGGGCGTGGACGCGCAGCTCCGCGCCGACCTGGAGGCCCTCGCGCGGCACCGCGCGATCACCGACGCGGTGCTGCTCGCGGGCGACGAGGACATGCTGCCCGCCGTGGAGGCGGCGCAGCGTTACGGCGTCCGCGTCCACCTGTGGGGCGTGGAGCCGACGCACGGCTCCAACCAGGCCGAATGGCTGGTCTGGGAGTCCGACACGGTCGAGGTCCTGCCCGCCGACTTCCTGCGCCCGTACTTCACCAAGGCCAAGGCGCTGCCGGTCCCGGCCGTCCCGGTGGTGGACGCCACGCCCGCCCCCGGCAAGCCCGCCGTCCCGTCGCCGTCGCAGGTGTTCGCGGGGCGGGTGCCGTCGGTGCGTCCCGCGCCCGGGGCCCCGACGGGCGAGCCGTCCGCGCCCCCGGCCCCCGCCGGGCGCGCCAACCACGCCGCACCCGCTCCGACCCCGGCCACGGTCGCCGCCGCGCTGAACGCCGCCGCCGCGTCCCTGTCGGAGGGCAAGCTCGGTCCCGACCGCGCGCACATGCTGGAGATCGGCGAGCACGTCGCCCAGAAGTGGATCTTCGAGCGGGGCCGCGACAACATCCGCGACCTGCTGCCCGGCCCGATCCTTCCGCCGGTCATCGACAAGGAACTGCTGATCGAGGCGGAGAAGGAGCTCGGCGGGTCGCTGCGCCCCTACCAGGAGGCCCGCACCTGGCTGCGGGACGGCTTCTGGGAGCGCGTGTACCGCGAGTTCGGCATCGGCATCGGCACCTCTGACTGAGCTGCGTTTGGTGATTATTCGGACACCGTGCGTGCGCGCAGGGTAGTGTCCCGGCCGTGACCGTGCCGTCGCGCTCCGCGTCCCCCGCGTCCGCTCCGCCTCTTCGGAGGGCGACGGCGCTGCTGGTGGCGGTGGCGCTCCTGGGCGCGGGATGCCGGTCGCCGGTCGCGTTCTACCGTCCCGGGCACGGGCCGTCCGACGCCCCGGTCCTCGCGCTCGGCGCACCCGCCCCTTTCGTCCGGACGCCGCCGGACGCCCCTCCCGCCGATGGGCCGATGCAGGACGCGGCGGGCGTGTACGCCGGGACGACCGGTCCGTCCGCGCTGGCCGAGTCGCTGCGCCACCTGCCGCAGCGCCTGTACATCCCGGACTCGCTCACGGGCGGCGTCACCGTCCTGGACGCGGGGTCGCTGCGTCCGGTCGGGTCGCTGCGTCCGTCACCGCCCGGCCCCGTCCAGCTGACCGCGGCCCCTGACCTGCACGAACTCTGGCTGAACGACACCACGCACGGCGCGGTCGTCCCGCTGCCGCCGACGATCGGCCGCGCCGGCCGGCTCCCCACGCTGCCGACGCCCGACCCCACCGAGCCCGCGTCACCGTCACCGTCACCGAAGCCGAGGCCCAGGGAAGATGTGACGAGCGGTCCCGGGCCTGCCCCGTCCCCGTCGCTGCGCCCGCGCCCGCGCAGGGCTGGTGGCATGCATGGAACGGGCGGGCGGGACGCCGACAAGCGCGGGTCGAACCGAAGGCCGCGCGGTGTGCGTCCGAGCGTCACGCACCAGGGTGCCGACACGCGCACCCCGAACAGCGCCGACCCACGTCCACGTCCGAGCGGACGCGACCCCGGGCCAAGCGATCAGGAACCGAGCCGCGGCCGTACGGATGACGGCCTGCTCGGCGGCCTTCTGGGCGCGTCCGCCCGCGTCGGCGCGAGCCCGGTTCTGCTGGGAACGGCGGTGCGCAGGGGCCTTGTGGCGGCACCGGCGGTTCTGGGGACGGGTGTGGACGCGTCGGTTCTGGCGTTCACGCGGCGGTTGCCCGTGCCGGGGACGTTGTACTTCGCCCCGGACGACTCGCAGGCGGCGTTGGTCGTGTCCGCGCGGGGGCGGCAGGTGGACGTCAGGTCGGCGCGGACGGGCGGGTGGACGGCGATCCCGTTGCCCTGCGCCGGGAGCGCGGCGGACTTCTCGGCCGACGCGTCGATGCTGGCGGTGTCGTGCGCGGAGGCGCGGCGGATCGTCCTGCTGGATCGGCGGCGCGGACTGGTCGACGCGACACGGGTACTGCCCGAGGGGGCCCGGCCGTCCGCGGTCCGGCTGCTCCCGGACGGCTCGCGGTTCGCCGTCGCCGACGCGGGGGCGGGCGGCGTCTGGCTGCTCGATGCGCGCGACCTCCGGAACGCCCGGTTCGTCCGGACGTCGGCAGGTGCGTCCGCGCTGGTGCTGAGCCGGGACGCGCGGTCGCTGTACGTGGCCGGGACGTCCGAGGTGACCGTGCTGGACGTGGGGTCGCGGCGGGTCGCGGCGCACTGGCGGGTCTCCGGGGACGGGGCGCTCGCGGCGGGCGGGGTGTCGGTCGACGGGCGGACGCTGTGGCTGACCCGGCCGTCCACCGGGACGCTCATCGCGCTCGGCACGCGCACCGGCGTCGCCGAGCGGTCCGTGCACCTCGGCGGGCATCCGGCGGCGCCGCTCCCGTTCCCGCAGCCCGGCCGCCACTCCCTCGGCGGCCCCGGCATCTACCGCTGAACACGAGCACGACACGTGCCGGACGAGCTGGTCACCGCTGCACGACGAGGACGCTGGCACGTCCATGACGCATCAACACGAGCACGGCACATGCCAAGCGCGCTGATCACCGCTGCTCGACAAGGGCGCTGGCACGTCCATGGCGCGCGTCCGCGACCGCCTACTGCGAGCAGGGGTCACGTCGTGGGCGACAGCTAGGGCGAGGGCTGGGAGGCGTCGCCGGGGACGGCGAGGCCGGTCTCGTAGGCGGCGATCACGGCCTGGACGCGGTCGCGCAGGCCGAGCTTGCTCAGCACGCTGCTGACGTGGGTCTTCACCGTGTGCTCGCTGACCACGAGGGCCGCCGCGATCTCCGGGTTGGACAGGCCGCGGCCGAGCAGCCGCAGTGTCTCGCGCTCGCGTGCCGTCAGCACGGCCAGCCGTTCGTCCGACGGCGCGCGGACGACCGAGCCGGAGGTGAACTCCGAGATCAGCCGCCGGGTCACCGACGGCGCGAGCAGCGACTCCCCCGCCGCGACCACCCGGACGGCGTGCACGAGGTCGTCGCGGCGGACGTCCTTGAGCAGGAACCCGCTCGCCCCGGCGCGCAGCGCGGCGAACACGTAGTCGTCCTGGTCGAACGTGGTGAGCATGACGACGCGGCAGTCCGACTCGGCGCACACCGTGCGGGCCGCCTCGATGCCGTCCATGCCGGGCATCCGGATGTCGAGCAGCGCCACGTCCGGGGCGTGCTCGCGGACGGCCGCGACCGCCTGGAACCCGTCCCCCGCCTCGGCGACCACCTCGATGTCGGGCTGCGTCGAGAGGATCAGCGCGAACCCCGCCCGGACGAGTTCCTGGTCATCGGCGACCACCACGCGCAGCGTCATGCGGAGATCTTCGCGGACGCCCCCGCCACCCCGCCCGCCGGGGCCACCACGTCCACCAGGGCCGCCCCGTCCACCGGGGTCGCCACCTCCACCGGGGGCGGCACGACCGCCGCGGTCGGCATCTCCGCCGGGGCCACCACGCACGCCTCCGTCGCCACGTCCGCCGGGGCCACCACCTCCGCCGGAGTCGCCACGTCCACCGGAGTCACCACCTCCGACGCGGTCGGCACGTCCGCCGCAGTCGGCACCTCCGCCTCCGTCGCCGCCTCTGCCTCCGCCAGGGGCGCTACGTCCGCCAGGGGCGGCACGTCCACCGGAGTCGGCACGTCCACCGGGGTCGGCTCCGCCGCCAGGGTCGGCACGTCCGCCTCCGTCCGCGCGTGCGCCGGGGGCGGGACATTCGCCGGGGCCGCCACCTCCGCCAGGATCGGCACGTCCACCGAAGTCGCCACATCCACCGGGGTCGGGACGGGAGGGGCGGGGAGGACGGCGTGGACGGTGAAGCCGGGACGGCCGTCGTCGCGGGGGCCTGCCTCGGCCGTTCCGCCGCAGGCTGCGGCGCGTTCTCGGATGCCGATCAGGCCGTTGCCGCCGGACGGCGGCGTCGCGGCACCGGTCCGCCCGGCGGTGCCCTGTCCGTCGTCGCGGACGGTCAGTTCGAGGGTGTCGGCATGCCAGCGCAGGGTCAGTTCGACGTGCTCGGCTCCGGCGTGCTTGACGGTGTTGGTGAGGGCCTCCTGCGCGATCCGGTAGGCGGCGAGTTCGGCGTCCGGGGGCAGCGGGCGCGGCTCGCCGACCACGCGGTGCTCGACGGCGAGCCCGGCTCCGGCGACGCGTCCGGCCAGGCCGGGGAGGTCGGCGAGGGTCGGCTGCGGGGTGCGGGTCCCGTCCTCGCCGTCCTTGAGCAGGGCGAGGACGCGCCGGAGCTGCCTCATCGCGTCCCGTCCGGTCTCGGCGACCGTGTCGAACGCCGCCGCCGCGCGCGCCGGGTCGGAGGTCACGAGCAGCGGCCCCGCCTCGGCCTGGACGATCATGAGGCTGACCGCGTGCGCCAGGATGTCGTGCATGTCGCGCGCGATCCGCGCCCGCTCCGCAGCCGCCGCCCGCTCCGCCTCCGCGGTCGCCCGCTCCGCCTCGGCCGTCGCGCGTCTCGACTCGGCCGCCGCCCGCTCGGCCTCCGCCGTCGCGCGTTTCGACTCGGCTTCGGCTCGCTCGGCCTCCGCGGTCGCGCGCTTGGACTCGGCTTCGGCGCGTTCGGCCTCGGCGGTCGCGCGTTCGGTTTCGGCCTCGGCTCGGGCGGCTTCGAGGCGGCGTTCGTTCTCGGCGCGGGCCGCGCGGTCCGCCAGGGCCGCCGACCGGGCGCGTCCGAGGGCCACGGCCCGTCCGACGGCGTAGGCGGTCACGCCCAGGACGACGCCCCGGAACATCGAGTCGGCCGAGGGACGGACCACCGCCGTCAGGACGAACTGGAGCGTGATGACGCCGAACCGCGCCGCCCGGCCGGACCGGGACGCCAGCGTGTAGAAGCCGAGGATCGGGCCGTACCAGACGGGCTGCCCGGCCAGCGGCGACACCAGGTCGTAGGCCGAGCCGAACCCCGCCGAGAGGAGCAGCACGGGCAGCGGCGCGCGACGGCGGAACGCCAGCGGGAGCGCCGAGCCGGTGACGGCGGCGTACCCCCACCAGGACCAGTGCCCGCCGCCCTCGCGCTGGACGGTCAGCAGCGGCCAGACCTGGGCGAGCAGGACGGCCGCGGCGAGGACCGCGTCCGAGACCCAGGTCCCGGACCAGCGGCGGAGCCGCACAACAACCGGCATTTCGGACACAGCGCGCATCCTGTCATGCCCGGCCGCGCGCCGGGAGCGCCGCCGCGTCCGTCCGGACGTTCGCGCGCCACAGCGGCAGCAGCGGGACGAGCACGAGCGCGCCGGTCAGCGGCAGGAGGTCCAGGGACACGAGCGAGGCGACGATGCCGACCAGCGCCACCGCGGGCGTCCACGCCGGGATCGCGCGGACGGCCGCGCAGCCGATCAGCAGCGCCAGCAGGCCGAGGTAGAACAGCGCGGGGCCGGGTCCGTACACGATCGCTTCGACGCCCGGCACCGACTTGACGTCGTCGAACATCCGCGCCATCTCGTCACGGTCGGCGGCTGCCGAACCCACCCAGACGTCAATGCCGATCTGCGCCGCCGCGGCAGCGGCACCCGCCAATCCGACGACGGTCGCGATCGTGGCGATGGCCCGGCTTCCGGCACCGCGCCCGCTCGCGGCGCGCCGCAGCATCAGCATGACCGGGACGAACAAGGCGATCGAGACGAGGAAGGCGAGGTGCCCGAGCACCCAGAGCGCGCCGGGGCCGTGCTGCCCGTCCAGACCGTCCAGCAGCCGGACGAGGCCGTAGACCGAGATCAGCAGGGGTGCGGCGAGAAGCGCGGAGCGCGTGTTCTTCATGACGTCGATGCTCGTCCGGGCACCCCCTCCGGCACATCGCCGACGTCGGCGATCTCCCACCTCCCCCACACGGCGGAGACTCCCGCCGACCGCCTCGTCCCCGTCCCCGTCCCCCGCCCGCGACCGACACGACGCCCGAACCGTCCCACCTCCCGAACAGTCGAGACGTCGGGCCGGTCGTGACACCCAGCCGTTCGAGACGCCCGCACGGCCGAGACGCCCGGACGGCGCCCGGACGGTCAAGGCGCCCGGACGGTCGCAACATCCAGACGGTTGAAACTCCCGGACAGCCGAGACACCCGAGCGTCGAGGCGCCCGAACGATCGAAACGTCCGGACGGTCGAGGCAATCGGACGGTTGAGGCGCCCGGAGGGTCGAGGCGTTCGGGCGTTCGGGCGTTAGCGGGTGGGGACGGGGCGCCAGTGGGGGACGAGTTCTTCCAGGAGGGCTTCGGTCTCGGGTTGGAGGGGGTCGTAGCCCGCGTACGCGCGGAGTTCGTCCGCGACGGAGCGGACGGCGTCGTCGTCGCCGGAGGCGCGGGTCGCGCGGAGGAGGTCGCGCCACAGGCCCTCGTCGCGGGGCGCGTAGCGGAGGCCCGCGCGGGACGCGCTGAGGGCTCCCCGGACGTCCCCGCCGTCCAGGCGCAGGACGGTCAGGCGGTGCGCGACGTCCACGATGCGGGCTCCGGCCTCGTACTCGAGGGGCTCGGTGGCGAGCCAGCCGTACCGGCCGCGCGGACGGTCGGAGAGGAGCGGGCCGCGGACGAGGTCGAGCGCGTACGACATGTAGGCGGTCTCGGACGACGGCTCGGCGGCGGAACGCCAGATCAGCCAGCGGAACACCGACCAGTCGACGCGGACCTCCGAGCCGAGCCGGATCCGGCCGCGGTCGTCGTGGTACAGGTTCGGACGGCCGCGCGCGTCGCGTCCGACCCAGTCGGAGACGCGGGCGATGCAGGCGTCCCGCACGGCCTGGCTCACCCCGCGCGGCCACACCGCGCCGCCGAGGACGGTCGGGTGGACGCCGTTCGGGTGCGTCGCGAGGTAGACGAGGACCTCGGTGCACAGGTCGCGGCGCGCGTCGTCCATCGGGCCCGGCGCGTCCACCTCGATGCGGCCGAGCAGCCGGATGTCGACCGACGAGCGGCCCTCGAGCGGCGGTTCGGCGGTGTCCTCGGCCGACGGCTCGGCCATCGGGACCGACCGCAGCTCCGAGGCCGTGCGGAACAGCTCGAACACGCCCCGGTACTGCTCCTCGGGGACCAGCTGCGCGTCCACCTCGAAGCCGAGGACCCCGGCCTGGAGGCGTCCGGCCTCGTCCACGTCCCAGGTCCAGGTCGCGCCCTGGACGTCCCCGGCGACGAGGTATCCGGCGGCCATCCGGGTGCCGGTGCGGGCGAGCGCGACCAGGCGGTCGGCCTCCTGCTCGGTGGGGGCGTCGGACATGATCAGGTAGTGCGGCATCCACGCCTCGCCGAACACGCCCTTCGCGCGTCCGGTGAGCACCGAGCCGACGCCGGACGCGGCGAGCGCCTGCCGCACCTCCGCGCTGCGCGCCTCCAGCTCGGGCAGCGCCTCCACCAGCGTCGGGACGGCCCGGACCCGGTCGGGCGCGACGTCGGCGAGGCCCTCGGCGAGTTCCTGCCCGAACCCGACCAGCGTGATCCGCATGTGGTCGGACCAGCGGTTGGTGGCCAGTTCCAGCGCCAGCGCGGCGAGCACCGCGCGCCGGTTCTCCTCGTCGCCGCGGATCGCGACCAGGCCGTGCGCGGCCTCCAGGTCGACGAGGATGCGGCCGGTCTCGTTCGTGCCGAGCGACACCAGGCCGGGATACGGCGCGAGAACGTCCGCGAGGCCCTCGTCCGAGACGTCCGCGGCGCGCAACCGCCACACCTGGCCGCCGTCGTAGGCGTGCCATGGCGCGGGCGGCTCCGGATCGGCGGGCGCGATCCACAGGTCCATGCTCTCGGAGCCGAGGTGGACGGCGTAGACGGTCGGCAGCGCGCGTCCGTCCGCGGCGAGCGCCCGGGACAGCATCCGCAGGCCGAGGTCGAGGAGCCGCGCGCCCCGGTCGTCCGCGCCGACGCGGAGCGCCTGCTCGGCGACCGCCGCCTCGCCCTCCGGCCGGACGATCATCTGCCCGAACGCGCGGTGCCACATCTGCGTCCGGCGGCGGCGGCCGAGCGCGCTGAGCAGCCCCGCGGCCAGCAGCGACGCGGCGGCGATGCCCTGCGGCCAGGACATGTCCCGTCCGACCGGCGCTCCGGGCCCGTGCCGTCCCTCGTCCTGGACGCTCGCCCCTGCCCTCGGGGTGTGGTCGCCGTCGGCCGTTGCGCCGCCGCTCGGCGACAGCTTCCCGGGCGACTCGGACGGCGCCTGCTGATGCGAGGACGGCGTCTGCTGATGCGCGGGCGGCGGCACCTTCGCCGGAGCCGACTCGCTCGGCGCGGGAGCGGGAGAGGTCTGGTGGCTCGGCAGCTGGTGGCCGGGCGCGGGAGCGGGCTGGCTCGGCGTCCGATGGCTCGGCGCGGGAGCGGGCTTGGACGGCGCGGGCGCGGGGGCCGGTTGACTCGGAGCCGGGGCCGGTTGGCTCGGCGTCTGGCTCGGGGCGGGAGCCGGTTGGCTGGGTGCGGGCTGGCTGGGCGCGGGGGCGGGCTGGCTCGGCGTCTGGTGGCTCGGCGCGGGGGCGGGCTTGGTCGGGGGCGGCGGGGTCTTGGCAGGGGCCTTCGGGACGTCCGGCTTGGGCGTCTCGTGCGGGACGGGGTGGCCGTGCCGGAAGTAGTCCTGGAGCTGGTGGACGGGGACGACCTGCGCGCCCTTGGCGTCGGCGGGCATCTCGAGGACCCAGCCGGGACGGATCAGTCCGGCGGTGTGCAGGCGGCTGCCGTCCGGCTGGACGTGGCCCTTGTTCAGCTCGAAGATCTCGTTGTAGCGGCGGCCCTCGCCGAGGCACTTCTCGGCGATCTCCCAGAGGCTCTCGTGGTGCCGTCCCTCGGGCGGGTTCACCCGGTAGATCTTGGTGGTGGCGGACTTCTCGACGGGGTTCCCGGCGAGCGCCTCGGCGAGCTCGGCGTCGGGGGCCGCCGCCGTGGCGGCGGGCGCGGCCGGACGGTCCGGGACGGCGGTGACGGGCAGCCGGTGGTACTGCTCGGTCTGCGTCGTCGTCACCGGCGGCTTGACCGCGAGCTCCCGTCCGCTGAACGCGGGCATGATCGCGCTGGTCGCGGTGAACAGCAGCAGCGCCGCGACGACGAGACGGTGGACGAGCGACTGCGTCCCCCCGGCGAGCGGGACGCGCGCGGGCACGCCGACGCCGCGGACGCCCGCGTACACCTCGACCACCACGCAGGCGGCGAGCTGCAGCCAGGCGAGCCAGACCAGGGCCACCAGGATGGTGATGAGCCCGGACGGCCCGATCCGCTGGGTGAGGTCGGACATCGCGGGGACGTGGTCCGGGACGGGCGAGCCGAACAGCGTCAGCAGCGCGTACGGGACGCCGATGAGCAGCGCCGCGAGCGCCAGCAGCGCCCCGACGCCGGTGAACACGTCGCCGACGCCGCGCCGGTGCCGCGGTGGCGTCGGCCGCCGCTGCCCCTGGCCGAGGCCCGGCCCGCCAGCCTGTCTCGTCGCCATGGCGCCCCTCGAAGTCGGGAAGTCTGCGGGTCCTGAGGTCGCATGGCCATCGTAGACAGGCGCGCCGAACTGGCAATCCCGCACTGACAACGATCTCGCGACGACGGTATTGCACCAGTCGATGCAGAACGGCTAGGGTCACGTCCCATGGCGAGACCGCGCACCTTCGACGAGGACCGGGCCCTGGACGTCGCGATGCGGCTGTTCTGGGAGAACGGCTACGAGGCGACGTCCACCCGGGACCTGTGCACGGCGCTCGGCCTCGACCGCAGCAGCGTCTACAACGCGTTCACCAGCAAGCACGAACTCTTCCGGCGCGCGCTGGTCCGGTACACCGGCCTGATGACCGAGCAGCAGCTGGAGGTCCTCGACGCGCCGGACGTCCCGGCGCTCGACCGGATCCGCCGCCTGCTGGACCTGATCGTCGAGCAGGAGCGGACCACCTTCCGGGACGGCCGGGGCGTCGGCTGCCTGACCGTGAACACGACCGTCGAACTGGCCGGACGCGACCCCGAGATCGCCGCGCACCTGGCCCGCGACACCGAGCGCCGCCTCGCGTCCCTGCGCGCCGTGATCGAGGCCGGACGGCGCGACGCGTCGATCACGTCCCCTCGCCACCCGGCCGACCTGGCCCGCTACCTGAACGCCGTCGTCGCCGGGATCAGGGTCTCCGGCCAGGGCGGCGCGCCGCTCGACGCCCTCACCGCGATCGCCGACACCGCCCTGGACGCCCTCACCCCCTGACCCCCGGCCCCCGCCCCCACTCTCGACCACGGCCCGCCCCTGCCCGGGGGCCGTGGGCGGCTTTCGCGTGACCACGTTTTACACCGATCGATGCAGAATGGAGCCCCTCCCATGCCACAGGCAGCCATGCCACGTGCCGTCCCCGTCCTGGCGTTCGGCATCTTCGCCATGGTGACCAGCGAGTTCGTCGTCGCGGGGCTGATGCCCCAGATGGCGGACGGGCTGCACACCACCGTCCCGAAGATCGGCTACCTCATCACCGCGTTCGCCGCCGCGATGGCGCTCGGCGGTCCCCCTGCGGTCCTCGCGGCCGGACGGCTGCGCCCCCGCACCGCGCTGCAGGCGCTCTTCGCGGTGTTCCTCGCCGGGAACGTGCTGGCCGCGCTCGCGCCGTCCTACCCGGTCATGGTCGCCGCGCGGATCATCACCGGCGTCGCGTCGCAGGCGTTCTTCGGGCTGGCGATCACGACGGCCGTCCGGCTGGTCCCGGCCGAGCGGCGCGGACGGGCCGTCGGCGTCGTCCTGAACGGGCTGATGATCGGGACGCTGCTCGGCATGCCGCTGTCCACGCTGGTCGGCGAGCGGTTCGGCTGGCGCGCCGCGTTCTGGACGATCAGCGCGCTCACCCTGCTCGCCGCCGCCGTCACCCGCGTGGGCCTCCCCGACCTGGACCGCGCGGACGGCGGCGGGAGCGACGACGACCGCTCGGCGTTCACCCGTCCTCGCCTGTGGCTCGCGCTGTCCACCAGCACGCTCATCATCGGCGCGACGTTCGCCGCGTTCTCCTACTTCAACCCGATCCTGACCGAGGTCGCCGGGTTCTCCACCGGGACCGTCCCGCTGCTGCTCATCGCCTACGGCGCGGCGACCGTCGTCGGCAACACGATCGTCGGGCGGCTCGCCGACCGGCACTCGCTGAGCGTCCAGACGGCCGGGCTCCTGCTGAACATCGGCTTCCTGTCGGGCTTCGCCCTGCTCGCGGACGTCCCGGTCGCGGCCGTCGTGTTCATGCTCGGCATCGGGCTGGTCGGCGTCACCATGAACCCGGCGATGGTGACGCGCGTCCAGCGGGCGGGGAACGCGGGGCCGCTGGTCAACACCGTCCACTCGTCGTTCATCACGGGCGGCGTCATCGTCGGGTCGTCGGTCGGCGGCGCGCTCATCGGCGGCCACGGACTGCGCGCGCCCCTCTGGGCCGGCGCGGCCCTCGCCGTGGCCGGGCTGCTCACGCTGCTCCCGGACGTCCTGCGAAAGCGCCCCGCCCCCGCCGAGACCACCACGTCCGCCGCGTCCACCGCGTCAGCCGCGACCGTCGGGCCAGCCGCGTCCGGCGAGACCACCACGTCCAGCACGTCCGGCGCGTCCGGCGCGTCCGGCGCGTCCGTTGAGGTCGGGGGGTTGGCGGACGGTCGGTGACGCCGACGAATCGCCGAGTTCGTCAGGCCGTCCCGCGTCAGCGGGGTCCCGTGTTGATCGCGACGGTCGCCGCGCCCAGGGCGGCGAGCGTCGCGAGGACGGCGGCGAACACGGTGCTCCCCGTCGCGAGGCCCAGCGGGTCGCTGAGGTAGCCGGCGGCGACGGGGAGCGTCCCGGCGAGCAGGTAGCCGCCGACGTTCAGCGCCGCGTTGGCCTCGGCCAGACGCCGCGCCGGGACGTTCGCGTTCAGCAGCGACAGCCCGCCGAGCTGCCCGAGCCCCTGCCCGGCCCCCGCGAGGACGGCCGCCGCGACCAGCGGCACGATCTCCCTGGCCTGGACGGCCATGACGAGCGCCCCCATGCCCGCGAGCGTGCTCACGGCCCCGAGCAGCAGGACCTTCGTCCGCGCGAGGCCGCGCACGGCGAACTGCACGCCGGTCGCGGCGGAGAACATCACGAAGGCGGTCGCGCCGGCGACGATCCGGTTGTCGGTGCCGAGCATCCCGGAGAGCAGGGACGGCCCGAGCGACAGCACGAACGAGGTCGCCGTGATGCCGGGCGCGAACACCGCGACGCCCATCGCGAGGTCCCGCCGGTTCGGTCGCGGGACTCCCGGAATCCGCACCCAGCGCGTCCCCCGTCCTTCGCCCGCCGGACGCTGGACGGGCAGCCGCGTGACGACCGCGATCGCGGTGACCAGGAGGAACGCTTCGACGGCGAAGACCGTCCACGCGGGGCCGACCTCGGACAGGACGCCCGAGAGCAGCGGTCCGAGGCCCGCGCCGAACACCATCGCGGTCGAGGCGAGCAACGCGGCGAGGCGCTTGCGGTCGGGGCCCGCGACGTCGGTGACGGCGGCCATCCCGGCGGACACCGCCGCGCCGACCCCGATGCCGGTGAGCAGGCGCGCCGCCATCAGCGCGGCCACGGACGAGGCGGTCGCGAACAGTCCGCACGCGACGAGCGCGGCGGCGAGCGCGGGCAGCAGGACGGGCTTGCGGCCGAGCCGGTCGGACGCGATGCCCGCCACCGGCAGCGTCCCGAGCAGCCCGACGATGTAACAGGCGAAGACCACGGTGAGCGTGCCGCGCGAGAACCCGATCCGGTGCTGCCAGAGCACGTAGAGCGGGGTCGCGGCGTTCGACAGCACGAACACGGCCGTGACCGGCCAGGCGGCCAGCCAGATCCGGCGTGTGGACACGGACGTGGCGGGCGTCGCCGGAGCCAGGAGCATGAGGGGTCCCCCTTGTACGAGTTTTCTCGAACTTAGCATGCAGTACGATCAAACTCGTACAAGGAGGTGCGATGCCCGAGATCCGCGAGATCCCCGTACCGGACGGCGCGCCCGCGCCGCTGCCCGAACCGGACGTGGACGACCTGCGCCTGGAGACCGTCCTCGGCGCGCTCAGCGATCCGCTGCGGCTGGAGATCGTCCAGCGGCTGCTGCTGGAGCGCGAGGACTTCGACCACACCTGCGGCTGGTTCGGCTTCGACCGTCCGAAGTCGTCCCTGACCCACCACTTCCGCGCGCTGCGCGAGGCCGGGGTCATCCGGCAGCGGCAGTACGGCCTGGAGCGGCGCAGCCACGTCCGCACGGGCGACCTCGACGCCCGCTTCCCCGGCCTCGTGGCCCTCGTCGCCGCCTGGACGCCCCCGACCGACTGACCCAGCGTCAGGGACTGGTGATCGTCACCGGCTACGGGTACGGGTAGAGCCCGTTGGCGCTGACGGTGTCCCCGGGGCTGTACCAGTACGGGTCACAGTTGGAGTTCGCCGTTCCCACGACGAGATTGCCCCCGGAGAAGGTGACCTGCCCCGCTGATGAGCGGGCCCAGTTGAGGGACCCGGTCGTCGCACCCGGGCCTTCGACCACGAGGATGCATCCGTCCCACATGCTGAGGACGAACCGAAGGCCGGTGAGCGTTCCGGACGAGCCCGTGGTCGAGTTGAAGGTGTACGGCAGTCCCGACGCCACGACCGCCGTTACGCCGGCGGGAGGCGCCTGTGTGCACGTCCCGGCGGGCAGGTTGGAGTCATGGAAGGTCCACGCGGACATCTGCCCGAGGCCCGTGGAGCTTGCGGACGAGCTCGTGAAGACCGAGTCGAGGCACCTCGCCATGAACATCCCGGAAGTCGTGTCACGGAAGTTCGAATAACCGTGCAAGGTGACCGTCGTCGTCACGCCTGTGACTGTCCGCGCGCCGGCCGTGGCGGGCGCGAGCCCGACCGCGCACCCGGCCGCGACAAGGCAGGCCGATATCCGGCGCGCCAAAAGAATTCCCCGCACCAGGACACTTCCTTTCTTCACCGGCGAAGGGCGAACCACCTCACCGCGCGTCGTTGATTCACGTCGCCATCGGCCACCCCGACATTCTTGACAAGAGGGCAGGTCAGCCCCTTGCTGGCCACAGCACGCCACCACTCACATAGTGAGCGACGACGTTTGTCATAAACTGATGAACCGACTATTTCACGGAGTGCACGCCTCGCTGATCGCGGCCGGATTCCAGTAGAACGGACGGCATTCGAGCATCCGCCCGTCCCGCACCTTGATCAGCTGCACGATCCGCGTCTCGACCTCCCGGCCCGTCCCCTTGGCCCGGAACCGGACGCGGTTGCCCACCACGACCGTGTCGGCGTCCCCCCAGTGCTCCTGTTCCAGGAACTCCATCGATTCCCAGGCGTCACTGAAGGCCGCCATGAACCTTTCCATCCCCGCATGCCCCCGCCACTCACCAGTACCACTGAAAGGCATCCCGGGAGCCTGGTACAACACCACGTCCGGATCCAGATAGGCGGCAACCCCCGAAAAGTCGCCCCGGCCATACCCGCCCGCCGCCACATAAGCGGCCTCAGCCGCGTAGAACTCCTGCATCACAGCCCACGCACCCGTTTCGTTCACCATGATCCGAGCATGGAGCACCGGCGATCAACAACGCTGGCGGAAATCCGACGCTTGCCTCACCATCCCCAAGCGCCACGGGTGGCCACACCGGCATGTTGACTCTCGTGATCACCAGCTGCAAACGTACGATTCCGCTCCCCTGGAACACGAGATCGCGTAAGGACGGCTCACATGCCTCGTAGCTGCGGTCGCACGTTCACCTGGGCACCGGCGTGCGCGGGTCTCGCGCTGGGAGGGGCCGCCCTTCCGGCATCGGCGGCTGATGCTCAGCGGCCTGCCAAGAGCGGGTGCTGCGAGGCGTACCTGATGTGGATCGGCATCAACCAGGAGGTGCTCACGCTTCCGAGCCGCGCCTCGCTCTGGCGTACGACGCCCGCCGGATGGTCGGCGCTCGACCCCGACCCGCACTACTACCTGCCTCCGGGGAAGAAGCTGCGCTTCAGCGCCGTGATCGGTGTGGATGCCACCAGCCACCCCAGCAAGGCCCGCTACCGGTGGGAGGTGTCCTGCCTGTATCCGACCTCGTTCCGCCAGTACTCGCCCTGGACCTGGACGAAGGTTCCGGGCGGGCTGAACCACTCTCCGAGCAGCCCTTGTCGCCCCCGCTCTGCAGGTCACGGGCACGATGACCCCGAAGAAGTGCACCAAGGGGTACATGTGGGTTCAGTACGACCAGGGGAACCCGAGTTACGGCTATGCCCTGGCCGCTTCGTTCGACGTCGGAAAGCCCCACCCGATTCCGAAGACGATGACCGTGTGGAAGTGGGTCCCGAAGGGCACGGCGGACACCGTTCGGGGCGTTCTTCCGAAAGAAGCTCTCGCAGCCCAAGGCCACTTTCAGAGTCGTGAAGTGAGGTGGCCGGGTCACTGCGGGGTGTCGGCGGTGACCGGGTGGGCGGACGCGTCGGAGGTCATGTGGAACGAGCCCATGCCGGGGATGATGCCGAGCAGCTGCGGATGGACGGTGATCCGCACCGAGACGCGGACCTCGTCCTGCGTCGGATCGCAGCTGCGGGCGTCCACCTGCTGGCCGTAGTCGTCGAGGAGGGAGTAGGCGCTCGCGCACGCGGTCTGGGTGTCGATCTGGACCTTGCCGTTCTCGCGGAGCGCGTTGGTGTCGATCTGGTTGGCTCCGGCGCGGGCGGCCTGCTCGGCCATGTCGGCGGCCCGCTGCCGGGCGTGGATGGCGCGTCCGCCGTCCAGGAGGAGGCCCGCGAGGACGAACACGGCGGGCGTGAACAGGACGATGTAGAGCGTGATGGTGCCGCGGTCGCGTTCGGCCGGGTCTCGGAGCAGCGCGAACCGGGCGCGGACGCGTGATCGTGTCGGGGACGTCATGGGGTGCCACCGCCGCGATAGGTGTAGGTGTCGATGGGGGCGACGGCCTTGCCGGTGAGGGTGCGGCTGCCGGGGAAGCCGGGCAGGGCCAGATCGGAGAAGTCGACGCGGCAGGTCACGGTGACGGTGACGCGTCCGCCGGCGCCCCACGCGGTCGTGTCGGGGCTGATCTGGGGGCCGCCCTCGCACCAGTCGTGACCGGCCAGGTCGCCGGTGGCGGCCTGCTGCGCGAGGTCGCGGGCCGCGCCCTCGGCGCGTGCCGTGGACGCGGCGCGGGCGGCGTCCCGGGCGGCGCCGTCCACCTGGCTCTGCGCGTCCACGACCCGTCCGGAGATGACGAGCAGGCCGAGCAGCAGCAGGATGATCGGGGTCGCGAAGACCATCTCCAGCGTCATCGTGCCCTCGTCGTCCACCGGCCGGGCGGCGCGTCGGATCATGGGGCCCCGCCGCCCTGGCAGGCCGTGCCGGAGCCGACGTCCGGTCGGAAGCACTCGATGGGGCCACGGGACCGCTGCGAGACATGGAAGTCCACGAACGGGATGACCTTGACGACCTTGCCGCTGACCTCGACCCAGCGCTGGTCGCCGTCCTGACCGGACTGGACCTGGACGCCGCCGTCCAGCATGCCCTTGCCGACCTTGGACGCGGAGTCGCGCGCGGACTGGTCGGCCGCGCCCTGCCAGTCGCCGCCCGGGGTCGTCCGGGCGACGCGCGCACCGGACTGGGCGGCGGCGAGGGTGACCTCGCGCGCGTAGTAGTAGAACGCGAACTGGAACACCGCCAGGAGTGTGAGGATCAGGATCGGCGCGAGGATCGCGAACTCGACCGCGGACACACCCCGGTCACGCTCCTCCTCCACGTCCCGGGCGCGTCGTTCCTCCGGGCCCCGGCCGCGTCCGTCATCCATGCCACGGTCGCGTCGCTCCTGGACGTCCCGGGCGGGCCTGTCCGTCCGGGGGGCTGTGCGCGGCATGACGGTTCCTCCTGAAGGGCGGGCGGCTACTTGATGTTCGCGACCTCCTTGTCGATACGTCCCTTGACGACGGCGCCGATGGCGACGGCGATGCCGACGAGGATCGCGGTGATGATGGCCCACTCGATCGCGGACGCGCCGGCCGACTGCTCCTCGCCGTCCGAGCGCAGGCGGTGCACACGGTCGGAGAGCAGGGCGCGCAGGTAGACGATCAGCGGATCGTTCAGCGGGTTCATCGGTACTCCTTCTTCGCGGCGTCTCACGAGGTCGTGAGGCGCATCAGAGCGGGGTAGGCGAGGAAGATCAGGAAGGCGGCGCAGAAGAGCAGCTGGGCGACCAGCATGGACTGTGACCGCTCGTTCGCGCGACCGACCAGGTCGGACAGCTCGCGGCTGCGCATGGACGCGGCGCGCGCGGCGAGGGACTTGCGGATCTGCGCGCCGTCGTCGGCGACCAGGGACAGCGCGCCCGCGAGGTCCCTCAGCTCCTCGACGTTCAGCTCGTCGCCGAGGCCGCCGAGCGACTGCCAGGGCGTCCGGCCGGAGATCCGCGCGTTGGACAGGGCCTCGCGGATCCGCAGCATCGCCCAGCCGTCGCCGACGCTGGACGCGGCGAGCAGCGCCTCGGGAACGCCCCGTCCGCCCGCGAGGTTCATCGCGACGAGGTCCAGGAAGGCGCCGACGACGTGCCGGAAGTCCTGGCGGCGTCCGCGGGCCTCGTGCCGGAGCTGCATGTCGGGCATGAAGAAGAACATGACCGCGAACGCGCCGCACAGCCACAGCGGCGCCTCGAGGCTCACGCCGAGGCCGAGCAGGGCGAAGTAGCCCGTGACGACCGGGATGAACAGCAGCGCGGACGCGGCGAGCAGGAACTTCGTCCCGAGGAGCGCCTCCAGCGAACGGTCGGTGATGGCGAGGTCGGCGCGGATCGACCGGAGCTGCCAGCCGCGCGCCTCGCAATAGCGGACGGCCGCTCCGCCGACGCGGGCTCGCAGCCCGCCGACCTTCTCCAGCGTCGGGGACGACCGGGCTGGGCGCCTGGCCAGCTCCCGGTCCCGGGCCGCGTCGAAGCTCGCGAGCCGTGTCGCCAGCCCGGGACGAGGCGGGAACAGGGCACGCGAGAGCAGGTAGAGGCCGAGGCCGACGATGGCCCCGGCGACGATCGCGCCGGTCATGAGCCGCCTCCCGCGTCCATGGTGTGCCGTCCGCGCAGGGTCGAGCCCGACCGCCATCCCGCGACCGTGCTCGGGACCTCTCCCGGGACGCCCGGCGACGGTTTCGGTTCGATGAGGAAGCGTCCGGGCAGCTCGTACTTGGACAACTGGCGCAGCCACACGAATCCGCCCGCGTACAGGGCGATGACCAGGATCAGGACGAGCTGCCCGAGGAAATCGTCGTACGGCCTGACGTAGCCGTGGTTGAAGACCGCGAGGACGAGCGCGGTGCCGACCGAGACGGCGACGACGATGCGGACGCTGCGGCGGGTGGAGCGGCGGTCGGCTTCGACGCGGCGGCGCATGTCGAGTTCGGCGCGGGCGGAGGCGGAGAGGGCGCCGAGCATGTCGCGGAGGCCGGGGCCGCGGAGTTTGGCGTTCAGGATGAGGGCGGCGACGACGAGGTCGGCGGACGGGTCGTCCAGGTCGTCGGCGAAGCGGCGGAGGGCCTCGGGCATCGGGACGCGGGTGTGCAGGCGGTCCACGAGGACGCGGAGCGGCTGCTGCAGGGCGGGGGCGGCGGCGCGCAGCGACGCGGGGATGGCCTGTTCGAGGCCGACGGCTCCCGCGATGGTGTCGCGGAGGGACTCGGTCCAGGCGGCGAGGGCCTCGAGGCGGGCCATGGCGCGGCGTTCCTCGGCGGCGCCGCCCGCCAGGCCGTTCCAGGCGAGGACGAGGGCGGCGGTTCCGGCGGCGGCGACGGCCCAGCGGGTGACGACCAGGACGGCGAGCGCGCTCATCACGGCGACGCCCGTCCGGGTGGTGAGGGTGCGGAGCAGGTCCTCGCGGCCCCGTTTCGGCTGGCCGGGACGGGCGGGGAGGCCGCGCAGCGCGACGCCGAGCAGCAGCAGACCGCCTCCGGCGATGGCGCCGGTGACGATGGCCAGCAGGACGTCCGGGGCGAACATCACCGGCCTCCGGGCACGAACGCGCCGAGCGGGCGGGGCACGCCGAGCAGGCGGGGCGCGGCAGTCAGGCGAGACGCGGCGGGTGGGCGAGGCGCGGCAGTCGGGCGGGGTGCGGCGGGTGGGCGGGGTGCGGCGGGTGGGCGGGGCATGGTCACCAGCCTCCGGCGGTGGGGTCGTAGCCGTGCTCGGCGAGTTCGGCGGCGCAGGCGATGGGGGCGGCGGGGTGGGCCTGGCCGTCCGGGGCGAGGGCGAAGACCTCCGACGACAGGACGCGGCCGTCGACGCCCGTGACTTCGCGGATGGACGCGACGTACCGGCGCAGCCGTCCGCCGGTGGCGTAGTCGTTGCGCTTCTCGATGAAGACGACGAAGTCGATGGCGCCCGCGATGAGCATGTGGGTGGCCTCGACCGGGAGGCGCTCCTCGGACTGGATCGCGTACGTCGCGACGCGGTTGAAGACCTCCATGGAGGAGTTGGCGTGGATGGTCGACAGGGAGCCGTCGTTGCCCTGCGTCATCGCGTTCAGCATGGTGACGATCTCGTCGCCGAGGACCTCGCCGACGATCACGCGGGACGGGTTCATGCGCAGCGAGCGGCGGACGAGCTCGGCCATGGAGATCGCGCCCTGGCCCTCGGAGTTCGGCAGGCGCTGCTCGAACGCGACCACGTTCGGGTGGAGTTCGGGGAAGGCGTCCAGGCCGAGTTCGAGGGCGCGCTCGACGGTGATGAGGCGCTCGTGCGTCGGGATCTCGTTGGCGATGGCGCGCAGCAGGGTCGTCTTCCCGGCGTTGGTCGCCCCGGCGATCATGATGTTCTTGCGGGCCAGGACGGCCGCGCGCAGGAACAGTCCGACCTCGGGGGTGAGCGTCCCGTTGCCGATGAGGTCGGACAGGAACACCTTGCCGAGCCGGGCGCGGCGGATCGACAGCGCGGGGCGGACGGTCACGTCCATCACGGCGGAGAGGCGCGAGCCGTCCGGCAGGCGCAGGTCGAGCTGGGGGTTGGCGGTGTCGAACGGACGCGACGACAGGCCGGAGTAGGCGGCGAGGATCTGGATGAGCTCGACGAGTTCCTCGTCGCTCTCGGCGACCGGCTCGCCCATGACCTCGCGTCCGTCGGCGTAGCCGATGAAGACGCGGTCGCAGCCGTTGAGGTCGATGTTCTCGATCTCGGGGTCCTCGAGCAGCGGCTGGAGGCGGCCGACGCCGAACAGCGCCGCGTGGACGCCCGCCGCGAGCGCCTCCTCCTCCTCGGCGTTCGGCGGACGGCGTCCGGAGGTGATCTCGCCGCGCGCGAACTCCTCCAGGACCTGCGAGATCAGCGCGCGGGCGAACTGCCGCTCGTCCTCGCCGGACATCGGCGGCAGGCCGTTGGCGGCGTCCAGGCGGCGCTGCTGCGCGAGCCGGTCGCCGACCTCCTGGCGCAGCCGCTTGACCAGTGCGTGGTCCATCAGCGCCTCCCCCCGGCGGGCATCGGCTCGGCGCCCGCCGGTCCGCTGCTCACCCTGGTCAGCAGGGTGGACGCGACCTCGCGGGCGGAGCGGACGAGCAGGGTGCGGTCGAGCCGTCCGCCCCACTGGCCGGACAGCAGTTCGGCGCCCTTCGGGTCGAGCGCGAGCCCGCCGAGGACCGAGACCGGCGCGGACGGGACGCCGCCGCGCGCCTCGAGGCGCTGCCGGGTGCCGGTGAGGACGCGGTCGACCTCGGCGACGGACGCGCGGAAGTCGCGCGGGTCGGCGAGGACGACGACGCCGACCGGCGGTCCGCCGCGCAGCTCGCCGGTCAGGGCCGTGACGCGTTCTCGCAGGTGGGCGACCTGTTCGAGGGTGGCGCGGGTCAGCAGGACGACCATGTCGGCCTCGCGCAGCAGGTCGTTCAGCGGGCTGCCCGCGCCGAGCCGTCCGCAGTCGGCGAGGACGTCGACGTCGCCGAGGCCGCGGAAGGCGCGGGCGAGCGGGCTCCACAGCCAGGTCATGCCCTGCGCCTGCTCGGCGCTGGTGATGCCGACCAGGACGTCCAGACCGCCGACGAGCCGCTGGCAGTGCTCGGCGATCTGGTCGGGGCGCAGGCCGCGGCGGGCGGTCGCGGCGAGGCTGAGCAGGCCGCGCGACGGGTTGAGCATGGTGGACCCGCCGGACCGTCCCGCACCGCCGGACGCTCCGGGTTCGCCGGACGTCGCGGGGTCGGCGGGCAGCCGGTACACCAGGTCGCCGCCCGCCTGGTCGCACTCGGCCACCAGCACCGGGCGCGGCCAGACCGCGCCGAGCGCCACCGCGGCAGTCGTGACGCCCGGGGCCCCCTTGTCGGCGGCGAGCGCGATGAGGGCCACGGTCAGCCCCCGCCCGTGCCGGGCGACCGCTTGGTGTGGTCCGACGGACGTCCCGACGGCGCGTTCCCCGAGGGCGCGTTCCCGGTGGGCGTGTCGTTGTTGCCGGACGGGGTGTTCCCGTTCGGCGACGGCGGGACATCGGAGCCCCCGCCGCCCGGTGTCTGGCCGCCGCCCTGCGCCTGCGTGCCGTCCGGGATGAGCGCGACCGCGACGAGCCCGCCCGAGGCGGCCTGCGTGACCGCGCCGACCTGGCCCGGCGCGACGGCGACGTCCAGGCTGAGGCCGTCGCTGCCGAGCCGTCCGCTGCCGCCGGACGAGACGCCGATGACGATCGCGTCCGGGGCGAGGACCGTGCCCGCGCGCGCGGCCCCGCCGCCGTTCCCGCCGCTCACCGCGTACAGGCTGACGTGCTTGCCGGACTCCAGGCCCTTCGCCGGGAACTGGCCGGGCTTCAGCGACAGGCCGACGATCATGCGTCCCTGCGCGGCGCCGTTCGTCCGGCTGACCATGGAGTTGGTGAGGAGGGCGCCGCGCACGAGCGGCACCGCCGCGTACGTCTGGGCGACCTTGGCGCGCTCGGACCAGGCGATGTACTCGATGCCGGTGTCGCCGACCTGGACCTCCTGGAGCGCCGACAGCGGGATCCGCTGCCCGGCCGCGACCGGCTGCGCGATCCGGACCGCCGAGACGCGCTGCCCGCTCGCCATCACCAGGTACGCGCTGGCCAGCGCGCCGCCCAGGACGAGCAGCACGGCCAGCGCCGCGAGCGCCGGTCTGCGCTCGCGCGGCGCGCTCGGCAGCCGCTGACCGCCCGCCGTGCCGAGCCCGGTGGACCCGAGCCCGCCAGCCGCCGGGCCCGTCGTGAGCCCGCCCCGTCCGCTCGTCGCCCGCTGGTCGCTCTTCATGGGGGCAGCCACGTGCTCCTTTCGCGCCCGCCGGAATCTCGGATGTGGAGATCTCCGAATCGTCGGGCGATCCATGCTTGCGGGACGGACGCGCCCTCGTCAACGGATTCGGCCGGACGTACCCGGGACGTGACCAAAGGAGCACGGGTGACCAGCCGTTTCGCCGACCACTTCACGGTTAACGCTGGGTCACACCGGTCACTGACACCACCGAATCGGACACCCGATAAGGGCGATATGTTCGAATTTGACGGAGTGTGTGGAACGGCGCGTCCGGATCAACGGCGGGCGCCGTCCGGATCCCGTCGATATCCCTTTTCCGGAAGGGCGACCGCCGCGCCCGCCCGGTCCGCGTCGTCCCTTCTCGTTAAAGTGAGCCCCGGTCGACGCGCGCGCGATGTGCGCGTGTGTGCGGCGCGTGCAATGGCGCAGGACAGAGGGGCTGGGATGCGGATCTCGTTCACGGCGCTGACCCAGGAGGGGCCCCGGGACGTCGTGGCGGACGTCGACGACCGCGCCACCGTCGGCGGGGTCGCGCGGGCGCTCACGGCGCGGGGCGACGGGCTCTGGGCGGACGGCCGGATGCTCGATCCGCAGGCCCCGGCGGCCCGCGAGCTGCGGGACGGCGCGGTCGTCGCCGTCGAGCGCAGGACGGCGGCGGCGACCGACCTCGCCGAGCCGTCCGGGCTGGTCGAGGTGCGGGTGGTCGGCGGGCCGTCGGCGGGCCCGGTGCACCGGCTCGGGTTCGGGACGGTCACGGTCGGGTCCGGCGGGCGCGCCGACCTCACGCTGGACGACCCGACGGTCCCCGAGGTGTCGCTGCGGGTCACGGTCGGGCGGGACGGCGCCGAGGTCGAGCCGTCCGCGCACACGATCGGGCAGGCCGTCCTGGACGGGGCCGCGCTGGACGGGAAGCGGGCGTGGCCGGTCGGGAGCGTGCTGGCCGTGGGGTCGAGCGTCCTGATGCTGACGGCGAGCGCGCAGCCGGACACGCACCTGGAGCCGCTGGCCGAGGGCGGCCTGGCGTTCAACCGCCCGCCACGGCTGAAGCCCGCGGTGCGCAAGCGGCGGATCGACGTCCCGAAGCGTCCGGAACGTGACCCGAAGGAGCGGCTGCGGCTGTTCGGCGCGCTGCTGTTCTCGGCGTTCGGCCTGGTCATGGCGTTCGGCATGGGCCAGTGGTGGTGGGCGCTGTTCGCGCTCGCGTGGCCGGTGATGGCGGTCGGCGAGTGGATCGGCGACCGGATGTACGGGCGCAAGTCCTTCAAGAAGGCGCTGCGCGACTACGAGGCGCAGAGCGCAGCGTTCGGGGCGCGCCTGGCCGAGCTGCGCCGCGAGGACGAGCGCGAGCGCCGCGACGCCGAACCCGACCCGGCCGAGATCCTGCTGACCGCGACCGGCCCGCGCCGCCGCCTCTGGGAGCGGCGGATGACCGACCCGGACGCGCTGCGCCTGCGCGTCGGCCTCGCCGACCTGCCCTCGCTCATCGAGATCCGCAGCGACGGGCCGCACCCGGGACGGCCGTCGTCCAGCCTCAGCGGCGGCCTGGCGTCCAGCGCGAACCCGAAGGCGAGCGGCGCGGGACGCGTCCTCGCGCCGGACGCGGGCGGCGCGCTCGGCGCGGACGGCGACGGGACGCCGGAGACGCCGATGTCCCGGCTCGTCCCGGTCGCGCTGCCGCTCCCCGACATCGGCGTGCTCGGCATCACCGGGCCCCGGACGGCCTCGCGCGGCCTCGCGCGCTGGCTGGTGGCGCAGGCCGCGGCCCTGCACAGCCCGCGTGACCTGGCGATCGTCGTCCTCACGGCGGACGCCGAGGCGGGCGAGGAGTGGAACTGGGTGCGGTGGATCCCGCACACGCGCCCGCGCGAGGGCGAGGAGTGCACGGCCCTGGTCGGGTCGGATCCGGAATCGCTCGCTCACCGTATTACCGAGCTCGCGATCCGGGTGAGCGAGCGGCGTCGCGCCGCGCAGGCCGCGCAGAGCTTCTTCGGCCAGGGCAAGCCGCCCGAGGCGATCCCGTACAACATCCTCGTCGTCCTGGACGGCGCGCGGGCGCTGCGCCGCCAGCCGGGCATGCCGATGCTGCTCGCGCGCGGCGCGGAGTACGGCATCCACGCGATCTGCGTGGACGACGAGGAGCGGCTGCTCCCCGAGGAGTGCAACGTCGTGGCGGCGTTCGAGGAGGAGGGCGGCCCGGCCGTCCGGCTGCGCGGGCACGGGCTCGACGCGATCGGCCCGGTGCTGGCCGACCGGGTGCCGGTGGCGTGGGCCGAGCGGGTCGGACGCGCGATCGCGCCCGTCCGGGACGTGTCCCGTCAGGACTCCGACGACGCCCTCCCCGCGAGCGCGCGCCTGCTCGACCTGCTCGCGATGCCCGAGCCGGACGCGGGCGCCGTCCTGCGGTCCTGGCAGCGGACCGACGGCCGCGCCACCCGCGTCCCGATCGGGCTGAGCGCGGACGGCCCGTTCTCCGTGGACCTGCGGTACGACGGCCCGCACGGGCTCGTCGCCGGGACGACCGGCGCGGGCAAGTCCGAGCTGCTCCAGACGCTGATCGCGTCGCTCGCGGTCGCGAACCGCCCGGACGAGATGACGTTCGTCCTGATCGACTACAAGGGCGGCGCGGCGTTCGCCGACTGCGCGCGCCTCCCGCACACCGTCGGGATGGTCACCGACCTGGACGGGCACGCGACCGAACGCGCCCTCGAGTCCCTGTCGGCGGAGCTGCGGCGGCGCGAGGAGATCCTCCTCCAGGCGGGCGCGAAGGACATCGACGACTACCAGGCGGGCGGCGGCGGCGGGCTGCCGCGCCTCGTCCTGGTCATCGACGAGTTCGCCGCGATGGTCGCCGAGCTGCCCGAGTTCGTCGCCGGGCTCGTGGACATCGGACGGCGCGGACGGTCCCTCGGCGTCCACCTGATCCTCGCGACGCAGCGTCCGGCCGGGGTGGTGACGGCGGACATCCGCGCGAACACCAACCTGCGGATCGCGCTGCGCGTCACCGACCCGGACGAGTCCACCGACGTGATCGACGTCCCCGAGGCCGCGCGGATCGGCAAGGCGACGCCCGGCCGCTGCTACGTGCGGTCCGGCGTGGACGAGCCGAGGCTGGTGCAGACCGCGCGGGTCGGCGGACGGCGTCCCGCGCCGGGCGCCCCCGCCGGACGCGCCGACGTGCACACCGTGGGCTGGCAGGGCCTCGGCCGTCCGCTGCCCGGCCCGCGCGAGCCGCTGGACGACGCGTCCGGCGAATCGGTCACCGACCTGGCCGTCCTCGTCCGGGCGATCGAGGACGCGGCGCGCCGCGCCGGGATCGAACGGCAGCCGTCGCCGTGGCTGACCCCGCTGCCCGAGCGGGTGCGGCTGGAGCCGCGCACGGCCGCCGGGGGCTCGGTCGTGGACGTCCCGGCGATCCCGTTCGGGGTGACCGACCTGCCGTCCGTCCAGTCGCGCGAGCCGCTGGTCGCCGACCTGGTGAAGGGCGGCCACCTGTACCTCGCGGGGACGGCCCGGTCCGGGCGGTCGACGGCGCTGCGCACGTTCGCCGGGTCGCTCGCCGCCGCCTGCTCCCCGTTCGACGCGCACCTCTACGCGATCGACTGCGGCGCGGGCGCGCTGCTGCCGCTGGTGTCGCTGCCGCACTGCGGCGCGGTCGTCGGCCGCGACCAGCTCGACCGCACCGAACGGCTGCTGGCCGCGCTCGGCGCGGAGGTGTCGCGGCGGCAGCAGCTGCTCGCCGAGGCGGGCTTCGCGTCCCTGTCCGAGCAGCGCGCGGCCGTCGCCGCCGCCGACCGGCTGCCCTGGATGGTCCTGCTGCTCGACCGCTGGGAGGGATTCGTCGGCGCGTTCGACGCCTACGACTACGGCCGCCTCATCGACGTGACGCTGCGGCTCCTGCGCGAGGGCGCGGCGGTCGGCCTGCGCGCCGTCTTCACCGGCGACCGGACGGGCCTGACCGGCCAGGTCTCCACGGTCTTCGACCGGCGGCTGGTGCTGCGCATGGCCGACCCCAACGACTACGGCTACGCCGGGCTCCAGGACCGCCAGATCCCCGCGTCCATGCCGCCGGGACGCGTGCTGGAGGTCGTCGCGCCGGGCGTCCCGCCGCGCGAGTCGCAGATCGGGCTGCTCGCGGACGACCCGTCCGGCACGGCCCAGGTCACCGCCCTCCAGGAGATCGCGCGCGCCGCGTCCACCCGGTACGGACGCCTGCCGCGCGGGCGGCGTCCGCTGCACGTGGACGAGCTTCCGGCGCGCGTGACCTACCGCGAGGCGTTGGACCTCGACCCGGACCTCCTGCCGCCGTCCGCGCTCTGGTCGCTGGTCGGCGTCGGCGGCGACACCCTCGCCCCGGCCGGTGTCGACCTGCTGAACGAGGGCCCGGCCTTCGTCGTCGCCGGACCGGCCCGCTCGGGCCGCTCCACCACGCTGCGCACGATCGTCGAGTCGCTGCTCGACCCGGCCGTCGCGGGCGGGCTCGTCCCGGTCGTCCTGGTGACGCCGCGACGCTCCCCGCTGCGCATGCTCGCCGGACGCCAGGGCGTCCTCGGCCTGCTCACCGCCGACTCCACGATCGACGACCTGGAGGAGGTGATCGGCTCCGAGCACCGCTACGCCGTGGTCGTGGACGACGCCGAACTCCTCGACGAGCACGACCTGGACGACGGGCTGCGCGACGTCCTGCGGACCGCCCGCGACGGCGAGCACGCCCTCGTCCTCGGCGGCACCACCGAGGACCTCGGGCGCGGCTACCGGGGCTTCCTCGCCGAGGCCCGGCGCTCCCGCTCCGGCGTCCTGCTCTCCGTCGACTCGCCGGACGACGGCGACCTGTTCGGCCTCCGCCTGCCGCGCAACGCCTCGCTGTCCGGACCCGCCGGTCGCGGCCTCCTCGTCCGCTCGGCCGTGACCACCCGGATCCAGGTGGCCCTGCCGCCGCCCCTGAACGGCTGATCCTTTCCTTCGCCTGCGGCGCCGACGTGCTGTTTCGTACGTCGGCGCCGCTTTTTCGCGCCGAATGGAGAGCACTGCTCTTGACTGTGAGCGTCGTTCGCGAGAGCATTGCTCTCGCAGGGACGAAACGCACATCCTGGACGTCGGAGGTCCGCACATGCTCGCCATCGCCAAGGGCGCCAACATGGCCGTGATGTTCTTCCTGGAGCTCGGCGTGCTGGCCTCCGTCGGCTACTGGGGCTTCACGCTCGACTCGAACTGGGCCGTCCGGATCCTCGCCGGACTCGGCGCGCCGATCGCGATGGGGACGCTGTGGGGGCTGTTCGCGGCGGGCGGCGGCGAGAACGCCACCTTCGCCCTGCACGGCATCGCCCGCGCCGCCTTCGAGATCGCCTGGTTCGGCACCGCCGCGCTCGCCCTCTACGCGTCCGCCGCCCTGACCCCGGCCCTGATCTTCGCGGCCGTCTACGCCGTCAACGCCGTCCTGCGCCTCACCTGGAAGCAGTGACCCCTGCGGCGGAACGGCCCGGCCCCCTCGGCGGCCGGGCCGTTTCTGTGTCTCCAGGACATCAGAACGGTGGTGGCGGGAGGCGGCGCAGGACGGTCGCCCAGCCGATCAGGATCGTCCCGGCTGCGAGGGTTCCGGCCGCGACGAACACGGGACGCGGATCGTCCCCGGACGCCCGGCTCGCCACGCCCGCCAGCGCCGCGCCGATCGGCGTCACCGCAATGACCATCGAGCGGATCGTCGTCGTGACCCGTCCCATCAGCGGACGCGGGATCCACGCCTGCCGCGCGCTCCGGTTCACCACGCTCGCCAGCGTCACCGCCGCCCCCTGGACGGCGTTCGCCGCGATCAGGGCCCACGCGTCCGAGACCGTCCCCATCACCGCCAGGGACGTCCCGACCCCGACAACGCCCGCGGTCACCGCGCCCATCGCGCCGAGCCGCCGCGCGACCGCGCCCGCTACCATCGCCCCAGCGACGCCGCCCACCCCCTCGGCCGCCACCAGCGCCGCGACCGCGTGCGTGGGCAGACCCAGCGTCACCCGTCCCAGATAGACGATCAGAGTGTCCACAGCGAGGCACAGGTTCACCCCCACCTGCACCACCGTCACCGCCAACAACGGACGGCACCCCCGCAGAAACCGCACCCCCTCCACAAAGTCCCGGAACATCCCCCGCCGTTCCTTCCGAGCACGCACGCGTTCGCTCGGAACCTGCACGCGCTCGCTCCGGACGCGCACGCATTTGGTCCAGGCGCGCACGTGCCCGGGCCGGGCGCGCGCGCGTTCGGGTCGCGTGCGGGAGACGGTCAGGAGGGACGCGCAGGAGAGGGTGAAGGTCGCGGCGTTGGCCAGGAGGGCCGTCCCGAGGCCCGCGGTCGCCGCGAGGAACGCGACCGCGGCGGGGCCGACGACCGCCGCGAGCTGCGCGGACGTCTCCATGACCGCGTTCGCGCGCAGCAGCCCGTCGTTCGCGAAGAGGTCCTTGAGGGACGCGCCGAGCGCCGCGTCGAAGAACACCGTCGCGATCCCGGCGACGACGGCCAGGCCGAGGACGACGGGCAGCGGCGCCACGTCCGCCCAGGTCATCACCGGCAGCGCGACGAACACCCCGGCGCGCGCGACGTCCGCCGCGACCAGGACCGTCCACGCGTCCCACCGGTCGGCGAGCGCGCCCGCCGGGACGCCGACGAGCAGGTACCCGATCCCGCGCGGCGCCGCCGCCAGCCCCGCGAGCAGCGGATCGCGCGTCAGCCGCAGCACCAGCAGCGGCACGGCCAGCACCGCCAGCCCGTCCCCCAGCAGCGACACCGCCTGCCCACCCAGGAACACCCGCCGGGCGGCGGCGTTCATTCGGGACGGACGGCCAGGATCCGGAAACTCACCCCCAGTCGTCCGCGCGCGACGTCCTCGATCCGGAACCCCGCGCGGCTCAGCATCGGCCGGGGGTCGCGGGTCAGGTGGTCCGCCGAGAGCCGCAGGATCAGGGGCTCCACCAGCCGCATCAGCGTCCGGACGGCGAGGTTGGACGACGGCCCGTGCTCGGCGAGGACGAACCGTCCGCCCGGCCTGAGCAGGCGGAACGCCTCCCGGACGGCGGCGTCCGCGTCCGGGATCGAGCAGAGCGTGAACGTGGAGACGACCGTGTCGGCGCAGCCGTCCGGGAGGTGGAGGCGCTGCGCGTCGTCCCGCCGCAGCTCGACGCGGTCACCGAGCTTCTCGTCCTCGACCCGCTTGCGGGCGACGTCGAGCATCGCCTCCGACAGGTCGATCCCGACGACCGAGCGGGCGGCCTCCGGGTAGAGCGGCAGGTTGAGGCCCGTCCCGACGGCGATCTCGACGACCCGTCCGGCCGCGCGGCCGGTCACCCACGCGCGGCTGCCCGGGAACAGCCACCGCTCGCAGGTCGCCATCTGCCGGTCATAACGGTCGGCGATGGCGTCGAACACCTCGAGCACGCGTTCGTTGGTGGTCCGCACCCGTCCTCACCTCCGTGCCCGGCGGTCGCGGGCTCCGTCCCGATCGTCCACCCGGATCCGCGCCCGCGCACCACCGAACCTTCGGGCGGACGCGTCCGCGCAGGCAGTCCGGGGCGTGCCGAAACCGGCCACTAGGGCGTGTCTCAAGGTCGGCGTCGCGCGGTAGGGCAGGTGACCTTGAGACACGCCCTAGAGTGCCGGAATGATCTGGAAAGGTCCGATGCGCCGGGTCGTGGGCGGGGAGACGGTCGTCGGCGTCTGGTGCCACGTGTGGGTGACGCACCACTCCTCTCCACGCCCGTTCGTCGAAGACCTGTTCGTCTTCGCCGACGGCCACATCGAATGCGGCGGCGGCATGGACCTGGACGGCCTGCGCCGCCGCCTCGCCGACGGACGCGTCCGCCTCCGCGACCCCGACCTCCCCGCGCCGTCCGGCCCACCGGAGCGTCCGCGCTGGTCGGCGCGCTATCCCGAGCCGCTGACGGACGACGGCTTCGTCGCCGAGATCCTGGACGAGGTCGAGAGGCTGAACGGCCGCCCGACCTCGTCCGACCGCTGCTGGGACGCGATCCGCCGCTGGCAGGACGACCCGACCGAGGCCAACCGGCGGCTCGTCCGGGACGCCTACCTCGCGATTCCCGGGCACAACCGCGTCTACGTCCTCGGCGACATGGACCGCCAGGACATCCCCCTGCGGCAACTCGCCACCGACCCCGGCGAGCCCGTCTGCGGCGACGGCCCGATCGCCGACGAAGCGCTGTATCTCCAGGTCAAGGAGTACTTCGACGCCGGTTCCCGGAGCGAGGACGCCTTCCGCGCGAAGATCGCCCTCCGCCACGCGGACGACGCCGCCCCCACCCCCGCGATCGTGTTGCACGAACGTGGGAACGTCTCCGGCGACGTGCTCGACGACGCCGTGTTGCGCAACGAGTTCCCGTCCCCGATCACCTACCGCGGCCAGACCTACCGGACGGTCCTGCACGCCTACTGGGCCCAGGCCGTGGCCGCCCCCACGGACCACGACCGGATCCGCGACACGGCGTCCGTCCGGGACGCACAGGAACTCGGCGGCTCATGCCCGCTGCGCCCGGACTGGTCCGTCCGCCGCGTCGCGGTCATGACCGAGATCCTGCGCGCCAAGTTCACCCAGCACCCCCCGATGGCCGAGATCCTGCTGGCCACCGGGGACGCCGTCCTCATCTACACCGGGTACTCCGAATCCCCGTTCTGGACCGACCGGGGACCCCGCGAAGGCCGCAACTGGATGGGCCGCCTGCTCGAACTCGTCCGCTCCGAACTGGCGGCTCAGCCGTCCAGCTGAGCCCGCAACGCGGCGAGGAACCACTCGCTCACCGGCGTCAGATCGGGCTGCGCGGGCCACCCGTTGATCTTCCCCAGCAGCGCCCAGTACCGCGCCGCGCGAGGGTCGTTCGCCGTCTCCAGCCGCCGCAGGACGTCCCGCCGGTACTCCGGCGAGTCCGCCTTGCCGAACGTCTCCGCGTACCGCGCGATCAGGCCGTCCACCACGGGCCCGGCCTCCGCGGACGCGGGCGCGATCCCCGCCTCCAGCGCCGCGCCGGCCTTCTCGAGGACCGCCTGCGTCAGCTCGTGATGCAGCTCCGCCTCGTCGGCCTGTTCCGCCTGGTGCTCGGCCATCCGCCGCACGGACGCCCGGAAGTCCTCGTCCCGCACCAGGTCGCCCAGCTCGATCCACGCCTCGACCTGCTCGGGCTCCGGATCGTCCGGCAGCTCCGGCATCGCCGACCGCATCATCGCCACGAACGCCGGATTCGCGTCCAGCCCACCGAACGTCGCGTCGATGAACTCGTGGATGATCGCGTTCCGCTCCTCCGCGGACAACCGCGCCAGCTCATGCATGATCTTCAACTCCTCAGGGTCGGATCCGCGCCTGGCCACCGCCCGCAACACCGCACGCCGCAACCGCAACGTCCGGATCTGCGCGTCCAGCGCCTCCGCGTGCACCGCCGCGATCTCGGGCAACGTGACACCCCGCTCCAGCAACCGCCGGACGGTCGCCAGGTCCACGTCGAGATCCCGCAGCGTCCGCACCAGCTCCAGCCGAGCCAGCGCGCGCACGTCGTACAGCCGGTGACCGGCGTCGGTACGTCCGGCGGGCGGAACCAGCCCCTCGTCCGAGTAGAACCGCACGGTCTTCACCGACACCCCGGCACGCCGCGCCAACTCCCCGATCGAGAACACCAGTCCGTCCGCCATGCACCCAACCCTGCGACCTCCAGTAACTGGAGACGCAAGTCCTTTCAGCCGACCTTCTTCCGCCCGAACAGAAAGTAGGCCACCGGCCCCGCGAAGTTGACGAACGCCGCCACCCGCCACACCCGTTTCGGCCCCCGGACCCCCTCGGCCGGCCGCCGCCACAGATCCACCAGCGCCGCGACGGCCAGCACCCACTGCACCACCACCGCCCCCACGATCACCCGCCGCTGCCGCACCCCAAGCTCCCCCCACGACCGCCTCTCCACCACCACAACCCCACCCCTTTCACTCCGGACGCGGCGTACACCCATGAATCTCCCCAAACCGCCTCTCCGCAATCCGCATGAACCCCACCATGTCCCGAACCGCATCCCGCCCCCCCACAACCCCCACAAAATCAATACGCACGAACGGTCGATGCCGACCACAAGAAAAGGCAGCAATAACATAATTTGGACGCTCGGGCGTGAAACCTCCGGGGACTGTTGAGGCAATCCCATTCCCAAGCTCCGGCGCAAGCCGCTGCACGCCAGCCCCATTTCGCTGACTCCGCTGCTTCTCGACCGTCGCGTCGCCATCAGCGAAGGACCAGTCGACGCCAAGCGGATATCTGCCGTCGGCACCAGCCAGGCAAACATGTTTGCTCGCCTGTGGAGCGCTGACCCACCGAGCCGTGATGTCTCCAGATATACCGACAGCGTCCTTAAATTCCGCCGCGGGAACAACATCACACAGATAGGGCGCACGTTCTGTCACCCGCCTGGACGACACCTTCACAGGTTCACCCTCTCCTCTATCCGTGCAGGACGCAGCCAGGATTGCGGCGCAACCCAACGCAATAATCCCTCTGTTCAAGCGATCACCTGCTAACGCTTGGCGGTAGATTGTCGCCAGCATCGTCGCGATAGTGGCCCGAGGTGTCCACCTTTCCATGCTCCAGTGCACCAGAGATATCGTCACTCACATTGGCCAAGTTCGCTGATTCGTTCGCCCAGGAAAGCAGAGCATTCAGCTCATCGGCGTTCATCGAGGCGACTGGTTTTATCTTGCCCGGGTGCGCCGGGTCGGCGAACGGCTGGCCGCTGGCGTCCGCGGCCGAGTACTTGCCGTGGTCCACGAGACTGGAGGTCACCATCTGGGTGAAGAGACGCTCAATGGCCTCGGCGTTGTCCTTGGGGGCGAGGACGGTCGGGTCGGGCTCCTCCGCGAGGTGTTGGACGACGTGTGCCTTCATCGCTGCCATGACCTCGCCGGTAAGCCATGTCGCCGCCTGTTCCCCTCCGGGGACCTTCGCCGACTGCTGAGCGTAGATTCCGGCGACGGGGATGAGCCCCGTCAAGCCGTCCACTTCGGCGGTCAACCTGGCCAGGTCCTCCGCGAGCCGCGCCTTCTCTCCACCGACCGCCCGATTGCGGGCCTCGATCAGATGGCCGAACACCCGGCCTTCGCCCTTCAGCGCGTTCGACAGGTTCTTGCCTTCGGCGATCGCCCGGTCGATCTGGACGCGGGCGTGAGCGGTCTGGGCTCTGAGCAAGGTCTCGTAGGCATCGGCATCGCGACAGATGTCGAGAAGCGCGTAGTCGAGATCGCCGTTGCGCAGGGGTGTCGCGCCTTCCACTCGCGTCGTGCTCTGGAAATAGCGGTAGACGTCCTGGACCTGGTGGATGTGCCGGGCGAGTATCTCGGCCATTGCAGGACGCATCGCCGCCAGGTCGTCCGCGCCATCCCGGACCGTGATCTTGTTGCCCGCCACATCGACGCCGAAGTGGGTGCGGGCGTCGTCGCCCAGATACTTGGCGGCTTGGAGGGTGAGGGTGGTTGAGGTTTCGTCGGGGGTTGTGGTGGCGGTTCGGAGGGCGTTGCCTAGGGCCTTGCCGTGGTCTGTTCTGGACCAGTCCTGGCGGAGGTCGTGGATGAGGTAGTGGAGGTCGGAGTCGTTCTTGGGGGATTGGGGGGTGAAGGGGCCGTGCCAGCCGGTCAGGAGGGTTTGGGCGGCGTCGCGGCCTGAGTGGGCGGCGGTTTCCAGGAGTGGGGAGAGGATCTCGCGTTGGGGGTGGACGTCGTGGCGGCCGAGGAGGCCGCCGGATTCGCGGACGACCTTGGTGGTGTTCGCGTCCAGGGCGTTGCCCAGGTGGAAATGGCCGCTCAGGTCGGTGACGACGTCGGGGGACTTCTCTCGCTGGTCGCGGTCGTAGGCGATCAGGTCGTGGCCGACGACGCGGAAGAAGGCCGGGGAGAATCTGGCTCCGGCGTCGGCGCCCAAGAGGGTGGACAGGGATTGGTAGCCGTCCACGTGGCCACGGAATCGGGTGCGGCCGGCTTCGGTGAGGCGGGTCAGGAATTGGTCGCCCATGTAGCCCTTGCCCCGCGGGTCCGTTGTGGACGCGAGGCAGCGGGTGAGGAGGGACAGGGCGCTGCGGGCCTGGGCGGCGTCGGCGTCGATGCGGGCGTCGCCGACGACGTGGAGGGTTCCGTCGGCCGGTTCGAGGTTCATGTCGGCGGCGAGGCGTGCGGCGAGGTCGGCGGGGATGGTGAGGAGGGTGTCGGGGCCGAGGGACGTCATCAGGGCCTTCGCGAAGGCCGGGGTGACGTCCTCCGGGCGGATGCGGTTCAGTTCCCTCCAGGCTGAGCGGTCGCCGGCGGCGGCCCGGCGGAGGGCGTCGGCCAGGCGGGTGCCCTCGAAGTGGGAGACCTGGTCGGTGAAGCGGTCGGGGAGGGTCAGGTAGGTGCCGTCCGGGGCGCAGAGCTTCGGGGCGGTCGTCCGGCGGTCCATGTCGTGCGCCAGGAGGTTGCGGCGGCGCAGGTCGGACGCGGCGTCGGCGGCCCAGGCGGCGAGGCGGCGGATCTCCAGGGCGGGGGCGGTGGAGACGCCGGCGGCGTTCAGGGTCTGCCAGAGCTGGTCGGCCAGGGTGGCGAGGGCGGGCGCGGCGCGGGTCATCTGGCGGGTCATCCGCTCGAACTCGGCGAGCTTCACGCCGCAGGTGTCGGGGGCGAGCCAGGCGTCGGCCATCAGAGGGCCGGGAGGTTCGACTTGTCGCGGAGCAGCTGGAGGGCCCGGGCGAGCTGGGTCTGGAGGCGGCGCTCGGCGTCCTCGAGGCGGGACGCGAAGCCGGTGGCGGACGGGCCGCCCACCCAGGCGCGGTCGTCCATGGCCCGGCGTGGTCCGGACAGCAGCCGCCAGTGCTCGTCCGAGAGGTTCTGCGCCCGGCCGAGGAGCATCCGGAGCTCCAGCGCGTCAGGTCCGCTCATCGTCACCCTCCGTCGTCACGGGGATGACTGTCGCACGCGCGGCCGTGCGCGCGACGGCCCGTTCCTGGATCGTGACTCCGTGTCGCGACGGATGTCCCGACATGTCACGCGGAGGCGGCGGCGCGGGTCCCGGCCTCGGGGGGATGGGCCGGGACCCGCGGTCCAGGGGGCCGCGCTCAGCGGGTGGCGGCCTCGATGTTCTGCTGCGACCGCTTGATGTCCTGGCTGCCCTCTTCGAGGGCGAGGGCCATCTTGTCGAAGGCGGCCTTGGCCTCGGCCCACGCGCCGCGGAACCGGTCCGCGCCCGGGCCCCACCACACCTCGGTGCTGCCGACGGTGCGGCCGTTCAGGTCCTTGATGAGGGCGTCGAGGTTCCGGGAGTGCTTGCTGAACATCCGGGACATGTCTTCGAGTGCCCCGATGCTGGCGCCGCGCTTGTCACCGCTCATGCTCCGACCCTTTCGTCGCTGGTTGCGATCGCTGGACCACGCCGGGCGGTCGCCGCCTCGCCGTGGCGCGTTCTCCGGGCCCCGAAGAATATGCCCGCCAGCCTACGCCCCACCGATCACAGGAGGCCAGGCGCGCCACGGCCCTCGCGCGACGTTTGGGCCCCATTCCCACCGGCTTGCTCTGGCCGGATCCGGTCAGGACATCATTTTCCGGCCGTCCGGCCACCGCATTCTGACCCGGCTTTTGACGGACGACGGGGGCGCGGGCAAGGACAATTCCCCGCGTCCCGGACGGTCAGAAGGACGGCGGCCTCAGCGTGATCGGCGGGATGACCGGGACCGGCGTCCGGAACGTCGGCTCCGGGGTCGGCGGCGTCACCGGGCCGGACGGCACGGACGGCGTCGCGGTCGGGCTCGACGGCGACGGGCTCGGCGTGGTCGGCGACGGCGACGGGTCGGGCGTCACCGGGCTGGACGGAACCGACGGCTCCGGCGGTTCCGGCTCGGGACTCGGCTGGGTGGGCGCGGACGGCTCGTCCGTCGGGTCCGGGTCGTTCACGGGGTGCGCGCCCGGGTCGGTGACCCGCTCCCCCACCAGGACGAGCTGCTCGCCCCGCAGGACGAACTCGAACCGGCGCCGGACGGACTGCTCGATCCGCCCGTCCCCGTAGCTGAGGTCGGTGTGCTCGGTGACGTCCAGCGTGATGTGGTCGCCGCGCCGGACGGCCCGGTCGGCGGACAGGCGGGTCTTCGCGGCGACGAAGGCGGGTCCGCCCGGGACGGGCGCGCGGTTGCGGTTGGCCAGCTCCCGGACGGCGCGTTCCTGGTTCTCGGCGAGGTCGGGCGCGATCTTGACGCCGAGCACCTCGGTCGGCGGACGCCGGTCCTGGCGGCGGCGCTCGACGAGCGCCTGGGAACGGAACTCGAGCAGGGCGCCCGCGGCGACGGTCAGCTGCCGAGTGGTGTCGGCGTCCACGGACGGACGGCTCGGGCGCGCCGAGGACGGCACCACGACGAGCAGGGCCAGCGCGACCAGCAACACCGCCCGCGATCCGTGCCGAACCATGCGTCTCCCTGCGAATCTCCGCGGATCCCCGCAGAAGATACACCGGTTGATCAGGCCACCGGGAGACCCGTTTCGGAAGGCTGGAATGAAAACCATTGCCACCCGGTTGTACGGGCCGTCCGCGATGCGGGCGGTGCGGACCACCCGGACCCACCGGCCGCGGGCGCGGACCACCGTCCATCCGTCCACCCTGGAGGCGATCATGAAGCAGAGCATTCACCCCGAGTACCGGCCGGTCGTGTTCCGCGACCGTGGCGCCGACTTCGCGTTCCTCACGCGCTCCACGGTCCGGCCGTCCCAGACCGTGACCTGGGAGGACGGCAACACCTACCCGGTCGTGGACGTCGACGTCTCGGCGGCGAGCCACCCGTTCTACACGGGCCGCAGCCGCCTGGTCGACTCGACCGGAGCCGTCGAGAAGTTCAACCGGCGCTACAGCCGCAAGGGCTGACGACCACACGCCCCGTCGCCCTGAGAGCCCCCGGCCCCGTCCCTCGACGGGGCCGGGGCTTCCTCATGCCCGCGTGGCACCGAGCACATCCGCGTTCAGCATTCCCCGTCAGGCACGCCCACGGGATCCGGCCCGCGATGTGTGATCTTGAGCGCCCCGGCCACCCGCCGCACGACCATCCGAACGCGACGGGAGCCCGACCCTCGGGACACCCCGGGACGAGTGCACGCTTAACCACGTTTGCCCAGCGTGCAGCCGGTAAGTAAGGGCCCATCCACCCGAGCTGGACGGTCGTCCAAGCATGCCTCGGAAGAGGCCTCACCCTCCCCAACCGAGGACGGCCGGATCATAAGGAGGGCCTTACCGTCGGCGGTCTCCGGGCACTTATCTAGACTGCGCGTGCGAGTCGAGTGAGGAGACCCACGTGCGCAAGGTCCTGATCGCCAACCGCGGGGAGATCGCGGTCCGCATTGCCCGCGCTTGCCGCGACGCCGGGTTGACCAGTGTCGCGGTGTACGCCGAGCCGGACCTGGACGCCCTGCACGTTCGGGTGGCGGACGAGGCGTACTCCCTGCACGGGACGACGGCCGCCGAGTCCTACCTGGACATCGGGAAGCTGCTGAAGATCGCCGCCGACTGCGGCGCGGACGCCGTCCACCCCGGATACGGCTTCCTGGCCGAGAACGCCGACTTCGCCGCGGCGGTGGAGAACGCCGGGCTGACCTGGATCGGGCCGCCCCCGGCGGCGATCACGGCGCTCGGCGACAAGGTGCAGGCCCGGCACATCGCCCAGAAGGTCGGCGCGCCGCTGGTCGCGGGCACCAAGGACCCGGTGTCCGGCGCGGACGAGGTCGTCGCGTTCGCCGAGGAGCACGGCCTGCCGATCGCGATCAAGGCCGCGTTCGGCGGCGGCGGGCGCGGCCTGAAGGTGGCCCGCGAGTTGGGCGAGGTCGCCGAGCTGTACGAGTCGGCCGTCCGCGAGGCGATCGGCGCGTTCGGACGCGGCGAGTGCTTCGTCGAGCGCTACCTCGACAAGCCCCGGCACGTCGAGACGCAGTGCCTCGCCGACAGGCACGGCAACGTGGTCGTCGTGTCGACGCGCGACTGCTCGCTGCAGCGCCGCCACCAGAAGCTCGTGGAGGAGGCCCCGGCCCCCTACCTGAGCGACGCGCAGATGGAGCTGCTCTACAACTCGTCCAAGGCGATCCTGCGCGAGGCGGGGTACGTGGGCGCGGGCACCTGCGAGTTCCTGGTCGGCCAGGACGGCACGATCTCGTTCCTGGAGGTCAACACGCGTCTCCAGGTCGAGCACCCCGTCACCGAGGAGGTCGCCGGGATCGACCTGGTCCGCGAGATGTTCCGCATCGCGGACGGCGAGGAGCTCGGCTACGGCGACCCCGACCTGCGCGGTCACTCCATCGAGTTCCGGATCAACGCCGAGGACGCGGGCCGCGGCTTCCTGCCCGCCGTCGGGACGCTGACCGACTGGCAGCCGCCGTCCGGTCCGGGCCTCCGGCTCGACTCCGGGTACGTGAAGGGGCAGACCGTCCCGCAGCAGTTCGACTCGCTGGTCGCCAAGCTGATCGTGACGGGCGCGACGCGCCGCCAGGCCGTGGAGCGGGCGCGCCGCGCGCTGGACGAGTTCGTCGTGGACGGCATGCCGACCGTCCTGCCGTTCCACCGGCGGGTGCTGGACGACCCGGCGTTCGTCCCGGCGGACGACGCGTCCGCGTTCACCGTCCACACCCGGTGGATCGAGACCGAGTTCGACAACGACATCGAGCCGTTCGCGACCCCGGCCCCCGGCGAGGAGGACGAGGCCGCCGGAGCCCGCGAGACCGTCACCGTCGAGGTGGGCGGCAAGCGGATCGAGGTCACCCTGCCGTCCTCGCTGGGCGTCTCCGCCGCTCCCGCCGGCAAGGCCGCCCCGGCGCGCCGCCGCGGCGGCCGGAAGGGCGGAGCCGCGGCCCAGGCGTCCGGCGACGCCCTGGTCTCCCCCATGCAGGGCACGATCGTCAAGATCGTCGCGGAGGACGGCGCGACCGTCGCCGCGGGCGACACGATCGTGGTACTCGAGGCCATGAAAATGGAACAGCCCCTCACCGCCCACAAGGCCGGGACGATCACCGGGCTGTCCGCCGCCGTCGGCCAGACGGTCTCCAGCGGCGCCGCCATCTGCGAGATCAAGGACTCCTGATCCCGGGGGCGGGAACCGCCCGAACGTCCACGGAACCCGTGTCGGCTGCGGTCGGCGCGGGTTTCGCGCGTTCCCGGACGGGGCCGGTTCCGTGCCGTGTGCTCCGGGTTGGGGATGGCGAGGGCGGGTCGCCCGCGTTGAGGGGAATGTGGGGCTTGTTCGGGGCCGGAATCGCGACAGTGTGACGAAGGTCTCATCGAATCGCGGGGAGCCGGGAGCGTGGGCGGAACGTCCACGCGGCTGAACTCGTCTTATTCACCGAGGAGGCAGACTGAGAATCATGAGATCCGATAACAGACCACGGCGTACGGCCAGGCGTGGTGTATTCGCGGCGGGGGTCGCCGTACTGACCGTCCTGCTGGTGAGTCTGTGGGGGACGGGCGCCCGCGCGGACGACTCGGCGAGTCAGATCGCCAAGGGCCTGACGAGTTCGCGCGTCTACGTGGACAGCAGCGTCGCCTCTCAGGTCCCGTCGTCCGACGTGGCCGAGATGAACGCGGCTCTCAACAAGAACTCCAAGGCCGACATCCGGGTCGTCGTCACCGACGGCGACAACTCGCAGTCGGCGACCGTGGCGACCCTGAAGGCCGTCGCCACGCGGGTCGACAAGGGCAAGGTCTACGTCGCCATCGCGTCCGACGGCAAGCACATGCTGGCCCTCACCAAGAAGGGCTCCTACCTCTCGGCCAAGGACGCCAACAAGCTGGTGTCGCAGGTGTCCGGCGAGCCGCTGAAGCAGCGCGTGATCGACTTCTCCGACAAGGCCGAGAAGAAGGCCGCCGACAAGGAGAAGGCCGGAACCGTCGGCGCGTTCGTGCTGCTGGGCGTGCTCGTCCTGCTGGTCGCGGGCGGCATCGCGGCGTTCCTGGTGGTGCGCAAGCGCCGCCGGACGCGCAAGGAGCGGCAGATGGCCGACCTCAAGCGCGGCGTCGAGGAGGACGTGACCAAGCTCGGCGAGGACATCGCGGCCCTCGACCTCAACGTCATGGACCCGGCCCTCAACGCCGAGGCGAGGTCCGACTACGAGCAGGCGATGAACTCCTACGACGCGGCGAAGTCGGCCACCGACAACGCCCGGCGCCCGGAGGACATGCAGGCCGTCACGACCGCCCTGGAGGACGGCCGGTACTACATGACCGCCTGCCGCGCCCGGCTGAACGGCGAGCCCGTGCCCGAGCGGCGCGCGCCCTGCTTCTTCAACCCGCAGCACGGCCCGTCCGTCCAGGACGTCATGTGGGCCCCGGCGGGCGGCGCCCCGCGCTCCGTCCCGGCCTGCGCGGCCGACTCCCAGGCCGTGCTGAGCGGCGGGCAGCCCGACGTCCGCATGGTGCCCTACGGCGACGGACGCCGTCCGTACTGGGACGCGGGCCCCGCCTACGCGCCCTACGCGGGCGGCTACTACCAGTCGTACGGCGGCATGGACCTGCTGTCCGGCATGATGATCGGCACCATGCTCGGCTCGATGATGGGCGGCGGCTGGGGCGGTCACCACGACATGATCAACGCCGGTGGCGGCGACGGAGGGTTCGGCGGCTTCGGCGGCGACTCCGGTGACGCCGGCGGCGGCTGGGACTTCGGCTCCGGCGACTTCGGCGGAGGCGGAGACTGGGGCGGCGGAGGCGACTGGTAACCCCTCCCTTCCCGACCCGAACGACCCACGGCCCGGCCCGTGTCCTCACCCGAGGACACGGGCCGGCCCCGTTCCCGCCCCCGCCTGGTGCGGGGGCGGGTGGAGCGGGCATACAGCTTGTGTCGGGACAGATGGGACGATCATGAAACGTCTGCCGGGTGATCCCGGCCCGCTGCGGCGCGTGCGGTACACGCTGGGGTTCCGGCTGCCCCCGGAGAACCTCCAGTGGGTGCGTCACGACCTCACGGACGCGGGCTGGCGGACGCGGCTGGTCGTCCGGCACATCGTGCTGATGATCCCGATCTCCCTGGCGCTCACCCTGCTCCCCGGGCCGTGGTGGCTGCGCCTCATGGTGGCGCTGCTGGCGTTCCTGGGCGGTTCCCTCACCGCCGCCGTCAGCGCGGACGACCTCCGCCGCTCCCGCCTCCACCGCCACGGCCTCGAAGTCCCGCCAGGCCAGCGCCGCTGACCTCCCACACCCCGCCCGAACGCGGCCCTGCCCGCACGCCCCTGCCCGAACGCGGCGCTGCCCATACGACGCGCCGCCCGGACGCGGCGCTGCCCGAACGGCGCACGGCCCGTCTGCCACGTCATCCGCCCGCGGCGCTGCCCGCCTGCCGCGTCGTCCGCCTGCAGCAACGGGTTCGCGTCCGCCTGCCGCGTTGGCCACCCGTAGGGCTCGCGTCCGTCTGCTGCGGTGTGCGGGTGCTTGGTGGGCTGGCTGCGTGCGGGGGCTCGGAAGTGCGAGAACGGCTCGTCCGGGAGGGGCGAGCCGTTCTTGGTGGAGGGTGGGTCAGAAGGCGTGTTCGGACATCAGGCGGCGGGACGCCTCGGTGATCGATCCCGACAGGGACGGGTAGACGGCGAAGGTGTGGGCGACCTGGTCGACCGTGAGGTGCTGCTGGACGGCCAGGGAGACGCCCAGGATCAGCTCGGAGGCGCGCGGGGCCACGATGACGCCGCCGAGGACGATGCCCGTGGACGGGCGGCAGAACAGCTTGACGAAGCCGTCCTCGAAGCCCTGCATCTTGGCGCGCGCGTTGGTGAACAGGGGCAGCATGACCGTGCGGGCGTTGACCTCGCCGGAGTCGACCATGTGCTGGGTGACGCCGACGGAGGAGACCTCGGGGTCGGTGAAGATGTTGGACGAGACCCAGCCGAGCTTCAGCGGCTGGACGGCCTCGCCGAGGGCGTGCCACATGGCGATGCGGCCCTGCATGCCCGCCACCGAGGCGAGCATGAGCACGCCGGTGCAGTCGCCCGAGGCGTAGATGTGCGGGACCGACGTCCGGGAGACCTTGTCGACCACGACGAAGCCGCGGCTGTCGAGGGCGACGCCGACGTCCTCCAGGCCGATCCCGGACGTGTTGGGGATCATGCCGACGGTCATCAGGCAGTGCGAGCCCTCGATCTTGGTGCCGTCCTCGAGGGTGACGGTGACGCCGTCGCCGGTGCGCTCGGCCCCGGCCGCGCGGGAGCGGGACATGACCTTCATGCCGCGGCGGAGGAAGACCTCCTGCAGCACGGACGCGGCGTCGGCGTCCTCGGTCGGCAGGATGCGGTCGCGCGAGGAGACCAGGGTGACCTTGGAGCCGAGCGACAGGTAGGCCCCGGCGAGCTCCGCGCCGGTCACGCCGGACCCGACCACGATCAGGTGCTCGGGGAGTTCCGGCAGGTCGTAGAGCTGCCGCCAGGTGAGGATGCGCTCGCCGTCCGGCTCGGCGCTGGGCAGCACCCGCGGGGTCGCGCCGGTCGCGAGCAGGATGATGTCGGCCCGGATGCGGCGGTCGCCGACCGCGACGACGTGCGGCTCGACCAGCCGCGCCTCGCCCCGGACGATCTTGACCTCCTCGTAGGCGAGCCGCTCGGCGACGTCGAACGACTGCGCGCGGGCGAGGTCCTTGACGCGCTTGTTCACGGTGGGGAGGTCGACCTCGAGCCCGCCGACGATGCCGTCCGGCCCGCCGCTGAACCGCAGGCCCAGCACCGACGACTCGCCCATCACCGCCATGCGGGTGGACGTCGCGATCAGCGTCTTGGACGGGACGCAGTCGGTCAGCACGCACGCGCCGCCCGGCCCGTCGCGCTCCACCACGGTCACGTCCGCGCCGAGCTGCGCGGCGACGAGGGCGGCCTCGTAGCCGCCTGGGCCTCCTCCGATGATCACAATGCGCGTCACGCCTCCCATTGTTCTCCACCCGGTCCGATGCTCGGACCCCGACCGGGTATGGAGGCGCGTACCCTTGGCGGACGTGGCACTGTACGCGGCGTACGCCTCCAACATGGATCATGAGCAGATGGCGGCCCGGGCCCCCCACTCGCCGATGCGCGGGACGGGCTGGCTCTCCGGCTGGCGGCTCACCTTCGGCGGTCAGGACAAGGGCTGGGACGGTGCCCTCGCCACCGTCGTCGAGGACCGCTCCGACCAGGTGTTCGTCGTCCTGTACGACGTCCCCGCCTGGGACGAGCAGGAGCTGGACGCGTGGGAGGGCGCGGCGCTCGGGGTCTACCGCAAGATCCGCATCCGGGTGCACACGCTGGACGGCGACGTGCTCGCGTGGATCTACGTCCTGGACGACTACGAGGGCGGCCTGCCGTCCGCGCGCTACGTCGGCATCCTCGCCGACGCCGCGGAGAAGGCGGGCGCGCCCGACGACTACGTCAAGGCCCTGCGCGAACGGCCCTGCAAGTCCCTCGGCGACTGACGGCCGGACCGGCCGGGCCCCGGCCGTGGCCCGGTCGGCACTGGTCAGGGCGTCCGTCCGGCGGGGTGATCTCGGCCGGTAATGTCGGATCGTGAGCAACGACGCTTTTGAGGTGGCCGAGGCCGCCGCACGTGAGATCCGGCGGAAGAGCGGCTTCGACGCGTTCGACGTGGCCCTGGTGATGGGGTCGGGCTGGGTCCCGGCGGCGGACGAGCTGGGCGAGCCGGTCGCGGAGATCCCGGTGACCGAGCTGCCCGGGTTCACCGCGCCCGGGGTGGCCGGGCACGCGGGCCGGATCCGGATCGTCGAGGTCGGCGGACGGCGCTGCCTGGTGTTCCTCGGCCGCACCCACCTGTACGAGGGCCGCGGCGTCGAGCCGGTCGTGCACGGCGTCCGGACGGCCCTCGCCGCCGGGGTGAAGACGGTCGTGCTGACGAACGCGGCGGGCGGGCTGCGGCCCGAGACGCAGTCGGTCGGCGACCCGGTGCTGATCTCCGACCACCTCAACCTGACCGGCGCGAACCCGCTGACCGGCGCGACGTTCCTCGACCTGACCGAGGCGTACTCCAAGCGCCTGCGCGACCTGGCGAAGGCCGCCGACCCGACGCTCGCCGAGGGCGTGTACGCGGCGTTCCGCGGCCCGACCTACGAGACCCCGGCCGAGATCCGGATGCTGCGCACGATGGGCGCGGACATGATCGGCATGTCGACCGTCCTGGAGACGGTCGCGGCGCGCCAGGGCGGCGCGGAGGTGCTGGGCATCTCCCTGGTCACCAACATCGCGGCCGGGCTGAGCGACAAGCTCCTCGACCACCAGGAGGTCCTGGAGGCGGGGCAGGCCGCCGCGTCCCGCATGGGCCGCCTGCTCGCCGACGTCCTGGCCAAGGCATGACCGCTTCCGACGTGACCGGGCTGCGGGAGCTCGCCGAGCTGTGGCTGGCACAGGACCCGGACCCGGTGACGCGGGACGAGCTGTCCGCCCTGCTGGACGACGAGGCGGAGCTGCGCGACCGGTTCGGGACGCGGCTGGCGTTCGGGACGGCCGGGCTGCGCGGCGAGCTGGGCGCGGGGCCGAACCGGATGAACCGGGTGACGGTGATGCGCGCCGCGGCCGGGCTGGCGGCGCGGCTGCCCGCCGGGTCCGGCGTGGTGATCGGGTTCGACGCGCGGCACAACTCGCGCCGGTTCGCCGAGGACACGGCGGCCGTCGTGACCGGCGCGGGGCTGCGCGCCTGGCTGATGCCGGAGCCGCTGCCGACGCCGGTGCTGGCGTTCGCCGTCCGGCACCTGGGCGCGGCGGCGGGGGTCATGGTCACGGCCAGCCACAACCCGCCGCGCGACAACGGCTACAAGGTCTACTGGTCGGACGGCGCGCAGATCGTCCCGCCGGTGGACCGGGAGATCGCGGACGCGATCGACGCGGTCGGGCGGGTCGACGAGCTGCCCCTCGGCGAGGGCTGGACGGTGCTCGGCGACGAGATCGTCCAGGCGTACCTGGACGCGCTGGGCGTGCTCCCGGTCGCGGACGCCGCCGGGCTGAGGATCGCCTACACGCCGATGCACGGCGTCGGGCGGGACGTCCTGCTGCGGACGTTCGAGCGGGCCGGGATCCCGGCGCCCGCCGTGGTCGCCGAGCAGGCCGAGCCCGACCCGGACTTCCCGACCGTCGCGTTCCCGAACCCGGAGGAGCCTGGCGCGATGGACCTCGTCCTCGCGCTGGCCGCCCGGACGGACGCCGACCTGGTGATCGCGAACGACCCGGACGCCGACCGGCTGGCCCTGGCCGTCCCGGCGCGGGACGGTGGCTGGCGGGCGCTGACCGGCGACGAGGTGGGCGGGCTGCTCGCCGAGCACGTCCTGCGGCACACCACCGGCGACGACCGGCTCGTCGTCACGACGATCGTGTCGTCCTCGCTGCTGGACGCGATCGCCCGCGGGCACGGGGTGCGGTCCGCGCGGACCCTCACCGGCTTCAAGTGGATCATGAAGGCGGAGGGCCGGCTGGTCTTCGGCTACGAGGAGGCGCTCGGCTACAGCGTCGGCGCCGAGGACGGCGTGGTCGTCCACGACAAGGACGGCATCAGCGCCGCCCTCGCCGCCGCCTCGCTCACCGCCGAGGCGCGGGCCGAGGGAAGGACCCTGCTCGACCTGCTGGACGACCAGGCGCGCCGCTACGGGCTGCACGCGACCGCCCAGCTGTCGATCCGTGTGGACGACCTGTCGCTGATCACGAACGCGATGGCCCGGCTGCGGGCGGAACCGCCCAAGGAGCTGGCCGGACGTCCGGTCGAGGCGATCGACGACCTCGCCCGGGGCGTGGACGGCCTGCCGCCGACCGACGGCCTGCGGTTCCGGCTGGACGGGGCGCGCGTGGTCGTCCGGCCGTCCGGGACGGAGCCGAAGCTGAAGTGCTACCTGGAGGTCGTCACCCCGGTCGGGGAGGACGTGAACGCGGCTCGTGCGCGCGCGAAGGAGGACCTCGGAGCGCTCCGTGAGGCGTTCTCCGAGCTCCTCGGCTGACGCCTGGAGAAGCTGACGCCTAGAGAACGCTGACGACCACCAGCAGGACGACCGGCACGACCAGGGACGCCACGGCCACCGGGGACCACTTCACGGTCCCGGTCGTGGCGTCCTCGTCGGTCTTGGGCCGCTCGCGCTCGGCGATCTCGGTGAGCTGCTCGACCGCGAAGATCGCGGGCGTGCGGCCCTTCAGGGCCTTCTCCGCGCCCTTGGGCAGCCGCGCCGCCTCCCGCTGGCTGCGGGCCTCGGCCTTGGCGGCGGCGCGCGGCGAGGTCTGCAGGACCCAGGCCCGCATCGACCGGTCCGTGCCGTCCGCCTGCGCGAACGTGACGGTGATCGCGTCCTTCGCCCTGATCTCGCGGACCGCCCGCCACGGCGCGCGGATCTCGCGCAGCGGGTTCCGGACGGTCACCCCGGCCTCGTCCGCGACGATCGCGGGCCGCAGCCCGAGCGCGTACGCGACACCGCAGCCGATCAGCAGCAGTGCGGCCATCACCGCGCCGGTGGTGTCCCGGACCGGCTTCCCGGTCAGGCCGAGGCCCAGGTCCAGCAGGTTCAGCACGGTGAAGGCCACCCAGGCCCAGGCCGCGACCCGCGCGACGGGCGACCGGACGGTGTAGAGCGGGGTCATGGCTCAGATCATGCCACCGCGACCACGATGCTCACGCCGTCCGGCGCCGCTGACGTGGCCGGTCAGGCGTTCCGCTCGCCCGCGGTCAGGCGTTCCGCTCGGCCTTCAGGCGGGCGAAGCCGGGCTTGATCACGTCGTTGATCAGGTCCAGCCGCTCGGGGAAGGAGACGAAGGCCGACTTCATCGCGTTCACCGTGAACCACTGCAGGTCGTCCCAGCCGTAGCCGAAGGCGTCCGCGAGCGCGGCGAACTCCTCCGACACCGACGTCCCGCTCATCAGCCGGTTGTCGGTGTTGACCGTGACCCGGAAGTGCAGCTGCCGCAGCAGCCCGATCGGGTGCTCGGCGATCGACTTGGCCGCGCCGGTCTGGATGTTGGACGTCGGGCACAGCTCCAGCGGGATCCGCTTGTCCCGGACGTAGGAGGCGAGCCGTCCGAGCCTGGCCCGCCCGTCGCCGTCCACCTCGATGTCGTCGATGATCCGGACGCCGTGGCCGAGCCGGTCGGCGCCGCACCACTGGATGGCCTGCCAGATGGACGGGAGCCCGAAGCCCTCGCCCGCGTGGATGGTGAAGTGCGCGTTCTCGCGCTGGAGGTACTCGAACGCGTCCAGGTGGCGGGTGGGCGGGTACCCGGCCTCGGCTCCGGCGATGTCGAAGCCGACGACGCCCTGGTCCCGGTAGCGGACGGCCAGCTCGGCGATCTCCATCGACCGGGCCTGGTGCCGCATGGCCGTGACCAGCGCGCCCACCCGGATCCCGTGGTCGCGTCCGCCGCGCGCGAAGCCGTCGAGGACGGCCTCGACGATCTGCTCCAGGCTGAGCCCGGTCCGGGTGTGGAGTTCGGGGGCGTACCTGACCTCGGCGTACACGACGCCGTCCTTGGCCAGGTCCTCGGCGCACTCGTAGGCCACGCGGGTGAGGGCCTCGACCGACTGCATCACGCCGACGGTGTGCGAGAAGGTCTCCAGGTACCGCTCGAGCGAGCCGGAGTTCGACGCCTCGGCGAACCACGTGCCGAGCGCGGCGGGGTCGTTGCTGGGCAGGTCGTCGTAGCCGCCCTCGCGCGCCAGGTCCACGACGGTCTCCGGCCGCACGCCACCGTCGAGGTGGTCGTGCAGGAGCACCTTCGGGGCGCGCCTGATGTCCTCAAGAGTCAGACGTTCGTTCATCTACGAAAGATACCCGCCGCGACCGCCCACACAAGGACGATCGCGGCGGAATCTCCTAACTCAGCCGGTGATGTCGCTGGTCAGCGGCAGGCTGATGGCGCTGTGGCCGAGGTCGACCCGCACCTGGGTGCCCGCCGGGTAGCGGAGCGTGTAGGCGTGGTCGGTGGCGACGAGCATGACGCCGATCCGGTGACCGGCCTTGAACACGTAGTCCTCGGGGACCAGGTTCCACGAGAACGTGTAGTCCTTGCCCGCCTTGACGGGTGACTGGCGCCAGATCGACTGGCGGTTGCGGATGTCCGTCCAGCCGCGCGTGACGATCTTGAACGGCGCGGACGCCGTCTGGTACTTGCGGACGGCGCGGCAGCCCTGGTCGCTCGGGATCGAGTCGCCGTAGCACCACCGGTCCTGGGTGGACACGAGGGCGGTCGGACGGGTGTCGGTGCCGTAGTCGACCACGACCGCCGACAGGTAGGGCGAGCGGCCGTCGACCGACGCGCGCACCTTGATGTTGGCGGTGCCGGAGAACTTGACCGGGTTCTTCAGCGCCGGGGTGACGTAGAGCAGGCGGTTCGGGTCGGCCTGGGACTCGGCGGTGACCAGGTCCTCGGCGGTGCGGGACGGGGCGTCCACGAAGGCCGCCTCACCCTTGCCGCGCGCTCCGAGCACACCGGACGCGCCGTCCTTGCCGGTGGTGAAGCCCAGCGAGACCGGACGCGCGGACGGCGCCGGCCACTCGCGGTAGGTCTCCCACGCGCCCGGGCTGCGCTCGATGTCCACCTTCGGCTGCCGCATGACGTCGTTCTTCACGCCGTACAGCTCGTGCGCGAACCACAGGTTCAGGCTGTCCAGCCAGGCGCCCTGGCGGACGTCCAGCGGGTCGTCGTGCTGGCCCTGGTGCAGCCAGAGCTTGCGGTTCAGATTCGTCTTCTTGAGCGAGTTCCAGAGCAGGGCCATCTCGGAAGGCTTGACGTTCCAGTCGTTCAACCCGCCGGTCATGAAGACGCTGGCCTTGAAGTTCCCGATCTTCTTCGCGAAGTTCCGGACGTCCCAGGTGGCGTTGTAGTCGCCCGTGACCCGGTCCATCTTCTTCTCGATGTCGTGGATCTCGGGGGCGCAGACCTGCGGGTTCTTGCGGCTCAGAACGGCCTTGGCGTGGAGGTCGAGGTCCTCGCCCTCATAACCGTCCGGTGCGACCACACCGCCGTTGGCGCGGTAGTAGTCGTACCAGTTCGCCACGCCGGACACCGACACGACGGTCTTGAGGCCCTTGACGCCGGTCGAGGCCGCCGCGAGCGGCAGCGTCCCGTCGTAGGACTTGCCCGCCATCGCGACGTCGCCGGTGGACCAGCTCGCCTTGACCTCGTTGCCGGACGCGTCGTAGGCCTTCGCGTCGCCGGTCAGCCACTGGACGGCCTTCTTCATGCCGTTCACTTCGTTCGGGCCGATGGCCGTCGGGCAGCCGTCGGAGTTCCCGGTGCCGAGCGTGTCGGCGGCGAGGACCGCGTACCCGCGCGAGACGAAGTAGTTGTCGTAGTACATCCGCGCGTAGCTGGTCGGCGCCGGGGGCTCGGTCGGCGGCGTCCACGGGGACAGGCGCGGGTAGTCGGTGACGTCCGCCGGGTGGTACGGCGGGTCCTGGAGCCCCGCGTAGTACGGGCTGGCCTCCATGATCGAGGCGACCTTGAGACCGCCGTCGGTCTCCTTGGGCCGGGTGACGAACACCGCCACCCGGTCCTTCTTGCCGTCATGGTCGCTGTCCACGTCGGTCTCGACGTAGACCTGCTGCCGGATCGCGTCCTGGAAGGAGAACGTCGGCTGGGTGCGGCCGTCCTTGACGGTCACGTGCGGGCGCTCCGGCGCGGCGGCGGCGGGCAGGGCTCCGGCCACCAGGCCGGACGCCCCCAGGACCGCCGCGACGGGGACGAGTCGGGAAAGGCGCAAGCTGGGCTCCTCTGGGGGAATGAAGATCGCTCAAGACTGGCGATCCTTCCCGGCCCCCGTCAACGGTGAACTTTCACAAACGCGCAGGTTCGGCCGCATCCGGCAACGTCTCATCACCTTCCGGCGGGGCCTGGTCACCTTCCGCCGAGGGCGCGTCTTCGTCTTCCGCCGAGGGCGCGTCTTCGTCTTCCGCCGAGGGCGCGTCGTCGCCTTCCGCCGAGGGCGCGTCGTCGCCTTCCGCCGGGGGCGCGTCGTCGCCTTCCTCTGGGGGCGCGTCTTCGCCCTCCGCCGGGGGCGCGTCGTCGCCGCGCAGGGTCTCCTGCCGGACGAGCCAGGCGACGGCGAAGGCCAGCAGCGCCACGGCCGCCGCGCCGACCACCACGCCGTGCAGGCCCGCGCTGACCGCGTCCCGGACGGCCTCCCGCGCCCCCTCGGGCAGCGCGCGGACCTGCGCCGGGGTGAGGTTCACGGGGCCGTCCAGCCGGGACGTGTAGATCGCGCCGAGCAGCGCGACGCCGAGCGAGCCGCCGACCGTCCGCAGGAGGTTGACCGTCCCGCTGGCCGCGCCCATGTCGCGCGGGTCCGCGCCGTACAGGGTGATCAGCGTCGCGGACTGGGTCAGCAGGCCGAGCCCGACGCCGACCAGGGCGGTCAGCGCGGACGCGACGGGCGTCGGCGTGTGCGTCCCGAGCGGCAGCATGACCAGCGCGCCCGCCGCGGCCAGGGCCCCGCCCACCACCGGGAACCACCGGTAACGGCCCGTCCGCCCGACGACGCGTCCGGTGCGGAGCTGCGCGGCGAGCATCCCGAACATCAGCGGGAGCAGCAGCATCCCGCCGCCCGCCGGGGACGCGCCGCGCACGATCTGCATGTACTGCGGCAGGTACGTCATCAGCCCGAGCATCACCGCGCCGCCGAGGAAGCTCAGCACCTGCGCGAGCGCGAAGTTCCGGGACGCGAACAGCCTCGGCGGGACGATCGGCTCGGCCGCCCGCCGCTCCACCGGCACGAACACCGCGAGCGCCACGACCGCGACCGCCGCGAGCCCGGCGATCTGCGGCGACGTCCAGCCGTACCGGACGCCGCCCCAACTGCCGAGCAGCGTCAGCGCGACGATCCCGGCGGTCAGCAGCGCGGCCCCGGCGATGTCGATCCGCGCCCGGACGCGTCGCGCGGCCAGTCGCACCCGCGTCGCGACCAGCAGCAACGCCACCCCGCCGACCGGGAGGTTCACATAGAACGTCCAGCGCCAGTCCAGGTGGTCGGTGAGCAGCCCGCCGACCAGCGGCCCGCCGACGAACGCGACCGGCACGATCACGCCGATCATCGACTGCAGTCGGGCGCCCTCGCGCGGCGGCACCAGCTCGCCGATGATCGCCATCGCGCCGACCATCAGCCCGCCCGCGCCGAGCCCCTGCACCGCGCGGAAGGCGATCAGCTCGGTCATCGACCCCGACATCCCGGACAGCGCGGATCCGGCCAGGAACACCCCGATGGACGCCATGAACGCGCCCTTGCGTCCGGCGAGGTCGCCGAACTTGCCCCACAGCGGCGTCGTCACGGCCGCCGCGAGCAGGTACGAGGTCACGACCCAGGACAGCTGCCTCACTCCACCGAGGTCCCCGACGATCGTCGGGAGCGCCGTGCCGACGATCGTGCCGTCCAGCATGGCCAGGAACATCCCGAGCAGCAGCCCGAACACCCCGAGCCGGTCGTACCTCCCGCCGTCCATCACGTCGACCGCCGGGTTCGCCGCCTCCTCCGCGGCGGTCACCGCGTCCTCGGGGGCGCTCATGCGGCGTACGGGCTCGCCGCGCGCGCCCCGCGCAGCGCGTCCGCCCACCAGGCGAGCTGGTCGAGCATCTTCTTCGCGGCGGCGTCGGCGTTCGGGTCGGTGACCTCGCCGTCGGCGTCGAACGCGCCCCACACGCCGTTGAACCCGACGCCGTCCCGGATGGTGACGGCGTGCAGTTCGCCGAAGACCTGCCGCAGCTGCTCGACCGCGCGCGTCCCGGCCGAGAAGCCGCCGTAGGAGACGAACCCGACCGGCTTGGCGTGCCACTCCTTGTTGTGCCAGTCGATCGCGTTCTTCAGCGACGCCGGGAAACTGCGGTTGTACTCGGGCGTCACGACCACGAACGCGTCCGCCACCGCCAGCCGCGGCGACACGGCCGCGAGCTGCGCCAACGCGTCCGGGTCCGAGGGCGGCTTGCCGAAGTCCGGCAGGACGGTCGGCAGTGGCGTGGCGGCGAGGTCGACGACGTCCGCGTCCATGTCGTCCCGCTTCGCGAGATGCCGTTCGATCCACGCGGCGACCGTGCCGCCGAACCGTCCCTCCCGGGTGCTGCCGACGATGACCGCGACCTTGAGCATGAAAACCCCTGAGATGTGTACGACGTATCCAACGAGATACAACGTACACATCGATGTGTACATCGTCTACTCCGGATACGATGTACACATGGCCGCCGATCTTCCGCCGCTGTGGGAGCGCATGGAGCGCCCCGCCGCGCCCCGCCAGACGCTGACCCTCGACCGCATCGGCGAGACCGCCGTGCGCATCGCCGACACCGAGGGCCTGGACGCCATCACCATGCGCGGCCTGGCCACCCACCTGGGCGTCGCCCCGATGGCGCCCTACCGGCACATCGCGAACAAGGACGAACTGCTCGAGGTCATGACCGACCGCGTCTACGGCGAGCTGACGGTCGTCCGGCGCGGCACGTGGCGCGAGACCCTCCGCGACCACGCCCTGCGCACGCGCGCGCTCGTCCACGCCCACCCGTGGCTGACCGAGCTCCCCGCCACGGTCACGCCGCTGTCACCCAACCGGATGGCGGTCATGGAGCAGGCCCTCGCGGCCCTGGACGGCCTGGGCCTCGACGCCGACACGATGATGGTCGTCTTCCGGTCCGTCGACTTCTACACCCACGGCGCGACGAGCTCGGAGCTCGCCTTCCACCGCTTCATGAAGCGCCAGGACCTCGCCTCCCCCACCGACGTCCGCGTCGCCCTGGCCCCCCGCATGACCTACTTCATGGACACCGGCCGCTACCCCACCTACCGCCGCTACCTCCACGAGGCCACCCGCAAGGACGAAGCCGACTGGCAATTCGAAACGGGCCTCGACGCCGTCCTGGACGGCATCAAGACCCGCTTCAACCTCTGAAACCCCTACTCCGCGAACACCTCGTCAACGGACGACGCGGTGAGAGCGCGCTGGAACCACGTCTCCAACCGCTCCGGGTCCACGCAGTCGTTCACGGCCTCGCGCCGAGCATCGTCGATACGAAGCCCGCGCGCGTCCAGAAGGGCGAGAAGGTGCCGACGCGACGCCTCCGCATCCCCCTCACCCTTGCCTTCGTCCTTCCAGTCTTTGAAGAGCTGGGTCTTGGGCTCGGTGTCGCGGGTCACCATGAGCTCCTCCAGCATGTTTCGGACGGCGTCGGACTGCAGGGCGGTGACGTTGTCAATATCCGTCTTGCGCTGGTCACCGTCCGGGACGAGACGGGCGAGGGCGTCGATCATGGCCTCGGCGACATCCCGGCCGTGCGGACCGGCGGCATGGACGAGGGTGGACAGGACGGCGTCGAGGGGGTCCTGGACCTCGTCCGGGTCGGTGATGAGGGGGATCTCCTTGGGCCCCACGACGAGCACGTACAGGTAGGAGCCCGGATTGCCGAGGGGGATGCGCACGCGGCACCTCTCGGCCACCTTCTCGTCGTAGCAGAGCACGACGAGGTAGCCCTCGCACCGCTTGCGGGCGCGGAAGTTGGCGACGTAGGCGGGCCACGACCAGAACTTGCCCTCGTCGTAGCGGCGCTGGGACTCGACGATCACGCCGCATCCGGGGTGGCCGTCGGCGTCCGCGTAGACGCCGACGACGCGGTCGGCGCGGTATTCGGTGGGGTCGAACTCGGAGAGGTCCGCCGATTCCAGGCGGAACTCCGCATGGGGTGACATGACAGGGCCGCCCGCCCAGTGCAGGAGGCGGGCGGCCAGGGGTGGATCTTCCTCGATCAGAGCGAGGGGGGACTCATGCTCTCGAGTCGGCATGCTCGAACACTAGGGGTGATCAAAACATCGCGCACGGTGAATTTAGAACATGAGTTCTACTCGGGTCAGGAGAGGCGGTCGATGATCAGGGGGAGGAGGGTGGGGGCGGAGGTCCCGACCTCGTAGCCGCCGTCCAGCGACTCCAGGGCTCGCTCGAACAGGGACGCGTTGTCGGCGTGGAGGGTGAGGAGGGGCTGGCCCTCGGTGACCTTGTCGCCCGGCTTGGCGTGGCAGATGATCCCGGCGCCCGCCGACACCGGGTCCTCCTTGCGGGCGCGGCCGGCGCCGAGGCGCCAGGCGGCGACGCCGACGGCGAACGCGTCCAGCTTGGTGAGGACACCGGAGGACGGCGCGGTGATCGTGTGCGTCTCCGGGGCCACCGGAAGGGGCGCGTCAGGGTCGCCGCCCTGGGCGGAGATCATGCGGCGCCACACGTCCATGGCGGAGCCGTCGCGCAGGGTGTCCGCCGGGTCCTTGCCGACGATGCCTGCGGCGTCGAGCATCTCGCGGGCCAGCCGGACGGTCAGCTCGACGATGTCCTCGGGGCCGCCGCCCGCCAGGACGTCCACGGACTCGGCGACCTCGACGGCGTTGCCGACCGCGCGGCCGAGCGGGCGGTCCATCGCGGTGAGCAGCGCGACGGTCCTCACGCCGTGGTCGGTGCCGATCGCGACCATGGTCTCGGCGAGCTCGCGGGCCTGCTCGACGGTCTTCATGAACGCGCCGGAGCCGGCCTTGACGTCCAGGACGAGCGCGCCCGTGCCCTCGGCGATCTTCTTCGACATGATCGAGGACGCGATCAGCGGGATCGACTCGACCGTGCCGGTGACGTCGCGCAGCGCGTAGAGCTTGCGGTCGGCCGGGGCCAGGCCGCTGCCCGCCGCGCAGATGACCGCGCCCGCGCTCTCCAGGACGTCCAGCATCTCGGCGTTGGAGAGGGACGCGCGCCAGCCGGGGATGGACTCCAGCTTGTCCAGCGTGCCGCCGGTGTGGCCGAGGCCGCGGCCGGACAGCTGCGGCACGGCCGCGCCGCAGGCGGCGACGACCGGGGCGAGCGGCAGCGTGATCTTGTCTCCGACGCCTCCGGTGGAGTGCTTGTCGGTGGTCGGACGGCTGAGCGAGGAGAAGTCCATCCGCTCGCCGGACTCGATCATCGCGGCGGTCCAGCGGCCGATCTCGGCGCGGGTCATGCCGTTCAGCAGGATGGCCATCGCGAGGGAGGACATCTGCTCCTCGGCGATCGCGCCCCGGGTGTAGGCGTCGATCACCCAGTCGATCTGCTCGTTCGACAGCGCGTGGCCGTCCCGCTTGGCGCGGATGACGTCGATGGCGTCCACGTGGGGGGCCTCTTTCAGGAACGGGTGATCAGGTCGTCGGGGCCGAAGGCGTCCGGGAGGATCGCCGAGAGCGGCCGGATGCCGGAGACGGACTCCAGCAGGGTCTCGGGGGTGCCGTGCTCCCAGAGGAGCTGGCGGCAGCGTCCGCAGGGCATGAGGGGGTCTCCGTGGCCGTCCACGACCGCGACCGCGACGAGGCGGGGGCGGTCGCCGGACAGGTCGGCGTCCGGCCCGTACAGGGCGGTGACCAGGCTGCACTCCGCGCACAGGCCGAGCCCGTACGAGGCGTTCTCCACGTTGCACCCGGTGATCACGCGGCCGTCGGAGACCAGCGCGGCGGCCCCCACCGGGAAGCTCGAGTACGGAGCGTAGGCCCGCTTCATCGCGTCCCGGGCCGCACCACGAAGGACATCCCAGTCGATCTCACTCATCAGACAATGATCCCACTCGATGGTCGTGGATCGGGCCCGGCATCGACGGTGCGATGCCGGGCCCGTGTTCGGGGTGGTTACCTCGCCTCGCCGCGACGGTAGATGACGCCGTCGGCGGCGGGCATCCGGAGCCGCTGGCTGGCCAGGGCGAGGACGAGCAGCGTCGTCACGTACGGGATCGTCGAGACGAGCTCGCCCGGGAGCTGGTCGCTCACCACGAACCAGACCAGCAGGACGGCGGCCGTGACGACCGCGACCGCGGACGCGACGTAGGCGCCGCGCACCGTGCGCCGATCCAGGTCCGTGGTGACCAGCGGACGCAACTGCGACCCGCGGAAGAACTGCCAGCCCGCCACCGCGACGAAGATGACCGCCACGAACAGCAGCAGGGCGTGCGCCGAGTCGCCGCCGCCGCGGACGTTCATCGCGTCGGTGTAGCCGAACAGCAGCGAGCCGGACGCGAGCCCGACCGGACGCCAGTTACCGAAGATCATCGCCGCGAGGCCGATGTAGCCGCGTCCGCCGGTCTGGCCGTCCTGGTAGAGGGACGACACGGTGACCATGAACGCGCCCGCCAGGCCCGCGCAGCCGCCCGAGATCATCACGGCCGCGTACTTCATCCGGTACACGTTGACGCCCAGCGACTCGGCCGCGTACGGGTCCTCGCCGCAGGACCGCACGCGCAGCCCGAACGGCGTCCGCCACAGCACGAAGAACGTGACCGGGACGAGCAGGACCGCGATCAGCGTCAGCACCGACATGCCCGCCGTGAGGCCGCGCAGCACGCCCGCGACGTCCGACGCCAGGAACCAGTGGTGCTTCTCCAGCGAGCCCAGCCAGTCCGGGGACTGCCAGGATCCGATCTTCCCGCCGGACAGGAACGGGACGGTCAGCGTCGGCATCGCGTCCACCGGCGGCGACTGCCGCGGTCCGCCGCCCAGCGCCTTGGCGTGCCCGGTGTTGAACACCAGGCCCGCCAGGAACTGGGTCAGGCCGAGGCCGAGGATGTTGATCGCGACACCGGACACGATGTGGTCGACGCCGAAGGTGACGGTCGCGATCGCGTGCACGAGGCCGCCGAGCGCGCCGCCGAGGATCCCGGCGATCGCGCACGCCCACGGACCCCACTGGTAGCCCGCCCAGGCGCCCGTCCAGGTGCCGAGGATCATCATGCCCTCGAGCCCGATGTTGATCACACCGGACCGCTCGGCCCACAGCCCGCCGAGCCCGGCCAGGAAGATCGGGACGGCCAGCCGCAGCGCGGCCGAGACCGTGCCGGACGAGGTGACGTCGTTCGCGTCGTCCAGCACCCGGACGGCCGACAGCAGCACCAGCAGCGCGCCGGCGATCATCATGTAGTGCGGCCAGCGCAGGTTCAGCTTCGCGCGGACGCCGGAGACCTTCTCCGCGACGGTGGCGGTACTCACTTGGCGGCCTCCCCCGCGACGGTGTGCCCGGCGGCGAGTTCGCTGGCCACGCTCTTCTGCTGGAGCCGGATCTCCCAGCGGCGGACCAGCTCGTACACGATGACGACGGTCAGCACGACCACGCCCTGCATCACGCCGACGATCTCCTTCGGCACGTCGACCTCCTGGAGGATGTCCGAGGACTGGTCGAGGAAGGCGAACAGGATCGCGGCGAGCGCGATGCCGACCGGGTGGTTGCGGCCGAGCAGCGCGACGGTGATGCCGGTGAAGCCGAGCCCGGCCGGGAAGTTCAGCGAGTAGTTGTAGGACGCGCCGAGCAGCTCGGGCATCCCGATCAGGCCCGCGACCACGCCGGACAGCACCATCGTGATGACGACCATCCGGCCCGCCGAGACGCCGCTGGCCTGCGCCGCCGTCGGGGACAGCCCGGAGATCTTCAGGTCGAAGCCGAACCGGGTGCGGTTGATGACGACCCAGAACACGATGCCGATCACGATCGCGACCGGAAGCAGGCCGTACATCCGTCCCGGCAGGTCGATGCCGATGCTCGACAGGAAGCCGTTCAGCGGGCCGACCCGGCCGGACGACGGGATGTCCGGGGTGGCCACGTTGTTGCTGCCCGGACGGTCGGCGGCGAGCCGGTCGGTGTTCAGCAGGTAGGCGATGATGCCGGTCGCGATCGCGTTCAGCATGATCGTCGAGATGACCTCGCTGACGCCGCGGGTGACCTTCAGCAGGCCCGCGATGGACGCCCACGCGCCGCCGATCACCATCGCCGCGACGATCACCAGCATCTGCCCGAACGGGGCGGGCAGGGTGACCGCGCCGCCGAGCGAGGCCGCCAGCAGCGCGGCGAGCCGGTACTGGCCGTCCACGCCGATGTTGAACAGCGCCATCCGGAACCCGATGGCGACCGCGATCGCCGACAGGTAGTAGCGGGTCGCGCGGTTCAGGATGTCCACGATCGAGTTGGACGTGGTGCCGTAGTCGATCATCGACTGGATCGAGCTGACCGGGTCGGCCCCGGAGATCCGCAGCACGACCATGGTGATGCCCAGCGAGATCAGCAGCGCCAGCACCGGCGCGCCGATCTTCAGGCCGAGGCCGCGCGGGCCGAGGCCGCGCAGGATCGCCTGCCAGCCCGGCACCTCGTCCGGCCCGTCCGGCCCGTCCGGCTTCGCCACCGCGGGAGCCACGCCCTCCGAGGTCTTCGTCGGCTCGGCCGTCGCGGGGGCGGTGTCCGCCGAGGTCTCGGAGGGCTTGGCCACCGAGGGCCCCTCCTCGGACGGCAGGTCGCGCTTGTCGTCGCTCATGACGCGTCCTCGACGGTGGCGCCGGTCATGGCGGAGCCGAGCTCCTCCGGGGTGACGTTCGCCGGATCCACCTCGGCGACCAGCCGCCCCCGCAGGATCACGTGCAGCGTGTCGGACATACCGATGAGTTCCTCAAGGTCGGCGCTGATGAGCAGGACGGCGAGGCCCGCCGCCCGCGCCCGGCGCAGGTGTTCCCAGATCGCGGCCTGCGCGCCGACGTCGATGCCGCGGGTCGGGTGCGCCGCGATCAGCACCTTCGGCTCGCCGGACATCTCCCGGCCGACGATCAGCTTCTGCTGGTTGCCGCCGGACAGCGCGCCGATCGGCACCTCGATGCCGGGCGTGCGCACGTCGTACTCCTGGACGATCCGGGTCGTGTCCCGGCGCGCGCCGCGCCGGTCGATCCACGGGCCGCGCGAGTTCGGCTTCTCGGTCTGGTGGCCGAGGATCCGGTTCTCCCAGAGCGATCCCTCGAGGACGAGCCCGTGCCGGTGCCGGTCCTCGGGGATGTAGGCGATCCCGGCCTCGCGGCGGCGGCGCGTCGTCCAGCCGGTGACGTCCTCGCCGGCGAAGCCGATCGTGCCGGAGTCCGCGGTCCGGATCCCCATGATCGTCTCGATCAGCTCGCCCTGGCCGTTGCCCTCGACCCCGGCGAGGCCGACGATCTCGCCGCGCCGGATGTCCAGGGTCACGCCGTCCACGACCGGACGGCCCTCGGGGGTGAGCACCACCAGGTCCCTCACCGTGAGCTCGACGTCGTCGGTCACGGTGGACTCGCGGAGCTCGGGCGTCGGCAGCTCGGACCCGACCATCAGCTCGGCCAGCCGCCGCGAGGTGACCTCGCGCGGGTTCAGCCGGGTCGCGACCGTGGTGCCGCGCCGGATCACCGAGATCGAGTCGGCGACCGACAGCACCTCGTCCAGCTTGTGCGAGATGAACAGGACGGTCAGGCCCTCGGCGCGCAGCTCGCGCAGGTTGCCGAACAGCTCGTCGACCTCCTGCGGGACGAGCACGGCGGTCGGCTCGTCCAGGATGAGCACCTTCGCGCCCCGGTACAGCACCTTGATGATCTCGACGCGCTGCCGGTCGCCGACGCCCAGGTTCTCGACCAGCGTGTCCGGGTCGAGCCGCATCCCGTACTGCTCGGCCATCGCGCGGATCCGCTTGCGGGCGGTGCCGAAGTCGATCCGGCCCGCCTTCTTCGGCTCCGCCCCGAGGATCACGTTCTCCAGGACTGTCAGGTTGTCGGCGAGCTTGAAGTGCTGGTGCACCATGCCGATGCCGCGCGCGATGGCGTCCGCGGGAGTGCGGAACGAGACCTTCTCGCCGTCGATCTCGATGGTGCCCTCGTCGGGACGCTGCATCCCGTAGAGGATCTTCATCAGCGTGGACTTGCCCGCGCCGTTCTCGCCGCAGAGCGCGTGCACCTCGCCGCGCTGGATCTCGAGGTCGATGTCCCGGTTGGCCACCACGCCCGGGAACCGTTTGGTGATGGATGTCAGCCTGACGGCCGGCACCTGGTCAGGCACGAGTGCCCCCCTGTGAGGAAAAACCAGTGGAAAACGCGGACCGGCGTCGACCCGCGACAGAGCGCGGGGCGACGCCGGAACCGGTGCGGCGTCAGGCCCCGGGCTTGGTCGAGACCTTGATCTTGCCGCTGACGATGTCGGCCTTGTACTGGTCGAGCTTCGCCTTGATGTCGTCCACGAAGCCGCCGGAGGTCGCGTAGGACACACCGTCGTTCGACAGGTCGTACTTCTTGATGCCGGCCTGGAAGGAGCCGTCGGCGACACCCTTGACGAAGTCGAACACCGAGGTGTCGACGCGCTTCACCATGGAGGTGAGGATGTGGTCCTTGACCGAGCTGACGGCCGGCTGGCCGTACTGGTCGGAGTCGACGCCGATGGCCCACTTGCCGGCGGCGCCCACGGTCTTGATCACGCCGATGCCGGCGCCGCCCGCGGCGTGGTAGATCACGTCCGCGCCCGCGTCCAGCTGGCCCTTGGCGGCCTCGTTGCCGAGCGCCGGGTTCTTGAACCCGTCGAAGTTCGGCGGCTGGGTCAGGTACTTGGCCGGCAGGACCTTGATGCCCGGCTTGGCGGCCTTGGCGCCCGCCACGTAGCCGGCCTCGAACTTCTGGATCAGCGGGGTGTTCACGCCGCCGATGAAGCCGATGGTGCCGGTCTTGGACTTCAGCGCGGCGGCCGCGCCGACCAGGTAGGAGCCCTGCTCCTCGGAGAAGCAGGCGCCCTCGACGTTCGCGCCGGTCACCGTGCACTGGTCGGCGTCCACGACCAGGAACTTGGTGTTCGGGAAGTCCTTGGCGACCTTCACGACCGCGTTGGTGTAGGCGAAGCCGACGCCGACGATGGCCTTGTAGCCCTTGCCGGCCAGCAGGCGCAGGCGGGACTCCTTGTCCGCGTCCGGCTCGTCCGGCTTGGCGGAGATCTCCTCCGTCGTGACGTTCAGGTCCTTCTTGACCTTGTCGAGGCCGGCGGCGGCCGAGTCGTTGAACGACTGGTCGCCGCGCCCACCGATGTCGAAGGCCAGGCCGACCTTGATGCTCTTCTTGCCGTCGCCACCGCTGTCGCCGGAGTCCGACTTCTTACCGCCACACGCGGCGGCGTTCAGCGCCAGCACGGCGCCCGTCATGGAGACGAGCGTGATCTTGAGTACACGGCGCATTATGCCGCGCTCCTTCCGTTCCCCACCCAGAACAACGCGGCCGGACGCGCGTGAGTGCGTACCCCGGCCACACAAACCGATCGGACGCTACCCCGAGGTAGGTGGTGAAACATCCGATGTGCACCGTTTCGCAACGCGTCTGTTACCAACGCGTAGGCATATCGGCGCAGGTGGCGGGGTGAAAACCGGGGCGGAGCCCGGTCGCCGGGCGCGTGCCCAGGGGGAGGAACGGAACGACCCTACTCCGAAACGATCAGTTCAGTAACCGGCCGAACGATCAGCGTGACGGCCGGACCGTGACCGGAGCGGTGATCGGAGCGGTGACCGGGGGGACGATCAGCTCAGCGCGGCCCCCTCGGCGGCGCCGCCGACCGGCTCGTCCCGGCCGGCGTCGAGGCGGCCGTCCCAGAGGGCGGTCAGAGCGGTCGCGGCCAGCACCCGGACGCCGACCGCCACGCACCTCTCGTCCACGTCGAAGTCGCCCCGGTGCAGGTCGTACTCCGCGGACGAGCCGGGCTCGCGGACGCCGAGCCGGGCCAGCGCGCCCGGGATCGACTCCAGGTACCAGCCGAAGTCCTCGCCGCCGAGGCTCTGCGGGGTGGGCACCACGCCCTCGTCGCCGATCACCTGGCCCGCCGCGTCCCGGAACAGGTCCACGCTGACCGCCTCGTTCACCGTCGGCGGGACGCCCCGGACGTACTCCATCGACGCCTCGACGTCGTAGGCGGAGGCGACCGACTGGAGCAGCGCCTTCATCATCTCCGGCGCGCGGTGCCACGCCTCGTCGTCCAGGCAGCGGATGGTGCCCTCGGCGATCCCGTCGTCCGGGATGGCGTTGGCGACCGACCCCGCCGAGACCCGGCCCCACACCAGCGACAGGCTGGACCGGGGGTCCACCCGGCGGGACAGCGCCGCGGGGAGCTCGGTGACGATCTTGGCGAGCGCGTACACCAGGTCGGCGGTCAGGTGCGGACGGGCGGTGTGCCCGCCGGGGCCGGTCACCTTGACGTACACCTTGTCGCAGGCCGCGGTGATCGCGCCGGTCCGCAGCCCCAGCTGGCCGACCTCGATGCGCGGGTCGCAGTGCAGCGCGAACGCCCGATCCACGCCCGCGATGCCCCCCGCCGCGATCACGTCGAGCGCCCCGCCGGGCATCTCCTCGGCGGGCTGGAACAGCAGCCGGACCCGGCCCGGCAGCAGCCCGGCCTCCGCCTGGCGGGCCAGGAACAGGCCCGCGCCCAGCACCATCGCGGTGTGGACGTCGTGCCCGCAGGCGTGCGCGACGCCCGGCACGGTGGACCGGTACGGCGCGTGCTCCTTCTCGTCCTGGAGCGGGAGGGCGTCGATGTCGGCGCGGAGCGCGACGGTGTAGCCGTCCTCCGGGCCGATGTCGCAGTACAGGCCGGTGCCGCGGGGCAGGATCCGCGGTTCGAGCCCGGCCTCCTTCAGCCGCGCCGCGATCCTCTCGGTCGTGCGGTACTCGTTGTGCGCGAGTTCCGGGTTGGCGTGCAGGTCGCGCCGGAACGCGATCAACTCCGGCTCCGCGGCGGCCAGGAACCCGTCGAGCCGCACCCGCAGTGCCGCGTCTCCCACCTGCACGATCCCTCCCGTCCCTGCCGCATCGGGCATCGCCTCCGGCACGGCCCCGGCCACCGGTGCGGCCGGGGGGCCCGTGCCCGCGACCCGGGCCATGGCCTGTGCGGCCGTGCCCCGGGCGCTCGTGACCCCGGTGTCGGTGGCCCCGTCGTCGGTGGCCCTCGCGGTCATGCGCCTCGCGCTCCCGCCGGAATGGCCGGCGGTGTCCGCCGCCCCCGGGGCGGTGGCTGGTCCAGGGCCGGGCATCACCCCGGGTCCCATGTGTGTCATGTGCGCCCCCTGCGCGTGGGCGGGCCGGCCCGGTGGCCGCCCGCCGGTGTCGGTTCGCGGAACAGGCTGCCGGCCGGGATCCTCAGTTCCCGGCACGGGTGGCCTCCCCGCGGGTGACGAACCGGTCCTCCGCGAGCTCGAGGATCGCGGCGTCGACCACGTCCTCCAGAGCGCCGCCGCCCGCGCGGATCGCGCGCTGGCGCTCGTAGGGGGCCCCGTGCTCCAGGACCTCCCCGGCGATCTTGAGCTCGTCGGCGCAGCCGAGCCGCGCGGCGACCGGTTCCAGCTCCGCGACCAGTTCGTACACCTCGTCGCGGAGGGGTGCGGTGTGCCCGCTGTCATCGGTGATGACCAGGGCGTCCAGGCCGTACCGGGTGGCCCGCCACTTGTTGTCGCGCACCACCCAGGCGGCCGGGCGCGGCAGCGTGTAGCCGCGGTCGAGCTGCTGGTCGAAGAGGGTGACCAGGCTCTGGCACAGCGCCGTCGCCATTCCCACCTCGCGGAGCGTGGGTATCCCGTCGAACATCCGGATCTCGACGGTGCCGAACTCCGGGTGCGGACGGATGTCCCACCACACCTCCTTGATGCTGCGGATCGTTCCCGCGCGCAGCAAGGTGTCCATGTAGTCCTCGAACGCCCTCCAGTCGTCCAGCAGGTGGGGCGGGCCGGCGGTCGGGAGCTGGCCGAACACCACCGCGCGGGTGGACGCCAGCCCCGTGTCGTCCCCGCTCCAGAACGGGCTGGACGCGGTGAGCGCGAGGAAGTGCGGGAGGTAGCCGGCCAGCGCGTTCACGATCGGGATCACCTTCGCCCGGTCGGTGATCCCCACGTGGACGTGGACCCCGAACGTCTGGATCCGGCGGGCGAGCCACTGCATCCGCTCGACCAGGTCGGAGTAGCGCTGGGTCGGCGAGGTCTCGGCGTCCCGCCAGTCCGAGATGGGATGGGTGCCCGTGCAGGCGAGCGTCAAACCCCGCGGCTCGGCCACGGCGCGCAGCGCGTCCACCGTGGCGGCCAGGTCGCGCTGGGCCTCGGCGACGGTCTGGCAGACGTCGGTGACGGCCTCGACCGTGGACGCCATCAGCTCGTGGCGGAGCTTGCCCGCCTGCCCGGACGCGCCCGGGGCGTGCAGGGCGCCCGATGAGGGCGGAACGCCCTGTGAGGGCAGGGCGGCGAGCACCTCGCGCGCGTCCTGCCGCAGGCGCCGGGTCGCGGCGTCGACGAGCTGGAGCTCCCACTCCACGCCCAGCGTCGCGCCACGCGACGGGTTGAAGTCAATGGCCACGGCCAACCTCCGTCCACAATCCTTGCAGGTCGATGCGTGGCACGTGGGGCGATTCCGCCAGCGGGTATCTAAGCCTGGACAAACGGCGGCCCAGGTAGGGCGTGTTCCGCACGCGCGGGCCGCCGGGACCCATCATGGCGCGCGGCGCCCCGGCCCCGCCGGGTTCCCCGTCCTTTGCGCAGCATTTGGCCCGGTTGGGCGACCGCCCCTCACACGGCGTCACCGGTTTCGGTCACGACGTACCGGGCCGACATGCCCCATTGTGACTAGTACTTGGCCAGACCGGGAAACCCATTCGTCCGCCGCGGGTATCGGACTCCGCGACCGGTCGCCTACGCTTCCCGGGAGACAAGAGGGACATGCGTCATCGGTTGGAGATGGCCGGAGCGAGGAACGGCAGGGGCTTGCGAGCACAGCGACCTGGTTCAGCACTGCGTTGTCCGTCCCGCCTGCTCGCCGCGACCGCGGCGATCGCGTCCGGGACGGTCCTGGCCCTCCCCGGCGCGGCCTGCGCGGACGCCGGGCCGGTCGGCGGGGCACAGCTCGCCGGCCGCGGCGTGATCGTGAACACGGCGGCCGGGGTCCCCGCGCCGCCGAACATCCACGCCGCGTCCTGGGTGATCGCCGACGCCGACACCGGCGAGGTGCTCGCCGCCAAGGACCCGCACGGCCAGTACCTCCCGGCGAGCACGCTGAAGACGCTGACCGCGCTCACCCTCATCCCCAAGCTGGACGCGGCGCGCAAGATCAAGCCGTCCCAGTCGGCGTGCGACGTCGAGGGCACCAAGGTCGGCATGACGCCGAAGATGGCCTACTCGGTCGACCAGCTCTTCCACGCGCTGATGATGATGTCGGCCAACGACGCGGCGGTGACCCTGTCGGAGGCCAACGGCGGCCTGAAGAAGACGGTCGCCGACATGAACGGCGAGGCGCGCACCCTGCACGCCGGGGACACCCTCGCCGGGTCCCCGAACGGCCTGGACGTCGACCTCGGGCTGAACGTGCGGACGCAGCACACCTCGGCGTACGACCTGGCGCTGATCCTGCGCCAGGGCATGAAGGACCCGGCCTACCGCAAGTACGTGCAGGCCCTGAACTTCTGGTTCCCGGCCCCGCCGGACAAGAAGCAGAAGAAGAAGCACAAGCCGGGCGGCTACCCGATCTACACGCACAACCGGATGCTGCCGGGCCAGCCGCACGCCTACACCGGGATGCTCGGCGGCAAGAACGGCTACACGGTCACCGCCGAGCAGACCTTCGTGGCGGAGGCCAAGCGCGGCGGGCACACCATCCTGATCTCGCTGATGAAGGCCGACATCCCGCCGTCCCCGTACGCGGCGAAGCTGCTCGACTGGGGGTTCGCGGCGCGCGGGAAGGTCAAGCCGGTCGGCACGCTGGTCGAGCCCGGTGACGGGACGAAGGCGGACGCCGCCGGAGGCGAGGACGGCGGCCAGTCGGCGATCGAGAAGGCCAGCTCGTCCCGCACGTGGATGGTCGTGGGCGGCGGCGCGGTCGGCGCGCTGATCGCGATCGGCGTGCTGTTCCTGGTCATCCATCGCCGCCACCGGCGCGGCGACCTCCGGCTTCCCCGGCCGGACGGGGCTTCGGCGGGTTCTCCGCCCGCGGGCGCTCCGGACGTCGCGTCCGGCAACGTCCGCCTCGCGCCGTCGCCGCAGCCCGCCGCTGATGGGCACGACGTCCACGAGACGGCCGAGGACGACGAGGCCGGAGGCCCGCCCCCGCTCACCCCTCGCCTGGACGAGCACCCGTAGCGACGCGCCGCCTCAGGCCGCCGAGCCGGGGACGTCCGCCCGGTGGCTCCCGGGGCCGCGCTCCCCGGACGAGCCCTCGGACGCTTCGCCAGGTGAGTCGCCGGACGGTTCGCCCGGCGAGTCGGCGGACGGCTCGGCAGGCGAGCCGTCCGACGGTTCGGCGGGCGGTTCGCCGGACTCGTCCTCCGGGTGGCCGTCCGCCTTGAGGACGGTCTCGCGGGTGGCCGTCCACGCGGCGGTGAACAGGACGAACCGGGACACGATGTTGATCCAGACCATCAGCCCGACGAGGACCGCGAACGAGGCGTAGACCGGGTTGCGCGTGGTGTGCGCGACGAGCAGCGTGCCGACCTGCTTGAGCACCTCGAAGCCGAGCGCGCCGAGGAGGGCGCCGCGCAGGATCCGCCGCCAGGGCGCGCGCGTCCCGGACATGCGGGTGAACAGCACCAGGAAGATCAGCGCGTTGAACGTGACCGCGACCAGCAGGGACAGCAGCCGCAGCATCGTCCCCGCGCCGGAGACCCGGGCGAGGCCGAACAGGTCCAACGCGCTCTGCGTGGCCTGGGAGGCCACCGACGACACCGCGACGCTGAGCACCACGGTCGTGCCGAGGAAGATCAGCACCCCCGCGTCGCGCAGCTTGAGCATGAGGAAGTTGCCCTCCGGGGACGGTTCGTTGCCCCAGATGTCGCGCAGCGACTCGCGCAGGACCCGGACCCAGCCGAGCCCGGTGAACAGCAGCGCGACCAGGCCGAACACCCCGACGGCGGTGCGGGACTGGGCGATCCGCTCGACCTCCAGCGGGCCGGACAGTCCGGGCAGCAGCTCCTCGATCGCCTTGATCAGGTAGTCGCGGGCCTTCTCGCTGACCCCGACCAGATAGCCGAGCAGCGCGTAGGCGAGCGCGAGCAGCGGGAAGAACGACAGGAACCCGTAGCTCGTCATGGCGGCGGCGAGCCGGTCGCCGGAACGGTCCTGGTAGCGCTCGTAGGCGCGGCCGAGGTGGTCGAACCAGGCCCAGCGGGCACGCAGCGCCCCGATCGCGGCCTTCGACGCGTCCACCAGCGCGTCGAACCGGCGACGGAGCACTGCGATCACGGACATGCACGCAACGTACCCGGCCGTTCGATGATCAGTCCGAAACCGCCCGGCCTGTGGACGAGGTCACTCCGTGGCCCGCTGACCTGGCCTTTCGGTGGCGGGCGACGGCGGCCCGGCGGCGGACGAGGGCGGCGCGACACCGGACGACGGCCCGGCGGAAGGCGACGGCCCGGCGGCGGTGAAGGCGAAGTGGCGGTGTGGACGCCAGATGCCGTCCTCGCCGTGGAGGTAGAGGGAGAACCCGGACGCCTCGAAGTCGGCCCGGTAACCGGCGAGGTCCTTGAACGCGCGGTCGAGGACCTCCTCCGGCAGGTGGTGGGCGACGGTGACGTGCGGGTGGTACGGGAACGACAGCTCCCGGGCGAGCGGCCCGGTCAGCACCCGCGACTGGACGGCCTCGCAGCCGCCGATGCCCTCGGCGAGGGCCACGAACACGACCGGCGACACCGGGCGGAACGTCCCGGTGCCGCGCAGCCTGATCCGGAACGGCGTGCACTCCCCCGCGACCGCGCTCAGGTGGGTCTCGATCGCGGGCAGCGCCGCGTCGTCCACCCGGGTCGGCGGGAGCAGGGTGATGTGCGTCGGGATCTTCCCGGCCAGCGGGTCGCCGAACGACTCGCGCCTCCGCTGGAGGTACGCGCCGAACGGCTCCGGGATCGGGACGGACACGCCGATGGTGGCGGCGCGTTCGGGATCGGTCGCGAGCGAGCGGTGCTCAGCGGCCACGTCCGACGAATCCCACCCGGTCGCGCACGACGTCCATGGTCCGCGCCGCGACCTCGCCCGCCCGTGTCGCGCCGTGCGCGAGGATCTTGTCCAGGGCGTCCTCGTCGCCCAGCAGCTTGAGGGTGCGCTCGCGGATCGGGGTGAAGGTCTCGGTGAGCAGCTCGGCGAGGTCCTTCTTGAACTGGCCGTAGCCGGAGCCCTCGTAGCGGGTCTCCAGGTCGGCGATCGTCTCGCCGGACAGCGCGGCGTGGATGCGCAGCAGGTTGCTGACGCCCGCCTTCTCGGCCTCGTCGAACCGCACCTCCGACCCGGTGTCGGTGACCGCGCGCATGATCTTCTTGCGCATCGGGCCCGCCTCCTCGAGCACGTCCACGATGCCCTGCGGGGACGACGCCGACTTGCTCATCTTGATCGCCGGGTCCTGGAGGTCGGTGATCTTCGCGGCGCCCTGCGGGATGTAGGCGTCCGGCTCGATGAAGGTGGTGCCGAACCGGTGGTTGAACCGTCCGGCCAGGTCGCGGGTGAGCTCGACGTGCTGCCTCTGGTCCTCGCCGACCGGGACGCGGAACAGCCGCTCGCCCCGGCCTGGCTCGGGCGAGTAGAGCAGGATGTCGGCGGCCTGCAGGATCGGGTAGGTGAACAGCCCGACGCTGGCGGCGGACGAGCCCTGCTTGGCGGCCTTGTCCTTGAACTGGGTCATCCGGCTGGCCTCGCCGAACCCGGTCAGGCAGCTCAGCACCCAGGCCAGCTCGGCGTGCTCGGGCACCTGGCTCTGGACGAACAGGGTCGAGCGGTCCGGGTCCACGCCCATCGCCAGTAGTTGCGCGGCCGAGACGCGGGTGCGTCGGCGCAGCAGGGCCGGGTCGTGCTCCACGGTGATCGCGTGCAGGTCCACCACGCAGTAGAACGCGTCGTGCGTCTCCTGGAGCGCGACCCACTGCCGCAGCGCGCCGAGGTAGTTGCCGAGGTGGAAGGAGTCCGCGGTCGGCTGGATCCCGGACAGCACGCGAGGTGCGGCGGCGGGGCCGGACGCGGCCGGGGTGGGCTGTGACGTGGGCTCGGACATCTGCACGGACCGATTCTCTCAGGCCCCTTCCGGGGCGGCGGCTGCCGACCCGTCCGTCACGGAACGCGGCGGCGGACGGCGCGGTCGGCCGTCTCCCACGCCGCGACCCGGGAGCCAGGGTCGGTCGGGCCGATCTCCGCCGCGGGCCGCGGGGACCGGCGGCTCGTGGTGCGCCCGCGCGTGTCGTCCACATCTTATGCGCGCCCGCCGCCGGGTCCGAGTCGCCGGGACGGGCCGGGAGCCGTGGCCCGGCCGATACCCTTGGCCCGAACGGGGGTCCACGCCTCCGGCCCGTCCGGGGGCGCACGCCTCCGGCCCGATCGGGGGCACCGGCCCCCGGCCGGGCGGGGGCCGCTCGCCTCCGCCGAACGCGTCGTCTACGAAAGGTCGGACCTTGAAGCTGCTCGTGACGGGAGGCGCCGGCTACATCGGCAGCGTCGTCTCCGCGCAGTTGCTGGAGGCGGGACACGAGGTGGTCGTGCTGGACGACCTGTCCACCGGGCACGACGACGCGGTCCCGGCGGGCGCGCGCCTCGTCCGGGGGACGCTGCGCGACAGCGCCTTCGAGGTGCTGGACGGCGCGGGCTTCGACGCGGTCCTGCACTTCGCGGCCAAGTCGCTGGTCGGCGAGTCGGTGGCGAACCCGGCCAAGTACTGGGACGGCAACGTCGGCGAGTCGCTGGCGCTGTTCGACGCCATGCGGCGGGCCGGGGTCGGCCGGATCGTGTTCTCGTCCACGGCCGCGACCTACGGCGAGCCCGAGTCCACGCCGATCCTGGAGACCGATCCGACGCGTCCGACCAACCCGTACGGGGCGTCGAAGCTGGCGATCGACACGATCCTGACCGAGTACGCGCGGCTGTACGGCTTCGGCGCGGTCTCGCTGCGCTACTTCAACGTGGCCGGCGCCCTCGGCCCCCAGGGCGAGCGGCACACGGTCGAGACGCACCTGATCCCGAACGTCCTGAAGGTCGCGCTCGGCGAGAAGGACGCGGTGAGCGTCTTCGGCACCGACTACCCGACCGAGGACGGCACCTGCGTCCGCGACTACGTCCACGTCGTGGACCTGGGCCGCGCGCACCTGCTCGCGCTGGACGACACCGAGTCCGGCGCGCACAGGATCTACAACCTGGGCAGCGGCAGCGGCTACTCGGTGAACGAGGTCGTCGAGGTCTGCCGCGCGGTCACCGGGCACGCGATCCCGGCCGTGTACGGGGACCGCCGTCCGGGCGACCCGGCCGTGCTGGTCGCCTCGTCCGAGAAGATCAACGCGGCGCTCGGCTGGAAGCCCGAGCGGGACCTGACCCAGATGGTCACCGACGCCTGGGGCTTCGCCCGCCGCTGACGCCCGGCGCCCGGGCACCCTCCGGCGCCCGGCGTCCGGTTCGCACGTTTTCGTAGGAGTACGCCTTGTCCACCCCCGCCCCCTCCTCGCTCGCCGCCGCCTTCGCCGACGCCTTCGGGCACGCCCCCGAGGGCGTCTGGCACGCGCCCGGCCGGGTCAACCTGATCGGTGAGCACACCGACTACAACGACGGCCTGGTGCTGCCGTTCGCGCTGCCGCTCGGCGTCATGGTCGCCGCGTCCCGGCGGGACGACGACCTGGTCGAGGTGCGCTCGCTCCAGGCGGACGGCACGGTCACCGCCCCGCTGTCCGGCACGCCCGGCGACGTGAAGGGGTGGGCGGCCTACCCGGTCGGGATGGCCCGGGTGCTGCGCGAGCACGGGGTGGGCGGGGCGACCCTGCTGATCGACTCGGACCTGCCGCAGGGCGCGGGCCTGTCGTCGTCGGCGGCGCTGGAGTGCGCGACGGCGATCGCGCTCTGCGACCTGCACGGCGTGGAGATCGCGCCCGCCGAGCTGGCCCGGCTGGCGCAGCGCGCCGAGAACGAGCACGTCGGCGTGCCCAGCGGGATCATGGACCAGTCCGCCTCGATGCTGTCCACGGCGGGCAGCGCGCTGCTGCTGGACTGCCGGACGGGCCTGACCTCCAACGTCCCGTTCGCTCCGGGCGACGCCGGGCTCACCCTCATGGTGATCGACACCCGCGCCACGCACGAGCTGACCGGCGGCGAGTACGCCCAGCGCCGCGCCGAGTGCGAGAAGGCCGCCGGGATCCTGGGCGTGGACGCGCTGCGCGACGTCAGGGACCTGCCCGCCGCGCTCGGCGCCCTCTCCGACCCGGTGCTGCGGCGGCGCGTCCAGCACGTGGTGACCGAGAACCACCGCGTCGAGGCGACCGTGGGCCTGCTGCGCGCGGGCGCGGTCGCCGAGATCGGCGGGCTGCTGCTCGCGTCCCACATGTCCCTGCGCGACCAGTACGAGGTCTCCTGGGACGAGGCGAACGTCGCCGTGGACGAGGCCGTCCGCGCGGGCGCGCGAGGCGGACGCATGGTCGGCGGCGGCTTCGGCGGTTCGGTCATCGTCCTGACGCGCACCGACCGCGCCGACCGCGTCCGGGACGGGATCAACGCGGCCTACGCGTCCCGCTCCTGGACTCCCCCGGTCTTCCTCACCGACACCGCCCCCTCGGCGGGAGCGCACCGCCTCTCCTAGCGGAGCGTGGCCACGGCCGCGTTGTCGGACGGGTCGGTGTCGCTCAGGTCGAGTTCGGCGGACGCGGCGAGCGTCCCGGTGCCGCGCCCGTGCCTGAGGTAGGCGGTGACCGTCCGGCCGTGGCCGGGGCGGAGGTGGCCGAGGAAGCAGCGGACGTACCGTCCCAGCTTGTTCCTCCGCAGGCCGGGGCACTTGGCGCCGCCCACCCTGACCAGGGTGGCGTTGTGGACGCCGAGGTTCAGGTTCACGCGGCGGGCGTCGCGCGGGCCGCGGTCGGCGACGGTCACCCTGACCGGAACGACCTTTCCGGAACGTCCCTTGCGCGGTGTGGAGAGCCGGACGGCGATGTCGGTACTGGGCGTGACCGGCACGTCGGCCTCGGCGCTGTCGTTCCGGGTGGCCCGGTCGGCCGGGCCGACGAGGCGGGCCCTGGCGCGCAGCGTCCCGGACGCCCGGGGCCGGACGATCCCCAGGATGTGGACGGACCGCGAGCGCCCCGCCGCGATCACAGGGAACGCGCAGCGGACCGTCCGGCCGGAGTCGGCGCAGCCGTCTTCGCGCATGCCGACGACGTCCACGCCGTCCGGGAGCCGCAGCTCGGCCCCGCGCGACCCCGCGCCGGGCCCGGCGTCCCACACGGTCAGCGTGTATCCGAGCAGGTCACCGGCACGCACCGGACGAGGCGACGCCGACAGCGTCACCCCGAGATCGGCCGCCCGTCCGACGGCGGGCACCGGCCCCGCTCCGGCCCCGAGCACCCCGACGCCCACTCCCACGCAGGCCACCGCCCGCGCCACCACCCCGAAGAACACCCTCCGAATCCTATTGACAACCCTCCGTCATCGACCCCGGACACGCACATCCCGACCCCGACGGCCAAGGGCATGAACCCGCCACCGGACGGCCGAAGGCCCGGCCCGCGGCGGAGATCCGCTGCGGGCCGGGCCTATTTCGCCTGGTCGAGGGTGTGAAGCCCGGGTCAGTCCTCGGCTTCGAGGTCGGCGGCGATGTGCCGCCGGAGGGCCCGGACGGTGTCGGCGGCGTCCTCCTCGTCGAGGGAGGTGAAGCCCTCGATGGCGGCGTCGGCGAGCTCCAGGGCCTCGCCCAGGCGCTCCAGGCGGGCGAGGAGGCGGGCCTCGTCGTAGTCGATCCGGGCGGTGTGCCAGGTGATCGCGGCGGGGTTCCCGGCGGGCAGCGCGGCCAGGGCGGCGCGCGCCTCGGCCATCTTCTCCAGGGCCTGGTCGGCCTGCTGGGCCCACAGGTGGCACAGCGCGGCGCGGCGGCGGCACTCGATGGCGCGGAACGGCTCGTCCGCCCGCGCGAACGCCGCGGCGGCGGCCAGGAAGCGCTCGGCGGCCTGCGCGTCGCTGTCGCGGTCGGTGAGGACGTTCGCCGACTCCTCCAGGAAGTGGCCGACCACGGCGGGCTCGGTCTCGGCCTCGGCGATCTCGGCGAAGGTGTCGGCGGCCGCCACCTCGCCCAGGTCGCGCTGGGCGGTCGCGAGGATCACGCGGGCGCGCGGCCACTCCTCGGCGTCCGGCCGCAGGGCCGCGAGCGCCTCCTCGATCGTCTCGGCGGCCTCCAGCGGACGGCCCGCGCCCAGGTAGGCGGCGGCGAGGTCGACGCGCGCCTGGTCGGCCTCGTCGCCCCGGCCGAAGCCGGTGAACGCGGCGACGGCCTCCACGAGGTCGGGGACCGCGTCGTCCGCGCGCTGGTCGGAGAGCAGGAAGCGGCCCCGCTCCCAGTGCGCGAACGGGCGCAGGAGGGGCGCGTCGTCGGCGGCGGCGGGCGCGTGCGCGACGGCCTCGTCCAGCGCGGCGTGGACGTCGGGATCGTTGGTCTCCGGCGCGTGCGCGGCGACCTGCGCGTACATCATGGCCGCCTGCGCGAGACGGCTGCTCTGCCCGGCCTCGCGGAAGGCGTCGCGGGCGGAGCGCAGCACGGCCTGGGTCTCCTCGTGCCGCCCGAGCGTCCCGTGGGCCTGGCCCCGCAGGAAGTCGACGTCGCCGTCGGGGCCCTCGACGGCCTCGAGGACGGCGAGCGCGGCCTCCGGGTCGCCGCCCATGAGGTGGAACTGGGCGAGCCGCAGACGGGCCCCGCGGACCCGCTCGGGGTCGGCGTCCAGCCCGGGGAGCCGCTCGACGGCCTCGGAGAGCAGGGCGAACGCCTCCTCGCGGCGGTCGAGCGTCGCCAGGACCGCGCCGAGGCGGCTCGCGACCGACAGGGCGCGGGCGGGCTCGCCCGCCTCCTCGAACCAGGCGCGGGCCCGCACCCAGACGTCGTGGGCGTCCCGCATCGCCTCGTCGTCGGTGAGGGCGACGCCGAGGCCGTCCAGGCGGCGGGCGGCGCGCAGCCACTCGGCGGGCGTCGCGCCGTCGCCGGGCGGGGTGCCCGGCTCGACGCCGGTGACCTTGTCGAAGCGGGCGTACGCGGCGAGCGCGGCCCTGGTGTCCTGCTCGTTCCAGTGCTTCTCGGCGAGGTCGAGCAGCTCGTCCGGGTCGTCCACGGCGGACGGGTCGGGCGTCTCGGACGGCAGCGGGACGACCGCGGACGCGGGAGGCGGCGCGGCGGCGGCGCGGGCGTGCTCGGTCAGCGGCAGGCGCTCGGCCAGCGGCTCGGCGTCCAGCATCGCGCGGACCTCGTCGCTCTGGTGGGACGTCCCGTTGCGGGCGTCGAAGCGTCCGGCGAGGTCGAGCGCGAGCCGCTCCAGCTCGGCGCGCAGGACGGGCACCGCGACGTCCGCGGCGGGACGGTCGCCCGCCTCCGGGCGGTGCACGGTCAGGCCGTCCGCGCCGATCTCCGAGAGGCGGCGCAGCAGCAGCCCGCCCGCGGCGGCGAACCGCATCGCCGCGTACGGGCTGGGCGCGCGGTCGAGCCAGCCGAGGTGCCGCTGGAGGATCTCCAGGCCGCGCGGCTCGTTCCCGGTCACCGCGCAGAACCACACGTGGTTCGCGATGTGGCTCATGTCGCCGAGGTTCGGCCGGAGCAGCCGGTACGCGCGGCGGTGCGCGTCGCGCGCCTCGGCCAGCCGTCCGGTGCGCAGGTAGACGGGGAGCAGCGTGGTGAGCATGTCCTGCGGCTGCTCGGAGCAGTTCAGCTCGGCGGACAGGACGGGCGCGGCGACGGCGAGCGCGTCCTCGTACCGGCCGCGGTCGGCGAGGTGGTCGGCCAGCGCGGACGGGTCGCAGCCCTCGCAGTCCGACAGCGCGTCGCGCTCGGCGGCACGCCACTTGGCGAACAGGTCGTCGGCCGCCTCGACGTCGCCGATGTGCTGGGCCACGACGTGCCGGTAGTGGTGGACGGCCTGGAGGCTGTGCCCGCCGAGCCGGTACCGGCGCTCCATGTCGTCGAGGACGGCGCGGGTGCGGTCGAGCGGGATCTCCGGGAACAGCGTCAGCGAGTTGACGATCCACTTCATCTGCCACAGCAGCCGGTGCTCGGCGTCGTGGCGTCCGGGCTCGCGGTCGTACTCGGCCAGGCAGCGGCTGAACGTGGTGAACGCCTTGGCGGGCTCGCCCCCGTACTGGTAGGCGGTGGTCAGGCCCATCCGGACGCGGAAGGCGAGCTCGGCGTCGGCGGCGGCCTCGGCTCGGCGCAGCGCGTCCTCGACCAGGAGGGTTCTGGCCTCGCCGTAGGGCAGCTCCTCGGCGCGGGCCATCAGCTCGTAGACGTCGGCGGTCACTGGTCGGCCTCCGGGGCGGGGGTGTGCACGGCCCAGTCGAGCAGGCCCAGGAAGGAGCGGTTCAGCACGGCGCTGTCGGCCGGACGCAGCGGATGGTGGCCGAGCAGCAGCGCCTGCCCGTACAGCGCCTGCACCGCCACCTCCACCAGGGACGGCTCGGACAGCGAGGCGATCCGCCGGGTCAGCGGGTTGCGGTGGTTCAGCACGAGCTGCGGACGGTCGGCCGCGGTCATGCCGCCGAGCGCGCCCAGCACGTCCGACCACAGGTCGTCGGCCAGCTCGCGGGCCTCCTCCAGCTCGGCGTGGTGCTGCGCGGCGCGGCTGGTCAGATACAGCGCGGGCAGCGACGCCGGGTCGAAGTCGCGGACGACGACCTCGCAGCCGAGCCGCTCGACGGCGCGCTGCGCGGCGGCCAGGAACGGCCGCAGCCGCAGCTCGGTGCCGGGGTCGACGACGCCGAAGTGGGTGGTCAGCTCGGCCGGTTCGAGGCGGCGGAGCCGGGCGTCCGGGTCGATCGCGGGCAGCCGCTCGATGATCTCGGTGTCGTGCACGTAGCCGCCGTTGACCAGGCCGACGCCCTGCGCGCCCGCCACGGCCGACAGCCGCCGGAACTCGTCCACGCCGGTGACGAACCGGGCGTCGGCGTGGCGGCGGCGGAACTCGTTCAGCGTCATCGGCCCGGCGGAGGTCTCGAACTCCAGCCAGCGGTCGACGATGCGGAGCATGTCGTCGTCGTGCAGGGCCATCGCCTTCACGCCGAGCTGGTGCAGCCGCAGGAACGCGCGCATGCGGGACGGGTCGGTCTCGGCGAGCCCGACCAGCCACTGCCGGACGCGCTCGCCGAGCGCCTGCCGGGTGGCGTCGAGCAGCTCGTCCTCGAACAGGGCCTCGCGGCTGGCGGTCGGGCGCAGCTCCCCCGCGTCCACGACGCAGCGGACGAAGAACGCCCACTCGGGCAGCAGGCCCTCGACGTTCTCGGCGAGCAGCATGCGGCGCAGGTACACGCGGTGCGCGCCGCGCGCGGTCGGCGGGACGGCCTGCGGCAGCACGAACGCGACGCCGCTCAGGCCCGCCTCCGGGACGTCCAGGTCGATCACGTCGAACGGCTCGAACCCGAACACCTCGCGGCAGTAGGCGTCGAGCGCGCGGCGGCGGCGCGCCGGATCCGGGTGGGCGGCGCGCCAGGGCGGGCCGTCACCGGTGATCTTCACGCCGTCGGCGGTCAGGTCGATGGGCAGGAGGCCGCCGTAGGTGCGCGCGAGGTCGGCGACCGTCGCGGGCGCCATCAGGTCGGACGCGCCGGGCCTCGGGCGTAGCGTGACCGTCGTGCCGGGTTCGTCGCGTTCGGCGGGCTCCACCCGGTAGTGGCCGGACGCGTTGCCGATCCACCGGACGGCCGCGTGCCCCCCGCCACCGTCACCGTCGCCCTCGCCGTCGGAGCGCGCCGAGCGGGTCACGACCTCGATCTCGTCCGCGACGAGGAACGCCGACAGCAGCCCGATACCGAACTGGCCGAGGAAGTCCGAGCGGGCGAAGCCGAGCTCGTCCCGCTTGGACGACCGGCCGATCGTGGCCAGCAGCCGGTGCACCTCGTCCTCGGTCAGGCCGATGCCGTCATCGTGGACGCGCAGCGCGCCCCCGCCGGTCTCGATGCGGACCCGTCCGCCGCCCACCGCGCCGAGCGCGGCGGGTTCGTCCGGGGACGCTCCGGAGGCCGCCCCCAGGGCCGCCCGCGCGGTGCTCGCGTCGACCGCGTTCTGCAACAACTCCCGCAGGTAGACCCGGGGACTTGAGTACAGGTGCCTGCTCAGCAGGTCGACCACACCCCGAAGATCGACCTGGAACGCCTGCTCCACCCGAAATGCCTCCCGATTCGCCCGTTTTGGCACGTCCACGCACCCTAGCGCCAAGCATGCCGCGTCGCGCTGACAATTTCGGGGGCCGTTTTTCGCGGAAACGAGAAAACCCCGGGCCGAAGGGCCCGGGGTCCACTCCAAACGGTCAAGTCACGCGGTCAGATCGTTCGACCGGACCGCGTGTCCGGTCGCGCGGCTCGCCTCAGATGAGGCCCAGCTTGCGGACGGCGTCGCGCTCCTCGGCGAGCTCGTTCACCGAGGCGTCGATGCGGCCGCGCGAGAAGTCGTCGATCTCCAGGCCCTGGACGATCTCCCACTTCCCGTCCTTGGTGGTGACCGGGAAGGACGAGATCAGGCCCTCCGGGACGCCGTAGGAGCCGTCCGACACGACGGCCATGGACGTCCAGTCGCCCTCGGCGGTGCCGTTGACCCAGGTGTGGACGTGGTCGATCGCGGCGGACGCGGCCGACGCGGCCGAGGACGCGCCGCGGGCCTCGATGATCGCCGCGCCGCGCTTGGCGACGGTCGGGATGAAGTCGTTCTCGAGCCAGTTCTGGTCGCCGACGACCTCGGCCGCGGACTTGCCGCCGATCTCGGCGTGGAACAGGTCCGGGTACTGGGTGGCCGAGTGGTTGCCCCAGATCGTCATCTTCTTGATGTCGGAGACCGAGACGCCGGCCTTCTTCGACAGCTGCGCGAGCGCGCGGTTGTGGTCGAGGCGGGTCATCGCGGTGAAGCGCTCGGCCGGGACGTCCGGGGCGTGCTGCTGCGCGATGAGCGCGTTGGTGTTGGCCGGGTTGCCGACGACGAGGACCTTGATGTCGTCCGCCGCGCCCGCGTTGATGGCCTCGCCCTGCGGGCGGAAGATGCCGCCGTTGGCCTCGAGCAGGTCGCCGCGCTCCATGCCCTTGGTGCGCGGGCGGGCGCCGACGAGCAGGGCGACGTTGGCGCCCTCGAACGCCTTGGTGGCGTCGTCGAAGATGTCGATGCCGGACAGCAGCGGGAACGCGCAGTCGTCCAGCTCCATCGCGGTGCCCTCGGCGGCCTTCACGGCCTGCGGGATCTCCAGCAGCCGCAGCTTGACCGGTACGTCCGCGCCGAGCAGGTGCCCGGACGCGATGCGGAACAGCAGCGCGTAGCCGATCTGGCCCGCGGCTCCGGTGACGGTGACGGAAACTGGCGTGCGCGTCATAGCCTTCTTCATCTCCTGCAGGACGGGGCTCAGGCGGCCTTTCTGGGGATCTCTCGCCATCGAGATATCCGCGAGTCAGGCTATACCTCGCGCTCACCCTCGCCGTCCGTCAGGGCCGCGCCTGGCATGACTGACTGCTCACACCCTGTGGACGGACGCGGGAAACGGGCGAGGGCCGCCCTGCCGGGATGTCCCGGCGGGGCGGCCCTCTCGCGGCCGGAGGAGATCGTTCCTACACCGAACCATCTCGTTCCGCACCGCACGCACGCGAGGAGCGGCTACCTCAGGCGAGGGTCTCCAGGGCGCGGTTGAACGTGGCGGACGGACGCATCGCGGCCTCGGCCTTGGCCGGGTCCGGACGGTAGTAGCCGCCGAGGTCGACCGGGGAGCCCTGGACGGCGAGCAGCTCGTCCACGATGGCCTGCTCCTGCTCGCCCAGGGTCTTGGCGAGCGGGCCGAACGCGGTCGCGAGCTCGGCGTCACCGGTCTGGGCGGCCAGCTCCCGGGCCCAGTACAGGGCCAGGTAGAAGTGGCTTCCACGGTTGTCGATGCCGCCGAGCCGCCGGGTCGGGGACTTGTTCTCGTTCAGGAACTCGGCGGTGGCGCGGTCGAGCGTGTCGGCCAGGATCTGGGCGCGGGCGTTGCCGGTGGTCCGGGCGAGGTGCTCGAAGCTCGCGGCCAGCGCGAAGAACTCGCCGAGGCTGTCCCAGCGGAGGTAGTTCTCCTTGACCAGCTGCTGGACGTGCTTGGGGGCCGAGCCGCCCGCGCCGGTCTCGAACAGGCCGCCGCCCGCCATCAGCGGGACGATCGACAGCATCTTGGCGCTCGTGCCGAGCTCCAGGATCGGGAAAAGGTCGGTCAGGTAGTCGCGCAGGACGTTGCCGGTGACCGAGATGGTGTTCTCGCCGCGGCGGATGCGCTCCAGGGAGAACCGCGTGGCCTCGACCGGGGACATGATCTCGATGGTGAGCCCGTCGGTGTCGTGCTCGGTGAGGTACTTCTCGACCTTCTCGATCAGGACGGCGTCGTGCGCGCGGTCGGCGTCGAGCCAGAAGACGGCCGGGTCGCCGGACAGGCGGGCGCGGGTGACGGCCAGCTTGACCCAGTCGCGGACCGGCAGGTCCTTGGTCTGGCACATGCGGAAGATGTCGCCCGCGGCGACCGGCTGCTCCAGGACGACCGTGCCCTGCGCGTCCACGACGCGGACGGTGCCGTCCGCCGGGATCTCGAAGGTCTTGTCGTGGCTGCCGTACTCCTCGGCCTTCTGCGCCATCAGGCCGACGTTCGGCACCGAGCCCATGGTGGCCGGGTCGAACGCGCCGTTCGCGCGGCAGTCGTCCAGGACGACCTGGTAGACGCCCGAGTAGCTGGAGTCCGGCAGGACGGCGAGGGTGTCGTGCTCCTGGCCGTCCGGGCCCCACATGTGGCCGGAGGTGCGGATCATCGCGGGCATGGAGGCGTCCACGATGACGTCGCTCGGGACGTGCAGGTTGGTGATGCCGCGGTCGGAGTCGACCATGGCCAGCTCCGGCCCCTCGGCCATCTCGGCCTCGAAGGACGCCTTGATCGCCGCGCCCTCGGGCAGCGCGTCCAGGCCGGACAGGATGGCGCCGAGACCGTCGTTCGGGGACAGCCCGGCCTTGGCGAGGGTCTCGCCGTGGGCCGCGAACGTCCGCGGGAAGAACGCCCTGACGACGTGGCCGAAGATGATCGGGTCGGAGACCTTCATCATCGTGGCCTTCAGGTGGACCGAGAACAGCACGCCCTCGGCCTTCGCGCGCGCGATCTGCGCGGTCAGGAACTCACGCAGCGCCGATACTCGCATCACCGACGCGTCGACGACCTCGCCCGCCAGCACCGGCACCGACTCGCGCAGGACGGTCGTGGCGCCGTCCGCGCCCGCCAGCTCGATGCGCAGCGACCCGTCGGCCGGGACGACCGCGGACGTCTCGGTGGTGCGGAAGTCGTCGGCGTCCATGGTGGCGACGTTGGTCTTGGAGTCGGCCGTCCAGGCGCCCATGCGGTGCGGGTGCGTCCGGGCGTACTGCTTCACCGCGGCGGGGGCGCGGCGGTCGGAGTTGCCCTGGCGGAGCACCGGGTTCACGGCGCTGCCCTTGACCTTGTCGTAGCGGGCGCGGACGTCGCGCTCCTCGTCGGTCTTCGGGTCGTCGGGGTAGTCCGGCAGCGCGTAGCCCTGGTCGCGCAGCTCGGCGATGGCGGCCTTCAGCTGCGGGATGGACGCCGAGACGTTCGGCAGCTTGATGATGTTGGCCCCGGGGGTCTCGGCGAGGTCGCCGAGCTCGGCGAGCGCGTCACCGAGGCGCTGGCCCTCCTCGAGGTACTCCGGGAACACCGCGATGATCCGGCCGGCCAGGGAGATGTCGCGGGTCTCGACCCCGACCCCGGCGGTCGAGGCGTACGCCTCGATGATCGGCAGGAACGAATAGGTCGCCAGGAGCGGAGCCTCGTCGGTATGCGTGTAGATGATCGTCGAGTCTGTCACCCGGACACTCCCTCATTACATGGCGGCATCATTGCTCGATATCAAGATATCCGGTGTTCCGGGCCCTTCCGGACGGCCTCTGGTGTAGACCAGCGAGCACGTTCCAAGGCGCCCGCCCGCACATGGACTGACCTGGGAAAACGTCGGAAAAATCAGTGGTGACGCACTGCGCCTGAGTGGTCGCGCGGGGTCAGCGCGGGACGACCAGGGCGGTGCCCGCGATGGCCACCGCGAACCCGGCCATGATCGTGACGTCCAGCCAGCGCTTGCGGGTCTCCAGCATGCCGACCTGGCTCGGCGGCAGCACCAGCCGGGCGAGCGCGCCCAGCAGGACGGCGGCGGCGAGCAGGCCGGAGCCCTTGCGGAAGTAGTGCAGCGCGCACAGCACGAGGCCGCCCGCGACCCCGGACAGGACGATCAGGTACGGAAGCTGGCCCAGCCAGTTCGGGCCCACACCGCCGCCGCGCGGCGTGCGTCGTCGCCGATGCAGTTGCGTGCTCATGCCGAAGAGCCCCTCGTCCGACGGTCCGTACGGGCGCCCGGCGCACCCGGACGGCGCGCCGCCGCGCGGCACGCCGAGGTGAAGCCGTTCTCCCGCCTCCCACCGTAGCGCCGAACGCCCGAGGGCACGACGGGGGACATCCCGGGGCGCGACGGGCGGACGTCTCAGGGCACTCCGGACGGCGGCCCCGGCACGGTCCACGCACGCCCCGGCGGGGGCCGCGCACGCCCCGGGGCAGGGAGCGTGGCGCTATCGAACACGCGTCGCGGTGGGGGTGCGGATCGCCGAATAACGCCCGCCAGGCTACTTTTCCAACGAAAACCGGAGAACACGGAAACCCCTGCGTCATCGGCCCTACTCACCGGTAGGTGGGTGTGACGATCATCGGCACGGGTAACCCGGCAGACAGGGGTCGCTAACTAGCTGGGAGGACTGCCGTGGAGGGGCCGTTCATGCGGATCGAGGACAGCGGGCTGGTCATGCCGCTGCGCCCCGACGTAACGACGGTCGGCCGAGGGCGAGGAGTCGACATCCGCCTCGACGACCCGAGTGTGTCCCGTTTGCACGCAGAGATCATTCGGCGCGGCCCGTACGTGTACGTCGTCGACATGGGGCTGTCCCGAAACGGGACCCGTGTCAACGGCCGCCCGATCGCGCGCCGTGTCCTGGAGGACGGTGACGTCGTGAGCTTCGGCACGGCGCGCTGCCGGATGGGGGGCATCCCCCGCGAGGAGGTCGATCCCGACGTCGAGCTGCGGCGCGCCGTGGCACCGGAACTCACCCGCCGCGAGGTCGACGTGCTGACCTCGCTGTGCCGTCCCGCCCTGTCGGACGAGGCGTTCGTCGCACCGGCGACCGCCCGCGAGATCGCCGCCGACCTGGTGGTGACGGAGGCCGCCGTCAAGCAGCACCTGCTGCGCCTCTACCAGAAGTTCCGCATCCCGGAGGGCGCCAACCGGCGCACCCGGCTCGCCAACGAGGTGATCGCGATGGGACTGGTCCGGCCGCTGCCGCCGGTGCACGTGCCGCAGCAGGGCCGCACACCCGGGGACGCCCGGGCCACCGGAGAGATCCGTCGTCCCGTCCCGCCACCGCAGGGCGCGACGCACGGCCACCCTCTGAACGGCGGCCCCGGCCGCCACACCACCGCCGCTCGCAGAGCGAGTTAGCAGAAGCGGCACGATCACGCGGTCGCTCCTGAACCCGGCAGCGCACGGAGCGACCGTGCTTCCCCCCGCCGGGGCCCCACGGCCCCGGCGGGTTCTTCTTTTCCCGGGTGATCCGTCAGGCGCGGGCGGTGGTCTCCGCCAGCTCGACGACGTTGGCGAGGAGCATGGCCCGGGTCATGGGGCCGACGCCGCCGGGGTTCGGGGCCACCCATCCGGCGACCTCGCGGACGTTCTCGGCGACGTCCCCGGCGAGCTTGCCGTCCACGCGGGAGACGCCGACGTCCAGGACGGCCGCGCCGGGCTTGACCATGTCGGCGGTGATCAGACCGGGGACCCCGGCGGCGGCGACGATGATGTCGGCGTTCCGGGTGTGCGCGGCCAGGTCGCGGGTGCCGGTGTGGCAGAGGGTGACGGTCGCGTTCTCCGAGCGGCGGGTCAGCAGCAGGCCGAGCGAGCGGCCGACGGTGATGCCGCGGCCGACGACCACGACCTCGGCGCCCGCGATCGGCACGTCGAAGCGGCGCAGCAGCTCGACGATGCCCTTGGGCGTGCAGGGCAGCGAGCCCGGCTGCATGAGGGTGAGGCGGCCGAGGCTGATCGGGGCGAGGCCGTCGGCGTCCTTGGCCGGGTCGATCAGCTCCAGCACGCGGAACTCGTCCAGGCCCTTGGGCAGCGGCAGCTGGACGATGTAGCCGGTGCAGGCCGGGTCCTCGTTCAGCTCGCGGACGGCCCGCTCCACCTCGTCCTGGGTGGCGGTGGCGGGCAGGTCGCGACGGATCGACTCGATGCCGACCTCGGCGCAGTCGCGGTGCTTCATGTTGACGTAGGCCTGGCTGCCCGGGTCGTCCCCGACCAGGATCGTGCCGAGCCCGACGTTCACGCCGCGCTCCTTCAGCGCCGCGACGCGCACCGTCAGGTCGGCGCGGATCTCCGCCGCCGTGGCCTTGCCGTCCAGGATGTTCGCGGTCATCGGGTACCTCCGCGCGGATCTCGCCGAGGCGATAACGCGCACGCCCCGGTCTGCGAATCTCCGTCCACCCAGGCGCGCGGTGTCCGGACCGTGTTCGCTCCCCGGTGGTCGAATCCACCTTGACTGCGCCAGTCGCTTCCGGCACATGCTACCGGTCGGTTCGGAGGGCGGACGCTCCGCGCCGCCCGGCCGGGGCGCGGAGTGGTTTCCCAAAATCAGGCTGAAGTGGACGTTTCGGGCGTCCGTTTTCGTCCCTAACGTCGGTGGACATGAACGATGCGTGGTTCGAACGTCCCGTCCTGACCGGCCGATACGTCCGGCTGGAGCCGCTGTCCCAGGAGCACGCCGAGGGGCTGCTGGACGCCGGGAAGGACCCCGGGGTGTGGCGCTGGCTGAGCGCGCGGCAGCCCGCCGATCTGGCCGAGATGCGGGCGTTCGTCGCGGACGCGCTGGCGGCCTTCGAACGGCGCGAGCGGGTGCCGTGGGTGCAGATCGACGCGGCGACCGGAGAGGTCGCGGGGACGACGTCCTTCTACGAGATCGTCCCGGCGAACCGGAACCTGTACATCGGGTACACCTGGATCGGGGCGCGCTGGCAGCGGACGGGCCTGAACACCGAGTCCAAGCTGCTGCTCATGGAACGGGCGTTCGACGGGCTCGGCGCGGTGCGCGTCGGCTGGCACACCGACCGGCTGAACGAGCGGTCACGCGCGGCGATCCAGCGGCTCGGCGCGTCCTTCGAGGGGTTCCACCGCAAGCACCGGATCCGCCCGGACGGCACGTTCCGCGACACCGCCACCTACGCGATGCTCGACACCGAGTGGCCGGAGGCCAGAGCGGCGCTGCGGGCACGGCTCCACTGAGCGGCCACCACCGCGCCAGCCGGAACGGTCCTGGTCGACGCTGGGTCAGTCCTGGTCGGCGCCGCCGCGGCGGGCGATGAGCCGGTCGGTGCCGTGCCAGCCGAGGCGCGCGGCGAGCATCGCCGCTCCGGCGGCGGCGAGCAGGCCGACGACCTGCCGGGACTCCGAGATCAACACCGGGGCCTGGAGGACGGACCCCAGCGCGAGACTGACGAGGTATTCCATGCGCGGTACTCCCAAGCGAGAGCCGCGCGATGGGCAGGGATGCGTAAGGTGACGCGGCCTCGATCGAGGCTAGACGAAGCGGAAAGTAAAACCTGCCAAGATCAGGACGACCCCCGGCGGCCGTGGCCACCGGGGGTCGTTCCGTCGCCGATCAGTGGAAGAAGTGCCGGACGCCCGTGAAGTACATGGTGATCCCGGCCTTCGCGGCCGTCTCGATCGCCTGCTCGTCCCGGATCGAGCCGCCCGGCTGGACGACCGCCGTGACACCGGCCTCGATGAGGATCTCCAGGCCGTCGGGGAACGGGAAGAACGCGTCGGACGCGGCGACCGCGCCCCGCGACCGCTCCTCGCCCGCGCGCGCGACGGCCAGGCGGGCCGAGTCGACCCGGTTGACCTGCCCCATCCCGACGCCGACGGTCGCGCCGTCCTTGGCGAGCAGGATCGCGTTGGACTTGACCGGACGGCACGCCTTCCAGGCGAACGCCAGGTCGCGCAGGGTCGCCTCGTCCGCGGGCGCGCCGGTCTTCAGCTCCCAGTTCGCCGGGTCGTCGCCGTCCGCGTCCACCCGGTCGACGGCCTGGACCAGGAGGCCGCCGTCGATCCGGCGCGACTCGGTCCGGTTCGCGGGGCCGTCCGGGCAGACCAGCAGCCGGACGTTCTTGAAGCGCTCGGTGAGGATCGTCACAGCCTCGTCGTCGAAGGACGGGGCGATGACGACCTCGGCGAAGCTGCCGGTGATCTGCCGCGCCATCTCCGCGCTCACCGGACGGTTCGCCGCGATCACGCCGCCGTAGGCGGACGCCGGGTCGCACTCCAGGGCCCTGCGGTGCGCGCCCGCGATGTCCGCGCCCACGGCGATGCCGCACGGGTTGGCGTGCTTGATGATCGCGACGCAGGGCTCGGCGAAGTCGTAGGCGGAGCGGTGCGCGGCGTCGGTGTCGACGTAGTTGTTGTACGACATCTCCTTGCCGTACAGCTGCTGCGCGTTCGCGAGGCCGCCCTTGGCGCCCGGCTCGGTGTACAGCGCGGCCTTCTGGTGCGGGTTCTCGCCGTAGCGCAGCGGGTTCTTGCGCTCCCAGGTCGCGCCCTCGAAGTCGGGCCAGCCGGTCTCGGCGGCCTCGGCGTCCGGCGCGTAGGACGACGCGAACCAGGACGCCACGGCCACGTCGTAGGACGCGGTGTGCGAGAACGCCCGCGCGGCCAGGCGACGGCGCTCCTCCAGCGTGAACCCGCCCGCCTGCACGGCCTCCAGCACCTCGTCGTACCGGTCGGGCGAGACGACGACGGCGACGCTGGCGTGGTTCTTGGCGGCGGCGCGGACCATGGTCGGGCCGCCGATGTCGATCTGCTCGACGCACTCGTCCGGCTTCGCCCCGGACGCCACGGTGTCGGAGAACGGGTAGAGGTTCACCACCGCCAGGTCGAACGGCTCGACGTGCAGGTCGTCGAGCTGCTGGAGGTGGTCGTCCTTGCGCCGGTCGGCCAGCAGGCCCGCGTGCACCTTCGGGTGCAGCGTCTTGACCCGCCCGTCCAGGCACTCGGGGAACCCGGTGAGCTTCTCCACCTTCATCACCGGGACGCCCGCGGCGGCGATCCGCCCGGCCGTGGAACCGGTGGAGACGATCTCCACCCCCGCCTCGTGCAGGCCCTGGGCGAGCCGCTCGAGCCCCGTCTTGTCGTACACGCTGATCAGCGCGCGCCTGATAGCCACCCGACTCACCGGCCGAGCTCCCCTCAATCGTCAGCGGACGTGTTGCACGTACTGCTTTTGTCGAGCACTGCTCTTCATCGGGCGCCGCGCCTCATCGAGCGACGCTCTTCATGGAGACCCGTCTGCCCTCGGTGGTCCAGCCGTCCCGGGCGAGCCGGCCGACGACGTCCACCAGGAGGCGGCGCTCCACCTGCTTGATGCGCTCATGCAGGGAGTCCTCGTCGTCATGCCGGAGCACCTGGACGGCCTCCTGGGCGATGACGGGTCCGGTGTCCACGCCTTCGTCGACGAAGTGCACGGTACAGCCCGTCACCTTGACCCCGTAGGCCAGGGCGTCCCGGACGGCGTGGGCGCCGGGGAAGGAGGGCAGCAGGGCCGGGTGCGTGTTGACCGTCCGGCCGCCGAACCGGGCCAGGAACGCCGGGCCGAGGATCTTCATGAACCCGGCGGAGACCACCAGGTCGGGCTCGTGCGCCGCGACGGCGTCGGCCAGGGCGGCGTCCCAGCCCGCGCGGTCGGGGAAGTCGGGGATCCGGAGGGTGAAGGAGGGGAGACCCGCCTCATGCGCGCGCGTGAGACCGGCGATGCCGTCACGGTCGGCGCCCACAGCAACGACGGATGCCCCGTAGGCTGGATCTGCGCACGCGTCGAGGAGCGCCTGTAGGTTGGTCCCCGCGCCGGAGACGAGGACGACGAGCCGGGCGGACACCATGACTCCTCAGCGGTGACGTCGGGGCGGATCGGGCGACCCAAAGCCTATCGGCCCTGCTCGGCGCGCATGACCCGGCGTCGCGGTGAGGCCACGGCCCACCCGGCGGAACCTGCGCGCCCGTATCGACCGACCACGCCAGCAGGGGGACGAACAGTGAACGACCAGCCGGGGACGTCCGGCCAGCCGACCGGGCAGCCCACCGGCCAGGACCCGTGGCGGCCCGAGCCGCAGGACCCCCAGTCGCAGGGCCCGCAGCCCGGTGGCACGCTCCCGCCGGGCCCGGCCGAGCAGACCGCCCGGCGCGCGCTGTGGCTCGGCGTCGGCTCGCTGGTGATCACCCTGTTCTTCTGGCCGTTCGGCCTGGCGCTGGGCATCGCGGCGCTCGTGGTCGGGACCAAGGCCCGGCGCCTGGCCACCGGCCGCCCGGGCGCGCTGCCCGGCCTGACCGGCGGCATGGTCACCGGGGCCATCTCGGTGGTGCTGGGCGTCCTGATGCTCGGGTTCGCCGTCTACCTGTGGCCCGAGGTCTCCGGGCTGGAGAACTGCAAGTCCACCGCCAACACGCAGACCGACCGGCAGGCCTGCGAGGACAAGTGGCTCCCCGAGATCGCGCGCAAGCTGCACGTCCGCACCTCGGACCTCGACCCCCTCAAGGGCATGCTGTAACCGAAGCCACCAGAACGGGCCGGAGCCGCACCAGCGGCCCCGGCCCGCTCCGCGTTCCCGGGGTCAGGTCTGGTCGCGGGGGTCGTCGCGGAGGACGTAGATCGCGCCGCCGCGGGTCTCGGTGCGTTCGGGCTCGTCGTGGCGCTGGCGTGGGACGTCGGTCTCGGCCGGTTCGGGCGCGGGCTCGGGTGTGATCTCGGGCTCGGACGCGTGTTCGACGGCGCGCGGCGCCGGGGCCGGAGCCGGGGCGCGGACGGGTGTCGGGGGCGGGGTGGGCTCGTCGACGAGGTCGGGGAGGTCGTCCTCGGGGCGGGGCCTTGACCGTGCCGGACGGCGCGGGGCGAGGACGGGTTCGGCCTCCTCGAACTCCAGCGCGTCGGCCGGGTAGGGCGACGCCGGGGGCTGCGGCGTGGGAGGCGGGGTCGGCGTCTCGTCCTGCGGACGCAGGGACGGCAGGGACGGCGTGGACGGGGTCGACGACGGCGCGGGGACGCCCGCCTCGGCGGCCTCGCTGCGGCGGCGCTCGCGCCGGGACTCACGCCGGGACGGCTCGGGGGTGTCCTGCCGGACGGGTTCGGCGGCGGGGACGTCCGGGGCGTCGGCGCGGCGCAGGATGCGCCAGTTGGCCAGCCAGGCGGCAATGGCGGCGGAGATCCCGACCTCGAGGGTGGCGAAGAGCCCGACCTGCCACCAGGACGGCCCGACGGTCGCCATCCGCGCCCCGCCGAGCGGGCCGCCGGACAGCGCGGCGAGGACGGCCGTCACGACGCCGGTCAGCGCGCCGGACGCGAAGCCCCACAGTGGCGCGGCCTCCGAGGCCGTGCTCGGCATCGCCCGGACGGTCAGCACGCCGCCGACCGCTCCGGCGAGGAACGGCGCGGCCAGCGCCACCAGGGACACGACGGGCGCGGGCCCCGGCTGCGGCAGGGCCGCGAGCGGGGGGAACACCGGCACGATGTCCAGGAGGACGCCGGTCGCGGCCACGCTCGTCCCGGAGCCGACCGCGAAGCCGGGGCCGATCGCGTAGGCCATGCCCCAGATCACCGCGTTCGGCAGGAACGCCACCTGGACCAGGACCAGCAGGACGCCGCCGACGATGCCGGGGGCGAGCAGGTCGAACTGGCGGGCGGCCTCCCCCGAGTGCACCGCCAGGGACGCGCCGACCAGCACCGCGCCCGTCGCGAGCAGCACCGCGACGGACCCGGCGACGCCGATCACCAGGGAGCGCGGACGGTCCGGAAGCAGCCGCACCAGCGCGCCCAGACCGGACCGGACGCGTCGTCCCGTCCGGGCCGCGACGATGGTGCGGGCCGCGCCCGCGCCGCCTCCCGTGGCCGCGACCACGAAGCACGCGACGACGGCCTGCCAGGGCGAGGGCCGCGCGACCGTGGACGACGCGGCGAGCGCGAGCAGCCCCGCGAGCGCGGCGTAGGGGACCGCCAGCGCGACCGCGGCCCCGACGACGGCGCGGCGGGCGTCCGTGCGGCCCGAGGCGACCGGACGGCCCGCCGCGTCCCTGGGCAGGACGCGCCGGATCATCCAGCCGCCGGTGCGGTACAGCAGCGCGCCGGGGATCAGCAGGACGCCGAGGGGCAGCAGTCCGACGCGTCCGCCGTCCACGGAGAAGCCCGCGTGGTGGGAGACCAGCCAGAAGTTCACGGCCGTCCGGAACACGCCGGGGAGCCCGTGGCCGAAGGCGGTGCGGGGCGCGGCGATCCAGCCGACGAGGGTGATCGTGGTGAGGACGGCGAGGCCGATGCCGATGCTCCAGACCGCGCCGACGAGCCCGGTGACCCACAGCGGCCGTTGCCCCGGGGTGGCCGGGACGCGGGACGCGCCGTCCGCCTCCGCTCCGGAGCCCTCGGCGGGACGTTCCGCCGCGCCGCCCGGGGAGCGTTCCGCCGCGCCGGGCGGGAGGCGTTCCGCCGCGCTGGACGGGGCACGTTCCGCCGTGCCGGACGAATCCCCTGATGAGGGGCCCGCAGAGGTGCCCGCCGTCGTGCCGGTCGCCGCCGCCCGCTGCCGTCCCGTCTCGTTCACGGCGTCCATGCTGGCACCCTCAACTCGTCCCCCGCCCTCCCGAGCCCGGCGTGTCGCCTTTGCGGCGAAGCCGTGACCAGCCCGGCGGCGAAGCCGTGACCGACGCGGTGGCACGGCCGGAACCGGCTCCGCGGCGGGGTCGGGAATGGGCCACGGCGGTGCGGGGAGTGGCGTGAACCGGGTCCCGGCGCGGCAGGATGGACGGAGCACGCGCAACGATCGGGTAACTCTGGATCTCCACGCGACTTCGTTGCGTTGTGCGCATCAGGACGGGTGCTCCTCCGTCGGGGAGGAGGGCACTCGGCGTCCCACGGGGAGGGATCCTGTGTTCGGTCCGCAGAGCGTGCTGGTCATGCTGCTGATCGTGGCCATCGTCGGCGGTCTGGCGTACGTCCTCGCCCGGCAGGGCCCGCCGCTCGTGCTGCGGGTGAGCGCGGGGGTGCTGGCGTTCGCGCTCTCGTCGGTCTTCGGGATGGCGCTGGTCAACCGGTTCTACGACTACTACCAGACCTGGAGCGACCTGGTCGACGACCTGGCCGGGCACCATCCGGGGGTGCAGGCGCTGCCGCCCGGAGGCGGGAAGAACCTCAAGATCGGCGGTACCCCGGCCCGGGACGGCCTGCTGGTGACCACGACGTTCGCGGGGTCCAGGAGCCGGATCAGCCGCGAGGGCCTGGTCTACCTGCCGCCGCAGTACTTCCAGGCGCAGTACGCCTCGGCGCGGTTCCCGGTGCTGGAGCTGCTGCACGGCTCCCCCGGTGAGCCGGAGGACTGGCAGCGCGGCCTGCACGTGACCTCGACCTTCACCTCGATGCTGAACAAGCACCAGGTCAAGCCCACGATCCTGGTGATGCCGAACATCAACGGCAACGCCCACGGCGCGGGCGGTTCGCAGTGCCTGGACCGGCCCAAGGGCGACAGGAACGACACCTACCTCGCCGACGACGTCCCGGCGGACGTCGAGACGTCGTTCCGCACCGACCCGCCCGGGGCGCGCTGGGGCGTCGCCGGGTTCTCCGAGGGCGGATTCTGCGCGGCGAACATGGCGCTGCGGCACGCGAACGTGTTCGGCCTGGCCGGGGTCATGAGCGGCTACTTCCAGCCGCTGCCCGAGCACGGCTCCGACCCGTTCGACGGCAACGCCCGCGCGCGCCTGGAGAACGACCCGCTGTGGCGGCTCACCAACTGGCCGCCCGGCGCGAAGCTGCCCGCGTTCTGGCTGATGGCGGGCCAGTCCGACCGCGGGGACGTGTCGGACGCCAAGCTCTTCCACAGCGTCCTGCAGAGTCACGGGCAGGACGGGCCGATGGTCATGATCCCGCACGCCCGGCACACCTACGCGGCCTGGAATCCGGCGTTCCCCAAGTTCCTGACCTGGGCGACGAACCGGCTCGGCAACCCGGCGCAGGGGACGGCCCGGACGCCGGGGCCGAGCAGGGGGCCGGCGCGTCCGCCGGGCAGCATGCCGTCCGTCCCGGTCCACGCGATCAAGCGTCCCTGAGCCCGCGCCCACGCCGACGCCCCCGGCACGGCGTGCCGAGGGCGTCGATGGAAGTGCGGGTCAGAAGCCAGGTGGGGGCTGGTAGGCGTTCACGCGCTCCCACATGCGCAGGTAGGTCTCGGCGCCGTTGGCCATGTCGTCGGTCAGCTCGGGGCCGGCGGTCTTGCGGACGTCCTCCATCCAGTCGGGGACGAGGCCGTAGTTGGCGACGCCGTCCACGTTGAGGTCCCAGGTGCGCTGGCCGGTGCGCAGCTTGTCCAGCGTGACGCCGCTGAGCGCGGTGAACGGGTACTGGACGTCGCTGCCCTTGCGCGCGGCGGGCAGCGGGCCGAAGCCGTTGGCGTCCAGGCCGTAGCCGAAGCCGAACGGGCCCGTGGCGCCGGACTTCTGGAACGCCTGCTTCGCGTCACGCCAGCCGCCCGCGAACTGGTCGGCGGGCGAGCCGTACTCGGTGACCATGCCGCCGAGCCGGTAGATCCGCTCGTAGTAGCCCGGGTCGGCCCAGCTGTGCGACGAGATCACGCCCGGGTAGTGCGCCTGCTCCAGGATCGTCAGGGCCTGGTCGGCGGCCTTGGCGCTCATGTGGTCGATCTGGACGACCATCCTGCGCTTGATCATCTCCTTGATCATGTGCGCGCCGAGCGGGGTCAGGCCGCGGGTGTTGCAGTGCGGGGCGGCCGGGTAGAACGGCGCGGGCAGGTTCGGCAGGCCGAGCGCGAGCCGGACGGCGGCGGGCAGCGTGACCTGCGGCGTCACCGTGTTGTCGTGCGCGGGGCCGGTGCAGGTCTCGACGTTCCAGAACTGGCCCGTCCCGACGAAGTTGCCGATGTTGACGGCGACGCCCGCCATCCCGCCGTCCATGCGGACGCCGCAGAGCGCGTTGTCGAACTTGTGGCAGACGAACATGCTGGTCACGCCCTGGGCCTTCATGTGGTCCAGGCCCGCGTCGATCTGCTTCTCGGTGCACTGCGGGACGTCCCGGACCTCGCGGCACCCGAACGGCTCGGACGACTCGATGCTCTCGACGACGGCGAGCTTCCCGGACGCGGCGACCGCCCGCGCCTCCTCGGGCGTGTGGACGAGCCGGAACCAGCCCTTCCCCGGCCCGCCGCTCAGGTTGTCGACGTAGGTCTGCAGCTGGACGGCCTTGCCGTGTTCGAGGTCGATCGTGGCGTCCTCGTCACAGGGGTTCTTCTTCAGCGGGTACAGGTCGCAGAGCACCTTGTTCGCGACGTACTGGTCCACGATGATCCGGAGGCCGCCGCGCCAGGCCCGCTCCAGCCAGGTGTAGTAGACCTGCTGGTGGGTCAGCGAGTCGTGGGCGGGCCAGTCCTTGAACGTGGGCCAGCCGACCGGGTCGTGGGTGCCGAACGGGCTGCCGTTCTTGAGGAAGTTCTCGAAGACCGCGAACTCGCCGTTCGGATAGTGGTCCGGGCAGTCGCGCAGGGCGGCGGCGATGCCGTCGGGGTCGAACGGCTGGCCGCAGATCATGCGTCCGCCCATGTCCTCGGCGCCCTCGATGTGGGTGTGGGCGTCGAGGAGCCCGCGCACCGGCGCCGACGCGGCGGACGGCCGGACCGGCGGGGCGGCGGGACGGGCGGCGTGCGCGGCGGAGGCCGTTCCGAGGGCGCACAGGAGGGCGGTCAGCAGGGCCGTGACCGGGCGGGAGAGTCGGGGGACACGCGGGGGGCTCATGGCCGCTCCAGGGGGGTGGGGGCGATGCGCCCTCATTAGAACATGAGCATGGTTCATGTTCTAGCCCCGAACGCCGCGAAAGACGGCGGAAACGGAAAGACGGCGGAAAACGAAAGACGCCCGCGCCGCGGTGTGCGGCTCGGGCGTCCTTCGTGGCCCTGATCGGGTGGATCAGAGGTTGCGCATGATGTCCGCCATGAGGCGGGCGGTCTCGCTCGGGGTCTTGCCGACCTTGACGCCGACCTTCTCCAGCGCTTCCTTCTTCGCCTGGGCGGTGCCCGCGGAGCCGGAGACGATCGCGCCGGCGTGGCCCATCGTCTTGCCCTCGGGAGCGGTGAAGCCCGCCACGTAGCCGACGACCGGCTTGGTGACGTTCTTCTCGATGAAGGCCGCCGCGCGCTCCTCGGCGTCGCCGCCGATCTCGCCGATCATGACGATGGCGTCGGTGTCGGGGTCGTCCTGGAACGCCTGGAGGGCGTCGATGTGCGTGGTGCCGATGATCGGGTCGCCGCCGATGCCGACGCAGGTGGAGAACCCGAAGTCACGCAGCTCGTACATCATCTGGTAGGTCAGCGTGCCCGACTTGGACACCAGGCCGATGCGGCCGGGCGTGGTGATGTCGGCCGGGATGATGCCCGCGTTGGACTTGCCGGGGGACGCGATGCCCGGGCAGTTCGGCCCGATGATCCGGGTCTTGTTGCCCTTGGACTCGGCGTACGCCCAGAAGTAGGCGGTGTCGTGCACCGGGATGCCCTCGGTGATGACCACGCACAGCGGGATCTCGGCGTCGATCGCCTCGACGACGGCGTCCTTGGTGAACTTCGGCGGGACGAAGACGACCGACACGTCCGCGCCGGTCTTCTCCATGGCCTCCTTGACGGTGCCGAAGACCGGGAGCTCGGTGCCGTCGAACTCGACGGTGGTGCCGGCCTTGCGCGCGTTCACGCCGCCGACGACCTGGGCGCCCGAGGCGAGCATCCGGCGGCCGTGCTTGGAGCCCTCCGAGCCGGTGATGCCCTGGACGATGATCTTGCTGTTCTCAGTGAGCCAGATGGCCATTTCACGCACCTGCCGCGGCGAGTTCGGCGGCCCGCTCGGCCGCGTCGTCCATGGTCTCCACCTGCTGGACGCCGGGCAGCGCCGCGTCCTTCAGGATCTGGCGGCCGAGCTCGGCGTTGTTGCCGTCGAGCCGGACGACCAGCGGGCGGTCCACGGCCTCGCCGCGGTCCGCGAGCAGCTTGTAGGCCGACACGATGCCGTTCGCGACGGCGTCGCAGGCGGTGATGCCGCCGAAGACGTTGACGAACACCGACTTGACGTCGGCGTCCGACAGGACGATCTCCAGGCCGTTGGCCATCACCTCGGCGGACGCGCCGCCGCCGATGTCGAGGAAGTTGGCGGGCTTCATGCCGCCGTGGCCCTCGCCGGCGTAGGCGACCACGTCCAGGGTGGACATGACCAGGCCCGCGCCGTTGCCGATGATGCCGACGTTGCCCTCGAGCTTGACGTAGTTGAGGTCGAGGGCCTTGGCCTTGGCCTCCAGCGGGTCGGCGCCGGCCTTGTCCTCGAGCTCGTCGTGCTCCTGGCGGAAGGACGCGTTGTCGTCCAGCGAGACCTTGCCGTCGAGGGCCTTCACCTGGCCGTCGGCGGTGAGGATCATCGGGTTCACCTCGACGAGGGTCGCGTCCTCGTCGGTGAAGACGGCCCAGAGCCGCTCGATGATGGCGGCGGCGCCGTCCAGGGCCTCCTCGGGGAGGCGGCCCTGCTCGGCGATCTGCCGCGCCCGGGCCAGGTCGATGCCGTCCAGCGGCGAGACCTGCACCATGGCGAGCTGGTCGTGCGGCACCTCCTCGATCTCCACGCCGCCCTCGACGGAGCAGATGGAGAGGAAGGTGCGGTTCGCACGGTCGAGCAGGAAGGAGAAGTAGTACTCCTGCGCGATCGCCGAGCCCTCCTCGACCAGGACCTTGTGGACCGTGTGGCCCTTGATGTCCATGCCGAGGATCTGGTTCGCGAGGGTCTCCGCCTCGTCGGCGGTGTCGGCGAGCTTCACGCCGCCGGCCTTGCCGCGGCCACCGGTCTTCACCTGGGCCTTGACGACGACCTTCTTGCTGCCCGCGGAGAAGAGCTCCTCCGCGATGGCACGCGCTTCCTGGGGAGTACGGGCGACCTTGCCGGTGGGCACCGGTACCCCGTACTCGGCAAAGAGTTCCTTTGCCTGATGTTCGAACAGGTCCACGAGGCGTCCTTAACGGATCGACAGCCAACGACCGCGGGTCAAGTGAGGGGCACGGGGACTCAGGGCGCCGTGCGGCCGCCACTCTGCGGTCCGCTCCGTCGAAGCAGCCTAGTCAACCTCCGCCCGTGGTCACGCCGCCGGGGGGCCGCCGTGTTCCCGGAGGGGGTGTGAGGTTGCTCATCCGTCCCTGCTCCCCCGGGCCGGAGGGGGGTATGAGAGGAGGGAGGAACCCTGCGTCGAATGCGGCGTTCACCCCCTGAGCGCACTGCGGCGTTTGGCTGAGTTTGATGTACTAAGGCCCGTCTCAAGGGGGAGGTGCGGTGGCGGACAGCGGAGTCGGGCCGACGGCGTGGCCGACGGTGTGGCCCACCTCATGGCCCGGTCGCGTGCGGCGTGCCTCCGCGCTCCTGCTCGTCTCCGCCCTGGCCGCGACCTGCGGCGTCACGCTCCCGGAGAACGGCGACCCGGAGTGGGCCAGCCCCGGCCTCGTCGGCGGGGGCGGCTGGCCGTTCGCGGGCGACCCGCTGCCTCCCTCGGACGGCCAGGGCGCGCGCTACCTGCCCGACTCGTCCGTCGTCCGGCTCGCGGACGGGCGGGTCCGGCTCGTCCCGACGGGCGGCGAGGACGCCATCACCGTCTCCGGATCGGATCCGCGCGTCGCCGAGGCCGTCCGGGGTGACCAGACCTGGCTGGCGCGCGGGACCGTCCCGGGACGCCTCGTCCCCTGGCTGAAGCCGTGCCCGCCCACGGGCAAGAACCGTCCGGCGCGTCCTGACGACGTCCTCCAGACCACCCGGAACGAGATCAGCACGACTGCGGCATCCCCTCGCGCCGCCGGGTCCGCGCAGGTCGGCGCGGCGCGGCCCGCGGGGGTCGGCGGGGTGAGCGACCAGGCGGTCGCGGAGAAGGGGTGCGTGCCCGTCGCGCCGCGGCCGAAGGTGCCGGAGGTTCCGGCGGCCGGGTCTCCGGCGCGTCCGCCCGCCGCCGGGAAGCCCGCGAAGCCGACCATCGGGCCGACGCCCACGCCCACGCCGACCCCCTCGGAGGATCCGAAGGACGAGAACGGCGAGCACGACCGGCTGACGGTCGCCTCCGCCGCCGACAAGGCGACCGGGTACCGGGACATGGCCGCCCGCGCGCTCCAGGACCTGCGGCTGCTGACCAGGCCGAACGGCGCGTCCCTGGCGTCCTGGTACGGGGCGTGGCGGTACTCGTGGCCGCGCGACTCGGCGTTCGCGGCGGCGGCGTTCACCGTGACCGGCCACCCGGCCGAGGCCCGGCGGATCCTGCGGTTCCTCGCGCGCGTGCAGACCACGAAGGGGATGTGGGCCGCGCGCTACAACCCCGACGGCAGCGCGGTCGCGGACGGACGGCACGCGCAGCTCGACTCGCTCGGCTGGGTGCTGTGGGCCGCGTGGTTCTTCCACACCGAGAACCCGGAGGCCGCCGAGGACCTGCCGGAACTGTGGACGATGGTGCGCCGGGCCGCCGACGAGCTGACCGCGTCGCTGCGCTCGGACGGCCTGCCGCCGCCGTCCTCGGACTACTGGGAGCGACCCGCCTCGTCCGAGCAGGACCCGCGGCACGCCACGCTCGGCGTCGTCGGGCCCGTCCTGGCCGGGCTGCGGGCGGCCTCCGTGCTCGCCCGCGACCTCGGCCACGCCGACCGGGCGGAGCTGTACCGGGGGGCGGCGCACCGCGTGGAGGGCGGGATCACGGCGAGGTTCGCGCCGCTCGGCTACCCGCGCTCCCCCATCCGGGGCGGGCGCATGGACACCTCGGTGACCTTCCTCAGCCCGCCGTTCGGCCCGGCCGACCAGGGCGTGACCGACGCCGTGCGGTCGGCCGCCGGGAAGCTGGCGCTGCCGAACGGCGGCGTCCTGCCGGGCGAGCGCTGGTCGGGGAACGCGAAGGTCGCCTGGACGCCGGAGATGGCGCTGTTCACGCTGTCGGCCGCGGCGGCGGGCCGTCCGGAGGAGGCGATGGCCCGCCTGGACTGGCTGTCCGCGCACCGCACGACGCTGGGCGCGCTGCCCGAGAAGGTGGACGAGTACGGGCGTCCGGCGGCCGTCGCGCCGCTCGGCTGGACGTCCTCGCTGGTCGTGCTGAGCCTGTCCGCGCTGGAGAAGCCGCTCCCCGTCCCGGACGAGGGCTAGACGCCCGGCGGGGCGTGGCGGGCTACGCGAACTGCTCGTAGCCGAGCTTCGCGACCAGCAGCGTCACCACGCACAGCAGGACGATCCGGACGAACCCGGAGCCGCGCCGGATCGCGGTGCGCGCGCCGAGCTGCGCGCCGGTCGCGTTCGCGACGGCCATGGCGAGGCCGAGCGCCCACAGGATGTGGCCCTGGACGGCGAAGACCAGCAGCGTGCCGAAGTTCGTGCTGACGTTGATGACCTTCGCGTGCGCGGACGCGTGGACGAAGTCGACGCCGAGCAGGGCGGTGAACACCACGACCAGGAACGTCCCGGTGCCGGGGCCGAGGATGCCGTCGTAGAAGGCGATGACGAGGCCGGGGACCAGGATCGCGGCGGCGATCCGGCGGCGGGTGCGCAGCACGAGTCTCGGCTCGCGGCCGAGGCTCGGGCGGAACACCACGAGCGCCGCGACCGCGAGCAGGACGGCCATGATGACCGGCTTGAACACCTCCGAGGAGATCACCGAGGCGCACAGCGCGCCCGCCGCCGAGCCCGCGACGGCCAGGCCCGCGCCGGTGAAGGCGACCGTCCGGTCGATCTTGGTGCGGCGCAGGTAGGCGTAGGCGGCGCTGGTCGTCCCGGCGATCGAGGCGACCTTGTTGGTGGCGAGCGCGGTGGCGACGGGCTGGCCGGGGTTGAGCAGCAGCAGCGCGGGCAGCTGGATGAGCCCGCCCCCGCCGACCACCGCGTCCACCCAGCCCGCGCCCAGTGCCGCCACCAGCAGCATGACGACATGCTCGATCCCCACCCGGCGGCCTCCCTGTAAGGGTTTAACGAAGAATGTCGCTTAGCCTAGCGGGACGAACAAGGGCAATGGCCCCTCTTTCGGCGGCAGAGCCGCGTCGGAGGGGCCATGGGGCCGCGTGAGGTGTGGCGACGGTCAGCTCCTGGAGCGCCACTCGTCGGCGAGGACGGCCCACATCTGGTAGTCGCGCTGACGTCCGTCGAAGTTGAAGCCCTGCCGGATGGTGCCCTCGTAGGTGAAGCCGATGCGCTTGGCGGTCGCGATGCTGGCCTCGTTGGACGGCTCGCAGCACCACTCCACGCGCAGCATGCCGCGCACGCCGACCGCCCAGTCGATCATCGCGCCCACGGCCTTGGTGATCAGGCCGCGTCCGCGCACGTCCGGGTCCAGCCACACGCCGACCTCGCACACGTGCTGCTTGGTCTCGAAGATCCGGAAAAGGGTGCCACCGCTGAGCACGCCGTCCACCCAGATGCCCCACAGGCGCGGACCGTCGGCGGCGGCCGACTCGGCGAAGCCCTGGAGGTAGGCGCGGGCGGCGTCCTCGTCGAAGATCCGGGCGGCGAACGGGATGTACGGGCGGATGTCATCGCGGACCTTCTCCACCTGCGCCAGGAACTCGGCGGCCTGCCAGGGCTCCAGCGTGCGCAGCTCGGCCCCTTCGGCCAGCGTCAGGGAAAGCATCAACGACCTCCTGTTAGGGTGCGTACCGAACGTTTGTTATGCACCATAGCCCGCACCGCCGACCGGGAGGAAACCGATAACCCGTGCCCGCCAAGGGAGACCACGACGCCCGCCGCCGCGACGTGTCGGCGGCCGTGTGGCGGGTGCTGGCCGCGCACGGTTTCGACGGCCTGACGCTGCGGGCGGTCGCCGCCGAGATGGGCTCGTCCACGGGCCTGCTCACGCACTACTTCCCGAACAAGAAGGCGCTGGTCGCGCACGCGCTCGACCTCGCCGAGGAGCGGACGCTCCAGAGCCGTCTCACCCCGTCCGGGCAGGGTCTGGCGGCGGTGCGCGAGCTCATCGCGGACGTTCTGCCGATCTCGGCCGTGGCGATCGAGATGAACCGGGTCTGGGTCAGCTCATGGGACGCCTCGCTCGCGGACGCCGACCTGGGCGAGCGCGAGACGCGCCGGTACGAGCGGTTCCGGACGCAGCGGCTGCGCCCGTTCGTCGAGCAGGCGCGCGAGCTGGGCGAACTCCCGGCGGACGCCGACGTCGACGACGTCGCGACGACGCTCATCGCGTTCGCGCACGGCCTGGTGGTGCAGGTGCTGTTCGACCCGGAGCGCTATCCCGCCGCGCGCCAGCTCGCGCTGCTTGACGGATTCCTGACGGCTTTGTCCGTGTAGCGCGGGATCGACCTAGAACCCCTCTTTCGGCCAAGATGTCCAGCCAGAGCCGAAAGGGGTCTTTGGTGACCGTAATGGATTTCGTGGACGCCCATGTCCATCATTGGCTGTCGAGCGTGCACGACTGGTATCCGATGCTTCACGTCACGCTACCGGAGGTGCCGCGCGACTATCCGCCCGAGCGATTCCGGGCGGACGCGGAGGCCGCCGGGGTCCGCCTCCTCGGCACCGTGCACGTGTCGGCGACGACCGTGCCGGGCGCCTTCCTGGACGAGACACGCTGGCTGGACGCGATGGACGCGCCGGACCGTCCATCGGCGATCATCGGCTCGATCGACCCGGACGTGTCGCCGCCCGTCGTCGAGGCGCAGCTGGACGAGCAGGCGCGCAGCCCGCTGTTCCGCGGCGTCCGGGTGTTCGCCGGCCTGTCCCCCGAGGGCGACACCGCCGCCGCCCTCCTGCGTGAGCTGGGAAAACGCGATCTCGTCTTCGACCAGGTGATCCGCGCGCCCGAGGTGGACGCCTACCTGGCCGCGCTCGCCAAGGCCCCGGACGTGCGGGTCGTCCTGGAGCACGCGGGCTGGCCGGAGACAGGCACGCCGGAGGGGTTCATCGACTGGCGGCGGGGCCTGGCCAAGCTCGCCGCGCTCCCCCGCGTGGACTGCAAGATCTCCGGCCTCGGAATGCCGCTCGGACGGCTCGACGCCGCCGCCCTGCGCCCTTACGTCGAGACCTGCCTCGACCTCTTCGGGGTCGATCGCTGCTTCTTCGGCAGCAATTTCCCGGTGGACGGTCTTTCCGGCGGCCTCGCCGAACTCATGACGTCCTACCAGGAGGTCACGTCGGACCTTTCCGCTGATGAGCGACGCAAACTGTTCGTCGAGAACGCGACCCGCCGCTACCGGCTGAACTGATCGGCCCGCCTTCTCACCCGGCGCTCACTCCGCTTTCCGCGCCACCTTTCACGCTTTCCGCGTCGCCTTTCACCCCGCCTTTCGCTCCATCTTCACCCCGCTTCTCGGCGATCCGGCGTTCGACCTCGTCCCAGGAGATCGGGAGGTCGGACGCCGGGACGTTCCAGAAGACGAACGTCGACTCGCGCATCACCGTCCGCTTGGCCCGCATCGTGGACCGGTGCGGCTCCGCGGACGCGTAGGCGTTCAGCGCGTCCCGGCCCGACCAGGCGGAGAGCGTCCAGAACGTCCGGCGCCACGGCTCGGCGCGCAGCGAGATCCCCCAGGCGCCCGGCGAGCGCCGCGCCTGCCGCAGCAGCGCCATCGAGGCCAGCAGGAAGCCCGGCACGTGGCGCAGCGACCGCACCTCCAGCCGCGAGGCCATGACCAGGGCTTCCCCACCAGGCTCGGCGGGTTCGGGAGCGATCCAGGGCAGCGTGGGCATGACGCCCTCCAAGTCGTCGGCGACACTTCATCTTGTCACTGTCTAGTTTCCGTCGCGGACCTGAACTTGTCAATGGCAAGTTTCGGGCGATCTGCCCTAGGCTGGCGGGGTGAGTTCGACCTACCACCACGGCAACCTGCGCCGCGCCGTCCTCGACGCGGCCGTCGCGGCGATCGAGGAGTCCGGGCCGTCCGGCTGGAGCCTGCGCGAACTGGCCCGCCGCGCCGGGGTCTCGCACGCCGCGCCCGCGCACCACTTCGGCGACAAGACCGGCCTGCTGACCGCGCTGGCCGCCGAGGGCTTCGACCTGCTCACCGAGGCCCTCACCGACTCCGGCGGCGACCTGCTCGACCTCGGCGTCGCCTACGTCCGGTTCGCCGCCGAGCACCGCGCCCACTTCGAGGTCATGTTCCGTCCGGAGCTGTACCGGGGCGACGACGCGGAGCTCGCCGCCGCCCGCACCCGGACGGCCGCGATGCTCGACCGCGCCGTCCGGGCCCTGTCCCCCGACCCTGACGCGTCCCTCGCCGCCTGGTCCATCGCCCACGGCTTCGCCGGGCTCTGGCTGAGCGGCGCCCTGCCCCCGGGCCTGGGCGGCGACCCCTCGAGCGCCGCCCGGCCCGTCCTGGCCAAGCTGTTCGCCGTCCGGGAGGACGCCCCGCCCGGCCCCTGAGGCCCGTCCGCCGGGGTCCGCGTGATCGTCTATCTTGCGGACTGTTCAGTGGACGGATCCCGGTGGGAGTGTGGACGGGTGGACGAGAATTCGCTGGCCGAGCGGTTCGAGGAGCAGCGCGGCCACCTGCGTTCGGTGGCCTACCGCATGCTCGGCTCGCTGAGCGAGGCCGAGGACGCCGTCCAGGAGGCATGGTTCCGGCTCAGCCGCACGGACGTGTCGGACGTCGCGAACCTGCCGGGCTGGCTCACCACCGTCGTCGGACGGATCTGCCTGGACATGCTGCGCGCCCGCGGGTCCCGGCGGGAGGAGCTCGGCGACGAGCGGCTGCCGGACCCGATCGTCACGCGCGACCCCGAGCAGGAGGTGCTGGTCGCCGACCAGGTCGGGATCGCGCTGATGGTGGTCATGGAGGCGCTGGCCCCGGCCGAGCGGCTGGCGTTCGTCCTGCACGACATGTTCGCCGTCCCGTTCGACGAGATCGCGCCGATCATCGACAAGTCGCCCGCCGCGACCCGGCAGCTCGCCAGCCGGGCGCGCCGCCGCGTCAAGGACTCCGCGCCCACTCCGGACCCGGACCTGAACCGGCAGCGCGAGGCCGTCGAGGCGTTCCTCGCGGCGGCCCGCGAGGGCGACCTGGAGGCCCTGGTCGCGATCCTCGACCCGGACGTGGTGCTGCGCGTCGACGTCGGCGCGGGCGGCGCGCTGCAGGTCGTCCGGGGCGCGCGGAACGTCGCGGGCCGGGCGCTCCTGTTCCGCGAGATCGCCAAGGACATCCGGACCGTCGTCGTCAACGGCACGATCGGCGCCATGGACGTGTCCCGTGGCGGTCCGCAGTCGCTGCTGGCGCTGACGGTCGTCGACGGCCGGATCACGACGATGGACATCATCGCCGACCCCGATCGCCTCCGGGACCTCGGCCTCTGACGCCGCGCCCTCCCCTGTCACATTCGCCGCCCGCCGCGGGTCAGGGGTTGCGGAGGCCCACGAGTTGGAGGCGCATGTGAGGGGCGAGGATTCGCTGGCCGCGCGGTTCGAGGAGCACCGCGCCCACCTGCACGCGGTCGCGTACCGCGTGCTCGGGTCGAACTCCGAGGCGGACGACGCCGTCCAGGAGGCGTGGCTCCGGGTGAGCCGCGCCGGGGACGACGGCGTCGACAACCTCGGCGGCTGGCTGACCACGATCGTCGGACGGGTCGCGCTGAACATGCTCCGCGCCCGGACGACCCGCCGCGAGGTGTCCTGGGACGAGCCGGACATTCCCGATGAGCCGGACGCGTCGGCGGGCCCCTCGCCCGACACCCCCGAGGACCCGGCCGACGCCGCCGTCCTGTCGAACTCGGTCGGGCTCGCGCTCCTGGTCGTCCTGGAGACGCTCGCCCCGGCCGAGCGGCTGGCGTTCGTCCTGCACGACATGTTCGCGATCCCGTTCGACGAGATCGCGCCGATCGTCGGACGGACGCCCGCCGCCGCCCGCCAGCTCGCCAGCCGGGCCCGGCGGCGCGTCCGGGGCGGACGGGCCGACGCGACGGCCGCCCGCGAACGCGAGGTCGTCACGGCGTTCCTGGCGGCGTCCCGCGAGGGCGACTTCGCGGCCCTGCTCACGCTGCTCGACCCGGACGCCGTCCAGCGCGGCGACCGCACCGCGACCGAGCTGGGCGGACCCGGCCGGATCGAGGGCCGCGAGGCCATGGCGGAGTTCTGGTCGGGCCGCGCCAAGGCCATCCTGCCGGTCGTCGTGGACGGCGTCGCGGGCGGCATGTGGCAGCTCAGGGGGGTTCCGCAGGTCGTGTTCGACTTCACCGTCCGGGACGGCCGCGTGGTCGCGATCGACCTCGTCGCCGACCCGGACGTCCTCGCGTCGGTCGAGCTGGCCAGGCCACCGCGCGACTAGTTTGGGGGGATGGCCGAGCGCAGGGTCCCGCCCACCGAGACGACGATCGCGGCCCGCGACTGGGACGGGCGGGACATCGAGGGCGAGTCGTTCGAACGCGTCCTGTTCTCCGACGTCGACTTCACCGAGATGCGCGACACGTCCGGAACGTTCACCGAGTGCCTGTTCCGGGGCTGCAAGTTCAACGTGTCCGAGCACACCGAGGCGGCGTTCCTGAACTGCGCGTTCGTCCGGTGCTCGTTCTTCGACGCGACGTTCACCGGCTGCAAGCTCGTCGGCAGCGCCTTCAGCGACTGCTCGTTCGACCTGCTGAAGGTGCGCGGCGGCGACTGGTCGTTCGTGGGGCTGACCGGCGCGAAGCTCTCCGGCGCGACGTTCGAGGAGACCCGGCTGCGCGAGGCCGACCTCGGCGGGGCCGTCTGCGAGAAGACCACGTTCCAGCGGGTCGACCTCAGCGGCGCGTGGCTCCGGAACGCGAACCTCCGTCAGGCGGACCTGCGCGGCAGCGCCCTCCCGGCCGAGCACCTCCTGACCGTGGACCTCAAGGGGGCCGTCATCGACCTCCCCCAGGCCATGGTCGTGGCAGAGGCGCTCGGACTGGACGTCCGCCCCTGAGCAGGTAGAGCCCCAGGTCAGACGGCATGTCGCGGCGGAAACTAGAGCTTTTCGACCGGGGCGTAGCGCAGGACGAGCCGCTTGACGCCGTACTCCCCGCCGAAGTCGACGGAGGCGGCGGCCTTGTCGCCCTCGCCGTCCACCGCGACGACCGTGCCGAGGCCGAACGAGTCGTGGGTGACCTTGTCACCCGGGGCCAGGCTGGGGACGGCGCGTGAGCCGGGGGCGCGGACCCCCGGACGGGCAGCGACGCGGGTCGCGGCCGAGCCGAAGGCGCTGGACGCCTCGCGCTCCCAGTCCAGCAGGGGGGCCGGGACCTCGGCGAGGAAGCGGGACGGCGGGTTCACCTGCGGCGCGCCCCACGAGCTGCGCATGGTCGCGCGCGAGAGGTAGAGGCGCTGGCGGGCGCGGGTGATGCCCACGTACGCGAGACGCCGCTCCTCCTCCAGCTCCTTGGGGTTGCTCATGGCCCGCAGGTGCGGGAAGACGCCGTCCTCCATGCCGGTGAGGAAGACGACCGGGAACTCCAGGCCCTTCGCGGTGTGCAGGGTCATCAGGGTGACGACGCCCTGGTCGTCCTGCTCGGGACGCTCCCCGGGCGGGACGGCCCCGGACTTCGCGCCGCCGGGGATCGAGTCGGCGTCGGCGACCAGCGCGACCTGCTCCAGGAAGTCGGGAAGGCGTCCGGCCGGGTCCTCGCCGTCGAGGCGCTCCTCGAACTCGCGGGCGACCGACTCCATTTCCTGGAGGTTCTCGACGCGGGTCTCGTCCTGCGGGTCCTTGGATGCCTGGAGCTCGGCGATGTAGCCGGACTGCACCAGGATCCGCTCGATCAGCTCGGCCGGGCTGGACGTCTCGACCGACGCGCGCAGGTCGTCCAGCAGGGCGACGAACTCGCGGACGGCCTTGATCGAGCGGGTCGCCATGCCCGGGACGTCCTCGGGGACACGCAGGGCCTGCCAGAACGAGATGCGCTCGCGGGACGCGTACGCCTCGACGCACGCCTCGGCCCGGTCGCCGATCCCGCGCTTCGGGACGTTCAGGATGCGGCGCAGGGAGACCGTGTCCTCCTGGTTCGCGAGGACCCGGAGGTAGGCCAGCAGGTCGCGGACCTCCTTGCGCTCGTAGAAGCGCACGCCGCCGACGACCTTGTACGGCAGCCCGACCCGGATGAAGATCTCTTCGAAGACACGGGACTGGGCGTTGGTCCGGTAGAAGACCGCCACGTCACCGGGCTTCGCGTCGCCCGCGTCGGTGAGCTTGTCGACCTCGCTGGCGACGAACGCGGCCTCGTCGTGCTCGTTGTCGGCGACATAGCCGGTGATCTTGTGGCCCTCGCCCTGGTCGGACCAGAGCCGCTTGGGCTTGCGGTCGGCGTTCCGCTCGATCACCGCGTTCGCCGCCGACAGGATGGTCTGGGTGGAGCGGTAGTTCTGCTCCAGCAGGATCGTGCGCGCCTCGGGGTAGTCGCGCTCGAACTCGAGGATGTTGCGGATCGTCGCGCCGCGGAACGCGTAGATCGACTGGTCGGCGTCGCCGACCACGCACAGCTCGGCGGGGCCGATGCCCTCGACCGGCGCGGTCAGCTCGCGGACCAGCTCGTACTGGGCGTGGTTGGTGTCCTGGTACTCGTCGACCATGACGTGCCGGAACCGGCGCCGGTAGTGCTCGGCGGCCTCCGGGAAGACCTGGAGCAGGTTGACCGTCAGCATGATCAGGTCGTCGAAGTCCATGGCCCCGGCCTGCTGCAGCCGGGCCTGGTACATCTCGTACGCCTGCGCGAGGGTCTGCTCCATGTGCGTGGAGGCCCGCGCCTTGAACGTCTCGTAGTCGATCAGCTCGTTCTTCAGGTTCGACACCTGGGCGCTGAACGACTTGGGCGGATACCGCTTCGGGTCGAGGTCGAGCTCGCGGCAGACCAGCGCCATGAGCCGCTGCGCGTCGGCCTGGTCGTAGATCGAGAAGCTCGACGGGAAGCCCAGCCGCCCGGCCTCGCGGCGCAGGATGCGCACGCAGGCGGAGTGGAAGGTCATCACCCACATGGCGCGGGAACGCGGGCCGACCAGCGCGTCCACGCGCTCCTTCATCTCGGCCGCGGCCTTGTTGGTGAAGGTGATCGCGAGGATCTGGCCGGGATGGACGTCCCGCTCGGACAGCAGGTGCGCGATCCGGTGGGTGAGCACGCGCGTCTTGCCGGAGCCCGCTCCGGCGACGATCAGCAGCGGACTTCCGGCGTGCTCGACGGCGGCCCGCTGCTGCGGGTTCAGGCCGTCCAGCAAGGGGTGAGCTTCGGTCTTCGACATCACTCGCGAGTCTACGGTCCGCCACCGACAACCGCGTCCGAACGCGGCGGGGGCATATCGGTCACTCCGCCGCGTTCGGCCGCCGGGCGGGGGCTTCCGGTCGCTTCGCCCGGACGGCCGGGATCAGCGTTTGTGCAGCTCGTGGGCGGATTCGGCGGCGGCGCGGACGCCGTCGAGGTCGGCTCCGGACGCGGCGGCGGAGGCGGCGGCGACCGCGCCCTCGACCAGCGGCGCGTCGGCGAGGACGACGCGTCCCTGGTGATCTTCCAGGACGATCCGCGCGGTGAGGACGGACGAGCCGAGATCGGCCAGGAGCAGCACGCCGTCCCCGCCGTCGGCCGCGGCCACGGCCCGTTCGACCAGGTCGGGGCTGGTGCCGAGGCCGCCGTCCGGGCCTCCCCCGGCGGGCTCGACGACGGCCTCGCCGACACCCATCTCGCGGGCGAGCTCGGCGGTTCCCTCGGCGAGCAGGCGGCTGTGGGAGATGATCACGATCCCGACCATCAGCCCTCCGCCCGGGACGCGACGTCGGCGAGGGCGCGGATCAGCAGCACCGACGAGGCCGCGCCGGGGTCGAGGTGCCCCGCGCTGCGTCCGCCCAGGTAGCTGGCGCGTCCCTTGCGGGCGACGAGCGGGACCGTCGCCTCGGCGCCCTCCACGGCCGCCTTCACCGCGGCCTTGGCGGCCCCGGCCATGCCCTGGGAGGCGGACGCGGCGTAGGCCTCGACGGCGGGGGTCAGGGCGTCCAGCATGGTCTTGTCGCCGGGCTGGGCCCCGCCGAGCTCCCGGATCCCGGCGACGGCGGCCTCCAGTGCCCCGCCGAGCCAGGCGGCGGACACCTCCTCGGCGTCGCCCAGGGCCTTGCCCGCGCGGCGCAGGGCCGTCCCGTAGAGGGGTCCGGACGCGCCGCCGGTCTTGGAGATGATCGCGCGTCCGGCGGCGATCAGGACGCGTCCGGGCGGGACGTCGCCCGGGAGGGCGGCGACGGCGGCGGTGAAGCCCCGGTCCAGGTTGAGGCCGTGGTCGCCGTCGCCGATGGCGGCGTCCAGGCGGGTCAGGCGGTCGGCGTCGGCGGAGATCAGCTCGGCGGCGCGGCGGATCCAGGCGGCGGCGACGGCGCCCGTGAAGGCGGAGGCGGGCGTGGGCGCGGCGCTCATCGGCCCCACCGCAGCGCCGGGGTCTCGACCGGGGCGTCCCAGAAGCGGAGCAGCTCGGGCGTGACGCGGCAGACCGACACCATGCAGCCCGCCATCTCCAGGCTCGTCACGTACGGCCCGACCAACGTCCGGACGGCCGTCGCGCCGTGGCCGGACAGCCAGTCTGCGACCGCGCCCGCCGCGATGTACTGCTCGATCATCGGGGTCCCGCCCATCCCGTTGACCAGGACGATCAGCTCCTGCCCGGCGAGCGGCATGTCCGCGTCGATCGCGGCGAGCGAGGCGTCCACGATCTCCTTGGCCGTCCCGGCCTTGACCCGCTCGCGGCCGGGCTCGCCGTGGATCCCGATCCCCAGCTCCATCTCGCCCTCGGCCAGCTCGAACGTCGGACGGCCCGCCGCCGGGACCGCGCACGGCGACAGCGCCACCCCGAACGACCGGGACCGCTCGTTCACCTCGCGCGCGACGCCCGCCACGGCCGCGAGCGGCGCGCCGTCCTCGGCCACCGCGCCCGCGATCTTCTCCACGAACAGGGTCGCGCCGGTGCCGCGCCGTCCGGCCGTGTAGGTGCTGTCGACGACCGCGACGTCGTCGTCCACGACGACCTGCTCGACCTGGACGCCCTCGTCGTCGGCCAGTTCGGCGGCCATGGCGAAATTGAGGGTGTCCCCTGTGTAGTTCTTGACGATGTGGACGACCCCGGCGTCGCCGCCGACGGCGAGGGTCGCGGCCAGGATCTGGTCGGGGGTCGGCGAGGTGAAGACCTCGCCGGGGGCGGCGGCGTCCAGCATCCCGAACCCGACGAAACCGGCGTGCAGCGGCTCGTGGCCGGAGCCGCCCCCGGACACCAGGGCGACCTTCCCCGCGACGGGCGCGTCCGCCCGGACGACCGTCCGGGCCTCCGGATCGACGCGCAGCGAGGGGTGCGCGGCGGCCAGGCCCCGCAGGGCGTCGGCGACCACGTCGGACGGGGCGTTGATGATTTTGCGCATGTTTCTGCTCTACCCCGGCGGACCGGGCCGTCCCAGACCTGATCCCGACGTTTAGGGTGAGCTTCGTGAGGACTGTCCTGGATCTGAGCGAAATCACCCGGGTGCTGTGCGTGCTGGCCCACCCGGACGACGTGGACTTCGGGTCCGCCGGGACGATCGCGTCCTGGACGGACGCGGGCGTCGAGGTCACCTACCTGATCGTCACCGACGGGGACGCGGGCGGGTTCGACGACGGCGTCACCCGCGTGGAGATGGCCGAGCTGCGGCGCAAGGAGCAGCGCGCGGCGGCCGAGGCGGTGGGGGTGGTCGACGTGCGCTACCTCGGGTACCCCGACGGGCGCCTCGAACCCGGTTTCGGCCTGCGCCGCGACATCGCCCGGGTGATCCGGCAGGTGCGGCCCGACCGGGTGCTGACGCACAGCCCCGAGCGGAACTACCAGCGGATCGCCCCCAGCCACCCCGACCACCGGGTCGTCGGCGGCGCGACCCTGGACGCCGTCTACCCCGACGCGCGCAACCCCTACGCCTTCCCCGAGCTGCGCGAGGAGGGCCTGGAGGCGTGGACGGCGCGGGAGGTGTGGATGTCCGGCGGCCCGACCCCGGACTTCTACGTCGACGTCACCGAGCAGTTCGACCGCAAGCTCGCGGCCCTCAAGGCGCACGCCACCCAGACCTCCCACATGGGCGACGGCCTGGAGAACATGCTGCGCGGCTGGATGGGCGGCAACGCCTCCGTCGCCGGGTTCGGCGAGGGCCGCCTGGCCGAGTCCTTCCAGGTCGTCGACACCGCCTGACCGCCCCGCCCGACCGTCCGGTCATCATGATCTCCCAGGAGCGTGCTTGATCCCCCCGAAGATCCTTTTCGACTGCGACACCGGCATCGACGACGCGATGATGCTGCTCTACCTGGCCGCCGAGGTGCGCGCCGGGGACGCCGAGCTCGTCGGCGTCGGCACCGTCCACGGCAACGTCGACTCCCTGGCAGGCGCGCTGAACACGCTGCGCGTGCTGGAGCTGGCCGGGCTGGACGACGTGCCGGTCGCGGTCGGCGCGGGCCGTCCGATGGCGCAGGCCGTGCATTACGCGGTCGACTGGCACGGCACGAACGGGCTCGCCGACCTCGACCTGCCCGCGCCGCAGGGCGCGCCGACCGGCGAGTCGGCTGCGGCACAGCTCGTCCGGCTGGCGCGGGCGCACCCGGGCGAGCTGACGATCGTGGCGACCGGGCCGCTGACCAACCTCGGCGCCGCGCTGCTGCTCGACGCCGAACTGCCGTCGCTGGTCCGCGAGGTCGTGGTCATGGGCGGCGCGTTCGGCCACCCCGGCAACATCACCACGCACGCCGAGGCGAACATCTGGCACGACCCGGAAGCCGCGGACCTGGTCTTCGCGGCGGACTGGCCGGTCGTGCTCGTCCCGCTGGACGCCACGCACTCGACCGCCGTCGGCGCGGAGTGGCTGGCCCGGCTCGCCGACCACGACCGGCCCGTCGCGCGGTTCGCCTCGCAGATCATGGAGTGGTACGCCGACGCCTACACCCCGACGCTGAGGCGGCGCGGCGCGGTCGTGCACGACGCGCTCGCCGCGATGCTCGCGCTCGACCCGGGGCTCGGCGAGTACGTCGAGCGGCCCGTCCGGGTGGAGCTGCGCGGCGAGCTGACCCGCGGCGCCACCGTCTGGGACGCGCGGTCGCTGCCCGCGTCCGAGACCCGGCGTCCGGTGCGGGTCGCGGTCGGCTCCGACGTCGCCGCCTTCCAGGACCGGCTGCTGGCCGCCGTCCTGTCGTTCTGACCGCTTCGGCCAGCGCCTTCTCACTCGCTGTTGTCGCTTCCGGGACGGCCTGACTACCGTTTGCCTACGCCGTCCCGGGAGCCGCCCCATGTCCGTCCGCCGTTTCGCCGCCACCGCCACCGCAGCCGCGCCGCCGGAGCTGCTCTTCCAGCATCTGGCCGTCGCGGAGGCGTGGAACGCCTGGGGCTGGTTCCCGTTCGCGTCCCGGCGCGTCCAGACGGGCGCGAAGGAGGCGGACGGCGTCGGCGCGGTCCGCCGGATCGGCCCGGCGAAGGAGCGGATCGTCACCTTCGAGCGGCCCGGCCACTACGCCTACGTCGCCGAGTCGGGCCTGCCGATCCGGCACTACCGGGCGGACGTCCGGCTGGTGCCGAGCGGCGACAACACGGTGATCCGGTGGAGCGCGGAGATCGTCCCGCTGATCCCCGGGACGGGCGGCCTCACCGCCGCGCTGCTGCACCGGATGCTCGCCGACTTCGCGCGCCGCGTCGCCCGGCACTGCGAGCGCTGCGAACCGGGCTGCCCCGGCCACCTCTGACCCGCCGTCCCCGGCTGTCAGCGCGCTGTCAGCAGGGCTCAGCGCGCGCTCACCGCCCCGTCAGGGCCGCCTCGCAAGCTGGTCACGTACCGAAGACCAAGAGGGGACGTGACCATGACGAAGGTGCTGATCTCGGGGGCGAGCATCGCCGGTCCGACGCTGGCGTACTGGCTGGACCGGTACGGGTTCGAGGTGACCGTGGTCGAGCGGGCGGGCGGGTTCCGCCCCGGCGGGCAGGCCATCGACGTGCGCGGCACGGCGCTCGGCGTGGCCGAGCGGATGGGCGTGCTGGACGAGGTCCGGGCGCACGCGACGAACCTGCGCGGCATGTCGATCGTCGACGGCGACGGCAACGAGCTCCACCGCAGCGAGGAGCACACGCTCAGCGGCGGCCCGCTCGACTCCCCCGACGTGGAGCTCCTCCGCGACGACCTGTCCGACATCATCGTGAAGGCCGCGGGCGACCGGATCGAGTACGTCTTCGGCGACAGCATCGCGAGCCTGGAGGACGGACCGGACGGCGTCCACGTGACGTTCGAGAAGGCCGAGCCGCGCACGTTCGACCTGGTCGTGGGCGCGGACGGCGTCCACTCCACGACGCGACGCCTCGTGTTCGGCGCGGACGCCGGCTACGTCCCGCTCCGCGCCGCCGCGATGGCCGTGTGGACGATGCCGAACGTCCTCGGCCTGGACCGGTGGCAGATCGGCCACTTCTCCGACTCCGCCGGGACGTCGGGCGCGATGGTGATGACCGTCCGCGACAACACCGAACTGCGCGCCTACGCGATGTTCGAGAACCAGGACGGGCCGCTCCCCCGCGACGTCGCCGAGCAGAAGCGCCTGCTCGCGGGCGGCCTGGCGGACGCGTCCTGGGAGGTCCCGCGGCTCCTGGAGCACATGTGGGACGCGAAGGACTTCCACTACGACGCCCTCGCGCAGGTCCGCCTGGACCGCTGGTCGCACGGCCGGGTCGTGCTGCTCGGGGACGCCGGGTACTGCGGGTCCCCGGCGTCCGGGCAGGGGACGAGCATGGCCATGGTCGGCGCGTACGTCCTCGCGGGCGAGCTGAAGGCCGCGGACGGCGACCACGGGAAGGCGTTCGCCGTCTACGAGGACGAGCTGCGCGACTGGGTCGAGGCCAACCAGGCGTTCGCGCTCCGCGGCCTCCCGGACGAGGGCGCCGACGTCGCCGACCTGGTCGCCGAGAGCGCCGCGGGCCTGACCGACGACTTCGCCGCGCTGACCGGCTCCTACATCCTGAAGGACTACTGACTCAAGGAGTACTGACCCGGCGAGCGCGCCGCCTCAGACGAGGCGGCGCGCGGCGGCCCAGCGGGACAGCTCGTGCCGGTTCGACAGCTGGAGCTTGCGCAGCACGCTGCTGACGTGCGTCTCGACCGTCTTGACCGAGATGAACAGCTCCTTGGCGATCTCCTTGTAGGCGTAGCCGCGCGCGATCAGCCGCAGGACGTCCCGCTCCCGCTGGGTGATCTGGTCGAGCTCGGGGTCCACCGACGGGACGTCGCTGGCGGCGAACGCGTCCAGCACGAACCCGGCGAGCCGGGGCGAGAAGACCGCGTCGCCGTCCGCGACGCGGTCGATCGCGGCGGTCAGCTCGGGCCCGGAGATGGTCTTGGTGACGTAGCCGCGCGCGCCGCCCCGGACGACCCCGATCACGTCCTCGGCGGCGTCCGACACCGACAGCGCCAGGAACCGGGACGGCACCGACCCGGTCAGGCGGCGCAGCACCTCGATGCCGCCGCCGCCCGGCAGGTGGACGTCCAGCAGGACGACGTCGGGCGTGGTGGCGCGGATGACCGCGACCGCCTCGTCCACGTCGCCGGCCTCGCCGACGATCTCGACCGATCCGCCCAGCTCGGCCTTCACGCCGGTCCGGAACATCTGGTGGTCGTCCACCAGGACGACCCTCCGCAGCGGGGACTCGCTCATTGCCTGTTGATCTCCAAACGCACCTCGGTGCCCTCGCCCGGGGCCGTGCGCACCGTCGCCGTGCCGCCGTTGCGCTCCATACGTCCGATGATGGACCCTCGCACGCCCATCCTGTCCTCCGGGACGGCGTCGAGGTCGAATCCCTTGCCCCGGTCGCGGACGAAGATGGTCACCTCGTCGCCCTCGACCTCGGCGAACACCGACACCTCCTTGGTGCCGGAGTACTTGGCGGCGTTGACCATGGCCTCGCGGGCGGCCTGGACGATCGCGCCGACCTTGTCGTCCAGGGGGCAGTCGCCGACCACGACGACCTCGATCTGCACGCCGCGCTCGTCCTCGACCTCTCCCGCGACGTCCTTGACGACGCTGGCGAAGGTGCCGCCCTCCTCGGGTTTCGGCTGGTAGAGCCAGGCGCGGAGGGTGCGTTCCTGGGAGCGGGCGAGACGCTGCACCTCGGCGGTGTCGTGCGCGTTCCGCTGGATCAGGGTCAGGGTGTGCAGCACCGAGTCGTGGATGTGCGCGGCGAGCTCGGCGCGTTCCTGGGAGCGGACGCGCTCGTACCGCTCGGCCTCCAGGTCCTGCCAGAGGCGGACGACCCAGGGCGTGACGATCACCGCGACGCCGGTCGCGATCACCAGCATCGCGATGACGACGGACCGGGCCTGGGCCGCGTCCACGTTGCGGACGACGAACCCGCCGATGCCGCCGACCACCAGCAGAAGTCCGAGGACCGTCCGCCACCAGCGCTGGCGCAGCGGCAGGACCCAGCGCTGCCGCTGGTCCCGGTCGGCCTGCTGCCACAGGATCGCGCCGCCGATCGCGCCCGCGACGAACGGCCACAGCGCGACCTCGGTGAACCCGGCGCCCCAGGTCAGCATGGACAGGCCGCCCGCGACGGCGGTGTAGGCGAGCAGCTGCCGCCAGTCCCGGCCCGGCTTGTCGGCGGGGCCCGCGTTCGGGGCGGCGTCGGGAGGCGGGGTGGACGCGACGAGCACCCAGAACGCCCCGTAGGCGGCGACGCCGATGCCGCTGGCGACCGTGAGCAGCACGAACGCGGCCCGCACCAGAAGGACGTCGATGCCGAGGTGGTCGGCCAGCCCGCGGCACACCCCGGCGACCAGCCGGCCCTTGCGCGCGCGTTCCAGCCGCGGCCGCTCGGCCCGCCCGGCCCTCTCCGGCGGCTCGGTCCCGAGGGCGGCGCCGCTCCCACTCTCGTCGCGTTCTCCCACGTCACCGATGGTCACATGACCGGGACGGATGCGCCATCCGGGACATCCCCCAGAGCCGGTCTCAGGGTCGGCTCAGGGGCGTCCCCGATACCGCGCGCGGGACCGGGACGCCACGATGGTGACATGGACACCGATCAGCAGCAGGGCGCCGGCATGGCGCCGCCGCCCGGCGAGGCGCCCGCGTCCGGCCGGGTGTCGCGGCTGTCGCGCTCCTCCGAGGGACGGTTCCTCGCCGGGGTGTGCTCCGGCCTGGGCGCGCGGACGGGTGTCGACCCGGTCGTGTACCGGGTCGGGTTCGGCGTCCTGACCCTCGCGCACGGGCAGGGCATCCTGCTCTACGTCCTCGCGGTGCTGTTCATGCCGGACCACCCCACCGGCATGTCGGTGGCGGAGCGGTTGTTCCGGCGCCGGTTCGACGCGGGCGGGGTGCTGACCGTCCTCGGCCTGCTGCTCGGCGCGAGCGTGGTGCTCAGCGTGATCGGCTCGGGCGTCTCGACGGACGCGGTCGCGGTGCTGACGGTGTTCGGCCTGGTCCTGCTGGTGGCGCACGCCCGCGGCGTGAACCTGGTGGGCGTCGCGCGGACGCTGCCGGAGCGGCTGGCGGGCCATCCGCCCACGACCCCGGCCGAGACCGAGTTCCGCACGCCGCCGCCGAAGGGAACGCCGATGCCGGACGGCATGATCGACCTTTCCACGCTGGACTCCTCGGGGGCGTCCCGCGCGGCGTCCGGCTCCTCGGCGTCCGGCTCCTCGGCGTCCGGCTCCTCGGGGTCCGGCTCCTCGGTCTTCGACGACACGGTCTCCGGGGACACCGCGCACCACTACGGCCCGGACGCGGTCGACCTCGGCGGGTACGGCGGGCGGGACGGTTCCGGAACGACCGCGACACCGCGCCGCCGGGACCGGCGCAAGTCTCCCCTGACCTGGTTCACCCTCGGCCTGGCGGCGCTGGCGGGCGGGATCACCGCGAACGCCGAGCTGTCCGGACGGGCCGACTGGGACGGCTGGACCCTCGTCCTCGCCGCGGCGCTCGCCGTGGTCGGCGTGGGCCTGCTGGCGGGCGTCCGCTGCCGGGTGCGGGGCCTGGCGACCGTGGCATCCCTGCTCACGTTCGCGCTGTTGACGACGTCTGTGGCCGCGACGGCTCCACGCGGCGGAGAGTACGGGGACACCATGTGGCGACCCACGGACGCGGCGCAGGCCGCGCGGGACTACCGGGTGACGATCGGGAACGGGACGCTCGACCTGACCGCGCTGCCCGTGCGGCCGGGCCAGCGGCTGGAGGTCTCGGCGGCGGTCTGGACGGGCCAGCTGCGGGTGGAATTGCCCGCCAACGCCCGGGTGAAGCTGGACGCGCGGGTCAAGATCGGCGACATCCGCGTGGAGGAGCGCACGGTCGGCGGCCCGAACGCGAGGACGAACGAGGTCCTCGAACCGACTGCGGGCGGCTCCGACCCGGCCGTGATCACCCTCAGGATCCGCGGAACCCTCGGAGACGTGCAGGTGACCCGATGATCGACGGCAACGGCACCGAGAAGACGCGGGCCAGGCGCCGCCTGGACCCCGCCGCGCCCGTCGCCGGGGTGTTCTACCTCGCGGTCGCGGGGCTGTTCGTGGCGGGCGCGCTGCGCGGGCACCCGGTGGGCGATCCGATGCTGGTCGCGGGGGTCGTGCTCGTCCTGATGGGGCTGCTCGGGATCGTCCAGGCGGTGCTCAGGGCCCAGCGCCGGGACCGGACCTAGGGCCGGTTCGTGACGCCTCCCGGCGAAGTGTGATCAGCATCACCTCACCCCAGGGGAACAGTTAAACCGGACATTGGGGTTAAATTTTCTCGTGAGGTTCTCCGAGAAGAAGATTTGGCTCGTGGCCAGGTTGCACGTCGACCTGTGCCGCCTCGCCAGCGTGCTGTGTAGCGGCTGACGCCCCCTTCCTCGTCCTCAACCTCGTTCACCCGCCGTCGGCGGACCGCGCCCGAACGCGCGCGCCCACGGATCGTGCCTCCTGATGCACGCCCGCTCACGGGTCAACGCGCGCTTGCCTCCGCCCCCGGACGCCTCTGTCCCCACGGCGTGGCGCGCCCGCGTTTCCGGCCGCCGGTGAACCGTCCCCTGGAGCAGTCTCAGTGAACCTTCGCGTCTGGAAATGGCAGTTCTGGCAGCAGATCGTGCTGTCGCTCGTGCTGGGCGTCGCCGTCGGCGCCGTCATCAACAACACCGCCGCCGACGGCAGCAAGATCGCCACCGACTGGCTGGACCCCTTCGGCGACGTCTACGTGTCGCTGCTGAAGGTCGTCGTCGTCCCGCTGGTGTTCGCCGCGATCGTGGTGAGCATCGGCAAGCTGCGCAACGTCGGCAACGTCGCCCGCCTCACCGGCAAGACCCTCGGCTGGTTCGTCATCACCTCGGCGATCTCCACGGCCGTGGGCCTCGGCGTCGCCTTCCTGATCAACCCCGGCGAGGGCCTCGGCCAGCTGGCGAGCGAGAAGACCACGACCGACCCGGTCACCTGGACCCAGGTCCTGCACAACCTGTTCCCGTCCAACATCGTCAAGGCGATGGCGGAGGGCAACGTCCTCGGCGTCGTGACCTTCGCGGTGCTGTTCGGCGCGGCGCTGGTCGCGGTCGGCGAGCGCGGCGAGCGCATCACGGCCCTGGTGGACGACCTGTACGGCGTCATGCAGAAGGTCGTCTGGTGGGTCGTCCGGCTCACCCCGATCGGCTCGTTCTTCCTGATCGGCTCGGTCGTGGCCACCTACGGGCCGTCCACGCTGGAGCCGCTGGCCAAGTTCACCGGCGCGATCTACCTGGCCGTCGCGGTCATGCTGCTGATCGGCTACCCGATCCTGCTGCGCGTGTTCGGACGGGTCTCGCCGCTGAGGTTCTTCCGCAACTCCTGGCCCGCGCTGCAGTTCGCGTTCGTCTCGTCGTCCTCGATGGCGACGCTGCCGATCGCGCAGCGCGTCCAGATCGAGCGCAACGGCGTCCAGCCCGAGTACGCCAGCTTCGCCCAGCCGCTCGGCGCGACCATCAAGTTCGACGGCTGCGGCGCGATCTACCCGGCGGTCGCGGCGGTCTTCGTCGCCCAGTACATGAACCTGCACCTGGGCCTCGCCGACTACCTGCTGATCGCGCTCGCCGCGGTCATCGGCCAGCTCGGCACCGGCGGCACCCCCGGCCCGGCGCTGGTGGCGCTCACCCTGACGCTGACCACGGTCGGCCTGCCGCTCACCGCGGTCGGCTACCTGATCGCCATCGACAAGATCATCGACATGGCCCGGACCGCGCTGAACGTGACCGGCCAGATCGCGATCCCGGTGATCGTGGCCCGCTCGGAGAAACTCCTCGACGAGGACCTCTACAACGCCCCCAAGGGCGACCTCGGCACCGCGCCGAAGGAGGTCCCCTCCACCCCGCGCGAGGCCGTCCCGGTCCCCGCCTGACGGCACGATTCCGGGTGGCGCACCGCGCCGCCCACCCCCCGAACGAACGGCCCCGCGCCCCCACCCGGACGCGGGGCCGTTCCGCGCCCGGGGGTCGCCTGTCACCAGGACGGACGCTGGCCCGGCTCCGCGCCCGGGGGCGCCTGTCACCAGGACGGACGCGGACCCGGCTCCACGTCCGGAGGGTCGCCTACCACCAGGACGGACGCAGGCCCGGTTCCGCGCCCGGGGGCGCCTGTCACCAGGACGGACGCGGGGCCCGGCCCTGTCCGGCGGGGTGGGGGCGGCGCTAGTGTGAGCGGCCCGCCGTCCGGGTGCGCGGACGGCGGCACACCCCCTGCCCGAGGAGGCCGACCTTGCTCCGACCGATCGCCGTGACGGCGCTGATCCTGGCCCTGGCCACCGCCTGCGGAGGCGGGGACGGCGACGACTCCGGGACGGACCGGGCCGCGGGCACCGCCCCGGCGCCCTCCTCCGGCACCCCGGGCGCAGCGGGCTCCCTGGGCCCGGCGGGCTCCCCCAGCGCCGCGGGCACTCCGGGCGGGCCGGGCGGGCCGGGCTCCACGGCCTCCCCCGACGCGGCGGGCAGCCCCAACGCGTCGGGCGGCCCGGTCACGATCAACGGCGTCACGCCGGGCCGCGCGGCCCCGTCCAAGCTGGACGGCACGTGGACGTCCGGCCAGGTCAAGCTGTTCTTCTACCGCGGCGCGGCGGCGCTCAACTCGCCGAACTTCTGCACGGGCTCCATCACCCCGCAGAACGCGATCACCCTCACCTGCGCGGACAGGTCCACCCAGCGCACGCAGGGCACGGCCGAACTGTCGGGATCGTCCCTCAAGGTCACCTGGACGGGCGGCACCGTGGACACCCTCACCCGCAAGAGCTGAACCCGGCCCGGCCCGCGACCACCGAAGCGAACGGCCCCACGCCCCGGACGGCCCCCGCATCCTGAACGGCCTCACTTCCCGACAGCTCCGCATCCCGAACGGCCCCATATCCCGAACGGTCTCGCGCCGCTCGGGATGCGGGGCCGTTCGGCCGTTTTCGGTCGTTTTCAGCCTGCGTTGGGCGCAGACGTGCAGGTCAGACGTCCGGTTGTCATGGTGGCCGGATCCGGCCACGGCTAAACGATCTTGTTGACATCAGTAGTTACTGACGGGTTTGGATGAACCTTCACGTTTTTCCTGCAACGCCCGGACCCCCACCCCACCCACGTTCTGCCTGCGTGTCCGGCCGGGGTCCGAGAAGGAGGCGAAGCATGCGTCGTAGGACGCGCGCGGGGGCGGCGGCACTGGCCGCGGCCCTGGGCACCACCTCGTTCCTGACGGTCTCGGTCACGGCGGCACACGCCGCCCCGGCGACCGAGTACTCCGTCCCGATCCCGGACGTGATGCCCAACGGGCTCGCCAAGGGCCCCAACGGCTCGGTGTGGTTCACCGAGAGCGCGGGCGGCATCGGCCAGATCTCCTCCTCCGGGAAGGTGACCGAGTACGCCGTCCCGGACAACTCGCAGAAGCTGAAGGCGCTGCCGTCCGGGATGGCCAACGGATCCGACGGCTCGATCTGGTTCACCGACATGAACCAGACGCAGCCGCGGGTCGGCCGGGTCGACCCGGCGACCGGCAAGTCCACGATGTGGGAGCTGCCGACGTCCGGGGCCGTGAACTTCGCCTACAGCTCGCTCACCTCCATCACGCCCGGAGCCAACGGCACGATGTGGTTCACCGGCGTCAACTCGGGCGCGATCGGCAAGATCGACGCCTCTGGCAACGTCACCCTCTACGCCGCCGGCGGCTACCCCACGTCCGTGGTGGTGGGCAAGGACGGCGGCGTCTGGTACCCCGACGCGACGGGCAGCATCGGACGCCTCGACCCCGCCACCAGCGCGGTCAAGAAGTTCGACGTCCCGGGCGCGGTCCAGGGCAGCCCGGCGTTCACCGACATCATCAACGGCCCGGACGGCAAGGTCTGGTTCAGCGAGTCGGGCGTGAACCGCCTCGGCTCGGTCGACCCCGCGACGGGCGCGGTCCGCCAGTACACGCTGTCGACGGCCGACTCCAAGCCGACCGGCCTGCTCGCCGGCCCGGACGGCCGGATCTGGTTCGCCGAGACCGCGGCCAGCAACATCTCCGCGATCGACCCGAGCAGTGGATCGGTCCAGGAGTACCCGCTGCCGTCGACCCTGTCGACGCCGCGGAGCCTGATGCTCGGCCCCGGCGGGAAGATCTGGTACACCGCCCCCGGCCGTGGCCGCGTCGGCGCGTTCGACCCGGCCAACCCGCCGGCGGGCGCCCCGCACGGCGCGACCCCGCCGCTCTCGACGGGCACCCTGCCGTCGTCCGCGCCCGGCTGGGCCAACCGCTGCCAGGTGGGCGAGATCTGCCAGACGCAGATCGTCACCGGCGGTGAGATGAAGATCGGCAACTTCGTCCAGAAGCTGCCGTCCGGTTCCATCCGGGTCACCGGCGGGATCAACGACCTCACCGACATCTCGAACATCCCGATGAACCCGCCGGTCATCGGCAGCCTGCTGGAGGCCAAGGAGCTCGAGGTCCCCGGCGGCCTCATCGGCCAGCTGCCGCTGGTCGGCCCGATCCTCGGCCAGTCGCCCGCCGCGCTGTGGGCGGTCAACAAGCTGACCGTCACGCAGTCGCTGGCGGGTCCGGCAGCGGCGTACTTCACCAGCACCGGCGGGCTCGGCGCGCGGCTGTCGCTGAACCTCAAGCTGAACAACCCGCTGCTCGGCGACTCCTGCGTGATCGGCCCGGTCAACGCGTCCCTGGAGCCGCAGATGACCGCGGGCGGCATGACCAGCGACCCCGCGCTCGGCTGGAACGCCGGACCGGTCTCGATCAAGGCCCCGGTGTCGGTGCCGTCCGCCAAGGGCTGCGGCCCGTTCGGCATCCTGAACGGCGTCATCAACCAGCTCATGGGCCTGCCGTCGGGCGCGTCCAAGAACATGATGACCCTCAACGGCATCTTCTCGATGGCCGCGGGCACCAACCCGTCCAACGACCAGTCGCTGCGGGCCAAGTCGTCCACGCTGTCCCCGGCGCTGCAGAAGCTGCTGGTCAAGAAGCCCAAGGCGCACGCCATTCCGAAGGCTCCGAAGAAGGTCACGCTCCACCTGACCGCCCGTCACTGACACCGCGCCTCCAGCGCGACCCGTCACCCCGGTCCGCCGCCGTCCGCCCCACGCGGACGCCGGCGGACCGCCGCGTTTCCAGGACCGTCGCACAGAGGGGACCGCCGCGCGTTCGGCGACCGCCACGTCCAGGAGACCGGCACGCGTCCGGCGACCGTCGTGTCCAAGGGACCGCCGTGCGCTCAAGGACCGCCACGTCCAGGAGACCGGCGCGTTCGGCGACCGTCGTGTCCAGGGACCGCCGCGCGCTCGGGGACCGTCGAGGTTACGAAGACCGTCGGGGCTCGGGGACCGTCGAGGGTGCGAAGACCGCCGGGCCCGGGGATCGCCAGGGTTTTGGCCGCCCTCAAGGATTGTCGGCCCGGGGGGTCGCCCGGCCTCAGGGGCCCGGCCGGGGTCAGGTGGGGGTGCTGAGCTGGGCGTGGAGGGTGATGGCGAAGGCGGGGCCCGCGTTGGTGAGCTCGTGGGTGTGGGTGCCGCCGTGGACGCGGACGCGGTTGGCGCGGAGGGGGCGTTCGGCGACGCCCTCCTCGGCGATGGAGACCTCGACGAGTTCGCCCGCGATGAGGATGCTGACCTCGGTGGCGACGTGGTCGTGGACGCCGGTGCGGTGGGCGGGGGGCCAGGTGGTCAGCCACAGCCGGACGCCGTCGACGTCGTCCAGCGGGACGCGGACGGGCCCGGCGGGGTCGAAGCCGACCAGGTGCCACCAGCCGTCCGGGCGGGCGGCGAGATCGCGGATGCGGGAGGCGAGCTGTCCCACGGTGGGCGGGCGCTTCAGCAGGTCACGGCCGTGCGGGTCGTCCTGCCCGCGCATCATGAGGTCGGGAGCCAGATCGAGGTCCACGTGAGGAAGTCCTTCGGCTGCGCCCCGTCCGTGCGGACGGATCAGGGCGGGTGTCGAGTCGGAGGTCGGGAAGATCAGCGACGACAACACGAAGGACACAGCGCGCTGGAGGCCCGGCCGATGGCCACGGGGCACCCCTGGAAGACTCGCGCTGGCATGCACACCAGGACACACTCCGTGACCGTCCGTTGTCAAGTCGATCAGCGCGAGACGACCTGAAGTCCTGTTTTTCCTAGTGTTCACCGATTGATCACGTCCGGTCCGGAAATCCGCTTCCGGACGGGGAGAACATGCGGATCGGCATGACCGAAAGACGATCGGAGTCGGCGATGGAGCTGGACAGGCGGAATCTGCTGCGCGGCGGGCTGGTGGCGGGCGGCGGCGCGGCGCTCGGCCTGCTGTCCAGCGGGACGGCGAGCGCGAAGCCCGGGCCGACGGCCCCGGCCCTCGCGCGCTCGGGCCGCGCCCGGATCACGCACGGCGTTCAGGCCGGTGACGTGACCGCGCGCGAGGCCGTGGTGTGGACGCGGTCGGACCGTCCGGCGCGGATGCTGGTCGAGGTGTCCCGGCGGCCGGACTTCCGCGGCGCGGACCGGATCCGCGGCCCGGTGCTCACCCCGGACACCGACCTGACCGGCAAGACGTTCCTGCGCGGCCTCCCTGCGGGCGAGCAACTGCACTACCGGGTCGTCCTCGCCGACCTCGACCGGCACGGCGTGACGTCCGCGCCCGTCGTCGGACGGCTCCGCACCGCCCCGCGCAAGCGCTCCGACATCTCGTTCGTGTGGTCGGGCGACCTGGCCGGGCAGGGCTGGGGCATCAACCCCGAGCTGGGCGGATACCGGATCTTCGACGCGATGTCCGCGGTGGACCCGGACTTCTTCCTGTGCAGCGGCGACCTGGTCTACTCCGACGGCCCGGTGCAGCCGACCGTCGCGCTGCCGGACGGCCGCACCTGGCGCAACCTGGTGACGCCCGAGAAGACCAAGGTCGCCGAGACGCTCGCCGAGTACCGCGGCCAGTTCCGCTACAACCTGGAGGACACGGCCTTCCGCGCCTTCAACGCGCGCGTCCCGATGCTCTACCAGTGGGACGACCACGAGGTGCTGAACAACTGGTACCCGGGCGAGATCATCAACCGTCCGGGGTACACCGAGAAGCGCGTGGACGTCCTCGCCGCGCGCGCCCGCCGCGCGATGTTCGAGTACACGCCGACGACCGTCCGCGCCCAGGTCGGCGGACGGATCTTCCGCAAGGTCTCCTACGGCCCGCTGCTGGACGTGTTCATGCTCGACATGCGCACATACAAGAACCCGAACACGACCGGGACCGAGGCGTCCGGGCCCGGCCTGCTCGGCCCGGAGCAGGTGGCCTGGCTGAAGCGCGAGCTGCGCGCCTCGAAGGCGACCTGGAAGGTCATCGCCAACGACCTGCCGCTCGGACTGATCGTCCCGGACGGCACGGAGGGCAAGCCGAACATCGAGGGCGTCGCGCAGGGCGACAACGGCAAGCCGCTCGGCCGCGAGCGCGAGTTCGCCGACATCCTGAGCTACGCGAAGAAGCACCGCGTGCGGAACATGGTCTGGCTGACCGCCGACGTCCACTACACGGCCGCGCACTACTACGACCCGGCGAAGGCGTCGTTCTCTGACTTCGACCCGTTCTGGGAGTTCGTGTCCGGGCCGCTGAACGCCGGCGCCTTCGGGCCCAACGCCCTTGATTCCACGTTCGGCGCGACGCTGAAGTTCCAGTCGGCGCCGCCGCGCGCCAACACGTCCCCGGCCGAGGGCTTCCAGTTCTTCGGCCAGGTCGCCATCGACGCCGCGTCCGAGACGCTGACCGTCACCCTCCGCGACCTGGACGGCAAGGCGCTGTTCACGAAGCCGCTGACGCCCGTCCGCTGATCTTTTCTGAGCACCGGCCCCCGTCCGCGATCCGGACGGGGCCGGTTTCGTCATTCAGGACGGGCGCTGATGCGGGCTCGCCAGGAGCCGCGAGCCAGGTGGATGGTGCCGCTGGAGGAGATCCAGGCGCGTGCGCCGAAGAGCGGGAGTTCGCCGTCGAGCAGCCAGCGGTGGCGGAGATCGTCCAGGGCGTCCCAGAGGCGGCGAGGGCCCGCCTGGCGGACGAGCGGGAGGGCGTCGGCGGTGGCGGTGGCTCGGGCCCAGGAGCCGTCCGGGTGGATCATCCAGGCCGTTCGGTGCTCCCCGCTGCGCTCGATGCGGTGCGTGAGGCCGGGGTGGTCGATGGCGAGCATTGAACGCAGCTCCCAGGACTCCTCGACGTCGACGATCGGGTAGCGGCCGATGCTCTCCTCGGCTTCGTCCTCTTGGAGTTCGGGGGCTGGGGTGGGCGGGTAGTCGGGGCCGGTGCGGGTCGACATGAACCCGGCGCGATCCCATTCGATGCGTCCCTCGGCGGGCATCGCGGACGCGTCGTCGGTCTTGGTCGCGGTCAGGATCGCGTGGATGCCGGTGAGGGTTGTGACGAGCCGTCCGCCGGGCCGGAGTGCCTGGATCCAGGAGGACGGGATGGGGCGGACGGCGACTGTGGACACGATCCGGTCGTAGCTGTCCGGGAGCGGGCCTGTCGCGTCGCCTGCGACCAGGCGGGCGCGGACGCCGAGAGCGCCGAGGCGTTCGGCTGCGGCTTCGACCAGGTAGGGATCGACGTCCATGGCGGTGAGGGTGTGGCCGCCGAGCGCCGATGACAGCAGCGCGGTGCCGTAGCCGGATCCGACGCCGACGTCCAGGACGTCGGCTCCGCTGTAGAGCTGGGCGTGCCGGTACATGGTCAGCAGGAGGCTGGGCAGGGTGGAGGACGAGGTCGGACGGCCGCTTGTTGTGTCGTCGGGCGCGGCGTGGTCAGCGTGGCGGGGGCCGACCTTGGTGACGAGGGTTCGGTCGCTGTAGATCGTCCGGAGCCATGCGGACGTGTCGTCCGAGCCGTCGCGCAGCGTCCAGGCGGTGTCGTCGTCCTCCCACCAGCGCGGAACGAGCAGGTGGCGGGGTGTGGAGCAGACCGGCCCCCACCAGCGCGAACCTGGGTGAGTGACCCGGGAGGCGAGGGCCTGGGCGAGCGTTACCCAGGTGTTCGGCATCGGCTGTCGCTCCTAACGGTCGGGGTTGCAGAAGGACGGATTGCAGGACTCGGTTTCGGCGGGCGCGCAATCGTTGCTGTCGTCGTTCGGCTTGCAGCCGTTGGCGTCGGGGCTTCTGCGCGGTATCCGTCTGCGCAGCTCACGCCAAGCCTGCCCGGACAGGACGTCACCGAGGGTGTGCTCGCGGACGTTGCCTGCGGAGATGGCTCGGGCCATCGTGCACAGCCAGACCTCACCGTCCGGGCCGATGGCCGCACGTCCGTCACCGCAGCGTCCGCACAGTTCGGCGAGCGGGTCGATACCCGGCTCGGCGGCACGGCCGATGCGTCGGGTGTGGTCGGCCGATACGTTCGTGACACCCCTGAGCCGAAGCTGTTCGGCGGCTTGGTGGACGCGCTGACTGTCCAGCACGCGGACGATCCCGACGCGCAGGGGGATGCCCAGTTCGGCAGCGCGGTCGATGTTGGCGCGGGTCTGCCGCCAGGTCGGCCGTCCGGTGATCGCGCCGTGCTGGTCCTGGTCGTCGCTGTACCAGGAGGTCGCCAGCCGGACGCCGTCCTGGGCGAGGACGCGCCACAGGTCGTCTCTGACGTGGACGAGGTTGGAGTACACCTCGATGCCGAGGCCGACACCGACAGCGTGATTGATCAGGGTGGCCAGCCCCGGGTACAGGGTCGGCTCGCCGCCGATGACGCACAGCTCCCGAACACCCAGGTCAGTGGCCTGATCGATGACGCGATGCCAGTCAGCGGACGTCATCGTCCCGGACGGCACGCCGGGCCCGGATGCGTTGTAGCAGGGACGGCAGGCGAGCTGGCAGCGGCGAGTGATCTCCAACCACAGCCGATCCCAAGCCTTATCGGACGTCTCCGTAGGTGTGATCGCGGGGACGGTCATCTCACGCTCCTGCGGCGTTGAGTTGGGTGGCGAACGCGCCCTTGAGCGCGGTGATCGCCTCGTACGGATGGTCGATCTCGGCGAGCGGAACGCCGTCCAGGTGCCACCACCAGCGGCCATCGTCGTCCGGACGGCGCGCACAGGTGATCAGGCCGTCAGCGAGAACGTCCGCAGGCTGATCGGACTCGTTGCCCTTGCCGGGATGGACCATGACGCGAAGCCCCGCGTCACTCCACTCGGTCGCAAAGCCGTGGACCGAAAGCTGCGGCTTCAGCCCAGCCAGCGCCCGCCTCGCCGGACTCCCGAAGTCGGTCACCACGACCGTCTCCCGAGCCGAGGACGCCGGACGGGCGGTTCGTCGGACGGGACGGGCCACCCCGCATCGGCGACAAGCGGCCCCAGCGCGTCATGGACGGCCGCGAGCACTTGCGGCAACTGGAAGCGCGTGCCCAGAAACCGTCCGGACGAGTCGCAGAACCAAGCGACCTCGTCGTCCCCGCTGAGCAACGGCTCGACGTGCACAGAAAGTCCGGTCCGATCCAACGCGGGATGCGTCACCCGCACCAGCGGCGGCGACAGCTCGTACCGCGTCAGGACGGTCCACCCGGCAGCGGTCAGAAGCTCGGCCAGCTCACGCAGGTAGCGCTCGCACGAGGGCGTCCGAGTCATCCGCACAGCAGACTCACGTCCCAGGCCACAACGACACCGACCAGCGCCGCAGCCGCCCCCACCAGCGCCAACCCCCGCGTCCCGAGCCGCCGCCGCCGAACGGGCCTCCGCACCACGCAGGCATCGGAGTACCGCGCCGCCCGAGCATGAGCCGTCTGCATCGGCCGAGGGGACGGGGAGGCACCCGCCGACATCACCCGGGCCGTCACCGTCACGAGCGGCGGAGGCGGCGCGTCCTCCCGGACGGCCCGAACGTCCATCGTCGGCCGACGCGGCGGCCACGTCGCCGGAAGCGTCCGCCGAATGCACGCGGCAAGCTCCGGTGCCGTCCGTGCCTCAACCAGGCGGTCACCAAGCAGGGCCCACCACGTCCCCGTGTACTCACCCCACCACGACGGAACTCCCGGAAACTGGCGCTGCAACGCAGCCAGCAGGACGTCCGGGTCGGCCTCCACAAGAAGGCTCATGACGCGACCGCCCCAGCGGACCGAGCGAGCAGCCGCCGGATCTCACCCACCGCGTAGTGCGCGCACTCCGCCGAGGCCAGCGGCGTGCCCGACGCGTCCCAGAACCAGAGCCGGTCGCCGTCGCCGGGCCGCTCGCAGCACACGACACGCACTTCGGCCTGCGGACGGTCCGGGTCAGCGACCAGGACGATCGCATCGGACGCCTCGACCGACAGCTGCCGTTCGCGGAGGCACCCGGCCAGCACCCCGAGGTACTGCCTGGCGGTCAGCGCACCGGGCCACCCGCACGCCCCCGAAGCACACGCCTCGGCCACCTCACCGTCCCAGACGACCGTCCGCGCGAGCATCCACCGCAGACCACGAGCGTCCGCCGCACTCAGCGCCCGAACCCCACCCCGCGAGTCCCACTCCGCGCCGCTCCTACGCAGAGCACCCCACTTCAAGCCGGACGGATCACCAGAAAGGTGGACCACCCAGCCAGGAAACTCCTTGCTCAGAAGTTCCAGTTCTGTGCGTTCCTGATCAGTCAGACCAGAAACATCTGGCTTACCCCTAAGATCTGCCATGGATCGGACCTCCTGCGTCCGGTCAAGGCCCCGGGTCCCCCGCTGTTCGCGCAGCGGGCCGGGGCCGCCTCATGTCGGATCGCGTCGACAGCACCCAGAACTCGGGATAGCGCTCTGACCACAGCCGACACGCATTGAAGAGCCGTCCTCAAGGAGCCCGAAGCCGGGCCACCTTGCAGCGCATGACACACAATGCGCCTGCCTGATTACCCACGGCGACGACACTGCTGGACATCTACCGACATCTATCCGCCAAGGACCTGACGCCAGATGTCCCGGGATGACAGGCTCGGGCCATGAACGAGCGCCTCCGCCGCGCGATGTTCCGCAGCGGCCTCGACATCGACAGCCTCGCCCAAGCCGTCGAGGTCAGCACCAAAAGCGTCGAGCGCTGGCTCCACAGCGGAATGACTCCGTATCCGCGCACCCGTTATCGTGTGGCCGCCGTTCTCGGTGAGGATGAGTCGTACCTGTGGCCTGCCGCGATCGACAAGGCATCCCTAACCGGCGCGGAATTGGTCGCCACCTGGCCCAGGCGCAGCGACGTCCCCCGTGAACTCTGGACCGACCTTCTCCGGCAGGCGGAGCGGAATATCGACTACATCGCGTTCGCCGGCTTGTTCCTCGCCGAAGAGATCCCCGATTGGATCCCAACCCTGCGAGCCAAAGCCGAAGCAGGCGTCCGTGTTCGGATGCTCTTCGGAGATCCTCAAGGACAGCAGCTCGCTTCACGTGACTCTGAGAACGAGATCGGCGGCGGGGTCGGTGGTCGGGTGGCCGCGGTCCTGTCCCACTACCGACCGCTCGCCGATCTCCTGGACATCCGGCTCCACGACACCCCGTTGTACGCCTCGATCTATCGGTTCGACGACGAGATGATCGTGAACATCCACGTCTACGGAATCCTCGCTGCCTACACTCCGACGATGCGGATCCGGCGGGTCGACGGCGCGTATTTTCAGACCTTCCTGGAGAGTTATGAGAAGGTCTGGGCTTCCGCTCGGCACTTGGAGGTGAGTGGGAATGGGCAAGACGCGCCGCGTTGACCACTGGAAGGATCCGTACGCACCTCAGCCGACAAGCCGGACACCTTCGGCCTCGGTTCTGGCGCGTGACCCGGATGGCCGAATCCTGTTGCTCCGCCGCCCGGACAACGGCCTCTGGACGATCCCGACCGGCGGCCTGAAGAAGGGCGAGACCATCACCGAATGCGGCGTCCGCGAATGCCGTGAGGAAACTGGCCTCGACATCGAGATCACCGGCCTGGTCGGCGTGTTCACCACACCAGATCACGTGATCGAGTACGTAAGGGACGGCCGGGTCGACGAGGTACGCCAGCCAGTGAACGTGTGCCTACACGCGCGGCCGGTCGGCGGAGCCCTGACCACGACGGACGAGGCATCCGAAGTGAAGTGGGTCAGCCCGGACGACCTGGACGAATACGAGATTCATCCGGCATTGCGTCGCCGGATCGACCACGGGCTCAACAGCAACACCCCGCACATCGACTAAGCACCCAGCACAAAGCTGCGCACCACAGGCATCCTCATACGTGCCGCACACCGATCAGTGACGGCCGGGAAACGTGACAATCGAGGATGCGAAAAGGCGACCTACCGCGTCTGCGAAGACCTCCAGCCGGAGAACGGATCTCCCCTCGGGCACCCGGCTGATCCGCCACGTGTGGCGAGCCCTCAAGGGCATGAGGACCTGATCGACGTCATGCCGATCTACCAGAGGCAGAAGTTGCGAACCCTCGTGGGACGATGAGGACCTCACGACCTGCGCCACTCCCACAAGACGTGGATGCTGTTGCGAACCCTCCTAAGACCGATGAGGACGTGGGAGGTCGAGGACACGACCTGGTACGTCCTCGTCTTGTTGCGAACCCTCGTAGGGGCGATGAGGGCATCTGTGTACGACCGATGGCACAAGACCCACCCCCGGTTGCGAACCCTTGTAGGAGCGATGAGGACCCGTCCCGGTCCAGCAGGACGTCCTGCTGGACTGGTTGCGAACCCTTGTAGGGGCGATGAGGACCCCAGGGTAAAGCCGCAGGCGCGCGGGTGGAAGGGGCGGCCGCCGGAGGCGGATTCTTCAGCGAACCTCCGGTAGTGCCGTCGGGCCCGGCGTGTCGCTGAATCCGGCTTGATCAACTTGGGGTCGGAAGCTCGCGAGCAACTGCAGGAGGTCATCAAGTGAGCGGTGGCAGTGTCCCGGAGACACCTTGCTCCGCCGCCCCAGCGCATGACCGATCGCCGGTGGTGACGTCCAGGGGTGCCCCACCAAGAGGACCCTGTGCCAGATCCCCATCGTCAAGGGCCCGGCGGGCGGCTCGCTCCGTCTCGGACCTGCTGGGCCGTTACCCGATCTCACCGTCATCCTTTTGGAGCCGAGGAGGCAATTGACGCTCCGTGATGATCCGACAACTGTGATGGCATGAGTAGCGCCGTTGGTGATGCCATACGTGCGGGGCGCCTTCGAAACGGGTGGACGCAGGCCGAGTTCGCCCGCCATGTGCACGTATCGCCGTCCACCGTGTCCCGGTGGGAATCCGGCCACACCCATCTCGTGGATATTCCAACCCTGCGCAGGATCGCGAATGAGTTGGGGTTGGCACCCGAATCTCTCGGACTCACCTCTGGGCCAGCGACGAAGGCACAGGGCGTGATGGATGATGATCCTGTGCACCGTCGTGTCCTCTTGGCCAACCTCGCGGTGACCGCCGCGGGCACTGCCATCCCGGCTGGGTGGTCGAGCGGGACGGCCAATGCGAACGCGGACACGGGGGCGCGACTACTGGACGCTCTGCGCGGCATGCTTCTTGGTACGACCACACCCACGGGAGCGATCCCCACAACGCTGCACCAGGCGAACGTGTTGCTAGCCGACACGACACAGGCCTTCGGCGCGTGCCGATACCGGGACCTCGGCGCCGTGCTGCCCCGCCTCCTCGCGGGTGCGCAGCAAGTGGCCGCAGACCGAGGCTGTCCAGCCGCGCACACGGTCGTCGCTCACGGATACAACCTGGCAGCGCGGCTGCTGATCAAGCTGGACGCAGCCGAGCTGGGGTTGATGGCTGCGGACCGCGCTCAGAGTTTCGCCGCAGCGAGCAACGATGGGGTGCTCATCGGGGAGGCTGCTCGGAACATGTCGGTCCTCGCGCGGAAGATGGGATGGCACGACCAGGCCACCGACCTCGCGCTGCGCGCAGCCGATCAGATCCGCGCCACCGACCCGCGGTCGAAGGCCCAGCGTGGCCTGTTGCTGATGTCGGCGGGATACACCGCCGCCAAGCAACACGACACTGCCGGGCTGACCGATTTCACCGCGCAGGCAGAGCAGATCGCCGGGACGCTCCCGGACAGGATCCTTCTCCCCACGCACGGAGGCGGTTTCGGTGGGCCCGTGGTCGCGCTCCACCTGATCTCCGGTCACAACGCTGCCGGTGATCCGGCCGCTGCTCTCGAAGTTGCGCACAAGATCAGGCTCGGTGCCCTGCCGAGCGTCGAGCGGCGCGCTCGGTACCTGACCGATGTCGCCACGTCCTACGGCATGTGGGGCAAGCGAGCGGAGTGCCTGGACATGCTGCTGCAGGCCGAGCGAATCGCCCCACAGGAGATCAGAGCCCGTCCCGCTGTCCGCAACCTCGTCAACGGCATGCTCACCAGCGGACACACCTCCCGGGAACTCCGCGGGTTCGCCGCCCGGCTACGCCTGCTCTAGCGGCCCGTCAACCCTGCTTGCAGGATCTGCACGCAGCTCGTGCACGCGATGCATGTCCCACGACGGCACCTTGTCCTCCGGCGCATTGTGGAGCCATCCACGAAACGACCCAGCAGGGAGGCAGCCATGAGTCTGGCCGCGTTCGCCCCGCCTCGCGAGCTGACGCTCGACGTCGACGACCTGTTTGACGGTGATCTGGTGCTCATCGTCCAGGGCCCGGAGATCCGCAACGACTACAAGAAGACGGCGGGATCCTCCGACGGCGCGAAGACCTACGACACCACCGCCACCTGATTCCACTTTCGCCGACCGGGGCCCCACCGGGCCCCGGTGGCTGACCGCGAGAGGAGACGGCAGTGTTGAAGCTGAGGATCACCCCGACCGACATGGCCTGGACGTGGAACGGCACCGCGTACGTCACCGAAGCGGGCGGGAGCGAGGTGACACCGTTCACGCACCCGCTGGTGGAGCAGATCGCCGCGGTCGACGGAACCCGGACCGCGATCATCGTCCGGGAGCGAGCACCCGGACGCGCGGCCACGTCAGCGGCCCCGGTCACGGTCACTCCGCACGAGCTCGACGAGATCACCGACCAGGCGCGGCAGTGGCCGCTCGACTACATCCTGATCGAGACCGCTCCGCTTCGGCCGGTCCGGATCACCGCCGGTGGTGTCCGCAGCACACCACTGTTCCTCTCCCACCAGGACGGCATCCTGCACGGCTCGTGGGACATGGCCGACCTGCGGCCCTACGTGCGCGGCCTCAACCCCAAAGAAGTCACGCGGATGCTGGTGTACCGCCCGCGGTACAGCACTGACACGGCGTTCGTGGGGATCCACCGGATGACCGAGCGCGCTGTCGCGACGTTCGGCGGTGATCTGGTCATCCGCTATCCCGAGCCGGTCCTGCACGCCGAACCCCGCACCCTGACTGCGAACGCGGACGTTCTCTCCGCGTTCAGGACCGGGATCGACATGGCGCTGGATGCCCGCCCACTGGAGCCCGACGCGACCCTGTGCCATCTCACCGGGGGCCTGGACTCCGGCTCGATAGCCACCCGCGCCGCGCGGCGCTGGCCCGGCCGCGTCAACACGGCCACCCTCGTGATCATCGGCGCGGGCCGCGATCAGCAGGTCCGGCGTCGCGCCGAGATCCGCGACAGCCTTCCGTTCGGCCCGGACGACCTGTGCCTGGACACCCGCGACCTCTTGATGTTCACGCCGAGCTCTGCCCGAGCCCGAGGCGCGCCGGTCAGCCCTTACGACGAACCCCTCCACCAGCACTTCGTCGAACTCAACGCGCAGATCGCCGCCCTCGGAGCGCACACGGTCGTCACCGGGCTCGGCGGGGACGAGATGGTCGCGGTCGGATCGGCCGAGTCCGCGCAGGCCGCCCGCGACAAGCGGCAGAACTTCGACCTGCCATGGCTCGGGCCAAGGGCACGCGCCGGAATCGAGTACGGAGACGACGGCATCGCCCCACCCGCCATGGCAGGCGGGATCACCCTCCTCGCCGCCGAGTGCGTCGCCCCGCCACTGCTCCAGGCCGGGCTGTGGCCTGTCCACCCGTTCACCCACCGCGCGCTGGTCGAGCTCGGCGACCAGTTGCCGTTCCACTGGCGCGAACTCAAGCAGCTCCAGCGGCGCCACCTCTCGACGTTCGGGCTGTCGGAGGACGCATGCAACCCGAAGGCACGGGAGTCCTTTGCCGAGCTCGTCGAGGAATCCCTGAAATTGCACGGGATCGCGCTGCTCCACCGCATCCTGAACGAGGGGTCCCCGCTGATCGAGGGTGGCCTCCTCGATCCCGATGGGCTCAAGAGCATGGTCATCGCCCTGGAGAGCGAGCCCTACCGGGAGGACCCCCACTCCAAGCTGGTGGAGGTCATCACCTTGGACGCGGCAGCGCGGGCCTTCCTCTAAGGCGGTCGGAAAGGTCCAGTCGCTCTGACCGCCGGGCCATCATCCACAAGTGAGCGTTGGTGCGCTGTTCCTCGCGCACCAACGCGAACCCCTGCGTGAGGTTGTAACGGGCGACCGCCTCAACCTGGCAGTGGCGCCGCACCCAGGGGATCCCGAGCCTCGCAGCCCGGTCGACGGTCCACAGCGCCATCGTCTCCCCGAGCCTGCCCGGCATCTCGGGCCTGGTGATCGACCCCGACAGGTAGAGGGCCGGTTCGGCGCGCTCGGCATCCGTCCACCCCCACGGCGGCCCCACGTCCTGGACGAGCATCTGCCCGACGACACCGGCCTGGTCATCGACCAGCACCCACACGTCACCGTCCGGATTGTCACACTGGGCCACCATATGCTCCAGCGCAGGCCGCCAGCTCTCCAAGCCGCGGGCCTCCTGCCACGCGCAACGCGCATCAACGAGAGTCCTGACCTGGAACTCGTCGCTGCGGATCGCGGGCCGCATCTCCATCACGCCCCCATTCTGCCCAGCCCACTGACTCCTGACAGGCGAACCACCCGCCGACACGGAGTCGACAGTCGGTCGCGAACCTCGCCCCTAGAGGACGAGCGCCACCCTGCTGAGCCACGCAATCCTCGGCGAGCCCGCCGGTGCGGTTGCGAACCCTCATAGGGGCGATGAGGACGGGACGCGCTCGCGGAGACGTGGCTGCGGCTGGCCGTTGCGAACCCTCGTAGGGGCTATGAGGACCCCCAGGGTAAAGGCGCAAGCGCGCGAGTGGAAGGTGGCTTCGCCGGAAGGGGATTCTTCAGCGAACCGTCGGTTGTGCTGTCGGGCCCGGCATGTCGCTGAAATCCGGCTGATCCACTTGGCACCGGGCGCATACGGGCCACGCGGCTACATGGACCTGCTGCAGGAGGAGTTTCGTTCGCTGACGGGCGTGAGGCGCGTCACGGGTGGGGCGGGTGCTGGCTGCTCAGGGGGCCGCCGCCAGCTGCCTGTCGGAAATCGTGGAGATCGCGTGGAACGGATGGGCTCGTGGCTTCCTCTTCACGGGCGACATCACTTCCTCCCTGGAGGTTCCTATGACCGCGACCACCACGCCTGGCATGCCCGACGTGCCGGGTGTCGACCACCGGTTCGTCGATCTTCCGCAGCGCGGCGTCCGGCTCCATGTCGCGGAGGCGGGGCCTCGGGACGGTGAGCCGGTTCTGTTGCTCCACGGTTTTCCGCAGCATTGGTATGCCTGGCGGCATGTGATCCCGCAGCTGGCCGTCGACCATCGGGTCATCGCCGTCGACCTGCGCGGATTCGGCTGGTCGGACGCGCCCCGCGACGGGTACACCGGCGGCGGCCTCGCGCGCGACGTGATCGCGCTGCTCGACGCGCTGGATCTCGACCGCGTGCGCGTGATCGGCCACGACTGGGGCGCGTGGGTCGGTTTCATCCTCGCCATCGAGTCGCCGGAGCGCGTCAGCCGGTTCGTCGCGGTGAACATGACGCATCCGTGGCCGGAGCACCTCAAGCTCATGCCGAATCTGTGGCGCATGTGGCACACGGCGCTCCTCGAGTACCCGCCGATCGGACGGCTCGTCCTGCGCGGACGTCGGTTCGTCAGGTTCCTGCTCCGCCACTGGGCCGCCGACGCCACCCTGTGGAAGCGCGAGGACCTCGACGTCTACGCCGACGTCTTCCGCGATCCGGCGCGGGCACGGGCCGGGGAGCAGTTCCACTTCCAGTACGTCGTGCACGAGATCCTGCGGCACCCGCGTGGCCGGTACCGTCGCGCACGGCTGACGGTTCCGACACTGATCCTCGCCGGGGAACGTGACCTCGTCATCCCGCCGAGCGTCGTCGGCGACGGGACGAGCCATGCCGACGACCTGCGGGTCAAGGTGATCGAAGGAGGCGGGCACCTGCTGCCCGAGGAGCGGCCGGAGGCCGTCGCGGACGAGGCGCGGGACTTCTTCACCCAAGGCGCGACCCCGGCGTTCAGCGTCGCTCGGGGAGCGAGCGTGGCGTCCTCATAATCGTGGACAGATCATCACGACGGACGGGAGGGGTGGGACAGGTGGCGGAACCCGGCGCAACGGCATCGGGCCCGCCCGACCGCTTCGCCGTCACCGCCGACCTCGTCCGGCGGGCGCAGCGCGGCGACGCGGTGGCGGTGAACGATCTCCTGGACGTCCTGACGCCGTATGTCACCAGGCTCTGTGGCCCGATCGCGCTCCAGGACTCGGCGGACGCGGCGCAGGAGGCGCTGCTCGCCGTGTTCCAGGGCCTGCGCAACGTCCGCGATCCCGATGCCTTCTACAGCTGGGTGCGGACGACGACGGTGCGCGAGGCCGTCCGCGTCGCACGCCGTAACCAACGCCAGATCCCCACCGAACTCGACGTCATCCCGGATGTCGGCAGCCCCGAACTGGCGGCCGACGTCCGGGACGTCCTCGACCGGCTGTCGCCCGAGCACCGGGCGATCCTCGTCCTGCGCGAGATCGAAGGTCTGGACGAGAAGACCGCGGCCGACCGGCTCACGATCTCGCCGGGCACGGCGAAGTCCCGGCTGAGCCGTGCCAAGAGCACCTTCCGAAAGGCATGGACGTCATGACCGCCCACTGGCCAGTCGCCGAGCTGGACCCGGTCCGGCGCATGCGCGTCCTCGCCGCCTCGATCCCCGGCGTCATGTACGCGGAGGAGCACCTGGACATCCCCTACGAACGGGTCTGGACCTACGTCGACGACGTCGAGACGAGCATCCCCGCGCTGATCGCGGACGTCCGCTCCTTCCGGATCGTGGCCCGGGACACCGCCACCCCCGACCCGGCCGAGAAACGGCTCACGGCCAAGGCTGTCGGCCTGCTCGGCAATCGAGGCGCCTTCGAGGTCGTCCTGAAGCCCGGCTGGTGCCTGATGCAAAGCCGCCTGGTCATCGGCGGCATGGCGGCGACCCCGGAAGGCGACGGCACCCGCTTCGCCGGTTGCGGCGGCCTGCGCTTCTCCGGCGGACGCCTGCTGGTCAGGATGGTCCACGCAACGGGCGGCGCCCAACGAATAGTCAACCGCCTACGGCAACAACTCGACCCCTAACGAACAAACCCCAACGACGCCCGGCATCCACCCCAGCGGCTCCGGTTCTCCGCGTGCTGGCTGAGCCGCGTTCGCAGGGGCGGTTTGTCGTGCGTTCGGGGTGTGGCCGAGGGGGCGGGGGTGGTGGGTGTGTATTGCGGGTGTATCGGAAAGCGCATACGGCGGGGCAACGGGGGGCCGGGTTCAGTGGGGGTTTCAGCGGTGGCGTGTGGACGGTCGATCGGAGAAGGGCGTGGTCATGGACTCGGGTTCCGTTGGGGGTATTGGGCGGCGGAGGTTGCTGGGGTGGGGTGGGCTGGCGGCTGGTGTGGCGGTGGCCGGTGCGCCGCTCGTGGGTGTTGGGAGCGCTCGTGCCGAGACGGTGCCGACTGATACCGAGGGGATTCCGGCGGACGCTCGGCCCGGCGGGGCCTATGACCGGTACGTGGCGGGGCTGGCGGCCGAGGGCAAGTTCTCCGGTGTGGTGATGTTGGCGCACCGGGGGCAGACGGTGCTGTCGCGCAGCTACGGAATGGCCGACAGGGAGAAGGGGATCCGCAACCACGCGGGCATCGCGTTCAACCTCAGTTCGGCGGGCAAGCCGTTCGGTCCGGTGGCCATCCTGCAGCTGGCGCAGCAGGGCAAGCTAAGGCTTTCGGACACGGTGGGCGCTCACCTGACGGGCTTCGCTAAGGAGATCGCCGAGCAGGTGACGATCCATCACCTGCTCAGCGGCACGTCTGGACTGAACAGCCCGGACGAGGATCTGCAGCGCGTCTTCCAGAGTCGGGACGAGGTGCACGAATTCTGTGAGCAGTGGGCTCGGCAGGCGAATCTGGTGGCTTCCCCTGGCACTCCCACCGACCACGCGGGTGCCGAGGTCGCCATCCCCGCGCTGATCGTGGAGGCCGTCACCGGGACCAAGTACTGGGACTACGTCCAGGAGAACATCTTCGGACGCTGTGGCATGACCGGGACGGCGTTCTACACCAGGCCGCAGTGGCTCACCGACGAACACATCGCGCACTCGTACATGCGGCAGGCCGACGGCAGCCAGATCGACGCCGTCCGCAACCTGGACAAGGGCAGCTCGGACCCGTGGCAGTTGGGCAAGAACCCCGGCCGCGCCTTCATCGACGCACCCGGGGACGGGGGCTTCGCCACCGCGCCGGACCTGGTCAAGTTCGCGGGGGCGCTCGCCGACGGCACGCTGCTGGACCGGCACTACGCCGAGCTGTTCACCGGACCCAAGATCCCTCACGCTCCCCAAGGAGGCGGAGGCGGAGGCGGCCTGGCCGCCGGGACGGCCCCCGCGGGCGCTTCGTTCGGGGCCTACGGGGTGCCGGTCAGCCTCGTCAACGGACAGTGGGTGGTCCACCGCGCCGGGGTCAACCCCGGCAGCGCGGCCAACTGGACCATCTACCCCGACACCGGATGGGTCGGGGTCATCCTCGCCAACTGCGACGGCGTGCCGTTCCAGGAGATCATCCAGCAGGAGATCCAGGCCATCACCGGTGGGGCCTGACGCCACGGAGGCATGCCCCTGCGATTTGTTCTCGGAGGCGTGAACTTCTTCGTGCTCTCGGGAGATCCAGACGCCCGGTTCGGGGCCCGGGTTCGGCGCGGAGCGGGTCGGATTGATCACGTCGGGTCGCACCAACCCCCGGGACGGTGGCCGCATCACACCCCACACAGCGCGGTCACGGAGATCGCGCCCCGAGGTTGGGAGCTCCCCCCATGCGCAAGATCCTGCTCTCCGGTGTGACCGCGGTGCTGGCGCTCAGCCTGACGGCCTGCAACTTCAACGTCAACGGCAAGACGTCGGCGTCGGGCCCCTCCACCGCCGCGCCCGCGCCGAGCGACAGCACCGCCCCGGGCCACGCGTCCGCCCCGTCCGGCAAGGCGTCCAGCCCCGGCGGCGACTCCGACGGCTCCGACCCGAGCCCCTCGGCGCGCCCCTGCGACCCGAACGTGTCGCCGATCCGCGAGGGCGCCTGCCCGGTCAAGTCCAAGTGGGGACGGCTGCGCTACCTGGCCTCCGGCAAGTACACCGTCGGCGACACCGCCTTCTTCACCACCCAGGACACCGTCCTGGTCGTCGCGAGCGGCACCTGCCCGGACGGCACCGGCTCCGGGCCCAACATGCGCTGCAGCCTCAACGGCATCGAGGACTGGATGCAGGCGTCCCCGCACAACGTCACCGTCAGCTTCTCCGGTGGGAACGCCACCAAGATCCAGGAAACCCAGTAACACCGAGCGCACCCGCGCACACATACGCACACGCACACGCCCGCGACCGCCTGCGGGATCCGGCTTCCGGGTCCCGGGCGCGCGGGCGGTGCGCGTTTCCGGGCAGGTGACGCCCGCCCCCTCACAGCCACGCCCCGCTGGTTCACCGGCGGGGCGTTTCTTGTGCGCGCCGGGCCCGCATCATCGACGGAGCCGCGGGCGCGTGAACGTGATTCCGGGGGCGAGCGGAGTAGAGGTGACGATCATCCTCTCGGAGGTGCCCATGCCGGACCCCATGGAAGGGGCGGAGACGTGACCGCCCCACCCGAAACGGCCTCGACGGACGCGGAGCTGCTCGCCGCGTCCGTCCGCGACCGCGACCGCTTCACCGCCGTCTACGACCGGCACTACGCCGACGTCCACCGCTACGTCGCCGGACGCCTCGGACCGCAGACGGCCGAGGACGTCGTGGCCGATACCTTCCTCGCCGCGTTCCGCCGCCGCGCCGCGTTCGACCCGTCCCGCGGGTCCGTCCGGCCCTGGCTGTTCGGCATCGCGACCAACCTCATCGCCCAGCACCGCCGCGCCGAGACCCGCCGCTACCAGGCGTTCGCCCAGGTCGGCGCGGACCCCCACCCCGGCGGACACGACGACCGGGTCGCGGCCTCGGTGTCCGCCGAACGGCTCCAGCCGGAGCTGGCCCGCGCGCTCGCCGCGCTGTCCCGCAAGGACCGCGACGTCGTCCTGCTCAAGGCCCTCGCCCAGCTTTCCAACGAGGAGATCGCCGAGGTCCTCGGCATCCCGTACGGCACCGTCGGCTCCCGCCTGAGCCGGGCGCGCATGAGGCTGCGCGCCGCACTCCCCGCCCACTCGAGAGGACTGTGACCATGGACGAGCTCCAGATGATCGCCACGATGCTGGACGAGCCGCCCACGCAGCAGAGCGAGGACGCCGTCCGCCACCGCCTCCTCAACGGGATGCGCGAGCCTGAGCTCCCGGCGCGACGCGCCTGGCGGCGTCCCGCCCTGTGGAGCGGCCTCGGCCTGACCGCCACCGCCGCCGCCGTCGCGGGGGCGGTCGTCCTGTCGTCCGGGACGTCCCCGCGCGCACCCGACCACGGGACGGCCACACAGCCGATGTCGGCGAAGACCGTGCTGCTCATCGCCGCCGAGCACGCCGAGGGCGCACCGGCCACCGGCAGGTACTGGCACGTCCTGAGGATCCAGTCGCGCGCCTTCCGGAACGAGCAGAAGGACTACTGGACGCTCGGACGGCAGCTGGTCGGCCAGTGGAGCCTGCCGGACGGCCGCTCCTGGACGGGATACCGGGGACTCGGCGCCGTGCCCATGACCGCCAGGGACGCGCCCGCGTTCCGGCGGGACGGTTCGCCCGACCCGAGCCCGATCTCCCCCACGCTCGACAAGGACACCACGACGAAGACGTTCCTGGTCTGCGGCAGTGCGATGACGTTCAAGCAGGTCCAGGCGCTGCCGGACGACCCCGGCAAGCTGAGGGACGCTCTGAGTCGGGCCGTCCTGCGCAACCACCCCACGGCGGGCCGGACCGCGGACGAGGTTGTGAAGTACTGCGTGCCCGACCTGCTCAGCTTCGTCCCCGCACCGCCGAAGGTGCGTGCCGCCGCCTACCGGATGCTCGCCACCATGCCCGGGGTCAGCACCAGGGGCCAGGTCACCGACGAGCGCGGACGCAAGGGGATCGCGCTGGAGGTGCGGGGCCGGCGCGGCATCACCGACACCGTGATCATCGACCCGGACTCCTCGCTCGTGCTGAGCACGTCGCGCACCGTTCCGGGCGTCCCCGGCCAGTTCGACAAGGTGCTGTACCTCCGCTCCGGCTGGACCGATGGCAACCCGGAGATCCCCACCCTCCCCTGACGACTGCCGGGGGCGAGGGTCGGCGGCGGGGCAACGCCGACCCCCGCGCGGACGCGTGAGGGCGTGGCTATTCTCGGCTTGTGGGCGAGATCGTGGTGGTACGCGATGGCTCTGGGCCGGACGTCCTGCTCGTGCATGGTGGGGCGGGCCCGAGGACCACGTGGGGCGCCTTGGCTCCGCTGGCCGCCAGGTGGACGTTGGGATACGTCCACCGCCGTGGCTATCCGCCGAGTCCACCATCCCAGAAGCGACAGGACTTCGAGGTGGACGCCGGAGACCTGGCGCCGCTGCTCGTCGGACGGCCACACGTCGTGGCCCACTCCTACGGCGTCCTCGGGACGTTGATCGCGACCGCCGCCGCGCCGGACGGCGTGCGCTCGCTCACCCTGATCGAGCCGCCGCTCAACCACCTCGTCCCTGACGATCCCGAGGTGGCGCGGCTCGAACGCATCGGCGACGCGGTCCTCACCCACGGCATGGGCACGGACCCGGACGAGCTGCGCGAGTTCCTCCGCCTCGCGGGAGCCCCCGTCGGGGACGGCCCGCTCCCCGAGTCCGTGGTCGCCGGGGTCCGGCGGGCGCACGGTTCCCGGCTGACCAGCGAGGCGCGCCCCCGACTCGACGTGATCCGGGACGCCGGTGTGCCGGTGCTCGTCGCGTCCGGAGGCCACACGTCCGCGCTCGAACGGATCTGCGACGCTCTCGCGGACGCGCTCGACGGCGAACGCGGCGTGCATCCGGGCGCCGGTCACTTCGTCGCCGCGGCGGAGGGCTTCGCCGAACGACTTGAGACCTTCCTGCGTTCGCTCGTCTAGCGTGGGCGGCGGCCTGATGTCGATCACCTGGGAGCCCGCGTGCGCTGGACCGTGAAGTCCGAGGAGCAGTTGTACCGGGACGGCTGGCTGGACATCCGGATCGCCGAGGTGGACGCCGGAGGCAGGACGCTGGACCACCGGCTGATCCGGACGCGGCCCAGCGCGGGGGTCGTGGTGGTCGACGAGCGGCGGCGCGTCCTGCTGATGTGGCGGCACCGTTTCATCCCCGACGCGTGGGGCTGGGAGATCCCGATGGGACGGATCGAGGACGGCGAGACCGCGTCGGCCGCCGCCGCGCGGGAGTGCGAGGAGGAGACGGGGTGGCGGCCGGACGGCCTCCTGCGCCCGCTCATGACCGTCCACCCGTCGCCGGGCATCAGCGACAGCGCCCACCACGTCTTCCGCGCGGACGGCGCGACGCACATCGGCCCGCCGACCGAGGGATGGGAGTCGGAGCGCATCGAGTGGCTGCCGCTCGCGGACGTCCCCTCGCTGATCGCCCAGTGGGAGATCACGAGCGGCTCGTCGGTCGCCGCCCTGCTGTACGCCCTCAGCACCGAGCCATGACCCGGCATCGGACGGGCCTCGGCGGAGGCTTGTCCGGGCGTCCTCCTTTCCGTCATGATTCCGGGCATCATCGGGGAAAGGGGCCTGATTTGCGGGGTTTCAGGTCGGCGGGGGTCGCGGTCGCGGCGGCTCTGCTCGCGGCGGGATGCGGGGGTTCCGGGGACGGCAAGCCGGTCGCCGCCACAACGCCCCCGAAGGTGCATTCGACGGCTCGTCCCACCTGCCTGATAAGCGATGCGGGCGGGTCCGCCGTCTGGGCCGGGGACACGCAGGTGCTGCTGCTCGGCACCGGGACCAAGGGCGTCGTCCTCGCGCCGCAGATCGACGGGAACGCCTGCAGCTGGACGGACGAGATGCACCGGCTCGCCAAGGCCGGGTACCGCGTCGCGGTCGTCAGCTACGAGGACGACCGGTCCAAGTCGCTTCCGGCCGCCGTGCGGGTGCTGACCTCGCAGGGAGCCACCAAGGTCGTGCTGATGGGGGCGTCCGCCGGGGGCGGGCTCGTCGTCGACCAGGCGGGCGGGATCAGTCCGGCTCCCGTGGGCGTGATCGCGGTCAGCCCGGTCGAGGTGTGGCCGCAGAAGCCGGGGCCGGAGGGGTACCGGGGCCCGATGCTGCTGCTGGAGTCCACGTCCGACACCGGCGCGCCGGTGAGTGAGGTGAAGGCGCTGGTCGGACGGCATCCGGGTGGGGCGCAGAGCCTGTACTTCGACGGGAACGACCACGGGTACTCGCTGGTGATGCTCCAGGACAGGGCGCGTCCCGCGATCGACGCCTTCCTCAAGAAGACGCTGGGGTGACCGGTGCGTCTCTACCTCTCCTCCTTCCGGATCGGTGACCGTCCGGACCTGCTGCTCGGGTTGTGCGGCGGGCAGCGGAAGGTCGCCGTCATCGCCGACGCGCTGGACGCGGCGTCCGAGGAGACACGGCGGGACGGCGTCCAACGGGAGATCGCCGCGCTGGCCGCGCTCGGGCTGGAAGGCGGCGAGATCGACCTTCGCGAGTTCGCCGGACGCCCTGGAGACCTGGCGGACGAGCTGGAACGCTTCCCCGCCGTGTGGGTGCGCGGCGGAAACGTGTTCGCGCTGCGCTACGCGATGGCGCGAAGCGGCGCGGACGCCCTCCTGACGAAGCTCGTCCAGGACGACGCGATCGTCTACGCCGGGTACAGCGCCGGAGCCTGCGTCCTCGCACCCAGCCTGCGCGGCCTGGAAGCCTACGACGACCCGAACCTGCACGGCCTGCTGACCTGCGACGATCCCAGCCAGCGCGGCCTAGAAGGCTCGGACGTCGTGCCCGAGACCGTCTGGGACGGGCTCGGCGTTCTCGACTTCGCGTTCGTCCCGCACGTCGGCTCACCGGGGCATCCCGAGTGCGAGGCGCTGACCCGGGTCGCGGACGGCTACCGCGCGAACGGGGTTCCGTTCAGGGCGCTGCGGGACGGGCAGGTGCTCGTCGTGGACGGGGAATCGTCCGCGATCGTCCTCTGAGTCGCGAAATACGTGTGAGTCGCATCACGCGAAGGGGTGGTCGGCGGGTTCGGCGCGACATACGTTCGTGGAGCCGCACGTCCCGGAGGGAGTGACTCCGCATGCCACGAATCCGTGTCGAGGTCGACGGGGAGACGTACGAGGACGACGTCGAACCGAGACTCCTGCTGGTCCACTATCTGCGTGAACGGCTGGGGAAGGTCGGGACCCCGGTCGGCTGCGACACCACCAACTGCGGCGCGTGCACCGTCCTGCTGGACGGGCTGAGCGTCAAGAGCTGCTCGGTCCTGGCCGTCCAGGCGGACGGGCTCCCGGTCACGACCGTCGAGGGGCTGAGCCTCGACGGGACCGGCGACCACCCGCTGCAGCAGGCGTTCCATCGCGCGCACGCGCTCCAGTGCGGGTACTGCACCCCTGGAATGATCATGGCTTCGCTCGACCTGCTGCGGGACAACCCCGACCCGTCCGAGCAGGAGGTCCGGGAGGGCCTGGAAGGCAACCTGTGCCGCTGCACGGGCTACCAGAACATCGTGCGGGCCGTCCGGAGCGCGGCCACCGAGATGCGCGGACGCGAGGTGACATCGTGACCGAGATCGGGCATGCCAGGCTCCGGTCCGAGGACACGCGCCTGATCACCGGGCGGACGCGCTGGACCGACAACCTCACCCCCGCCGGAACGCTGCACGTGGCGTACCTGCGCAGCCCCCACGCGCACGCCCGCATCGACAACGTCGACGTCGAGGCGGCCAAGCGCAGGCCGAACGTCGTGGCCGTCCTCTCGGGCAAGGACCTCGCCGAGGAGCAGGGCGCGCTGCCGTGCGCGTGGCAGGTCACCGAGGACATGAAGCTCCCCGCGCATCCGCCGATGGCGGTCGACGAGGTCCGGTACGCGGGCGAGCCCGTCGCGTGCGTGGTGGCGCGCGACCGGTACTCGGCCGTGGACGCGCTGGAGGACATCGACGTCGACTACACGCCGCTTCCCCCGGTCGTGGACATGGAACAGGCCGTCCAGGAGGGAGCCGACCTCGTCCACTCCGACATGGGGACGAACGCGTCCTACACGTGGGTGTTCGAGCAGGGTGACCTGGACGCCGCGATGCGGGACGCGCCCGTCGTGCTGGAGCGGCGGTTCGTCCAGCAGCGGCTGATCCCGACGGCGATGGAGCCGCGCGCGGTCCTCTGCGAGCCCGACGGCTCGGGCCCCACGATGGACTTCACGCTCCACTCGGCCACGCAGATCCCGCACATCCTGCGGCTGATGCTGTCGGTGGTCACCGAGATCCCCGAGCACCGGATCCGGGTCGTCGCGCCCGACGTCGGCGGCGGGTTCGGGTCGAAGCTCCAGGTGTACGGCGAGGAGGTGCTCGCGCTGCTGCTCGCGCGCCGCCTCGGACGCCCGGTGAAGTGGACGGAGTCGCGCAGCGAGGGCAACATGGCCGCCCACCACGGACGCGACCAGATCCAGAAGGTGACCCTCGCGGCCGACCGGGACGGGATCATCAAGGGCCTGAAGGTCGAGCTGCTCGCCGACATGGGCGCGTACCTGATGCTGGTCACGCCCGGGGTCCCGCTGCTCGGCGCGTTCATGTTCAACGGCATCTACAAGATGGACGCGTACTCCTTCACCTGCACGGGCGTGTTCACGAACAAGACCCCGACGGACGCCTACCGGGGCGCGGGACGTCCCGAGGCGACGTTCGCGATCGAGCGGCTCATGGACGAGCTGGCGGCCGAACTCGGCGTCGACCCGATCGAGGTGCGCCGCCGCAACTGGATCAGGCACGAGGAGTTCCCGTACGACACGATCGCCGGGCTCACCTACGACACCGGCAACTACGAGGCCGCGACCGAGAAGGCCCTCGCGCTGTTCGAGTACGACAAGCTGCGCGCCGAGCAGAAGGACCGGCGCGAGCGGCGGGACCCGGTGCAGCTCGGCATCGGCGTCTCGACCTACACCGAGATGTGCGGGCTCGCGCCGTCCCGGGTGCTCGGCTCGCTGTCGTACGGCGCGGGCGGCTGGGAGCACGCGTCGGTGCGCGTCCTGCCGTCCGGGAAGGTCGAGGTCGTGACCGGGTCGTCCGCGCACGGGCAGGGCCACGAGACCGCCTGGGCGCAGATCGCGTCGGACCGGCTCGGCGTCCCGTTCGAGGACGTGAAGGTGCTGCACGGTGACACCGCGGTGTCCCCGAAGGGCATGGACACCTACGGGTCGCGGTCGCTCGCGGTCGGCGGCGTCGCGCTGTACCGGGCCTGCGACAAGGTCGTGGAGAAGGCGAAGGCCATCGCCGCGCACCTGCTGGAGGCGTCCGAGGACGACCTGGACTTCGGCGGCGGACGGTTCAGCGTCCGGGGCGTCGAGGCGGCGGGCCTGTCGATCCAGGAGGTCTCGCAGGCCGCGTTCGCCGCGCACGACCTCCCGGAAGGCGTCGAGCCGACCCTCGACTCCGACGTCACCCACGACCCGGACAACTTCTCGTTCCCGCACGGCACCCACCTGTGCGCGGTCGAGGTCGACACCGAGACCGGCTTCACGAAGATCCGCGAGTACGTGGCCGTGGACGACGTCGGGACGGTCGTGAACCCGATGATCGTGGAAGGGCAGGTGCACGGCGGCCTCGCCCAGGGCATCGCACAGGCCCTCTACGAGGAGGCCGTGTACGACGCGGACGGCAACCTCACGACGACCACGATGGCCGACTACCTGCTGCCGTCCGCGGCCGACCTGCCGCACTTCACGACCGACCGCACCGAGACCCCCGCCGCCGGGAACCCGCTCGGCGTGAAGGGCGTGGGCGAGGCGGGCACGATCGCCTCGACCCCGGCCGTGGTCAACGCGATCGTGGACGCGCTGCGCCCGTCCGGCGTCCGCGACGTCCCGATGCCCTGCACGCCCGAACGCGTCTGGACGGCGCTGCGCGAGGGAGGCGCACGGTGATCCCCCCGACCTTCGAGTACCTGCGTCCGGAGTCGCTGGACGAGGCCGTCCGGATGCTGCCCGACGCGGGCGAGGACGCCAAGGTCCTCGCCGGAGGGCAGTCGCTCATGCCGCTGCTGCGGCTGCGCCTCGCCTACCCCGACGCCCTGGTCGACCTCGACCGCGTCGCGGAGCTGCGCGAGATCCGGGACGACGGCGACGCGATCGTCATCGGCGCGACCGCGACGCACCACCAGGTCGTGCGCGACCCGCTCGTCCGGGAGCACGCGCCGCTGGTCGCCGCCGCGACCGCGACCGTCGCGGACCCGGCCGTCCGGCACCGCGGCACGTTCGGCGGCTCGCTCGCGCACGCCGACCCGGCCGGTGACCTGCCCGCCGTGGCGCTCGCCCTGGACGTGGTGATGCTCGCGCGCTCGGCGTCCGGCGGCGACCGCGAGATCCCCGCCCGCGAGTTCTTCGTGGACTGGATGACCACCGCGCTGGAACCGGACGAGCTGCTCACCGGCGTCCGCATCCGGAAGCCGGGTCCGGGCTGGGGTTTCCACTACGAGAAGTTCCACCGGACGGCGCAGGCGTGGGCGATCGTCGGGGTCGCGTGCGCGGTCCGGCGCGTCCAGGGCGCGGTGGAGGACGTCCGGATCGGGCTCACGAACATGGGATCGGTGCCGCTCCGCGCGTCCGCCGTCGAGGAACGTCTCGGCGGCGGGACGCTGTCCGACAGCGCGTTGCGCGAGGCGTCCGAGCATGCCGCCGAGGGCACTGAACCACCGGCCGACCTGCACGGATCCGCCGACTACCGGAGGCACCTGGCCCGCGTCCTCACCCGCCGCGCGCTGACCGCCGCGACCACCCGCTGACGCGATCGGGCGCACGGCCGGAGGTGTCCGGCCGTGCGCCCGCCCGTGTGCCCTGAACGCGCACGCCGCACGTCCCCGTCTGGCGGGGAGCGACCGGGGGAACGTAGGGTCACGTCAACCCCCGGACGAAGAGAAGGACCCGAAACCATGGAGCTCGACCACGAATTCACCGTCCCCGTCCCGGTGGAGCGGGCCTGGTCGGTGCTGCTCGACGTGGAGCGCGTCGCGCTGTGCATGCCGGGCGCGACCCTCGACTCGGCGGCCGACGAGGAGTACCAGGGACGGCTCCGGGTGCGGGTCGGCGCCATGACGATCACCTACCGCGGCGTCGCCCGGATCGTCGTCGCGGACGAGGGCTCCCGGTCCCTCACGATCGACGCGCGCGCCAAGGAGGCGCGCGGCTCCGGCACCGCCAACGCGACCGTCCAGGCCCGGCTGCACGACGAGGACGGCACGACCCGCGTGATCGTCCACACCAAGCTGAACGTGACGGGCCGTCCGGCGCAGTTCGGCCGGAACATCCTGTCCGAGGTGGGCGGGAAGCTCATCGGCCGCTTCGCCAAGGCCCTCGCCGAGGAACTCGCCGCCTCCGACGACGACGCTTCCGAGCCGGTGAAGCAGGTGGCCGAGGCGAAGACGGCCCAGGCGACGCGTCCGGAGGTCGTCGAGCGGCCCGCCGCGCCGCAGCCCGACGAGACCCCGTCCGAGGACGAGACGCCCGCCGAGACGCCCGCCGAGACGCCCGCCGAGACGCCGCCGGTGCCGACCGTCCCGCGCCCGCGTCCGGTCAGCCCCGTCGAGCAGGACGTCCCCGAGAACCGGGCGGCAGAGGAAAGTAGCGGCCAGGACGCCGTGCCCGCGCCGGTCACCCGGATCCACCCGCGCCGCGAGGACGACGCGATCAACCTGCTGGAGGTCGCCGGTCCGTCCGTCGTGAAGCGGGCCCTCCCGGTCGCCGGGGCCGTCGCGTTCCTGCTGGCCCTCATCTACCTCCTGCGCCGACGCCGCCACTGACCTCCGGGCACGGGCTGGGGTCGGCGGAGGCCGCGCATCCCGATCGGATCGCCAAGGGGAGGTCAATGATCGTCCGGGTTACGGTCGCGACGTTGGCGGTGCGCGGGCGTGTTCCGGTCGGCTTGACCCGTGCACACCCTCGATGGACGGCCCGCCGGACCGGCGCATCCCCGTGACGCCTGGTGGTACCGGGAGCGGCGGGCGATCCTGTCACGCGAGCTGCGCCGCCTCGGCCCGCCCGGCCACGCCGCGCACCTCGGCTGCGGCGACGGCCGGGACACCCTCCAGCTGCGCGGGAACGGCTGGCGCACCACCGCGCTCGCCCCCGACCCGTCCGCCGCGCTCGCCCTCGGCGTGGACGCGCTGCGCGCCGACATGTGCCACCTGCCGCTGCCGTCGGGGACCATCGACCTCGCGGTCGCCTTCGACATCCTCGCCCGCGTCGAGAACGACCACGCCGCCGCCGCCGAGATCACGCGCGTGCTGCGTCCGGGCGGGACGGCCCTGGTGGCCGTCCCCCACGACATGCGGCTCTGGTCGACGCACGACCTGGCCGCCGGGCACGTCCGCCGCTACGGTCGCGACGCGCTGACCGCGCTGCTCACCGGGGCGGGCCTGGTCATCGAGCGGCTGTGGAACTGGAACGTGCTGCTGCGCCCGCTCGCCCGCCTGCGCCGCCACCACGTCGCGGGCTGGGAGACCCGGACACGCCACCCGGCCGCCGACCGCGTCCTCGGCTGGATCGTCCAGGCCGAGGACCTCCTCCCCCTGCACGGCCTGTCCGGCACGACCCTGATCGTCCGCGCCCACCGCCCCCCAGAAGCCCACCCGCTCACCCACGACGTCCCGCAGCACCCCTGACCAACCCGAACGCCGCCACCTCCACGCGCGCGGGTTAGTTGGCGAGGAGGCGGTCTAGCGCGCGGGAGGCGGCGTGGCCGTCGTCGTGGGGGCAGTAGGTGGCGCGGAAGGCCGCGTAGGCGTCGGCGTGGGGCGCGCAGGCGGTGTCGAGGTCGGCGAGGGCCTCGGCGACCTCCTCGGACGTCCGGACGACCGGGCCCGGGGCCTCCGCCTCGAAGTCGAGGTAGAAGCCGCGGACGGTGTCGCGGTACGCCTCCAGGTCGTAGGCGTAGAACACGATCGGCCTGCCGGTGACGGCGAAGTCGAACATCGCGGACGAGTAGTCGGTGACCAGGACGTCCGCGGCGAGGTACAGCTCGGCGATCTCCCCGTACCGGGACACGTCGATCACGAACCCGTCGGAGTCCGACCACGTCCGGTCGGTGATCAGGTAGTGCGCCCGGACGAGGAGGACGTGGTCGTCGCCGAGCCGTTCGCGCAGCCGAGCGAGGTCGAGTTCGAGCGAGAACGCGCGGCGGCCCGGCGCGAGGTGGTGGTCGTCCCGCCAGGTCGGGGCGTAGAGGACGACCCGCTTCCCCTCCGGAATTCCGAGCCGTTCCCGGACGCGCGCCGCGATCGCGTCGCCGTCCGGCGAACTCAGCAGGTCGTTGCGCGGGTACCCGGTCTCCAGGATCTCGCCGTCGTACCGGAACGCGCGCCGCATGATCGACGTGGTGAACGGGTTCGGCGAGATCAGGACGTCCCAGCGCGGGACCTCGCGCGCCATCCAGTCGAGCGTCTCGGTGCGCTTGTACGGCATGTCGCGCAGGTCGTGGGCGAGCCGCTTGAGGGGCGTCCCGTGCCAGGTCTGCAGGTAGGTCTGGCCCGCGCGCTTCACGAACCACGGCAGCTGGCCGTAGTTCCCGACGATCCAGCGCGCCCGCGCCATGACCTCGTAGTGCTCGCGGCTCCCCATCAGCACCGCGCGGGCGCCGTCCGGCACGTCGAACTGCCCGTCCCGCGTCACCCACACGCACTCGACGTCCGGACGCCGCCGCCGGAGCTCCTCGAACACCGCGCGCGGGCTGCACGAGTACTGGACGCCTTCGTACGAGTCGAAGACGGCGAGGTCGCGCAGCGGACGCTCGCGCATGCGCGGGTACTCGTCCTCCTGGATGCGCCGCTGCGCGTGGTGGCCGCGCTCGTCGTCCGCGAGGTCCTGCCGGACGTTGAGGGCGAGCGCGTCGCCCTGGTGCAGGCCGAACGCGATCTCGTGCAGCCCGGCGACCCTCGGATCGGGCAGGCCGGGGATGGCCGCACGCTCCATCACGACCATGGTCTCGCCGATCTCGGAGCCGACGACGAGGTCCCAGACGCCGCTGCCGAGCGGACGTCCGGAGCCGAACAGCGGCATCCGGCCGGGGGTCAGTTCGACGCGGAACGCGTGATCGTCCCAGGTCAGCGGGACGCGGTACTCCTCGTTCGACCGCCGCCGCCGGACGATCAGCTCGCCCGGGACAGGCCCCGCCGACATCTCGCCGGTCAGCACGAGCCGGTCGTCGCCGTCCGCCCAGCCGACGCCGGTGACCACCGGACGCCGGAACCGCTCGACGCCCCGGACGTTGCCGTACCGCGTCCGCGTCAGCGCGAAGTCCTGCGCGCCGACCGGGTAGCGCGCCTCGCCCACCCCGTCTGCGAACATGATCCGGATCGGCTTGTCCGCGCCGCACAGCCGGAACTCCCAGTTCACGCCGTCGCTGATGCGGGTCGCGCGGGAGACGCGGTCCTCGGCGGACGGGTCGGGGAGCAGCTCGTCCAGCGGCAGGTCGACAGTGAACCGCTTCCCGCCGTCCTCCGGCATCACGTCCTGGAGGGGCCTCTCGACCAGCCCCTGCCCGTGCTGCCGCCACACCCGGACGACCGGCGTCCCGCCGAGGGCGACGGACGTCCAGCCGTCCAGGCGCAGCGCGCCGTCCTCGGTGATCCGGTGCCCGAGGACGAGCGCCCGTTCCGGCTTCACCTGCACGACGAACCCGTCCGGATCGAAACACGGCTGCACCCTGAAGCGCCCGCCCTCACCGCGCCCGGCCTCGCCACGGCCGACGGCACCGCGCCCGGTAGCGCCGCGGGTGAGCGTCCGCGCGGGTGCCCAGCCCGCGCGGGGACGCTTCGGAGGGCCGACCCGGCGCTCGCCGCGCATGCCCTGCGCGTCCACGGCGACGTGCAGTTCCCAGGTCGTCCCGTGCCGGTGACCGGCCTTCCTGAGGCGGTCCGGGTCCAGCAGGAAGGTGAAGCCCGAGTGGGCGTAGTCCGCGGCCGACTGCCCGGACGCGGCCGTCACGTCAGGCCGGACGACCCGCTCGTGCGGAAGCTCGATCCGCCGCCCTCCGTGCCGGTCCTGAAGCCAGAGGCTCATCTTCAGGTCACGCGGAGAGGCTGCGGGGATCCGCGAGAAGTGCGCGTGCCCATCGATCCGGAGCCGCCCGTCCTCCCAGCGCACGTCGTCCACGTACGCCCACAGCCTCAGCTCGTCGGTGACGTCGTACACCTCGTCCGGGACGCCGCGCGCGACGTCCCCGAAGTACGGATAGTCCAGGTACCAGCGGTGCCGGAACACCCCGCGCCGGACGGCCGCCGTGTCCCGGTCGCCGGTCCTCTCGAACCGCAGGACCTCCAGCAGTTCCGGCACCATCCGGCGTTCCAGCAGGTGGAACCGGAGCCGTTTGCGCATCGGCAGCGACGCGCGGGCCCCGGGCGCGGAGTCCCGGAGGCAGCCGACGCCGAGGGCGACGATCCGCTCGCGCTCCTCGCCCGTCGCGAGGAGGAGGCTCTCGGTGAGGACGCCGAGGTCCACGTCCAGCGCGTACCGGTCGTAGGCGACCTTGAGCGCGGGGTCGTGCTCGTCCAGGAAGGCGTGCACGAGGCGGACCGACGTCATGCGGTCCTCCAGGTTGGCCGGCTCGGCCTTCCTCTTCGTGATGGATCCCTGGCGCTCACGCCAGTAGTAGACGGGCTGCGAGAACACGTCCACGGACGTCGCCAGGACGTGCGCGGCGACCATGACCGGCGAGTCCTCGTAGAGGATGCCGGGGAAGCTCAGCTCCCGCTCGTCCCAGAACGAGCGCCGGAACACCTTGTTCCAGACCATCCGGTCCTGCATGAGGTCGTGCTGCCGGGACACGTGCGTCCGCTCGACGCTCCGCGCGCACGGCTCCCGGTGCGCCCAGCACTGCCAGGTCCGCGCGTCGTTGAAGCGGCGGACGTTCCCGCACGCCATGTCGGACCCCGTCCGGTCCAGGCTCCCGGTCATCAGCTCGTAGGCGTACCGGGCGACCACGTCGTCGCTGTCCACGAACGCGAGGTACTCGCCGGTCGCGTGCCGGACGCCGGTGTTGCGCGCGGGCCCGAGCCCCTGGTTCTCCTGCTGGACGAGCCGGAACCGCGGGTCCCGGTCGGCGAACGCCTTGGCGATGACCGCGCAGTTGTCCGGCGACCCGTCGTCCACCATGACGACCTCGAGGTCGTCGAGGGTCTGCCGGGCGAGCGAGACCAGGCACTCCTCCAGGTACTCCTCCACGTCGTGGAACGGGACGACGATGCTGATCTTCGGTGCCACAGGGCGCTCCAGGGTGATGCGGGCCAGAGGACGGGGCGTCAGCGGTCAGGTTCGTCTGGAGGGGGACGGGGCAGGGGTCAGAGGATCGCGTCCAGGACGCGCGCGGCGGCGCGTCCGTCGTCGTGGGGGCAGTAGCGGTCCTGGAAGGCGGTGTAGCGGGCGGCGTAGGCGGGGACGACCGTGTCCAGCGCGCGGAGGGCGTCGGTCAGGTCGTCCTGGGTGCGCAGCACCGGGCCCGGGGCCTCGGCCTCCAGGTCGATGTAGAGACCGCCGCCCGGCTCGTCCTCCTGCGGGTGGAACAGGATCGGCCTGCCGGTCACGGCGAAGTCGAACATCGCCGACGAGTGGTCCGTGACCAGCACGTCCGCGACCAGGTACAGCTCGGCGATGTCCGGATAGGACGAGACGTCCAGGACGGCGGCGTCCGCCGGGACGGGCGTCCGGCCGGTGACCAGGTGGTGGGTGCGCAGCAGCAGGACGTGGCGCGGTCCGAGCGCGGCGGACATGCGCGCGAGATCGAGCGCGGGCCGGAACCCGCGTCCTGCGCCCCGCGCGTCGTTCCGCCAGGTCGGCGCGTACATGACGACGCGCTTGCCGGACGGGATGCCGAGCCGCAGCCGGACGGCGTCGGCCATCCGCTCGCGGTGCGCGCTGGCGAAGATGTCGTTGCGCGGATACCCGCTGACCAGCAGCTCGCCGTCGTAGCCGAACGCGCGGCGGAAGTGCGGCACGGAGAACCAGTTCTGGGCGAGCAGCAGGTCCCACTGCGGGACGTCGTGCTCCATCCAGGGCCGCCTCCCGGCGCGCCGCTCGGGCCGGTCGGCGACGTCCCAGCCGATCCTCTTCAGCGGCGTCCCGTGCCAGCACTGCACGTAGGTCTGGCCGTCGCGCTTGGCGAACCACTCCGGCTGCGACCAGTTCCCGAACACGTAGCGGGCGGCGGCCATCACCTCGTAGTGCTCGCGGCTCCCGGCGAGGACGGTCCGCGCCCCGGTGGGCGTGCCGAAGTCGGCGTTCCGGGTCACCCAGACGCAGTCGAGATCGCTGCGCCGCCGCCGGAGCTCGTCGTGCAGCCCGCGCGGATTGCACGAGTACTGGCGTCCCCGGTACGAGTCGAAGACGACCAGGTCACGGACGGGACGGACGCGCTGGGCGGCATAGTGGCGACGCTGGATCCGGGCCTGCCGGTACGCGCCGCGCTCCTCCTCGCCGAGCGCCGTCCGGACCTTGAGCCGGACGGCCCCGTCCCCGCCCGCGAGCAGCGTCAGCTCGTGCCGTCCGCTGACGCGCGGCCCGGGGAGCCCGGCGGCGGGACGGCGCTCGGCGAGCACCGGACGCTCGCCCGCGAGCAGCTCCCAGCGCCCCGGGACGAGTGGACGGTCGAGCCCGAGCGACCGCATCCGGCGCGGCGTGAGCGTCCCGACGAACAACCGTCCCTGCCAGCTCAGCGGGATCGTGTACCGCTCCCCCGAGTCGTGCCGCCGGATCGTCAGGACGTCCGGGCTGGAACCGGGATCGGCGCAGGTCCCGGCCAGGTGCAGGGTGCCGTCGGCCCGCCAGAACGCCTCGGTCAGGACCAGGTGCGGCGCGCGGCTGATCCCGCAGAGGTCGCCGGAGCGCGACACGGTCAGCGCGAACTCGGCGTCGTCCACGGCGTACCGGCCCTCGCGGACGTCCGCCGGGACGATCACCTTCAGCCCGCCGGTGACCGCGAACGACCAGTCGGCGCGGACGGCGGTGAGGTCGGCGAGCGGCAGCCGCGCGCGGAACGCGACGCCGCCGGCCGCCTCGTCGTCGATCCGCTCGACCCGATCGATCCTCGCCCGGACCTTGGCGAGGCCGCGCGCGGTCGCCGTCAGGCACGCCTTCGGGCCCGGGTCGTCGAGCAGCACGCCCCGGACCTCCAGGTGGTCGCCGCTCCGGCCGTGCCCGGTCAGGACGGCGTCGCTCGTCCTGATCCGCAGCAGCTGGCGGCCGTCCGCCGCGATCGTCTGCAGCCGGACCTCGGAGGACAGCGGGCGGTCCAGCGGCCACCGCTCGCCCGCCCTCGGGGGCGCGAGCGTCCGCCGCCGGTGCACGCCCTGCGTCGCGATCTCCACGCAGAGCCGCCAGTCGCCGGTGCGCCAGCGGCCGAGCAGCTTCAGCGCCGCCGGATCGATCTCCGCGGTGAACCCCGAGTCGTCGTAGCAAGACGCGGTCTGCCCGGACGCCGCGGTCACGTCGGGACGGCGCGTCCGCCGGACCGGGACGCGCACCAGTCCGGGCCGTCCGCTCGCGAGGAGCCATAGCCGGATGCGGCTGCCCTCGGCGTCCAGCATCGGGATGTAGGCGTGCCCTTCGACGCGCAGCCGGTCCCCGGCCCAGACGAGGCTGTCGACGCGCGCGACCGGCCGCATCTCGTCGGTCACGTCGTACACGTGCGCGGGAACGCCGAGCGACGCGTCCTCGAAGTAGGGGTGGCAGGCGAACCAGCGGGCCCGGCGGCCCCGCCGCACCACCGGCACGTTCACGGCCTCCCCCGCGAGCTCGTGCCGGACGACCTCCAGCAGCTCGCCGCCCAGCCCCCGGGTGAGGAGGTGCAGCTTGAGCCGGGTCAGCGCGGGCAGCCCGGCGGGGACGGACGGGACGAGCCGTCCGGCGATCTCCGCGCCGAGCGCCGTCAGCGCGGCGCGCTCCGCCTCGTCCGCGCGGGCCAGCGCGGACATCAGCGCGGCCAGCTCGATCCGGACCAGCACGTGCTCGTCATAGAACCGGACCGCGCCCGGAGCCTCGCGGCTCAGGAAGTCGCGATCGGCGCTCGCCGTGGCCAGCCGCTCGGTCAGGGCCCGCCGCTCGGCCATGGAATGCCGCTCGCCCAGGGGGCGCGGCTCGCCCCGGCGGCCTCGCGCGGACGGGTACGCGACGTCCAGCACGTCGATCTTCTCCGCGAGCGCAAGAGCCCGGACCGCCGTCGAACGTTCCCCGTTCGCGCAGGTCAGGCCGCCGCGCTCCCAGAAGCTCCGCCGGAACACCTTCCCCGCCAGGCCCGGATCGTGCATCAGCCTGGGGCTCCGGAGCAGGCTCGTGCGCTCGACGTTCGTCCGCCCGGACACCGCGAGATCGGCCCCGGTCCGGTCCAGGGACGCCGCGAGGACGGCGAAGAACGCCGAAGGGACGACGTCGGCGGCGTCCACGAAGGCGAGCAGCCTCCCGTCCGCAGCCGCGACCCCCGCGTCCCGCGCCGCGTCCAACCCTCCCGGGGAGACCGGCTGAGCATCGTCCAGAGACGAGTGCTCAGCGTCCGGCCTGTCCGATCCGTCGGGCTCGGACTCGGGCTGCTCGACGAGACGGAAACGGCCGTCCCGGGCGGCCATCTCCTTGGCCACGACCGCGCCCGCGTCGTCCGACCCGGCGTCCACCAGGACGACCTCCAGGTCACGCAGCCGCTGCTCGGCGAGAGCCGTGAGGCAGGCGTCGAGGTGTTCCTCGGCGTTGCGGAACGGGACGACCACGCTGAGCTTCGGGGACATGCCTCCAGGATGGTCACACCTGGTGACCGGGCAGGCCCGGATCGTCATCGCCAGGCCGCCCCCTGACCCAGACTTGACCCGACCGTGGCGCGTCCCCGCGCGCCCTGTCCCCCCTGGTCAGCCGCCGGTTCGCAGGCCCGGCCACTCCTTGGCGACGGCCTCGCGGAGCGCCTCGGCGAGCGTCGCGAACTCGTCCGGGCGGGCCGAGGTGCTCCGGTACGCCAGCCCGATCCGGCGGGACGGCGCGGGCGCGGCGAAGCGGTGCTCGGAGAGGCCCGCGGCCCGGCGCGTCTCGACGGCGAGCGCGGTCTCGGGGACGAGCGTCACGCCCAGCCCGCCCGCCACCAGCTGGACGAGCGTGGACAGGCTCGTCGCGTACGTCGCGGACCCGGCGCGCGCGCCGACCTCGCGGCACACGTCCAGGGCCTGGTCGCGCAGGCAGTGGCCCTCGTTCAGCAGGATCACGTCCAGGTCGTTCAGCGTGTCCCGCTCGACCAGCGGCGGCAGCTCCGCCCCGGCGGGCGCGACGAGCGCGAAGTCCTCGTCGTAGAGGGTGAGTTCGGTCACCCCGGACGCCGGGACGGGCAACGCCAGCAGGATCACGTCCAGCCGTCCGGCGAGCAGCTCGCCGGTGATCTCACCGGTCTGCTCCTCGTGCACCGACAACTCAAGCTCGGGGAACCGCGCGGCCAGGTGCGGCAGGACGACCGGCAGCAGGTACGGCGCGACCGTCGGGATCACGCCGAGCCGCAGCGGCCCGACCAGCGGCCCGCGGACCGCCTCGACGTCCTCGACCAGCCGGTCCAGCTCGGCCATGACGGTCTCGGCGCGGCGCGCGACCCGCTCCCCGGCGGGTGTCAGGAGCACCCTGCGTGTCGTACGCTCCACCAACCGGGTGTTCAGCGCCTCCTCCAGCGCGGCCACGGACCCCGACAGCGCGGGCTGGCTCATCCGGAGGGCCGCCGCCGCGTCCCGGAAGTGCAGGTACTCGGCCAGCGCCAGGAACGCCCGCAGCTGGGCGACGGTCGGACGGCTGATAGCCAACTCCTATCACTCGAGTCACACTGATCCGATTTCTCTTTTCACCGTACCTGGTGCACCCTGGTCATCGTCGGTCGGCGGGGGGCATGACCGAGATGGCTCCCCCACGGCCTGACCTGCCAGGACGTGTCCCGCCGCCGCGCGTGGCCGTCCTTTCGGAGTCGCAAACCAAAGGAGCCCTGCGTGCTTACCGTCGGAGACCAGTTCCCCGAGTACGAGCTGACCGCCTGCGTCTCGCTGGACGCGGACAACGCCTTCGAGACGATCAACCACAAGACCTACGAGGGCAAGTGGCGCGTGGTGTTCTTCTGGCCGAAGGACTTCACCTTCATCTGTCCGACCGAGATCGCCGAGTTCGGCCGCCTCAACGAGGAGTTCGCCGACCGTGACGCCCAGGTCCTCGGCGCGTCCGTCGACAACGAGTTCGTCCACTTCGCGTGGCGCAAGGACCACCCGGACCTGCGCGAGCTCCCGTTCCCGATGCTGTCGGACCTGAACCGCGAGCTCACCTCCGAGCTCGGCATCCTCACCCCGGACGGCGTCGCCCAGCGCGCCACCTTCATCGTCGACCCGAACAACGAGATCCAGTTCTCGATGGTCACCGCGGGCTCGGTCGGCCGGAACGTCAAGGAGGTCCTCCGGGTCCTCGACGCCCTGCAGAGCGACGAGCTGTGCCCCTGCAACTGGAACAAGGGCGAGGACACCCTCGACGCCGCCAAGCTGATGGCCGGCGCGGACGCCTGACCCTCCCCTGCCCCACCCCGCCGCCCAACCCGCGGCACCGCCGCATGATCAGCGGCACGGCCGCGGCGCGCGGCGACGCCGCCTGACGTGCGGCGCCCGCCGCGCGCATCGCGGCACCCGAGGAAGCGGCCGGTCGCGGACGACCGCGGCCGGCCGCAGCCGTCCCCGAAAGGAACCCGACATGAGCGTCGACGCGCTGAAGGCCGCCCTCCCCGACTACGCCAAGGACACCAAGCTGAACCTGGGCTCGGTGACGACCACCTCGTCGCTGTCCGAGCAGCAGCTCTGGGGCACGGTGCTCGTCTCCGCCCTGGCCAGCCGCAACGCCCGGGTCGTCCGCGAGATCGCCGACGACGCCGCCGACTACCTGTCGGCCGAGGCGTTCGACGCGGCCAAGGCCGCCGCGTCCATCATGGCGATGAACAACATCTACTACCGCTCGACGCACCTGCTGAGCGACGACACCTACGAGACGCTGCGCGCGGGCCTGCGGATGAACATCATCGGCAAGCCGGGCGTCGAGAAGACCGACTTCGAGCTCTGGTGCCTCGCCGTCTCCGCGATCAACGGCTGCGGCAAGTGCCTGGACTCGCACGAGAAGGTCCTGCGCGACGCGGGCATGCCGCGCGAGCAGATCCAGGAGGCCCTGAAGATCGCCTCCGTCGTCCACGCCGCCGCCCTCACCCTCGAGGCCGAAGAGGCCCTCGCCCCCGCCACGGTCTGACGCCCGCCCCTTCCCAGCCCGAAGGTGAAGTCCTTCGGCCGGAAGAACACCACGCGCCACCAGAGCCCGGACCGGAGTCCTCCGAGCCGGGCTCTCGCACGTCACAGGCCGTCCCCCACCCCCGCAAGCTCCCACCATCGGGGGTGTCCACCAGGATGCCGACCAGGACGGGCGCGCCGCCGTCACGGACGACGCCGAGGGTAAGGCCCTCCGCCCAGCCGACAGCACCCAGCCGCTCGGCGGACGCCGACGCCGCCACGGCCAGACCTGCGCCCGCACCACGACCAGCGCGCCCGCCAACGCCCACCCGCACGGCGTCCCCGTCCACGCACCGCCCAGCCCCGGGCCAGGCTCGCGGCGGTCCCACCTGGACCGCATCCCCGTCCAGGCACCGCCCGACCGCGCCGCGTCCCGTCCACGGGTCGCCCGACCCCTGATCGCCCGTCAACGCGGAAAGGCCCCGGACAACCGTCCGGGGCCTTCCCACAAACTCAAACCACGCGGCCGCGCCCGCCACCGCGCGAGCGCGCCACCGGCCGCCCGGCGGACGACGCGGAAGGCGGACCCTCCGGGCGGCAGGTCGCCGGGAGGGTCACTCCCACTCGATGGTGCCCGGGGGCTTGCTGGTGACGTCGACGACGACGCGGTTGACCTCGCGGACCTCGTTGGTGATCCGGGTGGAGATCTTCGACAGGACGTCGTAGGGCAGCCGGGCCCAGTCGGCGGTCATGGCGTCCTCGCTGGTCACCGGGCGCAGCACGACCGGGTGGCCGTAGGTGCGGCCGTCGCCCTGGACGCCGACCGAGCGGACGTCGGCGAGCAGCACGACCGGGAACTGCCAGATCTCGCGGTCGAGGCCGGCGCGGGTCAGCTCCTCGCGGGCGATCGCGTCGGCGTCGCGCAGGATGTCCAGCCGCTCGCGGTTCACGGCGCCGATGATCCGGATGCCGAGGCCGGGGCCGGGGAAGGGCTGCCGCCAGACGATCTCGGCGGGCAGGCCGAGCTGCTCGCCGAGCGCGCGGACCTCGTCCTTGAACAGCGTGCGCAGCGGCTCGACCAGCGTGAACTGCAGGTCCTCGGGCAGGCCGCCGACGTTGTGGTGGGACTTGATGTTGGCCGCGCCGGTGCCGCCGCCCGACTCCACCACGTCCGGGTACAGGGTGCCCTGGACGAGGAACTCGACCTCCTCGGCGGAGGTGCCGACGATCTCCCGCGCGGCCTCCTCGAACACCCGGATGAACTCGCGGCCGATGATCTTCCGCTTGGTCTCGGGGTCGGTGACGCCGTCCAGCGCGGTGAGGAACCGCTCCTGGGCGTCCACGACGTGCAGGTTGACGCCGGTGGCGGCGACGAAGTCCTTCTCGACCTGCTCGGCCTCGCCCTTGCGCAGCAGCCCGTGGTCGACGAACACGCAGGTCAGCTGGGATCCGATGGCGCGCTGGACGAGCGCCGCCGCGACCGCCGAGTCCACGCCGCCGGACAGCCCGCAGATCGCCCGCTTGTCCCCGACCTGCTTGCGGACCTCCTCGATCGACTCCTCGGCGATGTTGACCATCGTCCACCCGGGACGGCAGCCCGCGCCCTCGTAGAGGAACCGGCGGAGCACCTCCATCCCGTGCTCGGTGTGCAGCACCTCGGGGTGGAACTGGACGCCGTAGAGGCCGCGCTCCCGGTCCTCCATGCCCGCGACCGGGGTGACGTCGGTGGACGCCGTGACCGTGAAGCCCTCGGGCGCGGCCGACACGTAGTCGCGGTGCGACATCCACACCTTCTGCCTCGCGGGGAGCCCCTCGAGCAGCGTGCCCGGCGTGGCGGCCAGCGCGATCTCGGCGCCGCCGTACTCGGCGACCTCGGAGTTGGCGACCGTGCCGCCGAGCGCCTGGGCCATCACCTGGTGGCCGTAGCAGATGCCCAGCGTCGGGACGCCGATGTCGAACAGGCCCTCCTGCGCGGCCGGGGCCCCTTCCTCGTACACCGAGGCCGGGCCGCCGGACAGGATGATCGCCTTCGGCTTCTTCGCGAGCATCTCCGACGCCGACATGGTCGACGGGACGATCTCGGAGAACACGTTGCACTCACGGACGCGCCGGGCGATCAGCTGCGCGTACTGCGCGCCGAAGTCGACGACGAGAACGGTGTCAAAGGACTGGTCTACTGCCACCAACAGCGCCTTTCGCGGTACGGACGAGGCGGAGAGTTACTTCCAGTTTAGGGGCCTCTGCCTGCGCCGATGCCCCCGCCCCGCGTGGCCCCCACCACGCTGCGCCTCTGTCCGATAACGGACGGCGCCGAATCCCCCGCGGTCCGAGCACTCGCGGCCACCCTCTGATACGTCTTGACGACGCACCGTGGCCATCCCCGCCGTCCCGCAAAGGAGATCCGTGAACCCTCTCCTCGCCACTCTCCTCCTAGCCACCACCCCCCTCACCCCCCACCCCCTGGCCCTCCCCTCCCACCCC